>CAWCXR010000001.1:0-842860 GCA_963799555.1 uncultured cyanobacterium
GATATAGATGCACTTTCGGGATTACCCTCGGGGTCTGCCCCACCCACGGGCATAAGTGGACTAGTCAGATTGCTAAAGTTGCCAGTAACTTTTGAGATGCTATCTTCCAGGCTGGCGAAGAAGCTGCTGGTAGAGGGTGTTTCAACTATTAGATCTATCTGTTGAGACTCTTCTAGCGGAAGAACCGCAGTCGTTATTAGAGAGGGCACCCGGTCTGTGGTATTGACACGAACCATTTTTCCCTAATACTTGTGGAGAGTTGTTTCATGCCGAGCCTCTGCAAAACTATGAAGAACTGGTTTGTAGCGGCTCAGCGTTGATAGATGTGGAACGAGTAAATATCTTGGGTCGGTGGCTGCGAACAGTCATTTCTCTTGGCCGTCTGCGCACTGCGTCACCTAGATATTGAGAGTTGTGCGCATTCACGTAAAAGTCTTCTGGTCTAGCTGTAGCCCCAACAGCCGGACCGTTTCGCCCATTGCCCCTTCGTTGGACTGTCCTACAAAAGCCTGTTAAGGCAAAGCAACATCCGAGAGTGGAGCGACGCTTAGGATCAATGCAAGCCTTTTGTGTTGTTCGCTCATAGGAGAATTATCTTGATCCACGCAGTTAGTCGTGGCAGCGCGGTTATTCGTGGTAGCGATGAAACCACCTTCTTATATCATCAGATACGCAACTCTGTGAAAATCAGATGCATTCGGATGTAGCTGTGTAATCAACAGAAGACTTTATTTGTTCATCTGTGCATCCAAATCTATGTCTCTGTGCGTATTATTTTTGTGAGCAGTTTTTAGAGTGATCTAAGTTCTGTTGTGTGTCTTGTCTACTCAGGTCCATTTACTTGTCTAGATATATCTATCCATGCGACTTTTAAAACTAGGCAAGAGTAATGTAGTAGGATGACGGTGCTATCTTGCTTTCACTCGTTTATGGATTCTGCGCCTTCTCACCGGCTCGAATACGATCCTCGAACTGACGTAGAGCTGTGGGCAGCTTTGTGTTCCGGTGAGACCGTAGCCTTGGGCCAGATATATGATCGCCATGCCAGCTTGGTATACGGCGTTAGTCTGAACATGCTGGGCAATGCTCAAGAAGCGGAAGATTTGACTCAAGATATTTTTGTGAAATTAGTTGAAAAGAAAGGTTTTGACCCTACTCGCGGATCGTTGCGAACTTTTCTAATGATGTTGACGCGCTCTCGAGCGATGGACAGGCTGCGATCGCGCCAATCTGCCTATCGCTCACAACAGAGGCTAAAAACTAACTACATAGCCTCCTCACCTGCCAGCGTTGATCCTGCTGCTCAAAATGCTATAGAAAGCGAGCAGTCTGAAACGGTCAAATCAGCGCTTTCTCAGCTTTCAGTAGAGCAGCGGCAAGCCCTGCATTTAGCCTACTTTCAAGGGTTTACTCAATCTGATATAGCTTTGCACCTTGATACCCCTCTAGGGACTATAAAGGCCAGAACCCGGCGTGGTTTGCTCAAGCTGCGCAAAATTTTGGTTGCTAAGGAAACTGTTCAGGAAAGGCCTACACGAAAAGAGGCTTCTCTAGAAGAGTCGGCTTCACAAGAGACCGTCCAAGAAGGGACTGTGCAGGGAAAGATAGAACCATGAATATTTCAACTCCCTCCGAACAACAGCTTTTGTTGGCTGGCTATATTCTGGGCGACCTCAATGTAGAAGAAAGCCACGCGGTTGAGCAACTGCTATCGAGCGACCCGGCGCTTCAGCTAGAGTTAGCGGAGCTACAGGCTTCTTTAGATCAGGTTTACGGACAAGAAACAGCACCTCCTCCTGCGTTGAAAGCATCTGTTCTAGCGGCGGCAGATTTAGCGGCGGCAGGACAGACTGCTCGATCATTTACTGCGCAGTCATCTTCAGAATCAGCATCCAGAGAGCTAGATTCGAGAATATCAGAACCCAGGGTGTCAGACCTTAGGCTGCAACAGCCTGCTGACTCACCCGGAGCGTTGTCGCGATTTCCGAAGAAGATCCTATTGATAGCAACCGGACTGCTGGCAGTTCTTAGTCTCTATCTAGGATCGCAAAACTACAGGCTACAGCAGGCACTTAGAGCGATCGAGGCTGCGCAGATAGCTTCCGAGCAAATAGGTGATGCTGAGCTTGTAACTTATTCTCTCGATGCAACAGAAAATGCAGCAGAAAACGAACAAGACAGCTCCGTTGAACTCTCAGTGGATAGCGATCGTCTGAGTGCGGTTTTGGAAGTAAGTGGGCTGCCTACTCTCCCTGATAACCAGGTCTATGCGCTATGGACGGTTATAGATCCAAGTGCTCCGGCTACTAAAGATACTAAAAACGCTATTTTGACGGCTGTTTTTACAGTGGATGAAGTAGGCAATCAGATTGAGAAGATTGTGCTGCCAAATGTGTTTCGCGATCGCACTCAAGTTCGAGCTATTGCTATCACCGTTGAAGACGCCACCTCTCCTCAGGATCACGATGCCAGCCCGATTTTGATCCACCGACTTTGATGTTCGGATCACGCAGTCCCCGGTGCGTAGAACAGTGTGATTTTCAACAAGATAGGCAGTGCCAAATCCGTTCTATTACGCCGTCGGCAGTGAAAATCTGAAGGTGCTGCCCACGCCTAGCTCGCTCTCAGCGTGAATGCTACCGCCCTGAAGCTCAACGAGGCGACGACAGATAGCCAGGCCAACGCCCGATCCTTTGGAGATCCGATCGCCCGAGCCATCTGCTCGCCAAAACCGCTCAAACACATGCGGGATGTCTGCCTGCGTAATTCCTTCGCCAGTATCTGCAACCGCTATCCAGACAACGTCCGGGCTATCTATAGCCTGTGTATAAACGCATACATCTACTCTCCCGATCTCGGTATGGCGAAAGGCATTGCTCAGCAGATTCACCAGAATTTGCTCAATTCGGGCAGGATCTCCCCACACTTTCGGCAGTTTTTCAGAAAAATCGGTTGTCAGCTTCAGCTTTTCTGAATTTAGGAGCTGATCGGCAAAGCGATCACATACCTGAGAAACTAAAGGGGCGATCGCCACTGCCTGTGGATCAATTGGCAAATATCCAGACTCTAGCTTTGATAGTTCTTGCAGATCGTTGACCAGACGCTGCAATCGCTCTGTCTCTTTTGCTAGCCGGCCATAGGTCTCGGGCGTGGGTGCGATCGCGCCGTCTGCCAGCCCTTCCAAATATCCCTTCACAATCGTCAGCGGCGTTCGCAGCTCGTGAGTGAGATCTCCTACCAGCTCTCGCCGCCGCTGCTCCACTCCTTCCAAGTCATCCGCCATCCGATTGAAGCTGTGACCCAACCGGTCAAACTCAGGAATATCTAATGGCGGCACCCGAGAAGAAAAATTCCCCGCTGCAAACTGCCTTGTGATCGTTTCCATCCGCAGTAGAGGCCGCGTGATCCGCCGAGATAGCCACCAGCTCGCTCCACCAGCCGTCCCTCCCCCCAGCACTACCGACCAGAACAGCCCTCGAATCCAAGCCCCCTCAAATCCCTTCAACAGCTGTCCTTTTACCTGCTGCTGAATCCTTACTCCCCGCAGCTCCATCCGCTCCAATGTCACCACAAAATAACGCGGCGTATAAAGCCGACTTACTATCGCTAGTGATGCGATCGCCACCGCCAGCACAATCAGCTGAGAAACTAACAGCCGATTCCTCAACCCAACTCGTCTTCTTCCCAAATCACCCCTCACCGCTCACTTTACTGTCACACTCCCATCACCTCTACCCATTTTCCTTCAACCCACCCCTTGGCAACCGAGCGTAGCCAAACTCCTGGCAGCCGAGCGCAATCGAGGCTTACCCGTCCTCAAACCGGTATCCTACCCCCACCACCGTCTTTACAAATGTTGGCGCAGATGGGTCCGGCTCAATCTTCTTCCGCAGCCGAGCCACGTGCGTATCCACCACCCGCTCATCCCCAAAGAAGTCCTCCCCCCACAGCTTTTCGATCAGCTGACTTCGGTTCCACACTCGGCCTGGGTAGCTCATAAACGTAGCCAGCAGATCAAACTCCAAAGGCGTCAACTCTAGCGGTATTTGCGTTACTTCCTGCTTTCCTTGGGCACTCTGTCGCTCGGAATCGTCCGTAGGATTGCTATCAGTACTCAAACTGTCTCTAGAGACAGCTTGCACTACGCTTTGACTCGCCGTTCGCTGGTCGATATCCACTGTAAAATGCGTAGTCTGATAGGTGGCAGCCGGCTGTGGCTCCCCTCGCAAGCTACGCCGTAGCACAGCGCGAACCCGTGCCACTAACTCCCTCGGGCTAAAAGGTTTCACCATATAGTCGTCTGCCCCCGTAGACAAACCAATAATCCGGTCTATCTCTTCTCCTCGGGCGGTCAGCATCATAATGTATGGATCTTTGATCTCATTTTGCTGTCGAATTCTGGCGCAGACTTCCAGTCCATCCAAACCCGGAATCATTAGATCTAAAATAATGAGGTCCGGCTGAATTGTCCTAAAGCGATCGAGCGCGGTGCTACCATCTCGGCAAACATAGCAGCCAAACCCTTCTTTCGATAGGTAAAGTCGAATCAGTTCGGCGATATCAGCCTCGTCTTCCACAATCAATATATCCATAGCCAGCCGTCCATAATTGACCCATAGATCAATTAACTTTCCTCCATTCCGGTAAAACTACGCCCTAATGCATCAACTTTAGCTGTTACTATCTCACCAACCTTATTATCTCTGGAATCTTCAGCGTTCTAATGTGAATGCGCCCCTCTATGTCCGCACCTACTTTCGAAACCCTATCGGCAGAACTTACCCAAGCGCTTTCTAAGCGACGTGGTATTCCGCCTCGAGCCACGGCCCGCTGTACTTTGGGCCGCGATAAGGTGATGGTATTGGTTGAGTATCCACTCAAAGAAGACGATGGCAAAAAGCTGGCTACTCGGACGCTAGATTGGTTAGAAAAGCGCCTGCGTCAGCAGTTTGACATGACTGGGCTTCCTGTCGAGATTGCCGACCTGTCAGAAACTGCAGAAGAAGTCGCCGTACAACTCTATCTAAAACATCTAAACGCATCTAAGCCTTTTACGATGAGATCGTTTACGTGGAAGGTAGAAGATGGCTTTGCGGATTTATTTGGCCAGCCAGGTTCTGACGAAACAGAGCCTTACTTATCTGGTGTCTCATCTGATCTTTCAACTGATCTCTATGTAGAAAAAGATCTAGATCTGACATCTGATTCAGAAGAGTCCGCAATCTTTGCTATCGATAGCGCTACCGATTTGTACGCCGACCTCTCGGAGGGCATTTCGCAAACTGCGCAGCAATCTGACAGCGACTTACTAGAGTTTTTGGTGCCAGACGAAGCGCCTGTAGTCGCTTCATCAGAGCTGGATCTGCCAACGGTTGACCTACCTATTGCAAGCGATTTGGGTGATGATAGATCGCTAGATTTTTTCGATCTCAATGCAGAAGATCCCGATCCAAAACCGGCGGCGAATCTATCGCTTGAGTCGGAGGATGCTGTTGCAGATGAAGACCCAGTCGGTAAAGAGAGTGAGCGTGCCGCAGATGAACTTATTGTCAACGCTAGTGCAACGGCAGAGGTAGCAAAAGATATTAGAGACGACTCTGCGGAATCTACAGAGGTAGAAGATTCTATAGAGATGACTGCCTTTGCAGAAGAGCGTATTGAAGACAATCCGTCGTCTAGCGAGCGGATAGAAGGACTAGCGTCTGAAGAATCAGGGTTTGAGAACCCGACGTTTGCATCTTTGGAATCTACAGGCATATGGTCTGAAAGTTTGGCAGGCGAGGAGATAGAGCCTATAGCTACAGAGACTGAAGGTCTAGCGTTTGAAGACCTGGCGCTTGAAGAGCTAGCGTTTGAAGATTTGACGAGTCAAGAGGTAGAGCCTGCAAATGCAGAGACTGAAGATTTGGCGTTTGAAGACTTTATATCTGATGTGTCTGAGGAGATAGAGTCCGAAAATCTCACGTCCGAGGAATCCGAGCTAGAAACAATAGAGTCTGAAGGGTCGGATTTAGAAAATTTAGAGTTTGAAGATTCAACATTTGAAAGTACAGAGTCTGAGCGTTCAATCCTCGAGTCGTCTGATCCTGAAAATTTGGCGTTTGAAGAGCTTTCGTCCAAAAGTTCCGCGTTTGAAGGATTATCGTCTGAAGCTTCGACGCTTGAAGAACTACTACCCGGAAGTTCAGCGCTTGAAGAATCAGAGCCTGAAGATCTAACGGCTGAAGATTCAGCACCTGAAGATTTATCGTCTGAAGATTTGACGCTCGAAGATCCCACCACAAACACATCGGCCTTCGAGAAACCAGCTTTAGAAGACAGAGAGTTCGTACTAGAAGATTTAGTTCCAGAGGAGCTAGCTTCAGAAGAGCTAATAGTGAAGGAAGCGCCTGTAGAAGAATCTGCACAGGAGATAGAAGCTTCGGAACTCGATAGCTCTCTAGCTGACGGTTCTGTAGTAGAAGAGCAACCTATTCCCTTTGAGTATGACGAGTCCGAAGCGCTGCCCAATGTCTATGAAGTTGCAGCCGATTCCGGCGACTACGCCGATACCGACGATGCAACTGAAGCTTATAACGATTCAGGTTACGAAGGCGCAGGTTACGAAGACTACGAAGATGACGGCTATGAGGACGAAGAGTACGAGGATGAAGAGTACGAGGATGAAGAGTACGAGGATGGAGACTCGGTTTATTCCCTGAGTGGCGATCGCACTCAGTCAACCGTGCAAGCTGATGAAGATATCGCGCCCGTTGGAGAAGAAGAGGTTCAGTGGCAGCGCGAGCAGTGGGCCCAGCAGTCGAGAACCAGTCCTTGGGTATTTGTTGGCCTTTTTGGCTTCTTGGTCGCTGGAATATTGGGGTTTGTGCTGACTAGGCCCTGCACGGTTGGTCGGTGCGATCGCCTAGAAACCGCCAGAATCGAAAGCGACGAAGCCTTAGATCAACTGCAGCTAGATACCTCTGCTGATAACATCGAAGCCTCTCAGCGAAAGCTGCGACGTTCTATCCGACGACTCAAGCCGATTCCTGTTTGGTCTACCTATCACGACGAAGCTCAAGCCGCTATCCCGGCCTATGAGCGACAGCTCAATGCCCTAGACCTGGTCAGCGCGGCCCAAAGCAAGGCATACAGCGCTGCCGTTCAATCCCAAGATCCTCCTCATTCCGTCTCTACCTGGAAAGAAATTGCCGCTCAGTGGCGAGAGGCCACCGCCGCCCTTGCCGCTGTCCCAGACGACAGTCCGGTACACGAGCTAGCCCAAACTAAGCTAACGGAATACCGTGCCAGTCTGTCGACGATCCTGGTTAGGGTCGAGACAGAATCGCGCGCAGAAGTGAGCATTCGTCAGGCTCAGCAGTCTGCCAGCCAGGCTACGCAGCAGGCAGACATTGCCGAATCAGCCGAGGCTTGGGAAGCTGCGGCTGCAGGCTGGGAGACTGCGGTCGAAAATTTGCGGCAGATTCCACAAGGCACACAGGCTTATGCCGAAGCGCAGCAGATGCTGCCAGACTATGAGCAGCAACTAGAGGAAGTGCGCAACCAGGCCGAAGAGGAGCGTAGCGCTAGTGAACTTCTCTCCGAAGCTAAGCAAAAAGCTGCCGAAGCCCAGCGTGCCGAATCAGATTCGCTCTGGACCCTGGCAATAGAAAACTGGAATACAGCTCTGCTCAATCTAGAAAGCGTTAACAAAGACACCTCAGCGCATTCAGAAGTGGACGCACTGCTTGCCCAGTACACAAAATCATGGAACGATGCCGGGAAAACTCAAGAAATTTCCTTTCGTTTTCAAACCGTTGAACCCAGCTTTTTCTTAGTCTGCGGCGTTAGCACCGTGCAGGTATGCACCTACGCCATCAGGGAAGGCGGCGTTCGAGTAGATCTCTTCGAAGGCTACGACGAAATCATCAATCAGTCGATTACCCCACCCAACCAGAGAGCGGAAACAGTTGCCAGCGAGCAGCTCATAGCCCAAAGCAACCAGCTTTTACAGCAAATCACCCAGCTCAGCCAACAAGCGCAGATTCCAGTCGTACTACACAATTCGAGCGGAGAGTTCCTGGCTCGATATCGACCAGAGCTCGATGGTTTTGTCCGGCAGTAGCTGAATAGCAGTAGCTAAGTAGCAGTAGTCAAGTAGCAGCAGTCAAATGGCAGCAGTTGAATAAACAGCAGCTGTCAGTTTGGCTTGCAGCAAATTCCAAAAACAGACGTAAATCCATGTAAAAACGTCGACCCGCTAACCGGTCCAATCTCACCGTTGCAGAAAAAACCACCGACTGGCAGCGGTCCGAGATACCTTTCAAACAGGTCAGAATCAAAATTCGGCTCATCATAAAGCCCCTCCCCTCGACCCGTACAGGAGAACAGCAAAGCCCCCACCGGAGAACTGCCCTTTTGCCCCTCTCCTAGCTGATTTTCTAAGCGTTCTACTCGGTAGCGGCGCAGCATAGCTTCTAGATCCTCTTCAGAGGTTTGAGCATCGCGCATGTGGAACTGCACTCGCATACCCGGACGAATTTTGTCCGCTACCGCGATCGCACCGTTCCTTGGATTCACCCCTACCAAATTCCGAATCAAAAAATCGCGACGGGTCAAGTTCGCCTTAAACCCGCTCTGCGCCACGCCAATAAACAGCGCATTTTGCACCAATATTCGCTCTTCCTCACTCATCCCTTGAAAAAGCGTCTGCAAAATCTCTAGAGGCGTCTGCGCCGTCTGCGTCGATCCGCTATCAGCAAGCTCATCGAGTTCTAGCTTGATCATCACATTGCGATCGCCCTCACTGATCCGATACAGCTCGCCAATGGGCCGACAGCCCTGCGCTACAATCGCCTCCAGCATAATCTCACCTGAGAGCGCCACGCCGACAATGCCCTCTCGATATCGCCGCCGCCCGCAAAACAGCCCGCTATCCTTGCTAAAGCTCTCAATCCCCGCTAGCCCGCCAACCTTAGTTGCTTCTGGATAGGCAAAATCCAATCCCTGAAGTAGCTCATTAGTCCCCGACGAAAACGGGTCCGCCATCAGTACGAACCCCGGCTGCTCAGATGGGTCTACACCAATAAGATCAATCCATGCCTGCGGAGAACTGTCTAGATCTGGTAAATTAGCCGCCGTCAGATGAAAGCTGTTGATATTAACGTCCGGTAAATGCGCCACCATCAGACTTAGCGCTGGCCCCTCTTCGATCTCAGAAGGAAAATCATCGTCCATCCCGATCACCCCGCTACCGCTACAGCCGATAATGTAGGCTACAGGCATGTATTCCTGGAGCAGGGGCATCAGCCGCTCGTACTCACTAGCAAACGCCACAGATACAAAAACAAACGCCAGATCAGGCTGTCGACCTAGCTGCTCTTGCGCCTGTTCAGTGACCTCCTTCACCGCCATTTCCAAAGAAACACTGGTCGAAATTACGCTAGCCCACTTCATAAATTGCAGATTCCTTAAGATTATCCTACGGGTAGAGCTTTTCTTTGAAAACTGCTGACATACTATGGTTGTCCACCTCGCCAGACCGTTTGAGTCGGCTCTATCCCTGTCTTAAAGTCGCTCTAGGACTAAGCAGGTGGAGCGAGCGCTTTTCAAACTGCCATCTATGATACGGCAGTTTTGAGCCAGCCAAAGCTAGAATAGAAACCGAACCAAACATCGTTAAAACTTTACTAAACACGGTTTGCCATGAGCGATATCCAAGAAAAAATCAAGACTGAAATCGAAGCAGCCCGTGAAGCCTGCTCCGTAGACAACAACGACACGGAAGGTTGCGCCGCTGCCTGGGATGCCGTCGAGGAGCTTCAGGCCGAAGCCTCTCACCAACGCGCGAAAGTCCCCGAGAAGTCTTCCTTCGACAAGTACTGCGACGACAACCCCGAAGCGGATGAGTGCCGCGTTTACGACAACTGATAGCGTCTGTTGAATAGCGTTCATCAGATAGCGTGCATCAAATTGGAAGGGGGAAAGCGGCTTTTGAAGCAAAGCGCTTTCCCCCTTTGTTTTTGACGGTGTACGCACGTCCTACAGGCTGTCGGCATGCACGGGCTGTGCTTTTGTAACTTGACAGATCGACGCTGTATTGCTCACCAGATGCTACATTGATTACTGCTTGTTTATCCTTGATTGTCGCGTGCTCATAAATCCTGCCTCAGTACGTCCTTTGGTTTGGACTGATTATCGATTAGCACTGTTAATTACTGTCTTTGTGCCACTGACGGTACTCATCTGGTCGTGGGTTAAGAAGTCAGAACCAATTAGCTCAGTCATGACTATCTACTGGCGAGTGGCTAGCCTGCTGATGATCACCGTCTATCTGATGATCGGCGGTTGGGGAATTAGCTTCATTACAGCGCTCTTGGCCAAGATTCTGATTCCTTTGAGCGTCTGGTTCTGGGCAGATCTCAACGAGGAAATTAGAGAGCAGCCAAGGCGATCGCTCATTCTCGGTTTTAATGCTTGGCGCTGGGGTATTTCTGCCTATTGCGCAATCAGTGGGATTTTGCAGCTTTTGTTTATCCCCTGCGCGTTCTCTAGGGCTCAGTTTGAAGGAGCCGCCTGTCAAGCATGGCTTGAGCCTTCACTGTTCTTCAAGGACTATTTACATGGCGGTCTGACCAGAGGTTTCCTAGGGTTTTGGGGCATCGTTGGACTGGTGATCTACGCAGCCTACTTTGCCTACTTCGCTTTCGTTAGGCTAGGTCGTCAAGGCCGTTCAGCGCTTAACCAGTAGAATTCTTTGTCTACGCAGCTTCCGACCTTTGATCGCTTCCAATCCTTAATTTAATGAGCCAAGCTGAGTTTGCTAGTAAATTAGAAAGCTATACGCTCCGGCATCCGCAAGAAGTGCTAGTGGTTCACGTTCAAATTGGGCAAGACGTGGATGAAATTATAATTTTCAGAGGGTTTTCTAGCTCGCTTATGCGGCCCACCGACTTCGACCCAGAAGTGCCAATTCTTCCGGATAGCGCAGACATCATGCACATAGATAGGCTACAGAGCCCCTATGAGCCTCAGTCTCCAAAATATATAGAGAAAGAAATTCCTTGGAACGAATTCATCAGTAGGCTGTCTTGATGTGTAGTCGCTGACACACAATAAGACGGTGACCTGTCACAATGAGGTAAGTTTTTTCTCTTTCTCGGTCACAACAGTTGATAGACGTCCAACCTATGTACAAGACCCAAGACCTTCACGTGGTCGAAAATCGCCCTTTGCTTGCTCCTAACCAACTACTCAAAAAGCTTCCTTTGACCGAGACGGCTGCTGCCTTGGTTACAGAGACGCGCGATCGCATTCGCAACATCATGCATAACGAGGACCATCGCCTGCTGGTGATTGTCGGTCCCTGCTCTGTCCATGACGTAGATGCCGCCTACGACTATGCGCAAAAGCTCGTGAAGCTCAGAGAGAGATTTTCAGATCAGCTAGAAATTGTCATGCGCGTGTACTTTGAAAAACCACGCACCAGCATTGGCTGGAAAGGTCTGATCAACGATCCGCATCTAGATGGCAGCTATGATATCAACGAGGGACTGCGTCTAGCTCGAAAGCTGCTGCTCGATATAGCCGAACTGGGTCTTCCTGCGGGCACAGAGCTGCTAGACCCAATCACGCCGCAATACATCGCTGACGTTATTGCTTGGACAGCTATAGGCGCACGCACCACAGAAAGTCAAACTCACCGTGAAATGGCCTCCGGTCTCTCAATGCCGATCGGCTTCAAGAACAACACGGACGGTAGTTTTCAGGCCGCTTCTAACGCCATGCTAGCCGCTAGTCAGCCCCATCATTTCCTAGGTATTAACGACGACGGTCAGGCCAGTATCGTATCGACTACAGGCAATGCCGATGGTCACCTGGTCTTGCGCGGTGGGAAGAAAGGACCCAACTACGAAAGTAGCCACGTAGAGAGTGCGGCCAAGACACTAGCCGAGCAAAACTTGAATCCACGCATCATGGTGGATTGCAGCCACGCTAACGCTAATAAAGATCACAACCGTCAGGTCACTGTGCTAGACAACATCGCGCAGCAGGTTAAGTCAAACTCTCAGCATCTGATGGGCGTCATGATCGAAAGCCATCTGACATCAGGAAATCAGCCTATTCCCAACGATCTGAAGGATTTGAAATATGGTCAAAGCATCACTGATGCCTGCGTAGACATCGAAACGACAGCTACTATGCTAGACCAGTTAGCAGCAGCGGTAAAACAGTCAAACGCGGCTAAAGTCGGCGCTTGAGGTAATATCTCAATTTGTCTCGACGTGAGCTAGCTAGAACAATGGGACATTTACATTCAGTCCCGCACCGTAAAACAAATCGTCTAGATCCACACCTAGCGCTGACGAGTTACCAAACCGAGTTCCTCCGAACAGGCTGATTCTGCTTGCGGGGGTGATGTTGTAGCTGACAACGCCCAAAATTTGTTGGGAGACGTCGTATCGGTCAAGTTTGAGGTAGTCGTCTAGGTCTAGCTGATAGAGCAGGCTGGTGCGTAGTCTTGGCGTCGCCGCGTAGTTGATTGAGGTAATAAGAGTTTGGCGAAATCTGCTGGCGGTGGCTGGATCGGCAAATCCTAGGCGTAGCTGATAAAAGCCGTCTACCCAAGCCCTTTTACTTAAGAGTCTTCGGTGGCTAATTAGCGCATCCAGATAATTGACGCCTAGAAGCTTCTCTCGATAGCCAGGCGTGTAAAGTCTTTGGTTTCGCCAGCCGACCTGTACGAAGGTGCTGGGAAATAAACGGTGCCGCAGACCGGCTTGAACCTCTAGTTCGTTGTAGTCGATTTCGTAGCGGGCTAAGTTGGCTGTTGTAATCGCATAGAAATTCGTTCTCTCCGACAGTTGAGGAAATAGATACAGCGAGAGCCCGGATTGATAGATCTGTTCTTCTATTCCTGCCTCAGAGCGAAAGACATTATCAGTATTGAAAAACCCCAAACGTCCACCAAGAAAGGCAGTCGGCGGCTTCGGCGGCGGCGGTGTAGCTTGGGCAGTCTGCAACAGTCGCAAGATACCTAGTTCTTCATTGCTTCGCGATCGCGTCTGCTGAAGCCGCAGCGTTCCTAGCTCATCGTCTAGAACGTCAGAGGTTCCTTCAAGGGTGCTGCCATCGACAACGTCCGAGAAGAAATTGGGGATATCGGCGGGTCTCGCCTGAGTGACTAATGCTTCTGAGGCGGTCTCTTCTGAGGCGGTCTCTTCTAGAACTATCCCTATAGAAGGTTCTACAGAAGACTGTGTCGGAGCCTCAGATGCAGCATTAGAAGATACAGCATTAGAAGTAGTTTCTGTTAGAACTTCTAATGCTGTATCTGAGGGCAGTATTTCTACGCCTGTTCCGTCTGCTTTGTCTGCTTCTAATATCGTCTCTTCAGACTTTGCTTGTCCTTCTGCTGACTCTCTTTGTCGGCTTGTTGGCTGTGCTAGCTCTTCTGCTTTGCTTGCTTCTGGTGCGATCTCGTCGGGTTCAGTTGATAGTATGCACGCCCCTTGCTGACAGGCTACCGGTGAGAACAGAGGGACAGCTGTGTCCCTAACAGAACTTGCTGCATTGGCAGACTCCGACGATGAAATCGACTGCTGAGCTGCTGTCAAGGACGGTCCTGACGTCTGCTTTGGATGCGATCGCAACACTCTAGATTGCCGTATCGCCTGATCAAACATCTCAGTGTTCGTCAGTAGATCAGCCTCGGTCTGTGACAGAGCCGACGCGCACAGTACGTTCAGCAGTCCGCCTACACCAAAACTGAATGTGAGAACCTGCTGGCAGGCGGAAAAAGCCCGGTTCTGCATAAATAATCTGACCTCGACGGGGGCAATGGCTCTGCGTTCTCCCAAACCTAAAAGCTTAGAAGATGAAAAGCATCAAGACACGTACACACACCAGGTTTGTACGTGTACGCTAACTTACACTATCTATATCAGTATCAACACGCGCGACCCGTGATCAGGCAGAAAATAAACTGGAACGAAATTTTTGGCAGTTTTTTCTGATGAGTCTTATCATGCTCGCAGAAGTAATAAAGACTTCAAACAGCTACCGAAGGAAGAATATATCCTTTTCTGGCTGTGCCAAGCTGCTCAACTGGCTCAAAGTTTTGACTGTTGACTTCAAAGCATTAATAATAATGATCACAGAGAACCTGATCTGCAGAAACCCTTCCTTTAAGCTAGCTTTCCTACGCACGTGACTTATGCAAGGCAATCAGTTGACAAGCAGTCCTAGTCCGAAGCGAGTACGCAATAGGATATCGTGGGCTCTCTCTTTAGCGCTCAGCCTTACTGGCCTTCTGTTGACGCCGCCTGCCGCTACAGCAGAGCCAGAAGAGCTCGAATGGGCTCGGGTCGACTTCTTAAGCAACCGAGTGCAGCTTGTTCCTAGAGAGCAAAGAAGTCGACGTGCCAGAATCGCAGACGTTTTGAGCATTGGAGACGCTTTGAGAACCGCAAGAGCCTCACGCGCAGAGCTCAGGTTTAACGACGGTTCACTTGCGCGTGTTGGTGAAAGAGCCACCTTCAGATTTACTCCCAACACCCGAAACTTTCAGCTCAGCAACGGCACTGTCTTGCTACTAATTCCCCCTGGTAGAGGACGCAGCACTATTCAAACGCCCAATGCTGTAACTGGCATACAGGGCTCTGCACTCTTCGTGCGGTACATCCCAGAGACAGACACCACAATTGTCGGCGCCCTCACCGACAATCCCAGCGGCCCGATGATCCTATTCAACGAAGCTGGGACCGAAAGACAGGCGCTACGCTCAAACGAGATTGGCGTCATCGAAGGCGATCGAATTACACAGATCTACCAGTTTGATGGCGCACTATTCTGGCAAAGCAGCGGCTTAGCCGAGGGCTTCGATTATCTCGCTCCTCCTTCTCAGACGGGAGACCCCTTAGATGGTGTTCGCGAAGAAATCAGAGAAGCTCTCTCCAATCAGCGCCCGCTCAACAGTGACAGTGTTATTGAGAATCCTGACTCCTTCAGCAGACCTGCTCCTCCAGTGGAGGAAGTGCCCGAGCCAGCTATCAACGAACCAGTAGCAGCAAATTCTCCAGACTCGACTACAACGACAGTCATTGCCGATTCTCCAGAAACAAGTACGGCGGGTGGAGGGCTTTCTGATACGGAAACCATGGTAGAAGCTGCCGCAGAGACTACAATCGACGGTGTTCCTACAACCGAAGCACTTTCTAATTCAGAGGAACTAGATCTAGATGTGGCTTTAGATCTAGAGCTGGAGTTAGAGATAGAAGCAGATGGTGTGGAAGCGCCCGATCTAGACATCAACGAAACTGTTCAGCAGTATTTGGAGGGTGGTGCTGCTGATCTAAACGACTCGTCAGACTTTGAGGCAGACAATTCTCTCCAATCCGTTGACTTAGACGAGGAAGAAGCCCTTGAAAGCAACCCGCCAGCAGAAGCAGCTAGTAGCAGTGACACAGCTAATGAAGACGAACCGATTGGCGTAGAAACAACAAATGAAGCACCAGATATCGAAGAAGATCAAACAGTCATAAACAGCGAACTGGATGGTAGCGAACCAGACACCACTTCAAGTAACGATCTAGAGAGTAGTAATACTACCCCTTCTTCTGATACCACTGCCGGTAACGCGCTACCGCTCGATCAGACATCAGGGCAAACAGCGGATCAAAACATAGCTGACGACGCTACTGGAGCCGACTTGTTGACAGATGATCCAGCAAAGTCCGATTTGTCCTCTACAGCAAGCACTGGCAGCGCAGCAGTGGTCACATCACCTGTTCTTGAGTCACAGGTAGGTTCATCGTCAGGGCTTCCGCCACGGGCTGTCAAACCTGCTGCTACTGCTACGACACTAGATCCTGATCTAATACCTGCAGCTGTTCCTTCAGACATATCTCCAGATCTATCTCCTTCAGCTACATCTAGCAACCTAGCTGAAGGTGCAGTACCAGTAGTCCAATCTGGGGTCAATGTAATAGACCTATCGCCTGGAGCGGATGAACCTCCTGTAGAGGTTTTTTTGCCAGCAGACAAGATTGACGACCTGATGATGCAAGAAATGGGCTCAGAATGACGTGTCTGATTCAGTGTAGATAGACCTTCAATCACCGCTACAAGCCTGCTTAATCGGCGTCTTTTGCTTCGGTTTCTACGTTGTTAAGCCAGTCTTCGGGAAGAATTTGTGTCTCATCCAACTCTGAGTTAGTGACGATTACACCTGGACGGGTGCCTTGGTTGTAAGTGGGATTGTCTATTCTCTGAAGTGTTCCGTCGTCGTCGACAGTAGAGGTATCTATAAGCTGCTCCATATCCAGCTGATTGAGGTCGGCTAGACATTGATTGCTAGACACATAGCGCCTGTTAAAGTCATAGCGCACCATCTTATTTATGATCCTCAGAAGCTCCGGCGAGATATCGTCTACGGTGTGTGACCAGATGATTTCACCATCTTCGCTGCGCTTTAGCGCGTGGGGAGGGCGACCGGTCAATGCTTCAATTGCCGTAATGCCTAGCGCATAGAGATCGCTTCGGACGGTCGGCATGCCAGCTGATTGTTCGCTGGGCATGTAGCCTTGGGTGCCGATGCCAACCGTTGAGGTAACGTGGGTTGTTTCGCTGGCGATCTTGGTAGAGATGGTTTTAACAGCACCAAAGTCAATTAGGACATAGCGCTTGTCGCTGGCACGACGGATGATGTTTGAAGGCTTGATATCGCGGTGGATAACGCCCTGAGAGTGGACAAAGCTAATTACAGGCAACAGGTCGCGCAGCATGATTACGATGGCCTTTTGGGAGAGCGGGCGGCGGCTAGATAGAAGATCGCGTAGAAGCGTACCTTCTATCATCTCTTGGACTAAATAAAAGGTGTTTTGGATTTCAAAGTAGGCAAGGAGTTGAGGAATTTGGCTATGCTTGCCGAGGCGTTCTAGAACTGAGGCTTCGGCTGCAAATAGGCGACTAGCCAGCTGGTGGTCTTTGGGATTGTCGCTAGCAATTTTGAGCTGTTTGACGACGCAGATTGGACTGCCTGGGCGCTCGGTGTCTTGGGCTAGATAGGTTTCGCCGAAACCACCAAAGCCGAGGACGGCTGTAATGCTGTAGCGATTGCGCAACAAGGTTCCAATCAAATCTGCCTGGACCTCAGCTAGCAAGTCGTGGAAATCATCTTGCTCGCTGATGATCTCCTGGACTAGTGGAGAAGTTGCATATCGCGCTAGGCTCGTACGCAGCTTTTTCCGTTTGACGCGATCGCTCGTAAACCCAATACCCATGTTGACTAGGCCCATTGATGCGATCGCTATCATCGGTGTTCCTGTCATCAAAATAGTCTGAGCACTGACAAAAGCGACATAGCTGATTCCGCCCCATGCTGCCATACTCGCCACCGTTATCAACGCTCGCTGAGAGTGCCGACTGCTCCGATGGAGCAACACCGCCACGCCTAGACCCAGTGCTAGGACTGCCAGCGCATTTACGGTCGGACTTTTGACCAATCTAGTAGGCGATAGCTTTTGGTCTAGGGTGGCGACGGTGTTAGCTAAGATCTCTACCCCAGCCATCTCGTTGGGATAGAGTAAGCTGCCAGAGAAAGGAGCCTGATGAAAGTCATGACGCTCAGCGGCGGTGGTCCCAATGATGACAATCTTATCTTTGAAAAAATCGCCCGATCTTAGATAGCCCCGCCAGAGATCATTATCTAGGACGTACCAAAAGGGAACCTGATCAAAGGTGCCACTAGGTCCATAGAAGAAGATATTTTCCTGCTGACCGACTTGTTGGCTGGCCTGCGTCTGCCCTTGTGGTCTTCTAGCGGCGTCCAGTGTTGCCTGGGCAAAACTCAGCGGTGGCGGCTCCGAAAAATCATCAAAGGTCGCTGAAGCAATTTCTGAGGAAGTCTTTTGATCGGCATCTTCTTCAGATAGCGTATCTATAAATGCTTCACCTAGCCGATGAATTCTCTTATTTAGCTCTGTGCGAAAGTTAATAGATCCTAGCCGTATACCTGCATTTTGAAACTGCTGAAGCGGTAGGGCCGCATCAGAGATAGTCCCCTGGTTTAATTGGGTCTTGTCGTAGTCAGCCGCCAGAACAATGCGATCGCCATGTCGCTCTAACGCTTCTGTAAATGCATCGTCATCAGAAGGACCATAGGCACTAGGCGCTGTAAACAGCACATCTAAAGACACAGAGTCTGCGCCCGCTTCCATCAGCCGTAAAATTACCTGTGCATACGCCTCTCGACGCCAGGGCCAGGCTTCGATCGATTTTAATTCCTCATACCGCTCAGGATCGTCTCGGTAATGTTGCCCCTGAGAAAGCGATTCTTTGTCAATCGCCAAAATCACGATGTCTTTAGGCGGGTCAACCGGACCGCGCAGCTCAAAAAACAAGCTCTGGGTCTGCCTCTCCCACAGATCAACAATGCCTAGATTTAGCCCAACTGCCCCAGCCGCTATCACCGAAAACACAGCGGAAGCCGCTAGCTGCCAATGTCTCTTGGCAAACTGCCGTGGCCAGACGGCTAGTCGATCCTGCATCGTCAGGGTAGCTGTGGGCTGATCGGTTGACTGCGATCGCCTCTTTCTTTTTGAAGAATTCTTAGTACCCTTTGATTGGGGAGAGTTTGAGACAGGTTTAGACATAGCCAGTCAAATATTTCCATTGCTTTAAGAGTGTGAGACAGCAGGCAAGTAGAGCTGTAGGTTCAGTTCGAAAAAGTTTATACCCTCGTACAAAAACGCTGAAAGCTATAGAAACGCTTATAATGATTAGCCTCAAGGGAAACATACATCATGTAGCCGCTAACTCTCCCAATCTAACGGTCTGCTCTAGTGTCTAAAAGCTTGGTATCTGAAATCAGTATCTATAGGCCACATAAGCTTAGAAGCATTCTGCTTGGGAAAACACCCTCTTCGAGTAACGTATCGAATCAGGGTCTACTGTTTCTATAGTAATTCCTTAGAAAAAATGGTGGGTGGCGATTCTAGCCTGATTTCTCGTTTGCTGCCCTATGATTTCCTATATCCCCTTTTTATCTAACTCCTATGGCTGCACGTATGCTGAACCGGCTATCTATCTTTATAGATGGCAACAACATGTTCTATGCCCAGCAAAAGAACGGGTGGTTCTTTGATCCAAAGCGGGTTTTGGAATACTTTTTGAAGGAAATAGAAGGCAACGTCTTAGGAAATGCCTTTTGGTACACCGGTCTAAAAGATCCGCAGGATCAAAGAGCCTTTCGAGATGCACTCATCAGCCTTGGCTATACTGTCCGGACGAAAATCCTCAAAGAATATTACGATGATACTTCTGGTCGGTATTCACAAAAAGCGAACTTAGATATTGAAATCGTCGTTGACATGTTTAATACGGTCGATCAGTACGATCGAGTTGTTCTATTTAGCGGTGATGGTGACTTTGAAAGAGCTATAGAGCTACTGCGTTCTAAAAGCACACACATCACGGTCGTTTCGACGGAGGGCATGATTGCCCGCGAACTCCGCAACGTCACTGACCGTTACATAGATCTCAACTCGATTCGCCGTCACATAGAAAAGATAGACGGATGAAAACAACGCTAGAAAGAAGCGACAGAGAATTGCAGCGCTAGCTGACAGGAATAAACGAATTAACAAGCCTGCTATCTTTGCTCAAGCTCGGTTTATTAAACGCTTAACTGGGCTCTTAGCTGGTCGTCGGCTACTCGTCTAAGGCCCAGTCTGAAGGGAAATCCGAGCCTAATGTCTGAATTGCGCCGCGCAGTTTCATCTGCTGCTGGTGGCTCTCTAATAGCTGTGGGTCATCGGCAAGCCAGCATTCCACTAGAAGACCTTCCTGCTCTGAAACCTCCCCACCTAAGTAGGCGCTCATTATTTCAAACTTTTCGTCTGCGGAGGGATTTGAATCGTCCGAATACGAGGTGCGATCACAGGATTGAGCGCTGAGCATGCGCTTGGACTGAGTCCGCGAAGACTGGGCTGAAGCTGCACGATTTGAGACGTTCATGATTGCCTGAGTTGTTGCGGTGTGTAGGATTGAGGCAAAACCTACAACAAGTACAAGAATGAATGAAAAAAGTGATGATCGTAGGTACGTACTATCTTGCCTACAGCTTATCTAAACAAACATTAACCAAACCAAACACACTACCTAATCAAACAATACATTACGTAATCGAGCCATTCCGGAACGTCCAATTGTTGCAGGGATTTCGCTATCAGTAATGGGTACCTGTAGATGATACTCAGCTGTCACCGTACGTAGAAGCTTTTAGAATGCTTGCTGTGTAGATTGAATCCTTGGACTTTAGCGGCGTTTTTAGTGGTGTATAAAGTTAGAGAGCAGCAGCTGAAAGGTTGGACTCTATACCTAGTTATTCTTTAGTAGCGGCGGCGGCACAGAAAGGTTCCGAAACGCGTAGCTAATCAAACGTAACTTTGATCTACCTGGTAATCTATCTCAGTAGTGACCCTTGCCTTCCGAAATTTGTCTGCTCAGGGCTGTACGATAAAAGTGTATAGCTGTCACATACGCTCTCCTCTTATGCTTACTTATTAGCTTGCACGTATGCAATACCTGGCAAAGGTTCACTCCAAACGCTCACATAGCAGTACTGAACTTCAGCTCCTAGCCCGGAATTCTTCTGAGAGTCTGTGGGAACTGCTGTCCTCTCGGCCTGTTATTTCCACGTCTAAGAACGTTCCTTTTGGCGAGAAAGT
The DNA here is from genome assembly GCA_963799555.1 of uncultured cyanobacterium. Lineage (GTDB taxonomy): Bacteria > Cyanobacteriota > Cyanobacteriia > Phormidesmidales > Phormidesmidaceae > Phormidesmis. The sequence continues at coordinate 20,709 of CAWCXR010000001.1, forward strand.
CCTATTGGTTGTCGAGATAGAAGGCGATGTCGAGATAGAAGGCGATGGCCTAGTAGATAGTTTGGTAGAGGCTACGGAGTGGGTATTGACTGTGGTCAAAAACTACCTGAATCAGGGAATGACATCCCAGGAGCTCAAGGATGAAATCGAGCGGGCAGAACAGTGGAGACAATCGCTGACGTTACAGAGTCAAGAGGTACGTCGCAGAACCCTAGAAACTGCTGCCCGGCGAGATGAGATTCAGAATCTAGAGAAGCGTCTGAAGCTAGACCGAGAGGCGGCAGACCGAGAGATAACAGAGCAAAAGGATTGAAGCGATTGGGCCCGAAAAGTTAAATGTTAGGTGTTTTGAGGCAGCACATCTTGCAGTAGTGGGGCAAGTTCGTCTTTGAGCTGGCCAGCTCGGATGAATTCGGCATAGGTGTCAGATTCGATAGCTAGCAACTCTTCTCGAACTTGTTCGGCAGCGTAGGTGAGCAGCTCTGGATGCGATCGCTGCAATTTCAATAAATCCTCTTGCAATTCTTCTAGCTGTCCTTCTACCAAAGCAATCTGGTATCTAGCAAATTCTTCGTCGACCTCTTGCCGCTCAATCAGCTCTTTCAATCGGTCCAGGACACGGTTGAGCGCGACTCTATGGGCAACTAGCTGAGTATATTTTTGTCTGGTGGGCTGATCGCCTAGCAGATCCAGCCAGGAAAGCAGCGGCTGTGTCGTTAAGCCTTGTACCAGCAGCGTAAACAGCATCACGCCAAAAACAATGGCGATAATTTCTTCCCGTTGGACCAGGGATTCTGGCACGCTCAGCGCTAGGGCTACAGAAACAGACCCTCTCAAGCCACCCCACCACAAAACAGTTTGGCCAGGAATGGAGATGTTCTCGCCATTGGTGACAGCATTACTAAAAGCGCTCAGCCCGAAAACGCTGACGGCTCTAGCAGTGATGATGATTAGAATGGCCACGAAGATAGTTTCTGAATAATCTATCAAGGTTTGAAAGCGAACCTGATCGCCGATCAGCAAGAACACGATTGAGTTTACGAAGAAGGCTAGGAACTCCCAAAACTCAGAGACAACCAAGCGGGTACGAGGATTCATTCCAATTCGAGAGCCAAAGTTACCTAGAATCAGCCCCGTGGTGACAACTGCAATCACACCAGAGCCGCCTACTTCTTCAGCAATGATGTAAGTGCCGTAGGCAGAGACTAAGGTCAGCGATTGCTCAACTAGCGGAATATCGAACCGCTGGGTTAAAAAAGAAATGCCGAATCCAATTAGTCCGCCCAGACTGATACCAAGACCGACAAACAGGCCGAACCGGGCAACCGTCACCGAAGCGTCAAACTGCTCAAATCCAAGGGCAATACCCAAGAGCAGGTTGAATGCGACAACTGCAACACCGTCGTTGAAGAGGCTTTCGCCCTCCATTAGTGTTGTCAGTCTTTTATCGACCCCCAGCTCTCGGAAAAGTGCGGTGACCGAGACCGGGTCCGTTGCCGATAGGCTAGCGCCCACCAAGAGCGCCGTAGCCAGCGAAGTCCCAGCAAACTGCTGAAGGCCAAAGACTAGGCCCAGGATGCAAATAACAACGCCCAGTATGGCGTAGAGTAGGATCGGAAAGAAATCGCTTTTGAGGCGGCTCCACTTGATGTTCCAGGCGGCCTCGAACAGCAGTGGCGGCAGGAATATAAATAGGATTAGCTCTGGTGAGAGATTGACTAGGCGGACATCGACGACGGCCAGCCCCAAGCCTACGAGCAGCAACAACAGCGTGTAGGGAATGTTTCTAAGAACGCTGAAGACACGAGATAGCGTAGCGACGCCTAGAGAAACAGAGAGAACCAGCAAAAACTGGCGCAGGTTGGCTTCAATGGCCGGATCTTCTAGAACGGGCTCTATGGCTGCAGCTATCCAATGCATGGGTTCAGTGGTCTCAAAAGTGATGAGCTTAAAAGCGACGTTGAGCGGTATATCAGCATCACTATAAGGGCTGACGGGACACAAACTACCCCGCTTTTCGGATTGTTTCGGCTTGGGCTAGTAAGGAGTCGGCAAATGCGATTGCCTCGCTGTGGGAGCGGCCTCCAGCCAGCTGCGCTAGCTCGTCACGGCGCTCTTCGACTTTGCCTAGCGGGGTGACTTTGACGATGGTACGTTCGCCAGTGTCAGTGCGATCGCCTGCACTGGTACTATCACCCGCTGTAGTCCGCTTGCTATCTTTTTCAATCTGAGTGGCAACTTTTTCGAGCGCCTTTGCTTCTTCTTGGGAAAGGTTGGCTTTCTTGTTAGACGCCTTTGAGGAGGCTTTTCGCTTTTGTCCCTGACCAATCGGAGCATCAGCGCCTGGAATGACGTGTTTACCGACGTGGTAGTGGGCGTCGGCCATAGCGGCGACTAGGGGCTGATGGGTGACGCATAGTACCTGATGTTCGCGGCTGAGCTGGTGGAGTTTCTCTGCAATCGCCTGCGCTACTCGCCCTGAAACCCCAACGTCAATTTCATCAAATACCATCGTATTAATCGGATCGACCCGAGAGAAGCAGGCTTTGAGCGCGAGCAAAAACCGGCTCATCTCACCCCCAGAGGCGATTTCTACGAGGGGCTGAAGCGGTTCGCCGGGATTAGGGCTGAAGAGGAATGCGATCGCATCGGCTCCACTCACTGTCGGTGGCTGTGACTGAATATCCACTTTGAATTTCACGCGCTCCATCGCCAGCGGCTTTAGCTGTGAGATCAAATCTGCCTCCAGCTTTTTCGCCGCCGTCTGTCTTAGCTTTGTGAGCTGGTCACAGCTATCTATCAGCACAGCCTGCTTTTTCTGGTAGACCGCTTCTAGCTCCTCAATTGACTGACCCTCTCCACCTAACACAGCCAGTGAATCCTGAATACTTTGGTAGTGCTCGATTAGCTCTGGCAAATCGCGGTTGTACTTACGGCAAAGCTGCTTGAGCTGAGAAATTCTAGCGTCAATTTCATCTAGCCGCTCCGGGTCGGTTTCAATATTCTCGCCATACGCATTGATCTGCCGCCCTGCTTCTTGCACTTGGGCTAGTGCCTCTGCCACCATCTCTAAAATTGGATTGATTTCTGGATCGAAACGCAGCATATCCATCAGCACGTTCTCTGCCTCACCCAGCAGATCGGAGCAAGCTGCACCACTATCATCATTTTCGTACAGCATTTGGTAGACCTGGTAGCTTTGCTGCTGCAATTCAACGCTGTGGCTAAGTCGCTGATGTTCTACCTGTAGATCTTCTAGCTCATTCGGATCTTCTAGCGCAGCCTCGCTGAATTCTTTGTTTTGAAACTGGAGCATTTCTAGCTGATCGGCCCGCTGCTGGTCGGCGCGGCGGCGGGCATCTAGAATCTTTTTGGCTGAGCTAGCCGTGCCATAGTCGACCGCGACTTGATCTCTTTGTCTTAGCAGCTTTTTATCACCAAACCCGTCTAGCCAGTCTCTTTGCAAATCTGGATCGCCTAGGTGTAGCGTTTGGCCCTGCGCTGTGATCTCGATCAGCAGCTGACGGAGCGAATCCATCTGCGGCTTTTTCACTAGGACGCCATTGAGCTTCGATTTACTGCGAACTGAGCTTTTGCCTGCAATGAGATCGCGGCGACAGACAATCAGATCGCCCTGTGAGGGAATCTCTTGTTCGTTCAGCCAGTCCACAATCCTGGAATCAGCGCAAAAGGCGGCCTCGACTAGCGCCCTTTCGGTGCCCGTTCTCACCCATCTGCCACTGGCTTTGCCACCTAGTACAGCGTCAATAGCGTCCAGAATGATCGACTTGCCTGCGCCAGTTTCCCCGGTGAGTACGTTCAGGCCAGGCTTTAGTTCTAGGTCGAGCCGATCAATGAGGGCAAAGTTCTCGATTTTCAAAGAAACCAACATAGGGCTCAGCTGTTAGGTGAAGAATGAGGTGAAGGGCCGGAAACATGGCAAAGGGGAATAACTGTACCTGTTTCTGCTAGCAGGCGTATTCCAGCAGATCTTATGGCTTTAGACAGAACAGGTTTCTCAACAAGTTGATACAATAGTTTACAGAAGGTGATCAACTGACTTCATCTAGGCTTAATGGTGCGATTAGCCGTTTGGTCGGACGCATTTAGGCCCAAGTCATTCGCTTCTATTCTACAGCGCCTCTACTTTGGAGCACCTCTACTTTAGAGCGACTCTATTTTTGTAGCGGGTATCGCGGCAGTAGTGTGGAGTCTTTTTTGCCGGACAAGACCATAACTTTTGAAGATTTCTTATGAGTGCAGCTTCGCCTGAACTACTTAGCCAGCCTTCCAGTTCACCTGTTTCTGCTACACCTGTGTCACCGTTCGAAAGTCAAACGGAAGCGCCGCAAACGGTGACTGTCCCAGCGACGCCTGTAGCCAATTCTGGTGCTAGCCGAGTACCGCCGCGATCGCTAGAAGATATTTTGGTGTATGACCCAGATGCGATCGCATCCTACTACCGCAAGCGCCCCTTCCAGATCCTGTTTCGCCTCATCAACATCTTCTGGATTGCTGCTGGCTATGTATTCGGTCTGCTGTGGGACAAGGTCACAGGTCGACAGAAAATCAACGAGCAAAAGCGCGCCGAAGGGTTGCGTGTCATGCTCACTCGTCTCGGTCCTGCCTATATCAAAGTCGGTCAGGCACTCTCCACCCGACCCGATTTAATCTCTCCAGCGGCAATGGCTGAGATGGTCAAGCTGCAAGATCAGCTGCCTCCTTTCCCCAACGAAATAGCGCTTCGATTCATCGAAGAAGAGATCGGCCAGCCGCCAGAAGCCATCTATTCATATCTATCCGACTCGCCGATTGCTGCGGCCTCTTTAGGTCAGGTGTATAAAGGCAGGCTGAAAACGGGCGAAGATGTCGCTGTAAAAGTCCAGCGCCCCGGCTTAGCCGATCAAATCACCAAAGACATCTATGTCATTAGAATTCTGGCAAACTGGGCGACCAAATACGTGACGCAGATTCGCAGTGACCTGGTCAGCATTGTGGATGAGTTTGGCGATCGCATCTTCGAAGAGATGGACTACAACCACGAGGGTGCCAACGCTGAGCGCTTCGCCAAGCTGTACGGCTACCTGCCAGAAATTGTTGTCCCTAGCATCTACACCCAATACACAGGCCGCCGCGTCCTGACAATGGAGTGGATAGACGGTGTCAAACTTACAGAGCTAGATGAGCTAGCCAGGCGCGGCATCGATCCTACACACGTCATCGAAGTTGGTGTGCAGTGTTCTTTGCGTCAGCTGTTAGAGCACGGATTTTTTCACGCCGATCCTCATCCCGGCAACCTGCTAGTGATGGCAGATGGCAAGCTAGCCTACCTTGACTTTGGCATGATGTGCCAGGTCGAAGCTTACCAGCGATACGGCCTGATTGAAGCAATTGTCCATATGGTCAATCGAGACTTTGACGGTCTAGCCCAGGACTATGTGAATCTGGAATTTCTGACACCAGATACGGACCTGAGCCCAATTATTCCAGCACTAGCGGGCGTGTTTAACAACGCACTTGGTGCCAGCGTCGCTGAAATGAATCTAAAAAGCATCACCGATGAATTCTCAGCGTTGATGTACGAATATCCCTTCCGAGTGCCAGCCTACTACGCGCTGATCATTCGCTCTCTTGTTACCTTAGACGGTATTGCTATCACCGTTGATCCTGACTTCAAGGTACTCAGCAAAGCCTATCCCTATGTTGCGCGACGATTGCTAACCGACCCAGCCCCACAGCTAAGAACTTCACTGCAAGAGCTGTTGTTTAGAGAGGGGAGTTTCCGTTGGAATCGACTAGAAAATCTGCTGAGAAATGCCAAAGACAGTACCGACTACGACCTCGACAAAGTGCTTGATCAGACGTTGGAATTCTTGTTCTCTGAGAGGGGCGCTTACCTGCGGGTGCGCATTGCCGACGAGCTAGCCAAAGAAATAGACAAAATGGGCTTCAGCCTATTGCAGCAGATCACTAGAGCTCTGCGGTTGCCGCTTGGGCAAGAAGAGCCTTTGATAACCAACCCGGCAGCGACCACTCAGTCACCGCAAGCCAACTGGGAGCATGTTATCAGAATCCTCAAAATCCTACGTGATACGCCGGGGTTCAATCCAGCGACAGTCGCCGCCATTCTTCCCAAGCTGGTTGTAGAACCAGAGGCAAGGGGTCTAGGTCGACGAGTAGTCAGCGGCGTTGTTCAAAGAGGAATTGCTCGTTTAATCCGAGAATTTTTGGTAACGGATAAGCCGACACCTGTGCCTGTGCTGCCACCTGTCCGTGCTGCTTGACGACTTTAATTCTAACAACGTTTGGGTTTCCTTATTGTTAGGCGGCTTTCGGTCGAGTAGCTCATGCAAGCGCATTCCACGATTCTAGATCTAAGGAATTTCGCTCAGATTGCAAACTAGATATAGCGGAGAGTATGCGCTACAGGAGGCGATTAGTCTTTGGTCTTGTCTGCCGTAGGTGATAGTGCTGCCAAATCGATTTATCCAGGTCCAGCCGTCTGCTTCTACATAAGGTTCTAGATCAGCATAGGAGCGAGTCACGATCTGTTGAGGACTGTCTCCGTCTATGGGCAAAGCGTCTTTGCGCTCGGCCTCCATTGCGAAGATGGTTTGGAGAATAGCTTTGTTGTCTTTTTCTGGTGACCAGGCACCACTAAACAGGTTGTAGAGTAGAAAGCTGCTAGTGCCAGTTAGCAAAATTAGTAGCACTACAAATTGAATCAGCCTTGGGTGACGGGCGATCGCACTCCCTATCCGTCGCAACCGGTTGGGCTTGTCAGCGGTGACAATTGGTAAGGCCGTGTTAGGTAAGGCCGTGTCGGGTGAGGCTATGTCGATAGCGTCCCTGGTTTTGATCCCAGTTTCAGGCAGTGTCATGGAGGCAGTAGAGAGGCTATGAGTATATTCACCGAATCTCAAGTGTAAGGCGCTGCCGTAACTCAAAGCGAGTGACTGTTTCGTTTTGTGAATCTAGAGCGGTGAGAGCCTGATAGATAATCTTTCCTTCATGCTCTGGATTAATCTGGCAGCCTGATAGTCGTAGAGCTCTATGTCAGTAGCTGCGGGCAGCTGATCGATGAAGCGCTGAGCCGATTCGAGTGAAAAGTTGTCCAGTCTGGACAATAGCTGAACGACATCAGCTCTATTTTCTGGGCTTGGCTTTTGCTCAACGGCCAGGTGCCATCTGCGTGGGGGCGTCATCTCACCCCTTTCTATTCGACGCAGACCATTGATAGAGGACAGTACAAACAAGCGATCGCCTGGCAGTAAGGCCTGATCGTCTGTCGGCATCAGCACCGTACATGAGGTTCCCGCCTTATCAACCGTTTCGCGTAGGATAGGCACAACCCCATAGCCATATGAAACGGTAGCTAGCCGTTTATTCGCTAAGGTATCACCGGGTTCAATAAAGTATTCGGCAATCAGATTGGTCTGCTCACTCAGCCGAAAAAGGCCCAAGATATTTTCACCAAAAGCTGCGCCTGCAAACGCATCAGCGGATAGCGCATAGGGACAAAAAGCCTTTGCCTGTGGCATCAGTGCTCCTAGATTGTCGCTAAACGACTGGCTACGCGTGCGGACTACTGGCGAAAAAATGCGGCTGCCCCCTAAGTTCTTTTCAGAGGCAAGCAGGGCTACTTCTAAATTCAGCATCTGATCGTCGGTGACAGCGATGATGCTTTTGGCGGTCGCTAGGTTGGCGGCGGATAGCTCTTCTACAATATTGCCGATGAGCAGCGGCACCTGGGTAAGTAGTTCTGGATGACTGAGCTGCTTATCGACTGCGACCAGCGGCTGATTAAGCTCTAAAAGCAAGCTGGTAACCTTTCTGCCAATACGACCGAGGCCGATTACAACTACATGATGACGGCGGGGAATGCGAGGCCGCTTTTGTAGAAAATCAAACCGAGAGCTGAGCAACTGATCGGCTAGAAGACCCAACACTCCTAAGACGACAAGAATGCTAGTGACCGTAATCATCAGGCAGGCAAGCTGCACCCATCCGGGTATTCCAGACGTGCTAAATCCTCCAAAAACGTCACCGTAGCCACCTAGCAACAAAATTGCACCTAAAGATATGGCTTTGACCCAAGAGATACTAGGCCCGGTGGCCTTGAGCAAAAGTGTGCCTGTGATCCACAGCACTAAGGCGGTAACAAGCACAGTTGCAAGCACTCGCCCCGTGGATTGTTCAGAAGATTGACGCCAGTTGCGCAAGCGTCTTCGCCAGTCACCGGTTTTCCAGTCTTCTATCAGCTGGTTGATTGTCGGCAGTAGCTTTGCTCTTTTCTCAGGTTCGCTGGTATCTGCGACCACCTCTATGTAAGCAATGCGATCGCCTGCCGAAACTTGCACATATGGCTGCCATCGATGAAACACAGATGACGCAGTAGTGGCCCAGCCCAGCGGCTGCGGCGGACTCTCTACCGGCTCAAAATCTAGGAGTCGAAACCGGCCCTGATGTAGCGCCTGGATTCGCTTTTGATCAAAGCGCGGTTCACCCGCCCGCACAAACCGTTCCACGATCCGAAAGCGATGGCGGCCAATTGAAAACACGCTGACGGTGTCATCGCCTAAGCCTGCTAAGGCAAACGTCATTGCTGGTAGTTCGGTAGCATCTAGAGCGACAAATCTACCGAGCTGGCGCTCTAGCAGTGCGTTAAGGCTATGGCGAGATGAGCGTAGAATGATCTGAATATTTGGATTGAGACGACGAGCGGCGATCGCGCATTCCACATTCGTACTCTCATTACTAGTCACAATCAAAATTGCTCGACTTTTCTCGATGCCCGCTTTTCTCAAAACATCTTCTCGACGGCAGTCACCTATAATCGGCGGCATCGCTAGCTGGTCGGGAAAGTCGTCTATTTCCCAGGTATCAATGGCCTGACGGTCAATTGCAGTAACAGCGACTTCAAATGGATCGTAGTCAAATTTTTTCAGCTTGATCACGCTTTGCTGACCCAAGCTGCCCAGTCCACAAACGATGAACTTATCTTGAATAGTGTGAGAGGAGCGCGTTCTTGCTCCTGGCATCAACGTTTCTGGCCCTGACATAACTACACCTTTACAGGAAAACTAGTCTTACTTGTACGTTCGCCACTCCACATTAAACTCCACATTGAGAGGAACGGTGATGATTCCTTTTGTTAGGGCTATCCCCGTAGAATACAGAAGATCATTTGGGTTTTTCAGGCAAAAGCTATGAGCACCTTTCGCAGTATTGAATGGAAAAACGATCAGCTGCGACTGCTCGATCAAAGAAAGCTCCCGACTCAAACCGTCTACGAAGATTATTCTGACTATAAGTCAGTTGCCGAAGCGATTCAGATGATGGTGGTCCGAGGTGCGCCAGCAATTGGGGTGACGGCTGCTTTTGGAATAGCGATCGCAGCCAAACAGTTCCAATCTAATCCGCTCGAAACCTTCCTAGCAGATCTTCACGCCGCCGGAGAATATCTGATCCAGGCTAGACCCACAGCGGTCAATCTATCCTGGGCTGTCAATCATTTATTGGCGATCGCCACAAAACTAGCAGACAAAGAGACTACACCCACAGAAATCGCTTCCGCTCTTCTCGACGAAGCCCAAGCGCTCTACCAAGCTGACATTGCAGCATGCAGACAGCTTGGCACCTATGCGCAAGAACTTATTCCCAATCCTGCAAATGTCATTCATCATTGCAACACCGGAGCCCTTGCCGCCGTAGACTATGGCACGGCAATTGGAGTTATTCGCGTGGCACATGAGCAGGGAAAGCAGATTCACGTCTTTCTAGACGAAACTCGACCCCGTTTACAAGGTGCGAGCCTGTCTGCGTATGAGATGAAGGCGTTTGGCATTCCCCATACGGTGATTGTCGATGGAGCATCGGGCTATGTGATGAGCACGCGCCGGATTGATGCTTGTATTGTGGGATGCGATCGCGTTGCCGCCAACGGAGACGTTGCCAACAAAATCGGCACCTACAACCTCGCGCTCGTCGCCCATGCCCACAGCGTCCCCTTTTACGTTGCCTGCCCTACCAGCACCCTAGACATGACCCTAGCTAGCGGCACTGAAATCAGCATCGAAGAACGCGCCACCACAGAAGTCACCCACGTCAAAGGTCAACGGATTACACCTGACGACACCCCCGTTTTCAATCCTGCCTTCGACATCACCCCGGCTAAATACATCACCGCACTGATTACAGAGAAAGGCGTTGTGTATCCTCCATATCAAGAAAATCTGAAGAAGTTGATGAACTAGTCGTCAGTGGAGGCCGCTTTTACTCGTTCGCCTGCTTCGATCTCTGTAGTACTGATGCTATGTCGAGGTTTCTAGCCTATGTTTCGGTAATTTCAAAGTTGCTATTTCCGCTAGCAAGATGAAGAGTGCTGATACCCACAGACAGCCTACCAAGCCGTATAGCTGAAAGACTAACCCTGAAAGCACTGTGCCTGCGAGCCTGCCGCCTGAGTTGGCCATGTAGTAGAAGCCGACGTTGAGGGCGACTTTGTCGTCTTCGGTGTAGGCAAGGACTAGATAGGAATGGACGGCGGAGTTGAAGGCGAAGATGATGCCGAAGAGAAAGAGGCCGACGATGATGGTGGGGGCGGGGGCGTAGCCGAGCTGGAGGGTGAGCGCGATCGCAACTGGCACCAAAATCAAAATCCCGGTCCAAAATCGAATCGTGCTCGCCTGTGGTGGCCCGCCAGCTCCAAACCGGCGCAGCAGCGTTGGTGCTAGCGACTGCACCAGCCCATAGCCAATCACCCAAAGCGCCAAAAATCCCCCCACCTGCTCAAACGACCAGCCCAGCACGCTGTAGAGAAACACCGGCAAACCGACGACAAACCAAACGTCCCGCGCTCCGAATAAAAAGAACCGCGCTGCCGAAAGTACATTAATCTCCGGGCTTTTAGAAAATAGCTGACGAAATTTCACCTTCGCCTTCACCTTTCCCATATCCGCAGGCAGCCACTGGCTCGACAACAGCAATACGAACAAACCTGTCGCCATCACCAGCAGCGCATTCACATAACCGAACGCTGCCAACAACAGTCCGCCTAAGAAAAATCCAATTCCCTTCAGTGCATTTTTAGAGCCTGTTAAGATCGCCACCCACTTGAATAGTGACGACTGGGCGTCCTTGGGAATCACTAGCCGAATCGCACTTTTGGAACTCATTTTTGTCAGGTCTTTGGCGATACCTGAGACTGCTTGAGCGCACATTACGTAAGGCACGGCTAGTGCGATCGCCCAGCTTTCATTCACCGGTATCAGCAGCAGCAAAGCCACAATTTGCATCGCAATTCCGCCGTACAGCGTCAGCTTCACCCCGCACCGCGATGCAATCCATCCGCCAAACAAATTGGTAACGATGCCAAAAAACTCATAGAACAAAAACAGCATCGCCACTTCTAGCGGTGTGTAGCCCAGCGTGTGAAAGTACAGCAGCACCAGCATCCGCAACGCCCCGTCAGTTACCGTAAAGCCCCAATATGCCGCTGTCACCAGCGCATAGCTGCGTATCCCGATGGCGCTTGACATCGAAGCAGACTCTTTCAAAACACTTCTCCTATATAAAAGCTTTAGCTACAAAGATTTCGCTACTTTCTGGGCTAGCTCAGCCATGCGATTGGCATAGCCCCACTCATTGTCATACCAGGCCAATACCTTTACCTGCGTGCCATCCACCACCATCGTCGAAAGCGCATCAATCGTCGCTGAATGCGGATCGTCCTTGTAATCAATCGACACCAAAGGCCGCTCCTCGTATCCCAAAATGTGGCCCAGCGGCCCTGATATCGCCTGCTTGAATAAACCATTGACCTCATCAATCGTTGTCGGCCTAGCCACTTCAAACACACAGTCGGTCAAAGATGCATTTAGCAAAGGGACTCTGACCGCTAATCCGTTTAACTTGCCATTCAGCTCAGGAAAGATAGTGCCAATAGCCGTTGCCGATCCGGTCGTAGTTGGTACTAGAGAAAGACTATTCGCCCTCGCTCTGCGTAGATCCTTGTGTGGGGCATCGACAATCGTCTGCGTATTGGTGATGTCGTGAATAGTAGTGATCACACCGTGCCGAATGCCCAATCCTTCATTAATTACTTTGACGACAGGCGCAAGGCAGTTCGTCGTACAAGATGCCGCTGTAAGCAGGTGATGCTCATTGGGGTTGTACAAATCGTCGTTGATGCCCATGACGATATTGAGCGCCTCTTCCTTTACCGGTGCGGCCACAATTACCTTCTTCACGCCTCGTTTGAAGTAGGGATCTAGCAAGGCAGGAGTCCGGAACTTACCTGAACACTCCAGCACAATGTCAACGCCAAACGATTCCCAAGGCACTTCCTGCGGTGTCGCACACTCGCTAAAGCTCAGCGGTGAACCATCGATCAAAATTCGCTCATCGCCAGCCGCCTCGACCTCCGGCTGCCAGCGACCATGCACCGAATCAAACTTCAGCAGGTGCGCCGCCGCCGCTGTTCCCCCTTTCACCTCATTGATATGGACGAACGCTAGCTCTGATTCTGATTTCGTTTGAGTCCAAGCCGCCCTCAAAACCAGCCGCCCAATTCGACCAAACCCATTGATTGCCACTCGTACCACGCTACTGCCCACGGAAGACTATAGCTCCATTATTTCAACTTGACTTGAAATGTCAAGTGGCCGCGATACAAATAAACGATCTGATACTGTTGCGACCTCTCAGCTAGTTTTCTGTGGCTGCAACCTGTGTATACGCTCTAGTTGTTAACAATTTCGTATGGAACCTCAGCAAAATATTTACGGATCGCTTTGTTTAAGGAATCACAGTCATTTTCGCTGGGATGAGAAATGATGATAATGCTTTTACCTGGGCAACGGGCCTGTGGCTGAGCATAGATTTGAATTAGCCCTGGATTAATCTGCATGATTTCTTCGACAGGACTTTGCCCGCCCTGGGTCAGTCGCTGCGCCTCTGCACTGCTAACCAGTTCTGAACAGCTAGGCTCAAAGATACGGTACTGTCCGCAAGAACCCTGGGCGTATATCACGAAGACCTTTGCGGAAAAGAACACAGCTAGTACAAAAGCTACAATCGCGAGCAGTAATTTTGTGCGCATAAAGACTATGGTGAGTTGTTTATTTGAACTGTGCTCTTCTTTCCCCTGTTGATTAGCCCCCTGTTAACTGAAAAGACGCTGTTATAGAGTTTGCTGGCAGCATTCAGTCTCAATTTGAATTTTCAATTCAAATTAAGTTGAATCAAATTGAATTAATAGTCTTAGTCGGGGCAGCTTCTAGCGGGCATGATGGGACTAAAGCGACGAAATTCTGAAAGGTACTGTTCTAAAACGATGAACTGCTGTAGATTCAACCGGTAGTAAATCCAGCGGCCTTCTTGCCTACCTTCAATCAAGCCCACTTCTTTCAGTGTCTTTAAATGAAAAGACAGCTTGGATTGAGTGATGCCAAGGTGCTTTGCGATGTCGCAGGCACAGAGTTCTTGGTCGCGCAAGAGCTCTATGACCTGAACGCGATAGCCATCAGAAAAAGCTTGAAATAGTGACAATACGCTAGGCTGGGTCGCTGTCTTCATCTCCATCGCTCTATTTCCCAAAGCGAGGATTTGCTTTCATCAACTGTTGGACTTGCTCGGCATGGTATGAGCTGCGAGTTAGGGGTGAGGAAACGACTTGCAAGAAGCCCATCTCTTCGCCAGCAATACGCCAGGCGTCAAACTGGTCAGGAGTCACAAAGGTATCTACGCCCAGGTGCTTTTGACTGGGCTGCAGGTACTGACCGATAGTGATGATGTCACAGTCTACAGCGCGCAGATCGCCGAGCACCTGACGGACTTCGGCGTCGGTTTCACCCAGGCCGACCATGATGCCGGATTTGGTGTATGTCCAGGGCGCGATCGCCCGTGCCTGCTGCAGCAGATCCAAACTCCGCTGATAGTCCCCTTGAGGCCGCGTTCGTTTGTACAGCCGAGGCACCGTCTCCGTGTTGTGATTGAGTACATCAGGCCGTCCTTCCAGCAGCAGAGTCTTCAGTGCTTCCCAGTTGCCACACAGATCGGGAATCAATACCTCAATCGTTGTCTGTGGCGACACCTTCCGCGTCTCTTCAATGCAGCGGATAAACTGGCTCGCTCCGCCGTCTGGCAGCTCATCGCGATTAACAGAAGTAATCACCACATGGTTTAGCCGCATCCTTCGCACAGCTTCTGCCAAATGCACCGGCTCCATCGGGTCTAGTTCCCGTGGCGACTTGTCAAAATCAATGTCACAGTAGGGACAAGCGCGAGTACAGGCCGGACCCATAATCAAAAAGGTAGCCGTTCCTGCATTGAAGCACTCCCCAATATTTGGACAAGATGCTTCTTCACAAACGGTGTTTAAGCTCAGGTCCTGCAAGATACCTTTGACATTGCCTACCCGTTCCCATTGGGGAGCCTTTACCCGCAACCAGTCTGGCTTTACTACCACGCTAGAAATGCCTCTTTCATAATTACCTGTACAAAGTGCCTTCAAGAAGTACTTTTGAGGTGCAAGAATGATTTTAACAAGGTTTCACTATTAACAAGGTTTCATTGAGGGGGACAGCGACTACAAGATGCAAAGACAATCCCCCATTACTCGCTGCTTCGTTGGACTGTGCTTTGGCTCGGCGGTGGCTTTGGTCGCTCTAGAATGGCGCAATCCCTTTCCAGATCCGGTCATTACACCCGGCAATCTGTCTGACATCAGCACTGATCAACCCCCGATCGGGCCACAGCAAGCATGGGGGATTTTCTCTCGTTCTGACCATACCAAAGTCCTTCCCGAAGCGGCTGAACAATCTTCTGTGACACTGCGACTCTCTTTGACAAAACGGTACTTAGAAGTAGAAGCTCCAGGAAAACCTGTAATTCGATACGAGGTGGCGGTGGGTCAGACCGATTGGCAAACGCCTGTGGGCAGCTTCGCGGTCACCAGTATGATCGAGCGGCCAGCCTGGCAGCATCCGATTACCAAAGAAGACATTCCGCC
Source organism: uncultured cyanobacterium (assembly GCA_963799555.1). Classification (GTDB taxonomy): domain Bacteria; phylum Cyanobacteriota; class Cyanobacteriia; order Phormidesmidales; family Phormidesmidaceae; genus Phormidesmis. The sequence continues at coordinate 35,722 of CAWCXR010000001.1, forward strand.
TGGACCTGATAATCCGCTGGGCGATCGCTGGATCGGATTTTGGACAGATGGTGAGTCGCAGATTGGGTTTCATGGCACCAATCAAGAAGAGCTGATCGGCCAGGCAGTTTCCCACGGCTGCGTACGGATGCGTAATCAGGATATTCGCGATCTGTATGAAAGGGTAGGGATAGGAACCAAAGTAGAAGTATTTCAATAAAAACGACTGCTGAAGGTACTTTCAGCAGTCGCATATCTTCTTATCCAACAAATTTAGGGAAAATCAATTTAAGCAGCCGTAGCAGAACAAGGCTGCATTTTAACTTTGATGTGCATATCGCTTGCTACTAACCATCAGCTTTCTCTTTATGTGCCTGTCGATGAGCCGCCAAACAGACGCTATAGCTTTTATAAATAAGAAGGATAAGCAGCATTATCTGGTTCGCATGTGTTACGAATCAGGCGGCCTTGGGCTGCTGCTCAAAATTATAAGCGTAGTCTTTCAGCAGCTTGTTTACTTGACCAAGCAGACCGACTTCCTCACTGCGCTGAATCTCCTTACGCTCTGGAAAGAATTCAGGCTGGTCAAGGCTGCGACCAACCGATTCTGATACCTGCTGGGCGATCAGTTCGGATAGCTCTACGCGGGCGTTTTCTCTTTGGTAACTGGCTCCTTCTTCGGTGGTGGCGTACAGAGGCGGCAGACGGTTGAGCGCGTAGGCAGCGACATCGCCTAGATCGAGGGTTTTTTCGCTTTTGGCTTCTACTTCTGCCACTTGAGAGATAGCTTCTGTCAGGACCAGTTCTTCCATTACGTTGATAAACTGCTTTCTGGGGACGGCGACAACTTCGCCAGTCAGCAAAGAGCTCATCAGGCGGTCAAGAGACATGTATTCTTCGACAGACAGCTCAGATGCCGTATCACAAATGCGTCCGACCTCCGCTTCCATGGCAGGGGTAAGATAGCCATCCTGCAACGCCTGCTCAACTATTTTTTCGATGCTACTCATGCTTGCACAAAACTCCGTTCGACGATTCTGAGGAAATCTTTAGGCTGTATGCACGAGTATTCCCTGTGGATACAGCCACAAAACAGGTTTATTGATTAAGTAATTTGTAGTCTGCTCTAGAAAGTGTGGCTCACTCTACGCCGTTGTACCGCCAAGGTACTGGATCGACTGCAACCGCGTTGACAAACAGGCCCCAGTGCAGATTTGGCCCAGTTGCGAAGCCCGTAGCTCCCATGTAGCCAATTAGCTGGCCCTGCTGTACAAAGTCGCCTTCGTTGACGGCAAATCCAGAAAGGTGAATCATCACACTGACGACGCCTTGCCCGTGATCGATGCCAATAGTGTTGCCGTTGAGTACAAAGCCGTCTAATTCTCGGCCAACTAAGCTGATCCGACCAGCCGCAGGGGCATAGATCGGTGCTCCGTTGCCAGCGGCGTAGTCTACACCTCTATGATAGTAGCCTTCTGCAAAGACGCCGTTGTAGTAGCGCTGGTTGCCATAGGCAGAGCTGACGTAGCCATTGCTAGGTCTGGCCATGGGACCACTCCAGTAACGGGTCGGTGTGCGCAGGGCTCGAAGAGCATCTAGGCTGTCGAACTCGTAGTCGGTGCCTTCTAGTCCAGCACGGCCCGGAGAAAGATTGATGTATTGGGTATTGAAGCTGCGATCGCCAATACTCACCGCAATATTATTATTCCCTTCAGCACCTTCTACTCGCAGCGTCATCCGACCGGGTGTGGTATTCGGACTGGTGGGTACTAGCGCTCTGTATCGGTTGCTTGATAGTGGAAAGGCGGTATAGGTAGTGCCATCTACTGTGACGGTCGGCTCTGAACTGCCATCGCCTTGAATAATGACTGACAGGGTGTCACCTTGTCCAGGATTTGTCGGCAAGACTTGGACCTGATAGGCTGCGGCTGGATGGGCGATCGCACTCCATAGAACGACCGTGCCCGCCACGGCGGGAAGCAGCCACCGCCTCTTGGCACTCATTTGGGCACTCAGCTTAGAGATAGTCGCGCTCAGCGCTCGGTATCCGTCGTATAAATAAGCAAAGAGAGAAGTCATGAGAATTCGTAGGTATATCGGCTGCGGGTGTAGTGAGATAAGTTGATGAACTATTTTAGTCAGTTTTTCGATCGTCTATTGGGACTAACCACTTCTGATATCACTGTGTGGCAGATGTGTGCCAGAGCGGTGTTTGTCTACATCAGCGCGCTACTGATGGTCAGAGCGCTAGGCGATCGCCGCTTTGCCGGTAAGTATGCCACTTTTGATGTGATTGTAGGCATCATGCTAGGCGCGACTTTGAGCCGAGCAATTAGCGGATCGTCGCCGTTTTTTCCTACTTTACTGTCTGCTTTTGCCTTGGTACTGATGCATCGGCTGCTCTCTTCTGCCGCCTTTCGATTTGCTTGGCTAGAGGCTTGGATTAAAGGCGGACCCAAGCTGCTAATTCAGAACGGTAAGGTAAACAAAAGAGTGTTGAGAGAAACGCATCTGACTTCGCAGGATTTGGAAGTTGTCATGCGATCTCAAGGTACTTTTTCCACTTTAGATTCCACTACAGGCCAGCAGACCGCTAGCTCTTGGCAGCAGATAGAAGAACAGATAGAGACCGCCACCCTAGAACCCAACGGCAGCATCAACATCAAACTGCGGCCTAGCAACCAAGGTAACAAAAGCTAAGAATGGCGACTATCAAAAAGACTTCGAACGTAGCTAAAGGGCACAGTCAGCAGCATCACCACCGGAATAATCTCTAGTCGGCCCATCCACATCATCAGCATGAGAGCGCACTTTCCTAGCCAGTGCAGAGAAGGACCTGTGATACCGCTAGACAGCCCCGCTGCTCCTAACGCCGACGTACTCTCAAAAATCACGTCGCTAAGCGTGTATTCATTAGGCACTATCTTCACGAGTACCAAGACGCACACAATCAAACACAGCAGCCACAATGCCAGCAGCACTGCCGCTGATTCTACTTGGCGACTGGCTTGGTCTGGGTCAAGTACCTTGTCATTAATGCGTCGAACGTAGGTTTGATGCTGGGTCAGTCCTGGTTTGCGAAAGTGCCAGAGGATGCCTTCTGCTAGCGCCAATACTCGCGCTAGCTTGATGCCGCCGGCCGTCGAACCGACTGCGCCACCAATGACCATTGCCAAGCTCAGAAGCAGCTTGTTATTAGTGCTCATAAACTGGACTGACTGGGCGCTAAAGCCGCAGGTCGTCAGCGCCGAAGTCCACTGAAAGATATTATTTACCCAGCCAAACTGACCCGAGTCGCTAAACTGCTCAACTGCCGTAAAAATGCAGCCAGAGGCGATCAAAATTATCAGCAGCCGATGCTGACGGTCTTGCCAGAGTGCAGACGGTTTGCCACCTAGAAACCGATCGTGACGCTCAAAGGCGATCGCACCCATAATCATCACCAGCACCACCGCTAGCTTGATAGGGACACTGTAGGCTGACATGCTGTTATCGGTGATGCTAAATCCACCCGTTGCGATCGCAGTCATGCTGTGGTTTAAAGCGGCCCACCAGTTCATCCCAGTGATTCGAAACAGAATCACGCTTGCGACTGTATAGAGGCTGTAGATTGTACAGAGGCGGCGCACGGTGCGCGTGGCCGTCAGCCGAATGCGAGTTTGTCTTCCTTCTGCTTGATAGAGGGCGTACTGGTCTTGGAACGGTTCTAGCAGCGCCACGGCGAATACAATCAGACCCAGTCCGCCGACCCATTCGATGAACGATCGCCACCACTGCAAACAAGCAGGCAGCTCACTTTCTCTGATCGTCATGGTCAGGCCCGCACTGGTAAACCCTGAAAAGCCTTCAAACATCGAGTTCAGCGGATCGCCAAAATAGCCAACCGTCGGCGTCGCCGCATCTCCTAGGGCCAGCGCGGTGAACCACAGGGGCAAACCGCCAATCACAGCGATCAGTCCCCAGCTGATTGCTACGCTGAGCAGCGTCTGCTTGGTCGAAACTTCGTCATTCTTTTTGCCTAGCATGTAGAGCAGCAGCGCTAGGAACGAGGCGATCGCAAGGCTGTATAGAAAGGGTAGAACTGCGAACCATTCCCTAGCGATTAGACACACAGGCAGAGACAGTAGCAACATTCCGATCGGAATCAGCAAAAATCTGCTGACATCGCGACTGATCGCCGTCAGCTTGATCTTCATGTTGTTTCTGAGTCAATATATTGATAGAGCTGGCGAGCTACAATCCCAGCCGGGTCGCTAAGCACCTGTACGCCTAGCTTTTCGAACATGCTGGCATGAGACTGCTGGTTAATCAAACTAATGCAGGTTTTGACCTTGTGCTCTTTGGCCAGCACCATAGCCATCAGGTTTTCAGCATCGTCGTGCGTAGCTGCCACTACCGCGTCGGCCCGGTCGACTTCCGCCTCGCTCAGGACATTATCATCGCTGATGTCGCTAACAAAAGCGCGGATATCGCGCTCTTTTAGCACCTCTCTAGCTCTAGCTTCGTCTTTCTCGATTAGCGCAATCTCGTGATTTTGCTCAATGGCTATCTCGATAAATCTTCGGCCTTCTGCGCTAGCGCCTACCACGATCAGATACATAAACTAAGCACAGAGTGCATCCATATAATCGACCCCATCGTAGCGGCCCACTGCGCAGATAGAATGTATCTAATGAGTCAGTACATTGAGTCAGTACGTGCATGGGTTAGATCTGACTTTTAACATAGGCGATCGCCCTGCGCATCAAGATCGTATCATTGCCGTCACTACCAGTCACGCAGATAGCGTTAGCATCTTGCCAGCTCACAGCGCCAGATAGTGTGTCACCCGTCATCAGCTTGACTTCGACGGTTTGCTTGTCACGGATGATATTTTGAACCTGGCGAATGCTGGGTAGACCGGTATCGAATGCTTGAGAAGCCATAGGAAGTTGGGATTGATCTATATCAAAAAGAGTTGCACTTTCAGATTGCCCGTCTTGTTCTATTGGCGATCGTTTGTTGGCGATCGATAGCACCTATAGAAGCTGTCTATGAGTTTGGGGAAGAGAAAGCGGTATAAAATGCTGAAGAGTTTGTACTTTTCTTCCTTCTGCTATGGCCTCCCTTCCGTTTAGCAAGTATCACGGTCTCGGTAACGATTTTGTTTTGGTCGATAACCGGGCAAGTGAGCAGCCTTTGATTACGCCAGAGCAGGCAGTGGATGTGTGTGATCGCAATTTTGGCATCGGCGGAGACGGCGTAATCTTCGTTCTGCCCGGAAAGGAAGGTGCAGACTACGCCATGCGCATCTATAACTCAGATGGATCGGAGCCTGAGATGTGTGGCAACGGCATCCGCTGTTTAGCAAAGTTTATCGCCGATCTAGAAACGAAAGATGGTAACCAGCCCAAGCTGCCACACACGTACACTATTCATACCCTTGCCGGGATGATTCGCCCTGAACTAAAGCCAGACGATCAGGTCACGGTGGATATGGGTGAGCCGATTTTGACCGCTAAAGATATTCCGACGACGCTGAGTACCCCTGAAGGCAAGGTGGTTGACGAGATGCTGACAGTAGATGGTAAAGATTGGCAGGTGACGTGCGTCAGCATGGGCAATCCTCACTGCGTTACGTTCGTTGAGGACGTGAAGGCAGTGCCGTTAGACAGAATCGGTCCGCTGTTTGAAAATCACAAGGCTTTTCCAGCGCGGATTAATACAGAATTTGTGGAAGTTGTGCGGCCTGACTTTTTGAAGATGAAGGTATGGGAGCGCGGGGCAGGGCCGACGCTGGCCTGTGGAACGGGTGCCTGTGCGCTGGTGACAGCGGCGGTGCTGAATGGGAAGTGCGATCGCAAAACCACAGTCGAGCTACCCGGCGGCAATCTAGAAATTGAGTGGGCTAACAGCAATCGCATCTACATGACTGGACCAGCGACGCTGGTGTTCTCTGGAGATGTAGATGTGGACGCGGCAGGTCGCTGATTATGCCTTTATTTGTTCTAACTAATGACGATGGTATTGGTGCGCCAGGAATTCTAGCGCTTCAAGCGGCAATGAATGGGCTAGGTCAATCTGTGATTGTTGCTCCAGATACGCATCTGTCGGGGTGTAGCCATCAGCTGAATCGTGGGGGTGCGATCGCCATCGATCAGCGCAGTGATTCTGAATACGCCATCGGTGGTACACCTGCCGACTGTAGTCGGGTAGCCATCAGTCATCTCTATCCAGATGCAGACTGGGTGCTTTCTGGCATCAATGCAGGTGGTAACTTGGGCTCGGATACGTATGTTTCTGGAACAGTCGCCGCCATCAGAGAAGCTGCCCTACTGCGCAAACCGGGCATTGCTATTTCGCAATACCGCTATCGGTCCCAGCCATTCGACTGGCCCCGTGCCACTCGCCTAGCTCACCAAGCGATACAACAGCTCATGAAAACGGATACACAGCCAGGTGAGTTTTGGAATGTGAATCTACCGGCCCCTCCTCTAGATGGCAAGGACGACGAACCGGACGTTATATTTTGTAACCAATGTACTCAGCCTTTGCCCACAGAGTTTGCCATCGACGAGAGCGGATTTCGCTATGTGGGTGCTTATGAAAAGCGTTTACGCGACCGTGGAGGTGACGTTGAGGTGTGCTTTGGTGGTCAAATTAGCGCTGTGAAGATTCGAATGTGGTAGCTTTGAACACGACATAGACCTCGCGTAAACGCAACAACCCCAAAAAATTGTTAGATTTGGCAGTGCCTGTAGTAGGATGTGTTCGCTCTAGCAACCCTTGATAATGGTTCAACTCAACACAGGGTTCACCCTGTTTCTTAGCCTGTTGGTAGAAGCAGTTCCTTTTTTGCTAATTGGGGTCGCTTTTTCCAGTCTGTTACTGTTTTTTGTTGACGATCGTCAACTGATCGGCGTCCTGCCCAAGAATCCTCTGCTGGGTGCGCTAGTAGGTAGCTTGATCGGTTTGTTGTTTCCAGTCTGTGAGTGTGGAAACGTGCCAGTGGCGCGACGGCTGCTAGTGCAAGGAGCGCCAACGGCTGTATCGATTGGTTTCTTGCTGGCTGCACCAACGGTTAATCCGGTGGTGTTTTGGGCGACTTGGGTTGCGTTTAGAGGACAGCCAGAGATCGTCTTTATGCGGGTGGGCTTTACGCTGCTGATTGCAACGGTGGTGGGCTGGGTGTTTAGCCGTCAGGCAGATATTGGTCCTTTTTTACAGGAGACGGTAGAACGCAGTCGATTTCGAGGACAAGCCTTGGCTGCGAAGGGCTCAGCGGCGAAAGGTACAGCGGCAGATCAGTCGTCTGTATTGAGTTCGTCGGCTTTGTTACAAGGTGGTACCTTTCTGGCCGGTACAGCGGGCGGATCTTTTCAGCTAGATACGCCTGTGGCTCAGCGTTTAGTAGCCAACCCAGCGATTGAACAGCCGATTGCGAGTAAGTTTGAATCAGCATTAGAAAACATGGTGAGAGAGCTGCGAGAGCTAGGCGCAGTCCTGGTATTCGGCAGTGCGATCGCTGCTACGGTGCAGGTGGCCATTCCGAGAGAAACTATCTTGGGATTGGGACAGGGGATGGTGTCGTCGATTTTGGCAATGATGCTGTTGGCAGCGGTGGTCTCTATCTGCTCGACGGTAGATTCGTTCTTTGCGCTATCATTTGCCTCTACGTTTACGAGCGGTTCGCTGCTGGCATTTTTGATTTTTGGGCCGATGATTGACCTCAAAAACATTGGACTGCTGCTGACTGTTTTTAAGAGCCGGGCGGTGTTTTATCTATTTGCCTTGGCGGCGATGATGAGCTTTGCGCTGTCACTATTTGTCAATTTGTACATCGGCTAATATCTTTAGCGGCTAATATCTTTAGCGACTAATATCTTTAGCGACTAACATCTTTAGCAGTCTGATTAATTTGCTATGCGATCACGCCCATCTGGTTTGACCCGACAGTCTCATACTTTCTCTCGACTGCCCTGGCGAGATCTGTTGGACGTGCTGGCGCTAGGCGTGTGGAGTGCGATGTTGTTTCGCTACTGGTTCGGTGGCAAACTGCTACTGCTACTTCATCCTGATTATGCTTGGCTTTCTAACTCAGCTGCTATTATTCTGGCGTTTTTGGCGCTGTATCGCACCTGGCAGACATTTCGTCGCCTACCCGTACAAAAACGAACAGACGTTGACCAGAGCCACACCACCTTTCTTCCCGGCAACCTCAGTAGCGCCATCCTTCTAGCGGTTGCTGTCTTCGGCCTGATCTACACGCCCCGTGCTTTTGCTAGTCAAACAGCGGAGCAGCGTGGCATTTCTGATACGCTCTCTTTGACTAGAGCGCAGCCACAGCGGTTTGAGCGAGCTAGTACGCCAGAGGAACGCTCGATCATTGACTGGATTCGGCTGATGAACGTGTACCCCGAGCCTGATGCCTATGAGGGCGAAAGTGTAGAAGTAGAGGGATTTGTAATTTATCCAGACGGCTGGCCTGAGGGCTATCTAATGGTGTCGCGGTTTGTGCTGACTTGCTGCGCGGCTGATGCCTATCCGGTAGGACTGCCAGTAAAGCTCTCAGCAGCTTCGTTGGGGCGTGATGCTTCTCAGCCTGTTTATTCGGTGGATAGCTGGCTGTCGGTGACTGGCAGTATACAAACAGAGACCCTGGGTGGACGGCGACAGATTGCGATCGCACCCACCGCTATTCGCACTATCGAAGAACCCAAGAATCCTTACGAATACTGATGACTCAGCCCCGCTCTAGCCGAAGATCGGGCCGATCTTCCGGTCAATCCTTTGGTCAACCCTTAGACCGCGCCGCTTCCATCGCTATCGCTCTACTAGCGCTGGTAATTACAGCGATGCTGCTGTTCGGCTCGCAGACGCTGCCTCGAGTACGAAATTTTTCCTGGCAAAATCAGCCCATCACAACTAACGATGTGGCTTTTCTATTGAACTTCAGCCAGCCGATGGAGCCTCGGAGTGTCGAAGAAAATTTGCGTATAGAGCCAGAACTCTCTGGCAAAATCAGCTGGGCCGGACGGCGGATGGCCTATACGCTAGATTTGCCTGCGCCCTATGGTGAAACCTATCAGATTGACCTGCCCGAAGCTCAGGCGCTGAGTGGGCAAGCAGGTTTTCAGCCATTTTCAAGTGAGTTTAAATCTCGCGATCGCGCCTTTGTCTATATCGGAGCAGAAGGCGATGAATCCGGACGCTTAATCCTGTTTAACTTGACCAAAAAAGAAAAAACGCTGCTGACGCCTGAAGGTCAGCTGGTCTTAGATTTTCAACCGTATCCAGAACGCGATCGCATCTTATTTTCAGCCGTCAGTACAGCAAACGATACCGATCGCGCCGCTACCGCCGAGCTTTACACCGTCACCACCGGACTTGCTCAACCGTCCGCCGCACCCAAGTGGCAGCTCTGGCAACAGCGCTCTACCCCCGAAGCTGGGACCACAGAACTCGTACTGGACAACCGCGACTACCAAAACCTGAAATTTGATCTGTCCCCTGACGGCAACACCATCGTTATACAGCGCGTTAAACAGAACAATCCTACCGACTTTGGACAGTGGATATTACAAGCCAATCAGCCTCCTCGAAAGCTCGACACCGAACCCGGTGGAGACTTTAGAATTGCCCCAGACAGTAGCTCCTTGCTTTTGCAGCAGGGACAGGGCACGGCCATCTTGTCCTTAGATCCTGACATTGGTGAAGCGAATAATACTGTTGGTGAAGCAGATAACACTAAAGATGAGAGCCAACCCAGTGGTTCAGATGCGCTGATTGACTTTCTACCTGACTATGGTCTGACATTGGATATTGCCAGTGACGGCAGCGCGGCAGCGCTCGTCAACTTCAATCAGGACGATCCAGACAAACGGTTTACGCAAACGCTGTTTCTAGTCACCAACCGGGGTGAAGAAAAACCTTTGCTAGATACCGACGGTTCAATTGTCAGCGCTCAGTTCGATAACGATGGCAAGCTCTTGTACAGTCTGATTACTCAGCTCGTTCGAGAGGACAACCTAGACAACAGCGACGAATCTAGCGAACTCGATCCGCTCGCAGATAGCTACGAAGACATCTATCAGTCCAGCTCTTATCTAGCTGCTGTGAATGTAGAAACAGGTGAAGCTCAAAAGCTCATAGAGCTACCACCCCAGCCCGAGATCACTATCGATCTGGCTCCGGACGGCTTGGCTATCTTATTCGATGAAGTTCTAACAGAAGACGATCAGCTAGTCGCTAGCAGCTATACAGGCCCTACCCATCGGCTCTGGCTATTGCCGCTTTTCAGTACTTTAGAAGAGCGACAAAATGGGGAGCCTGTTTCCTTGCCCCCCACGCCGCTTGAAGTTGCGGGCCGCCATCCAATCTGGCTGCCTTAATGTCTATTGTCTCGTGCTAGCCGGTAGGGGTACCTCTGCGTTGAATATACAGCTGCAAAAAGATTTGCGCCGCAGAGGGTTCTAATGTCTCTAAGGCGGTAACGATGTCTGGAATAGAATCAGCTAGCGGATCGCTGACCTCATTTACCCACTGATTGACGGTGGACCGAGCCACCCCCATGGTGACAGCTAGCCTGTTTTGACTGATGCCATACTGTTGGAGAACACATTTAAGTGCTTTGCCTGCCCTACCCATTTTTTTCATATCTCACGAGTGACATTTCAGAATTATTCTCGAGCGGTGCGTCTAGTGACAGCTCCACTTTTCATATATACGGACTGCGATACTCAAATCCTGAAAAATTTATATCAAAGCTTCAAAAACATCCTCAAGGACGAAATAGTTCTGAGATCTCAATATCAGCCAGTTGTGGAACTGACCCACACATTGCCTGTACTTCGCATGTGCGTACTGGATGTTGAATGGCCGTGAGGCGAGTTCGGATACTGACATTGAACTTTCTATGATCCTTGTATTAAAAGAGGTTTGACAGGAATTCTTTGGGGTTCATTAATTGAGAGTGTGATCTTATATACATACGCGAGCTGTTCTGACAGGTGATAGGAGCCTATCACTGTTCAAAGTTGAGAATATTGGCACACACTCAAGCCTTCCCTAACAGGTTTTCAAAAGTTACCTGAGTGTTAGCGAATCCATATTTTTACTGAGTCTTCTTTTTATTGAGTCTTTGCTGATCTGCTGGCTGTTTTGATAGCTAGTTAGTCAAGATTTCTTCATCTTCAGCTCTGGGCTGAAAGAGTGCATCTGACTCGTGCAATAAAGGATTTGGGGCTTCCCGGCGAGAAGGATCGGGGGTAAGTTCTGGTTCTACAGCCGGTTCGACGAAGGGAACGGAGGTCGGCTTGATGAAGGGATGAGAGGAAGCGGGCGGTAGAGGTTGATCGCTGTTTTGGATAGGTGGAGAGACGGTTGGCAGTGGAGGCAAATCAGCCGATCGCGCTTTGAGTATGGCGGGAAACTGCATAGGGCGCTCGAAAGTCTGCGAGGCTCGGCGGATGTGCTGGAGGATGGCGCTGCCGTGCTCTCCGGTTGCCATTTGCAGTTGCGAATTGCGAATACTGACGGGTAGAAATTCTACTTTCATCTGTTGGTTTCGTAGTGAGACTCGCAGGGCAACGGTGTCGTGATCTTCTAAGGGTGCTTTGCCGAAGACGAAGTCGCCTAGCGAATAGGCGATCGCGCGATCGCGATAAATTTCTGCCCCCTGTATCTGGCTAGGATGGTATCCCACCACCAGATCTGCACCTGCATCAATTGCATCGTGAGCCAGCGATCGCTGCCACTCTGCTGGCACGCTGTTTTTGGAGGCGTCTTTCGAGGCATCTTCCAAATCCTCCTCCAAGTCATTTTCTGAGGTTTCTAATAGGTCTCCCCAGCGGTAGTTCACTACAATCCAATCCACCTGAGATCGAATCGTTTGGATATCTTCTGAGATATGCTGCTGCTCTTTATTTCTAGTCGCTGCGACGCCTGCGGTGTCTCCCTCTGCGGCCTTTAGCGCCTCAGAATTGTAGCTGAGATAAGCAACTCGCTGGCCCTTGACTTCTAGAATCTCGGGTCGATGTGCTTCCTGCTGGTCTCGCCCTGCCCCCACTCGATAGATCCCTCCCTGGTCTAGCGTTTTCAGGGTCTCTTCGAGGCCTCGAACGCCGTAGGTTAACGTTCCCTCGCTGGCTAAGCTAACGATGTCAATGCCGCCAGCCTTTAGTGCCTGCACTGCTTCGGGCCGGGTGCGATGGTAGAAATTCTCTTGTAGTGACGTGCTTGGTGTCGCTAGCGGTTCTGATAGGCCAAGCATGGCGATATCCGCTCGCCGATAAATTCCCAGCTCAGAAAATAGCCGATCAAGACTGTCCGCGTCTTCGAATACGAAGTCGCTTAGGCCCAGTTCGCCGCCAAAGAGTAGAGTAACTGTTGGGTCTTGGGGAGAGTCACCTGGCTGATGAGGAATGACAGAAACCGTTTCTAGCGCTGCTTCAACCGTTCTACCTGTGAAGCGCGGCGGTTTTGGGATAAAGGCGACCTCTGTCGCGTCTGATGACTCTTCGTACCAGGGTGCGATCGCTACCTCCGGCTGAACGGCGGCAGAGGTGAAGAGCCGCTCGGATAAAATTAGATCTGTTAGCCCACCGAAGAGAAAAGCGGCGGTAGCTGTTCCAGATAGAAGGGCAGCTCGGAAAAATTTGAACTGGCTACGGATAACCTGACGAGCTACTTTGCTACGAGCAGATTCGTGCAGCAGCTTGAGATCCTCTAAGCTGTCAGTACTTGAGCCATCGGCGTCTGTGCTGCTCGCGTCTGGGATGTCAAGAGAGAGTTCTGAAGATGGTCGGCGCTGGCTGATAGTTGGAATGCGGATACGTTCTTCCCAGTCGGTTTTGGCGGAGCCAATGATACGCGCAACCAGATGAACACCTTCGATTAAATCGGAGTCGAGTGTGTAAATGCGATCACAGATAAATCGAATTAACCGCTGTGGCTGTGGCGCTCGTTCATACTCCACAAGAATTTTCAATCGCCCGGCAATTTCGCTGCGAGAGACCTGAGCGTAGATGTTTTGAGCAACCAGATCTTGATTTAGTAGATAGGCGATCGCCTGAAAATAACCTTCTGATGCGAGCTGCCGGACATCAAGACCAGAAAAGCCTGCTTTGGAAAAGTTTGAGCTAAAGACATCGTTTGGGGTGACCGGATGAGAGACCTTCAGCGTGAACGAGAGCGGTCGTGGCGCAGTGGGAGAGTCCAATAAAACTGCGGTAGAACCGGGTAGATTCTGGGGTGGGCTTTTAGATGAGTTCTGGGATGTGCTGACCATAGATAGGCTTGTTTAAAAGTCTTCTGTCGTCTCTTTGCCTATTGCTGTGTAATGTGTCGAGCCAGCGTGAGCACTCTTGAAAAAACGACTAATGCTGCATAGTCTGATCATCAACGATCTTTTTAGACACGACTTACTTACGTAGAGCTTACCCAATTTAGTTGATGTGCCGCTAGTAGAGCTAGGATGGTTCTCACTGGCGTATTCTATGGCTCAGTCGTAAAGCTTTGATCGGAATCTGTGGCAGTATCCTCTACCCCTGAGGCGGGGTCTCCTGCGGGTTCATCGGGAGGAACAACGACTGATTGTACGGCTTTTTCTGTGATTTGATACGTGCGGCTAGACACCCGGCGAATCAGCTCTCTAGCACGCCCGTCGTTATTTGGACGTTGAACTAGGACAGAAACCACATAGCGTTTGCCATTCGGTAAATCCACTAAGGCTACGTCGCCTAGTACTGAGCCGATGTCGCCTGTTTTGTTGTAAGTCAGTGCGCCTCTCTCTTCTAGATTGGCAGGTATCAGACCTTTGCTACGGGTCCGTTTGAGAATGTTGAGTACGCGATCGCGCGATCGGGTGCTCAAAGCCTGACCTTGACTAATTAGCAGCATCGTATGCGCCAAATCGCGGGCGCTAGTTAAATTGGTACCTTCTAGGTCTGGTAGAGGCGCATTCAGCTGGGTGGTCTCTAGCCCATACCCAGCAAATCGATTATTGAGGGCTTCTGGTCCACCCAACAAATCGATCATCATATTCGTAGCTGTATTGTCACTGTTGATAATCATCTGAGAAGCCACCTCTAGCGCTGTGTACTGCGTACTAGGTTCAGCAAATTGCATCTCCCCAGATTCAGAGGCGATTTGCTGAGGCTGGATTGTCATAGTTTGGTCGGTATTAATTCGGCCCGCATCGATCTCTTCAAAAAAGGCTAGTAGAATCGGCAGCTTGATTGTGCTGGCAGCTGCGATCGCCTCGCTGCTGGTCACACTGACATACTCACCCGTGTCCACATCCGCATAGAAGATTTTGGGAACCAGACTAGGATACAAATTCGGTAGCGATTCCAATTCCGCCTTTAGCGGTGCGATCTCTTTCGTGAGCTGGATGGGGAAAGTCCTTGTCGGTTTGCTAGTCGCTGCGATAGGGGCTACCTCAGCAGTCTCTTGGACAGGTGCTTTCGGCAATACCTTGAGTAAAGTTCCGCCAATGGCAGCTACGCCTAAACCCACGATAATCAGCTGAACAACGTACCGGATAGGCGCAGGTGGTTTGAGCGAACGGCGACGACGGCGAACTAACCCCCGAGAGGGCGGGATCTGACCCGAAGTTGAGGTATTAGGCAGCGATGGCCGCGTTCTAGACTTGAGTGGAGTTACATTTCTAGTGCCGGATCTACTCGCTACCGATCTAGAACCACCGGCTACAGGTTCTTTTGACCGCCTGAAAGAGCGGATTGGCACGGGGCTTGGAGCCTGGTTCCCAGATGAAGTCGGTTTGGCCTTGAGGGCGCGAGTACGATTGGCGGATTTGCTTTTGACGCGGTCCGGATTAGTACTGAACAGCCGCCGACGTTCTACAGTGGTCCCTCTGGGGTGAGGGGGTGTGGTGCGAGGACGGCGGCTACGAATAGGTGGCTTATTAGCAGGGGGATTTATCTGTCTAGTGGTCTGGGCTGACCGGTTGATTGGCTGGCTGGCTAGCTGTCCGTTTGTTTGGCCGTTTGACTGTTTGTTTGACTGGCTGTTTATTTGGCTAGCTATCTGTCTAGCAGGGATGGACTGTGGCTGAGCGTCAGCATTTTGGCTCCCGATACGATCGTTACGCGAGTTGTAGGTATCCGTCATAACAGGGTTTAACCTTTGCTTTTGCCGTTATTTGTATGCTTGTTTGACTGAGAAAGTGCCCACTCTGTTTGCCGAAGCATGCCACGCAGCAGGGCGACTTCAGGGGCAGTCGGAGCAGCTCTGTGTAACAGTTGCCTGAGCTTACGCATTCGGCTGTCTGTTGTGTGTGGATGGAGATAGCCCACCTGTAACAAAAGAGATTCTAGATGTTTGTAGTACCCTTCTAGTTCTTCTAGTCTGGCTTTGGGCTGTTGCCGGGCTTGTCTTTCAACTGGGCTAGATAGTGAGTTTGATGAGACGGATTCCGATTGTTTAGCAGATGAAGGGGTGTTTTGTAAAGGAAGCGTTTTGTTTTCTTGCGGCAAATGGCTGGCTCGAGAGAGTTCGTAACAGCAGATAGTAACGGCTTGGGCTAGGTTGAGGGCGCTGTAGGTGTCGGTGGTGGGGATCTTGAGGAATTGCTGGGCGTAGGTGAGTTCTTCGTTGCTGAGACCACGATCTTCTGGGCCGAAGAGGAGGGCGGTGTCGCTTTGGTTGCTTGAAGTGAATAGGTGAGGTAGCGCGACTTCTGGTGGGTCGAGCTGAGCATCGAAGCCTCGAATGCGGGCGGTGGTTGCGATCGCATACTCGCACCCCACCAGCGCATCAGGAATCGTCTGCACCCTTTGCGCCGTCTGCAACAAATCGTCGGCATGTACCGCCATCTGCAAAGCCTCGGCCCCCAAATAGTCACACTGCGGATCAACTAGATACAGCTGCGACAGCCCAAAATTCTTCATTACTCGCGCTACCGATCCCACATTCAAAGGCCCCGCCGGAGCCACCAAAACAATCCTGACCTTCCCTAGAGCCCCTTGTTCACCTGTTTGCCCATTCCCCATTCCCCATTCCCCATTTTCTGCCAACGGCAAAAGCATCTCGATACAATATATTAAGCAGCCATTTCCTTTCCCTTCCCCCTTCTACTCCCCATGCCTCGCCAACGCAAGAAATCCGATCTCCCCTCCAAAACCTGTCAAGTTTGCGGTCGCCCTTTCACCTGGCGAAAAAAGTGGGAGAAATGCTGGGACGAGGTAAAGTATTGCTCTGATCGCTGTCGGCGCAGGCGCAACCAAGTCGAGAAAGATCAGGCGGATTGAAGCAGGGTTTTGATATAGGGGTCGGTGAAGTCTGCGATCGCCCGCTGTGCCCCCACGCTCAGCAAATCATCCTCAGTATGCGTGGTCATTATCCCAATCGTGATAATCTTCGCACCTACCGCCGAACGAATTCCTGCTGTTGAATCTTCAAACACGACAGCTTCTTCAGCCTTGATATCTAATAGGTCCAAAGCCGTCTGATACGGAAGTGGATCGGGCTTACCCCTGGGCAGCTCGTCGGCAATAACTACCGGCTCGAATCGTTCACTTAGGCCCAATGTCTCTAGCAGGAAATTAGCGTTTTTTGGCGGTGCATTAGTGACCACTGCTGCCGCTAAGCCCTGCGCTTCAATCTCTGACAAGAACTCGCTCAGCCCTGGCACGGCTTCTAGCGATCCCTGCGCCCGCTTCCGAAAAAGGGCTTCTTTTTTAGCGCTGAATTCCTTGCCTTCTGCTTCTGATAGCTCAGGAAAAAATTCTTCTACAATCGCTGCATTCTGCCGTCCGCTGATTTTCTCTTTATAGAATGCTTTGTCTATCTCCACATCCCGCTGGGCAAACAGCTCTTGGAAAACCTGAAAATGTACTTTGTCGCTGTCAGTTAAGGTGCCATCTAAGTCGAAAATAACGGCTTTGAGCATAGTGAGTGAGTCGGATGGACCTATGAATTTTTACGAATGATCCAGTAACAGACCTTCACTATTGTGTCCCTATGTGCCGTGCTAGTCTAGTTAGCTATGCACGGGGAAAGTTCGGTGAAAAACCGGCGCTGTCCCGCAGCTGTGATGGTAAAGACATTTTGACGCTTTGTCCGAATGCTTGAGAAAGCCTCTTCCCTTTGCCTGAGCCAGAATGCCCGTGCGCTTTTCCACTGCACTTAACCGCTGTCTGCGAGGCACAGACAAGGAAGTAACTCATGAATAATTCTCTATCGAACCGTTGGATTTTATCTAGCGTCCTTTTCGCCAGTTTGGCTAGCTTAACTTTGGCCAAGCCGGCACTAGCTCACCACCCGTTTGGCGGCAGCGCTCCCAAAAATATTTTTGAAGGGATACTCTCGGGCGCTGGCCATCCCGTTATTGGTCTCGATCATCTGGCGTTTGTGATTGCAGCGGGACTGCTGGCTGCTGTGGTTAGCAAAGGCTGGCGGATTCCGACTGCTTTTGTGTTGGCAACGCTAGTGGGTACAGGGCTGCATTTGGCTGGGCTTGATCTGCCGGTGGCGGAGATAGTGATTTCTGTTTCGGTGCTATTGTTTGGGGCGCTGGTGGTGATGCGCGATCGCCTAGACCTGTCGCTGGTGATGATACTGGCTACGCTGGCGGGTGTCTTTCATGGCTATGCCTATGGTGAGGCGGTAGTGGGCGCGGAGGCGACGCCCTTGGTGGCTTATTTGATTGGGTTTGCTGGGGTCGAGGGTGCGATCGCCTGCACCGCCTACCTACTTTCCAAACGAGCTATCGAGCAAAACAAAGCCACCGGCCTAATTTCCATCCGTCACGCCGGCTTCATGGTGCTAGGCGTAGGATCAGCCTTCATTGGGGGACTGCTGGTATGAGCAAGCTACCGGTTACCGTTGTCACTGGCTTCTTGGGCGCTGGCAAAACCACTCTCGTCCGCCATCTCTTGCAAAACAATCAGGGCAGACGCATCGCTGTCATCGTCAACGAATTTGGCGAAGTTGGTATCGACGGCGAACTGTTGCGCGACTGTCAAGTGTGCGAGGAAGAAGGCACACCTATAGAAAACAACAATCTCGAGAACAACATTCTAGAGCTGGCAAACGGCTGTCTGTGCTGCACCGTTCAAGAAGAATTCCTACCTACCATGCAAGCACTGATCGAACGCCGCGATCAGCTAGATTGCGTTGTCATCGAAACATCAGGACTTGCTCTGCCAAAGCCCTTAGTTCAAGCCTTCCGCTGGCCCGAAATTCGCACTAGCGCCACCGTCGACGGCGTCATTACCGTCGTTGATTGTGAAGCGTTGGCAAAAGGCGACTTGGTCGGTGATTTAGATGCACTAGAAGCACAGCGTCAGGCCGACGAAGAGCTGGATCACGAAACACCGATCGAAGAACTATTTGAAGACCAGCTGGGCTGCGCAGATATGGTGCTGCTTACCAAAGTTGATCGCGTAGAACCAAGCGATCTTGATAAGGTCAAGACCTGGCTAGCAAGCGAACTCCAGGACGGCGTCAAAGTCGTCCCTTGTCACAGCGGTCGCATCAGTCCCGATATACTGCTTGGTTTCAACGCTGCCGTAGAAGACAATCTCGACAGCCGCCACAGCCACCACGACCACGAAGAAGAACACGACCACGATGAAGACATCACTTCTGTTCCCCTGACGCTAGATAAATCTTTTGAGCCAAAGGCACTGGTAAAACAGCTTACTCAACTGGTGAACGAGCAGGAGATCTATCGGATAAAAGGCTTCGTCGCCGTACCAGGAAAGTCAATGCGGCTGGTACTAAACGGCGTTGGCAATCGGTTCGACTACTTTTACGATCGTCCCTGGAGAGCAAACGAGCCTCAGCAAACCAAACTGGTTGTAATTGGCCATGAGTTAGATACTGAAAAGATCCGCTCACAGCTTCAATAGGAATTTGTGAGTCTTCTAGAATAGAGTCAGTTCATCATGTTCCCGTATGGCGTTCTCTACTCACTTACTCGATGCCAGACTGGCCAGAGAAAAACAGCAAGCAAGTTCGTCAGCAGCTTTTGCAGCGAACGCTGGATTGGCTAACGGCTAACGCTCAAAATTACGGCATCAGCAGCGGCTATCTTTTTGGTTCAGTAACTGTCCCAAACCGCTTTACTCAGCGCTCGGATGTAGATCTTGCCATAGAAACCTACAAGGAAGGCGATATCTTTGCTCTGGTGTCTAGAATGCCTGTAGTTCGAGATGTTGACGTAGTTCCTCTTGATCAGTGCCACTTTGCTGAGAAGATTCGCCGCGAGGGAATAGCATGGACCGCGCAAGAGCTATCCGAATAAGAGCTGAGATAAAAGCGCAATCCAGACTAATGGAGCGGGTCAGTGACAAGCTTGATTCTAGGCTAGAAGACGGCTGGAACACACTTGGACAGCTAGATAGCATCGCTTACCAAGTTCACAATCTATATAGCTCTGTAGAAGACTTGCTAAAACTAATTGCTAGTGCTTTTGAGAATAATATTGGTTCTGATGGCAGCTGGCATAGAACGCTGCTATTGAGAATGAGTCAACCGATGGAAGGTGCTCGACCTGTATTTTTATCAGAAGAATCCTTCGATTTGATGGACAGGCTAAGAACTTTCCGCCGTATTTTCAGACATGCCTACGGCGCGGACATCGATCGAGACCAGCTACAGGGAAATTTAGCTACCGCTCAAAAGCTCTATAACTCAATCGCTCGAGATATCGATGATTTTTGGCGACAGCTGGCAGATTCAGAAGATGACCATAACCCATAGAGACATAGAGACGGTTTGTGAGTAGCTGTGCATAGAAAATCAAGGCTAATTGCAGATAGCAGAGAATTTCACAACGACGACTAGTATACTTTTGGAATAAAGACTGGCAATAGAAGCGGCGATCGCACAGTCGCAGAAGCCAGCCGCAGAAGCCAGCCGCAGAAGCCAGTTTCGGCTGCTTGTCCAGTGGACTGTCTACAGAAAATCACAGGCTCTTTCGAAGATAAACTCGCTTTTGACAAGGTTCTTGATTGTGGAAGAGCTATCCATTAAGACGACGAGTCGCTTCTTGAGATAAGTCGAGAATAGCTGTCGTCTATGTATGGAGAAGAGACTTGTCTCTACTTCTCTGT
Source organism: uncultured cyanobacterium (assembly GCA_963799555.1). Taxonomy (GTDB): domain Bacteria; phylum Cyanobacteriota; class Cyanobacteriia; order Phormidesmidales; family Phormidesmidaceae; genus Phormidesmis. The sequence goes on from CAWCXR010000001.1 coordinate 55,761, forward strand.
TTTATAGCTGTTGCCTAAGGCCAGTGAGGTTGACATTCAGTACAGTTTGATAAAAAATTAACAGAAGGTTAACAAGAGATTAAGCAAAGCTCGGCTGAGTAGCGCAAAAGACATATCGATCGTTTAAAGCAATTTTCGTGTTCGATATTGCAGTGTCAAGACCAAAAGTAGGGTTGTCAGCTTCTGAAAGCCTTAGATAACAGCACTGCCTCAAAAGGTGATTCTAGAACCAAGCGTTGACGATGCTCTATTTGCTTTAATGAAAACACAACGAATGATTTCAATTGTCAAAGGGGGCCACAGCCGTTCTAGTAAGCGCCTTTTATTCTTTTTGATCGGACTAGACTTTGTGCTTATAGCGGCCAGCGTTATGCGGTTTAAAACTGGCCTCGCAGATTACGGGAATATGTTCTCAGTATCAGAGGACGGTGGATATGCAGAGTACTTTCAGTACTTTAAATTCGGTATCATTATCTTCTTGCTTAGCGCTTCTATGAAAGCATACAAAAGCGCTCTGATAGGCGGATGGGCACTGGTCTTTGCGATGCTGTGTGCAGATGATGCTCTCAGTATTCACGAATCCCTAGGCCGCAATCTGGCTACGTGGTTTTCTATTCCGTCAATGTACAACTTACGCCCTGAAGACTATGGCGAAATAGCAGTTTACGTCATGATGGGGGTCATAGTGGCCGCAATTCTTACGCTATGTAGCCGAATTGATCGCTCCTCCACCGCTAGGGCGCTTTCTAAAGGGCTATTGGTGCTCTTGGTTGGGCTAGGCTTCTTTGGCGGTTTAGTCGATATGCTGCACATCGCGGCTAAAGAGGCGTTTCAGCTTTCCATTAACAAAAATGCTCTCTTCGCTGCATTCGAGGATGGCGGAGAGATGATTGTTGTCAGCCTAATTCTGTGGTTCGTATACCGCTTCTATCTAACTGTAAAACGATCTCGATCTTTAGAGCTAGAGCGTGCCGTTGTGCCTCAACACCAAACAAACTCTAGAAATAGGTTGTAGGGCATATCTTGCGTCTCATATCTTGCGTCTCATATCTTGCGTCTCATATCTTGCGCCTCAAGGAGCGATTGTAAGCCGACTGAGCATGGATCCAACGAGGGAAAGTTCATCTTTGCCTTGGCGTCTAAGAAGGTTTTCTCGAAGTGGTTCGTCAGAGACTTTCATTTTTCTATCCAGGCGTTACGTTCAATTATCCGCTTGACGGGTGCAGGAACAATGCCGTCTTTACTTTAAACTGCTTTCTTTTGCTTTGATGGCTTCGGCGATAGTCCAGACCTGACTTTCTCTAAGATGCTTGGATAAACCTGCTCTAGCGTTTCTATCAGCCTATTAAGGTGGCAGTCGCTGCCGAATAGGATAGTTATGTTAAGTGGCTTCGTTTGCGGTAGTCGTAGTGGCCGATTGAGTTGACTACTCACTCTAATTTGGTCTCTCACAACAAGCAGCGACTAATAACAATACCCTCTAGAATTAGACAGCAGGTCAGTTTAGTGAGTGTGTGAGTGGTGAAGATGAGTGAGCAGCAGCCGATTCATGTGATTGGGGGTGGCCTAGCAGGGACGGAGGCGGCTTGGCAGATCGCGCGAGCGGGGGTGCCGGTGGTGCTGCATGAGATGCGTCCGGTGAAGAAGAGTCCTGCACATCATTCGGAGCATCTGGCGGAGCTGGTGTGTAGCAATTCGTTTGGGGCGATGGGGACTGACCGCGCTTCGGGGCTGTTGCATGAGGAACTGCGGCGGTTAGGGTCGATTGTGATTGGCAAGGCGGATGAGCATTCGGTGCCTGCGGGTGGGGCACTGGCGGTGGATCGCGGTGTGTTTGGACAGGATTTGACGGCGACGTTGGCTCAGCATCCGCTGGTGGAACTGCGGCGAGAGGAGGTGCTGCGGATTCCGGACGAGAGTGTGACGGTGCTGACGACGGGGCCGCTGACGAGTGAATCGCTGAGTGAGGATTTGGAGCGGTTTGCAGGGCAGGCTTATATGAGCTTTTTTGATGCGGCGAGTCCGATTGTGGTGGGTGAGTCGATTAATCGGGATATTGCTTTTATGGCGTCTCGGTATGACCGAGGTGAGGCGGCGTATCTGAACTGTCCGATGGATAAAGAACAGTATTTAGCCTTTTATCACGAGCTGTGTGCGGCGGAGCAGGCGGAACTGAAAGATTTTGAACGCGATACGGCGAAATTTTTTGAGGCGTGCTTGCCGATTGAGGAGATGGCGCGGCGGGGCGTGGAGACAATGCGCTATGGGCCTTTAAAACCGGTGGGACTATTTGATACGGAGAAATACGGGGCGTTTGATGCGCCGGAGAATAAGGTGCATAAGCCCTATGGTGTGGTGCAGCTGCGGCAAGAAGATAAGGCGGGTCAGCTGTGGAATATGGTGGGCTTTCAGACCAACTTGCGCTGGGGTGAGCAGAAGCGGGTGTTTCGGATGATTCCGGGGCTTGAGAATGCGGAGTTTGTGCGGATGGGGGTGATGCATCGCAATACGTTTATTAATTCGCCGGAGCTGTTGAATAAGTCGCTACAGTTTAAGTCGCGTCCGACTTTGCTGGCGGCGGGGCAGCTGGTGGGGACAGAAGGATATACGGCAGCGATCGCAGGTGGATGGCTAGCAGGTACAAACGCCGCTCGAATTGCACTAGGCAAAACGCCGCTGACACTGCCTGTCACAACCATGCTCGGCGCGATGATTGATTTCATTAGCTCGGCTGAACCAAAGCACTTTCAGCCAATGCCACCTAATATGGGCATCATTCCGGAGCTGCCAAAGCGGGTGAGAAACAAAAGAGAGCGGTATGGACAGTATCGCGATCGCGCCTTCGCAGATCTCCAAACCTGGGCCAATGAGAACAACTTTCCCTTAGTGCTGCCTAGAGTCAGTGCGATCGCCTAAATGGACAAAGCTCAATCTGTTCTATCTTCATCGAACACTAGCTTTTTGTTGGTGTTTCTAGATGGATTGGGTTTGGGGAGTTCGGGCAAAAACAATCCGCTTTCTGCCTCAGCGGCGATGCCGTTTATAGAAGAATATCTAGATCAAAAGCTGCTGGCAGGCGGCTCGCTTCAGCGGTCTAATCTGTTGTTTAGATCAATTGATGCAACATTAGGGGTGAAAGGATTGCCGCAAAGTGCAACAGGTCAAACAACAATCTATACTGGTCAAAATGCACCTAAGTTTCGAGGAAGACATCAGTCGGGATTTGCGAATGGCTCTTTGCGGCAGTTGATTGACAAATATGGACTGTTTAAGCGGGCGATCGCACTGGGCAGAACAGCGACTTTAGCGAATGCGTATTCACCGGAGTATTTTTATGCGATCGCCAGCCGAAAGCGCCGCTATTCTGTCTGCACTTTGCTAAACCTAGCGGCTGACCTCCCCTTTCGCATGCAATACGAATACGAGAAAGGAGAGGCCATTTTCTGGGACATTATCGGCGCGGTGCCGCCTGCTAGGAATGCGCGATCGCTAGCACCTGAACGCACTAGGAAACCAATCTCACCAGCCACCGCCGGAGAGCGTCTAGCCGCCTTGAGCGGACAATATGGTGTGACTTTGTTTGAATGCTATCTGACAGACTATGCGGGGCATGGGCAGAATTGGGAAATGGCAATCGCCTATCTTCAGCGGATTGATGCTTTTCTGAAGAGTGCGACCGCGCATCTACCGCCCCATGTCACCCTCATTATTACCAGCGATCACGGCAATGTTGAAGACCTTTCAACCAAACGCCACACCTTCAACCCGGTGCCACTGCTGGCGATTGGACCCTGTGCGACAGCATTTTCACAGGTGCAAGATCTAACGGGAATTACGCCTCAGATTCTATCGCTGATGCGCGGCTAGCAGCGTAATAGAGAATGCGCGGTCATACTCAGGGAACTGTAAAGAAATATCGCAAGCGGATAGTCAATCTCGTTGAGGTAAGCCTATAGCCCTGCTTAGCCTTGCTGGAACGGATACTGGCTGCGCCTCATGACGCTTGCCTTCGCAGGTGCCACTCAAGTACACCACTTTGCCACCGCGCTCGGTAACCACGTTGTTCTTCACCGCGTGTTGTTTCTTCTTGCGGCTGTAGTGGCTCTTCTGCTTCTCTTTATCTTTCGGTCGATTAATCGGCCGCTCTGCTCTGTCAATGATGAACTCTAGGCTTGGACAGGCTGAGAGCCCCGCTTCTAGGTTGGCCGCTCGACGCTCAGGTAGCTGTAGTTCGTAGCCTAATGCTGGATTGAGTAATCCGCTCAATCGATGAATCCATTTTCCTAATTTCCGATCAAGTCTAACGAAGTCTTGAATCTTATCAATGGCTTGAAGCATGTCCCACAGGTAGGCTGCATCACGTTTGTCCATCGCCAAATAGGGAAAGCTCGGCAATTTTCCAACGCTGGCAGTATTCTTGAATTTGATTAGGTTTGGCGACTATGCGATTGGCAATAAGCTGATTTAATTCCGCAATCATCACAGTCCCTCTCTGCTCGTATCCATACAGATATCCTACACAGCTGTCTGTTTTTCTTCTCTGCACTCAGGCTACGTATGGTTGGCCTGTACAGCGGCATCTTCCAGTTCACTTATTCACTTCTTGGTGCCAAAGATGCCTGAGAGTAGTCCTTTCACCGTGAAGTCTACATCTAGCGCTTCCCAGTGCAGCCCGTCACCTGATGGGGTGATTTGTATAGCTGCGATCGCGTCATCAGGCGCATTTGACAAACCCTGCACATCAGCTGATGGAAAACTGTAAACAGCACCGCTTTTCAGCTTTATGGTTACGTAGCCTGTTTGAGCGTCATAGTTAGCTGACAATGCTCTGGGTTCAGCGGCGTTGGCTATTGCCGCTGCTTTTCTAGCTGCTGCGATTTGAGAGTCCAGCCGAATGTTTATGTCAGCTTCAGGCATGATATTTCTCCCGCTTTTGCAGCTCCGCTTTACAGACCTGTGAGGATTAAAGTCACCTTAATTTTACTCCCGAACGTCGTTCCGTTTCTCCCGCACTCGGTTGCACTTTTCCCGATCGCCGTTCCGTTTCCCCCGCCCTCGATCGCGCTTTTCCCAAGCTTGACCACACTTCTTCCGGATTCAGTTAAGGGAGTAGCTGATAAATAACGTCCCATCCCGTAGGGGCGTAGCATGCTACGCCCCTACGGGATACCGATGCACAATTGGTATGTTATTTAGACGCACGTCCCTAAGCTTCTCCTAAACTCGATCGCCCTTCTCTCGAACACCGTCACGCTTCTCTCGCCCTCGATCGCGCGCTTCCCGCACTTAATCACACTTCTCCCGATCGCCGATCTACTTCTCCCGATCGCCGCCACACTTCTCCTGCACTTGATCGCGCTCTTCCCAATCGCCGTTACGCTTTTCGCAAACTTGACTGCGCTTCTTCAATACCTGTGCAGGCAAAAGGCTGTGGAGGGCTCAGTAGCTGTAGTTTTCGTCTGGGCTTACGCTATGCTAACCGCAGCAATGACGGTGGCGAAAACGGTGACTCAAGACGAATTGCTTAGGTTGATCGATCAGGCGGCGGCGGAGGGCTGGACGGAGTTGGATCTGTCGGGGAAGGGGCTGATGGAGCTGCCGCCTGAGATCGGGAAGCTGACGCAGCTAGAGACGCTGATATTAGGAAAGGTGAAAGAATGGAACTGGGTTGATGATCGACTAGTTCCCACCTTGATCGGAAATGAGCTAACCGATCTACCTATAGAACTCACGCAGTTAAAGAAATTAAATAAGCTAGATCTCAGCGGCAATCCCCTCAATGAGATTCCAAAGTGCATCTTCAAGATCGACACTTTAACCAACCTAACAACTGTAAATATTCAGTTGCAAGAGATTCCCGAGGCGATCGCACAGCTCTCCAACCTGACCACGCTTTACCTCTCTAGCAATCAACTCACGCAGATTCCCGAGGCGATCGCACAGCTCTCCAACCTGACCACGCTTTACCTCGCTAGCAATCAACTCACGCAGATTCCCGAGGCGATCGCTCAGCTCTCCAACCTGACAGCGCTTTACCTCGATAGCAATCAACTCACGCAGATTCCCGAGGCGATCGCTCAGCTCTCCAACCTGACCACGCTTTCCCTCGATAGCAATCAACTCACGCAGATTCCCGAGGCGATCGCTCAGCTCTCCAACCTGACCACGCTTTACCTCGATAGCAATCAACTCACGCAGATTCCCGAGGCGATCGCACAGCTCTCCAACCTGACCACGCTTTCCCTCTATAGCAATCAACTCACGCAGATTCCCGAGGCGATCGCTCAGCTCTCCAACCTGACCACGCTTTCCCTCGCTAGCAATCAACTCACGCAGATTCCCGAGGCGATCGCACAGCTCTCCAACCTGACCGAGCTTTACCTCTATAGCAATCAACTCACGCAGATTCCCGAGGCGATCGCACAGCTCTCCAACCTGACCACGCTTTCCCTCGATAGCAATCAACTCACGCAGATTCCCGAGGCGATCGCACAGCTCTCCAACCTGACCACGCTTTACCTCGGTAGCAATCAACTCACGCAGATTCCCGAGGCGATCACACAGCTCTCCAACCTGACGGCGCTTTCCCTCTATAGCAATCAACTCACGCAGATTCCCGAGGCGATCGCACAGCTCTCCAACCTGACCACGCTTTACCTCTCTAGCAATCAACTCACGCAGATTCCCGAGGCGATCGCACAGCTCTCCAACCTGACCACGCTTTACCTCGATAGCAATCAACTCACGCAGATTCCCGAGGCGATCGCACAGCTCTCCAACCTGACCACGCTTTCCCTCTATAGCAATCAACTCACGCAGATTCCCGAGGCGATCGCACAGCTCTCCAACCTGACCACGCTTTCCCTCGATAGCAATCAACTCACGCAGATTCCCGAGGCGATCGCACAGCTCTCCAACCTGACCACGCTTGATCTAGAAAACAACAAAATTTCTGAAATACCTATCAGTTTGCTCAGCCTCTCCAACCTGACTAAGCTTGATCTCAGACGAAACCCTCTGCCCATCTCTCCTGAGATTCTAGGCCCATCAGACATTAGCCAAGACCCCGGTTCTGTCGAAAGCCTCTTCCGCTATTGCCAGCAAATGCACAGCGGCGAAAGACGCCAGCTCAACGAGGCCAAACTCCTCCTGATCGGCCAGGGCAGCGTCGGCAAAACCTCCCTGATCAACCGCCTGATCAACGATCAATACAACCCCAACGAGTCTCAGACCGACGGCCTCACTGTCAGCGACTGGTCCATCACTGTCAACACCAAACCCGTCCGCCTGCACGTCTGGGACTTCGGCGGCCAAGAAATCTACCACGCCACCCATCAATTCTTCCTCACCAAACGCAGCCTTTACATCCTCACCTGCAACTGCCGCACCTCCGAAGACGAAAACCGGATCGAATACTGGCTAAAGCTAATCGATAGCTTCGGCGGCGAATCCCCCGTCATCATCGTCGGCAACAAATACGACGAACAGCCCCTAGACATCAATCGCAAAGCCCTCCGGGACAAATATCCCAACATCAAAGCCATCCTCGAAACCTCTTGCAGCACTGGCCACGGCATCGCCGATCTGCGCGCCGCCATCATCCGCGAAGTCGCCCAGCTCCACGATGTCTACAACCTGCTACCCCTCACCTGGTTCCAAGTAAAAGAACAGCTCGAACACATGGACGAAGACTTCATCACCTATCCTCGCTACACCGGCCTCTGCTACGAACAAAACGTCACCAACGAAGACAGCCAAGAACAGCTAATCGACCTGCTCCACAATCTCGGCCTCGTTCTCAACTTCCGCGAACACCCCATCCTAAGAGACACCAACGTTCTCAAACCCGACTGGGTCACCACTGGCATCTACACCCTGCTCAGCGACGAAACCCTCAAAACGAAAAACAAAGGGATCTTCACCACTGCCGACCTCAGCCGTATCCTCGACCCAGAGCGCTACCCAGCCAATCGATACAGCTATTTAATCGGACTGATCAAAGAATTTCAGCTCGGCTTCTTACTCGACGGCTGCCAGCCCGAAAAATTCCTTCTCCCCGGCCTTCTTCCAAAAGACGAACCCGAAGAAACCGACCTAGAAGGCGACACCCTAGACTTTCAATACCACTACCGCGTCCTGCCAGAAAGTATCCTTTCTCGCTTCATCGTCCTCGCCCACGAAGACATTCACCAAGACATCTACTGGCGCAGCGGCGTCATGCTCCACTACAAAGAAGGAGAAGAAATCTACAACATCGCCCGTATCAGAGCCGACCCCGAAGAAAAACAAATCTTCATCGTCATCAGCGGCAAAGCATCCACCCGCCGCTCGTTTCTAGCCACCATCCGCAAACTATTCATCAAAATCCACCGCAGCTTCGTCGATCCAGAAATCACCGAATGGGTTCCCGTTCCCGGCCACCCCGACCATCCCCCTCTCGACTATCAAGAACTCCTCGGCCTCGAAAGAATGGGCATCCAAGACTACCCCATCGGCAAACTCAGCATCCGCGTCAACATCCGCCAGCTCCTAGACGGCTACGAACCCCTCGAAACTCGTCAGCGCAGCCGCCTAGAAGCCCTCGGCAAAGAAGGTCTCCTTAAAGCAGAACGTTTTGAGCGAGGCTATTCAGACATCAACATCAACATCAGCCAACAACAATCCCAAGGAGACAACAAACCCGTGAATACAACAATCAACCAGCATGGCCAACGCGACAACTTCGGCGGCGACCAAGTCCAAGGCGACAAAATCAACACCCAAATCAACAACAGCACCGATCTAGCCGCCGCCGCCCGCGACATCAAAGCCCTCTTCGCGGAGCTCGACCAAAGCTACGACAAAACCACCCCCACTGGCCAAATGATGATCGCCGCCAAAACCGTCGAAGCGATCGAAAACGAGCCTACCGTCAAAAAGCGCTTGCTCAACGCCGTCAAAGAAGGCAGCGCCACCGCCCTAGAAGAAATGGTCGAGCACCCCGCTATCAAACCCGTAGTCGCTGCTATCAAGGGCTATATCGACGCTTAGGAATAAGGAAAGAAAGCCCACATCCTATCAGTCACCCTCCTCTACGAAAAGGCAAAACCTGTGGCTCTGCTTAAGGTTCAGTACCAGCAAACCCTGCTGGCCGAGCAGATATGAAACGGGTTCAGACTGATTCTCCCTCTCGCCGCCAAAACCTGCAAGAACTCGCCTGAGACGCTGCTTTCTTATTGGAGACGTTAGGAGAGTATGGGCGCGATCGCGTAGAAACCACCGCCTCGGAAGCTCTCCATCGCCTAGAAATCGGCACCGCCATCTACGATGTTCTCACCCGGTAGCACAACAGCGCTATGAGCGAGCACCCCAAGAAACCCAATGACTTTCTGTTGTCTCTTGGTAGGCTATCTCTGCACCAAAGTCATTTAGCGATTCCAGATTATTCAGAATCGAAGTATCGCAGTCTGCTGTCTCTAGCTCGCCAGGATCTATCCGTGCCCCCGACAGATCCGCATCGCAGAGGATTGCCCCGCTCAGCCGGGCTCCACGCAGATCCGCGCCGCGCAAAATCGCTCCGCTCAGATCCGCACCGCGCAAATCACTGCCCGAAAGATTTGCACCAACGAAACTAGCCGTCTGCAAATTTGCTCCAATTAGGTTAGTGCTTTGAAGGTTTGCGCCGCAGAAGTTGGTATCCACTAGCTCAGCGTCGGTGAGATTGGCCCTAGACATGTTGGCACGGCTCAAATCACTACGGCTTAGATCCGCTCCGCTGAGATCGCAACAGCTCAAATCAATTCCTACTAAATATTCTCCAATCAGAGTGACTCCGCGTAGAGAGGCCGCAGAGAACGCGCGATCGCCCTGGCCATATTCGCGGAGCAGTTGTTGAACGGTAATTGCCTGAAGTTTCATAAGAACGCCCTCTTTAACTTTCTGTTTGTTCAAAATCGTATGTCGAGAATATGAGGAAACTATGTGGGGATCAGAATCTGAAGTCCCTTTTCTCTTGGATGAGAGATTTAGGGTAAGGACCAGGCGGTCCGCTATTTATTTGCAGTTCCCTAGATAGAAAATCAGGCAGTATGCAACAACCGCCACAGAACCAGCCATCGACCACGCAGTAGATTGAACTCTATATCCAAAATTAGCCCCTTCAAAAATCAAAAGGACATAGCCATGAGCGGACTCGGCGGACTCAACAAATCTCCTAACGGTGTTGTACTCGGCATGGTGCAGGCCCAGCTTCCCAACGTTGTCACCCCTGCCGATCTCGCCGCCCAGACTCAGGTAATCTGCGACATGGTTGCCAAGGCCCGCCGCAACATGCCCTCCATGGATCTGGTCGTCTTTCCTGAATATTCGCTCCACGGCCTATCGATGGACACCAACCCAGAGATTATGTGTCGACTAGACGGACCAGAAGTCGCCGCCTTCCGCCAAGCCTGCGTGGACAACAGCATTTGGGGCTGTTTTTCGATTATGGAATTCAATCCCGACGGCAACCCCTACAACAGCGGCCTGATCATTGACGACAAAGGCGAGCTCCAGCTCTACTACCGCAAGCTTCATCCCTGGGTACCCGTCGAACCCTGGGAACCCGGTAATATCGGCATCCCCGTCTGCGATGGTCCCAACGGCAGCAAGATCGCCCTGATCATCTGTCACGACGGCATGTTCCCCGAGATGGCCCGCGAATGCGCCTACAAAGGAGCCGACATCATGCTCCGCACCGCTGGCTACACCGCCCCCATCCGCCACAGCTGGCAAATCACCAACCAGTCCAACGCCTTCTGCAATCTAATCGTCACCGCATCAGTATGCATGTGCGGCACCGACGGCACCTTCGACTCAATGGGCGAAGGCATGATCGTCAACTTCGACGGTCAGCCCCTAGTCACTGGCAGCCACCGCCCCAACGAGATCATCACAGCTGAAGTCCGCCCTGACCTGGTCCGCGAAGCCCGTAAGCATTGGAGCGTAGAAAACAACATCTACCAGTTTGGACACCGAGGCTATACCGCTGTCAAAGGCGGCGCTCAAGACTGTCCCTACACATATATGAAAGACATGGTAGACGGCAACTATCGCTTGCCCTGGGAGGATGAGGTTGTCTACACAGACGGTACTTCCTGCGGGTTTGAGCCGCCGACTAGAAAATACAAAGGTGAAGAGCTTCCCTCAGCCGCGATGGAAAAGGCCGTAAGTTGAGAAGGCCGTAAGCTGAGAAGGCCAGTCCTCGAGCGATCGCGACTATTATCAAGCATCGATTGCCGTGTGAGAAATCGGAATCTCTATCCGAAAAATCGTGTCTGCCTCCGACCCACGGCAAGCCATCAGCTTGCCGCGATGAAGTTCTGTAATGATTTGGTAGCTGATAGATAGCCCTAGTCCAGTTCCCTTACCTACCTCTTTAGTGGTGAAAAAAGGATCAAAGATACTGTTGAGAACAGTCTCAGGTATTCCTGGGCCGTTGTCTTCGATTTGGATCGTAATACTGTCGCGTTCTTTTATCCAACCGGTAGTAATCCGAATTCTAAGCGGTCTTCCACCTTTTGCGATCTCTTCTAATGCATCGATAGCATTGATCAAAAGGTTCATTAAGACCTGATTCAATTGACTGGCATAGCAGCTAACCAAAGGCAGTTCACCATAGGCTTTAATCACTTCGATCGCCGATCGTTGAGGTTGCGCTTTAAGACGGTGACTCAGTATCAAAAGCGTACTATCAATGCCCTGATGAACATCGACTGCTTTGCAAGCCGCTTCGTCTAGTCGAGAAAAGATCTGCATACTTTTAACAATCTCTCGAATTCGCTCGGACCCCATCTTCATAGAGTCAATCAGCTTCGGCAAGTCTTCCGATAGAAAATCAACGTCTATCTCTTCGCGCTTGCGCTGAATCTTGTTATCCGGAGCAGGATACTGCTGCTGATAAAGGGCTAACAACGATAGCAGATCAGAAGTATACTCCTCAGCTGGTTGGATATTGCTAAAGATAAAGCTGACTGGATTGTTGATTTCATGAGCAATTCCAGCCATCATCTGTCCTAAGCTCGCCATCTTTTCACCTTGTACCAACTTGGCTTGCGTGCCTTGAAGCTGTTGCAACGCCTGATTCAATTGAGCTGTTTGCTGCTGCGTTTGCTGGAGCAGTTCTGCTTGCTGAAGCGCAATTCCTAGTTGAGAGCCAACCTGTGCCAGCAAATCCACCTCATCATCATCCCAGTACCGGGGACTAGACGTTTGATAGGCCATTAGCAGCCCCCACAGTTTGTCTCCTTGCGAAATTGGGACGAAGACCTCATTGCGAGGATATTGACCATTTTTTTCAGGCGTTGCCATTACCTTCTCAGTCACCGTTTGCGAAGGCTTCGTAGGTTGCCAGCCATCGGCGATAGAATCAGCAACAAACGCACCCCGCCAGCCCTCATGAAATCGGTAGATCGCCACCCGGTCTACTTCAAGCAGGAGGCGAACTTCTTGAGTTGTTGTTTTGAAGATGGTATCGATATCTAGTGACTGACGGATTTTATCGATGGTGGTTGATACCAGTTTTTGGCGATTGAGAGACCGTTCTCGAAACTCGGCGTCTGCCAGTTGAGCGGCCTGTAATTTGAGCTGAGCAAGCTGGTCTTCCTGCTTTAGGGCTACGCCGAGCTGCTCTGCAATCTGGCTGATGAATTCTAGTTCAGAAGCCTGCCATTCGCGGGTTTGAAAGCACTGGTGAATGCACAACAATCCCCAGAGGTGATCGCCTTTGAGCAGCGGTACCGCCACATTTGCTTTGACCTGAAATCGCTCTAGAATTTGCATGTGGCAACCTTGCAAGTCTTCTGCCGCAACATCTGCCGATACGTACGTTCGGCCTTTTTGATAGAGTTGGGTGTAGTTCTCACCAAAGCAGTGATCCTGCACTTTCTCTGCGATCACAGAAGAGAGCCCTTCTACATGGTCTTCGGCGATGAATTCACCTGTTCCCGGATCTTCTATAGAGAGAGAAAAAATGCCAACTCGGTCCGCTTTCAGTAGCTGTCGGACTTCCCGGGCGGTGGTATCAAAGATGGTTGCCAAGTTGATCGATTCTCTAATGCGAGCAATCACGCCTGTCAAGGCTTTTTGCTGATCGCTCTGATAGCGTATCTGCTTTAAAACATCCGCCTGTTCTAGAGCAACGCTGAGATGTTCGGCAATGTGCTGAATGAATTTAATCTCATCCTCGCGCCACTGACGTGGCTGTGCGCATTGGTGAATACAAAGCAGTCCCCACAGATTTTTTGCTTTTAGTACTGGAACGACTAGGTTTGCTCTTACTTGAAACCTGCCTAGGATATCTACATGACAATCACTCAAGCCCGCAGCATGGATGTCAGTGACTGCCTGCACCCGGCCCTCCAAGTACTGCTGAGAGAACTGCTCGCCGAAGCAGTGGTCGTATACTTTCTGCTCTAGAGCGGAGGGCCAGCTATCAACGACAGATTCTGAGATGAATTCGCCTTCCCAATCTCTCTCGGGATAAAACTTGAAGACGGCAACCCGATCTGCTTTTAGTAGCTGACGCACCTCTGTCGCCACGGATCGAAACAGGTCCTTGAGTTCTAATGATTGCCGGACCTTACTAATCGTTTGAGCCAGAGCCTGCTCTTGCTTGACCTTGTGAGCTAGCTCAGTGGCCTGGGCTTGGGCTTTCGAGACATATTCTGACTGCTGTACGGCAATACCGAAATGTTCAGCAATCTGTCGGATGAATTCGATCTCTTCTACTTTCCACTGGCGGGGTCTGCTGCACTGATGGATGCATAGCAGACCCCAAAGAGATTTGTTATTGAGGACGGGGACCACCAGATTAGCTCTAACTTCAAACCGGCTCAGAATTTGAATATGACAATCACTTAGACCCGCAGCGTGGATGTTGTCTATAGCCTGATACCTGCCCTGCTCATACTGAGGGGCAAAACGCTCGCCAAAGCAGTCGTCGTAGACCCGCTCTGACAGTACAGAGGTCCAGCCTTCGACGACATCTTCGGAGACAAACTCTCCCTCCCAGTTTTGCTCTGGATACAGACGAAAAACAGCTACCCGGTCAGCCTGTAAGAACCGTCTGACCTCTGTAGCAGTCGTTTGAAAAATCTCATCTAATGCTAGCGGTTGGCGGATACGGGCGATACTTTCTGCTAATGTCTTGAGCATTGAGATAGAGATACCTTGAAGAACAATAACAGGATTCCCTTATGTCAACCTGTTAGATCTGCTCTTTTTGACCGCACAGAACAAGGACTGAACTGTGGTTGGATTTTTGCTTCGTGTAGGGCAAGTTCACCGCTGATGTAACAGCGTCGAAGAGAAGGCTACACACGCTATAGTCAAGCCATGTCAACTACCTTGAGGCTTACCCAACAACATGGTCATTTCTCAACGCCTGCCTGTGCCTCCTGGTGATCTTGGTCTCCCTATCATCGGGAAAACACTTAATTTCTTCACAGATCCTGACTTTGCTAGTAAGCAGCATAACAAATACGGCCCGCTGTTCAAGACGCGTCTGCTAAACCAGCCGACCATCTTTATGAAGGGTCCGGATGCAATCCGGTTTTTGTTTAGTCAGGAAGGCGATCGCATCACCGTTACCTGGCCCCCCAGCGTAAAAGCGCTGCTAGGACCGCTATCTCTTGCGCTGCAAACGGGCGGACGTCCATGCAGGGCGTCGGCGTCTAATGGCGCAAGCGTTTCAGCCGAGAGCGCTAGAAGGCTATATCGATACGATGGTGGCTATCAGCGATCGCTACTTTCAGCAATGGACACAGACATCAGCTCAGAATGGCTCCTTAGTTTGGTATCCGCAGCTACGCCGCTACACGTTCGACATTGCCTGTAAGCTTCTAGTCGGCCTAGACAATGCCTCCAAGACGGAGCTAGGAGAGTTGTTTGAAACCTGGGATGCTGGATTGTTCTCTCTGCCGGTCAACCTGCCCTGGACAGCCTTTGGTAAAGCAAAACGGAGTCGAGATCGATTGCTGGTAGCGTTGGAGGAGTTGATACGCGATCGCAAACAATCCTCTCATTCCCCCACCACACCAGACGCCCTAGAACTGTTGCTCACTGCTAAAGACGACGACGGTAACAGCCTCACTATCGAAGAACTCAAAGATCAGGTGCTGCTGTTGTTGTTTGCCGGGCACGAAACCCTCACTTCTGCGCTTACCTCTTTTTGCTTGCTGATAGCACAGAATCCTGACATCAGAGCCAAAGCCGAAGCAGAACAAAACAGCTTGCCAGACAAAACGCTAACGCTAGAAACGCTCAAGCAAATGACCTATCTAGAACAGATATTGAAAGAAGTCTTGCGGCTAGTGCCACCAGTCGGCGGCGGATTTCGGCAAGTGCTACAGACCTGCGAATTTGACGGCTATCAGATTCCAGCAGGGTGGATGGTCCTCTATCAGATCAACCGCACTCATCAGGAACCGGATGTTTACGACCAGTCCGAGAAATTTGATCCAGAGCGCTTTAGCCCAGACCAATCCGAGCAACGACGCAAACCTTTCAGCTACATCCCGTTTGGCGGCGGACTGCGAGAATGTATAGGAAAAGAGTTCGCTCGTTTAGAGATGAAGATCTTTGCGGCAAAGCTGCTGCGTGATTATGATTGGGAGCTGCTGCCGGACCAAAATTTGGATTTCACCATCGCTCCAACGCCCGTTCCAAAAGATGGCCTGAAGGTCAGATTTTGCGGTTCTGCTGACCGATGAATCCGTAAGGGCATGCAACGCCCCTACCGGGGAAACGCGATTCCGACGAATACGAAAAGGATGCTGAATGACCAGGTGTCACGCTTGCGCTGACCCGGCGAATGCCGTTTACTGATTAGCAAGGTGTTGGCTTGTAGGACGGTGTGGTGTGATGGGCAGTGGGAAGAAATGACTGTGAAGGCTGGCATGAATGCTGCGGAGGTATTGCGTCGCTATACGGAGGGGGAACGGAATTTTCGTAAGGCGAACTTGCGAGGGGCAAACTTCAGGGGCAAAGACCTGAGCGGCGCGGACTTTAGCGAGGCGGATATTCGCAGCGCGAATTTTACGGATGCCGCACTGCGCGGAGTGAACTTCACAAAAGCAACAGCAGGGTTACAGCGGCGGTGGATGTCTGTACAGCTACTGCTGGTGGTGATAATAGCTGGCATAGCTGGCGTTTTTCAGGGCTTTTTGGGTGCTATTGCCACTGTCTTTTTAGACGGTACTGCTGAAGGTGGGATTACGTTTAGCGTTTATTTGTTCTTGACAATAGTTGTCTACGCTGCAATCGCATTTCAGGGTTTTAGAGTTCGAGCCTTCGGCTCAATTTTGATTGCATTCGCAGTCGCAGTCGCAGTCGCAGTGCGCAGTCGCAGCGCAGTCGCAGGCGCATTCGCAGTCGCAGTCGCGGCCAGGTCGCAGCCGCATTCGCAGTCGCAGTCGCAGTCGCAGGCGCAGTCGCAGTCGCAGTCGCAGTCGCAGGCGCATTCGCAGGTCGCATTCGCAGTCGCAGTCGCAGTCGCAGTCGCAGTGCGCAGTGCGCAGTCGCAGTCGCAGTCGCAGACGCATCGCAGATCGCAGGCGTTGGTTTGTTGTTTAGTCTGTATGTTGGGTGGCGAGTGCTCAAGGAAGACGAGAAGTTTGATATTCTTCGAGTGTTTGGCTTAGCCTTCGCAGCAGTGGGCGGCACCTCCTTTGCTGGCGCAGATCTAACAGGCGCGACGTTTAGCCAAGCTAGGCTAAAAAGTGCAAATTTTGCCAACTCTCGTAAAAGCAAAACAAACCTAGCTCACGTCTGTTGGACACAGGCCAGTCAGCTTAACCGCTCGCGATTAGGAGACTCCATATTACAAGATCGTCGTGTTCGCACACTGCTGACCACGCCCGAAAAAGGCTACAAGCAGGACTTCACAGATGCCAACCTCCGGGAAGCCAATCTCAGCGGTGTAACCCTAGAAAAAGCTATTCTCAGACGGGCGATCCTCAGCGGTGCGCTGCTGACAGGGGCTGTTCTCAAGGACGCGATTCTAACCGAAGCTCAGGCAGTGGCTACCGACTTCACAGGCGCTTGCTTGACGGGTGCGACACTCGAAGCGTGGAATATTGACAGTACAACTACGCTGCGAAATATCGACTGTCAATACGTCTTCTTGCGAGAAACGCCAGACGCACTAGGAACCAGAGAACGCCGCCCGCACAATCCAGATAAGGTCTTTCAACCGGGCGATTTTGAGAAGCTTTTCAAAGAAATGCTAGACGATGTGCAAATTCTGATTCGTCAGGGTATCGATCCGGTGGCTTTTCGGTCTGCCTTTCAAAACCTCATGAAACAGAATCCTGAAATCACTCAAGATTCGATCAAAAAGATTGAGAAACAAGGTGAAGATGTGCTGCTCACTCTGCAAACGCCTGAAGGAATAGACAAGGCAAAAGTCGAACGAAGCTGGGATGAGGGCTATCAGGTAGGACTACAGGCAGGCAGAACGGTTGAGCAATTGGAGAGCGGAAGAAAGTTTGAAGAGATCGCGTTTCTATCAGTCGGCAAAGATATTACGATTCAAAACAGGAATGAAGTTATGACAGGCAACGACCAAAGTCAAAGAATCACAATTCAAGGAAACGTGAATCAGTCGGCGCTCAGTATTGGAGATAGCAATCACGTCTCGAACCAGATCAGTCAGCTAGGCGAAACGGACGTTCAGCGTCAGCTAAAGAATCTGTTGACGCAGCTACAGGCGGCGATTGAGTCGGAACCTAGCCTGAGTGAAGAAGAAAAGACAGAGGCACTAGCAGAGGTAGGAGAGATTGCCGCAGCGGGTCAATCTCCTACAGACGGACCGATGAAGAAGGCAGCAAAGCGGGCAGTCAATGCGCTGAAGGGAATAACGCTGGGGCTAAGTGAGACGACGACGCTAGCAACAACAGCGAAGGGCCTATTGGATGCGATCGCCCTCCTCTTCGCTCTATAGTTACAGCTTCTCCGCCAAAAAGTCTTTCATCACCTGCCAGCCTCGCTCCGCCGCTCTCGGCACAAAAAACATGCCGTTCGCCTTATCTGTCGCTTTCGGATTAGTAAACGCATGGCCCGTATGCCCATACATATGAATCTGCCAGTCCGCGCCCTTTTGCGTCAGCTCATCGGCCAGCGCTACCGTATCCTGTTGCGGTGAAAGCGGATCTTCCCAGCCGTGTAAAACCAACACTGCCGCCGAAATCTCTTCAGCACCTGCTATTGGCGGCGGGTCATATATCCCGTGAAAGCTCACTACCCCTTTCACATCCGCGCCGCTGCGGACTAGATCCAACACACACTTTCCTCCAAAGCAGAACCCGATTGCAGCTACCTGCCTTGCGTCCACCAGCGGCAAGTCTTGTATTGTCTTCAGTGCCAGCGTCATCCGCGATCGCAACAGTTCGCGATCGCCATCCAGCACAGCCATTAATTCTCCAGCTTCCTGCGGCAACGTTGCTCTTTTCCCCTGCCCGTAGACGTCAATCGCAAATCCTACATACCCCAGTGCCGCTAACGCCTCCGCCTTCTGGGTTTCAAAGGCCGACTGCCCCATAAAAGTAGAAGTCACC
This sequence comes from uncultured cyanobacterium, assembly GCA_963799555.1. Lineage (GTDB taxonomy): Bacteria > Cyanobacteriota > Cyanobacteriia > Phormidesmidales > Phormidesmidaceae > Phormidesmis. The sequence continues at coordinate 74,333 of CAWCXR010000001.1, forward strand.
ATCACGCCCGGCCTAGGTCCGCTCATGGCATCATCCCAGCTAAGTGTCCCTTCAAATGAATTGCCTAGCTCATCCTCATACACTAGCGGCTCAGTCACAATCACAACGCCTTCCCCCATCTGACAAACAACCTCCAAACGCTATCACATCCAAATTGAAATCGCGCCGCTCTAACTTTCATCCGAGCTGATACGCTAAGCTTTTTACAGAAATTCGACGTAATCGGCTGGCTATGAATATTTCAGATGTGTTCCAGGGGCGCTACGAAATTCAAGAAAGCCTGGGCGATCGCGCCACCCACAAAACATTCCTCGCCAGAGACCGCCAGACCGACACCCTAGTCGTCATCAAGCTTATGTACTTCAACAGCGGCCTCACTTGGGACTCCATTCGCCTGTTTGAGAGAGAAGCTGCCACTCTAAAATCGCTTCATCATCCTGCCATTCCTCGCTATCTCGACTATTTTGAGATTAAAGGTGACCGGGCCTCAGAACAGGGGTTTGCGCTTGTCCAGAGCTATATTCCAGCCGGCTCTTTGAGTGCGCAGGTCAAAGCCGGACGCCGCTTTAGCGAAGCTGCATTAAAAGGCATTGCTAGAGAGATTCTCAAAGTCCTCGACTATCTCCATAGCCATCAGCCACCGATTATTCACCGAGATATCAAACCCAGCAATGTACTGCTAAACAACGATCCACTACCTGATGTACTGATAGAGACTGCCGACGAATCTGCTCAAAGTATCGGCCAGATCTATCTAGTTGATTTTGGCTCTGTGCAGGCGCTGCAAAGCGATAGCAGCACGCGCACGGTAGTCGGCACCTATGGCTATATGCCACCAGAACAGTTTGGCGATCGCGCGGTCCCGGCCTCTGATCTCTACAGCCTTGGCGCAACCTTGCTCTATCTTGCCACTGGCCAACACCCCGCCGACCTACCAACCAAACGCTTACGCCTCTGCTTCGAGGAGCAAGTCAGCCTCTCCTCCGACTTTGTCCACTGGCTGCAGCAAATGATCGAACCCGCCCTAGAAGAGAGACTTTCTTCTGCCAAAGTAGCCCTAGCTCAGCTAGAAAATCCCACTCCGCCAGCCACACAGGCAGTAGTCGCCCAATCACCTGTAGCACCACTGTTTCAACCGTCCGTCGCTCTAGCCAAGCCCGCCGACTCCAGAGTTGTTGTAAACAAACAGTTCGATCGCCTCGAAATCACTATTCCGCCCAAGGGATTCACGTTGGGTCTACTACCCGCTGCTATCTTTGCCGCCGTGTGGAACGTATTCATGCTCAACTGGTACAGCATAGCCCTGCGGATGGGTGGAGCGGGACTATTCATGGCGCTGTTTGGCATTGGGCACTTGGGCGTAGGGATATGGCAAATCTTGAAAATTCTATTTACCCTAAAAGGAACAACAGTACTGCAAATAGATGAAAATACTATTTCGCTAACTTACAAGCTGTTCGGCTACAGCTATCAACGTCATCAACCTGCGCCTAGAGAAAACATTGCTCGCATCGAAAGAACAATGGCTAGAAGAGTGCGATCGCGCCGAAACAGCAGACGTTTTCGCACCAAAACACACTCAGTTAGCCCTCAGCTCAATGTCTGGGCAGGCACTAAGAAGTTTGGCATCGGCAACAGCGCTACTCTTTCTGTCGTTGAACTAGACTGGTTGGCCAGCGAGCTTAGCCACTGGTTAGAACTCCCTGTGGAGTAGACAGCTAGATAAGTAACATCCTGCTAAACGAACCGCTGCGAATACCAGACTGAATAGGTAGCTGCCTTTAGAAGAATGTTTCTACATATAGACATATAGACGGAACTAACTGTGTGCCCATTGACTGTGGATATCTTAAAGGAACGGTACGAAATTCAAAGAACACTGGGCGATCGCACTGTGCAAAAGACCTGGCTCGCCCTAGACCAACAAACTCAGAATCAGGTTGTCATTAAAGCATTATTCTTCAACACCAACTTAAAATGGGAAAACGTCCGTCTCTTTGAAAGAGAAGCCGCTACCCTAAAATCTCTCCATCATCCCTGCATCCCCCAGTACCTCGACTTCTTTGACATTAAAACCGAAGCCGGTAAGGGCTTCGCCCTTGTTCAAAGCTACATCAACACTAGCTCACTAGCTCAACAAGCCGAGGCGGGACGCCGCTTTAGCGAATCTGAACTGAAAGAGATTGCAAGGTCAATTCTAAAAGTACTTATCTACTTACACAGCTGCCAGCCACCAGTGATTCATCGCGATCTCAAACCTAGCAACATCCTCCTAAGCGAACATCCTCTCACGGCTGCCCACTCTTTGACAAAGCAGCTCTACCTAATTGACTTTGGCGCTGTTCAATCTCTCCAAAGCGAAAACAGCACTCGTACGGTAGTAGGCACCTATGGATACATGCCGCCTGAGCAATTCGGTCAAAGGGCCGTCCCCGCCTCCGATCTCTACGGCCTGGGTGTAACGCTGATCTATCTAGCTACCGGACAGCATCCTGCCGACTTGCCCACTAAAAGGTTTCGCATTGCCTTCGAAGATAAAACGAGCCTGTCGCCTACATTCACCCGCTGGCTACGACAGATGATCGAACCTGCTCTAGAAGAGAGATTTGTCACTGCTCAAAATGCTTTGGATCTGTTGGATCAAGAATTGTTATCTGTTCTGGCGGTACAAAAGCAAAGCGCGATCGCAAAGCCTGCTGATACAGACGTCATCATCTACAGAACGTCTGACTACATTGAGATCCGCATTCCTCCCGTAGGTTTTTCATGGAGAAACGTCACCAGCTTAGTTTTTACTTTTTTCCTGACTAGATTTTCTATTAATTGGGCGATCGCAGCTTTTCAATCTTCCTCTGTTCCAGGCGTATTTTCTATGCTTTTTCTGTACGCAAGCATCTGTTTGATCAAGGACAATTTATTCACGATCTTCCGCTCAACTGCTCTACGCATAGACGAAGAAACTCTTTCTCTTACCTACAGCATCTTTGGCTACAACTATCAAAGGCCAAAACCCGCCGCTCGCCTGTCTATCGACAAATTGGAGAAAGTCCCGCCCAAATACGACACCGCTGGCAACCACACCCAGAAAACAGTCCTGGCCCACATCAACATCTGTGCCACCGGAGAGAACTTTACTCTCGGGAGAGACTATGAGTTTTCCAGCGCTGAGCTAGATTGGATAGCCTTCGAGCTTGGCAACTGGACCGGACTGCCAATACTTCATGAAGAAACGCCCTAGCCCCTGCGAATTTGCAGGACCTAGAGCGTAAGTTAATAGATCTCTTGGGCTTGTGACTAAACTCTTGCTTTAGCCGGTGGCATAACAACCTTAGTCGCCAGGCCAACTAACTTCAGACCTTTGATCAACCACCAGGTCATATCAATTTCCCATGGTTTGAGACCAGCTTTTGCCATCTTAGGAAACGCGTGATGGTTATTATGCCAGCCTTCGCCATAGGTCAGAATGGCAACCCACCAGAGATTACGAGAATTGTCATCATTAGCAAAGTTGCGATAGCCCCACAGGTGGTTAGCAGAGTTGATTAACCAAGTGCAGTGCCACAGCAGCACGGCCCGAACAAACACGCCGTAGATTACAAATGACCAGCCACCCAGGGCATACAGCACCACTGCAAGAGGTACTTGCAATGCCAGGAAGTACTTATCTAGAAAAGCGTAGTAAGGATCGCGAGCAATATCGGGCGCATACTGCGCATATACCTGACGGTCAAACACTTCAGGCTTTAGATAAAACATCCACTCCATATGACTCCACCAAAATCCTCTAGCAGAAGAGTAGGGATCTTTTTCAACATGCTCGGTAAAGGCGTGATGCTGGCGGTGTCCGGCGACCCAGAAGGTAGGCCCACCTTGCAAGGCAAGTGCGCCAATCGTAGCGATGATGTACTCCAACCACTGCGGCACCCGGAAGCTGCGGTGGGTGAGTAGTCGGTGATAGCCCAGGCAAATGCCGACGCTGCCAAACAGCCAGTGACAAGCGATCGCTACTCCTAGCGCCGGCCAGGAGAAAAACCAAGGTGCCAGCAAAGCCAGGCCGTGCATAGCTGCAAAAAAGCCAATAGATACCCAGCTAATCTGGTGCGCAGTCGGTTCAGATGCCGACCGCGACTGATCTTTAAGCTGTGTGGATAGGTTCCCAGTCGTCATAATCGTTCTAGACACGCTAATGTGTTTGCAAGTAGCACTTACATTTATCAGAATAATGTCTTTCTCAAAAATATGCAAGTATTACTTGCAAACTATTTTTTGCAGAGCACAATCAGCCCTACGGCAGAGGTGTAAAGTGTCGAACGCTATAGAGAAAAGAGGATGAGATGGCTAACAAAAAATTATCTAGCCGCGAAAAGATTGTAAAGTCGGCCCTGACGCTGTTTGCACAGCAGGGAACAACAGCAACTACGACCAAAGAAATCGCTGAAAATGCGGGGGTAAACGAGGTCACCCTGTTTCGGCAATTCGGCAGCAAGCAGGGCTTGCTCTTAGCGGTGCTGCAAGAAGCACCGATCCTAGATGAAATGCAAGTGGCACTCTCAGAGATTATCGGAGCGAACAATCCGCTGGTAGCTTACGGCTCGGCAAGTCTAGAAATGCTGGGTCAGGTGCCAGAGCTAGTGCGATCGCTCATTGGCGAGTCTGGCCAGTTTCCTATCGAAACTCGCCAAGCCTTAGGCAATGCACTAAAGCAGGCCAATCTGCAAACGGTGGGCTATCTACGTAGCGCTCAGATCGAATGGCCAGGGCTCTCGGTGGAGACGATTGCTACCCTGCTCAACACTCTGCTCGTAGGCCATACCGTGCTGATTGCCAGTAGTGGCGGTCTCTGGCACGACCAGACAGACTTTCTAACGATGCTAAACGAATTATTCTTGGCGAAGAAAGCCAGCACCGATCTCAACAGCGCTGGTAGTAAGGTTGATAACCCCGAGAATGGTACAGATAGTGCGCTTGTCATCCGGGCGCAGCCGACTGATGCTGTATTCGATTTGCCCGCCGAAATTGTGCGATCGCTTTTCCAAGCAGCCAAAAGACAAGGACAGCAGGAATATGCGCTGGTTTACGTTCTATTTGGCGCGGGGTTAACGATAGAAGAGGCCGCCACTCTAATCTCTCCCGGCGTCTTTGCCAGCAAGAATCAACATCTGCTGAGTGTAGCCGGCGAGGCGAGGCGACAGGTGCCAGTGAATCGCTGGATTATGGGACATCGCTACGGCACCTATCTCAAAAACCCATTGACTCAGTGGATCAAGACGCAGCCGGATGGACAGGTGAACGTGTTTGCCGCAGCCGACGGCAAGGCCCTGGGAGTCGAAGGACTGCTGACGCTATGGAATGCGATCGCAGCCGGAATCATCACAGTGACAGGTGAGCCAGCAGTCCCCTTTCAGGCGCGTCAAACCTGGTGCATTGAACTCTTGATCAAAGGCATAAGTCTAGAGAACTTGAGCATTCTATCCGGAATGAGCCTGGCAGACCTAGCCCCCTACGCCCATCGCGCCAGAGAAAAAACAGCTTTAGAACAAGCACTGGCGATCGACCAAAAAAAGAGCTAGGCACTGGCCGCACTGATAGCAATGGCGTCTAGCACGACTGTAAAATGGCATCAGCCCGTGCGACGAGCTAATCATGGCCACGTGAAATAAAAGGTAGTCCCTTTGCCCACTTGCGAAGTACAGCCAAGTTCTCCGCCTCGACGCTCAACAATCTTTTTGACGATAGATAGCCCAATGCCACTGCTAGTTTCACTATCACTGTGAACGGTTTGGAAAATTTGAAAGATGCGATCACGATACTGCGGCGCAATTCCTGGCCCATCATCGCTCACCATAAATTTAGGCGGCTGGGTGTTATCAGCCCTCTCCACAGCAATAGTGATGCTACCGCTTTTGCTCGTATGGTGCTTGTAGGCATTCGTAATCAAATTACTAAACACCTGCCGCAGCGGTATTCGCTCAGTGCGAATCAGCGGTAAATCGGACGCAACAACAACCGCAAACTGAGGCGGTACATCTAACGCCTGCACCAGCTCTCGAACAAGACTACCAACATCAACGGATTCCACATCAGCGCCAGTTGGATCACTGAGGCGATCGGCTCTAGAGTAAGCCAACAGTCCATCAATCAGCAGCTGCATCTTGATAACGCGCTGCTGTAGCAGCTCAGCATATTTACCAGTTTCGCTATCAGCGGGCAGATTCAAATCTGTCACCAGCCAGTCCGCCAAATTAGAAATTGCTCTAAGCGGCGCCTTCAAATCGTGAGAGACCGTATGCGTAAAATCATCAAGGTCTTGATTACGACTTGCCAAAGCCACATTGAACTTACTCAAAGACTCGTTGGCAACCATCAAATCTCGATTGCGAGCAGTAATCTCTCTATCAGCCTGGCCGTACAGATAGAACGCGATCGCGTAGCTGCTCAAGCTAGCAAGTAAACTGATCGTCAAAATCCAGTCAACCCGCTGCTTGGTCTCACTGAGCGTTTGTCGTCGGACGGCAAGCAGCGATCGCTCTTCGGCTATAACAAGTTCGATACCCTCTCTGAGCTTGTCCATCTCAGCCTTTCCTTGGTCAAGCTTCGTCTGTATCTGAGACGACTGCCAAAGCGGGCTGCTGTCATCTTGCTGGTCGATCATCTGCTGCATTTCACGCAAAAAAAGCATATGCTCTACTGCTTCGCTGCGAACTGTCTGCAAATAGATCTGCTGACTAGGATTATCGCTAGTTAGAGACATGAGCCTTTCTACATGATCTAGAACTGTCGCCTCCGTTTGCTCATACGGTTGAAAAAAATCAGACTTACGAGTCAGCCCATAGCCTCGCATTCCTGTTTCTGCATCGATTAGCAACATCAGGAGCTGATTACTCTCTTTCAAAACCTCTTCGGTATGCATCACCCAGTCCGCTGCCTGGTGTTCCTGTTGCCGCGACCAGCTCCAAGCAGCCAGAGATAACAGCGTTACTGCTGTAGGCACTACCAGCACCAGGGCACCTCGCTTCGTGACTGACAGGCCCCGCCAAAGTTGACGCATACTCATCAGATTCAAAATCTTCAACATATCATCGCATCTAGACTACTACGTTTGAATCGATGACTGATGGAGTCTCGGCCACAGCGACCGGTATATTACGCTGCTCGATGTCTATGACCCACTTTCACAGAGGCTCACCTTCGAAAATGACACCGAGCGGCTCGAAGAGCTTTCGGGCTATGCACCAGCATTACATACAAAAGAAAAAGAGCTTGCGCTAGCCTATCTACAACACGATGACCAAATATCTCTAGAGCTCATAGCAGACTGGTATCTTACAACATAGTTTGATCACGCCGAGGCCGAGAGCATTAGTCAGGGATTCAAGGTGACCCTGCTTATCAGGGAGACCACTAAGTGTAAGAGATGGAACAAGTCACCTCGCTTTATTAATACCGGCTTACCTTGCTCAAACTATACGCACCGAAGCCTCCGGTTCGGTAACCCCCCCTTCAGCAAACCGCTTCCGATTAAGCACTATAGGAATAACCTTTTGAACACACCCTTACAATTATCCAGATCGGAGCATACACATGGGAAAAGTCGTCGGAATCGACCTTGGAACCACTAACTCGGTAGTCGCAGTCATGGAAGGCGGTAAGCCTACTGTCATTGCCAACGCCGAAGGTTTTCGTACTACACCTTCAGTCGTCGCCTACGCGAAAAATGGCGATCGCCTCGTGGGTCAAATCGCCAAGCGTCAGGCGGTAATGAACCCAGAAAACACCCTTTATTCAGTCAAGCGCTTCATTGGCCGTCAATACGACGAAGTCAATAACGAGTCTAGCGAAGTCCCCTACAAAATCGCAAAAGTAGGCGGCAACGTCAAAATCGAAACCTCTGACGGCAAGCAATATGCTCCAGAGGAAATCTCTGCCCAAGTCCTACGTAAGCTTGTCGACGATGCCAGCAAGTACCTCGGTGAGAAAGTAACTCAGGCTGTCATCACCGTTCCCGCCTACTTTAACGACTCTCAGCGTCAGGCGACAAAAGACGCCGGTAAGGTCGCAGGCGTTGAAGTTTTGCGGATTATCAACGAGCCCACAGCCGCAGCATTAGCCTATGGCCTCGACAAAAAGAGCAACGAAACTATTCTCGTCTTCGACTTAGGTGGTGGTACTTTTGACGTTTCTATCCTAGAAGTCGGTGACGGCGTTTTTGAAGTGCTTGCGACCTCTGGTGATACTCACCTTGGTGGTGACGACTTCGACAAAAAGCTAGTCGACTACCTCGCTCAAGACTTCCAAAATAAAGAAGGCATTGATCTTCGCAAGGACAAGCAGGCATTGCAGCGTCTGACTGAGGCCGCTGAGAAAGCCAAGATTGAACTTTCCAGCGTCAGTCAAGCCGAAGTCAACCTACCGTTCATCACCGCAACTCAAGACGGTCCGAAGCACCTAGAGACCACCTTGACTCGTGCCAAGTTCGAAGAGCTTTGCTCTGACTTGATCGATCGCTGTGGCGTTCCCGTTCAGAATGCTCTCAAAGACGCCAAGCTAAGCAAATCTGAGATTGATGAAGTTGTCCTTGTAGGTGGCTCTACTCGTATCCCTGCTGTTCAGAGCCTGGTTGAGAAAATTCTAGGTAAAGCGCCCAACCAGACTGTCAACCCTGATGAAGTCGTTGCTATCGGCGCGGCGATTCAAGGCGGCGTCCTAGCGGGTGAAGTCAAAGACATCCTGCTACTAGACGTTACACCGCTCTCTTTGGGTGTAGAAACGCTAGGCGGCGTGATGACCAAGCTAATCAATCGCAACACCACCATTCCTACCAAGAAGTCTGAAGTCTTCTCAACGGCAGTAGATGGCCAGACCAATGTAGAAATCCATGTTCTACAGGGTGAGCGCGAAATGTCTAACGACAACAAGAGCCTAGGAACTTTCCGCTTAGATGGTATTCCCCCAGCTCAGCGCGGCGTTCCTCAAATCGAAGTCACTTTCGACATTGATGCCAACGGTATCTTGAATGTAACTGCGAAGGACAAGGGATCAGGCAAAGAGCAGTCCATCAGCATCACCGGAGCATCTACGCTCTCTGATACTGAAGTGGATCAGATGGTAAGAGACGCTGAGACCAATGCGGATGAGGACAAGGCTCGCCGTGAGCGGATCGATACCAAAAACCAGGCTGATTCCCTCGCTTATCAAGCTGAAAAGCAAATTGAGGAGCTAGGTGATAAGGTTCCTGCCGAAGATAAAGAGAAGATCGAGGCCCAAGTCAAAGAGCTAAAAGAAGCCCTTGCCGCCGAGGACGACGATAAGATTAAGTCGGATATGGAAGCGCTACAGCAGGCGCTCTACGCACTCAGCAGTAATCTCTATCAGCAAGGGGCACCTGCCGAAGACGCTGCGCCTGAAGATCCAACTAGTGACGATACTTCTACAGGTGGCGAAGACGACGTTATCGACGCTGAGTTCTCTGAGACTGACAAGTAAGTCCGCTCGAGAACTGGTTTCCTCGGCAGTTCAGCGTCAGCTGAACGCTGAATAGTAGTCTAGCGGTTAGGCACGAATGGGGAATTCCCATTCGTGCCTTTTTGTGTTGATTTCGACCAGGCTGTAGCGGTTCTCGGACGCATACTCGAAGAGCAAGGTGGGCCTATGGGAACCGTTCGTCACTTTGCCCATCTTCACATGAGGCTTTCAGCCATTGTGCTGTACCTCAGCAAAGTGACAAATGACATAGAAAGTAGGGCTAGCCTCTACCTAAAACCAATCAGAGTCAGCAAGCCTTTGCCAGTCAGCAGTTCTATCAACACCAAAGCCACAAACCCAACCATCGCAGCTCTTCCATTTAACTGTTCTGCGTACTTATTGAACCCTTTCTTGGGACGCACCATATTTGGCACTTTGGTCGGCTGAATGTTAGCCATAGTTATCCGTAAGATTTATTGCTCAATCATTGTCACCAGCGATCGCGTCCCCAGTCAATGGTCAACAGCTAAGTCCCGATACAGTGCGATTGCCAGAGTCGGATCGGTAAAACTACAGTTTCCCAGTGTGTAGAAAATCATCTAAGACATAGAAAGACGATGCGCTCGTCTCCTCTTTCCTGTCAAGATGACTCCCCAACATGCAGAAAATTCACCCCTTCAAATGTCTTTCAATTCTGACTGCTAGTCTGCTCTTATCCTTTGGAATGTCCGCGACACCTATTCTAGCCAGCGCTACGGATAACGGCGAGGTCAAACAGGGTCTACCCGGCAGGCGCATTAGCGGTGGGGTGAGAACGGGTCCAGGAAGCTGCTTCACCGATTTCAATCAAAGTGCCGTCGCAGTGGTTCCCCACGCCCCCGTCAGCAAAACAGCCGCCTCCCATCCTACTTTTTGGTTTTCCCTACCTGAAACCACCAGCGATAAAACAGTCAAATTCTCTCTATTTAACGCGGCGGAAGAGTTGATTTATAGCACCTACCTGGCAGCGAGTAACGAATATGCTCTCAGCGAATTCAAGCTGCCTAACTCCGCGCCGGGTTTAGCTACAAACGAGAACTATAGCTGGGTACTTTCTATAAGCTGTAACGATAGCTCACAGACAAGTCCTGTATTAGGCCTACATAGCTGGGTTCAAAGAGTTGATATTTCTGCTGAGCTAGCAGCTAAGATAGAAGCCGCTAGCCCAGCAGAGCGCATTGCCCTGTACCAGTCAGCCGAACTGTGGCACGAGCAGATGACAGCGCTAGCCAATCTTCGCCGCCGCCAAGAGAGCTTCGATACTAGCTTGCAATCAGACTGGACAGCGCTAATGCAGTCAACTGGTCTAGCTGATTACCTCGCTAGCCACATCTCAGAGAGTATGACTGCTATAGACTCTCTAGCGTATTTGCCTAACTCTAGTTTTTGAGCCGGCTTTCGTACAGATGAGCCTTTTGATTCTAGACCACCACTTGCCGCCATCTCAAGAGAGAGCTACAGCCAGCGTATGTACTATTGATAGTACATACGCTGGTTTCTTGTTGACTTGAGCAATTGAATTGATTACTGTTGTAGTCTGCTGGGCACCATCTGCTTGATAGGGACGCTTACACCCCCTTTGCCAGGAGAGTTCTTGTTGGTGATTGCGAATTTGTACAGGCGGTTGCAAGATCAGCCCTATTGGCCAGCTAGTGTGGCCGTTACGCTGTTGCTAATAGGATTGCGACAGCTAGGCGGACTGCAGCCTCTAGAGCTACCAGCCTACGACTATATGATGCGACTGCGACCTAACAGAGGTCCAGACCCTCGTCTGCTAGTTGTTGAAGTCACTGAGCAAGATGTGAGTGCGCAGAGTGAATGGCCAATGTCTGATCAGACGTTGGCTAACGTTTTAACAGAGCTTCAGTCTCACTCACCTCGGGCCATTGGGCTTGATATCTATCGCAATATTCCTCATGGCAGTGGCCAATCGGCGCTGAGCTCGGCCCTCAGTCAACCAAACGTGGTTGGCATCACTAGCTTAGGGATGAGCGTTGATGACAAAATCCCTCCTCCTCCAGGAATGCCGAACGATCAGGTTGGATTCAACGATTTTCCAATTGATTCTGATGACATCTTGCGCCGTGGCTTACTATATGCAGAGGTTGACCAGGAGCCACTCTACTCTTTTGCGCTGCAGCTAGGGCTAAAGTATCTAGAGCCAGAAGGCTACGAGTTTGCGGTAGACAGCAAAGCGCTGAAGATTGGGGATACGACCTTTCCGCTTCTAGCTGCTGATTCGGGTGGTTATGATGTTGCTGATCCAGGCGGCTATCAGATGCTACTGAACTATCGATCTTCTGATTGGATTGCTCGTAAGGTGAGTTTGACAGAGGTGCTAAACGGAGAAGTTGCACCTGGCTGGATAGAAGACAAAATCGTCTTGATTGGGGTAACGGCCCCCAGTCAAAAAGACTTTTTTAGTACGCCCTATAGTCCCGGGCAAGAGGATGAACATATGATGTCTGGGGTGCTGGTGCATGCTCAGATTCTCAGTCAGCTATTGAGTAGCGTTTTAGATAGAAGTGCTGTCTTTTGGTTTTGGCCTGACTGGGTAGAGACTGGATGGATTTGGATGTGGTCGTTAGCAGGTGGTCTGCTGGTGTGGCGGATGAAGCGTTCAATCTTGCTAGGAGGGGCGCTAGTTGGTGGTCTATTTGTTCTAGGCGGCACTTGTCTTGTTGCTTTTAGTTTAACGGGATGGATACCGTTTGCAGCTCCCGCACTTGGTTTTCTGCTGGCAGGTGGTGGGTTGATTACCTATCAGGTCTTTTATCAATCTTTTTATGATCCTTTGACGGGTTTGCCAAACCGAGCCTTGTTTGTTCGACACATGAAGCGTGCGATCGCCCGCAGAAAAGATGCCGACGTTCATTCTTCCTTTGCTGTACTGGTTCTGGACTTGGACCATTTCAAGGCAATCAATGAAAGTTTTGGTCATCGCTATGGCGACCAGTTGTTGATTCATGTGGCAGCGCGAATCAAGGAAGCGCTCCCGCTACGAACTAGTGTGGCTAGGCTAAGCGACGATGAGTTTGCAATCTTGCTTCCAGATTTGGTTGAGGCGAGTCAGGCAACAAAGGTTGCTGATCTGCTGTATAACGAGTTTGAAAAACCATCCATTATCGATGGGCGTACGCTGACGAATAGCTTCAGCATTGGCATTGCTCTTAATCAGGAAGAGTTAGTAGGACAAGCGGAAACGCTATTGCAAGATGCCCACCGGGCAATGAGTCGCTCACGAGCATTGGGCAAAGATCACTATGAGATTTTTGATCCAGGCATGCGAACAGAGGCGGTCAAGCGATTCAAGCTAGAAAGTGAGTTACGCCAAGCGATCGAAAAACAGGAATTTGTTCTCTACTATCAGCCGATTGTTAATTTGCAGACGGGGTGCTTGGCTGGCTTTGAGGCTCTGGTGCGTTGGCATCATCCGGAGAGAGGATTTGTGTCACCAGGCGCTTTTATCCCAACGGCCGAAGAGACTGGCTTGATTGTGCCAATGGGTCGCTGGATATTGCAAGAGGCCTGTCAGCAAATGTACCGGTGGCACTGTCAATTTGCTGAGGCTAAAGAATTGATGGTGAGTGTGAATCTATCTACAAAGCAGTTCAGCCAGCCAAATCTAGCGGAAGAAGTAGGGGCAATCCTAGCAAAAACAGGGCTCGATAGTAACAGTTTGAAGCTAGAACTAACTGAAAGTGCGGCAATGGAAGATGTGAGCGGCACGATCAAACAGTTAGCTAAGCTGAAGGCTTTGAATTTAAAGCTGAGTCTGGATGATTTTGGGACTGGGTATTCTTCTTTGAGTTATTTGCACCAGCTACAGACCGATACGCTGAAGGTAGATCAATCTTTTGTCGGACGGATGGAGGAGAAAACCAGCGAGGATGGTGAGATCGTCAAGACCATCATCGGATTGGGCCATCAGCTAGGAATGGACGTGATTGCAGAAGGAATCGAGACGGCAGAGCAGCTAGCTGGTTTGCGGCTATTGAACTGTAATTATGGGCAGGGCTACTACTTCGCGAAGCCTCTACCAAAAGAGCTGGCAACGAACTTGATCGAACTGGGCGAAAACTGGCTGTCTGAGGATTCTGCCGCTTAGGGACTCTTATGTCCAAAAGCTTTTACATCCAAAAGCTCTTACACTATATCTGGCACCATATGAATTAGTGACTGGAGCGGTTGGATTGTATGACAAGTTCAGTAGAATGGACGGCGGAGGCAAAGGCACTGCTGAAAGAGATTCCTTTTTTCGTGAGACCAGCAGCGCGTAAAAAAATCGAGAAGTTTGCTCAAGAGCGAGAGATTTACAAAATCACTGAACCGGTATATCGAGAGGCTAAGCAGCAGTTCGGTCGAAAACAATAAGAAAACCCGTCAGCGAAGTAGCAACAAACTTCAGTGACGGGTGGGTAGAGAGAAAACCTATAGACTAGTCAACGACTTGGCTGTCTACTTCAATGACAACTGCTGTTGTAGGTTTGGCATCTTTTGTATCTTCAGCCGCCGGCTTGGCTGTGGCTGTTCGAGCAATATCGGCCCAGGCGCGAACCTGTCCAAAGCGGTCTTTGAGAGTGGTGTACTGTTCGCCGTAGCGATCTCCTAGCAGGTCATCGAGCTTGCTTGCTTGTCTCTTAGTTTGCGTCTTGATCTGAGGAAACAGGCGCTCTTTGGCTGTATTAGCCATCGTTTTAAACACTTTAACTAGGCGCTCTGTAAAGTCCAAAGTGCTTTCTTCATCCTGCCATGCTTGATTGACGGCCTCGGTAGCCTGCTGACTTCTTGATTTGAAGGTAGAGACAGCTTCAGCAGTAACTTCTTTAGCAATGGGACTAATGATGGTACGTCCAGCTTGAAATTCTTCGCGAGTTTCAGAGAAAGCCTGTTTGAGAATTTTAGAGATGCGCTGAGTACGTTGGGTACCCTCTTGGGCGAGAGTTTTGAGCTTTTCAACAGTTGTAGGATCTGTATTTTCAGAACTATCTGAAGAAAGATTTGAAAGGTTTGTATCTGGCATGTAAGTCATGATTTATTTCTTAGTGAAGGTTGTCTAGTAAAGATTGTTGAATGCTGTGAGGGAAAAGTCCGTAGCCAGCTGTGCTGAGTCAGTGCTGCTCAGATAACATTGTTTGGCTGATGCTACTTAGCTGACAGTGACAGCATCTACAGTGATGGTCTTGATGTTGTCCATTTCGACAACAGTTTCAACGTCTGTCTTTGAGGTGTTGAAAAGCTGTTTTTTCTTCAGTTCTTCGGTCACGAGCTGACTGACTTCTGCGATGAGGAGACTAGCAATGATGCCATCGTCGATCCAGCCGATAATGGGAAAGGCGTCTGGTGAGATATCGAGCGGGCTAACCAAATACAGCAGTGTGCCAAGGATGACGAGCCAACGGTATTTGGTGTGCTTTAGGGCTTTTCGATACCAGCTGTGGAGGATGCTGGAGAATTGTTGTTTCATCTGCTGTTTGGTGGAGGTGAGGACTGCTTTGTTTCGACAGTTCTATCTTTGCAGATGGGTCTGCTGTAGTCAGGTGTGGAATGTACACCGAACTATGGACGGGGCGGTTGTTTGCGCATGGGCGGTTTACCGAATAGCGGGAGGCGGTGAAACGGCTGATGAAACGATTGATAGAATGAGCAGCGAGCTACTGCAACAGCTTAGTTAGATGCTGAAGTTCTGGCAGAATAAGTTTCTCTAGGGCTAGCTTGACGGCTTTGGTAGAGCCAGGAAGGGAAAAAATCAGGGTCTGGTGACGGATGCCTGCGATCGCACGAGAAGCCATGGCCCGCGACCCAATTTCTGCGTAGCTCAAATGGCGAAAGATTTCACCAAAGCCAGGCAGCTCTTTTTCTAGCAGCGGGGCGATCGCATCAAACGTCGTATCGCGAGCGGCGATGCCTGTGCCCCCATTCAACAAAACAGCCTGAACATTATCTTGGCTAGTCAGTCGGGTGACTAGCGCAGCGATTTGTTCAGGCTCATCTTTGACAATCTGATAGTGGCCGATGGTGTGCCCGGCTTCACTCAGATGCGATCGCATCAGCTGGCCGCTTTTATCTGTAGTCTCGTCTCGGGTGTCGCTGACGGTGATAATTGCGCACCAAACGCTCAGCGGCACTAGATCGGCATGAGGGCTTGGCATGAGATGTCGGGCACAAGAGAACCGTACGGGGGAGCAGCAGTCTTTGAGAACGAAAGCTTAGCCTTTGGTTAGCCCCAGGCCGTTAGCCTCTGCGTAGCGATCCATGAAGCGCATAAAGCGCTCCCACTCTTCTTGACCACGCATGACGAAAACGGCTTCTATACCAGAAGGTTCGCCGTTGACAAACTTGCCGTTCACATCGCGAGTGCTGAGTTCGCCTTCTTCGTCCACCATATACAGACCAGTCACTTCGCCGCCTTCTTCTACAAGGGCTTTGGGCTTGTCAAAATAAAAGGTAGCTGTACCGTCTGAGAGATCTTTGGCGCGCGTCAAACGAATGTCGGGGACGACGTCTTCTTTGACACCGCGAGAAAATTGAATTTCAGCCATGATAAAGGTTGCTTTGAATACTTAAAAGTAGTTTCCCATTTTATTGATCCATTCGTCGAGTCTTGTCGACCCGAGTTCCAATCGCTCAATATCGACTACTGATACTGCACTGATATTGCCTAGCGGGTGACCTGGTAGCGGGAGGAAGCCGCGGGCATGCGATCGCCTATTACTAGAGCCTGATAGACCATAGCCGAGGCTTCAGCACGAGTAGCGGTACGATTGGGGCGCAGCTCGGTGACAATCGGATAGTTGAAGACGATCTCTAGCTGGGTAGCCGATGCGATCGCCTCCCTGGCATAGCGAGGAATGTCGTTTTGATCGTCGTAAACCTTCAGCGAGGCGAGATCGGGTGGCGAAACAGTTTGCAGGTTCAGGCCGCTGGCAAGGGCTAGCAACGCCTGTAATTTTGTCAGCGGAGCGTTGGGATCGAAGGTGAGATCGGGAAAGCCAGAAATGAACTCGGCGCGGTATGCCTGCTGGATCACATCGGCTCCCCAAAAGCTGCTAGGGACATCCCGAAAGCTAGTAGCAGAGCGCTTGGGTGGCGGATCGAAAGCACCGACTAGCAGGACAGCGAACTGGGCGCGAGTAATCGGCTCGTCTGGCCGGAAGGTACCATCGCGAAAGCCGCTGAGCCAGCCTTTTTGGATAAGGGTGCTGATGTACTCTGCGGCCCAGTGGCGATCGGAAAGGTCGGCAAAGCTAGGTTGGGCAGTGTCAGTTTTAGGGATGAATGGAGAAGGAATGCTAGGAGCTTGGCCGAGAGCGACAATGGCCTGGTAAACAAGGGCAGCGGTTTCAGCGCGGGTGATTGGAACGAGAGGACGCAGGCGGTAGCTGTCGGGGTAGTTGACGATGATTTGGCGATTGGTAGCTGCGGCGACACTTTCAATGGCATAGGAAGGGACTTGAGCACGATCACCATAGATCAGTAAGGCTTCTGATCGCCCCTTGCCCAGCGCCAGTCCGTTGATCAGGGCAACGATGGCTTGGACCCTAGTCATTGGCGCGTCAGGCCGAAACGAGCCGTCAGGAAAACCGGAAACAAATCCTTGAGTCTGGACCTGGCGAATGGCATCGGCAGCCCAGAAATCACTGGCTACATCAGGAAAGCGCTGACTGGGGTAAATGGCTTCAATATCTGGAAAAGTGGCAGCAGTCAGGGCCGCAAACTGAGCGCGGGTAACTTGGCTATCGGGGCGGAAGGTACCGTCTATAAACCCTTTGATCAGGTCTCGATCGGCAAGCGCTTCGACAAAAGGAGCCGACCAGTGGCCGACTAGGTCATCGAAGCGACTGTCGAGATTAGGGGCTGCGGCTGCGCTCGGCCCAGGGGATGGAGAGAAGGGAGAAGGTAGAGGGGTGGGGGTGGCGTTGCCGAGGAGGACGGTAGGAACGGCAGCGGGGTCAGGGATTTGGCTAGGGAGGTAGGCAATGCGGCCTTTGGTCTTGGTTGGAGTGAACTGATTTCCGGCAGTGGCAATGGGTGCGATCGCATCATTACGAATATCGTAGAGTCTTCCTTCAAAACGGTTACCGCCTAGATCTTGAGGCTGTCCAACGTCGGGTTCGGCGCGATCGCGGGCCCATAGTCCAACCTGCTGACTATCGACGGCCTGATTTTGTCGAAGGACAGGACGGGCAAAATCAATCACCAGCAGAGCGGTACGGTTGTTGCTGAACTGGTTGTCTATGATCAAAGGAGCAGACTGGGCGCGGGTGGTAATCGCTTCGCCGGTTGCGACAAAGCGGTTTTGGCGGATTTCGGCTCGGGACCGATCGACAAAAGCGATTCCGGTTTCGCCGTTTTGATCAAATTCGTTTTTAGAAAAGAAGGGGCGGGCGGCGTCGGTGACCAGAGCGCCGTGCTGCTGGCAGTTGGCAATTCGATTTTCGATGATGAGCGGAGCGCCTTCTGAAATGACCAGGCCAGTCCCTTGAGGATTGCTCAGCGTCAGGCTACGGATCTGCGCCCGATCGCGCAGAATAATTGCTGCATTCCTCTGCTGACCGACCGTCTGCTGATAGTTGCCGCCGCCGCGAATGCTCACAGTTTGGAATGAGCCTCCAGCCAGCGTGACGCCAGCTGGGATAGTGAGTGGAAAGCGTTCGTTCTGATAGGTGCCAGGAGCTAGCTGAATGACACTGCCCGATGCGGTTTTTTGAAGGGCGGCGGTGATAGTTTGCAAAGGAAACTGGGCGGTGCCTTCGGCGCTGTCTCGACCGGTAGGACTAACGTATATAACTGACATTGCGGCAATCTCCTTCACCCCGTTCGCTATAACAGTAAAATACATACAGCGTACAAAAGAAAATTCCATGGCAGAGTGGCTAGAGCATACCGTGCATGTAGATGTGGATCGACCAATCGAGGTGGTATGGGCGCTTTGGTCGGATATTTCTCAGATGCCGAACTGGATGAAGTGGATTAGTTCTGTGACGGTCCTAGAAGAAGATCCGGCACTATCCAGATGGAAGCTAGAGACAACTGGGCTATCTTTTTCATGGTTGTCGCGGCTGGTGAAGGTAGTACCCCAGCAGATTATTCAGTGGGAATCGGTGGACGGCCTGTCTAACAGGGGAGCGATTCGGTTCTATGGCCGTAAGAACGGAAGCAGTACGGTGAAGATGAGTATTTCCTATGCGCTACCGTCGATTCTGGCGCGGATGATGATGAGCAGTTCTTTTATCGATCGGGTGGTGACCTCGACGCTACAGGCTGACTTGGACCGGTTCAAAGAGTATGCGATTGCCCATACCGATTCATCGCATACCGGTCAAACTCGCACCGATGAAACGGCTGGCGTAGAAGGTTGAAAGCCGCGATGGACCTGGGAATAGCTAGAGAGGCACTGCGATCGCACAACCTCAGCGATCTATTTATCCACTCCCTAATCTGGTCTAGCGCTCACACATTTACTGAACCTATCTATTCATCAGAACAGCGCTGCGTGCCGATTGCTGAACGCGATCGGCGCACCGTCTGGCAAGTAATGCTGACTGAGAAGACCGACTTCGCACCAGCACTACGACATCAGCTTTACTCGGATATCTGCCTTCATCAACAAACAACAAATCCGCAGCCAGCTGCTAGTGGTCTGCCGCTAGTCATCATTGTGGATGCGTCAAAGGCTCGGAGTTTGTGGTGCTCGTCTTCGTTTGAAAGCGTTCTATACGTGGTCAATCAGCCGCTGACGCTTTGGGAATACAGATTGCAACAGCTGGCAAATGGTACTGGGTTGTTTCCAACTTTCAAACCTGAAGCTGAAAGCTGTAAGAGATTTGAGCAACTGCTATCACAGCTTTGCGAGGGTGTGAATGGAATTGAGGATATTGCTCACAAGAGAACCTATGCGGCGCTAACGCTGCGGCGGCTGATGCTAATCCAACAAATTCAGCAGAAGGGTTGGCTGGCAGATGATACGTGGTACCTACAATCGCGATTCAGCTCGTTCTCACAAGAAGGCGAGACGGGCTTTTTTCAGACATATTTGCGGCCACTTTATCAAAGCCTCTCTTTGCCAGAAATAGAGCGACCGATTGCTTTGCAAACGCAGGTAGGCAAGGTTCCTTTTTTGGATGGCTTGTTTCATACGCACAGCCTAGAAGCGGCGTATTCTGATATTTCGATTGAGGATACTGCGCTAGAGGAAGCCCTGGGCTGGCTGAGTGAGCAGGCGATTGCCGATGAGCTCAATCCTTGGCTGAGTGGCGCGCCAGGATACTGGCTGTCGCGGTCGGTAGGAGGAAGCGGTGTAGATTTTACACTGGGTCGGCAGGTATGCGATCGCACCCTAGACAGCCTCATTCAGCAAAGATTACAAGGCGCTCAATCCGCAGATCACGTCACAAACCTAAAGGACGACCCAAAAGCACAAACACTTAACGACCAGCTATTCAACGCTAATGCCGCACAGTGCCGGCAACTAATTCAAGAAATTCTGCCAGCGCTTAGGATTCTCGATCCGGCCTGTGGCAGTGGTCAGCTCTTAGCAGCTTTTCACTATCGTCTAACAGAAATATTCAGCACCTTGAGCGGTCATATCCAACAGAACCAAGACGCTCAGCTCAAGATATGGAGTTCTGACCTTGCAGTAACAACAAGAGGTAGTGGAATAGAGGAGAATGAAGAAGTAACAGAAAGCGACCGAGACTCCCATCTACTTCAGAATATTCAAAAACGCATTCTCAGCAACACACTTTACGGTGTGGACATTTCGACCGATGCTGTTGAAAATGCTCGCCTCTATCTGACAATGCACTGGGTAGCAGTAGCCATTAAACCAGCGGAAGCAGAGCCGCTGATCGACCTAGACTTTAGTTTGCTCTCTGGCAATGCGCTAGTTGGATTCATCACAGTAGATGAGGAAAGTTTCGATCGGACTAACCGGACCGGGCGCGAAAGCGTTTTGCAGGGAAATCTGCTGCAGCCGCTAGCTGCCGACAGCTACCAAATGATCTTAAGTGAAAAGAATGTTGCCTTAGAACATTATCAGTCTCGAACGGTGCTGCTAGCCAAGGTCCACAGCGTACCTAGCTATGCCAGAATTGCGCTGCTAAAAGAAGCGATCTCAGCCCTAGACCAAAAGGCACAGCAGAAGCTAGACATGCTGCTATTCAACCATATGAGTCAGCAGCTAGGCATTCGCCGCCGCATTACTCAGCTAGAAGGGCAGCCCCGCTATCGTCCGCTAAGCCAGCAAGATATTGAAAGGCTACAGCCTTTTCACTTTGGCTATCACTTCAGCTCTAGCATCAAGCGTGGCGGCTTCGATATTGTTGTTTGTCAGCCGCCAGTTGGATGGTTCAGTCCCACGGTTGCTGAATTTATACAACAATTTCCCACGCTTGCTCAACAGCATAGCCTCAGCCAAAGGACATTCAGAACTTCTAAGCCTGCACTGATGGCGGCGGATGCCGACGTTGCCGCTGCCTGGATTGACTACCGAGATCAGTACGCGTATGCTACTGATTACCTACACCGAAGTAAGCTATATGCCTATCAGACGCCTGCCGCTAGCAAGTCTACGCAGACGAAGTTAGCAAGAGAGCGACTGTTTATGGAGCGCTGCTCTCGCTTGCTAGTACCGGGCGGATTTGGAGTAGTGGCAATCTCGATAGCGCGTCGGTATGAGCTGGATACAGATGCACTATTGCAAAATCTGAATGCAAAGAGCGAGTTAGAAATTAGTAAAGGGAATGAGGTAGATGCTGTTATCTGGCAGCAGAAAGGCTTAAGCTCTGGCTCTAGCATTTGAGCCTGCATTTTGGGTCTGTGCTTCAACTATCGCACTGAGATTTGAGTCTCCACGCTGTGGCTCACACTATGAGTAAATATCGATAAGGCCATCTATTTTCGCAAACATTTTTCCTGGAGTGCTAACGTTATCGATAACGTAGTCTGCCTTGCGACATTTCTGTTCTAGATCCAGCTGAGAGTTGATTCGAGCGACGGCAGCGTCTTCCGAGAGATGGCTGCGCGACATCAATCGCTGCTTTTGTTGTTCCGGTTTGCAGTAGACCACCCAAATCTCGGTCACTAGATGGGTTAGGTTGGCTTCAAACAACAGAGGAATAGAATAAACCAACGTCTGATTCAGTGGAGAAGCTGCTGTCGTCTTTGCAAACTGCGCTCTGACGAAAGGATGAATCTGTTGCTCTAGCCAGTCTTTTTCACCCTGATCTTGAAAGATGATGTCACCTAGCTTCTGGCGGTCGAGCTGGCCGCTGGGCAGGAGAATATCTGAGCTGTAGCGACGGGCGATCGCATCCAAAATCTCACTACCTTTCTCCACCGCCTGTCGCGCATAAACGTCTGCATCTAGAACTGGCAGCCCGTGCCGACTGGCTAAATACTCAGAGGCGGTGCTTTTGCCCGTTGCAATGCCACCTGTCAGGCCAATAATTCGCCGATCTGGGTGGTTCACGACGGGCTGGTCCATCACTGTTTTTGTGACTGATTTGCCCAGGCTTCCAAGCCTGCGTTCAGCCCAGCCAAAGTATACTCTTTCGCTTCAAACGTAACCTTGCCCAAAAGTTGTCGGCAGTCCTTTGACGTTTGCGGTCCGATAGATGCAATCGCCACGCCCTCCAGCATTTTCAACCAGTCTTGTCCAAACGTTTTTGCCATCAGCCGCACAAAATGACGTACCGTCTTAGAGCTTGCAAATGTAATCGCATCGACTGCACTATTTTCTAGGACCAGCTTTGCGACAGGCGGCATACTCTCAGGACAGGCTGACTCGTACGCTGCGACCTCAGTGACGACAGCACCTCTTTCAGTCATCATGCGTGTCAAGATATCTCTACCGCCTTTCTCCACTCGGGGAAATAGTAGCCTTTGGCTGTCTGGATTTTCAGGAAATTGTTCAACCAGCGAATCGGCCACAAAATTATCTGGAACAAAGTCAGCCGCTAGCCCTCTTCGTTTTAGGAAGTCGTTAGTTTTTTGACCGACGACTGCAATTTTGAGGTGAGAGAGGGCGCGTAAATCTTTGCCCCTGCGGATCAGTCGATCGCAAAAATAGCTGACTGCGTTGGGCGAGGTGAAAATCAGCCAATCAAAGGTGTGTAGGGTTGCGATCGCGCTGTCCATGGCTGCCCAGCTTTGGGGCTCACGGATTTCTAGCGCAGGTAGATCAATCGCCTGTGCGCCTTGCTCACTTAGCATCTGATTAAACTGCCCTGACTGACTCACAGCCCTAGTCACCAAGATAGTTTTGCCAGACAGCGGCTTTGGTTTGGCAGGCGGTGGACTCAGATACGGTCGTAGGGCAACGACTTCGCCGACGACGATAACACAAGGAGAGAGTTTGACGCTACCGACAATCTGCGCAATGCTCAGCAGCGTTCCCTGCCAAATTTGCTGTTCAAGCTGACCTGCCCAACGAATCACAGCAACAGGTGTCTCAGAGCGTTTTTGGAAGGCGAGTAGGCGATCGCAAATGGCGTGCAGCTGTCGTCCGCCCATCAGAAATACCAGGGTTTGAAGATGTGCGATCGCCCCCCAGTCCAGCGCATCTAAATCATGCGCCGTAAACACGCCAAACCCAAAGCTCAGCACCGGATCGGTTAGCGGTATACTCGCCAGTAGCGGTGCCACCAAAGCCGAGGATAGCCCGGGCACCACCTCAAAATCACAGCATGTCGCCCTCAGAGCCTGAATCTCTGCAGCTGCCCGGCCAAACACAAACGGATCGCCCGCCTTCAGCCGGACCACCTGCTTTCCTTCCTGACAAAGCCGAACCAGCAGCTGATTGATTTCGGCCTGCGGCGTGCTAGCCTGTCCTCCTCGCTTGCCGACGTGCCAAAGCTCACAATCTGCCGCCAGCTGCTGCAAAAGTGAACTGCTCACCAGCGCGTCATACACCAGTGCGTCGGCCTGGGACAGTAGCTGCTGCCCTCGATACGTCAGGTAGTCAATACTGCCAGGCCCCGCCCCTAGCAGATAAACCTTACCAAAGGTATTCGACTTAGATCTCAACTTAGATTCAGACATATCACTCCAACTAAAGCCTCAGCCTGCCTGCATGAGCTACCAGTACATTGCAGTATCTTGCAATGTAAGTATTTTGCAGTGTACTGGCGCGTTATCGTCAGCATTAGCAACTTAATGAAGCGGAGATCTCTCTAACTGAACTCTTTGCCAGTCAATCAGCTTTGATAGTGGCATACTGGCAGCAGTACCCTGTAGCGCGAATTATAATATCAAAGTCGTGGTTCGTCTCTTGTATTCAATCTGATGAAAAACGTATACGCAGTCTCTCGCTGGCGGTATCTATTAGTCATGGGCTCCTCCTTTCTATTAGCAAGCTTTCTTGTGAGATACATCTCTGGCCTCGTTTCTGAACCGGAGCCGCTCAGCTTTCTAGAAATCTTCCTTCGTACTGGCTTGACACTAGGAATACTGATTTTGTTTATCGCGACACCAATGATAAAGCTGGGCGATATTGAGGTCAGTCCAGCAGGCGTCGTTGGACTTGTCAGCAAAGGATTTTTCCAGGGTGAAGAGAGAGCGATTCTCCTTCAATGAAATTAACCTATCAAGCAGTAAGTGCAGATTCCTCCGGTCCTATCTTCAAGCCTACGACGGTAGAAAGATGCTAGTTGCTGCACCTGCTCTAGGTATGAGGCAAGTAAGAAGCCTATTCTCGCAGATTCACAGTGCGCAGTCCCAAGTAGGGCAGCTTTAGCATTACTCGACGGACAACATGACTATGTATCAATACCTATAGACTCATGAAGAATTTCCTACTCCTACAATGTGACTAGGACCGTCTCGGTAGTATTAAGGAAGTCCATGGAAAAAGTTGTAGAAAAGCCCGTTAAACATTGCGTAACCGTTGATGCTTGCAGTTCTGTAAGCAGAAGGGCTATTTCTCTCGACGCATCTCGATATAACTTAGGAGATTAAGGTCATGACATTTTTTCAATCGCTTAGTAACGCATTTACCTTTCTAGCAGAGGCTGTTTATAGAATCTTCAGCCCTCACGACGATGCTTATCCTGCAACAGGCACACAGCCTTTTCTGGGTCGCCCTTACTCAAAGCGGGCACGCGCTAGATACTAAAATCGCTGGGTGAATTTTGCCCAGGAAAACTCAAAAGCCCTTAGGTTCGGTTTCAGAACCTAAGGGCTTTGCTTTGCATTGCTATCAAAGAGGACAAAGGCCCAAGGAATGCATAGGAGGCTGATAGCGTTCTCTGACTCTAAGCTTCCGCTACCTCAGCGGCAGTTTGCTTCTCACCCATAGTCATTTCATCAATGACGAGTGCAGAGAGCGCTGGAATCGAATCATCGCCTGTAATGAGTCTGGCACCGCGCTGACTGGTGAAGTAGTGCCATCCCCACTGAAGCAAGACGAGCAGCTTGTTATCAAATTCCACCAGGTAGTAGATGTGAACAAAAATCCACAAGAACCAAGCGGGAAAGCCGGAGAACTTAGCAAAGCCAAGATCGGCGACTGCTTCGTTGCGACCGATAACGGCCATACTACCTTTGTCTTTATACTCAAATGCATCGACTGTTTTTTGGGCTAGACGGCGCTGAATAGAGTCTGCTAGGTAGCTGCCCTGCTGCATAGCGGTTGAGGCCGTGCCAGGGAGCGGATTCTCGCTATTGTGAGCATAGTGGGCCAAATCGCCTGCAATGAAGATGTTGGGACAGCCAGGAACGCTTAAATCCGGCTCTACGATGATGCGACCAATGCGATCGAGTGCTGCGCCAGTTTGATCTGCGATCGCCTTACCCATAGGTGATGCCTTGATGCCCGCTGCCCACAGCACCGTAAACGCCTGCACCTTCTCAATTGAATCGCCGCTTTTCAGCGTGACCGTATCGCCCTCAATGTTCGTTACTAGAGTATTAGTTCGAACTTCTACGCCTAGCTTTTCCAAGGACTTTTTAGCAGCCACTGATAGGTCACTAGGATAGGGAGGCAGCACTCTATCCATACCTTCCAACAGGACTACCTTAGTCTCACCGAGATTGATATTCCGAAAATCTTCTCTAAGCGTTTCGTAAGCAAGCTCAGCCAGGGCACCTGCTAGCTCAACGCCGGTCGGACCGCCCCCTACAATGAAGAACGTCAGCAAAGCTTCTCGACGGGCCGGGTCGGTCTCCTGCTCGGCGGCTTCAAAGGCTAGAAATATTCGACGGCGGACTTCTAGCGCGTCTTCGATAGTCTTCATGCCAGGAGCAATATCAGACCATTCATCTTTACCAAAATAGTGATGGCTAGAACCAGTCGCCATGATTAGACTATCGTAGCTGATGGTTTCGCCGTTCTTGAGCGCTACTTTTTGCAATTCTGCTTCTATGCCCACAACCTCACCCATCAGTACCTTCACGTTCTTTTGCTTGCTAAGCACAGATCGTAAGGGTGAGGAAATATCACCTGCGGAAAGACCGCCCGTTGCTACCTGATACAGCAAAGGTTGGAAAAGATGAAAGTTGCGCTTGTCAACCAAGGTGACTTTCACATTTGCTTTGCCCAGCGCTTTGGCCGCGTATAGGCCGCCAAAGCCGCCACCGACAATGACAACGTGATGCTGTGATTTCTTCGCAGTTGTGGCTGATGTCGAGACGGGCCGTTGCTGTAGCACTGCTGTCATGGTCGGCTGCCAGTGATTATTTGATATTTAACTTAATTAAAGTTTATATCTTTGATGGCTGTTTTTTGCCAGTAGGATTCCATGACTTTATGAAAATTTGTTAGGTCCAGTCGTCATGTGATCCGTATATGTGCGTGTGCCACCTGGAAGGAACAATATATGAAGATAGGATTGTGCTGACTGTGTCAGTGACCTAAATTTGGGTAGCCAGATAGTAAGCGCTCGGATAGTTGGGTGGCAAGAGGTGGAGGATTATGGGGCTGATCGTTCAAAAGTACGGCGGCACTTCGGTAGGAGATGTCGAACGCATTCAGGCAGTGGCTAGGCGAGTTCACGATACGGTGCTAGCTGGCCATTCGGTGATTGTGGTGGTGTCAGCTATGGGTAAAAGCACCGATGTGCTGGTGCAGCTAGCGGATGGGGTTTCGAGCAATCCTAGTCGCCGAGAGATGGATATGCTGCTCTCAACAGGTGAGCAGGTGACGATCGCGCTGCTGAGCATGGCGCTGCACGAGCGGGGACAGGCAGCGATTTCTTTGACGGGGGCTCAAGTTGGGATTGTCACTGAGGCAGAGCACACGCGGGCTCGCATTTTGGAGATTAGGACGGAGCGGCTAGAGCGGCACCTGAGCGAGGGCAAGGTGATTGTGGTAGCTGGTTTTCAAGGGACTAGCGGTGGCAGCAGTGGTGACGATCTAGAGATTACAACGCTCGGTCGTGGCGGATCGGATACTTCGGCGGTAGCGCTGGCGGCAGCGATGCAGGCGGAGTGCTGCGAGATCTATACCGATGTGCCTGGGATTTTGACGGCGGACCCACGGATTGTTCCGGATGCGCGGCTACTAGGCGAGATCACCTGTGATGAAATGCTAGAGCTGGCTAGTTTGGGGGCCAGCGTTTTGCATCCACGGGCTGTTGAGATTGCCCGCAACTATGGTATTCCGTTGGTGGTGCGTTCTAGCTGGACTGATCAGCCGGGGACCTGGGTAACGGGTCCAATGCCTCAACCTAGGCCGTTGGATGGGCTAGAAATTGCCCACCCGGTAGATGCGGTGGAGTTTGACGCGGATCAGGCGAAGGTGGCTTTGCTAAGGGTGCCGGATCGACCAGGGGTGGCGGCGCGACTGTTTGGAGAGCTGGCGGCTCAGTCGCTGAATGTGGATCTGGTAATTCAGTCGATTCATGATGGCAATTCTAATGACATTGCTTTTACGGTGCGATCGCACGTTCTAAACCAGGCTGAGAGCGTTGCCGAGCACGTTGCGCCGATACTCCGCAGCCAGCCTAGTGCCAATGACGAAGCCGAGGTCCAATCGGCCAGCAGTATTGCCAAAATTAGCATTGCTGGTGCAGGGATGATCGGTAGGCCGGGCGTAGCTGCAGGAATGTTTTCGGCGCTGGCCGCTGCCGATGTGAATATTCAAATGATTGCCACCTCTGAGGTAAAAGTGAGCTGCACGGTGGCTCATGCCGATTGTGACCGAGCGATCGCCACTCTGTGTGAGCACTTTGATGTCGCTAGCTCTCCAGCTCGAATTGAGCAAAATCAGAACCGTTCCAACCAGCTGCCTTCTGTCAGGGGTGCGGCCCTAGATCTCAATCAGTCGCAATTGGCCATCCGCTACGTGCCCGATCTACCAGGACTAGCCGCCAGGATCTTTCAAATCTTGGCCGATCGAGGCATCAGCGTAGACATGATTATTCAGTCTCAGCGCAGCCGTCTACGCCCTGACCAGGCGACAGGCCAAATGACGCGCGATATTGCCTGCACAGTAGCTCAAGCAGACGCAGAGCTGGCCAAAGAGGTTCTGCAAGCGGCAGCAGCAGAGCTGAACTATGGAGAGGTCGTGGTGGAACATGCGATCGCCAAAGTCAGCATTGTTGGTATTGGCATGATTCACCGACCTGGTGTCGCAGCGGCTATGTTCAAAGCGCTTTCAGCCGCAGGGATCAACATCCGAATGATTGCGACTTCAGAAATTAAAATCAGCTGCGTTGTTGCTCAAGAAAAGGGAGTGCAGGCGCTGAAAGTTGTTCATGCAGCCTTTGATTTAGCAGACGATCTAACCGACAATCTAGCGAATAGCAAAGCTGTAGAGGTCTCTGCATGAGTCAAAATACGTCTCTCTTTTTAGGCAGCGCACTGTTGTTAGTTGGGTATCTAATCTTTTCTGCAAAGACGGAAATGGGAACTCGGATAAACTTCAAATGGCCCTGGCGAAAGTAAGCGATCAGCTGTTCTCTTGCGGTTAAAAGCACTATGTAATTCCATGGAGGGATATCCTCACTGGAGCTTAGTCGCTAGACTTGCGATATTGAATAAGCGAGATGGCGATGAGTTACTAATGCAGTGAGCACGTCGCTTGCGTTTACTTCACTCAACCGGTAACTCTTATGAACAACAATTTGATCGAGTCGTTTTACAGCTGGTATCGTGGCGCGCTGCGTCATCCTAAATGGCGCTGGGCCATCATTTTAGGAACCGCTTTTTATCTAGTCAGTCCAATTGATATCTCGCCTGATATTATCCCTATTATCGGTTGGATAGATGATGGTTTGCTGGCTACTTTGCTAGTGACAGAGCTTTCTTCTTTAGCAATGGATTATCTAAAGAAAGGCAAAGATGAGACAACGACAGTTGCCGATGCTGACGAGCCGATCGATGTAGATGTAGAAGTTGTCTAGAGTCAGCTCAGCGCTAAAGCAAAAGAGTAGGAGAGCCAGCAGACACAACACAAGTCTGCTGGCTTTTTACTCTTTAAACATCGGCTACATATCGATCCTAAGTATCGACCTATGATGGTTCGTTGCTCGAAGCTGATTCGGGCTCTGACTGTTCAACTGGCATCCAAGTCCCGATATCCCAGGTGCTAGTGTCCCAAGGAGTAGGATCTACGCCAGTGATACGATTACTCACTCCATTAGTCACCGCCCGCCGCACAAGCGGAATGACAATCGCATCCTGAATCAAAATTGTGTTCATTTTTTGAAATAGCTGCGATCGCTTTTCAGGATCGAGTTCTTTACTAGCCTGTTGCCAGGTCTTGTCGTATTCAGGATTGCAATAGCGGGCATTGTTCGGCTCTTGCCATCTGTTTTCTAAAGAGGCAATTTCATCGCACAGCCACCAGCTCATATAGATAGAGGGATCTGGCGTATCACTACCGGCGTTGTACTCCTGCATGTCTGCATAGAAATGGTTGAGACTGCGAGTTTGAGCTGGATTAGCAGAAAAGAAATCATCAATAATCACTCGGCGATTATCAACTTCCATGCCGATCGCTTCAAGACTGTCTTTGACAAACGTCTGAGTCTGCTGGCGAACCGGGTTAATTGGCGTTTGAAAGACCATACGCATTTCGACCCCGTCCTTATCACGGATGCCATTACCGTTAGTATCTTTCCAGCCAGCCTCGTCTAGGAGCGCTTTAGCTCTTTCTACATCGTACCGGTAGGGTAGATTTGAATTGATGTAGGTACGCGGAAAAGGAAGCAGCTGGTTGGTTCGCTGGCCAGCGTTGCCGTAAATTGTCTCTGCGATTGCCACACCATCAATTGCAAAGTCGACAGCCTGACGCACCCGTACATCACTCAAAAACGGATGAGGATTCTCTACGCTCGATTTTTCTCCTGTCTCGGTCGCTTTGTTCGGGTCGGTTGGATTCAGCATAATCCGCTCTACATACGCACCAAAAGTCGCCATTACGCGGCCCTCACTGCCTGCTGCTAGCGCTAAGCGGTCGTCGACTTCCAACTGCAAATTGTGAGCAAAGTCTGCCGTCCCTTCGCGCAATACCTGCCGCGCGGCTACATAGGGCGTTACTCCCCCTTTCAATTCTACCAGCGTAAAAGCCGGCAAACCCTCCCGAAACTGCTCATTAGCCGCATAGGTCCAGCTGCCGTCCGTCGCCGTGATGAACCGGTACGGCCCCGTACCCACTGGCTGCAAATTCTCTGGAGCCTGTCGCGCGTTCGGACCTTGCACCTGCTCGAAAATATGCTTCGGCAAAATCATACCGTTTTGCCCTGTAAAGGGCAGTGCCCAAGACGGATTCGGATCTTTGAACGTGATCTTGACCGTCAGCGGGTCGATCGCCTCGACTGTCTCAATTGCCTTGTAGTATTTCTCAGTGACCGCCGCCATCTTCGGATCGCTGACAAACTGGTAGGTAAACACCACATCCTCAGCTGTGAAAGGCCGACCGTCTGACCAGCGAACGTCTGGCTTTAGCCGCCAAGTGACCGAGCGTCCATCTGCTGGTAGTCCCCCGTTTTCTGGCGTTGGGATCACAGATGCTAATACCGGCACCATACTGCCATCAGCGGCATAGGTGGCCAGCGGTTCATAGACAATCCGCGCCGCTTCAAAGTCCTGAAACCCGTTAGCTAGATGAGGATTGAGCGTCGTTGGAATCCGGCTGTACAGCAGTCTAAGCACGGAATTGCTACGCAGTTCTTCCACATCGCTGTCTGTTGTCGCTGTTGTCGTACTAGAGCAGCCGGACAAGACGATCAGGCTGGTCAATGCAAGACCTAGAGATAGGGGCATCAACGCCGACTCGCGCTGCAGCCCACAGGCAGAAAACAAAGATTTCATTACCAACATCAAGACTAATAAGAGCCAGGAAAACCAGAAAAGGCCAAACTTTATCTAGTCCCAGCCGTTTACTACAGTATCAACGGTAGTCGCCCGTCTTGTGGTGTAGGCAGCCGATAAATTTCCTGGTACAGCAAAAAAAGCTAGCAGTCAGTGTAGAGCAGCCTGTCCATGGAAGCTGAGAAAATCCTCTGCTAATTCACGATTTATCCTGACTGGCCTCTCTGTAGTAGAAGATTTAAGTGGTAGATGCACCCGACCATTCCCTGGTTCTCGCATGAGGGCTAGGGAATTTTTTTGCCAATTTCGGACCGTAAAAAAGGCCGCTTTGAGCGACCTTTTCTTGCGTGATATTTGTGACTATGCCGCTAGGCTTCAGTTTCGGAATCTGTAGCGGACGATGCTGCTTCAGCGGTCTCTGGGTCGGTATCTACCGCAGCTTCTGCTGATGTTGCTTCAGTAGAGGTTCCTTCAGCAGTGGCCTCTTCAATCGCGGCCTCTTCAGTGAGCGTCTCTTCCGCCGCCGTCTCAACGACCTCTTCTACTTTCTTCGTGGGTTTAGGACCACGCATGAGAGCGGGGTTCATAGGCGTTTTCGGGGCATCATCTTTACCGCGACCACGACCTTTGCCTTTGCCGCCGCGCCCGCGATCGTTGCGGTCGCCCGACCTATTGCTACTGTCGCTAGTTGCTGTTCCACCGTCGGTACGATCGCTTTTTTTAACGGGCTTAGGCGTATTACGCGCTGCTTTTGGCTGGTCGTCGCTAGGATTGGCCTGCTGAGCTGCTTCGCGATCGCTCTTCTTAATAGGACGATCTACCATGGAATTATCCGCCTGTATATACATTTCTAACCAATCGTATCATGACGATATGGCCTTAATTATTAGCCTACTAGGGAGCCGCCTAGCTAGCTACGCAGCCGGGTACTCGACTGGCTACTCAACTGGCTCTCGACTGGCTACTCAACTGGGGGGCCAGGCATCCACATCCTTGTCTAACGTAGGTTCACTTCCTAGCAAAGGCGTGTCGCCTTCGGACGAAGCGTCAATTGTCTTACCCACTTCGCCATTGTCTAGCACGGCTTCTGGGTCAAAGTTCAGGCCCAAAACGTCAATCAGCGCATCCTCATCAGAATTAAGCTGGTAAAACGGCACCATTAAGTTAGACAGCTTGGGCTCTAGCGCATTGACTACACCTAAAATCAAAAAAGAAGACGGCCTGCGGCCTCCTTCAGGTGTGCGTACAGAGGTCGTGGCCATCTGCACTTCCAGCCAGGTGCGGTTGGCGCGAAAGTAGTCCAACCACTTGTCTCGAATAACAGAAGTAAAGTTTTCAAAAAAGGCCATTGTTCAACCTGTGAGGAATCGTCAAAAAGTTAGTAAATCCTATCCAGCCGAAAGCTTAGACAGACCGCTGATAAGGCATAAGCTCATCAGGGCAGTTACAATCGCCCCAATATCGCAGCAATCTAGCACCCTTCAGGCGAGTTGACTAGGGCATATCAAATTATTTTTATCAATATATCTACGGTTGCGCGGTCGCTCAGCGGAAAAATGGGCTGCTGACCTTTAAATTTCCAGTCTGAATTCCCGTAGTAACATCAGTATTCTGCTTACGTTGCGCCTTGAACGCGTCTACGGACCTGTGTACTTCCGCAGCAATTTGCTCATGGCTCTTAGTCACTACCGGATCGGCTTCTAGCAGCTGAAACTTGTAGTACAGCATCTTAGAAAAGTCGCCCAAGTCACCTGACATCAGTTCGGAGGCAGAGACGTTCATCGAGCCCTCCTCCATAATCTGCTCGATCAGCTGTGGGCTCAAAATAGATCGAAACTGCTGCACGTAGGCCCATGCAATCGACTGTAGCTCTGATTGCAGATCTCCTTTTTCGGCGTAGCTAGCAACGCGCTGGGCTAGGGCAATCCATTCTGGCGCGACCCACCGGCTCAGCGCTCTTTCTATATCAAAGGTAGAAATCACTCGTTTAACTAGCTCTTTGCCTCCCGAGCGACTTAGCGATCCGTCGTTTAGCGTGGCGACAATGGTCTGGGCAAGTCCGACGATATTACTGGTCTGCCAATCTGCACCTTCAGGCGCAAACTGCTGCAAGTAGGCATTCATAATGTTGCTGACGGCTGTTTCCTGCTCGTTTAGCCAGACAGAAGCCCTCTCGGCTAATAGCTGCGCGCTTACATCGACTAGCGAGGCGTCTGTACCCAAGCTGCTGTAAGCGGCGATCGCCTCATCAATAAAGGGCTCTAGTTTGCTGTTTTCAATCGAAACAGTAGCGATGCTTGCTGCGATCGCACCCACTACCGCCCGCAGCTCCAGCTCATTTTCTGGCTGGCCAAATGTGACACTATAAGCCCGCAGGACATTGACAACCTGTTTAAGATTTTCGATTCGAGAGTCTGGCACAGGCCGATTAGTCTGATCAGATTGATTAGTCATGGCGATATCCTTTGAGGAGTCAGGAGAATTAGAGTCAGTAACCGATAGGCCAGAGACGAGCGTCGCACTCTCAGCCTTATGAGAGACAGCCAGATCAGCGGTGCCAATCGGCGAAGCTTTTCGACGGAAAATCCTAAAAAACGCACGAAACAATGCAGACACCTTGCTTACCTACTGAATTTCCTTGCCCTGAATTTCCTTGCCCTGAAACTACACTGCCCCGAGATTACACTGCCCCGAGATTACACTGCCATAGGACTACAGCCCTGCAAAGCGGCACGAATCGTGACAGCGATTGACTCGGACAAAGCGGCGTAATCATAGCCACCTTCTAAGCCAAACAAAAGGGCAGGCGTCAGAGACTGGCACGCCTGAGTGAACCAGGCGTAGTCACCAGGCTGCAAGCAGACGCTGGCCAAAGGATCAGACTGATTGGCATCGTAGCCCGCGCTCACAATCAAAAGATCTGCGCCGAAATTCAACAAAAAAGGATAGGCGCGCTCATACCAAAGCGCTTGATAGTCGCTGAGCTGAGCGCCTGGCGGGACCGGTAAGTTCAGCACATTGTTGAATTGGCCAGTTTCGCTAGCTTGACCGGTGCCCGGGTAGGCCGGAGACTGGTGAAAAGAGCAGTAGGCAAGCTGTGAATTCGATTCGATCAGATGCTGAGTACCATTACCGTGATGAACATCCCAGTCTAGGATGGCAACTCTACGGATGCCTGGTTTGGAGGCGATCGCATAGTGAGCTGCGATCGCCGCATTATTCAGTAGGCAAAATCCCATCCCTCTATCCTGCTCCGCGTGGTGTCCCGGCGGACGCACCAGCGCAAAAGCCGAAGCACGCTGCTGCCAAACCCAGTCAACGCCATCCAACCAAGCGGCTACTGCCAGCAGCGCCGCTTCATAGCTCTGAGCGCTAACTACCGTATCGCTATCGATTCGCCCACCGCCTCGATCGGCAAGTGTTCTCAAAGCCTGGACATAGCGTTCGTCGTGTACCCGGTAAATCTGATCTAATACCGACCGAGCAGACGGCTCGATCCAGGCGAGCTGGCTCGCCCAAGCATAATCTTTAGACTCGGGCTGCTGACAGTCTTTTAGGTAGTCCACCACCGCCTGTAGCCGCCCGGCATTTTCAGGATGTCCAAGACCCGTATCATGGTTGGAGAAAAGACTGCTATAGAAAATCGGAAACGACAGTTCCATAAAGCACTGAGAGAAAGCGTCAAGAGAGAAAGCATCAAAGGGTGAGAAAAAGCGCTTAATGGCAACCATTTTGGGCTACATTTCAGGCTCTACAATACACCTAAAATGTGATAGAATGGCTCTTTAAAGTCAACACTCTCTGTAGTTTATCAACCGCGCTGCGATTCAATGCTGATTTGCCATGATCCAGCATCAAAAACCAAAGGATTTCATCCAGTTCTTGTCAGGTTGTTCTATCTCTCTCAACCCCGCTTTTTATCTACCTGATTAATATCCTCTCTTTCCACACCTAAAAAGACGTTTAGGAAGACAAGAACCGGCCTTAAACCAATGCATCAATTTATTTTTTCGAATTTAGTTTAGCTGTTGGTCTTTTCTGAGGCGGCGATCGCCTAACGATTACGTCATTACGTCGTCTGGTATTCATGTCACCCGGCTAAGACACCAATATTGAAACCAATCGTTGAGAACAGTGGCAACCCTCGAGCGAGTATAAAAAGACCCTCTGTCATCGCAACAGAATCAAGAGTCTTGAAATAAAATTTCATGTTCGTTGAAATTCAATTGTTTTGAGTTTTCCATAGAAGATTTCCGGAGTTTTCCATATGAGTAGTCCCCAAGAGCGGATCGTCCCGACTGATCTGCGCAACGAGATGTCTCGGTCTTACCTCGAATACGCTATGAGCGTAATTGTAGGGCGAGCACTCCCAGACGCTAGGGACGGTCTCAAACCCGTACATCGGCGTATCTTGTACGCCATGCATGAGCTCGGACTGACTGCCGATCGCCCTTTCAGGAAATGTGCCCGTGTAGTCGGTGAAGTGCTTGGCAAATACCACCCCCACGGTGACACAGCCGTCTATGACGCACTGGTGCGCATGGCTCAGGATTTCTCGATGCGCCACCCGCTGATCAACGGCCATGGAAACTTTGGCTCGATTGACAACGATCCACCTGCAGCGATGCGCTATACCGAGTCGAGATTGCAGGCGCTAACAGGTGCAGCGCTGCTACAAGATATCGAGTCGGAAACAGTCGATTTTGCCGATAACTTTGACGGCTCGCAGCAGGAGCCCGTGGTACTGCCTGCTCGTATTCCTCAACTGCTGATTAACGGCTCTTCTGGGATTGCAGTAGGCATGGCGACGAATATTCCACCCCACAACCTGGGTGAGGTGATTGACGGCGTAGTGGCGCTGATCGACAATCCTGAGCTCACCAGCATGGATCTAATGGAATACATTCCAGGACCAGATTTTCCAACAGGTGCGCAAATCATTGGTAGTCGGGGTATTCGCGAGTCGTATGCAACCGGTCGCGGTTCGGTGACGATGCGCGGCGTGGCGACAATCGAAACGCAGGAAACTCGAGGTCGCCCAGATCGAGAAACAATCATCATTACGGAACTACCTTACCAAACGAACAAGGCTGCTCTAATCGAAAAGATTGCCGACATGGTGAACGAGCGGCGCTTAGAAGGAATTTCTGATCTACGCGATGAGAGCGACAGAGACGGCATGCGGATTGTCATTGAGCTCAAGCGTGATGCCTATCCCAAAGTTGTCCTGAATAATCTGTACAAGCAGACGCCTTTACAAAACAACTTTGGCGTCAACATGCTGGGACTAGTCAATAGTGAACCGCAGCTATTGACCTTGCTCGACTTTCTACAGGTCTTTCTAGATTTCCGGGTTGAAACGATTACTCGCCGTACTCAGTACGAGCTACGCAAGGCACAAGAGCGAGACCATCTGCTACAGGGATATCTAATTGCATTAGACAACCTAGATGCAGTGATTGCGCTAATTCGTGGCTCTGCGGATGCGGCGAGCGCCAAAGAAGAACTGATTGGCTCCTATGGATTTTCAGGAACTCAGGCCGATGCGATTTTGCAGATGCAGCTGCGGCGACTGACAGCGCTAGAGGCTGAGAAGATTCAGCAGGAGCACGAGGCGTTAACTGAGAAGATTACGGATTTGGAGGATATCCTGGCGAATCGTGATCGCATTCTTGCGATTATCAAAGAAGAAGTCACTCAAATTCGCGATGCCCATGCCAACGAGCGCCGCACGCTGCTCAAGGCCGACGAGAACGACCTGTCAGATATTTCACTAATCGCCAACGAGCAAGTCGCGATTTTGGTAACCGAGCAGGGCTACATCAAGCGCATGCTAGTCGATACCTTCGAAGCTCAAAACCGGGCCACTAGGGGTAAGTCAGGCACTCGGATGAAAGATGATGACGGCATCGAGCATTTCATCACCTGCTGTAGCCACGACCACGTTTTGTTCTTTACCGATCGTGGGGTTGCCTATTCACTGCGGGCCTATCAGATCCCCGAGAGCTCTCGCACAGCAAAAGGGTATCCCCTAGTACAGATGCTGCCCATTCCCAAAGAGGAAAAAGTCACCTCTGTTGTTGGCGTCAGCGAATTTAGCGAAGACGACTATCTAGTAATGCTGACCCAGGGCGGCTTTATTAAGAAAACAGCCCTCTCTGCCTTTAGCCGTATTCGCACCAACGGTCTGATCGCCATTTCTTTAGAAGAAGGTGATGAGCTGCGATGGGTGCGGTTGGCAACTGCTGAGGACAGTGTGTTGATTGGATCTCAGCGAGGCATGACGATTCACTTCAAAGCCAGTCACGCTCAGCTGCGTCCGCTAGGTCGCCCCACAAAAGGTGTCAGAGCGATGTCACTAAGAGACGGTGACAGGATAATCAGCATGGACATTCTACCCTCTCAAGTGGTGGAAGAGGTAGAAGAAGCAGTAGACGACTCGGATGAAGATGCTGATGAGGTGACTAATGCTGATCAGGGACCTTGGGTGTTGGTGGTTTCATCCGGCGGACTGGGCAAGCGCGTACCGGTCTCAAGATTCCGGTTGCAGAACCGAGCCGGTATGGGCCTCGTATCGATAAAGTTCCGAAAGGACGGTGACGAGCTAATAGCGCTGCGAATTGCTGGGCCAGACGATGAGCTGATGATCGTCACTCAAAGGGGGATCATCATGCGTCAGTCGGTGGATGCGATCTCTGTGCAGTCTCGGATGGCAACAGGCGTACAGCTGCAGCGATTGGATAGTGATGACGCGATCGCAGCGGTTGCCCTCGTTCCTCATATAGACGAATCAGAAAACGAAATGCCGTCTGAGGAAATCGCTGACGCTATGGCAGAAACCGCCGCTGAAGCCGAGGTGATTTCTGCACTAGACGCAGAAGATGTGGACATTGTCGCTGTAGAAACAGCAGCGTCCGTTCCCATCGTAGATCCCTTAGCAACCCCGTTGGACGCCCCCTCAGCAGATGCTCCATCATCCCCTTTGCCAGAGGGTGAAGAGAACCCTGACGAAGGACCTAGCGAGGAGGGTAACGAAGCGTCAGACGACGAAGTTTGACCAGAACTAGTGACACTGGTCACTGTCTGTAAGAAACAACTATCGAGCGATAGAGATGCAGGAATAGTTTTGTAAAAAAAAGAAGACTATCTGCGCAGATTTTTTCTGTAAATAACCATGAAGCGGTACTCTTATCTCAATTATCAGTAAACCTTGCTGGTAACTGATGCTAGCTACGATTTAGACCCTTCACAAAGTTACAGAAATTATGATTCATCTAATACCTCCTGTCAGCACAGGTATTAGCTTAGTTCGGCCCGGCGGCATGCTCCCGACCCTTGCTCAAGCTAGTACCGAAGACAGATTTGACTTCAGGAGAATTCCAGACGACCTCGGCAATAGCTTTAGCAGTGTTTTGCCCAACGTGATTGGGGCAATTGTCATTGGCTTGATTGGGCTGTGTGTCGCTTTTGTCGTCGCTTGGATAGTCCGCAGCATACTCAATAGCACTAGCATTGATGACAAACTAGCCTCACGGATAACCGGTCGCCCGCCCGAAGACTTGCCTGTAGCGAAGTGGGTTGGCGATGCCTTCTTCTGGGTGATTGTTCTTTTCACAGTCATCGCTGTTCTAGAGGCACTAGATCTTAGAGTCGTCTCTGAACCGCTCAATAACCTACTCAATACGGTTTTTGAGTATCTGCCTCGCGTCTTTAGTGCAGGTGTTCTCTTAGCTATCGCCTGGGCTCTCGCAACCGTTGTTAAGACATTGGTTACCAAAGGTCTAGAGACTTTCAATTTAGACGATCGGCTAGCCGAAAACACAGGCGTTGACCCTCGTCAAAACTCCATCAAAATCAATGAGACGTTAGGAAACGCGCTCTATTGGTTTATCTTTCTCCTGTTCTTACCTCCAGTCTTAAATGCGCTGGAGCTGAACGGTCTGCTGCTACCTGTACAGAATCTGATTGATCAATTCCTGGTTGCTATTCCCAAGATCATTCTGGCAGGCATCATCTTCGCTGTGGGCTGGCTACTTGCTAAGGTAGTTCGCGGCATCGTTACCAACCTACTATCTGCAGCGGGTGTAGATAACGTAGGGCGTCGGATCGGGCTAACTAGCGGCGTAAACCAAACTTCTCTATCCGGTCTAGCTGGCACCGTCGTCTATGTTCTGATTTTGATTCCGGCTGCGATCGCAGCGCTCAATGCTCTAGATATTGACGCCATCTCCGGGCCTGCTATAGGCATGCTCGAGCAAATTTTGAACTTCATTCCACTGCTACTAGCAGCGGGCATTGTTCTTACTGTCTTCTACTTCATTGGCCGCTTTGTCGGCGAGCTAGTGACCAATCTGCTCTCTACCGCTGGATTTGACAGCGTGCTAGAAGTCCTCGGCCTACCTGACATCTCTTCTCCTGATCCGGCCACACCTACGGCCTATCCCGATCCAGCAACTGGCGTTGTTGATCCTGGTACAACAACGCTGCAAGTGCCGCCTACTAGCAGTGGCAAGACACCTTCTGAAGTGGCTGGTCTAGTTGTGTTAGTGGCAATTGTGCTCTTCGGTGCGGTCACAGCGACCGAAATTCTTCAGCTCGATCAGCTGACGCTGATTGTGCGAGCAGTCATGGAAATTGCTGGACAGGTTCTAATCGGTGTCTTGATCTTCGGCATCGGTATCTACATTGCTAATCTGGCTTACCGCCTGATCAAGAGTAGCAGCGGCTCTTCCTCCAATACACTGGCTCAGGCTGCTCGAATTGCGATTTTGGCCTTCGTCGGTGCGATGGCGCTAGGACAGATGGGCGTTGCCCCCAACATCGTGAACCTGGCGTTTGGTCTGCTACTAGGTGCGGTTGCGATTGCGATTGCGATTGCTTTCGGTCTCGGTGGACGTGAGGTTGCTGGCGCTCAGCTTAAAGACTGGCTCAACGAATTCAAACGTTAATTGGCGCGTCATGATTAACTACCTGTATAGCCAACTAATCAGATTCTAATTAACTGATCTGGCAAAGCCCGTAGCAGAAGGAGTCTTTCTTTCTAGCTGCGGGCTTTTGCTTGTGCTATCGGCCAAGTTCTTAGAAGCCTACTTGAAGACTCTCAGATGGACCCTTGTTATAAAGTGGCTGCGTCTGGGGAGTCACGCATTTTTCTGGAGGCTCCTATATAATCATCACGAAAGAAAGCTAGCTCAGCAAACAAGACAAACATATGGACAGTGGTGATCTCGCTAGATACATAGAAGCCACCGACGGCATCAGCAAGCCCTGGCTATTGATTCAGCTGCGGCTTGCTAAACTCAAAGAACGTCGTCATGCAATGAGTACAGAGGCTTTCAACAGTCAGATTGCTGAGCTCCACGAAGAACTAATGAAACTAGGCGAATGGTGGGTCGGACAGGAGAAAGACGTCTTCTAAGCGACTTTTTATTAACTCGCGACTGCCTAAGGCGGTAGGCACAAAGCATCTTTTCATAAGCACTCAAGAAAATTGCATAAGAAATCAGAAAAAATTAAACCATAAGGCCCTGAATCAGAGAGTCATGAGTAAATCTGCCAGACCCAAATCTACTAATCAGTCTGAGAAGAAGCCTGCCGCTGAAAACGCCGGTCCCAAGTCGGCTGACTCCAAATCTGCTGATGTCAAATCTGTTCAGAAGCTATCCGACTCAGAAACCTCTCTTCTCAAACCAGACGAGCCGCAGTGGTATATCAGCCGAGAATTGAGCTGGCTAGAATTTAACCGCCGCGTCCTGCACGAAGCTACAGATCAGCGGACGCCGCTGCTAGAACGGCTGAAGTTTCTAGCAATCTTTAGCTCCAACCTCGATGAGTACTTCATGGTGCGAGTGGCTGCTACAAAACAGCAAATCGAAGCCAACGTCGACAAACGCACGCCTGATAGTCGGACCCCATCCGAGCAGCTCGCAGCAATTGGCGATCGGCTGCGTCCGATGATCGATCAAGTCCACAGCTACTTTCAGAATGTACTCAGAGGCGAGCTGATTGCCAACGGCATTCACTTGCTCAATTACGAAGAGCTTTCTACTGAACAGACCGATTATCTAGACCAGTACTTCAAAGACCAGATCTTTCCTGTCTTGACACCTCTCGCGGTCGACCCCGGCCATCCCTTTCCCTATATCTCCAATCTCAGCATTAATTTAGCAGTTGAGATTCACGATGAAGCCTCCGCTGAATCACACTTCGCCAGAGTGAAAGTGCCTAAGGTTCTGCCTAGGTTTGTTCAGCTCCCTGAATTACTAGGAGACATTCAGTCCTGCCACTGGACAGGCGTACCGATGGAGCAAGTGATTGCGCACAATATCGCGGCTCTGTTTCCAGGTATGAGTGTTAAAGACTGCTATACCTTTCGGATTACGCGCAACGCAGATCTATCGGTAGAAGAAGACGAGGCCGATGACCTGATGCTAGCTATCGAGCAAGAACTTCGAAAGCGCAGGCTTGGTGGGTCGGTGGTACGCATGGAAATTTCAAAAGGGATGAACGGCACCATGAGAGCAACGCTGCTAGATCAGCTCTCTCTGTCTGAAAATGACGTCTACGATGTCGAAGGACTCCTGGGTCTAACCGATCTAATGAGCTTTATGGCACTGCCCATAAATGAGCTCAAGGACGATCGCTGGAAGCCGATTACTCCAGCAACGTGGAGGCTAGCGGCGCAGGGAGAAGGAGAAGATGTCTTCTCGCTAATTCGGCGGCGCGATCGCCTAGTTCATCATCCCTATCAGGCCTTTTCGGGCACGGTGCAAGCTTTCATCACTCAGGCCGCCACCGACCCAGATGTTCTAGCAATCAAGATGACGCTGTATCGAACCTCAGGCGATTCTCCTATTGTTAATGCGCTGATCAAAGCAGCTGAAAACGACAAGCAGGTCGTGGCATTAGTAGAGCTAAAAGCCAGATTTGACGAAGAGAATAACATCAACTGGGCTAGGGCACTAGAGCGATCGGGCGTACACGTCGTATACGGACTGATGGGACTAAAAACGCATACCAAAGTCGCTCTGGTCGTACGAAGAGAAACAGACATCATCCGCCGATATGTGCATATCGGGACCGGTAACTACAATCCAAAAACAGCCAAGCTCTACACGGACTTAGGCCTGATGAGCTGCCGGGAAGATCTCGGTACAGATCTGACTGATTTATTCAACTATCTAACGGGATATTCGCGGCAGCAGTCGTATAAGAAGCTGCTGATTGCACCGGTTGATTTGCGATCGCGCATGGTTCAGTTCATTCAGCAAGAGGTCAAAAATGCCAAAAAAGGTAAGCAGAGCCGCATCATCGCCAAAATGAACGCCTTGGTCGATGCAGACATTATTACCGAGCTATACAAAGCATCTCAAGCAGGCGTGCAAATTGATCTAATCATTAGAGGCATTTGCTGTCTGCGCCCTGGAATTGAAGGACTTAGTGAAAACATTAACGTCGTCAGCA
Organism: uncultured cyanobacterium; assembly: GCA_963799555.1. Classification (GTDB taxonomy): domain Bacteria; phylum Cyanobacteriota; class Cyanobacteriia; order Phormidesmidales; family Phormidesmidaceae; genus Phormidesmis. The sequence goes on from CAWCXR010000001.1 coordinate 116,552, forward strand.
TCATTGGACGATTTCTAGAGCACTCTCGCATCTTCTATTTTCACAACGACGGCAGCGAGCTATTCTACATTGGCTCTGCTGACTGGATGCCCCGTAATCTAGACCGCCGAGTAGAAGCGGTGGTACCCATCGAAGATCCGCCGCTACGCTCAGAACTTGCAGCGCTCTTAGAAATCTGCTTGAAAGACAATCGTCAGGCCTGGGAAATGCAAGCAGATGGCACCTACGTACAGATTCAGCCAAAAGAAGGCGAAGACGAGACTAGCACTCACAACATTCTGATGGAGAAAGCGCTTAGCCAGATCTAGCCTTGCTAGTATGCACGCAGCGTTACTAGCTCCTGATATCTCACAGTTGTTCTAAGCGTAGTCATTCGCCCTTGACGTGCTCGTAGAGTGAGGCGAGTGAGGGCTATTCAAACTTTTCTAGCTGCTCTAGCTTCAGCCACACATTAGGCGTGGGCACGCGGCCAAACTTGACTAGGCCGTAGTCGTCACGTACGTCCAAAATTTCACCCCTAGTATCAAACAAATAGCTAGAAAGACGGGTATCGCTCGCCTTCGCTTCTACGCTATCTTCAAACTTCTCTCGAACCAAACGAACGAAGTCTCCCTTCTTTACTGACATAGCTCTCTTTTAATCAGGTATTAGTTGATCAGTTTACGTGTGGTTGGCGCTCTGCGGTCATTCATCCACAGTCTCTGTAGCTATTGTATCTTCATCGAGACTATCGCTGACACTTTGAACAATAGTGGGCCGAGCGACCAGCTAGCTTTATACGGATGATCTCCGCGCCGCAGTTCCGGCATGGTTCACCCTCTCGGTCATAGACCCAAGCCAAGCCACCGTAGTTGCCATTGGTACCATGCACATCTCTAAAGTCGCTGAAAGTCGTGCCGCCAGACTCGATACTAGTCGTCAAAACATCTCGAATCGTTTGGTGTAGCCTAACAACTTTTTTGCGCGTTAGGCGATCGCACACCACCATAGGCCGAATCCCGCTCAAAAATAGCGCCTCATCTGCATAGATATTACCAATGCCCGCCACTAGGCGCTGATCTAGCAGCGCGTTTTTGATAGGGCGCACCCTTCCCTTCAGCGCGGCCACTAAATATTCCGGCGAAAACTCATCAGAAAACGGTTCTGGACCCAGCCGCTGCAGTCCAGTCATTACCGATTCTATAGTCTGTTCTGGCGGCACCCACCAAAGCCGTCCAAAGGTTCGCTGATCGACGTACCTCAGTTCTCTATCATTATCAAAAAAGAGTCTCACTCGGCAGTGCGTTTGCACTGGTTCCTCTCTAGAAACCCACAGCAGTTGCCCTGTCATCCGTAGATGAACGCCTAGCCAGCCGGCTGATTCTATATCGGATGAACTCTCCCGCTGTAGCGCAGCCATCAGATATTTACCGCGCCGATGCCAGCGACTAATCTGAACCCCGCGGAGCGCCTCTAAAAAAGTGTCAGCCAGCTCGGGATAGGCAATCGTACGCGCTAAGCGGACTTCTCCTCCTCGAACTGGCTGATTCAGTGAGACCTGATTGAGACCACGACGGACAGTTTCTACTTCAGGCAGCTCAGGCACTGCGCTCCCTCATTCTCGTAAATCCATGTCAGTTTCGTATTCTCGCGCGTTCCTCGCAATCTACTTTTTAGCAGCTTTCTTTGCAGGGGCTTCGACTTCTATCAGCTCTGCCTCAGCAAAATTGTTAGTGTTGACACCAGCATAGTTCACCTTGCTAAAGCGCACTACGACAGGATACTTAATGCCGCTTTGGTCGACTGAGGCAACAGAGCCAACTTCCCGAAACCAGTAAGACTCTGGGCGGAGAATTCTAACCTTAGAACCACGCTGAACCATGAATACTAACCCTCTCAAAAATGCTAGAAGTACCGTAGGTCTTTAACAGACGCTACTTGTCTTTTCAAGATTACTACTCTGCTGGTTATAAGCCTCGCTTTTTAAGTTTTGTTGCTACGAAGCGCTAACTTTTGCAAAGATAGTTGACCTGACTGCTATATCCTACATCTCTACGCCTTACTAGGCATACCCATCGACTTTCCAGGTAGTCTTGTCTGAAAGTCTCCCTCCGGCGGCAGCAAAAGTAGACTATTCGGCACATTGCCGCGAGCTGGCTGCAGCAAACTAGACGCAGGTGGAAGTGGTAAATCTGTTCGTAGGGTCGCAGCTTGCCCGGTTATACCCGTTGGCGCAGGTGTAGCTGGCGTTGGTAAAGCCGCCACGGAGCGACTAGCCGCTGCTGGTACTGCCGCCACGGGTTCAGTAACAGGATTTTCTGTAGGAGTAGCTTCACCCTCTGAGCGATCGCCGCTGATGGGCTTCGATACCTCAATGCCGTTTTCCTCAAAGATGACTCGCGGTTCGTAGGCTAGAGTCTCAATGCGCTTGACTCGAACGCTGCCATTGGCAATGCGATCGCCCACCTTGACATACCGTTCAGGCTCGCCGCCCGAACGGACAATAGCATAGGGCGTACCGCCCAACTGAATGACGCCAGAAACAGCCACAGTTGGCGCAATCACCGGCTGGGGAATAGGAGGTAGCATTGCAATCGGAGACGGTTCTGCCAGCGGCTGCTCTCGGACTCGAACAGCGGGTGGCGTCGGACCAGCGGCTTTAGCCGGAGTGTTAGCTCTTGGTGAGGCGACAGATCTACCGCTACTAGCATTGCCAGCACCTGTCGATGGGCCTTTGGGTAAATCAACTAGTTTCGGCGCTAGTGGAATGGGCAAAGTTGCAAAAGGATCGCTGCGCGATCTCGCTACCGCCTGAGCCCTAGCTGACGGATCGGTTGACTGGATCAAATCTGCTGTAATAATTGACGGGGCTTCCACCGTAGGGTCTTCAAATACTTCATTTTCCGCCCCACCGTCAAGCGTACTAGCAATGTCTTGGCCCGCTTCGGCTACCCGCTCTTGCGCTTCGATAGTCTTGGCTATCGGGTCAATGATCTCAATATCTTCTCCAGCACTTAGGTATTGACAGCTGCTCAGTGGAGCCGTCGCTACCAAAACCAGTAGCAGTTGCCGCATATTTCGATTTCGCATAAGACAGATGGGCCAAAAGTTTGAATCCAGCACGGTTACCCCAAGCAATCAATGCTCAGAAGTTGCTAATACAGCTAGCGTCAGATGCATTCGTACGATAGCTCATCACTTTGCTCAGTTAGAGCAAGGGTTTCGCCAACAAAAACGTTTGAAGCAAAGCTGCCAAAGCTATAAAGCGCCTGCGCCCTCTTAGAGTAGACAGAAAGCGATAAAACTAACGGATTTTATCTATCCCCCTTTTGCTGGTCGCATAATTAGCTGCAGGTGTCGCAACCCTTTTCTGATACGGCGTGAGACAGTAACAGAGCTGATTCCTAATCTTTCAGCCGTTTCCTTCTGGGTCAAATCGTACAAGAAGACAAACTCCACAACTTCGCGGGTTCGTCTTTCTAGCTGAGCTAGCGCCTGCTGAAGTCGTAGTCTATCTTCTTGGGCTAGCTGAAAACTGCGATAGTCAGTATCAGGCAAGAGGTCTCCCAGCGACGATGCACCGCTGTCGTCTTCTTTGATAGGAGCATCTAGGCTAAGCAGATAGCGATTGCTACTAGCAAGTCTGACCTGCTGCCATTCTTCTACAGTAATTTCGAGTCTGTCAGCGACCTCATGGTCGCTAGGCTTACGGTTGAGCTCGCTTTGTAGATGGCGGATAGCCTGCGCCGACTGACTCTGTAAGACCTGCCATCTCCTGGGAATGCGGACAGTAGTACCCTTATCCCTTAAATAGTGCTGGATTTCACCGCGAACATAGGGGATAGCAAAAGTGCTAAACGCATACCCCTTCTCTAGATCAAACCGTTCGATAGCGTTAATCAGACCCAAGCTGCCGACCTGCATCAAATCGTCGAAAGCTTCACCAGAATGACGTAACCAACGATGTGCCTCTTGACGAACTAAGCCAATATTGAGCTGAACTAGGCGATTGCGCAACTGAGGCGAGCGGTCTTTTTGATAGAGATTTAAAAGCTCAAGAGATTTGTTCTTTAAAGCTTGGTGAGACGCACTGTCCATACAAGAAAAACCCATCGAACGCCTAGCGAAATCCTTGGGTCATTGAAGAAGAACTATCAGCGTCTTAGCTGAGGTACTAGATCAAGGAACGGATGCAGGCTCGTTATGGCGCTAACAGAATTAGCCTAGTGGAGCTATTTTTTTGTTGCAATTGGGTTTCTACGGAATAAAGCGACTGATGAGACGACAGAAAAAAGGACGCTACAGAAAGCGTCCTTTTCAAAGAAATATCTGATGTTACCGAGGACCAAGGACCAAGTAAACTACTGGTCTCTAACCGGATACCCTATTCTGCGAGAACGCCAAAGGCAAACGGCTACGCTCAGGGTTCGGTGACAGCAACTCAAGATAGCTAGGCGTAGTCGTAGGCGCTTCGCCTTCTCATAGAGTAGCTAAAACCCACCGAGTAGCCAAAACCCACCGGTCCGCGAAAGTGGCTTTTATTGAACCTTCATTCCCAAGTAGGTGACTATCTCAAACCGACATAGAGCCCACAATTAGCCTTGCCATGACTTTTCTTTCTAAGCACCAAGTCTAAGCATCGAAGTCAGTTTCAATCCGACCGTAAAAAACACCCTGCAGTCGAACATCATCAGCGGCAGCAGTTCCCATGTCGGTGTCAGAAGGCTGCTCAGAGATGAACGTTCCGCCAATTTCACCCGTGTTGCTGTCGACCTTGGAGACCTGCAAAGAGATGTTTCCACTGCCAACGTCGAAAGCTTTGACATTCTCTCTAGCTAAGTCATTAGCGTCAGCGCGGGCGGGTAGGGCTACCGCGTTATCGTAGCCAGTCGTTAGGCCACGTGCTTTGGGATCGAGGAAGTTAGAAGTACGATAGGAAGGCACCCGGAAAGATCCTTCAAAGTCAGTCGATGTTGTGATTGCGTTGAGATTAGGTTGGGAGCGAGCTTCGAGACCTTTGATGGTAAACAAAAAAGGGATTTGGTCGCCGCCAGGTAGAAGTACGGTGATGGGCTGAAAATCCATGCCCAATTTTTCGTCGAAGATTAGGCTACCGTCTTTCTGGAGGTTTATATCACCGCTGACCTGCTCGATGGAGGTAGTGTAGCGAGTGAGCGACTTGCCAGCAATGAACTCAGCTTCTTTTCTCTTATTAGGGGATTCCTGCTTGACAAAGAAGCTGGTGGGCTCCAAACACAAATCAACTAGTTTGTAGGTAGTTCCATCTTCAATCGGAATTTGACCGCGACGGGTTTCGTCTACCTGGGGGCAGCTGTTGGCCAGTCCAGTGTTGCGAATTTGATCATAGGTGAGCGGAATTTCGCTAGTAGCGGAAGGGGCTTCACTACAGGCTGTCAAAACGCCTAAGCAAAGGGCAAAGAACGCGGCAAGCAGAGCGCGATACCTCATAGGTAACCTCAAGATTATTAGATGTTAAAGGGTATTTAGTACATAAGTTTACACTGCCTGCGTCCAGTTTTGAGGCTGGTTTTGCTGTGCGAATTGCTTGCACCAAAGCCGGGTGATCGCATAGGCTCAGTCAGGTTAGTAGCTATAGAAATACCAAGGGACAAGGCAAACAAGGTCTCGTCTTCGGTGAAAAGATCGCTACCAAGCGCTAGTCAACTATCCTCTTTGTCCAAACAACTAGGTTACAAAAGTTAAAACGGTGAGAAATTCTGCCTCCTCTCAAGACACTCAGAACCCTTCGGATGACTTAAACGAGTTAGGCCAAACGGTGCAGGCTGCAGCGCAGCGTCGGGAAGGCAACTGTCTGGCCTTGTTGGATCTGTTAAGGCAGTTAGAGCGCCTACACTACGAGATTCGAGATACGTTGTTTAGAGACGCGCTACCTGATAACCGGCAGCGTCTGTATCGGCTGTTGAGAGACATTGAGCAGGAAGGCGGGTGGCCCTATATTCAAAGGATGCAGCTGCTATCGTTGATAGAAAATTTGGAGAAAGCCGAACAAGCGTCTGGGTATGCTGAAGACGAGCTTGACGATTAACTTCTTTTGTTCTTCTCACGGCCTCTTTCATTATTTATACGTTTTTCATCAGTTGTTCATTTTCAGATGGTCTTCGCGCTTTAGATTGTTAAAGGTGACTGCCTTACAACAGCTAGGGGAAAACAGCTGCAAAAGCTAGGTAAGGGTGCAACTGGCTACTTTACAGAGGTGTCACAGCTAGCTGACTATAACCAGGCTAAGAAAAAGTAGGATAGCCAAGATCGATGAGAGTTTGGTTGAGAAAGCAACCAATTAAGCAGGCAGCTATGGTCTTGAGAACAAATCAGATAGTCAAAAAGAGCTGCGGGATGTGGTTGCATAGGCTGCTGCGATGTAGGTGGCTGCGAATTGCGGTACTCAGTTGTTTTCTGCTGATATCAGTGCAGTCTATGGCGATGCAGCCTGCTAAAGCCAGTATGAATCGATTCTGTCAGCTCTCTGAGGAAGAGGCGCGGAGCAAAGAGTCGCTGCACGCGGCTGGCCTACAGGGAGATGAGACAGCGCAGCGACAGTACCAGGCGCTGTCACGTCAGCAGTCCGAGGCAATGCATAGCTGCCGTCGGACTCAATGGCCGGAGAACCAGGCTGTCTGGCTGCGTCTCTATCCCTGTGACTTGCGGCCGGGGAGACTGGACACGCTGATGGACCGAATTGTCAATCTGGGCTACAACCAGGTTTATATTGAGGCGTTTTCTAATGGTCAGGTGCTGCTGCCTAAAAACGACAATCCTACCGTTTGGCCCAGTGTCGTTCAGTTCGATGAATTTGCCGATCGCGATCTGTTGGCGGAAGCTATTGCAGCCGCACATGATCGCAGATTGGATGCCTATGCCTGGATGTTTACGCTGAACTTTGGCTACTCGTATGGCCAGCGGAGCGATCGCCGCCAGGTACTGGCTCGTAATGGCAGCGGTGCGGATACCGTAGAGTACGCCGATACCGGGAAGAGCGGCACCTCGGAAGAAGCCTTTATCGATCCCTATAACCGCGTCGCTCAGCAGGACTATCAACAGATGGTGAGAGCGGTACTGATGCGAAAGCCCGATGGCGCACTGTATGACTATGTTCGCTATCCACGTTTGGTGGGTAGCGCGTCGGTTGCAACGCGGGTGAAGGATCTGTGGATCTATGGTCCAGCGGCGAGTCAGGCTTTAGTCCAAAGAGGAACTAACGGTAAAGGCCGAGCGCTAATTCAACGTTTCATGCAGCGGGGCTATTTAACGGATGCGGACGTTGCTCAGACGGACAGTTTGTATCCTAGTGAAGGTGAGCCGCTTTGGCAGAGTCGAACGCCTGTCCCGGTATTGCCAGACGAGCTAGCCTCAGCATCAGAAAGACGCCCTGGTTTGCAAGATGAGCTATGGCGGCTGAGTGTAGCTCACGCGATTCAGGGCGTAGTTGACTTTTTGCAGGCAGGCGCGATGTTTGCAAGACAGGAGGGCATTCCGACCGGAGCAGTCTTTTTCCCAAATGCGAACCGAGCCGTAGGTGGGGGATATGACGCTAGGCTACAGCACTGGAATCGCTTTCCTGAGTGGCTGGACTTTCATCCCATGGCTTATGCCATCTGCGGTAATACGAATTGTATTGTGGATGAGGTGAGGCGGGTGCTGAACGTACGGCGTAATCAGGCAACTGTGAAGCCTGCGTTAGCGGGGATTTGGGGGGTCACGCAGGAGAATCGTCCATCTTTAGAAGCGCAGATGGATGCGTTGCAGCGTTCATTTCCTCGGATTAAGACGGTTAGCCACTTTGCTTTTGCCTGGCAGGATGCTGAGTTTGACCGAGAGCGGAAGTTCTGCCCGACGACGGCGCAGCGGTTGAATCGTGAGACGCTGTTGGGTGCGGAAGGGATGGGAAATTAGGCTTCGGCTACGCTCAGCCACCGGGGCTTCGGCTGCGCTCAGCCGTCGGGAGTGTCAGGTAGCCTCTAGGGGTGATGAACCAGCCTTGGTAGGCTCTGCTGCTGGAGTTGCCGATGATGACGGTGGTAAGCATGTCGATAGGGTGATCGAACATCTCGTCGAGGGTGGTGAGGGTGATTTGTTCGTCTGAGCGATAGAGCGATCGCGCTAAAGCCACTGGCGTCCTAGGATGCGCGATGCTGCAAAAAGCAGTCGCGAGCAAAGACTATCTGCTGCGTTCGGGTTTTTGATTTGGGATTGTAGAGGGCGACGATGAAGTCGGCGGCGGCGGCGGCGCGTAGCCTTTTTTGAATGACGGGCCAGGGCGTGAGCAGGTCGCTGAGACTGATGGCGCAAAAGTCGTGCATCAGCGGGGCACCGACTCGTGAGGCGGCAGATTGCAGGGCGCTGACGCCGGGAAAGATTTGGACTTCTGGGGTTTTGCCATCCCAGTTGGTGGCCTGGAGCTGCTCTAGGACGAGTCCGGCCATGCCGTAGATGCCACAGTCGCCGGAGGAAATGACTGTGACGGTGAGCCCCCAGTTGGCCAAATCAATCGCTCTTTCGGCCCGCTGTTTTTCTTGGGTGATCGGCAGTGCTTCGACGATTTGACCGGGGCGTAGGAGTGGGCGGATCAGATCGATATAGAGGGCGTAGCCGATGACGACATCGGCACTGGTGATGGCGGCTTTGGCAGCAGGGGTAATTTGGCTGAGGCTGCCGGGACCGGTGCCGACTAGGTGGAGTTTACCGGTGCGTCCGGTGTATTCGGTTTGAGATTGGGCGATCGCAATCGTCACTGCGCCCTTTAAGCCCGACTTTCTTGACAATTTGTTTTTGGACTCGTAGCCGATCGGCTTTGGCGATTGCGATCGCTGCAGCCTCGGCCACGCTAGGCGTACCCACGACTTGCTCAACTACTTCGGACGGATTGGGAACAGACAGTCGACTTGAGCGTTTCGGCCTCGAAGCATTCTAAGGGCCAGTTTTTTTCTTGCACAAATGCAAGCAGACCCGCTTCGTCTGCTTTGAGTGACAGGGTGGCGATACCTGCGATCGCGCCTACAGCCAAATGATTTTCTGCGCAAACTTTCTCGACAGCGTAGGCAATCAGCGCCTTATCCGTACCCCGTTCGCAGCCAAGGCCTAGCCACAGGACGCGAGGGTGCCACTGCACTTTTGGCAGTTCTGCGTCTGGGTTGAAAGTTCGCAGCATGGGACTAATCCAGACCCGCGCCTGGGGGGTGGGGTGGTTGTTTCGATCTTCAAACTCAGGGAAGCCAAATTGGAAAGTGCGATTTTTGGGTAGGTGCTGCTGCCAGAGGTCGGTGCCTGCTTCTTGGACGATTTGGACGGGGGCTTGATGGGCGATCGCGCTACTCACTCCTAGCCAGTTCCCAGTTCCCTTTTTCCAACCAAACGGATCTCCTAGAGTATCGATAGCGGGCAAGTCTAAGGCATTGGACGCGCCAGTGAGAACGGGTTGAGCTTCGAGGAGCTGGCTGAGGCGCTGCGTGATGCGGTCGGCTCCGCCCTGGTGTCCGCCGCATAGACTGATCACAAACTTACTATCGGGATCGACAACAACAATGGCTGGATCGCTTGACTTGTCTGTGAGCAGTGGCGCGATTAGTCTGACAACTGCGCCACTTGCTAGACAAAAGACGAGTCCATCGTATTTGTTCCAAATATCTTTTAGTAGATCAGCAAGTGATGCTTCGTAAGTCTTGCCTGTCAGCCCTGATGCTTTTGCGGCGGCTTCGAGCTTGGGCGCAATCCACAATTGGCTCCCCTCTTCGCAAAGTGGGGCTAAGCAACGCAAGCCCGCAGGGGTAGTCGTGATTGCAGCTAGAGTTGAGAACATATGGGCGTTTCGCTATGCGTCTGTCAAAAAGTGACTAAACGATATGATAGGCCGTAATCGCTATCTCTCTATCAGCGCTGTAAATTGCCTCAATCCGTCGATACGTTTGATGTCTTCACTGTATCAAGGGGCATAGCTATCTCGATAAGTGCTGTAGATTCGGTATCCGGGTAGCACCACCGCAAGACCCACAGCACTATGAATTGTCCCTGGATAGCTTTCTTCGGCTGTGCTACCTCCTAGCCTTATTTTCATAGGACCAAACCATATGTATAGTCCAGGAATGAGCGTATCTAGACTGTAGGCAATTGCTCTAAGCTCCTGCTTGTTTGTGTCTGTGATAGGCTGGCGCTCTGGTACTGAGCTTGAGGAGGACTCTTCAGGTGTTTGCATAATAGCTGCGATAGTAAGCACACAGCGGCACGCGCTTATGCGTAAAGTCTAAGGGCTATTGCCACTTTTTGCCTAACTACGCTTTTCAGAAGATTGGCGTGGATAGGGCTTTGACATCAGCTAAGGCAGCGTTTAAGTCATGCCGGATGTTGGCTAGTGTCTTGTAGTTGCTGCTAGCCGTCGAAATTGCGAATTCGCGTCCCTGTCTTTCGTGCTCGATAAGGGACTGGATGTCATCGTATATTCGCTGCTCAAACTCTAGTCGCTGCTCATCTATTTGAAACTTGATGTTGCTAGAAATATCCTGAAACTGTTTTTGAATGTCTCGGCTAATGTCTAGTTTTTGCTGTTCTCGCTTGGCTTCCTCGCGCTGGCTATGAGCCTCAGCTGCTATGCCTAAAATGCCAACGGCTGGCCCTAAAAATCTGGGGGTATCAACTTAAGGCGAAAAACCTACTGCGTATATGGGTTTAGGCAGTGGTGCTTTAGCAGACCTACGCGGCAGGGGTAAATCACCGACCTGCTCTAGCATCTACTCAAACAGGTCAGGAAACTCGTGCCCAAACAAACGCTGTGCAGCCGTCGTCCCATCCGCTCGTTTGAGATCGAAATTATGAATGACGGTGAGCACCTGTAGGGATTGTTCAGAAAAGCCGCGCCGGGCATGATGGAGCTTAGAGAGATAGCCATTTCTGCCCTCAACTGCCGAAGAAGTGCGTTGATAGTTGGCACAGAAGTCTTGAGCCCATCGTATCCAGTATTGCTGTTGAATATCTTCGAGTGGCTGGCTCAGCGGTTGTTCGGTTAGTCGGTTGAAAGCGTGGGCAGCGGCTTGCCGATAGCCCTGTCTGAGGGCAGGTTTTCGAGTTTTATCGGCTTGCTGCGTCCAGTAGACCCAGGGCAAGAGGAAACTGAGCAGCCAGCTTCGCAGCATTGGGTCTTGGGTTTGATTGTCCAAGTCGAGGGAGAGCCAGTCTTGCCAAGCCTGAACGCCTTGTGCGAAGGCTGCGATTTGCGTCTCAAAGGTGTCAATCGCCTTCTGTACCTTCTGGGTGTTGTAAGTCGGTGCAAGGTTCCACAGGCACTGCAACGGCGGTGCCAAGTGAATCAGTAGTCCCTGATGGGTTTGCCATTGCTGGCTATCGAGCGTGAACGGGTGAAGGTTTTGGCTGATATGCTCAAGCGCTTGCTGATAGGTTTGTTGGTCTTGCTGCACCTGTTGCAGAGCCGCCGCATCGCGCTCGAACACAGCTTGTAAAGATAACGTTTCGCTCACCTCACTACTTTTGGATTGTTTTTGTTGTACTTTCTCCTGTTGTTTTTGCAAGGCCGCCGCTTGACGCGCTATGGCTTGGCCTAAAGGCCGTCCTAAGCCTCGCAGCGCATGAAACAAGTCGGGCACATGGACACAGCCTATGCCCGAGGCGGCTAACTTCACCAAAGCTTTAGCCCCGTCGCTGACCAGATAGTGACAGTGCCATGTACTATCCGCCTACCTCGCTGTGAGCTGTTCCATCCAGGTTTGATAGGTGCGATTCTCGCATTCTGTTTCGATGAAGATGAAGCCGCTGGCTAGTTCTATAAGCACCAACACCGGTAGACCGAAGAAGGTTTCATCCGCACCCACACAGATGCCTTGGCCCTCGCTAGGCTGACAGTCCTTTGACTGAGCGCTCTCGTAGTCAAGCACGGCTCGATGCACACGCCCCTTCAGCTGGCGTAGGGCACTCGGCGAGCTTGCTACATGGCTCTCTAGGTGAACTGTTTCGAGGAAGGCTAATAGACTTTCTGCTCCTACCCCTTGCTTCACTCCAAAGTGGTAAATCAGCCCGAACACCAACCGCAATAGCCATTGATACCCGGCCTCGGTTTCCCAAAAGCTCGATTCGGCATATTGCTCTCGGCGCTTGATCGCCTGCTGATGGCGATAGACGCTGCTCGGGTGCAGCCCAGTCGTGTTGGCAATGGTCTCGATGGTCGCACACGCTTTTGTTTTGATACAATCGGCGACTTTTCGACCCCGTTCTCGTATATTGAATGGCATCGTACCCTGTTTTTGAATTGCTTAGGGCTACGATACAGAGCTCTGCGGCGAAGCCCAGAGCTTTTTTACTATGTGCTAATTGATACTTCTTCTAGTCTGCCTTTTCGTTTCGCTTTAAGTTGATACCCGATGAATGAGTGAACGATTAGACCGAATTGAGGCACTGCTTGAACGGACGGCTGAGCAACAGGCTGAAAATAGCAGCGCGATCGCAGCTACTAACCGCGATGTTGACACACTGATAGAAGAAATGATCACATTAGCCAACAAAGAACGGCGACGAGCTGATGCCCGGTATGCCGCTGCAATGGAAGTTATACAAACGCTTCTGCTAGTAGAACTGAGCAAAACGAACCGCCAATCAAACCGTCTGGAGCAGGCAAGCTGACATATCAACTAGCTTACTTTGGCTAAGCTATACCATCTCGGATTGCTTGACGGCGGGCTGCGGCTGTGGCTGAAACTGGAAGAGGGTATAGACGACGTTGCGGCGGATGCCAGTCATCATCTCTAAAAAGACTTCGTAGCCTTCGCTCTTGTATTCGATTAGCGGATCTTTTTGGCCATAGCCACGTAAGCCAACGGTTTCACGCAAGGCGTCCATTTGCTGAAGGTGTTCGCGCCAGAGGGTGTCAATTTGCTGAAGGATGAAGAATCGCTCGGCTTCACGCATGAGTCCTGGCTTGATCATATCGACCTGGGCTTCTTTGAGGTCGTAGGCAATGCGGACCTGTTCGGCGAGGAAAGTTTTCATTTCGCCCATCGACAGATGCTCTATCTGGTCTGGGGTGAGGTCGGCGAGTAGGTAGACGAACTCTTGCACCTTACTGACGACGCTGGCTAAATCCCATTCTTCTGAAGGCAGCTCTGGGTTGACGTAGGCTTCGACGATGTCGTTCATGGTCTGTACGGCGTAGCCTAATACAAGCTCTTTGAGTTCTTGGCCCTCTAGAACGCGGCGGCGCTCGGCGTAGATGGCGCGGCGCTGGTTGTTCATGACTTCGTCGTACTCGAAGACCTGCTTACGGATGTCGTAGTAGTAGGTTTCGACTTTTTTCTGTGCGCCTTCTAGGGAGCGGGTGAGCATACCGGATTCGATCGGCATGTCTTCTTCTACGCGGAAGGCGTTCATCAGACCGGCAACGCGATCGCCCCCAAAGATCCGCAGCAGATTGTCTTCTAGGCTCAAGAAAAACTTGGTCGAACCGGGGTCACCCTGACGACCAGCTCGGCCTCTAAGCTGATTGTCTACTCGACGAGATTCGTGGCGCTCTGTACCAATGACGTGCAGTCCGCCTAGCTCAATTACCGAGTCATGTGCGGCTGAGGTGATTACCTCGTACGCTTCTAGCACTTGGTTGTAAACGTCACGAAGCTTTTGAATGACAGGTTCGTCGGTGGGTGCTTTTTCGGCTGCGATCGCAATCTTATCTTCTGCCGCTAGCTCTGATAAACTCTGCGATCCGTAAGTTTTGACGGCAAAATCAACCGCTTCTTTCAAGCTGTCTTTGGTCTCTTGGGGCAACTCTGTAGGGAAAATCTGCGGCGCAACTTTCCAGGTTTTTACCTTCTTCTTGTCAGCAAATCCTTCTGCTTGACGACTGTTCTTAGCCGCAGACACCTGCGCTATGCCAAACTTATCGTCGTCTTCGGGCTTGACCAACCTGGGCATGAAGTATTCGCGCACCTTCAGCCGGGCCATGTAGTCGGCATTACCACCAAGAATGATGTCTGTACCGCGTCCGGCCATGTTGGTCGCAATTGTCACGGAGCCGCTACGACCGGCCTGGGCGACGATTTCTGACTCGCGCTCTACATTTTCTGGCTTAGCGTTGAGCAGGTTGTGAGGAACTTTGAGATCGCTGAGTAGGGCTGAGAGAACTTCTGATTTCTCGACGCTAGTGGTGCCGACCAAAACTGGACGACCGGTTTTGTTCATCTCGGCGCATTCTTGAGCGATCGCATTCCACTTCGCATTCTCAGTTTTGTAAACCACGTCGGGCAAATCACGACGCTGTGAAGGGCGATTGGTCGGAATAATCGTTACTTCTAACTTGTAGATCTTCTCGAACTCAGCTTCCTCGGTCTTGGCGGTCCCGGTCATACCCGAGAGCTTCGGATACAGCAGGAAGAAGTTCTGATAAGTAATAGAGGCTAGGGTCTGCGTTTCAGGTTGGATTTCGACATGCTCTTTGGCCTCAATGGCCTGATGGAGGCCATCGCTCCAGCGACGGCCTGCCATTACCCGGCCTGTAAATTCATCGACAATCACAATCTCGCTGTTACGGACGATGTAATTCACATCTTTGGTAAACAGCTCTTTCGCTTTGATGGCGTTGAAGATGTAGTGCGCCCAAGGGTCTTTAGGGTCGAATAGATCGCTGACGTTGAGCAGGTTTTCAGCTTTCTCAAAACCTTCATCTGTAAGCAGCACGTTACGAGCCTTTTCATCGACTTCGTAGTCGATTTCATCGCCTTCTAGCTGAGCGGCGACTTCGGCAGCCCTCGTGTATTTTTCACCAGGACGTTCCACTTGACCCGAGATAATTAGAGGCGTACGCGCTTCATCGACCAGAATTGAATCGACTTCATCAATTACGCAAAAGTTGAAGGGACGCTGCACAACATCAGGCATCTGTGTCGACATATTGTCACGCAGATAATCGAAGCCAAATTCACTATTGGTGCCGTATGTAATGTCACAGGCGTAGTTCTTCTTGCGCTCTTTCGGACTCATTCCCTGCTGAATCAGGCCAACGCTAAGTCCTAGAAATCGGTGAACCTGGCCCATCCATTCAGCATCGCGACGAGCAAGGTAGTCATTGACGGTCACAATGTGGACGCCTTTACCCGAGACTGCGTTGAGATAGGCGGGCAGGGTCGAAACCAATGTTTTGCCTTCGCCCGTTTTCATCTCAGCGATCTGGCCGTCGTGTAGAACCATGCCACCCAATAGCTGTACGTCGTAGTGGCGCATGCCCAAAACTCGTTTGGCGGCTTCTCTGACAACGGCAAATGCCTCTGTGAGAATATCGTCCGTCTCTTCACCGTTTTCTAAGCGCTGTCTAAACTCGGCTGTCTTACCAGCTAGCTCACTGTCGGAGAGCGCCTGCATTTCCTCTTCAAGCAGGTTTACCTCTTTGATATCAGGTTGATATCGTTTGAGCTTGCGAGTGTTGGGATCGCCTAAGAGTCTTTTTAACATGTCGGGCCGGAGAAACGACGGGCGAGGCGAGTACGAGTATAGTAAGCCCCGGAATATTAATTCTATCTAATCTTATGGGGATAGCCGACTGATGGGGAAGTGCTGAGCGGGGCGGGTTTCCCTACAGTGGCGGTGTTGTCCCATTGGGAATGGTATCACTTGAGGTTGGGTCGGGCGCAATGTCTCGATAGTTTTGGGTAGTGGCCAAGAGGTGACAGCTGGCGCAGGTGCGTAGATTTAGCGGTTGGGGAAGGGTGACGTTTGGATGGAGAGCGCGGAAGTAGTCGGAGTCTGCGAGCCTAAATGGAAGAGGGTCGCGGCTGGGGTGCGATCGCGAATAGGCTTGGAGGTAGTTAATAATGAGCTGCTTCTCAAAGGAGGTGATGTCAGTAAGGGTGAGACCGTAGTGCGCCGGATCAATAATGAGAGTCTGCCAGGTCTGAGTGGGAAGGACGGCAGGCGGCAGAGCAACATGACAGGTAGCGCATTCGTTTAGATAGACACGATAGCTAGCTTCGAGCCTAGGATCGATCGGATCAACCATGCCGTAGGAAGCAGGTGTCGTTGTTACAGCGGCATTATCGGCTTGGGAGACGGTGCGGGTATCGGCAGCGGCGGCGATACCGATGCCAAGCAAGATACTGAGGCTGAAGGCTAGGAAGCCTACGAAGAGCTGCGAAGAGCGAACTGTCCGGTTGAACAACATGGCAATGGGAAAGCGTTTTTATCTCTAGTGTTTACCTTAAGTTATGAAAGCGTCACTTTTGTTCGAGACAGATAAGTGAGTGCGCAATTATATTGATGATGAATTGTGTAAACAATTATTTTTTTGGTAAGAGTCTATGGACAGTCGGAATATTCAGTTTCGCTATATGCAGACGTTTTCATCCTGCCAGCTTGAGCAGGTATGTGAGTTGTTTGGGCGAGCTGCGTTTTGGGCTAAGACGAGAAAACCCGAGGAAATGGAGCAGGCGATCGCGCACAGTCATCCGGTGGTCACTGCCTGGGACGACGAAAAACTGATTGGATTCTCGAGGGCTACGTCGGACGGTATTTTTCGGGCCACCATTTGGGATGTCGTTATCGATCCGGACTATCAAGGTGCGGGGCTAGGCCGCAGACTAGTAGAGACTCTGATTGCGCATCCGCACATGAACAAAGTAGAGCGTACTTATCTGACGACGACTCATCAACAGCGCTTCTATGAGCGGATCGGGTTTGAGCAGAATACGACAACGACGATGGTTCTTCACAATCAGCCGATTCCAGAGTGTCTGTTGCAGGTGAGCGAACCACAGACCGCTCAGAAAGTTGTTCAGATAGCTAAGACTGTGGATGCCTAAGAGGTAGGGATGCAGTATGCCGCACCCTTACCTCTTAGGTTTTTTCTTCCGACTCGATCTTCGCTCTAGACTCGCCCCAGTAAGCGCTGTAAGTCCATTCTTCTTTGGCACCTTTGTCTACCGTTTTCCAGCGGTAGATCACGCCTTGGTTTGGGTTGACGCCGACTTCTAGAAGTTTGGCACCCATGTAGTATTCAGTCTGTTTGAGAGTGCGGTTACGGAAAAACTCACTCTCTCGCTTGGAAATCATTTTGGTGATGTGGGCTTGGGTCGGCTTGGCCATGATCCGTGTGTTCTGTTTCTGTCAGCAATTTTAATTGCCCTCTATATTAGGCTGTTATGCCCTAGCCTCGTTATTTGGAGCTAATACTTTCATCAAACGATGCGTTAAGTAAACATTGATGGCTGAATGTAAATAAAGCCTGCCGACTACCAGGACTGGATCAATCAGGTCTCTATACTGAACACCTCAGCCCATTTTGTTGCTTTGGATTTTTTTGACTTGACCAAAGAAAAATAGAGTGAATAGCTGATACCTGTGCAAATAACTGTTGATATAAAGAGCGAAGAACAAGTATGGCGCTAGAGGCTTGCACCGATAATCCTATTGAAACAGCTAGCACCGATCTGCCGGTTCTTAAGGAACGTGGACAGCGAGAAGTATTTTGTGGTCTGACTGGTATTGTCTGGCTGCACAGAAAGATGCAGGACGCTTTTTTCTTAGTAGTAGGCTCTCGGACCTGTGCCCATCTGATCCAGTCGGCGGCGGGGGTGATGATTTTTGCTGAGCCCCGGTTTGGTACGGCAATTTTGGGTGAGCGTGACTTGGCAGGTCTAGCAGATGCCAATGATGAGCTAGAGCGCGTTGTGTCGGAGCTGCTATTGCGTCGCCCCGATATTAGTACTTTGTTTTTGGTGGGCTCTTGCCCTTCTGAAGTGATCAAGCTTGATTTGGCTAAGGCGGCGGAGAAGCTGAATCATCGCTATTTTCCGAAGACAAGAGTGTTGAACTATTCTGGAAGCGGCATCGAAACGACTTTCACTCAGGGGGAAGACGCGTGCTTGGGCTCGATGGTGCCTGTGCTGCCTAGTAAAGAGACAGAAGAGCCTGCTCTATTGGTGGTGGGCAGCCTAGCCGACGTGGTAGAAGACCAGTTTCAGCGGCTGTTTAATCAAATGGGCGTTGGTCCAGTGTCTTTTTTCCCACCGCGACGGGCGTCGGATTTGCCGAGTGTGGGTAAAGGTACGAAGCTGCTGGTGGCTCAACCATTTTTGAGCGAAACGGTCCGACTCTTGATGGCGAGAGGGGCTGAGCTGTTGCCTTCGCCTTATCCATTTGGCGTAGAAGGGACGACGGCTTGGCTGCAGACGGCGGCTGAGGCTTGGGGCGTGGATGGTGAGAAGTTTGAAGGGGCGATCGCACCCGCAGTCGCTAGAGCCAAAACCGGTCTAGAGCACTACCGCAAAGAGCTCAGCGGACGTAAAGCGTTTCTTTTCCCCGATTCACAGCTAGAAATTCCGCTAGCTCGGTTCCTATCTCGTGAGTGCGGTATGGAACTGGTGGAAGTAGGTACGCCCTACATTGACCGTTTGCTGATGGACCAGGAAATTGCTCTGCTGCCAGCGGGTACGGCGCTTTCTGAAGGTCAAGACGTAGAGAAACAGCTAGATCGATGTCGGGCGGCTCGTCCAGATATTACAGTCTGCGGCCTGGGTCTGGCGAATCCGCTAGAGGCTGAAGGCATGGCGACGAAGTGGTCGATTGAACTAGTGTTCTCACCGCTGCATGGCTATGACCAGGCGGCTGATTTGGCGGAATTGTTTACGCGATCGCTAGAGCGACGAAAGCGACTAACGGTTTGATTTTCGGGCTTTCCTCTTGGCTCTCTCTTCGAGCAGCCCAACCCACTAACACTGAACTCTTTTTGAACTTATGGAATTGACTCTGTGGACTTATGAAGGCCCTCCCCACGTTGGGGCCATGCGCGTAGCAACCTCGATGGAAGGGGTGCATTATGTGCTCCATGCGCCACAAGGCGATACTTACGCCGATCTGTTGTTTACGATGATTGAGCGACGCGACCAGCGTCCGCCAGTGACCTACACCACTTTTCAAGCAAGAGACTTGGGTGGGGACACTGCTGAAATGGTCAAAACCTCTGTGCGCGATGCGTATGAGCGGTTTAAGCCGCAGGTGATGCTGGTGGGCGAAAGCTGCACGGCGGAGTTGATTCAAGATCAGCCTGGATCATTGGCCAAGAGCATGGGATTGCCGATCCCAGTAGTGAGCTTAGAGCTGCCTGCCTATTCAAAGAAAGAGAATTGGGGCGGTAGCGAGACACTCTATCACTTGGTAAGAACGCTGTTGCTCTCTTCTGTGCTGCCGCCAGGAACCAAGCGGCCTGAAAGAGATCCCGCAATTCGACCAAAGGCGAACATTATCGGTCCAACAGCGCTAGGCTTCCGCTGCCGAGATGACATTCAAGAAGTGCTGAAGCTTCTTGGTGAGATCGGCGTGGACGCGAATGTGATTGCGCCGTTAGGAGCAACGCCTGAAGATTTGATGCGAATTCCAGATGCGGACTTTAACATCTGTCTCTATCCAGAAATTGCTCAGACGACATGCGACTGGCTAAAGCGTAATTTTGCTCAACCAATCGTGAAGACGGTGCCGATTGGCGTGGGTGCAACTCGCGATTTCATCGCTGAAATCGGTGAGATAGCTGGGATCGATGTCAGCCGCGTACTGGCTCGCTCCAAGTCTGACACGCTGGGCAACTGGAATGTTTCTCGGGTAGCTTCTTCGGCGATTCCTGGTGCGTCTCGGATGCCCTGGTATTCTCGCTCGGTGGACTCGACCTACCTCACGGGTAAGCGGGTGTTTATCTTTGGGGATGCGACCCATGCGATCGCAGCCGCCAGAATCGCCACCGAGGAGCTCGGATTCACCCTTGTCGGCATCGGTACCTATAGCCGCAAATTTGCTAGACAGATACGCGAAGTTGCCAAGCAACACGGCGTAGAAGCGGTGATCAGCGATGACTATTTAGCCGTCGAAACTGCTGTGGCTGAAGCCGCTCCTGAGCTGGTATTAGGAACTCAGATGGAGCGTCACATTGCGAAGCGACTGGGCATTCCTTGCGCTGTTATTTCTACCCCGATTCACGTCCAGGACGTGCCCGCTCGCTACTCTCCACAGATGGGTTGGGAAGGAGCCAATGTCATTTTCGATGACTGGGTTCACCCGCTGATGATGGGCTTAGAAGAGCACCTGATCGGCATGTTCCGTGAGGACTTTGAATTTGCGGAAGGGCATATGAGCCACCTGCATACAGCGCCTCATGAGAGCAAGAACGACATAATAGAAGCGTCCGCTATCGAGTCGGCCACCAGCGCGGCTGAATCGAAATCGATGGACGCTGCGCCGGACGATTTACCCGCAGGGACCAACTGGAGCCCGGATGGATTGGCTGAGCTGAAGAAGATTCCGTTCTTTGTGCGAGGCAAGGTAAAGCGGAATACGGAGAAGTTTGCTTGCGATCGCGGTATCACCTCCATCACCGTAGACACCCTCTACGAAGCCAAAGCCGCAATTGGTAAGTAAGAGCTTGACTATCAAACTCTCGAACGCTCGACCGCAGATATTAAACGTCAAACAACAAATAGGAGATCCTACCGTGGTAGTTTCAAACGACCTTCGACCCAATGCTAGTAAAACTGTTGTTAATAAAGGTGCAGACGGCGAAGGCAGCGTCCAGGTCCATCTAGATGATTCAATGAAAATTGAGTCTGGGGCTCTGGTAATTGCTGTATACGGTAAAGGCGGTATTGGTAAGTCAACCACCTCTTCTAACCTATCAGCTGCCTTTTCTAAGCTGGGTAAGAGAGTCTTGCAAATCGGCTGCGATCCCAAGCACGACAGCACCTTCACATTGACCAAGAAAATGGTGCCAACGGTCATCGACGTATTGGAATCGGTTGACTTTCACACTGAAGAATTGCAGACCGAAGACTTTATGTTCGAAGGCTATAACGGCGTAATGTGTATTGAGTCCGGTGGACCACCGGCTGGTACGGGCTGTGGCGGCTACGTGACTGGTCAAACGGTGAAGCTGTTGAAAGAGCATCACCTGTTTGAAGATACTGACGTTGTTATCTTCGACGTGCTTGGAGACGTTGTGTGTGGTGGCTTTGCAGCGCCTCTGCAACATGCTCACTACTGCCTGATCGTCACTGCCAATGACTTTGACTCTATCTTTGCAATGAACCGGATTGTTGCTGCGATCCAAGCTAAAGCGAAGAACTACAAGGTGAGACTGGGTGGCATCATTGCGAACCGGAGTGAAGGCACCGACCAAATCGATAAGTTTAACAAGCGGGTAGGTCTCAAGACTTTGGCGCATTTCAAGACAGTGGATGCGATTCGCCGCAGCCGTTTGAAGAAGTGTACTGTGTTTGAAATGGATGAAGAGCCTGAAGTGCTAGAGGTGCAGCAGGAGTATCTGAAGCTGGCTAAGGGGATGATTGAAGATGCGAAGCCACTAGAGGTGAGTCCGCTGAAAGACAGAGACATCTTTGATTTGCTAGGGTTTGAATAAGTCAGGATCTGAGTTAGCTTGTTAAAAACAGGCATAGAGTGCAAAAAGAAAGGGTTTGTTGGCACTGCTGACAGACCCTTTACTATACGTAAGCTATATGAACTTCGACAATTTACTTTCTCTCTTTTCTGCTTTGCAGTCAGCCAGTGGAGTTGCCGCTGCTCGGTCTCCAAAACCTCTAGATGGCTGGTCTCTGGAGGATCGCGATCCAACAGTTTTACGACAGATGATGCCGCTGATGCAGTGGTTTTATGACCATTATTTTCGGGTAGTAACAGATGGGTGGGAACAAATTCCATCTGATGAAACGGTAATGTTTGTGGGTTCTCACAACGGCGGATTCTCTGCGCCTGATTTGCAAATGATGCTATATGACTGGTGTTGCCGATTTGGGACGGAGCGATCGCTGTATGGATTGATGAGTCCTAAAGTATGGGATGCGTTTCCTTCGGTGGCCAGGACAGCGGCGCAGATGGGCGCAGTGCGAGCGCATCCGAAGATGGCGATCGCAGCTCTCAACCAGGGCGCGAACATCGTCGTATAT
The DNA here is from genome assembly GCA_963799555.1 of uncultured cyanobacterium. Lineage (GTDB taxonomy): Bacteria > Cyanobacteriota > Cyanobacteriia > Phormidesmidales > Phormidesmidaceae > Phormidesmis. The sequence goes on from CAWCXR010000001.1 coordinate 138,493, forward strand.
CCAGGAGGCATACAGGATGTGTTTCGGCCCTACTCGCAGCGCCACAAAGTGTACTTTCACCATCGAAAAGGTTTTATCAAGCTAGCTATCAAGAAAGGGGTTCCAATTGTGCCGATGGTCTCCTGCGGTGCGCATTCTACCTTTGTTGTTTTGGCTGATATCTATCCCCAGATGAAAGCGTTACATGAGCAGGGACTGCCGTGGGCTATGGGAATCGATCCAGAAGCTTTTCCAATTTATCTAGGATTACCGTGGGGCATCGCATTCGGCCCGCTGCCGCACATTCCGCTGCCGGTGCAGATTCATACGCGTATCTGCCCACCGATTCGATTTGACCGATACGGCAGCAAAGCTTTGCATGATGACCGCTATGTTGACCAATGTTTTGAGGAAGTTCGCGCTCAGATGCAGAAAGCACTTGATCAGCTAGCTAACGTCAGTTCGAGTTGAGTAGATCCCAATAGGAGAGCGCATGAAAGACCGATACGCTACAGCTAAGCGGATTGAACAGCTAGATCCTCAAGAGGATGCGATCGCAATTTGCCACCTGCTTGCGGGCTACGAATTCCCGTGGGATATCACTCGTTCACTAGAGCTGGCCTTACTGCGAACCTTCTGCGTGCCTGCGATCACAAAACTGCTGGACCGAACGGGTGAATTTCGCAATCACACCCAAAAGCGCTACGACGACACCAGTATCACTATCTCAGAGCTGCTGAAATGGGGCTACCACCATCCTCGCGGCCAAGCCTTTCTACAGCGGATGAACACGATTCACCAACGCTATTCGATCGCTAACGAGGACTACCTCTATGTACTCTCTACCTTTGTTTATGAGCCTGTGCGCTGGATTGATCGCTTTGGCTGGCGCAATCTGACAGAGCATGAGCAGCAAGCGCTGTATTTCTTTTGGCGAGCGGTGGGTCAAAGAATGGGAATTGAAAATATTCCGCCTTCCTATCAAAGTTTTGAAGACTACAACCGATCTTATGAACGGATGCATTTTGCCTATCAGGCTGCGAATCGGCGCGTAGCAGATTCCACCCGACAGATGCTGGTAGAGTGGTTTCCAAAGAGAGTGCGATCGCTGGCAAACAAAGCCATTCCTGCCCTGCTAGAGCCGCCACTGTTGCAAGCTTTGGGCTGGCAACCCGCACCCGCACCACTAACAGCAGCGCTCACAAAATCTCTGCAACTGCGCAGTCGCTTGCTTCGTCAGATGCCGCCCCGCAATCTTCCTGACTTCTTTACCGAGCAGTCTATTCGCACCTATCCGACCGGATATGAGTTAGAAGACATTGGCCCATCGTCGCTGTTGAAAAAGATCAATGAGAAGGAATAGCTATGGATTGAGTATCGCGTAGCTAGAAACTTACAAACTGTTAGTCGTCGAAATCTTTAGTCAGGACTGCCTAAATAATCTCTCTTTCCAACTTCTACACCATTGTGTCGAAGAATGTCATAAGCCGTCGTCACGTGAAAATAGACATTTGGCATAACGAAGAAAGCCAGAAAGGGCCACCCTTTCATTGTCATGGTTTGCCCTTTACCGATCGGCACCGTGATCTCTTTTTCTTCTGTGCCGTCGATTTGCTCGGCAGAGAAGGTTGCCAGATAGTCAATGCTCTTCTGAAGCCGGTCGATCAGCTCAGAGAATGTGGTCTCTGTATCTTCTAAGGAGGGTGCCTCTACGCCAGCTAGCCGAGCTGCTCCTCGCCTAGCGATATCCGAGGCAATCTGGATCTGCTTAGTGAGTGGAAACATATCAGGATACAGACGGCTCTGCGGCAAGACAGTTGAATCGAGATTTTTGTCCTCTGTATGGGCGGCGGCTTTCTCTAGAATGCCAATTAAGCTCTTTAGCTGGTGGCTTAATAGAGGAACCGAGGCTTGATACATAGAAATGGTCATATCATATTCTCTCAGGTCGTCCAGGCTTCTAAGAACACTATACAGCGATCGCACATATCCCCTTGAGCCTAATCGCGCTGAGCCTTCTTCTCGCTCAATTTACGAGCTCAACCTATAAACGTTTTTGGCTTCAAGAAGTTGACTAGTTTCGCTGAGCCTGCTGATAAAGCCTGCCATGAATCTAGCTCGAACCAGAGCTGAACGTAGCCACAGGTAGGCAGATTTTTGATAGGGCGATCGCTCATCTGATTGACAAAATCTGTCATCGCCGGGTTGTGTCCAACAATCACAACCTCTGCCATCGAATCGTTCAAGGCTTTGCACCATTTCAACAGATCTTGCGTTTCAAAGGTATACAGTGCGTTGTCTATCTGCCAGTGTATCTGGCGATCGCTCAGGGATTGGTCGATCTGTTCAATAGTTGATTGCGCACGGACGGCTGGACTGCAAAAGACGGGATCAAACGGACAGCCCGCATCGGCGATTTGCATTGCCATGAGCTGACAGGACGCTAGCCCACGCTTGTCAAGCGGGCGATCGATATCGGCAAGATAGCTATCGTCTCGACTAGATTTAGCATGGCGGATAAGATGTAACTTTCTCACGTTGTTTTTTCCCTTTGAGCCGTTTCCCAATCACTATAAGATACAGCTTGACTTTGTCCTGAACGTGAGATAGCTAGACAGCTAGAAAAGAAAGTTGTTTAATCCCAAAGAGGGTTTAGAGAGCTTTGATGCTGTCAAAGTCTTTATACCAGAATGAGCAAGCGTATAGTTTCAATCCCTGAGAGGGTTTAGAGAGCTTTGATGCAGCACAAGTACGCTTAGCTAACTTTGCACCTGGAGGTTTCAATCCCTGAGAGGGTTTAGAGAGCTTTGATGCAGTCGCTAAGTTTAGGTTTAGACGCTGAGAGATTCTGTTTCAATCCCTGAGAGGGTTTAGAGAGCTTTGATGCTTGATTAGGACTTCGAGCCGCCGCTCGACGCCGCTGTTTCAATCCCTGAGAGGGTTTAGAGAGCTTTGATGCGGTAATAATGAGTTTCATGAACAAGGGGTGTGGTGTTTCAATCCCTGAGAGGATTTAGAGAGCTTTGATGCGCATCAGAGTTTGTGTAAAATCGTAGGCTTAGCCTGTTTCAATCCCTGAGAGGGTTTAGAGAGCTTTGATGCGCGACGTGGCCAAAACATCGTCCGTCAAACACGTTTCAATCCCTGAGAGGGTTTAGAGAGCTTTGATGCGTAGCACGAGATTGCTGTGCGCTATAACGCTATAGATGCGTTTCAATCCCTGAGAGGGTTTAGAGAGCTTTGATGCGCAGTGACTATTAGTCGACTATCGTTGAGCAAGAACTGTTTCAATCCCTGAGAGGGTTTAGAGAGCTTTGATGCCTATCAGTCGACTAGTGTTCAGATCTGCAGAATTCTGTTTCAATCCCTGAGAGGGTTTAGAGAGCTTTGATGCATAGCCGTATTCCATCTAGAGCTTCGGCAGATTCAGTTTCAATCCCTGAGAGGGTTTAGAGAGCTTTGATGCATCGAGGGGTACAGCCCGATCACAAGCTGACTGAGCTAGTTTCAATCCCTGAGAGGGTTTAGAGAGCTTTGATGCCTGAGGATCAGGCTCAACAGATCTCAACAGATTGAGTTTCAATCCCTGAGAGGGTTTAGAGAGCTTTGATGCCTGACAGTCACGTATCGAGCATCTCGATGCAATCAGTTTCAATCCCTGAGAGGGTTTAGAGAGCTTTGATGCTCGATAGGTCGGATCAGTCAACCAGATCTAGCTTTGCTGATCGCATCAGTTTCAATCCCTGAGAGGGTTTAGAGAGCTTTGATGCCGCGATTGCATACGCGCTGATCGCAGGTACTTGCTCAGTTTCAATCCCTGAGAGGGTTTAGAGAGCTTTGATGCCATGAGGCTTGACAGCTCGCTGCTACGATTAGTTTCAATCCCTGAGAGGGTTTAGAGAGCTTTGATGCCGTGGTCATGTCAGCTGCTGAGACTGACTAGATGTTTCAATCCCTGAGAGGGTTTAGAGAGCTTTGATGCACGCCATGCGATTGAATCTCTAGCGAAGTCGCATACTGTTTCAATCCCTGAGAGGGTTTAGAGAGCTTTGATGCGCGTTAACGCGATGCCTATGCACGCTGTCAGCATCATGTTTCAATCCCTGAGAGGGTTTAGAGAGCTTTGATGCCCAGCGCTATCTAGTCAATCTCGATGAGCAAGTGCTGTTTCAATCCCTGAGAGGGTTTAGAGAGCTTTGATGCCATCAGCACCTGCTGGAGTCTCAGACACGCTCAGAGTCTCAGTTTCAATCCCTGAGAGGGTTTAGAGAGCTTTGATGCCTAGACGGCTTTGCATCCTGGAGCATCTTGTACAACTTGTTTCAATCCCTGAGAGGGTTTAGAGAGCTTTGATGCAATCCTGGAGACTTGCCAATGCGCGTCAGACTGGTTTCAATCCCTGAGAGGGTTTAGAGAGCTTTGATGCATGCCAAGTACTCAAGCGGCGAAGCCTAGTGGAGTGTTTCAATCCCTGAGAGGGTTTAGAGAGCTTTGATGCCATGTTACCTTCTTGGAGCGTATCAGAGTTCTAGGTTTCAATCCCTGAGAGGGTTTAGAGAGCTTTGATGCTCTATATCTCGTTAGCGGTCAGCTCGAGCTTATCGTTTCAATCCCTGAGAGGGTTTAGAGAGCTTTGATGCGCCACTCAGCTGGTTCCAGTTCATACCGAACGCAGACTGTACTGTTTCAATCCCTGAGAGGGTTTAGAGAGCTTTGATGCTGTGCATCTAGAGATTCAGGCGCAAGTTAGTTTCAATCCCTGAGAGGGTTTAGAGAGCTTTGATGCATTGCCGTAATGTCGTGAAGCAACCTCATGGTTTCAATCCCTGAGAGGGTTTAGAGAGCTTTGATGCAGTGTGGCATGAATGTTCCCGCTTGAGGTAGAACAGTCTAATCTGTTTCAATCCCTGAGAGGGTTTAGAGAGCTTTGATGCGGCGGGTGCTGAGAAGACCTACTATATATGGTTTTCAAGGTACAAGTGCGCGAATCATGCAAAGTATATCACCTCAAACCAACTATGGACGTTTTCAAAACAACTTCGGAAAGCGACAACGCTTCTGTACCAAGGCTTTTCATCGTTGCGCGAACCCATGAAATGCGGCGAACGGCTACAATCGCCAAGACACAACGCTTTGAGCACACTTATGGAAAGCATCCCTACTTACACCTACACACTCGCGCCAGGCGCTACGCAAAGAAAACAGTATCATCTCTGACAGTTTCGCCGCCAATGCGCTCAACCTTGCCCTGACAGCAGGCACATAGAAAATAGAATCGAATACTATCTTCCTCTGGCTTAATGAGCTTATTCAAGCGATTACGCAACCGGGTATATTCCGTGTCCGTCAGCGTACATTCAAACACACTGAACTGCATCCACTGACCATAGGACTTCAGAGCTTTGTGAATTTTCGTCCGGCGCTTATCTTCTGAAATATCGTAAGTGACAACAACATGCATAGTCGGTGCGTGGATCAAAGACCAAAATAGACAGCAGTCTTGATTCTGCTACTTCAGAACAAGCGGTGGATATTGCTCTGTCTCAGCCATCAGATACTTCGCTAGCAGACGAGTCTGAATCTCAAATGCTTCTTGGTAAGTACACTGACGCCCCATCACCGGATGCTTAAACTTCGACTGTTTCTTTTGCTCGTAGAGTCTTAGAAACTTGCGACGGCCCTCATCCGTCAGCGAAACCGCATGACTGAGCGGCTCATCGCAAAAATCACCAGGACTTAATGCCTTACGATTCAACGCTGAAAGCACCATCGCATCTACCACCAAAGGTCGAAACTCTTCCATTAGATCCAGTGCCAAAGAAGGCCGCCCATAGCGCTGAGTATGTAGATAGCCCAGGTAAGGATCAAATCCCACAATATTAATCGCTCCCTGAACATCGTGAGCCAGCAAAGAATATCCAAAGCTTAGTAAAGCGTTGACCGGATCGGTCGGAGGGCGACGGCAGCGTGTCTGAAAAGAAAAGCAGTCGTTCAAAATCAAACCGTCAAAATGGCTGAAGTAGGCAGCACTTCCTGCGCCCTCTATCCCTCGAAGAGAATCAATAGTCGTGGTCCGTTCAATAGCCGTGATCGCCTGCTCCAATCGAGTAATCCCCGTACCCGCGCTAGACTTACCCTGCCGCTGCGATCGCATCAACAGATTCCGATAGCTCTTCAGCTTACCCCGCACAAACGCCTGCACCACATGTATCGCCTGATTGGTCTCCCCCGCTGCCTGCCACTGAGCCGTCCGCACAAAAATATTCTTGCTCAGCTCCGGCTCCAATCGCCCCAAAAATCGCCCCGTGCCAGTCATAAAGCTCAGCGGAATCTTACGATCCAACAGCTCGATCAGCGCCGCTGGTGAAACCGTCGCCCGGCCCATTACAACAACACCATCAACCTTGATCATCGGCACATCTAACAGCGTCTCTTTATTTGCTCTTACTCGCAATCGCTCATCCGTCTTGCCAATAAAAGCATCATCCGTCGAAATATAAACAGTTCCCATGCGGCGTCCTTATAGGTTGATCACTAGGTTGGGTTAGTCGGCTTCTCGATAGCGGCCTAATTTCTTCACAGCCTGAGGCAGACACTGGCTGTAGAGACTGCAGCCTCGACAGCGCTTTGTATAAACTGGCTGAGGCATTGTGCCAGTGCAAATTAAAGCTCGAACAGCGGTAATTGTCGCGATCGCCCGCTCCCTCAGCTCGCTTGACAGCTCGACAGCTTGCCGCTGATGAGAATGCGCATAGTAGACAAATCCCCGAGAGAGAGTTCGCCCCGTCATATCCTCTAGACACAGCGCCTGCGCACACACCTGAAGCGCATCATTTTCAAACTCGCCCCGCTGCCCGCGCTTGTACTCCACCGGACACAGCTCGCCATCCTGTTCTTCGATCAAATCAGACTTACCAACCAGGCCATAGCGATCGCTCTTCAGCCAAATCGCCCGCACCTGCCAAACCTCCTCCCGCTGATTACTTCCCAGCGTATGCACCCGCTCATGCAGTCCCGTCCCTTCGAGCGTATACCGATTGTCAACAAACTCTCCCGCACAAAACATTCGCCAGCAGCGATGCGAGCAATAAGCATACTGATTTAGCGCCGCAATCGGAATATAATCAGCCTCAGAAATAGCTCCTACTTCATCATTCATCCTTTACTCTCCTCACCATCCCCATCCCCATCGGCGTCTTCCGTCCCACCCCTGCATACAGCGCAAAATCTGCCAGTGCATTGAGCTGTTGAATTGTGACAGCATCAACCCTGCCTAAAATCTGAAAAGTGACTCTGCCCACACAGCCTGTAAAGCTGTTGCAAGGATTCGTTCTAGCGCCGGTATGCTGAAACTGTTCTCGAGGATCGATGGCAACTTCGGTACGGATATTGACCCGGCTGTCTTGCAGATTTGCGAGAATCTCAGGAGAAAACTCTATGCCGCTATAGCGATTCCATCGACGCAGCAGGCTAGTGAACACCCGCTCAGCCGTAGGCAAAGAGGAGTCATATTTGCCTTGACGAAAAGCAGTGGGGGTGCAGAACTGAAGAGTGAGGCTGCGGTGCGTGTTGGAAGCTTGCTCGTATAGCTGTGTGTAGCTGCAAAAGTTGGCCCAAGGCTGAGCGCTTTGAGGAGTGCCGAGAATACTGGTGACATGGAGGTTAGCAGGTCCAAGGTGCCAGGGCTGGTCAGGATTGAGGTTCAACCACAGTCCGCTGAGCTGCCCAAAAAGCCGGTCGTCGAGCAGAGAAATGCGCCACCAGCAAGGAGTGCTGGGAGCAATGGGCTTGAGGTGTTTCCAGTGGAGAGAGGAATAGGAGCCCTGCTGGAGAGGGCTAAGGGTGAAGGGTTTGTTGGACTGGTTTTGGTGGATGCGATCGCCCAGTTTGGGATCAACAGCGCTAACCAGGCTGAGAAACAGAGCGTGAAGGCTTTTGCCAGAGGTGAATCCGGGAGGAATCGGAGAAGTCGGAGAAAAGTTGAGGACTAGACTGTGTGGCATAGGTTAAACGACCCAAAAATCTTCGTTGTCCGGACTCTTTAGGGCTACGCCGGCAGAGGCGATCGCAAGAATGCCCGAAAGACTAGGAAAGAAAGTGAACTTTTTATCTTTGTCGCTTAGTGACGAGACAATGACAGGATAGCAGTCCAGTCCTAGCCTTTTGAGCTTAACAACAGCCCATTGGTTCTGGCGATTTTCCTCAATGATGACGCCTGGAATCATCCTTTCTCGAAAGGCCTTTTCCAAAGATTCTGGTAGCTTTGTCGGCCTTATCGCGCCGCCTATGTTACGTTCAAAGCTCATATTCTTAAATGCCCACAGCTTGCAAAGCCGGGTTGCTTCAAACTTTTTCAAGTCATCGACCATAAGTCTAAAGCCAATTTGAAAGGTCTCTCTTGCCCGTTCAGTCAGCTCAACTCGTTTTTCATCAGCAGAAAACTCATAAAATCGTAGAAGGTGGAAGGGATCTAACGGTGTCTCCCCGCTCTCGTCCAAGAGAAATTTACTGGAGTCTTGAACTATTACATTGTCTAATAGGCTATCTCGAAATCGAAAGATAGGTGACCAAACTGTTTTCCAAAAAACAGAAAAATCCTTGAGTTCTTCAGCTAATTCGTCACGCTCTTTTATCTCTGCTTCTATCTCTGAAATCGGAAAGTCGCCACGATTTAATTCTTCTAGCATCTCAGGATAGCAAATCTCCATAAACGCTTTAATAAAGCTATGTCTTGCATGAGACGGCTCCTTGAACAATACTGTCGTAAAAGACCACTGACCTTCGCGGGTTGGCTTTAGCGGCACCCTAGACAATTTCTCCGCAAGCGCAATAAGCCTCATTCGATACCTATAGAACTTCCAAGATTTAGAACCGTTGAAAAGCTTCTGAAGCGTTTGAAATAAGTCTTGAACAAGATGTGCCTGCTCTAGATTTTGAAAACAGTCTTCAAGTTCTAGAAGCGGTCTAGCTATCTCTAAAAAAGCTTCAGACCTCCAATAAATATCCAAAAATGGCCGTTTCATGCAGTCTAAGCTTTCCAACATGCTTTGAAGCGCTACCCTGCCACCGAAGCAGTCTAGATTTTCAATTCCTTGCTCCCATGCTTTTTCTGGTAAGTACGCTAAAGCTTCTGATGGCAATTCAGTAGATGCTTTTCCTAGGACTCTACCCACGCGCCCAATTCGCTGCCAAAAAGAGAACCTATCTCTAGACGAAAATATAAGCCAGTCAAGATTTTGACGTTCTGGTGAAAGGTCACGTTCAAAGTTAAAGCCGACATCTACTGTGCTTGTCGCCAGAATAACCTGTTTTTGTGCGGCGGTATGGCGCTGTTCCTGTGGAGTATTACCCGTAATCCTACCAGAACACTTCTCGTATCCCTGCACTCGTAGCTGTTCTGCAATGCGATTGAGAGTATCTTTCGAGTCGAGGATAACAGCACCATACTTATCAGGCTGGTTTTGCAGCCTGCCAATCACCTCACTGGTAATCTCCTTGACTAAGCTTTCTTTTTCCAGGTATTCACGAATCTCTAAGTCAACAGCAGTTTGCGAGGGAACATTAGAGCTGTTGTGACATTGCCCATCGACAGATTTGATGCTGACGCCAGCTTCTTCTAGAACAGCCAACGCAGCTTCACAGGCGGGCTCTGGGGTTGCAGTCAGTAAAACAATCTTTCGGTTGCGATCAAAGTAACCAAAGATCTTTGAAAGCGCGAGATAGAAAAGGAGACTAACTAGCTGTTTGGCATCGTAGAGATGGAATTCGTCAAAAATGATGGTCGAAAAGCTGCTGTAAAATTTGCTGGCGATGTTGCTTTTATCCAGCGGACCATACTGGAAGAAAGCGGCGTAGTAGAAAATATCAGGATTGGTAACCATAAGTAAGGGGCGATCGCCGCCACACTCAGGAAAGATAGTAGCAGGCTCTCGAAGCGCGTTGTAGATCTTTTCTCCAGGGCGCATTCCTACTCGGTCATTAGGCCATTCTCTAATCCGCTGAGCAGAAGCCGCCTTGACGATATGAGGTAGGCCCACTGTCTCAACAAAGGCGATAGCGGCTTCTGTTTGCTGCTCAATAAGCGCATTGGTAGGTGCGATATAGATGGCATTGCGGTCTCGGTTGTGGTTAATAACGCTCAAGCCTGCTTTGGTTTTGCCAGTTCCGGTGGGAGCGGTATCAAGCACAATATCATTACCTTTAGCGGCTTCGTACAGATCTACCTGATGTTGGAGCAGTCCATGCTCGAATGCTCGCTTTAGGGATTCGGGAAAGTCAGGATCTAAGCATTTAGCAATCCCACGAGGTTCGAGCTGAATTTTAAGATTGTTCACCACGACTGTGCCCTCCGCAAAAGTTGAGTCCAGCTGGAATAATATGGTCTCCTATTTGACAGGCAGCGCCTCTAAAGCGCAGATTTTTCAGCAAGGAGGCGGGCGGAATCGAAATCAAATCAAAGCTCAAGAGCTCAATATTTGAGGGCAAATCCGCTGAGTTTAGATAGGGTTGGCAGATATATTCGTCAGCGGCCAAGGTCTTGACAGTGAACTGCTCTTTGAGCTCTACCCGCACTTTGCTCATAAACTTGCCGACTCGGATATATTCGGGCAGCGTGACCTTACCAAAGACGATGGTACGAAAGCGGTTACCTCGCTCAATCAGCCGTAGCCGCCCCGTTTGAGGAAAATTGCTAGGCCGATAAGAATTAGGCTTTTTTCCTGTACGTTTTAGCGGCAAATCTTCCCTAGCAACAGCTACACGATTGTTAGTCATTGCGTACCAATAGGCGTCGGAGAGCGCATTGAATCTTTCAAATCTAAAAGAGGCTGACGATTCTGTTGGCCAAGCTGGGAGAATATAGCGCTGGTTTAAGAAAGGGGTGAGATCTTCGATGTAGGTAGGGCGCCCAGTGGCTTTACCTTGTAAACGATAGGGCGATCGCGCCCATCCCAGTGCATAGGCCAACGCATAGTTGCCGATGGTGCCTTCTGTGTAGTAGGTGTCAGATAGCTCTCGGGACGCGAAGAAGACAGGTTCAGCGCACCAAAGTTCTATGAGCTGAGCCACTTTATAAGGCGCTGTTGTCTCTAGAAGTTCAGTTTGAGTTTGGGTCATTGCCTATGCCTTTTTCGTCCTACCTTTGTCTTTCCCAACGTTGGCCTTCAGCTTGCGCATAGGTTCATAAGTCTCGTTCAAACGCTTGAGAAAATCTGCCTGCTGATCGGGCTCTAGCTGACCGTCTACTTCAGCGACGAGAGATTGTAGTTCATCGGCAGAAAGCTGCACAGAAATGCCTCGTTTGTTGATCCAGGGGCTGATGGTTTCTTGTGTGGTACTTTTAAGCGTATTTACGTTCAAAGGATGCTCTAGCTGATTTTCGGACAGCTTGTCGTAGACGCCTTGTACTAGTTCTAGAGAGCTAGGAAGCTCTGAAATACCTCCAAACACACCTAGTATTTGGTTTTCCATTCGACCAACTCTGCTAGAGACTGCGCCGTATCGAGTGGTTAGCAAAATGTTGCCCAGGGCATATTTCAGCTCGTCAGCGGTGACATCTCGAAAGGTGACAACATCTAGAAAGTGGGTGCCGGGTTTAATGTATTCACTGGTGTTGAGTGCTGTTGAGACTTTGTCATTTTCGTCACGCATAGTGCCTGTTTCAAAAATTGCATTGATGGTGCGATCGCCAATCAACTCAGTCGCAGGCAATACGCTAAAAGCATCCTCCGTCCACACTCTGCTTTTCTGAGCGCCACCACCACCCGCTGCAAATCCGTACAGAAAGCAGTCAATGCACATTTCACAAGGCGCATTAGTATTCAAAGCACAAACGCCGTCGCTTTTGTCTGGTTTATATAGCAGGTCATTAGCTCGTAGAAGTTCTCTGCCTTTGCGCCGTTCAGGAGCAACCTGCTTACGTTTGGTCATCACCAAGCGAGGAATGGCTGTAGTTTCAGCAATACCAGCCTGCACATATTCGCTACACATTGGCTCCCCTGAGCCCTCAGTGCGGAAGATAGTTTCCGACTGTGTAGTTCGTAACACAACTGCTCCAATCGTGCGGCCTTTGGGAAAGTTTTCGTAGCCGTCAGCCAAAAAAGGGCGTAGTTTTTCAATAGACATTGTGTTTTCTCCTAAGCTTTTTCAGCGGTTTGTCGGGTTTCGGATTTGAGTTCTTTTCGAGCTTCTTGCAAGAAGAAAAGGTAAGCAGCTTCTAAGGTCTTGCTGTCGCTTAGTAACCTCTCTGGGCGACTGTTATAGACTTCTTTAAAGAGTGCTTCAAGAACGCCATAGAACTGAGAAATCAGCTCGTATTTAGTTGCACCAACGCCGTGTTCACGAATACGGTCAAGCCGGTTGTGATATTGCTGTATGAGCGAGGCAAATATAGTGTCCCAGTCCATATGAGATTTGCGGGCTCGGACGGCTTTTATAAACTCTGAGAAGGGTTCAGCCTGAGCCGTTCGGCGAAATGAGCTGCCGCGTAATTTCCCTTTCTCTGCGATCAGAGCTGCCTGCTTGAGGTAGCGGGAAATATCATTGTGTTCTTCTGACATTAAACTCTCCATAAGGGTTGTTAGGGGGGCTTTGATTCGGTTCCAGGTGGCCTCTAAATCAGGATCGTCCTGTTCTCTAATCAGCCAGCGTAGCAAGACGTGATAAATGTCCAAAGGGCGATTGGTGGAACGGGCTAGGTCATAGAAACAGTCGTCTTTTTTCTTGAGGCTAGCGACCGAAATAGCCAATAGTCCAAGGCACTGCAGCCGCTCTAGTACTGCCTCGGCAGTTAGCTGATGTATTCTCTCCTCCTCTAGCAAGCTGCCGTTGCGCGGGTATTGCCCATTTCCTAGCAAGCCTCTAAAGGTTGAGGGAATACCTTCGACTCTCCCAAAAACATCCCAGTTAGACTCAGGTTCTAGGTTGCCGCTCAAAACAAAAGGAAAGCTGATATCTGAGGCCAGCGAGATTTCAAGTACTAGACGTAGAGACTTGAGTAACGATATCGAGTTGTTGATATCACCCCAGAATATTGGAATGACCACGGTTGAATGGACAAATTCAGGCCGTTTAGGTAAGGCTAGTCCGACAACTTTATTGGCTTTGAACTCAATTTCGCTGTCACGGTATAGCTTTAGGTCGTCTACCGTCACTGGGCCGTCTTCGTTGGTTGCTGCGGTGCGTTGGAGAAACTGTCTCCAAACGTTTTTAAGCTGTGGGCTGGAGCCCTTTGGTAAGGCGAAGTGAATATAGGTAGGAGGCTGCTTTGTTGCTTTTGGGAAATTAGCTCCTACGGTTAGTAGCTGATAGCTCAGTGCCGATATTGCGTCTGCGCGCCTTTTGGGTTCTGCGCTCATGCCACCGGGCAAACGATTTGAGAAAGCTTGAACCTTTGTCTCTGGTGGCATTTTCGCTGAGATCAATTCCTCAACCTCAGTAGAGGTGGTTCCGAGAGAGCTACGCTGGCGGGGATTGGCTTCGATATAGGCTGTGAGTTCTGCGAAGCCCTGCCAGGTCGAGGGAGCTGCGAGATTGAGAAGTTGAGGTACGGCGTCTATAAGGGTTTGAGGAACTGAGGTTTCGTCTTCAGAGAGTCGTAGCTGAAAGGAATTTTGTAAAAGGGGAATGATTGCGCTTTGCCCTTGGCGGACTGCTTTAGCGGCAAATAAGCAGCGTCCATACTGCGCGTTAAAGGGTTCGAGAGCGGTTCGTTGCTCAAGAGAGAGCCCTGTCTGTTCTGCGATGCGGTCCCAGGCTAGGGTAGGGCTAAGCGTGGCTTCGCGATAGCTGAGGTACGCGGCCTTTAGTCCTTCTGAAATAGCAAACTCTGTATCAGTAGAAATGGGTGAAAGCCCAACGCTAGCGGCAATAGCGATCGCCTCTTCGCCTGCGGCTGTTCCATATTTTTGAACATCTTTGGAGACTTTGTCGGCTTTGTAGCTGCTGCATTTTTTAGCGAGCAGGGCATCTACTTGGTCAAGCGCTCCTTCTAGATTTTGTTGGACGGCCTGCGGATCGACCTTTATCCCGTCTTTGCTAGCTTTGACCAGTTGTTCGACGTTTCCTCCAAAAACTTTGTTGATGCGCCCGTGCCATTTTTGAGCGATCGCAGGTGCTAGATCTTCCTCAGGAAACCGTTCTCCTATAAAAAGCTGTCCATCAGGATCGATTGCTAGTGTTGCTAGACCGCGATCGTGCAACACGTCTTCGCAGGCAGATAGTAGCAATGCTGTGAGATAGCCGTGATCTTCTGACAAACCCACTTTGAAGATGCGAGTGTTCCTTTTGAAGGCAACTGTTAGCTGGTTTTCAACCTTGCGAATACGATTCTCTTCTGGAATTCCCAAGTCATAAAGATCTCCACCAACCAGCATTGCCGCCCAGCGGTCAATTTCTAGATCTTCGGGTAAAAAGCGGGCTCCATCACTCACATTATGATCTGAGTGTCTTTCGATCAGTCGACGCACAAGTTCTAAATCTTCAGGCGTTGTGACCCAAGTATCGACGCCTGCCTCCTGTAGTCTTTCCTTAAGGAAAGAAGCATTTCGAGCCAAAGCCTTAACGTTGCGGCCTCTCGCCTCTGAAAACTTGTTTAAGTCATGAACGGCAGTTGCAGCTAAAATGCAAGCGCGTTTTTCATCGGGCACTTCAGCAAGTTTGCTAACGGTCAGTACAAACTGACAGGCTGAATCCAAGTGCTCGGCAAAGCTACGTCCCTGTCGGCTACCGAACTGAGCGTGATCCGCATGGAGTTCGTATAGCTTTGGCCGGATTTCATCGAAATACCGTTCGTCTAAAGTTTTTGATTTCGTTTTTGTCAACCGATAACGGCCCATTCTCTATAAGTCCTATTTCTCACTTGCAAGCACTGATGTGTTTTGTCAACAAGTATTCTTCTCTCTTTGATTGCTACTATTCGTCACTTAAACTGCTCAACTTTTCAAACGAAGTCATGCACATAGTCTTCCGTGCATTGTCCACAGATAGCTCATGAAACCTGTGTTCAGTGCAATAAAGCGTGACGAAAACATACCGATCAGCTATTTATACTGACCTTCCTTAGCCAAGCAATGGCTCTGGCTAGATAAAGTGTAAGTGCCTCGTTGTAAGAGTCCATATTGAAGGATAAAATAGGGATAGTCAAGCAGTGTCCGGATAAAGTGTAAGTACACTTTCGTGCCTATAGCCATGCCTCGAAAACGTTCCTCTATTACGCTCTCGATTTCTGATCACGAAAAAGTCCAGCTAGAGCAGCTTGCGCTGGAGTTTGGCCAGACGTGGGGGGAGAATGCCAACGTTTCAAAACTTATAAAAGCGATCGCACAACAGAAAATTCGTCTCGCTATCAATCACGACTGGGAGCGCGATCGCATTGACACGCTCATGCGGGCGCTTAACCTGCTCAAAGATGAAGGCTATTTCAACGAGGCGTTAGAACTGGCCTCACTGCTTTTAGAACGCAGTGAGCTGAGCAGTCCCCTAAGACAAGAAATTCAGGATTGGACCAGCGCGCCGGGACTCCCTTGGCGGCTTCAGCTAGATAGCTGCATTCAGCGCCGTCGTCCTTTCAGGCTGGCCTATCAAGATGCTGCCGATCGCATCTGGAGCTTTACGGTACGCCATGCCAAGATTGAAAGACTTGAAGAGCGACACTATCTAATGTGTTGGTGCGACGAGGCTGAGGGAAATCAGGATATAGAAGCGTTGGCGCATAACCGATCGCTACGACTCGATCGCATTCCTGATGAAGCTGTGCTTTCTCCAGCCGAAGGGCAGTGGCATACCGATCTGAGCTATGTTGATGTCGAATTTCATCTACTAAGCGGATTGGCTATGGGCTATCGGTCTAAAACAGAAGCAGACCTTTCTAGCGAATGGATACCTGAGCAGCGGGCGCGACGAGTTGTGCGGCGAGTTCGCAGTACATTTTGGTTTTTTCGAGAGGTGCGGCGGTATGGGGCTGACTGTGTGATTATTGGACCAGAAGCGGTGCGCGATCGCTTTGTTCACGATCTAAAGGCAACGATTCAAAACTACGAATGATTCTTATTTACTCTGGCTTCTTCTCTACTGATGCATGTTACAGGGCTATTCGTATCCGCTAAACCAGTCCGCTGCGGACAACACGTAGGCTAAGTCAACCTCTCAATTGCCTTACTCAAAAACTGTTTGACAAACTCTTCTTTTCTATTGAGCTGATACTGCTGCTCGACAACGGCCTGGACGCCGCCATCACCCCAATCCTGGTTTGATTGAAAATAAGCTATAAAACTCTTCCCTGCGATCCGGGTCAGATACGCAGCGCTGATTCCTTGCAACAGCTTGCTGGCTACCGCTGTTGCAAGGTTTGCCTGTAGGCCCACTGCCAGCATCTTCATTGTGCCTTTGGCCAGACTCAATCCTGCCATCGTTTTTGCCAACGATACGGCCAGCGCTTTACTCTCTTCTATGCTGACGGTCACACCGTATACTCTGCCTATTTCGATGACCATCTGAGCATTGACTGCCGCTGTTGCTAGCATATCAACGACTGGCAGTGGCGTTGCTGCTAGCACACCGGCCCCGACCCACTGATAGCGTTCAACAATTTTATCGGACTGCTGCTGGCGCTGCGCAGTTAGCAACACTTTGGCTTGTTCGCTGATATTTTGAGATTGAAGCAGCAGATTGTTCGCAATCAGGTCCGTACTTTCATGGTTCAAAATATCGAGGATTCGGCTGCTGAGCGCTGCTATGTCTGGGTCAGGCTGGAGTTGAGAGCCGTCGTCCAACAGAATAGGAGATGGACTGGCGGCGATCGCTACTACATCCTCACTCTCTAACAGCCCCTGCGTTCTCTCCTGCAATCGTCGTAGAATCTGTTCTTTTTCTTCTGGCAAGTAGCGATCGCACTTATTGAACACCAGCAGCGATCGCTTCCCCATTGCCATCAAAGCCGCCAGCGGCTCATATTCCGCTCGATGCAAATCATTATCAACAACAAACAGCAACAGATCTGCCTGCGTCGCCAGCTGCTTTGCCGCCAGCCCCCTCTCTTCGCCCGCGCCTCCCACTTCTAACAGTCCGGGCGTATCTACAATCAATACCGCTTTCTCACCGATCATCACTCGATACCACTGTCCGAGCACCGTCGTGCCGAGCACCGCCGCGACTTCTCCAACCCGCTCTCCGAGCAAGGCATTTACTACCGCTGTCTTCCCTGTTGAACCCAGTCCAAAAACAATGATCTGAAAGGTTTGCTCTTTCATCTGCGCAGCTAGCGTCTGAGACTGCTCTTCCAAGGCCTGTCTGGCAATCTCATCTTCTATCTGAGCAAGCTGCTGCCGCATCGCTTGCAGGCTGACGGCGACGACTTTATCTGGCGCAGTGGGTAAGGTGATTTTTTTCTTTCGTTTTGGTCGTAAAAATAGCCAGCCATAGCGAGCGAGAATGGCCAGCGCTCCTAGCAAAGCCAACAGAATCAAGCCTAGTACCAGTTGGGCAAGTATAGGTGAAATGGCGGCTAGGGTGCTGTACAACTGGGCGAGCGAGCCTGCTGTCGCTAGCAGTAAGACTAGGCTGAATAAAATTGAGATCGCCGCGATCGCTAGATAGGGTCGGCGCATGTATGCCCTCCGGATTAACGCTCGTTATGAAGAATGGATGAAATAGCTGCCCTTTAAAGCTCACTCTGTCCTGACTATAGCTAGATTTTGATTACAGCTGGTCACAGACCAGACCGATGCAGACCAGACCGATGCAGACCAGACAGCTACAGATCAGATAGCTACAGTAAAGTCGAATTGGTTTAACATCTCGACGCCGCAATCGGCAGGCATACGACTAACGCCCAAAAGTGCCAAAGGGAAACAACATGCCCATCGAACAAGAGAGCGGAATAGACTCTAAGTCGCTTCCATTGAGACGGCGCGAGCGTTCTCTTCAGACAGCATTTAAGTCAGCATTTAAGTCAGCTGTAAGCGTTGAGAATGGACTGATTGCGCTGTTTTTCGGGCTGGGCTGCTTAGGCATTTTGAATCATGAGATCTGGCGAGACGAGGCGCAAGCCTGGCTAATCTCTAGGGACAGCTCATCTCTAGTGGATCTGTATACCAACACTCACTATGAAGGGCATCCGATTCTGTGGCATGCCTGCTTATTTTTGATTGCTCAGTGGACGCATAATCCGTTCGCCATGCAGCTCTTTCATCTGTTCGTAGCAACCGGCTCAGCTGCGCTGATTATCAAAAAGTCTCCTTTTTCTATTTTGCAAAAAGGTCTTCTTAGCTTTAGCTATCTGCTGTTCTACGAGTACAGCATCATCAGCCGCAACTATGCAATCGGCATCTTCTTTATTTTTCTGTTCTGCGTTCTCTATGCTCGGCGCAAACCTACTTACTGGCTGCTATCGCTAACTTTGGCACTAGCAGCTAACGCCAATGCTTTTAGCTTTCTAATTAGCTTTTCGCTAGCTTTGGTGATGCTGCTGCGGCTAAGGATTGAATTGAAGCCATCGCAGGTGAAGACCTTCAGGCAGCGGCTGACACCATCGCTGGCAATATTGACGGTGGGTTGGGGGTTTAGTCTGATGCAGCTGGGCCGACTTAGATCGCTACCGGGTAGAGATTTCTTTCTAGATATAGATGTAGGCACTTTGGACGTGGGTAGCGCTCTAGTAGAAGGAGCGGTATCGAACTTTGCCATGCTCCAGCTCGACCAGGCGATCGCGTTATTCAACCGATTAACTGGACTTTGCGCACCATTTGCACGCGCATATTTTCCGCTGCTAAGAGTCAGGCTGCACTTTTGGACGAGTCATCTGCTAGCCGATCCAGAGGGACTAGGCAGCGTGGGTGGGGTGAAGATTGGTGCGTTAGGTGCAGTGATTGCTGCGATCGCGATTGTTTTTTATGTCATCAAAGCCCTGTGGAAAACGCCGCTGTATCTATGCCTGTACGTCAGCGCTAGCTTGAGCCTCTATAGTTTTTTTATTCTTTTCTACAGGGGCGGTACTCGTCACAACGGTCATCTGATGATTGTGCTCATTGTCAGCTTGTGGCTGGCTTCCTGGTCTCAAAACAGAAGATCTCAGGATAGACCGGTGCAAAACAAGTTAGCTCAAAACGGACAGCAAGCTAGGAAACACAGTCAGTGGAGCAAGGCTCTACCCAAAATTAGAAGACCGGCTGTCGGTGGAACACTACTCACCATGCTGCTGATTTTTCAGGGTGTTGCTAGTGTCCAGGCGTATGCAATGGACATGGCCTATCCTTTTTCGGCTAGTCGAGCGATCGCGCAATACGTCCAAACCCACGAGCTGGAAGATCTGCCCTTATTTGCACAGAATGGTCGACTGATGACGGGGCTGATCAGCTATTTAGAAACGGACGCTTACTATGGACAGATGGGGATATACGGTAGCTTTGCAACCAGGCTCTATAGCCAGGAGAAAGAGACTACCGAAATCATAGCTGCGGAGGTCAACGCCTTTGCTAAGGAAGAGTCTGAGTTTCTCATAGTTTCTGCAAACCCAATTGATTTTAGCGATATGGGAAGCAAGGTTGTGCTGCTAGCAAAATTAGAAAAGACAATAGTTAGAAGTGAGCGTCTGTACTTGTACAAGTTCTATGCTTCGCCTCTCTAGCTTTTCCTCTGTCTTTTCTCTTGTTTTTGATAGGTGCTAGAGCGCAACAATCGGCGCAGCAAAGAATCCTATGTGCTCGCCACTTCGGTGTTGATGACTTCTGTATCGAAGTTGACGCTAGCAAATTCTGCACTGTGTACGCCGCCAAGCTGTAGGGCATAGAGCTTGGCGTATTCTCCGCCTTGATCGATTAGCGCTTGGTGGGTGCCCCGTTCAACAATTTGACCCTGCTGGACAACGAGCACCTGATTGGCCTGGGTGACGGTGCTCAGACGATGGGCAATCACAAAGCTGGTGCGATTTTTGAGTAGGGCTGCGATCGCATCTTGCACCAAAGCTTCTGTCTGCGTATCGATACTGCTAGTCGCCTCGTCCAAAATCAAAATCTGCGGGTCGATCAGTACGGCCCTAGCGATGCTGATCAGCTGCCGCTGCCCCTGGCTCAAAGTCGCTCCCTGAGCGCCCAGCACAGTGGCATAACCCTGAGGAAGCTGCGTGATAAATTCGTGAATATTCGCTACCCGCGCCGCCGATTCAATATCAGTGTGCTTTGCCGTAGGGTGGCCAAAGGCGATATTTTCAGCCACCGTGCCGCTAAAGAGAATATTGTCTTGCAGCACATAGCCAATCTGACGGCGCAAGCTAGCCTGGCGCACCTGGCGCACATCCACGTCATCGACTTTCACAGCCCCGCCTGTCACATCGTAAAAGCGCAAGATCAGGTTAATAATCGTACTCTTACCCGCGCCAGTCGGACCGACTAGGGCGATCATCTGCCCCGGCTGAGCGCAGAGCGACACGCGGTTTAGGATGGTCTGCCCCGGTACGTAGCCAAAGGTGACTTGGTCAAACTCGACTTTGCCAGTGATAGGAGGCATTTCAATCGCATCCGGTGCGTCTTTGAGCAGTTCGGGCTCATCTAGTAAGAAGAAAACTCGCTCTAGTCCTGCGATCGCACTTTGAGCCTGAGTGTAAAACTGACTCAAAATCTGGATCGGCCTAAAGAACTGTTGAACATAGAGCAAAAATGAGGTCACCGTGCCGACAGTAGCCGCTCCAGTAACGGCTAGATAGCCGCCATAGGCCAGCACCGCTGCTGTCGCTAGCGTATTGAGGAAATCAATCGATGGGAGAAAAGCCGCCGTCACCGCTACCGCCTGAATATTGGCATCTCGATTCGCCGCATTGAGCGACTCAAACGCATCAATGTTGTAATCTACCCGGTTGAACGCTTGGGCCTCTTTGACGCTGCTGACATCTTCCTCAATTCGAGCAGAGAGATCGCCAATCGTCTCGCGCGTCACCCGAAATCTGGCCCTCGCCCATCGAGAGAAAAGGGTGGTCGTCAGAATCATCACCGGGACGACCAGGTTGCTCAGCAATCCCAGCCGAAAGTTAATCAAAAACATAGCGATGATGATGCCAATCAGACTGAACGTATTGCCCAAGATCTGAGGGATGCTCTGTCCGAACGCCTGATCGATCACGCTGACATCGTTGAGCAGGCGACTCATCAAATCGCCCGCTTCGCTTTTATCGAAGTAGCCGATAGAGAGACTTTGAATTTTAGTGAAAATGTCTTTCCGGACCTGGGCTAGCACCTTCTGAACGATTGAACCTACGCGAAAAATTTGGACTCGAATGGCGATCGTGCCGAGCGCATAGATAAAGGCTAGTCCAACAACCATTCTCAGCAGTCCAGAGAAGTTGCCAGGGCGAATCAGATTGTCGATCGACCAGCCGATTAAGAATGGACCGATCGCCTGAGTCGATGCACCGATGATGACCGCGCCAATCGCAATTGGCAGCTCTTTTCTATAGGGTTTCAGATAGCCCAGAAAGCGGCGAAACGTCGGCAGCTGCTGACTGGCGGTTTGTTCAGGTGCAATCGGCGCTCTGTTGGTCATATGCTGTTTGCTGGCTGTTGTTCGCTAAATGACTTTTGTGAAAAGGTGCTCATTAAAGTCTGTTTGTTAAAACCTTTTCTTTGCGGGTTGATTGTCCGCTGTTGACTTGGGATTCGAGAATTGCGCCATATAGGGGACTAGTTCGCATCAGCTGTTCGTGAGTGCCTTGAGCGGCGAGCTTGCCATTGTCGATAAGCAGAATGCGATCGGCGCTTTGAATCGTGCTGATGCGCTGAGCAATCACAAAGGCGCAGCAGGTGCGCTCTTGCATAATTTGGTCTAGGTCAGCTTGGATCTGGGCGGCGGTCTGAGCGTCTACGGCTGAGGTGCTGTCATCTAAAATCAGGATGTTGTAGTCGGTGATCAGGGTGCGGGCGATCGCAATCCGCTGCTTTTGGCCGCCAGAGAGTCCGACACCGCGCTCGCCGACGAGGGTGTCATAGCCTTCGGGTAGGCTCTGAATGAATTCGTGGATATGAGCAAGTTTGGCTACTTCGATCACCTGATCGAGCGAGGCGTCGGGTTCAGCGTAGGCAATATTTTCACGTAGGGTGCCAGAAAATAGCGTGGTTTCTTGAAAGACAATGCCGATGCGCGATCGCAAACTCTCCAAATCAAACTCTCGCACATCGCGGCCATCGATCCGAATGGCTCCTTCACTAACGTCATAGAAACGCTGTATCAGATTGACGACCGTGCTTTTGCCAGAGCCCGTCATCCCTAGAATCGCCACTAGCTCATTGGGTTTTGTCTCAAAAGAAACGCTTTGCAACGCTGGCAAAGTTGCCCCCGGATAGCGAAACCAAACATTCTCAAACGTAATTCGTCCACCGCAGGTGATAAAGGGCACCGCGCCGGGGCGGTTAGTGATTTCGACCGGGGCATCCACAATCTCATATACGCGCTCAGCCGACGCTGCTGCCTGTGCAATCACCGGAGCCGCAAAGCCAATCAGCAGAACCGGCTGTAGAACAAACAACAAATAGGCATTGAACGCCACCAGCTGACCGACAGTAAACGTGCCGTCAATCACCTGCGCGCCGCCATAGCCCACCACCGCCAAAGTAATCAAATTACTCAGCAAAAAGACAAACGGAAACGTATTGCGAATAGCGCCAAGCGTCTTGATATAGACACCCACCAGACTTGTATTCATCTGCGTGTAGCGCTCTAGCTCTACCGATTCGCGAGCAAATGCTTTAACCACTCGAACGCCTAGCAAGTTCTCACGCAACACATCATTTAGATCGCCTAGTCGCTGCTGCACCTGCCCAAACAGCGGCTGATTTTGACTGAAAAAGCGAAACAGCAGCGCTCCTGCCAGTGGAATGACGGCTAGAGTCACTAGCGCCAGCCGCCAGTTCATAATCAGCAAGATGGTGGCAATAGTCACCAGCGTGACAACCGAGCTGACTACCTGGATTAAGCTAGTGCCGACAAAAGTGCGGATCTGTTCGATATCGCTAGTGATCCGGGTGAGCAGCTGTGAGGTCTGCGCCTGGTCGTGATAGCTGAAGCTAAGCGTCTCGATTTTGCGAAAGACCTGCGCCCGTAGCCGATAGGCAACCCCTTGAGAAATCGCTTCTCCCCAGTAGCTTTGGCCAAAGTTGAAAAGACCACGGGCGATCGCAACGCCTACCATCAAAGCTCCAGTCATCAGCACAACGTCGAGATCCTGCGCGGCGATACCCTGATCGATGCCTCGCCGAAAGAGCTGCGGCGTTAGGGCATTGGCCACCGTGAGTAAGAGCAGGCTAATTGTGGCACCTACGCTCAGCCAAACGTAATACTTTAGGTTCTGGAGTACACGCCCTAGTGATGACATCAGCAGCCCTTGATAAAGTTCTGCTTATGGGCAGATGCTGGCAGGATATCAAAGAAGCTTGCGATCGCTCAATTATACTTTCGACAGAGGCGCGATCGCCCCGATTTGGCATGTGAGACAGTGACCGAATGAACTGCCAAATTCAGCTACTGAGCGGGCAACAAAGCTTGAGCTGCGGCCTGATTGCAGGTGCCGCCTAAACCATTGACAATAGTACAGGTATTGGTCACAAGCATTCCTTGATAGCTTGCTGCTGGCGTTCCCGCTTCGCCCAGTCCATCGGCACGAATCGGATCTAGAGAGACTGCAATATCAGTCTCTCTAGATCCTGTTTCAATAAGGTCCGGATTGCTGGTAGATTCTACAGAAATACTCGATACGCCCTTTGTTTTTACAACAATGATTATCATTGTCGAGATATTTTATCGTGAGAAGTTCCCTTAGCAACCATTTGGTCACAAACAGTTAACTACCTGCCTCAAACAAGCTTTAGCAGCGTGTTCGAGACTCAGCAGTGAAGTACGGTGACAACTGGCCGCTAGAATTAAGCAGTAAAACTTTGTACCCGCCTGAATTTGTGACTCAAGCCCCGCCTAGAAATAAGACCGGAGCCAAGCCTCGCGACATTTGCCAGGTGCGGTGTTTCAATCAGGCATTAGTGACTCAGGTCAGTGAAGCGCTACCGGAAGACAGCCTGCTGGAAAATGCGCAAATTCTTTTCAATGCTTTAGCCGATAAATCGCGACTGAAAATTCTCCATGCACTCAGCGACGGTCAAGAGCTTTGTGTCTGTGATGTGGCTTTTCTGTTAGAAGTGAAGGTAGCTGCGGCCTCTCATCATCTGCGAAAGCTACGCGATCTCAAAATTTTAAAGCATAGAAGTGACGGCAAGCTCGCTTACTACTCTCTAAAAGACCAGCGGGTTGCGGACATTTTGGGTCATGCTTTGCAGCAGCTCGCTGGGTAAAACTTGCTGATAAAACGTTCAAACAAACATCAGAACGTCAGCTTTTGCGGTAACGTTCTAATATTCATTTGAATGTTTTGTTGAAGGGTAGGCCATGAGTGATAGCTGCTGTCAGAACAAGGGCTGTGAGCTGACCAAACTAAAAAAGCATCAGACCCAGGTGCTGTGGGCTGTGCTGTTCATTAACCTGGGAATGTTTGTGGTTGAATTTGGGGCAGGCATCCGCGCGGCGTCACTCTCGCTGACTAGTGATTCGCTTGATATGCTGGGCGATGCGCTGGTGTACGCTAGCAGTCTGTATGTGGTGAATAAAGGTCGTAAAGCTCAGGCTAGCTCTGCTTTCTTTAAAGGCATTCTGATGTTTCTGTTTGCGATCGCCCTGTTTGCTAGAGCCACTTACCAGCTATTTGCTGGCGTCACACCCGCAGTGACCATCATGAGTGCAGTTGGCCTGCTAGCATTGCTCGCTAACCTCATTTGCTTAGGGCTGTTGTCCAGGCACCGAAAAGATAATTTGAACATGTCTTCGGTGTGGCTGTGCTCTAGAAACGACATTATTGCTAATACATCGGTGCTGGTAGCGGCGGGGCTAGTGTTTCTAACGCAGTCTGGACTGCCTGATTTGGCAGTGGGTTTTCTGTTAACGTTTGTCTTTGCTAGATCGGCAGGACAAGTCCTGACGCAATCATGGCAGGAGATGCGATGATTGCACAATAATTACCACCAATCCCTTATTACAACAATGTTATGGACTGGCTGCTAGATCCTTTCAACTACGAGTTTATGCGTCAGGCGCTGATGGCGGGTGTGCTAATTGGCATTCTGTGCCCGGTGGTGGGCACTTATTTGATTGTGCAGCGAATGGCACTGCTGGGCGATGTGGTGGCCCATGCGGTGCTGCCGGGACTGGCGATCGCCAACTTCTTGAATTTGCCGCTGCTTACGGGAGCTTTTATTTTCGGCATGTTTAGTACCTTTGTTACAACCTGGATTCGCTCGCAGTCCAAGGTCAAAGTCGATACGGCGATGGCCATTACTTTTTCGAGCTTTTTTGCGCTGGGCATTTCACTGCTTGCCTTCTTGAACAGCCAGTTAGATCTCGAAGATTTACTTTTTGGCGACATTCTCAGCATTACACCCGCCGATGTTCGCCAGCTTTCTACTCACGCTGTTGTTCAGCCCGAGCCAAGGTATTTTGACGCGCAATACCCGAAAGAAGCTCCATCTACGAAAGGGTGTGCAAAAAGATTAATCGATTAAAAGCGACACTAAGCCTTTCCTATGCCCCCCTCAGGGATATCATATTCAACAGTCTTCTATTATGCTGCGAGGAAATAAAACATCGGTAAAGGTATGACATCAGAAGAACTCTTGCGGCAATACAAATCTGGAGAGCGCGACTTTCGGGGCGTTAAGCTAAAGGGTATTTTTTTGCGGGATGAGTGCCTGCGCGGTGTCGATCTGAGCTGCGCTGACTTGAGCGAGGCTTCTTTGATGGGGGTTGACCTTAGCAAAGCCAATCTCAGACGAGTCAATTTCAGTGGGGCTTTCTTGATTTTGGCGAATCTCAGTCAATCTGATCTTACTCAGGCCAATTTGACCCGTGCTTTTTTGACTCTGGCGAATCTACAACACTGTTGTCTAACTCAGGTAGATTTAACCCATGCCAATTTGATTCGAGCACGGC
Organism: uncultured cyanobacterium; assembly: GCA_963799555.1. Taxonomy (GTDB): domain Bacteria; phylum Cyanobacteriota; class Cyanobacteriia; order Phormidesmidales; family Phormidesmidaceae; genus Phormidesmis. The sequence continues at coordinate 164,479 of CAWCXR010000001.1, forward strand.
TATCAGGAGCAACAGGTCTCGTCCAAACCTTATGGCCATGCTTGGCAAAGGCCCATCATAACCGCAAAATTTCAAATCAAAAAACGCTCTCTGTGAACAACAAAGAGCGTTTTTCGATAGGGAGCGTCGGCTAGCGTTTTTACTAGCGTTTCTAAAGGTAGCGGGTTAAAGAATAGGCCTCTGAATAACGCCACCCGTGCAAACTGCGCAGGTGCAGCCCAATGCGTCTGTTAATGGGTCGGTACTAGATTGAACTAGGGAAGGAGTGACATAGTCCAGGGAATCGGCGCTGCTGAGCACCGTTGAGGCCGTGCTTGCGATCGCCGGACTCGTGATTGCGAGCACGGCGGCCAAAGAACCGGCGCAGCCTAAAGCTGTTAACACCGTCTGCTGATTGCTCATAAAGCTAGCCAAAAGTTATTAGCTTTTAGCATAGCTAACCTTTTGGGTAGTGGCAATGATGGCTAGCAGGCAAACGGGACTGAATGCTGAGGGTTGAGCACAGATTGAATATTGGCCCCGTAAGCCTGCTGAATATTTTCCATGGTCATAACGGCTTCGGGGGTGTCGTTGGCTAGTACGCGGCGATTGAGTAGCAGCAGTCGGTGGTAGCGGTTGAGAGCACTGCCCCACTCATGGCTACAAATGAGGAGCGTCTTTCCTTGTTCACTCAGTTCTGAGAAAATCCCTAAAATGATCGCTTCGGTTTTTTTGTCGATGCCGGTAAAGGGTTCATCCAGCAAAAAGAGGTGAGCCTGTTGCGCTAAGGCTCTAGCCAAAAAAACTCGCTGCTGCTGGCCGCCCGAAAGCTGGCCAATCTGCCGATGACTTAAGGGCAGCATATCGACCCGATCGAGGGCAGCACTGACCAACCGTTTTACTTTTATATCGGGGGAACGGCCCCATCTAAGTGCCGCTGTTTGGGCCATCATCACGACATTCCAGGCGGTTACCGGATAGTCCCAATCAATTTGCGATCGCTGGGGGACATAGGCTACCTGCCGCCGCTGCCGCTTGAGCGAAGTTCCGTTCAGCAAAATTTTCCCTTGATAGGGCGTCAGTTCTATGATCTGCCGCTGTCAGCCATTTTAGATGTGGGATTAGCAGATACCCAAACCTATCTGCTTTCACAGAGAGAACTATCCGATCATCTAATTTCTGAGCGCTTTGTTTCCATTCCGTTTCGCAGCGATCGCCCCTTCGATCTCACCAAGTTTGAACACTTTCTGATGCAACAGCTTCCCGACAACATCTTTCGTGCCAAAGGCATTCTCTGGTTTGAAGGCCAAGAACAGCGATACATCCTTCAGCTATCGGGCAAACGATGCAATCTTTCACTCGATCCTCAGCAACGCCCCACCCAAAACCAGCTCGTGCTCATCGGTCGTCAGCTCAATCCACTACAGCTCCATCAACAGCTCAATAATTGTTTAACCAGTTAATTTGTTTCTCTGTTAGAACCCTGCTCGTCAGCTTGAGAGAAAATCCCGACCGAGAAAGGCGAAGACTGAAATCCAGCGTATGCGACCGTCGCCGCACTTGAGTAGAAATATATTCCTTTAGGCATTTTCGTAAAACATCGAACTATTGAGATAATCTACGACTGACAGACAAGCTTCTATGTCACGTATATTTCTCTTCAAGGAATGTGTTCAATATGCCTAGCCAACCGTCCGAACAGAATGGCGTGATGATGCAATACTTCCACTGGTACAACGAACCGGATGGAAAGCTATGGACACAGCTAGCTGAGCAAGCTGGGGACTTAGCGGCGGCTGGCATCACCGCCGTATGGCTGCCCCCAGCTTACAAAGGAACCGCAGGCGGTTATGACGTTGGCTATGGTGTATACGATCTATACGACCTCGGCGAGTTTGACCAAAAAGGGTCGGTGCGCACAAAGTACGGAACAAAAGATGAATACCTGAACGGGATCGAGGCAGCAAAGCAAGCAGGCATGGGCGTATATGCCGACGTTGTGCTTAATCATAAGCTAGGCGGCGATGCTGAAGAAGAATTCAAAGTGACACCTTATTCTCCAGATAATCGCAACGAGGCAATTGGGGATGAAGTCACGATCAAAGCCTGGACTAATTTCACCTTTCCAGGGCGGCAGGGAAAATATTCTGAGCTGGAGTGGCACTGGTGGCATTTCAACGCGGTAGATTACAACGCCTACGAAAAAGGTGATTTCGAAGCCGTCTATCTATTTGAAGGAAAGGCGTTCGATGAAGCGGTCGATCTAGAAAAAGGTGGCTTTGACTACTTAATGGGCTGCGATTTAGATATGAGCCACCCAGAGGTTCATGACGATTTAATTCGCTGGGGGAAATGGTATCTGGATCTAACAGATATCGACGGATTTCGGTTTGACGCAGTGAAGCATGTCAAAGCAGGCTTTTTCCCAGAATGGCTGAATGATATGCGTAAGCACAGCAGCAAGCGGCTGTTCGCAGTTGGTGAATATTGGTCTTATGAAATTGAGGCGCTTCACCACTTTATTGATGTGACGGGTGGTGACGTGGCGCTATTTGATGCGCCGCTGCACTACAACTTTTCAGAAGCGAGCAAGGCGGGCAATAGCTATGATATGCGCGCCATCTTCGATAATTCGCTGGTAAAAGACCAGCCCACCCTGGCTGTGACCCTCGTTGACAACCACGACTCGCAGCCTCTGCAGTCTCTAGAATCTGTTGTTGAACCCTGGTTCAAGCCGCTGGCCTATGCTTTGATCTTGCTGCGACAAGAAGGCTATCCCTGTATCTTTTATGCGGATTACTATGGTGCCCACTACAAAGATAGTGGCAAAGATGGTAACGAATACGAGATTTTTCTAGATAGTCACCAGTGGCTGATTGACAAGTTTTTAGAGGCGCGACGTGACTACGCCTATGGCGATCAGTACGACTATTTTGACCATGCCAATACCATTGGCTGGACGCGGCTAGGTACGGAAGAGTTTCCAGGCGGCATGGCCGTGGTGATGAGCAATGGCGATGAGGGCACGAAGTGGATGGAAGTGGGACATTCTAACTACACATATGTCGACATTACTGAGCATGTTGAGGAAACGGTGACTACTAACGACGAAGGCTGGGCGGACTTTCGGACAACGGCGGGATCGGTGTCTGTGTGGGTGCCTAAGGAAGCAGTGAATTAAGTAGAGGTCGCGCTCTGAGCGCAGTCATTCGCCTTTGGATTCTCGCGGGGTAGGATGGCGTTCTCTCAGAGTAGGGCGGCGCTATATACTGGCTTGATGTTCACTGTCTTTGAGCAAATTCAGCAGGTATTAGAGTCGCCGTTTTTTCAGCTAGGGAATTCGGCGCTTTCTCTTCGCGCGATCGCCCAGTTCCTGCTGATCATCCTGATTGCGTTCGTCGCCGCATGGGCGCTGAGGCGCTTTCTCTCGCTGCGACTGCTGAAGCATCTAGGACTGCGGCAGGGCACTCGTGAATCAGTGGCTGCGATCGCCAGCTACACATCCGGACTGTTGCTCTGCCTGGCCCTTTTGCAAACCACAGGCGTCAATATCGCCTCGCTAGCTGTAGTCGCCGGGAGTCTGGGCATCGGCATCGGCTTTGGCCTACAGGAAATTACAAGAAACTTCATTAGCGGACTGACTCTCCTAATTGAACAAAAGCTAAAAGTAGGAGACTTTATCGAAATCGACGAGTTGCTCGGTCACATTACTGAAATCTCACTGCGCTCTACGATTATTCGCACCGTCACTGAAAAGCATATCGTAGTGCCTAACAGCGATCTGGTCAGCAACCGGGTGATCAATTGGACATATACCAATGCTAAGGGCTGGGTGTCTATTCCTATTAGCGTGGCACACGAGAGCGATCCGCTACTGGTGATCGAAGTGCTAATGGACTCAGCGTATCTAGAAGAAACTGTTTCAACGGAACATACTCCAGAGGTCTACTTCACAGCGATTGGTCCAAACTCACTGGACTTCAAGCTGTTGGTCTGGACGGACGAAATCGATCAAAAGTTCAAGGTAGAAAGCTCGCTCAACTTTATCATCAGGCAAAACTTCAAGCAGCATGGTATTCGCTTTGCTTCGCCCCGGATTGATGTGTGGAATCGCAACCCCAATGTAGTAATCAACTCCGAGCCGAGTGACTATCCGCAATATGCCTCACTGCAACAGCCTCGCGAAACAACCCTAGACGCATTCGCTAAACCAGTCGCCGTCAAAGATTTGCTCAGAAAGCTGACTTATTTTCAGAACTGCACCGACCTAGAGCTGCGAAAGCTGGTGGAAATTGGTCGCCGGATTCGGCTAGAGCCAATGGAAATTATTTACCAAGAGGGAGATCCAGGAGATGCGTTTTATATCATTCTGGCAGGTGCGGTCAGCTATACCTTTCCGAAGACGCAGCAGACGACAACCATCAAGGCCGGGCAGTTTATCGGAGAATTTTCGCTGATGCTGGGCATTCCCCGGACGGTGACGGTCAAGGCCATTACAGAAACCACAATGCTAAGGCTGAGCCCTCAAGGCTTCAAAAAGCTATTGCACGATCAGCCTTATCTATACAACGTCATCGTTGAGGAGATGGGTCGCCACGAAGACGAACTGTCGCAGCAGGGCCGACAGCTAAGCGAAATGGGGCTGATCAATACAGAGGAATACAACATCAACCCAGTCAGCTGGGTACGAGAACATTTAGAGCGTTTGTTTGGTCCATAAGGACGTTCGGGATGTTAGACCGCTTACACAAAATTATGGACATCCCGTCGTAGGGTTTAGCGTGCTAAACCCAGCGCAATGAGTCTGCCGCAGCGGTACTCTATCGCAACGCACGTCTGAAACGCACGTCCCTTAGAGGCTATCGAAGCGCTAGTCATTAGGGCGGGCTAGAAAAGCACGCCGTAAAACGCACTATACAGGCGAAAATAGGGCAGGCAAAATCGGGTGCTATGCCGCCTGTAGGAAGTGGTTCTATGTTTGAGTGGATGTCTTTTTGTGGAATGTCGCTGGAGTGGATGCCTTGGTTGCTGGCGACTTCGGTAGCGGAAACGCTGCGATCGCCCACAACAACTTTCGTTCTACTGCTGGCGATCGCCCTGATCATCCCGCCCATCTTCGAGCGCCTAAAGCTGCCGGGTCTAGTAGGCTTACTCGCCGCAGGCATCGCCTTTGGCGGCAGTGCGCTTGGCTGGCTCGATCCCGCCTCAGAAACGATGAAGCTGCTCTCCGAGATTGGCAAAATCTATCTGATGTTTGTCGCAGGACTAGAGATTGATCTGGCGCTGTTCCAAAAGACTCGCAATCGCTCGCTGACTTTCGGCACGCTGACGTTTATTGTCCCGTTTGTCAGCGGCATGATCTTGGGACTGGGCTTCGGGTTTGGCTGGCTAGCCGCTGTGCTGATCGGCTCCTTGCTGGCTTCTCATACGCTGCTGGCCTATCCAATCATTCAAAGATTAGGCGTGGTCAGCGATGAAGCTGTGACGATTACTGTCGGTGCAACTATCGTCACCGATATCACCGCGCTGATCGTGCTTGCGGTGTGTCTGGGCATTAGCAAAGGCGATTTCACGGCAGCTAAGCTGATAGTTTTGCTGGGGTCGCTGGGACTCTACACCGTTGCCGTTTTGTTTGGGCTCAAGCAGCTGGCAATCTCTTTCTTTCGCGCTACGGGTAAAGATGAGGGCAATCAGTTCTTGTTTGTGATGCTGTCGGTTTTCTTGGCGGCGGTGACTGCTCAGCTGATCGGCGTAGAAGGCATCATTGGTGCTTTCCTGGCGGGACTGGCGATTAATAGCGTGATTGGTGACGGCCCGGTCAAAGAAAAAACAGAGTTCTTAGGCAGCGTTCTGTTTATTCCTATGTTTTTTATCAACATGGGACTGCTGCTGGATCTCAAAGCCTTGGGAAGTTTGTTCCAGTTCATTCAACTGCCGCTGATGATTGTCCTGGCGCTCTTAGGTTCTAAGCTGCTGGCCTCGCTGATGACAAAATGGCTCTTTGGCTACAGCTGGGTTCAGACTTGGACGATGTGGTCGCTCTCTATTCCCCAGGTGGCGGCGACGCTGGCGGCAGCGCTTGTGGGCTTTCAGGCTGATATTATCAATGCGCAGGTGTTCAACAGCGTCATTTTGCTGATGCTGGTGACGGCGATTTTGGGTCCGCTGGTGACGGCTCGAACGGCTCAGCGGCTGTCGATAGAGGCCACTGCTCAAAATATTGCGCCGCTGAGCTGGCTGCCGATCCCAGCCGAAGGTACTGAAGATCGGCCTAACGTTCAATCGAATCGAACCTATACGGTCGTCGTCCCGGTCTACAACCCGAAGACAGAGTTTCGGCTGCTGGAGCTGGCGTCGATCATTGCGCAGTATGAGCACGGGCGCGTGGTGGCGCTGGCGGTGGCGATCGCCCAAGACCAAATGGATTCGCCGCAGCTCGCACGGTCGATCGCACACAGTCGACGACGATTGGAAGAGGCAAAATCGATTAACGATGTGTCTTCGGTCCCGCTAAAGACCGCCCTGAGAATCGACTATGGGGTCTCTCAAGCGATCTGTCTGTTCAGTCGCGAGAAGAGTGCCAATCTAATCGTATTGGGCATGGGACGAATGCCTAAATTCGAGGCAAGTTTACTCAGCACCCCGCTGATGAATACGCCTTTGCTACAGATGACCTCGATCAACCAGGTCCATGATGCCGTACTGCGATCGGCGCACTGTCCGGTAGTGGTCGCTCGCCTGCTGGGATCGCCGACCCAGTTCAAAAACATTCTGCTGCCGATTGAAACCCCTTCACCCATGACTATCCGTGTAGTGCGGCTAGCTCAGGTCATTGCCGCAGCGAACCACGGAAAAGTAACGCTGCTGCACGTGTGCAGTCCGTTTGCATCACAAAGCTATCAGGTGGAGCTGCGATCGCAGCTTCAGATGCTGGTCAATCAGCTACCCAAGGCCAGCTGCCAGATTGAGGTGGAGCTGATGGTCCGAGACAACTGGATTGCTGGGATTGTCCAGTTCTCTCAGGCCTATGATTTGGTGGTATTGCGATCGCAGCGCCGTCGAGTCGGCAGCGGTCTCAGCCTGGGTACCAGCACCCAGCCCCTGCTGAACCAGCTCAGCAAATCAGTGATTTTGGCAGGCGAACCCTATCCACCCGTAGCACTTGATAGCCCTTCTAGCACGTAGCTGAGGGACGCTGCTCCCTAACTTATTTAGTCTCGTTACTGTTTGGTTTCCTTGTAGATAGTCATAGATAGTCGCGCATACTCTCTTTCCTCAGCCGTAGGCTTGTCAGTGCCTGTCGCTCGATCTGACGAACGCGCTCTCTGCTGATGCCCATCTCCTCTCCGACGCTGGCCAGTGTCCGAGGTACGCCGTCTTGTAGGCCATAGCGAAGGGTAAGCACATTCTTTTGCTGGGCAGTTAGCCTTTCGAGCATATTGCAGAGATCCTGGCGAAAGAGCCCACTGCTAACGCTGTCTTCGGGTAGGACACCGGGTGATTCTAAAAAGTCAATCAGTTCGCTGCTCTCTGACTCGTCGCCGACTTTCATGTCCAAAGAGAGCGGTCGACTCGATAGCTGCAGGTAGTTTTTTAGCTCTGGCAGCGGCATCTCTAGCTGATTGGCGACTTCCTCTACATTGGGTGCTCGTCCCAGCGACTGAGTTAGCTCTCTTTGGATACGCTTGATCTTGTTGAGCTTTTCGGTGATGTGAATGGGTAGACGAATGGTCCTAGCGGTCGATGCGATCGCCCGCGTAATCCCCTGACGAATCCACCAGTACGCATAGGTCGAAAACTTGTATCCCATGGTCGGGTCAAACTTTTCCACGCCTCGCTCTAAGCCAATCGATCCCTCTTGAATCAAATCTAGAAGATCCAAGTCTCGGCCCTGGTACTTCTTGGCCACGGACACGACTAGCCGCAGATTGCCTTCCATCATCCGCTTTTTGGCCTGCTTTCCTGTTTGGATAGCTGCCTGCAAGTCTTCTACACTCATCTGAGCTTGACTCGCCCACTGCGCATCGCTAGGTGAAGGGTCATCTCTGCTCAGCGTCTCTTTAATCGCTAGCAGGCGCATCATTGCCTGCACCTGCTGGCCTAGAGAAATCTCTTCATCAGCGCTCAGCAGCGGAAATCTGCCGATTTCTTTTAGATATGCGCCAACCGGATCTTGTAGCTTTGTAGAGGGTTTGCGCCCAGATCCATTTTTCTCAGGCATTGCAGAGAGAGTAACTTGCATAAACCAATCATCACCTAGGAAAAATCGAAAATGTTACTTCAGAGGCCGTATCGGGGGGTCGACAGATTATAGCGCTTGCCTGTATCGGACAGGTGTCCGTGTTATTTTCTTCTTTCGTTAGTTAGACGACGGCCACCACAGCCTCTACTAGTCTAAAACCAAAGATAGTTTTGATCGTGACTCCTATGGAAGATTTTTCCTCGTCAGAAACACAGCTAGAAGCTCACTCAGGGGAGGACATCGGTGGCGGACTGCCCGTGATTGAATACTGGGCAAAAAACACCCTCTCGCCAAAGGGTCTGCCCGTCTGGAAGACTCTGTTTCACAAGAGCGCCTGCCTGTCTTGTGCATGGGGCACGGGTGGACAGAAGGGCGGCTTTACAAACGAGGCCGGTGAAAAAGTGCAGCGCTGCATGAAGAGCATGGAGTCAATTATCGCTGAGCTACAGCCACCGGTAGCGCCTCACTTTTTTGAAACTCACAGCATTGAGCAGCTCCAAAAACTGAGCTCAATGGAGGCCGACCGTCTAGGGCGTCTGAGCTTTCCAGTCATGCTGAGCGCCGGGGAATCTCACTACAAACGCATTACCTGGGAAGCTGCCTACGAGCTAATGACAGAGGCCTTTCGTCAGCCGCCTGAGCGCGTGGCTTCCTACAGCTCTGGGCGCTCATCTAATGAAGCGGCCTATCTGCTACAGCTAATGATGCGGCTGCTAGGATCGAACAATCTAGCCGACTGTTCTGATCTGTGCCATCGTCCTTCTACGACGGGGCTGAGTGCGACGTTTGGCTCTGGCACTTCGACGGTGAGCCTGGAGAGTCTAAAGCAGGCTGAGTGCGTGGTCCTAGTCGGATCGAATGCGCCAGCGAACCATCCGCGCTTGATGAATGAGCTGATCAAGATACGCGATCGCGGTGGCACTATCCTTGTGATCAATCCGGTCCGCGAAGTCGGCTTGGTCAAATACGGCTCACCCTCCTTTCCAGTCAAATCGCTGGTGCCTGGATCTGATATCGCCAATCTGTTCCTTCAGCCTATTCCCGGTTCCGACCTGGCACTGTTTGTTGGCATTCAGAAATCTCTGATAGAAAGAGATTTGATCGATCGAGACTTTTTGCGATCGCACGCCCAGGGATGGGAAGCCATCCTCGAACAGGCGCAGCAGACAGACTGGAACACTATCATTCAAACCTGCGGCATTTCAAAGGCAGACATCGAAGCCGCAGCCACCTTGATCAGCAAACCTGAGAAAGTCGTCTTCGCCTGGGCAATGGGCATCACCCACCAGGTCAACGGCACCGACAACGTCTGTAGCATTGCCAACACCGCCTTGCTCACCGGCAATGTCGGCAAAATGGGCGCAGGTGTGATGCCGATTCGCGGCCATTCAAACGTGCAGGGCTTTGGGTCTATGGGCGTCAAAAACGACATCAAACCCGCCCTCAGAGAAGCCTTAGAAAAAATCACCGGACGCCCGCTCAAACGTGAACCCGGCTACCACACTCGCGCCCTAATAGAAGCCGCCGCTGCAGGGAAAGTCGATACTTTATTCTGCCTGGGTGGGAATCTCTATGCGGCCAATCCCGATCTGAATCAGGCCAAACGCGCCTTTAGCAGGATAGACACGGTCGTCTACGTTGCCACCAAGCCAAATCTGGGCCACTTTCACGGCTTAGGGCAACAGCGCACCCTGATTCTGCCTGTCTTCAACCGCTTCGAAAATCCCCACAAAACCACCGTCGAGTCCGGCAACAACTTCGTTCGACTAAATGACGAAGGCAAAAGTCATCTGAATAAACGTCCGGGTGAAGCCGATCTAGTCCCAGAAGTCAGCCTGCTCACTGAACTGGCCCACCGACTTCATGGTGCCGATCCGATTGACTGGCGCAGACTGCAAGACACTCGCTACGTCCGCGAGCTGATTGCCAAGACCATCTCCGGCTACGAAAAGATTGGCAAAATCGACGAGACCAAAGAAGAGTTCACAATCGCCGGTCGCATCTTTACTACCCCCCGGTTCAAAACCGACTCTGGCAAAGCCGAAATGCAGCTGACACCCCTGCCAAACCTAACCCTGCCAACATCCGATACATTCGGCCATCAGCAAGGAACCGTATTGAGCCTGATCACCGCTCGCAGCTACCGACAGCACAATACCGTCGTCTACAAAATCGGTGACAAATACCGTGGCATGCCCCATCGCCAATGCGTCCTCATGAATCCCAACGACATTGAGAAAGGCGGCTTCTCCAATCACCAGCGCGTCACCATTCAGGGTAATGCTGGACAGCTTGACAACATCGAGATTATCAGCGGCGCAGTCCGATCCGGCGCAGCGCTGATGTTCTACCCTGAAGCCAACGTGTTGATGAAAGCGCTAACCGATCCCAAATCTCATACGCCCGCCTACAAACGGGTTCCCATACTGGTGCGCGGATAGCTCCGAGCGAGCATGGTTCAAAAGGATAGCTCCGAGCGAGAATAGTTCAAACGCACGCTACTCAAACGCACGCTACTCAAACGCACGCTACTCAAACGCACACTACTCAAACGCACACTATCAGGAGCAATGAAAGATTCGGAATGAAGGTTTTAGTAGTTGATGACGACGTGGTTTTGTCCGAGCAGATTGCGCGCGAACTTAGCGTGCATCACTATCAGGTAGAAGTTGTCGCTGATGGCGAGGCTGGATTAGACCTGATCGGGAAAGGCAACTACGACTTGGTGCTGCTAGACCTGCACTTGCCAAAGCTGAACGGTATCAGCTTGTGCCAACAGCTCCGAGCAGGCGGTAAGGAAATGCCAATTTTGATGATGACAGCAGAAAGAGCGTCAGCCAGCAAAATTACAGGTCTAGACGCCGGGGCCGATGACTATGTGACCAAGCCGCTGGATATCAATGAGCTGCTAGCGCGAATGCGGGCGGTGCTGCGCCGAATCAAGCCCCAGATTTTGCCGCTGCTAATTTGGACAGATGTCTGCCTAGATCCCAGCAGCTGTGAAGTGTTTTGTCACGGTCAGCGGCTACACCTGACCAGCAAAGAGTACGAAATTTTGGAGCTGTTCCTGCGCAATCCTCATCGCGTCTTTAGCCTGGACGCTTTGACCGAGCGACTCTGGCCTTTGGAAAGAGTGCCTTCAGAGAGTGCAATGCGATCGCACGTCAAAAGCGTCCGAGAAAAGCTGAGGCAAGCTGGCATTGAGGAGATAATTCAGACGGTTTATGGCCGTGGCTATCGGCTCAGCAGTCCTGATTCTGCTAGCTCGCGGCCTGCTTTGTTATCTGCTGGGTGGGCTCAAGCCGTAGGCAAACCTTTGGCCAAAAGAGAAAGTTCTTCGGACCCACTTAGCGCTACCTGGAAGCGGCACTCCTACAAATATCTAGAAATGATTGCCAGCTTAAATGAAGTGATTCCTAGCCTGCAAACGCAAGATCTAGCGCTTACAGATGCAGAGCGCAAAGTATTGACGCGATCGCAAGCCACTATCCACACCCTAAAAGGCACACTCGGCAGCTTCGGCTTTGCCCAGGCCTCTCAGATAGCTGAGCAAATTGAAATTCACTTACGCATGCCATGCCCCCAGACATTCCCCCAAATCGACCAGCTACAGACGCTAATCAAGACGCTCAAACAGTCTCTATTTTCCGAATCCGAGTCATCCGCGATTGAATCTAGAAGAGATTTACCATCCACAGACTCGCTGCCTCAAACCCGCTTATACTGTGAGCCTAGCACCCTCACAGGCAGCTCTTTGACTGTCTCACCTCAGACGCCATCAGAATCGTCACAGCCGGCTTCCGTAGTTTGTGACTGGCTGATTGTCGACAGCGATCAGCAGGTGATCGAATCGCTGTTGCAGAAGGCTTCGTTCTCAGGCATTCAACCGCAAATAGCCTATTCTCCTGATGAAGCTCGGCGGCGACTGGCGCAGCATGTACCCGCCGTGGTCACCATCGACTTGAGCTGTGCCACCAGCTGGGACCAGGGCATGGCCTTTCTAGCGGAGCTTACCCGTCAGTATCCCTCACTGCCAATCGTTGTCATGAGTGAGAAAGACACCCTAGATGCAAGGGTCAACATAGTCCGCTCAGGCGCGGCTACCTTCTTGCAAAAGCCGGTGGACGTGTCAAAAGTGCTAGAAATCATCACCAATCTTATTTCCAAGCATCAGCCAACAGGAGCCAGAATCGTAGCGCTAGACGACAACCCTGTGATACTGCAACACTTACAACACTTGCTGAGTCCTTGGGGATTTAAGCTGACGCTATTGTCCGATCCAACTCAATTTTGGCAGGCTTTAGAACACACTCTGCCCGATCTATTGATATTGGATATTGAAATGCCCAACTTCAATGGGCTAGAGATTTGTCAGGTGATTCGCAGCGATCCTAAAACTGCGCAAATTCCAATCTTGTTCTTGTCAGCCCACACTGATTCTGACATCGTGCGCCGAGTGTTTGAAGTGGGCGCTGACGACTATGTCAGCAAGCCGATTGTTGGCCCTGAGCTTGTTAGCCGGATACTGAATCGACTAGAGCGGCTGCGGTTTTTGCGCAAGCTAGCAGAGACCGATACCCTTACTGGGTTAAGCCGGCGACGTCAGTCAGTAGAAACGCTAGACCGTTTGCTTCGGCTGTCGCTTCGCAAAGAATTTCCTTTATGTCTGGCACTTTTGGATTTAGACAACTTCAAACAGATCAACGACCGCTACGGTCACGATGTAGGCGATCAGGTTTTGAAAGTCTTTGGTGAGTATTTGCGCAAAGCCTTTCGGGGCGAAGATGTGGTTGCCCGCTGGGGAGGAGAGGAATTTGTAGTGGGTTTGTACGATGTTTCTAAAGAGATGGCGATGAAGCGGCTAGACACGTTGCGCGAAAGTTTCGGTCAGCATGTGTTTCACGCGGGTTTGCAATTTGCTACGTCGGAGACAACACAAGTACAGTTTCGAGTTAGCTTAAGCGGAGGACTAGCGATCGCACCCATCGACGGAGAGACGGTTGAAGCGCTTTATCACCACGCGGACCAGGCTCTATACCGTGCGAAAAGAGCTGGAAGAAACCAGATCCATTTTTTCAGCTAAACACAACAGGTATGGACCACTACCAATATATTCCTCACGGACACTGTTATCTCTGGCAGACTAACTTAGTCATCCTGCATACGCTCTCAGATGCGTTAATTGCGATCGCCTACTTCTCAATTCCGCTGATGCTGATATACATCGTGCGCCAGCGAGCAGATGTTCCTTTCTCGAGCATTTTTATACTGTTCAGCCTGTTTATCGTCACCTGTGGCACCACTCACCTGCTGTCGATCTGGACGCTCTGGCATCCAGATTACTGGCTGTCGGGCGCTGCCAAAGCTCTCACCGCACTGGTCTCTATATTTACAGCCTTCACCTTACTGACAGTCATCCCCGAGGCATTAGCGCTTCCTACAGGTGAAGAGCTGCGACGAATCAACCACCAGCTCGAAGAGCAAATAGAAGGGCGCAAGCGAGCTGAAGCAGAGCTGAGAGCCAGCCAGGAACGCTGGCAGCTAGCAATTAGAGGCAGCAACGATGGCATTTGGGATAGAGATATCGCCAACAGTCATTTATTTCTATCGCCTCGATTTAAACAGATGCTGGGCTATGACGATTGTGAATTAGCCAGCAGCCGCGAAGTTTGGATACAGCATCTACACCCAAGCGATCGCGAGCGGACGCTCGCTGCCAATGAGGAACACATTAATAAAAAGACGCCCTTCTACACAGCTGAGTATCGGCTACTGTGCAAAGACGGCAGCTATCGATGGTTTGCAGATCGAGCAAAGGCACTGCGTAATAGCTCAGGCCGCGCCATCCGGATGACGGGTTCGATTCGAGATATTACCGCTAGCAAGCGAGCAGAAGTCGAACTACAACAGCTCAATCAGGAGCTAGAAGCGCGGGTCGAAGAGAGAACCGCCGCCGTTACCAAAAGCGAGCGTCAGTTCCGCTCACTGTTCGAATCGGCACCCGATCCTCTCTACGTTCTAGACCGGCAGGGCGTGATCCAACAAGTCAACTCGACCGCGATCGCTCGTTCTGGCTACCTCAAAGAAGAGATGATAGGCCGTCCCATCATTGCCTTTTCGACTGCCGAAACGCACGCCGATATCCACCAGTCAATGGCTGCTTTATTCTCTCAGGGTCGCTGTCGGCACGAATTCATGTTTGTCTGCAAAGATGCTCAGGTATTGACTATGGACTGCGCCTGTACGCTGGTAGAAGACGATCTGGCAAATGGCTACATTTTGCTACAGCAGCGAGATATCACAGCGAAAAAACAGGCCGAGCAAGAGCGCGCTCAGCTTCTAGCCATCCTAGAAGAGTCAGAGCGCCGGTGGCAAAGCTTTTTAGAGAAAGTGCGTTTGATGGTTGTGGGGCTAGATCCAGCCGGACGGATCGATTATGTCAATCCCTACTTCTTAAAACGCATGGGCTATCGAAAAGAATCGGTTTTGGGTAGCGACTGGATTGGTTTGTTCGTCCCTGAGGGGCAGCAGCAGAGGGCTCGGAAGGTTTTCAAAAATCTTCTAAGTCGTAAGAACTACCCTAATTATCAAAGCCGTCTCATCACCCGCTCGGGAGTAGAGCACATCATTTCGTGGAATAGTACGCTGGTGCAAGATGTCAAAGGTCAGCCAGTCAGAATGCTGAGCATTGGTGAAGATATAACCGAGCGAGACGCTGTCGATCGAATGAAGAATGAGTTTATTTCTGTGGTTAGTCATGAGCTGAGAACGCCCTTGACTTCTATTCAAGGTGCCCTGGACCTGCTCCATAGCGGACTGGTCGATCCTAGCTCCAAGAAAGGACAGCAGGTCTTTTCTATTGCGGTAGACAGCTCCGATCGTCTAGTGAAGCTAGTAAACGATATTTTGGAGCTAGAGCGGCTAGAATCTAGCAAGATCCAGCTGAGACTGAAGAAGGTCTCAACCAAACAGATCGTCCAAGAGGCTTATCAAGCGGTAGAGCTGATGGCTGAGCGGACGGAGGTGATACTAGAGACGACGGATTGCGATTTGCTGCTGTGGGCCGATCGCGATCGCGTAATTCAGGTGCTAATCAACTTGCTAGGAAACGCTATCAAGTTTTCAGAACCTCACTCGGCAGTGAGGCTGACGGTAGAACAGATAACAGCAGAGCAGATTTCAGACGGCATCAGAAAAGACGCGGACTACGTAAAATTCGCCATCATAGATCAGGGCCGGGGCATTCCCCGAGGCAAACTCGACGCTATCTTTGAACGGTTTCATCAAGTAGATGCATCTGATTCTCGGAGCAAGGGGGGTACCGGATTAGGACTGGCAATCTCTCGAAGTATTGTGCGACAGCACGGGGGTAGCATCTGGGCAGAAAGCACGCTAGGCGTGGGCAGCTGCTTTTACTTTACGATTCCTAGACACAGCGAGTAAATCTGCACTAAAAGATGCAACTATAAAGCTACAGAGATCTGCTATAAAGCTACAGAGATCTGCACGCGAGGATACATCTGCAAAAAGTAAAAGTATAAACGGCTAGAATTCTGCTAATTTGATGTTGTAGCTTCTGGCACTTTGCTTCCAGCATGGTTGACACCTACAGCCCTTTTCAAACAAAGCGAAGTGCCTAGCAAACTGCGCGGTGCATTGTGCAGTTTGCTACAACTACAACAATGTTAGAGGCCATAAGCCAGCAAAATGACAAAGCGGGTATTAGTCATAGACGACGATGACGGAGTCCGTGAAATTATTCAGATTTCTCTAGAAAGTGTGACAGACTGGAGCATATGGGCAGTGAATTCTGGCAAAAGTGGGATAGCGATCGCCAAATCTCAGCCGCTCGATCTGATTCTCCTAGATGTAATGATGCCTGAAGAAGACGGTATTCTCGTCTACAAAAAGCTTCAGGCCGACGAATCAACCCGAACTATTCCGACCATCTTGTTGACTGCCAAGGCCATGCCCAGCGAGCACAAAGAACTCATGAGCTTGGGTATTAACGGCATCATCACCAAACCGTTCAAGTCCAGGAAACTCGTCGAAAGTATTACTCAGATAGTCGGCTGGCAGTAATCCAGCTGGCAGTAATCTAGCTGGCAGTACCTAGGGGTCAGTGGTCTAGTTGGCAGTAGCTAGCAGTCATATAGCGGCGGTTCCGCGCCGCATACTCGAAGAGAAGGCTGTGCCTGCGGGGAGGACCGATATAAAAGCCCAAGGACAAGGCAAAACGCTACAATACGGCACAGTAGGGAGGCATTCTTACTGATTTGCTTTCTTTCTTTTGGTCTCACTTTATGACCGTCGACATTGCTCTTTCGATCAACCGTACGCTTCAGGTTCCACTGCTAGTGGTGCTCAACTCCATTTTGAGTAATACGACTCATCAAGACCAGCAGGCTCCGCTGCGCTTCAATATTGTTGTACCAGTTGGTGAGACTGCTTTCTTTGAAGAGAAGCTAGCAGCGGCATTCTTAGCAGATGACAGCCCAGAGAAATACGGTTCTGACAGAGTTAAATTTAGAGTCAGAGCATTTTCGCCGCCAGCCTATCTAAAGCAGTATTTGGACGACAAGTTCCAAGAAAAAAAACCAGAAAGGCGACTTTCTCGCTACATGCAGTATGCAAGATTGTTCTTCAAGGATATTTTCCCAGACGTGGGGCGCATCCTCTATTTCGATGCGGATATTATTGTGTTGGGGGACGTGCGATCGCTTTTTGCACAAGGCAACATCCTAACTCCTCGGAACTATCTCGCCGCTGTCCCACAGTTCTTTCCAGCAATCTTTTATTTCAGCAATCCATTCAAAGTTCTCTCTGACCTAAGTCAGTTCAAAAGCACCTTCAACAGCGGCGTCTTACTAACCGACTTGTCTTTTTGGACAGAAAAAACCTACGACCTACTGAAGCACTATCTTGCCCTAGACGAGAAAAACAGCTATCGGCTTTATCACTTGGGCGACGAAACCGTCTTCAATTTAATGTTTAAAGATACCTACATTCCTCTTTCTGGAGATTGGAACTGCTGTGGCTATGGACAGGCATACTGGGTCGCCAATCTAATCAAAAAAGACCCGAAAAAGATGAAAGCCATTCACTGGAGCGGCGGACACCACAAACCCTGGGAAAACGAACGAGTAATTTATTCGGACTTGTGGCGCAGCTATCTGCCAGCTTAAGACATTTAGAGATATGCGCTTCGATAAAGTACCGCTGCGGCAGCCTCGTTGCGCTGGGTTTAGCGTGCTAAACCCCTACGACAACGCCGATTATGGTAGGGGCATAGCACGCTATGCCCTTTGCAACGAATAAGGCTGTAAACGGTGTGTCATTCAGACGCATGCCCTTCAGGTATCTGACCAGACAGCATATTCGTTTCCGCTAGGATCGCCAAAGTGAAATCGACGGCCTCCGGGGAAAGGGAAAATAGCCTTGATGATAGAGCCACCAGCTTTCTCTATTTCAGCCTGAGTGTCTTCTAGCGCTTTGCTGTAAAGCACAATCAGTACGCTGCCGCTCTTTGTAGAAACGCTCTGATCAAACTGGAAGAATCCACCATCTATGCCTGCGTTTGAGAAAGCTGTATAGTCAGGCCCAAAGTCTTCAAATTCCCAACCGAATACCTGGGAAAAGAAGTCCTTAGTCACCTTCAGGTCTGTGGTCGGAGATTCGATGTAGTCGAGCTTATTGTGATTGTTCATAACGCTCTTTTTAATTAGGAGAAATTAATGAGTTTTTTGAAGAGATCTATTTTCTTCGCGTAGGGCGGATAGCGCCAGTCTATGTCTAGCCAGAAGGGCTTTTTCAAGACGCTTTTCATATGAGAGAAAGTATCAAAGCTGGTTTTGCCATGGTAGGCGCCGATGCCGCTATCGCCGACGCCGCCGAAGGGCATGCCCCAAATGGCAACGTGTAAGAAGACATCATTAATACAGACGCCGCCGGATGAGGTGGAAGAAAGCACCTGATCTTGCAAAGATTTGCTGTGAGAGAATAGGTAGAGGGCAAGCGGTTTGGGTCTGGCGTTGATTTGCGCGATCGCATCCCCAATCTCCCGATAGCTCAACACGGGCAAAACCGGCCCAAAAATCTCATCTTGCATCACAGGCGCATCCCAGCTCACATTATCGAGTACGGTCGGTGCAATAAATTTATCGGCTCGGTTTATCTGTGCGCCGATCACCACCTCTTCGCCTTCGATTAAACCCGCGACTCGATCGAACTGGCGATCGCTCACCAGTCTAGACAGATCCGGGCTCTGCTCTGGGTTGTCCCCGTAGGAGTCTTGAATCACTCGCTGCAAAGCCTCTAAAAGAGCTGGCTTGACCTCTTCATGAACTAGCAAATAGTCTGGGGCGACGCAGGTTTGTCCAGCATTCAGATACTTGCCCCAGACAATTCTTTTGGCAGTCACTTCTATGTTGATATCCTTATCAATAATGCAAGGACTCTTGCCACCTAGCTCCAACGTAACGGGCGTCAGCTGTTTAGCCGCCGCTTCCATCACAATTTGGCCGACGCGGGTACCGCCAGTAAAGAAGATGTGGTCAAACTTTTGAGCCAGCAGTGTCTGGGCAACTTCGACGCCGCCTTCTTCGACGGCAATGTATTTAGGATCAAAGGTCGCTGCGATTAATTCGGCGACAACTTGTGATGTAGCTGGCGCGATTTCAGATGGTTTGATGATGGCACAATTGCCGGATGCGATCGCACCAATCAAAGGCGAAATCACCAGCTGAAAGGGATAGTTCCACGGTCCAATAATCAGCACGCAGCCCAAAGGGTCCGGCTGCACCCATGCAGAACCCGGCAGCTGAGACAGCGGCAGACTGACCTTTTGCGGCTTTACCCAAGACTTCAGCTTCTTCAGCACATAGCTCAGCTCAGCGACCACCCCAATCTCGAAATAGCCCTCGAATTCCGGACGACCCAAATCATCTTTCGCCGCCTGAATGATTTCGTCTTGGCGGGCTGTAATTGCATCTTTTAGCTTGTTAAGCTGCTTCAGTCGAAAGTCCAGCGGCTTTGTTTTCCCCGTTGCAAAAAAAGCTCGCTGACTTTGAAGCAAGTTTGAAGGATCTGGTCAGACTCAGATACGTCAGAATCAGGTGATGCAAATTGGGGGAGACAAAAAGAGCAGTCATGGCAAAGAACAGTAGCGGCTGACTTTACTCTAATGAAACGCAACTACTAATTCAACCACCAGGAACAAAATGCTACGGCTTTACTCTCAACAACGTCGTTCCCAGTGCTGCCCT
Organism: uncultured cyanobacterium; assembly: GCA_963799555.1. Classification (GTDB taxonomy): domain Bacteria; phylum Cyanobacteriota; class Cyanobacteriia; order Phormidesmidales; family Phormidesmidaceae; genus Phormidesmis. The sequence continues at coordinate 183,964 of CAWCXR010000001.1, forward strand.
GATTAGAACCCCGTTCTAGCACTGTCATTTTCTAACAACCAGCACTCTCAGCAAGTTTGTGGAAACAGCATCAAAGTGACTGTAGTTGCCCAGCCCTCTAGACACTAGCATTGCGCCTTCTAGCGCCGCCAAAAAAGTAGTCGCCCAAGTCGAAGTAGATAGACCCGTCGCCAAATGCCCTTTTTTTATGCCCTTTTCCAATCACTGTGCTAGCCAGTCTTGTTGTTCCGAGAAAAATAGGGCGACTTCTGCTTGAACCGACTCTGGTATAGTCTCGATTTCGCCTGCTAGCACGCCACACATACAGAGGCGATCGCCGTCCATCAACGTACGTCTAAACAAAGTCGTATAGCCTGACAGCAGCTCGTTAGTATCGTCCGTCGAGTCATCCAGAACTTGTAGCGCCTGAGAAAACAGTCGGCGATAGCGAGCAGCAACAGCCTGTCCTAGCTCTCCCTTGCTCGGAAAGTGATAGTGAATGCTCGCACTCTTAATCCCAATCTCAGCAGCTAAATCACGATAGCTAAAGCCGTTGTATCCTCGCGTTTGAATAAAGTTCTGGGCGACACTTAGGATTTCTTCTGAGCGCGAGTGAGCTGAGTCTTTGGCAGTGGACATAAAAACATACTGGTAGGCAGTTTCTAGTATACTCCTCCACCTACCTATCTAAAGGTAGGCATTGACATGAGACAGGCATCTGGAATACGCTTTTGTCTATCTACTGATAGGTATACAAACAAAATAGGTAATATATGCGATTCACAAATAAGGTTGCGGTGATTACGGGCGGTGGCTCAGGTATTGGTTTGGAGGCCGCTAAGCAACTAGTCAAAGAAGGCGCTCGCGTGGTTATTAACGGGCGAAATGCTGAGAAGTTAGAGAGTGCTGCAAGCGAAATTGATCCTAGTGGTCAGGCGATAGCTACCTATGCAGGCGATATTTCTCGAGTTGCAGTCGGACAAGCGATAATTGAGTTTGCCGTTGAGGTTTTTGGCGGGGTAGATATTTTGTTGAACAATGCTGGGATATTTGCGCCAAAGCCCTTTTTGGCGCAGACCGAAGAAGAATACGATAGGTTTGTCGACACGATTTTGAAGGGAAAGTTTTTTGTAGCGCAGGCGGCAGCTAAGGCGATGCTAAAGCGCAACGGTGGTGCAATTGTACAAACGGGCTCTATGTGGGCGCTGCAAGCAGTCTCAGCGACGCCCTCTAGTGCGTATTCGGCGGCGAATGCGGGCGTCCATCAAATGGTAAAGAATTTGGCGATTGAGCTATCAGCGCAGAAAATTCGCATCAATGCCGTTGCGCCTGCCGTGGTAGAAACGCCTGTGTATGGTACGTTCATGACGCCAGAACAGGTTGCGGAAACCTTGCCTACGTTCAATGCTTTTCATCCTTTGGGCCGGAACGGCCAGCCAGAAGATGTGGTGAATGCAATTCTCTTTCTAGCTTCCGAAGAAGCCTCATGGATTACGGGGACGGTGCTGCCAGTTGACGGCGGCGTGATGGCCGGACGATAGAGATGAGCAAACGCAAAAATTAGAGAATATGCAGATCTAGCTAAGCGCCTGTAGAGCCGAAGCCGCCTTTGGCTCTAGCGGAGTCGGAGAGATGCTGGACTTCTTCTAAACTGGCATGAATCACTGGGGTAATGACCATCTGAGCGATTTTCATTCCTGGTAAGACTTCAAAAGGATGTTTGCCGTGATTGATGAGAATGACTTGAATTTCTCCTCGGTAGCCTGCGTCAACGGTGCCAGGTGTGTTGAGAACGGTGATGCTGTGGTTGAGGGCGAGGCCGCTGCGAGGGCGAACCTGCGCTTCGGTGTCGTTTGGGAGTTCGATAGCGATGCCGGTGGGGATGAGGGCGGTTTCGCTGGGGTGGATGGTTTGGGGTGCGATCGCATACAAATCCATACCAGAGTCATCGTCATGCTCGTACTTTGGCAGCTTGGCATTTTCGGCTAAGCGCAGAATTTTCACTTTCATGAGGCTAGCTGTTCTAGAATTGTTTTCGAGACTCTCAAGATACCAGACCAGATAGGGCTTGCCAGCCAAAGAAAGTTGCCATCCCTAAAACAATGGTAAGTAAGAGATTTTTGGTGAGGACGCTTACTAAGATAGCGGCGATCGCACCCACCAATCTCGCATTGCCAAAGCTCACTGCCCAACTGCCTTCATTTAGCAGTACTTCTGGAACCACAATGGCCGTCAGCACTACCGGCGGCACATAGCGTAAGGCACTGAGCAAAGCGGGAGAGAGAACAATCCGACTGCTCGCGCCAAACATGATGTAGCGGATGGTAAAGGTGGCGATCGCCATGCCGCCAATAATCAAAACTTCATTCATAATCATTCTCCTAACTACTTAGTTTCAGGCTCGGTCTGGATTGTTCTTTCAGCGAGGACACCTGCGGCGATGCCTGCGATCGCCGCAACCATCAGCCCTAGCTTGTGCGGCAGTCCATATGCCAACAATGCCGTCACACCAGCAACGGTCACCGCCATTCCCATCGGCTTGTTTTTCACGTACGGTACAACCATGCCAATAAACGTCACCGACATGGCAAAATCCAATCCCCACTCAGCGGCGTTGGGCACTAGCTGACCAACGGTGATGCCCAGCAGCGTACACAGCAGCCAGTTCAGGTACATCGTTAGCGCTGCGCCTACGTAATACCAGTGCTTAAAAGCGGATTGCTCGCTCGACTCATAGCGGCGAATACCGACTGCAAAGGCTTCATCCGTTAGCCAGAACGCCATCGGAATCTTCCACCCCTGCGGCAGCTTCTTCACATAGGGCAGCAGGCTCACAGCATACAGCAGATGCCGCAAGTTCACGACGAAAGTGGTCAGCACGATCAGCAGCCAGCTGGTTTTGGATGCAATCAGCCCAGCCGCAATAAACTGCGAAGATCCAGCAAACACAAAAGCTGACATTGCCATCGTGCCGCTCGCAGACAGCCCAGCCGTTGTTGCTAGTGTGCCGAAGATAATACCGAACGGAATGGCTCCTACTACCAGTGGAACAATATCTCTCATCCCAGACCAAAACTCAGAGCGAGGCGTTGGACTCGTCGATAGACTGTCTTGATTGAAAGAGGTGTGAAACTTTGCCATAAGCTGATGCTGCGCTGGTCTGAACTGCTTACAGCTTATTGAGGCGATCGCCCGTCAGTCTTGTACGTTTTTGCAGCCTCGGACGTATTGCCCAGGCGTAACGCCAACAATCTTCTTGAAATGCCGGTGCAAGTGACTTTGATCTACAAAGCCAGTTTCTACAGCCGACTCTGCAATCGACCAGCCAGCCGTCAGCAGCCGCTTTGCCTGATAGACTCGAACCTGCGTCAGATAGGCATGTGGCGGCAAGCCAATCTCTCCTTTAAACACTCTCAAGAGCCGCAGCGGCTTCAGTCCGACCTGAGTTGCCAGCTCAGTCAAAGAGATATTGTTGACGTAACCAGCGCTTAGATAGTCGCGGATCTGCTGTACAGCGTGGTGTTCTTTGCCAAGCGCTTTGGCACGGGGGCGATCGCTCGCATAGCCCTGAATTAACCGGGCTAGTCCCCACAAAAAGCGAGATTCTCTTTCTAGCGCAGAAGGAGAGTTTTCAAGGGTAGCGTGCAGTGCCACCATCTGCTGATTTAGCCGAGTATCGTGAATGACAGGAGACGCAAAGTATGGCATTGAGCTTGTGCGCTTTTCTGTTAGTCCTGCCGCCGCCTGCTGTAGCCAATCAACCGCAGGCAAGAGCGTCCGATAGGTCCATCCTGTTTCCAGCACGGCTTGCCCAGTATGCATTTCGCCTGGATGAGTAACCACAATACTCCCGGCAGGCGCTACATGCATCGCCCCTCGATACTCAAATTCCATCGCGCCCGACTCAACAATCGCAATGCCAAAGCCTTCGTGAGCATGGCGCGAAAACGAATAGTCGATATAGGTAGCACGCAGCATTTCTAGATCGCGCAGCACCGGATCTCGCCAAAATTTCACCTGTTCTTTTAGCTCGACATGGCGCATGACTGTTTTATCAATGGTTGTTCATTGATGAACGATAATAGCATCTACCAAAAACTTCATGAGGCTAGTTTATACACGCTCTTCACTTGACTCAACTGAGTCGCAAATAGCAGTACGGATAGGATATCGGCTTCTTCCAAGTCTTCGTAATCTGCCAGAATCTCGGCATGGGTCATCCCAGAGCTGAGTAGCTCCAATAAAAACTCAACCGGATAACGTAATCCTCGGATACAAGGTTTGCCATGACAGATGTCTGGGTCGATTGTGATTTTTCGCAACAGGGATGCGTCCATTGTCAAGTCCTAGGTCAAGGCTAAGCAATACATGTCACTTTCAAATGTTTCTACTATCGCGTACTCTAACTAATTTAGCGCGAGAAAAACTTGTATGCGCCGAATCCAGCGGCAATCATCGTGACCGAAAACAGTGTTGTCAATGTTCCTAGCGCATATAGAGCCGGAGAAGTGACGTTGGTAGTCATGCCAAATATCTCTAGCGGCAGCGTATTGTACTGCCCTGAAACCAAAGAGGTACGAATAAATTCATCGTAGGAAAGCGTGAAGCCCAGTAGCGCGACTCCAATTAAGCTCGGGAAAATCAGCGGTAGAATCACTTCTTGAAAGGTGCGAACGTCGCCCGCGCCCAGGTCTCTAGCGGCCTCTTCGTAGTATGGATTGAATCGGTTGAACACGCCGAGCATGATCAAGAAGGCAAACGGCACTGTCCAGGTCAAATGTGCGCCCAGTCCTGAAGTAAACCAGTTTGTTTGAATGCTCAAGATCTGAAAGGTGATGCCAATTCCTAAAGAAATCAGTACGCCGGGTACGACTAGGCTAGAAATAGTTAGATAGAAGAGTGCTAGCGAGCCTTTGAAGCGGGTGCGGAACGCCATGCTGCCCATGACGCTGACAACGAGTGCGATCGCAACCACAATCAGTCCCAGCCAAAACGACCGCTGAAAAGACTCGACAAAGCTGCCTATCCGCTGCTCTTGAAACACCTGCCCTAGCCAATAAAAGCCAAAGCTACGCACCGGAAAAGTCAGCGCCCCGTCTGGCCCTTGCAGCGACAGCGTGAAAATAGCCAGCATTGGGCCGTAGAGAAAAAGCACGAAAAGAATAAAGAAGACAGTGAGGATTACTTTAGTCATCGGAATTGTTCCCTCTATTATTCCTTCTACAGCTCTTTGCGAATATCGACAACTCGCAGGATGCCAGTAACTAGCACCAGCGTGATCAGCAACAGAATAACCGCGTTCGCAGCGGCCAGCGGATATTGCAGGCTACTAATCTGAGTACTGATCAGTTTGCCAATCGAAGCAGACTGCCCGCCGCCCATCAGCCGCACCGTTATATATTCACCCATTGTCAGCGTCACGACAAAGATAGAGCCAATCGCAATACCGGGCGCAGTGAGCGGCAGAATAATCTCCTTTAGCACGTCAAATCCAGAAGCGCCCATATCCCTAGCAGCCGTAATTAGCGTGCGATCGATTCGCATCATACTGTTGAATACGGGCGCGATCATGAAGAAGTTGTACAGATGCACCATGCCTAGCACAATTGCAAAATCAGAATAGAGAAACCACTCTACAGGCGTTTGCACCAGGCCCAGATTCAGCAGTAGCTGATTGATCAAGCCCTCTCGTCCTAGCAGCGGAATCCACGAAATCATGCGAATGATATTCGAGGTCCAAAAAGGGATTGTGCAGACTAGAAACAGCAGCACTCGGATGCTGTCGTGCTCTATACAGAAGGTGAGATAGTAGGCGATAGGAAGTGCGATCGCGGTGCAAGCTCCCCATACCAACAGCACATATTTGAACGTATTTATATAGGTAGACAGAGAAACTTGAGAAGTGAAAACATTGACGTAGTTATCAAACGAAAACGCAGGCGTCATCGCATAGCCGTTGAACTGCCAGAAGCTGACAACCACGATCATGACAATCGGAAACACCAAAAACATCAAGAAGATCAGCGTTTGTGGTGTCGCCAGTAAATAAGGCTGAAAGGCTTTCCAGGTTTTATACACAAGTTTTACGCTGACAACTTTGTTGAATAGATGCGATCGGTGAGTTGCATGAGTTGCTGACCCACCCCGCCCTGTGGGCACCCCTCCGAGGAGGGGAGTTACTTCAGGCTGTGATGATAAAGGGGATCTACCTCGATCTTCAACACTACATAGCCGGGACAAATCTCCTCCTCGGAGGGGTGGCACGCAGTGACGGGGTGGGTCAGCAACGTAGGCTATCAACCGATATCTTAAGGTTGTGCGCACGTAGCAGCTTCCCCGAAGGAATGACACGCAGTGACGCGCTCGGATCAATTACGCTGCAATAAACTCATTCCACTTTTGAACCAGGTAAACCTGTTCTTCCATCGTCGAGTTCCAAACCACAACATTACCCATCCGCTCTTCAAAAGAGCCGCCATCTCTCACAGCGCCCGCTTTCTCTAGAGTCGTTCCAAACGGATCGACCATATCGACCGCCGCTGGCTTACCCTCGTACCAAAAGTCCCACTCTTCCGCCGACATAAACTTCTTGGCATTTTCAGGTACCGCACTGTAATAGCCCTGACGACCCAAGAATGCGCCTACCCAGCCATCCAAAAGCCAGTCCATATAGGCATAGGCCGCGTCTAGCTTGGCTCCCTCCATCGCTGCTGACATACCAATGCCGCCACCCCAAGCTCTGTAGCCTTCTTTTAATGGCGCATAGACACATTCGATGCCCTGCGATTTCACAGCGGTTACTGCCGGAGACCACATCGACTGCAAGACCACTTCACCGGACGACATCAGGTTCACAGACTCGTCAAATGTCTTCCAGAAAGCTCGGAACTGTCCATTCCGCTTCTGTTCGATCAAAATATCAGTAATCTGATCGATCTCCGCCTTTGTCATATTTCCTTTGTCTCCAAAGGTCATCAGACCCGCCGATTCTACGACCAGCGCCGCATCCATAATGCCAATGGAGGGAATATCTAGAATCGAAGTCTTGCCCTTGAACGCTGGGTCGAAGAGATCGGCCCAGCTAGTGATCTCTTTGTCAACTAGATCAGGGCGATAGCCGAGCGTGTCTGCGTTGTATTGAAAAGGAATCAGCGTTGCCCAATTAGTAGGTGTTGCTGAAAACTCTTTTGAGTCTTTGTCTTTTAGGTACATCACCTTAATCGGTGCGGTTCCTTGAGCATTCTCAACTGGCAGTCCGTTGAACTTACCGGTAGTGAAGAAAGGCACAATCTTGTCAAAGCTCTTGATTCTGCTAACATCAATGGCCTGCAAATTACCTGAAGGAATTACTAACGGCAGGCTGAAGTACTCACCGTCAAACATGTCGTACTGACCAGGCTGCGTGATGGCAATCTGGTTGTTTTCGTCTGTGCTTAGCGCCTTCAGCTCAATGTTAAAGCCTAAATCTTCCTGCGCTTTGTCGCGAATGTCGTTGATCTGCGCGACGCCTGTTCCAATGAAGCGCAGCGTGACGTCCTTGATATTGTTGGCGTTGACTTCTGGCCCGGTTGCTGGATTATTAGGGGTGCCAACGGGCGCTTCGGCCTGCCCACAGCGGGCAGTGGCCAGCGCTGCACCGGTTGCCAGTCCGGTTTGAATTAGGCGTCTACGAGTAAATTTGGGCATTTTTCTTAATAGCTAGACAACTGTTATAAGGGCTACTGATAAGCACTCTACTGGGGAAGAAGTCACAGAATGGTGTGCCATTCTACAAAAATGAGAGATTTAACTCAAATCGCCAGAGGTGCTGTCATGGCCCCGCACGCAAATCTCATTGAGATAGCTTATTAAACAACGAGGTGCGAAAAATAAATACTGGTAATGTCGTTTTCCTTACGAATTTTAGTGCTTGCGTTTAGAGCTTTCTCAATAAGGTAGAAAAACGCAGTTCTTGGCAGACCAGCCTACAGAAACCGACTGCCCAACAGTGAAACTAGTCGTCATCCAGTCAGTGGTACGGACCTTGTATAGAAAGGATTTACCGGTCGCTTCTAGGACCAGAGAAACGCGAGTGACATAGCCGGTCATCTCTACATCCATTATTCGGGCAATAACCTCGTTCATCCGAGCAGAGCTAGATAGAGAAGAGATGGGTGTAGACACTTCAGAAAGAGGAGATAGCTCAATTAGATCGGGTCTAACCGAACAAGCCGCCTCTGAGCCTTTGGATGTGGGAATCCCCTGACAAAAGATTGCACCAATGCCTTCGACTTCCAGCTTGATCAGTTCCTGGTCGGTTTTATTGGAAGAAGTGTCGATAACTTTTCCTTTAAAGATATTGTTATCACCAATAAATTTGGCTACAAACTGAGAAGCTGGGCTATTGAATAGCTGGGTCGGCGTCGCCACCTGATCAACATGGCCATGATTCATCACCACCACCTGATCAGAGAGTGAGAAAGCCTCTTCTACATGGTGGGTGACTTGAATAAAGGTGAGACCAAACTGCTGCTGAATTTTTCGTAATTCGCCGCGCATTCTGACACGGAGATTCGCGTCGAGTGCGCTTAGTGGTTCGTCTAGCATTAGCACCTGGGGCCGAGTCACTAGGGCTCTAGCTAGGGCAATTCGCTGCTGCTGTCCGCCGCTGAGCATGTCCGGTCGGCGCTCTGCGGTATGGCTAAGGCCGACTAGCTCTAGAATTTCGCTCACTCTCTGCTTGCGTTCGGTCGTCGAAACGCCCTGCATTTTGAGACCAAAGTCCACATTTTGCCAGATGGTCTTGTGGGGAAAGAGCGCGTAGTTTTGAAACATCATGGCGGTGTTTCTTTTGGCTGGTGGCAGATGCGTTACCTGCCGATCGCCGATGTAGACTTCGCCTTTGGTAACGCTCTCGTGTCCGGCAATCATTCTGAGCGCAGTAGTCTTGCCGCAGCCGCTCGGGCCTAATAAACAACAGTAGGCACCTGCAGGGATGTCTAGGGTAATATTCTCGATAGCAGTAAAGGTGCCGTATTTTTTGGTGACTGAGCGCAGGGAGACACCGGCTGCTTCTGGTTTTTTGGCAGCAGTGACGGACTCAGCGGCGGTGGAGACTGTTGGTTTGGCTTTTGACAGGGTCATTGCATTCACGCTGGATAAGGACAGGCACAGTGATTATGAGCAGCGGTAGTGCTGATCGAGGCTGATGAGCGTGTGAAGCAGCACGTTTGTACCTTGAACACAGTCGTCGGGATGGGTGTATTCGGTCACTGCGTGGCTGATGCCTGCTTGGCTGGGGACGAAGATCATGCCCATGTCGGTGATTTGCGCTATCTCTTGGGCGTCGTGGCTGGCACGGCTGGGTAGAGACATATAGGAAAGTGAGAGATTGTTGCAAACCTGAGCGATCGCATTCTGAATATGAGAATTAGCAGGCGAAGGATAGTTGTACAAACGCTGCACGTAGCCAATTTTGGTTCCAGTTGCCGCCGCAATTCTCGCCATCTCTGCCTTGAGCTGGCTCATCAGCCGGTCGAGCCAGTCATTGTCTAGATCCCGAATGTCCAAAGACATTTCTACTTTTCCAGGAATTGTGTTGGGTACATTCGGTGATAGCTCTATCTGGCCCACGGTCGCGACTTGATCGCCTGGACGATTGGCCAGCGTGTTGACTGCCAAAATCAGTTCAGAGGCGGCTACTAGCGCATCGTTTCTCATCGACATCGGCGTGGTGCCAGCATGGCTAGCATGACCTTCGACCGTCAGGATATAGCGGCGCTGGCCGACGATACCGGTGACTACGCCGATCTGCTTTTTCTCAGCTTCTAGGACTGGTCCCTGCTCTACGTGTACTTCGACAAAAGCGGCGATATCGGACGGACTGAGCTTGGCCTGGGCTCTGTTTTCCCAGCGGCCACCGACTCTTGCCAGGCAGTGCTCGATCGGTTCACCCGTCGCGCTGCGATAGTTTTCGGTATCCTGGCTGAGGTTGCCAGAAATGGCTTTGCTGCCGACCATAGTGCGCTCTTCATCGGCAAAGACAATCACTTCTAGCGGGTGATCTAATCTTTGCTTGCGATCGCGCAAAGTCCGCACCACTTCCAGTCCGGCCAGCACCCCGTAGGTGCCGTCGTACTGACCCGCATTGGGCACCGTGTCTAAATGAGACCCCGTTGCCAGCGCAGGCGCATCGTCAAATCGTCCGGCGTATTGGCCAAAGATATTACCGGCTGCATCAATTCGCACCTGCATCCCAGCCTCGCGCATCCAGCGTTCGATCAGGCTGCGAGCGCGGCAGTCTTCTTCGCTAAAGGCTATGCGCTGTACGCCGCCGCTGCTGAGCTCGCCGACCTTGGCCATGTCGGCCATGCTCTTCATCAGGCGATCGCGGTTAACCAAAAGCGTAGAAACAGTTGTACTCACAGCACCCTCTTAATATTTTTTCACAAAGCGTAGGTACCAATCATAAGCTTTCGTCAGAAAAAGAGGCTGTATCAGGTTTATCTAAATAGTGCAGCGACAACCGTCGTAAGCTATCTATACAAGTCATTGTGAATAGTCAAATGATCACCAGCAGGCTAATTTCTGGTAATAGTTGGCTAGTCTGACCCCAATCAATCTAGAGCCTCATGTCCAAGATTCCTTCTAAGTTTGTTTTCATCTGCGGCTCGGCGCTAAAAGGCCAGCCCGATCATCAAAATCTACAGTCGGCCACCTTCATCCGCGAAGCTAAAACTGCGCCGCGCTATCGTCTGCATGCGGTCAAAGACGGCTGGCATCCTGGCATTTATGAAACTGCCGACAACGGAATTTCTATCCCAGGTGAGGTGTACGAGCTAACGCTAGAGCAGTACGAGTATTTGGTATCGACAGAACCTCCCGATATGTATCCAGAAGAGGTAACGCTAGAGAATGGAGAAATGGCAATCGCAATGCTCTATCCTAAGTTTCTCATAGAAGAAAACGGCTATCCTGACATTTCAGATATTGGAGGATGGGCTGCTTATAAACAGCAGCAGCAGTAGAGAGACACAGCGGAGAGAAGCTTGGCGAGTAAAATTCTAGGTGAACCAAGAGTATGAACAAAGTGCTGATTAAAGGAGGCCGAATCGTCACCGCTGTAGATGACTACGTTGCAGATATCCTGATCCAGGATGGAAAAATCGAAGCCATTGCTCGCGCCCTAGAAATAGAAGATGCCAAAGTTCATGATGCGACTGGTCTGCTGGTTCTTCCTGGCGGTATAGACGTCCACGTCCATATGGAAACACCCATGGGAAACGGCGTCTACACCTGCGACACTTTTGAAAGTGGAACTAAGTCAGCTGCCTTTGGAGGGACCACGACGATCATCGACTTTGCCCAGCAGTTTAAAGGAGAAAGTCCTAAGCTAGCGCTCGATAGAAGACTGGCTGATGCCGCGCCGCAGTGCTCTGTGGACTATGGGTTTCATGTGATTTTGACTGATGCGAATGCAGATGCGATCGCAGAACTCCCCGATCTGGTCAATCGTGAAGGGGTCTCTAGCTTCAAGCTCTACATGGCCTATCCGGGCGTCATGATGGTAGACGACGCGGCTATCTACAAGATCATGAGAAAAGTAGGCAGCCATGGCGGCATGGTGAATGTACATGCCGAAAACGGCACCGTCATCCAGGCACTAATAGAAGAGGCACTCGCAGCGGGCAATACCTCTCCAAAGTTTCACCAGTTGACCCGGCCTCGGCTGATGGAAGGAGAAGCAACGCACCGAGCAATCCGCATTGCCGAGCTAGCAGAGGTACCGGTTTACATTGTTCATCTTTCAGCAAAAGAGGCGCTAGATGCGGTTGTAGAAGCGCGCGATCGCGGCATCCACGCCTTCGCCGAAACCTGTCCTCACTATCTCTTTCTCGATCAGTCTCAATACGATCGCCCTGGGTTTGAAAGCGCTAAGTATGTGATGACGCCGCCCCTGCGCGACCATCACTGTCAGCACGAGCTTTGGCGCGGTCTTCAGTTCGACGACCTGCAAATCGTATCTACAGACCACTGTCCCTTTTGTATTAATGAGAATCCGATGGGCCTGTTGAAATCCAAGCGCTATGGAGAAGACAACTTCAACAAAATTCCCAATGGCGCACCCGGCGTAGAGCTGCGGCTAGAGCTGCTGTACGACGGCGGCGTCCGAGCAGGCAAAATCAACCTCAACAGATTTGTTCAGCTCACCGCTACGGCCCCTGCAAAAATGTTTGGTCTATTTCCAAAGAAAGGGACCATCGCCATTGGTAGCGACGGCGACATAGTCCTGTTCGATCCCAACAAGCCGCATACGCTCAGCGCCAGCACCCACCACTCAAATGTGGACTACTCTCTCTTCGAAGGGCGCAGCGTGCAGGGCAAAGTCGAGAAAGTTTTCCTGCGCGGAGAGATGATTGTAGACGCTCAGCAGTGGTTGGGTAGAGCCGGCATGGGTCAGTACGTTAGCAGGGCTGCGTCAGGACGAGTGATATAGCGTATCCAATCAAAAGGCTCTCTTACAAGGCTGAAGCTATCTTCAGAAAGTCACTTAGCATCGCAGGCATATTCTGAGCGTTCAAAACAGGAACATGGACGAAAATAGCAACCGTATCTAGGTCAGAAGCGCTGATAGCTGATAGCACTTGGTAGTACAAATGATTGCAAACGTACCGCCCCGCATCGTAGCTAACTTCACTGTGTGTGGTCTCTTTGAGCAGAGCCTGCACATCTACAGAAGTTTGAAGGGTGCTTCTTATATCTACCGCCTGTTGTTCTATTGACAAACGAGTGCGGTTCTCGGCCATCCCGCAGCAGATGACGGCACGCGGACGCCGCCGCTGTAGCTCGCCGATGACCAGTGTCGGCGCTAGATCAAAGCATACCGGCACGTGCCGTAGCCAAACGCTACCCACAGGCAACTTTTCTTGATCTTGAAGGGCAGCAATTAGATCATCTGACGAATTGGATTTTTGATGAGCCAGCCAGGGAACAAAAGAAGTAATTAGGATGGTAGAAGATCCGCTCTCAGCTATAGGAATACTCATGATTGGTGCCGGGAATAGCAGTGATGGAGGGTAATGCCTTCTAGTAATGTCTTCTATAATCTTGGAATAGGCTAATCTTGGAATAGGCTGAGAGGTAAGGGACGTGCGTCTAAATAACATACCAATTGTGCATCGGTATCCCGTAGGGGCGTAGCATGCTGCGCCCCTACGGGATGGGACGTTATTTATCAGCTACTCCCTAATGGCAAATTTAGTCTATATTTTGATCCGTACACGATAGAGGTTAGCGCTCGCTGTGACGACTATTGCGGTTATCGACTATGACATGGGCAATCTTCACTCTGCCTGTAAAGGCCTAGAGGCGGCTGGCGCAACTACAATCATTACTGATTCTGTAGCTGAAATAGAAAAGGCAGATGGTGTCGTCTTACCAGGCGTTGGTGCTTTTGACCCTGCTATGCAGCATTTGCGATCGCGCGACCTGATCGAGCCCATCTGTCGCATCGCCAGCAGCGGCAAGCCATTCTTAGGCATCTGCGTAGGCTTGCAGGTGCTATTTGAAAGCAGCGAAGAAGGTGAAGAAGCCGGTTTGGGCATTTTCTCCGGGTCTATTCGCCAGTTCAAACCAGAACCTGGCATCACGATTCCTCACATGGGCTGGAACCAGCTCGAACTCACTCAACCCAACTGCCCTATCCTGCAAAACATTTCGCCTGGGTCATGGGTTTACTTTGTCCACTCGTATTATGCTGCGCCTAGCGACCCGAGTATCAATGCGGCAACCATTACTCACGGTAGCCAAACCGTCACTGCCGCTGTTACCAAAGGCAATCTGATGGCCGTCCAGTTCCATCCCGAAAAATCTTCTACAGCCGGTCTGCAAATTCTCGGCAACTTTGTCAGCTACGTCCGCGAACAATCTCTGATCGCTGTTTAGAAGAATACTGGCTAGCAAAACCGTATTGAATAAGTGAGATCTTGCAAAGTTAGTGAAGCCCTATCAAAAAATCTCTATCGAGGAATGTGGCGAACCACTCGTTGCCATTCCCTTAGAGCAGTTCACCGTGGTCACACCGCACCCCTATCAGTCGCTAGGCGCACCCTACGGAGAATATTCTCCTTACTTCCTGCGTGAGCGAGTGTTGCAACAGCTGCTACAGGCTCAGGCGGCTCTGAGTGCGCAGCGTCCAGAGTGGCACCTGCAAATTTTTGACGCCTATCGACCAATTGCCGTACAGCAGTTTATGGTGGACTACACTTTCCAACAGCTAGTTCACTCAGCAGGTCTAGACCCAGCTACCTTGAACGATGAAATGCGATCGCACTTCAAATCCAAAGTCCTCCAGTTCTGGGCTACTCCCAGCCCAAATCCCAGCACGCCCCCGCCTCACAGCACAGGCAGTGCCATCGATCTCACCTTAACTGACCTCAGTCATAGGCCGGTTGACATGGGCTCATCCATTGATGAGATTTCACCGCGTTCCTATCCCGATTACTTTGCCGATAGCGACGAAATTACCCTACAAAAAGCTCATCACCACCGCGAGCTGCTGGCAAAGATAATGACAGACGCTGGGTTTAGACAGCATCCCAACGAATGGTGGCACTTTTCAGCTGGTGATCAGCTTTGGGCCTGGCAAACAGGGAACGGTGCGATCGCCCGCTATGGCGATGCCAGCAAAGTTTCTAAAGGGAATCCATTCACTTCTTAGCTGCGCTGTCTTTTAGCGGTCCTGTTTCTTAGTTGCTTTATCTCTTAGTTGCTTTATCTCTTAGCTGTTCTGTTTCTCGGTTGTTCTATTTCTCGGTTGCTCTTTTCGCAGGCAACCTATTCTGTAGACGCCAAATCTTTTTCCAACTTCAGACAGTTTTGGTCTCCACCCACCTGTAGCTGATATTCCACGCGGTCCATAATTCTATTTAGAATCAGCCACCCGTAGCCTCCTTCTTGTAGATCCGACGGTCTGGGAGCCGCATAGGTATCTAGCTTAAAGCCCTCCCCCTGATCCCAGACTTCAAGTGAGAGAGTGTTCTCCTCACTCAGCTCAATGCGGATCAGCACCGGTAGCTCGGGCCGATCGTTATGGGCATGACGAACAATATTTGAATAGACTTCAACGACCACCAATCGCAGCCGATTCTTTACTTCCTCCCAATCGACCTGCTGGTCGATCTCTAATCGCAAAGACTCCAATAGCCAATGCTCCACCACCTCCATGAAACGCAAATCGCTAGGAACCGTTAGCTCGGTTTTCATGATGTCACCTCCAGCGACAAGATAGTTTGATCGTCTTCTTGTTCTCCTTCGGGGAGATGAACGTAAGAGAGCAGAGTATCCAGATCCAGGTCAGCAGGCTGCTGCTGTAAAAATTCCCAGAGACCTTCCTGGTTTAGCATAGAATGCTGAGTGCGATCTGTGGAATTAGTTACAGTCGCTTCTGTAATCCCATCAGTAGTGAGTAGAACAACATCTCCAGCCAAGAGGCTGAGCTCTCCAGACTTTGCTTCCCAGACTGGCAAAATCCCCAAAGGTACACCTCGAACATCTAAGTAAGTAGGGTTTATCTGGTTAGCCAGATCATCGGTGGCTAACTGATTCTCTTCACACCTGCTTTCTTTATGCTTATGTTCTTCACGCTGGGCGACCATCCTCCTATGAGGCCAGACCAGGGGATACACATGGCCCGCATTGGCGTACACTAGATTGCCCGTTTTGCCACTGTATCGGATTAAGACCATCGTGATAAAGCAATTGCTACTCACCAAATCATCAGACAAACTATGATTTAGATTGCGCATAACCTTATCCGGTTCAGGAGACTTTTCTTGCGCTAGCTCGCGGCGCAGCACCGAAATTGCACTGACCATGAACAGCGCGGCCGGCACCCCTTTTCCAGACACATCACCCACCGCTAGCCAAACGTCCCCCTGTGGATGGACAAAGACTTCAAAAAAGTCTCCGCCAACTTCTCTAGCGGGCTGACAGCGAGCCTGTATTTTCAATCCTGGGGTTTCCGGACAGCTTTGATGTAAGAGATTGTTTTGAATTTGCCTAGCAACATCCAGCTCCGTCTGCATTTTTGCCGACTGGTCTTGAATTTTTCGGTACAGTCTAGCGTGCGCGATCGCCAGTGCAACCTGGTCCGCAATAGGCGTCAGCGATTCAATTGTCTTTGACGCCCACTGGGGGTCCTGCGTTTCTTTATACAGACAAACTCTCGCTAGTACTACGTCCTTTTCTAGAAAAGGAACAACTACTCTACTAACAGTCTCGCTCTCTATCTCTAGAGATTCTGAAAAGATATCTGTCTCTGCTCCACTAGATGGAGTGGGTAGCGGTAGCAGACTCTCGATATGAGAAAAGAAATTGTCGGAGTGACAATCAAGGGAAGTTTTGGGATCGTCTTCCCGACAGTAGGTGAAAGGTTCTAGAGCAAACTGTCTATGCTGCCAGCCACCTTTGGGATCTTTTGACTCTACTGGTGAGTCTATGGGATAGAGAACTGAAAAATCCGCCGCCACCACCTTACTCAAAGCGCTAACAACTGACTGTAAAGTGCTGCTGTAGTCGAGTGAACTACGTACAGCTGCTGTAATGCTATTACTAAGAGACTCCTGTCTGAGCGCTCTGCTCAGTGCCAGCGTACGAAGCTTGACCGCTTTATAGGTCTCGACAGCCTGCGCAACTGTCTCTTTTAAGGTTTGTGATTTCCAGGGCTTAGTAATGTATTTGAAGACTTGGCCCGCGTTGATAGCTGAGACTAAATCTTCCACGTCGGTATAGCCGGTTAGTACTATCCGGATGGTGTCAGGAAAGCGCTCTACGGTACGACTGAGAAACTCTGTCCCAGTCATCTTCGGCATTCGCTGGTCAGAAATAATAACTGCCATCTCACCGTGAACATCTAGAACCTCGAGCGCCTCAGCACCGCTAGCTGCCTTAAACACTCTAAAATCTCGACGAAAGGTTCGATAAAGCAGGTCTAAATTGTCTGGCTCATCGTCAACGACGAGCACTTGAAGTTTCTTTTGCATGCTGGATTTATCTACGGGCGCCTATAGAAAATGAGCTGAGAATGCTGAAGTAATCAAACAATCTATCGAGCACGTGTTTAGCGCAAGCCGGCTAATTGCATGAGTTACCGACCCACTCCGTCACTGTGTGTCACCCCTCCCGAGGGATCTACTTCAGGCAGTCAGATCAAGGCGGTCTGCCTCAATCCTCAAACGCCGCACAGCAAAGACAAGTCCTCTCTCGGGAGCGGTGCAACCCCGCGTCGCTTTGCGGCGCTAGAGAACCAAGAAGGAGTGCCCGTAGGGCGGGGTGGGTCTTGGCTTGTGGCGCTAGACAAGTACTCTATCAATTACTTCAAATTCCATCAACTGCTTTAGATATAAGTAGGCAGGTCTATGTTGCCCTTTCGTAGAGACTTGTTAGCACGTATGCAGTATTTTTACCTGAGAATCAGAAGAAATGTGGGTGAAGAAGTCTCACATTAACCAAAAATACATTCTCTTTATTAGTTGGTCAGGGGCACTGTTTTCAACGGTGATAATTGGCTCGCCAGTACAGTACAGAAATTCACATTTTTTGATCTGAATCAGGCGATTTGTAGCAACCGCCAGGAAAAAGGTATTGGCATTGCAGGATAGCTGATTGCAGAAGAATGCAGACTAGTGATATCGCTTTGATTAAGAACAGTGCTGGCAGATAGACTGGTATCTTGAAGATGCGAAAAATAGCCAGAAACCTATCTGGAACCTTGAATGATTATTGCCAATGTGATCAGAGCTTTCGAGCAGTGGGCAAATCCTGACTGGCAGGAAAGCTGGGACAACTGTGGCTGGCAAGTAGAGCCAGACGTCTTACATGAGCCAGCGGGCATACTAGTGTGCTTGACACCTACGCTAGCGGTGATGCATGAGGCGATCGCACTCAAAGCCGAAGGGTTCCCTGTCAATTTAATCTTTGCCCATCATCCGCTGATCTTTGGGGGGCTCTCATCGGTGGCCGCAGGCGATAGCGTGGGCGATATGGTACGGCTAGCGATCGCCCATAATATCGCCATCTACACAGCCCATACCAACTTCGACCAGGTAAAAGACGGGACGGCGGACGTGCTAGCCCAGCTCCTAGAGCTACAGTCTGTCAAACCGGTAGTATCTACCGCACCTAATACCGCTACTGACAAAGACAGAACCAGAGGCTACGGACGGGTTGGAGATTTGCCAGCTTCGGTCTCTCTACAACAGCTTTTAGAAAAAATTCAGTCTGTCCTAATGCCTCCCCGTTTGCTGCATTCTCCCACCGTAGATTTACAACAAAGGATCAGAAAGATAGCGGTACTTGGTGGCTCTGGCGCTAGCTACATCGATTCGGTTAAGAAAACAGGCGCACAAGCCTACCTGACTGCCGACTGTAAGTTTCATCAGTTTCAAGCAAGCCGCGATCAAAACCTTGTCTTGATCGATGCCGGTCATTATGCAACAGAAAGACCTGCCTGCAAACAGCTAGTGAGCTGGTTTAAACAGCAAGGCGTCGACTGGGCTCAGCTCAGCGAACAAGACGAGGACTTCAGGCAATTTCTCTAACGAATTTCTAGCATATGCGCCGCTTTGTCTTCAGACTCTTCCTTCAGCGCCGTATTCAGATGACTGATGTAGTACTCCATACTGTGATCGGAGATCAGATCAAACTTCGCACCAACCATCCCTCTGCCTATACCCATACCAAAATCTATAAGTCTATTAATCATCGTGTGGTTCGGCATGATAGTCCCACGCGCGTTGAAGTATTTGACTAGGCCCACATGACCATATAACCGAGTCGGATTCCAGACCGAAAACGGTGGCGGAACGTGCGGGACAATATCGTTGTTGTTGACAAAGCGAAAAACTTTTCCATTGATGTGCTTGTCGAGCTGTCTAGCAAACGTGCGATCGCCCACTCGCGGCTGACCAAACGTATACACGCCCGCTACAGTCACCCCGTTATCGGACAGAGATGCCGCTGCCATAGTGGCTAACGCACCGCCCAAGCTGTGTCCGGTAATATACAGCGGTGGTAGTGTCTTTCCTTCAGCATGCATCTGCGATCGCCACTTAGAAATTTGCGAAAGCACAGACCGTTCAATAATTGCCCACGCCAGAAAAAATCCTGTGTGGACTCTACCCTTATAAGAAGACATCGTAGTCACGCCGTCTCTACAGACAGTAAAATTTCGTAGATGGGTGGTCACATTTGTCAGCCAGTCTTTCGGCTCTTGACTCCCTCGAAAAGCCAGCACCATAAACTGCTCAGTGCGAAACATATAGGCCTGCGTATCTCTACCTTTGTTGTTGAAATAGCGAAAGTTATGGCGGACAAAACTGTCTTTTTCCTGATTGACCTTGCGTAGTCGGTACTGTTGAATTACCGGTTCAGGCTTCGTTAGCTTCTCTCGCTGACTGGCTTCCGTCTTATGTATAGCCAGCGTATTCCCCCACCGGTTAACGACTTCCGCTACGAACTGTTTGTCCTGATAGGCTAGATAGGCAGCTTTTGCCAAAGTCAGTGCCACTCTTGTGTTGTAGGGCGACGATAGATTTAGCGCGACCAGGTCATTGTCCTGATATGGCGAAGGCAATATGCGGTAGCCGAATCGCTCAAACAGCCTTTGGACACCAAAAAATCCGCTGTGATGAATATAGCTATAGAGCGCATCATAAAACCGTGAAGCCCCTGAACGCCGATAGGTTGGATCGCCAATGAGCTTGATCCAATAGTTCATCCAGGGCCGTAGCTCTGCTTGGGTGAACAGGCCCGACTCTAGAAAATAACCAAAATGCTCTAGGCCATTGAGCAACTTATTAAACCAGTCGCGCAAAGCCGTTTCGATCTGATATTGGCGCAAGGCCGCTGGGTCGAGCGTACTGATATCCTCGTGGTGCGCTAGCTGCTGCTTGCGGCGAGCCCGGTGGTCGTGGTCTGCTAGTGCATTGCACAGTAGTTCGTCAGTAACGTGAAAAGCAAAGGGTTTCCCATGCGTTGGCGAGTCAATCTGGTAGTCCCTGTACTCTTCGAAATCTAAGATTTTGAGCGCTTTTTTAGTGTCAGGGTCGTCTTCAAACTCTTTGAGCGCCTGACGCAAAAATTCAATCCGTTTCCACTGCTGCTGCTGCGCATATCGGAAAACGCCCCAGCTAACTGCGCCACCGATTAGGAATAGGCCAAGTGGTGTTAGCCAGTTGGCCTGCACTGCTGGCTCCACTTTTGTTAAATCCATCCCTCCAAGCTCTGAATCAAACAACGACGACCAGCTTCGACTAGGCTCACTATCCCCACTTTCTAAACCCTCAGTCTGTATGCTCTTAGCCTGCATACTCTCAACCTGCATACTCTCAACCTGCATACTCTCAACTAGCGGAATAGCCCCTCGCACTGCTCCAGACGTAGAAAAGAACCCAAGCATGACCTCAACCGGTTGACCAAACCAAAAGCTCGTAGTTAGGAAAGCAAGATAAATAGCAGAATGCATGCGCAAGCAACGTTAGATAGTTGAATTTGACTATTTCGTGATTATTAAGTCAAATAACAAGATTAATTGATTAGTGTCATGAGATTACCCAATCGGCCTAATTTAGAGACAGTCCCTTGATAAGATAGATAAAATTTCCGACTTAGACGCCTGACAATTAAATTTCAGAGAAGAATTAGCCTTCGTACAAGGTCGTAGATGAGCTGACAGACAAGTTAATCAATCAAGACTTCGCAGGAGTTCTAGCTGCTGCGATAGTAAGTAGAACTGAAATATCCAGGTTCGATAGAGACAAGTGACTGAAAATCGGTTGAAAAGTGAGCTATTAAACCGCAAGCCGAATAAATCTATGCGACCGGAGGCCAGACCGGAGACCGGACCAGAACGCGGACTAGGGACTAGGCTAGGAGTTAGACCAGAGCTCAGGCTGAAGACCGAAGTAAAGACCAAGATGAGGACCAGATCAGCCAGAAAGGGCATCGCCACAGCTCTGAGAGTAGCATTTGCGACTGTGACCAGCTGCTGGACTCTGATGGCCGGCAGTGCTTTTGGTCAGCCGACTGGAATAGGGAATCCGCTTGATGCTAATGGGGCTTTGACCTTCGGGGACGCGGTATTAGACGATGGGAGTCTGTACGACCGCTACGCCTTTGCCGGAAGAAGTGGGGAATATGCCACCATTTATCTAGAGAGCGAAGAGTTTGACCCGTATCTGATCTTGCTAGACCCATCCGGAGAACGGATAAGTGAGAACGACGATATCAGCCGTACTAACAACGACTCTAGGCTGGTAGTACGGCTACCGACTACAGGCACGTATACGGTGCTAGCCAATAGCTACGAAGCTAACAGAGAAGGCTACTACGGTATCAGGATAGACGTAGAAGGCAGTCGGGAAAGTCTAGCTAGAACGCTAGCGGCAGCAGCGGTACCTGGTAGTTCGCTCGCCTGTACAGATACCATCTTCAGCGCTACTGAGGAAATTGAAACGGACAGAGAAACTAGCGTTTTGGCAAGCTCGCTTCAGCTGAGTCAGCTATACGAGTCATCACCAGAAAGCCGCCCGTATGGCGTGTATTTGTCTTTGAGCGGTGCGTCTGCGACGTCGGTTATTCTTTCCCCTCAGTTTTTAGAACGACTGTCTGGCGAAGTGATGTCTGGCTGTTCGTCCGTAGGGGCGGTGTTTTTTGGAGCCAGTGGTCTAGAAGAAGAAAAAACCTTTGGACTGCTGCCAAAAGGTCGTCCTGCTCGGGGTCGTCCGTCTCTTGTCGTTGACGAATTTGTCTGTGCCGATCGAACGCAGAGTGCAGGCAGACGGTTGCGATGGGGCGAACAAACTTGCTCACTGTAGCTTACAAGCTGGACGGTTCCTTTCAGCTTGTGTACATGGCATGGGGAGGGGACTTTGCTGTGGCACAATTGCCGTAGTCTTTTTCAATCGTGTTGACTGCTGTGGATGTGCCTTTGCCCGCAAGAAACCTATCAATACCTCAGCTCAATAGCATCAAGGCGCAGTTGGATTTGGTGCTGATGGCAGTAGAGGCACTGACAGATGTTGGTTCTGATGCGATGCTAGCTGCTGCCAAAGAATTGAAGCTGTCACAAACCCTTTCTGACCGGGTGGGGCTGTGGCGGCTGCGGCAGTCGAGTCCACTGCGCAAGGGGCAGGGTCGCAAAAAGCTAGATATCGAAGAGGCACGGGCGCTGGTGCTAGTGGTTTGCTATTTAGCAAGAGCGCATCATGGACCAATTCGTCAGGCAGTGAGCCGATTAGAAACGCTGAGCGCCACAGGAGAAGCGCCACACCGAGCGGCTATTCTAGGTGACTATCTAGATAATTTCAGCAACATGTATGGCGATCGCATGGCCAGCGATAATCTCAAAACCGAAGCGTTGACCCAGCTATCTCTGCGGTTGTTGATCGACCTATTGTTTTACAGTGCCCCTGGCGGCGAACGGCAGCTTTGGCTGGCACTGATCGACCGCTCCCACTGACTGCCATAATGTAGCAATCTGTTCGATGCATTCAGCAGAAAATCGCTAAGCACTCTGCTTGACCAAGACCATGACCCATCCGATACCGGCCACCCAGCGCCACCAGCCCAAAGCCAACAAGCCCAAAGCCAACAAGCCCAAAGCCAACAAGCCCAAAGCCAGCAAGCCCAAAGCCAGCAAGCCTCAAGCTATTAAACCGCGAGTCAGCAAATCCCAAACTAGTAAGCTCCAAGTCGATCGGCTCAGAGACGACCTAAAGAAGACTAACCTCTATCTGATCGGTATGATGGGTGCTGGGAAAACAACCATCGGGCGGAAGCTGGCCAACCGGCTGGGCTATCGATTTGTAGATACCGATGCGCTGATTGAGCAGTCAGCAAGCCAGAGTGTCAGCGAGCTATTTGCCAGTGCTGGCGAAACGGCCTTTCGACAGCTAGAAACGCAGGTTCTCTCTCAGGTTTCGACCTATACAAATTTAGTCGTGGCTACAGGTGGCGGCATCATCACCCAGCAAATGAACTGGAGCTATCTGCACCACGGCATCGTCATTTGGCTGGACGTACCTATTCCTATTTTGATATCCAGGCTATCTGGTGACAGTTCACGCCCGCTGCTAAAGGACGTAAACCTATCTGATAAGCTGACAGACTTAATCGCAGAGCGAGGCGAGCTCTATGCCCAGGCTGACATTCGTATCGAGTACGAAGGTAAATCTGTAGGGCGGACCTGCGATCGCATCCTCAAAGCCATCCAGTCTAACCTCCGCCCCGATCCCAAACTCGCCGTCGACCAAATCGAAATCAATCAAACCTCAATCAATCCCTATGATCTCTGACCAAACCCAAAAGGACGAAACCTTTCGCGTCCGCATCCTCAGCGAAGCCCTCCCCTATATTCAGCAGTTCCAGGGCCGCACCATCGTTGTCAAATACGGCGGCGCTGCGATGAAAGACAGCAGCCTCAAAGCCAGCGTTATCCGCGATGTCGTCTTTATGTCGAGTGTCGGCATTCGTCCGGTGATCGTGCATGGCGGTGGCCCCGAGATCAATACCTGGCTGACCAAGCTAAATATCGAGCCTCAGTTCAAAGACGGGCTGCGCGTGACCGACGCCAAGACAATGGATGTCGTAGAGATGGTGCTAGTAGGCCGAGTTAATAAAGAGCTGGTGTCTTTGATTAATCAGGCGGGCGGCAAAGCAGTAGGTCTGTGCGGTAAAGATGGCAATCTAGTGACGGCCAGACCGCAGTCTACAGGGGCAGGTGTCGGCTTTGTCGGCGATGTCAGCAACGTGCAGCCCGATCTGGTGCGATCGCTCGCAGAAGCCGGCTACATCCCAGTCATTTCCAGCGTAGCCGCCGATCTATCTGGACAGGCGTACAACATCAATGCCGATACCGTTGCAGGAGAGCTAGCCGCCGCTCTCAGCGCAGAAAAGCTGATTCTGCTGACAGACACGCCTGGAATAATGAAGGACTTTCACGATCCCACTACGCTGATCAATCAGCTAGATATTCAGCAGGCCAGAAATTTAATCGCCGACGGTACCGTCGCGGGCGGGATGATTCCCAAAGTAAATTGCTGTGTGCGATCGCTCGCTCAAGGCGTCCGCGCCGCCCATATTCTAGACGGTCGAATGCCCCATTCGCTCCTGCTGGAGATATTTTCGGATATGGGGATTGGGACTATGCTAGTGGCATCTAGCTTTAGCGAGTAGATCTATTACGCGCTAAAACTTCGCAACGCTATATTTACAGAACTTATGCATAGGCTGTTGTCAGGCGCACTGTCTGTAGATGCGCACACCATACCCATCCGAGACCTGCCAGCAAGACTAGACGGCACAGTCATTGTTCAGCTGTCGGATTTTCACTTTGATGGACTGCGGCTCTCCAATCGGCTGCTAGCTGAAACTATTGCCAAAGTAGACGCTATCCAACCCGATTTGATTGCGCTCACGGGTGACTTTGTGACCCAGTCGCCTCAGCCGATTCATGAGCTGGTCCGCCGAATTAAAGCGCTGCCTAGCCGCTACGGGATGATTGCAGTTCTAGGCAACCACGATATATCAGTCCCTGGCGCGAGATCGACTGTCACCCAGGCGCTAGAGAAAGCAGGTATCCCGGTGCTATGGAATCAAATTGCCCATCCTTTTGGAGAGGACTTCCCAGTAGTAGGCTTTGCCGACTTGTGGTCTGGAGAATTCGATCCCAGCGTTCTAGCAAGGATTTCACCGACAGTTCCTCGCTTGGTGCTTTCCCATAATCCAGATACCGCAGCCGCCTTCTCGCAGTGTCGAGCAGATTTGCAGCTCTCTGGCCATACCCACGGGGGGCAGGTATATCTACCAGGATTAGGACCTGCACCGCAAGTATGGGCGCGGATACGACATCGAGTACCCAAGATAATTCGCAATCGAGTACCGTTTCTTAGCGATCGCTGCTTTCACGTTCTTCGCCACTGGGAGTGGTGCCGAGGGTTGCACCGAGTGGAAGACAACTGGCTGTACGTGAATCGGGGATTAGGAACCTACTTTCCAGGTCGGTTTTTGTGCCGGCCCGAGCTAACGGTCATCACCCTAGAAAAGGCGTCACCAAGGTCTAATAAAGGCTTAGCGCTAGCTTAAATTGGTTTGACTCGAGCCCGGTGAAGTAGGTTGCCATGATGAGTGATCCCAGTATGCGTGACTCGCACTAAATCACCAGGTTCAGCCTGCCCTTCCGTCAGCTGATGGTAGGTTGGATCATAAGCGGTTTGACTATCGACAGCGGCGATCGGCTCCACGCCCCATTCACTCATCAGCTGCTCAACAGGGCGAACAAACGGTAGAATTTTTGCAGCGGGAAGATCAGGGCGATCCTTGGCGCGTTTAGCAATGGTGGGCCATTGCAATAGCCAGCTTTCTAGCGTCTGTAGCGCATTAGTTTGCAGCACGTTGTTGTCGCTGGTTTCTGTTGGCTTTTCCGACTGGCTTTTAGCAGGATCTGGCTCAAAGCGAGCGTACAGGTCAGCGAAGCTGATTCCCAGAGCCGCTGCAATTTGAGTCAGGTTTAGCAGCCGCATCTTGTGAATGTGGCCTTTTCTCAGCTGCTGAATCTGCCAGAGTGAAATGTTTGCCCGCTCTGCTAACAGACGATAGCTAGAAATACCAGCGACCTGCATCAGGTCTCTCAAAATTTGGGTCGAGTCAGATAGCATGATAGATAGGGTTGCCTGGGAGCTGGTCTAGAGGTTTGAAAAGAGACATTGGAACCGGACACCTGTGCTAATAAGAAAATTGATGCATTCAGACCGGCTTTAAAGAGTTCTGGGTTGAATAATAGACATAATCGCAGATTGGGCTCACATGGGAATTTCTATAGATCGTTTGGCTAGTCGGTTAATGCTAGGCCTGAGCACAGGGACGCTGAGTTTAGCTATGGTTGCCGTAGATGCGATCGCGCCCCAGGCAGTCTCTGCCCAGCTAGTTGCCCAATCAGCCAATCAGCCAGTCAGTCAGTCA
This sequence comes from uncultured cyanobacterium, assembly GCA_963799555.1. Classification (GTDB taxonomy): domain Bacteria; phylum Cyanobacteriota; class Cyanobacteriia; order Phormidesmidales; family Phormidesmidaceae; genus Phormidesmis. The sequence continues at coordinate 209,941 of CAWCXR010000001.1, forward strand.
GCCAATCAGTCAGTCAGTCAATCAGTCAATCAGTCAGTCAGTCAGTCGGCGACTCCACCTGCTGACCAGTCAAATGCCCAGGCGGCTATCCAGAATCCCGAAATCAAAGTCGGCATCGTACAGCGCTTCGGGGAAAACGAAACCGATAAACTAACCCTAGCGCCGCTTGCAGGCGATCGGCTAACTGTCAGCTTCAAAACTGGCAGCGAGGCCAAAACTATCACCACCGATCGGCTAGTGATAGAAACTGTGATGCAGCCTCTGCCTGCACCGGTCCTGCAAGAGTGGGTCGTCCTCAGCACTCATCGCAGCTTTGAAAGCGCCGAAGACAGCGCCAAACGCTGGCAGGATGCGGGTATCGATGCCGAAATTGCTCAGCCTGATGCGTGGCAAGTCTGGGCCAAAAGAGAAGACTACAGTTCGCCGCTGCTGCGCCGACTGCTGATCGAAAACCTACACGCAGCAGGCTACACCGGCTCTTTTATCGATAGCCGCGTTATTAAAGAAGTCCCCAAAGCCGCCTTTGTCGCTGACGGCTTTAAGTATGCTCGCGACGAATTTTCCATCACCACGGCCAACCGTCGAATCCAGTTAGGGCAGGGAAATACCAGCCGGTTTCGCGATTTGTTTGCGGGCGACATGAAGGTGCAGCCAAATTCCTACGGTAGCTATACGCTAGTCAACCAGGTGCCGGTAGAGGCCTACTTGCGCGGCGTAGTTCCTCATGAAATTGGCCCCAGCGCACCGAAAAATGCAATAGAAGCTCAAGCCGTGCTAGCACGAACCTACGCACTGCGAAACCTACGCCGATTTGAAATTGACAACTACGAAATTTGTGCCGATACGCAATGTCAGGTGTATTTTGGTTTGGCTCAAACCGATCCGAAGAGCGATCGGGCGATCGCGGCCACTGCCGGTCAAGTTCTCACCTATGGCAATCAGCTGGTCGATGCCCTCTACTCGTCGACCACGGGCGGCATCACCGCTAGATTTACAGACGTATGGAACGGAGACGATCGCCCCTACCTCACCCCTGTGATCGACTCCCTTCAGCCAAAATGGAATTTAGAACAGCGCCCTTTGTCCAACGAAGCCAATTTTCGCGCCTTTATTGCACTCAAAGACGGCTTTAATGAAGACGGCTGGGAAGCATTCCGCTGGGACCGCAAAGCTTCTCTCGAAGTGATGAGCGCCACCATCAAGGAATATCTCTCAAATAGACAGCATCCGCTAGCCAACTTCAACAAACTCACCAATCTCACTGTTGTAGAACGCGCTCCCTCTGGCCGCGTGCAAAAGCTCACCGTAGAAACTGATTTGGGCTCCTTCGATCTAATCAAAGACGAATCTGTAAAGGCACTAGTTCCCCCCCGTAGTCTGTTGTTTTACGTCGAGCCGGTCATGGAAATCCCTAAACCGAAAGCATCTGATCTAGCAGGGCAAAAAAAAGGAGCTACGTCCGCTAATTCGCAGGCTGCTAACAATCAGGCGACAACAGCAGAAAGCGGCTTTAAGATCAAAGAGACTGGAAATACGCAGACTGGAAGCGAACCAGCCGCGACCGCCCAGACTAGCACGACAAACGCTGGCGCTGAGCGACCTGACGAAGCAGTCCTATCGGCTCAGCCACCTGTCAATCAAACGCCTGAAAAGCAAGCGACACCCGTTCTAACCGGTTTCCGATTCGTCGGTGGCGGCTTTGGGCACGGCGTCGGCATGAGCCAAACTGGAGCCTATAACCTGGGTGAAAAAGGGTATTCCTATCAGCAAATTTTGCAGTTCTACTATCCTGGCACTCAGCTCCAGCCCATCAATTCATCCATTACGTTCTACGAAGCAAATTAGGAGACTTGTTTCAAATTGAGAAATGTGTAGGTAAGCTAGCGCGCTTGTCAGCCTCTGTCTCTTGCCCTTTGCAGGATAGTACGCGTATCTCTTTCTGCCGCAGGGAATGCGGGTTCGAGATTTTCTGTCGATTCTTCTGTCGATTCCTCTACACTGTCTTCCTCAACCACCGAAGGTTCTGTCAACTCTTCAGGAGTTGTAATAGGAACGTTGCTCACAGTACAACAGTCTAAAACAGTCACCCTCACCAGTTCCGAAAGGTCTAAAGCGGTCAGGAAGTCCTGCCATTCTTGGTCGACGACTTCACTCTCTGGCTGTAGGCTCCGTAAGTTGGCTAGCTCAGTTAGTGTGTCTTGCAAGAAGCCTGCATTCGCATAGAGTGCGGCGCGGTTTCGAGCACTGGCTTCACCGAGATCGTTGGCGAGACTGGCGCTGGGCAAGCGTCTTTCTATCCAGCCGTTGACTGTGGCGCGATCGCCCTTGTCACAGTCAACAGTGAGATACCACTGATAAGGAACGTCAGGCAACAGCGTGACTGGCAAAGGCGCAGCAACGATACCATTCCTATCGGTATCGCCAGTCAGTCTACCCCGGTACAAGAGCTGATCATTGCTGTCTTTGAGAACGAATTCTGTTGGAAGATCGATAAGAGGCTGTGGCAGATAGAACCATAGACTGGGCTGAGCTGACGTGGTCAACGTGCCGACGAGTTCGTCGGCGTAGGTGATACCCTGTTCGGTAAATATTTGGGTGTCAGCATAGGCGATCGCACTCAAAGGCAATCCTTCTTGGCAGCGACCCTGAGCGTCGATATCTCTACGTCTGCCGCCGGGTCTGCCAGGATTAGTTAATTTGCTAGAGCTAAATTCGATCGGTAGCGGTGGGAGCTGTTGGGCAGCGGCTGGCGGCGAGAGCGAAAATGACAGAGCGGTTAGGGCGATCGCGCTGAGTAGGGTTAGGGGTGTAAGAGAAGGCATTGGGAATAGAGGAAACACAGCTTTCAGAAACTACAATAGTCCCAGCAGTCGGACTGTGGTCAGTAGAGCGATCGCCAGTCCACACCCTAACGCGACTTTCCACCGACTAGCAAAGTCACTCATAGAAGATCTGGATAACAGGGTTTGCGAAGTCGCCGATGTCGATTCAGATACGCTAGTTGATAAGCTCGCGGGCGGCGTCACCACAGACTGCACAGACGGCTCAACTCTTCCCTGCAAGGATTGCCAGGTGGGTGGAGCTTCTGCCAGATTTTGAATAATGACCGGTAGCCAGGTGGCGCAGGGAAACTGCGATTCCAGCCCCTCTAGCCTTTCTCTAGCGTCACGAACAGCCGTATAGAAAGGCGTTCCACCTGAAAAATATTCTAAAAACCCCTGTAAGAAAGCATGCGCAACTTGGTCAGGGACGGGCTCTCTCATTACCAGAACCTGCGGAATGTGCAAATCAGCTAGATCGGCAGCTAGCCCCAAACCATCACAAGAGTTGAAAATAGCAGTATTAAGACCACGGCTAATCGCTTTTCGGAGCGCATGTCTAAGCTGAGGAATAGTCAGTTTTTCCTGTGGATTCAGCCAGATCTCACCACTGCATTCTAGCTTCTCTTCACTAGAAGAAATAGATTCTGATGAAGCGTCCTGAGTAGACTGCTGAAAGTATTTGCTGCTGTTGCTGTGCCCGGCAAAAAAGAGAATGTCCCAGCCCTGAATTTCCCAAAGTGCCTGTGTAAACGTCTGGCGGTTAGGCGAGTCGAGAAAGTGAATCTCCGCGCCAGCAAGGTTTTCGAGCAGTGATCTGTCGATAGTAGTATCTAAGCCCGTGCTATCGCCCAAAACAGCCAGGATTCTGACTTTTTCGGAGCGGCTGCCGCTGTAGTCGACCTGCTGATAGGCAATTGGGCAGATCCCAACTTCGGCGTTGCGGTAGCGCTGAAAAAACTCAAGCTCGTACCAGGGAATACGCTGAAGCAGAGGATCGGCTGTCTGTAAAAGAACGCGCGCAGTATCAGTAGGGCTAAGCTGTTCGAGAATTTTTTCGCGGATGGGACGGAAAACATCGCTATTGAGCCAGTTGTGGACGCGATCGCGCAGCCGACGACTGTGTTTCCGACAGTCCTTCAGCTTAGAAACATTAGAGAAATTGGTCTCATCAGCGATCGCCTCCAAACGAGAAGGCAATCCCATCTGCCAATAGGCACGCTGCCACTGTTGATAGAGCTGAGCGAGATCCTCAGCAGGCGGTAAACCTGCATGAGTTTCTACCTGCGGCGGCGCGCCCTCATTCCCAATTCGCACAGCAGCCGTATAGCCAGTTTCCAGCGTGCCGGGTCCAATTTTAATAACGATGCGCTTATTCATCGATTCATCCGCTTCCTACCTATTACGGTATCAGGCTGTAGATAGCTATAGATGAGTTTAAAGCGGCTTATGTATGCATGCGTTTAAAAAAGGCTGTGTCTACGCATCATACGAACTACCTTGCTCCTCAATTAAAAGTTTCAACCAATAAAAATCTGCTGGCAAAACAACAGCAAAGCCACCAAAGTCTAGATAGTAAACTGCTCCTTAAACGCAACTTGACCTAGGTTAATACGAACGCCAAACTGCTCTCCAGCCTGGGCAATAAACCGAAGCTGAATATAGTTATCGATGGCTCTAGAAGTCGCCTCTAAATAATTTTCACCGTTCTCATCAAGTACGACTAGCTCGATCCCCTCTGGCAGGCAGGGATACTCCCCCAACGGGCGCACCTGTAGAATAATACTAGTTCGTCTATCGGCAGCTTGAGTGATACGGACGACCAGCGCCACGCGAATAGGTTGACCTCGATGAATGCCCAAATCGACGAGCTTGGCTCGACTAATATCAGTGACCGTCGTTGGCGCATCCAGCATAGGCGAGACCAGATCAGCTGAAGTCCGAAAAGCTAAATCGAGATCGGCAGGATTGACCAACGACGCTGCCGTTTGCCAACCGTCTGCAATGATGCCGTCCACCCATTTCCCGATCCGATTAAGAACAGTCGGGGAATCGTTTAATCGGCTGAGTAGTTCTGAAGACTGAGTGCCGCTCAGCATATGGACCTGGTCAATCAGCGTCTCGATCGGGCCAAAGCCATCTATAGAAATATGCTCCCTCTCCGGTACAGCCGCACGAAATCCGATCAAGGTGGCGCGATGGCTATCTTCATCCAAACTGACCGCAACATAGCCTGCTCGATCATGCCAGGCTTCGGGAGGGATATAGCAAGTGTCGCTCTCTGGTGCAACTGGATGACAAGAGAGAGTGCCGATATTGGGAAGTTTGAGATCAGCGACGTCTGTCATCAGCTGCATTGTAGGATTCCAGCTATCGCTATCGTCTAGATCTGTCGGAATAGAAAGCAGCTGTAGATAAGCGTTAACTGCGCAGACTGCTAGCGTATTTTGCCTGACTCGTTCTGCTTTCCCAGGAACAGAACAGTTCTGCGCAAACCGCTGAGCAATATTCCTAGACTCTGTAGTAATAGGTACAACGACACCGAACTGTTGAGAAAAGATAGTGATAACCATGTCATATACCCTCTTACTTTTAGGGTGATGATAGTGAGTAAGTAGTTTGATAGGTTGCCTGACAGGCAACCTTGCGCAATATCCTTGAGAGCTAGTTAGAAGTATCCTTCCGACTTGCCAAACTCTCTCAGCAGAGGAAAGCATTTGCGATTGTAAAAGCTGCTCAGCGTGCCGATAGACAGCCCATATTCTTCAGCAAGCTCCTTCCAAGGGGTTTCTGGCGGCAAGCGTTTGAGTAGTAATTGCTGAGCGGTGATATTCGGATGCTGGGTTATAAAGATGGACTTGAGCGCGCCGTCTGCGTCGGTTTGGAGCCAGGTGTGGACCTGTTCTAGCAGGGGCGGAGCATCTGGAGGCGCAGGGATTCTATCGATGGGATCGACTACTGTGCCATCGTCTTGACGAATCACACTGCTGGACTGGCCGATGATTTTGGCACGTCGATCGTGCTCATCAATTCGAAAGTCTTGAAGGCGGCGCTTCAAGTAGGCATTCAACCAGGTCGTGATCTTGGCCCGTGTGGGGTCGTATGCTCTAGCCGTTGTCGCTTCGCAAAGGTTTCGGCAGAAGTATATCCAGGTTTGCTGCAGCGCATCTTGATAGTAAGTATCGAAAGTATGCCAGAGCTGGTCATTCAGCACCCGAATCAGCTTAGTCAGACCTTTTTGTCTCTGAGGGCTGCCAGCAGGATACCGGCATGTTTCTTCGACCAGTTCTAGCAGCGGATCGGGGCTATCGCTAGGTGTATGCATACGCTGAAGCACGGTTTTAGGGATGGAGACTTTACCCATGCGTCCTCTGTTTGAAAGTACAGGATTAATGAGCTATCACCCCTGAAGGAAAAAGTTCTGCAAACTATTCTATTTTTTTTGAGTGCTTTGAAAATTGCTGAATCCGAAGATTCAGTTGGCTATGTCGAAAAGCAGAAAGGGAATGGCTGCCTTCCAATATAGATAGCTCGGGAGTGTCGCGATGAGATTCTTGTTTCTTTTCTTCCAACCTCTGCCGTTCAGCCTCTCTCAACAGACATACATCTAATACGCTGGTTCGATCATGTTTAGATTTCCAAGTAGCCTGCGGAATACGAAAGTACATCTTTGAATAGGCAACTACGGCCTATTCGAGGGGACTAACTACACCTTATCTGACGCTTTGTCTCCTGCCTCTGCAGTTTTTTCTTTGGGTGAGTTCGTAGGTATTAGCTACGAGGCCGACGGTGAATTCCTGGGAGCGGGAGCGAGCGCTGACCCGGATGGACTCGATGGAAGGATTGAGTTTGGACTCGAACAAAATTTCTTTTTTCACAATACGTTTCGATCTAGAGGAACTGGGTTTGGTGATGTGGTCTATACCGCTGTGCCGGACGCAGCATCTGTACCAGAGCCGACTCCGCTGATTGGTCTTATTGGCATAGGTGCCGCTGCTCTTAGAAGGAAGCGTCAGGCGGATTAGAGTTCACAAGTGGCATTAGATTCAATAACAGATGCAAGATATTAAAGTTTGAAACTAACCGTGCGAATCGCACTACTGCTTCAAACGATCTGTGACTACTGAAAATCAGAATGGGGAGTTTTTCGCAGGCGCGGCTAGATCAACGCAACTTTAGTATCCGAGGCAATGTAGACGACAACCCAAGTCAGCTAATTCTCGTCACTTTAAACCTATTCTTCTTTGGCAAAAAAGCGGCAGCCGATTGCAGAGTGGATGGTACAAGATCTCTACGAAACCTCTCAGGCATCCAAAGTACTGGGAGCAAACTGGATACAAACAGAAGAGTTAGTCCTGTGATGCGATTGTCGTAAATCGACAGCGCGTTTAACTCTGTGAGCGCGGCGACGTGGGGTGAATCTGCTATGCCGTTACTTTACATCGACAGTTCGTGATTCGCAGGGGTTGCTAACGATTGAAGATAGCAGCGCTATTCCTGTCTAGATATAGATATTCCAAAGCTGCTCTGGGACGAATGCTTTCCTACTGCCGCTACAGACGCTGTTAGCCGCACAGCTATCTGTCCCAGCTAACAGCAGTCGATTAGATGCTTTTAGCATCCAACTTAGTTTGGGAAACGCGGTTGTAGAAAGCCACACAAAACATAGGACGACGGTGCATAGAGAAAATTCTATGTGTTCAATTTATATTAGCCATGCGTATGCAGATTCCTGTGAATCAAAAGAGAAACTTATGAATCGGATTTAACATTACTTAGTCAAATTGCGATTGCTGACGCAACTTCGGGTGCCGCTTTAGGATAGACTTAAACGTATTAAGATTCAGTTCTTAATAGATTCGAATCTATGGTTTGCGTCGCGAAACGCTTTCGTCGTCTCGCTATGTTTGGAGAACGGCCACCTCCCAACACTCTGTCAACAGGTTCACGCGTAACGCCTGTACTACAGGGGTGAAGCGCTTTCACCTTATTTTCTTCGACTCTTAACTTATTGCAATTGCCACTCCTCAAACGAGGAGGCGGAAGGGGGTATTTATGGCAAATCTTTCTTGCATGACTCGTTGGAATTTCCTGTACACCGCAGGGGCTTCCGCCGTTAGCCTTATCGACGCATTCTTCGAATGCACAACAATCTCTGTCGCTTTCAGCGATGGATGACCACTCCATATCCAAGCAGGTACTCGAGAATACTTTCCCGTATGCATCGCTTGGATTTTACGAAACAATTACTGGAGGAATTACAAAGTGGATTTTTTATCCGATTTCTTGGTGCGCTTCCTAGATCAGTTGCGTTCCCCAACACTTGGCTTCTTGATCGGTGGCATGATCGTTGCCTCTCTCGGTAGCAGACTATCCATTCCGGATGCAGCCTACAAGTTCATCGTCTTCATGCTGCTCATGAAAGTCGGTCTGACCGGTGGTCAAGGTATCCGCGAATCCAATCTGGCGGAGATTCTGTTGCCCGCGCTGTTCGCCGTGGCAATAGGGATACTTATTGTATTTATTGGGCGCTACACATTGTGCAGGCTGCCAAAAATCAGAATGGAGGATGGCATTGCGACTGCCGGCTTATTTGGTGCCGTCAGTGGCTCTACCCTCGCCGCTGCGCTGACGCTGATAGAAGGACAGGGCATCACATACGAGCCCTGGGCCGCTGCACTCTATCCTTTCATGGATATCCCGGCGCTTGTGACTGCGATCGTCTTGGCCAGCATTCATACCAGCAAGCAGAAGCGTGAAAAGTATCTCAGAAATGAGAAATATCTTAGCAAGGAGGCTGTTGCTGTAGGCGGGTATTCGAGCGGGCAGAGTGCTGCTACAGTTGGACATCCCAATGAGCCAGGCGCTGCCGCAGGTAGATATCCCAGCGAGTCGGGTGGTAGCCCAGACGATCGGGTTGCAATCTGGCCAATCGTGAAGGAGAGCCTTCAGGGTTCTGCTCTATCGGCGCTGTTGCTTGGCCTTGCTCTAGGTCTGGTAACCCAGCCAGAAAGTGTCTATACGACTTTCTATGAGCCCCTCTTCCGCGGCCTGCTTTCGGTACTGATGTTGATCATGGGTATGGAAGCCGCTGCGAGAATTAATGAGCTACGCAAGGTGGCACAGTGGTACGCAGTATATGCCTTTGTAGCGCCGCTACTGCACGGGTTCATTGCCTTCGGCCTCGGCATGGTCGCTCACTACCTCACAGGGTTCAGCCTCGGCGGCGTCGTGATTCTATCTGTCATCGCTGCCTCCAGTTCAGACATCTCGGGTCCGCCCACGCTGCGAGCTGGCATTCCATCCGCCAATCCATCTGCCTACATCGGTGCGTCCACGGCCATCGGCACACCAGTTGCGATCGCCTTGGGAATACCGCTCTACATCGGGCTAGCCCAGGCGCTGGCGGGCGGCTGATCATAGTTTAATAAACACATATATCAAGAGGTAACCAACATGGCAAAGCCAGCCAGCAAGCTCGTAATCGTCACGGAAAAGCTGCTGCTGAAAAAGATCGCTACGATCATCGACGGAGCCGGGGCGACCGGTTATACGGTGGTGGACGCTGGCGGTAAAGGCAGTCGCGACGTGCGCTCAGCAGGACAACCTACCGTTTCTAGCACCTACTCGAATGTCAAGATCGAGGTGCTCGCCGAAAATCGAGATATGGCTATGAAGATCTCGGATGAGGTCGCAGCGAGGTTTTTCGACGATTATGCGGGCATCGCCTATATCTGTGACGTTGAAGTACTAAGCGCACACAAGTTCTGTGGGCCAGAGGGCTGTTGAATCGAGAGGGCACAGGCCTAAAAGGCCGGAGCATGAGATGTCCTCTGTTCAACGGCAACGTTGGGTTTGAGCGACACAGTCTCCCTTGAAACTCTATCTACAGACAAATTTCTGATAGGTACTTCCGTAGTGGTGGGCACTCGCCCGCCACACACTCAATCAGTATGGAGCAGACACCATGAACAAGTTTGACTCAACTAAACTGCAGACCAAACTCGACAACACCAGCGAAGGCTGGCTAGTGCAGGTGTATAGCGGCGATCGCCGTTTGCTCTGCGTGCTCGAGCCGTCTCATGCTTGGACTTTTTTGCTGGGCTGTGGGTGCGGGCTCCTACTGGCGGTGGGGTGGTCTAACCTCGCTAGTCACACTCCGTCCGCGACTTATGTACCGTCCACGACTCCTCCGGAAATGTGGGTCGATTAGCTTAGCTATCATTACGAGATGCTGAAAGAGAGGTGCTCGTGCGACCTCTACTCCTAATGCGGTCAGCTTGGCACCTTTCTCCGGTCAAAAAGGTCGGTTCCGTTGAAATGTTGCTTGTAGAACCAATCGAAAGCCAGAGCTTCAGCTATTTCGCTGACCGGACCGCTTTTGTTTTGATTGGGAATGGACCCCGAGGGCGTTGAGATAATTATTAGCGCTTAATCTATAGAGATACAGGCTCTGACCGCCGTAATAGCGAGTGGTCAAGCCGTCATACTGCATTCCGAGGCGCTTCATTACGGCGATAGATCGCTTGTTGTTGGGCTGCGCGATCGCAAATACCAGCGGAAAACCGAGCACCTTAAAACCATATTCAATCAATGCGCGAGCGGCTTCTGTGGCATAGCCGAACCCCCAGCTAGCCGGTCGAAAGTGCCAACCTGTCTCAAAATAGTCGACGTTTGTGCCATCTGGGATCGACTCTGCAACGTGGTCAGGCCGAACCTCTTCTAGATCCGGAAGGCGCAGCAGAGCGACATGGCCGATGACTCTATCGATGTCTTTTTGTACAACAGCCCAGCTACCCGTTCTGCTTTTAGACTTTTGAGTATTGTCAGCATAGCGCTGTAATCTGCCTTGCACCTGGCGCAATGAGGTGTCTTGGCTGTCTTCTTCTAGCCAGCAAGTGACTCTACTGTCGCCAAAGATGTCTATAGCATCACGAACATCTCTTATCGGATGCCAGTCTCTGATGATGAGTCGCTGGGTTTCGAGCTGCATAATAGTTCGTTTGATGGCCAGCGCTATAGCGAGCACGAAATCACTGTTAGAATCACTGAGGCGTGGCAACTCCAGTTGTCATAGCCAATAAACATTCAATGAAATAATAGATAGGAAACCTCCATGGCACTTTCAGAAGGCACTAAAGCTCCTAAATTCAGCTCTACCGACGATACTGGCAAAAGCGTTTCTCTTTCCGACTTTTCGGGTAAGACAGTTGTCATTTACTTCTATCCTAAAGATGATACCCCTGGCTGCACCAAACAGGCTTGTAGCTTCCGTGATTCGTATAGTGAATATGAAGGCAAGGATATTGTTGTTCTAGGTGTAAGTATGGATGACGAGACTTCTCATAAGGCATTCAAAGAGAAGTTTAGCCTACCCTTTCCTTTAATTGTGGATAGCGACGGTGCGATCGCAAAAGCCTTTGACGTAGAAGGCGGCGGCTATGCTAAGCGGGTGACGTTTGTAATCGACGGTACAGGGACTATCACCAAGGTTTATGACAGTATCAATACTGAGACTCACGCTAGCGATGTGCTTGCTGGTTTAGCTGCGTAATAGCTAATTTGCAGTTCGGATGGGTGTAGTTTGCTATGCCCATTAAGATCGAGAGTCAAACAGAGCTAAATCAAATGGCGGGGTGTAGCGATGCAGAGCGTTTTAATTGTGGGCGGCGGCGGTCGAATCGGTCGGAGCGTTGCCAACGATGTTTGTAAATATGCAGATGCCCAAGTAACGCTGACTGGTCGACGGTTAGAACCGGACTTCAAGTTGCTAGCAAATCAGACCTATCAGCCTTTACTGTTGGCGGATGAGGCAGCGGTAGAAAGCGCGATCGCTCAGCACGATCTGGTCATTCACTGCGCCGGACCTTTTCGCAATCGAAACCATCATGTTCTTGTCAGCTGCATCGATCAGGGCAAGCCGTATCTGGACGTGGCCGACAGCCCGGACTATGTGAATCAGGCGCTTAAGCATCGGGAAAGCGCACAAAAAGCAGGTGTAACTGCCGTGATTAGCACCGGTATTTTCCCGGGTATTTCTGGGAGTATGGTGCGCCAAGGGATAGAGCAGCTAGACACGCCTGAGAGGGTGCATCTGAGCTATCTGGTTGCTGGCTCGGGTGGGGCTGGGCTGACGGTGATGCGGACCACATTTATAGAATTGCAGACGCCGTTTATGTCGAAGGTGAACGGGCGCTGGCAGGCGATCGCGCCCTACAGTGAAAGAGAAGTCCTAGACTTTCCGCGCTATGGCAAAGGCGGCGTGTACTGGTTCAATACTGTTGAAGCGCTGACCGTAGCCGACACCTTTCCGGAACTCAAAACAATTGTGACAAAGTTCGGCTCCGTGCCTGACTACTACAATCGACTGACCTGGCTGATGGCTAGATTGCCCGGTGGCATATTAAAGAACAATGCTGTAATCGAATCTCTTTCAAAGATTAGCTATCAGATGACAAAAGTTACCGATCCGCGTACGGGCGTTGGAATTGCGATGCGGATCGAGGTCAATGGGAAGAAAGGTGGTCAGCAGACGAGCTATGTGGCGACGCTGGACCATGAGGATACGGCGTTTTGTGCTGGGTGTGGGGCGGGTGCGATCGCGCAGCTTATTCTGTCAGACAGGTTAGACAAACCTGGCGTGTGGCCGGTAGAACAAGCGCTATCCACACCACTATTTGAAGAAACCTTGGACCAGAGAAGAATAGCGATCAAAGTATCATGAGCAGTCTCTCAAGAACTGACTGGTCTAGAATTAATAGACATTTGGGTAGGTGGCTCAACCGCAATATAGATCCAAATGAGCTTGTCATACTCTACGACCGACTGGCGACGACCGTCGATTTCATCAGGTCGGTTCAGGTTTTAGGCTTTGATGAATTAGCGAAGGTGCAATATGTTTTTCTCAGACAACAGCACAAAGTTCTTACCCGAAAGCGAACAGAGAAAGGATGTCAGAATTGCCGCGATTGCACTACCGCAGAATGCGATAGTGGTTACGTGGAATCTGAAAGATTTTGAGCTGATTTCTAATCTGGACGTAGGGGATTAGGTGGATGTCTAGGCATAAGAGGTTGTAAGAGAAGGGTCAAGCGGTATCAAATTAAGCCAATCGTCTGACCGTCAGACGAATCATGGCGATGTAAATCATCGCTTCGGCTGAAGTAGGCTTTCGTTCGTACTCCTTGCTTAATCGCCGATACCAGTTGAACCAACCAAAGGTTCTCTCTACAACCCAGCGTTTCTTAAGCAACGCAAAGCCTTTGGTCTGTTCAGGTCGCAAGACAACCCAAACAATCCAACGAAAGCTATCCATCACTCAGCGCGTGAACGGTTGCCCATGGTTTCCCGTCATAGCCAACCGCGTCATTCACCAGTGTGGTAGTGGTCATACTTTGAGAGTCGATGATGGCCTCGGACGGACTCTCCAGACGCCCTTCAGTTGCTCGCACACAGCCACGCAGTCGGTCGCGCATCGCTAGCCAAGTGCCACCCTTTCGCCAGTTGCGGAAGTAAGTGTAAACCGTTAGCCATAGTGGCAGGTCGCCAGGCATATCGCGCCACTTACAGCCTTGGACTACCACGTACAAGAGGCGTTCAACACTGCCCACATATCCACTTCTCGCGAACACCCCCCCAGCTTCGTGGGCGGATTCAGCGGATTCAGCAGTTCATGTTGATCTTCAGTTAGATTGCTAGAGTATGCTTTAGTCATGGCTTACTCGGTGCGCATTTGTTACTAAACACAGCTTATGTCGAGCGAGCTTTTTTACGCGACTTCGACCTTTTCACGCAGCCTCTAAGCCAGGAATACCTCAGAGTGTATTGCGACCTCTCTCCCTGAGCGCAGCGGGAAACGAGCGCTGTTGATCTCAATTAACAGCGATAGGATCTTGGCGGCGGCGGAGCTCTATCTGCTAATGGCGGCCTAATAGCTAGCAGGCTAACAGCAATCCTGCTAGCTCAGCGCCGACAATTACGACTTTTCAGAAGGGAGCATTCATGATTTAGCCTCCAGTAAATATCTTGAAAGAGATACCGGCAATTGTTTTAATTTCCATGCTTGCTGCTAACAAGTAAGCAATACTGCAAGATCGAAAGTTGTGAAAAGCTTCTAGCAACATCGTTATTCCTAAAAGCTATCTGTTGGCCAGCTTGTCTCGGTTCTATGTAGAGGTAGCTCGTGAGTAAGCTGAGCTGTTATCTGGCTAAGCTGACTGATACCTAGACCTAACGTCATACCTCCGACAAAGAGTGTGCAGAACAAAGCGCACAGATTGAACAGCGTGTCTTTTTGAAAGCTATCCGCTGGCTTTGTCGCTGCTCGGATGACATCAGATACGGTCAGTATAGATGCTGTCTCCGCGCTGTCATCCAAAGTGTCAAACCCTTCTAGAATGCGGTAGGTCTCGCTCAGCTCAGCTTCGCTTGGATAACCTTTACCAGGCGCTGTCTTGTGGTGATCGTGAGTCATGGAAAAAAGTCCTTGTAAATGGGGGCTATAGGTAAATACGGAGACATCAGCCGGAATATGCACTGCATGATGTCAGCAAGGACTAAGTTTCTTCGCTCGTTCACCGCTGCTCTGTACGAGAACGCTGCTGTGCCCACCCGGTCAGTAGGGCTATGCCAAAAACACCCAGCACAGAAAACACAATTAGAAACACCTGTCTTTTCCCCGTTAGAATTCCTGCGCCCAGCGCTACGATAGGAGGATTAGAGATGGCGATGCTAAGTACTAGAGCAGGAAAAAATTTCCGCCAGGGGGCTTTGGCAAGGCCGATTCCATAGGCGACAAAGTCAAAAAAACCTGTCATCAAGAACGCTGTCATCAAGAAGAAATTGCGCTCTAGATGTTTTTGAGTAAAGCGATCTACCCGGTACATGAAGCGATCGCCTACCAGACGCCGTACCACGCCCCGACCATACGTAGAAGCGATCCAAAAGCTGATCGTACAAGAGAGTAAATCCGACAAGCAGACCACCAGCAGTCCCTTACTAAAGCCCAGAAGCCCTCCGGTCAATACTGAATAGGCCTCTGACGGCAGGGCTGGAATCAACACGCTTGTAAAGCGCAGCGCAAACAGTGCTAGCGGTGCCCAAATTCCCATCTGTTCTACGTATGCTCGAACTGTTTCTTCGTTCAGTCCCGCTCGATTCAAAAAAACAATAGGTAGGACCAACAGAGCCAGAAGGACAACAACGCCGACAACTTTTGGGATGAATTTGTTCATAGCCTTTTGAGAATAAATTTGAGTATGAAAGAGAAACAAGATATATTTCTGATATTGTCTTTTATAGTATCTATTGGTCGAGGTGCAGATCGATCGAGGAGCTGTTGAAATAGAGCCGATGAAATAGCACTCGAAATCACTCGAACATTACATAAGCTATTGCAAGATTCAAAATAAGCATAGAACAAAACAGGTGTAAAAATGGAAGCAAGCTTTTTGACGACGGTTTTTTTACCGCTGGCTCTGTTTGTCATTATGTTAGGCATGGGATTGGGTCTCACTACTGGTGACTTTAAACGGGTTTTAATTGAGCCCAAAGCCGTCTTGATAGGGCTGGCCGCACAGCTAATCATGCTGCCGCTAGTGGGCTTTCTGCTAGTGAGCCTTTTCCCACTCTCTCCAGAGCTAGCGGTTGGGGTGATAGTTCTAAGCGCCTGTCCGGGTGGGCCTACCTCTAATCTAGTCACTTATCTAGTGCGAGGAAGTGTAGCACTGTCGATCACACTCACTGCAATCAGCAGCCTGATTACAGTTTTTACTATTCCTCTGGTGGTTAATTTCGCTATGAAAAGATTCATGGGCGGATCTGTTGCTTTGCAGCTACCCTTTTTGTCAACGGTGCTCCAGATCGCTGTGATTACGCTGGTTCCGGTCGCGCTAGGGATGACGCTGCACCGCTTTCTGCCCGAATTTGCGTCCGGTGTGGAAAAGTGGGTTAAGTGGCTATCCTTTTTCTTTTTAGCTCTGATTGTTGTTGGTTTATTGGCAAAGGAACGCGCCAACGTTGCGAGTTTCTTTTTGCAGGTGGGTTGGGTTACGCTGACTTTGAATATAGTGACTATGGCGCTGGGGTTTGCCATTTCGCATCTGGCTAGACTAGATGTGCCTCGATCGAAGGCTATCACCGTTGAGGTAGGTATCCAAAACGGTACTTTGGCTATTGCGATCGCTAGCGCACCAACTTTTTTAAATACGCCTAGCATGGCTATTCCAGCGGCAATATATTCCCTAATCATGTTTGTAACGAGCGCCGTATTTGCGATTATGGTCAGCCGTCAAAAGACACTGCCCAAACCGCGATAGAACTAGGCGAGTTTTGACTTATTGACGGCTACTGCACTGAGTTACCGCACTGAGTTACCGCACTGGGCTAACTGCTCAAAACGCTCGGTTGTGACCTCAGACTGGGCTAATAGGACAATGCTGCCGTTTGCTGTGCGCGTCCAGTTCTGCGCTTCGACTATAGAAGTTTCGACAACGGGCGTTGTAACAGCAGCGGTTGGATTGAGGTCAGACCTGCTGTTCTCTGTCGAATTCTGCTCAACGCTATCCGACTCAAATGGTGCTATGTCTTGCCATACGGTGTCGGCACTCATCGGGTCGACTGGATTTGCTGGCAGTCCGCCTCGCCCTGTTGCCACAAAGCTGCTAGTGCGCGAGCCGGGAGCGCGGCACCCCTGCGCTAAAGGTGGAATCGCCGTGTCTGTTGGTAACTCTATCTCTGTTTGCAGACTATCTGGGTTAAGTTCGTTGATTACAACTGTGCCGCTGCTGCCAAACCTGGAGCTAGCGGTGATGTCGCTTCTGGGGGTGTCGAGTACATCTGGGCGAAAGTCTATACCCAGCAGGCTACGCGCCGTGATGCTCACCTCGCCGCCGTTGCCTGCGAAGGCGTTGGCGCGGATGTCGCTATTTTCGCTTGGCACTGCCACTATTAGACCGTCACTTAGATTGAGTGCGATGTTGCCGCCATCGCCGCCTGCGCCTGCTGTCCCAGCATCTGTTGTAATTGAGCTACCGTTTCTTAGCAGCAACAGGTCTTGTAGATTGAAGGTGAAGTTACCGCCGTTGCTACTGCGCGTGTCAGCGCTGATGCTGCTGTCAGCTAAAGTAAGAGAGTTACCGCTTAGCAAAACGTCGCCACCCGGTGCTTCTCCCTCAGAATCAACGGCGATGCGCTCTCCATTTCGCAGTATAGTCTCGGTAGCAGCAACGTCGATGTTGCCACCTGCGCCAGTTGAGTTTGTTGCTGTGCTTGACTCGATTGTGCTGTTATCGACTATTAGTTGTTCAGACAGCTTGAAAATGATGTCTCCAGCCGCACCTGGGCCATCTGTCGAAGCGGATACGCTAACACCGTCAGAGAAAGCAAGGCTTTGCGCTTCGGCTGTGATGTTCCCAGCTTGCCCGGTGCCACTGGTGCTGACCGCTAGTCGACCGGGACCTCTGACTGCAATAGCTGCGGGCGCTTTCAATATCAGGTTGCCACCACTGCCGCTGCCGCTGGTTGAAGCGGAAACAATTGAACCAGAGGCTAGTCTCAGCGTTAGATCTGGATTGCTTTGATAGGGCTGTACCCCAGGGCTATTTCATTCTAGACAATTCAGGGAAACCTAATAGGAGTCTCCGATTGAGGTCTTTCCAAGCATGAGTACGTTAGCTATTGTAGAAGCCTTTCGAGAGTTACGCGACCCACGGCGAGGTGCCGGTCGTCGCCATGAGCAAGTGCTTTGTTTATCCCTCTTCACTCTAGCCGTGAGTGCAGGCTGTCGAGGCTTTCTGGCTATCAGTGATTGGCTTGATAGCTATCGAGAGGACCTCTTAGAGTTGTTTGCACCGGCCAAGAACCGGTTGCCCTCTTACAGCACCATACGTCGGGTCTTACTGAGCTTAGACTACGAAGCATATAGTCTGTGTCTGGCCAAGTTCTTCGAGATTAAACCGTTAGCCGGTGAAACAGTAGCGCTAGATGGCAAGGTTTTAAGAGGTTCGTACTTGCGAGATACCCCAACGAGTAAGACAGAATCTCATCGAGCGATTCAGCTGGTCACGGTCTATGTCGTCGAAAGAGGGCTGATTCTTCCCATTCAACCGGTAGACAAAAAGAGTAATGAGATTACTGCCTTGCCGCCTGTACTCAAGGCGTTGGCGCATCAGGGTGTAGTCTTTGCCTTTGATGCACTTAACACCCCAAAAAACTTGTCAGCAAATCGTTGACTCTGGCAATCACTACTTAGGGGCACTCAAGGGCAATCACGGTAACTTCTTCAAAGCACTCAAACGAAACTTTCAATCCGAGGAGCATATTCACTCAGTAGAAACAGGTCATAGCCGCGTAGAACGGCGCACCGTCTGCCTGTGTCGTGACATCGGATCGTTACCTGATGCAGACCAGTGAGCTGGGCTCAAAACAATCATCAAAGTCACGAGCTATCGGCATATTCTCAAAGGCCAACATATTCTGGTCAATCAGCCTTCCATCCGCTATTACATCAGCTCTTTGGAAGAATCAGTTGAATCCTTTGCCCGACGCATTCGCGAATACTGGCATATAGAGAACAAAGTTCATTATGTGCGTGATGTGACCCAAGGAGAAGATGCTTCCAGGATTCGGGTACAGCCTTTGCCCAACAACTTTGCGCTAGCTCGTAACCTAGCCCTCAATTTGTACCGAGACCACGGCTTTGACAACATGGCACAAGCTCAACGAAAAGCGGGGCAGGGACTTGATTTGCTCAAATCTCTCTTTAGAATGAAATAGCCCTGATTCGAGCCTAGAGAATCTGAAGTTTCTGAGAGACCAGGAAGTGGGTTTTCTGTTTGGTATTGCTAGCAATCGAAAAGTCTCGGTAGAACGCGGTATGTCTCTACAGGTAAAGACTGTAGAGATTCCTAGTGAAGGGCTTATGGTCTATTTGAAGGCATTTGGGTGGGTTAAGGTGTTTTGTCAGCCGTTCAAAAACGAACCGCGATACTACATCTTATATCGACCGGACCTGGAAGCACTTCAACCGCTAACAAGAGAGACCTTCAAAGCCGTTCATGATGACCATTGGAGAATTGAATGTTTTCATCGAGTCATCAAGCAAGTATGCAACATTGAGCGCTTCTATGTTCGAGATGAACAGGCGGTTCGCAATCACTTCTTTTGTGCCTTGCAGGCTTTTTGTAAGCTGCAAACGATGTGTATCAACGGACTGCTCAACAACTGTTATGAAATATCGAGACAACTCTTTATTCCTGTCATCCGACAATTCATTCTAGAAAACGTCACAGAATCTACGTTCGCTTGGCCATAGTTTCGTTTTACTGTCAATGCGTAACTCCTATATTACTGGGCGTTGTTTTAGCTGTTGCTATCAGTAGTGCTCCAGCACTATCTTTTGTGACAGTGCCTCACCATAATATGCGCAATAGCACGCTGGACAGAGACCGGGTAGCTCAAGTTCCGTCCAATCAGGCACTATCCAACCAGGCGCTAATTGAACAAGGAAGAGCGGCTTATAGCAGCCAACGCTTCACCGATGCCGTAGTCGCCTGGTCACAGGCGGTCGACTCATCCTCGACATCCACACCATCTAAACCGTCCGGCTCGCTAGAACAGAACGATCTTCTAGAGCAAGCCCTTACCTTCAGCTATCTCAGCGCCGCCTATCAGCAGCTTGGCCAGTGGGAAGCCGCCCAGAGCGCTCTCGACCAAAGCCAATCCCTACTGCCCAACCAACTCGATACTGTCAGGGCACAGCAAGTCAGCGCTCAGGTATACAACACATTAGGCAGCCTGCATTTTTCCTTGGGTGAAACCCAGCAGGCGCTCGAAATCTGGCAAGTCGCTGCTGATCTTTACGCTCGAGTCAAAGAAGACTCACGGTATTTCAACAACCTGCTCAATCAAATCCAGGCGCAGCAAACACTGGGTTACTACAATCAGGTGCGCAAAACGGTCGACCTTTTAGAACAGCGCCTGCCCAGACAGCAGGCAGCGGTGCAGATACAGGGCTATCAACGACTCGGACAGGCTTACCGCCTTGTAGGAGACCTAGACAAAGCCCAGACGAGTCTACAAAACGCGCTTGAGTTAGCAGCAGCGGCAGTACAGCCTGCGGGATCTATCCTGCTAGAGCTAGGCAACATTGCCCAAGCCGAAGGAAATGCATCAGAGGCCCTCACTCTGTATCAGGAGGTAGCCGCGCTTTCTAGTAGTCAAGTTAGCAGCGACTTGGTCGGCAGCAACCAGGCTGGCAGCATAGACATCAAAGTCAGAGCGCAGCTCAACCAGCTGAAGCTACTAGCAGAGATAAATCCTCCGGCTGTCGCACCTATCGTCGCGTCTTTGGCCAATGACATTCCCAGTATGAATCCAGGACGGGCTCAGATATACGCCTACATCCACGCCTCCCAAAGTCTCTTTCAGACGGGCTCGACCGCCGATCTCAACACTGGCGTTCGCTGGCTAACCCAGGCGATTCAACAGAGTGTCACGCTGCAAGACAGCCGCGCTGAATCCTATGCCAGGGGATATCTTGGCCATGCCTACGAACTCTCGCAGCAGTGGACTGAGGCCCAATCGCTGACCGAAAATGCTCTGACAATTGCCCAGGCGATCAACGCCACAGATATCACCTACCAGTTACAGTGGCAGCTAGGCCGGCTGCTAAAGCAACAGAATCAAAGGGAGTTAGCGCTACGGGCCTACCGTCAGGCATTTGCTACGCTACAGCTACTGCGCAAGACATCGTCACCACTAGCCAAGATTTACAGTTCTCTTTTCGAGATAGCGTAGAGCCCGTTTATCGAGAACTAGTCGATTTACTATTGCAACCAGCGTCGGATCAGCTCGCTCAGATTCTCTCGGCTCGGCTAAAGCAAGGCCAAACAGATGTAGAACAAACAGACGTAGAACAAACAGGTGTAAAGCAGCGACAGTCTCAGCTGATAGAAGCTAGAGAAGTAATTGAATCTTTACAGGTCGCCGAGCTAGACAATTTTTTTAGAACAGCTTGCTTAGCGGCTCAGCAGGTTGAGCTAGACGAGGTAGAACAAACTTCGGCTGCTGTTGTCTATCCGATCATTTTGCGCGATCGCATAGAGACAATTTTCAGCTTACCTGGAAAACCTTTACAACAGTTCACTGTTCCCATCGACCAAGCAGAACTAGAACAGAAGCTCGTCAGCTGGCGACAAAGCATTGAGAAGCCATTCACTACGCCGGAAGGTAAAGCGCTCGGACAAGAACTCTACAGCTGGATAATCAAACCTATGCAGCCCGCACTCACTGCGGCAGATATTCACACGCTGGTCTTTGTTCTTGATGGGGCGCTGCGCAACGTACCTATGGCAGCGCTGTACGATGGCGATCGCTATCTAATTGAACAATACGCCGTCGCCCTATCACCGGGACTGCGACTATTGGGCCCGCGATCGCTCAAAGAAACCAACGAAACTGCCTTGCTAGCTGGGCTGTCAGAATCTCGCCACGGATTCAGTCCGCTGCTGAATGTCACAAACGAACTGCAGACGGTGCAAACCTTAGTCGACAGCAGCCTTTTGCTCAATGAGGCTTTTACAACCGAGCGTCTGACTCAGCAGGTCGCCCAATCCGATCGCCCGATCGTCCACTTAGCCACCCATGGTCAGTTTGGCTCCACCGCAGAAGACACCTTCATCCTGGCCTGGGATCGCCCAATTCCGGTCAACGAACTCAGCGCGCTGCTCAAGGCCGGAGATACCAGTAGAGTCGATCCAATTGAGCTGCTGGTACTCAGCGCCTGCGAGACGGCTAGTGGCGACAGTCGCGCCGCCTTAGGACTCGCAGGCGTGGCCTTGCAGTCTGGCACCCGCAGCACCCTAGCCTCTTTATGGAATATAAACGATGCCTCAGGCGCGGCCTTTATACAAGCCTTTTACCAGGCGATCGCCCCTGCCAATACCAGCAAAGCAGACGCATTAAGATCGGCTCAGCTTGCCCTCTTAAAAGATCCCAACTACCGACATCCCATCTACTGGGCCGCCTATGTTCTAGTTGGGAACTGGCTATGAACCAAAGCAGCGAATCTACCTTGCTATAAGACGCAGCGTATTACGGCTGCCGAGATGGTTTTGTCTCTTTGAGCGGTTCTTTTGGTTCTGGCTGTCCCGGTCGATGGGTACTGTATCTGTCGTGAGATCGCAATGTAATCTCGTGGCCTCGAAAAGTTTTGCCGCTTACCACTCTGATCGCGCTTTTTACTAGCTTATCGATATCGCTTTGCGAACGGCCTTCACTTGACCACCCTACAAATTCAATAGTCTTTCCTTTTTGCCCTATAAAGTCTCGTTCAGGCTTGATGGCAATATCGTCAAATCCGCTATCAGCGAAAAACTTCTTTAGCTCGCAGTCTGGAGTATTTTTAGGCAAATTACTAACTTCGATTTGGTAGTTCATGATAGATTCCTACGGTAGAGTTTACTGGTTTTGATCTCGAAAGGGATGTGCGTTCAAATGAAGCACCGCTGTAGCTAGGTTCATTACACTGGGTCTCGGCGTGTACCTGTTTAGCGCCACACGCCGAGACCCACCCCGCCCTACGGGCAACCCCTCCCAAGAGGGGATTTGTTCCGGCTGTGTAGCATTTTTGAGCCGAGTTAGATCGCTTTGATCTCATAACCTGAAGTAGATCCCCTCTCGGGAGGGGTGGCACGCAGTGACGCTCTTGGGCCCTGCACCTCACGCAAGCAACCGGCTTATGCTAAACAAATACTTTAGCGTGCTAAACCCCTACGACAACGCCGATTACGGTAGGGGCATAGCATGCTGTGCCCTCGCGGCGAATACGGCTATAGACGGCATGTCATTTAGACACATGCCCCAAAGCTGTTGTCTTGAAAACCGTTGTCTTGAAAGCTGATAAGTGCAAAACCATTGTGGCGTTTAATGAGTTGTTCTAATGGTCTGCTGTTTAATCGACCAAGGAGGCTGGCGTCTCCTTCGTGCAAATTTGTTGTAAGCTTTGCACTTCTTCTGTCTGAGTGTTTATGTAATTCTTTATCTGCTGGCATCCTCTCCCTATTAATGTTGGCAAACTGATATCTCCAATGTCCCAAAGCAGCACCTTTCCCCGAAAATCAGCAGAAATCAGATGCTTGCCATCAGGACTAAAGGCGACAGTATTCACCTCAGTTAGATGACCTAGCAGCGTAGCGATGGGTTCACCATTACGCCGCCAAAGTTTGATTGTGCGATCGCTACTCGCAGAAGCAATCATCTGGCCGTCGGGACTAAAGCTAACCCCTAGCACTGCCGCCCGATGACCAACATCGTCATCTACAGAAATCACAGTGCCGCTTTCCCAGTTCCAGAGCCTGACGGTGTCATCCCCATTCGCAGAAACAATCATCCGACCATCAGCGCTAAAAACAGCTCGCTGCACTGGATTGGTTTGTTTCTCTAGTTCTTCAACCACACTACCCGTCAGGTCGAGGACTCTTACAGTTCCATCAGCTCCAGCCGTCACAATGTTTCTTCCATCTGGGCTGAAGCGAACGCTAAGGATCTCGCCTACCTGTTTTTCAAAGCTAACGAGATCGGTTCCATCTAAATGCCAAAGCTTCACGATTCCATCTTCACCACCGGAAGCAATTGTCTTGCCATCAGGACTGAAGCTGATACTATAGGCCCTGCCATCGTGCTTTCTAAATTGGCTCAGCTTCTGCTGTTCTAAATGCCAAAGCAGTATGCTGCCATCTCCACCAGCCCAGGCGATGACGTCTGCGCTCGGACTAAAGCTAACGTCATGAACAGAAGTCGGAGATTCGATGATGCCTGCTAGAGAACGGTCCGAGGCGTTCCAAAGCCTTACCGTTCTATCCTGTCGCCCTCCCGTGGCAATCTTCTTTCCATCTGAGCTGAACTGAACACTATTGACAGCACCCCTATGACCTTCTAGCGAAACTAGCCAGTTTCGCTTTGTCTGCCAGATCTTGGTTAGCCTATCGTTGCCAACTGTAATCAGCGTGCGACTGTCAGGACTGAATTCTAAACTGTTGATATAGCCTGTATGAGCAGACCAACTATCTAGTAGTCGACCCCGTGTTAGCCGCCAATTGTCTGCTAGTGGCTGATCGCCTGTTTGACTCCAGAGACTTACCTCACCACCCGCAGTACCCGCAGCTAGGATTTCACCTGTAGCATCAAATGCAATACTCGTGACTGGCATATTGTGTGAAAGTTCTTCGAGCAATCTGCCTTCTCGGTCCCAAATCCTGACGGTTCCATCCTGACTAGCACTTGCGAGAGTTTTGCCGTCTGGGCTAAAGTCGATTTTGACTACCGCTTCTGTCGATCCTACAGAAAAGGGAGAATCAACCAGTTTTGGTATTGTTTCATTGAGGTTCCAAAGTTTCAGCGTCCCGTCATCGTCTGCTGTCATTACTTGACGTGCATCGGGGCTAAACTTAGCCGAGCGGATTAAGACGCTATGCCCACCTGCGAGTGTCTGAAGCAGCTGGCCATCGTAGCTCCAGATTCGAGCAATTCCGTCTTCACTGCCTGTGATCAGACGCTGACCGTCCGGGCTGAACTGAACAGTAAAGAGCCCGCCTCCTTCGGTTTCAATAATTTGAGATAATCCAGTTTTGACCTGCCAGAGTCTTACGGTTCCGTCTTGACTAGCTGAGGCTACAGTTTGGCCGTCAGGGCTGAAACAAACGCTCATAATAGCTCCCGTGTGGCCCTCTAATTGCTTGAGTAATTGGCCATCTGCGTAACTAACAACAATCTTATTGTCGTGTCCCCCTGTGACAAACAGTCGTCCATCTGGACTGTAGTCTACCGTCTGTGGAACGTCGCTATGCTGTTCTAGGCGATTGTGTTCTCTGTCCCAAAAGAGGGCGGTTGCTAAGGCAGTTCGGGTCTCTGCGTGCGTTTTTGACATGAACTGGTTGCCTGGAAATAAGGAAAAACGACCAGCTGCCGACAGACCGTCCACTAAGGCGTCAAACTGATATCGGTTGCTGGCAAAGCTAGCCGACGAGCTGCGTCTGAGCGCAGTGGTCAGATTAAACTGGGCGGCGATAGCTTGAATAGAAGCAAAGACAGCGAACCCAGCAATTGCTGATGTGACGATAACCCTCAGGCGTTTGCGCTGACGCTTTTGCTGCTGCCTTAGCCCGATGCTTTGTTTGACGAAGTCTGTTTCTACGCGGTTAAAGCCGTGATCTGGCGATCGCAATGTCTCTTTCAATACGTCAAGGTAGGGGCTGTTGTTCCACAGGAAACGCTCAGGTTTCTGTTGCGATCGCGCTCCTCCCTCAGCGTTATTTTCTTCTACCTGTCTCCACTCGTTCGTAGCCTGAGTCAGTCGCCGCTGTAGGGGCAATTTCTCTTCTCCAGCAACCTTCCAAATCAGCAGTTTCTCCCATCCTCTAACTAGCGCATCATGAGCCGGTTCTATGTAGATTGTGTCACTGGCATCTGTACTGATTGTAATCAGACGCGCAGTTAGAAACGTTTCAACAACTTGCTTCACGCGGCGGTCTTCGGGTTCGAGATAAATCAGCTCAGAAGTCGGTACTTTTCGCCGCGCCATCTCTCCTCCGGTCGCTATCATCCGCAGCATCACGTTTTTAATGGTTTGGTCATAGCTAGCGTCTTGGTTAACCAGCCTTTCGTATTCACAATTTGCTCTTTGCGTCAGCGAATAAACCACCCCTCCAATCTTTTCGTAATCGGACTGTGTCAACGTCCGGTTGATTACCTCATTAGTCCCATACGCAGACTGCTGACGTATTAGGTATCTCTGGTACAGTTCACTAAGCGCGAACGACAGCAGAGGCAGTGCCCCTGGCATATCTGCTACTTCATCGATGAGTTTTTCCACTAAAGCGTAGGGCTCGAAGTACATTACTCGCGCTTCTGCTGGTTTCTCAATCGCTTCACGCAGTTCCGCTCGGCTCATAGATGGGACCATAAAACGCCCCTTTTGCCAACGATTTTTTAGCTCTGTTTCTCCTTTCTCACACAGTGACCCAGGCGCAAACTTGAGACCGCTGTCTCGAATTTGAGGTTCAAAATCTGAGCGCAGGCTCAACACGACTTTGAGCCGCGCCCGGTGAGCATCTATGGCAGTTAAAATCTGTTGAAAATAGTGATAGCGTTCAGTCTCGTCTGAGCACAGCGTTATCACTTCTTCGCTCTGGTCTATAAACATGAGCAGATGACGCTCAGGCGATCGCTTCGCCCACTCGTCAATGCTCCGAGTCAGCGTTTGCTCGCCGTCGAAGGGATCAACCGTCGGTAGTTGAGCCCGGCTCAAGGCTTGATTCAACGATTCAAAAAGATGCTCGCCGGGACGGATGGTGGGTAGAATATGCCATTTGTCAGGAGCACTGCTGCGGAGACGGGGAATCAGACCGGCTTTGACCAGACTGGATTTTCCTGCGCCAGAAGCACCTAAAACTACGCTTAGCGGATGCGATTCAACAAAATATTGAAGCCGATCAACTAGCAGCTGCCGACCGAAAAAGAGGTTGCTATGAACCGGCTCAAACGGTTCCAAACCACGATATGGATTAGCTTTAGCATCCAGCGCGGGCGCTGTGGGTAAATTGAGCTTATGACCGGGCACCAGAAAGATATATTCACCTTTATCGTGCTGCTTTAGCGGAAATAGTCCTGGCGTTTGTCGAATAGTATGAGCTTTGGTAGCCATTTCAACGCGGTGGCGTAGATACAGATACAGTTCTGTTGCAGTAATCACACCATCGCCCACGGGCTGGCCATGTTCGGCAGGCGGATAGACATCTGCTTTGCCTTCTAGCGCTTCTATGAAAGCCACTGCGAAAGGAGAATGTTCGCCAACTTGGCCACGCTCTTTATTTAGACTAAAAGCGTCTAGCGCCATTTGATCGTGGGCCGCAGAAGTAAGAATTTGCCAGGCCGGATCTCGAACAAAGCGATCGTAGCGCTCTTGATAAAGAATACTAGAATCGCAGCTAATGTCGCGTGTGTTCGATGACCATCGAAACGCGCCAGCAAAGCAACAGTCTAAAATGCCGAGAAAATGTCGACACGGCAACGCGCTCAGTGCGGTCTGCAAAGCGAGCATCGCTAGATAGCTGCTGGTATCTCCAGCTTTAGCATCTTGAGGAATTAGATAGCCCTCAGGACCGTCTTCTCCATTCAGAGCAATGCCGTGCCCTGCAAAGTAAAACAACAAGCGACTGTCTGGCTTCACCTGCTGCGGTAGAACAGTTTTAATCAAGTGTTGTAAAGCAGCTAGGGTAGCCTGCTGATTGACCAGAGTCATGACTTGATAGTGATGATCTTGCTGTAGCCGCTGTGCGATCACTTTGACATCATTCACCGCCGTTTGGAGCGAGCGAATCCCGCCACCATAGCGATCGATACCAATAACAATTGCTAGATCGTGAGAAAAGTAAGTCACGTGTGATGCCCCTTTGTAGCATTAACCCATCTATAGCTTCTATCGCGCCAGCAAAGACATTAAGATAGGTTAATACTGTTATAAAATAATGACCAAATTGACCAATAAAACGTGAGGTCATTCTCGCATTGCCGCGCTTGTCAAATTTCAGTATTTACAAGCGTTGGCATGTATTCACAAGCTTCAGCCTTTAGTAGTGCAGCTTGCGATACTGCTTGCCTCGATAGGTGAGGATAGAAAACCCGACGTGAGACATCCTTTCGACTGCTTTGAACTGTACCTTTGCGCCTCGATAGGTGCCAATTTCTCCAGTCGGTATAGTAGGTAGGTTGGCTTGCTGAACCTGGTACTGGGCATTGCGATAAGTAAGTTGCATGAGAGTATCGTCCTGCTGTTGTAATGATTACTATGAGCGTTTCGCTCAAAAACTAATACGGACGACTTTTAGTCAGTATGCAGCGAGCGTCTAGTAATTTTGGATCATCCTGGCAAACAGCGGCTAAGAGAGTACCGCTCTAGATTCAGCGTCTCGTTCTACTGCTCTGGCTAGCATAAACTCTGGCCAGCATAAAGAGGACTGCACTCAGAAAACTAGCGTGAATTAGCATAAAGTGGAGAGCAGCTAGGAAAAGGAATTTGTCGTTGATGAACATGTGGATAGTCAAAAAGTATCGCTTCAGCGCCTGCTTTGCTGTTGTTCTTTTGATAGTTTTTCTATCTGCAATGCCTGTCACGGCTCAAGACGAAGGCGTAGAAGATACGCAATCGACCGCTGAAGTCGAGGCGGTTGAGTCTGGAGCCGATGCTGAGGCTGCGATCGCGCCTGATGATGGCGTTTATTTTGCGGATGTTATTGTCCGAGGGCAGAGCGTTTTTCAGGTGGGCAGTCTGGACGGTGTGTCTGCTAGTCAGCGGGCTGCGGGTATTAGTCGGCGGATTGCTAGCTTGCTAGATCGCACAGAAGGGACGGTAGAGGTCTCGGCTGGAGCTGTGGATGAAGCTGACGTTGTTACGATAGAAGCGAACGGTCGAATTCTGATGACCGTCACTGAGCAGGACGCACAGGATCTGCGACTGCCTTTGGAGACCGTTGCAGAAGACTGGGTTGCTAGGTTAGCGCGTAGTTTTGACAAGCCCCCGGTTGCGATTGACGTGGTTCAGCGGCTGAATGCAACGGTTCGCCAGATCAGCCGAGATGCTATCAACAGTATTCCAGCGCTGATTGGTGTCTTGATTGTTGTATTTTTCACCTGGCTGGTTGCCAAAGGCGTTCGGTTTAGTGCTTTTCAGTGGGCGCAGCGGACGGAGGGCGATCGCAGTACAGAAATTTTGGTCGGTCGTCTGGGCTATGGTGCGGTCTGGGTGGCGGGTGCTGTGATTGCGCTGGGCGTCTGGGGAATTGATTTTGCTACTATGCTGGGCGCACTGGGTTTAACCAGCGTAGCGATTGGTTTTAGCTTGAAAGATGTCTTGAGTAACTACATCTCAGGTGTGATTTTACTGGCGGCGCGTCCGTTTCACATCGGCGATCAGGTCGTGATCGATGGCTACGAAGGTACCATCACTCAGGTACAGCTTAGATCAACAACGATTAGAACCTACGATGGCCGTATGATCTATATCCCAAATCAGGAAGTTTTCAGCGCCAGCATTACCAACAATACGGCTTCTAAATACTTACGCAGCTCCGTTTTTGTGGGTATAGATTACGACGCTAATATTGTTGAAGCTAGAGAGGTTATTATCAAAGCGATTTCTTCTTTAGATCGAGTGCAGCCCGATCCTGTGCCAGAGGTTTTGGTGAGCGAGCTAGCAGCAAGTACCGTGAATTTGGAGATCCGCTTCTGGGTAGATTCTCATCGCGCTGGCTTTTTAGAAACGACTTCTATCGTGGCGCAGAGTGTCAAAGAAGCGCTTCAGAAATACGATATCGAGATGCCCACAGAAATTTACACGCTCCTATTGAAAGATGTGCCGGACGCACTGAAGCAAAAGAATGGCAGTATGACCGTCAGTGCTGATGATAGCGTCTCGCAGACGGGGACTTTGTCAGAAGCCTAGAAGATCCTATACCGTTTGATCAGGCCGGGTGATCGTCTTCTCCAGCGCCTAGCAGGTCGGCTATCAGCTGCGTCTGGGGGAAGGGTTCGAGCAACAGCTTTTTGACCATCACGGTCAGAGGTAACGCTAGGAATGCGCCAATCGGTCCCAGTATCCAGGTCCAAACGATCACGGCTAGAAACGTGACTAGAGCAGAGAGATCTAGCCCTTCAGCCAGGTATTTTGGTGCGATGATCAGATCGAAAAAGGTGTTGATTGCTATGTATGCGATCGCAAACAAAACAGCCTTGATCCAGCCCAGCTCAATAACCGACAGCAGCAGCGGTGGAATTAGCGCAATATAAAAGCCGATATTGGGCACAAAGTTTAGAAAGAACGAGAGCACTCCCCAGAGCACTGCAAAATCCAAACCTAAGAGCAGCATTAACGCAATCTGGAGCAGGGCGGTTAGGGCTCCTAACCATCCCTTGATCAACAAATAAGCGCTGGTGCTGTGTGCAAACGATTCCAACCTCCGCAGCGTCGCGGTATTGCCTTTCAACCCATTTCGCAAGCGCGAGGAGAAGCTAGGTGCCGTAGCCAGCATGTAAACGAAAATAATTAAGGTTAAGCCAACATTAGACAGCGTCCCTAAAACGGTCGTAGTTACCGTGACCGATACCTGTAGAATCCTCTCTGGCTGAAACCAAGTCAATCCTCGAATATCTTCTGAGTCAACGCCCCGCGTTCCCAACCAGCCCCATAGTTTCTCTACCTGCGACTCAATTTGGTTGCTGTAAGTAGGCAAGACTTCTAATAGCTGATTGAGCGAAGTCGCCAGAAAGAAGGTAAAGAACAATCCAATGATGCCGACGCCCAGTAGGATGACTAGATAAGACAGCCACCTGGGAATCCCTTTCTTGCGCAGCCAGCTCAAGAGCGGTGCGGTGACGAGTACTAAAAACAAAGACAGCAGGATAGGCGTTAGCAGTCCAGACAGCGCTTTGAGTCCTGAGATAATCAGAACAACACTAGCGAGACTAATCAATAGAGAAACAAGTCTAGGCTGCTGCACGGTCATGTTGGTCTCTCTGCTGGTTGGCCTCTCCATCGGGTCTCTCGAAGAGGCTCTAATGTTTTTTAGAATACCAGGTTTGACCAGATAGAAATGCAAAGCCGACTGAGTTTGGACAGTCACGGCTTAGAAATTTACTGCTCTAGACTCAGGGAATTTTCAGACATCCTAGCTAGGATGAGATGTGGGAAAATCACGGAGCTATCTCCTTAATTATAAGAATGGATCTTTTACGAGAGAAAATTTCAGGCATGAACAAACGTCAATTTCTGAAAATCGGAGCTGTAGGGCTTGGCGCGATCGCCCTATCTCGATACCTGCCTTCACTGGCGGCAGAGGACACTCAATCGGCCTCAAGCGAAGCGAAAGCAGACGGCAACTTTGAAATCACTAAAACAGAATCAGAATGGCGAGAAATCCTCACTGCCGAAGAGTTTGCCGTACTTCGACAAGAGAAAACAGAGCGACCTTTCAGCAGCCCGCTCGATAAGCTGACAACCGCAGGAACCTATAGCTGTGCAGGCTGTAGCCTGCCGCTACTCTCCTCCGAGACCAAGTTCGATAGCGGTACAGGCTGGCCAAGTTTCTATGCGCCTCTAGAGAATGCGATCGCGACTAGAGTCGATCGTTCCTTCTTGATGGAGCGCACTGAGGTACACTGCCGTCGCTGCGGCGGGCATCTAGGTCACGTTTTTGACGATGGTCCGGCGCCGACTGGTAAGCGCTACTGCCTGAATGGAGTTGCACTCGACTTTAGCGCGGCATAGACATTAAAGCTGATAAATACACCGACCTGCCGTTATTAAGCCTAACCATTTGAGCCAATTCAGCATAGGTTGGAACCTACTAAAATAAGGGCAATAGTAGGTTTAATAACGGCTAGCGGTGCTTGAGCATTGCTAATGCAATCTAATCGACCTGCGCTCGATTGCATCACTGCTAGATTCTGTAGTCCAAAGCAGTTAGATAAAAATAATCACTTGGAACGCTGGTTTCGGTTGTAAAATTCCAGCTCTGTCAGACTGACAATACCATTCTCATTCAAGTCGGCATCGGCATTAGATAGATTCACCTGGCCCGCATACGCTACTGAAGAGATAGCGAGATTAGATAGAACAAGTGTCAAGATAGATATCAGAAAGCGTTTCATAATTTCTCCTTGCAAAGCAAGTGCTTTTAGTTAATCGCTTAGTTAATCGCTTAGTTAATCGCACTATGGCGATATTGAGCGGCGATACTGAGCGGCGATACTGAGCGGCGATACTGAGTGGCGATACTGAAATGTCAAACGAAGGTCAGAGCAAGCGATATGAGAAGAAATAGAACATTCCAGAAAGCATCTCGTAACAGCTCTCATGTCACTTGTTTGACTGAATTCTTTTCCCTATGGCTCGATTATAGTCGCGGCTAATAAAATGTATCGCTTGATACGAAAAACTTTACTTAGATAGCTGCTTTGAGAGGGTAGTGTTTGAAGCTTTGCTGCCGAAAGAAGAGAATTTAGCTTTTGGCTGTCTTTCTTCAGAGTTTCCTCATATCTTTTGTTTAGATTAGAAGCGCGTGGATTAGAAATACCAGAAGGCCGCTCTATAAAGTACGTGTTTAGCGTATACACAGAGACCCAACCCTTGGCCCCTTTGGTCACTCCTCCACGGGAAGGGTGGCCGGAGCGTAGCGGAGGTCGGGGTGGATCGGTTAATAGTGTCAGACGTATCCGTTGCCACATGGTGATCGCGATATACCTGGCGATACAGGAGAACTCTCATGAAAATCTCTGCGAATGTGATCAAAGACTCTTGCCTAAACTCTCAAAGTGCGAAGAGAAATAAGTCTCTTGATAATTTTCAGTTTCTGCTAATACTTCCGCTAGCGCTGCTGCTGTCGACCTTTCCCGTTTTGGCAGAACCGCCGCTCGAAGGAAATCCGGTTCTTGAAAGCCCGGTTTTACAAAACACAGTTCTGCAGAATCAGATTCTGAAAAACAATCTGCAACGACTGCTTTTGCTCAACGAGTGCAACGGCTGTGATTTGACTGGCGTCACTCTGAGAAAAGCCAATCTTGCAGGCGCAGATTTACAAAATGCCATTTTAAGAGGGGCTGATCTTAGTGATAGCCATCTTGAGGGCGCTAATTTGGAAGCGGCTGATTTGACCGGTTCAAACTTGAGCGGTGCCGTCTTGATTAAGACTAATTTGAGCAATACCCACCTAGACTGGGTGAACTTTAGCGGTGCTCGGCTCTACGCAGTCAACGTGACGGGTGCCTCCGTGAGCAATCTCAACTTAACCAACGCTCAGCTTCGCAATACAGCTATCAGCATAGGCGGCGATGAACAGCCGATAGGTTCCCCTTTAGAGTCGACAATCTCTGTTGAAGGAACTCGGACACCTGCGGCAGAACACGACCCCTTACTAAATCTGCCGTGGTAGTAAAACACCTTAGGGACGTGCGTCTAAATAACATACCAACTGTGCATCGGTATCCCGTAGGGGCGTAGCATGCTACGCCCCTACGGGATGGGACGTTATTTATCAGCTACTCCCTTATCGCTTCCGGTTGTGCTTTATAGAAAAATCAAGAGAAATTAGGAGAAACAAGATGGCTACTCAAAATAATGTTCTGAATATCAGTCCAGAAGATGCGCTCAGCAATACGCAAAAGGCGCGATCGGATCACGACTCTCATCTGACTACAGCCGAAACTGTGGCGAGAGTAGCCCAAGAGAGAAATCACTTTGACCAAGTCGAGCATGACGATGCTCTAGGAACAGACCATATCCATACTCGCAATAGCGATACCGCTGACCAAAAAGGTCTATTCAACAACTGTGCGCTAGAGCCGACGATGCCTGCTGATCACTCAGATAGTGTAGAAGAAGAGGCTACCAAAGAGGAAACTGGGCAAAGCGCTCTTGGTCGTAAGCCAGCTATCTCAACTATCTTGCTCTTAGACTGGCAGAAGATCAGGCAGGAGCCAGTAGTTTGGGGAACGCTGCTTCTGTTTGCTGTTAGCCTAATCATCTTGCTTACGCTGATGACTTTTATGCCCTATGCTGATTCAGCTATTGCGTAGACATTAAGCACAGCTAAGTGAGCACAGCTAAGTGAGCACAGCCAAGTGAGCACAGCCAAGTAGCTAGTCGAAAATCAAGTATAAACCAGTCTAAATCGTATTCATCGCTACCGCTATGATCAACCATGCCATCGACAATGGCCCTAGTTGATCTGTCTTTGCATTCACACGTGCGACCGGCTCACTCATACTTTTTGAGCTGAGGCCATTGACATTTAATCGAATTGAGTTCAGAGCAGTAGGGCGACAGGAACAACACAAATGGTGGCTAGACTGCGTAAGGCGCGATATGCTTAGGCGAAAATTAGTCAAATGCCCGCCTGCGAAAAGACCTGAAAAAGTCAGCAGATGAGAAAACTAAGAGAGGTTTGTATTGGTATAGTTAGCTTGATTTAGCAGCGCTGCGACAATTGGCATCTATTTCTATCTCTGTCCTAAAAACCATCAGTGTATCTCTTCAAATTGTTTTCATATGACTATTCAACAGTTGCCCGGGACCGCAAACCATCTAGGCGCTACCTGGGACGGCAACGGCACGAATTTTGCGCTTTTTTCTGAAAATGCCTCCCGAGTAGAGCTGTGCTTTTTTGACGAGGAGGGAAAAGAGACTCGCTGTGAGCTGACTGAGGTCTATAACTTTGTTTGGCATGGTTATTTCCCGGGGATCGATCCAGGGCAGCGCTACGGGTTTCGAGTGCATGGACCTTTTGAGCCGGAGCAGGGGCACAGGTTCAATCCAAACAAGCTGCTGATCGATCCCTATGCGCTAGCGATCGCCGGTAACGTTACGCCAGGCCAGTCTATTTTTGGCTACAACTGGGGCGATATCTACGAAGACCTCAGCTGCAATATAGAAGACAGTGCCGAGGCGATGCCAAAGTGCGTAGTGGTCGACACGACTTTTGACTGGCAGGGCGATGAATACCCTAGAACGCCCTGGAATGAGACCATTATCTACGAAGCGCATGTCAAGGGCTTTACTCAGCAGCATCCCAAAGTTCCTAGATCGCTTCAGGGTTCTTACGCTGGGCTGGGCCACCCAGCTGCGATCAAGCATCTCAAATCTATTGGGATCACGGCTGTGGAGCTGATGCCAATTCATCACTTTCACGCTACGCCTGGCTATCTAGCGAGTAAAGGACTGAGCAACTATTGGGGGTATGATTCGCTCAACTATTTTGCGCCCCATTCCAACTACAGCGCTTCTGGCATACTCGGTGAGCAGGTCAAAGAGTTTAAAACGATGGTCCGCTCTTTGCACGCAGCGGGGATCGAGGTGATTTTGGATGTGGTCTACAACCATACGGGCGAGGGGAGCCATATGGGACCGACCCTCAGCTTTCGAGGTATAGACAATGCTGCCTACTACCGTCTAGTAGAAGGCAATGAGCGCTATTACATGGACTACACAGGCTGCGGTAATTCCTTGCGGATGAGCCATCCACAGGTGCTGAAGCTGATTATGGATAGCCTACGCTACTGGGTTCAGGAAATGCATGTGGACGGCTTTCGCTTTGATCTGGCATCGGCGCTGGCACGTGAGCTGTTTGAGGTGGGGACGCTGGCGACCTTTTTTGACATTATTCATCAGGACCCGGTGATCTCCAAGGTCAAGCTGATTGCTGAGCCTTGGGATGTGGGCGCTGGTGGCTATCAGGTCGGAAAGTTTCCGCTGCTGTGGTCGGAGTGGAATGGCAAGTATCGCGACACGGTGCGAGATTTTTGGCGCGGTGAGGACAGCACCCTAGGTGAATTTGCGCTACGTCTAACCGGTAGCTCCGATCTGTATGAGCACACAGGCCGTAGACCCCACGCCAGTATCAATTTTATTACGGCACATGACGGGTTTACGCTGCGCGATCTAGCTAGCTACAACGACAAGCACAATGATGCGAATGGTGAGGATAACCGCGATGGCGAGGATCACAATCGCGCTTGGAACTGCGGAGCTGAGGGTGATACGGACGATCCTAATGTTTTGAGCCTGCGCTTGCAGCAGCAGCGAAACTTTCTGGCGACACTGATGCTTTCTCAGGGAGTGCCGATGCTACTAGCTGGCGATGAGATGGGGCGATCGCAATTCGGCAACAACAACACCTACTGTCACGACAACGAGCTCTCCTGGCTAAATTGGGATCTTTCTAAAGAAGGAAAAGATCTCTTGCGCTATACCCAGAAGCTAGTGAAGCTGGTGAAGGACCATCCCGTTTTCCGCCGTAGAACCTGGTTCTATGGTCGACAAATCCACGGATCAGGTATCCACGATATTGGTTGGTTTAACGTAGATGGTGGCGAAATGGACAACGAATGGACCGCAGGCTATGTGAAGACCCTGACTGTCTTTTTGAACGGAGAAGAGATCGCTACGCCCAATCACAAGGGCGAACAGGTGATAGACGACAGCTTTTTGCTGATGTTTAATGCTCACTACGAGACTTTGGAATTTGCCATTCCAGAGAAGCTGCGCGACCTGGAAAATGTAGACTGGTCAGCCCGCAAGTGGAAGATGCTGATAGATACTAAGTCCAAAGGCTTTGTCAAACGCAAGAAAGCCTACAAGAAGACTGACAAGATTCCGGTGGCCGCGCGCAGTGTAGTAGTCCTACACAGTCCGCTCGACAAAGGTGAATAGACAGAGGAGAAGCGCACGCAAAGAAATGAATGATAGAGAAGTCTCTACGTCTTATTTCTTTCCCAGTATCGATAGGCGCTATACGCCATTGTGATCACGCCAGTCGTCAAAGCGCTTTCGTCTACCTCAAACTGAGAGTGATGTAGGGGGTGATTGACGCTGCGATCAGGGAAGCCGACACCGAGGCGAAACATGGTACCAGGGACGAGATCGGTAAAGTTGGCAAAGTCTTCTGCGCCCATTGAGGCGTCGGGTATCCATTGAATGCGATCGTCTCCTAGAGCCTCGCTGGCGCAGCTGGCAACGAGGTTCGTCAGATCAACATCATTGAGCACTGACGTGCAGCCACGGGTGTAGTTGACGGTGCAAGTAGCGCCGTGAAGAGCACAAATTTTTTCGGCGATGCGGGTAATCCAGCTGGGAAGGAGGGCGTGAGTGTCAGCATGGAGCGATCGCACGGTACCGGTCAATCTAACCTGGTCAGCAATAACGTTAGGCGCACGACCACCGGAGATTTGACCAATGGTGATGACGGCTGGATGCAGTGGATTAATGGTGCGGCTAATCGACTGCTGTAGCTGAGTAATTACCTGAGCGGCGATCCAGATGGCGTCAATGGCTTCGTGCGGGCGAGCGCCGTGGCCGGATTCGCCAGTGATGACAATTTCAAGATCGTCGGCAGCGGCAGTCAGTGCGCCTTGACGCAGGCCGATGGTCCCGGCGGGGATGCTGGGAAAGGTGTGGAGGGCAAAAATTGCGGCGACGTCTTTCATCACGCCATCGGCGACCATCCATTTTGCGCCCTGGGCGGTTTCTTCGGCGGGCTGAAAGAGGAAGCGGGTGGTGCTGGGGAAGAGGCGATCGCCTGATTCGGTAAGTTCAGCTAGGACCATGGCGGTGCCGAGGCCGACGGTGGTGTGAACGTCGTGGCCGCAGGCGTGCATGATGCCCGGGCTCTTTGAAATATACGGGACTTCGGCTTTTTCGAGGATGGGCAGAGCATCCATGTCGGCACGAATGGCGAGGATGTTGTCATCAGGGGAGGACTGGCCTTTGAGTTCGGCGACGACGCCGGTTTTGCCAATCATTTCGTGGACCTGGTAGCCGTAGGAAGATAGTACGCCAGAGACGTAGGCGGCGGTTTTGTATTCTTGGCCGCTGAGTTCGGGATGGGCGTGGATGTGGCGGCGGATTTCGATCAGGCGAGGAGTGAGTTTTTGGGCGAGTTTTTGGATGGTGGGGAGCATTTGGGAAAGGATGAACGATGAAGGATTAGCGATGAAGAGAGAAAAGGAGAGGGGGAAAGGATGTTTTATTCTAAGGGTTTTGAGCGGAGTTGTTGAGGACTGGTGAGGATGAGGATGTGGTGATCTTTTGTTCGTTTTTTGGGTGAAATGGTAAAATTCGAGCCAATGTTTTTACAAATGCTATGAACGCTGCTCAGCTGATTGCTCAGGAACTCTCGGTTCGGCTATCGCAGGTGGAAGCCGCGCTGGTTTTGTTTGCAGAAGGGGCGACGGTGCCGTTTATTGCTCGCTATCGCAAGGAGCGCACCGGGGAGTTGGATGAAGTGCAGCTGCGGCAGATTGCGGAAAGATATGACTATTTGACGGAGCTGTCGGCTCGCAAGCAAACGATTCTAGAGGTAATTGCTCAGCAGGAGGCGCTGACGCCGGACTTGCGAGCTAAGATCGAGGGCTGTCTGAGTAAGACTGAGCTAGAAGATCTGTATTTGCCGTACAAGCCGAAGCGGCGGACGAGAGCGACGATTGCAAGGGAGCAGGGATTGGCACCGCTGGCAGATGAGATTTTTCAGCTGAATGAGAGTGGTGAGGCTGTGCGAGATCTGGAGGCGATCGCACAACCCTTCATCAGTGACGAAGTACCAACTGCTGAGGCGGCGCTTCAGGGAGCTGCTGATATTCTGGCGGAGGCGATGGCGGAGCAGGCCCCGCTGCGAGCCTATGTGCGTCAGTTCTTTTTACGTCATGGAATATTTACTTCCAAGATCAAGTCGGCTCATGCTGAGGGGACGACTAAATATGAGATGTACCGCAGCTATCAGACACCTGTCAGTAAAATCGCTTCGCATAACCTGCTGGCGCTGCTGCGCGGAGACAAGGAAGGCGTACTGAAGCTCGCATTGAGCTTCGATGAGACGGCGGTTTTGGAGTATCTATTGGGAAGCCAGCTGCGAACATCTGATCGGGTACTGCGCAGTTTCTATGCGGATTGGGTGAAGGATGGCTTTAATCGGCTGATGAAAACAACGCTGACAAACGAGGTGATTGCTGAGAAAAAAGCCTGGGCTGATGGAGAGTCAATTCAGACATTTGCCGAGAATCTGCGCCATCTGCTGCTGGCGGCTCCGGCGGGAATGAAGCCGACGTTGGGGATAGATCCAGGGTTTCGGACGGGATGTAAGGTCGCAGCGATTAGTGAGACCGGGCAGTTCCTCGCATATGAGGCGATTTTTCCACATACGGGTGAAGGGCGGCGAGTGGAGGCGATCGCCACGCTGACTCGCCTAATCTCAAAATATGACATTCAGCTGATTGCGATTGGCAACGGCACGGCTAGCCGCGAGACGGACGAGTTTGTGGCTGAGGCGATCGCGCCGCTAGAGAACCCGCCAACCAAGATTATGGTGAGTGAATCGGGCGCGTCTATTTATTCGGCGAGTGAGAGTGCGATCGCTGAATTCCCTGACCTAGACATCACGGTTCGCGGAGCAATTAGCATTGGTCGCCGCTTGCAAGATCCGCTGGCTGAACTGGTCAAGCTTGATCCCAAATCTATCGGCGTTGGTCAATATCAGCACGATGTCGATCAAAAGCGGCTGAAGCAAAAGCTAGATGACACGGTTGAAAGCTGTGTGAACTACGTGGGCGTTGATCTCAATACGGCTTCTAGAGAGCTGTTGCAGTATGTCTCGGGCGTGAGTTCGGCGGTGGCGAATAATATTGTTAGCTTTAGGGATGAGATTGGTCGGTTTCGCGATCGCAAAACTCTCCTCAAGGTAAGTAAGCTAGGACCCAAAGCTTACGAACAGGCCGCTGGCTTTCTGCGTATTCGAGATGGTGACAACCCGCTAGACAATACCGCCGTGCATCCCGAAAGCTATGGCTTGGTCAAAACAATGGCCAAAGATTTGCAGGTGCCACTCAAAGAGATTCCGCAGGCAGGCGAAAAGTTAAAACAGCTCTCTCTCAAAAACTATGTGAGCGAGAAAGTAGGAGAACCGACGCTGAGAGATATTCTGAGTGAATTAGAGAAGCCGGGTAGAGATCCGAGAGCACAGTTCACCTACGCGCAGTTTGCCAGCGGCGTAAATGAGATTAAAGATCTCCGAACCGGCATGGTGTTAGAAGGCGTAGTAACCAATGTTGCTAACTTTGGCGCATTTGTCGATATTGGTGTGCATCAGGACGGTCTGGTGCATGTATCTCAGATGGCCAATCGCTATGTGAGCGATCCAAAAGAGATTGTGCAAGTAGGTCAGGTAGTGAAAGTTCAGGTGATGGAGATTCAAGAAAAGCTAAAGCGCATTGGGCTGAGTATGCGACTAGATGGTGGCGAACAATCGAACAAAGTGGCTCAACAGCAGGCTAATTCCAAAAAGACTGCCTCCAAGGAGAGTAGCCCTGGGCGATCGAATCCATCTAATGGAGCTCCAATCAAGAAGCCTGTTCCTAAAAAGAAACCGGGCAGTAGTGGATTGAAAACGAGTCAACAGGGTAAAAAACAAAACAACTCGTCTACTTTTGATCCAGAAGATCTAAAGAACAAATTTAACCGTCGCAGGCCGTGAGAAATATTGCTCGAATGCTGCTATAGCTTCCGGCACTTTGCTGCCAGCATAATCAATAGCTACAACCCTTTTCAAATAAAGCAAAGTGCTTAGCAAACTGCACAATGCATTGCGTAGTTTTGTACCTACCCAGATGGAGGCAACAGGAAAATTTCCACCTTTATCCAGAGACCGATCCTTCTAAATACATTCGCGAGATGTTGGGGTCGCTCAGCCAGTTTTGAGCGTCGCCTGCACGCACAATTTGTCCGGTCTCTAGTAAGTAGGCGCGATCGGCGATCTCTAAAGCGAGCGTAGCCATTTGATCTACCAGCAAGATGGTCATGCCTTCGTCGCGCAGGTTGGCCAAGGTCGCGTAGAGACTGATGACCAATTGAGGGGCAAGCCCCAAAGAGGGTTCGTCTAGCAGGAGCAGCGTCGGTTTGGCCATCAGACCACGGGCGATCGCCAGCATCTGTTGCTCTCCGCCAGAGAGTAGCCCTGCTTTCTGATGCTGACGCTCCTTGAGCCGAGGGAACCGATCTAGCAGCCGCTGTATGTCGCGTTCAATATCAGCGTCACGGCGATCAAATCCGCCTAGTCGAAGATTGTCCACCACATCTAGCTCCTTCAGTACCTGACGGCCTTCTGGCACCAGCACCAGTCCCTTTGCCGCCATTTTATGAACAGGGACCATCGCCATTGGCTGACCGAGAAAGGTTACATCACCCGACCAAACAGGCAGCAAATTAACTAAGCTCTTAAGCAGCGTGCTCTTTCCTGCGCCGTTGGCTCCAATGACAGTGACTAACTCTCCTTTGTTTACCTCCAAAGACAGTCCAGAGAGAACCTGTAGAGCATCGTAACCCGTCACCAGGTTTCGAACAGACAGCACAGTCTCATCAGCTGTTGGCGCTTCGCGGCTTAGATTACTATCAGATGAGCTAACGCCCAGATACGCTGCCAGTACTTTAGAATCCTGCTTGACTTTTTGAGGTGAGCCAAGGGCAATTGTTGCACCGCTATCCATCACCAATACCTGATCAGAAATCTCCATCACTAGCTCCATATCATGCTCAATCAAAATTACCTTGAGCCCACTACTAGCAATGCGACGGATGAGCCGAGCCAGCGTCTTCTTATCTTCTTTACTCAGTCCGGCAGCCGGTTCATCGAGCAATAGCACCTGTGGGCAAGTCACCAACGCCCGTGCAATCTCGATTAGTCGACGATCTACGAATGGTAAGGTCGCCGCTATCGTATGAACATCACCCTGATAGCCCACAAAAGAGAGAACTTCTAAGAGCTCCGATTCCGGCTGATGAGAGCTGCCAATCCCCAACAGAGCCTTCAAGACAAATCCCAGGCGCTTACCGACCCAGGCCACCCGTAAATTGTCTAAAACTGAGAGCGTGTTGAATAGCCGGGTTGCTTGAAAGGTTCGGCTGACACCCATGCCTGTAATTTGACGGCTGCTCATTCGATTGAGCTGGATATTCCCGAGCTGAATGCTGCCCGATTGAGGACGGTAGAATCCGCTGATCAAGTTGAGTAAAGTGGTTTTTCCCGCTCCGTTGGGACCAATAACCGCTGTGATGGTGCCAGGTTGGGCCGTAAGGCTGACACCATCAACCGCTCTAACACCGCCA
The DNA here is from genome assembly GCA_963799555.1 of uncultured cyanobacterium. Classification (GTDB taxonomy): domain Bacteria; phylum Cyanobacteriota; class Cyanobacteriia; order Phormidesmidales; family Phormidesmidaceae; genus Phormidesmis. The sequence continues at coordinate 251,455 of CAWCXR010000001.1, forward strand.
AACTGAATGCTCACTTTGTTGATGTTTAAAGGCGTTTGCTGCTTGTTTTGGGTGACAAAACTAGGCAGATCAGGGGGATCTAAAAGCGGACGAACGGGCGCTGTGGATTTTGTCCAACGATGAAACAAACTCATGACCCCATCTGGGGCTAGTCGTAGGGTAAGCAGCAACAGTGAGCCAAAAACCAACAGCTGATAGTCGGCAAAGTCATGCAAAAATTCGGGCAGAATGACCAGGATGAGAGCGCCAATAAAGGCACCCTCTGCGGTACCTAACCCGCCTAGAATAACGGCCAACAAGAACAGAATAGAGCGGTGGAACGTAAAGCTATCGGGACTGACAAATCCGACGATCACTGCAAAAAAGACGCCTGCGATGCCGGTTAGCGCGGCGGATAGGGCAAAGGCTACCACCTTTACATATAGAGGATTGAGACCGACGGCGGCGGCAGCGATCGCATCGTCGCGCACGGCCTGAAATGCCTTTCCCCAGGCGTGACGCTTGAGCAGTGCAAAAGAGACAACAGAGAGAAAAGCCAGCACGATAGCCAGAAGAACGCTCTCTCGCAGGGCTGGCTGCAACCCTAAAAATGCCGGTTTTGGGATGCCTGAGAGCCCACCAAAGCCACCGGTCAAGCTTACCCACTCAATCAGCACGCGCTCGACAATAATGCCAAAGGCAATAGTGACCATCGCCAGGTAAGGACCGCTGACCTGAAGTGCTGGGCCTGCTAAAGCGAGCCCGGTTCCAGCCGATGCGATCGCAGCCATCGCCAAAGCCAGCCCAAACTGCCACTGCGCCTTGAGCAACAGCAAACTGCCCACGTAGGCCCCAATCGCAAAAAAGCCCGCATGACCAATCGAAATTTGCCCTGATAGGCCTGCCAGAATATTGAGCCCAACCGAGACAATCGTCGTTACCGCGACCATGCCTAGGACAAACAAGTAGTAAGTGTTCGGCGCACCTAACGCAGCGGCGACTGCCAGCGCAAAGACAGTCAAACCAAAAATAAGACGACCTTTCATGAACTAGACCTTTTTAACGCGCGCTCGACCAAATAGCCCGTTGGGCCGAAAGGTGAGAACTACGATGACCACCGCAAATCCAACAATCTCTCGATAGCTTCCGCCTAAAGTGCCAGCCGCTACCGACTCAACCACGCCATACAGTACCCCTGCGAGCATTACCCCCCACGGATTGCTCAATCCGCCAATCATTGCAGTGGCAAATGCCTTTACTCCTAGCAGCGTCCCCATCGTGGCCGACACATTAGCAATCGGTGCAATCAGCATACCGGCCAAGCCCGCTAGCACCGTAGAAAAGCTAAAAGAAAGAGCAATCAGCCAGGTAACCGGTACGCCTAGCAGCCGAGCGGTTTGCGGATTTTCGCTGGCCGCCCGAAAGGCTTTGCCCCACAGCGTTCGGTCAAACAGCAGCCGTAGCCCAATGGCAACCGCCAGTCCCACAACTGGAATCACAATCTCTAACGGATACACGCCAAAGTTCAAAACAGAAACGGGCGTTTCGGCCAGCGGTGAGGGATAGCCTCGCACTTCCTTTCCGAAAGTGAGCATTGCCACGTTTTCAGCGATGATGCCCAGTGCAATCGTGCTTAGCAGCCAAGACTGAGAGCCATTACGCGCAAAGGGCCGGACAATCCAGCGTTCGATTAGAAGCCCGAAGACGGCGCAAAGAACAAGTGTAATAGGGACCGCTGCGATCGCCGGAACGCCCCAGGTAATGTTCAAGCAGTAGCAAAGCACTGCCCCTATCATCACCATGGCCCCCTGAGAGAAGTTCATAGTATTGGAAACGGCGTAGGTCATCTGAAAACCCAGTGCAACCAGGCCATACATACTTCCAATCGCCATCCCAGACAAGATTAACTGTGGCCACATGAGGGTTTGGAGGTTAGAGGAATAGAGAAGCAGTGCTTAGGAGATAGCGCTTAGGAAGTTATCGGTACGATCTGATTGCCATCCCACTGCACCAAAATATAGTCATCTTCGTCGAGCGCATCGTGATTGTCAGGGGTAAACGGCTGCTCGTAGGTTTTGATTAGTCCTTCATAGGTAGGAAGACTGTAAAACGCTTCGCGCAGAGTAGGACCCTCTAGCGATTCGGCAGTATCTAGCGCTAGCGCCATCAGATTCATCGCATCGTAGGCGTTAGCTGTGCCTACCGGCGCTAGAATATCTTCTGGTCCAGCTAGGTCATATTTTTCTTTCAGGGCCGCTAGCACCTTTTCACCTACCGGGCTTTGCTCACCAAAAAAGCTATAGGTTTGCACGAAGGTTACCTTTTTTGCGGTCTCTTCCCCAGCTAGTTCTGGAAACCGTCCACCCGAGATACCCCAGTGAGAGACGACCGGCACATCCCAGTTCAGCCGCTCCAAAGACTTCATCATCTGCGCTCCTGGCGCAGCGTTGGCTACCAGCAGCAGCGTTTCAGCGCCACTCGCCTGCAGTCGGCCTAGCTGTGCCGAAATATCGGTATCGCCATCGTTAAACTTTTCGATGCCCACAATCTCCAAATCATATTTCGGAGCCCACTCCTCAAAACCCTTCTGGTTAGACTCGCCCCAGGGATTGTTAATCAGCACCAGACCTACTTTAGAGGCACCTTTTTCCTGCTGGGCGTATCGGGTCAAAAAGCTATCGACAATGTTGTCGTTGGCGGAGACGCGAAAGGCATAGTTTGGCTCGAAATCATTGCGAGTGATGCCGGTCGCTGCTGCCCAAACGCCCATATAGGGAGTTTCTAGCTCGTGAATTACAGACAGCATCGCCAGCGAAACAGGCGAGTCTAGCCCGCCGAAGATAGCAGCAACCTGTTCTTGCTCGATCAGCTCGCGGGCAGCGGCAACCCCTTTTGCAGGCGTCGATTCATCATCTCTAATGATCAGCTCAACTGACCGGCCTCCCATCACACCGCCGTTGGCATTAATCTCATCAATAGCAACTTCTAGTCCTCGCTTGATCGACTCACCCGACAGCGCAGAAGATCCGGTAATAGCGGCAACCAGCCCAAGTTTGACGGGTTCGGTGCCAGCTTCGCCTGCGCCAGCTTCCTCCGTCGTCGTGGGCGTACAGCCGGTGAGCTTTGAAATTGCAACAGCCGTACCAAACCCTGCTATTCCCCGCAAAAGCGTCCGACGACGAAAAACCGCTTGCTGACTATGCTCAAAAACCATAAGGAAACTGTCCTATTTTTTGCAAAACGTCAAGACAAAAATGCTGTTAAAGAAGAATACTCTACATTTTGTCGATACTGATGCATCTTTGCTGAGATCTTCTCTACGGGAATTACTTTTCTACGGGAATTACTCTTACGAAAACTACTTTTGCGCTGATTGCCTATTGCGACGGTTACAAGCGCTACATCCTCCGAAAAGTCTCGAGTGGTGGCTGTGTTCTCTAAGCTTCGCAAAGAAGCTGTGGGCACTATGAATCAAGAAATATCTTACTCTTCGCACACCTCTCACAAAGAAGACTATGACTGCTGTTGCTGCCTCCGACTTTGAGTGCGATCTCCGCCATCTTGTGGCTCAAACCACGGAGGTTATGGCGTGCTACGACAGCAGTGGTCAGTGCGTTGCTATCAGTTCAGCCCTGAGAGAACGACTGCAACGCTTAGCAGAAGCTATTGGGCAAACAGACTTAGGGTCAGCAGTGCAGCCACCTCAGCCTTCTGAACTAGGAACCTATGGGCAGCAAGTAGTAGACGTGGTAAAAACCGTTTTACAAACCGGGCAGGCCGAACGACGGGTACACACTCTGCTCGCTGACACTCTGCTCCCTGATACTCTGCTCCCTGATACTCTGCTCCCTGACATGCCCACCACCGATATGCCCACTGTAGGAAAGCAAACAGGGGCGCAGCATTACGAAACGACCTACACACCCCTAAAAGACAAACAAGGTCGGCTGTACCAAATTTTGAGCATTGGTCGGGCGATGAGTCCGGTTCGATTACAGTCGGCGACCTTGAATAACCTGCCAGCGGGCGTTGAGATGCCTGGTTTGGAGACAGCTTCTCTATCAGATCTGTCGACCGCGCGAACAAAAGCCCGCCGCTGCGATCGCGTTCAAAGCGATCGCGCACCAGATCGTGAACCCAGAAAGCTCAGCTTAGAAGTAGCGGCTTCGACGCACCGTATGGCTGAGTTTGTGCAGATTGTGCTCGATCATATTCCTCAATATATCTTTTGGAAAAATCGGGAGGGGGTTTACCTTGGCAGCAATCACCGATGGGCTGAGATGGCCGGACTAGCTGATTCAAGCCAGGTGCCTGGTATTACCGATGACGATCTACCCTGGACGCAAGAGCAGAAAGATTGGTATGCGCAGTGCGATCGCAAAGTCATGAATACCAATACGCCCATGCTACGTATCAAGCAGTCTCAGCGTCAGGCCGATGGACAGCTGAGCTGGCGAGAAACCAGTAAATTCCCTCTGCATGACACGGCTGGCAAGGTAGTTGGACTGCTCGGCACCATTGAGGACATCACCGAGCGTAAAATTGCCGAAGATTTGCTAAAGCAGTCCGAAGCAACTTTTCGAAAGCTAGCACAGCAGAGCGAGCTACTCAACCAGCTTTCAGCTCAAATCAGACAGTCGCTCGACTTGGAAACCATTCAGCAGATTACGGTGGATCGAGTTCGGCAGCTCTTCGCGGTAGATCGGGCGTTGATCTACCGCTTTAGCGCAAACTGGAATGGGCAGGTTGTGGTTGAGTCTGTGGTGGAAGGCTACCCTTCCATACTAGGCGATGCGGGCATGGATAGTCAGTTCCATCGACAGTATGCCCAGCAGTATCAGCAGGGACATAGCCGTGCGATCGCCGACATCAAAAAAGCAGATATTAGCGCCCAATACCAAAACTACCTTCGAAGCCTCTACGTTCAAGCCAAATTGGTGATGCCTATTCTGGTAAAAGACACACTCTGGGGCCTGCTGATCACCCACCAATGCTCAGAACCGAGAGTCTGGGAGAGCGATGAAATTGACCTGCTCAGCACTCTGTCCGGACAGGTCGGCGTGGCGATATATCAGGCGAATTTGTTAGCTCGAGCCGAGCGCAGTGCCGTGCTTGCCCAAGAAAAAGCGCAGCAGCTAGAAACAATCCTTCAAACGCTTAAGCAGGCTCAAGCTCAGCTCGTTCAAACTGAAAAAATGTCAAGCTTAGGACAAATGGTGGCAGGCATTGCCCACGAAATCAACAACCCAGTCAACTTCATTCATGGCAATCTCAAACCTGTAGAGGAATACATCGAAGATCTGCTTAATTTCCTACAGCTCTACGAAAAGCACTATCCTATCCCTCATCAGGCTATCCAAGCAGCCGCTGAAGATTTGGACTTAGAGTTTGTTCAAACCGATCTGCGAAAAACACTTTCGTCTATGAGAAAAGGAACAGAACGAATTCGAAAGATCGTTCTATCGCTACGTAATTTTTCACGAATGGATGAGGTCGGCTGCAAAGCAATTGACATCCATGAAGGCATAGAAAGTACGCTGCTGATTTTACAACACCGCCTCAAATCGCAGCCCGATCGCCCTGCTATAGCGCTAGTGAAAGATTATAACGATCTACCCCTAGTAGAATGCTTTGCCAGTCAGCTCAATCAGGTATTCATGAATATCTTAGCAAACTCGATTGATGCTCTAGAAAGTGACTTGAAAGACAATCCAACTTCTAATAAAGTACCAAAAATTACACTGAGTACACGAGTCCGTGACGGCAGCATCGTCGTTATTCTGGCAGACAACGGAACAGGGATGTCGGCCTCTATCAAAGACAGAATGTTTGATCCTTTCTTTACCACCAAAGCCGTAGGGAAAGGCACCGGTATCGGAATGGCAATCACCTATCAGATCGTGGTAGAAAAACATCATGGTCAAATTGAATGCTTTTCTGAAGAAGGAATTGGGACTGAATTCGTGGTCACTATTCCAATTCGATTGAATTGAAAAATCTACTCAGCATCAATTATCTGAAAGTGCGTTTGCGTCTGGCTCTTATGTGTCTGGCTCTTATGTGTCTGGCTCTTGTGTGTCTGGCTCGTAATAGTCGTGTCGAACAAAAGGAACGGCTCTTATGGTCGCTTTCGCGCCTGCCAGCTCCACGTCTAATCCCTGACCACCGGCTTTAGTACGCAGGTAGCCGAGGCCAAAGTAGCCAGCTTCCGTCTCTGTAAGGCTAGTGAGCTTGCCGATTGTTTTTCCATCTAGCGAAATGTTGGTATTAGCTGGAACTGTTTGATCAAGGGCTATGCCCCACAGTCTTTTCTTGACGCCTTTGTAGGTGTTAAGTCGGGCAATGGTTTCCTGACCGATGTAGCAACCCTTTTCAAAGGAAATGCTGTGCCACAGTCCGGCTTCTAGCGGATTATCGTCTTCTGTGAGTTCTTTACCAGGAACGGGGCGCCCCTGTTGAATGCGTAGGCTTTCCCATTCTTCATCTGTGCCGGTGGTGATACCTACAGAGAGAATGGCTTGGTGGACGGTGTCTGCTTGGGAAAGCGGACCCCAAAGGGTGTAGCCCGGTATGGCTAGCTCTCCATCACAGGCTATTCGGATGGCAGCTTCTGAATCGTTGGCTGCTGTGATGTTAACGCCTAAACCAGGTGATGTTGCTGTTTGGTGGGTGAAAGCGTTTTGACCAATTAAGGCCTCTGCGCCGAGCGATCGCGCCAATTCATCACAGCCTTCTCCAATCACCGTGAATAAAAAAGTATTTTTACTTTCGTCTATCAAAGCTACTTTGTCAGAGAAGAAAATGTATTTATCCATCCAGTCATATAGCTGCTGGGTCATGCCCGGAGAAACAACAACTAAAAGAGAATCTTCTAACGCATAGACTGTCGCTAGATCAATCGTGCGTCCGGTCGAAGTGACAAATACGCTGTGACAGCCTTTGCCTGCCGAGAGCTGTTCTATGTTGTTGGTAGTTTGATTGTGTAAGAATCTGCCTCGGTCTGCGCCAGTCAGCCGAATGCGTCCCCAGTGACTGCGATCAAAGAGTGTAGCCATGTGAAATTAACCTGTTTTTTCTGTTTGCCGAGTACCCTTGAAGACCATGGGGACTCCCCTGGTTGGAGCGAGAGTTACACCTCGGCGGCTAGCGGTTTCGGGCTTGTCATCGGCCAGCTCAAACCGATAGTTGGCGACCATCATGGCGATCGCAAGCTTCATTTCGTACTGGGCTAGGGCTTCGCCTACGCAGCGTCTGGAGCCAGCGCCGAAGGGAATAAATTCATAGGGAGAAAACTTTCTCTCTAAAAATCGCTCGGGTCGGAAGGCTTTGTGGTCGGGGTAGAGATCTTCTCGCTGATGAGTGAGGAAGATGCTGCCGAGGAAAACGGTGCCTACAGGGAAATGGTGACCCATTAGGTCAACGGACTCTTCGGCGCGGCGGGGGAAGGTGAACATGGCGACTGGAGAGCGCCTAAGGGTTTCTTTGCAGACGGCGGTGAGGTAGGGGAGCTGAGCTGTCGCCATTGGATCGGCGTCTGGTCCTAGCTCGTCTAGTTCGGCTAGGAGCTTTGCTCTTACGTCTGGAAGCTTGTGGATCCAGTACATCGCCCAGGCCATGGCGGTGGCGGTGGTCTCGTGACCAGCAAAGAGTAGGGCCATGAGCTCGTCGCGTAGTTCGCTTTCGCTGAGGGCTTCGCCGTCTTCGGTGCGGCTGGCCATCAGCATTGAGAGGATGTCGGTGCGATCGCTGCTGCCAGTGCCGTTCTCTGTGCCGTCAGCAGTTTTGTTCATGGCGGCGGCGCGATCGCGTATTTCCGCATAGATCAAGTCGTCGAGCATTTGCCGCTTGCGTACAAACTTGCCCCAGGGACTCCACGGACCTATGTCCTTTTGCATCCAGGTGAAGAACAACAGTGCGGCGGATGCCGGTGAGCTAACACTGTCTGCGACTGCGGTGAGCGTGGCCATGATCTCTTTTGAGCGTGGCCCGTCGGTGAAGCCAAAAACAATCTTGGAGATGACGTTCAGAGAGATTTTTTGGGTGAGTTCGCGAATTGGAAGGGGGTCGCCTTTTGGCAGGGATTCGATCAGATCTTTGGTCAGATCGCAGATTAGCTGGCCGTATACGCTCAGCCGCTCACCGTGAAAAGCGGGGGTCATCAGCTGGCGTCTGACCTTGTGCTGCTCGCCGCTGAGCATGATTGCTGACTGGGTGCCGAGAAAAGGCGAGAGTAGCCGGTTGAACTCACCGGGAGCGCTGAAAGTGGTGCGATCGCGTGTCAGAATGTACTGCATCGCTTCGGGATGCGAGGCAATCACGGTCGCGCCTTCCCCAAAGCCTAAAGAATCTTCTTCAAAGAAATCGGGGGTGCTAGTTTTAGTCCGCTCTAGATAGCTCACCGGATCGAGCACCCACTCCAGTCGCCGCATTAGCGACAGTCCACGCGGCTTTTGTAGCTCATTTTTGGCTAGCGTTGACTGGCTTGGCGGTGGGTTAGTCGATTCTAAGGTTGGTTCTGAAGAGATTGCACCCAGTTTAGACATGTTTGGTTCTACTTAGTCGTTGGTTACTCCTATGCTAGTCACAATCTCTATTTTCTTCATCGCCGTCTGGCATGATTGTGTGACAAAAAATTGCTCGGCTGCGGTTCACTGCTCGTAGATTTGCGCCAGTAAGGTCTGCGCCAGTGAAGTTGGCGATGCCGACGACTGCCGCGGTCATCTCAGTGTTGATCAGCTTGGCATTGGTAAAGTTGACATCTTCTAGGTTTGACTGTGTCAGGGTCGCTCCGCTCAAGTCTGCGCCGGTCAGATTAGCGTTTCTTAGCTGTGCGCCGTTCATCTCTGCGCCAGTCAGATCAGCGCTGGTCAGATTTGCGCCGATCAGCTCAGAGAGCATCAGGTTGGTATTGCTCAAATCTGCATCGGTTAAATTTGCCCCGGTCAAGGAGGCGACTTTGAGATTGGCCTCGTGTAGCTGTGCGCCACTTAGATCGGCGTCGTTCAAAATGCACACCGGGCATTCGTTGTCACGTATCAGCATGTCGACATCTTCTTGAATGTAGGCCCAGCTCGGCGTGGCAAATCCTAGCAGTCCGACTAGAACTACGCTCAGGCCAATGCCTAAACCAATACAAACTGCAACTGACCGCGCTGCAACGTTTTTGATCTTCATGCTGTCTTCCATATTCTTGTCTTGAATTTTAAGTCTGGCAAAGCCCGCCTATATCGGTTTACATTGTCCCACAACCCTTCAGAAATATTTGGACAATTCGCGTGTTCAAGAGCCGGTCGCCGCTTTTACCTATCTTTCTGGCCTTAGCAGCTATTACGCTAGTGCTTTCTTCTAGAGATCCGGGCTGGAGCACCAAGCTATATGTTTTACGAGACGGCCTGATCCTGGCCTGGGTAGCCAGTCTTGTCAATTGGATATTCGGTGGTGGTCCTGGTCAGCTACTAGGTATTCGACCGCGTCAACCGCTTGGGCTAGTAGGAATCGCGTTTGCGCCTTTTTTGCATAAAGATGTCGGACATTTGCTGGCAAATACGCTGCCTTTTCTAGTATTGGGCTGGCTGGTTTTGTTACAGGAAGGGCTTCAGGGGGCAAGTGATTTTTATACCGTGACTGCGATTATTCTGCTGGCTGGAGGGCTTGGTACCTGGATATTTGGACGCGAGGCGATTCATATAGGAGCAAGCGGACTAATTTTTGGCTATATCGGCTTTTTGCTGGTGGGTAGCTATGTAGTGCCGACGCTATGGACAATTTGCCTAGCAGCTATTGTGTTTGTGCTGTATGGACCTCAGCTGTGGGCGATGCTGCCAAATCCTCGGGCGATCACAGTTTCTTGGGAAGGGCATTTGTTCGGCTTTGCAGCGGGCATTTTGGCGGGGGTGCGGCCTGATGTATTGACCAGTGTTCAGACCGGCCTACAGATGGCCATTGACAATCTGTTCGGGCTATATTAAATAAGTTGAATGAATGGCAACATCAGGTGACAACGCGCTGTGCTGGTTTTTGTTTATTAGCGTTTATCTGAAGGAAAGTTGCAAATGAAATCTCTAGCGCGATCGCGTACGTCTCCACCGCTGGCTCAGTCTCTATTGCTTGGCGGGCTGTCTGCCCTATTCATGCTGGGTGCTGGCCCTTTGTCTACAGCGGCAAATGCTCAGGTCTTCTCATCTCAGCGCTCTACACCGGCTTCTAATACGACCACCGCTCAAAACACACCCACGCAGAACTCACCCACACAGAGCGCACAGTCTTCTGTCCTAGATACGAAGCTCAGACGCAGTGAGACGCTTTACCTGGATAAAAGAGAGTCGCACGACTACGATCTGGTGATCAAAAACGTCTCGAATTTGAACGGCAGACAGCTACCGGTTGGCACTTTGATTCGCGGTCGGTTTGAGCCCTCCAACGGGGGGCTAGTGTATGTCGCCAACGCGATCGAGCTCAACAATCAGATTTTCAGCATTGATGCTCGCTCTGACCTATTTTCTGAGCGCAAAGACCCCAGACAAACCTCAACTGGTGCGGTCCTGACTGATGCGGCGATTGGTGCAGTCGGTGGCTATGTGCTAGGTGAAGTCTTTGGCAGACCTGATTTATGGGAAGTTGCCGGGGGTGCGGCAGCAGGTGTACTGGTTGGAAGAACGACTGCGCCTTCTGTGGTGGTGATCAAGCCTGAGGACGCGATCGCGCTGTATACGAACCGGGTAATTTAGCTACAAAACTGCTGAGGCTAAGCAGGGTTAGCTTTTTACTCAGCCTTAGCAGTTTGTAAAAGTTTATAAACTTATAGAGGTTTCACTACGGATTCTTCCTGCAACTTCTGCAGATTTGTGCGTTATGAGATAAAATCCATACGTGAAACGTGAACTCGACTCCTAGAGGAGTGTGCTCCATAAAAGGGGCGGTTGGAGGATTGCCTCTAATTTCTAGGAAGGTCGAGATAGGCGTTCTCTTTCAGGGTGTTGAATTCATGCAACTTAGCGGTTGATGAATAAGAATGAGTGCATTATTTTCGTCGTTAAATTTCTTTGTCTTTGAATTCTTGGTCATAGCTAGATAGAGCTACTGACCTTAACTATCTGTTAGCGTCAAAGGCTCCTTAGACTGAATTCCTGCTTATGAAGACAGGTAGTTTTTCTGGGGGGCTGTTGCGGTATCTGCTCTAGCTATCTACTAGGGCAGCGATACTGATGAAGCTATGCAGGCCGAGCATGTTCTTAGACATTTGTTCTTCCCTGAAAAAATCAATGAAAAAACAGCTATTAAATGGTGCTTTGATTGCTAGCGCCTTGACTACAGCTTCCTTTCTAGGAGCAACACCTGCTGAGGCTCTAAGCTTTGACTTTGGAGGACCATTCCGGACGGTTAATCAGATTGACTTTTCTAGTGGTGGTATAAACCTCACAGCTACCGGTAGCATTGCGAACGGCAACAGTCGCAAGGTCTTTCAGAGTAGCGCTGGCTTGGGCGTGTCAAATTCTATATTCAACTTTGACAGTAATCAGATTGACGGACTTGGACTCGATGAAACACTCAACTTGCTCTTTTCAGAGAAAGTCAATCTAGTGTCTGCAACGTTCAAAGCCGTCAGTGCGAATGATGCTTTCAAGTTGCTCGTTGATGGATCTGTGTTTATGAGCGCCGACATTCCAGGAGGAGGATTCTTGGAGAGTTTTCAACCGGCTCTCTTTTCATTTTCGCCGTCTCCTCAAGGAAGCCTGTTCGGATTTAGCGTCACAGATTTCAATGACGACTATCTGCTAAGTGCGATTGAGGTCACGCCTATTCCCACTCCTGTTGCTCTACCAGGGCTTTTAGCCATGGGCTGGGCTGCTGTTCGCAAAAAGAAGCAGGAGGATGACACTTCTGAATCTTGCTAGTGCGATCGCGCTCTACACCAACCGGGTGATTTATGCGCGAAGACTCCGTGTATAGGCAATTGAGCGGGTAGACACAATTGAGAGATATTGGTGATAGCCTACGTTGCGGACCCACCCCGCCCTGAAGGGCACCCCTCCTCGGAGGGGAGTTGTCTCGGCGATGTGATTTAAGGCGATCTAGGTAACCTTTGTTTTTATAGACTGAAGTAGATCCCCTCCTCGGAGAGCGGTCCGTCAGGGCCGGGGTAGGCTCGGCAACTTCCGCTCCCAATCCGATCTCACCCAACATCAACCACCGTGAGGATTTATGCTTGCGGTGGTTTGTTGTGTCTGCGTAATGGTACATAGGGTGTAGCATTTGTGTGCCCTGATGAGTTCTCGCTTTCCAGTTCGCAAAATCCTAATTCTGGCGGCCAATCCCCAAAATACTTCTCACTTACGGCTGGATGAGGAGGTGCGAGGGATCCAGCAGAGCCTGCGGCTGTCGAATGAGCGCGATCGCTTCGATATCAAATCAGAGTGGGCGGTGCGAACTGAGGATTTGATGCAGCTACTGGTGTCACACAATCCTCACATTGTGCATTTTCTGGGGCATGGGAGTGGCGATCGCGGTCTGGTGCTAGAGGATGGTCGGGGGCGATCTCAGCTGGTGCCAACGCGGGCGCTGGCGCGACTGTTTCAGCAGGTGGCGAGTGTGGAGTGCGTGCTGCTGAATGCCTGCTATTCGGACACGCAGGCGCAGGCGATTAGTCAGTTTGTCTCTTGTGTGGTGGGGATGAATCAGCCGATCGGAGACCCGGCGGCGGTGTGCTTTGCCAGGGGGTTCTATACGTCGCTGGGCAATGGCGGATCGTATGAGGCGGCGTATGAGATGGGCCGGACGGCGATTGAGCTAGAGGGGATGAGTGAAGGGGCGACGCCGGTTTTGCGGACGCGGGCGGGGCAGGTGATTGATGACGGGCTGCGGCTGCGCTCAGCCCCCAGTGATCGAGAGCGGGGACAGGCAGCCGGGAGAGTTTTTATTAGCTATCGGGACGAGGGGGCGGACAAGGCGCTGGCGCTGACGCTGTATCAGGCGTTTGAGGCGGCGGGATATGGGGCGTTTATGGCGGCGGCGAGTATTCGGCTGGGGGAAAAGTGGCGGGATCGTATCGCGACAGAGCTGCGGCAGTGTGACTATTTCATTTTGCTGCTGTCACCACTGTCGGCGACGAGTGAGATGGTGACGGAGGAGGTGAAGCGGGCCAGATCGCTCCAGGATCAGCGGGGGGATGGGTATCCGGTGATTCTGCCGATTCGGGTGCAGTTTCCGCTAGATGATCCGCTTAACTATGAGCTGCGGGGATATTTGCAGCAAATTCAGCAGCGGGAGTGGTGGTCTGAGGCGGATACTTCGGCGCTGATAGAGGAACTGATGGCGCTGATGGCTGGGCAAGCAGCAGAAGAGGGCAAACGAGAGGATCAGGGAGAAGTCCGACGAGAGGGCCAAAGAGGGAATCGGCTAGAGACGCAGCGGGATATCTGGCTGGAAGATCAGGAGACTCCGGCGGCACAGGCTTCGGGAGCATCTATAGGGCAAAGCGTAGAGCTAGTAGAAAGCGTGGACAGGCCGCCTTTACCAGTGGCGGAGCCAGAGCTGAAGCGGGAGCCGGGTGGGGCGGTGCAGTTCAAGACGGGACTGTACGTAGCGCGGCCACCGATTGAAACAGACTGCTTTGCGGAGATTGAGCAGCCGGGGGCGCTGATTCGGATTAAAGCGCCGAGGCAGATGGGCAAGACTTCGCTGATGGCGCGGATTTTGAACCATGCGCGGGAGCAGGGCTATCAGACGGTGCCGATTAGCTTTCAGCGGGCAGATAGCCAGCTATTTAACGATTTGGATCTGCTGCTGCAGTGGTTTTGCTCGCAGGTAGGGCGCAGGCTAAAGAAGCTATCGGAGCTGAGGGATTATTGGACGGGCGAGTCGGATGTGGGCTTTGGCAGCAAGGATAAGTGCAATGCCTACTTTGAAGAGTGTTTGCTAGAGGAGCTAGATGCGCCGCTGGTGCTGGCCTTGGACGAGGTGAATATGGTGTTTCCGCATCCGGTGGTAGCGGATGATTTTTTTGCGCTGGTGCGATCATGGTACGAGTCGGCCCGGTATGGTGATTTTGGCAGTGAGCTGTGGGAGAATTTGCGGCTGGTGATGGTGCATTCGACCGAGGCGTATGTGCCGCTGAATATCAATCAGTCGCCGTTTAATGTGGGCAAGAATGTGGAGCTGGCGGAGTTTGACTTGGAGCAGGTGCAGGATTTGGCGGGGCGCTATGGGCTGAGTGCGAGTGCGAGCAGTGCAGAGGCGCTGATGGCGCTGGTGGGCGGGCATCCGTATTTGATTCGGAAGGCGCTATATCATTTGCGGCGAGAGGATATGACGCTGACTGCGCTGGCGGAGATGGCGGCGACGGAGTCGGGGATATACAGCGACCATTTGCGGCGGCATCTGTATGTGCTGCGCGACTATCCGGCGCTGGCGGAGGCGTTTCGGCAGGTGGTGAGTAAGGGCAAGCCAGTGGAGATTGATGCGGAGGCGTCTTTTAAGCTGGAGAGTATGGGGCTGGTGCGGCTAAGTGGGAATGAGGCATCGCCGCGATGTGAGGTGTATCGAGAGTATTTTCGCGATCATTTGGAAGGGTAGGGAATGGAGAGATTGGCTGAGCGGCTGGGCTTGTCGGACCCACCTCCCCCTGCGGGCTAATCTTGTAGGGGTTTTGCAACAGCCGTAGCGCCAAGTTTAACGAAGAAGAACCGTTCAATGGCCATAGCGAGGACTTTGACACCCGGTAACGGTTGCTGTTTGGAAGGCGCAAAGCCGACTAATTTGGCCAAGACTAAGGCCGCCGCTTTCACAGAGCTAATCGGCTGACGTGCAAGCTGCTGCAAGATAGCGACTTCATCAGGCTCAAACAGAGTCTCAGCAGGCTGTGTTGGGTCGTGGCGCAGCGCATAGGTCAGCGCCAGTAGCTGCCAAGCCACCACCGAGTAGAAAGCTAGTGCGTTTGTGAGTGTATGAACGTCATCAAACTGCAACTTTTCAACGTTGAGTGCCCCAGATTTAAGTGTGAAGTGCAATCGCTCTACCCGCCAGCGGAGGGCATAGAAGCGGACAACGCGCTGGACAGCTTCTGTGGACTCAATCGGTAGACTGGTGAGGAGAACCCAAGCAAGTGCGGCTTCGGGCTCGAAGCAGTCAGCTTGCGTTTTGACATCTACACAGGCGACTTCAGTGGCGACGACCAGCGAGAGCCCTTGCGTCTTGTGCTTAGCGGGACTCAAGTCTTTGTGGGGATGGATGTTGACAGCAGCGGCCTGTAGTTGCACCGTCAGTTCGACCGTTCGGTTCTCTCTTTCAATCTGAACGCGGTAGTGACCATACTCGTCTAAGTGTTTTGCTACGCTCGGTAGCGGTGTGACTACCCCAGCCGAGAGCACTTCTACGCGACGCGGCGAGACTGTACTGAATTTTGTGTAAGCGGTCTAAAATCCTACCAACTCAGGAGATCGCCCCATGGTACGCAAGAAAAGAGAACTCAATCGCGTTGATGACCTACTTGATGAACTGCTAGAAGACTGCCATAGCCCGGAGGATATTCTGGGAGAGGGTGGCCTGATGCAACGGCTGAAGAAGCGCTTAGTCGAACGGGCACTAGCCGGAGAACTCAACGGCCATCTCAAAAGCGAAGCCGCAGATGAGGAAGCCGCTCCGAACAGTCGTAATGGCAGCTCGAAAAAGACCATACAGTCGGAAGCTGGCGAACTAGAGCTGTCGATACCCAGAGACCGCAACGGCAGCTTCGAGCCCATACTGGTCCCGAAGCATCAGCGCCGCATCATTGGCCTCGACGAGAAGATCCTGGCACTTTATGCTAGAGGTAACAGTACCCGCGACATCAGTGCCCAACTAGAAGAGCTGTATGGTGGCGCGAAGATATCAGCAGCGGTGATCAGCGAGGTCATCGACAGCGTCAGCGAAGACGTCAAAGCCTGGCAGTCCAGACCGCTTGACGAGGTCTACCCGATTGTCTATCTTGATGCACTATATGTGAACATCAAGGTCTCAGGTCGAGTCAGTAAACGTGCTGTCTACGTAGTGCTTGGCATTGACAAAGAAGGTGATAAACAGCTGCTTGGTCTGTGGATAGGCGAAGCCGAAACCGAAGGTGCGAAGTTCTGGCTGAAGGTACTTACGGACCTTAAAAACAGGGGACTTCGAGATATTCTGATCGCCTGCTGCGATGGCCTCAAAGGCTTTCCGCAAGCGATAGAAGCGCTCTACCCGCACACGCAGGTACAACTGTGCATTGTGCATCTGATGCGTAACTGTATGAAGTACGTGCCGTGGAAGGATAGAAAGGCAGTCTGCGCTGACCTTAAGCCCATCTACCAAGCAGCCACACTCGCTGAGTCAGAGGCTGCTCTCGATGCATTTTCAGACAAGTGGGATGAGGTCTATCCAGCCGTTTCTCAGATCTGGATTCGCCACTGGGAGAACGTCATTCCAATATTTGACTACCCGTTCGCGAAGCGTCTCCGTAGGAGTTAGGAAATACGACGTGTTATCTACACTACCAACGCCATTGAGTCGGTCAATCGCTCACTACGCAAGGTCATCAAAACCAAGGCTGTCTTCCCCAGTGAAGATGCTGTATTCAGGCTGATGTATCTAGCAATGAACAACATCTCGAAGAAGTGGAACAGACCTATCAAAAATTGGCGTGCGGCATTGTCACATTTTGCTATCCTATTTCCAGAACGCTTTTCCGCTTAAGTAAAAAGCGCTTACACAAAAATCAGATCACTCTCTTTGCTCTAATAGTTCTTCGACATCTTCCCTACTTGCAATGCTCTGTTCCACAGCTAGGAAAGAGAGCAGCGTCATTGTATGACCAGCTTTTGCAGCCGCGTAGCTCTTGTGATGCCCATCCACTAGGTAATGAGCTAAGCAAGCATGTTCTACTACCTCTTTTTCGCCTTCCCAATCAGCAGGTCCCTTTATATCCAGTACAGAAAGCGCAATCGCTGTAGGCTTCTCTCCCTGCTGAAAAAGGGCCTCATACTCAGCTACTCTTTCGGCATCTAACCAACCGTGCGGAAAGATAGGCACTACGAATTCAAACAGGCTACGCTGCTTTGGCAGCAATTGAGTAGTTAGGCGGTAGTACTCTGTCTTTGGGAAGTGAGGTAGGCCCCAGAAGCTATTCATACCCCACAGTTCTACCTGCTCGTGTGTAAAGTAATCATTCTCATCGCCTGGAACGACCCGCTCTGGCTGCACTTCTGAAAGGAGAACGAAATACGTCCCCTTTGGCATGATCTTTTCCACACTACATAGAAGCTCTGGCGCAAGCGAAGAGATGCCTAAGTTCAACGCTGTTGCGACTTCTTGAGGATTAATGCTTTGGTTGGCTCCATCCATCCGCTCAAAGAGAAACTGACAAGTGCCACAAATGTTACCGAGGTGAAAAGCTTTCTTTCCATCTATTGCTATGTAACGATCCCATTGAGGCCAGTAGCCTCCTCCTTCAGACAAAAACTGTAACGGGCTTTGAGATTCGCTAATCGTTCGTTCTGAATTATCTATAATCACCCAGTAGTCATTCCTCTGTTTAGCCTATTGCGCTTAGATCTCTATGCCGCGCTGTTTGAATAGTTATACACAGGAACCTGAACGAAGTGATCAGGTTCTTTCCCATCTAGAATTGTCTGTTGCAACTGCTCCACGGTCGATGGAGAGAAAAATTGCTCACCTGTTTCTTCATTCACACGAGCAGGTACGTTGTCGATCAAAAAGAGCTTTCCATTCAAAGTTAAAGTGTATGTCACTTGCTTCTCGACCAAAGTCTCTTGCCAGTTACTTGTCATCGTCACTTCGCTTCCTTTGAGTAAAGTCGTTATTCCAGCGTTTAGGATCAGGTTCGTACACCGTAACTATCTTGACGAGTAGCCGAGAAGGATAACTGCACTGAACATGGATAGGACGTTGCGCTTGAGTCGAACCACAGATAAGGCAACTTGGCCCATACTTATCTTCCGGGTAGTCTTCAATAACTTGTCCGTTCGCGATCGCCTCTCTAACCTCTTGAACTCGAATCTGTCGCAGAATAGATTGATCGACAGCATGTTTAGAAAACTCGAACTGCTCCTCAGCAAACTTACGACGTATCTCTAGCATCAGCGTAGTCATTTAGTTATTCTACCGCCTTACTTAAGCGACCGGTCAGTGCGGCAATGATACCTTTGCGCTGACGAACACTAAATGTACTACTGTCTCATGTGCGATTCGTTGGAGCTTAGAGCTATGAACTAAGACCATAGAGGAAGGCTTCCAGCTACCAGCTCCCTTGAGCCAGTGGCTGAACTCTCAGTCGGATGCAGGTGCAAGTCCTGCTCATCAGACTCAGATGTAACTCCCTATCTGCCCACACCGACCAGACTCGGAACTCTGGAGAGTGAAGCTGGGAACAGGGCGCAATCAGACATCCGTTGTGGGGTGACACTGACGCTAACGGGGCGTCCTCATGGTGAAACAGAGCCTAGAAAAGCGACCCAAGTAGTATGCAGGGCACAACAAAACTACCCTGACTAGACTGGTGCAAATCCCCGCAGATTTTAATGAGAGAAAGCTGCAAGAGTCTAGGGGAATCAGTGGTCGAATTGGCTACACCTGAAAGGACATAAGAATCTGACCGAGGGAACGAATAAAAACGAATCAGAGGTTCCAGGAAAAGGTCGAAACCCTGGATAAGCGGGACGAGTCGCCGAAGTCCTTTGAATCGGGTAGGACAGGTCGTAATTGACCTGAGGTGTTCAGACTACACAAACTGGAGTAGCGCATGGTTAGACACAGCCTTTCGGCTAGTGAACTCTGGCAAAGGCAGCCGTGGAAGCAATTCCGCCGCCGCCTTTTCCGCCTACAAAGACGCGTGTATAAAGCTGTTCGAGCAGGCGACAGGCGCAGAGCGCGGTCACTTCAAAAGCTGATACTGAAATCAACCTCGGCAAGAATGCTAGCCATTCGACAAGTAACGCAGCTGAATGCGGGCAAACGGACGGCGGGTATTGACGGTAAATCATCCTTGAGCTTCAAGGAAAGATTTGCGCTAAGCGACCAGCTTAGACGCGACGTTAATGACTGGCGACATCAAGGACTACGAGAGATTCCGATTCCTAAAAAGAACGGAAAAATCAGACTCCTGAAAGTCCCGATTATGGCAGATAGAGCGTGGCAGTGCCTCGCGAAGTATGCCTTAGAACCAGCCCACAAAGCAACCTTCCATGCCAGAAGCTATGGCTTCAGACCAGGACGCTCCGCGCACGACGCGCAGAAGTTCTTGTTTCTAAACCTAAGCACTCGGGCGAATGGAATCAAGAAAAGAGTCATTGAACTCGATATTGAAAAGTGCTTTGACCGCATCAGCCATCGAACCATCATGAAGCGCATTATCGCACCCAGTAGCTTGAAGCTCGGTATCTTCCGATGTCTCAAAGCGGGTGTGGATGCCGCGTTTCCTACCCAGGGAACGCCTCAGGGTGGCGTGGTAAGTCCACTATTAGCAAATGTGGCATTGAACGGCATAGAAGCTATCCATCCATCGGTGAGATACGCCGATGATATGGTGTTGTTTCTTAAGCCAAACGATGACGCAAACGCCGTACTTGAGCGAGTGTGCCACTTCTTGGCAAACCGAGGCATGAACATCAGCGCCGAAAAGACCCGCCTCACCGCTTCGACAGATGGCTTTGACTTTCTTGGATGGCACTTTTGGGTGCAGTCCAACGGCAAGTTTAGGAGCAAACCCTCAGAGGCAAACTTCAAAGCGTTTCGTCAGAAAGTTAAACACATCGTCAATCACTCGAACTATGGTGCCAAGGTAAAAGCGAGCAAACTTGCTCCTATCGTCCGAGGGTGGCGGAATTACCATAGGCACTGCAAAATGCATGGCAACAGACATTCTCTGAGTGCGATGCGACGCAGAACCTACAAGGTATTCAACCGGGAACCTAAACAGAATCGCTATACCAGCAGCAAGCTGTTAGCAAAGGCGTTTCCTAGTGTTCCTATTTCCGAGAATAGATATGTCAGCGTCAGAGGGTGTAAATCCCCTTTCGACGGCGACATCGCTTACTGGAGCCAGCGCAATAGTAAGCATTACAGCGGAACCACCTTACGGATACTCCGAAAGCAGGGCCATAGATGTGGACGTAGCTGTCTATTTTTCTTAAGGCAGGAGGCAAGTAGGGAAAAATATGATAGATTTTCGAGCATTCATGCAGTTGCTCGGTGTATATCAAAATAGATGGCCTCAGAAGAGCTGATAACGCTGGTAGTGGAACTTAGTAAGCGCCTAGAAGAACAGGCTCAGCAGCTTCAGCAGCAAGCTCAACGGATAGCCGAGTTAGAAGCTGAGAACCAGGGATTAAAGGAACGGCTGTCGTCGGAGGCCGCGAAGAAAGGGTCGAAGCCGCCGAAGTTTACAGAGAATTACAGCGTCGAGAAACACAAAGGGCAAGAAAAAAGCAAACGGGGCAAAGCTGCGACGGGTCGCCGAGCGCAATCAGCCAAGCTAGCGCGGGTAGACCGGACGGAAGCGGTGTACGAAGCGGGCGTGCCGAAAGCGGAGTGCGTGGCGCGAGGGTATCAGTACGTATGGCGTATCGAAGCGGGCCGAGCGCAATACATCTGCTACCGATTCTTCACGCATCCCGAGACAGTGAGGGTGCCGCCATTGCCAGGCGTGCGCAACCGATTGAGTGAATACGGCCTAGAAGTGATATTAATCGTGGCCTACTTGCACTATTGGGTGGGGATATCGCTAGACCATACCTGTGGTGTGGTGGAATTTTTCACGGGGTTAGCGTTGAGCAAGTCGCAAGCTAGTTCACTGTTGAGTCAGCTGAGCAATGACTGGCAGGAAGCCTATGACAGCATCGCTGAACTGTTGTCGTATCAGGTGGTGCTCTACATAGATGAAACCGGCTGGCGGGTGGGTAAAGATAGCTGTTACACCTGGGCATTCTCGACGGCGATGCATGTGTTGTTTCGCTGTGGGGTTGGCCGTGGCAAAGCCGAAGCGCAAGCGATTGTGGGTGAGAAGTTTGAGGGCATTGGCGTCACCGACGATTACGGGGCATACCAATCGCTGTTCAGTGAGCACCAACTCTGTTGGGCACATCTGTTGCGTAAAGCCATCAAGTTGATGCTTCAGCATCCTACAGAAAGCGAATATAAGACCTTTTTAGATGAACTGTACCGGATTTATCAGCAGGCCGTCCGCTGGCAGAAAGACCAACGGTTGAGCACCGGACGCGCTGAAAAAGTTGAGCGGTTACAGGCTCGCATTCAAAGACTGTGTAACCGCGCAGGCACTGCGATTGACAAAGCCGTGATGCCCGTTTCAGAACAAACCTTTATCCGCTTACAAAATGAGTTAGTCAATAGACTTAATCGGAAATAATCGATAAAATAGGGGTTAAGGCGAAATCGAAGGGCAGTATCAATGCGAATGCACTATGCAGAACTGAGAGGAAAATCTCGGATTCTACAAAGCTTGACAGGACTCAATCAAAGCGAGTTTGAAGCGCTGCTGCCAAGCTTTGAAGCTGCATGGGAAAGCTTCGTAGTAGAGACTTTCGAGCGACCAGACCGTCAGCGGGCGATAGGTGGAGGCCGCAAGGCTCGGCTACAGCAGTTGGAAGATAAGCTGTTGTTCATTCTGGTGTACTTCCGGTTGTATCCGACCCAGGCGGTGCAGGGATATCTGTTCGGTATCACACAAAGCCAAGCGAACGACTGGATACATCGGTTAACAGGGGTGGTCAACGAAGCCCTGGGTAGAGAGTTACAGCTACCGGAGCGGCGTCCCGCGAAGCTCAAAGAAGTGCTGGAAAACTGCCCAAGTCTAGAGTTTCTCATTGACGGCACAGAGCGAGCGATCAACCGCCCGAAAGACAAAGAGAAGCAGAAGCGTTACTACAGTGGAAAGAAGAAAGCGCATACGGTGAAGAACAACGTCATCACCCATCGCGGTGGGAAGGTGGTGTATGTCAGTGATACCTATGAAGGAAGGAAGCACGACAAGCGCATCGCCGATGAAGAAGACTACCGTTTTCCGCGCGGTAGCAAGGTGTTGCAGGACACAGGCTTCCAGGGACATCAGCCGAATGGAGTCACGGTGCTACAGCCGAAGAAGAAGCCACGCAACGGTGAACTGACGCCGAACGAAAGAGTGGTCAACCGAGCCATATCGAGCCTACGCGTTGAAGTAGAACACCAGATTGGCGGCATCAAACGCTGCCAGATTGTGGTGCAGAAATTCCGCAATCGAAAGGACAATTATGTCGATGATGTGATGGAAACTGCTTGTGGATTACACAACTTCAGGCTTAGTCATCGGCAGAAGCCTGCTAAGCAGGTAGCGGTAGCAGCCTAAGCGAAGAGAATTGAACCAGAGGTATCGCTTGTGTTCAATTTTGTGTTATTTCCGATTAAGTCTAATAGCTTGGACGCCTTGTTCGTCTTCGTGATTCATCCTCAAGTTGAGCCGACGAACAATCGCAGTGAGCGTAATGTCCGACGCGAAGCAGAGGTCAGAAAGGGCGGGCGCACCAGCAAAACGCAGGCCGGGGCAAAACGGCGCGGTGTCATTATGACCGTATTGGCATCCCTCAATACCCGCTTTGAGGCTTTTACACTTCAGTCGCTACTCGACGAAATTGTGCGTTGGGCTAAGAACGGCATCTCGCTATTTCAAGCTGAACTTGATGACATCAAGATGGCTCATGCGCCCCCCACTGCTTAGAGGCTTCAACGACGATATCGATCAATGGCTTCTCCTCTGAAGTCACACTTCTGACTGGAAATAGACAGCTACCTAAGTAAAGCCCATCTAGGACTCGGCCCAACCGGTCATCATTCAAATGCTCTGGCTGCACCCCAGGCCCTAGCAAGTGTTCTGTTGCTTTGCCTTGAAAGAACTGACCAAACAGGTACAAAGGGGCTGAGGCAAAGCCTAATCCGTTCAAGACCATGGCTTTGACGGCTACACCTGCACTGATCTGTTCGCGCGGATCTTTCCCTAAACATTGGTTGATGATATCGACCACGCCCAGTTCATCGACGATTCCAGCTACGATGCCCAGATGGTCTAGGTTTTTGACGGTCAATGACTGGCTACTATTCGCGATCGCTTTTCCCTCTACAGCGCTCTCAGCTCATCCTCCACTATTATTCTGATTGTGACAATTCAAAGGGCGGAATGTGGGTTGAAGTAAACATAGTCGCCACTTTCTCACTGTTCTGACCTTTCAAACCTAACTATGAACTGCCAGACTGCAATCCTTTATCAAATGTCAAGGGGGTAGGGCTCTTCCCAGCTTTTGGTGAAGCCGGAAAGTAGGTAGGAAACTGTAGATCGCCCCTTCCGGTGATCTCCCGATGGAATTTCTTCAGTCTCTGCTGCCCGGTGCTGGTCTGCTCCGTTTAGATAGGTATGAAATAGAAGGCGGTGACCGCCTAACGCTGAGCCTTTCCTCTACACAAACGATAGTCCCTTGCCCGCTGTGCAGTGGTCTAACTCAGCGCGTCCATAGCCACTATGAACGAACGCTCGCCGACCTGCCCTGCGTACATTTCAGGCTCAGACTCATCCTTCAAGTGTGCAAGTTTTTCTGCCCGAATGCTGAGTGTCGCCGCCGCATCTTTACCGAGCGCCTGCCTGAAGTAGCTTCTCCCTGGGCAAGAAAGACCGCGCGGTTTTTACAGCGGCTCCAGGCAATTGGCTTAGCCCTTGGTGGCGCAGCGGGTTCACGATTAGGCGATCGCTTGGGCTATGCGATCTGCGGCAGTACCCTGCTAAATCATCTGCGACATCTGCCATTGCCGACGTTTGAGACCCCCAAAATGCTAGGGGTAGACGACTTTGCTTTTCGCAAAGGCCACAACTACGGCACCATCCTAGTCGATTTAGAAACGCATCAACCTATCGCGCTGCTCGCCGACCGCAAAGCAGAAACGCTGATTGAATGGCTACAAGCTCACCCTGGCATCGAAGTGCTCTCTCGCGACCGTTCTAAGACTTACAAAAGCGCGATGGACACAGCCGCGCCCGCAGCCATACAGGTGGCTGACCGCTTTCACTTGGTCAAGAATTTGAGCGATTACTTAGAGCAGGCACTGAACGGGTATCGAGCCGAACTCAAATTAACTGAGCAAGCGCAGCATCACGCCATAGTGAGTGCGCAACCAGAAGCCACAGTCGTTGCAGTCCCGCAGCCGACAGCCACTGCACCCGCCCGACAGACCATCTTGGAAAATCAGCAGCGGCGAGTGCAGCTACAGCAGACCATGAGAGAATTACGAGCACAGATGTGGACACATGTTGCCATTGCTCAAGAAGTTAGCGTGAGCACCCGCACAGTGGAGCGCTACCTAGCGGCACCCAACTTTCCAGATGTCCCCGCTCACTTTCGCACTTTCGGCAGCGGCATCCTCGACCCCTATAAACAGCAGCTTTTAGTTTGGTGGAATACGGACATTCGAGAGCCGGGTGTGCTGGTAAAACTGCTGCGACAGGAAGGCTATGAAGGTTCTATGCGAACTGTTCAGCGATATATTAAAGGGCTTCGTCAAGCACAAGGCTTACCACCTACTCGTATTCGCGTGACGCATTCTTTACCTCAGGTGAGTGACCCCCAATCACCGCCTTTCACCCCGAAACAAGCTGCTTTCTTAGTGACTTTACGACCCGAGAATAGAGAGATAGAAGAAACGGAAATATTAGAACGAATGACTCAGCAACACCCTGACTTAGCCAGCATTGTCACAATTGCTGATGACTTCCTGCAACTGTTGAGACAGCGACAATCAGATAAGTTTGATGACTGGCTGTTGAAAACGTTAGCCTCTTCTATTAAACCCTTGAAAACCTTTGCGAAGGGACTGTTAGATGACTATGCGGCGGTCAAAGCTAGCATGACGCTAGAGGTGAGTAATGGCCCAGTTGAAGGATTAAACAATAAGCTGAAAATGCTCAAACGACAGATGTATGGCAGGGCTGGGTTAGACCTGCTAGCCAAGCGCTTTATTATGGCTTGAGGATTGGGTCAAAATGGAAAGCATTTGCTACTAGGCAGACCTTTTTACTCGTTCACCAAAAGCTGGGAAGAGCCGGGGGTAGACGGGCAAATGACAGGGGTTGTCGTGCTATCTGACACTTGACAGAGACTATCAAGACTCTATTTGAGACTAGTAGGACAAAATGACAGATAGTGATCAAAATGACAGAGCGTGATCAGTTGGGTGAAACTAGGGTTTTCTGATGGTTTCGCATTTAGGCTGGTCCTGGGTTCGAGCGGCGGCTGCCTGCTGCCGATAGCTATCGGCTTTGATTTCGAGAATGACGGCGTGATGAACAAGGCGATCTACCGCAGCAACCGTCATCATCGAATCAGGAAAAATGCTGTCCCACTGGCTGAAGGGCTGGTTAGCAGTAATGAGTAGACTCTTTCGCTCATAGCGATGGGCAATTAGCTCAAAGAGTACCGAAGTTTCAGCCTCCGACTTTTTGACATAACCCAAGTCGTCGAGAATCAATAGGTCAAAGCGGTCAAGCTTCTTGAGTCTAGACTGTAAGAGAAGTTGTTGTTTATCCTGCTGAAGCTGTTGTACTAAAGCAAGCGCGTTGAAGAATTTGACCCGGCGTCCGGCTTCCAGCGCAGCTCTAGCTAGTCCAGTAGAGATATGTGTTTTTCCTACGCCGCTCGGCCCGAAAATCAAGCAGTTGGTAGCTTTGTCCAGCCAGTTGTCGTCATCGGCGAGTTGCATCAACGGTGCTGGATTGAAGCCTGGGCAATGGTCAAAGTCAAAGCTGGTCAAACTTTTTACGGCGGGCAGTTGCGCTTCTTTTGTGGCCCGTTTTAGCCGCATCTGGTTTCGTCTGTCTGCCTCTTGTTCGCACAAGGTCAATAAGAATTGCGCATAAGACCATTGCTGCTGTAAAGCTTGGCTCTCGGTAGCTTCCCAATGGGTAAGCATTTGCGTGAGTTTGAGCTGTTTGAGCAGGCTTTGCAATTGCTGATACGGGCTGTTGGCTAGGGTGGGCGCAGTTGTCGTCATTGCTCTGTTCTGCGGATGACTTGTTGTCGTCTGTGTCGTTGTTGAAGCTGAGGAGTTGGTCATAGCTGTCGAGAGAATGTTGTTGAGTCTCTATCGGTGGTAGCACCGCCGATAGATCAGGCATGAACTGCTGCTGTAGACGGGCCAGCGTGAGGGTGTTGTGCGCCAACGCTTCAGCTAAAAAATCCGCGATCGCTTTTTCTTTGTCATAGGTCGCGGCAAGATAAAGCGCTTCGACGATGAGTACCGCTGCTTGGTCGCGCTCGAATTGGAGCTTGAGCTGCTCCCAGATCTGGCGAAACTCAACAGTCGGCAGCAGCTCGCTTTGCCAGTTGCAGTAGAGAAAGGCGCGAGGCTTCTTTCTAAGCCCTGCTATGACGTGCCGATAGTCGATACAGCGTCCGCGCCGTCTACCCTTTCCAGGCACTCGCACTCTAGGCAACTCAAACACCAGGGGAAACGCACACGTTTTTTAACAAAGAAAGCACAGAAATAGGATGCGCGTCTTAGGCTTGCCATAGCAAGCAAGCAAGCGGATTTACCCTAATGACGAATACAGCCCTTTCCAGTCTGCAAACACATTTCGGTCAAGTTCGTGACCCACGGGCACAGCACAGCATTGACCACCTGCTGGTGGATATCATGCTGGTGACGATATGTGCAGTCGTCTGTGGGGCGGACAGTTGGGTAGAAGTGGAGAACTACGGCCTAGCCAAACAAGAGTGGTTGGCAACGTTTCTAGAATTACCGCATGGAATACCCTCTCACGATACGATTGAACGCCTGTTTGCCCGCTTGCGACCAGCAGACCTCCAACAATGTTTTGTCAGCTGGGTGCAGTCTGTCTTTGAGATTAGTGGGGGCCAGCTGATCGCGCTTGATGGTAAAACCTTGAGGGGAAGCTACGAGCGTGGCGGCAAGCGGGCCATGATTCATATGGTGAGCGCTTGGGCGACGCAGAATCGAATCGTGCTCGGCCAACGCAAGGTGAATGAGAAATCGAATGAGATTACCGCAATACCAGAATTGCTGAAAGTGTTGGATCTCGATGGTGCCGTGGTGAGTATCGATGCAATGGGCTGCCAAACGGCGATTGCCGCACAAATTGTGGCCCAAAACGGTGATTATGTGTTGGCGCTCAAAGGGAACCAAGGAGACTTATTTGACGATGTGGTTCAACTGTTTGGACAAGCCCGTCAGCAATCGTTCGCAGGAATTGAACATGACTATCTTGAAACACAAGAACAGGGACATGGCGGCATCGAAATACGTCGTTACTGGGTGATGGGAAACACAGCCTATCTTGTAGGTGCCGAGCACTGGGCTAAACTCACCACCGTCGGCTGTGTCGAATCTCAACGATATGTTGGCGATATCCTCGTTTGTGGGACTCGTTACTACCTGCTCAGTCTGCCGCTGGATGCCCGACGATTTGCGGCTGCTGTGCGCGGGCACTGGGGGATTGAGAACCGACTGCATTGGATTCTCGATGTGGCCTTTCAAGAAGACAGCTCGCGGGCTACCGCTGGCTATAGTGGTCAAAATTTAGCCGTGATTCGACATATTGCACTCAATTTATTGACTCAGGAATCCTCAGCCAAGGGCGGCACTCATGCCAAACGGCTCAAAGCCGGATGGGATGACCAATACCTGCTGAAGGTGTTGGCTCAGGGTAAACGCACCGCTGGTGAAGTGTGAAGAAACGTGTGCGTTTGTCCTGACTCAAACACCTGTTGCCTTGCAAAGTAACCGACTAGTCGGTCATGGTAGAGATGAACTTCTATCGGCTGGCCGATCAGCCGAGACGGTACGCTGTAGAGGATACAGCGGATACCGATAGTGCTATAGCAGCTCACCTTAGCGCTGAGCACCTCATAGTCGGCCACCCGCCGCTTTGGCAACGGTTGCAGCACTCGCTTTTCTTCTTCAAACTTAGCCTCGCACTGGCGGTTGAGTCCTGCGATTGCTTTATCTATCACTGCTTGGTAGTCAGCCACCGTCGCAAAATCATTGCTGCCGCGCAGATAGATGATCTGTTTGATCCGATTTTTCATATGGCCGTGCGGCGACTCAATCGAACCATTCTCATTCGCGATACCTTTGTTGTTTCTCGTCGGCACCATTCGATAGTGGTCGCACAGGTCGTCGTATAGCCGCGTCAGGTCGCTGTTGCGATGCCCACCCAGGTTGCGGTAGGCCGCACTCAAACTATCGGTGCGGTGTTCTTTCAGCGTGCCACCACTCGCAATCAGTGCGTTCTGTAGACCTTCTGAAAGCCCTACGAAGCTCTCACCGCCTTGAATGATCTGTGCATACTGCCAGCCGCTATACGCTAGCCGGTAGTGATATATCAGGTGCTCAAAGGGTGCGCCATTGATAGTGATCTCCATTCCCTTTAGTTTGGTGAAGTCTGAGAGACCTTTGACTCCTGGCTCATGACGCAGCATGAACATCACGTTTGGCGCTGGCCCATGCAGCGCTTTCCAAGTGCTCACTCGTCGCTGCAATGTCCGCAGCACCTGTGGGTATTGACCGGGATACTGCTCTTGCAGATGCTCGAACAATGTCATCGGCTTTAGTCTCGGCTCGCGCCGTAGCATCGGCTCTAGTTCGCTCTCCCACACTGGAGACAGCGGATCTCGACTGACTGTATGCGTTTGCACCTCACCTCGATTGCTACGGTGTTTGCCTGCATCGATACGCTGGCCGGTGCGCTCTGATATTTCCGCTATTGACGACGATGCTACCTGGGTTAATCCCAGCTCTCTCGCATTCATATAGGCTCTCTTCTGATATAAGTGGATGGCTTCGGGCACGGGACATAGCTCTCTTTTGCAGGAGATCTACCTGTGCCCTTTTCTTTGCTTTTTGACAACCCTTGCTGCGGTCACTCGTCGCGCTTTTGCTGTCTCACCCAGTTTGCGCTATACCCGTCAACCGCTGTCATCTGCTCGCCTATCTCACTGTCGCGCAATACTCCTTCATGAGCTGCCGAAAACTGCTCAAGCGCTCTTCTAAGCACCACTCGCTCCGACTTCATAGCGTTTACGGAACTATCCAATTGTTCATTTTCATTTGCCTGCCTGTTGGCTAGCTGTTCAGCGCTGAAGGCGTAAGCAAGCTTAGCGATTTCTTGACTTAGCGTGCGCTGGCCTCCAGCCACATTCACGATTCGAGCATCTCTCTTTTGCCGCAGCAACGATACTTGCGTGAGCGCTTGACCACTCACGGTCAAAAGAGAAACCAGAACGATCGTAGAGATGTACAGCCGGCTCAGCAGCCAGGTTGGAGACTTTTGCTTTAAGCTAGTTGGGTTGATCTTCATTGTTAAACAGCTAGTCTGAAATTAAACACTTCCAATTGCAGCGCTTGTGCCACCAAATTCGAGAATAGAACTGATATCTTTTCAAGAACTTTTCAAGAACTGTAGAGTGCGACGATGAGTCCGATCTACCCTAGTCGTTGAAGCCGAGAGCGAATCAAGGCGGCGCTGGCCGTGTCTTGTTGCTCTTCTTTCAGCAGCATCAGATGCAACAGCGCTTCACCTGATTAAGGATCGAGATAGACTGCTCTTTCGTAACAGATTTCAGCGGCAGCGTTGTTGTCCATGCACTGATATAGCTCTCCGCGTAAAAGGTATGCACCAGCAGTGGTTGGGTGTTTGGCTAGATAGCGATCGCACATCATTACTGCTTGCTCGATCTTGCCCCTATTAGTCAGCTCTTGAGCTACGCGCAAGCTCGAACTGTCGGTCAGGTCATCAGTTAAACTATCGCTAGGTTCATTGATAAGATCACTAGACACAGGCTGATGAACACCAGATGAGACCTGTATTTCAGAGCGGGTTACAGCAGGCACAGCAAAGAGACCAAGATCAGGAACAACAGTTCTAGCTGAATTAGAGTCAGCGGAGGCTCTTGTATCAGTCTGAATACAGGTCTGGTGTGAATGTTGTTCTTAAGCACCTTTGTAATAGGCAAACGTATCAGGGTAGGGTACGGGCCGATATCGATGGCTATCGATCAGGCTGGTTTCTGCATAGCCTAGAAACAACAGTCCATCTGGGCGCAGCAGTGAATCGAGTTTGGCAAGAGTGCGATCACGAGCCTCCTGGTCAAAATAAATCAACAGATTCCGACAGAAAATCACATCGTAGGACTGTTGATCTGATAGTAGCTGTGGGCTGAGGACATTACCCTGGCAAAAATTGACCTTCTTGCGAACAGCATCGACTAAAAAGTAGCGGCGAGCCGCTCGATTCGTCTGCTTGCTCTCCTTTGGTATGCCTAAGTCGAAGTACTTATCGTCGCTACGATATCCCTGCCTTCTGAAGGCATAAGGACTGTAGATACCTTGCTTTGCTCTCGTCAGGGCTAGCAGGCTAATATCAATGCCATCGATATGAAACTCGTCCATCAACAGCCCTTCCTCAAGTAGCGTAATCGCAATCGAGTAGGGCTCTTCTCCAGTTGAGCAAGGCAGGCTCAGAACGCGTAAAATTCGGGCTGTATTCTCTTTTTTGACCAAAGACCATTCTCTAGAGACCCACTGTCGCAGAAAGGAGAACGATGCTCGATTGCGAAAAAAGCTCGTTTCAGGCACCACTACTGATTCAACTAGCGCGTCAAACTGCTCAGGCGAGTTTTTCAAATGGCATAGGTAGTCCGAGAACGTCTGTGAGCCAATTGAACGCATGCCCTTTTTGATCGCTCGTGAGATGGTACCCGCTCCTACTGACTGAGGATTGAGCCCTATCCTTTGGCGCAGCAAAGCTTCTATCTTGCACCGTATGGTTTCGTCATAGTCCATCGTTTTATTGGTCCCTCACTTGGACAAACTGAGGGTACTCACTCTCTGACTGAATAGTCTTCTTGCCGAGCACCTGGTCGGCAGGCTGACCAGGAAGCTGGCTAGTCAGTTGAACATGCAGGAAAGGGGTGATCGCTAGCTGCCGAACGACACCACCATCGGTTCCTTTCCAAAATGCTCTAATACAAGCGCTCTGATCACCGGGCAAATTTTTGGGTAAGGTGGTCACAGCTTTAGACAAATCAGCCCTCTCACAAGCGCGTTCTAAAATCAGACATACTGTGGTTTCGGCGTCCGCCTGGACAATAGCGATGCGTGTACTCAGCGCATTAGGCGCAGGCTGATCGCCTAAAATAACCGAGACGTCAAAAGTCAGCAGAGGCTCTCCGTAGTAGTTCAGCAGTCCAGCGACTTGCTGGCCACTTTTGGTGACCGGCTGAAGTGCCACTCGAGAAACGAGATTTTCAACATCATTAGCTGCGATCGCCCAACACTCCTCCCCAACGTGAAATAACAGCATCAACATATAGGCAAAGACTCTACACCAACCCTGATTTATATATCCCTGCTCGGCCAACTCTGTAACGAACAAGTAAAGTCTCCATAGAAATACTCAGAACCAGCGGCTTTCAGACGCAGGCTAGCATCAGAGACCTGCTGTACTCTACTCAAGCAGTCGGCGCTGTAGATAGGCAATCGGCGCTATAGTAAAAAAACTGACGGGGAAAGAGCTGACAATGGACTGGCTGGAGACAACTGCCCAAATCTCACAGATTGCCGGCGTTGTCTCCGTTATCTTTGCAGCTGTTTCCATTCGTTCTAATACCAGGCTCAGCAAGAGACAGTGGAACGTAGATACGTTTAACCTCTATTTCGAGCGGCACCAGAATGCTGTAGAAAGTTTCCCGGATAATGCCTTCTACAATCGTTTTGACGCTAGCAAACTGCCCCCACGTAGTCCTGAGCTAACCGCAGCCGTGCGTCGATATATGTTTGTTATTCAAGCTGTCGACTATCTCGCCTATCAGAAATACCTTGATGATTCAATCTGGCAAGTCTGGCGCAAAGACATGCGAAAGGTAACTACTCAGGCTTAAAAAATTAGAGACTTTTCTCAGAGCGATGCCGTCAGTCGAGTAACTTGTTAACAATCCACGTAACTACTCAGGCTTAAAAAAATAGAGACTTTTCTCAGTGCGAGTAGGTTAGTCAAGTAACTTGTTATCAAGCACCTCTCTAGTGGCATAGCCGTGGGTAAGCAAAAGCCAGAAAATCAGCTCAGCGAAGCAGACATCCGAGCCGTCTATGGCCAAGGGGAAGCGGCAGTTGTGAGCTTGGTAGGTGAGTTACTGTCACGTCTCAATCAGCTAGAAGCTGAAGTAAAAGAACTGAAGGGCCGACTGGGAAAGAACAGTCGTAACAGCAGTAAACCACCATCCGGGGATGGGTTTGGCAAACGGACGCGGAGCTTGCGACGTAAAAGTGAGAAGCCCATAGGGGGACAGCCCGACCATCCAGGACAGACGCTAGAGTGGTGCAGCGTCCCAGAGTTTGTTGAAATGCATGACATTGAAAGCTGTTCAGGTTGTGGGCAGTCACTGGCCACCGTAGCGGTCGATGAGGTTTTGTCTCGCCAAGTGTTTGACATTCCTCCGATAGAACTGCTGGTCACCGAGCATCAGGTAGCGGTGAAATGCTGCCCAGGGTGTGGGCAGAAAAGCCAAGGACGTTTTCCGTTTGAGGCGAGTAATGTGGTGCAGTATGGACCGCGACTCAAGGGGATGATGGTCTACCTAATGGAGCAGCAACTGTTGCCCTCGAATCGCACCTGTGAGTGCTTAAGCGACCTGCTCGGTGTGAGCGTCTCAGAAGGCACCTTGTACAACACTAGGGCGCAGTGTACTGAGGCGATAGCACCACTTGAGGAGGAGATTGCACAAGCGATCAAAGCTGCTGAGGTGGTCCACTTTGATGAAACTGGGCTGCGTGTCAATCAGCACCTGTGGTGGCTGCATGTGGCCGCGACTGATGGGTTGAGCGACTACTTCGTTCATCCCAAACGGGGTCGGCTGGCGATGGACGAGATGGCAATTCTGCCCGAGTTCGAGGGCAAAGCCGTCCACGATGGTTTGCGAAGCTACCAGGGCTATGACTGCGAGCATTTCCTGTGTAATGCGCATCACCTCAGAGAGTTGCAGTATGTCCTGGAACAGTATGGCCAATGGTGGGCCTTTCATCTGAGTGTGTTGCTAGTGAGCATTCACACTCAAGTGAAGGGACTCAAGGCACAGGGGGAGGCTGTGCCCGATGAGGACTTGGCCGCCTTGGCCGCCCGCTATGACGCCATTTTAGACCAGGGCTTGAAGCAGAATCCGATACCGCCACCCGACTCAACCAAACCGAAAAAACGAGGCCGACCTAAACGCTCTGTGCCGCGCAACCTACTCGAGCGCTTACAAACTCATCAGGCAGCGGTGCTCGGTTTCATGTACAACTTCGATGTCCCCTTTGACAACAATCAAGCTGAACGTGACCTGCGGATGATGAAGCTGAAGCAGAAAATTCCTGGCTGCTTTCGCTCTGAGCAAGGGGCAAAAGACTTCTGTTGCATTCGCGGCTATCTATCCACGCTGCGAAAGCAGGGCCTGGATGTCTTGGATGCGCTTGTCGATTTGTTTTCTGGAAATGCTCACTCGCTCCTCACCCAGCCTGAGTAGTTACCAATCCACTCCTTTGAAGGTAGCCGTGGGCAAACAAAAGCCGAACAATCAGCTGAGTGAAGCAGAAATCCGGGCCGTTTATGGCCAGGGGGAAGACGCAGTTGTGAGCTTGGTGAGCCAGTTGATGTCACGTCTGATTCAACTGGAAGCGGAAGTCAAAGAGCTGAAGGGCCGTCTGGGAAAGAACAGTCATAACAGCAGTAAACCACCGTCTAGCGATGGCTTTGGCAAACGCACACGAAGTTTACGGCGTAAAAGTGAGAAGCCCTCAGGGGGCCAACCAAACCATCCAGGTCGGACCCTAGAGTGGTGCAGTACCCCAGATTTTATTGAAAAGCACAACGTTGATAGCTGTTCAGGTTGTGGGCATTCCCTGGTTGCTGTCCCTGTCGATGAGGTGTTGGCGCGCCAAGTGTTCGACATTCCCCCCCTAGAGTTGTTGGTCACCGAGCATCAGGTGGCAGTGAAAGGCTGCCCAGCGTGTGGACAGACAAGCCAGGGACGTTTTCCGTTCGAGGCGAGTAATGTCGTGCAGTATGGCCCACGACTCAGAGGAACGATGGTCTACCTAATGGAGCAGCAACTGTTGCCCTCCCATCGCACCTGCGAATGCTTGAGCGACTTGCTCGGAGTGAGTGTCTCAGAAGGCACCTTGTACAACACCAGGGCGCAGTGCAGTGAGTTGGTAGCCCCCCCAGAGCTAATCTTGTAGGGGTTTTATTCCTCAGACTAGAGTGAGTAGAAATCATACCTACGCTAGAAGCTATGAGGAATGGTTGTGTCGTAATGTGTGCCTAATTTGTTGCGTCAATTATCGATCAAAATGACAGAATTCACTCAACTCAGCGACTTTCGCCCTCAAGTCAAAAAAGTCTGAATAAAGCCTACAACTTAGCCCGTCAACAGCCCGGCCTATCTTTTTCGGGATGCATGGGCAACAGTTTCAGGCAAACCGTAGCAGGACTGTTTGCTAGAGAAGAGATGACGAGTGCAACGATGCTATCTGGCCACATTGCCGCGACCAGCGCACGGGCAGCCGCGAGTGAGAGCGAGTATCTAATCGCCGCGCAAGCCACCAGCTACTACAACTATTCAGGCCATCGTCAGATGACAGGACTGGGCCGAATTCAAGGTAACGTCCGTGGGCTGATGCAACACAACGTGTTACTTTCTGATGAACAGGGACTGCCGCTGGGTCTGCTGGACCAGCAGTACTGGACCCGCGATGGCGCAATGGACTGGCCAGATGACGAGAAGGAGAGCCAGAAGTGGTTCAAGGGCCTGTGTGCTATCAACCGCCAAGCCCAAGGTTCAAGCAAACGCTGGGTTGCGGTGGAAGACCGAGAGGGCGATATCTTCAACCTGTTCAAAGCAGAGCGCGAGCCGAACGTAGAGTTGCTAGTGCGCGTCTCGCAGCCGCGTCGCGTAGAAGTGCTCTCGGCTAGGGTAGTCACACCGCTACCGAGCGTAGCAAAACACTTAGACGAGTATGGTCACTACCGCGTTCAGATTGAAAGAGAGAACCGAACGGTCGAACTGACGGTGCAACTACAGGCCGCTGCTGTCAACATCCATCCCCACAAAGACTTGAGTCCCGCTAAGCACAAGACGCAAGGGCTCTCGCTGGTCGTCGCCACTGAAGTCGCCTGTGTAGATGTCAAAACGCAAGCTGACTGCTTCGAGCCCGAAGCCGCACTTGCTTGGGTTCTCCTCACCAGTCTACCGATTGAGTCCACAGAAGCTGTCCAGCGCGTTGTCCGCTTCTATGCCCTCCGCTGGCGGGTAGAGCGATTGCACTTCACACTTAAATCTGGGGCACTCAACGTTGAAAAGTTGCAGTTTGATGACGTTCATACACTCACAAACGCACTAGCTTTCTACTCGGTGGTGGCTTGGCAGCTACTGGCGCTGACCTATGCGCTGCGCCACGACCCAACACAGCCTGCTGAGACTCTGTTTGAGCCTGATGAAGTCGCTATCTTGCAGCAGCTTGCACGTCAGCCGATTAGCTCTGTGAAAGCGGCGGCCTTAGTCTTGGCCAAATTAGTCGGCTTTGCGCCTTCCAAACAGCAACCGTTACCGGGTGTCAAAGTCCTCGCTATGGCCATTGAACGGTTCTTCTTCGTTAAACTTGGCGCTACGGCTGTTGCAAAACCCCTACAAGATTAGCTGTGGGCCGTGGGTGATGGGCAGAACGAAAGCGATACCGGCAGTGCTACATGAGGCGCTGATGAGCTTGGTCAGTAGTTGAGGATGTTGAGAGGAAAATATCCCGATGTGTAACTAAACAGGTGCTGTTGAAAGCCTCTTAGGATGGAGGATTAAATAGTTGAGTCAATTTGAGATGGGTTCGCCAAGGCCGTATAGTTCCATCTTGGCAAAATCTCATCGAATACAATTCTAATACTGGCTTTGAGTTCGGCGGTGGCCTTTTTGCCAGTCTCGTAAACGGTGTCAATAACGGTAGAAAAGACGATCAAACCAGTCGTGGTAGTCGCATCGGCTATCAGGTCCTTTACGGCGTCGACAGAGTCAAAGATTACCCCCTGAGTCGCCCGCGTGAGATGAGGAAACAATCGATGCTCAATGGGATTGTACTTGGAGGTATAGGGTGGGTAATGAGCTACTCGAATATCTATGCCTAGCTCTATCGCTAGATCTTGTAGCGCTGCTTTGAATAGGTAAGACCTAGCGCTATTGCTGCCTCCCCCATCACACAACAGCAATAGCGAGTCTGCTGTTCCATAGTGAGTTTTGCCATGGTGTTGCCACCAATAGCGCAGTGAATCAATCGCGAATTCGTGAGTATCGTGAGAGATGCCAATTTGGACATAGCCTGTGTTCTCCGCCAGGTCATAGAGCCCATGGGGAATGGCTTTACCTACCGCAAGCGAGGGCCAGTCGTGGTCATAGACCTCGATAGGTGCTTGGGTATAGAGATGACCAGCTCGATACAACGAACCGATTAACTCCTTTTTTTTGTATCCATGCTGATGACTGGCTTCCCAGCCGCTTGATAGGTATCAACCAGTTCATTAATCTTTTCAAACTGCTCATTGCGATGGGGACTGCTGCCCGTGGACTTGCGCTTCGACGCTTGACGTCGGCGAAACTGATGCTTCTCAAGCAATTGGTCGACCACAGTGACACTGATGCTAATCGCTTCTTCTGCTGACAGTCGCTCGGCAATTTGCTGACGCGTCAAGTGCGTCCACTTAACCGATTCATCCACGGGTGAACCT
Source organism: uncultured cyanobacterium (assembly GCA_963799555.1). GTDB lineage: Bacteria > Cyanobacteriota > Cyanobacteriia > Phormidesmidales > Phormidesmidaceae > Phormidesmis. The sequence continues at coordinate 288,251 of CAWCXR010000001.1, forward strand.
GCCGTATGACGCTCCACCACCCGAAGAAAAGCCTCATCAAGTCCCGCGATTGTCTCGAAGGCGCTTTTGCGTCCGCCCCCTGGCGAGCGTTGACGCTCCTCAGCCATCGCCTCCGGGTCCGACAACTCAGCGATGCCCAGGCGAATACTGCCGCGCACACAGCCTAAGACGCGATGTATGTAACTGATACCCCCGTAGCCAACCTTGACCGCTTCGATAGCTGCATAGCGACGACGGTCTTTCTCACTTAATGACTGATAGTATCGCTGCATCTGCTCTTCTATCTCAGGCGAGTAAGGCCGGACTGTCTTCATCTTTTAATCAAGCGATAACTGGGCTTCTCTATCATCAGTTATATTGACCCTTTTATTCAATCTTCGATCCTTAGAGGTGCCAGACAAACCGACTGAGAGATGCGACCTAATCTGTTGTAGAAGATGGTTAGCATCTTTCTCTCTGGCAAGTTATTATCTGGCGAGAATACGTGACAATTCTCGGTGAACAGATCTTGAAGACGTTGCTTCCTGGAATGGTGATTCCTGATGGACTGGATGCACTCTGACCACGCAATCCTCAGGCTGAAACCCTTATTTTCTCATTGGGAAACCTTCTTGTTCTGACAGTACTGGAAAGTATGAATCGCCTTTGATTTACTTGAAACGCTTATAGGTAGAGTATTTCAAGTGAAACCGTATATTTTGCTTTAGATGTCTCCGCTGGTCCTACACGGCTGCCTCCTTTTGAAGGAATTAACTGGCGTGAAGGCGACATGCAGTCATAGCTACGCGACGGCCAAGCATCTCTCCCGTTAGTTTGTCTTCTACAGAAGGCTTTTCTGATGGTGACTCCATCAAAGCTTCTCCTGCTGCACCAAAGAAGGTAGCGAGCCGATTGTGGCCATTGCCGGTAACTGGAGACTGTGCAACGCCGACCCAGACCATGCCATGCTGCATAGCAAAAGTTGCGCAAGTCATCAGCATATTCATCTTATCGCCGCTGGGCGAGCCAGACACAGTGAAAGCTGCCCCGATCTTGTCAACCCATTTTCGTTCTAAATAGCGTGGGCTAGTTGCATCCATTAGCGCTTTTAGTTGAGCTGAAACGCTTCCCATGTATGTAGGCGAACCAAAAATAATCGCGTCAGACGCATCGAGCTGCTCAAGTACTGCTTCATTCTGCCAGCGCCCGCCGTTGAAATCTGTATCTGTAATCTGATGCTCGATAACGGATACCTTGTCGTTAGCAGAAACGCCCTTAGCTACAGCATGAGCCATCTCTGCTGTGTGGCCGCTACCAGAGAAGAATACAACTGAGATGAGGAGTTTGTTCTTTCGCAATGATGAATCAGTCAAATTGTCGGCCATATGAATAACGTTTCCTTGGTTTATTGAAATCTACTTTTGCAGAGCAACCTTGAGTTGTCTGTAACACGAATAGTTGTCGAAACAATCTTTTGCAAAGGCTATAGCTCAAATGTTTCTTGGTAAGCTCAAGTATCACAATGAAGTAGGCAAGTTATGGCTGTCGAACTTCCACCAAAAGCTCACTGAGCGTTTGAAGTGTCTCTTTGCTCATGTGGCCTAGCTGCTGTCGATGTAAGGTATGAACTTCAGGGTCTAACATTTCAATTTTTTGCAGTCCTTTAGCTGTAATTTTGACCCATACGACGCGGCGATCCTGTGTACCGCGTTTGCGGGAGACTAGATTTAACCTGGCTAACTTGTCTACTAATCGAGTGATGTCCGGGTCTTTAGCAATCATGAACTGAGCGAGAGATTGACTTGGATAGCCTTGCTCTACATTGCGTGCTACTGCCTTTAGAACGTTGTAGAGCGACTGCGATAGGTTATGTTGCTTGAATAACTTTTCAAATTCACTGACTAAAACAGCATGCGATCTCACTAAGTTCAAATAGGCTTCTTGCTCTGCTGACTTGAATGAGCGTTGTAAATTCAGCTCTGATTGAAGGTTAGTCTTCGGCTTACTCATGAGCTAACCGTATGACGAAACGATAGTTGTGTCAACGACTATATTGTTGAGAACTAGCTAAGCGATATGGTTTGGATTATACTTTCATGGTGTATGAGAAGGAACTTATATCTTTCGAATAGAAGAGACTTTGAGTTATCTCCGTTCAATACAAGTGCTGGGTTAAGCAGCTATGTAAGCGGTTAGTTAAAGGCCAACTTGATTGAATGAGATTAATTTGCGACTGCGCTCTGTACTTGTACTACAGTCGCATAACCACCGTTTTGGGACAGTTAGCAGGAACAGCAAGTCGGTATGCTTATCAGCCTTGTTTTTGTATCAAATCTCATATCACAATCAAAATCTCAAAAACAGAGATGTCTTACGAGTTTTGGCACAATGAAGTCGTATCGCTCGGTTGCCTGCTCCTGAGAGCAATACGATTAATAGGCAGTCCTGAAGAGGTAAGGATGCATTGTAGTGGCGGATGAAATACCAGGTGGTACCGATATAATTCTCTAACTTCTTTGGAAAGGAAACCCAGAGCTTCTTAGGCCTTACCTACTTAGGACTACTGCAGAATAATTACTTCAGAGTACTTACTTCACGATGTTATCTCTGCAATTCTCTCTATCAGGCGATCAACTTCAGCTTCTGTTGTGAGGTAGTGAACGCAGGCTCGTATGCAGTTGGGCGATAGTAGCGTGCGTAGATAGATTTTTTCTGCTTCCAACTGTTGTACTAGAGTGATGTGCCGCTCTAGATCTGGCTGTCCGGCTGCATTTAAGAGCTTAAAGGAAACCAGTCCCGACGGCGGTGGAGCTTCTTTTAGGAGGCACTGCACGTTTGACAAGGTGTTGAGTCCTTTCCAGAGCCTAGCGCTGAGTTCGCAGATCCTGTCGTACCTCTCCTGACTGCTGCCCCAAGCGGCTTGCAGATCCAGCGATCCACGGAGTGCTACCCAGAGGCCGTAGTCTGAGGTGGCTACTTCAAATCGTCGACCGTCTGGTTTCCAGCCTGTCGGCGCACCTTCGCCATCGACTTCTACACCGCGCCAGCCGATGAACGTAGGTGCAGTCTTTGCTAGGACTTTCGCGTTGGTATAGAGTCCGCCTAGCCCTGCCGGACCACAGCACCATTTGTGTCCAGTAAATGCGTAGTAGTCCACGCCCGTTTCGGGCAGGGTCCAGCCTGGCTGATCGAGCGGCAGCGAGCCGACGGACTGAGCCGCATCGATTAGGACTTTGGTCTGAGGCGAGTTGTCATGACAGATATCAACGAGTTCTTTGAGCGGCAGTAGCTGCCCTGTGTTCCACAGAATATGGCTAAAGACGGCTATGCGAGTCTGTGAGGTGAGGGTCTGGATAATCATCTCCATCGGGTCGGCTCCCTCTAACCAGCTCGAGAGTGGACAGATGTCGATCGCAACGCCATAGCGTCTGCTAATTTCGCGGACAGCGGCAATGACGCCCGGGTGTTCGCAATCGCCAATGAGAATGCGATCGCCCGCCTCCCAATCCATTCCCCACAGCGGAATATTGCAGCCCATCGTGACATTCTCAGTCAGGGTAATCGTCTCTGGCGCAGCGCCGACGATGCGAGCAATCGCCCCTCGAATCTGCTCGCCCTCTGCTGTTATCCAGCTGCCAACTGCTCCGCCAAACGGACCGTCCCTTTGGATCTTGAGCTGCGCTTGGTGCATCGCTTCTATCGGAGCGTCGGCCATCGGACCCTGGCCGCCATAGTTGAAATATTGCTTGTCAGTAAGCGCGGTAAACTGCTGACGATGACGGATAACAGAGTCAGTTTTTGACATAGTGCCTAGGTTGCTCATGGTTGAATTGATATATTTAGATTTCTATCCAGTTCTACGAATGTCTTCTCACCGCTCGCGAAAAAGAGCACTCACCTGCTTTAGCAGCTTAATACTTCTAGCTCTTAGCAGCTGTAGCGGCACAACGTCACAGTGCAATCAGCTCGTTAGCGCCATCAATCGCTCCCAGTCATTTGTTAGCGACTACGAGCAATCCATCAACCAATCACTAACGCAAATATCCGGTGCCCAGAGCTTAGATGAGATCAAAGCTGCCGCTGATACCTACATCAGCGCGGTGAGCGAAGCTAGCGATCAAACCAACACACTCGCTCAAGACATCACCGCTTTAGAACTAAACGACGAGCAGCTCAGCGGCTACCGCGATCGATACGCCAGTACACTCACACAGTCAAGCGCTGCCCTGACAATTGCCCAATCAGCCATGCAGCTAATTGCCAATGCCAAGACAGAAGCCGACTTTAGCGCTAGCTTTGACACCTTCCAAAAACAAACCAGCACCGCCTACGAAGAGCTCCAGTCCACTGACAGCGCCAGCAGCAGCACCATAGAAGAAATCAACAGCTACTGCGCCCCCAGTTCATGAGGCCTTCTCCTCTTCTCACTATCCTTTATTCCCCCGGCAGCTGAGCGCAGCCGAAACCCATGCCTTTCCTCGAACTCACCGACCGTCCCCCTCATCAAACTCTCCGAATCGATGGCACTCAAACCGGTCCCCTTACTGGTAGTATCACCGTTCCCGGTGACAAATCTATCTCTCATCGTTCGCTGATGCTGGGTGCGATCGCCCAAGGCACCACTCGTATCAGAGGACTCCTCCTCGGCGAAGATCCGCGCAGGACTGCCGCCTGCTTTACCGCCATGGGAGCCAAGATCTCAGATCTTGAAGCCGAATGGGTCACCGTAGAGGGCACAGGCGGTGAGCTGCAAGAGCCAGATAACGTACTCGATGCTGGTAACTCTGGCACTACGCTTAGGCTAATGCTGGGGCTGCTAGCGTCTCAGCCCGGAAAGTTTTTTGCAGTAACAGGAGACGATTCATTGCGATCGCGCCCCATGAAACGGGTAATCGCCCCGCTCACTAGTATAGGTGCCACCATCTCCGGCAAAGCCAGCAACACCCTTGCCCCGCTCGGCGTCACTGGCCAGGCGCTACAGCCCTCTCACTACCACTCTCCAATCGCCTCCGCCCAGGTAAAATCCTGTCTGCTTTTAGCTGGTCTATCTATCAATGGCGATACGACAGTAACCGAGCCAAGCCTGTCACGTGACCACAGCGAACGCATGCTAGAAGCCTTTGGTGTCAAGCTCTCTATCGAGCCGTCCACTCACAGCGTCACGCTCCACGGTCCCGCCAAACTCACAGGTCAAACCGTCATCGTACCTGGCGATATCAGCTCTGCCGCCTTCTGGCTAGTCGCTGCGGCCATCACTCCTGGCTCGAATCTGCTGATCGAGAATGTCGGCATCAACCCGACGCGCACAGGCGTTCTAGACGCGCTCGCCGCGATGAACGCCGATATCACCTTAGAAAATGAAAGAGACGTTACCGGTGAACCCGTCGCCGATCTGCGCGTCAAACACAGTGAGCTAATTGGCTGTCATATTGGCGGCGATCTGATTCCTAGACTAATTGACGAAATTCCTATCCTGGCGGTTGCGGCTTTGTTTGCCACGGGGACAACCAAGATTACCGATGCCGCCGAACTGCGGGTCAAAGAGAGCGATCGCCTGGCAGTCATGGCCGCTGCTCTCAACCAAATGGCTCCCGGCAGCATTACCGAACAGCCTGAAGGCATGGAGATAAAAGGCACAGGTTCCGACACTCAGCTCAAAGCCGCCACTCTCGATAGCTATACGGATCACCGCATTGCGATGGCTCTCACCATTGCCGCCACCCGCGCTCAGGGCAAAACCGCCATCCAGCGCGCCGAAGCCGCCGCTGTATCCTATCCCACCTTCGTTTCAACCCTAGAAACCGCCGTGACCTTCACGGAGTAGCTCGCCTTACCGACTAGGGCATGCTAACCCTAGTCACTGCTCCCAACGCTCCCCAAATGCTTTTGAGTCTGGGCAGCTGAGAATTGCTTCATGCACAAAGTTCTAGTCATAGAGACGCCCGGACAGGATCGTACTGACTTAGTTGAATATTTAAAAGCCAAGGGGTTCTTAGCGCTGACAGCTGACGATGGTCCGTCCGGGATTCGGCTCGGACAGACTCATCGGCCCGATGTGATCCTGTGTAGCTGGGCTGTCGAAGGGCTGCATGGACATCAGGTTCTAGAGGCGGTGCGGCGAAATAGTGATCTAAAGCTGACGCCTTTCGTGCTGGTCACAGAAGAGCCAGAGGGAACTTTGGTAGCGCGATCGCACGTTCGTCAGGCTATGGAAAAAGGCGCGGATGACTGCCTAATCCGTCCCGTTACCCATATCGAGATTGTCAACACGCTGACAGCTCGTATCGGTCGCCAAGCGGCCATTAGCGAACTATACGTCAGCGCATTACGCAACAGCGCTGAGCAGATCAACCGACTAAATCATTACGACAGCCTGACTGATTTGCCCAACTATCGGCTACTGCACCAGCGGCTGACTAGGGCTATTACTGCCGCTCACAAAAGTCAGCGAACCCTTGCTTTGATGTCCGTCAGTATTGACAGACTGCGGCTAGTAAATACCGTACTGGGCTATCTAGCTGGAGACGAGCTGCTCAGAGCCTCCACCTGTCGTATGCAGTCCTGTTTACCGCCGGGCGCAACATTAGCCAGACTCACAGCTAACCAGTTCGCTGTCTTACTACCTAATTTGAAGCGTCACGAGCAGGCCAGAGAAACGGCTGAAGATATTATTGATGCGCTCAAACGTCCCTTTTCGCTCTCAGGACACGACGAGATGTCTGGGCACGAGATTTTCGTCACGGCCAGCATTGGTGTGGCCTTTCTTCTGCATCAGAGTAAAGATTTCTCGACGCTGCTGCGCCAGGCTGGCGCTGCACTAGAATCTGCAAAAAAGCAAAAAAGCAGCTGTTGCCAATTCTACCGGTCTGACATGCCCTTAGCCTTTAGCGACCAGATTGCGACAGAGACTCAGCTACGCTACGCCCTAGATCGCAACGAATTTGAAGTGCGCTATCAGCCACAGCTCAACCTGACAAACGGCAAAATTGAAGGCACCGAAGCGCTGATTCGCTGGTGTCATCCGGAGCAAGGCTACATCTCTCCTAGCAAGTTTATTCCTCTGGCCGAAGAAACAGGATTAATCGTGCCAATTGGTCAGTGGGTACTAGAAACGGCCTGCTCTCAGGCAAGGTGCTGGCTAGCAGAGGGAATTGGGATGAAATACGTATCCGTCAATCTATCAAGCGTGCAGTTCAATCAGCTCGATCTGATCGAATCAATTAAGCGAACGCTGATCAGAACGGGCCTGGATCCCAGTCATTTGGAACTGGAGGTGACTGAGACAGCGCTGATGCACGATGCCGAAAATGCAATCAGGATTTTGACAGAACTCAAAGCCTTAGGTATCAAGACTGCCATCGATGATTTTGGCACTGGCTATTCTTCTTTGAGCTATCTCAAGCAGCTACCGATTAACACGCTCAAAATCGACAGATGCTTTGTGAGGGGATCGCCGCGTGATGCCAAAAATCAAGCCATCTTACAATCCACTATTGAACTCGCCCACCGTCTAGGTCTAAAGGTGGTAGCCGAAGGCGTCGAAAATGCCGCTGAGCAAACGCTGCTCAGGCAATATCAATGTGATTATCTGCAGGGCTATTGGGTAGGTACACCGATGCCTGCCGAGAAACTACAGGAATTGTTGGTACTGGAGCGACTTCAGCAGGTATCCCAATCAACTTCTTTTGTTGTGTGAACAAGGCTAGGTCGGATATATTTTGAATTCTTTCGGGTGACTACCGTAATTTCTCTAGGGTGAGTGGGAATATTGAACACACAATGCCCTAACGGTTTTTGCCAAACCGAATTTTGTATGTCCCAGCAGCTCGACAATTGGCTTAGTAGTATCAGCACCTATGCTGATATGAGCCCCGATTTGGCCATTCGCGCCCAAGTGAATTTTCGCATGAAAGCCCACGCTCGCTCAGCGCTAGGTATTTCTGACTGGTGTCAGCTCTTTTTGAGCCGAGAGGGCATTCCCCACACTTCAGCCTTCAGTCGTTCTGCCTCTGATGCATCTGACACTCGCCGCGTACTGTGTTTTGTCTACCAGCGTTTCAGCGAATATTCGGGCATTGACTTTAGTCGGGTCCGTCCAGAAGACCGGCTTAATGACGACTTGCACTTTTCGCTAGTGTGCTGGTTTGACTGGACAATTACCTTTTGTGGAGACTTCTGTGATCAGTTCGATCTAGACCTGAGTGACTGCTTCGATGAGGATGATTTCAGTACGGTTGGCGAGCTGGCCATGTTCTTGGTAGAGCGTGTTAATAGCCACGGCAAAAAGTCATTTGCGGCTCCATCTGCCTACTGACGGTTGGCTCTCAGCCGTTCGATCGGTCCTGGTTAGCGAGCCCTTTACACACAGCTACATTACTTAAGAATCTCTTACATTCGCGCGATCGCCCCGCCAACAGTTTGATAGTCTTTACACTAGGAAAAAAGACTGCGACTGGGGATCTCGATGCCAAGAACTCAAAAGAACGACAATTTCATCGATAAGTCATTTACGGTCATGGCTGACATGATCTTAAAGATTCTCCCGGCTAAGAAGCAGGCTAAAGAAGCCTTTGCCTATTATCGCGACGGAATGTCTGCGCAGGCCGATGGAGAATATGCCGAAGCACTAGATAACTACCGGGAAGCACTGACGCTAGAAGAAGATCCTTACGATAAGAGCTATATCCTCTACAACATGGGTCTGATTGAGGCCAGCAATGGCAACCATAAAGCGGCGCTCGAGCTATACGAAGAAGCCATTGATCTAAATCCTCGTCTGATTCAAGCGCTAAACAACACTGCCGTGATCTACCACTACCAAGGAGAGCAAGCTGAAGCCTCTGGAAACACTAACGATGCGAACTCGCTATACGATGAAGCGGCTCGGTACTGGATGGAAGCGATTCGAATCGCGCCGAATAACTATATCGAGGCTCAGAACTGGCTGAAGGTAACTGGGCGAATGAAACTAGATATGATCTAGGTAGGTGTTTAGCTTTTTGGATTGGGTTGTATTAGTTCGGATTGGGTTGTATTTAAGGCTAAGTCATGATTGATATCGAGCAGGTGCGTAAGGTTGCGAACCTTGCCCGTTTGGAGCTAAGTGAGTCAGAAGAAGAGCAGTTCACAGGTCAGCTGAATGGCATTTTGGAATACGTTCAGCAGCTAGATGAGCTGGACACAACCGATGTGCCACCGACGACGCGAGCAATTGAAGTGAGTAATATTACTCGCCCAGACCGGTTAGAGGTGTTTGCTGAACGGGAGTCAATTTTGGAAAGTGCGCCTGATCGAGAAGCAGATTTTTTTAAGGTGCCAAAGATCTTGGGTGGTGAGTAGGTGACGATAGCCAGCTAGCCGTACGCGATGCGCTGAAAGTAACGAAAAATCTCCTCGTGCTTAGCTCACGATTCGACTAGACCGCGGCAAGCACCAAAGAGATTCATTGTAATGGGAGCATTTAAGACTTGTGAGATAGGCTTCACTAGACTGGTGCCTGGCATTAGCGTCTGTGAGATTGCGATTGAGCAAATTCCCAGAGGAAGATAGCGACCAGTCCAATTAGAGCCGCGACAAAGATGAATGGGACAACCGGTCTGATGACTGCAAGGACAGCAGGCCATAGGGTGGTAAACGAAAGCGCGATCGCACTCAAACCCGCTACGCTCATACCAATAACAACATAGAGCAGGAACTGCTGAAAGGCGTTCATAGAGCGATCGAATCGAGGGGAGTGTGATCGCACAACCTGATAGGTGGTCGGGATGCGGCGCAGAACACTTAGCTCAGCGACAGCAGAGACAGTATTTGCTACCTTCTGCTCTAGTTCTACGAGTTGCTGTTTGAGCACTGCATTCTCCTGCTTCAGCAGTGCGCGCTCGGCTCTCAGATACTGTAGCTGAGGCGCTAGCTTGGCTAGCGCCTGTTCATACTCGAGCCTGAGGCTATCAATCTCTAGCTGGTGCTCTAGCTTGAGGTTGGCAGTCTTGCGAAGAATCATTGATGTGATTTCTTCACGCTTCGACGGGCTATTCTGATAAGGCTTGTCGTGAAACTGACGGTTTAGCGGCTCACTTTTCTCACTAGTGGAAGGGACTTCTTCAGGTGAGAGATTGGGAAGGCTAGAACTCAAGAAATCAGAGCTACTAGAATCAGAGTTAACAGGATCAAAACCGAAGAATTCAAATGCTGACATTTTAGACTCCTACAGCTGTTGAAACAGCTGGTTGAAATTTCTATGTTGCCTTGTTACAGATCTACAACTGTCTCGATCGATAGATGGCCTCGTCTTTGTGAGGCGATGATAATAGTAGAAAGGCGGCTGACAGATGTGGCAAGCACACAAAAGTTAGGAATATTCAGATGCTTATCTCACATAAACCTCACATAAAGAACTTATCGACCTTTGAGTGAGCTGTCAAGTTTTTCTATCAATTGAGGTTGATTTTGTATAGGACACTACCTATCTGTGGCGCACCGCGTATTGCTTTGATTGTTTAAATATTTCTTGATGGACGACCTCACAATCCTTTTGTGAGATAAAGTATTTCATCTGGGTAAGCAATACATAGAAAAAACTACGATTTGACGACAACAGCGTATGTCTAAGCCTGGCTTCACGGAAGAGTTCTTGACAAAAGTGGCTCGGGCCAAACAAATTTCTGACAGCGAAATGAAGGCGCTGCGGCTCGCTCTAGAAAATCGAAAGAGCAAGGAAATTGCCAAAGAACTAGGAATCAGCGAGGCGGCTACGCGTAAACGTCTGGGCGAGGTCTATCGAAAGTTTGAAATAGAGGGGAAGGGACCAGGAAAGCTAGCGTCTTTGGAAAAGGTGCTGCATCGGCAGCGTCTGAAGGCTGAATCCGGAGAACTGACGATTGGCCACGAGCAACCGCCGCTCTCTCGGCGTCTGGACACTCGGTATGTGTGGAACGACGCGCCTACGCTGAGTCTGTTTCAGGGGCGGTACAGCGAGCTAGATTGTTTGAGAGGGTGGGTGCTGCGCCGTACTTCTCAACAAAAGCTGCTGGCTATATGTGGCATGGGTGGCTTGGGCAAAAGCTATCTGGCGAGAAAGCTGGCAGAAGGAATAAAGGGACATTTTCATCGGGTGATATGGCTGACCATTCAGCCCAATCAAAAGCCAGCCAGTTTGCTCAAAAGGCTGCTGGACATTCTGCAAGATAAACCGCATGACCAGCTGCAAAATGAGTCCGTAGAAGGTTTGGACGTATCATCTGAGCTGTTAGCTGAGCTACCTGATAAAAAGCCTGGCAGTGAAAGGTCAGAAAGTGAAAAGTCAGAAAGTGAAAAGCTAGAAAGCCAAAATTTAAAAAGCCAAAAGAACAAAACCGAAGGCTTGATTCGACAAGTTGTTAAAGCGCTATCCGAGCAACGCTGCTTAGTTGTGTTAGATGAATTTGAAGCTGTCTTCAAAGATTTAAATGCAGACTGTTCGGATGCTGACGGCAGCGTTTCGACTTTCGAGGCAAGTCCTACACAGCAGGCGAGCCTTTACAAGGAAGGGTTTGAAGGCTACGAGGATTTCTTGAACAATTTAAAACAGCCTTCTTTCCCGCCTTGTGATGCTGGAGCTAGCTGTGTCGTTTTGACCAGTCGAGAGAAGCTTAGAGAGCTACCGCCCGCCTCGGTGAAGAGTCCGACAGTTTTGCAGTATACGCTGAGTCGGCTAACGGATCTAGAAGCAAAAGCGCTGCTTGGACAGTTTGGATTGAAGAACAAGGCGGATTATCAAGAGCTGTGGTTTCGCTATGACGGACATCCAATGGCTTTGCAGCTGGCGGCAACGGCCATCAAAGATGTCTTTTATGGCAAGATACGAGATTTTTTGGATCAGGAAATCTCCGTTTTTGATAGCTTGAGGAAAGTAATTGGAACGCAGTTCAACCGACTGTCACCTTTAGAAACAGAGGCGATGTACTGGCTAGCGATCAATCATACACTGTGCTCTCTAGAAGATCTGAAGGCAGATATCGTTGCAGAAGATCGTAAACAGAATTTGGTATATACGCTGCGCTCCCTGGAGCGGCGCTTCTTAGTGGAGGTCAAAGATCAGGGTGGCGCTCTGTATGGGCTGCATCCGATTGTGTCTGAGTATGTTTTGAGTCGCTTTGTACGCCAGATATTTCAGGATTTGACTGAGGAAAGCTTGGATCTGTTTAATAGCTATGCGCTGCTGAAAGCGGATGCTAAAGACTTTTTGAGAGAGTTTCAAAGAGACTATATCGTTCGACCTGTCTTAGAGCGATTGAAGAATCACTTTAAAAGTGTAGACAAAGTTGAGCAGCATCTGAATAGTAAGCTAGACGAGTTCAAAAAGAACAACCACCATCGGCTGGGCTATGCAGGGGGAAACTTTGTCAATTTGATGGTAGAGCTGTCACCCGATGAGCTGTCGGCGAAGGATTTTTCTGAGCTGATGATTTGGCAGGCGTATTTGCAGGACGTGCGGCTGCGTAACGTGAGTTTTCAGAGCTGTGAACTGAATCGATCGGTGTTCACAGAGACAGTGAGCGACGTCATGGCGATCGCACTCAATCCGATTCTCGCTGACAAAACGACCTCTTTAGAAACACCCCTTTTAGCCTGCGGCGATACAAATGGAATGCTGCACCTGTGGCAAACAGATTCTGATATTACACGGACTGGGCAAGGAAGAAAACGAGCGGAATGGGCAGCGCATAGTGGCTGGGTGCGGGCAATTGCGTTTGTCCCGGAGCAGTCGCTCTTGGTCAGCGGCGGCGAAGACAGCCTGTTAAAGCTATGGCAGTTGCCAAATGTGTCGGAGCAGCCCACACCGCAAGCCAAGCAGCTATGGCAGCAGGACACCAAAAACTGGGTGTATACGGTGGCAGTGAGTCCTGATAAGAAGATGATTGCCTGTGGCGGAAAAAATCAGATAGCGCTGTATCGGCTGGAGGATGGCAAGGAGGTTTATCGGCTCCAAAACAGTGTGGCTCGTGCTGAAGTAAAACAGAATCGGACGGCGCAGACAATGCGAGGAGAGGGGTTGAGCCGGGTGCGATCGCTTACGTTCAGTTCGGATGGACAGTGGCTAGCGAGTAGCGGAGATGACGAGGTGATTCGAGTGTGGAGGGTAGACTCTCGAGCTGTAGACTCTCAAGCTGTAGATTCTCAAGCTGTAGATTCTCAGACTGTGATAACACTCGTCGAACACACAGAGCTAGCTGAGCATGACGGCTGGGTGCGATCCGTTTGCTTTTGCCCGGATAGCTTGCGGCTGTTGAGTGGTAGCGACGATCGGACGGTGCGCCTGTGGGATATCGAAAGCGGACGCTGCCTGCAGGTGTTCGAGCAGCCGGGCGATCGCGTACGCGCGGTAACCGTGAGCCCAGACGGACAGTTCGCAGCGAGCGGAGGGGATGATTTTCAGGTTTTTCTTTGGAATTTGAACACACTTGAGCGGGTGAAGACGCTGCCTACTTTGCCTAGCCGGGTATGGGCAGTCGCCTTTCAGCAGCAGGGCAAGAAGCTGCTGCTAGCAGCGGGTGGTGACAAGCAAACGCTGCGGCTGTGGCAGGTTGACGGTCCGCAGCAGCTGTCCACTGGTCCAGCGAAGCAACAGACTGAACGACTAAAAACCGAAAAGCTGAAAGCTGAAAAGCAACAGATCTTACTCAAATCAGCCGAGACACAGCCGGTTGAAGTTAGACAAATCAGAACCTATCGCGGCTACACGAACGGAATTCGAGCAGTCGGCTTTTTGAACAGTCAGCGAATTGTCAGTGCAGGAGACAATCGAGAGATCTCGGTATGGGACACCGAGCAGGAAGTATGCAAAGCTAGCCTGTCCCTGCATCAGGGCCGGGTGTGGGCGATCGCAATAGACCGTCAAAATGGACGTATCGCCAGCGCCAGCGACGACCACACGGTTAGACTTTGGGACATGACAACAGGTCAGTGCCTGACAACGCTGACAGCGCACACTAGCTGGGTCCGGACAGTAGCCTTCAGTGCGAGGGGGCGGCTGTTGTCCAGTAGCGGCGACGATGGCACCATTCGAATCTGGAATGCGGCATCAGGGTCGTGTTTGACAACGCTAGAGTGTGGAATTTATTGGGTGCGAGCAGTCTGCTTTGACCCGATTACGAATCGCCGTCTGATCAGCGGCGGCGAAGACGGACTCGTGCGCCTTTGGGACAGAAAAGAGGCTCACTGTCTACGGACGCTAGCACAACACACGCAGCGTATTTGTTCAGTGGCGTATAGCCCAGAGGGAAAGTACATTGCTAGCGGTAGTGATGACAAAACGGTGGCGCTGTGGGACGTAGCACAGAACAAAGAGATCTATCGATTCGAAGAGTCAGAGCTAGGAATCAAGGCCGTAGCGTTCAGCCCAGACGGTCGGTATTTAGCAGCGGGCGGAGAAGACCAGCTGGTGTATGTGTGGGATATTGCCTCGCCTGATAAAACCTGCTTTACGCTACGACCGAAAGACTACACAGGCGGATCGGGCGGAATTCGATCGGTGGCGTTTAGCCCCGATAGTCGGCGGGTAATTAGCGGTGGCCTAGATGAGATCATTCGAGTAGGCGATTTAGAGATGCTGGAAACGGAAGAGGTGCATTTTTTGCGCCCGCTGGTACAGCACGCGCGGCCTTATGAGAAAGTCAAGATTGCTGAGGTAAAAGGATTAAGCGGACTGCAAAAGGCCAATCTGTTGTCTTTGGGAGCTGTAGATCGCACAGAGCCACTGTTGTTGTGAAGCTAATAAGTGTTCTGATAAGTATTCTGACAACACTACGAAACTAGCAACAATCCAGAATAGCCAACTGCGCCCAGAGCAAACGTCCAAAACCTACTTTCTCTTTCCTGCGGCAGCTCTTCTTTCAACACATTTAGAATAATGCCACCTGCTAAAAATGCAAACAGCGTTGCTGTAAAAGCCTCACTAATTTCGGTCTGGGTCCCGATTACCCAGCCACAGATAACAGCCGCTGATAGAATCCACTTACCAACGCGAGTATAAGATTTCTTATGATCTTCCCAAAGACTGTAGTCGTTAACTAAAAAATGAAGAGACATCGCGATCACATACAGCCCTAGCCCCAGCAACTCCGGATCTTCGCGATGCACCAGCAGATAGCCAATTAGCATGTTATACAGCGCAAAAGATATCATATGCAGCCAGAACACACCCGGCTGCGTCGCATCGCCCTGCCCTTCCTCTAAACTCTGTTCTCTAGAAACCTTTGCCGCTCTCTCCAGTCCATAAAATGCCATCATCCCCAGCAATGCCATGACATACACATGATGCTCAACGGCAGAAAGAACAGAGATTTTCTCTTGAAGATCAGCCTGAGCTTCATTTAAGTCTGGCAGCACATGAATGAACACATAGGCTACTGAGACGCCGCTACTAAAAGAAAGCCACCGACTGCGAGGGGTTAATTTTAGGAATTTGAATCGGCTGGCGACAATGTGAATCAACGCTAGAAACAGCGCCGACAATCCCGCCAGCAAAATATCAGAACTGTGCATAAATAGCGACTACTGAATAGAAGTAGCATCACTGCGACGACCCTGAGACGGGCCCTGCTGTGATAATACATCCTCGTCTACCGCTTCATCGCTCAAATTACTCTGCGCCCTTTGGACATCTGCCGCTGTAGCTTCGGGTACATCCATCTGACTAGCCGTCGTATCAGATGGCGTACAGGCCGTTGTCGCTAGCATGATCGTCAGTCCCGCTACCAGCGCAAAGGCTAAACGCCGCAGTCTGTCTAGAGTCATCGTCTGACCCATTTGAAAAAATCTATCCATGTTAATTCCTATTAATTCCTATTGGTGGTACGAACGAGTTTTTATAACTCATCCGTCGAGACTAGGTGAGTACCTGACCAGTGTCTTCTGACCGAAGATAGATTATAGGCTGTCTCTTCTATAGCGTTCGCCACTTTGCTCTGCACATTCGCGACAGGTAAAACCCTTGCTATATCTGTTACGCCTTTTCTTTCTAGAAGTGCATCTCACTGGGCAAAACAGATCTAATGACAGGATCGGACGCCAGGCAGTCAAACGATGAGCCGATAGACGAAACCAAAAGCGTAATTAATCTCTTCATAGCCTACGTAACCTTATTACAAAGAACAGTTCTACAACAGAATTTATGGCAGACAGTGCATGACTTACGGCAGACAATGCATGTAGTTTTCAACATCCCAGTTGCTGGTCGTCGCCAAAAATCGAATCCACTCATCTCGCTTGTACTCTTCATACAGCCGGTACATCTCTCCTGGCATTGCTGAACGAATTACCTCATCATCTGCTAGACGATCTAGTGCTTCGCCTAATGACATTGGCAGCTTCTTCGTTTGCTTACCGGCTTCCATCGCTTCGTAAATGTTGCGCTGCTCTGGCTCACCTGGATCGAGATCGTTGCTCAGTCCATCGTCAAAAGCTTTGAGCATTGCACCTGCCATCAGGTACGGATTTACCATCGAATCTACCGCTCTATATTCAAACCGGCCCGGCGCAGAGACGCGCAGACCGCAGGTGCGGTTTTGATAGCCCCAGTCAGAATACACCGGAGCCCAAAAGCCCGCATCCCACAGGCGACGGTATGAGTTCACCGTAGAACAACCGACCGCCGTCAGGGCTCCTAGATGGGCAATCACGCCGCCAATACAGTTCAGCCCAACCGGTCCTGGAATGCGCACAGACTCTCCTTTTACTGGCATGAAGGTATTCTCTCCGCCTTCACTGTATGTGTAGTTGCCTTCTAGTCCAGGCAGGCTTTCCATGCTAAAGGTTTTGATACTATCCTCGCCGCCGCGCCACAAGGAGAGATTGTGGTGACAGCCGGAGGCGGAGACCCCGAGGAACGGCTTTGACATGAAGCAGGCGATCAGGTTGAATTCGCGGGCGACCTGGGCGCAGATCTGGCGATAGGTAGTGAGGCGATCGCACGTCCGCAGCGCATCGTCGTACATAAAGTTCAGCTCTAGCTGACCTGGCGCGTCTTCGTGATCGCCTTGAATCATATCTAGACCCATGGCCCGGCTGTATTCAATCACCTTTAGAAAGACCGGACGCAGCTCTTCAAACTGATCGATGTGATAGCAGTTTGGCTTGGTCACGCCGCCGTTGGGTTTGCCATCTGGCCCTTTTTTAAGCCACATCATTTCTGGTTCGCAGCCGTGGCGTAGCTGCAGCCCATGCTTTTGCTGAAACTCGGCGTGCAGCCGCATCAGATTGCCGCGACAGTCCGAGGTAAGAAACGCACCCGGATTCTTTTCTTCTTCGCGATTGCGAAAGCACACGCAGTAAACCCTGGCTACCCGCTTGTCCCACGGCAGCTGACAAAAGGTGTCTGGATCGGGGATAGCAACTAGTTCTGCTGATTCTGGCCCATAGCCCAGATACTGCTGCTGGCGATCGATTGCCAAATTCACCGTCGCCCCGTACACGAGCTGAATGCCACCTTTTGCCGTTGTTTCCCAGTGGTCAGCAGGTACGCCCTTGCCGGTGATTTTGCCCGTGATCGAAATGAACTGATAGTAGATGTATTGAACGCCGAGCTCGTCGATCTTGGCCCGCACCTGCTTGACTAACTCTGAGCGACCTGGCGCGTTGACGTAGGCTTCTATATCTGTTGAGACGCTACCAGATTCTGTTGAGGCGCGATCTTGAGTCAGAACTCCTGTCACGTTTAGATCTCCGAAAAAAGGGGCAATGGAAGAAGAAATTTGATCTTTAGTAAAACGAACCTGTCATGACCAGTTTGTATCTATGACTACGAGAACGGAAATGGTTTCCACGGAATCCACATTGTCCACAGCTCAGCGGCTGTGCCGTCGGCAATCAGTTCAGCCAACGTGCTGTCTAGCTTTTCTAACAGCGTTGTCTGCGCTTTAGAGACGCCAATCGCGAAGGGTGCTTTTGTCGGCAGGGTAAACGCCAAACGGAGCTGCGGATCTTCGGCTGCGGCTACCAGTAGCACTAGCTCATCGTCAATTAGTGCATCAATATCGCCAGCACGTAAGGCCGCGAGCATCTCTGGCAAAACTTTGTCGCTGCCGGGATAGGGGACGGCGGTAGCGCCAGAAAATCCCTCTACCAAGGCAATATTTGTACTGTCTGCTAAACCACCAACCCGCTGATTGGCTAGATCGCCAGATGAGGAAACTGGGCTTGATTCTTTCACTAGTACGGCCTCGTCAAACAGGCCGTAGGGACGAGTGAATGAGACCTTTTGCTGACGTTCGGGGGTGATAGCCTGGTTGAACCAGACTACGTCGTATAGGCTGTCCTTACTGGGGTCGAGGCTGTTGTAAAAGTCTTGCATTGGCAGGTTGTGCCAGACTGGAGTGAGCTGTAGGCGATCGCACACCACCCGAGCTAATTCCGGCTCGTACCCCGTTCGATGACCCTGCGGATCGAGATAGCTCATAGGCCGAGCATCAAAGTCGCTTGCCACAATATTGAGATAGCCGGACTGTTTGGTTAGCATTTCTTCAAATTTCATACTGCCGCTCAAAAGGGTAACGAAGAACACCGTTTCTTCTTCAAAGAAACTTATTATGACAAGTAGAGTTTGTTCGCTCCTCTTTGTCAAATTTGTCCAAATTACGATTTAGCTGGTATCAAGATGCTGTCTGAACCGCCCTCTCAAGCAGCGTTCACCTCGCCACTCAAATTGTCGCCTAACCTGTCACTCAGATCCTCATGAGCTATCAGCCAGTTTCTCTCACACCAGCACAAATTCAGCAGTTTCAGGAAGATGGCTTCTTGATTATTGAAGACTTTTTGCCGTCTGAATTTGCGAAGCAGCTCGCCGATCGGATGGAGCCCTTGTTTTGTGGTGAGTTTGAAACGGGCATTTATCCTGACGAATGGTATTGGCGTCCGGGATTGAGCCTGCCGGACGTGACTAGGGAGATGTGTAACGCCTGGAAGTGCGATCGCACTATTGCCAGTCTGGTTCTCTCTGCTGAGATTGGCCGGTTAACCGCAACGCTAGCAGGCTGGGACGGGGCCAGAATCGGACAGGACAGCCTGTGGATGAAGCCGCCAGGGGCAAAGGCGATCGCCATGCATCAAGACGGCGCTTATATCGACTATCTTGACCCGGCGCAGATGATGACCTGCTGGGTGGCACTAGACGATGCGGCGGCAGCTGATGGCACTTTGGTCTATGTCAAAGGGTCTCACAAATGGCCTTTGGCAAGCGTAGACGGGGAGTTCCATGCGCCCACAAAAGACTATCGCTGGGCGATGCTCCAGGCGGCAGAGAATGCAGGCGTCGAACAGCCAGAATTAGTGGTGGTCGAAGTCCCTGCTGGTGGCTGTGCTTTTCATCACGGACGAACCTGGCACGGCCTGTGCAAGACGACCCGCACCGAGGGGACTTTTCACAGCATTGGGCTGCACACCATTCCCGCAGCGTCTAAATTTCACCCGGTCAATCCGGCTGGCTACATCTATGGGCGCTACAAGAAGCTAGGTAGCATTGAAATGGACGAAAGCTTTTTTCCCATTCTCTGGCAAAAGGACGGCTACCGCAGCCCACATCTGGCTGAGTATTGCGCCGATCCGCTGGTGGGTTCGGCGGTTGCGGTGTAACTGCACTTTGGTAGTTTCACAATCACATTTTCTAGGTATTTCTTTAAACAACAATGACAACTGCACCCTCCGACATTCCTCCCTTCGACGGCCTCAGCGAAGACTTCGATCCTCAATGGCTGCTAACGCCTAAGCAAAAAGCGCTTCAGGCTGAGCTAATTGAGCTTTGTGCCAAGGTGCTGAGACCCAATGCGATCGCATCCGATCGAAACCTGATTTACCCGCGCGAAAACTTCGAAGCCCTCGCTTCGTTGGGCCTATTAGGTTTACTAGTGCCTAAATCTTTGGGCGGGCTAGGTGAAAGCCATACCTGCGCAGCGATGATTGTCGAAACCATTGCCCGCTATGGCTGCCCCAGCACAGCCATGTGCTACACCATGCACTTAGGTGCGGTCGCTGCTGTCCTGTTTCGATCGCACAACAGCCTAGAACTGCAGGATCTGCTGAAGCGTTTAGATACAGATGTCGCGATTGGCACGCTGTCCTATTCCGATCCAGAAACAGGCTCTCACTTTTGGTATCCGGTCTCTTCTAGAGCCGAGAAGATATCAGCTGGATGGCAGGTATTCAAACGAGCCTCTTGGACGACCTCAGCAGGCTTTGCTGACTGGTATATCGTGCAGACCACCAGCCCCGACTTTAGCGGTGATTATTCCGATCTCTCCTGCTTTTTGATCTACGGCGATGAGGTCCAGGCTGAACCGCACAAATGGGACGCGCTCGGACTGCGCGGCAATCAGTCAGGCACCTTGCTAGTCGACGGCGTAGTCATTCCCACTGAGAGAATGGTCGGGCCCGTCGGTGATGGCACCGCTTCTAATGACGAGATTGTTGATCCGTTCTTTTTGCTGTGTTCATCGGCCTGTTGGAATGGAATTTCTATGGGCGCAATTGATATCGCTAAAAAGCACGTTACTCGTAAAAAGCACGTGGACGTAGGCATGAGAGTGGCCGACTACCCTACCATCCAAGACTATTTTGGAGAGGCGATTATCGACACTAGTGCCTGTCGGATGTACACCTTTTCGATGGGTCAGCTGATGGATCAGCTGACGGACAACTGCGACTGGTCAGTCCATGCGGATGTCGCGGCCCTGCCGCGCTCGGCCTATCTTCACTGGTACTGGCAGATCAAATTTTCGGCGGCGAAGAACGTAGCCCATGTCTGCGACAAGATGCTGCATGCCTGTGGCGGCTCCGGCTTCAAAAAAGATATGGAGATAGAGCGCTACTTGCGAGATGGCAAAGCGGGCTGGGTAATGGGTCCAACCAATGAGATTTTACGGCAGTTTGTTGGAAAATCTGCGCTGTTGGGCTTTGAGAGCTTGGACTATTGGAATCAGTCTGTGAACGAGCGGGTGCTACACAATGAGCTTAAAAAGATGGACGAAGAGAGCAAGCTCAAGCTGGCTGAGACGCTGCTAGCTGAGGTAGGGAAAGGTGCGATCGCCCAGTCAGACACTTTGATCAAGCGGCCAGAAACGGCAGGAGTCAAAGGATAAGAGGAAAGGAGAAGTATCAAAAGATAGACACTGACTTGATGAACAATAGCCTGCGGGCTCAGCTGCAAATTACCCTCTTCAGATTCGCTCCCTTTCAAAAAGAAGAAATATTAGGAGACTTAGGCCATGACACTTGCCAAAGAAAGAACAGTCGCTGCGACTAAAGTCAGTCATCCGCTAGAGCCGCTAACGCCCGAGGAGATTACAGCAGCGGTGGCCATCGTTCGCAAGCAGAAATCTCTTGGTCCCAACGTTCGCTTTGCTACGGTCACTCTCAAAGAACCTGCCAAAAAGGCGGTGTTGAGCTTTCATCCTGGAGACTATATCAACAGGGAAGCTTTTATCATTCTGTTGGATAATGCCACAGCAAAGACCTACGAAGCGGTTGTCTCTCTAAGCAAGGGAAGTGTGGCTACCTGGGAGTATATCCCCAACGTGCAGCCGCCAATTATGCTCGATGAGTTTGTTGAATGCGAGGCGGCGGTCAAGGCGAGTCCGGAGTTTCAAGCTGCGATCGCAAAACGCGGCATCACCGATCCCGATCTGGTCATGGTCGATCCTTGGTCTGCTGGCAACTATGGCATCGCCGAAGAAGAAGGCGTGCGCCTGTCTAGAGCGCTGTGCTGGGTAAGAGCAAATCCTACCGATCACGGCTATGCGCGGCCAATTGAGGGCGTAATTCCGGTTGTCGATCTCAACAAAATGGAGGTGATTCGCGTAGAAGACCACGGTGTGGTCCCCCTGCCCCCAAAAGACGGCAACTACACACCTGAATATGTAAAAAACTATCGAACCGACATTAAGCCGCTAGAGATTGTTCAACCAGAAGGTCCAAGTTTTGAAGTAAATGACCATGAGATTCGCTGGCAAAAGTGGAAAATGAGGGTTGGCTTCACTCCTCGCGAAGGTTTAGTACTCTACAACGTCACCTATCAAGATGGAGAGAAAGAGCGCCCGATTTTCTACCGGGCATCGCTGGCTGAAATGACGGTGCCGTACGGCGATCCGCAGCCACACCACTACCGTAAAAATGCGTTTGACGTAGGTGAATACGGCATTGGCTCACTGGCAAATTCTTTGAGCTTGGGCTGCGACTGCCTGGGTGTGATCCACTATTTTGACGGCTTTATCACGAACTCTCGCGGCGAAGTAGCCAAAATTGAGAATGCGATTTGTCTGCATGAAGAAGACTTTGGCATTCTGTGGAAACACATGGACTGGCGGACAGAACAGACAGAAGTGAGGCGATCGCGCCGTCTGGTGATCTCTTTTATCGCCACCGTTGGCAACTACGAATACGGCTTTTACTGGTACTTCTATCAAGACGGCACTATTCAATACGAAGTCAAGCTGACTGGCGTAGTCAGCACCGCTGCCGTTATGCCCGGAGAGGTGCCAAAATACGGCACGCTAGTTGCCCCACAGCTGAGCGCACCCATTCATCAGCACATCTTCAACGTGCGTCTCGACATGCGCGTTGATGGCGCGAATAACTCTGTCTATGAGGTCGATATTGTTCCTGCCAAAGAAAAAGACAATCCCTACGGCAACGCCTTTTATGCACAATCGACGCTGCTGCCCACAGAGCTAGCCGCCCAGCGGCAGATTGACCCAATGAAAGGGCGCTATTGGAAGATTGTCAACCCCAGCAAAATGAACGCGCTCGGCTACCCAACCGCCTACAAACTCATGCCAGGAGAGAACACGCTACCCCTAGCTCACGCCGAAGCTAGCGTTACCAAACGGGCAACCTACATGACTCAGCATCTGTGGGTAACGCCTTACCACGCCGATGAGAACTATCCCGCTGGCGACTATCCCAATCAAAATCCTGGCGGTGCGGGCTTGCCGCATTGGACCGCAGACGATCGCTCTGTAGAAGACACCGATATCGTCGTCTGGTACACCTTTGCCCACAGCCATTCTCCCCGCGCCGAAGACTGGCCGGTCATGCCGGTAGCGACTATTGGCTTTATGCTCAAGCCACTCAATTTCTTCGATGAAAATCCCGCTAATGACGTTCCCCCGTCGCCAAAGAACCATGGTAGTAAGCACGCCTGCTGCCAATAGCGCTGCTGGTGGTGGCACCATAGCGTTACACCGACACCCACCCCGACACTGCGTGCTACCCCTCCACAGGAAGGGATTTATTCCGGTTATGATCTGGTAATCAGCCCTCATGCGTCCACTCACCCAAGTTTATTCAGACGTACCAGCAGCTCTCGGTAGAGTTGTTGCAGAACATCGGATCGAAGCAGGCAGCGCTTTGGCCTATGCTGTCACCGCAGGGCAATACATTCAGATCATTGATATAGAAGGATCTCAGTGTTCGGACTTTCTTGCTTTTGCGGGTGAAGGCTATAGGCAGATGCTCGATAGCACGGTTACGCGCACGCTCAACGGCGTGGCCAATCCCCAAGTAGGACTGCACGGAAAGTACTTTTCTCAAACTATGCAGCCGATGGTAGAGGTGATTCAACAGACGTGCGATCGCCACGACAGTTTCCTGCTGGCCTGCACTCCTCGCTATTATGAAGATGCTGGCTATCCAGGTCATCCTAGCTGCACCGACAACTTCAACCGCCTTCTCGTAGACTACGGCATTGCCTCTAAACTGGGCTGGCCTGCTATTAATTTCTTCTTCAATACTCAAATTGACTGCGCGGGTGAAGTTGCTAGCGCCGAATCCTGGTCGCGCCCTGGCGACTACGTCCTACTAAAGGCTCATCAAGACCTGCTCTGCGCTAGCTCAGCTTGCCCCGACGATATTGACCCAGCAAACGGATGGCAGCCTACGCCCATTCATATTCGTATCTACGAGGCAAATCAACCCTTTGAGAAAGCCACTGGCAGGCGAGTCGCCGCCGATTTCCCACTGCGGCTGACTCAAGCAAGCGCCTTTACGCCAAGTATTCGCCAGCTTACAGACGATCTCATCGAGTACAACAGTTTTTGGGTACCCAACAGCTTTGCATATCAGGGCGATCAGGCCGAGTATTGGGCACTCCGAGAAAGGGCCGCGCTGATGGACCTTTCTGCCCTACGCAAATTTGAAGTCACCGGTTCAGATGCCTTTGCGCTATTGCAATATGCATTCTCTCGTAATTTAGAGAGAGTCACAGCAGGCCGCTCAGCCTATGGTTGCTTGCTTAATCCTCACGGCGGCATTGTCGATGATGGAATTGTCTTTTGCTTTAGCCGCACGCACTATCGCTACGTAGGCAACTGCGATACCGATGGAGATTGGCTACAGCGAATCGCTCAGCAGCACGGTTGGACAGTCACCGTCGAGGATGCCAGTCCTTACATTCATAACTTAGCGCTGCAAGGCCCAGAGTCTTACGGCATTCTCAAGTCGTTGATGAGTTCATCTGCTGATCTTGATAGTTTGAGCTATTTCAGCTTCAAAGCAGTTGAAATACAGACCGTTCCTGTTTTGCTATCCCGTACCGGCTACACAGGCGAACTGGGCTATGAGCTATTCGTGCATCCTCGCTATGGCTCGGCTCTATGGGATAGCTTGTTGGCGGCGGGTAGTGCGAAAGGGCTGTTGCCCCTAGGGATGCGAGCATTGGACCGAGCCCGGATCGAAGCCGGATTGCTAGCAAGAGGGTATGAATTTGATGATTTGATCTCTCCTTTTCAGGCGGGCATTGGCTGGACGGTGGCTATGAAAAAGTCAGACTTTATTGGCAAAGCGGCCCTAGAATCGATTCGTCAGCATCCATCCAAAATCGCTGTAGGCCTGGTCATAGAAGGGAATGAAGTGGTAGCCCATGGTCAGAATATCTACGCTGAGGGTGAACGCTGGCGTGTAGGCCATATCACTAGCGCCACATTTTCTCCTATTCTTAGGCGCAGTATTGCGATGGCTCAAGTTGTCCCTGAATACGCCTTGAAAGACACTATTGTAGAAGTTGGACTTCTCGATGGATTCAAGCGCCGAGTAAAGGCCACCGTAGGACCGCTAGCCGCCTTCGATCCCACTAAGAGTAGGGCTAGAGTCGACGTGAAGACGGAGGCAATCTGATGCAGAAGCTATGGGACATGGCTGGCGTAGATGGACTAGAGGCGGCTCAGTCTCTTTTTGGTGAAGATGTGACCTGTCTGTCTAGGTTCCAATCTGTTGAAACTGTGCTGGCTGGAGAGGACTGTTCGGTATTGAGACTGTGCGATCGCAATTTCCGCATCCGCTATTCGGGGCCACTAGATCAGCTGATTGCGCCATTGCAGCGCTGCATCTGGATCAAACAACACGACTGGCTAGGCGCACTCACCTTTCCCCTCGGACAGCTACCAACATTTATCGAAAACGCCACCGTCAGAGCCCCGTACCGGCTCACAAACCTACCCAACAATCAAGCCCTGCCTGCCCGTTTCAAAGATATTCCGCTTTTAGTCTGGCGACACAGCGTCCAAGAAAACCCGACTGTAGAACTGCACGCCGCCCGATCGGATCTGGCTCGATTGAGTCAGCAGTTAGAAGATATAGACTAGGAGCCTCTGGCCTTCAGAAAGTGAGGCTACACAGATTGGGGGGAGCTAGTCGTCCTCTTCTAAGGGAATTGACTGTACCTGACGAGGCGATCGCACCCCACCTTCTACAGACTCAATCTCATCCCCTCCGCCTGCGCCTAGTTCTTGCAGCCGCCGCGCACTCACCAGCACCCGTCCTTCTAAAGAACCAACCGCTTTGTTGAAGTGATCTACTGTTGAGTCGAGCCCTTTGCGCATCTTCTGCATGTGACGCGCAAACGTCCGCACTCGGTCGTACAGTTCGTGGCCTAGATTGCTGATTTCCTGAGCGTTTTCAGTCACCTTTTCCTGCTGCCAGCCATAGGAGACCGCCTTTAGCAGCGCGATCAAAGTAGTCGGTGTGGCTAAGATCACTCGCTGCTCTATCCCAGCTTCTATCAAGCTCGGATCTTGTTCTAACGCTGCGCTGAAAAAGATTTCTCCTGGTAAGAACAGCACGACAAACTCTGGCGTGGGCTGGAACTGTTCCCAGTAGGATTTTTGGCTCAGCTGGCTAAGATGGCGGCGAACTTGCTTGGCATGTTCTCGTAGTTTGTTTAATCGATCGGATTCGTCGGTGGCCTCTAGCGAGGCGAGATAAGAGGACAGGGGAGCTTTGGCGTCGACGACGATTTGTCGCGAACCAGGAAGCTGCACCAGCATGTCGGGTCGCAGTCCAGCAACCTTTGTCACCTGTTGAGTAAAGTCGCAGTGCTCAGACATGCCAGCGATTTCAACGACGCGCTTCAGCTGAATTTCACCCCAGCGACCGCGTACGGTAGGCGATCGCAGCGCCTTTGCTAGATTCGCCGTCTCCCTTTGCAACTGCCCTTGACTAGTTGCCAGCGCTCCAATTTGCTCGGTCAGCTGAGAATACGCTGCGACCCGTTGTCCTTCTAGCGTTTGTAAATACGTTTCCACTTTGGTCAAAGAAGACTTCAGCGGCTGAACGAACTCTTCTATTGCCTGCTGCTTCAGCGCCAAATCACCTTGGGCCGCCGTCTGAAATCGACCAAGATTGGCTTCTGCTAGCTTCAAAAAAGACTGATTGTTTGCCTGCAAAGCTTCTGAAGAAAGAGCTTTGAACGTGTCGCTAAATTGTTGTTGAGCGGTAGTGACTAGCGCTAGTTTTTCAGCCGATTGCTGTTGGACTTCGCTGAGCTGGGTTTCTAGACGGGCGCTTTTAGCCGCTTCTTGGGTGAGCTGGGTTTGGTAGGTGGCTAGGGTGCGATCGCGTCCTCCTATTTCCTGTCGCAGCTCCTCTAGGCGCTGATCTTTTCCCCGTAGCTGCTCTACCATACTGGCCCGCTCAGCTACTAAGCCATTTTTTACCTTCTCTTTTGCAGCCTGTATCCTAGCATTCAGCAGAATCCAAACAACGCTACTCCCCAACAAACTACCGCCTAAAAGCCCTAAAAGAAGTTGCATCATCAACAGGTACAGGGTTACCAATGCAGCCTATCACCGCAAACGAGGTAAAGCCAGTAGAATAAAGTCTCAATATGTTATCGAGATGTTCTCAAGATATTCTTAGTAATATTTCTATAGAAGCCACGGTGATGCTTTCCTCGCCTACAGTTGCCAATCCGCTCAACGAATCCGATTTGGAGAATGCAGAAGGGCAGCTCACCCAAGTAGTGCAGCTATCCAATATCAGCTGGCAGACCTACAAATTGATGCTGGCAGAGATGGGAGATCACCGCGCTACTCGTACCGCTTACGATCAAGGAACACTCACAATTAAAACACCTTCCAAGCTGCATGAAATTGTCAATCGGCTGTTGGCACGTATCATAACGACCCTCACAGAAGAACTGGGTCTCGAAGTGATTAGTATTGGCTCAACAACACTAGATCGCGACGATCTGCAAAAAGGTGCAGAACCTGACACAGGTCTATATATTCAAAACGCCGATAAGCTAGAAGGATTGGACCCCAACATTCCGCCAGACCTGCCGCCAGATCTAGTCATTGAAGTAGATATTACCAGCCCTTCTACAAAGCGAATGGTTATCTATCAGGCTTTGGGTGTCGCTGAAGTCTGGCGATATACAAAGCAAAGCGGCGTTGTTATTTACCATCTACAGACAGATGGGTACGCTGAAGCAGCCGTCAGCCGAGCGGTTCCTCAGCTGAGTGCAGATAAACTCAATCAGTTCTTAAATCGGCGGCAAACTCAAAGCGAAAATCAAACTATTCGTAGTGTCCGTAGCTGGGTCCAGTCCCTAAAGCAGCTATCAGACCAGTCTTCGGATTAGAGGATAGTCTTTTCTTATGCTTGAATTGCCCTATTACAAAGCTAAACAGGTTTCGGTCAATCGCAAGCGCCATTACGAGATAGAAGGGCACTGCTACCCAGGTATCACTTCAATCTTGTCGGCGACTAAGCCCTATGAAGAGAAAAAGAGACTTTGGGACTGGCAAGATCGCATCGGTAAAGCAGCAGCACGAGAAATTACCACTCAGTCTTCTCGCTCCGGGACGCGCATTCACAAGATTATCAAGTCTCATCTGAAACAGGAGCCCTACACGCTACCGGAAGGGCTAGACGGCTTTTGGGACTCTATTGAACCGGTACTAAAAGAGATTGATGAAGTGCTGCTAGTCGAAGGAGCGGTATGGCATCCGCTGAAGTTTGCGGGCTACCCGGATGCGGTAATGGTGTATGACGGGGAGCTGTGCGTGTGCGATTGGAAGACAGCGCGCAGGCCCAAGCAGCTAGAGTGGATTGGCGACTATTGTATGCAGGTAGCGGCCTATTGCTACGCGGTGAACTGGGTGTATCGCGATACGGGTATTAAGATCGAGAAGGGGATGATTGCGATCGCATTAGAAGACCATCCCGCCCAAATTTTCACCCTCAGCGCAGACGAGCTGTTCTACCACTGGCGTAACTTCCAGCAGCGACTCAGACAGTACTACCGGCAGCAGCTTTGACAAATAGGCTAGCCAGATAGATTAGCCAGATAGATTAGCCAGATGGATTAGCCAGCTCGATAAGCAACCACCTATGATAAACTCCCGATAACTTGTCTATTGGACGCAGTCTCTTTTGCCTATTTCTGTCCGCTCTTTTCAGCTCCGTCACCTTAGGTTTATTGCGCTAGGTTCAACGTGCTGAACCTCTGAAACAACGCCAATTATGCCCCTACAGGCCGGATACGTTACAAGGATCTATCTTCATGCCCTCATTTATCACAACCTGGATTGCAACAACGATCACCTTTATCATCCTGACCAAGCTACCTACAGGAATTGAAGCCGATAACATTAGTAAAGCTGGCATCGCAGCCCTAATTTTTGGCCTGTTAAACGCGCTTAGCAGCTGGTTTATCAACAACGCGATTATCAACGTCTTGACGTTAGGAATCGTAGCGCTAGTGGGCAATACCGTTTTGTTTGCGCTATCCGCTTTTTTAGTGCCTGGTTTTAGACTGAGAAAGGGGATTATCAGCGCAATCCTCGGTGCCCTCGGTATTGTATTTATCAATGGGATTGTTCTGGCAATTGTGCAGACAATTCTCTAAAGTGCGACGTAGAGAAAATAGCATCACTATTGACGATGTCTCGATTAGACATATGCTTTCTTAATAGCGAATCCGGGGATCGAGTACGCCATAGAGAATGTCGGCAATCAGGTTGAACAACACAATCAAAATTGCATAGATAAAGGTGATTGACATAACCACAGGCGTATCATTGCGCGTTATAGAGTCGATCAACAGTGAACCAATACCCGGTACCCGAAATACTTGCTCAGTCACCAGCGCACCCGTAAATACAGCGGGCACCTCTAGTGCAATCAGCGTCACTACCGGAATCAACGCATTGCGCAGCACGTGGCGGACAATTACCTGCCAGCTGCTGAGCCCCTTTGCGTAGGCGGTACGGACATAGTCGAGGTTGAGCTGTTCAATAATGGCAGCGCGAATGTAGCGCATGAGTACGGCTGTTTGAAACAGCGTCAGCACGGCTACGGGCATGATTGACTGCTTTGCCTGCTGCCAGAAGCTGCTAGCGCTGTCAACGACCAGCGTGCTGTCGTAGATGAAAGGTAGCCAGCCGAGCGTAACGCTAAACAACAGAATGAACAACAGCCCTGTGAAGAATGGTGGAATAGAAAATCCAGCAAAAGCCAGCGTAGTCACGAGCTGATCTATCCAGGTGTAGCGTTTGAGCGCGGAGAGAACGCCTAGCGGAAAGGCGATCAAAATAGAACAGACATAAGCACTGCCAACAACCGAAAGCGTAGTGGGTAGACGCTGCCAAATTAGTTCACTCACGGGGATAGGGCTGACGAAAGAGTAGCCCATATTACCAGCGAGAAAGGCAGTGACCCACTTGATATATCTGATGTAAATAGGCTGGTCGAGGCCAAGGGCACGACGAATGTTTTCTCTGACCTGCGGCGTGATAGAAGGGCTGTTGGCAAGTTCGCCTAAAGGATCTCCGGGAGCAAGTGACAGCACTAGATAGATCACCATACTGATGGCAATTAGGGTGGGAATGGCAAGGAGGATGCGCTTGAGGAGATATTTGAGCATTCGAAGTCACGTTTTTCCCCAGCCGTCCATCTTCCAAGTGCTCGCCGCCCAAGGGGTGAATTCTAGATTGGTGAGTGAGTTGGCGATCGCATACGCATCACTCCGACGCACTAGCGGAATTAGCGCCACATCCTCAATCAACAGATCGTTCATCTCCACAAATAGCGCCGCCCTTTTCTCTGGATCAATCTCTTGTCCTAGCCGATCTAGCAGCGCGTCATATTCAGAATTGCAGTAGCGAGAAGAATTTCCTTTTGACCATTGATTCTCTTTCTGCGAGATTTGATCGCAGGCATACAGCTCCATGTATGAATCGGGTTCAGGCGTCTCACTATCAAAGGCAAACAGCTGCAAATCTGACTCGAAGCGATTTACAGAATCAGGATTGGTAGCATCGCCAAAGTAGACGCCGGCTTCTACGCTTTTTAACTCGACTGACATGCCAATCGATTCCAGGCTTTGCTTGATGATCTCTTGTGATTTTTGGCGGACCGGATTCACAGAGCTAGTGAACAACAGCTCCATCTCGACACCGTCTTTGTCTCGGATGCCGTTGTCGTTGGTATCTACCCAGCCTGCATCTTCCAAGAGCTGAGCGGCCTGTTTGAGATCAAGAGAATAGGTAGTGTTGGGCGAAGCGTATTTATCAGGGGCGACAACAAAGTTAGTAGCAACGGTGCCTGCTTCACCATAGAGCTGGGTGGTGATGGTTTCTCTGTCGATGGCTAGGTTGATCGCCTGACGGACGGGTTTTTCTGAGAGGAACGGGTGGGGGGTGTCTTTTTGCGATCGCTCTCCATCCACTGTCACATTCGGGTCCGAAAAGTTGATATAGAGTCTCTCCATCATCGGCTTGAATACATAGATCATCTCGCCTCTACCTTCGGCTTCTAGCCCTTCTAACACCGCCGGTTCCGCCTGAACATTCCAGGCATAATCCGCTTCGCCAGTTTGCAACACCGCCCGCGCCGCTGAGACCGTATCGCCACCGCCTTTCATCTCCACCCGGCTAAAGGCAGACGGCTCTCCGCGAAAGTTGGGATTGGGCTCGTAGACTATCGTATCGCCGGGTTTGAACTCGGTCACCATAAAAGCGTTCGTGCCGACTGGCGATGTATTCCCCGGTGCGGAGCGAGCCCTAGCACTGACGTAGTCTGCAAAAATATGTTCTGGTAGAATCATGCCGCTGCCGCCCACAAAGGGATTCATCGGTGCTGGTGTCGGCTGTGCAAAGGTAACTTTTACAGTCAGATCGTCCACCGCTTCGACGCTAGCCACCTCGCCGTAGAACTCGGTGGAGGTAGAGCCGACTTCGGGATTAGTGATGAACTCGTAGGTAAAAACGACATCTGCGGCGGTGAACGGCTCGCCGTCTGACCAAAGAACGCCTTCTTTTAGCTGCCAAGTGACGGTGGTACCGTCGGCGCTGATGCCGCCATTTTCAACCGTTGGAATTTCGGCGGCGAGAATGGGCTCTAGCGCTTCGGCCTCGTTGTATACGGCTAACGGTTCTAGGACTGGGCTAGCGGCTTCGCGATCTTTGGTGCCGAGCGAAAGGTGCGGATTTAGGGTGGTCGGGGCTTGCCAGTATAGGAGTCTGAGCGTTTGGGTATCGGTTTGGGCTGGCGCTTCGCTGTTTTCGGTAGCGGGGTTAGGATTACAGGCGCTCAGCATACCTGCACTGAAGCTAGAGAGTATGACTGCTGCTAAGTACAGCTTTGAATACTGCTTTAGATGGCGCTTGAGTATACCTGTCTTGAGATTAATCCGACGCATACAGCTTCCTAACGGGCTCCGGGTAGTGCTTTTGGTTAGGTGAAACTATAGCGTGATTTGCTCCTACCGTCTTAGGTCTTGTCTTCTATGGTTTACCTTCTACAAAGGGTGTGTTCCAGAATCGCCAGTTTTCTTTGTTGAAAGGCGATCGCCAGTGTCGGATCAGCGTCGCTTCTAGCTGTTGTCTGGCTTTGCGATCGCATGGAGCCTCCGGCCAAAAGGCAATTCCCAGCTCGCTGGTCAGGCCGCTATCGTAGTGGGCCTGTCGATAGTTCAGCAGGTATCGCTTACAGTCGTGCTCACCTTTCCATCGCTGGTTTGATTTGATGGTTTCACCGATGTACAGAATCACCGGGCGACTGTGGGCGGTGCTGGCATAGTCAATTACAAAGTACATCGCGGCAACACCGACATCATCAAAGCGCCAGCGCCAGAATTCAGTGTTTTGCTTGCGTAGCTCGAAGGGATTAATCGCGCTGGCTAGATCTAGAGAGGCGAGTGTGCGATCGCCAAACAGGCTACCTTGCTGCTCGATAGCGGTAAGCTGACTTTGGAAATCGATTACCCTCTGTTTCCAGGCTTTCAGCTCTGATAGGCTAACTTTCGCAGGCGGCTGAAAATTCTGGTAGGTGGAGTAGCCGACTGCCTGCATCGCGGAGTCAGAAAGTAAAAAGGCCTGACGATCTTCGCTCATACTCGCTCTCGATTCTAGAACTCTATATGTAGCGTATAGCGTACAATCTTTTATGGTTGTAGCCCTATATGCATCTTATCTGTATTCTGTATCACTTCACGAGATGAGCTATACAAAAGGTGCTCGGTGAAACGCTTGCAATATCATCTTACCGAGCACTTTCGTACACTTCTATTTTCAAGCACTTTGTAGTGCTACGCCTTATACAATCGTGAAATCGGTCTCGGTCAATGCGACTGCCGACACGCCATTCAAGCTGGCCAGCACTTCCTCACCAAAGAGAATCTGATCGTCCACTAGCGTTATCTGACCGAAGCTCAGACCACCCGCTAGGCCAATCAGGTCAATGCCGACTTCAAAGTCCATGACGGTTTCAGCGCCCGCGCCCGCCGCCAGAACGCCCGCGCCCGCCGCCAGAACGAAAGTGTCGGCACCTTGACCACCGGGGAAGTCGTCATAGTTAAGGTGTCGTTCCAGGAGCCAGAGAACTCCGAGCTAGTCGCCCGCGCAAAGGTATCAGGAATTGCCGCGACGCCCGCTCTACCAAGAGAATTAAGGCCGCCGCCAGCTTCTGCCAAGAAATAGCCTTTGCCTTCTTGTTCTAGCTGTAGTGTCTCAGCGTCAATTGGCAGGACGCACTTCCGCTCGCCATAGTCATTGCCTGAGTCCTCATCCACGATCAGGCAATCACCATCAGAGGTCTTGAGCCATCGCGGGCTATCAGGCTGATGCATCCGGGCTTCGTCGACCTCTAAATGGGTCGCCGCTGTCTTTGTCCCGTTAAGGTTATTCGGACCAATAGCGCCTTTACCCTGACCGCTGGTTTTTAGCGTCAGCTCACCGTCGACGCCAGCCAGATGCGAGTCACATCCGCAGATAGAAAGTCTGGCAGGCCGTTGCCATCAGCACCGTCCTGCAAGTGTTTGGGCTTGTAGGAACTGCCCGTCTGAGGAATCAGTGCTACGGTCTCGCCAATATTTGCCATTTTTTATCGTTTGAAACTGCTTGACTAGATCTAGTTGACAAACGCATTTCACTCGCTCCGCAGTCAGTCGGATCAATCACCCTGGCACTATCTAGTCAATTTCACCTAGCTCAGTTAACGCGGTATTAAAGCTGTAACAAGGTTTCAATAAGCTCTAAATCAATAGTTATTCACAAAATTTCGCTCTGTATTCGCCCAGATCAAACGGTCGGGCAGATGCTTTGTACCGAAGCTTACCTCAGCTACAGAGTGCCTTGGATAGAACCATGGGTAAAAACAGAAAAACAATAGAGAACGTATATTCGATCGGCCATAGGAGCCTGACTGCGCATATGATCATGTGCAAGAATTGAGCAGATATGCTTCTATCAATAAAAATGTTTGGGGTACTGATATCGATATTCAACTGAATCTGACAAGTCACTTCCAAACTGCTTCACAGCATCGCTATCAAAAGATGGGTCGCTCGGCTGATTGTTGGTCTAGAATCATCACCGTCTGTATACCTTCTGTGTGTCATTAGACACAACGTTAGATAGAGAGACAAATCTTAATCTCATAGGATTATTAGGTATGTGAACCAATGGCAATACGATCAGAAAAGTGGTCATCAGCCGGAAGGTTTGAAATAATACTTCAAAGGTTTTTCTAATTATGGAAATAAGCAAGCTCACAAACAAGGGATTCTTTCTATCAATATCTGCACTATCAGCAGTTGGGTTGCTAGCGACACTCCCTCTGTCAGCTTCAGCACAAGCAGACACAGACACTATGAGAGACGACGCGGCGGCCCAGACCTCTCCTGCGTCTCCCCTAGCGGATGACGAAGAAATGATGATGCCTAGCACCGATGACAGCTCTGTCGATGCAGAATCTGAGGTTATGACAGAAGACATGACAACAGACACCATGAGAGACAACGCGGCGGCTGAAACCTCTCCTGCTTCTCCTGTGGCAGACAGTGATGACGACGATAGTGATATGATGCCTACTACCAGTGCTAGCCCTACTTATAGCAACAGCCCCCGTGCTCTGTGGTAAATCCGCACCTGCTGTGAAAAACGATTGAAAGTTTGTTTATACTGAAGCGACAACGTTGAATAAAGCCCTCTCACTTGCATCTTGAAAGTGGAGGGCTTTTGTTTTGATGTAATGCAGCAGAATTTATCTCTTTCTCTGTCTGTCAGAAAAGGACTTGAACGAGGATGCCAAGATGCAATACTACTTATTTTTTCTCGCACCTGCGCCGCGCTAACCCTGCGCATGTCGTTTTCCTTCCTACAGACGACCAGAAACTTTCTGCCTCTCCATTGCTTGAGCTGTCACTGGGACATAAGTTATGGTTGAAACAACAACAAATACAATCAGTTCAACAATTGGACTAATCAGTGTGGGAAACCCATCAAACGTCTCTGAGAGCAAGCGGTTCGGAATATAGAGCAGGGTATTTTCGATGCCAAACATCATCGGCATCAGCGCGAACAATATCAACCGAGTGGCAGAGCCGACGATAATCCAGAACAGCGCCCCTTGCCAAGTTGATTTGGGCCAAAATAGTCCGCCCGTCAGAGGCACGACTAGACCGGCAAAACCCAAGTCAAATGCTAGCAGCAGGAGTCCGCCCGTCAGAGGCACGCGAATGGTAAAGAAAACGCCAATAATCGTAATCACAACGGCCATCAATTGGGTGATTTTCAGCAGCTGATCGCCACCTACAGCATGCCCATTGTGGCTGTCATGACCTTGGCCAATGCCCGTAATGTTGTGGGCGAAACAGAAGAGATGCCTAAGATAGCGCCATCAGCGGTAGAAAGTAAGGCTGACATGATTGCCATAATTACCAACAGGCTAATAAAGAAAGGAATCACGCTGACGAGTAAGGCGAAAAGAACAGATCCGTCAGGAACAACGCCTGCTTCTTCTAGAATTCGATCAGAAGAAAGCGCGATCAGTGAAAATGGAATACCGATAATCAGGGTTCCGGCGCAGCCAATAAAGCAGGCCCGTCTCGCTGTTTTTGGACTGTCCGCTGCAAAGATTTTGGCCATAAAGTCAATGGCCACGATATCACCTAATCCCAAGGCAAGAATCGTCGCCCAGTTGACGACAGCTCCTGATTCAGGCGCGGTGAGCTGATCTAGGTCAAAAGGGCCCATTCCGGCAGGTACGTCTAGACCGAAGTTGAACGCAACGAATCCGAGTAGAATCAGCGATCCTAGAAATGCGATCGCGACCTAAATCGCATCGGTATAGGCCACCGCAAACAGTCCGCCCGAAACAGTGTACACCAGCACCAGCGAAGCAATCAGCGTCACCCCGCCAAAGTAGCTCAGTCCTAAAAAGGTTTGAAACAGATAGCCGCCTGCAACTAAGTTTCCTACCAATAGAAATGAGAAACTTATCACCACGATTACAGCTACCACCACCTCAGTAGTGCGGCCATATTTGCAACAAAAGTCCAGGAGCGAACCACCACCTATAAAAAGTGGTACAGCTCCTCCCGGGCTTTTGTCTCGCCATGGACCTGGCAGCTTGGAGCTACGCAGGCTGCTTCTCTCGGACCAAACATCTCATGGGAGAGATCGGAAGCCTAGAAGCCAAATGCGCTAATTGAACCGAAGTTCTTTCTAAGATGCTTTGTTCACTTTGATAGCTATTTGCTTTTTTTCGCATTTGCAAGTTAACAACGGAGCTGGTGCATAAACGTGTCGCTCGATACGGATCAGACTCTTTTATATGATTTATCAAGAGAACGCTATATTTGAGCATACGACTTGAGCGGGGAGGCGATCGCATACCCGCCACAAACTCAAATGTGACGATGATGACTTGACCAATCAAAATGCGTTGCTCTATATTGAGTCTCATTACAATACAAGATCTCTAGGGTTCCGACCAAGCTTTACAGTAGCTCTGGTGTCTGGTCCGAGAGGGGTCGAGTTAGTCTCTAACGCTAACTTACACGGCGGGATAAAAGCCCGGGAGAAATTATAGGAGTGATATTCACTTCAACATTTCTCTCGGGCTTTTACCGTATGTTCTCAATCTTTAGTTTGTTTATATTCGAGGCTTTCTCATGACATCTGCCCCTTCGAGTGATTCTGCATTTCAGAATCCCGACGAGCTGTCCGAAGCGCAACGGGCGCTAGAACGCGAGTCTCATCTGCCTTTAACAGGATGGCAGCAAGAAGTAGATCAAGGGCTGAGCTACGGACTAGAGGCGGCGCAGAGTATTCGCGATCGCACTATTTCCACCTTCTCTAGAGGCGAGCTGCCGCACTATGCAGGCATCAATACCTTCATGAAAGCCCCGTACGTAGAAGACGTTCACCTAGTCGGCGACTACGACGTAGCCATTGTCGGCGTACCTCACGACTCTGGCACGACCTATCGTCCCGGCACTCGCTTCGGCCCTCAAGGCATTCGCAAAATTTCAGCCCTTTATACCCCCTACAACTTTGAGCTGGGCGTCGATCTTAGAGAACAGATCAAGCTCTGTGATGTTGGCGACATTTTTACCATCCCAGCAAATAACGAAAAATCTTTTGATCAGATCTCCAAAGGCGTTGCCCATGTTTTTCAATCTGGAGCACTGCCAATTTTGTTAGGTGGAGACCATTCCATTGGCTTTCCCACGGTTCGAGGCATCTGTCGGCACCTGGGCGACAAGAAAGTTGGCATTATCCATTTCGATCGTCACGTCGATACGCAGGAAACCGATCTAGATGAACGGATGCACACCTGTCCCTGGTTTCATGCGACTAACATGGCCAATGCACCTGCTAAGAATCTGGTGCAGCTGGGAATTGGCGGCTGGCAGGTGCCTCGTCCAGGGGTGAAGGTGTGTCGAGAGCGAGCCACTAATATCTTGACCGTGACTGACATTGTGGACATGGGTCTAGATGCAGCGGTGGACTTTGCTGTAGAACGGGCGACTGATGGCACTGACTGCGTGTGGATTAGTTTTGACATCGACTGCATTGACGCTGGATTTGTACCTGGAACCGGCTGGCCAGAACCAGGCGGACTGCTGCCCCGCGAAGCGCTGTATCTGTTGGGCAAAATTGTGGAGAGGGTACCTGTTTGCGGGATGGAAGTGGTTGAAGTCTCACCGCCCTATGACGTGAGTGATATGACTGCGCTGATGGCGACTCGCGTCATTTGCGACACGATGGCTCACTTGGTGCTATCAGGACAGTTACCGCGTCAGCAAAAACCTGACTATATTCACGATGAGGCGAATATGAATGTGGATGAAGCCTGGTCATAGGAACGCCTGAGTTTTGAATAATTCGAGATGAGTACTCGTAATTATCGGTGATTGGCCTGACTTTCCTGGCCAATCACCACACTACACAACACAATTGCCACACCAACGATTTGAACAGCCGAAAGCGTTTCTTGCAGAAAAAAGTATCCGATCAGTGTGGCAACAACCGGACTTAGTAATCCTAGATAGGAAGCGGCTGTAGGGTTGAGCTGGTCGATGCCGCGAAACCAAAGCGCATAGGCAAGGGCGGTACCGATCAGTCCTAGATAGATAAAGCCCCACAGGTTTGTTCTGGTAATTTCGGTAAACGGACCTTCTGTAATCAGCGCGATAGGTAATAGCATCAGTCCACCGATAGCTAGCTGCCAGCTAGTAAAAACGATGAGAGAAACGGGAGGATGCCAGCGCTTCACTAGCACTATGCCCAAGCCCATTGCGCCCGCACCCAAAAGTGCAGCGACAATGCCAACGGTGTCGAGCTGGGCGCTGGGACCTAGCACAAGCAGCCCCACACCGACGAAGCCTGCGATCGCAGCTACAACAGAAAGCTTGGACGGTTTCTGATTCAAAATCCCCCAGGCAAATAGGCCCACCAGTAAAGGCTGGATCGCACCCGTTGTAGCGGCAACACCGCCCGGCAATCGATAGGCGGCAACAAACAACAGCGCTTGAAAAACACCAATATTCAAACCGCCTAGAATCAGCATTCGCCACCACCAAACGCCCTTAGGCAGCTTGTGTAGACCGATCGTGAGCAGCAGTCCGATAGGGAGCGATCGCATCGAAGCCACTAATAAAGGATGATCTGGTGGCAGGAATTCTGTCGCCACGAAATAGGTCGTGCCCCAGGAGATAGGCGCTAGCGCTGTCAGCAGTATGTTCAATAGACGAGGAGATATTAAGCTCATTTAATCTTGACGCTAAGATACTTGATGTCAAAATATTAGCATATTTATCTCACCGTCAAGATACTTAGTATCAAGACAGCGATCGTACAGGTGTAATAGATCGAGACGGGGAGGATTATCTTGATGCTAAGATTGCTTCCATCAAGGCTTAGGTATCTCACCGCAATGGTTTCAGGCTCCGCCAGCAAGTATTCAGCAGACGAAGGCCAAAAGGATGTAGATCCGGTCGATAAGATTTTGGCGCAGTGGGCAAAAGAGCGCCCCGATTTGGATGTCTCGCCAATGGGTCTGATTGGCAGAACTACCAGACTGGCTAGTTATCTACGTAAAGCAATTGGCGAGACCTTTGCTGATTTTGGCTTACAGCCTGGAGAATTTGATGTGTTGGCGACGTTGCGACGTTCGGGTATGCCTTATCAGCTTTCGCCTACTGATTTGTTCAAATCGATGATGGTGTCTTCGGGCACAATGACGAACCGAATCGATCGGTTGGAAGCAGCGGAGCTAGTAGAAAGAATTCCTGACGAACGCGATCGCAGAGGCACACTCATCCAGCTAACCGACAAAGGCTTTGAGCTGATCGAAGCTGCTGTCACTGCGCATGTAGCTAACGAACATCAGATATTAGACGTATTGAACAGAGGAGAGAGAGAAGATTTATCGAAGCTGCTACGAAAGCTGTTGCTTTCCTTTGAGGAAAGATAGCTGGACTCGATAAGAGAAAAAATGAGAAAGCGCCGAGAGATTGGAGTTCTCCTCGGCGCATAATACTACCTTGGCTAACGACCCCTTAGGGACGTTATTTATCAGCACTCCCTTATTCTGGCACTGCAGAAGGATAGACCCCGTCGGCGACAAACACAGGTATAGCTTCGTACTCTGCATCGATAGTTTCTTTGACAGAAAGATCCCACTGTAGATCGTAGTCCTTCTCAAAATCAGCCGAAACATAAGGGCGCAGTACACCAGTAATGGCCACTATTTCACCATCTTTAATCACCGTTGTCGCAGCGCTAGGAATCACCAGTAAGTCTTCACCCCCAAAGAGTTTTTCTTCGGCCATGGTGAATAAGCCAGATTCGAGGATGTCTTCCACCTCTCCCTCTACCGCAATTCGCTTGTTGTAATAGAGTTCCGGATTGGCGGTGATATCACCGGGGTCGGGTGAGAGCGCAATAGATGTCGCGATAATAACAGGCTTGTTTTCGTAATCTCCGTATAGGTCAGCGTCTAGGGTCAAACCATACTCTTCAGCAACGGTTATCATCGCGAAGGTTTCTACTGTTCCCGTGATCTGTACCTCTGTTTCGCCAACATCAGGAACAACAAAAGGCTCCGAAGAAGCATTGATAACTAGGATACCTTCACCCTCAAAGTAGTTGTCGTCTTCGATTAGGAAGGCAGTGTCGTCAACGGTTTCTTCGACCTCGGCACGAACGGTTACTTCTTCACCTACGTAGCTTGAGGTTTCGTCAACTATCTCTTCGCTTGTGACGTTAGCTTCTTCAGCGGCGGTGTCGTTAGCCTGAGGCGATGCGCAAGCTGGCAGCAAGAACAAAGAAGCGACGACTAGTAGCTTCAGGGTAGATCCCCTTTGACTTGTTAAATTGGTTTTCATACTGTGTTTCCTTATTTCATGGATTGTTTCGCCAACTGGTAGTGTAAGAAACTTCGCAAAGTCACTGGCTCTCCCTTTTGAGCTAAGTATTTGTATCTTGGGACACATTTCAGGCTATTCTCTCTTCCATCATGGCTCTATTTTCGAACGTAGAACTCAGCGAAAACAGTCTAAAACATAGAAAAGGCAGCGTGTTTAGCGGCGCGACTTTGATTGCGGGTACGACGGTTGGGGCAGGTATTTTGGCGCTGCCTTTGGTTACTACGCCAGCGGGACTGGTGCCGTCAACGGTTTTGATGGTGCTGTCTTGGCTCTATATGCTGATTTCTGGGCTGCTGATTGCAGAAGCAAATCTGCGGGTGATGCAGCGGGTAGGGCGATCGCAGGTCGGACTGCTGGCAACTATTCAAGACAGCTTGGGACGGTGGGGGGCGATTGCGTCCGGTGTCGTCTACGTCTTTATTCACTACGCGCTGCTGGTCGCGTATGTGTCTAGAGGCGGCGGTATTCTCACGACTGCGCTTAGAAATTTGTACCTGCGCCTCTCAATTCCTCAGACAGTGTCGCCCTGGGCTGGTCATATCCTTTTCGTTGTTCTATTCGGCGGCATCCTGTTTTGGGGAAGTGAGCGCTTTGTCAGCCGGTTGAACAGTCTTTTGGTGAGTATTTTTGTAGTTTCTTTTGTCAGGCTGCTGTGGCTGACGGTAGAAAAAGTAGAGGTTTCGCGCTGGTCTAATCAGCATTGGGAACTGGTCAGCGCTATTGTTCCGGTGATGTTCGTTGCCTTTGTCTATCAGAATGTTGTGCCAGTAGTGACCTATCAGCTAGAAGGGGACAGGCAACGGGTCAGGCGAGCGATTGTACTAGGATCGCTGGTGCCGCTGGCGATGTTTTCAGTTTGGAACGCAGTAATTTTAGGCAGTGTGGACTGGCGAGGCGGCTGGTTTGACGGGGTAGATCCGACTGAGCTTTTGAGGGGTGGGTTGGGTCGACCAGGCATAGGGGTGGTGGCGTCGGTGTTTTCTGAGTTTGCGATCGCAACTTCTTTTATCGGGTTTTCTTTAGGTCTATTCAGCGTCCTAGAAGATATCTTCAGAAACATCAAGATCGCCAGTCCCCTACTCAGACGGCTGTTGTTTTATGCTCTAATTCTGCTGCCGCCGCTAGCACTATCGGCAGTTAACCCCAATATTTTCTTGAGCGCGATCGGTTGGGCAGGCGCTTTCGGTAATTCTGTTCTGTTTGGAATTATCCCGGCAGTGATGATGTGGAAACTGCAAGCGGATCCATTCAACCCTCAAATGGACAGTTCTCAAGCCGCCGATGCCAAAACAGCCAATCCTCAAATGGAGGGAAAAGTTCTGGAGGGAAAAGTTCAGCAGAAGCCAGGAATAAAGACCTCTGTCACCTTAGTTCTCTTCTATGGCAAGCGAATGGTGCTGAGTCTCATGATTGGAATTGCCGTCTTCGTGATCCTTCAAAACGCTGCAATCAAGCTAAGCATGATATAGCCATGTGTGGACTGTGCCGATTTGTGCAGCAGACCTGCTGCGGTGTGTCCGTTCAAATCTATGCCATTGAGACTAGACGTTCTCTCTCCTTTGTCAGAAGCTTTTGTCTGTCCTTCGCCGTATACTTCTACTGATGACAAGGAGAATATTTTTTATGTTTCAACTGACGAGCGCTGCGGTAAAAACGTTTATCCAGCAGCTAAAGCGCTTCCAGCTCGGACAGCGGCTGCAAAGCTTTGTGGCGATCGCTTTTGTAGGGTTATTTCTACTCACGACTAGCGTGGACAGCTCTAGTCTCAATGGCAGTACCAAAGCCATGCTGAACGACATGATTGCTCGTGGTGAGAACGGACGCCCTGTGACTAGCGCCCAGTGGAAAGCCGAGAATGAGAAGCTCGAAGGCAATCCTTTGGAGCGGGCAGAGCGCATCGCCAAAGAGTCTGGAGATGCTGTGGAAGAAATGGCCGAAATCTATCCTGGTAATGCCAAGAGCGTTGTGCCTGGGATGTCAAACGACTCACTAGAGCGAGACGACTAATTTATTGCTCTGTTCGGCTGGTTGATTGTAGTAAATCGCCATAGACAGTCAAAAGCCCTGATCGCTGCAAAGGATCAGGGCTTTTGTTTACTCTGCAGCAGTAAGCTTGCTACTCACTCTACGGTAATTTCAATCTTGTCTGAGAGGACCGGGTTGTCATGCGGTATGTGGGTATAGTTTCCTAGCAATAGCTGAAGCGTATGCTCACCCGGTGATAGCTGGATAGTCGCTTCTGTTTGTCCGCCGCCAAAGTGCCTGATCTGATCGGTTGCGGGCAAGGGCTCTTCAAAACTAGGCAGCTCGTCTACGTCAATTAGCAGATGGTGGTGCCCAGTGCCAGCTCTATCGATGCCAGCTGGGGCAATTCCCATACCGGAGAGTCCGAATTTGACGGTGAATTCTGACGGGACCGTCTGACCATTAGTAGGAGAGATTAGGTAGACTGCTGCTTCGGTGGGAGCGTGGGAGATGAGCGATTGTGAAGAGATAGCTGTGTCTGAAGGGATAGATGCTGCGATCGCACCAGGCACAATTGTCCCCAGCGCCAAAAGCCATACGCCCAACAGACAAATCACAGACGTGATCCAACAGCCTATCCAACGGCTGATTCGATGGCATAAAGCAGACACCGTAGAGTTCATACTGAGACCTTTGACAAGACACGCTGTCAAGTATTGTACCTGCTGATACCTGCTAAGTGTATTGCCTGTGAGCTATTCCCCACCCAGAAAAGCCGTTTCGGCGCTGCTTTGAGCGCCTGTTCAACCGCTTATTTAACGGTAGCGCGCGTATCTAAATCTCTCAGATAGTAGAGAGCAAAACAGGCAGCCAGCATAGGCCAAGCAGCATAGAACAATATGTTGGCAGACTCAAACGGCGCGATATATTTTGGGAAAGAGATCAGTGTAGAAGCAGCATGCATCAATAGCACTAGACCATAGGTGATTCTCTTTTGAAAACCAATGACAAAGCCAATTATGACCAGCAGTTGAATGATGCCTAGTGCGTAGGACACAATCGCACTGATACCACCCACTCCATAAAAAGCTTGAAAGACAGCAGCGGTATGATCTGGCCTAACGAACTTGTCGACAACCCAGATAGCCAGGGCGATAAAAATGCTGATACGAATAAGTAGCAGCACCAGCGACACCCGACGGGTGATCGGGGTGCTGACAACAGTACCTTGATTCAGGTTCATCTCTATCATGACAATAGTCCTTTTATTTCAGTGGGTTTGTGCTG
Organism: uncultured cyanobacterium; assembly: GCA_963799555.1. GTDB lineage: Bacteria > Cyanobacteriota > Cyanobacteriia > Phormidesmidales > Phormidesmidaceae > Phormidesmis. The sequence goes on from CAWCXR010000001.1 coordinate 331,941, forward strand.
GTGGCTTTCAAGCAAGGGATTTCTGTGATTTATTCTGACGCGATCTCCTTCCCAAAGATGAGAGCACTCTAAGAAACCCTTTAAAAAATGCTGTTATAGCGTTCACCACACTGAATATGCATCAGACACTAGCTATACCGTATAATTTTCCTACACAGATGAAAACGACCTTCCAGCGCACTGTCTATGTTTTACGACTTGCTGACCGCTCAGAACAGAGCACTTGTTTTGCGCTTCTATAAAGCTTTTGACGATCGCCAGCTGCAAACGGGTCTCTCCCTCCTATCACCAGCTCTAGTTGCGCACATGGCTGGGATAGCGGAACCGCTCACGCAGGCTGGATTTGCGTCCCTCGGAACAGAAATCTACAACGCTTTCCCAGACGGTCGCCATCACTTCAGTCAAACCGTCGCCCGCAAAGACACGGTCACCACCTGCGGCATTTTCACCGGCACCCATCTCGATACCTTCAAAGGCATTCCTGCTACCGGCAAGCAAATCAGCTTCAGCATTATGCATATCGATCGCGTCAGTCACAGCAAAATCGTCGAGCACTGGGGCCTAGGAGATAGCCTATCCATGCTCCAGCAGCTTGGGCTCAAGGTTGTCCCTGGACCGAATGTCTTGATGAAAATGGGGATGAAAGCAGGTAAAAGCCTAACGGGTGAAACCTTTGAGCGCCTGCGCTCGATCGCTCAGCCCGACCACTATCCGCCTATCTCCGAATACTAGGCGTTGCTGCATGAACGAGACTTCAGGTTTTGAGAGACTAGGCTTACGGCTCATCTAGAAATTTATGCCCTCTGAACCCACTAGCTATCTCACAGCAGACTGGTTTCGCCGTCCATCGCCTCAAGTCGCTGCCGATCTAATCGGCTGTAGTCTGCACAGGCGCATCAACGGTGAAACAATCGTCGGTCAGATTGTAGAAACTGAGGCCTACGAAGCGGGCGATCCGGCGATGTACGCCTATCAAAATAAAACAGAGCGAAATTCTGTTGTTTTTGGCCCCGCTGGCATCGCCTATATCTATCGCATCTACCGTCAGTACCACTGTTTTAATATTGTTACTGACTGCGAAGACTTTGCCAGCACAATTCTCATTCGCGCTGTTCATCTAGAACAAAGACCTAGCTGGATAGATCCAGACAAAGACAAGCTAGAAAGAGTTGCAGCTGGGCCAGGCAAGCTATGCATTGCCCTACAGCTGGACAGTTCACTTCGAGGAATTTCTGTAGAACCCAGTTCGGGTCTCTGGGTTTCTGGCCGTGCGAGCGCGATCGCCCAGCAGCTCGCAGACAAAACTCAAAGCGCTAAGTCCGATGTGACCTCAGCCATTACCCAGACCACCCGCATCGGCCTATCAAAAGGGGCCAATATTCCCTGGCGCTGGTACCTTACCGACTCACCAGCCGTGTCTAAGAAAGAAGCAAAAAAGCGACAGTCCTCTCACACAAAGTAATGCGTAAATCGAGGACTACCGCTCCGGGCTATGCGACTCCAAAGTCGTAAAAGTGCCGTGAGCTCGCAGAGACAAATTCCTATCAGGCTGACTTAGAAACTAGTACCAAAATCTTTCCATAGCGTACCTTCTCCGGGGATAGCCATTTGTACAGTACTGCTATCTGCGGCAGTGACCGAAGTTTCTGGTTGGGACAAGCCTGCTCTGACAACAGTATAGCCCAGGATGAAGGTGACACCGGCAACCAGTATGCTTGCGATCGCGCGATCGACACCTGTCGTCCGAGTCGCAGCACGGGTAGAAGAATGACGAGTCATAGGAAAAAGCCTTTTTATGAGGATCAACTCCTCTATACTCTCAGATTTTTGGTATCAATTTATACCGTTTACATCTCTTGACCAATGTTTATGCACAGAAGTCCACCGTCTGCTGTCTTCACGACAGCACCGCCGTAGGGGAATTGCATGCAATTCCCCTACGGCAACATCAGCCACCAATGCAAGCCCTCTAAGGAGTAAGCACCCAAACGTACGAATGCATCCAGACACCTGTATACGTCCTGGCTGTGTGATGTACCCTGGAATACGACTTCTTTAATCAAACGACATGAACATCTTCCTTAGCAAGCTCACCTTTCGCTATCTTGTTGGGACAACGGTGGCTTTGTTCGGTATGGCGACGGCTGCTCAATCCGCCGAAGTGGTTGCTGGCCCGGCTGGAGGGTCGTTTGCAGTCGGGAGCCTGCCTGATGGGAACTATCGTTTTTGTAGCGAAAGGCCAGCAGGAGAAGACGCACAGGCGGCTGGCGCTTGCTTTCGATTCCGGAAGGAGGCGCAGAACATCATTGGCACCTACTACTATCCCAACAAAGGATCGAGCGTTTGCTTTAGAGGACAGGTCAACAACAACACGTTCAGCGGTCAGGCGATTGAACGATTTTCGGCAGGAGAGACGCCGCCAGAGAACTTCTCGCAAGCTCAGCTATCCAAATGGGAGACGGCTGGTTTTTTGCAAGTAGGAAACGGTCTATATGTAGACGATCTCAACCGCCGCGATGCTATCTTGTATCGTAGCGCCTTGCTCAATCTCAACAATTTCTATCAGTACAACGCGGGCAGAGTTTCACCACCCGTTAGCTGTCCCACCCGGCCAGGCAGTCTAGTCAGCGTCTCGCCTGCTCCAAGTGAGCTGCGAGAAGTTGGCACATCTGTCTATTACAATCAGCCAATCTATCTGGACTTTAGCAGCGTTACGTCCGTCACGCCCAGTACTTATCTCTACACAACCCTGATCGGGCGATCCAGCCGACTCAGCGAAACCGAGTATCAGGTGGACTGTCAAAATCCAGAGAGTATTGAGGTATTGCGATCGCGCTACTACGATCGAGACGGCGACCTCCAGGAGCTAGAGCTAGTCAACAAAACCGTCCCCGTCAATCGAAGCAGCCCATTTGCCACACAGCGCTACAACGCCATCCAATATGTCTGCCAGGAGTACGCGCAAATCGACATCAGCAGTCCTACAGACAACGATAGCTACGAGCGCTATCGCAATCGACGCTTTAGCTACACAGTGCTCTACCCCAGCGACATCCTGATTCCTCAGAGCGAGCCAGCTAACGAAGATGGGCAATTCTTTAAAAGCGCCTCTGGCAATATTCAGATGCGAGTGTATGGTGAAAGCAGCAGCTCAGAGACTCTCAAACAGCGGTATGAACAGGCGCAGATCGGGCGTAGTAGTACCTATCAAGCAATTAGCGATGACTTCTTTGTCATTTCAGGAACAAACAACGGCAAAGTGTTTTATCAAAAGGCACTGCGAGAAGGAGATATCTTTAAAGTGTTGGAAATAGAGTACGACCAGGCGCTAAGTCGTGAGTTTGACGAGGTTGCCCAGGTAATCGCAGACTCTTTCGCCTCCGTTGTTCCAGACGCGGGGCTACGTCAGCTGCCCGAATCGGTGCAGACAGCGGTGCTAGATCTTGCGGCTGCCAATACCGAAGCAGAATCAGCCATATTCGAGATTATTGCCGCCGATGCAGAGACTTGGCCCAACGGCTGCCTTGGCTTGCAGCAGCCGGACGAGCTTTGTACCCAGGTGCTTGTTCCTGGCTGGCGAGTCAAAGTAGAAGCGAATTTGCCAGGAGGGCTGGTCCAGTTTACCTATCGTACGGATGAAACAGGAGATCAGATCCGATTCGAAAACTAGGTCTCTTTAGTTGTTTTGAGGTGTAGAAAGTCTGAAGTGTAGAAAAACAGTGTAAAAGCTAGTTTGCAGACTTAGAGCTTTCTCTACTAAACAAATCTGTGTACCAGGCTGCCCAGGCAATTAGCACAAACTGAAACGGCAGACGAATGCCGTGCAGCCACCAGCTATCTGGAATGCCCTCTAGCTTGATATGGTTAAAAGCCATGTTGAGATTGGCTGGGTATACCGCAATAAAGAGGGCAACTAGACCTAGTGCGCAGAGTGATCGCGTCGCCGGAACAATCAGTCCAATCCCAAACAAGATCTCAAAAACGCCGCTGATATAGACCAAAGCCGCAGGATACGGCAAAAATCCTGGAACAATTTTGATAAACGGATCGGGCGCTGCAAAATGCAAAACACCCGCCACAATCATACAGACTGCAAGTATTCCCCTCAGCGTATCTTTGTTCTTTCGAAGAATGTTGCCTACAAACTCAACCATTGCATCTTCTCTCTTTCATCTTTCCTTCTTTGCCGTTTTCTCTGTTTTGCTCTTCTCTCTTTTCTATCTGTAGCTCACTGCCACAAACGTTCTATCGGGTAAGTCTTAGCCATTCAAGAGACAGCCATGCCATCCAAGAGATAGCCATGCTATTCCGGTGACCATACCAAAACCTGTGCTTCATACTCGGGGAGGTCAATCATCAGGTTTCCACCTTCGACTGTCACATCAAAGTTCTTTGTCCACTCGTGCCACGTACCGTCTTCGGGCAAATCGGGCACCGTGTATCCTGCCAGAAAATCACCAGAACAGTTCAAAATAACTACAACTCTTGCTCCCATATCGTGCCAGCGAATGTAACCGATCACCTGATTGTCAGCATTTTCGTGTAGGACAGCTATATTATCGGAGCGCATTGCCACATTCTCTTTGCGAAGCGCAATCAGCCCTTGATAATACTCAAGTAGTCCGACATTATTGTCATTGTTCAACAAAGACCAGTCCAAAGGAGTTGGATCGAGCGTTTTGGGCTTATATGCACCGAACTCTTCGCCCATCCAAATCATTGGTACGCCCAGGGAAGTCAGCACCAGCGCTGCTCCTAGTTTTGCTCGTTTGAAAGCAGCCTTCTCAAAAATCTCCATATCAGCTAGATTTGCCATCAGCCGATTTTGATCGTGACTAGTTAGATAGTTGATGGCAGTAGACGTTCCTTCGAAGCCCATCTGTCTAGGATCGATCAGCTCTTTCACGCTATCGATAGCAGCGCCATTTCCTTTCAAAATGTCTAGAAAATTATAGTGAAAGCTCACTCGCCAGCTGCTGTCTACTGGCCCCTCCAATCCACAAATATCTGGCTTTTCTGGAATGTGCTCAGCGCAGGTAAATAGTGGTTTTGGCTGCGCTGCCAGGCCCGCCTCGTCGACAATCCAGCCCAGTACCTCTGGATTGTCTAGCTGCTTGACCGCATCAAATCGCAGACCGTCAAATCGATATTCTGTAATCCAAAAATTAATCATGTCTCGCATGAAGTCGCGAGCTGGGAAACGCTCGTAGTTTTCATCGTAGTGATTGTAGTCAAACTCTGGTCCCCAGCTTTGGTCAGGGTCTTTAGGATCTTGCCGATACCAATAGCTGTAGTCAATCTGTGTGAGGGGAGCCTCGGATTCTGAATGGTTGAGCACTACGTCGAGTATGAGCATGATGCCGCGCGCGTGGCATTCGTCTATTAGCCGCTTTAGGTCAGCGGGCTTGCCATAGCTAGAGCGCAAAGCGAAGTAGTGACGCAGGTTGTAGCCCCAGCCAATTTCCATCGGGCAAGACTGCACGGGCATGAGCTCTAGAGCGTTCACGCCTAGATCTTGAAGATAGTCGAGTCTATCGAGAATTGTTTGAAACGATCCTCTGCCTTCTTCCTCCGTGAAGTCTTGGACCAGCATTTCGTAGATGACCATCTCTTCTGGCTTTGGTAGCTCTACATTGTCGTGCTGCCAGACATAATCGTCGATGATTTTCTCACCGTCTTTGATTCTGATAATCCCTTGTTGATTCGATTCGTCTACCTCGGTAGCATACGGATCAATCACGTAAGTCCATTCGTCAGCATCTAGAAAAGGACTTTGCGATCGCACCCGAAACTTGTAAGCATATTTGCCATCTTCTAGCTCAACCGTTGTCCGGAAGTACCCACCTTTATCTTTCTCCATTTCTACGGTTGAGTCTTCTAGAAAATCTCCAACCAGGGAAGCCTTAGAGTTGTAAGGAGCCCAGAGTTTAAATTCGATGGGGTGCGTCATGAGATTTCTAGGGGCATAGGAATGCGATCGCCTACAACCAGAGTCGGCTGACCGAGTCATTCGTTGAGGTGATCTGCCTGAAAAGATAGCAAATCTCACAGCTACACGTCTCTACCCAAAGGCTGCTATCGAAGCACAGTGGTCATCTAAAACCCAACAGATCTCCACAAAAATCTGCGTTGTTACCCTCAGTATGGTGGACTAGCCTATCGGCGGATTAGTCTACATCTCTGTGAACAGCGAGAGATTGACAGTCGATTTTGTCAACCCTTACCTGGTCTAGCTCAAACGAAGATATCTCTGCCTCAAATCCGGGGTACGCCTCAAACAAAAATCTCTCTTTTGAAAAGATAATGTGCTCAAGCTGACACTGCTCACCGTTGAGCACTCGAATGTTTTGAACGTTCTGAGTGCTATTCGTGTAATAGCAAAGTATTTGCTCTGAGTTTTGAGTAGGCAGCTCAGCTGAAAGAAGAGAATGTAGGTAAGTCATTTTTCTATAAAGTGGTTTAAACAGATTTCATCGGTAGTAAAGACAAAGCGCTCTTGGAGTCCTGTAGAATGCACCTTGAAGATGTGCTTTCAGATTGCTATCTTCCCTGTACTTCCCGTCATCCTTGTACAGAGAGGCTTTGACTATCTTCGGTCTAGTCTGGTTCTAGGAAGGTCGCAATCTCTCTTATTCTTTCATAGGTATGGTTGATGTAGTGTTTGAAGAAACGTTTCAATTGCGTGATCTGCATTGAATCGATGGACTAAAAGACATGCAGTATCCTTGGTAGGCTTGCGAGCCTCTACTTAACCCTCTATCTAATTAGGTCTAACAGCAATAGCAACGCGGGTTTAGCCGACCAAAGCGCTAGCAGCCAGAAGAGACAGGAACACCGCTAGACAATTTGGAAAGATTTATTAACTGCCGAGCCGTTTCAGTCAAGTGACTGATTTCGAATGGCTTGAGCAAGTAGGCTTCGACTTGTACATTCGGCCACTGAGTGAGTAGCGCGGCTGGATAAGTGGAAGTAACCAGTACAGGAACTGATCTACAACAAGTGAACGCTAGCCATCTTACCTTTTGAATTAAGGGATAAACGTCTTCACCAGGAAATCTGATTTCGCAGATCAGTAAATCGGGAATGCATCTATCTAAAAAAGAGGACGCTTCCTCTACCGAGTTGACTACCGTTGTCCTCGCACCATGACTCTCTAATAGCAGCGCACACAAATACAGACTGTCACGGTGGCTGTCAACCACCAAGATGTGCGTATCTTCAAGGGACTCAGAATCTGAAAGTCGCGTGTCAACTATCGACATTTTGATAGCTCTACTAAGGTAGGACTCGTGAGGAGGGATCTTCTGAACGAGCTAAATATACTTCGGAAGTATGAGGAAATTGTGATTCTGAGCTCAATTAAGCATAATCGTCACTCAATAGCAATTACTCAATAGCGGTTACTCAATAGCGGTTACTCAATAGCGGTTACTCAACAGCGGTTACTCAACAGCAATTAGATGAACTTTTATTCAGGCTCCCCAGACTACCTTACTAGAGACGCTTAGAGAACCGCCTGCTTTTTTAGCAACGCCCAAGACCGCAGCAAAGCCTAAACTCAAAAATTCCTCACATCATTGGAGTGACGCTTTGAAACGAGGAGAAATGAAATGAGAAGAAAGAGATACTAGCGCTCTTCCAAACTACGAGGATCGAGCGCATCTCTCAGGCCATCGCCTAGGAGATTAAAGCAAAGAACAACCACCACAATTAGCGCGGCAGGTGGCCACACCAGCCAGGGGTTGAGCACCAGAATAGAAGCGTCGGTACCCGCAGAAAGCATATTTCCCCAGGAAGGGTCAGGTTCGGTGATGCCTAGGCCAATCAAGCTGAGGACGGCTTCAGACACGATGTAGCTAGGAATAGACAGCGTTGCCGCAATAATCACGTAGGTGGCGGTCTGCGGCAAAATATGGCGAGTGATAATGTGCAAACTCCGTCCGCCCATCGACCGCGACGCCTGCACAAACGTTCTCTCTTTGAGCGATAGCACTTCACCGCGAATCACTCTGGCAAGTCCGGCCCAGCCGATGAAAGAGATAATCAAAACAATCAGCAAGAATCGCTGCGCACTATCGAGCTGAGGCGGCAAAATTACGCCTAGCGCCACCAGTAGATAGATAGAGGGAATAGTCATAATCACCTCAACCAAGCGCATCAGCACCGAATCCACCACACCGCCAAAATAGCCAGAAATTCCACCGACCAATAGTCCCAATGGAAAAGAGATAGAGATACCCACCAGTCCAATGCCGAGGCTGATACGTCCGCCAAAGACTAAGCGGCTAAAGACATCCCTAGCAGATTTATCGGTCCCAAAAATGTTGAAATAGGCAGGCGTTGTCGCAACGGGGCTGGCTTCTACATTTTCGGTCGGTGCAGGTTCTGGCACTTCTAGAAAGTCACTGTCCGGCTGTCTTACTGGTTGCTCTGCGGACTCTGTTGCTGAGGTAGGTGGGGGCACTGCGGCGCCGACTGGGCCAAAGAGATGCAGGTCACCGGGAATGCCTGGGAAGATAGGAATTTCTGTCAGAGTGATGTTGTCTTCAAACGAGAAGCCGGTAATCAGTGGCAGCGTGAACTCAAAGAGCCGATACTGGTCGCCGCGTACAAATAGGCGCAGCGGGGCCGGACGGCCAAAATCTACTTCTCTTTCACTAAGACCTGTTTCTAGATCGATCGGGCCTTGGATGGTCGGGTAGATATGAGGCCCGATGAAATTACCGGTTTCCTGATTGGTCCAGTAGATCTGAGTCGGCGGCAGCAGCGAGCCGTTTGGCTGCTGAGCGAGCGGATTGTAGGGGGCTACGAAGTCAGCAAAAATGACTGCGATGTAGAAAATGGTCAGCACTATCGCACCGAAACGAGCAAGTGGATTGCGCTTGAGTTTTTGCCACCAGGATCTTGTTTTCATCGCTGCTCTTTTGGGTACTGCTGAGCTGCTACTGGGCTGGGCTGCTGAGCTGATGGAGTATAGGGTAACAGTTTTGGACCTGTTTTTTTGCTGGCCCGTCATCTCACGCAAAAGGAGGATGGTGCGTAATAATGAGAATATTAAACTTTTGTAAACACTTTGCTGGCAAACACACATAACCTGTGACCTACCAAGAACTTCAGGATAATCAGGACAATCAAGACAGCGAGAACAGCCTTCCAGAGCTGAAGATGACTCCCGTCTTGAGCTCGAGCAGCGGCTTAGACGGGGTTCACTGAGCGCAAAAAAGAGCGTAGCGGAAAGAAGAGACCGTCCTGGAACGTTGCCGATTGGATTAGCGGTCCCAAAGGACTATTGCTGGGGTTGGGCCTAGGCTTGGGGCTGGCTCTAGTTGGCCAACAGCTGCTGTCGAGCAGGGCTTCCGGGGGAAGTGCGCCGATAGCTGGGACAGAGGCGGTGGCTAGTGCGACGGTGACTACGGTGCGATCGCAATCCATCCCCATTTCCCAAACCATCACCACCAACGGCACCGTCGAAGCCTTTGACCTGCTCTCTGTCTCACCGAGATCTAGCGGCTTGCAGATTCAGTCGGTGAACGTGCGAGAGGGCGATCGCGTTACTGCTGGCCAAGTGCTCGCGGTCCTTGATGACTCGGTACTACGCAGCCAAATCGATCAGGCCAATGCTCAGGTGAGTGCAGCGATCGCCACTGTTGAACAGAGAAAAGCCGAAGCTGCTCAAGCCGAAGCCGCCCTAGCCTCTGCTAGAGAAAGCTTTGACCGCTATAGCTCACTGTTTGCTCAGGGGGCGGTGAGCGCTGAAACCTTGACTAGCCGTAGAACGGAAGCTGCTACCGCAGAGCAGACCGTCGGCGCTGAACGTGCTTCTATTACCAGCGCTGAAGCCTCGGTTCGTAGCGCTCAAGCTGAGGTGAGTCGGCTAGAGACTCAGCTAGATCAGACCCTAGTTGTGGCACCTAGTGACGGGGTGATTGCTGAAAAGACGGCGACAGTGGGCGATACGGCTAGTGCGGGTACGCCGTTGTTCAAGCTGATTAGCGGCGATCAGCTAGAGCTGGCGGTCAAGATTCCGCAGGCGCAGCTAGCGAAGGTAAGCGTTGGCACGCCGGTTCAGATTCGATCGGATTCGGATGCGAACTTGCAGCTTCAAGGTTCTGTGCGCTCGATTGATCCGACGGTTGATCCGCAGACTCGTCAGGCGACGGTGAAAGTGGGGCTGCCGGGGAGCGATCGCATTCGTCCTGGCATGTTTTTGCAAGCGGCGATTGTGACTGGCACCCGTGAAGGCGTGGCGGTCCCGGCGGAGTCTGTGCTGCCTCAAAGTAGCGGTGGCTTTGTGGTGTATCAGCTGAATGCGGATGGTACGGCGCGATCGCAGACGGTGGAAGTCGGCAATCGGATTCCGGCTAGCGGCGGTGAGCCGGCGCGGATTGAAATTGTGTCTGGCTTGCAGGCTAATGTACCGGTTGTTCTAGAAGGTGCTAGCTACGTGCAGGATGGCGATCTGGTGAAAGTGGTCTCTGCTGATGGCTTCGTAAACAGCTCGGGAAGCAACAATTAACGATATGTTCAATATTTCTGAATGGTCCATTCGGCGTCCGGTGCCGACGATTGTTTTGTTCTTGGTGCTGACTATTACAGGGCTAGTGGCTTTTGGTAATTTGGGCATCGATGCGAACCCGAATATCGATGTGCCAGCGGTATTGGTGCAGGTGAATCAGACGGGCGCAGGCCCCGAAGAGATGGAAACCCAAATCACTAAGAAGATAGAAGACGCGGTGGCGGGGCTTGGCAATATCGATGCGCTGACCTCGACCGTCAGCGACGGCGCGTCTGAGACGGTGATTGAGTTCAATCTGGGGGTCGATACCGATCAGGCTACGAATGACGTTCGCGATGCGGTGACGCGGATTCGTCAGGATTTTCCAGACGATGCGCAAGATCCGATCGTGCAGCGCCTAGACTTTTCGGGTGGTGGTCCGGTTGTGATCTATACCGTGGGCTCGGAGCGGCGCTCGGTAGAAGAAATTAGCGATCTAGTCGATCGAGAGATTAGCCGCAAGCTGCTAGCGGCAGAGGGTGTCTCTAGGGTAGATCGAGTAGGCGGCGTGGATAGAGAGATCCGGGTGGATCTCGATCCGCAGCAGCTGAATGCGCTTGGGATTACGGCGACTGATGTGAATGACCAAATTCGTCAGTTCAATATCAATTTGCCGGGTGGCCGCAGCGATATTTCGGGGGTAGAGCAGGGGATTCGGACGCTGGGCAGTGCGGCGACGGTGGAGGAACTGCAATCGCTCGGGATTGTGCTGCCCTCTGGTGGGACTGCGCCGCTAAGCTCGCTGGGCTCGGTTGAAGATGATTTTGCTGAGGTGCGTCAGTCTGCCTATCTAGACGGTCAGCCGGTGGTGGGCTTTCGGGTCTATCGCAGTCGGGGCAGTGTGGTGGTGACTGTCGAAAATGCGGTGGAAAATGCGATCGCAGATCTCAAAGAAACGCTGCCAGAAGACATTACCTTTGAGCTGACCTACACCAGCGCTACTGATATTCGAGACTCTTATCAGGCGTCTGTCGATGCGCTAATTTTGGGCTGCATTCTGGCGGTAATCGTGGTGGGCCTTTTCTTGAGAAACTGGCGGACGACTTTGATTACGGCGACCGCGCTGCCGCTGTCGATTATTCCGACTTTTTTAGTGTTGCAGGCGCTGGGATATACGCTCAACAGCATGTCTTTGCTGGCACTGACGCTGGCGGTTGGCAACCTGGTAGACGATGCGATCGTAGAAATCGAGAACACCGAGCGCCATATTCAAATGGGCAAGCAGCCTTTTCAAGCGGCGATCGACTCGACAGCCGAAGTGGGCCTAGCGGTCGTCACCACAACGGCGACGATTGTGGCTGTGTTTATTCCAGTAGCCTTTATGGGTGGCATACCGGGCCAGTTCTTCAAGCCGTTTGGGGTGACGGTGGCGGTGGCGACTATGTTTTCTACGCTAGTGGCCCGGCTGGTCAGTCCGATGATGGCGGCCTATTTGCTGAAGCCGACGGTCAAAAGTGATGAAGGCAATACGGTGGTGGCTGCCGATGGGCTACGGGTGCCGCGCTACCTTTTGCCCTATCACAAGCTGTTGAACACTGCCCTAAATCACCGGTTGGTGACAATCGTATTAGCGCTGCTGTTCTTTATCGGCAGCATGAATTTGGCGCAGTTTTTGCCGACTAGCTTGTTTGATGCGGGTAATACGAGCCGTACGTCTGTGAGTATTTCTTTGCCGCCGGGAACGACGCTGGAGAAGACTGAAGCGGTGAGCGATCGCATTACCAATCTTCTGCTTGCTAGGTCAGCCACAGAAAACGTATTCATGACCAATACGCCAGGCTCTGCCTCTGCCTCTGTACAGCTAAAGCCTAAGAATGAACGCATAGAGCGCAAGGACTACGAAGAGGATATGCGCAACGAATTTCGAGAAATTCCGGGCGTCAGAATCAACTTCATCAGTCAGGGGGCAGGTGGCGGTGGCGGCAAAGACTACGAGCTGGTTCTAACCGGCGAAAATCCCGATCTGCTGACTCAGACCGCTCAAGATCTGACCCAGCAAATGCGGCAGGTTCCAGGGCTAGTCGAAGTGAATTCTACGGCCTCACTCGTACAGCCCGAAGTCTTGATCAGACCCGATCCGGCTAGGGCCGCAGACTTGGGCGTGTCAGTTAGCAGCATTGCGCGGACGGCGGCGCTAGCGACCCTGGGCGATGCTGACTCAAACCTGGCCGACTTCGATATCGGCGATCGCCAAATTCCCATTCGCGTGCGCCTCAACCCAGAGACCACAGACGACCTCAGCACGTTAGAAAATCTACAGGTGCCGGGGCAAAACGGTCAGCTAGTGCCCCTAGTCGCTGTGGCCAATATCGAGTTTGGCAGCGGTCCCGCCCAGATCGATCGCTTCAATCGCTCTCGTCAGGTCACGGTTGGTGCCAACTTGCAAGGTCTCACCTTGGGACAAGCTGTCGAAGCGGTCGCTGATCTGCCGGTAATGCAGAATCTGCCTGATGGTGTCAGAGAACAAGCTACAGGCGACGCTGAAATTCAACAAGAAGTGTTCAGCCGCTTTGGCCTGGCGCTGGGTACGGCAATCTTAATGATTTATGCGGTGCTGGTGCTGCTGTACAACGATTTCTTGTATCCCTTTGCAGTGATGGTCGCCCTGCCGCTGTGCGTCGGTGGAGCGCTGATGGGACTGTTGATTGCCCAGAAACCGATGGGACTGTTTGCCCTAATCGGCATTGTGCTGCTGATTGGTCTGGTGACGAAGAACTCGATCTTGCTGGTGGACTACGCCCTAATTGCGGTGAGAGAAGGCAAGTCGCGGCGACAGGCAGTGATCGAAGCGGGCATTACCCGGCTACGTCCGATCTTGATGACCTCGATTTCGACAGTGGCCGGGATGGTGCCGATCGCACTAGAGATTGGAGCAGGCGGAGAGACCCGCAGTCCGATGGCGATCGCGGTAATCGGTGGCTTTTCCACCTCTACACTACTGACCTTGATTGTTGTACCTGTCTTCTTTACCTACATCAGCGGGGCGAGAAGTCGAAGTGCAAGAGTGTTGAGCAGAGCAACGGGTATTCGGAGCGCTGAAAAGGCCGCTCGGACAGCCTCTGTGTCTCAGTAAGGCCTGTGTCTTATTAAGGCCTATTCTTCTCCAACTGAAGATCTAGATTGTCTCGAGCAATTTCTGAGTGGCTTGTTCTGCGGGAACAGGCGGAGAGAAAAAGTATCCCTGTCCTTTCTTGCAGCCCAGCTTTTTTAGCCACTCAAGCTGTTGAGCCGTTTCGATACCTTCTGCGATCGCACCTAGTCCCAACAGATTACTCAGCGTGATGATCGATTCAGAAATCACCCGATTGCGAGCATCTGGCTGAATCGGACTCACGAAACTGCGGTCGATTTTAAGCGTGTCCACAGGGAGCTGATGCAGATAGCTCAAAGAAGAGTATCCCATGCCAAAATCATCAATGCTGACGCCAATGTTCTTTTCTCTAACCTGTGCTAGAAGACTGGCTGTAGTCTCAACATTTTTTACTAGCATACTCTCAGTGATCTCAAGAATCAGACTGTTGGGTAGAAGAGAATAAGCACTGCGGACGTTCTCTAGAGTATCTAGCAGTGAGTCCTTGAGCTGCTTTACAGAGAGATTGACGCTAACTTTCAGTAGGCGATCGGGAAACTGTGTCCGCCAATAGGCTAGCTGCTGACAGGCTCTACGCAGCACCCACTCGCCCAACGGAGCAATCAAACCCGTCTCTTCTGCTATGTCAATAAAATCTTTTGGAAACAGACATCCCCGCTGCGGATGCTGCCAGCGGATGAGCGCTTCAAAACCTTCAATAGTTTGGGTCTCAAGCAAAACTATCGGCTGATAGTGTAAAACAAACTCATCATTCAATAGCGCTTTACGTAGATCGTTTTCCATCTCTAAGCGCTGTACGGCTTCTAGATGCATCGTCGGATCGAACAGAATATAGCACCCTCGTCCACGTTGCTTGGCTCTGTACATCGCTACGTCAGAATCTCGTAAAAGCTCTTCGGCGCTGAAATATTCCGCTGTCCCAATGACAATGCCGATGCTAGCGTCAATGAATATTTCCTGACCGCCAATGTCTAAGGGAGCCTTTAGCGTCGTCAGAATGCGCTCTGCTATGCGCTCTGCCTCGTTAATATCCTGAATCTTTTCTAGGAGAATAACGAACTCATCACCGCCTAGTCGCGCTGCTAAATCGCTCTCACGAACAATCTCTTTAAGTAAGTTTGCGATCGCGAGCAGCAGTTCGTCTCCGGCTATATGACCCAGGCTGTCGTTGATCACCTTAAAGTGGTCAAGATCTAGAAACAACACGGCAAACTGATGATCAAGATTGCGACTAGCCTGCTTTAGAGACCGCTCTAGACGCTTTAGCAACAGGTTGCGATTGGCAAGTCCTGTCAGGCCGTCGTGGAGCGCATCGTGCTTGAGCTGTGCCTTACGCTCTCTTAAATCCTGCTCTATCTGCTTTAGCCGAGTGATATTACGACCGACTGACTGGATTTCGACCAGCTGCCCTGACTCATCAAAAATCCCTTCATTAAGCCAGTGCGTCCATCCTATGTCTCCATTAGCACGTCGGTCTCTTTTTTCAACCACAAATCTAGGATGCTGCGGACTGAGCGCAGCCACATAGTCAAGGACATTTGTCTGTAGACTGTCTCGACTGGCAAAATCACTCCACCTTTGACCGACTATCGCTTTTAGACTAGTGGCTAGAGCCTGACAGAGACTTTTATTAGCGAACGTAATTGTGGTATCGGGCAGCAGTCTCAAGATAAAATCAGTTTGAGTTTCAACAACTTTGCGATAGCGGGCTTCGCTTTTAGCTAGAGCTGATTCTGCCCGCTTGCGATCGCTGATATCCAATACCAGCGTATCCCAAACAACATCACCGTTCTTTTGTCGTTCAGGGCGTCCCACCGCATGCAGCCACTTTCTCTGACCTGAAGGGGTACGGATCTGCCATTGGCAGGACCAGGGCTGTAGCGTTTCTGCCGAGATTCGTAGAGACCTTCGGATAGCAAGCTGGTCTTCAAAAGTAACCATATCCCACACAGCCTGGCTATCTTCAACGACCGATTCAGCCTCGATCTCCCATAGTTCATAGCAGCTAGAGCTCACGTACAGTAGGGATTTAGACCCGTCAGCACGGAGCGAGTGCTGAACAATCACACCAGGAATGTTGGCAGCGATATTACGAAAATGTTGCTCATGCTTACGAAGGGCGGCCTCGGCCAGCTTACGATTAGTAATGTCACGAACAATAAACAAAGCCTCATCCGCGCCGCTTTTGATCACTCTAATTTCCTTTTCTTGAGTGCGATCGCCAATGTGCATAGTCTGTTCATAGATTTGCAGCTCATCGGTATGTAGCGCTCTTTGCAGATGATGCCTGTGCCTGTGAGCCGTTTCACTAGGCAGCGTTCCAGAAATTGATTCACCTGTAAAGTGAATCAGTGAAGCGCATGGATGGTCTTGTTCAGGGACAATAAACTCCCGGTAGACACCATCAGCGCCCACTCGAACGATAAAATCGGGCAGAGCCGCCAAGATTGCTCGGCTTTGAGCTTCACTTTTTTTGAGCGCTAGTTCGGACTGCTTGCGATCATCAATATCCGAAAGCGTTCCTACGTAGCCTACAAACTGCTGGTCAGTATCTTGTTCGGATGCGACCTGAACATAGACCCACTTCACGGTGCCATCTGGCTGCTGAATTCGGAACTCTAGCTGGGTGGGATGTTTTTTTGTGGCCATCTGGGTCCAAGCATCAGTCATCCGAGCGCAGTCATCTGGATGCACCGTCTGTAGCCAACCTTTGCCCATAGCCGCTGCAGCGCTATAGCCAGTGAGTTGACACCACTTCTGGTTTACGTAAACGCACTCACCGGTCGCATTTCCTCGAAAAATGCCAACGGGAACTGCCTCCGTCAAAGCTTTGTATTGTTCCTCACTAGTTTTTAGATCTGCTTCAGTCTGATGGCTGTGTTGGACTTGCCTGTAGAAACAGACGCAAAGTACAAAAACGGTCAGCAGACCAATGAAAGAGATACATAGCAGTACACTTACGGCTACCGAGTGGGTAATCTGCATGCTTAATCTAACTGGAGAGTTAGTGTCAGAGTTTGTAGTAGTTCTGCTCTCACTTGGCAATATATTTTCCGCAGCAACGCTGGCCTGTGCTAATGATATTTAGTAGCATTGCCAGTTCAGCACACTCTATATAAGTAGAAGCGTGCAAGCGTGTTGAAAAGGGTCTTTTAAGAAGGAGCGGTTTTTTGTATTGTGTGAGTGTTGTGGGTATTAGTCAGATACGTCATACCAGCAGTCTAAAGAGACAGCTTCGAGCTGCGAAAGATCGAATGCTTGTAGCATAGACCTACTGTGTACTCCAAACGCTATATTCAGAGTGCGAAGCCTTTATTAACCGAGTAGTTTGTCACTAATTCGTGAGTAAACTAATTCGTGAGTAAACTAATTCGTGAGTAAATTGAGAAGTCAGAAGTCCAGTTTGACTAAAAATAAATTTCTGACTCAGCGAAGCACTATAGCCTTTGTCACTTGGCTAGAGTACAGCACACTGACTGAAGTCTTTGTGTTGCAATAGGCCAAGTGACCGCGTTGCCCGTAGGCGTAGCCTTCTCTTCGAGTATGCATCCGGGCAACGCTGTGTTGTGCAGAGAAGTCAAACAAGTTCCCTACATTTGAACCCAGTGATTCTACCGAAAAGCGGGGGGTGTAGAAAGGATAACCAACAGCCGAAAACATTTTCGCAGAGCGTGTGGTTATAAGGTCAACGAAATCGGTGGTCGAAGATAGCTATTCTTAAAGCTCGTCCTATATTGTCTATATCATTCCTTCACAGCCAAAAACCTAAAGGTCTACAGATAATACAAAAACGTATGATATCACATACAAAACCGTATGATGTCACATACATTACGTCACATCGTATGCCTTTTCCTATTGAAAGCCTCATTATTAGTTGCGACTTCTATGGATTAATTGGCAGGTCGATCGGCTATCTCCAGCTGAATTCAAGCACTGAACTGCATAGACAAAAGCCAGTCAGCAAACCAGCTGGTTACCGTCGTCTTGCTATGGCTAGTCAATTGCTAGCCACAATTAGATTGCCACGCGACAACAAGTCGAGTTTCCAGCTATAGCAAGCCTACTCACACCGCGCCGCTGAGAACGCCGACGGGCTGCTTTTTAGTTTGTGGTTCTACGCCTGCCATCTCTAGAATCTGCGGAATCAGATCTTCTCTTCTTACCGCCATCATGTGAACACCCTGGCAAAGCTGACTAGCGGCTTGCACCTGCTCAGCGGCAATCTTCATCCCCTCACGAAGGGGATCTTTAGCGACAGCTAGTCGGTTAATCAGGTGCTCGGGGATGTCGACACCTGGGACGCAGCGGTTGATGAAGGCGGCGTTCTTGGCGGATTTGAGTAAGAAGATGCCGGCGAGGATGGGGCGATCGCACCCCACCGCAATTTGATCCATAAACTTTTCTAGCCTGTCAAAATCAGAAACCAGCTGACTTTGGAAGAACTGCGCCCCCGACGCCAGCTTTTTTTCAAACCGGCCTTGCAAGCCAGACCAGCTAGTCGACTGCGGATCGACAGCGGCCCCCGGGAAAATATCCAGGGCACCGTCGTTCATTGTTTTTTCGTTGTAGTCAGTGCCTTCGTTTAGCTGTCGAATCAGTCGCAAAAGGCGAATGGAGTCTAGCTCATGAACAGCTTTTGCCTTGGGATGATCGCCAGCTTTGAGCGGATCGCCTGTGAGGGCTAGAACGTTACGAACACCGAGGGCGTGGGCTCCCATTAGGTCGGCTTGGAGGGCAATGGCATTGCGATCGCGCCCCGTCATCTGGCAAATCGGCTCAATTCCTGCCTGGTTTAGCAGCGTTGCACAAGCTAAGGAAGACATTCGCAGAACCGCCCTGCTACCATCCGTCACGTTGACCGCATGGACCCAATCTTTCAGATAGTCTGCCATCTCCAACATGTGGCGAGGGTCACCGCCCTTAGGTGGCATCACTTCGGCTGTCACGACAAATTCTTTGGCTCTGATAGCCGCGCGAAACCGGTTCGATACTGCATCCATAAGTTCGGCTCAGCTGCTTGACACTGATTTCTCTAACGACTTTCTTAGTTGCTATTCTATCGAGCTGGCGCATCAAAACCCGTCATGCCCCGCGATTGAAATTAGTCATGACTGCTGTAAAGAGCCCGAAGTCAATGCCTAGCTGCCCAATGTAAATCCCATTGCGGTTTTGACTTTTGCTAGCGTTGGGGAGGCGATCGCCTGTGCCTTCGACTTACCTTCAGCTAAGACAGACAGAAGATAAGTCCGATCGTCCATCAGCTCAGCGTATTTTTCTTGGATCGGGCGCAGCGCTTCCACCGTTGTTTCAGCTAGCAAAGGCTTGAACTCCCCCCAGCCCATACCTCGGCATTCATCTGCTACCGCCGCTTTTGTCTGTCCAGATAGCAGCTGATAGAGTCCTAGCAAATTGTTGCATTCTGGTCGCTCAGGATTGTCGAATTCTAGACCTCGTTCGAGATCGGTTTTCGCACGCTTGATTTTCTTCGTGATTTCCTGCGGCGTGTCAGTTAGATCAACTCGACTCTGGTCGGAAGGATCGGATTTGGACATTTTTTTGGTCCCGTCGGTCAGGCTCATCACTCGCGCTCCGGTTTCACGAATAAGCGGCTCTGGCACCTTCAGCACCGGCTTTTTCTTCTTGCCAAACTGATGATTGAGTCTGCCAGCAATGTCGCGAGTCAGCTCTAGGTGCTGCTTTTGATCCTCTCCAACCGGCACCAAATCGGGCTCATAGAGCAGAATATCAGCAGCTTGGAGTACTGGATAATCCATCAAACCGACGCTGACATTCTCTCCCTGCTTCAGCGCCTTTTCCTTGAACTGAATCATCCGCTCTAGCCAGTTGATCGGCGTAATGCAATTAAACAGCCACGTCAACTCGCTATGTTCGGGCAGCTGAGACTGCACAAAGATGGTGGACTGATCGGGATCTATACCACAGGCAATATAGGTGGCAGCTAGCTTCAGCGTGTTTTCAGCCAGCGTTTTTGGATCTTGGGGAACGGTGATGGCGTGCAGATCCGCCATGAACAAGAAACAGTCGTACTGTGCCTGCAAGTCGACCCAGTTCCGGATTGCGCCAAGATAGTTGCCTAGGTGCATATTGCCGGTGGTTTGAATGCCTGAGAGGATGCGAGGCTGGGGCATGAGAAAGGAGAAGAAGGGGCTGCTTAATTTTAGGCGAGGGGAGGAGAGAGGGGAAGGGGAATGGACTTCGGCTACGCTCAGTCGCCGGGGGGAAAGGTTGTCTTATTGGACTTCGGCCTGGATGACGGACTTGTCTTGTGGGCCAAGGATTAGCTGGAGAGGACGTTCTTTTTCGGCGGCTTTGACGGCTTGCCGGTAGACATCGTAGTCGGTGGGTAATGTCTTTTCTTCGCCAGCTTGATTGAAGCTGAGTTGGTAGGCAGTGGATTTGATAATTTCGGGGGGGCGGGGATTTTCGCCGGGACGGAGGCGGGCTTCGATGTCTTCTACGGTGGGCTCGGGTGGGAGGACGGGCCACCAAAGGCCTTTGCTATCAGGGCCAGAACCAGCAGCGTCGGGGCGGATGCCGTTGGTGGTGGTGAGGGTAGTGGACTCAAATTTCTCTAGGCGGCGGTCGTTGGGTCTATCTTGATTGATGCTACGGGGGAGGTACTCGACTTGCCAGGTATAGGTAGTAGTGGCGGTGCCCTGAAAGTCGGCGGTGGCCTCTGAGGCGTTGGTCTGGACTTGGGTGCAGCCAAGGGTGGTCACAGAGAGGACTAGGGCGGCTACGATCGGAGCCGTTGGCACTGTCCATGGATGGCGGTTGAAGGGGCTAAGCATTCTCAAGGGTGCCTCTTTAGAGGTCTTCTATTCAGCGGTCTTAGCTTAGCGCCACCTGGGTTTTTTGATCCCTTTCCTGTGGCAGACTCTGAAGCGGCAATACGAATTCCGGTCTGCGTTGGAGATGGCTGTTGTCCCGCCGCCTGGTCTATAAGGTCAACGCGATCGCGCAAGTCGGTCACGTTACGATTGGTCTTGGTCAGCTCTATCAACAAAGTTTGAGTCACTTCCATCTGCGCTGCGTAGCGCTCATCAGCTCGCTGTCTATCCTCAGCTACTTCCTGTCGCAATCGCTCAAAGCTAGTACTGGCTTCAGACCTACCTTTATCAGAGGGCTCTAGAAGTCTGTATGGATGCGCCGAAGTATTCAAGCACTTCTCTCACGAGGCCGCTTTTGCCGTGGCAGCTGACGCGGATAGAGCCGCCAGCTAGCATATGGGCGTCTTTTAGCTGCTTGACGCATTTGGCGACGGAGTGGTCGACGTAGCTGGTGATGGTGACGACGAGATCGCAGTTGCTGATTTTGTCTTTGATCTGGCTGCGACTGTTGCTGGCGATACTATGAGGGGGGACATGAACGCAGCGCTTGAGGCCGTACTGTTTCAGGACTTCTGTAACTTCTCGGTAGGTAGTTTCATGTCCGCCAACTAGGGCAACAGATAGATTTGAAAGATCGATGGACCGGTCATATCCTGCAGGAGACGGGTCGTAGACCAGACTGGTCTGGTCTGGGTCATAGTCTGGGTTGAGAAAAGATTTTTCACCGTCAGCACGGGGGGTTGGATCGATGCTGTCGTGTTGATAGATACGCAGGTCAAGCTGCTGTTCTAGAAAGGCGATTTTGCCAAGGAAAGAGCCGTTTTTTTCCTGAAGGATGGCTTTTTCGGTTTCGCTCTGCCGGAGTCGAAGCTGTAGATCTTCGTTGGCGAGGACTAGGGATTCGACCTCACTGTCGGCGAGGTTTAGCAGTTCGTCTATATCGGTCTTGTTACGACTGAGGCATGTGGTGAGGTCGTTTTGCTTTTGCTGAAGGCGTTTGTAGTTTTGTTCTAGTGTGGTATGGTCTGCCTGCAGCTGGTCGTAGGCGAGCTGCATTCTCAGCAGGTGTTCGGATAGGTAATGTTTAGCTTGACGATCTTTCCCAGTGGCTCCTTTGAGGAATAACTGGACAGCATGAAGCACCGGTTTGAGCATTGTGGCCCTCGGCAAAAGATAGTTATCTTCCACAATAGCGGGTTGTTAGAAAGTGGACCCGTCTCTGCGACAATCTCTTAGGAACTTTTCAGTATTACTTTAGAAAAATTCATTCACCAGCAGCGCTGGAAGGGTCTATTGCTTTGGATTCGGTGATAAAGCTGCGGATGATGTCTTGAAAAGTGCGATCGCGTTCGAACCCCAGCGCGATCGCCCGCTCCACATCGAACTGACTCGGCCAGCTCGACACAATCTTTGAAACATCCGGATCGGCCTGATAGCGAATTTGATCAGCAGTAGCCTGACCTGCGACCGCCGCCAGAGCATCGATCATAGACTGCACTGTCACGGTGATTCCCGGTAGGTTGAGCGTACGGCTGTAGGTGAACTGTTCGGCCTTCAGCGTCAGCGCATGAGCCAGATTGTCGACTACGGTGCTGGGGCTAGAGAGCCATAGGGAGAGGGTGGGGTCGACCGGGCAGATGGCTGTTTCCCCCTGTAGCGGTTCACGAATGATGCCACTCGCAAACGAGGACGCAGCGGCGTTTGGCTTGCCAGGACGGACGCAGACAGTGGGCAAGCGCAGGATGCGCCCGTCAATGAAACCTTTACGGCTGTAGTCGTTGATCCACAGTTCGCAAATCGCCTTTTGGGTACCGTAGGAGGACTGTGGCTGCACAGCGGTGTCATCTGCAATCACAGCGGGCAAATCACCTCCGAAGACAGCGAGGGAACTAGCGAAGATAAACTTTGCGCCAGGAGCCTGATGGCGAACGGTTTCCAATAGGTGGCGGGTGCCGTCACAGTTGACCTTCATGCCCAGATCGAAGTTGGCCTCTGCCTGTCCGCTGACGACAGCAGCCAAGTGATAGACCGCCGTGGTGTTGCTGGTGACTAGCGACTGGCTGGCGGTGCGATCGCTTAGATCGGCGACAGAGCTGATGACTTTAGCCTTGTGCCTGGATGCAGGCTCAGAGACTGGATAGGGAATAGGCGGCGGCGTTAGATCGGTGAGGGTGAGGCGATCGAGTTCAGAATTCGAGAGTAGATGACGGGCAAGACGCTGGCCAAGAAAACCGGCTGCGCCAGTGATGAGAACATCCATCATTCATTACAAAAGTACTTTCCCTTAAATATTACGGCTAAATATTACGGCGAACAGACTGATAGTGGTTGGCTCGGATCTGGGCCATAGTGACGCCGAGCTGATCGTCAATTTGACCGAGAGTGGCGAGCAGGTGGGTACAAAGGGTGAGCGCAGCTTCAAACTCGGGCTGGACAACTTCTTGGGCACCAAGCTGGCTGAGCTGGTCGAGTTCGCGGGTGGTGTGGGCGCGAGCAATGATGTCGAGCTTGGGTGCGATCGCCCGCGCCCGCTTTAGCAACAGCCGAGTACTGAGCGGGTCGGGCAAAGCGATCACCAGTGCCTTTGCCATTGTCAGATTTGCCTTTGCCAAGATCAGCTCGGCATCGGCATCGCCCATGACAAAAGGAATACCCTGACGCCGCAGGGATTGAACCGCCGCTTCGCTGTTTTCGAGGACCAGCACCGGATGGTTCTGCTGATGCAATAGCTCAACGATGACGCCCCCGACGCGGCCATAGCCTGCGACCACGACATGATTTGCGATCGCCGCTTCTCCCATACTCGGCTGTGGCGATTCTAGCCTGCTCAAAAAGCTCATAAGCTGAGGCTGCCTATGTATCCAATGCGTCAAAGGCGCAGCTAGCTGAAAAAACGTAGGCGTCAGCACTAAAGTGATAGCAGTAGTCCCTAGCAGCAGCAAATAGGTTTCTTGCGTAATCAATTCATTTTCCAATCCAACTATTGCTAGCACAAAAGAGAATTCTCCAATCTGATTAATACCGCAGCTAGTGAGCACCGCCGTCTTCAGCGAATAACCAAACAACAATACAATCGGCAAAATCACCAGCGCCTTGCCCACCATCACAAGACTCACCAAACCCAGAATCCTGCCGATATTTTGAATCAATACCTCTGGATCGATCAGCATCCCAATCGAGACAAAGAACAAACTGGCAAACGTATCGCGTAGCGGCAGCACCTTGCCCAGCGCCTGATCGGCATAGTCCACTTCAGCAATCATCAGCCCAGCCACAAACGCCCCAATCTCGATAGAAAGGCCTAGCCGCGCCGTAATAATCGCCACCCCCAAACACAGCGCAATCAGCGTCAGCAAGAAAAGTTCGCTACTTTCTGTAAGCGCCACCTGTCGAATTACCACCGGAATCACAAAGCGACCCACCAGCACCGCCGCGACTAGAAAGCTGCTCACCTTTAGCAGCACTAAGCCGACCACTTGCCACAGCGGTCCAGGCTGATTGATAGCAGGTACAATCGCTAGCATCAGGCCCAGCGCCAAATCCTGGGCAATCAAAATCGCCAGCATAATTTGACCATGCCGGGTGTTGGTTTCGCCACGTTCGCTCAGCGTCTTGAGAACGACTGCTGTGGAAGATAAAGAGAGCAGTGCGCCCCAGAACAATCCTTGTCCAAGCGAATCGACCCAGCCCAGAGAGAGCGTGATAGCGGTGACTAGTCCAGTGGTAATGCCAATTTGAAAGAGACTGCCCTGAAGAGCGATGTTCCGAACCCGGTTCAACTCTTCTAGCGAGAATTGAACGCCAAGGGCAAAAAGTAAAAAAGCGACGCCAATTTCAGCAAGTTCTTGAATATTGCCTGTGTCGCGAATGAGATTGAGCCCCAGCGGACCAATCACCAGACCACTGCTCAGGTATCCCAGTAAAACCGGCTGTCCCAATCGACTGACAATATAGCCACCCGTCGCCGCTGCCCCCAAGACGAGCATGAGATCAACTGTGAAACCGAGCTCTGAAGCCATTTTTATACCTGAGCAAATCAACCGAAGCTACATCTTAAGGGGGCTAGAACCCAAAATTAGAAGCAGGTGGCAATTGGTTAATGAGCCTGTTCCGTACGATGGTAGTGCAGCCTTTAGCGAAGTCTATCTTCAGCAGAAAGCCGGTTCAAAAATAGTTTTCTCGATTACCACGCGCTGCTTCGGGAAAGAATAGGCAGTGGTGAAGCTGACTAGCGAGACGAAGCTGACCGTGCCGAGCAACAGCTAAACCTGTGAGCAAGAGTTCAGCATGCACCCGGCTATCGTTTTCTATGGCGACTGTCTGACCACTCGTGATGGCTTTGAGGCTAGACCATAGCTGAGCGCTGTGAGGCGACTCAGCTATCCGGGTACGAACAGCGTCAAAATAGCTTTTGGCGTTTTGCTGTGCCTGGTTTCCTAGGAGATGCGATCGCACCACTTGATTTACCCACTGCTGCAGATTGTCTCTAAGGGGCGGCACTGGTAATCTAAGCATCTGCAAACTGCCGTCCGAGAGCCTTTGAAGCTTCTGACACAGCAACTGTGTCAGGAACGGCTGTCCACCAGTCCAGCCGTAAACGGCATCTATAAGTGCTTTTGGTTCACTAGTGTAGTGATTGAAGCCTTCGCCTAGCGGATAGAGCTGACTGAGCGTGAATGGATTGATGGAAATGGCTTTGCCAGATGACCACAGCGCCGGAATACTATAGAGATCTGAAGCGATCGCTTCACCTAGAACTACGAAGTTTAGATTGTTGTAGATCGGATAGATCTTGCGCAGACGATAACAGTGACAGATCCAGTCCAATAGATCGCCAACGAGAAAAGGAATTTTAGTGAGCGCTTCTATATTATCAATGAAGATGACGACAGGCTTCTGCGCCAAGTTTTCGAGCAGCAGATCACGGGTGAATTTTTCGAGATGATACTGGGGTAGAGAGTATGTAGTGTTCTCTTCCCACTCGCGTAGGCTGGCAGAATCATTCGGATGTAGTCTATTCCACAGCGCTGTGATTAGCTGCTTTTCCCATCGATAATAGTTACCAAGAGAATCTAGAATCTGACTGCCATCTAGACTGGCGCAGCGATAGCCGATCTGCTCTAGTTGATGGCTAGCTTGCAGCCTCAGAGAAGATTTGCCGATCCGAGCTGAGCCCAGCACGTAGCAAAACTTTGACAGCTCAATTCCTTCGATTAACTCAGTATCGGTATCTCTATGCAAATAGGCAGGATGATTCCAGGCGAGGGCGCTGCCGACTTGATAGGGTGATTGAATTTTGACAGCAGTCTCTTCCAAAAGCCCAGCCTGAGTTAACTGGACTACAGCATGACCGAGATCACAGTGCGATCGCCTCCTGCGATCGGGGGAAGGTAAGGGTACCCATCTGGGTGCTTCTATAGCAATCTGCACTCAGCTTACAGCCTGCTCAAATGCTGCAACCTTTGTCCTGTAAAGCTAGTTGCTTAGCGAACAGCAGAGTGCAGTCCGCTGTTCGCTAGATCTTCTCCTATCGAAAGATTAGAACGAGGAGTGGGGAAAGGGCTGGGTTAAGGACTAGGGAGTGGGCAAGGGGGCGTTGGCAGAGTAATTGTAAAGGCGGTTCCCCGTTCTAATTTGCTGACAAAGTCGATGTGACCTTCTAGCTTCTGCGTGACCAGGTTGTAGACCAGATGAAGGCCGAGTCCGCTGCCGCCTCTGCTGCGAGCGGTGGTGAAGAAAGGCTCAAAAATGCGATTTTGGTGGTCGGGGCTAATACCGCAGCCGTCGTCGCTATAGCGCAGTTGAATGCCCGTCGGCTGAGAGTCTGGCTGAGTGTTCTCTGGTTGGAAGTGAATTGAGAGCCGTAGGTGGCCGCTGTTGCCGTTGGGATAGGCATGGGTGAGCGAGTTGATAATTAGGTTAGTGATGACCTGGGCGATCGCACCTGGATAGCTACAGATAGCGATATCCTCGTCGCCAACTAGAGAAATGTGATGAGGGGTTTGCTTTAGCTTTGGTTTGAGATTACTGATCACTTCTCGTAGGTAGGGCTTGAGAGCGAATGTCCGCTTTTGTAGGCTGCTTTGATCGACCGCGACCTGTTTAAAGCTGTGAATCAGCTGGCCCGCTCGCTGCAAGTTACTGACAATAAGGCAGCTGCATTCAGTGGCGACTTCTAGATACGAATTCAAAGAAGAGCGTTTGAGGCTGTCCTGTTCGACCTCTGCTATCAGCTTGCGACTGGCATTTTCTAGCGTGGAGGCAGTCATGACAGCTGTCCCTACAGGTGTGTTGATTTCGTGCGCAACGCCCGCAACCAAGTTGCCTAGAGCAGCCATCTTTGCAGTACGAATTAACTCTTGCTGGGTGGATTTTAGAGTCTCTAATGTTTTTGAAAGCTGTTGAGTCTGTTCCTCTAACTGAAGCTGTGCCTTTTTTCGCTCAGTGATGTCGATATTGGTACCGATTAGCCGAATGATATCGCCCTGCTCATTACGGATTGGCGTGTGCGTTGTCAGCACCCATAGAGTTCTGTTCTTAAACCTGATAAATTCTTCGTTAGTGATAGAGATACCCTGCTTTATACAAGCAATATGGTTTCTCTCAATCATATCAGCCGGGAATATGCTGTATAAGTCGACGCCTTCTAGCTCTTGACGCATCATACCCGAACATTCCAGTGCGGTCTGGTTAACAGCGCTAATTCTAAGCTGGCCGTTTGCCAGAACGTCTATCACTGAGATAGAAGCTTCGACACTATCGTAGATATTTCTCAAAAATTGCTTCTGTTGAGTGAGCTGCTTTTGAAGCGACCGGACCTGTAGATGACTCTCCAAACGGCTGAGCAATTCACCTCGCCGCACTGGTTTGGTAATATAATCGATACCCCCTAGCTCGAAACCTTTAACAATATCTACAACATCGTTTAGCACTGTCAAGAAAATAACAGGGACAGCATGAGTGCGCCGATCAGCCTTTAGCTGTTTGCACACTTCGTAGCCATCCATGCCTGGCATTTTGATATCTAGTAAAACCAGATCCGGTAATTCTAGCTGCGCGGCAGCAACGGCCTGGGCACCTTGCGTACTGGGCCTAACCTGGTATCCCTCCTGGGTCAATAGAGCGATCAACAGCCGTAGATTGTCTGGGTTGTCATCGACAAGCAGAATGCTAGCAGGCGAAGTAGGAGTAGTAGGGTGGGTCATAGTAGAACCTACGGGCTGGAAGCTGCATTTCTGTTGTACCTCTAGCATACTGTGACTGACCAAGTACAGGACTCCTATTAGTCGAACAACAAATGGAAGGCTTTTCAATAACGCTCTGCAGACAGTTTCTAGAGGAACTACTAAAACGTTTCTCGGGGTAAGTATCAGTCTGACTGTTGGAGCGACTATTGTTGAGCTCGTCTAGATACCGAGAGTTTTCAATACTACCTTCAAAGTGAGAGGGAAAATCTGATGTTGAAAGAACAGTCTGATTAATTATCTCGGAGCTGAAGACTGCAAAGCTGAGATGGTGATAGGTCAAATAAGTGTCTCTGAGCTCGTAGCAGTGTTCTATCCAGGCAAATACATCGCCTGCCGCAGACGGTAGAGCGCGGAGCACGTCAACGTTTTCGATCAGAATGATAAACGGCTTCGCGCAAATTTCGTTTAGTAAGAGCTCGCTGGCAAAGGCGAGCAGTCGGTCTCTGTGCGAGAGATGGACGGTAACCTCTAGCCACCGAGATAGCTGGATGAGGTCTGTAGAATAGAGGCTCTGCCAGACTGATTGAATGAATCTTTGGGCCCAGTTGTCTTGACTATTGGAATTGTCGGTAACGATTGATTGCGCCTGGACTACAATGCTGCGATAGCCTCGACTTTCCATTTCTGCGCTGGTCCGCTGGCACAGTGAAAACTTCTCTGTAGAACTGCTCCGGTCGGAGGGCTGGGCCACATAGCAAAATTTTCCCTGCTGCAGGGAGTGACAGAGGGTCGTCTCGACGAAACAGGGCATAGTTATGGCTCTCCAGGAATATCAGAAAACTGTGCCGTACTGTCTACACAGCTTGAATATTCCATAGTGTGTCTGATATTGGCTCTGGCGACGTGCTGCTTTAGCAGATACCCAGCACTACCCGATTGGATAGTATGCACTATCCGATTGGGTAGTTGCCAAAGTCTGTCTCTATGATCTTAGCAACTCGGTCTTGGCAGCTCGGACACTCTCTACAACTTGGCTATAGCGAAAATTCTCTACGGCTTGATTTATCCTGTCTGCCAAGGCTTCGTCTAGGGCGCGAATCGCTTTAATTTGGGCAAACAGCTCATCCCACTGGAGACGCAAGGCAGCAGATTCTAAGGCCTCTAAGATATGAGCTGGCAGCGCTGAGAGCCCACTGATGTAGTTTTCTGTGCCCGGTTCTTCGAGCTGTAACTCCTCGGTAGGCAGTTCTTCGTACGACGCTTCTTCTGGAGGCGTTTGTTTAGGTGAAGATGTCGCTGAATCACTGTATGAACTGCTGTGCTGTTGAGGACTTTTTATCTGTTCCGAGTTTTCTCTGTATGTGTATCGAGTTCCTAACTGCTGGGCGATCGCACCAAAGAGCACATTCTCCTTGAAAGGTTTGCGGATAAAATCATCGCATCCAGCGGCGATCGCCTCGGTCTGCTCTGACTGAAGGCTGCTAGCGGAAAGCGCAATAATTCTAGGCTGAGGTCGCTCACCGCCTGACGACTGGTCGGCGACTAGCTGCCTAATCTGTCGCGTCGCTTCAATCCCGTCTAGCACCGGCATTCTCAAATCCATCAAGATCAAATCTGGCTGCCAGCTTTGCACCATTTCAACTGCCACCTGTCCATTGTCCGCTGCCTGTAGCTCAAAGCCTACAGGCTCTAGGAACTTAAATAGCAGCTGTCGGTTCACTGCTTTATCTTCGACAAGCAGAAGCTTGAAACGGGGCTGGTCAGCGGCTAGCGATAGGACATGCTGTTCTCTTTCGCTGAGTACGGGCAGGTTGGTTGGCGCTGCCTGAGTCGCTGTTGCCTGAACAGAGAAGCTGACAGTAGTTCCCTGACCGAGCTGGCTAACGATTGAGATGTTTCCGCCCATCATCTCTACAAACTTGCGACAAATTGCCAAACCCAGACCCGTGCCTTCTTGGGATACTAGACCGGAGCGAGCTTGAACGAAGGGTTGAAAAAGCTGATCGAGTTCTTCATCACCAATACCGGTACCAGTATCAGTGACGGAGAAGGAAAGGAGAAAAGGAGCACTTTGACCGCGCTCTGCTACCGAAGAGGAAGATGGAGAAGAGGGAAGAAGGTAAAGCTGAAGAAGCAAGAGAAGACTCGGCTTTGAGAGTGATGCTACCAGCATGAGTAAATTTTATGGCATTGCCTAATAGATTAATTAGAATTTGGCGAAGCTTGGCCTGGTCGATGTGGATGTGCTGTGGGAGAGTAGGAGATTTTTGCAAGATAAGTTCAAGCTGTTTTTCTTTAGCTTTCAGCCTAAACATGCTGTGAAGCTCATCCAAAAGAGCATGGAGGTCGGAGTTAGAGAAAGTGAGCGTAGTATGACCTGACTCGATTTTTGCCATGTCGAGGATATCGTTGATCAAGCTCAAGAGAAATTCACCGCTTCGGTTGATAACTTCGACATCTTCACGGTGTTCTTTTGACAAGGTGCCGCTGCGAGACAAGACCTGGGCAAATCCGATAATGGCATTGAGCGGCGATCGCAATTCGTGGCTCATATTGGCTAGAAACTGGCTCTTGGCTTGATTAGCAACTTCGGCTTTCTCTCTGGCCTGAATAATTTCAGCTTCGGATCTCTTCCGGAGTGTGATGTCTCTAATGACGGCCTGAATGACGCGATCGCCCCCTAGCTCCATAGAGGTGAGCCAGACCTCAGCCGGGAAAAGAGTGCCGTCCAAACGCCGATGGCACCATTCAAACCTGTAGGTACCCGCTTTAAATGCGGCGACGACAATGTCTACAATTGCCCGCTTTGAGCGGCGACCGTTGGGCTGAAGCTGAGGTGAAAAGTCCCCAAGCGATCTGTTACAAAAGTCTTCTTTTCGCTCACAGCCGAACATCTTCAGAGTAGCCGGATTGCAGTCTATGAATCGATGTCGATTGATCAACATAACGGCATCTTGAGTGCTCTCGTTAAGCGTACGATACTTTTCTTCAGAGACCTGTAGCTGTGCTTCAGCCTGTTTGCGCTGGCTAATATCTATGGTACTAACGATGACTCTGCTCCAGTCGTGTTTGTGACCGGGCGCAGTGAACTCTTTGAAGATTAGGTGCCTGGGTTTACCAGTAAGGGTGTATCTGACAATCTCTGACTCATAGCTGTTTTGGCCTTTACACAGAGCAGTGATTTCTTGCTTAAAGCCTTCGATCGCGTCCGGATCTCGTCGATGATACTCTATGGCAGATAGCAGGTCTTGTTTCTCTTTGGCCTCAAACAGATCGAGTGCAGCTTGATTGGTATCCAAAATCCGAATGCGCGCTATGCACTCGCGAACTAGCTGCGGATGGTTATCGAAGTAAGCTTTAAAGTCTTGAATGTCGCTTCTATCTTCGGCTTCAGGGCTATTTTTCAAGACGCCAAGCTCGGTTAGATATCGATGCACCTCAGAAAAATCCTCTTCCCAAAGCGCAATAGGAGCATCTTCAAACAAACTTCGATAGCGCTGTTCACTGGTTTTGACGTTGGCTTCTGCTTCTTTGCGCAGCGTGATATCAAAAATCACGCCATCTAGATAGAGAAGTTTTTCTTCCTCATCAAAGATGCCTTGGCCCTTGTCGCACACCCAGCGAATATTACCGTTGGCATGCACAATTCGATACTCTATAGCGTAGGGCTGACGCTGGTCAGTTGCCTTTTGTACAATCCCTTCTAGGTAGCTGTCTTCTGGAAAGATAATGCTAGCAAAGCTTCTAATCTGGTTGCCGATAAAGTCGGTAGGCGGATAGCCACACAGATCAAAGACAGCTGAACTAAGAAACTTCATAGTCCAGTTTCTATCTACATAGCAGCGGTAAACGGTGCCTGGAATATTAGAGACAAGCGTTTGAAAGGTAGCTTCGCTGCGGAGGCGATCGCGCACTTCTTGCTCTAGCGCTTCTGTTCTCTCTTGGACTTTGATCTCCAACAATTTCGAGTGGTTTTCTAACTGCCTATGAGAATTCCTTAGCTGATGACTCATGTTGTTGAAAGCTTTGGACGTGATGTCAAGCTCTCGAATTTTAAAGCCTGAAATGCGATGATCCAAATTTCCTTGGGCGATTGACTGACTAGCTGAGCTAATTTTTAGCACACTGCGACTGAGACATCTGGCGATGAGCGCCGTCAGCAGCAGTATGCCAGTCAAAATAGTCGCAGAGAGAACCAGCGTCTCACGGACGTTGTCCTTGATAGTACCGATAAAGTCAGATTCGGGCAGGACCACAACCACAAACCAATTGAGACCATACCGGTCTGAGTAGGGTGAAACTTGAAGAATATTTTTGGCTTTTCCAGCTTTAAACCGAAGTGTCTGCGGCTCCGCGATGCTGTTTAGATCAACAATCTGCGTGAGTAAAAAGTTTTTCGTTGAATCAACTAATCTTAGGTCGGATTTCTTGTTGGGTGACGGCTCATCATCGAGTGAAGAAGAGACTTCTGAGCTTGCGAGCATTTGCCCATCGCTATTGAGAATAAACGCTTCTCCAGAATTGCTAATCTCTAAATCAGACAAAAACCTGTCAATATGCACAAGCGTAAAGTCTGCACCGATGACGCCTACAAGAGTTTCTTCACTTTCGACACTATTCTGAGTATCGTCCTGGAGATAATAGGGCTGTACAAAACTCAAGCCTGTGGTAGACGACTGCTGCCTATAGCGCGCTGATTTTGCGCTATTCGATGGAAATTTAAATTCGTAGGGATCTGTCCAGGTAGATTTCTTGGCTTTGAGTGCGCTTTTATACCAAGGCCGCTTTCTTGGATCGAACGGCTCAATGATTTGTTGAGTAGAGATGCGTCCGCTCGAATTTGTATAAGATTGATTGAGTAGCTCAGGTCGATCCCCTTCTCTAAAGTTGATTTTGTCCGGACTGTTGTCGCTCTGAAAAAGCTCTACATAGTCGCCTCTTTGGCTGCCGAAGTAGAGAAAGGCGAGGTCATTCAGGAAAACGCCTTGGTCTATCAGATAGGCTTCCCAGTCCGGTAGATTGTTTGGATCTAGCTCTCCTCTACGGATAGCAAGCGCTACGTTGGCAGTAGCCCTTTGAGGAATTTCTGTCAGCGTGATGATACGTTCTTGAATGCGATCGCCTACCTGGGCCTGTAGCTGTCCAACTAGCTGCTCTATGGTCTTTTGTTCATTTTTCCAGGCTAGATACTGAACCAAAACAGCAGACCCGATCAGCGGCAGGATAAACAGGGCGATCAGGGTTTGTAGGAGCGTAGGCTTCCACGAGCCGGATTGTCTGAAAGGGCGATGCATGGCAGAACGGGGGCGGCAAAGGGAATAGGAAACTAAGAAATGGGAAACAGACGAATAGGGAATAAACGAACCGGGAAGCTGAGGTTTGGCTGGCTAGCGGGTTGACTGGCTGACTGGTGTCGACTGGCTGACTGGTGTCGACTGGCTGATCGGTAGAGTGAACCAGAATTCCGTGCCGCTTTGGTCATTGGCAATTGGGCTGTTTACGCCGATATTACCGCCGTGGGCCTGGACGATACAGCGGCAGATATAGAGCCCTAAGCCAAGGCCCTGGCTAGGAGCGTTTGAGAGCCCTCTTTGATAGAGCTTGAAGAGCAATTCGCTTTGATGTGAAGGGATGCCGAGGCCATTGTCTTGGATGGCACAGCGAATGAAATCACTGTCCGAATCTGCGCCTACGTTATTTGTATCGCCTACATTATTTGTATCTAAGTTATCTACATTTGGACCATTTTGACTCGGGCTATTTGCGTCTGAATCATTTGAGTTGGCGGCATGAGGCATGAGCTGTAGAGTCAGCGTGATGCCAGGAGGGTTGTATTTGAGGGCGTTGTCAATCAGGTTTTCGAAGACTCGCCATAGCTGGGTGCGATCGCCCTCCACAGGTGGCAATTCATCTGAGATCTGCACCACTACGCTGACTCGCTTTCTATCTAACCTAGGCTGCCAGTCTGCCAGTATTTCCTGAATCAGACTGCTGAGATCAAAGGGCTGTCGATTTAGAGAAACGCCCCATATGTTGATGCGCTGGGTTTCTAGCAAAGAACCAATCATCTTAAGCTGGCGATCGCAGCCCTGTTTCATTCTAGAAAGAACTGAGATAGGAATTTGCACTTTGGGCGGGTCGCCGCTAGGTTCTCGGTTGAGTAGAGCTTCTAGGAGCGTACTCATGCCTATCACAGGATTGCGCAGGTCATGTGTGAGCGCGTGAATGTAGAGCCTGAGGGCCGCTTCTGCTTTTTCTCTTTCTTGGACTTCGTGGGTGAGCGCCTGGGTACGGTCGTAAACTCTTTGCTCCAAGCTACGGTTTAAAACGGCGAGTTCGTTATTGGCTCTAGATAGAGCGGCCCTACTTTCAAAAAGCGTAATCAGATCGCGATAGGCACGAATGCTAGAGACAATCGTGGTAAATAGCTTCTCTTGGGTGAGTTCTAACTTAGTTTTGTAGTCATTGATGTCGTAGTTGACGACGACCGACTCTTCAGGTACTTGGCCAGGTTGCCCCGTTCTAAGGACGATACGGACGATGGTGTTACGCAGCTCTTCGCGAATGTATTTCGCTACCTCGAGCCCTGCATCTTGCGTGTCCATCACCACATCCAACAGTATCAGTACTGTGTCTGGATTGCGGGCTATGAGCCGTTTTGCTTCTTCGGCGCAGTAGGCGGAGACAAAGCTGAGCGATCGCCCCTCAAACGTGAAAAACTTTAGAGCGATTTTCGTCGCCTGGTGAATAGAAGGCTCGTCGTCTACCAGCATGATTTTCCACGTCTGCTGACTACCGAGCACTGTCGTTTTTTCTGTAGGTGTTTCTTCCTGTAAGGGCGTTTCTTCTACAAAGCGCAGCTGATCGTCATCAGTCGGCGCACTTAAGGATGACGGCGTAGGCATAATAGAGGATAGATTTAAAAATTCACATAATTGGCTATTCTAACGGCAGAAACCAAGATGGACAGCCGCAAGACTATAATCTTTAGACTAATCCCGATCTGAGCGCCTTCACAGCCACCTGTACGCGGTCGTTGGCGGCTAGCTTGTTCATCAGATTGCGCATGTGAGCTTTAACAGTGTTCGTGCTGATAAACAGCCTTTTGGCAATTTCTGGGTTGCTTAGACCTTCAACTAGCAGCTCCAAAACCTCTTGCTCGCGTTCAGACAAATCGCTAGAGATAGTGTCATTTTCTGGCTGAGCCATAGCGCTCTGCTTAAAGCTCTGTAAAGCAATATGAGCAACTTTGGCGTCCATATAGACCCCGTTTTGACTAACGGTTGCGATCGCGCTCAGCAGTCCGTTAATGCTGCCTCCTTTTATACAATAGGCATCCGCCCCGCTCGAAAAAGCTGCTAGAACCTCTGTTTCAGTGGTGTGAGAGGTCAGCATCACGACCTTCGTCTCAGTTAGTTTTTTTTTAATTCTGTGGGCCGTCTCGATCCCATCAAGTCCGGGTAGACCAATGTCCATCAAAATAAGGTCTGGCTTGTGCTTTAGAGCGGATTCTACTGCTAGATAGCCGTCGTCTACCGTTTCGACAACCGATAGCTGGGAAAAGTCTGACAGCGCTTGCTCGATACCTAGCTGCACTAGCGGATCGTCTTCAATAATCAAAACTCGCCAAGCCGGGAGCTGAATGGAAAAAGCCATAAAGTAACAGGCCCCGAGACCGTCCATATCAAAGGTTCAGAATACAGTATTAAAGCTGGTTGAACAGTGCTAACGAATTTCGCGATAGGTTTCGCACTCTGTTGAATCTCTTTCATCTGGTTAATTGTTCTAATTCCATTTTTTGTTCATTCACTTCTCGTCTGTTCGTTTTTTTTTGCGTATACGAAAACTCTGAAAAATAAATTACAATTCTGTAATCAAGAGTCTAAGTAAATTCCGAAATTTGACTCTACAATGAGCACAACAGTTACTTGCGGCTAGCGTCAGATGAGTCTAAGCGCTAGCCAACACCTTGGCTGATTAAAATAAAGGCTTCACCGCTTGAGAATGTGTGAAGCAGTCTGTACGAAGCAAGGTGACGAACGCTAAAATTCCTGAAAATGCGATCTCTAGAAACAACGCCATAATCGCGCCTCGCGTTGTTCATCTTCAAAGAGCAATCGCACTAAAGAGAAATCGCACTGAAAACAATCGCACTGAAACAATCGCACCCCATTAAAACAAGAGATTCGACTAACTCAATTTCACCCACATTTTAAGGAGAACTATGCGTTTTTCCAAATTGACTATGCCTTTCAACCGATTGGCTGGCCTTGCTGCAGCCTTGATAATTTTGCCCGTAGCGATCGCCTGCGATCAGCCAGCATCCGAGGTTTCTGAACTTCCTGACGACATGTCAGCAGAGACTACAGCAGACACAGCCGGAAATGGCACCATTCTAGAAGCTGCAGTCGATAGCGGCTCTTTTAATACGCTGATTTCGGCTGTTCAAGCTGCCGGATTGGAATCAGTGTTCAGTAGCGAAGGTCCTTACACGGTTTTTGCACCCACTGATGAAGCCTTTGCCGCGCTGCCACCGGGAGCTTTAGATCAGCTGCTGCTGCCCGAAAACAAAGGTGTCCTTACGCAGGTACTGGCCTATCACGTGGTTCCTGGAGCGATTACTACTGAGCAGATAGAGACCGGACCAGTAGTTAGTGTTGAGGAGGGGGCGCTTTCTCTGGTTTC
Organism: uncultured cyanobacterium; assembly: GCA_963799555.1. Taxonomy (GTDB): domain Bacteria; phylum Cyanobacteriota; class Cyanobacteriia; order Phormidesmidales; family Phormidesmidaceae; genus Phormidesmis. Next base: position 368,313 of record CAWCXR010000001.1, read on the forward strand.
AGATACGACTGGTGTGACCGTTAACGGCGCTAATGTTGTTGACGCCGACATACTCACTAGTAATGGTGTCATCCACGCCATCGACGCTGTGCTTTTACCACCCTCGCTAGCAATTGAGGAGACTCCTGCTGGGGATATGCCTGCTGGAGATATGCCCGAAAAGATGCCTGAGGTGATGCCCGAAGAGATGCCTACCGGAACGCCATAGGCAGATATAAAACCTAGCTCACCAGCTCTTTGAACCAGTCGTCGCTCCAGATCTCTTCAAAGATCTCGTCGGCAAGTGCTTCTTGCTTGTAGCTAGGTTCTAGACGAACGGCCTGCTGTAGATTTTCTAGAGACAGGTCGTTTTCTCTTTGAAGCGCGTAGCAGAGAGCTCTGTTGTAATAGGCTTTGGCGTAGTTGGGGTTGGTGGCAATTGCTTTATCGAAACTCTTGAGCGCGTCTCGATCTCGTCCTAGTCGCATGAGAACGTAACCCCGGTTATCCCAAGCTTTGGCTAGGCCAGGATTAAACCGCGTTGCTTTTTCAAAAGAGGCTACCGCTTCTTCATATCGTTCTAGCTCGGTAAGGGCCAGTCCTCGATTGAGCCAGGCAACTGCATCGTTGGCCTGTAAAGCAACGGCCTGATCAAAGGATTCAAAGGCTTTGTCATGCATCTGCAATATACCAAAGGCCACGCCTCGATTCACCCAGGCTTCGTGATAGTCAGGGTTGAGATCAATCGCCCGGTCAAAGGCTGCGATCGCATCTTCCCTTTTGCGCAGCCGACTCAGCACCATACCTTTGTTCAACCAGGCTTTGGCATCGACCGGGTCTTGTTCTATCACCCGCTCAAACTCGTCTAGGGCAGTTTGGTACTGACGCAATTCTCTCAGCAACAGTCCTTTCTGATAGCGAGCCTGCGTGTTCTCAGGGGTCAGCTTGGTAACTTCACTAAGTGCAGCTAGCGCATTTTCTTTTTGATCTAGTGCCAGGAGAACTTTGCTGCGGCTAAACCATAGCTCAGCGTTAGCAGGCTGTACTTCTAGGGCCCGGTCATAAGCACCAAGGGCCGCTTCGTATTGTTTGTCTGCTAGCTGCCTGTCCCCTTCTTCTATAAACTCATCGGCTGTTAAGAACAGCTCCGGTCGGTTACCTTGCAGCCGGTTCATCTGCTCTGTAAGTTCGCCTATACGCTTTTGCGAGGTGCTCATAAATGAGTCGGCAATATAGTCCGGAGCGACTCTACCTAGCTCTTTCATAATCTGTTGCTTTTCGCTCTCGGCCTCCGCTCTGATTTCATTTAGCTTTGACTGAATCTCTGCTTTTACCTTCAGAATCTCATCAACGGCCTGCGTTTGTCGTTGGCTCATTCCGCTCTGCAAGGTTTCTAGATTTTCGCTAAATTTCTCTTCTATCTGGCCTAGTCTCTCTTCAGCAGATTGCTGACGATTAGCGGCAGATTCGGCTAGTTCTCCGATCTGTTCGCCCAGGCGAGCATCAAAGCTGTTGAGCTTGTTAATGATCATATCGCGTCTGCCAAAGACGGCATTGCGCACGCCAGAAAGTTCACCGTCGAAGCTAGTTTCTACTTCTAAGAGCGATCGCATTAGCTGTTCTTTCTCACTGCTAATACCTGCTTGCAGCGCGTCCATCTCTTTCGTAAACTCTTGCTGCAGCTGCTGTACGATTTCGAGCGTCTGAGTTCGTTCTTCGCCCAAGTCAGTCTGAAGCTCGCTGAGCTGATTGGAAAACGTGCGGGCGGTCTCAGAGAGATCGGTATATAGCTGAGATTTGCGGGTGGCCAGATCGCCTTCCATATTGGCCAGCTGAGCGCGGAAGCCATCGGCGGTAGACTGCAACTGCATGATGGTATGCTTGCGCTCTTCGCTAACGCCTGACTGTAGCTCGGATATCTGAGATTGAAAGTCGCTAGCGACTCGGTCCATATCCCCTAGTAACGTGCCTTTGCGCCCTTCTACATCGGCTTTTAGCGTGGCAAACTGGGTAAGGAAACCGTCGGCAGATTGGCGGAAGCTCTGCATCATGTCGGCTTTGCGAGCTTCTACTTCATTGCGAATGTTGTTGAACTGCTGCTGCAATTCTTCGGTAGAGCGCTGAATGTTTTGCAACGCTAGATCTTTGCGTCCAAGGGCGCTGGCCTGAATCTCTTCTAAACTTTCTACAGTATCAGCTTCAGCAGTCTTAAGCTGCTCAATAGAGAGATCTCGCTGTTTTTCTATCTTTGTTTTGGCAGCGGTTTCTACTTCTGATAGTTTTGGGCCAAAGTCGCTGCTGGCCTGACTAAGTGCGGCTAGTATTCGGTCTTGTTCGGCCAGGGTTTGGGCCTGGACGCTACCCATCTGGTCAGATAGAACAGATTCTTTGCGATCGAGTTCATCAAAGAAGGCCGTTTTGCGTCGCTGGGTTTCTTCTTTGATCACACCGACATGACGAGAGAATTCGGCTTCGGAAGTGGTGAAACGTTGGAGAATGCGCTGGCCTTCTACTTCGGTTTGGGTTTGCAGTCCTTCTAGCTTTTGTTTGGCCTGATTGCGCAAGGAGAGCGCAACCTGGTCAAAGTCTGTTGCGGTTGCTTCTAGCTTTCCATTGATATCTTCTAGCTGCTTTTCCCAGTTTTTGGCTGTCTGCATCTTAAAGGCAGTCAGTTCTTCGACTAGTGCATACAAAATATCTCTTTGTTCGGCGATTTCTCTTTGAAAATTACTAGAGCGGCCCTGTAGATCTCCCGACAAATCATCAGCTTCTGACAAAACCCGGTTCAGACTGCGAGTGGCGTTGTGGACCTTGTTTTCTAGCTCGGTCATTTCGTTGAGCTGAGTGCGCACGACGGTGGCGACTTCATTAACGACCGAGCGCCGCAGCAGCCACAGCGTCAGTACGCCGCCGCCAAGGACGATGACCAGTGCCCCGATAGTGATAGAGAGTAAGGTATAGGCGCGGTTGAGGGTGTTTTCTGCTTCGCGCTGCTGTTCGAGGGTGAGTGTGCTGGCAGCGGGCTCCAGAACAGGTGTGGGCACAGGATCGGAGGCAGGCGCTACCGGCGCAGTGGGCGTGGCGGTTTGGGCGTATGTTTGGGCGTATGTTTGGGCGTATGTTTGGGCGTGTAGAGGATTGGATGCGATCGCCCAAAAAATCGGCGCACTTCCCGTCAGCATTAGCCAGCCGACTAGCCAACGACTACTCGATATCATCAACCGTCCTGTTTTTTGATTCCCCTGCATGGGCGACCTCTTATGGACTGAGCCAATGGCTTGCTGTTTTATCTTGCCTGCCGTTTTCACTAGCATCTTACCTGAATCGTCAGGGTAGCAGATTCTTTGATTGCCGTATTCCGTCCCGCTGCCCCTTTCGACATCGATTGCGGCACCGATCCGGAGGGAACAAGCATACTAAACCCGCTACAATTGTCTCAGTTAGCCGCCACCCGAACGCCGACATGGCAGATGTCTCGATCGCCCAGCACTATCATCAGCGAACAAAATACGACCCCGAGACGATTGCGGCAAAGAGCCAACGCGGTGGTCTCGACTGGTCACAGCAGCCAGTCCCCTACAAAGATTATAAAATCGGGCACAGCATCGATCTCAAACCCTATCTGGAGAAAGAGCCTGAAGAAGCAGATGGTACCTGGCGCTGGTGGCAGAGGCTCTCGCGACTGCTGATAGATAGCTACGGCCTGACGGCAAAGGTAGTGACCTCCTCAGGCGAGCCGATGTATCTACGCTCTGCGCCTTCGGCGGGCGGACTGTATCCAGCCGAGCTGTATATGGTATCGAGGGGAACGTCGCTGCTGCCAGCAGGTCTGTACAACTATCAGGTGCGATCGCACTCTCTGTGGCGCTTTTGGGATGCGCATCCCTGGCAGGATTTGCAGGCGGCTTGCTTTTGGCATCCATCGCTAGAAACCACGCAGCTAGCACTGGTGGTGACAGCTATCTTTCAGCGATCAGCCTGGCGCTATCAAGACCGGGCCTATCGCCGCGTGTTCCTAGATTCGGGGCATTTGCTTGGCAATTTGGAAATTGCCGGAACGCTCTGCGACTACCGACCGCATCTGATTGGTGGATTTGCCGATGAGCTGGTAAACCAGCTGCTGTATTTGAATACTGAAGAAGAAAGCGCGATCGCCTTACTAGCCCTTGCCGATCTTTTCCAAGTAGAACAAAACCTGCCGCCTGCTCGCCGCGCTCTACCCAGCCCTATTCACACGGATATTCCAACAATTCCCGACGGTCAGCTGTTGTACTATCTGCATCAAAACACCCTGATTTCATCCGATTCTGGCTTTGGTCAACAGCAGCAAAAAGACATCAGCACTCCTATTTTCCCGGTGGGTCCTGCCTCGGCAGCGGCAGCGCTAGACACCGCTCTAGCCGACACCAAAAAAACAAACGAAAGCGAATCAGACGCCGAAAAAAAAGATGTAGATCAGCTAGAAGCAGACAAGCCAGATGGTAACAAGCCAGATGAAAATAAACCAGATCAAAACATAGTAGATGAGCTAGATCAGCCATCTGCGTATGAGTTTGCCATTCCACCATCCGACAGCCCACCAGCCAACAGCCCAGCCAGCGATGCGCCCGCTGACAAATACAATTTTCCTTTTGGCATCACAGCTTCTACCAAGTCGCTGCCGATTCCCTGGGGCGATCACCTAGCCGATCTAGAACAAGCCTTGCTGAGTAGGCGTTCAACTCGCCGCTATATTCAAGCGCCCATTCAAAAAGCCGATCTCTTTGCCCTGCTCGACTTTACCTATCATCCAGAACACTATCAGCAGCAGGAATTCGATGCCCATCCTGATTATTTTGATCTGAGCCTGATAGAAACTTTCATTGCGGTTTCTAACGTAGACGGCTTAGAGCCTGGCTGCTATTACTACGCGCCTCAATCTGAAGAGCTGCGTCAGATTCGCTTTAATCAGTTTCATAAAGATCTCCATTACCTTTGCTTGGGGCAAAACCTGGGCAGAGATGCCGGGGCGGTGATTTTCCATACAGCAGATTTGGAACGTGCGATCGCAGAACACGGTGATAGAGCCTATCGCTACTTGCATATGGATGCCGGGCACCTCGGCCAAAGACTGAACCTAGCAGCTACCCAACGGCAAATTGGCGTCAGCGGCATTGCTGGATTCTTTGACGATCAGGTAAACGAGTTGCTGAGCATTCCAGCAGCAGAAGCCGTCTTGTACATCACCACCGTCGGCAAGAAGCCCACCCGGTAGAAACAAGAGGCCTAAGACTATTCGATAGCGCCCATATCTCTAACTACTCGCGCCATAGCAGAGATGTCTTCATCGCCATAGCCCTGTGCTATTAGTCCAGTTTCTATCTGTTCTACATAGGCCGCCATAGGCAAGGGCAGTCCTAGCTCGCGAGCTGCCTCTAGCGCAATCTCCAAATCCTTCTGGTGTAGCCGCACGCGAAAGCCCAGCGGATATTCGTTGTCAATCATATTGCCAGAGCGGTTGGTTAGTCCCCATGACCCAGCTGCGCCACTGCCAACTGCCTGAACGACTTTCTCCATATCCAGTCCGGCTTTGAGCCCGAGCGCCATTCCTTCTGCCACAGACCAGTAGGTTCCAGCTACGATAATTTGGTTAATGGCTTTAGTCGTTTGACCAGCACCGATTGCGCCAACATGAGTAATCGTGCTGCCCATTGCCGACAGGACAGGTGTTGCCTTTTCTACATCTTCTGCTTCGCCGCCAATCATGATCGATAGCGTCCCCCGCTGAGCACCTTCTGAGCCGCCTGAAACAGGCGCATCTAGCATGTGAATGTCTTTTTCTGCTAGCTGGGTGGCGATGCTACGGGTGACGCTAGGACTGATGGTAGACATATCGATTACCAAAGCACCGGGCTGAGCGCCGTGGATGACGCCTGAATCGCCAAGGATAATGGCTTCTACGTCTGGGGTGTCGCTGACGCAGGTAATGATGATGTCGGCAGCAGCAGCGGCAGATTCGGGAGTAGGGGATGCGATCGCGCCCGCCTCTACCAAGGGCCGTTCCTTCTCTCGGGTGCGGTTATGCACAGCGACTGCGTGACCTGCCTTCAGTAGGTTAAGAGCCATCGGTGCGCCCATCGTACCGAGTCCAATAAATGCAACGTTCATAAGCTTTAAGCACAGGAAAGTAAGTAACAAGCCACCTTACTCGACAAAACACGCCCGACAAAATCTCTCGAAAAAGTACAAGATCAGGTACTTCTCAATACGGAATCATAAGCAAAAGTCCCTAGCCTAAAGACCGGGGACTCTATTGTTGTCATTGCAAAATAAGCTCAAATAGCTAGAGCGCAACTACAAGAAAGGCAAGAAACTATTCAGCGGCGCAAGGCTCGGCAGCACAGGGATCAGCAGCGCAAGGCTCGGCAGCACAGGGATCAGCAGCGCAAGGTGCTGCTTCTACGTCCTCAGTCGCCTCAGTGTCGACAGTCGTCTCAGGTGCGCAGCTAGTGAGCGTACCAAGACCAAGCACGGAGGCAGCAGCTATAGCAGCTAGATATTGAACTTTCATTTTGAAAACTCCTAAAGGTGGATAGTAGATTTTTTAGAATTGCGGTAAGTCATTCAGCAGAAGCCAGCTTCTACTGTTGGCAGTATGTTCTAGGTGTCGAATTGAAGTCTGAGAAAGCGCTGAGGATAAAGGAATTAAGAGCAAAGAATTGCATTACAGGTTCGTAACTTTTCTCTACTGCCTCAATTCTTTCAGAGCGTAAAGATACGAGTATCTAAAGCTACTGGACTAGAGCTATTCAACAGTATCTTCGACATCTTCAACAGCACCGTCGACGGCATCGTCTGTTGTTTCAGCCGCACCATCTACAGCTTCGCCTGCATCATCAATGGCATCGTCTGTTGCTTCAGCTGCATCGTCGATAGCTTCGCCTGCATCTTCGACAGCGCCATCGACTGCTTCAGGCACCTGGGTGTTGCAGCCACTCAACGTAGCTAAACCGAGCACAGAAGCAGTCATTAAGGCTGCCACATACTTAAATCTCATTCCGTAATTTCTCCTGGTTTTGCGAAATCGTACTCGATGAAACTGAGGTTTGCGCAGCCGAGCCCTACGAAAGCTTGCTTTTCTAAAAGTCTGCTTGTAGCGTAGCTAATATAAAGTCAGCAGCGCCCGTAGCAAACTTTGGGGAAAACAGATTCACCACAATCTTCAATAAGTTAAGTCCTGTTGCTGTAGGTGTCAACCAGTTAAAGAACAACAAAACTTCTACAACCTTTTGTTTGGAATGCTCAGAGAGGATTATTACTCTTTAGTCATTTTTCTGGCATATGTTCAGGAGCCAGCTTTGTTGCATATCTTCCTCTTCCCTTAGACAGATATCTGGACTTGATGACGTTTCTATGTCTTTAGCTAACGAGGTTTTCTCTTCTTTTTCCGTTTGCGGCTGCTGATTTGACTGCCAAGGGTATCGCTAACAGAGTGACTAATCGATCCAAGCTCTAGGCCGACGACAACGGCAAGCCATTCAGACAGATATCTTCTAAACAGAATTCGGAACGGCTCTCTCAGCGTCTGCCAGGTTAGCTGAGCATCCCACAGCACGTTCAGAAAAGTCATGCCGACAAGTGCAAACAGCGATAGCCACACTGCTAGGTAGGCTACCCGCAAAGCGGTGCCGATGATTGGCCCATGAGAAAGCTGTGAGCGGTGCTTAATCGCGATCTGATAGGGCAGCCAAATCCAGCGTAACGGCCCCCATCGAACGTACTGGATAGAGCGAATGTCTAAATCGGGACCGAGCATGAAGCCGCCGACTAAAAAGGAAAGCGAGACAATCAGCGTCAGCGGCAGACTATAGGTAAACCCAAAGGCGCTGATGGTTACCAAAGGGAGACACCAAAGCGTAATCCGATCGTGGGTGCGACCTGCTGGCATAGCGATTCGGTGATAAGGGGTGGTGCAATAGTCTACAGAGTAGTACAAAGAATAATACAAATGAATTGGTTTCTGTCAAGAGAAGGCGAACAGCGCGAAGGAAAAATTGTCGACAATTTTCTTAGCGATTGTGGTCCTTGACCTGTTATCATCTAAATCCTGAAGTGCAGTCGCTGCTGACGACTTTTGAACACTCTTCGGGCGATTAGCTCAGTTGGTAGAGCGCCTCCCTTACAAGGAGGATGTCACAGGTTCGAGTCCTGTATCGCCCATTCTTTTCAATCGTTCCTTTTAATCGTTGGCTCTGCACGCTTACTTTGTGCCTAGCGGATCTAGAACGCGATGCTGAAGGCGTTATAGCATCGAAGGTGAATAGCACAGACGATATAGAGCGCAAGCATTTTCAGCTCATAGACTACTTGGCGTATTACCTGTGGTCTGAGCGTTGAGCCTGAAGCGTGTCATTCACAGCTTCGATGCTCAAGCTTTTGAAGCCTGAAGCCTTCGAGCCTAAAACTTTGAAGCTGCAAGCGTTCCTACTTCATATTGATAGCGGCGGCTATAGTCAGTGACACCGTACAGATTAAACGAGATAGTGGGCTCATCTCCTACCGGCGAGACCTGATGCACCGCATTGCTGGTAAAACCGATGATGTCACCTGGATAGAGCATTTGTTCGCCAGCGGCTGAAATCTCTTTCGGGTCCGATTGGCTTTGTTTCCAAAACGTATTCTTTTCCTGCCCGCCGACCATCGCTACGATTCCCCAAGTGGCATGGTTGTGAATGGTTGACTTTGTCCCCGGAGCCCATGTCACCATTTGCACGGTCAGTGGATATTCGTGTTCTCGATAGAGAAAGTTCACTGCCCAGCCTGTTTTTTCGCTCGGCGCTTTGTGCTCCATCTGTAGCCAGTAAGAGCTAATTAGCAGCTTGCGCACTAGAGGAATGATTGCTTGAACCCGTTTAGCATCATCAGACTCGCGCTCTAGGATATTTTCCATATCGGTCAAGAAGCGATACATTCGATAGGTGCGTTCTGGCGGCTCGGTTTCAACAGTACCAAAGCTGGCGCAGATGCCGTCATCAGTGACTAGCCAGTTTTCCATAGAAGCGTAAAGCGATAGAGGTTATCAAAATCTTGTCACGACGTGTCTCGATACGAAGAGAGACTGTCAACAATTCGCACAGCGTCTGCGTATATTACAGCGCCCGCGCATGTTTTTGTAGATCAATAGCTGCCTAGTGTTCCTTGACGTTTGGCTTGACCTTCTGCCCAGCGAAAAAGCAGAGTGCCGATCGTGAAGTAGATGACGCCGTTGAGTAGCGCGATCGCCCACCCGTTCCAATCCAGCGCCTGATCGCGAGCCATCAAATCCCTCAGCAACCCGGTACTCGGTAGAATCGGCAGCACGTTAGCGACTACTCGCGCGGGTCCAGTCCAATCCTCAGTCGGCGTCGCTAGCAAGAAGAACAAAACAAACTGAAACATACTCAGAACCTGTTGCACTTTTTTGAGTACCAGGGCGAACGAGCCGATGAAGAAAGCTAGACCGTAGGCACTCAGCAGCAGTGTGAGTAGCGGCAGCAGCAGCATCGGTGGAAAGGCTATCTGGCTCCCAGTGATTGCAATAATGATCGCAAGGACAGCCAGAATCAAGAAGAAACGTAGGGTAAGACTGGCGATCGCCCGCGCTAGAAAAACACGCGGTGCCCCGAACGGCGATAGAAACACCTGCTCTAGCGTGCCAGTTCGCGCTTCCATCTGTAGGTTCGTGGCAATGTCGTTGACGATATAGACCACCAGTGTCCAGATTACGTAGCCAACTACCACAGAATCCAATCGGTCTCCAAACGTGCCGCTGCCGCCGGACATGTACTGAGCACCAATAAAGATGCCGTAGAACACAGCGGTCAAAATCACTACGCCACCAATCACCTCCGAAGGGTAGCGAAGCGTCTGCACCCAGGTGCGCTTAAGCTCGCCAATAAATAAATCAATCATAGGTGTTGTCCTATTTTTGGACCAGCTGTAAGAAAATATCAGTGAGGTTAGCTCGCTCTTGTCGAATCTCGACCAAAGGCAGTGGCTCTAAAATGCTGAGAATCTTGTAGAGGTTCGCTGAAGCTAACACTTTGCCACTGTCTAGCGCGGCGTCCGCTGCTGGGTAGTAGTGGATATAGCTATCGCCGACGGTAGCGCCTAGGGCTGCGATCGCATCTTTTCGTGCCACATCCAACAGTCCCTCAATCTCAATGTAGTAGCCCGCGCCCTTAGAGAACTGGCGGATCAGCTCGCGAGTCGTCTGTTCAGCAACAATTGTCCCCTCGCGGATAATAGCGACTCTGTCCGAAAGCACCTCGGCCACATTGAGCTGATGAGTAGTTAGTAGAATCGCGCATCCCGAGGCGGCCACCTGCCGAACTAGCTGCTTGACGGTTTCGCCGGCTTCTACATCTAGGCCCAGAGTGGGTTCATCGAGCAAGAGCAGGTGTGGCTGGTGGATGAGGGCCACTGCGATCGCAATCTTCTGCTGCATACCTCGCGAAAGCTTTTGTACTGGGACATTACGCTTTTCTAGCAGACCAAAGGTTTTGAGCAGCTCTATTCCCCGCAGTTTAGTCAGTCTTCTTGGCATCCGTCGCAGCACTCCGAAGTACTCCAGATTCTCCAGAGGCGTCAGTCGCCAGTAGAGATTTCGATTGCCTTCTAGTACCGCGCCTACCCCCTGAAGCGCCTGCGGATCTCGGTGGGGGTCTTTGCCAGCGATCTCCACCTTGCCAGCATCTGGGCGGATCAGCCCCGCAATCATTTTGATAGTCGTCGTCTTGCCTGCTCCATTTGGCCCCAAAAAAGCCAGCACCTCACCCGGCGCAATCTTCAGCGAGACATCCCGCACTGCCTCAAATCGCTGCTTTCCGCGACCGTAGCTTTTCTTGAGTGATTTGGACTCTAGTGCAAATTTCGGCAGAAGAGATTGGCCGTCGTCTCCTTCGTATGGCATAGCGGAAAAATCAGAAGACATCTCAAAAGACTCACTGGCCAAACCAGTATGTTAACGCGCTAGAACGAAGATTTTCTTTGTACGTAGAAATACAGACAACCGAACCTTACACAATATTAATAATCTGTTAATATTTATTCACAAATCGAAAATCTCTTGCGTAAATCCTTAGACTGCCACCGAGTAGAGAAGCGAAAAAGCCAAGACGATTAAGCCGTTAGCAGGATCCAAAACCATCAGTATGACTTCTTTCGATTTTCGCGACACCATAGAGACCCATGAAAATAAGTCTTTAGGGGTCCAAGATCTAGGCGGACTACTCAACACCCGTTTCGAGCTCCATTTCAAGCGAAACGTTCAAGACTGGCCGATCTTTTGTTTTTCCTCTATTGACCAGGCTTTCTTAGTTTGGGGCGGCCTGACCTTAATCATCTTTCTAACTGGCCAGTTTTCTTCGATGAGCTGGATGACCCAAGCAGTACTTGATGCTGCTTTGACAGGTGCTGGAATTGCCTGGGCCTCTGGTTTGACTTGGACTCTAATAGACGACAAACGATTGAACTGGGTAATCTTCCTATGGGCCGGGTTGATGACGTTGGGAGTGTCTGTGACGGCTTACGGCATCTATAGCTCTATTAGTGTAGTGATGGTGAGCCTGTGTCCTCTATGGATGGGACTGTGTGCGCTGGGCTACGGGGCGATGGCCATCGGCATGCGATCGCATGCTTTCACAGCCGCTTGCTTTGTTCATACCCTGGCTATTCCGATGTTGTATCGTCAACCTAGCTGGCAGTATCTGACCACGGGCCTAGTTATCTCATTGACCCTTTTGTTCTTTTCTGTAGTTCCCTGGGACATGCAGGCAGAGCAAAACGCATGATGCCTCACGTGTTTTGCTAGGCGCTTTGCCTGGTTGAATAGGGATTTCAGTTTTCGATCATGCTGAAAGCGAATTGTCGCTGAAGGGTTAGAAGCTGAAACACTAGAGGCCATAACACCAGAAGCTATAATGCCAGAAGCTATAACGCCAGAAGCCATAACACTAGAAGCTATGGCTGAATGAGTTTCTGTATCTCGCCCTGCTCAATTAGCCAATCGATGTGCTCAACAGTAAGCGGACGACTAAACCAGTAGCCCTGGGCGTAGTCACAGCCCATCTCAGAGAGTACAGCCATCTGTTCTGACGTCTCGATACCTTCTGCTATCACCTTGAAGTTTAGGCCTTTGGCCAGGGCGATAATGGTAGATGCGATCGCCGCGTCGCTAGGACTTTCCACTAGGTCTCGCACAAAAGATTGATCGATTTTGATAGTATCTAGCGGAAAATGCTTGAGCACACTCAGCGAAGAATAGCCGGTGCCAAAGTCATCCATGGCAATTTGGATACCGATATGTGAAAGCTTTTTGAGTATTTCGATAGCCGCACTGACATCCTGCATGGCGGCGCTTTCTGTAACCTCTAACTCTAGATAGCGCGGGTCAAAATCAGTCACTCGTAGTACCTCTGCCACAGAGCGCACCAAGCTAGAGCGCCGAAACTGCTGAGGTGACAGGTTTACAGCCAGCCGCAAAGGAGGAAGACCTAGCTGCTGCCACTGGCGGTATTGAATGCAGGCAGACTTCAGCACCCAATATCCAATTGTCTCAATCAGTCCAGTTTCCTCTGCAATAGGGATAAACTTACCCGGCGAAATTAGACCTAGCTTTGGATGTTGCCACCGGACTAGCGCCTCCATACCAATCCACTGCCCCGTGTACAGATCCACCTGAGGCTGATAGCACAAGAACAGCTCTTCATTGACGATCGCCTTGCGCAGATCTGTTTCTAGGTTGAGCTGGGTCAGGGCATCCGCCTTGACCTCTTCGAGATAAACCTGATAGTTGTTGCGACCTCTAGCCTTGGCCTGATACATAGCGGTGTCGGCATTGCTTAGTAATGTCTGTTCGCTCTCACCGTCATAGGGAGCTAGCGCAATGCCCAAGCTAGCGGTGACGAAGAGCTCTTCACCGTGGATGTAGAAAGGGGTCGACAGCCGCCGAAGGATGCGTTCGGCAATAGAAGTGACATCCTCGGGCGCTCGCAAATTGCACAGCAGCAGGGTAAATTCGTCGCCGCCCCAGTAGGCAACTACGTCCGAACCTCTTAAACAGCCCTGTAGCCGTTCGGCCACCTGCTGTAGCAGGCAATCGCCCGCTGCATGCCCTAGCGTGTCATTGATGGTCTTGAACCGGTCTAGATCCAAGAAAGCAACTCCCGTCATAGCATCTTGTTCAACAGAGCGGATAATTGCATTGGCTATCTGCTGGCTGAACAGCACTCGATCTGGAAGTTTGGCCAGATGATCGCGAGTGCTAAATGTGCAAAAAGAACGATCTATTCTGGCGCGGGCGATCGCCAAAAATATTTGAGTCCCTACCGATTCTATGTCTCTAGCCTCTGCCGCCGACCACGCTAGGGCGATCGCTGGCCGTAGCAGCACCAATACACCGACACAGTCTTGCTCATAGCGAAGCGGCAGCAGGGCAAGGTGGCGACCCTCACAAGGGCCAAATATCTGTGCGATCGCCTCCGTCCAATTAGCCTCGGCATAGAGTAGAGCCCGGTCCAATCGAAAAACGCCACCGATAACTAGTTCAGCTAGCTGCTCTTGAAATTCCACAGCCTGCGTGTGCCACAGCGCATCAGCAGATCGAACCGACGGCAGGTTTAGATGATCCCACAGCTGTTCTTTAGTCTGCATATCAGCTGTAATGCTCTCTCTACCGGCTTCTCCGTAGAGCTCTTCATCAGTCTCTCCAGAATAGTGAGCGCCCGTCATTACTAGAGATGTCGACCAAAATAGCTGAGCCGCAGAACAGTTCAGCGCTGCTGCCAAAAGCCGGAGAAGCTGCGTCCAAAGCTGTGGCGTGTCAACTGGACAGTGAAGCAAACAAGATACTTGGCTGAGCAAACTATCAGAAGGCTGCTCGCTCTGCTGCTGGCTACCCCAGCAGTCTGGCTGTACAAAAGAAGAATAAGTCACCCTGAATAGATCTCATATTAATGAGGTCTTACGAAGTTTCAATATTGGCGATCTCAATATTCCCTCATACGGCGCTGATTGCCCGGCTGATTGCTTGCTACGATACCGGGTCTAAGGAGCGGAATTAAGAGCCGATTTAGGGACAGGTCTAGAGAGCTGCTCCTTTGGCCGCTTAGCTAGCTGTTCCGGCATCTGTAGCGTGTAGCGCTCACCGTCAAAGACTAAAACTGGCTGTTGTGGACTGTCCGATGTTCGGCTTTGTAAGAGAGATTCTGCAACAGACTCTCTAACAAACTGCGAGCCTAGCGTATCTGTTGGAGCTACTGTCAATGCTGAATTAGATGATTCAAGACTGGTTGCAGCCCCTCTTGTAAGCTCATCATCAGTCGAGCCAGCTCTGTTGATAACTGTCCCTAGCGGTTCCAAGACTCTGGCGACTTCTGTCTGCTGCGCCAAAGAATCAGTCGAAGAAACCAGCGTTCCTAGCCCGTTGATCAACTCACGGACCTGACGGCGCAGCTCTGGATCACCTGTCAATTCATCGACATCAGCCATCACCTTTTGGGCGCTAGATAGCGCGTCCCTAGCAGACTCTAGCGTCTGTTGAATCAACACTAAATTAGTTGGGGTATTCAGTGAAGCGGTAATCGTTCCCAAATCTTCAGAAGCTTGAGCTGCGTTCAACAGCAGCGCCTCCAAGTTCCCGATTAGCTCTCCACTTTGAATCGTTGGCCCTAAGACGTCCACTGCGCTGCGTAGCTGTAGGCTTGTTGCCTGCAAATTCCCCAGGGTATCGACTAAAACGACCCGATTCTCACCAATCAACCCGTTGATATCTCCTGCCGTAAGAGAAAACTGCTCAGCCGTGTCTTGAATTTGAAACACCGTACCCAACGCTGCATCGGTCGCAGATCGAGCGGAGCTTAGAAGCGGCGTTAGCTCGGTGCCTACGCTCTGTGTCAGTCGCGTAGCTTCTCCTGCTAAAGCCCCTGCCTCAGCCGTAGCTACAGACACGTTTTCTAGAACAACCTTCATTTGCTCCAGGATTTGGGGATCGGCGTAGAGTTCCATAAGGTTAGTCGTCGAGCGCAGCAGTGCTTCGTAGCTCGGTCCTAGCTCACCCTGTAGCCGCGCACCATCACAAAGAATGACACTGCTATCGCATTCTTTTCCCATAGGTGGAATATCTATGGCAGCTTCAGACAGCTCAACTAGCGGCGTAATTTCTACAGATACTTCTCCAATCAGGCCCGACTCTACCGTCTCGACAAGCACCTCATTAGGGATTCGCAGATCTTTCTCCGTGATCTCTAGACCTAATTCTACGGAATTAGACTGTGGTGTAATCGACATCACTCGGCCCACAGGGACGCCCCTGTACATTACCGGCGTACCGATTTGGACACCCATCGTATCGTCGAACTCAGCTACCAGCTTGTAAGGACGATTCGCTGGGTTGAAACCACGCAGCCACAGTACTAGCCCACCAAACAAACCAATTCCTAACAGAATTAGCAGTCCTACAGAGCCTTCTCGAATTGTTCGTGCCCGCATTAATTTACTATCCTCCTACGTGGATTGGCCCCTGTACCTGAGCGCTGAAAAACTGGCGCACAAATGGATTGTCTGTAGTATCGATCTCTTTAACGTCCCCGCTCCACTTTACCTGTCCACCGTGCAGAAAAATGACGCGGTCAGCAGTGCGGCGGATTGTGCTTTCCTGATGGGTAACAATCATGTACGACTGACAGGTTTGCTCTGCATGAAGTTCTCGAATGAGATCTTCGATAACAGTAGATGCAATGGGGTCTAGGCCTGCTGTCGGCTCATCGTACAGCAAAAGGCCAGGGCTATCGGTTGGGTTCTTAGGATTGGCCATTACAGCTCTGGCAAAACTGACTCGTTTGCGCATACCTCCCGAAAGCTCAGCCGGGTAGCGATCGGCGATATCAGGTAACCCCACCACACTCAGCGCCTTGCTGACGAGCGATTTGATCTCGCCGCGAGAGAGATTGGAATGTTGATACAGCAAAAAGCCGACGTTTTCTCTTACAGTCAGTGAGTCGAACAGAGCGGCCTGCTGAAAAACCATGCCAATAGCAAATGGGTCCGAGGAATCTTCTATCAAACCTATGCGCTTTTGTCCGCCGACCCAGATGTCGCCTTTGTCAGCTTCAAGCAGACCGGCTACGATCCGCAAGATGGTCGATTTCCCTGTTCCTGAAGGACCGATGATAGCGACTGCTTCTCCTGGCTGGAGGTCAATACTGACACCGTCTAGGACTTGATTATTGCCAAACTGCTTGGAAATCCCTTCTACTCTAACAAGAGGATCGGGGCCACAGGGCAAGCAGGTAGGATCGGGTTCATCAAAAGGTAGAGATGGGTTGGACATAGACGAGAAGGTGAGAGGAAGAGTGGAACCTTTGACTATTCTGTATCAACTTTTCATAATATTGGGCGGAAAGGAGAAGAATAGAGTAGAAGCTCCAGTTTAAGGACGCTTCCTACTACTGTATAAACCTAGTGCAGTATGATTCCAACTGCGATCCCAACTGCTGTTTGCACTCGCTATGCGCCCAACTCGTAGAAAGCTATATGCAACGCCTCGGCGCTGGGCAAGGTGGCTGAAGCCGGGACTATTTGTCAAGCGCTGGCTTTTTCTGAGTACGGTGGGAATAGTGGCGATCGGTCTTGGTGTGATGGTCTGGCTAAAGCTGACGCCAGTATTCTACACAGTAAAGTTTGTCGGTAATTTACTCAATCTAATTACCCGCCTAGTTCCTAACTACGTCAGCGGACCACTGGCAATCATCGGCGGGCTGATGCTGCTTGTTTGGGGGCAGACGCGGACATTCAGCACCATTGTTGAGGTGCTGCTGCCAGCGAATGGTGAGGATAATCTGTGGGATGCGATCGCCACCCACCGTCGTCTAAACCGAGGGCCGCGCATTGTCGTGGTCGGAGGGGGGACCGGGCTCTCTACGCTGCTGCGCGGGCTAAAGCACTACAGCGCCAATATTACGGCAATCGTGACGGTCGCAGATGACGGCGGCTCTTCAGGGCGGCTGCGGCGGGAGATGGGAGGGATTCCGCCAGGGGATATTCGCAACTGTCTAACTGCGCTAGCGGATGAGGAAAAGCTGCTGACGGAGCTATTTCAGTACCGGTTTGAAAACGGCACCGGGCTGAGCGGTCACAGCTTCGGCAATCTGTTTTTGTCGGCGATGAATGAGATTACTGGGGACTGGGAGCAGGCGATCGCGGCTAGCTCGCAGGTACTCGCGATCCGAGGCCGAGTATTGCCTGCGACCCTCAGCGACGTCAGGCTATGGGCGACGTTGAGCGATGGGCGGTATATAGAGGGCGAATCAAACATTACTAAGGCGGGCGGTAGCATTGACGAGATTGGCTGTCTGCCTAAAAATCCACCAGCGCTGCCCCAGGCCGTGGAGGCAATCAATGAAGCAGATTACATCATCGTTGGGCCAGGAAGCTTGTATACCAGCATTATTCCAAACTTTTTGGTGCCGGAATTAGTTGAGGCGATCGCAGCTCGAGAGGTGCCCAGAATCTACATCTGCAACATCATGAGCGAGCCTGGTGAAACTCAGGGCTATACGGTCTCTAAACATATCGAAGCGATTGACAGAGCTTGTGGCCGCTACCTATTTAACGCGGTGCTGGTCCAGAAGCGGCTACCGTCTGAGCAAGCGATCGACCGGTATCTAAAGGAGGGCTCAACGCCAGTGATTTTGGACCGGAAAGCGGTGATTGATTCAGGTCGACGGATTGTAATCGCTAACGTGATGAGCGAACAAGACCATACAGTACGGCATGACCCAAATCGCTTAGCAAAAGTGCTAGTAAAGTGGTACGAGCGGACCAGAACCGTTTGGTAAGCGTCCGGTGAGCACTTGCTGACACTACAGTTGCTCTGGCTTGGGCAGAAATTTCTGGCTCACCCAGCTTGATAGGCCGCTGATCAACGCTCCCGCCATCAAGATGCCGATAGCTGGCATGAACAGCGAATCCCAAAGGCTGTACCACAGATCGAAACCTAGATTGATGTTGGCTGCGCGGCCAATGAGCGCGATCGCAAACCAGCCAAAGCTCAGCAGCACAAAAAACAAATTAAGCATCAGCGCTGTATTAAGGAGATTAACCAGGCGATCTTTCATAAAATGCAAAGCTCAAATTAGGGGTTAATTATCTTATCGCCTCAGTGACTCTACAGCCTTGGTCATCGCAAAAAAGATGGCCACTTCATTGGAGAAGCGGCCATTTTTTGACTATTCATAATCTCGACTAAGAGCTCTTGAACGTGTTCTTGACGGACTAGACAGCCTTAACACCTTCTAGCTCAGAAATAAGCAGATTGTCGGGATCAACATAGTGACAGACAGCATCATCAATACAGATCAATGCCCATCCAGATTTGTCTAGCTCTACAAAGGTATAGTCTGCATTCTGTACGAAGCTGCCTTTGTGGTTACGAGTTTCTGGCTTGATTGAAACAGGTTTGAGGTTCATAATGAGCGACTCCTAAAATGGTTAGTACAGCAAAAAGTCTATTTAGCTAAAGTTAGAGTCAACTAAGACTTTTAGTTAAGTAAGACTTATCTGCCGCTTTACCTAATCTTATCAGTCGCCCTGGGGATCGCTCGTTAAGTTATTGTTTCAGGCGGTTCTGGGCTGTCTGAAGTCTAGAAGTACCGGTAGATTGACCCGACCCAAAAGTCTAGAACCCTGATTGTGAAAGCTCTTTACAAAAAATGGGGATCGCAAAAAGAGCCGATCCCCACCTGGGTTTTCCTGATTTTTGTTTCTATTACTTAATGAACAAACATTAAGCATTTTTTCCAACAAAAACGGCTGTAAGCCGCCGAGTTTAGTCGATTCAGGACTCGAATAGCCATTTCTGAATCCGCTTCAAACTTTTCCAGTCTGGCTTTCTTCTTAATCCTTCTTCAAAGTTCTCCTGAATTTCTGCCTTGAGTTCATCCACCGCAAACAGCACTTGTGAAACCAGGTCGATCTGCTCGCGGACGCCGCTCTTGCCAGTCTCTAGCATAGCGATTGCCAGGTTGACCCGCGCCTGTGGGTCCTTTGGGGCGAGCTTCACAGCCCTCTGCGCTACCTTGTAGCCTGCGCTAGGCTTATCTGCTAACAGATACAGCCACGACAGACAGGTCTGAGCAGCGCTGTTCTTTGGCGCTTGGGCACAGATGTCTTTAAAGATAGGCAAGAGGACTTCGGCAGACTCGCCTTCTTTGTAGCGAGAGATGCCCTCTTCAAATTGAGTTTCTAGGGTTTGCATTCTAGGGTTTGGGTAACGGGAAAATAGGACTTGTTTTTTAAGATCAAGTCGCTAGCGGTTTAGGTTCCAAAAGATTTGCCGCAGCCGCAGGTTTGGTTGGCATTGGGATTAGTGAACTGAAACCCGCCGCCGATGAGCGCATCGCTATAGTCGAGCATGAGCCCGTAGAGATACAGCAGGCTCTTGCGATCGCAAACGACTTTGAATCCTTCGTAATCGTACACTTCATCGTGCTCGCCCACGTTGCCAGGATCTTCAAAGTCCATCATGTATGACATGCCAGAGCAGCCCCCCTGACGGACACCCACGCGCAGGCACAGATCGCCTTCTTGCTTATCGCGTAGCGCTTTGACGTGGGTAAGGGCCGCTTCGGACATCAGGATGCCTTTTTCGGCCTGGGCAGTAGGTTGAACGGTGACTTGAGCCATAGGGTAAATAAGAGGGTAGCTGATTGGCTATAGTTTAGCGCATCGGTTTAGCGCATCGGCTGTAGACTTTAGCCGATGGTTAACTGTCGTGTCGCCGCGCTAGAGAGCGGTGCGGCAAAGTCTACAAACTCGGTAGAATGGCACAGGCAATCTTATCAGCGCCGAAAACTGAAAGTCAGCAGATCAACAGCTAAAAGAGCAGAAGATCGAAATCAGGAATTCTTACCCGCCACCTAGCCTCATGCACCAACTGAGTCCATTTACCTGTCGCCGCCTGAGTCAGTTGCCTCGTCTGACGAGCGTGTGGGAGTGCGATCGCAGGCCCTTGCCGCTATCTACGCAGGCTGTAGGAGACGATCAAATACCGCTCCAAGGCGACTGCATACTATGGGTAGACAGCTTGCAGGGCGTAGTGCGAGGAATGAATGTGGTGCCCTCAGAAACAGGGCATGAGGCGATTGTCCGGACGCTATTGCAAGCCATTGAGGCACCTCAAGGCCAGGTAGACCCGGCTAGGCCAAGAAAGGTCGTGGTCTGCGATCGCGAGATTCAGTTTTTCTTACGAGGAGCACTACAGTCTTTAGATATTCCAGTTGAGCATGCTCCCGAGCTGCCGGTGATAGACGAAATCTTTCAAAAAATTCAGTCGGCTGTACCGCCGCAGACCAATATCCCAGCTGATTTTGAAGAGATCTTACTAAAAAAATCAGCGGCGGTTTGGCAAGATGCGCCTTGGACAGCGCTTAGTGAGCAGGAGATTTTGGCCATAGAGCTGAATCGCTGGGAGATCGAGACGCTGTATCTGTCTGTCTTGGGCATTGCGGGCGTGGAATTTGGTCTGCTGTTCTATCGAGATTTAGATTCTCTGCGGCAGTTTCGCCATAAGCTGCTCAATAGCAACAACCAGCAAGAGGCTATGCAGCAGGCTTTTCTAGGTCAGAACTGTCTCTTTATCAATTTCAATCCGATTGAAGGAGTGATCCCGCTTTCTAGTTCGACGACCAGCGATTTGCCGGCAGCCGCAGTGGACTATGACTTTGGCAGCGTCCATCCACTCGAAGGACTGCGATCGCAGCTAGCCGAAGAAGAAGCCGCTAGTCTCACAGTGGCCCTAGAAGCGCTCCACCGGTTTTTCAAAAAGCACGACATCCACGCTGAAGACTTTGCGCTGCAGCCCGTCAGCAGTCGGTTTCGCATTCCCAATCCGGCGCTAATCCAAGGAGAAGAAACAGACCTCGTTTCAGTCAAAATCTCTACGCTGCCGGAAGTTTCTGCCAGCTTTTTAGCAGAAACGACAAACAGCATCGCGTTGGACCAGATCGGTATTGATGCAGAAGAGGATACAGACTCTGTGGATGAGTCAATCGTGGATGACAGCGTGCCTGAAGGATCGCTAATCATGCTGGGCAGCTACCGAACCAAAGATATTGAGCAGCTCAAAGAACATCGCCGCGTCTACTATCAAGATTTCTTGGTACCGCCTAAGCAGCGACCGTCCAATAAAGCAAAATGGCCTGTTTTGACAATTCAAACTACCCGGCCAAAAGCTAAACAGCTGGTCGAACGGATCAACCTAGAAGGCGGGATTCAGTCGATTTGCTTCAATCCGGGCAGCGATCCAATGAGCGCTCAGGTATTTCAAATTGGCTTGCTACAGACAGCCGCAGGGCATCTCCATCTGTTTAATGAATATGAAATCAGCGATCCAACTGACTCGCAGGCGATCGAACAGTGGACACTCAACAGTGCTAGCAACGCTAGCTGCTGCGGCTGCGTGATTGCAGCAGGCGCAACTGGAGTAAAACGTGGACGACCTACGGCCAGGGAGATTGTGGCTTTCTTTGAAGTTTCGGCAAAGCAGCCTGAGGAGTTGGGGCTAACGCCGCTAATCATGAGCTACGCACCGGACTGGTAAGGGTAAGAGACTCAGCGGTCGCGACTGTGAGAACGTGACTGGGGAAAGCACAATCAAGAAGAGCGTAATTGAGCCGTACATGGTTGAGTCGTCTGCAGTTGTGATTGTCGTTGGGTGTAATTGTTTGCTGGCAATGCTGGTGATAGTAATGACTATCAGGCTGTGGCACTGGCGGTGCGAACTAGCGCGGCTGACAGATTGGCTGCGTACGTGTAGATTAGTTCACTCAATACCTACAGCTCAGAATCTGGGATTGGCTCTGATGGTAAAGCGATCGCAGCTAGCAGAAACTCGGTTGGGATTAGCCCGGCTACAGTTAATATCTCATCAAGCTAATCAGCTATTAAATTTGGTGCGCTGGCTGTTGTGGGCTTCAAGGACAGTGAGCGCTAGCGCGGGGTTTCAGAGTACGCTTAAAGACAAAGCGCCTAAAGACAAAGCGCCTAAAGACAAAGCGCCTAAAGACAGAGCGCCTAAAGACAGAGCGCTTAAAAGCAGGGAAAAAGGACAGTCATAAAATTGGACTCAAATGCAGTGAGAGGAAAATAGTGATGGCGGGTGGAAAATCAGACGGACTACTAGGCGGGATGATTATCGGCGCGGCAATCGGCGCGATCGCAGGTATTCTCGCTGCACCACGCGCTGGTAAAGACACCCGACGTATCCTCAAGAAATCTGCTGACGCCTTGCCTGAGCTTGCAGAAGATTTAGCCACCAGTATTCAGTTTCAGGCCGACCGTCTATCCGACAGCAGTTTGAACAACTGGGAAGGAACCTTAGATCGACTCCGCGAAGCTGTCATTGCTGGTCGCGCGGCGGGCCGCCAAGAGTGGGCACGTCAGGCTGAGAGTGCCACCAACGAGCCCGTGGACAGCGAGCTTGAGCATGAGTCTAACGGGCTAAATGCCAATGGACTGCAGCAGCCTAGTCAGCCTTCTGCTCAATCGATCGCCTTTGAAGACAATAGCCTTTGAAAAACAGTGAACAACCCTTTCATCTGGCTTGGCATCTCCATCTTGCTGGTAGCTATCAGTTTAATAGCGCTGCTCACAGTCGCAATCTTGACACTGCAAGAGCTAGCTAGAGCGGCTAAAAGTGCCGAGAAACTATTAGATACCTTGAACCGCGAGCTACCAGTGACTCTTAATGACTTGCGCCTAACCGGGAGGGAACTTTCTGGACTAACCAACGACGTTAGCGGCGGCGTGCAGAGCGCCCGAAATGTCGTAGAGCAAGTCGATCGAAGCATCGTAGAAGCCAGAATCAAGACCCAAGAAGCCCAGATCACGACCCGCAGTTTTTTCGTAGGGGCCAGTGCTGCTTTGCAGGTCTTAGTCAATGGCAAACCCCGCCGTCGCCGCCGTCCGCCCACCCGTCGCCCACCCACTGCGCCGGTTGCAGAGTCCCCTCCCCCGGCGGTTCCTTTTAAGACTCCTTCCGCAGTCCCCTCCGCAGTTCCTTCTGAAGAGCCGGTTCAATTATCTGAGCGCTCTCATAAATCTACAGAGAACTCGTCTGAGGAAACTCACGAAAAGCACTCACGACCCCAGACTCCTCAAGGCTCTACGCCTCCACTTACTTGAGCTGGCAACCGCCTGCCGATTGCGCCTGTCCTCGATCATCAAAATTCTGATATCTTAAAGTTAAGTAAATAACTGTAAAGATAGGCGTCATTGCCTGCGGCCTTAACTAATGAGAATTTGTTTCACAGCTCTGTCTCGGCAAATGACCCGGTCAACTGGTAATTTGCGAAACTTCGAGTCTTTGACGAGATTGACAAGGCGATGGATGAGCGGTGCGATCGCAACCTTGATTATCTTCTTCACCTTGGCGCCTACCCCCGCCTACGCCGTCAACAATCCTGAACTGCTGCCCGATGAACCGACCGTTGTTATCGACCTCGCTCGGATCTTAAACACGGCGCAAGAAGAGTATCTGAATACAGAGCTGCCAGAGTTTGAGGCATCAACCGGTTGGAAGCTGCGGATATTGACTCAATTTGATCAGACGCCAGGCCGAGCGGTCAAAGATTTTTGGGGACTCAACGATCGCAGCATCATGATGGTGGCCGATCCTAGAGGCGGCAATCTGCTCAACTTCAGCGTGGGCGATGAGCTGTATCCCCTACTGCCCCGGACGTTTTGGATCGAATTACAGACTCGCTTTGGCAACCAGTTCTATGTCCGCGATAACGGTGAAGATGGTGCGGTATTAGGCGCGATCAAAGCACTAGAGACCTGTCTAAACCGAGGCGGCTGTGCAGTTGTGCCAGGATTGCCACGTGAGCAGTGGATTTTGACACTGATAACTTCTGTCTTAGGTGGCGTGATTTGCGGCTTTGCAGCACAGCCAAGAAAAGAAGGTGATGGGATTGCCTGGCAGTGGGCACTGCTATTTTCACCGCTTTGGGGCATTTTGTTTATTGCCTTTGGCTTGGGTCCGGTGGTCACTCGTACTCCCGAGCTGCTGCCTGTTATTCGCAACGTAGCTGGCTTTTTGATCGGCGCAATCGTAGCATTCCTGACCCCTGTATTTGGGAACCCGCCGCCAGCTGACGATTCAGCCAGCCGACGATAAGCCAACAAGATTCTCTATTCTCTGTTCCTGATTCCTCCGCTCACAATTCCAGACCACTGGACCTTCTTCTCTTTAGTCCGCCGATAGGAGAAGAATCGGTCCGGCTCTTGGTAAGTGCAGTGAGGCGCGATCGCAATCCATTCCGGCTCAATCCCCAGCTGCACTAGCTGCATCTGATTGATTCGCCTCACGTCTAATCGAACTTTGTCTTCAGCTTTATCGCTTAGCAGCGGCGGATTTTCTACTTCCATCAAATGGGTAATCAGATCCGTACCGTCTAAGCCAGGGACGACGCTCTTTCCGACTTCAGCCGCCACATTTCGTCCCACCTGATACACGCTGCCGTCGATAGCTGGACCTAGTGCGACACGCAGATTTTTCAGCTGACTGCCCTGGGACTGGAGACGGGCGATCGCAGCTGGCAAAATCTTTTGAGCCGTCCCCCGCCAGCCAGCATGGACGGCGGCTACTTGACCGGTCTTGACATCGCTGATAAGCGCAGGCGTACAGTCCGCAGAGCAGGCCCAGACCATTTGATTTGGCCTCTCGGTAACAATGCCATCAGCCTGTGGAAAGGGGACGGCCTTGCCATCTGGCAGTTGGGGGGCGTTAGCAGAGCCTTTCTTGAGAACCGCCCGCTCTATCTCACTTGGCAGCAGCACATCCGCACTATGCACTTGCTTTACTCTATAAACATCAGCATCAGGTGAAAGCAGATTAGCTAGATCCGCTGGCACTTGGGGATAAAAGTGACTGGTGAAAAAGCCATGAGGCGAAGGCAACAGCGCACAAGTCAAAAAGAGCCCACCCTCTTGATCTTCTCCTTGACTCTTCAAGGATTGCCAAGTCCAAATACTCATATAAACCAAGCTCTAAAAAATATGCCAACGATTACTGCACAGGGTAAAACTTTTAACTGCGAACAAGGCGCTAATCTACGCAGAGCCCTGCTAGATAGCGGTATTGACTTGTACAGTCCCAGAGCAAACTACATCAACTGCATGGGCCTTGGTACCTGTGGCACCTGTGCGGTAGCAATTGAGGGAGAAGTCTCTGAAGCCAACTGGCGCGATATCGCCAGACGCAAGCTTCCACCTCACAATCTTCGAGGCAGCGCAGAGAATGGCGATCAAAGCAACAGTCAAAATGCACTTCGACTAGCCTGCCAAACTCAGGTAATAGGCGATATTAAGGTAACCAAATTTGAAGGGTTTTGGGGACATGAATCCAAGGTTGCTTGGAGCCCAGAAGGCAGTGACTGAAAGTTCTTTGTACCGGTGATCTAGACCCGTAATCTATGGCCAAATCGATTAGTATGTGTAAACTGGCCTGTAGAATCGGCCCGGACTAGGCATCCTCAAGTATGCGTTAGCGGTATCTGCTTCTGATTGGCGGTAGCTGATGTGGACCTGAATGATGGACTCACAAAGTGGTGGAGTTAAAAGACAAAGCTTATGTTCAATAGATTTTCGCTTGGGGCCACTATTTTAGGCATTTTTTTGCTGGCAATCTTTGGCATTGGTCGTGCTTTTAGCTGGCTGACGGAATCGCCCAGCAATGACAACTTCGCCGACAGGGGCGCACCTGCCGAAAGAGCCACCGATGAGGATAGCTTTATTAGCGACCAAAATGGTGACCGACAGCTGATCTCACAAACTGATAATGAGACGATTAGTCAGTCTAATGACTCACTATCAGAAGATGTGCTCGCACCCACCCCGCTAGAGACGGCAGGGACTTACATTCAACGTCAAAAGGGAGCAGAGCTTGACCAGATCATCGCTGATAGCAATGTCGATGCGACTCCGCTAGCGAACGACGGTGCTGTGCCCACACAAGACAATACTCAGATTACGCAGCCAGAGCCAGCAACTAGCACCGATTCGGGCTCTACAGCACCTGCTTCCCAGTCTGTTCCAGCTTTGTGGTAGCCAGACAGTGACTATCCAGACAGCGACAAGGTGGTAACCATGCAGCAGGCAGACGTCATTATTGTAGGTGGCGGGATTATGGGTCTCGCGATCGCGATAGAACTTCACCAGCAAGGCGTCCAGGTCTCTATCCTCAGCAAAGACTACGCCACCGCTGCCGCTCACGCCGCCGCAGGTATGCTTGCCCCAGCCGCAGAGCAACTCCCCCCTGGTCCGATGTCCGACCTGTGCCAGCGCAGCCTGAAGCTATATCCAACTTGGGTTAGCAAGCTAGAAGATCTCACCGGCAGAGACAGCGGCTACTGGCCCTGCGGCATTCTCTCCCCACAGCTATCTACAAATATCACCTTCCCAATCAGTGCTCGTGCTATCCATAGCTATCAACCAGATCTGAGCCAGCACGTAACAGGTGGCTACTTTTACCCCGAAGATGCTCAGGTAGACAACCGAGCTTTGGTCCAAGCACTACGCGCCGCTGCACAAGACATAGGCATTCAGATCCACGAAGGGGTCTCTGTTGAAGGATTCATTCAGCAGCAGGGCAAAGTCGTTAGCCTACGAACTTCCGTAGGTAAAAAGCAGGCCGCCCACTACGTCTTAGCAACGGGTGCGTGGTCTGGGGAACTATTACCCATCCCAGTGACCCCGACGAAAGGTCAGATGATCGGGGTGCGAGTCCCCTCAAGATACGGTCAAACTCAACCTTTGCAACGAGTACTCTACGGGGAAAAGGTCTACGTCGTACCCCGAAAAGATGGCCGCATCGTTCTAGGTGCGACTGTAGAGAATGTGGGATTCACACCGCACAACACCCCTGCTGGAATCACCCATCTCCTCAACGCCGCCATTGAGCTCTATCCTAAAATTGCTGATTTTCCCATAGAAGAATGCTGGTGGGGCTTTCGCCCAGATACTCCAGACGAATTGCCGATACTAGGCGCTAGCCCCTGCGACAACCTTACCCTAGCAACCGGCCACTTTCGCAACGGCATACTACTCGCCCCGATTACAGCCAAACTGATTGCCAAGCACCTAAAAGGCAGCACCGATCCACTGCTAAACGCATTTTCATACAAACGATTCCAATCGCCTTTGGACAGCCCTTTTATCCCCTCAACTATTTCCCCATCCCCTATTTCCCACGCCTCCATACCCCTGCCTCCTACACCCTTTTCCATGCAACTCACTGATACCCGCCCCACCCCAGTCCCCGCCAATACCGACACCCTCACCATCGCCGGTAAAACCTTCCGCTCTCGCTTGATGACAGGCACTGGCAAGTTCAACAGTCTAGACACCATGCGCCGTAGCTTTGAGGCCAGTGGCAGTGAAATTGTGACAGTAGCGGTGCGACGGGTACAGACCAACGCACCGGGACATGAAGGACTAGCTGAAGCGATTGACTGGCAAAAGATTTGGATGCTGCCAAATACGGCAGGCTGTAAGGATGCAGAGGAAGCCATCCGAGTTGCTCGCCTAGGTCGTGAGATGGCAAAGCTCCTAGGGCAAGAAGACAATAACTTCGTCAAGCTAGAGGTGATTCCTGATGCAAAGTATCTGCTGCCCGATCCAATCGATACGCTAAAAGCGGCAGAGCAGCTGGTGAAAGAGGGGTTTGCAGTATTGCCGTATATCAACGCCGACCCGCTACTGGCAAAGCGTTTGGAGAATGCAGGGTGCGCGACGGTGATGCCCCTAGGCTCGCCTATCGGTTCGGGACAAGGTATTCGGAATGCAGCCAATATTCAGATTATTATTGAGAATGCGACGGTCCCGGTAGTCGTGGATGCGGGCATCGGCGCACCTAGTGAGGCAGCGTATGCGATGGAACTAGGTGCAGATGCACTGCTGATCAATAGCGCGATCGCACTGGCTGCCGATCCCGTGGCGATGGGCATGGCGATGGGCATGGCGGCGAAGGCGGGCAGACTAGCCTATCAAGCAGGACGCATTCCAATCAAAACCTATGCCAGCGCTAGTTCTCCGACCACTGGAACAATCACTCCGTAAATTGTCTAGATTTTTCTCTCTTTGGACACATTTGACGTTCAAAGACTGGAAAATTGAACGCTTGTTTGTTAACATAAGTTTACATAACTGATTAAGAGTTAAGAGTATGAGATATACAGAAGACGAAACCGGTTTGCTAAACAACTTTGCGGTGGAGCCAAAGATGTACCAGGCTGAGCCGCCCACTGGCA
This sequence comes from uncultured cyanobacterium, assembly GCA_963799555.1. Lineage (GTDB taxonomy): Bacteria > Cyanobacteriota > Cyanobacteriia > Phormidesmidales > Phormidesmidaceae > Phormidesmis. Next base: position 396,617 of record CAWCXR010000001.1, read on the forward strand.
AGGAAAAGCGTAACTACATTATTCTTGGCAGCATAGCTGCTAGCCTGATAGTCGGTCTGTTTGCAGTGGCGGCCTCTGTTTCCTAGCTGACTCTCCTGACAATTAGCACTTAGCTACAGCGAAGATTACGAAACCTTATCGAAAGACCCTGACGAAAGCCCTCTATAAAGTGGGCTTTCGTTTTTGTGTGCCTGACTTTGGACGTGTTGCAGAGTAGCTCTCAAAACAATGGACGCTATAGTTACAAGTACAGCAGTATTAAGCTGTATTCGTTTAGGAGTCTAGTGATGGCAGCACAGTGGATTTCTGGCGTGACCCGCAGCGGTAAAACGCAGCAGCTAATCGGCTGCGCCCAGCAGGTAGGTGCGCAGCAACAGCAGCCGTTGCTAGTGTTTGGCGCAAATGGAGATAATCGGATTGCGCTGGCTGGGCGGCTAATCGATGAACTGGGCGATCGCGTAGCCATCCTAACCACTACCCCCGCCGGATTCATCCAAGACGAGGTCGTTCTCTTCTGGCCACTGCTAGTCCAATCGCTCAACCTACAGGCACAGTTCCCACTCAAGCTACGCCCCGAAAACGAACAGGTCTTGACGACAGAGCTTTGGCGTCCTCAGCTCGATAGCAGCGCACTACAGGTAGACGGCTGGCGCGAGTCACGCATGGTGCGCCGCAGCCTGGACTTTCTGCAACTGGCCTCTCAGGGCTGCATTCCAATTGAAGAAATTGCAGACATATTAAAAGCAGGAATGCCAGGATCTTTGGCACCGTCTACTCTATGGGACGAGGTAGGTGAGGCTCTAGTGAGCTGGCAAAACTGGTGCCTGCAAAGGGGTCTGCTGACCTACGGCATCATGAGTACGCTGTACTGGCGATATTTACTGCCGATAGAGCAGTATCAGACACAGCTATTAGCCCGGTTCAAAGGCGTATTAGCAGATGATGTAGACGAATATCCGGCCATTACGTCAGCGATATTTTCTGTCTTTTTGGAAGCTGAGCGACCCTGCTTATTCACCTTCAATCCACAGGGAAAAGTTCGCCTGGGACTAGGTGCAGATCCAGAAGCGATGCTGTCTTTGGCAGCTCGGTGTGAGCAGATAACGCTGGATGGACCGGTGAAAGGTTCTTTGGGGCGGTTTGGCGATCGTATTGCTGACTGGGTAGCCGATCCCCTGGCTATGCCGGCCTTACCTGAAGAGATGACGCTTTTGCAGGCAACTTCTAGGGGGCAAATGCTGCGGATTACGGCAGAAGCGATCGCCTTAGCCATCGAAAGCAATCAGATCCAGCCAGACGAAATTGCCGTTATTGGTCCAGGGCTAGACTCTATTGGACGCTACAGCCTAATAGAAATCTTGAGCGGTCGAGGCATTGCAATTGAATCGCTCAATGACCAAAGGCCTTTAGTCAGTTCGCCGATGGTGCGATCGCTTCTATCTCTACTGGCCTTGATCTATCCAGGTCTAGGAAGACTGGTCGATCGAGATGCGATCGCCGAAATGCTCGTCGTCCTCAGCCAAAATCCCAATCCCCAATCCCCAATCCCCAATCCCCAATCCCCCAACGAAAAGCAGACTGAAGCCTGGTTCGATCGAGTCGCCATCGATCCGGTTCGCGCCGAACTCATCGCCGACAATTGCTTCGTCCCCGATATCGAAAACCCGCATCTGCTTCCTGCCGAGACCTTCTCCCGCTGGGACCGCCTTGGCCACCAAAGCGTCACCGCCTACAACCGCATCTTGAGCTGGATAGCCTCTCAAAAACAGCTCCGCCAGCAGCGCCTCACCCTCAAGCCCGTCATCACCATCGACCGGATTGTTCAAGACTTCCTCTGGCGCGGCACCCATCTCCCCTACGATCAGCTGGCTACGCTGCGCGAACTGATGGAAACTGCCCAGCACTTTTGGGAGGTCGAAGATCGTCTAAGCCTGGTTGACAGAGCTCGAAAGGCTACAGAGTCCTCCCATCACAGCGATCGCTCCAGTGACGTAGGCCGCTTCATTCAACTGATACAGAAAGGCACCGTCTCCGCGAATCCTTATCCGGTCAATCCCCGCGCCCTCGGTCGCAAAGGCGTTACCCTTTCCACCATTTACCAGTACCGAGCTCAACGCCTAACTCATCGCTGGCAGTTTTGGCTAGATGCGGGCTCACCACTGTGGGCTAGCAGCGCCGGAGAGCTCTTTGGTGCGCCGCTGTTCTTGCAAAACTGGCCCGGCAGAGCAATTACTTTGATAGAGATGGAAGCCGCGAATGAAGCCAATCTCAGCCGGACTCTACATGACTTATTAGGTCGCGCTCAAGAGCAAGTTTTGCTCTGTCACAGCGAACTGGCGTTAACGGGACAAGAACAGATGGGACCGTTAATTTCGCTAGTAGGTGCGGCCCACCCTGCTGACGACTCGTTAGTTGTCGCCAACGCTTAAGCTAGGCTATTCCTACGAGGATGTCCTGAGCTGTGGAAAAGCCCGACGGTCATACAGTTGCCCCAACTGGAGCAAGATCGGATGGTTGCTGTTATTAAGTATGCATGTACTTCTCGGGTGTTGCAGCGCCGGTCAACTCTTTTGCGATCACAAATCACAGAAATCGAAGACAGCTACAAACAACTAGAAGCCGAGCGCTCCAATCTAGAGAGATTGATTCGCCGGTTCAAGCAGGCTCTCTTTGGCAAGGAGCAAGAAGCAGAAGCACTACAGACAAAAATTAGGACTTTAACAACAGAAAACGAAGCGCTCAAAGTAGAAGTAGAAACGAGTAAAGCCTACACCGAACTACTAGAGAAGTTCGAGACATTACAAAAAGCATTCGATAAAGAATCGAAGCGTCGCAAAGAGCTAGGTAAAAACAATCAAAGCCTGGGAGGACGGGTCGCTCATAGCAAGCGATACAAGCGGGAACGGGATGAAGCTAGGGCTATTTTGGCTGAACAATCAGAACAGATAGAACAGCTCATACAGCTCAACAATGACCTAGTTAGCGAGAATAAAAAGCTAACTGCTCAACTTAACCAGCAACGTATATCCGCTACCTCATGAAGCTACCTGAACTTAAGTCAGAGGTCTATCGGATCGCCAAAGTCGCGACGACCAAACAGCTAAAAGTGCAGCACAAGGAGATCAAGCCACTGGACCTGCGCTACAAAGTTTCATGGCAAAAAGCACTAAAGCAGCTACAGCAATCTCCGAATGTAGAAAAGAACACTACCTCAGCCCAAACTGCTGCTACCAAAGACTTTGACCAGTGGCTAAACGATCCGCCGGGGGACTATCGAGATCTGTTTACAGAAGCAGATGCTGCCCTGACTGCATTCGACGACAAATTGAGTAAAACAAAAAGACTGACAAAGACTGCAAAGGCGATGGTGGCCAGCCTAGATGAATTTGCCGAGGCTGCTGTAGAAGAAGCTCAGAGGCTTGCTTCAGCAGACTAACGAAGAACAAATACTAACGGATTCCGCCACGGCGACCGGGACGCCCCTCGCGCATAGACTGTAGCTGAGCACGCTGATCTTCAGTCAAAACGCTGCTGACTTCAGCTCTAGAAGCTTCGCGAATGCTGCGAACTTGCTCGCGCTGGCTATCAGTCAGACCAAGCTCTCTCCAAGCGCCGCGACCTTCGGTAGATTCGAGTGTTGCTCTTTGCTCGGCGGTGAGAACAGACTGAACTTGACTACGAGAATTCGCTCGGATGGCTTGAATTTGAGCAGACTGGTTATCGGTCAAATTAAGCTGCTCAAAACGCTGGCTGCCCCGGCGCTCGCCGTCTTCAGCCTGGGCAGCATTAGTCATGCTAAGAGGAGCGGATAGAAGTGCGATCGCAGCAAAGCTAGTCAAAAAGATTGTTTTTAGATTGAATTTCATGTGTACTGAGGGTTGTTGTGTTTGTCATGTTCCAGGCGGTTTGCCCGGTACGTATCTACTGTATTTGGCGAGCCCTGCCTTTGAGAGGCGGCAAAGGTCACGATCACACCCATGACTTTGGTCATGATTGAGCAACTCAGTCGGACAGCGGTAGCTAAGCTAGGCGATTATTTAGAGTAGGTTCTTTTATTAACGTTGCTATGTCAATGCGCTGTCTACGACAGCCGTCTGTTGCCCTATGGCCCAAGCAACTCAGTTTCAAAACCATCCCTTTCGCTTCTTACTCTATTTGGAGTGGGGGCTATTAGCGATGGCGATTGTCAGCGCGCTAGAATCTCCGCCGGGCCGGTTGGCTAGAAAAACTGGGCGAGCGGCGTTCAGACCGGCTCATCCACCGTCAGATAGCGTTAGATGGGCGGGATTAGCCTGGAACTACAGTCCGATACTGGCTGTGATCTCACTAGTCTTGTTTGGTCTAATGGGGCTCTATCTGCCAGCGGGTCGGTTGGCGAAGCTGGGGCATACGCTAGGACAAATCTTACTGGTTTTGCTGGCTTCGGTGACGGTGTTTAACGACGGTCGAACGTCTCCATTCATCTATCTGGTGCTGGTGATTCGAGGCTGTCTGATGTTCGCATTGACCGGGCGGCTGGTGCTTGCTGGAACAGCGTTTGTACTGTTTTTAGGAGGATTGTTGCTCCGGCTGCGATCGCTCGCCGGGTTGGGCGGCAGGCTGCCACCGCAGGCACGCGATCGCTTTCAATCTTTGGTCATGAGTCTACAGCTAAATTTCATTGTTCTGTTTGGCCTATCGCTGCTGCTGGTGGTTTTACTCATCAATGCGCTATTGACCGAACGAGAGAGTCAGCAAAATTTGCAGCAGGCCAATCAGAATTTGCGCAGTTCTGCAAAAGAAATTGAAAAGCTAGCAATGGACCAAGAGCGCAGCCGGATCGCTCGTGATATTCACGATTCTTTGGGGCATTCACTCACGGCCTTGAATGTTCAGCTAGAAAGTGCCGTCAAACTACAGAAGAAAGATCCACAGCGGTCGCAACAGTTTCTACGTAATGCCAAGCGGCTGGGAAGTCAGTCTTTGCAGGAAGTAAGACAGTCAGTAGCCGCGCTGCGCCAAGAGCCGCTGATGGGTGAAACTCTAGAAGATGCGATCGCGCATCTAATTCGAGATATTCAATCTAACCCGTCAAACCATCTAAAGATCGATCAGAGCATCGAACTAGCAGACGTGCTACCGAACAACCTCAAAGTTTTACTCTATCGGATTGTGCAAGAAGGACTCACGAACGTTGTCAAACATGCTAGTGCAAAGCAGGTGAAGCTACAGGTGATGAGTTCAAAAGCGATCGCAACCCTCAGCCTAGAAGACGATGGCAAGGGGTTTGAGGTGCAGAGCGCGAGGGTGGGGTTTGGATTGCAGAGTATGCGTGATCGCGCTGAATCCGTCGGCGGGACTTTTGTCGTCAGCAGTTCCAGTCAAGGCACGCGGCTACAGGTTAGTCTGCCAATTGAGCGCAGGCCCATGTCCTAGTCATCATCAATACTCATAAATGCAATGATAAAAATTCTTCTCGTTGAAGATCAAAAGCTCATTCGTGAAGGTCTAAGCGTATTGCTGGCACTAGAGAGCGATTTAACAATTGTAGGGGAAGCTGAGAACGGCAAAATCGCACTAGAGTGGCTTGCCGCAGCGTCCTTAGAGCACTTGCCCAATGTCATTTTGATGGATATGCGTATGCCCGTCATGGATGGGGTCGCAGCCACAGCCATCCTCTCCAAACAGTATCCAACCATCAAGGTGCTAGTCCTGACAACTTTTGATGATGATGAGCTTATCGCCCAGTCTATGGCAGTTGGCGCACAGGGATATTTGCTAAAGGACACCCCTTCTGAAGAACTAGCCGTAGCAATTCGATCGGTTGCCAAAGGCTACAGCCAGTTTGGACCCGGTATTGTCCAAAAGATGATCGGCGCGTTGCCATCATCCAATCAGATAACCGCTGCATTATCTGAAATCGACATATCGTCTGAAATCGCCGTCCTCACACCTAGAGAAAAGGAAGTCTTTATCTGCATTGGTAACGGTGCTAGCAACAGGGAAATTGCACAGCAGCTATTTTTGTCTGAAGGCACAGTGAAAAACCACGTGACCAGCGTTCTAAGTCGGTTGGGGCTGCGCGATCGCACCCAGGCAGCACTACTGGCCCAGTCGATCCAGCTTCAGTCCGCTCAATATCAGCAGTAGTTGGGAGTTTACTCTTGGAAAGCGAGCGCAGCAAAATCGCATTCAAGCCAATCAAGAAACGCGATAGGGTCGATCGTTCATCAAAAGTGAAGGCAATAAAGAGAACAGGAACAAAATAGGGTACAAATAGGCAATCAATCGTATTGATCAAGCTTGATATATCTGTTTCTAGGCTTTCGCTTTTTGACAGATCGCTTTATTTTTGGCGTTTCGTCATGCTTACGCTTGACGAATGTCACCGACGTTGCTCTAATTTGACTACTTGGTCCCGCATCCTGTGTCAAATCCTCAGCTTGACTGGTTTTTCAGCTCATTCTTCGGCTCACTCCTCAGCCTCTAAATATAGGCAAAAGCACACCAGCGACTCCTAATTCTTCCTATGAAGCCTTCCTCTCACACTGAGTCCACTCAATCCGCTCCAACCCGCTATGCACCCTCTGTGCCCATGTCGGTATACCGGGAGCTAGCTGCCGAATTGCGGGCCAATAAGGCGGTCATCGACTCACTCAACAGCCGCAACGAGCAGCTGCTAAAACAAAATCAGCGGCTGAAGCAGGAAATCCACCACGTCGTACAAGCAGCGCTAACGCTCGGTCAAGCGGCTGGCGTTGCTAGACCAGCCGCCAAAGATGGGCTATACGATCACAGCTCGCGTAGTAGCTCACAGGGTCTCAAGCAAGCAGCTCCTGACAAAGAGTCTCCCGATACCCTAGCGAAATTGGTTAGAGCCCAAAGCGACAAACAGACTGCCGAAAGGCCAAAGAACGCCAAAACTTCTAATCCGACTTCGCCTGCCAACGAGGCTCTCATAGTCTACGAGCCACTGATTGTCCCGACGCAGTCTACTCCGCCAAAAGCCACCCGCAACCGAGTGCCAAAACCGATCAGCGAAGGGCAGTCTGAAGAGCGTTCGAGCAAAAAACAAATGCTCAGACCCTCCAAAAACGCCAGCCGTCAGCCTCAGTCAACAGCTCAATCTGGCCCTCGACTTTCTGCCGTGCTTCCCAAGCTATTTACAGAGCAGTCTGGTGACTATCGCAGCTCTATCTTAGAAAAAAGCGATGAAAAGGAAATTGGCGGTATTTGGCTGGCGCTTTCTATCGTCTTGATCATCATGACGGCCTTTGGCGCTGGGTTCCTAATTATGAAGCCGCTGCTGAACGAGCGCTAGATTCCGATATGATTGGGCTCATACTGTATCAGTTGATACGGTAGCAGGGTAGGCTCGCTCTGTTATATACATCAGAGTCGGCTGAATCTTCGGGAGAAAAGTACACAAGCCATGAAAAGAATTGAAGCAATTATCCGCCCCTTTAAGCTAGACGAGGTCAAGATTGCCCTGGTTAATGCTGGTATCGTTGGCATGACCGTGTCTGAAGTACGCGGCTTTGGCCGTCAGAAGGGACAAACAGAGCGCTACCGGGGGTCTGAGTATACGGTCGAATTTTTGCAGAAGCTGAAGCTAGAGATCGTGGTGGAAGATGCCCAAGTCGACATGGTCATCAGCAAAATTATCGAATCGGCTAGAACAGGTGAGATTGGCGATGGCAAAATCTTTATCAGCCCGGTTGATGAGATTGTGCGAATCCGTACGGGTGAGAAAAACTTAGAGGCAGTTTAGCAGCTGTTAAATTATTTCTTACCGACAGCTTCTGCTAGATAGGTTCTAGCAACGAATCAAGGCTAGTGTTGATTAGAATTAACGCTATGTAAGGGAGGTAGGGTTCTATCTCCCTTACATCGTTTCGGCACTTCAGTTTCAAGCACTTTACTTTGTTTTATATCTAGTAGCTTCGTGGTTGTATGAGCGATTCTAGTTCTTTAGACCTTTCACTTCAGCAAGCGGTCGAGAGCTATTTGCAATCCTACGCGCGCTTCGGCGTAGAGTTGGGCCTCGAGCGCGTCAAAGCGGTGTTGACAGCTCTGGGAAATCCTCATCAGCAGGTGCCCATAATCCACGTTGCAGGGACGAATGGGAAAGGGTCGGTTTGTGCCTATTTGGCATCCGTTTTGACAGCGGCTGGCTACAAAACGGGACGCTACACCTCGCCTCATTTGGTGGATTGGCGAGAGCGGATTTGCATAGATGGCAGGCCGATTAGCTGGACGGCTTTGAAGGCGGCTTTGGATCGCGTCGAAGCGGTGATTTCAAAAGGAGAAGGCAGTGCTCATACATTGGAGCCTGCTGTTCCTACGCAGTTTGAGGTGTTTACCGCTGCGGCCTGGCAGCACTTCGCCCAGCAGCAAGTCGATGTAGCGGTTGTCGAAGTCGGGCTAGGCGGTCGGTTGGACGCCACTAACGTATGGGATCAGCCGCTAGCAACAGCAATTGTCTCGATTAGTCGTGACCACTGGCAAAGGCTAGGCAATACCCTGGCAGAGATCGCAGGTGAGAAGGCTGGAATCTTAAAATCTGGAGTTCCAGCGATTATTGGCCCTCTGCCAAAAGAAGCTATGGCCGTTGTGAAGGCTAAAGCTGGCGCAGTAGGCGCTCCGCTAATTCGGGTTCAGCCTGCCATAGAAAGACCTGATAGAAAAAGCGTCGGTAGAGAAAGCGAAGAGTCCCCAATGCTTAGCTATGGTGGCCTTGACTATCGGCAGACTTTATTAGGTGAGCATCAGCGAGTGAATTCGGCCTGTGCGATCGCAGTTTTACAGTCACTCCAAGCAAAAGGCTGGAATATTACCGATACTGCCATCGTTGAAGGCATGGGCGCAGTACGCTGGCCGGGTCGGCTGCAGCAAGTGCAGTGGCAAGGTCACAGCCTGTTGATGGACGGTGCTCATAACCAGGATGCGGCGCGATCGCTCAGAACTCATCTAGATCGCACCTATCCGTCGCAACCAGTCACATGGCTAATGGGCATGATCGAAACCAAAGATCATGCAGGCATCTTTGAAGTACTTCTAAGACCAGGGGACCAGCTGCATTTAACAGCGGTACCGGGGCACTTGAGTGCGGACCCGGCAGCTTTGAGTGCGATCGCTAATCAAATTTGCCCTAAATTAGCCCAAACGGCCATTTATCCCAGTTTAGAAACAGCCCTAACCGCCGCTGCCCAGACCCAACCAACAGTACTCTGCGGCTCACTCTACCTGATCGGTCACTTTTTCGGTACGCTACATTCCCAAGATCATTATGCTTGGAAAATTCCTGAGATCTAGAACCCCATTCCGCTATCCTTCCACCAACCCCATCGGCGTCAGATAGCACCCTGCAATCTTCCACTTCCCCGTCGGCTGCTTCTGCATCAAGTACGTAGCTCGAATTAACCGGCCTGCCTGATCCATCAGCATCACCTGTTGAGCGGGCAAGCCTTCAACCGCCAGCATGTTTTCAAACACCACAGAACGAGGTCGATAGACAGACGGGTAGGCTTCTTCCACCATAGCGGCGAAATTGTCAGCACTGCCAAACTGCTCTTGGATACCAGGAGCGGCCTGCGAGAAAGCTGCGATCGCATCATCCTGCTGGAACGCCGTGATCTGCTGTCCAATCACCTCACAAATTGCCTGCTGGTCTGCTTTTTCCATCTCTATCAACGTTGTCTTCTCTTACTAAGTCAGTGTTTGCAATTCAGTATTGCGCGCTGGTCTCAATCCGAATTCTAGAAGCTTTCACCTTTTCAAGGTCAGCACGCCCTACCTTTGTACATTATGTTGAAAGGCGAACATCTACCGCGAACCATGCCTATTATCAACGTCCAAAATTTGGGGAAAGTGTATCCGGTTGCTGTCAAAGATCCTGGCATGAAAGGCACCCTTCAGCACTTCTTTCGGCGCACTTACCGCAACATTGAAGCCGTCAAACGGGTTTCCTTCACAATCGAACCTGGAGAAGTCGTCGGCTTTCTCGGACCCAACGGTGCTGGCAAAACCACTACGCTCAAAATGCTCACCGGTCTGATCTATCCTTCTACGGGTCATGTAAGCGTTGCCGGACATCGCCCCTTTGACCGCCGCAACGACTTTCTCAAACAAATCACTTTGATCATGGGTCAAAAGCAGCAGCTTCTCTGGGACTTGCCCGCCCTCGATTCGCTTCGTATCAACGCCGCTGTCTACGGCCTCAGCGACACCGAATTTCGCCAGCGCGTCGGTGAACTAGCCGAAATGCTCACCATTCAAGATCAGCTAAAGCAGCCTGTGCGCAAACTCTCTCTTGGTGAGCGCATGAAAGCAGAAATGCTCGCGGCTCTGCTCCATCGGCCCAAGGTTTTGTTTTTGGATGAACCGACCCTGGGACTGGATGTAAACGCGCAGACAGCCGTCCGCAATTTTTTGCAGGAATACAACCAGCGATATGGCGCGACCATACTGCTGACCAGTCACTACATGGCTGATATCACGGCGCTGTGCGATCGCGTCCTCGTCATCCACCAAGGCAACCTGATCTACGACGGCCTCCTCGACGGCCTCCTCGATAAGTTCGCCCCCTACCGCGAAATCTCCATAGAGCTCGATCGCACCCAGTCCATCGACAAAGCCACCCTACAGACCTACGGCAACCTCCAATCCTTAGAAGGCTGCAAAGCTACCTTCTTAGTCAAATCAGACGAACTCACTCAAACCGTCACCCACCTACTCAACACCCTAAAAATTCAGGATCTCACCATCACCGAACCCCCAATCGAAGACGTCATCAGCAAAGTCTTTGAAACCGGTCGAACATAGCTCCACTCCCTATCTCCCCTCCCCTATCCCCCATGCGCTCCTTCCGCGTCGCCCGCACCCTCCTCTCCGTCTACTACGCATACATGATCGAATACCGCGCCGAACTGATCTTCTGGGTGCTCTCAGGATCATTTCCACTGATCTTCCTCGGCCTTTGGAATCAGGCGGCACAAAGCGGGGAACTAGCTTTCACCCCAGCAGAATTTGCTCGCTACTTTCTAGCTATTTTTCTAGTTCGGCAGTTCACGGTGGTGTGGGTGATCTGGGATTTTGAAAAGGAAGTCGTTCAAGGCAAGCTGTCTCCGCTCCTGTTGCAGCCGATCGATCCCGTATGGCGACACTTTTTTGGGCATTTAGCTGAGCGGTGTACCCGAACACCCTTCATACTGCTGCTGATTGGCCTATTTTGCCTGCTCTATCCAGAAGCTATCTGGTTACCAACACCGTATGCTTTCTTCTGGGGCTGTTTGACCTTGATCTTTTCTTTCTGTCTGCGGTTCTTGATTCAGTACACCTTTGCGCTGCTGTCGTTTTGGGTAGAACGAGCCTCAGCAATCCAACAGTTTTGGTTTCTGTTCTATACCTTTTTGTCGGGCATTGTGGCACCGCTCACACTGTTTCCTGAGCCGGTTCGCGAGTTTGCGCTTTGGACGCCGTTCCCTTATCTCGTTTATTTTCCAGCTAGTTTGCTAATCGGGCTACCAGTTGATCTAACAAGGGGGCTAGCGATGATGGCTGCCTGGGGCGCGATCGCGCTTTTGATCAATCGCTGGCTCTGGAGAGCAGGTCTAAAAAGATACTCCGGCATGGGCGCTTAATGGATTTTTGTATCACGTATGTATTGTCATTCTACGCTCGCTTTTGATCACATAGTGACCTGATATCTCAAACGGCGATACCACTATCCCAGCTTTCTAAAAGCTAGAGATCGTGCTGCCTTCGAGGAGCTAGTTTCCCGCCATCAGCGCTACGTAGACAAGCTTCTCTATCACCTTACTTCGACTGGTCAGATAGAACTGACCTTACGCAAGAGGTCTGGATTCGAGTTTACAAAAGCATTCATAGATTGAACGAACCGGCAAAGTTCAAAAGCTGGCTTGGCAGAATCACCACCAACCTGTTCTATGACGAGTTACGCAAGCGCAAACGGTTTCAGCGGTCGGTGTCTCTAGATGCACCTCGATACTCTAGCGATGGACAATATGGGTGGGAGTTGCCTTCTACTTAGCCAACCCCCGCCGACAATATGATGACTCGTGAGTTTCACGACCACCTCAAGCAAGCCATGTCAGAGCTACCAGAAGTCTTTCAAAAGACGGTTGCTATGCGAGAGCTGCAGGGTCTTTCTTATGAAGAAATTTCTAGTATTGCGGGTGTCTCTTTGGGCACGGTAAAGTCCCGTATTGCCAGAGCCCGATAGAGACTACAAGAAAAACTGACTATCTATCTAACGGCTGAAAACAACGCCAAAAGCAACTGGTCAAAATAAAACTGAACGTTTTTGAACCTTGGCAGGTTGTATGCTGTAGTGAACAAGTGAGTAGAGATATTCTGTGTCACTAGCTCAGTATGTCAGAGTCTTAAAACTGTTTTGGCAGGTGACCATTGCCGCAGAGCTAGAGTACCGCGTTAATTTTGTAGTTGCTGTACTAACTAGTCTAGGTGGACTCGTCGGTAGCTTGTTTGGATTGTTCTTGTTCTATCGTACTGACTATACGTTTCCAGGGTGGTCCTGGAGTGAGGCGCTGGTCGTTCTAGGAATTTTCACTATTTTACAAGGGGTTGCTGCTACTTTCCTGGTGCCCAATCTGAACAAGATTGTGGGCTATGTGCAAGAGGGCACTTTGGACTTTGTACTGTTAAAGCCAGTGAGCTCGCAGTTCTGGCTATCAACACATACGGTCTCACCCTGGGGATTTCCCGACCTGATCTTTGGCGTGGTGATTGTTTTGTATGCCGGTGGGCAGATTGGACTTTCTGCGATGGACTATTTGTCGATGTTGCCGCCGCTAGCTTTTGGCATTATCAGCCTGTACAGCCTGTGGTTCATTTTAGGGGCGACAAGTATTTGGTTTGTCAAAATTTACAACGTGACAGAGGTGTTGCGATCGCTCCTAGAAGCTGGCCGGTTCCCGATTGAAGGCTATCCTGCTGTCTACCGAATATTCTTCACGTTTATCATTCCTGTTGCTTTTCTAACCACCGTACCTGCCAAAACAATGATGGGCCGCAGTGAACCCGTCTGGCTGTTGGGATCGGCTGCGTTGGCTCTGCTCTTGTTTCAGTTTTCTCGTTGGTTCTGGCGGTTCGCGCTGCGATTCTACACCAGTGCTTCTAGCTAGATTATCCAATAGCTTGAACAACAATTGGCATAAAAACTAAGAGACTTTCTCGTGACTGACTTCGATGACGGTATGCACGTTGCCACGGGGCAAGAAGTCACCTTTGATAGTCACTGAGAGCGGGTCGCAGGCGGCAACAAAGTCGTCCATGATTTTGTTGATGGACTCTTCGTGAGAGATATTGCGATCGCGGTAGCTATTGATATACAGCTTGATTGCTTTGAGCTCTACAACTCGCTGGTCAGGCACATAGTGAATGTGAATGCTGGCAAAGTCTGGATAGCCCGAGAACGGACACTTGCAGGTGAACTCAGGTAGCGTGATGTCGATCGTGTAGATCCGCCCCGGTCTTGGGTTTGGGAACGTGATTAGTTCGCCTTCTGCGATTGCGCGTTCACCGTATAGCACCTCATCAGTTGAGGCAGAGGCGGATATGTCTTGAGTCGTCATATACAGATGGGTTTGGCAGATATCGGTAGCTCTTTAGGGTACCAGGTATTCAAGCCAATGGGCTTTTAGGTTATTGGTCGTGGGGTTTGTAGTATCTGATGTGGCGCGGTGAGGCGGAGGATGCGCTCTAATAGCCAGGGTGAGATGCGATCGCACCAAACGGCCAGGTGCGACTGCCAGCCTACCAGCACTTCCGAGGAATCCTTACTGAGTCCTTGGGCTAGCGCTTGAGCCACCTGCTCAGCGCTCATTGGAATTACCCCTTTGAACTTTTCCATGTCCTTAGCCATGTCAGTATCAGTCAAAGAGGGCAGCAGCGTCATCACTTTGACATTATGTGGTGCTAGCTCCATTCGCAGAGCGCGGGTGAAGCCGACAATGGCAAACTTGGTAGCTGAATAGGTCGCCATCGACGGTGCGGCGATCTTACCCATCAGGCTAGAGACGTTGACGATTGTGCCACTGCGCCGTGAGGCCATTCGGCGAGCGATCGCACTGGTGACGGTATACATACCCATCATGTTGATCGACATCTCGGCCTGCACCTGATTAGAGCGTGACTTGAGAAAAGGCGTTTGATAGGCAACGCCTGCACAGTTAATCAACAGATCAATATCACCGTAGTCGCGCCATACCTGGGCTATGACAACGCTGACATCTCTATGAATCGTCAGATCGAGCGCAATCGGAATAGCTTCTACATTTAGATAGCGAATCTCGTCGGCAACTTGATGCAGCTGATGAGCGCTGCGGGCAACCAAAATTAGACGACGAACGCCCTTTTTGGCAAGTTCGTATGCGATCGCTCGTCCGATACCCCTAGAGGCACCTGTAATCAGAGCGATCTTACCTTTGATGTTCATTAGGAAAGACCTTATTTGTGCGTAGTTTGGGCTACAGGCGCTTTCTTCGCAGCGGGAACCTGTAGCCTCTAGCAAACTGAAAAGTTGATGTATGAAATGACAAGCGCAGCGCTATAGGGTTGATCCGGCGCGCTTGCCAGCAGACCCGTTCAACAGGATTCGAGCAGTAAACCAGCAAAGTTTCAGGGAAATAGCAACAGCAGCTTTCATCAGCAGATGCTGTAGTAGGGAAACGCAGTGACCTAAGCCAGCGTTAAGTGATTGGACTAGTCGGCTAGACAGAATAGAGTTCATAGTTAGCGGACTCCTCGAGATACAAAAACGTAGATACGGATGAGACGAGTCGCGAGTGGCGCTTGAAGATAAAGAAAAACAGAGGAAATAGCGCCTTGCTCGAATCAACATGCATACGCTAGCAGCGGGATCATAGATGCGCAACACTTTTTAATGTAAGAGCATTTTCGTAACATTTATTCATATTTATCTTCAGATTGAAGGTCTCGTATAAACACATAGAGGAGACGGAAAGACTCTCCTGAACAGGAACGTATCGATTGTTGTTGCTGAACACTATGAGAGGGGACTATCTTGTCTGAGTCTGATCCGATTAATGATTGCGTCTTTTTGTAACGGATTTGGCAACAAAAGCTGTCAAAATCTTTGAGCAAGCAGGGCAAACCAGTAAACTGCGATCAACAAAAACGTACTCAATTGATACGAACAGATCTTGGATTTTTCTTTGCTAGTAAAAGACCTGTGCTGGCACAGTCTGATATTTTTCATCTTCACCGCCTTCGGCTATCTCCTTGTATCAGGCGGACTCTACGGCCTTTTCTTCCTCAAACAAACCTCGAAGCCCTCACCCATTGCCACCAAAAAGCTCAGAGAGAACCTGTCTGTCCGCACTGTATGGGCCGATGTTCGTCACGACGTTGTCCTCTCGCTGTGGTCTTCCGCTATCTTTGCAACTTGCGCATCGCTGATGACTACGGTCTACAGCTTGGGCTACACCCGCCTATACCTAGAACCTGCTCAATATGGATGGTGGTACATCGGCTTTAGCCTTTGCCTAGTCCTCTTCTTGCAAGACACCTATTTCTACTTCACCCATCGGCTAGCCCACCACCCCAAGTGCTACCGATGGATGCACCAGGGTCACCATCGGTCTAACAACCCCACGCCCCTGACCGCCTTTTCCTTCGATCCAGCAGAAGCCTTGATTCAGGCTCTCTATCTGATGGCAGCCGTGTGCTTGATTCCTATGCATCTGAGCGTGCTGTGCGCAGTTGTTCTGTGCATGACAATAGGCGCACTGCTGCATCACTTCAGCCTGCGCATGTTTCAAGATTCAGGTTTTGGCCGATGGCTGGGCAGCTGGCTAATAGGCCCAATGCATCACTGGTTTCACCATCGCAAATACAGCGTCCACTATGGTTTGTACTTCACCTTTTGGGACAAGGTGCTGGGCACGCACTGCTACGGCTATGAGGAAGGATTAATCCCGCATGTTGTCAAGATAGAAAAAACGTCTCTATCTATAGCGCAGCCGCCTCGACGTAAAACGCTACCCTTTCCGGTACCTTTTAGGAAAGCGTCCTAGGCGTTTAGTCCTAGCCGTTTAAAGAGAGAGCGATGATCGACCACGACCGACTTTCAAGGAACTGCTCTCAACATTTTTACTAGAGTTCATCGAGCTATTTCTGTCAGAAATGCTTGCCTATTTATAGTAAACAGCGGAATGCATTTCGCTGTTTGCGAAGCACTTAGGGAGTAGCTGATAAACAACGTCCCATCCCGTAGGGGCGCAGCATGCTACGCCCCTACGGGATACCGATGCACAATTGGTATGTTATTTAGACGCACGTCCCTTAGCTCTATAGGACAAGGGCTGTAGCATTTGAGTATGCTGGCAGCTAAGTGCAGACTGCTATAGAACCAGAGTCCATCACCCTTCTAGACAAAGAATTCTTCACCGATGTAACTGCTGGCGGTACGAGACCAGTCTGCTTACTCAAGTGCAATTTAGAGGTGAACCATCGTTTTTCTTGATCCACATAGAAAACCAGGCTAGTAACCAGGTAGCCTTTGGCAAATGGATCCGACAGGTGGCTTGAATCGCGAGCTAGTCAGCAGGGCCTCAACCCGTTAGGCTGATTAGAGTCTACTGTTATTTACATACATCGCTCTGACAGACCTCCATGCGACATCTCATTACCAGCGCCCTGCCCTACATCAACGGTATTAAGCACCTTGGAAATTTGGTGGGTTCGATGCTGCCTGCAGATGTATATGCGCGATTTCTACGGCAGGAAGGCGAGGAGGTGCTCTATATCTGTGCGACGGATGAGCACGGCACGCCCGCTGAGATTGCGGCGCTAGAAGAAGGGTTGGATGTTGCAGAATTTTGTAAACGGCAGTATGAGCGGCAGGCGTCTATCTATCAACAGTTTGGGTTGTCTTTTGACTACTTTGGCCGCACCTCTTCAGCAGAACAAAAGGAGCTGACGCAGTACTTTTATCGCAGTCTAGATGAGCAGGGTTTTATTGAAGAGCGTGAGACCAGCCAGGTGTATTCCATTGCCGATCAGCGATTTCTACCGGATCGCTATGTAGAAGGAACTTGTCCGAACTGTGGCTACGAGCGAGCGAGGGGCGATCAGTGCGAGAACTGTACGAAGATGCTGAGCCCCACAGATTTGATCGATCCGCGATCGGCGATTTCTGGCAGCACGGAGGTGGAGGTGCGTACTAGCCGCCATCTGTTTTTACGTTTGGACCAGCTGAGTGATGATGTGCGTAGCTGGGTAGACGCTCAAACTGACTGGCCAAATCTGACCCGATCGATTGCTTACAAGTGGTTAGATGAAGGGTTGCAGAGTCGAGGGATCACCCGCGATTTGAAGTGGGGGGTGCCGGTGCCCAAGGAGGGTTTTGAAGACAAAGTTTTTTACGTTTGGTTTGATGCGCCGATTGGCTATGTGTCGGCGACCAAGGCTTGGGGGGAGGAAACTGGCGCGGACTGGAAGAGCTGGTGGTATGACGCGGATGATGTGAACTACACGCAGTTTATGGCAAAGGATAATCTGCCATTTCATACGATCATGTGGCCCGCGACAATTTTAGGGACGCGCGAGCCGTGGAAGATGGCGAACTATATCAAGGGCTTCAACTGGCTGAATTATTACGGTGGGAAGTTTTCGACTAGTTCCAAGCGGGGTGTATTTCTAGACCAGGCGCTGGAGATTGCTCCGGCAGACTATTGGCGCTATATGCTGATGGCCTCTGCGCCAGAGTCTTCGGATTCTGCGTTTACCTGGGAGCAGTTTCAGACCAAGGTGAATAAGGAGCTGGCGGATAATTTTGGTAATTTTATCAACCGGATTTTGAAGTTTACGGCGTCGCGCTTTGGTAACGAGCTGCCAGCGGGTGGGGAGCCGGGTGAGGCTGAGGCTGAGCTGGAGAAGACTTGTCAGGAGATGGTGGCGGGGTTGCGATCGCATCTCCAAAACATGGAATTTCGCAAGGCCACCGAAACTCTCAACGCCCTGTGGTCAGCGGGCAATCAGTACATTGATATTCGTGCTCCTTGGTCGTTGTTCAAACAGGACAAAGACGAAGCGGCGGTGGTGATTCGCACCTGTATTAATTTGATTCGGCTGTATGCGATCGCCTCCGCCCCCTTCATTCCGAACACCGCAGAGCAGCTGTTCGATGCCCTACAGCTAACCGAAACAGAGCGCCGCAGTACGATGAGTGATGCTACCGACTTAACGCTTTTGCAGGCAGGCAGACCTTTCGAGGTGCCACCTGTACTGATTCAGAAGATAGACGACGATAGAGTGGCTGACCTAAAAGCCCAGTACGGTGGCGATTAGACTCAGCTCAATAGGGAAGAATCTTCTGTGGCACCCTCTTCTGTGGCACCCTCTTCTGTGGCATCTGTCTGTGGCGTCTGAAGGAACCGTCTACTATGATTCACTTACTTTCGAGCGCTGCTATAGGCTTTGAAGAATGTTGACTCGATTAGGTGAAATCTATGACGCAAGATAAAACGACACAAGATAAAACCGACGCTCCTATTGTTGCTGATTTTGACAGTACGACTCCACTACAGAACTTCCTTTCTGGTGCAGCATTAGGTGCATTCATGAGTATTTGTCTACTGTCGTTCTCAATGAGTTTTGGCCACGTTGCGCTAGTGGATATTGGCTTCGTTCGGCCTGCAGTTGTTCCACTGGTTTCGCTTATCTTCGGTCTGCTAGCACTTAGGTTCAACGGCAGCTTTCTCAATTCTATGATAAACATGCTTTCTAATCTAGGAACGTAGCTCGCACAAGCAACGGCTTCAAGCACTCAGAATCTAATTCTGTATTCCAGCTCAAAGTCAGTGTCATCTATGTCTAGATTAGACGCGCCTCTAATATTCAGGTTGTCTGTAAACTGATAGCCTACGCCGATCTGTGGTCGATTGCTGCTATTTAGCACTTGTAGGAAGTCAATATCAAAGCGATCGCCAATTCCGGCTGTGGCTTCTAATCCAATGCCAATAGCAGTCGTGCTGTCTTCGCCCGTATCGGTAGTTGGAAATATCCGAAAAGATTCTAGGCCGACTGCATCGGCAACCCGATCGCCAAAGGTAGATAGACTACCGGCACCGATAAATTCAGCGGCCTGCAGATACGAAGCGCCGGTCAAATCGGTGAACAAGCCACTGCCTATTAATGCTACCAGCGCTCCCTGATCGCGAGAAGGATCGCTGGTGAGTACCAAATTGTCACCGACCTCGCTAGCCGGCCCAACTGCTTCAGCTCGAACGCTAATATATTCGACGTTACCCGTTGTTTCGACTGGCGTTTCGTTGATATCCGCGCTCAAAAACCCACCTGCGACAACAGGCGTATTCGTGATATCGGTTTCTTGAACCCTGGCGAGCATATCGACATCTAAAAACGGATCTAGCCCGCCGTCTGGCGTGAACGTTGCCGTATTGGTCGCATTTCTATCTAGCCGAAATCGAGTAGAGAAGAGATTTATCCAGCCGGTTCTAAGCTGAACAACGCCATCCGGCTGTAGGTTGGCAAGCGTTCCGTTAACGGTGAGATCGCCAGCAGCGGTGATGTTATAGAAGGGCTGACCCAGAATGGTGAGGCGATCGCCAAATGCCAAGGTGAAGTCTTGAATCGCCACGTTGTCTAAAGCACCTGCTGGTTCTTCTGTTCCTGCTACCTCTAACGGATCAATATCAAAATATTCAGCTCGATACGGGCTGATCTCTTCGAGTTCTTCTTCTGTTGGCAGATTAGAGTCATCGCTTCCTTGTAGTAGCTGGTTTGCTCGAATTTGGCCATTGGCGAGCGCGAGGCCACCGCTGATAGTGGGCGCTAGCACTGTACCCGTGACCAGCACCTGCCCGTCAAAATCAGCTTGCAAAAGACTGTTGTAATCAATTGGCAGACTCTCTAATGAGATTAATATGCCATTAGTATTCGTCTGCTGTAGCTGCTCTAGCGGTAGCCTTCCCTCTGCGATTAGCTGGCCGTCGTTGATCTGAGCTTGAAACTGTTGAATGTCTATCTGTTCAAGGTTGAACAAAATATCACCGCTGATGTTTGTCACCGGGTCGCCCAATAGCTCACTGGTAAGAACACCATCTCTTAAGGTCGCTTCTCCAGCAAACAGCGGTTGAGCAACCGTACCGCCGACCTGTACTACAATCTCACCCTGTCCACTCTCCCAGCGCACCTGATCGTCTGTAACCGCATTGACCAGTGCAAAGTTCTCACTAGGCACTACGGCAATAAGATTAATCTGCTGAGTAGGAGGAACTACATCCATAAAGCCGAAAGCATAGGGAATGCTGCCCTCTATCACAACGGGATTGTTACTGCTTACTAGGCTGCTGATGGGCGTGATTGTCTCCTCTGCTATCTCGCTATCCAACTGGCCTTCTACTGGTAAAACTGCAATCTCACCATCTATAGTTAGAACCGCGTTGCGATAGTCCAAGTCCGCGCCAATTCGATTGATCGCGTAGCTGTTGACCTCTGCGTCAGTAACCGCTACCTCACTGACAACCACAGGATTCGAGAGACTTCCGCCAAAAGTTGTGATCGTGTCTAGCTCGCCCGTCACGGTTGCTGGCAAAGGATAAATCAGCTCTACTAGCTCGATGGGTAGATTCTCCACCACTAGCCGCCCATCTAACTGATCGAGATCGCCATCGGCAGCCAGCGTCACTTGCGTATCACCTGCATTTACGTAGGCTGTATCGAGCGCTAGCGCTCCCTGCTGAACTTCGCCTCGCACCAGAAACTCATTGTCTTCTGTGTACTGTCCCCATTCCCAGTCACCGCCCTGAAGGTTAAAGTCAGCCGTTAGCTCAGAGGGCGCAGATGTTCTGCCAGCCACTTCAATTGCCCCGGTGAATTCTCCTGTCAGCTCGTCCAAACCAGGCAGCACCAAGTCACCTGACTCAGTCTCTTCGGGTGGATTCTCTTCTAAGAAAGCAACAAAACTGTCGAGCCTTTCTAATAGGGTAGCGTTGGGCACGCCAACGGGTACCGTCGCTAAATCAACGGCAGATCCCAGCGGCGTAGCAGGGTCTCCAATGCCAAAGTTGCTAAAATCGATAGCTTCAATGATAGGCACTAGATCTTCGATACGGCCCTCGGCGACCGTTAGTAACCCTTCGTACTCAATATCGTCTTGGCTAGAGCTAGGTAGCGCCGCGCTGGCTGTCAGCAAATATCGGCTGTCGTCAAACAGAAGCTCTCCTTGTTGGATATCGACTGTGTTGTTGGCGTAAGCGAAGCTAGCGGTGAGCTGCTCGGCGTCGATAGGAGAAAGTGAGGGGTCTGCGATCGCAACCTCCCCAGTCACGATCGGATTGTTCAAGTTAGTCAGATCGGCATCTATACTGGCGTCTAATCGGCCTGCGACAGCACCAAATCCATACTGTACTGCCGGTCGAATATCCAACAGATCTAGCGGCAGTTGAATAACATTGGCTTGAAACTGACTGTTGTCTCCAGAGCCTCTGGCAATAAAGTCCAGATTTCGCACTTCAAAAGAGATCGGTCTGTCAAGCAAATCTTCTTGAGGAGAACCGCCGACGGCTAGCTGAAGCCGATCATCTGAGCCCGCGAAGATCTACGCGGCCACCTTCTGACAATGAAAAAGCGACCGGACCACTCAGGGGTTCGAACATTAATTCGTTAATCGCAAAGCTGTCTAGTCTGGTATCGCCAACAATCTGCGGGTCTGACAACGTCCCTGTGAGCTGACCTTCAAAGCTGGCGAATCCATCGACCGGGCGTAGTCGCTGACGGTTTGCGGGGCGAAGCTATTGAGCGGCTGAAGATCGAACGACTGGAGGGCGACGTATAGATTTAGATCGTCAATCGGATTGGACTGGTTGAGGTCTAGCCCGATGGTCCCGTCTGCGTAGACGCCGGGGGCGTTGAAGTAGTCGACGGCGAGGCTATCGCCCTCTAGACGAAAGGCGGTGGTCCAGTCGCCCCGTTCTAGCAGCGGTGCGCTGGTTTCGGTGAGTTGAACCTGGGCATTGGCGATCGCAGCGTCCCCAGCCAATTGAATACTGCCAACATCAAGCGCATCTAGATTTCCAGAGGCTGAAATATTCGCGCTTAGTAGCCCTTCTGCTTGGTCGGTAAACTGTTGAATAGGAATGCGCCGCGTAGCGACATCGGCCTGAAAATTACGGCTATCTATGTTTAAAGAAGCATTTGCGCTCAGCGTGCCGTCGGCGACAAACAGCTGAGTGTTGTCTAGCGTGACAATGTTGTTGGCGAAGGCGATTTCCCCAGTGCCGGGAAAGTCGGATTCTGAAAGCTGGAACTGAGCGAATGCGGTGGGCGATCGCAGTTCTCCTGCCGCGTCTATATTCGCGCTCAAATTGCCGATTACAACGTCTTCTGGCACTGCAACGCCATATTTCTGGGCGAGCGCATCGGTGGCAATATTAGTCGCCCGCGCATCTAGCTCGAAGATGAGACTGTCCAAATCTAGAACGGCAGCGGCGTTTACCGTACCACCGCTAACTTGCACTAGGGTATTGTCTAGCGCTAGCGTATTGTTTACTAGCGTCATCTCGCCAGTCGCTGGGAAGTCAGATTCCGACAGCTGGAATTGAGCAGTTGCAACCGGTGAATCTAGATTGCCTGTGGCCTGAATGTCTGCACTGAGATTGCCGATAGTAAGATTTTCTGGAACAGCAACGTCATAGAGTTGCGCGAACGTATCGGCGGGCAAATTGTCTGCTTGGGCCTCTAGTTCAAACGTCAGCTCGTCTAAATCTGATAGATCAAGCTGTCCGGTGGCAATGACGAGTCCGCCTACTTGGGGCAATAGACGGAGTTCGTTGAGATCGAATTGCGATCGCGCCACATCAAAATCAAAATCAGCCGTCGCACTCTCAAAGTTCACCTGGTCTATTAGCAACGGCTGTAGGCTCGCTAGCTGACCTTGAGCTTGGGGCTTGTCTAGCTCGCCAGTCACCTGCACATCTAGCTGAAAAGCACCGTCCGCGACCACCGGCAGATCAAAATCACCCAGCGCCTGCGCTTTGGCAATCGTAATCTCAGGAATCTGAGCTTCTAGGTCATAGCCTGCTTCCCAATCCACGTCACCCGATGCCGTCAAAATCACGTCGTCCAACGCTAGGCTCGTGTCTTCTACCGTGACCCTTTGCCCCTTGAAAACCAGCTGACTGCGAATATCCTCAACCGGAGCAGACAGCTGGCTAGATCGCAGCTCTCCATCTTGCAGAGAGGCCACGCCCTTGACATCAGTTGCTGACTCGTCGAGCTTGCCATCTTCTAAAGCCGTAGCCAGCGTCAGATTGCCGTCCAGTTCCCCTGAAGCCAGCCCAATCGAATCCGGCAAAAATACATTGATGCCCGCCACCGGCACATCGTCGATTTGCACCGCTGCCTTCACCGCTTGCGCGTCGAGATTACCCTCTCCATTGATATCAAACTCGCCAGAGTCCAGCTCTCCAGTGGCCTCAAAGGTGACTTCTCTAGCATTCTCCCCAAAGAACTCAATCAGAACGTCGGTATCTTCTAGCTGAACAGGCCGTCGTTCTACAATCGCTGCTGCCGCCGGATCGGTGTAGGGAACCGCGCTGACGCTGGCATCCTCAACTTTAATTGACTGAATTTCTGATTTGATTCGCGACTCTGTCTCAGAGGCTTCTGGCAGCTCAAAGTCTGTCCAGGTGCCATCTTCGGCCTGTACGAGCGAGACATTAGGCCGGACTAGAATAATATCGGACTTGGCAATTTGTTGGAAGATGAGCGATCGCAGCCCGACCTTCACCTCAATCTCATCCACCGTAATCGAAGATAGATCGCTCTCGGTCGGCGGAATCACAGACTTTCCCAGCCGTACGCCCCAAAAGGAAAACCCTTCTACATCGCCCAGCTCAGTCGGACGCTTGATGGCTTCATCCACGCTAGCCGTCACCCTGGGCAGCAACAGTGCAGTGACGATTTTGTTTCCCCAGACTGCTAGTACTACTCCACCTACGGCAGTTACGACGCCTAATCCAGCGGCAACCGTTAGTATTGTGTTTCGTAGGCGATGAGACGGAGAAGGAATCGGAGCCTGCTCTGGGGGCAAAGAGTCGGGCGTATCTGACATAGGGGCTTTTAGAAGAGTTTCAACCGATCCGCCGGGCTCAACGGCAGTCTATAGGCCGACAGGGGAAAAGGTCTCGATAGAGCTTCTCCGAAGGGCGTATGAGTGAATAGTATCAGTAAGTAGATTCACGCTGAAACTTATCTACTGCGAACTTTATCAAAAACAGTTGATGATATAGCAAACAGCGGAATGCATTTCGCTGTTTGCGAAGCACTTAGCTTTATAGGATAAGGGCTGTAGCATTTGAGTATGCTAGAAGCTAAGTGCAGATTGCTATACAGTTGCATAGGCGAGACGCGTGCAAGCAAGAGGGTGCTATTGATGTTAGATCTAACGACTTTGATTTCATTTGGCCTAGCGACAGCGATTTTGGTGGTTATGCCAGGGCCAGCCACGATATACATCGTGACTCGCAGTCTAGACCAGGGGAAGCAGGCAGGATTTGCCTCCGTTCTAGGAATTTCTACAGGAGCGCTGGTGCATTTCTTCGCGGCAGGCTTAGGACTTTCGACTATTTTGATGACATCGGCAGCAGCGTTTTCAACCGTGAAGTATATCGGTGCGCTGTATTTGATTTACCTAGGCATTCAAAAGCTGCGCTCTCACGAAGAGCTCTCTATCGAACAGGTGATGGTCCCGCAGCCGCTCTCAAAAGTTTTCTATCAGGGTGTCATTGTCAACGTTCTGAATCCAAAGGCGGCTATCTTCTTTCTGGCCTTTCTGCCTCAGTTTATCGATCCTAGCGCGGGTCCGATCTGGCAGCAGCTGATTCCGCTGTGCTTCGTATTTGTCTGTGTCGGCCTAGCTGGAGACAGCACCTATGCACTGATCGCCGGGAAAATGCGGCAGTGGCTAGCTCAGCATTCTTCGTTTTTGCGACGACAGAAGTATGTGGTGGGTGGAACATACATTGCTTTGGGAATGGCGGCTGCCACAGTAGCTCCCGTCCGCAAGTAGCTATCTATGAACCGTACTAAGTTTCTAACCGTTGCCCTCTTGGGGTTAGCTAGCAGCATGGCGACTATGTTGCCTAGCTGTGTAGAGGGTGGGCAAACCGTAGGTGATGCCGACAATATGCCGTTTGTAGCGGTAATACAGACGGTGGGAACGTCCGGACCTAGATGCTGTGCGCGATGGCATTGAGGATGAGCTGGCAGCGGCTGGCTATGAAGCGGGCACTACGCTGCGCTGGGAATGGCGAAACGCACAGGGAAGTCCAGCGACCGCCAGGCAGATTGCGAACAAGTATGCGATGGCTGACCCAGATGTGATTGTGGCGATCGCAGATCCCAGCGCCCAGTCTGCCGCAGCTACATCCAAAAATATCTCGATTATATTTTCAGCTCTCTCCGATCCGGCAGTTGCAAAGCTAGTCACCAACGCTGATAGACCTAGCGGCAACATCAGCGGCGTTGGCGATCGCCCGCCCATCGCTGAGCAGCTAGAACTGATCAAAGAGATTCTTCCGGAGGCCACGGCGCTAGGCGTTATCTATGACGCGAACAACAATAGCTCGGCTGCCCTGATCCCACTGATCAATCAGGTTGCTCTAGATCAAGAACTGGCAGTTCAAGCAGTCGCCGTACAGGCCGCCGGCGAAGTAGCGGCGGCAGCAGAGAGTCTAGTCGGGTCGGTAGATGCAATTTATCTACCGGCAGACAGCACCGTCAGCGCGGCGCTAGTACCGCTGATTCAGATAGGAAAAGACAATCAGGTGCCAGTATTTGCTGAAGATAGGGCTGCTGTGGAGAAAGGTGCGATCGCCACCATCAGCTTCGACTACTACGATATGGGTCGTCAGACTGGAAATATGGTCATAAGAGTTCTAGAAGGCACTAGACCCGGCGATCTTCCAGTTGAGTTTGTCAAAGATTTGCGGCTAATCGTAAACCCTATTGCCGCTTCAGACATGGGCATTGAACTGCCTAGCGCTGTTGTTTCGCAGGCCGATCAGACAGTCGAATGAAAGATTTTGTATGGACACGCAAGGTCATGAGAAAGTCGCAGTGCAATGCAAACAGACGGGTGACGCGCGGTCCCCGTAGGCGTAGCCTTCTCTTCGATTACGCATCCAAAGCCATAGGCTCTGTTTGAAAAGGTTTATAGCTCGCAATCACACGGTTCAAGCCAAGCAAAGGTATTACAGAAGCTATATCAACAGAAAAGCAGACCTCAATTGAGGTCTGCTCTACTGACTTATTCTCTACTGACTCATCTAAAGGACCAAATCAGCTTAAAAGCTCATCTCAGCAGCCTGAACTTTTTCGACCTGCTTCTTCTTCAGAACTAGCAGAATCTGAGAAAGGCTGATCGCAACCAAGAAGGCAATCAAACCCTTAATCCGAGTTGGGCTTTGGAGAACCAGTTCCTTCTCAGTTTGGCCAAAGCCACCAGCGTTAGGATTAGTCGTCAGCGGCGTACCGACCTCAACCGATTCACCTTCGCTGATCAATAAATTAGCCCCTGCCCCAATCTCCTCGGTGGCGGTCGAACCGTCTTCCTTATTAATAGTCACGTTGTAGCCAAAGCCAGTGTCTTCAATGGAAGCGATCGTGCCCGCTGCCGTAGCATTGTAAGCAACGTTGTTGGAGGCTTGACCCGTTGGATAAACCTGACCTCGGCCACGGTTTCCCCCCACGAACACCAGGTTCTTACCAAAGTGAACGCTCTTATCGGTCTTGGGATCGGGAGAAAGCACAGGGAAGACGATTTCCTGATACGCTTCACCGGGCACGGGGCCGACTAGCACAATGTTGGGCTCTTCGTCACTGTAGGGTAGAAAGTATGTACTTCCGACTTCTTCCTTCATCTCTTCAGGAATGCGATCTTCAGGTGCAATTTTGAAGCCCTCGGGCAGCATCAAGACTGCGCCGACGTTCAGGCCGCCTTTACTGCCATCGCCTAGCACCTGCTGTGCATCCAGATCATAAGGAACTTTGACAACTGCTTTAAAGACAGTGTCAGGCAGTACGGACTGAGGGACTTCTAGAATCGTTTGCTTTTCACCGAGGTGACAGTTGGCACAGACGATCTTGCCAGTCGCCTCGCGCGGGGAATCGTAGTTTTCTTGAGCCCAGAAGGGATAGGCCGCAGCAGACTGAGGCATAGCCCAGCTACTGGAGCATAAAAGAATGAAAGCGGCTAAGAAGACGCCTGCGCTGCGAACAGCAGCACCGAACCTGGCTTCTAGCTTAGAGAATGGAAATGGGGTTTTCATGCGTGCTAGCAAAGTAACAGTTTTCTTGATGTAAGTAAGGAAAGCGGGGGTGGCTCGGCATGAGGATGCGATCGCATCCTATTGACCTACCACCAAGGCTTATCGCCAGTGCGGAAATCTGTCTCTTCCCAGTTGGTCAGCACAACGGTGTCATCTTCAGTGACATCTGCATGAGCTAGGGCCAAAGACAGCGGAGCTGGACCTCGAACTACCTTCCCGGTCGCATCGTACTGCGATCCGTGGCAAGGACACATGAACTTACCCGCGTTTGCATTCCATGGCACCACGCAGCCAAGATGAGTACAAATCGAGCTGATGCCGTAACTCTCTAGTCCGCCTCCTTCTGTGACAACCAGGTAGGTAGGATCGCCCTTGAGACCCTGTACCAGCACCTTTGCGCCAGGCGTATTCTCTTCTAGGAACGCAGCCGCTTTGACGTTGTCGCCCAGAGCGTCTTTGGCTGTCACACCGCCGCCGCCGCCACCGCTACTCGGCGGAATGAAATATTTGATAATTGGGTATGCAGCGCCTAAAACGGTTCCAGTGATGGTCCCGAATGTCAGCAGATTCATAAATTGGCGACGCCCTAAATCAGGAACATCGGGATTGCCAGAAGCTTGGGTCATAGGTCAGCTGTCTAAACGCTACATTGATAAAATTAAGTTGAAAAAGAGATGCGCAGACTTTACATACAGGCGTTAGACCTTCGCTCAGTCAAGGCAGCATATCTATACTTTCATTACAATCCTTCAGCATTGAACAAGCCAGCTTAATAGCTCTCGCTACAGCGGAAGTCCCCTGCTACATAAGATCGCAGTTCTTCTTAACATTATTACATCGTTCAGAGCCAGCACTGATTGTGTGAATAAATGTAAATTAGACGAAGCAGCTACAGCGCCACAATTGCTGGCAACTAAACATGACTGGACAAGACCTACACGAACTGCTAATCGAAAAATGGGGCTACTCTTACGACGTTCAGCTCCGGCGGCTGCCGCGCAAAGTTTTTTTTCAAGTGATGTGGCGCTATCTAGAGCAAGCCTCATTTCCCATGAGCGAAGAGGACTACTTTGCCCATCTAGAAGAAGTTGTCGCCTATCTAAATGCATGGGGTGCGGTAGAGCAGATTCAGTCCTTTATCGAGCAGACTAACGAACGACCGCGACTAGGAAAAGCAGTAAGCATCCCTGTCGATTTGGGATCGCGGGCATCCGAATGGCTATTGGAGTAGAAAATCAGTATCGAAAATTCAGTACTAACAATAGTGGTGATAAAAGAAGAAAGCTCAAAACCTATAAAGAAACTAACCACAGCTACATAGTTCTTGGTAGTCTCGAATACAAGTAAGTTGTCGCTCACCAGTGCGGCTTGCCATTATAATACAACCGTCGAAAATTCATTGAGAGCGTGACATCAGTATTTAGCTCTTTCTTTGCCGATAGAGCAAAATGCTGCCAAGCAGTTAGGTGGCTTTCGTATGGAAAATGCCTGATACATCTCGCTGTATTCTCACCGTCCATAAAACAAGCAACAAACCGATAGCTAAATCACCACTGCTATCCGGCTTGGTTTTTTCGTGTGTATTTCAGTTTGATTCTTCAACTACTTCTAACTACTGAGGAATCGTTTTTAGCTGAATGCTACTGTTTTCGATAACTATCTCCACTGTCACGTTTTGAGGGCCTGCTGCCGTGATTCGCTCTGCAACTTTGCCACTAAAGGCGATGCTTCCTCGCATAGAGACGAGCAACCGATTGAAGCTTTTTTCGGGCTCATCGAACCGCACACTTTCGATGGAAGTAGCTCGCTATTTAGGCACAGACTTGGGGCCAATGGTACGCAAGCGCTTTGCCGATGGCGAACTATACGTCCAGATCCAAGAATCTATTCGAGGCTGCGATGTCTATCTAATTCAGCCAACCTGCCATCCGGTCAACGACAACCTGATGGAGCTATTGATCATGATCGATGCCTGTCGTCGGGCATCAGCGCGTCAAATTACGGCGGTCATTCCCTACTATGGCTATGCGCGCGCCGATCGTAAGACTGCTGGGCGTGAATCGATCACAGCCAAGCTGGTCGCTAATTTGATTACCCAGGCGGGTGCCAATCGAGTTCTAGCTATTGATCTTCACTCGGCGCAAATTCAAGGCTACTTTGATATTCCGTGTGACCATGCATATGGCTCGACGGTGCTAACTGAGTACTTAGCCAGCAAAAATATTGAAGATTTAGTGGTGGTCTCACCAGATGTTGGCGGGGTCGCTCGTGCTAGACATTTCGCCAAAATGCTAGATGATGCGCCGCTAGCGATCATCGATAAGCGGCGGCAGGCGCACAATGTAGCTGAAGTGATGAACCTAATTGGGGATGTCGAAGGAAAGACGGCGGTACTAGTCGATGACATGATCGATACAGCCGGAACCATCTGTGAGGGGGCTAGGGTGCTACGCGAACAAGGTGCCAAGCATGTGTATGCCTGCGCTACCCATGCGGTCTTTTCTCCCCCGGCGGTAGAACGACTATCCAAAGGTCTATTTGAAGAAGTGATTGTGACCAATTCAATTCCAGTCGCGCCGGACCGCCAGTTTGATCAGCTGACGGTGCTCTCAGTGGCCAATATGCTAGGTGAGACTATTTGGCGAATTCACGAAGAGAGTTCGGTGAGCAGTATGTTTAGGGGATAGAGCCGGATCTTCAAAAGAGAAGGGAGTACGCTCTTTGTGTGGTCGCACTCCCTTCTCTTTTTGTGTTGATCGATTTTGCAAACCGATACTTTCACCTGTACCTATCGTCTAGAGCGACGCTTGCGCTGACGCTGACGAGCTAGCGCTTTACGCTTGTGCTTTTCGGGAGGTGTCTCAAAATAGCGGTTTTTCTTGATGTCTTGGAAAATACCTGCTCGCACTACTTTGCGCTTAAAACGTCGTAGGGCAGCTTCGAGATTTTCGTCTTGTCCGAGGACAACTTGAGCCATGTATTAGTTCACCTCCTTTTCAATTTTGCTCATGAGAAACTAGTCTACCGCAAAATCAGCCTGTCTAAATACCGGAATAATGGTGGAATCAGCCCCAGCCGCCGCCAGAGGAGCGATTGTTGCGCGGCTCGCGTGGCTTAGCCTTGTTGACTCGCAGTTCGCGGCCCATCCATTCAGCCCCGTCCAACGCTTCGATCGCCTTATCTTCGGTAGCTTCGTCTTCCATTTCGACGAAGGCAAAGCCCCGAGGGCGGCCCGTCTCGCGATCGGTCGGCAGGGTAATGCGTTTGACGGTGCCGTATTCGCCAAATGCACCTTCTAGATCTTCTTCTTTCGCGGTATAAGACAAGTTGCCTACGTAAATTGACATACCTGTTGGCTCTCCAAGAGATTGAGGATGTAAAGGGAGTTGTACATCTTTTCGATGCAGATAGCTGACGCTGACAAAGCGATTAATTCGACTGAATAAGATGAGTCAATCTAATCGTCTTCATTCGCATAGAAGCCTCCAAACTCGAGCTGTTAGTCGCTGTTACCCGTAGCTACGAGCTCGCGAATATAGGTATCTACCGTAGAACAACGTATAGATATCTGAAGATACTGAGTTTAGACTGTGTCCAATCTAGGACCTGCCCTAGTGAAACTCTCAGCTTGTTACCTTTGTCAAAGATTGTTTACAAGCGTGAGAGTAGATTTTCCCCTTTCAGTTCTCTGATGTCCTGGTTTCAGGCCAATAGAACGTCACTGCTAGCGCGTTTTCTGTGACCAGACGCGAGTCGGTAAGCCCCAAACGTAGATGAACCCTTCGGCGGCTTTGTGATCGAACTTGTCGTCGCTGCCGTAGGTAGAAAGCTCGTCTGTGTAGAGTGCGTTGTCAGATTTGCGTCCGGCGAGGATGGCATTGCCTTTGAATAGCTTGACGCGAACGGTGCCGGTGACTCGCTCTTGTGTTTGCTGAATGAACGCATCGAGGGCGGACTTGAGCGGGCTATACCAGAGGCCGTTGTAGATCATCTGGCCGTAGGACTGCTCGATGTTGCGCTTGTATTGAGTTACGTCGCCTGTGAGGGTGAGGCTTTCTAAGTCGCGGTGGGCGGCGATCAGGACTAGAGAGAGCTGGCGCTTCGTAGATTTCACGAGACTTGATGCCGACTAGTCGGTTCTCGACCATATCGATGCGACCGATGCCATGACGACCAGCTAATTCGTTTAGCTTGGTCACTAGCGCTACAGGCGCGAGGCTTTCGCCGCTGAGGCTGGTGGGAATGCCTTTCTCAAAGCCGATTTCGACGTATTCCGGCTCGTCTGGGGTGTCAGCGATCGCACTTGTCATCACGAACACTTCCTCAGTCGGCTCCGTCCAGGGATCTTCTAACGGACCCGCTTCGATAGAGCGGCCCAGCAAATTGCGATCGATGCTGTAGGGCGAAGATTTTTTCACAGGGAAAGTGAGGCCAAACTTTTCGCCATAGGCCATTGCTTCTTCGCGGCTCATGCCCCACTCGCGGGCAGGGGCAAGGACTTTGAGATTGGGATTGAGTGCTGCGATCGCCACGTCAAAGCGGACCTGGTCATTCCCTTTACCCGTACAGCCGTGAGCAACCGCGTCAGCGCCATATTTTTCAGCGGTATCTACTAGCAGCTTGGCAATCAGCGGACGAGCGAGCGCGGTAGAAAGTGGATAGCGATTTTCGTATAGGGCATTAGCCTGAATCGCAGGAAAAGCATAGTCAGTGATGAAAGGTTCAGTCACATCAGTGACGACGGATTCAGAAGCACCGCAGGTGAGCGCCTTCTTCCGGATAGGCTCTAATTCATCGCCCTGACCTAGATCGGCAGCTAGGGTGATGACCTCTTTTACACCGTATTCCTCTTTGAGGTAAGGAATGCAGACGGTTGTATCTACTCCGCCTGAGTATGCCAAAACGACTTTATCTGCGCGACCCATATTTGTTTTTATCCGATTGAGAAGTGTCCAAGCTTCATAGTATTGCAGTGTCGGACATCAGTTGAAAGTTCGATGTAGCGTTCCTCTGATGCATCCTCTGATGCATTAGAGTGATGCGTTAGAGAAATGCTGATCACTTGGTCTGTTGTCACACAAAGCTTCTAGCCTGCAATATGCGCTTCAGCCAAGTGACCAAATATATATTGAAACAATGAAATAGAATATGAGGAAACGAAAACATTGCACCTGCATTCTTCAGTATGTTCTTTAGCGTTGTCATTCCGACGTATAACCGTAAGCCGATCCTAGAGAAATGCCTGAAAGCGATGGAAGATCAGGTGTTGCGTCCTGATGGCTTGGTTGAGAGATACGAAATCGTGTTGGTGGATGATGGCTCGACGGATGGCACGGTGGAATGGATTCGAGCGAACGCGGATGAGTTTTCGCATGTGGCGCTGTACGAGCAGAATCATGAGGGGGCTGCGATCGCGCGCAACTTTGGCGTCCAGCAAGCAAAAGGCGACACCATCATCTTCATCGACAGCGATCTGGTGGTCTTGGACGGCTTTTTGCAGTATCACGCCGATGCCCTCACCAAGGCCTACCAGCAGGGCAACGAGCGTGTCTTTACCTACGGTCGGGTGGTCAATACCTGTAACTTTGAGAGCCCCACCACCGAACCTTTTAAGGTCACTGACTACTCTCGGGCCTTTTTTGCCACTGGCAACGTTGCCATTCAAAAGCGCTGGCTGCTAGAAGCTGGCCTATTCGATCCGCAGTTCACTCAGTATGGCTGGGAGGACTTGGAGCTAGGCGTGCGGCTGAAAAATAACGGGCTTTCGCTAATCAAATGTCCGGAGGCAGTCGGTTATCACTGGCATCCAGCCTTTTCGGTAGAAGAGCTGCCCGAGCTGATTGATAAAGAAATTCAGCGGGCGCGAATGGGTATCGTGTTCTATCAAAAGCATCCGACTCTGGACGTGCGTCTAATGATTCAGATGACCTGGCTACACCGAGTTTTGTGGGGTGCTCTGACTTTAGGCGGGCGGCTGAATGAACGGACATTAGGCCCCACTTTACGCTGGCTAATCGAGCGGGGCTATCCGCAGCTGTCGCAAGAGCTGAGTCGCATATTCCTGAATTGGTATAACGTTAATGCGGTGTATGCAGCGTATCGGGAGGCAGGCTACGACTCCGCTCAGCCTTCAGGTGACTAGCAGGTTTAAGGGCAAGTGTAAGGGAGTAGACAATATGGCTGACGATGCGGTTCGACTGTTTCGGATGTTGGTAGAAGCGGGGGCAAAGCCAGGAGAGGATTTTTCCTATAACCTGCAAACGGCATCGGCTGAGATTAGCGATCGCGCCTTTGAGATGCTCCAGTCCGCCTACCCAGACGTAGACTGGTCTAGTGTCTGTGAGCGAGTCGAAGTTGATCCAGCAATTCCAGCCGCAGCGCTCGATCGCTATCTGGGGGTAGACTTTACCGAACAGATCTTGCTGCGGATAGAACAGCGAATTAGCGAGCTAGAACCCATGCAGTCGACTTGGTATCTACAGCAGGTGCTAGGCGGTGTAGAGCATCGAACCAAGATCCCGCTGTACATGCTGCTGCAACAGCGGATGTCCTTAGACAAGCAAATTTGGCTAGAGCAGCTTTTAAGACAGCAGGCGTCGCCTTGTTACATATGGATGAGCGATCTCGTTGAGGCGGCAGGAGGCGATCCGCAAGATGTTGAATTTGCGAACGATGAGGCTACGCTGACGCAAACAGGACTGGCGCTGCTGACCACTGTGTGGGACGGCGAATATGACATCGTTGTTGAGGAGCCTGTAGCCAAAGAGAGTGCAGCCGAAGAGGAGTAACCTTTGGCGGAGATTGCAGCGAGTTGACAGCTATTTCACTAGCTTATTCACAGGCTATGTTGACAACTAAAGCATGACCGTGAAGATTGGTTGCGCTGCTAACTAGGTGGCTGATTGCCTCGGCTGCATTGGCAAAAGGCCGGGAGTCAGTGTCTTCGGTAGTAGGACCGTAGAGGATTTTTTCAAGTGAGCGTGTGAGACTTTCAGGGGCGATGCTGCTAGGCGCGAGCGCAGGCTGAATGACCCAGATTAAATTGGCTGAGACGCATTGGTCGGAGAACTGCTGTGCGATCGCATAGGTCATCGCCACCACCCCACCCTGACAGATACTTGCTACCGAGCGATTTTGCGCTGATGCCGTTTGCTCTACCAGATTAATAATTTTTCCACTACCCGTCTGTTGCAAAAAAGGTAGCGCATACTGACAGCACAAAAACGCACCCTTCAAAGTTGTTTCCGTAATCCGATCCCAGGCTGTCTCAGAGACTTCTAAGAGAGCGCCGTCCCGTTCGTAATCGTCACTCGCAAAATTTAATAAAATGTCCAGCCGGCCAAACGTTGCAATCGTTTCATTGATAGCTGCCTGGACATCCGCAGACATAGACACATCCGTCAAGATAAAACGCGCCCGCCCACCGCTGCGCTGAATCTCAGCAACAGTCTCATTTCCTTGACTAGCATTGAGCCCACAAACAATTACCCTGGCTCCGGCCAGCGCCAGCTGATGCGCTGATTCTGCGCAGATACCGGCTCGGCTGCTGTTGACCAGCGCAACTTTGCCCAGGAGACTCAGGCCATCGTGATTGGAGTCACTTTGAGCGAGATCATCACGGTCACGATCGTCATGAGAAGAGTTACCAAAAAGTCTGTTTTCTAGCTGCATGGCAGAACCTCAACCGATCGACCATACCACCGGTAGAGCAAGAACCAACAAACTAAACTAATCGAGAAGTGAAACCTCAGAACGGCGCAAAATAAGAAAGGCGACGACAAAAAGATATCGTAAACCATAAGCGAAAAGTGACAAGTGGGCGGAACGGGTAGTCGCGATCTGACTAGTTTCGATCACTTTCGTCTGATGACATTGTGCTACCTTTGCTCCACTCAACCGAATAGGGCGAAACAATACGCAGCAAGTTTTTATAGTAAAAATTTATACCTTGGTCATTATCTGGTCAACGCGGCCTTGCCGTTCAAAAACATACTGCTCGCACCCAAATCTCTGGAGCTATCGTACCAAGACTTGTGCCCAAATCTAGAGCTTGAACAAGATCTCGGATGTCTGAGGAACCTTCGAAGCGGTCAAAAATATATCTCTTATCCAAAGCACGAGCGTGCCAACGGCTCAGGCTGTATATAAAGTCACAATTTTAGGCGGTTTATTGCCATTGACTGTTCAATAAAATCGAATTTTCTTGTCTATGCTGATTAGAGATTTTGATAGAGTAAATTGCGTTTGCATCAATGTCTTATACGAGGACTGTAGCCAGATATGGACGGCATAGCCCTGCGCCCTACTCGCCAAACGGACCTTAAGTTTGTGCTCGCTGCCGAGCGACATCCAGACAACGCTCCTTATGTAAGTCAGTGGAGCCGAAAGCAGCATGAAAATGCGATCGCCTCCAAGAACGACGCGCATTTCATCGTAGAAAAGACAACCGTAGGCATGAATCCAGAAGACCAGTCCACTTCAGCTTTACCCGCTTCATATCAATCCATTCAATCTATTGGATACGTGATTCTGGTCGGACTAGAGAATTCGCATCTATCACTGCTGCTTAAGCGAATTGTTATCCTGCCCAAAGGCCAAGGATTTGGTAGAAAGGTACTGCGATGGATCAAAGCTTTTACCTTTGAACAGTCTGGCTATCATCGGCTAGAACTAGACGTTGTCGCTAGTAATAAACGCGCCCAGCACCTCTATCGTAGCGAAGGCTTTGTCGACGAAGGCAGATTGAGAAAAGCCTACAAAACACCGCAAGGCTACGAAGACCTCTTGCTCTTGTCAATTCTCAAGACCGAATATCTATCAGCTCAGGCAGATCAACCAGAGCAGCCAGCCAGCTAAACCACTAAGCTAAAACCGGTGCTGGCATCTTAGTGAGTACTTCTACGCCAGACTTCGTAACCGCCAGCGTATGCTCAAACTGGGCAGACAGTGTGCCATCTTTAGTTACAGCAGTCCACTGATCGTCTAGCAGCTCAACTTCGTGAGTACCTTCATTCAGCATTGGCTCGATTGTAAAGACCATACCAGGTCGAATTTTCTTACCTTTGCCAGCGACCCCGTAGTGTGGAACCTGCGGCTCTGCGTGGAAAGTGCGGTGAACCCCATGCCCAACAAAATCACGCACTACCGCGAACCCTTCCGACTCAGCATACGCTTGAATTGCCGCACCAATATCGCCAATGCGCCCACCGATCTTGACCGCCTCAATCCCTTTCCACATCGACTTTTCAGTTACTTCCACCAGCTTGCGTGCGAGCGGCGATACCTCGCCTACCATAAAAGTGCGTGAGCTGTCGCCATGGTAGCCATTCAGCAGCGGCGTGACATCTATATTGATGATGTCGCCTTCTTGAAGAATATCTTTCTTGCTAGGAATGCCGTGACAGACAACTTCATTGATACTGGTACAGATAGACCTAGGAAAATTCATAGCCCCCTGGGCTCCAGGGTAGCCAAGCGGGGCACTAGTAGCCTTGTGCTTTTGGGTCCAGCTCTCAGCCGCTTCATCTAGCTCTAGCGTGCTCACACCGGGGACAACCATCGGCGTCAGGAAATCCAACAGCTCAGAGGAAAGGCGGCAAGCAGGACGCATAGCCTCTATTTCTCTATCTGAGAGTAAGGTAATGCCTCGAAATGGGGCATCGTCAGACTTCTGTAACACGGCAGGTTGTGACATTTGACTCTCTAGTTACGCTCTTTCTATATTGTTTGCCATTTTGCTTCACACAGGTCCAAGTAATGAGACCCTTACTTCTAGAAGGCAGCATGGTGAAGGCAGCATGGTCAGCTAGTGTACAAATGCATGTGGTACTAGCTCTATCTACTCTAGCGCCATTTTTCTCAATTTCGGCCTTCTTGATTGTCTTCTTAATGACCAGGGCGAAACGTGATATGCGCTATTCTGAGCGCGACGTTGACTTTAGACGCTGTTTAGGTGAGCTGTCATGAAATTTTGGCTATCCGCTTTTGTCATGCTGTTCGCAGCCGTGGAATTATTTGACTGGATTGTACAGGCCGGTGGCTGGCATGCGAGTGGGGTTTGGCTGGTGCTAGGTGGGATGGGACTAGCGGCGGTGAGTAATGTGGGGAATCGGGGAATTGGAGAATCGGAGGTGGGGAATGGAAAAAGGGAAATAGGATTGGGTGAAGGAGACAAAAAGAACTTGGATTTGAATCAAGCAAAAGGTGAAGAAGTCAAGGGTACGGATGTGGAAGGTACAGATCGTTCAGATGATTCGATCTCTTTCAAGGTACGCCCCTTAAAACGATAGCTCTTGGTCTGCAACCAACGGCTCGCACGACTCTCTACTATCGCCTTCTTCCCCTTTCACCTCCCCTAATTTTCTATCCTTCCTTCGGCGTCATAAACTGCTTAACTCCCTTCCGAATCACCCCACGCGGTGTCAGGCGAGGCATGAAGGTCAAAACTTTATTCATCACACCGTGGACAGCGACGACTTCTCCACTATTCAAAGCTTCATAGCCGTATTCTGCGACGGATAGAGCGGTAGGCAGTTTATCGCTAGTGACATCTCCCATCAGGGCTATCTGATCCATGTTGGCATTTTGACCAAAGTTAGACTGGGTGGGTCCTGGACAAAGGACGGTGACGGTGACACCCGTGCCCTCGGTTTCGGCGGATAGGGCTTCGCTGAGTGAAAGGACGTAGGCTTTGGTAGCAAAGTAGACGGCCATCATGGGTCCGGGTTGGAAGGCGGCGGTAGAAGAGACGTTGAGAATTTGACCCTGGCCTCTGGCGATCATGCCGGGCAAGAATAGATGGCTGAGGTGGGTGAGGGCGAGAATGTTTAGAAGAATCATTCCCTGTAGTTTGGCCCAATCGCCGCTAGCAAATTCGCCGTAGTCACCGTAGCCTGCGTTATTAATAAGAACATCCACAGTAAGATTTTGCTGTTTTACCTGCTCAAAAATCTGTTGTATTTCGTCCCCTTTTGTTAAGTCGTGGCTAAGTACAACAATCTCAACACTGTGCTGGGTAGAAAGTTCTTCTTTTAGCGCGTCGAGGTCGTTCTCGTTTCGGGCGACTAAAATCAGGTTGTGTTGCTTTTTGGCGTAGACTCGAGCGAATGCTTCCCCAATCCCTCTGGACGCGCCGGTAATCAGAACTGTTTTGTTCATAGCTGCTTTCACTCGTCGTTCATAATTCATCCTTCTAGGAAAACCGTACCTCAGCCGAATATCGGCATCCTCTACCGGTAGGTGTGGTTTCTATCACTACGCGATCGCCTGTCGCAATTGGCACTATAGGTGCATACCGTTTAGGAGATACGTTAATGATTGTTCGTTATTGGCAACCCTTCCAAGAAATCAACGCAGTAAAGCAACAGCTCGATCAGCTATTTGATGACTTTGCTGGGGTCGAAACTGCGCCGACTACCTGGACACCTGCTGCAACCCTAGTCGAAAGCGAGGGTGCGCTGACATTGCGAGTACAGTTGCCGGGTATCAGTGTCGATGATATTGATATTCAAGCTAGCCGCGAAGTCGTCGCTGTATCGGGTACCCGATCTGGCCTAGAGCTGGCTGAAGGTGAGACCTTGCGCCGCAATGAGTTCCGCTATGGTGCGTTCCGTAGAGTCGTTTCTCTGCCTGTGGCCATCGACCACAATGCAGTAACTGCTGACTACGAAGCCGGTGTGCTGGTGCTGACTCTGCCCAAGGCTGAGGACGTACGCAACAAAGTGGTGAAAGTGAGCGTAGCGGGTGCTAAGCCAGCTGCGATCGCAGAATCTACTGACTCTGCTGAAGACAACCAGTAGAACTTTATAACTGACGCAAAATCAGTTGTTAGGAGACGGCTGATTTTGTGTGAGTTTCCTTTCTAGACGAGGGTTCTTTTTGAAAGGGCTCTTTTAAGAGAACAAATTTAGGTACAGACCAGCGGGTGAATCGCAGTGCGATCGCCCGCTTTTTTTTGGCGTCTACAATCTCTTATGCTGTTACCAACTTCTTTGATATTCATTCAGTTTGATATTCATTCAGCAAGACAGACACTAGCAATGACAAGCAGCGAGATCCCCACAGTCCGATCACAAGAGCAGCCGCAGATCGGCCTGTTCTCGATGGTGCGTTTAGGCGTCTTCAATATGGGCGTGGCGATTATGTCCCTGCTAACGCTGGGTGTGCTCAACCGCGTCATGATTGACGAGTTGCGGGTGCCCGCTCTGATAACCGCAGGCGCGATTTCGGTGTATCAGTTCATGTCTCCAGCGCGGGTTTGGTTTGGCCAGCGCTCCGATGTGAAGCCTATACTAGGACACTATCGCAGCGGCTATATCTGGCTAGGCATTGGCGGTATGGGCGTCAGTGCCTTTATTGCCGTGCAGGTGATGTGGCGACTAGGTGAGCAAATAGCCGAAACCGGCTGGGGACCGAGTGCCTATCCGTGGGCGGGCCTGCTAGCAGTAGTGTTTGCTGTCTATGGACTGGCGCTAGCTGCAACGACGCCCTTTACGGCCCTGCTGGTCGATGTCTCTGACGAGAAAACAAAGTCGAAGATTGTCGGAATCGGCTGGTCAATGCTGATGCTCGGCATTGTGGCAGGTGTGGCAATCATTAATGTCGTGCTGGGCTCTGTGGACGATGCGAGTACGATTGCAGAGCTAAAAGGGCCGATCAATCGCCTGTTTATAGTTGTTCCGGCGATTGTGTTTGCAATCACGCTGGTGAGTACGGTCGGCATTGAGAAGCGGTTTTCTAAGCTGGCGCAGCGATCGGCAGCTAGAGATAGGGAAGATAGTATTACCTTTGGTCAAGCGCTGAAGGTGCTGACAGCGAGCCGTCAGACTGGTTTGTTTTTCTGCTTTTTGCTAGTGCTGAGTCTAAGTCTGTTTACTCAAAATCCGGTGCTAGAGCCCTACGGCAGTCAGATTTTTGGGATGACGATCAAACAGACTACAACGATCAATGCTTTCTTTGGCATTGGGACGCTGATTGGCATTATCAGTACGGGTTTTGTGTTGATGCCGCTGTTGGGGAAAAAGCGGACGGTGAAGGTGGGCTGTGGCGTCGCTTCTGTGTTCTTGCTTGGGCTGATAGCCGTCGGACTGACGGCGAATCCGATGGCGCTAAATCTGGCGGTAGGGCTGTTTGGATTGGCTTCTGGCGTGCTGACGACGGGCTCAATTGTGCTGATGCTGGATCTGACGGCGGCTGAGACAGCGGGCACGTTTATTGGCGCTTGGGGACTGGCGCAGGCGACAGCGCAGGGTGGCGCGTCTCTGTTGGGCGGCGGGCTGCTGTCTTTGGGTAAGGTATTGACAGGAGCCTCAGCGGTGGCAGAGCCAACAGCGGCGCAGCTATTACCCGCCTATGGACTGGTATTTTTGACGCAGGCGGTGGGGATGTGGGTGGCGATCGCACTGGTCAGCCGGGTAGATATTGCCGAATTTCAGCTCGACGCTAAGCAAGCAATCAGTGCAGCGTTAGAGAATGATCTAGACTAATGCCGAAGACTAATGCCGAAGCGAAAATTTTGGACGGAACGTAATGACAACAGCAGACTACTGGGATAAGGTTGCGGCCTTTGCCCAAACAGCCACCAAAGAAGTCGGCGCACATTTGATGACGGCCTTTGGGAAGGCAACCGCTGAACAAAAATCTGACGGTAGTCTGGTGACGCAGTATGACAAATGGGCGGATCAAGAACTGCGCGATCGCATCGCCACAGCCTTCCCAGCGCACGGCGTACTGACAGAAGAAGCCGAACACATCTTTCCAGACACAGACTGGTGCTGGGTGATCGATCCCATTGACGGCACCACAAATTTTGCCCGTGGCGTTCCGCTGTGGGGCATTTCGCTAGGACTTCTGTATAAGGGCACACCTATCTTTGGCCATGTATATCTGCCCCCTATCAATCAGCATTTCTATGGGTTTCTACCTGGCACTTCCGGGCTAGACATGCCAAAAGGTGCCTTTGTAAACGGCGAAATCATCTGTATAGGAGAGAACTGTTCTACCAGCACTCCTTCTAATACTCGTCTGTTCAGCCTGTGCGCTCGCAGCCTCAAAGTGCTACAAAATCCTTTTCCCTGCAAAATCCGAATGCTGGGCGTAGCGACTTACAACCTTCTGACAGTCGCTTCGGGCATCTGTCTTGGCGCGGTAGAAGCAACGCCAAAAATTTGGGATATTGCGGCGGTGTGGGCAATTTGTCAGGCTGCGGGTGCTAGCTGGATCGACCTAAATGGAGAAGCCGCCTTTCCTTTGGAGATTGGCAAAGACTACACCACCCATCCTTTTCCAACCTTGGTCACCAGACCGGATCTAGTGGAAAAATTCGAGCCACTAGCAAAAGTGATCCTGTAGAGATTAGCGCTCTATTTTCATACAACGTTTGCCCTTCTGGATTTTCTTTCGATGAACAGTATTTTACGTCTATTGCCTGCTGGCCTGCTGACCGGAATCTTCCTATCGGCTGTAGTTCCAGCCAAGGCGGATAGGAAGATTCCGGTCAGTTTTGGTAGTGCCGTCGCAAGTGCAGAACTACAGCCACCTGCTAGCGTTAAACAATCCGATAGTTTTGGCGATGTTAGAGATAACTATTGGGCCAAGCCATTTATAGATGCGCTAGCTGCCGACGGCTACATCAGCGGCTACAGCGACGGCAGCTTTAGACCCAATCAGCTCTTAACCCGCGCTGAGTTTGCCGCTATGTTGAACAAGGCATTTGCTAGTGCGCCAGCGGTCAAACCAGCATCAGCAGCGTTTAGAGACGTTAGCAGCGTGGTTTGGGCACTGCCCGCGATTGACTTTGTTGAATCTCGTGGGTTCATGAGCGGTGTGGGTCAAGGTCTGTTCGATCCCACTTCTG
This sequence comes from uncultured cyanobacterium, assembly GCA_963799555.1. GTDB lineage: Bacteria > Cyanobacteriota > Cyanobacteriia > Phormidesmidales > Phormidesmidaceae > Phormidesmis. The sequence goes on from CAWCXR010000001.1 coordinate 438,809, forward strand.
ATATCTCTAGAGTGCAGGTGATTGTCGCCCTTAGCAGTGGCCTCAGGCTAGAACCCATAGATGATACTGAAATGTTCCTCAGCGTTAACTATACCGATCTCGCTCAGATTCCATTTTGGGCATACAGTCAGGCGACTGCTGCCACCATGAATGAGATAGTCGTCAATCCGCTACCGGTGACTATGCCTACTCAGATGGAACCCAACCGAGCCGCCACGCGCGCAGAAGTTGCAGCAATGGTGTATCAAGCGCTAGTAAAAGATAATAAGATTGCGCCGATCAGCGTTGCGAGCCCAGCAACGACACACATCGTAGGGTTCTGATACATTTCTATCTCGCGAAATAGACCAATAGCTAGAGATGATTCCATGCGGAGAATGTCTACTTTGTAGTAGAAGCTCATTCCTGAAAATTCAAACTCATCTTATGAAATCGATTACGCGACTTGCGACTGTCGGCTTATTGGCTGTGCTCTCTACTACGATGCTCGGTAGCCTCAGTCTGACCGCAAAGGCTCAAACAGATGCCGTGCCTACCACATCGGCAGATGAGGTGCCCTATCTACCAGAAAGTGCATATGACGAATATATGCGACTAGGGTTTGATGCTGAGCAGGCAGGCGACTACGCCGCCGCCGCTACCTACTTTCGCTATGCGCTGTTCGCGATTCCTCAAGATAGAGAGGCGACTACTGCCTATTGGAATATGCGATCGCAGCTACAAGACGAAGACCTGACGGCTAGAGCCAGCGCCTACAACACAAACATGGAAGCAGGCTACGATGCCACCGAAGCTGACGACTACGAACTAGCCGTGAATTATTTCAACTCAGCTCTGGCCCTACGGCCCGGTGATTACTACGCTACCCAGGCAATCCGAAACGTACAAACATACCTCGCCCGAGGCGTTCAGGCAGATTCTCCTAACGACGTAGACCAGACTTACACAGCGTATGTAAACGAGCCGCTGTACGATCGCTACATGCGACTAGGCTACGCCGCTGTACAAAGAGAAGACTTTCTAAGCGCACGAGAATACTTTAGAAGCGCACTCTACGACCAGCCTAGTGATCGGCAGGCTACTGTCGCCTACTGGAACGCAGTTGATGCCCTAAAAGACGGCGAATACGGCTTAAATGAAACTGCCGAATCAGCCTATGACCGGTACATGCGGCAAGGCTATGACGCTACTGAGAGAGGCAACTACCCGCAGGCCGTCCGCGCCTTTGAGAATGCACTAGTTGAGAGACCAGGCGATGGCTATGCTGCTCAGGCCATTCGCAATGTACGAACCTACATAGATTGAGGCAAGCCAGAGACCTAACCGTATAAGTGTTGGTTTGTCAGCTTTGAAAGCAGCGGCTGTGAATGGGCTACAAACCCGAAGCACTGACTAACGTTGTAGAGAGTCGCCTGCAGACAAAATTCAGGGGAAGTTGTGGCAGTGCAATCCTTCAGCAGAACGCAGTCGTAGCCCAGAAAGTTGGCATCTTGGAGCGTTGCCATAACGCACTGATCGGCGTTGACACCTGCAAAAAAGAGCGTGGTACGGCCTAAGTTACGCAGAATGCTGTCCAAGGGCGTATCCCAGAATCCACTCATACGGTACTTGTCTACTCGAATATCTTGAGGCAGTTGCACTAGTTGATCAATCACGGCGGCTGCCCAACTGCCAGCCGTCAAAACAGGTTCTCCGCTAGCCGGTAGCGGATCGCCTAGACCGATGCCTTTGCCAGTAGGGTTATAAACGTGGCGTTGGCTGGCACTGATATTGAATAGGTCAGGGCGGTTGCCCCAGTTGAGCCAGAGAATCGGAATGTTGACATTTCTTAGTGCCGGTAGCAGGGATTGCAGGGGCGCGATCGCACTCCCCACTGGCGTTATATCCACGCCAATATGCGCCAGCCAGCCGTCGGGATGACAGAAGTCATTTTGCATATCGATAACAAGCATCGCAGCCTTAGAAAGATCGAGTTTCAGCGTCTTGGTAGAAGTTGGTAGCACTATTTCCCGTGGCGGCAAGGGGGATCGTGTGATGTCCGCAGTGTGCTCATCTACCAGCCAAGCGTTAGGAGGCGTACCTAGTGTTTTCAGAGATTGGGAAGTCATTGTAGTAATCATCCAATTCAGCAATCAATCGTTGCTTAGAGTCTGCCGGTAGAAAAGATGCCTGAAAAGAGTTCTTGGCAAGCTGGTAGAGGTTTTGTTTGGTCAAGCTCAAAGCGGTCTGTGCGGCCTGATAGTTTTCGGCAACATAGCCACCAAAATAGGAAGGATCGTCCGAATTAACCGTGGCGCAGATGCCCAATTCTAAAAGCTGATTGAGGTTATGCTTTTCCATAGAGTCAAACACTTTCAGCTCGATGTTGGAGAGCGGGCAGACGGTAAGCGGAATCTGTTCTGTAGTCAGGTAGTCGAGTAGGTCTGGATCTTCCATCGCGCGAACGCCGTGATCGATGCGAGAGACGTTGAGTAAGTTGATAGCCTCCCAGATATACTCCGAGGGGCCTTCCTCACCCGCATGGGCAACCGTCAAAAAGCCCTCTGCCCGGGCGCGATCGAACACTGCTTTGAACTTAGAAGGTGGATTCCCCTTCTCGGCAGAATCTAAGCCCACAGCGACCATCGTCTCCTTGTAGGGAAGCGCTTGCTCAAGTGTTTCCAAAGCTTGCTCAGCGCTCAAATCTCGCAAGAAACAGAGAATGAGCTGACTGGAAATGTCCAGTTTTGCTTCGCCGTCTTGCAAAGCCCGGTTGATACCTTGTAGAACAGTTTCAAAGGCAATACCTCGCTGCGTATGCGTCTGCGGATCGAAGAATATTTCTGTATGACGTACGTTCTGGCTAGCTGCCTTTTGTAGATAGGCCCAGGTTAAGTCATAAAAATCCTGTTCGTTCTGTAGTACTTCGGCTCCTTTGTAGTAGATATCTAGAAAAGACTTTAGATTGTCGAAGTTGTAAGCTTCTCTGACCTCCGAGACTGATTTGTAGGGGAGGTCTATACGGTTGCGTTTAGCCAAGTCAAACATCATTTCTGGCTCCAGCGTTCCTTCTATATGTAGATGGAGTTCAGCTTTGGGTAGACCTTGGATGAATTTTTCCATTTCTGCTTAGCTTGTAGATGTTGATCGAGGAGGTGTGGCGATCGCACTAAGACAACGTACCTACCGCGAGATTTTAGTTCTGCAACCGTGCGTACAGTATCAAAATTAATTTCGCAGCATAGTAAGAAAGTTATGTGTATAGCAAAGGGCCGCTGACCAAATGGATTTGCATAGCGTTGAAACCTATTTGCGACCGCAGACATTCTCAGCGGTTTCCGGCTGGCAAGCTGACTGGAACTGGCTAGCTGGCGGCACTTGGCTGTTCAACGAGGCTCAGCCCCAGGTGAAAACTCTGGTGGACATGCAGCAGCTTGACTGGTCAGAAATAGAAGTCACCTCAGCCGGTCTCTCGATTGGGTCTACCTGCATTCAAAACGATTTGCTGGCCTTCTCTTTTCCCGACAACTGGAGAGCAACAGAGGCGCTAAAAGATGCTGTGAGAGAACTGGCCTCTTTCAAGCTCTCGCATACGGCAACAGTAGGGGGCAATGTCTGTTTAGCTCTAAGCGCGAGTACTTTTGCTCCAGTTATGGTGGCGCTACAGGCTCAGTACGAGGTTTGGCGACCGAACGGCGATCCCTACTTTGTGGAAGCCGTTAATTTTCAAACCGCGCCGAAGCAAACGATTTTGCAGGCGGGGGAAGTTCTGCGCAGAGTCCAGATTTCTTCAGGCAATCTATTGCAGTGGCGCACTTGCTTCAAGCGGATGGCAGTCGGAACGGCAGGCCTCGCGATCGCGATCGTGGTCACGGCCTATCATCCCCCCACGCAGCGAGTGAGGTTCGGTATTGGCGGCAGCGTCAAGGCACCGTACCTGATCGAATTTTCAGCCATTCCGACAGATGAACAAATTGCAGAAGCTTTCTCTGAAGCCTCTTTATCATCAGCCCCTCTAGAAGAGTTGTTTTTAGATGACGAGAGAGGAAGCAAGACTTATCGCCAGCACATTACTCAGGTCTTAATGAAACGAGGCATCGCTGAATTAAGCGCAGACACAGACGGAAAACGTCGATACTAACGAGCTGATATCACTCGCAGGAGGCCCCCTTACATTGAACTTTCAGGTCAACAGTCAAGATCACGATATGAGCTGTCATCCTGGGACGAGCTTACTGAGCCTGCTTCGATCTTTGGGCTATGCAGGTGTGCATCGCGTCTGTGAGTCGGGTGACTGTGGAGGCTGCACAGTGTGGGTAGATGACACGCCTATTCATAGCTGCATTTATCCGGCGATGAGAGCCGATGGCCATCAGATCACAACTATTGAAGGGATTGCGATTGAAGGGAATGAGACATTAGGAGAGAGTGGGAAACTGTCGCCCATGCAGCAGGCTTTTCTCACAAAGCAGGGGTTTCAGTGCGGTTACTGTACGCCTGGAATGATCATGACAGCTAGTAAGCTGACGTGCGAAACAGAAGCGGAGCTGAGACTGGAGCTAGAGGGTAACCTCTGTCGCTGCACCGGCTATGAGGCGATTATTGAGAGCGTGATTGAGGGCAGCAGTGAATTTGGCAGCGAATCTGGCGGTATATCTAGCGGTGAGCGCGCCGACCAGACTGCTGACTCAAAAGGACAGGTCGGCAAAGCGGTGCCCAAGCAGGACGGACCGAATTTGGTGACTGGCAAGCCGGTGTATACTGCCGACTGGTCGCCACCGGGACTGCTGCATTTGAAAGTGATGCGATCGCCCCACCCCCACGCCCGCATCCGCAGTATCGATACCAGTCGAGCCGCAGCCTTGGCAGGCGTTGAAGCCGTCTTCACCCACAGAGATGTCGAGCGCCGCGCCTACAGTACTGCTGGGCATGGCGTAGGCGCACCCGATCCTGCGGATCACTATCTATTGGATAACAAGGTGCGATTTATTGGCGATCGCGTAGCTGCTGTTGTCGCGGATACAGAAGCAACCGCCGCTAAAGCCTGCGAGCTAATCGAGGTCGACTATGAGATTTTGCCCCATGTCATCAGTCCTGTTGAGGCGATGCAAGGAGAGGTCGTCATTCACGATGAGCCAGAATCTGGTGGAATTCACGACGCCGCGCATAATATTGCCGGAGAGATCGCTCTAGACAAGGGCGACTTGAGCGCAGGGTTTGCCGCCGCCGATTTAATTGTCGAAAACACCTACACCGTGCCCGCCGTACAGCACGTGCATTTAGAGCCTCATGTCTGTATTAGCTGGCTAGATGACGCGGGCGTTCTGGTTGTTCGTTCTAGCACGCAAGTTCCCTTTCACTGTCAAAGGCTGCTGTGCGAACTGTTTGATCTGCCTAAAGAAAAGGTGCGAGTTTACAAGCCTCAGGTTGGGGGTGGCTTTGGCAACAAACAGGAAATTATCACAGAAGATCTGTGCGTGCTGGCTACGCTGAAAACAGGCAAACCGGTTCAATGGCAGTTTACGAGAGAAGAAGAATTTACGGCCACTAACAGTCGCCATGCGATGAGCATCTGGCTCAAAACAGGCGTCCAAAACAACGGGACGATTGTCGCTCAATCCATGAAGGCGATCTCAAATACGGGCGCTTACGGCAATCATGGTGAAACCGCCACTTTTTTGACGGGCTGTTTTCCGCTAGGCCTGTATCGCTGTGCCAATCAATCTTATAGAGGTAGCGTTGTCTATACCAATACGATGCCCGCTGGGGCCTTTCGGGGCTATGGAGCCACGCAAGGCACATTTGCCGTGGAGTCTCAGCTAGATGAAATCGCGAGTAAACTGCACCTCGATCCGATCAAACTACGCCAGCATAATTTCATTACTCCCAAAGACGAAATTCTCATTGGCAGAGAAGAACACTTTCACGTTATTGGTAGCTACGCCCTTGATGAGTGTATCGAGAAAGTTACCCAGGCTTTAAACTATCCGCCGGCAGAGCCGCCCAAGGCAGAAGGTTTCATTAAGCGCGGGATCGGCTTTGCCGCTACGATGCAAGCTAGCGGACTGGCTAAAATTCACTTAGCGAAGGTTGAGCTATCTTTGTTGCCCAGCGGCCTGTACGAGCTGCGGACGGGCTCGGTGGATGTGGGCACCGGTTCAGATACTTCTTTGCGCCAGATCGCGGCTCACATATTAGAGACAACCGTAGAAAACATCACACTAGTGGCCGCCGATACTCACCACACGCCTTTCGACGCGGGCTCCTATGCTTCTTCCACCATCTTTATCACGGGCCAAGCGGTCAACTTGGCCGCTCAAAAGCTGCGTGTTCAGCTACTTGAAGCTGCCGCCCAATTTTTAGGCGTGCCTACGGAAGATTTGGCGATAGATGACCATGGAATAGCTAGCCCCATAGCTAGAGCGACTTTACAGCAGGTCGCTGAGGCTGCTAAACAACACAAAAAATCGCTATCAGTAGCGACGGAGTACAGCAGCGATCGCGCCTCTCTCACCTTTGCCTTTTTAGGCGTAGAAGTAGAAGTAGACACCGAGACGGGGCGTATCACCGTCCTGCGCTGCGCGGAAGCGGTTGATATTGGCAAGGCAATTAATCCTCGAATTTGTCGGGGGCAGGCCGTAGGCGGGCTAGTGATGGGCTTGGGGTACGCGCTCACCGAAGAATTGCGATTTGACGAACGGGGTAAAATCCTCAATCCTAGCCTGCGGACCTATCGGATTCCGTCGACGACGGATGTGCCACCCCTGGATATCTTTTTGGTGGAACAAGACGACCCCTATGGCCCTTTGGGTGCCAAAGGTATTGGTGAAATCGGTACGAACTGTACTGCGCCTGCGATCGCAAACGCCGTTGCCCAAGCGACAGGCGCTAGGCTCAGACAGCTCCCAATGATTCCAGAACGGGTATGGCAAGCGCTGGGAAAACCATCTATCACATAATTTCAATGACAAATAGCCAGAACTTTTATCAACAGCTAAAAGACACATTAGCTCAGGAGGCTGTTGTTGTTGCGACTGTTGTAAAAACAGTGGGTTCTGCTCCAAGAGAAGTGGGGGCAAAGATGGCGGTATGTTCAGACGGTCGCATCATCGGGACGGTAGGCGGCGGTGCGGGGGAAGGGAAAGTGATTGGACAGGCGTTGACGATGGCCGATAGTGAAAAACGTCTGGTTGAGCTTGATCTAACCGGTACGCTAGGACAAAACAGTCAGGGTGTATGCGGAGGAAAGGTGCAGCTGTGGCTAGAGCAGTGGTCGGGACAGGAAGCGATCGCCCTAGTCGATCAAATTCTAGACCTGTTCAAGTCTGGTAAATCAGGCACTTTGGTCACACCGTTTGAGCACAACGGCGCAGACCCTTCCACGAAGAACCGACGGCCTTATCTAACGAGCGAACTCCCGTCTTCTAATTCAAACCTGAATGCTTTCACCGAAACCATCCAACCTCCTCCCATTCTACTCATCGTAGGCGGTGGTCATATCGCTGTCTCCTTGGCCAAAATTGCTAGCTTCTCCGGCTTTCAAGTAGCTGTACAAGACGACCGCCCCGAGTTTATAACAGCTCAGAGGTTTCCCCAGGCAGCACTGTTGTCTCACTCTATCGCCGAGGCTCTAGATCATCTAGCGGCGCATTCCCAGCGCTACATCGCTCTAGTGACTAGGGGTTATTCGCAAGACGTTGAAGCTCTACGGACTATTTTACAGCGATCGCTCGTCTACCAATACATCGGTGCGATCGGTAGCCAGAAGCGCGTTCGTCTCATCTGCCGAGCACTTAAACAACAGGGCATATCAGTCGAGCAGCTATCCTGCTTCCACGCACCTATCGGCCTCGATATCGGCGCATTAACACCTCCAGAGATTGCCGTTAGCATCTGTGCAGAGTTGATTAAGGTGTATCGTGGCGGGACAGGTTTGTCGCTGAGTCATGCAAACCAACTAGCTCATGTCAGATAATCGAGATTTTGCCCTGATTCTGGCAGCCGGACTCTCTACTCGCATGGGCGTTTGTAAAACAACATTGTTCTGGCATGGCAACCAAACGCTACTTCGCTACCAAAGCGAGCAATTTCTACAGGCTAATATCACGCCGATTATTATTCTAGGTTCTCACAATGCTCATCGCCAGGTAGATTGTCCGCCAGGTAGTCGAGTTTTGGTCAAATCGGAGTGCGATCGCACTAAAACTAGCTCAATCCTGAAAGGTCTGGAAAGTCTTCCAAAAGACTTTTTGACACTTATCATTTCTGCTGTCGACCAGCCTCGTCCGGCTAGTGTCTATCGAATCCTACTAGAGACTTATCGCCGAGAGTTACCTCTAATTACGGCACCTTACTATCGAGGAAAGCCAGGCCATCCGCTCCTGTTTTCTCACCGACTATTTCCCGACCTTAAACAAATCAGCGATTCGAGTTTAGGATTGCGAGAGATTGTGCAAAACCGACAGTCTCAAATCAGAAAAGTCGAATTTGTAACGCCTGAAGTACTGATAGATGTCAATAATCAAGACACTTATCTTAGAGATTTGAAGAGTACGCTATGCGGCTCATAGCCATGAGGTTATTTATTTACAAGTCCTTTTCAGCAAACCCTACATAGACTCGGCGCAATTGTCAGTTATGCTGATGTGTGCCTCATGCTGAATCAGAAGGAAAAATCTCTTCTTTGATGGCGATCAGACGCCGTATAACAATATAAAGAACAATACGAGAGTAGATTAAGAGGCATAATGGTCTCTTAATTTACCAAGGTTGATTGATATGGGCGGAATCAAAGTTCTAACAGGACTAGCTGCGATCGCGACTTTCACTAGTGCAGCGTTTCCCGCGATCGCCGAAACCTTCGAGCTACAAGAAGCGACCATCGCAGATATTCAGGCAGCAATGGATGCCGATGCTTTAACTTCTGTAGAACTAGTGCAGCTTTATCTCAATCGTATCGAAGCTTACGAAGCAGCGGGCCCTGCTATCAACGCATTAATCGCAGTGAACGACAATGCGCTAACAGTTGCAGCAGAGTTAGATGCGATGCGTGAGGCAGGCGAAATCATGGGGCCTCTGCACGGTATTCCCATCATCTTGAAAGATAACTATGACACGGCGGATATGCCGACTACGGCAGGTTCTGATGTGCTAGCAGGATCAGTGCCACCGGATGACGCTTTTGTGGTGCAACAGCTACGGAACGCGGGTGCGATTATTTTGGCCAAGGCTAATATGAGTGAGTTCGCGGCCTCCTATGGACGATTAGGCTACAGCTCGTTAGGAGGACTCACGCTCAATCCCTACAACCTAGACCGTGATGCATCGGGCTCTAGCAGCGGGACAGCAGCAGCAATCGCGGCCAACTTTGCCGTCCTCGGCACGGGTAGCGACACGGCAGGTTCGGTCCGTGGTCCCTCGGCGGTTGCTGGATTAGTTGGGATCAAGCCAACTATGGGACTGCTGAGTCGTGACGGTATTGTGCCGCTGACGTTGTCTTTTGACGTGCCGGGCCCTATGGCTCGCACGGTGACCGATGCTGCGATCGCGCTCAGCGTCATGGCCGGATCTGACTCTGCCGATCCCAGAACGCTAGAAAGCGCTGAGTTTGCCCAGGATGATTACACCCAGTTTTTAGATCCCAACTCGCTTTCCGGCGCTCGCGTTGGCCTGATTACCGATTTTATGGGAGGCAACCCGGAAGTGGATGCGCTGACAGAGGCTGCGATCGCTCAGATGGAAGCTCAAGGCGCAACCGTCGTTATGGTTGACTTACCAGAGTCCTTAGAATCTCCCTGGAGCTATCTAAGCCCCGCCTGGGAAAATGAATTCAAACCACAGATCGAAACTTATTTCAGTACCCTATCAGCCGAGTATCCGAAGACACTTCAAGACCTGGTCGACGCGAGTCTTAATCCAGTCATCGCCGACTCCGCGACGCCTGTTAATCCTGCCCGCGTTGACAGCTTTATCGAGATGGAAGAAACCCTAGGGTTAGCTGATACGGGTTTGCTATACAACCTATCAAATCAACTACCGACGGTGCGACAGACCCTCGTAAGTACGATGGCTGACGAAAACTTAGATGCATTTGTCTACCCCACCATGAGCTGTCCTGCCAGCCCAATCTACTTACTCGAATCTGATCCAACTTATGTATGTGAAGCAGGCGATCCGTACAGTGTAGGCTATTTGGCCAATGCATCAGGCTTGCCTGATGTCACGTTACCAATGGGTTACACAGCGACTGGATTACCCGTAGGGCTCTCATTGATGGCCGAATCCTACAGTGAACCCAAGCTGCTCGGGCTAGCCTATGCTTTTGAGCAGGCAACTCAAATCAGGCAATCACCTGCAACCACGCCTACGCTCTCCGGTGAACAGATTGACTATCAGTAATATCAAAGTGCAAACACCAAAATAAAGGTAACGTTCTAGACCCAGTCCTTTCAAGGTTACTTCTATGATTACGGCGTATGCTCTAGCTTTACAAAGAGTCGTTGGAACTGGTTTTGAGTAACGGCTTTACTGCAAACTCTTCTAGGACTTGGTGAAATAGTGGGTTTAGAATCTCAAAAGGTGCATATTCAGGTTTAGGAAGAGTAATAAGAAATTCTTTGATTTGAGGGATGGTTTCAAAAATATACTGATCTAGAATTGGTACCCTGCCTACTGAATCAAGTTCGTATCCTGCTTGTTTTCTATCAATTAGATCTCCAACTGCTAATTTTGCCTCGGCGGGCATTTCAATTGCTGCGAGCAGCGCTTGCATTCGTAAGGGTGGTTGTCCACCTATTGTTTGAATCCAACGGCAACACAAAATCGGGCGCATTACATAGAAATAGCGCTTTGCAGCCAAATCAGAGGGCTGAAAATATCGATGAAGAGTTCGTTCAGCCCAGCCGATGTAGTGATGTACTGATGCGCGTGGAGCAAAGAACTCTTCTCCAATCTCTCGCATTCGCTGGACTACCTCTGATTGCTCAATATAAACGACCGGGGACCGCAACCACTCAAGTAACACCGGATGAGATTGCCGGAGGAACAAAAGCGACTTTCTAAGATCCCAACCGCTCAGATCGATATCACAAGAAGTTCCAAGCTCCAATACATCACTACGCTTCTCGATACACAGATACCAATCAACTGGCCGAATGTAAAGAAAGCGAACATCATAATCACTGTTTTGAGATTCAAACCCCCAAGCACGACTACCTGACTCCAACCCGTAAATCACATTAAGGCTATATTCAGACTCGATTTTACGCAGTATCTCTCTTATTCCATCTGAGGTATGTTGCATTGCTTAAAACGCATTCGTCAAAGTAAATAAAAGCATTTCTCAAGCCGAAATTTAAGTACACCCAACTGCTCTAATCCTTCTATGTGTAAAACTCTATTTGAGCCAACATGATGCTCAGATTCATTGCTTTGTGACTGATGCGCTGCTTTGTTTCACTTTGCACCTTGTTTCATGCGCTTTGATGAGCCTACCTTCAGCGTTTGACACTTTGATTGCAACACGAGTTTAGAGACATAAATACGGCACATAAACCACTTTTTGAACTATAGAAAAGTGCGGTTTCAAACTTACTTTGACCATCGTTTTTGATAAGCTTTAGGTGTTGTTGCTGTCATCTGACGGAAGACTTTTGTCAGATGAGTTTGATTTGCAAAGCCGCAGTCTAGAGCGATGTTGCTAATTGAAATTGTTTGCTTTTTCAGTGATTGCTTGGCTTGTTCTACACGTTGTTGCATCAAGTACTGATAGGGCGCAATTCCCACTGACTGCTTGAAGGATCGGCTAAAGTGAGATTCGCTCATGCCGGTCAGAGTCGCTAAATCCAAAACCGATAAATCTTGTGTCAAATTCGCCCTTATGTAGTCAATGACTCGCTCTAACTGTGATCGAGGCAAACTGCTGGCTTTGAACTCAAGCGAAGGTTTTCTAACTGCATAGTTCCTCGCCAAACGAGCGGCAAGCGCTGTTCCTAACGACTCTCCAAACAGCCTGCCAGACAGACAGCCCGTTTGGATTTCTGTCTTGAGCGCGATCGCCAATTGCTGAATGACCGGATCATCTATTGAAAACTGCGGAATCAGTTCTACTTCACACTGCATCGGTTCCTGCGTAGCCTGATTCAGCAAGGATGGACAAATCGCAATCACCGAAAACTCAACTTCCTGACTCCAGTTTGTCCGACGATTTAAAAATGCTGGAATGACATCTACACGACCGTTGCCATGGGCGTAGCGTTTAAGTTTACCGTCCAAACGACGCTCTACCTGATGATGACAACTTTTTGGATCTGTGATCACCAGCGAATGTTGTCGAACGCAGTGCTCTACCGTTTCGTGAGGAGGGTGGCGGTAGTGAGTGAAGGTCAACCCTTTCCACCCCGTATGATAGCTAGCGACTAGGGGCAAGTGTGGGAGCACTTGCGCTACTTCCTGCTGGTTTGTTAGATCAAATGTGGAGGTTGCATGATTCATGGTGGGCTTTAACCCAGTCAAAACTTCAAATCCTAAGCAGGACGCATCCCAAGCAGGATTAGGATAATTTTAGCAGGATCGGATGAGATAGCAGGTTGAGGCTGAAACTACTGTATGGGTGTCTCTGTCCCACTTCCTTCACCTACCGCTTATGCCAGATCAACCTGCACCAGAAATCCAGCTGCTACGCATGGCGTATGCGGCTTTTAACGCGCGTGATATTGATGCCGTCCTCACCCTCATGACGCCCGACGTGCGTTGGCCGAGAGCATTTAAAGGTGGTTTTGTCCATGGACCAAAAGAAATCCGCGCTTACTGGACGGAGCAGTGGGGCGAGATCGATGGACATGTCGAGCCAGTTGCCTTTTATCTGGAGGAGGATGGGCAAGTCTTGGTCAAGGTGCATCAGGTTGTGCGCGACCTGACCGGAGCCGTGCTTGCCGATGAGCACGTCGGCCACCGTTTTACCATGGAAAATGGCTTAATTAGGGCTATGGAAGTCTGTTCACTCCCATCACGCGCCCCAACGAACGGAGACTAGCATTCAGCCCTTTCCTACACTCTACATTTGACCTGGGTATGATCATAGTCTCTGTCGCCGACAGCAAGGTAAAGCTGACGCTGTGGATCAACCGCCGTAAGATATAACGTATGGGTCAGGCGCGGTCCGCCGTCCATCCTTCATCGAAGCTTGCTTGACGATGTAATGGATGTTGTTCCGTCTAGGCATTGTGAAAAGACAGATACATTCGCACGTTCTTTCCCCTTTTTTATACTTCTAATCATGCGTCCCGAACCCGTTCCACCTGGCCCTAATCAAGAATCCGTATGGGACTATCCCCGACCTCCTAGAGTCGAAGACGTGACTAAGCACATCAGAATCATCTTTAACAGTGAGCTAATCGCTGATACCCACCGTTCCAAAAGGCTCCTAGAGACCAGTCATCCGCCCAACTACTACATATCGCCGGATGACATCAAGACGAAATACCTGATACCAAGCGACTACTCTACATACTGTGAGTGGAAAGGACGCGCTAATTACTACACGCTGCAAGTTGGCGATCGCAAGGTCGAAAACGTCGCCTGGTACTACCCACAGATTTCTCTCGCATACAAAGAACTTGAAGGGTACGTAAGTTTCTACCCTGGACCGATGGATGCCTGCTACGTAGATAACGAGAAAGTACAACCTCAACCTGGCAGCTTCTACGCCGGATGGATTACCAAAGACATTGTTGGTCCCTTTAAAGGGGGTTCTGGGAGCTGGGGATGGTGATCGTGGAATTTGAGACAGGTTTAGTCTACTCTCCAGAAAATTCATTCTGAAGATTGAGATGCGGGCAACACCCATGTATCCTTTGCCCCGCCGCCCTGTGACGAATTGACTACTAGCTTCCCCCTTTCTAGCGCTACTCGCGTCAACCCTCCCGGATGCACATGAATTTCATCGCCTTGATGCAATACGTAGGGTCGCAAATCTGTATGTCTCCCTTCAATACCGCCTTCTATCACCGTCGGAATCTGTGACAGATAGACCGTTGGCTGTGCCATATATGCCCTTGGCTGTTCACGAATCTTCTCCGCGAATGTCTGTCGCTCTTCTGGTGTAGAGTTGATGCCTACTAGCATGTCATCTCCACCCTCAGCACTAGCCGCTTTCACAACTAATTCATCGAGGTGATCTAGTACATACTCAAGGTCGTCCTCGCGCCAGCATAGATAGGTCGGCACGTTGGGTAACAGCGGCTCCTCATCCAGGTAAAATCGAATCATATCTGGCACATAGGCATAGATGACTTTATCGTCACCGATACCCGCCCCAATAGCGTTAGCTAAGGCTAGTTTCCCTTGCTGACACAGATCAATCAGCGTAGCTACGCTGTCAGGATAATCCTCACCTAGCTCTAAGTCAGCGAACATCTCTGTGTCACCTCGTCGATAGATGACATCGAGACGCTGAAGCCCGTCATCAGAGCGGTAGCAAAGATATCCTTCTGACATCGTCACGTCTTCTGGGCTGATCAGCGCAATCCCCATCTGCTCAGCCAAAAGCTGATGCTCGAAGTAGGCGGAGCTATGAGCGCCAGGAGTGAGTAGCGCCATAGTACTCTCGGGACTAGGCGCGATCATATCCATCACAGTTCTTAGCTGCTGGGCGTAATCATTCACCGGCTCGGGTGCAAATTTCGCCATCAGTTCTGGCAACACTCGCTCCATAGCGATGCGGTTTTTCAGGACATAGGCAACACCGGAGGGAACGCGCAGATTGTCTTCCAAAACGTACCAGTCACCCTCGCCATTGCGAACGAGATCGATGCCACCGATGTGACACCAGATTCCTTTGGGCGGCTTCATACCCATACACTCAGGCCGAAACCGCAGCCCTGATTCGATAATGTCACGGGGAATAACACCCTCCTGAATAATGCGCTGGTCGCTGTACACGTCGGCGCAAAAGAGGTTGAGGGCCGTCACCCGCTGTTTTAATCCAGCAGTAAGAAACTGCCACTCCTCAGCAGTAATCACCCGAGGAATGGGATCGAAGGGCAGGACTCGCTCTTCCCCCTCGAAGCTGAATGTTGCGCCTAGTTCTTCTAAGACGCCCTCCAGCGTGGCCTTGAGCTGCGGCATATCCTGAGATGGCACCGACTGAAACCACTGTAAGATCGGTGCTAGCGCCGGGCGCAGTTCACCAGGCGCAGTAAAATACTCGTCGTAAAGGCCTTGAGGATCGTAGTCGTCGAAGTTCATTATCTAATCTCATACTGTTCTGACTTTGGCGGCTTCAAGGACACGGATAGCACTTGTCTGGGTCAGGCAAATAAAACCTACCAATCAGCTTTAGAGGCTCGGTTGCCTCTGAATCTTCAGTCCTTAACAAAAGCCTAAAAGCTAAACCAAGGATCATTTTTCCATCCTTCTCTGTCGTATTCTGCATGAATCAATACCGCTCTAGTGGAGATTTTTAGTTGGTCAGCAGCTAGTTGGTCAGCAGCTGCTTTCTGCCACCAGCTATTAGAAACAGGCTGAGCTGAGCAATGACGATACTGGGACCTGTTGGCAGATTGAATAAAGCTGATAGAAAAATGCCAGCTGCTGCACTAAATGCCCCAAGGATGGCAGACAAGACCAAATAGGTGCTGAAATTCCGGCTGAGTAGGCGAGCGGCGCAGGCGGGGATGACGACGAATGCACCAACGAGAAGAACGCCGAGGGATTTGATGGCAGTGGCGACGACCAGAGAAAGAAGCATCATGAATACCATGCGGTGGGCGAAGACGTTGATACCGCGCGCGATCGCAAGATCCTCATTCAAAGTCAGCAGCACCTGAGTACGCAGCGTCAGCCCAACGAACAAAACAGACGCCAGCAGCAACAAACCGCTGACGACCAGATCAGCTGGTAAAACGCCCAAAATATCGCCAAACAACAAATTGTTAATCCCCGCCTGATAGCTCCCTTCAGCGCTAAGAACAACAATCGAGATTGCTAGAGAGCTGGAATAAACAATATTTAGTAAGGCATCTGTCCACAAGTCTGTTTTCTCGATCAGATAAGTGACGCCAACGGCAAATAATAGCGCAAAAGGAAGTACAACAATCGAGGGGCTAAGGCCGCTGACTACGCCGATACTGATGCCGAGCAGAGCAGAGTGACCTAGGGCGTCGCTAAAAAAAGAGAGCTGTCGAACAACGGTAAAGCTGCCGAGAATACCGCCAGTGAGTCCGGTGAGAATGCCGCCGAGCAGGGCGCGCTGCATGAAAGGATAGGTGAAGAGATTGAGCGCTGTAGAGAAATCGGACATAGGAGTGCTCGAGATGGTTGTGGCTACGCTTCGCGAAAGCTCGGACCCCGAGGGCTGAGCAAAGTCGTAGAGCTTTTCGCTTCTCGTGGAGTAGCCCGATCAGCAGGCGTGGCGATAGCGAACAAACTCCGGGCCGTAGGTAGCACTCAGGTTTTCGGGCGCAAGGGCGGTTTCAGGAACGCCCTGACACATCAGGCGGCGGTTCAGGCAGATAACGCGATCGCAATGCTTACGCACCATATCTAGATCATGAGAAACCTGCAAAATCGTCCAGCCCTGTTCGGCTTTTAACTCGTACAAAAGCTGATAAAAGTCAGCCTCACTGCGCACATCTAGGCCCGCCGGGGCTTCGTCTAGGATTAATAGCTGACGCGATCGCACCAGACAATACGCCAGCAGCACCCGCTTGGTCTCGCCGCCAGATAGCTCACTGATAAACTTGTGCCCTACATGAGTAGCCTCTACCCTTTCTAGCGCTCTTTGCACTGCCAGCTTTCGCGCCTTCGCCTTTGCCCAGGGTAGCTGTAGGCCCAGCTTGTCCCAGCCTAGCGCCACCAGCTCTTTGACTGTTAGCGGCAGTCGCCTATCGGCCAAGAAGTTCTGCGGTAGGTAGGCTACCTGATGCCGTACCGCCGCTGGCAGGCACCCTTTGGCATTCAACGGCTGACCTAATAACCGTAAAGTGCCAGTCTCGCGGGGCAAGATGCCTAAAATTGACTTGACTAGGGTACTTTTACCTGCTCCGTTTGGGCCGACGATGGCGACATCAGTCCCCGCCTCTATACAAAAAGAGACATCTTGTAGCGCGGCCTGCTGTCCCCTTCTAACCGTTAGCCGCTCAATCGAAAGAATCGGATTAGCCAGAACGTTCACAGACTACCCTCCTCAAAGGCAGCCGCTAGATTCTCTGCGTTTTTTGACATGCTAGTGAGATAGTCGGCGGGATCTGGGTCGAGCGCTTCAGTGGTTTCCATTGGGTCAAACACGCTGACACTGACATCTAGATCGGATGCGATCGCCCCAAAAGCATTCTCCGACTGTGCAGGTTCAGTCAGCAATACCTGCAAATCCGCAGACTTCACCGTATCGATCACCCGCTGAACGTCCGCAGGGGCTGGGCTCCCGTCGGGCAGGCTGACCAGATGCTCCACTTCTAAACCGTAGCTTTGGGCAAAGTATTTAGCAAAATCGTGATAAGTGACGAACGCCTTGCCTGCATACGGCGCTAGCCGCTTACTAATGGTTAGATCTAGCTCCTCCAGCTCGCCGATATAGGCAGCCGCGTTCGCGGTATACACTTCCTGACCCTCGGGGTCGGCAGCAATTAAACCGTCGCGGATATTTTCGACCTGTTGGATTGCGTTCTTCGGATCTAGCCAGACATGAGGATCTTCGTCACCGTGGTCGTGACCTGCATGCGTATGGCTACTCTCATCCTCATGCTCGTGCTCGCCATCTCCATGCTCATGGTCGTGGTCATGGTCGTGGTCGTGGTCGTGATCCTCTTCGTGATCGTCCTCGCCCTCCGCGTATGCGATCGCCGCAACGCCCTCGCTAGAATCAATCACTATCAGCTCAGGATTAGCGGCGCTGTCGATTAGCGAGCCTAAAAAGCTTTCTAGTTCTAGTCCATTTTCTACTAAGACATCTGCGTCAGCTAAGCTTTGGACATCGGTGGGCTTAGCCTGGTAGTCATGAGGATCTACGGTGAGCGGCAAAAGCTGAGTGACGGTGGCGCGATCGCCCGCAACGGCCTCAGTAAAGTAGGTCATCGGCAAAAAGGTAGTGACCACTTGTAACATCGTCTCGGCCTCGTCAGACTGCTCAAGAGACTGATCAGAGACTACCGGCGAGTTGGTTGCAGAGGTACAGCTAGAGAGCGCGATCGCCATACTCCCTGCTGACAGAATGGTCGAAAGCAACCCTGTCTTTAAACGATTAGGACAAACCATTAGTCTGCGACTCATCAGCTTTCAGTTGGGAAAAAATAAAAAAGATGTCCAGTCATAGCCAAGAATGAAGCCTAATCAAGCTAACACAGAATGAGAATCATTATCAATCTCAGAAAAATTAAGATGGCCATAGAGACCGCCTATGGGCGATCTTAGATAGGCGATCGCCCATAGGTATACAATTTCTATACGTTTGCACGAGACATACCCAACCACCTTGACCTATGCCCCTTAGCTCCGGTGATCTTGCTCCAGACTTTTCTATGTTCGATGCCGAGGGCAACCTCGTCAGCCTGTCAGATTTGAAGGGACAGCGAGTCGTCCTCTTCTTTTACCCTCGCGACAACACCCCCGGCTGCACCAAAGAAGCCTGCGCCTTCCGCGATGCCTACAGCGACTTACAGGCTCAAAACGTCGCCGTCCTTGGCGTCAGCAATGACGATGCTAAATCTCACACCAAATTTGCCGCAAAGTATGACCTGCCCTTCCCCCTCCTCATTGACGAAGAGGGCAAAGTCGGTACTCAGTTTGGCTGCTACGGTCTCAAAAAGATGTATGGCAAAGAGTATATGGGTATCACTCGCAGCTCATTCATCATTGGCCCAAACAGCAAGCTAGAAAAAATCTATCGTAAAGTCAAGCCAGAACCACACGTTGCCGAAGTCGTCGCTGATATCAAAGCGCTGGTAGGTGGTGAGTGAGTACATCCATAGTCAGTCGAGGATTGCGCCCCGTTAGGACTCTTCTAGGCCTTCTGCTACGGCGGCCAGTGGTAGGTACTAGCATTGTGCTCTTGCTAGCAGATGGTCGAATTGTCCTGATTCGTCGTCGTGACACCGGCAAATGGGCACTGCCCGGTGGCATCGTAGACTGGGGAGAAGATCTGACCACCGCCGCTAAACGAGAGATAGCCGAAGAAACCGGCCTCACTCTTGTCGTGATTGGTCGGCTAGTCGGCGTGTACTCGCATGCGGAAAGAGATCCGCGATTTCATTCAATCTGTGTTGCACTCTCCGCCGAGGCTACAGGAGAGATGAAGACCCACGACCCCGATGAAGTCGCCGAAGTTCGAGCGTTTGCAGTAGATGAACTACCCATCGAACAACTTGCCCATGACCATACGCAACAGTTGCGAGACTATTTAGCTGGTAAAACCGTTCTAGCCTGATGTTCTGGGTCTAATATCCTTCTGGGTCTAATATCCTTCTGGGTCTAATGTCATAAGGGATGTGCGGCCAAATAACGTACCGTTTACAGGCGTGTTCATCGCGGGGACATAGCATTGCTATGCCCCTACCGTAATTGTTGTTGTCGTAGGGGTTTAGCATGCTAAACCCGATGCAATGAACCCAGACACAAGGATGCCTCATTTGAGCACGCGTCCCTAACGGAGTCTTTGGCTGGTTTCCCAGCTAGTTTTTTATAGAGACAGAAAACTCGACGCCTAATGGTTTAGGGCAAGAGGCCGCTTTTTGGCCTTACGCGGCCTGATATCTGCCGGGTCGATATCAAATATTTCTGATTCCAACGACTGCGATCGCTCGACCTGCGTGTACGTATTTACCTGGTACAGCCGATCGTTATCCAAGTCAATAGCGCTGAGCCAGCCACTTTTGGGATGATAGCCTCCAGTGTCAATATCCAACCAGCCGGGGCCGCGAACGACTTGCCCAGAGGTAACACCAGGCAGCGTAAAAGTGATCGTATGCCCGGTGATAATGGTTTTCTCTTTGAAGATAGGATTCGGATGGGCATGGAAAGTGTCGCGAATCCAGCAAAAGTCCATCTGGTCCTGACTGTCTAGGCTTTTGTGGGGGTTGATTCCAGCATGAACTAGAAACACGTCGCCTAAATCTAGGCTGAGAGGCAGGGTCTTAAACCACTGCACATGTTCAAGGAGGGCTTCTGTATTAGGATAGCTTGTCAAAGTTGGCTGGCCACCGCTCTGTAACCAACCCTGAAATGCACCAATGTTAGGATCTTCATCTGAAAAAGCATTCAGTAGCAAATGCTCGTGATTGCCTAGCACACACAGATGACCGCCCTGACGTACAAATTCGACAACTTTAGCGCTGCGGGGGCCTCTATCAATCAAATCACCGACGAAGTGCAAGGTGTCTGATGACGAAGGAGATACCATTGCCACCAACTGCATCAGCCCGTCGTAATGGCCGTGAACATCTCCAATAAATATACGACGACTCATGCAAATATTGGCGAAAAGGAACAGCAGCTCAGTCTATTATGCCTAATTGTCGAGTTCATCGACCAACTAAACTTAATCTTCTACGTTGGTTACTTTCATAATCACGAACTGGTTTCGGGCACCGCCGACAGAGTTGACAGCTGGCCATAGAAAAAACGTGATTCGCGTTAAGTCTCGCTGTCTTCGATCACAAAGCCTGCATCACGGATCATGTCAAAGTCCTGCTGAGCGGACTGCCCAGGCGTGGTGAGATAGTCGCCGACAAAAATGGAGTTGGCTGCGTAGAGTCCTAATGGCTGGAGCGATCGCAGATGAACTTCTCGCCCACCCGCAATCCGAATCTCTTGAGCCGGTAGCAAAAACCTGAACAGGCATAGAATTCTCAGGCACCGTTGGGGCGTCAGCTCAGCGCGATCGGAAAACGGCGTCCCCGGAATTGGAATCAAAAAGTTCAAAGGCACGCTAGTAACCTGTAGCTCTCGCAGCGACGTAGCTAGATCAACAATGTCATCATCGGATTCACCCATCCCAAAAATGCCACCTGAGCAAGTCGTCAGCCCAGCAGACTGCACCGCCTGAACCGTAGAGAGCCGATCTTGAAAGGTATGCGTCGTACAGATATCGTCGTGATGAGCTTCCGCAGTGTTGAGATTGTGATTAATGCGATCGACGCCCGCTGCCTTTAGCTGCTGCGCCTGACCCTTATTCAACAGTCCCAAGGTTGTGCAGACCCGCATAGGATACTGCTCCTTGACAGTACGCACTGCCTCTAAAACGCCTTCAAAAACCCTAGGAGAAGGGCTTCGACCTGAAATCGCCATACAAAACGTCCCCGCCTTCATTTGATAGGCGCGATCGGCAGCAGCCACAATCTTCTCAGTCGCCATCAGCGGATACTGCTCAATTTCTGCGCCCGAAATCTTGGACTGAGAGCAGTAGTGACAGTCTTCTGGGCAGAGACCACTTTGAGCATTCAGCAAGAAGTGAAGACGGACACGATTACCCCAATGATGACGGCGCACTCGATAGGCAGCCGCAAGCTGATCGAGGATTTCAGCATCAGACGCTTGTAAGACGGCTAAAGATTCAGCGCGAGTTAGGGGCTGTTTAGCTAGGGCTTTGTTGCCTAGCTGTTGCCAGTCCATCAGCTGCCCCTGCTCGACTGACTGCTGACGGTTGGTTGAGAAAGAAAGGGCCGCGTTCACCATAGACTCTCGTGCCTGATTACTGATGCAAATTTTACGGCATAACGTCCGTTCGCTCCTTTGTTAAAACTGAATTAAACTCCGGCCACTGTGAGCGATGTCGGGGGATTATAGAAACGGCTCAATAGCGGTTTCAGGGAGGTTGCACAGTGCTAGTTAAACACGCTAGCGTGACAGCAATAGCTGCCCCTCCCTGAACCGATGCTAACGCTTTCGAAGCTGATAGATGAGAACAAATGTTACGAGATTATCCGCCAACTGCGATGGCCTGACGGCGTTCGCTGTGTCGAGTGCGGGTCTGCATCAGTCACAAAGCGCGGCAAACATGAGACGCATCCAGCTCGTCAGAGATACGTCTGTAGCGACTGTGCTCGTCACTTTGACGACTCGACTAACAGCATTTTTGCGGGTCGTCATCAGCCCTTACAAATCTGGATCGCCTGTCTGTATCTGATGGGACTCGATCTGTCGAATCAACAGATTGCTCAAGAGCTCAGCCTACACAAAGATGATGTGCATCAGATGACCAGCGAACTGCGCCAAGCAATTGCAGATAAACGGCCAGAAGTTCAGCTCTCAGGAACTGTTGAGTTCGATGAAGTCTATGTCACCGCCGGTCACAAAGGCCAACCTGAGCAGGTTAAAAAAAAGGCCGCCAGGGTCGGCGGCGCAAACTCAAAGGGTTTCGGGGTCGCGGTACGCTCGAAAAAGAGAAGCCGCCCATCTTTGGGATGATTCAGCGCGGCGGCGAGGTGGTCATTCAAATGCTAGCCAATGTTCAACAAAAGACTATCCAACCGATTATTCAGGCAACCGTAAGTGCTGGGACGCTTATCTACACTGATGAATACGACATCTATGCTCGACTTAGCGACTGGGGCTACGTTCACAAGAGCGTTTGTCACAGTGCTGGAGAATACGCTCGTGACGAAGACGGTGATGGCTTTTGCGAAGTTCATGTCAACACCATGGAAGGC
This sequence comes from uncultured cyanobacterium, assembly GCA_963799555.1. GTDB lineage: Bacteria > Cyanobacteriota > Cyanobacteriia > Phormidesmidales > Phormidesmidaceae > Phormidesmis. Next base: position 461,428 of record CAWCXR010000001.1, read on the forward strand.
TTTTGGTCGCTATTGCGCTCTTGGTTGCGACCCCATCGCGGTATCTCTCAGGAGAAGCTACCGATCTACCTAGGTTTCTTCGAGTTCGTTCATAGTGCGAGAAAGAGGGGCAAAGCCCTGCTCGACACTCTATTAAGCACGCTACTCAGCTAGCTCCCTGAAACCCCGATTGAGCCAATAAAATAAGAAAGATATAGGCTCACAAACTGATAGCTAGTTCAAGAGAACCGTTGAAGTTTGTTGGGTCAAAAAAAGGCGCGGCAAAGACCCCTGCGCTCGCTTGCAGAAAGCCTGCAATTACCGCTATCACTGCTACTAACAGCAACTGCACTAGCATTCATCGCCGCTGCAGTCCTGCCTGTGCTCCCGAGAAACTCACCTTTCGTAGATTCGCATTCGTAAACCTCGCACTGCGAATATCCGCTCCGCTAAAGTCCGCCCTGCTCAGATCCTGTCCCCGAAAGTTTGCCCCTCGCAGGTTCGCATTGCGAAAATTACGCTCCCCTGCCGCATACTGGCGCAATACCTCCCTAGCTTTCACCCGCGCCGTTCCTTTCCGCTCACATCACCACACCGTCTTACAAAATCGCTACTTGCTAATCAGTAAACGGCATTCGCTAAATCAGCGCAAGCGGTTGCTTCACAAACACGAGCACTCCAACACCTGTGCCATGCACAGCTCGAACTCAGCTCAAGGTTTAATATGGAATATAGTTACGCACACGTCGCCCCATGAGCCTACGTCTTCCCATTTCAGATTCAGTACTTCAAGCCATTCGGCTACCAGAACAGCGTGTCGAGCAAGAACTCTTCCAGGTACTAGCCGCTGCTTTGTACGAGCAGGATCTACTCTCTTTTGGCAAGGCTAGGGAGCTAGCTCAGATGGACAAGTACGAATTTGGCAACCTGCTAGGTAAGAAATGCATCACTAGGCACTACGACCCGGAAGAATTAGAAGATGACCTAAATTATGCCAATCGTCAGTAATACCTCGCCTATCCTGAATCTTGCCATCATCAATCAGCTCGATCTATTGCGGGAACAGTTTGGTCAGGCCCAATTCCCGCTGATGGTCTTGCAAGAACTTAAGGTAGATGAGGACAGACCTAGTTCTGAAGTCATTCGCGCTGCTGTCGCTACTGGATGGATTCAATCTGTACAAAAGTTAGCAATCCATCTCTTGTTCAGCTACTGAATCAAACACTGGATGCAGGCGAGTCAGAGGCGATCGCTCTTGCCATAGAAACTTCGGCAGAGTGGACTTTGCCAGACGAAAGGGATGCTAGGAAGAATGCAAAGTCCTTATGCTTAAAAGTCACTGGTATACTCGGCATTTTGATCAAAGCTAAGCAATCGGAAGACATACTTTCTTTAAAGCCCTATCTTGAAGCTCTTCGCCAGAAAGCAGGCTTTCGTATCGCTCCTACGCTATTAGCCCAACTACTCGAAGAGTAGAATATTCCGTAAGCGTGAGTCATAAATTATTCAGGCGACGATCTTCTAAGTCGATTTCATACTGCTTACGCCGCGCAAAATCCTCGCTGGAGTTCGGTAAATGGGCAAACCTGCCCTGCGCCACCTTATTCAAAGCGATTCTTTCTTCTCTAGTACTCTTCTTCTTAGTCGGAATAGTTATGGCAGATTCCAATTCACTACCACCTTGTGATTCTTGCCACTCTAAGAAATTCACAAAGTCCAAAATAATCTGTAGCTTGTCTGCTGATAGTCGCCGCAGCTTACTCACTATCGTTTCGATCATCGCTTCCATTGCTATTCCTTCAGAGCTCCAGATACTGATAGCGCAACTGCCACTCTAACCATTATAAAGAGCTAGCTCTAGCCTCAACCACTTGCTAGAATCCGCCCTTCGATTCCGTAATTCAATGCCCCTACATCGTCCTACTATAAAAGTAAGCAACCGATAAACAGATAGCACTCATGGCTGGCAAAAAACAATCCAAAGGTAACTGCGCCTATTGCGAAAAGGAACTTTCCAAAGGCGGTATGTCAAAGCATCTCGCAAGCTGCAAAGATAGGCAAACGGCCATAGAAAAAGCGGCCGCGAAGAAAGCCGCTAGCGAAACGCTCTATCACCTGCGCATCCAAGATGCCTACAGCCCGGAGTTCTGGCTTAATCTGGAGATGCGCGGCTCTAAAAAGCTCAAAGACCTCGATAACTATCTCAGGGCGATCTGGCTAGAATGCTGCGGTCACCTCAGCGAATTTTCTCTTGGCGGGTTTCAAAACACAGTTGGCATGAGCCGGACCATCGACCAGGTTTTTAGTGACGCTAGCGAAATTCTACACACTTACGACTTTGGCACCTCGTCTGAGACCCTGGTCAAAAGAGTGGGTGTTCGTGAGGGTACGCCGCTTTCTCGTAAGGCGATCGCACTCATGGCTAGAAACAACACACCCGCCAACACCTGCATCGAATGCGGACAACCCGCCACCCACCTCTGCATCGAATGCATGTACGAAGACGAGATCTATGGCACCCTATGCGACCAACATGCCGAAACCCATCCTCACAACAACTACGGCGAGCCAGTCGAACTGGTCAACTCGCCGCGCCTCGGCATGTGCGGCTACGAAGGTCCCGCCGAGCCGCCGTACTAGATAGCGGCTACTGGAGAAGGTTGAATAATTCCCAACAACACCGACAATAGCTTTTCTAGCTCTAGCGGAATGCTGTAGAGTTTAGTATCTTGCAAAATCTTTCTTTCGGCGCGAAGGAACTGGCCAAATCGCCAGCTATCACCCGTAGTCACTGCACCATAGATAATTGAAGTCTCTTGCTGTGTCCACTGGTCTAGAGCAATCATCTCCGCACCTAGCTGAGTGAACCCTCTGCCTAGATCGGCATTCTTCGCTTCTATAACCAACAGATTTTGCGGACTGGGAATATAGTAATCGAGCGTTCCTTTGAGCTGATTACTGACTTCCACTCGATACTCAATTTTCAGCTCTTGCTTCAAATGTCCACAGACTGCAAACAAGATAGGCGCAATCAAAGCCTCTCGCCGTGCTATCTCACTCATCAGATTAGTAATTTCTAAAGCTGTCTCTAGGCGAGTGTGGAGATCATTTTTGAAGTCAATAGGTTCAGAGAACTGCGGTAGGTTCAGAGCCAGCCGCTCAAACTGACAGCCCAAATCGGCAAATACATCCTCCGCATCAAAAGTCAGATCAAAATATTTACTGAATGTGTAGCTAGTCTGAGGTTCTAGAATGCGAGGCCGATCCATGACTTAACCTGAGCGGAAAGTTAGACATTAGCATCACCATAACGTCGAACAAGAAATTAAAACTCCTCAAACCAAAAAGCCCCCCGCACGTACCTCTTTCGAAGCGGTGCAGGGGGCTTTCAGTCAACTATGAAGTTGCCGTATCACAGAATAATCAAATGACTATGCGTTGATAGCAGGTGCAGTAAGCGCTACAGGAGCAGCTTCACCAGCAGCCAGGTCAAGCGGGAAGTTGTGAGCGTTGCGCTCGTGCATTACTTCCATACCGAGGTTGGCACGGTTCAGTACATCTGCCCAGCTACCGATTACTCGACCCTGTGAGTCGATGATGGACTGGTTGAAGTTGAACCCGTTCAGGTTGAACGCCATCGTGGAAATACCTAGTGCGGTAAACCAGATGCCGACTACAGGCCATGCACCCAACAAGAAGTGGAGGCTACGGCTGTTGTTGAACGATGCATATTGGAAGATGAGACGACCGAAGTAGCCGTGGGCTGCAACGATGTTGTATGTCTCTTCTTCTTGACCGAACTTGTAACCGTAGTTCTGTGACTCGGTCTCAGTTGTTTCACGAACCAAACTCGAAGTAACGAGTGAACCGTGCATTGCTGAGAAGAGTGAACCACCGAATACACCGGCTACACCCAACATGTGGAAGGGGTGCATCAGAATGTTGTGCTCTGCCTGGAAGACCAACATGAAGTTGAACGTACCAGAGATACCCAAAGGCATACCGTCAGAGAATGAACCCTGACCGAGCGGGTAGATCAAGAAGACTGCGGTTGCTGCTGCTACTGGAGCAGAGTAAGCAACACAGATCCAAGGGCGCATACCGAGACGGTAGGATAGCTCCCACTCACGACCCATGTAGCAGAAGACGCCGATGAGGAAGTGGAAGATTACCAGCTGGTAAGGACCGCCATTGTAAAGCCACTCATCGAGTGAAGCAGCTTCCCAGATGGGGTAGAAGTGAAGGCCAATTGCGTTAGAAGAAGGAACAACCGCACCAGAGATGATGTTGTTGCCGTACATGAGTGAACCGGCTACGGGCTCGCGGATGCCGTCGATGTCGACGGGAGGAGCGGCGATGAAGGCAATTACGAAACATGCAGTAGCAGCGAGTAGTGTCGGGATCATCAAGACGCCGAACCAACCTACGTAGAGGCGGTTCTCAGTACTTGTAACCCACTGACAAAACTGCTCCCACAACGACGCGCTTTGGCGTGTTTGTAGAGTAGTAGTCATTGTTATTATTCCGAGTAGTTAGGTACGTATGGGCTGAGCGCTTCAAAAAAGAAAGCGGTCCGTTCACTGGTTAGAGTGAGTGAGGTGTTTCTCAACCGATGTACTTAATATAACCTATGTAACGGAATGTTGCAAACTTTAATTTATTCCACCGCCATTTATTTCTCTATGGCCGATCGAGAGCGGTTGGCCAAGAGGGTTAGCCAAGAGTGAGTGACTAAAGGGTGTTAGGACTAGCAACATTAGGACTGCTAGAAGTCGAAGTAGATAAAGGGTGAGGCCATATCAGGGGCTAGTACCCAAGCCAGGAAGCAGCAGAGAGGAAGCAGCAGCACTTTAATCGGCCAGCTGATCTGAAGCTTGAGTCCTTGCTGTACTGAATAGATGACTCCCATGCTGACAACTAGCGAAACTAGTATGAGCAGCAGCTGTGAACGACTAAGACCAGTGGAATCTAGATAGACCTTTTGAGCAAACTGAACGTCCCCGCGATGCCCAAACAGGTGCTGTATTGCTAGGCTTGCATCACTGAGGTTGGGCAGACGGAAGAATATCCAGCTGAAGAAAACGGTGAGCTGGGTAATGGCCCAGGATGCGACTATTCCGGGCTTACTTCCCCAAAATCTCTGAAGGACGGTGACTTGCTCGCAAGCAGCACCATTCAGACGATGGACAATTAACGCCAGACCGTGAATTGCGCCCCAGACAACAAAGCCCCAGCGATCGCCGTGCCAAACCCCAGCGATCAGCATTACTATCATCAGATTGACGCAGGTGCGGACGAGATCTCGACGAGAGCCGCCCAGCGGAAAATAGAGGTAGTTGCGGAGCCACTCGCCCAAGGTCATGTGCCAGCGTCGCCAAAAATCAGCAATGCTGATGGCGAAGTAAGGAAAGTTGAAGTTTTGTGGCAGGTTGAAGCCCAATAGTAAGGCGCTGCCTCTGGCGACATCTACATATCCACTAAAGTCGAAGTAAAGCTGAAGTCCATAGGCGAAAGCCAGCAGCCAAATGTCTCCACTGCCTGCTCTGGGTAAACTTTCAGCGCTGATGTCTACGAGCTGACCGATGTTGTCCGCAATGATTAACTTCTTAACCGCGCCAGAGGCAATCAGCCAAAGCCCTTCTACATTGCGATCAAGAGAGGGGAAAGAGAGATTTTTGAGCTGGCCTGAAAAGCTGTGAAAGCGAGTAATCGGACCGGAAATTAGCTTTGGGAAGAAGAGTTTGTAGGCTGCAAATTCCAACCAACTCTCACTAGCTGGTGCGCCTCGATAAACATCTACTAGATAAGCGATACATTCGAAGGTAAAAAAGCTAAGTCCTAAAGGCATGGCTAGAGCCGCAACAGGTCCGGCTGCCAAGGATTCAAACCCCAACGCTGATAAGCCCGGTGAAATATATTTAAAACCCAGTAGCAGCACTACATTTAGCGTTATTCCCAGTCCTAGTACCTGGGCTTTGCGCTTGGCCCAGTCCACCTGCGCGTATTGCCACGCTTCATTCGGAATGCGCCAGTCTAACGGTGCGGACAGCATTTTGCCGATAAAAAAATTCATGGCAATCAAAACCAACAGCAAGGGAATATATTCCGCTGTAGGTAGAGAAGAGTAGAAAAACAAACTCGCTATAAGAATTAGCCAGAGTCTGAGTGGCTCTCTAGGGGCCTTGCTTGGCTGCTGAAGCGTTTGAGTTGGGTTAGTTTTTGGGTAGGGAGCAGCCAGTAGAGTAAAAACAGGACGGCCAGAAACAGACCGTAGAGGATAGACGGCTGGGTCATAGATAAGACGTTGCTATCGGGAGAGCAAGGAGGAGGTGGATGCAGCAGCCTGAGGCCAAGGAATCAGCGGGTCTTGAGATAGGCGTTGAGAAACCTGATACGCGCCGTAACGATTGAGGTGGCTCGGATCAGAGAAATAGTCGTACTGCTGGGGCCACAGCTGACCAAGATCGCGGAAGGTAAAGTCTGGGTATCGCTCTGCAACTTGCAGCATGTACTGGGTAAAGGCGTCTTCTGCGCGGGAGCGGTAACTGTCTAGATATTCGTCAGTTAGGGGGGTGTTGACGAAGACGATGGGGATTTCTTTTTCGGTGGTGAAGCGCAGCAGACTTCTGAGGGCGTCGGATTGCTCGCCGTCCATCCGAAAGGCTTTGTAATCGCCATCGTAGTCACCGGCGACGCGAGGGTGATCCTGGTAGTAGGTGGCTGGATTGAACCGATTAGAGAGAGGAAGAAAGCCGTCGTAGTCAATCAGGCTGGTCTCTCTAGTCAGTTTAGGGCTATCGGCTTCGCTATCCTGTTCAAATAATTCTGGATCGGAGAACTCTAAGTCGGCTTCTGATCGAAAAGGCTCTGTCGGTAAAAAGCCTTCTCTGGGAAAGAGGGTACTGAGCCCCTGGCCTAGGGCCGAGCGCACCTTGTCGCGATTGGTATAGGCGGAAGATACTTGTCCGAAAGTTTCGCTGAGCTCTCGATCGGTTTCCGTAGCTCGTACGGTTAGCTGGTCAGCTAGGCTGCCTAATGCCAGGCCGTCCACGCCGTTTGCCGGATCGCTAGCTTCTAGCTGGCGATAGCCTTCGGAAACCGCGATCGCATTGAACGTTACATCCGTCCGACCGCTATTGAATGCCCGCGCCCCGTCTGCCCAGATAATTACCTGCGGCAAGTGATTGGGTGCGATCAAACGCCGCACTACCAAATCGACTACCTGCGCTGTCGCACCGTTCACCCCAAAGTTGAAAACACTCAGATTTTTGTGGCCAGAAGCGTCTAGAGCCTTTTGCAGTGCGGCTGGATCGATTCCACGTAATGCTCTAGAGCTGCCAATTACCAGCACGTCCGGTGGCCCAGACTGCTCGATTCTACGTCGGTAGAGTGCCAGTTTTTCGTCTAACTGTCGGCTGCGAAAAGACGGCAGCGTCGATCCTGCCAGCAGCACTTCTGATTCCACGACAGACTGCTGGGGACTGTAGAGCAGCTCATTATCATCAATCGCAGAAGAGGTAAAGCCGCCGTCTAACCGACCACTGCTAAAAAAGCCGTCGCTAACATCTGAGTCACGCTTCCAGTTCAAGCGGCTAAGCTCATCATCAAATTCGCTAAGCCAGATACGTTCTACCCCATCTTCTCCCCGATTTTCTGTCGCTTTGAGAGGAGCCGCCGCCTGCTGAAGCGCCTGACCCACCATAAAATCGAACTGCACCGCCAGCAGTAATCCCGCTGCTCCCCAGAACAGCGCCATCTTGCCGCCGTTTGACTGAAAAGCGCTCGGCAAATTGACGGGCAGATTGTTGCCTTCATCGAGTGGGGTAAATATTTGACTTTTCACTAGTAGGCGCTGCAGGGCCTGCCTGAGGACCAGGCCCAAACCAATATCTGCTTCGTCAACGACGGTCGACTCGTCGCCGTCTAGGCTTTCGTCGCTGACGGCAGTGATCAGCTCGCCTGCGTAGGCATCAGAGGCGGCAAACTCTGCCGTGGCTTCGGGCACCAGTCGCTCGCGAGGCCTGTAGTCGTGGCCATAGCTCCACATTGGCTGCTTCTGCCCTGCCCTGCGACCGTATAGCCTAATACCGTCAAGATCCGGTGGCTGTAGCTGCCTTAACAGCTGGTTAATCAGCGGCACAATTACGGCCTTTGATGGACAGATTGGTCCGTCTGCCATGATGTGTAGCAGCTTGTCTTTGTTTAATACCTGTACTCGAATGCCACCAGTTGCGAGCTGCTCGTGAATATCTGGGTTGAGCGTTCTGACCAGACAGTAAGAGAGGGCCTCGATATCGCCTTTAGCGACTAGTTCTCTAGCTGTCTTCTGTAGTTCTGTCCGCTTGAGGGCTGGCAGGTCGACGCTCTTCAACCACTCAGGACTGATGTCATCCGTGGAAGGTCCGTAGAGCATTACCCGCTGCAAGCCCTGGGGCGCGATCGCCCGCAGCCGGTTGCTGATAGATCCCACTAAGCCTTCTACATCAATCTTCTGTCCATGCTTATCCGCTGAGGACGGTAGCGGAGCGCCGTTTTCGCTATCAACCTCATTGGTCGACAGATTGGTCGGCGAATTGATTGGATAGCTGATCAGATGCAGCGTGTCTTTTTTGACTTCTGCAATCAACTTCAGACCGTATGACTTTGAGAGCTGATTGACCAGGCGAGAGATCGCTGGGACATCGCCCCACCGTCCCCACAGATGCAGCATTTCTTCAGGGGGTGTCAAGTCCACCCGCAATCGCCAGTCCGAAGCGGCCTCACCCGTCACCTGAATCGTGATGACAGCATCTTGAAACTGCCTTAGCCTTAGCTGTCTGAGGCGCTGCGCGAGCGGTTCCGCAATAATCAGTGGATCGGGGCTGTAGCTAGCTTCGCAGAGTATCCACAATCGAGATGTGTGCGACTGAGCTGTTTCCGATAGGCTAGTTTTTTCTGTGGTCTTCTCATCTGTGACCTTCTTATCTGTGCTATCGCTCCCATCAGCGTTGGGTTCTTCAGCTTTCTCAGGGAGGACTCTGGCGCTGACTTTCACGCCTACATTTAAAGTGCCGAGGGCCTCGCCTAAGTATTGGGCGATCGCATCTGAATCTCCCCGACGTGCCAGCTGAAGTGTCGATATCGGTGACGCTGACTCTGACGGTGCTGGTGCTAGAGGCTGCTTGAGAACAGGCTTGTCACTTTGATCTGTTTCCCACTGCCGCAGTCTTTGCAGATGCCGCTCTAATCTATTGAGATAAATCGGTACGCTCCACGCCGGTTTAGGTGCTGAGGCTTCACGGCCATAGAGATAGATCTGATATATGTGTGAAAACTCTGAGGCAAAGCGGGCCTTAGTAACGGGCTGTAAGAGCGATCGCACCAATCGCAGGGCTAGCTTTTCACGCACTAGACCAGGCTGCTTTGACTCGCATAGAACATGCAAGATATTTCCTCGCAGCTTGACCTGAATCGCCGCCTCAAAGGTATCCTCATCACTAAGGAGACTTTGCTTGAGCCAGTGAATAAGTACAGACGGGTCCGTATCAGCTGATTGTCGAGTGGGATGACCTAGCATACATAACTACAGAAACAGGGAGCCGTACAAAGAAGCCGTATCAGTTGGACCGCCGCATCGCTCGCTGCATTCTAAAGCACCTCTGTTCACTTTGCACGAGTAGATTTTATGTGATCATTGAGTAAACTTTCAACAGCCATCCACCCCAACCTACTTACGTATATGAGCGACTATACTCAGCCTGATTCGTCCTCCAATCAACCTTCATCCCAGAGCGTAGACAACCCGGAAAATCCCGGCCCCAAGCTCGTTTTACCGCTACCGACCGAACTCGTAATTAGCTTGACCATGCTGCCGATGCTAGCAGTCCTCGTCTCTGGTCAAGTCGCCGTCCGCACACTCGGCCAGATAGGGAGCAGCAGCGAAGAGCTTTTTCGAGGTACTCGCCTGCCTACTTTGCCACTACTCACCTTTCTAAACTAGCGCTACGAATCGAAAACGCGTGGAAGAAAGTGCCAGATGCTGTGGATGACCAAATGCTGTGGATGACCAAATGCTGTGGATGACCAAATGCTGTGGATGACCAAATGCTGTGGATGAATTGGAGGCTACAAACTAAATAGTCAAGTCACAACATCCTATTGGCAAACTCTCTCCCGTAACGCCCCCAAAACTCATACAATCATGTCGAGTGCTCGCGCTCATTCAAACGGCCCCTATCTTCGATGGTAGATATCCAGCAAGAACAAATGCCCACGACGCTAGAAAACGCATCAGACCTCGAATTTATTCCAGCTGTGGCCACCCACGACTGGCTTCTACGCCATCGGCTCAAAAGCGTTGAAGAAACCTGGGCGGCTGTTCTTGAAGACGAATGTGGACCTAATCTGGTGGCTTTGCTGACCCGTTTGCGTCAGCTGTGCGCCCCCGACGGTCAGGCTAATGCTGCTGATGCTTCTCCAGTCTTGCAGCTGATCGAAGAGCTAGAGCTGAGCGATGCGATCAAGATGGCTAGGGCTTTCGCACTTTACTTTCAGCTAATCAATATCGTTGAACAGCACTACGAGCAGCGCGGCCAGCAGCAACAGTATCGCGCTGCCTATGAGGAAGCCGAGATTGCAGCGGGCCGCTCTATGGAGACTGGCCAATCGCATGGTTCGTCAACGAATGGCTTCAATGGACAGACCACTGCCGACAAAACTGCCGATGAAACCGATCGCTCCACCGACAGTCTCAGAGATATCGGCACTTTTTACTGGCTGTTCCCAACGCTCAAACGACTAAACGTTCCTCCGAAAATGATCCAGCGTCTGTTGGATCAGTTAGATGTGCGTCTGGTCTTCACCGCGCACCCGACAGAGATCGTGCGCCACACCATTCGTGACAAACAGCGTCGAATTTCAGAAATTTTGCGCCAGCTAGATCGAGAAGAAGAAGGGGCGCGATCGCTTAGCTTAGTCTCTTCTTGGGAAGTCAGAGCGCTCCAAAAGCAGCTAGTTGAAGAGATTCGCCTGTGGTGGCGTACAGACGAGCTTCATCAGTTCAAGCCTTCGGTTTTAGACGAAGTAGAGTTTACGCTGCACTACTTCGATGTGGTGCTCTTCGATACGTTGCCGCAGCTCTATCAAAGGATTTGTCGGGCGCTAGAAGGCACTTTCCCGACGCTGAAGCCGCCAAAGCATGGCTTCTGTCGGTTTGGCTCATGGGTGGGAAGCGATCGCGATGGCAACCCCTCTGTCACGCCGCAGGTGACTTGGAAAACGGCTAACTATCAGCGCAATATGGTCCTTGGCAAATATATTGCCTCTGTCCAAAATCTCACTGAGCGACTGAGCCTTTCCCTGCACTGGAGCGAAATTCTCTCTGAATTGCTCGAATCGCTAGAAAAAGATCAGACCCAGATGCCAGAAATCTATGAAGAGCTGGCTATCCGCTATCGTCAAGAACCTTACCGCCTGAAGCTAGCCTATATTGAACAGCGCCTGCTCAATACCCTAGAAAGATCCAAGAAGCTGTACAACGGCGACTATTTACAAGAAAGGGAAACCAACCTAGATAGTCAGCTCTCTAGCGGTCGTCTCTACCGCTCTGGAGAAGATTTCCTCTACGAACTCAAGCTGATTCAAGCCAACCTGCAAGAGACCAACATGGTCTGCAAACAGCTAGAAGAGCTGATTGCGCAGGTCGAGATCTATGGCTTCAACCTCGCTCAGCTAGACATCCGACAAGAGAGTACGCGCCACTCTGACACTATTACCGAAATCACGGATTACCTAGGGCTGCTGGATCAGCCTTACAACGATCTTAGCGAAGCAGACAAAACAGCCTGGCTGATTGGCGAACTCAGCACGCGCCGCCCGCTGATTCCCGGAGAGCTGCCCTTCTCGGAGAAAGCGAGTGAAACCATTGCTACTTTTCGGATGGTTCGCAAGCTACATCAGGAGTTTGGTCCTGGCATTTGTCAGAGCTATATCATCAGCATGAGCCATACTGCCAGCGATTTGTTAGAAGTCGCGCTGCTGGCCAAAGAAGCGGGTTTGTTCGATCCGTCGACTGGTATCGGCGCGATCAAAATCGTACCGCTGTTTGAAACGGTAGAAGACTTGCGGCGTGCGCCAAAGGTGATGAAGCAGCTGTGGGAACTGCCGCTCTATCGGGCTATGCTCCAGGGTGGCTACAAAGCCATGGATGCAGCCAAGGTGAAGCCAGAGGAAGCAGAGACGGCTTTGCAAGAGGTGATGCTGGGCTATTCTGACAGCAACAAGGATTCGGGCTTTCTCAGCAGCAACTGGGAGATTCACAAGGCGCAACAGGCCTTGCAGAAGCTGGCTGAAAACTACAGCGTGGCGCTGCGGATCTTTCACGGGCGCGGTGGCTCGGTAGGTCGAGGCGGTGGCCCTGCGTACGAGGCGATTTTGGCGCAGCCAGGGCGTAGCGTTGATGGTCGTATCAAAATTACCGAGCAGGGGGAAGTGCTTGCTTCTAAGTACAACCTGCCTGATTTGGCGCTGTATAACCTAGAGACTGTAACGACGGCGGTAATTCAGGGGAGCGTGCTGGGCAGCAGCTTTGATGGGATTGAGTCTTGGAATGAGATTATGGAAGAGCTGGCGGTGCGATCGCGTCAGCACTACCGCGCCCTGATTTACGAACAGCCCGATCTAGTTGAATTCTTCCATCAGGTCACCCCAATTCAAGAGATCAGTCAGCTACAGATTAGCTCTCGCCCAGCCCGTCGCGGCGGCAAGAAAAATCTAGACGGCCTGCGGGCCATTCCCTGGGTGTTTAGCTGGACGCAGACTCGTTTCTTGCTGCCTTCTTGGTACGGCGTGGGAACGGCGCTGAAGGAGTTCATTGACGCAGAGCCGACAGAGCATGTGAAGCAACTGCGCTATTTCTATGCAAAGTGGCCTTTCTTCAAGATGGTGATTTCTAAAGTTGAAATGACTTTGGCCAAGGTGGATTTGCAGATTGCGCAGCACTACGTTAGTCAGCTGAGCAGCGACGAAAAGCGCGAAGATTTTCAGAAGATGTTCGACCAGATTGCGGCTGAATTCTATCTGACTAGAGAAGTGGTGCTCACGATTACCGATCACACTAATTTGCTAGATGGCGATCCTAGCTTGCAGAAGTCTGTACAGCTGCGCAACGGTACGATTGTGCCACTGAGCTTTTTGCAGGTGGCGTTGCTAAAGCGCTTGCGGGAGTATGGCAATGATGCGGTGACTGGGCGGGTGCGATCGCGCTACAGCAAAGGCGAACTCCTACGCGGCGCACTTTTGACCATTAACGGCGTCGCAGCCGGTATGCGTAACACCGGCTGACCCACCCCGGTCCTACGAACCGCCCCTCCCAGGAGGGGATCTACTTCAGGAGCTGGAGAGAGGAGTGCTCAATCCTTTGAAAAACTACAAAGTCGGGACAACTCTCCTCCAGGGAGGAGTGCCCGTAGGGCGAGGTGGGTCTGGCCTTCGGCTACGCTCAGCCCGGCTACATAAACTTGCTGGCCATGCCTAGCATGTCACCCATATCGACATCGCCGTCACCATCGCCATCTAGAAAAGCGGTCAGGATTGGATTGTTGTTCGTTTGGGTGGCACCGCCTTTAGCATTGCCCGAGCTGAGGAACTTCATCACCAGCGGCAACGCCATCGGCAAAATTCCCTGAACCTGGTTGGTATTCAGATTGGTTTTCTGAGTGACCGCAGAGATCATCTCAGTTAGCTGAGCGTTGTTGAACAGCTTGGGAATCACCGCTGCGCCATTGGCAGAGCCTTCTTCGATAAGAGACTGCGCGGCATCGTCGCCCTGCGCCTGGCGAGTATCTTTGAGCGATGAGCGGACGAAGCCACCGATAACAGACATTGCCTGCTGCATCGTATCGGCATCTGCATTGTTCTCGTTGGCAATCTGCTTTGCTGAACCCATAATCTGGCTCAGCTGTCCAATGCTGGCCTGCTTGCTAGGGTCTGCAACCGCCTTCATAACCTGATCAAAAAGTCCCATAGATGAAAGATCCTTACCGAGGATAGATAATTGCTGTCGGGTTCAACGGTTGTTTGAACCCAACGGCATTATACGGCAGGGGATAGAGCCTCTAATGGTTAAACCGCCTCAGGATCAATGCCTAGCTCACGCAGTTTGTCGGCTAGCTTCGCAGAGCGCGATCGCTCTAAGGAGAGCGCCTGTTCGTTAGAGGACAGTGCCTGCTCTGCTACAGTGGCGGCTTCTTTTGGGGTGAGGACTAGTCCGCCTTCGGGGTCAAAAAAGCGTAGCTGACTACTATGAGTTCCTAAATAAAGCTGGAGCTGCTCGCTCCATAAATGGCCTTCGGCATTAGCTTCGATGGGTTGGTAGCGTCCTCTGATTAGGGCAAAGCCTTGAAATTCTTGAGTTTCTGGATCGAACCAGAAATATTCTGGTGTGCGAAAGGTTTCGGCGTACAGTCGCTTTTTGAGATTGCGATCTACGTCGGCGGTCGAATCGGATAGGAGTTCGATGATGACGTTGGGGTATTTGCCGTCTTCTTCCCAGACCATCCAGCTTTTGCGCGGATGCGGTTGGGTATCTAGAACAACAAAGAAATCTGGACCTCGAAAGTCTTCGCTTTTGCGACGGCGAGGACTGTAGTAGACGGTTAAGTTACCACCTGCAAAATAGTCGTTGCGATCTTTCCAAAGCCAGTCGATGCAGTTTAAGAGCAGCATCATCTGCTGCAAGTGAAGAGTCGTTTCCAAGGGGGGTTCGTCGCTGTAGAGATCGCTCGGTGGCCAAGTAACATCCGCTGGTGCCGGCGAATCGACTAACGCGGGTGGCGATGTGCTAGGTACGGCGGCAGGAGTCGTCATGGCGAAACCAGAGGTTGCGAGACTTTGATTATAGTTTAGTGGTTGTGTGGTGGTTTTGCGATCGCGCTACAGATGGCTTTGCGAGCAGGACTGTAGCTATGTTTAGAGCTTTCGGAGAAGCCCTAGCTCGTACGGCAAAAGCGTTACCTTGTGCGGAAGAAGTGAAGGCTTGTGCGGGAGAAGCGTAGCTCTGTACGGGAGAAGTGAAAGCTTGTGCGGGAGAAGCCGAAGCTCGTGCGGGAGAAGTGAAAGCTTGTGCGGGAGAAGTGTAGCTTTGTGCGGGAGTAGCCGAAGCTTGTGTGGGAGAAGTATAGCTTTGTGCGGGAGTAGCTGAAGCTTGTGCGGGAGAAGCTGAAGCTCGTACGGGAGAAGTGTAGCTTTGTGCAGGAGTAGCCGAAGCTTGTGTGGGAGGTGTGAAAGCTTGTATTTGGGAGTAGCCGAAGCTTGTGTGGGAAGAGGCTGGGCTCGGTGGGGTGGAGGGCGATCGCGAGTCGAAAAAGGCGATCGCCTGCGGCACTATGTTGAATCACCGCAGTCTGCATAGAATAGAATCACTTATCAAAAGACAGCTCCACTCAGGATGATCACTAACCTCTGTCCGCCTAGCAACACCGGAATAGACAGCATGATCAACCTTGATGACTTTCTCAAGCTGATCGAGTTATTAGAAACGAAAGGTATTGACTATGCCCTAGTTGGTGGAGTCGCCATGATGGCGATCGCGCCCGATGCTAGAGCCACAGATGACTACGACTTCATTGGGCAAAGAAGCGACTTTGAAAGTATTAGCGAACTGTCGAAAGTTTCATCCGATCAGAACTTTGGCCGATATCGACACAATGAAACAATAGTCGATGCTCTCTTTATCGAAAATCCGGTATTCGCTCACGCACTGAAAAACTATCAAGCTGACTGCACGATAGCCGGTAGAACGATCCGGTCGTTGAGTCCATCAGGAATAGCACTTTTGAAGCTCTATGCGCTGCCCTCTTTGTATCTACAAGGCCAGCACGTACGAGTCGCCACCTATGAACAGGATCTAGAAGTTTTGTTTATCGTTGATCCTAAAATCAGCGAAGACGTTCTGCTGAAGTTTCTAAGCAAGCATCTCGTTCAATCTCAGATAGCAGAACTTAAGAACACCTGCGAAGACATCCGGCAAAAGCTTTCTAGAAAAAGGTTTTGATGTTGAGTTCTGCGCCACGACAAAACACAAGCGCGTATCCCTTAGCGGTTGTGCGGTGGGGTAGAGGGCGATCGCGAGTCGAAAAAGGCGATCGCCTGCGGTAACAAACGGCACTGAGGCAGGCACAAAGGTTACGAGATGTCCGGGTAGACAGACAAAGGTGGGTAGTATACAAATACTTGTTGATATTAAAATGACGGCGCTTTGCTGATGACAGAGCGCTAACTGACTATATTTAGGACTTGAATGAATCAGGCAGATAGGGAAAGCGTCAATCAGTTTTTGAGTAAGTGGCTGGGCTCGGAAGGAAATGAGCGGGCGAACTATCAGGGCTTTTTCTTGGATCTGTGTGAGGCACTGGGGGTGGAGAAGCCTTTGCCCAAGGGAACAAGTGAGGATGATCCGTACTGCTTTGATAAGGACATCAAGTTTTATAGCAGTAAAAAGACAGACCCGACGACGCGCTTTGCGGACTTTTATAAGGAAGGCTGCTTTCTGATTGAGGCGAAGCAGGGGAGCGAACGTTCTAATAGGGTGCACAATAAATAACAAACGGAAGCTTAAGGTTTAGCAATGAGTATGGTAGCCATAGAACAAGATAGAATTTGCTTGATTATGCGATACTTGTACAGCTAAGCGCAGTGCCGAAGCTTCTTCAACTTATTTCGTTCAATGACAATCCTCGACTTTAAGGAGATAGCTCAAGCCAATAAATCGACGGGAATGCAAGACGAATTCGAGTTGTTTTGCAGAGACTTCTTTAACTATTTAGGGTATGAGATCATCTCAGAGCCAGACAGGGGACAAGACGGGGGACTGGACTTACTTATTCAAGAAACTAGAGTCGGGATTGGAGGTAAGGACACATTTCGATGGCTCGTCAGCTGTAAGCATAATGCGCATTCAGCAACAGGAAAAGCTGTTGGTATAGAAGACGAGATAGATATCGTAGGTAGAGTTCGAGCGCATGGGTGCGGAGGCTTCATTGGCATCTACTCCACAATTGCAAGCTCATCTTTGAATAGAAAGCTCAAAGGACTTGCCGATAACGAGAAAATAGAGTTTAAGATCTTCAATCGCGGCACTATCGAGGAAGCTTTGTTCAGAGAGAAGCGTGGTATTAATATTGCTAGAAGATTTTTTCCAGAGTCTACAAAAGATTGGTTGAATACAGATAGATCGAGCGCTGGTAGAGTTTCCGAAAACCTTATAGAAACGAGAAGCAGCTTTTATGAAGACTACGTTAGAAGAAAGAAAAAGAAAAAATATTAAATCTTTTATATACCTTGACGAATACAAAATGTACTCTATATCTTCGCAAATTTTTGAAGGTTTGACTGAGTCAGTCACGAGTTATTCAAGGACAACCGAAGAGGACCAGGAGAGACAAAGAGGCCCAGTTGGGAGTGGTAGGGTCTTGGCCGATATTATAGGGAAAGAATCTTCGACTGAAGAACGAAAATTTCTTCACGACTATTCCTATAGCCTCTTTGAAGAGAAGATAATAGAGGAAGATAGAGTCCTCCATATTGACTCAGACAACATACACGATGCTATCAAGGATATAGAAGATTACAACTTTGTAGCTGTCAGTGGTAGAGTCTTGTTTAACGACATTAGGCTCGTAAATGGAACTCTTGAGAACATCAACAATTTACTAGATGCGGTGATCAGAATTCAGCTTCAATCTAACGATAACCTTCTTAAACAGTACAAAAATGAAGCTAATAGACACAAATCTGGCAAAAAGTCAGCAAAGAGTGGTTTTTCTGTAGAGAAGAGAAGTTACAAGGAGAGTCCTCTTCTGACAGCACTGAAAGAAGATATAGGAGGGAAGTCATTCGATGAGGATTTTTTACAGAGCTTATCAACAGTTCTTAACTATGGGTACGAAGACCAGTTCGAGACTAGAACGTATTTAGAGAGTGAAGAAGGCGATAAGTATTTGTTTAGTACTATTCTTCAGCGAATACATTTACGAGAAGCAGAAGCACTGATTGTCAAGAAATATTCTAGGTTTTCAGAGAAAGACTTCACCATTGTTGGAACGATCACTCAAAACCGAAACGAGCAATCTAACCTGTCAATTCAGCATTCTCCTGCGCCTGAGGCGATGAAGGAGGCGGTTATGCAGTTGACCCTCGGTTTATCTGAGATAGAAAAGCAGTTTACTGGAAAGTTGAATAATGAGATAGTAATTGATCCAATCGCAATATACCGCGAACTTTAAACTGCTGGAACAGAAATCGTGTTGACCTCTAATCTCTGAAGAAAAAAGCTATCGAAATCAGCCACTATCTCGACACACACCGCAAACAAGTCCAAGCCGCCCATCCCGAAATCACCATCACCGGCATGTACAACCTGCTCGAAAAACTCCGCGCAGGCGAACCCTTCACCGACAAAGACCGCAACTACAACAACAAAGCCCTCGTCTCCACCCTAAAACAAATCCACGACGACCTAGACCTTGCCGTCCTAGACGCCTACGGCTGGCCCCACGATATCACCGACGAACAAATCCTCGAAAACCTTGTAGCCCTCAACGCCGAACGCGCCGAAGAAGAACGCAACGGCCTCATCCGCTGGCTCCGCCCCGAATACCAAGCCCCCGAAGAAACCCAGCCCCAACAAGTCACCCTCGAAGTTCTCCCCACCGAAGAACCCATCATCGAACCCGTCGAACAGCAAAAGTGGCCCACCAAACCCAAAGAACAGCTCGCCGCCATCCGCGACCTGCTGCGCACCACCCCCGGCGAATGGACAACCAAACAAATCGCCGCCCAGTTCAAAGGCAACATTACCAAGAAGAAGCTGGATGCCATCAGCGAAAACCTAGATCGCCTCGAATGGTTCGGCCTTGTAATCTCTCAACCCAAAGACGGCATTACCTGTTGGCACTACGCTGAAGCCACACAAGCTGCTTGACGAGTCTGACGAATACTACTCCTCTTTTGATAAACCATTGCCCTCTAGCAAATCATGAACAGGTGGATGCCAGCCACCCTTGAGCCATAGGCGACGTGCCTTGATAATGGCCCCTTCATCATGCTCGTCATCATTCATGTCTAGGCGTTGGCAAGTTGCTCTTCCAATACCGCTCAGAGCGTCAACTCGCAGGCGATCGTC
The DNA here is from genome assembly GCA_963799555.1 of uncultured cyanobacterium. Lineage (GTDB taxonomy): Bacteria > Cyanobacteriota > Cyanobacteriia > Phormidesmidales > Phormidesmidaceae > Phormidesmis. The sequence goes on from CAWCXR010000001.1 coordinate 480,566, forward strand.
ACTCCATTTGAAGTGTTCATTCCATTGTTCTATTCGAGGGTTAAACAATGGCACGATACTGTCATTTTCTGGATCTATACCTGTCGTGAAATTATAGCGACGAGTATTGCAGCGATGGCAAGCAAGCGCTAAATTTTCCACTGCATCTGTCCCACCCAGAGATTTTGGTTGCAGATGATCTATCGTAAATTGCGAAGTACTCGCCTCTTCGGACGAGTAACAGTATTCACGTAAGTATCGAGCCCGGTGACGAACGCGCGATCGCACAAAAGCGCTGACCCTCATCCTTCGGCAATAGAACGAGCATTCAGCAGCGTAAAGATCCGATCAAGTTCTTGCAACCCTCTCAGTTCAGCCGTCTGTGCTTCGCTTAGCTGCTGTGCTTTGTACCTTTCGATCAAATCTTCAAAGTGTACTTGTAGCACTTCCGTGAACTTAAACAGCGATAACCCTCGCACCCGTTGAGTTGTAATGCCTTGCTCAACCCACGAAGAGGGCTGAACCATAAATTCAGCAACCATAGCCAATAAAGCCAGTACGCTACCCTTGAATATTAGCGCTAAACGCCCGTCACCATCCATGACCTACTCAATGGCTGACCTACTTGATTCTACGTAGAAATGCGTTTACTATCTTTTCTAAGGTTGCGGTGCCTATCGCAGCTTTGCTCAGAACTCAACATGACTTAGCGCGACTGATAGGTGGTGAGACACCTACCAATCGCTAACTCCCAGGATTAACACGCAATCCCGGTCGCTAAGGGTAAATGTACCCTTTGGCTGCCTTTTTTGCATTTTCTTTGGGGCGGCTAAAGATTCGAGGGTTCTGGGTTTCCTTGACCCAACTACACACGGAACCCAGAAGACCACTATGTTTACCCTTTCTGCTCAAGGCGATCAGTCGCCCACAGTTTTACCTGTCAACATTCCACCGAAAACTGCTCTCTCTACCGTTCCACCCACCCCACCGCCGACAGCTCCCATCACTCATACAGAACCCGTGCGCCATATGCTATTCGGCACTCTTCCCGCTGTGCAGGCAACCATCAAGCAAATTCACATGCACGGCTACGCTGAACCGAATGACTGGAGCCTGCCTATGTCTACCGGTCGCCCCAATGAAGTGATGGCGATATTAACCAAGCGAGTAAGCGTGGGATAGCGGGTTCGGCTAGTTGCAAAGTCCGCTGCGCCTACCCCTGCCTCTCCAAGGAGGGAAATTTTTTCCGGCTTTGTGGTTTGAGAGATCTAGCTCGATCATCACCAAACCACAGCCTGAAGTAAATCTCCTCCGCCGGAGGGGTGGCCGCAGGCCGGGGCGGGTCCGCAACCTACGCAACTAGCCGATCTATTACCTATGTAGCCTTCCGTTCAGCAACTCTAAGCTTGGCGGAACGCGATCGCGCATTCTCCGCCACCTCTTCATCCGTCGCCACCAGCGGCTTTTTAGTCACAATCTGCAGCCGCTCATCCTCTCGGTATGCATACTTCACAATCCGATCCTCCAAACTGTGAAAGCTAATAATCGCCAGCCGTCCGCCCGGATTTAGCCAGTCAGGAGCCTTACTCAACAGCTCCTTGAGCACGTCTAACTCACCATTGACCGCAATCCGCAGCGCCTGAAACGTCCGCGTAGCTGGATGAATGCGCCCGTGACGAGCCTTGGCCGGATACGCGCCTGCCACTTCCCAGGCCAGTTCTGTCGTTGTGCTAAACGGCCTTTTATCAACAATGCGTCTGGCAATTCGTCTCGACAGTCGCTCTTCTCCATATTCATAGATGGTATCTGCGATCGCCTTCTCATCCCAATAGTTCACAATCTCCTCAGCCGTCAGTGACTGCGTACTATCCATTCGCATATCTAACGGCGCTTCGGCGCGAAAGCTAAAGCCGCGCTGGGCCTGATCCAACTGGGTGGAGCTGACGCCGATATCGGCTAGGATGCCGTCGAACTTGAGATCGCCTGGTTCGTAGCGGGAGAAATTTGTGTGGAGAAAGGAGGTGCGATCGCCCCACCCTTCCAACCTTTCTTTCGCTGCCGCCAGCGCCTGCAAATCTTGATCGAGCGCCACTAGCTCAACATGCTGCGCGGCCTTCAAAATCAGCTCGCTGTGTCCTGCGCCGCCGACAGTTGCATCTAGATACCGTCCGCCTTCCTTTACCTGTAGCCCTTCTAACACCTGCTGGCTGAGTACAGGAATATGAAAAAAAGGCTGAGCTGTACTGTCTTCAGACATATTTGGTGACACGTAAGATGAGCACTGTCCTATAATCAAGGCAAATTCGCGCCTTTGAACGTTGAATCTTTAAAGTAAACGTACGACAATAAGGCCATAGAAGAAACACGCACAAGGACGCCTCTTAAGCAATGGCTACGCTGCAAACCAAAACCGAACCCATGGTCATCAACATGGGCCCTCATCACCCTTCCATGCACGGGGTGCTCCGGCTCATCGTTACCCTCGACGGCGAAGATGTCATTGACGTTGAACCGGTGATTGGCTACCTGCACCGTGGCATGGAAAAAATCGCTGAGAACCGGACAAATGTCATGTTCGTGCCCTACGTCAGCCGGTGGGACTACGCCGCAGGCATGTTCAACGAAGCCATCACCGTCAACGCCCCCGAAAAGCTAGCCAATATTGAAGTGCCCAAGCGCGCTAGCTACATCCGCATGATCATGCTGGAGCTCAACCGCATTGCCAACCATCTTCTTTGGCTTGGCCCATTCATGGCCGACTGCGGAGCCACCACGCCCTTCTTCTACATCTTTCGCGAACGCGAGCTAATCTACGACCTGTGGGAAGCCGCTTCTGGTGCTCGTCTAATTAATAACAACTACTTCCGCATTGGCGGCGTTGCAGCCGATCTGCCCTACGGCTGGACCGAGAAATGCGAAGACTTTTGCGACTATTTCATGCCCAAGGTGGAAGAGTACGAAAAGCTGATCACCGACAACCCTATCTTCCGCCGCCGAGTAGAAGGCGTGGGCACCATGTCACGCGAGGATGCCATCAACTGGGGCTGTTCTGGTCCGATGCTTCGTGCCTCTGGTGTGAAATGGGATCTGCGCAAGGTTGATCACTATGAGCGCTATGACGAGCTTGACTGGGATATTCAGTGGGCTACCGAGGGTGACTGCTTTGCTCGCTACATCGTGCGTATCAACGAAATGCGCGAATCAGTGAAAATTATTCGCCAGGCAATCAAGCAGCTACCGGGTGGTCCGTTTGAGAACTTAGAAGCCAAGCGGATGGCAGGTGGTCCAAAGTCTGAATGGAATGACTTTGACTATCAGTTTGCTGGCAAGAAGATTGCCCCTACCTTCAAGATTCCTGAAGGTGAGCACTACGTAAGAGTAGAAACTGGCAAGGGTGAAGTAGGCGTCTACATCATTGGCGAAAACAACGTATTTCCCTGGCGCTGGAAGATTCGCGCTGCGGATTTCAACAACTTGCAGATTCTGCCTAACTTGCTCAAGGGTGTAAAGCTAGCAGATATCATGCCGATTCTTGGTAGCGTTGACATCATTATGGGCTCTGTAGACCGCTAGCAACAGACTGCTAGCAACAGACTGCTGATGGCAAATTGCTAACAGTAGTCTGGTAACAGCCCGAAAGATAACCTCAACAAAGATAAGCTTAAATAGAACAAAGGCATGGTTCACAATTTAGATGAGTCATGCCTTTGCTCTTTTATAGAACTTACACATCGTCAAATTCAGACTTTGCCTTGTCGAATGCAACCTGAAGCTCCTTCCAAGCAGATTCTACGCCAGTTTTCATTTGTTCCCAGGCGCTCCCAGCCGATCCTTTCATGGACTCTAGTTTTTCACTGAGATCTGTTTGCTTGGCTTGTAAAGTGCTTAGCTGCTCTTGATACTTTACTTTGGCATCGGCTTTCGCCACATCTGCTTTAGCCTTCAGCGTCTCAATTTGGGCTGCTAGTTCTTGAACCCTAGCTTCGACAGCTTCTTGATAAGCCGCTTTCTCTGATTTGTCAGACATAAGAAATAATCTCGAAAGAGTGTCACTCTTCAAGCATACAGCCTATATAGAAAAACTCGCTCTAGATGGTTGAAGAGAATGTCTGTACCGAAGGAGAGAAATGCGAAATATCTTTGTCGGACTGTAGAAGCCTTGCTATCAGGCTGAAACTCTATCTAGAGCATTGAATATCTTCATAAAGTAGAAGTATTTTAAAGCACAGTAGAAACAAGATTTCGTTTATACACTTTGGGAAAAAGAAATCGCTATCAACAAAAAAGAAACACTTATGACTGCTATCGTCTCTTCTCCACCTTCTGAGTCAATCGCCTCACTCGACATAACACCACCATCCGAAGATGAGATCAAAAAGATAGATGCCTATTGGAGAGCTTGCCACTATTTAGCAGTCGGCATGATCTACTTGCGTGATAATCCGCTGTTGAAAGAGCCTCTTGATAAGAAGCATGTAAAACACAGGCTGCTAGGCCACTGGGGTGCTTCTCCCGCGCTGAGCTTTACATACATCCACTGCAATCGCCTAATCAATAAGTACGACCTAGACATGATCTTCATAGCCGGCCCAGGGCACGGTGCGCCGGGGGTTCTAGGCCCTGTTTATTTAGAGGGCACTTATTCAGAGACCTATCCAGATAAAAGCGAAGACGAAGAGGGCATGCAGCGCTTTTTTAAGCAGTTCTCTTTTCCAGGTGATATCGGTAGCCACGTCACTCCAGAAACGCCTGGCTCGATTCACGAAGGCGGGGAGCTAGGCTACAGTGTTTCTCACGCCTATGGTTCAGTGCTCGATAATCCTGAGCTAATCACCTGTGTTGTGGTCGGCGATGGAGAATCTGAGACGGGGCCGCTAGCGACCGCTTGGCATTCTAATAAGTTTATCAACCCAGCCCGTGACGGCGCTGTTCTACCGGTTCTAAACCTGAATGGTTACAAGATTGCGAATCCTACAATCTTTGCCAGAATCTCTCATGAGGAGCTGGAGTACCTATTCCGGGGCTATGGCTATACACCTTACTTTGTAGAAGGAAAAGACCCTATTGAGATGCACAAGAAGATGGCTGAAACCATGGAAGCGTGCATGATCAAAATCAGAGAAGTACAGCGCGAGGCGCGAGTCAATGGCAACGTCGAACGGCCACGCTGGCCGATGATTGTATTGCGATCGCCCAAGGGATGGACTGGCCCCAAGGAAGTCGATGGTAAGAAAGTGGAAGACTTTTGGCGATCGCACCAAGTCCCTATGGGCGGTATGCACAGCAACGAAGACCACCTGCGCAAGCTAGAAGAATGGATGCGCAGCTACAAACCCGAAGAACTCTTTGATGAAAACGGCACACTTGTCCCAGAACTAAAAGCGCTTGCGCCTAAAGGACACCGCCGCATGAGTGCGAACCCTCACGCTAACGGTGGATTGCTGCGTCGAGCACTGAAAATGCCTCGATTCCAGGACTATGCTATCGAGATGGACCAGCACGGTGTAGAAGAATATGAGAATACAAAAGTGCTAGGTCAGCTAATGCGAGATATCTTTCGCAAAAATCCCGACAACTTTCGACTGATGGGACCAGATGAGACAGCGTCCAACCGATTGCAAGACGTGTACGAGGCTACCAAGAAAGTATGGATGGCTGAGATGTACCCCGAAGATGAAGACGGTGGCCAGCTCGCTCGTGACGGTCGGGTAATGGAAATGCTGAGCGAACACACTCTGCAAGGCTGGTTAGAGGGGTATCTCCTCACCGGGCGACATGGATTATTCCATACCTATGAAGCGTTTGCCCATGTTGTAGACTCCATGTTTAACCAGCATGCCAAGTGGCTAGACATCTGCAAGAATCATGTGCCCTGGCGTCAGTCGGTCTCCTCGCTCAACATTCTCCTTTCTTCTTTGGTCTGGCGACAAGACCACAACGGATTTAGTCATCAAGATCCGGGCTACGTAGATCTAGTTACCAACAAAAATCCAGACGTTGTCCGCGTTTATTTCCCACCAGACGCCAACTGCCTACTATCGGTCGCCGACCACTGTTTCCGCAGTGTGAACTATATCAACGTAATCATCTCCGATAAGCAAAAGCATCTACAGTATCTGCCGATGGATGAAGCCATTCAGCACTGTACCAAGGGAATTGGTCTTTGGAGTTGGGCTAGCAACGACGATCGCGGCACCGAGCCGGACATTCCGGACGTGGTGATGGCCTGCTGCGGTGATATTCCAACCAAGGAATCTTTGGCTGCGACCGCGATTTTACGAGAAGAATTTCCAAGTCTGAAAGTACGTTTCGTCAACGTTGTTGATTTATTCAAGCTGGTCTCAGAAGGTGAGCATCCCCACGGCCTATCAGACAGAGATTTTGATTCTTTGTTCACACCTGACAAGCCAGTTATCTTTAACTTCCACGGCTATCCCTGGCTGATTCATAAACTGGCGTATCGTCGTTCCAATCCAGAACGCATTCACGTGCGCGGCTACAAAGAAGAAGGCAATATCAACACGCCTTTGGAGCTAGCAATCAATAATCAGATCGACCGGTTTAATTTGGTGATTGATGTAATCGACCGAGTGCCTTCGTTAGGATCGGCGGCAGGCCATGTAAAAGAGCGAATGAAGAACAAGATTATAGAATGTTTGAGCTATGCGCACGAACATGGCATGGACCCAGAAGAGCTGGTGAACTGGAAGTGGCCTTACTAGCGATGGCTTCGACTACGCTCAGGCGTCGTGCGACTATGCTCTGTCGCTGCAAGACCGTTCAGTGCCTGCTCTAAGTAATCGCTCAAATTCTTGACCAAGTGAAAGCGGTCAGCCACCTGTATGGCTGCGGGCGCGGCTGTGTCCATCGCGCTTTTGTAAGTCTTAGAACGGTCGCGAGAGAGCACTTCGATGCCAGGGTGAGCTTGTAGCCATTCAATCAGCGTTTCTGCTTTGCGGTCGGCGAGCAGCGCGATAGGTTGATGCGTTTCTAAATCGACTAGGATGGTGCCGTAGTTGTGGCCTTTGCGAAAAGCAAAGTCGTCTACCCCTAGCATTTTGGGGGTCTCAAACGTCGGCAATGGCAGATGTCGCAGATGATTTAGCAGGGTACTGCCGCAGATCGCATAGCCCAAGCGATCGCCTAATCGTGAACCCGCTGCGCCACCAAGGGCTAAGCCAATTGCCTGGAGCCGCTGTAAAAACCGCGCGGTCTTTCTTGCCCAGGGAGAAGCTACTTCAGGCAGGCGCTCGGTAAAGATGCGGCGGCGACACTCAGCTGCGCGTTTGGCTTCTCGGACTACACAGGAAATTCTCAGCATGGCTGGTTCATTCATAGCTATGCTGAGGACGTTCTGTCAACGAAGCGACGAACTTCTTTATGAGCTTACATCTCTATTTTCTACGTCACGGAGAAACCACTCACAGTCAATCGGGCGGTTTCTGTGGCTTTCTCGATCCGGAGCTGACGCCATCTGGAAAGCAGATGGCGCAAGCCTTTGCAGATACCTATAAACAGCAGTCATGGGAGGCTATCTTCTGTAGCCCAATGAAGCGAACAATTGCAACCGCACAGCCCTTATGCGAAGCGATCGCGATGGAGCCTCAGCTGCGAGACGGCCTAAAGGAAATCAACTATGGCCAGTGGGAAGACAGAATGCAGGCTGAGGTGCAAGAGCAGGACGGTGAAGCGTATATGCGCTGGCAGCGGGAGCCTGCATGGAATCCGCCGACGGACGGAGAAACTACAATTCAGATTGCGAGTAGAGCTTCCTTAGTGATTGCGGAAATAGAAGAGAAGTATACAGATGGAAATGTTTTGGTAGTTTCTCACAAGGCGACGATCCGAATTATCTTGTGCAATTTGTTGGGAATTGACTTGGGACGATATCGCGATCGCATCGACATGCCCGTTGCCGCCGTCAGCGTCGTCAAATTCGACACTCACGGGCCAATGTTACAGAGATTAGGCGATCGCGACCATTTGCCAAAGCAGTTGCGCGATCGCGAAGGCACCTAACCCAATTCACAGGCATCTGCCATGATGATACTTGTTCTCAACGCCGGTTCTAGCAGCCAGAAAAGTGCCCTATACGACGTTTCCTCTGAGACTTTGCCAGATCAGCCACTCGCTCCTCTCTGGGAAGGACAGCTAGACTGGTCAAAAGAAGACGCGGCTGAGCTAGCTATCAAGACTGGTACCGGTAAAAAACATTCAGAGACCATAGAAAAATCTTCTCGCAAAGAGAGTCTTCTTTATCTGTTGGACTTTCTACATCGAGGGTCCACTAAAGTAATTTCAGAACTTTCGGATATCGACGCGGTTGGTCACCGGGTGGTACATGGCGGAGCAGACTACCAGTCCAGCGTCATCATTACACCCGATGTCAAACAGACTATCAGCCAGCTGATTGCGCTAGCCCCCAACCATAATCCGGCTAACCTAGAAGGCATTGAACTAGCAGAGCAACTGCTACCAGATACGCCTCAAATCGCCGTCTTTGACACTGCTTTCCATAGTCAAATGCCCTCGGTCGCCAGCACTTACCCCGGTCCCTACGATTGGGTCGAGCAGGGTATTCGCCGCTATGGATTCCACGGCATCAGTCATCAGTACTGCGCTCATCGAGCCGCTCAGATACTGAACCAAGACTTGAAAAAATTGCGGCTGATTACCTGCCATCTGGGCAACGGTGGATCGCTTGCGGCTATTAAAGATGGCAAAAGCATCGACACCACAATGGGGTATACACCGCTAGACGGTTTGATGATGGGAACGAGATCGGGCGCTGTTGATCCAGGCATTTTGATCCATTTGGTACGTCAGGGAATGACTGGCGATGAGCTTGACCAGCTATTGAACAAAGAATCTGGTGTCCTAGGAATCTCTGGCGTATCGCATGATTTTAGGGTGGTCCAAGAAGCGATCAAACACGACAACGAACGAGCGCAGCTAGCCAAAGACCTATATTTGTATCGGTTAAAAGCCTGCGTAGGCTCAATGCTGATGGCGCTAGGTGGCGTGGATGCAATTGTCTTCGCGGGCGGCGTTGGTGCAAACTCAGACTGGGTGAGGCTGTCAGTCTGCGAGTCGATGGAGTTTTTGGGCCTGAAGCTAGATCTAGACAAGAACGGAAATTCACCTGTCGATGTAGATATCGCAACTCATGAGTCTACGGTACGGGCACTTGTAGTTGAGACTCAAGAGGATTGGGCGATCGCACAAGAATGCTGGCACACTTTGAAGAAAGGCCACTGAAAAGGAATAATCCTTTCTTTAGCGCGAGCCCGTTCCAAAATGCTTTAAGATCTTGAGCACAGAATACAGTTGATTCTCTGACTGCTTAAAAGGAGAAAAATTGTCAGAAAGTGCTTAGGTAGGCCGAGGCCATTTGACTAACTTAACAAACAAGAATCCATCTCCATTCGTCATTCTGTAAAGAAGCACAGGTCGCCACTACGGCTGAGGCCGAAGCTTGACTCTGCTTGAGCAATAGATTTGACTGCTTCAGTGACTGCTAAGTGCTTAGCTTCATAGGGCAAGGGTTGCAGCATTTGAGTATGCTGGAAGCTAAGTGCAAATTGCTATAGCCATACAAATTTCAAGGGCAAATAGGTTTAGCTTATCTTAGACAGAGCGATAGTGGTTTGGGAAAGCCCGTGCATCGTCATCTATCATCTGATGAATTGCAGTAGGCAGTCCAGCTCCGGTTAGCCCGTGAATTGTCCTCACCGCGCGATTCTCTAAAGGAGAGACTGCGCCACCGCCGTCTTCACTCTCAGACGGCATAAATACAACAAACAAAGGATGCGGCTTCATCGTGCCCTCTGCCAGCAAATGCTTGTATTGTCTTGGCATTAGCCACTCTACGCCCTGACCCAGCTCAATCTGTGTCTCTCGCCATCGCCGTAGCAGATCAGAGAATTCTTCTCCTGGACGCTGAATAAATAGAACAATCTCGATGCCTGTTTTAATTTTCCACTCTGGATCACAAATCATTAGAGCAATCTCACACGGAACGGGTCGAATGTAATCGTGCGCATCAATCTTCCCGCCGCCAACTTCCGAAATCTCCCGACTGCGAACATTCGGTAGCGGGATGATCACCATACTCTCTTGCAGCCGTCGAATACTAGGCAGTGCCTCAAAATACGGCCTGTGCTGGGTCAGAACTGAGAGAATGCCGTCGTAATGGCAACAGCTAGCCAGCAGCTCTTCATAAGCGAGACATTCCTCACTTTGAAATTGACCTTCATTATCTTTGCTGCCGGTCATCAACTGCTCGACTCAGAAACACCCTACGACCTAGTCTGCCCATCCGCAGTTTGTAGAGACGACTCTAGACTATCGAGATCGACAGTTTTCTCCCATAGCGATCGTTTCTCTCTGCCAGTTAGAGATTGCCGAAAACTTCTCCTAACTCTATTCGACTACCATTCGCAAAATCCCAGCCGGACAGGGATCTCTTCCCAGCCGGTTTCACCTCCAGCAGGAGTAAATGTCCTGTTCCAGTTTGTACAACAGGGCCGTAGTTTTTGAGAATAGCAACAACTGCTCCAGGCACTGCCTCTTGATTAGTCTTTGCGGATTCATACAGGGATTGGACCGCAGCTAGCTCAGCCGGAAATTGAGCCCAGTATTCGCTACCAAGTGGGAGTGTAGCAATTACTTTTAGGTCGCTCGCTCGAAACTGGGTCGTGCAGTTGGGATAAAAGCCTCGCACTTTGTCATGAACTGCTTTGGCGCTGGTTGACCACTCTAGGAAAAAGTCTTCTTTCTGGATGAGCGGCGCGTAGGTAGCACGGCTATCATCTTGAGGAATTGGGCGAATGAGCTGCTGATTTAGCTTTTGTAAGGTAGAAGCTAGCAAGTCCGCGCTGAGGGCAGATAGCTTTTCTGCGAGCTGCCAGGCGTTGTCAGCTAGGTCCATGGGAATGGTTTCTTTTAGCAACATTGGGCCGGTATCCATGCCTGCATCCATCAGCATCGTTGTCACACCAGTTGTGAGTTCGCCGTTGTGTAGGCACCATTGAATGGGCGCGGCTCCTCGATATGCTGGCAAGATAGAACCGTGGGCGTTGATGCAGCCCAAACGCGGCATGCCTAGAATCTCTGGCGACAGAATTTGACCGTAGGCAATCACCACAAAGGCGTCTGCGCCTAGCTCATTGAGCTGAGTCAAAGTGTCAGGATCTTTCTTGATGCGAGCAGGTTGCCAGATAGGGCAGCCCGCTTCTAACGCCGCTGCTTTAACCGGAGAAGGCGTGACTTTTCCGCCGCGGCCTCTGCGCTTATCTGGCTGAGTGACCACAGCGGCGACTTCAAAGTCTGAATGATGGAGCAGGCGCGTCAGGCTTGGGACAGCGAACTGTGGAGTACCAAAGAAGGCAATTTTCATGCAGTTATCTCTAAGTTATGGCCCTTATCGGGTGTCTACCAAAATTTCGATGCGGCGGTTGCGCTGGCGATCGGTTGGGGTGTCGTTGGCGACGATGGGTTGGGCCTGTCCGCTGCCAATAGTAACCCAGCGATAGGTCGCAGGAAGGGCGGACTGGAGGTAGGTGGCGATCGCATTTGCCTGAGCTAGCGTATAGTCGCGGGAGGCGATCGCATCTGCTCGATCGTCGCTATAGCTACGAATTAACACAGTAGATTCAGGATAGTTCACTAGCTGATCGAGTACCTGTGAGAGCAAAGCATCGTCCTTTAGGTTGCTTTGACCAGGTTCAAAGAGGACATCGCTAGGTAGTGTTATCTTCAGTCGAGCTACCTCTAGCAGCGTACTAGCTGGATCGGCGGGTGCGGGCTTGTAAGCGGGTTCTATTTTTGGGCGAATAGGTGGGTCGATGGCATTCCTCAGCGTATTGACTCTGGTATCGACATCAGCGCCTTCGTACGATGGGCTACCGAGCCGCTTTTCCAAAGCTTGGATGCGGCGATCGAGCGTGAGAATCTCGGTCTCGATCGAATTGAGTTCATCGATCAAAGGCTGCCGCTCAACCGGTGTGAGCGCTATGGTCTTAGCAGCTGGTGCGGTGTTGGGAATGGGAACTGCTTCGATGCGTATTTCAGCTGTAGGCGTCTGCCACAGCTGGCCAAGATGCCACAGCCGGCTAGACAGGCGACTGGTTCTTCTTAGCAGACTTTCTTGGAGGGGAGGTGTGTTGATATTGCCCGGTATAATCTGTGCGACCAGAATGCCAAACAGCCAGCCAGCGACAAGCGTTCCACTTATTGCTAAAAAGTGTGCGATCGCAGTATAAGGCTGCCTTTGCCAAATTCGTGGTGTAGGGACGAGCGGACGGTCTAGAGGTTCGCTAAACTCATGGGCGGCATCGCCGTCAAATTCACGCGCTGGAGGACGGCCTATCTCACCGACTGTATCGCGACGTGAAGGATAGTGGACCCCAGGACTGATGCCGTTATCTGCTGGCAGAGCTGTAGATGGCGTTGGTGGTATAGGCGGTGTAGACCTAGGTAGTGGATACGCAAAAAGATCAGATTCACGATTGGTTGGATCTTGACTGGGGGTGCGATCTGGCCTGGATTCATCTGCCACCAACCAACCTCCTATGCGATCGCCCAAACCCTATCAATCGCCGTTCCATACCTCTTAATCAAATGCTTTCAATTGCGCTAGTCCCCTAATTATAAAAGCTCCAACCCCACCACGGACTGACTTCTACAACCCCCCGCTCCGTAAACACGACTCGATAGTCCACGCTCGAATCTCCTGCTGGCGAATCTTCTACCAGCGCTGGCAGCGGCGTTTCACTCACAGACGATCTGGCTTTCGAGTTTTCAGGCTGGTAGCCCAGAATCTTGCCGTCATCAGCCACGCGCACTCGGTAGGTGATTGCCTCACCAAATCTAGGCTGTTCACGATTTTCAACGATAGTTTGCTTCAGCTGCCGGTTCAGCATTTCTACGTCAGAAAAGGACTGAGTCGCTATTGGGGATGCGTTTCCAAACGTTGTTAGTCCTGCAATTGTGCCAGTCTCCGAAACTGGCTCCGGCTCGGAGGTTTCTACTTCCGTAGAAGATTCGGGAACGGCCTCTGTTTCCGAATCCTCTACGGGCTCAGCGGCGGCGACTACTTGAGTTTCGTCTGGTGTCTCATCTGGTGTCTCGTTCAGTTCGTTAGGCGTCTCACTCACTGGACCTTCATCTTCATCTGGCGTATCCGTCCTAGCTACGCCGTCGCCATCGGTCGCATCGCCGACTTCAGCCACTTCCGCTGATTCTTCCAGACGACGGACATCAATGGCCGGATCTCTGACTTCAGGAATCGATAGCAATCCCAGGGCCATTGTTGCCGCTACTAAACCACCGATTCCTAAAGCTGCTGGTAGAGCGCGATCGCTCAAAGGTTCCTCTGATCGCACAAAGCGACGAGCCAAAGGCGACAGAGCTGGTTCAAGCTCAGGCAGCGTTTGCGTATCGTCGAAAAATTGATCAACCGCCTCTGTCAAGTCAAACAGCTGTACGGACGATAGCTTGACATCGATTGCTCTACCGTCTCCCGCATCGCCCAAATCAGCAATCTCTGGCTGCACCACCAAATGATGGTAAGGGCCATCGCCTGGGTTGATATGCACTAGCAGCGGCTCACCTTCTGTTACCTGTGGATGAGCATAGCCACTGAGCACTTCTTGCCCGTACTGGCTAACTGCACGCACCAACGCGGCAAAGAAATTGTATCCTCCATTCAGCGAGCGACTCAGTCCACTGATCCGACACTCTGCGTTCACCAGTAGAGACATTACCTCTTCATTGCCTGGCGTTGGATCAATGCTCAACCCATCTAAGACCAGGCTGCAGTTAGGTAGCTGATACTGGCGTCGAATCGTCATGACACTTCTCCATCAAACAAACTGATCCAAAGGCGATTCGCACCATCTGTACCCGTACAAAATAAAAGCTTCGTCAGCAGCTCAATCGCCAGCTCATTTAGCTTTTCATCGGCGCTGTAGACAATCACACCTGCTCGGTTAGCATTCATCCGCGCTCTGAAATGAGAGCGGAACCGAGCGAGATAGTCAGATAGCCGAAAATGATGCTCAAAAGACAGACCCTGATCGTTCAACTGCTGGTATCCCAATAGCAGCTGACGAATCAACACCGTCAGGCGCTTTGATAAAAAGCAGGTAATCAGCACTAGGGCTTTCCCCTCGGCCAAAGACATCGGCTGCCGCTGACTGAACCGACGTAAGGGATTACTACTGCGCAGTAGCCAAAGGTTGACCCGGCCTCGAACCACATCTTCTAGACCCAATTCTCTAGCAGAGGCTAGCATTGCCTCTGCACCGCCTAGATCAAGGGCTTCTATGGCCAACAGCAGCAAGTCAATTTGGGTCTTAGCACGTCTAGAGCACTCGTTGGGCAGCCCGGCAGGGAGGCTGAGCTGGTCAATTAGCCTAGGACTCTGCTCTGTGGCGGGGGCGGGACTCTGTACTTGCATACGATAACGACTATTCACTCAGAGATTTTATCAAAGCACATCTATGAAAACTTAGACAGTACTTACTGAAAGACCATCTATACTGTCTGAACTAGTTGGAGATACTAAGGTAGCTGTCCGGTAGATGATGCCTGGGGGAGGACTGTCTGGTAGATGATTTTCTCGGTCAGATGACTGTCTAAAGAGGTTTGGCTATAGAAAGCGCAGCGAGAGTCAAATTCGTAGCTGAGAATTCATAGCTTAGGACATTTGCTACCCCAAAGAAGTTGCCCTAAATGACGCGACGACACAACAATTGTTCTTGATGTTGACAATAACTGTTATCAGACAATGTTCGCAAATACATTCTGATTCAATACCCCGATTGAAAATTCAAGCGGCTGGAGATCAAGCGGTTGAACGGTAAGCGTAAAGGATCATCGCTCTACAAATCATCGCTCTACAAATCATCGCTCTACAAATCATCGCTCTACCCTGGCCGATGCAATTAGCCAGCGATCGCCCTCACGGATTAGCTCATAGTTCACCGTCACCGGATCGTCAGTGTAGGAGAACTGCTCGCTCCTAGCACCATTGTCGTAGACAGTACGCGATTCGACTACTCTGGCAGTCACATCTAGCGACTCGGCATTGGTCGCATCTTCTGGCTCTACAGACAGGATCTCGACCGCGTCGTGATCATAGTCTATGTACCAGTTCTCTACTTTTGAAGCTTCTACATCATTCAGTGTGCCTCTTAGGGTTTCACCTGTTAAGACGGTTTCTAAGCTGCTGGTGTCTTTATCTTCAGCGTAGGCTGCTCGCTTGGCGTCTAGCCAGGCGGTAACGGTTGCTTCAGCGATCCCTGTCGCGTCATCCGGTGATACGCCAGCGGCTCCGCCCGACTCTTCTATGTCAAAAACGGGCTCGTTGATGCCGATGTCTAAAGGTTCACCAGTCACTGCTGGCTCACCATCACCACCCGTCAAAAAGCTCACCACACGAGACAACACAAACAGGGAGAGCCCCAAGCACAAGGCACCAGCCAAGATTAGTAGCGCAATCCGATCCCATTTCGGCACGACCCGGCGACTACGGCGATCGCGTAGAGCAGACATATCGTTAGACCCCTCTGAGCCAAGCTGCCCGACAGGTGACATCTTCGAGATCTTGTCTACCATACTGGATGTCCCTGCAAACCCAGCCGCGCCACCCGCACTGGTCTGACTAGCGTCTCCTGCGCGCCCTGTGAGAATTGACCTGTTCTGCTCAGTCGGTGTGTATGACGATTGACCTGTGGGCGTTGCGGTTGCTAAAGAACCTGCTGCGATCGCGCCTTCCCCAGATCCCATACCCGGCGCACTGCCTCCTTGAGTTCCGCCATCCCCCAGTGCCTTCACCTGATTGCTAATGGCTGTTCGACGATTGCTGCGCTCGTTGTCTAGTGGCAAATTCTCTAGATATGACTGCACAGCGCCATCAGAAAAATAGTCTTTCAGCGTTGCCGTTTCTTGATCTAGATCGCGAAAGAACGGAAAGACTTCCTGCTGTAGCCAGTTTTCGGCATACAGACAGAGCCCTGGCAGTAAATCCGGAGAACCCTGAGAATGCTCCCGAATAAAAGAAAGCGGCTCGTACTCTTGAGACAGCTCTAAGGCGCGGCTAGCTTCCTCCGTCTGACCGAGGAGCACCGCACAAACCGCCTGTTCCAAATGCACATCCTGACGACCGCTCAGTCGAAGCAGCATTTGCTTTGCTCGACGAATTAACGATGGCTGATGTTGGGCAAAGCCTCTTGCCAACAGCGCGTACACAGCCAAATACGTTCCTACTGCCGATGGTCTTTGCGCCTCCGCTTCAAAGACCTCCTGCTGTTCTGACGCTGTTAGATAGCCCCGCAGCTGCTGCACAAACCGCAAGAAATCATCGACGCCCAGGCCAGAGAGATCATCTTCCGCGCCGTCAATGCCCCCTCGATCTTGTAGCATGCCGCGCAGCAAACTGATCCCTTCTTTTCGAGGCTGCTGCTGCTCTAGCGGGCGGGCAATTAGCTCCAGCGCCCGGTAAGGCCTCAGCTTGTACAGATCTGACTGAATCTCTGCGCGCAAAACCGGAAATAGCTCCTCTTTCAGGAGCAGCTCGCGGCCTGTTTCTAGCGACTCAGCCGCATGTTCATAGTTGTTTTGCTGCCACTCTTCGCGGCCTAGCTCCAGGCAGGCGACAGCTAGGGTCAAGATAATATCAGGCAGTTCAGGCCGGGCTTTGATTGCTTGACCTTCTGGCGTATTGGCATCGCGCTTTAGATACGGGCGGCCCAGTCGCAGCACCAGCTCATATTCGCCCAGCTCTAGCAAAATCAGCAGTGCGCCGACTAGCAGATGATTCTCGATTTCAATAGTAGGGACGCTAGCATCGGGACTGAGCGCATCGTCAACCGGTTCTCCAGCGGCTTTGGATTTAGCCAAAAAATCCTGATCGTATTCTGCTCGTTGAGCGCTATTGCTCAGCACATCGTAGGCGATGTCGATTAGCTGACGACGCGCATCAATGGCCAGCTCTGAATATTCACGCCGGGGATCTTGAAGCGTGCGATCGCGATGCGACTGCTTTAGCTGCTCAGTCGTCGCCTGAATCGGCAGCCCCAAGATTCGATAGTAGTCTAGCGGAATTCGCACTTTTGTATCCCCAGCCATTGCGTCAATCTTTTCACTTGAACCAATATGTAATCAATCGCGTCAGCAGCTATTGCATTAGAAGCCATTGCGTTAGAAGCCATTGCGTTAGAAGCCATCGAGCACATCTACACTGAGCACATCCGAAATCATGCTACGCATACACTACCGCTATATCAGTCATTCTATTCTTCGCAGCTATTTATTCTTCGCAGCCACTCACCATTTGCTCGCAGCCAGGCATGCGATTTTGAGCGTCACAATAGCATTGTTTTCCGAAAAACTCTAGAAAAAGCGAAATCCTTGCAGTTTGAAGCCCTAGGTTCACAGGCAATGAAAAATGCTGGGTGGCTAGTTAGTTGTCTTGAGTTGGTCGCCCTAGTCAGTCAGGATAACCTCAGCTAGATGGATAGATTGATTCCGTATTTGCGTGAGAAGCAAGTATGATAAAACCCAGATTGTAACAAGACTGTTAAGCACATAGCGCAGTTACGAGTATTCACGTCTGTATATTCCCACGCTGATGATTTCGCTATGTATGGCCGCTAAACCTGGCCGCTGAGTTTTGCCGCTAAGAGTATGGACATAACCCTATGGTTCAGGAAAGACCACTGCCAACATTCACAGCCACAACCCCTCAAGTCACAAAGGAGGAAGGGCTCACTGTCTACGAAGATATGGTGTTGGGTCGCTATTTTGAAGATAAATGCGCTGAGCTATACCAGCGAGGCAAAGTCAAAGGCTTTGTCCATCTGTATAACGGTCAAGAGGCAGTCGCTTCTGGCATGATCAAGGCCATGCGCTCTGATGACTATGTGTGCAGCACCTATCGCGACCATGTTCACTCACTGAGTGCAGGTGTCCCGGCCAGAGAAGTCATGGCCGAGCTCTTCGGTAAGGAAACCGGCTGTAGCAAGGGCCGAGGCGGTTCCATGCATATGTTCTCAAAAGAGCACAATGTATTAGGTGGCTTTGCTTTCATTGGTGAAGGCATTCCAGTCGCCTTGGGCGCAGCGTTTCAGAGCCGCTATCGCAAAGACGCGATGGGAGATGCAAACGCCGATCAGGTGACCGCTGCTTTTTTTGGCGATGGTACGACTAACAACGGTCAGTTTTTTGAATGTTTAAACATGGCAGCGCTTTGGAAGCTGCCGATCATTTTTGTGGTCGAAAACAATAAGTGGGCGATTGGTATGGCTCACGAAAGAGCCTCTAGCCAAACCGAGATTTACAAGAAGGCCAGCGTGTTTGGTATGCCTGGCTACGAGGTCGACGGTATGGACGTGCTAGCGGTGCGTGCAGCGGCTAAGACAGCAGTCGAGCGGGCCAGAGCGGGTGAAGGCCCAACGCTATTGGAATGCCTGACCTATCGATATCGCGGACACTCGGTTGCTGACCCTGATGAGCTGAGAGATCCAGAAGAGAAGAAAGTTTGGCGCGATCGCGATCCAATCAAACGCTTCGAAGCCTATCTCCTAGAGCAGTCCCTCGCCAGCGAAGCCGAACTCAAAGCCGTCCGCGACAAAATCACCGAAGTCGTAGAAGACGCGCTGACCTTTGCCGAAGAAAGCCCTAATCCCAACCCCGCCGACTTGTACAAATATATTTTTGCCGAAGATTGACCTGATTAGTCACCGACGACTATTATCTAGCCGCCCTTCGACTACGCTCAGGGCTCGGTTCTCGATCACCCCGTGGGCTGAGCGTAGTCGAAGCCCCAACACATCCACAATCTCAATTTAATGGCTCAAACCTTTCTATTCGACGCCCTGCGTGAAGCTATCGACGAAGAAATGGCCCGCGACCAAACCGTCATGGTCATGGGTGAAGATGTCGGCCAGTACGGCGGCTCTTATAAAGTCACCAAAGACCTATACGAAAAGTACGGTGAACTCCGCGTTCTTGATACTCCCATTGCCGAAAATAGCTTCACTGGCATGGGTATCGGCGCAGCCATGACTGGGCTAAGACCGATTATCGAAGGCATGAACATGGGCTTTCTGCTCCTAGCCTTCAACCAGATTTCTAATAATGCCGGTATGCTGCGCTACACCTCCGGCGGCAACTTCAAGATTCCCGTTGTCATTCGCGGCCCCGGCGGTGTGGGCTCTCAGCTAGGCGCAGAGCATTCTCAGCGGCTAGAAGCCTACTTTCAGGCCGTTCCTGGTCTGAAAATCGTGGCCTGCTCCACGCCTCGTAATGCTAAGGGACTGCTCAAAGCGGCCATTCGCGATGATAATCCGGTGCTGTTTTTTGAGCATGTTCTGCTCTATTTCAATAAAGAAGATCTGCCTGATGACGAGTACATTTTGCCTTTGGACAAGGCTGAAACCGTACGCACTGGCAAAGACGTAACTATCTTGACCTATTCGCGGATGCGCTATCACGTCATGAAAGCGGTAGAAGCGATGGAGCAAAAGGGCTACGACCCCGAGGTAATCGATTTGATCTCGCTCAAGCCGATTGACTACGAGACAATCGGAGCCTCGATCAAGAAAACTCATCGCGTTGTGATTGTTGAAGAATGTATGAGGACGGGCGGCATCGGCGCAGAGATTATCGCTTCGATCAATGACCGGTTCTTTGATGAGCTAGATGGCCCAGTGATTCGGCTATCTTCGCAGGATATTCCAACCCCCTACAACAAAGGCTTGGAGGATTTGACGATTGTGCAGCCGGCCCAAATCGAAGAAGCCGTTGACAAGATCATGCAGGGACGCCTGTAAGCCATTTTGGGGCTGTCACTGGCTGTAGCTGACCACATCAAAAATCCTCAACCTTTCTGCCTCGATCACCACGATCGAGGCATTTTGGTATTAGGATACTTAACTGCACTGAGCCGCTATACGGCTTTATTAAACTGATGGATTCTATGGGTAAGCAACGCTTAATTTTGGCTTCGCTGCTGGGGCTGGTGATTGCGGCAATTGTTTTGATTGTGCAGGTGCCTACCCAGCTAGGTCTAGATTTGCGTGGGGGGACTCAGCTCACTATGCAGGTTAGTCCAACCGAAGAAATTCCCAACATCGGTGAGTCTGAGCTGTCGGCGGTGCAAAGGGTAATCGAGAACCGGGTCAATGGCCTGGGGGTTTCCGAAGCGATTGTGCAAAGCGTAGGCCAAGATCAGCTCTCGATTCAGCTGCCGGGTGTGAGCGATCCTGAGCAGGCTGAGCGCGTGCTGGGCGGCACGGCGCAGCTGGAGTTTCGGAATCAAAAGCCAGGAACAGAGGGCGAGTTTGCTGCGTTGCAACGGATTGCTCAGCAGCAGCTAGCAGAGCAGCAGGCATTGTTGGCAGGGGGGTCGGATGAAGAGGCGATCGCGGCTAACCGAGCCGCCATTGCTGCTACCCAAGCTGACATCATGAATTTGTTTGAGAAATCAAAGCTGACGGGTGACAAGCTAAGAGATGCGATCGCTGGTCCATTACCTAACGGTGGCGGCGCGTGGCAGGTAGATATCGCCTTTGATTCAGAAGGCGCAGACCTGTTTGCCGAGCTCACCCGAGACATTGCGGGCACTGGTAGGGGCCTTGGTATCTTTCTAGATGGCCAGCTACTCAGCGCCCCTAGCGTCAACGTGCAATACGCTGAAAGCGGTATTGTCGGTGGCAACGCAAGCATTTCTGGTCGCTTCGACGCAGAGTCTGCTCGCGATCTGGAAATTCAGCTCCGCGGTGGCTCTCTGCCGCTGCCCGTAGAAATTGTCGAGAACCGTACTGTCGGTGCCACCTTGGGCCGAGACAGCGTACAGCGCAGTTTGTATGCCGCCCTGTTTGGTCTAGCCCTAGTCCTTGTCTTTATGGCCGTGTATTATCGTCTGCCAGGTATTTTGGCGGATATCGCTTTGATTGTTTACGCCATCTTGACTTTTGCTGCGTACAATTTACTGGGAGTAACGTTGACTTTGCCAGGCATTGCTGGATTCATTCTCAGTATTGGTATGGCCGTCGATGCCAACGTGCTGATCTTTGAGCGCACTCGCGAAGAAATGCGCTCTGGCAAAACGCTCTATCGGTCCGTTGAGTCTGGTTTTTACAGAGCATTTTCTAGCATTTTAGATAGCAACGTCACGACGCTGATTGCCTGTGGTGCGCTGTTCTTTTTGGGTACGGGCTTGGTCCGAGGCTTTGCGCTGACGCTGGCAATTGGCGTGATCATTAGCATGTTTACAGCCGTTACCTGTAGCCGAACGCTGCTCTTTTTTGCGATTGGCTTTCCCCAGTTTCGTAAGCCAAACCTGTTCTGCCCTGGTATCGAAACGCTACCCAGGGGCGGTACATCGTCAGTCGCCCAATAATTAGCGGACGAGACTAGCGAAAGACAGAATCAGCCTCACTCAATGAACTATCCACTCCACCTCCACGCTGCTTTGAATCCATGAAAATCAACGTCATCAAGCAAAGAACTCTTTGGTGGTCTATCTCCAGCGTTCTGATTCTAGTCGGCATCGCCTCAATGGCTTTTTCATGGCAGCAGTACGGCGCACCGATTAAGCCTAGCCTTGATTTTGTGGGCGGGACTCGCCTACAGCTAGCCCGCGACTGCACCGTACTGGAAAACTGCGCTGAGCCGATTGACATCGCAGATGTGCGAGAGGTTTTGGATGGACAAGACCTGGCCGGTAGCAGCATTCAGCTGCTGGGAGAAGATCAGCAGACAGTTGTGGTGCGAACTCGCAACCTGGATGTGGACCAGCGCGATCGCCTGCAGTCTGCACTAGACGGCACGATCGGAACTATTGACCCCGCAGCGACCAAGAACGACACTGTCGGCCCGGTTTTGGGCAAGCAGCTATTGACTTCAGGTTTGATGTCGCTGCTGGTAGCCTTTGCCTTGATTGCAGCGTATCTGAGTCTGCGGTTCAAGTTTGACTATGCGGTCCTGGCAATTGTGGCGCTACTGCACGACATCCTGATCACTTTGGGACTGTTCTCGATTTTGAGCCTCTTGACGGGCTATGAGGCCGATAGCCTATTTATTGTGGCGCTACTGACTATCGTCGGTTTTTCGGTTAATGACACCGTGGTCATCTACGACCGTATCCGCGAAACCCTACAGCGCACGCCCGAGCGTTCTATGGACGACATCGTTGATGGTCTCAGTCAATGACACGCTGGGCCGATCAATCAATACAACGCTGACTACGGTTCTTGACGCTGTTGAGCATTGTCGTATTTGGCGGTGACACACTGAAGTTTTTCGCGCTAGCACTGATTACCGGATTCTTGGCTGGTGCCTATTCTAGTATTTTTATTGCGAGTACGCTGCTAGCTTGGTGGCGCAGCCGTTCTGAGGGGGACAGCTCTGAAGGCGGTGGTTCCGAAGATGATGACTTTGAAGGTGACGATCTTGAAGGTCCAGTAGACACGGTGACGATTTCGCCATAGCGTCTTGAGCCACAACGCATGAGACCTCGATTTAAACTTACCCTTAATAGAACCGTTCTTGAAACCGCAAAAATCTCAAAACCTATAAAACCTAAAAACCACAAATCTCAATATAGACATTCGCCATGCAAGAGGCTAAAAGGGATCACTGGGTGGAAGACAGCAGTCAATCTATTGAACGAGCAGAAGAGCTAGAAGCGCTGCGTCAGGCGATGATGCGAACCTGGTGGCGAATAAGTTTATTTCTATGGTTAACAGTTGGGTTGGGATGTCTATGGTGGGTGCGAGGTGACCTGATCGAAATTAGCGAGTATTTTACCTGGGCGGCGGTCCGGGCAATTTTTCTGTACAACCGTCCAGCAGGTATGGGTATCGCGCTATGTATAGGGGTGACGTTTGCTTTGCTAATGAGTGAGAGTCGGCAGATTCTGTGGGGAATGTCGGCAGATGAGCGATCGCGCCTAAGCGCCCAACTAGATAGAATCCATGCCCAAGGATCGTCCCATCCTCAATGGAACTTGATCCAGCGGGCTAGAACTCAACGAGACAGAACTCAGTCCAAAGAACGAAGAGTTGAATAGTAGCTCAGAAGCTTGCATCAGATACCTGAAGCTGCTGCCTGATCGATTAACAAGGTGCTCCGAGGCAATCTTCGTAGAATAGTAGCTGGACAAACAGAATCAACAGCGCCAGTCAACAGCCGTTGAACAATGGCCGCTTTTTCTTGACCAGAGGCCAGACACAATCGGTTTGCGATCACACCAATGGCACTCAGCGTCAGGGTGAAAGCATAATCAGGAACAGCATCTATAGTTTCAAATGCCGTAGTCTTTGCCTGCTGCTGACGGTTCTTTGCATCCAAGCGCACCAGCTTGACCCATCGCGGGTCGTCGAAGTCGGCTACAGCCGGATCGTTGAAGGCGAGATGACCGTTGCTACCAATCCCGACAAAGCAAAGGTCGAGCGGCTGCGATCGCAATTCCCTTTCGTACCACTCGCAGATCGCCACTGGCAGTAGCCCATCTCCCTCAATGCCGTGAAACGCTCGCATCGATACTCGACTGGTCAGATGCGTTTTCAGATAGTGCCGAAAACTAGCAGGATGTTCGGCGGCGATGCCTAGATATTCGTCCAGGTGAAAGCCGGTGATTTTTGACCAGTCAAGGCCTTCTTTGCAAGTGAGATAATGTAGACATTGCTTCTGCGATCGCCCCGTGGCAAAAACTGCGATCGCCTGCTGCTTTGCCTCAATCGCCGCCTGCAAGATTTCAGATGCCTTTGCACTAGCTGCTAGCGCTACTGCTTCAGCCGACTGATAAATCTCCACTTTCAGTGCATCTACCTGATGTATAGAAACAGGTTCAGGGATGGAATATCTCGACATAGGCTAGCTAGCTGGATCAAAAATTAAAGTTAACAATTCGGGAAATTCTGGTTCTTCGGCTTTATCTGGGTTCATGATCAAGACTATTGCCTCACTCTAATAAAACTTCCTAGAAAGCCTCACTGTGAATTCACCCCTCCCTAATCTCGCCAAACCATCAGGTCGTTCTTATACATGGCTGTGGTGGCTAGTTGGCATTTTACTGCTGACTATTGCCAGTGCCACCACGCTTATTCATTTATTGACAGAGTACTGGTGGTTTAGCTCGACAGGGTTTGCTGATGTATTTCAGCTCCGCGTAGGTTGGAGTCTGCTCTGCGCGGTGGTGTCTTTTGCTGCGTACGGTATGGTGCTAGCAGCGAACTTTTGGCTAGCGCTTTGGCTAACACGCGATCGCCCCTTCTACACGCCCAAAAACAGCGAGTGGGCGCCTTTTATCCCTAGTCTAATCACCTACGGCGGCATCTCCTTGATCGTGCTGCTCTCCGTAGGCGCAGCGCAAAGAGGCGCTCAGGCTTGGGAGTCCGTGCTCAAATTCCTCAAGCCCACCGCTTTTAATATCGCCGATCCAATCTATCAGCAGGACATCGGCTTCTATATCTTCAAGATGCCGATCTATCAAGGATTGCAGCGTCAGGGATTAGAGCTGCTGATCTGGACTTTGATTGTAATACTGGCGATCTATGCTCTTAGAGGAGAAGTTCGGCTAGAGCGTGGATGGAAGTATCTGCTGACTGGGCCAGTAAAGACTCATCTGTGTGCGATTTTAAGTGCGATCGCCATCGTAGCTGCTCTAGGCTACTGGCTCGCTCGCTACGACCTGCTTTATTCTGCTAGCGGTGTTGTCTTTGGTGCCGGTTACACAGATGTAAATGCCCGTCTTAACGCTTACACCGTCATGGGTTTTATCACCCTGGTGATGGCCGGGCTATTCATTGCCTCCCTGTGGCGATCTGGCTTTTCCTTACCTCTAACCGCTGTCGGCATTTATATTACCGTCTTACTTGTGATTGGCGGTATCTACCCTGCCCTCCAGCAAAGCCTCACCGTCGAACCCAACGAGCTAGACAAAGAAGCCCCATTCATCGCTCACAACCTCGAATTTACCCGCCAAGCCTACGGCCTCACTAACGTTCAAAGAGAAGAATTTACTGTAGAGGACGATTTGGCCGCGCCCGCGCTCCAGCAAAACACAGCGACTTTGGACAATATTCGCTTGTGGGGCTACGAGACGCTCCTCAGCACCTATCAGGAACTGCAAAGTTTGCGTCTTTACTATCGCTTTCACGATGTAGACATTGACCGCTACACTCTCAACGGCGACTATCGTCAGGTGATGCTTTCTGCCCGCGAGCTCGACTATGATGCCGTTCCTGAAAAAGCTCAAAACTGGGTGAACAAAAGGCTCAAATACACGCACGGCTACGGCGTCGCCATGAGTCCAGTTAACCAGGTCACCGTCGAAGGCTTACCAGACTTTTTCGTAAAAGATATTCCTCCTGAATCATCTGTAGATCTCACCATCGATCAGCCTCGCATCTATTACGGCGAAGAAACCGATCACCATATCTATACAGGCACTAGCACAGACGAATTTGACTACCCGCTTGGCAATGACAATGCGACCAATCTCTACGACGGGGCGGGCGGAGTCAGCATGGGCTCTATGCTCCGACGGCTGACCTACGCTTTCGAGATTGGCTCTCTTAAGCCTCTGATTTCCAACTACTTCACTGCTGATTCTAAAATTCACTATCACCGCGACATTGCAGAAAGGGCGCGACAGATTGTTCCCTTTTTGCAGCTAGACAGCGATCCTTATCTAGCGCTGATCGACGGGAGATTTCAGTGGATCATAGACGGATATACCACGAGCGATCGCTATCCCTACTCCGAACCGCTGATTCTCTCCCCCAACGCCAGCGAATTCCTCTCTGGCACCACCGAGCTACAGGATATCGCCCTCAGCAATGCCAACTACATCCGTGACGCTGCCAAAGTTGTGATTGATGCCTACGACGGCACTCTGACCGTGTACGCCGTCGATGAAACCGATCCTGTTCTAGCCACATACGAAAAGATCTTCCCCACTCTCTTTACGCCTTTGAGTGAAGCCTCCGTAGACTTACGTGCCCACTTCCGCTATCCGCTCAATCTTTTTCAGATTCAGTCGCAGATGTATCGCGCCTATCACATGGAAGATACCGAAGTTTTCTATAACCGAGAAGACCTGTGGGAGCTGCCGCAGCAAATCGGCAGCAACAACAACTCCGAACAGATGCAGCCTTACTACGTAATCATGCGGCTGCCTAATATCGAAGGCGAAGAGTTTCTACAGATTCTTCCCTTCACCCCATCGCGTAAAGACAATATGGTCGCGTGGATGGCCGCCCGCAGCGACGGTGATAATTACGGCCAGCTCATTCTCTACGAATTTCCCAAACAGGTTCTTGTCTATGGCCCTCAGCAGATAGAAGCCCGCATCGACCAAAATCCTGATATCTCAGAGCAGCTCACGCTTTGGAATCAGCAAGGTTCTAGCGTCATTCGAGGCAATCTACTAGTGATTCCGATCGATCAATCTCTGCTCTATTTTGAGCCTGTTTATCTACAAGCTGACAAAGGCGCACTTCCTGAGCTAAAGCGAGTCATCGTCGCTTTCAAGAACACCATCATCATGCGCCAAACGCTACCAGAAGCCCTAGATGCTATCTTTGGCACTCAGACTGCCGTCGCTACACCCGCTAGGCCGCCAACTACATCTACAGCGCCATCAGCCGCAGGAGCTGATACAGCTACAGTTCCTACCTCACAGCGCGCACAGGTTGAAGCCGCTATCGAAGCGTACGAACAAGGACAAGCTGCTTTACAAAAAGGCGATTGGGCCGCTTATGGTCAATCTCAAAAGCGTCTGGGTGCCCTGTTAGGAGAGCTTAATGGTGAGGAAAGTACGAACCCATAAGCTTGTAGCATTCAAGAATGATAATGCTTGACTCAGTTGCGGATTTACCTGAGTGAAGTTTCAGACTATAGCGCCTATGAGTCTCGAAACTTCACTCAGCTCGCAGGCTGTCAATTCTTCGACAGTTGGCTTTAGATCCTGGTAGCGCCACTGTAAAGCTCGGTTTGTTCCTGCGCAGATATCGAAACAGCAGTTCCCAAAGGGATAGATTCAAATGAGGTAATGGTAGCCCGTAGTTTCGTACTCATTTGCTTAAGCACTGGCAGATCTTCTCGCTCTGCTTTGGTTGCTTACAGCCAGCCTGCTCGCTGCTACTGACTGAGTTGTTGCTGCTGGCTGAATTATTACTGTATGGGGCCGCTGTTGTGGGCTAGCTGTCTGTGGATTACCTATTACTGATTCAGATCGGAGCGAGCAAAATCTGATGTGATCGCAACAGCTGCGGGCTGCAAACGTGCATCACTAGTACGGTCTCTTACGACGCTTTTAAGCAGCGTTTCGTAGGTATTGAGCGCTTTATCAAAGGAGTAGTTCTCGATAGCGAACTGTCTAGCCTTCTTCCCGAAGGCTACGACTGCTTTGGGGTCTTCGTAGAGACTTTGGATTGCGTCCGCTAGAGATGTAGGACATTCGGATTTCGTGACTAAGCCGCTTTGGCTTTGGGCGATCGCCTCAGCCGCAGCGCTATGGGCTGGGACAGACGCGATGATTGGCCGACCGCTAGCCATGATTACCTGAATTTTGGATGGCATATTAAAGCCGACTACACTGCGCTTTTGCATAACTAGCGATACGTCTGCTGCTGCCAGCATCTCCGGCAGATTCTCTCGGCTGACAAATGGCAGTAGCAGCAAGTTTTGAACACCCAGCTCAATACGCAACTGATCGAGCTCACTTAGCTGACTTTTCTCTCCCACAATGACGAACTGTATGTCCGGATTGGACTGCATCTGCGCCGCCGCTCGAACAATCGTACGCACCCCCTGAGTACGGGCAATGTTGCCAGAATATAGAACGACAAACTTTTCGCAAAGACTATAGGCTCTGCGGAAAGCATTGTCCCCTTTGCGCATAGGTGCAATGAAGTCTACATCTACCCAGTTAGAGATGCATTCGATCTTCTCAGAAGGTACTGCTTTCTCGAGCAGATTTTGAGTGAAAGAAGGGCTAATGACGCCAATTTTCGTAGCACTGGCATAGGCAAACTTTTCCAGGCTCTCGAAGACTTTGATCGCTAGCGAATTGGTCAATAGACCAGTTTGAACGGCTGCTTCGGGTAAAATATCCTGTAGGCTGAGAACGCTAGGACAGCGGTGAAACGCTTTGGCAACCGCGACAGGCAGACAGGCCATTAGGGATGGACTAGTCGAGAGGATCACATCTGGCCGCCAGCCGCTAATGGCTTTGACAACGCTGAGCACTGAAAAACTGCTTTCTAAAAGCGCACGGCAAAGCAGGCCGGGTTTGGGACGGATTGCAACGAAGCAGCGTTCAATCTTGACGCCGTTGCGATATTCACTCTTGTAGAGTTTGCCTTCGTATCCAGGATAGATTTTGCGCTCTGGGTAGTTGGGCATAGCCGTAACGACCCGCACTTGATGCCCTCTTTTGACCAGCCCTTCTGCAAGCTCTGTCATAAGAGGGGCGATACCGATCGGCTCTGGGTAGTAATTGTAGGAATAGATAAGGATACGCATATCAGTAGCTCTAGAGGCAAGCACTGCTTGCAGTGAGACAACGCATTAGCAGAAACAGTAGGTAGCCAGTGAAGAGTGCGATGGCGAAGCCTTTTCTCGGAGAAATCGCACCAGCTCACACGATTAGATGCGAGCGATCGTGGCAAGACAAAACAAAAGAACTAAGTACATATCAAGTAATATTTGTTACACTCTTTCTCTCTTATCAATTCCCAAAACCAGCGACAAAAGTGCAGATCTATGACAGAGACATCGCCTAAAAATCGAACCCAATGGGACGTGACAAGGTTCCTGCAAACGCTGAATAATTTTGGTGAAATCCCTTTTCTAGGTAGCTTTCGCTGGCTACAGCAGTGGCTGGGTCAAGCCACAATCTTTCCAGGAAAAACGCTTGATGCCACTGTCAGAAAAGCGGTTGTGCTCGGCGCTCTGCCGTCCGAGAAACTCGATTCATTTCGTCAGCAGATGTCGCCGATTACACACCTAGAGATGTGCCCTGAAAGTAACCTTCAAGCGGCAAGCTCAAGCGACGAGAAAAGAAATCGACTAATAGCGCAACTAATGGCGGCAGATACAGTGGTTGTGAGTAGCGAAACCACAGAAGCTTCAGCCGCATTGCCAGCGGCACTCTCAGCCATACTCGACCGGATAGAAAAAGATAGAAGAGGACAGGTTGTGGAGCCGGTGTTTGACTTTTCTGAGCCTGGTTGTGACCTGTCTGCCTGGGGGGAACTAGACGATGTAGTGATGGGCGGGGTCAGTCAGGGGCGGTTGTATTTAGCCAACCCAGATCAAGCGGACCAGCAGGCAGTTTTTGCGGGTGTGGTCTCGACGGATAACTCTGGTGGTTTTTCGTCGGTTAGAACGCAAAACTTTGAGCCCCCTTTCAACTTTTCTGGCTGGCTGGGAATGCGACTGAAGGTGAAGGGGGATGGCCAGCGATATAAGTTTATTTTGCGTAATAGTGCGGGTTGGGATAGCCCGGCCTACATCTATGGTTTTGATACCACAGCTGGCGAGTGGATTAGTGTGGATGTGCCGTTTGCTGAATTAGTGCCCACGTTTCGGGCGCGATCGCAGCCTGATGCGTCTCTTTTCGATCCGGCCAAGACTGTTTCCTTTCAGCTGATGCTGAGCAAGTTCGAATACGATAAAAAACTGAATCCTAACTTTACGGCAGGACCGTTTGAGTTAGCTGTCAAGAGAATAGGTGTATATCGACCTCGGCAAGGAGAAGCTGTCGTGCGACTGTGAGACTAGTCTCGGGGTAGATATAAAAAAGAAGTGACGGACCTTTTGTCCACCACTTCTTTCGTCTCTGGCTTTATTTTCTTTAGTCTGGGTGAAATTAATAGGTTGGGCGAGGCTCTCGGCTGCCTTGAACCTGCTGTTTGGCACGGTTAGCACTCTTTTTGAGAGCTTCAAGTCGGCGGATAAAGCGATCGCGCTGCTTCTTCTTCGGCGTCTGCTCAATCAAAGTTTTGAGCGCACTGCCCAGGCTCTTGTACGCATTTGGCAGCGTGTAACCAAATCGAGTCGCGATAGAAATGGCTTTTTCGTCTGCGACAATCGCTTCTTGCAGTGTCCTTTGACCGTTGTTGCGCTTGTACAGCCGCCACCCAGATACACCGCAAAGACCCAGCGCCAACAGCAGCAGCAGTCCGTCTTGGACCCATAGCTCGCCGACTGCGCCTCCTAGACCAATTGCCAACGCCGCCATCTCCCAGCCGTCACGCGGGATGGTGTCGCTTTGGACGCGGGCAACTTCGTGCCAAAACAGCAGATTGCGCTGATCGATAGCCAGCTGTTCCCACTTCGTCAGATCGATCTGAATTTCTATTTGGTCGCGTCCGAGTTCTTCGCAGGTGATCATCGGCGGGGCAACGTCTGTAGCGGGTTCTACCGTAACCCAGCTCTGCAGCTCGGGCGGTAGCAAACTCCTCAAACGACGCAATTCACCAATGTCTGCACGAGGCGAACTATAGCTTGCGTAGGAGGTCATAGGTTTTTAGAGATATTCGGCACTTAGATATTGGTTATAGCACGCTTGCGCACTCAGCATCCTTGGGGTAAAACCGCCCATTCTATAACTTTACAGTTTTCTTGTTCTCAAGGTTTAGCTGAGCTGAACAATCGCCCGATCGATCAGGTCACAGCCGGCTTCTACGGAGTCTATTCGGCAGAGGCGATCGCGCAAATCAGCGGCTCCTGCAAAGTCTTTGGCATACCAGGCCATATGCTTTCGCGCCTGCCTGATGCCTCGAAGCCCTTTGTATTCCCACAGCATGATCAGATGTTCGCGGGCACAGATCAACCTTTCTACTGGGTTGGGTGCAGGTCTTACTTCTCCGGTCTTGATAAAGTGATCAATCTCGCCGACTAGAAAGGGATAGCCCAGCGTCCCGCGAGAGCACATAATGCCATCGGCTTTGGTTTCTATCAAACAGTGCAGCGCTGACTCGATTGAGAAGATGTCGCCATTGGCAATCACGGGAATCGTCAAGGCCGCCTTGACTCTAGCGATCCAGTCCCAGCGAGCAGTGCCAGTGTAGCCCTGAGCGCGGGTGCGTCCATGCAGCGTTAGCATCTGTGCGCCCGCAGATTCCATCCGACGAGCGAACTCTACCGCGTTGATGTCCTCGTCTGACCAACCAATTCGAGTTTTGACAGTCACTGGAACGTTCACTGCTTTGCAAACTGCCTCAACGATCCGAACAGCTGTATCAGGATCGCGTAGTAGCGAAGAGCCTCCGCCGTTCTTTGTGATTTTGTTGACTGGACAGCCCATGTTGATATCGATCGTATCCGCGCCTTGATCAACAGCTTTGTAGGCGGCTTCGGCTAGGAAATCGGGGCGACGGTCAAACAGTTGAATGCTAATCGGTCGCTCGTCTGGGTCAATGTCCATCAGTATCGGGAGACGGCGAAGGTGATGCAGTTCGGCAGCGCTGACCATCTCTGTGTACATCATTGACTGCGGTGCGTAGCGGCGGACCAAGCGGCGAAAGACTTTATCCGTTACGCCGGAGAGGGGCGATTGTAGAACGCGGCTGTGAACCGTAACGTTACCGATTTGCAGGGGAGACTGTAGCCGAAGTCTCAGTTCGCTAGGCAATGTAGGCAAAGACTCTGCCACTGGTGTGGTTGATTGGATGAGTTGTGCAGGGGCGACAGTATTCATGCGGATGGCGGTGGTCTAGAGTCTTATTCTAGAGGCTCTGTGGCAAGGTTTCTGGTGACAGAGTTTTGGTGACCAAGATCTAAGGAATAGAGGGTTAGCAGCTAAAACATGGGATGGATGAATCTGTCGATTGGCGACGGCGCATTTGTGGGGGAGAGTGCGGCGCTACTGGCTGCTTTTCTGTGGGCGGCAGCAACGTTGATGTTTGGCCGGATGGGTCGGCAACTGTCGCCTTTAGTGCTGAATTTGGTAAAGGGTGTCTTTGCTTTAGCGATGCTGCTGCTGACGATATTAATTCAGAGTAGCGTTTCGAGGGCACCTGATTTACCGTTGGTTTCTGTGGTTTTGTTAGTTCTGAGTGGAGGATTGGGAATTGGACTGGGCGATACGGCGTACTTTTCGGCTATCAATGCGTTGGGTGCGCGAAAGGCACTGCTGCTAGAGACGCTGGCTCCGCCGATCAGTACAGTTCTAGCTTGGGTCTTTCTGTCGGAGCGTTTGCCGCTGAGCGCGATCGCAGGTATCGTCATCACTCTTTTGGGGATTGCCTGGGTGATCAGCGAACGGGTGCCAGGCGATCCTATGCCAGCGACGAGAGCCGGGTTACAGGTCGCACTGCTAGCAACGTTTTGTCAGGCGGCAGGCGCAGTCCTTTCTAGAGCGGCACTAGCCGAAACGACGGTGTCGCCTTTGTGGAGCAGTCTGATTCGATTAGCGGCTGGGCTAATCTTCATAACTGTATTAGTGATGGCCAGGCCGCAGTACCTAGAGGCGAAATCGACGGCTACACGTCAAATTTCGCAGAACCCTCAAATTTCAAAGACTACGCAGAACAGGTGGCGCTCTGTGATAGTTACGTTGAGCTCGCCTCGGCTGTTGGGTGGGATTGCGATCGCATCCTTTTTCGCTACCTACCTTGGCATCTGGCTTCAGCAAATCGCTCTTAAATATACGGCAGCAGGTATTGCTCAGGCGCTTTTGGCCACTAGCCCACTTTTTGTATTGCCAATAGCGGCGCTACTGGGTGAAAAGATTAGCCGACGTGCTATTTTAGGTGTCGCCGTCACTCTCAGTGGTGTATGGCTACTGTTATATGCCAGCGCATAGTACTGCATCAAGTCAGCACTTAAGACTAGTGCAGTGGACTTATACGGCGGATTCATGTAGCCCGTTCACACAACTAGCCCGCTTACACGACGACTTTATCTCGAGCTTTCTTCTCAATTCGAAGCTGTGGCAATGAAGAGCTTGGTAAGGCAGGATGGTTTGCCGGAAAGGTCAAAGGCTGCTTTTCCGTGCCAAAAGAGCTATCAGGCTGCGCATCGGCTAAGTATCTGACTTTCCACCGACCGGTGACGGGATCTCGATAGCTTTCGAACGGGTTAGGTGTAAGTGGCCTGTTGCAAGGCTGTGGCACAACAATCTTCCTATAACTATGCATCCTCTAGCAGTCGTTTTCTGATGCCAGAAAGGATCTGTTCAGAAAAAACATGGAGGTAGCTTTCTGTACATAGAACTATCGATACATACAGCTCTTCATACTCACAAGGCCTGTCTTCTCCGGAAACTTTATAAATATTACATGAAGTCTATGAGTAGACTGTATAAACTTGCCAATTTATTTGTAGCCTTCTCATTAAAATTACTGAGCGAGTGATACCCGTATCTTCTCAGTAGAACACTTCTCAGTAGAACACTTCTCAGTAGAACACTTACTCTTTCAGCAGCAGGTAATACAAAACGCCGTTATCATTGATCAGTCCGGCTATCTCTCCAGCTTCTATGCCGGTCCCGATGAATAGATCCACGCGGCCAGCGCCTTTGATTGCGCCTCCTGTATCCTGGTCTAGTACAAATCGACTGGTTCTTGTGCTTTCCAATCGGCCTGCTTCCCGCTCGCTATCTACTTGCTCTGCACTTGGCTGAGGCAAGGGTAGATTGATTAGGGCTAGGGCACCTGGCGGCATTACCGTTTTGTCTGTTGCGATAGATCGCCCTGCCGTCACTGGATAGCCCAGGCTGCCGGTAGCGGGTGCGCCGTTTGTCTCTCTGAAGAAGACGAAGCGATTGTTGCGAGGAATATAGCTATCTAGCGCGCCGGGATTCTGTTCAAAGTATTCCATCAGAACCGGTAGTGTCAGATTCTCTTCTAGAATGATGCCGTCGTCGATCAGGGCACGGCCAATGCTGGTGTAGGAATAGTTTGTGCGACCGTCGTAGCCGACTGAAAAAGTGCTGCCGTCTGTCATCTCTAGTCGAGCAGAGCCTTGGACCTGGATTAAAAAGGCTTCTAAACGAGAGGGCAGCCAGGCTAGTTCTAATCCTTTGAGCGGTCCCTGCTGCGATCGCAAACCGTCGACGCCTTCTAACTGGGCGCGGGTGGGATGTGGCTCTGGCCACTGATCTAGCGCTAAGGGACGCCTGTAGATGGGGTAGCGGTAGGTTTCATTTGGCGTCAGGCTGGCTTTGTAGGTCGGTTCAAAGTAGCCAGTAAAGGCGACTGCGCCGGCTTCGCCTTGGCCAATAGACTGATAGAAGTCGAATTCTGCGGTTACAGCTTGCTGTAGTTCTGCGACAGAATTGCTGTAAGCAACTAAAGTGCGAAAGCGCTGAAGGCTGCGACGAACGCGATCATGGGTGATATCTGGAATAGCATAGCTCTGATAGTCATTGACGGAACCAGGTGTGCGTAAGTAAGCAAGGCTATGATCAATTGCGCCTAGAACTGCAGCGCGATCGATTGAAAGTAGCGTGGTGTCTTGTCCAATGAGCGCGGCTGCCTGCTGCTCTGCTTGCCCCTGTAGCTGTGTGAGAGGAGCTGGATCTTCTAGTGCCGGTCTCTCTAGCCCTGAAGCGTCTTCTACTAAAGCTTCTTCTGAAGAGTTGTCTGCGTGGCTGATAGCGCCAGTGAGCGCGAGTGCGATCGCCAGGACAAGTGTTTTCAAAAAGACTGTCGCAGAAGTTTTCAAAACAGATACCTAAAACTTGTTCTAACGAATTCTACATGTTTGAATTAGCATCAATCTTGTGACCTTGAGACGGCTTAAGAACTGGCCAAGTGAGAAACGAGGTAGGACCTGTAAGAAGGGCTGAGGTAAAAGACTGTATACGTAACCTCATAACCTCTAAAACGGCGCTCAGGAAATGTACTGCTAGTTAGATGCCTTTAGTTAGATACCTTGGAGCTGAAGATGCGTCACAGTATGGACTACGTCAAAACATTTAGGGTCACTAAACTACTTTGGGATTTTTAGAACGTGGATTTTATAGATCGGGTCGTTGATATCATTTCGCTTTTTGGCTATTGGGGCATTGCTTTCCTAATGTTGCTAGAAAATGTGATACCGCCAATTCCTTCGGAGCTGATTATGCCGCTGGCCGGGTTTGCGGTGGCTAAGGGTGAAATGAATATGACGATCGCGATCGCAGCTGGAACTATCGGTTCTGTGCTGGGTGGGCTTGCGTGGTACTATGTCGGTCAAATTTTGGGGCTAGAGAGAATCTGCACGCTTGCTGACAAGCACGGAAAGTGGCTGGGCGTCTCCAGCAAAGATGTGATGGCAACTCAGAAATGGTTTTCTCGACGAGGCTACTGGGCAATCGGGCTAGGTCGCCTGGTGCCCGGTATCCGTACCTACATCTCCGTACCGGCAGGCATCGCGAATATGCCGATGTTTCAATTTTTAGTCTATTCCACGATTGGCTCTTTGGCCTGGATTAGCCTACTGACGGTGGCGGGTTTTTGGCTAGGTGCAAGCTACGAGAAAGTAGGAGAGTTTTTAGGTCCGATTAGCAAGATTGTTCTAATTTTGATTGCGGTTTTTGTTGCTGTGAGGGTTTTGTCTCAGCTCGTGAAGAACAATACTAACTCGCGCCGCTAGGCTGAACCGCTTCAGAGAATACGCAGCGACCCATTGAGAGATCAAACAGATGCAGGCCGTATTTATGAGAGAGTTCTTCAAATACTCGCAGCCCTCTGACGCTGTTGCCGTTCTTATCAATGGGTGGCGAGAAGGTGGCGATACCAGCCTTGCCTGGGACGACTGCCATGATTCCGCCTGACACGCCGCTTTTGGCCGGAATGCCAACTCGGTAAGCCCATTCGCCTGCTCGGTTATACATGCCGCAGGTGTACATGACGCTGAGAATATCTCGAATATAGTCAGGATTGACAGCTTGGTCTTGAGTAATTGGTTGCTTGCCCTGATTTGCTA
Source organism: uncultured cyanobacterium (assembly GCA_963799555.1). Classification (GTDB taxonomy): domain Bacteria; phylum Cyanobacteriota; class Cyanobacteriia; order Phormidesmidales; family Phormidesmidaceae; genus Phormidesmis. The sequence goes on from CAWCXR010000001.1 coordinate 516,482, forward strand.
GGGTTGCGGCCATCATGGCTAAGTCCTGACAGGTCACCATGACAGAGCATTGCTGAAAATATAGATCGAGCGCTGAACTGATGTCGTGATCGATCATGTCGAAATGCAGCATCAGGTGTGCCATCGCTCTATTTCGATGTCCGGTAGATCGCTCCGACATGAAGGTGGGCATATCAATGAACACTTCGTGGCCCAGATACCCTTCGAACATGCTAAGGAGACTATTTAGCTTACTGGTAGGATCGGTGCCTTTGATGAGACTGGTGGTTGCGATCGCGCCTGCATTGATCATCGGATTAAAAGGTCGCTTAGAATCTTCATCCAGCCGAATTAAGGAATTGAAGGGATCTCCCGTCGGTTCTACGCCTACCTTTTCTAGGATTGCTTCCCTCCCCTGACTTTCTAGCGCCAATCCAAAAGCAAATACTTTAGAGACAGACTGAATTGTAAACTTCTGCTGTACGTCTCCAGCGCTAAAAATCTGTCCGTCTGTAGTGACCACAGTAATCCCAAACCAGTTGGGGTCGGCTTTTGTCAGTTCAGGAATGTAGCTTGCTACATTACCGTCGCCTAGTGTGCGATAGCGCTCATAGAGTTCGTTGAGAAAGTTTCGAAGTAAAGCCATTGGATCGCGCTGTCGTCTAAACGTTACTTGATTTTAAGATGCCGGTTCTTGTAGCGAAGAAAACCAATCCGCATAGGGTGTGTGTTTTGCTAGGTATCGGTTGTAGTCTGGTGCGCTATCGGTCCACCAAACCGGGCCACGTTCTCCTAGTGCTATCTTTGCCTGGTTGACCTTAGCGCGAGCTGCTGCCAAGCCTGCTGAATCTTCCTGTTGCTTTGCTTGCTTGACCTGACTTCTCGCTTTCATCAGATCCTTAACCAGTCGCTGCCGGGTTTGCTCGTCTAGGCTGGGATTTGTAGAACGCCACAAGCGGCCTTTAACAACGAAGTAGCGACTGTCTGGCGTTTTAGGATATTTCAAAACGAGTATTTCAAAACGGTGGATACTTCAAAACGGTAGATACTTCAAAGTGACTGTTTTCTGAGTGCCTGTTTGTTGAAAGGATTTGCTTGTTGTAAAATAGCTTGATGAAAGACAACTCAACAAAATAAAAGCCTAGTAAAATAGAATTTAACAAGAAATCTGATAAGAGTAATTAGTGAGGGAGAACAGCTTGGGAGTGTTCTCCCTTCTATCTGTCTAACTAATGGTCTTATTCTGCTGCCGATTCTGCTTCTGGTGCGCGGACAACAGATTCAAATTCTATCTTTCGATGAGTACCGTTACAGAAAGGCTGTGTCGTCGAAGCGCCGCATCGACAGAGGGCAACCATCTCTTTGTCGATAGTGAAGTCGTTGCCTTCTGCATCAGTGAGAGTAAACGGTCCTTTTACTAGGTAAGGGCCACTGTCTTTGATTGTAATTTGGGTGCTGTCAGCCATGAAAAAAACCTCTGTTGGGCGTTGAATTAGAACGCGCAAGCTAGTCGTGTGAGTCTTTTGCTCAGACGATCTAGAGCGCCACTATACATACAGTTATCACACCGCTGGCGCTTTGGTCTGTATAGTCTAGCTACAATAATTTGACGCTGGCCGCGCCAAAGGCTTTGTTGGAAGATCTCACTATTGGTTGGATGAGTTGTTTCTCTTGAGGGAAGCGTGGGGATAAGCGATCACGCTAGTGTAAGAAATGATGAGATAAAAAAATATATGACTACTCAAGAATCAACAACTGTAGACTTAACCGTCAGCGCCGATCAGGCAGAAACAGGAAGCATGGGGCAGAAGCTACTGATTAGTGGCAACGCGATCGCCATGAGACTGTGGGATGAGCAGCCTGGCGATGGTGAACAAAAGGCCGCCGCTGCTCGCAACTATGAAACTGTCGGCTACGTGCTGAGTGGCCGCGCTGAGCTGACGCTAAAAGACAAAACCATCACGCTTAAACCAGGAACATCCTGGACAGTGCCAGAAGGCGCAGAGCATTCGTACAAAATACTAGAGCCTTTTCGCGCAGTAGAAGCTACCCACCCTTCAGCTAGAGGCGACGGCTAAAGACACTGGGGCTAAAGACACTAAGTAAGCGACGAAATAAAGAAAAGGAGATTAGAGACAAATATGACCATAGATACATTCTCAAAAGCAGAAATTCAAACCCTTAACAGCGTGCAGGAATCACCTTGCGTTTCTATATACTTGCCAACCCATGAGGCGGGCGCAGAAGTTAGGCAAGATCCCATCAGGTTAAAAAACCAGCTATCAGAGGCCGAAAAGCAGCTAGGTCAGCTAGACGGTAGCGTAGATGCTGGAAAGCTGCTGAAGCCGGCTGTCGATCTGTTGGAAGATCAGAACTTTTGGCAGCATCAGCAGGCCGGACTAGCGCTGTTTCTGTCGCCGAATTCGTTCTATTACTATCGGTTACCTCTAACATTCGAATCTTTTACTTCAGTTAGTGACAAGTTCTATACTCAGCCATTGGTACCGCTGCTGAGTGAAGATGGTCAGTTCTATGTACTAGCTGCTAGCCAGAACCAGGTAGCACTCTATCAGGCGACGCCTCATCAGGTCCGGTTAGTAGATCTAGGTGATACGCCTAAGAGCCTAGAGGTCGCGCTGCGCTATGACGATCCAGAAGAGTCTCTGCAGGGACACGGGACGGGGCGAAGCGGTAGTCGCAAGATAGTTCATGGTCAAGGCAGCGGCAAAGATAGTGAGAATACAGATATTCTCAGATTCTTTCAGCTAGTGTCTGACGGTGTGGAAAAAGTACTGGCCGGGCAGACTGCACCGCTAGTTTTCCTCGGAGTAGATTTTCTGTTCCCAATCTATCAACAAGCCAACAAGTATCCGCATCTAATGGAAAATGGGGTGGACCATCAGCCAGATCAGCTGAGCTCTGAGGAAGTTCGCGATCGCGCCCTAGAAATCGTAGAACCCTACTTCTCTACCAACCGCAGGCAGGCTATCGAGAAATACGGCAGCCTCTTGGACAAAAATCAAGCAACTCAGGACATGGAGCAGATTCTAAATGCTGCTGCAAACGGTCAGATAGAGACGCTGATGATAGCCAAAAGTACGCAGCATCTGTGGGGAATTTTTGACACAACTAGCCGCAAAGCCACTTATCACGACGAACGGCAAGCAGATAGCCAGGATTTGCTAGATTGGGCGGTGACTCAGGCGCTACAGACCGACGCTGAAGTATACGTTATGGCACGTGAAGAGCTACCCACAGATACAGATGCGGTAGCAACGCTTCGCTATCCGATCATGCAAGAAGCCGGAGCTGTCCCAGCATAGTCTGTCGAAGCTTTTACTCAAGTATCTTTGAGTCTAGCCTGCGTGGCCTTTGTCACAGACTTAGGATAGCTGCATCCTTCCGAAGTATCGCCCCTTTTCGGTACTCGGCTGTCTGTTACTTTCTGAAAATTAGACTAAGAGGAAAGTAGACCAAGAGGTATCGCTTGCAACCGGGCGATGCCTTTTTGAGTAAGTGCCTCGCTGTGATCATCTCGCCCGTACGGTTCTTCAGTTTTTGGCAGCTTGACTTTTCTATTTGAGAACGGCAGTCTATTTGAGAACGGCAGCAGTTGAAGCTAGGGTATTACATGACACCTTCGTACTTGGGACTGCGGTTTCTAATACGTCACCTTTGATTAAATGCTGTGAAACCCAACCTGATAAAAATTAGTCATTCAGCGTCTGTCTACCTTCTACTGACCTTTCTATCGGTATCTTGCTTAGCAATGCCTGCGCAAGCTATGGATAATCGCGACTTCTACCAGCGACAGATAGACAAGCTCAGCTATTCAGCAGATGACTATCTAAAGGCGGCGGCACGCCCCCATTGGCCTAGTCGTCAGTCCCAGCTTAATGATCGAATAGACACCCAGATAGGTGACGGCGTAGACGAACCAGGGCATGACGTACAAGAAATATTGATAGTGCCTCCGATTGAGCTAATTCAACCTTCGGCATCACAAGAAGTTTTGATAGAAAGAGGCGCAGACGTAGCTCAGCGTAAAAGTAGAGTCATACTTCTGGCGCACAAAGCGATGCGTAGAAAAGAACCTCGCACCGATCCTTATCAGATTGTGACAGCAGCAAAAAACAAGGGAAACACATTTAAATTACAAGGAGCTTCCTTCAAAAGGCCAGAAATGCCGTCTATTGGGCAGCTGTCAACCAAAATTCTTCAGTTGAGGACTCGGGTTGCAGCTACTGTTACTCAACAGTCTGGACGCTTTAGGACAACCCTGACAAGTGAACAAGATCAGCTCCAAAAGTTTTCATCAAAGCAGCTTGAGCGCAGACGACAAAGTTTAGAATCGTGGGTTGAGCGGGTTATTAAAACGCCGTTGAGACAAGTTTTCAAAAAGATAGAGACGCTATCTCATCAGGTAGTAAAACGGCTCAGCTAAGCCTTTGATTACGCAATGGTCTCTGTTGAAAAGTGTTTGATCCGCGCAACCTAGTGCATAGCGGCGAATGGTCTGGCTCCTTGAGGTATTTAAGAACGGCTTAGAAAGCGACTAAGTGAACAATAGCGAGCAAGAACAATAGCACGTATGTTGAAGCTCTTTCTTTGGAGTCAGAAGAAAGCTTTCTTTTGAAAGAGATCTGCTTTGTCAGACCCATCTATGCTTAATTGTAACGTATTACACCAGAGGGTTTTACACAATGATTGTTTTTTCAAAGCTGTTTGTTCGTTCAGCTGAGTTTATCAAGCGCTCTATTAGCCAGATTTTTACTGTTGGTAAATCACTAGCTGTTGTTAGTTTGGCTGGCATCATTTTGATGAGTATGAGCACATCCGTCCAAGCAGCAGATGTGGACTATTCTAAGAACTCGCAAGGGGGAATTCAGTCTACAGAGCGCTACGACAAAATTCAGTCTCAGTCGGGTGGAATGAATAACTTTGACGCGATGGACCCTCGTAGAAATACAGTCGAAGCAGGTGCAAAAGCACAGACGCTAAGCGACGTTGCCAAACGTAGACAGCTAGAAGCAGCAGATCCCTTCGAGCCAGTTAGAGAAGCTGCTGGAGATATCAAGGATAAAGTTGGTAACGCCGTTCAAGAAGCAAACCCACTAGAGTCTGCTGAAAATGCTGCAGAAGGCGTGCAGAACAGGATTGGTAACGCTGTCAGAGGAGCAGATGTGGACTATTCTAAGAACTCGCAAGGGGGAATTCAGTCTACAGAGCGCTACGACAAAATTCAGTCTCGGTCAGGTGGAATGAACGACTACAGCGCAGTAGATCCCCGTCGAAATACAGTTGAAGCGGGCACAAAAGCACAGACGCTAGGTGATGTTGCTAAGCGCAGAAAGGTGGAATCAGCAGATCCTTTGGAGACTGTTAGAGAAGCCGTTGACGAAGTGAAAAGTAAGATTAACGGTGCTGTAGACGGCGTTGCAGATGATCTGAAATGAAGAGTCTACTCGCTGCGCAATAAGGCGCTGGCTCCGAAGAAAAGATTCACTCAGCAGCAGGCGACACTAATTCTAGATTCAGCGGAAAGCCATTCGCATCTAGAGGTGTCGCTTCTGTCGTATCTGGAAGCGCGTTAGAATCCGGGCGTCGAATTTCTGACTGACGGATGCTTTCTTGCCATGCTCGGATTCTGACCTGCGCTGAGTCGTAAGCCTCTGCCTGGGAGGGAATTCGATTGGCCAAAGTAACGGCTCGCTGGAAGTTGGACAAGTTAGCTGAATCTTCTGCCTCGCGCAATAGCTCCCAGCTCCAGCTATTGATTTGCCTATCAGCTCTGAACTTGCTATCACTTTGAGCGGGAACCTGTTGCGCTAGGCTAATCGCTTCTGAAAACGCTTCGGCGGTGCCTCTAGCTGAAGCGCGAGTTGCGTCAGCTAGCCGCTGACGTCCTGTTTCTTGGGCTTGCCAGCGGTCGATGTCTGATCGAGCGGTGCTATATAGCGCCCGACCTTTTCCAATTTGGCCAGCGCTGGCGATCGCACCTGCCAAATCTCCAGCGCTGGCCCTGCGTCTGGCTTGATCTAGTAGGGGCTGATCCTCGATCCTTTGAACGCGATCGCGCCAGGTCGCAATTCTATCGGCTGCTTCAGACCCCAGCGTCCTTTTTGCAGAAATTTTCCCCGCTTCTTGAATCGCCGCTCGCAGTTCATCAGGAGAGCCACCCGCAGCGATCTGATCGGCTCGTTCTAGAATGGGGCGATCTTGAACGGTTTCTACACGCGATCGCCATTCGCCAATTTTTTCTGCCGCTTCTTCCCACTGGGGCGAATTACGAGAGATTTGATTAGCAATCTCAATTGCCGCCATCAAATCTGTCGTGCTGCCTCTTGTAGCTCTCTCTCTGGCCTGAGACAGCAGGGCAATTTCCTTTATTTGCTGCTGCCACTGAGCGATCAACCGCTGACCTTTCCTATACGAAGGCCGGTTCTTTCCTAGCCGTCTCATCTGGTTGATTGCTTCTTCTAGACCACCTATGTTTCCGGTCCAAGCCTGCTGATAAGCCGCTGCAAAAATCTGGAAATCCGCGATTTCTTCCTTCAACCCCATATCTTGAGGAATTGCATTCAACATAGCTTTTGCTTCGTTCAACTGGCGATTGGCCAGCAGCTGTTCGGCGGCTAGCAGCATTTTGTTGGCAATATTTTTTCTTTCTTTTCGCACTTCGTCATAGAAAACGCTCTCTTCGCCAATCTCTTCTAGCTGATCTAGGGCGGCCAAAAACCCTTTTAGCGTCCCTGCTTTTGCTGAGCCTAGCGCGGTGGAAAGCTTGCGGCTGTCGTCTCTAGCTAGACTAATTAACTTTGTCAGCTCAGCGTACTTCTCATTTGCCCAGTATCTATTGTTGACATCTAATAAAGCAACAGAAAGCGTGAAAGCAGCTTGAAAGTTTTTCTCTTTTAACTTATCGGTAGCACTGTTGAAGATATCTGCACCCTCTTTCCAGATTTTCTGCCAGCGGACAATTCTATCTCCTACAACTTTTGAGGCCGCCGTCCGTGATGGAATTTTTCTCGCATTGTCAATCGCGCCTTCAAGATCTCCTTCTTCAAAGGAACGTTCGGCTAGATCTAGCAGTAGAGTGGCCCAGTCCTCAATCCGGGTGTTGATGATGTCATGACGTAGCGGATGGTCTTCGGGCAATTTGTCGACCAGGTTGATGGCCGCTAGCAGGCTTTTTACATCGCCTTTCTCGGCATAGGTCTCGGCGCACTGAAGGCGCAAGGCGGCAGACGCGGTCGGCCAAAAGATAGTTCGACAGTTGGGCGTGCCAGGCATGTGAAACAAGCTGAAGACAGCCGTGGTGCCAACCGTACCCAGAAAGCCAAAGATTACTAGCATCACTATTGGCCAGCTACGCAGCCAGTTCATTCCCAGCAAAGTACCGCTCAGCGACTGCCTAGCGGGAAGCGGTAGCTCTCGTTCGTGAGGAACTGCCTTCCAGTCTTCGGTCCTGCGAGGAGACGCCGATGGACGCGCTTTTCGAGCATCTTTATCGTCGTACTTAAAGGTCATAGATGTCCTAGCGATCGCGCGATTTCAAAAGACAGTTCAAAAGTTAGCCTGCACCCAGTCCGATTGGCCAGTGTAACTAGCCAGTGTAACTAGCCAGTGGAATCAGCCAGTGGAATCAGCCAGTCTAGTTGTCTAACTGGCTTGTTCAGATTATCAACATCAGTTGATTGTAACAATTCATTGGATCTTCACTGCAAATCAGCGAATTTTCAGTACTCTCACGGGCGCTCCTACGTTTATTTTCGTTTCCCCTTGTGGCACCATACCCAACCCGCTCGTATTGACCAAGTTCACCAAATTGCCTGAGCTATGACCACCTTTCGCCCGTTCAAAACAGTAGCCAGCGTCATCCATACCGAGCCGTCCCCAAAGATAAGTTTCACGCCTCCCCCCTGCCGTTAGCTCAGTCGTTGCTCTCGCCATTACAAACTCGGGTGCCCACGGCTCTTGTCTGCCGGAGAGCTTGGCGATCGCAGGTTCTACAAACCGCCAGAACCCCACCATCGCCGAAGCCGGATTCCCCGGTAGCCCAAAGTAAACCCGGTCGCCCAAACTCGCTACCGTCAGGGGCTTTCCTGGCTTCACCGCAACCGATCGAATATGCAGCGTTGCCCCTATCTCTTCTAATACCCGATCGACGTAGTCGTAGTCCCCAACAGACACACCGCCGGTCGAAAGCACCATATCAGCCTGGGCAAATGCAGCCGCGATCGCAGCTTTCACACTACTTTGATCGTCTCGTATCATTCCCATCGGTATCGGCACCGCTCCCGTCTTCGCCACCAGCGCCGCTAGCGCATACTGATTAGAATCCACGATCTGTCCAGCGGCCAGCGGCTGATCGGGGCGAACTAGCTCACTGCCGGTCGAAAGAATGGCTACTCTTGGCCGCTGGTATAGGCTGATTTGGGTCTGCTGGGCCGCTGCGAGTAGCGCAATTTCTGGCGATGCGATCACGCTGCCCACTTCTAGAATTCGTGCGCCTGCTTGTGCGAAGCTTCCCCGCCTACGCACAAAAGCCCCTAGCTGCGGAGCGCTCAGAATCACAACGCGATCGCCCGTGCGTTCAGTCTCTTCTTGCATTACCACCGTGTCGGCCCCCGGCGGCAGCATGGCCCCCGTCAAAATCCTGGCTGCCTGTCCTGCGCTTATTGTCTTCTGTGGCGATCGCCCTGCCGGAATTTCTTCGATCACATCAAGCTGTACTGGCACAGCGTCCACGTCCGCAGCCCGCACCGCGTAGCCATCCATAGCCGAATTATCCCAGTGAGGAAAATCCAGCCCACTCTCAATCGGCTGTGCCAACACCCTTCCCAAGCTCCTCACAGCTTCCTCTGGCGTAGTCAATGGCAGCGTCTCTATCGCCTCAATCGGTGAAACCAACGTAAAGATTAACCGTTCCGCCTCAGCCGCTGGCAACATATATAGAAGAAGATAGCAACAACAAGCAAAGTATCATAACCCATGCAAACCGCGTCCGACCGCACCACCCAAGATCGCACTGGATCGACTCAGCCTGCCGCTACTCTAAGTACTGCCTACCAAAGCGTCCCCTCGCTGGCAGATACGTTGCGATCGCGCCGCCGCCGCCTAGCCAACCTGATTGACTTCCCAGTCCTGCTTTGCTCAGGCACCGCCAAACCACGCAACTTTGCCGCCAACGTCTATCCTTTTCGCGCTAGCAGCCATTTTCTATACTTCGCTGGTCTTCCCTTGCAAGATGCCGCCGTTTTGCTAGAAGGCGATCGGCTCACCTTGTTTGTCGACAACAGCACGCCAGACGACGCGCTCTGGCACGGTCCTACCCCTAGTCGCGACGACATTGCCCAGCAAATTGGCGCGTCAGAGGCGCATCCACTCGGCGAGCTGACAAACTTCGCGAGAGGCGCAGCTACTCTCGGTGAGCGCGATGAAACCGTTATGGCAATGGACCAATCTCTCTTGCGCAGAGGCATTGTATTACAGCGTCATCCGCCCTCTGGCAATCAAAAACTAGAAAAGGCAATTGTCAGCCTGCGGATGATTCAGGATGCAGGTGCGATCGCCTCCATCTGCAAAGCCCTTGCCGTTACCATCCGCGCTCACAAAGCAGGCATGGCTGCCACACCTAGCGCTATCACAGAAGCACAGGTCCGCGCCGCTATGGAATCAGTTATTATCAGCGAAAACATGAGCTGCGCCTACGGCAGCATCGTTACTATCGCCGGAGAAGTCCTGCACAACAATCACTATTACAACACGCTAGGTCCAAGCGATCTGCTGCTTGCCGACGTTGGCGCAGAGACCACCGACGGCTGGGCCTCTGATGTTACTCGCACCTGGCCAGTCAGCGGTAAGTTTTCCGCCACTCAGAAAGCTCTGTATGAAATTGTTCTTGCAGCTCATGACTCCTGCATAGAAAAGGCAACAGCAGGCACAGAATACAAACAGATTCATATGACTGCTTGTCAAATGATCGCAGCGGGCTTAGTCGATCTTGGTATCCTCAAGGGCAATCCAGAAGACCTAGTCGCTCAAGACGCTCATGCACTGTTCTTTCCCCACGGCGTTGGCCATCTAATGGGGTTGGACGTACACGATATGGAAGATCTCGGTGATTTGTCCGGCTATGCAGAAGGAAGAGAAAGGAGCGATCGCTTTGGCCTAGCCTTTCTCCGGCTCGATCGTCCGCTAGAAGCAGGCATGGTCGTCACCATCGAGCCCGGATTCTATCAGGTGCCCGCGATATTGAACAATCCGAAGAATCGCGATCGCTACGCCAACATGGTCAACTGGGAGAAACTAGAACAGTTCGAAGACGTGCGAGGCATTCGTATAGAAGACGACATCCTAATTACTCCTACAGGCAACGAAATCCTAAGCAGATCTCTTCCCACCGCCGTCTCAGATATCGAAAACCTAGTCTGCCCGGACTGAACATTCCCATTCTCCTTCTATCCATAGGCTCTCAGAAAATCGGTCAACAAACCAGCCGCAATACTCATCTCTACTAGATATATCGGGCGTTAGACCGTTACGTGGTGCTAGACATCGAAAAAATCTTCTCTGCCAATTGAAAAGCTAACCCTCTTCCACGGGACAGAAGCCGCCCCGCTACATCTACTAGCAATGTCTATCTCTAGACCATTTAGTGAGAAAAGCAACTCGCCTACTGTAAAGGCATAGCACGGAGACTTCCATGACATATACAACAGTTGACAGCGTTAAAGAGCCCCTCGATAAGTTTAATCAGTTCGATGCCGACACCAAGCTAGCTCTGCTTTGGTATGGCTATTTAGATCTAAAAGAAGACCTTCAGCCCAATCCTAGCAATGACGTAGAAGTACTAGGCGGTGCGTTGGTTAATCAGATTAAAGACATGTCTGAAGAGGAACAACTACAGGCACAAAGAGATGTTGTTAACTCAGCGGGCACACCAATCAGCAAAGAGTATGGCGCGCTTAGCACGAGTGGAATGTTAGAGTTTTGGCTGCTGCTAGCCCAGGGTATGGAAGCAGGCACGGTCGTTACCGTTCCTGATGACTACGAGCTACCTGAAGGGACCAGCAATTTTGTCGAATCAGTAAAAGAGCTGGACTTTGAGGAAAAAGTCAACTTCACCCGGAATGCAGTAGCGCAAATGGGCAGCAAATAATAGCCAAGTGCTTGCAACACGCTGTTCAGACTGAGACTTTCTAACCGTCATAGGCTGAACAGCTATTGCTCGTTCTGTGATCGTCTGCGACTTTCTCGAGACTATGCAGTAGCGGCGATCGCAGAGCTCAGACCTTCACCTCAGCCTCTCTAGTAGCAACCACCTCATCGATTTGCGCCTCGATCTGGTCTTTCACAATTTGGCGATACTCCAAGAAGTGCTCGATCTGTGCGCAGACTGTCAGGTAGCTAGCCACGCCGCCTCGGTTGTGCTTAAACATCTCCCACAAATAAATCCAGAAGGTAGAGCGAGTCTTTCTCTCTACGCCCTGTTTCCAGCAAACGATCGCTAACGCTTTTAGCAGATGCCAGTTGAAGGGTTCTTTGGCAGATTTGGGTTTAGGCGGTCGTTTGTTTTCGTTGTGGCAGGGCGCTTCGCCCAATATTCGATAGTGGCGGTAGCAGCGGTCTAAATACTTTTGGGGATCGTATAGATTCCAAAAGGCGTCTACGTACTCCTGCGCGACTTCTTCTACCGGGCGGGTCGGCACGAAGTTCATTAGCGTGGTCTGGTGAATGTTGGCCGTTTCTTTGCCAGCTAGCAGTCTGCCTTCTTTTTCTAGGCGAATCCAGAGAGCAGTGTCTGGTAAAGCCTGAAGCATGCTGAAAAGCGCTGTGGGAACAGAGCATTTTTCAACGAATTGGACAATGCGATCGCCCGCTCCTTTCTTTTCTCCATCAAAGCCAATAATGAAGCCCGCCATCACCCGAATGCCAGTACTGGCAATCTTATGAATTGACTCGCTAAGCGGATCGCGGTTGTTCTGAAACTTTTGCGTCAGCGCTAGACTTGACTCGTCCGGCGTTTCTACACCGAGGAACACCGCCCCAAAATTACAGGCTGTCATCAGATCCATTAGCTCTTGGTCTTGCGCTAGATCCACCGATGCCTCAGTCGAAAACGTAAACGGATAGCCCTTTTCCTTCATCCAGGGGACCAGCGCTTTTAGCATTAGCTTGACGTTGCGCTTGTTGCCAATGAAGTTGTCATCCACCATGAAGATGCTGCGCCGCCATCCTAGCTTGTAGAGCATCTCCAGTTCTGCAATTAGCTGCTCGGGGCTTTTTGTTCGAGGCTTACGCCCATACAGCACGATAATGTCGCAAAATTCGCACTGGAACGGACATCCTCGCGAAAACTGAATCGCCATCTCTGAATAAGCATCCAGCTTTAGTAAGTCAAAGCGCGGCACTGGGCTCGTACTGACATCGGGCCGCTCAAGTGCCCGAAACGTTCCTTCTGTCTCACCTTTTTCGATTGCTTCTACCAGCATAGGTAAGGTGATTTCGCCCTCATCTAGCACGCGAAAGTCAGCGCCTGCTTCTATCACCTCATGCGATAGCGCAGTCGCATACGGACCGCCTACTGCTACAGACTTTCCTCGTCGCTTTGCCTCGCGAATCTGGGCGAGCATATCGGGCTTTTGCACAATCATGCCCGAAAAGATTATCAGCTCAGCCCAGTTCCAATCGTCTTCTGTCAATTCTTCTACATTGCGATCTACTAGCCGCAGATCCCACTCATTTGGCAAAATGCCTGCCACTGTCACCAATCCCAAAGGCGGCAGAATCGCTTTACGGCCTGCTAGCGCGATCGCCTTATCAAAAGACCAAAAGCTCTTAGGAAAAAGAGGATAAATCAGCAAAGCTCTCATGGAAAATGCCCGTAAAGGAGGATTGTGAAAGAGGATTGTGAGATGGCACTGGCTACTTACTATAGATAGCTGTGCCTTCGTTATCTGAGTTACATGATTTAAAATCCATCCTGTCACTCTACCCTATCGTCAGTCCTGCTGCCGGTAGTACCGTCAGCTCAGTAACGGCGACTGGCGTTAAAGCTACTCAAATAAAGGCGTCTGAAGATTCGCCGCACTATTAAGGAAGTCAACTAAGGAAGTCAACGATAGGAATTTTTGCAGCCTCTTGACCGTTTTCTACTGAGCGTTTTACTAGGCGCTCTCTACCCAATTCAACGACCGCTACGTAAAAATACTCAGAAACTTATCTGATTTAGCACGCTTCAAGAAAAATCAAACTATGCCCACAAGCCTTGCCTGTAAAGCTGTACAGACTGACTCGTTGAAAAGCTTTTTCTCAGCTTTAAATATGAGCTCCAGATTGCTCTATTTGCTTTATGCCTTGAACATATAAGCCTTAGTTAAATTTAGTGAGATACGTCCGTAGCTTTACGTAGCGCTCACCCAATCTAGAATCATAGAGGTCACAATCTACGTATAAACCGACACATTACATAGGTTACTCATATGCGTATCAAAGCTGCTCTTGCACTGACTGCTCTTTCTGTTCTCTGCGCGATCGCTCCTGCTGAAGCCGCCACTTTCGTCTACCAAGACAGCGTCGGCAAGCAGACTCCTAAGATCAACGTCAACAACCGAGCCGGTAAGTACACCAACATAACCGCTGAATTCGACACCGATACAAACATCTTGGATTGGTCCTCTACATTTACTCGCAATTCAGCAGGTAGACTTGCTGACGGTGCATGGCTAGTTCTGAGCGATGGCGAGAACCCCAAACAGAACGTAAACGAGTACGCTATTCTCTATCTAGATAGCATTGCTAATAAAGTCTCTATCTATAACTACGATGGTAAGAACGGCCCTAGTAGCTACTTAGCGAACGACTACCTAGGCTCCACTGCACTCAACGTTGTCGAAAACGGCAACGACGAAGTGACCTTTGAGTTCAGCCTAGATGCAACTGCTATCAACAGCCAAACTGGTAAGTACGGCTCAGAGTGGGACGGCATCGCCTTCGGCAAAGAAATCGGTATCTGGTTCCACGGCGTTACTGATCTCGAGACTACTTACGATAGCAGTCACAAGCTACTCGCCTTTGACTACGATCGCAGAGGCTATTACGACACCAAGATGGCGGTTGACACTAAAAAGGTTCCTGAGCCTGGTAGCCTAGCTGCGTTGGGCATCTTTGGCGCTGTGGCCGCGACTAAGCTACGCAAGCGGATTGGCTAATTGATCAGCTGTTGGTTGTTTCCTCTTGGTTGCGTTTGCAGCACTTGAATTGCAAGTCACTTTGCCCACTGTCTGTCGTATAAGGCTTTCAGCTAGTATATTGACTTTGGGAAAGTGACAAACGCTGTAGGGTTCAGGTGCAATCCTCAGAGAAGTGATGTTCTCTGAGGATTTTTTGATTTTCATAGCCGTATGAGCCGCAGCCTGTGCAAGTCTCTATTAGCTCCAGTCCTCTCCCTTCTTCAGCCAGGTAGGTTTGAATACGGACTCTGTTTGATGGATCGCTCTCGTCTGATCAAACAGTTCTTCTTCGGTTAGACCTAGTTTGGTCAGCATTTTGTTCAAATCATTTTGAATATCACGAGCGCCTTGAAATCCGTCGTAGCGAATCCGCAGCCGAGCTAGCTCGGCTAGGTTAAGGCTGTCTGCCGGACCGGCCATAATGGAATTGAGAGTCTCGCGGTCTTTTCTGTATTGGGGGTGGAGATAGTCTTTGGCGTTTGTCATAGATAGCTGTTGGGAAGCTGCTAGAAGGTGGATTCAGTTGGAATGCAGAATGCTGGCATGGTGCTGAATATGATCGCCCATGAAGGTTGAAATGAAGTAGTAGCTGTGGTCGTATCCTGGCTGTCGTCGCAGGGTTACAGGTTGATTGATTTGCTGACAGGCACTTTCAAATACTCCAGGTAGTAGCTGCCCGGCAGCTAGAAACTGATCAGCCTCGCCCTGGTCTATCAGGATAGGTGCATGCTTACTTTCTCCTTTTTCTTTGACAATCTCCGCCGCATCATAAGCTGCCCATTGGCCGGTGTCTGCCCCTAAGTAGCCAGTGAAAGCTTTCTTTCCCCACGGACACTGAGAGGGAGCCGCAATCGGGGCAAAGGCAGAAATCGAAGCATATTGGTCTGGGTTTTTGAGGCCACAGATCAGAGCGCCATGTCCTCCCATTGAGTGGCCAAAAATGCCTGCTCGCCCCGAACGAACCGGTAGCGCCTCTGCAATCAGCGCTGGCAGCTCTATCGTCACATAGTCGTACATTTGATAGTGCTGTGCCCAGGGCTCTACCGTTGCATTAAGATAAAATCCTGCTCCCGCTCCAAAATCCCAACTATCTGCTTCGCCCGGAAGATCAACGCCTCGAGGACTGGTATCAGGCGCGACTAGAATCAGCCCATGCTCGGCGGCATAGCGTTGGGCACCCGCTTTTTCGATAAAGTTTTTCTCTGTACAGGTCAGCCCAGACAGGTAGTAGAGCACGGGTACCGGTCCGGCTTCTGCCTGCGGCGGCACGTACACCGCTAAGTTCATATTGCAATCACACACTTTTGAACGATGAGTATAGAACCGTGTTGTTCCGCCAAAGCTCTGAGCGCGTGATTTTTCTTCTAAGCTCACAGACACACTATTTCCTTATGACTTCTTGAGGGTTTTCTCAATCGTACAAAACAACGCTGCGAATAGATTCGCCACGATGCATTAAATCGAAGGCGTCGTTGATCTTTTCTAAAGGCATAGTGTGGGTGATCAAATCATCAATGTTGATTTTGCCATCCATATACCAGTCTACAATCTTGGGGACATCGGTTCGGCCTCTGGCACCGCCAAATGCGCTGCCTTTCCACACTCGCCCAGTAACTAGCTGAAAAGGCCGGGTGCTAATTTCTGCGCCTGCTTCAGCTACGCCAATGATTGTACAGACGCCCCATCCTTTATGGCAGCATTCTAGGGCCTGACGCATTACGTTGACATTGCCGATGCATTCAAACGAGTAGTCTGCGCCGCCATCGGTCAGCTCGACTAGATGGCTAACTAGATCTCCGTCTATTTCTTTGGGGTTGACAAAATGGGTCATGCCGAATTTTTCTGCGATCGCCCGCTTCTCCGGATTCAGATCCACACCTACAATCTTGTCGGCACCCACCATCTTCGCGCCCTGGATCACATTTAGCCCGATTCCACCTAGACCAAAAACCACTACATTCGCACCCGCTTCCACCTTCGCGGTAAAGAGAACGGCTCCAATTCCAGTTGTCACCCCGCAGCCGATATAGCAAACCTTGTCAAACGGCGCATCCGAGCGAATTTTCGCCAGCGAAATTTCGGGCACCACCGTATAGTTTGCAAATGTAGACGTGCCCATGTAGTGATAGATCGGCTCGCCCTTGAACGAAAATCGGCTAGTTCCATCTGGCATCAGTCCCTTACCTTGGGTTGAGCGTACCGCCTGACAGAGGTTTGTCTTTTGACTCAGGCAGTAGGCGCACTGTCGGCACTCCGCCGTGTACAGAGGAATGACGTGGTCCCCAGGCTTCAGGCTCTTGACCTCTGGACCTACCTCGCGCACGATTCCGGCTCCTTCGTGTCCCAGAATAGACGGGAAAATGCCTTCTGAATCCTTTCCTGATAGCGTGTAGGCGTCGGTATGGCAAATCCCAGTCGCCTTAATTTCAACTAGCACCTCACCTGCTTTTGGACCCTCTAGCTGAACTGTTTCGAGGGTCAAAGGTTGATTTGCTTCGAAGGCAACAGCGGCTTTTACGTCCATAGGAGTTTACCTGGTTTTTGTTTGACTCATTATCAAGCAAAATCCTGTCGGCATGACTTTCTCGAGACATAAATCAAGGCGGCTCCTGAAATACTTGTTCAAAACTACAGGGAAGAGGCGGAAAAGGAAAGAGAAAATACTATTGAGCAATTGTCTCGCACTCTAATCTGGCGTCCTTATGAAGGGTCTCTATAACCTCTTTAATCTGTTGTAGTTTCTCTTTTGCTACGCCGTCTTTTAGAATTGATTGTGCAAGCTCGAACCCTTTTGTCAAGCTGTCTACCCGACTCGCGCGCCATAGATAAAAGCCACTATTCCAGATTGCTGAAGTGCCGACTTCGTTGGATTTTCCAGATAGGGCCATTTGATACGCCGAGCACAGTTCTTCGAGCGAGGACAGCGTTGGATCGCTCCCTTCAAAACCATAGTCTCGGGGATGAAGCAAGAGCCGTTCGGTCTTTAATACGCCTTTTTCTAGCTGGTTGAGACTGATGATAGCGGTGCGATCGCGTGCAATATCGCAGCTTCCTTCTAAGCCCTTGACCGTTGTGAAAAAATCGATTCCCCGCTCGGTGAAAGCAATCTGAGTTCTCTCTTCTGTAGGCGGATGGACATAGCCGCTAACCACATTTCTGCGACCAGCATAAGGCGACCACATGATTTCGACCGTGGCTAGCGTTGGGCGTTTGCCAATCTGCTCACGATAGTCGACTAGTGCTTCAGCTAAGGGAAAGAGAACAGGCTGATAGACGAACCCTAGTCCTGTTTTCTCGAAGACGGTTTGTACCTGTTCGAGGCTAGAAAGAGAGTCCCAGTTCAGGCTAAGAGATCGAAAGACTTCGATGAGCGAAAGACCGTGTTTTGTCGGCATCTGCCCGCTGCCGTGAAGAATGACGGGCGCATTGGCAGCAACCAAAATCAGCGCGGTGAGGGGACTGATCGGAGCCGTGCGCGATCGCCCATCATAGGGGTTACAAAAAACAGTGACTGGGTAGGGACTATCAATCTCGCTTAGCCTGGGCCCGAGCGCGTCGTAGGTGTCCAGCATACCTGCTAGCTCAGTTGGCGTCGGTCGCTTGATCCGCTGAGCAATCATAAATGCGCCGATCTGCGCTGGAGTGGCGGTTTGCCGCAGCATCATCTCAGTCGCGATCGCAGCTTCTTCTCGGCTCAGCGACTTAGATGTGTGGGTACCGCTACCTACCTTCTTTAGCAGATCTCTAAATAGAATATGCTGTTCGCTGGTCAGTCGGTTGCTCATAGGCGAAAACGTCTGGGAGAGTGACTAAGATGGTAGCTGCGAAAGCAGGCGATCGTTTCCAGGCATCCTAACGTTGTTAGTCCTGCCGTTAATCAGGGCTAGCTGTTCTGGCTCAAGAAGAGCAGTACTGGGAAAATCAGTCAGCGCGGTCGAGCTACCCATCTGAGCAAAACAGTCGGCGGCCTGTAGCTTGACTAGATCGCAAAACTGTCGAATCGGCGGAATCATCAGCCGGTCGTGTGTGGTCACCATCACCACTTTGCGCAACAGGGCGGGTTCTCCGATTGGACGCACGACTAGATCCGGGTCGCGGCGGCTGTCGGTCAGCGCCGACTGAGGTAATAAAGCGACTAAATGCCCCTGCCGCACGATGCCTCGAAAAGCGTCTAGTGTGTTGAGCTCAAGAGCAACCTTTAGCTCTTGGCCATGTTCTCGAAATTGATTTTGCACGACGCGCTGCATACCGTAGCCGTCTTTAAAGACAACCTGCGGAAAACGAGCAATCTCTGACCAGGGGACTACGTCGTGCTCGGATAGGGGATGTCCGGCTGCCATTAGCAGCTCTACGGGCTCCTCATATAGCGGAGTAACAACCATTTCCTGATTGCTTGTCAGTAGCGGGTTCTGCATGACAATTGAGATATCGACGAGGCCATCTCGCAGTACTTTGAGGGCGCGATCGCTGCCCAGTGCAGTCACCCGCAGCTGCACATTTGGGTGACTCTGACAAAACTGGGTCACAATCGGCGGCAGCAAATAGGCGCACACAGAGTGAATTCCCGAAACGCACAGCTCAGTTTGCTTACCGTTGACTAGATCCTCGATCTCCTGCTGAGCCTGCGTCCATTCTTTACAAATGCGCATTGCCCTAGTCTGGAGACTGGTCCCCGCTAGGGTAAGCTTGGCTTGCCCAGTTCGATGAAACAGCGGTACGCCCAGATCGTCTTCTATCGAACGTACCTGGCGACTAATCGTCGATTGAGTCACACCGCACTGGCGGGCGGCAGCTTGGAAGCTGCCCGTATCAGCGACCGCCAAAAAAGCTTGTAACTGTTCTAAACGCATAAGAGACCGGTGGGAGTGTGAACTGTAGCTGAAACCTCGATCAAGCAAAGCAAAATGCTCTGAAAAGACTCTTTCACACAAACTGCATAGCTTAATGTAAAACATGCAAAGAGTTTGTTTTGTAGGGGTTGTTACGCCTTTGCCATTCCCTACCAACAGAGGCATCTTGGGTCTACCAGGCTTTGAGACTTTCTTTCACTTTCTCTCTCAGCACGAGGGGCTGTTTTTGATCCGCTAGACAGCGCTGTAGCTCGGTTTTGGCCGCTGTGGAATCAATCTGTTGGAGGGCACTGAGCGCGTGAATCTGAATCCGTAGATCCGGGTCTGCTAATAGCGGGATGAGTGCTTCGATTGAATTAGTCTCGCCTAATCGAGCTAGAGCTGAGACGATGGCCTGTTTGAGTTCTGATTTGGTTGGGTTCTCTTGTGGAAGTTGGGAGGAAGGCTCGTCCGTTAGTTCAGCTGAGTATTTTTGCAACCAGTTAGTCAGTGACCGAGCGGCCTGCGGTTTGAGGGTAGGGTTGCGGGTTTGGCCGAGGGCTCTGGCAATTTCTGGTTTTAGCACAGGCATGATGAGCGGCGCGCTTTGCTCGAATGCGATCGCCAGCGACTGAACGGCTACGGCCCTATCTATCCAGCCAAGAGACCGAATGATGGCCCTTTTTACCTCAGTTGCGATCGGCTGCATCAGGACTTTTCCCAAGGCGATCGCAGCCTTCTGAGTGCCTAATCTACCGAGTGCGATCGCGCTTTCCCGAGCAATTTGATGATTTTGACGCAGCAGGCATCGCTGCATCGGCTCTATCAAATCAGTATGCGGTAGCAAGTCACTGCGGCGACCGAGGGCGCGAATGGCTTCTATACAGATAGCGGATTTGGTTTCAGCTTCACCAGCCTTGGTTTTCGATGTATCAACTTCTAGCGCTGCAAGCAAGATAGGCGTGATGCGTGGATCGTGGAAACTGCCTAGGGCTTCGGTGGCGATCGCCTGAATCTCTAGGCTTTCATCTTTGGCGACACTCAGCAATGGCTCTATGGTTGCGGTGCGGCGAATGTATGCCAGCACCCGAGCTGCCAGGATGCGCCGCTCTATCAGATGATCTCGGCTCAACAGACTGCTGACGGTCTCGATGGCGTTGCTGCCTATATGGGTAAGCGCCTTACGCGCTTCTATCTGAAGATCCTCGTTCTGAGCGGTCGCCAGGAGCTGGGCGATCGCCTCAATCACCTCGATCTGATCAAACTGACTAAGCAGACGGACCAGAAACCACTGAACATCGGGATCAGTAGCGGTTTTCAGGTGATCGATTAAGTAAGGGATCGCGCGATCGCCCCACTGGGTTAACTGCTGAGAAATTTGCTTGGAACGTTCCCACTGATTGTGAAAGTCGTCTGCTTCTAGGGATGCGACCGCCTGGTCAACTGCCTCTGCAACAGCGTCCACAGAAGTGGGCGGACGCTTGGGCACAGCATGTTCTATCGAAGAGACTGGTTTCACAGGCAGCATAGTTTGTATTGGTCTTTTAACAGAGGATAGAACAGCATTGATCGCAGACACAATTCACCGTGGGCATAGTTGTGGCTAATTCACCGCCTGACACATTACGCCTGACACATTACGCCTGACACATTACACAGTCGGACATCTAGTTCGGACATCTAGTTCGGACACCTAGTAAGACATTTAGTCGGACATCAAAATAGAACAATAAAATATAGAATTGGTTCTTAGCGCTACGCAGAGATCCGCTCAGGTCAGTTAACTAGATCAATTGGCTAAATAAATCAATTGGCTAAATAAAGTCCCAGCTAAACAGAGCGCAATCCAAACAAAGCTATCAGAGCAGAGCTATCTATTCAGAAGAGCATTCGAGCAGCGCTACGTACGTATATACCTAAGCATGTCCTAAGGCTCCATAGTGATAGACAGTAAGTGATAGACAGTATGGCCAGCCGCAGAGAATGCATATGAACTATACGGAAAACGCATAAATACTCCGCACGCGTCATTAAACCGTAGTGGATAATACAAAACAGAGTGAAGTATTTCCATATCTTAGTTTCAGCTCAACAGCAAATGAGTTAGACAAAACCCTAAAACGGTTCCTTATAAGCGTGGTGGGTAGGCATATTAATTGTCTTAGCGGTGATTAGTATGTCTACCACTTTCTTAAGAACATCAGTCCGGCTGTTCATCGCAATGACAGCAGCTTTGATAGGTTTTAGAGACTAAATTCGTGCGGTTGAAAATGTTTCTTCGTATAAGGTACTTTCTAGATGACCAGCCTTGTTTTCTTTTTGAAAGGGGCATTTGGAAAAGATCTAGAGGGCATAAGGCAGAGATAGAATGTCGTAGATTTCAGCACTCGATCTTTAGTATTTGTATTTAGGAAAAGCATGGTTACGTCACCAAGCGTTGTGAAAGAAGAAAAAAAGAATAAGTTTGAAAAGTACAAGGCTGAGAAAGACGGCCTAGCTGTCAAAGATGAGCTTGACGAGTTTGCGCAGATGGGCTGGGAAGCGATCGACAAAACCGACCTGACTGGCAGACTTAAGTGGCTAGGCATTTTCTACCGAGAGGTTACCCCTGGCAAGTTCATGCTGCGGATGCGGATGCCCCACGGCGTTCTCTCTAGTCACAAGATGCGCGTACTGGCCGAAATCGTTCAGCGCTACGGCGATGATGGCTGCGCCGATATCACGACCCGTCAAAATCTACAGCTACGCGGCGTTCGTTTAGAAGACATTCCAGATATTTTCAAGCGCTTTGAACAGGCTGGACTGACCTCTATCCAGTCGGGAATGGACAACGTACGCAACATTACCGGATCGCCAGTTGCAGGCATTGCCGCCAACGAACTACTCGATACTCAAGGACTTGTGATCAAGGTCCAAGACATGATCACCAACAACGGAGAAGGCAACTACGACTTCACCAATCTACCTCGCAAGTTCAACATTGCGATTGAAGGCAGTCGCGAAGATTCTATTCATTCCGAGATTAACGATATTGCCTTTATCCCCGCCTTCAAACACGGGGACGAAAGTAGCGAGCTAGGCTTTAACGTTTTGGTCGGTGGGTTTTTCTCGGCGCGTCGCTGTGAGTCTGCAATTCCTTTGAATGCCTGGGTGCCTGCCGACGATACGGTCGTTGAAATCTGCCGGGCCATTCTGACCGTGTTCAGAGATCATGGCTCTCGTGGGAACCGTCAGCAGACTCGGCTGTGGTGGCTTATGGAAGAGATGGGTCTAGAGACTTTTCGCACCGCTGTAGAAAAGCAAATGGGCGTGACACTTGCACCAGCAGCCCCGAAAGATGCGATCACAGAAGAAGGTAAAAGCGATCATCTCGGCGTGCATGTTCAAAAGCAGTCCGGCTTGAACTATGTGGGTTTGCACGTGCCGGTGGGTCATATCTATGCCGACGATATGTTTGAACTCGCTCGTCTAGCTGAAGTTTATGGCAGCGGCGAGATCCGACTAACAGTTGAGCAGAATGCCATTATTCCAAACATTCCAGATTCTCGCCTGGGTGCGTTCTTGCAAGAAGCACCTGTGAAGAAGTTTTCAATCGACCCTGCACCACTCTCGAGATCTTTGGTTTCTTGTACGGGATCTCGTTTTTGCAATTTCGCCATTGTTGAGACAAAACAAAGGGCGCAGGCGTTGACTGAAAAGCTCGATTCACTGCTAACGGTAGATCAGCCGGTGCGAATGCATTGGACCGGCTGCCCGAACTCTTGCGGACAGCCTCAGGTCGCTGATATTGGCTTCTTGGGGACCAAAGCTCGTAAAGACGGCAAATCTGTCGAGGCAGTAGACATCTACATGGGTGGCAAGGTCGGTAAACATGCTCAGCTCGGTGAGCGGGTGATGAAAGCGGTCCCTTGCGAAGACTTGGAAGCGGTTCTCACGGACTTGCTGACAGAAAAATTTGGTGCTACTGCCAAATAGTTTGGCTAAGTAGATTAGCTAAATGAATTCTCGAAGTGTTTTCCTGGCCTGACATCTGTTATCAGTGTGTCGGGCCAAAAAAGAAGCCTACGGGCGGCAACCCATGGGCTTCATCTTACCCGTTTTGCTTTGGAAAGGTCCAAAGCAAAACGTCTACATATACATAGGAGCATAGCGCAAGATGATCGGAGAGTTGTTTACGAAAGCAACTCAAGGCAGGTATAAGATTCTTCACCTGACTTGGTTTGCCTTCTTTTTATCGTTTGTTGTTTGGTTTAATTTCCCACCGTTTGCAACAACCATCGTTCAAGAGTTTGGCTTAACGCCCGCTCAAGCAGGTACCATTGGCCTTTGTAACATTGCTTTAACGGTTCCTGCCAGGATTATTATCGGCATGTTGCTAGATAAGTTTGGGCCTCGAATTACCTATTCCTGCTTACTGGTGTATTCGGCAATTCCCTGTTTAATTTTTGCAACGGCCCAGGGCTTCAATCAGCTAGTAATTGGCCGCTTGCTGATGGGTATTGTCGGTGCGGGCTTTGTGATCGGCATTCGCATGACGGCAGAGTGGTTCCCGCCCAAGGATGTGGGTACAGCAGAAGGTATCTACGGCGGCTGGGGTAACTTTGGCTCAGCCTTCTCTGCATTTACTATGGTTCTGATTGCGATGGGCCTGAGCTTCTTGCCTGGTGCCTTCGCCTTTGATGAGCCTAAGCCTTTCATCGTGCTAGGGATGTCCTTTAGCAGCGAGGTGCTTAACTGGAGAGCGGCGATCGCAGGCTCCGGTATCTTCGCTGCCCTATACGGTATCTTCTACTATTTCAACGTAACCGACACACCACCAGGCCGGGTCTATCACAAGCCTAAGAGCGCTCGCGGTATCGAAGTGACCACCGTACGCGACTTCTGGTTTCTCATGATCATGAATGTGCCCTTGACTGCCATCTTGATGGTGCTGGCGTGGCGCTTGCAGAAGGTCAACTTCCTGTCACCTAGTGGTATGGTAATTGCCTGGATCGGCTTGCTCGGTCTCTATATTTTCCAGTCTTACAACTGCTGGGCTGTGAACAAAGATCTGCTAGCTGGGAACAAGATATACCCGGCTGAAGACCGCTATCGGTTCAAGCAAGTAGCGCTACTAGAGCTAACCTACATTGTGAACTTCGGTTCAGAGCTAGCGGTAGTAACCATTCTGCCCGCTTTCTTCGAAGGTACGTTTAGTCTCAATCCAGCGATTGCCGGGATGATCGCGGCTAGTTATGCGTTCATGAACCTGGTTTCTCGTCCGGGCGGCGGCATTATCTCCGACTCTGTCGGCAGCCGCAAGTGGACAATGGCGGTACTGCTAATTGGAATGGGTGTCGGCTATCTAATCTTCAGTACAGTCGGTAGTGGTTGGCCGATAGCAGGCGCTGTTATCTTGGTCATGGCTTGTTCGTTCTTTGTTCAGGCCGCAGAGGGTGCGACCTTTGCTTTGGTACCGCTAGTCAAGCCTCGGATTACGGGCCAAGTGGCTGGTAACGTGGGAGCCTATGGCAACGTAGGTGCGATCGCTTATCTCACCATCTTGCTTCTGCTAAAAGAAGCTTTAGTGCCTACTGGCGACGGCCTCGACCCTGCTGAGATTGCCGCTGGTACAGCCGCAGCCAATGCCGCCTTCTTCCAAGTGTTGGGTGTGGCAGGTCTGGTTGTCGGATTCCTCTGCGCCTTCTTCCTAGATGAGCCTAACAACTCCTTTGCTGATGCTCACGCTGGCCAAGAAGAAGCCGCTGTTCCGGTAGTGCCTAACCCATCAGTTATGAGCTAAGGATCAAGGATTGGATAAGATGTGTAATTCCTGAGTCCTCATCCCCAACCCTTCTCTCGAGAAGGAAATGAGATCTTGAGCCCTCTCCCTCAGGGAGAGGGTTGGGGTGAGGGCACGAGAAGCAGAAACTTGGTCAAGTTATTTGGTCCTCTATCCCAAGCGACAGTTTGAGATCGTCGATAGCATTAAAAGACTTGTTTGTTCTAAAAAACAAAAGCCACTTAATGAAAGAGGGGAGCGCTAAAGCAGTCGTTCCCCTCTTTGCCTATATTTTGTCTATCTATCATCTAAGCAATCCGTGACCTCAATTGCTATACAAACAATTCTGTAAACATTCTGACTATGTATCAATCTTGTCTGCTTCTACGTGGATGGAATGCCACGCTGTAACGTTGGTCGCTTTGCTGATTGCGCCCACTAGCTAATCGCTTTAAGAAACTAAGCGCTCTAAGAAACAACAGGCAAAGTGATTCGCTGTTCCCACAAAGCGCCTTCTTAAGTACGCGTTCAGGAACAGCGTTATAAAGTCCAGGTTAAAGGAGAATAAAAGGTGCCCCGCTTTAATAATTCACCCTCTAAAAAACCCTTATCTACAAAAACGCTTTGTCCATATTGCGGCGTTGGCTGCGGGCTAGAGGTATTTCCTCCAGCCAGACCTGGCCGCAAAATTACCCGCGATAGTCAGGGTCGCCCGATCTGGCAGGCCGTAGGCAACAAGGCCCATCCCTCTAGCAAGGGACAGGTGTGCATAAAGGGCGCGTCAATTGGCGAATCGCTCGATAAAGACCGGCTGAAAATGCCGATGATGCGTGACTCGCTTGAACAACCTTTTGAACCAGTCAGTTGGGACGACGCTTTTGATCGAATTACTTCAGAGATTCAAACAGCGATCGCGCAGCGGGGATCCGATTCCATTTGCATGTATGGATCTGGTCAGTTTCAAACAGAAGACTACTACACTGCCCAAAAACTAATCAAAGGCTGCATTGGTACCAACAACTTTGATGCGAATTCGCGGCTGTGTATGTCCTCTGCGGTATCTGGCTACATCCAAAGCTTTGGTTCAGACGGTCCGCCCTGCTGCTACGACGATCTAGAGGCAACAGACTGCGCGTTTCTGATCGGCACGAACACAGCCGAATGCCATCCAATTGTCTTTAATCGGCTCAAAAAGCACCACAAGAAAAACAAGAATGTCAAGCTGATTGTGGTGGATCCGCGTCGGACCGATACGGCAAAAGATGCGGATTTGCATCTAGCCATCAAGCCCGGATCTGACATTGCGCTGCTCAATGGGATTGCCTATCTACTGATTCGCGCAGGCACACACGACCCAGTTTTTATTGACTACTGCACGGACGGCTTTACTGACTATGCGCAGGTCGTAGAACACTATCCGCCAGAGCGAGTTGCCCGGCTGTGTGGCATCACAGAAGATGAAGTCAAGCTAGCGGCTGAGCTGTGGGGCAAGTCAAAGAATGTGCTTTCGCTGTGGTCGATGGGCGTGAATCAGTCGAGCGAAGGTACCGCAAAAGTGCGGACGATCATCAATCTACATCTGATGACTGGCAACGTCGGTCGGGCAGGGGCGGGGCCATTCTCTCTGACCGGTCAGCCCAATGCGATGGGCGGACGAGAAGCTGGTGGCCTAGCTCACATCCTGCCGGGATACCGACTGGTGAAAAATCCGGCTCACCGTCGGGTGGTAGAAAAAGCCTGGCAGCTACCGAACGGGAGCATTTCTCCTGAGCCTGGGCTGGCGGCTTGGGACATGATGCTGGGGCTAGAGCGCGAGGAAGTCGGGGTGATGTGGATTGCCGCGACCAATCCGGCGGTGAGTATGCCGGATATCAAACGGACGCAGGCAGCGCTGCTAAAGTCTCCATTTACGATTTGTCAGGATGCTTATTATCCGACTGAGACGGCGGCCTATGCCCATGTGGTGCTACCGGCGGCGCAGTGGGGCGAGGCGTCTGGGGTGATGACTAATTCTGAGCGGGTGGTGACGTTCTGTCCGGCGTTTCGCGATCCGGTTGGAAAATCGAAGGCGGACTGGGAGATCTTTGCTGAGGTAGGTCGGCGGCTGGGATTTAAGCAGCAGTTTGACTTTGCCGATAGCGCGGCAGTGTATGACGAGTTTGTGGCGCTAACCGCAGACCGGCTTTGTGATATGAGCGGGCTGAGCCATAAGCGACTAGCTGCGGCTGGTCCGATTCAATGGCCTGCGCCGATCTGTGAGACGGATGAGACAGCAGCAGATAAGTTTGACAAGCGGCTGTATACTGACTTTCGATTTTTGACAGAAAACAGCCGGGCGAAGTTCGCGGCGTTTCATATGCAGGGTTTGGCAGAGCCGCCGGATGAGCAGTTTCCGATGGTGCTGACAACGGGGCGTTTGCTGGGACACTGGCATACGCAAACGCGCACGGGCAGAATTGAGAAGATTGTGGAGAAGCATCCGCATCCTGTACTGGAGATAAATCCGAGGGATGCGCAGAAAATGCAGGTGCAGTCAGGAGATTGGGTCGAGGTGCGATCGCGCCGCAGCGCCGCCAAACTTCCCATCCTTGTTACCCAAAACATCCGCCGGGGCACCGTATTCATGCCCATGCACTGGGGCTTTCTATGGGCCAAAGATGCCGAAGTCAATGCGCTCACCCATCCAGCGGTCTGCCCAATCTCGCTCCAGCCTGAGCTAAAAGCCTGCGCCGTGCAGCTCGTGCCGATTAATGCGCCAGCAGAACAGGCCTCGCCTGAGACAGCGATGCAGCTATTAGCGATGGTGCAGCCGCCTCAATCAACGACAAAGCAAACCGTAGGTGCCGGACAGCTTTGAGCTTTTGCAGATGAGGCGTGGATACTTTCATCAACCTGTAATATGAGCAGGTAGGATCTGTGGCGGCATCGGATTGGCTTTGAAACAGTTTATTCGCAAGCATTTTAGTGACGAAGGTTTCATGCGAAACATCGGGCGATTTGAGGGCTGGGTATCTAAGCTGCTCTCGATTGCTATGGTGCTGGTGGTAGATCGTGATTATCATTGATCTGTTCGTGTACCTGTTTACGTCTTTGGGTACGGAAATTTTAGATCCTACAGCGAGAGACCCTGATATTTTCTTCGGTCGTACGCTACTAGATATTTTTGGGCTGTTCTTGAGCGTTCTGATTGCGCTAGAAATCTTGGAAAATATTACTGCCTACCTGAAAAAGCATGTAGTGCAGGTAGAGCTAGTGATTGTGACTTCGCTGACGGCAGTGGCTCGCAAGATTATTATCTTGAACTTAAAAGAGGTTTCGGGCGTGAGCTTGATTGGGCTTGCGATCGCAATTCTGGCCCTCTCTATCAGCTATTTCATCGTCAAAAACATACATGCCGATCAAGCTCGATAGGAAAGGCGTGACAATTTTCATGAGAATTAGAGATATCTGTTTACAAAAACTGCACTATTATTAATAAATAGTAAAGAAAGTAGGCTAGTCCATGAAACATATGGCTTTGCAGTCGATCAGAAGCGTTTTTGTTAGTGCTTTTCTCAAAATGACCATCACGGCAACGGTCGTGCTTGGTCTGGTGTTCACCAGCTTTGTTGGCAATGCTATGGCCTACAACATCGACTATGGTATGGACCAGGCTCGTGGGGAGAAAACTATTGAGTACTATGGTGAACCCCTGCGCGAGATTGTTGAACAGACAATGCAGAACAACGTCAATCATCCTCAGCCGAAGTCAACCTCTCAGAATTCCTATAAAAGAGAGAGCAAGCTCAACAATCTGTTGCCTGAAAGACGAGGCAAGGCCTTTTCTCTAGAGAGATTTCTATCTATGAGACAGACTAGCAATCCCAATAAGTAGGTGTGAAGGTGAAGTCGGTGATTCGTATGAGTTACCGACTCACCCCACCCTACAGGCTCACCCTATAGGGGTGGCACGCAGTGATGGGACGGGCCAGCACTTGAGGCCACTAACCAATATTCAATCTCTACGACTAATGCAAAGCGTCGATCTAGATCGGCGCTTTGTTGTTTCTACTGACTCTAAAGAACAGGCACATTCAACTGCTTTCCCGTCTCATTAGATCGATGGGTCAGCTCCATCAGCAGCTGCGAATAAACGCCCTCCGGCATAGCTGGCGCAGTCGCTTTATTGGCCTCAATACAGTCAATCCAATGGTTCACCACCCGCACAAACGGGGCAATTCGGCCATCTGCATAAACCTTGGGAAATGCTAGATGTTCAGGCTCTGGTATCTCTCGTAGTTCTGCGCCTAGCTCACTGGCGAATACTTTGAATCCATTCACGTAGTCTTTCTGACTGGGGTTGCCAAGTACTAGCGTGCCTTTGTCACCGTACACTTCAATAAAGTGACCACGCCCTGCGTAGCTGACAGCGCTTAGGGTAATTTGGCAAAGAGTACCGTCGGTGAGGGTTAGCGCGATCGCACACACATCATCAGAATCCACCGGCTTCATCTCATCCGTTTCAGGATCGGGCCGCTGCGGAATAGAAGTACTCAACGTAGCACTGAGACTTTTCGCTGGGCCAAACAGCCAGTTCACATAGTCGAAAGTATGCGAGCCGATTGAGCCTAGCGCCCCACCGCCAAGGTCTTTTTGCGCGTACCAGTTCCACGCTCTCTCCGAACTCGCCCGACTCGACGCAATCCAATCCACCTTGATCAGCCGCCTTCTGCCAACAATGCCTTGATTCAACAAATTCGCAAAATGCTGCCACGCTGGAATAAAGCGAAACTCAAAGTCAGGAATCGCAATTACTTGGTTGTCAACCGCGAGCTGCTGCAAGTGCTTGGCTTCGGTCACACTCAGCGTGATGGGTTTTTCTAGCAGCAGGTGCTTGCCCGCTTTGAGGATATCCTTAGCCATATCGTAATGGGCAAACGGTGGCGTCGCTAGCGTCACGGCTTGAACGTCCTCCCGGGCCAGAATCTCGTCTAGGCTGCTGCTAGCGAATGGAATGTTGTGATCGTCGGCAACCTTTTGGGCTTTGGTGCGATCACCATTCCAAACCGCTACCACCTCTGTGCGATGATGCGCCTGCAATCCCGGAATATGCACCTTCTGCCCAAACCCCGTTCCAATTACTGCGACCCCGATCGGTGCCATTGCTGTCTACTCCGCTTTCCTGTCATTTGATAAAAGCATACAAGAATAGCAACTCAGACTTTTCGACTAACAATCTAAAAGCTTTGAGCGTAGCAATCTCATCCATCGATCAGGCTATCCAGTTCTCAACTCGAAGCCCAGGCACTCGTTCAAATTCTCGGCTGTTAGCTGTTATAAGAGCCCAATATCTGAATCGGGAAATTCTTCAGGAATATCTGGCAAAGTTGCTAAGAGTGCTAGTAGAGATGTCGATATCAAGATTGGTTCAACAACTAAGCAGCGTCCTTCTTTTCCTAAAAGAACTTCTGTTCCAGAAAGCGCAAATTCGTGAGGGATGTTGAGCACCTGATTTTCATCGTCAGTTGATAGTGGTACGCGGTGTGAGTTTTGCATTACTTGACCTCTCTTCTGACTTTATATCTAGGAGCTATCTTCTGTAGCACTTAGACCGTTTGCAACATTTAGACAGAGGAATGTTTTCGCTTTGTCCGCTTACTCTATAAGTATACGCCCCGTCTCTCTCCACCAAAATCTATGAATAAAACTGAGCAGATACTTTCAAAAATCGAAGGCAGTCCCTGGAAAGGGCTCCAGAAAGCAGACCAGCTGTGGAGTACCTACAAGGCCGGTCCGCGTGAGGTTCCATCAGTGGTGAGCGAGCAGTCCGATGAACTGTCGCAGATTGACTACGACGTGGCGATTTGTGGCGGCACGCTCGGTGTTTTACTAGGAGCGACGCTCGCTCAAAGAGGGTGGAAGGTAGCGCTGTTGGAAAGAGGCGCGTTGAAAGGGCGCGATCAAGAGTGGAATATCTCGCGGCGAGAGCTGGAGACGTTTGTCCGAATGGGACTGCTGAGTGAAGTGGAGTTGGAGAGTGCGATCGCATCCCAGTACAACCCCGCCCGCATCGCCTTCAACGGCGGCAAAGATCTCTGGGTAAAAGACGTGCTGAATATCGGCGTAGACCCAGTCAGCCTTCTAGAACAGCTTAAGCAAAAGTTTCTGTCAGCAGGCGGCACCTTGCTAGAGCACACGCCATTCAAGTCAGCCACCATACATCCCAACGGCGTCGCCATTCAAACAGCCGATGATCCTGTCAATGCGAGACTTTTGATTGACGCGATGGGACACTTTTCACCCATCGTGCAGCAGGCCAGAGGCGGCCAAAAACCAGATGCTGTGTGTCTAGTAGTCGGTACCTGTGCAACCGGCTATGAACAAAATGAATCGGGCGATCTAATTGTCTCTTTTACGCCGATTCAAAAGCAGTGTCAGTATTTTTGGGAAGCGTTTCCGGCTCGTGACGGTCGCACGACGTATATGTTCACCTATCTAGATGCGCATCCTAGCAGACTGAGCCTAGAAGAAATGTTTGAAGACTATCTAGAGTTGTTGCCACAGTATCAGAACGTCTCTTTAGAACAGCTCGACTTTGTCAGAGCGCTGTTTGGCTTTTTTCCTTGTTACAAAGACAGCCCGCTGCGCTACCCATGGAATCGGACTTTACCCGTAGGAGACTCTAGCGGCAGTCAGTCACCGCTGAGCTTCGGTGGATTTGGCGCAATGGTACGTCACCTAGAAAGGCTAGCAGTGGGCATTGACGACGCTCTGCAAGCAGACTTGTTGGAAGCGAAAGCGTTGGGGAAACTGCAGCCATATCAGCCAAATCTTTCAGCGACCTGGCTGTTTCAAAAGTCGATGAGCGTAGGCATGGATCAAACCCTGCCGCCCAATAAGATCAATCAAGTGCTTTCCACTATCTTTGCCGATATGGAAGCGCTGGGAGATGAAGTGCTACTGCCGTTTTTGCAAGATGTTGTCCAGTTTCCAGCATTAGCAAAGACGATGCTGAGAACCGCTACGCGGCATCCAGGATTAGTGCTAAGTATTCTGCCGCAGGTAGGTGTGGGATCCGTAGCTAGCTGGACAGGGCATTTCGTCAATCTGGGTCGATACAGTCTGTTGAATATGATGCAAAGCGCTGTAGACAGTCGTGAAACGTCGGAAAAGAAGCAATACTATTCTGATCGCTGGCGAGATGCGGTGAAATACGGCTCGGGAAATGACTACGACTAGAGCAGACAGTATTAGCGTAGATGTGAACTGGCTCCATCCGACAGATCTGTTAGAATGCTGAACTGTTCCAACAAGGAAATCTTTCAGCTAAAATTCTATGATTGTTTGTGTCCCTAACTTATTGACAGACGAAGAACTGATTCGATTAAACGAGGCTTTGTCCGTTGCTGAGTTTGTTGATGGCAAGCTGACGGCTGGGTGGCATGCCAAGCTAGTAAAACAGAATCAGCAGCTGTCAAAAACGCCCGATGCAGAAGCTTTGAAAAGCGTGATTCGTAAAGCGTTGCACAGAAACCAACTTTTTCGGGCGGTGGCCAGACCAAGGGCAATTCACTCGCTGCTGTTGAGTCGGTATCGAGAAGGGATGTCATATGGACGGCATGTGGACAATGCGATTATGAAAGGAGGTAGTCTACTGCGTTCGGATCTTTCTTTTACGGTTTTTCTCAATAGTCCTGATGCCTATGAGGGTGGTGAACTGGTGATTGAAGGCGCGGATAGCGAAACGCCCTATAAGCTGGCGGCAGGTAGTGCGCTTGTCTATCCCTCCACTAGTCTGCACCGGGTAGATCCGGTGGTGAGTGGCGAGCGCTTAGTGGCGGTGGGATGGGTGCAGAGTTTAATTCGCAGCGCGGAAAAGCGTGAGATTTTGTTTGACTTGGTGACGACGCAGCGATCGCTGTTTGCCAAAGATGGAAAGAAAGATGAGTTTGACCTGATATCTAAGAGTATTGCTAACCTACTGCGGATGTGGGCCGAGTAGCGATCGCTATTGATATTTACTCTCATTAGCGATAGGATTACTTTCGTTGATTATTTTTGAGCATCATGGTTAAGAGATTGAAGTCGGCAGAGCTTTTTCTGTCCTTGGGTTTGGTGGTTTCTCTTGCGACTGCCTGTGGAACACCGGAAGGTGGTGAGGGTGTTGAAGACATAGATGAGACGACACCTACTGAAGAAGTTGAAGAAGGAGAAGTTGAAGAAGAAGAAGTTGAAGAAGAGGGAGAGGAAGAATATGAAGAGGAAGAGGGTGGCGAAGGTGGCGAAGGCGGCGAAGGCGCGTCTTCTGGCAGCCTGAACTGGGCCAGCACATTTGATGATGAAACGGTTGCGGGCTAGCTTTATAGATGCATTCGTGTTTACGGGCAAATGTTTTGCGATGAGAAGGGAATGGAAAAGAATAAATAGCTGTGCTCTGGAAAGGCAGTAGTTCAAGCTAGATCAGAATTCCACACATTACCCTTCTCTAATCGATCATGAAATACCGCACGCTCAGCCTGCTGATTTACTCTCGATTCTTCTATCAAGCTGTGTGAGTCCTTTTTAGAGAAGACTACGGTAGGGCAAGTATCTTGGATTTTCTAGTCCGGCTGGACTTGTGATTGGCTGCTACGGAACCGCTGTAAAGCCGCCGATAGAAGTCATCAATATAGAAACAGGGACCGTAGAAAGTCTTTCGAAAAGACCTGCTGTGCTGGTGGACTATGGCACCTTAGAAGGCAACTTTAAGGCTGTTGAAAGACAGCTCACGACTCGACAGGTGAAGACGGGCTACACCGATTATGACTGTGCCAATGTCAGCTTTGTCAGAGATTTAGTAAGCTTTAGGAAGAGGAAAAGCAATCGCAAATAAAGATAGTTTGATATTGGTGTACTCCTGATGTGGATTAGCCTTCAGGCACTGAAAAAGGCTGCGTTACTCTTTTAAATAGGTTTCTAAGTACTGTTGTTTGGGAGTGGCCAGTTGCGGCCTTTGGTATGACTGTCCACTGCTGAACAATTTGTGTGGGTAGATTGAGTCCATCATCTACTGACAACGACACGTCATTCTAGTCATGAACTATGAAACCATTGCTTCAGGTATCCACTTCAACCAAACTAGCCAAGCAGTGGAAG
The DNA here is from genome assembly GCA_963799555.1 of uncultured cyanobacterium. Classification (GTDB taxonomy): domain Bacteria; phylum Cyanobacteriota; class Cyanobacteriia; order Phormidesmidales; family Phormidesmidaceae; genus Phormidesmis. The sequence goes on from CAWCXR010000001.1 coordinate 550,402, forward strand.
CTACCTGTCGGCTTACTCGCGGGTCTGGCCGTATTAGCGCAGAGTAACGCTGCTTTTGCGGGGATTTGTCGGGCGGATTTGCCGAGGAAAATTGATGCGATCGCCAACGGATACACCCTAGACGGCGCGAATGTCGGCATTTTGATCGAAGATATCACGCCCGACACTCGCACCCTCTACGCCCGCCGCGCTCAGGACAAACTTGTTCCAGCATCTAATGTCAAACTGCTAACCACCGCCGCCGCCCTGCAAGCGCTTGGCCCCGACTTTAGTATCCGCACCTCGGTCTACGGCCAGCCAAACGCCACCGATCAAGACCTCTATGTTGTCGGACGCGGCGACCCTACCTTTACTAGCTATCAGATCAACCTGCTCTCTAGTCAGCTAAAGCAGCAGGGCATTCGCCGCGTCAATAGCCTCACCGCTATCGACAACTATTTTTCAGGGCCTGTGGCTAGCCCCTTTTGGGACGAAGAAGACTACCGGGCTGGCTACGGCGCAGCTGCTAACAGCCTCATCCTCAACCGGAATGAGCTGAGCTTTACCGCCATTCCCAACGGTGTTGGACAGCCGTTGAGTATTGTTTGGGACCGCCCTGAGTTCGCTCAAGGCTGGCGGATTGAAAACAACTCTCGCACCGTCGGCGGCGGTAATGAATTTATCGACGCTGGCCAAAAGCCCGGACAAAAAGTCATGGACGTTCGCGGTCAGCTAATCGCCGGTACCGCTTCTGAGAACACGTCTATTGCTCTGCTAGATCCTGGCAGCTACTTCGCCGAACAGTTTCAACGAAGCCTCAACGCCTATGGTCTGCCCACTGCCCGCAGCCAAGCAACTATGGCTAACCCGCCGGACGGTCTGGTCGAACTCGCCGCCATTCAGTCGCCACCATTACGCGCCTTTATCGATCCAACCAATCTTTACAGCGTCAACATCTACGCCGAGTCTATTCTCAAGACCCTGGGCCGAAGCGTAGAACCAGAGACGGCTGACGCCTACACTTCTGGCGCAGCCGCTGTGGACAGCATTTTGACCAACCTAGGCGTTGTGCCCAACAGCATTTCTATCGTCGATGGCTCTGGGCTCTCTCGTCAAAACCAGGTCACCCCAGAAGCCTTTGTCGACACCCTTCAGGTCATGGCCCGAACCGCCAACGCCATCACTTACCGCAATTCCCTTGCCGTTGCCGGACGCAGTGGCACCTTGCGTAATCGGATGAAAGGGACTTTGGCCGAAGGTCGATTCCAAGGTAAAACCGGGACGCTCAGCGGCACCTATACGCTGAGCGGTTATCTCAATCCGCCGAACCATCCGCCGCTGGCGCTAAGTATTTTGGTCAATGACACAGAGGCTAGTAGCCGGGACGTTCGCAGCTTGATCGACCAGATTGTTACACATGCAGCTAGTCTGAATGACTGCTAGGACAGAAGCTATGGTATATGATGGCTATTGGCTGCGTATCTAGTCTGCGCTAATGCCAGAGGCATCATTGTTTCGAATTAGCTCACGATTGCTCTTAAGACTAGGTTCGTAGGTTGTAAATGCTACCTGTGAAAAGAGGGCACCTCATTGATTGCCTCTAGGTAATTGCATTACTCAACTATGTCTTTTGAATCCCTCGGTCTGCGGGCCGAAATTTTGCGCGCGATCACAGACCAAGGCTACACTGATCCCACTCCGATACAATCCAAATCAATTCCCTTAGTCATCGCCGGTCACGACGTTATGGCCAGTGCCCAGACCGGCACCGGCAAAACAGCTGGTTTCACACTGCCTCTCTTGCAGCGGCTGTGCCAAGATTTGCCCGCACAGAACCTCCCTGCTGCTGCTAGTCAGCCAGACTCTCAACGCGCTAACTCTCAAAGAAAAGACAGCTCTGCTAAACCGGTCTTGCGCAAGCAAAAAGGCGCTGCACCTCGCGGCGGCTATCGGCCCATCCGCGCTCTGATTGTGACGCCGACTAGAGAGCTTGCAGCCCAGGTCAGCGAAAACGTTTCTGCCTACAGCAAGTATTTACCTATCCGCTCTACCGTGGTCTTTGGGGGCGTCAAGATCAACCCACAAATTTCTAAGCTGCGACAGGGCGTCGATATCTTGATCGCAACGCCGGGCCGTTTGCTCGATCACGTGAATCAGCGAACCGTCGATCTCTCGCAGGTCGAAGTGCTGATACTAGACGAAGCCGATCGCATGCTAGACATGGGCTTTATTCACGATATTCGCAAGATTCTGACGCTGGTTTCTGAAGACCGTCAGACTCTGCTATTCTCTGCGACCTTCTCTACCCCGATTAAGAAGCTAGCCGATAGTTTTTTGCGATCGCCCAAACTAATCGAAGTCGCCCGCCAAAACGCCGCCGCCGACACCGTAGATCAGGTGGTTTATCCGGTTGATCGCGTTCGCAAAAGCGATCTCCTTTCTTTTGTGATTGGCTCTCGCAATTGGCAACAGGTACTCGTCTTTACTCGCACCAAGCACGGTGCCAACCGACTGACCAAACATCTCCAGCAGGACGGCCTTACTGCCGCCGCTATTCACGGCAACAAAAGTCAGGGTGCTCGCACCCGCGCACTCGCCGCCTTTAAAGCTGGAAACGTACGAGTTTTGGTCGCCACCGATATCGCTGCTCGCGGCCTTGATATCGACCTGCTGCCCCACGTTGTCAACTTTGAGCTGCCCAACGTTGCTGAGGACTATGTTCACCGTATCGGTCGAACCGGACGAGCTGGCAACGAAGGGCAGGCGATTTCATTAGTCTGCGTAGACGAGAAAAGTCTGCTTAGAGACATTGAACGGCTGCTGAAAAGAGACATTCCCAAAGAGACGATTTCAGGCTACGAACCCGATCCCTCGATTCCACCAGAACCGATTCCCAACGGTCGCAACAACACTAGAGGCGGCAATAGGGGCGGCGGGCGATCTGTTGCTGGCGGGCGCGGGCGCTCCTCTAGACCCAACGGTTCGAGAACGCCCAAACCTGTAGCAAAGAAAAATCGTTCTTCTGCCCCTAAACCTCGTCGCTCATCTATCTAAAGGTTGTGCGCACGACGACATCGTCAAAGTCCAAGTCGCCACCGCCAACAATATCCTCGAATCCAAAGGTATTGTCACCTAGCAATCGAACATGATCTGCGCCGTCACTGTTGGCACCAAGATAGGCAAAGAAGATACTCGGATCGTTCCCGGAGTTGGTGTCTAGCAGCTGATCTACCGTACCATCAGATACGATAAACGGCGCGAGCAGCTGACCGCCTTGAAGCTGCGCTTCACTAGTCACCGTTACGCCGTTAGTGCCTCCGAGCAACACGTCATCTAGCCTACGGGCTAGCGCCGCTGACTGATATTCTCCATCGTCCACAGAGACCAGTGTCATGCCATCCTCGGCTAGAACCTGTCCGTCTGCGTTCTCGATTTGGTAGAAGCCGATTAGGTTGTCGAAACTGGCCTCACGCAGTACTTCAAAGCTAGCTGTCACTGTGTCAGTCTCAGCGCGTAGGTCAACGACTTCTAGGCCTAGCTGGTTTTGCAGGGCGGTTCCTACCGGAGCAGGCGCTGAGCCAAAGTCAGCATTGATGACAATATCGCTGGTCTCGCCTACACCGCCCCCGTTAGGCGTACTAAAGCTAAGCTGAAGCTGACTATCTGATAACGACTCAATATCAACAGCAGATTCGCCATTGAGGTTGCCCGCAGGCGTTGCGATCAGCAGCTCGCCAGGTCCACCATTTCTGAGTGTTTCTAGACTGCCACCTTGAACAACTGCAAACTGTAAGAACTGACCGCTGTTGGCGCTGAAGGTGCGAGTTGGATCGAAATCAGAAAATTCGTTGCCCTGTAGGGCGGAGAAGACTGTTTGAGCTCCGTCGATCACAGCGTCTAGATAGCCTTCTTCGCCGGGGGCGATGCCGTTGATGGCGCCAGTGGTGTTTTGAGTTGCGATCGCAATAATCTCATTCACCTCGCTCGCATTCCGCTGTGCAAAACTTAGCTCTAGCGCCGACCCATTTCCACGCACCAGCACCAAATTATTTGCCTCCACTGTCGCCATCGGAGAGAAAGCCGACTCAGGCACCGCATTACCTGCCGTCACTCGCACCCGCGCCACCTGATAGCCCCGCGCCGTAAAGTCTCCTGCGGCAAACTGAGCCGCTGACAAAATCCGACCCTCTGGAATAAACCCGGTTGCCGCCGTTGCTACACCGCCTTCCTCTTCACCCGTATCCGGTGTTGACTGACCAAAGAATGCCGTAGAATCCGCCGCCTCGTCATTCACCTCTGTGCCCGCATCCACCACCTGTGAACCCAACACAAAGAAATCTGCTCCGATAAAGTTACCCTCATCATCAAAAATCCGATTCTCTAACGGATCTGCATTCGAGACAAAGAAATCATTACTCGGCAAAATCATGCTGGCGTAGCTGAAGTACGCAGATTCTTCCGAATCCGGGTTCACTGCAAAGGTCTGACTCACCACAGCACCCGGCGCAATTGGTTCGCCGCCAACCACACCAGCCGTAGAGCCGAAGCCACTATCTGCAAATTCCTGACCCAGCACCGTCGCGTTGCCATCTTCTGCAATCCGTTCGATCCCTTCGGTCACTTCCTCGCCTAGATTGTACGTATCAAATCCACCATCATGAAAACCTACCCAGACAGGCGTTAGGTTTGTTCCATTTGTCGGGGCAAGATTCTCTACCGTTACTGTCACCTCAGTCACCGGACCTTCTGGCACCTCTGGCACCTCTGGCACCTCTGGCACCTCTGGCTCTTCTTCACTAGCAAACACTTCCACCCGTGCCACCTGATATCCCTCCGCCGTAAAGTCTCCGGCTGCGAACTGCTCAGCAGAGAGAATTCGACCGTTCGGAATAAACCCCGTCGCCGGTTGCACGACCCCTTCTGTCACGCCAGTATTACCAGTTGCTTGTCCAAAAAACGCTGTATTCTCTGGAATCTCATCGCTAACTTCTGTGCCAGCATCTAGAACTTCCGAGCCCATAATCACAAAGTCCGCACCGACAAAATTGCCCTCATCATCGAAGATTCGATGCTCTAGCGGATCGCCATTTGCAACAAAGAAATCATTACTCGGCAAGATCATGCTGGCATAGCTAAAGTAATCCGCATTGCCCTGTAGCGCATCAAGGCTAAAAGTCTGCGTTACTGTTGAACCGGGTGCGATTGGAGCGCTGCCGACACTCCCCTCTGCCTGACCGTTTCCAGCCGCATCAAACTCTTCTCCTAGCACGGCGTTATTGCCGTCTTCCGCCAGACGTTCTAGCCCGGTCGAAACTGACTCCCCTCGATTATAGAGATCAAATTCTCCATCGTGGAATCCTACCCACAGTGGCGTTAGATTTGTTCCCGCATCAGGTGCTAGATTCTCGATAGAGACAGTGACAATGCCTCCTTCTTCAGTGACGACGACTCGCGCTATCTCGTAATCATCAGCTGTAAAATCAGCGTTAGCGAATCGCTCATCTGCCAGAATATTGCTGCCTTGTTCCACCGGGATAAATCCAGTTGCATCGCGCACAACCCCTTCTGTCACGCCTGTATTCGGAGCGCTTTGGCTAAAGAAAGCCGTAGTCTCTTCTAGCTCGTCATTGACTTCTGTTCCTGCATCCAAGACATCAGAACCAACAATAAAAAATTCAGTCCCAACAAAGTTGCCTTCATTGTCAAAAATCCGATGCTCTAGCGGATCGCCATTAGAGACAAAGAAATCGTTGCTCGGCAGAATCATACTGGCATAGCTAAAATAGGTCGCATTGCCCATATCGGAATCCAGTGTGAATTCCTGTGTGGCTGACTCGCCCGGTTGAATCGGCGCACCGCCGACCACGCCTTCAGCCTGACCATTTCCGTCAGTAACGAATTCCTCACCCAAGATGGCCGTATTGCCATCTTCTGCCAGTCTCTCCAACCCAATAGAAACCGCTTCACCTGGGTTATAGGTATCAAACTCGCCATTGTGGAAACCCACCCACAGCGGCGTCAATCTGGTGCCGTTTTCGGGCGACAAATTTTCAATAGAGACGGTAACTTGAGTGTCTGACATAGAAAAGTTTCCTGCTATAGCTACATGGAACCGAGGACAGCAGTTCGAGCTGTCTCCGCTTTTATAGGCGAGCGCATCATGAACTACATGAGAGAAAGCTGAGGAGAGACAAAGAGTCTTCTTAGCTAAAGATAAGACTGCACTTCGAAAGGAAACAGCCCTATCGAGGAAACAACTTGACACCAGGAGCGTAATCAAAACTTGAAATCAGAGCATCCAACTTCAAGCGAAAATCTTTTTTAAATCAAGTGCTATATAGCGGTCTAATGACTGATACATCCAGTAGAGCAGGGTATCGCGATGGGCTTGTGCGCCGATTGGCTGAAAGCCGATAGCGGTAGCCATTGCTTCATAGCTAGGATGAATGATGAGGGTGTACAAATCACAGAGGTTAGGAAAATCCTGTTGCATTTTTTTCCAGTGTTTGCTGTGCGTCTTGAAGGAAGAGCATCCGATATTGTTCTAGATAGGTAGGCTCGATTATCCAGCTGCGAATGAAGACGGCTACGCAGTCTGGATCGCTAGGGGTGGCGAGAGCAAATGGATCGACTTCGTTAAGGCTAGCGAGATGGAGCCCTTTGATAGGTGAGCTGGAAAAGGTGATTTCCGAGTCGGCGGTGGTGGGATAAAGCAGATAGAAGCCGACGACAGGGTTAAGATTGCCGGTGCGACGCAGAACGCGCATGCCGGTTGGGTATTGTTTGGCCCACTGGCGGAGCAGGCGAGTAATGCGGTAGGGAACGATATCTAGGCTGCGGTTCATCCAGCCGTAGTTGATGGCGAGTAGGTTGGCGACAGGGACAGCATCGCAACGAGGATTAAAGTCGTCGATAGTAAGGCTGTTCTTTGAGAGGGTTCTAGTCCAACGACTGTGCTCAGCTTCTGGTCAAGTGATTTCTGTTAGGGAGAGATCGGTGAAATCTAGTGAGATGGTGATGCGAGTGGTGTTGCGAGTGGTGTTGCCGTCAAAGTGCTCGTGTAGGAGACCGAGAGCGGCAAGTTTGTCGAGCATCATTCCGGCTGCGCGATCGCTTCCCTTGTCTTTATCGCCGTAGAACAGCCATGCCGCTTCTGCGTGGCTACAGCTAACAGAATCAGCGATCGGGACGAGCGCGCTAAGGAGAGCCTGCTGAACATTTCCTTTGGACAGCTGTCCAGATTGCTTGAGTACTAGATATATTCAAAGCCGAATGAAGTACTCGGCCCTAATCCGGGTTAAGCCCACTCGCTGTGAAATCTCTTTGATAAGTGGCCGCTGTTGTTCTTTTGGAAACCAGAGGTTGAGCTGCTCTAGCTCAAACTGTTCTATGTTCATGGTTACATTGAGGGAAAACTTCACGCCGCTTTATGTTGATTCTCTCATGTACGCACACTTTTAGTTTATGACACCTGGTAGTTTGTGCCACTGGTGACGATCGGTGCTTGCTTATTGCAGGCTCACTAAAGCAAGCGGCAAATTAGTACCTATCAAGCTTGTTTTGCTTTTGGAGAATAATGACAATGACTGACAAAAAAATAACAACAGGTACAGCGCATACTAATGATTGGGTTGCGCAAACTTATATCCCCTTTTCGGTTGCAAGTGCGGCGACGCTGATTGGTGTGTTTTATATGTCTGGCAACGTATGGTTGAAAGGCTATATGGGTATGGGTGTTCTCTTTTCGGTGGCGTCTACGGCTGGCTTGTCGAAGACAATTCGCGATATCGAGGAGTCGAAGATGATGAGCCGGATTGATGAGGCAAAGCTGGAGCGGTTGTTGGCGGAGTATGATCCGTTTAAGAGGTGAATGGGAAAAGGTACGACTTTAAGCCTTCCCTAGCGCCGCAAAGCGACGCTGTAACATGACGCTTTCAGCCTTAAAGCTGTACCTCAGCCAAGTGAACAAAGCTATAGTTTCAGCTTCAAGGAGGAATACACCATGTTTCTATAAGTTGCTCGCCGCTTTGTTTTGATCATACTGAAAGGCCATAGCTATTGGAAAAGCTAGGAACCCTGCCGCAGTGTTTCCAAAACGCTCTGGTCTTCCATCGTAGTCGCATCGCCGACGACTTCTTCTCCACTGGCAAGGTTCCGTAAGAAGCGACGAATGATCTTACCGGAGCGGGTTTTGGGGAGGGCGTCAGTGAACTGGATTTCTCCGGGGCGAGCGATCGCACCAATCTCCTTCACCACATGCTGCTTCAGCTCGCCCTTCAGCTCATCACTCGCCGAATACGTCCCTTCTAGCGTCACAAACGCATACACATCCTCACCCTTGAGATCGTGCTTGCGCCCGACCACCGCCGCCTCAGCCACCGCCGGATGCGACACCAGCGCCGACTCAATCTCCATCGTGCCAAGCCGATGACCCGACACATTCAGCACATCATCCGTCCGGCCCATCACCCAGAAGTAGCCGTCCGCATCTTTGCGCGCACCGTCCCCTGCAAAGTACAAGTACTGGCCGTCCTTCGGCGGAATGTGCTCCCAGTAGGTACGGCGGAACCTGGCATCATCGCCATACACCGTGCGCATCATGCTGGGCCAAGGATGCTTCACGACTAGATAGCCGCCCTCATTCGCACCGACCGGGTCACCTTCGCTATCTACTACGTCCGCTAAGATTCCAGGGAAAGGCTTGGTCGCAGAACCCGGTTTAGTCGGCGTTGCTCCCGGTAGCGGCGTCAGCATAAAGCCGCCCGTCTCGGTCTGCCACCAGGTATCGACAATCGGACAGTTGTCGCCGCCAATCACTTTGCGATACCACATCCAGGCTTCAGGATTAATTGGCTCACCCACCGTGCCCAGAATCCGCAGCGAAGACAAGTCACGCGCGTTTGGCTCTTTATCGCCCATTTTCATAAAGGCTCGAATCGCAGTCGGCGCAGTGTAGAAAATAGTGACGCCATACTTTTCCACCACATCCCAAAAAGCGCCAGGGTTAGAAGGGCGCGGCGCACCTTCATACATCACGGTAGTCGCCCCGTTCGACAGCGGCCCATACACGATGTAGCTGTGTCCCGTAATCCAGCCCACATCTGCGGTACACCAGTAGACATCTTCTTCTTTGATATCAAAGGTCCACTTGAAAGTCATGTGGGTGTAGAGGTTGTAGCCTGCTGTGGTGTGGACCACGCCTTTGGGTTTGCCAGTGGTGCCGCTGGTGTAGAGGATGAAGAGCAGATCTTCACTGTCCATCGGTTCGGCGGGGCACTCAGTAGAGGCAGACGATTTCACATCGTGCCACCACACATCGCGGCCTTCTGTCCAGTCGACCTCTTGCTGTGTGCGCTGCACGACGAGGACGTTGGTAACGGAAGGCACGGCGTTGTTGTCTAGAGCAGCATCGACAGCGGGTTTTAGACCCATTGGCTTATCTTTGCGAAAACCGCCGTCTGCGGTGATTACGACTTTGGCTTCGGCGTCGTTGAGGCGATCGCGCAAAGCCTCCGCGCTAAACCCACCAAACACCACCGTATGCGCCGCACCAATTCGAGCACAGGCCAGCATCGCCATCGCCGCTTCCGGGATCATCGGCATGTACAGGCCAACGCGATCGCCCTTCTTTACCCCCATGTCCTTGAGCACATTCGCCATCTGACACACTTCCGCGTGCAGCTCAGCGTACGTCAGCTTACGAGCATCTCCCGGCTCCCCTTCCCAAATCAGCGCCGTCTTGTCACGCTTGTCTGTCGTCAGGTGCCGATCCAAACAGTTATACGAAATATTGATCTTGCCACCGACAAACCACTTTGCAAACGGCGGCTGCCAGTCCAGCACCGACTCCCACTTTTCGAACCAGTCCAGCTCTTCTTCAGCGAGCCTCGCCCAAAATGCAGCCGGATCAGCCGCTGCCTCGTCATACAGCTTTTGATAAGCCTCCATGCTCGGTATCCGGGCTGTCGCCGCAAAAGAGGCTGGCGGATCAAACACCCGTTGCTCTTGCAATACCGATTCGATGGTGGAATCTGCCATGTGAAATTTGCCTACTGTCGTGTTTGCCTACTGTCGTGTTTGCCACTTTGCTCCGCGTGTTCTCAATGAGTGAAGCCTATGCTTTGAAAGAGCAAAGTGGTCAGCTAGCGGAATGCATCCAACGCTAGCTGCATCCGCGCTAAAAACCTTTCAAAACCATACTGCGTTTACTTGCCGCTTCGTCACCAAAGTCTCGTTTCTTAAACTTTATCTAGACCTCAACTTGCATAACTATTAGCATTTCTCCTGGTAGGGCCAAGACTTAATTTTAGAGGAGGTGCTATTGATTAGGCTAATATGTCTATTGGTGAATATTCACGGCCTAGATATGTCTCTTCCCTATGCAATTTTGGCCGCGCTATTCAATGAAGCCTGCAGCGGCTATGACCTGGTTAAACGCTTCAATAGATCCGTAGAGTGCTTTTGGAGCGCTAGCCACCAGCAGATCTACAAGGCGCTGGCCAAGCTAGAAGAAGATGAGCATATCTCTTCTGAAAAGATTGAGCAAGAAAATCGACCGAACAAAAAGCTGTATACGGTAACCGATAGCGGACGACAGCACTTGCAGCAGTGGATTGGCGAGGCTGAAGCCGAAATGACGCCGCTGAAGTCAGAGCTGCTAGTCAAGCTGTCGGTGGGACATGCGGTACCGACAGAAACGCTGCTGACGATGCTAAGTACCTACTATCAGCAGCACAAGGACAGGCTAAGAGACTATCAAGCGGTTGCTAGGCAATATGAGCAAATGCCACAGATGTCTAGGGAGAATCAGTTTCAGTATTTGGCGCTGCGAGCTGGGATCAGGCAGCAGCTAGCGTGGGTGACGTGGTGCGAAGAGGTGCTGAGCTTTCTGGGACACCCGGTCGACCAGCCGATGAATCAGCCGGTAGCCGTGCGGGGTGAATCCAGTAGAGAATCGTCTTCGGTAGGCTGAAGCTGCTGACAGCGATCGCACAGGCCAAAAAATTCTAGGGTGTGATAGAAAATCTGGAAGTGGTGCGACTCGGTGAGGTGGGTTTCTAGCCCGTGGACGGGGCATTCGTCCATTTCGGCAGAGTGACCGCAGCGGACACAGGTGAGATGGTGGGTGTCTGCCTGGACCAGGCTGTAGAGAGATTCGCCGCTGGGTAAGGTGCGGACCTGGATCACGCCTTCTTGCTTGAGTGATTCTAGAGCGCGGTAGACCGTTGCTAGGCCGATGCTGCTTTTTTCCTGCCTCATCTGCATGTAGATATCTTGGGCTGAGATGGCATCTTTGAGCCGCTTGATCAGCTCAAAAATTTGGGTCTGGCTTCGAGTACGACGGCTTTTCATTCGCCTTTAGGGAGAGGTAGCAGGGGAACTAGCAGGTCGGTTGACGCGATCACATCTCATCACACCTGCCCTATTACACCTTAAGCTAACGCCCTGTAACCTGACGAAGAGTATTGAGTGTGAGATCAAATAAGGTAGGATCACTTGTGTTCTTTTGGAGCTGTGGCTGTGACGCAATCTGCTGATATGCAATCCTACCAAGCCAAGGTTTATGTGACTTTACGGCCTTCGGTGCTAGACCCAGCTGGGACAGCGGTGCGCTCAGGACTCAGTCATATGGGCTATGACAATGTGTCTAAAGTTCGCATTGGCAAGTACATTGAGGTCGATCTGACGGCGGAAAGTAAGGCGTCAGCTCAAGAACAGCTAGACAAAATTTGCGATCAGCTGCTGGCGAATCCGGTGATTGAGGATTATTGCGTGGAAGTGTTTGAAGCAGCTTCTGAAGCGCCAGTTAAAACGGCAGTTGAAGTGGCATAGGAACTAAAGAGCTAGGAACTGAAGAGCTAGGAACTAAAGAGCTAGGAACTAAAGAGCTATGAATTTTGGTGTCATCGTTTTTCCTGGGGCAAATTGCGATCGCGATATTGCCTACATCCTTCGCGACATTCTGGGTCAGCCCACCCGCATGGTCTGGCATGAAGACAGCGACCTCTCCGATATAGACGTTGTGGTTGTTCCGGGTGGATTTAGCTATGGCGACTATCTGCGCTGTGGTGCGATCGCGCAATTTTCCCCGGCTATGCGTGCCACAGCTGAGCATGCCGAACAAGGCAAACTCGTCATGGGCATTTGCAACGGATTTCAAGTCCTAACCGAGATGGGTCTACTGCCCGGTGCGCTAGTTCGCAATCAAGATTTGCATTTTGTATGCGATCGCATTCCCTTACGCGTAGAACGCAACGATCTCCCCTGGACACAGGGCTATAGCAAAGGCCAAATCATCACTCTGCCGATTGCTCATGGCGAAGGCTGTTACTTTGTAGAACCCAACACTATGAAATCTTTAGAAGACAACAACCAGATTCTTTTCCGCTACTGCGACAGCGGTGGAGAAGCTATCGCAGCCGCTAATCCAAACGGTTCGCTAGGAAACATCGCAGGTATCTGCAATCAAGCTGGCAACGTCTTAGGAATGATGCCACATCCAGAGCGAGCAGCCGACGCAGCCCTTGGCAGTACTGCTGGTTTAGCCCTGTTTAAAGGTCTCTTAGCCTCAGCTGTGGTTGCTGCTTGAAGTGGCTACTCGCTGAAATCTCCAACAGCTTTGAACTGACGGTTGACAGCTCTAGATGGGGAGCCTGACCTTAGAAAAAGTCAATTCACCTGCAATCGTCGAGTAACGACTGTCATGCCATCGTCACGAACTAATAGCGCCGATACCCAACGGCTATCCGGTACCTCAGAGGCTTCTCCAATCTTGAACAAACCACCTGCCGACAGCAGCTCTAGTTCAACCGGGCGACCCGTAAAAAAGTCGGTTGCGCTCACGCCTTCGTCAATCACCCCACCGAGCAAGTAGCGATCGCCAAGGGGTTCTAACACGATAGCGTCAAATTCATATTGCTCTCCCCTCTCTACCTGCTCGGCCAAAATTACAGAAACCGACGGCGGCTGTTCGCCCGACGTGAGCTGATTGCGCTCAGATAGGGTTTCTTGAGAAACGATTTTGCCGTTCTGATACGTCTGCTGCGAACGGATGACGGATTCAAGCTCTCTGCCCAAACTATTGTCGAGCTGGGTACCGCTGACGTAGGTAACTGTTTCGGCGAGGAATCCATCCGTGGTCGGCTCCCATGACTGTAGCTCCACACGATATGAAAGGGTGGCGTAGCTATCCCAGAAAGTCTGTAATGCGGTCTTCAAGGTCTCGTAAGTGAAGCCGTCTTTATTAGAAAAGTCGGTGCCATATCCATCCATCACAGCGGCAAGGTCTCTGGCTGAAGCGGCGGTCTCCATGCTGTCGATGGCGGCGGTCAGCTCTGAGGGAGCGCTCTCGGCAGAGGCGGCTTTCGCGCTAGGGGCGATTCCTGCACTCAAGGCAAATCCACTGGCTATTCCGATGGCTACGGTAGTGGCTATCTGTTGATATTTAGATCGAAGTTGGAGCCAGGGGTAGCGTGGGACCATGAATTTGCGCGTCCTTGTGTGCGAAAAGTTTTGCGAGCAGTCGTTTTGCGAACAGTCAGTAGTGGATTAGCTGGCAGATAACACCTTAAACCAAGGTAACCTGAAAATTGTATTAATACGGCATCTGATTGGGTGCGTACTGCTGTAGAGGTCAATTTCGTGAGTGAGGGTTTACCGGTACAAAAGCATGACAGCACAAAAGACCAAATGCCGAGGCTACTGATCGCGGCGAGCGGGACAGGCGGACATTTGTTCCCGGCGATCGCAACTGCCCAACAGCTTCCTCACTGCACCATCGAATGGTTAGGAGTGCCAGACCGTCTCGAAACGGAGTTGGTGCCCGACGCTTACAAACTTCATACAGTAAAGATGAGCGGCGTTCAGGGCGGTTTGGGGCTTGGTACGATCAAACAATTGGCTCAGTTTGCCAGCTCAATAGTGCAGGTGCGCCAGTTGCTCAAGCGCGGTCGGTTTCAAGGCGTTTTCACGACGGGGGGATATATTGCTGCGCCCGCTATCTTGGCAGCGCGGTCTTTGGGCCTGCCAGCGGTGCTGCATGAGTCGAATGCGCTACCGGGAAAGGTGACTCGATTTTTGAGTCCATGGTGTACGACGGTGGCTTTGGGATTTAAGGAAGCGGCGGCGCATTTGCCAAAAGCGCAGACGGTGGTCGTGGGGACGCCTGTGCGATCGCAGTTTCTATCCGCCGCGTTAGACGCCGAGAAAACCGGTCTGCCTGATATCGATATTCCTCCAGACGTTCCTTTGATTGCGATAGTAGGGGGTAGCCAGGGGGCGGTCGCCGTCAACCAGCTGGTAAGAGCAGCGGTTCCTACCTGGTTAGACGCTGGTGCTTGGATTGTGCATATCACGGGAACGAACGATCCTGATGCCGATAGCTTTAGCCATGCGCACTATGTTCATCGCCCCTTTTATAGCAACATGGCGGCGCTGTTTGGACGGGCTAATCTGGTAGTCAGTCGAGCTGGTGCGGGGACTTTGATTGAGCTGGCAGTGACGGGGACGCCATCGATTTTGATTCCCTATCCGTTTGCAGCGGAGGACCATCAGACGTTTAATGCGATCGCCTTTCAAGAAGCCGGAGCAGCGCAGCTTTATCAACAAACTGATCTGTCAGCAGGTCAGCTTCAGTCAATCGTGACAGATTTATTGGCTTCCCCCCAACAGTTGGAAGAGATGTCAAATACGGCTCGCCAGCTAGCGACAGTCGACAGCGCGGCTAAGATGGCTAGGATTATTTCAGCGCAGCTATAGCAAACTACGCAATGCACTGTGCACTTTGCCAAGCACTTTGCTTTGTTTGAAAAGGGTTGTAGCTGTTGATTATGCTGGAAGCAAAGTGCCGGAAGCTCTAGCAGAAGTAAAAGACACAGCTCCCATACAACACTTCCATAAGGAATCGGCGCGTTGTTCAATAGTGAATCGGTTGATGTTTTTAGTGAAGCGTTCCGCCCCATCTGCCGATTACCTTAGCCGCGTCGGGATGAGGAAAATGCTTCTCAAAAATGCGGTAATAGAACAGTTCTTCTTGCGTACTAACGGGTAATCCCTGTGAGTTGGCTTCGGCTAGCGCTTGCTGGGAAATGGCGGCTTCAGCGTGGCTTTCTAAGACGCCTGAAGAGGCACATCCTTGGGCAAACTCCATCTTGTCGCGCCAAACAATTTCCTGTGGCAGCAAATCTTCAAACGCTTTGCGCAGCAGCCATTTCTCAGTTCTCTCAGATGAGTAGAGCTTCAGCTGCGGGTCAATGCGCATGCACAGTTCGATAAAGTCCACGTCTAAGAACGGCACTCGTCCTTCTAAGCTATGGGCCATCGTCATCCGGTCGACTCGCTGTAGATTCAGGTTGTGTAAACCCCGAAGAATAGCAGTCGATTCTTGATGCAGCGCCATAGGATCGTCGTATTCAGCGAAGTAGCTGTAGCCTGCAAAGAGTTCATCTGCCCCTTCGCCACTCAGCACAACTTTGACATGTTCACTTGCCAGCCGCGAGACAATGTAGCAAGGAATGGCGCTACGAACGAGAGCCGGATCGTAAGACTCTAGATAGTAGATAACATCAGACAAAACAGCCTGCATCTCTGCTTCGGAATAAACGTACTCGTGATGTACGGTGCCCAAGTGTTCTGCTACTAGACGAGCCGCTTTTAAGTCGGGTGAATGAGGCAGTCCGACAGAAAAAGAATGTAGTTCTGAGACCTGTTGTTTCATCAAGGCCGCGATGATGCTTGAATCTAGTCCGCCACTAAGGAAGACACCTACAGGCACATCGGACATCAGTCGCCTTTCGACGCTCTGGGTCAGCACCTGCTGAATATCGGCGACGATAGTTTCGATTTTTTTGTCAAAGGTAGCTGTCTCAGGTAGCTGATAGTAAGGAACCAAGCCCGCTTGAGAGTGATAGTAGTGGCCGCTAGGAAACTCGTAGATGCGCTCAGCGCAGTCGACTAATGCTTTTAGCTCCGAAGCAAAGAAGATGGTGTCGCCTGTGGTGCCGTAATACAGGGGTTTGATGCCAATGCGATCGCGCCCCGCCATCCATTCTTCACCGTCACTGATGACAAAGCTGTACATGCCTTCTAGATGCTGCACCATGTCTTTCCCAAACTGCTGAAAGAGCGGCAGAAGGATTTCACTGTCTGCTTCTGTTTGGAAGGCGTAGTCTTGAAAGTGGCGCGATCGCAAATCACGAAAATTATATATCTCGCCATTGCAAATACTGTAGAGCTGCTCTGGTACAGCCTGCATAGGCTGATGTCCACCAACTACATCGACAATAGAGAGGCGCTGATGTCCTAGCGCCCAATTATCTCCTTGGACCATCCCGGTATCGTCCGGCCCACGATGAACCATGTGCGACAGAATGGAGGGAAAGTCGTATTGCGTCGATACATCAGAACCAAAGACACTAGCGATGCCGCACATAATTTATCTTTGTCTCTTGTTTCTCTGCGCTGTCAGCGTAACACGGGTAAGTTCCGCTATCTGTCGGGTGCGAGTGCTGAAGAGATCGATCAACGCTTCTTCATAGCCTTTGCATTCAGATCGACCGCTGGTTTTTGACCAGACAGTCGAAGAACCTATAGGAAATAGTTTGATCGAAGTGGCGATCAAACGAGACAAGCCTCAGTCGAGTCGGAACTGCTGGAGAATCTGCTTTAGGGAAGGACGGAAGGACATCTTTGTTTGCCTTCTTCTATCTTTCTTTGTAGAAGCATTGTGTTTCCTAAATAAGGCTGTCTGTAGAGCCGCTCGAATTCTCGCTCGAAGTGTGCAGCGACGGTAGGATTGCGAATGACTAATAAGGTCTCGTCGTTTTTAGTGTTGCCAGCATCGCTCCAGTTTTGGGAGCCAACGATGACGGTTGTACGGTCGAGAAGAGCGAATTTGTGATGGAGTTTGTCGCCTTCTGGTAGCCGTGGCGATCCGACTGAGGCAATTGGTGCTTGCCAGGGACGATTCCGAGCTTCGATTTTGCAGCGTTGGTTGGGTAGTGCAGTGCCCAGCATGTCTAGGACTTCGCTGTAGCTGCGGTAGACAAATCCAGGATCGATTAGGACGCGAAGGGCAACGCCGCTTTTGACCTCGGTTTCTAGCTGGTCGGCGATGCGCTGCTCTGAAAAGACAAAGAGAGCCAGATCAATGCTGCGGTTGGCTTGGCCTAGGGTTCGAGCGATTAAGCCGTTGGTGCTTTGTTCCCAGGGTGATTTTGAACTAGTTGGAGAAAATTGAACGGTGAGGTTGCCCGTAGGCAGGGCGACGGTTTGCTCTGGGCGATGCGGCTTTTGCAAACCAAACTGACTGTCTGATTTGGCGGCAGGTCCATCGCCCCACATCAAATTGAATTCGCGAGTAAAGTGTTGAGCGACTGCTGGGCTGTCTATCTTCAAAAAGACGTTGGCATTGCCGCGACTATCGGGATTATCGGCGTCTCCATGCACACCCGAGAAAGTCAAATTGGCTGAGCCGACGAGTACCCATCGCCCGTCAATGACTAGAAATTTGTGATGCATGAGGCCGCTGCCTTTTGAGCCGTCGGCAGTGTCGTCTATCTGCTGGATCTGGTTGGTTCTCAACAGCGTTAGGGCCTCTGCTTGTTCAGCTTCAATTTTTGCGTATTGATTTTCTAGGATTAGACGCACCTTGACACCACGCCGATTGCTATCAACCAGCGCTTCGGCGACTTTCGGAAGATTCAAGTTTTGGATGGCAATATCGATTCTCTGAGTGGACTGGTCTATAGCCGTAACGATGGCTTGTTCGAGGTCGTCACCGTGGCGCTCAATTTGTCGATAGGGATCGGTATAGACGCTGGCTTCGGACTGATTGAAGAAGACTTGAATATGAGAATCTTGGGGCAATGGCTCGGCAGTTGGCTGAAGCGATCGATTAGAAGCGTGACTAAGTCGCCATAGGCTGCTGCCAGCTAGGATCAGAAACAGCAGGCATAGAAGCTGGCTACGGCGATCGCGAAGAAAAGCAGGATTCACAAAGACCGACCAGGTAACCAACAGCTATAGTTATCCCGTCGGACTGGGGGAGGCGACCCCCTATAATCACTAGAGACCTTACTTTGCTGAACTCGCTGATGCTGACGCCTGAACAATTTCTAGTTGCTACCGGATATTTCGCCCTTGCGACTGTCGCTTTTGGCTTGGTGACAGCACTCGCATTCTTGCTAGGGTGGGGCTTTCGATTTCGATTGGTCGGGGCGACTGGCTTTATGGGCGTGCTGACGGTAGGAATGTTTGGCCTGAGCTTTCAGCCGCTGACCAGATCGCAAATTCCAGGTGCAGTTCCCTATACAACCGTGTTCGACTCCGGGTCATCGCAGATTGTAATTTCGGTACCTAATGCAATTACGCGCACTGAGCTAGAAGCAACCTTAGAACAGGCGGCGAGTAATCTGTTCAAACCCAGTCGACTAAGTGCGGTCGGTCAGCCGCCTCTGATTCGAGCGCGGGCGATCGCCCACCGCGACGGCATTTCAGATCTGCTGTATCTGGGCTCTGCTAAACCTGGAAGAGGCAGTACCCCCGAAGAACGTGCGCCAATTATAGAGATTTACCCAGATAAATTAGCAGAGGCTAATAACGCTGCGGCATAATCTAGGGATAGCTATGGGTAATGGCTACTTCTAGCAAATGCTAAAGTCTTTTGCAGACAGGACTCACTTTCTATGTCACTCTCGCCTTCTTCAGCTACTGTTGCGTCTACTTCTCAGGCCGTCTTTCCCGTTCTCAGCATTGCACCCGCACAGGTAATTCGAGGCAATGGCGTACTGGCCAGAAGTAGCGAGCTACTCGCTAGATTAGGCGCTCGACCGCTGCTAGTTGGCGGAGATAAGAGCCTGTCAGTTGCCCTTCCTGTTTTGTCTGTGGCACTAGCTGATTTGGATAGCAAGACTGCTACCTATACGAAAGACTGTAGCGAGTCGACTTTAGCGGGTTTACACAAAGCTGCCGATATTCACCGCGCTGATCTGATCATCGGGATTGGTGGTGGCAAGGCACTAGATGCAGCGAAGCTTTTGGCCTATCAGCGGCAGCTACCGATTGTGACAGTGCCTACGTCTGCGGCAACCTGTGCAGGTTGGACAGCGCTCTCTAATGTCTATTCAGAAGAAGGCGCGTTTTTGTACGATGTGGGTCTGCCGAGGTGTCCGGATGCGATTGTGCTGGACTATGACCTGGTGGCAACTGCGCCACAGCGGACACTGGTTGCAGGGATTGGGGATGCGATCGCAAAATGGTACGAAGCCTCGATCAGCAGCGGTCACTCTACCCACACAATGATCATCGGTGCGGTTCAGCAGGCCCGCGTGCTGCGAGACATTCTCTTTCAAAAATCTGCCGCCGCCATCGCCAACCCTGGCGGCGATGAGTGGAAAGAAGTCGTCGATGCCAGCGTTCTAATGGCGGGTGTGATTGGGGGTATGGGCGGTCCGCAGTGTCGTACCGTAGCGGCTCACGCTGTACATAACGGGCTAACGCATGTAGCCGCTCACGGTACGCTGCACGGTGAGAAAGTCGCCTACGGCATCCTAGTACAGCTACGGCTAGAAGAAATGGCCGCTAATAATTCGCTAGCGGCAACGGCCCGTCAGCAGCTCATCCAATTTTACAATCAGCTGGGTCTACCAACTTCTCTAGCCGATATGGGTATGGACCAGCTTACCGTCGCGCAGCTAGAGCAAGCAGCAACAGTCGCCTGTCTAGAAGGCTCAGATATCCACCATCTTCCTTTTCCGGTGCAGCCCGCTCAGCTGATGGCAGCGATGGTCTCAACGACACTACCCACCGGGACAGTGGGCAAGACAGTGGGAGCTCGACCTAATGCCATCAGCCCAAAGCAGCAGACAGCAACCGCTTAGCTCTGTTTTCCTGTATTTCTTGGAGAGTGATAATCTAGTTTCCTCCCCTTTTGCCCGTGCTTAGAGGTCACTTTAGATGACGTTAGATTGGTTGAAGCCTGCTGAAAGGCTTAGTTCGCTGCCCCCCTATGTGTTCGCTCGCTTAGACGAACTCAAGGCAAATGCTAGAGCACAAGGGGTTGACCTGATTGATCTAGGTATGGGAAATCCGGGTGGACCGACGCCCGCGCCTGTGGTGGAAGCGGCGATCACAGCCATCAGCGATGAAAGCAACCACGGCTATCCCCCGTTTGAGGGCACCACTGGTTTTCGCACGACCATCACTGATTGGTATCACCGTCGCTACGGTGTCACGCTAGATCCAAAGAGTGAAGCCTTGCCCCTGATGGGCTCAAAGGAAGGGCTAGGGCATCTCGCGATGGCCTACATCAATCCGGGTGATGTCGTCTTGGTGCCCACACCTTCTTATCCAGCGCATTTTCGTGGACCTGCGATCGCCGGAGCTGACATCCGCACCATTCCGTTACAGGCAAAAAACAACTGGGTGATCGACTTCAACGACATCTCAGAAGCAGATGCCAAGGCTGCTAAAGTCCTCTATTTCAACTATCCCAACAATCCTACAGGCGCAGTTGCCCCCAGATCCTTCTTTGAAGAAATGGTGGAATTTGGCCACCGCCACCAGATCTTGTTGATTCACGATCTTTGCTATGCAGAACTAGCCTTTGAAGGCTATCAGCCTACTAGCCTGCTAGAAATCCCCGGTGCCAAAGACATCAGTGTAGAATTTCATACGCTTTCCAA
This sequence comes from uncultured cyanobacterium, assembly GCA_963799555.1. GTDB lineage: Bacteria > Cyanobacteriota > Cyanobacteriia > Phormidesmidales > Phormidesmidaceae > Phormidesmis. Next base: position 571,062 of record CAWCXR010000001.1, read on the forward strand.
GACCTACAACATGGCAGGCTGGCGCGTTGGCTTTGTCGTTGGCAATCGCCACGTCATCCAGGGCTTGCGTACGCTAAAAACGAACCTTGACTACGGCATTTTCTCTGCCTTGCAAACCGCCGCCGAGACTGCCCTAAACCTACCCGACCAGTATCTAGAAGAAGTTCAACAGCGATACCTAGAGCGGCGTGATTTTTTAGCAAAAGAACTTGGGACACTAGGCTGGGACGTAGTGAAACCCGAAGCCACCATGTATCTCTGGATTCCTTGCCCGCCAGGAATGGGGGCTTCTGACTTTGCCTTGCTGTTGCTACAAAAGACGGGCGTGGTAGTGACGCCGGGAACTGCTTTCGGGGAGGGCGGTGAAGGCTATGTGCGGATTAGTTTGATTGCAACGTGCGATCGCCTCAAAGAAGCCGTCGATAGATTCCGACAAGCCAACATCCGCTACAGCAACGTACCGGTTAACGTCTAGCGCCTAGCTATCGAGACCTTGTAGGCATTAGGATATGAGAGCTTTCTCTCTCTTCAGCAGTTCTGTTTGTGTCTCACACTTCTCAAGTCTCTATCAACGAATTTCTCGCAGCCTCTGGTCCTATTCTGGACGTGCGCAGTCCTGGCGAGTTCGAGCAGGGACATATTCCTGGAGCAATTAGCTTTCCGCTGTTTACGAATGAAGAACGCGCTCAAGTAGGCACTTGTTACAAGCAGCAAAGCCGAGAACAAGCAGTAGAGCTAGGGTTTGATCTGGTCGGACCGAAATTGGGCGATCTCATTCGACAGGCGAAAGCGCTGGCTCCTGAAGGAACGGTGCGAATTCACTGCTGGCGAGGCGGGATGCGCAGCGGGGCGATCGCCTGGGCCTTGAACCTAGCAGGCTTCAATACGATTACGCTTCAAGGTGGCTACAAAGCCTTTCGCCAGTGGGTCCGTAGCACCCTGGCCACTTCAAAAAACATCATTCTGCTAGGTGGTATGACCGGCACCGCCAAAACAGATATTCTGCATGCGTTAGCAGAGCAAGGCGAACAGGTACTAGATCTAGAAGGCCACGCCAATCATCGCGGCAGTAGCTTTGGTGCGCTGTGTCTACCGCCACAGCCGAGTACCGAGCAGTTTGAAAATATGCTGGCAACTGAATGGCAGCAGTTTGTCGCCGATCGGCCTGTCTGGATCGAGGCCGAGAGTCGCCGGGTAGGAGCCTGTCGGGTGCCTATTGAGCTGTTTGAACAGATGGAAGCGGCCTTTGCCTTAGAGATTACTCGTCCGATTGATGAGCGAATTGCCTTACTCGTGGAGATTTATGGACAGGCAGCGTCAGAAGATTTGATCGCCGCGACAGAGCGTATTCGCAAACGGCTGGGTGGCGAGCGGACGCAGGCGGCGATCGCGGCGATCCAAACCGGTGATCTAGCGACTGCCGTCTCGATCACCCTTGACTATTACGACCGTACCTATCGCTATGGGTTGGAGCAGCGCGATCGCTCTGTCCCTGAAGTCGATGTGACTGGTCTATCTCACAGCAGAGCGGCTCAGCAGCTACGCCAATCCCAAGCCGACTTACAGAAGCTACAAGCAGAAGCAGAAAGTACTTTGAAGGTTGTTGCTTCTTAAAATCTTTACTTTTTACCAATCATCTACATGCTTTATTGTTTGTTCTATCGGCTGTACTCTCGATCCCGCCGCTACTATGTAAGTATTCAAAGCTTTCTCATTTGCCGCGACTGCTCGCAGACTACGCGAGTGACAACCTAGGAATGACAGCCTAGGCGTAACAACTCAGGAATGACAACCTAGCGCAAATTGACTTAGCAAACCGTAAGAGATCGACTCTCCTAAAACCGATGGTTATTGCATACTGTACTGCCGCTAGCATCACCTGCTCACTCGTACTTGACGAAATCGCAAAAGACAAAGATGCCGTTGCGGACCTCGAAACCCTTTTGTTTGTTGTAGCCGCTACGCTGCTCTGTTCGATAACCTTGCCGTGCATCATTACCCGAAAGGTTCAGCTTCTCAGAGCTTATTAGGAAACTGTCATATGCGCTTGAGCTTCTGCTAGGTGTTTGGCCAACGTCGTCTTCGGCAATGGTCCTTCCAAGTGGTCCCAAGGCAGCACCTGATCGGTTGACCACTGCTCGTGTACATAGAAGTCTAGCGGCGGCAAAGTTCCTTTCAATGTCTTAAACGCTCGGCGGTAGCTGCCCAAAGTGTCGCCATAGCCTCGCGTCAGCTCTAGCAAGTCGGCTAGTCTGCGATCGCCCCTAGAAATCAGCCCCTGAATCACCGACCAGCTATAGCTCTCTGGCCGAAAGTCTATGCCACAGGGTCTAAGCTGCTTTTGCAGAAACTTCAGTCGCTTTTCCGCCTGCCGGTTTACGCCATACCACTGAAACGGCGTATGACTCTTCGGCACAAACGTACTGCACCCCAGCGTCAGCCGTAGACCCGGTACCTGCTTTTTAAGATCGATCATCAACGCCGCTGTCTGAGTTAGATCCTCCTCATCTTCTCCAGGTACTCCCGCCATCCCATACAGCTTCAAAGAGGCCAGCCCACCTGACTTCGCCTGCTGCGCCGCTGTTCCGATCTCGTCGGTGTTTAGCTTCTTGTTGACAATATCGCGCACTTTTTGAGAGCCGCTTTCGATCGCAATTGTGATTGATTTAGACCCGTGAGTGACTAGGGTCTTAGCCAGCTTATGGTTCACCGTATTCGTTCGCACAGATGACATACTCAATCGCACGTCGTCATACTGCGGCTGGTTCAGATAATCCAGCAGCGATTCAAACTCTGGATGCTGCGTAATCGATGCGCCCAACAGCCCTAGCCGCTTAGTTGCTTGCAGTCCTTGCTCAATTGCTGGAATCAGTGACGCTTCCATACTGGCAGCTCGAAAGGGCAGCGTTAGATAGCTCGCCAGACAAAACCGACACATCTCTGGGCAGCTACGCACTACCTCCACCATGAAGATGTTTTCCCAAGCCGCTTTTTCTGTCACAACCGTCGACGCCGATAGCACGTTGCCGCGATAGGTCTGCTTTTTGACAGTGGCAGGCACGTCACTATCGATGGGTGAGATGGCTGCGATCGCCCCCGTCTTAGAGACATAAGTCACCACATAAAGAGCAGGCACATAGATACCAGGAATCTGCGCCAGTGCCTTTAGCTGAACTTGCCGATCGGCATGTCGCACCCGCTGATACTCATCCAAAAAGTCATGCAGCAGCGTCTCACCATCGCCCAGCAAAATTACATCAAAAAAGGCGGCAAACGGCTCTGGGTTAGCCGTCAACACTGGCCCACCACCAAAAACCAAAGGATGATCGTTTGTTCGATCTTTGTTCCTCAGAGGAATCTGCTGGTCTTCTAGCAAAGTCAGCACGTTGACATAGTCGAGCTCCCAGGACAAAGAGAAGCCTATCAGCTCTGCTCGCGTGGGCAACGACTCTCTCTCATCAGTAAATAGCCGACTCACCTCAATATCGGCTCGCTGAGACAGCATTGACCACACTACCTGGTAGCCCAAGCTAGTAATACCCACGCTGTATTCGTTCGGAAATGCAAAGATCAGCGGCACCGCATCAGCCGAAGGGCTAGCAGCTGTGAACAAACATTTCTCAAGCGAAAAAACAGAATTAACCACAAACAAACCGAGAGGTAATCTATCGGAATTCAACAGCAAGAAAGCACAGTCATAAAAGCCTAACGCATAAAAAAGCGGGAGCACTAAGCCCCCGCTTTTCATTAGTCAAAATTAGGTTGTGTCGCGGCTAATTAGCCTTCCCACTTGCTAGCCACTAGCTCAGCGAGGTCAACAACGCGCTGAGAGTAGCCCCACTCGTTGTCATACCAGGCGATTACCTTGACCAAATCGCCGTCCATCACCAAAGAAAGCTCAGAGTCAATGGTTGCAGAGACGTTAGTCTTGCGGAAGTCAACAGAAACTAGAGGCTCGTCGGTATAGCCCAAGATGCCTTTCATGCTGTTTTCAGACGCATGTTTGAGAACATCATTCAGCTCATCAGTGATTGTTTTCTTGCTTACTTGAGCAACTAAATCAACGATGGAAACGTTAGGGGTTGGAACACGTAGCGCAATTCCGTTTAGCTTTCCAGACATCTCAGGAATGACTAGAGCAACGGCTTTGGCTGCGCCAGTGGTGGTTGGAACGATATTGACGGCTGCTGCTCGGGCCCGGCGCAGGTCACGGTGGCTAGCATCTAGAATTCTCTGGTCGCCTGTGTAGCTGTGGGTTGTCGTCATTGTGCCTTTGACAATGCCGAAGTTGTCGTTGATCACTTTAACCACAGGGGCTAGGCAGTTGGTGGTACAGCTAGCGTTGCTGATCACGTTTTGCTTGTCGTGAGCATAGTCCTGGTCGTTGACCCCCATAACGTAGGTGCCGATATGGCCACCTTTGCCAGGAGCGGTAATCAAGACTTTGGTAGCGCCCGCTTCGATGTGGCGAGAAGCGCCTTCTTCACTGTTGAAAACACCTGTGGATTCGATTACCAGATCGATGTCCCACTCTTTCCAGGGCAGATTGCTAGGATTGCGGTCCGAGTAGCATTTGATGACGTTGCCATTCACGGTCATCGTGTCGGAATCGTATGTAATGTCTGCGTCTAGACGACCAAGTAAGGAATCGTACTTCAACAGATGTGTGTTGATCCGGGGATCCGATGTGTTGTTGATGGCGACCAGCTCCAAATTGCTGTTATCGCGTGTCAACCAACACCGTAGAAAGTTCCGGCCAATTCGCCCAAAACCATTAATCGCTACTCTAACCACTGCGCGCTAACCTCGTATTTTCAGATACAGAAAATGACTTAAAGTTAAGTCTCTATAAGCAATCTTAATCATATAGCATCATCGTCACCTCATTTCTGGATCAAGCTAATGGCTAAGTTTTTATACCTAGTCTTAGAGTCTATGACTCGAATGCGGAGGTAACCTTTACGGCGTGATGTAATATACAGACCCTGTACCGAGCTGGTTCCGGATTGGGGTCACTGTGCATGGATGTTCGCTCGACATGGTCACACCGAAGATTCCTGTTATGATACGCCTGATTGTATTGATGTGCCACGGCTTGAGAGGAAATTAAACATGCTGAACTCAGTAGATTTCAGCGGCAGACCGTTTCATTTTATTGGAATCGGTGGAATCGGAATGTCGGCTTTGGCGCACGTGTTAGCAAGCCGCAAGCTGAACGTTTCAGGGTCAGATTTGCGCCTTAGTCATATTACTGAGCGGCTTGAAGCTCAGGGCGCTCATATCTTTAATCAGCAGCGGGCTGAGAACTTAGCTTTCTTTACGGGAGCTGAGAGCGTAGCGAGATTGCCTCAGGTGGTCTGTTCGACGGCGATTGGTGAGAGCAATGCGGAGTACAGGCAAGCGCTAGCTCTAGGATGTCCGATCTTTCATCGATCGGATATTTTGGCGGCGCTGATGAATGAGAAAAAAGGAATTGCGATCGCAGGCACTCACGGCAAAACCACCACCAGCAGTATCACTGGCTATCTACTGCTAAAGGCGGGCGTAGACCCTACGATTATTATTGGCGGTGAAGTTGGCACCTGGTCTGGCAACGCCTATGTTGGGGAGAGCGATTATGTTGTTGCTGAAGCGGATGAATCGGATGGCTCTCTCGTAAAGCTGTCTTCTAAGATTGGCGTGATTACCAATATCGAACTGGACCACCCTGATCACTACACTAGCTTGGATCAAGTAGTGGCTATCTTTGAGCAGTTTGTCAGCAAGTGTGAAACGGTGGTGGGTTCGATTGACTGTGCGACGGTACGCGATCGCATCAAACCCACTATCTCCTACAGCGTAGATTCAGATGCCCACGCTGATTACAGCGCGACTAGCATCGTCGAAACTGCGCACGGTATGACCGCCGATATTCTAGAGCGAGGAGAGAACCTGGGTAATCTCACTATCCCGCTACTAGGCATGCACAACCTCAGCAATACGCTGGCGGCGATCGCAGTGGCCCGGCTGCTGAACGTCAGCTTTAAAGATATTCAAGAACATCTGCCTAATTTTAAAGGAGCCCGCCGCCGGTTTGAGCATCGTGGCTTTCATAACGGCATTTTGTTCGTTGATGACTATGCTCATCATCCCAGTGAAATCAAAGCTACACTCGCTGCAGCTCAGGTGCAGCGAGCTGAACGGCTACCTGACGGCGGCGATCGCAAGATAGTCGCCGTCTTTCAGCCCCATCGCTACAGCCGTGTCTCTGCGCTGCTAGATGAGTTCTCTACCTGCTTTGGCGGCGCTGATCGCGTTCTAGTCACAGATATCTACAGCGCGGGCGAAACCAACAGTACAGGCATTACAGCCCAGATTTTGGCGGATGCGATCGCTGAGCATAAACCCAGTACCGAATATCACAGCACCTTAGAAGCCACAAAACGAGCGCTGATGACTAGCCTGCATCCTGGGGATATTGTCATCTTTTTGACCGCTGGCAATCTCAATCAAGCGATTCCTGAGGTGATGTCTGCCTACGCTACAGCGCTCACACCAGAGGCAGCCCTGACATAAAGACATGACTGATTCCGTTCAACTTGCAGATGGCTTCAGGCTTGCTGCCCAGGCCCCGCTCGCCAAGCTTACGACCCTTCGCGTGGGCGGAAACGCTGAGTGGCTAGCGCTGCCAAAAACTTTAGATCAGCTTCAGTCAGCGCTTTCGTGGGCACAGTCAGAGGGTTTGGCTGTGACCATGTTGGGTGCGGGTTCTAATCTTTTGATTAGCGATCGCGGTTTGCCCGGTCTAGTTATCTGTATGCGGGCGCTGCGTCATAGCAGCTTCGACGCCCAGACTGGCAGAGTCATCGCAGCGGCAGGAGAGCCCTGGTCTTCGCTGGCCTGGAAAGCTGCCCGTCATGGACTAAAAGGCTTTGAATGGACTATCGGCATTCCTGGCACCGTCGGCGGCGCTGTTGTGATGAATGCGGGTGCCCACGGTGGTGAAACTGCAGACATCTTAGTAGAGACCAAAGTCGCCGATCCGAATGGAGCTGTGAGGGTTTTACGCAGTGAGGATTTGGGCTTTCGATATCGAACCTCTAATCTTCAGGGGCGCGATCGCACCGTCATATCAGCGACCTTCCAGCTTAGTCCCGGTCACGACCCGGCTAAGCTTAAGTCTGCCACCGCTAGCGATCTTCGATCTCGACGAACAACCCAGCCTTACCATCTACCCAACTGCGGCAGCGTCTTTCGCAATCCCGTACCTCACAGCGCTGGCAGACTTATCCAGGAAGCCGGGCTCAAAGGTCATCAAATCGGCAGTGCCCAAATCTCTACGCTCCACGCCAACTTTATCGTTAATCTAGGTGGCGCTAAAGCCGATGATGTCTTGTCTCTGATTCGTCATACTCAAACGGCTGTCCGCGCTCACAACGGTATCCAGCTCGAAACCGAAGTCAAGATTATCGGTGAGTTTGGCCTGGGCTGCGCTCGGCTACCTAGCTCACCGTGATTCTGCGCTCTAGCTCAGTCCTTCCGACCCAGTGCTATAGTTTGACAGTTAATTTATCAAACAACCCAAACAGTTATGACAAAAGGACAAGGATTTGGATTCGGTCTTGGCAAGATGAAAGAGCTGACTGAAGCCTTCAAAAAGGCACAGCAGGTTCAAGAAGGCGCCAAGCGTCTTCAAGAAGAGCTAGAGCAGATGGAGATTGAAGGGACTGCTGGGGGTGGTCTTGTGAAAGTGACCATGAGTGGCAACCAAGAGCCTCGTAATGTGGTGATCTCAGAAGATGCGCTGGGTGAAGGTGCAGAGGTGCTTTCTGATTTGGTCAAAGCTGCAATGCTAGACGCTTACAATAAGTCCACAGCGACCATGCGTGAGCAAATGGAAGAGCTCACTGGCGGGCTCAGCTTGCCCGGCATGTAGGGGGCCGAGACTGTGAAAGATCGAGACCGTAGAAAATAGAAAAGTACCATGCCCACCAGACTCCTGTTCGTCTGCCTAGGTAACATCTGCCGCTCGCCCTCAGCGGAGAACATTATGAATCACCTGGTTGCACAGCGAGCGTTGGGCAGCGAAATCGTGTGTGACTCGGCTGGCACTAGCAGCTATCACGTGGGCAGTGCGCCTGACTACAGAATGAACGCGGCTGCTCAGCGTAGAGGCATGGCGCTAGTCGGTACATCTAGACAGTTCACGGCAGAAGATTTTGAAAAGTTTGATCTGGTTCTGGCAATGGACCAAAGCAACTACCAGGATATCTTGAGCCTGGACAAAGGCGATCGCTACACGCACAAGGTAAAACTGATGTGTGACTATTGCCAACGCCATAGTGACAGGGAAGTGCCAGATCCCTACTACGATGGTGAGGCAGGATTTGACTACGTAATTGATCTCTTAACAGATGCCTGTGAAGGACTGCTCGCAGATATAGAAGACTGAACTGGTGGACTGAACCGCCAGTCAGAGCAAGAAGCGGCTCAATTTAACAATATTTAATCCTTTAAAAGCAAAGCTAAAGACTTCTCAGCCCGATAGCTGAGATAGCATAGCTTTAGCTACGGACGCTAGACGCGAGCAGTTTTGCCCTCCAAACTGTTTGCATGAAGGGCATACTTTACAATCAACCGCACCCTCTACCCTGCCTGGCTACGTTGGCTGGGTGCAAACTGTTCTCAGCAAACTATTCTCAGTAAGGCGCAAACACCTATCGGACGTTTAGGGTTTGACAGCTAGACCTATCTACACCTTGGTCTATCTAAACGGCATTTCGGCAAGGAGAAGTTAACCGTTCATCTACTCATCAGACCCTTATAAACATATTGGTCTACAAAGCATCTCAGCAAAATATCTATAGAGAGGCGCAGTGTATGGCCAGACGGAAAACCGTGATTGGTTGATTAACTGCTTAATTTTATTAGCTTATTTTTTGGACGGGACATTGTCGAACACCTATAGTACTTTCCCACCCAGTTCAATTCCGTCTGCTACTGTGCGGCCGGTGACTGCGCAGATGGATCGTATCTTAGTTGTTGACGACAATCCGACTAATTTGCTCATATTGTCCAAGCTATTGACCCGTGAAGGCTACCAGGTTATTCAGTCATCAGGTGGTGTAGAGGCACTCACATTAGTGCATGCTCATCAGCCTGTCTTGATTTTGCTGGATATTATGATGCCTGATATGGACGGCTACGAAGTCTGCAAACAGCTACGCTTAAAGCCAGCAACTGCTAATATTCCTGTAATTTTTCTCAGTGCGCTAGACGCACCTTTTGACAAAGTCCGAGCGTTTCGCAGTGGCGCGGCGGACTATGTGACAAAACCATTCCAGAGTGAAGAGGTGATTGCCCGCGTGCGGCTGCAAGTTGAGCTGCGGCTAGCTCGTAAAAGACAAGAGCAGATCAATACAGAGCTAGAGCAGCGAGTCAAGCAAAGAACGCAGCTACTAGAGCAAGCCCAACGCCAGATGCTAGAACTAGCGTTGAGCGACAGGCTCACTCGTTTGCCTAATCGCCTAGCGTTTTTGAAGCGTCTAGCCGAGGTGATGACACGGGCGCAAGTTCATCCTCCAGCAGCATTTGCAGTCTTGTTCTTTGATTGCGATCGCTTCAAAAGAATCAACGACTCTCTAGGTCATCGCATCGGCGATCAGCTCCTGCAAGGCATTGCACATCGACTGAGTGACCTCCAGCAAAAGCATGCTGAGATTGACAGGGTGGCGCGCTTCGGTGGCGATGAGTTTGGCATTCTATTGCTAGATATCGCTGATCGGACGAACGTCGTAAACTTGGCAGAAAACGTTTCGCAGTCGCTCGCTCAGCCCTTTTTGCTGGCAGGCTACAGCATTTTTATCAACGCCAGCATTGGCATGGTTTGGGGCGATCACAGCTACGTTGCTGCGGAGCATCTGCTGCGTGATGCCGACGTTGCTATGTATAAAGCGAAAGAAAATACGCGCCTTGGGTACTGCTGGTTTGAATCAGATATGCATAGCGTAGCTGTGAAGCTGCTGAATCTTGAAACAGGCATGCGGCTGGCGCTGCAAAAGGAAGAGTTTGAGCTGCACTATCAGCCGATTGTAGATATAAAAAGAATGACCGTTGTCGGCTTCGAAGCCCTGGTTCGTTGGCGTCATCCGACGAGAGGACTGATTCCGCCCAATGAGTTTATTCCGTTTGCTGAAGAAACGGGCTTTATCGTCGAGCTAGGAGCGCAGGTCCTAGAAATGGCCTGTACCCACATTGCCGCCTGGGAAGAAGCTGGCGTTATCGACGATGAGATTACGGTCAGTGTCAACATTGCAGCACAGCAGCTTTTGCAGCCTTCAATCCTACAGCACATGCAGAACTGCCTGGACTCTACAGGAATCTCCGCGCGTCGCTTGAGGCTAGAGCTCACAGAGCATTCCGTCATTGAAGACCACGATCTAGTAGGCGGTATTTTGCAGGCGCTAAAGCAGAAAAACATCCGGTTGAGCATCGATGATTTTGGCACGGGATACTCCGCTCTGAGCTATTTACACAAGCTGCCTGTCGACTGCTTGAAAGTAGACAGATCGTTCGTCAAGCCAATTACTGACGATCCGGAGAGTCTGGGAATTGTACCGCTGATTATCAGCATGGCGGAGACGATGAGTATGGAAGTTGTTGTCGAAGGTGTTGAAGATACAACTCAGCTAAGACAGCTACAAAAGCTGGGCTGTCGGTATGCTCAAGGATATTTATTCCAAAAGGCTGTCACTGTTGATAGAGTCGCTATGCTGCTGACAACTCCGGTCGCTGACTGGCATCGTCTCTAGCCGTTTGGTCCGGCTCATTCAGTCTCGTGAGCTACACCTGCTATGGCTTAAATACGAAGTCGTAGCCGACATATTTCTCCGCTTCATAGTCCAAAACCATCCAAACTTCGGGGTCGAAGGCTAGCGGATAGGCTTCTCGCTCGGTAACGCTCTGCTCGGGTTTTTCTGCGGCCGTCTCGGTAGGCAGTGTGCAATAAGGCTCTGAGACAGCCTGATAAACGGTTTGTTTGGGAGACTTGAGTGGTAGCGCTATGAGCGCAGATATTTCGCCGCGAGACATTTCCGCGCCGGATTGAATCACTTGCTGACAATCAGACTGGGCGATCGCCTCGGAAGATACCCGATCGGGTAGAATGACCGCCACCATCAAAGTGGCCACTGCGCCGCTAGCTAGCAGTGCTTTTCGCTTCTGAGCCGAAAGCGGCCAGCTTACTTTTGTAGGATGGCTAGTTGCTTTAATAGCTTTCTTCTGAATGTTCCTCCGGATACCTCTTTGAGCACTCGCGCGGCTAGAGGCGGAAGCGTTGGCGCGGTCAGGGCTAGAGTCACGTACGTGAGACATTGTTGCTCTCCTATAGCTATCTTGACTACAACTGTACTATTTATATAGTACATCCGATCTATGTGGAGCGACTAATTTCCTCACGTGGGTGGATAAGAGCGTTAATAAAACTATATATAGTAGGCAGAGCGATCTTTTGACAGCTATGAATCGCACGATTGTTTGGTTCCGCCGAGACCTGAGAATTTCGGATCACAAGCCGCTCTATCAGGCGGCCCGACGAGGGACTGTTGTTCCTGTTTTTGTATTTGATCGAGCGCTGTTGCTGCATCCAGAAACGGGGTCTGGGCGAGTGCGGTTTATGTTGAGCTGCTTGGCGGCTCTAGACAGGGACTTGCGATCGCGCGGCGGCAGGCTAATTTTGCGAGCAGGCAATCCGGTAGAAATACTGCCACAGCTGATCAGAGAGACAGGCGCTGAAGGTATCTACAGCTACATTGATTACGAGCGCATTTATGGCCGAGTGCGAGATGCGCGGCTAAACCAGGCGCTGGCAAAAGCTGGTTTGAAGATTCGCTGGTTTGAACCGCTGGGCGGCACACCGGATTTAGTCCCATATCCGGAGTACCGGCAGCTTTGGTATCGGGAGATGCGATCGCCCCAAATCCCAACCCCTCAAAAAATCGAAGTTCCTCCCGATGTTCCGTCAGACGAACTTCCGGTCTTAGAGTCGTTAGGCCACACTTCAGACGGCATACCCATTCCTGAAGGCGGCACCATCGAAGCACGCAAACTGCTTCATCTTTTCTTCGATAGCCGTAAGGCGCAAAGCTATTACTGGCAGCTTTCCTATCCTGGCGCGAATGCAACCAGCGGCCTCAGTCCTTATATCAAGTACGGTGCTATCTCCATTCGTGAGTGTGCGCAGACAATATGGGATAGACGGGCGGAGCCCGACTGGAAGAGCGACAAGAGGGTACAGAGGAGCACTCATCAACTGATTTCTAGACTGCGGTGGGGCAGTGGGTTTACGCAGCGGTTTCGATACTTGCCGCAGCTTGAGGTGCGATCGCTCTACACCCCGTTTGAAAGCGGCCCAGCTGATAGCCTGCTACCCATAGAAGAACTTCAAAACGGTGGCTGGGACTATAATCTGGATCACTACGAAGCTTGGAAAAATGGCGAGACCGGCTATCCTATCGTGGATGCGGCTGCTCGCTGTCTTCAGGCAACTGGTGGCTGGCTAGCTTTGAACTTTCGCGTCCGCGCTATCTACGCTAGTTTTCTCTGCAATCTGGTCGGTATGGACTGGCGATATGGTGCCCTGCACTTTATGCGCTACTTGATCGACGGCGACTGTCCAATCGATCACTACCAGTGGGCGCAGCAAGCAGGCGTTACCCACTGTCTGAACAAAGCCTGGATTCGCATTTATAACCCTCAGCAAGAGGCCATCGACCGCTGCGACCCGCAGGGTGAGTTTGTCTATCGCTGGCTGCCGGAGTTAAGACATCTCAAGCCCGAACAGTTGGGCACGCCACCGAGGGTGGAGGGATATCCTGCGCCTATTTTGGACTATGCTGAGGCACGCGATCGCAGAACTAAGCGCATCGACGACCTGCGCCACAGCATCATTCATGCCACAGACATCAAACCCTTACTAACTCGCATGCCTCGAGACATCACCCCTTTCGGCGCAGATCTCTTTCCCAGCGACACTAGCTGGACCCAAAAGCCGACCGACGACCTCTATCCAGCTGCCCTAGATTTAGACAGCTTGGACAAGCAACAATCCAAAATCTTGCGTACTTGGTTTGTCACTCACGGCAGCTGGCTAGAAAATCCAAAACGCCAGCAGGTCGCCCGCCAAAAGAACCGTCAAAAGCGCAAAGCTGAGCAAGACAATGGTCAGCTCAGCCTGTTGGGATAAAAGAATAGGAAATGATATATCAATGCGCGGATGCGTACTAAAAGAGAAGGCTGCGTCTATGTGCAGTTGCTATGCACTCTGCGGATTCTTCTTGACTAGTATCCTTTCAGGCCATATTTTAAGGCTTCGGTTTACCCAATCCTGAAAACGGCGTTCTGTCTATATCTTTGAGAGTTACGGTCTTCTTGTACAGCTTTTTGTCAGATGTAGCCCATTGGTTGAAGTCATCAAAGGCTGAGGAATCAAAAACTATCTTCCTACTCACTCCATATCCTGTAGCGAAACTTCAACCCAGTTCTCCTCTCTTTCGATGTTATCTTTTGCTATCAACAGCCTCAGCCGATTGGCATCAGCCTTCAACAGACAGTCAGTTTCATCTACTTCATATACGACTATCTCTGTGTCTTTACTGGGGAAAGTTGCTCTCAACCCTTCTAGGAATGTCTGATCCAGCTCACTGGCATTTAGGCAATGAGTAGTACGCATTTATTTCAACTTTTTAGACCGCGAATGGAGTGCGAAGTGTATAGAAGAGGCTAAGAAGAAGCCATAGCGGAGCGGTTGGGTCTAGCGAAAATCATGCGACCGGCTGAAGTTTGAAGTGCGCCGGTCACGACTACAACTAAATTATCGCCGATGTATTCGTTGCCTTCTTCAACTACTACCATCGTGCCATCGTTCAAGTATCCGACTCCCTGTGACGGCTCTTTGCCTTCTTTTAGCACTCGAATTTCGATATCGTCGCCGGGTAGGTAGGTCGGACGAAGCGCTTTGGCTAGGTCGTTGATGTTTAACACGCTGACCTGTTGAACGCTGGCGACTTTGTTCAAGTTGTAGTCTGTCGTCAGCAGGTCTGCTTTCATCTCTTGCGCTAGCTTGACTAGCTTGGCATCTACCGCGCTGATATCGTCATAGTCTGCGGGATCCACGACGACTCGCTCTGGATAGGTTTTGCGAATGCGGTTAATAATATCTAGGCCACGTCTGCCTCTGGCCCGCTTTTGATCGCTGGATGAATCGGCGACTCTTTGTAGCTCTTGGAGAATAAACTGCGGTAGAAGCAGCTGGCCTTCGATGAAGCCGGTTTTGAGCAGATCTTCTATGCGGCCATCGATGATGCTGCTGGTGTCGAGCACTTTGGATTTAGAGGGTTTGAGGGTGCCTTCTGAAATCAGCAAGGTCTCGTAGCTGTTGGGATTAATTAGCCTGAAGAGCGCTCGCCCGTTAGTTTCGGCTAGACTCATGCCGGTAACTGCAAATAGCAGACTACCCATTACCGCCGTGACGGGCTTGATGAAGCTGAACTTGACGGGAAAAGGCAGTAGAAAAAGCGGTGCGAGCATTAGGTTTGCGATCAGCAAGCCGACGACCAGTCCGACTGCACGCGCTAGCAGGCGATCGGGAGCCATCTCTGTGATTTGCCGTTCTACGCGCCGGTAGCTGGTCTGCACAACTAGACCAACGGCCACTCCTACTAGCGCGCCAAAGCCAGCCGTGACCGACTCTAGCCCTTCGATGTTGGTGACTTGCTCTAGGGCGGCGTCGGGTAGGAAATCGACGCTAAAAAAACCGACGGCTGCCCCGGTGAGAATGAATGAAAATATAATGAGTGCGTCGAGCATAAGCTATGTATAAAGCCGGATAGAAGTGTAGAGCCGGAGAGAGAATCGCAACTCGCTTAAAAGCATTGATGTGGCTAAGATACGGCTATTATAGGGGTTGATCTAGCGTTCGCCTGTCTTCTCCCTTTTTTTGTAACCTCCTTCTCGTAACCCCCTCTGTAGCGACTCTATGGTGACATCGGCATGGTGACATCGGCATATGTTCATATCCCTTTCTGTCGCCGTCGCTGCTTCTATTGTGATTTTGCAATTACGGTAGTGGGCTCGAAGAAGAGAGGGGATACATCAGGAACGATGGCTCTGTATGTGGAGACGTTGCTAAAGGAGATTGCGGCGACGCCTGTCTGTGGGAATGCGCCGTTGAGGACGGTGTATTTCGGTGGGGGAACGCCGTCGCTGCTGTCTATTCCGCAGCTGGAGTCGATTTTGAATGCGATCGCCCACCGCTTCGGTATCGCACCCGAGGCTGAAATCACATTAGAGATGGATCCAGCTACGTTCGATCTAGGCCACGTGCAGGGCTATCGGGCAGCGGGGGTGAATCGAGTGAGTCTGGGGGTGCAGGCTTTTGAGGACGATTTGCTAGCGGCAGCAGGGCGATTTCATCGGCGGCAGGATATTTTTAGTGCGACCCGGCTACTGCGACAGGCAGGCATTGAGAATTTCAGTTTGGATTTGATGTCTGGGCTACCGCATCAAAAAATGAAAGATTGGGAAGAGGCGCTAACAGAGGCGATCGCACTCAATCCCAAACATATCTCCGTCTATGACCTAATCGTTGAACCTCAAACTGCCTTTAACCGCTATTTCGTCCCTGGACAAGCTCCGCTACCGAGCGATGATGACACCGCCAAGATGTATAACGTTGCGCAACAAATCCTGATTGCCAACGGCTACGAACACTACGAAATCTGCAACTACGCCAAACCAGGCTACGCCAGCCAGCACAATCTAACTTACTGGCGCTGTGAACAAAACTACGGTTTTGGCATGGGAGCAACTAGCTATCTAAACTATCAGCGCATTGACCGGCCCCGAACTCAGAAAAGCTACAGGGCGTGGGTTGAGGCCTTTGTTGAGAATGGTGGGCAGACAGACGATGCGGTAATCGATCAAGCTGAGCAGATAGTCGAGTCAATTATGATGGGGCTGCGGTTGCAGGCGGGAATCGGGCTAGAGGGCGTTTATAAGATTTATGGAGAAAAGGGGCTGCAGGAATTGGGAAAGGCGATCGCACCCCATCTTAAAAACAACTGGCTCGTCCTCGACTCCACATCACCTAGCCTTTCAAATGCACCCCGTCTCAAATCAACAGATTGTATAAGACTCAGCGATCCCGAAGGCTTTTTGATGTCCAACGTAGTGATAACCGATGCCTTCAATGCTCTCGATGCTGCCGCAGCTAGCTAGCACCCAGGCACTCTGCAATTAACGGCGCTATTGATAAAGACAGTTACAACCTTAGAGAAGAGAATGCCACTTTGCAGTAACATGACCGTCTGTGGCTAGCGTCGAATAAATCCGCACGTTAGCTGACCACTTTGCCCTTTCAACGCAGATATTTCACTTATTGAAAACGCGTGAAGCAAAGTGGAAAAACGATCACAATAAAGCTCGAAATCTTCCAACCACTTCTATGCCCAAGGTACTCGTCTCCGATCCCATCGATCAGGCCGGACTGGATATTCTTTCCCAGGTCGCCACTGTAGATGTCAAAACAAAACTGCCCTTAGAAGAACTGATTGCCATCATTCCTGACTATGATGCGCTGATGATTCGATCGGGGACCAAGGTGACTCAGGCCGTCATAGAAGCCGGTAAAAGTCTAAAGATTATTGGCCGTGCCGGTGTCGGCGTTGACAATGTAGACGTTCCGGCGGCTACCCGTCGCGGTATCGTCGTCGTCAACTCGCCAGAAGGGAATACCATTGCTGCCGCTGAACATGCGCTGGCAATGATGCTGTCGATGTCCCGATACATTCCGGCGGCAAATGCATCAATGAAGTCCGGAGAATGGAATCGTAAAGCCTTTACTGGCGTAGAGGTCTATAAGAAGACTTTGGGCGTGGTGGGTCTTGGCAAAATTGGCTCCCACGTGGCGACTGTGGCTCGAGCGATGGGGATGAACCTGCTGGCGTTTGACCCGTTTATTTCCAGCGATCGCGCTGAAGAACTTGGCTGTCGTCTAGTTGAGATGGATCTGCTGCTGAGCGAATCCGACTACATCACCCTGCACATTCCCAAAACACCAGAAACCGCTAACTTAATCAACGCTAAGTCTTTGGCCAAGATGAAGCCCACTGCTCGCATCATCAACTGTGCCCGTGGCGGCATTATTGACGAAGCTGCCCTTGCCCAAGCCTTAACTGATGGCGTAATTGCAGGCGCGGCCATTGATGTCTACAGCGAGGAGCCCCTAGGCGAATCTCCGCTAAAGAATGTCGGCAAGTCTCTAGTGCTGACCCCTCACTTGGGCGCTTCCACTGCAGAAGCGCAAGTCAATGTTGCCGTTGATGTTGCTGAGCAAATTCGCGACGTTTTGCTAGAGCTCCCTGCCCGCTCTGCCGTTAATATTCCAGGGTTGCGGCCCGACGTACTCGAAAAGCTACGCCCTTATCTCAGCCTAGCCGAGACCCTGGGCAACTTTGTGGGTCAGCTAGCGGGTGGCCGCATCGAGGAGCTCACCATCAAGCTACAAGGTGAACTGGCCCAAAACGACACTAAGCCGATCGTAGTAGCAGCTCTAAAAGGGCTACTTTCTAACGCCCTGCAAGAGCGTGTGAACTACGTCAACGCCTCAATCGAAGCCAAAGAGCGCGGCATCCGAGTGGTAGAAACTCGCGATACAACTGTAGAAGACTACACCGGTTCTCTCTCTTTATCTGCTAAAGGCTCTTTGGGCGAGCACTCGGTCACGGGCGTCTTACTCGGTGGCAGCGAAGTGCGAATTATTGATATGGACGGCTTCCCGATCAACGTACCGCCGACAAAGTACATGCTGTTCACGCTGCACCGTGATATGCCTGGAATCATTGGCAAAATTGGCTCCTTGCTAGGCAGCTTCAACGTCAATATTGCCAGCATGCAAGTCGGTCGCAAGATTGTCCGAGGCGACGCTGTAATGGTCTTGAGCATCGACGATCCGCTACCCGCTGGCATCTTGGAAGAGATCAAGAAGGAACAGGGTATTCGTGATGCCTATGTTGTGGTGCTCTAGACGTGAATCAGTGGTGGGAAGTCACTGTCGACTGTCCGGTGGCGCTAGAAGATAGCGTCTATTGGCGGTTTGAACAGCTTGAGAGTAAGGGCACAGTCAGCCAGCGACAAAGCGATAGCCAGCAGCAAAGCGGATCGCACCCTGGTAACCGCCTATCTACTTTCCAGCGAGTTTGATGAAAACGCCCTCAAAGCCATCCGTCAGACTATTCTGGACGACGCAGCGCAGATGGGTTTAGAACCCACCACCGAAGTAAGCTGGTCGCTGATCGCCGAGGAAGACTGGTCTAGTAGCTGGAAGCAGCACTGGCAAGCCGAGGAAGTGGGCGATCGCCTGCTAATCAACCCCGCCTGGATGAAACCACCCGACACAGAGCGCATTGTCCTAACGCTCGATCCAGGTAGCGCCTTTGGCACCGGAGCCCACGCCACCACTCAGCTATGTCTGAAGGCGTTGGAAAAGCAGGCTGAAGCGCAGAAGCTAGCAAACGCAGTGATTGCTGATATTGGCTGCGGCTCGGGAATTTTATCGATTGTTTCTTTGCTGTACGGTGCCAAGCAGGTATACGCAGCGGACGTAGATCCGCTAGCAACCAAGGCATCAAGGGACAATGCCAACTTGAACGATATCGACCCAGAAGCATTGCAGATCAAGCTAGGCAGCGTCGGCGAAGTCATTGAAATGGCCGCAGGCCCGGTAGACGGCATTGTTTGCAATATTCTCTCAGAGATTATCGTCGGGCTGATTGTTCCTCGACTCAGCGAGCTAGCCGATGAGCGCACGTGGGGAATTCTCTGCGGCATCTTGACTAGCAAAGCCGCCTGGGTAGAAGAGCATCTGACGGCATACGGCTGGCAGGTAACTAATACGACCTATCAAGACGAATGGTGCGCTATGACAATCGAACTGGCGAAGCCTGAATAAATAGCAAAAACATGAACAGCAAGAGCGACACGCTGGTCTTCTTAGCAAAAGTAATCTTCTCGTCAGCTGTCCTAAGCGCGCTGATCAAGTTTGGTGGGCCGCTGCTGCCCGTCGCTGGTTTGGCAGGCGCTGAACTGAATCGGGTTGCGATCGCCCTAATCATCACTCCCTCAATTACCGTATCTATTCTTCTCTGGACAAGCGCACGTCGCCGGGGTCGCCGATCGCTCGGCGGTCAAGCAGACACATGCTGAACTACACCTGCAGCCAACCAAACACTTCGCCTGGTGTCAGGCTGACCTCGGTTACAAATTCAGGTGTAGGCAATCTTTCTGTAAGGCTTTCAAATACCCTCACTGGCTTACCTAAGCTGTAGGTGAATATCAGGGACTCTGCCGGATCTATAATCCACCCCATTTCACATCCGTGATCAAGGCAGAGGAGTAGGTTGGTTCGATCGAAGTTTTTCTCGGCTAGGAATTTGGTGGTCATCCCGTGAACATCTCGATCGAGAAAGAACTTCACTACAGGCTCAACAGTTCAGCAAGTCTCGATCGAACGTATGTATTTCGAACGTATGTACTTTGTAAATACGCTCAGCTATACTGCTCTCTATGGATGTGTACTTCCCGCTTAACAGCATCACCTTCGTCTGGAACGACCAGAAGACTAGCGCTAACTCGCTTAAGCACGATGGCATTACCTTTCCTCAAGCTGCCGAAGCCTTCTTTGATCCACTTTTGGTCGTTGTCGATGCTAGCCGTAGCGATGAAGCCAGAGACGCTGTTATTGCTCTAGACAAGCGATGGAATCTCTTGTTTGTTGTATTCATATAACGCGAAGATGACTACGTCCGTATTGTCTCCGCTCGCAGAGCGACTCGAAAGGAGCGTGAATACTACGAAGCCTGATACTCTCAGAAAGCGACTTAAGCGCGATCGCCCAATGACTACAGTTACAATCCGTATGCCTGAAGATGTCATCAAGGATCTCAAACGAATAGCACCTATGTTGGGATTCTCTGGGTACCAGCCGCTGGCACGCACTTACATAGGACAGGGTTTGCGCAGCGATCTAGAACGACTAGAGAACGATACTGTTTCTTCACTCATCGATAGCCTGAAGCGGCGTGGTGTAGCTGCCGACGTGCTTCAAGAAGCAGTGAGTGAAGTTGTAGGCGGATAGAGCATCTTTCTATCACCTGAAGTGGAGAGAGTAGGGTCGTTAGTGTCTATAGTTTACATAGGAGGGCATTACTCTTATGCTTGCCAGATTCATTAGGAGAAACTGTGCGCTTACCCTCACCCTTGTCAGCAACTGTCTTAAC
The DNA here is from genome assembly GCA_963799555.1 of uncultured cyanobacterium. Lineage (GTDB taxonomy): Bacteria > Cyanobacteriota > Cyanobacteriia > Phormidesmidales > Phormidesmidaceae > Phormidesmis. Next base: position 591,374 of record CAWCXR010000001.1, read on the forward strand.
GTTAGGGCTGACATTTGGCTGTGCTCAATCCATCTCAACATCTACCAAAACGACAGCAGCGAACCCAACAGTAGAGGATACTAACTCTACTGTTGGGTCTCATCTAGTACAGACGCAACAGAAACACTCTCTATCGAAGACGTGCCCTCCGCCGTCTTTACCGAAGACAGCATCGCCATCCGAGGCGCTGATCCGGTTGCTTACTTCACAGAGAATCGCTATGTTCCGGGCAACGCTGACTACACTCACGAGTGGGGTGATGCTACTTGGCAATTTGCCAGCGCTGAAAATCGAGACGTGTTTGCCCAGAATCCTGAACAATATGCGCCTCAATATGGAGGCTTTTGCGCTTGGGCTGTGGCCGAAGGATACGCTGCGCCAGTTGATCCAAATGTCTGGGAGATCGTAGACGGCAAACTATACCTTAACTATGACGCCCGCATTCAAAGGCGATGGCAGCGAGATATTCCTGGCAACATCGCCAGAGCAAACGAGAATTGGCCAGAAGTTATCAATCAATAGCTCCACAAACGAAGGGATACTGTTTAGAGACTACTTTAGGGCCCTATCCGCTCGTTCTCAAAATGCTAAAAGGCTAGCTACAGCACATGCAAATATTCTTCTGATAAGCCCTTTAATCTGAGACTATAAACTAGCAAAACAGTTTCATCTCATAAAAAGCCGTTGGGTATGTGTCAACCACACCCTCTCGAGCACATCTGAAGCCCAGTTTTTCGTAAAACCTTCGTAGTTTTTTAATCTCCGAATGACAATCTAGACGTAACCAAAGAATTCCTTTTTTCTTGACTTCATCTTTAGCAAAGTCAATCATTTGAGCAGCAACTCCTTGTCCCTGATATTCTGGCACTACAGATAGCTTGTGGATGAATCCTGCTCCATTTGGAGGTATATCGGGCCAAAATTTTGGATCTTGGTAGGAAAGCAACATCGCTGCTACAGGACTAGATTCTAGATATCCTGTAACAATATTTTCATTCTTACAAGTACAAAAAACCTGGTCTGTAGTCAACTGATTTAGATCCCAAAGGGGCTTCTGTAGTTCTATGAGATGTGTTGCAGCTTGTCTCATGACATAAAGTGCGTCAGACTTAGCACCAAACTGGATAGACTCGATCATCTTGGCTCGGCGGATATTAAAAGACTTCAATATTAGAGACTTTTCACTTTTCAATAAAAGCAAAGGATGTCGTCTTTCCGTATTTTATCAAGCGCTTTGTCCAATCCAGGGGGGTCGGTTTTGGCAACGCTCACACCGTGATCGCTAAAAGTGATACAAGAGTCAAACTATACTGAGGTTTATCTAATACCGCCCTGCTAAGCCACTAACTCATGCGCACCATTGCCGAGATCAACGACAAAATTCGTCTGGGTAAAGTCACTGCGTGGACTATCACTGAAGCTAAAACCAAGATTGCAGAACTGGGCATCGAGCAAGCTGCTAAGACGGTTGATGTGATCACTACGGGTACCTTCGAGCCGATGGAAGGCTCTGGGGCGATGATGAACCTGGGCCATAGCGATCCGCCGATCAAGATTGTTGAGTGTCATCTAGATGGTGTGCTAGCTTACTCTGGCTTCGGGGCGGTGGATTTGTACATTGGGGCGGGGCAGCTAGTCACTTCTAGTCGGGACAGCATTCGAGAAGGGGAAGGGGAAGAGCGGGGCGGCGGTCATGTGATTGCCGATCTGGTGGCGGATAAACCGGTGCGGCTGACGGCGGTGGGACAGGTGACGGACTGCTATCCTCGGGCCAGTTTGGAGACGACGATTACGCGCGATCGCATTAACCAGTTCTATCTATTCAATCCCCGCAACCTCTACCAAAACTTTATCGTGGCTGTGAATGGCGGCGATCGCCCCCTCTCTACCTATCTAGGTCCGCTCCAACCTCGCCTAGGCAATGCCGTCTATGCCAACACTGGCGCGCTCTCCCCTCTGCTCAACGATCCCGATCTACAAACTGTCGGTATCGGAACCCGTATCTTGCTCGGCGGCGGCGAAGGCTACATCGCCTGGGAAGGCACTCAGCACTTCCCTCTACAGCGCCGCCTGCCCAACCGCGCCCCTGTCGGTCCCGCCGCTACCGTTGCGCTCATCGGCGATGCCAAGCGCATGGACGCTCACTGGGTACGCGGCTGCTATTTCAAAGGCTATGGCCCTTCGCTGATGCTGGGCGTTGGCATTCCGATTCCGATTCTTAACCCAGAGATATTGGCGGGTTGCGCTGTAAAAGATGAGGACTTGGTTGCCCCTATCGTTGATTTTTCGATTCCCAGGCGAGTCAGGCCAACCTTTGGTCTCGTCAGCTATGCACAGCTCAAATCCGGTCGCATCGTGCTCGATGGCAAGACAGTAAGAACTGCGCCGCTAGCGAGCGTTTATCTATCTGGACAGGTGGCGCTGGATCTAAAGCAGCGGATTGAGGCGGGTGAGTTTGAGCTGACAGGTGCGATCGCACCTCTTCCGACCGATACACGGTTCATGCCTCAAGACAGCTGGGGCCCTCCCATTGACATGACCTAATCAACAGTTAGCGTGAGTAATCTGACCCCAGTCTGGCGCGCCCCGACTATGAGCAAGCTCTTAATCGGCTTCAGTAGACTTTGGCTTTGGCTTTGGCTTTGGCACACCTGACGATTCTCTAGACTTGCCAGCAGGTGGACGGCGCTTGCCGCCTTTCTTCCCTTTGGGCTTTTTCTTCGGTGGCACCACACCGACCGATTTGCCTTCTTTGAGGATCAGTTTGCCTTCTTGCCGCTCGACGGTCAAATCCCAAAAGTATCCAGTCGCTCGCCCTTCTAGCTGTCCGTTTACCAATAGCTTGAAAGGACGCTTGGGCTTAGTATTCTCGGACTTACTCTTTTGAACAATGTTGACCGTGATCTCGCCGAGCTCTTCAGAATATTTGGCAATCTCTCCTCGAATAGAAAACTGATCGCACAGTGATTCAGCCTCTTTGCTAGAGAGCGGACGGGTTTCTTCAGGCTGCTCCATTGCCTCCGCATTAAGCGTTTCAGGCTCCCACACGCCCACAATCTGCACGTGCAGTGCCGGTATTTTCCCTTCTGAGCTATCGTCTGTTTCATCAGCGCTAGCGTCAGACCGATTTCCCTCAGACTTCTCTACGTCGGAGCGTTCTCCTTCGAGCGGCTCCCCTTTATCGGGCGCAGGCTGGTCATTAGAGGCTGATTTGTCATCACCTGGCTTATCGTCGCTAGCCGACTTGTCATCATCTTTGAAATCGTCCTTGTACAGCGTACGTGGATAAACCACCCAGAGATGATCCTTCTCTAGATCAATGTGCTTTTTGAGCAAGCTGGTGACTCGTCCTAGCAAGACGGCATCTATAAGTGTGCCATCCTCCGTATGAATATCTCCTCGGTTGATCTGTTCGCCAGAGGAGATGTACTTTCCTTTCAGCAGGCCAATCGCCCGATACTGCCTCGGTTCACTGGGCAGCGAAATTGGACCAGGTCGTTGTGGAGTCTCTGGCTCTTCAACAGGCGCTTTGGTAGCCGCAGTAGACGGCGTGTGGGCAGGGGGGGTAGGAGGCTTTGGGCGAGCAGGTGGCTGCAGCAATGAGCGGCCAGACGGCTTTTGCAAGCCCGGCGCTTGGTCAGGCTTTGACTCTGTCTGGATTGAATTCGACACAGTATCTCTTGATTCGCTGACAGATTTGGGGGGGCGGCTAGCGGCAGAACTCATCAATCCTCAAACTCCTGAACTGTACCTGTGAGTTTTGATAATAAAGACCAAGAAAAGCCTTTATCGGTGCTACGTTGCAATCAATCGTTAGATCTTGAGCAGCACTTTTCAAGACCTAGGTTAACATCAGCGTCAAACTTGATTTATCGCACTTGCTACGTTTCTACAAGCTGGGTTCCTGCAAGTTTCCTCACAGGCTAACGCGAACGACTAGCTTCTATGACTGAGCCTTCACGGTTCTTGTCAGAAACAAAACACCTTGAGTATCTAAAAAACCAAGAAGATTCGGTTTGATGTCGACTGTTGCTATCCAATTCGCAGGTTTGTTTACGCTTATTCGTTCAGGCTCTCTGGCAGTAAATCCGTACCTTTTTGGACCTCGCTTGTACTGGCTGATTTCATCCGGCTATGTGATGAATAGAGCTGCTAGGTAAAAAGAGACAAGTAGGAAGGGTAAGTTAGTATGAGCAAGTTATTTTGATGAATAGTTCCAAAGGGAGCATGTTGTGGCTTTTAAGAAAGATAGTTGGCTAGTTAGAGGCGTACTCATTGCGGCGGTTGCAGCCTTTGTTGCCGTTCCTATCCTATTTGGCATCAATGGTCGAGCGGCTAGCAACAATCGATCGTCCTCGACAGCGACTCAACCGACCGTGGATGAAGCTACGCAGCTACAGGGTGAAATCGATGGATACACGGCAGTCCTTAGTCGAGAGCCTGATAACCAGACGGCCCTGTCTGGCATTATCTATGCCAAGAGTCAGCTAGGTGACTTGGCGGGTACGGTGGAGCCTCTGGAGCGGCTAGTGGCGCTGAACCCTAGCGAGCCTAGATATGCGGTTCTACTGGCTCAGACTAAACAGCAGCTAAACGATTTAGAGGGAGCTGCTCAGACCTATCGAAGCGTCTTGACTCAGACACCCGGCAACGTTCCGGCATTAGAAGGCCTGGTGGCGCTGCTGCTGAGTCAGGGGCGGACAGAAGGGGCTGTGGGCCTGCTCAAGGATACCTTGAACACAGCAGACCAAAATAATGAGATTGCGCCTGGCAGTATCGATAAGCTGTCGGTCAAGCTGCTGCTAGGTCAGGTCTATGTAGAAGAAGAAAAGTTTGATGAGGCGATACGCATTTACGATGAGGCGATCGCAGATGCCCAGACAGCTGCGCCTGCTCAGCCAGATTTTCGTCCCACGCTAGCCAAAGGACTGGTCCTAAAAGAACAGGGCAAGGACGCTGAGGCCCAAGCCCTGTTCGATCAGGCGATCGCATTGGCCCCAACTCAGTACAAAGACGGTGTTCGAGAGCTGATCAATGAAAAGACAGCGCCTGCTGTTGTAGAGGAAGGTACATCTAAAGAGAATGCTGAAGAAGGCTTTGAGCCCCCCACTGCGCCGTAGGTAGTCTGGCCGTCTGAGGCGTTGACTCAACCTAAGCGCTTTGTCTGGCCATCCGCGCTGTAGCTGCTGGGGAGTTGGCGACTAGGTCGTTGGGATCTATCTCACTGAACTCGATGTGATTGAGCAAGGTAGTCACAAACGCAAAGAGTAAGAACGGTAGCGACAGCACAAAGATCAGGCCGACGGTGGCGAGCGCATAGATAGGACGGCTAGCACCCATCAGGGCTAAAGCAGCGGCCAGGCTGATAAATAGCACGAGCAGCCAGACGATAATTTGGCTGTAGATGTCACCAAACTTTAGGGTGCAGTTCATCCGGTATGTTTTTGCGTTGTCCATAGCTTTGCGGGGTACGACAGAACTAAATTTGTCTTATTAGAATATCGATCTACCCTGGTTTTGGGAGGATTTATCAATAGAGTTCAAGAATTAATAAGTTTGCTTACGTGGTCTATCGCTATCTACTGCTCTATAAGCCTTACGACGTGCTGAGTCAGTTTACGGACGGGTCGGCGCGGCGGACGCTAAAGGAGTTTGTGTCGGTGCCGGATGTGTATGCGGTGGGGCGACTGGATCGAGATAGCGAAGGGTTGCTGCTGCTGACGGACGATGGCTCCATGCAGCACCGGTTGAGCCATCCGCGCTTTGGACATCGGCGGCAATACTGGGTGCAGGTGGAGTGCCCAGCGAAGAGTCAGCCTATAGCCGAGGCGATCGCACAGCTAGAATCGGGCGTAACAATTCGAAACTACCGGACTCGGCCCGCGCAGGTGAAGGCGATCCCGGAACCAGATTTGCCAACTAGGAATCCACCTATTCGCTATCGTAAGCAGGTACCGACAGCCTGGTTGGAAATTACTCTGACTGAAGGGAAGAATCGTCAGGTGCGTCGGATGACGGCAGCGGTTGGCTATCCGACGCTGCGGCTGGTGCGCAGTGCGCTGTTTCTGCCCGGACCGCTGAAGCGAAGAGGGGAAGGATCGCGAACCGTGTCTGAACTAGCGTTGACCCTGTTTGGGCTACTGCCGGGGCAGTGGCGATCGCTGACAGAGCAGGAGGTGCGATCGCTTCCAACCGTTTCCCGGTAGCGTCCATTCTCGGTCATAATCCAAACCAAGTCCTAACCCAAAGCACTCCTCAGACAATGCTCTAGAACTCAATATGCTCCTTTGCGCCAGCTGCCAGTTTGCCAACCCGATTGACCATAATTTCTGTCAGCGCTGCGGAGCGCCCTTATCGGTTAGGCCGCTGCTACAGGTCAGACTCATGCCGCTTGACCAGTTGGAGTTAGTCCCAGGTGCCTGTTTACCTGCTGTTGACTTACAGACTGGTGACTTAACAGCCGACGACTCACAGCACGATGGTCCGCAGCCTGATGAGGTGCAGAGTGAGAGTCGCTATCAAATATCGACTGTGCTTAGTCCTGGCAGAGCCTACGTTGTAGATAGAGAAGCTGATGTGCGATCGCCCCTTCAGCAGAAGCTGTTCGACCTCGCCAGCGCAGACACGACCCCCGTCATAGAAGCGCTCCGATCCATTTCGGATCTTCCCGCCGCCGCCTATCCTTACCTACTGCTCAAAAACGCTGCGCCTCCGATCTACGACGCCTGGCAAAAAGGCGAGACAACTCTAATCATTACTGAAGATCAGCTGGCAACCACCCCCTTAATCGAAGCATTCTCTACCGCTATCGATCCTCTCCAGCCCGTCTATTGGACGCATCTACTCACCGAGCTGTGGGCTGCACTCGAGCCTGTCCCACGGTGGCGATCTAGCCTGCTACAGGCCGACAATTTAGGCATCACCGCTGATCAGTCCCTATTCGTTCACAAATTTACCCCTCCTAACAGTTCAAAAACTCAGTCAGGCGAAGACCAGCCTTCCGAATCTGCAAACCAGCCCTCAAGCTCCCAGCTCTGTGACCCTCAGCTTTTCGACCTCCAAGCTTTCTTGAAGTCTCTTCTGGCTCAGCCTCACAGAGGTGAAGTGGCAACCCTTAGACAAATCAGACAGCTCATCCTTGCTGTCACCTCAGCCCAGACGTTAGAACAGCTTAGAGATGAGCTTGCTGTCATTGGCGAAGCTCTGCTCACCACCCCATCGGCTACTACCCCTCGCACCAATCCGCTTTCGCATATCTCTACCTTTCCTTCTCTTGCTGCCGCCTCTGCTTCTCAATCCTCGCTTCTCGATTCTTCATCTTCCAATACCACAAACACTACAGAAGACATGGCTATAGCTAATTCCTCAACCGATCCGTTAGAGAGCAAACTGCTAGATGATGCTTCAGAGTTGGGCGAGTCCACCGACGAATCCACCACGGTTCTACCGATGAAACTAACTGCAATAGAAGATGTCGGTCGCACGGATGTTGGTCGCTTGCGAGACCACAACGAAGACTGCTTTTTTATTGCAAGTAGCTATCAGAAAAAATCAGATAATCATACCTACAGCCTCGCAGCTCGCTGTTTGTATGTACTTTGCGACGGGATGGGTGGACACGAAGGCGGAGAAATTGCCAGCCAGCTAGCAGCCCAAACGCTATCCAATTATTTTGAAATGCACTGGCCTTCTCCTTCTCAGGTGAATGCAACAGAAGGAACAGCAGCAGAACTAGGGAAAAGTGAAGCAGAGACAGTGCTGCCTGATGAAGACACAATGATTACGGCGGTAAAACTAGCAAACCAGGCAATCTACGACATCAACGAGAAAGAACAAAGGGCCGGACATGAGCGCATGGGGACGACGCTGGTTCTAGTACTGTTACAAGGAACATCTGCGGTGGTTGCCCATGTAGGAGACAGTCGGCTTTATCAGTATACTCGGCGGGTTGGGCTCAGGCAGGTTACAACAGACCACGAAGTGGGGCAAAGAGAGATTCAGCGCGGGGTTGACCCGGCGATTGCATACGATCGCCCGGATGCCTACCAGTTGACTCAGGCTCTAGGCCCACGCGATCAAGAAAGTCTCTTTCCTAGTGTTTCCTATCTTCACTTCTCAGAGGACACGCTGCTATTGCTTTGCTCTGACGGCCTCAGCGACAACAACCTGGTAGAAGACTATCTAGATACCCACATCGACCCAATTTTGAGAGAGAAAAAAGGGCTGACTGCTGGTATGGACGATCTGATTAGACTAGCCAATGAAGTCAATGGGCATGACAATATCACAGGTGTTGCCGTGCGACTGAAAATTGGCCCCGACTTTAGAAGCGTTAGGCACGAATCGTAGATGTTGACGGATAAGCTGACGGGAGCTATGGCACTTTGACTTATTGAGCTTTGGCTTGCTGGGCTGCTAGCTGCTGTTTTGCCCGTTGCCAAAAGGCATTGAGTTCAGCTGGGCTGTAGCTGTGTAAAGGCTTTTGGGCTTGGGATTCGACGCTGGTGAAGCGCTGAATGAATCGACGGTTTGTGCCTTGGAGGGCGGCAGTGGGATCGAGGCCCTGCCACCGCGCAATTTGGATTAAAGAGAACAGGACATCGCCGAGTTCGCTTTCTTGGGCGGCAGTGGATTCTGACTCAATGGCTTGATGGAGTTCGGCGATCTCTTCGTCTACCTTGACCCAGACTTCTGCTAGAGAGTCCCATTCAAATCCGGCTTTGGCGGCTTTGCGAGAGATTTTCATTGCACTTGCAAGCGGAGGAAGCGATCTGGCATACCGCCGCAGTTTGGGAGAGAGCTTGTCAGGGTCTTCAGTTTCTGCTTTTTCTTCTGCCTTGATTTGGTCCCAGGTTAGACGCAGCGCTTCTGGCGTTTTGGCCGCATCGTCACTGGATTGTTCTTTGTTAAATACGTGGGGATGACGGCGAACCATCTTATCAGCAATTCCTTTGGCAATGTCTCCTAGATCAAATTCTCCTTGTTCTTGAAAAATCTGCGCTTGCAAAACAACTTGCAGCAGCAAGTCTCCGAGTTCTTCAGCAATGTCTTCGGTCTTGCCAGATTGAATTGCATCTACTGTCTCGTAGGCTTCTTCGATGACGTAGGGCGTTAGGCTTTGCGGCGTTTGGGCGAGATCCCACGGGCAGCCGTCGTCGGGATCGCGAAGCTGGGCAACGACGGTGATTAGGCGCTGGAGTTCTGTGAGGGTCTGCGATGGGTTGGAGGGATTCGAGGGAGAAGCCATTGGAGATGGGTTGAGATAGAGCTGTTTTGGTTTATGTTATCGCTCCTGCGTTTGCGTGGTTCTATTCTGAGACTAGGCGAAAGCCGAAGAGAATGTGCTTTGAATTGGTGGGGCGATCGTGCTGATAGGCAGCGCGGCAAAATCCGGGATAGTCGTCCCAGCCGCATCCTTTTAGCAGGACTTCGACATTGCCGTTGGATTTTTCGACTAGGGTGCTGGTGTATTCAAAGACGTTGCCTGCCATGTCTTCGATGCCGTAGGGACTGCGGCTGGGTGTGTAGGTGGCGATCGCACTCGTCCCATACGGACCATTTTTCGCCCAGTTGGTCGCATCATCACGCCACTCACTGCCCCACGGAAAGTAGCGCCCATCGGTTCCCCTGGCGGCCTTCTCCCACTCCAAAGTCGTTGGCAGTCGGTAGCTAATACCGTCTTGTTCTGAACGCCACTGCGCGTAGTCCAAGGCATCTTCATAGGAGATCAGCACCACCGGATGCTGCCCCTGGTCCGCTGGATACTGCCCTGAGCGCCATAAATAGGGCTCTACTTCGCTATAGTCATGCACCAAAAAGCCCTGCGTCTGATAGTCGTCGGCTGAAATTCCCGGCTGCTCGTGACCTGTGGCCTGAAGAAATGCCTGATAGTCCTGATTAGTGATTAAATTCTGCGCAAGGCAAAACGCAGGCAGGTTGACCGTTTCCTCTTCAGGTTCGCGATCAAACCAGCCCTGACGCCGAAAGCCTGCCTCAGCTTCGGCGATTTTCTCAGGTGAATCGGCAAAGCCTTCGGCGCTGATGCGGTAGGCGTAGTCTTTTTGAGTGCGATCGCTCCCTCGTAGAAACTCGCCCCCTTCGACAAACACAAACCCCGCTCGCCCCTCACAATCCGCTCGCGTCACCGAACTTACAGGTCGACCGACCTCCTGACACCCCATCACCACCACTGCTGACAGCACAACCCAGACACAGTCAATCGATTCAGCACCCACTTATCCCTCGATTCTCGGAGAAGGGCAGAACCCTACACCATTCGTTGTTCGTCGTTCATCGTTCATTCCACTGCGCCGCCGCATCCGCTACAGCCTCATCCACCGTCTTGTCTCCCAGCATCGCTGCCTGCAAATTGTCGTAAACCACCTTCTGCAAGGTCTTCACATCTTCCATTGCAGGAATTAGCACCGCTGCATCTGCTAGCTGGCTGGCGCTGACCGAGCGAGCAACTTCTACCGGGGAGGCATCCGCAGACACCTCAGTGAAGTAGCTATCGGACATCGCCCCTACGGTAGAGGGCAGCACGTTCGCCGCTTTTGCAAAGGCGAGCTGATTTTCGTCATTGGTCACAAAGGTCGCGAACTTCAGCGCGGCGGCTTCTACGTCTGTAGATTTTGGAATAACTAGGTCCATCGCGGCGACGTTCTTTTTGCCGGTGCTGCCGCTGATTTGGGGGGCGGTTTTGGTGGCAGCGGCGATGTCTGGGGCGTTGGTTGCGATCGCGCTCAAAGTCTCCGCGCCCGAGGTCAAAATTGCCGTCTGCCCCGACTGATAGAGCTGAGTCGCCTGCGCATGTCCCTGTGTCAGCACCTCACGCGGCAGCAGCTCATTTTGATACAGGTCCGTCCAGTACTGAAAGACCGCCTTGCCCTCTGGCGTATTGAAGGCGGCATTACCCTCGTCATCGACTAGCGGCACGCCCATCTGCACAAAGGACTGAAGCACATCCGCCGCATCCTCTGGCACAAAGCTAATAAAGAAAGCGTACTTTCCGGTTTTGTCTTTAATGGTTTTGGCCACTTCCGCCAGTTCTTCAAACGTGGCTGGCGGCTCAGCGATACCCGCCGCTTCAAAAAGCTCAGTGTTATACAGAGTCACCCGCGCCGTCAGATACCAGGGAAAGCCAAAGCTATCTCCATCAATCTGCGTCGCCTCAAAAATCTTGGGCAGATAAACCGCCTTCTCTGCTTCAGAGAGCTTGTCATCTAGGGTCAGCCACGCGCCTCTTGCCGCAAGCTGAGAGGCAAAGTTTGGATTCAGGTTCACCACGTCGGGCGCGTTGTTCGCCGATACCGCTGCTAGGATTTTGGTCTCCATATCGGACCAGGGCACGTCGACCCATTTCACGGTTGTGTCTGGGTTTTCGGTTTCAAACTCGGCAATCAGCTCGTTGAAGTAGTCGTCGAACTTGGGCGAGAGCTGCATCGTCCAGAATTCGACTTCGGCTTTGCCAGAGCTATCGGCGGCGTTGGTGCCGCTACCGCAACTGATCAGCCAGCTAGAGAGCAGACCGACGAGGGTAAGGGCTAGAAACTTTTTCCAATGGCGGATAAATGGCATGGCGTATACGGCAAAACAGCGCGATGATTTGTGACTTTACATCACAAGTCGCCTGTTTGGGTAAGTCTGGTAGGCCAGATTTTTGGATCTGAATTATGGAGCTAGTTTGAGCGCTGTAGGATATGGAAAGGTAATTTGTACTTAGCTTGTACTTGGTTTGAAACTAGGCAGTTGGCGAGGAGGAATTCGATGACGGTCAAAGAGTTGCTGCTACAGGAGCTAGAAGGGACGACTGATTCGCTGCTGTTGGCAGAAGTTTTGAACTACTTTCGCTATCTGAAGTTTAGACAGGAAGAGAGTGCTGAGTTGCGCGGTGTGCAGGCTACTTCTACTAGAACGCAGGTAGAGGGAACGGTCGCAAATACGATTGCGGAAACAGCTTTGATGAGTGAGCCAGCGCTTGCAGAAGACTGGCTGCGACCAGGGGAGGATGAAGCGTGGTCACATTTACAGTCGGATCGGTAGTGCTGATTCCTTTTCCGTTTTCTGATCTTTCGCAATCGAAGCTTCGGCCAGCGGTTGTGCTGGCTGATGCAGGTCGGGACGACTGGGTGCTATGTCAGGTCACTAGCAAGCCGTATGCTGATTCGGAAGCTGTAAGGATTGATACGAACGACCTTTCTAATGGCTCGTTGAGAGTTGTGAGCTACGCCCGCCCAGGAAAATTGTTCACAGCCGATAGTAGCTTGATAGAAAAGAACGTAGGTGAGCCAAGAAGGGAGAAACGACACTCTATCGTCAGCGCTGTGGTGGCTCTACTGCAAGGTGGCGTTTGAGTCGTCTTTCTACCCAACCTGCCAATAGCTTAGTTCTGATGATAAGCAAGTCTTTAGCGGTAAGTCCCAAGAAGTCGGTAGCTGATCCAATCTGCCAGCCTTTAGCTTCGAGCTTTTTCTTGACTTGCTGATTCATTTGTTGACTCCTGACTGTCGTAGTGAGTAGTTGAAGATTAAAGAATTGACTACTCAATGGTCTTTTGAAACTTTACAGTGAGTCTTATCAAAATTTGTCAAGATGAGGGCAGTTTTACCGCTTCTGCTTGGATATGAGTATTGATAACGATTTACAGCCGATTGCTTCGATTACGGAAGGCGATCGCGCCCTTTCCCTTTTCACCGATCGCTATAGCTTTACTCGTCTGCTGGCCGAACGGCTCAACGATCCGCCGAGGAAGGAGATTCTGTTCTTTCATGGGGCGGGGGGTAATGGGAAGTCGCTGCTGCTGAAGTATTTACGGACGAAGGTGTGTAAGGGGCTGACGGCGGAGCAGTAGCAGCGGGCAAAGCCAAAGAAGGACGATGAGCTGGCGAAGGCGTTGGAGGAGTTACCGGCGACGGAGTGTTTGCCGGTGTCGACGGCGCTGTTGGATTTTGCGCCGGGGGCGAATCGGCGAGATAGCGATCCTTTTTATGGGCTGGTGAGGATTCGGGAGGAGCTGGCAGCTTCTACGGCGGGGACTCCGTATCGGCTGCGGTTTCCGCTGCATACGTATGGCTGCTTTTTGTATTTGCACCAGACGAATCGGCTAAGTGAGGTGGATAGCCTGTTTCCGTTTGAGGAGGCGGGGTTGATTAAGGATTTTGTGGAGCTGTTTCAGCCTTTGCCCTAATCTTGTAGGGGTTTTGCAACAGCCGTAGCGCCAAGTTTAACGAAGAAGAACCGTTCAATGGCCATAGCGAGGACTTTGACACCCGGTAACGGTTGCTGTTTGGAAGGCGCAAAGCCGACTAATTTGGCCAAGACTAAGGCCGCCGCTTTCACAGAGCTAATCGGCTGACGTGCAAGCTGCTGCAAGATAGCGACTTCATCAGGCTCAAACAGAGTCTCAGCAGGCTGTGTTGGGTCGTGGCGCAGCGCATAGGTCAGCGCCAGTAGCTGCCAAGCCACCACCGAGTAGAAAGCTAGTGCGTTTGTGAGTGTATGAACGTCATCAAACTGCAACTTTTCAACGTTGAGTGCCCCAGATTTAAGTGTGAAGTGCAATCGCTCTACCCGCCAGCGGAGGGCATAGAAGCGGACAACGCGCTGGACAGCTTCTGTGGACTCAATCGGTAGACTGGTGAGGAGAACCCAAGCAAGTGCGGCTTCGGGCTCGAAGCAGTCAGCTTGCGTTTTGACATCTACACAGGCGACTTCAGTGGCGACGACCAGCGAGAGCCCTTGCGTCTTGTGCTTAGCGGGACTCAAGTCTTTGTGGGGATGGATGTTGACAGCAGCGGCCTGTAGTTGCACCGTCAGTTCGACCGTTCGGTTCTCTCTTTCAATCTGAACGCGGTAGTGACCATACTCGTCTAAGTGTTTTGCTACGCTCGGTAGCGGTGTGACTACCCTAGCCGAGAGCACTTCTACGCGACGCGGCTGCGAGACGCGCACTAGCAACTCTACGTTCGGCTCGCGCTCTGCTTTGAACAGGTTGAAGATATCGCCCTCTCGGTCTTCCACCGCAACCCAGCGTTTGCTTGAACCTTGGGCTTGGCGGTTGATAGCACACAGGCCCTTGAACCACTTCTGGCTCTCCTTCTCGTCATCTGGCCAGTCCATTGCGCCATCGCGGGTCCAGTACTGCTGGTCCAGCAGACCCAGCGGCAGTCCCTGTTCATCAGAAAGTAACACGTTGTGTTGCATCAGCCCACGGACGTTACCTTGAATTCGGCCCAGTCCTGTCATCTGACGATGGCCTGAATAGTTGTAGTAGCTGGTGGCTTGCGCGGCGATTAGATACTCGCTCTCACTCGCGGCTGCCCGTGCGCTGGTCGCGGCAATGTGGCCAGATAGCATCGTTGCACTCGTCATCTCTTCTCTAGCAAACAGTCCTGCTACGGTTTGCCTGAAACTGTTGCCCATGCATCCCGAAAAAGATAGGCCGGGCTGTTGACGGGCTAAGTCGTAGGCTTTATTCAGACTTTTTTGACTTGAGGGCGAAAGTCGCTGAGTTGAGTGAATTCTGTCATTTTGATCGATAATTGACGCAACAAATTAGGCACACATTACGACACAACCATTCCTCATAGCTTCTAGCGTAGGTATGATTTCTACTCACTCTAGTCTGAGGAATAAAACCCCTACAAGATTAGCCCATAGGGCGGGGGTGGGGATCGGGCTGTCGGCGCTGGGACTGGTGAATAAGTATTCGGGCGATCGGCTGACGCATTACAAGCGTAGGTTTCGCCTGGATGAGGCGGAGGTGCAGCGGCTGCAAGGGATGGATGCGGAGGCTGAGCTGATTTTGGAGCTGCCGCGTTTGCTAGCACAGGATTTGAATGTGGCGATGGCTGCGGATAGGCCGGATGCGCCGAGGCGAATCGTGTTGTTTTTTGATACGCATGAGGCGTTTTATGGATCGGACCGAGACCATGCTAAGAACTTTTTTCGGGACGGGTGGCTGCGGCGGCTGTTGCGGCGGTTGGACACGGAAGCGGGGATTGTGGTGGTGGTGTCTGGGCGGGATATGCCTCAATGGGCGGAGGCGAATAGGCACGAGCTAGATACTCAGATTCCGGCGGAGTATGTTTGTCTAAAGTCTGTGGATGATTTGGCGGCGTCGGATGCAGAGATTCTTCTGAGGCGGGCGGGGGTAGAGGATGCGGCGCTGCGGGAGAGTTTGATTCGCTATGCGAGTGTGGAAGCAGGGGCGGTGCATCCGCTGCATTTAGGGCTTTGCGCGGATGTGGTGCTAGAGGCGGCGGCGAAAGGGATAGCGCTGGTGCCGGGTGATTTTTCGGAGGTGAGGGAGTTTCGAGATAAGAGTGCTTATCTGATTGAGCAGCTATTGAAGTATGTGGATGATGGGTTGCGGGATGCGATTCGGGCGCTGAGTGCCTGTCGTACGTTTGATTTTGAGATCTATCAGGTGTTAGGAGAGAAGCTGGGCTTTGATGCAAAGAAAGCGAGCTTTCGGAAGCTGGTGGGGTTTTCTTTTGTGCGGCAGGTGGCGCAGCAGGGAGATGAGCGGTTTCGGATTCATGATTTGCTGCGGCGGCTGGGGGATGAGTCAGCGGTGATGCGGGCGCATGAGTTGCTGGCAGCGCACTATCAGGAGAAAGGAGAGATTGAAGCGATTTATCATGTGAACCGATTTGACTGGTCGCAGGGGGTTGACCTTTGGGTAGGCGTATTTGACGAGGCGCTGAAGATTAGCCGCTATGAACTTTGTCGAGCCTTGTTGGATCTGCGGCGTGAGCTGACGATTCGGACATCTTTTAAGCTGGGTTTGGTGTTTGATTGTGAGGGGCAGTATTTTCAGAATTTGGCGCTTTATGATGCGGCGAAGCGAGAGTATGGAGAGGCTATTAAAGCCTATGGCAAAGACCTTACGGCTAACTTTGACAGCATCGCAACGCTGAACAATAAGGGCAGTTCACTACGGAGGTTGGCGAGTTTGCAGGCGATGCTATCGGAACATAGTGCAGCCAGAGAGAGCTATGGCGCGTCGATTGCGGCGTATGATGCAGCCTTGATCGAGCCCCATACTTGGTGCAGGCATTGAACAATAGGGGCAATTCGCTAAAAAGCTTGGCGGCTTTGTTGATGCAGCAAAAGGAGTTAAAGTCGGCGATTGTTTACTTTGGAATGACACTGTCGTCGTGGGAGCGATCGCTCCAAATCGTCCTTGGCAACACTCAACTACGACAATGTCGCGATGAGCTTGCTTCTTACTTGCAGTCTTTTCTGGACCATGTTCAATCAGCTATTACAGCCCGGTCCGCAACAGTTCAACAAAATCCTGACGACCTAGAAGTGCTCACTAATCAGGCTGACATGCTGACCCTGCTAGCAAAATTACAAGTTGCGCTTTTACAAACGGATGCAGCCATTGAGAGCTATACCTCGGTAGTGGCTCTCTATCGTCCGAGGTGATAAATCGAACGGGCGGCTGTTCTCTGACGATGCTGTACCGCTTTAAGCACTAAACTCTATTCTGTTGTTTGCTTTTGAGGTCGGCTGATGCCTATCAAAGAGTTTGCTGACTTTATTCTAGGAAGTATTGCGGCGCTGTTTCCGGTGATTGATCCGATTGGGAGCGTGCCTATTTTCCTAGTGCTGACAGCGGGTGTGCCTGAGTCGCTGCGGCGCACTTATGCCCGGCGGATTGCTTTAAATGTGATTTTCTTACTGGTTGGGTTCTTGTTAGTGGGCGGGACGCTGCTTCGATTCTTTGGAGTTTCGCTGGAGGTGGTGCGAATTGCGGGGGGGATTGTGGTGTTCCATGCGGCCTGGAATACGATGAATGCGGAGTCGAAGGTGAGTGAGCTGGAAAATCAGGATGCGACTGATAAGGCGGAGCATCACAAGGATATTTCGTTTATGCCGATGACGATTCCGCTGCTGTCAGGGCCAGGGGCGATCGCGGTGGCTTTGGGTCTAGCAGCAGAGGCGAGTCGGGGGACGCAAGGGGTGGAGACGGCGCGGAATTTGCTGGCGATCGCAACTGCTATTTGCCTGATCGGGCTGATTATCTATGTGGCGCTGCGTTCGTCCACGCTATTGCTGAAGGTATTGGGTGCGGGTGGGATTCAGGCGCTGAGTCGACTGCTAGGACTGTTTGTGATGGCGATTGGGGTGCAGCTGATTCTGAATGGGCTAGGTGACTGGATTGAGTCTTTGAATCTCTAGAGGCTCATGAATTCTACGCGGGGGACTAGCGGGTCGTTGACGACGCCGACGCCTTTGTAGTCCCAGCGATCGCAGATGGATTTGATTTTGGTGCGATCACAGTACTCTATGGAAAACTGGGGGGCGTGTTCTCCGGCGTGTGTATTCAGATAGCTAAGGGCGTCAAAATCAGCAACGAATAGCAGCAAGAAGGGCTCTGTTGGTTGTTCGGGATGTCCGCCTTCTACTGGCGGGCGGGCGACAAGGTATTGGCCGGTGGGTTTTGAGAGGAGTAGGTAGTAGGGTGTGTTGATCATTGCAAGGTCTACTGGCGATGTGACTCATTCTAGAGGAAGGAGTTGAAGGTAAGGGGCGAGAAGCAGGAGGCAGGAAGCAAGAGGCAAGATTAGGGGATTGCCTCCCCTAGACCCCTCTGTTCGTGGGGACCCGAGCTTTCCCACACCTCTCGAAAGGGGATCTGGTAAATACCTCAATACACCGTTTTGGGTGTTTGGTGGGTGAGGACCGTCGCGCGCGACGCTCAGCAGTGGTGGCTGAGTGCATAGCAGTGAGATGGATCGATCCGACATACCACGCTGTGCTCCAAAGTATAAAAAGAAAGCCACCATCGCAACGATGGTGGCTTTCTTGCTCAATCTTTTCTATCTAGCTAATTACGCAAAGGTAACTAAGCTGCTAGTCAAGATCGGGCATGGATAATACGGGCTCTGATTCACGGTTTAAGCCGCGTTCGAAGCCGCCTTCTGCTGCGCGGGCGCGACCTGCATGCCAGAGGTGACCGACTAGGAAGAAGAAGGACATGACAAAGTGGAAGGAGGCTAGCCACTGACGGGGGTTTACGAAGTTAACGGAGTTGACTTCTGTGATAATGCCGCCTACAGAGTTGATGGAGGCGTTAGGTGCGTGAGTCATGTACTCAGCTGCACGGCGTACCTGCCAAGGCTGGATGTCGTTCTTGAGCTTGTCAAGATCGAGTCCGTTGGTGCCACGTAAAGGCGCTAGCCAAGGACCGTCAAAGTCCCAGAAACGCATGGTCTCACCACCAAAGATGATCTCGCCGGTTGGAGAGCGCATCAGGTACTTACCTAGACCCGTTGGACCTTGCGCAGAACCGATGTTGGCACCAAGGCGCTGGTCACGAACCAAGAAGGTCATGGCCTGAGCCTGTGATGCTTCGGCGTTTGTAGGACCGTAGAACTCACTAGGATAAGCGGTGTTGTTGAACCAAACGTAGCAGGAGCAGATGAAAGCCATCAGGGAAACTGCACCGATGGAGTAGGAGAGGTATGCCTCACCGTTCCAAACTAGGGCACGTCTAGCCCAGCCAAATGGCTTGGTCAAGATGTGGAATACGCCGCCGGAGATACAGATGAGACCGACCCAAATGTGACCGCCAATGATGTCTTCCATGTTATTGACCCCGACAATCCAGCCCTCGCCGCCAAATGGAGACGTGGTGAGATAGCCGAAGATAACTGCCGGATTGAGTGTCGGATTCGTGATTATACGAACGTCGCCACCGCCGGGTGCCCAGGTGTCATACACGCCGCCTAGGAAGCAGGCTTTGATGACGAGCAAAAACGCGCCGAGTCCTAAAAGGACCAAGTGGTAGCCGATGATGTTTGTCATCTGGTTCTTGTCTTTCCAGTCTTGGCTAAAGAAGCTGGAGTACTCTTCTAGCGTTTCGGGGCCACGGAGCGCATGGTATACACCGCCAAGACCCAGAACAGCAGAAGAAACTAGGTGAAGTACCCCAACGACAAAGTAGGGGAATAGGTTGATAACTTCACCGCCAGGACCGACACCCCAGCCCAGAGTGGCGAGGTGAGGGAGCAAAATACAGCCCTGTTCATACATGGGCTTTTCGGGGATGTAGTGCGAGACTTCAAACAAAGTCATCGCACCAGTCCACAATACAATCAGACCTGCGTGAGCGACATGAGCGCCCAGCAGTTTACCAGACAGATCGATTAGACGGGCGTTGCCAGACCACCAGGCATAGCCGGTAGAGGGCTGGTCACGACCGCCGCCAACGAAGCTGTTATTAGAGAGCGTTACCACGGGGGAGTACCTCTTCAGGGAATACAAATTTCTCATGCGGCTGGTCCTGTGGACTCAACCAGGCACGAATACCTTCATTCAACAAGATGTTCTTGGTGTAGAAGGTCTCAAACTCAGGGTCTTCCGCAGCGCGGATTTCCTGCGATACGAAGTCATACGCACGCAGGTTCAAGGCTAAACCAACAATGCCAATCGAACTCATCCATAAGCCCGTCACGGGGACGAACAGCATGAAGAAGTGCAGCCAGCGCTTGTTGCTAAACGCAATCCCGAAGATTTGCGACCAGAACCGGTTCGCTGTCACCATCGAATACGTCTCTTCCGACTGAGTCGGCTCAAACGCTCTAAAGGTGTTCGCATTGTCGTCGTCTTGGAATAGCGTGTTCTCCACGGTCGCACCGTGAATCGCACACAAAAGCGCACCACCGAGAATACCGGCCACGCCCATCATGTGGAACGGGTTCAAGGTCCAGTTGTGGAAGCCCTGCAAGAACAGCAGGAAGCGGAAGATGGCCGCTACGCCGAAGCTCGGGGCAAAGAACCACGAGGACTGGCCCAGCGGGTACATCAGAAACACCGAGACGAACACTGCAATCGGACCACTGAAGGCGATCGCATTGTACGGACGGATGCCGACTAGACGAGAAATCTCGAACTGGCGCAGCATGAAGCCAATCAGAGCGAACGCGCCATGCAGCGCTACAAACGCCCACAAACCGCCGATTTGGAACCAGCGAACGAGTGAACCTTGGGCTTCGGGGCCCCACAGTAGCAAGAGCGAATGGCCCATGCTATCAGCGGGGGTAGAGACCGCAACCGTTAGGAAGTTGCAGCCTTCTAGGTAGGAACTTGCCAAACCGTGGGTGTACCACGAAGTGACAAAGGTAGTGCCGGTCATCCAGCCACCAATCGCCATGAAGGCGCAGGGGAATAGAAGCAAACCGGACCACCCAACAAAGACAAATCGGTCGCGCTTTAGCCAGTCGTCGAGGACGTTAAACCGTCCCCGCGCGGCGGGCGCTTGTCCCATTGCTATGGTCATTTTATCAATCCTCTCAATATGGCTCTTAGTATGGCATTAAGTCCTTAGGTCCACTGGCTTAAAGTCTATAAGCTTGAGGCTAGCAGACACAGAACAGATGCACGTCAAACAGCGAATTGCATATTAAGACGTGTCAGATACCAATGGACTGAGCTTGTAGATGTCAAGCTGGATTGCCCAGCAAATAGATCACCTGAGTCAGTCCAAGTCTAGGTGGCTAGAGTTCACCACCGTAAAGGATTTTGGCATGTACTCATCATAAGGACTCATCTAAATTTTTACAATCCGCAATGTTAGCTCTCAGTTTCTTTTTCGATAGAGGAAGGCTATGGAAAAGAGAAGAGATATTGGCGTGATCGCTTCTCTTTTTACCAGCTACATGACCTTGCTCAAACCTTCTAAACGCTCCGTGAGTGGCTGAGATTCAGTGGCTGAGAGCGGTTGGAAACGGCGATCGCATCATTTGAGTCCTTGGACAGCAAGCGTCAATGGAAATTCTTAATGTTTAATAAATTTTTGCATTTACCGCCATTTTTGTTGGCAGAGTCATCAACATAAGCTTGAGTAAACCGATACTATTTAAACAGTCTCGGCTTAATGCTGTGTAATAAACTCGTTCGATTGGCCCTTTAACAATTATGACTGTCTCTAAAAACCCGATTGCTTCACCTAAAGCCAAATCCAAAGCTGAATCTGCGGGAAAGACTGTTTTGCGCAGAGATATCCTAGGAGCGCGGCGACCTAGCAATTATTTTTGGGCTGGGGTGACGGCGATTGGGGGGAGTGGCTTCTTCCTGGCAGGTCTTTCTAGCTATCTACATATCAATTTGCTGCCGTTCTCTGATTTGCCTGCGCAGCTGGTATTCATCCCGCAGGGGATTGCAATGGGGTTCTATGGTGTAGCGGCACTGCTGCTGTGTGTCTATCTATGCCTGATTGTGGCGTGGGATATAGGTGGCGGCTACAACGAATTCAATAAGGACGCCAGTGAAGTCCGCATTTTTCGTCATGGCTT
The DNA here is from genome assembly GCA_963799555.1 of uncultured cyanobacterium. GTDB lineage: Bacteria > Cyanobacteriota > Cyanobacteriia > Phormidesmidales > Phormidesmidaceae > Phormidesmis. The sequence continues at coordinate 612,682 of CAWCXR010000001.1, forward strand.
CCCCGGAGAAAATCGGCAGATTGATCTGCGCTATCCCCTAAAAGACGTTGTAGCGGTGCGAGCCGACATTCAAGAAGGGTTGAGTCCAAAGCGGGCGCTCTATCTAAGGCTCAAGGGTAAGGGCGATATTCCGATGACGCGAGTTGGGCAGCCAATCTCGCTCTCAGAACTAGAAAACCAGGGAGCAGAGCTTGCTCGCTTCTTACAGGTGCCTTTGGAAGGGCTATAAGCAGGCAGCCTTTACCTGCTGCGGGCAAAGCCTTCCCGCACAGTCTCTTCATGCAGCCTGGCATAGCAATAACATCCTGAAATTAGGTACTTCAACATCTTGAAGTTGCGCTTGGCTTATGGCAACATAAGCGGCGATCTTCTCAAGCGCAGACTTCGTTCCAAAGTTGATTAGGTGGGTTTGGAAGACTAGCTGACTGAGACTGGTATCAGAAACTGATTGGCTAAGCGAAAGAAGGGAAGAGTACAGAAGCGGCTTTTTTTGGGAGCATGTATCAAATGAAATTGAAATTTGGATGGGGTAGTCGATGGTCCGTGCTGGTGGCGATCGCACTATTAGTCATTGGCTGTACAACGACAGAAACGCCTATTGCCGAAGAGGCTCCAGATCCAAAAGCTCCATTAGTTGCCGCTGGGCCAACAGTGGCCGAGATGACAGCAGGCTTGCCCGTTTTAAACGGTAAGGCGACAGCTGAAATTCGAGTGGGTAGCCGGACGATCACGATAGCGTTAGACGGCGACAAGGCACCGATCACAGCAGGTAATTTCGTCGATCTTGCTGAGAAGGGTGTGTATGACGGAACCGTATTTCACCGAGTGGTGCGATCGCCCCAGCCCTTCGTAGCTCAGGGCGGCGATCCGCAGAGCGTCGATCCAAATGTACCGACTAGTCGACTGGGCACAGGCGGCTATATCGATCCAGACACTGGGCAAGAGCGTATGATTCCGCTGGAGATTTTACCCATAGAATCAGATGAGATTGTCTATGGAAAGACTTTTCCGGAGGCGAATATTGAGGCGGTGCCTGAGCTGAATCACAAGCGGGGAGCGATCGCAATGGCTCGCTCTGGCGTGAATACAGCGTCAGCACAGTTCTACATTACCCTGGCAGACGTGGCTTTCTTGGACGGAAGCTACGCTGTGTTTGGCTATGTGACAGAGGGTATGGACTTAGTAGACGATATTCAAGTTGGCGACGTGATTAGCTACGTCAAGATCACCTCCGGAGCAGAGAATTTGGTGCTACCGGATACTGGCGCTGAGTAGATTGAGTAGTTTGTTGGGAGACTAACCGTCAGTGACTGCTGCTAGAGAAGTTGTAGTGACTGGCATCGGTTTGATTACAGCGCTAGGCAGTTCGGCGCTGGAGAATTGGACAAGGCTAATGGCTGGTGAGAGTGCAATCGCACTCCGTCAGCCGTTTTTAGATTTAGCGCCAGGACCTTTGGCAATGATCGGCAAAGTGCCAACCTCTTTGATCGACATGACCGAACAGCTGACTCGGCAGGCTTGGCAAGATGCCGGACTCGAGGCCGCAGGCAGAGCGCAGGCGGGAGACGGGCGATCGCAAGCAGGAGAAAACTGCGGTGTGGTAGTAGGCTCTAGTCGCAGCTCGCTGCAGGTTTTAGAGTCGATGGCAGCTCATCAGCGCAGTCTGCCAGGACAGATAAAAGGAAACTGGTTCGCATCATTGGCGCATGGCCCAGCGCTGAAAGTAGCTGAAGTAGTAGGCGCTAAGGGGTTGCTGCTAGCTCCAATGGCAGCTTGTGCGACGGGGGTATGGGCGATCGCACAGGCAGCAGACCTAATCAGGACCGGGCAGTGTCAGCGGGTAATCGCAGGCGCGGTAGAAGCCCCCATTACGCCGCTGACGATAGCAGGATTCGGAAAGATGGGAGCGCTGGCAAAAACGGGGTGCTATCCCTTTGATGTGGGTCGCGAGGGGTTCGTATTGGCAGAAGGCGGCGCACTCATGGTGTTAGAGCCGGCGTCTCTAGCCGCACGCAGAGGCGCACGCATCTATGGAAAGATTTTAGGCGCCGGTATTACTAACGATAGCCATCACATGAGTTCGTTTGATCCGGATTACAGCATGGGAAGGAGCGCAATTGCCCTTTGCTTGGAGCGGAGTGGACTGAAGTCACAAGAGATTGATGCGATACATACGCATGGGACGAGCACAGCCCAAAACGATCGGATGGAGGCAAGTTTGATTGCCGAGATAATGGCACAGCAGCTGAGACGCAGTTCGGAGCGTAGTTTGCTGGTGATGGCCAGTAAAGGGGCAGTAGGTCATACGCTAGGCGCTTCGGGAGCGTTGAACGTGGCGTTGGGACTGCTGGGTTTGTGGCGGCAGCAGGTGTTGCCTTGTGTAGGGCTACAGCGGGCTGCGTTTGATCTAGATTTCGTGCGGACAGGGCAAGGAGCGCTGCTGAGAAATTTGCTCTGTTTTAGCTTTGGCTTTGGCGGACAGAATGCCGTCCTAGCTTTGGGACAGGCATGTCCTTCTAAGTATCCTTTGGACTGATAGCCCAAGTTAGGTATCAAAAAGTGCAGAAAGTTACGTGTGGCTGCTGCTGTATCGGCACAGTCAACGGTTAGAAACTCGATAAAATAATACGCTCATAGACTTTTTCTTTTCCGTTTATCTTCACGCTCTGGCTTCATCCTTCTTTTCGACTATGGCCTCTTCTGCTGGTGACTATTATCGTCGTCTCCACTTATCCCCACACGCCAGCTATCAAGACATCAAGACAGCCTTTCGTCGCCTAGCGCGGCAGTATCACCCCGACCTTCATCCTAACCAGCCTGAGGCGATCGCCAGGTTTCACAGGATTCAAGAAGCCTACGAAGTGCTAAAAGATAGAGTTCAAAGACGGCATTATGATCGGAGTTTGCTGCGACAGCAAAAAGGAAGACAAGAAAGCTATACAAACAGCGCTTCATCAATGCCTAGTACCGCCGATGAGTTTTACTTGCGGGGCATCCACTCTGCAGTTGCCCACCGCTATGAAGATGCGATCGCAGATTACACCCAGGCTATTGTCCTCGACAGTCAGCTAATAGAAGCCTACATCCGCCGAGCCGAAGTTCGCTATGTTCTAGACGACGATTCTGGCGTGCTCGTTGACTGTCAGCGTGCGATCTTACTTGTTTCTAAAGCTAATCATTCCAAAACAAACTCTACCACCAGCCAGATCTATTACTATCAGGGCATGGCTCGCTATCGGCTAGGATATGTAGAAAGTGCGATCGCGGCCTTCTCTGATGCGATCCGACACGACTACGAAGACGCTCGCTACTTCTACCGGCGCGGCATTGCGCATCAAGAGCTGCACAGCTACAGCGACGCAGTCAAAGACCTCAGACAGTCTGCGCAGCTCTATCGCGAGCAGGGCGACCTGGCTAGCTACCATCACCTGCAACAGGTTCTCGGCACGTTTAAAGCGCCGAGATCATCGCTCACCCTGAAATTCATTCGTCAGCTCACCCACCGAGGCAAGGCCAAAAGGCCCAATCACCCACAGAAACCGAATATCGGCACATCAGGCTACCTCGTCATTCTCAGACTGCTCAGCAATCCCGCCGGAGAGATGGTTCCACTCTACCGGCAGCTGAGTTCTCATCAAGCCAACAGGGTTGGCTACGGTATAGCTGTTCTTGCCAACCTTTGCTTTGTCCTGGGTGCGACTCAACAGCTCGAATACAGCAGTTGGCTGATTGCTTCTTGGCTGTGGTTAGCAGGTGGTCTGATGTTTGTGGCAATGGTGCTAGTAGTCTCGCTAGCCAGGGTTTTTCTACGTCTGGGCGGGCTGTGGGTAGGCGATATTTTCATGCTGGGGACCGCAATGATTCCGCTAGGACTATTGGCTATCATTAGCGCCATTCTTCCCGATACAGCGCGGCTAGTTGCGGGCGATCGCGGCCCTTTGACTGCTCATATCAGTCTGCTGATAGCTACACTATGGGCTTTCTCTCATGCTGTGCTCACCATTCAAAACGGCCTCACACACATTCATCCTTTTCCAGAAAAAATGACCGCCTGGCTCTCTCCCATTATTCTTGGTCTTGGCCTCGCTGTAGGTATGACCACCTGGGGAGTATTAACCTGAGAGCACCCTACTTTCTAGCCAGCTAGCGAATAATGTTGGAACCCTTTACCCTGCGCCTTGCCAAGGCTAATAGCGTCACTTCCCACACTAGTCTTGGCTGTACATACGCTAGCAAATACTCTCGCGCTTTTTCCAATGCCTCTAGGTCACCCGATTGGCTCAAGCCATACTGCCAATAGCGATGCTGTAAATAGTCCAACAGCCACAGCTGAGCTTCTGTATCTAGCGTCTGGTTGATGTCTCTAGCGGTCTCTAAAGCATTCTGTGTAAGAGCAGGCGGATTGTCTAGGCGTGCCAGTAGTTCAGGAGGCAAAGCCTGCATCTGCTGCCAGCTATCAATTGCTCGCCCGGGAGATCCCTGTGCGATCGCCATCACCTCCATTGACTGCAAAATCTCTTTATGTCCCGTCTGCGTCAGCACCTGCGCCATTTGCTCACTATTTAGTCGGCAAAAAGGAATCGACTGGCAGCGAGAAATCAGCGTCGGTAGCAGCGCCTGCGGGTCAGGTGCCATCAAAATCAGCGTGGCGCGGCCCGGCTCTTCCAAGGTTTTTAAAAGGCCGTTAGCCGCCCCCTCTGCCATTTTTTCACCCTGCTCAATCACCACCACAGCGCGGTCCGCTTCTAAGGCAGGCCGACTCAAAAACCGAGCGATCTCTCTAATCTGCGGTAGGCGAATGCGAGGCGGACTCTTGCGCTTCAGCCCTGCCTCAGCGGCCTCAGCCGCCGTCAGCAGCTTGCCCTGGTGTAGATAAGTCGGCTCTATCCACAGCAAATCGGGATGATTGCGATCGCGAATCCTCCTAGCGAGTACCGCTTTGTCCTGCACAATCTCTGTCTCTAGCCGTCTGGTCTTAGACCGTAACAACAGCTGCGCAAATCCCATCGCCGCTAGAGACTTTCCAGTTCCAGCCGGGCCTACAAACAGGTATCCTGGCGCTATCCGCTGCCGTTGCACCACCCGCCGTAATAAAGTCACTGCCTGCACCTGCCCGACCAAACGTGCAAAAGGATCTGGGTCCATATCTACAGATCTTGTACTCACTCGAAATACCACTGCGCCAAACGCGATTGCAAGATTTTCTGAATAGTAGCCGCGACCTCATCCGCAGAGCGATCGCCCTCTACCGTTACCGTCATATCGTCCTGCGCTAGCGCTGCAAACCCATCACTTACCCGCTGATGAAACGCCATACTTGCCTGCTCAATGCGATCCGCCTGTCCACGCGATCGCATCCTCGATAGTCCCACATCAGGCGAGACCTTCAGCCACAGCGTCAGATCACTTTTGAGGCCCCCAGTGGCAATCTGGTTGAGCGTCGCTATCAACGACAGGTCTAGCTGACGACCGTAGCCCTGATAGGCCACTGTAGAATCCGTGTAGCGATCGCACAGCACCCAATATCCCGCCTTTAGCCAGGGTAGCAGCGTCTCCTCGACATGCTGAGCTCGATCCGCCGCATACAGCAGCAGCTCCGCTCGGCTAGCAATCGGCATCATTTTCTGGTCGGACGAGCTAGCTCCATTCAGCAGCAGCCGACGCAGATGTTTACCCAACGCTGTGCCTCCTGGTTCGCGTGTCATTTTTACGCCCGCCACCTGGTTTCTTGAGCGCAACAGTTGCCAGGTTTGATTTTCAACTAGCCAACCGTGCGATCGCTGAAGTTGAGTTGTCTTACCACAGCCCTCCCCCCCTTCAAAAACAATCAGTTTTCCGCGCATCTGCTTATCTCCTAACCGCCCACTCAGCAATCTCCCTTAGCCCACCGAGCGCTAATTTATACACCCTTTTATGTTCACCTATTCCCTATTCCCAAAAACAGCGGTATTCTGTCATTGGTCTTCGATAGGATAACAGGCACGGCAGCCTTGGCCGCGCGATCGTTCATCTCTTGAACTTCACACATTGAATTTCACACTATGGCTCGCTACACCAATCTATTTATGACCGGCGCACCGAAAGAAGAAGTCCACCAGGGACTTGTGAGTGCCTTGAAAGCCTGCGACCTCGATCTGGTCTATCAAGACCCCGTCTATATAGTTGCCAAAGAAAAACCAGGACAAGTCTCCTTCTCACAGCTGGCGACCGTCGAAATTTTACTCAATCCACCTGCACGCAAAACCCAAGGCGCAAAAATCGATTTGATCGTCAAAAACGAAGAGCTTCCCCTCCGTCAGCAAAACCACTGCCATGCCATCTTCACCCAGGTAAATCAGGCTGTTTTAGAGGTCAGCGCTCAAGGGGCTAGTGTCTGAAGCGACAGTACAAGCGATACGAATCTTAGCCCCCAAACCTTCAAGAACGCGATAGGCTAACAGTGCTGATGGCCTATCTGGGAGGCTCTAAGACGTGACTAAAACCGATTCAGTGCAGCCTTCGGATCATGTTCATCGGCCAGGGACGCCTCATGACCATGGTCATATTCACGACACTCACAAAGGGTTCTACACGTACCGCGCTGAAGTTAGAAGAGTCCTACTGCTCACGCTTGTTCTCAATATTATTGTCGTTGTTCTAAAAGCAATAGTTGGCTGGTGGACAGGATCTCTTAGTCTGATGGCAGATGCTCTTCATAGCGTCACCGACAGTGCCAACAATGTCTTGGGACTGGTTACCAATCAGCTTGCTTCCTCCGAACCAGACCGCGACCACCCCTACGGCCATCAAAAATTTGAGGCTGTAGGCGCACTCGGCATTGCCGCTTTTTTAGGAATTGCCTGCTTCGAAATTCTAAAAGGAGCCGGGGAACGCCTCCTGTTCGAGAGCGAACCCGTCACCATGAGTGCCTTATCACTATGGATTATGCTCCTGGTACTCGGTATCAATATCTTCGTAGCTTTCTATGAGCGGCGAGTAGGCCGCAGACTGGGCAGCAATATTCTCGTTGCTGACGCTCAGCATACGATGAGCGATATCTGGATTACAATTACCGTTCTCGGTGGACTGATTGGCGTTTGGCTTGGAGTTCAGTGGTTAGATATTGTGCTGGCCTTTCCGGTCGCGCTCCTGGTTATTCGCAGCGGCTGGGTCGTGCTATCGGCAAATTTGCCCTGGCTTGTGGACGAAATGGCGATCGCACCCGAAGCGATCCACAGCGTCGTTATGCAAGTTCCCGGCGTGCTCAACTGCCACAATATCGCCTCTAGAGGTTTGCTCGGTCGTCAGGTCTTCATCGACATGCACCTAATCGTCGAGCCCCAAGATATCCTCAGCGCCCACAACATCACAGAGCAAATTGAGCATCAGATTGCCGAAGCCTTTGGACCTAGCCGGGTCACTATTCACGTCGAGCCGCCTAGCTACGTCGAACCACAGATTTCGTACGGTCCCGGACATCACCGCCACTCATCCGGAAAACCAGCCCATAGAAAACCAGAATGAACCTACCTACCTGGATTACCGTTTCCCGGCTCCTTGGCGTTCCCATCGTTCTAGTGGCGCTTCTAGATCCCACTGACTTCCGGCGTTGGCTCAGCGTCGTTGCCTTCGTCATCTTTGCTGGAACAGACTGGCTCGACGGCTATCTAGCACGCAAACTGAACCAGGTCACCGACCTAGGCAAGTTTCTAGATCCTTTAGTCGACAAACTGCTGGTTATGGCTCCTTTGATGGCCCTTGTCGGCCTGGGCGAAATTCCGGCCTGGGGCGTTTTTCTCATCCTAGCTAGGGAGCTAACGATTTCTGGATGGCGAGTCAACCCCGCCTTTCAACAGGGCAAGGTTCCGGGTGCTGGGATTTGGGGGAAAGCGAAAACCGTGGTGCAGATTGTTGCGATCGCTCTTCTCCTCGCGCCTCTGGGCAACCCTTGGCAAGACGCAGCCCTTCTCCTTTTCTGGGTAGCCGTCGCGCTCACTTGGATATCGGGACTTCTCTATCTGTTTCCAACCCGTTCGCAGGCCCAGTCAAATTCTTGATCCGTTAGGTCCTTTACAAACTTGCAGGCTGCAGCTTCGCTCTCAAACTGTTTTGGATATTGCTTATGCAGTGCGAGCTGCACTCCAAAACAGTTTTCATTCGGCGCTGTTATCTCCTCAGGAAACTGCGCTTCACACACTAAAGCTTCCTCTAGTTGATCCTGCACTAGCCGAGTTCGTTGAGACGGTACTTTTTTCGTATCATCTTGAGAATTCGTGAAGTCCGTTTTAAGCAGAATCGCTCCGGTCAGATCCACTGCTGATAAATCCGCACCCCTCAAATCCGCACCAGTCAGATTCGCTCCCGATAAATCCGCTTCGTTCAGCAACCCCCTTTCCAAAACCGCATTAGAAAGATCTGCTTCGCTGAAATTAGCGGCCCACAGACCAGTCTCTCTAAAATTCGTATTTCGCAAATTAGCATACGGCAGACGAAGATTGGGTAAATGCACCCCCGCTAGCCACAACCCCTGAAGCGTTGCGCACTTCGAATGCCAAAGTGACCATTCCCACGGCAGCCAGTTCACCCAAAACGGCTGCTGACTAGCCTCTCTTTCCTCTCCGCAGCCCTGGTTCAACGCCTCTAGCGCCGCAATTCGGCCCAGGTGAGAAGCATCCCCCATCCCCTCTGCATCCTTGATCACCTGCGCCCTCTGCGCTGCGATAATAACCCCCCAAGCCTGCTCATTCGCTTGCTGCTTGCGACTTTCGGCCTCCGTCACAAATAGAACTAGGCCAAACAAAATGCTCAGCTGAGCTACAATATCTGCGATTTTTCTAAGTCCACCATCCGCTCTTCTATTCCAGGCTCGCCGAGCGCAATAGTGTGCGAACATCGACTCAAACTGCTCCGGTGAAATCTGTCGCCGCTCGCACTCTCGTAAAATTTTGTACTGGCGATCGACCAGATTTCTCTCCCGGCGAAGTTGCTCAAAGCACTGCTTCAGTTCTGTCAATGCCTTCTGATCGCCCATCACCACCTTCTGAACCGGGAGCTTACCAGAACGCTCGAGCTGCATCTGCTATCCCTCGTCTTCGTCCACCATATTTGGACTAATCAGCGTAATGTCAAATTCATCTGGCGCGACTCCCGAGAAAGTATCCCTTGCCAGCTGATAGAAAATCGCCCGTGCCTGCGGCCCAAAGACAATTTCATCTTCGTTAATCAAGTCATGAGACTGTATCTTGCGTCCATTGATTAGCATCCCGTTCGCGCTTGGTTTACCTTTCAGATTGCCGTCTACGATTCGGTACAGCACCTTCTTTCCATCGTTAGGAAGCTGTACTAGCGTCGCATGGTGCCGCGATACAAACTGTGAAGCCAGTCGAATATCACACTTTGGGTCTCGTCCAATTGAATAGACCGAGCTATCCAAAGAAATCTCGCGTCGTCCTTGACTATCCTCGACAATCAAAATGCTGGTGAGCTGAGAACTTGAAGCCATAATCGATGCCAAAATAAACTAAGGAGCGGTAACCTCGACCAGCGATTCGATCAATACATTCGACACTGGCTATACCTATAGCCTGCCAAAGAAAACCCTAGAAGTAACGTATGAGGGGCTGTTTATTAGTCAATACTCTACAATGCTTTCGACGATAAGCCTACCGCGATCGCATCGGCAAACAAAAAAGGGGATAGTCAAATCGACCACCCCCAAATAGCTCATGCCTTCAGATATTCAACCTAGGCAACTGAACCCGCAGGTACCTTTTCAGACGCGGTCAGCTTTTTATAGGTCGCCCGCATCTTGAGACCGACTAAGACCTGAAATAGACCGCTTCCGTTTTTAGATCCCGGATAGTCGCGATGCTTCAGCAGCAGCTCAGTCATTTCACCGTAGTGAGCGGTCGACGTATTGCTGAGATGGCTCTCCACATAAATCACTTCTTCTAAGCGATCGAATTCACCATCTAGTTCCAGCACAGATACCTCATTGCCAAAGTAGCTATCAGGACCATACTGCATCCGTAGACCCGGATAAGAACAAGTCAATTTACGCCCACAGGGAATCCAATTGATCGTCGATCCCTCATCAAACAGATAAACCGGCTCAAAGCCTTCAATCCCTTCACGTTGAATTAAACGCACCCGCAAGATCTTGTTTTCCTTGTCATCAGGAATCAAATTCGTTGGCAAGATCTGAATAACCACGTCAGCGTACTGCTTTTGTACGTCGATATAAGCCTCAAAATCAGGCTTGCGTGCATTGATGGCAGCTAGCACATCCTCATACGTATGACCCCGCTCGGCCATATCGCGCTGGATCTTCCAGTTGATCTTGACCTCATCGCTGATGTCGAGATAGACGCTAAAGTCCAGAAGCTTGCGCACACGCTCGTCATACAGAGGATGCAAGCCTTCAATCACAACGATCTTGTTAGGCTCAACCTTCTCTGGTGGATCGAGTTCGCCTGTCTCATGGTTGTAGATAGGCTTATCAACCGCATTACCTTCTTTCAGCGCCTTGATCTGCTCATACATCAGATCAAAATTGTTCGCCTTCGGATTGAGCGCCGTAACCTTCTTTTCCTTGCGCTGCTTACGATCCAAGCTATGGTAATCATCCAAACAGATGACTGTCATAAACTCTTCGCCAAAGAGGTCTGCCAACCGACGCAAAAAAGTCGATTTGCCGCATCCTGAGTCTCCGGCAACACCGATTAAAACTACCTGGCCGTCTTTACTGGTCATAGGGTCCTCTACAACAAAATCATATTTAAAGAATCAAAGACAGACAATCTTTTGCATGACAACGAAAAGCCAGCCATGATTGCCCAAAAAGAAAAGGCTCTCCCAGTCCAGCAGCAGCTGTCAACCACCCGCTACTGGCTCAAGTATGAACCCAGACAAATCACACTTTTTAATGATTTGAAACTTTTGATTACGTATATTGAATATTATCAGACACCACGCCGTCCCAACAAGCAATCTCGCAGGGGCGATCCCCATTAGTCTCAACTCATCCTCCAAACAGCTATATCAAAAGGTGCCGCTCGCCCACCCTCGATTGCAGCCTGCCATCAGTAAAAATGCTTCTCTTTTGTGCAAATTAAAGGCACTACCCACACTCGATAAACTCAACAAACGATGACCTCAGGTGCAGACAGACACACTACAATTTCCGCAGAGCCTGCTCATCCTTGTCTCTATATCGCCCAGCAGATATTCGTTAACAGGAGATGAAATCCATCAGCTCGCAATGATAATCTAGATTTTATATAGCTATATGAAGCCACCCGAGGCGATTATCAAGGATGTACAACTCCAGCAGCACCGTCACCAGCGCAGACAGCCGACTCTATGTATACGAAGTAGAAGGGCTAGGCCAAAATGGTCAGGGCTCCGATATGGAAGCGCCTGTCCGTCGTAGTGGCACTACTTCTATCGTCGTCCCTTACAGCCGTATGCAGCAAGAAACCAAGCGCATCATGAAGTTGGGCGGCACCATCGTTAGTATTCGCCCTGCCAACGAAACCGCACCATCTAGTCCATCAGACAACGGTGATGCATCTTCTGCGCAAACTGCAACATCCTCAGACTCCAAGAAGAAAACAATGACTCAAGCCAAAGAGAAGAAAAAAGTTCCGGTTAATATCTACCGCCCTAAGTCACCGTATCTAGGCAAATGTCTCTCTAACGACGAGCTGGTTGCGGAAGGCGGTATCGGCACAGTCAAACACCTTAAGTTCGATCTTTCAGAAGGTGATTTGCACTATCTAGAAGGTCAAAGTATCGGGATCATTCCTGATGGCGAAGACGAAAACGGCAAACCCCACAAAATTCGTCTCTATTCAATCGCCTCTACTCAGCACGGTGATGACGTAAACGATAAAACAGTCTCGCTGTGTGTGCGTCAGCTAGAGTACAAAGACCCAGAAACTGGTGAACAGGTTAAGGGCGTCTGCTCTTCTTTCCTCTGCAATCTAGACGTTGGTCACAAGGTGAAAATCACTGGACCCGTCGGTAAGGAAATGCTGCTTTCTGACGATCCCAACGCCAATATTGTCATGATGGGCACGGGTACAGGCATTGCACCTTTTCGCGCCTACCTGTGGCGGATGTTCAAAGACAAAGAACGTGAGGCAAACCCTGACTATCAGTTCAAAGGTAAAGCCTGGCTCATTTTTGGTATTCCAAAAACGGAGAACATCCTCTATAAAGAAGAGCTAGAGGAGATTAAGTCCAGCTACCCTGACAACTTTGAGCTGACCTATGCAATCAGCCGTGAGCAAAAGAACTCTGAAGGCGGTCGCATGTATATCCAGCACCGTGTGGCTGAGAACGCAGAGCGTCTCTGGCAGATGGTTCAGCAGGATAATACCTACGTTTATATCTGTGGTCTGAAGGGTATGGAAGACGGCATTGATGAGGCGATGGCGGCGGAAGCTTCTAAAGCGGGCGTTGACTGGACTGAGTATCGTCGTACTTTGAAGAAAGCTCACAAGTGGAACGTAGAGACTTACTAAAGTTTTGCGTGGCTGGTACTGAACTGAGCTGAATTAACAAATAGGGCGGGTCGTTCTCAAAAGAGAGCGACCCGCCTTGTACAATTGGGAAGTTAATTTTGTGAGATGGCGGGACATTGGACTCTAAGGCGGTACTAAAAGTCGGCATGTTAGGACTGGGCACCGTGGGCACCGGAGTCGCAAAGATTCTACTAGAGGCGACAGGCCGACATGCGCTGTTGAACAGGCTAAAGATTGAAAAAGTGGGGGTGCGATCGCTCAAACCCCGTGCAGTCAATCTCCCAGATGCTATTTACACCACAGACCTTGATAGCATCGTCACCGATTCCAATATCGACATCATTATCGAAGTCATCGGCGGACTAGAGCCCGCTCGTTCGCTAATTCTTAGAGCTATTGAAAACGGCAAACATATTGTTACTGCCAACAAAGCGGTAATCTCTCGCTATGGCGAAGAAATCTACGCAGCCGCTACTAAAGCGGGCGTCTACGTCATGATCGAAGCCGCTGTCGGTGGCGGTATCCCTATTATTGCGCCGCTGAAGCAATCTCTTAGCGTCAATCGCATCAGTGCGATTATGGGGATCATCAATGGCACTACGAACTATATTCTTACCCGGATGCAGACCGAGGGTGGCGACTTTGAAGCTATCCTCGCCGATGCTCAGGCATTGGGCTACGCCGAAGCCGATCCCACGGCGGACGTTGATGGCTTAGACGCCGCTGACAAAATTTCGATTTTGGCAACCCTTGCGTTTGGCGGACGTGTCAGCCGAGAAGCTGTCTACTGTGAGGGTATTCGTAATGTGAGCGCGGCTGATATTTCCTATGCAGAGAAGCTGGGGTTTGTGATCAAGCTGCTGGCGATCGCACAGCTACCCAAAGAAGCCAACCTGAATGAGATCACCAATCGCATTCAGGTCCGCGTCCACCCGACCTTAGTGCCTATTAGTCATCCTCTAGCTAGCGTCAATGGAGTCAATAACGCTGTTCTTGTCGAAGGCAACCCTATCGGCCAGATCATGCTCTACGGTCCTGGTGCTGGAGAAGGCCCCACCGCTAGCGCTGTTGTTTCTGATTTGGTTGCGATCGCTGCTAACCCAAACAGTCAGCAGAATTCAAATCCTCTGCTTGCCTGCTCTCATACTCACAGCCTCGACATTGTCCCTAGCACCGAAGTCGTCACTCGCCTCTACATCCGCCTCTTGGTAAAGGACACTCCTGGCGTCATCGGCAAGCTAGGTACCTGCTTCGGACAGCACAACGTCAGCCTGGAATCTATCGTCCAAATCGGCATCCAAGACAGCCTGGTTGAACTTGTCGTGGTCACTCACGAAGTCCAAGAAAGCGCCTTTCACAAAGCGCTTCAAGAGATTCGTGAGTTTTCAGAAGTCATCGATATACCTAGCCTGCTGCACGTACTCTGAATGTCTGAAGCTGTCGTATCTGGACAAGCGATACATCAATGGAGAGCCTGGGCGATTCAACTTGCTCAGTCAAATAATATTGAAGCCTTTGAAGTCGATTGGCTCTTGCAAGGCGTTACTCCGCTCACCAGCACTGCCCTCCGACTAGACACATATTTTTCTCAAACAGGCATTCCAATCAGGTTTTCCTTTGAAGAACTCACGGAGAGATGGCAACAGCGTGTAATCAGCCGTGTCCCAGTGCAATACCTAGTAGGTGAGACTCCCTGGCGAGATTTAGTGATTACCGTTACGCCTGATGTGCTCATCCCTCGCCCCGAAACCGAACTCATCATTGATATTGCGCTGGACTTAGCTAGGCAGAGTCCTATTGCAGAACAACTTCTTGTTGGCCGTTGGGCTGATCTAGGGACGGGGAGTGGTGTGATTGCCCTTGCTCTCGCCAGGCAGCTACCCACCGCCACCATCTATGCAACCGATATCAGCAACGAAGCCCTAAAAGTGGCCCAATCCAACGCTAAGAGAAATCATCTCAGCCACCGCGTCACCTTTAAGCAAGGTAGCTGGCTCACCCCCTTAGATCCGTTGAAAGGAAACTTAGCAGCCATTGTCTCTAACCCACCCTACATTCCCAGCAAAACTGTCCTTACTCTTCAGCCCGAAGTCACCCATCACGAACCTCACCTGGCTTTGGACGGTGGATTCAAGGGGTTGGATGCTCTCGACTATTTAGTCAGCAACAGCGCCAGCTATCTACGACCCGGCGGTCTTTTCCTATGCGAACTCATGAAGGGACAGGCAGAAACCGTTGCAGACCTAATTTCTGATCAAGGTGACTATGCTCAAATCGCCATTCACCAAGACCTATCCGGACTCCAAAGATTCGTCTCCGCCTGCAAAGCCTTATAATCGCTGCACATCAATAAATAAACGCCAAAAACAAAGCATTATGGAAAGCACTGGCTCACTTGACTGGATACTGGCTGTAACTGCGATCGCTATCTTCCTCGGCGGTCTCTTCCTTCTCTTCGACGGCATCAACGGCAGCCGCGATTGATGAGGGAAAGGCACTCAGTTTGTGGGCTTTCGAGACACCACTAGGCTAGGACTTCTACCGCTCAGTAACAGAACCTGTCTTTTGTCCTGTAGCTAGGGTCTGGCTTTGTATTTTCCTGGGCTGTTCGAGTAGCACCTATAAGTGTTGACACAATCACACACTGTTTTATCTCGGGAAACTGTTTGCTAGAGACAGTTATTCGACCAAGCCTGGAACCACGAACGTTGCCTTTCTCATCGAAACGTACATAGCGCACTCCGCCTTTCAACAGCAGGGTGGTCTCTGAATCCAAACGTATAGATTTGTTCAGAGACTCCCAATTAGATACACCAGGGTCAACCGTTGCCGGGTGAGTTGTTGTTTCAATAATACCGTCGACCTCTCGAACGCTGAACTGCCACAAAACATTGTTTTGTTGAGATTTCATTTGAGCCTGCTGGACATCCTGACGAATGTGTTCCTGAGCGGATATCGTGTGCTGTCGCGCCAAAAATCTCAGCCAGCCAGGAGCAGCAATTGCAGCTAATGCACCAAGTATGACAGTTACAGCAAGTAGCTCAAGCAAGGTAAAGCCACGTTCAACGCTTCTATCTTTCTGCATAAAGAGGTTTCCTGTAGATTCCATTCAGCTGCAAACAATCTACTGACCTAGGACTAAGGAACATAGTTGGGATTTGTGCAATTGTCTCCTTCTGCTGTTACCAGACTACCTAAAATAGTTGTCACTATGACACAGCGCGGGACAGCAGTATCTTTCGATGATACTTCAATAACAAAAGGCATATCAGCAGGCAAAGCATCAACTTCTCCCTTGTGTGTGAATGTCACGCTGTTAACTTTAGTGTTTAGTTTGAGCTTCTCTCTGCTAGAACCACTTCCAAGCTCGTAAGTGACTCCTGAAACCAGAGTCGGCCCTACTGTCAACGCCGCAGATCCAGCAGTGGAATTGATGCCGATCACATAAGGTTTGTTGTTTTTCTGTGCATCCGATTGAGCCGTCTGTAGAATTTGTAGCATCTCATCGCGTACGGCATCGGTCCGCTGGCGTGCCATGAAAGATAGCCAGCCTGGAGCTGCGATCGCAGCCAAAACGCTAATCATAACGACAACAACAAGTAATTCAATGAGTGTGAAGCCGTCTGCTGCTGAATGTTTTTTCATACTAGGGCTTACTGTGTAGTAGTAAGTTAATCTGTGGGGTTTTTGTTGACGACGCCACGAATGAGCACCTGAGTCTGTAACATCGGTGAACGGCTTATTTCGCTGGCAGGCGCAACCGATGACGAACGAGCTGAAGCATCTCCTCTCAAGAACACATATACATCCTGATTAGAACGGGCAAATTGAAGATCTTGCTGCAGGAGAGAATCGGAATCTCGAATACAAGCGAAGAAGCTATGTCCTCTTCGCTGTCACTAGGAGGAAAGATCGTAGTCTCCTGGCTGACTATCTGGAATCCAATCTTCGACATTCAATAACATCGGGAGGTGGAGTGCGCTATCGTCAATGCTAATCCTATCGATGTAATCCACCAAGACTGCAGAATCATTTGTTGGCAATGTCTTTGATAAATCGGGTCTTTTTGCCAGTTTTCAAAGTTGCTTAATTGTAATCCTGGATCTACATATCCATCTGTTTCTACTAGATTAGTTGGATCAGTATATTGACTCAAACTGTAACGGCTAATCCTAGACTTTCCTTTCCACGGTGGAGTAGGACCTGTCTGTTGTACATACACGACCAGTTCATAAGCAGCTCGCCGAATTTTAGCGTATTGCAAGCTTTCTCTTTTCAGCAACAGAAGGCGTACTATGCAGTACTACAACTCCGGGCATTTCAGCTTGGTCAATCGCTGGATTCGCCAGAAAGCCAGCACTGGAATACTTCCACTAGGTAAGGCGCTTTGTACACCGGTAGTTGAACTTGCAGTCACAGTTGCCGGAGTACTATAGACATACACAGCCTCACGCAAATCATCGGCAATGTAGTTCATAGCACGTCTAGTATCACGCTGCACTTCTTCTAAAGCTGTTTCTCGGTTGTCTATTCTCAGTAGTTCCACTACTAAATAAAGCAATCCTGAAACGACCATTCCCGAGATAATCATAGCGATCAGCAGCTCTAGTAGCGTAAAGCCTTTTTCCTCGCATTTTTTCAGAGCGGATAGCAATCGGTACTGCCGTGCTTTTTGTCTTACTTTGGACATATGTTTTGGCAACTTATAACTAACGATCTGTCAATATGCTGAAAGTAGGTAGCCTAATTGCAGGCTTTTGTCGTTGATGCTACGAAAGGGGTAGAAGGTTTGTAGCGGTAATAGTCGCACAGAGAGTCTGTTCTATCACTCTTTACAATAGTGGCGTAGAGTACAGCTAGTGGACGAGTCGCACTTTGTCCCTCGCCGCTTGTGAAGGTAAGGGCAGCTTGGTCTCTGCTAAGATCGCTAGCTGCGAATTTTTGAATCGTGTTAGCCTTGTATACTCGTACTCCTAGTTCGAAAGCAACAGGAACGCCGTTTACTACGCCTGCGGAGCTGTTCGTCCGAAATAGTTGAACAGCGAAATCGTCACTAGAATCTCCATCTACATCTACACCTCTAGCGGCAGTTGTAGAAGTAGAAGCTGCCAGATTATTTATGTTTTCAGGAGGCAAAACAGCGTCTAGGTCTAATATCGCCGTGCCTGATGTACTGCTAGCAACGTTGAGAGCATAGTTTCCACCTCGCTCAACGGTAAGTCGTACTCGATCGATTTCAGATTGGGCGATATGGATAGCCTGTTCAGCTCTTTGGTTTTGTACTCGCGTGGCGACTGCCAAGATAGTAACAGGCGCAATCACACCAATCGTGGAAGCGATCACGGCGATCGCAACGAGACACTCAATCAATGTAAGTCCCTTCTCCCTTGACCTCCTTACCGCTCGAAACCTTATCTTAGAATCCAGCAATTCCAACAGATTTTCTCGAGTCGTCAGTTTCATTAGCAGCCACCTCCCGCAGCATTACACAGTAGTGCGATATATGGATCATCTACAGGAAGCTCTCTATAGAACTCGCTACGCGGACGGTCTAGTCGAACAAATCGGCGAGAAATAGGCGCAGCGGGCGTATACTGCAAAGCAACATCATATCCCCAGATACGGTCAGCCGCGCCATAGTAGAATTCACTCGATTTGGAATTGCCAGTATTCCCGATATCGCCCGACCCGCTATAAACAGGGTCTCCAGGTTCCCAAGCATCTTGGTCATAAGGCGCTACAGCCTGAGAACTAAAGTTCAGTTGGAAGAATCCGCCAGAAATCACTAGCTGCCTTCCAGCCCAGAACTCTAGCAGTCGAGGGAAGTTATGGAAACCACCATAGCTTTGTCCTTCCCTAGCTGGAACGATGCCGCCTATCAGGAGGGCATTAATTCTAACAGGTGCTTTTGGAGTGCTGATGGTTGTGCGTTCGGGGTAGGGCTGTTGGATCTGTCTTGCTCGGAAAAGAGGTTCCCCATCCGGAGCATCAGCCGTCTTTTGATAAAACGATATGGACCTTCCGCCTGAAACTTTCGGAAATTCTCCAAAACTGCCGGAAGTATCCTTTCTTTCTACTTTCGCATCCCTATCAACCAAAACAGGCGTAGAGACATCATTGTCCTTTTCTCTTCTCCATTTATCGGAATCATAATCACTACCTGATGTGAAGAAGGGGCGATTGGCATTGAGATAAGAAGAGTTTTTAGTTGGCTTACCACGATTGCTATTGTTTGGTGTTCGCGACTGCGTGACAAAGTAGTCTTCAATCCAACCGTCCAAGAAAATGTTAGACAATATGTTGGTACTATCTGCGAAAATCTCAACGGGACGCCAATTATCTTCGTTGGGTCTAGCGAATCGTTCGTCCAAGGTGTTGCGCCCGTAAAATAGCTTTCTAGCAGCCTTCTCGTTGTTGTCATTAGAGCCAAATTCGGCAAATTCGGTTCCTAGTAAATTTCCTGGCCCTTTAAACTCCTCAATGAGTGCAGCTTCTAAGTCAGAAACATTCTTCTCCGCATGCAAGTTAAAATCGCCTTTTATGTAGATAGGATTGTCAGAGACAAGAGTCATTCCTGCCGATATTTCATTACCTGAAACGTCGGGTCTGTTTAGCGACTCTCCATTACTCAAACGGAACCCATAGGGCCGACGTAGTGGATCGGCATACATATCAACTGGCTTTGGACTAATACCTGTACCGCTATTTAACGGCGGATCGTGAGGTGTAGTCGGATCTATGTTCATATAACAGTCAGCGTCTGTAGTCAGAGCTGTCACTGTTTTACATGAGTCCCAAGCTGTATCGGCATTGCTATCAAGCCCACTCGAATACGGTCGAACAATTGCATCCTCTCTAATCGCATCCTCTCTAAAAGCGTAGACAATTCCGCTGTCTTCACGAATCCATGCTTTTCCGCCAACTGTTGTATCAGCGTCAGTCAGGCTAGTGCTAGAGCCTACATTTGTTAGAAGATCAATGTCAAGATCCATCAGCCGAACACTTAACAGTTCGCGCCCATCCATAATTGCTTTGTCCAACAAGGCAGTCTGATAGAAGTCGTAGTTTGAACCGTCTTTGATACGTATGATATTTTGCGAAAGATTTTTCTCTAGATTTCCTGGATCACTTTGTGCGCTGTTGTCGAACGCTGCACTAGGCGCTGGTGAAGGTCCGCTAAAGCTGCCAAAATTGCTTCCGTTATCTTCAACTAATCTAACAGGTGTTCTCCATGCCGCTTGCGTTGGCGCATTAGGGACTAGAGCTATGTCTGAAGGCTCAACTGTGATGTAGTCTGCGGTGTTGATAGTTTTGATGTATCGGTTGTCGGTACCTGTATCCACATTTGTGTCAAAGATATCTTCCGAGATATAATCTTCTCCGGTTGGCTGAGTTGGATATTGCGTGTGATCTGCTACTGGAAAAATATAGTAAAGGGAAGGATAGTATGGAATATCTGACGCAGTTTGTACGCAAAGAACACTCGCTAGAGAATCTTTTTGAGCAGTTGTGATTGTGCCGGACACATCATCGAATTCTGTCGCGCTACAGATATCGCTGCCCGGTGTTGTAGAATCATCAAGAAGAAATCCTAATCTGCGATCTCTTTCGACCTGTCGGTATAGATTGATAGCATCTACCTCTTCGCTTGTAAGAGATGACGACATGTTTGAAGAGATGAAATCAAACTTCTCTTTGACTGTTGCTTTTGTATCTATGGCTGCTTTGCTAGTAGAATCATCAATGACGCTTATTAAATCGCTTAGGTGATCGTTGATAATGGACTTTGCCTCTTTTTCGACGCTGTCTAGGTTGTAGGCCAGCATTCCTAGAGTACAGGCAGCGGTATGAACCGTAGATTGATCGGCGATGCTTAGAGTTCCGCTGAGACCTAGTACCCGACGTAGGATAGAAAAGTCGCCCCACATAGACAGATAGGGATAGGGATGTACTTCGTCGCCAGCAGCGCCTAATTTCTCTTGTTCAGCTGGGAATGAAGGGGCTCCACCCTTCGGATCGCCCGCAAAATAAGCCAAGTTGTTGAGCGCATTTGACCAGTCTGTTGCGATCCCGGCTATCGTCATCTGATCAACCGAAACGCCATCTACAGTTGTAGTTGTCACACCAAGGTTGCTTTTAGAGGTTAGTGGAAACTCAACCCCGTTTGTTCCATGCCCTGTCAGAAAGTCAGTCTTTAAAGGCGTACCACTATAGGAGTACTTACCAAAAGTACGGCTGTTCACTAAAGTTTGTTGCGTACCTGGATGCACCGTTGATGCGATGCATGCCAGTGGATAGTGACCACCATTGGCATCGAGAGAATGATAAACAGCCATACTCTGAACAGCAGCGAGGTTGTCTCGCAAAGACCGCATTTGCAACCTCTCTGCTGGTCCCTTCAGCTTGTCACCACTATCAGTCTCCATGTTCCCAACAGATCTAGCTGGATACAAAGGATCATCATTTCCTTTCCATCCGAATGTGTTACCTAGCTCTAGCCGCTGACCAACAATCAGGCGTAGTCCCTCCGCTACCGCACTGCGTTCCCAATAGCCATCTAGCCCATAGTCTTGGTTCCCAGGAAGGTATTTAGTCAAAAGGTCATTACTTGTGATCTTTTGTCCGATCTTATAGGGCGTAGCTAGATCTACACCGTTCGTCTCCGCTAGTCCATTAGTTGAGTTATAGGTAGGCTTCGGACCATAGCGATCGTCTGCACGAAAACTATCGTCAAGAAACGGACGGGCAGCACCTGTCGTATCATTTTCAACTCGAGGGGTACCTCCGCTCGCATCACGTGTCCACTTTCGGTCAGAGGCATTTAGCTCTTGTGGGCTCACATGTATAAACTTGTCTTCCGTAAAAATCTGGATAGGATCTTGCATTACATCCGCAGCAGATCCACTGTTCTCTGGAGTGATCGTGTCACTCGAACTGCCACTGTTTTTGGAGAGTTTTGAAACACCCTTGTTGTAGGGATTGCTAGCGTTTGAGGTGTCAGGCTGCGTTGCTGTAATATCCGTGTGGAATACGGCTCGGTTATTAAGAAACGACCCATCTCCGCTTTCACCTACAACGCCAGAGACCAGCTGACCTTGAAATTCGTAGTTATCGTCTCCGTCGTTGTCAACTCTACCACTAACTTCAATGACCGAAGCGTCATCATCATACACACAAGAATCAGCAGAGCTAATCATGTAAGCGATCAGCTTTCCACTATCTATTGTCTTTGCACCTGACGCTATAAGACTACCTTCGGTATGCATAGCGCCATTCCACCGAAGAGCGCCACCAGGAGCAATCTCCATATCGTAGCGGAACCACGCTCCCCAACGGGTACCCCGAGATGCTGTTCGCACCTGTTGATATTCGGCAGCGCTGACTGTTTTGCTAGGACCCGACCCTTTTGTAGATAAGATATCAACCTGAATATTTTTTGCGAGTCTTGCTCCAGATAGCTGCCAACCGTCACCAGCTAATCTTTCTACAGGGCATTTGTCTTTTGGTGCAGTCGTATCGATTGGACCATTTCGAGCAACAAAGTTTGCGGCTTTGGTGGCATCAGGTACATCACTATCGATGCTAACGCCGTTATTACTATCGTCTAATACGAGTGAATAGAATACTGTTGTATTGTTATCTGGAGATAAGAAGCTCCAGGCGTTATCGTATGTTGTACCATCTCCGTCAAGGTCTACATAAGTCTCATCCGGTATCAAATAGATATCATTTTTGCCAGCTTCGAGAGCTGTTAGCAAATCTGTGCTAGATGGGGGCCTCTTATCAGCGACAAGAGGATCTTTTGTAAATAAAAATTCAATCTTTGCTTTTGCCCTGTCGATAGCGGGAGCCGCTAAGCTATCTATAACCTGTTGGTTTCGGTAAGCAATGGTTTGCGACGTTCTTGAGAAGGTTCGATAACTCATTGCGCCAACAGTTAGTGAAACCATCAGCAGAAGTAGCACAGTCGTTGGTAAGACGAATCCAGCTTTACCATGGGTAGGTTTTCTACTAGCAAAAAACAGGCTTCTCAACAGACCACTCATGAAGCGACGGGCAAGTCGTTGAAAGGTTGAGTGGGATTTTTGCTGAGACCTATTGGGAGTCTGCTTGTTTGCGGACATGGTGGGCTTCCTAACTGATTGGGGAGATGCAAGAGCAATAAGCGGTTTGGCGAATACTCTTCACAGTGCTACCCGCTCAGATTACCCAATCTTTACAAGCAAGATAATCAGTAGGGATACCCATCTAAAATCCTTGGAACAAGGGGTTTCGGTGCTAGTCCAGTCTGCTATTTAACCGAACCATTGTATAGAAACAGTTCCAAGAAAGCAGAATCTACGGATAGAAGAAATACGGAAAAATGAACTGAAATTCCATACAAAAAGGATCCATCTGTAAAACCACAGACGGATCCTTAATTTAAGCGTGTTGTTTTTTTGTAGCTGTTGAATAGAAAGGTTTCTCTTTAGTATTTATTGAGGTTGATGCCTGCCTCACGCGCCATGGCGTTGAGACCCTTCTTTTCTAGAGTCTTTAGCGCCTTTGTGGATACGCGAAGGCGAACGAATCTGTTACCTTCGGGCCACCAGATGCGCTTGTCTTGCAGGTTTGCTTCTTGAAGGCGCTTGGTGCGGCGGTGGGAGTGGGAGACGGAAAAGGCGTTGTTGGCTTTTTTGCCAGTGAGGTCGCACTTCTTAGACATGGGTTTTCTACGCTAACAGAGTTTCTTATTATAGACAGCTATGGTGATTAGCACAAAAGGTAGGCAAAGATTCAAAAAATGCCTACCTTTGCACTCGCTTAAGGACTCGACTAGAGACTGGTCCTAGTCACATCTCCTCGTCTCTAGCGTTCGGTTAGCTGGGTGAGCAGGTTGGTTGAACGCTCTGTAAAGGCTTTCATACCATCTGCATCGAAGCCCTTTTGGGCCATGAGCGCTAAGTCATAAACCTGCTCGCAGATCAGGGTGGCGAGCTGGCCAGAGGGAGAGGGAGCTCCATCTGCTTGCAAGATACCTTTGTCTAGATTGGCTACGTTTTGAATTAGCGGATGGGCGGTGTTCACTAGCAGGGTGTGGGTGTCTGGGAATTGGACACTTTGCTGCTGGATGAAGGCGCTCATCTCTTGCATCCGACGAAGCTCTTCGGGGAGGAGCACCATCGCAGGCGGAGCGGACTGATCGGATTTGAGAGCTTCGGTGCGGATGGTTACCTGCGGACGGTTTAGCGCTTTCTCGAAGGCTTCTTTGACTTGTTCGCTGCGGGTCTTGTTGGTAGTCGCATCGACGATTTCGTCCGATTTGTCATCGCTGTCAATCAGGGTATCGTCGAGGTCAGAGTCCACTCGGGAGAATTTCACATCCGAATATTCTCGCTCTAGGAAGGAGACGAAGTGGGTGTCGATGAATGAGTCCATGAACAGCACTTCTATATCCTGGCCTTTGAGCAGGCTGATGTAGGTGGCCTGCGACACTTCGTCGGTGGCGTAGTAGATTCGGTTTTCGTGCTTCTCCTTGTTGCGATCTAGGTATTCCTGAATGGTGGTGTAGGAATTACCGTTAGCATCGACTGCTTTCTTTTCGCTAACGTCTGACCAGGCGTCGTCACCTTCTGCCTGAGTATCTACTTCGACGGCGACTTTGGGTTCGTCCGCCTTGGCTAGGTCTGCAGTAGAGCGGAAGATGACGTATTTCTGGACCTGCTTGTTAAATTTATCGTCATTGAGGGAGCCGAACTTGACGAAGGTGCCAAGATCTTGCCAGATGCTGATGTATTTCTCGATGTCGTCGCGGTACTGCTCTTTGAGGCGGTCGCCTACTTTCTTGGCAACGTAATCCGAAATTCGCCGTACGGTCCGATCGGCCTGCAAAAAGCTACGAGACACGTTCAGCGGAATATCGGTGCTATCAATTACACCGCGCAAAGGTGTGAGGAACTTAGGAATGACTTCCTCGCAGTTATCGCTGACAAAGACCTGGTTGCAAAAAAGCTTAATTTGCCCTTGGTTTAGCTCTACATCTGGCTTTAGCTTAGGGAAGTAAAGGATGCCGTTGACGACGAAGGGATAGTCGGTGTTGAGGTGGACCCAGAGTAAAGGCTCTTCTTCGTAGGGGTAGAGGTAGCGATAGAGGTTGAGGTAGTCCTCATCGGTGAGATCGCTGGGTGACTTTTTCCAGGGAGCTTCTTGCTTGTTGATGACTTCATCACTGAAGCTGATCGGGACGGGGAGGAAGTCGCAGTAGGTTTTGACGAGCTGCTTGATGCGGGCGTCTTCTAGGTATTCGTGCTCGTCGTCGTTGAGGTGGAGGGTGATGGTGGTACCGCGAGTGGCGCGATCGCTCTCGCTCAATTCAAAAGACGTACTGCCATCACAAGACCAGTGAACGGCCTGCGCATCCTCCTGCCAAGAGAGCGTATCGATATCGACCCGGTCGGCGACCATGAACGAAGAGTAGAAACCTAAGCCAAAGTGACCAATGATCTGCTGATCGGATTCGTCTTTGTACTTGCTGATGAATTCTTCGGCGCTAGAGAAAGCGACCTGATTGATGTATCTCTTGATCTCATCAGCGGTCATGCCGATACCGCTATCGCTGATGCTGAGAGTTTTGGCTTCTTGGTCAACGGCGATGGTGATTTCTGAAGTGGTTTCACCTTTGTACTCACCCGAGCGGGAGAGCATGTTGAGCTTGCTGATTGCGTCAACGCCGTTGGAAACTAGCTCACGTAGAAAGATTTCATGGTCAGAGTACAACCATTTTTTGATAATAGGAAAAATGTTCTCAGTATGGATACTGATATTGCCTTGTTCTAAGACCGTCGTCATTCTGGCGTCAACTCCTTATAAAGTAAGCAGGATATACACCCTATTGTGAGAGTTTCAGCATGATGTGCAATAAGGGATAACCGAATCTAGACGACCGGTTGAGCTGAATGTCATTGAGATTTAGTGAGCAATTGCTGATAGAGCGCAGAATATTGCTGAGCCTGATGGGCAAAGGTAAACTTATCTTCGACTGTTTGACGAGCGTTTCGAGAGAGGGTTTGAAGGCGATCGCAATCCTCTAACACCCAGCTAATACCACTAGCTAGGTCAGCCGCATCAAAGCAGTGAGCCAAATAGCCGTTGTACTGATGAACCACGCTATCTTTGAGACCGGTCGTATTGAAGGCAACAACAGGTGTTCCACAAGCCATCGCCTCGATAGACGTTTTGCCAAAAGCTTCCTGGGTAGAGGGTACAACCATCACATCAGCCGCAGAGTAAGCTAGCGCAAGCATTGTATCGTCAGTCAAGCGACCTAGAAACCGGGTAGGAAGCCTAAGATCAAGGTCTCGTTCAGGTTTGTCAGTACCAAAGACAACCGCTTCAAGCTGCTTGTGCTGTTTCTGAGCTGATAGCTGCTGAAGGGCTGTGCGAAGCAGATTGAATCCCTTACGGGCATCAGTCGTGGGGCTTAAGGCTCCAAATAGAACCAACTGTTTATGGGCGGGAAGCTGAAGCAAATCGCGAGCAGTCGATTTTTCAATAGGTCGATATTTTTCTACATCGATAGCATTGGGAATCACCCGGATTCGCTGGTGGGCGAACAGCTTACTTTGTCTAGCGCAGTCGGCTAGCCATTCGCTCAGAGGGGCAATTGTGATCTCTATGTTCTTCCAGGCGGCTTGCTTTCGATGCCAGGTCCTGTAAGACAAGTCATGCCTCTTTTGAGAGCTTAAAGCAGGACACTGACCGCAGCCGTTTTCGTAGGCAGTACACTCAGCTGAGTAATGACAGCCTCCCGTAAAGGGCCACATATCGCGCAAGGTCCAAACTATGTGGCGATGACGGATTTTCTGAAACAGAGGTAGATCGTGTGGGCGTAATAGGCCCCCTGTGACCCAGTGCAGATTGATGATGTCTGGGTCGATGCTATTGACTTGGGCGGCGATATTGCTGCGATAGACAGCCGGAGAAAATGCACCAGGTCTTTTGTTCTTGTAGCATTTAAGAGGCCAATACTCCACAGTTTGGCGGATACCTCTTTTTATTTTTTGGGAGCCAGTGATGCCTCTCGACCCAGTAACTGTGGGATCGCTTGTGAATTTTTCAGCGACTAGCATGTGCGACTCTACGCCCGCTTGCTGTAGAGCCTTGTGCATCCAGTAGGCTCCTCTGGCAGCGCCTCCATTAGCGTCGGCGGTGCTGAGATGGAGGACTTTCATGACTAGTTCACTCCCCTGTTTAGCACAGCGTAAGCAACGTCATCTGGGATGTTTTGATTTTGGAAGTAGGCTTGAATTCGATTTTGCCGAACAGACCAGGGAATAAGTTCACTACCGATAATTTTTGTGAGCTTGCGACAGTAAAAGATTGCATATTTCCACTTGGGAACAGAGGGCTGGTCGCGATGAATACTATTGACCATGTGCTCAACGTTGTGAGGCGATCGCCGACTAGAAAGGCTTTTGAGAACCTGCCATTTCGCTGACAACCCTTTACTGGTTGCCCACTGAATCCACAGTGGCATGTAGCGAATGACATCGGCAGTCCGGTACTCAGTGGTTGCTCGTAAATGGCTAGAGAGCTGAGCAATATAGCCATTTTCTTTAGCTCGGCAAATATACTCAAAGTCACCACCGTAGTGACGAAAGCGTCGGGTATCAGGCAAGCCAATATCAGCAATGATGCGGGCTGGGAGAACAGCAATGTTGCCGTTGAGGGCATCAACGTCGATAGTTGGCTGTGTGAACTGGGCAACGTCGTTGATGAGCTGACTGGCGATGACGCCACCAAAAACGACCCAGTCAGGGTGATGCTGGTCGCAAATCGTGCCACCTGTTAGGACTTTGGCATCGGGCTGCTGGCAGTATTCGATCAGCTGGCTAATGAAGTCGTCGGCGAGGACAATATCGTCATTTAGCCAAACGATGTAGTCCGTTTGGAGGGTCTCGGCGACGTAGGTCATGGCGCGGGCGATCGCACCTGTCCACCAAAGGTTGCCATCGCCGTGCAGCAGATGCACTGAAGGAAACTGCTGCGCTATGAGTTCTGGGGTACCGTCGCTAGAACCGTCATCGACTACAACGATGTGAGCATCGGTGAGCTGTAGCACCTGACTAGCCACCTGCTGATCTATTTGCCTAGTGAGCTGCTGCAAGATTGCAGTCGTAAAGTCCTTTCGATTGCGTACCGGAATAGCGATCGAAAAAGTGGCCATAGTTGGTCCAATCCAAAACTCATGCTTATGTATGCCCAAATCGCAGCGTCAACAATAGTTGCTTGACACGCATATCTGGTGTGGTGCCTGCTTACTTATCGATTAATGATTGAAAACTGGAAATATGGAAATGAAAGTGATACGCTCTATCTCAATACGCTAGATGTAGCGTCTTTGAGTCAATATTTAGCTTCAAAAAGACTACACCGACGATTTTGCTTACGATCAGCCTTCTCCTAACAACTTCTCCCCATTTTCAAAGCTATGGTTCAAGAACTTGAGCGCACCCGGTCTAAAAGTCCTTTCCCGGAGGCCGCCCCCGCCGCTTATCCCGTCTTTTATCGCACCTACAGCCGTCGTTCTGAAGACGGTAAGCGAGAGACTTGGCAGGATGTGTGCGATCGCACCCTATCAGGACTAGTAGAACTCGGCACCCTCACCGACGAAGAGCGCGACCTGGTTTCTAGAATGCAGCGTGAGCTTAAGGCGATGCCCTCTGGCCGCTGGCTGTGGGTAGGCGGCACAGAGTGGAGCAAAAATCCTAAGAATTTTTCTGGCGCATACAACTGCACGAGCACCAACGTTGTCGACTGGCGAGCCTTTGGTCTGATGATGGATCTAGCCATGATGGGATGTGGTACGGGCGCAGTGTTAGAGCCGAAATACATCAATCAGCTGCCGCCTGTTCGCAACAAAATTACGGTGACAATGCGCGGCGATGTCGGCATGACGGTTGAAAGTCAGCGCCGAGAAGAAGCTGAAATTAAGGTAGATGAAGCGGGCGATCGCGTCGAGATTATCGCTGGAGATAGTCGTCAGGGCTGGGTGAAGTCTTATCAAACGCTGCTAGAGCTTTCGACCGATGAACGCTTTGGCGGAGAAGTAGAAGCGATTATCGACTTGAGCGATATTCGTCCAGCAGGGGAGCGCTTGAAAGGCTTTGGTGGGATGGCCAATCCGGTGAGGCTACCCGAATTGTACGAGCGCTGTGCCAAAATTTTGAACAGCGCGGTAGGGCGTCAGCTCAACTCGATTGAGTGCTGCTTGCTGATTGACGAGGCTGCCGCCTGCGTAGTCGCCGGAAACATTCGGCGCTGTCTGCCAGAGAATGCGCTTGTCCATACGGCAAAAGGACTGGTGTCTATCAAGGATGTTCAGATTGGCGATCAGGTGCAAACACCGCAAGGCTACCGCAAGGTTGTCAATAAGTTCGATCAGGGACAGCAAGATGTCTATGAGATAGAGACAAATGGGCCTGTGCCGAGGGCGACGCTAAATCATCAAGTGGCTGTTTTCGGCGATGTGAAAGGTCGGATTGAGTGGAAGCGCCTATCTGAGTTGAGCGAGGGCGATCGCCTCATGCACAGCAACCAGATACTCACCGGAACGCTCACTCACCTACCGACTGATACAACTGCCAAACGACCTGAGCAAAGCCGCACCGCAAAGGATATCTATATTCCTGAACTAACCCCTACCGTAGCGTGGCTAATTGGTTTTACGCATGGTGACGGATACGTTGCGTTGGGTCACAACAAGCACCATAAGCCCTATGGTCGCGTTGAATGGGCGATGAATGAGTGCGACAATGATCAGGAATTGCTTTCACGGCTACGGTCTAAAATTGACGCTGGACTAGCTGAGTTTGGATTAGCGGCTACTCATGGCAGCGTTCGAGGAGAAAATACCGCTAAGTCAGTTTGTTCTAGCATTCGCTTAGCTGAATACTTTTATGCTCATGTCAAGCAGCCCAACCAGCCACTTGAAGTTCCCGGCTATATTTTGCAAGGCTCTATAGATGTACGAGCATCCTATCTAGCTGGACTGATGGATAGCGATGGTGCAGTGAATAACCGCCCCCCCCATCTACTGACTAGTGTTTATCGAGATTTTGTTCGCCAGGCAGCGGCTGTCCTTTCTAGTTTGGGTATTGCCGGACGTCTTTCAACGACCGTTCCAACCAATGCGAACTGGCAGATCAAGTACAACCTCAAGCTGCCTGCACTAAAACAGCAATACAACGCATTAATTGCACCGCATTCTGCGAAAGGTCCGCTCCGAGTAGGGCTGAAGACGTATGGCTTTACTTTGAGCGGCGCGATGATGCGTGAAGCCTATTCCTATAGCGAAATGAGAGGTATGGGGTTTCAAGGTAGCCATAGCGTTGACTCTAATTACGAGCGTTATGTTGCCGAAGCCGATCTTGACTTAAACATCCCTGTAACCGTTAGTGGATTAGGTAGCTACGACCACATGCAGACCTATGACATAGAAGTTGAAGAGGCTCACTGCTTTTATTGCGACGGCTACCTCACTCATAACAGTGCGGGCATGCGTCAGTTTGATAGCAATGACGATGTTGCCACTGGTGCGAAGGAAAACCTCTGGCGACAAGATGCGGATGGTAACTGGAGCATTGACCCGACCAAGGATGCGCTGCGGATGGCGAATCATACTCGGGTATTTCATCAGCAAATCTTGCCGGAAGATATCGAAACGGCGGTGCGGAAGCAATTCTACTCTGGTGAAGGTGCTATTCAGTGGGCTGGAGAGGCGATCGCGCGTGCTAACGCAGATTTACTAAATAGCCCTGAGAAAAAGATACGGTTCTTAGAGCTATTCAAGGAATCGGAGGAATTAGCTAGGAATTACCTACGCGATCTCCTGCTAGAAAGTCGTCGCTCTTCTGGCACATCAAGCGTTTCAAATCAAACCTAGGAGGAAACAGCAAAGAACATGACAACTACTGTAAATCTAAAAAATAGGGAGGTTGAATTAGAGCTAGATCAGAGGATGTCCCAATATGGACTGAATCCGTGTGGTAAGTGATTTTGCCTCACGTAAAAAACCCGGCAAAAACGGGGAAGGCTGTGATGCTAATCCCGTGGTAACTAGAGCGTGTAACAGCCTCTAGCACCGTACAGAGTAGAAGATGAAACTTTATGTCGAATAGCATTCGTATACTATTACGGGTGAAGAATATAAGCTTCCACGAGTGTCGGGCTATCAAATTTAACAAGCAATTGTGAACGGAAGAACCTATTGCGGCCATTAGCAAGGGCTACTATCTTAAGTCTACTTTGGAGTATATATACGCTCGCTATCTTGACTATACGGAGACTGCTTGGGACTACGAAGTTCAAACTTTTGAACTTTCAACTGGTGGCTCCTACAAACCTGACTTTTACCTGATTAAGGAAGGGCAATACGTTGAGATTAAAGGCGGCTTCAACTATGAAACTGATCTACCTCGGATTAGAGTCTTTGAAGCTGACCAAAATACGAGCGTACCAATATTTCAAGAGCGCGACTTAAGAAAGCTAGTTCGTTCTACGCCATTTGTATTTGAACAGTTGAAGCGAGAGTGGAAGCAAGTAGCTCAAGCTTTGGGAATGGATACATCAGGTGAGAATAATCCTCGCTATGGCGTTAAGCAATCGGTGTCAACCCGTTCAAAAATTGCGAAGAAAGCGAAAGCGCGTTTACAAGATCCTGAGTATCGAAAGAAATGGGATGCTTCTAGAAAGAATAGTGAAAAGGTCCAACGTCAAACGGAAAAATTGAAGGTGTACAACGCTGAGCGCTATTACCAGGTATTTGAAACTTGTCGGTATTGCAACAAGCGTTATGAGGTAACGTACCGAAAGTACGATCCTCCTAAGTATTGCTCTAGAAAATGCTCCGTTAGCGATGTTCGAGGAAAGACCTCTCCTGAAGCCTCTGAAGCTATTCAACTATTGGCATTAGAATTTGCAAGGTGTAATGCCGAAGCAATTCTAAAGTGCAAGCTCAATAAAATTAAGCCACTGCTAAAGCCCTTTTATGAGCAGGTCAATGCTCAATACGATATTCAAGACGAACGAACGCTTAGCAAAGCACTCCTCGGTCGGCAGACTGGCCGAAAAGAAATGCTTCATTACTTTCAAGATTTGGTAGAAAAGGTACTCGGAACTATAGGGAACTAAACCTATAGAACCAGGGGATAAAGAGCCCTTGGGATAACAAAAATTGGAAATTTTGGGTTCAAATTTTCACTGTAATCTAGCTGAAATTCATCTCAATCAACTCAATCCAAAGAATCATCAAGAGCAAGAGGATGCCTTTAAGGCGGGAGCGATCGCAGTTGCTGCCCTCTTAAACCATCAATTTACGGAACCTCGCTATCAAGACTCTCGTAAGCTAGACCCCATTGTCGGTGTTTCATTCACGGGCTTCTTCGACTTTTGCGTGAAAGCGTTTGGCGTGGAATGGCTCGAATGGTTTGCAGCCGGTCGACCAGATACTATGCAAGGACTGGAGTTCAAGGCGAACGAGCAAAAATATCTGAGTCGCTGGAAGCAGGTGGTGCATGAGACGGTGTGGGAGTATTGCGATCGCCACAATATCCGCCGTCCCAACCGCTGCACAACCGTCCAGCCAGCAGGTACAAAAAGTCTGTTGACAGGTGCTTCTTCCGGCTGGCATCCACCCAAAGCTCAGCGATTCATTCGTCGAATCACTTTCCGAAAAGACGATCCGGTTGCTTTAGCCTGCATGGACTACGGCTATTCGGTGATTCCTTCTCAGTCTGACAAAGATGAAAAGGGCAATTTGCTAGACGATCCGTTTGATCCGCGCTGCACTGAGTGGTTGGTGGAGCTGCCGGTAGAAGTGGACTGGGCGAACTTACCCGGTGCAGACGAAGTGCCGATCGAGCAGTTTTCTGCTCTAGCTCAGTTCGATTTCTATATGCAGGTGCAGAAATACTACACAGCGCACAATACGTCGGCCACGATTGAGCTACGTGAGAATGAGATTGAGCCTTTGGCGAGGCGGATTACCGAGGCAATTCAGAATGATGAGGGCTATGTGTCGGCGGCGTTGCTAGCCCGGTTTGATGATTTGCAGACGTTTCCCCGGCTGCCGTTTGAGCCGATTAGTCAGGAGCGGTATGAAGAGATGCTGCTGGAGGTGCGATCACGTCGCAAAACCGAAGACTTCCACACTGCCCTAGAAGAGCACGATGCAGGTGAGCTAGTCGAAGCCGGTCCTGCTGGCTGCGACTCTGACAAGTGTCTCATGCCAGAAAAGAAACCTGACTAGCCTAAAGCTAACAACTTAATTTGATTCATTAAGATAGGGGAGGCTCCTTCTGGGGGCGTTCCCTATTTTTTAATCTATTTAGGTTCAACTTCTTTTAGTCTGGCTAGACAGTCGTGAATTGAGGCCTATAAAAACTTTCGGGAATGTCAAGCATTACTTCGGTATTTGCATACAAAGTGAAGCAGACATGGCCCGTACATGTGGGCATCGTAAAGACATCGAAGTCTTCATCGAAAAACGCTTTCTTCTATCGCTAACTTTTAGAGTAACTAAGCTGTGCAGTCTATTTATTGGTTTTGTTTGATAATTGGCGGGATCTTTGTTGCCCTTTCCTTAGTCGGCGGTGATCTCCTAGATGACTTTGATGCGGATGCCGACATCGATATCGATGTTGATGCAGACATAGATGCCGATTTTGATGCGGATGCTGACTTCGATGCAGATGCTGATCTTGATGCGGATACCAATGCCGATTTGCAAATCGATACCGATCCGGATCTGCTGCGCTCTCATGTTCGCAAGCAGCGAAGAAGTTTCTTCAGTCTGTCTATGCTGACGAGCTTTAAGTTCTGGACGTTTGGCGGCTTTTTCTTTGGTATGACTGGGCTAGTGATGGGGGCGCTGGAGCCGGGACTGGGCTGGTTGGTGATTTTTGCGATCGCACTCCTCATTGGCTTCCTCTGTGGCGGTACCCTAGTCGGTATCCTGCGTCAGCTCAAGCATCGCCAGGTTGATAGCCTGCTGCGCAATGAAGATTTTGCGGGACTCGTTGGCGTTGTTGAACTTCCCTTTGATCCCAAAAGCAAGGGCAAAGTCACCGTAGAAGTAGGGGATGCTACCTTGCACCTGGTTGCACAAACAGATGAAGAGCGCCCTTTTAACGTCGGCGATCCGGTTTTAGTTGTGGGTCGTACGCATGACCGGCTGTGGGTCGTCTCGGCAGAAAATGCAGTGTCCGATAGAGATCCGACTAATTCTTCTGGCTATTGATTTTGTCGCTATTAATTCTTCTAGCCACTAACTTTCTGATGTTCGGAGCAATAAACCATGAGTGAACCGATTTCTCAGTCCAATCTGCCGTCCAATCCAGGTAGCCAGCCAGAGTATCTACCGACTCAGGCAGGGAGAAGTTCTCAAAAGGTGCTGGGACAGCTGAGCATACAGCCTGCCGAATCGCAACCGGCTGTCAACACCAGCCAGGTCGCGCTAGGAGGCTCTATTGTTTTAACGCTGATTGTAATTACTGCAGTCATTGCGTTTTTGAAAGCCTGTCTGAGAATCTGTAAGCCCAATGAGATTTTGATTATCTCGGGCCGAAAGTACAAGCAGCCGGATGGTCGAGAGGTCGGCTATCGAGTGGTTTTTGGCGGGCGAGCCCTAGTGATTCCCATCATTGAGCAGGTGGAGAAGATGGATATGACCACCATGCCAATCCCTGTAGAGGTAAGCAATTCCTATGCGAAAGGGGGAACGCCGCTGAATATCCAGGCGATCGCCAATGTTAAAGTCTCTAGCAAACGCAACATTGTCGGCAACGCGATCGAGCGCTTCTTGGGCCGCAACCGCTCTGAAATTCGCCGAGTCGTTCGCGAAACTTTAGAAGGCAATCTGCGCGGCGTCGTTGCCAATCTCACACCAGAGCAGGTGAATGAAGATCGGCTAAACTTTGCCGAGCGGATTGCTGAAGACGTAGCTCGCGATCTTAATAAGCTGGGCCTACAGCTCGACACGCTCAAAGTCCAAAGCGTCACCGATGACATGGGCTACCTCAGCTCTATCGGTCGTCGGCAGATTGCTAAGATTGTCCGCGATGCCGAAATCGCCGAAGCAGAAGCCCTCGGTCAGGCAGAGCGAATTGAAGCGGACTGCCAAAAACGAGCCGAAATGTTTAAGTCTCAGGCACTCACTATCACACAACAAAAGCAAAACGAGCTGCGTAAGATCAAAGCCGAACTCGATCAGCGCTCTAAATCAGAAGAAGAGCGTACCGCCGCCGCCGCAAAAGAAGCTAGAGCCAGAGCCGAACAGCAGCTACAAACGGTCAGAGCCAAGCTAGAAAGACTGCGCTTGCAAGCTGAGCAGGTGCTCCCGGCTGAAGCCCGCCGTGAAGCGCAGGCGCTTCACGCTAAAGGCGCTGCTGCTGATACCGCAGAAAACGCGAAAGCCGCAGCAGCGGTCAACCAAATGCTGGCAGAAGTGTGGCAAGAGACCGGGACAAGCGCTAGTCAGATCTTCTTGCTGCAGCAAATTGAAATGATCTTGAAAGAAGCCTCTGCGATTCCACACCGGATGCAGCTGCAAAATATCAACGTGATCGATAACGGCGATGGTAAGGCGATCGCGTCGCTAGCCAATGTCTATCCCGAAGTCGTTAGGCAGTTTCTAGATCAGGTTAAGCAAACGCTCGGTATTGACGTAATCGGCACACTCAACGCCAGCAGCCTCTCAAACCACGTCTCGCAATCGCACAGCCAGCCGAAGGTCATGGACGAGCACTAATAGCTCCGCCGGAACCAGATTTTAACGACAGTCTTTATTCATTTATCAGGAGAGTAGATCAATGGGGGGAATATTAATCATCCTTCTCGTAGCCGCTGGACTAGGTTCTTTTTCTATTAAGAGTCTGTACTACATCTGTCAGCCTAACGAAGTGCTAATCTTTGCGGGCAGCAGTCGCAAGATGGGCAATGGCAAAGTCGGCTATCGCTTGGTCAAGGGTGGCAGCAGCATTCGTGCGCCTCTACTTGAGAAGGTGATGCGGATGAATCTGACTAACATGATCATTGAGCTAAAAGTATCTAATGCCTACTCCAAAGGTGGCATTCCTTTACATGTTTCGGGCGTCGCCAACATCAAGATTGCAGGCGAAGAGCCAACTATCCACAACGCGATTGAGCGGCTGCTGGGTAAGCCTCGCAAAGAAATTGAGACGATGGCCAAGGAAACACTAGAGGGCAATCTGCGAGGCGTGTTAGCTAGCTTGACCCCCGAGCAGGTAAATGAAGACAAGATTGCCTTTGCTAAAAGTCTGCTAGATGAGGCTGAAGAAGATCTTGAGAAGCTAGGTCTGGTGCTGGACACTTTACAGATTCAGAATATTTCTGACGATGTGCTCTATCTCGACTCGATTGGCCGCAAGCAGCAGGCAGATTTGCAGCGAGATGCGCGGATTGCAGAAGCGGAAGCCAAGGCAGAATCTGAAGTCCAAACCGCTGAAAATGAGAAAATCACTAAGGTCCGTCGCCTAGAGCGCGATATTGGCATTGCCCAAGCCGCTGCCGAGCAGCGTACGCAGGATGCTCTAACCATGCGGGCGGCTGTAATTGCGGAAGCAGAAGCGGAAATTGCCGCTGAGCTGGCTAGAATTCAGGCAGATGTGCCCGTGCAGCAAGAGCGAATCAAGCAGGTGATGGAGCAGCTGAAGGCGGACGTGATTGCTCCGGCTGAGGCGGACTGTAAGCGCGCGATCGCACAGGCAAAAGGCAATGCCTCTACCATTATCGAAGAAGGTAAAGCTCAAGCCGAAGGCACCCGCAGCTTAGCCGAATCCTGGGTAGCTGCTGGCGACAGCGCCCGCGACATTTTCCTATTACAAAAGCTAGAAGGTCTACTCAAAACGCTAACGGCCACCGTGCCCGATGTTGCCGTGCAGAATGTCACCGTTATCGATACTCAGTCAGGCAACCTAGCGACCCAGGCGGCCGCGTTTATGACTCAGCTCAAGCAAACCTCAGGGGTTGATCTAGCCAGTGCGATCAACAACATCTCTAATAACAGCTCGTCCAACGGTAGCGCTTTGCCCAAAGATCCTTTTGGCAACAACCCGTCTAGCGGCAGTGGATTGCTTCCCCCATCTAAGTAAGATCATATAGAAACCGCCGCTTCCCCATCCTTCTCCCCATATTTCTATGAGACTCTCTCCCGCCGGGCAACGCTTCTACCAAGAGGTCCAAAAACCTGACGGACGCATTAACCTAGCGGCAGCAGCGCTCTACATCGCGCAAGAAGAGTACTGGGATATGGACCCAGCTTTTTATCTAGAGAAGATAGATCAGATGGCAGCAGCGGTGCGACCTCGTCTCCCTAGAGGCCGATATCCTCTGAAGGTGATCCAGGTAATTAACGACTACCTGTTTGAAGAGCTCAGATTCTCAGGTAATCAAGTTGAATACTACGATCCAGACAACAGCCATCTAAATTGTGTACTCGATCGAAAGCTGGGCATTCCGATCTCGCTGTCGCTGGTGTATTTGGAGATTGCCCGCCGGGTGGATTTTCCAATGGTGGGCGTGGGGATGCCAGGGCACTTTTTGATCCGCCCCGTCGTTGAAGATATGGAGGTGTTTGTCGATCCGTTTCATCGGGGCGAAGTGCTGTTTGTCGCTGATTGCGAGCAGCGGTTTGGACAGCTATTTCCTCATTCACAGTGGCAGCCTGAATTTTTGAGTGGGGTGATGCCAAAGGCGTTTCTGGCTAGAATACTGATGAATTTGAAGGGCGCTTATCTACAGGTAGAGGCGTTTAAGCAGGCGATCGCAGCGATAGACAAACTGCTGCTGCTGCGGCCACTGGACTTTCAGCAGATGCGCGACCGCGGCCTCTTGCACTATCAGCTCCAAAATGACAAACTGGCCAGACGCGATCTGGAGAATTATTTGCGATCGCACCCTAATCCACCCGACAGCCTCAGAATTCAAAAAATCCTCGCCAGCCTTCCTATATAGGAGATTGACGAGGATTTAATTTGGCAAGAATCTAATTCGACAGAAATAAACAGCTCTACCAGAGGTATAGCAGGACAAAGAGAATAATCCAAATCACGTCTACGAAGTGCCAGTAGAGTTCGACGGCTTCGATACCGAAGTGACTGTCGCTAGAGTAGTGCTGCGGATCGCGAGCACGCCAGAGAACAGCCACCATCAACAAGAGTCCAACAAATACGTGTAGACCGTGAAAGCCGGTCAAGACGTAGAAAGTGCTAGCGAACAGATTGTCCCTAAGGCCGAACTCCAGATTTGCATACTCATAGCCTTGACCTAGTAAGAAGACCGCACCCATCGCGATGGTGACAGCAAACCAGGTTTTTACGCCGCCTACGTCGTTTTTCTTGATCGCAGTGTCGGCCTTATGAATCACAAAGCTACTGGAAATCAGGATTAAAGAGTTGATACCGGGCAGCAGAACCTCTAATTCTGGCGTTCCGGCTGGGGGCCACTCTGTCGCGACTAGGCGGAAAGTGATATAGGCGATAAACAAACCCATGAACAGCATACTTTCAGCGCAGAGGAAGACGAGTACGCCGAACAGACGATGATCGGGATGTTCTTCGTGATGGCTGACAGCAGCATTCTCTTGGGCGAGATTGAGGGTGCCTTCGGCGGTGTTGATGGAGCCTTGCATGGTTGAGTTGAAGTAGGTTGGTGGGTTTGGGCTTCGACTACGCTCAGCCCGCAGTGGGTGCAGACATCAAGCTGTGTTAGGTACTGGCACTGAAGCAATTGAAGGTGACAGGAATTTGTTGTTCTAAAACTGCAACCGAGGGCTGAGCGTAGCCGAAGCCCGGCATCTGCGCATCCCCAAATTGCTTACCTTAAGCAGCAGGCGCTGGAACTGCGTGTGCATAAAGCTCTTCGGGATCTTTTTCAGCTGTATAGCCTAGACCGTAATCGTAAGGCCCTGTGACCAGCTCGGGCAGTTCCTCAAAGTTCTCAATATGGGGGGGGGAGAGCGTCTGCCATTCTAGAGTCAGCGCACGCCAAGGGTTAGCGGGTGCCTTTTCGCCATAGCGCCAGCTCCAGACCGCGTTGATCAAGAACGGAATGGTAGAAACCGCCATGATGTAAGCACCGATTGTGGCAATAACGTTCAAATCGGTGAACTGAGGATCGTAGAGGGCGATGCGTCGGTTCATGCCTCTTAAGCCCAGCTCATGCATAGGCATGAACGTGAGATTCATGCCAACAAAAGAGAGCACGAAGTGAACTTTGCCCCAAAACTCGTTCATCATGCGCCCGGTCATTTTGGGGAACCAGTGATAGACCGCCATGAATATGCCGAAGACAGATGCGCCAAACAGCACATAGTGAAAGTGGGCGACCACAAAGTAGGTATCGTGAACGTGAATGTCGAAGGGAACGGCTGCAAGCATGACGCCGCTGATGCCGCCAATTAAGAACAGAGAGATGAAGCCTAGGGCGAACAGCATGGCGCTAGTGAAGGCAATTTTGCCTCGCCAGAGCGTAGCGACCCAGCCAAAGACTTTGATACCTGTGGGTACAGCGATCACCATCGTGGTGATCATGAAGAACATTCGTAGCCACGGAGGGGTGCCGCTGGTGAACATGTGGTGTGCCCAGACGATCAGACCCAGGAAACTGATGACGATGGAGGAATATGCGATCGCACGATAGCCAAAAATCGGCTTACGCGCATGCACAGATATCACCTCGCTAATCGCGCCAAACAGCGGCAGCACAAAGATATAGACTGCCGGGTGCGAGTAGAACCAGAACATGTGTTGGTAAACAACCGGATTACCACCACCACTGGGATTGAAGAAGGCAGTGCCCGCAATCAGGTCAAACGCCAGTAGGATCAACGCCCCCGCCAACACTGGCGTACTGATCAAAATCAGCAGAGAAGTGGCAATCATCGCCCAGCAAAATAGCGGCATCTTAGTCAGCGGCATACTCGGTACGCGCATCTTTAGGATGGTGACTAGAAAATTCAATCCACCCAGAATAGAAGCCGTTCCTCCCAACAGCAGGCTCATAATCCAAATGCCTTCTCCCAACATGCCCGTCGTCAAACTTAGAGGTGGGTAGGAGGTCCAGCCTGCTTGAGGCGGCTCGTAGAAGAAGCTACTGATCAGCAGTAATCCAGAAGGAGGGATTAGCCAGAATGCGATCGCATTCAACCTCGGAAAGGCCATGTCCCGCGCCCCAATCATCAGCGGAATCAGATAGTTTGCCAGACCTGCGCCCGCAGGCACAATCCACAAAAACAGCATTATCGTGCCGTGCAGTGTTAGCAACCCGTTGTAGACATCCGGCGTCACAATGTCCGGAGCTGGAGTAGCTAGCTCCGTGCGCATCGCCGTCGCCAGCGCTCCCCCAATCAAATAGAAGAAGAAAGCTGTTACTAGGTATTGGATACCGATGACCTTGTGGTCAGTACAAAAAGTGAAGTAGTCGGTCCATTTGCGCTCATTGCCCAGCAGCATTGGCACATCTGAGCTTTGGGCCTTGGGTTCAGAAGTAATAGTCATACAAGTTGTGAGTCGCTATGTTTTCTGCTTAATACGGTTGAAGTGAAGAAGATTGAGAAGATCTGACAAATGTTCTGACAGTGAACACAGAACAATAAGCACAGCCTGGTGAATACGCACTAGTGAACGTGATGGTGCTCAAGGTAATGTTCATCGCGTAGCGCCGCCAAACTTTCGGGCGCAACGGCTAGTTTCAACGGCTCTACAAAAGTCTCTAGATAACCAGCGTCTGTTTTCTCGGCGGCTGGCATTGGTAGACTCGCGATCGCCTCGCCATTATCCAAAGCTGCTACTCTTTCTGCTTCCCAAGCGGCATAGTCTTCAGCCGAATGGACAATCAGCTGAGTGCGCATTCCGCCGTGATAAGGGCCGCAGAGCTCAGCGCAGACTACGGGATACGTCCCTTCTTTGATAGCGTTGATGATCAATCGATTCTGCTGTCCTGGAATCATATCCTGCTTAACTCGAAACTCTGGCAGCCAGAACGCATGTAAAACATCTTGCGCATTCAGCTTCAGCTCTACAGGCTGACCAATCGGAATATGCAGCTCGCCGTCCACAATCCCGTTGGGATAGTTGAAAATAAAGGCATACTGCAAGCCCTGCACGTCGATTGACAGCAATTCGTCCATCTCCTCTAATGGCACGCCTAGCCCAGCCTCACTGAGCAAGTCACCCTCCAAAGGCAGCTCACCCAGCCCTGACGTTGAACTACCGGATACTGCATCGGCAGCATAGGCCACCTCGACTGACTTTCTAGCCCCACTACCCATGTCGTGGTTCATCAATTCCAGTCCGCCCATCCTGGTATAGACATCAAAGCTGTAGATAGAGATACCCAGGACAACAATCGCCGGGATCGCTGTCCAAACAATCTCCAGAGGAATATTTCCTTCTAAATGTTCACCGTCGCCTTCATCACCGTCTTTGCGGCGAAAGCGAACAACAGCGACTAGCAGCGCACCTTCTACCAGCAGAAATAGGCCAAAACCGATGGTCATCATCGTATCGAATAGCCCATCAACCAGTTCAGCCTCTTGAGAAGCGGCCACTGGCATCAGGCCATGATTTTGGCCATACCAAAGACTGGCAATGGTGACAAAAATACCGACTAACAGGGTCAAAATAGGACTTGGAATATTCACAGTGATGATTCGCGGACTTGAGCTAGTCCGGCTGATGGAGTTTTGGATCGAATTGGCTTGCGAAGGTCTTGTCTATCAGTTTTCTCGCCTCACACAAGGTAGCGCTATTTCTGGCGGTATGAGCGCTTTGTTAAACGAATGTTTTGCGCTTTAATCTTTTCTCTATAATTCTCTTTTTGAAATCTTTGAGGTGCTTCTTTGTCATTTTTGCGTAGAGGCAAAAAAGTACGCAAAAGAGACCGAGCGAGACGCTGGTTTCAATAGCATTAGGCTAATTTATATTTTGCATCCGTGCAGACGCTGTGTGGATCAACACATTCTCGGTCGCAACGTTCAAAACGCTGTAGCTCAAGGCGTTCGAGGCGTATAGAGAGGTGCGTAGCCGAGCCTGAAGCGGACACAATAGATCACAATATTAAGCAATATTAAGCGTTTGAAGGCAGATCTGAAGGAAAATGTCTACGTTCAGAGAATATTCGATTTGTCGCGTTATATTTTCAATCGGCAGCTCTAGAAGTATCGAAAGATTTCCAATAGCTTTGATAGCGAAAATGAGCCCAAAAACAAAATGCGAAACAAACCTTAAGAACGGATTGAAAGTAGCCGCACTTCGGAGTGTGAACCACTAGAATTCATCCAGTTGCTCGTTAAGGTTGAAGTCTGAACCAAGGCATTAGTCAATTGTTTCTTTAGATATTTTCCATGGCCAACCCCAGCTCTTTCAATAGCTTCTCTAATTCTTCTGATTGGTCGAAAGCCACGCCAGACCCAACGACTTTAGACGACCAGATGAGTAACGTCGATAGCTACCGGCTGGACTCAACGGAAGTAACGTTTATTCGGCGCTGGGTATGGAAGATGGCGATCGCGACTTTGGCGCTGATGGCAGTAGGCAGTGCCACGCGGGTTATGAATGCCGGACTCGCTTGTCCTGACTGGCCTTTGTGCTACGGACAGCTAGTACCAACGGCCCAGATGAACCTACAGGTTTTTCTAGAGTGGTTTCACCGCTTGGATGCCTCTTTGATTGGGCTGATGGCAATTGGGCTGGTGGGGCTATGTGCCTGGTATCGCCGGTCGCTGCCGACCTGGCTGCCTTGGGCGGCGGTGGGCGCTCTGTTTTTGATTGTGGTGCAGGGCATCTTGGGCGGTTTGACGGTGATTGAGCTGCTGCGGTTCGACATCGTGACGGCTCACTTGGGGACGGCGCTGCTATTCTTTTGTGTTTTGCTGGCGATCGCGCTCTCCCTATTGCCCTACCGGCCTTCCGGCAACACTGGCAAACTGCCCTGGCTGGGGCTATCTGCCGCCGGACTGGTCTACGCTCAAAGCATTATTGGCGGCTTAGTCGCCTCTCGCTGGGCAGCGCATCAGTGCTTTGGTCTATCCGAGCTATGCAACATTATGAACACACATATTGCTGGCGTTGTTCCACCGACACTAGCGGTGCTGCTTTTGGTGGTTAGTGTTTGGCGGACGCCTGCGCTGAACAGCCATCTACGGATATTGGCAAACGTCGCAGGTGCATTAGTTGTCTTGCAAATCTTACTCGGGGTTGCCACGCTCAAACTGCACTTACAGGTAGAGCCGCTGACCGTTTGCCACCAGACCATCGGTGCGGCGCTACTAGGCACGCTAGTTGGGTTTTCGGTTTTATCCTGGCGCGATCGAGCAGAACTACAGACAAAGCTTCAGACGGTTGTGCCCAAGCGAGAAACAGCTACTCCCGTTTCTTCAGCAGCTTTATAGGTTACGTCTGAAAGGTTTGCGCTTAACTTTGCGCAAACCTTCTACGCAAGACACGTCGAATATGT
Source organism: uncultured cyanobacterium (assembly GCA_963799555.1). Taxonomy (GTDB): domain Bacteria; phylum Cyanobacteriota; class Cyanobacteriia; order Phormidesmidales; family Phormidesmidaceae; genus Phormidesmis. The sequence continues at coordinate 655,701 of CAWCXR010000001.1, forward strand.
CGGATATATTTCATCAGATTTCTAGAATTTATTGAGACAGGACTTTCCTCGAACTATGCAGACTTCGATTTGGACCGCAAGACGCCACGACAGCTCCTGGCAGGTCATCCAAAGCTACTGGCAACTGACCAAGCCCCGCATTATTCCGCTGCTGCTGATTGAAACGGCTGCAGGTATGTGGGTAGCCGGAGAAGGCCGAGTTGGTCCTGTTCTGCTGCTGATTACCCTGCTCAGTGGCACGCTGGCTGCGGCATCAGCTCAAACGATTAACTGCGTCTACGACCGCGATATTGACTACGACATGGAGCGGACTCGCCATCGTCCGATTCCGTCTGGTCGAATTCAGCCTAGAGATGCGATGCTGTTCGCACTAGTAATGGCAGTGATGTCTTTTTCGCTGCTAGTGACCTTTGCCAACTTACTCAGCGCCAGTTTGGCGATGCTGGGGATCGCGGTTTATGTAGGCGTTTATACCTTTTGGCTAAAGCGATCCTCGCCGCAGAATATTGTGATTGGCGGTGCGGCTGGTGCGATTCCGCCATTGGTAGGGTGGGCTGCCGTTACCGGCGAACTAACTCTAGCGGCCTGGGTGTTCTTTGCGATTGTATTTGTCTGGACGCCGCCCCACTTTTGGGCATTGGCGATGCTGATCAAAGACGACTACGCCAAGGTGAATGTACCGATGCTACCGGTCGTGGTCGGCAATCGAGAAACGGCCAAGCAAATCTGGCGCTATACAGTCGCCCTGGTACCTTTGACACTGGTCATGGTGTATCCGCTGGGTGCTTGCGGTGTGATTTATGGATTGGGTGCGGTATTGCTCGGTAGTCTTTTCCTGAAGAAAGCTTGGCAGTTGCGCAATAGCTCTGACGATCGCGACTTAGCTAGAGGCACCTTCAAATACTCGATTTTCTACATGATGCTGCTTGCTGTTGTGATGGTGGTTGACTCACTACCGATTACGCGCTTCGGCGTCAGCAGTTTGGCCAGTGGATTGCAGGGAATCTATCACGCTATTCCTATCGTTAGTACCCTTACCGGCCATATATTGGGATAATGTTCGTGATACGTGTGGACTGGTTACAGACTGGCCCCTATCCCCCACCCCCCATCACCCATGCCTTCCGCAGTCTTGGTCAAAAATCTTAAAAAGTCCTACGGCGACGTAGAAGCTGTCAAGGACGTGTCCTTTGCCATTGAGCCGGGTGAGATTTTTGGACTGCTAGGGCCAAACGGCGCAGGTAAGACAACGGTCATCCGCTGCTTATGTACGCTGACTACGCCGGATGCGGGCAGCCTGGAACTCATGGGCGTATCGGTGTTAGAAGCTCCTCGGAGTGCTAGGCAGCTTCTGGGGTATATCGCGCAAGAGGTCGCTCTAGACAAGGTCTTGACTGGTCGAGAGCTGCTGGAACTGCAGGCGGCGATTTATCATCTGCCCAGAGCGCAGACGCGATCGCGTATCGACAAAATGCTAGAACTGCTGGAAATTTCGGACATTGCCAATAAGCGGACAGGTACCTATTCCGGCGGTCAGAAAAAACGCCTCGACTTGGCAGCCGGACTGTTGCATCAGCCTGCGGTTTTGGTACTAGATGAGCCGACAGTAGGTTTAGACATTGAGAGTCGATCTGCGGTGTGGCGATTTTTGCGGCAGCTGCGCGAGCAAGGCACCACGATTCTGCTAACCAGTCACTACCTAGAAGAAGTAGATGCCCTAGCAGGCCGGGTGGCGATTATCGATCGGGGCAAGGTGATTTCGACTGGGACGCCTGCTGCACTGAAAGCTGAGGTAGGGGGCGATCGCATCACTCTACGCATTCGAGAATTTACAGACGACGCTGAGGCCGAAAGCGCCCGCACTTTGTTATCCGACCTGCCCGTCGTGCAAGACGTGATTGTCAACAGTGCCCAGGGCAACTCCCTAAATCTGGTTGTAGATAAAGGAGGAGAAGCTCTGCCCGCTGTCCAGTCTGCTCTGAAAACGGCTGGTATGCCGACTTTTGGGATTGCGCAGTCTCAGCCTAGTTTGGACGATGTCTATTTAGCGGCAACTGGGCGGACGCTGATGGACGCGGAAATAGCAGCAGCAGGTCAGCGAGATCTGAAAAAAGAGCGGAAAGCGAGTATGAAGTGAGGCAAACTGTACAATCCATTGCGCAGTTTGCTGTATCTGGCTGTCTAGTCTATTCATTCGACACGCTGCTTCGCTCTAGCAGCTTGCGCCCTATCTCTAGCAGATTGGGCTGGCGTAGACCTCTTTTTGGTAAGCAGTTTGATAGGCAGTACGGTTCCTACAAATAAAAGGCTTAGCGATCGCCAGTATGATACGAACTGATCTGTGCTCCGCAGTCGCGAAATCTGCCACAGCAGCAGCAGTGCGCAGGCCAATAGCAGCAGCACCAAAAATGCCGTTGCGAAGTTTTCTTCTTGGTTGACATCTAGCGGTTGTGCCCAAGTCGAATTAGTCGGCAGCATAAAATAGCTGCCAGCATTGGCTATCAGTAGCCCGACAACGACACCAGGCAGCGGCATAGCAATTGCCTTGGGGCCCAGGTCGTCTAGTAACACTTCGACTAACGCCATCAGCATATCTTTATGCCCCCTACAGGGCCAGATATCCGAAGCGAGCCAGATAAAATCCGGACCTATCGATAAATTTGTCCGGATGAGAAGAGTGGCGCAGCGATTAGAGCGGAATCATCAAAAACTTTTCTAGCACCGCTGTGAATTCTGCACTGCTACTTGTCAGCAGTCATATTCGCTAGAGCCCTACAGAGAAAGGAACAGCAAAGATAGAGAAGAAAGAATACAGCTTTCCTCATCTATATTTGCGCTAGCCTATAGGTAAGCCTAGAAAGCGCATCAACTAACGTTTGCGACCAAGAACAATGAGCCAGTCTATCGCCTCTGCTCCTCCCACTGACAAGCCTGACGCTGCCGAGCTGCAATTTTCTCCCGGGGGAACTCCGTCAACGTTAGGGACCAAAGAATTTCTACAAGAAACTAGCGCGCTGACCCGTCGTCTCTTTATCCAGCTAAAAAGGCGACCCACCACGTTAGTCGCTGGAGTTATTCAGCCGCTGATGTGGCTGATTCTATTTGGCGCACTTTTTCAAAACGTACCCAGTGGGCTCTTTGGGGAAAGCCAGAATTACGGTCAGTTTCTCGGTGCTGGCATTATTGTCTTCACTGCTTTTGCCGGAGCGCTCAATGCTGGTTTGCCAGTCATGTTTGACCGCGAATTTGGCTTTCTAAACCGCTTGCTTGTGGCACCGTTGGCCTCACGCTTTTCAATTGTTGTGGCTTCGGCTTTGTTCATCGCTACAATGAGCTTGATTCAAACTACCGCGATTGTAGGATTGAGTGCAGTTTTGGGGGCTGGTTTGCCGGGGCCAGCAGGTCTGTTGCTAATGACGCTGATTGTGCTGATGCTGGTGTTTGGCGTAACGGCGTTGAGTTTGGGACTGGCCTTTGCACTGCCGGGCCATATTGAGCTGTTGGCAGTGATTTTTATTACCAATCTACCGCTGTTGTTTGCGAGTACGGCGCTGGTCCCTCTATCTTTTATGCCACCCTGGCTGCAGGTAGTTGCGAGTCTCAATCCGCTGAGCTATGCGATTGAGCCAATTCGCTATATCTATTTACATTCGGACTGGAACTTTGGCAGCACTGTGATGCAGGCCCCATTTGGGGATATAAGCTTGGGGCTGGCAGTTGGGCTGCTGCTGGCGTTTAGTGTAGCGGCGTTAGCGACGATTCGTCCTTTGATCAGCCGTCGGATTAGCTAGCTAAAGACCGACCTGAAGATCGGCACAAGATTTCCGGTGATAACGGCTACAGTTGATAGACTGATGACAGCTTTTTAAGAAAGACTTTTGGAGGAAGAATAGATGCGCAAGGCTTTAGTGGGACTGGTGGGTTTAAGTTTGACACTAGGTGTGGGTGCCAGCTTGGGTGTGGAGAGTGCGATCGCCCAAGATTCTGGCATTGCCAATACGGCTGAAGACTTCAAATCGGCAGACAGCAATGATGGCTTTCTAGGATCTAATGTAGATATTTGGGATATCTTCCATCGTTCTTCCGCTCTTTCTGGTGCTGGTGTCACTGACGAAGGGTTTTATCGTAGCCAGAGCCGTCGAATCAACCGTGAAGCTGAAGCCTTACGCGAGCGCCAGCGTATTCTGATAGAACAGCAGAATAACCAGACCGTTCCTGAAGCCACTGCCGAGTAGGCATCTTTCACTGCTCTCAAACGCATCCCTGAACCTCTATCTTTCAGAATGAAAATCCAATAGAAAGCCACTTGATCGCACATACTCAAGTGGCTTTTTACGTTTTTAATTACGAGCAGTCAGTTTGATTCGGTTACCGAGAATGGATGAGCATTCAAATCACTGCTACCATTTAGCTTGATTGACCCTTGCCCATCCCCCGCAATGACTGCCACCACCCCTACGCTCGCCAGCCAATACGACCCCACCACCACCGAGACCAAGTGGCAAGACTATTGGAAACAAAAAGAGGTCTTCAAAGCTGATCCTAGCAAGGGTGGCGAGCCGTTTTGCGTGATGATTCCACCGCCAAACGTCACTGGTAGCCTGCACATTGGTCATGCCTTTGAGCAAACCCTGATCGATACAGTCGTTCGCTATCAGCGGATGAAGGGGAAAAACACGCTGTATTTACCGGGAACGGACCATGCCAGCATTGCTGTGCAGACGATTTTAGAAAAGCAGTTTGCCGACGAAGGACAGACTCGTGAGTCGGTTGGTAGAGAGAAATTTTTGGAGCGGGCCTGGGAGTGGAAAGCTGAGTCGGGTGGGACGATCGTCGGTCAGCTGCTGAAGCTGGGCGTATCGGCGGACTGGTCGCGTGAGCGGTTCACGATGGACGAAGGTCTTTCTACTGCGGTGCTGACAGCGTTCAATCAGCTGTACGAAGAAGGTCTGATCTATCGCGGCAGCTACATGGTGAACTGGTGTCCGGCTAGCCAGTCGGCAGTTTCCGATCTGGAGGTTGAGAACAAGGAGATTGACGGCCACCTGTGGCACTTTCGCTATCCGCTGGTTGGCGAAGAAGGTGAATTAGAAGTTGCTACGACCAGGCCAGAGACCATGCTGGGTGATACAGCGGTGGCGGTAAACCCAAATGACGAACGCTATCAGCATCTGATTGGGAAGAAGCTGTGGCTGCCGATCGCCAACCGGGAGATTCCGATTATTGGCGATGAGTTTGTAGATGCTGAGTTTGGCACGGGCTGTGTGAAGGTGACGCCCGCGCACGATCCAAATGACTTTGAGATGGGTAAGCGTCATAACTTGTCTGTAATCAACATCTTGAACAAAGATGGCACGCTGAATGAAAATGCGGGCGAAGAGTTTGTAGGAATCGATCGCTTTTTGGCGCGTGAGTGGGTGATCGAGAAACTGAAGGCGGAAGGCCGGATGGGAGAGATTGAGGATTATCGACATTCTGTTCCTTATAGCGATCGCGGCAAAGTCCCGATCGAGCCGCTAATTTCCACCCAGTGGTTCGTCAAAATTAAGCCGCTAGCCGATCAAGCCCTAGCCGCCCTAGATGATCGGCAAGATCCGCAGTTTGTACCGGAGCGCTGGACCAAGGTCTATCGCGACTGGCTAGTGAATCTAAAAGACTGGTGCATCTCTCGTCAGCTGTGGTGGGGCCATCAGATTCCAGCCTGGTATGTAATCACGGCAACAGACGGTGAAATTTGCGATAACACCCCCTTCGTCGTTGCCAAGAACGAAGCCACAGCTTGGGAAATTGCTAAAGCAAAATACGGCGACGATATTCAGCTAGAGCAAGACCCAGACGTACTTGACACCTGGTTCTCCTCGGGTCTGTGGCCTATGTCTACTTTAGGCTGGCCAAACACCGAATCACCTGACTACCAGTTTTACTACCCGACTCAGACGCTCGTAACTGGGTTTGATATTATCTTTTTCTGGGTGGCGAGGATGACGCTGATGGCGGGTCACTTTACTGGGAAGATGCCATTCGATACCGTGTACATTCACGGACTGGTGCGCGATGAAAACAATCAAAAGATGTCGAAGTCAAAGGGCAACGGCATCGATCCGCTGGTGCTGATTGACAAATATGGAACAGACGCGCTGCGCTATACCCTGATCCGTGAGGTCGCGGGTGCAGGTCAGGATATTCGTCTGGATTATAACCGTGAGAATGATGAGTCTTCGGCGGTAGAGGCTTCTCGTAATTTTACGAACAAACTGTGGAACGCCTCTCGCTTTGTGATGATGAACCTAGGCGGGCAGTCGCCATCTGAGCTAGGGATGCCGGGTACAGCGGGTGAGCTGGAACTGGCGGATGAGTGGATTTTATCGAGGTTTCATCAGACGGTGGAGCGATCACGCACCTACCTAGACCAGTACGGCATGGGCGAAGCGGCCAAAGAGCTGTACGAATTTACCCGAGGAGACTTTTGCGACTGGTATATCGAGCTAGTCAAGCCTCGCTTGTATGACGAAGGCGATGCGAAGAAAACGGCGCAACAGACGCTGGCCTACGTCTTAGAAGGAATTCTAAAGCTGTTGCATCCGCTGATGCCGCATATCACAGAAGAGCTGTGGCATACGCTAACTGGAGTTGGTGAAGAAGACTGTCTAGCGTTGCAAGACTATCCAGCATCAGAACCTGAAAAGATTAGCAGTGAGCTAGAGCAACAGTTTTCTCTGCTTTTTGACGTAATCAGAACTATCCGAAATCTACGCGCAGAAGCAGGTGTGAAACCCTCTGCCAAGATTGAAGCTATTCTCAAAACAGATAGCGACGAAGAGCTATCTGTACTTCAATCTACGCAGGCTTACATCCAGGCGATGGCGCGAGTAGAAACGCTGACTATTCAGAATACTGACCTTGCTCCAGAGTCAGAAGCAACAGCGCAGACGCTCTCTATTTCTGATGCGACAGAAATTGTTGAAACGGCAGCACCTGGAACTGTTAATTCTACTCTTGAGCGCTCTGCACGAGCGATAGAAACAGACGCAACGGCTTGGGAGAGAACTGTAAATACGGTTCTACAGTTTTTGGACAGGCCGACTGAGTATTTTCAGGTTTTCTTTAGCGACTACAAAAGACCAGCGCTGTCGTTGGCAGTGATTCTGGGCGTGGTGATGACCTATCGCGTGCTTGATTCTATGCTAGACGCGATCGATGAAGTTGGGCTTAGAGGTCTGTTCCAACTGGTTGGATTGTTCTATACGGTGCGCTTCTTGGGTAGAAGATTTTTTATTGCTGAGAAGCGCGATCGCGTTGTCAGTGAGGTCAAATCGCTCTGGTCTGAGATTGTGGGCGATCGCACTTCAAAAGGTGCGGAGAAAGCCACAGAACCAGCCGCCGCAGCGACTAGTCAACCCACTGAAGCTTATCTTGAGGAAGCAACAGCTTCTAAAGATAGCTCAGCAGAGACCCCGCAGAACGATCAAACATCTGTGGAAGTTACGCCTGCACCCGAAGGTGTGTCTCAAGCTGACCTGATCCGAGCTACTTCTGGATCTGTGTCGGCGCGATCGCCTGAACCAGAAGATCAGCGCAAAATGTTTGCTGGTGTGACTGGCACGGTCCAGGTGCTGATTCCGCTGACGGGCGTAGTGGATGTAGACGCGCTGCGAGCGAAGCTGGAAAAGGACTTGGCCAAAGCGGAAGGAGAGATGAAGTCTCTGAGCGGACGGCTAGGGAATAAAGGCTTTGTCAATCAGGCTCCGGCGGAAGTGGTGCAGGGTGCTAGGGATGCGCTGGCGGAAGCGGAGAAGCAGGCAACGTTGGTAAAAGAGCGATTGGCGATGCTGTAAGCCATTCTCATTCTTCTTGTTGCTTTCAGCAAGGCATGGATTATCAGGTTGTAGCTCTACCATCGGCCTGGCTCGGCTCGGCTAAGAGTACATCTAAAAATACGAAGACTGTGCGAGGCAGTACAGCGTTTTCTAGAATGGCAACGCCAACGACTCTTTCTAGCGGTTCCGGTAGAGACTTTACTCGGACGCCAGGTGGAATGGGTTCGGCTTCTAGGCGTGAGAGAACTGCCGCGCCCAGACCTTTAGCGACCAGGCCCATGAGGGTGGAGTCTTCTCGAACGGCATAGTCTACAGGTAGATTGTGGCCAAACTGGGCGAGGTGTTCTTCAACTCTTTTGTTGTGCTGGGTAGAGCGTTTGTTGACAATACGTGAGTAGCTGATGAGCTGCTTCCAGGTCAAAGGCTCATTATCTTCTAGTTTCGTCGTAGGAGGGAGAAGTGCAACAAAGTCATCACGAAAGATCTCCCAAGATTGGAAATCGGCAGAGGTCGGTAAGAGAGTAAAGCCCAGGTCAGCTTTGCCTTCTTTGAGAGCCTGTTCGACTTCTAGATAGCGGTCGTATTCGTCTATTTCGACGGTGAGGGTGGGATGCGATCGCCTGAATCGAGAAATCACCTCCGGCAAGATATGCGTAGCCACCGTGCGAACAGTGGCGACTCGAACCCGACCTGTTTGCAATTCTTTGGCCTGCTGAGCGGTATGGCGAATATCGTCGAGCTGAGCTAATACAGTTCTAGCCTGCTGACAGATCTGGATACCCAAGGGAGTAAGTACCGCACCCGTTCGACCGCGCAGTAGCAAAACGGTACCTAGCTCAGTTTCTAGGGTTGCGATCGCATGGCTAACCGTAGACTGTGCCAACTCCAGTTGCAAGGCCGCTGCGCTAAAGCTGCCGTGGTCAGCAACGGCGACCAGCGTGGTAAGCTGTGAAATTTTGAGTTGCGCTGTGTTTGCCATACGTCTGCCTCGCTGCTAAAGGTGCAAAGATGCTCGCCTTCTTAGTAGAAACCAGTGCGATCGCTTGCACCATCGTTTTTATCGATACAAACCATCATATTTGTGTCTTGCTATAGGTAGGCGATCGTCATTACTCTAAGTAGGGTCCGGACCAAGCTGTGGGCACTTGTTCCATAGCCTGGTTCCAGTGACGAAAGCGATAGGGTACAGCAACCATGAGCCAGTCCAAAAATCTTGATTTGATTGTTGTTCTTTCGCTTTCCTTCTGTCTGCTAGTGGGTAGCGCTTCGGCTGGAATCTTCATCGCTTATGCGCTGGCTGTCTCACTCTTGCTCTTTATTCTGGTGCTAAATCGTCGAGGGTTTGCGCTTTCTGCTCTGCTACGCATGGGATTAGCAGGGGCTCGTCAGTCTTTGCCAGTGGTTCAGGTGCTGTTGCTGATTGGGATGGTGACGGCGGTGTGGATGGCGGCGGGGACAGTGCCCGCACTGGTGTATTACGGTACCCGGTTGATTTCGGCGCAGTTTTTTGTGCTATGGGCGTTTCTACTTTCATCAGCAGTTTCTATTTTGATTGGGACTTCGTTTGGGACAGTTGGCACGATCGGGATTGCGCTGATGGTGATTGCTAGAGGAAGTGATGCAGATGTCAATCCGGTAGCGGGAGCAATTATTGCCGGAGCGTTTGTTGGCGATAGATGCTCGCCAATGTCTTCTAGCGCGCATCTAGTGGCCAGTGTGACTCGCACAAATCTATATGACAACTTGCGCAATATGGTGGCGAGCAGTCTGTGGCCTTTGGCGCTATCTGTTGTTTTTTATACAGGGCTCTCGCTTTTACATCCGGCACAGCTATCGGAACTGTCGATTATGGCAGAGCTGTCGCAGGTGTTTGATCTTTCTAGCATAGTGTTGTTACCGGCGATCGCGGTCCTTTTGCTTGCGGTGCTGCGGGTGGATGTGAAGTGGGCGATGGGGGTGAGTATTGGGATTGGGGGTGCGATCGCCCATAGCCTTCAGCACTATTCGTTTGCCGCCTTGTTTCAATTCCTGCTTTTTGGCTATCAGCTAAACCAGGACAGCCCCTTGCAAGCTATTCTGCTGGGCGGCGGCTTGTTGCCCATGCTCAAAGCTATGCTAGTTGTTCTACTATCTACGGCTTTTGCTGGTATCTTTGCGGGCAGTCGCGTTCTCAGTTTCTTAGATGGCTGGCTAGGTCACATCCATAGTATCAAGCAGCTAGGACAGGCAACTGTTTTGGTGAGTATCGTAGCCAATCTATTCGGCTGCACACAAACGATCGCAATCCTACTAACAGAACAGATTGTGCGCCCTTGCTATCAGAGGCAGTTTTCTAAACAGGACTGCCCAGAACAGCTAGCGCTAGCCTTGGAAGATACGGCAGTTGTAATTGCGCCACTAATTCCCTGGAACATCGCTGGACTGATTCCGGCAACTATACTAACCGTCGGTCCAAGCTTCATTCCCTACACGGCTTATCTACTACTGCTGCCGCTGTTCGTAATTTTTCGGCGGAGTAAATCGCAAAGATTTCAGATTTGCGGCAAAAATTTCTCCCCTTAGGTACTTCCCTGATAATGATTTTCCCTTTAACTTCAGAGGTAATTAAATAGCTGACCCTCTACACAAACGCTCGAAACAATGAACAATCAGCAGATCTCAGACTCGTTCGCGCAGGCTTTCTCGACCGCAGAGCAATTAGGCGGTCTGGTATCAGCTGTGGGCACTCAGATATTTAACAAGGTTTCTGCATCTGCGATGGACACGACAACGCGCGTCAGTGAGGTCGCCACAGAGTCAGCTCATTCCGTGCTAGAGCAAACAACTGAAAGCGTGGGCAAAACGCTGGAGCCGATCGCTGAGAATCCGGCAGTTGACTACGTCGCAAAGATGCCGGGATTAAAGTGGTTGACTAGTGCGCTGGGCCGGGTAGATAAAGATAAAGCCGTCGCCGATGTGGTGAAGCTAAAAGCAGAGCATCCATATGAGTCGGACGAGGAAATCGCGCATCGAATTATTGTAGATACCACTATCAAAGCGGGTGGAGTCGGCTTTGCAGCGAACATTATTCCTCCGGTCGCACTGGGATTATTTGCGGTTGATCTAGCCGCGGTTGCAGCGTTACAGTCCGAAATGCTGTACCGAGTAGCGGCGGCGTATGAATTTGATGCGAACGATCCGGCTCGAAAAGGTGAGGCGTTAACAATTTTCGCACTCTCTCTGGGCACTTCGAGTGCGCTCAAAAGCGGACTGAGTGTGGTGGAGCTGATTCCGATAGTGGGCGCGGCAATAGGGGCGGGTAGCAATGCTGGTATTTTGTATAGCTTTGGCTTAGCGTCATCTCAGTTTTACAAGCGAAAGCAGAGCCGGTTGCCGAAAGGTTGAAGATAATTTGTGGGGACCCCCACCCTATGGGCACCCCTCCACTGGAGCTATCCATTAAGCACAAGTCGCTGGAAATCATGTATGGCCTATGTTTTCTTAGTCAGTTGAGCCCCTTCGAGCAGATGCTGAAGCTTCGTGTAGCCACGCCATAAGGTTTTGATGCCCGGTTCCCCATCGCCCTTACGACTCTGAAAGCCCCCGAGACGAGCCAGCCAGTTGACGGCTAGATGAAGCGAGGGTGGCTGTTTCGAGCGACTTTTGGGTACAAACCGCCGCCGCAGTAGTTTCCATTCTGACGGGGTGAAAACTACTTCACAGCTAATCTCGGGCGTCAGTCTAGCTCTGTAGGTGATCGCCATCAGCCGCCAGGCAACGATGCTGTAAGTCGCTAAGGCTTTGAGCAAACGGTCCCGGTACTGCAACTGTAACGCTTCTATCAGGCAACCGCTTTTAAGTGTGAAGTGATAGCGCTCTATCAACCAGCGATAGGTGTACCAGCGCACTACTTGGCAAGCCTGCTCAAAGTTATCTAGCGGTAGGCTCGTCAACAACTTCCAACAGATTGGTTTGCCACCATCTGCCGGAAGGGTAATTTCTTCGACTAGCAGGGCATTGAGCGCTATCGGAACTAACTCAGGCTTTTGTCTAGCTAGGTAGTCAGGAACTTCCAAAGTGACGGCAACAGCGCGTGTTGCTATCCGCGCTGTTCTTGCAGGGCGTTGAGGGGTGCGTCTGACGGTAACCGTCAGCTCACCTAATACAGGCGCTTGGGCCAGGGTCGGAAATAGTTTGCCTAGCTCGTGCTTTACTTTGCGGTTGTTCTTTACCCGAATCAGTAGTTCACTGTTAGGGACTCTCGGCTGGGCAAACAACTCGAAGATATCGGCTTCGCGGTCGGCAACATGCACCAGTTGAGTGTCTAATGCAACCTTCGATTCGGCACTACGTAAGCTTTCTATCCAGCGAAAACTCTCTTTCTCTTCTATCGGTTTGCTGCCAGCCTGCTCTGCGGCGGGTCGCCCTTTCTTCGTAGCTGTCTATTTTCCGAAAGGAGCCAGCTGTGGTAAATTTCAAAGCAATAGAAACAGCAGCTCTGATGCAGTGAGGCAATGCCAACAGACGAGATTCTAAGTGTTCTAACCAAACTTGGTTGTCAGGTGTCAGAATTGACAGCGCGTGTCGAGCTGCTAGATGCGGAGAATGCGGAGCTGAAAGTTGAGCATGCGGAACTAAAAGCTGAGAACAAAGGGTTGAGAGAACTGTTGCATGAGCAAGGTAACGGCAAATCATAAAAAGCCCCAAAGTTCACTGAGAATTACAGTGTCGCAAGGAATAAAGGGAAACAAAAAAGCAAACGGGGCAAGCAGTCAACAGGTCGCCGTCCCCACAGCATCAAGCTGGAATTGGTCGATAAACATATCAACATATACGAGCCGGATGTTCTCCCAACAGAGTGCGTAGAGCGTCGCATACAGTACGGTTGGCGACTGGTTGAAGGACAAACGCAGTACATTTGTTACCACCTGCGTACTTTGCCCAAGAGTCTAAATGTTCCTGAGGTACCAGGCTTACGCACCCGTCAGAGTGAGTATGGCATAGAGATTATCTTGACGGTCGCCTTCTTGCACTATTGGACCGGCATATCGCTAGACAATGTCTGCTCAGTGGTGCAGTTTTTTACCGGTTTAGTCTTGAGTAAAGCGCAAGCAAATGCGCTGTTAAATCAGCTGAGTAGTGATTGGGATGAGCAGTACGACACGATAGCCGAACTGCTCTCTCGGGAGATGGTGGTCTACATTGATGAGACTGGCTGGAGAATCAATTCAGATAGCTGCTATACCTGGGCATTCTCGAGTGCAATGCATATGCTGTTTCGCTGTGGAGTAGGTCGTGGTAAAGCCGAAGCAACAGCTGTCTTAGGTGAGCACTTTGAAGGTATTGGTGTCACCGATGATTATGGTGCCTATCGAGCGATGTTTCTAGACCATCAGCTTTGCTGGGCGCATTTACTTCGCAAAGCGATTAAACTGCGACTTCAGCAGTCTAGTGAAGCTACTTATAAGCTGTTCTTAGACGAACTCTATGCGATCTATCAACAGGCGATTCGATGGCAAAAAGACCAGCGCTTAACCGTCGGTAGAGCCGAGAAAATTATCGTCTTACAAGACCGCATTTGTGAGCTGTGTGACTGCTCAAACAAAGAAGTCGATGGCGAAATAATGAGCCCACATGAACAGACATTCATTCGTCTACAAAAAGAGTTGATTCGAGGTTTGGACGCTTTGTTTGTCTTTGTCGCTCACCCTGAGGTCGAGCCTACCAATAACCGCAGTGAGCGCAACGTTCGACGTGAAGCGATGGTCCGCAAGGGAGGCAGAACCAGTAAAAGTAAAGCTGGTGCCCAGCGTCGGGGCATCATCATGTCCGTACTCGCCACGCTCAATACTCGCTTTGAGGCATTCACTCTAGACCAGCTGATTGAGGAAATTAACCAGTGGGCACAGGACGGACTCTCTAGATTCCAGCAAGAATTAGCGGCTTTGGGAAAAGCGCTACCGCCACCCTTTGCGGCTCAATCAGCTTGAACTTGCCTGCACGTCGGATTGCTTTGTCAATTCATCTAATTCAGGATGCCGTGAAATAGACAGCTACGTTCCAAGCTCACTAACCCATCATCGCTGACTTTCCATGCGTCCAGCAAATCCAGCATACCAATGCTCGTAATCAGTGAGTTGTTGAAGACGAAGGGTTAGCCGTTCAGTTGTGATTGTCAATGTCCAGGAAGTTTCAGTTATCATCCCCGCCGATTCAACTCGCAAACTTGACCAATTTTATCCCAATACTGAGCGTCAACAGCCATCATCATCAACCTAAGCGGTATAACGCCCAAAGCAGCGGCGCGCGTTAGCGCGTCCAGCCCACAGGGCGTTGCTGCTTTGGGCGTTATGTTTCTTGTAACTTCTTTGCTACTACAAAATAGCTAGAAGCTCCTTTATATATTTCTTCTGATTCTACAACCTGAAAGCTGTTAGCAATTAATAGATCGTCTACTTCAGAGCTCGTTATCCTTCTTATAGGAATGGGAATTAATCCAATTTTACACAAGACCCTAACTAACTGAATTTGTAGATTAACTAAAAACGACATCTTTTGTCGCAAGCAAGGTGTTACAGAAATAAATAAACCATCCGGGTTTAATATTTCATTTATTCGTTGCGTAACATCCTGAGGACTAGGAACTGTGTGCAACATATTAAAAGCCAGAATCACATCGTAAGATTCGCTGGAATACTTTTTATCAAAAATATCCGATTGCTCGAAATTTACGTTTTCAATTTTACCAAGAGCGGCTTTCTCTTTTGATATTGCAATCATCTTAGATGAAATATCAATTGCATGAATATCTTTTACCAGACTAGAAAATTGACAGGATGCAGTGCCTGTCCCACACCCATAATCCAGAACAGTGTCGCTATCTTTCAAGAACCTTTTAGTATTTTCTCTAGATTTTTTATGAATGTACTCAAACCGCTCTTCAGTCTTGTCATAGTTTTCTGAAGCGTTATCCCAAAAATTTTTCGATTTATTCATTCTCTATACCTTAGGGTAAAAAATAACTATTCATTAGAAGGAAAGATTCTACCTAACCATCCTAGGGACTGTCAGAAGGTCTTAGAAATTTTGAGACACGTCAAATAGACTAATGAGTATGACTTTTTATCTTGGTTTAACCCCGACCGCAGCTAGGCACATCCATCTTGACCAGCCAGTGCCATAGTCAAAGGCGTTGATGGCTTCAAGCCCTGTTGCTTGTAGAAAAGAGGCTAGCTGGTTAGAGGTATATCCTCGGTTGTGCCAGTGCAGGGACATAAGGACTTGACCTAGGCTCTTTCGAGTCACTGAGCCAATCAGCGGAGCACCCGGTTTCAGGACTCGAATCATCTCACGCAACGTTTCTACGGGTTCGGCCATGTGCTCTAAGACATGGGCAAAAATGACCGCGTCGAAGGATTCATCGGCAAAGGGCAAGCACCTAATATCCCCACATCTCAAATCGAGAGTCGTGCAGCGATTTTTCAGAATCTGTTGAGCCTGGGTCAACATAGGGTAAGAAATATCGACGCCGGAGACATGGGCTGAGTGAGCGACACTTTCTAAAAGTGCAAGACTGAAGGCTCCTGTTCCCACCCCACAGTCGAGAATTTTTGACGCTTGGTCAAGATGGCTCAAGTAGGGACACACGGCCTGATTCTTGAACAGCAAATGATAGTTGTGGAGCTGACCGAGACGGGCCAAGTTGCCTTGCCATTGATGGGCGGATGCATCGTAGATCGAGCGAAGAGTCTCAATGCTGGGCGCGGCTTTCCAGTGTTCTAATGTTTGACTTGTTGTGTTTAACAGCATGGCTAAGTTGACCCTCTTGTTGCAGAGGGCTAGACGCTTGGTTGATTTGATTCAGTTTCGTAGTTGTTTATTCAGGCTTTTTTGCCACAATGAACACTGCCTTACCCTTGCTCGGTTGCCATTGGTAATCCAGTTCAAATCCGGCCTGGTTCAAGCTGTCTGCCAGTTCTTGCGCGGTGAGAACCTGAACAAACGGGAGAAACCCAAGGAATTGGCCAATTGGCGCGATGAGCTTGAGCCAGCTCATGGTGTCCCCCACGCAGACGGTGCTGGTGACGAAGAGACCGCCCGGTTTGAGCATTTGATACACCTTAGCGATCGCTGCCTCTTTGTTTTTCAGCAGATGCAAAATGCTGAGACCCAGCACCGCATCTAGACTCTGATCAGGACTATTGAGACTTTCAACGGTGGCTTGTTCAAAGGTCACGTTATCGATGTGCTTAGCCTTTGCGCTGCCTTGAGCGATCACAATCATCTCAACCGAGAAATCGATGGCGCGGATGTGCTTCACATAGGGGGCATGGAGGATGGCCGTTGACCCCGTACCACAGCCGATTTCCAGCACTTCCATGTCAGGCCGAAAGTAGCTACGAGTGACCGCTAGTTTTTTCTGATAAGCAGCTTCATCGGCAACCGGCTGTTTGGCATACTTCTTGGCGACTTTGTCCCAAAACTTAGCTGAAGCGTTCATCACATCCTCGTTGATTTCATCAAATGGTTTCTTCATTTCTTGCATCTGAGGCACGTTCATAAAAATTATGCTTCCTGACTGGTTGAGTAGCGTTTGGAATCTGGGTTTCGCCACCGCCATGCCGACCAAACAATGAAGGACAAAGCGGCGATTTCTATGACCATGTGAAAGGTATCGTCTAGATCGGTGGTGCCGTTATTGATTTCAAACGCGAGGGTAATCACAGCGGCGATGATGTTGGCCCAACGATTTGCACCATAGGGCAACAGTCGAGAGAGAAGCACCATAGCGATCGGCACTTCGGCTACGAAACCGCCAAACAGCAACAGTTGTTCTGTGATTTGAATTCCATTGAATGTCCCGGTCATCGCCTTTTCAATGAAGCCAGGCTCAATAAATTCATGAATATCCCGAAATATCGTATTGAAGAGATAAAACATCCACAGCGTCGAGAGCTTCGCTTTTGTTTCTATTGTCAGCATCTGTTTCTGTAAATTCATGGTTGTTCTCCTTTTTGAATATCTGACTGTTCTGTTTTGCCAGGTTTGGTAAGCATGACTGAAACCAGTGGTAGCCCCAAATCACGTATCTTAATCAACAGTCCATAGAGCGCCGCCTGATCAACTACCGGGCCAGACAACCGCGTTTCACCGTTGTCCTTCAGCGCGATTTCAAATCCCTCAAACCAATCACTCCAACGACGATCAAGATGTCCCTTGATGCAAATTTCGTACTGTTCAAGTGGGTGATGACTTGCGGCTGAACTGCGTAGTTGATTCATGGGAGTTACTATCACCTGCTCTAATCTCGATTGGTGTTAATAACTCAAAGATAGAAACGGATGTGGGGAGTCGTTGTCCCCAGATGTGGGGATTAAACATGGGGATTTAGGAACAGGCCTTGTAGAAACAAATATGAGGAGCTGCTAAATCAGATCTAGCTCTACCGCTCGGTTTACAGCGGCTCGACGATTGGTGGCATTGAGTTTTCTGTAAATCCGCTTGGTGTGGGTGCGCACTGTACTCAAAGCCACGATCAGTTCACGGGCGATTTCGGGGCCGGAGAGTTCGGTGTTGAGTAATCGGAGTACTTCTAGTTCTCGTTGACTGAGAGGCTCAATTAGTGGTTGTGATGCAGGGACACCAGCAGCCGCAGGTGCCTTAGGTTGGGGGCAACCCCAGGTTTCTAAGGCGGCTAATAGCTGCTGAATGTAAGTGGGGGTGATGCCGCGAGCCATTACCTCCCGCAGCAGTGGCTCCATCGGTGCTCCATGTTCTACAAAGATACGAACATGTCCCTCCGGTTCAGCCAGGATTAAGGCCCGTTCTAGCGATGCGATGGCCGAAGGCCGGTCTTTGACCATCGCAGCCGGAAAATCACTCTGGGCTGCTCTCGCTAAAGCCAGAACCACCAAAATTTTAATGCTGCTGGCAGTGCGCTCCTGAGCTTCTGTGGCGGTCAGCAATCGAGTCAGGAGACCAATGACCTGATGCATTTCCTCGTCTTTTCTGTTGCGCCTGTACTGAGCGATCTCAACTATGGCCAAGGTCAGGTGTTCATACTCGTGTATATAGCTTGGCGGGTCGGCTGTCGACAAACCGCACGCCCGCACCCAGTCCAGCGCTTCAGCCAACCTCCCTTGCCGCAGCCACCACCGCACTCTTAAGGCCTCAGTCGGGCGCACATCTGGAACGGGTATAGGCGTTTGGGCGTAGAGCCGCTCGGCCTTGTGAAGCTGGTCGAGGGCAGTCTCAAAATCGCCCTCGGCGGCTTTTAATCGTGCCTGTACTACCCACCAAAGATAGGCAACCCCCGATAGCGAAGCCTGCTGACGTAGCGTTTCACCGCTCAGCAATAGCTGGCTGGCAGCCGCCAGATCGCCTTGTTCGTAGCGCACTTCGCTTAGGGCCAAATACAGTTCTGGCGTACCCGGCAGCACCGGGTCGCCCTGCTCTGTCGCTAGCTGTAAAGACTGCTCGCAAATATCAATTGCCCGGTGGAGACGCCCTTGAGCCATGCTCATCTGTGCCAGGATCAAGGTGCCGCCAATGGCCATCTGAGGGAGGCCCATCTGCTTGAAAATCGCCAGACCTTCAGCAAAGGAACGGTAGCCAGCTTCTGGCCTGCCGCTGGTCCAGTAGGCGAGGCCAAGCAGGGCTGCGGTTGTGCCCCGCTCGTACTCCTCATCTTTTGGCAACAGTTCGAGAGCCTGCTGAGCGTAAGTCACCGTGCTAGACACATCTCTTAGCGCTTGAGACCGATAGGCACGGGCATTGGCGATGGAGGCAGGTAAAGACTGCAACTGTGCGTCGTCCGTTACAACGCTCCCGACCGCTAGCGGCTCCTGTGAGTCTGCGGCAACGTCTGCTCCCAGGCATCGTTCTGCGTCTTGCAGTCGGGATTCAACCGCGTCTAACTGGCCATCGTTCAACAGCACTAGGGCGTAGGCAACGCTGAGGACAGGTCGGTTGCGAATCAGGGCGTCAGGGAGTGACATGATCCAGCTCAGTACAGTGGTTTCTCGCTGACGCCGACGCATGGTAGGCCACACCCGCTCGATGAGACCTGCCGCGCGCTCAAAATCCTGGGCGGCAAAGGCATGACGAATGGCATCAGAGAATAAGCCGTTCTGCTCACACCAGTCACTTGCTCGTCCGTGCAGGCTGGGTATCTGTTCTGGCCACGCCATCAGAGCATGGGCCTGAAGCACATCGGCAAACAAGTGATGGTAACGGTACCATTGGCGCTTGTTATCCAGCGGAATGATAAACAGGTTGCTACGCTCTAGCGCTTCCAGCATTTCCTGTCCATCGGTTTGGTCGGTAACCGCGTCACATAGAGAACCGTTCAAGCGTTCCAAGATGGCTGTTTTCAGCAAAAAGTGACGGACAGGGTCCGGCTGTCGCTGCAAAACTTCTTCCAGTAGATAGTCCACAATGTAGCGATCGTCTCCCGAAAAAGCTGCCACAAAATCAGCAGCGTCCTCACGCCCTTGTAGGGATAGCGCCGCGAGTTGCAGCCCTGCAATCCAGCCTTCGGTCCGCTGCTCCAAAGCGGAAACGTCTGCTGCCGAAATATTCAATCCCATCACCTGGGTCAGAAAAGCGGCCGCTTCGTCAGGTGTGAACCGCAGGTCGCTTACCCTAAGCTCGGTCAATTCTTTATGAGATCTTAAACGCGCCAGAGACAGAGGCGGGTCAGCACGGCTGGCAATAATCAGATGCACTTGAGGCGGCAAATGACTGAGCAAAAAGCCGATTCCGTTATGAATGGCCTGGGTTGCGATCGCATGGTAATCATCAAGGATCAGAACAATATTTTCTTCAACCGCAGTAAGTTCATTGAGCAGCGTCATCAAGACCGACTCAATGGGAGGCGGCTGTGGTGATTGCAGTAACGCGAGCGATCGCTCACCTAAGCTGGGCTGAATTTTATGCAGAGCAGTGATCAAATACGTCCAGAAAACAGCTGGATCATTGTCACTTTTGTCTAAAGAAACCCAGGCAGCGGGCCTTGTTGGTACGGCGGCTACCCATTCTGCCAGCAGTGTCGTTTTGCCAAAACCTGCTGGGGCGCAGACCAGGGTTAATTTGCGCTTCGGGTAGATGCGATAAATGAGTCTTGGGCGCGACACTAAGTCAGCAGACCATTTCGGGAGATAAAGCTTGGTCTCCAGGAATGGGAGTCCTGAAGTAGTCGGTCTAGGATTGTTCAACTCAGGGTTCGCCAGGGTAACACTCCGAGTCAAGGAAGTTCCTTCATGAAGGCTACTTGATCCGATTTTGATGTTTTAATCCCTAATAATAAAGGGTGCCACCCACGAATGAACCAAGCTAAATTTGGAATGAATTAGTCTTTGGTGAAATAATGAATGATCTTTCACCAAAGATACGAACGCTCTCTTCTATCTCTAGACCGTATGATCGCGCCTTTCTCAAAGAGTCTCAAGAAGCCTCAAAAACCACCGGACACTGTTGGCGAACTCATAGGAAAGCCTCTAAATCCTGTACGGTTAGCGGGTTATGCAGACTCCAGTGCTTTGAACTGGGAAGTCCGTGTCTTGGCTAGCGGCACATCGTTTATCCAGTTGATGAGTCGGTCGATGTTGATGACTGCGCCAATAGCCACATTCTGTAGATGCGTCTTTGGGAGACCTCGGTAGCGAGACTGCCTCAGGCCAAAGCCACGAACACCCTGTGAGATCGTTCCTTCAATGCCAGCCCTACGCTTGTAGCGCTCCCGACCTGCTTCGCTACGATGCTGTTCTCTAGCTTGTTCTAGCGCTTCGTACTGTACTCGCGGGTGAAGGTTCAAACTCCGCTGCGGGCCACGAGTACACAGCGCTTTGGCATTGCATGTAGAGCATTGACGACTACTGAACCTGGCTTGTATGTAGTCTCGATTGTCTGGCATGACTCTGGGATTCCAACTCGTCGAGACATTTCCTTCTGGGCAAGTGACGGTTTCAGTTTCCCAGTTGATGTCAAACTTCGTTCCGTCGTAGCCGCCTTCTAACCTTGCCTGCCAGCTCATATCCTGACGAGCGGGTCCAACGATTTCAATCTGTTGTTCTTTTGCATTCACTAAGTGCTCTGCACTCACATAAGCAGAATCAACAAAGTGCTCTGATGGTGGTAGCTGTTTATTTAGAAGAGATTGGTGAATCGCTTCTGTACGCTGCGCTTCGTGGACGCTCGCATCTGTTGTTTCTATATGAGTAATTAGGTGACACTGCTGGTCATCGCAGGTCTCGCTCAGATGTACGACATACCCAACCCAGCTCACCCCACGCCGAGACCGAAACCGAGCATCGATATCATAGGGCGACTCAATCCCAGTGTTAGCGCGGGGTAGTTCCTTTTTTGCTTTCCAGAGCACTTGTGCGTCTAGTGGCCCATCAGCGTCGTACTCATAATGACGGTCGAGCATGAGCTTTAGCGCTTGAATTTTTGGTAGGCGCTCCCAGTCGGAGAGTTGCGATGCTTCGAGGCAGAACAGCAAATAGTAAGCGTCTTCGCCTACCGCCTGCGCCTAGGCGGTACGTTTGGCTTCCGATTTCGGCAGCTGGTAGTCTTCTACGCGGCGACCGTAGCGCTCGTACCAGTCGTCATTCGGGACTATCTCTGAGAGCCACTCTGGGGCGATGGTCGCCAGTTCGTTCAATGTAGCTCGCATTGTTTCGCCGACCAGCTCCAGCCGGTTGAGTTTGCGTACCGATGCCAGCACGCGAGTCGCATCGGTACGCTGTTTGCCTCTGGGTTTGAGTAGTCCTTTCTCCTGAGCACACTCCAGTAGCTTTTCTAGCAGCAGGTGCTCTTGTTCGCTCTCTATTAACCGACTGCGAAACTCACTCAAAACGCTGAAATCAAAGCCTTCGTCGGTTAGCTCTAGGCTCAGCAGGTACTTCCAATCAATGCGAGAACGAACGGAGTCAGCTGCTTGACGGTCAGATAGGTTCTCGCGGAATTGCAGCAGCGTTATCAGCGCGAGTTGCCAAGGCGGGAGACCTGGCTGACCTGTCGTTGAGAACAGCTTTATGAAGTCAGCATCTGCAAAAATTGTGCCGAGTTCATCCCGCAGCGTCAGGTATGGATTGCCTTTCGGAAAGGCAGCTTTGGCGACTTGCTGGGTGAGGGCTGGAATTTCGGCTATCGGTTGCGGCTTGATGGACACGGGCGATCGCACTCCTGATTGACTAGCGACTAGCCTCAGAATATCGATTTTTCGCTATTTTCGGGGTTCGCCAACAGTGTCCCACCGATTGTAAGACACACTAAAGAAGCAAAAGCAGTCAACGAGTCTATTGCGCTTAGAGTGTCTTACAACTCGTTTTATTTTCTATGTGTCACAATTAGACTAGACGAATGAGTTGTGACACAAAAATATGAAGGTTGGCTACGCACGAGTCTCTACGTTTGAGCAAAACCTAGATTTGCAGATGAATGCGCTGGAAAAGGAGGGGTGTGATCGCATCTTCTGTGACCAGGGCGAGAGCGGAGCAAAAGACAGTCGCCCGGAATGGAATAACTGTCTGGACCATCTGCGCAAAGGAGACACGTTAGTTATCTGGAAGCTAGATCGTGCCGGTCGCTCGACCAAGCATTTGCCAGAGCTGGCAGAGGACTTGAAGCAACAAGGCATCAAGCTAAAGAGCTTGAAAGAGGAAATCAACACGGCATCGGCAATGGGAAAGTTCTTCTTTCGGATGACGGCATCGATCGCAGAACTAGAGCGCGACATCATCCGCGAGCGCACCTTAGCAGGACTGGCGGCAGCGAGAGCTAGAGGACGAAAGGGCGGTAGAAAGAAGAGCATCACTGAAGGGCAGATGCTAGAAGCAAAGCGCCTTGCTGATGAGGGTAAGCTGAGCATCGGCGATATCTGTAAGCGAGTTGGCATCAGCCGCGCCAGCTACTATCGTCTCGTCGCCCCGAATACGGCTTCATGAGCATCTACGAAAAGTGAACCGTTCCATTGGGTAGAACTCTACAATGAAAGGTAGATACGAGCGGGCAATCAATGCAAATTACCCTGAACCTCCCAGACAGTTTGAGTCAGACCGATAACTTTAGCCAAAGCGACTGGCTGAGGGAAATCGCCTTTGCTCTGTTTCAGCAAGAGCGAGTGTCACTGAGCCGTGCTAGCAAGATTGCCGGAATCGAACTGATGGACTTTCAGAAGCTGCTGGCAGAACGCGGTATCTGTGTTCACTACGATGTGGAAGACTTCGAGCAGGATGTTCAGCGCCTGCGTGAGCGGGGCTGGCTGTGATCATCGTCAGCGATACTTCAGCCCTCTCCAATTTGGCTGTAGTAGAGCATCTCTGGCTGCTAGAAGCTATCTACCAGACCGTCATTATTCCTGACGTAGTTGCTAGCGAACTTGCGGCAGCTAGCAACCCAGCTATTCCAGCTATCCTCAAACTGGACTGGGTTCAAACAAGATCGCTTTCTCAGTCTCAGCTAGCTAATCAACTGCAACAAGAGCGTGGACTTGATGCCGGAGAAGCAAATGCGATCACGCTGGCGCTTGAGCTGCAGGCTGATGACCTACTCATTGATGAAAGACTAGGACGGCAAGAAGCGGTTCGGCTAGGGCTATCAATCATCGGCATCCTGGGTGTGCTGCTCATCGCTAAGCAAAGAAGCCTGATTCTCAAAGTTCAACCTGTCATGGATTCCCTGAGTGATCAAGCTGGCTTTCGTATCAGTCCTCAGCTCTATCAGCGTGTCTTAACGCTTGCCAAAGAACTCTCATAGATTATCTCTCAAAACCTCTACAAGCTTTTGATAACGCTATTTTGAGACACGGAAAGAGGCACGGTTTTCTCATGGCTCAAAAGGTCTAGATGATGAGACTCTATTTTTATAGCTGTGCTATTAAAGCACCGAAGACGCTTATCCATAGAATTCGTTAGCACGTACCGAATCAGGTCTTCTCAGCATCTTTTTCTTCTGAAACGACTGATGAATATGTGATAGTTCAGCTATTTACACACATGCTGAAAGGGTTCTCAGTTGCTGTAGATAGGTGTTTCTTATGACGACATGCAACACTTATCGTTGCTAAGTTGTTCGTGAGACTGCCTAGAATCTATCAACTTTACAACGTCTATGATACCGCTCATATTAGGGGTTGCAGCCTCTGGATTAGGCGCTTTGGGTTTTGCTCAGGGCAAAGCTGGATCAGATAAAATTAAGCAGGCTAGCAGAAGAGCAGAGCTTGCTAAAGAGCGGTATTAAGCTAGCATTGACTGTTTGAATAATCAGTGGAAGGACACTGATCGTCTTTCTAAATTATATAACAAGCTTCGGGCAAGAATCGGCCATAGAGTCGTTAGCCGATTCGTTAAGTTCATTCAGAAAAATGGAAAAAAAGCATCGCGCACAGAGCAGCACTTGATAGAGACCCTAGAAGGAGTCTCTCTACAGGATCTCAAAGAATTCAAGTCAATTGCGTTCGATTCTGAACAAGCAATGAAAGGGGTTTATAACGCTGCTTCGGCAGGCATGAGTGCTGGTTCTGCCACAATTGGAGTTGCTAATGCAGTCGGTACCGTTGCGGTCCCCCAATTCTTTGGACTCTTTGCTAAACAGGTTGGAGTAGCTCAGTCAGGACTGCCAGGAGTTGCAGCTTACTTAGGTGGCGGAAATATTTTACTAGGAGGCGCTGTTTTAGGCGGGACTGCTGTTGGCCCTGCTATAGCGATCGCAGGATTTCAGTTGAGCGGGCATGGAGAGAAAGCACTAACAGAGGCTCGAAGATACGAGGAGAAGGTAAGTAAACAGATTGAGAAAAATAAAACGGCAGAGGAACTGCTGGTTCAAACTGAGAAGCGTATCAGAGAACTTGGAAGATTAATGAGGAAGTTAGAAAGTCGTGCTACTCGTTGCCTAGAGCATATAGAGGCTGAAGAAAAAGCCTTTTACAAGCCTTGGAGAAAGCATTGGAGGTCATTCAAGCTGTTCGTGAGGAATGCCTACAGCAAACTGCTGCACGGTCATCCAATTGAAGATATAGAGCACCCACCCGAAGCATTTGATCTATCTCAGCATGTCTCCAGCAGTTCTAAATTCCAACTTAAGAACACCTTTGCAGTGAGGATAGCAATAACGACAGCAATTACAGAGATGTCGTAGGGTAAGTAAAAGCGTTTTGCAGACAGCCTTGTCAGAACTTAGCCAATGCCTACTGCCAGTCTCAGTTTCGATAGTTTGTTAGCTGAACTGAGCCGTGCAATAGGTCAGCTAGATGACCCCCGCCAATCGAGTAATGCGAGTAGATACAGCCTTAGGGATGTGGTGCTAGGCGCGTTCGGCTGTTTTTTCATGCAGAGCGCCTCATTTCTGGACTATCAACGCCACCTCGACAGTCGCAATGGACGCAACAATGCACAGAGTTTGTTTGGGCTAGAAAAGATACCTAGCATTGCTCAGATTCGCAATATCCTTGACCAAATCGCTGCCTCGCGATTGTGCCAAGTGTTCGTCAATATCTATCGAGTGCTTCATCAGCAGGGCTACTTACGAGGGTTCGAGACGTTCGGTGGAAACTTGCTCGTGGCCTTAGATCAATAGTCCGGACATAAAAGCGAGAGAAATAGTCAGAAAAGCCATTCAGGGCTAAGGTTTTGTTAACACAACAAACCTCCTGAATAGCTATGGCAACTATCATACCGGGTCTACTCCAAAAAGTAGGCTTTTTAGCAAACCCCGCCGCCAGTTTCTGCTGACGCTGTTCGCCACTATCTACGTGGTGTGTGGGAAGGTCAACTTCACGAACCTGAGCCGTTATAGCAATCTGTCAGAGCGCACCTATCGCCGTCAGTTTGGTGTGCCCTATGAGTTTATCAGTTTGAATGCTAGCTTAATTGATGAAGCCATCGCCTTGCAGCACTTTCAAGTTGCTGTAATAGATGCCTCGTTCGTTCCCAAAAGCGGCAAAGCAACCTATGGCCTAGACCGTTTCTGGAATGGCAAAGCGAGTCGCGCCGAACGTGGACTAGAAATATCGATGATAGCGGTGGTGGATGTCGAACAGGCGATTGGTTACAGCCTATCGGTACAGCAAACCGCAAACCGGGCGAACCCGAGTCGATGACTACTTAGATCACCTGCGAGCCACTCGGGCGGCGCTCCCAGCAGCGGTGCGATATTTGGTCGGAGATGGCTTCTACAGCAAACTGAAGTGGGTCGAAGGGGTCATTGCACTGCAACTGGAGGTGATAGGCAAGCTACGCTGCGATGCCAGCTTGAAGTACCTCTACGACGGCCCCCAAAAGCCGCGCGGCGCACCGCGCAAGTACGACGGCAAAGTCGATTTGACTGACCTGAGCCGCTGGCAAGCGCTGGGGAAGGATAATAACGGCATCAGTCTCTATACGGCTATCGTCTGGTCAGTGAGTCTGAAGCGAAAGATTCGAGTTGTCTATCTGGTCAATCACAAACATCCTCAGAGGCTGTGCTACGCGCTGTTGTTCTCTAATGATATTGACATCGACCCTATTCAACTATACGAGGCTTACGCCGCTAGATTCCAAATTGAGATGTGCCATCCTCAATGCCCCCATAGTCATGCGACTTGGCCTGCAAAGACTGCCTAGTGTTAGAACTCAGTGGTGTCATGACTTTTCTTCGGTATGTGGTGCTGGTCGATGTGGCTGGCTAGCTGGAGGTATGGCAATGGCTGGTGTTTCGCCTTTCCAAAGCTGTTGTAGAACTTCACCGGCTGGCCGTTGGCGATGCTTATGAAGGCGGTCGAGTTCTGCGCTATCAGCCCAGATCACCCAACTCTTATGCGCATTAGGATGCTGTCTTGCATTAACCCATCCTCGTCGAACCCAATCGTATAGTGTCGGCTTTGGCATCTCTAACTGTCTGGCGAGATCAGGTAGCAGCCATTCGTTATCAGCGAGTGCCTCTTGCACTTTAGGTGATGATGAGCTGAGTAGTCCCAATCGTCTCATCAGCGCTCGAATGCCTTCTCGGTTAAAAGTTTGGCGGCGCTTGGGTGGCCGGAATCCTTGCTGATGGAGGTGTTCGATAATCTCGTCTGTTGTCAGGTTTGTCTGAGCCAACTGCTCAAGCTGACGGCAGAGCTGTGGATAGTAGCTAAGCTGAGTCCATTTAGCGACGGGCCGAACTAAATCAGCGTGGCAAGTGTCACCACCTACCCACTCAACAATAACCTGAACCTTCTCACTTTCACCTTCAACGGTCACAGTAATTTTTTGAATGATTTGTCGAATCAGCTCTTTACGCTGGGTCTGAGTGGTTGTCTTAGCAAACCAAAGACGCGGCAGGCTTTCTGCGATGTCTCTAATTGCTTGCTTCTCTGCTGCTGATAACTGTTTGGGCTGCTGCACACAAAATCTCTCATAGTCTTCTGTAAGTCGTTGTTGTTGCTTTAATTTGGCTTCCCATTCTTGGGCTAAATGCCTAGCGACTAAGCGGTTTTCAGGTTCAACAAGCTGATAGTGTCGCTCAGCTCTGTCCGCTTCAAATGCAGTTCTCTCTAACCGCTGTTGCCAATGCTTGTCTAAGTCTGCACGGTCAGTTTCTATCCGTTCGGTGGCTGCTAAAGACAGTTCCAGTGCAGCAGGTTGTAAAGCTGATAAAACCTGCTGGCTCACGTAATCGTCTAAACAGGCACCGGATAAATGCTGGCATAGTTTTCCGCCATATTCGGCCATCTCGCGACCGCAGATATAGCGGTGATGTTTTTGTCGGTGATACTGTACTGCCATGGGGCAACCGCAACGACCGCAGACCAGTAATCCAGACAGCAAGGAAATACCACTACGGGCATGGCCTAACGTATCGGCACGATTCTGATTATCTTTGAGCTGAGCAAGATGCTGTTCATATTGCTCCCAGGAAATGTAAGCCGCATGATGGTCTTTAATCAGCACATGCCATTCCTCCATCGCCTTAACGACTAAACCACTATTGGGATGGTCTGGATGCTTTCTGCGAGCGTCCATTTGCTTACGCCCATAGGCATAAGCACCTGCGTATATCGGACTCTTTAGCAGGTTTCGTAGCGTCTGACGATTAGGTCTACGCCATTCTAAGTCACCCTTATTGAGGCCAGAGTGCGCCCGAACACCGACTTGGATGTGGTGCTTGACGAGGTAACTTAGCACTGCATTGAGCGTTCCTAATTCCTCAAATTTGCGAAAAATTAATTGAACGACTGACTGAGCTTGTTCGTCTGGGTCAAGGATGATTTCTCCAGAAGGACGACGAATATAACCGATGGGAACGCTGAAACCCAACTCGCCGCGTTTCGCTTTATTCCGTTTGCCCCGCACTAAGCGTTGCTTGAGGATGTGTAATTCTGCCTCGCTCATGGTGCCTTTTAGCCCCAGCAACAGGCGGTCGTTGTACTGACTGGGGTCATAGATGCCGTCTAAATCTGCTATCAGCGTACCGAACAATCCGCAGATTTCTAGGAGCTGATGCCAATCCTTAGAGGAACGAGCTAGGCGTGACATGTCTACGCCCAGTATCAGACCGACATGATTAAGGCCGACTTCACTGACTAGCCGCTGAAAACCTAATCGACCTTCAGCACTGCTGCCGGACTTCCCTAAATCCTCATCTATTGTTAGCACTCGCTCTGAGTGCCAACCCAGGGCTTGGGCGCGTTCTGCCAAACCATATTGAATACGAGTTGATTCTTGATGGTCTAGTACTTGCTGCAATGTCGATTGTCGAACATATACAACCGCCAATCGCTCTAGGTGATGAGCTTGCAGCTTTTCTGAATACCAGCTGCTATTTTCACTGCTGAGGGTCATTGTTCACCTCCTGCGCTAAGGAGGCGTTTAGATGATTCTCTAGCATTTGACCGAGTATGCTGATCAGTCGCTGACGACGAGATGACGGCAGACGCTGCCACTGACTTTTTACAGGCGGGGGGGCTGGTCGCGCTTAGGCATGATGAGGATTCCTTTTCTGGCTGCAGTAGGTCGGCTTCTATTTTGGCGATCGTCTTTACCAATCGCAATAAGCCTGACAATCCAATCCTAGGATGAGATGCCCTGCTTGCGACTATGGGGGTGTTATGAATTCCACATTGAGGAAGGATTTTTAGAGATGCCAAGCAATTTACGGGCTTGACCGATTGTCAGGCGCGCAGCGCACAGAAGCTCGACTTTCATTTCAGTGCCTCGCTGACGGCCTTAAATATGGCCAAATGGGAGCAATATCAACAGCGAGATATTTGGGAACCGTTTGTCTTTTCTATGGCTTCCTACAAACGTCGCAAGCTCAATCAGCATCTGCTGGAGCGCTTTATTCGCAACTTAGCGTTAGACGAGACTTCGATTAAAACCCATCCCAACTATCAGAGCCTTTGTGACTATGGCCTCATAGCCTCGTAATTATGTCCGGAGTATTGTTAGATGGCACTGACTACTACCGTTCTGAGCAAGTCAGTTGTTCCTGTTGCTCAACGCGAACCGCTCGCAACGGCCAAGTCACCTACACGCACAAAGCGATATTACCTGTGATTGTCTCGCCTGTGCAGTCTGCGGTGATTTCATTACCACCTGAGTTCATTACCCCCCAAGATGGTCATGCGAAACAAGACTGTGAGCAAGCCGCCGCCAAACGCTGGATAGCGTCAGCACCAGAAATATTCCAGACGCAAGCCGTGACGCTGCTCGGCGATGACCTGTTTAGTCGCCAGCCGATGTGTGAAGCGGTGCTGGACAAGAAGTTCGGCTATTGCCTTAAGACCCTGTATAGAAAGGGTTACAAG
This sequence comes from uncultured cyanobacterium, assembly GCA_963799555.1. Lineage (GTDB taxonomy): Bacteria > Cyanobacteriota > Cyanobacteriia > Phormidesmidales > Phormidesmidaceae > Phormidesmis. The sequence continues at coordinate 685,263 of CAWCXR010000001.1, forward strand.
GTGTTCCCTTCCGCTAGCAATGTAGTGTCATAGGGGGTGTACCCTTTACGTATGATTAGTCGGCTAGAAACCTTGCCTAGTAAGGGCTAGAGGGTGTTCCCCTAAACCTAAGACCGTTATGACTTCCAATACCAAGTTCAAGGCACTATTTCATCATGCTGGAAACAGGACAGATCATTCCAATCAAGTTCAAGGATAGGGAATTTAGAGCAGTCGTTATTGACCCAGACGGATTGGGATACAACCGCCCGACGATAGGACTAGGATACCGGGCTATGAGCCGCCATACCGATGTTCCTCTAACAACATTAGTTAAGCGAGTTGTTGAGCTAGCAGGTGAAGAAAGCGATACTGAAGAACCTGGCAAATTTCTGAAGCTTCCTTCAGGCAAACTCTTCAAAGTTATAGAGATTCATGGGAACGACAACAACGTCTATCAGGTTGTTGAAGCCTCAGATTGGGTAGAGCTAGCGAGAGACTGGGCAAAGAAGCCAGGAAAGTTAGGTGCGAAGGCGAAGAACGGCTTGATCGACTTTCTAGCTTGGTTTGCGGCAGAAGGTCTTTATGCCGAAGCTTATACCTTCTTAAAGCAGACTTATACTCGTGAGGACAGTGAGCGAATTCAGCAATGGCTAGTTGCAAGGCAAGCAGGCAAGCCTGCAAGAAAAGACTGGACCTACGCGATTGCAGAGCAAGGTGGTAGTAGCCCTTACAAGTATGGAAAGTGGACTAATTATGTCTATCGAGGACTTTTTGGAATGGATGCGGCTGAGATGAAAAGAATATGGGAAGCGCCCATCTCAGGCTCAAAGCACGTTGCACGCAACTACATTCCCGAGACAGTCGGCCTTGAGATGGTTGAGTACTGTGAAAAGCTCGTATCTGTTTTTGAACTTGATAACTTAGAAGAATCTCACGATGACGCTATCCGAATGACGCAGAAAAAGTTTAGGCAGCGTCTAGATTCGGAGCGTTTGGGAGGTGTGTGATTGATATAAGAGCATTCTCTACTGGTTGTAGCCAAAGAGCTGCACATAGATGGAACTGCTTGTGTGATTGCCTAAACATCTACGCCCTGCTCTTGGTTGCCTCAGTGCTTTGGAAATACTGCTGAAGCGCTAGTAGAACAACTTTCGATGCCAGGTACTTCGCCCGCTTCTTCTTAGAAGCCGTCGCCTCACCGCTGAAGCGCTGCCCGTCTGCCCAGACCGTGCAGGTGCAAATAAACTCAGGCGTCTCGCCCTCGAACTCATACGCTGGGAAGTCCCACACTAGCGTCTGGCAAAGCTGCTGCAAGAAGCCAATGAAGTTCTGCCCGTCCTTGAATTGCTTTTCTAAGAGAGGATGCGATACCGGTGCGGAGGCTGGTGGGGGTTGACTCTTTGGTTCTTCAACAGCGGTAGTGACTGAGGCTTCTGGTTCTTCTACTTCTATGCGCTCGCCGTAGTGGAACCATCTTTGCAGTTGCATAAGCATTCCTTTCGCTGCTTCCTGTTTGGCTTTCTTCTTCTGAGCGGCGGTTGCTTTTGCTCTAAAGTCCTGTTCTTGCACCGGAGCTGTGCAGGTACAGATAAAGTCAGAACCTGCTTGTGTGAACTGATAGGTGGGCATGGCCCAGCCTAAAGACTGAGACAACTCTTGCAACAGTCCGACGAAGTTTTGCTCGCCTTGAGCGGATGGTTCAAAGCTGGGTGGTCTGTAGGGGTGGTCATTGGACTAGGCTCAGTGTCCTTTGTATCGGTGGGGGTGATCGCAGTTTCAGTAGGGGCGATCGCGTTCTCGGTGAGGGCGATCGCAGTTGGCTCTGACGTGTATCTAACAGATGGATATAAGGTCTGGGTCTGTAACCCTGAGCGGCTATATCGCGGAATACGACTACCAAAAGCCGATAGGGATAGATTCTTAGCAATTCTGAAATCAGAGCTTTCAGTAATGGAGCCCGTTGCAGTAGTTAGCTGGGGGAATCCTTCAGCAGCCGTTATCGGAAAGCTAGATGTTGCATATCCTCATTTAAGGTTTCCACATCCTAGCGGTGCCGCCAATGGCGCATGGAAGAAGCTGATGGGTAAATCACCAAACTATGCAAATAAGTTGGCGTACTGGAAGTCGTCTGTGAATCAAGCGCTAGCCAGGGCTATTTCATTCTAGATAAGCGGATGAGCGTGTCTAGTCCAAATTGGCAGAAACGCTGAGCCTGCGCCATATTGACAAATGCGTTGTCTCGATAGATGTTAAGCGCAAAGTTACGCGCTACGGCAAAGATTTGTGGGAGCTGATACATCCGAATACGCGAAGCATCTTCGCCTTGTGTGACATCTCGTACATAGTGGACTTTGTTCTCAACTCCCCAGTATCCTCGAATTCTACCGGCAATCTCGGCAACCGATTCGATGAAAGAGGCTACGTAATATCGGGTCTCTTTTGAATAGCGCTCGTGCCCACCGATTTTGAAACGACGCTCGCTCTCAACGCGAATGAGCGTTTTGAGTCCCGGCCAAGGTTTGATGTTCTCTAGCTGCTCAGATAAGCTAACAACTCGCTTCTCCCAACGCCCGTGCCCTTCGCTGATTCAACGTGCGCTTGTTGTGCCACAAAGTATGTCTCTACATCTTTGAGCAAATTGCCCTGATTGCCTTTGAGCGCCCCAAGATAATGGTTGCTACTCTCAACAATCAACTGGCAAGTTTTTGTGTGTGCTAATCGCATCAAAGGCAATCACCACACCTTCAAGCGCAAGCCGTTCTATAAACTCAGGCAGTGCTTTAATCTCATTCGTTTTGCTATTGACCTGATGAGGTTCGAGAATCAGTCCGCGTTCAACAATGTAAGCACTGACTAGTAGAATTGCCGGATGGGGCAGTGACTCAGGGTTGTTCGTTTCTATCTGATATGACCCGCGTAATTGTTTGCCATCCATCGCCAACGTTTCACCCGGCAGTGGCTCGATGGCAAAGAAGCGAGCTAGTACGGCTGAGTAGGCTTTGTAATCTATAGTCAGTAGCACCCGTCGAATCGTGCTGTAAGAAGGCAGTCTGTGTTTGGGTGGGTTGAATAGCTCAATGAGTTCTGTTTCATAGCTCTTGAGCCAGTTTCCTATCGCCAAAAAGCCTTTTACCAGCGGCAATTGCTAGCGTAAAAAGAGCTAGGCACAATGCGATACAATGCCGTTTGCCTAAGCTGTGACGCGCATCAGGAATCTTTGAAAAAACAGATAGAATCTCTAGCTGCTCGTCCGATGGCTCAAGCTGGCTAGCCGCAGACATCGCTGTTGATGAACTCATGTACACTCCAACGAAGATGCTTGAGGCTAAATGCTACCTCACTTCTCTGAAAATGAAATAGCCCTGAGCGCTAGCGCACAACGTTAGTAACAAAGCTAAGCCGTAGACCTGATTGACTTGTATGTTCAGATTGTGGAATGAAGGAATTGATCAGCCTCCTTCATTCTGCGGTAGAAGAAAGACAGGACATAGAGAGACTGGTGATTGACTAAGGCCTATGAGCCCGGTTGTCAGATAAGCCTCTATGTCCTGCTAACAAGCGAGTTCTAAGAAACTGGACAGCATCATGCGGTGAGTACAAGCCCGGATTCACAAGAGTAGTTGAGAACTCACTTGGTTCTACAGCTCAACTGTAAGAGGGTTTCAGCATGTTAATAACGGCTTTAGGAATCGATGTAGGGAAAGCAAAGCTATACGTTTGTCTGATGACAGGTAAGCAATATCAGGACGCGGCAGTCTTCGAGAATACGGAGACAGGGCATCAACAGTTGGCGCAGTGGCTAGAAGAGCAAACTGCTCAGTCAGCGCATGTTTGTCTGGAAGCGACAGGTCAATACGGCTACCGCGTTGCCTGCCACTTACATGATCTTGGCTACTGTGTGAGCATCGTCAATCCAACGAGGGTTAAAGGTTTTGCCGCTAGTTTGATGCAACGTAGTAAAAGTGATCGCATAGATGCAAAAGTGATCGCACAATTCTGTGTTGCCCTAGAACCAGAGCGATGGCAACCGCCACTAGAAGAGCAGCAAGCTCTGCAAGAATTGGTGAGACGGCTAAGTGCAATCGAGTCTATCCTGCATCAGGAGAAGAATCGAGAGGAATGGGCAAATCATCCTCAAGTAAAACAATCAGTGACTGTCCATATTAGTCAGTTGGAAGCCGAGATTGAGCGTCTTAACGAGGCGATCGAAGCTCACTTTATTGAGCACAATGGCTTACGAGAGCAGCGACAGCTCCTGATTTCAATTCCTGGGATTGCTGAAAAGACAGCTGCCCACCTGCTAGCTGAATTAGGCGACCTCAGCCGGTTCACCAATGCACGTCAACTGGCTGCCTATTGTGGATTGACACCCCAAGAAAAGCAATCGGGTACATCTGTGAAAAAACGACCTTGCTTATCGAAGGTAGGGAGTTCACGCCTGCGGAAAACGTCGTTCATGTCAGCGATTTGCGCAACACGTTACAACCCCGTATTGCGACAGTTTCTTGAAAACCTGCGTCAACGCGGAAAAAGCAAGATGGCCGCAGTGGGTGCGGTGATGCGCAAGCTGCTCCATATCGTCTATGGCGTTCTGAAACATCGAAAACCTTTCGATCCGAACTATGGGTCTCCAGAAGCAGCGACATAAGCGGGATGCGGCAACCCAGAAGACACTCAAAGGATAGGTATTTTTACCAAATTCGCTTGATATGGGAACACAGCATCTGATAGAAGTCGCGGTTCTGAAAATAGCGGCTCACAAAGCTATCAGTCAACCAGCGTTGCCATTCTAGGCCCAAGCGATCACGCAAATACGTATACCCTGCCAGCAGCGGCGCATAGGCTACCAGCACCGCAATAAACACACCCACCGTCTGCCAAAACCGGCTTTCGCTCTTGGCAGAGAGAGCCGAGATCAGCTCTCCTCTTTGCGTATTGAGCACCACACTCAGACCGGTATAGCCCAGCAGCAGCACTACGATCAGCAGTAAGAGCCCTCTGTCCTTCCATTTTTCGTCACCCACTCAATAGGTTTTGGGCGATCGCCCAAAGCCGCCTAAAAATCTTGAAATTAAACCGCTCCATCAAAAGTCCTGACTGTACTCGTTGCCATAGATACCCTACTACAGCTCATCAAGACATGCCTTCAATACCTGAGCGGTCTCTCTGACGTACTTTCCAAGATAAGAGGTATGGTCTCCAGTCACTTGCTTTATATCAAGGCGACTTTTCACCACTGTCTCCCAGCCTAAGGTGGCATTCCGCTGATAGACGCCTTCGCTTACGATTAGCGTCACTTGTCCTTTGTAACATCGCGGTTTATAGCCGTACAGTTTCTCCATATATTTGACGTGTGCATAATGTTTACGAGCCGCTGGATCCGCAATGTTTGGATAGAGAAATGCGATTGTCTTCTTTGCTTTATCGGCCAGGTAAGGTAGGAGGTGGGCAGACTTGAGCTTTAGAACTTTATTCAAGTGATCTAGAAATCGCACTGAGAGTTTCCGCTGCGTGCGAATCGATTCAAGCGATCTTTCAGACGGCATTTGCGTATCTAGCAGTATCAAGCGGCAATCGCGTTTGTTTTGCGCTGATAGCTGTTGAGCTATTTCAAAAGCAATCACTCCGCCTAGACATTCTCCAATCAACAGATAAGGGCCTGCGGGCTGTAGCCTACAAATTTCCTTGACGTAGTTAGCCGCTATAGCCTCTACGCTGTCGCAGGATTGATGCTGAGCTGAGAGAATTTGCGATCGCATCCCATAGACTGGCCGTTCTGTACCCAGGTGATACACTAGCCTAGATAAATTGATTAGCTCCGTTTCACCGCTATCTCCACCGGGTATCAGAAAAACGGGCGCTTTGCTTCCACCTATCTGCATCGGCACAGCGAATGACCAAGGAGACTCTTCAGCTTGAGATTTTTCGCAGCGTTGGGATTCAGCCTCGTCTTCTTGATAAGTTTCTATTCTTCGAGCCAGGCTAGCGATGGTAGATTCTTGAAAAAGCGACTGCAGCGGTAGCTCTACCCGAAAGATTTGCTGCACCTGAGAGACTAAACGGGCGAGGGCAAGAGAATGCCCTCCCATCTCAAAGAAGCTAGTATGAATATCAACAGGCGTTCTTTCTCCATATACCAGGTCACGCTTCACATCAAGATCGAGAACATCAGCCAGAATTTGAGCCAACAGTTCCTCTGTAAGCGTATGAGGAGCGGTAATTACATCAGTTCCATAGTCGCTCCAGCTAGGCATAGGTAGTGCCTGGCGATCGATCTTTCCATTGTTCGTCAGCGGCAGCGTTTCTAAAACAACTATTTTTCTAGGAATTAGATAGTCAGGTAGTTTTTCTCTCAACTGCTGACATAGCGCTTGCTCATCGTATACTTTCTCATTGCACAAGGTATCTGAGTACGAGGTATCTGAAGATGAGTCGTCTGAAACGAGCACAACGTAAGCTACCAAACGCTTGTCGCTCGAAGGAACTTCAACAATTGTTGCAACTGATTTTTGTATAGCTGGGTACTGTTCTAGAACTGACTCAATTTCACCTAGCTCAATGCGGAAACCATGAAGCTTGACCTGATTATCTAGGCGGCCCAAAAACTCAAGATTACCGTCCGGTAGATAGCGAACCAAATCACGACTTTTGTAGAGTCGGGCTCCTGGGCGGTCACAAAACGGATGCTCGATAAAGCTTTCTTTCGTGCTCTCGTCTAAATTTAGATACCCTTTTGCTAGTCCGTCACCGCCTAGATACAGCTCTCCAGGTACGCCAACTGGAACAGGATTAAGAGATTGATCTAGGACGTAGGCTTGCGTGTTTGCAATCGGTCTACCAATGGGTATAGAGATGGCAGTCTCTAGCGCCGCCGCATCGCTGACCGGATAGCAGCAGCTAAACGTAGTGTTTTCAGTAGGACCATATCCGTTGATAAACTGACAGTTCGGATGAGCTTGAAGCAGCTTCTTTACAGGAGAGGTAGAAACAACCTCTCCACCTGCCAATAGATATCGTAGTGGCCTGAAAGCCTCTATGTTCTCGTCTGCCATTAAATGGAACAGTCCTGCGGTTAGCCAGAGGATGCTCACCTGATGCTGCTGAAGAATCTGGCTAAGCTCCTTCGAAGAAAATGTCTGAGGCCGCGAGATCACTAGTTTAGCGCCGTTTAGCAGAGCGCCCCAAAGCTCGAAGGTCGCTGCGTCAAAGGAGATTGGTGCAAGCTGCAAAAAGACATCTTCTTCGCGAATGTGAATGTAGTTCGTGTCTCGTACTAAACGCACTACTCCCCGATGACAAATGCCGATGCCTTTGGGCTTTCCAGTAGAGCCGGAGGTGTACATGACATAGGCAAGACTCTCAGCAGTGGCTTCGCTTGCAAGATCTGCGGTTTCCAGCTGGCTTATCTCGTGGCTCTTAGCGTTTATCTCAACCACATGAACATTGTCGAACAAGTTTGATCCTAATAGAATCTCCTTGCTGAGTGTCTCTGCAAGACTGCTGACAAGTACGACTGTCGCTTGAGCATCTTCTAGCATAAAGGCCAATCGCGCTGCTGGGTAACTAGTATCTAGCGGTAAATAGGCCGCATCCGCTTTAAGTATGGCTAGCAGCCCGACGACCATTCCGATAGAACGCTCGATACAAATTCCGATCAGCGTATCTGGTTTGACGCCTATTGAACGCAAGTAGCGAGCGAGCTGATTCGCGCGTTCATTTAGATGTTGATAAGTAAGACATTGCCCATCAGAGATAACGGCAATAGAGTCTGGAGATTGTTGTGCCTGCGCTTCAAAAAGGTGGTGAATGCACTGGTTTCTAGGGTAGTTAGTCTGAGTATTGTTCCATTCCATTAGTATTTGGTGCCGTTGCTGGCTAGTTAGCAGCGGCAGCTCAGAGATCTGCTGGTCTGGATTGGCGACAATGCCTGCTAGTAGCGTTTGGAAGTGCCCAGCTAGACGCTCAATCGTTGAGCTATCAAACAGGTCGCTATTGTATTCTAGGCAGCCGGTCAGATGTGAGGAATACGGCTCTTCTAACGCTATCTCTGCTTCGGACATTGATAGCGTTAGATCAAACTTTGCTACCGAACCTTTTCCTCTGATCCGCTTCATCTCCAGCCCGGATAGCTGCTGGCGTGTTCTTGGCGCATTTTGCAAGACAAACATCACCTGAAAGAGCGGACTATAGCTAAGCGATCGCACCGGCTGTAAATCTTCTACCAGCTTCTCAAAAGGAAGATCTTGATGCGCATACGCCGCTAGCGTCATCTGACGAACCTGGGTAAGGAGTTCGGTAAAAGTGAGATTGTCTGTAAGCTGCGATCGCAGTACCAGCGTATTGACAAAGCAGCCAATCAGCGGCTCTAGCTCCTGCCGTTGACGGTTGGCAATTGGAGAACCCACCACGATATCATCAGAGCCGCTGTAGCGTGAGAGCAAAACAGAAAAAGCGGACAGCAGCGTCATAAAGAGCGTTGAGCTGGACTGTTGACCTAGCGCCTTGAGCTGTTGAGTGAGGGCTGGAGATAGTCGAAAAGCCTCTGTTTGACCTCGATAGGTTTGCACTGAGGGGCGAGGTCTGTCAGTCGGTAGCGATAGTAACGAGGGCAGATCGGCTAGCTGCGATCGCCAGTAATTTAGATGAATATCGAGGCGATCGCCTGAGAGCATTTCCTGCTGCCACTCAGCAAAATCTGCATACTGAATCGGCAGTGCGGCTAGCGGCGACAGCCTGCCAGCACTAAACGCATTGTAGAGAGTAACTAGCTCTCGCTTAAGAACGTCCATCGACCATCCATCAGAGACAATGTGATGCATGGTCACCACTAGCGCATGGTAGCTGCCATTAAAGCGCAGCAAACTGACTCTAAAAAGAGAGTCTTCCGCTAAATTGAAAGGCCGCAGGGTCTCATTTAAAATTGTTCTACGTATCGCGGCGGGCAATACAGCAGAATCTTCGGAAAGAGGAAGTTCTGCGATCCGAAGATAAAAATCAACGTGTTCTGTCACAACCTGTGCTAGCGCACTATCAACCATCTGAAAATTGGTTCGCAGCACTTCGTGACGTGCAACAATTTCAGCAAAGGCTCTTTCCAAGGCGCTGACATTCAAGAAGCCTCGCAGCGTCACCGCCATCGACATGTTGTAGGTATGGCTTTTGCCTTCTATTTGATTAATCAGCCACAGCCTCCGCTGAGAAAAAGAGGCTGGTGAAACGAATACATCGTCTAAGACAGTGCTGGCTATTGTCTTTTCCACTGGCGGATCTACGTTTGAGGTTGTCTGCGGCGAGGCTGGCAGCATTTTGATGTTTGTCCAGGCTGAATTTGTCAGTCTATAGTCGCGAAGATACGGGTTACGAGAGTGAAGGTTATGAAAGCGAAGAGCGCTTTAGACGCTGGCGTCGTCGTGGGAGAATTTCCGGCTCTTTTTCAGCTGGGCTGATCCGGTGTTGTTCAACAGTCTTAGCTAGTTTCTCAACGGTAGGCGATTCAAACAAAGCCTGTAGAGAAATCTCTGCTGAGAATGTCTCTCGAATTCTAGAAATCACCTGCGTTGCGAGTAGTGAATGCCCGCCTAGCTCGAAAAAATCATCATGAATGCTAATTCTCTCAGCTCTGAGTAAGTCGCGCCAAATCTGGCTGAGCGTTTCTTCTATCTCAGTTTGCGGAGCAACAAATTCACGGACGGCTGCACAGTATAAGCGATCTGCTGCAGGCAGTCGCTGGCGATCTATTTTTCCGCTTTGCGTAAGCGGCAGCGCCTCTAAATGGACGAAAGCTGACGGCACCATATAGGCCGGTAGTCGGTTCTGTATAAGTTGGCGAAGCTCTTCTGCTAATAAGATGACTCTCTGTTCAGTTGCAGACTCTTCAAAAACAACATAAGCGACCAGATGCGATTCGCCCGACTGACCAGATCTATCCGGCTGGCTTCCCACAACGGCTTCTTTGACAGCTGCGTGCGAAATCAACACTGATTCAATCTCACCGGGTTCAATGCGAAAGCCCCGAATCTTGACCTGGTGATCGATGCGACCCAAGAATTCAAGATTTCCGTCGGGCAAGTAGCGAACCAAATCTCCTGTTTTGTACAGTCTAGCTTGAGCGTCATCGCCGAACGGGCTTTGAATGAAACGCTCGGCCGTTAGATCTAGGCGGTGGAGGTAGCCTTTTGCGACGCCCGCTCCGCCAATATAGAGTTCACCAGGGACACCAATAGGAACAGGGCACAGGTGCGAGTCCAAAACGTAGGTCGAGGTGTTTGCGATCGCTCGCCCAATCGGGACTTCGCTTAGAAGCGACGACATAGCCAAGATAGGATATGTCGTGGTTACCACCGTGCCCTCTGTCGGACCATAGGTATTCGTCAGCTGTGGATACTCTCCTACGTGCTGCTGCCACAGCTTGACAGACTCAGGGGAAACCCTTTCACCACCTATAATCACCAGCCTGAGTGCTGCCGGTAGGGCGATGTTTTGGGCAACCAGTTCAGCGGTAATTCTCTGCCAGTAGGCTGTCGGTAAGTCCAAGATAGTCAGCTGCCATTCGTCGCACTTTTGGCAGAACTGTTCTACCGATCCAAGTAGTTCATCGGTGCGTAGGACTAGAGCGCTACCTGAAATAAGGCAGGGATAGATTTCTTCAGATGCCGTATCGAAGCTAATAGAGGCGAATTGAAGGATGCGATCGCGCTGATCTATACCGTACTCAGCTTTTGCTGCGAGCGTAAAGTTAACCAGCGAGCGATGCTGAACCATCACCCCTTTCGGCGTTCCAGTAGACCCAGAGGTATACATTACATAGGCAAGCGCCTGCGGATCGATGAGAGCCGCTAGATTGTCAGCAGGCTGCTGCGCGATTGTCTCCCAGTCGCGGTCTAGGCAAACCGTTCGAAGATTCGGTATCTGTAAGTTGCCAAGCTGACGCTCTTGAGTGAGGAGCGTAGAGATCTTGGCGTCGGAAAGCATGAATTCGATGCGATCGCTCGGATAGTACGGATCAATCGGTACATAGGCTCCGCCAGCTTTTAGCACGCCGAGTAGTGCCGCCACCATCTCTATTGATCGATCTATACAGACGCCGATCAGATCCTCAGACTGCACGCCTATACTGACAAGATAACGAGCAACCTGATTAGCCCGCTGGTTTAGCTGCTGGTAGGTTTGCGTCTGCGTTCCGAGGCAAACGGCTATGCTATCCGGGGTACGTGCGGCCTGCACCTCAAACAAACGATGGATGCAGCTTGTCGAATCTGCGTCATGCGGTAAGAGAGCAGGCGATCTATGCCATTCGTGCAAGGTTTTGTGCTGTTCTTGTTCTGACATGATGGGCAATCGCGATATCAGCTGCGTAGGTGCCGCCACAATACTCTCTAATAAAGTTTTAAAGTGCTTTCCCATCCGTTGAATAGTTTCAGCCCTGAAAAGATCCTTTCTATATCTGAACTGGCAGGTCAAGCCGTCAGGACGGTCGTAGACTTCGAGTGATAGTTCGAGCATAGCCAGTCCGCTGTTTATCGAACATTGTTCTATCTTTAGGTTGTCGATCTGTTCTACGGGTTCAGGCAGGTTACGATATTGAAAAAGCACTTGAAACAGTGTAGAGCGCTTCAATTCGCGCTTGAGATTCAATGTCTCTACCAGTTTCTGTAAAGGAATATCTGGATGGGCATAAGCCTCTAAAGCCGCCCGGCGAACCTCACTTAGCAGCTCTTGAAAAGTCTGAGTCTCCTCTAAAGCAGTTCTCAAAACTAGAGTATTAATAAACAGTCCAATCAAGTCCTCTGTCTCTATGTCGTTACGCCCTGCAATAGGCACACCTGCAGTGATGTCTTTCTCTCCGGTGTAGCGATAGAGCAGCGTTTTGAATCCAGCTAGCAGGGTCATAAACAACGTCGACTGTTCTTGATTGCTGAGCAAAATAAGTCGAGCTTTTAATGCTTTATCCAACACAAATGAATATTCAGCTCCCTCCAAGTTTCGTGAAAGTTCCTTTGTCCGCACATAGTCTGCTGTCAGTTTCAGTGTGGGTAGTGTTCCACCAAGCTGCTTCCTCCAATAGGCAAGCTGACTTCTTAGCTTATCTGCATCCAACTGCTGTCGTTGCTGGCGGGCAAAGTCAGCGTACTGCATAGGCAGCGGAGGTAAAGATAATGGTCTACCTGTAGAGAGCGCCTGATAGTAAGCAGCTAACTCTTTGAGAAAAATGCTCATCGACCAGCCGTCAAAAATAGTGTGATGCAGCGTCAGCAAAAGGATATGCTCTTCGGCTTCTAGCTGCAGTAGATTGGCCCTGATCAAGGGCAGCTGTGATAAATCAAATGAAAAATGAGCTTCTTCCACTGCCAAGCGATTGACTTCGGCTTCTCGTTCTAGCTTAGATAAGCCTGTTAGATCTCTTTGGCGCAGAGCTAACTGGGCATCCGACACGATTTGAACAGGCTCTCCTTGAGCATTCATAGAAAAGTAAGTGCGTAAGATTTCATGACGGTGGATAATCTCTAGCAGACTACGCTCAAGCGTCTCAGTATCCAAAGCGCCGGAGAATCGAATGTTGGTGGGGCGATTGTAAGCGGGATTTCCAGGAGTAATTCGGTCTGCTAGCCATAGGTTCTGCTGAAAAAAGGAAAGCTGTAGAGAATCGTTGCGGTACGAGGATATGCGTTTCTTTTCAGTTTGATCTGAGGTTTGGCTGTCTCTAAGAGATTTTTTTCTTTGTCTGAGTTTTTCTTCTAAAAGCGATCGCTTTGCAAGCGAAAGGCCTTCAATTTGGCGATGAAGACTGCGGGCTGCGGAAATCTGAAGACGCTTCTCTGCTGAGAGTAGCGACACCTGATCGATCGGCTGATCTGGAGTCTGAACCAATGCTTCTAGCAGTATCTGAAACTGCTGCGCCATGTGCTCCACAGTCTTTGCTTCAAACAGGTCCGTGCTATAGATCCACGAACCCCTCATTCCCTTTGAGCTTTCTGCCATAGACACGCTCAGGTCAAATTTAGCATTGTTCCACTCTATAAAAGCAGGCGAAACAGATAGCTCGTCCAAAGAGAAAGATTCCGATGCTGCGTTTTGCAAAGCAAACATTACCTGAAAGAGGGGATGATGGCTAAGACTACGACGCGGATTTATCGTCTCGACTAGCTTCTCGAAAGGTAAGTCCTGATGGGCATATGCGTCTAGTGTTGTCTGCCGTATCTGTGATAACAACTCAAGAAAAGTTGGGCTACCGTCTAGGTTTGCTCTCAATGGCAAGGTATTGCTAAAAAAACCAATTAAGGGCTCTAGCTCTTGATGCGTACGACCCGCTACTGGAGAGCCAACAACGATATCATTCTCACGGCTAATCCGATACAGCAGCACAAAGAAGGCTGAGAGTAGGGTGATAAATAATGTTGTTTTGGAACGCTGCGAGAGTATTTTTAGGCTTCGAGTAAGATCAGCAGTGAGGTGGAATGGAACAACGTTTCCCCGGTAGCTTTGTGTCTGTGGACGGGGATAGTCAATCGGCAAATCCAAAAGAACAGGCGCACCAGCGAGCTGTCGTTTCCAGTAGTGGGTCTGGCGATCGCGTCTCTCTGTGCTCAGGTACTGCCTCTGCCAGTAGGCGAAGTCAGCATATTGAATAGGTAGCTCTGGTAATGAGGGTGCTCTACCTGCACAGAAGTCACCATACAATACTGAGAGCTCGCGCATGAAAACACCCACCGACCAGCCGTCAAACACAATGTGATGAAAGACTACTAGCAATAGGTGAGAAGCAGATGATAGCTTCAGCAGTCGAACGCGAATAAGCCCTGACGATAGAGAGAGATTCTTAGGCTCGCCAGCTAGATTGAACGGCAAACAGGTGGCCTCACGTGTTATTTGTTGAACTCGTTGGCTACGGACTTCCGCAGACAGAGTCTGTAGCGCTATGACTTGAAGATTCAGAGGTGTGGCCGCTGCTATCACCTGAACCGGCTCACGATTTACGGTTTGAAATGTCGTTCGCAGCACCTCGTGACGGTAGATAATTTGATTGATTGCCTGTTCTAAAGCCTCAATGTTTAGAGGCCCAGATAGCTGTAGCGCTTTAGGCATGTTGTAATGCGGACTTTGTCCTTCGAGCTGATCCAAGAACCAGAGTCTTTGCTGCGAGAACGAAAGCGGCAGCAGCTGGTTTTGTGAGACTGGCAATATAGAATTCTCCGGAATCTCTATTTCTTGCTGCTCGATTTCTACTGATAATTTAGCAACTGTGGGCGATCTGAATATAGTCCTTAGTGGCAACGCTACTGAAAAGGCAGTTCGGATGCGAGAGATCAGTTGAGTGGCTAGCAGCGAGTGTCCGCCTAGCTCAAAAAAGTTGTCATGAATGCCTACACTTTCGATGTTGAGTAGCGCTTGCCAGATTTTGCTAAGCTGCACTTCCGTCTGATTGCGAGGGGCTACAAATTCTGTGTTAGCGGCTCGTTTGATTAGATCGGGTACGGGTAGCGCTTTTCTGTCGACTTTTCCAGTGGGCGTCAGCGGCAGCCGCTCTAGACTGACAAATGTAGCGGGCACCATGTATACCGGTAGCCGTGACTGGACGAAGGGACGTAGTTCGCTAGGACTAGGCGCTTCTTGACCAGCTACTACATAGGCGATCAGCTGCTGAGTGCCGACTGTATCTGCACAGGTTGTAACCACCGTTTCCTGCACGTGAGGATGTTCGAGCAAAGCTACTTCAATCTCGCCTAGCTCTACTCGAAAGCCTCTAATTTTTACCTGCTGATCGATGCGACCTAGAAATTCGAGATTACCGTTAGACAGGTACCGGACCAGATCGCCTGTCCTGTAGAGCCGATCTTGAGAGCGATCGCTAAACAGATTGGGTATAAACCGCTCATTCGTTAGTTCTGGGCGATTGAGATAGCCTCTAGCCACACCCGCTCCACCAATATAAAGCTCACCTGCGACCCCAATCGGAACAGGCTGCTGCTGCTGGTCTAAGACATAGGTTTGAACGTTTGCGATCGCACGACCAATTGGCACCTCATGGTTGATGATGTCATTTGTCGTAATCGTACAGGCAGTTGCAACCACAGTTGTTTCAGTGGGTCCATAGCCGTTGATTAGCTGTGGAAAGTCACCCACCGCTTTTTGCCAGGTTTTGACATGCGCTGGCGAGAGCCGCTCGCCACCGACGATCATCAGCCGCAGACACTGAGGCAGCGTGACACTTCCAGCTTCTATTTCAGCTGTAGTCTGATGCCAGTAGGCAGTAGGCAGATCTAAAACCGTAATCTGCCAGCGATCGCAGCACTTCAAGAAATGCTCAACCGAGTCCAGCATTTCATCGGTCCGCAAAACCAGTGTGCTACCTGAAGTGAGACAGGGATAGATTTCTTCTGCGGCAGTATCGAAACTGACCGAGGAAAATTGAAGAATGCGATCGCGCTGCCTGATTCCATACTCACCTCTCACCGCTTTAGTGAAGTTGACAAGCGAACTATGCTCCACCATCACTCCTTTGGGCGTACCTGTAGAGCCAGAAGTATAGATGACGTAGGCTAGGTCATCAGGACTAACTTCAGTGTCTAGATTGTCAGCGGCCTGCTGAGAAATGATCTGCCAATCTCGATCCAGGCAGATAGTTTTATCAGGGGCCCCTGATAGGCGATCGAGGTGGCATTGCTGGGTAAGTAATACAGATATCTGAGCATCCGATATCATAAACGCCAGGCGATCGCTAGGATATTCTGGGTCTAAAGGCACATAGGCACCCCCCGCTTTAAGCACCGCTAGTAAAGCGATCACCATCTCCACAGAGCGCTTTACAAACAGACCGACAAAGACATTGGGTCCTACCCCTACAGACTGAAGATAGCGAGCAAGCTGATTAGCTTTTGAGTTCAGTGCCTCGTAAGTAAGAGACTGTTGGCAATTTGAGCTAGTCGAACAGTAGGAGGCGACAGCGATCTGAGTAGGCGATCGCACCACCTGTTCTTCAAATAGCCTATGCAACAGTTCGCCCGTAACAGGTTGACACTGGTCATAGCCAGACCAGCTCAACAGGAGCTGTTCCCTTTCTAGCTTTGTTAGGACAGGCATAGCCCAAATGTGCTGCTGAGGATTATCAACGACTGCAGCCAGCAGAACCTGATAGTTACCAATTAACCGAGAAATCGTCGGCTCATCAAACAGATCAGTATTGTACGAGAGAACTCCATTAAGACCCGAAACGGTCTCCGTGATATTCATTGTCAAATCAAACTTCGCTGTCTTAGTAGCGATCTCAACAGCAGAAACAGACAGACCCAGAAGATCGAAATTCTCTTTTGGTGCATTTTGCAGAGCGAAGAAAGTTTGAAACCAGGGCGAATGGCTCTGATTCCTTTCTAAGTCTAGAATTGTAGCTAGCTGCTCGAACGGAATATCTTTGTGGTCGTACGCTTCTAGGGCAGAGCGCCTGACACGACTCAATAGCTCTGCAAAAGTTGGGTTGCCTTGTAAGCGAGTTCGCAGCACTAATGTGTTGACAAAAAAGCCAATCACAGACTCCAGCTCTCGGTGATTTCGGTTCGCGATCGGAGAACCTACCAAAATATCTTCTTGACCGCTGTAGCGAGCCAACAAAACCGTGAAAACGGCCATCAGTGTCATGAACAAAGTAGCACCACATTCTCGAGAGAGATCCTTAAGGCGCGAAGCTAGCGTCTGGTCAATCGCGAACTTTTGATAGCTACCAGCGAAGGTTTGAAAGCGGGGTCGAGGATAGTCAGTAGGCAAGTTCAAAAATGTAGGCGCACCGATAAGTTCCTGCTTCCAGTAATCAATGTGAACGTCTAAAATATCACCAGTGAGCCGATTACGCTCCCAGCAGGAAAAGTCGATATGCTGTATCGATAATGCTGGCAAAGAGGACGGTGCGTCTTGAGAGAAAGTGTTATAGAGCAGGCTCAGCTCGCGTTGCAAGATACCGACTGACCAGCCATCAGAAGCAATATGATGCATGGTCACTAGCAAGATATGTTCGTTGTCTGATAGCTTTAGCAACGCGCCTCGAAGCATAGCATCTGTAGATAAGTTGAACGGTTGATACGCTTGCTGTTGTAAAAAGTCCTGTACTTTTTCTTCTCTACGAACGGGCTCCCAGCTAGCGGCATCAACCACCCTGATTCTCACAGTCTTGGCACTGTCGACTCTTTGATAAGGAACACCATTCATCGAGTGAAAAGTCGTGCGAAGCGCTTCATGTCTCGCTAAAGTGGCATCCAATGCTTGCTGAAGCGCCCTTTTGTTCAGCAAGCCTTCTAATTTCAGCGCAAAAGACAGGTGATTAGCAATACTATCTCCCTTTAGCTGATCCAAAAACCAGAGTCGCTCCTGCGAGGTCGAGAGCGGTGATCGGTCTCGTTTAGCCATCCGAGGAATTGTTCTTCTGACCGTGGTTTGTGGTTTTCTAAGGCTGAGCCTTTTTTCAAAGAGCGATCGCTTCTCAGGGGAAAGATTGGCTAGCCGACTAGCGAGCAACGTTTCTATGTGTGTTTGGTCGTGCGAATCTCGATTCATAGTAAGTTCTCTATTAGTTCTGCTATCTCAGAAATTGTTTAGCAGGTTAAAACGATCGGAATTTAGTATTCAATGCTTTTTAGTAGGCTTTTTTCGCTTCTTCATCGGAAAGCAAATCTAATTCGTCTAATAAAGTTTGGATTTGATCTTGTTCAATCTCTTTTCTCTTTTTCAGTTCCTGTGAGATAAGAGCTGCTTGAGCATAAACAGTTGAATTCTCAAAAAGACTGCTAATTGGCAACTCAATCAGCCAGTTTTCCTGCATGCGTGTAATCATTTGTGCAGCCATTACCGAGTCGCTGCCTAGTTCATAGAGACTGTCATAAATACCGACTTTATCGACCTCTAGAAGCGTCTGCCAAAGGTCAGCAACCTTCTGTTGAATATCGTTCTCTGGTGCGACGTAGACCGCTGATATCTCAGGTTCTATACACTGGGGCTTTGAACCAATTTGAATTTGACTAGATGAACTGTTTGAAGAAATCCAGTAGGACTGACGTTGAAATGAGTAGGTGGGTACAGAGACGAACTGATGAGGAATATGGCTATAGGCAGGCACCCAGTTAATGTCGGCTCCTGCTAGCCAATGCTGCGCTAGGGTATGCAGGGCTAGATCCTGTTCCGATCGTGGAAGCGTCGCTATTTGCGGATACTGTATTATTGACTGTGCAGCATTTCTTTGATGGCGCTTGGCTTTGTGGATGAATTCAGACAGATACTCGGGCGACGTTTGATTGTGAAGTAGATGGCTAAGCTGATTGCAAAGGTCTTGAGATGATCGCGTTACGATAGCTAACCGATAGCGAAAGTGCGATCGCCTGACACAAACCGTATAGCAGATATTGACAATTGATGTTTCGCTCGATATCTCAACTGGTGCTTTCAAGAGATCGCTCAAGAAACGCTGATAGCGCTGAGCTAAGCCTACTAACGCCTCCTCACTTTTAGCCGATAGTACAAACAGAAATGGCTGATCTGCAACAGAATCATCTGACGCTAGCTTCTGGACTTCAGGCTCACCTTCAAGCACAACATGGACATTAGTCCCACCTAGTCCAAATGCACTGACGCTCGCTATAGCTGTGGTTTGAGCGTCTGTCGGCCAATCAGTTAAGCGAGTTTCGATCGCAAGTGGGAGCCGGTCGAAGGCGGTCTGATCGCTAGGCTGTTCAAAGTGTAGATGAGGCGGAATCTGCCGATGCTTCAATGAAAGAGCAACTTTAATCAGTCCAGCGATACCAGATGCAATTTCTGTATTTCCCAGATTGGTTTTGACAGAGCCGACAATACAGCGTTTATCTGAGGGCCGATCTTCTGCTAGAACCTCGCCTAGAGCCTTTAGCTCTAGTAGATCGCCTAGCGGCGTACCCGACCCGTGCGCTTCAACATACTGTACCTGCCCTGGCGAAACGCCTGCCTGCTGATAGGCATCACGCAACAAGGCTTTTTGCGCCTGTGGGTTTGGTGCGCTCAGTCCATTCCCTCGACCGTTATGGTTGATAGCACTGCTGCGGATGACAGCATAGATGCGATCACCATCGGCCTTAGCTTCAGATAAACGCTTCAAAACAACCACCCCCACCCCTTCACCTGGCACATATCCATCGGCGCTAGCATCAAAGCTGCGGCAGCGTCCTGTCGCCGATAGCAATCTGGCCTGTTCGAGCCATAGCGCCTTCTCATAACTTGAAAAAATCAGGTTGATCCCACCCACAACAGCTAGGTTGGATTCGCCTAGCACCAGACTCTGCCGAGCCTGGTGCAGTGCCACCAAAGCCGAAGAACAGGCCGTATTGACTGCTACGCTCGGACCTCGAAAGTTGAATTGAAAGGAGATTCTATTGGCGGCAATAGAGGTGTCTTGACTAGTGATATAGTAAGCGCCTTCTCTGTCAGAATCTTCTGCTATTGGATTGTCTCCCAAGCGGTCATACTGCTTTCGAGCAATGCCGATGAAAACGCCCGTGCGGCTACTGGAGAGGGCTGCTGGAACTTGACCGGCATCTTCTAGCGCCTCCCAGCTAGCCTCCAAAAGCAGCCGCTGCTGAGGGTCGATCACCGTAGCTTCTGATGATGAGATACCAAAAAAGTGAGGATCAAACCGATCAATCTCCTTTAAGAATCCTCCATAGAGATCGTTACCCCTATCTTTATCATCGTCTTCTACTGCTAATTTGTTGTGACTGCTTCGATCGCTCGGCGCTGGTGTGACCGCATCGACACCGTCGCGCAGCAGCTGCCAAAATGCGTCTTTGTTGTCTGCCATGGGAAAACGACAGCTTATTCCGATAATTGCGATCGCATCCAAAGTCATTACGCCCCCCCCCTGAACGCTACCGGAAGAGACCTTAGGCCGCGAAGGGTGATGCTTTCTATTCGCTCGGGCGAGCCTGTCTTGAGTTCGAGACCGCTCAAGCGCTCAATCAAAGTCTGAACAGCGATTTGTCCTTGAATCCTAGCAAGGGCCGCACCTAGACAATAATGTATGCCGCCGCCAAAGTGAAAATTTGTCTGTCGCCGCTCCCAGTCGAGCTGATCGGGGTTAGGAAACTTTGCCGGATCGCGATTAGCCGAGCCTAGACAAACAATAACCTTTTCTCCAGCCCTGATTTTTCTATCCCCTAGCTCAAGGTCTTCGGTAGCTAATCGAGCCACTAATTGAATAGGACTGTCGTAGCGAAGCAGCTCATCAACCACCTTTTCAATTTTATCTATATTGTCTATAGCAGATCTCAGCTTGGCAGGATGCCGTAGCAGTGTGAATACACTGTTTCCAATCAAGTTCTTGGTGGTTACCTGCCCTACTACTAATAGCATGACGCAAAACCCCAGGATCTCATCTTGACTCAGCTTCTTCCCCTGATCGCGAGCAGCAATCAGCTGGCTGATCAGACCCTCCTGAGGCTGTTTTTCGTGTCTCTCAATCCAGTCGTTGAAATACTCTCGCACTTCAATAACCGCTTGATTTTGTTTTTGATATTCTTTTATAGAAGTAGGTTGTTCAAACAACAAAGAAAGTTCAGAGGCCCATCTTATTAGACAGCAGAAGTCCTGCTCTGGAACGCCTAAAACGCGCGCTATTGTCATCGCTGGCAGCACATCTGAAAAATCCTGGATAACGTCCATATGTCCTTGAGTAGACACCCGATCAATCAGATCATTTGCAAAGCCTCGAATAGTCGGTCGCATCTTTTGAAGAGTATCGAATGAAAAGGCCCTACCGACCAAACTTCGTAGTCGCGTATGGTCAGGCGCTTCCACAAAAAACAGCCACTTAGCCACTGTTCGAGTCAGCGGATTGAAGTTTCCTTGGTTTAGAAACCGATTCTTTTGCTGAATCCGAACGGGTAAGTCATCGATTCTAAACCGCGAATCTTTCAAGACCCGAGCGGCATCTGAGTAGCGCGTAACTATCCAACAATTGAAAAAACCCTGATGCACAGGATCTTCTGTTCTCAGTCGAGCATATGTCGGATAGGGATTCTCGCGAAAGCCCGCTGCATAAGGATTGAACTTAAATGAAGTCACTATCGTTGCCTCCTTTCTTCTAAATGCTCAGCTACGTCTTCAATATTGGGATACTCCCAAAACAGAGTAGGCTCTAGCTTGCAGCCTACAAAGTCGGATAGCTCTTCTGTCCAGCTCATCACTACAGAAGAATCTAGCCCATACTGAGTGAACGGCGCTTCAATATCGACCTCGTCTGGGTCAATCTGGATACCTTGGGCTATGCGACCAATCAACCAATCTTGAATAGAGATCTGACTAATATCAGAAACAACACCAGAAACTGCGTCAGTAGCTGTCGCTTCTGATAAGAGCTGAGTACTCAAGATCCGTTCACCAACGATAGAAAGATCGCCGCCTAAGAATTTATCTCGACAGGCAAATCGTTGAATCTTACCGCTGGATGTTTTAGGAATGCTGGCTGTTCTTAGTAGAACAACAGCGTATATAGATAGATCATGCTGCTCGGCGACTGCCTGCCGAACGGCCCGCGTTACTTCGTCAATATCAATATGACGAAGATGGCTCCGCTCAACCTCTTGAGTAACCACCAACTGTTCAGCCCCATCTACCTCTATAGAAAAAGCAGCGCTATACCCAATACGCAGTGCCGGATGACTTTGAGATACTGACATTTCAATGTCTTGGGGATAGTGATTGCGTCCTCTTATCACAATGAGATCTTTAATTCGCCCTGACACAAAAATCTCATTGCCTTGCAAAAAGCCTAAATCACCCGTGCGTAAGAAAGGACCTTCACCCGTATCTGATAGATGAGCCTGGAACGTTTCTTTTGTCTGTAGAGGTTGCTGCCAGTATCCTTGAGCTACGCTCGGGCTAGCTACCCAGATTTCTCCAATCTCCCCTGGCGAGCAGGCCATTAAAGTCTCCGGATCAACAATGGCTACTTTAGTTTCAAACTGGGCCTGACCGCATCCTACTAACTGCTTGACGTTCTGTACGGTGTCAATCTGCTTATCAGCTATATCAGCATCACACTCGATCAGATTACGCGCTAGTGCATCCGCTGTTACCGAACAGTACAGTGGATCTGTGTCAACACAACTAGCAGAGACCATCAAGGTAGCCTCTGCTAAGCCATAGCAAGGAGAAAACGATTGAGATTGAAATCCGCAGGACGCAAATTTGGATACAAACGTTTCTAGCGTCTGCCAATAGATAGGTTCTGCTCCACAGTAGGCAGTATGCCAGCAGCTCAAATCGAGCGACTGCTTTTGCTGATCTGTGATTTTCTGATTACACAGTTGGTATCCGAAATTTGGCCCTCCACAGTGTGTAGCTCTATAGTGAGAGATAGCTTGCAACCAGCGAATCGGCTTTTGAACAAAGGCGCTAGGCGGCATGAGAACGCTTAGAGATCCTGTATACAGAGGCTGAATGAGACCACCAATCAATCCCATGTCGTGAAAGCTTGGCAGCCAAATAACTGAGATGCTCTCTGATGTGATTCCAAATGTCTGCTTAATGTATTCCGAGTTGTACAAAAGATTGCCATGGCTTATCGTCACGCCTTTGGGCTGACCAGTCGAACCAGACGTGTATTGGAGAAATGCTAGGCTTTCAGGCTGAGTGTTGGGGTGCTGCCAGTCTTCTTCTAGCTCGTCAGCAAGGATTTCTGTGGAAACATATCTTAGATTTTCAAACCCTTCTATGTGGCTAGTCTTCTGTTCTGTTGTGTGCAAAAGCGCTGTGGTAGTAAGCACAACCTCAGCGTGAGAGTCTTCTACAATAGAGCGCAGCCGAGACATTTTTTGATTGCGCCGAGGTGGATAGGCTGGCACTGCAACGACGCCTGCATACAAACAGCCCATAAACGCAGCGATGAATTCTAGGCCTGGCGGATACAGAAGGAGTGCCCGATCGCCAGTAGAGACTGTCGACTGTAAGTGAGCTGCGATCACACGCGCCCTGCGGCCAAGTTCCCCATAGCTAATGTGGACCTCTTCACTCTCGCCATCGACCAAAAAAGTGTATGCGCGTCGATTTGACTGAGAATAAGATTTCTGTTGTAGAAGATCGACTAGGCTGTGATATTTGGCTGGCGCTGGTGCTTTTTTCAGTAGGGAAGTGTAAGTCATAAGTTTTAGCGAAAAGGAGAGCCGATTGTCTGGCGCTTCTGAGCAACCAGAAGCACCCTTATATTAAGGAGGAGATTCTTTCTATGTCTTCAGACGAGATATTTGTTGCACTTCGCGATCAGAAAGAGTCTCTAGCTCGTCTAGCAAAGCGGCTACGTCGTCATAGGCCATGTTTTTTATTTTGCTTGAGGTTTGGGTTGCGCTTTCTAAGGTGACCTGGGCAGCTAGTTCAGCAGCTGTAGGAGCTTCAAAGATACTGACTAACGGTAGCTCAACTTGAAAATTATCTCGTATTCGAGTGACAAGCTGAGCTGCTAGAAGTGAATGTCCGCCTAGCTCAAAGAAATCGCTGTTGACTCCCACACTTTCTATCTTGAGCAATTCGCTCCAGATGTCACACATCGTGGCTTCAATAGCAGTCCGGGGAGAGATGAATTCGGGCTTTGTCGCTTGCTCCATTACCCGCCGCGTATCTAGAGTTTTACGATCTACTTTACCGTTCGGCGTCAGTGGAAACGTGTCTAGAAGCACTAATTCTGTTGGAACCATGTAGCTAGGCAACTTTCTTTTGAGAAAGTAACGTAGCTGATTCCGTTCAAGCTCTGAGTCTCTAGCAATGTAGCCTACCAGCTGTTTCACACCAGAGCTATTCTCTTGAGCTGTTACAACCGCAGTTCGAACTAGCGGATGCTGCATAATCGCATTCTCAATCTCCCCTAGCTCAATGCGAAAGCCACGAACTTTAATCTGATCGTCCATACGGCCCAGGAATTCGATCTTACCGTTTAGCAGATACCGAGCCAAATCTCCAGTTCTATACAATTGACTGTTAGGATCTAGGTTAAAAGGATTAGGAACAAACTTCTTTGCCATTAGCTCAGGACGATTGAGATACCCTCTAGCTAGCGCACTTCCTCCAATACACAGCTCACCTGGAACACCAACAGGTAAAAGATTTAAACAAGGATCAACAATATAAGCGCTGGTGTTAAATATTGGCCTGCCAATAGGTATTTTCATGTTGTTTAGAGTGTAAAGATGTCAGCTACCAGAGGACTCTATTGTTTGTTCAGCCGTCGAGCTACTGTAGGGCCTTCTGAAGAGACCGACAGCACGGTTTAGAGTGTATCGCACGCGACCGACAAGGCCCGCTTTAACCATGTGATTAAAAGGACTAGCGGGTAGCTTCCTGATGATTTCTTCGGCGATCGCTCGTTTCTGACCTGGTCCTCGCAGCCGGAACTGAGTTGCCTGAGTTGCACCGTAGACCAGTCTCGCTTCTAGAGAAGTTGCACGTACTCTTTTGAGCAATTCGCGAACTGTAGGATTGTCGCTAAGTGTCGTTCGCAAAGCTAGCGTATTAATAAACACTCCGATCAAAGATTCAGTTTCAACGCGATCGCGTCCTGCAATAGGCACTCCTACAATCACATCAGTCTGTCCCGTATAGCGATACAGCAACACCTTGAATGCGCTTAGCAGAGTCATAAACAAAGTGACACCCTGCCGCTGGCTCAAAGTGGTTAAGGCATTGGTCAAAGACTGAGATAGGAAAAAGGTATGAGTCGCGCCCGATGCAGAGGTCTGAATCGAACGTGGCCTGTCTGTCGGCAGCGTCAGGATAGGTAGCTCACCACCGAGCTGCGAGGTCCAGTATTTTAGCTGAGTCTCGATCTTTGCTTTATCTAACTGCTGGCGCTGCCAGTGAGCAAAGTCAGCGTACTGAATAGAAAGCGCTGACAAGGGCGAAGTTTTCCCTGCAGAAAAAGCAGAATATAGAACAGCAATTTCTTGCTTCAAAATATCTGCCGACCAGCCGTCAAAAATCGTATGGTGTAGTGTGATCAGTAAAAGATGTTCATCTGCATCTAGCTTCAGTAGCTGCCTGCGAATCAGCGGCCCTTCAGCTAGATCAAAGGGCTGTTGATTTTCTTGCTGAATGATTTGTTGAACTTGCTCTGCGCGTTCTGTCGCTGCATGCAAACTCAGATCAATGACAGGTAGCGATATTGAAAGCGAGGGTTTGATTTTTAGGAAGGGCTGACCGTTCTCTGTGGGAA
The DNA here is from genome assembly GCA_963799555.1 of uncultured cyanobacterium. Classification (GTDB taxonomy): domain Bacteria; phylum Cyanobacteriota; class Cyanobacteriia; order Phormidesmidales; family Phormidesmidaceae; genus Phormidesmis. The sequence continues at coordinate 710,449 of CAWCXR010000001.1, forward strand.
ACTGCGATCGCAACGTCTCATGACGGCAGATAATCTCATTCAGGCTTTGAGCTAGCGCCGCCACATTTAGCGAGCCCGTTAGCCGAAAATGAGTTGGACGATTGAGAACCGGATCGCCTGGCTTTAACCGATCGGCGAACCACAGGCGCTGTTGGGCAAAGGAGAGTGGCAGCGGTCCCAAGCGATCTAAGGTTGGATGGATTGAATGAGCTTGAGCAGGCGATTTTTTCTTCTGCATCTGCCGCTCTAGGAGGGCACGTTTAGCAGGAGAAAGCTTTGCAATATTTTGTTTAGTAATGCTATTCATATAAACAAGCTCACGCCAAAAATCAAAAACTCACGACTGCTGATGCTACCCTTTGATAAGTCCCCAACTGCAACAGTCATAGCAATAGCTGCGCCTCCTCTTCAGAAAGAGAGTTTAGCTGACTGAGTAGCTGCGCCATTTCATCAGCATCAACCTTTTCAGACTGGTGCTGAGTGATAGTAACTGCCATATTCTCAACAGTCGGCTGCTGAAAAAAGACCAAAAACGATAGCTCCACTTGAAACTCTGCTCTGACTCGATTAGCCACTTGAGTAGCCAGAATAGAATCACCCCCGAGCTGAAAAAATTTGTCATAGATACCGATAGTCTCTACCTTCAATATCTCCGACCAGATACCAGCCAACGTCTTTTCAACTGGCGTTCGAGGCTTTACGTAGCTGACTCTATCTACAGTCGGATCAGAGGCGGCAAGTCCTAATTTCTCAGCTAGGCCAATTCGCTGCCGCTTACCTGTAGGCCCTTTAGGAATTTCGTCTAAGAACAAAACGGTGCGAGGAACTTTAAAGTCAGCAAGCTTTTCTGCTGCAAATACTTTGAGCGCCTGTTCACTTACTGTTGCGCCGTCTGCTAAGACAACAGCCGCCGCTACGTCTTCTCCCAAAAGCGTATGAGGAGCAGCAAACGTCACCACTTGAGCGATCGCAGGATGGGCTAGCAGTACTTCATCCACTTCCCGTGGAGATATTTTCTCTCCTCCACGATTGATAATCTCTTTGATGCGTCCTTTCAAGAAAAGATAGCCATCATCATCGAGAAATCCCAAATCACCCGTCCGAAACCATCCGTCAGCAAAAGCAGACTCGTTAGCTTCTAAGTTGTGGTCATAGCCTTGCGTTACGTTCTCGCCTCTGATCACAACTTCGCCGACTTCACCAGTCGGTAACAGCTCGTCTTGTTCGCTCATAATCTGCACTGCTGGTCCAGCTGCAATACCCACAGAACCAGGTTTTCGCACTATAGGCGGCAGCAGATTGCTAGCTATCTGATGAGCCGCTTCGGTCATACCATACGCTTCGACAACAGGCACGCTAAAGACCTGCTCAAGCTCAGACATAATCTGAGGCGGAAGGGGCGCTGAGGAGGATCGAATCAAGCGAATAGATAGCTGCTTAACTAGATCTATACGGTTGAGCGCATGGCTTAGAATCTGCTGATGCATGGTAGGCACCGCTGAATACCAGGTAGGGCTGTGGGCTACTAGCCAGTCTAGAAACTCAGGTGCGTAAAATCCAGGTGTGCAGACTACGCTAGCCCCAGCGCTGATTGAAGATAGCAAAGCGCCGATCAGGCCATGAATGTGAAATAGCGGCATGACATTTAAGCAGCGATCACACTCACTCAGTGTCAAAACAGCTTTGACATTCTGCGCCGAAGTACATATATTGACGTGACTCAGCGGCACCATCTTTGGCCGAGAAGTTGTTCCAGAAGTGTGTAAGATTAGCGCGGTGTCTGTTGGATCGGCAAAATCGACTGGCTTCTGGGCTAGTGATTCATCAGCAGTCTCTATTCTGGGCTCCACTCCTTTCAAGGTGAAAACGCCAGCCTCTGCTTCCAAACTTGGCAACAGCTCAATGATGGGAATATTTAGCGACCGGGCAACGTCCGCTGCAGGCTGCGCTACCCCGGATTGAACGATCAATGCTTTAGCATGCAAGTCTTTGAGGTAAAACTCGTATTCGCTGGCCCGATAGCCTGGATTAAGCGGTGCGCAGATAGCGCCAGCAGCAATTGCTAGAAAGGAGACCGCAGCTTCTGGGCCGTTAGGTAGGGCGATCGCAACTCTGTCATCGCGTCTAATTCCTAACGCACGCAGACCAGCAACTATTTGAACTGTCTGTATGAACAGACGCCGATACGATAGCGGCTGGCGATCAGGCGCTGCGATCGCAACAGAATTTGGAGAAACGCGGTTAGCATTCGCAAGTAAAGCGTGAATGCTCTTTTCTACTGATGTTGCTTGTGTCATTTCTTGAACTAGAAACAGCTATCAAAGTTAGATTAGGAGTATCGACTGCACACAGGGAAAAGGAATTTTCCTCTACTGCCTTACAGAATGCCCATGTTTTCAAAAACATAACGATTAAAGTTGATGTGAGTGCTGACTTCTGATTTCTTAGTGAGATCAAGAGGCAGGGTTCAAAAGTGGCCGATTTAGGGTAACACTCGCAGCACAAAATAGACCGTCAACCAGACGGCCTGACCCACTAATTGCAGCAGCCTCTACGCTCTCTGGAACCGCTTGAAGCCTAGCAGCTCTAGCCAATGGGGATGAGCCTCTCCGGTCAGCAATTGCTTGGGACTTTTGCCCACTCGCTCTGGCTTCAGCGACCTGATAAAGCAACGGTGATTCAAAAAGAATTGCAGCGTGCTCAGGTAGGCATCACCCAGGCTCCGACGCAGAAAGAAGTAATCGGAGAGTACCAAAAACCGTGGGAAAACCCGGAAACTCGTGGATCAGCCGTTCAAGCCGCTTGAGTAGCTAGCTCTGGATACCACCGCTCAAAGGTTTCACGCCAGTCACCATCGAGCACCTTCGTTCTGACCTGTAAAAGCAGATGCGCTCCTTTCTGCGTCCATCGCATCTGCTGCTTTTTGACCATGCGCTTACTGATCACCTGATTGACCGTAGACTCAACAAACCCAGACGAAATCCTTTCGCCATTACGATAGCGCTCACCGTAATTGGTGATAAACGCGCGATTATTGGAAATATAGGTTTTGAACTCCTCCGCTTTCGGCGTTGCATAATAGAGGTATGAATTGAGGTTTTCTGCTCTATGCAATGTCCAGAATGTCAGTCCACTCATATCCGCAAAAACGGGAAGAAGAAAGGCAAGCAAAACCACATTTGTGTGAACTGTGGTCGTCAATTTATTGACCAGTACGATGAACTTGGCTATTCCAACGAGTTCAAGCGCGAGTGCTTAAAGATCTATGTCAACGGCATGGGTTTTCGAGGAATTGAGCGTGTCAAAGGTGTCCACCACACAACGGTCATCACTTGGGTCAAGCAAGTGGGTGAACCGTTGCTTGATGCCTATAACCCTGAAGAAATTCCGCAAGTGGGTGAACTGGACGAACTGCAAACATTCGTCGGTTCAAAAAAAAAGAAAGTCTGGATATGGACGGTGGTTGACCATTTCAAGCCCGGTATCCTCAGCTGGGTCGTGGGTGATCATAGTGCCAAGACATTTGAACCTTTGTGATTGGTCGCTAGCTTTTGGCAGTGCTACTTTTATGTGACAGATGGATTTAAGGTCTACCCGCAGTACATTCCAGATGGCGACCAGATTGTTAGCAAAACTTACATGACTCGGGTCGAAGGAGAGAATACACGATTGAGACACTATTTAGCTCGATTGCATCGCAAGACGTTGTGTTATTCAAAGTCTCTAGAGATGCTGAAGCATTCCATTCGATTGCTGATTCACTATCTCAAGTTTTGGGATGTGCCAGTACCTGCGCGATCATAGATTCATACCTGAATTCAGCAACGCCGATATTTTTGCTATTACGAAGTGCGATAAGGATAAGCGCAACGCCTGAAACGATGTAAGCTTGTTGAGCGCTCATATGGAACCCTAACTTCTTAGCAAGTTAGTTCACAACAACTAACTTAAATCCCTTGTATATCAATGCTTCCGAGCTTATAGAATCTGCTGAAAGCTACTCTTGCGTTGGGTCTGTTAAGGTCTCAACAATCCGCTAACCCTCTTATTCAAACTGGGTGTGTTGCGGGTAAATAAACGAATCGTGGGGGTATGCCTCCGCCTGCTGAAATCCTTGTAAAGACTACAATATAGAGCCAAAAGATGAGCTCTTTTAGGGGTATGCCCCCGACTCGTGCAAAATCCAGCTATATGCTGAAAGTGTTGTGACGACTGGGTTGCAGCCGCCGAAAATTGGAATCCCCAGAAAAGTACTAACTAACAGACACTTTTCGGCAGGCAAGTAGTACATATGGTCTTAGCCATAGTTTGCTGAGGCAGAGTAACCCCAATACGCTGCTTCAGTAAAACGTTAGAGAAACTGGTTATCTCAATACGTCTCAAAAGGTCTAAGACACTGTTGGCGAACTCCTGCTGCCCTTTCCAAAATCTGGACATCGACGCCGAAGGGTAAGCGTGAAGCTACGAAATGGTGACCACAACGAACCTCTGAATAATTTTAGACAGCTTATCAAGAATAGCTAGCTGTCCTCGATAAGCTGTCTCTTACATTGTTGTATTCAATATTGTTGTTTCCCAGAAGCCTCTGCTGGTATGGCTAAGCAGGCTCTAGTCTCTTGAAGTGAGAGACTCTAGTTTTAGCCAACGGAACGCCCTGATACCAGTTGAATAAACGGTCGACGTTCATCGCAGCGCCGATAGCCATGTTCTGTAGATGCGTCTTGGCTAGCCCGATATACCGGGAACGGCGTAGACCGAAGCCCTTCACGTCCTGTGCTATCGTACCTTCAATGCCTGCTCTGCGCTGATAGCGCTTCTGCCCCTCATCAGTTTCCTGTACCGCTCTGGCTCTAGCGAGGGCTTCGTGAGCGGCCTGTGGCAGTAGATGCAGCGTCCGACCTGCGGCAGCATTGGTGCACAGATGACGCGCTTTGCACTCAAGGCAGTCCTGCTTACGAAACCTGGCGAATAGGTAGGGGTCGCCTGAGGCGCGAACATGTTCCTTCCACGGCCTGGTGGTCTTACCTTGCGGACAGGTGACTTGTTTGTTCTCCCAGTCAATCTCGAACTGCTCTAGGTTGTACGCCCCTTCAGTTTTCTTCTGCCAACTGGAGTTTGGACGCGGTGGCCCAACCGTTTCGATGCCCTGTTCCTGGGCTTTTACAAGCTGTAGCGCATCTACGTAAGCTGCATCGACATAGTGTTCATCTGGCCGTAGTTGTTTAGCGACAAGCGCGTCATGAATCCCTTCGATGGACTGCGCTTCGTGTCCGCTCGCATCGGTGGTTGCTACGTGAGTGACTAGATGAGCGCTGTCGTCATCACAGGTTTCGCTTAGGTGAGCGATGTAGCCGACCCAGGTGGTTCCGCAGCGACGGCGGTAGCGCACTTCTGTATCGTAGGGTGACTCTATGCAAGGCACGGTGGTGCTCACTTCTTTTCGGCTTTTCCAACGCAGGCTCACACCGGCCTCCCCGTCTGTGCGTTCGTAGTTATACTCCCAGAGCGTTACTAATGCTTGAACAGTCGCCAGCGCCTGTCCTTCGGCGGCTATCTCTGAGTCGGCTAGACACCTCAGCAAGTAAGCACCGTCTTCTCCTATCTGCTGTGCGTAGGCGGCACGCTCTGACTTTTTGGACGGTAGTCGGTAGTCTTCGATGCGTCGCCCATAGCGCTGGTACCACTCTTCTGGTGCTATCTGTTGTAACCACTCAGGGGCTAGAACAGCTAAGTCGTCTAGCGCTGCTCGTAAGGTTTCGCCGACAGCTTCTAGACGGTTCAAAGTGCGGATTGCGCCTAGTACACGAGTGGAGTCAGTGCGCTGTTTCCCGCCACCTTTGACTAGCCCTAATGCTTGGCAGCGCTCTAGCAGTTTATCGAGCAGCAAGTGTTCTACATTGCCGATTATCAAACGGTCGCGAAACTCGCTCAGGACACTGTAGTCAAACCCTGTGTCAGTCAGCTCTAGCCGTAGCAGATACTTCCAATCGATACGAGAGCGTACGGACTCAGCGGCTTGACGGTCAGATAGGTTTTCGCGGAACTGCATGATAGTGACCAAAGCCAGCCGCCACGGTGGGATAGCTGATTGGCCGACCTTCGAGAATAGCTCGGTGAAGTCAGTATCTTCAAAGACAGGCCCGAGTTCATCGTGCAGCGTTACGTAGGAATTGCCTTTCTTGAAGACTGCTTTGGCGACTCGCAGCGTATCGGCAGGCACTGGCGAGTCAGACTGAAACTTTAGGGACATGGTGTACTTCCTTCAGAAAGCACTTTGGTGATCGCACTTCCTGATAGCGATAGATCTGCCTCAGCTTATCGATTTTTCTCTACTTTCGGAGTTCGCCAACAGTGTCTTAGACCTCTTGAGACACGAGGTCTAAGACACGTCTCAACTCATGTCTCATAATGTAATTCTCTAAGGATCTAAGAGATTATGAGATCTCCGGATCGCAGATTTAGTAGCAGACCTGAGCGAAGTTAGTTGATTGCTATCTCGTTATCATTAAGCGCTAATCCGGTTGGGATTTCAATGATAAACTCTGTTCCTGAACCTTCGTTAGAAAGACAAATTAGCTTTCCTTTATGCTTTTCAGTCACTACTTGGTGACTAATCGTCATGCCCAGACCCGTTCCCCTGCCGACAGGTTTGGTGGTGAAGAAGGGATCAAATATGCGTTCTTTGACCGCTGCTGGTATCCCTGGACCGTTGTCAGAAATGCTGATCCTGACACTACTGGAATGACGCTCAGTACGAATAGTAATCTGCGATGCCTTGCGCTTGGAAGGGTTCTGCTCACTCTCGGCGTCCATAGCATCGAGGGCATTGGTCAGAATATTCATGAATACTTGGTTGAGCTGCCCTGCATAACACTCAATCAACGGTAAGTCGTTGAAATCTCGAACGATACTAACAAGCCCTCGCTTCGCTTGTTCCTTGAGCCGATGCCCCAGAATCATCAAGGTACTCTCTAATCCTTCATGAATGTCAGCAGCCTTATATTGGGCTTCATCCTTGCGCGAGAAGCTACGTAGCGACAGTACAATCTGCCGAATCCGTTCGGCACCGACTCTGATTGACGAGAGCGTTTTCCCTAAATCTTCTTTAACGAAGTCGATGTCTAGAGCTTCGGTTTGTTGATGAATCTCCATCACAGGATCAGGATAGTGTGTCTCGTAAAGCATCAGAACGTCCGTGAGATCCTGAACATACTTTTCTACATGGTCAAGATTACCGTAGATAAAGCCGACTGGGTTGTTGATCTCATGCGCGACGCCCGCAACCATCTGTCCTAAGCCTGACATCTTTTCTTTGTGAATGAGCTGTCCCTGTGTCATCTGTAGCTGCTTGAGGGTCTCAGAGAGCTTTCGAGTACGAGATTCTACCCGCTCTTCTAGCTCTATACTTTGCTGTCGGTAGCGCTCTTCAGAATCCTGAACTTGTTCGTATTGTTGTTTGAGTAGGTGCTCAGCTCTCTGGACGAACAGCACTAGGATAAGATATAGCGTCCCAAGAATCAGAAAGCTGCTGAGAATGATACGCTGTTGAGTTTGCTCAATGCGCTGTAGCAGCGGCGTCACATCCGTATAAAGCTCGAAGACACCAACGATATTCTTGTTGGGAGCATCTCTTTGAATAGGGATATAGCTAGAGAGGAGATGTCGGTTTTCTAAGTCACCTTGTACTGCTTTGAAGGTATCTCGATGACCTAGCTGACTGATGACCTGTCCCGATTTAGCCGCTAAGAAGCTAGCAGATTGACTTTTGTCATCTCCGATTTGCGTGGCGTCCGTTGAAAAAACGGTGCGTCCCTGTAAATCAAATATTTTGACCTTAGCCACTGGCGAATCTTCGAGCTGAGCAGCTATCTCGCTGTGGAGTTGATGAATGGGCGGAGCGGCAAGCGAGGCATCGTCGCTGAGAGCCTGTGTGTAGGAGATAAACGGTCCATATTTTGGCCAGAGAGTGTTGGCAAACACCTTGGTTAGGGTAATATTGTTTTCTTCAGTAGAGGTGATCAGATCGCTGATGGCCTGACGACGATAAACTGTTGAAAGCAATCCTGTCGAGAGTACAAACCCGCCTAGGCTGATGATAGAAAAGTTGCGAAGTAGATTAAAGCGCTTGCGTCGATTTGCTGGTGCGCTTGATTTATCTAGCGCAAGCAAGTCTGGAAGTAGGCTAATTGTCATGGCGAGGGGAGTCTCTATCTAAGACTAACTGCGTCTAACAGTCCAATATGCCCTCTAAGCGGTGGTCCCGTTCGCTAAACAAGTATTAGGGTAGAGTCCCGTGCGTAGCCAACCTTCATATTCCCGTCTCACAACCCATCTACATCATCCATTAAGTTGGGTCGAGGGAGACTATGACGCCTCGCCCCTCCCAGTTAGATCCGTACGTGCCCGTTTCCGTGCATACGGCTCCCGACGTTCTTAGCTTTCGCTTTTGCTCATGTGAACGTATTGATGACGGGTATCAACTTAAAGCGAAACGAAAAGGCAGACTAGAAGAAGTATCAATTAGCACATAGTAAAAAAGCTCTGGGCTTCGCCGCAGAGCTCTGTATCGTAGCCCTAAGCAATTCAAAAACAGGGTACGATGCCATTCAATATACGAGAACGGGGTCGAAAAGTCGCCGATTGTGTCAAAACAAAAGCGTGTGCGACCATCGAGACCATTGCTCACACGACTGGGCTACACCCGAGCAGCGTCTATCGCCATCAGCAGGCAATCAAACGCCGGGACCAATACCCCGAATCAAGCTTATGGGAAACCGAGGCCGGGTATCAGTGGCTATTGCGGTTGGTGTTCGGGCTGATTTACCACTTTGGAGTGAAGCAAGGGGTAGGAGCAGAAAGTCTATCGGCCTTCCTCGAAACAGTCCACCTAGAGAGCCATGTAGCAAGCTCGCCGAGTGCCCTACGCCAGCTCAAGGGGCGTGTGCATCGAGCCGTGCTTGACTACGAGAGCGCTCAGTCAAAGGACTGTCAGCCTAGCGAGGGCCAAGGCATCTGTGTGGGTGCGGATGAAACTTTCTTCGGCCTACCGGTGTTAGTGCTCATAGAACTAGCCAGCGGCTTCATTTTCATCGAAACAGAATGCGAGAATCGCACCTATCAAACCTGGATGGAACAACTCACAGCGAGGTGGGCGGATAGTACATGGCACTGTCACTATCTGGTCAGCGACGGGGCTAAAGCTTTGGTGAAGTTAGCCGCCTCGGGCATAGGCTGTGTCCATGTGCCCGACTTGTTTCATGCACTGCGAGGCTTAGGACGGCCTTTAGGCCAAGCCATAGCACGTCAAGCGGCGGCCTTGCAAAAACAACAGGAGAAAGTAAAACAACAACAACGAGCCAAAAGTAGTGAGGTGAGCGAAACGTCATCTTTACAGGCCGCGTTCGAGCGCAAGGCGGCGGCTCAGCAACAGGTGCTGCAAGACCAACAAACCTATCAGCAAGCGCTTGAGCACATCAGTCAAAGCCTTCACCCGTTCACGCTCGATAGCCAGCAATGGCAAACCTATCAGGGACTACTGACGCACTTGGCACCGCCATTACAGTGTCTGTGGAACCTTGCACCGACTTACAACACCCAGAAGGTACAGAAGGCGATTGACACCTTTGAGACGCAAATCGCAGCCTTCGCACAAGGCATTCAGGCTTGGCAAGACTGGCTCTCCCTCGACTTGGACAATCAAACCCAAGACCCAATGCTGCGAAGCTGGCTGCTCAGTTTCCTCTTGCCCTGGGTCTACTGGACGCAGCAAGCCGATAAAACTCGAAAACCTGCCCTTAGACAGGGCTATCGGCAAGCCGCTACCCACGCTTTCGACCGACTAACCGAACAACCGCTGAGCCAGCCACTCGAAGATATTCAACAGCAATACTGGATACGATGGGCTCAAGACTTCTGTGCCAACTATCAACGCACTTCTTCGGCAGTCGAGGGTCGCAATGGCTATCTCTCTAAGCTCCATCATGCCCGGCGCGGCTTTTCTGAACAATCCCTACAGGTGCTCACCGTCATTCATAATTTCGACCTCAAACGAGCGGATGGGACGACGGCTGCACAGCGTTTGTTTGGGCACGAGTTTCCCGACCTGTTTGAGTGGATGCTAGAGCAGGTCGGTGATTTACCTTTTCAGAAGCCTCTTGGAGCGTAGCTACCTGGATGCTTTGGGTGTTGGGCATGGCGATCGCACAATCTTGCCTTCTCCAAAACCGCTTTCTGTTGGCGTGGCTGCTGGCTAGTTCGGCAGGAGGCCTCGTGCAATTTGTAGCGGCGAGGTCGCTATGCTCAGCGGTCTGTCCGGTGCTGCCGATGGCACTGGTCAGCTTGACAAACGCTGTGGGCTGGGCGATTTACGGTGCTGCGACGGGCTTAATCCTGTTGAGTTTTCAATCTAGACTGAGCTCAGAGCGCTAGTCGGCTTATTCCGTTTGAAGATGATGGCATTTTATTCCCTATATATTCACACTTCTACGCTTCGATATCTGGGACTCAATAGCTAAGAGCTATATTTTTTCGAGCTTGTTTAATCAACTAGACAGCTAACCCAGTCTATTCAGACAGCGTTGACTGTAGCTTACCTGTTGAGAGTGGTTCGTAAACCGTAGAGACATAAGAGAGGTTTCCCATGACTCATTCCAATCCAGTATCATCTAAATGCTCCAACTCATCTCACTTAGCTGACCAGAAAAAGCTGCTAGAGAACCAGTACTGGTCTCGCCCTGCTTCTAAATCTTCTGAGGCTTCTGCGCGGACTGGGCTGCTCAAACAACTCGGTAGCTGGCTACTAACGCTTTTTGCCGATACCCAGTAGGTTCGTATTTGGATAAAAGAAACTACAGTAGGTACCCTTTGGTATGCTACGACCCGGCTACTCAGCGTGCCATCTCTCGAGCTAGTGAAGCTGATCTGCGAGCTTGGCTAGAAGAGCGTTAATAGCGCTAGCCTGCATCATCAAGTTAATCATACAAAAAGCTATCTATGGAAGGTGTTTCTACAGCTCTAGCGGTTGGTCAGTACCGCAGTGCTTACAGTGGGGAAGATGTCTGTAGGTAAGGTTATGACAGTTAGTGCATTCTTGATATTGCGAGTAGCTACAGTGGGGGCAGTGGAGGTCGCGCTTACGGATTTTCTTGGCGCAGTTAACGCAGCGTCTGTTTTGGATGCGGTTGGCGGCCTGTAAGCGGGTGTTGAAGACGAATCTTTGGCAGAATTTGATTACGCCAAAACCAATGAGTGGAATTAGCAGGATTTGTAAATAGTTGATCAGGAAGCGAAGACCGCCGAATAGAGCTTCCAATAGCTCTAACAACAGCTGAACTAGGAACCCAAACTGCAAAAACTCAAAGACTTTCCACACTAAGGGAATGCAGAATATGACAAATAAATGCCAGCTGATCAAGGAGACGTAGCCGTAGTTTTTGCGTTCGGCAAACTGATGTACGCTAGATGCAACAACAATCAAGGGGAGTAAGAACAGTCCCTGGAAGAATAGTTGGATGCTAGGATGCCAGAAACTTGCTCGCTCGTAGCCGCTGTCAATGCTGTTGAATTGGTCGTTGTCGTTGAGTAGCCTTAGAAAGGCTTGGCTCTCTGATGTAGAAACTAAGTCTGTTTTGAGGGTTTCGAGAGTTGTTTTTCTTTGGGCGATCGCATCGTCGTTCTGCTCTATTTCACGTCTGGCTTGAGCTGCCTCTACGGTGTTAATTGACTGATCTCTAGGCTGTCCAGCTAGCTCTTCTAGCAGCGTCGAGTCATACTGCTGGCGAATGGTCGCGTTTTTGTTTGTAAAAGAGGCGATTTCTGCTTGGATGTCGTTGATCCGCTTTTCGATCGTCCTATTCTCGTCTGTCAAAATCGCCTCTTCTGCCGATTCGTATTGCAGACAGATCTCTGACACTTCACCTAGATGACCTTCACCTAGATTACGATAGCTACCCGATGAGTAAGCGTAAGATGGCTGAGTGTATGGGTCGAACGGAGGCGGCAACCCGCCAGAATTAGCATTACTATTTAGCGATAGCTGCTGATCAATCAGACGATACTCTTTCTCTTTGGCTGTGTTTTCTCGATAGCTTGCCCATTCCGGACGACAGGGATAAGTCCTCTCTGGGCCTAGTGGCCACTGGCTGATGTCGTCTAAGCCTGCAAAAACATTGAACAAGATAAACAGATCAACAACAATAATGATGATCAAGCTGACCTTGTTGATCGGCTCGTGATTAATCCTGCGAGACTTATTAAAAAGTCGGCGAATAAAGCGACGAAATCTAGAGAACATGAGAACATGCCCGCGTTGGGGACGGGAGCTTATATGCGTTTGCTATCTTTCATAAAGATAGGGGCTTTTAGGAATGTTCCTAAAAGCCCCTGTGGCAGTCTTTTTTTTGGAAAACTTATCGGAGGCAGAAGGCGTTAGCGGCGGCTGCTAGCGATGCTGTTGCGGCTGGCGGTTTCTAGATTGAACAGTATTTGCAGTGTTTCCATCGCGCGATCTCTAGCTTCCATGTCTCTTTGCGATCGCAGCTGGGTCATCGGATCGTGCAGTATCTTGTTCACGATTCCGCGAGTCAAAGCCTCTACGACGCCGCGATGCTTTTCAGAGAACTCTGATCCTAAGCGAGACATCGCCTTCTCTAGCTCTTGCTCGCGAATGGTTTCTACTTTGCTGCGCAGGCTGCTGATTGTAGGGACGGTGTCGAGCGATCGCAGCCAGTCCATGAATCCATCGACTTCCTCATCTAGCAGCGCCTCTGCCTCTAACGCCATCTGCCGGCGGCTTTCTTGGTTTTGCGCTACCACCGCCTTTAAATCATCAACGTTGAAAGCAAAAACGGCGTCAATTTCGCTGATGTTGCTATGTACATTACGCGGTACCGCAATGTCAAACACCAGTATCGGAGTGCCATCACAGACCGGTTCCAGATTTTCTCTGTGTAGAATAGGCTCGTTTGAAGAGGTACAGGTAAAGACAACATCCGCTGCAACAACGGCATCCAACATGCCCTCTAGAGTGCCGGTCTGAATGTCTACATCCCCAAACTGGGCAGCTAGCTTGTCGGCTCGATCAATTGTCCGGTTTAGCAGCGTGATTTTGTTGGCCCGCTTGGAGAGCAGGTGCTGAACCAGCAACCGGGCCATCTTACCCGCGCCCAGAATAGCAATATGGCAGTTGTCAAAGCTCTCAACTTTCATCAGCGCCAGTTCGGCCGCCGCAGAACTAATAGAAACCGCACCCGTTCCTAAGTTTGTCTCTGTGCGAACGCGCTTACCCGCTTTGATCGAGTCTTTTAGCAGGCGATTGAGAATGCGCCCGACGCCTTTGTGCTGCTGGCTCAGGCTCAGGGCGTGCTTTACCTGAGACAGAATCTGCCCTTCGCCTAGGACTAGGCTATCGAGCCCAGAGGCAACCCGCATCAGGTGCATGACGGCATCTTGCTGAAGCAGAACGAACAGATGGGGGCGCAGCTCTGCTAGCTGGATGCCGCTGTGCTCGCATAGAAAACGCATAACGTCTCGAACGCCAGTTTCGATCTCACTGGCAACGATATGGATTTCTAAGCGGTTGCAGGTGCTTAGAATAGAGACTTCTTCGACGGTGGGGGAATTGCTGAGGTGAGCGATCGCGTCGGCGACTTGAGCGGAAGGAATACTCAGCTTTTCTCGGATTTCTACGGGCGCAGTCTGGTGGCTAAGCCCAACAACAGCAATATTCATTCGGTTCCTTCGAGTCTGTTATGAAAGTCTTCTATCTATGATCGGAAGAGCCACGCGGCTCCTCCTTAAAGTATTAAATATTCAGGGGGCATCTCAAGGAAACTAAACAAAACTCTATCTTGTGAGAGATGGACCAAGTGGCGAAAGCTATAGATCAGCAAAGGAGACAGAGCGCGATGCTCCATCCCCTTCAGTGCGAGTATTTTCACTCTAACGTTAGAACGGAAATATTTTTGACACGTAATTTGCGTTGTCTGCAAGCGTCAAAGTTGGTTAGTTTCGCAATCTGTCGGACCCATCCCGTCACTGCGTGCGACCCTGCGTCGCTTTGCGGCGTCAGGGAACGCCGCCTCAAGACAGGGATGCCCTTTGGGGCGGGGTGGGCCCGGACAGCCAACTACACCAAGCTAACGCGCTTGGGGCTGTCTTTCATATGAACAGTATCGACAAAGCGAGCCGTCTTAGACTGGCTAGAGATAACCAAACTCTGAGTGCGATAGCCGCCGTTGAAGAAACGAACGCCGTTCATGAGCGTGCCAGGTGTGATGCCGCAGCCTGCGAAGAGAACGTTCTCACCGTTGGCCAGTTCTTCAGCCGTATAGATTTTGTCAGGATCGTTGATACCCATAGAGGATAGGCGCTCTAGGTTAGCTTCTTTGCTCTCACCGATCAGGCCAGTTTTTACAACCGCAGGATCGTAGATCAGCTGACCTTGGAAGTGACCACCGAGACAGCGCATGGCGGCGGCGGAAATCACACCTTCAGGTGCTGCGCCAATGCCCATCAGACCGTGGACGTTGGTACCTTCAAAACCACAGGAGATGGCGGCAGAAACGTCACCGTCGCTGATTAGGCGAACCCGAGCACCCGCGTCGCGGATTTCTTGGATCAGCTTGTTGTGGCGCTCACGCTTCATGACGATAATGACTAGCTCATCAATGGAGCGATCTAGGCATTCAGCCAAAATCTTGAGGTTTTCGCTGGGGCTCTTGCTGATGTCTACTTTGCCTTTGGCAGCAGGAGGCGCGGCCAATTTATTCATGTAGAAATCAGGCGCTGCAAATAAGCCGCCTTTTTCAGAAATAGCCAAGACTGCCATCGAACCGGGCTGACCGTAGGCGCAAAGGTTGGTGCCTTCGCAAGGGTCAACGGCAATGTCGATTTCGATCAGCTCGTCAGGCTTGCACACCTGATCGGCATCCGGCTGTGTACAGATGCCAACTTCTTCGCCGATGTAGAGCATAGGTGCGTCGTCACGCTCACCTTCTCCAATCACAATCTTGCCGCGCATGTGAATTTTGTTCATCCGCTCACGCATTGCTTCTACAGCAACTTCGTCAGCAATGTCCTTCTCGCCTTTTCCCATCCAGCGGGCCGATGCGATCGCTGCCTGCTCGACGACTTCAATAATCTCTAAACCGAGGGTGGTTTCCACAGGGTATTTATCCTCCAAACTGCCGTATCTAGCCGTTGTCAGCCAATCTTAAACAGGCTTAATAAAAGAGTTTATAAAACTCTACAGGGCCATCTTTGAGTTTATCAGACTATCAACCCCGCGCTTCTTCGTTCCGCGTTTGGCCGATTTGGCCTGCTTTGGAAATAGCTCCCCGGTCTTTTCTTCAGTTTCTACAGCGGACCTGGTTTGGCTGTCTTAGACAGCTTGATGTATAGGTCATAGTCCATGGTGCGATCGCCCACAGCAGAAGTCAGGCCAATTGCTTCAATAGCGGAGGTCGGTCCTACTGGTGCGAGCTGAGGTAAAGGAAAGACACTGTCTGTCTGATTGATCTGCGCCAGGTCTAAAAAAAACTGACCGTTGTTGGGAACAGGTGCGTCGCTGGTGAGGGTCTGGAACAAACGAGTGCTGGCCAGCGAGGCCCCGGGTGAGGATGTCAAGGTCTCAGTGATATCGCTACCGACAGTAAAAAAGGCCACATTTCCAGGTAGCCAGCCGTGGCTAAACTGTACGCCCTGAAAAGGTGAAATCCAGCGGGTCACTGAGCCTTCTGGCAAG
Source organism: uncultured cyanobacterium (assembly GCA_963799555.1). Classification (GTDB taxonomy): domain Bacteria; phylum Cyanobacteriota; class Cyanobacteriia; order Phormidesmidales; family Phormidesmidaceae; genus Phormidesmis. The sequence goes on from CAWCXR010000001.1 coordinate 726,191, forward strand.
TCGGTGGTTTCGACTGTGTAGCGATAGCGGTTGACCATGACGTCGTCAATTTGCGCCCAGACAGACTCAGCGGTGCTACGGTCGTTGGTTTGTACCATCAGGAGTATGGGGGCAGCGGCGATTGTCTCGCTTTGGTCAGCGCCGCTCTGGCCAGTTTCATTCTGGCCAGCTTCATTCTGGTCGGCCTCTCCTGCTGCTGTGATCGCAGGCTTTAGCAGTCCAAAGGCAAACTCTCCGCTGGCCCAGGGCATAATGTCTTCTTCGATATCGAGACCTGTTTGAGTCAACAGTCCTGCTCTTAAATTTTGCGCATCTGGGAAAAACGGTAGTGACACGTTGTTCTCACTCAGCGATCGCCAGGTCTGCTGCAAATTGCTACCCGAAAGGGCCATCAGCGTGTTGCTCGGCAGGCGACGAGACATATCATTTGCTTCATTGCTCAGATCTCCGTAGGCCAAGTCGTTTTTGGGCAGCAGCCAGCTAGTACTCAAAAAACGCACGCCTTCTGGTTCGATCAGGGCTGTCGCGACAATGCCCTGTGACCCTTGAAGAGGCACTGGGCTACCCTGTTGGCCAGTTGTCGAGCCTTCCGGCGTTTTTAGCGCTGCGGTCGCAACCGGAATATTGAGATAGAGCTGAGCAAAACTTTTGCCTAGGGGCTGTGGATCGGCTAGTCCAGCTGTTGCGCTGCGATAGCCAGCGTTGTCTCGCAAGGAGCGCTTGCCTCGGTAGGTGTCGATCGCCTGCTCGACGCCCGCAGCTGTGTTGCTTAGCAAAAGCCAGTCAGTACCAATGACAGCGGCTTCTATACTTTGACCTTCAGTAGTTTGAATGGTTGTGACTGAGATATTCTTGTAGCTGCGGTCTTTCCAGACGGTGGACGAGCGCTGTGGACCGCTTTTTAATAAGGATTTTGCTTTAGCCGGATCGGCAATGGGTGCAATCAGAACAAGATTCTGAGTCACAGTCGATAAATCTTGAGCTTGAGGCTCATCGGTAGGTAGAAAAGCCAGCGTGACGCGATCGCCAATCCAAGGATTGATATCTCGCTTAAAGCTGTAGCCATTCAGGGTAAACAGCCGGTCTTTCCACTCGGTTAGCAGCTGGTCAAATTGCGCCTGGCTATCGGTCGTGCCAAACTGCCTAAGCTTGTTCCAAGCAATTTCATCCGTAGTGAGCGTGACTGTCGCTAGGGCATCTTGGGGAACAAGCTGGGCTCCGGCGGGAGAAAGGCTGCGCGGAGCTCGTTGAGAGAAATTCAGAGCGGCGATCGCCGCGCCACCCAACAGAATCACAGCGGCTAAGCCCGCTAGCTTTGGCAGCGCCTTTGGTAGTCTGGGCGAAAATTTGGAGGCGCTTATGACTCTTCCCTCGGCAGTATCTGAGGGCGCAGTGGTTTCTAGCTGGGTGTTAAGCGAGCTGTCTGCTAGGTTGTTTTCTGACGGCTCTGGCGGATTTTCTGGTTGGTTTTCTAGTGAGTGTGAGTCCTGATTCAAAAGTTCCTTTGACTGTTCTTTTTCGGAAATAGGCACATGCACAGTCCCTTTGATCGAACGGGTCTCGTCTTTCCTAAGTTTTCCTGATTCCGATTTTGCCTTATTAGCCATCGTCGCTTAAGCCGCCAGTCAAATACGTAGAACCCGAACTACCCAGTTCAGTCGCCATGCACTCTAGCAGAGAAGTTGACAAAAGTGGCCGGGAAAATACCCAATAAATGGAAGTTTTTTGAAGTTTTTTGGATGTACCTCAATGGAAATTCTTTCTATTTCAGCTCTTGATCAGGCTAACTCCGTGGGTTTGACCATAGCGCTATCTGTATCGCGTCTGCCACTTTGCTCTACGCTTTTTCGATAAGTGAAACCTAATCTAGGCCGAGAGATCTAGCTAGGCTGAGAGATCTAGAGAGAGTTGGTTGAGTTTTCTTGCTGTGACATCAACCCTCCGTAATCAAAAGGCTATGCTAAGCGCTAGCTGTAGCTTCTTGACTCTATGACGACTCGAACGGTTAAATCCGACCATCTCTCCGCTGACCAGATTGATTCTGCCCAGATCGATTCTGACCAGGTTGATTTAGGACATTTCAGCGGTGCGGGCGATCGGATGCGATCGCAAAAACAGCTTTGGCTGGCAGCGCTAAAACCCCCAATGTACTGTGTGGCGGTGATGCCTATTTGCGTAGGCAGTGCGGTGGCCTATGCTCAGACCGGTAGTTTTCGAGTAGACGTGTTTTCAACCTTTGCGCTATCGGCTGTCTTGCTGCTGGTCTGGGAAAACCTCAGCAACGATGTCTTTGATGCCGCCACCGGAATCGATGTTAACAAGCACCATTCACTCGTCAATCTCACCCGCAACCGACCGCTGATTTTTTGGCTGGGCAACGCCTGTTTGCTGCTAGGAATTATAGGTATCTTGACTATTTCTTTGACGCAGCAAGACCCGACGGTGCTAGTGATGGTTTTGACCTGTTGTGCTCTGGGCTATCTCTATCAGGGACCTCCTTTTCGTTTAGGCTATCAGGGCTTGGGTGAAATCTTATGCTTTCTGAGCTTTGGTCCGCTGGCGGTGGGGGCGGCTTATTATTCGCAGACGCAGCGTTGGATCGGGCGCTGGAGTGATACGGGCTGGACAGCGGGCTGGCTAGAGATCTGGCGACTGGAGGGGCCGCTGCTGCCGGCTGCGATCATGGTGGGTGTGGCAACGACGCTAGTCTTGTTCTGTTCGCATTTTCATCAGGTAGAGGATGATTTGAGAGCCGGGAAGCGATCGCCGATTGTCAGACTAGGAACCTGGCGAGGAGCACAGCTATTACCAGTGGCCTGCGCGGTTGTGCTGTTGATGCCTTTGGCTGCGATCGCCCAGGAGGGACTTCCCTCGGGTGCGCTCTTGGTCTGGGGTAGTCTGCCCGCTGCTATCAAACTTTGTTTGCACGTGCTAACCTTTCACGACCAGCCAGAAAGGGTAAAGAACTCAAAATTCTTAGCAATTCATTTTCACTTTTGGAGTGGTTTGCTGCTCATGACCGGACTGATTGCCTCGACTGCAATTTAGCCTCGACTGCGATTGAACTTGCGATTGAACTGACCACAAAGGGCTATGCATCATATCAACCACAAGTCAGCAGCTATTGCTTTCGAGTTTCGTCCGTATCGCCGTCCTTTTCGACAGCCGGTCAAAACCAGCCACGGCACCTGGCACAATCGTGAAGGCATCATCATCAAACTGAGCGATCGGCAGGGGCGAACGGGCTTTGGCGAAGTGGCGCCCCTGCCCTGGTTTGGCACTGAGACTCAAGCGCAGGCGGTCTCATTTTGCCAGCGCATTCCCCGTCGGCTCTCGACAGGGGACAATTTTTCTATTCTGCCAACGCTGCCTGCCTGTCAGTTCGGCTTTGAGCTAGCTCATAGAAACCTGAGTCGCGATATTCACTGCGCCGCGCTCTCAACCCATCATTACAGCGCCTTGCTACCCGCAGGTGAAGCGGCTCTGAACGCATGGAGCCCGCTGTGGGCTTTGGGACATCGGACGTTTAAGTGGAAAATCGGCGTTGCTCCTGTCTCAGTCGAGCTTGCCTGGCTGTCAAGGTTAATGGAAAAGCTTCCCCTTGGCGCACAGCTACGGCTTGATGCCAATGGTGGTCTCTGTGAGATTGCGGCTCACCACTGGTTGGACAGATGCGATCGCCTCGGTCACCGCATCGAATTTATCGAACAGCCCCTGCCCCCCAACCGCTTCTCTGACCTGGTCAAACTTGCCCGCCGCTATCGAACCCCCATTGCTCTCGACGAGTCTGTCACCACCCTCGATCAGCTCAAAGCTCATTACTACCGGGACTGGCGCGGCATTTATATTGTCAAAGCTGCCATTTTTGGCTCACCCAACCGACTTCGACAGTTTTGCGAAGACCATCCCATTGATCTGGTCATCTCTTCTGTCTTTGAAACCGATATTGGTCGTCAGGCTCTGATTGACTTGGCCATAGAGCTGCAGAGCACTTCATCTCATCAGCCTTGTCGAGCCCTGGGTATGGGTACGCAGCAGTGGTTGCCAAACGATGGACTAGACGATCCTGATTGGGAGGCGCTGTGGCAGCGATTGGAATGACGCCGGCGGCAGTTTGGGAGAGGTTGCGGCGGGATTGGCGTAGAGACTGTGGGGAAGGGGAACAGGGACTCGGGAAATCAGGGGATGGCGGACTAGAGAACAGGTACGTTAGCCAGCAAGATAGAAGGCTAAGAGAAGAAGAGAGCTGGTTTGGGCTGGTAGCATCGCGGCGTGAGCAGCTAGAGACTCTTGCTAGGAGAGAGGATGGAGTATCTGCGGCGGCGCTAGTTGTACTAGTCGCGGATAGTGATCCTATGGACTTTCTGGCTGGTTTTTGGGCTGGTGTTCTAGCAGGCTGGACAGTTGCCCTAGCCAATCCCAACTGGGTCACTCCAGAATGGCAATCCACCTACCAGCTCATCAACCCCAACATCATCTGGGGGAATCCTTCCCATACCCCATCTCCCATTTCTTATCTTCCATCCCCGGCGGCTCGCAGTCGAGGTTCCCTTCCCTCTTCCCCCTTCATCCTCATCCCCACTGGCGGTACCTCCGGCCAGCTAAAGTTTACTTGTCACACCTGGGCTACCCTCACCGCTGCTGTCAGCGGCTTCTGCGATTATTTCCAACCCGACGGTGCGCCTGTCAATACCTGCTGCACTCTGCCGCTCTATCACGTCAGCGGTCTTATGCAAGCTCTGCGCACTTGGCTCACCCATGGACAAATCTTCATTACCTCTTTCAAAGATCTGCTTTCCTCTTCCCCTTTTTTCGTTCCTCCTCACACCTATCTCTCTCTTGTTCCTACGCAGCTCTCTCGCCTAATTGCCACCGGAAAATCTTCGTGGCTAGAAGCGTTCCACGCCGTCCTGCTCGGTGGCGCTCCCCCTTGGCCTGCCCTAGTTGATCAGGCCGCAAGGTATCGGATTCCAGTCTGTCTCTCCTATGGCATGACCGAAACTGGGGCGATGGTGACTGCTATGCGATCGCAAGATTTTCTTCAAGGTCATTTCAGCCGCAATCTCAGCAGCGGGCAACCCATGCCTCATGCTTCCATTCAAATCGAGGACAGCGGCAAGCAATTGCCCTGCGGCAAGCTTGGACAAGTCGTGGTGACTTCGAGTGCGATCGCCCACGGTTATTACAACGCGCCTTCTTCTAATTTTGAAGGCCGAACCTTCTACACAGACGACCTAGGCTATCTCGATGACTCTGGCCAGCTACACATTACGGGGCGATCAAGCGGCAAGATTATCAGCGGCGGCGAAAACATTTTCCCGGCTGAAGTAGAGGCTGCACTGCGAAGTTCTGGGCAAGTTCGAGAGGTTTGTGTCGTAGGATTGCCCGATGCCGACTGGGGTGAGGTGGTCACTGCCGCATATGTTCCAGCTGATCAAACCGTTTCTATTGCCAGCTTAAGAGCAGCCCTAGACGAGGGCAGTCAGCTCAGCCGATACAAGTATCCAAAGCGATGGTTTGCACTGGGCAGCTTGCCTGAAAATGCACAGGGAAAAATCAATCGTCTAGCAGTGCGATCGCGGCTAGATCAGCTATCCAGTCAGTCAGCCGATGATCAATAGGCTGCTTTTTTCGCGTGGCTTTGTCGATGCAAACGTGCCGAGTGAGGGCGATCGCCAGGGGGCGATCACTGGCTGCTTGTGTGGCCGATTGGGTCTGCTGATAGCCGAGAGTATAGCGAATTTCGTAGCTGTATATAGTGAGCTGTTTTGGGACCAGCGTGATGGCGATCTCATCCCCACAGAATAGAGGCGCAAAATAGTCTGCCTCAGCATGAACAATGGGTACCGGCGCCTCGCTCGCAGCCGAGAAGAATCTGTCAAAGTCTATTGAGGTCTCACGCAGAGCCGCCTCGTACGCTTCGTGACAAAACGTCAGCACGTTGGCAAAGTAAACCACACCCGCTGCATCTGTTTCATGAAAATGAATCGTTCGACAGTAGCAAAAGGCCATTGCTTAAACTTCTCTAAAGCTTCATGAGCGCTTCGTTGGCTGGAGCGCTTCACTAGCTGGCATTTGGCTGAGCCGGACGATAGGGCAAGCCATCCTGCCCAGGCAGAGGTGGAAGTTCTACAGCTGAAGTAGATTTTTGACCCGCTCTCAAGTTCTTCAAGTCAAAGTCGCTTAAGTCAAAGCTGATGGTCTGAACTGGATTGTTCAACATCTGTACCAGTCTGGCCAGAGAAGCCTGTACCATACCGTCTGGATTGACCAATACCCAACCGTTAGCTGTCATCTGCCGCATCTCAAAGTGCAGGTGTGGCCCTGTGGAGTTTCCGGTGCTGCCAACTAGCCCAACGACATCTCCTTTCTTTACGGCTCTCCCGGACTCTACAAAAATTTCTGACAGGTGAGCGTAGCGACTCTCTAACGTGGCTTCTTCTAAGTCATGTTCTAGGACTACCATCAGGCCGTAGCCGCCTGCCTCACCTGCTGCTGCAACGACACCGTCTTGCGCCGCCAACACCGGAGTTCCCTGCGGCGCGGCGATGTCAGTACCGGCATGAAATCGCTGGTCGCCTGAAATTGGATGCAAACGGAAGCCGAAAAGAGAGCTGATAGGGGATGGAATCGATAGCGGGAATATAAACTTCGCGGCTGCTTGCAAGCTCACGATCGGACGCACAGAACGGTTAAGGTAAGCGCGACCTGCGGCACTAGTCGACAGTCGAATGCCGGATGCGCTGAAGCTCACAGGACCAACGTTGACGGCAGAAGCACTGGCAACAGGTCCAGACGTTTGACTAGAAGTGCTTGCGACAACGGGCGCGGCAGCACTGCCGCTGGCTGCTCTGGCGGCGGGCGCACTAGGAGAAGCTGTATCACAGGCCCCATTTGGAACGCCCTGTCCCTGCGTGACGGTAAACGTACAGCCCGTAGACTGTTCGGCAACCACAACGTTGGGCGTCTCAGTTGCACCTACGCTGTAGTCGGTTGGGTCTACAAAAATGCTGTCGTACTCTCCCGGTCGAGTAATGCCTTCTGGCAGTGCTGCTGGGGTAATTTCGTCGGGTGCAGCTGTAGAGGCTGGCTTCTCGGCGATCGGTGCTGGTGTGACTGCTGGCGCAGCTTCTGGGACAATCCTGGGGGCGCTCTCGACCACAGGCGCAGTTGGAATTGTCATTGGCGCAGGGGTGGGCTTGGCGATCGCTGCTGGCGCGGCAGATTCTGGCGCTGCTTCTGAAATTAACTCGGCAGCGGACGCTGGCGAAGGGCTGGCAACAGGGGCTGTAGCTGTGTAGGTAGTTGTAGAAACGGGGGTACCGACATATCCAGCTATAGGTGCAACCGCGATGCCAGGTTCGATCATCCCAACGAGCGGATGAGAACGATAGGCGGTTTTTTCGACGAAGGGCTTGAGTTCTGAGAAGGAAGGGGAAGCTGCCATCGTGACAGCAGGCTCAGCGATTGGTGAAGGGGCGATCGCAGCAGATGTCGAGTCAACTGATAGCGGTGACTCTGGGTCTTCGAGATAGCTAGCCTCGACCGCGTAATCGCTGTCTGTGTAGTCGCTCTCTGCTTTCGCGAAGTTGACTTGGCTAGTGACGAGGCCACAGCTGCTCATTAAACCAAACGCGACCAGCCAGCCGCGCTGTAGTTTTTGCCCAGTTGACAAACAACTGTTCAAGTGACTATCCACATGGCTAGTTGAATCGCCGTCGGTGAAAGGAGAATGTGCTGCTTTAGACTTAAGGTTTTGCTTGGGAGCCGTCATAGTCATCAACCTAAAAATTAACCTTAATCAGTACTAACTATATGTGAATTTTGCCTGGTCTTGTCAGTGGAATGTGCTTGCTTCGGCGGTCTATCAATAGCTTCTCTACAGATTCTTTAGTTGAGACAAACATGCCGATAATTTTGATTTGTACCGAGCTGCGTCTGGAATTTTGCAAAGCAGTTTGCGTCGTGACTCGCGTTTAGCGGCTTAGCTTATAAGTAGCCTTCTTCAGAGACGCTGACGACCTTCCCGGAACGATTGACCAGCGAGCTGGATACTGACGTAAGGATAGTCATATCTTTCTACTCTGCCATGTCTTTCTACACTTTATTGAGTTCTACTCTACTGAAGCAGTTTTACTGACCTGAGTAAGTAATTTTCGGTAGGTCTTCATGAAAACTTGACTGCCTACCTGCTGTTGATAGAAGTACCCTTGCAGGATTCCCCTGAGGACAACGACAATTAGTATCTCTAAACAATTTATTTTGGTGTGCGCACGAGGATACCGTCCACTCTCTAGTATTTTTGTCAGAGTAATTCCGGTCTGTGGGACCGGGTTGTGCCAATTCAGTCCTACACCAATGACGGCCTGCTTGATGCGAGCGGGCGAGCCGAATTTTTCTCCGGTAAGCAAGGGATCTGAAGAGATCTTGTCTGACTGTGCCAGCCTGGTTTCGGTCAGGATGCCGCCTAGCTTTTTGCCGTTGTAAAAGAGGTCGTTGGGCGGCTTTATCCGAATGGGGATACCAAGGTTGTTGAGGGCGGTGGCGATGCCCCAGGCGCTGAAGCGGGTGAGCTGAGGACTGTAAGCGACGGGCCAGTCTGGTTCTAGGGCCAGGGAAAGGTACAGGCCGCCGGGATCTGATAGCCAGATGCGATCACGCTGACCTCGACCCGCCGACTGCTGCTGAGCAATCACTACTGTTCCAGCTTTAGTTCTGAGTTGAGTATCAAGTTGAGTGCTGAGCTGGGTATTAGTCTGAACATTGATTTGGGCATCAGCTTTCAGCATTTTCCATAGCTGAGTATTGGTCGAAGGTAAGGTTTTGAACAAATGAATGTCGAACTGAGGACGAATTCTGCTGAATTCTGAACAAATTCCTAGCTCGGTGCCATCCATTGCTAAGGCCGACTGGATCTTTTGGTAGCTAATTTGGCCGCTGTTTTTTTTGATGACTACTCTTTCGCTCACTAGTTTGATCGTTAGCTTTAGTGCCAATTGGACTTAGATTGGCTGATACTATCGGTTCTATGATGACTGAGCTCCCTGATCTAACAACTGAAACGCTGTGGGCCATCCTCGATGGCGATTTGTCTGACGATACGGTCAACCAGCTGGTTTGGCGAACGCTAGGCTACGACTACAGCTTGGATACCCAAACCTGGCAAATTCAGCATGTAGACGATGCCTGGGCCGAGAAATATCCTGAGCCGCCCAACTTTATTGAAAGTAGGCCAGCAACCGTACAGCTGACTAGAGCAATTCCCAAAGAAAACAAACAGCTGCTGAAAACGGTTCTGGGCTTCAAAGGCTATTCCGTTGACCAGCTGGTGCCTAGACTGACCCGCAGGGCCACTATGGCCAACTGGCTATTGAGTATCATGAGAGTGAAAGGCTTGGTATAGAGTTTGCTCAGCTGTTTTTTTAACCTTTTGTTTACTTGTGCTTTGAGGCCGAGCGCTATAGTCTTTGCAGCATTCGGCCTTTCGCGACCTCTGTCCTTCCTCTAGCTGCTGACGTATGACGACCGTATTTGATTTTTTGGCAAAAGGTGGGCCGGTAATGGTGCCGATTATGGGCGCGTCGGTCTTTACGGTTGCCTGCGCATTAGAAAGAGCGACTTTTTGGACGGATTTGCTGCGTCGAGAAGCCAAGGTCGTCAACGAGGTCTTGGACAAGGCGCGGACGGATTTGGATGAGGCGGCTGCGATCGCAGCTCGCGCCCGAGACCTGCCGATTAGCCGCTTTTTGATTGCTCCGCTCAGCCTGCAGAATCCTTCCCCTGACTCCTTCCGCCTCGCGCTAGAAAACGCTGCCGATAAAGAATTTGTCAAAATGCGAAAAGGCGACAAGCTGCTAGAAACTGTCGTTGCTGTTGCGCCACTGCTAGGTCTGCTAGGAACCGTAACGGGCCTAATTAGCACCTTTGAGAATCTAAATATCGGCGGTGGCGACGGCGCGGTCGGGGCAACGGAAGCTGCTGGCGGTATCGGTGAAGCTTTGATCACCACAGCCGCGGGAATGGTTGTTGCGATTCTGGCTCTGCTGGTGCTGCGGACTATGGTGACTCTTCAGGCGCAGCAGATGGATTATTTTTCCGAGGCAGGAAACGAGCTAGAGCTGATCTATCGTCAGTACTGGTACGATGCAGGTCGTCTACCTCGGGGCGAACGAACGGTGCCTGACCCAGCGATAGACAGTGTGGAAAAGCCGGTGCGACCCTCACCAGGGCTACAGCAGCCCACCTTTTAGACGCTTATGGAACCTGCAAAAGCCTTGCCTTAGCTTCCTCCGAACAAGCCTTGGACAACATACCCCTGATCGAAGACCCTCACTCTGCCCCTTTCTTCTAGCGCCCACTTTGTTTCCAGGGTAAGAAGATTACCGGAAGAGAAGAGGAAGCCAGACTCCAGTTCTGCTCTAAAAAACAAATGCGCTTTCGTAACACTGAAGACAACGGCATTCCCTCGATCGATCTCATTCCCATGCTGACAGTGATGATGGGCGTTCTTGCATTCTTTGTTGTGATCTCTGTCTCGCTAGGCAGCGAAGAGCTGATCCAGGTAGACTTACCTCCTGAGCAGACAGAAGAAACCCCAAAGGCCGTCGATGACATTCAGGACCCTTTTATTGTCGAGATTGATGAAACCGGGCAAAGACTGCTAAACGGCAATCCCATTGAACCGGGGCCACTTGCTGTCGAAATTGAAGCTTACCTAGCTCGGAACGCCGACAGTATCGTCTATCTGATTCCCAGCCGCGAACTGTCTTATGAACGAGTTGCCCAGTTTCTAGGCGACATGCGCGCAGTCGGTGGCGAAAGAGTTTCCCTTGCCCTTCGAGAGGATTCATAAAGTGCGTACTCGTCGCCGGCGCCCTAGCCGCATTCCCGAAGTCAACCTTGTCCCGATGATGGACGTTCTAATGACGGTACTCATTTTCTTCGTCATTATCTCTATGGGCCTGACAGGCGTGCAGATCAACGGCGTAACGCTGCCCCGCTCTGTCACGAATACGGATGAAGCGATCACGGGTAATACCGACGAATCAAAGCCTTTCGTAATTGGCCTAACGGCCCAAAAAGAGCTGATTCTAGACGGTGAAACGATCCAGTTACGGAACTTAGGTCCTCGGCTCAAGACCTACTTTCAAGAAAATCCTGACGGTTCGATTATGCTCAAGGCAGATCGGACTTTGCCCTATGATGACATCGCAACTCTATTGGATGAGCTAAGGGGGATTGGCGGTCGTCGAGTCTCGTTAGCCGTAGAATAAAAGTGGCGATTAGGTGACGATCGCTGGCGCTAAGCTATCTATGACAAGGAAATTTTTAATTGATGGACTCAGATCGCGTTGATCGTTTGCTTGAAGATCTCAAGCAGCCAGACGCCGAAGTTCGCGATCACGCCACCTCTCTGTTTTGGCATGCCTGGTTTCATCAAAAAGGTGTCTACGGTGCCCAGCAGTTGATGGAAGCGCAGACCTTACTCGAATCAGGTAAGGTTGATCAGGCTGAAACCCTACTGGCTGACATTGTTGAAGCGCAGCCTGATTTTGCCGAAGCCTGGAATCGTTTGGCGGTTTTGCACTATACCCAGGGCAACTACTGGCGCGCGATCGCAGCCTGCCAAAGCGTGATTGCCCTGGTTCCTCACCACTTTGGAGCGCTGCACGGACTGGGCCTTAGTCACAGCGCTGTTGGTAACTATACTGCTGCTATTCAGTCTTTTCGCCAGGCGCTCACTATCCAACCTTATGCACTTGTTAACCGGCGCTTGCTCTTAGAATGCACTGCAAAGCTAGGATAGAAATAAGCCGTTAGATGCTTACGTAGGCTGCCTTTAACTCATCTCTAACTATGCAAACCCTGACTTCACCCCCCGCTGCTAATCCGACACCTACTGCTAGTGCGCTTACTGAAGCCGCCTTCGACACCACGATTCATCGTCGAAAGACTCGGCCTGTACAGGTAGGTGCGATCACAATCGGCGGCGGTCATCCGGTCGTAGTGCAGTCGATGATCAACGAAGATACCTTAGACATCGAAGGTTCAGTTGCGGCTATCCGTCGACTGCACGAAGCAGGCTGTGAAATTGTTCGCGTGACTGTGCCTAGCATGGCCCATGCTCGCGCCCTGTCAGAAATCAAAGACAAGCTGGTAAAGACTTATCAAGCGGTACCACTAGTTGCTGATGTGCATCACAACGGCATGAAAATTGCGCTCGAAGTAGCTAAGCACGTAGATAAAGTGCGGATCAACCCAGGCTTGTATGTGTTTGAGAAGGCGGCGAGCGATCGCACCGAATACACCCAGGCCGAATTCGACGCGATCGGTGAGAAAATCCGCGAAACCCTGGAGCCCCTAGTCATTTCCTTACGCGATCAAAACAAAGCCATGCGTATCGGTGTTAACCACGGCTCCCTTGCCGAGCGTATGCTCTTCACCTACGGCGACACCCCTGAAGGCATGGTCGAATCGGCCTTAGAATTCATTCGCATCTGCGAGTCTTTAGACTTTAAAAACATCGTCCTATCGCTCAAAGCTTCCAGAGTTCCGGTGATGCTGGCTGCCTATCGGCTGATGGTCAAACGCATGGACGAGCTAGGCATGAGCTATCCGCTGCATCTTGGCGTCACCGAAGCAGGCGACGGCGAGTATGGCCGAATCAAGTCCACCGCTGGAATTGGCACACTGTTGGCTATGGGCATCGGCGATACTATTCGCGTTTCCTTAACAGAAGCCCCAGAAAAAGAAATCCCGGTATGTTACAGCATCTTGCAATCGCTGGGCCTGCGCAAAACTATGGTGGAATACGTTGCCTGTCCTTCCTGTGGGCGAACGCTGTTTAACCTTGAAGACGTTCTGCACAAAGTTAGAGAAGCCACCAACCATCTGACCGGGCTAGACATTGCCGTCATGGGCTGTATTGTCAACGGACCGGGTGAAATGGCGGATGCGGACTACGGCTATGTGGGTAAGCAAGCTGGCACAATTGCGCTTTATAGGGGTCGTGAAGAAATCAAACGCGTTCCCCAAGAAAACGGGGTAGAAGAACTGATCAACCTAATAAAGTCAGACGGACGATGGATAGAACCGGACGCTGCCTAGCTGCTCTAGAGCTTCAGCAGTAGCAGTGTTGCTTCGTCCTGTGAACGGTGAACGCTTGGAAAAGTGGTCCATCATCCAGGTCAATAGACAGTTGACTTTTCTAGAGTTGTCGTGAGGTTCCTCTCAATCAGGCTGAGATTCCTCTCAATCAGGCTTTGGTTAACAGAGTAGCTTCTTCATATTGGCCTCAGGCTACGAACAAAAGGGTTATGTTAAATTGGGCGTAATTGACGACGTCCTCTACACGGGATTTTAATTCTCTATGGCAGTTACTAAGCGCGGTTTTATCTTGGGAGCGACCGCACTGGCAAGCGCCGCTTTGGTCATAACCGGTACAGGCATCCAGCTATCTGATGGCCAGGCTTTCTTCAAAGATGGCCCTAAGGAAATAGTGGATGAAGTGTGGAATCTGATCGACAACCAATACGTCGATGAGTCTTTTAACTCCCTAGATTGGAATAAGGTCCGCTTGGACTATCTCAATCGCACTTATACCGATAAAGAATCCGCGTACGTAGCCGTCCGCGAAATGCTGGAGCAGCTCGACGATCCATACACTCGGTTTATGGACCCCGAAGAGTTCAACAACATGCAGATTGAGACCTCAGGGGAACTAACCGGGGTCGGCATTCAAATTTCCAAAGAAGAAGAAACTGAAGATATCATTGTTGTTTCACCTATCGAAGCGACGCCTGCCTATGAAGCTGGGCTGCTCTCAGGCGATATCATCACCTCGATCGATGGCAACAGCACCGAAGGCATGGAGCTAAACGACGCCGTCAGCCTGATTCGTGGCCCTGTGAACTCGAAAGTTGTGCTGTCTATAGAAAGAGAAGGCAAAGCGCTAGACTTTGAGCTGACTCGGGCTCGGATTGAAATTCATCCCGTTCGCTACTTAGTTAAAGACAGTCCGGAAGGTTCCGTTGGCTACATCAGGTTGACTCAGTTTAGTAGTAATGCTGCTGCTGAGATGAAGGACGCTATTGAGTCGCTAGAATCGCGCGATGTGACGGGCTATGTCCTAGACCTGAGGTCCAATCCAGGCGGGCTGCTGTTCTCTAGCATCGAAATCGCCAAGATGTGGATAGAAGAAGGCACGATTGTCTCTACGGTAGACCGCAACGCCACCAGCAATGAAGAAGTGGCCCACAGCGAAGCTTTAACGACTAAGCCGCTAGTGGTTTTAGTCGACGGTGGCTCTGCTAGCGCTAGCGAAATTCTTTCTGGTGCGCTAAAAGACAACAATAGAGCCGTGTTGGTGGGTACGCAAACCTTTGGCAAAGGACTTGTCCAGTCTGTTCGAGGGCTGACCGACGGATCGGGTATCGCGGTAACCATCGCCAAGTATCTAACGCCCTCTGGTCGCGATATCAATAAGCTAGGCATTGAACCCGATTACGTAGTGGAGCTCACTGACGAGCAGCGCGAGGAGCTAGTGAAAGATCGCGACAAAGTCGGTACCTCAGAAGATCCGCAATATGCAGAAGCGATAGAAGTGTTAGCAGACGCGGTTCGCCTGCAGCGTCAGTCTGCTAGCACTGCTGGCGTCGCAGACTAGTATTAGCGCTAGTCTCTTTCTAATCAGCTAGCTGGCTGACATTTTCCTGCTCTAATCAGGCCAACGCGCTTTGCGATGGCCTGATTTTGCGTTTCAAAGGGCCCCCACTGCAGTGCTTCAGTCTCAGTTTCAGACTGCTTGCTTTCAGTCTGTGAGTCATTCTCTTGTTCAAGCATCTGTTCGGAGAGAATTTCACAGTGGCCAGAAGGATTTTTAACAATGAACCAAGCTTCTTTAGGTGCTGACATGTTTTGCGCCGATTGAAAGATACGCTTTATCGTATGATCGTGATCGCAATATTGGCCAGATTTCACGCTCTTTGTCACTTGGCTTGTAATACCGCTAGCGCTGCCGTATCGATATACACAACGCTTATCACGCTGAGCTAGTTCCTTTTGTAGGTGCAACAGCTGTACGCAAACTGTAGGTGATGACAGCAGCAAGTAAGCAGACGACC
The DNA here is from genome assembly GCA_963799555.1 of uncultured cyanobacterium. GTDB lineage: Bacteria > Cyanobacteriota > Cyanobacteriia > Phormidesmidales > Phormidesmidaceae > Phormidesmis. The sequence goes on from CAWCXR010000001.1 coordinate 741,313, forward strand.
GCTAACAATCTGAGGAGATTGCTAATGCCGATAATTTCCTGAAGGATTGGTAGGCTAAGAGCGCCTAGGACGGCTCCTGATTTAGCGATCGCACCCGCCAACCCCGCGCCACTAGCTCGAATAGCTGACGGAAACACTTCACCTGAAAGCAAAAAAGTGGTTGAATTCGGTCCTAGATTCATCATCATGTTAAACAGAATGAAGCCTGTGAACAACGGCCAAATCTGAGCGGTGGACTCAGAAGAAGAGAGGATGCCTAGACCTGCAGCCATGCCGATAAAACCGATAGTTTGTAAAGGGATGCGACCAATTCTGTCGATGGAGAGAACTGCGATCGCAAACCCCAACACTAGAAAGACATTCACCACAGCCGCTCCTTTTGCAGAAGCCATTTCTCGCGCCAGTAAGTTCCCCTCGTCCGAGAACGCCAGGGTTGCAATGATAGTCGGTGTGAAAATGCCAATGCCATATGTCGCAATGTCTTGAAGAAACCAGGGAATTGAAGCGAGCGCTGTCTGACGAATGTAATTTGACGAAAATAGATCGCTGTAGCCCAGCGGAGACGATTCTTGATCGGCGGTAGTTGGAGAATCTGTAGAACCTTCTGGCTTGAGTAAAATCTGTTTTCCCAACAGTTCAGATGCAGCTTCAGAAGCGGCTGCATAGTCCCCTTTCGCTAAATAGTAGCTAGGACTCTCTAACAAAAACAGCAGTCTTAATCCACCAACTAAAATAGAAAGTGCAACGCCCACGCTTAGCATCCATCGCCAAGCGTAGGCGATCGCCAGCTCTGGTGCGATCTGTTGAAAAGTCCAGATCGTCACCCAGCCAACCAGTGCGCCTAGCAAAGCACCAATGGACTGAAAGCTAAAAGCACCAATCACCATCCGCCCGCGCAGGCGAGCCGGTATGTTTTCAGTAATGTATGAGACACTAATGGGATAGTCTGCGCCGATACCTACACCGACCAAGAAGCGGAAGAAAAGTAGCGACCAGGCATTCCAAGCAAAGGCGCTGCCCAAGGATGCAACAATGAACAAGCTAATATCAACTATTAGCATGCGCTGACGGCCTACTTGATCGGTGACGGGACCGAGGGTAAGTGAGCCGATTAGAGCACCGACGAGAGCAGCAGTTGCGATCGCGCCCACCCATCCTGCATCTAGCCCAAAATCCCGCTGAATAAAGGGCATCGCCACGCCAATGATAAAAAAGTCAAAGCCATCGAGCGCAATCAGCCCGGCGGATAGAATCCACAGCATCCACATAGGACGAGTCAAGTCAGCGCTATCTAGCTCAGCTTGAAACTTTGACTGAAGAAAAGGCAGCTTGGCCTGGTCAGCAGAAGAGAATGCGGCAAGGTCAGTCACTAGCAAATCTGCATACAAGGATGCCTACAAACGTATCGCCAAGAGTACCTGCATTCAAACCTTCAAAAGAGGGAACAGCCTTTCAGCTCGCCGTCTTTGTTAAGGTCCTGGAGAGTCTGGTAGATTCGCAGCCATGTCCATGAGAGGATTAGGCTTTGGCCTCGTCGAAGGACTCACCGCTATGACAGTTGGGTACACCGACAGTTCGTTACCCTCTACCCAACCAGAGTAATGACGGACCTGAGTAGAATCTGAAGTGATGTCCAACAGATCAAAGTCTCCACGAATGGCGTTGCTATCAAAGTTGAGGCCATCGAGTCTGGTAGAAGCGGCTAGTCCGTATGGACCGCCGCCTACCATATTCGCTGCGACTTCATCAAGACTGCGAGTAAAGCGATCGCCTTGCCAGTGCCAGGAGCGACCAGGCCAAAAGAGAGCGTCACCTCTGCTGGTTTTGCGAGCAACTTCATTGGTCAACCAGTAGCCACCCTGAGGAATTTGAACCTCAAACCCTGGTTCGTAAGCAACTTCGTAGCGCATCGTGCCCGGAATTTCAGCGTCTTCAAAGGTTTCGCTGGCCCACAAAACTTCTACAGAGTCTTGCTCAAGCGTAGCGACTGGTTCTACAGCTAGAAAGCTAGGGTAGAGCTCGACGCCTGCTGCGGGGACAGTGGCTGTAGCAGTGAACTGCCAGCAATTCCAGCTTTGGTCGCTGTCGACTGTTTTCCACTCTACTTGACAGACGCCTTCACCCGTAGCAACCCAGAGAGTATCTTCTTCAACGGCGACCTGATAGGGAATAGCGCTGACTAGAGGACTATTCTCTACACCGTAGGCAGTGAGCTGTTCGGTATCGGGCTGATAGGCGATGAGGCCGTCTGCTGGCAGATTTGGATTTCCTTCGCCGCTGATTTTGGTGCCCAGCCATAGGGTGAGGCGGTTGCTTTTTGTCGCTGCGATCGCGCTAATCTGATTACCCTGCATCTCAGCAGGCTGATCCACGCTCAGCTCCTCGGTTGCTAGATCGTAGCGAATCAGGCTAGCAAAGCCGCTGTTGCCTTCCCCCTGCTCTGCTGTCGCTGCGAACCAAAGCTGATCTTCTACCGCCACCGCGCCAGTAATCTCTGGAGCGCCTAACGAAGCTCCTAGCTGAGCCGTCTGCAAATCGCCCAGAGTATATAGCTGCTGACTCAGTAGCTCACCGTCAGGCAGCTTCAGCTCAAAATAAACAGCTTCTTCAGCAGGTTCTCCGGTACTAGGATTAGAGTCAAACGGCTGCTCGCCAAAAGAGGCTATCTGCTCGTTTAGCCATTCTGCCTGCAAGCGAACGCGATACTCATACGTGTCTCCGTCAATATCGATAGCGCTGTAGTCCGGATTTGCGATATCCGCTAGCATTTGCTCGTAGTTAAACTCTGCTTCATCTGCTTGGCTTTCGCTAACTGAAGTAACAGACCAGGTGCGATCGCCTTTGCAAAACGTGAAGTTGTAGTAGGGCGTTTCGAAGGTGACCGTATCGGCTTGGATCGCGATCGCTTCAGGTCGAAAGTTGAACTGCTCGAACGCTGGCATATTCTTAGGGGCGGCCATCGGTTTTAGCGGAGCGCTGCTGAGGTCGCAGGTTTCGGTGGTGGCAGTGGTGTCTGGTGCGCGATCGCCTAGCAGCGCGTTAGGGTTCGATGAGCCTGATGGACTAGCGCAGCCACCAAGCGCCCAGAGGAGTCCTATTGCGGGTAGTAGTGTTTGCGATCGCATGCCTTTCACCTGGTATCAAATCCTGCCAATACCAAATCACGTTTAATTATTAGCCTTAGCATCATGCTATCAATTCACCCAATTACTTGTTACAGCCATCAATGACAGCTTCAGAACTGGTTTTCCAGCAGTCCTGTTCATTTTCTTGGTCTTTCGTTCCTTCTCATTCAAAATCAAGCAAGAGAAATTAAAATAAAATAGCCCATTAGCCACGAGAATGTTTTGAGTTATTTAGAAGCCGCTGCTGATTTCTACACCGAAGTCGCTGAGACCCCAGATGTTGGCCTTTGCTGCGTACAGAGCACGCCTATGCAGATGCCTGGGCTGCATGTCCCCTGCCAAATGCAGAATATGAACTACGGCTGTGGCACAACCGTTCATCCCGCTGAACTCACAGGCGAACCAACCGTTCTCTACATTGGCGTTGGCGGTGGATTAGAAGCCCTACAGTTTGCCTACTTCTCGCGGCGACCAGAGGCAGTAATCGCCGTAGATCCAGTGGCCTCCATGCGCAGCGCCGCTCAACAAAATTTGCTAACAGCCGCTGAGAAGAATGACTGGTTCGACGCTAGCTTTGTCAGCATTCGAGAGGGTGACGCCTTCAAGCTGCCAATGCCAGACAATTCAGTTGATGTTGTTGCCCAAAACTGTCTTTTCAATATCTTTGAGCCTAAAGATCTCAAGCAAGCTTTGTCGGAAGCTTACCGAGTCCTCAAGCCAAATGGTCGCTTAGTCATGAGCGATCCAATCACCACTAGAGAGATTCCAAAACACTTGCGCGATGACGATCGCCTCAGGGCAATGTGTCTATCTGGCGCACTCACCTACGAAGACTATGTTCAACAAATTATCGACGCGGGCTTTGGACAGGTGGAAGTTAGGGCGCGGCGGCCCTACCGCCTATTGAACGCAAAGAACTATCAGCTAGATCAGCACCTAATGCTAGAAAGTCTAGACTGTGTTTCTTTCAAAGTGCCTATTGCTAATGATGGTGCCTGCGTTTTTACTGGCAAGATGGCCGTCTACGCAGGCGAGCAAGACTATTTCGATGATAACGCTGGACATATTCTTCAACCAGGCGTGCCGCTAGCAGTTTGTGATAAAACTGCTAGAAACTTAGAGAAATTCGAAGATATTGTCGTTACTAACTCCACCTGGCACTACGACGGCGGAGGTTGCTGCTAACTGTTTTTGAAGCTGTGAAGGGATTACTCAAGCAGCTTTAAGCTTCTCTGACCAGTCAAAGTCTTCAGATTCTATCTCTTTTTTATTTGGCATCTTACGTAGGCGCAGCAGCTCTGAGATAGCAGCAATATCCTGATCGCGTCCGATGCCAGAAACTGCCATCACCTGATCATCTTCGACGTAGAAAGCAAGAAAAGATTTATTTTCTAAACTACCCTGAATAACAATATCGTCGTAGTTTTCCGAATGGCCGATGTAGCGTAGCTTTAGATCAAATTGTCCGGTCCAGAAGAAAGGAACCGCGTCAAACATGACCTGCTGTCCAGTCATGTTACAAGCAGCAATCCGGCCCTGTTGCATCGCTAGCTGCCAGTGTTCTATTCGAGTGGGCTGACCAGTGATGAAATGTGGAAACTGAGCAATGTCACCAGCTGCATAGACATCAGGCTTTGCTTGCAAGTATTGATTGACCAGAATGCTGCCGTCGTCTTCGTCCATCAATAGCCCTTCAACAAAGTCAGTTGCAGGCTTCACTCCGATACCGACAATCACTAAGTCCGCTGGCAAGACTTCCCCACTTTCTAATTCGACGGCTTCTACTTGCCCGCTCCCAGTTAGGGCCTTTGCCTTTTCACCAGATTTGAACTTCACACCCTTAGCTTCGTGAACCTGCTTGAAAAGCTTGCCAACAGACTCACCTAGAACTTTCTTGAAAGGAACTTCGTCGGGCGAAACAACAGTTACCTCTAGTCCTTGCTGTTTGAGGCTAGCCGCAGTTTCCATTCCAATAAATCCAGAGCCGATAATGACGACCTTTTTCGACTGCTTTGCAGCTTTGAGGATGGCTTTGGCATCTTCTGCTTTGCGAAGGGTAAAGACGTTTTCTAGGTCGCTGCCGTCAACTGGAATTTTCTTGACGGTGCCGCCAGTTGCGAGTAGAAGCGCATCGTAAGTGAGGGTGTCGCCTTCGCCAAAAGTAACCTGCCGAGCGTCTACGTCTAGACCGACCACTCTAGAGGAAGTTTTGATTTCAATATCGTGCTCTTTATAAAAGTCGACCGAGCGCAGCTTGGACGCTTCACCTACCTCGTCAGCCTGTAAGTATGCTTTGCTGAGCTTGGTTCGATCGTAGGGAATTTTACTTTCGTCTGTGAGAACAACGACCTTGCCCTGATATCCGTTCTGCCGTAGCGTTTGAGCAGCCATATCGCTAGCGGCACCGCCACCCACAATCACAAAGGTGCGATCGTCTTTCGCAAAATCTGACTCGGCCATAGTGGGAACAACGTGTTCTGTAATTTCTTCTGGCAGCTCAACATATACGGTGTCGGATTCGATATGAACTGGAAACTTGGCGAGGTTGTCGCGACCGGGGGCACTAAGATGAGTGCCTGTGTCGGCGCTAAAGCAGGCGTTGTGCCAGGGACAGACGATGCGGCCATTGTGCAGGACGCCTTTGGCTAGGGGGGCACCGTAGTGTGAGCAGTGGGCGGCGATCGCACTCATCCCATTCTCAGTTTTCGCCAGCAGAATCTCTTTGCCAGCCACCGAGAACTGTTGCATTTCTCCCATTTCAAGGTCACCGACCTGACAAACCGATATCCGCTGAACGCTCATGAGAGTAACCTTATTTCTTCTGGGCACGTATATCCGAGCGTAAGCAAAAGCGCTAGCGCTAGCATCTCTCGTCAGAGATATTCAGACGCTAGCAACCTTCCTCAGCGGCCCTCCTTAGTACGCCAGCCAATCCTGTCCGACTACCCAAAATAGGAAGATCAGCATCAGACTCATCACCCCAATCAGATTCTCGAATTTCTCGAGCGCGCGGGGCAGCTTGATTGACAGCTTTTGAAAGATCAAAAGATAGGCCAGCCAGCCAGCCGCAATCGTAAGCAGAGGTTTGACAATATTACTGAAGCTGTAGGCGTCGTAGTAAAGGGCGTTGGCAAAGACCAATCCGCTTAGCAGCACTACTAGGGCAGGCCAGAAACCTGGTTTCACCTTGCTTTCAGACGGCTCTGAGGTATGAGGCAGAAAAATAAACTTAGCAAACGAAATAGCGGTGCCGAATGCAGCAATATTCATCCCAATCACTTGCCAGGGGACAAGGTTCTTCGAGGTCAAAACCTTAGCGCCAAACCCTGCTAGCAGCGGAAAACCTGAGATAGAGAAACTGGCAATTAATAACGTGATCCAAACGGGCGTAGGGATGGGATTTTCTTTTAGAACTTTGATATTGCGGCTCGGCAAGTTGCCCGCGATTAAAAATAAGGCTGATTTCACCAGGCCGTGGGTAAGGGCATAAAAGCCGCCTACAGCAGGCGCTGCCAGGACAAACCCGAGTTGAGAAACTGTATGGAAGGCAAGGATGCGTTTGCTGTCTTTGGAAAATACGGCGTAGCTAACGCCTAGCAGTGCTGTCGACACCCCAAAGAAGCGCACAATCGGATCAATCTCAGGCACGAGCAGGGCAAAACGAACCAAGGGATAAACACCCGTTTTGACCACAACCCCCGAGAGCAGAGCGGATATAGGCGTTTCTGATTCGGAATGGGTAAGCGGCAGCCATAGCCCCGAGACGAAGATGCCGCCCTTAGTCAAAAGGCCCACAAAGAGAAAGGCGATCGCCTCGGTTGGCGCGTTAGCTAAGCCTGAAAAGGCAAACGAATTGCTTGATTGATACACCATCGCTGCTCCGAGTAGGTAAAACAGCATGGCCGTGTTGCTGACAAACAAATAGCGCAGTCCGACCCAGACGGCGCGATCGCTACGGGGGTAAGCAACCAGCAGAAACGCGGCTACGCCGATAACTTCTAGGGCAACATAGACACTGATCAGATCGGCACTGACAAAAACAGCGTTAACGCTGCCATGTAAGATGACGATCTGGGTATAGAAGAAAGCATATCTTTCGCTCTGCCAGCAGTAGAGAATGACTGCCAGAGTGACAACGGCATTGGTCAGGATGAAAAACCCGCTCAAATCGTCAATCAGCAAGCTGACGCCAAAGCTATCTAATAGCTGAAAGCTGAGAGGTGCTGGGTTAAGTACGTGCCATAGTCCGTAGGCCAGGGAAAGCAGTGAAACTGTGATAGCCAGAATGCGATCTAGTTTGGGCAGCAGATAGATGCTGAATCCTACGAACAGGGGTAGGGCAATCCAGATTAGGCTAAGGTCCGCATGGTCTAATGTCATGGTTGCTCTCAAAGCACTCTATTTTCGCAAGGCACCTTATGTCCACAACGGGATCTCCACAACGGGATTTCCAAAATGAGATAGAGTGCTTGCTTTGGGTCATATGGCAGTTTATCAGACAGCATAGAAGGAAAAGGCCGGCTACATAGTTCAATCGTGTGAGGCTTACAGCATACCGATACGCCTCGGATAGAGGATTACAGCTATCCCAAAGCTGTATTAGTGTGAGGTGTATCAACACAGCTAGAGTTTTTGGATGGAGCGATTTAACTTCAAGGTTTTTAGACGGTTTTGGGCGATCGCACGGTCCTATTGGACAGGCGATGAGAAGTGGAAAGCCAGAGGGCTGCTGCTGCTGATCGTGGTCTTGCTACTGGGCTACACGGGGCTCAGCGTACTGCTAAACACCCAAAGAGGTGAGCTGATCTCAGCGCTGTCGGCCAAGAGCGAAAGTCGTTTTTGGAAGACAGTGTGGATATTTATTGGCATTCTAGTTGCCTATGCACCCTTGCTAGCGGGCTATACGTATCTGCGCGATCGCCTGGGTCTAGAATGGCGGCGTTGGCTGACTGATAGCTTTGTTTCGCGCTATTTTCAGAATCGCGCTTTCTATCAGATCAATCAGTTCAGTCCGGAAATTGATAACCCCGACCAGCGAATTGCAGAGGATGTTAGAAGCTTTACGCAAGAATCCTTGACGCTGGCGCTGGTGGTCACTAGCTCTGTTCTAGAAGTGATTGCTTTTAGCGGGGTGCTGTGGGGGATTTCTCGGGAGCTGGTTTTATTCTTGGTGGCCTACGCGGTGGTGGGAACTGTGCTGACGGTGGGGATATTTGGCAAGCCGCTGGTCAAGCTGAACTTTGAACAGCTCAAGAAAGAGGCGAACTTTCGATTTAGCTTGGTAAGAGTCCGAGAAAATGCAGAGGCGATCGCATTCTATCAGGGTGAAGAACAAGAATCAGCGCAGATAAAAGAGCGTTTTCTAGCCGCTTTCAACAACTACAAAAGTCTGCTGACCTGGGAGCTGACTCTAAACGGACTGACGAACTTCTACGAGTTTATCCCTTTTGTTCTACCTGCTATTGTCGTTGCCCCTGGAGTGTTTAGCGGCGAAGTAGAAGTCGGTAAAGTCAGCGAGGCTCAGGGCGCTTTTATCCGAGTCTTCTTTTCGTTGAACGTGATTGTTGCTAGGCTACAGTCGTTGAGCGCTTTTGGTGCAGGCATCGATCGTCTGTATGATTTTTCTGAAGCGATCGGCTACGAAGCAGAGGTATCTCAAGACAAAGTAGATTCTAGATTAGATATAGATAGCGCTGAAGGCGAAACAAATGGCAAGTTAGATAGTCAGACAGACGATACAACAGAAGTAGTCGAGACTAAACAGCCAGTGATCGACTTTGAAACATCATCAGAGCTGACTTTACAGTCGTTGACTTTGCAGACGCCAAACTATCGGCGCACGCTGATCGAAGATCTTTCACTGGCTGTAGATGAGCAAAGTTCGCTGTTGGTGATGGGACCGAGCGGGTGTGGCAAGAGTTCTTTGATGCGTGCGATCGCAGGTCTTTGGACTTCTGGTGAAGGTACTATCACGCGACCCGACCTAGAAGATCTGCTGTTCTTGCCTCAAAAGCCATATATGGTCCTAGGCAGTCTTCGTCAGCAGCTACTCTATCCTCACTCTGATATGGAGATCGAAGATACGCAGCTAACAAAAGTGCTCCAGCAGGTAAATTTGCCAAATCTAGAAGCGCAGTTTGGACTAGAGGCCGAAGCAGAATGGAGCGACGTGCTTTCTCTAGGCGAACAGCAGCGGCTCAGCTTTGCTCGCGTGCTGATTCACCAGCCCAAATACGCCATTCTAGATGAGGCCACTAGCGCCCTAGATCAGACCAATGAAGCACAGCTTTACGATCAGCTATCAAAGTCGCAGACCGCTTACTTGAGCGTAGGCCACAGAGAATCTCTGCAAAACTACCACCAGTTTCTCCTGTGTTTAGCAGAAGACCACAGTTGGACAATTCAGAGCCTAGATGATGCGATCGGAACACCCGCTGCCCGCTGAATCACCTTCTAATAACAACTAACCGAGCTGTAGAACTTCTACAGCTCGGTGACATCGCCTTATTATCGGAATCTTGCTGTTAGAAGGTGAGCGCTAGCCTACGCGTCAGCTACAAGCTGCTTGAAGCCTTTACCCGCAGAGAATGCAGGGACAGTCGTTGCGGGAATCTTAATAGTCTCACCTGTCTGGGGGTTGCGGCCATCGCGGGCTTTGCGATCGCGTGGCTCAAAACTACCAAACCCAACCAGGCTAACCTTGTCACCTTTAGCAACGGATTCCATAATCGACTCAATCACCGCTGTCAAAACAACATCGGCATCCTTCTTCGAAACGTCCGCCTTCTCTGCGACCATATCAATTAGTTCAGCTTTGTTCATGAAAGTGAGTGCCTTTAAAAACTTCGATAGTATTTGTAGCACAAGAACAAGATAGGTCACAAGTACTATTTGCCTTGCAAGCCCGTGTTTCAAGGGAAAGAGCCAAGAATTATCCACTTTCGCGGTATATTTAGCTAGTAAGAATCGGCCAAAATTGCAGAAATAGTAGTTTTTCTTCTCATTTGTTCCATTTCCTACGACTAAAGGCAGACTCCTCAACTAGATTTGAGCTGGATCGATTAAGAATATTATCTTTTGAATTACTTAACATTCCTGGCCTGGTTCGTTCTAAAACGCCCCTTATCAACTATCACTAAGACTTTAGCTTCTTTAGAGCCTGTTTGATTTGCGCTAGCCCCTCCTCGGTATCTTGCTGAGCGTAAGCCTCGCCCGCCTTCAGAAAGCTCCTTACTGCCTTGTTGTGATCGCCAACGTTGGCATAGGCTAACCCCAAATTGTGAAAAGCCTCGGCGCAGTTAGCTTCTAAGCCCAAGAGCTCAGTAAACTGCTCGATAGCTCCGCGATAGTCACCTGCTCTATAAGTGCCAACAGCACCGACATAAAGCTTTTGTGCGTCCGTCGATAGTGGAATAGAAGACGTTTCGACGATCGAATCTGGAAAGGGAATGCGCTCAATCGGCTGCCGATAGGCACTTACCATAGAAAATATAGCAAAGCCAGCAATGCCAAATACAACAGCTATCCAAATAAATAGATTCGGTAGCAACGCTGGCAGAAAATTAGAAGCTTCCATAAGAGGGATACGGCAAGAGGGACACGGCAATTTCGATAGTTAAGATCATTAGTTTACAGGGTTGTCATCTGCTGATTAATCACACATGCTGATTAGCTGGTGTGCCTGCCACTGGCTGATTCACCTTATGATAAGACTGTAGACTTTTCACACACTACGATAGGATGACCGCCCAACTCACTAGCTCGCCACAAGCTGTATTCAACAGTCGCTACACAGGAAAAAAGCTCAACTGGAGCTGGCGCGGCTACGATATCAAATACGTTGCCTACGGTGAAGGCCCGCCGGTCGTATTGCTTCACGGATTCGGCGCGTCTATCGGCCACTGGCGCAAGAATATTCCCGCGCTGGCTGCTGCTGGGCGTCGTGTGTATGCCATAGACCTGCTCGGTTTTGGCGATTCGGACAAGCCCGATCTCAGCTACAGCCTGGAGTTTTGGGTGAAGCTAATTCATGACTTTTGGAAAGTACATATCAAAGAGCCCGCTATCTTTGCTGGCAATTCCATCGGAGCACTGATGGCCCTGATGACCCTAGTCACCTACCCACAGACGGCTAGTGGCGGCGTGCTGCTGAACTGCGCGGGTAGCTTGAACCATCGGCCCGAGGATTTACCAGGCGGCCTGAGCTTTGTGATGGGTGCGTTTGCCAAGCTGGTGAATTCTAAGATTACGGGTCCGCTCCTTTTCAATCAGGTGCGTACAAAAGGCCGAATTCGGGGCTCCTTGAAACAGGTGTATGGCAACCGTCAGGCGATTACGCCTGAGCTAGTCGACATCCTACATGGTCCGGCCTGTCAGCCGGGGGCACAAAGGGTGTTTGCCTCTATTTTGACGGCACCGCCTGGGCCTCGTCCGAGCGAGCTGCTGCCACAGGTAACTCAGCCTTTGCTCGTACTGTGGGGAGAGAAAGATCCCTGGACACCGATCAAGGCAGCGGACGTTTACCAACAGATGGCCGCTGATGTAGATGTGAATGTTACTTTCCATGCGATTCCAGATACTGGGCACTGTCCGCATGACGAGAGGCCAGAAGTGGTGAATCACATGATTTTGGATTGGATAGAAGAGCAAGATGGAGCTGTTTAATGGTTGATATTGGTATTGATGAGGGGACTATCAAATACCGATGCGAGTGGATTGAAGAAGATGCGATCGCACTCCCCACAGTCACCGACCTCACCCGCTACCGAGACGCACTACACCAGCTCCATCTGATCGGCGAATATCCCAACGGCATCGGCTTCGGCAACCTCTCTCAAAAAACAGCACTTCCCCCTTCCCCAATTTCCTATCCCCTATCCACACTCCCCAATTCATCATCACCGGCACCCAAACCGGCCACCTCCCCACCCTCACCGCCAAAGACTACGCCCTCGTCACCGATTTCAATACAGATCAAAACACTCTTACCTGTCGAGGCTTGAGGAAAGCTTCTTCCGAATCTCTGACCCACGGCGTGATTTATAGCGGCCATCCCGGAATTGGTGCGATCATTCACGTTCATCACGCTCAGCTCTGGAAGCAGCTCCTGCATCAGGTGCCGACAACGGGCGCTGAGGTTCCGTACGGTACACCGGAGATGGCCGCAGAAACGCAGCGCTTGTTTAGAGAAACGCCCTTGCTACAGCAAAAGATATTCGTGATGGCAGGCCATGAAGAAGGCGTGGTTACCTTTGGCGAAACGTTGCAGGTGGCCTATCGCGTTTTAATCAATTGGGGTGCGATGACAGGGATACTGTCAGAAGCTGCCTTGCAACTGCCGTATGTAAAAGTTAGCCAGGCTTGAAAGTCTGAGGCTCAAAAAGTTGACGACAAAATACCTAGAATTTTATCTACCTCAACAATGTAATAGTTACGGCTATCAATAAAGATGGTCTGATCAACCAGCTTCAGAAATCGCCAGTCGCTGCCTGTGGTGACCGCACCATATATCTGTTGATCGGCTTCCCCATGACGCTGATTGAACAGTCTAGCGGCAATCATAGTTGCAGCGCATTGACCGAGACCGCTAGGAATACTCTCATTTTTTGCTTCAACGATCGCAAAGACAGGACTAGTGATGTAGTATTGCTCGGCTGAACGGCTCAGCAAGAAGTCACAATGTCCATCTAAGCCCTTCTCTGGCTCAACTTCAAAACGGCTGCCTGAGAAGATCGCAATGCGATCTTTTAGAATGCGTCTTGTCTCCATCAGCACAGGCATCACAATTAGTTCCGAACGTGCCTTTTCAGTGTTGATAGCCATTGCTAGCGGCAACTGTTCTTTCAATACGAGAGATAGCAGATCACTAGGTTTGATAGGAGAAACTTGAGAGAATATATCTTCTCTTTCATTAGTCGACACACCAAACTCGGACTTCACTTTACTAAGACTAAAGCTGCTGTATGACATGAGACACACTCGATTCTGGCAACTATTGAGGCTTTGTTGATTCAGTTCCTATCGTAAGCCACCCTCTAGCCTTAGTGTGATTGATGTAGGGACTGTTAACTCAGCTCGTCGTCCTTTTATGTGATAGCTCAACGCTAGCTCAATTGGCTGGAGTGGTAAGTGCGTCAGCCGTTCAGCCCATTCAATTGCTACAATTCCCAGCTCGACCTCAATACCTTCCCAGTAGGTTTCCAAATACAAATCGTTTGCCTCAGCCTTAGAAAGTCGATACAAATCTATGTGGTAGAGCGGTAATCGTCCTTTCGTATATTCATTGATCAGCGTAAACGTAGGGCTATCGATCTCTTTGACCCCAAGCCCTGCTCCGAGCCCTTGGACTAGCGTTGTTTTCCCACTGCCCAAGTCGCCTTTTAGCAACAGCACACTGCCCGCTGGCAATTGCTCACCAAGCGATCGCCCCAACGCCTGCGTCGCCTGACTATCTGGCAATTCAATCACCATCTGCCCACTTTTGACTCCCTGACTCCAACCCAGTCCTGCTGTATAAACTATATACAGCTCAGGTCAGGTCTAAGCTTCCAATGATCATCACCGTTGCTAGCTTCAAGGGAGGCGTCGGCAAAACGACGACTGCTATCCACCTTGCGGCCTTTTTACAAGGTCAGGGTGAAACAGTGCTGATTGACGCAGATCCTAATCGATCAGCGCTGGGCTGGGCCAGTAGGGGGGATCTGCCGTTTGAGGTTGTCGATCAGTGGGACGCTGAAAAAAATATCAGCCTAGATACTAATGTGGTGATAGATACCCCAGCTCGGCCTATCTCAGAAGATCTTTCGGCGCTAGCTAGAACCTGTGACCTATTAGTACTACCGACAACGCCAGATGTGCTGGCACTAGATGCTCTGGTGCTAACGGTGGAATATCTCAAAGCGATCAGCGCTAGTCACTACCGGATTTTAATCACTGCTATTCCACCCAGGCCGAGTAAAGCCGGACAAGAAGTCAAAGAACTTTTGCAAGAGGCCAATCTACCTGTCTTTGAGCAAGGCGTCCGACGATTTGCAGCCTTTCAAAAGGCGGCGCTGCAAGGCGTTCCGGTCTATATGGTGAAAGATGCTCGGGCCGAGACCGGCTGGCAAGACTACGAGAGCGTGGGAAATGAGATTTTAGAGATTATGGAAGCGAGGAACCTGGAAATCAACGCACGGAATTTGCCTGAAGTGAAGGATTTTTTCTGACAGCAGAAATTTTTGCGATTTCCCGCCTCATGGCACAATTAGTAAAGCCAGAGGAACCTAGATAACCGGATTATGAAAGACACCTTTAAGATGCTGAAGCGATTTGCCTTGCTGTGCGTGATTGTGCTTGCTCTAGGCTTGCAAAGCTGCTCACCTGGAGTCAGTCTGCAATCTTACAACGATAGCTACGAAGGCTATGAGTTCAAATATCCGACTGGCTGGGTACCTGCCCAGGTAGAAGACGGCCCCGATACAGTCTTCCACGACATCATCAGAGCCAGTGAGAACGTTAGCGTTGTCATTAGCCCAGTCTCCGGTGGCAAAACCCTTCCCGATCTCGGTACCCCTTCAGAAGTCGGCTACACCCTATCCAAAAGCATCACCTCTCTTGCACCTGACGATCGCAACGTAGAACTGGTCAACGCCCAATCCTTTGAAGCGGGCGACAAACTCTACTACATCCTCGAATACATTGCCAACCTGCCCTCCGGTCAGCGTCACGATCTAGCCAGCGTCATCATCCGACGCGGTCAGCTCTATACCTTCAACGCCTCCCTGCCTGAAAGCCGCTGGAGTAAGATGAAGGACACTATGAAGCAAACAGTGGCCTCTTTCTCAGTCTATTAATTCCTTTATCTCTCACTCCCTATTCCTTTTCTAGAAAGGCGCACTTTCACAGTCTCTCCCCTCTGTGAGTGCGTCTTTTACATTGTTTCTTGTTACGCTAGTTCCCTACGTTTCCCCCTTAAAACTCCCTCATGGCTGATATTCAATTCGTACTGGCTTCTGCCTCCGTTGCCCGTCGAAATCTACTGGTAGACGCGGGTATCCAGCCGTTTGTATGTCCTAGCAACTTTGATGAAGATGCGGTGGTAATTAGCGATCCGCGTCAGCTGGTAGAAGTGCTGGCGCTGGGCAAAGCGCAGATGGTGGCACCACAGTTCAAGAGTGCGTTGGTGCTGGGGTGTGATTCTGTTTTGGCGATTGATAATGTTATTTATGGAAAGCCAGAGAGCAGGCAAGAAGCGATTGAGCGCTGGCGGTCGATGCGAGGCGGTTCGGGGGAACTGCTGACTGGCTATGCTCTGATTGCACCGGGGAAAGAACCGCTGGTCCGACATCGAATGACGCGGGTGTTCTTTGCAAATATCTCGGATGAGGAAATTGAAGCCTATATCAATACGGGCGAGCCGATGCACTGCGCCGGGGCGTTTGCGACAGACGGCAAAGGCAGCATGTTTGTAGAAAAAATTGAGGGCTGTCATACGAACGTGGTGGGGCTGAGTATCCCAATGCTGCGGCAGATGATGGCAGAGCTGGGCTACCGAGCAATTGATTTTTGGGGGCAGTAGGCCATGAGTCGGGTGCGAGGTGGCTATGCAGAAGACGGCTATGTAGATAGGACGATAGACGAAAGCATCGAATACCCGACTAAACGTAGGAAGCGAGTTCGGGTCATTCGCAGGATCTTGACTACGGCTGTTGTGCTGCTGGTGCTGGCCTATGTAGCGACGGACTACTGGGCGGAGGGACTGTGGTTTGATGAGCTTGGTTTTTTATCTGAGTTTTGGGTGCGATCGCGTACTCAAATCCTCTTGGGCTCAGTCACCCTGTTCGCCAGTCTCGGCTTCACCTTCTTCAACTTCAACGCTGCTGACAAGCTTCAGTTCAATCGCAACTGTCTGCTGCCCAATCAGGCCAATCTCAGCGTCGGTCTAGGACTAAGAGCGCTGCTGCCAGTGCTGTTTTTTCTAGGCGTAGTCATTGGCAGCGGGCTGTTTCACCACGTTCGGATCGCAATTACTGAGCTATCAACCACACGGACATCACTGCCGACCCCGCTAGGGCTGAACTTCAATGCGAACTGGCAGCTAGCCCAGTCTTTGGTGGTGCAGCCGATTTGGCTAGGGTTGATCTGTATGGGGGCGATCGCGCTAATCGCCTCTCCGATGAGCCTGCTGCGCGTCGCCGCCGTTGTCCTTAGCATCTGCTTTAGCATCACCGCGACCGAAGAATGGGCAAGAGTACTGCCCGCGCTCAATCCTTCTGCCTTCGACCAGCTCGATCCCGTTTTCAATGAAGAACTCAGCTTTTATATCTTCCGACTGCCACTGTGGGAATTAGCCGAATTCTGGCTCTCAGGCATACTGATGTTTGTCCTGGTGGCGGTGACTCTAGAGTATTTGCTAGCGGGCAACACGTTTAGCCAGGGGCGCTTTGCAGGATTCTCGTCAGGACAGCAGCGGCATCTATCGGCGATCGCATCTGGTCTATTGATCATCACGGCTCTGGGCGATTGGATCAGGCGCTACGAACTGCTCTACTCCCCTCAAGGCGTTAGCTATGGCGCGAGCTTCACCGATATATACGTGGGGTTGCCTGTCAATACTGCGCTTAGCTTTATCGCTTTGGGCCTAGCCGCGACGCTAGCAGGCAGAGCGTTTGGTGGAAAGTTCTTGACTAGACGAGTCAGAATTAGTGGCGGCATACTAAAAGCTAGGCCAGTTGTGGGTGCGATCGCCCTTTACCTACTCCTCACGCTACTAGGCAACACGTTGGCCCCCTGGCTAGTGCAGCGCCTGGTCGTTCAACCGAATGAACTACAGCGAGAAACCCCTTACATCGAACGCACCATCGCCTTTACTCGCAACGCCTTCGATCTTGCCAACATCGAAACCAAAGAATTCAACCCCCAGGGCACGCTCACCACTGCCGATCTAGAAGAGAACCGATCCACCATCGACAACATTCGCCTGTGGGACACCCGCCCCCTACTAGAATCCAACCGTCAGCTACAGCAGATCCGGCTTTACTACGAATTCGCCGATGCCGATGTCGATCGCTATAGCTTTGCCGAAACAGACACTGCCCTCAGCCGCCGACAGGTTCTGATCTCCGCACGCGAACTGAACTACGAGCAAGTCCCCGCCGAAGCCCAAACCTGGGTGAACGAACACCTAATCTATACCCACGGCTACGGCTTCACAATGAGCCCTGTCAACGTAGCCGGACCTAGCGGTCTGCCGGAATACTTTATCAAAGACATCGCTCACACGCCTAGCTCCACCGCCGTTCGCAGCTCTATCCCGATTGGCAAACCCCGCATCTACTACGGCGAACTCACCAATACATACATCATGCCTGGCTCTCGGGTGCCCGAGCTAGATTTTCCCAGCGGTAGCGAGAACGTCTATAACAGCTATGACGGGCAGGGCGGCATCAATATCAGTCCGCTGTGGAAACGCCTTTTGTTTGCCAAGCATCTAGGCGACTGGAAAATGCTGCTAACTGACGATTTTACTGCCGACACCAAACTGATGTTTCGACGCAACATCAAGCAGCGGATCAACAGAGTTGCCCCATTCCTACAGTTTGATGAAGATCCCTACCTAGTGATTGCCGATGCAGGCTCTGACTTTGCTGTATCTGGCGAAGAATCTGGTACTAACTATCTGTATTGGATGGTGGATGCGTATACGACGAGCGATCGTTACCCCTACGCCGATCCAGGTACCAACCCCTACAACTACATTCGCAACTCCGTCAAAGTTGTGGTCGACGCCTACAACGGCTCTATTCACTTCTACATTGCCGACGACCAAGACCCAATCATTCGCACCTGGACCCAAACCTTTCCCGGCATGTTTGAACCTCTCTCAGACATGCCCGAAACCCTAAGGACACACATCCGCTATCCGCAGGACTTCTCCACAGTTCAATCCAACCAGCTGCTGATCTATCACATGACCGACCCACAGGTGTTCTACAACCGAGAAGACCAGTGGCGAGCCCCGAATGAGATCTATGCCAACGAAGAGCAGGTCGTCAAACCCTACTATCTGATTATGGAATTACCGGGAGAGGCAGAAGACGAGTTTGTTCTTTTGCGGCCTTTCACCCCAGCTCAAAGAAACAACCTGGTTGCATGGCTAGCCGCCCGTTCAGACGGCGAGCAGTATGGCAAGCAGCTACTCTATCAGTTTCCCAAACAAGAGCTCGTCTTTGGCCCAGAGCAGATCGAAGCTCGTATCAACCAAGAGCCTGATATCTCTCAACGAATTTCGCTTTGGAATACTCAAGGGTCTCGGGCGAATCAGGGGAATTTGTTAGTTATTCCGATTGAACAATCTCTGCTATACGTAGAGCCGCTCTATCTAGAAGCCGAACAAAACCGACTGCCTATTTTGGCACGAGTCATCGTTGCCTATAAAAATCGCATCGCTATGGCACAGACGCTAGATCAAGGATTGCAGGCTATTTTTGGGGGCGAAGAAAGCGTTAGTCCAGCCATTATCAGAGAGCTAGATGAGCCTGATGATGTCGAAGAACTGTTGTTTCCTAGCGGAGAAGCTGATGCGCCTGCTGATGCGCCTGCTGATGCGCCTGCTGACAGCGCCCCGGCAGAGGCAAATTGAACCGATAATCCAAGATTCGCACGATTAGGGTGAAACCGGACCGTCTTCTATCGCTTCAATCTCTTCAACGCTAAGCCCAGTGGTTTGACTGATTGTTGCTGTGGGTAAGACGCCCAGGAGCGATCGCGCGATCTCGATCTGAGCCTTTCTCTCTCCTATGGCTTTACCTTCCTCCATTCCTTTCTCTAGACCCTTCTCCATTCCTATAGCCTTGCCCTGCTTTATGCCCAACTGCTCCGCTTTACGGAAAGCATTCCGATAGTCGTGAATAAACTGCTGCCGCTTTTCAAAAATTTCTAATTCTTCAGGGCTAAGCCTACTCTGCCGAGCGACCTCAAAAGCATCGTGGATGGCTCCTACCTCATCCAGGTTGCTAGGCACAGTCTCTAATTCATCCGCTGACTTTAGGAAAAACAGCCACTTATCAGTTAGATCTTCTAGTTCATCCAGCTTTTTGTTGAACTTCGGCAGCTCCGCGAAAACAAGTTCAATATCGTCGCTGTATTCGGTCAGCGTATCTTTCTCCATTAGCCGATAGCGCGAAATCACCTTGTCGCTATACTCAAACATTTCAAAGTCAGTGATAGTCAAGGCAATAACTGGATTGAGTAGCGTGTAATCGTCTCCAGTTTTGAGCTGCGTAGAATAGGACTTTGCCGCGTTGTAGAGCACCCGCTTTTCAAACCCCAAGACATTTAGCACCTGCATCTCAATAATGACTGTTTTGCCGTTCGTCAACAGGGCTTTGATATCTAGAAAAGAATTTTTGATTCCTTCGATTTTAGGGGCTTGGTAGGGGTCGAGAATATCTAAGCTCTGGATAACCGGCTCAGCGCCATAAAGCATGGAGTTTAGGAAACTGATCAAAATATCCTTGCTCTGAGGTGAGCCAAAGATTTTCTTGAAAGCAAAATCAGTTTTTGGATTAATGAAAGTGAGCATGACCTATCACTCAAGCTTTTGAACGCTGGCTATATATGCATTCTAATGGGAAACGAGAATGCCCCTAGATAGAACATCCCCGCTTTCAATTAGGACTATTTAGCTCAGTCGAACTAGCCGGAAGAACGTGAGGCTATCGGCTCAATTCGTCAGCATTCATCCGGCGCGATTTATTCGGCTAGAGACGATCTATCCTACTAGGTGTGCTTCTAGGAACCACAGGCGCTTGTCGATAGTGCGAGAAATCTCGACGTACAAATCGTTAGTGTCTTGATCGCCTAGCTCATCAGCCTTGTCGATGCTCTGACGCAAATGCTTGGCGTATGCCGCATAGCGATCGGCGAGAGCCGCGACATGCTCCATACCACCAACCGCATCAAAATCATACTCTAGCAAAATTGACTCACCAGCCGCTACGCGCACGGTGCCCATTGCAGTACCCGCTAGGGCGGTGACTCGCTCAGCGACCATATCGCTGTATTCCTCTAGCTCGCCCGCCATCTCGTCGAATAGGAGGTGTAGCTGATAGAAGTCCTTGCCCTTGACATTCCAGTGCGCCTGTTTGGTCTGAGCCCGCAGGTCAGTAGTGGCCGCGAGAGTGCCGTTCAGCATGGCAACGACAGCCTGACGGGTGTCTAGGGGTAAATCGATCCGAGTGGGATAGAAAGCAGATTTTGATGTGGTTGCAATCATGGTGTCCTCCAGTGACTGTAGGAAGTGGTGACTCATCGAGTCTTACTAAGAATATAGGTGGGTATTGATTTTAGCGAATAGTTTTTAGTCAACTTAAGGCTCAGCGTCCGTACACTCCATTCGCTTCTTAAGTATAGTCATAACGACTTCGTCTTAGCAAGCATCTTTTCAGGTTAGTTGTCTTTCCAGGTTGGTTTTTGAGCCAAAGACGGCGATACCCCGCGCACCGAACTGACTTTGAATCTGGCCCAGGTAAAGACATCTTCGCTGCTGCGCATAAAAAAGATACTCATAGTCTGTAGACTTATAGTCTTCAAAAGAACGAATATCAATCGATGTCTGAGCTTCTTAGCCTGATCGGGTCAAACATTCGTCTGCATAGGAGAACTCTTGGGATAAGCCAAGAGGAACTCGCAGAGCTATCAGGACTCCACCGTACATACATAGGTGGAATTGAGCGTGGGGAAAGAAATGTTTCTGCACTCAACATAGAGAGGATTGCAATTGCCCTGAAGGTTTCTCCTGACGAACTATTAAAAGCAAAAGACACAAAAGAGAGTAGTTCTGAAGAGACATAGAGATTTTGTCAAACACTGTATTCACGCCTATTGGTGTAGACCATACAAAAATCAACCAAAACTGCAAAATTCCGTACGGACTAACAGTTGAACATGTATGCCACGCTATGGACGAATTTGTAGAATTCTTGGGTTTTCTCAACAAACAACTGATAACGAAAAGTCTTCCTAGATTGGAAAGCTTTCTTATGCCTGCAAACTTTAGCAGCATTGTTGGCGAGTTCATGAACACGAGTATTCCGAAGTACTGCCCCACAATCGTCAAAAACCAGTACCACAATGGTCATCCAGATCTAATACCTATCGATAAATTTGAAAATAACTCGGTGCAGTACGCTGGCGATGGAATCGAGATAAAAGGTTCTAGACGTCCTAGCGGATGGCAAGGTCACAATCCTGAAGATGTTTGGCTGATGGTTTTTCACTTCGATAGTAATACTGCCGCTGATGAAAACAAAGGCATTGCCCCAAGATCATTTCAATTTAAAGGCGTCTATGGTGCAAAGCTTGAGAAGTCTGACTGGAACTTTTCAGGACGCTCAGCTAGTAGCCGAAGAACAATTACAGCTAGTGTAAACAAGTCTGGCTGTGCGAAAATGAAGGATAATTGGCTATATAAAGTCTAGGTCTGTAACAGTTTAAGTTGATCTTCTTTATTCTGGGGATAGAGAGAAGATAGTTTCAGGATTGAGCTTTTTGCCATTTTGTAATACTCATCGTGTCTTTCTATTCCGATTGAGCTATAGCCAACAGCTTCGGCGGCGGCGATTGTAGAACCGGAGCCCATAAAAGGATCAACGATAATACCTTCTCCTAATGGCAAAGATGCGTATACTAGCTGACGTAAAAAAGACTGAGGCTTCAGACTAGGATGCGCAGCAATGTCCCTCTCACACTTTGGGGTTCTTGTACTTTCGATAACATCGTTGAATGGATTTCCGTCAGGTCGTCTTCTTAAGCCACCCGTTTGAAACTCTCGCAGGCAGTCACTAACCTTCATTTTAGGCGGTAAAGGCTTGCGTAATATGCCCCAAGGTTCGTAACAGCCGCGAGGAAGTGAGCATACTCCCAAAAACTCTTTCTCCGCATTCTTAGGTCTATCTCCTCCTCTCAAAGTACGAACCAATCGGGCTAAAACACCTCTATACTCCAAACCTCCATCAATTAAGGCAGACAAAACCAGCTGTGATAAGAATACGTTAGACGCTATGAAAATGTGACCACCAGGTCGAAGAGCACGGTTGACGGCCTTCGACCATTCTAGAAAAAAACGATAAAGGACTTTCCTTTCTTTCTTATTCAATGCTGTGAATCTAGGTAGAGGAGAACGAGTATTACCATCAAAGGATGGAGGAATTCGCCAAATTCCTGTTTTCCCTGCGGACATCTGCTTCAGCTGATCGAAATCATATTCCTTCACTCCATATGGAGGATCTGTAACGACAGAGTGAATGCTATCCTCCGGTAGCCTACTTAGCCATTCTAGACAATCAGCGTGAACGATAAAGGAAGCACCTACATCATCCGAATTGTAGTCAAATAGAAATGGGGAAAAGAATTTGGACACGAACCGCTCTCTCAAACTACCTATTGATGACTAAAAGTATCATACTAGCGGTCTGCAAGTCAGGCTCTTCTCCGCACGCTCTATCTGGAACCATACTTTCATTTTGAGCCTACAGCGTTCTTTTCTAAGTTTTATCTATCATCTCTCAATTATCAATACGTTGACATCACAATAGGTCGACCACTCCAAAACACCACAACTTCAGATTGTAGAAATAGCCTTCTCCGTACTCACCTGGGGTCTCTTGTTCGAGCTACCGTCTGTGAAGCGAAGTCAAAAATGATAGAAGCGGTTCAGCACCTATCTCGAAGGTCTATTGGTATACTGCTCTATATGGCTAATTTCGCAGATTGCAGTGAGTTCGCAGCGGCAGAAAACTATTCTAGAGAAGTATCAACCCTATGTTGCCCATTGGCAGCAGCGTAAGGTTGAAAGGCGATCGCGCCTAAAGCAACGCCACCAAGACGGTCTAAAGCAAGCCAAAGAACTCGCCGACATCCTCAAAGCTGACTTTGGTGCGACGAAAGTGGTTCTATTTGGCTCCATGCTTTCGGTCAATGACATCCACATGAAATCAGACATTGATTTGGCTGTATGGGATCTTTCCTCCGAAGACTACATCAAGGCGCTGACTGCTCTAATGTGGAATGCTGAAGAATTTAGCGTAGACCTAGTGCGGATTGAAGAAGCGCCGCCCAGTTTGAAAGACTATATAGCTGATAGAGGCTTAACTTTGGGTGATAGCGTTCCTCAAAGTGACGAGCTGTTTCGCGATCGCACTGCTATTCATAACCATGTTGTCCTCATTGCGCGAATTCAAAGAGAGCTAGCTCATATCGCGGCTCAATACGCCCAAATGGAAGAGCAGCTAAACGTTGCGAAGGAAACCGGACAAAATGCTTATTGGATGGCGGTGAGTCTTGGCCTGCACGGAATCTACACTGGATTCGAGAAGATTTTCGAGCAGATCGCTAGGGAAGTAGACGGCAATTTAGGAAAGGGTGAGCAGTGGCATAAG
The DNA here is from genome assembly GCA_963799555.1 of uncultured cyanobacterium. Taxonomy (GTDB): domain Bacteria; phylum Cyanobacteriota; class Cyanobacteriia; order Phormidesmidales; family Phormidesmidaceae; genus Phormidesmis. The sequence continues at coordinate 764,858 of CAWCXR010000001.1, forward strand.
GCACTGTTGGAGCAGATGGCTATAGAGATTCGAGGGGTCAGAGCTGCGGTAATCGATGAGCAGACGCTGAAGGCACTCTCTCAATACCTCTCTTTCCGGCACGTTGTGCGCAGTAACTATGCCTATCAACTTGAACATGACAGAATTGAGGCTAACTTCCGAATACTAGAGAACTGCTATGGCTCGCTAATTCAGCAGCTCAACAGCTTTTGCCAATTTCTATCGTCAATTGATTAAGCACGCTCTAAGCATTGGTGATAGCGATACAATTGCCTTTGTACTTACTACGCTTTATAGATCCACATAACCCAACTCGAAGCTTTTATGACTGCTGCTGCACCTGCGAAAACACCTGTAGAAAATAAGTATGAAGCTGTTATCGGTCTAGAGACCCACTGCCAGCTCAGCACAGAGACCAAAATCTTCTCAACCAGCTCGGCTGCTTTTGGCGCAGACCCCAACACCCATGTCGATCCGGTGACGATGGGGTTGCCGGGTGTGCTACCTGTGCTAAATGAAAAAGTTCTAGAGTATGCGGTCAAAGCAGGACTGGCGCTAAACTGCCAAATCGCGCCCTACAGCAAGTTTGATCGCAAGCAGTATTTCTATCCCGACTTACCCAAGAACTATCAAATTTCACAGTTTGACCTGCCGATTGCTGAGCATGGCTGGCTAGAGATTGAACTAGTCAAAGACGGTGAGCCTATGCGTAAGCGGATTGGGGTGACTCGTCTACATATGGAAGAAGATGCAGGCAAGCTAGTCCACGCTGGCAGCGATAGCCTCGCCGGATCTGCCTATTCCTTGGTGGATTACAACCGGGCGGGCGTGCCGCTCGTAGAGATTGTATCGGAGCCAGATATTCGCTCTGGTGAGGAGGCAGCGGCCTACGCGGAAGAGATTCGGCGAATCATTCGCTATCTAGGCGTGGGCGATGGCAACATGCAGGAAGGATCGCTGCGCTGTGATGTGAATATCTCGGTGCGTCCTATAGGTCAAAAGGAATTTGGCACGAAGGTCGAGATCAAGAATATGAACAGCTTTAGCGCGATCGCAAAAGCCATAGACTACGAAATCGAACGCCAGATCGCCGCCGTAGAAGCAGGCGAACCAATCTATCAGGAAACGCGCCTGTGGGAAGAAGGCCCGCAGCGCACCAAGAGCATGCGCCTAAAAGAAGGCTCTAGCGACTATCGTTATTTTCCTGAGCCCGACCTGCCACCGATTGAAGTTACTGCCGATCAGCTAAAGACCTGGACTTCGGAGCTGCCCGAACTGCCTGCCCAAAAGCGAAAGCGCTACGAGGAGGAGCTAGGACTATCGGTTTATGACACTGGGGTGATGGTAGATGACCGGGCGGTGGCAGAGTATTTTGAGCAGGCGATCGCAACCGGAGCCTCTAGCAAACTCGTAGCCAACTGGATTATGAGCGATATTGCAGGCTATCTAAATGCCGAAAAACTAAGCATCACCGACACCAAGCTATCAGCTGAGGCCCTTGCTGAAATGGTCAAGCTGATTGAAGACGGCACTATTAGCAATAAGATTGGTAAAGATATGCTGCCTGATCTGCTGAAAAATGGCGGATCGCCTAGAGACATTGTGAAGAGTAAAGGACTCAGTCAGATCTCTAACCCTGCCGAAATAGAAGCGATGATTGATGAGGTTATCGCCGCACACCCTGATGAGCTAGCCAAGTTTAAGGCTGGAAAAACGAAGCTCAAAGGCTTTTTTGTCGGTCAGGTGATGAAGCGTACGGATGGACGGGCCGATCCAAAGCTAACCAATCAGCTTTTGGGCAAAAAGCTCAGCAGCTAATTCCACTGTGATCAGAGTCTGGACTAAAACAAGAGAAAGATTGTATAAAGAATCAATCTTCCTGTCTCAGTTTTGTAATGCGAAGATGAAGATTCTAAAATCGGAACAAAAGGGGGGTTACGCCCCTCACCCCCCGTGCCATAATGTATGCATGTAGATGCACCCTGATGGTAGGGAGAGCCCAAAGCGGCTCTCCTTTTTTTTGCTTATTTGCAGGTGCGATCGCTAAAAGTATTTATGAGTCTATTCGATATCTAATTTCTATAGCTTGCTCGGCTAAGTCCATGTTGTGTGCAGCCTTGAGTAAGCTATGCCAAAAATCTATGGGTGCAAGATTTGCATCCCCAAGGTCAATCAGTTCGTCTAGTGCAAGCTCAAGTTCATTGTGCTCAAGCCAATCTCGATACCGAGCTAAGGTGCCACCATCCTCACCAGGTATTGATACAGCAGGCAGGTACGCTGCCGCAGTCTCCAGATATCTTCTGGTTAGGTTCCGCGAAGCCTGAAGGCTCGTATCTATAAGAAAGAAGCGGTTTATGATGATTTTAAACCGCAGACAAGACTCGTACAGGCCGTCAGCATTTCCTTACATTGTCGCGTGGTGAAATTGTTAGAGAAATGCAGCTTCGACTGTGACAACAGCTTTTGCCGCCTTAATCAAGGTGCCGTAGCGTTCGCAAAAGAATCTGACACACTCTGGGGCAATATCAATAGCTACTTCATCGTACTCACCAGTCAGGGGATTTGGCCAAGTGAGCGCATGATCGCCTTTCACAAACTGAAACCTGTCAACATCGCGTAGCGGCAGCAGCGCACTTCCAGGCTCCTCATCTACTAACAACGGTTTCCAATCTAGTTCATAGATAGATACATCTAGATCTTCTTCAAACCAGAGCTGAAGTACATAGCCGTTGAGATATTCTGCCTTAAGTAAACCTCTTTCATTCACCGTCAACCAGTAGGCTTCATCATTAGCGCGGACTCTCCATTGATCCCACAACATACCCATCATCCGACTATCTCAACATTTTTATTGTCTCTTGCTCTCTGCCATTGTTCTACCAGCGCCCCCTCATGAACTTCAACCCATGTCTCAACCAGTTTTTTCAGTTTAGGAGGTAAGACTTTTCCTGACCTCATCCACTCACGATCTCTGATCACAATACGATAACTATTATAGTTGCCTTGATATTTCACATGAACATGCGGTGGTGCGTGGTCGTTGTAGTTCATGAGTATGACTAGAGAGCCTTGGCTGAAAGGGTGTGAAACGGGTGGCACTACTATTCTCCAATAGTTAAAAGCCTAGGTCGGCGATCGCACTCTCCGCCGCCCGGAACACCATTTCATCTGACATCTCTCCCCAGTCCGTATCCCCAATCTCTCTGTAAAACTGCTCATCATAAGGCCGTGTCCTAACGACTACTGGCATCGGTACTGCGTGACCCAGTAGTAGCGCTTGCTGCTTAGAATCCAGTTTTGCCAGTACAGACCGCAAGCTCTGTCCGCCCGAAACTCCGGTGAAAATCGCGTCAATGTCTTTCTCGTCATTTAGCAATGCTGTAATCCGAGTACCGACTTGAGACATGACCTCGTTATCAATACCTGAAGGTCGCTGGTCTACTACTAACAATGTGACAAAGTACTTTCGCATCTCTCTAGCAATGACGCCAAAGATAGTCTGTCTGGCCGTTGCCGGGTCCAAGAATCGATGCGCTTCTTCAATGGTGATGACTAACGGCTGGGGTCGATCGGCAGGATTTTTGCTTTGCAAGAAACGATCGGCTTTGCGCACGTAGCTAGCGTGAATTCGCCGCGCAATTACGTTTGTTGCCAGCATATATGAGAGCATGTTGCTTTGCGAGCCAAATTCGATCACCACATGCTTTCCAGCGTCGATAGTTTCAAGGATTTGATTCACGTAGTTGTGTGGGCAGCTGCTGCGGATGTATTTCAGCTCTGCTAGACGGGTCAACTTGCGTTGTAAAGCCATAATCGAAGATTTGCTGCCCATCTTCACTTCACAAAATTCTTGAATCTCTTCATTACTCAACTGCAACAATCTATTGATCCAACTGTTGCCAAACTCGTTGCGTAAAATAATGGCGTTTTCTAAGCTAGCTTCAGAAAGATTCAGCTCCCGGCTAATCAACATCAAATCTTCTACATCAATTTGATCGAAGCTGATATATAACTCCTGCGCATCCATCACCCCCCGCCGCTTAGTCGATTCAGGGTCTAGGGTAAATATCTGCACCTGCCCAGGGAACAGCTGACGCAGTCCTTTGACAGTGCTAAATTCTTTCCCTTCACTCACAGCTTCCCAACCGTATTCTGAGTGCATGTCAAAGATCAGATTGACCGCTGCCTGCTTGCGAATGATGCCTGAGAGAATCAGCCTCGTCAAAAAAGACTTTCCCGTTCCCGACTTACCAAAGATGCCGTTGCTACGTTCCACAAACCGATCGAGGTCGATGCAGATGGGCACATCCATATCAATCGGCTGACCAATGGCAAAGTTGCGCCGATGCACGTCATCTTCCCAACCGAAGACCGCCCGAAAGTCTCTTTCCGAAGCGTCGTATACCTGACTAAAGTGTCCTGGAATTGTCTTTACCGGCAATAGCTGCAGCGGTGCGCTGGAATTAGTTTCGTATGAAGCGAGACCATTAGAGCTGGCTTTCTTCTTGTTTGAACTCCCGTTTGAGGATCTCTCACTACCAGAGGACCGAGCGGAGTCGAAGTCCGGTGTAAACATCAGCATCGGCGTCAGGTCAACCGTTCCGTAAGTGCCCGAACCGGCTAGAACCTCCTGCAAAAAGATATTGCCTGGTTCAGGTGGACTGGCGACGATGCGCTGGCTGGCCATGCCTAGGGCCACGTCGGTCAACATGCAGAAGAAGCGCGATCGCACCCCCTGCACCACCAGAAACTTACCCACTCGCATCTCTTCGACTAGCACATCGGGATGCAGCCGAACTTCCAGCCCCTTACTCAAGGAACCCTGAATCACCGACCCTAACGGACGCAGCTCTGGCATGTCTGTAAACCTTTTAGCCCTTCAGTCTAGATCTGCAAGATCTAGATAATGGGCCCATGGTAACGGAAAGCGTCCGTTTAGTACATGAGTTCTTTTAACGATGCTCTATTGATGCCCAGCTGTGTCTACATCTGTTCCCTTTAAAATTGAACGCCGACGCCGCCTTGAACGGCTGTGGTCGTATCGCCACCAATAGGGATGATGGCATTACCGAAGACAACTAGGCGATTGTTGGTAAAGGAGTAGTCTGCACCAGGCTGAAGTACAAAGCTGGTGCCATCGCCCATTACAGAACCATCGCTGGCAAAAGCAACACCAGCACCTAGGTATACGTCTAAGTTGAAGTTGATCGGATAGTCATAGGAAACGGTAGGCACAAAGGCGGATCCTTCACCAAGAAAGGCTGCGCCTCGAATTGAAATGGGCAGCTCTAGAATGTTGTAGCGACCGTTGATAGAAACACCTACCTCACCGTCTCCAAAGGCTCCACCAATCCCGATGTAGCTGCCGTAGGCGGCCTGTGCTTTAGCGGCTGTTTGAGTGGAGGCGATCGCGAGACCAGCTGCCAGCGTCCCTATTGCCAATCTAGCCAGACGGCTGCCTAATCGAGTGATCATCTAAAAGTCCTCACAGTTGTTATCTCTTGTGGCAAATCAAGCGGAAGCACAGAAAGCCGAAGCATTTGAGCAATATCAATTGATTTATCGCACGTAATAACCTACTACGGGGACAGCAGTCAAGCAATAGAAGAAATTAGCAGATAGCGTGAGAGAATTCCCGTAGCCTGTCTACAGAATCTGAGATAAGAATGCTCGACTTCTCTCTTCTTTTGGATTGTTGAAGAACTCATCGGGCGTATTCTCTTCGACTAGGACGCCGCCATCCATCAGTACTACGCGATCGGCGACTTCTCTTGCAAAGCCTACCTCGTGAGTTACACAAACCATGGTCATGCCATCTTTGGCGAGGTTGCGCATAACATCGAGTACCTCTCGGACCATTTCAGGGTCGAGGGCAGAGGTTGGCTCGTCAAAGAGCATGACTTTGGGCTGCATGGCTAGGGAACGTGCGATCGCAACCCGCTGCTGCTGACCACCCGACATCTGTCCAGGAAACTTGTACGCCTGCTCTGCAATACCGACTCGACCCAGCAGCCGCATCGCAATTTCTTCTGCTTTGGCTTTTGGCCATCGACGAACCCAAATCGGTGCTAGCGTCACGTTTTGTAATACCGTCAGATGAGGAAACAGATTGAACTGTTGAAAAACCATTCCCACCTCTCGGCGGACGGCCTCGATATCTTTTAGATCATTGGCGATGCGGACGCCATCAATCTCGATACTGCCCTCCTGATAGGGCTCTAGCGCATTGAACGTGCGAATAAAGGTCGATTTACCCGAGCCGGAAGGACCCATAACTACAACAACTTCACCCTTGTAGACATTCATGCTCACTCCCTTGAGTACATGAAAGCCGTTGTCGTACCACTTGTTCACATCCTTAGCGACAATTACTGCCTCAGCGCCAACATCATTGCGAGGTACGGGAGGCGCTTGAATGTCAGATTGAGTCATTAGTCGAAGTCCTTTAAACGAGTAAATGGGAAAAAACTGGAACTTAGAGCGCCCTGATTGCCTTTTAGAGTTACCTCGTCGGTTTATCTTTGAGATAGCGCTATCAGAGCGGCGGCGTGTGTCTATTATCGCAGGTCGGTATTGAGCGCTTCTTCTACCCGGCGGCTACCGTAGCTCATACCGTAGCAGAACACCCAGTAGATCGCTCCGATAAAGACGTAGGCAGGCGCATAGTCGCCGAGATAATTGGGGTCGGCCAGCAGGCTACGGGTCATTCCCAACAGCTCCAGTAGGCCCACAATACCCAGCAGGGTCGTATCTTGAAACAGACTGATAAACTGACCTACAATTGCTGGAATCGCTGTTTTTAGCGCCTGCGGTAATACGATCAAAGACATCGTCAGCGGCTTGTTGAGCCCTAGTGATTGAGCGGCCTCGCCCTGCCCCCTAGGAATGGACTGCAAACCTGCGCGGACGTTTTCAGCTAGGTAAGCCGCACTGAAAATAGTTAGGCCAATAATTGCTCGAACCACGGGGTCTGGCCGCATCCCTTCTGGCAAGAACAGCGGAATCAGCACCTGTCCCATAAACAGAATAGAAATCAGCGGTACGCCTCTAACTAGCTCGATATAGGCCACAGAAAATAGGCGAATCAGCGGCAGCTTGCTCTGCCGCCCTAATGCCAACGAGACACCCGCCGGAAAGCAAAGTGCAATGCCGCTGATGGCTAAAAACAGAGTGAGCGATAGTCCTCCCCAAGAGGTGGTTCGAACTCTCTCTAGCCCAAACTCTAGACCGAGCAGCGAAGGCAGCAGTCCCATCAGCGCATATACGGCCACAAACCCAATCAAAAACAGGGCCGCCCTACCAATTCCCTCAAGCGTATCTGGCTCTGAAAATGTCAGAACCATTGCGATCGCCAGCAATATACCTACCGCCACCATCATCACTAGAAAGAATGAATAATTCAGACCCAGTCCACCGACTAAAAATGGAAAGAGAACACCGCCTAGAATGTAATACCCCAGAGCGAAGCCAACTGCCAGCAGTGTCAACCGACCTAGCCACTGCGTTAGCACCGGAATGCTCAGCCGAGAAGACAGCAGCCAGCCAGCCAGTAACCCCAGACCGACTTGAAAGAGCACTGTGTAGAGCAAGCTAGCTGTGAAGTTATCGCCACCTAGCAGGTAGAGAACAACAAAGTATGAGATAAACCAGCCAGCCGAAATTAACTGAGATGCTTTTGAAGACTTACGGCCTAACGCTTGACCCGCGATCGCACCCAAGCCTAGCAGAGCCAGGCTCCCTAGCGAATAGACTAGATGAGGCCGAGTCATCGGCAAAATAACCAACAACAGCGCCGCTATACCAAAGCTGATTAAAACTGGCTTCGCAAATAGCTGCTTCTGGTTGCGCGCTAGAATGCCCCAGCTCACACCCGCTAGACCCAGTACGAGAGCAAAAATGGTCCAAACTCGCCAGTAAAACTCGGGTGGATACAGTCCCACCATGTACTGAGCGAAGTTCTCTGTGACCACAGCCCACGGCGCCTGGACGAATGCCCAGGTCAGTAGGCTGTAGAGCACGTAAGAAATTACGATGCCCAGAACAACAGTCAATACGCTGTTGAATGGACTATTGAATAGGTGCTTTTTGCTCCAAGCAATGGGTCCCGTCTGTCGGACTCTGGGGGCACCGCGTTCTATCGGTCTAGAGCTAATGGTCATTGGTGGTTGGCACTATTTGTTTGACTTGCTTCACTCATTTAGGCTTTGCTCGCTTGGGCTTTAATCGTTTAGTTTGCTCGAGCTTGGCCTGCCTGAGGTTATTTGGATCTTACTTAGCTAGATCTAACGCTCTTTAAACTGAACCGCTTTGTTGAGCTGGTTCATATTCAGAGAGATCAGTAGGTTGAGCGAGAGATAGGTCGCCATCATCATCAAGAACACTTCGATCGGCTTACCCGTCTGATTGAAGGTAGTGTTGGCCAGGTTGTAGAGTTCTGGATAGCCGACAGCAAAGGCCAGACTGGAGTTCTTGGCAAGGTTGGCAAATTCACTGTTGAGCGGTGGAATCAGCACCCTCAAAGACTGCGGAAAGACGACGAGTCGCATGGCTTTGTCATTGGAGAGCCCGACTGAGCGGGCGGCTTCCCACTGCCCGCGCGATACCGATTGGATACCAGCGCGGACAATCTCGGCAATAAACGCACCAGTGTAGAAAGTAAGCGCGGTGACAGAGCCGACATAGCTCATCGACATTTCTAATCCACCGGTCGCCTGCCCTCTCTCTGAGATCTGAGGCGTGTTCCAGTTGAAGGCAAACAACAGAATGGCGAGTGCAGCGACCGCAATCGCAATCATCACACCCTGTAGTAGCTTGCCGTCGCTACCGGCTTCTACCATAGACTTGAGTCTAATTCTCCAAACCACAAAGATAGCGATTGCTGCGACTGCTAAGGCGACTATCCAAAGACCTTCTGGATTAGCGAATAGAGCAATAATTGCTCCTTTGAAGAACAGCATGTCTTCTGAGGAATTACTTACCAACAAGAAATAGTCAACGACTAGCACCGCGACAATCACCGCTGCTGCGCCCAAACGCTCTAGCCAGCCCGCAATGCCTGCGGCAAATCGGCCAGATCGAAATTTATTGATTGAGTTCCACAGTAGGCCAAACAGCAAAAGCGCTAAGCCCAAGAGCATTAGCGCTACCCAAACCTCACCTGGCAGCCCCGGCCCTGGCAAACTTAGACTTCTATTGTTGGCTACTAGCCAAACGGTATTAGCCGAAGGTAGAACAATCTGGTTCGCTTCATTCGGTATCGCTAAGAAAACGGCTAGATACCAGAACAGTAGCTGTAGCAGTAGTGGCACGTTACGAACCAGTCCCACATAGACTCGGCTAATCTGGAAGAGCAGCCAGTTGTCTGAAAAGCTGGCAACACCAGCGGCGATACCAACGATTGTCGCGGTGATGATGCTGACAAAAATCAGTCTGAGTGAGTTGACGATACCGGCCTGAATCACCTTGGCGTACGAGTCTTGGAGTTCGTAGCCGAGCATATTTTCGCCAATTGCGAAGCCTGCTGGGTTTTGCAGAAAGCTAAAGCTAAATTCTGTACCCTGACGCCGCAGATTCTGAGTAAGGTTGCCAAACAGATAGGAGAAAGTGGCAAACACCGCGATCGCCACAATTACCTGAAAAGCGATCTGCCAGAACCGTTCATCCCTTAGCAGCGATCGCATACCAGCTATAGGTTTGTTCAAGCGTTGTGCCATAGTCTTTTATCCAATCAACAGTCCTTGTCCAATCAGCGATACGCGGCTATCTAGAGACAGCAATGTCTTCCCCGACCTAAACACAACTATGCAGTAAAAGCGCACCCTATTCCGTCTCATTGTTTACAAAAGTAGATTGCGTTGAGCTTAGTCGATTGCCTTTAGACATCGATACATAGAACCCCCTTACGCATATTCCAAGAGAATTCGTATGGCTATCATAAGGCTTTCGTCATCACAACTTGAGCTCGATACGAAACGTAATTGTAGTGACCTGCATTCTTGCTTTGCCATAGCTTGATTTCTTTCTATAAACAGGCAAGCGCAGGTGACCAAATCTCTTTTGTCACCTGCGCCTGTAGCTCAAAACGCTAATTCTGATATTAGAATTCTGATGTTAGTTAGATAGATGGATCGACTAGCAAATTAGCGGAACGGAGGAGAATAGAGCAACCCGCCGTCAGTCCACAGCGAGTTCTGACCGCGAGCCAGCTCAAACTGTGAGTCCGCACCCAAGTTGCGCTCGTAGATCTCGCCGTAGTTACCTACGTGCTTGATAGCGCGTAGCGCAAAATCATTAGGCAGACCCATGTCTGTGCCCAGCGTGCCTTCTGCCCCACCAAATCGTTTGATGTTCGGATCTTCAGTCGATTCGACCGTCGATTCAACGTTCTCAGCAGTCAGACCTAGCTCCTCACCTTCGATCAGTGCATAGGTCACCCACTTAACGGTGTCAAACCAGGCGGAATCGTTGTTGATTGTGACAGGGCCTAGCGGCTCTTTAGACATCGTAACGTCTAACAAAACATGCTCAGCAGGGTTGCTAAGGGTACTGCGACGAGCGATCAGCTGAGACTTATCAGAAGTCATGCCTTCGCAGCTACCGGCTTCGTACGCTGCATAGGCCGCATCCGCATCCTGAAAAGTCTGAGGGTCAAAGGTCACACCCGCCTGACGCATTTGGTCAGCTAGGTTGAGCTCGGTAGTTGTACCCGCTTCTACGCAGATCGATCTGCCTTCAAAATCGGTCAGCTCAGCAATCCCTGCCGCCTCGCGAACCATCATGCCCTGACCGTCATAGAAAGTAGTGGGTGCAAACTCCATACCCACTGAAGTGTCTCGGCTGACCGTCCAAGTAGTATTACGAGCTAGCATATCGACCTCGCCGCCTTTTAGAGCTTCGAAGCGCTCAGTCGAGTCGAGGTTGCGATAGACAACAGCCTCAGGGTCATCGAATAGTGCTGCAGCAACAGCCTTACAGGTATCGACATCCAAGCCGGAATACTCCCCTGCTTCGACAAAACTAAATCCGGGAATACCGCCGTCTACTCCGCAGATTAGCTCGCCGCGATCCAAGACAGTTTGTAATCGGCTACCAGCGCTACCGCCGACTGCATCATCGCCTGCATCGGCCTCTCCACCTGGGGCCGCACCTGGCGGCGCACAGCTGGCCAATGTTAATACACTCATGCTCGCAGCGAGCATTAAACTCCACTTTTTCATATCAAACCTTACGCACTTCCGAAGAGAAAACAACTTGCTTGATAAGTTGTCGATGGCAGTAGCGGCCTTAACAAACACGTCTAACAACGCCGTCAAAAGACTTTCAGTGCATCTGCACAACCTACCAAGCGGTAATTGCGCTCAACAGTATCATCTTTTTTACAGAGATAATCAGTGCTTCTGGCTACGGTCCTATTTCAGATGGCGGCCTGGGATTAGCAGGATGACGCTAAAGCAGTTGCTGGCCTGAGTCACAGCATTGGCGAAGCGTAAATTACAAATGTGTCATCTAGCGATGCACTGCAACACGCTCTTTTTAAGAAGCCTGTTTTGAAAGGGGCTGTCCTAGGAAGAATTGCTTTAGAACAGACTGCTCTGGAGGCGTAGCGACAGTTGGGTTTACCAACAGTGACCTATGACTGTTGAGCTAGGTCTCGAATCAGAGGAATTCGGGTCTGAATATACTGGCTAACTGTTGGTAGATTGCGTGGATCGAAGGTGGGATCTGCTTTGAGAATGTCTACAATCCATTTTGAAACGCTGGAGTCATCAAGTGCTGCTAGCCGTTGGGGAGTAGAGGCTTCGATGATTGACCAAAATTGACGTAGGAGACGGATATCCATAAACTAAAAACCTTTATATTATCTTTAGGTTTACCGCATATAAGAGAGGCTAAACAGGGACTCACACTTTAAAACACTGTTCTTAACAGGGGCGTAGTTACTGTTACATCACTTCATTCGTGACTAGAAAACTATGTCTTTTCGTTGATGTATCTGAGTAAGGCTATCAGACGGCGCTCATCAGCTGATCTAGAGTAGCGATCGCGCCATCCGTAGTTTGCCCGCTCACGCTGAAAACCATAGATTCCCCGTATACCCTTTGAGCTGGGTGGTCTAGTGCATTGGCCGCGCCGCTAGCCGCAATCACCGCCGCCTGAGTGCAGCTGTTCATTAGAGCGATCGCCTCAGCTCTGAGAGTCAGCTTTTGATGATAAGCGCTATCAGGCAAAGCCGACACACTAGGTAAATTCATTTGCAACCGAGTCAGCTTGAGCTTAAGCCGCGTGGCGATATCGTGATCGATCCCGCGCCGGTTTAACGACTGGTCTAATACATCTATACCAGCTTGAGCACAGCCAAAGATTAGTCCGAGTGGGCTTAAAGGATTAGCGTGATCGCGTTCCTCTATCCACCCCTTCGGCCTATGCCCGACGACCTGTTCTGCTGGCAAAATCCAGTCTTGTGCCTGTACTGTTACCGTATTCATCGATGACATTGCCGCCAGGCGCATCGGCTCACTCACGATAATCCGTCGATCTCTAACTCTCTGAGTCACGAGCGGCATCAGCCCAAAGACCGCTGAGCCATCGGGCAGAACAGCCGCGCCGACAAACTCGTCGAAGAGCCCCGCCCCCGTCACCCAAGGCACCCAACCGTTGAGTCGGTAGCCGCCAGCTATCACCTCCGCACGCAAAGGCGACGGCTGACGGCGCAACTGAGAAAATCCTACGCCGATTCGCCGATTCCCAATAGCCATTTCGGGCACATACCGTTGTTTGAGCGCTTCGTTTTCACCGCCCAGCAGCAGACTCGCAGCGCTTTGATGTTGGGTTTGTAAAAAAGCCAAAGCTCCCGACCGGCGAGCGATCGCACTTTGAAACTGCTGATATTTCTCAACCCCTAATCCTGATTCAGCACTGCCAGACAGCTTAGGCGCTAGCCACCTCTTCTCCCCCAGCTCCAAAAAGGCCGAGAACAGCCTGTCTGACTCACGATCCAGCCGCTGTGCGACCGGCGTGACCCGATTACTTAAATGCGTTTCTAACGCTTCTAGCCTACTTTTACTGTCGATGATGCTGTTAATAGGAGCCATGAACAAATGTTCGCTTAGGTCGCTCTGACTATGATAAGGACGATAAAGACAAAAGAAGATACCTTAACTATCCGCAGCGAGCCTCCATCTCCTATGAATTTGCTGTGCATCAGTAACGGCCACGGTGAAGACGCGATCGCCCTACGCATCTTGAGCGCCCTCCGTCATCAAAATCCAGATATCAACCTTGCAGCCTTGCCTATCAGTGGATCGGGCCGTGCCTACGAGCAAACTGATATTCGTATGATTGCTCAAGCAAAAACACTGCCTTCCGGTGGATTTCTCAATCGCGACATAGCACAACTAGCTAGAGATCTAGGCGGTGGGCTAGTGGGCCTGACTGTGTCTCAGCTTGCTGCCATCAAGACCTGGACGAAGATCAACTCCGCAAGAAGCCGTCATATTCTCGCTGTCGGTGATATCGTCCCGCTCCTCTTCGCTTACAACAGCGGTCTACCTTACAGTTTTCTTGGCACCGCCAAATCCGAATACTGGCTACGAGACGAATCGGGCAAACATCCACCTAGCCAGCTTTGGGATCGCTTAGAAGGATGGTCCGGCTCAGTCTATTTACCCTGGGAACGCTGGCTAATGTCCCGGCGTCGCTGTCGCAACCTTTTCGTCCGCGATCAGATGAGCGCCACCCACCTATCTAAGCTAGGACTACCTGCTCAGTATGCAGGCAACCCAATGATGGATGGTCTTTCGCCTAGCGGCAGATTGCCAGCACTAGAAAATCAAAAGCCACCAGCGCTGACTATCCTATTACTTCCCGGCTCTCGGCCACCAGAAGCTTACGAGAACTGGAATCGCATCGTAGCAACCCTGCCGGGTTTGATGAATGCATTTCCCGATAAGTCATTAGTTTTGTTAGCTGCGATCGCTTCCACTCTTTCACAGCAGACGCTTCTCTCCTCACTCTCTGCTGAGTGGACAGCAAACAACAAGCAACCAGGCCCTCAGTATAAGAACGCCACCTTAATTTTCTCGAGTGCCTACAACGACTGCCTACACAAAGCCGATGTTGCGATCGCCACCGCAGGTACCGCCACCGAGCAATTCGTTGGCCTAGGCAAACCCGCCATCACCCTCCCCGGCGAAGGCCCCCAGTTCACCAAAGCCTTTGCTACAGTCCAAGCCAAAATGTTAGGTCCGTCCATTCAAATCGTAGAGGATGTCAAGGCAGTCGGAGATGCGATCGCTCGAACCCTAAATGATCCCCAGCACCTTCAGCAAATCCACCAAAATGGCAAGCACCGCATGGGCGAACCCGGTGCAAGCGAGAAAATAGCCGCCAAGCTGTTAAAAACGATGACTCAAAAACAGTAAGAAACGCCTTGTACAATATATAGACCTCTAGCCGAGCACCCCACATATGCATCCAACCGGGTACTCCCTTTCGGGGGGTTTGGGGGAGCCTGGGCCCCCAAAGCAGAATATTGAGCGTCCAAGCAAAGGAGGGGGATTGGGGAGGAAATCCCCAAATCTTGTCGCCTTGTCTCTTCCCGCCTTACCTCTTCATCCCAAAAGCCAAAAATGACCCCCCAAACCATAGCCAAACCACAGCTCTCTCTCACAGAACTTGCCCAACAAACCCAACAAGCCGCCCGCCAGCTCGCCCAGCTTTCTAACGAGCAGAAAAACGCGATTATTGATGCGATCGCCCAATCCCTAGAAACCGCCACCGACAAAATTACCACCGCCAACCAAAAAGACCTTGACGCCGCCCTAAAAGACAACCTTGCCACCCCCCTCTACGGCCGTCTAAAACTAGACGCGATCAAACTCAAAAGCGCCATCCAAGGCGTCCGCAGCGTCGCCACCCTCCCTGACCCTACCGGAGAAATCACCCTCCACCGCGAACTCGACCAGGGCCTAGTCCTCAAACGCATCGGCGTCCCCCTCGGTGTCCTCGGCATCATCTTCGAATCCCGCCCCGACGCCGTCATGCAAATCTCTACCCTCGCCATCAAATCCGGCAACGGCGTCATCCTCAAAGGCGGCCGCGAAGCCATCTACTCCTGCACCGCTCTCGTCAAAGCCATCCGCCAAGGCATCACCAACGCCGGCCACAATCCCAACGCCGTCCAGCTACTCACCACCCGCGAAGAAACCAACGCTTTATTGTCTCTAGATAAATACGTTGATTTGATCATCCCGCGCGGCTCCAACCAGTTCGTTCAATACGTCCAAGCCAACACAAAAATTCCCGTACTCGGACATGCCGACGGCATCTGTCATCTCTATGTAGACAGCGCCGCCGATATCAAGCAAGCCACCAGCATCGCCGTAGATGCTAAAGTCGGCTATCCCTCGGCCTGTAACGCCATCGAAACCCTATTAGTCCACGAAGCGATCGCCACCACCGCCCTACCCCTACTCGCACAAGCCCTCCAGTCAGAAGGTGTAGAACTACGCGGAGACCATACCACTCGTCAGATCCTGCCAGACATCAAATCCGCTACCGAAGCAGACTGGTCCACAGAATACAGCGACTTGATTTTAGCCGTACGGGTAGTGGAGTCAGCAGCAGCAGCGATTGAACATATTAATACTTATGGGTCTCGCCATACAGAGGCGATCGCAACCACCAATCAAACCACCGCCGACACCTTCATGTCCGGGGTCGATGCAGCAGGCGTCTACCACAACTGCTCCACCCGATTCGCCGACGGCTTCCGCTACGGCTTCGGCGCAGAAGTCGGCATCAGCACTCAGAAAATGCCTCCTCGCGGTCCCGTTGGACTAGAAGGATTAGTGACTTACAAATATCAGCTTGTAGGCGATGGCCATATTGTTGCAACCTATTCAGGCGAGAATGCAAAAGCCTTCACGCACAAAAATCTATAACTGAATGGACATCATCCACATCAATGACATCAAAGCCTTTGGCTACCTCGGCGTTCTCCCCGAAGAAAACGTCCTTGGCCAATGGTTCCATGTCGACCTCAAAATCTTCATAGATCTTTCCAAAGCGGGAAAGACAGATGCTTTAGAAGACACTCATAGCTATGTGGAATCGTTCAAGAAACCAAAAGCCTTATTCAAACCAAAAAGTACAAGCTTATCGAGAGCCTTGCTGATGCGTCGCTACTCATGCTTTAGCAAGTGATGCTCGCATTCAGCAAATCAATGTGAAAGTCACCAAACCTACTCCGCCGATTCCCGACTTTGGCGGCACTGTCGCGGTCGAAATCACACGTCCCAGAGAGACCACTGCATAACCGTTACATATACTCTAGCAAGGCTCACTCTAGCCTCTATTGTCAATGAATTTCAGTCGGCTACAAGCAGGGAACTATTCTGTTGAGATCCCTATTTAGTCAAGCTTGCATTGCTCTCTTTCTCCGAACATAGTCGACGTTCGAGTAAGAATTTCGGACACTAGCCAGTGTCAGACACGTACTATCCAAGAATCATATTTAAAGAACCTGAGAATCCATTCTGGCAATTAGAATTCTGTCTTATCTTACAAACCTATCAAGTCTTAAGGCGCTTTACAGCACTTCGTGTCTTCTACGTCACCCAGTCGCTGTGACAGTAACTTTAGTTGCAGTTCCTTTAATTTTCTCCGTATCCGGCATTTGCGATTAAAGGGTCGAGATGTAAGAGGTTGTGCAAACGATCTGTCCATTCTGTGTAGATAGTGAGGGTGAGTTGTGAGGTTAGGGCTCTGGCTTCGTTGTTTCCCGAAATGGTGGTAAGTACTATCGTTGCAACTAATCAACACGTTGTTGATGGTGGACATTCATTTTCTTAGATAAGGTCAATATCTAACACCTTTTAGGAGACTACGTTCAAGAGTATTTCGGTTTTTGTTCGACGCGTTTCCTGCTTTACTAGTAGCCTTACTGGCGTGGTTTACTTTCTCTTCATCTTTGAGCCCGGCGCTCGCAGATTGTGCCTGTTTAGACCACGGACAGCCTGCAGTTGAGATAGCAGGCTTCGGTGACTTTATGAGAGTGAATCCGAGACGGTCAAGATCGATTCTAGGACGAACATCACGGGAATGTTAGTGAGCAAGAAATGCAGAAGCTGACAAGGCAGACCGAGATCGTCGTTTGCAAGCTTATGAGGAAGCTAGGTAGCCGTAGCCGAAGCGACCCACCAGGAAGCTGCCCGTCGTCAGGCCCTCTGGGAGACGTATGACGCCTCAGCAGCGACATGCATATATGGAAGAGCAGCGTCAGGCTCAGACACGGTCAGGATGAAGAGGCTAACCTGTTTATGTTAGGAGTCGGTTCGGCCCTGATCGAAGGTATTATGACGCCTTACTGTCGACTTTAGGAAGGCACTACGGTAACGTCTCAAATCTGAAGCTAGTCCTCTGAAGTAGCCAATCTTTACTAGCATTTAATCTTTCACATTTTTTTGTTCTAGGCAAACTAGAGTAGTGTCGCTATTCCTCCCATTGCTACTTTTCTATGCTCAAAGATTGCGTGCGATTCTCATAGCTTTGCTAAGGACAAGCTAGTAGTGCAGCCTATACGAGAGAATCAGCTAGCTGTCCTTTCGGATTTACATCGAATATCTATCTTACGGATGACTCCTAGCCTACTCACTTCGAAAATGTGATCTCATTGCCACTGATTCGGATACTGTAGCCACTGAAGCAGTCTCTGCCGAGCACGTACCTGTGGCGTTGGCGGACTTCGATCGCAACCTTCACATCCATCACCACCGTTGTCCCTATTACCACCGATCTCAGCTTCGCAATCGACAGCTCCATCGGCGTGCCGTCTGCTAGGTATACATACTCATAGCTGATCTCTTCTAGCTTTAGCTGCTTCGCTATACGCTGCGTGATGATAGAGTTTGGTGCGTTGCGATCGATCACCACGTCAAACGCAGCGATGCCATCGAACATAGCCTCTACCACTGGCAAATGACGCTCAAACGATTTGATTGGCACCGTTGAGCGCTTCTCGTCTGATTCTCTTACAGGCTGAGCGCTTGTTTCTAGCATTGCGATCACTTCTGTCAGCTGCGTTTCAGTCTCCTTAATTTCTTCCGCTGGTGGTGGTACGAAGGGTGGCAAGTCGTGTAGCGGTTCAATTGCGTCAATGCATCGCTGCGCATTTTCCTTGTCCTTCTCGTTCAGATAGCAGCGGGCGGCTTGTTTGTAGGCGGCGATCGCACTTTCCCCGTCCCCTAGCAATCCCAATGCTTTTCCCAGCAACCGATGTCCGCCCGCTAGCTCTGGCTGGAGCGCGATCGCCTGCCGACTATCTGCGATCGCTCCCATCACCTGATTTAGACTCAGCCAAACCAAAGCCCGCGCCAGATACTTCTCTGCTGTCGGCGCGAGTCTAATGGCTTTAGAATAGTCTGCGATCGCCCTTTCCCCGTCTCCCAATCGCTTCCGAATCCGTGCCCGCTGCATGTACACCTGTGTCCAGGCTGGGTCGGATTCGATTAGCTCATCCAATAGTGGCAGCGCCTCAAACACTCGCTCCACAGCAATCAAAGACTGCGCCCGTCGAAACTTCTCTAACGCCCTTTCAGAAGCCATATATCCTCCTCTGGAATTATTTCGCGTCAAATGAGAATAGTCATACTATATAGGCAACAACACTGATAACGCCTGTCGCCATGAGCCCTAATCACCCCAAGACTAGGGTAGATTCTAACAGCGGTCGATCTAGCCCGGTATTTGGGCAAGTCTACTGGTCATCTACCAAATCTATCTGGATCAGCCTGATGTATGCGGGCGCTATTCTCGGTGGCTATGCAACCTTCCAATGGGATGCCTTTGCCCTTTGCCTGCTCACGAGTGCGATTGTCCTCTGTGCTGGTTGCTCTGTCGGCCTGCACCGCCGTCTGATTCACAACAGCTTTGACTGCCCGCAGTGGGTTGAAAACTGCCTGGTCTATATTGGCGTTTTGGGTAGTACTGTCGGTCCCTATTCTGCGATCGAAGCACACGATATTCGTGAGTGGGCTCAGGCTCAGCCCATATGTCACAGCTATTTTTCCAGACAAAAAAGTATCCTAACCGACTGGTACTGGACCCTCCACTGTGACATCCAGTTGGACTATCCACCCATCATTCGCTACGAGCCTTGGATCGCACAGAACGGCTTTTATCAGTGGTTGGAACAAACCCTGATTTTTCAGCAGATTCCCTGGGCAATCGCATTCTACGCAGTCGGCGGCTGGAGCTGGGTCTTTTGGGGTATCTATGTCCGCATCAGTCTTTGTACAACAATTCAATGGCTGACTGGCTACCTCACCCATCATGTCGGTAGCGCTCCTAGACGGAGCCAGGGCATACAGCGCTACAACCTCCCTCAATGCGGACTCTTGACATTGGGAGAAGGTTGGCAAAATAATCACCAGGCCTTCCCACATTCAGCTAGGTTCAGCCTGTCGCCCAAGCAGTTTGATCCTGGCTGGTGGCTGATCAAAGCCTTGCATCTAGTGAAACTCGCCTGGAACATCAAAAAAGTCAAGGTGATAGTGCCGATCATGAACAAGCAGCAATCTTCACTGCCTATTCAACCTGTTCAGCCCGTTGGACAGGCTGCGGCAACCGCTCAGCCTCCAAAGGTAGCCATTGAATAGCCTAGCGACAAAACAATCAGCAAAAGCATTACCTGATCTCAGCTACCGGGTCTCAGCCATCATGCTCAGGGCCACCGCTTCAGCAACTTTAATCCCATCTACGGCGGCTGAAAGGATGCCGCCTGCGTAGCCTGCACCTTCTCCAGCAGGATACAGTCCCTGCGTGTTCAAACTTTGAAAGCGTTCATCTCGTTTAATCCGAATTGGAGAAGAAGTGCGGGTTTCGACCCCTGTGAGGACAGCGTCTTTCATCGCAAATCCTTTGATCTTTTGATCGAAGGCGGGGATGGCTTCGCGGATGGCTGCGATCGCATACTCAGGCAAGCTCTCACTGAGATCGCACAGATGCACGCCCGGACGATACGTCGGGTTCACCTGACCAAACTCTGTTGAAGGTTTTCCTTCTAAAAAGTCTCCTACCAGCTGCCCTGGCGCTTCATAAGTCTCGCCCCCAAGTTTGAAAGCGCCGGTCTCTATCTGCCTTTGTAGCTTCATGCCACCTAGCGGATCGTTAGGATAATCTTCTTCTGGTGTGATGCCCACAACAATCCCGCTGTTGGCATTTTTGCCGCCCCGTTCGTATTGACTCATCCCGTTTGTAACAACCTTTCCTTCCTCAGAAGTTGCCGCTACTACCTGACCGCCCGGACACATGCAAAAGCTGTAGACCGTGCGACCGTTAGAACAATGATGTACCAGCTTATAGTCAGCCGCTCCTAAAATAGGATGTCCAGCACTTTTTCCATAGCGCTGCTGGTCGATTAGAGGCTGGGGATGTTCTATCCGAAAGCCCACAGAAAAGGGCTTTGGCTCAATGTAAACGCCTTGCTCATGTAGCATCTCAAAGGTATCGCGAGCGCTATGTCCTACTGCTAGAACAACATGATCACCAGCAATAAATTCATCGTTCTCTAGCGTCACTCCGCGAACTTGACGATTGCTCTTACTCTCTTCTATCTCAATAGTCTTGACTCGACTTTGAAAGCGAATTTCTCCTCCAAGCTCAGTGATTTTGTGGCGGATGTTTTCAACAATTTTGACTAGGCGATAAGTCCCGATATGTGGCTTGCTGATATACAAGATTTCTGGAACAGCGCCATTTTCAACTAGCTCGCTCAGTACTTTGCGCCCGTGGTGATCGTTGTCTTTGATGCGGCTATAGAGCTTGCCATCAGAGAACGTTCCGGCTCCGCCTTCGCCAAACTGAGCATTTGATTCGGGTTTGAACTTACGCTTGCTCCAAAATCCGAACGTGTCTTGCGATCGCTCATGTACCGCTTTCCCTCTTTCTAGAACAATAGGATGAAAGCCCATCTGCGCTAGCAGCAGCGCCGTAAACATTCCGCAGGGACCCAAGCCGATTACAATTGGGCGCATCTCCAGTCCGATCGGCGCTTGTGCAACGTACTGGTAGCCCATATCAGGCGTTGACGACACGCGGCCTGTTTTCTTGAATTGCCTCAGCAGCTGTTTTTGTTTTGGTGTCTCGATATCAAGCGCGTACACTAGTGAGATAGCATTTCTTTTCCGAGCATCGTAGCTCCGTTTAAAGATCGAGTAGCTAGTCAAGTCGCTATCAGAAAGCTTGAGTTTTTGAAGAATGGCAGCCTTCAAATCAGCTTCGGTATGGTCTAGTGGTAGTTTGACTTCTGTTAGGCGTAGCATGAAAAGTTGTGGATAAGGGCGCAGTCAAACTTGATAGCGCTATAGCTGTCAGGTCTACAACTATAGCGCTTTAAATGATTTGCAGAACCGGACGTTTTTTGTGAGAGGCTATAGATTATGCGCTGTCCTAGGGTTACTGCTGACTTCATGACTGATCTAGCTGTTGTATGGATTGTCTGGAGAGAGTTGCGCACACAAGCAAGACAAAAGGCAGGATAAATGGGATTTGTAAGCACTCTTTTACTCTGGCTCTCGCTGGCTGCAGCGGCGTTCATTCTTATTCTGTTGATTAGCCTGTACATCCGTGGTGCTTTTCGGTGGCGACCCATGCTGCACATTGAGCGGGCGATCGCACCCAAGCATCCTCAATTCGCCCTAGTCCTCAAGAGCATTACAGAATCGCTTTCCACTAGCGGACAAATCGTCGACTTCTGGGATAGCGCTGCAGAGATTCAGCAGGCGCGACTAGAGGCGATCAACCGAGCGCAGCGCAGCATCCAGTTTGAGACCTTTATGATGACGCCGGGTAAGCGCAGCGATGATTTTGCCGATGCGATCGCGCAAAAAGCTCTCGAAGGCATTGAAATACAGCTGCTAATTGATGCCTGGGGTGGACGATCGCTGAAAGAAAAATACTGGCAGCGGCTGCGAAGCGTCGGTGTACAGGTTGCCTTTTTTAATCGGTTTGACTGGCGAGCTCCCGCAAACTTTGCCGGGCGTACCCACCGAAAGCTGCTGATTGTTGATAATAAGCAAGCGTTGATTGGCGGAGCGGGTATCTCTGATCTATGGGACGGCGTCGAAAAATCAGACGACACGAAGCCCTGGCTAGATGTAGAAATGATGCTGACTGGAGAAGTTGTAACCGTACTATCAGCGACTTTCCAGACTCACTGGCAAGGACATAGACTGAAGAAGAAGGGTGAGTCAAAATCAGGGGTGACAATCGTTGATATGGACAAGATTTGTCCTGCAGAGGATGAAAGTGCTTTGTCCTCGACTAGAAAAGCCAGCGCAGGTGAGCCAGCACCAAGCACTATCTTGGTGACACCAGGCACCAAACCCAACTATCGCGACTCTTCGGTTGAAGTTTTGAAGCAAACCCTAATTGCCTGTGCGCGAAAGCGAGTTTGGCTATCGAGTCCTTATTTTCTGCCAAATAAAAGCACTCGGCAGATATTGATCGCAGCGCAAAAATCTGGAGTGGATGTGAGGATTTTGACGACGAGCCATCGCAGCGACAAGAAGCCAGTCTATTACGCCTCATACGAAGTGTACGGCTCACTGTTACGAGCAGGAATAAAAATATTCGAATACCAGCCTAGTATGCTTCATGCCAAGATGCTGCTACTAGACAAGGATTGGGTAAACACGGGCAGTGCTAATATCGACTACCGAAGCTTTTTGCACAACGACGAGCTAGACATTCTTACAAACTCTTCTACGTTACTCACTAAGATAGAACAAGCCTTCGAAAAAGGCTTTGGTGAAAGTAAACAAATTAGTCTGCGTCAGTGGCGAAACCGTCCGCTGCTGAAGCATAGAGTGCTCGGTAATCTAGTCCGTCTGGTGCAGTGGCAGCTGTAGGTTTTTTGGCTGTAATCTTCTCGAAGGGCGATCGCTATCGCCGGAAAGGGCCTACCCAGATGCTAGCGCCGGTAACCAGCGGAATCAGCGCAAAAATACCGCCGAATATGAGCGAATGGTTCTTGGCAAAGGGAACGGAGAGCAAAGTACCGATTACAAGTCCGCAGTAGAGAAGTGCCGCAAAAGGGACAATGCAGATGAGAATAATCATCAGACGTTCGTTAGATTCGATGGATGACATTTGAAGGGGGAAGGCAAGGATATGAGGTGTTTTCGGGAATACAGAAAGACAAGTTTGTAGCTGTACTCAGATAAGAGCTGAGCGTTTACTATACATACTGTATAGATTATTGAGCGTAAATTACTGAGCATGGACTACTTAGCGTAGATTATCGAGCGTCTGTATGACCCCATTCCGCTGGTCACCTGCTCTTTCTGTTGTTTTTATAGCCTTCGAATTTTGTTGTCTAATCAGCCCCCCGGAAAAAAATCTCCGAAGCAGAATCACCCTTCTGAGAAGAAAAAGGCCGATCGCGCCAGAAAGCGTCAAGGCGACGATCCTGGTCCAATTTTATTGACGACACTGATGTTCTTGGGTGTGGCTTGGACGCTGCATATGTGGTCTGTATCGCCACAGGGTCTTGATTTGCTAGGGGCTACAGATTGGGTAGCTTCGCCTCTACCGCTGGAGATGAAAGGCGGCGATCCTTATATACGAGCGCTAATGCGGACGATTTCGGCTGGGGAGTCGAATACGGCTGACCCCTATCGGCTGCTATATGGTGGACAGCGGGTAAAGGATCTGAGCGTACATCCTGATAAGTGTGTGACGATTGTCAATGGGCCAAATGAAGGCAACTGTACGACAGCAGCAGGACGCTACCAGTTCTTGACCTCGACCTGGCAGATGGAGGCACAGCGGTATCATCCCAATCGACCTGCCTGGTATGAAGTGTGGGAGCAGCCCAGCTTTGAGCCGGTGTATCAAGATGAGGTCGTCTACGCCTGGCTAGCAGATGCCAGTGCCTGGAATGTAGATATTGCAGCGCAGCTACGAGCGGGGAACGTGAATACGGTGCTAGAAGTGCTGTCTGGGACTTGGACAAGTTTGGGCTATGGCATAGAGGACAACAGTATGTCGGCGCTACTGCCCCAGATTTATGAAGAGATGCTGGCTGAAGAGCTGGCACAACAAGCGGTGATAATGATTGATGCCGCTGATAGTTAGATCTTCTTGGCTTTACACGCAGCAGCAGTTTCACCGATTGAAAATGTACAGAAGCCAAGCGGCGAAGGCTATGCATGGCTGGGTACTTGATCTTCGAGCGCTTAATTATATGCTCAGTTATATAGAGCGATAGGATGAGGAGCTGTGAGATCTGTGTGAGGTAGAATGATTGCCTGCTAGGTGCGGATTTCTCAATGGCTACATATCGGACTGTAATTTTAGAAGCGCATGATGGATCCAGGTGGCGATCGCTCTCTCAGCTACCCACCTGTGATGACGCCCGGCTGAACCATTTTCTGCTGTGGGAGAATCCGAGCTGGCCAACAGCGCAGCGGCGGGCCAACAGCTTCCCGCCTTTGCCAGATGACTGTAGCGGGCGAGTACAGGCTCGACTAAAGGGGCTGGCGTATTACGTGACGACCTGCTTGAAACTGGCCGAGTTTAAGGCAGGTGTAGAACAGGTCACAAAAGCATACAGGCAGCATAGTATGCGGGTGATGACTGAGATGAGAGGTGCGATCGCAATGGCAGAAGTCTTAGCAAGCGGCAACATCCCCGTCCGGTTTATTATTTTGTTGGACTATTGATGTGAGTATACCTCTAGTTCTTAAAAGCCTTAGATATTAGCCGCTAACAGCCCTGTCTAGTTTAGTGAAGCAGCGCCTTATCCATATTGGTCAGTCAGCATTTGCCGACTGGCGGTCTCGATATCACCAAAGATCTATCGTGGTCGCTTCCCTCACATTTTTTACAATCCTTATGACATTGAGTGTGGTGATCTGTGCATACTTAATTGCATAGGATTCGCTCGAGAGCTAATATCTTACTTAAATTGTTCTATTTGTTAGTAATTCAACCGCTTCTATGAATCTTGCAGCAACTTTAAGCGGTTCTTTACTCGTTGTTTTTCTATCAGGAGGGCAGCCTGGTGAGAAGCAGACTGTGACAAGCTTTCACCTCAATGTTCTCTCATTTCAAGACGCATTACACCGGGGTTCTCTCTATTTGCCAAAGCCGTCGCACGTGCTGCACACAAGGCTCTGGGACACGAAGGTCTGGCAAATAAAGCCTTGGCCGAATGCTGGGTCTGAGACAGGTTCGAGGCGGGTTAGCCTTTTTGTGGTGGAGCTGGCAATTAGCGTTTCGCTCATTGGGCTTGCGGTGCTTACGCTTCGACAGAACCGTCTCAAAAAACGCCTCGAAAGAGAAATGCAGCTTTCCAGACAAGCTGCTGCCCGCTCAAGGGTGAATGAAAGAACCAGTGAAGAACGCTACGCGGCGCTAGCTAGGGCTGCACCAGTTGGGATTTTTCGAGGCGATGTGGACGGTAAATGCACCTACGTCAACCAGTGCTGGTGTCAGATGACGGGACAGACATTAGCCGTTGTGGAAGCCGAGGGCTGGCAGGTAGCGCTGTATCTTGAGGATCGCCAGCGAGTGGATGCTGACTGGCTGCAGATTGTTAAAGATAAACAATTTATGGACTTTGAATGTCGCATTCAGCGGCCCGACGGCACGCGGCGCTGGGTATACATTCGGATCGTAGTCGAGCAGGATGACCGAGGAAGCACCATCGGCTATGTTGGCACCTTTACAGATGTTGACGATCGCAAACGGTCTGAAGAAGCGCTAAAGCAAAGTGAGGCCCATCAGCGGGCTTTGGTTAGTGTTCTCCCGGATCTAATCATGCACATAAGCCGGGAAGGCGTGTTTTTAGAATTTTTAGCGTCTCCTAACTTTCGCGTGTTGGGGAAGCCAGAAGATTGGATAGGTCGTAATGTTTTGGATATGATGCCTCCAGAACTGGCTCGGCAGCGTCTATTGGTTATTGAGCGTGTGCTAGAGACTCGGACTATCGAGATTTACGAGCAAGATATTTCGATTGAGGGCATTGTTCAAGTAGAAGAGGTTCGAGTCGTGCCTTATGGTACAGACGAGGTGCTGCTTTTAGTGCGTGATGTGAGCGACCGCAAACAGGCCGAACTCGCCTTACAACAAAGCGAAGCCCAAAGTCGAAGCATCTTGAGAATGATTCCAGACTTCATGTGCCGAATTGGTACAGACGGTGTTTACCGCGAGTTTATCTCTTCGCTACGCGACTTTGCCTTGGTTCCACCTACTGGACTTGCTGGTCAGTCAATGTTTGAAGTGATGCCTACAGAGATCGTTACTCAGCAGCAGTATTACTTGCAAAAAGCTGTGGATACTGGCGGGCTGCAGATGTATGAGCAAGTTGTTCGAGTAGGCGATCGCATTCAAGAAGAGGAAGTCAGAGTGATCAAAAGCGGCCCAGATGAGGCGCTGTTCATGATCCGTGACATTAGCGATCGCAAGCAGGCTGAAAAGGCTCTAAAACAAAAGCTCCGACAAGAGCAGGCCATCAGTCAAATTGTTCAATCTATCCGTAACTCTCTCGATCTGACAACCATTTTTGCAACAGCTACTGCCGAAACCGCTCAGCTCCACCCCGATATTAACTGCTCGGTTGTTCAATATTTTCCTCAACAAAATCTTTGGAGAATTGTTGAAAAGTTCTGCCAAACGCCGAATTCGTTGGATAGGACAGGAACTGAAATTCCAGATGAGGAAAATCCGCTAGCCGCGCAGCTCAAACAGCTTAGAATTGTGCGAGTTGAAGATACTCGCATGCTTGACGACCGAAGCAATCAGAGCGTCGCACAGAGCACGCCTGGGGCTTGGCTACTAATTCCCCTATCTATTGAAGGAGAAATTTGGGGAAGTTTGACTTTGAGCACTCCTCGATACGGCTTTCGGTGGGAAGACGAGCTAGTCAGTCTTGCTGAAGCAGTAGCGGGACAATTGGAGGTTGCTATTCAGCAAGCGCAGCTATATCAGCAAGTCGCAGCTGAAAGACAAAAGCTTTTGAGAAGCCAAACGGCGCTTGCTCAAGCTCAACAGATTGCCCAGATCGGCAACTGGGAGTTGGATATCGCCACCCGGTCTATAGTGTGCTCAGAGAACCTATTTTGTATTTTTGGCTATGACATATCCATATATGAGCCTAAACCAGCAAGCGTGCTCATCCGTCATATTCACTCTGACGATCGCTCTCGTTTGGTTCAGGCTCTATCGCAATCGTCTACAGAGGGGACAGCTTTCGAGCTCGATCTCCGCTTCTGTAGAACTGACGGGTCAATGGGCTATCTAGAAGTTCGGGCAGAGGCTATTCGAGATCAAGAAGGCCAAATTGTCAAACTATTTGGCACTTCTCTAGATATTACCGATCGCAAGCAGGTAGAGGCCACCCTCGAACGAAGCGAACGACGCTTTCGTAATCTAGCCGCCAACCTTCCAGGCGCGCTTGCTCAGTATGTCCTTCATCCCGATGGCTCAGACGGCATGTTGTACATGAGCCCTGGCTGCTACGATCTGTGGGAGCTAACCGCCGAAGAAATAGTTGCAGACAGCCAAGCTCTATGGGATACGATTCCAGACGATGACGAACCAGCAATGAGAGCCTCAATCGCAGTCTCTGCGCGATCGCTAGAACCGTGGATGTGGGAATGGCGCGCAATCACCCCCTCGGGTCGAACAAAATGGTTGAAAGCCGCCGGACGTCCAGAGCGCTATCCCAACGGTGATACTGTCTGGGATACGGTGTTTTTAGACATCAGCGATCGCATCCAGATAGAACAACGCCTCAAGCACGATTCTCTCCACGATAGTTTGACAGGACTGCCTAACCGCAGTCTGCTGATGGAGCGACTAAACCTATCTTTGAGAAGAACCAATCGCCATTCTGGTTATCGATTCGCAGTGCTCTTCTTGGACTTAGACAACTTCAAAGTTATCAACGACAGCCTGGGCCACGTGGTTGGTGATGATCTGCTGATATCTGTCGCTACCATTCTATCGAAGACTATTCGCGAGACTGATTTGGCAGCAAGACTAGGTGGCGATGAGTTTGTTGTATTGCTAGACGAACTAGACAACACAATAGAAGCTGAACAAATCGCCGAGCGAATTTTGACGCTTTTGCATACGCCCTTGCAGATAGATGGCCACGAGGTATTTATCGGTACGAGCATCGGCATTGCGCTTGGTTCGGACCTCTATCACACTGCGGAAGACCTGCTACGAGATGCCGACTTAGCGATGTACGAAGCCAAGCACAGCGGACGAGGTCGCTACGCGATCTTTGTGCCTAGTATGCATCTACAGGCGCTGCAGCGCCTGCAAGTAGAAAACGATCTGCGCAAAGCGTTGAAAAATGATGAGTTCGTTTTGTACTACCAGCCTGTTGTTAATCTCGCAACCAGAGACATTCAAGGATTTGAGGCGCTGATTCGATGGCAGCATCCCGATCGAGGCCTGCTGTTGCCGATGGAGTTTATTGAAATTGCTGAGGAAACTGGTTTGATTGAGCCCATGGGCAAGTGGGTGCTACAGACAGCCTGTCGGCAGCTATCACAGTGGCAAGCGCAGTTTTCCGATAGCGTAACCACTCCTACAGAAGATCGGATGCTTCAGGTCAATGTTAATCTCTCTGTTAGACAGCTTCAGTCTGCTTTACTTTTGGAGCTTGAAGAAACAATAGGAGCCTATGCGATCGCGCCCAACAGCTTAGGCTTGGAAATCACCGAGAGTATGCTAGTTGAAAATATTGACATCACAGTCCAACTGCTAGAGAAAATCAAGGCTGCCAGTGTGCGTATCAGCATCGACGACTTTGGAACTGGATACTCGTCACTGAGCTATCTGCATCAGCTACCGGTCGATTCTCTAAAAATCGATCGGAGCTTTGTTAGTCCCGTCGATGGAAACACGCGCCATCAAACCATCGCTGAATCTATCACTGCGTTAAGCAAACTACTAAAGTTAGAGGTGATTGCAGAAGGCATCGAAACCGAACAACAGCTAGAGTGGCTGCGATCGCTCGGCTGCAAACTAGGGCAAGGCTACCTATTTTCTCCAGCAGTCTCAGCAGAGCAAGCCACACAAATGCTGAGCCAAAGAAGCCATTGACGTAAGCTACTGATGGGCCTCCCAATGCCTGCGCTGATAGCTTTTGCTGATACGAGTCCCCGCAGCTGAGAAGAAAAATGCGCTCATTGGCGCGACCACAGGAACCCAACCGCCTGCATGAAAGCAAGTCAGGCTGACGAAGTAGACAATCAATAAACCGCCCACCCCAAATCCAATGAGAATGGGCCCCTTTTGGGTGAGGACCATCAGCGCGCTCCCAGTCACGCTCAATGAGGCAATCCAGACAACTTCGGCCCACTCTGGCCAATCCCACAGCAGGCGATCGCGATCAATCACAGCGGACAAAATTTGACTAGCAACTTGAGCATGCACTACAACACCAGGCATCTGCTTCAGCGCGCTGTCTGAATTGTACGGCGTCAAAAATAAGTCTCTTCCACTTGCTGCTGTCATTCCAATTAGAACAATCTTGTTTCTCACTAGCTTAGGATCAAAGCGGCCACTCAACACCTCTAAAAACGTGATGGTCGGTGCCACCGAATGAGAAGAGCGATATCGAATAGGAATCTGGTAGTTCTCTATCGCTGCGTTTTGGTATCCACCAAAATTTGCAGACATGTTTTCAAACCGCGTGCCGCCTAGCGTTAGCACCTCATCGGCAGCGGGAGTGATATTCTTCATTTGCCTAAGATAGCGCACGGCTAACTCTGTTCCCAAAGAGAAGATAGGCAGCTCTATCTTACGCGCTTCGGCTGAGCTATTCGCGACCAAGCCATTACTGACAGCCCCACCGCTGGTCGAACTATCCTCAGACAAACCAATCATTGCGCGTCTGACTCGAAAGTCTGGATCGATTGCGATGTTGTTGAAGCTGATTTGTTCGGCAGCCGACCCTATCGGTGGCTGCACAAAGGCTTCTTCTTCTCCGCCCAGATGAGTAATTGTGACTATGTTGGGTTGGTTCAAGCTTTCTCTGAAAGCTTCTGTTCCGGGCTCCTGTGGCTGGTCGCGTGGTAGATTGATGCCAATACTCACAGGCTTGTACTGCTGCAGGTTTTCAATAGCCTTTGCCACCGAGCGATCAGAAGGGATTCTTCTTTGTAGCGATCGCAAATCCGCCTCTGTAATCTCAACAACCAACAGCCGCTGATCGAGCTCTTTGGACGGCTGAGCGCGCACCCATCCATCCCACATTGCTAGCTCAGCAGGGACAAACGCGCCTGCCTGCCGCAATCCCAATATGACAGCGCTCGTAATCAGCGTAGAAATTAATCCCGTCAGCTGCTTCGCTCGACGACTCATTTTCCATCGCACCAGTACTGTCTGAGCCTTGCTATTCCGATTTCCCCTAGCCGTCCCTAGATCCAAGGAAGTTTCGGCCATTGCGATTTCGTCGGGTAGCTCGTCTAATCGAGCTAGATCGTGCTGCACTTCTTCTACTGTTTGATAGCGCTGATAGATATAGTGCCGAGTCATTTTTGCGAGCAGCACGGCCAGTCCAGGACCAACTTGTGCATACTGCTGCCACTGCGGCTCTAGACTCTCGGGCGATTCGGGCAAATCAGTAGGCGATCGCCCGGTCAGAGCGTGGATGACCGTCATTCCTAGTGCATAGATATCGCTGCTGTAGCGCGGCTTCCCGGAGAGCTGTTCGCTAGGAGTATAGCCTTGGGTGCCGATGCCAATCGTTAGCGCTGACTTCTCGCCCGTATGCAGCCGGGTCCGGATTTGTTTTACTGCGCCAAAATCAATCAGCGCAACCTCATCGCTATCTCTTCTGCGGATCAAATTCTCAGGCTTCAAATCTCGATGAATCACCCGATGGCTATGCACAAAAGACAGCACAGACAGCACTTTCTCTAGTAGCGTGACTGCCTGTGCTTCGGTAAATTTTCCTTTCCTTTTGATCTCTTCTTCTAGCGAGCAACCGTCAATAAATTCTTGAACTAAATAGAACTCTTTTCCTTCCTCAAAAGAATTCAACAGCGTAGGAATATGCGGGTGGGAACCTAGTTTCTCTAAGGTCTCGACTTCTGTTTGAAACAGTCGTCTTGCTACCTTTAAAAAATGCTTGTCCTGACTGGCAAGCTGGAGCTGCTTGACTACACACAGATCAACAGTGTGCGGATCGCCCTGCTCACTTGCTGACATATCAACCGCCAAGTAGGTCTGGCCAAATCCCCCGGAACCCAGAATGCTCGTTAGCTGATAGCGGCCAATTAGTGTTTGTCCCAGCATGATGCCCCGTTGCTGTCTGGTATGTATTTTACCCAGATGTGGGGAGAGTGACTGCGCTCAGCCACTGGGGAAGAACATGAGGAAAAATTGCTAGTAGCGGATATATAGGGTGACCCGACCGCTGATGGTCTGTTCTTGTCCTAGGACAATCGTATTGGCGGCAGAATCGGCGACTCGACTTTCTAGCGCTACGGGGCGCGGAGCCGGAGCGCTGACAGAGCCGATAGAGATGTTGACGATTTCCTCGCGGGAAAGACCTAGTGCGCCAAGAACCGTATCGGCTTGCTGCTGCGCGTCCTCTACAGCGCTAGCTAGCGCCTGTTGCCTGGCAGCAGCGATCGCGTCATCTTCTGCAACAAAGCTGACACCGTTGATCTGAGTTGCACCTCGGCTGACGGCTTCGTCTATAACCGGGCCTGCTGCTTCAGTTGGCACTCTAAAACTAACAGTATTAGTTGCCTGGTAGCCGATTAGCGTCTGCCTATTGTTGGCATAGTCGTAGCGAGGATTAAGCGAAATGCCGCTGGTTTCTAGCTTTTCTATGTTGTCTTGCGATCGCAACCATTCAATCACAGCGCTAGACTGTTGGGCTGCCTGCTGCTGAGCCGCTTGGGCCGTCTTCGCCTCTATATTCACACCTAGATCAACTTGAGTCAACGTCGTTGGAATCGACTGCAATCCCTCGCCAGTCACGTTCAACACGCGTTCTGATTGATACACAGGCATTCCCCCGTTCACCTGAGCTACTGCCGAGCCGGGACGCACCGCGCAACCTACCACTGGAACCAAAGTCAATACCGTTAGAGCTATTGCCCAACCTCGGCTTCTAGATAGCTCGGACTTTGCTGGCCAAAATTTCATCACAAATTTCCTCTTCGTCTTCGTCTGATAAAAACACAGACTGCTCACTACAGAATACAGATTCTGGTACTGGAAAAAGAGACGGTTTCAGTTTTAGTAACCCAAATGCAGCCAACCCGTTTAGCTACTTTGTTAGCTACTTTGCAAAGACCGTGGCATAAACATCGAGTTCACACATTGATCTTGAAAATTGGGTCGATAGTAAAGATAAAACGACGTACTAGAAGACCAAATCTGAGTTGTTGCAGCTTAGAGAAGATGAGCGCTGTGGCGTCAGCTCAACCAAAGCTAGTTAAGACAAGCGCGTTGAATAATGCACCTCCAACGCTGGATTCGCCCGATCTTTAAAATCATCAGTTGAAACAGTCAGCAAGTCGCCTTTAGAGAATTATTTAGCCCGCTTTTTGTCCCGAACGCGCAAGACAATCCTCAGCGCGAGATAGTAAGCGACTACGCTGGACACTGTCCCAACTACGAAAGATCCCACTAATAGTGCTGCGGTTGCAGACATCCCCAGACTCATCCACTCATTCATGCCAGCGGCAGAAGATGGAATGATAATGTCACTGGGCAGGCGCAGCAGCCAGCGGCCCACCTGAAAATTGAGGGCAAAAATAGGAACGTAGGTGAGTGGATTGCTTATCCAGGTACTGACAGCTGCCATAATTTTGTTGCCGCGAATCAGGGCTGCGATCGCAACGCCAATAATCGTCTGAAACCCCAGTAGAGGAAACGAGCCAGCGAACACCCCAGCCGCAGCACCTCTAGCGATCGCCTGAGGGCTTCCCTGCATTCTCAAAAAGCGAATATAAAAGTAGCGAAGCAGCCGCTGCCAGTAAAGTAGGTTGAATCTTTTCAGCACAAAATTATCGGGCAGTCGCTTTCGCTTAGTGAATAGCTTTCTTCCATTTGTCTCTTTCCCGCGTG
This sequence comes from uncultured cyanobacterium, assembly GCA_963799555.1. Taxonomy (GTDB): domain Bacteria; phylum Cyanobacteriota; class Cyanobacteriia; order Phormidesmidales; family Phormidesmidaceae; genus Phormidesmis. The sequence goes on from CAWCXR010000001.1 coordinate 797,966, forward strand.
ACCGATTGACTGGAAATAGCTGGGCTGGTCTTTCCATCAGGGCCAAAGACTCTGGGCGAGCTGACGGATAGGTCGTCGGATGTGCAGCAGGTGACAAATAGCGGTCCCCTTTTGACAACGGCGACGACTGGCTCCTATCAGTAGTATTATTTTCTGGTATTGAGTTTTGCATATTGTTTGGTGGCTCTACTCCCAATCTTCTCGCATAGTCTCTACCTCACAATCTCTATCTCTCATCTATGTCTAATATGTCTAATTAGACACTGCTCCCAATCAGAAGCTGCTCTCAATTAGACAGTTCTCTGAAGTGTTTTACTCTGTTTGGCCTGCTATCAGTTGTCTAAGAAGAATGGCTGTGTATTGAGCCTATTCTATATCAATGACTGAGAGCATCTACCGAGTGAGCGATAAATTTGCCGTGATGTTACGCAGGGCAATCTACAGCTTCATACCCTCAAACATTGATATGTGATGGCTTAGCCCGTACAGTCTCTTCATAGACCTTTCTTTGCTAGAACCGCTCGTTCGACTATGCCTCAGGCCATTCATCAAGCCGAAACAATTGTTGCAATTGCCACCGCTATCGTTCCTCAGCAGGGCAGTGTCGGCATCGTCAGGCTGTCAGGATTAGATGCGATCGCGATCGCTCAGCAGCTGTTCCATGCACCAGGTCAGCAGCTATGGGACAGTCACCGCATTCTATATGGACATGTACGCAGCGGCCAAACCGTCGTTGATGAGGCGCTGCTGCTACTGATGAAATCGCCCCGCTCTTACACTCGTGAAGACGTTGTCGAATTCCACTGTCATGGCGGCATCATGGCCGTGCAGCAGGTTCTCCAGCTCTGCATTCAGCGGGGCGCTAGACTCGCCCATCCAGGTGAATTTACCCTCCGAGCTTTCTTAAACGGCCGCCTGGATCTAACTCAGGCCGAAAGCGTCGCCGATCTGGTGGGTGCTCAGTCCCCGCAGGCTGCTCAAACGGCACTAATGGGCATCCGTGGCAAGCTGGCTGAGGCTATTCGTCAGCTACGCAGCCGATGTCTAGACGTGCTTGCAGAGGTAGAGGCAAGAGTAGATTTTGCGGATGATTTGCCGCCCATGGATGAAGATGGCGTGCGATCGCAGCTTCAGGCTATCCATCAGCAAATCATCCAGATTCTCTCCACCGCCCACCAGGGAGAACTGCTTCGCACCGGGCTAAAAGTCGCCATTATTGGCCAGCCCAACGTCGGCAAGTCTAGCCTGCTCAATGCTTGGAGCCAGAGCGATCGCGCCATTGTCACCGACCTCCCCGGCACTACCCGTGACGTTGTCGAATCCCAGCTGATCGTTGGTGGTATTCCCATCCAAGTTTTAGACACTGCTGGCATTCGCACCGCCACCAACGAAGTCGAAAAAATCGGCATCGAACGATCCCTTACCGCCGCACAAGCTGCCGACCTGGTGCTGTTGACCATAGATGCCACCATGGGCTGGACCAAAGCAGAACAAACCCTCTACGAAAAAATTAAACACAGACCCCACATCATCGTCATCAATAAAATAGACCTACTTACTCCTTCCCCTGAGGGGCAGCTGAACGCAGTCGAATTCCCTTCTCTCATGAGCGAGGCAGTCTCGTTACCAAAATGCGTTTTCCCCACCGTCCATACCGCTGCCGCCACCAACCAAGGCATCTCCGATCTTGAGGCCGCCATCCTCACCGCCGCCAACACGGGCAGTCTCACTGCCGCCAACACCGACATCGCGATCAATCAGCGCCAGGCTGCCGCTCTTACCCAGGCCAAAATCGCCCTCACCCAAGTTGAACAGACTATAGAAAACGCGCTCCCCCTGGATTTTTGGACCATTGACCTGCGCATTGCCATCCATGCTCTCGGCGAAGTCACCGGAGAAGAAATGACAGAATCCATGCTGGACGAAATCTTCAGCCGCTTTTGTATCGGCAAATAAACTTTCCCCTTGCCAAAGACCTTCTGCGGTGTCAGCACTGTTCATTCAGGCCGATACAGCGATCAGCTGACGACAGCTATAATAGGGAGCGCTGGCTCGTACATATTTACCTCCGATTTACTTTGCCTCACCCAACCAGTCCTATCAGAATGTATTCCAGAACAAAGCATTGCTTGCACAAAACTTTGGCTGTCACCTTTGGCGTCATGGCGTGTGGAAGTTTTCTTTCTGTGATCGCACCAGGCAAAGCCTTAGCAACCACGAAGCTTGCCCAAGCATCTGTGAAACAGCTGTCAGAAGAACTGGCCTCGGAATTCACAGCAGAGAATTCTTTAGTTGAAGGTGCTCCCGCCCAGAACGCCACATCGAAGAGAGCCACCCTAAGCGAGTTGCTACAGACCATTCCCGATCGCCAGACCCTGCCGGTTCCGGTCCCTGTAGAAGAGGCAGCGCCGACGCCCACTGCTGATACAGCGGCAGAAACCGAAACGGTTAGTTTAGAGCTTCGTTTAGGTGAGAAGAGGGTGTATGTCTACAAGGGGGATTCTGTAGAGGTCAGCTATCCGGTGGCAATTGGTCGCCCTGGTTGGGAGACACCCACTGGCAAATTTGAAGTATTTCATCAGATTACCGATCCTGGCTGGACCAATCCGCTCACAAACGAGTCAATGCCACCCGGACCCAACAATCCCTTAGGCGATCGCTGGATTGCCTTTTGGACAGATGGCAACAATTCCATCGGATTCCACGGTACGCCAAACCGTGATTCTGTAGGACGCGCGGCTTCTCACGGCTGCATTCGGATGTACAACGAAGATGTTCGTCAGCTGTATGAAATGGTGAAGGTGGGCACGCCTGTTACAGTTGTGCCGTAGTGAGTGTTAATGAGTGGTGATGGTCAGGAAGCTATAGGCTGAAATAGGAGTGCGATCGCATTCAAAAGCCCCTTTGCTGTGGTCGCTAGCTTTGTTGTTTCATCGAGTCCTAGCGTAATGCCTTTGAGTGCGTTGAGCGATCGCCTCGCCGCCTGCTTCATCGGCCCATCCGTAGGCGACTGCCCAGCCGCTGCAATCTCTCCGACTTCCGCTAGCGCCCCTGTTTTCTCCTCTTCGCTCAGCTCCGGCTCTGAATCAATCGCGGTCTGTAGCTGAGTTAACAGATGCTTTAGCTGGGCCTGCGTCTCAGTTTCTCCTAACTGATTGATTTGATTAGAGACTTGATTGCTGTCCCCTAGCGTCACCGCCGACTGATTCGCGTTTCCTTGAATGTTGATCCGCTGGCTCTGGTCATTTCCAGTCATCACTTCAGCCCTCTGAATAGTGGTCACATCTTTTTCAGCTAGTAAGAAAGCCAGCTTCTCAAAATCTGGCGCGCTTTCTAGCATTGCCGCCGTGCGCCCTTCTTTTAGCCCAATCTGATAGCCATTGTCAAAGTCGCGTTCGATCTTACCTTCATCTGTTCCTTCGGGTACTTGCAGCGTTACTAACACATCTTCGCCTCGCTTTTCAACAGACTTGATTGCATCTTGATTGATATCAGGGTTCTGTTCCATCAGTTGTTGGAAAGCGGTTCGGAATGCAATTGGATCGATGCCGTTGCGGATGAGGATTTGTACCTCGTCGAGCATTTCTTTGAAGAACTTCTCGAAGTCGCCGGGTTGAAATACTTTGTCTGGATTGTGCGGAAGGCGATCACGGCTGCCTCTAGCATCTGGCATTTCGCGCAAAAAGACATATTGACAGTCACAGGAGTTACGCATTGACAGATAGAGCCTGATAGTGTCAGGCAAACGTAGAGGTGCTCAGATTTTCCAAGATGAACTGGCGAATCACGGGCACAAATAACTGCCTCGATATCTCGTAACAGTTGTTGATCAGACCGTTGACACACATCGTTTTCAGCTTGCAGAAAGCGCGCAAGGCACAGAAAAAGTGGTTGCGAATTGCTTGTTCATCTCGGACACAGAACCGCTCAATATTACACACTTGTTTAATCACCCTATGAAAGCATTCAATCTTCCAGTGGTCATCATGAACAGCCTTGAAGTCATCGTGAGTGAGCTGTTCAAGAGTGATTAACTCTGGTTTGTAGAGAATGTAATATCGCGGTTCGTTTTTGAACGGCGCACAGAACACTCTGACCCAACCAAACGCTTTTAGATACACCATTAAGCCATCTTCGGGGATGTCTATATCACTAACAGAGACAGCCGTTCCACGCTCTACTGAGACTTTACGATTGCTGGCAATGCCAAATAGAAAACCCACTCTCTCGTTTCTAAGAAACTTCAGATTCTCTAGGCTCGAATACCAACTATCGCCCGTCACCCAATCGGGCTCGATTTCCCATTGAATGACCTCAAGCACCCTCTCGCGAAAGTAGTCATTTTTAGTCTTGTTCTCCTGTTTGTCATAAAGTCTGAAATTAATCGGGTAGGAATCGCCTGCACTATCAGTGTAGTAAAGCGTGATTAAATTAATGCCTTTAACGCTGCGCTTATGCTTGCCTGACCAGAAGTAATCAACAAATGCACTTTTACTGGGGTCTCGGTACGGTTTATCCTCTACGCTATCGTCCACGCCCAAGGTGCCTGCCGTCCCAATGATGTGCCCTTTGACTTCGTCAAATGGGTCTCGAGCCGTATAGCGTTCGCGTAGCAAAAACCGATTGACGCTGTCATGGCTGAGCTGTTCGAGCACTTCTGAGAGCCGCACACAGCTTACATACTTCGGCTCTGACAGCAGAAACAAAGTGTACAACGTGCTATTACACTGGGCTGTAGACGGTTTTGATGGCTGGCGCATGATGACAACTGAACTGAGTGTCGATGACCGACAACTCTTAGACTACAACTTTGCTAACCTGTCAATGCGTAAGTCCTATAGTAAGTCGATTACGTTGATTCGTCACGGTCCACCGGCAGTGTCATTGCGGCAACGAGTCCAGGGCGATCGCTTTCGGAAATTTGTAGAGCGGTACGACGCGGCTAAGATTGAACGCCAGGCACGGCCTCCATCAGCTGTTCAGCAGGTTATGGCACGCGCAGATCGGGTATTTGCTAGCCACAGACCACGGGCAACACATACCGCTGAGCTACTAGGGGTGCTTGGTCCACCAATCATTAACCCGCAGTTTCGAGAGATAGAATTTCCAGTAGATTTTCCTCGTCACTTTCGGTTTTCAGCGCTGACCTGGACAATAATTGCCTTGACCCTATGGCGGCTGGGATACAGTGCGCGTTGCGAGTCTTTTTCCGAAGCTAGACAGCGTGCGCAGTCAGCGGCGGACATCCTAGAAGCGCAAACGCCGGGTGGTATGGTAGTGCTCGTTGCTCACGGTGGTATCAATCGACTAATTGCCGAAGAGCTACGGTGTCGAGGCTGGCAGGGATCCCGGTTGCCTCACAGTCGTCACTGGGAATATACGACTTATTGCCGATAGACTCTGCCGGAATGTTTCCTCTTTTTATAGAGAGCCGAGGGTTCAAGACCAAGCAATAATGAATGTACTTTGCCAAGAATTCAGGATAATAACGTTATGACTAAGAGCCCTTCTACGTCAGAGAGTACCGCTGAAAAAGCAAACGCTGAGACCAGCGAAAAAGACAGTGAAAAGGCTAGTAAGAGCTTGTTAGAAGTGACCTTAGACGGCGCGATCGCCCTTGCCAAAGACGGCAGCAACTATCCCCAAGCCACCGCTCAGTTTGAAGCCCTGCTTGCCCAGATCGAGCCAGCCCACCCAGATATTGCTCCGCTGCTAAAGACACTATGGCAAGAATACATATCCACCCAGCGCTCAGCCAGCTTTTGGGAAAGCATGAGCGACGCCGAGAAAGGGCTATCGGAAAAAATGAGCGAAAGTAACATTCAGCTAAAGCAAAACTACATGCGCCTGATCCAAGAGCAATAAGCTTTGCCAGCTTCTCAATACCGGTAGCTGAGCGCAGTCAAAGCTACTGCGACACCCCAGAAATCACCAGCTGCCCATCCACTACCCGAATGTCCTCTGGTGTCAAACCCTGCTGCGCTAGCAGCATACTCAGCTGCTCCTCAATATCCGTCTGAGAGAATCCGTATTGACTAGCAATATTTGCAATGGGTAGCTTGAGTTGACCGAGTCTGACATTGGTATTCGCCAAGCTGATCTGGCCGTCAACGACTTTTGGGCTACCCTCTATCCCTACGTAGACCTTGCGATCGTTAAGAAAAGGAAAGGTTTGAGTGATTTGTTCTATCGCCTGCTGTCCTTCAGCAGGTAGGGAATTGAGCGGAATATCAGAGAGATTGATTCTGACGCCGCTTTTGATGCGATCGCCCTCGATTACGGTATCGACACCCTTTGTGATGTCAGATATTGACGCGGTATGCGGATGGCTGGCGATCGCATCAGCGACCATCTGATTCAGATCAGCTTCTGAAATCACTACGTCATCGGGTGCAAAAGTTTGAGTACCTTGACTCTGCCCTGACTCAGAGAGAATGACAGCAGATTCTTGCTGGCCTTCTCGGCTAAAGATATTAGGCCCACCGTCTGTTTTCAACGCCGCATAGCCAATGCCGCCGCCAATCGCCGCCGCAGCAATGGTCAATCCGACTAAGAATATTTTCATAGCTGATATAGATGTCTCGATGTAAAGTAGCGTGACGTGAAGTAGATAACAGAGTTTGTACTGAGTGACTACAGTGTAGAAAAAATCTATTCCGGTTGTTATGTGGGTTAGGACAGTTGCCGAGCTATCCCCAAGCAAGTAGATAGAAGCGCATCGGTTTTGATGGCTTGGCTCGAAAGGTGGGTGACGGTGGCTTTGTGTCCAGCCTGCCGCAGCCGATCAATCAGGACTTGCCTAGGTGGAATGTCCGTTTTAGCTCGCCTACCGATTTCGGCAAGCGGATAAAAATAGGGTGGTAGGTTCGCTTCAGCTTGCATAATTTCGAGTAGGGCTACGCGATCGCGCCATTCTTTTTGAATTGCGATGTCATGCATAGCGGCCAAATCAGCCAAATTATGCAAAGGTCCGAGCCACATCGGACCGCTTACAACCGGCAGATCTTCGTGTCGGCAGGCGCAGGGCATCCCTTTTCCCAGTTTTTTCCAACCCAAAGTCTGAAACTGTCCGCAAGCATGGCAATAGGTTAGAAACCCGTAGTAGTCGCTTCTCCAGTCCGAAGTGCTAGTGACTCTTATCATCACGCGATTCACTTCGCCGCAGTACCAAGAAAAAACAGGTTTCGCGCCCAATCCCCTAGCCGCCGCCTGCTGAACAGCCGCCCCAATCAGCAAACGCAGCCCTTGTTCATGTACAGCGGGATGGGCGCGGGCGTAGGCACCATACGAGCGCAAACTGCTATCTGGCGCCCGGCCACTGGTTGCCCGTCCGTCAGTGCTAGTAAGGTAGAGCAATCCGCCCAGTTTCACGGCCCATAGGCTAGTGCTGAGCGTAGGGAGCGGGCTACCAAAACTATCAATATCAATCAGATCATAAAAGTCTTGGCGCTGATGAACATCAAAGAAAACTGCGTTGGCATCTTGATGCGTAAGGTGATAGCGACCAGCAAGCAGAGGAGAATTCAAATTGGTCCGAAAATTGACCTGGATCAGCTCACTCAGCTCCCAGTTCCCCTCATTTGCCCAAACATAGTCAGCCTCTGCCTCTAACAGATAGCGCACGGCTCGGACCCCACAGCCCGTCATGGCATCTAGTACTCGCAGTTTCCCATCTGGATTGGCAGAATGCTGCTTGTGAGCTAGCGCTGCCAGTATGGCAAGGTCACGCCCTGTTTTGCTACTGGCTCGAAAGAATGCGCCTGCTGTAGAGAAGCAGACAGCGCCCTCTGTTTGCCAATCGATATTGGGGTGTGGCATAGACAATCACAGAGGCTATGAGAGGAGGGGTGCGATCGCCTTTTCCAAATCGCCCTTACTCAGCTCAGTCACCACAAACACCTCCTGTGCTGACTTTCCCTTACGCGCGATCAGCTTAAACCCGCCAAGAATTGCCACCGAAACCCTCAGTCGCAGTGCCGGAGCATTAGACCTAGCACGAGAAATCACTGCTGGGGTAATCGTCTGAATGCGGGGAACAGTCGCTAGTTTTTCTAACAGTGGAATCAAACCAGGAATGTAAGTAGAGTGAGTAATCACAACTCTGCCCTTTTCAGACTGCTTATCCGCTGCCGAAGAACCGGTACCTGCATCAGTTTTTGCAGAAGCTATCTTGCTGTTTTTCAACTTACGGGCCTTTCTACTAGACGCTTTTTTGCCAGTCCCCTTCCTTCCCACTGCTACCCTACGCCTTTTCTAAGGGGGCCACAGTCAGCCCAGCGCGAATCAGCTGAGAGTGATAAAGCTCCGCCTGCTCCAAAGGACCAGTCCAGACAATTGCCTGCCCCTCGTTGTGAATCTGGTCAGCCAGTGCCCATGCCTGGTCACTGTCCATACCCGGAATATAGGTCGTGAGCGTTTTGACGACATGCTCAAAGGTATTGAAATCGTCATTGAGAACGATAATTTTGTAGTCTGGATACTTCTCTTTGACAGTGCTGCTAGATCTTTCTTTGACAGCAGACGGAGAGAACGAAGCCTGAACAAAAGCTGCTTTTTCTGTAGATAGCCGTGTAGCAAAGATAATCGCAGAACTCATAAACTTTTTCAAAAGGACTTTCGGCGCTTGTATTGTGCAAGGCGATTAACTACACCCTACATAATGAATACAAGTTTAATACATGGTGTCTAAATGCATAGCAGCGGACACACAGCAGCAGGAAAAACTGCATAAACAAATCGTAAGCCACTTATGCAACCCGTAAGCGGCAACGTCGCGAACTTAGTTGGGTTTACCGAAACAAAAGCAAACTGTTCTTCGGTAAACCTACTATATTTGTCGCAACAGCCGTACAAAGCTCAGGTCTATCTCGTATAAACAATGCTGAAATAGATGGGTTATCACCTCTTGGGTCGAGCTGAGAACATGTTCATAATAAAAGCGTTGAGAAGCTCAATGCACCTTGCGGGGAACTGCTCTCCGGCTTCTTAACGTTCTTTTTAACAGCACTTCTCAAGAGAACAACAATGAAGACGGAACCGCTCAGCCAGACTGCCTACGACACTTTTGTTGAACAGGTAACTACAAACAAAGTACAAAGAGCAACACTCAAACCCAGCCGCATCGAATATCAGCTTAAATCTGCCTTCGGTGGCAAGCGCTACTACACTAGAGCCAATACCGCCGCTGCCGATGTTCCAGCACTGCTACGTCAGCATAAGGTAGCCTTTACGGACCTTGCCACTAACGACGTAGCTGCGAGCCTAGTCGGGCTGCTGCTTTCTACTGGCGCACTAGTAGGCGCGTTTGCCTGGTTAGCCAAAGCAAATGCGCCGGGTGGAATCGGTAACGTCGTGGGAGCTGGAAAGAGTAAAGCCAGGTCATACAATCCTGCTAGCAGCAAATCAAAAGGAAAATCTGTGGTTACTTTTGCTGATGTTGCAGGTGTAGATGAGGCCAAACAAGAGCTTCAAGAAGTTGTTGATTTTCTAAAAGATGGTGAGAAGTATCGTCGAATTGGCGCAAAGATGCCAAAAGGCGTATTGCTAGTAGGGCCGCCAGGAACTGGGAAGACACTTCTCGCGAAAGCCGTAGCGGGTGAAGCAGGCGTTCCTTTCTTGAACATTGCCGCTTCGGAGTTTGTTGAAATGTACGTGGGTGTGGGTGCTTCTCGCGTACGAGATCTGTTCAACAAGGCGAAGAAGCAGGCACCGTGCATTGTATTTATTGATGAACTAGATGCAATTGGGAAGGCAAGAGGAGGCAGTGCAAACGGCGGCAACGACGAGCGAGAACAAACGCTTAATCAGCTGCTAACTGAGATGGATGGCTTTGATGGAAATACCGGGGTGATGTTGATTGCAGCAACGAATCGGCCTGAGATTTTAGATGCGGCCCTGAAGCGACCGGGTCGGTTTGATCGGCAGGTGCTAGTAGATCGGCCTGATAAGAGTGGGCGATCGCAGATCTTGAAGGTACATGCCGCCCCTGTGCTGATCGGTGAGGATGTAGATTTAGATGCGATCGCTGCTCAAACCTCAGGATTTTCAGGTGCAGACCTCGCTAATCTAGTGAACGAAGCGGCTTTGCTTGCCGCTCGCAACAACCGTCAGGCGGTACTAGCAGCCGATTTTGACGAAGCAATTGAGCGAGTAGTGGCAGGGTTGGAAAAGCGATCGCGCATCCTCACTAAAACCGAAAGAAAAACTGTCGCCTACCACGAAGTTGGCCATGCAATCGTAGGCGCACTCATGCCCGGTAGCAACATCGTCTCGAAGATCTCCATCGTTCCTAGAGGTATGGGCGCACTAGGCTACACCCTACAAACCCCGGAAGAAGATCGCTTCTTACTACTAGAAGACGAACTGCGTGGACAAGTTGCAACATTGCTAGGTGGTCGCGCTGCCGAAGAAATCACCTTTGGAAAAGTCTCCACCGGAGCTAGCGACGACATCCAGAAAGCCACAGACCTATCAGAGCGAGCCGTCACCCAATACGGCATGAGCTCAGAGCTTGGACCGATCGCCTTTGAAAAAACGCAGGCTCAGTTTTTGAACAACGGCACCACTCGGCGCACTGTCAGCGGTGAAGTGACCGCAGAAATTGATCGACTAGTAAAGCAAACCATCGATCACGCTTACATCGTGGCCAAAGAGATACTAAGCATCAATCGTAATCTACTAATATCCACGACTGAGCTTCTCCTCGAACAAGAAGAACTAAGCGGCAGTCAGCTCAAAGGTTTACTGATGGAGGCTAAAACATCAGAGAAGATTGACACCTGGGTGCGGTGTGGAGTTCTTTCAGATAGCGGCTCTGAGCAGGAAGGCTGCAACGAATAGATGAGATATTTGTGCTCGTCCAATCGCAACTATCGAAGGGTGGTCAGCAGTACTATCTCTTCGAGATAAACAACCTCCTGATTTAACAGAACGCAGATTTCACGGCCTCTAGGACAGCTCTTTATAGATAAGAGCTTACAGGGGGCGATAGGTGCGGTAATTGATAGTTGGAAAGATATTATCGATTTCTTCTACTTTCTCTAGCCAGCCAGCATCTACTTTCTCTGCTCGGATATCTTCCCAAAGCTTATTGAATCGCATCAGGTGTCCCCGCGTTCTACGGACTGCATAGGGTACCATCGTCCCAGTACGCATAATGAACGCCCAGTCAGATGACTGAGCCAGCAACAATTCTCTAGCGGCCTGGTTTAGCGCTCGCCACTGGAGTTCGTCTGCGGGTTCGCGCTTTGCTAGATCGATCATCCGCTCAGCTGCTTTGTGCAAATGTGGATAGATCCAGGCATTGGTCTCGTTGAGCCAGTACTCATGGAAACCTTTGTAGCCCCAGCTAGACTGCGATGGGCGGGCAACCTGCTGAGTCGGATTGCTTTTGAGATAGTCGGCCAGGTGGGTCATTTCATAGGTGCCCTGATCGTGCCAGCTCTTGCGGAACAGATAGTCTAGGAACCATGGACCTTCATACCACCAGTGTCCGTACAGTTCCGCATCGTACGGGGAAACTACAATTGGCTTACGCTGAATCATGCCGTGCAAGCCTTCAATCTGACGCTCGCGGTTGTAGGAGAAATCGCCCGCATGCTGAGCAGCCTTTTCCTTTGCCCAGTAAGGGTCGTACCAGGCTTTGTCCGAACTACCGACTTCTTTGCCGGTGATCTTGTGGTACTTGATGCCTACATTTTTCCGCTGACCATTCGGCATGATGTAGGGCTTGATGTACTCATAGTCAGCATCCCAGCCTAGATCTCGATAGAACTCGCGATACTCAGGCGCACCCGGATAGCCTACCTTTGAAGACCACACCTGCTGAGAAGACTGGTGGTCTCGGCCAAACGCAGCAACGCCTGCTTCGGTATAGATAGGAGAATATGCGCCATAGCGCGGACGTGGCCTAGCGTACAAAATGCCGTGGCCATCCGTGAGGAAGTAGCGTAGCCCGGCATCGGCTAACATTCGCTCTAGTCCCTCGTAATAAGCACACTCCGGTAGCCAGATACCTGTGGGGCGCTGTCCAAAGATCTCTTCGTGGCTCTGACAGGCAACTTCTATCTGGGCCCAGACCGCCTCGGGATACATCTTCATCAGCGGCAGATAGCCGTGAGTGGCCCCGCAGGTCATGATATCCAGATTGCCGCTTTCTAGAAACTTGCGAAAGCCTTTGGTCAGATCGCCGTCGTAACTTTCCCATACCTTACGGACGTGAGCGAATTCTTTCGCGTAGTACTCGGCCAAATATTTGATATGGCCGTTGTGCTCGTTGCGCTCTATTTCTTTTTCAAGCAGCTCTTCTAGCTGAGTTAGATGAACGTCGTAGCGATCTTGTAGTAGCGGATCGCGGAGCATAGCAGCCAAAGGTGGCGTCATACTCATAGTCATTTTGAAATCGATGCCGTCTCGCTTCAGTCCCTCGAACATAGTCAGCAAAGGGACATAGGTTTCTGTAATGGCCTCGAATAGCCACTCCTCTTCTAGGACAAAGTCGCTTTCTGGATGGCGAACAAAGGGAAGATGAGCATGGAGGACAAGTGCAAGATAACCGATCGACATGAGAGGAAATGCCTACTACAACAGCGCTGCTTTGGTAGCGGAAAGCGACTGACTTAGTAAGAAATTCGACGCCTTGCGCTTAAGTGATTGTACGGCAAAAATAGGTCGGAAAATAAGGAAACCCTAAGGGTCTTGAAACAGGAAGAGGGTTAAAACACTAGAGTTAGTCGCGAAAGCTTTGTGGCCTGCTAGTCCAGCTGACTGGGCTTCAGCCAACTAAGGTACTAGCCAACTAAGGTACTAGCTGACCAGCGCACTGTGGCCGAGCGCGATCGCCATCACCAACATCCCCAGCACCAGAAAGGGCTGAGCGCTAGCTTGATACTTCACATCATTTTCCAGAGGGCTACGGAGGAAATACATATCCTGGAAAGTAATCTGCGGAATGATCAACAGAATGAGCAGCACTGCATAAAGATTCTTGTGAATAGCAATCAAGTACGCTGCCATACCGCCTTGAAAAACATCGATCATCAGCACACAGATCCAGGCTGCCGTCTGTACGCCGAACATCACTGGCAACGACTTCAGGCCCAGCTCGCGATCGCCCTCTACTGCCTTAAAGTCATTAACAACAGCGATACCCAGTCCCGCCATGCTGTAAATCAAGGTCAGCACAATAATCGTAGGATTGAGCTCACCAAACAGCGCATGACCTGCCCACCAGGGAAGCGCAATATAGCTAGCACCTAGTGCATAGTTGCCCAGCCAGCCATTTTGTTTGAGCTTCAGCGGGGGCGCTGAATAAATATAGGAGATAAAGGAACCGCCTAGCGCCAGCGCGAACAAGGTCGGAAAGTCGTGACCCGCCCATACATCTAGGCCATAAGCAACAGCCAGCCCACCTAGCAGCAACACCCAAATTTGCACCTGAACTTGCCCTAGAGAGATTGCGCCAGACGGGATTGGGCGGTTGGGCTCATTGATTGCGTCTAGGTCGCGGTCGTAGTAGTCATTAATAGTTTGAGTGTAGCCAGTCAGGAGTGGCCCAGACATCAGCATGCAGGCCGCTGAAATCAAGACATTTTCAACAGTCCAAGTGAACTTGCCGGAGGAGGCCGCACCGCACACTACGCCCCAAATCAGCGGAATCCAAGTAATCGCCTTCATCAGCTGAAGGCGGATTTTCCAGATAGAAGTCTCGCCAGCTTCTGCGCCTTTCATACCAAGCAGCTGCCGAGCCTTACTACTCTTTTGACTGCCGTTAAGCTTACTGTCTGTTCCCGTCTCAATAGGATCGCTTAGCGGTGCGGTGGGAGATTGAGTATCTTCGGACATTTCAGGCTCCTTTTGCCTCTGCTGACTGAGATAACACTAAGGTATCAGTGCTGAAATAACGATGCTGAAATAACGGTGAGAGATGAGTAACACTAAAAGAATGATGCTGATTCAACCCGGATAGAACCGGCTAGCCGAAGGAAATGATCAGGTAGCCTGCCTGGAACTTCGCGCCTGTGACGGAACGACCATTAAGAGCCGGGGGTAGAGATAGATTGTGCCGCTGGTCACCAGCTTCTACTGTCACCTCTGGTCCGTACTGAGTTAGCTTTACCTGGGTTTTATCAAAGCTCGGTAAAAACAGTTTGACTGTACTGCTCGCTACATCCACGCTCATTGGGCTAGGGACAGTGACTGGCGATGTCAAGGTAGGCAAGGCAGCTATCAGAGGCTGCCAGCCACTGGGTTCGCTTTTCAAGCCGCTATAACCTAGCGCACTTACGGGAATTGGGTCGAAGGCTGCGATCGCCTCTGTAGTTTGCGTCTGATCGCCCTCAGCTTGATCAGGATATGGCGCGTTGACAATGGCTCCAGCAACCGTGAGCCCGATCTGCTGAGCGGCGCTCCAGAGATATTTGCCGGTCGCGATCGCAATCTCATCGCCAGTAGTCACCACATAGGCCCGTAGCTGCATCGGGTCTTTGACCATGGCTTTGCCTCTAGCCACCATACCTTCCACGCTCTGTGTCTCGGGCTGGCTCCAAATATCTCCAGATAGCCCGCTGCTAAACACCGCTCCCGTCACTGGGGCAACGAACGGTGAAATCGAACGGTAGAACTGAGAATCCTGAAATACCTGCTTAAACCGACGAAAGTACCAGTCGATACCGCCAATAGCACCCCACATTCTCAAACTAGCCTGATTGCCCGGCCCGTCATGCACAATCACGTCATATTGATTGCTCGCGGTATACTCACGAATCGCATTCAAGGCTAAAAAGTCATCCATTCCTGGAACCACGCTTAGCTCTTGACCAAACACTGCCTTGAAAAACGGATCTCTCAGATACTGCGCTTCAAACTGTTTAAGCTTCTCCCAATTTGTTTCAACGAGCTGCGTAGTCTGTAGCTGCACCGCTTGGAATGTTTTTTCAGATACGCTGACCGATGCTGGCGTAGGCCCGATCGCAGCACTAGTCAGCATAGAAAGGGCTGGCCCAGCCTCTTGTGAAATCAGTAGAACCCGCTTACCTTCGTCTGTCAGCTTTTGCGCGGCAGCGATCGCAACTGTCGTGCGCCCGCTCCCCCCTTTACCGAGAAATGTGAGAATCAGCGTCATCTTAATCAGCCACAGGACGTAGTTCGTCTTCAAAAAACCAGGTCGTAAAGTCGTCAGAATCAAAGCTTACTAGAGCCCCGATATTTTGGCCGTCTAGCACTTTGAAGGCTTGAATGACTCCAGTTTCGCCGAGACGACCTGCGAGTTGTTTGTTGACGCGATCGCGCATGCGACGAACTTGAACCCGCTGTCCGATTTCTAAATCCATGTCTAAAGACTGTATCCTTACTAATGTCTAACTCAACGCCAGTAACCAGTCTATCAGCGACTCGGGCTCATCTGGAGAGATTTCGTCAACTATAGTCTTGGTCACCTCAAACCAGAAGTTGAACTAAAACCAAGCCGAACAAGAACAATATAGAGAGAAAAGTTCCCATGCTCGCCAAACGAATCCTTCCCTGTCTTGATGTAAAAGCGGGCCGTGTGGTGAAGGGAGTCAACTTCGTCGATTTGAAGGATGCAGGCGATCCGGTGGAGCTAGCCAAAATTTACAACGAAGCTGGAGCAGACGAACTGGTTTTCTTAGACATCACCGCCACCCACGAAGATAGAGACGTAATTTACGACGTGGTCTATCGCACCGCCGAGCAAGTGTTCATTCCCCTAACAGTAGGCGGCGGCATCAGTTCGCTAGATACCATCAAAAAACTGCTGCGAGCAGGAGCTGACAAGGTCAGTATCAATTCAGCCGCAGTGCGAGATCCCGATCTAATCGATAGAGCTAGCGATCGCTTTGGCAACCAGTGCATTGTGGTCGCAATTGATGCACGGCGTCGATCTGAGAATGCAGCCCAGCCAGGTTGGGATGTCTTCGTTCGAGGAGGTCGCGAAAATACTGGCCTAGATGCGGTGGACTGGGCATGTGAAGTCGTCAGCCGAGGCGCCGGAGAGCTGCTAGTGACTAGCATGGACGCAGACGGCACCAAGGCTGGCTATGACCTGACATTGACAGAAGCAATTGCCAGCAGGGTTAACGTACCGGTAATCGCATCGGGCGGAGCTGGTACCTGTGAGCATATTTATCAAGCGCTTACCACAGGCAAAGCTGAAGCCGCACTGCTCGCCTCGCTGCTTCACTACGGCCAGCTCAGCGTAGGTGAAATCAAAGACTATCTAGTCCGCCACGATCTAGTGATCCGTCAATAGATCATTTACAAAACCTTATGGATCTGTGACTTTTCTGAAAGAGCTTATATGGTTAATTCAATAGGTTAAAGAGCAGAACTGTCGTTCAAAGGACTACAGTCGGTCTACAGAAAGCCTTCAAATATCAGATTTTCGGCGAACTGCACACTTAGCATTACCTGCGCATCTACCGCTAGTTAATTATGAGTGATTCTGTTAAGCTATGTAAAAGCCATGACAACACATACGGGTTTTGTGGTTTTTGTCATAGTTATAGTCCTGCTCTAAAACTTTTAGACTTCTAATTTTGTAAGGGGTCGGTTTTTTGATGCCACCCCGCTCAGGTTCTGTCTTTCTCGATGATCTTACTGATTGTTACCATTGTTACCGGTCTGGTTTTTTGGGCGCTGCGTCTGATGGATAGAGCTGTCGAAAACCAAGAGTTCTCGCTGATGCTGGCGGGTTTCTTAGTGGCTTCTTCTGCGGCTGCTATGGTCGGCGTTTACTTCTTGATGAGTGACTATGTGACTTTCATCACGCACGCTGGTTCTACTTTCGATAGTTACGATAGGGCCATCATGGGCGGCAGCGAATTACCCCTATGGCTAGAGGCAAACGACTAGATCTGCGCCTTGCTAAACCTACATTCTCAAACCCACAGCTGATCAAACTTTAAGAGGCGGTCAGCCGTTCGGCTGGTGATATTTATAAATCCTCAACTATTCCTTCAACGCCCTAGATAGCGCGTCCCAAGTAGCTGGGCCAACAACAGCATCGACGATCAGTTGCTGATCGGCCTGAAATTCTCGGACGGCAGCCTCTGTCAGCTCTCCGTAGCTTCCGTCAATAGCCCCGTTGTAGTATCCCAGGGTCTGAAGCTCTTCCTGAAGCTGCGATACGGCAGTGCCCTCAGCGCTAGGTCGAAGGATGGGGGGACCGCTAGCAACAGGTTCGCTATCGGTTTCTGTAGTAACCGGTTCCGTGGGTGATTCCACACTAGTGACCTCTCCGCTACTCGTATCAGCAGCAGCAGCGTTTATATCCCCAGGTGCAGGAAGTAGTCTGCGCCAAGTAGCCGGTCCCGTAATGCCGTCGGCAGTAAGATCGGCGGCAGTCTGAAATGCAATAACGGCCTGCTGCGTAGACTGGCCATAGGCACCATCAACGTTGCCCTGATAAAAGCCTAATAGCTTTAGGGTTGCTTGTAGTCTGCTGACGGTTTCACCAGCACTGCCAGCTCGTAGAGTGGGATAGACAATCGCTGTCGATTGAGCTAGCTGAACCGGAACTCGAGGAAAAGAGTTCAGTTGAACTATGCTTTGTTTTGTGAACGTGTTCGGGTAGGCGAACGCATTGGCGGTACGGGTGAGGGAAGCTACATCGTTGGGAACAGTTGCAGCTACGCTAGCCGTAGTGCTGGCAAGTGTAGCTGATATCAGTATTACCCTTATTTTGAGGTGCTGAATGAGAGAATTACTGACCATTGTGGGTTTCCTCAACCTTTTGCGTAGTGTCCATCAGGCCATATCAATATATACAGATACAATTAACGGTGCCAAGACCACAGTAAAGGTTGCAGTACGAATCAATACGCGCAAGAGAAGCGCGTGTGCAGTATAAAGATTCGCTGTCTAGCTACGTCACTAGTGTGCGAAAGGAATAGTGTGCGAAAGGAATAGCGAGGACTAAGCATGATAGAGACCTACAGCGCAGACGGTAAATCTAAATCTGGTCATAGGGGCGATCGCGCAGACGGTCTGTTACAAGACAGGTTTCAGGGTGCTGTTATGGGTCTATGGATGGTGCCGATGGCCTTACAGTCCAATGGTTTTCACTATGATAGTATTCACGATTCTAGTACTCGCGATTTCGATGCGGGTTCGGGGGCTAGCTCATTGGGGCCTGGTCTATCCGTAGGCGTAGACGACGATGCGAATTTGCTCGCTATAGCTACCAGTCATCTAGCTGAAATCAATACTTTTCTGCACAGTCCACAGAGATTTAGGTCATCAGTAGCAGATTCAGATTCCGTGCTCAGTAGCCTGCCGCCGCTTTTGCGCTATCACAGCGACTCCGTAAGGCGATGCCGTGCAATATTTGAACTCAGCTCCAGCAGAGAGCTGAAGCAAGGCAAAGCCAGAGCAAGGAAAGCCAGAGCAAGGAAAGCCAGAGCAAAGAAAGCCAGAGCAAAGAAAGCTAGAAAAAGACGCTCAGCGTCTGATTCAAAAGTTGATATTTGGTGACATCTTGTCGATTGCCTTGAGCAGTTCAGAGCGGTTGTCTCGATCTTCTTTGGGGATGGGCTTCGAGGTGCCGGACAAGCTGTTAGAGTCGTTCCCAACGACAGCCACATTGGAGAGGCGCGCATCAGACTATGGACTATCCTCTTTGCAGCATCGCTGCTATCAGGCGCTTTGGCAATCTCTGAGAAGTCAAGTGCTGCATGGTTTAGCGACTACTAGTGATGCGATTATTGATGGAATTGCGATCGCGCTAACCCAGTCAGACGATTACTCCGCTGCGATCCGACAGTCTCAAAGGATTCACGCTTCTAGCCAGGCTGCTATTTCCTCGTCGACACTCCTCAGTAAGGTAAACGCTACTAAAGTAGATGCTGAGAGTGCAGATTCTGTACTAGTGACTGGTGTAGTTGCTGGAGCGCTAAGTGGGAGGAGATCCCTACCCGTTCTATGGCAGTTGCAACATAATATGAATCAGTCTGATAGTGAGCAGTCTGATATCCAGTCAGGTGGCGAAAAGCAGAATTCTAGGGATCAAAGGATGAGACGAAGCCAGGTAGTTGATATGGCCGACTGTCTATTTGACCAGTGGGCAGGTATTACCAGAAAGCCACGCACTATAATAGCTAAATAAAAATGGCTAGCTGAATAGAAATAGATAAATAAACTGATAGTCGAATGAACTGTTTGCTGGCCCCGTGGGGTTTTCTTAATTTCTCATGTATACCCGCTTGTAGCATTGCTACAGCGGCTGGTTAGGTAGGCTGCCTGGGTGGGGATTATGGACGCTCTCCGTCGCATTGCTAGTCAAACTTGGCAGTTTTGGTCACGCGCTTTTCTCGCCGTTGCTAATAGTCTAATTGACAAGCTAGAGCCACCTAGTCAGACTCTGAAGAAAAGAGTTACGCATCGCTGTTCCCCATTAGTAAAGGGTGCGCAAGAATTCCTTCTATTAGAAGGCGAACAGCCAGTGGTAGAGTCCGTATCTAATGCCGGCGTCAATGCATCTGGTACCGATACAGCTGATGGAAGCACCGGAAATTATGGTACAGGACAGCCCAATGCTAGCGGCGATGGGGAAACGCGATCGCCTACCGTTAGCTCTGTTCGTCGCTCTGCCAGCTACCGCCCAAAGGCTCGGCGATCCTATGTCCGACGCTCGACAGGCCATACCTTAATTCGCTCATCAATCGGTTCCAAGCGCACCTGGACAGTGACACTGATCGCTATCTTGGTCTTAGCAACCTGCTTTGGTCAAAGATTCTACCGACAGCCCACTTTAGACGTTCGATCGATTGCGCCGCAAACTTTCTACGCGCCAGCCGATGCTGCTGTCGAAGACAAAAAAGCTACTGAAGCCCAGCGTGAAGCTGTTCGCAATGGCTTGGTCCAAGTACTAAAAATAGATCCAGAGCAGACGATAACAGCATCGCGATCGCTCGATACCCTCTTACAGCAAGGCCGTGAGCTGCGAGATCAGGCCAGCGACCCGCCCTTTCTAAACTCAGAAACACTTTCAAAAACAACTCAAAACTTCCTGTTTCAGTCTACCGAAGCACAGTGGAGAGCAGTATGGCGCTTAGCAAAAAAGCCTAATCTCTCAGCTGCGCAGATTCAGACTATTCCCGATTCGGCTATCCCCAATTCGACTAATTCCAATTCGACCAATCCAAATTTGACTGGTCCTGGCACAGGTGAAAAGAACGTTGGTGTAGTCTCGGAGAACAATCTTTCTAGCGATACCTTAGAAGATATCGGCTTAGAAGACAGTGGCATTCTCCAAACCCTTGACGCCTTTATACCTGAGCAAAAGTTTGCTTTGCAAGAGCTACTGGCTTATCGCGAACTCTCTAGTTTGCCAAGACTGGCGCAGCTGCAACTGCGGTTGGAAAATCGCAGAGAGCAGTATCGTAAAGATGCAGAAGCACTAGCCGCCGCCGCGAGCACAGAGGACCAGTCACTCTACAACTATCGCCTGTTTGAACTATCGGAAGATCAGTGGCTCAAGGTAGAAACGGTCTCGCATCAGCTTTTTGACGACATGATGCTCCAAGGCATCAGCGTTGGCACTCCAGACGATCTGTTGCGTAGGGCAATAGAGTCACGAGTCGCCACAGAGCCAGACGAAAAGGTAAGAGCGCTGACAGCAGACCTGCTAGCGGCTTCGCTGATGCCTAATTTGGTGACTGATGAAGAGCGTACTCGCCAGCAAGCAGAGCAGGCGATAGGTCTGATCGATCCGGTCATGCTTTCTGTGGACAAGGGCAGTTTGATTGTTCGTGCTGATGAGCCAATCGATGCCTCTGACTTTGTGCTGCTGGACTATTTCGGGCTGACGAATCGCTATTTCAACTGGATTGGACTGTGCGGCTTTAGCTTGCTGATTGCCTGTGCGGTGGCTTTTTATCTGTGGGTAGACCATCTTCAGGTCAACCAGCTAAATCAGCGAGATCATTTGCTGGTGGTGTTGCTGTGTTTGGGGGTGTCGGTACTAGCAGCACTACAGGTGCCAACGATTGGGCTGCCTGCCGTGGGATTGCTGGTGGGCAGCTTTTACGGAAACGCTCTGGGAGTGACAGTCATAGGACTGTTAGCGCTGATCTTACCAATCGGGGCGGCAGTGAGTGCGATTCCGCTAGCAGCAGGGGTAGCAGCAGCATTGTTAGGAACTTGGATTGCGCCACAGCTGCGATCGCGTGAAGAATTTGCCCTGCTTGGTGGCTTTGTCGGTCTCAGTCAGGCCAGCGTTCACCTGATTTTGACCCTGATCCGCTCAACGGTGGCCGCGCCGCTGTGGAAATCCATCTTCATCGGCTCTGCAATGCATGGGGTCTACGGTATCGCCTGGAGCGTCTTGGCTTTGGGCGTCAGTCCTTATTTAGAACATTTCTTCGATGTAGTCACGCCGATTCGACTAGCAGAGCTAGCCAATCCTAACCGTCCTCTGTTGAAGCGACTAGCAGCTGAAGCGCCCGGTACGTTTCAACACACCATGTTTGTGTCTAACCTGGCTGAATCTGCAGCCCGAGCGTTAGGTCGAAATGTAGAGCTGGTAAGGGCTGGAACGCTCTATCACGACATCGGCAAGATGCACGACCCGCAGGGATTCATCGAAAATCAGATGGGCGGGCCCAACAAGCACGATGAGATAGACGATCCGTGGATCAGTGCAGGTATTATCAGAAAGCATGTGACCCAAGGGTTGGTGATGGCTAGAAAGTATCGGCTGCCGCAGGCGGTGCAGGCTTTTATTCCCGAGCACCAGGGGGATATGAAGATTAGCTATTTTTATCAGCAGGCGAAGCAGCGGCAGGAAAAGAAGCCGTCTCTAGTCGTCAATGAGTCGGATTTCAGCTATGACGGTCCGATTCCGCAGAGTCCTGAAACAGGAATCACGATGCTGGCAGATTCCTGTGAGGCCGCGCTGCGATCGCTCAAACCAGACGCTTCCATGGACGAAGCCTACACCCTAGTCAATCGAATCTTGCGAGCCCGATGGCGCAGTTGTCAGCTTGTAGACAGTGGCTTGAGTCGAGACGATATGGACGTGATTGCCAGCGTCTTTATTCAGGTATGGCAGCAGCACAACCACAAGCGGATTGAGTATCCAAAGAACGCACTAGCTTAGGTTTGGCACAGAGAGCAAGTGTGAAGCGACCGCTGGCGCAACCATATCAAGTCCAACAAAATCCATCAGCAGATTGATGTGCTGTCTGTTCACGCTTGCCATTCAAGCAGTGGCAAAGTTCTCTATTATCTCTTAACAAGTTTCAGCTAGAGAAAACAGAAAACATACGTCGATAGGGAGAGTCCTATCTTTTCTCATATCCGTTACATTTTGTTACTATTGGTGAGAGAATCGAAGACACCAGACTTACAAACTGTATTGGTCAGCTGTAACTGCGTTTCTCTCTACGTTTTGTTTCTTAGTATTACCGCCCTACTTACCGCCGCGCGATTTTTATAATGAAAGCTAATCCGTCTAGGGATCCCGTTCGTGCGTACCTCAAAGAAATTGGTCGTGTGCCGCTGTTGACCCACGAAGAAGAAATCATCCTGGGCAAACAGGTCCAGAAGCTGATGCCGCTGATCATCATTCAAGACGGTTTGACTGAGACGTTGAGCCGGGAGCCCACTAATTCCGAATGGGCAGCCGCAGCAGAAATCTCTGAGGAAGAGCTAACGGCGATTGTGGCAGCGGGCGAACGGGCCAAGCACAGAATGGTAGAAGCCAATCTACGTCTGGTTGTCTCTGTCGCCAAAAAGTACATCAAGCGCAATGTGGATCTGCTAGATCTAATCCAGGAAGGCACGATTGGCATGCAGCGCGGCGTGGAAAAGTTCGATCCGTCAAAAGGCTATCGGTTCAGCACCTATGCCTACTGGTGGATTCGTCAGGCGATTACGCGGGCGATCGCAGAGAAAAGCCGCACCATCCGTCTGCCCATTCACATCACCGAAAAGCTAAACAAAATTAAGAAAGCGCAGCGCCAATTTGCCCAGCAGAATGGACGCACTCCGACGGCGAGTGAGATTGCCGACGAAACTGGTTTTACTATCAAGCAGGTTCGTGAGTATCTTGACAAATCTCGTCAGCCGCTGTCCCTGGACCTGCGCGTTGGAGACAATCAGGATACTCAGCTAGGCGACCTGCTAGAAGACGACGGACAAACCCCAGACGAGTACGCTACTGCCTCCTCTCTTAAAAGTGACCTAAGCCGAATCATGGCGGAGCTGACTCCGCAGCAGCAACAGGTAATCGCCCTGCGCTTTGGTTTAGAAGACGGCAAAAACATGACCCTAGCTAAAATCGGCGCGATGTTAGACATCAGTCGAGAGCGCGTTCGTCAAATTGAGCGAGAGGCACTGACCAAACTACGCAAGCGTCGGGGCGACATGCGTGAGTATTTAGCAGGTTAATGCTAGGAAAGTCTCAGTCAGACGCTGGTATGATGCTGTCGCAGTATCTCATTAGAGTATTGTCATAGCTGTGACTTTCTACGAACTCCTTTTGCTTTTGTTTTCAGTAGTGATGGCGGCCTGTGGTCAGCTGTTGCTAAAGCTAGGTGCAGTAAAGATTAATTTGGTCGTCGCACCCACTTTTGCAGGGCGTATTGTCGGTGCTGTTTTGATTCCTGAGCTGATTGCTGGATTAGCTGTTTATGGAATTGGCGCGATCGCATATATCTTGCTACTTTCCCGCGTCAAGCTTAGCGTTGCCGCTCCAGGTTCCGCCTCTATCTACATCCTCTCAGTTCTCATCGGCATCTTTGTCTTTAAAGAGCCGGTATCGCTGCTGAGGATGCTAGGGCTATTTTTGATTGCCTGCGGCGTAATCTTGGTCGTATCGAAGTAGAACAGACCAGCGGCGTGTGTTCTTACTGCAAGGTGGGGACGCTTTCTTGCAGAAACTTTCGAGGACGGTTTTAGCGTTGTCCAAAAGAATCGGCTGATGTGACGCGGCTACCTATATATTGAGGTCACAGATTTCAAGCATTTTCTATGACTGCTGATTCTCAACTACCTAAGCGCTCTACTGCTCGTTCGGCTAACCGTTCCGTCGGGCGTTCTGCAGAGACCAAACCGTTTTATCCACCGAAGCAGATTCCGCTGATGGCTCGGCTAGTTCAGAGCATTAGCTACGTGCTAGCTAGAATCCTCTACAAAGCGAAGCTGTCTGTGTCAGAAGAGTCTGTAGCAAAGGTGCGGGCAATAGATAGCAATACCAGGATGGTGCTAGTCTGCAATCATCCGACGATGGAGGATGGCATGACTCTCTTTGTGCTGTCGGCTCGAATTGGGCAGCTGTTTCACTACGTTGTGGCGTATGAGGCCTTTGAGGGTCTGATGGGCTGGTTTATCCAGCGACTAGGCTGCTATTCTATTCGGCGCGGAGTGGGCGATCGCACAAGCATCAGCCAGACGCTGACCCTGCTCAAACAGCCCAGCTGCCGACTGGTCATCTTTCCCGAGGGCGGATGCTCCTATCAAAATGACACAATCATGCCCTTTCGGCCTGGGGCGATTCAGCTGCCGATGTCTGCACTGGCACAAATAGCAAAGAAGGCAAAATCGCCTGAACAAACCCCCGACGTTTTTGTCGTGCCAGTCAGTCTGAAATATCGTTACCGGCAGCCGATGCGTCAGGTGATCGAGACGACGCTATCACGGCTCGAAGAACAGCTAAACATTGTCTCTGATATCAACGTCGACGGTAATGATAAAAAACGCAACTATCAGAGACTGCGCCAGGTTGCTAACCAGGTAATTTTAAAAATCGAGCGAGAAGCAGGGCTAGAGAGTGAAAACGAACTGAACTGGAATCAGCGGATCGACCGGCTCAAGCAGGTATTCATTGAAAAGTGCGAGACGGCGTTGGAAATTGAGCCCACCTTGAACATGCCGATGCGCGAGCGAGTTTACAAAGTGCAGGCACTGTTAGACGATTCTGAGCCGACTGAAGATGAGAAAGCCGCACATACAGAACTGCTGGGGCCTGATAAAATCACTCGCGAAGAGGTGTTTTGGGATACGGTGCGACTGCTGAACTTTGACGCAGTTTATGATGGCTATGTAGCAGAGGCACCAACACCGGAGCGGTTTTTAGATACGCTGACTCGGTTGGAGAGAGAAGTTTTTCATCTGGAGCATGCCCAGCCAAAAGCACCCCGCAAAGCCTGTTTCCACATCGGCGATCCGATTAATTTGAAGGACTATCTGGACGATTATCAGCGCGATCGCGCAGCAACTATTGACCAGCTCTCGGACCAGCTGCGCAATATTATGCAGCGCAATTTAGATAGGATGAGCCGCAATCCCGCAGAAGTCGTCTAAAGCGAGAGTACTACTAACCATTTATGGCTTCTCAGTAGCGTAAAAATTCGCTAATGCTGTTGTTTTTGCTGAGGCTAATCCCTTTATCAACACAGTAGAGTCGATATTAATATCGATCGCCTTACAGTTAAATTCCTTTGTATGGACCGCTTTACGCTTGACGAGATAGCCGCAGAAAAGGGAGCTGGAGCACTCATCCGGCCAAAAAACAAAGGCAAAAGACAGTCTAGTTTCAGGCGATTGTCCGGTCAACATCGTTTACTAGATCAGCAGCGATCGCTCAAGCGGAGACCAACAGGAATTTGGGAGACCGTTGTAGGCAGCAGTTTTTTGGGTGCAGCGCTTGTAGTTGCGATTTTGCCTAGCCTGCTCACTAGAAGTACGATAGCGACAGGGCATACATCTCATGCGGCGACCGACAGTGTCGCTCTCAACAATTCGCGTCAGGCTTTAGTTAGTCAGGTTCTGAGCGACCAGCAAGCGAGAACAGCCTATTTAAGGGGTGATTTCAAAGCTTTGCACGAGCGACTCAAAACTCTAGGCATAGCTGATGAGGCGGAAGAATATTACCTTCAAAATTTCGCTAATGTAGACAGTCTCGATGACTATCCCGGTCGCAATTGGGACGAGCAAGCTGATTATCAGGATTCTTTCTACGGGTTCTAGCAGCCTTTAATAGCTTCATGTACACATGAAACGCCAAGTCAACACCTGCGAAGCGGTAGTGCTGTGAGCTATAACTAATGCTGTTGTAGGCTTTGCCTTAGCCGTGTCCATGCAATGGAATCCGTCGATATCAGCTGCCAGCTACCACCAGTACTAGTTCCTGGCGACTTGCTTTGTGTGATTTCGCCCAGCGGTGGACTGCGCTCATCGGAGCAGTTTGAAGCAGGACTGGCAATTTGGCAACAGCGAGGGTACAAAGTTGAGCTGTGCGACGGCTATGACGATGGCTGGGGCTATCTAGCAGGACCGGACGAACGGCGAAGAGCGCAGCTGCTGACAGCGCTAAACAACCCTGAGTGTAAAGGCATTTTGTGTTCTAGAGGTGGCTATGGAGGCACTCGTTTACTAGAAGATTGGCAGTGGCCTCAGGTCAATTCAAAGTGGCTAATCGGGTTTTCAGACATTACGAGTTTGCTGTGGAGTCTCAGCCAGCAGGGCATTGCGGGTGTGCATGGGCCTGTGCTGACAACGCTATCGACTGAACCGGTCAGATCGGTAGCGCGGCTGTTTACCTTGGTAGAACATCATCAAACTCCACCGTTGAAGGGAGACGGTTGGGCTAAGTGGGGCTGTGGTGGAACGGCGAGCGGAGTGCTGCTCCCAGGCAATTTGTGTGTAGCAACGCATCTGCTAGGTACAAAGGCAGAGCCTGATTTAACGAATGTAATCTTGGCGTTTGAGGATGTGGGTGAAGCACCATATCGGCTGGATCGGATGCTGACTCAGTGGCGGTCTATGGGCAAGTTTCGCGGCGTCAGGGGAATTGCGCTGGGTCGATTTAGTGGATGGGAGCCAGCGAAGCCCGGGCCGACGCTGACGGTAGAGGAGGTGATGCGCGATCGCCTCGCAGATCTAGGCGTTCCGATTGTGTCAGGGCTACCTTTTGGTCACGATGGTGAGAATGCAGCGCTACCTGTCGGTCTGCCTGTGGAACTAGATGCGGATACAGGCATTTTGTCCTGGTTTTCTTAGCTCTTTTTGCTTTAGCTTTAAGCCTTTTGACTGTGGTCTTAAATGATCAGGGGGTTCATACGCATTCTTTGCAAACCCTGTAAAATAAGGAATCTTAATTTATTAGCGCCGTGGTTCCTCTAAAAGACGACAATCCAGTTTCTATTACGCCTGTTGTTGTCTATGTTCTGCTAGCGCTGAACGTTGTTGTTTTTGTTCATCAGCTGATGCTACAGGCCAACTTTGGGGCGTCTGCTTTGCAACAGTTCTTTGATGAGTGGGCAATTGTCCCAGCCCAGCTAACGGCCTCATTAAGCACTCGAGCGGTGAGTCTAGGCGCAGGGCATGAATGGTTGACGCTGATTTCTTCTCAGTTTTTGCACGGTGGGCCGCTGCATTTGGCTGGCAACATGCTGTATCTGTGGGTGTTTGGCAACAATGTTGAAGATCAGCTAGGTCACGCAAAATTTCTATTCTTTTATCTGGCCTGTGGTGCGCTCGCTGGCCTATCGCAGTGGTTTTTTGATCCGGCGTCTGTGGTGCCGACCGTAGGAGCTAGTGGTGCGATCGCAGGCGTAATGGGTGCATACATTCTCCGCTTTCCTCGAGCGAGGATTGTAACTTTGGTGCCGCTGTTTATCTTTTTTACAACGTTTCGGATTCCGGCTATTTTCTTTTTGGGCTGGTGGTTTATTCAGCAGACCTTTTACAGTTTGATGAGCTTGAATGCGACAGCCGACGTGGGCGCTGGGGGCGGAGTAGCTTACTGGGCGCATGCTGGCGGCTTTGTATTTGGGGCAATTCTAGGTCCGCTGCTGGGCCTCTTTTCAAAAAGTCGAGATGATTATCGCTTTTAACTATTGTCGTTTTAACTGTTGTTTTGACTGTGGAGTGTAGGTTTTATGACTGTACAAACGTTGGCTGAGGTTTATGAAGGTCAGTTTGGGACTTTTACAATTGAGGAGAGCGATCGCCAGGAGGTCGTTCTTTACCGAGCGGGGTTGGCGATCGCATCGCTCAGTCTGGCAATTGCAACTGCGTGCTACTTTCTAGCACCAGCGGCGACTCCTTTGACGGCAACGTTCTGCTATGTCCTGCTGTGGGCTGGACTAGGACTTAGCTTGTTCAAAATTCATATCTATCTACGGCTATTGCACCGAGTGCTACAGGCGTTCTGGGCGATTGGGGGGCTAGCAAGTATTGCGATCACGCTGCTCTATCCCACACCGCTCGTCCTAACGGCGTACCAGCATCCGCTGACGATCCTGGGCATTGGCTTTACCTTCGCGGCTCTCACTGGCATCTTCTTCAAAGAGGCCTTCTGCTTCAGCCGTTTAGAGACAAAGTTTCTTGTTTTTCTAGTCCCTGGTCTATTGCTAGGTCATATGGCAGGCGTCCTGTCTGTTGCGACAGAACAAGGAATGCTAGCAGCTATCTCTCTTTTGTTCGCTGTTTTTGCGATCAGAAAAGCGATTCAGCCAATCCCGCCAGATATTGGCGATAAGAGCGTTTTTGAATATCTAGAGAAAGAAAGAGCGCAAGCACAAAGTTAATCGCAGAGCTGAAGCCTAGATTGGGAACAGAACTCTTACGGTGACTGACTAATCAACGCAGTTACTGCATTCACGACATGCTGCGCACTGCCCTGGAAGAAGATGGGATCTAGCGTTTCTAGCGTGTCATTCACCGTGTGATAGTTCGGATTGCGAAAGTTAGCGGTATCTGTCACTAGAACAGCAGGAATATCTTTCTCCCAAAAGGGAGCGTGATCGCTGCGCAACAGATCGGGAAAAAAGCGTAATGTCGCTTCGGGAATCGGCAAACTAAGGACCAGCGGCAGGCTGATCTGAGCGGAGCCAATGAAGGCACCAATCAGCTCTGCATGACTCGATAGACCCAACACAGCTAGAAACTCACCTGTTTCTGGCAAAGCTTGTAAGGGCAGTCTCTCTGGATATTGTTGGCAGCCGGGTATGCGGCAGGCATAGCCAATCATATCTAGAATAATTGCACCTTCAACAGCGGTGATGTTGTTGTTTAGCTGAGTAAAGGCTAGGCTGCCAAGCAGTCCGCTACCATCTGGCTGCTGTTCTTCTTGATCAAAAAAGACAATTTTGAGCGTGGTGGGGAAAGGCAGTATGTTGTTGTCGCTAGCAGCAGAGAAGAGCCGAGCGGCTTCTAGAAGGGTAGCGATCGCACTGCCGTTGTCATCCGCACCTGGCGATCCGACATGAGTATCGTAATGTGCGCCCAATATGATCGCGCCTGCGGAAGGGTCCGATCCGGCTAGCTCTATAACGATATTGATTCCCCCAGTAGCCTCTCTTCCCGTTTGAGGATGATCGTAGCTTTGGATGATGGGCGATAGGCCGTAGCCAATCAGCTGCTGAGTAATGTAGTCACGTACAGGCAGTTTTTGAGCGGGTGTAGCCCTAGGCTGTGAAACGTTATCGACGTGGTCTAGCAGCCTAGCTTGATCGACGATCAGCCTTACATCACTCAACTGGGGTTCGACAACCGCTATTCTTGGAAAGAAGGCAGACCTTATAAAAGCGATAGGGTTTCCCCAGATCAGCAGAACCATAGTGATCCCTGCGATCGCTAGAAAGATTCCGCCCCTCTTACCCATTAAAAAGTCTCTCCAGCTTCCTTGCTTCTGATATTGCCTTGAGTCCTTCCACCTCAGCGCTCGACTCTGTTTTATTAAAGCCTTGTGCCTAGAATTTTCTATTCAAATTTATCTGCTCAATATAAAAGCAGGCTAGCCCGGACGGAATAACCTGCTCATTAAACGGAATAACCTGCTCATCAACAGTTGCTAACCCAAGCTCTAGTTCATGCGATCGTCAAACTCTGGACTGCTTTCTTTTTGCAGCAGCTTAGAGAGCTGACCGCGAATATCTGCTAGCTGAGGATTGTTGCATTTAGGCAAAACCACGAGACGTACCTCGATTTCTGAGACGTTGTCAACTCGAGTAGTTTTTTCCCAAATCTTACGCTCAGTGTCAGACTCCGACTCATAGCGAAAGGTCAGCATATTATCACCAACTTCCAAAATCTCAACGTTCTTAAACCAGCCATTGCTGCTTTGGATATATAGCCAAACGCCAGGTTTGCCAATGAGTTCCTTGAGTTTCCCTTCCATCTCTACAACGTCCCAACCCAAAACGACTGAGCACAAAATAACGGTCTGAAGGACCAAGACGCCAGTAGGACATATCCTTCGCGTTTGCTATCTGTAATCATTACAGAATATTAGCATTGTGAGAAGTTTTATGACGTAAAGCATAAGGAAATGTTAAGCCCAAGTTGTCGATATCTGTGTTCTTCCTACGGCAATGTAGCGCTACGCATAGCTTCTGATTTTTGGTCGGTGAACGATTATTGGTCAGCGACTGGCATCGCCTCATCGGTTTCGTATTCCTATGTGGGCTCTAGCAAAACTCCCTGCCCATCGCGCAGCTCAAACGCATTCAGATCCTTTAGCGCTTCTTCAGGAATGCCAGGAGTGGCTAAAACAACCTTCCACTGACTCATGTCTAGCTGCAGCCATTCGCCCAAGTTAACGGTGTACGGAATGCCGCCCATATGAGTCGCCATCGCAATCGACTGCTTGCCAGTTTCAGGATGACAACGAAGGCCATAGAAGATGGTGTGCTGGTCGTTACTGATGCGGTTGAAGCGATCGCACCCCAAGATATTCTCCTGTAGCCAGGGATGCTGTTGCCGATAGCGCCGCAGTGCCAGATTGAAAGCCGCCGTGGTTGGATTGATCTGATCAAAGAAATGACTGACGTTGCAAAGGTTGTGGCTATCTTCCATAAAGGCCATTGCAAATCGCTTAAGCTTGACCACATCAAGCGTTGCTAAGAAATGAGGTAGGTTGGGCTCATTGAGATCTTCTAACGCTGGAATCTCACAGAATCCGTGGTCTTCGCCTAGACAGTGACTACAGAACTTAGCAACCTGCTCCAAGTCATAATCTGTCTCAACCATGGCGGTCTGTAGCGCTTTGCCAAAAGCTCGCAGCTGTTCTAGCGTCTTGAATCCGAGCGCTTTGACCTGAGGAAAGCTTGCCTCTTTGGCATATATCTCTGGCGAGACCTGCCAGTCTAAAAAGCCGATTTCTTCTGAAGCAACTTTGACGCCATAGCGGTCATCGGTATTGCGAAAAAAGCCCCAGGCTGCGCCAATCGTCGCATTGAGAAAATCCATCGGCAGCCCTGGGCAAAACCCCTGTACCCATATCTGAGTTGCCGGGTTGTTGTAGGCAGTATTGAGCACCTCGACTAAAGAGTCACCTAAGTTCCAGTTAATCGGCTTGTCGAGATCTATCTGGTTACCTCGACGGACGGTATCATGATTCCCACAGCCCGTAATCCAGCGATTGCCCTGGAAAATCACTTCGCAGGCCCGTCGCCACTTTTGATCCCAGTATCCTTCTAGCGTTGGAGTGTTGTGCGCAAAGATCAGCGGCCCCCACTGAAAAGACTCTGGCTTTTTCTCGATTAGCTCACGGTAGCGCGAAATCTCTTCCCATCCCTCTTGAGGCCAGGGGCGACCGTCTTCGAAGATGGTGAACATCAGCCGTCGGCAGCCCTGAATGTTTTGGGCTAGATCGCTCATGGCTAGCAAATAGGTATCGTCTTGTTCAACTCGGTCGGTCAGCGGGTTGAAAAAGCGAAAATCCTGGCCGCCATCAACCCGGATACCGTCTGCGCCCGTATTAATCTTCCGGCGCTGCATCTCCAATAGAATTGCTCGAACCTGCGGCGACTGGTGATTCAGGTCCTGCCCGTACATGTTCGGCCCCTTGAGGAACTGGTGGTTGAGCAGGTCGAGCGCCTGGTTGTCAGCGTGGCCATAGACCAGATCGTAGATTAGCTGGATAGGACCTTGAGAAAAGTTGTGCAGCGTAGCAATAAAGTCGACGACTTCATCAGGTCGAAGGCTACCTAGAACAGCTGGATTGGTGGTAGAAGAGCCCAGGATAGGGACGTCATAGCCCCAGTTCTGCGTGTTGGGTTTGCGCAGGGTGATGGTGGGCTTTGGGTAGAAGCCGACAGACAGAGCGTGGGGCTGTCGAGGTGAGGGGGTACTTTCGTCAGTCGGTTCGGGTGGGGTTGAGGTGGGGCTAGGTGGAGCGGGATGAATGGTAAAGAACTGATGTTCGCTGCTGGTGTCTTCGCGGCGGTATTCGATAGTAGGTTCGACCGGTAGCAGCTGGATGGCATCGTATCCGGCGTAGACGGCTTCTTCGGGGGCGAGCTCTTGGCCGTTGGCGAGCTTGTTGGAGATGCGCTGGTAGATTTCGGTGAGGCCTTCTAGGCTGCCAGCCGCGGAGGCGGTGTTGACGTGAATTTGTAGGATGTTGGTGGGAGCGGGGATGCGGGGAGTGGTGGTGTCGCTGAGGTTGGTGGCGCTGCCGGTATGACGGAAGTAGGCTAGATCAGGGCGCTTTCTTTGCAGTCTGCGAATGTCGTAAAGTTCGGCCGGGGCAAAGACGCCATAGGGAAGCGAGTAGGCGAGGGGATCGCGGATGATTTGGATCTTGCCGTCGGCGTCTTCGTAGCGCAGCCAGTAGAAGCAACCGGCCTGATCGCGGGTGCCTGCTTTGAGTCCATAGACGACGGCCCAGACGTATTCGCCCTGTTTGATAACGGGGATGCGCGATCGCCTAAATCGAACCTCCTGCTCCGCTGCGCGAAAGTCGATCTTACCGATTGGCGTGAAAATCTCTAGCTCTAGCTTGTGCTCTGACTGGATAATGTCGCCAGCGAGTTCAGGCGTCCAAAAGCCAATTTCTGTCAGGCGATCGCTGCGATAGTTCGCTCCGAGCCGATGGGCAATTTGCTGCGCCTTCTCAAAGTAGGTTGTCGTCTAGATTGCGATGAATACCATCCGCCCATTCCACTAAGCTAAGCGTTTCATCCTCAATAAACCGAATCCGTTTCGCTGCTGCAACTACCACCGCAAATTTATCAGCTCAGACTGCTAGGCCCACGTTCCAAAAACCACCTTAATCTGTTTGTCTACGGTTGTGGCAAAAACGTACCAAGAGATTCTCTCCACAGCTTCTGCTTCTATGAATTGCGTTTTCTGTGCATCGTCTTCCTCCGCGCATAACTTTCAGTAAGCGGCAGATTATTCCCTATACTTGCTACTAGCCACAAAGGGTCAATCAAGGGTCCACCAAAGGGGAAATATCAATGAAGTCTTCGCTAGTGATTTTGTACCACCGCGAGCCCTACGACGAGGTAGAAGAAAACGGGAAGATCTACTATCGCGAGAAGAAGAGCCCAAACGGTATTGTTCCGACACTCAAAAGCTTTTTTGCCAACGCGGATCAAAGTACCTGGGTGGCTTGGAAGCAAATCAAGCCCGAACAGTCTGAAGGATTTGAAGAAAGGGTCACGATGGAAGGCGGCAGCGACAGCTGCGTGGTTCGACGGATTCCGCTCAACGCTGAGCAGGTCAAGAACTTCTACTACATCACTTCAAAAGAAGCCTTCTGGCCAATCTTGCATTCCTTCCCAGAGCACTTTACCTACGACAGCTCTGACTGGGAGAACTTTCAAAATATCAACCGGCTATTTGCCGAAGCCGCCTGCGAAGACGCTGCAGAGGACGCGCTGATATGGATTCACGACTATAACCTGTGGCTGGCGCCCGGTTATATTCGCGAGAAAATGCCGAATGTAAAAATCGCGTTCTTTCACCACACGCCCTTTCCAGCTGCCGACGTTTTCAACATCTTGCACTGGCGCAATGCAATTATTGACAGCTTGCTCTGCTGCGATCTGTGCGGATTCCATATTCCGCGCTACGTGCAAAATTTTGTTGGTGCCGCTCGCAGCTGCCGCGAGGTAGAAATACTAGAAACAATACCCGTACCTAAAGCCTTTACCAAGGTTGGCACGGCGCTAGCCGAACCCGAGATGACCACCAAGCTGCGCTACAAGGGCAGAACTATTAACGTTGATGCCTTTCCTGTCGGGACCAATCCGAAAAACATCCGCGAAACAGTGTTAACACCAAACATTACCGATCGCGTCAATAAGATCCGTGACCAAATCGGTGACAACAAGCTGATCGTGTCGGCGGGCCGCGTGGACTATGTAAAAGGTGCAAAAGAGATGCTGCAGTGCTTTGAGCGGTTGTTAGAGCGTCAGCCTGAAATGGTTGGCAAGGTGAATCTAGTGATGACAGCCGTGAAAGCCGCTGCCGGAATGCGAGTTTATCAAGAAGCGCAGCAGACCATTGAGCAGCTAGTAGGCCAGATCAACGGACGATTCTCTAGTCTGGGATGGACGCCGATTGTGCTATTTACTGAGCCCATACCACAGGAAGATCTGCTGGCATTTTACAAAACGGCTGATATCGCCTGGATCTGCCCGCTGCGAGACGGTTTGAATCTAGTTGCCAAAGAATATGTGGCAGCTCACGGCGGCGAAAATGGCGTCTTAATTCTCTCTGAGTTTACGGGCTCGGCAGTAGAGCTACCCGACGCGCTGCTAACCAATCCCTATTCTTCGACTCGAATGGATGAGTGTATTGACGCGGCGCTGGTGATGACGCCCGAAGAGCAAGCGCAGCGGATGGCAAAGCTGTACAAAGCTATCTGTCGCTACGACGTGCGGCAGTGGGCGAAGCACATGTTTAGAGAGGCCAAAGCGACGGCTGTTGAGACTAGCGCATCGCTGCTGTCTTAGGATTAGCCGTCTTGAGCTAGCGTACCTGTTTAGCGTCATAGACCGAGACCCACCCCGTCACTGCGTGCCACCCCTCCGAGGAGGGGATTGTCTTGGCTGTGTGGCATTTGAGGTTGAGGTAGATCGCCTTCCCCCCCGCCCGAAGCAGATCCCGTCTAGGGAGGGGTGGCCGCAGGCCAGGGTGGGTCGGAAACTCATGCTGATAGCCGACTTACGCTAAACACATGCGAACAAGCTAGCTCAAGACAATTGACGTAGCGTTTTTGGCCTCCTGCAAGAAAACGCCTTCTAGATACAGACAGGATGAAAGGAGATTCGGTAGGATGTCTTCGTAGCTTTCTCCTTGCTAATGCCTTCACAGACATTCTCTAAAACTCGCGATCTTTCTATAACTGAGTCCACTACCTACGATGTCATCGTGATTGGCGGCGGGATAAACGGAGCGGCAACCGCTAGAGATGCTGCTCTGCGTGGGTTGAAAACTATCATCATCGATAAGGGCGATTTTGCTAGCGGTACGACTAGCTGGTCGTCTCGCTTGGTGCATGGTGGCCTGCGCTATCTAGAATATTTTGAATTCAATCTGGTGCGCGAGTCGCTGGCCGAGCGGGAGATTTTGCTCAAATCTGCGCCGCATCTGGTGCATCCCTTGCAGCTGACGATTCCGATCTATGCGCAGGGATCGCGCAGCTATTGGGAAATTTGGGCGGGGATGATTCTATACGACATTTTGAGCTTTGATAAGAGCTTGCTAAACCACCGGATGCTGCCAAAAACCAAGCTGAAGCAGCTGTTTCGAGAGGTGAATCCGGAAGGGATACAGGGGGCTGGACAGTATTACGATGCGCAGGCAGAGTATGCAGAACGGCTGTGCTTAGAAAATATACTGAGTGCGCAGGATGCAGGCGCTGATGCGTTTAACTACGCAAAGGTGACTGAGCTAGAGCGGGAGGGCGATCGCATTACCAAACTCGTCTGCCAAGACGAACTCTCTGATGAAACGTTCTCAATCAAGACTCACGACAAAACTGTCATCGTCAACACCTCTGGCCCCTGGGTGGATAAGGTGTGCGACCAGGGAACCAAAGACGAAAAAGCCGCGCCCATTGGGACGAAGCGCAAAATTGGTGGTACGAAGGGCAGTCATATCATTGTCGATAATTTCCCCGGTGCGCCTGGTGCAGCCTTCTATGTAGAGGCGTTGACCGACAACAGACCGTTTTTCATTCTGCCGTTCTTAGGCCAGTATCTAATTGGCACGACAGATTTACGCTTCACTGGCGATCTCGATCGGGTGAAGGCAGATGACGATGAGATCGACTATCTGATTACGGAAACCAATAAGGTGTTTCCAGCAGCGCGGCTGAGCCGGGAGTCTGTGAAGTTCACCTATTCAGGAGTACGTCCGCTGCCTTACACAGAAAGCAAAAAGCCGGGTGCGGTCTCTCGTAATCATCTTCTCTATGACCATGCCAAAGATGGTGTGGTAAATATGGTTTCTTTGATCGGCGGTAAGTTGACCACCCATCGGCGCGTAGGTGAAGAAATGGTGACATGGATCTATGAGCGGCGTCAGCAGAGCGCACCGCCTTGCAAAACCAGGGTGAATCCGCTGCCGGGTGCGATTTTGCCGACGGATCAGCGGATCGTGGATGCGATCGCAAAATACGCTCCTCTTCTAGCCACTACTGTGGTCGATCACCTCTTCCAACGCTACGGCGCACGCGCGTTAGAACTGCTGACCCTAGTTGATGAATCGCCAGAACTCGCAGAGCCGATTGTTTCTGGTTTACCGGATATCAAGGCGCAAATCGTCTACGCCGTTCGCACTGAGATGGCACATACGTTTGGCGATATTTGTCGCCGCCGGACGATGCTGTCTTTGCAGGCAAATTACGGCATGGACGCACTTGATGCGATCGCCCAGACCCTGCAAACCTATTGTGATTGGACCGAGCAAGATTGCGAGCGGGCGATCGCCAACTACAAGCGGTTGATGGCAGAAAACTGCATTCCCGACTACGCCCTCGAAAAAGTTCTGGGTCCACAGCTAGAAACCAACTCGACTAGGCCAGCGAGCGAAGTCGCTCCACAGCTTGCGGTAGGCTAATAGGCGACTGCGATGGTTTTAGTCAGGCTGAAAAGTCTGACTAAAGCCTAGTGAGTCAGTATTCAAAGAGGGGTGTAGAGATGCTCAAGCTAGCGGTTTTAGGACGAGGTGCCTGGGGCAGTGCGCTGGCCAAGCTCGCACAGAGCAATGGTCATCAAGTAGAAATGTGGTCGCGGCGGGGCGAGCTGAGTTTGGGAGATGCGATCGCCGATGCGGATGTAATTTTGTCTGCGATCTCGATGAAAGGGGTCGCCTCCCTTTCCGAACAGCTACAACAGCTTTCTATTCCCTCAGCAGCAATTCTAGTCACTGCCACCAAGGGCTTAGATCCAGAAACCACACTGACGCCCTCGCAGATCTTCCAGTCTGCTTTTCCTGACCATGCTGTGGCCGTTCTCTCTGGGCCAAACCTTTCTAAGGAAATCGACCAAGGGCTCCCCGCTGCCACCGTTCTAGCTAGCACCGACCTGACGGCGGCCACAACCGTTCAGCAGCTGCTATCTTCGGATAGCTTTCGAGTTTATACGAGTGGCGATCCGCTTGGCGCAGAGCTTGGCGGCACCCTCAAAAATGTGATGGCGATCGCCGTGGGCGTTTGCGATGGCCTCAATTTAGGCACCAATGCCAAATCTGCACTGATCACCCGCGCACTGCCAGAAGTGATCCGAATTGGCCTGCACTTGGGCGCAACAGAAGTCGAAACTTTTTACGGCTTGAGCGGACTTGGTGACATGCTCGCAACCTGTAGCAGCAGCCTTAGCCGAAACTACAGAGTTGGCTATGGTTTGGCGCAGGGGAAATCGCTAGAACAGGTTTTAGAAGAACTTGGGGGTACGGCTGAAGGGGTGAATACTGCTCAGGTGCTGATTACGATCGCTAATCGTGAAGGTATTCCTGCCCCAATTTCGAGACAGGTCTATCGACTGATTACCGGTCGCATCACGCCAAAAGAGGCTGTCGAAGCGTTAATGGATCGTGAGCTCAAGCCAGAATCTTGCGACTTGTAGAACTTCAATCTTTCAGCGCTTCATCTACTATTTCAATCTCATCACCATCAGGCTCAGCGTCGATAATTTTCTCTGTCATATCAAAATCTGCGGCATCAAATTTTTCGATATCAGATTCCTCGAGGACTGCTGGCGACTCTGTTTGCTCAGGGGCTAGCACGTCCTCAGTCGGCGCAGCAGGTGCTGACAAGTCGGTTGGAATATTAAATGTCTCGCCAGTTTCTTCTTCCGCCTCTTTGTCCGCCATCTCTGAAGTAGCGGTATCTTTAGCTGGTTCAAGCTGGAATTCTTCAGACGGTGATGGAACAGTTACGCCGTTTGTTTCCGTTGTCTCTGCGGACGCATCTGAGTCTGTAGGTCGAGGTTTCTGCGTAGCTGGTTCAGACGCTTGAGAAGAATCTTTTTTGCCGAAAAGCTTCTTAAACAGAGATCTCTTCTCTGGCACAGCCTTCGTTGTTTCCGTAGATGGTACGGGAGACGGTATAGGTTCTACAGGCGACAACTGACTAGCTTCGGACTCTCCTATTTCAGTCTCCTTAACTTCGGTCTCCTCGGCTTCAGTTTTTGACTGCTTGGGGTTTGCTATCTCTGGTGCTGTCTGCTGCAACGCCTCCACATCGGTACCTGAAGTTCCCGCATCTAGCTCCAGCTCTTCGCCTTTGAACTCTTCGGTTTCTGTCTCTTCGGTTTCTATCCCTTCGGTTTCAATACTTTCAGCCTCAGATTCTTCAGCCTTAAATTCTTCAGTGCCAGGTTCTTCAACTAGCGGCTCAGTTTTAACCCTGTCAGTTTTAACCGCCTCCGGCTGGCTCGGTACAACTTCTTCTGCTGGCGGCTGATAGGTCGGATCGATAATTTGCCCAGCCTGTTGCAGTGGCAACTCTCCTCTTACCAGTTTTGCCAACGCACCTGAGCGGGTCGGATCGTAGTCAATTACTTTAACCGTACTGTTGAAAGCATTCTCAATAGGATCACCTTGATCGTCTATTAGCGTCAGCTGTATCCAGTTTTTACCCGGTTCGAATCCCTTTAAGTAGATCGGACGCCACTGATCGAAGACAAAGCTTCTGCCGTTGACTGTACCGCGTATCTTCCAATCAGGTAGCTCGTCTTCTGCATTCTCCTGCGCCAGAAAGTGGAGGGGTGCATTGGTCAAATAAAAGTCGAGCAGCATCGGCTCAGCATTGACAGTACCCTGAGGTTCGATGAATGTGAGTAGCGGCAGATCCGGGTTGGGTGTGTTCTCACCAGTTTTGGCAAATACATGGAAGGTAGTTTGCGCGTAGGCGGTTTCGTTTTTGAAGCTCTCTCCCCAGGGTTGGACCGCGATCGCTCGCAGGGTATGACTACCTGGGGCCAAATCATCAAAAGTAAGCATGTCTTCGAGGTTATTTTCTAAGCTGTAGATCGAACGGGCGGGCTGGTTGTCTAGAACGATCTGAATGTGTGGCCCTAACTCTGTATTCTCGTCCTTATATATAGAGAAATTCTGGAGGTTGAGCTGGACGTCTATGTGGGTATCTTCGATTACCTGATCTTGTTTTGGAGCTGCGATCGCAACCTGTGGCTGCTGATCGGGTAGCAGCTTAGCCAGATCCGAAAAAACAGCAGGTGGTGCGACTTCGCT
Organism: uncultured cyanobacterium; assembly: GCA_963799555.1. GTDB lineage: Bacteria > Cyanobacteriota > Cyanobacteriia > Phormidesmidales > Phormidesmidaceae > Phormidesmis. The sequence goes on from CAWCXR010000001.1 coordinate 837,419, forward strand.
GATAGGACCGCTTAAGCGTCGCACTTGGCGATCGCCAGGAATATTCGGCAGCTCTACTAGACGAACTTGGCGAGACTGGCTAGCGCAGCCTATCAGCGACCAGCCCAACAGTAGACATATCAACAGCTGAACTCCGCTTTGCCGGATTCTGTTCTGAATTCCGTTCCAATAGAAGCGATTGTCTAACCCATATCTTCGAGCAGGTTCTATCCGGAAAAACTCTCTAAAGCGAGTCGTCAGCCTTGTTACTTTCTCTGTCAATCTCACTGCCATCTACTCCTCACTGCCATCCACCTCAACCTAGCCTACCGCTCGAGTACCACTACTCGAATACTCTTCTTTAAGCTTTTGAGCAAGTCTTTTTTTGATACGCAGCAACCACAGACGTTGCCTGTAGCTGCGGCGACAGTAACAAAAGTTATCAAAAAAGCAGAAATCTTCTTTGTTCCTAGAGAATCATCTATGAATAGCGCTCGAGAATCGCCGCTAATCCCTTAAGAACAGCGAAAAGGTCCATCAAAAACATCTGATACCTCATACTGTTGCCTTTTGTTAAGAAGAGAGGCGTTCTGCTCCTCTTTCATACATGTCTCTGACGCAGGATCCTTCTGGGGTCAGGATTTTCGCTGGTTGAACTATTGTTAACTCTTCGTTATGCAACGTCAAACCCGTGACTATAATACGTGAGAACATTCATCCTTCTGTGCCTGGAAAAGAAGCGTTTTAGAGAGCGCTTTGCCGGTTGCCTAGCCCATCTAGCGAGTCTATCTGAGTGACTTATTAGCATGGGACTCGGTGGGTTATCCAGCCGCTGGCTATAGAAGAGACACCGTTCTTTCTCTGTCTAGAGAGGAGAGTCTCCATGACAACTACCCCGCGCGAGCGGGAGGCAACCAAAGCCAAGGTTGTGGTTGATAGAAACCCTACCCCCACTTCATTTGAAAAGTGGGCTAAGCCAGGTCATTTTGATCGGACCTTGGCTAGGGGACCCAAAACTACCACTTGGATTTGGAACCTTCACGCTGACGCTCACGACTTCGACAGTCACACCAGTGACCTAGAAGATATATCTCGCAAAATCTTCAGTGCGCACTTTGGCCACTTGGCTGTTGTGTTTATCTGGCTCAGTGGCATGTACTTCCACGGCGCTCGTTTTTCTAACTACGAGTCCTGGATGAACAACCCGATTGGCATCAAGCCAAGTGCTCAGGTCGTATGGCCTGTGTTCGGACAAGAAATCTTGAACGCTGATGTCGGCGGTGGCTTCCACGGGATTCAGATCACTTCTGGTTTATTCCAGCTGTGGCGTGCCTCTGGTATCACCAACGAAACTCAGCTGTATGCAACCGCGATCGGTGGCCTAGTAATGGCTGCTCTGATGCTGTTTGCAGGCTGGTTCCACTATCACAAGGCAGCACCTAAGCTGGAGTGGTTCCAAAACGTAGAATCCATGCTGAACCACCACCTGGCTGGTTTGCTGGGTCTAGGTTCTCTATCTTGGGCTGGCCACCAGATCCACGTAGCTGTTCCGATTAATAAGCTGTTAGATGCTGGGGTTGCACCTCAGGACATTCCGCTGCCCCATGAGTTTTTGTTTGACAAGGCTTTCATGGCAGAGCTGTTTCCTAGCTTTGCGCAAGGTCTGACGCCTTTCTTCACGCTTAACTGGGCAGCCTATTCAGACTTTCTCACCTTCAAAGGCGGTCTGAATCCTGTCACAGGCGGACTGTGGCTCTCAGATTCTGCACACCACCATCTGGCAATTGCCGTTCTGTTCCTCGTTGCTGGTCATATGTACCGCACTAACTGGGGCATTGGTCACAATATCAAGCAGATTTTGGATGGTCACAAAGGTGACCCGCTTCTGTTTGGCGGTGAAGGCCACGTTGGCATGTACGAATTCCTCGTGAGTTCTTGGCATGCACAGCTGGCTCTAAACCTAGCTCTGCTGGGTTCGCTAACGGTGATTGTGGCTCAGCACATGTATGCGATGCCTCCGTATCCATATATGGCGACGGACTATGCGACTCAGATTTCGCTGTTTACCCACCATATGTGGATTGGCGGATTCATTATCGTCGGTGCTGGTGCGCACGGTGCGATCGCACTCATCCGTGACTACGATCCCGCTAAGCACGTAAACAACGTGCTCGACCGTACACTACGCGTTCGTGACGCTATCATCTCTCACCTCAACTGGGTCTGTATTTTCCTCGGCTTCCACAGCTTTGGTCTCTACATTCACAACGACACCATGCAAGCATTGGGTCGCCCTCAAGACATGTTCTCAGATACGGCGATTCAGCTCCAGCCCGTCTTTGCTCAGTGGATTCAAGGTTTGCACACAGCTGCAACCTCAATCTCTGGCACTGCACCCAACGCGCTAGCTCCGGCTAGCTATGCATTCGGCGGCGACGTTGTAGCCGTTGGCGGCAAAGTGGCAATGATGCCTATTACCTTGGGCACCGCTGACTTCATGGTTCACCACATTCATGCGTTCACCATTCACGTGACCGTACTCATCTTGCTTAAGGGTGTGCTGTACGCTCGTAGCTCTCGCCTTATCCCTGATAAAGCTGAGCTCGGCTTCCGCTTCCCTTGCGACGGCCCCGGTCGTGGCGGCACCTGCCAAGTATCCGCTTGGGACCACGTGTTCCTAGGCTTGTTCTGGATGTACAACTCGATTTCGATTGTGATTTTCCACTTCAGTTGGAAGATGCAGTCAGATGTATGGGGCACCGTGTCCGATAACGGCACTGTTTCTCACATCACCGGCGGCAACTTTGCCGCAAGTGCAACCACCATCAACGGTTGGCTGCGCGACTTCTTGTGGGCGCAAGCGTCTCAGGTCATCAATACTTACGGTTCGGCGCTGTCGGCTTACGGTTTGATGTTCTTGGGTGCCCACTTCATCTGGGCGTTCAGCCTGATGTTCCTCTTCAGTGGTCGCGGCTACTGGCAGGAGCTCATTGAGTCCATCGTCTGGGCTCACAACAAGCTGAAAGTAGCTCCGGCTATTCAGCCTCGCGCACTAAGCATCACACAGGGCCGAGCAGTGGGCGTTGCTCACTATCTCTTGGGAGGAATTGCCACGACGTGGGCGTTCTTCTTGGCTCGAATGTTATCGGTAGGTTAAGGAGCGCGGAGGAAACACAAAACATATGGCAACTAAATTCCCAAAATTTAGCCAGGCGCTAGCACAAGATCCGACTACTCGTCGGATCTGGTACGGGATTGCCACAGCCCATGACTTTGAAACCCATGACGGGATGACAGAGGAGAATCTTTACCAAAAGATCTTCGCTTCTCACTTCGGTCACCTGGCGATCATTTTCCTCTGGACTTCCGGCAACCTATTCCACGTCGCTTGGCAAGGCAACTTTCCACAGTGGACACAAGATCCACTCAACGTGAAACCCATCGCTCACGCAATTTGGGATCCTCACTTTGGTCAGCCCGCAGTCGATGCGTTTAGTCAGGCAGGCTCTAGCAGCCCGGTAAACATCGCTTACTCGGGTGTGTATCACTGGTGGTACACCATCGGAATGCGCACAAACGCTGATCTGTACGCTGGTGCGGTTGGTCTACTCGGCTTTGCAGCAGTCATGCTGTTTGCAGGCTGGTTGCACCTTCAGCCCAAGTTCCGGCCTAGCTTGTCCTGGTTCAAGAACGCTGAATCTCGCCTCAACCACCACTTGGCTGGTTTGTTTGGCGTCAGCTCTTTGGCTTGGACTGGTCACCTGGTTCACGTAGCGATCCCTGAGTCTCGCGGTGTGCATGTCGGCTGGGACAACTTCCTGTCGATGAAGCCTCACCCCGAAGGTCTGAAGCCATTCTTCACTGGCAACTGGGGCGCTTATGCTCAGAACCCTGATACAGCGGGCCATATCTTTGGCACCTCTACAGGTTCTGGCGATGCGATCTTGACTTTCCTAGGCGGATTCCATCCTCAGACGCAGTCTCTGTGGCTGACGGACATGGCGCATCACCATTTGGCGATCGCGGTCATCTTCATCGTGGCTGGCCACATGTACCGGACTAACTTCGGTATTGGTCACAGCATTAGAGAGATCCTCAATACGCACCGTCCTCCTGAAGGCACACCGCTGGGTGGCGCTTTGGGTGCGGGGCACAAGGGTCTTTATGACACGCTGAACAACTCGCTGCACTTCCAGCTCGCTCTGGCGCTGGCTTCTCTAGGCGTAATTACGTCTCTAGTTGCTCAGCACATGTATGCGCTGCCTCCCTATGCCTTCATGGCGCAGGACTTCACTACCCAAGCGGCGCTGTATACTCACCACCAGTACATTGCTGGCTTCATCATGGTGGGGGCGTTCGCTCACGGTGCGATCTTCTTGATTCGGGACTACGATCCTGCGGCGAATGAGAACAACGTGCTCGCACGAGTTCTTGACCACAAAGAAGCGATCATCTCCCACCTTAGCTGGGTCTCTTTGTTCCTTGGTTTCCACACGCTTGGTCTCTACGTCCACAACGATGTAGTAGTTGCGTTTGGTACACCTGAGAAGCAGATCTTGGTTGAGCCTGTGTTTGCACAGTGGGTGCAGGCTGCTTCTGGTAAGGCACTTTACGGCTTTGATACGCTCCTTTCTAACCCTGATAGTGTGGCGAATGCTGCGGCAAGCGGTATTTGGCTACCAGGCTGGTTGGATGCGATCAACAGCGGTACTAACTCTTTGTTCTTGGCAATTGGGCCTGGTGACTTCTTGGTTCACCATGCGATCGCGCTCGGTCTTCACACCACCACTTTGATCTTGGTCAAAGGTGCGTTGGATGGCCGTGGCTCGAAGCTCATGCCCGACAAGAAGGACTTTGGCTACAGCTTCCCTTGCGACGGTCCTGGTCGTGGCGGCACTTGCGACATCTCTGGTTGGGACTCGTTCTACCTGGCGATGTTCTGGATGCTCAATACCATTGGTTGGGTCACCTTCTACTGGCACTGGAAGCATCTGGCAATCTGGAGTGGCAACGTCGCTCAGTTCAATGAGAGTTCGAACTACCTCATGGGCTGGCTACGCGACTATCTCTGGCTGAACTCTTCTCAGCTAATCAACGGCTACAACCCCTACGGGATGAACAATCTTGCAGTTTGGGCTTGGATGTTCCTATTCGGACACCTGGTCTGGGCGACTGGATTCATGTTCCTCATCTCCTGGCGTGGTTATTGGCAAGAACTCATCGAGACCATTGTTTGGGCTCATGAGCGCACGCCATTGGCTAACCTGGTTCGCTGGAAGGACAAGCCTGTTGCAATGTCCATCGTTCAAGGTCGTTTGATCGGTCTAGCTCACTTTACGGTGGGGTATGTACTGACCTACGCAGCCTTCCTGATCGCGTCAACCTCTAGTCGATTCGGCTAGTCGTTATAAAACGCGAATTAGATAGATAAGATGAAGCCTCTCAGCAATGCTGGGGGGCTTT
>CAWCXR010000002.1:0-361553 GCA_963799555.1 uncultured cyanobacterium
GGGATTCGTTAAAGCTGCTAATGTCGAAGCGATTCCGATAAAACTTGCGGTAGCGCCATTTTGAGCCACCCCAACTAAAGGGTCTACCGCCGACGACAGTCAGTCCAAACTGGGGAAATTCGCGTTTTCCAAAGCCAATATGTGCCTCTCCCAGCAGGTCCATTTGAAGCTGAACCCAGTCCTCTTTCTCTGATCGTAGGGACAGTTCTGTAGACCCTTTTTGCTGGCTGAGTAGTAGGCATCGTGATTACCCATGACAGCGGCTTTTGGGACATCGACAGCGGCAATGCGGCGGACGACTTCGACGGCTTCGTTGCCATAGTCGCCGACGAAAAGGGCGAGATCTACGCTCAGATGCTTGAGAGCAGCGTTATCTTCTAACTCCCACAGGTCGTGAATGTCTCCAACGACGGCTATTTTGACGACTGGCTGATGCACAATGAACCTTTTAAGAGACGGGGATCAGACTGCTTTACCACCGCTTTGTGGCTATCAAAATGGTCGGTAAACACTTTGTCCAGCATATATCAAACGTCTGTAGATTTGCTGTCTTTAGCGGGGCTGCTTTAATGGGTAGATGTTGTGAAAGTTGGGTGTGCGCAGTATGGCTAAGCGAATTGTACTGACTGCTTGGGAGGAGGTATGGCTAGATTCGTCAGAGAATATCGTCAGGATGAAGCCAGTGCTGAGTCGGTTGCAAACTATGGGGGTGTCGGTAGTTTTGTTTTCGGTGTGTGATCGCGCTCAGCTAGAACCGGTCCGCAAGGCGTTGGAACTCACCGATCCTTTTATTGTCGAAAGTGGCAGCGCTATCTTTACACCGGTAGAGTACAGCCCGTTCAGAAATCCGCTGGGCGATCGCGACGATGATTACTTTGTCGCCCAGCTTGGTTGCCCCTACGTACAAGCGAGGGCTGGGTTAAGAGTAGTCGCCAACATGATCTCTCACCCGCTAAAGGGCTTTGGTGATTTTACGATTCCTCAGCTACAGCGCCTGGCAGATCTGTCTGAAGAGGCGGTTCATCGGGCAAAGGACAGAGAATTTAGTGAGCTGTTCATGACTCCGAAAGCGGTAGAACCAGAGGTCTTGCAGCAGGCCGCTGAAGCAGTGGGATTCGACGTAATTTGGCGCACTGCTGAAGAGAGTCGCTTTTCTGAGCTGATTGGATCGGCAGCTGGTCTGAGGGTAGCGATGGAAGACTTTGCTGTCTGCGTACTCGGCTACGGGTGAAGCGCTAGAAGTAGTTGGGTTAAGTCATCGTCAATCAGCGTTGGATTGTTTGCACGCTGCAATGGACGATACAAAAGGTGATATCAACCTAAAAGAAGTTCTACTGACTTCTGTGTCAATTGACGGCTGGCTTACAGCGGTCGAGTCTGACTGGCTTTCTCTAACTAACTGCTTGTAGCTGGCTAATTTTGGTGAATGTGACTATAATTAAAATTCACCAATTGGTAATCTCAATTATTTTCAGCGTACTTAGAGAGGAAAGCCTGTGTTTGCGACTGCTAGCGTCTCCCCTGTCCAAACAGCGTTGCCAAAGGATCTTTTTGGAGCGATTGAACAGCTCAAGAAGGACCTGAACGCTGTTGTTCTAGCTCATTACTATCAGGAGCCAGACATTCAGGATATCGCTGACTATATAGGGGATTCTCTCGGTCTTTCTCAGCAGGCTGCGAGTACTAAGGCAGATGTGATCGTCTTCGCAGGGGTCCACTTTATGGCTGAAACTGCCAAAATTCTGAATCCAGATAAACTGGTTTTACTGCCTGATTTGGAGGCGGGTTGTTCGCTAGCAGATAGCTGTCCGCCGCACGAGTTTGCTCTGTTCAAGCGGACATATCCCGATCACGTCGTGATTTCGTACATCAACTGCACTGCTGAAATCAAGGCGATGAGTGACATTATTTGTACGAGTTCCAATGCAGTGAAACTAGTGAATCAGCTGCCTCCGGAGCAGAAGATTATCTTTGCACCAGATTGCAATTTGGGCCGCTACGTGATGGAGCAGACAGGGCGCAATATGGTGCTTTGGCAGGGGAGCTGCATTGTGCATGAGACATTTTCTGAAAAGAAAATACTGCAGCTGAAAATGGAGCATCCTAGTGCAGAGATCATTGCTCATCCTGAGTGCGAGCAGACAGTACTGAGACACGCTGACTTCATTGGCTCTACGACTGCGCTGCTAAATTACGTGCAAAAAAGTGAGAAGGAACGATTCATTGTGGCGACTGAGCTGGGGATCATTCACCAGATGGAAAAACAGGTGCCAAAGAAGCATTTTATTCCTGCACCCCCGGAGGCAAACTGCGCCTGCAATGAGTGTCCCTATATGCGGTTAAACACGTTGGAAAAGCTGTATCTAGCAATGAAGAACAAGGCGCCTGAAATTACAATTTCTCAGGAGATTCAGGCTGATGCGCTGTCGCCAATTGTGCGGATGTTGGAGATGAGCGCTCGGTAACATTTTTTTCGTGGCTTCTTCAGCTCTACAGCTTCTTCAAGTAGTTAACTGCTCTCGAAGGCGGAAGGCAAGCATATCAACGATGTTTTTGCCGCCCTGGGTAAAAGCGGCGCTAGCTGCTTCTTCGGCTCTCTTGACGACAGTATCGGGCAGGTCCAGAAGCCTGACTAGCTTGCTGTAGGCTTCACTTTCGTCATCGTTTACCTGGGCCTCGTCGGGAGTACGGGCGCTGGCATTGATCACTTCGTAGGAAAGGCGAAGGGCGACTTCTTTCTCTTCGCTGGTGGTGAGCTTAGAGACGGCTTCTTCGAGGGGAACGTCTTGAACGAAGTACTCTTTAAGCTGGCTTTGGAGATAGTCTTGCTGCTCTGGATCGGTGGCGAATAACTGGCTAAAGCGGTCGAGCATTACTTCGACTTCTTTTTGCTCGAGGGTGCCGTCGGACCATGCCATAGAAAAGGACAACTCGCACATGTTCATCTGGCGAGGCGAGATGGGGGGTGGGGTTACGTTCATGATGTTCCTCGCCAGTCAAGTAGGTTGGCTTCTTTCAACTGTATGGAGCGAGGCGAAAAAGTGAGGAACTCCCCTGAAAATTTATGTTCTATCCGAGTTTGGAAAGCTCTCTGAGGCTGTCAAGGTCTAGCAACCGGATGACATCTTTGGCGCTATCGACGGTGAGCCAGCTGCGGGCGGCAAGTTTGTCGATGATTTTGGGGACTTCGGCATGCTTTACGTCTGGATTTCAAGCCAGTCCCCGCGTCAGGAATATTAAAGATTTCGACCACTTCACCCTGCCGCTCTCCATAGGCATCTGCTAGACCCAGCAGGGTGTAGACCATTTTGATGCCTGGCGCTTTATTCCGGAGCTGAAACCGTTTCTGGGTTTGCTTTAGCCGTTCGACCATGCTCTGCAGCAGTCGGTGGTGGAGCTGGGGATCTTGAAACAGGCTTTTGAGAAAAAGCTGGGCTGGAATGCTGACAAGCTCAACGTGAGAGAGGGCAGCAACATCAGTAGAGCGGGGTGACTCATTCAGGACGGCCATTTCGCCGAAGTATTCGCCTTTTCCTAAAATAACTAGGGTGACGTAGCCGTTGCCCGATTGAACGCGAACCTTTGCCCAGCCTGAAACGATTAGGTAGACCGCATTTCCCCAGGAGTCTTCCATCAGAACGGTGCGGCCAGCTGGACATTCGTTAAAGGTGGCTCCTTTGTAGAGGATGGCTAGCGTTTCAGGACTGGCGTTGCTGAAGAGCGGAAAGAGGTCACGAAAGGCTTCGGGCGACACAGGGAGCGATAGGGCAGGAAGTGACATATCAGAAGCGTCGAGGAGGGAGCTAAAAAAGGTAAAGCTATTGGCTAGGACTAGAGCTGAAGACGTCCTAGAACTGCGGCTAGACATCTGAAGCCTCCCGAGATTACCCAGGTCGGTTAGATAAACTCGAGTTGATGTAATCAGTTTTATCAGGTCGGTGGCAACGGTGGCAACGGCGGTGGGCTCTGGAATTGTGCGGCTCCGGCTGCTGCTATGGAAACCAAGAGACAGGCGATGAGCGATCGCGTTGACAGCGTTTCACCCAGAATCAAAAATCCAGCGATTACCCCTACCATCGGTTCGAGACTGAGCATGACACCGAAGACTTTGATCGGGAGCGATTCCAATGCCACCATCTCTAGTGAATAAGGCAACATGCTAGAGAGCAACGCCACCCCAGCGCCTAGTACCAGCAGCCGAGGATTTAGCAGAGCGCTACCCGTTGTGATGATTCCAATCGGCAGCAGCATAATGGTGCCGACTATTAGTCCCCAAGTCAGTCCCTCTACACCAGGCAGTATGCTGCCGACTTTGGCCGCTAGCAAGATATATAGCGCCCAGCAATGCTAGCAGCGAGCGCGAAGAACATGCCTAGTGGATTTAGCGTAGCGCCTAATCGGTGTGAGTAGGATAATGCCGACCAGTGCGAGAACCGCCCAGAGTCCGTCTAGCCATCGCTGAGATTTGAGTACGGACAGACCTAATGGCCCTGTGAACTCTAGTGAGATAGCAATGCCAAGGGGGATACGGTCAATTGCTGCGTAGAACAGAGAGTTCATCATCGTTAGCACGATCCCGTAGGTCAAGATTGCCTTAAAGTTTTGGCGGACTGTGGAGTTGAACTGAGGGCGTCCAACGGCAAAAAGAATCAGCGCTGAGAAAGCCACGCGTAGGAAAACGACTCCCCAGGGACCAAGGTCATTGAAGAGTGATTTGGCGAGAGCCGAGCCGAACTGGAACAGCAAGGATGGCCAGTAAGAGCAGGCCGATAGGTGAAGGACTTTTGACGGAGAGGTTCATGGGGCCTGGTGTCAAGACAGTCTTTCGACCGTAAATGGACACCTACTGTTTGATGCTGATGAAACGGGACTAGGTAGCCAGCTGCACTTGGGGATTGTTTACAGGATTCCCGTTGACTGACTTTTCAAGATTGTGGCAGGTTCGGGAGCTGGGGATGTCTTGGCTGAAAATGGTGGTGCCAGCTGCCAGTTGTTGAGAAGGTCGATGATGAGCACCTCGTGAATCCAGGTTTTGACAACAACGGTCAGCGGTAGGGCTAGCAGCAGACCTAGGAATCCAAAGACGCTGGCAAAGAAGATTTGGGCGATCAGCGTAAAGGCAGGAAGTAGTGAAACCTGATGGGCCATGATGGTGGGGGTGAGCCAGTAGGATTCGATCTGCTGAATGACGATATAGAGACTGATAACAGCGACGACTTTCCAGGGATCGTTTGAAATCAGGGCAACGACGACTGGGAAAACCATGCTCAATGTTGGTCCCAGGTTTGGAATGAAGTTGAGTATGCCAGCTAGCAAAGCGTGGGCGAAACCAAGATCTATTTTGAGTATGAGCAGTCCAATGAAGCTGATGCTGAAGACAAACACAGAACTAATGAAAATGCCAGCTAACCAGTGACCCAGTACGAGTTCGCATTTGCCAAAGATCTCTTTAGCTCGCTGTCGGTAAAAGGCTGGGAAGATCAGTAAGACTGACTCTGAGATAAGCTTCTGGGTTCGCTAGTATCATCAGCGATAGTACAGAGACAAAGAGAGTCTGAAGCAAGATCTGGAGCGAGGAATTAAAGATAGAGAAGAAGTTCCCGAAGACGTTGATAGCGGCTGAGTCGGGAGCCGTTAGCCAGTCGATGAATTCGTTGAATTCAGGCAGTCGGATACGTTTGGCAAGCTGGCCTGTATGTTGAGGATGTGGTTGGCAGGGTTTGAGAGAAGCGCACTAGTAGCTGGTGCGAGGAGCCTGAACTGTTCGACGAAGGGAGGGACGATGCCCAGTATAAAAATGAGCGCGACGATTGCTACGATCGCTAGCGTGATCGGAATGGCGGCGCGGCGTGAGATTTTGAGCGTAGTTTTGAGTTTCTGGGTGAGACTGTTGAGTGCGATCGCAATCACAACTGCTGCAAACGAAAGCAATAGCAGCGGCTTGATCTGCCACAAAATGTAACCTGCTGCTATTAGGCATAGCAGGCTAATCCAATCACCTAGCTTCATCGGCGTCATTCCGTGATTCGAGTTGCGCCTATTGTATCTAAGGGATCGGCGGTTTTGCTTATTGGAAAACTGTGGATCAAAGCGACGAACGCTATGGTACGAAAGTGCTAGTCTTCAGATATAGCAAGCAGCGGAATGCATTCTGCTGCTTGCTAAGCGCTTTGCTCTACAGGATAAGGGTTGTAGCATCTGAGTATGCTATGAGCTATAGCTTTCGCCACTTAGCTTCACACACTTTCAATCGGTGAAACCCTTGCTGCGTATAGAGCTAAGTGGTCAGCAATCGCCGAATGCATCCGGCGATTGCTATAAGTGCAGATTGATATAGCTGACTTTTGGAATCGTGACCTGTGATTGATGAATCTAGTGCGGACTGGCGATTGGCTAATGTGGGTGCGATTCCACCCGACTGGGTAAAGACTGTTGAAAAAATTACGGGTTTACCTAAGCCTGAAAAAGGGGCGCAGCTGCTGTGGATACGTGGAATTCGTCAGCCGAGACGCTGCGAGGGTTTTTGGGAAACCAACAGCGTATGTGCCAGCGAGTCCATTTGCGTTTGGAGAAGAGATGGAATGGGCCGTGGCGCGGCTAGTGAAGGCACGTGATCGCTCTGAGAAAGTTGCTATCTGGGGCGATTTTGACGCTGATGGAATCACCTCGACAGCTGTACTTTGGGACGGGCTAAAGCAGTTCTTCGATGGTTCTGACCAGCTGACGTATTTTATTCCTAACCGATTGAAAGAATCTCACGGTTTATCGATGATAGGAATGTATTAGCTAGCCGCCCAAGGTGTGCAGCTAGTTGTGACTTGTGACACCGGCAGTACCAATCCCAACGAGATTAAATACGCTCATTCCTTAGGGATGGACGTGATTGTAAGCGATCATCATACGCTGCCTGATGTTCGGCCTGATGTGGTGGCAATCGTAAATCCTAGGGCACTGCCACGTGAGCATCCGATGGCTGATCTCTCTGGCGTGGCAGTAGCCTACAAACTAATAGAGGCGCTGTACGAAAAGCTGCCTGATGTGCCTACTAGACCGCTAAATGAGCTAGTTGATCTCGTGGCGATCGGTTTGATCGCTGATTTGGTAGAGCTGCGGGGGGACTGCCGGTATCTGGCGCAGATTGGGATCGAGCAACTGCAAACGCATTTAAAGACGGATCGTCCGGTGAGACCAGGGGTAGCGCAGCGATCCAAGCTATGTCGGCGGGCGGGCGATCGCCCAACAGACATTTCCTTTGGAATCGGCCCACGTATCAATGCCGTCAGCCGTATCTATGGAGAGGCAAGCTTTTGTGTAGAGCTGCTGACGAGCCAAGATACAGAGCGCTGCCGAGAGCTTGCTGAAAAGGCAGAGCTGGCAAATGCTCGTCGTAAGGCACTACAGAGCGATGTGCTAAAGCAAGTAACTCATCAGCTCGAAACCCGCGATCTATCGACGACGGGTGTGATTGTGCTGTGCAATCCGCAGTGGCCAGTAGGCGTGCTGGGACTGGTTGCTGGGCAGGTGGCACAGCAGTATGGCAGGCCGACTGTTTTACTGACTCAGGATGCATCGGATGGAAATAGTGAGCTGATTGTCAGAGGTTCGGCGCGTTCGGTCAACAGAATCGATCTCTATGAGCTCGTCAGCTCTCAGGCACATCTGCTGACAGGTTTTGGTGGTCATCCATTTGCCGCTGGGCTGAGTTTACCCGCCAGAATTTACCCATGTTTCGAGCAGCGATCAACCAGCAGTATCGTCAGAAAATGGGCACAGAGTTGAGTCAGCCGAGGCTTCAGGTGGATCTGGTTGTGACGGTCGCTGAGCTGGGTCAGGCGTTGTTTCAAGAGCTGAAGCTGCTGGAACCGTGTGGCATGGGAAATCCGGTGCCGAAGCTGCTTATTCAGAACTGTTGGTTTGAGAATGTATGGCACCAGAAACTGAAGGATCGCATGGGAGGGAAGGTCTGGCTATATCAGGGCTAGCTTCCAGCTGTGTGATAAAAGCAGGTGTGATGAAAGTAGGATTGACAAAAGCGGGAGTGATGAAAGTGGCTCAAAATTCCCAGGGCTGTGGTGGGGCCACTACAAGGAAGATTTGCCGCCAGGTCGTTGGGATGTGGTGGCGGAGCTGGACTATAACAGTCACCCAAAGAGCCGTCGGTATGAAGTGCGGCTGGTTGATATTCGTCCGGCTGCGATCGCACCTAATTCCACAGCCAATTCCTCATCTGATGCCGAAAACAGGTCTGAACAACTAGCGCTTCAAGGTGTTCAAGACAACCTAGAAAGCTGGCTGATAGACAGACGCCAGGGTGCTTTACCTATTAATGGCCGTCATGATGCAAGCGGTAAGGAAGATGCGAATACGACCCTGATGATCGATCGTTGTCCTACACTCTGGAGTGACTTTCAGCTGTGGCAGCACCAGGCCCAGCAGAGTCACCAACCGTTGGCCCTTACCTACTCATCTCCAGTGGAGAAGAATCCGGTGGACACGTGGACAATGCTGCTGGGGCTAGCAAAATTTTTGAGTCGAAGCGATCAGTCGGTAAGCAGGGAGCGACTAGCTGAGAAGCTGGGGGTGTGCGATCGCACTCTAGAACTCGGCCTGATTGCATTGACCAAAACTGGATTCGTCATAAAAAGATCCGCAATAGATCTGCGTATGCGTGACAGGGATGCTACCAAAGTTGCTGAAGCTGAGCGTAGCGCTGCCCTCAGCCGATTCCTGGCGGCTGTACAAGAAGAGCATTTTCGTCGTCAATACTTTTCTCGAGCGCCAGTCTCAGCGCTCCAGTCAGCTATTCAGAACAATAGCCGACTGGAAAAGCGCTAGCTTCAGAAGCACTCCTCGAAATCAGTCAAAGACTTCGAAGTCTGTTGACACATTCGGATAAAAACGGTATATTTGAATACAGAAACAAGCACCGTTCATCTTTCCGTGAGTCAATCGTTGTTGATGTTCACATTCCTATATTGCACCTATATTGATGCATAGGAGCCCTTGGCTGAAGAAAGACGGAAGTAGGAGCAAAACAAGTCAGCTACCCGGCAGTTAGTCATCAGGTGGCCAGCTATCAAGCTCCGAAGGAACGCGCCTCTTAAAATCCATACAATCCCATTGGAGGCGATTACCATGCAACTCTCATATCGTGGCGTTAAGTACAACACCAACCCAACTCCCACTCAAGTGATTGAAACTAAAGAAATCGGTCACTACCGTGGTGCTACCTATCATGTCCGCCGTGCAGTGAATATTCCTGCTCATCGTTCTGAGGATGTACTCAAGTACCGGGGTGCCACTGTCCATTAAGATTTAGTGGCTACAGTCTGCTAGCTGCGGCCTGTTAGCTACAGTTCCATATCTGCTAGAAAAAGATTGCTAGGCGAAGCTGCGGCTAGCTTTAGGATCTTGTTCTAGCGGTGTACAGGGCAATTAATTGAAGAGCACGTTCCTTACTAAAAAGGGCGTGCTTTTTTCGTTGTTGTATCATGTCCTTTGGCAGCGTAGCTAGTGTAGCCTTTCGATTATGTATCTGTACGCTAGCTGACTACTTTGCTTTGCTAAGACAAGTGTCTCATCACCCAGAAACGCACGATGCGAAGCAAAGAATGCTATAGGGAGACTTGCGTCTATGTTGCTAGGATTTCTCCTAGGCTTAATCGTCGGAACGGTCGCGCTGATAATTTCTCGGCGACGCTCTGACACAAAGTTGAAACGCTTGCTTGGTCGGCTAGAAGGCCGTCAGCTACTGCCGACTTTGGGCTATGACGCTCAGATAGCAAGTGCCATCGGCGAACAAAAGACGCAGATAGACCTATTGACTACGCAGCTGAAGTCATTTCGCTACTTACTACAGAGCGCGCCGGTTGGCTATTTGCAAGTGGATGAGGAGAATCGACTGCTGTGGTGCAATCAACGGGCGCAAGACATTCTTGGATATCGATCAAGGCTGATTACGAGCAGCCCAAATTGCTGCTGGCAATTGTCCGATCCTATGAGCTAGACCAGCTGATTGATCGGACTCGTCAGGCCCAGGCTGCCTGTGAGTCTAAATGGACTTTCAACTCGATTTCGACTGATCCCTTCAACTATTTAGAGCGACCTGCCTATCCGCTCAAGGGGTACGGATTGCCTTTGGAGAATGGTCAGGTGGGCGTCTTCTTGAGAATAAGCAAAAAACTGTGATGCTGGCACAGCAGCGCGATCGCTGGATTTCTGATGTGGCTCATGAGCTAAAAACACCGCTGACCTCTATCCGCCTAGTTGCTGAGACACTGCAATCGCGGGTTGACACAGCTCTAGTGGTCTGGGTAGAGCGCCTGCTAAAGGAAGTAATCCGTCTGAGCAAGCTAGTCGATGATGTCTTGACGATGAGCAGCCTAGAGCAGCGGCGAACTCAGCTAAAAGACGAAGCAGACACAGATTTGGTGGTTTTAATCCAAGCGGCTTGGCAAAGCGTGGAGCCTTTAGCAAAACTCAAGGAACTGTCACTGTCTTATCGGGGGCCGAAGAAACTGATCGCGCACATAAACACCAATTTGATGCATGGTGTGCTGTTTAATCTGTTGAGCAACGCGGTCAAGTATAGTCCTACAGCTCAGTCTATTCAGGTCAGACTGAGCGTGACGGATGGTTCTGTAGGAAAAGGAAAAGGGTTGTCCGGAGCAGAGTTGGCTGGAGCAAAGGCCGCTGATGTCGGTATCTTGATTGAGGTGATTGATGCTGGCAGTGGTTTAGCTGAGAAAGATTTGCCCTATGTATTTGATCGGTTCTATCGCGCTGATCCCGCTCGCAGCCGGAAAGAGAGCTTTGAGGAAATCAATGTAGAAGATCCGCTAAAGGGATCAAAGGCATCGAAGACATCTGAATTTTCGAGCGGCGGTACGGGACTGGGGCTAGCGATCGTGCAGCAAATTGTGAATGCTCATCAGGGTCGAGTAACGGCTAAGAATGACCCCCAGACTGGAGGGGCTTGGCTAAGTGTATGGTTGCCAGCTAAGCGGCTAGTAAAATCCGTATAGAAAAAGCAATTTTTTTGCTGTCGGACGGTGCTACCCCTTGTAAAGATAGGGAAATAGCTGTTTGAATAGGGGCGTAGACACTTATAGATGGCTTTTTGGCTTGGGTTTTTCTACGGAAGAATTTGAAACAAAAAGAGCGTTGCTTCGTCCTTATGACCGAGAGATTGCAAAAGCTCTTATCTCAGCGAGGGATTGCCTCTAGACGTCAAGCAGAAAAGCTGATTCTAGGTGGTAGAGTTACAGTCAACGGTGAAATTGCTGAGGTTGGCCAACAAGCCGATGACAGCGTTGATCGTATCTGCGTAGACGGTGTTGAAATTGGTGGGTCAGTTCGACGGACCTATTTTCTAATTCACAAGCCTAAGGGTGTGGTCTCTACTTGCCGCGATCCCCAAGGGCGAAGGACCGTTCTAGATCTGTTGGACTCTGATTTTCAACAAGGAGCGGGGATTCATCCGGTGGGCCGATTGGATGCTGATTCTACTGGGGCTTTGCTGCTAACTAATGACGGTGACTTTACCTATTTGTTGACCCATCCTAGACATCAAATGCCCAAGGTTTATCGAGTGATGGTGAAGGGTGTTCCTTCTCCGGAGACTCTGCACCGATGGCAAACAGGAGTGATGTTAGATGGTCGAGAAACGCTACCGGCTGAGGTCAGTTTGCTGAAGCGCCAGACAGGTGATCGCGCTTTGCTGCGAATCGCTCTGAAAGAAGGACGCAATCGACAGATTAGAAGAGTTGCCGAGGCATTAGGTCATCCTGTGACAGCGCTGCACAGATCAAAAATTGGCTCGTTGCCTTTGAGTAATTTAGCCCGTGGTCGCTATCGTTTACTAACCGAGCAAGAAGTTGCTCGGCTAAAGAGAGAAGCTGCTGTTGATCTTTTCTAATCCCTCAATCCGGTTCGATCATCTAGGTGGCTGGTTGCTCAGATTCGGTTAGTTGAGCTTGCTTGGTCAAGTTTGATTGAATAGTTCAACCGACCAAATTTGTTTTTTTGAGCTGATTGGCCTGGAATACTCTCAAGCTATCTCTGAAAAGTTTTTATTTTTGCTATTTGTCTACCATCGCCTTCTACTAGCTCTATGAAGCAGATAACTATGAAGCGGAAAACGCGCGCTAAAGAACCGACTGCCGCGCAGCTACAGCAAGAGCAGCTGCGATCGCTCGGTAGATCACTACAGCAGGCGCGTTTGCAGCGAGGGCTGACGCCTGATGCGATTGAGAAACTGACGTTGATTCGTAAGTCATTACTAGCGGCATTGGAGCAGGGTAATATGGCCGAGCTGCCTGAGCCGATCTATATTCGAGCGTTGCTACGTCGGTATGGCGATGCGCTGGGTTTAGATGGAGAGGCGATCGCAAGCCAGTTTTTCACTCGTCCGATTGTGAACCCACCGCGAGCTTCTTGGAAAGATTCTCCGGCAGCACGTTTGCGGCCTTTTCACCTGTACGGTGCGTATGTGCTCCTGATCATGGGGGCGGTGAGTGCTCTGTCTGGCCTGCTACAGCAGAATGCGCCGGATTTGACAGCTCAGCCAATCCTAGATCCGGCAGAGATTGAGCAACTGACGCTTCAAAAGCCTACGCCTGTTGCGCAGCCTGTGGTGGAAGCGCCGAAGAAGAAGCAGACCCGACCGATTGAGGTAGATCTGATGCTGACGGAACAGTCTTGGGTATGGGTCGTGGCAGATGGAAAGACCGAGTTTGAGGCGATCTTGGAGAAGGGTGAGAAGCGCTCTTGGCTAGCGGATAAATCGATGATGATTCGTGTTGGGAATGCGGGTGGCGTTCTATATTCTTTCAACCAGTCCAAGGCAGAGCCTATGGGTGAACTGGGTATGCCGGTTTCAAAAACGTTTGCGCCGGATGTGAGCGTGGTGGTTGACTAACTGCTCTCAGCCGATACAGCCACTGTCGGTAGTGTGACTGTCGGTAATATGACAGTGGCTGTGGTGCCGTGGTTTGGTTTGGTTTGGTTTGATTGACTGGTGAGTGTGAGCTGAGCGTGGTGGTTTTCGGCGATGATTTTGGCGATCGCAAGTCCCAATCCCGATCCGCCAGCGCTACGGCTACGAGCGGGATCAACCCTGTAAAAACGGTCGAAGACATGACTGAGCTCTTTAGCTGGAATGCCAGTTCCGGTGTCAGTGATGGTGATAGTCGCTAGCTGAGCGCTGGCGCTGAGATCGACAGAGATCTTGCCAGCGGGCGTGTATTGAATGGCGTTGGCGATCAGGTTGGTGAAGAGACGAGTGAGCTGATCGATGTCGCCTTTGGTATGAAGGTGGGTGTCGATATGAGTGTAGGTGAGGATGAGATCTTTTTCTTGTGCGATCGCCTGCTGTTCTTCCACGACATCTTCAATCAACCCAATCAGCTCAACGGGCTCACGGCGCATCGGAATCAGACCGCTTTCTTGACGGGCGAGAAACAGCAGATCGTCAACAAGTCTGCCAAGTCTGCGGGTGAGCCGTTCAACAACTTCTAGCTGGCTGCGCTGAAACTGTTCATCAGGATCGGCGAGGGCAACCTGGACATTGGTCTGGATGACGGCGATGGGGTTACGCAGTTCGTGGGAGGCATCGGCGGTGAACTGTTTGAGCTGCTGGTAGGAATCGCGGACGGGGGCCATTGCTAGGCCAGATAGGAACCAGCCAATACCGGCGACAGTCGCGATCATGACCGCAATGCCGCCGCCAAGATCGATGATCAGCTGGCGGCTGGGTTTGGAGACTTCAAACCAGGGATGGCTGACTCGAAGGTAGCCAAGCAGCTGTGAGCCTGAGGTGAGCCGCTGGGTGATTTGCCGCAGCGCTAGGCCGTCGGGAGGAATGATTGTTTCCCCTTCGGGATTGACGTGAAGCGAGATATTAGGAGACTTTGAGAAAGTGCTCCACTGTAAGTTGCCTTCGGAATCGAACCATTCGAGATCGATCCGATCGTCCTCGCTAGCTTCTTCACTGTTGCGAAAGCTGGCTTCGATGTTGACTCTTTTGTCGTCTTCTATGATGAGCGATCGCTCAACAATTTCAACCACGTGATTGAGAGTGTCGTCAACGCGCTCGACGAGGGTGGTGCGCACGTATGCATAGACGCCGCTAGCGAAAAACAGGAGAAGAACAGCGGTGACGCTGGTGTACCAGAGAGCGAGGCGGCGACGGGTGGTTTGAAACATCAAAAGGCGACTCGAAAGGCTACGTGCGCTGAGATAACAACAGACCGAACCATTGCTGCTTGTCTGTAAATGTGTTGACTACCGGAAGCTGATGGCTAGCGAGCATCTGGGAAGTTTCTTGAAGGTCAAACTTGCGAGATATCTCACTGAGCAACCGCTCACCTTGCTCAAAGTGAGCGGTGAAGTTCAAAGACTTGAGATGAACGGCCTGCGCTTTTAAGCTTTTTAGATGCATCTCGATTTGGTTCTTATCCTGGTTGTAGTAGGCCATATGAGAAAAGCTATCGGTTTCGAAGTCGCCATCGAAGCGCCAGTTGAGATGCTGCAACATATTGAGATTGAAAGCGGCGGTGATGCCTTGGGCGTCGTTGTAAGCCGCTTCTAGGATGGAAGTTTCTTTTTGTAGATCGAGTCCTAGTAAGAAGTAGTCACCAGGTCTCAACACGTGGCTGACCTTGGCTAGAAATTCAGTGCATTCGTGTGGCTGAAGATTGCCCAGCGTGCTGCCGATAAAGCACAGCATTCGAGCGGGTAGCTGGGCAGGTGGCAGACTAGCAAGCGCTAGTTCGTAGGTGCTGACCAGACCATGAATGGAGAGAGAGGGGTACTTGGTCAGAAGCTGCTGCGCACTCTCTGTAAGCATCGTTTCGCTAACGTCTATGGGCAGATACCGGAGCGGATAGCCAGCGGATTGGTAGGCATCGAGTAAAATTTGAGTTTTGGTGGCGCTGCCGCTGCCTAGCTCGGCGATTTCACAGGGGCCAGTGAGGCGGGCGATCGCACTGCCATACGCCTCAAAAATTGCCGTTTCCGTCCGCGTCGGATAATACTCGAGCAGCTGACAAATTTCCTCAAACAGCTCAGAGCCGCGCTGATCGTAAAAGTACTTTGGTGGTAGTGCTTTCGGTTTAGCGGAAAGTCCTTTGATTACGTCCTGACCGTTCTCAGCTTTATGGCTCTCAATCAGATTGCGAATGATTAGTCGCCGATCGTCTGTGTGTGCTGTGTGCTGTATCTGCAAATCTTGCAAAGCCAAATTGTGTTCCTAGTTGAACATCTTAGGCCGATTTTGCGCTGACGTTTTTAGCCTGCACAGCGAAGACCTGCAAACATTTCGCGCCGATAAGGATGATACCAGTTACGGAAACTTTCACGTAAGGCCCACTTGGGGGTGGCAAAACTACCGCCGCGTAGCACTTGGTGCGCCTGGTCAAAATAGGTTTGGGAATAGCCTGCGTAGGGAAAGGGACGAAAGCCAGGGTAGGCGTCAAACCACGTATCCGTCCATTCCCATACGCTGCCAGTCGTCTCGATCCAACCGGCCTTCGCAGCTTGCTCCCATTCGGATTCAGTAGGCAGGCGCTTGCCGACAAACCGTGCGTATGCATTAGCTTCGTACCAGCTTACGCCACAGACAGGTGTGCAACTATCGCTGGCATCGGCAGGCCAATAGAGCGGTGCTTGAACCTGCGCTGAACATTTCCATTGCCACCCTTCTGCTGTCCACCAGCGCGGCTCTCGGTAGCCGCCCGCTTCTATGAAATGCTGATACTGCTGGCAAGTTACCGGATAGCGGTCAATGCTGTAGCTATCCAACCAAACGGCGCGGGCTGGTTTTTCGTTGTCAATAGCGACAGGAGCATCGCTGCCTTGCATGAAGTGTCCTGTTGGAACACAAATTGTTTTTGGAAGCGAGAGATCTGGCTGTACTGGCTGTAGGTTGTTCAAACTCTCTTTCTTGCTGCTCTCGTCTCGAATTTGATGTAAAGCAAGCACGATAGAGATCGTCTCGGCATGTTGACTTTCGTGCTGGATCAGCCAGTGCCAGAGGGGTATTTCCGCAGGAGAATTGTGCTCTGATAGGAGCTTTAGAGTTTGCGATCGCACCTCCTCTAGATAGCTCAAAATCTCACGAAGCGCTGGCAAATTCTCTCGTTCGGCTTTTGGCAATCCGTCCGCCGAAAATAGCTGCCGATATTCTGGAAAGGCACAGGGCTGGCCTGCTAAGTGCTCTGCAATCCAAAGAGATTCGGTATAGGCAACATGGCCCAAATGCCACCCTACCGGACTGAAGTCAACGTGAGCCTGTTGTGTTGAAAGCTCAGGTGGAATGGCTAAGACCCGAGAAAGGGTCTCAGTGCGGCTCTCTTCTAGAGCCTGATAGATGTAGCGATAATCAAAACTGTTGGGCCTGGAGACAACTGAGTGAGGTCTGTACCGAAGAGACATAACCGATGAGAAACAGTGAGATAAAAACAGTAGAAGACTTTGGGCAAGAACAACAATAGGGGCTCTAGACCACTGTTGAATGAATGTTGATTCTAAGGTCTGAGCTGATGCTGATTAGCTCGGATTGGGGGTAGGGCTGCCAGTCATCTTCAAACAGGGGTTCAGATGCTAGAATAATTGAGGACGGAAAGCGCTTGGAACCTTTAAGCAGATAGAAAGAAGGGGCGGTTTCTTGATTGTCGAAACGAACTGCAATTAAACGATCTCCTGTACTCAAAATGACGTTGGCAGAGATATGTACTTTTGCCTCATCAGCCATTTTTGCAAGTTGTTGTATCGTCTGAGCTAGTGCCTCTGTTAGATCGATATCTGGCTGCGTCTCTAGGTGATGGATCAGTAGGGCAAAGATATGTTCTGAATCAGTTTGACCTTTGATGCTGTTGTAGGCTACATCACAGAGCTGTTGGCGAATCGGGCGATAGAGAGACTCGTAGAAGTTTTCAATCAGGCCATTGTGAATGAACAATATCTGCTTGTGGGCAAACGGCTGACAGTTGCTCATTTCGATGGGCATTTTGTCTGTTGCGCTGCGTAGATTGGCGAGGATGTTGTGCGATCGCACATAGCGACCCAGATCCGATAGATTCTGATCATTCCATATTGGCAGCGGATTGCGATAGATAAAGGGAGGTGTCGTGGCAGGTTCGCGCTCATACCAGCCAAAACCAAAGCCATCCCCATTGAGAATGGCCGATTTCATTTCTTTGGGCTGATAGCTCTGTACCAACAGGGAGTGCTCAGGCTCAGAAATTATCTGGTCTAGCGAAATGGATGGGCCTATGTACCCCAGTATTCGACACATATATTTTTGCGTGAATTTTTTATGATAGCAAGGCTATAGGCTAGCAAAGTCTGAAAGATTCATGGTGTGAAGATACCGTAGTCTGCGTTTAGCAAGTGGCTGCTGAAAGTTCGGTGAGCTACACCCTCACCTGCTGCTGGTTACATCCGTTGGTTGCAAAGGTGTTCTCAATTAATGGGAAACTACGGACAGCCAACGTGAGTCAAATTTTACCCGCTAAACTGTCAGAGGCTGTCTTGAAACGTGATCAAACAGGGGATCTATGGATAAACCAGTTATTTTGACGATTGATGACGACCCGGCTGTGCTACAGGCGATCGCCCGCGATCTGCGTAAGCAGTATGGCTCAGAGTATCGAATTATGCGAGCTGACGCTGGCGCTAGTGCGCTAGAAGCGACCGAAAAACTAAAGCTGCGCGGCGATAACGTGGCTTTGTTCTTGGCCGATCAGCGGATGCCTGGGATGAGCGGCGTAGCATTTTTGCAAGCGGCGATCGCAATTTTTCCAATGGCAAAGCGAGCCCTGCTCACTGCCTACGCCGATACCAACGCCGCAATCGAGTCGATTAACGACGCGCATATAGACTACTACTTGCTCAAGCCCTGGGATCCCCCAGAAGAAAAGCTTTACCCCGTTTTGGACGATTTACTTCGAGACTGGCAGGCCAGCTTTAAGCCTGAGTTTAAAGGTGTAAAAGTAATTAGCGATCGCTGGAGTCCTCTCTCTCACGATCTGCGCGACTTCCTCTCTCGCAATCAAATTCCCTACCGCTGGCTCGATATTGAAAACAATGAAGATGCTCAGAAGCTAGTGGAATATGCCGATTCTGCCAAGGACAGTACCTGTCTGCCCCTGGTGATTACAGGCGATGGTACGAAGCTGGTAAAGCCCAGCGTGACCGAAATAGCCCAGCAGTTGGGGCTGCAAACCGAAGCCGCTAATCCCTTTTACGATTTGGTGATTATAGGCGGTGGCCCAGCCGGTCTGGCGGCGGCAGTGTACGGCGCGTCTGAAGGCTTGCACACGGTGATGATTGAGCGAGAGGCACCGGGTGGACAGGCGGGTACTAGCTCTCGAATTGAAAACTATCTGGGCTTTCCTGTGGGCTTGAGCGGTGATGACCTGGCACGACGGGCGGTGACTCAAGCTAAGCGATTCGGCGTTGAGATTTTGACGCCGCAGGCGGGGACGAATCTGCGAGTCGAGGACGACTATCGCATCATTACACTGTCGGATGGTAAGGAAATTAGCTGCCATGCGTTGATTTTGGCACTGGGTGTGTCGTGGCGCAGGCTGAACGTACCGGGCGTTGAGAAGTTTACCGGTTCTGGCGTTTACTATGGCGCAGCAAAAACAGAAGCACCTGCCTGTAAAGGGGAAGAAGTGTATGTCGTCGGTGGCGCTAACTCGGCAGGACAGGCCGCGATGTATTTCTCTAAATTCGCTAGAAAAGTGAATATGCTGGTTCGCGGCGAGTCTTTGGTAAAAAGTATGTCGCAGTATCTAATCGAGCAGATTGACAGTACAGACAATATTGAGGTGATGCCTTTTCACAGTGTGAAGGAGGCAACAGGCGACCAGCGATTGGAAGCGCTGCTGGTTGAAGATTCTCGTACGGGCGAGATAAAGACTCTGCCAACGAGCTATCTGTTTATCTTTATCGGGGCGACGCCAAGTACTGAGTGGCTAGGCGATGTGGTGAAGCGAGATGAGCGAGGCTTTGTGCGGACTGGTCCGGATATTGGGGAGGATGTGCCCTGGCCTTTGGAGCGCGATCGCTTCCTGCTAGAAACCAACGTCCCTGGCGTTTTTGCTGTTGGCGATGTCCGTCACGGCTCAGTCAAAAGAGTCGCTTCGGGCGTGGGAGAAGGCTCCATCTGTGTACAGTTTGTTCACCGCCACCTAGCCATGTTTAGCGATACGGAGACAATTTAAACATGCCTGATTTAGCAACGGTTGGCCTTTTTCTCAGCGCGGCCTCTGTTTTGGCAATTACGCCCGGACCCGGCATTTTCTACATCATGACTCGCAGCCTAAAAGGAGGGCGCATGGAGGGGTTCGCTTCAGCGTTGGGAACCTCAGTAGGCGATATGTTTCATGTGATTGCCGCAGCTTTGGGGATCTCGGCTGTCTTGGCAGCTTCGGCAGTGGCCTTTAATCTTGTGAAATATTTGGGCGCTGCCTACCTAATCTATATAGGTATCAAGACTATCTTGAGTCGCGATGAGCCGTTTGTTCAACCTTCTACTCATCAAAATACTGTGAGTACCACAAGCTATAGAAAAGCTTTTTTACAGGGGGTTACTATTGAAGTGTTGAATCCTAAAACGGCTTTGTTCTTTCTCGCTTTTATTCCGCAGTTTGTCGATCCTAGCGGGATTGTGTTTGCTCAGTTTCTTTTGTTCGGAACGCTGACCGTCTTGCTCAACGCTGGTACTGGCTTCGTTGTGATGGCGCTAGCTGGACCAATTGGCAAAAAGCTAAGTGCGAGTCCAAGGCTGCGGGGTGGACAGCGATTTGTTACTGGGACGGGACTGATTGCGTTAGGTAGCTACGTGGCGTTTGCAAGAGAAAGCGAGTTGTAGGTAGTGAGTGCGATGGACGCTTTTCGATAGAATAAAGGCAGGATAGTAGAGAGAGAGTAGAATGCCAGAAATACGAGTTTCGGGATTTCAGCCTTGTGAAACGGCGATTGCACTACCTAAAGAGGCGATCGCCGATTTCTGCACCCGCTGGAAAATTGACGAGTTCTACCTATTCGGCTCCATCCTACGCGATGATTTTCGTGCTGATAGCGATGTAGATGTGATGGTCAAGTTCGCACCTGATCATCACTGGGGTTTTGAAATTGTTGATATGAAAGAGGAACTAGAAAATATCTTCAATCGCAAAATAGACTTCATGACAAAGGCGGCTATTGAAGAAAGTCACAACTGGATTCGGCGTCAAGAAATATTGGCAACAGCGGAGCTAGTCTATGTATCGCGATAATGCTTCGATAAATGATGCTTACAACGCTGGTAAGAATGTTCTAGCCTATGCCGGAGGCCTCACGAAAGAAGAGCTTAAAGCAGACGAGATCAAGACGAGTGCCATTATCTACCAAGTCATTATTATTGGCGAAGCTACGACAAGACTATCTTCAGAGTTTCGAGAGAAATATCCAGACGTACCTTGGAAGAGAATGGTTGGAATGCGTAACATCTTGGCTCATCAGTACGATAAAGTAGACTTTGAAATCTTGTGGAACGCTATCCGTATCGGTATCCCTAATATATTGGCTAAGATTGAACCTTTAGTATCGTAATTGGCTAACTGTCAAAAACTGATTATAGGGAGAGCATCATGCTCTGTTCAGAATCGCTGTCGCAGATGAAACCGTTTGAGAAGCTGCCGCCTGACCGGTTGGAATGGATATGCGATCGCGCTGAACACATTCAGCTTGCTGCTGGCGAAGTCTTAGTCAAAGAGGGTGCGCCCTCTCAAGGCTTTTTCATTCAAACTACTGGACAAATAACCGTCAGCCGATTGAGTAAGGGCGTTGATATGCCAGTTGGTCGGCATGAAAGTCCCTCTTTTTTTGGAGAGATTCAGGCACTGACTGAAGATTTTGTGCCGGTGACGCTGACCGCCGATATTAGTACGGATCTTTACCGGCTTAACTGTCTCGATTTCCTTGATTTGGTTCATAGCTGCCGGGAGTTTGAAAAAGACATTTTTCGCACGGTCAGCCAACGACTAAGAGGCTTGGAATCTTTTGTTCAAAGTCGCGAGAAAATGGCGGCTCTCGGCACCCTTTCAGCGGGGCTGGCTCACGAATTGAACAATCCTGCTGCTGCTCTAGTGCGGGTGCTAAAGGATATTAAGCCTGCGGTCCTAGAGCTACAGCGGATGAATCTGGTCTATGGACAAAATCAGGCCGATGAAACGCAAACTGAAAAATGGTTAGAGGAACGCGATCGCGGCTTTGAGGCAATTACCCATGCCAAGAACGACCCGATGGCGCAGGGCGATCGCGAAGATGCACTCACAGACTGGCTAGAAGACTATGGGATAAAAAACGCCTGGGAACTGGTTGAACCTTTGGCCGCCGGAGAAGTCGATCCGGCCACGTTAGACACCCTGATGGACCCGTGGCGAGATGACCCAACCGAAATGAGAGATATGGGTATTCGCTGGCTAGCGCTTTCTTTTGACGTGATGAATATGATTCAAAGCGGACTAGAGGGGGCCGATCGCATTTCTACCTTAGTTCAGTCGATGAAGTCCTATTCGTATATGGACCGGGCTGCTCAGCAAAAGATCAACATTCACGATGGCATTGAAGATACACTGCGTCTGTTTGCTTTTAAGCTCAAGCATGGCATCAAGGTAAAGCGGCACTATAACCAGTCACTATCGCCGATTATGGCCTTTGGCAGCGAACTCAATCAGGTTTGGACAAACCTAATTGACAATGCTATTGATGCGCTAAATGAAGGCACTCCAGACGGGACAGAGCCGACAATCACAGTGCGCACCTGTGAGAAAGCCGATCGTCTCCTCGTAGAGATAGAAGATAATGGCCCCGGTATCCCATCAGAGAGTAAAAATCGAATTTTAGAGCCTTTTTTCACAACTAAGCCTATGGGTAAAGGCACTGGGTTGGGGCTAGATGTCACGCGGCGAATTATTGAGAATCGTCATGGCGGTACACTCATGGTGGATTCGTCTCCTGGGCGGACTTGCTTTACGGTGTCGCTGCCGATCTCTTAGCTTTCAACTTTCGCTCGTTTGATTTTTTGAATGATTTACCAATAAAGGAACAACTGTGCCTAGCTCGACCTGTACACATACCGAGCAAATTCAGGCTGTTACCCCAAGTGCTCAAGGCTGTGAAGAGTGCCTGAAAATAGGCGATAGCTGGGTTCATCTACGGCTTTGTCGAGCCTGTGGACACGTGGGCTGTTGCGACAGCTCCAAGAATAAGCACGCCCACAAGCATTTCGATCAGACCAGCCATCCGATTATTCAATCTTTTGAACCTGGAGAAGACTGGCTGTGGTGCTACATCGACGAAACTTATGCCGAACAATAGCTGACGGATAGCCACTGGCACTAGCTGCGCATGACGTAGCCAACGCCTCTGACGGTTTGAATCAGGCGGGTTTCGTCTTCGGCTTCTAGCTTTAGGCGGAGGTAGCGGATATAGACTTCGATGATGTTCGAGTCGCCCATGAAGTCGTAGCCCCAGACTTCTTCGAGAATGCGATCGCGTGTCAAAACCTGTTTGGGATGTGAGATCAAATAGTCCAACAGATCAAATTCTTTGGCGGTGAGATCGACCGTGCGATCGCCTCGTTTCACTTCTCTGGTCTTGCGGTTCAAACTCAAATCAGCAAACAAAAATACCTCTGGATCTTCCGGCTGATTGCGTCGCAGATGTGCCCTTACCCTAGCTAGCAGTTCTTCAATGCTGAATGGCTTCACTACATAGTCATCAGCACCCGCATCTAGCCCCGCGACTCGGTCTTCAATACCGTCCTTCGCCGTTAGCAAGATTACAGGCATCATCGCCCCGGTTGCCCTCAGCCGCCGACAGACCTCGACACCTGTCAATCCTGGCATCATCCAGTCGAGTAGAACCAAGTCTGGCTCACTGTCTCTAGCTGCCATCAGTCCGCTCAATCCATCGTTGGCAACAATGACCTCATAGCCTTCATAGCCCAGCTCTAGCTGCACAAACTTCGCAAGCTTTTCTTCGTCTTCTACAATCAGAATGCGGGCGGTTCCCTCGGACATGAGTAGAGTCTCCTTAGGTGAGCAGGTAGATAGTCGTAGCGTTGTTTTCGGGCATGTGCTTCCTTCTTATACCAGAAGGGTTTTTTCTTTCAGCAGTCCTTCAAGTAATCGTTAGGTCGTTCTAGCTCTGCTGGCTAGGTTGGCAGAGACACGGTGAAAATGCTGCCTTCGCCTAGCTTAGACTGTACTTTGAGGGTGCCGTTCATTCCTTCTACCAAAGTTTTGACAATTGATAGACCCAACCCAGTGCCACCAGTCGCCCGTGAGCGATCTTCATCTACTCGGTAGAACGGGTCAAAGATTTTGTTGAGATCGCAAAAGGGAATTCCTCGTCCTGTGTCTTTGACTTCTATATAGGCCTGATTGCCGATTTTTCTGAGCGTGACTGTAATCGGTTCGTTAGCGGCTGAATACTTGAGGGCGTTGTCGACTAGGTTAATCAGCACCTGCTTTAGCCGATTGCGATCGACTAGGCCAGTCACCGGCTCTAGGGTTGATTGGATGCGACCGGTGGCATAATGGCACATCTCTATAACTTCTTGAGTGATGTCGTCTAAGGGCTCGTGTTCTAACTGAAAACGGAGATGGCCACCGTCGGCGCGGGCAAGATCGAGCAGGTCTTGGAGCAGGCGAATGGTTCGGTCGGCTTCGGCGGCGGCGATTTCGAGACCTTCTTTCTGGGGGGCGGTGAGGTTGCTGCTGCGGCGAAGGGTGCTCTGTAAGTAGCCGTGGACTAAGGTGAGCGGCGTACGCAGTTCGTGGGAAACATCGCTGACAAATCGACGCTGCTGATCCCAGGCGGCGGAGAGGCGAGAGATCATAGTGTTGCAGGTTTGGGCCAGCTCTTGGACTTCGGTGGGGGCGCGATCAAATTCTAGACGGGTGTCGGCTAGGTTGTCGGCAGAGATGTTTCCAGCTAGGCGGTTCAGCTTGCGGATGGGACGCAGGGCGCGGTTGATGTAGAGGGAAGTTGCGATCGCGCCCACCCCAAGTGCCAGCACGCTAGAGATCGCCAGCGTCCGAGTAATCTGCGCCAGACTCTGACTATCTTCTGTAATCTCATCGACTACATAGAGTTCTCCAACTAGCTCCCCACCGATTTCCAGAGGACTGGCGCAGGTGACCAAGTGACGATTTTGCAGCCGAAATACTTCCAAACCCGGTTTGCCAGCTACTCTTTCCATCAGTTCGCTAGAAAAACCGTTGATCTTCCAAGACCCCATCGAAAGCGTATCTGATTCGGCAATTACCTTACCGCTGTTATCGACTACCCAGATAGCGATATCTGGCTGCTCTCTGTAGTCGATTGCCATATCTAAAGCTTCTTTGACAACCATCGATTCCCTGTAGAGATCAGCGTCTTGTCCCAGCCGATTGGCAATCATCAGAGCGTTGTCTTTATGTCCATCCACCAGAATTTGGCGCATCCGCAGGTTCAGCCATCCGGTAAAGCCGCTAATACCGATGACAGACGCCAAGACCATGCCTACCGTAATTCGGAACTGAATAGAATTTGGGTCAGCGACAGGTTTCATGGGCGGTGACATTGGAAAAATGATGCATAGCTCATAGCTACAGTAGCTTCACAATACGCAAGGATTCTGAGGAAACGCTGATAGCTCACTCAAGTTTTGCCGAATCGGCTACTGACTGGCAGACTCAGCGATAAATTCCTTACTTCTAATTGAAATCTCAGGCTTCTACAGGCCAATAGCTTTTAATAGAGACTGACATTCGAGGTACTTTCCTCACGTTAGTTAGACTGCTTTTACTGCTCTTATTCAAAGGTTATGGTTCAAACTCGTCCTGCTCAGCGAATTCCATCTGAAATAGTCCCATTCGAAAAGGCGCTTGGCTCGCCGCTATCAAAGCAGTCCATCACAACGCTACAGATCAACTTAGGTCGGCGATGTAATCTCGCCTGTAGTCACTGCCATGTGGAAGCAGGGCCACACCGGACTGAAGAGCTTTTGCCAGAAGTATGTGAGCAACTGCTGACAATAATCAATCGCTTCGATCAAATCAAGACGGTGGATCTGACGGGCGGTGCGCCGGAGATGAACTACGGCTTTCGCTCGATTGTAGAAGCCGCTAGAGCAAAGGACAAAGAAGTAATCGTGCGCTCAAATCTTACTATCTTTTTTGAGCCGGGGTACGAGGATCTACCCGCATATTTTGCGGCTCATCAGCTGCATGTAGTGGCGTCGCTGCCCTGCTACCTGGAAGATAATGTCGATGCGATGCGTGGCAAAGGTGTCTATGACGAGTCTATCCGCGCCATCCAAAAGCTAAATGAACTGGGCTATGGCCGCGACCCGCAGCTTCAGTTGGATCTCGTCTACAATCCGCCGATTCCAAAGGATTCAGATTTCTCGCTGACGCCGCCTCAAGCCGGACTGCAAGCAGACTATAGCGCCCATCTGCACAAACACTTTGGCATTGTCTTTAACAACCTGTTCACAATTACTAATCTACCGATTGGTCGAACAAAGTTTCAATTGCAGCATCGTCGGCTACACCAGCCCTATTTACAGTTTCTGTCGGCTCATCACAATGCTAGTACGGTAGACCATTTGATGTGTCGCAGCGAGCTGTCTGTGGACTATCTAGGCAATGTGTACGACTGCGATTTCAATCAGATGGAGGCGCTGCCTGCTAGGTTGCCAGACGGAAAAGCGTTAACCCTGGGCGGTTTGTTGGAAGCGGGTTCGTTGGATGTGGTGGAACAGGTGGTGACTCGTTCCTATTGCTATGGCTGTACGGCAGGAAGCGGATCTAGCTGTAGCGGGGCCTTGCTGTAGAAGGTTGAAAGTTGATGTGTTGTTTATGATGTTCAGGAGAAAAATCTAATGAAAGTTGTTAAACCATCTGTTCAAAGGGCTGTTACCGGCTCTGTTCAAAAGTCTAGAATTCGTCGATTGTGGAAGTGGATGGCAGTAGGAATATTCGGTAGTTTGTTGTTTTCTGCAATGCCTGCTCTGGCGCAGGGTGGAAGTGGTCCGTTTGCTTTTATTGGCCA
Source organism: uncultured cyanobacterium (assembly GCA_963799555.1). Classification (GTDB taxonomy): domain Bacteria; phylum Cyanobacteriota; class Cyanobacteriia; order Phormidesmidales; family Phormidesmidaceae; genus Phormidesmis. The sequence goes on from CAWCXR010000002.1 coordinate 26,098, forward strand.
AATTCAACAGGCGCTAGTCGGCGTTGTGGAGTGGATTGATGGCCTTGGTCCGATTGCACCTATCGTGTTTGTGTTGGCATATATTGTGGTAACGGTGGCATTTCTTCCGGCTTCTGTGGTGACGCTAGGAGCCGGGTTTGTTTTTGGCGTGGTTAAGGGCTCAATTTTAGTCTTTATTGGTGCGATGCTGGGCGCGACGGCGGCGTTTTTGGTGGGCCGGTTTGTGGCGCGCGATTGGATTGCGAAGAAGGTAGAGGACAAGAAGTTCTTCAAAGCTTTGGACAATGCGATCGCTGAAGAGGGTCTGAAGCTAATCTTTCTCATTCGCCTTTCGCCTGCGTTTCCATTTAATCTATTGAACTATGCTTTGGGCCTGACGAAGGTCTCGCTTCGCGACTATGTAATTGGCACAACTGGCATCATCCCTGGCACAATTATGTATGTGTATCTGGGTTCTCTGATTGGTGATGTGGCCATGTTGGGAACGGGTGATGCTCCATCAAATCCTATTATTGACTGGACTATCAAGATTTTGATCTTTGTCACAATTGTGGCTATTTCTTTGTACATCGCCAAGATTGCGAAAAAAGCGCTTAATGCTTCTGTTCCTGAGACTGAAGTAGCCAGTACTGAGCCGACCTAGTTGATCTGGCCTAGATTTATCTTTTTTTGAACAAAAAGCCAGGTTTGGTTACCTGCTTTATCACTAGGTAGGCTTCAATCCTGCCTTTATACTTTGATTTGTGAGATTCACTAGAAAGAACTGGATTCTATTAGTTGTGGCCGCTGCTCTGACAGTCTTTCTGTCGATGGGTGGCGGTCGTTCTTTTTCGGTGTTGTTCGATCGGATGGCGCTGACTGAATTTTTTGAAGGGGCAGGGCACAGCGGCGTTTGTTTGTTTTTGGTGGCTCATGTGGTGGCTAATGCGGTAGGGGTGCCAGGAACGCTGCTGGTGATTGTGGGCGGGGCGGTGTATGGGCTGTGGTGGGGGACGTTGTGGTCGGTGGTAGGGGCGAGCTTGGGTGCGATCGCAGCCTTCTGTCTGGCTAGGTACCTGCTCTCCGACTGGTTCAAAACCCGGTTCTATCACAAATCCATATCTCAAAGAGACATATTCAAAAAGATCAACAGCAAGCTGTGTAAAAAGCCTCTGTTCTGCGTTTTGACCGTTCGGTTCTCGCCCGTTTCTCCATTCAACGTAGCCAACTTCGCCTTTGGGCTGACCCCCGTTCCGATTCGCGCCTACGCGCTAGGCACCTTCATTGGGATTATTCCAGGTACGCTGATCTATACCTGGCTGGGAGTAACCGGCGCGATCGCCCTAGAAGGCGGTGATATTGGTCCGCTCATTGTCTGCTTGCTAACGCTAATGTTCCTATCTTTGCTGCCTTTATTAGTAGACAACAACTAGAACAGCTCCAGCTAGCTCGAATGCACGCTGACGTAACGTTTTGAGACGTTCGTACTTGCGGAAAATAACTAGGAAATCACAGGCACCGAGTGCTCTGAGTCACAGTTTGCCGACACATAAGTTTTTCTTAAGATCCGGGGTTCTGAACATTCGCCGCCGGTGCAGTGCAGTGTCTGGAGAGACGGTGTTTCCTTATATGTCCTTGCGAGCTGGCTTTCTGAAGCGGTTGGTACCGTAGACCACGCACGAGACTACTCTCTACTCTAGTATCAAATATTACGTTATATGTTTCTCTTTAGGATTGATTTCGCGCAATCGACGATGTAATAATCATTCGGCCAGGAAATATTAGGTACAAACACGGATACGAGTTTTCGTAACGCTAACTTCTGCCGGGATCTTCTTGCGCGGGCGTCTAATTTTTCTAGCCAATGGTCAGTTAGTGCTAATGAAGGTTGTCTTTGTTGATTGGTTATGTGAAATGTTTATCAAAATGGGGCTTCCTCGCATGAATTGCCATCCAAAGAGCGGGAGACGGCTAATGCGCTGGCTTAGGTTGGGATGCTTTGCTGCTTTTGGCCTCTTGTTTGGTCTTTCTGTACACTGTGTGGCGACTGATGGCGCGATCGCCCAGCCCATCGTCAACCCAGTGCCCAACCAGGCAACGGTTCGCTACGCATCGCCCGGCACTAATCCCTTAGATGACAGCATTCTTCGCATAGACCAGCCCTCTAACATTGTCACCTATTCGCTATCGGCAACAGCCGGTCAAAACACGCTCGGTTTGGGTTTGTTCAAATCGGCTAACAAGTCGACCGCTGAGCCAGGGGATGTAGTTATTTATACCCTGTTGATTCGAAACGAAGGGCTGACCGATGCTGATAGTAATTTTAGAGTTGCCGATAACCTACCGCTTGGTCTCCAGTTTGTAGAAGGGTCGGTTTCAGCAGTGCTCAACGGCGCTGACTTCCCGCTAGAAGTGGAGTCGAACGGTAGAGAGATTGTCCTGACCTCGTCGACAGGACTGCCAGCCAACCAGGAAATCAACGTTGTGTACGCCGCGCTGCTGACGCCAGATGCGCTCAGAGGAAACGGCGTGAATACGGCGGTAGTTTCTGCCGATACGTTTGACGATGCCGACGACACCTTTCGGCTGACGGTAGGCAGCGGCATTCTGTCTGATTGCGGCACGATTTTGGGCCGAGTATTTGTTGATAAAAACTTTGACGGGCACCAACAGCCAGGTGAGCCGGGCGTACCTAACGCTGTCATCTATATGGACGACGGTAATCGAATTATCACAGATCCCGACGGTCTGTTTTCGATGGGCAATGTACTTTCGGGTAATCGAGTTGGCGTGCTCGATTTTAGCAGTTTGACGGGCTATACCCTTGCACCCAATCTGTTTCGAGTTGAAGAGAACAGTCAGTCTCGCTTGGTTCGCCTACCGCGTGGCGGTCTCGCTCGAATGAACTTTGCAGTAACGCCTACATTCGGTGAAGGAGAAACGTAAGTCATGCGCTTTAAAGAACGTTTGAATCGATTTGACTACACCCGTGTAAGTTTGGGGCTGTTAGTCTCCATGCCAGTCGGCTGCCTTGTGGCAACGCCTGCTTTCGCAGAGGCGGTTGTTTCTGAAGCTGAAAACACTGTTGAAGCTGGAAACATTGCCGAAGCTGAAAACATCAACCAGAGCGAATTGCCTGAAAGCACTTTTATGCTAGGCCAGCCAGATTCGCTTGCATCTCTTGGTGTCGTCGCAGATGCCGATGCTCCTCAGATAAGTAGCTTGCTGCGTGGGTTAGAAGCCGCTGACAAGCAGCCTAGCGCGGGCAATTCTGCCTATGCTGTTTTTGATGAAGATAGTTCCGATGGCAGTTTAGAGACTTTTAGAGGGACTTCTGGCCTGTCGGATGAGCTACCCAATACAGCGACAGATTCAGAAGCACTCGGCGTAAGCTCTCCGCAGATTGCTCAGGCGCTAGACGAGCTGACGGAAGCAGATGACCCAGTCATCACGCCGCCTTTTCCATTGCGCACAGAAGTAATCAATGAGCGCATTCAGGGTGAACAGCTCGGTGAAATCGATGAAACGGTAATCCGTCAGGTTCCTGATCCGCTGCTGTTGGAGGATCTCTATCGGATTGAAATTGCGCCGACTAACGGTGCATTAGTAGCCGCCGACAGACGCTCAACGCTAAAGCTGGCTGGCTCGATCACTGACGCTCAAGGCAATCTGCTCGACAACGATATTGTAGTTACCCTGACAACAAGTGCTGGTGAGTTTATCGGCGCAGACTATGATATTGACCGGGCTGGGTTTCAAACGCTGGCTCGTAGAGGTGAGTTTAGGGCGGAACTACGTTCTAGCCTGGATGCGCAAAGGGTGACTGTGCGAGCGGCGGCGGCGCGTGATGATCTGCTCTCTCAAACACCGCTACCGCTAGATCGTAACTTGGTAAATGGCGTTAGAGAAGTTGAAGACTACACCGATGTAAGCTTTATCACGCCGCTACGGCCTTCGCTGGTAACGGGCGTAGTCGATCTACGCTATGGCCATACAGCGACTGACTTTACCAGTAGCTACCGAGAGTTCTTGAACCCGGATGATATTGGTGAATATTCATTTGATGCGGATGTATCGCTATTTGCGACCGGTACGATTGGTAACTGGCTGGTGACCGGCGCTTATAACAGCGATCGCACTCTTAACGAACGCTGCGATGGCAACCGGCTGTACCAAGATATTCAGCAGGAGTTTTGCACTTACGAGGTATATGGCGACAGCTCGACAAACGACCATCTAACGCCCTCGTCGGACAGTGTGTATGTCCGGCTGCAGCAGGATGCCAACTCTCCGGCGGCTGACCCAAACTTCTTTATGTGGGGCGATTACAGCACGAATGAATTCTCTCGTTCTTCGCAGCTGTTTAGTGCTACTAGCCGCCAGCTTCACGGCTTTATGGGGAATTACACCATTGGCGGCGAGAATAGCGGATTACAGCTGACGGCGATGTATGCCAACAACATTCGTCCGTTTCAAAGAGACACAATTGTTCCAGATGGCACGAGCGGCTTTTACTTTCTCTCAAATCCGCTGGTATTTGCTGGGAGCGAAGAGATCTTTATCGAAGTAGAAGAGTTTAATCGACCGGGTACGGTGATTGAGCGGATTCCGCTGAGCCGTGGAGCGGACTATCGAATTGACTATAGTCGCGGGGCGATTCTGTTCAGTCAGCCGGTGTCGGCAGTAGATTCTAATCCGTTTGGCCCGGCGCTAGTGCGGCGGATTGTAGCGACCTATCAGGTAGATGGTCAGGACAGCGGCGGCGAGCTGTACGGTGGCCGGGTGCAGTACAACTTTTCGTACGATCTAGAGTCGCCTAGCTGGATTGGGGCGTCAGTGGTGACCGAAAGCGACAATGTTCGAGACTTTACGCTGTATGGAGTCGATGCGCTGGTTTCTTTGGGCGATCGCGCTCAGCTAGTCGGTGAATATGCTCAGTCTTCTCTTAGCGGTACGCCGAATAGTGACGGGGACGGGTCTGCTTTTAGGCTAGAAGCCCGCAGCAATTTTACCGACAATATTCTTGGCAGACTGTACTATCGCCAGGCGGATGAAGATTTTTCAAATACGGCGACGAGCAGCTTTAGAGCGGGACAGACCCGGTATGGTGGCGAGATCAGTGCAGCGCTGGGGTCGAGCACGCTGCTGGAGTTTCAGTACGATCGAGAAGAAAACGACGGCACTACGCCGCAGGTGCTGACTGGCTTTGGATCCTTGACGAATCGAGGCTTTTTCCCTGAGCAGGGGATGACGGTAGACAATACGCTGACGACAATTCGCGCCGGGGTGCAGCAGCAGGTAGGTCCAGCGACCTTGGACCTGTCTTACTTGTATCGCGATCGCAATGACAGAGCAGGCGATCTAGACTTCTCCGGCAGTCAGCTGGTTTCTGGTCTCACCGTTCCTATCACTAGCAGTTTGGACTTTCGTGCGCAGAACGAGCTCAACCTCAGCGGCGGCGAAGATCCGCTCTACCCTAGCCGCACAATTGTTGGTCTAGATTGGTATGTCTTGCCAGAAGTCACCGTACGACTTGCCCAGCAGTTTTTCGGTGAGAGCGATGTCGCGCCTGACTCTATCACCACGCTAGATGCCCTGCTGGACTACGATCTATCCGCCAATACACAGCTGACGGGACGCTATTCGGTACTGGGCGGTTTTGATGGGGTGAGAAATCAAGGGTCTCTGGGCCTAAACCACCGGGTGAATCTGGCACCGGGTCTGAACGTGGATCTGGGCTACGAGCGAATTATGGGACAAGGCGTGGGTCTAATTGAGACGGGTGAACGGTTCTCGCAGCCGTTTGCGGTGGGTCAGTCGGCGTCGGCGCTGGGTTTGGTTCCTGGCAGTACCTATTCGGTCGGGCTAGAGTATCTGGATAATCCTGCTTTTCAGGCGAGCGCGCGGGCTGAGTATCGAGACAATCAGAGCGATAGTGACAACACGGTAATCACGGCGGCGTTGGCAGGTAAGTTGACGCGATCGCTCACCGCCTTGGCCCGATATGAGCAGGCCAACTATGCTAACCAGACCCTTTCCGGGCGATTCGGCAATACCAGCAGCGCTAAGATCGGTCTGGCCTATCGCAATCCCAACAGCGATTTCTTTAACGGACTGCTGAGCTACGAGTATGCGACCAACCCGACTACCACGATCAATACGCCGGGGTCGGACACCATCACCGAGCATACGCTCTCAGCCGAGGCGATTATTGCGCCGACCTTTCGCTGGGAGCTCTACGGCAAGTACGCGCTGAGAAGCACTAACGCTGATTTGAGCACGGTAGGATTGAACAACGTCTCTAATACGATTCATCTAGCACAGCTGAGAGCAGCCTATAGACTAGGCTATCGCTGGGATGTTGCCGGTGAAGCGCGCTATGTTGCGCAGCCGTCTGCCAACTATCGAGAAACGGCTTTGGCGGTAGAGACAGGTTATTACGTAACGCCGGATCTGAGGCTGGGTGTTGGCTATGGCTTTGGCGTGGCGGACGATCGCAGCTTTCAAGGGGGACGCCGAGACGATAGTGGCTTCTATCTAGCGGCAACTTTCAAGGTGAATCAGCTGCTAGGTGGCTTTGGCTTGCAGGATGTGGGTGCAGAGCAGGAGACTGAAGCGTTGGTTGGCCCTGAGGATGCAATCCCAATTTCTAGCCTCTGCCCTGAAGATGTTGAGCCAACCGCAGGTGGCGTTGATCCCTGTGAGAATAGAGAGTTTGAAGCGCCGACTGTCATTCCTGTGACACCGTCGCCGCCGCCAGTGCTGCCTCCGGTTGAACCGATTGAACAGCTGCCAGCTGAGCCAATTCGCGGACTGTGGTAATTAAGAGAAACTAAGGAGGTGAGGAAGAACAATGAACAGCGAACTGATCAACAAACTCAAAGAACTGAATAAGACAAAAGGTCGAATAGAACAAGGTCGAATAGAACAAGGTCAAACAGAACAAGGTCAAACAGAACAACTTCTTGCTCGTCTACCTTTGAATACACCTTTGAATGCATTAGTGGTTAGTACGCTAGCGGGTGTGCTGGCTGGGGTGATCGCAGGTGAGGCGATCGCCCAAGAAGGCGATGCTTCTATTGCTTTCCCGATTGTCAATGTCGTAGTTAACAGCGATCTAGACGGTCCGATCACTCCTGATCAAAATCTCACCTTGAGAGAAGCTATTGAAATTGTCAATGGCACTCTACCGCTTACCGCACTGAGTGAAATAGAGACAGCGCTGGTGACGCCGAGCCCTGCTCCTCAGATCAGCTTCGCGATGCCTGGAGATACTCGCATTGAGCTAATAGACTTGCTGCCAACGATTGTGGCACCGGGGCTGACCATTGATGGTACGACTCAACCTGGCTATGGTGGGGTCTCTGAAGAACCCGCGGCGGTGCCAGTGCCAGTGCCCGCGATTTCGATTACGCCGAGCGCGGGCACAGAGGTCTTTCGCGGTCTGACGATCACGGCTAATCAGGTCACGATCAAAGGGCTAAGCCTGTACGGATTTTCGTCCATTCACCGGCTGACGGCTTCGACACCGCCTGCTGATATCTTTATCTCCCATATCGGCCCGAACGCTTTTGATAGATCTCGTACCTCTGCGAACACGCTCCGACTGACTGAAAGCGAAATTGATCAAGCACCTGAGGGTGTGGTGATCACAGATAACTGGCTGGGGGTTTCTCCGGCGGGGGGCATTCCGATTCCAGAAGAGATGTCTGCTTTTGGCGTGTCTATTTTCAATGCTGTTAATACAACGGTTCAACGCAACAGAATTGAATATCACGAAAGTAGCGGCATCGTTACTGGCAACCTAGCTAGGAACACGGTCGTGACTGAAAATACCGTGATCGGCAATGGCCTGCGGGGTTTGCCGGACGGCATTTACCTGCAAGGTGATATCGAGGGTTCTCAGATTTTTGGCAATCTGGTGTGCGCCAATGACGGCAGCGGCGTGGCGATGTTCAAGCCTAAGGGCACGGCTGAAATATATCAAAATGACATTCGCTTCAACGGGCGGCGGTTTCGCAGTCCTGCGGTTTCGCTAATGGGTAGTGAGCACCAGGTGACGGACAACTACATTGCCTATCAGCCAGGACCAGGAGTAGCGATTGTCTCTTATCCGCGCAGTCGTCAGAACCTGGTTCGCAACAACTTCTTCAGAGGGCTAAACGGCCTCAGCATTGATCTTGTTTATAACGATGACGTGCGCGTTTCCGACTATCAGTTTGCCGATGGCCCCAATCCGCCTCGTAATTCTGGTCAGCGCCGCCGTGACTCTGCGAACGCGGCGATTAATGCGCCTGAATTTGATGCTTACACGTTCCCTTTTGAGAGCGTTAGTACGGTCACAGGCTACGCCGATCCGGGGTCCGAAATTGGGGTTTACGAGATTTCTTCTAAGCAAGATCGCAACTATGGCACCCTTGGTAATCTACTGACGACGGTGGACGTAGGCGATGACGGTCGGTTTAGCGCGGCGGTGGAAGTAGCGGCGGGGACGGAGGTGAGTGCGATCGCGACTGACTTGCGCTATGGCACCTCTGAACCGTCTCCGGTCGCAATTGTGGGTGAAAGTGTCCCTGCTACCGCCGGCGCTGTCTCCTTTGATCCGGTTTGCCAGGAGCCGCTGCTGCCGGGTGAGGTGACTGAGGAAATCATTGAAGCGCCGCCGCTGCCACCAGATGAACAGATTGTCTTACGAATTCCTCGCAATATCCACTTTGCTCTAGACAAGTCCTTCATTAGCCCGGCGAGTGCAAATATCCTGGACCAGGTCTCGGCAGCGCTGCTGCAATATCCAACGCTGACGCTAGAGCTGCAAGGGCACACCGATCCGCGTGCTAGCAATGACTACAACCAGGCGTTAGGAGAAAGAAGAGCGCTTTCTGCTAGAGACTATTTGCTACAGCGAGGCGTTGCTCCTGCGCAGATGCGGATTCGCTCGTTTGGTGAGACTCAACTGATCTCTACGGTGCCAGATGTGGTGGACTATGCGCGCGATCGCCGGGTGGAATTCATTTTCTTAGATGCTCGTGGTTTGGACATTATTATCGAAGAACAAGAAGACGATTTGCAGATCGAGTAGAGCCCTTACTTTTTGTCATGCTATGAACCCGCTAACCTCACGACTTTTTGCTGCTTCCTGTGCTCCTATGATTGCCGCTCGATTTTCTTCTAACCCTTGTCGGTCGATCAGTCGATCAGCCAATCGATTTGCGAGCCGACTAACGGCTGGTACGGTTGCTGGCACGATGGCTCTGCTCTCTGTCATCGGCCATCAGCCCGCAGCAAGGGCCCAGAGCAACAATGGCAACGGACAGAGCAACGGCCAGGTCTGCTATGCGATCGCCGATAACAACATCGTCGGCAACAGTGATGGTGGCCTCTCTTTCCCCGATACTTTGGTGCGCATTGATTTTGGCCAAAACCTAGCCGAAGCGCTTGAAACCGTCCGTCGGCCTAACGGGACCACCGTTAACAATATCGAAGCGCTTACCGCTCGTCCCGCTTTTAATGAACTAATTGCCGCCAATGCTAACGAAATTGGCCGAGTCGATCCCGAGACCGGTGTCTTTATATCTCTAGGGTCGCTAGCACCTTACCTCGATTTTGATGCGATCGCAATCGACAGAGAATCTGCCAGTCAGACTAGGCTACTTGGCATCTCCAAAGGAGGCGGACCGCTGAACAACGTTTTGGTCGAAGCGTTCTTAACGATTGACCCTGATACGGGACAGTCTATAGGGCTCGGTCCAGTCAACAGACTTGTCAAAATTCCCGACTCAGAGTTTCCGCCTGATACTAATAGCATTGATGGTATGGCGATTTCACCTGTTGGCTTTCCTTTTCCGGGAGGCGTCATCTATGGCGCGGCCAACCGAGGGCCAAACACACCTACAGAAAACTCTGCTCAAATCCTGGTTACCATTGATCCTGTCACGGGTGCGCTCACCGAAAGAGGCGTGTTCACCTCTAGCGGCAACCTGATTGATGATGTAGAAGACATTAGCTTTGATCTGTTTGGTAATCTCTTTATCAGCTCTGGCAGTAACCGTAGCTCGTTCGCAGACACCGCTTTTGTCACACCGCTCGATGCTAACGGCAATGTTGGCAATGCCAGCCGAGCGCTTTCTCTGGCTGCTAGTGGCGCTAGGGACTTTGAAGCTTCGGCCTGCTTACCGCTTACGTCCATCAGTTCACTAGTCGTCGTCAAGCGGATTACTGCGATCGCTCGCAACGGCGTCAATGCCCCAATTACGGGATTCTTTGACCAGACAGGCGACTCGTCTGACAACCGACTGTTTGAAGAGACCAATGGCGCATTGCCGATAGGCCTGGTAGAAGAACAGATCGCGCTTTCGCCTGGTGATGAGGTGGAATATACGGTGTATGTCTACAATCCCACGTTTTTGACAGTCAGCAGTGCAGTATTGTGCGATCCGCTGCGGCGTCCGAGCATTTTGCAAACCGAGAGTATTGAATACGCTGAGCCGGGTGCGGTGCCGGAAAACGGCGCGGCACTAGTCTTCGATGGTGATGTGGCTGGATTTGCGCGATCGCCCATGTCTGCAGCTGACGAAGAGTGCCTGCCGCTGCTAGATGGTGAGCAGCAGTTTGTTGGTGGCCCAATGATAGGCGGTGCCCGCGCGGGCGGCGGCGTAGTGACAAGCGCCTTCTCGCTAGCACCGGATGAAATTGCAGCAGTTCGCTTCAGAGTGAGAGTTGGTCAGTTTGACGAGAATGAAGTTGATTTAGGTGACGATGACACATAGATAGCCACACAAGAGGCTATTGTCCAATCTCTAAATCAAATAATAAGGAACAACTTGACCCACCTATCGTCTATAATTTCTATAGCAACCTACACTTAGCTATAGGTCACTACTAAGATCTACGTTAGAATCAACAAACTTTATTCTATAGAATGCTAGAGCTATAGCAACCTGCTGCTACATCGGCAGATTGTTACTGAATCACTAAACAGATACTTTATTTCTGTCACTCTTTGGTGGTTTTTGACTCTCGCTTATGATTTTACTGGTACCTGTTCCTTACAAAACATCGTCACCTACCATGCCTGCTATCTTTCCAATGCTCTTTATTGCGGCTGTCTTTATATTCATTAGCGCTCATGCTGCTAATCAAGAGACTCCTAAAAAAACTACAGCCAAACAATTTGCGGAGGCTACGGAGAAAGTAGTTAAAGAGCTACTAGAAAAGTAGTTGAAGAGCTGCCAAAATGAAAGACTAAAACACTTCTAAGAAATAGAAGTTTGCCTTACGTCGTGCTGCGGGGGGCTAGTCTCGCTAGACTTTTAAGAACTTCATGATTGCAGTTGTTACTTACGGCAGTTTGATCAATCAAGAGCAGCTTCGGGCCAAGCCTCATCTGCTAGCTGAAGCCTGTCCGGTGGTTGTAAAAGGCTATAGAAGAGTTTTCAATCAAGAGCCTTCTTGGAGAAAAGGATGTGATAAGCACAGGGCTGTACTAAATGTTATACGGTCGAACGACGATTGCTTTAATGGTCTGTTGGTAAATGTGCGGAACAATAATAGCTTGCGCGAGCTAGATGAGCGAGAAAGGGGTTATGATCGCGTTTTGGTTTCCCCTTCGGATGTCGTTTATCCAGCAAGTTCTTACCACTCGGTACGTTCTGGGCTTTCTCTCAAATGCGTATATATTTACCTTGGAAAGCTGGAAAAGAAGAATGACAATATTCTTCCAAACACAGCCTATCTGGATTTATGTCTATGCGGAGCTAAACATTGGGGAGAGGAGTTCTATGAACAGTTTTTGCAGACAACGTATGTTGGCGGATACACTCTGAAAACATTCCTTCAAAATTCTTCGAGATGATGTCTTCCAAGACGACATCTAATTCGGGATACTATCTGAGCACAGCACTACCTTGCACAAGTTAAAAAAACAGCTCGAGTTGTCAGAAGCTAGACTCAAACAGCCTGAGATTCGATAGCATTCTAGAAGATGTTAATTACTATCTCGTATGGCCAGCCATTCTAGAAAAACCCGTAGAAAGTTTTTGGCCACTAGTTTCACAACAGCGCTGGGCATTGCTGGGTGCTCTTCCCGGCAGCTTTCTTCAGATGTATCTTCGAGCTCGATCAGCACTGATTCAGTTAGCTCGACCTCGACTGGTTCGACTGGTCCAATCTCAACTAATAGTGATCCACACCCTGGCAAAAGCACGATACCGCTACGGCAGCTGGGCCGTACGAATGTTCAGCTACCTATTCTAGGCTTGGGTACGGCGGGCAGAACGCCGCTAGCTAGATCGAATCAGGAACAAGATGCTATAGAGCAAATTGAGCGGGCGATCGCACTAGGCATTCGCTATTTCGATACGGCAGCTAGCTATGGACCTAGCGAGTCCTTCTTGGGCAAGGTGCTGCCTGCCTACCGAGAAGAGATTTTCCTGGCGAGCAAAACCGCTGCTAGAGATTACGATGGTGCCTGGCGCAATTTAGAGCGGTCTTTGGAAAGGCTCAATACTGACTATCTCGATCTTTGGCAGTTTCATCATGTTGCGATCGCGTCCGATCTCGACACGATATTCAGTGAAAACGGTGCTATAAAAGCCCTAGAAGAAGCCAAAGAGCAAGGCCTAGTGCGCTTTAGCGGTATTACCGGCCACCATGAACCCGGCATCATCGTCACCGGCCTACAGCGCTATCCTTTCGACCACGCGTTAATTCCTATAAACGCTGCCGACACCCATCATCCTAGGCCGTTTGTTCCTGGCGTACTGCCCGTTGCCCGCGCTCAGAACGTTGGTATCACAGCGATGAAAGTTCCTGCCTATGGCCGACTATTCAAGCCGGGTGTGCTAGATGGAATGAACCAGGCGCTGGGCTACACGCTTTCACAGCCGGGCGTTCACTGCGCAGTGATTGCCGCAGAGACCATTGAGCAGCTAGAAGAAAATGTGCGAGTTGCTAGAGCCTTTCAGCCGCTAGAGGCGTCGGCCCTTGCCGAGATTGAGCAGCGAACAGCTAGCGTTTGGCAAGACAATAATTTCTTTAGAGCCTGGACATGAGACGAGATCACCTTACTTGGCCAAAGTCAAAAACAATATAAGGTCAAAATAAGCGAACCCCGCAAGAACACAGTATGGTCTTACGGGATTCAATATGACTATTTAGTCCAGCTCTAGTGCTGGTCTATCTGTAAGCCCAGATACAGGACACTTGAACACGGACTGTAGCAAGTGGCTCGCTAGAACCTATTAGCTAGAACTGGTCGCACTACCTACAGCGCCCTTCAGCGCCGCAATCCCTTGCTCTACACTTCCCCACAGGCCCATATCAGGCTCTACGCCTGCTAGCTCACGAGTTCCCGTAAAGTAGAGGACGCCCTTCAAGACCTCTTGGTGAGCGCGATTTTCGAAGTTGACTTTGTTCAGCGGCTCCATTGCATCTTGCAAATCATCGTCTAAAGACTGCGCAGCCTTATGCAAGACTAACCCTGTCATTGTCTGCTGGTGCTTTAGCAGCTCTAGCTGAAAGAATTTGTCAAACAAAGTCAGCTCAGAGCCTGACATCATCTCTTTTACTTTGTCTGCGTGGGCCTGGGTTATAGAGCGTGGGTCTGTGTTCGTACCCAGCTTGGCTACGGCTTTTTGGATATCGCCCAGATTCTCACGGTCCTGACTCACTATCTTTTCGAGTCGCTCTCTAATAGTGTCATCGCTAGTTTCTTTTATTAGCGTTTGTTCTGCTTCAATCAAGACATTTTGAAAGAGCTGTAGATCAGCTAGCTTATTAGCAATATTAGTCGTATCGGCCATATGTTTATCTCCATGTCCCTCTACATCGATAGGGGGCCCTAAGTTTTGTAGTGTTGTTTGCTTCTCTATGATCAGGTGGTATCTGATGGTTCTCCTCCATCTTTTGAAGGATTCAAATCAGCTCGATATGTAGACAATTCTGTAGCGTTGACTACACGTTAGGCATAGCGACTTCAGTACATTGCGATATGGAGTGCGTCTAGACGCCACTGCTACGAGCTTTAAAGAGACTTATGACGAGGCGAATTAAATGGGGACTTTGCTAATCAAAAATATCCATACCCTCGTCACTATGGATGAAGATCGGCGAGAAATTCGCAACGGCGCACTTTTTATTCGCGATCGCGCGATCGAAGCTGTTGGGACGACCGATGCGCTACCAGCAGTAGCTGATGAAGTGCTCGATCTTCACGGTCGTCATGTTGTTCTCCCTGGTCTAGTCAACACTCATCATCATTTTTTTCAGACTCTTACTCGCGCCCTGCCCGCTGCTCAGAACTGCGATCTTTTTGGCTGGCTGCAAAATCTCTATCCCGTTTGGCAAAATCTTACTGCAGAAAGCATTTATTTCAGCACGCAGATGGCCGCTGCCGAACTCATGCTCTCTGGCTGCACCACTGCTAGCGATCATCTCTACCTTTTCCCTAACGATTGCACTTTGGACGATGAGATTCGAGCGGCTAAAGATATCGGCATCCGTTTCCATGCTAGTCGTGGCAGTATGAGCGTTGGCGAAAGCGATGGCGGCCTGCCACCAGATGCGCTGACTGAAAAAGAGCCGGACATTCTTAAGGATTCGCTGCGATTGATTGAGGCTTATCACGAGTGCGATCGCCACGCCATGACTCGAATTGTCCTCGCTCCTTGCTCTCCTTTCACAGTTTCTCCAGATCTGATGAGAGAATCTGCAGCTATGGCCAGGGCCCATCTCGGTGTGCGCCTGCACACTCACCTAGCCGAAAACAAAAGTGACGTGGACTACAGCCTAGAGAGATTTGGCCTGCGCCCCGGAGACTATGCTGAATCCGTTGGCTGGCTAGGAGAAGATGTCTGGCACGCCCACTGCGTACAGCTCAACGACAGCGCCATCGATAAGTTTGCTCGTACGGGTACTGGCGTTGCTCACTGCCCCTGTAGCAACATGCGCCTAGCCAGCGGCATGGCTCCGATCCGTAAAATGCTGAACAAAGGCGTGGCGGTTGGAATTGGTGTCGATGGTGCGGCCTCTAATGACGCCTCCAATCTACTGCAAGAAACCCGCACCGCGTTTTTGATGGCTCGTCTTAGAGAGACTGACGCCGCTGCTATGAGCGCTCGTGAAGCGATAGAAATTGCCACTAAAGGCGGAGCAAAGGTTTTAGGACGAGACGATATTGGCTACTTAGCTCCTGGCATGTCTGCTGACTTGATCGCATTCAACATTGATACGCCTGCTTTGGTCGGTAGTCACCATGATGTTGTCGCTGCGTTGATTTTTTGTCAGCCATCAGCCGTTGACTACAGCTTCATCAATGGAAGAAAGGTGGTAGAAAAAGGGCAGCTCACGACAGTAGACATCAACCAGCTAGTAGAGACCTGTAATCGGCTTTCTCTGGCGCTAGCAGCGTAGCGCTGGTAGGTGTTTCCCGGTAGATTAGCTCCGATAGCGTAAGCCTTGAAATGTACCGGTATGTGGTGCAGTCATTTACAATCTGATCACAGCTGATAGTGTATGAGTACTGTCCAAATTCAGCTGTCTAAAAAACGAATGAAGGATCTTGGAAAAGCGCTGCTAGCAAAGCTGGATGACATCATAGAGATCTGGGTGAAAGCCGTTCGAGCTGATATAGACATTGACAGTAACAAGGGTCTGACTTACGAGGCCGTTCATAATGGGTTGCCAGAGGTGTTAGAGTCAGTCGCTACGCTATTGACGAACGCCTTTGCTGACGAAGTTCAAGAAGTCAAAAAGGATGCTGCCGAACATGGTCATGTCCGAGCCGATCAGGGATTTGACCTGGCAGAGATTGTTAGAGAATATCGGATTTTGCGGAACGTCCTAATATTGGCGTTAGATCCGGAGCTGAATACGGGAACCGTGCCAGAGGTGGTCAGTGCGATCCGCCAGATAGACAGCGTTCTAGATGATACTGTTCTAGCTACGCTAGAAAGCTACATGGAGCATCGGTTCTCTCTATTAAAACAGATGCACAGGCAGCTATTGTTGACCAATCAAGAGCTGATTCGGCTGATTCAAAATCAAAAGGACAATGTATCGCATCTGGCCCATGAGCTAAAGAATCCACTCAACGCCATCATTAGCTTTTCTTCTATTCTGCTGAAAAGGCAGAGAAATCAGCTAAAGGAAAATACAAACGCTTCTCTAGAAATACGCCAAATGGAGCGTATCGTCAGTAATGGGCATCAGATCTTACAGCTAATCAACAATACTTTAGAAGTCTCTCGGCAAGATTCTAGTCAGTCAATTCTGGCTATCGACGAAGTAGAAGTCGCTCCTTTGATACAAACAGTTGTTGATTCTCTAGAACCTAGCGCTCAAAACAAAGAGATTGAGCTAATAGTAGAGTGTAGCCAAGCGCCTGAATCGACCCGTACTGACGGTCTGCGACTACAGCAGATTATCACTAATCTTCTGAGTAATGCTATTCGCTACACTGATACTGGCTCGATTACTATAACTGGATATAAGGCAGATAATCATGAGTGGGCGATTGCGGTCAAAGACACCGGGCGAGGCATCAAAGAAGAAGATCAGTCACGAATCTTTGAACCTTACTTTCAGGTAGGAGAGGAAGAAGCGAAACTGCCGGGTAGTAGTGGTTTAGGTCTCTCTATTGTCAACAAACTAGTGAAAATGCTTCAGGGAAGAATTGAGCTAGTTTCTCAGATCGATCACGGCTCTACTTTTACGGTCTTTTTCCCGATAGAATCCAACTAGGCAAATGCCCTGGGAAAAATATGCTGAAACACTGTACCGTTAGCCGCGTTTGAGGCACAGGTCTCTAAAGGTCATCGTTTCTTCTGATGAAAAACGTACTTTCCTTAAATCGGTTACAACTATAAAGATATAACGATATTGATGGACTATGGCAGACTCCAACTTTAATTTGAGCATCAACCACGATACGTGGAACTTCAGCCAGCTCATTATCAAGTCACGCTTCGCCGACGCTCTAAATCAAGGAATCTCTCGCTATCCCATCCATCGCCAGCTGCGCTATGCCGCCCGTATGGACCTAGAGAAGCTGTTCGACAAAATCGCTCTCGATTCTGCCTGGAGAGCCCAGAGAGTCAATACTCATCAGATGCTGCTAGATTCTGATACCTTCTTTGTTTCTACAACGGGTAGCAGAACTGGTGACTACACCTCCTGCATATTCAGCGTATGGGCAGACAGCCTAGAGCAAGCCGAGAAAGTCGAAGAGACTCTGTTAGTACATATCGATCCTGTGCGAATCACAGAGCCGATGTTCTCAATCAACTGGAACTTTCTGACTGCAAAGAACGAGCTAGCTAGCGCTGAGATAGAAGAGCTAGCTAATGATGTTCTCTACGACGAAGCCTATCCTTTTTTAGACAAAGGAATTTCTCACTTTATTAATCGCTTTCTAGATGCTGACGAAAGCGTTCTAGTGCTTCAGGGCCTGCCGGGTACTGGTAAAACCAGGCTGATTCGAGCTATTTTAGGAGAGATTTCTAAGCGAAAAGGTGAAAAGGCAAGTGCGCTATATACCGGCGATATGAGAGCGCTAGAGCACGATGAAATCTTTGTGAAATTCATCACTGGTTGGGACGATGCCTTTGTGATCGAAGATGCTGACCATCTGCTCAAGCCCAGGGCACACGGTAATGAGCACCTGCATCGGTTTTTGTCGATTGCGGATGGAGTAGTGCGATCGCAAGGCCGAAAAATCATCTTTTCCACCAACCTACCCAACGTCAGCGACCTAGACGATGCGCTGGTTCGCCCCGGTCGCTGCTTTGCTAGAATCAGCTTTCTCAAACTTCAGAAAGAAGAAGCCCAGCGGCTAACCGACAAACTCTGCAAAGAGAAAGAGCTACCCCCTATTGATTTAGAAGCAGCGATTCCCGAAGCTACTAAGAAACGATATTCTCTAGCTCAAATTTACAAGGCGCTCAGCGTTGCCCAGTCTGATATTGACTAATCTAATCTCGACCAGTCCAGAACAGACGTGTAGCACATGATTCCCAACAAGTTTACTCAGCAGGCACTCATTCGGCAGGCAGAGGAGAAAGATATCGCCAATCTGGTTCGATTGGCAGTCAGCAGCTTTCGCAATGCGTTTGAACCAGACAACAAAAAGTTAGATATTGATATCTATGTTGAAGAGCATTTGTCATTCGAGCGGTTGCGCGATCAGGTTTTAGAGAGTAGTAATCTCTTTCTCCTGTTGTTCGAGGTTGATACAGTACCATCCTCATTGCCTATCGGCTATGCGAAGCTGCGAGTGGGGCCGCCAGAAGACTGTGTGAGCGGAGAAAGTCCAATAGAAATAGAAAGATTCTATCTAGATGCGCCAGCGATTGGCAAAGGGTTTGGCTCGGCCCTGATGCAGGCATGTTTAGATGAGGCGAACGGGCAGGGCTATCAGACAGTTTGGCTGGGTGTGTGGGAACACAATCACCGGGCGATCGCATTCTACAAACGCTGGGGATTTGAGAAAGTGGGCGCACATCCTTTTCAACAAGGAACAGAAACGCAAACAGACTTCATTATGCAACGAATGGTTCAAGCAAAAGCTTTATAGCGTTTCTCGGATGCATTCGAGAAATGCGAGTCGCTGGCCTTTTGCCTTATAGGGCTTTCAGCCAAAAAACTGTGCCTCAGCCAAGCGACCAGCGCTATAGGCTAAAAGACTCCTAGGATAGATGTTAAACACCGCTGAATGCCCTTAGGCTGGCGTCTAGTCTTACGGAATTACCATGACTTCTGCTTTTGATATCGAAACGGCTTTCGTTCGCCTGCGTGAGACTATGCAGGCGTATCCAAAAGCTGCTATGTTTCAGCTCGCGGAAGAAGGCTACCGCTCACCCTTCGAGCAGCTAGTCTCTTGTATGATTTCGATTCGTACCTATGATGAGGTCAGCTTACCTGTCTCGCGCAAGCTGTTTGAACGTGCCAATACGCCTCAGTCCATGAGCGAACTATCCGTTGCGGAGATTGAGGATTTGATCAAGCGCAGTACTTATGCAGAGCGGAAGGCTAATCAGATTTGGGCGATCGCGCAAGAAATCGTAGACAACCACAACGGCACCCTCCCTTGTGATGCTGACATCCTACTCGCCTTCAAAGGCGTCGGCCCCAAGTGCGCTCATCTCACCTTAGGCATTGCCTGCCAGCAGCCGTACATCAGTGTCGATGTTCATGTGCATAGAGTCGTCAACCGATGGGGCTATGTAGAGACCAAGACGCCTGAAAAAACTACGCAGGCTCTAGCAGCAAAACTCCCCAAAGAACTGTGGATTGAAACCAACAAGTTGCTCATGCCATTCGGCAAGCAGATCTGCAAAAGCCAGTATCCACGGTGCTCTAGCTGTCCCCTAGAAGATATCTGCCCGAAAATAGGACTGTAGTAGATAAATTACGCAATTAGAAAATAATCGTTTTGTTCTGTGTCTTTATCAGAAAGTGTTGCTATCTTTAACCGGTAACTGGCTTGCGATGCGCCTTCGCAAGGACTCTATTCACAAGTCATGACACAAATTCATCCTTCACCAACGCTTCCTACTGACTTTAGCGCTGAAGACTTTTGGACGCTGCCTTCGCCGCTGCCCGACGCTGAAGAAAGGCTGCATCGGCTAACAGAAGCTATCTATGCCGATTTGGATATCCTGAACTATCCCAGAAAAACCTGGGACTATAGCCGGGATCATGGGGTTCTAGAAGTTGCTATTGTAGGCGCGGGTCACTGCGGCAAGTCGACTGCGTTTGGCCTCAGGCGGCATGGAATAGAGCGCGTTCGGATATTTGATCGCGCTCAAGCAGGACGCGAGGGACCATGGCGATCGCACGCCCGCAATGCCACTCTGCGCACACCCAAACAGGTCACTGGCGGCCTAGAGTGGGGGATTGCCAACCTACACTTTAGCCGCTGGTGCAGCGCTCGCTACGGAGAAGCCTACTGGCAGCGCATTCGCTACATTCCCAGATTGTTCTGGGCGGACTACCTAGACTGGTACGGCAAAATCCTCGATTTGCCCATCCAAAACGATACGAACATTCAGAACATCACTTGGAACAAAGAAGAACAGTGCTTTTGGCTGGAGGCTATTCACCAGGGGGAGCTAGAACGGTATAAGGCAAGATTCCTAGTCTTCGCAACTGGGATAGAATGCGCTGGTGGGAAAAATATTCCCAAAATCGTGAGTGAAAATCTGCCTGAGCACTGCTATCACCACACGATGGACAACATCGACTTTTTAGCTTTTGCGGGTAAACGAATTGTTGTTGTCGGTGGGGGTGCTAGCGCCTTTGACAATGCGCTGCTCATGCTAAAAGCAGGCGCACGGTCGGTTGATATTGTCGTCAGACGAAAGTCTTTGACCGATTTGAACCGTATTCGCTGGAGTGAGTGGAACGGCTACCATCGTCACTATATTGATTTGCCTGATGAGAAGAAGTGGGCCTATAGCCTGGCAGAATTTCGATTGGGTCAGCTACCGCCTTCGCATACTTATTACCAGGCGATTAGCCAGTCGCGTCTAACCCTCTACACCGATGCAGCGATCAAAGCGCTGAGCTATCAGGATCGTGAGATTGTCGGTACTTATGGAGATCGCACGCTTTATCACGACGCTATGGTGTGTGGCACTGGGTTTGTTACTTCTTTGGATCGTCAGGTGGAGCTGCGATCGCTTTCCCCCTACATCTCCCGCTGGCAGGCGCACTTCACACCTGCATCCGGCGAAGAGCATACCGAAATGTCACAATATCCCTACCTTGGCAAAAGTCTAGAATTCACACCCACTGCTTCAGAGCACGACTATCTCAGGCGCTGCTACTACCTGTCTTCTGGTGGCGCACTGCTGAGTGGTTTTCGGGCGCACCTGTCGGGATTGCAGTTTGCTTTGCCCCGAGTTGCCTACGACATCGGCAAACGGCTATTCATCGAACACCAAGACGACATCTGGGGCTCCTTTGACGCTTACGATGTCAAAGAATATTGATCGTAAAAGCTAGACAATGGCCTCTAACCGTATTGAAAGATACGGTCGCTTCACCTGAATAGACTTAGAAGGTAGGGTAGGACAGTTCCGATACTGTGTTTTTGGCTACCGTTTTATTAGCTAGGAGAGCTGACAAAAGCAATGTCACTATCTACCAAACCGCCTATTAAACCTTTGAATGCTGAGAAAGCTGCCGCAGAAGATTACCCGCTGAGTGCTGTTCCGTTTAGCGATCGCAAACCCTTTTGGTCCCTTTCACTCTTGCTGATGGGCTTTGCGCTCACATCAACCACATTATTCGCAGGCGGAGCGATTGGTCCCGCCTTCAGCTTCTCTCAGCTGATTACCGTCATTCTGGTTGGAAACTTAATTTTGGGAGCCTACTGCGCTGCCCTGGGATACATTGCCTCTCAAAGCGGACTAACCACTGTTCTAATGGCACGATTTAGCTTTGGTAATGTTGGCTCTCGCTGGGTGGATTTCATCTTAGGATTTACTCAAATTGGCTGGTATGCCTTTACGACAGCGATTATTGTTCAGGCGTTGCTGGGTGTTTTTGGTGCGCCAGATAGCGGATTGTTCTACGTGCTGCTGGTATTTTTCTTCAACTACGCTTTTTGCGCAACGGCTTATATTGGCTATCGAGCGATTGACTGGCTCAGCCGATTGGCAGTTCCAGCGATGCTGATTTTGGTGGCACTTAGTATGGCCTTGGCCTTTCGTGATTTTGATAGTGCAGCCATAGCAGAACCCTCGGGTGCGATGAGTATAGGTGGGGCTTTGGCGGTTGTAATTGGCACTTTCATCTCGGGTGGAACGCAGTCTACCAACTGGAGCCGATTTGCTGATTCTGGTAGAAACGCAGTGATTTCTACGCTCAGCGCCTTTATGATAGTCAACGGCATACTGGTTTTTGCTGGCGCGTTTTGTTCTCTAGTCTATGGATCAGAGGATCTGGTGGCGGCGATGGGGACACAGGGAATTTTAGCCGGGGGCGTTCTGTTGCTGATTTTGAACGTGTGGACGACGCAAGACAACACGATTTATTCTTTCTCTGTAGCAGGTGCCAATATGTTTCGCACTCGCAAACGTCACGCTTTTGTCCTGGGTGGTGCAACCCTTGCACTCGTGCTGACTCTCTCTGGCATCTATGAGCTGCTGCCAACTTATCTGATCTTTCTGGGTAACGTGATTCCGCCAGTTGGGGGCATTATCATGGTCGACTTTTGGCTGCGACATAGAGGACAGTTTCCGGCTCTAACCGCCAGAATTCCGGCTTTCAACTGGGCCGGCATTATTGCCTATGTGGTTGGTTCTGTGATTGCCTACACGACTGGCAGCGCTGGCTATGGGATCGGCCCGGCCAACGGAATCGTGACAGCAGCTATCCTGTATGGCGTGCTACACCGAGTGATTTTTCAACCTATTCGAGAGTACTAAGACACCTTGGAACAGACAGAGTCTATTCAGCTTGTTCGTGGGCGATGGGTTTTTGGCGCTGACGGCGTTCTGTCAGACGGTGCTGTGGTCGTAAAGGGAGAGAATATTCTGGAAGTAGGAGACTGGGAGACGATGCGCGATCGCCATCCCGCCGCATCAGTCCTAGGCTCTTCCCACCACGCCGTTTTGCCTGGGCTAATCAACGCCCATCACCACAGCAATGGCGTTCCCAACTCTCTACTAGGCATAGAAGACGATCTCTTGGAGCTTTGGCTTTATTCTCGTAATGCCAAGAGACCACAAGAGTCAAAGCTACGAACGCTGTTCAGCGCGGCTTATCTACTCAAAACAGGGGTCACCAGCGTTGTGGATGTGGCCAGTATTGGCGGATCTGTAGAGGCCAGTCAGCAGGAGATGCAAAGCTGCCTAAGCGCCTATGAACAAGCGGGTATTCGAGTCGCCTACACGCCAGGAGCCCGGTACGACAGTTTTCTTGTTCATGGCGAGGGACAAGATGCAGATTTCCTATCAACGCTGCCTCCTAATCTACAACAGAAAGTAAAGGCGACAACATCGTTGAGTCAAGGACTTTCATCGGCAGACTATCTAGATATTGTTACGAACGCGGTTAAACAATATAAATCTCACTCTCTGATTGATATCTGGTTTGGTCCGCCGGGGCCTCAGTGGGTGGGCGATGAGCTGCTAATCAAGATTGTTGAGATGGCAGACAGTTTAGAAACGAGCGTTCAGACCCATGCTCTAGAATCTTTCTATGAGAAAGAGATGGGACCAAAGTTCTACGGCGAGTCGGTAATTACCCATCTGAATAAACTAGGCGTGCTCAGTCCTCAGTTCTCGATGGCTCACGGTGTTTGGGTAAGTGAGTCAGACATTGAGATATTAGCTAGCACAGGCGCTTCTATCAGTCACAATCCAAGCTCGAATCTGCGGCTGCGAGCAGGGATTGCACCTCTATCTGCCCTGCTAGCAGGCGGAGTAACTGTAGGTTTGGGTATGGATGGCACTACGCTAAACGACGACGAGGATATGTTTACAGAGATGCGACTGGCTATGCGGCTGGCGCGATCGCCCCAAATCAAAGACAGCGTCCCCACCTATTCAGATATCTTTAAAGTCGCCACAGCAGGCGGAGCCAAACTATTTGGTAAAGCAAACAGTATCGGCAAGCTAGCACCCGGTTACAAGGCAGATATTGTTCTAGTTGACTGCGAATGTATGAACTGGCCCTGGGTGGCACCGGAAGCCGATCCGATGTCTGTAGTGATGATGCGATCGCGCCAATCCTACGTAGACACCGTCTTGATCAACGGCAAAGTGGTCCTAGAGAACGCTCAGCCGACGGGATTCGATCTGACAGCCGTGGGTCAAGAACTTGCCGATCAGCTGATGAAGACGCCTGATAGAACAGAGTACCGGCAGCTTGCAGCAGCCATCAGACCCTACATGGTGCAGTGGTATGGCAACTGGCCTGTTCCCGAACTCGATTCCTACACGAAGGTCAACTCCCGATCTTGAAGCGGATTAAAGAATGATATGAGTAGCTGCTGTCTTTGCCGTCTTGTCGTGGATAGCTGTAGCGGTCCCGTCGGCGCTGAACGCAAAGCTCGCGTCTGCATGAGAAACGCCTGATTCTTGTCGCGTTTGAAAGGCACCTCGAAAAATGCTTTAGCTATCTTGCTATTCTCCACAACTGTATCAATCACCAAAAACATGTCATGCCACCTCTTTTGTTGTCATGACTAACGGGGAAGATTTTGTCTGTGTGATAGGCAAGCACACTGGCAAGTGCCTTAATTAGCACTCGCCAGTTGAGTTGTTGACACAGGTAGGCACAGCCGCTTTCTAACTATCGGCCAGTTAGCTGTAGCGTTCACTTCTCCTTGAAATTACGGCAATCCCCCCATATGGCAGATCGCCTCGATCCATCGACCTTGTTACGATATCTATATTAAATGAGACGTATCCGAGAAAGATGAGATAACACTATGCCAATCAAGGATAAAAAGCCGCCTCAAAAGAAGGCAAGCAACTGGGTGTTTTTGATCCTCAGCGTCGTGCTGTTAGTCAGTACCTTTCTACCGCCATCCTTCGGACAAACGGTCGAGAAAGTGCCTTACAGTACCTTCATCGCTCAGGTGAACGACCATCAGGTCACCAGCGCTTCTGTTGGTGATAAGACCATCCGCTACCAGTTAGAAGAAAACGGTCCGGTATACACAACCAATCCTGTTTTTGACCTCAACCTGCCGACGCTGCTACAGGAAAACGGCGTTGAGTTTTCAGCGACGCCCCCCGATAGCAATCAATGGTTTGGTAGCTTGCTGAGCTGGGTGATTCCTCCTTTGATCTTTGTTGGCATCTGGAGCATTTTCCTAAGACGCAGCCAAGGCGGTCAGGGCGGTGTGTTCTCGATTGGCAAAAGCAAGGCCAAAATCTACGTTGAAGACGAAGATACCAAAACCAGCTTCGCTGACGTGGCGGGCGTAGAAGAAGCCAAGACCGAACTGGTTGAAATCGTTGACTTTTTACAAAATTCTAAGCGCTTTACCGATCTGGGTGCGCGCATTCCTAAAGGCGTGCTGCTAGTCGGCCCGCCTGGAACTGGTAAAACCCTGCTGGCTAAAGCTGTGGCTGGAGAAGCAGGCGTTCCTTTCTTTAGTATTTCTGGATCTGAATTTATTGAGATGTTTGTGGGCGTGGGCTCTTCTCGGGTTCGAGATCTGTTTGAGCAGGCTAAAAAGCAAGCGCCGTGCATCATCTTTATCGACGAGCTAGATGCGATTGGCAAGTCTCGTGCGTCCGGCGGTTTCTATGGTGGCAACGATGAGCGGGAGCAAACGCTCAATCAGCTACTGGCTGAAATGGATGGCTTTGGCGGTGATGAGTCTACGATTATCGTACTGGCGGCTACAAACCGACCAGAAACGCTCGATCCCGCTTTGCTTAGACCCGGTCGGTTTGACCGCCAGGTGCTAGTCGACCGGCCTGATTTAAAAGGGCGACAGGCGATTTTGGATATTCATGCCAAGGAAGTAAAGCTGTCGAGTGAGGTGGATTTGAATGCGATCGCAACTCGCACACCGGGATTTGCTGGTGCCGATCTTGCTAACCTCGTCAACGAAGCCGCCCTTCTAGCCGCTCGTAACCACCGCGAATCAGTCGTACAGGCAGATTTTGCTGAGGCGATTGAGCGTGTTGTCGCTGGACTCGAAAAGCGCAGCCGCGTGCTGAATGACAAAGAAAAGGAAATTGTTGCCTACCACGAAGTCGGTCACGCCCTAGTCGGTGCGGCTATGCCTGGATCTGATCAGGTTGAGAAGATTTCCATCGTGCCCAGAGGGATGGCCGCGCTTGGCTACACCCTACAGCTACCCACTGAGGATCGCTTCCTTAGAGACGAAGCTGAGCTAAAAGGCCAGATTGCAACCATGCTAGGCGGTCGCTCGGCTGAAGAAGTTGTTTTCGGCTCAATTACGACCGGCGCTGCTAACGACCTACAGCGGGCAACCGATGTCGCAGAGCAAATGGTCACCAGCTACGGCATGAGCCAGGTGCTAGGACCGCTGGCTTATGACCGCAGTAAGCAAAACAACTTTCTAGACAACGGCATGGCTCCCAATGCCAGGCGGCTAGTTAGCGACGAAACTGCAAAGGCCATTGACGAAGAAGTCAAAAGCATCGTGGAAGCCGCCCACCAGCGAGCCTTACGAATACTAAAGGACAACCGGGATCTATTGGAGACTATCTCTCAGCAGCTGTTACAAGAAGAAGTGATAGAAGGCGAGAGCTTACGGGAAATGCTGGCTGGTGTGAAAGCGGGTGAGGATACTTCAAACACCTTTACCCAGCACATGGTAGAGGTTTAGGCTTCACTAGCTGTTTTATAGGCTAGCGTCATTTTCTGAAAAATCCAGCTTCCCAAAGCCATCAAGCGACAGGCAATTCTAAGCAATTCCTGTCGCTTTTTCATGATTAGAATTCGGCTAGCGTAAAATAGACGAATCAACGTAATTCAATACTTCGGTACATACTCTACCGGCGTAAATCCACAACTGTTTTATGATCTAGGCAGTGCCCGAATGGTATATCCGAATGGTCGCGATATTCCACATCAAAAGTCCCTAACAAACCCTCATTTCTTCTACATAGAGTTGCCCCAACTGCGCTTCTAGCTTATGCACACCAAGAGAGCAATCACCCAAGCGCACCGCAATAAGAGTCAGCGAAAAGTTCTCCTCAGTAACCAAAAAGCTGGCGGCTTGCCAAGCTTACTGCTGGTGTTGCTCTGGACAGGTGCGATTGGGCTCGGCGCGATCGCCACCTTCTGCGCTTACGCCCGCTACCAGCAGCAGTTCCTCTCTCCCTCTGTTGCCCTGGTTCTAGGCGGAGCCCCCGAGCGCGAGCGCTTCGCTGCACAATTTGCCAAAGCTCACCCGGCTGTAGAAATCTGGGTCTCCTCTGGCAGCAATCCGGAGTACGCAAAATGGGTTTTTGACGAAGCCCAAATTCCCTCTGAGCAGTGGCATTTAGACTACAAAGCCGTCGATACCGTCACCAACTTCACCACCCTCGTCGATGAGCTGAAAGCCCAAAACATCCACGAAGTCTATCTGATTACTTCCGACTACCACATGCGCAGAGCCAGCGTCGTCGCGCAAATCGTTCTAGGCAGTCGAGGCATCGCTTTCAAGCCTATTGAGATTCCAACCGAGCGCCTGCCCCAGCGTCCAGAAACCGTCATTAGAGACGTTCGCGATGGCGCTCGTTCCTTACTATGGGTTGTCACTGGCAAAACCGGATCGGAATGGCGAGAATCTATCGAGAGATAGCTCGAAAGGACAGCTCAAAAAGGTTGCTTCATCACCCCCAAAACACAATGACCTCAGCTACCCAAAACTCCCCCTATACCCAGTCTCAGATCCAAGCATGGCTACGCGGACTGCTGACTATCGCCTGGGCAGATGGCCAGTTTGACGAAGTAGAAAGAAATGCTATCCACTCGATGGTGACCTCTGAATTTGCGCCCAGCATTGACTTTGATACTCTAGAGCCGATCGAGCCTAAGGCCCTCGCCGATGAGTTTCGCCTAGATAGCGCCGCCGCTCAAAACTTCCTACGGATGGCCGTCATGGTCTCTCTCTCTGACGGTGTCTACTCCGAGGCTGAAAATACCAAGATCATTGCCTTTGCCAATGTCCTTGACTTGGACCCTGATGTTCTGACATCTTTGCAATCCACCTTACAAAAGCTCAGCGCTACTACCAGTGGCAAGGAGAAAGATAGCGTTAGCAACAAGCTAAAGAAAAAAATCAGTGCTACAAAACCCCTGAAGCCGGTACGTGATTGGCTCGACGAGTTCAGCGTAGAAGATCCTCGTCTGGCTAAGTTTGTCTGCAAGCTGGTGCCGTCACAGTGTCCCTTTGAGCGCGATGTCAAACTTTTTGGTGACAAGGTCGTTCACATTCCCCCCATGTGCAAAATCAATCCTCTTTATGAACAGCTAGTGGGGTTGAGGTTTCGGGCGCTGACGTATCTAGCCGATGAAGCTGGCGAAGATGTGACGCCTTATATATAGATAAAGATGGACACGATTAGCGCAGATGTCCTGGTTGTCGGTGGCGGCACGGGCGCTACAGCCGCAGCGATTCAGGCGGCCAGACGTGGTCGAGAAAGCGGTCTCAGCGTGGTTCTGGTCTCAGAATTGCCTTGGCTAGGCGGGATGCTGACATCGGCGGGGGTTGCTGCTCCAGACGGGAATGAGTTGGAAGCGTTTCAGACTGGTATTTGGGGAGGCTTCTTAAAGGAATTACGGCGGCGGCATCCCCAGGGATTAGACAACGGCTGGGTGAGTTTTTTTACCTATAGTCCGGCGGTAGGGGCACAGATTTTTGCTGATTGGGTAGCAGATCTGCCCAATCTAAGATGGATTCCTGGGCAGCGAGCTAGAGAAGTTCTACGTAAGGGCGATAGCGGCAGCGCTGACCAGTCGGTTCGCATTACCGGCGTCCGATTCGAGCAAGTCACCGTAAACGCGACTATCACTCTCGACGGTACCGAACTAGGAGACATATTGTCTCTAGGCAAGGTGCCTCACCGCTGGGGTTGGGAAACTCGCGACGTTTGGGACGAGCCTAGCGCACCTGTTTCTCTAAGCGACCCAGCCGATTCACTCTATGAGATTACGCAGCGATACCCAGTACAGTCACCGACCTGGGTAGTGGTAATGCAAGATTACTTAGTCTGGAAGAAGCGAATCGCACCCAAAATCGAACTACCGCCTTCTGTTTCATCCGACGGCGAACTAAGCCGTTCGTTTACGGGTGCTTGGGAGAACTGCGGCGATGCCGAAACCCCCGTGCGTCTAGCCTTTATGGGTTACGGTCGGCTTCCTAACAATCAGTTCATGATTAACTGGCCTCATAGAGGTAATGACTACGGCGTTGGCCTACACCGCCTGATTGGATCTGCGGAGGATAGAGCCCAGTATTGCCAGGAAGCGCAGTGGCACAGTCAGGCGTTTGCTCGTTTCATTCAGCAGCAGCTAGGCGATCGCTATGGCTTAGCTCAAGATCTTTTTCCTGCCACAGCGCATTCGCCCGGTGGCGGCTTTGCTCTCATGCCTTATTACCGCGAAAGCCGCCGACTAAAAGGACTAGCCACCGTCAGCGAACGCGATATCTTACCGCTACCTGGTGCTCAAGTAGCCGCTCTACCAGTCAATGCAAAAGGAGAGGTCTGTTCGATCGCCATTGGCAACTATCCGAACGACCATCACTATCCCGGCTTTGAAATGCCCCTAGCGCCCAAAGCCATTCGCTGGGGCGGACGCTGGACCGGAACGCCTTTTACCATTCCCTACGGTGCGTTGGTGCCAGAGACGGTAGATGGACTGCTGGTCTGCGAAAAGAATATTTCGGTTTCGCACATTGCGAATGGGGCAACCCGGCTACAGCCGGTGGTGCTAGGGATTGGTCAGGCGGCGGGGATGGCAGCGGCGCTGTGCGTGGAGCAACAGTGCAGTCCGAGGGAATTGGGAGTGCGATCGCTTCAAACAGCTTTGATCAACGATTCTGCAGCGTCTGCCGCTGTCATTCCTCTCTTTAATCTTTCGCCATTAAACCCACAGTGGCTGACTCTACAGAAGCACTACCTTGAGAATAAAAATGCCTATCCACTCAGTGGAAATCACCCCTTCAAAACAGGTGCCTTCTCAGCAGATTCACGGAGAAAAAATACATTTAATCAAACTAAATCAATTGTCGGTAAATTTAAGAAAAAGGCCGAAAACAAGTATGAAATCTATCAAAATGAAGTTTCTACGCTTCCTGAAAGTATTTCGTTAGTGACCGCTAGATCGGAAATTTCGGAGGCATTTAAAGACATTTCAAACGATCAACTCGTACAGCTTTCAGGTGCATGGAACTCTGCCGGAAAATGGTTGCTTTGCGAACAGCTCATTCGGCTATAGATTGAGTCAACTCTTCACATTAAAAGTCCTGACTTTACACAAAGTCAACGTAATAGTGAATAACGACTTGGAAATCACTTAGCAACCATGCTGAATACTTACAACTACTTCCCTGGTGGTTTTGCCGCCATCGCTTGCCTATCTGGATCACTACTGCATTATCAACTCTCCGACCCACCTGCCTCTTCAGTCTTTACTGCTGTTTCTGTAGGAACCCTAGAGATTTCCGATCGCGGCAGCGGTCGGATAACTTCAGAGCTGCGCTACACCGACAACAGCCAAGAAGATGTCAAAATCGCTCACCGAGGCAGCGGGCGAGTTGGCTCTGACCGTCTGTAAGTTGCTTAGATTACTGTGATACCACCGCTGCGTTTGTAGTCGCGATCGCTATATTCAATTAAGTAGACAACGGCTTATTTGATGCGACTAACTAACATGCATAGCGGGCATGCGCTCACCGGATAGGAAACTCTTAATACGGTGTAAGATATGACCGTATTGGAAACTACATAAGATAATCGGCCATCTTTGTAGCCTTTTGTGCATCAGGCAAATCCTGCAAAACCAAAAGAGAAAACCGAAAGAGACCTTGTGCGAGAGGTTCCATCCTCTGTCTACACTTCTGTGCATTCTAATCGGTTAAGCATTTACGCTTGATTAAGTTCTCAATGACCAGTAATACCGACCTCGTAAAAAAGCTAGAACCCAGCGCAATCGACGAAATCATGATGTACCTGGCCTTCAGTGCCATGTGTACAGGTGGACACAGACACGGTGCGTTTCTAGATGCTGCCGCTACTGCTGCGAAATGCGCAATCTACACGACATACGTAGAGCAGGGAAACAACTTACGGATGACCGGACATCTGCATCACATAGAACCCAAGCGGGTGAAGGTGATTGTCGAAGAAATGACAGCCGCGCTCACCGAAGGCAAAATTCTGAAGATGCTGGGCTCTCAGGAGCCAGGATATCTGATTCAGCTTCCGTATGTGTGGCTACAGCAGCACCCTTGGAAGCCCGGCGAGTATCGCGTTCCCAGCAACAGCTTCAGTCCAGAAGAAAAGCGTCAAATCGAGGCTAAACTAGAAGCTGCCGATCTGCCTGACAGTATTCCGGATGCCAAATTGCTCAATGGCTTCCAGTTTATGGAACTGGTTGAATTCCTCCACGCTAGGTCGCAAGAGCATTTGCCTGAAGCGCGCAGAATGGCCCTGAGCGATGCCCTAACTGAGCATATCAGGCGCAGGCTGATCTACGCTGGTACCGTTGCCAGAATTGATTCTCCTATCGGCGGAATGCCTTTTTATGCACTTACAAGGGCATCCTATTCGCCCGTTGGTGAGGAAGAGCGTACCTATACCATGATGGAAGACACTGCTCGCTATTTCCGCCTGATGCGAGAGTGGGCAGATTCTCAGTCTGGAACTCGTCGAATTTTAGAAGAACTCAACATTCCTGAAGCGAACCGCGAAGCTGCCTTTGATGAACTAGATAAGGTCATCAGTCAATGGGCAAACAAATACCACGATGAGTTGGGCCAGCCCACTGTTGTTCAAATGGCGATGGGCGATAGTGATTCGCCACGATAAGCGAGTCGCGACCAAACCCGTAGACAAAGCCTAAAATCACGCGAGGTACCGAAGCAAGATTATAGTATTGCTCTGGTACCTCGCTTGGCTTGGCGTATGATCTGTAGAGCTAAAGAGTAAAGGCTACAGAACCAAAGGTGAGGGAACATGCTCAGGAGTGAACTATGGCAAATTCCTGGAAGCTTTATAGCGCTTGTCACTTTGCTGAGGTACAGCACACACTAGCTAAAAGCCTTTGACAACGTATAAAGTGACGCACGCTCCCCGCAGGCGCAGCCTTCTCTTCGAGTATGCATCCGGGAACCGCTATAAGTTTCACCCACTCCGTGACAGCTGGCTTTCTCGGTCGGTGGATGCCTCTGATGCAATGACTAAACAACGACCGGACGGTGTTCTTAGCGCTTAAAGCTTCCTGCTCTTGCTTTCTCGAAGGTCGGTAACTGCACGGCTGCCATAGAGCCAATTTTGCGCTGAGTTCTCAGCGGATTGACTACGGGTGAAACAGTAGAGGTTTCACTGTCCGTTAGCGGCAAGTAGTCTTCGCTCTGTAGTCTGATTGGGGTTTGTTCGGTTTGCGCTGCTAAGCTCTCGGACGGGGCGATGGGCAAGCTAGTATCGGGCAGCGGCTGGGGTATAGCAGGAGAGGTTGCTGTCGGAGCCGTTGTTGGAGTTGTTGGGTCAACGGGCAAGGCGCTCTCGGCCTGCCAGTTTAGGCGAGGCTCGGCATCGACAGGATCTGCGTTTTCTGCAACTTCTACAGGTTCTGTGACCGTTCCGGGTACCGATATATCGATGGCCTTGTCACCAGAAGCTGTAGCTGTGGCTCCCATTATTCTCTCTAGGTCTTGCCACAGCTTTGTCTCTGCTTCTAAATCGACAACTGGGGCATTGGCTGTTGGGTTTGGAATGCTGGAGTCTGAGACGTTTTGCTCTGGGTTGCTGGGTTGCGATCGCTCTAGTCTAAATTCTGTCCGCGATTCTGTATTGCCAACTTCTGAGGGGCCGTCGGCGTCAGCTTGACCTCGGATCAAGTTCTCTAAGTGTGGGTCGATACCTGCAAAAGGGGCGCTGCCGATAGCTGCCCAGGGTACGATGCGCTCGGCTCTGGGCATGGTGATTGGGCTGTGAATACTGCCTTGTTCATTGAAGGAGACCGGTTCTGAGGCTACCGAGGCAGCAACGGCGGCGGGACGAGCGTTTACGGTCAAAGATTTTTCGAGGGCAGCTTTGAACTGTAGGGTATAGCGCTGCTGACGCTGGAGACGCGATCGCAGATCCCGATTGGTTGTTTCTGCTTTAATTCTAGCCTGGGCTTCATCGGCATGCTGCTGTGTAGTCAGAGCACACTCACGTTCTAGCTGCGTGATGCGGTCTTGAGCTTCATTGAGTTCAGCTTGAATCGTTTCTTGGACCAGCTGCTGTCTTTGCAGCGTCTGCTCTGCAGTATCTAGCTGACCGACTAGCTTAGCCACCTGTTGTTGAGCGGTTTGAGCGGTCTGTTGGGCGGCAGCCTGCTGAGCCAATATCTGCTCTACCATCTTCTCTTGAGCCACTTCTGATCGCTCTACCTCGGATTGAACGGAGCGCTGTGACTCTTTGAGCGCCGTTTCTAGTTTTGAGATCTTAGTTAGCAGTACATCATTGCACTCGTTCAAATCGTGAATTAGGGTTAGCAGCTCCTTTTCACGCATTACAGATAAGTCTGCAGAGGATGCTGTCCTAGTAGATGATGTGAGTCCTGGGTTGGTCACTGTTCCGGGTAAATTGACTGTATCCCACGCGTCGTCCGATTCTTCCATACTCGATTCAGACAGATTGGACTCAGACACAACAGAACTTATCGTCATTTGCCTGGGTACGTCTGCTGTAACCAAATCATCTGTGTTGCTAGGCGAACCGGGCTGATTTACTTCGGATCGAGGTGACTGATTTTCGCTCTGGTGTTCGCTCATAGCTCCGTGGGTTACAGACTGTAGTTTATAGACAAGATGTGAGGGTGCATTTTCAAAGGGTTGTGATCAGACAAAAGCCCCAACTATGGCGGTTCGACAACGATCCCATCGAAAAATTTTAAAATAGTTCCTTAAAGTAGTAGCACAGAAAGGGAGATAACAATAGGTCTAATAGAAAACTAACGCAAAAAGAACCTAAATCGCTGGTTTTCAGCTATTTATCCATTCGGAAAACCATGATTGTCATGCTCTCTTAACAGTGTGGCTCTCCTACAAATAAATATGGCTTTTTCAAGACAATCTTTTCAAAAAGTCAGCTTTGATATCTATATTCTGGTGGCCGTGTTCTGGTGGCGATGGTGTTCAGCTCAATGACTCAGAGAGCAAATCTTTATGCATGAGCGCTCGATCTACGCGGGATTGAATTTGGTCGGGGTTGAGCATTTCACCATTGGCGTAGCACTCTAGTAAGGTCTTCGCTAGGCTGCTGGGGTCTTCTGGTATTAGCGGTAGCACTGCAGGTTGAGGGGAGAGATCCCAACCTGGCAGATCGAGG
This sequence comes from uncultured cyanobacterium, assembly GCA_963799555.1. Classification (GTDB taxonomy): domain Bacteria; phylum Cyanobacteriota; class Cyanobacteriia; order Phormidesmidales; family Phormidesmidaceae; genus Phormidesmis. Next base: position 60,096 of record CAWCXR010000002.1, read on the forward strand.
GACTGGGCTAGGGCGTCGACTTTGGGGTCGTAGCTGATAGCAAAGCTGCGACAGCCTTCAGCTGCGGACATCACCAACGCATGAAAGCGCATAGCAATGGTCATCTCTACACCGCGAAAGAGTCCTTTGATTTGCTGGGGCTGCTCTAGTCTATATATATAGTGAGTGCCGCTGATCTGGCTGGCAATGCGCTCGGCGATCGCTAGGTCTCGGCTCGGCTGAAAAGGCACTAGTAATAGACAAACGCCGGTCGCCTGTTGAAATCGATCTAGTGCTTGGGCGATCGCATCTAGCCTTTGCTCAGTGAGATGCACATGGGGCCGGAGCGCGACGACTACGCGCGGCGCAGGCAGATCCCACAGCCCTTTAACCGGCTCGTGGTCCAAAGCCCAAACCGGATCAGGTGCTAAGAGACAGCTTCTTTGCCACTGACTGAGCAGGGCTGCGGAATTGCGATCGCGAACGCTTACCGCCCCACATTGGGCCAGCGCCAGCCGCGTCAGCCATTGACTCGTTCGCCTGTTTAAGGGACCAATTCCCTGTGCCCAAGCAATCGTACGCTTTCCCATCAGCTGAGCCAGCAGCATCAGGCCAGCATAGTAAACCGGGTTCAGCGCACTACTGGCATCTTGCATCAGGCTACCCCCACCCCAGATAAACACATCTGCCCGCCGCAGCGCTTGGAACACCGCTCCAAAAGACTTGCGGGGAATTGCCTCCACTTTGTAGCGCTCTTGCGTCTGAGCCGGATTGCCTGAGAGCACAATCGGCGTCACCTGTTCAGGCAGCATCTGTAGCAGCGAAGCCAGCAGCGCCTCATCTCCTCCATTCCCCATCCCATAATATCCACACAGTACCGCTCGCATAGTTTCCCTGCCGTCTCGTCAGCGGCTTCCTCAGCTCTTTAAAGTTCGTAAGCCCCTAGAATACATAAGAACTTCCCATTCCCCTTCTCTCTATCCATTCCCTACCCCCTATTCTCTTCTGCCCCCATGCATGCCCTCTCAATCCCCACTTGGATAGTCCACGTCTCTAGCGTCATCGAATGGATTGCTGCCATCTGGTTTATCTGGCAATATGCCGAGGCTAGCGGCTACGGTGCATGGCGCTCTATGTCTTTTGCTATGCTGCCTGCTCTAGTGAGCGCCATGTGTGCTTGCACCTGGCACTTCTTCGACAATGCCACTGCGCTTAGCTGGCTAGTGACCACACAGGCGGCGATGACCGTTGTCGGTAACTGTACCGTTTGCGCTTCTGCCTGGTGGATTTGGAAACGCTCATCTGCTTCTAAGGAAGAGGAAACATCAGGGCACAGCGCATGACAAAAGAGACTCTGTTTGCTCTATCGCTTTTTCCGTATCTGGGCTTTCTTTGGTTTCTGACTAAAAGTAAGCAGACGCCCCGGCTATCGCTGGTTGGCTTCTATGTCCTACTGGTCTTTGTCGCGGTCACCATTCCAGCGGGTATCTACGCCAAGCAAGCCTATGGCCTAGAGCTGGCCAATGTAGACTGGTTGCACGGTAGCGCAGAGCTTTTCTTGACGCTCTCGAATATTTTAGTAGTTTTGGGCTTCCGGCAGGCAACCATCAATCTCAAGCTAGAGCACTCTTCACAGTCTATTGATGTCCCTACTAACGCATCATCTACTGAGCCCAGGTGAATGAGAAGGTACTGCCTTTACCTACAGATGAGTCTACGCAGAGAATGCCCTGCTGTCTTTCAACAATCTTTTTGACGATACTGAGGCCGATGCCTGTACTGTCTATTTCATCTCGGCTATTGAGCGTTTGAAAGAGGCCAAATATCTTTTGGTGGTGGACTGGATCGATGCCGGGACCGTCGTCTGCAACCGAGAATGAGAGCTTTTCACCTATATCTTTTACGTCGATTCTGATTGTTCCATCTGGCTTGTCGTGATACTTGATAGCATTGCCAATCAAATTGCTAAATACTTGATGTAGCAGCAGCTTGTATGTGTTGAGCACAGGCATGTTGTCGGACAGCACGATGGTGAATGCTTCGGGCGGCGCTAGCGTCTCTATTACGCTTGATACTAGCTCGTAGGTGTCGATGGATTCTCTATCTAAGCTCTGGCGACCTGCTCTAGAGTAATCCAACAGGCCAATAATGAAGCTATCTAGTCTCTTGGTTCTCTGGTGAATGAGCTGTATTTGCTGTTTGTTCTCGTCTGGAATTTTGTTAGAGATGTCTTCTTCTAACCAACTTGTGAGGTTTGCGATCGCCCTCAAAGGCGCACGTAAATCATGAGAGGCGACATAAGCAAAGTCGTCTAGCTCTTGATTACGCTCTTTGAGCTGTTGCATGGTGCTGATTAACCTGCGATTAGCGCTCGCTAGATCGGCTGCTCTCGATTTGATTGCAGATACGAATTCGCTTTGCTGAATGGCGATCGCGATCTGCACAGCTAGCGCATCGAGTAGCGCTAGTTCGTCTTCTAGCCACTCCCGGGTTGCTCTGCAGTGATGGGCTAGCAGCAGCCCCCAGACCGTTTTCTCTTGGGTTTCAGTATTGACTTGAACAATCGGTACGACCAGATTTGCCTTCACCTGAAATCGCTCTAGCATTTCGATGTGACAAGGGGTCAACTTTGAATGATAGATGTCGCTAATGACTGTTTTGTAGCCGTCGAGATATTTGGCCAGTCCATTGCTAGTCTGAAAGCAGGTGTCTCTGATTTCGGTACCGATGCCCGCTGTCCAGCCGGGCAGAACAGATTCCGCTACGATAGTGCCCTCTAGGTCTGATTTGATTTTATAGACGACGGTGCGATCGCAATCCAAAAGCTCACGAATACCATCGACAGTCGTTTGTAGAACGTCTGCTAAATCGGTTGACTGACTGACTCGGAGTGCGGTCGCAGCCATCAGTCGCTGTTGACGCTGCTGTCTGCTGACCAGCTGCTGTAAAGCCTGTTGACTTAGCACTCGATGTAGCGCCTGCGAAAAAGACTGAGTGGTCAAATCGCCCTTGATTAGATAGTCTCGAACGCCAATCTTCATAGCTTCGACCGCCACTTTTTCATTGCCTTCACCCGTCAGCATAATGACAGGCGGCAGCGGCCCAATCGACCCAGTCAATGCTTCCAAAAACTCTAGCCCATCTAGATCAGGCAGCATGTAGTCCAGCAAGATCAGATCGGGTGAATGCTCTTGACAGAGCATCAGCCCTGTCTCGCCACAGTCAGCTTCTATAACTGCGCAGTAGTTGGCCGCATCTGACGAGCGAATATATCGCTGATAGAGCGTCCGGTCCGTCTCTGAATCATCGACAATCAAAATAGTGTAAATCTTTCGATTAGGCAGTTTGGCTACTGGTGAGGCCTCTTGCCTAAGATCTGTCTCTGCGCTGGAACCGTAGCCATCAACTGCAAGTTCGTCTACCTGACACTGAGAAAACGGCCTGGGCGCTGGCAGAGGAAACTGATCGTCTGACGCTTTCATGCTGATACGACTGGCGTGCGAACAAAATTGACTAAATATCTATGAAAGAAAATCAAAACAGCGATGTTTGCAGTCTCCTGCAAGCGCAGGTCATAAGGCTGAGTCAGCAAGCGAGTTCTTGTCTTGTTTGCCTTTTGCAATCAGGAGTATTTCGCGCGGGTGTCAGACTGCCTGCTGTTTTTATTCACTACTTTTAAAGGGAAGACGTGGAAACTCTTATACTCAGCAAAAGCACACTCTTGCAGCGCTGCATCTCTATAGATTTTCTTAAGAACTTAATTATACACAATATTGCGAAACGAAACTTTATGAGTGCTGCCGTACAGCTGCCGTATTAGAAGGAGTCGCTAGACAAGCCAGCTTCAATTTGGCCTTCTGCTTCGTGTGCGATCGCCCGCAGCCTGTCCACCATTCTCTCGTCAGCCCCTTTCCACAGTCCGCGCTGATTTGCTTCTAACAGTCGCTCTGCCATATCCCGTAACGCCCAAGGATTTGACTTTTCAACAAAGTCACGCACCTCCGAATCAAACACATACGCTTCGGCCACGCCTGTGTACATGTGATCTGCCACGCAGCTAGTCGTGGCGTCGTAGGCAAACAGATAGTCCACAGTAGCAGCCATTTCAAACGCGCCTTTGTAGCCATGACGCATGACGCCTTTTATCCATTTCGGATTGATCACGCGGGAGCGATAGACGCGCGCGATTTCAGCTTGTAGCGATCGCACTTTCGGATTCTCCGGCACCGCATTGTCGCCAAAGTAAATCACTGGCGCTTCCCCTCGCCTCGCTTTTACCGCCGCTGTCAATCCGCCCTGAAACTGATAGTAATCATCGGAATCGAGCAGGTCATGTTCACGATTGTCCTGGTTTTGCAGCACAATTTGCATGTTTTCTAGGCGCTGGCTGAAGGCTTCTGGGGCACTGTGTCCATCTGCATTGCCGCCCTTTCCTGCAGTGTACGCATAGCTGCTCCAGTTGATATAGGCGCGGGCAAGATCAGCGTCGCTCTCCCAGTTCTGCGCTTCGATCAGCCCCTGAAGTCCTGCGCCATAGGCACCAGGTTTGGAGCCGAAGATTCGGTAGCGCGATCGCCCTGCACTCTGCTCACTATTTAATCCTTTGCTTTGCCACTGCTCGTAATCTTTTTGCACCTGAGCGGCTAGCGGATTTTGGTCTGCTGGCTCATCTAGACTCGCAACAGCGGTCACTGCCTGATCAAAAAGAGAGATCAGATTAGGAAAAGCGTCTCGAAAAAACCCAGATACTCGTAGCGTTACATCGACTCTGGGACGGCCCAGCATAGATAAAGGCAGAATTTCAAAATCTACTACGCGCCGACTTGGTCCGTCCCATACGGGTCTGACACCCAGCAAGGCCAGGGCTTCGGCTATATCGTCGCCGCCTGTTCTCATTGCAGAAGTCCCCCACATCGATAGGCCCAATGTCTGCGGGTATTCGCCCTGTTCTTGGGTATAGTTTTCGATCAAAATCTCAGCTGCCTTCCGCCCTACATCCCAGGCGCTCTCGGTAGGGATAGCGCGAATATCAACTGAGTAAAAGTTGCGGCCAGTGGGCAATACGTCGGGGCGGTTGCGAGTAGGCGCTCCTGAGGGACCGCTGGGTATATAGCTCCCGTTGAGGCCGTGGATGAGATGGGTGATTTCGTGGGTGGTTTGGCGTAGGTTGGGGAGAAGGATATGGGCGATCCAGGTGAGGACAAAGGCGAGAGAGGGAGAATGGGAAATGAGGGGTAGAGGATGAGGTGACTCTATAATTTGACCGACCAGGTCGGCTGCGTAGTTTTCAATTTGTTCGATGACATCGCCGATAGTGCGGCAGCTTTTTGTTTGAGGGTGGATGGATTCGTAGGGGATTGAAGGATCGGCTGTGAGCGGGTCGAGATCGAGCTGCCAGGTTTCGGCGACTGCTCGGCTCAAGCCTATATGTTCTGCGCTTGGGTGGCGGGCGATCGCAACTACCAGATCCCGAAGCTGATTACCTGTAGGACACTGACCAAAAATATGCAGGCCGTCTCGGATTTGGGCTTCTTTTAATTCACAGAGGTAGCCGTCGAGCTGAGGTAGCCAGGTCTGCAAGTCTGATGTCTGACCCGATACCTGGCCCAACGCCTGAGCCGATACCTGGAGACCGGAAAGCCCTATTTCCCGCTGGATCTGAGTGCTTTTTAGCAGGTCGAGAATTTTTGGCCCGATGATCTTCAGCCGGGTAGGGTCTAAGTTTTGAGCTTCGTAGTACTCATCGACTAGACTTTCTAGCTGCTGTAAGGGGCCGTACAGTTCAGCGCGAGCCATTGGTGGGGTGAGATGGTCTAAAATCACGGCTGCCGATCGTCGCTTGGCCTGTGCGCCTTCACCCGGATCGTTGACAATAAAGGGATAGAAATGCGGCATTGCCCCAAGGGCGGCTTCGGGGTAGCAGTCGGATGAAAGCGCGATGCCTTTGCCCGGCAGCCATTCCAAATTGCCATGCTTGCCGACATGCACCACTGCCTGCGTTCCAAAGTGGGTCCGCAGCCAGTGATAAAAGCCTAGATAGGCATGGGTCGGTTCTAAATCTGGGGCGTGATAGTTCAAACTAGGGTCGATATCGTAGCCCCGGCTGGGCTGAATCCCGACAAAGACATTGCCAAACTGGATACCGGAGATAGGAAGACAGTCGACTTCTTTGCGAGGGCTGTTGAAGCGCTGCCATTCTTTGCTAGCTTCACCCCATCGGTTGACGACACCTGATTGAACCGATGGCGATAGGGTCTGAAAAAATGATTGATAGCTTTCTATCGATAGGGTTTGATTGATTGCCCTGAGCCCATGCCCTTCAGGATCGTTGGTGACGCCTGTGGCTAGCTGAGCCATGAGTGCATCGCTAGTGGCTGGCAGGTCGGTAACGGTATAGCCTGCTTGTTGAAGCGATCGCAATATTTCCAGACAGCTAGCAGGCGTATCTAGCCCCACCCCATTGGCCATCCGCCCGTCGCGGTTGGGATAGTTCGCCAGAATCAACGCAATCTTTCGCTCTTCAGCAGGCGTATGACGTAGCTGCACCCACTTCAGCGCTAAATCGGCTACAAAATCAATGCGATCGCTCTCCGGCTGATAAATCACCACATCCGTTTGCAGATTTTGCCTATCCTTCAAAGCCTCCACGGTTCTACTTTTTGAAGGCTGAGCGTAGTCGTAAAGCTTTGCTCTTGTCTCTGAGTAGGCCGAGTAGGCCGCCTTGAAAGAAATCGCCCTAGTGATAATCCGCCCGTCCACTTCCGGCAGCGCCACATTCATCGCGATATCTCTAGGCGTAAGTCCTTGGGGATGATCACGCCAATAGTCACGCGAGCTGCCGCTACAGACAAGTTGAAGAATGGGAACATCTAATCGCTGCCAAAGCGTTGCCTTTTGCCGATTGGGTGCGCTATCAGGAGAGCTGTTAGCAGACTGAAAACCGGTGATCGCAAAGCTAGTGGTATTTAGCAGTAGGTCAATTGGTGGGCGATCGCCTTCCCGTTGACAGATATTGACGAGCGCTTGCTGAACTTCCGGTTCTTTGAGCGAAGAGACATAGATAGGAACAGGAATCAGATTGCGCTTTTTGAGCGCAGCGGCGATCGCATCAATTACCGTTGTATTCCCTGATAAATAATGCGCCCGGTAGAAAATAATACCAACTCGATGAGTTGCTCTTGCTGCTGTTTTTGGGCTTTCTCTCAGCTTATATCTTGAGGGTGAGTCACTAGCTTCGTCGTGAAAAAAATAGCCGCTTTCCGCATTAGTTATTTCAGCATGACTCAACGAATAGAAATCACTTTCGTCTAACAGATTTAACGATTCTTCAGTAGCTGTGTCAGGCACTGTTTCTGACAGTAGCAACGAAGATTCTGCTAATTTTGACTGTACCTCTGTATCTATAGACGGGTTTAAATTTAGTTGTTCTTTTGTGTCGATTTCTGTTGGTAAATCTTCAGCTAGCGCAGCGGGCGTGTATATACCTATCTTTTCAACCTTCTGTGGATGCGGTGGTTGATAGCTAGTTGATAGGACGCGATCGCTAACGTACATCAGCCCATGGCATAGATTACCAACACCGCCTTCAGTAAAGTACCGCCAAAGGCGGTTGACAGTTGAGAGTGAAACCGTAGAGTGACTCATCAAGTCTAAGTCTGGTCTATCGTCTCCTGGCATAACAACCAGCGCAGCGCCCGTGCTAATAGCCACTTCTTTCACTACTTCTAGTCCATAAGACCAGTAGGCTCGTCCACCCAAAATTCTTAGGATGATCAGACGCGCATGACTCAGAACGGTGTCTGCATAAGTGTCGATAGTGAGCTGCTGCTGAAGCTGAAGTAAGCTGAGCGCACGAATTTCTTCAAACCCCTCAGGAAGCCGGGTCAATGCCTGATGTAGTGCGGAAATATCCGTGTCAGCAGCCGTCAGCAGAACAATTGGCGCGGGCGTTTGCTCAATAAAAACGACACCCTCTTTGGTGTCATCCCAACCGCCTGGTGTAGCTGCTAAACGATGCATATATGAATTTGAAATGTTAAAGAACTAAGGAAATAATGCAGTCCTCAGATGAACTGACGCTATTCTTTGAAAAGTACAAAAACACGGTTCTAGGCAGGGCTTTATCTGAACTGTTGAATAGGTCTATCTAAACACCGCCTTTATCACTTCACTTTGATTAGCTTTTGTACTTTAGTTTCTTTTGTTTACTAAATATAAAACAAAGTATCTATTTCTACACATCCTGAGCACATCCGAATACCACTGGAAGAAAACCTGCCTCTAGGACAGCTTCTGGCATCGTGATAACGCGACTTTTTTAATGGAATTGCTCTGATAACAGCGTCTGTTCGCGGTCTTCTGTCAGATTTTCGCTCATGTTTGGAGCAGATCTCTTGCTATCCATTTTTTGAAATCTTAATGCCTATTTAATGCTGTCTTGTCTCCTTCTATAGGGCTCTTCGTTTTTGTAGTCGGTGCCTAGTCATTTTGTTTGCTCTTTATCGGTCGCTCTCTAAACAATGCCAACTTCTCAACGTTCTATTGCTAGTCAAGAGTTCTCTTCCGATGCCTATCAGCGTCTGAAAGATTCTTTGATGCATCAAGAGCATTTTTTTGAATCAGTGATCGTGGCAACGGACACCGCAGGAGCAGAGTATGTCTTGATGCGATCGCCTACCCTGACGCTCCTTCTCATCGGAACACCACTCGATAGCAATCCACCGATAGAACGTACTCATTCTCTCCAAGATAGCTTCTACAGCGGCCTTTACCACACGCCGTTGAACGCTTCTGGTTCACCCCAGCGACTGTCTCCCACCAGTCATGCCCCGTACGCTGATCACGACATCAATCACAGCAGTCCATATAGCAACGGCAGCTCTCCTTCCTTTACAGTGCAATCCACCCGAGCCAAAGAAAAAAAGAGACCCCAGACAAAGCACCCTCATCAGCAAGCTCCCAACAAAAAGACTGGCAATAAGCAGATCGGCAATAAGCAAACTGGTAGTCAGAAGATCAACAGCCAGAAGGCGAACCAGTATCGTGTCAGTCTCATGTTTGATCCCAACAAAATTAAGGCACTTATGGCGAAGCTAAGATCTGACTCTACGGTCTCTTGGGACATTCGATCAGCGAGTAGTCTTCGACCTACAGCTGATGCGCACACAGATAGCGCCTATCCTAATAACTCTCAACCAAAAACTCAGCCCATAGCAAAGGAAAGTATCAGGTATCCATCTTCTGACGCATTTTTTCTCGCCTGGGCCAAGGACTTTGCCCAGGCGTCGGACAATCGCCAGGTGGAGCACACTACCGTCCTCGAACCAGAAACCGAGCAGAGCTTACTACTCGATCAGGTAATTACCCGTATTCGGCACAGTTTAGACTTGCCATCCATCTTAGAAACGACTGTGGCGCAAGTTCGTGAATTTTTGTCTGCCGATAGACTGGTGCTCTATCAATTCACTGATCCGATAGGCAAAGCCAAAGAAGGGACACCAGCTCATACTGGCGCGATGAACATCGGTCGAACTAGCACCGAGCTCGTTGGACAGAAGGTGCAAGTAGGCCATGTTACTTACGAAGCTAGGCTTTCAGAAGATATTTCCTCCGTTCTGAATTTTGCTGAGGAAGGCTGCTTTGGTCCATCCCATTCCACCTATTCTCGCTACCTGCTGGGCCGTCCTATTGCAATCGACAGTGTAGATGAACAGTATGCTCATACAGGTTGCCTACTTGACTTTTTACACAAGGCTCAGATTAAATCTGAAATCATTGCGCCCATTATCATCAAAGAGCAGCTATGGGGACTACTGATTGCTCATCAGTGCAAAGACTATCGCCACTGGCATGAAACGGAAACTGTCTTCTTGCAGCATATTGCAGAGCATTTGGCCGTTGCAATCGAGCAGGCTTCTTTGTATCACCAGCTACGGCAGCAAAAAGTGAGCCTAGAAAGCTGCGTTATTGAGCGTACTCAAAACTTGCAAGATGCGCTGAGCGCAGCGGCTTCTGCCGATCGAACGAAGGGAGAATTTCTCTCGACTATGAGTCACGAGCTAAGAACGCCCTTGACATACATCATTGGGATGTCGGCGACCTTACTACGCTGGTCTTTTGGAGAGCTGAGCGAACGTCAGCGCAGCTATCTAACGACGATCAATCACAGCGGTGAGCAGTTGCTGGGCGTGATTAATGACATTTTGGAATTTGCCAAGGTAGAGTCCGGGCGATCGCTGCTAAACATCAGCGACTTTTCTCTGTCGGAACTGATGCATCTGGTTGTTGACCAGCACCAAGAAATGGCAGAAAGTCACGATGTCACGCTGGCTGTGGAGTGTCTTCTTGATTATGAGACTGATGGTTTTCGCGCTGACTTTAAGCGGATAGAGCAAATCCTTTCTAACTTGATCAACAACGCGGTCAAGTTCACACCAGCAGGCGGACAGATCATAGTACGAGTGAAAAAAAAGCTAGATACAGCTTTGCTACAGGTAGAAGATTCTGGTATTGGTATCCACGAATCACAAAAGCAGTTCCTGTTTGAGAAGTTTAAGCAGCTAGAGTCTCCGTTTCAGCGTCAGTATCCAGGAACAGGGTTAGGACTCGCGATGACTAAACATCTTGTCGAGCTGCACGGAGGGACGATTAAAGTCGATTCGGTCGTAGGGGAAGGATCTACCTTCACCGTGAGTCTGCCGTTGCAGTCCAAGCCACCTTCGAGTGTTCGCTACCAGGTACCTTCTGCGCTAGAGCAAATCGTAAAGCCTGTCGTGCTTCTACTAGAGACCGAAGAAAATAGCGCCGCTATTATCTGTGAGCTGCTAACAGCAGACGGGTACGAGATCATTTGTTTGAACCCTGCCGATGATATTGCAGCTCAGATGGCGCTACTGAAGCCGGCGTTGTTAATTGCCGACCTCTCATTACTAAGTCATAGGCAAGATGAGATTAAGGCGATAGAGCAGTCAATTACGATAGTGAGCACCAGAGTGCTAGCGCTGCTAGGACAGCCATCTTCTCAATCCTCACATATTGCCCATCACGATACGTTGGACAAGCCGATTGACCCCAAAATGTTACTCGAGAAATCTCGTCAGCTAACGACTGCCCATGTGTAACCATGCCTGCATACAGATAATTGTAAGCAAATACACAGAAAGGCTTGGTCCAAAAAAGCACTGTATACTAAGCGACTATTTCCCTCATACATTCATCAGCATTTCTTAATCAGTTAAGAATGCTCGCATTGATAAAACTTATACAGGCTAGGAGAATCTCTACTCCGATAGATATTTCGGGGTACATTACCAGCAGGTCATTAGATGGCGAAGGGATAGTTGAGCCTTTGACCGAAATATTTCGAGGCCGAAGGCTTAGTTTCACTAGGCGCAACTGCTCAGTAGAAACGCTCAATTCTCGTTTTCCGTACAACAAACTTCTCTTTTCTGTATGAAGCGACTCCTTCTCTCCTCGCTACGCATTAGCTGGACATCATTCTCTCAGAGCCTTTCTCAGCGGCGGCTCTCCCGGCGGCAGCAACTGTTCTCCGGCGGTTTGTTGCTAACGGGTGGACTATTGATAGCAGGTGCTGGTGAGCTCGGACCTCGCTCTCTCAGGCAATCAGCGATCGCAATCCCTGAGACACAGCTGGCACGAAGCAGCGAACCCTGGCAAATTGCGTCTTTCCCAGTTGAGAATTTTCAGGCTTATACGTCGCCCTATGGCTATAGAGGCTCCGGCTTCCACTACGGAATAGATATCGCTGCGCCCACGGGCAGCTACATTCGCAACTGGTGGGAAGGGCGAGTGGTAGAAGTCTCTGACGATAGTGCCTGTGGAACTTCAGTTGTGATTGAATCAGGTGATTGGACTCATGTGTATTGTCATATGCAGGGTTATGTAACGACTGATAGAGGTCGTAGGGTGTTTGTTGATGGGTCGGGTGGCGTTCGGATTGTAGAAGGACAAGAGCTTTACACAGGCGATCGCATCGGTAGAGTCGGAATGACTGGTCGCACGACAGGTCCACACCTTCATTGGGGAATGCGCTACCAGGGAGACTGGGTAGATCCAGGTTTAGTCTTGCAGGCGATGGCTGATGGACAGCGTCGAGCCTCGCTGCCTCGCTAGTCTCTACTCTCGCAGAATCAAGTAGCTGCTACCTGCTTCTCAAAGCAACAGCGTAAACGTAAAAACCGCTACGGCACTTTAAGTGCCGTAGCGGTTTTTTGTGAATTTCACAGCCAGCGGTATGCGTAGCCCCTAGCCGATCTTGACTTCCTCCTTTTTGGGAAGCGCGATGTATTCGCTGACAATGTCACGAAATTCTTCGCCTTCGAGCGTTTCTCTTTCGATCAGAATGTCAACTAGCCGATCGACTAGAATTCGGTTGTCGCTGATGATCTGTCTAGCCTTTTGTAGGCACTCTTGAGCAATCTCTCTCATCCTGTCATCGATCTTGGTGGCGAGTTCGTCAGAATATTCTTCCCCTCCACCCATAATGTCGGTACGCACTACCATCGATTTGGGATCGTCCTTGGGCGATAGCGCTGCCATGCCGTAGTTGGTCACCATGTCTTTGACTAGCTTGCTGACATAGCTGATGTCACTGGATGCGCCCGAGGTGACTTCAGATTCGCCAAAGATCACTTCTTCAGCCGCTCGTCCGCCCAGCGTCATCACCAAGTCATCAATGATCTCTCCGTAGGATCTAAGGAACTCGCTGTCTAGCCGGTCTTCTTGGACCGCAAAGCTAGCAAAGCCGCCAACGCCGCCAGAGCGAGGGATAATGGTCACCTTGTTGAGAAGCCCACCGTATTTGCTAAGCGAACCGATCAGCGCGTGACCGACTTCGTGATAAGCGAGTAGCCGCTTTTTCTTGCTGTCCATTAGTGGATTCATCGTCAGGCCGATTGTGAGACGGTCGATGGCGTCGTTGACTTCGAGCATGGTGACGGCATCTTTACGACGCCTGGCGGTCAAGATAGCGGCTTCGTTGAGCAGGTTGGCCAGCTGCGCACCAGAAAATCCGGTAGTGCGGCGAGCGATCGCATCCATCTTCACGTCTTCGTCAATCTTCTTGTCGCGCGCATGGACTTCTAAAATGCCTAGTCGCCCTTTTAGCCCCGGCAGATCAACCATTACCTGACGGTCAAAGCGACCGGGTCGCAGCAGCGCCGCATCCAGCACATCCGGTCGGTTCGTCGCCGCAATCACAATCACACCGCTGTTGCCTTCAAAGCCATCCATTTCGGTCAGCAGCTGGTTTAGCGTCTGCTCGCGTTCGTCGTTGCCACCGCCGATACCAGTTCCTCTCTGACGACCTACTGCGTCTATTTCATCGATAAATACGATACAAGGAGCGTTCTCTTTTGCTTTTTTGAACAGGTCACGGACCCGAGATGCCCCTACGCCGACAAACATTTCGACAAACTCTGAGCCAGAGATGCTAAAGAAAGGCGTACCGGCTTCGCCTGCGATCGCCTTTGCTAGCAGTGTCTTCCCCGTTCCCGGTGGGCCTATCAACAGCACCCCTTTTGGAATTCGAGCGCCAATTGCAGTAAAGCGCTCAGGATTTTTCAAGAAGGTCACTACCTCTTGCAACTCTTCTTTCGCCTCGTCAATGCCTGCGACATCTTCGAACATCACGCCAGTTTTCGCTTCCATCTGGAATCTGGCCTTCGAGCGGCCAAAACTCATCGCCCCGCCGCTAGAACCCGCAGAGCGCCGCAGCAGCAGCAGCATAGCAAAGACCACTAGCATCGCGATGACGCCTGTCGTGATCAGACTTGTGATAGCGCTGTTGTCAGCGTTGCGCGTGACTTCCCAGGTGACATCGTTAGCGTTTAAGCGATCCTGCAAGTCTAGATTGCGGTCATTCCTAAATACCCTAACTTCTACAGGATCGGCATCTTCTTGGGCCGACTTCAGCTGAACCCTTGCAATCCCGTTGATTTGATCGAGCTCGACTTCTCTGACCTCACCGTTGTCAATTTTCTCTAGCAGGTCTCCGTATTCCAGCGCATCTTCTTGATCATTCTCCGACTGGGCCGCAGGTAGCTGCGCCGTTAGCTCGCTAATTTTGGGAGTGACTGGGGCCGCAGGTGATCTGCTGGCAGTACCCCCTACCAATAAGGTGGCTGCTAATAGCGTCCCTGCTAGGGAACCTATTGCTTGTTTCATAGAGCCTCTATGGGTCGACTTTCTGTGGGCAGCCTGGCTGCCGGTGGAAATCTGAGAAGAAGTCTGGAACGGATAAGAATTCTGCTGCATAGGGGCTGCGCTGGAAAGGTGAAAACGCTGTGAAAAACCACAGGCATAACTGCGGCCTAGTCTAACCTTTTAACCCGGTGACTGACCGAAAACTAGGTTCGACTAGGCGGTCTTTTGTGAACGGAGAGCAAGGCTCTGCTGCTGACGGATGTGTTGACGGATGGACCAGACTGCTAGATTATTGGTAATCGCAGCTATGCAACGACTGTTGCTACTTCCATCTAAAGTTGTTCAGCCGTTGAAAAGTTTAGCTGTATTTGAGCGGGACTGGCGGAATTGGTAGACGCGCTAGATTCAGATTCTAGTGTTCGCAAGGACTTCCGGGTTCAAGTCCCGGGTTCCGCATCGATAGTTTTAAGCAACGAGTTTTAGATAACGAATGCTTTGAGCAACAGGCTCCTTAGTTTCTACCAGCTGAGGAGTCTTTTTCATGGCTTTTCAACATTCGTTTTCTTTTAGGGCTGTAAATGCCTTTGGTACGTCTAACATCCGGCGCTATTTATCCTTTGTATCTACGGTTGAGCTTCTACGGTTATGCTGACTAGCCTGCAAAATCCGACGGTAAAACAGCTTCGCAAGCTGCAACAGTCAAAAGAGCGGCGAAAGCAGTCGGTGCTGCTGCTAGAAGGGACTAACCTAATAGAGGCGGCGGGTGAAGTTCGCTATCCGCTGCAGACGCTTTGCTTTACGGAAGACTGGCAGGAACGGCACGAGCAGATTTGTGAGCAGGCGATCGCACTTTCAGCCCAGGTGGAGCTCGTCTCGCCAGAAGTTTTGAAATCGATTGCTAGTACTGTCACGCCTGATGGAGTAGTCGCGATCGCACCCCGTCGTAATGTCTGGGATTCCGAACAAGGCAAACCCAAAGATGTTGTGAGTTTGGGCGTAATCCTAGAGACGCTACAAGATCCAGGCAACCTCGGTACGATTATCCGTACAGCCGCAGGCGCAGGCAGTGACGGCCTCTGGCTCAGCGATGACAGTGTGGACCTAGGCCACCCGAAAGTGCTAAGGGCTTCGGCTGGGCAGTGGTTTCGATTGCCCATGGCAACGGTGGACGTGGTAGCACAGGCTAAAGCACTTAGAGACAACGGTGTTCAGGTAATTGCGACCGCCGCCACCGCTGAGCTGGATTATTGGCAATTGGATTTGCAGCAACCTACCGTATTTTTGATGGGAAACGAAGGGGCGGGACTCTCAAGTGATCTAATGAGCTGCGCGTCTAACACAGTAAAAATTCCGGTGATGTCGGTGGTGGAATCGTTGAATGTGGCGATCTCAACGGCGCTGTTGCTGTATGAAGCGAAGCGACAGCGAGTTAGAGAGGTTTGAAGCTGTTTTTAGGAATGAAGGGGGATGGGGAACCCAGAGTTGTCCAAAGTCACCTTCTAGGTTGAAAATAAGAGTGGATATAAGGAGAGCGCAGTGGATTCAGCATTTGATTATGACTTGGTGATTATTGGTGCGGGCGTAGGCGGTCATGGCGCGGCGCTGCACGCGGTGCAGCGTGGGCTAAAGACGGCCATTATCGAAGCAGGTGATATGGGTGGTACCTGCGTAAACCGAGGCTGTATTCCTTCAAAGGCACTGCTGGCTGCTTCGGGTAAGGTGCGTGAAATGCGCGATGAGCAGCACCTGAAAGCAATGGGGATTAGTCTATCGGGTGTCGGGTTTGATCGTGAAAAGATCGCTGACCATGCGAAAAATTTGGTTGGCAAAATTCAGGGCGATCTCACAGGTAGTCTGACCCGACTAGGCGTAGAAATCATCCGAGGCTGGGCCAAGATTGCCAGCAGTCAAAAGGTTTCTATTGAGGATGAAAGCGGTAAGCGGACAATCACTGCCAAAGATATTATCCTGTCTCCTGGCTCGATTCCATTTGTGCCTAGGGGGATTGAGACGGATGGTAAAACGGTGTACACCAGCGACGAGGCGGTTCGGCTGGACTGGCTGCCTGAATGGGTGGCGATTATTGGCAGTGGCTACATCGGCCTAGAATTTTCGGATGTCTATACTGCGCTAGGGTCTGAGGTAACGATCATTGAGGCGCTAGATCAGCTGATGCCAACGTTTGATCCTGATATCGCCAAGCAGGCAGAACGGATGCTAATCAAACCGCGCGATATTGAGACTCGCGTTGGGCTGTTGGCTAAAAAGGTGACGCCTGGTTCGCCCGTTGTGATTGAGCTAGCCGATCCAAAGACGATGGAAACTGTCGACACCATGGAAGTAGACGCCTGTCTGGTGGCCACAGGTCGGATTCCCGCAACGAAGAATTTAGATCTAAATATGGTTGCGGTCGAAACAGATCGACGCGGATTTATTCCTGTGGATGAGCATTTGTCGGTGTTGCGCGATGGCAAGCCGGTTCCGCATCTGTACGCGATCGGCGATGCGAATGGCAAGATGATGCTGGCCCATTCCGCGTCCGCTCAGGGGATCGTGGCTGTCGATAACATCTGCGGCGAGTCTCGTACGGTTGATTACAATGCGATTCCGGCAGCGGCCTTTACTCATCCTGAAGTGAGCTTTGTTGGCTTGACTGAGCCTGCGGCCAAGATCAAGGCGAAGGAAGAGGGCTTTGAAGTCGCGTCAGTTCGCAGCTATTTTAAGGCGAATTCTAAGGCGTTAGCTGAGGGTGAAACTGACGGACTCGCTAAGGTGATTTACCGGAAAGATACCGGTGAAGTCATGGGCGCTCATATTATCGGGCTGCACGCAGCGGATTTGATTCAGGAGGCGGCGAATGCGATCGCCCAAAAGCAATCTGTCACCGAGCTATCCAAGTTCGTTCACACTCATCCCACCCTCTCAGAAGTCCTAGACGAAGCCTACAAGCGAGCAAAAGTAACCGCCTAAGAAAAGACTTCCTACCTTCTCACTTCATCGTCGTATCCTTCTAACCTTCTTCATGCAAATCCGTCGCCGTCCCCCTAGCACTCCCATTTCCGTCAGACATCTTGAATACCAAATCAAGGTGCCTGATGCGGAGCCTCGCAACATTCTCGAAAAGATTGTGTGGCACAAAGAAGCTGAGGTAGCTCGGCTGCGTCAAAAGATGCCGTTAGTCGGATTGCAGCGGCAGGTTCAGGGATTGCCCGCAACTAGAGGGTTTATCAGCGCCCTGCGTAAGCGAGCAGCTGAGAAAAGCCCAGCTCTAATTGCAGAAGTAAAAAAGGCATCGCCAAGTAAAGGCATCATTCGAGAGGATTTTGAGCCGGTCGCAATTGCTAAAAGCTATCAGGCCGGTGGCGCTACCTGCCTGTCTGTACTGACCGACAGCGAGTTTTTTCAGGGAAGCTTTAGCTATCTCAGCCAGATTCGCCAGGCTGTAGATCTGCCACTCTTGTGCAAAGAATTCATCATCTATCCCTATCAGATCTATCAGGCTAGGCTTGCTGGCGCTGATGCAATTCTGCTGATTGCTGCTGTTCTGTCGGATAAGGACATTGGGTATTTTACAAAAATTGCCAAGGTTCTAGGGCTGGATGCGCTAGTCGAAACGCACACCGTTGAGGAGTTTGAGCGAGTGGCTGCAATCGATGGTGTCGATCTGATTGGCGTCAACAACCGCAATTTGGAAGATTTTACGGTGAGCTTGGAGACGACTGAGAAAGTTGTGGAAAGGTTTGGGGATGCGATCGCCCAAAAGCAGCTCTTCCTAGTCAGCGAATCCGGCATCCACACCTTCGAAGATGTCCGCACAGTCACAAACGCAGGCGCAAAAGCTATCCTTGTTGGCGAATCGCTGATGAGACAGCCCGATCCCGGCGTCGCTATCAGTCAGTTACTCTCAGCGCCCAGCGCAGGAGTCTAGCCAATTTTCTAGATCGCTTAGACTATCAAAGTCTGTTTGGGCTTCACCTAGGGCCTCCGATTCTTCTACTGCTAGCGACCGGACACCATCAAGGACATCGTCCGGTAGCCGTCCAAAACGTTTCTCTAGCAATCGCAAAACGACACGGATCGCACCTTCATCACGGCCCTCCTCACGACCCTCTTGCCTAGAGGTATCGACGACATTATTGAGGTCGCGGTAATACTTCAGACTATCTTCGTAAGCACCTTGCTCTAGCCGGGAGAAGTTTGCGATCTCAGCAATCTCAAACAGCTGCATAAATGTATTTTCCCGTAGAGGTTCTGGCGGGGCCTCTAAGTCTGGGAGGTGTCGCAACAGGTACAGCCATTTATCAAAATGGTTCTCTAATGCATCCAAAGACTTTTGGAACTTAGGTAGCTCTATGTAGATAAACTTCAGCTTGTCGTAGAAAACCCTACACTGCTGATCTTTTAGTTCTACAGTGTGCAGCAGCGCCTCGTCATTCTTATGGTCGTCGAATACAAAATCGAGGATGCCGACAGTATAGACAGGTGATAGACGATAATTCCAAAAGTCCCCTTTCAATGCCTGCTCTTGAATAGGAAACGTCGAATAGTAGAGGCTGCGATCTTTAAAGAAGTTCTGCTTAGCTTTCTGGATCTCTACGATAAAGCGTTCACCGCTTTCACTTTGACAGTAAAGATCAAAGATGGCTTTTCTATCTAGAGCGCTATTGCCAACGTTTTCACTGTTGCGATAGCTTAAATCGCTGATCGTATGCTCTTTGGGCAGTACAACGTTCAAAAAATCTATCAGCAGCGCTTTGTTCAGCTCCGTACCAAAAATACGCTTGAAGCCGAAATCCGTTAACGGATTGATATATCTATCTGTCACAAAGCGGCGACCGTTCGTCGAAACCATGTTTGCGAGCTTACACGCTTACGTTCATTCTTTTCTCAACACTATCAAATAAGCGTTTATACGGGTCTATACTAAGAAATGTGTAGTCAGTCTTAGAGAACGTATGAGTCGCAAGAAAGCCATCATTATTGGTTCGGGGATCGGTGGATTGTCCTTGGGCATTCGTCTGCAAAGTTTAGGATTTGATACCACCATATTCGAAAAGCTAGATGCACCCGGCGGCAGAGCATACGTTCGCAAAGCGCAGGGCTTTACCTTTGACATGGGGCCAACTGTACTGACAGTTCCTCACTTTATCGAAGAACTCTTTTCCCTAGAGAAAGGCGCTGCCGCATTGGGCGAACCCGACTTTCCTAAAGAAGTCATGGATCCCAACGATCGCATTCGCTCCGGCGTCAGCGGTGGTCCCAACACTTCTAAGTATGTCAAGATTGTTCCTGTCTTGCCGTTCTACCGGATTTATTTTGATGACGGCACCTATTTTGATTACGACGGCGATCCAGAAAATACGCTTCGTCAAATTGAAGCGATTGAACCTGACGATCTAGAGGGCTATGCGCGTTTCCACGAAGCGGCCAAAGCCATCTTTGATCGAGGCTTTATCGAGGTGGGCTATACCTACTTTGGCAACATTGTAGACATGCTAAAAGTTGCTCCAGATCTGGTCAAGCTAGATGCAATCCGCCCGCTCTTTTCCTTTGTCAAAAGCTACTTTAAAAGCGATAAACTACGCCAAGTCTTCAGCTTCGAGCCTTTGCTCGTAGGTGGCAGTCCTCTCACCGTCCCGGCCATCTACGCAATGATTCACTTCGTTGAAAAGACTTGGGGTATACACTTTGCAATGGGTGGAACAGGTGCGCTAGTACAGGGCTTTGTGCGCAAGTTTGAAGAGCTAGGCGGTACCATTCACTACAACAGCGAAGTTGCCAAAATTGACGTTGAGGGCTCGCTTCTATTTGGTAAGAAGACTGCCAAAGGTATTGAGCTAGCAGATGGTAGCTATCACGCTGCCGATCTGGTTGCTTCTAACGGCGACTATGCCAATACATACATGAAGCTGATTGATCCGAAGTATCGCTTTATCAATCAGGATCTGAAGGTGAAGATGACTCGCCAGTCGATGTCGGTACTGGTTATCTACTTTGGTTTTAAGGCCGACGAGTCGGAAGAGCTAGACCTGAGACACCACAACATTATTCTTGGCCCACGATACGAAGAACTACTCAAAGAAATCTTTGACCAAAAAGTCCTCAGTCCCGACTTTTCTCAATACCTACACATTCCATCTCTGACCGATCCCAGCATGGCCCCGCCTGGTCATCATGCGGCTTACACGCTCGTGCCCGTTCCAAACAACGGCGGTGATATTAATTGGGATGTTGAGGGGCCAAAACTAACCGATAGAGTCCTGACTTTCTTGGAGGAGCGCGGCTACATTCCCAACCTCAAAGAACGTTTGGTCTATCAGAGCCATATTACGCCTGACTACTTTGAAGGTACGCTAAACAGCTACCTTGGTAATGCGTTTGGCGTAGAACCTGTACTTGTTCAGAGTGCATTCTTCCGTCCTCACAACCAGAGTGAAGACATTCACAATCTCTATTTAGTCGGTGCCAATACACAGCCCGGTGGCGGTACGCCTTCTGTGATGATGTGTGCCAAGATGACCGCTCGGGTAATTGCGGACAATTTCAACATCGCTCCTGAGATTGTCAATGGCGTGGCCGAAAAGAAGGAAGTGGCTACGGTCTAGCCGACCCTTTGAAAATAAGTCTGAAGTAAGTCCTTTTATGCTCCCAAAAGAAGATATTCTCAAGCGCTCTGACAATAAGGAGGCGCTGTCTCGCATCATCGATCAAGCAGAGCAGGCGATTCGGACTTGGGAGCCTGTTGCGACGGATTTTCTCTCTCCGCCAGAGCTAGCTGAAGCGCTAGAAGCGTTTGGCCGGTTGAGTGATATTCATGCGATCGCAAGTGGTGGCTATCCACAGGCAGAACGTCAGCGGCTGACAATCGCCCGTGCTGAAATTCCACTAGAGGAAACCTCTGCTCCTTTAGCGGCTGTCAACATCGCGGGCAACTTTTTGTTTGACACTGCGACTCACCGAGATTTTCTGGGGTCTTTGCTGGGGACTGGACTGGTGCGTGCGAAGGTTGGCGACATTATCGTGCTGGGTGAACGCGGGGCGCAAGCGATCGTGGTGCCTGAACTGGTGGAGTTTTTGACGACGAGTCTGACGCAGGTTCGTTCTGTACCCGTGAAGACGCAGCCGATGGAAATTAGCGAGCTGCGGGTGCGTGAGCCGAAGAAAAAAGAGATGACAACCGTGGAAGCGTCAATGCGGTTAGATGCGCTGGCCTCGGCTGGATTTGGCCTGTCGCGCAGCAAGATGGCAGATATGATCGCGGCTGGTGACGTGCGAGTCAACTGGAAGCCAGTGACTCAGGTGAGCCGGACGGTGCAGCCGGGTGATCTGATCGCAATTCGAGGAAAGGGACGACTGGAAATTGGCGAGATGTCGGTAACGAAGAAGCAGCGGTATCGGGTGCAGCTTACTCGGCTGGTGTAGAGGAAGATAGACTTGTTTGTCCAAAATCGACCGGGCGCTGAAGTCAGACCTCTGTAAACGTTAGGTAGAGATGCTCTTGTCAAAACGCTGCAAAAAGCGGTGGGCAACGGCAGCGGTAATCTAACGAACATCGGCTATGTCTGGTTTATGCGATCGCAACCCCACTCAAACCCAAATCTGCAAGGCCCCTCTCGGTTCTGCGCCAGCATGCTCTTCACCAACGGGCTCTCCACTAGCTGCTGTTTCTCTAGGTGTGGGTACCGCTGCTGTATTGGCGACCACTACCGTTCATTGGGTGCAGCGTCCCACTGCTACACCCGTGCGCAGCACTGACCCTCCAACTGCCCAAATTCTACTGCCCAAGCCCCTTCCTGCTCAAACCAGTGCAGCTTCAGCCCAGCAGATAGCGCCTGAGCCGACTGTCGCTCCAATCTTGCCGTTACTAGGTCGACAAAGCGCTTTTGAAAAAGCCCGCGCCTTTGGTTGGCAGGCCGCGCTAAAAAGCAGAAATCCACCGAATACAGCCCAGCGCTGGGGAGAAGTAGCCTTGCTTTGGCAGCAGGCGATCTATTTCTTGGCTCAGGTGCCTGCCTCTGATCCAAGCTACAAAGCAGCTCAAGAGAAGCAGACGTTTTACGAACAAAACCTTCAGCAGGTTATGGTACGCCAGCTAGCGGCTTTGACGACCGAAGCTGAACAGGTTGCTGCGGTCTCAGCTCGCCAAATTTCTAGCCAAAACGTTTCTCAGCAGGAAGCGGCCCAGTTAGCACAGCTGGCTGTGGAAGAGGATTGGATTGCGATCGCAAAGAAACAGGGTTGGCAGGCTGCGATCGCCGGTCAAAACGCTCCGCACCCAGCCGAAAAGTGGGCTGACATCTCTCGTCTGTGGCAGAACGCCCTCCAGACCTTGGAGAAAGTCAACACTCAGTCTCCTCGATACGCCGAGGCCCAAGCTATCGAAGCTCAGTACCAAAAAAACTTATTAGCTATTCGTAAACGCTATCAGATAGAGCAATCTACAGCCCAAAGGCTGCAATCTCTACAGGCCACGCTCCGTGAAATTGAACGCTCTAGCCCGATAGCTACCGATAGCAAACGTGCGCAGCTAGTTGCCATTGTCGATCGCCTGCGGACGATTCCACAGGGCACTATGGCCTACAGCCAAGCGCAAACATTGATTGCTACTACCGCCGCCGAAGTGAATAACCTGCCATTCGAACTTTCGCCGCGAATAGCGACCGTCAGTGAAACCAGCGAAGAAACAGAAGCCCAATAGCACCTTCGCCTTGCCTACTTTGCTACGCGTCATGGCGAAGTCTCTGACTCACAAAATATTTTCATTTAACTAAAAGTTGATATTTTGTAGCATTTCTCCCTAAAGCGACAGAACCAGAAGGGCAAGGTGTGGCAATATATAGGCTGTTTGCCAACTGGTTCATAGGCCAACCGGTTCGTAATTGGGTTGGCGAAAAATGGAGTTAACAATGGAATCCGTCGAGGCCCTTTATCAATACGTCTGGCTGATACCCGTCCTACCACTGTTAGGTGCGGCTATCGTCGGCACAGGACTAATCAGCTACAACGAAGAGACGAATAAGCTCAGAAAGCCCGTCGCAGTTTTCATCGTCAGCCTGATTGGGGCAGCGATGACGCTCTCTATTATGGTGCTGGCTAGTCAGCTGCAAGGACACGCACCTTATACCTATTTACTCGAATGGGCCTCTGCTGGAGATTTCCAGATCAACATGGGCTTCACTATCGACCACATTACGTCGTTGATGTTGGTGATTGTGACCACTGTGGCCTTTCTGGTGATGATATACACCGACGGCTACATGGCTCACGACCCTAGCTACGTGCGGTTTTACGCCTACTTGAGTCTGTTTAGCTCGTCCATGCTAGGCCTAGTTATCAGCCCGAACCTGCTGCAGGTTTATGTTTTCTGGGAGCTAGTGGGTATGTGCTCATACCTGCTGATTGGCTACTGGTATGACCGCGATGGTGCAGCCGATGCCTGTCAAAAGGCGTTTGTGACTAACCGCGTCGGTGACTTTGGTTTGCTGCTTGGCATGCTGGGTCTGTTCTGGGCGACGGGGACGTTTGAGTTTGAGCTGATGGGCGATCGCCTGACAGAACTGGTCAACGTTGGCACTATCTCTGGCGGTCTGGCAGCTCTATTCGCCATTTTGGTCTTCATGGGCCCGATGGCAAAGTCGGCGCAGTTTCCGCTGCACGTCTGGCTGCCGGACGCGATGGAAGGTCCAACCCCCATTTCTGCGCTGATTCACGCAGCGACAATGGTGGCAGCAGGCGTCTTCTTGATTGCTCGGATGTATCCCGTTTTTGAGCATATCCCGACCGTCATGAGCGTGATTGCTTGGGTTGGGACAATTACCGCCTTCTTGGGCGCTTCGATTGCGATTACGCAGAACGACATCAAGAAAGGGCTTGCCTTCTCTACGATGTCTCAGCTGGGATATATGGTGATGGCAATGGGCGTCGGTGCTTACACCGCTGGTCTTTTCCACCTGATGACTCATGCTTACTTTAAGGCGATGCTCTTCTTGGGTTCAGGCTCGGTTATTCACGGGATGGAAGAAGTCGTAGGACATGATCCCGTGCTTGCTCAGGACATGCGCTTGATGGGTGGCCTGAGAAAGTATATGCCGATTACGGCGATTACCTTTTTGATTGGTACGCTGGCGATTTCTGGGTTGCCCCCTTTTGCAGGCTTCTGGTCAAAAGATGAGATCTTAGGCTCTGTCTTTGAAGTGAATCCAGTGATGTGGGCAATCGGCTGGATTACAGCAGGCGCGACAGCGTTCTACATGTTCCGGATGTATTTTTCTACCTTTGAGGGTGAATTCAAAGGGAACGACGCTGCGATTCGCAAGCAGGTAAAACTGCAGTCTTTACAGATGGCTGGTGCTTCGCTTGGCCCGGGCGCGATGAGTGCTCAAGAGCTAGCGGTTGAAACCGATAGTCACGATGAGCACCACGCTGAAGAGCCACACGAATCGGCGCTGAGCATGACGTTTCCACTGATGATGCTGGCGATTCCATCGGTGCTAGTTGGCCTAGTCGGTACGCCGTTTGCCAACTATTTTGAAGCGTTTATTCATCCATCGGGTGAAGCGCTGACGGTAGCTGAACTGGCTGAAGAAGTGGATATGAGTGAGTTTGTGCGGATGGCTGGGCTGTCTGTGGCAATCTCAGTCGCTGGGATTATTTTAGCGGTGCTGATGTATCGCATGAATAAGGTTGATGCGAGTGCGATCGCCAATAAAATCAAACCCCTCTACAACCTCTCTCTCAACAAGTGGTATATCGACGATATCTACCGCAAGGTATTCATTCAAGGTACCCGCAACCTGGCTAAAGGTGTCCTGAATGTCGATATCAAAATCGTCGACGGTATTGTCAACCTGACTGGTTTCGTCACGCTGGTGACTGGTGAAGGCCTGAAATACTTTGAGAATGGTCGCGCACAGTTCTATGCGCTGATCGTCTTTGGCGCTGTTCTAGGTCTAGTCTTTGTGTCAGGACTCACCTAGTTCGGCTAGATATAAACGATTTGAAGGGAACGTCAAGTTGATATTGGCGTTCCTTCTTTCTTGAGTCGCAGTGTCATCCATTGTCATTGGCTATTCTGATAGATCTTCAAGCGCAAACCACTAACGCGTCACCTTAAGAAAAACTAAGAATGCTTTTACAGGTTTGATTTTTCTCTCTACAGTGTGAAAAGAGAACCTATTTCAGTTGATATATTTCACTAGCCTGCTTGCCGCCCTTTACGCCGCAAATATCAGTTTTGTTATGGACCAATTTCCCTGGCTGTCGACCATCATTTTCTTTCCGTTTTTGGCGGCTCTGCTGATTCCCTTCATTCCCGACGAGAATGGACGCACCGTCCGCTGGTACGCCTTGGTAGTCGGTCTGATTGATTTTGCCCTGATTGTCTACACCTTTGCCAACTACTACGACATCAGCAGTGCGGGCATGCAGCTGTATGAAAGCTATACCTGGGTGCCTCAGCTAGACCTGCGTTGGTCGGTCGGCGTTGATGGGCTTTCTATGCCGCTGGTGCTGCTAACTGGCTTCATCACAACGCTAGCGATTTTGGCTTCTTGGCCAGTCACCTTCAAGCCGAAGCTGTTTTACTTCTTGCTGCTGTCTATGTATGCCGGACAGATTGGCGTGTTTGCCGTGCAGGACATGCTGCTGTTCTTCTTGATGTGGGAGCTAGAGCTACTGCCGGTTTATCTGCTGCTCTCTATTTGGGGTGGCAAGAAGCGGCTATACGCAGCGACAAAGTTTATCCTTTACACCGCTGGCGGCTCGCTGTTTATTTTGCTGGCTGCGCTGGGTATGGCATTCTACGGCGATACTATCAGCTTCGATATGCAGACGCTCGCGGCTAAGGAATTTCCACTGAGGCTACAGCTATTTCTCTACACGGGTTTCCTGATTGCCTATGCGGTGAAGCTGCCAATTATTCCTTTCCACACCTGGCTACCTGATGCGCACGGCGAGGCGACAGCGCCCGTACACATGCTGCTAGCTGGTATCTTGCTGAAGATGGGTGGCTATGCCATTATCCGGATGAATGTGGAAATGCTGCCGGACGCCCATGCGGTGATTGCACCGGGTCTGGTGATCTTTGGTGTGGTGAATATTATCTATGCCGCCCTGACATCATTCGCACAGAACAATCTAAAGCGGAAGATCGCCTACTCGTCCATCTCCCACATGGGATTTGTGATGATCGGCATCGGTTCGTTTACGAATTTGGGCCTGAGCGGCGCGGTGCTGCAGATGGTCTCTCACGGTCTAATTGGCGCTAGTTTGTTCTTTTTAGTGGGTGCGACTTATGACCGGACACACACGCTGATTTTGGACGAGATGGGTGGAGTCGGACGCAAGATGCCGAAGATTTTTGCAATGTTCACGACCTGTTCAATGGCGTCTCTAGCGCTGCCGGGAATGAGTGGCTTTGTGGCTGAGCTGATGGTATTCGTCGGTTTTGCAAATAGCGATGCCTACGGCTTTAATTTCAAGCTGATTATAGTGATGCTGATGGCGGTAGGTGTCATCCTGACGCCGCTGTATTTGCTTTCTATGCTGCGCGACATTTTCTACGGCCCTGAAAACAAGGAGCTGATTGAGAATGAAGTGCTAATCGATGCGGAGCCGCGCGAGGTATTTGTGATCGCCTGCCTGCTGATCCCTATTATTGGATTTGGCCTGTATCCGAAGGCGCTGACTCAGCTTTATGACGCGAAGACGGTTCAGATTACGGAGAGGATTCGGACGGAGATGTTTGCGATCGCACAGGACAAAAATCCGCCCCTTCCCATCGCGACCACGCCGCTACTGAACGCTCCGCTACTAGGCGCACCCGATCTAGTTAAACAGCCGTAGGTGCAGCTCTTGTCCCACTATCCCCTCAGCTAATCGAGGGGATTTTTTTGCTCAGAGAAATTACGGAAGTGCTTGACAGCATGAACCTTTATCTTCTATAGCTCTAACAACATTTATGCATATGTAGGCTGGGCAATAGTCCACGCCAGAGATCTTTGAACTTATCTGCTGCGACTGGCTTCAAGACCGGCATCACCCAATTTTTCTCTGTGCAGGGCTGGGCTCTCGAAGCTCGGCTGCTGCGCTGGCTGACGCTGCTATGGGTGTCGGTGGGCTTGGTTGTACTCTATTCAGCTTCGTATCATGCGGCTGAAGACGACTACGGACGGGGTAGTCACTACTTTCTAATACAGCTGGTCTGGGTTTTCTTAGGTCTGTTGGTTTCTAGATACATTACTCGCCATCCGTTGCATCAGGTGATGCGGATCTCGGGATTTTTGCTGCTGGTGTGTATGCTGCTGGTGATGGCGACCCATATTCCAGGTGTGGGCATTTCGGTGAATGGTGCAACTCGCTGGCTGCCGTTCGGTCCGTTCTTAATTCAGCCCTCAGAGCTAATGAAGCCGTTTTTGGTTTTGCACAGCGCTCAGCTATTTGGCAAATGGCATAGACTGACGAATCAGACCAGGCTGTTCTGGCTGGGAATCTTTACGCTGGGACTACTGGCAGTTTTGTCGCAGCCCAATCTCAGTACGACAGCCGTCTGCGGTATAACGATCTGGCTAATTGCACTGGCAGCCGGGTTACCCTACCGGCAGCTGATATTAACTGCATCGACTGGACTAATGGCGGCGGTAATCAGCATTAGCTTGAAGTCTTATCAGCGCGATCGCATTATTTCCTTTCTCGATCCCTGGGCAGACCCAGCCGAGAACGGCTATCAGCTCATTCAAAGCCTGCTTGCTATCGGCTCAGGCGGACTGGGCGGAACCGGCTATGGTTTCTCCGCCCAAAAAGAATTCTTCCTACCGATTCAGTACACCGACTTCATTTTTTCAGTCTTTGCCGAAGAGTTTGGCTTTATCGGCGGTATCGTTCTACTGCTCTTTCTCGCTGTTTACAGTACAGTCGCTCTAGTAGTTGCGGTTCAGTCTCAAAAGCCAGTACATCGGCTGATTGCGATTGGCTGCATGGTTTTATTAGTTGGTCAGTCGCTGATAAACATCGGCGTCGCCACTGGCTCTATTCCTACGACGGGATTGCCTTTTCCTTTATTTAGCTACGGTGGTAGCTCAGTGATTGCCAGTCTAATAACCTCGGGACTGCTAATTAGAGTTGCCCGCGAATCGCGAGATACAAACTTGCTGTCCCTGCGGACCTTCCTGCGTCAAGAGCAGGAGTAAGCGACTGTTTGAAGCGTTTACAAAAATGCTTTTGCATAATAACGGGCCAGACTCAACAAAACCTATGCAGACATAATTGAGGAAGAGGCGAATATCGGTGCCTATACTCATCAGATTTGCTGGAAAAATACGAATTGTTGTTTATCCAGGTGGTCATCAACTACCTCATGTCACGTCAAAGATACGCAACATGAGGTGAAAGTCGATATCTCTGGCGATGTCGTAAAGGCGGTACAGTCGTCAAAGAAAGAAAGGTTCAAAACTACGCCGAAGTTCACTCAAAAAGCGTTGCAACTCTGTCAGTCAGATCTAGATTTTCTCAAAGAAGAGGTGAGAATATACTATGAAGCTGAATAAGACCGTATCTGTCGAATACAACAGAGACAGTCAGACGGTTGTCGTCTCTGTTGCTGATGGGTCGCAATCTGCGTAGCCAGTTCGCCTTCTAGAAATGACAGAGCGCGGCAAGCGGCTACGTATCTATTAGTCCTGATGACGATGAGCTATCAGCTGTAGAACTGTTTGGCGGCGACAGCATCTTATGGGATGAGCTTGGTCAGATCTTTAAAGTTGAGGATCTCCAGAATCACATTTACGGGAGAAAAGCTTGGATGGAATCGCTCACAGCTGCGATCATGCCATAGCAACCATTGAATAGCCTCAAATCGCAAACCGTTCAGACGCTTCTCCTAGCAGAGCACGTCAGCCTTTCGATACAATCAAAGGAATTGACCTGGATTTATTGACTATGGGCGATCGCCTGCAACTGCTTCTCTATCATCTCAGCCAGTTTGCTAACGAATGGGTAGAAGGTCAGCTGGGCCATTTATCTTTTGCAAGTATTGGGATCATTGCAGCAGCTGGATTGTTGACTAGCTTGACGCCCTGTATGCTTTCTATGCTGCCGATTACCGTAGGCTACATGGGCAGCTACGAGCTGAAAAATCGCTGGCAAGCGGTAGGGCAATCGGTTTGGTTCGCATTCGGACTGGCGACGACATTAGCAGGTCTAGGGCTCGTCGCTGGTAGCCTGGGCTGGGTGTATGGACAGGTGGGTGTGGGCCTGCCGATTGTGGTGAGTGCGATCGCCATCCTGATGGGCTTAAATCTGCTAGAAGCGCTGCCCCTACCGCCACTGCCTTCTTTCAACGGCACAGATTTCTTACAGAACAACATTCCTCGCTCAGCCAAGTCATATCTGCTAGGTCTCACCTTTGGCTTAGTCGCCTCTCCTTGCAGCACCCCCGTACTGGCGACACTGCTAGCCTGGGTCGGAGAAAAAGGCGATCCAACTTTGGGCGCTGCTTTACTGCTGGCATACACCATTGGCTACGTCGCCCCGCTGATGCTAGCTGGCATCTTCACCGCCTCAATCAAGCGAATTTTAGAATTGAGGCGTTGGTCCGGCTGGATAACGCCTGCAAGCGGCGTACTCCTAGTCGGCTTCGGTTTATTCTCACTAATCACACGGCTATTGCCAATCGCCTGACTCACGCCAGTCCAAAAGCTTTCCTACTCCCCATCCCTCCTTCCCTATTCCTCATGCTCACCGCCACGAAGCGCTACTTCCGCAAAGATCTCCTTCCCCTGCTAGCCAATCTAAAACTAGCGATCGCACTCCTCCTAGCGATCGCCATTTTCAGCATCAGCGGCACCGTCATCGAGCAGGGCCAAGGGCTCACCTTTTACCAAGAAAACTATCCCGAATCTCCGGCGCTCTTCGGCTTTCTAACGTGGAAATTTATCTTGATTTTGGGCCTAGACCATGTCTATCGCACCTGGTGGTTTCTCTCTATCTTGATACTTTTTGGGGCCAGTCTGACCGCCTGTACCTTCACCCGGCAGATTACAGCGTTGCGCTGGTTTTCGCGAACCTGGAATTTCTACAGCAAGCCTCGCCAATTTGAAAAGATGGCGCTGAGTACAGAGCTAGAGGCAGGCGACTGGGATGCTTTGCGATCGCAGCTCAGCGAACATCGATACAAGGTCTACGAAAAAAGCGAAAGCGAAGATAGCATGATCTACGCCCACAAAGGGCTTTCTGGACGCATCGGTCCAATTGTCGTCCATGCCAGCATGCTCCTTATCCTTGGCGGTGCCATCCTCGGATCGATGACAGGTTTTTTTGCTCAAGAGATGGTTCCTAGCGGTCAAACCTTTCGAGTTCAAAACATCTTCGACGCTGGACCCTGGTCGGAACCACAAATTCCAAAAGACTGGTCAGTCCACGTCAACCGCTTCTGGATCGACTACTCTCCTGAAGGCCGCGTCGATCAGTTTTATTCCGATCTTTCTGTCTTAGACGGGGACGGCGAAGAAGTGAAGCGCAAAACAATTTGGGTAAACCAGCCGCTGCGCTACAAGAACGTCACTCTATATCAGGCAGACTGGGCCGTCGGTGGTGTCAAAGTTCGCGTCAACAACAGCCCCACTTTCCAGCTAGCAATGGCTCCATTAGACGTAGAAGGAGCCAAGCTGTGGGGAACCTGGGTGCCGACTAAGCCGGACATGAGTGCTGGTGTCTCATTGATTGCGCAAGATCTGCAAGGCACTCTGTTGCTATACGACATGAGCGGGCAGCTAGTCTCTACCGTCCGTCAGGGCGGCAGCGTCGAAATCAACGGCGTGACTCTCTATCTAGACGAGATTATTGGCAGCACTGGCCTACAGATCAAGGCCGATCCAGGCATTCCTATTGTTTACTTGGGCTTTGGCCTGCTGATGATTGGTGTCGTCATGAGCTACATTTCTCACTCGCAGGTATGGGCACTAAAGACGGCAGACAAGCTCTTCATAGGTGGACGTACCAATCGCGCCCAAGTCTCTTTTGAAAAAGAACTGATTGGCGTTCTAGACAAATGCACATCCTACTCGTAGATGACGAGGTAGAACTTACCGATCCGCTCACCCGACTCCTTCAACGCCAGGGCTATATGGTAGACGTAGCCAGCGATGGGAAAACTGGCGTGCAGATGGCGATCAGCGGACGCTACGATCTGCTGATTCTAGATTGGATGCTGCCGAAGATAAGTGGACTAAA
Source organism: uncultured cyanobacterium (assembly GCA_963799555.1). GTDB lineage: Bacteria > Cyanobacteriota > Cyanobacteriia > Phormidesmidales > Phormidesmidaceae > Phormidesmis. The sequence continues at coordinate 91,464 of CAWCXR010000002.1, forward strand.
GATCTGCCAGGAAGTGCGATCGCACTCGCTTTCTACACCCGTTCTTTTTCTAACCGCAAAAGACACGCTCGACGATCGCGTAGACGGTCTAGATGCTGGCGCAGACGACTATTTGATCAAACCCTTTGAGCTCCGAGAATTACTAGCTCGCGTTCGTGCTCTGCTCCGCCGCCCGGTGTCTACTTCTACATCCGCGCCGTCTGATGTGCTCCAGTTTGGTGATCTGACCCTTCAGCTAGAAAATCAGCTAGCTAGCCGCAATGGCAAATCAACCGAGCTATCAGATAAAGAAGTACAGCTACTGGCTTATCTGATGCGATCGCCCCATCAACTGCTCACCCACACCCAGATCTACGATGCCGTCTGGGGCCAGGGGTCAGCCCCTAGCAGCAATGCCCTCGCCGCTCAAATGCGACTGTTACGCAAAAAAATAGAACAGCCAAACCAGCCAACCCTGATTCATACAGTGTATGGAAAAGGCTATCGATTTGGTGCGGCTATATAGCCTTCTTCAGAATCTGTGCCTGCGCAGAATTCGTATGTGTAGATAGATGTCTGAAAATAGATGTTTATAAAATGATGCAACTAATCTACGTAGTTCTACGTACTGGCTGCAATCAGGGAAAGCTACATCTAGTCAATGACAACTTATTTTGAAGCTAGGCAGTGAGAAGGAAATGATCCAGCTAGAGGGTATTCAAAACAAATCATGCTCTTCCAATTCGTACGCTCCTCAAGATACTAGTCAAAGTACCGGTAGCCAGAGGACGAATAGACAGAGAGCTAACAGACACAGTAGCAAACAGAACGCTGCTAAGGCTGCCGCAACATGGAGATCTGAAGCTTATCAACTGACGAGCTTGAGCTACGACCTGCTATGCAGTAGGCCCTCAGACTCAGTACATCTTTCTTTGAGTATGCCTAACCAGACCCAGAACCAGGAGTCTACAGGCAGTGCCTTACTAGACTCTCTTACAAAGAATCGTACTCGCGAGAGCGTTGCTCTGCGTAGCCTTGGCCTGATTACGGTCTCTGACAGACAGCACACCTCCCAAACTCCTTTAAACAGAAGACGCTCTAGGCCAATTTCCACGGACCTAAGTGATGCTGTTTTTGGATCTAGCGCTTCCATAGCACATCGAGAGAATGATGGAGGTGCTATGGAAGGAGACGCTATCCGAGATAGAGCCGGACAAAAGGCAGTTCGTCCGGCAACCACTCAGGCGGCAACCACTCAGACGCCTGCGAGTCCACCTGCTGTGTCCACTCCGCCGCAGAAGCAGGTAGCACGGTCGATAGAGACAGACAATGCTACAGCCGCTAGGGTCTCTGCTGCTTCCGTTGGTCTCCTCGATATCGACGACACTCTGCTATTCGGCGGAGCCCACGGAGATCTTTCGGCGGTCGATCCCTATGCGATGCAGATCGATGACGACAAAGTCTACACCCTAAATTATCTCCTTCAGCGTATATCAGCCTTTACGGTTGCCCAGTTACAGAATGGCTTTCCGTACAATGCCGATCCTAAAGTGACCAACTCGCCTAGTCAACCAAAGTATCAAGCTGTTTTAGATATCGGCAGCTTCGAGCTAGGCAGCTTGGATGATGTTGACAAACAGGCCGCCCAAAAATCTCAAATAGTTCAGCCAAACATCAGGCCCGATGTGTCTAGACTGAGTGCCCAAGTTCGAGCGCTCAACGCAAAAGTAGAGCGCCTCAGTAAGACACTAGAACAGGCGGTAGCTTCCTAACCCAGCAGTGGCTGCCACCATGCTCGGTTTTGCAAGTACCATTCAGCCGTCTGTCGGAGTCCCGCTTCAAAGCTATAGGTGGGTGACCATCCCAGCTCCTGCTGAATTCTAGAGATGTCCACGGCGTATCGCCGATCGTGCCCTGGGCGGTCGGTAACAAATGTGATCAAGTCATGGGGGAAGTAAGACAAATCCTTGGTAAGTTCTGTCATCAAATCGCACAGTTTGTAGACAATATCGATATTTTTGACTTGGGTATTGCCACCAATGTTGTAGGTAGAGCCAGGATGGGCTTTCTTCAATACGGTCTCTAGCGCTATGCAATGGTCCGCGACATGCAGCCAATCGCGGATATTTTGCCCATCACCATATACGGGGAGCGGCTTGCCCAGCAAGATGTTTACGCACATCAACGGAATTAGCTTTTCTGGAAACTGATAGGGGCCGTAGTTGTTGGCGCAGTTAGTGATCAGAACGGGTAAGCCGTAGGTATGAAAGTAAGCTCTGATTAAATGGTTGCTACCTGCTTTGGAAGCAGAGTAGGGACTGTTGGGTGCGTAGGGAGTCTCTTCTGTAAAGGCAGGAGCGTCGGTTGCCAAGCTGCCGTACACTTCGTCGGTTGAGATGTGTAAGAAGCGATAGCTTTCGGACTGTTGATTGGCTTGCCAGTGCTCGCGAAAAGCTTCTAGCAGGGTGAATGTGCCGACTACGTTGGTTTGGATAAAGGCTGCTGGACCCAAGATAGAGCGATCTACGTGGGATTCGGCAGCGAAGTGAATGATGGTGTCAATGTTGCTTTCTGATAGAAGATGCGAGACTAGGGCGCGATCGCAAATGTCACCAACTACCAACTGAACCTGACCAGATTCGATCAGATCTACCAGATTTTTTCTGTTTCCTGCATAGCCCAGCTTGTCTAGCACGAGTATCGATGCGTCTGTTCTTGTTTGCCAATAGCGGACAAAGTTAGACCCAATAAACCCAGCACCCCCTGTGATTAGAATGCGCTCTAGCATGGACTCTTTCTTGTCAGGCTTTTCTGTTTATACATCTTTGCCGATAGATAGCTTTATGCATCCTAACTTGGCTGAGCAGACTGTACTTACCTTGAAGAGTCTTCAAGCGCAAATACTCGGTTATACGTTAGCAGTGCCTTTATGTCCTCGCCTTGAAGTTGGTAGAGCGTTCCTAAAGCCTGTAGAGTTGTCAGCTTATCAAAGTAGCCGCTGTCTGCCGTTCCTGTAGCGCTTTCTTGGATTTTAATAATTTCTTGTGCAACTGCGATCGCGTCTGAGTAACGATTCTGTATATACAGCGTTTCCAGCAGCGTCTTCAAATTTTCCAGCAGCGTTCTATTTTCCCTAAAAAGTCTGTGTTCCCTGAACTCGTCTTGGAATCGTTCTACCTCTTCGTATATCTCTAAAGCTTCCTCGTGACGGTTTTCGTCCTCTAGCGCCAGGGCGCTAGCCATCAGTCTTTCAAACTTTTCACTGGCCTGCTCATACTCTGCAATTTCTTCGGTCAGATCGAAGATTTCTATAGGGGGTGCGGGTTCTTGTGGGTATCTTTCAACTTCTGTACTCTCTTCCTCGGGCTGGTCAAAAGGCTGCCAGTTGCCAGAAAAGATGAACGATGCCCAATAGTATGGATGCTGGTAGGTACCGGTATTCAACATCTCTAGCTGGGCATTTCGCAAGGCTTCACTGCGGCCCTGGCGTTTGTTTAGCAAGTTCTGATAGTAGAGCGTCATGAGTTCGCTGGTGCCAATGTCGTCTACTTGCCACAAGCTCATGATTTGGCTTTGGGCACCTGCGATCGCAAAGGCACGTCTCAATCCATACACCCCTTCTCCGCTACTCACAGAGCCGATGCCCGTCTCACAGGCACTCATCACCACCAATTCTGTACCATGCAGATCTAATTCAGCGACTTCCAAAGCTGTCAGAATGCCATCTTCACCATCAGCACCCTGCTGGTTGGCACCTGCTAAAGCTAGACCAGAGCGGAGCATCGAATTCTCTCTATCTGCAGGCGTTGTCTCTACTAGCTCAGCGTCAGTATCACCGGTCGAAATCAGCTCCAAGCTAGCGTTTCTACCACCGTCTGATCTCACGCTGGCAGCACTGTCGGGCAGAAAAAAACCGTGCGTGGCTAGGTGAAGAATGAACGGCTTTCGGATTTGCTTGATGACGCTTTCGGTGGGTTCATCCTGGGTTAGAAAGATTGATCTAGAGGCAATAGACTCGATCGCGTTAGCTTCTCGAACGGTGCCGGGTAGATCTGCAAAGGTCAGCGCGTCAAAATCTATTGAACGTCGATTCGTTGCAGCAGTGGGTGTCGTCTGGATAGACCTGTTTACAGACGTGTCGTAGTCTGGATCGGCAACAATTACAAACGGTAGTCTATAGCCGCTAGGTCTACGCTCTGTTTGAAACTTGAATAATTCTTTTGCCGAAGTAAGATAGCTAATCTGATAAGACTCAACCAGGTACTGGCCAGTCTCGTCCACCAGCGCTTCAAAGGGAATGGTATTTAGATGGCTATCTGGCGAAACCAGCAGGTGAGCTTTGTCACCTATCAGCGATCGAATCGGTTTGGTAAGCTGCTCATCAAGCTGTCGACCAATACTCTTTGCGCTGGCCGATTGGACTTTGAGAGCCTGTCTGAATGCCTCTACTTGGCTGTTGATATCAGCGCTATTTCCCAAATCGATTGCATGAATTTCTCCTGAGTTCTTTGCGATGTATGCTACGTAATGTCGTTCTGATGAGCTAGGGACGGTGTATTCAGAAATTTCAACCAGCGCCGCATCTTCAGGAATCTTTTCCTGTATATCCTGACTGATAAGGTCTGTACCACCGACCACTAGCCACTCGGTAAAACTATCATCTCTTTCTACAATATCAAGGTTAATTCGCGTAATCTCGTTCTCGATTTTGTTGAGCTTAGCTTCGTAGTCGCTAGAAGAGAGCTCATCTCTGGGTTTGGTGAGACGGAGCCCTGCTAGCTCTTGGTACAAGCTAGTGAGCTTACTCTGTTCTTCTGTGCTAGTTTCTTGGTACCTTGATTGTGAGGCTTCAGTGATAGCATCTAAGAGTCGCCCTTTGCGAAAGACAACATTAGAGAATGCCTTTCGGATAGTTTCTGACTCACCAGAGGATGCTTTGATGCTCTCGGCGATGAGTTCGCTCATTTTCGCTTCGTCATAGGCAAGCGCAGCACTTTCAATCTCTTCTACTCTGTAATCAGGTAACGACGCTTTATCTGCGAAGGCGTTTGCTAACTGAAAGAAAGTCCCTATGATACTGACCGCTTTATCGTATTCCTGCTCGACCCAGTAGATAGAAAACAGCGAATCTAGCGGGGCCAGCAAATCTCCCTCGCTTTTTCTATACACGTTCTTAACTTCTTCAGGTGCTCCCGAATCCAGTAAGCGCAGCATTTTTTCGTAGTTTGCCTTTGCTGTATTGTAGTCGCCGATCTGCTGGTAGAGCGTAGCTATCTTGCCCAGCGCAGCGATTTTGCTCTCTAAATCATCTAATCTCTCTCCGACAACGAGACTTTGCTGATAGCTTTCAATTGCCCTGTCAAACTCTCCTAGCAGGACAAAAGCATCTCCAATCTCGAGTGAAATATTTGCTGCAGCGGCTAGGTCTCCCGAGTTTTGAGACGCCTCCAAACTTTGCTGATATTCTTCAACAGTCTCGGCAGCGTTCTTGCTTGCAGTGTGAAGTCCCTGCGCTGAGCTGCGTTCAAGCAGTGGGGCTAATTCACCGTTTGTATTAGGCTGTGCGATACTCTCTTTAGAAGAGACTGTACAGGCAAAACAGACTGCTGCTATCAGCAATAGTAGCGATCTAGACTCTTTCGTTCTGACCAATGGCTGTTTCGAGCGAAACATAATTAAAGAAGGGAGGACTGTTTTTGTATGATTCTTTCTCGGGTGATTGGCTTATTCTAGCGATCGCCAGTCGCCCGAGAAGATAAAGGATGACCAGTAATAAGGATGCTGATAGGTTCCGGTATTCAGGAGTTCTAGCTGCGCATTCCGTAGTGCTTCACTTCGTCCTTGTTTTTTCTCTATCAGGTTTTGATAGAACAGCTGCATTAGTTCGCTAGTGCCTGTATCATCGACTTGCCACAGGCTCATCAGCTGACTTTCAGCTCCGGCTATGGTGAAGGCTCGTCTGAGACCGTACACTCCATCACCATCACTGGTCGCACCGAGTCCGGTTTCGCAGGCGCTGAGAACAACTAGCTGAGTGCCTGCAAGGTCTAGACTAGAGGCTTCGAGAGCGGTCAATATGCCATCTTCGATAGTGCGATCGCCCCCACTGCTGCGAGCATTCACGCCTGCTAGCGCCAGTCCAGATCGCAATAGAGGATTCTCGATCTCATAGTCGTTGGGAATTAAGGCAGCTTCGAGCTCCGTATCAATAAGCTCTAGACTAGCGCCAGTATTGCTGCGGCTGTTTGCATCGCCAGCCGCACTAAAAGAAGTATCTGGCAGGAAGAAGCCGTGGGTAGCAATATGGAGAATGCTAGGTGCTGTTAGCTGCTTGAGCTGGCTTTCGGTGGCTTGGCGCTGGGTGAAGATGGTGGCGTTGGGTAGGAGCGGGGCGATCGCACTCGCCTCTTCAGCCGTTCCTGGCAAGGGGGAAAAACTCAGCGTTTCCACATCTGCCGATCGCTGGTTAGTGGCTTGTGTGGTCACTATGTCTCCTGGGCTTTCTTCAGTGCTGGTGTAGTCTGGGTTAGCGATAATTACGGGCGATCTCGAGCTAGCTGTTGATGTTTGCAGTTTGAGCAGGTCGCGGCCAGAGGTGAGATAGCTAGTTTGATAGGACTCGATTAGATAGCGGCCTTGTTCATCAACTAGGGCATCAAAAGGCATGACGTTGAGCTGTCCGTCGGGAGAGATCAACAGATGCGTTTTATCTCCTAATAGGGGTCTGATTGGAGCTATTAACATGCTGTCGAGCTCTCTAGAAATATCGCCGACGCGGGCAGAGCGAGTCCTCAAGGCCTGCCTATACTGGGAAATTTTTCCGTCGATAGGTGCCTTTTCACCCAAATCTACGGCCTGTATTTGCCCTGTCTGAGTAAGGACATAGGCTGCGTAGCGGGCAGGTAACTGATCACCACTCAAAAATCCATCCAGAGTATAAGGCTGATAGGCTACTAGCTCTATTAGGGCTGCATTCGTAGGAATAAGTCTGCGAACAGTGTCAATCGAGCTGACTTTCATCTGGGCGACAGCTTGCGCCTGTGCGGAATTATCTTCTACTCTTGCTAAGCTGACGTTTAGGCTTGTCAGTCTAGATTCTAGGGCTTGCTTTTCTCGCGCGTAGGCACCAGGAGAGCGATCGTTAGCGGCAGCCTCGAAGTGAAGATTGGCGAGCTGGGTATTGATCTCTCTGATTTCTGCAAGGGTCTCTCTATCCTCCGCTTCAGCGTGAGAAAAGTCTCTAGCTGAGTGCATAACTAGTCCATCTAGCACCCTACCTTTTCGCCGCAAAACGTTTAGCAGTGAGAGTTCGGCAGCAGTGTCGTTGGTGGGTAGTTTGTTGAGATGGGCAGTGATAGCGGCATTCGTCTGAGCTGCACTTACGGCTTGATCAAGCCTCAAAAGCGTTTCCACCTGTCCGAAAGAGTAGAGTAATTCAGAAGTTTCTTCTTCTCTGAGCGTGCTGATCTGATCTAGATAATGGAGTGCTCGACTAAAGTCTTCTTTGTTCCAGTTGAGCTGAAATAGCCTATTGGTGATGTTTTCTAAGTTGTCGATAAAGTATGAGTCTTCTTCTTCTTTGATATCTACCTCTGCGCTGTTGTGCAAGAAGAGAGCGTTTTCATAAGCCGAGATGATTGTATCTATGTCTGCTTTTGTTTGGTAAGCTTCTCTTACCTGCTTCAGCGTATTGTTGACAGAATAAAGTAGCTTTCTCTTTCCAACTTTATCTTTCAAAGCTGCACTTTCGCGATAGTAGCGTAGTGATTCGTCATACTTCCCCCAGTTGCCATATGATACGCCTAATAGCAGCAATACATGCGATTCGCTAGCCGTATCGCTCATCCTCTGGCTAAAATCTAGGCTTTGCTGGTAGAATTCCGTTGCTTTCTCGTAATCTCCGAGGATGTTATAGGTAAATCCTGTGTATCGATAGAGTCGTTCTGCTCTTTGGAAATCTGCTAGCGATCGCGTCACTACCAAACTCTGCTGATAGTAGTCAATCGCCTCTGAATACTTCTCTAGCTCCCGATAAGCATGTCCTACATCTTCTAGAATGCGCGCTTTGCTGTCTGCACTATCCAGCGTCTTTTCTACTGTCAAGCTTTGCTGATAGTAGTCCAGCGCCTGCTCGTAGTTCTCTAGCGATTCTTGCGACAGACCTATATTTCTAAGCGCGATCGCCTCGCTTTCTTTGTTTCCCGCTTCTCGATAGATCGCCAGACTATCGAGATAGGATAGGATAGCGCTTTCGTGTTCTCTTAATGCAGCCTGAATGATACCTACAGATAGGGAAAATCTAGCTTGTGCCGCTCTATCTCCTATACGTTTTGCCTTGTTCAACCCCTGAGTATAGAAGGTGATGGCATCTTCGTAGCGGTTGATCAGTTTGCTCGTATCGCCAACAAGCAAGAGCATTTCTAACTCTTTTTCAATATCGTTCAGCTCTTTTGAAATTGCTAGCCCCCGCTGATAAACGGCAATCGCCTCTTCATAGCGCTCTAGCTTAGAGTAAGTCTCTCCTACCCGCTTTAGCGTTTTGAGCGTATCTACTTGGTTACCTAAGCTTTCTTTAATTGCTAATCCATTTTGATAGTTGTCTAGAGCCTGCGTGTAGTCTTCTAATCGATAGAATACAAAGCCAGTATTTGTAAATGCTCTAGCTGCACCTGCTGCGTAGCCAATTTCTTGACTCAGAGCCAAGCTTTGAGCGTAATAAGAGAGTGCCTCATCGAGGTTTTGCTGTGTGACCTGTAGGCTGCCTAGATGATCGAGGTTATCGGTCTCACCTTCACGATTAGCGATGCTGCGATTGATTGAGAGACTTTCTTTGAGAATAGGCAGGGCTTGGGTAGGGCGATTTTGGAAAACGTAGGTGATGCCGATGCCATCTAGAGCGTTGGCGATTTCTGCTTGGGCGTTGAGGCTGCGGGCGATCGCCAGACTCGCTTCATGTTTTTGTATAGCTTCGGGGTATTGCTGTAGCTGGCTGTGTGCGATCGCGATCTTGTTCAAAACCGCCGCTTCTCTAGCTTGCTCTCCACCGGTCCGATACTCCTCTAGCGCCGCCTCCCAGACCTGAATACTTTCTTCGTAATCACCAGCCTCATAAGCATTCTGCCCCTGCTGAAGTAGAGCATCAGCCAAACCTGGTACCTGAATCGTTGCCTGGCTCAACAAGGCGTTCTCTAAGCGCCGAACGCCAGTAGAGTCAGCCGCTGCTGCCATACAGAAAACGGCTGTGAACGAAGAAGCAAGTAGAAGGGCTAGCTTTTGTTTAAACATGACCACGTAAAGGCTAATAACAGACTGTTTTTCTCTGCACGCTAGCTTATTCTAGTAGCTCATTCCAGTCGACTCCAGTCACCGGAGAAAATAAACGAAGACCAGTAGTAAGGATGCTGGTAAGTACCTGTATTCAACAGTGCTAGCTGTGCGTTTCTTAGCGCCTCGCTGCGGCCTTGCTTTTGCTCAATCAGATTTTTGTAATATAGCTGCATCAGTTCGCTGGTGCCGGTATCGTCCACCTGCCACAGGCTCATTAGCTGACTTTCGGCTCCGGCAATGGCAAACGCCCGTCTTAGGCCATATACACCATCCTCATCGCTAATGGTGCCAACCCCAGTTTCGCAGGCGCTTAGCACTACTAGCTGCGTACCGTTCAAATTTAGGTTTGCGGCTTCTAGCGCGGTAAAGATGCCGTCTTCTATAATGCGATCGCCCCCACTGCTGCGCGCATTCACACCTGCCAGAGCCAACCCAGAACGCAGCAATGCATTCTCAGTAGCGATATCGACAGGAAGCAAGTCTCCTTCTACAGAATCGCTATCAACGATATCAAAGCTGGCCCCTAGACCACTACGACTGTCACCATTGTGCGCGGAAGGGACATCGGGTAAGAAGAAGCCGTGGGTAGCAATATGAAGGATACTAGGCGACGCTATTTGCTTGAGAGCGCTTTCCGTCGCTTGTTGCTGAGTCAGGATAGTAGCACTGGGTAAAAATGCAGAGATTTTTTCAGCTTCTACTGCGGTCCCTGGCAGTGCCGAAAACGTGAGAGCGTCTACTTCTACGGCTCTAAGATTTCTGTTAGAGCCGCTGGTCGAGGTGATCTCAGCAGATGTAGAGTCAGCGTCTGTTGAGCGTTCGGCGGGATTGGTGTAGTCGGGATTGGCGATGATGATTGGCGATCGCACAGCCTCTGTACCCGTCTGAGAGCTGTCTTGAAAGCCAACTAGATCGCGACCAGAGGATAGATAGCTAATCTGATAAGACTCGATCAAATACTGGCCTTGTTCATCGACTAGCGCCTCAAAAGGAATCACGTTGAGCTGGTCGTCAGGTGCGATTAGAAGCTGCGTCTTGTCTCCAATCAGGGAGCGAACTGGAGCGATGACTAGTTCACTAAGCTGTCTAGAGATCTCATTAATATTGGCAGAGCGGCTTTTTAAGGCTTGTCGATAGCGGGCAACCTGCCGATTTATAACTGCTGCCTCACCTAGATCGACAGCCTGGATTGCACCTTTCTGAGTCAGAACGTAGGCCGCATAGCGAGGCTCTGCAGACCACCTAGAGGTTAATCTTGATACCTCGTAGGGACGGTAGGTCATTAGCTCTATCAGCGCCGCCTCTGATGGAACTAAATCTCGAACCTCCTTTGTCGACACAATCTCCGAGAACTGCCAGTTGTTCTCTTGCGCAGCTGCTTCACCAATGTCTTCCAGCTCTCTTTCTATATCGTCTATCTCTGCTTCTATCTCTTTCTCCCTAGCTTCGTATTCTTCATCAGAAAGGCTGCTGACATCAAAATAAAGGTTTGACAGTAGCGTATTTTTATCTTTCAGCTCGGCCAATAGCTCCCGACTTCTTTCATCCTTACCGGACGAATATCGTTGCGAGTGGGTAACTAGTCCCTCTAGGGTTCTATCTTTTCGTCTTAGAATAGTGAGTAGAGACAGTTCTGCAACGGTATCGCTATCTGTCAGATCGTCTACAAACGCGGTTATAGATGCATTTAATTCGTAGCTAGAGGTAGAAAGGTTAAGCAATGATAAAGCCACGGATGTCCCCGAAGAGCCTAACCTTTCAATTGTCTCCTTTTCTCTGATTGAGCTTTCTCTCTCTAGAAATAAGATAGCCTGATCAAAATCTCCTATCTCCCAGTACATTTTGGCTAGAGGACCAACAATGCCAATAATGCCAACTGTGGTTGCACCTAGCTCTACGCTATCGTCAATAAATAGATCGGAGAAGGTCTCATCTATACCGGTTGACTCGTAGAGAGCTAGCGAATTTTCTAGTATTGTCAACATTTCTGTCGGCTCTATCTTCTCGTTTTGGGCATAGGCTCTTTTCGCTCTAGTCAGCGTTCTCTCTAGCGTATAGAGCACGTTCTTCTTGCTCTCGGGTGGCAACAGGTCTACGCTCTGCTGATAATAATCGATGGCTTTTATATATTCTTTCTTGTGGCCATGCGAGAAACCCAACAGCAAGAGCGTATGTGATACATCATTAGTCTCGTTCAGGTTTCGAGCGATCGCTAAGCTACTTTCATAAAATTCTATTGCCTGATCGTGTGTCTCTAGCTTGCTATAAACAAACCCTATATTCTTTAGCGCTTGAGCTTCTTGGCTACGATCGGCTATCAACTCGGGCATAGACTGTCTGATAGATAGGCTTTGTTGATAGTAGGCCAGCGCTTCGGTATAGTTTTCTAGCTTGAGATAGGTCGTCCCTAGCTGCCTTGATATATGCGCTTTTTCTCTTTCGTTATCGAACGTTTCAACAATCTTCCAGCTCTGGCGATAGGCGTCCGCAGCCATATCATACTGCTCTAGTTGGGAGTTGATGATGGCAACATTCTTCAACGAAGTAAATACTAGATAAGGTTTGTTCAACTGCCTAGACAGCGTCAATGCCTGCTGGTTATAGCTAAGTGACTGAGCATAGTCTTCTTGCTTGTGATACGCAAATCCGTGACCTATTAGTGCCCTAGCTTCGCCTTCTAGATAGTTTGTTGTCTGACTGAGCGCTAGGCTCTGTGCGTAGTAATCCAGCGCTCCTGAAAAGTTTTGCTGCTGGACGGCTAATAAGCCTAGATGATTGAGATTGTTGACTTCTCCCTCTTTGTGATTAATGCTACGGTTGATAGAGAGGCTTTCCGAGAGGGTAGATAGCGCCGCTGGATATTGACGCTGCAGTGCGTAGATAGTGCCGATACCGTCTAGGGCAATTGCAGTTCCCTTCTGGTCATCCGCGCTGCGCGAAACGGCCAAACTTCGCTCGTGATATTGCAGCGCTTCGGCATAGTTTTTGCTAGCTCGGTATGCGATCGCAATTCTATCCAACGTAGCGGCTTCTTGAGTGCGATCGCCCTCCTTCACGTACTCAGCTAGCGCCCGCTCCCAAATTTGCCTGCTATCTCCAAATGCGCCACTCCAATAGGCATCCTCACCCTGGCGAAACAGCGAATCAGCGCTACTTTCAACCAATATTTCCCTTTGGCTGATACTCTCCACACTCGGCTTGTCAACGTGAGGGCTAGGCCGTTCGACAGGACTGGCTACTGCCGACAGCCCACACAAGAGTGCTGATACCGATGATGCTAGAAACAGAGCGCATTTCTGATAAGTCATAATCGCAAAATAGGCTTTAACCAATATCTTTCTAGATGCGCTCACTTATTCTAGCGATCGCCAATCCCCGACAGCCCCTACACCCGTCTCACAGGCGCTGAGGACAACTGTAGCTTCCGGCACTTTGCTATAGCTGAGTTCCCCGTAGGTTTAGTCCTAAGGCTTTCATCGCTGTCAAAGTGCCGTCTTCTACATTCGAGTTTTGTCACTAGGCGACTTCGATGACGGTAGAAGAGATGGCGATCGCCCCCCCGTCTACAACTCTCGTATTGCTATCCGCATCTACCACACCGAAGGTAGCCGCTCGCGAAATATCATCAAAATCACTCAGCAAAGAGCCTAAAAAGCCCAAGCTATCGTCGCCACCGACCGGCACATAGCCATCCGCGCTGCGAGAGATTTCCTGCAAGCCGCGCAAGGCATTTCGCAAAGAGCCAGTGCTAGAAATTGTCATCACTTCCAAAAAGCCAGCGCCGCCGACTTCAAAGGCTTTGCCCTCTTCTGGTCTAGGGATAATCTCTTCAGAATTTGGTGGGATTAGCGAAGCATCTTCTGGCGCGTCCCATTCGTAGGGATAGACCACGGTCATCTTTCCGGCTGGGTCGATGACTAGACAGCTCAGATACAGAGACTCACTCGGGTCGCTGTTGGTGACGCGAATGCGTAGTTTGCTGCCTGCCACGAATGGGTTCACGTCAGCGGTGAGCGATCGCCCGGACACTTCAGATCCAGATAAAGGAACAGAAGGACCGCCACCTACCGTAAAGATTTCACCCGACACGGCCAAAGAAGAAGAGGTGTTGGATAGTGCTTTCAACACCTTGTTAACTAACAGCAGTTTAAGCTGTGGCTTCAGCCTGTTCACGGCTGAGGTAACGGTTTCATCTACTCGTCCATACGATGCTGGCGTTGGATCTAGAGAAGGAGAGAACAGAGAGAGCGTGCCAACAGGGGGCAAGTCTGTATAGCCATCGGCGCTCAGCTCCGCCTGATACGCTTCGGTCATGCGGCCAAAGAGGTAGTCGAAGGCGGTCTCTCCATCGACGGCGGCGACGGCTAGCTGCGATCGCCCGCTACTTTCAGAGACCAGCGCATTCGATAAGGTTGCGATCGCCGCTTCCATGTCCCCACCTAACGAAGGATCCACACCGACTCTTAGCTGCGGATTGCTCTCTATCCCTATTAACGTTTCGCGCAGCAGCATACTGTTAGTGATTTGACCGTCGCCCGAAAGCCGTTTGCCAATTGCCCGCAGCCCATTTCGAGAAATCTGTTCAATCTCTGCCACGGGCTCTCGAGTAGCACTTAGCACCGTAAAGCGCTGCTGCTCGTTGGCTACCGACAGCGACTGAGAAGACAGCCCGCCTAGCCAATATTCCACCTGATCGCCGCTGACGTTGGTGATTACTGCCTCTGCCGGACCGTTGGTAGGAGGGGTGAAATAAATCGGCTGCGCGAGGCTGTCGCTACCGGGCGCAGACTGAAAGAGCGGCACCTGAGAGTGATGTTTGGCGGCGGCGGCGGCTTTGGTACTGCGAGTGATGTTTACTCGAATTGATTCTGCTTTGGTGCTGCCAGGTAGCTGCCACAGATAGCGAGTGAGCAAATAGCTAAACGCGCCTGCCCGGAAGCCGTCAAACGGTGCGTCTAGTGCTAGCTCGCTAAACTGGGCTGAGCCAATGCTGAGCCCATTGGAAATACCTGCTTTTCGCTCTGCTAAAAAGTCTTCTGCTGAGAGTCCTTGTGCGGCTAGCAGCTGGCGCTGAAGCTCGAACTCAGCAGGAATAGCCTCGTAGCCAGAGCTACCCTCTCGTAGCAAATCGCGAGAGACTGCTCGCACCAGTCCGCTGCCCCTAGTACCGCCGCCAGAGTGACAGCTATCTAGGATGGTGGTGACGTTTTTGGTTTGGAGCGATCGCGCCAGCAAAAACAGCGTCCGACCCATAATCACCGGTAGCTGAGGCGTGTTCCTACCAGCGTTGGGCAGCGGATCGTTCAGAATGATTGCGCCATTCTCATCGCTGTTTTCATAGATCGGATCGGGGTCTTTCACCGGCACGCCGTGGCCCGAATAGTGAAACACCACTACGTCTCCCGGCTTAGCCTGCTGCACCAAATGCTCGCGATAGGCATCTAGCACGTTTTGTCGAGTCGGTTTGATGTCTTCGCTATCAGAAATTTTCAGCACGTCCGACGGCGCAAATCCAAACTTGCTAGTTAGCAGCTCGTATTGCAAATCCACGTCGGTTAGACAGCCGCGTAAATCAGGAATGGGACTGGGGTAATCATTGACGCCGACTAGCAGCGCTAGCTTACGGGGTGTGCCCTGAGCAGATCCTTGGGCGATCGCCTGCCCATAGCCCTCAGCCTGGTTCAAAAAGTCGGCTTGACTCATTCCTATTGCAGCCAAAGCAGAGCCTGCAAACTGCAAAAAGTGTCGACGTTTCATAACTTAGCTTTATCCTGAATTGGCCTACGATATCTATCTATTTTTCTACGTAAACACACCCTATTCAGATAATTTTCTGTGATGAAAGGTGAAATTACAAACTTAGTACACTGTCTTGTTACTCGCGCCTTGTTACTCGGTGGTCGCGCTTTGAACCATGCCGCTATCGAATGCTGGGGACATTCTCCGAACGGTAGCGATCGGTTTCGCGCAGGCGCTGGCTTAGGAAGCGACAGATTTCTAAGATCATGTGGGGCCGCTGAGTAATCAGACTTAAAAAACGATTTTTCTCTAGCTTCAGCAGAGTACAGTTGTCTAGTGCGATCGCACCGTCCCAAAGCGGCGCATCGTCAAACAAAGCCACCTCACCAAAGTAGTCACCTTTGCCTAGCTGCCTGAGCGATCGCTTTACCCCATCAATCTCTTTCACGAGCTGTACCTGCCCTTCGGCAATAATGTACAGATGAGCCGCCATATCACCCTCAATGAAAATCGTTGCCCCGCTTAGCACCTGAGTTTGATCCAAGCTCTCATCGATCAGCATCAGCTCGTCTAGCGAAAGATTCTTGAATAGAGAAACGGTTTTCAATAGCAGCAGTCGATTCATGGCGGTTTCAGCAGGCAAAGTCGTTTCAAAAAGTTGGCTGGCGATCTGCTTCACAAACGGGTCCGGGGCATTTACTAACGTAGCCGGTACCGTCGCCAAAGCAATCAGCGCACCAGACTGAATCCAGCGGTCATTTGATTCTAAGGCTTCTAGCAGCAGCCGATAGCCTTTCGTCTTTAGCCACAGCGGCGTCACCTCACCGGATTTCTCGCCAGACTTCTCACCAGATCTCTCAGAGACTGTCTCTGACGGCACCAGCGCCTCTAATAGAGGCATCAGTGGGATAACAAATCGCCGATGGTTGAGCGAAGCTAGTACCTCAATGGCGTTTTCTAGTTCTGATTGGGCGCTGGTGGCTAGCAGGCGGTTCACTGCGTTGACTGTGCGAGCGTGCCCAAGCGCCGAGAGAATATAGAGCACTTTTTGGATTAGGCGCTCGTGATAGTCGGCGATCGCAACCTTCAGCGCTCGCCAGTTGGGAGCATCGGTCGGCAAGCGCGTTTGCCAGCGGCGGGTTTTGGCTAGCAGCTCGTAGCTCGGGGCCAGATAGTCAAATAGGACATTACTGGCATAGCGCGATCGCACCAATCCAATCGCTGTAATCGCCGCATTCACAACTTCAACACGAGCGTCATTCAGCTTGGCTTTTGCGAGATCAACGCCCACACGACCGTAGGCAGCCAGGGCTTTAGCGGCTTGCTCTCGCACGCGCGGATCGTCATCGCCCAAACGGTGACCGATGGCGGATAGCCACTGGTCGCAGCAGGTAATGCGTAGCAGATCCAAGGCGGCAATTTTGACCATAGGGTCATAGTGGTTGAGCTTGCTGTGGGCCATGCTAGCGGTGGCGTCGTCACCACGAAAAGTGAGCGGTAGCAGCGCCTCTAGCCCGGTACGAATAATGTCCGGGCTAGTTTGGGTCAGCACCACATTGGGAATTAGAGAGGCGATACGCGGTTCTTTGCCATAGGCGACCACGCGGGTAATGATGCGGGCAGCATTGGGCGTCAGTGGATTGGTCCAGGTATGAGCGAGATCTGAACTGGCGAAGTTTAGATCGGCGGAATCTAGATCAGTGACAGTTGGATCATCAGCAGAATTGGCGATCAGGTGAGCGAGCAAGCCAAGTGTCCGCATGTCCTCGCTCTGATCAGCGAGCCAGGTCTGAATGTTCTCAGCGGTGGGAACGTACTGGTTAACCAGCAGCACTTCCAAAGCAAAGGCTTGCAGCGTAGTGTCCTGTAGTTTGGCTTTGAAATCCGCTTGCAAGTCTAGAGGAATTGAGCCAAAAAGAGCGATCACCTGCTCATAGACTTGGCTGTCTGGTCGATTATCTAGTCCATTATCAGACGGGTTATCAGTCGGGGCCGCCGACCTCACCAGCGGTTCTACTTCGTTTAGGAACTGACTCGGCTGACCCATCCGAGCCGCGAGTTCTAGACCCTTGAGCTGACTGTATCTATCACTATCGCTCAGCAGCTCTTTGACCGCCGTTGCCGACTGAGGCGTTAGCTGAATTGGATACAGATCAAACTCATCGAGATCCAAACTATCCGAGCGAATCATGTCCTCTAAGCCGCTGGCATAGAAGCCCCCCATCGGTAGCCGCACCAGCAGCAGCACTACTGTCAGACTAGCTACCAACCAGGCAATCTGGATCAGGCTCAGCCGCGTTTCGCCAATCCACAGCAGCGTCCCCGCCAGCGTGAGCCCGACCGCATAAATTAGCCCATCACTGAGCGATCGAATCCGTCCGACAAATTCTCGAGGGATGGCATTGTAATTCAGCTGATGAACGGGCAGATTGATGCCCTTATACAGCGCGTCACCATTTACGTGTAGACCGATCGCTGCTGGCAAACCAAAGTGAGAAAGCAGTCCGGCAAAGCTCACCAGCGTTGTCAGCGGATAGACCGGATTCATTCTGGCAACGCCCAAACTCTTCAGCAGTGGCCGCGTCGCCCCATAGATAACGCCTACTTGCACCAAACTAATCACAATCCGCATCTCGCCTAGAAAGCCCGTCAGTGCCTGGTCGCTAAAGCGGCTACCGTAGATGCTGAACCACAAAAATTCAGAGCTGATATAGATAATCACCAGCAAAAAGCTGCTGCTAGACAAGAACAGCGCTAGCGGATAGCGTTTTGCCAGCTCTGGAAAGGTACTCAGCGATTCTAGAATGCCGACCGAATGTTTGGGAGCGCCCGCGTTTACCTGCCGCTGCGATCGCTCCAAATACACCAGCTGCACAAACCCAATCAAGAAAACCACCGGCATAAACAGCAGTAAATCTCGGGTTCTAAAGTAGTGAGAGAGCAGCGCAGTTAGCCCACCGCCCAGCAGCGTTCCCACCGCCTGAGCAATGCCAATGTAGGGGGCATAGCGCTTGTACTCTAGCGTCGTAAAGTAGTCCGTCAGCAGGCTGGGATATAGCACATTGTTGTGAAAGTCCCACTGAAAGAAAATGGCAATTAGCAAGGCGTAGTAGGCGTAGGACGACTCCTGTAGCAGCAGCAGTCTGAGCCCAATAATCGCCGCAATTGATATCAGCAGCACATAGCGAAACAGCTGCGGACGGCTGTAGCGATCGACAATCTGTGAGAACAGCGCGTAGGCAGGCATAGAGCACAGCCCGATCAAGACAAACGCCTGGGGCAGATGCTTGGCGCCTACATAGCTCACAAATAGCGAGTTGGCGATCGCCATGCCCAGCACGCTATACACCAGCACCGTCACCGCCAGCAGCAACAGCTGAGTCAGCCGATCTAGCTTGATCGAAGCTCTTGAAAGCACGTCGGCCATCATGAGACGACAGGCTCCGCTAAACGACTGTCATTGGCAGCGGCATCTGGTGCCTGCTCGCTGACCTGGACGAACGGCATCAGCACCGCTGCCACCAGTAGAAATCCGCCGCCCAGCACGACTGCCATCAGTCGATTGTCATGTAGCCAGTACTCCATCACCCAGCCAAACCCAAGGGCGATCGCAATCTCTGGCAGCACAATAAAGAAGTTGAAAATCCCCTGATAAATGCCCCGCTGCTGATTGGGAATTGAGTAGGTCAAAATTGCGTAGGGAATGGACTGAGCGCTCGCCCAGGTCATGCCAAAGCCCACCATCGGCAGCAGCAGCATCCAGGGGCGATGAACCAGCAGCAACGAGATTAGACTCACCCCGCCAACCGCTAGACAAATGCTGTGAACCGCCTTTCGACTAATGCGCCGGGTGATCCTTGGCAGCATTAGAGAAAACGGGATGCAAACCGCGTTGAACATTGCAAAACACAGCCCAGCCCATTCAATGCCCGCGTTGTATAGCTCCGAGTCATTCTGCGCTGCGCCGAACAGGTTACGCGCGACCGCTGGTGGAAAGTACAGGAAAAAGCAGAAAATCCCCAGCCAGGTGAATATCTGCACCCAGGCTAGCTGCTGCATAGTCTTGGGCATGTGTTGCAGCGCCCGCAGCGTTTCTTGCAGGCTATTGAAAATGCCACCGCGCTCTGCCTGCCGCTGCTCAAACCGAGCCAAATCTTTTGGCGGTGACTCGGCGGTAGTCACCGATGTCCACACCGTTGTTCCTAAAAACAGCACCGCTCCTAGATAAAAGGAGTATTCCACTGTCAGCGGAATGCGGTGGCTAGGACTAGTCGAAGCATCCACCCCAAATACATGGTTGAATAGCCAGGGCATACTGGAGGCCGCGATCGCACCAAGCCCCACCATCACGCTCTGCATCGCAAATCCCTGGGTCCGCTGCTTTTTTGACAGCAGATCGCCCACGAATGCCCGGAAAGGCACCATGCTGACATTGGCACTGGTATCTAGCAGCCACAGCAGTCCTGCCGCCGTCCACAGCGTTGATGAACGCGGCATCAGCACCAGCGCGATCGCCGCCGCGATCGCCCCACCCAGCAGATAGGGCCGCCTACGTCCTAGCGCTCCCCACGTATGGTCGCTGAGGTTACCAATAATTGGCTGCACAATCAGCCCCGTCAGCGGCGCAGCCAGCCACAAAATCGGTAGATTATGAGCGCTTGCCCCCAGATACTCGAAAATAGAACTCATATTCGCCATTTGCAGACCCCAGCCAAACTGAATCCCCAAAAAGCCAAGATTCATATTCCAAAGCTGGAAAATGCTGAACCGGGTATCGTCCGACTGTGAACTATCGGCTGCCGCTGTCCGCTCCGAACTGGCCTGCTCTAAACCGGCCTGCTCTGAACTGGTTTGCTCTGAATCGGTCTGCTCCGAATTGATCTGCTCCGAATCGAGCGGTGCTTCATGAGCGGTGGACATTCGTGCGTCTCCTGCGGCTAGTTACTAAGCGGCTATAAATTCCTTCGAGCACCTACACTGTATCGATCAAGTGGCGGCGATTGTAGCCTCGCTCTTGAATAATCCCTGTCGTCTCAGAAAAATCTCCCTGTATCCGGTCTAATACTTCCCCTGGTCTACAATTTTTTTATGGCAGATTACAGGCTAAAAGTTACCCAGGTCGAACAGGTTTGCTTCTTTGAGCTGACCTGGGGCAAAGGGCGTCAGCTGACAGCAAAGCTTCCCTATCCAGCCGGGGTAGAAGCGCTCTACCAAAGCTGGCAGCGCATCTATCTAAACTATTATCAGTCAGCGCTTCGGTCGAGGCTGAGGGGAAAAGCCGTTATTTCTGGGCAGCTGACGGCCAAAACAGACTGGCACGGGCAGCTAGTAGAGGCCGAGGCCAAGCTGCTGTATGAGTTCTATCAGTGGCTGCGAAGCGCGACGCTGTTCGACATTCGCAGCGAGCTAGGCGGGAAAAAGGCCGCAGAAGGATTAGATCTGCTAATCACCTGCGATCCGATTGATCTAGGCCGATGGCCCTGGGAAGAGTGGGAGATCAATGCGGAATTTGGCTCGACCGGTCAGGTGCGGATAGCTCGACTGCCGACAAATGTGCGTGAGTCGGCGACGAGCGTGAGTCAATCGCACGCGGCTGCTCGTGTATTGGTGATTTTGGGCGATGATACGGGACTGGATTTCGAAGCGGAGTTGGATGCGATCGCCTCGCTAGACCGACTGGCCCAGATCAAAGTTATCGGCTGGCAGCCAGATCTAGACACCACCGCGCTCAAGCAGACTATTTGCGACACCATTCAGGCGGCTCCCGGCTGGGATATGCTGTTGTTCTTTGGCCATAGTAATGAGGCGAATGCAGTGGGCGGGCAGATTGCGATCGCACCCCACACCACGCTCTCTTTACGCGAACTAGATCCCTACCTACGCAAAGCCAAGCAGCAGGGTCTAAAGTTTGCTCTCTTCAACTCCTGTAAAGGGCTAGACATCGCCAACTCCTTAATCGATATTGGCCTAAACCAGGTCGCCGTCATGCGCGAACCGATTCACAACCGCGTTGCCCAAGTCTTCCTCATCCAGTTCATGCAGAGCCTGGCTCGCTTCGACGATGTCCACACCGCCCTGCAAAAAGCCAGCCAGTTCCTTCGCTCCGAAAGCAATCTCACCTATCCTTCCGCCCACCTGGTTCCTTCTCTCTTTCGCCATAGTGACGCAGTCCTGTTCCAGCTACAGCCCGTCGGCTGGCGGTCTCGAATCAGTACGCTTTTACCCCACACTCGCTGGCAAACCGCTGCGCTTTGTCTGATTACTGGCCTCAGCTTGCTCAACCCGATAACCGAAGCGCTAACAGCCCGTCGCCTGCAAGTTCAGGCTATGTACAGAAATGTCACTGGGCAAGTTTCAACAGAATCACCGCCCGTGCTTCTAGTTGAAATTGACGATTTAGCGATAAGAGAAGGATTTCCCAGCGGTGTGCCCAATCCGATGGACCGGGCCTATCTCGCAAGAATTCTAGACCGGCTAAGTGCTCTACAGGCTGAAGTTGTTGGAATTGACTATTTATTAGATCGAGCACAGGCGCAAAACGACCAGCGCTTCGCTCAGTCAATCTCTGAGGCAGTGACACAAGACACTACGCTGGTGTTCGGGTCTGTTCTACAGTCCGAGGGTGAAATCGGAGTTAGAGAGGAGCTAGCGAGCTTGGACTGGGTGATGCAGGGCTATACCAACACGCCTAGAGGCTACTTGCGAGCATTACCAGCAGGAAGCAGCTGTGTGGAGCGCTGTCCTTTTTCGTACCTGCTGGCGATCGCTCAAACAGCTCGGCAAACATTGATTGAGGATGCGATCGCGCCTAACCCAGAGAGCCAAACTAACTACCGCCGCAGCCTACTCACCGCTGTCCGAAGCCAAAACCGAGACCCTGCGCTCAAGTCCTTATATCAGCTACGGCTTTCCCCTTGGTCTAGTATTTCTCGCTGGTGGAACCAACGTTGGCTCCATCCGCTACTAGACTATTCTCTTCCTCCTAACGCTATCTATACAAAGATCAGTTCTCATCAGCTATTACAGACACCTGAGACGCAGCTAGCTAGACAGTTTGACTGGCAAGATCGAGTTGTTATTGTTGCTTCTGGTGCCTATGATGAAGCGGGTACTGGACTTGCCAGGGATTACATTGATAGTCCGAGTGCGATCGCCTATTGGCGGGCTCAGGCAGGCGATCGCACCGAAGGATTCAAGCGGTTTACTGGCGGTGAAACCAATGCCTACGCCGTCCATCACTTTCTACGCAGGCATTATCTGACGCCCGTTCCAGACCTTTGGCTAGTCGGCGTCGGTGCTCTTGTTGGCGCAGGCATTGTTCTACTTTTTCAGCAGCAGTCTACTGACCGCCAGCATTCTTATCGTCATAGACAGCTGGCTTTGCTGCTGACTAGTTTGGGCTATGGTTGGGTCAGCCTACAGATAGGCATCACGGCTCAGCTGCTGTTACCCTGGCTGCTGCCGGTTGCTACAGTTTGGGTTTTCTGTCTACCCGTCGTAATGCCTGCTTCCGAAAAATCCCGATGAACTCTTCTTTATGACTTCTCCTACAGCAAAACGTATTGATTCATTAGCGCTGGTCTTGGCTTCAGCCGCTTTGTTGTTTAGCACAAGCGTAGGAATAGAGGAAAGTACCGCGCAGACTATTCAACATGACTCGTTGTCTTTTCGTCAGTTTTTTAAACGGATCTTTCGAGATGACGAATGGGAAGACCCGCCTACTATCTCTAGAGGAGAGCTGTGTCTGCTAGCGCCTGCTAGACCTGGGCAAGAGAGAGTGATCTGGCATCAAAATCCTGTTTTTGTTTGGCGCGGAGAAATCGTTAGAATGGAAGTTGTAGATAGCGTCAGTCAGGCCGTTGTGTGGGAATATGAGCCAGCATCAGGACAGATTTTTGCGCAGTATGAGGGAGATCCGCTGCAAGCAGGACGCTCTTATTTTTGGCAGGTTTATGGCGATATCGAATCGACATCGCCAGCTGTTTTCCCACCGTTTGAGATTATCTCTAGCATCCGTCGTCAGCTGATTGCGAACGGTTTGGCCGTCGCTGAAAGCAAGGTGCAAGGAATAGAAGAGTCAGCGATCGCTAGAACGGAGTACTTTGCTTTACGAGGGCTGCCCGCTGATGCACTACAATCTCTTTTCTTGATTGAGTCGACAAACGAGGAATTAGTCGAGGCGCGTCAGGAGACAGTAGATAGGCTGTGCGAATAGAAGAAACGTAAGTAGGCAAGAGTACATAGAGATCGAAGATCGAGTTTAGTGCGTTTAGCCTTGATTGACGTGCTTCTGGAGGATCGTTGCTAGCCCCGGCACTGCTGCAACAACATCTGATTTCACTGATTTTCTCAGTCGATTGTAGGTCGCGCTGACGACGCCCTGACCGGATCTAGCAATGCGAGCATCAGTAGCGGCTAGAATTGCATCAGCGGTGCGATCGCTATTCTTACTCAAATGCACAACTGGATCGCCTGCCTGTACGCCTTCTTCCCAAATGGGATCTAGACTAGATAGGGTTTCTGGCATAAGCCGCATCAGAGCCCCGCGAACGTAGTCAGAGCTAATGCCGTTGACCACCTTATAGGCTGTCTTGAGCGCCATACCAGAGAGACCGCCTTTGGCGGAGACCTGCCGATCGATTAGCTGAACGCAGTCATCAGCGATCGCTGCTCTAACGGCCTTGTCTTGAGTTTTGCTAGTAAGTTCCATGTGATTTCACCTTATTTTTCTACTGTTGAACAAGTCAATCATTTCACTACTTGTTTGATCTTTCATCTGACTGTTTATCCAACAGCGCAATCGATTCTAAAAACATTCTCAGCGGGCTTAGCACTCGATAGCTTATCCCAGTTGATCTCTTCTAGGAAGACATCTGGTTCTGTAGTTTCAACAACATCTACACCCCATTCCCCTGTCTGTAGCGAGGGCGCTGGTGCGGTACTTGGGGTATCTTTGACACCACCCAAGGCCATAATTGTAAAGCTTCTTTCGTCAGTGCTATTTTCGCGATAGGCAGCGAGCGCGTCGGCGCACATCTGACCTACATCAGTAGGAGAATACTCATCGGTGTCATAGTTGACTTCGACTACCCAGTGAGGATTTTCGATCAAGGCGCAATCCACGCTTGATTTGCTACTTAGCCCCTTAATAAATACATCGGCAAACTCTTCTCGGTTAAGGGGATGGACTTCGCTCTCTATCAAAGTGAAGTTGTGAGAGAGTAACAGTCTACTTTTAGAATTGTCTGTCATATTGAAGGCTCAGTAAATTTCAAAATTGGCGAACTGCGTAAAAGTTTATCTGCTTTGCCTATCTTTGACTATCTACCTCCGCTACGAAGCGCACCAGAACACATTTTGACTCGATCTTCTTTTTTTCAGCCTAATTTTCCGTTTGTGCCTGCTAAGCTACCGTTTTTTTATGGCTGGGTGATTGTCGTTGCTAGTGTGCTAGGCGTGCTGACTAGCATTCCAGGTCAAACTATTGGCGTTAGTGTCTTTACCGATCATTTAATCGAGGCGACTGGGCTATCGCGACTGCAGCTAGCGAATGCCTATCTATTTGGGACGGTGACTAGCGGCTGTCTGCTGCCGTTTGGTGGCAAGCTGCTAGATCGCTTAGGAGCAAGGCGTATAGCGGTGCTCGCCTCGATAGGACTAGGGCTAACGCTGGTGTATCTAACGGTGTGCGATCGCCTCTCTTTGTTCTTTAGTGCATTTCTACCTTTCACGCCTCCTACCATCGCCGCCGTACTACTGGTAATTGGCTTTGTCTGTCTGCGGTTTTGCGGACAGGGCATGTTGACGATGACTAGCCGGACAATGCTAGGCAAGTGGTTCGATCGGCGGCGCGGACAGGTATCGGGGATCGAAGGAATTTTTGTGGCGTTTGGCTTTGCGATCGCGCCCTATTTTTTCAGTCAATCGATTGCGGCATTGGGCTGGCGAGGCACCTGGCTGAGCTTAGCCGCCGTCGTGGGTGTGGGTATGAGCAGTATCGGCTGGCTGCTGTTCCGCGATAATCCCGAAGTATGCGACCTGCGGATGGATGGAGATCCAGTAGTTTCTTCGTCAGCTGCCGACTCGAACAAAACGCCTTCAGCCGAAGCGTCAGACTCGGCTGTGCTTTGGGGTGTGACCCGACGGCAGGCGCTTGGAACGCTGGCATTCTGGGCGGTAACGCTGGCCTTTATGTCGCAGGCGCTGTCGATAACGGGGATCACTTTCAATATTGTCAGTATCGGCGCAGAGATGGGCATTGCGGAGGCAGATATGGTACGGATCTTTGTGCCGATTGCGGTGGTTTCGACGGCGGTGGGCTACGGCGTAGGGGTCGCTTGTGATCGCGTTCGTATTCAGTACTTGTTCATCTTCATGATGGTTTCTCAAGCGATCGGCATTGCCACCATCGCCAACTTGGATCGCCCCTGGATGATGATACCGGCAGTGGTGGGGCTTGGCATTAGCGGCGGGTGCTTTGGTACGCTGTCGACGGTGGTGCTGCCCAGGTTTTTTGGTCGGGCGCATTTGGGTGCGATCGCAGGCGTACAAATGATGGCCGTTGTTATCGCCAGCGCTATTGGACCCTCACTGCTAGCTAGCTCTAAATCAATTACAGGTTCCTA
The DNA here is from genome assembly GCA_963799555.1 of uncultured cyanobacterium. Lineage (GTDB taxonomy): Bacteria > Cyanobacteriota > Cyanobacteriia > Phormidesmidales > Phormidesmidaceae > Phormidesmis. The sequence goes on from CAWCXR010000002.1 coordinate 117,134, forward strand.
CGCTAGCGGGCTATATGCCTGCTGCCTATTTGCGCCAGTAGTAGTCGGTCTGATGCTGTTTGTAAAAACGCCAGTAAAAAGCCAAGCTACTGCGCAGTAGCTTGGCTTTCTTTATATCCTTCGTGGCTATGCAGCCTGAGGAAAATCTGATTCTTCGCGCCTATGTTCCTCAAAAACCTTCTCTTCACGGCTTTGCTCTTCATCTTGAGCTTCAAAGCCGTGATACAAAGGTTGTGTTTGGGAAGCTAGTAGATCATAAAGCTTGGGTACGTTCCCGCTGCTGTAGACTCTAAACTCATGCTGAACATTTGCGTTCTCAGCGCGTACGGCCTGGTTGATTACCAAGGAACCCTTGAGGTCTGATTCTGAGCGATGGAAAGTGCCGGGTGGAATGCGAAGGATGTGGCGGTTTGCATCCAGCCGAACGACATGATAAGGGTGATCCCACTCGAAATTGATCAGATGGAAAGTCCGGCCACCGGAAAGAGCGAGTAGATTGTCTTCTTGGTGAGGATGGAGGTAGAATTGCCAGGCGTTATTGTCGTCGTTGTTTGGGCTGGTCGCGGGCCCCTCGTGATACACCAGATCTCTCGCGTTGGAGGCGGGGACGGTGATGTCAAAAAACTGGACGCTTGGTGTGTCTCTAAACTTTTGAAAGTCGAGTAGCTGAAACATTGGATGAGGAGCCCCCTTAGGATCGGAAGCGCATGATTGAACTTTTTGTCATTTTGCCCGTCTTGCCCAATACATCAATAGCCGTAGAGCATTGCTGTATCAGCGCTACCGCAGCAGCGGCGTCTGTCAAGATAGCTGGCACGTCAACCTGCATGTATTGATGCAAGCTGGTTTTACCTTAGCTTTAGCTTTTAGAGGAATCAAACCGTCTAATGACGCACATCTATGCGAAAAGCGAATAGATAACGGCCATGAACATCTTTCATCTTGAGGTGCTTTCATCTGTTGTTACACATGGCACCTTTTCTGATGCGGCCATGCATTTGGAGGTGTCGCAGTCGGCGGTTAGTCGGGCGATCGCATCCTTAGAGGCCGAGCTAGGCGTACCTTTGTTTACCAGAGGGCGTTCGGGTGCAAAGCTGACGCCTGTAGGGGAACGGGTAATTGCCCATGCCCATCAAATGCTAGAGCTAAAAGAGCTAATAGACTATGAGGTCAACTTAGAGAAAGGGCTGTATAAGTCTCGTTTGCGAATCTCGTCTTTTCGCAGCGCAGCGACTCACCTGTTACCGGTTAATATCGCTCGCTTTAGGAACCGATTTCCTCATGTTGAGGTTGTTCTAGTTGAGCTAGACCCGGCTGGGGTAGAACAATCTTTAAGAGAAGGGCAAACCGATATAGGCTTGATTCCTTTACCTCGATCGGAAGAATTTCGCACGGTCGAAATCGCCCGAGATGAGTACGTAGTCCTCCTACCAAAGAGTGAGCGGCCACCGCCCAAAGAGCTAACTTGGGAAGCCTTGTCTGCGTACTCATTTATCCTGTTCAACTATGCTGAATGTACTAGCGCGGTGAGAGAACACTGGGCCAAGTGGGGGCAGTCGTTCGAGGTGGCGTACGTGATTAGAGAAGACTCTACAATTGTGAGTATGGTAGCGCAGGGATTGGGGGCAGCAATCTTGCCCAGGCTAGCGGCGATGCCAATTCCAGATGATGTGTATGTGCGATCGCTTCCCATCCGGCTAGAGCGGATTATCGGCGCAGCAACGCTAGCTAGCACACCGCCTGCTCCTGCGGTAAAGATGTTTTTGGATTTACTGGGCGGCTAAATTGGGATGAGACTCAGACACAAGCTGGCGATCGCAAGGTAGCAAAAGCTACGTAGATTCTGGCACAGCAGATTTGTGAATAGAGATGCCTCCCATTACCAATAGAATCCCGACGATGTCTCGAATCGTTGGGATTTGACCGAGCACAACGGCACCTATGAGCGTTGCCGTAGCTGGCAGAAGCGCCAGCAAAAGTGCATAGGTATTTCGTGGCAATTGCGACATTGCTAGCTGATCGCAGACATAGGGGACAACTGACGAAGTGATGCCAACGCCAATTCCTGCCAAAATGAGTACGGGATGAGAGAAAGCTGCGATCGCGCCAGAGAACCCAATCGGCATCACAAAAACAAACGCCGCCGACATCGCAGCGCCCAATCGGCCAACCCCCTCACCTGCCCCTTGCTCCGAAATTCGATGGCCCAAAAAAATATAAATCATAAATAAAACAGCATTCACGGCTGCAAAGACAAGACCTAGCCAGTCATCTGACCAGCGCACATCAATTAGAATGAACACACCTGCTACAGCCAAAGACAAAGCCACATAGTTGCGTGCAGCCTGAAGACCAAACAGCGCCACAGCGATGGTGCCAACAAATTCCATCGTTGCCACCAAGCTCAACGGCAGTCGGTCAATTGCTAGATAAAACGCACTATTCATCAACGCTAGACAACCCCCTAATAAAAGCAGCAAAATCACGGTCGAGCGATCGGCCAAGCGGAAGGTTTTCCAGGGCTTTGTCCACAGCGAAAAGACCAGTGCCGCGCTAGCAATCCTAAACCAGGCAACACCTAGAACGCTGATATTCTCGAACAAAAGAACAGCAAAAGAGGGGCCGAGATAGTGAAAGATTGCGCTAACAACAAACCAAAGATGAGGCGGTGCTGCTCCTATTCGAGCCGATACAATATCTTGTAATTTCATGCGTCGATCGTCTTGTTTTTAGATGTATCAATGCTATCAACGCTCTTTGGGTTTTTATATGCCTGATCAAAGGGGTAAAATCTCATCAGCCTAAGAAAAACAGGAAAAAATGAAAAAGAGCCTTCGCATACCAGAATATGCGCTAGATAGCGTAGATACGCAGTTACTTCGTATATTGCACCAAGACGCTAGGACTTCGATTGCTGATATTGCTAGAGAGCTCAATATGTCTTCGCCCAGTGTCTCGGAGCGGCTAAAGCGGCTAAAAGAATCTGGAGTTATTCGAGAATTTACTATCACTGTAGATCCTCAGATGCTCGGCTATGTTCTCTCGTTCTATATCCGAATTCGTCCTTTGCCTGGACAGCTATCCAAAGTTGTTTCTATAATCCAGGCGTCAGAAGAGATGGTTGAGTGCAACCGAGTCACAGGTGACGATTGCTTTATCTCCAAGGTTTATGTCAGATCTACAGACGAACTCGAACAGATTATCAATCGGCTACTGCCATACGCTCAAACCAATACCTCTTTAATCCAATCTTCACCGATTCAGCAACGGCTACCTCCGTTCGTTGAAAGCTAAGGTCCGAAAAGCCACTGTCAAATGGCTGACAGTCAAATAGCTGACAGTCAAATGGCTGACAGTCAAATAGCTGACAGTCAAATAGCTGACAGTCAAATGGCTGATAGTAGCGGGTGCGAGTCAAGCTCGTTTTTTGGCTGCCGCAGCGTAATGAATAACATTTGTGAGCTTTCTGGAATGGACTAGTGAGAAATCAAAATATTTTCTGTAGTATTGGCTCATCGTCTCCAAAATACTATTGCCCATGTAAAGGGGCGTATCAAGATCCATGTAAATGGCTACATTGAAGGATAGATACTAATGGTGAATCCTGCTCCAGCTACGCGACAGTCTGTGAGGAGAGTAACGCTTCCTTTCTTGCTAGATGTTGTCATCGTTTCAGAGCCAGATCAAATCAGACAGATTGAGAAATCTGGTGATGTCGACAGGTTACATGCCTATCCCACCCAAGATTTGCCGAAGTGGGTGCAGCTCTATTTTCGCTCGACTAAGTTTCACGATTCAGATCGCGACCTGTGGTTCTGCCCGTTTGAGGCTAGCTTTGACCCTAGCTACCCAGCTAGAAGGCAATATCTAGAAGAGAAATCGGCTGAAGGCTACAGCCAGAAAGATGTTCAAAGAATTGCAAGCCTACTAGAGACGGACGCGGCAGACGATGTACTAGCTCATGAAATGGTACAAATCGTTAATCAAAGATTCTTTGGTCAAGAGATTCCAGCTGATATTACCGAGACGGCGAAGCATACGGTGCAAAAAATTACCGAAGCGATGATACCGCTGAGATACGAGCAAGGTGTCATCTCTCAGGCAAAGATTATGGGCTATTGCGATCGCACTCTCCCGGCCCATGTTCATAGTCTGGATGTAGGCCACAACATCGGCGAAGTCGTACAGGCCACAGCCGGCTCATTAAAGACGCTGAAGCGCAATCTCCATCGGTCGATCGAAGATATTTTCACTGAACATGCGCCAACCGAACAGGTGCCTAGAATTGCGATTAGAGCATCTACATTTGACGGGTTGCTCTCATCACCTACTCAGCCGGGAAAGACAGTCGTTATTTTCAAGATTGCTGAAGCTGCTGCTAAAAGCAAAAATATCTGGTTTACCTTTGGCACGGGCGATCTGGAGCGAGCCTGCGTTTTCAAAGATTTTTTCTTGGATTTTATGCGCGATTTACAGCAAACGCTACAGGCAAAGCGACCTTAGAACTTTCACAAATTACATAAAACAACAAATTCAAGGAGAATGGTATTAGCATGTTTCCCTGGCACAAACTTCCGCTTCCACTGGCCTTGCTTCAGCTCGTTCAGTTTCGCGATGAGCTGCGAGAGAACAATCTAAAAGATACTGCTCAGATCGCAGATAAAGAAAAGCTACCCAACCCCCAGCCAAGCCTCGATGGTCGCCATTTAGTCGCTCGCACGGCTGACGGCAGCTTCAACGATTTGGCTAAACCCGAAATGGGCATGGCTGGCACCCGCTTTGGCCGCAATGTTCCCCTAGCCGAGGCAAACGTAGATACCAAAAATCTGCTCGAACCCAATCCTCGATTAGTGAGTAGCGTGTTGCTAAAGCGCGATCGCTTTATCCCGGCCACTATTCTCAATCTACATGCGGCGGCCTGGATTCAGTTTCAGACGCACGACTGGTTTAGTCACGGCGACAATCAGCCGGATAGCTATTTTTCGGTGCCGCCAGTCCAGAATGCTGTCCAGAATCCTACAGAAAGCCTTGATCTATCGGGCGACGACAAAGCGCTAGAAGTCGCCAAAACCCTCAAAGATCCTTCTCGCACTGATGACAACACACGCGCTGCCACGTTCATCAACAGCGTGACTCACTGGTGGGATGCCTCACAGCTCTACGGCAGCGATGAAGAGACAGTACAAAGTCTCCGAACACATCAAGCCGGAAAAATGCTGATTGATGAAGACGGACTGCTACCGCTAGATCAGCAATTGGGTATCGATTTAGTGGGCTTTCCAGGCTCGGCTGGTGGCTGGTGGATTGGGCTGAGTCTGCTGCATACTCTGTTTATTAAAGAACATAATGCGATATGCGATCGCCTCCAGCAGCGCTATCCCGACTGGAACGATTCGCAGCTATTTGACAAGGCTAGATTAATTAACGCAGCCCTACTAGCGAAGATCCATACGGTAGAATGGACGCCCGCCATCCTACCGAATTCAGCGACCCAGATCGCTATGAATGCCAACTGGTGGGGCCTGCTAGGAAAAGAGGTCAAGCAGATTGCCGGGCACTTGGGCGATAGCGAATTGCTCAGCGGCATCGTCGGTTCTCCAACCGACCATCACAGCGCACCCTACTACCTGACAGAAGAGTTTGTCTCTGTCTATAGAATGCACCCGCTGATCCCTGATAAGATTCCGTTTTATTCTCATCGAAGCGGCGAGCATTTGACCACAAGGCCCTTTCCAGAGACATTTGGCAAACGTGCGCGGAGTGCGATGCAAGCTCACTCAATAGAAGATTCGTTCTACTCTTTCGGCATCCAGCACCCCGGAGCAATTACATTGCACAACTATCCCAATTTCTTACGCACTTTGATCAAAGATGGCAGCACGGATGCCTTTGACCTCGCTGCGGTAGATATTTTGCGCGATAGAGAGCGAGGCGTTCCCCGGTACAACAGATTTCGAGAGATTGTTGGCAGAGGACGGGTGTCTTCTTTTGAGGCGCTGACGAGCAGTCCGCAGTGGGCCAGAGAGCTACGTGAGGTATACAACAACGATATTGACAGTGTTGATCTGATGGTAGGGTTATTCGCTGAAGAGCTGCCAGAAGGATTTGGATTTAGCGATACCGCGTTTAGGGTCTTTATCTTGATGGCGTCTAGACGGCTAAAGAGCGACCGCTTTTTCACAGAAGACTACAGAGCCGAGATTTATACCCAGATGGGTTTAGACTGGATCGACAACAACAACTTTCTAACAGTGCTTCGCCGCCATTATCCAGCGCTTGCGCCCGCCCTGTATGGACTCGAAAACGGCTTTCACCCTTGGCGAAAGCTGTCTGAATAGCCCATCAACTCACTCTGGCAACTCACACCGGCAACTCACACTAGCTGAGTGTAGCTATAGGTGCCTACGCTTCAGCATATATGTGCTGAATCATCGTAACTATCTACGACAAGAGATCGAAACTGCTTTGAGGCTGGTAATTGGGAAAGATCTGCGCGATCGCACTATCGTTCAATCCAAAGTGCGGCTTCAGTACAGAGATCAGCACATCTCGATAATCTGTAGTCACCGCCAAATCCCTTTGCTCATACAGGTCAGCTAAATCTAGCCCTGGCCACTGTCCATACACCTGTTTGCCCCGGAGTCCACCCCCCATCAGCCACATGACATTGCCGTACCCGTGATCGGTCCCACGATTGCCATTCTCCGAGACAGTGCGGCCAAATTCTGACATGACGACTACCGCCGTGTCTTGGTAAATTGGTCCTAGCTCCTGCGCTAGCTGCACTAGCCCGCCACCAACCATCGGCAAATAGCGTGACAGTATGCCTTCTTGATTCACATGAGAATCCCAGCCACCGAGTTCCATAAACGCAACCTGAACGTTCGCATCGCTTTTCATGAGCTGAGCGAGGCGGCTAGTGTTGCGAGAAAATCGGGTCGGTATCGGTGCCCCCCGAGAAGCCGCAGTGTTCTCATTGTTAACTTCACGCAGGAGCACATCCCTAGCCATCCGACCTGACTGATAGACTCTCGATAATCGCTCATCCCCAGAATACATCTGGTCAAAAGCTGTCTGTAGCTTGGGCCGATCGATCGCTAGAGTTGGACTGCCACCATTGGTAAGTTTTAGGTTGGCAACGGCTTCTGACCCAGCAAAAATCAACGGCAGCGTGCCGCCAGAGCTAACGTTTAGCGCCGTCGTCGGCGTGCTGTTAGGCAAAAAGGCCAGCAGCCGGTTGAGCCAACCGGTAGCAGTAGAATTCTCACTAGGGGTACCGGTTTCCATATAGTCCTGAGACTGGAAGTGCGATCGCGATGGCACAGGCAAACCCGCTGCATGGACAAACGCCATATTACCCGCCTGCCACTGTGGCATCAGTGGCGCTAGATCGGGATGCAGACCAAACTGCCCATCCAAGTCAAGCACGCCATCTTTTTCTCCGGGCCGGGCGATCGCCACCGTTGGCCGCGCTTCGTAATAGTTGGGGTCTTGAAAGGGCACCACCACGTTGAGCCCATCTACGCCGCCCCTAAGAAAAATCACCACCAGCCGAGGTGAGCCCGTGCTAGATTGCGCTTCAGCCCGCCAGGCCCAGCCATGAGCACCCAGCGCGAACAGACTAGAGGCTCCTAGCAGGGCCGAATGTTTGAGCAGTTGACGTCGTTTCATAGCAATCTTTAGACCTCTTTTAAGGTTCTAGCGATACATCATTTCTGGACTACCTAAAATCAAAGTCGGTCGCAGATTAGCAGGTGAACTATCTAGGACAGCCAGCGTCTTCGCCGAAAACTGATCTCCTAACGTAGCCAACAGATCTGCTGCGTTAGGCTTATTTTGGTCTTTTAGCTTGTAGACAGCCGGAGAAAAGCTCGTCCGACGCATCATTGCGTCCGCATTGAGCCAAGCGGACTCCACTTGGGCATAGCCATCTGGCGGACTACATCCGTAAAGCGGCATACTCAGCTGATCCATCAATCCCCCTAGACGCTGTAAGACCTCGTTAGAAGGCGACGACAGCCCAATTGCCCGCATCATCGAAAGCAGATATTGATAGGGCGTTTTGAACTTATTCTGGTAGGAAGCAGGCGACCAAAATTCATCGCTCTCAAACAGCATCGACAGCACCGCTCGAATATCTCCATCGCTCGATAAAAAGCGGTCGGCCAGCCGGTTTACCAATGTCTCTGGCGGCGTATCAGCCACGAAATATTGAGCCAGCTTACGGCTGACATGACGGGCAGTCGCAGGATGACGGGCCAGTATATCTAGAGCCCTTTCTCCTTCTTCTACGCCGCCACCTGCAATCCGCTGTCCCAAAAATACTTTGTCCGTCGGGTCGTGGCGATTGGGCTCGAAGCGAAAGCCGTTGTTCTCTGGGCTGTTCTGCCGCCGCGCTAGGCCCCAACCGGTGAAAATACGAGCCAAACTCTCAATATCAGCCTGGGTATAGCCGCCATCCACGCCCAGCGTATGTAGCTCCAATAGCTCTCGGGCATAGTTCTCGTTCAGAGTCTTTTTACCCCTCCCTCGGCGTCGCCCCTGCCGACTGTTTGGCGCAATATTAGAACTGTTGTCCAGATACAGCTGCATTGCCGGGTGTTTGGCTGTTGCGCCGAGCAAATCACGGAATTTGCCAAAGGCATGCGGACGAATAGCCATCTGCTCATAGGAACCTACCCATAAGCGCACCGTACTCTTGCGCATGAACACATTGAAATGGTTGAACCAAAAGTCCACTATCACTTCTTGTAGCTGGTTGGGACTTTCTAATGCCCGCAGCATGCGTGCCTGCGTAGCCTCTTTGAAGATCTGCATCCGGCGACGCTTTGCCTGGTGGCGCTGAGCGGCGGTCGGTTTGCGAGGAGGGGCACCCTGCTCGAACAGCACTGCTGGCGTCTGAGTCAAGCTGGGTAAACGACTCAGCCTTTGCACCAGTGAAGCAGGTTCAGCAGACGGATCTGGGTTGAGCTGTTTGCGAATGTAGGCGGCCACGCCAGTGCGTTCAACCTGCTGGCGATCGCCTGGACTAGCCCCTAGGCTTAGGCGATCGATAACATGCGTAATGGTTTGGGAGTCATTCACAGCAAGAAAAAGTGTTCCGTCACGCTCATTCTAGCGAGATATCTTTGAATTTATTTCTTGCATGTGCCACTGTGCTTAAGTCAATACAGGCTTGATGTCAGCTTCATAAAGAACAGCGTCCCTCTACAGGCCGCTCATCATCTATGCCGCTCGTCGCTGATAATCATCAGATCGCCTGCTACGGCTTCTGCTCTCTTCCGCTGATATCTCCAGCCGATATTTCTCAACCTATGACCTACCCTAAAACATCCTCCCCTACTATGCTCGGTATCGTTGTAGTGTTGCTCAGCGCGGTTGCTCTCGCAGCGCAAAACGTTGTTTCAAGAGTCTTCTTTGTGCCTGGAGAGTTATTCGGAAGAGTCCTTTTTGGAGGGTTTATTACCCCGGAGCTTAGCAATGTGATCATGCTGCTCGCTATCCGGATGGCGATGATGGCTGTACTGCTGACGGCGATCGCACCTCGGCTGTATCCCGACACGTTTGCCGCTCTCAGGCAGCTACCGCGATCGCCCAATGTATTCGGGGCAGCGCTGGCGAGTTCGCTATGCATTTTTTGCGGTCTCACTTTGCTGTATACCGCCTTGAGCCAGATTGCAGCTGGGGTTGCGATCGCAGCTTTCTTCATCTATCCCGCTATCACCGTTCTTCTCGCCCGTTTCTGCTTTAACCAAAGACTGCGTCCCTATCAGCTAGGTCTGATGGTCATCATCTTTATCGGCGTGGTCCTAACCAATACTAGCTCAGCCGCCGCTAGTACAGAGATTGCAAGCACATTTCTAGGACTTAGAACTGGGCTTTGGTATGGGTTAGGCGCGGGCTTGTGTTTTGGCATCTACGGTATTTTTGCTGAGCTGTGCTTAAAAAATCAAAGCCTGTCGCTTCATCCAGTGCCTTTCTCTCTTTTCACGTTTGTGGGCGTCTCTAGCCTAGCTACTTTCTCTCTTTCTATCCGCTCTCTTTTCATGGCATCGCCCATCTCCGTAGTCCCGTCCACCTGGCCGACTATTCTAAGCACTACTCTTTTCTCCGCTAGCCTCACTTTAATTGCCTACGTCCTCAATAACTTTGGTATTCGCTATATTGGCGCAGCGCTCACCGCTCTGATCAGCGCTAGTGCGCCAGCCCTCACCGCTCTATTCGCCTGGGTCACCCTACACGAGTCTCTACAGTCGCAGCAAAGTGCAGGCGTCGCTCTTGTTACTGTTAGCGTTGCTATTTTGAGCTTAAAAACAAAAGCCTGAAAGCTAAAAGCGCGGATAAAATCAAAACTTAAGTCCAAGGCTAAATTAAACCGCAGCGGAAAAGATGTCTTATTCACTCGACACTGTTAACCAGATGACTCAGGCCGAATTTACGACGGCATTCGGAGCCGTTTTTGAGGAGACGCCTGCGATCGCACAGCAGGCATGGGAACAACGGCCTTTTGAGTCTGTTGCAGGACTGTGGCGAGCGATGGTTGCTGTCGTAGAGACCGATTCAGCAGTGGCGCAGCTAGCTTTGATTAAGGCACACCCTGATTTAGGCACTCGCGCAGCAATGGCAGAAGCGTCTGTACAAGAGCAGGCTAGGGCCGGACTGGGGCAGATGAGCGAGCAAGAATATGTAAGATTTCAGAAGTTGAATAGCGCCTACAAGAAAAAGTTTGACTTTCCTTTTGTTATGGCGGTAAAAGGTCACAACATGGAAAGCATCCTGCAGGCGTTTGAAGATAGGTTAGAAAACGATTCTATGAGAGAGCAAGAGAGGGCACTTTCTGAAATTTTTCAGATCGCCAGGTTCCGTTTAGAAGAATGTGTTGAAGAGGCGTAGGCCAAATGTCAGTACATCCGAATGCCAGTAAGATAGCGAGTAGGAGAATTCAGGCGTGGGAAATTCTCAGCATTTCGTTTCCACCCGGCTGTAGCTCGTAGGCTACTTTTTCTATTTCACACTGATAGCCCGCCGACTGCAAGTGCTCGATAATGGGCAGGAGATGCGGTGATTTTTGCTGGTCTAGCGTCAGTAGTGGGAAGATTCTGGCTTCTGGGCTGATTCGCAGCATCTCTGCGATCGCGTCCCTATGAAAATCTAGGTCCAACCGGTCGGAATACAAAAAGAGAAAATGTGAACAGAGACTTAAGTCAAAACTATCGGCTTCGTAGCCTAGACTAGGCAGTTCGCCAAACGTATAGCGGCCTTCGGCTTTGCCAGCTTCATAGTCTGCATAAAAGCGCTCTGTCACTTCAATTCTGTTCTTCTTTAGATCGGCAGGCGACTTGTGGTAGCTCCAAACCCAGCTATCTGGCGTATTCTCAACCTGGGTGATGATGTTTTCGAGGACAGCGTAGAAGCGATCGCGAATCTCATCTGCGCCAAATGCATACAGCGGATCGCAAGACTGAACCCGTCCGCCCTTCGCGCTCCCCTCAGCATTAAAGCTTGCAGGTCCATCTGCAACGCTCAAGATAGACTTGTCCAAGTCCACGGCATCCAGGGCAAACATGCGGACATACTCATCAAAAGAACGTCCAAAAGGAACTACCTGATCTAGCTGCATCTAAGCATCAATCTCTTCTTCGGGGGTAATCTTCTCAGTTGCAGATTTCTTAGTTGTCTTTTTAGCAGCTGCTGTTTTAGTAGTACTTTTAGTCGTCGCTTTTGCGCCTGCTGCCTTTGCCTTTGTACTGCTAGCTGCTTTCTTCTTAGTTGTTCCTTGCTTAGCTGTTCCTTTCTTGGCAGTTGTTTTCTTAGCAGCTGTTTTCTTTTTGGTCGTCTTTTTCTCGACCTCTCCACCTTTCTCTTTCAGCAGGGCGACCGCTTCGTCTACGGTTACCTCTTCTGGCTTCTTACCTTCCGGCACAGAAACATTCACCTTCCCATGCTTAATGTACAGTCCATACGGACCGTCATAGACGTTGATCGGCTCCTCATCGACAGGATGCTTACCAATTTCATGAACCGGGGTCACGGCCTTGCGACCTCGGGTAGCTTTGGGCTGTGCCAACAGTTCTAGGGCGCGATCTAGGGTAATAGTTAGCACATCATCATCACCTTTGATCGAGCGATAGTCGTCCTTGCCATCTTCTTTTCCTTTGGAGTGGACGACGTAGGGACCAAATCGACCAAGGCTGGCTTTAATGTTGTTGCCAGTTCCGGGATGTACGCCCAACAGTCTCGGCAAAGAGAGCAGACCAACTGCCATTTCTGGGGTGACATTCTCTGCTTTCACACCCTTAGGAAGAGAGGTGCGTTTGGGCTTCTTGTTCTCTTCAGTTATATCGCCGAGCTGGACGTAGGGGCCGTAGCGACCGATGAGTAGGTACATTGGCTCACCCGTCTCGGGATGAAGGTCAATTTTCTCAGGGCCTTCTGTCTTTTGCTTTAGCAGTACTTCGACCTGTTCATCATCTAGATCGGCTGGGCTGACGCCGTCGGGAATTGAGGCGCGAACAGTCTCATCTTCTCTTTCGAGTTCGACATAGGCACCGTATTTACCAATGCGCACCTTCGCGATTAGATCGTTGAGATCAACTGTACGAGCTTCGGTCGGATCGATGTTGTCCTGCCGCTCTTCTACTTGACTTGCTAGGCCAGCGTCGCCGCCGTAGAAGCCTTTTAGATACGGCAGCCATTCGGCATTGCCTACGGAGATGTCGTCGAGCGTTCTCTCCATGTTGGCGGTGAAGTGAACGTCAACTAGATCGGGAAAGTTCTTTTCTAAGAGCTCGGTGACAGCAAAGGCGGTGAATGTTGGCACCAAGCTGTTGCCGATCAGCTCGGCATAGCGGCGGGCGACAATGGTGCTGATGACAGTGGCGTAGGTGCTAGGACGACCAATACCCTCTTTTTCAAGGGTTTTGACAAGTGAAGCTTCGGTGTAGCGGGCGGGCGGCTGGGTTTCATGACCAATCGCCTCTAGGTTCGCACAGTCTAGGGCATCGCCGGCTTTTACATCAGGCAAGATCACCTCTTGGTTTTCGAGGGCGGCGTCAGGATTATCAGAGCCTTCAACATAGGCGCGGAAAAATCCAGGGAAGTCGATGCGCTTGCCGGTGGCTTTGAAGATCGCGTCGTCGGCTTCAATTTGCATGGTGATATTGGTCTGGCGGGCTTCGGCCATTTGGGTGGCGACGGTCCGTTTCCAGATCATGTCGTACAGTTTTAACTCGCGTTCCTTCAGGCGGGTTTCTCGAGGAATACGGAAGACTTCACCGGAAGGGCGGATTGCTTCGTGGGCCTCTTGGGCGCCTTTGCTTTTGGCTTTGAACTGGCGGGGTTTGGGGCTGAGGTAGTCTTTGCCGTACTTGGCTTCGACGCAGCTACGGGCGGCGGCGATCGCCTGCTGAGACAAACTGGTCGAGTCGGTCCGCATGTAGGTGATGAAGCCCTTTTCGTACAGGCCCTGAGCCGTCCGCATCGTGTCGCGAGCAGACAAACCCAGCTTGCGATTTGCCTCTTGCTGCAAGGTGGAGGTGGTAAAGGGCGGGGCAGGTTTGCGGGTGTTAGGCCGCTCTTCTAGATTTGAGACGGTCCAAGCGCTGTTTTCTAGTCGGGTGCGCAGTGCGATCGCCTCCGCCTCATTCAGCAAAAGTACGCTACGACCGGCTTTGACTTGACCGGTGGCTTCATCAAAGTCACTACCGCTAGCCACCCTGGTCCCACCGACAGAAACCAGCTTCGCATCAAAAGGCGCTTTGACTTTGCTCTCAAACTTCAGCAGCGCCGCCTTCAAATCCCAATAAGAGCCTCGTCTGAAGGCGCGTCTAGCTCGCTCTCTTTCCACCAGCAGGCGAACAGAAACAGACTGTACTCGGCCAGCAGACAGGCCAAAGGCAATCTTTTTCCACAGCAGCGGCGAGACGGTGTAGCCCACTAGCCGGTCTAGGATACGGCGAGTTTCTTGAGCATGAACCAGCTTGTCGTCTATGTTTCGGCAGTTTGACAGCGCTTCTTGAATGGCTTCTTTGGTAATTTCATGAAAGACCATGCGCTTGATGGGCACTTTGGGCTTCAGTACCTGCATTAAGTGCCAGCTGATGCTCTCGCCTTCACGGTCTTCGTCAGTGGCGAGTATGAGCTCGTCTACGCCTTTGAGCGCATCTTTAAGGGTTTTGACAACCTTTTTCTTGTCGCTAGGAACAATGTAGAGCGGTTCAAAATCGGCCTCGGTATTGACGCCGATTTGGGCCCATTTTTCTTTTTTGACCTTAGCCGGGATTTCTTTTGCTGACTTGGGCAAATCACGGACATGGCCCATCGACGCCTCTACTTTGTAGCCCTTTGGCAAGTAGTTGCGGATGGTTTTGGCTTTTGTGGGTGACTCGACGATGACAAGCGTGGACATACGGCCTATGCGGTGTTAACTGAGGTGGACAGGAATGACGGCGAGCGCTTTGGGTAGATAGCTGAAGGGAGAAGACTTTGCCAGTTGGCTCAATCATTCCCACATAATTAGCGAAGCAAGAAGCAAAGTAAGAATGCGCTCTTACTACGTCAGTCGTGTTGCATTAGTCTCGTTTAGCAGTTGAAGACACGTCATTACGTTCGAGCCACCTCCTATATATAGCGATAGACCAAAAAGGTTCAATCCGTCTACCCTGACTTTTTGGCTTTGCCAAGATTTGAAGAAATTAGTGGTCAGAAATTGGTTGGTCATCTAGAGCGACGTAATCTGTCGAAACATAACCTACTTCTCCTTTTTAGCGCTGAAAACCGTTAGCGGCTGTTAATTTTTTGGGTGATGTCCGCACAAATCTCAAAAGGAATATGGGGTAATCGGAGAATACACGGTAAGATTTCAAGTGAAAAAACTTATCTCGCCTGTTCGCTGGGGCTGACCTCGATGGATTTTGCCAATATTGCCGCTCAGCTAAATGCAGGCATCATTTTGCCAGAAGGAATCGTGATTGTCACGATTATGACGCTGCTCGTAGCCGATATCATTGGCGGACGTGGAGTGACGAAATGGCTGCCCTATGTTGCGATCGCAGGCCTGCTCGCAGCAGTGGTTGACCTGTATTTTCAGTGGGGCGCAGCCGAGCCGATTGCGTTTTTAGGCAGCTTCAATGGCGACGATCTCAGCATTGTCTTTCGTGGAATCATCGCGCTATCGGCAGCAGTGACTATCCCGATGTCGATTCGCTATATCGAGCGATCGGGGACTGCGCTAGCCGAGTTTCTAGCAATTTTGCTAACAGCCACGCTGGGCGGCATGTTCCTCTCTGGCGCGGATGAGCTCGTGACCATGTTCGTGGCGCTAGAGACGCTGAGTATTTCGTCCTATCTGTTGACGGGATATATGAAGCGCGATCCCCGCTCGAATGAGGCAGCGCTGAAGTATTTGCTGATTGGCGCGGCGAGTGCGGCAATCTTCTTGTACGGAATGTCCTTAATGTATGGACTCTCGGGGGGTGAGACGAATTTGAGGGCGATTGCTACCCAGATCGAAGCCGCCAACGCTACCGCGCCAATTGGTCTAATTATCGCTTTGGTCTTCGTGATCGCCGGTATCGCTTTTAAGGTCGCCGCCGTTCCCTTCCACCAGTGGACACCCGATGTGTATGAGGGATCGCCTACGCCCGTCGTCGCTTTCCTGTCGGTTGGATCAAAGACAGCCGGGTTTGCCTTGGCTATTCGACTATTGCTAACGGCCTTTCCAATGGTTGCTGAACAGTGGCGGTTTGTATTTGCGGCCCTGGCAATTCTCAGCATGATACTGGGTAACGTAGTCGCCTTGGCGCAGACCAGCATGAAGCGCCTGCTGGCTTACTCCTCTATTGGTCAGGCCGGAATCATCATGATTGGCTTCATTATCGGCACCGATGCAGGCTACTCCAGTGTTGTCTTCTACCTGTTCATCTATCTATTTATGAACTTAGGCGCATTTACCTGCGTCATTCTATTTTCCCTACGTACAGGCACCGACAAGATCAGCGAATACAGTGGCCTGTATCAGCGCGATCCTCTACTGACGCTGTGTTTAAGCATTTGTCTTCTGTCCTTGGGTGGGATACCGCCGCTGTCAGGATTCTTCGGCAAGATCTATGTCTTCTGGGCAGGTTGGCAGTCTGGCGCTTATACACTCGTACTCGTTGGTTTGATCACGAGCGTTATCTCCATCTATTACTACATCCGTGTAGTCAAGATGATGGTGGTCAAAGAGCCTCAAGAAATGTCTGACTCCGTAAAAGCATATGCAGACAACGACTGGACACTGCCTGGAATGAGACCTTTGCAGGTAAGCCTGGTTTTAGCAGTTGTGGTGACCGCTTTGTCTGGTGTGTTAGCTAACCCGCTGTTGACACTAGCAAATAGCTCTGTGGCACGGACGCCGCTACTACAGCGCTCGGTGCTAGCACGAACCGCAGAGATTGCAGCGGCGCAGGTACAATCCCCAGAGATTGATGCTTTAGAGAGCAGAAAGCAGTAGCTACGCTATTAGCGCATACTCCAGCTCATCCTGGTGTATGCGCTGCTTTGCGCGGATGTTCTTGAGGTGTTTTTTGACTGTGTCGATGCTGATCCACAGCGCCGCCGATATTTCTTTGTAAGCGTCTCCGCGCAGGCGCAGCTGCCAGATCTCGGTTTCGCGCTCGGTTAAACCACAGATAGCTGCCTCAGAGAGCGCTTTGTTTCGAGTTGTTTGCTGCCTATCTTCTAGAAGAATTAGCAAATATGGCGTTTGGCCAAAGCTGATGTTTTGCACTCGAGTACGGACGATGCCAAGCTCTGGTAGGACTATATCAGCATCTATACCCGCGCTCTGGTTGGAAAGCGCGTCTTTTTTCCTGAGGGCAGTTTTGCACACGTGCCAAATCTCAGGCGGTAAAGCATTGTCTTCTCTTAGCCGGTTCGTATAAGGACCACTCGTATCAAGTAGGTGACAGATGCGTTCGGCAGGCTGATTTATTTGCTGAATTTTGCCAGCGGAATCGGTTACGACGAAGCCGTCTAGGAGACTGCCAAAGGCGGCTCCCAGAATGCTGATCGGACCAGTCCGAAGATTGGAACTGGCAACCGGTAGAGAAGGTGATTGGAGATGAGCAGATTTCATTATGTGCTTTCCAGAAACATCCTGTATGTAGAGTCGTCAGTGATATGACGGATATTTCTGCGAAGAAGCAGGCTGAGTACCTAAGTATGCGCTCTGTTTTCTCTATAGTTTTTTCTGCGCTGTTGGGACTTTGTTAGCAGTGACAGAACCTGGACTGAATACTGAAAAAGCAAAAAAAGAAGGGCTCGGCATAACCGCAACCCTTGCAATCAATTCAATCAACCAGCAACTGCTGGCTGGTTAGTTTAGCCGCCAGCTACTGCTGGCACGATGCTCACTTCATCACCGTCGTTCAAGACAGTTTCTTTGTTGTCTAGAAAGCGGATATCTTCGCTGTTGACGTAGAAGTTCACGAACCGGCGCAGCTCGCCATTGTCGTCGCAGAGGCGCTTTTTGATACCGGGAAACTTGGCTTCTAGAGTATTCATCAGCTCAGCAATGTTGCTGCCATCGCATTCCACGGTGGCTTCGTCTTTTGTGAACTTCTGTAAGGGAGTCGGAATGAGAACTTTTACGGACATGTTTTCGAGTTGTCTTTAACGTTGATCAAAAGAGGATGTGGATTAGAGAAGCAGGCGACCGGATCTAAACCTGAGTTTGCTGCCACTCTAAGCGATTCAAAGTATTAGCACGTTCCCAGGCACGCTCAAAGCTGTCTAGCTTGGGCTCAATCGTGTGGGGCTCACCAATGTAGCCATGAACGGCTTCCTGCGTTTTCAATCCGTTGCCAGTGATGAAGACCACTGTCTTTTCATCAGGATTGATTTTGCCAGCTTCTACTAGCTTCTTGAGCACGGCGATGGTGGTACCGCCCGCAGTTTCGGTAAAGATACCTTCAGTTTCCGCGAGTAGCTTCATGCCTGCAATGATTTCTTCATCGGTCACGTCTTCGATGTTGCCGTTAGTTTTGCGGGCGACTTCGAGCGCATACATACCGTCAGCCGGATTGCCGATGGCGATGGACTTGGCGATGGTGTTGGGCTTGACTGGCGTGATGAAGTCACGACCTTCTTTGAACGCTTGAGAGATAGGTGAGCAGCCTTCCGCCTGAGCGCCGCTAAAGCGGACATCTTTTGCATCAACTAGGCCGGTTTTGACGAATTCTTGGAAGCCTTTGTGGATCTTGGTGAATAGAGAGCCAGAAGCTAGAGGCGCGACGATGTGGTCGGGCAGTTCCCAGCCAAGCTGTTCGGCGACCTCGAAGCCGAGCGTTTTGGAGCCTTCGGAGTAGTAGGGGCGTAGGTTGATGTTGACGAAGCCCCAGCCGTGGGTGTTGGCGACTTCGGAGCAGAGACGGTTGACCTGATCGTAGTTGCCCTTTACGGCCATCAGCGTAGGGTCGTAGATCAAGGTGCCGAGGATCTTGCCAGCTTCTAGATCGGCGGGGATGAAGACGCAGCACTCCAGGCCAGCGTGGGCTGCGATCGCAGCCGTAGAGTTCGCAAGGTTCCCGGTACTAGCACAAGAAACAGTCGTAAACCCAAGCTCTTTAGCACGAGTGAGCGCTACGGAGACCACTCGGTCTTTGAAGCTCAACGTCGGCATATTGACCGCATCGTTCTTAATGTAGAGGTTTTTTAGTCCTAGCTGACGGGCGAGGCGATTGGCCTTGACCAGCGGCGTCATTCCAGTACCAACGTCAATCGGCGTATCAGTCTCAACCGGCAAAAAGGCTTTGTAACGCCAGATAGAGTGAGGACCAGCTTCAATGATCTCTCTAGAGACCTGGTTTTTGATGGCGTCGTAGTCGTAGGCAACTTCTAGCGGACCAAAGCACACGTCTTCGCAGACATGCTTTGCACCTAATCCGTACTGCTCTCCGCACTCTTTGCACTGGAGGGCGGTAAATGTCTTGGAAAGGCCGGTAGAGAGATTTTGTGAGCTAACGAGCCGATCAATAGCCTGTGTCATGGTGTGTTCCCTGAGATGAAAGCGGAGAGGGTGAAACAGGTCTACAGGCCCGTTTCTGCCGAAGTGGATTGATAGTAACACGGGGATTATCACGTCGCAAACATACCCGACTCTTCTGGTCGGGATTGGCAAAAGGACTCAGAACCCGGTCCTCAAACTCTCTACGACCGAAGACCGACAGCTTTAAGCACTTAGTTCAGGCGGTGATAATTTCCTGCAGTTTTTTCCAATCTTGAGATTTGACGAGCCACTTTTTGAGCTCAGTAGGTTCTAGGTGATCGCGTCCGAGAAAACCACCGTCTATATATAGCTTGCTGTCTTCTATCTTCAGATTGCTAAAAGTCTCGAAGGGATAGCGTTT
Organism: uncultured cyanobacterium; assembly: GCA_963799555.1. Taxonomy (GTDB): domain Bacteria; phylum Cyanobacteriota; class Cyanobacteriia; order Phormidesmidales; family Phormidesmidaceae; genus Phormidesmis. The sequence continues at coordinate 136,522 of CAWCXR010000002.1, forward strand.
AACGACTCTGCCAATGAGGTTGTAGATAGTCAATCGATTCGGCGCTAGGACGAAGTAGGGACGAGTGAGGTAGAGACAGCCAGCGATCGCAAGTAGACTCCCCAGGATAACGGCGCTATTGAACGAGTTTGACTGTAGTATCGACCACAGCGCAAAGGCACAGACAGCTAGACCGATGACAAAAGGCACGATGCCAATCCAGATCTGATAGTAGGCTTTGAAATGATTGTCTTCAGTCGGCAAAATAAGTGGCGAGGACATGGGTGACTGATTGAGCTAAATAGTTCGACTGGGGTGGTTCGATGATGGGCGCTCAGGCAGCGGATCTTGGGAAGATGCACTTCAGGTGCGTGCGATCGCTCGCAGTGGGATGGGAAGCGATTTCAACCCTACCGTTAATCAGAGGGAGCGTAATGCTAGCGGTGGCAAGGACGAGCGCAGTCGAAAGCTTGATGTCTCGGGGCTGAATGCCTTGAAAAGTCTCTGGGGTAGAAGAGAGTGCGGTTGGGTCTGATTCTGACGCCACCTGAGAAAGTCTGTCTAGCTCGGTTTGCAGGTGAGCCGTAGGGCGATCGCACTCGATAATGATGGCCACTTCGGCTTCATCACAGTCCAAAAACAAATTCAATAGCTTGGTATGCGCAATGGCATCTTGAACAAGGCCAACCAGCGTATTTTTGAGCCATTTCCCATCAGTATAGATTTCGAATTCTTCCGCTGGCGCAGTAACGACGTAGCGAACATTCTGATTGGCAGCCTGGAGCGTCGTAAGCATTTCGACTTCTGGTAGTAGAAAGCTGAGATCAACCTGAGATAAACTAGCAGGCTCTCTGCCGATATCCAGTTTTGAGACTGCTGCGATTTGATCAAACAGAGCCAGCATTTTGAGAGCAGCCGTCTTTGACTGAGCAATGAACTCTCTTTCTTCTTCAGGGCCCTCACAAAGATCTTCTAGTATCAGCTGGCTGAGGCTGACAATAGTGTTGATAGGCGATCGCAGTTCATGGGAAGTGCGCGCCAAGAAGCCACTTTTGAAGCGTTCGAGCGCCCATAGTTGCTGGTAGGCTGGGTCCATATCAGAAGCGGACATCGAGAGATTGCTGCGAGTCATAAAACGCCAAAGAGGTCTAGTAGCGATGCCTCACATTAGCCTGAATCTCGATAGCTATAGCTGAATTTCACCCTGGCGTAAGATTTGCCAGCCTTCTAAAGTCCACTTGGCAATGGTAGAAGGAGTACCGCTAGCGGTCGACTGTTTGTACAGCCCTGAGGCTAGGGTGAGAGCGTCAGGAAACGTTTGGGCAATAGCCGCTACGTTGCTCAGCGCTGGTTGGCCAGAAAGATTAGCGCTAGTGGTCGCCAGCGGCCCTGTCTGAGAAAGCAGCGCCAGAGCGACAGGATGATCAGGAACGCGAATGCCAAGCGTGTCAGCATCCGCAGAGGCAAGCAGGGCGCTGAGGTTTTGGGGCGGACAAGGATTAACGGGGAGAACCAACGTCAGCTGGCCTGGCCAGTGTCGCAGTGTGATCGCTTGCCACTCATCTATCGCGGTATTTGTCGCGGCACCCGCCTTAGCATCCGGAGCAGACAGATCTGCGGTGGATACATAAGGCAACAGATCCGATAAAGATGCACCCATCAAGATTAACGGCTTTACTAGCGGACGCTGTTTTGCTGCAAAAATCAGAGCCGCTTGTGCTGGCACCGCGGCCAAAGCGGGTACGGTATCTGTGGGAAAGCTCACCAGTGTCGGCTGAGTTGCCAGCGCCTGTACCATTTCACTTAAAGCAACTTGAGGCATAAAAAAGCTGAACAGTCATATGAAGCCCTACGCTCATCATTCTAGCCACGGCTCGTGACTCTTGTGTAAGTGTCTATTAATAGCGGTTTGTTTTTGGGCTGCTAGACTGGCTATCACCAGAAAATCCCCTCAACTGTTAACCTGGCTTGGACTGATTGCCTCAGTAGCAACCCGGTATCCCCAGCCTTGTGGCTACACCTACCATTGGGTTCGCCGTCGAATTCACCAGTTGAGATAGCCGTTATCGATAATATGTCCGAGAAGAAAATTTGCATCATAGGTGCGTTTGCAACAGGAAAAACAAGCCTAGTCGCTCGGTTCGTAAAGGACACCTATGCCGAGAGCTATCAAACAACCGTCGGTGTGCGAATAGATCACAAGCGAGTCGAAACAGCTCAGGCAAAGATTGATCTGGCGCTATGGGACATTCATGGCGAAGATGAGTTTCAGCATCTACAGATGTCCTATTTGCGGGGGACAGCGGCCTACATTTTGGTAGTGGATGGCACGCGAAAGGCCTCGTTAACAACCGCGATAGATCTTCATACAGCAGTGACACAGCGCATAGGTCATGTTCCCTGTGTGATGGTAATTAATAAGTGTGACCTGCAAGCCGACTGGGAGATAATAGAGGAAGATATCGCCGTGCTAAAGGCTCAGAACTACGATTTGATCCGCACTAGTGCCAAGACAGGCACAGGAATTGATCGATGTTTCCTACGACTCGTCGCGAAGCTGACGTAAGCGTATAGCATGAGAAATATATAAACAGCCACAGTAGCAAGCTTAGCGAAGGATATAAAAAACAATCCGATAGAACATCAATCGATAAAACAAATAGAGATATTAAGACTATGGTTCCTACTTCATTCTCTCATAGGAAGGACTCTGACGATATCGGTAGGATAGGCGAACCTTTGTCAGGGCGCATTCTGGCGGCTCTGAGCATTCTAGCTCTAGAGTGGCGAGGCGATAACTTGCTAGCCGTTGTCGGTTTGTTGCCCGAATGGGTGTTAGAAGATTTTGAAGGCGTATGGTCAGAGGAAGATCCTCACGAAACGGAGCCTTTTGAGGCGGCAGAGTTTTCTTCTTTCTTAGAGAATTTTATCGTAGATGCTCAGCAGTATTGGGAAGAAGACCACTTAGCGCCAATGCGATCGGGAATTTGGACTGAAATAGGGACATCTGGACAAGAGATTCACCTAGAGGCGATCGCCCTACTGGTCAACGAACGGCCCATGATTTTAATCGAATCCGCAGAGCTTTCCGTTTTTGGAAAGACAAAATGGCTGCAGGCGGCTAGAGAAGCGCAGCTCACCAATTTGCTACAGCATAAGCTTGCCGCCAGCCAAATCATCGAAGCAACAGTTTATGACTCGCTCACAGCGCTGCACAATCGGGCCTCTTTTATCTCTCAGCTAAATTCTTGTTTCGATACGAGCCAGTGGTCAGAGCAGCGACAGTTTGCAGTTATCGTGCTCAACCTAGATCGCTTTAGCCATCTGAACAACAGCATGGGTAGTGCGGCTGGCGATCGGGTGCTAGCAATGACAGCAAATCGAATTCAAGAATGTTTGCGTAAGCATGATGTCGCAGCACGTTTTAACAGTGACGAGTTTGGTGTTTTGGTAAACTACACTGAGCGCAGCCAGGATGTAACTGCACTAGTAGAGAGACTGCTAGGAAAGATTGCTGAGCCTTTTTTGCTAGCAGAGCAGAGCGTGAGCATGACGGCATCTGCAGGCATTGCGACCAGAGAGGACTGGCACGAGAACGCTCAAGAGCTCCTGAGCGATGCGGATTTGGCAATGCGACAAGCTAAAGAGGTAGGCTCAGAAGAAAAGAGAAGAAAGAAAGGAGGAAACTATGCACTATTTGCACGGGAGATGCGATCGCGCACTCTCGAACATTGGAATCTAGCTAGTGAACTACAGCACGCCATAGAGCGCTGCGAGCTAGAGCTGTGGTATCAGCCGGTCATCAACCTAGCAACTCATAGGCCAGAAAGCTTCGAGGCGCTGATCCGCTGGGTGCATCCGGTATATGGTCTGATATCGCCAGACGAGTTCTTGCCACTGGCCGAAGCTTCCGGATTGATGCTTGACATTGACCAGTGGGTGCTAGATATGGCCTGCCGAACTCTACAGCAGTGGCAGAATAAAACGAGCCAGCCAGTCAAGCTAACGGTGAATTTTTCTGATAAAAGCTTTGCCCAAATCGATTGGCTCATAAGAGTGAAAAAGGCGATTAGGCGCTTCGGAATTGCGCCAGAGAATCTGTGTTTAGAAATTAGTGAACGTCTGCTCCTAGAAAGAAATCAGCAGGTGATAACAATGCTGACTCGGCTCAAGACTCTGGGCGTCACCATGACAGTTGACGATTGCAGTACAGGATACGCATCGCTGAATTTCCTGAGGGATCTGTCTTTGAACAAGCTGAAAATCGACGGGCATTTTATCGACAGGATACAAACGGATGAGATGGGTATCGTGGCTACAATCATCGAGCTGGCCCACAGGCTAGGCTGTGACATTGCAGCTAAGAAGGTAGAAACTGTCGGACAGTACCAGGCGCTGCAAGCACTAGGCTGTAATGCGATTCAGGGTTATCTGTTTTCTCAGCCGGTCTCGATAGCGGATGCTCAGGGCTTGATTAGCAATGAGTTTGTTCTCAAAGAGAATTGTCTCAATAGAGAACCAAAATACTTCACCTAAAGAGCTGTTTTTAAGCTGCTATCTTTTTGCGAACTGTTGTAATGCTAATCCTACATTCTTTTATGGCGCTGCTGTCAGCTCAGAGAGAGTGGTCACCTGATAGCCGCGATCGCGAAGTTCTGGCAAGATTATTTCAAGTGTCTCCACGGTTCTGCGTCCCCTATTTTCTCCGTCGTGAAGTACAACAATGTCGCCAGAACGAACAGTTCGCAGGACAAACTCACTGGCAAAACGAGAAGAAAGAATGTGTGTATCGTACGGAAAGGTAGAGCCCAGCACAAGCTGATAGCCGTGACGCCGAGCGATCTCTACCATTTGAGCGCTGTAGAATCCCATGCCGGGACGAAGCCATTTCATCGTTTCTCCCTGTGGTAGATAGAACAATAGAGCCGCTTCGGCAGTGAGCAGCTCTGTTTCAAACGCATCAGCACCTAGACGGATGCTAGGTTTGTCCGCAGTGAGATGATTGCCTAGCTCGTGACCGGACTGGACGGCCTGTCGAACGGTTGATTCGTGGCCAGGTAGATTTCCGCTGATGTTGAAAAAGGTGGCTTTAGCTTCATAGCGGTCAAGCATGGCCAAAATGTCAGCAGTGGCGGGGCTAGGACCGTCATCTATGGTGAGGGCGATCGCCTTGTGAAGCTTGGCAGAACGCGGCACGGCGTACAGTGCGCCAGGAAACAGGCGATCGGTGAGGGTGAATAGCCAGCGAGGTTGGCTCAGCAAGGTAGCTGTGAACAAGCTCAAGAAGAGTAGGCTGATGAGAGAGGAGTGCGATCGCCGTTTACCCATAGCTATTGACTTGCTTTTTATCAAATTATCAACTTAAACCGCTTCGGAAGTGACTGGGCCGCGATCGCAAGAATGTGTAAAAATGCAAAATGCAATCTGCAAAAATGCGATCTAAGGAACAAGCGTAACTATGGCATCTCCCTCAGGTGTAACGGTTCAAGCCGTACAGTCTATCGGCCTAACGGTCTCTGATGCTAATCGAGCCGCTGATTTTTTTACAGGTGCCTTCGATTACACAGTGGTTTCTGATACGGTCATCAGTGGCGACGAAGCCAGCTATCTATACGGTGTGCCTGATGCCCAAGTTCGCATCGTTTCTCTAGAGCTAGGTCAGGAAACTATTCGACTGATGCAGTTTTTGAGCGGCACAGGTAAACCGGTTCCGACCGACAGTAAAAGTAACGACCTGTGGTTCCAGCATTTCGCGATTATCGTCAGCGATATGGATAAGGCATACAAACAGCTGCAAGAATTCTCTTTTACCCTAATTTCACCCGAGCCACAGACCCTGCCAAACGACATCAAAGCGTTCAAGTTTAGAGATGCTGACGGTCATCCGCTAGAGCTGCTACAGTTTCCACCTGGATTAGGACCAGACTACTGGCAGTCAAAGGCGGCACTATTTTTGGGGATGGATCATTCTGCGATCGCGATCGCCAGCACCGGAACCAGTCTGGCTCTATACCGGGATGTTCTGGGCCTAACCCATCAGGGCAGCTTTACCAACATCGGCATCAAGCAAGAGACCATGGACAATCTCTTCAGCGCAAAGGTCATTGTGACTTCTCTAACTCCTGCAAAAGGACGTTCTGGGCGTAGAGTTCCTAGACTATCTGACACCACCGGGCACAAGACCCTTTCCCATCGACCAGCAGACCAACGATTTAGTGCATATGCATTTTGAGCTGCTAGTGGACGATATTGACGCAGCGGTAGAAGCCCTGGAAGAAGCCCACGTGCAGTTCGTTTCTCCCAAAGTGATTGATTTGCCGGATGTAATGCCGTTCAAGCGCGGGACGCTATGGCGTGGACCAGACGGCCATAACGTCCTGCTGGTACAAAACTAGCGGTTTAAAGACCTGTTTAAAGAGCTGTTGACATCTGTTGGTAAAAACTAAGGAGAACCCAATTGGATACGATTACCACAGTCCTCTCTGCGCTCTATCCAGCGTTCATTGAGGGGACTCAGGGCTACATGCTACTAGTCTTTCGCGCTTTTGTCGGATTCTTGTTTATTCTGCACGGGCTGCCAAAGATCAAGAATCTTCAGACCTGGTCAAAGGCATTAGGTGCGCCAGTGCCGCTTTGTTTCTTATCGGCAGGCTTCATGATTGTCGGTGGCGTTGGCCTGATCTTGGGACTGCTGACACCGTTCGCCAGCCTGTCTATTTTGGTGTCGATGGTCTACGCGCTGGTACTCGAAGTGATCGATGGATTGCCAATTGTCGCACCCGATCCCTATGAGTTAGGAGAATTTTACTCGGGGCCTAATGGCGACAAGGGTGAGCCACCTAGTATGGAAAAAGCCTTAGTTTTTACGGTGATGCTGACGCTGATTATTTTGTTTGGGCCGGGAGCTTATTCGATCGATGCGCTGTTACTGCGGTAAGTTAGGCGTGTTCTTTGTCCATATAGCCATCCGCGACAAAAAGTAGAAAGCTGTACTATCTTGTGAACTAGCCCAGTCTGCGAAAAATTGTCTAGGCTGTATGAAGGTCTCTCTAATAAGTGTTTTTGCTATGGATGATGCAGTTGTTCGTGACAGTTTGCTCTCCGATAAAACAAAGCAGATAGAAGAACTAAAAGCGTTCATCCGCAAGGAGAGAGATGGACGTCAGGTGAAGAAAGCTAGCGGTCAAACTGTTGTATCAGGGTCGAGGCTACCAGTCAGTGGTTGACATCTTAGACGTATCGCTCGGTGCTATCCACGAGTGGAAGCAGCTGTACGAATCCTCAGAGCTATCGGGAGAGTGTCCCGCGACCCAAAGGGAAGAAAGGCTTCTTGAGCGCTTCAGAGAAAACAGCGGTGCTCGTCTGGCTAAAGTGCAAAAGCATCTGGACGCTAGAAGAGCTAGAAAGTCATCTGGCTGAGGTGTACGATGTCGCCTATGCCTCGAAGCAGAGCTACTACGACTTGTTCGACGCAGCGGGTATCAGTTGGAAGAAGACAAGCAAAGTCAACCCGAAGAGCGATGCTGAAGGGGTGGCAGCAAAAAAGCCGCCATCGAGCGCTGCTTGGCACACTACCGCAACGAGATAGAACGCGGGCAGCTCAGAGTGCTGTTCATGGACGAGTGTCACTTGATGAGCGGTGAGCTCGAAGGCTACGTTTGGGGTACAAGAGGCCAGCGCGTTGAAGTGCCTATCGTCGACGAACGAGACCGGCAGACCTACTACGGTGCGCTAGACCTGCTGAGCAAGCGAGTGCTCTTCGGTGCTTACTCAGCAGGCAACACTAAGAACACGATTGCTTACTTGCAGTATCTGCGAGTACAGTTCCCACAGCAGCGACTGCTGTTGCTATGGGACGGGTCCAGCTACCACAGAAGCCATGAACTGCGAAGACGTCCTAACCCAGATGAACGAGGGTCTACCCACAGCGCAGTGGCCGATTCACTGCATTCAGTTTGGCCGAATGACCCGAGACAGAACCCGATTGAAGAGGTTTGGTTGCAAGCGAAGAACGGTGTCTGATGACTGGCCGGACTGAAGCCGTCGTTCAAGGGTGTCTAGTTCTTGTTCGAGCAGCTCCTGTCGCTAGAACTTATTGACTTTCCTAAGATGCACCTGTATGGCTCGTTTGCGTAAATCACCTGGGATGGCTATATATTGAGACATTGATTCATTGGACAACACTCTGGACTTTACGCTCAGTGCAAAGCGTGGCGATAAAGTCGCTAAACGCTTTCTACACAAAGTTCTCAATGCTCTACACAAAGTTAAACCGAGAGTCATCACCGTCGATGAGAATGCAGCCTATCCACCTGCCATCTAAGCTTTGAAAGCAGACAAGTCCCTGCCAGAAACGACAGAAACCAGGCAGAGCAAGTGTTTGAACAATACGGTGGAGCAAGACCATCGATTTATCAAATGTCGCGTCAAGCCTATCCTAGGTTGCGGATCATCCAGTTCTCGATGCGGCCGTAAGCATTTAGTAGTGAAATTTCGCACAAGACTATAAAGACAGGGAAGCAGAACTTGAAGTTATTATCAACTTCGTTGGGTTTACAGGTGGAAACACGGTTGCTTGCTTAGAATAGCGTATACAAACGTGATGCATTACTTGGAGGTTTCTTCGGTTTATCTAGAATTTAAGTGTCCAAATGAAGGCTGCTTCTTAAGCACGTACATGAACGTATACATGTGAGAGGGCCGTTTTCCGGATAAATGGGGAATATCCCTACATATTTGGTGGATAGGGTCAGCAATTTATCTGAGCAGTAGAACAGATCCCAGAAACCTGTTTCTATTGTATATATCGATTGTGTGTCTATTTACCATCTTGTTGCTACCACACACACGACCATCGTTTAAGCAAACTCTAGTTCCCTGAGTTGCCTTCCTTTAGACCCAGAAAAATTGCTCGCTACGTCCTTATACAGGACTCGACGGTCTTCTGGTTCGCTATCGCAGATGCAATCTCGATGGAATGGCGGCAATGGAATGAGAGGAAACATGTTTTTTGTCAAAGAGTGGTAGGCCTTACGCTTCTATCAACGCACAAGGCGTAAATAGTCTAGAAATTAAAGATTGAATTAGAAGCCTACGAATCCTTCGCTTTAACAAGAGTGACGGATCGGCACTAATTAGAACGGTCAGGGGTCTACATAGCCTTTTCGAAGTTGAAGTCTGAAAGTATTTGAGTCTGAAAGTATTTGAACCTTAAAAAACGGCCAGTTTTGGTTGCTGGTGTTTTTAGGCTTCATCTTTTTGTCAGAGTAAGCGCTTATTGCATTTTATGCAACGAACGCTTCAGTTTTCACTGCGGATTTTCAACGTCGCTGATACGGCTGTTTTGAAGTAATTAATTTGCCCTATCTAAGAAGTTAAAGGGCAATCAGTAGTCTTTTTTGGTGGTGTTTTCCCATGCCTATTTCATTTGATCCAGTTGGTACTTTTTCTGGAGTTAAAGGCACTCCTTCGGTTCTTACGGGCCCCACTTCGTTACAATTTGGCCCTGACGGACGGCTTTACGTTTCTGAACAGAACGGTTCAATTAACGCCTTTACCGTTGAACTCAACAATGGCAAATACTCTGCTACAGCGCATGAGTTACTGAAAGATTCAAACGGGAACGAAATCGTTAAATCGATTCAGAACCATTTTGACGATGGCACTGAGAAGGCGGTTGGAGGCCCTGACCCGAAGGGCGGCGGGACTATCACCATCCCTGACGTGGTCAACCGTCAAGTGACTGGTATTGCGATGGCCGGCACGGAAATAAATCCTGTGCTTTACATCTCCTCTTCAGACCCTGCGATCGCAATGAACGGCGAGGAGAAGCTCGATACCAATTCCGGTGTGGTGACTCGCGCAACCTGGACTGGCACCGAATGGGAGGTGATCGACTTGGTGCGAGGACTACCACGATCTGAAGAAAATCACTCTGTCAACGGCATGCTGCTGAGCGAAGACGGTACCAAGCTACTGCTGACAGTGGGCGGCTTTACCAACAATGGTGCGCCCTCGTCCTTCTTTTCATACATTGGGGAATATGCGCTGTCTGCCTCTATCCTAGAGCTGGATTTGGAAGCGCTCGAAGCTCTGCCCACGCGGAACGATCCGCAGGGTGGTCAGAGTGATACGCCGCGCGCTTATAAATATGACCTGCCGACCCTAGATGATCCAAACCGCGCCAATGCACCTGCCACCGTGACCCAGGCATTCGTCCAGGCGGCAGCGGCACTACAGGCATCTGACATCGGCCAAACAATGAACAGCACCCAACTGGCTGCGTTCGGCATCGTGCGCGTGGCAAATGCTGCCCCCAATACCTTCCCAGCCGCGGATGTCGTCATCACGCAGGAGCTATTCGATGTCTTCAAGGCGATTAGGCAAAATCGTGTTGGTGATGACTTTACCGATGCTGAGGCAATCGATGCGGGCTTTCAGGAGAACGCTGCTGGCCTTGATCTCAATGGCCCCTGGGGGGGAAATGATGGTCTAAACCAGGCTATCCTTCCCGCCGATGCGCCTTTACGGCTTTACGCCGATGGCCTGCGCAACGCCTATGACATAGCCCGCACCCTAGACGGCAAGATCTATACCGTTGACAATGGCTCGAACAAGAACCTCGGCAATGCGCCCACACGGGAACAGGTGGGCAACGATCTCGACGGCGACGGCATCGCAGAAGAGGCGATTAATACGCCCAGAAACGGTGGCTACGGTGAGGGCGAGCCGCTGTTTCTGATTGAGGAGGGCGCTTTCTATCAACACGCGAACCCTGTTCGGTCTAACCAGAACATGTCGTGGACCGTCTACAACGACTCGGGCAACCCTGATAGGTCGGTGGACGTGAATACCGTAGCAGATATCTCGGCGCTGGTACCCGATGCGGTCAACATCGCTGACGGCTTTTTGATCGATCCTTCGAAATTTGCCGTGGGTCCGGGCCAGACGCTTGCTGATCTGTCTGAGTCTGAGCAGATTGCCCGGCTGTTTCAGAGTGGTCAGGGAAAGGACCGCGATAATTCTTCACTGCCGATAGACATGCTGGGCTCGTCTACTAACGGTGTAGTCGCCTATAACAGCGGGGGTATGGCATTTAACGGCGTACTCGATGGCAAGCTCTTTGTCACCCAGTTCAACGACAATGTCACGTTGCTGAATATCAACGCCGATGGCACAGCCCTTATACCGATTCTAGAAGAAGGCCCTGACGGTATCTTTGGCACCGAAGACGATGTCGTTCAAAGCGGGGGCGGGGACGGCATTCTCGAAGTCGCCAATAACTCCCTTGGGGTACCCCTAGCCAATCCGCTGGACGTAACAGTCGGGCCAAACGGCACGCTGTGGGTCGCGGAAATCGGTGGCAACGAGATCACCGTACTGGCCCCAAGTAATATCGTGCAACCTGGAGAATACGGACAGTGACAACGACGGCATCGAGAACGTTAACGACCCGTTCCTTCGTGACGCCAGTAACGCCACAAGTGTCGTCGTCGCTCCTGGTCAGCCAACCGTTTGGGAATTCTCCCAGGGAGCTGGAAATACTACCCCAGGCCCCGACGGCTTTGGCGGTGGTATAACAGGTGTGATGATAGATGGCGAAACGAATTTTGAAGCCTTCTTACAATCCTTCTCGCCTCGTGATGGCCAGATTATCCAACTCGATAATGTAAAGTTTGTCACTGCAGCGGGGGGCGGCACGACAACCATCGAAGAGGTGACTAACGGAGACCCTCTTGAGGGCCAAAACGACGGTCAGTTTTTCTTCCACACGGGTTTCCAGCTGGCAGACAATGTCGAGACGTTTACTATTAAGTGGGTCGTCGCTAACCCTGGTGCTATCACCGACGGGTCCGATATCACAACTAATTCCCAACAGATCGGTGGCTATATTGGGGATGGCACCCAGTCAAACTATCTAAAAATTGTAGCGATCGCCACTAATGAAGATGCCAGCACTGCCAGCATCCAGATCGCGCTTGAAGACGGCGATACGATTTCTCAAACCATCGATATCCCGGCCAACGATATCTTCAACAATGCGGTACTGGCTACCGATTCCTCCATCGTCTTTGAGCTTGAAATCAACCCGGGTGCTGGAACGGCGATGCCGAAGGCAACGTACACCACAACAACAGGTGACATCACTATTACCGGCGGACCCAGTGATGTTATCTATTTGACTGGGTCGGCGGTGCTAGACACCATCTTGGGCAACAACACTGTTCAAGGACAAACAACGGGTATCGCTGCGGGCTTGTTTGCCTCGAATATTGGGGCATCCACCGATACCTTCCAGGCCGTATTTGACAGTATCACCGTTACTGCCACAGAAGCACAGATTGCGCCTAGTGCCGTCGACGACACCGCTGACACTAGCGTCAATACGGCCCTGAGCATTCCCGTTGCAGACTTACTGGCTAACGACACTGATCCAAACCCGGCAGATACCCTTATTGTCACCAGTGCTGGCAATGCCACGAATGGAACAGTCTTGCTTGATGATGGTGGTACCCCCAACGATACCAGCGACGACTTTGTCACCTTTACCCCAGCTAACGATTTTGCTGGGGTAGCGTCCTTTGACTACACCATTACCGATGGTAATGAAACCGATACAGCGAACGTAACGGTCAACGTTGGCGAAAAGGTAGTGCTTTATCGCGTTAATGCCGCTCCCGGCGGCGCTGGCGCTGGCGCAACCACCGTCGCAGCTACGGATAGTGGACCAGATTGGATTGGCGACCATTTGTTGACTGGCACAGGGCAGAATGGGGCACTACTCTCCGGTCAGGTCAACAAAACATTTTCCAATGCTCTGACCAATCAAGAAAACGAAATTGATCTGGACAACTTGAACGCTGTCGTGCCCTGGGAACTTTTTGTATATGAGCGGTGGGATAACGACCCAGTCGGCCCTACTCTCGATTACTCTTTCGCGGTGGACACTGGTAACACTTACGAAGTAACCATCTACTACACCGAAAACTTTCAAAATGCTTTTACCCAAAACCCCTCCCGTATCTTTGATGTTTCGGTTGAAGGTTCTGTGCCTGATGTCTTCAATGACATCAAGCCGCTGCGGGAAGCAGTTGATTTTGTAGATGGACCGGGTGCTCCATTACCTACTTTCAGCGATGGCAACAAACCTAAGAAAGATCCCTATCTGGGTGTAGCGTTCTCTCGCACCCATACCTTCACAGCAACCGACGACACGCTGAACCTGTCGTTCCTGCATAATGATCCGGTTAGCCAGAACCCCAAAATAAATGCGATCGAGATTTCTCAGCTTGGGGGGCCGATCCAGCCGCCAAAACCGGAAATCAATATCATCAGCGGCGACGACTATCGTGAATGAGGATGAAGGCACGATTCAGATCTCGCTGCTGAGCAGCTTCACCGTACCGAATAACGAAACAGTCAACATTGTTTTCGAGATCGCATCCGTTGACGCGACACCGGGCACGGGCGGTGACTATGAGTATACCGGCGGCGGCACATTTGGCGGCGGTACCTATACCGACACTGTTAGCATCGCGGGTGGCTCTGCCGACGTACAAATCCCCATTAACATCCTTCAGGATAGCGATGAAGAGCTGCCAGAGACCTTTACGGTCACTATCACTTCGGTCAGCGGGAACGCAACGATTGGCGCAAATAGCCGGGCGACCGTCACTATCAAGGACGATGACACGGCAATTAATCCAGGTGACGTGATCTACCGAATTAATGCAGGTGGCCTTGAGGTGGCTGCAAATGATGGGGGATCAAACTGGGAGGCGGACCAGGCAGCGGTAGTCAAGGGCTCAGCCATCGCTGGTAATGCTTCACAGTATCTAGTCGATCGCGGCATTGACGGCACGACTGTTCCAACCAGCGACAATAGCGCTTTTGGCAGTAACGCACCGATTAGCCCAAGCGCTAATACGACTAATGCGCCCGATGCTCTGTTTACCACTGAGCGATTTAGCACCCTGGTCAACCCCAATAATATTGGCTACGCCTTCCCAGTCATCAACGGCGACTACCTTGTCAATCTCTACTTCTACGAATTGTTCTTTGGTACTGCTGGTTCGCGTATTTTTGACGTAGAGATAGAAGATACCTTGGTCCTCGACGACTTTGATACCGTCGCAACCTTTGGAAACAATTCGGGCGTACAGAGCTTTGCAACCACCGTCAACGATGGTGTACTCAACCTCGAATTCTTAAAGGCGGCAGCCAACAATCCCCACGTTGCGGCCATTGAGATTATTGCGGCTGACGGCCAACCCACACTATCGGTTGTATCCCTCGATGACCCAAACCCTACTTCCGTATTAGAAGACGGCGATTTAGGCGTTACCACTCTGCTGTTTCCTGTCGGCTTTGATGTACCACCGGCTTCTAGCGTTACCGTTGAATACTCAGTCGACATCAATGGCGTAGTCACCTCGGGCCTGGCCCAAGAGATTGTGACGACTGGCGAAAACATCACGGTCGACATTCCCAACGACAATGTTGCCGATGGAGCTGAAACCGTCACCGTCACCTTGACTGGCATTACCGTTGGTGGTGATGTCGCGGCTCTAGGAACCAACATCACTGCAGTCGGTACCATCACTGAAGACGACATCATCGTCGATAGCTTCAACGGTGCCCCTGCAGTCAATGGCGACTTCTCGAACAATAATGTCAACCCAGATGATGTCATCCTTAATCTGGGGACGAATACTCTCGTTTCGACAGGCGAGTTTTCTGACGCTGATTACATCACATTCGAAGTTCAGGCGGGTCAGCAACTTACTGCCGTTAATCTGAGTGATTATGTCGGTGGCCAGAATGGAGCATTCTTGGGCATTCAGATCGGCAATACCGTGCCGTCTCAGAGCGATATTCAAAATGCGATCGCAACCCTCGATGGCGGAACAGTCTACAGCGAAGATCAAATCGGTACAAATATCCTGCCGTTGCTTGCAACGACTACGGTTGAAGGGGCTGGTCAGCCAACGAATGGGCTCACGCTCCCACTCGGACCTGGACTTTATACGCTTTGGTTCAATCAGAACCAGAATCTTACAGAGAGCACCCTCGAATTCATCACTGAGGAAATCCCAACCTCGACGACACCCATTTCTATATTCATTGAGGCCGAAGACATCTCTAACGTGACGGGTTATCGCCTGGAAGGTAAGAGTGCTGCCTCCGGTGGTCAAATGCTGAGCCTGATAGGCTCTGGTGGAGAGGAAAAGGGTACAGCGACATTTGCTTTCACGGGGCCAACTGGCTCTTACGACATTAATCTGGGTACGTTCGACGAGAGCGACGGGGAAGCCAGCTTTACCGTGCAGCAAAGCGGCGTCAAAATTGGTGAGACTATTGTCTTAGATCAGAACAAGACTGGTGGAGCTGGGGCTAATACATTTACCAAAGTCACTCGGCTAGTAGGCTCAGGTATCGAACTGATCAACGGGGCCACCATCACCATCACTGGCCTTGAAAACGGCAGGGAACATGCCCGCTTTGACTTTGTTGAATTTGCAACTGTTGGTGACACCACGCCCACGCCCCCCCTGGCTAGTGATGATGCCTTTATCACCGATGAGGACAACCCGATCAGCGGCAGCGTGTTAGCGAACGACACTAGCACCCTTCCTCTAACGGTGCTCGAAGTCAACGGCAGTGATGCCAGTGTTGATACCCAAATTACCCTGAGTTCTGGGGCGCTACTGACTGTCAGCTCCGATGGCACCTTTGACTATGACCCCAATGGCGCATTCGACGACCTGACGACCGGGGAAATCGGCACCGAGACCTTCACCTATTTGGCGAGCAATAGTCAGGGCGTCAGCGAGGCTACCGCAACCATCACTATCAACGGGATTGCCCCCCCCCCAACAGGCATCAGTTTCGGCCAAGAGCTCCTGAGATCTCTAAATGCTAGTGATGGCATCGCGACCGGCGGGAGTTATGCATCAGGGGCTGTTGGGGCTGTTGAACTCAGCGTTATGGCTGATGTCAACACTATCCAATCTTCCAACTTCGCTAAAGGATCCTTCCAGCTTACTAATACGGGAGATAAGAAGATTGCCGCTTTCTTTATTGACTTCCGCGACGCTGTATTCGGCGATTCTGTAGTCGACTTTGACGGCTCTGGCGGGGATACCACCTTCAAGAAATTTGCTGTAGACAATAGCGGCACTAATGGTTCTGAAACGGGCGTATTCTTTGATAGCAACGATGGCAAAGTTTACTACCTGCCAGGTGAACCTCCCCTGCCAAACAATACCGGTACGGGAATACCTTCTTCAGGAGGGTTTCGAGGGTTGCTATTGAAGGCTGGCAATACTGGTAATGGCTTTGAAACAGGCGAAACCGCTGGTTTCTCCGGTGATATGGACCCCAACTCCATCGCAGGTCTGCTGAAACGTAACAGGAACAACACCGTCGGGGTCGATGTCGGTGCAATCGGCAACTGGGATATCGGAGGTGTCTCCGGGGCAGAAATTGCCGGTTCACGGTTCTTCGTGCGGTTCGATGACGGTACCACTGCATCTGGCGTACTCGCAAACAACGATACCCAGGCCGGTTCGGTCGGTCGGGCCGTTCAGGGACGAGCCGAAATACCGGTTGATGTCATTGTCAATAGTGGCAGTGGTGAGTACGGTAACGGCGTTGAGCCAACCATTGTCGTCACGGGTCCTGCCGGGCAGACTGTAAAGGTTGTTCTGGCAAAGGGCTTGCAGCCAGTTACGAATGACAGGAATGGATATGAAAAGCTGGTTGAGGACCGGCTGGCACTAAGCCAACCCAACTTCCAGGTCAACAACAGCTTCGATTTCCAGGAAGTGATTGTGACCATCGGCTCAAACGGAACCGTTACCTTGCCATCTGAGACATTCGACTACAGCGACACTGAGTCAGGTGTTCAGTTTAGCGGGGACGACGTGGCTCCCATTGCCATTTCTGCAGTCGCAGTTGATGTGGCTAATCTACCCATTGGCCCAGTTGACCGGGAATATCTCACCAACCCGACCCAGACTCCGGTTGCTCCCATAGCGACTGACTCTTCTGGTTACTTTGAGGCTTCAAGCAGTGGTAGCAACCTTTACTTTAAGATTCAGATTGAAGACGCCGCTGCCCTCAACGGTGGAACCAGCCCCAACGGCAAGTGGAACTATGTCACAGCACCCGACAGCCAGGGACGCCAGACCGGTTTCCAGGGGACGGGCTACTACGTCTACGGATCAAATACCAGTACCGGTATTAGCCAGGTGAATGAGAACGAGATTCTTAAGTTCGAGATTGAGGTGCCGCAAGCAATGGTGGGTCGAACTGTGTTCTTCCGCACTCGCGCCTCAAGAGATGGGGTAGCAGCTGGTGACCAGCAAAACGACCTATGGGTCAACGTAGTTCCAAAAAACGGTACGGGTTCTATTGAGGATCTCCTGGTCAGAAACGGTACTAACGAAGCAGAACCTGTCAGCGGCGAATTTATCAAATTGTACGGCGGCCCCAACAACGGTACGTGGGGTTATGCTGGCCTAGTTGATGGCGCACCAAAAAACTTCACGGCACGAATTGCTTTTCCTGAGGCAGGTCGATATGTTCTAGAGATAGCTGGCCGCAGTCAAGGTTTCCATCTTGACTTTATCGAGCTCTTCACAGGTTCTCTCGGATCAGGTGCGGCTAATTCAGCCTTCGTTTCAACAGGTTCACAACAGGTACAGCTCGCCAGCGAAATTCCCGACCAGAGCTTTACCGGTGGTACGACTGACACCTTTGACATGCTAACCGGCACTTTCTTTGACCCCAATGGTGACCCTGTTGCCGACCAGGCTTCGGTGACGGCGGCTAATGACTCAGATGTCAGTGGCGTAGCCATTGATGAGATCACTGGCCAGACTTCGGGCTTGAGTACCTTCGCCATTGCTCCCTACCAACCCGACGCAGATGGGACGGCTGCTAATACCTTTGAAGTCGGCATCGTTGACGAGAATACTCTCCAAACGCTTGTGGGCCCGGTCGATGCAGCGTCTAACGACTTTGAGTATCTTGGGAGTAGTGGTACCAATGCGTCTACCTCTATTGGCTCCACAGTGGCTACTGAAATCAGCCTGACAGCAGGGGACATTACCACCGTAAACGGTTTTGAGAATGCCTCTGAACAGGTTCGATTTGACTTCTTATAGCTCGATCACCGGATTGAGCTACGGGTCTACGAGCGCGATGTGCAACTATAGCGTTGGTCGCTTGGCTGAGGGTACAGTTTTCTAGCTGAAAGCTCTATGAAACAACAGGCCAAGCGACTCGCGTTTCTATAATGCATCCGAGAAACGCTATAGTTCGTTTTTCCTATAGCCCCCTCTATTGTTTGGAGGCTTAATATCCTGTTTGGGGGCCGCACGACCTCCTCCACCCTACCGAAGAGGTTTCGCGGTCTAGGAAGCCGTTATTTTGGAAGTACTCGGATGTCCTAAGCTTAATTGGTCCATGACGGAGCTACCTGAAGAAGCACATGTCAAAGAAACGCATAGAGTTGCATCACAGCGGAGCCGAGTCTTAGACATCCTGTACTACAAAAAATATGGCGTGACTTATTTGGGCTTGGCTCAGTCGCACGAGACGAGGCAACCGCTCAAAGCGATGTGGACGTCGTTGCTGATTGCAGTTGGGGAGAACATCGAGAAGATTGACTACGTACGAAGCGGATGGAAAACTCCTAAAGCAATAACCGTCCGTCAACTAGCGAGGTGCAAGAGGGATGAGAGATATCCTCTCTCATTATTACTTTGACTTATAGCCATCCTACGTGATTTGTGAAAACGAGCCGTACATGTACGTTTTGGGAAAGTCGAAAAGTTCTATCAACAAGAACTGCTCGAACAAGAACTTCAGACCCTTGAACGATGGCTTCAGTCCGGCGAGTCGGCGGATGCCGTTCTTCGCTTGCAACCAAACCTCTTCAATCGGGTTCTGTCTCGGGTCATTCGGCGCAAACTGAATGCAGTGAATCGGCCATCGCGCCTCGGGTAGACCCTCGTTCATCTGTGCTAAAAAGTCTTTAAGCTCGTGCCTTCTGTGGTAGCTCGCCCCGTCCCATAGCAAGAGCAATCGCTGACGCTGATGTGGAAACTGCGTCTGTAAGTACTGCAAGTAGGCAATCGTGTTCTTAGTGTTGCCTGCTGAGTAAGCACCGAAGAGCACTCGCTTGCTCAGCAGGTCTAGCGCACCGTAGTAGGTCTGCCGGTCTCGTTCGTTGACGATAGGCACTTCAACGCGCTGGCCTCTTGTACCCCAAACGTAGCCTTCGAGCTCACCGCTCATCAAGTGACACTCGTCCATGAACAGCACTCTGAGCTGCCCGCGTTCTATCTCGTTGCGGTAGTGTGCCAAGCAGCGCTCGATGGCGGCTTTTTTGCTGCCACCCCTTCAGCATCGCTCTTCGGGTTGACTTTGCTTGTCTTCTTCCAACTGATACCCGCTGCGTCGAACAAGTCGTAGTAGCTCTGCTTCGAGGCATAGGCGACATCGTACACCTCAGCCAGATGACTTTCTAGCTCTTCTAGCGTCCAGATACTTTTGCACTTTAGCCAGACGAGCACCGCTGTTTTCTCTGAAGCGCTCAAGAAGCCTTTCTTCCCTTTGGGTCGCGGGACACTCTCCCGATAGCTCTGAGGATTCGTACAGCTGCCTCCACTCATGGATGGCGCCGAGCGATACGTCTAAGATGTCAACCACTGACTGGTAGCCTCGGCCCTGATACAACAGTTTGACCGCTAGCTTTCTTCACCTGACGTCCATCTCTCTCCTTGCGGATGAACGCTTTTAGTTCTTCTATCTGCTTTGTTTTATCGGAGAGCGAACTGTCACGAACAACTGCATCATCCATAGCAAAAACACTTATTAGAGAGACCTTCATACAGCCTAGACAATTTCTCGCAGACTGGGCTAGTTCACAAGATAGTACAGCTTTCTACTTTTCATCGCGGATGGCTATATATACTTTCACGCGCCTTTGATTTGGATGTAAGTTTCATCCACTCTCCATGAATTGTTGGTGGGCTTGAGATAAGGACGGCAGTGCTTGTCTAGCCCCGAGCTGCAAGCCTGTATCCGGCGGTAGATCGTCATATAGAACATCTCGTGCCGCGCTTCAGCATCTTCTTCTCTAAGGTAGTTTCTTACAAATAAGCTACCGGCGTACTAAAATAAGACCTTAGCATATCAGAAGTTAAGGAACGTCAGGATTGTCGTCAGATAGTGAGATTTCAGCATCATTGAGCAACTCTCAAATAGAGGATCTGCGTTTAGCCTCGTCGCAGTTAACCGGGGCTAAGCGTCGAGCCTTTCAGGCAGAGATGACGTTGAAATACTGTAATGGCAGCGCTCGTCAAGCAGAAAGCCGATTTGGCTGGAGTCGTCAAACAACAGCAGTGGGCTTAGCCGAGAAACGAACGGAGATAATCTGTTGCGGTGCGCAGGCGGGCTTTGGTGGGAACAAACGCTGGGAAGAGAAACAACCAGAGGCGGCAGCCGCGTTGCATCAACTAGCCGAAGCGCATGCGCAGCAGGAGCCGAGCTTTAGCAGCTCGATAGCCTTTAGCCGATTGACCTCAGCCGAAGCGCTGCGTCAACTCCAGGCCCAAGGCTATCGACCAGAGCAGTTGCCTGGAGCCAGTACGATGGCAGTGGTGTTGAATCGCTTGGGCTATCGACTGCGTAAAGTGGTTAAAGTCAAGCCAAAAAAAACTGCCAGAAACCGATCTAATCTTTGAGAACATCCATTTTCAGGACGGCCAAGCTCAGGCGAAGTCAGCCAAACGCCTGAGCTTAGACTGCAAAGCCACCGTTGAGTTAGGGAACTTATCAAGAGGGGGCCTGACTCGAGGAAATCGGCAGGCTGATGACCATGATATGGGCAACAAAGAGAGCTACATTCCCTGTGGCATTGTGGATGAGGATACGAAGGCGTTGTTCATTGGCTTTGGCAGTTCTTACAAAACGAGCGATTTCATTGTTGACACTCTGCAATCCTGGTGGAGTCAGCTTTCATCCAAAGCGCAGCAACAGATTCCGTACCTGCAAATCAAGGTCGATAACGGGCCAGAAAATAGCGGTATCAGGACTCAGTTCCTTCATCGGATGGTGGAATGGGTCGACCAGATTGGCAAGCCTGTTCACCTTGTCTACTATCCGCCCTATCACAGTAAGTACAACCCGATAGAGCGCTGTTGGGGCGTACTCGAACAGCATTGGAATGGCACCAAGCTGATTGATGTTGACACCATGTTGGGATGGGCAAAGAGTATGAAATGGAAAGGGACTCATCCTGTTATTGAGCTAAATCAGTCGATCTATCCCAAAGGCGTTGCTTTAACCAAAAAAGAGATGCGCCCTATCGAGCAACGATTGGAGCGCCATCCCATCTTGCCAAAGTGGAATATTCTCATTCGTCCTGCTTAGACGGTATTTTATTTGTAGGAAACTACCTAAATTCCCCTTAGCTCAGGCTATAGCGCAGATACTACCCTACTGTCAGCAATGTCTAGGTCTAACTGCAAGTGACGCCGCTTGAAAGGGTATGAAGGAGGCATTCGCTAAGTAGCGACCAAGGCATCTCATGCATGTAGAAGAGGCTACGCATTTTCTGCGACACAGCTACTCTTTGATGCCGCAGGTTGAGGAGGCTACAGATAAGGCTGCAGACACGAATGGCAGAATTCGTGTACCTGAGTGTTGGCGGAGTCTTTCCAGCGAAGAATCGCCAGCAGAAGTTTGTGAAAGAAGTAGAGGAGCCGGAAGCGTTATTTCAAGCTGCTTAGACTGAGGGAAGAAAGAGGCTCCTCCTGACGGCAATTCGATGATTTCGACTACCCAGATCCGACTGCACAGATCTAACAACTTGCCTTGCCTAGATCTAACAGTTTTTCTAGAATATTCCCATTAATACGCAGAAAGAAACTGAAAACAGGAGTGTTTTTTGTCCTGTTTGGCAAAAATTCACAGTTATAACCTCTTTTAATATTGATGCCTCACTATGTGTTGATATTCCGATGTTTATTTGTCCCTGAACAAATAAAATTAGGGTACATTGATCGCAATCCTGAAATTCTCTTTTCACACAGTGGGTGCGATGCCTCTCTGTATCTTTTTTAAAGGACTTTCTTTATGCGATCAATTCTCAACAGCATCGACAAAATAATCTTTCATTTCGACGGTAATAACAACGACCCTGACGACATTTCTGCACTACCGATGGCAGCTGCCATTGCCAAGTCAGCTGGATTGCAGAGTAAAACAACTTTCTTTTATGGCAACAACCTCAGTGAGCCTAATGAAGCTGACCAAGTTGCGGCCATGAGAGAAAGCGCAGCCTTCGCCGAAAAGCTAGGCATCGATACTTATAACTATCAAGATGGTATTGAAAAAACCACTGACGAAGTCGTAAAAATTCTCAACTCTGGACAGAAAGTACTGGCGATTGAAGGTGGCCCTATGGAGGCTATCTATCGGGCGCTGGAGCGCACCAGTGTGGTCAATAGAAAAAATCTAACGCTGCTATCTCATTCCATCTGGAACGAAAATCGAGCTGAGGGTAAACGGCCCGGTGGCGGTAAGCCTAGAACCTGGAGCGATCTCCGTGCCGACTTTTCAGAGATCACCCAGATTGATATCAGAGACCAAAATGGTCCACCAAACAAAGGCTTTAATAATTCAGCCTGGAACTGGTTGGACAGCACCGACAATCCGGTGCTAAAAGAAGCTCGCAAGAAAATGAGCAATGCGGACAGTGCGGAGAAGAAAAGGGCAGACGATCCGTCCGATGCGGGCATGCTGTTCTATGCCATCACCGGTAAGCAAGACGCGGATCCCGCCGATGCAAAAGCGTTCTTTGACCGAAATCCACCAACTTTCTCTGGCCGACAGCCCACACCCTCGCCGACGCCAAAACCCAAACCAGTCTCTAACTTGATCTCAAGTGGTGATCCTGTATACCGCGGGCAAAATGGAGATGTTGTTTTAGAAGCTGAGAGCGCTAGCCTGCAGGGCAATTGGAAACGCACACAGGTACAGGGCAAAAAGGCTGTTCTCTACGACGGACCCAATTCATTTAAGAATGTACCATCGGGCCAAACGTTGAGCTATACCTTTGAAACCGATGAGTCCGGCCGGTACGGTATTGCGCTCCACTCAGCCCGTGACAAAAGCGCGATGGGTAAGTTTCGAGACGACTTGGGCAATGATGCCTACATTGCTGTTAAAGAGGTGGCGACAGGCAAAGTCATTCAGTCCCCGACGAAGCTTTTCACAAGCTTTGGCGACGCTAATAACAAACTTCGCTGGGGCCGTATCTTCGATAAAAACAAGGCGAAATCGCTCGCCAGAGTCTCGCTTAAGGCTAATACTCAATATCAGCTGGAGGTCTCTGGCCGCTCTGACGGCTATGTACTTGATCGCATTACGCTCCGCAACGGTGGATTTCTAAGAGACGCCAATGCGCCGCTTTCAAAGATAAAAGGGTCTACGCCGACCCCGTCTCCGACCCCAACCCCGACCCCAACCCCGACCCCGACCCCGACCCCGACCCCGACCCCGTCTGATCCATTATTGAAGCTCTCTTTGGTTGATGCTGAGACTGATGAGATTGTGAAGGGTTATGAAAATCTGGGTGCAAATAGCACTATAGATTTGAGTGGCCTGGATTTGGAGTCCTACAATGTGGTAGCTCGAGTCGACAAGGCAGGCACTGAGAAAATAAAAAGTGTGAAGTTTGAGTCGAACCTGGGAAACCGTATCGAAAATATCAAGCCCTATGCTTTGTTTGGCGATGTTAAAGGCAACTTTAATGGCAAGTCCCTGAACCCTGGGAAATTTAGCATAAAAGCAACTGCCTACACACGGGCAAGGGGTGCTGGTAAGGCGATCGCAACTTCGACAACTGACTTCACGTTTACAACGCCCAAAGCATCTGCTCCGAAGCCTGCGCTTCCAAAAGAGGAAAAAGAGCCTACGCCGACTCTCACACCGACACCGTCTGATCCATCATTGAAGTTCTCTTTGGTTAATGCCAAAACTAATGAGATTGTGGATGGTTATGAAGATCTGGGTGCAGATAGCACTATAGATTTGAGTGGTCTGGATTTGAAGTCCTACAATGTGATAGCTCAAGTCGACAAGGTAGGCACTGAGAAGATACAAAGTGTGAAGTTTGAGTCGAGCCTGGGAAACCGTATCGAAAACGTTAAACCCTATGCTTTATTTGGTGATATTGAAGGCAACTTTAATGGTGAGTCCCTGAGCCCTGGGAAATTTAGCATAAAAGCAACTGCCTATACACGGGCAAAGGGTGCTGGTAAGGCGATCGCAACTTCAACAACTGACTTCACGTTTACAGCGCCTAAAGCATCTGCTACGAAGTCTATTGCGGCGATCGCACGACAAAATGCAAACGCGCTGACGGATCTAGGTATGGCCAGCGGTCTAGACCCTACAAAGACTACTGTACAAGAGCGTGGCAACATGCCTGCGGACAGTTCTCAAAGACATATTATTGTCGGTGATGCGAGCGATAACACCCTGATCGGAGTAGACCCAGATAGTCAACTACCAGGTAAAGGGGAAAGAGATACTTTGCTCGGTAAGCAGGGCGCAGACACGTTTGTGCTGGGCGATGCCGATGGTATCTTCTACGACGATGGTAATGTTGGAAGCTTGGGAGGGCAGGATTTTGCTCGGATCAAGGACTTCTCGGGTACGCAGGGCGATGTTATTCAACTTCACGGACAGGAAAGTGATTACACCTTGGGGGTCGTATCTTCGAAGAACCAACAAATTTCTGTTGGAATTTTTGCGAACCAGTCAGACAGAAAAGAACTGATTGGAATTGTTGAAAATGGCGGCGGTTTAGAACTGGAAAGTAAGGCTTTTCAGTTCGTATAGATCGAAGTCACGCCGTTAGTAGATAGCGCTCGTTAAACACAGTGTGAATTTCAACCTTCAGTCCTCATTGTAGGATTGAAGGTTGTTTTTTGATATCAACTTGGCAGAAGCTATACTTCAAACAAATCCTTTCTCAGAGTTGACGGCGGGCCCTTGGGCAGAAAGCGTCCCTGTTAATTTCTCAGCCTGACTCAGGACGTGATCGCTTCCCTACTGAAAACCGTGATATCAGCCTAAATTTACTGACGAAGAGGCTTTTCCTAAGAGGGAGAATTAACTACAGAGTTGAACAGACATGCTGATGAGCTAAAGCTTCAATCTAAAACGTTGTTAGAGACAACCGAAGAGGCAGACTCCTTGTTTCTTAGCTGGTGATAGTAGTCCGAGAAATATACTAGAACAAACCATTTAGAAGATCCAGAAAACACCGAAAGAACATCTACCTATCTAGTCATTCGCAATCGGCGCTAGAATGGTCAACCCCTTTGCAATATAGTCAAACTCAACTGGGTAGTGTCTGTAATTTCACCATCTACAACAACTTTTTGCGGCGGGATCGTTGTGATTTTGA
This sequence comes from uncultured cyanobacterium, assembly GCA_963799555.1. Taxonomy (GTDB): domain Bacteria; phylum Cyanobacteriota; class Cyanobacteriia; order Phormidesmidales; family Phormidesmidaceae; genus Phormidesmis. The sequence goes on from CAWCXR010000002.1 coordinate 161,993, forward strand.
GCTTGGGTATGCGCTCTAAGCGATCGCGCTGCTCAATAACGTCACGTTCAGAAGCGCAGTATAAAGCGTTGGCGAAAGCGAGAAAGCATGCGGTAACAGCCAACTATCAAGCAGACTACGCGTTGCGTGCTGGTGTGAAGGCACCATGCCTGAAGGTGTTCGTGCGCATGGTCTATGTCGGGCTCGCTACATTGGTTTCGCGAAAACGCATCTACAACATCTGATGACGGCTACTGCAATCAACTGCAAGCGTATTTACAATTGGCTTAGCGGTGTTCCACAGGCGGCTACTCGCACTTCTCAGTTTGTCAAATTGATGTAACCAGGGACTTGTTAAGCAATATCAAAAGCTGGGAAGAGCCTGTACAAGGCTGTCATCGAATTTGCTAGATGATGTTGGTATTAAGTACGGCAAAGATAGCAGCGAATAACCGCACGCGGCGATCGCTTGCGTAGATAGCGGCGTCCATCAGACGCCGAAACCATCGAAATAGCGCCCGAGATCGACACCGAGACGCAGCCACAGTTAGTAGACATCAACGCTCAACTAACGCACAGCTGCATATCAACTTAGCTGCATGCATAGGAGACGACTAGCGTCATCTCCTTTTTTGTAGGACGCTGGCTCGGATGCGCTATACGACGATTCACCACGGATGATTTACCACAGTAGTGACGGTGCTGCGGCAACGGCGCTGATAGAAAGTGGCCGTTTGCTGATAAGAAGCGGCTATTTCAAGAGCGATTGTCGGTTTATGTCTATGGGTAGCCGTCTAGAAAATTTTCTTTTGATATTCTTAACGGCTAATAGCTTCTTATAGGCAGAGCCTAGATGTTCTGCATCGTACAACTATGAACATTGGTGGAAGGTTTGAGGATGGCTGTCAATTCACGGTATGGGCACCTTTGGTGGATTCTGTCGCGGTGGAAATTCTGGGTCACCAGCAGAAGCCTGTCAAGCCTAGACTAGTGGAAATGATCAGTGATGATGAAGGGTACTGGCGAGCCCATGCGCCAGAATTACCAGCGGGTACACGCTACAAGTATCGGCTAAACAGTGAAGCCTCTTGGCCCGATCCGGCCTCTAGATATCAGCCAGAAGGCGTACACGGTCCTTCCGAAGTAATTGATCACAATCAGTTTGAGTGGAGCGATCGCGGTTGGCAAGGGGTGCCGCTAGCAGAGTACGTGATCTATGAGCTGCATGTCGGCACCTTTACAGAAGAGGGGACGTTTGAAAGTGCGATCGCCCGTCTCCCCGACCTAGTAGATCTCGGCATCACCGCCGTCGAGATTATGCCGGTCGCCCAGTTCCCAGGCGAACGCAACTGGGGCTACGATGGCGTTTTTCCCTTTGCGGTACAGAACTCATACGGTGGCCCAGACGCTCTAAAAAAGCTGGTAGATGCCTGTCATCAGCTCGGACTAGCCGTGATTCTAGACGTGGTGTACAACCACTTTGGCCCAGAAGGAAACTACACAGGCAAGTTTGGTCCCTACACAACCAAGCGCTACCAAACGCCTTGGGGTAGCGCCATTAACTTTGACGACGCCTATAGCGACGGCGTTCGACGCTACTTTCTAGAGAATGCCATTAGCTGGCTGCGCGACTATCACATCGATTCACTACGCCTAGACGCGGTTCACGCCATCTATGACTTCGGCGCGAAGCATTTTCTACAGGTGCTCTCCGAATCAGTCGCAGACTTTGCCGCAGAACGAAGATTTTCTGCCTTTTTGATTGCCGAGAGCGATCTGAACGATCCGCGTTTGATTCGCCCTATACAGCAGGGCGGCTATCAGCTTTGCGCCCAGTGGAGCGATGACTTTCACCATGCTCTGCATGCACGGCTGACCGGCGAGACCATTGGCTACTACAGCGATTTTGCCAGTTTAGAATCTTTGGCGATCGCACTCAAAAACAGATTCGTCTACGCCGGACAATACTCTCCGTTTCGTCACAGAATCCACGGCAGCCCCGCCGACGATCTGCCCTCATACCAGTTTGTCGTCTGCAATCAAAACCACGATCAAGTAGGCAATCGAATGGTAGGCGATCGCCTTGCCTCGCTGGTCTCTTTCCCCGCCCTAAAGCTAGCAGCCGGGATCACGCTCCTTTCCCCTTATATTCCTCTCCTATTTATGGGTGAAGAGTACGGAGAAACCAACCCATTTTTGTACTTTGTTGACCACAGCGATCCGGCGCTAATCGAAGGCGTTAGAAAGGGTCGAACAGAAGAATTTTCGGCCTTTCACGATCAGGGTACGCCGCCCGATCCTGTCAGTGAAGAAACCTACGAGAAATCAAAGCTCAACTGGCTATCTGGCGCGGACAAGTCCTTAGAAGATCGACAGCAGCAGCGAATCATGCTCAAGTTTTATCGGCGGCTCATCGAGGTCAGACGCCAGTGCCGAGTGATGACACCTACCCGCTCATCAGACATCGTGGTTGCCCACACAGGAGACACTTTGCAATACAAGCAGTCCATGGCCAGCGGTGATCTGCTTTGCCTGATGAATTTCAGCGATCAGGCGACCAAAGTGGGCCTCACCCTAGGGTCGCAAGCCTGGTGGCAGCAGCTGAATTCAGCGGATGCGCAGTGGTGTTCGGCAGAGAGTAAAGAGCTTTCCAAGGCAGAACCTCTACCGGCAAGACTCTCCGCTGAGGATAGCGATCAGACTTTGCTGCTCAGTCCATTTAGCATCGCGCTGTATAGAGCGGAGCCAGTTTCCTCTTGGTCACTTTCCCAAACTGCGCCATAGAGGATATTGACTTAAAAGACTGTCTGGTTTGTCTTTCAATTTCTCCATACTATCTATTAATTTATTGAGCTGCTATGCGTATTCCCGTTGCTACCTACCGTCTTCAGTTCACGCCTAGCTTTGGATTCTCTCAGGCAAAAGAGATTGTTGATTATCTCGATCGCTTGGGTATCTCCGACATTTATGCCTCACCTATCTTCGAGGCTAGAACTGGCAGCCAGCATGGATACGACGTGGTTGATCCGGCTCGGCTCAATCCCGAATTAGGGGGAATGGAAGACTTTGATGTCTTGGTCGATGACTTGCACGAGCGGGGCATGTCCTGGGTACAGGATATCGTGCCAAACCATATGGCCTACGACCGTCAGAATCACTACCTGATGGATGTGTTGGAGTATGGCCCTGATTCGCAATACATTGAGTATTTTGATATTGAATGGGAGCATTCCTACGACGATATTCAAGGTAAAGTCCTAGCGCCTATGCTAGGCGATTTCTACGATCGCGCTCTAGAAAGAGGCGAGATTCAGCTGAGCTATGATGAGGATGGGCTGCGGGTCAACTACTACGGGCTGAGCTTTCCGATTCGGGTGGATTCTTATGATGCTTTTTTGAGTAACGAGCTATCGTGGCTGCGACGTCAAATGGGACCACAAGAGCCCGACTATATCAAGCTGATCGGAATTCTCAATATCGTAAAAGAAACCTTGCCTGCGATGACCGGACAGGCAAAACAAGACCAGTGCTTATTCGTTAAGCACGTATTGTGGGAGCTGTATAGCTCAAACAAAGAGATCAAAACTTTCATCGATCAAAACATTGAAGTGTTCAATGGACAGCTAGGTAGGCCAAAAAGTTTCGATCTGTTGGATCAGCTATTGCTATCGCAGTACTATCGACTTTCTTTCTGGAAGGTCGGTGCAGAAGAGCTAAACTATCGACGTTTTTTTACAGTAAATGAACTTATCTGTTTGAAGGTCGATAATCCAAAAGTGTTTGATCAAACGCACTCGCTGATTAGAGACCTGGTCAAGGCTGGAAAGTTCAACGGCTTGAGAATAGATCACATTGACGGGCTATACGATCCGCTAGCCTATCTAGAAAGGCTCGAAGAGAAGATGGACGGGGTCTATACCGTCATCGAAAAGATCTTAGAGCCAGGAGAGAAGCTGCCAACCCACTGGCCCGTACAGGGAACGTCTGGATACGAGTTTTTGACGTATGTAAACCGACTGTTTTGCTGTCAGAAAAATCGCAGTGACTTTACGCAGCTTTATCAGCAGTTTACCGGCATACGCAATGGCTATCACAGTCTGGTTCTAGAAAAGAAAAAGCTGATTGCCGATACGAACCTAGTCGGTGATATTGACAATCTGGCTCGATTTTTGAAAAAAGTAGCGAGTCAGTACCGGTATGGTCGTGATTTGACAGCCAACGGTCTGAAGACAGCGATTCAGGAGGTGCTAGTGTGCTTTCCGATCTACTGCACCTATATCAATCAGCAGAGAATCAGCGAGCGAGACGTACAGTATATCCAAACAGCGATCCGGCAGGCAAGGAAACGCATTCCTCAGCTGAGGAATGAGCTGGAGCTGATCGAAAAGTTCTTGCTGTTAGAGCATGAAGATTCTCTGCCGTCTGAGGAAAGAGCGCAGTGGCTGCATTTTGTCATGCGGCTCCAGCAGTTTACCGGGCCGCTGATGGCTAAGGGGCTAGAAGACACACTGTTCTATGTGTATAACCGGTTTATCGGGCTCAATGAGGTGGGCGGATCGCCGGAGAATTTTGGCATCGCGCTGGCAGATTTTCATCGCTACAATACCTACCAGCAAGAGCACTGGCCGCACACGCTGAATGCCACTTCTACGCACGATACGAAAAGGAGTGAGGATGTGCGATCGCGTCTCAGCGTTCTATCCGAGCTGCCCAACGCATGGGAAGAGCAGGTCAAGCTATGGAGCCAGCTAAACGCGGACAAAAAGCACGGCAGCAGCGATCAGACCGTTCCCGATAGCAACGACGAATATTTTCTCTATCAGACCCTAGTCGGCGCGTATCCCTTCGACGATGCTGAGCTACCCGACTTTAGAGAGCGGGTAAAGGCCTATGTCGTAAAAGCCGTGCGAGAAGCCAAGGTTTATACCAACTGGCTAAGACCCGACGAAGAGTATGAAGAGGGCTACGTCAACTTCGTCGATACGCTATTGACACCTAGCGAAGACAACACCTTCTTGACGAAGCTCCAGCATTTTCAGGCAAAAGTCGCGGCCTACGGTATCTACAATTCGCTTTCTCAGCTGCTGATCAAGCTTACAGTCCCTGGCATTCCCGACTTTTATCAAGGCAGTGAACTGTGGGATTTGAGCCTAGTCGATCCAGATAACCGCCGATCTGTAGACTATGCAGAGCGCTTGAGTGCCATGGAAGACATCCAGTCCAAGTGGAAAAAGCAGCCTAGCGACCTATTAGAATATCTGCTGAAAAACAGAACAGACGGGCGGATCAAGCTATTTCTAATGCTCAGAGGGCTAGCTGCACGAAACTATTTTCGCAACGTGTTCAGAAGCGGCGCTTATATCCCGCTAAAGGTCACTGGTGAACATGCGGAGAGCGTAGTTGCCTATGCTCGGCATCAAGGTGAGCATACCGTAGTGATTGTGGTTCCCCGCTTTTTGACCAATATGGTTGAGCCGGATGTCTTGCCCTGTGGAGCCCAGCTATGGGGAGACACGACCATCGAGCTGCCCAACGCAGACAGAGCCGACTGGAAAGATTGGCTAACAGAACGCACTACGACAGCACAGGCCTCTCTCTCCGTTGGCAGTCTGCTAGAGCACTTCCCAGTGGCGCTATTAGCCAGCGAAAACCATAGCTTTGAGGCTAGTGATGTATAGTCTAATATTCCATCGCGTCCAGATCAGCGCTTGACTAAAGGCAAGCGACGTTCATCATAAACAACTAAATTGGCGGTTTTCCTGATATTGATATTACAGTGTCTATAGTCTGCCGCTTGTTTTCCCTTCGTCTTTTTTTGCTGTCAGAAGGTATTCGTAGCGTTACCCAGATGCATTTGGATAACGCAAGTCACTTTGCCCGTTGCTACGCAATGCTTTCAGCTAGCGTACTGTACCTTAGCAACGTGACTAACCCTATCGTGACAGCAAAGGACTCGCGCCCAAAACCCCTTTCTTTAAGCGTGCTATCCCGCTCTGGTGAGTAATCATAGAAAGCCAGTGCAGAAAGCCAGCGTACGAGAATGTTTTGAGCGAAATCGTCAATGGGCAGAATCAGCTCTCGACGCTAACTTTACCAGCTCCATTATTATTTTATACACGCCCGTGAAACCAGACACCACTGTTAACTTTTCTTCTCAATCGCCGCTCTCGTCTGAGGTACCTTTTGAGACGTCCCCTGAACTACCTACAGAGCTATCTACAGAGCAAACTACAGAGCAAGTCCTCAGCTCGAGCAGCGCATCTATAGACAGCAGCTATCCTAGCGCTGAACGGATCGCAGCTGTCAGAAAGTATATAGAGATGACCTGGGAGACCTTGAGACGCGGGCACGATCATATTTTGACAGCGGCAAGAGACTCGAAGGTAGAGCATGAGTCGGGAAAATCATGGCCAGTGTACATCTCTGCTAAAGAAAATCCCAAAGAGGTGGCTGACACACTGAAGCAAACGATGTCAGCCGAGTTCAGCCGGATCCGTATAGAGACTCTGCCCAAAGACGGCGAGATTGAAGATCACGGTCTGTTGTACCTACCTGGTGACTATATCGTTCCGGGTGGACGGTTCAATGAGCTGTATGGCTGGGATAGCTACTTTATTTTGCTGGGTCTTCTACAAGACAGTCGGATCGAAATAGCCAAAAGCTTGACCGATCAGCTGCTGTATCAGGTGGTTCACTATGGCACTGTTCTCAACGCCAATCGGACTTATTTTCTAGGGCGATCGCAGCCACCGCTGCTAGCCAACATGGTGCTCAAAATCTACAACAGAACGCAGGACGCAAACTGGTTAAGATCTACCTTACCTACGCTGGTCGAATACTATGACTATTGGTTGAGCGAACCCCATTTCAATAAGGAGAGCGGCCTTTCTAGGTTTTATGCCTCTGGTGAAGGGCCCGCACCAGAAGTAGTCGTTTCGGAAGTCGATGAAGACGGCCAAACGCACTTTGATCGAATTCGAGAGTTCTATAAACACGAAGCGATCAAAGACTATGACGTGTCGCTATTTTATGACGAGAAAGAAGACAAGCTGACCGATTTGTTCTACAAAGGCGATCGCTCTATGCGAGAGTCTGGTTTTGATCCGACCAACCGCTTTGGTCCATTCAGCGTTGATATTGTCCACTATCTGCCGGTCTGTTTGAATGTGCTGCTCTACACAATGGAGCAAGACATTGCCGAAATTTACCGCCTTCTAGCTGAAGTAGAACAAGTAGATCACACTGTAGAAGTTGAAGGCTGGTTGCACAAAGCCAAGCTGCGACAGCAGAACATCGACAAATATCTATGGGACGACAAGCATGGTCTGTACCTAGACCATTATCTGACAACGGGCGAGCGCCACTACTACGAATTTGCAACGACCTTCTACCCGCTATGGGCAGGAGTAGCCTCTGACGAACAAGCCGCAGCTGTCGTTCAAAATTTAGACAAGTTTGAAGCCCCTGGCGGTATACGTACGAGCACACACGCATCTGGCAACCAGTGGGACGACCCTTTTGGCTGGGCTCCACTGCAGCTAATTGCAGTAAAGGGACTAAAACGATATGGCTATGACGAAGAGGCAACGCGGCTAGCGCAGCGCTTTATTACTTTGGTTGTGGCAGATTATGAGCGCAGCGGCAGCCTGCTAGAGAAATACGATTTAGAAACTTGCTCTGGCGAGGTCTCTGATGAAATTCAGTACGGCTACAGCAGCAATGAGATTGGTTTTGGCTGGACGAACGGTGTCGTCCTAGAGCTGTTAGCAATGCTGGAATAGGGCGCACGAACAAAAGGATAAGAAGACATGTCTCGAAAGGAGACGCACAGGCCGTTTTGCCTAAGCTCTGTGCGGCTTACCGCCTTTGAGGATAGATGTATCAAAATGGCCTTAGATATGTCTTTCTTGCCGCTGACATCATCCGTTATATCTGCCATAAGACAGCCCTCATGTAGCCTATAAGAGACTTGCCTTTACGGTTTTCCCAAAGTACTAATGTAGCCAGATAGCTTTATCAAAAGGAACCAGTTGACTAAACTGCTCGACAGATTACCTCAGTGGCTAGTGTGGGAGCTGGCGATCCCACTTACTGTTTTCAACTTTTGGCTACTGCTTCGAGGTATTCAATACTTTCAGGCACTTCTGAGTATTTTTGTAGTAGCTACCTTGCTAGCGTTCTTACTAGACTACCTAGTGAGTTTGATAGAGAGAACTGGCCTTGCTAGAGGCTACAGCGTACTGGTTATTGTCTTACTAGTGGTGGCAGGAATTGCCCTGCTCTCTGTAACAGTGGCACCTGTCCTGCTCAATCAACTTACCGATCTGACCACACAGCTACCAGGCTGGCTAGCTTCCGGCAGTCAGAAGCTGGAAGTGCTCGACACCGAACTCGACAAGCTAGAGACCGCCGACAACATTGACATCAGCGATTTAACTAACCAGCTTACGAATCTGCTGCCAGTAGAGCTGAAGCTGTTACCAGGTCAGGCAATAAGCTTCTTGCTTGGCTTTGCTGATAAACTTTTTGACATTGTTCTGACGACGGTGCTGACGCTGTATTTAGTCTTATATGGCAAATCATTTTGGCGGGGTCTTTTCAGGTGGCTACCCAACGATTTGGGCGAACAGATCAGCCGGGCGCTGAGTACGCAGTTTGAGAACTATTTTTTTGGTCAGGCAGTAATTGCGGCAATAATGGGAGTCACGCTGGCGCTAATTTTCTATTTACTGCACGTTCCTTTTTGGCTGATATCTGGGCTAGGAATTGGCCTGTGCGTGTTTGTTCCTTTTGGTGACTGGTTAGGGATGGCGACTGTCAGCTTGCTAGTCGGTTTGAGCAATCCACTATTAGGTGCTGAGGTGCTAGCTGCTTGCATTATCACCGATCAGATTGTGGACAATGTGTTTACACCTCGGATTTTGGGCGATGCAGTTGGCCTCAACCCCGTGTGGGTTTTGTTGTCACTGCTCATAGGTGCTCAGACATGTGGACTATTGGGTGCGGTGATTGCCGTACCGCTAGCGGCAACTTTCAAGCAAATTGTAGATAGTTTTCAAATGAAGGACGTAGAAGTAGATAGCCTAAAAGGAGTAGATTTCTCTGTTCAAGAAGCTATCAACAACGGCTAAAGATGATGAAAAATAGGCGTCCACCGTCTACATATTTGAGTGACAACGATCCTGGCTATCTGAATGAAACTATTTGAGTAGATCGTCTAGATGAAGTTCTCTAATTAAATATGCCAACGCCGAATGTTTTCCAGTCTGCTTTTGTGACGCTAGCAAGTGTCAATCTAGAAGATCAGGTTGAGTTTTACAGCGCTTTTTTAGCGATCGCACCCCAACCAAACACACCTACCTATGCAGAATTCCATCTGCCGGGTCTGCGCCTAGCGATCTTTCGGCCCAAGGAAGATAACGCTACGGAATTTGTAGCCGCAGTCCGCCAGACAGCGATGAGTGGGACCATGAGTCTTTGTATAGAGGTGAGCAATTTGGACGAGGCGATCGCCCGTCTAGACGCGATGGGATATGCTCCACCTGGGGAAATTTTGCATGCTTCCCATGGCAAGGAGATCTATGCCTACGACCCAGACGGCAACCGACTGATTTTGCATCAAAGGCGGTAAGGCCACCTTACAATCGCTAAACTTGGTAGGTCTCACTAAAAATTACTTTCGCTGCCGAACCACCGTGGACTTCGATCTCATCAGTACAGCTACTCTTATCACTAGGACTAAAGCAGCGATCGCACTGCCAGCGACAATGCCATAGTCTTGAGCACTTTGCTCTACCTTCGTTGCGCGACACTTCCATTGCCTGAGGAAGAGAACCTTAGGATGAGGACAGCGCGGTACCGTTGTCTGTCTACGGTTCTTTCACTCTGTCGGGCTCGGCTCGGCAGCTGGGGATGCAGGTGCAGTCACACTCGGATCGACGCGGACCCACAGCGCCAAGTCCAGTGCGTTGGGCTGTACTGTCATGTTCAGCACCCGCGCTGTAATGCCGCGCTCGTCAAGCTGCTGTAGGCTCAACTGCTCTGCAAAGCCACCTAGGAGGGCGTTAACTAGACGATCTGGCACAGGTTGACCGTTGGCGACTAGGGTAGGTGTCTCTAATACCAGGCGATCGCCCCCCAAAATGCTTAATCCAGTCTCTGCTTCAATCAGCAAATCACCTTCTTGAGCCAGATCTTCTAGCTCTGCGCTGAGCTTAATCCGACCGTTTTCTAGGAAGTCAATCGTCGGATTGTTGATTTGATAGCGATCGCGCTCTCGAGCCTGAGCCGGATTCAAAAAGCCAATATCCAATGCCCCCAGTTGCGCAGTCACCAAAGGCGAAGCCAAAAACGTATTCAAATCCGCCTCAGTCAGCACAATATGCGCTGCCCCCTGAAAGGCTTTGTCCAAGACGACTTCGCCCTGGCGCAGCGGACGAAAGGCCAGATCAATCGGATCGGTTTCTAGCTCCGCGACCTCAAATCGCAGGCCCGGAATGGGTGAGATACCGCGTCCGGCGATGCGCACCTTATCGACCTTTCCCTGCAAAAGCTGATAAGACGGACCGTTGTCGATGCGCACGTCTAGGCTCTCGGCTCCGGCGAGGCGATCGCGGATCGCATTCTCCGCCACCTGATCCACCACGATTCCCACAGGCGAAATCAGCAGCAGCAAGCTAGATAGCAGAACGGTAATTAATTCCATTACTTTTCGGTGGCGGCAGTGACCCACCCTTTGAGTATGCTAACGACATCATCTAAAGCAATCTCCTCAGCTTCTCCGCTAGCACGCTTGACGACTTCTACTTTACCGTTCTTGAGCGATCGCCCGGTCACCACCCGAAACGGAATACCGACTAGTTCAGCGTCCTTAAATTTCACGCCCGCTCGCTCTTTGCGATCGTCTAGCAGGGTTTCTACACCCACCGCATTCAGCTCATCGTAAAGCTTTTCAGCAGCGGTCATCTGGTCGGCATCGTTGATATTCGGCACGACGACAATCGCGTGATAGGGTGCGATCGCCACTGGCCAGATAATACCATTCTTGTCGTAGGACTGCTCTACAGCCGCCTGCGCCAATCGGGAAACTCCAACGCCATAGCAGCCCATTTCTAGCGGCACTTCTTTGCCCTGCTCACTGGTATAGGTCGCGCCTAGCGCTGCCGAATACTTGCTGCCTAGCTGGAAAATATGACCGATTTCGATGCCGCGTGCAGTTTTGATGATTTGAGTAGGATCGTGGACTGCTCGGTCGCCCGCGATCGCCGTCCGCAAATCCATCTGACGCTTCGGCAAATCCAGCTCCTTGCCCCAGTTCGCGCCGACGACATGAAACCCACTCTCATTAGAACCCGTCACAAAATTTTTCAGCTCAACCGCTGTTTCATCCACTATCCGCAGAAACTTGGGCGCTAGCCCTTCCTGCTTACCAATGAAATCATCTGATAGATCAGGCGCAATATAGCCCAAAGGCAAAGGCTTCGTCGCCCACTTTGCCTGCGCTTCTGCATCCGGCACTTCTAGCGCCAGCAGCGTATTTGCCCCATACTCGCTTGCCAAATTAGTCAGCGCGTTTTGTAGCTTCGTCTCGTTAACGTCCTGATCGCCCCGAATGCTCACCATTACTAGCACTCGCTGCTCGTTGTCATAGCTCGCTTGATACAGCACGTTCTTAACAATCTGCGTCGATGAGCAATCTAGAAAATCGACTAGAGTCGCAATTGTTGGCGTGTTGGGCGTCTCGCGCTTTTCGTAGCTTGCAAAGGCGGAAGTTGCAGCCTCTGGTGGCAAAGAAACTGCCTTTTCTACATTGGCGGAATACTGACCGTCCTCGGTATACAAGACCTCGTCTTCACCGGCTTCAGCTAGCACCATAAACTCAGTCGAGCCAGAGCCGCCAATCGCTCCAGAATCAGCCTCAACCGCCCTAAATGCTAGCCCTGTGCGACGCAAGATGTTGCTATACGTCTGGTACATCTGGTCGTAAGTTTCCTTTAGACTTTCTGCGTCAGGGTGAAAAGAATAGCCGTCTTTCATAATGAACTCGCGGCCCCGCATCAGCCCGAACCGGGGGCGAATCTCATCGCGAAACTTAGTTTGAATTTGGTACAGGTGTAGCGGCAGCTGCTTGTAAGAGCGAACCATATCACGAGCGATCGCCGTAATCACTTCTTCATGAGTTGGCCCTAGCGCTAGCTCCTGATCGCGGCGATCGCCCAGGCTAAACATAATACCTTCGGCTTTGGTGTAGGTATCCCACCGACCAGACTCTCTCCACAGAGAAGCAGGCTGAAGCTGTGGCAACAGACACTCCTGCGCACCAGTTGCGTTCATCTCATCACGCACAATCGCCGACACCTTGTCAAGCACGCGCAGCAGCAAAGGTAGATAAGCATACAAACCGCTGGCGATGCGACGCATGTAGCCTGCCCTTAGCAATAGCTTGTGACTAGGAATTTCCGCTTCCGCTGGATCTTCTCGCAGCGTGACAAAAAGCATCTGAGACAGTCGCATAAGCCTGAAATTCCCTTTAGATCAATGACCTGAAGCCAAAACAACATAGACAAAGATAAGCAACATACAGTCAAAACGACCTAGTGCCACCAATCTCAAATAAGTCTAGAGCATCAGGTCACGAGAATTTCAGCCTTTATTAAATGTGGTCTTGGAATATAGGTATGGGGTTTTTTGATCCAAAGTATGGGACAAAGCGGCCAGGGTAGCTAGGAAGAACTTGTAGTGAGCGATCGCTGAAGCGTAAAGAGCAAACTTGCTATATCAGAGCGGTCTTGCATAGATTACAAGACCCCAAAAGAAGGCCAAAGGGAAACAGTAGCGCGCCTACAGTCGAGGCAACGCTCATGAAAGGCCACGCAAAATTGAGCGATACCTTCTCAAGGTTAGTAAGAGACCACAACCTAAAGCGAGAGAATGAAATATTCCGTTAACTTTGTATAAAAATGTTAAGTATTCTCATTTTCTCCAACGCAAAAGTATGTAGAGAAAGTTCGGAAGTGCTTGTAAACTAAAGGATATGCTTTTCTTCAGAACTTTCTAGAAGTTGGGCAATTATGAGAGCTGTTAGGACCAAGTACCCAAAGTCTCGTCGTTGAGCAAAAGCTTGTAGACATAGGCTTACTAGCGACCTCTTGAATCGCTAAATTTGAGGAAAGCTTGTTTTAGTGACCAAACATAGCTTTATATAACTACAGGAACTTGTAGTTAATCGTTAATCTGAAGAAATGTTTGGGCCAGTATATGGTCAATGACATATTTGTCTAAGCACATAAGAGCAGGCTTTTGAAACAGAGAGCAGCGTACTGTCGCTGCTGAAGTCCTGCTGGAGAAGAAGCTTTAGAAAGATAGCCGTAGATTGGTGCAGCGCAAGCTTTTTTCTTTGAGGCTTGTACTTCTGTTCAGTTTCTTTTCCCATTTTTTACAAAACCCACTTTTTACAAATACTTTCTGATAGTGATTAAGCCAAGCTATACAATTTTGATCGCTGAAGACGATCTACGGACTCGATCAGCTCTGACCAACAATCTCAAAGCTTCTGGTTATCGGGTGATTGCTGCTGCCGATGGTCAAGAAGCCTTGCAGTGTTTTCAATCGAATGCTGACACCATTGACATTGTGATTCTAGATGTTTTGATGCCAAAGCTAGACGGCTTTCAGGTGTGTCAAGCGTTAAGGAAAGTTTCTGACGTACCGATTATTATGGCAACGGTCTTGGGCAGTTCGTCAGACCGGGTAATAGGTCTAGAAATGGGGGCAAACGATTATATTGTTAAGCCTTTTTCAACGAAAGAATTGATTGCGCGCATTCGCTCTATTCTTCGCCGTGTGCCTAGACGGCAAGATCATACGTCGCCTGTAGCTAAAAGCCCTACCATCAAGGCCGGAAAGCTAACGATTGATCCAGGTAGCCGTAGGGTGTACGTAGACGGACATTACTTGCGACTGACTGAGATAGAGTTCCGGTTGATTGAGCTATTGGCTAGCAGACCGGGTCATATCTTTTCACGTGGGGATATTCTTGAATCTCTATGGGGATACGACGCTAGTAGCGCCGCCGATACCAAGACGGTCGATGTTCATATTTCTCGACTGCGAATCAAGTTGAATGATGCGACGCGCAACCCGAAGTACATTGTGACGATTCGGGGACGTGGGTATATGTTTTTAGTCCAGCGCTAGTTCTGTAGCAAACTGCCGGAAGCTATAGCCCGGCATCAGGATGCAATCTGACCAACTGTCGCGTTAGTCGCCCTCACGTAGTCTGCTGTCTGTAGCATAATCATCAGACCCCGCGTACCGGCAGAGACTGCAATGCGCTCGTATGCGATCGCCCATTCATCTAAAAAGACAGGATAGGGTTTCTTGCAGGCTAGGGCGGTGACGCCTCCACGAATGTAGCCAGTTAGCGGCTGCACCTGTTTGAGCGGGACGGTTTCAGCGCTGCGATCGCCACTCAGATGGGCCAAGGCCTTGAGATTGAGCTGGTAATCACCTGGTATGACTACTAGCGCAATCCCTTGGCGATCGCCATTGACCACCAGCGTCTTAAACACCTGATCGGCAGGCAAACCTAGCTTTTGGGCGGTTACTATGGCAGTCAGATTGTCAGGATCTACGAGGTACGACAACAGCTCGTACTCAATACCCAAATTATCCAAGACGCGAACGGCATTCGTCTTCATGTGACTTTTATAAAAAAGGCTGCGGATATTCTATTTCACTTGTGCAGAAGCGATCTCGACCGCCATACTTAGCGCTGTACAGGCCCTGGTCAGCGGCGGCAATCAACATATCTGGATGAGCATTTTTGCTAGAGCTAATCGAGGCAATGCCCAGGCTGAGGGTGATGCGATCGCTCACCTTCGATTCACTGTGTGCAATTTCAAGCAGTTTGATCGCATGGCGAATCTCATCGGCCACCCGCTCAGCACCAGCCGCATTGGTGTTAGGCAGGACTACCGCAAACTCCTCACCACCATAGCGAGCGACGAAATCGGTGCTGCGCTGCACTGTTTTTTCAATCGTCTTTGCCACAGTCTTTAGACAAATATCGCCTGCTTGATGTCCATAAGTATCGTTAAAACTTTTGAAATAATCAATATCACAAAGAATCAATGACAGCGAAGCGCGTCCAGGACCGATATTGTTCCAAGCCTGCTTAATATACTCATCAAAAGAACGACGGTTGGCTACTTGAGTCAGCCCATCCATTCTGGCCAACCGTTTTAGCTCCTGATTAAAGTCTGCGAGTGCGACTTCGGCGTTCTTCCGCTTGGTGATATCAGTTGCTGTGCCAAATATCTGCGTGGGCTGACCATTGTGATCTCGTTTAAAGACGGTCTCACGACACAGTAGCCATCGCCAGTGACCCTGACTATGGCGAAAACGATACTCATTTTCAACGACTTCGCTATCTCTAGCCTCAGCCAACTTCTGCCGCTCCATTGCCATCAAATTTTTCTGATCGGCATGGACTAGCTGCTCTAGGTAGCAGGCACCTAACTGCTGTATCTCTTTAGGTTCGTACCCTAATACATTCTTGATCCAGCGATTGATATAAAAGCTGCTGCCGTCTGCAAAGCTATCGATATATAAAATGTTGGTGCTAGCGTCAACAATACTTTGAATAAACCGCTGGCTTTCTTGCCAAGCCTGATCGGCTTGCTCTCGTTCAATGGTCTCCCGCTTGAGCTGCTGCTGCTGGCGAGTGAGCTTCTCGTTCAGTGCTTGATTTTGCTGAGTGCTAATAGCGGTTTCTACAAACAAGGCTATAGAAAACGCATGAGCACTCTCTATAGCGGTCCACTGGTGAACTTGGCTGTGCTCACACCACAGCGCACCAACTACAGTGCCTCTATGTCGGATAGAAAGCTCTAAAAAAGCGCCTGAGCAATGGTAGGTAAGGCCTGTTTTAGCTAAGTAAGCTACGGCAGGTGTCGGCTGAGAAATGTCTTCTGCCGTTAGCCCAGTGCGACTAGCCAAGGTCTCAAAATAGGGAGCGTGGTCTTCAGGCTTCAGCAGCGTGCCTTCGTAGTGGGTGTCTAGCGCCCGGTCATACCGGTCTATCAAAGCAAAGGTATCAGGCGTCCTATATAGCCAAAGACTAGCCCGATCGATATCGAGTATACGGGTAGCCGCCCGTGTAATGATGTGGGCAGCTCCTGTTAGATTGCCGCTGCGTAGTGTGGGATGCTGACGCAAGCGTTGTAGATAATACTGGGGAGAACGCTCCGGCAAAAGCTCAGCATCTGGTGACAACTTTTCGACGCTCGAATCTGGTTGTGTAGCGTGAGGCGAGAGGGCGAGTGCTTCAGATAGAGAAACTCCCTGTGAGATATGAGTTAGCCCCACATTCTGAGCGATAGTACCTGACCTTGCAGATTGCTCCGAGAGACTTGACATCTTATTCACTTAGAAGCAAACCATGCCGAATACTGAGTTCATGGTGCTATGATTCCCGCCGCGTCAGCGAAACGTTCATAGTTAATCTATGGCGTCATCGGTGCCTTTGCCAGCATCAAAAGAGTCTAACCTGCTCCTGATGGATGCTCTCGCAACAATAAAGACTATAAAGCATAGACGAGCAGAGGCGAAGTATTCATCCAAATTGGTTTCTTTACGGCTATTCAAAAATGCCGCTGAAGAAATCAATTGTTTCTTTTAGAGCTGAAATAAAGGCGTCAATTTCGGCGGGGGTGTTGTAAAAGTAAAGACTGGCTCTAGCGGTAGAGTTGACCCCTAGAATGTGGTGAAGCGGCTGAGTACAGTGGTGGCCTGAGCGGATAGCGATACCGGACTGGTCGAGCAGGGTGGATAGATCTTGTGCATGAACACCTTCTACGGTGAAAGTTGCGATCGCAGCTCGCCCGCTCCCATCTCTTTTCGGCTTGGGCCCGTACAGCTTTACCTGTGGCACCTGAGCAATTTTTTCATACAGATAAGCGGTTAGAAAGTGCTCGTAGTCAGCAATGCGGTTCATGCCGATATTGCTGAGGTAGTCGACAGCTGCGCCCAAGACGACGGCTTCTGCGATCGCCGGCGTCCCCGCTTCAAACTTATGCGGCAGCTCCGCATAGGTAG
The DNA here is from genome assembly GCA_963799555.1 of uncultured cyanobacterium. Lineage (GTDB taxonomy): Bacteria > Cyanobacteriota > Cyanobacteriia > Phormidesmidales > Phormidesmidaceae > Phormidesmis. The sequence goes on from CAWCXR010000002.1 coordinate 179,069, forward strand.
CATGATCGAGCGACACGTCCTGAATCATTTCGCCCCCGCCCATGAAAGGCGGCATCGCCTGCAATACTTCGAGCTTGCCGTACAAAAAGCCTGCGCCCGTCGGTCCACACATCTTGTGACCAGAAGCGACTAGCCAGTCACAGCCCAGCGCCTGCACATCTACCGGCATATTCGGGACGCTTTGGCAGGCATCTATCAGCACCTTTGCCCCATACTTCTGAGCCGCTTCGACAATTTCTCGGACCGGATTAATACAGCCCAGCGTATTAGAGACGTGGTTGACCGCCACTAGCTTAGTTCTGTCGTTGATTAGCTGGTTGAAGGCCGCTAGATCGAACTCCTGAGTGTCTGTCAGCGGCACATGCTTTAGCACTGCGCCCGTTCTTTGGGCAGTCAGCTGCCAGGGAACCAAATTACTGTGGTGCTCCATCACGGATAGCAGCACTTCATCGCCCTTTTCGAGATTGCTCAGGCCCCAGGCGTAGGCCACCAGATTAATAGCTTCACTGGCGTTTCGAGTAAAGACAATCTCATCTCGAGAAGCCGCATTGATGAAAGCCGCAACTTTGTCTCTAGCGCCTTCGTAGGCCTCTGTTGCCCTAGCGCTTAGAGTATGGACGCCTCGATGCACGTTGGCATTATCCGCTTCGTAGTAGTGGACCATCGCATCTAAGACGGCTTGCGGTTTCTGCGAAGTTGCCGCGTTGTCTAGATAGACCAGCGGCTTGCCGTTGATGGTTTGGTTGAGAATCGGGAAGTCTGCGCGAACTTCGTTGGCGAGCAAGACTGGGGTGATGGTGGTGGCGCTCATGGGGAAAGGGGATGGGGGATTGGGGAAGGATCGTTATTATCTAGGCCGCCCAATCTCTTAGGCGTTGGCTCAAGGCTTCTTTTAGCGAAGGAATGGGAATCTTTTCGACAATCTCCATGCCAAAACCGTAGAGCAGCAGACGCTGAGCCTGCTCAGCGGAAATGCCTCGACTCTGTAGGTAGAAGATTTCGTCGGCTTGCAGCTGGCTGACCGTAGCCCCGTGGGCGCATTTCACATTGTCGGCAACGATGTCTAGCTCAGGCTTGGTATCTACTCTTGCCTTTGGCGAGAGCATGAGATTGCGATTGAGCTGGGCGGCGTTAGTCAGCTGTGCGGCTTGTGAGACATAAACCTTGCCGTTGAAGACGCTGTGAGCGCGATTGTCTACGATATTTTTCTGAAGCTGGGTGGCGCTGCTGTGGGGATAGGTGAGTGCTAGTAGGCTATGGGTGTCGGCTAGCTGGCGATCGGCCAACGCACTCAGGCCATAGAGCTTTGTGTCGGTTTGTGGCCCGGACTGGTAAACCTCTAGGTGATGCCGCGATAGCTTTGCGCCTAGGTCAATCGCAATGCATTGGTATTGACTGTTTGCGGCTTGGTCTACGGCGGTCTTGGCTAGGTGGTAGGTGGCAGGGCTTTCGTCTTGCAGGCGAATGTGATTGACCTGGGCACTGTCTTCTAGCCAGAGTTCGGTGACGCTATTGTTACAGCAGGCCTCTGACTGTCGGTCTTGCCCAAAAAAGGATTCGACTACGGTGAATTTAGCGTGTTTTTCGGCGATGATGAGCGATCGCACCTGCGAGAAAATCTCACCCTGCGAACCGCGAGCAATATAAATTGGCTCATCAACGACTCTGATCTGCCTGCACCCAGACCACCATCACATCCGCAAAGCCAGCCGTATTCAGCGCTGTAAAGACCTCGCTACCGCCCTTGATCTGAGCTAGTCGCTTGTCTAAGACTGGCGCTAGTTTCTCAGCATAGTCAGGGTTCTTAAGCAGCTGCGAGAGCGGCGCGACAATCACACCTTTCGTAGCCTGATTGCCCCCTCTAGAAAGCGCCTCGTCATAGTGACCATTGATCGTCGTCAGGCAAGCGCCGCCTGCTAGCAAGCCTAGATTGGCCATCCAATCTTCAGCCGTCGGCTGGACTGACTGCGCTCTTTGGAAAGGCAGAGCCAACATGTCAGAAAGGTCTGTAAATCGCCACTCTTCTTCCCTTCCAGAGGGAAAAGACTGCTCGCCAACTAGGGCAATAGCGCCCTCACGCAGTGCCTTTAGTCCCAGATTCGACTCATCTGCTGCCGCTACCGCCTGAGTCAGCAGATGCTTAAGATAGGTCTCGCGATTGACTTCACTCACAGAGTTTGAGTTTGAACCTACTGTCTTTGTCATGACTAGGCAACCGCCTCCTCAGCCGTAATCCAGTCATAGCCACGGGACTCTAGCTCCTGGGCTAGTTCTTTGCCACCGGTTTTGACAATCCGGCCCTGCGACATGACATGCACGTAGTCCGGCACGATGTAGTTAAGCAGTCGCTGATAGTGCGTGATCAGCACAGAAGCATTCTCAGACGTGCTTAGCTGGTTAACACCGTCAGAAACCGTCTTGAGTGCGTCGATATCTAGACCCGAGTCTGTCTCGTCCAAGATTGCCAGAGCAGGCTCTAACAGCGCCATCTGTAAGATCTCGTTGCGCTTCTTTTCACCGCCCGAGAACCCCTCATTGACGCTGCGATCCAAGAAGCTAACGTCCATTTTCACAATCTCAGAGCGCTCTTCAACGAGATCGTCAAAGTCAAAGACATCAATCTCTTCTTCGCCATTAGCCTTGCGATGCGCGTTGTAGGCGACCCGTAGAAAGTCACGATTGCTGACGCCAGGAATTTCTAACGGATACTGGAAGGCCAAGAAGACGCCCGAGTTCGCCCGCTCGTGAGGCTCTAGATCGAGCAGGTTGCCTCCTTTAAAGCTGACCTCGCCCGCTGTAATTTCGTAGTCTGGATGACCGGCTAGCACCTTTGAAAAGGTACTCTTGCCAGAGCCATTAAGGCCCATAATGGCGTGGACCTCTCCAGCTTTCACCTCAAAATTGACGCCTTTGAGGATTTCTGTACCATCGACACTGGCATGGAGGTTGCGAACGGAAAGAATTGTTTTAGCGTTTTCGTTGATCATCTGTGTATTTTTAGTTGGCCTTGTTTAGCTGGCCCTTTAGCTAATTTTCTAGCCGACTGAGTTTTCTAATTTGAGGCTGAGGAGCTTGTCAGCTTCAGCAGCAAATTCCATGGGCAGCTCGTTAAAGACATCGCGACAGAAGCCGCTGATGATCATTGAGACAGCGTCTTCAGGTGAGATACCTCGCTGAGCAAAGTAGAAGAGCTGGTCTTCTCCAATCTTTGAGGTAGAGGCTTCGTGCTCTACTTGTGCTGAGCTGTTCTGTACCTGAATGTAAGGGAACGTATTGGCGTTTGACGTATCACCTAGCAGCATCGAATCGCACTGTGAGTAATTACGGGCACCTTCTGCCTTCGGATTGATCTGAACTAGACCGCGATAGCTGTTTTTGGACTTACCCGCTGAGATTCCCTTAGAAATGATGGTGCTGCGAGTGTTTTTGCCCACATGGACCATCTTGGTACCGGTGTCTGCCTGCTGGTAGTTATTCGTCAGGGCGACAGAATAAAACTCGCCGACTGAGTTATCGCCGACTAGAACACAGCTAGGATATTTCCAGGTAATCGCTGAGCCGGTTTCGACTTGAGTCCAGGAGATTTTGGAGTTGACGCCTTTGCACAGACCGCGCTTGGTAACGAAGTTGTAGATGCCGCCCTTACCGTTCTCGTCGCCAGCGAACCAGTTTTGCACCGTGGAATACTTGATTTCGGCATTGTCTAGCGCGACCAGTTCCACTACAGCTGCGTGAAGCTGGTTGGTGTCATACATAGGGGCGGTGCAGCCCTCTAAATAGGTGACAGAGCTACCCTCTTCGGCCACGATTAGCGTTCGTTCAAACTGACCTGAATCGCCGTTGTTGATTCTGAAATAGGTAGACAGGTCCATCGGACATTTGACACCTTTTGGTAGGTAGACAAATGAACCGTCAGAAAACACGGCTGAGTTTAGCGCCGTAAAGTAGTTGTCTCCGACTGGAACGACTGTTCCCAGGTATTTTTGAAGCAGATCCGGATGCTCTTTGACCGCTTCCGAAATCGAGCAGAAGATAACGCCGTGCTTGGCTAAGTCTTTCTTGAAAGTAGTCGCAATCGAAACGCTATCAAAAACCACGTCTACCGCGACGTTTGCTAGGCGCTTTTGCTCATTGATAGAGATGCCCAGCTTCTCGAAGGTATCTAGTAAGGTTGGATCGACCTCATCTAGACTGTCTAGCTTTTTCTCAGCCTGCTTCGGCGCTGAGTAGTAAACAATGCTGTTGTAGTCGATGGGCGGATACTTAACGTTTGGCCAGGCTGGTTCTGCCATCTCTAGCCAACGACGATAGGCTTTTAGCCGAAAGTCGAGCATGAACTGAGGCTCTTCTTTCTTGGCGGAGATGGCTCGGACGACATCTTCACTAAGACCGCGAGGCAGGCTATCAGCCTCGATATCAGTGACAAAACCGTACTTGTATGGCTGGCTGACGACAGATTGAACGCTAGAGCTCATGAAAATTAGTAGGCCCGGTGAGGGGGAATGTGGGTTTCGGGGGTTGGTTGTAGCAGAGGTAGGAATTGAGGTTTTGAAGACCCAAAGTTGAGTAGCCTACCTATCAGTTATGTCTTGTCGGTTACACCGCGAATTTGCTCGAAGGTAATGTCTGTTTCTGTTCCTGAGAAGGGATTTTCTTCGGTTAGGAACAGCATGCAGTGGCATTCCTGACGCTCTTGCATAGGTACGCAAGGACAGTTCCAGTAGGCTGCTTTGACTTCGGCCTCTTTATCTTCGTAGTGGCGGCAGGGACATAGCGGCGCACCCAAGTCGTCCTTGTGTTTGGCCAGTCCTTCGAGTACGACTGCAGTCACGCCTAGATCCTGGCAAAAGTATGTGCCGGTGCGCTTGGCGTAGCTTTGGGCAAAATTCCGCATAATTTCGAGACTTTTATCGGAACCTTGCATGCTGTTGGGTGTACTCATTTTGCCTATATTGCCTCTTAAGTTTTCGGGTTTTATGGATGGCTTGGCGGGACTGACGCTCTAGAAGCGGGTGCTAAGCTTTATAACTAAAGCAACATGCCTGTTGTTTAACTACTTAGATAAAGGTTACTGTAATGGCAGGGTTTTTAGCAACAAAAGTGTTTCTAAAGTATTATTAACGTAGCAATCGACTTACTGTCCGGTTTGCTGTAGGGATTTGAAGAGGATTTGTGCGCCAGAAAGTGACTTCTCAATCGACCTCTCGACTGTCTGCATGGCTTCTAAGGAGATGCCTTCTAAGGAGATGCCCACTAAGGGCGCATCTTCTATGAAGGAGGATATTCTACGATTTTTGCTGAAGCGAGGGACGGCTACGGCAGGCGCGATCGCAGACCACCTAGACATCACCCCTCAAGGCATTCGCCGCCATCTAAAGAATCTAGAGTCTGACGGCCTAATCGAGCATCAGACTAGTCAAGCGGGCATGGGCCGGCCCAACCATATCTATCAGCTCAGCCGTCAGGGACGAGAGCAGTTTCCCGACCAGTACGATCAGTTTGCGCTGTCGCTGCTGAATACGGTGGCCGATACGATGGGACCAGAGCACGTCAGTAAGCTGCTGAGGCATCAGTGGCAGAACAAGGCCAAAGAATATAAGGAAAAGCTCGGAGATGCGCCGCTGGCCGATCGGATGCAGACACTGGTGAAGCTACGTCAGGCGGAAGGCTATATGGCGGAGTGCTATCCGGCAGATGAGACCGTCGAGACGGCAGGCGCTGAAACATCGGCGTTTGTGATTACGGAATACAACTGTGCGATCGCCCACATTGCCGAGTCCTATCCCACCGTCTGCGGTCACGAGCTGTCTATGTTTGCGATCGCGCTGCCCGACTGCTTAGTAGAGCGCACTCACTGGCTAGTCGACGGCGAGCATCAGTGTGGCTACCTAGTCAAAACCAAGTCAACATAAACACAGCTAGCATTGAAGATCCATGTCCCTACAGTTCTTGACTGAAGAAGAATCTGCCGCCGTAGATGCCGCCTTATTGACCACGCCTGAAAAATTTTTGACGCGGCTGACGCTATCGACGGGTAAGCTACTCGTTTTTATTGCTAAAGACTTAGGCACAACCGTAGAGGCGCTGAACAACCAGCAGATCATCGCCTGGTTTGAGGCTGATTCCAAGCGCAAGCAGCTAGAAGGAATAGAGGCCTCTGTGCTGAAATGGGATGCTAAGAACCTAACTGATGTTCCCGCAGACTAGGTCTAGCAGGCTAGGGCTGGCAGAATGGAAACTGGCCTCCTTAGTCTGGACACTGCCAGTGTCGTCTGTACTATGGACGCAATAGTATTGACTTAGCTTGTTAAGTTCTAGTCTAGATTGGGCAAACCTAGAGTTGACTTGATATTGTATTTGATGGATATCCTATATAGTATTCAGCTAGGTTCAGCGCTTTAGACCGTCTCAGTGGAAGAGTAATTCTATGAAACAAACACTTTCTCGCAGCGCGATTTTGACGATCGCGGCCGTTCTTGGCTTGGCGATCGCGCCGACTAGCGCACTAGCGCATCAGGTTCAAACCAATTACATTTTGAACTCGCAGCAGCGCGACGGGAATAGCGACAGCCTACAGCTGCGTACTACTTTCAGCAATGGCCAGCCGCTCAAAGGGGCTAAAGTTACGGTCTATTCTCCCGATCAGCCGTATCGTGCTCATGCCGTTGGCAAGACTGATAGTCAGGGCCGCTTTACCTTCGCTCCCGATCAGCCGATTAACGGCGATTGGGAAGTAAACATTCAGCGCGAAGGTCACCAAGATATTTTGACCGTGCCCGTGACACAGGAAGGCATTGATCTCGGTCTGATAACTCAGACTGGCTTAGAGCAGCAGGGAAATAGCGATGTACACTATGCGAGCTCGCCTTGGGCTGTAGTGGGCGGGGTTGCGATCGCAGCTGCCTGCTTAGGTTTTGCTAAAGTCAGTGGCAAAAAGTCCGCTTGACGATCCAAGCGTCAAAATCGAAGCTCATAAAAATCTTCGGTGCATCTTTTGCACTGCCGAGGATTTTTTACGTTGATAGAGCTGGACTTGGAAACACTGTCGCACGATGCCCAAACAGTGCAAGAGGTTGTTCAAGCAAATCAAGAAATATCTGATGAGGACGTGACTTGCTTTTTTAACTGTGCAGGGACAAACTGTGCTGACTTTAAACCGGCTGATACAGGTGAACAAAGATATCTATCGAGACTCAAAATTACTGAAAGCAAAGCCTATGGAAAGTAGCGATAGAACTCTCTACGATGTAGAACTCGGACAAAGCGTAAAGTCTCATCTTGAAGAAACAGTCCAATACGGTAGTCACCCTGTCGAATACGAAAGTAACCATCTGCTCCTTTCAGCTTCTTGAGATTTGTAACTTCCTCTAAAGTGCTAGCGGTTTCTACAGCTTCGATGACTGACTTTATGTTACTCAGCAGTGCTTTGTCGCGGAGTTTTCTGAGATCTTTCTCGAAGGTCTTTCTAAACTCAACTTTCATTCTGGCTGTTCTAGAATGGCGAAGATGGTATTGCGCTCGACAGGTGGGGAGTCTTTCCCTTCATCAATTGCTCTGACCAAGGCAATGTCTTCCAAGGCTTCGGTGATCAAATCCTGAAAAAGATCGCGCCGTTCTTGAAGTATCTCTAGGATTGCAGTTTTCATCAGACTTTTTATCTGGGTCTCGCTCAAGCTCAAATTAGACATATATAAGTTCTTTATTTAGTAAACTAGCTATAGTTTACTTTTCTCAATTTCTATCAGGCAACGAGATCCTAGCCATAGGAAGAGACCTCTTCCACGAGCTGCTCAAAGTTAGCAACAGATTTTTCTACGATAGAGAGACTGTCTTGCCAAAACTGCGGCTGACTAAGGTCTTTTTGCAGGTGGTGCCAGACGACTTCTTCTGCGGTCATGGTGCCGGTATCGCGGAGTAGGTCTGTGTAGCGCCGATTGAATTTTTCGCCGTCAGCTTGAGTGCGATCGCCAGTTGCTGGCTGCTGGGCATAGATGCCAAGGCTAAAGAGATAGCCAAACAGATATGGATAGTTGTAAAAGCCCAGACTGGAGATGGAAAAGTGCAGCTTGCTGGCCCAGAAAAGATTGTCGTACTGGCTGAGGCTGTCTTCAAACCAGAGCTGCCAGCTTTGATCCATCATGTCGCATAGCTGCGCAGGGCGGACAGCACCAACTTTGCGAGCTTCTACTAGACGCTTTTCGAACTCGAAGCGAGCTGGAATGTTGAGCAAGAAGATACCGGCGCTTTGGGCGTCTTGCCACGCGATTTCTAGCTTTTGAGCAGGGGTGGTGGCTTTTTCCATCAGGGCTTCGCGGACGAGGGTTTCGGCGAAGATGCTGGCAGTTTCGGCCAGGGTCATGGGGTAGCGGCACCGCATGGGTGAAAGGTCGCGCATTACCCAGTTGTGCCAGGCGTGGCCGAGTTCGTGGGCAAGGGTGAGGACGTTGATCATGGTGCCTTCGTAGGTCATGAAGATGCGCGGTTCTCTAGGATCGGGGAATTTGGTGCAGTATGCGCCAGTGGCTCGGTTGGGGGTGGGCTCGCCGTCTATCCAGCCTTTTTGGGCCATCATGATGGCGAAGTCGCCCATTTCTTGGGTGAGCTGATTGAAGGCGTTGGCGATTAGTGCGATCGCCTCCCCAAATTCAATCTTTTCTGCTTCAGAACTGGCTCCGGCACTGGCTTTGGCTGTAGGCGCAGGTGCCATCACATCCCAAGGATGCATCTGAGACTGCCCGAGTGCCTTGGCCATTGCGTTTAGCGCACGCTGTCCAATCGCCCTATTTTGATAAGTTGTATCCATTAGTGCGTCGAGGGTAGCCCTTTCGATGCGGCTCTGGTGGCAGCTTTTGTCTAGATAGTGAAGCTGACGTTTGTGCGATCGCTTCTTAGCTGCTTCTAATCGCCAGCCGTTAATGGAATTAAGCCCAGATGCAGCCGCTGGCTGCTGCGTTTTCCAGGCAGCTCGAATCGCCTCCCACGAAGCTTTGCGAGTGTCAGCGCTGGGATGGCTGAGCAGGTTAGCGGCCTTGGCTAGTCCCATCGTTTCGCCCTGGACCTCACACTTCAGCGTACCTGCTAGCTCGCTGTAGAGATTGCCCCAGGTGTGGAGCCCGTTGGTCGCTAGGGCGGTCATTAGCTGCTCTTCGGCAACGCTGAGCAGGAAGTCTTTTTCTTTGCGACTGTGGCGCAGCAGAAAATCCATTTCGCTAAGCGCTGAGTCAGCTAGAAGCGCGGTGATAAAGTCTTCGCTGGCACGTTGAAGGAAGACGTTGAAAGGCGTCATCCCCTCTGTAAAATCGGCGCTGAGCTTTTGTAGGATGGGCTTCCAGGTGCTGGCACTGGTGTCTTGAGTGTCGACGCTAAGGGCCGTGGAAATGTAGGTGCTGACGTTGCCGAGCCGTTTGAGGACATCGTTGCGCTGGAGGTGGATAGGTCGGATCTGATCGATGAGAGAAGCGTAGTCGGCTGTGGCTATAGTCTCGGCGGTGACGACTAGGGCAGTGAAGGGTTTGCAGGCAGTGGCGATCGCATCAATATCTTGCTTCAACTGCTCGACTGTGGAGGCGATCGCCGGATCAGCAGTGCTGGTAAAGAATTTCTCGTTATTCCAAGTGGTGGGATAGCTAGCAGTAGCTGGGCGTTTTAGAGTCTGCATGGCAAGAAAATGGTGTGAAGGAAAACTGCGAGCTTCGATTACGCTGGGCCTATTCACATAAGTGGATCACATCGGAAAGCGTAATACGTCTAGTTGTCAGTGAAGTAGGGACAAGACACAATGATGACGAAAGTGGTGACGGTCGCTGGGATAGGTTTATGAGCAGTTTAATTGGAAAACGCTTGCAGGGGGGTAAATATAAGCTGGAATCGGTGCTAGGCCGAGGTGGGTTTGGGCTGACGTTTCGGGCCTATCAGACTTACCTGGAGCAGGTGATCGTCATTAAAACGCTGAATGAGTCCTTCTGGTCTGCGCCTAATCTGGAGGAACTACAGCGACAGTTTCAGGATGAGGCCAGGCGGCTAGCACTGTGTCAACATCCAAACGTGGTGCGGGTAACTGATTTTTTTGTTGAAGACTATTTGCCCTACATGGTGATGGACTATATTCCGGGGCGATCGCTCTACGACATTGTTTTTGACAATCAGAGCGGGCCGCTGCCAATGGATGAGGCAATTGCAGTGAAATACACTCAACAGATCGGCGACGCACTACAGGCGGTCCACAACAAGGGACTATTGCACCGAGATGTCAAGCCGCAGAACATCATGGTGCATGAGCTGACCGGAGAAGCGATCTTGATTGACTTTGGCATTGCTCGTGAGCTGAGTCAAAATCCGGCCCAAACTCATACCAGTATTGTCTCAGAAGGCTACGCGCCGATCGAACAGTATCTGCCTAAGGCTCACCGATCGGCAGCGACGGACGTGTATGGTCTAGCGGCGACGCTGTATCTGCTGCTGACTGGGCAGGTGCCAGTGGCGGCGGTGCTGCGCGATCGCACCCCGATGATTCCAGTCCAGCAGCTGCGTCCAGACGTAAGTAGACCTGTGGCAGATGCGATCGCCCAGGGTATGCAAATTGAATTAAAAGACCGCCCGCAGTCGGTTGCAAGCTGGCTAGCGCTACTGACCACGCCGCAGAAGACAGGATTCTTTAGCCGTACGCACTCTCCTACTTCTCCCGGAAAACAGTCAGCTCCAATAGCGCCGCCTTCCCCGTCACAGTTTCCCACAAAGGTTGTTGCGCCAGCTTACCAACCAGGAAACCCATCAGGATACCAATCAGCGCCAGCAAATACTTCTGCAAAAACAGTCGCCGTTCCATCTCAGACGGCGGGTACTGTCGTAGCGCCAGGCAATCAGCCAGGATATGGCTCTGCGCAAAGAGATCAAAAGACTGAAAAAAAGGGAAACGGCTGTGGCCTGTTTATATTTTCTTTGCTCCTAGCAGGACTCGCTGCCGCAGGTGGGTTTTTAGTAGTTCAACAGCTCTTTGGTCCGGACACCACACCAGCTGCAGATCCAACAGTAATAGAAGATTCAGATCCAGTTTTAGAAGAGCCAACTGAGGTTGTTCCAGATGAGAGCGATGAAGAGATAGAAGATATCGAGGAACCAGCGGAGCCTGAAGAGACCGACACCGTAGACGAAACAACCGAAGGGGATGCGGCTGATGAAAGCTTGCCGCCCGAGCCAGAACAGCCAGCGAATACTGGCGATCGGACGCCGCCCCTGCTGCTAGATGATAGCGGTAATCCGGATAATGCTCAGCCGGGTGGCTCGGGTGAAATCGTGCCTGTTCCGGGTTTGCCTCCTGGTAGCTCCGAAGGCCGAGTGCAAAGCCGATTAGGCAGTCCGACTCGTTCTTCCACTATTAATGGATTTCGGACAGAAGTTTACAACTTAATGCCAAATCGAGTGAGGCTAGCCTATGTCTTTGATCCAAAGTCGAAGAAAGTACGACAGTCAGAAGCAACCTTTTCGCCTGCTATCGACCGCTATCAGATTCGAGCCACTCTGCTATCTACGCTAAAGGGAAAATCTACGGTAGAGATTGAAAGGGGACTAGATGCGGTGATTGACCGGAGGCGCGATCGCTACAATTTTGAGACCAATAGGCTTTCGGGTGCAATCGTACGAAATCGCTATGACCACATTCATATTTACGTTCGGAGTTGAGTTCAGGGCTTAGGCGAATCCAACCTTTCATAGATGCTGCTACGCACTTTGAGCGATACAATAAGCGGCTCAAACCGAAGATGGACCTATCCTGATGGCCACAGTTCAGCAATGGCACACGCTCGATATCAATGACGCAGCAGCAGCACTAGATACCGACATCAAGGGTGGCCTTTCAGCGGCAGAAGCTGAAAACCGACTGGGTGAATATGGCACTAATGAGCTAGTAGAAACCGGAGGGCGCAGTCGCCTTCGAATTTTGCTTGATCAGTTTGCAGACATTATGCTGCTGATGCTGATTGGGGTGGCAATCGTGGCGGCGGTGCTGGATGTGCGAGCGGGAAATTTTCCGAAGGATGCGATCGCTATCGGTGCCATTGTTCTATTGAACGCGGTCTTAGGCTATTTCCAAGAAAGTAGAGCGGAAGACGCCCTCGCTTCTCTTAAAAAATTGTCCTCACCAAACGTAACCGTTGTTCGATCGGGAGAGACCAAAGAGATTTCTGCTAAGCAGCTCGTGCCTGGCGATCTAGTCCTGGTGGAAGCAGGCAATCAAATCGCAGCAGATGGCCGTCTGCTAGAGTCAGCCGCACTGCAAGCGCGAGAATCTGCCCTAACTGGTGAGGCTACAGCTGTAGAGAAAAAAGCAAATACTAGTCTCTCGGCTGACACTAACCTCGCTGAGCAGAAGAACCTGGTTTTTCAGGGAACTGAAATTGTTCACGGTCGTGGCAAAATGCTGGTCACTCACACCGGCATGGAAACGGAACTGGGCAAAATTGCCACGATGATCCAGTCCGTTTCTGAGCTGAAAACGCCCTTGCAGCAGCGTTTAGAGCAGCTTGGTAAAACGCTGGTAATTGGCTCGCTTTCTCTGGTGGCGCTGGTCGTCATTGGCGGGTCGCTGGCGCTGGGCTGGTCTGCTTTTGAAGAGCTGCTGACGGTGTCACTGAGTATGGCGGTCGCAGTGGTGCCAGAAGGGTTACCTGCAGTAATCACAGTGACTCTAGCGCTGGGAACGCAGCGAATGGTGAAACGTCATGCGCTGATTCGCCGCTTGCCTGCGGTAGAGACATTGGGATCAGTAACGACAATTTGTTCTGATAAAACAGGAACGCTGACGCAGAACAAAATGGTGGTGCAGCAGGTGCATATACCAGGACTGCCGTTTGAGCGTGACTTTGAAGTGAATGGGGAGGGCTACGCGCCCAAGGGCGAGTTTCAACTAGATGGAAAGAAAATAGCACCGCTGGAAAAACCAACGCTGGCCTTACTGCTGTTAGATTGTGCGCTCTGCAATGATGCGGCCTTGCAAACGGAAGATGGAAGATGGTCGATTGTAGGCGATCCAACCGAAGGGGCTTTGGTGACGCTAGCCGCAAAAGCAGGGTTAGAGAAGAAGACATTAGAGTATGAGTTTGAACGGCGAGCAGAGTTTCCGTTTTCTTCTGAGCGTAAGCGGATGAGTGTAGTAGTAGCGGTGCCAGAGAGCAATCGGCTGGGCATTAGTGCGCCGTATGCGGTGTTTGCCAAAGGGTCGGCAGAGCTGCTGTTGGAGTGCTGTAATCGGTTTGGGAAGGGGGCGCGATCGCTCACCGAATCAGACAGAAAAGAGATTCTCGAAAAGGTCGAATCATTCGCTTCTAAGGGCGGACGGGTTCTAGGCTTTGCCTATCGTCCGCTGTCACAACAAAATTTCAGAAACGCTGAAGACTTCACAGAGATCGAAGCAGAAAAAGACCTGATTTGGCTAGGCTCAGTTTCTATGGTTGACGCGCCTCGCCCAGAGGTTCGTGAAGCCGTCAAGCGCTGCCAGCAGGCCGGTATTCGCCCCGTCATGATCACTGGCGATCATCCACTTACTGCCAAAGCGCTAGCAATAGATCTTGGACTGATTTCTGCAGATGGAGCAGCCGATGCGTTTTCCGGACAGCAGATAGAAGCGATGAGTAAAGAAAAGCTAGAATCTGTTGTTTCTTCGACCAGTGTATACGCGCGGGTATCGCCTGAGCACAAGCTGCGAATCGTGCAGGCACTACAGGCGAAAAAACAGGTCGTAGCAATGACAGGAGATGGCGTGAATGACGCCCCGGCGCTGAAGCAGGCCGATATTGGCATCGCCATGGGCATCACCGGCACCGATGTCAGTAAAGAAGCCAGTGATATGGTGCTCTTAGACGACAACTTCGCTTCGATCGTGGCGGCAACAGAAGAAGGGCGAGTCGTCTATGGCAACATTCGCAAGTTTGTGAAATATATTCTGGGTTCAAACATTGGTGAAGTCATTACGATCGCGCTTTCTCCTTTATTGCTCCCAATCGTCGCCGTACCGCTGACGCCGCTGCAAATTTTGTGGATGAATCTTGTCACCGATGGCTTTCCTGCCCTAGCCCTGGCGCTAGAGCCATCAGAGCCGAACATAATGGACAGAGCCGCCGCACGACCCAGAAGAGAGTATTTTCGCTAGAGGTCTAGGACTGTATATGGTGCGGGTGGGCATCGTGTTTGCGATATTGGCGATATCGCTGATGCTGTGGGCCTATGGCTATACGCACAGCGCAGCGGGGCAGGCAATTGGCAACCCAGAGCGATGGAAGACAATGGTGTTTACGATGCTGTGCTTGTCTCAGATGGGCCATGCCATTTCGGTACGCTCTAGCAATCGGCTAGCCATAGAGATGTCTCAATTCTCTAATCCCTACGTGCTGCTAGCGGTGGTGGTGACTACGATATTGCAACTGTTGCTGATCTACGTAGCGCCACTGCGAAATTTCTTTGGTACGCACTATCTGACGGTGACAGAGCTGCTAGTCTGTATAGGATTTAGCTCATTGTTGTTTGTCTGGCTAGAGCTAGAGAAGCTGTTTATCCGCAGTCGAACCAAGGGGTAGGCATCTAATCACCGTACCGTTTACCGCCGTATTTCTGGCAGGTAGGGGTTTTGCGTGCAAAAGTATATGTTTAGCGTTAGACGTAAGTGTTGAAGATCGCTTAGTTGCAACCTTTGCGGACCCACCCCGTCGCTGCGTGCCACCCCTCCAGAGGGGATTTTTCTCGGCTGTGAAGCGTTAAGCGCTGCCATAGACCACCCCTAGCCTTATCGCCTGAAGTAGATCCCCTCTGGAGGGGTGCCCGGTAGGGCGGGGTGGGTCCGCAACGTAAGCCGCTCACCAGTATCGACATCCTCTGTTGACGCTAAACACGTACATGCAAACCCCCTACGGGCCCAATCACGCTGTATACAGCTTACTCAGCCCTAGATTTGCCAGACCTTTGCGATAGGCGATAGAACTTTGGTCCGCTTCGATGTGAGTTTCCGCACGTAGGTCTAACGGCAGATCTTCTGGGTACTGGGCTTCGACAATCTCTTTGTCTTCGTTGAAAATTTGATAGTTGAATTCGTAGACGGGTTCGAGCGGCTGATCTTTGTCAAAGTTGCGAGCGATCGGGCAAAAGACACGGGTTTTGCGAGCGGAGATAGGAGAGGCGGCGTTGAGGATGCAGAGGCGATCGTCGCCGGGAAAGTGAACGCGCAGCAGGGCAGTGAAAGGAAGGAAAACCTCGAAAGCGCGGAGCCATTGAAAGTCTTTTGGGGCTCTGTGCTGTAGACCTTTGGGGAAGTTGCTGACGGTGCTGGTGTAGTTGGCTTTGTGGCCGTAGGGGGTGGGGGTGACGCTGTAGGTGGGGACGACGGGGTTGGTGCGATCGCCAAACGATTCCGCATGTACCCAGGCAAAATGCGCTACGTCCAAAAACCCTTCCATCTGCCGCCCCGCCGCCGCATTCACATCTACCGAGTCTGGCAAAATCGGCTGATAGTCGTCCTCTTCCCACTCTGGAAACAGCGGCAGCTCTGTGCTTTCGTCACCTGTCAGCGTGGTCCAAATCAGACCGTACGCCTCTTTGACCGGATATGTTTTTAGGCAGAGCCGAGTGGGAATGCGCGCGTCTGGATCAGCCGGTATCTTGGTGCATTGACCTGTAGCGCTGTAGTGCAAGCCATGATATTTGCAGATGATTTGTTCTGCCTCCACATGGCCCATGCTGAGCGGTACGCCACGATGGAGGCAGATGTCGTTAGCGACGCAGAGCTGCGCATTGGGTGCGGATGAGGTTCGCCAGATGACCAGGCGCTGATCGAGCAGCTTTGTGCCAACAGGTTCGGTCTGTACGTCTTTGCTAAAGGCGACCGGGTACCAGAAGGGGGCGATCGCATCCCAATCTGCTTCAGAAAAAGTGCAGTCCTTCGGATAGCGCTTGTTAGTACTTGGCGTCTTTTTTTCTACGGGCAAAGAAGTAGCTGCTGTCATCTTTTCGGGGACGAAACGTTGCAGTGATCTTAATACCGATCCTGATGGAAGGTCTTTGCTTGTGCTGTTACCAATGTAACCGTCGGCTCTTGAGCGGCAGTCACGCCTGCGATCAGATGAAGTGCCAGATCTATGATTGCGATCGCCACCGCGACCTTTGCTCGCAGAGCCGCATGGCTTAGCCGCACACTCAACACCCTTGCTCGCAGAGCCGCGTGGCTTAGCTGCACGTATAGCGCCTTTGATCGCAACGCCGCATGGCTAGTTTTATCAATGCAAACCTTTTGTGCAATTGAGAAAAATCAATGATGCAGACAGTGAACGAAAGGAGTACGCCATTGCAACGGTGGTGCGATCGCCCCGTTGCTTGCTCACACCACCAACACTCATCCCAGCTTCACCAAGACCCTTACTTTTCTCTCACGATCTTAACAATGCAGTGGCTGTATCTTTTTTTACACCGGGCAATCTCCTTGTAGGCGAGACAAACATAGGCTGACTCAGCCGCATTGTTTCATCGTTTTGCACCATCTACCCGATCCAAGGGGTCATTTCCTTATGAATACTGTCAACATCTCCCGTCGCCTCTCACCCAAAACCATCACTGCCGATATCACCGCCTTTCACGGCCTGAGCGCCATCCCTGACTACGCTAGCGTTCGCCCCGAAGCCAGTCTCAAGAGTCTCCAATCTGCCTACAACACCATGATCGAAAAGCAGAAGAAAGAGACCGAGCTGAGCGCCAAAGCAAAGGCAGCAACAGACGCCACTCGTCAGGCTGAGATAGAGTTTCACACTGTGGTACTCGCCATGAAAGAATCTGTGCGCGGGCAGTTTGGCCCTGACAGTGACGAAGCCCAAGCCATCGGCTACAAGAAAAAATCAGAATACAAGCGCCCCCGCCGTCGCAGTGCTTAGTGTCGCGATCGCACAATTCTAGATTCTTTGCAGCCTATGAAAGCTTTCGTAGGCTTTTTTAGTGCTGAGGTGTTGGCGACAGCCGCTAGCTCATACCTACAGTTTGCACTTCACTTTGAGTTCCTTGGCCTGTCCGTACTAGCCACGCCCGTATCTGCTGTGATGTCAAACGATAAGCGTATTAATATGCACACAGAAATAGCGTGCGGGCCGAGCCCTCAAGGTGACTGATGAAACCACTGCTGGATATTATCTCGATTGTTGCGAAGGCAGTGACACCTGCGGCTAGTAGCTTAGTGCAACGCAACCAGCTTTTTATTAGAGTGCTCAAGCAGTGCGGCTTGGAGCCGGAGCATCCTCCGGCTGACTTTAGTGAAGTCTATGCTTATGCGCTGGTGGAATACGGGCTGACCTATGAAGGGGACAAGCGAGAAACGCTGTTAGAGCTGTTTGGCGATCCTGAAATTAAGGCGGCTTTTAAGCAGGCGTTTGACCGATGGAGTATTACACCTCTAAATGAGGAACTCGATCGGCGACTGAATTGGGAGGCTAATGACAGTGAGTGGAACTTTGTTGCCACAGCTATTCGCAACCAGGATATTGATGTTCAAAAGGAGGTGACGGTTTTCTTTTCTGCATTTGTAAACGTGGTGAAGCGGAGCCAAACGCCGAAAGAACAGTTGCAGATGGTGAGGCTAAGTCAGGTATACGAAGAGTTGGGGAAAGTGCGATCGCAGCTCACCCAAGTCAGCAATTTAGATTCATTGCCTGAAAGAATAATCGAACTGCTGGAGAGTCGGTTGCAGGCGTTGTTGCCGGGGGCGATCGCGACGACAAGCGCACCGGAGTCGCTGGCAGAGCAGCTAGATGCTTGGTTTGAGGTGTTGGGCTACGGGACGGAAGCGGCGCACCGAGTGTCGGGAGATAAATACTTTGAGCGAATGATCACGATTCCGATTCGGCGGCAGCGGTATGACCGGGTTGTGGTTCGTGGGATCGAAGGAGAAGCGGGGCTGTCAGATTTGCAGGCGCTGTTGGCTTCTGTCGAGGCGGCAAAGGCGGATGAGGGCTGGCTGGTTTCTAATATGCGAGTCAGCAGCGGGGTACGAAAGGCAGTTGACTGAAGAGGCGCGGTGTGAGAATATCTCTTGCTACACGCTAGATGAATTATTAGATGAGGATGCAGACTTTAGCCGCTATGTGACGTGGCTAGAAAATGAAATCACGTCGCGCGGCATCGATCAAAACTATATTTCGCTGGGCTGCTCAAAAGAAGAGATCGATCCGAAGACGAAGGTTCCTCTGGGGACGAGCCACTACGGTGAAGATGAAGGCTGGATTGAAGGATATGTGGACCAGTGGCTAGCGGATTCTTCTAAAGAGCATCTGTCAGTGCTAGGAGAGTTTGGTACGGGCAAGACCTGGTTTGTGATGCACTATGCCTGGTTGACGTTGCAGAAATATAAGGCGGCAAAGAAAAAAGGCATAGTGCGGCCTCGGCTGCCGCTGGTGATTCCACTGCGAGACTATGCCAAGGCGGTGAGTATGGAGTCGCTGTTTTCGGAGTTTTTCTTTCGGAAGCACGAGATTCCGCTGCCGGGGTATACGGCATTTGAGCGGCTGAATCGGATGGGAAAGCTGCTGCTAATTTTTGATGGCTTTGATGAGATGGCAGCGCGTACCGATTTGCAGGCCATGATTGATAACTTCTGGGAGCTGGCGCGGGTGGTGGTGCCAGGGGCCAAGGCACTGCTGACCTGTCGGACGGAGCATTTCCCGGATGCGATTCAGGGACGGGAAACGCTGAGCGCCCAGCAGAAGGCTTCAACGGCTAATTTAACGGGGGAGCCGCCGCAGTTTGAGGTGCTGGAGCTAGCGAAGTTTGATGATGAGCAGATTGCCGAGATCCTGTGGCGAAAGGTGCAGAAGATTGCCCAGGATGAAGGGCGAGAGCCGAAAAAAGAAACTGTCCAAGCGGTGATGGGAAATTCGCAGCTATTGGATTTGGCGCGGCGTCCGGTGATGGTGGATTTGATTGTGGAGGCGCTGCCAGAGATTGAGGCGGGCAAGCCAGTGGATATGGCGCGGGTGTATCTGTATGCGGTGACCCGTCAGATGCAGCGCAATATCACTAGCGAGCGAACGTTTACATCGCTAGCGGATAAGCTCTACTTCCTGTGTGAGCTGTCTTGGAAGATGCTGTCAACAGACCAGATGACGCTGAACTATCGCGCGTTTCCAGACGAGCTGGAACAGATGTTTGCAGACTCGGGTAAAGGACGAAAAGGAACTAGACCACTGGCGCTACGACATGATGGGCCAGACCATGCTGATTCGCAATTCGGAAGGGGACTACACCCCGGCGCATCGATCGCTGCTGGAGTTTTTTGTAGCGTACAAGATTGTTGCTTCGCTAGGCGCAATGGCCACAGACTTTACTGAAGTAGCGCAACAGCAGTCGCATCTTGCTGAAGCGCTGCTAAGTCAGGACTATACGTGGGAGAGCTACTTCAGGCGGGTATGTGATGAACAGGGTGAGCCGGAGGAGATAGCCAGGCTCAATCGGTTCGAGCAACTAGATATAGATGAGCTGCTGCCGTTGCTAGGTCGCAGCAAGCTAGCGAAGGCGGTACTGGATTTGGCGCATCCGATGCTGGAGAGCGAGACTATGCGAGAGCGACTGCTGCCATTGTTGCAATCAACGGCGACCAGAACGCTGAAAGAGATTGGCTACCTGGGTGGAAATGTAGCGCAAATGATGCTGGCGCAGACGCCTCATGCGCTGAGCGACGCTGACCTGAGCGGAGCCAAGCTACAAGGCGTTGACTTTACAAAGAAATATTTGCGTCGGGTGAATTTGCAGGGCGCTCAGCTAGCGGAGGTGCCTTTCTCTAAAGTATTGGGCAGTGTTTATTCAATTGCCTACAGCCCGGACGGGACTCATCTGGCAGTCGGTGATGACAAAGGCGTTCTGCAAGTTTGGGACATTGTTACCGGGCAGGTTGTTCTATTTTGTCTAGGACATTCAGCCACTATTCAATCGGTGGTGTATAGCCCGGATGGCCAGCAGCTCGCCAGCGGCAGTGATGACAATACGGTGAAGCTGTGGAACCCCAGCACGGGGAAGTGCCTGCGCACCCTAGCAGGCCATGAAAACTCGGTTAGGTCGGTGGTGTATAGCCCGGATGGCCAGCAGCTCGCCAGCGGCAGTGATGACAAGACGGTGAAGCTGTGGAACCCCAGCACGGGGAAGTGCCAGCGCACCCTAGCAGGCCATGAAAACGGGGTTTGGTCGGTGGTGTATAGCCCGGATGGCCAGCAGCTCGCCAGCGGCAGTGATGACAAGACGGTGAAGCTGTGGAACCCGAGCACGGGGAAGTGCCTGCGCACCCTAGAAGGCCATGAAAACTGGGTTTTGTCGGTGGTGTATAGCCCCGATGGCCAGCAGCTCGCCAGCGGCAGTGATGACAAGACGGTGAAGCTGTGGAACCCGAGCACGGGGAAGTGCCTGCGCACCCTAGAAGGCCATGAAAACTGGGTTAGGTCGGTGGTGTATAGCCCCGATGGCCAGCAGCTCGCCAGCGGCAGTGATGACAAGACGGTGAAGCTGTGGAACCCGAGCACGGGGAAGTGCCTGCGCACCCTAGCAGGCCATGAAAACTGGGTTTGGTCGGTGGTGTATAGCCCCGATGGCCAGCAGCTCGCCAGCGGCAGTGATGACAATACGGTGAAGCTGTGGAACCCCAGCACGGGGAAGTGCCTGCGCACCCTAGCAGGCCATGAAAACTCGGTTTGGTCGGTGGTGTATAGCCCCGATGGCCAGCAGCTCGCCAGCGGCAGTGATGACAATACGGTGAAGCTGTGGAACCCGAGCACGGGGAAGTGCCAGCGCACCCTAGCAGGCCATGAAAACTTGGTTAGTCGGTGGTGTATAGCCCCGATGGCCAGCAGCTCGCCAGCGGCAGTGATGACAAGACGGTGAAGCTGTGGAACCCGAGCACGGGGAAGTGCCAGCGCACCCTAGAAGGCCATGAAAACTGGGTTTTGTCGGTGGTGTATAGCCCCGATGGCCAGCAGCTCGCCAGCGGCAGTTATGACAAGACGGTGAAGCTGTGGAACCCGAGCACGGGGAAGTGCCAGCGCACCCTAGAAGGCCATGAAAACTGGGTTTTGTCGGTGGTGTATAGCCCCGATGGCCAGCAGCTCGCCAGCGGCAGTGATGACAAGACGGTGAAGCTGTGGAACCCGAGCACGGGGAAGTGCCAGCGCACCCTAGAAGGCCATGAAAACTGGGTTTGGTCGGTGGTGTATAGCCCCGATGGCCAGCAGCTCGCCAGCGGCAGTGATGACAAGACGGTGAAGCTGTGGAACCCCAGCACGGGGGAGTGCCAGCGCACCCTAGCAGGCCATGAAAACTGGGTTTTGTCGGTGGTGTATAGCCCCGATGGCCAGCAGCTCGCCAGCGGCAGTGCTGACAAGACGGTGAAGCTGTGGAACCCCAGCACGGGGAAGTGCCTGCGCACCCTAGCAGGCCATGAAAACTGGGTTTTGTCGGTGGTGTATAGCCCCGATGGCCAGCAGCTCGCCAGCGCCAGTGATGACAATACGGTGCGAGTGTGGGAGGTGGCAACGGGCAAGTGTATTCGCGTGATAGACGATCGCGTCTGCGCAGGCTTAGACATTACCGGCACAATCGGGCTAAGCCCAGGACAGCGAACAGCGCTAAAGCTAATGGGAGCTGTGGATCATGGAGAGGAAGAATAGCGCCGCGATCAAAATCCCAGGCGATGCCATCATTCCAGTTGCCAAGCTAACCCGTTATTTGATAGAGCATGCAGGATCAAATGCCAGAGATTACAAGGTTTTATGGAATTATCATCAAAGTATTCTTTGGAGATCACCCGCCGCCGCATTTTCACGCTGTTTATGGTGAGCACAATGCGCTTATCAGCATTGAGTCATTAGAAATCATTGAAGGAGACCTCCCGAATCGCGCTCAGAAATTAGTCCTCGAATGGGCGAGCACCTAAGTATTGGAAAACTGTATGCAGTATCCACGAATCACTGAAGCAAAAGCTATTGCTGATCACATCTTGATTGTCCATTTCTCAAACCAAGAGATTAGACAATACAGTATTCGTCCCCTGCTCGAAAACCCAATGTTTGCACCGCTGAGACAACCCGCCTTCTTTAAGAACTTCAAAATCGAACCTGGCGGCTACGCCCTCGTGTGGAACGAAGAGATCGATATCAGCGAACACGAGCTGTGGAAAAACGGAACTGCTGTAACGGATGAATCCAACAAAACGCATCAACTGCTGGAAAGCTACGCAAAAGAAGCTGACTATGCAAAGTTCGATGACATCTTAGCCAGGGTTCTAGATGTGCCACCTATTGAAGGTGACGAACTGTAGATATAGCAAGGCGCGGATGCATTCAGAAAACGCGAGTCACTTTGCCTATTGCTACGCAATGCTTTCAGCCAGCGTTCTGTCCCTCAGTAAATTGACTCGCGCTATAGTCGCTAGCGAACATGCTGGCACCCCTTTGTGCTCTACTGTCTAATCTTGTGACTAATCTCGAGCAATGTTAAGAGCCCAGAATCTCTCTCCATAGAGGCAAGCAGTTAGCTCATTTTCGTGATGCAATACCTACATATCGTTTAGGTAAAGGACCATGAAAACGTCATGACTTTCTTTCAACGCAGCCGCCGTTGGCTCACAGCCATTGCTCTCGTGCTGCTTCTCACTGTCTCGACAACTGCTTGCTCCACGGCGACTACTGAGGCTCCGGCTGCTTCTACAGTCGGCTACGGTCAGCTAGAGCGGGGCAACTCTGCCAAAGGGCAGGAATATGGGGACTGGGTTGTCGGCGCTGCTCAAGGATTAGTTTCCGATGCCTACGTTAGGGATAACAATCAGCTCGGCGTGGTAATTACTGAGTCAGTCCGGCCTAACGAAGTCAAAGATCTCTCTAAGTCTTTACTTCAGGGGTTTCGCAAAAGTTTCCCGAACAAAGACCTGCAAGTACTTGTCTTTGCTCCGGATAAGGCACCTATTCTCACCGCTGACTATGATGCACAGTCGGGTGAGGTAGAGTACAACACACCATAGAAAACATCCTTAAAGAACATATCTCAGAGAAATCGAAGAAGAGAACTCAAAGAAAGCTTTATCTCAGAAGATCTGAGATTTATATCAACAGCACACCCTACGCAAATCTAGAGAGCCCCTATGTCTACAAGTAGTGATAAGTACAAGCGCGAGATCATGAAAGATCTTGCAGACGGCAACAAAGAGATTCTCGAGCCAAATGGCAACGATTCTCTCGGAGAAAAATACAAGAGCTTTGACGACTTTGCCGATCGCTCTTCTCGCGATGAACGTCATGGCCTGATTCGCCGCTCTTTTAACCCCGAACGTGTCCCTGCGGCTCAGATGGACCCCGAACTGCGTAGCGCTATTGACAAGATCAAGCCGAATGAGCGTGATGATGTAGCACGTGACTTTTTCAAGCACCTAAAAGAACGAGGCTTGAGCGAACGCGACCTAGAAAAGCAGCTTGGCCTATCTACTCACAGTGCTCGCAAAATGAATGCAGACGATGTGGGCAAGCTAGCGTCTTTCGCCTATACTGCACACCCTGATATATTCCAGGAAGTTCTTGCTGACCAGCCAGCGATCTTGAAATTCCTTAGCAATCCGCTTGTTGGTGCCGCTATTGGTGCGATCGCAAGCAAATGGTTCCGTAAGTAAGCAGACACGAAACTAGCAAGCCGAAACCCGCAGAAGCTGACGCTAGTTTCTGTCTAAAGAACCGACTGCATATAGCGAAAGGGTGTCTACGGGCACCTTTTTTAATGTTGGCGCAGCGATACACTGAGACATTATCTGTAGATCGTTCCTATCTCGTTCATGTCTTTCTCTCAGAACCTATTTCCCTCTCCTGTTCTCGCTGCCGTGCCCAAAGGTATCTCTCTACCTGTTTTGGTAGGTGGCGCGGCTGCGATCGCCTACGCCAGCGCTTGTTTTGCCTTATACAGCATCCAAACCAAACTTATCTACCGTCCCCTGCCACAGATTATCAAAACCCCAGCAGATATAGGATTGGCTTACGAAGATGTCTGGATTCCTATCCGTCAGACCGGCCTTCGTCTGAACGGGGCCGAGCAGGCAGATGAGATCGGAAAAGACAGACCAAGCTATCTCCACGCTTGGTGGATTCCCAATCCTTCTAGCAGTCGGGTCATGCTCTTTTGCCACGGCAACTATGGCAACATCAGTTACAACACAGAGCGTATTCGCTTTCATCATGCTCAAGGCTGCTCCGTTCTCGCTTTTGACTATCGCGGCTATGGACAAAGCAGCGGTCCTCTTCCCAATGAGCAAAATGTTTTTGCCGACGCGGAAACCGCCTTCGGCTATCTAGTCGCAGGGCGAAAAATCTCTCCTAGTGACATCACTGTGTCTGGTCATTCTATGGGAGGCGCTGTCGCCATTGAGGTAGCCAGTCGCCATCCTGAGATAGATCGCCTGATTGTTGAAAGCAGCTTTACTACCATGAAGGATGTAGTCGAAACTAAAGGCATCTATAGCCTGTTTCCAGTTGAGGCTCTCTTGACTGAGCCTTTTGACTCTCTTAGCAAAGTCGGAAACTTGCAAATGCCTGTTCTCTACGTCCACGGCGACCAGGACTTTGATGTGCTCGCTAGATTTAGCCATCAGCTCTATGCAGCGACGCCAGAGCCCAAACGGATTTTTATCGCTCGCGGCGCAGACCACAATATAGGGACACTGTCAGGGAATGAATACGCCACTGTCCTAAAAGATTTCTATCAGCTGAGCGATCGCATTTCCCAATCTAGTGTCCAATCTAACGTCCAATCTAACGTCCAACCTGTCTCTCATCTACAGCTCGCTCAGTAGATACAAACCGTAGAGGCAACCTGTGTTCTCTTTTTTCTTAGACTGGCTGTCCAAGCATTTTCCCCAACCAAAAAAAACTTCAGCGCGACAGCCCAAGCAAGAGAAAATAGCTCCGCCCATCGACGCGTCTTCCTCTAACCACGATCTTCAAAGAGAGATTCGCGCCGAACGAAAATTCTCTCTAGCTGAAGCCATCGGTAGAGAAGGCGGCACCTTTATGAAAGGAGAATCAGCCGTTCCACGCCCGCTGCGAGCTGCCAATGCGATAAAGCAGTTTATCACCGCTCACAGCAGCGATCCGACAGGCGCTCTGGCAACTGAACTGTACCTCTGGAGCATCGCCGATATTCGCGTCAGCCGTCAGCTAGATACGCCCTTAGTTGCGCTTTCCCAAATCATTGAAGGCTTACTGTGTGAGCCTACGACTTTCTACGACTTTGCCAGACGAGTTGCGATCGCGCACTCCAAACTCACAGGCGATCGCCCAAAATTTCAACAGCCTAACCAGCCGCCACCGCCCGACGCTGGTTACACCCACAGTTCCATAAAGCAATATCTGTCAGATATTACAGGTCAACTATTACAGAGCAACTAAAGTAGCCTAAGCCTCTACGGGTAGATGGGCTTTGGCTACTTGTCACTAGTCATCTGCAACAGAACAGCCCTCTTCATCGCAAGATATATTCGCAGTCGTCACCGCTGCCGGAACGACCGTAAAGCCGCCTACTCGAACATCCTCAATGCCAAATTCACTTTGTAACACTCGACTGAAGCTAGCGATAATATTAGGCAACTGTTTCTCAATTTCACTCTTTAACTGATCTGCTTGAGGGGGCGGATTTCCGATGGCTTCTACTGACATAAAGCAACTTCTCTAAAGGGTAGCTATCTGCAATTCTAGAATAGAAGTCAACTAAAAATTGTTAAGCTCCACTACAGTATTGAGATAGCCAGTATTGAGATAGCCGACTTTCCTCAAGCTGGTTTAGCTAGCAGCATTAAGAAATGATCTCGGCGACAAGTACTGTTTTCTAAAAGGTTTTGCTAAGCCGATACCTTCGAAGGAACTTTCACTTCTCCGTACACCGTATTTCGCTGCCTTGCCTGTCTGCCGACTGATTCAATCGCACTAATCAAGTCCGCTTCACTTTGACAGGTTCCTCCAGTAGCTCCGGCCATCGAAGTAATATGCTCTTCCATCAAGATACCGCCAATGTCGTTGCAGCCCCACCGCAGCGCCTCTGTCGCTCCATCTAAGCCCAACTTCACCCAGCTAGGCTGATGATTAACAATCCAGTTGCCCAAAAAGATTCTGGCGACTGCGGTTAGTAGCAGTGCATCTTTTAATATGGGCTGATCTCTGCCGACTCTTCGACGCAAAGGCTTAGGCGCTTCTTGTCCAACAAAGGGGAGCAGGATAAATTCTGTTATTCCTGTATGTCCTGCTACTTTTGACTGTTGTTGAAGCGATCGCAATAGTTCAAAATGCTTCATCTGCTGCTCAATTGTCTCGATATGTCCTGAAAGCATGGTGCTAGTCGTTGGCAATCCTACCTCATGCGCCAATCCAACAATCTCTAGCCATTTTGCCGCTGTCGTTTTCTCGGGGCACAGTACCCGCCGCACGCTGTCGTCCAAGACCTCTGCCGCTGTCCCTGGCAAAGAGCCCACGCCTATATCCCGCAGAGCTTCCAGCACTGTCCTCAGGCTCAACCTATCTTCTCTAGCTATAAACTGCACTTCCTGGGGTGAAAACGCATGTACGTGCAAGTGAGGAGAAGCTGCTTTGATCGTCTCGACCAGCTTGCAGTAATAAGCTAGCGACGAGCCCTCAATTTTTGCTTCGGGGTTTAGCCCACCCTGCATACAGATTTCTGTTGCGCCTAGCGCTACGGCCTCCTGCGCCTTCTCCAGAATGCCGCTCCAGTCAACCCAGTAGGCACCTACTTGATTAGCATCTCGACGAAAGGCGCAAAAGCTACAGTGCTGCTCACAAATATTGGTGTAGTTGATATTTCGGTTCAGCACATAGGTGACCGTATCACCTGCCTGCCGCTGTCGCAATGCGTCTGCCGTTTGACGAATAGCTTCTCTATCGGTTTCGGTGTCCACCTTTAGCAGAGCGATACCGTCTTCTGTTGAAATGTCTTCACCTGCGATCGCCCGTCCCAAAATCTCCCTAATCTCTACCATCACCTATCTATCAACCCGTTGCATCACTCTACTAGCTTAACTTCCGAACGCCCCAGTTATCAGACATGCAGTCACAAAGCGCATGGTAAAGATCAAAAATGCTATCTTTGGTGTGTTGTCACCTGATGCCAGCGCTATGGTGCTTTCGACTGAGCAACAAACAACAAAGCCCATCGTCACCTGGGAATCGCTTCCAGATGATTTTGTACTGCCTGACGATCCTGTGGAAAATATTCAACAGCCTCCACTAGCTGCCGCTTTGACCGATGCGCTTGGAGAAAACGGTCGGATCCAGCCAGATATGCTAATCGGTTCTAACTTTGGGCTAGTCGCTAACATCAACAAAACGACAGTTGTCAAGGCACCGGACTGGTTCTATATTCCTCGCGTTTCGCCTGTCCCAGAAAATATCATTCGCCGTAGCTATACTCAGCACGCTGAAGGAGATCCTGTTGCAGTTGTGATGGAATTCCTTTCAGATGAAGATTACAACGAACTCTCGCTCAGATCGACACCTCCCTACGGCAAGCTCTACTTTTATGAGCAAATTTTACGGGTGCCTACCTACGTCACCTACGACCCGTATGACCTTAGATTGCAGGTTCGCTGTCTAGAGAACAGCCAGTACGTTTTACAGCCAGTAGACGCCGATGGACGGTTTTGGATACCGGACCTGCAGCTAAAGCTAGGACTGTGGAGAGGAGAGCGTTTGGGTAAGACAACGCACTGGCTGCGGTGGTGGGACGAAGCTGGGAACCTACTGCTTTGGAGTTCTGAACAGGTCGACGTAGAACGGCAGAAGGCTGAAGCGCTAGCGGCAAAGCTGAGGGAATTAGGCATCGATCCAGATACCTTGAGCTGATGCGGTTGTCTATCATTACGACCAGCTTCCGTTAGGCAAGTAGATTCCGCCTTGCGATCGCACCCCTGCTTCTGTCATTACATACCCCCAAGCCCGCTGCAAAGGCCGCTGCGCCAAGTCAAAAACCGGCAGCTCACAGCGCAAATATTCATTCTCAAAATCTGGCAGCTCTGGAGAATAGCCCTCCAACCTGTCCAAACCCTGCAAAATCTCTACGCAGACGTTAGCGGGCTGAACGAACTTAAGTAGATAACCCTTCACCCAATCTTCACCTACAGTCATGGCGGGATAGCCCATCTGTAAAAAGTCATACAGACACCCCCTCACCATTGCTGGGACGCTCTCAGTCAGATACTTTCCGCAGAAACGAACGTGATATCGACCACCCGGCTTCAGCGTGCCGTAGACAAAAACAGAGAGCTCGCAAATATCAGGCCCGGCAATATCAGATATCAAGGCTCTAAAATCCCCTCAAATACACTTCAGCCTCTAGAATAAATCTTTGACTTATAAAGTAAGCGAACAAGGACCGTAGCGGCGTGGAAGTGCGATATAGCCCAGCAGAGATAGAAGCGAAATGGCAGCAGTACTGGGCCGACAACGAGCTGAACAAAACGCCTGAAGATCTTGGCCCAGAGGCCAAAAAACCAGACGCCAAAAAGTTCTACGCCCTATCCATGTTCCCCTACCCGTCGGGCGATCTGCATATGGGCCATGTGCGCAACTACACGATTACCGATGTGATTGCTCGCGTTCGTCGTATGCAGGGCTACAGCGTCCTTCACCCGATGGGCTGGGATGCCTTTGGCCTCCCAGCCGAAAACGCCGCTATCAAACGAGGCGTTCCCCCTGCCGATTGGACACTTAAAAATATCACCCAGATGCGCGATCAGCTCAAAGCCCTTGGCCTCTCCTACGACTGGAGCCGAGAAGTCGCTACCTGCTTGCCCAACTACTACCGCTGGACTCAGTGGATTTTTCTACAGTTCCTAGACGCTGGCCTCGCCTACCAAAAAGAAGCCGCCGTGAACTGGGATCCGATCGACCAGACCGTCCTTGCTAACGAGCAGGTAGATAGCGAAGGCCGTTCCTGGCGCTCCGGAGCAAAAGTAGAGCGCAAACTGCTCAAACAGTGGTTTTTTAAGATTACCGATTATGCCGATCAGCTGCTCAACGATTTAGACAAGCTGCCCGGCTGGCCTGAACGTGTCAAAACCATGCAGGCCAACTGGATTGGCAAGTCCAAAGGTGCGCAGGTTACCTTTCAAACCAGTGCAGGCGAGTTAGAGATTTACACCACTCGTCCCGACACGCTTTGGGGCGCAACGTTCATGGTCGTTTCTCCGGAGCATCCGCTGATGGCAGCGCTCACAACGCCTGAACAAGCCGAAGCAGTCAAAGCCTATCAGTCGGCGGCGGCTGAGCTCAGCACAATTGATCGTACGGATGAGGGCAGAGAAAAAACCGGCGTCTGGACAGGCAGCACGGCGACAAATCCAGTCAATGGGGAGGAAATTCCTGTCTGGACTGCTGACTACGTGATGATGGATTACGGTACGGGCGCGATTATGGCGGTGCCAGCACACGATCAAAGAGACTTTGAATTTGCCCGCAAGTTTGATTTGTCGATCAAGGTTGTCGTTCAGCCTGAGGGGGAATCACTCGATGGGGCGACGATGAGCGAGGCCTATCCTCATGACGGCGTGATGGTGAATTCTGGGCCGTTGGACGGAGTGCCTGCAGGAAAGGGAGAAAAGCAAAGTGTGGGACAGGCGATCGCCTACCTACAAGAAGAGTCACTTGGCAAAGGCACTACTAACTACCGCCTGCGGGACTGGCTAGTTTCGCGTCAGCGCTACTGGGGCGCACCGATTCCGGTTATTCACTGTGCGAAGTGTGGTACGGTTCCGGTTCCTGAGTCAGACCTGCCGGTGAAGCTACCAGAGAAGGTCGAATTTGCTGGAAAAAGCGTTCCCTCGCTTTCTAAGTTTGACGACTGGGTGAATGTGCCCTGTCCTAGCTGCGGTGCGGCGGCCAGGCGTGAGACCGATACGATGGATACCTTCTTAGATTCATCCTGGTACTTTCTGCGCTACGCCGATGCTAATAACGAAGAGACTGTTTTCTCTAAGGATCGGGTAAACCAGTGGCTACCCGTCGACCAGTACGTAGGTGGCATTGAGCACGCAATCTTGCATTTGTTGTATTCTCGCTTTTTTACGAAGGTGCTGCGCGATCGCGGTCTTCTTAATTTCGATGAACCCTTTCAGCGCCTGCTCACACAGGGCATGGTCCAGGCCATCACCTACAAGACGTCCGACGGTCAATTCATCGTTCCTGAGAAGATTGCCGACTTGAATAATCCCGTCGATCCAGACACTAGCGAGCCGCTAAAAGTCTCCTTCGAGAAAATGTCAAAGTCTAAATTCAATGGAATTTCTCCTATTGCTGTTCTCGAAAAATATGGCGCAGATACCGCTCGCATGTTCATTCTCTTCAAATCTCCACCAGAAAAAGACCTTGAATGGGACGATGCTGATGTAGAGGGCCAATACCGTTTTCTCAACAGAGTGTGGCGAGCCGTTGCCGAATTCGCCGGGTCTGATCGTGCTGCCGAGCCTGGTGCAGCTATCGACACCATCGATCAAAACTCGCTCAGCAAGACAGAAAAAGCGCTGCGCCGAGCGACCCACACCGCTATCAAAGAAATCACCGAAGATATCGAAGGCGACTATCAGTTCAATACAGCAGTATCAGAACTGATGAAACTCAGCAATGCTATCAACGACGCCAAAGACAAAACCACACCCGCCTTCGCCGAAGCCATCGGCACGCTAGTAAAGCTGATTGCCCCTTTCGCGCCTCACATCGCTGACGAACTATGGTCTGCGCTTTCGCGTGAACCAGACTCAGCCGGATCGGTCCATCAGCAGTCGTGGCCCGAAGTCGAAGCGGCAGCACTGGTTGCCGACGAAATCACGCTGGTTATTCAGGTTATGGGTAAAACTAGGGGCACCTTGCAGGTACCGGCTAGCGCGGACAAAGCGGCCTTAGAAAGCTACGCTCGCGAATCAGAAGTCGCCCAGCGCTATTTAGAGGGCAAAACAATCAAAAAGGTGATTGTCATCCCTGGAAAATTGGTAAACTTCGTTGCCGTGTAGATTTAGTTTGTGTTTTCAAATACAAACTAAATCTTCACAGACAAAGTCCAGAAAGCATCAGTTAAACCGTCCGACAGACCTGATAAGATCTGCCTAGACCTGATGACCGTAGATATACACAGGACGTACCCAATGGTTACGCTGACATCGCCTCAACTCCAGACAGACGTTCGGATTGGTTTAGGTAAAGTTCTGCTTGTCGAAGACGAAGAAATTATTCGTGAGACAGTTGCCCTGTCTCTTGCCGATGAAGGGTTTGAAGTCTGCGTAGCAGATAACGGTCAGCGAGCTTTGGAAATGATTCTGGGCAGTTCAGACAGAGGCCCATCGGAAAAGACGCAGCGGGCGATTCCCGGCATTAACCTGATCATTTTGGATTTGATGCTGCCCGGGATGAACGGCCTCGACCTTTGCCGGCTCGTTCGACATCAGGGCGTTGATATTCCCATCCTTATCCTTAGTGCCAAAGGCACTGAAACTGACCGCGTCTTGGGCTTAGAAGTCGGCGCAGATGACTATCTCACCAAACCCTTTGGTATCCGCGAACTGATCGCTCGCTGCCGCGCCCTCCTCAGACGCTACCAATCCCAGACCAAACCTGACGAAAAGTCTATTCTCCGTTTCGCCGACATTTCCCTGCATACAGATGAATGCCGCGTTTTTCTAGGCAGCACCGAAGTAAACCTTTCCCCCAAAGAGTTTAAGATCCTAGAGCTGCTGCTCAGTCAGCCTAAGCGGGTCTGGTCACGCAACCAGATTATCGATCAGGTCTGGGGCTACGACTTTATGGGCGACAACAAGACAGTAGATGTGCATATCCGCTGGCTACGCGAAAAGCTAGAGGAGAATCCTAGCCAGCCAAAGTACCTGAAAACCGTACGTGGATTCGGCTATCGCCTCGGATAAGCGTTTTGGGAGCGTGCGCCTAAATTGAGATACGGGTGTAGCGTCAGTGATTGCACAGGTCGTGGTAGCGCTAAACAGGCACGTGCTATAACCCTACCAAAATTGACGAGATTGAGGCACTAGCTAAGTTGCGTCGTAGTTTCTCTAGATAGGGTTTGGGCACTCTTCTGATACGACTCACCATAGCTGAGATGATTTCGTGAGCACGAAGATACCTTTACTTTGCAAAGTGCAACAACTGCCGATCGGTCGATTTTTGCGATTTGGAATTGTTGGCTTTAGCGGTGTGTTTGTTGATTTAATAGTATTTTATTTGCTTCGCACCGAAGTAGAACTAGCGCGATCGCCCAGCATCTTTCTCTCTATCGAAGCGGCCATCATCAACAACTTCTTCTGGAACGACGCCTGGACCTTTGCCGATATAGCTCAGCGACAGAAAGACTGGACAGCCAGGTTTCAACGATTCCTAAAATTTCACGCTGTTTGTCTGATCGGAGCCGTTTTACAGTATCTCTTAATTGAAGGTATTCTGTTGCTTTCACTGACACAGCAAATTCCAGCAGTAGCCAGTCAGTTTATTGATGGTAAATGGACAAACGTGGCGGATGAGTATGTTGCCAAAGTGAGCGCGATCGCCCTCGTCACCCTCTGGAACTTCTGGCTAAACCTCAAAGTCAGCTGGCGCAGCTAAGTTTGACCGAATGCCTTCACTTCAAAGGATTGAGTGCTCGTCCAAATCTTCTCTTCAAGATTTTGAAATGGTCTCGAGGTACACACTATCTGAAGATTCGTCTAACTCCAAAGAGCTTGCTAAAAAATGAATATATAATGTGAGCAGTGGATGTCCGCTAGATTCAGCTTTCTTTGCCCAGATATCTCTATGTCCGTTGATCAGCTGACACAAGAAGCCCTGTTATTATCCAATGAGCTTAGACTTTAACTTGTGAAAAAATTACTCGCAAGCCTCGAAGTAAATAAATCTATCCAGGCTGAATGGCTGGTGGAAGCCCAGATACGAAAAGATGATATCCGTAATGGGTTGGTTTAGCCTATTCCCGGAGAAGAAGCTTTGGCACAGGCTTGGCAACTCTTAAGCTGGCGAAATATGTCTTTTACCCAGAAGCGCTCACTGAGTCTTTAGAGGCGGTGAAATACTACGCGCAACAGCGAGTTGATCTGGCCCAAAGCTCTATCAACGCGGTAGAAGAAACTGTGTACCGTCTTAGAGATTCGCCTAACCGTTATCCCAGTCGTTGAAGGTGATATCGGGCGATGTTTGACGCAAAAATTTCCTTACGGGATTTTATACACGGTTGAGCCAGATTTTATACTTGTTCTGGCAGTAATGCACTGCAAGAAAAAACCTAGCTATTGGAAATCTAGACTGTAGTATGACGCAACAAGCGAATGAGTCTGGAAACTTCGATTACCACAAGATCTCTTGATAAACCGACGGCGAGACAAATCGGTAAGACAGTTACGCAAGCTTCTGGCTTAGCTGTTTGTCCGCGCATATCTTTGTTCAAACAAACCTGTACACGCTTCGATCTACCGAATGTCCATGACATGCTGACGGAGAAGGCGGACTGGGATGCTGCAACCTGGGATTTGGATGTCCAGCAACTCCCTCGACTCGCGTTAGCCGTTGATCAGTTGGCTAGACATCTCAACTACTTTACGTTTCGCATGGCCTGGGTAAGCGAAAGTACGCTTAAAAAGATACCCATCGAAATTGCCGAGCTTCTAACGCTGATCCATGAAAGCAAAATCGGGAATAGAGTCGAGTATGAAGTCACTGCGACGAGATTAGGCTTTTAGCCAGTTTGCTATGTCTTAGAAGAGCGGAGAGCGCTATAAACCTGAAGCTCGAAGCTGTCTAGGTTCATTGTGCCTTCTAGCGATCGCGCCTCACTCAACGCATAGCGCTCCTGCAAAAGTTCATCAGTCTCAACTGCTAGCTCAATCACCTCAGCTTTTGTCTCAGGCGCATTCCACAGCGGATAGTTTGAGCGCAGCCACAGCACTTGCGCATAGTTCTTCTTACTCAGGGCCGAACTCAGAGCAGTCTCCAAATCAGCCGGATCGCTGACTAATATGTCTGGATTCGCAGCTTCATCTAGATAGTAAATCAGCCGGTTCACGTGGCCCCAAGCTTTAGAATTCATCGCAACCAGAGTTGGCTGTTCAGCTGCGCTGCGCTTGGGCAATAGCGCTGCGTTGACAGCGTGAAACATCTGGCGATCGCGCCCCTCAAAATCCATCACGTTCACCGCCAGATACACCGCCAAAATACCTATTGTTAGCCCCTCTCGCCAGCGCCCAGCGGCCTTCTCTAGCCAGGCTGCTACCAGCAGCAGCATTCCCGGTAGCACCACAATCGTCGCTCTCCCCCAGCCAAAGCCCAGCGTATTTTTATTCGCTGCGATATCTACGCATAGCGCCAGCAGTAACGGGAACAGTCCCAGCAGACCGCAACTAATTAACACCCAATATTGTCGGCGGCGGATCAAACCCGCTATGCATAGCGCTACGAAGGCGATCGCACCGCAGCCAACTGCCACCGCCGTCGGCTTAATCGGATCTGCCATTGGCAGCATCCCCGTCGTCAGATGGCCTAGGAGCAGATAATTCGCCACCGTTTGCGAAAGATCCTTGCTGTGCTGCACCATCAGCGAAATCACACTGCCTCCCTGCGACAGCCGCTCCAGTACATCCTTCCGATTGTTCACCTGCCGCAGCGTCCCCCATAGAAACCAGGGCATAAACAGTAGCGCCCCGCCTCCTAGCAGTAGCCCATGCTGAAACCATCGTTTCCGATCTAGAAACAGGACAAACGCCCCCAGCGCAAAAAACCAGTAACCAAACAAATATTGAGTCATTAATCCTGCCGTTAGCGGCAGCACAACGCCCGCTCCTAGCGCCCAGGCTCGCCAGCCGCTAGGCCGGACGTTTGCCTCGCTCGCTGTCTCGAACGTTCCCGTCTTGGATCTATCCACACCCATCAGCATCAGCAAACACAGCGCACTAAGACAGGCCCACAGTGATAGCGGAGAGTACATGCGTAAGTTCAAAGAATGAGACAGGAAGAACGGATTTAGTGCTAACAAAGCTGCGAAAATCAGACCGCCGCGATCGCCAAGCAGCCGTCGACCCAACCCGTAAGCCACCCCCAATGTCGCCACACTCATCAGCATCACTAGGCTGCGAGTCGCCCCTTCGCCATTGCCGAACAGCCTGATCCAACCATGCTCTAATAGATAGAGTAGCGGCGGATGCGGTTCACTCAAGTTGCTCAATATCAGCGCCTTCACCGTCTTCAACGCGTCGACGAATCCGTCCTCTGGCGGAATCCTCAACAAACTCGAAAAATCGCTCAGGGCAAACGGTACATCCTTCGGCAGCTTGTATTCTCCCTTTTGCCCAGTGGAGAACAAAACAGAGAGCACCTCGTCATACCAAAACTCCCGCTTTCCTACCCACAGAAAGCGCAGTCCGACCCCCAGCGCCACGCACCCCCATAGAAACAGAGTCATCATCCGATTCGTCAACGCCCAGGACAAACGCTTCATAACAATATTTCTGATAACGATCAGTCATAACGTTCCCCTTTACCCTTTCGCTCGCTCTCAAGCGCTGCTCACCCTCTTGTGCATCTGGGCAATCTGCTAATAAGCTTCAGCAGTCGTCTCAATCTTCAGCTATCGTCCTGCTGCTCCAATTCTTCTTTGTTCCCATACCAAGCCATCATGAGCAACTCGCTGCTTTTACCACCGCAAGGTCCGTTGGAAGTCTCTGTCGTCTCTTTTGCAGCGGCTTCATCCACAGCAGCCGATGTCATACTCTCTTTAATCATTCCGACCTATCAAGAGAGCGGTAACGTTGCCAAGATCGTCGCTCAGCTCACCCAGCTTTTGGATAATTTCATTCCAGACAAATACGAGCTGATTTTGGTAGATGACGACAGTCCGGATCTGACGTGGCAAGTCGCACAGGCGCTGACAGGAAAATACCCGCAGCTACGCGTCATGCGTCGCCAGAGTGAGCGCGGCCTTTCTTCTGCGGTGATTCGTGGCTGGCAGGTGGCCAATGGAACCATATTGGGTGTGATCGACGCAGATTTGCAGCATCCGCCAGAAATTCTGCTGAAGCTGCTGAGCAGTACGCTCGACGGCGCCGATCTCGCTGTCGCCAGTCGTCATGTAGAGGGGGGTGGCGTCAGCGATTGGAGCATCGTGCGCAGGTTGCTCTCTCGGGGGGCGCAGGTGCTGGGACTGTTGGTATGTCCAACGGTAGTCGGAAGGGTGAGCGATCCGATGAGCGGGTATTTCATGGTGCGGCGAAGTGCGATCGCCGCTCATCGCCTCAGTCCGATCGGCTACAAAATTTTGCTAGAAGTAATTGGGCGCGGCGAAATTAAAGATATTGCTGAAGTCGGCTACGTCTTTCAAGAGCGCGAATCGGGCGATAGCAAAGTTACCTGGAAGCAATATGTTGAATATATCGGTCATCTGATCCGACTGCGATCGCAAGGGCGCATCAGCCGCATCCGACAAAAGTGGCCAATGAAGCGCTTTATCCGCTATGGCACCGTCGGGTTCAGCGGCGTATTCGTCGATATGGCCTTGCTCTACGTGCTGTACCAGAGCGCTGGGATAGGGCTCACCCTGAGCAAAATTATTGCTGCTGAGGCCGCTATTCTTAGCAACTTCCTTTGGAACGACGCCTGGACTTTCGCCGACATGGCCAGGCAGCAACCAGGCCTTAGCAATCGGTTCAAACGCCTGCTCAAATTCAACGCCATCTGTTTGACAGGGCTGGTTCTAAACGTCTTGTTGCTTCAGGTGTTCTTCGACGTAATTTTCGCCCAAAGCCTTCCCTACCTAGCCAATTTGATTACGATTCTTTTAGTCGCGATCTGGAATTTCTGGCTGAACCTCAAGCTGAGCTGGCGCGTGACAGCGGTGCCTGAGGCAAGATAGAAAGGAGTCTGTAGGAGGTGTAGAAGGGAAGCCGCTAGCCCTCTCGCCAGACTTCCAAAAGCGCAGTTGCTCGATCTACGCCGGTTTCGTTGTCTTGCGCACGATAGAGCTGTAGTGAGCGTTGGAGTTCATCGAGGGCCCCATTCTTGTTGCCCTGTCCCCACAGCGATAGGCCGAGGTTATAGCGGACCCCCGCATCCTCCGGGAAAGCGCGTACAAGCTGACGATAGGCTAGAACCGCCCGTAGGTACTGCTGTCTTTCTAGCAAAAGCTCGCCCAAGGCTGCCTGCGCCGGTAGGAGGCGGGGATTGAATTCTACAGCCTGCTCAAAGTGGTTAAGGGCGCTGTTGATGTCGCCTCGCTTGCGGAAGATTTCGCCTAGATAATATTGAGAATCTGAGTCTTTGGGATTGAGGTCGACGGCTCGCCGTAGGGAGCTAAATGCCTGCGAATCGTTGCCTCTTTCTAGCCAGATCTGAGCCAAGCTGGCATGAACGCTCGCTCGATTGTTGTCTAGAGAGCGTGCCCTTTCTAGCGGGTTGAGCGCGGCATCGTAGTCGTCTTGAGAGAGATAGAGTAGTCCGATCGCTTCGTACGCTTGGGCATTGTTGGGCGCTATAGAAACAGCTGTTTCATAAGCACTACGGGCCTCTTCGTACTTCTCTAGTCTCAGTAGCGATCCGCCTAGTCCAACGTAGGCCTCAGCCGCACGAGGCGAAATGTCGATCAGATCGCGATAGGTGTTGGCGGCTTGTTCAAACTGGTCATCCATGAACAGGCTGTGAGCTAGACCGTAGTGAAAGGGTAGGCTGCGGGGGGCACGGTCTAGGGCTTGACGGTAGTACTCGGCGGCGGGGCGGAAGTTACCTTGTCTTACCTGTAGGTAGGCAATGCCCGAATAGACGCGGGGATTGTCTCGATCGATTCGGAGCGATTGCTCGTAGAGGACGATCGCTCCTGGATAGTCGCCGGCATCTATTCGCTGCTGTGCCCTAGTCAGCAGGTTAGCCAACTGCTCTTTTTGAGCATCGTTCAGAGTGCCTCTATTCTGCGCGATCAGTCTCTCGCTCTTCTGAGGCTGTGCGGGCAGGGAATTGATCTGACTTGCGTTTGCCCGTGTGGCAAAAATTAAGCTCGAAGGCAATATTACGCCCCCGGACAACCCAAGCGATGCCAGGAGAATTGTGAACTTGTGTGGGTAGCCCATAGACTAACGCCTCCTAAAAACTTAACAATGGCAATGGCAGAGCCACAGAAAAACACCTGCAAAAAACTGTAAAAAAACTGCGCTGACCCATGATTCTATCAACAACTGACTCACTTCAAGGAACTAATATCCAGAACTACTTGGGCATCGTCACGGCTGAGGTCGTCTACGGCAGCAACGCTCTACGAGACTTTTTCGCGGGCATCCGCGATGTTCTTGGCGGACGCACTGGGGCCTATGAGCGCGTCTTTGAAAAAGGCCAGCAGGACGCGCTCAAAGAGCTAGAGAGCCGGGCTAAGCGCCTTGGCGCAGATGCGGTGATCGGCGTGCAGATTAGAACGGATACCATCAATATCGATGAGCATGGTGTGCTGATGTTGATCACAGCGACAGGCACCGCCGTCAGCTTCTAGCTTTTGACCCTTGCCGCTATTTTTCGGCCCGCTTGTGTCCGTTGAAACACTACGGAAAAATTGTTGGCTGGCATCGGTACGACTTCTGTGATCGATAGGGAATGTTGTTGGGCGATCGCGCTCACCGCTTCTAGATCTCTTATCCCCCAGTCAGGATTGCGATCGCGCAGCATGGCATCAAACGCCTCATTGCTAGGCGCGGTCTGCTTACCCTCTCGCTTGAACGGCCCATAGAGGTACAGAATTCCACCGACTGGCAGCACCCGCTGTGCCCCAGACATCAGATGCTCACACATCTGCCATGCTGAAATATGCAGCATGTTGATATTGACAATTGCTGTGATTGGCTGAGTCAATCTAGACTTCAGCTCAGTGCCTGGGTCTTCGACTGGCCAGGGCTGCTGACTTACCTCTAGTGCTAGGGGAGTCAGCAAATTTTCAGACGGCAACGCCTCTACCCAAGCCGCTACGCTGGCCCTAGATTCTACGTCCGGTTCACTGGGCAGCCACTGTAAATGACTGAGCCTAGGGGCAAAAAAAGTCGCAT
The DNA here is from genome assembly GCA_963799555.1 of uncultured cyanobacterium. GTDB lineage: Bacteria > Cyanobacteriota > Cyanobacteriia > Phormidesmidales > Phormidesmidaceae > Phormidesmis. Next base: position 218,169 of record CAWCXR010000002.1, read on the forward strand.
GCTCACCCGTACCGCTGGCAATTTCTAGCACTGTGCCAGCTTTTGGCAGCACCCGCTGCAATACGTCTAAAATCGGCTGACGATTGCGTTCAGTAGCGGGCGCGTACCTGCGAAGATCTGCCATATGTACCCTTTGCTGATTGAGGACTGATACCGCTTGCGGACTAGATTCTACGCTTCAGGCAGACTAGTCCGCTCCTCGAGCAGGTAGTGGCCAAACGTCGTGCTCAAAAGTGAAAGGGCAATCGGACCAACGATAAAGCCTAAAAAGCCGTGAACTTCGAATCCACGTACGAACGTGGACGATAGCCACAGGCAGAATCCGTTGACGACCAAAGAGAATAAGCCAAACGTAACGAAAGTTATCGGCAGTGACAGCAGTTGAATAAACGGTTTAATAATCGCGTTGACTATGCCAATAGAAACAGCGGCTAGAACAGAAGCTGTCACGGTGTCGATTGTGATTCCAGGCAGCAGCCAGTCTAGTATTAGTAGGCTAAAGGCGGTGATGACAGCAGGCAATACGATTCCAAGCATCTCAAAACTCCTGTTTTTTTATCTCTCACAGCTAGAGTATCTCAAACCAAACCACCCCTCATATCAACTCGCTAGGCGATGCACTCAGCAGCATTTCGGCAGTGCGGTAGTAGGTCGCCCAAAAGGAGGTTTCAGGGCGCGATCGCCACTGCTCTCGGTCCACTCGCAGCGCCAGGATTGGCACGGTGACGCCTTTGCTCTCGACTACTACGTTCACCGATACGTTGGTCGTTAGTAGATCCTGGTCAAAGCTCCGCTGCGCTCCGGCTCTAGCGGCCATCTCAGCTCGGCGGACCAAAGCTTCGTAAGTCTCACTGGGTTCTCGATCTAGAAACAGGTCAAGGCGTGACGTATACGCCTGCGATGCCTGTGGTGCGATCAGGGCTTCGGTAATCCATACGCCTGTGCCACCAATCACCGCTGCGAGCCCTGTTGATAGAATCGAATGCCCTAAAGAGCGTCTCAGAGATCGCCGTCTACGAACTCGATAGGCAGACGGTCCTACCGAAGATGGCGCTGAATATGGAGCGGCTGAATGTGGGTTGTAGGTTGAATAGCGAGTTGACCACATGCGGTTAAATCTAAGATGGGTGGATGGCGATTGAATTTTGTAGTGCTCTGGGTCTATCAGTCTGGAGCTATCAGGTTGTACCCATCAAGTTTCCCAGTTCAAAAGGTCTTCCATACTTTAAAGGCGCTGGCCTTTGTGACTGGCTTTCACGAAAGACTGCTGCACGAAGCGCAGTGGGTGTGATACCTTCTGGGGCATACATTGATTGCTGGTCGCTAACTGTGTCAGTTTATAGCTTAGCTAAGCTTGCTTATCTGTCACATTTTTGTATGTACAGGTAAGTTTGAGAAAGGCCCTGTGACCAGATTTCTATCTGGCTAAGGGGTTCTACGAAAATAGGCGATCGCACTTCTCACCTATCCACCACTCAACGCTATAGTCTGGAGACGTTCAATGGCTAACTACTGGGCCATCTCGGTTGGAATCAATCAATATCGGCATTTGCAGCCGCTTATGCACGCACAGAGTGATGCGCGCTCCATCCACCAGTTTCTGACCCAATCAGCAGACATTGCTCCTAATCATTGCGTTCTACTGAGCGATCTGGCTACATCTGTCGGCGATCGGGCTGTCTATCCGGATAAATCTGCGATCGCACAGTGGATTCAAACCATTACTCAGCAAGTGGGCGCAGACGACGTTTTGTGGGTTTTCTTTAGCGGCTACGGTGTGCAATCAGACAACGCCGACTATCTACTACCTATTGATGGCGAACCGGGCGATATTGAAGCGACTGGGATTGCGATCGCCGACCTCATCAACACGCTGGCTCAGCTGCCCACTGACAAGACCCTTCTGATTCTAGACATGAATCGTTCCCAAGGCGCTCTTGCGGGTCAAACTATTGGCACCGAGTCCATCGAGCTAGCTCAAAAGCAGCAGGTGCCGCTGCTGCTTTCCTGTCAACCTGAGCAGTTCTCTCACGAGACCTTGGGTATTCGCCACGGTCTGTTCAGTGCTGCCCTGTTAGAAGCTTTAGAACAAAAAAACACCACCCTAGTAGGGCTCAGCGACTACATCAGCAAACGACTGCCGGAGCTCTGTGAGCATCACTGGCGACCCATTCAGAACCCCGTCACTCTAATCCCCGAGTCGCTGAAGAGCGCCGTTATTGTTCCTGATTGCAAACTTCCTTTTACCGACGTTGCTTCAAAGACAGTCGTCTCGGAGCCAAACATTCTGGAGCCAATTACCCTACCAGCTGCTACAACAGTCGCGGATCGAGAAGTCGGTTCGACTGATTCGGCCCAAGCGGTAGACATAGGGATGCACAGAGAGATGGACAGAGAGATGGACAGAGAGACAGGCACAACGGCTGGCTTCGCTGAAGCTGGGCAAAGCCAACTCAAGATTGAAGGCAATGACCACAGCGCTGATGCCATCTACATCACGCCAGCTGCTAACGGCAACATCGGGAACATCCCTGTCAGAAACGAGGCTGACAGGAGTGTCGAAAGCGCTATCAAACCAGACGATAATAGCAGCGCCATCGTGCCCTACGACCCAGACCCGGAGAGCCCTGTCAGCGGTGCTAAGCTACGCAACTGGGGTTTGCTGGCCCTGGCTCTTTTGCTTTTGGGGGGAGTCTTATTCAGGCAGCCTGCTGTCCGCACTGCACTACAGGGTCTAGCGAGTAGGGCAGTAGCCCTGACGGGACGGGACTCTGACGGTTCAGACACAGACAGTGGCTCAGAGCAAGCCGACGCAGAACAGGCTGAAAATCTCGTCAGCACGGAGGAACCCGCCGCTGGAGTCGAGTCTGAAGAAACTGGCGCAGAAGCAGCCGACGCCGAGACTGTAGCCGGATCGGAGTCAGAACCGTCTATAGAGGCCCAAGCTCCCGCACCGCCGCAGCCTTCGGAACCTGTCGCGGCGTCACCTGATACCGTTGAGTCTGCTGACAGCAGCGACTCGACGCAAGTCAGTGCAGCCGCCCTAATTGATCGAGCAAACTCAGCGCTCCAGCAAAGGCAGTATTCTGAAGCGCTGATTACCTTGCAGCAGGTGCCAAAGGCGCAGCGTGATGGTGCCTTTGCGGATGTTTTGACAAAGGCTAGGGCCGGTGCCGCCGCCGCGCAGCAGGCGAATGCTTCGGTATTAACCGAGGCGAGAACCTCTATTCAGCCCACTCAGGTCTCTCAGTTTTCTGAGGCTATTGCCAAGGCCAGACGTATTCAGCCGGGTGAGCCTTTCTACGATGAGGCGCAGCAGGATATTCGTAGCTGGAGCCAGGTGATTCTGGATGTGGCCGAAGGTCGGGCTACGAGTGGAAATTTGGAGAGTGCGATCGCGGCAGCTAGCGTTATGCCCTACGACAACGCCGAATTCTATCAGACGGCCAAAGAGCGCATTGCTTTTTGGAAGCAGCGCCAGAATAGCCGCGCCATTATTGCTGCCGCTCAACAAATTCCCAGGACAGGACAGGCCAGCTCCTATCAAAAAGGCATTGTCAAGCTCCGAGAAGTCTCTATCGAACACCCAGAATACGAAACTGCCCAACGACTGGCAGACGAGTGGAGCCAGCGGATCTTTAGCATTGCCCAGGCTCGTGCCGCCCAAGGCCGACTGCGTGAGGCGATTCAAGCAGCTGTGCTAGTGCCAGCCGGTACCAGCGCATACGAACCAACGCAGCAGGCAATCAGGCGGTGGCAGACTCAATAGCAAGCTTCCGAAGCCAGTCTGATAAGAAATCCTATAGCCTATGTCATCAGTAGGTCATCAGTAGCAGGAAAGATCCGCTTCTCTACATCAAGCTGTCTTCTTTCAAGGCGGAGCGAGTACTGGTGAGCTTGTCTACGGCGCACTGTAGCTTGACTTCAATGGCCTGCTTTTTGTCCATGAGCTGGCGGAATTTTTGGTGGCGGGCGATCGCCATACTGACCACACCCATCTGTTCTGGTGGACAAGGTTGAGACACGACCTGTCCGCTCTCATTCAAATGGCACAGATGGTAAAGCGTGGGCGCGCCATCGGTTTCTGTCTCGGCGCTAGCGATATCGCTCTCGGCGCTGTCTATCTTGATGTCAGCTTGGCTGATAGGGCTTAAATCATGACTCTTCGAGTGGTCACTGCTATTAAGGCCATTGCTACCTAGAGCTTCTACATATTGAAGCAGTGCCTCCGCATCACCGTGACGCAAGATTGTAGAATCAACCCCGCCTGTCTGTACGATAGGCTGTGGCATCTGCACGGACGACTCTAGCCAGCCGTCAACCATCGGTCCTTGTGCATGGAGCGCATGAAGGGCATGGACAACTTGCCGCAGCTGCTCGTGCCAAACTGATACAACCGACTGAATGTCTTTGAGCAGGTTGAAAGCGAGGGCTGGATTGACCTCATGTCGCTGACTGATAAACCGCTCAGAGCGAACAGGCGGCAGCGCAACTGTCCCAGGCAAACCTTTGAAAGTATCTGTGCTAACGTCTACACCCACTCGAGAAGAAGAAATCATAGTTGCTGAAGTCCGCACGAATAATTCTCGTAGTTCTCACGTTTGAGAAAATATTACAGAGAACGCTATAGCAAAGCCAGTGGTTTGGCGTCAGGAAATTCACTGAATCTAACGAAAATTAATGAAAATTATATCTAGTGTCAGACACACACTCGACGAGCAGGCGCACGCAGACACGCTAGCTGATCGCTTCGCATGTTGGAACAAGGGGTCATATCGAAACAGGGATTTATCTCGTCGAAAACCTGCGAAGCAAAGTGACGAACGCTACGACAAGTTCCCTATGAAATCGAGCCCGAGCCACCTGCTGCAAACTCTACTACAGCTTCGGCCACTTCGCTGAAGTACATATTGTTGTCTGAGAGCTTCTTTAGGCTCATTTTGGAAACGGGCAACCTATCGATAGGAATTACAACATCAACGCTATGGCCAAGTCTCTATTGATAAAATCGCTTCATGAACGGCTACAGCTGCTAATTAGGCCAATAGTGTGGGTTCCTTCGAGCGTCTTCACTGTGCTCTGTCTGGGCATTTGGCAGTACTACGCACAGCAGCCGAGTGAAATAGGACAACTAGAGCCTTCTTCCGTAGGTGATCCGTCAGAGACCGATTCTTCTGCGCTTTCTGAGATAGATACCTTGGAGCTGCTTTTGGAAAGCTCAAGAGGTGTGGCTAATCCTACGGCTACCGATAGGCAAACTGCTGCGGGCCTTCCATCAGATCTGGCGCTGACTGCACCTACAGGCCAGGCGATCACACAACCTTTTAGTCAGTCTTCGGATCAAAGCGATCCATTCGCTGCATACAGATCCCAGTATCAGTTTCAGTCTGGTTCAAACGCTAAGATCACCGATCCTATCTCTGGCATTCAGCCCGCTAGCGGCGGATTCGACTTCGGCACGGGTCTTGTCAATCCAACTGCTCCCAACACCAACAGCGCACTTTCTGATGCTCTCAAACGTCAGCAGGCTGCCAGCGGACAAAACGGGGAGCGAAACGGGAGACAAAGCAGTGGTCAAACGGAAGATTCGGGTGAAGTCTCACCCAACCAGCTCAATCCTCAATCTGGCGATCGCACCAACCCCACAGGCAGTCGCACTACCAACGCCGCCGAACGCAATCAACCGGTTAGTAGTCTAGATCACCGCGTGGGCGATCCTACTACAGCGCCATACACCTCTACTAATCTAAATATGTCGCCGCCCGTGGGCACAACGGGATATCAACTCCCCAATACGGTCCCACTTCCAAACACCGCCCTCCCCACTACTCAGCCTTCTGGAAACCTCAGCCCTACCTCAATCCCTCTGTCTCCGCCTGCTGCGCTGGCTGTTCCTGCTGCGCCTGCGACTAACGCCCCCGGCGTCCTTTATACCCCCCCGACTTTTACTCAGCCAGACCAGGGGCGTCCAATTAATCCAAGACAATAAATGCTAAATTGACTAAAATCACAAACTCTACAGCCATAGAAATATATGGTTCTTGGTAGGTTCTCTACTCGCGACACTGTTTGGCGACACTGTTTGGCGATACGACCGCATGCAAAAGATTCTCATTGTTGACGATGACCGTACGTTGAGGGCTGCTCTTACCCGATACTTAACAGACCGAGGTTTTGTCGTATACAGCGCAGCTTCAGGATCAGAGGGACTCAATAGCTTTAGCCAAGGCGTGCCGGATCTTATTGTCTCTGATGTGGTTATGCCTGGAATGGATGGGTTTGAGCTCTGTGCAAAGATTAGAGAAACAGAGCAAGGTCAACTACTCCCATTCATCTTTTTGTCGGCACGCTGTGAGCTCGAAGACCGAATCCAAGGCCACTCCATTGGGGCTGATGACTATTTAGTTAAGCCTTTTCATCCCAAAGAACTGATAGCCAAAATTGAAGGTCAGCTAGCAAGAGCTAGCCGCATTTCCTCCCAAATTGACCGCGCTTTGCAAAAACCTGGTCCCGCTGCTGTAGCCACCCGGCCACCGCTGCCGCTGACGCCTGCCGAAGGAAAGGTGTTTTGGGAGGTGATACAGGGCTATACCAACAAGAAAATAGGCGATCGCCTTTTCATCAGCCCTCGCACTGTCCAAACCCACCTCAGCAGCATCCTGAGCAAACTGTCTTTAGAAAATCGCTCCCAGCTGATCCGCTACGCCTTTGAAAACGGCCACACTCCCCCGGTACAAAGCACCGACTAAACCTCGCTGTATTCCACTATCATTGGACAAGTCATTACTACTCAGGCGGCTTCACTATCTTCGCTGTCCTGATCTTTGTCTAACGCATGTCTTCAAACGCTACCGGGATAGATACCCTCACAGCTACGCTCGCTTCAGGCTCACTAAAAAACCAGCTACAGGCTGCGCGTGAGCTATCCGAACTGGAGGCTACGGGCGATCGCATCCTGACCGACTTTTTGAAAACCGAACTGATCGAGCGGAAAAACAATCCGACCGCTATTCATGGCAGCGCCTACCAGCGCCTCTGTGCTAGTAGCCTAGATCTCACTCAAAAATTTATCTATCAGAACTGGCCGAATGGATTGCTATCACCACAGTCGGCTCTGGCCGTAGAGTACGACGAGCTGCAAACCCTTTTGATCAAACAGGATTATCAGAGTGCTGACAAGCTGACGATGCAAAAGCTCTGCGAACTAGCAGGAGAAAGAGCTATGCAGCGCAAATGGGTCTACTTTACGGAGGTAGCCCAGTTTCCGGTTACCGATTTGCAAACGATTGATACGCTTTGGCGAATCTATTCTGAAGATCGCTTTGGCTGGAGCAAGCAGTACGAGCTGTGGATGCGTCTGGGGCAGGATTGGGAACGGCTGTGGACGCAGCTAATTTGGAAGTCATCAGAAGGTGCTTGGACCCGCTATCCGACCGAATTTATTTGGGATCTGTCTGCACCGGTTGGCCATCTGCCGCTGTCTAATCAGCTGCGGGGCGTCAGGATGATGGATTCGCTCCTCTCCCACCCGGCATGGGCAAAATAGGCGATCGCACTCGAAAGTCCTGACGGACCCAGCTAGGATTGACCAGAGTTTGCGCCGCACCCAGCAGCTGGCGCGGATGGTCCACAAGAAAGGCAGGCGACTGCGCCGCCAACGCCTCTCGGCTACTGAATCCCCAAGTTACCGCCGCGATCAAAACACCGATTTGATTGGACGCATCGACATCTCTAGTCTCGTCTCCAACATAGATCACTTGAGAAAAATCAAGCTCCTCACGCCGGATAATTCGTCTGAGCATTCGGGCCTTGCTGAGTAAGCCCACACTGCCCTGAATAGAGCTGAACAAATCGGCAATTCCCTGCCGCTCTAGGAATCGTAGAATGTTGTGCCTAGAGTTAGAGCTCATAATCATCAGCTGGTGGCCGTTTTCGTTCAGTGTCCTTAGCGTCGGCACCAAATCGGTAGCAACTGAAACGTTGTCTAGCTCTGTGCTCATCTCTCGACGAACCTGACGCAGTAAAAACGGCAGGCGAAAAAGCGGAATTTCCGACTGTTTGAGCATCTCTTTTGTGCTCAATGACTGATAGTATCGGAGCCTTTCTGGTGTTGTCTGTGAATAGCCATATTCTGGGGCGATACGATTGGTGATGCGCACAATGGTATCTAGCGTATCGGCGATAGTGCCGTCAAAGTCAAAGATTAGAACTGCCACGTCGCCCGAGAGAAACTGAAACGTTGTCTTCTCAGCATACCTTTATCCTTACTACTGCCACCGACCTGAGCGCAAAATACTGCTGAGCAGCCACAGCCCTAGAAAAGAAGCAGCGGCGAACAACAAGACACTTAACCACTGTAGCTGTGCCGTTTGCTGATTGGTAGAAACAATCGCCGCACCGATAATCAAAGCCGCTACCACAGTACTAAAAGCGCGTCTGTTAGCGGCTTTCTCTAGACTGCGCTGCATCGAAGACATGCCTTGAATCCGCACGTTCCACTGTAGGGTCTCATCGCTTAATCGGTCTAGCAGAAAACCGAGCTGTCTGGGCGCAGACATCGACAAGTTACGAAACTCCAGGCCAGTGCGCAAAAATAGCTGTAGGGGGTCTGCGCCTAGCAATTGCTGTTGAAACAGGTCTATCATCAGAGGCTTGATCTCACTCATCAGATTGATCGAGGGGTCGAACTGCCTAGCGACGCCTTCTAAATTTGCCAAGGACTTGGTAAATAGTCCAATGTTGGCGGGCCAGCGTAGGTGGTTGCGGATACCGGTCTCGATCACCGCGCCAAAGGCTTCCGCAGTATTAAACCGGCTAAGATCAAGGCCATAGTAGCGACCTAGCAGGCGGCTATAGTCGCTTTCTAGGCGAACTAGGTCAACTGGTTTAAGAGGTTCTGTCAGCTGCAAAGTGAGCTGAGCGCAGCGCTGGGCATCGGAGCTGGCGATCGCGAGAACCAGTTCTGTGAGGGTGGCGCGGGTTTGCGGATCTAACCGGCCCATCATGCCGCAGTCCAAGATGGCGATTCTGCCGTCGTTTAGATAGAACAGATTGCCAGGATGAGGGTCGGCATGAAAGAACCCAGTAACAAAATATTGTGAAAGAAAGGCGCGAAACAATAAACTCGTAATCTCTGCTCTCTTTCCCTTTTCTTTGGGTGGACTGGCGCGATTAGCGTTCTCTTCTGACTGAAAGACGTTTTTAGGGATGTTTTGAGAGAGTTTGCTAAGGCTATCGAAATTGAGGTTGTCAAACGGGTCTTTGGGGTGGCGGACTGATCGATAGTCAGGGTCGCCTGTAGCAGCGGTTTTCCGTCTAGCCATTCCATCACTAGAATTTTTGAGTTGGTCAACGGCCATAGAATTTTTGGCACGGTCAGCTGCTCAGAATCTACCCAGCGGCTATCGACTAGATCCTGACGCAGTTCGTCGGTATATCGGGCTTCGGTCGTGAAATCTAGCTCGGCGGTGAGAGCTGCTTTGAATTCTTCGGCAAGTTCTGTGATGTTGTAGCGCTGGCCAAACTGTGTGGTGGAGACAAGTCTGGCGATGTCTTTGATCAGGGCCATATCGCGATCGACCTGTTTAATAATGCCAGGGCGCTGCACTTTGACAGCGACAGGTTGACCGTTTTTGAGGACGGCGCGGTGGGTCTGCCCGATGGAGCCAGCGGCGATCGCAACGTAGTCAATCTCAGCGAATACCTCTTCGGGCGATCGCAGCATGTTCTGCCGAATGAACACCTGAATTTGTTCTGCGGGCACTGCGGGCACGGTCGATTGCAAATCGCTGAGCGCCTGAATATACGAAGGTGAGAGCAGGTCAGGACGGGTGCTCAGCAGCTGACCTAGCTTTACATATACGGGCCCCAACTCGGTCAAGATATTGCGCAGTACGGCTGGAGGGGGAAGTTCTGGCTCGTCTTCCGCCTTGCCCGTGAGCAGACGCCGCATGTAGCCCCACCCATTTTTTAAAAAGACCTCGGCAATCTCTCGCTGCCGTGATATCAGACTCGGCGTCAGGATAGAGGGAATGGGAGATGAGGGCATAGTGCTACCAACCTAGAACAGCAGTGCAACGAAAGGACACAATATCTTTTTTCCACTTTGGCCACACACGTCTTGATGAGTGAAATCTCCGTTTTGAGCGCACAAATTTGAAGACGCAAGTTTGAAGACGCAAATTTGAAGGCGCAAAGTAGTTAGCCAGTATGTGTAGGGTATAGCCTTCTCTAGAGCGTGCAGATCAGAGCAGAACCAACGCTAGCTATATCAGAAGCCCCAACGTGATGCTAACAATTTTGAAGCTATGCGTACTCAAAGGTTGTGCAGCGTAGTCTGCGATCGCCCCACCTCAAACTGCGATCGCCCCCACTATTCAAACAGAGGACACCGAACCTGTTCAAATGACAACCCTCACAGATTCCCCGACTCTGAACAATCCGCTCGAAGGCGAGTAGAATTTTGTGAGACTATTGTAAGAACTGTCTCAATCTCTAGGCTGGGCAATGCCCGAGCATCAGTTCACGCCAGCGAGTCCTGATTTTGCCTGCACCTGCACAGTCCTGATTCAAGAGCAGGACTTCAGGGCGAAAGGAACCGCCACCCAGAAGAAGAAAGCCAAACAGGTGGCGGCGAAAGAAATGCTAATGCAGCTGCAAAGGTGGTTTCACGACGGCGAGCGATTAGAGGTAAAAGAGCCGGAAGCATCAGTAGCTCCTTCTGCTGAAGAACAAGCGAGTCAATCTGCGCCAGCATCTATATCAACATCGCACCCTATCTTGGTAAAAGAACTCAAGAACGGGCAGAACTTTATCGGATTCTTGCAGCAACTCTGCTAGACGCTGGTGTGGAACTTTCCAGAGTATGAGTTTTGATGGCGAGACGCCTGAGTTTATCTGTACTTGCAGTGTTTAGGCTAACGGGCAGCGTTTCAGCGGTGAGGCGACTGCTTCGAAGAAGAAGAGATCTAAGTACCTCGCCGCGAAAGTTGTTCTACTAGAGCTTTAGCAGCATTTCCAACCAAGCACCAAAGCAACTGAGAGCGGGTCGTAGATGTCTAAGCGATTCTTATCTAGCAGTAGCAGCAGTTCTATGTGTAATTCTCTGGCTACAAAAGCTTGGCTTAGTCGCAAAATGCTAGGAACTCGACGTACTCAAACCTAGCTACACAACAGGCAAAAAGTATGAGCGTTCATGGAGTCGTCTTATAGGCCCTAAAGTAGCGGTGCGATGTAGATAAACCGAGTGTGCAAGGAGGAATCAACTTCTAAACCAGAGTGGGGAGAATCTCTCAGCAGCACCTGTCCTCCTGTCCCCACGTAACAGATAGCCGCTGCTGTATGATTATCTTTGGTTTTGGTAGCGGCGTTTTTATAGCGTTAAGATGTCAGGACTCAATTTTTGGCTTCTTAAGTAAAACCCTTGAACATCCTCAATTTCAACGTTCGTGCGCTAAGTTGGCGCGCTCTTAAACGTGAGTGGCTAGTCAATCCCAAAGCTGACATTTTATCGGGTGCTGTTGTTGGGCTAGCTCTGATTCCAGAAGCGATCGCCTTCTCAATTATTGCGGGCGTCGATCCCAAAGTTGGCCTCTATGCCTCCTTTATTATCGCTGTGATTACCGCCTTTCTAGGTGGCAGACCTGGCTCTATCTCAGCAGCCACTGGCGCGATGGCTCTGCTGATGATCGATCTGGTCAAAGACTACGGACTGCAATACCTGCTTGCAGCGACCTTTTTGACTGGCGTTATCCAGGTTATCTTCGGTCTGCTCAAACTGGGCCGACAGATGAAGTTTGTGCCCCGTGCGGTCATGATCGGCTACATCAATGCCTTAGCCGTTCTGATCTTTCTGGCGCAGCTGCCGCAACTCACAAACGTTCCCTACATGGTGTATGTAATCACCGCGCTAGCGCTTGGAATTATATACATTTTGCCGCGCTTTACTAAGGCGGTTCCGTCACCTTTGGTTGCCCTAGCGGTCATGACCATCGCTGCTATCACCTTGGGTCTAGATGTGCCTACCGTCGGCGACATGGGCGAACTTCCCACTGCCCCCCCTGTTTTTGCCCTCCCGCAAGTGCCGTTTACGCTTGAGACGCTGCAAATTATCTTTCCTTATTCCATCACGCTAGCGATTGTAGGATTACTCGCCTCGTTTCTCACGGCGTCCCTGGTCGATGACTTGACCGATACGCCCAGCGACAAAACCAGAGAAGCCAAAGGTCAGGGGATTGCTAATATTGTGACTTCCTTTTTTGGTGGCATGGCTGGATGCGGCATGATCGGTCAGTCGGTCATTAACGTGCAGTCTGGTGGTCGAGGTCGGCTCTCTACCTTAGCGGCTGGCATCTTTTTGCTGGCGTCTATTCTGTTTTTGCAAGACTGGGTGAGCCAGATGCCAATGGCGGTTCTGGTTGCGGTCATGATTATGGTTTCTATCGGTACCTTTCGCTGGTCGTCTTTTACCAATATGCGGCGCGTTCCTCGCAGTGAAGTAAGCGTGATGCTGACAACGATGTTTGTAATCATCTTTACCCGTAACTTCGCGTTAGGCGTTGGCATTGGCATTGTGATGAGTACAGTGTTCTTCTCTCGCAAAGTGGCAAAGCTGGTATTTGTCGATAAGGTACTAGCCCAGGACGGGGCCCGTCGCATTTACAAAATATCGGGACAAATCTTCTTTGTCTCACGTGACGAATTTGCTACCTCTTTTGACTTTGCCGACCCGGTAGAGCACGTAACCATCGACCTGAGCGATGCTCATCTGTGGGATCAAGGCGCTGTAGAAGTGCTCGATAGAACCGTACAAAAGTTTCGTCGTCAAGGGATTGAAGTCGATGTCGTTGGGCTCAACCAGGCCAGCAGCACCTTGCTCAATCGTCTGGCTACAGCAGAGGAATTGGTGGCTGATGCTTAGCCGTTGCTACGCAGCGGTAGACATCAAGGCTATAGACATTAAGGCGGTAGACATTGAAGCTATAGATATTAAAAAGCGAGATAAATACGCACCATGAAACACACCATAAAAACAGTTCTGCTGTGCTCTGATGGGTCTGCCTTTTCAGAAGCGATCTATCGATACGGTGCCTGGTTTGCCCGTCAGTTTCAGTCGAGTGCCAAGGTGCTATTTGTCACAGATATTCGTCAAAAAGCGGTTTCTACCGGCAACCTGAGCGGCAGTCTTGGCTTAGGTGCATCAGAACAGCTGATGAATGAACTCGTCAATTTGGAGTATGAAAAGGCCAAGCTTAGTAAGAAGCGGGCACGACTAATCTTGCAAAACGCCGATCAAATCTTAAAAGAAGAAGGCGTTGATGATGTCGAGCTGCTGAATCCAACCGGTTTCTTAGTAGACTGCTTTCGCGACTTTGAAGCTGACGCTGACATGGTGGTGCTAGGAAAGCGGGGTGAGGCCGCAGAATTTGCATCTGATCACTTAGGTGCCAACATTGAGCGTATTGTCCGCAGCAGCCGCAAGCCTTGCTTGGTGACGCCTCAAACCTTTGTCCCAGTCGAAAGGATTTTGATTGCTTACGATGGCAGCCCGAGTGCAAAACGAATCATCGATTTCATGACGGACAATGCGGAAGGATTCAAGGATAGCGATCTCCATGTGATAACGGTGGCCAAGTCAGCCTCAGACGAGGGATCCTCACAGATGCTAGCCAAAGTGCAGGAAAAATTACAACAGACTGGACTTACGACGACGGCAAGTTCGGTCGCTGGTGAACCTGAGAGGGCGATCGCGCAATACATAAAGCAGCATCAGATCACTTTGCTACTGATGGGTGCCTACGGACACAGTCGCATTCGCCGTCTAATCATTGGCAGCACTACCATTCAGCTGCTGAGAAGTAGCCCCATTGCGGTGCTTCTATTTCGTTAGTCCTGCTATGTCTTCCCTTCCTATCCTTCGCTGTATGTGGGTGCGATCGCCTACAGCTGAGGGGCCAACATGAACATGTCTCAAAACTCGTAGAAGCAGTCATTTATGAAACACGCTACAAAGCTGGAAAGATAGAGCCTTCTTTCGTTTCAGATATTAGAACTGAAGTTGAAGTCGATGTGTCTTTAACCAAGGATTTTGAGCTAGTTAACATGTACTATTTCAAAGCTTTTCAACAGCACATAATGATACTGGAAACCCTTAGTGAGTTAGCTTATTCATCTGACTTATCCTTATATTACTAAGCAGTGATATATTGATATGAACATATGCTTACGTATTAGTTACCACCCATGCCGAAAAGAAATACCAAGGTGGAGACAGTCAGTGGTGCGACACGCGATAACCGAGTCGCACAGCTTTCTCCAGAAGCACTGAAACTGGTTGCTAATTTCTTTAAGGTGCTATCGGAACCTAGTCGGCTTCAGATTGTTTGCGCGCTAAAGTCAGGCCCATACAACGTAACTGAAATCATTGAAATCACTCAGCTAAGGCAAGCCAACGTCTCTAAGCACCTAAAGATACTTTCCCAGGCTGGCATTGTTTCGCGGCAGCAGCAAGGGTTATCCGCTTACTACGAGATCGCTAACCCTTCTTTTTTCAAACTTTGCGAAATTGTTTGCGAGTCCTTATCCATTCAGCTAGATAAGCAAGTTAGACAGATAGGAGAACTGTCAGTCAATTCGTAGGTTCAGACTTTTCATTGATAAAACTCAATGGAAAAATCTGGGTGCTTATAATTGTTGAGATAATATTCTTATATGGTTATATAGTTTAGCTGAAGGCAAAAAAGAGCTTTGTTTTATGGACGCATCTCAGAAGTATCAATCTATTAACGAACACATTAGCGTTTCTGCTCAACTTTCCTCAGAGCAGTTTGAGCAGCTTCCACAGCAGAACTTTCAGTCAGTGCTAAACCTCAGATCCTACGAGGAAAAGGGAGCTGACCAGCAAGACCGACAGCGCGTTGAATCGTACGGGTTGACCTATGCCAATCTGCCAGTTAAGCCTGCGGAGCTAGACGTAGCTGTGATTGACGATGCGGTTCAGAAGATTCGGTCGCTGCCCAAGCCACTGTTGATTTACTGCGGAAGCGCTATGCGAGCGACCTTTATGGCATTGATGTATCTGGCAAACGAGCAGAGCATGACGGTAGAAGAGATTCAGAGCAAAGGTCGCTCTTTGGGATTCGACTTCGAGGATAAGCCTAGCTTCAATCAGCCTATGGAAACCTATGTCCGTAGCACTGCAAAGTAGAGTTTGTTTAGTTTTTTGTTTGGAGAAAGACTGTGACGACAGGGTTTAGCCCAGCAATAGCCCTTATTGGCGGATTGCTCATTGGCCTCAGCTCAACACTACTGTTGCTATTCAATGGCCGCATTGCGGGCATCAGCGGCATCGTGAGTGGGGCTATTGGCTTTGGTAACGCTCGCCGCTGGCAACGATTGTTTATCGTGGGCCTCCTTTTAGGAGGCTTACTCTACTCGAACCTTGTTGCATCTCAGCCTACGCCGACTTCAGAGTTCGCACCAGTTTCGATGATTATAGGTGGTCTGTTAGTCGGATTCGGGACACACCTGGGGAATGGCTGCACAAGTGGTCATGGCGTCTGCGGGCTGGGTCGATTGTCATTCCGGTCATTAGTTGCTGTGATGACCTTTTTGACCGCCGGGTTTGCCACTGTTTTTATAACTCGTCATTTACTGTTGCTGTAGGCGACTGGAAGGAAGAACCTCATGAAACAACCGCTAAAACAAGATTTCTTAGCTTTGATTTCGGGCATTATCTTTGGCTTCGGCCTGAGCCTTTCTCAGATGATTGACCGGCAGCGGGTGATAGGCTTTCTAGACCTCGCAGGCACCTGGGACCCTACGTTGTTGTTTGTACTAGCCGGTGCCGTCGCGTTTACCGTTGTCGCTTTTCGCTTTGTTTTACACCGCAAGACGCCGCTGCTAAGCGATAAGTTCTTTTTGCCTAACCGAAACGATGTAAATCTGCGTTTAGTGATGGGCGCGGCTATCTTTGGCGTGGGTTGGGGAATTTCGGGGTATTGCCCAGGCCCTGGGATTACGGCCTTAGTGCTAGGTAGCTGGAACCCAGTACTCTTTGTGCTGGCCCTAGTTGCTGGTATGACAGCTTTCAATCGCTACGAAGCTAGTCGATAAATTCCAGACTGTTTTTGCTGTCTGTAGCATTCAACAAAAAAGGAGAGACTTTTATTATGTTATTTCGTCAACTGTTTGATAGAGAATCGAGTACGTACACCTACTTAATTGCTGATGAACAAACCCACGAAGCGGTTCTGGTCGATCCAGTAGCCGAGAATGTAGATAGAGATCTTAAGCTTATTCGTGAGCTGGATCTAACGCTTTTGTTTTGTCTAGAAACGCATATTCACGCCGATCACATCACTGGGACAGGTGAGATTCGAGATCGCACTGGCTGTAAGGGGCTAGTGCCTAAAAATGCGAATACAAACTGCGCTAGCGGATTCGTTGAACATGGCAAAGTCCTGAAAGTAGGTAGCGTAACCATTGAGGCAATTGAGACTCATGGCCACACCGATAGTCACATGGCCTACCTGATTGAGGGAGATCGCGTGCTTACCGGAGATGCCCTACTCATTCGGGGCTGTGGCCGGACAGACTTTCAGGGTGGCAGTGCCAAGACGCTCTACGACCACATTACGCAGCGGTTGTTTACTTTGTCTGATAGCACGTTGGTGTATCCCGCCCATGACTATCGCGGCCAAACGGTCTCAACTATTGGAGAGGAAAAACGTTGGAATCGCCGGTTTATAGACGCTGACTCAGCGCCGTCGCAACTTCGAGAGCGTAAGGACTTTACCGAGCTAATGAACAACCTGGATTTGCCTGATCCCACAAAGATTATGGAGGCTGTTCCCGCGAACGAACACTGTGGCAAGCAGAAAGTTACTGCGTAGCTTAGGGCGCTTGACCCATCAGCGATCTTTTGGAGGATTGAACCAGTATGCAAGTCATGGTTCTAGGCCACATCTTAGCCGTTGGGATTGGTCTGAGTCTGGGGCTGGTGGGTGGGGGTGGCTCTATTTTAGCGGTGCCTATTTTAATCTACGTGATGGGCGTAAGCAGCCGAGAGGCGATCGCAATGAGCCTATTTATTGTAGGCAGCGTTAGTCTGCTAGGAGTTATTCCTTATGCTCGTCAAGGTCTTGTTAAGTGGCGAGTGGTCGCTGAATTTACGCCAGCAGCGATGATAGGTGCTTATTTGGGCACCCAGCTTGTAAAACTTCCCTGGGTTACAGATACCGTACAGCTAGTCAGCTTCGGCGTAGTTATGCTGGCGGCTAGCGTACTGATGATTCGCAAAGGGTCAGGACGCTCCAAGCATTCAGCTCTTAGCCCGTTCTCCGGTCTTGCTCCTCAGCGTTTCCCGACTTGGCTAATGATTGCGGCGCAGGGTTTAGGCGTTGGTCTCGTTACTGGGGCTGTGGGCGTGGGGGGTGGCTTTTTAATTATCCCGGTATTGGTACTACTCAGCCGCATTCCAATGAAAACAGCAATAGGTACGTCTTTATTGATCATTGCATTGAACTCGGCAGCAGGCTTTGCTGGCTATCTCAACCAGGTTTCTATCGACTGGGGGCTGACGCTATCTTTCACGTTGGCGGCTGGGCTAGGAACAATATTAGGTGGGCAACTTTCGCGATCAATTGAGGCAAGCATATTGCAAAAGGGATTTGGATACTTTGTTCTAGCGATCGCTATTTTCGTGCTCGTACAGCGATAGAAATCATCAGAGGATTTGAGGTATGAGAAATGTTCGTCAGCTTATTCTTAGATTTATCGTCGGAGGATTGATTTTTTGCCTTCTTATTGAGATATCCATCTTTCCGGCAACGCCTGCCAATGCAACGATTCGTCAGGTAGAAGAAGCCCCCGGACAATACTTGTATCAGTCTCGCCAAACTATCAAAGACCAACATGGTCGCAGTTGGCAGGTAATCGCGTTTAAGCGCATCCTTTCTGATGACACGACTATTTTAGGTCTAAGACTTGTTGGGTTTCCTGGAACCGTTGAGATTGCCAGATCCCAAGATTTGTTACTAACTAATTCTTTCAATGAGGTCTTGAGCGCACATGATGTATCTAAGCAAATTTCTGTTGATAGAGCTAAGGCTGAACCCACCGTAGGCCAGTACGATATGGCTCCCATTCTCTATGCTTTAGATCCCGTTGTGCCTTGGAAGCTGAGTGTCCCAACAATCCAAGGAGAGCTGGTCGAACTGTGGGTTTCACCCACCATAGTAAAAGAGTGGCAGGCGCTTCTGAAGCAGCCATGAGGCTATGAGAGATGATGGCTAACACCTCTCTCATCTTGATAATTTTCAATTCCAATATTTTCAATACGCTCAGTCAAAAACAGTATCAATAACGCTATAAAAATAAGTCAAAATGCGCTAGTTTCTTAGCGGTCTGGTTTGAGTCCTTTACTGATTTTCACTGACATGGAATTTCTCCCCGATTCTTACGTTCTCTCTCGAATGCAGTTCGCCTTAACTGCAATATTTCACATGCTTTGGCCAGTACTCACCACGGGCATGGGCATCTATCTCGTCGTTGTTGAAATTCTATGGCTGAAGACAAAGAATCCTGACTACTACTACCACGCTAGATTTTGGTCGAAGCTCTATGTGCTCAATTTCGGCATTGGCGTTGCTACCGGCATTCCGATGGAGTTTCAGTTTGGAACAAACTGGGCACCGTTTTCTGAAGCGACCGGGGACTTCTTCGGCAGCATTCTAGGCTTTGAGGCTTCGATGGCCTTCATGTTAGAAGCAGGCTTTCTCGGTATCATGCTCTTCGGTTGGGAGCGGGTAAATCCCTACGTGCATCTGTTTTCTACCGTGATGGTTGCGTTTGGGGCCAACCTCTCAACATTCTGGATTCTGATTGCTAACTCTTGGATGCAAACACCCACTGGCGGTGAATTCATTGAGGGAAAGTTCATTGTTCATGATTACTTCCAGGCCATGTTCAATCCGTTCATGCGCACTAGCGTATTGCACATGTTCTTTGCCACGTTGGAAACGTCTCTATTTGTGATTGGTGGTATCAGTGCTTGGTACGTACTCAAAGGACGCAATCAAGCCTTTTTCGCCCGCTCATTCAAAATTGTTTTGGGCTGTGCGATCGCCGTTGCCCCTATTCAAATCTATGTCGGTCACATCAGCGCCGAACAGGTCTATCACTACCAGCCGACTAAGCTCGCTGCAATGGAAGCTCGCTGGGAAACCATTCCAGCCGGGGAAGGCGGCGACTGGAGCTTGATAGCCTTGCCTAACGATAAGGCCGAGAAAAATGACTTCGAGATCGCCGTTCCCGAAGCGCTCGGACTCATTTTAGAGCTAAAAACAAAGCTTTCGGAGCCGGTACAAGGTCTGAAAGCGTTTGCACCGGAAGATCGGCCTCATCAGATTGGTTTGATCTACTACGCCTTTCGGACCATGATTGCAATCGGCTTTTTCTTAGCTGCACTGATGCTACGATGGTCCGGACAAAAGAAGAAGAATTTTAGACGGAGAAGCTACCCAGGTTGTAGGGTGTCAATAACCACAAAGAACCCACTGGGATAGCTATGGAAACTATCATACAAGGTCTACTGCGAGAAGCCGTAGGCCGCTTAGCAAACCGCGAAAAACGTTCCTGCTTACGCTGATAACGACGATACATTTGATGTGCGGGAAGGTGAACTTCACCAACCTGAGTCGCTACAGCGAATTGTCAGAGCGGACGTATCGCCGTCATTACAGTGAGCCCTTCGGTTTTCTTAGCGTCAATGCCTGCTTGATTACCCAGGCGATTGCTTCAGGGCGATTCCAGGTAGGCGCGATTGACTGTTCGTTCGTCCCCAAAAGTGGCGGGGCGACCTATGGAGTAGACCGGTTCTACAACGGAAAAGCGAGTCGTTGTGAGTGGGGACTGGAGATATCAACAATAGCGGTAGTCGATGTCGCCGCTTCGATTAGCTATGCCCTATCAGCACAACAAACGCCAGCAGCACAGCCATCCGATGAGGTCGATGATGACGTTCGCCCCGATGACGCGTACGGACCACTATCTAAGTCATGTACGCGATAGTCGAGCCTACCTCCCGGCAAGCGTCCGCCACTTAGTCGGGGATGCCGCTTACAGCACCCTCAAGTGGGTGAAGGCTATCACCCAACTGGAACTAGAGGTGATTGGGAAGCTGCGTCGCGATGCTGACCTACGCTATGTCTACGACGGGCCGCAAAAGCCACGCGGAGCACCGCGCAAGTACGATGGCAAAGTGGTTTTCGATGACCTCAGTCGATGGCAGACACTCGGTGAAGTGAAACCCAATGTCTCACTCTATACAGCCGTTGTTTGGTCAGTAAATCTGAAACGGAAGATACGCGTTGTCTATCTGCTCAACCAACCGTCTCCTGACCGCTCATATACGGCTTTGCTGTTCTCGACTGACCTTGAGCTTGACCCCACTCAACTCTATGAAGCGTATCGGGCACGCTTCCAGATCGAATTCATCTTCAGAGATGCGAAGCAGTTCACGGGACTCACTGACTGTCAGGCCAGAGACGCCCAGAAGCTTGATTTTCACTTCAATGCCTCGCTCACTGCCTTAAATCTCGCTAAATGGGAGGCTTATCAGCAGCGCGATACCACTCGACCGTTTGTCTTTTCCATGGCCTCTTACAAACGTCGCAAACACAATCTGCACCTGCTAGAGAGATTTATTTACAACTTCGATTTAGACGAGACTTTGATTAAATCTCACCCCAACTATCAGAACCTTTGTAACTATGGGATTCTAGTCTCCTAATTCTGTCCGGAGCATTGATGCTATGGAGTACATGGCAATGGTGGCGTGGAAAACTCTCCGATGAAAATATCGGTGTACAAAAGTGGCTGATGCGAGCCTGGATTTTTGCCGCGCCTTTAGGCTACATCGCCACCGATTCAGGCTGGATTGTGCGCTGTGTCGGCAGGCAACCCTGGACAGTATATGGAGAAATTCGCACCATTGATGCGGCTTCTCATATTCCAGCGGAAGAAGTCTTTGCTTCGCTGGTAGGATTCGTTACGCTCTACAGTCTGCTGTTTGCGACAACACTATACTTTGGCAGACGAATCATTATAGAAGGCCCCAACTTAGAGCTGCCTTTACCCTCAGAAGAGATCGTACTTGTTGATACTGACCCTGCGGAGCTACAGCCAAATCAACGCCCTGCTGAGGCCCAGCAATAATACTGTTTCTAAGCAGTTGTCAACATAGCCACATACCAAAGACATTCAATGGAAACGCTCGATTATTTTTTGCCCCAGGTTTGGTTTGTTATTCTAGCTTTGTTCCTGTTTCTCTATGTCATTCTAGATGGATTCGATCTGGGGGTAGGCATTCTCTCGCTGACCGCTGACGGCGATGAAAAGCGAGGAATGCTCATGACTAGCCTTAGCAATGTATGGGATGCCAACGAAACTTGGCTGGTGCTAATGGGAGGTGCCTTATTTGGCGCATTCCCATTGGCTTACGGCACTATTCTTAGTGCGCTATATATCCCTGTCTTAACGATGATTTTGGCGCTCAGCGTTCGAGCCGTTGCTTTTGAGTTTAGGGAACTGTCGCGCCGCAAGTGGTTCTGGAACAATGCCTTTGGCGTGGCAAGCTTTGTCGCTGCAATGAGTCAGGGATTCGCGCTAGGTAGCGTGCTCGCCGGGATTCAAGTCGATAGTGCGGGACACTTTACGGGCGGCGTTTGGGACTGGCTGAATTGGCGATCTCTGCTAGTTGCGCTCACCTTAGTACAGGGCTACGTCCTGATTGGTTCCACCTACCTCATCTTGAAAACAGAAGGTGACTTGCAAGAAACCCATTACCGCACAGCCAAGATTGCAGCCTTTACAACCTTGGCAGGCGCTCTACTGATTACCATTACCACGCCTATCTTCTCTGAGGTGCTGAGGGCAAAACTTCTCAGTAGCGATTTAACATCTGTATTTATCGCTATTCCATTACTAGCTGTTCTACTGATTGGGTTACTGCTACGCAGTCTGTTTGCAAAGTCTGAGAACACGCCCTTTATCTGGACATTACTGCTGTTCTTACTCTCGTTTTTTGGCATCGGCCTAATCGTATTTCCTTACATTATTCCAACTAAGATCACGATATATCAAGGAGCAGCATCGCCCAGTGCGCTAGTGTTCATGCTTATTTTTGTAGGCTTCTTGATTCCTATCATGCTGTTCTACAACATCTATCAGTATGTTGTATTTAGAGGGAAAGTCAGCAGCGCTGAATATGGTGAATGAGGAGATACAGACAACTTACTAAGCGACCTCACTACTCCTTATTGTCGCTATCTAGTCTAGGAGCTACTTGCCGGTAGTAGGTAGAGCGGCTGCAACCCACTTGCTTGCAGATTTTATTGATAGTCAGCTCTTCTGCTTCGGCGAGTGCGATCGCCACTTTCACCTGGCTCTCGTCCAGCGCCTTCGGACGACCACCCATCCGACCACGCGCACGAGCTGCCTTCAGGGGTATGGCCCCGACTATTGGAAAATCAGGTCATAGGCTGAAAGCGTTGCAATAACTGAGTTACAGCCGCCAAAAAAATAGCCTCTCAGAAAAGTACTAACTAACGGACGTTTCCAGGTGCATTGATAGTAGGGGTGGTGCAAGCGAACGTGCAACGAAGTGCAATAAGGGCAAAGGCGAAGCCTGAAACAACGTAAACTCGTTGAGCGATCAGGGAGAATCCAAATTTCCTAAAAATATATAGTACAAATAAACTTAGATGAGATCCTTATACAGTAAAGCTCTCAGGCTTATTGCACTTAGATTCAGCTACGCTTTCACTGCCCCTATAAGACAACTCGAACCACTAGGACTCGTTAGCTATCTCGCCTCTCAGCACTCGTCTTGCAAACGGTGGTTTGCGGACAGTAGTGCGCGCTGTGATCACAGAAGCCATTCTCAAGCAGATTAAGCACAATAAGTCCTTAGCCATTTAGAGAACACAAATAATCCAGTGATCATTAGAATCTTTAGAACAACTATTCGTCCTGAGATGAGGGCTGAGTTTGAGCGAGACTTTGAAAGCCTCTCAGTAGAAGCTGTTTCACATAGAAAGGGCTTTGTGTCCTGCCATATTGGAAAGCCCACCAAGTGGAAGCCTGACGAATACGCCATGATCACAGTTTGGGAGAATGAGGCTGCTCTCGCTAGCTTTGCCGGTGAAGAATGGAATCATGCTGTCATTCCTCCCGACATGGAAAAGTATCCTATCTCATTCTCAGTCGAACACTTTCATGCAACCGAAGTAGCGAACAAAGTAATAGATAGGACTTACGCATTGACAGGTTGCCAAGGTTGTAGGCTAAGAATCACAAGTCACTAGTCCTCGCTCGGTTCATTATGATGCGCCAGCTATCAAAACCATCTACAGCCCAGTGCAATAGCACTCTATACACTTTATTCCTGCTGTCAGAGCCGAAATACGTCAGCTGTGTGCGGCTCTCAGAAATACTCGATGGGAAATACTCGATGGGCTGAGCCATGACAGCGTGAACCGTTTTTTGCTGCGCGAGCGCTATACGCCTCGCGACCTGTTTGACGAAGTCAAAGACCAGATCAACTGGGTGGCAGGCACGTTGAGCGTGGACGATAGCGTAGAAGATAAGCCATACCGTGACCCGAGCAAAAGTGTGTTTGTTGATTACTTTTGGTCAGGTAAGCATAAGCGTAGTGTCAAAGGGATTAATTTAATCACGCTTTACTACACAGATAGAGCAGGCAGTTCCTACCCAATCGATTTCAGAATCTACGACAAACAGGAGGGCAAGACTAAAAACGACTACTTCCGCGAGATGGTGCTTGAAGTCATGCAATGGGGTATCGAGCCCGCTTGGGTGACGGGTGACAGTTGGTATTCGAGCCTAGAGAATCTGAAGTTCCTCAGAAACGAGAAAGTGGGTTTTCTGTTCGGCATCGCCAACAATCGTCAAGTCTCTATAGAGCGAGGAACATCAATACCTGTCAGGGATGTAGATATTCCTAAAGACGGCCTGATGGTGTATCTAAAAGCGTTTGGTTGGGTGAGGGTGTTCTGTCAGCCGTTCAAAAACGAACCGCGATACTACATTCTCTACAAGCTGGATTTGACCACTCTTCAACAGTTGACTCACGATGACTTCAAGGCCATTCATGATGATCATTAGAAAATCGAGTGTTTCCACAGAGTCATCAAGCAAGTGTGTAACATCGAGCGGTTCTATGTCCGAGATGAACAAGCAATTCGCAATCGCTTTTTCTGTGCCCTGCGGGCTTTTTGCAAACTGCAAACAATGTGTATAAACGGTCTTATCAACAACTGTTACGAGATATCGAGACAGTTGTTTGTGCCCGTAATTCGCCAGTTCATTTTGGAAAACCTGACCACTTCTGCGTTTGCCTGATACTATCCGGGCCTATCTGTCAATGCGTAACTCCTATAAATCCCTTCCTCGGAACGGGAGGAATCTGCGTCGTCAATGCTCACCAAGGAAGGGATGCTCGATAGGGCGAAGCGGGTTTCGATCTGTGGCGAACTTCATAGAGGTCGCATTCATTCCCCGAGAGCTTGGGTTCTTTCTTTACAAGCTCGGGCCTGTTCTCTTAGAAGTAGAGTTTGTTCTCGAAGCGTTTGGGTGCATTCCCGAAGATCAAATGCCCGTTCCCGAAGAGGTTAAGTTCGTTCTTGAAGCGCTTAGGTTCGTTCTCTTGGAAGTAGAGTTTGTTCCCGGAGGGTTCAGGTTCATTCCTGATGAGCAAAGGTTCGTTCTCCGAGAACTTGGGTTCGTTCCCCAACAGCTTGGGTTCATTCCCAAGAAACAAAGGTTCGAAGGTTTTCTATGCTGGTTTTTTTAAGTATAGAAAACCTCTATGATTACCGTGACCTTACGAGTACGAGAAAAAACTGTTGCTCAACCTCATCAAAACCTCATCAAAACATCTGTGATTCCTTAGAGAAGGTGATGTGCTTTTTGTTTCCCCTGACGGGCATTGTTAAATTAGCCGCAGGACAGCTGCAGCAGCGGGTTCCGGCTAACTTTTGCAAACAAAATCACTGAAAAAAGGAGAACTTGTCATGGTGCGTGCTAGAAGAAAATCCGACACCGTTCTACAGGCTCAACGCCGCCTCTCAGGTATGAAGTCCATCAGCGAGAAACTTGATCTGGGCAACGGCTGCTCGACTGCAGCCATCGAATCCAAGCTAAACGAGACTCGTCAGAAACTAGAAAACTACAACAAACTTCTCTCGCAGGCAGCAGCGGCGGCTAACGATTTTGAAAGAACAGAGAAAGAGCTACGTGGACTCTCGAAAAAGGTGCTGCTAGGCGTGGCAATGAAATACGATAAAGAGAGCAACGAGTATGAAATGGTCGGCGGCGTTCGGCCCAGTGAGCGCAAGCGGGCAAGACGCGAGGCGACTACATCGAAGGTGGCAGCAGCAAAGGCGACGATGGAGCCTGCATTAGCTGCTGGGTAGTGGGTCGGTTGGGGCAGCTACTAGCGTCTACTGGTGGCTGTCTGTTTGCTGCTGCTCGTCAGTATCTTATGCCGCCAGGCAGCAGCTTCTTTAAAGAGAACAAACTTTAGACGTGACTCCAGCTGATATCTGCCAGAAACTTCATCAGCAGATTGATCAATTACCCTCATATTTTTTGCTATTAGCAACTGAGTTTCTAGAGTTCCTAAAGTCCAGATAGGTCAGAGAAAATACTCCATTTGTACCCTCTTCTATATCCGAAGCTGAGGAATCTAAAACTGAGGATGCTGTCCTTTTAATATCCGCAAATCTATCTGTTGTGCCGACCCTGTAGTGCCTGTAGTGACGAGCGGACAATAATTAGGGAAAGTGTCCGAGATTCTCCTAAACCTTGAACACCTTCCCTAGTCATTGTGTCGGTTTGAGAGAAGGCTAAACTCTACCCAAGGCTATAAACCGTATTAATTTTTGTGTATTAGGTCAGACGGAATCAGGTTAGATAGAAAGTCGTTTGGTTCTCAAAGACCGTTTCTATGCGATCGCCCTGAAACCGGACTACGCCGTATTCAATCGCTTGACCATGCTCAATCTACATTGATGGATTCGGCTAGGAGAATGGGTTGGTTTGATGAAAGCGTTGGGCGTTTAGCATCTCGGGAGCGGACTAGGTGGGCGGAGACGCTGGTCTTCGTCAGACTCTGCCTAGTTACTTCATCAGCAATTTGATACGATACACGGGCCTTGACCATGGCTTTGGTGTTTGTATGTTTGGCATTAATCTTCAGCGTGCTTCTCAGCCCATTACTTCTGGTCTGACGCTAGATCGATTTGCGTTTCACCAGTGGCGGGAGGTGAGCTTACTCCATCGGCTGCTGTCGCCTTTTCGGAGCTGGCGGCAAGGAAGCTGGCTGCTGGCATGGGGGGATGGTATTGCCTGGGTATTTGTAGCGGCAATAATTGCGCTGGCTCCGTATGTGTCGACGACGCTGATTGGCTGGCTACTGCTGGCGGCGGCGGCGCTGTGGTTTCTGCTGACGGTGAGCGACCGGGCGGAGGGCTGGCTGACGCCGCTGCATATTGCGGTGGTGGTGTATTGGGGGGCAATGGTGCTGGCGACGGCGCTATCGCCCGTGAAAATGGTTGCCCTTTCAGGGTTGATCAAGCTGACGCTGAATATATTGTTGTTTATGCTATCGGCTCGGATTTTACGGATAAAGGAGCTGCGGTCTGGACTGATTCTGGTCTATTTAGCGACGGCGACGATTGTGGCCATGTATGGGCTGCGGCAGTGGTTTTTTGGAGCGGAGGCGCTGGCGACCTGGGTCGATCCAGAGTCGAATCTGTCGGGGGCGACGCGGGTCTATAGCTATCTGAAGAATCCGAACTTGCTGGCGGGGTATCTGATGCCGGCGGTTGGCTTTGGGGCGATGGCGGCATTTGCGTGGGAGCGCTGGCTGCCGAAGTTGCTAGCTGTGGTGGTGACGATGGCAAGTAGCGCCTGCCTGGTTTTGACGCTGAGCCGGGGCGGCTGGCTGGGCTTTTTGGCGACGGCGTTCGTGATGATGGTATTGCTGGTTTTTTGGAGCAATTCGTTTTTCTCTCCATTCTGGCGGCGATGGGCGCTGCCGCTGTTGCTAGGTGGCTCGGTGGTCGCGGTGGTGGCGGCAGTTGTGGTGGTGCCACAGGTACGAGAGCGGGTGATGAGTATCTTTGCGATGCGCGGCGATAGCAGTAACAATTTTCGGCTGAATGTGTATGAGGCAGTATTTGAGATGATTCAGGCGAGGCCGATTACGGGAATCGGACCAGGAAATGAAGCTTTTAATCAGGTTTATCCGCTGTATCAGCGGACGGGGTATACGGCGCTGAGTGCCTATTCGATCTATTTTGAAACGCTGGTAGAAGGCGGTGTTGTCGCTGGACTAGCGTTTCTATGGATGCTGGGTTTGGCTTTTCAACAGGGGTGGGCGCAGCTGGGACGGCTGCGACAGACGCTGATAGAAGATGGCTACTGGCTGATTGGCGCGATCGCAGGTATGACAGGTCTACTGGTACAAGGGGCGTTTGATACGGTCTGGTACCGTCCGCAAATCAGTACGCTGTGGTGGCTGCTGCTGGGAATTGTTGCAAGCTTTTACGCGGAGCATAGACAGCGCCGGCGATCGCCAAAGCTGTTACCCAGTGCGGAGATGTCTAGCGCAGAGAGAACTAATACAAAGATGATAGAAGGAGAAAGGGCGTAGATGAGATTGCCTGAAGCAGCGGCAGGACTGACAGAAGAGACTTCGGTTGCGATCGCACAGCAGATCCAGTGGGTACAAGTAACGCTACCAAAGGATTGGACATCCACTGGTTCGCTGACAACTAGCTACGTTTGCCAAGGGGGGACGGATCAGGGAGATGACGTGCCAGTACTGCTGTTGCCGGGGTTTGATAGCTCGCTGTTAGAGTTTCGGCGGCTGGTGCCTTTGCTGGCAAAATCTCGTCAGGTGTATGCAATGGATTTGGCCGGGTTTGGGTTTTGCGATCGCACCGTTCTAAACAGCGTAAATCCGGCGCTAGTTCAACAGCATTTAAAGGCGTTTTGCGAGCAGGTGGTTAAACAGCCGGTTGTTTTAGTTGGGGCTTCTATGGGTGGCGGCGTAGCGATTGATTTTGCGACTAGCTATCCAGACATGGTAAGACAGCTAGTGCTAGTTGATGCGGTGGGATTTGCAGCCGCTTCCGGTCCAGGCCGACTGATGGTACCGCCTTTGGACAAGTGGGCAACGGATTTCCTGCGTAGTGCGTGGGTGCGACGCAAGATTAGTCAAAAAGCCTACTACAGCAAAGCTTTTGTGACTTTAGATGCGGAGATTTGCGCGTCTTTGCATGTGCAAATGCCAGACTGGTCGAGGGCGCTAATTTCTTTTACGAAGAGCGGTGGCTATAACTTCTTGAAAGACAAAATTGCACAGATCGCTCAAGAGACCTTGGTACTGTGGGGCAGACAAGATCAAATATTAGGAACAAAAGATGCGACGCGGTTTGAGCGGACGCTGAAGAATGGCAAGCTGGTTTGGATAGAGGACTGCGGCCATGTGCCTCATTTGGAGCAAGCTAGAATAACGGCAGATCATGTTGTTAATTTCTTGTTGTAGGTAGCAAGCTTTTCAATCCCCCTAGCATTTGTTGATTTCTCTATATGCTACGGCGTGTGTACGCCCCTATAGTTTTTGCCGCTTCAAGTACAGTAACTGTTCAGCGCGACCCACCAAAACAGGGACAGAAACTATTGCACATTCTCTTTTGGCTTATGAAGCGCGTGCCAGTGCCGGGCAATATCGGCACGCCGACAAATCCAAACGCGCTCATGACCCTGCACATAGTCTAAAAACTTAGCCAGCGCGGCGGTTCTACCAGGTCTTCCAGAAAGGCGACAGTGTAGGCCAACGCTCATCATTTTTGGAGAGTGTTCTCCCTCTGCGTACAGCACATCAAAGGCATCGCGCAGGTAGGTGAAAAACTGATCGCCTGAGTTGAAACCCTGAGCGGTGGCAAAGCGCATGTCGTTATTGTCTAAGGTGTAGGGAATCACCAGATGCGGCCTGCCATAGTCGTGATTCCAGTAGGGTAAGTCATCAGCGTAGCTGTCAGCATCGTAGAGAAAGCCCCCTTCTTCAACCACTAGCCGTCGGGTGTTGGGACTGTTGCGGCCCTGATAGAAGCCAAGCGGACGCTCGCCGATGACTTTTGTGTGGATGTCTATGGCGGTTTGGATATGCGATCGCTCCCTTTCTTCTCCCACATACTGATAATCAATCCAGCGATAGCCGTGGCTCGCCACTTCCCAACTTGCTGCCACCATTGCCCTTCCCGCCTCTGGATTTCTCTCTAGGGCCATCGCCACCGCATAGACAGTCAGCGGTAAATTGCGCTCGGTAAACAGCCGATGCAATCGCCAAAAGCCGGCTCTGCTGCCATACTCGTACATCGACTCCATGTTGAGATTACGCACGCCCAGCAGTGGCGATGCCCCAATAATTTCGGATAAAAAAGACTCTGAGGACGCATCGCCATGCAGAACGCAATTCTCGCCGCCTTCTTCGTAATTGATCACAAACTGAAGAGCAAGCCGCGCCTGATTTGGCCACTGCGGATGCGGCAGGCTTTGTCCATAGCCAATCAAATCGCGAGGATAGTTTGAGGTCATTAGGCTCTTTCTCTTACTGTCTTGACTGTTCAAACAGCATATTATCGAAATGAGCGTACATAGTCAGGACTCTAATCAATGACTTTATTCCAGGATGCTGAGCAGGCCGCCTACCAGATCGAAACTATGACGCGCGACGACTTAGCGCTGGTTGTGGGCTGGGCGGCGGCTGAGGGCTGGAATCCTGGAACCCATGACGTGGCGTGTTTCTATGCGGCGGACCCGAATGGATTTTTGATTGGACGGCTAGCGGGTGAGCCGATTGCCAGCATTTCGGTAGTGAAGTATGGCACAGACTTTGGCTTTCTAGGATTTTATATAGTGCGGCCAGAATTCAGAGGACGAGGATATGGATGGCGAATATGGCAGGCAGGTCTGGACTATCTACAGGGTCGTAACGTGGGCTTGGATGGTGTGGTAGAACAGCAGCACAACTATGTTAGATCCGGGTTTACACTGGCCCATCGCAATATCAGGTATGAAGGAAGAGGCATCGAGGGTGAAAATTTTGAGAGAAAGGAAAGCGTCGATGACGATGCTAGCCTTGTCGATTTGGCTGCTGCGCCTATAGAGAAAATAGTTGAATATGACAGAAGTATCTTCCTGGGACAGCGATCTGGTTTTATTAGCTGCTGGGTGCGATCGCCTGCTCATAAAGTTATAGGAGTCATGCATAACCAGGAGCTGTCTGGCTATGGCGTACTGCGCCCCTGTCAGCAAGGCTATAAAATTGGCCCGCTATTTGCCGATAATCCTCATCTGGCGGAATCTCTCTTTCTAGCGCTAAGAGCGCAGGTTGAGCCTAACGTTCCCTTTTATTTAGATGTGCCTAGCACGAATGCAGCGGCAGTCGCTTTGGCCGAAACCTACCAAATGACCAGCGTGTTTGAAACGGCTAGAATGTACAACAAAACTGCGCCACCCCTGCCTTTGAATCGCATCTATGGAATTACAACATTTGAACTGGGATAGATAATTGTTTAAGGAAAGCGCCTCTATCAGAGTGCCTGGCGGTCATTTGTTCTTTCTCTTCAAGTTTTGATTTGGAAAGTCGCTGTTGCACAGATAGGGGTTACGAGCGGGGCTAGGCACAGTAAGGGACGTGCGTCTAAATAACATACCAATTGTGCATCGGTATCCCGTAGGGGCGTAGCAGGCTACGCCCCTACGGGATGGGACGTTATTTGTCAGCTACTCTCTAAGTTTCAAACAACCACACAAAAAGCTAGACCGATGAGCCAATACCGCGTCCGTAACTGGTCCACTTTGCGCTTCAGGTGTTACCTTAAGTTGGCTTTTTTTGAACCAAGCCAGATAAAGTAAACGCGATTTCAGCTGGTTAAAGATAACTCGTATGCGAAAAGTAAGCGCGCCCAACTCTCAACAAGATCACCGACTGAATCAAGATCGCCGACTGAATCAAGCATTCTATGCTAGCCAACGGCCAAAATGGACACGGCACTGTCAATGGTTTTTACTAGCGCTGCTGCTATCGGTAGGAATGGTGCGTCCTGCTATCGCTGCCTTGCCTCTAGGTCTGTCTCATGGGCCAATCTCTATGCCAGCATCGCCGCCCGTGGTAGCTCAACTCGGCTCTGCGACGAATGGATCTTCTAGTCAAACTGCTATTGACTGGATTTCTCTTGATGGCTATCAGGTTTTTCGGATCTCTGCGCCATCATCGTCATCGCTCGCTATTCGCAAAAGCAATATTGAGCGCAATCTAAAAGACATCGAAGAAACATACCTATCGCTGTCTGACCCGACGCTAGAGTTTGTAGCCGAAGAAGAAGGAGAAAACGAAGTAAGCCTGTACATAAACGGTCGCTACCTGATGTCGGTTACTGATGCAGGTGCCAGAATGCAGGGCATGACTAAAAACGGCCTAGTTGAAAATATTCAGCAGACGGTCACTAAAGCGTTGCAGCAAGCTGAACGACAGCGGCAGCCCGCATACATACGGCGGGCAGGGTTGACGGCCACTATCGCTATGATGAGTGTGATCGCGCTAGCACTGTTGCTTCACTTCAGCCGTTATCTACCCATCCGAGCGGGCCTTCGCCGCATCCCAGGGCTGCCTCTAGCGGCAGCTATCGACAGCCAGCGGCGGCACCTCAAAGCGATTCGCCAGCTCCTAGTGCCGCTACTCCAAATCACTGTCCTATCGGGTGCGGCCATTTGGTCGCTGGGTTTATTCGCGCAGACTCGCCCGCTACAAAACGCCCTGCTGAGCTGGCTAAGGGTTCCGGCTGCGATTGTTATTATTGCGGCGATCGCCTTTGTCGGCGTTCGCACAAGCTATCTACTCATTGACCGATCTGTCGGCACATTAAAAGATCGTACCAGCTTTGACATAGAGAACAACCGCCGCCTAGAGCTGCGCGTTTCAACTATCTCTAGTGTGATTAAAAATATTGCCAACTTTGTCTGGATAGCGATCGGTCTGATTGTTGCACTGACGATACTCGGGATCAACTTTGGAGTGTTGCTTACTAGCTTTGGCATCATCGGCCTAGCGCTCTCACTAGCTGCGCAGGATCTAATTCGCGGTGTTGTGACAGGCTTCTTCATCCTGCTAGAAGATCAGTACGCTATCGGCGATGTCGTCAAAATCGATGACGACGCGGGGCTAGTCGAAAATATGAACCTGCGAATCACTCAGCTACGAGATACGGGAGGTCGTCTGATTACCATTCCAACAAGTGATATCACCCGCGTTGCCAACTATTCCTTGCACTGGTCGCGCTGCGATCTGAAGCTGCGGGTAAGCTATCAGGCTGACATTGATGAGATGATACAGCTTGCCCACCAGGTTAGTGATGATCTTCGCAGCGACGCCGAGTGGAGCGAACTTATCTTAGAAGATCCTAATATTTTAGGTGTAGAAGAGCTGGGTGAGGATGCTATTGTGCTGCGTGTCTGGATCAAAACCCAGCCGCTCAAACAGTGGGATGTTTCACGCGAGTTTCGTCGCCGCTATAAGCTAGCTATTCAAGAAATGGAGACTTCTATGCCATTTCCACAGCGACAGGTATGGCTGAATGCGCCCGAGGGTATTGCCGTAAATCTATCGGGAGAAGTGCGTCAGGCAAATGCTAAGAACAACAATGAAGAATCATCCACTCGGAATGGTTCAAGCCGTGAATCTCACAATTCTCAGCGCGGGCGATCTTCTTCTACGGATCGGCAACCCGACAACAGCTTTGCTGAAGACACCTCAGAAGACGCTGAACCCGAAGGCAAGGAGAGCGATGTATAAGTCGAGATCATCGGGTTAGTGGCCGTGTTGAGAGAGATACGTGCCTTTTAATCGTTATGCTGAAACGCTCTTGTGGAAGCCTGTCGTTGCCGTTGACCCAGAGTTTTATAGCTATTATTCCGTACCGAGGGTACTAGCAGCAATTAGAGAAGATCAGAAGAGCCCTGCCTTTGCAGAATTTTGCTGTGATGCGTCCAACTATGGAAGGGTTTCAGCCGCTAGCAGAGTCTCATGTTTTGCCTTTAGCCTTGAGACGTATTTTTGCCAGGTTTATTCTCTATCGGAAGGCTACAGTTTTGGATGCGATCGCCTACTAAAATCACAAAAAGGCTGTCAAAAGATGGAATTAATTTGGGTTAATCCCACAGTTTTCTAAGATCCTCAGAAAAATCTCAGAGTCAGTCCAAGAAGTATCTTACGATGGGGTCTGAAGTTACGTCCTGGCAGTGAGCTGTCGGCAGAGGGAAGCAGTGAACTATCAGCCTATCGAAGACTATGGCCTGATTGGCAACATGCGCACTACAGCGCTAATTGGGTGCAACGGATCGATTGATTGGTTCTGCCATCCACGCCACGATTCTCCTAGCGTCTTTGGCGCAATCCTTGACAGTGAGAAAGGTGGCCATTTCAAAATCGAGTCCACCGTAGAAGAGGACAGCCACAAACAGTTCTACTATCCCGAGACAAATATCTTAGTCACTCGATTTCTCTGTGACAGCGGCGTAGGTGAAGTGGTTGATTTTATGCCGCTCGGCAATTCTTGTATGCGCAACTGGATCATTCGCCAGGTCCGTACCGTTCGCAAAGAAATTAACTTTCGGGTCGAATGCTACCCAGCTTTTGACTACGCTCGCGCCGAGCACAAGACCAAAGAGATACCAGATGGTGTGGCATTTGTATGCGATCACAATCCCTGTAAAGACACCCGTCCACTCGATCCTAACGACAATTCCGACGAGGTCGAATGCCGCCATTTCGAGCTAGTCACTGATATTCCACTAGAGACAAACGACAGAGGTGCTTTTGCAGAATTCACCCTAAGAGAAGGAGAGAACGCCGTCTTTGTCTTTCGACCTGTAGACCAGAGAGTCGAGAGCGAAAAGTTTGAAAATCTTATCCAGACCGCTGAAACGTTCTTTCATGAAACGATGCAGTACTGGAGAGACTGGCTATCGCAATGTGTCTATACTGGTCGCTGGAGACGCAGAGTGGAGCGTTCGGCACTAGCACTCAAGCTGTTGACCTATGAGCCTACGGGCGCAATTGTAGCCGCACCGACAACCAGCTTGCCAGAACAGATCGGCGGAGAGCGCAACTGGGACTATCGCTACACCTGGATTCGCGACGCGGCGTTCACTGTATACGCTCTAATTCGAGTTGGCTTTACACAAGAGGCTAGAGCCTTTATGGGCTGGCTAGAAGCACGCTGTCAGGAGCTGGGCGAAGGCGGCAGCTTAAAAATCATGTATCGGATTGATGGAGAGCTAGATCTAGAAGAAGAGCACTTGGATCATTTAGAGGGATACAAAGGGTCACAACCTGTTCGGATTGGTAACGGCGCTTATGACCAGCTGCAGCTAGACATCTGCGGTGAGCTGATGGACTCTGTCTATCTTTACAACAAGTATGGAGACTTTATCTCTTATTCTTTTTGGACGCATTTGCGCTATTTGACAAACTGGGTTTGCGACAACTGGCAGCGTCCGGACCAGGGCGTATGGGAATCTAGAGGCGGTGCCAAAGACCATGTGTATTCTCGGCTGATGTGCTGGGTTGCGGTCGACCGGGCGCTGAGAATCGCGGAAGAGCGTTCTTTTCCAGCAGATCGATTGCGCTGGCAAACCGTTCGCGATGAAATCTTTGAAGAGATTCTAGAAAAAGGCTGGGATGAGGAGCGCGGTGCTTTTGTTCAAGCCTATGGCGAGAAAGATTTGGATGCTGGCTGCTTGATCATGCCACTAGTGTTCTTTATGTCTGCTAGCGATCCCAAGATGCTGAGCACCGTTGAGGAAGTGAGAAAACCTCCAAGAGATGGTGGGTTAACGGCAAATAGCCTAGTATATCGCTACAATCCATTGACTTCGGAAGGGGAATCTAGCGACGGGCTAGAAGGCGAGGAAGGCACCTTCAATCTCTGCACCTTCTGGCTGGTAGAAGCGCTTACTCGTGCCGGATCTTCCAATCCGGACTTGCTGAACGAAGCCAGGAGAATCTTTGAAGAGATGCTCACCTACGCCAATCACGTTGGCCTATACGCAGAAGAGACTGGTACCAGCGGTGAAGGGTTAGGCAATTTTCCTCAGGCTTTCACCCATATCGCTTTGATCAGCGCCGCCTGGAACCTCAGTGAAGCGTTAGAAGAATAAGGCTAATGCTCAAAAACGCTGCCGAACTGCCTCAAATCTAGTTCTACAAACGTAGGTAAGCAGCATAGGCACTGTTCTAACAGCTGCCAGCGATCCTCTCGCTTTAGCATGTCTGTCAGCTTGCTGCGCAAACTATGTAGATAGCGGACATCGTTTGCGGCGTAGCTTAGCTGTTCATTACTCAAAGCGGCTGCATTGCCCCAGTCAGAGCTTTGCTGAGACTTGTCGAGTTCAATCCCGACTAGCTCTTTTACCAAGGATTTTAGACCGTGGCTAGGACTGTAGGTGCGGGCAATTTTGCTGGCGATTTTGGTACAGAAGACTGGGGCTGTCATGATGTCAAGATGGTGCTGCAAGGTGGCTAGATCAAACCGAGCGAAGTGGAAAATTTTGGTGATATCTTCAGCTTCTAGCAGCTGCTTTAGGTTTGGGGCTGTGGTTTGGCCCCGCTCTACGCGGATAGCGACTACGTAGCCATCGGGATCTGAGAGCTGAATTAGGCACAGGCGATCGCGCCGTGGGTTTAGACCCATCGTTTCGGTGTCTATTGCGATCGCATCCGCCTGTAGATACCGCTCTAGCAACTGCGGGGTTAGGTCGCGATCGCACACCTCAAAATTCTCCACTAAAACTCTCCTAAATAAACAACAATTCAAATTCTCTCCCAAAACTTTGGTGCCTGCTTAGCGTTACACACCGAGACCCACCCCACCCTACGGGTACCCCTCCCGAGAGGGGATTTACTTCAGGCAGTGAGATTAAGGCGATCTGCCTCGACTCTTGAATGCCACATAGTCGGGACAAATCCCCTCTTGGGAGGGGTGGCACGCAGTGACGGGGTGGGTCGGCAACTCATGCTGATAATCGGCTCACGCTAAGCATATACAAACTCAAAGGCTAAGAGAGAAACCGAGAGCGAGAATTTTTAATTAAACTTCAGCACTTTCGCGACGGTCTGCACATCCTTATCCCCTCGCCCAGAACAATTGATCACAATCTTCTCATTCGTCAGCGTAGGGCAAAGTATCTCTAAATAGGCAAACGCGTGCGCCGTCTCTAGCGCCGGAATAATCCCCTCGAGCCGCGACACCAGCTGAAACGCCTCTAGCGCCTCGGCGTCCGTCACGCTGTAATACTCCGCCCGGCCCAAATCCTTGAAATAGCTGTGCTCTGGACCTACACCCGGATAGTCTAGACCAGCGCTGATTGAATGCGCCTCAGTCACTTGACCTTCCCCATCTTGCAACAGATAGCTCATCGCGCCGTGTAATACACCAGGTCGACCCTTCGTTAACGTCGCTGCATGTTTTGGCGTTTCGGCACCTTCGCCCGCAGCTTCAATTCCGATCAGACGAATCTTAGTCTCTTGAACAAACTCATGGAACAGACCCATTGCATTTGAGCCACCGCCGACGCACGCTAGCAGCACATCTGGCGTACCCCCCCACTTTTCCAAGCTCTGCGCCCGAGTCTCTTCGCCAATCACCCCATGAAAGTCTCGCACCATCATCGGATACGGATGCGGACCTGCGACAGAGCCTAGAATGTAGTGTGTGGTCTCTACGTTGGTCACCCAGTCACGAATCGCCTCCGAAGTCGCATCCTTCAGCGTGCCAGAACCCGCGCTGACCGGACTGACGGTTGCTCCCATCAGCCGCATCCGAAACACATTTAGCTCCTGTCGGCGCATGTCTTCTACGCCCATATAGACAACGCACTCTAGGCCGAAGCGAGCACATACTGTCGCAGTGGCTACGCCATGCTGACCTGCACCTGTCTCTGCAATCACCCGCTTTTTGCCCATACGCTTGGCCAGCAAAACCTGACCTAGGGCATTGTTAATCTTGTGCGCACCTGTGTGGTTTAGATCTTCGCGCTTGAGATAGATCTGCGGACCGCTACCGTCTGCTTTCGCATAGTACTCGGTCAATCTCTCGGCGAAATACAAGGGATTTGCCCGGCCAACGTAGTCTTTCAACAGACCTGCTAGCTCTGCTTGGAAATCGGCTTCTTGCCTGTACTGGTAGTAAGCTTCTTCTAGTTCTTTGAGCGCGGGCATCAAAGTTTCTGGGACGTACTTTCCGCCAAAGCGACCAAAGCGACCAAACGAATCAGGCCGTGCTGCTAGGGATAGCGATTTGTCGTCGAGAGGTGAAGTGGTTGGCTTAGCAAGAGGCGTTACAGTCACGGCGGTTACCTAATTTTAGAAGTCCCTCATTATAGATATATTGCCGCAATCAGCAAAAGACTTCAATTGGTGACTGAATGACCTGTAGCCGATTCATAGCGAGCGATCGCTAGTCAAACATCAAGGCTAAAATAGTCGGCAGGTAGATAAAGAGAGCCTGACAATGACTGCAATTGTTTCCAACCCTGCTACTACCCCGCATGTTATTACCTGGCATTTGCTGCCAGATGACTTTGTCTTACCTGATGATCCTGTGGAAAACGAAGCGCAGCCAAGACTAGCCTCCGCGCTGACTAGCGCCCTATCGAGTCAGCCCGATCTGATGCAAGACGCGCTGGTTGTTTCCAATTTTGCGCTGTGCGCCTCTGTAGATGCTCGAATGATCTGCAAGGCTCCAGACTGGATGTACATAGCGCCTATAGAACGGATTGATCGCATCCGACGTAGCTATACCCCCCATCGGGAAGGTGGAGTGCCGCCGCTGGTGATGGAGTTTTTGTCTGAATCTGACTGCGGTGAGTACTCTATTCGATCTAGCAATGGCTTTGGCAAGTGGTATTTCTATGAGCGGATCATCAAAATTCCTACTTACGTTATTTTTGATCCTGCTTCAGGAGCACTAGAAGTATTCAATTTGAAGAACGGTGTCTACACACAGCAGGAGCCAGATAGCAACGAGCGCTGTTTTATTGAAGCGCTTAACCTCTGGGTAGGCGTTTGGCAGGGGACTCGCGAGTTCTGTGAGGGGTTTTGGCTACGCTGGTGGACAGACGCAGGCGATCTACTGCTTTGGCCTGAGGAGATCGCGCAGGAAGCACAGGCGCAGACACAGGAAGCACAAGCGCAGGCGCAGGCGGCTACGGACAGAGCGCTAAAGGCAGAGGCCGAGAATGCAGCGCTGATAGAGAAGCTGAAGGCAGCAGGATTGGATTAGCTGATTGGCGTTGAGTCTGGTGTTAAAGCCGTGTGAAGCTCTGCCTTTGGGCTTTTGTGAATAGTCTTTACATGGGATAGTGTGCTCTTGAGATATTTGCTTACTCTGAAGTTGATCTAAAAACATCTGAACTCATGGCACAACTGCTGGCTGGCGATATTGGCGGGACGAAGACTATTCTGCGACTTGCACAGGCAAAAGATGAGGATATTCAGCACTATGCGACTCATGAGCTGACCTTAGAGACGCTGTATGAGGAACGCTATCCGAGCCAAGAGTACTCTGAGTTCGTACCGATGGTGAGAGAGTTTATGGCGGCGGCGGCGCAGAAGGTGCCAACGGTGCAGCCAGATGCGGCTTGTTTTGCGATCGCAGGCCCCATCGTAGATAACACCTGTCAGCTCACGAACCTGTCCTGGTTCTTACGCAGCGAATTTCTCAGCGGTGCGCTCGATATCAAAAGTGTTCAGCTGATCAACGACTTTGAAGCGATTGGCTATGGTGTGTTGGGTTTACAGCCCGAAGACATCTACGAACTTCAGGCTGGAGATCCTTCTGACGCTTCTCCAAAAGCTGTATTAGGCGCGGGTACAGGCTTAGGTCAGGGCTTTCTGCTGCCCTGCAGTGGTGAATACATGGTGTTCCCATCTGAGGGCGGACATGTCGACTTTGCGCCCCAGTCAGAGCTAGAGTTTCAGCTGCGTAAGTATCTGCTGGAGAAGCACGGCATTTCGCGGGTGTCCGAAGAGCGAGTCGTCTCTGGGATGGGGATTATTGCTATTTACCAGTTTCTGCGCGATCGCCAATACGCCAACGAATCTAACGAAATTGGTCAGGCGATGGATGCCTGGGAAAGAGGAGCCGGTCAGCGCAGTAAGCTCACCGATCCGGCCTCAATTATTTCTAAAGCGGCTACTGAGAAGACAGATTTACTCGCCCAAAAGACGATGGAGATTTTCATCCGGGCTTATGGTTCAGAAGCTGGGAACATCTCGCTCAAATTTTTACCTAGAGGCGGTTTGTATATCGCAGGAGGGGTGACTGCAAAGAACCTGGATCTGATCAAAACTGGCGAGTTTATGTATGCTTTTACCAACAAGGGACGGGTTAGCCACCTGCTAGACAAGATTCCGGTGCGAGTCGTGCTCAATCAGTCGGTCGGGCTAATTGGCGCAGTGCTTAAAGCCTCTAGGAACTTCAAGCAGCACCTTTGGGAAAGCGGCAGTGAGTTTTCGGATACGGCTTCCAGAGCAGACCATATCTAGGCATTGTCTGCATGAGCTGTTCTGGCTGGGTTGTGGCTACTCTACGAGAAGGTAAAGCCTACGACTACGCTCAGCCAGCGCGGGCTGCCAATCTTAGATATTGACGTACTGGTCTAGCTCCCAATCGGTAACTTGAGAACAGAATTCGCTCCACTCTTTGTTTTTGAATTCAAAGAAGGTTTTAGCACCCAGCTCACCTAGCGTATCCATCAGTAGTTTATTTTGCTTGAGAGCAAATAGAGCCTCAAATAGGTTAGTCGGTAAAGTCTCCAGGTTGGGGAATTCTGCGCCTCTAGCGAACAGATTTTCGTCGATGCGATCGCCCGGAGAAGTCTCGTTTTTCATTCCATCTAAGCCTGCTGCTAGCAGTCCAGCCAGGGCTAAATACATGTTTGCCGAACCGTCAATCAGGCGACATTCAAATCGGCCCGCCTCCGGAATTCGCAGCATGTGAGAGCGATTGTTGCCGCCATAGGAGATGTAGCGAGGGGTCCAAGTGCTGCCCGATGTTGTAATATTCGCACCTAGGCGGCGGTAAGAATTTACGGTGGGTGCGAACAGGGCGGTGAGTCCTTTTGCATGTTGGAGTACGCCACCTAAAAAGTGGTAGCCAACCGGGGAAAGACCACCCGCATCAGCATCTTGTTCAAAGCTGTTGGTTTCACCTTGCCAGAGACTATTGTGAACATGGCCGCCGCTACCAGTGATGTGACTGAAGGGCTTCGGCATGAAGGTGGCTGTAAATCCGCGCTGTTCGGCCAGCGTTTTGATCATGTACTTGAAAAACACGTGGCGATCGCACGTTGTCTTGGCGTCGCTGTAGCCCCAGTTCAGCTCGAACTGACCATTGGCATCTTCGTGGTCGCACTGGTAAGGCTCCCAGCCTAGATCTTCCATATAGCCCACAACCGTAGAGATCAGATCGAATTGTCGCATCAGATTGATCTGGTCGTAGCAGGGGCGCTCGGCAGTATCTCTTTCATCTGCGATCACATATCCATTATCGGTTTTCTTCAGCAAAAAGAACTCAGCCTCCACGCCCGCTTTGTAGGTGTAGCCCATCTGTTCGCACTGGTCGATTACCCGGCCTAGGATCATGCGAGGCGCAGCCGGAAAAGGCTCACCCTCGAAGTACACGTCACTCGCTACCCAACCTACCGTCGGCTCCCACGGCAGCTGAATTAGCGAACTCACATCAGGAATCGCTGCGATTTCTGCCGCGTCCGGACCCAGGCCGAGGTTAGAAGCAAAAGAAGAGAAAAAAGCACCGTCTTTCTCTACCGATGCAATTTTGGCAGCAGGTACCAGCTTTGCCCGCGTACCTCCTAGCAGATCGGTGTAAGAGACCAAAAAGAACTTGATTCCTAAAGACTCTGCTTTCTCTACTAGCCCTTTCTGGACGTTTACAGAAGTTGCAACCATAGCGAATTCCTACTGTGGTGGTTTACTTTCTCGCTGCTTAGTAAAACAGTCCATCACAGAAGATTTTGTAATGGTTGTTACTAAAGCGTCGCTTGCTCTGCTGCGAACGACTCCTGTCTGAAAGCTAGCGAAAAGAGTGTAAAATAGAGAGCTTAGAGCCAAGCGTTATGACCAAAAGCCTTCGCCTTCGTAGGTGACGCCTGGGAAAAACCAGCCTTTGGGACTGACGTAACGATACCGAATGTCTATACCATCGAGGGCAGCTTTAGCTTCAGAAGAGAGAGAATGATCGGCGGCGGCTAAGTTTTCAGCAATTCGACCAGCATTTGTAGATTTTGGAATTGCGATAGTGTCTCGATCCAGAGCCCAGGCAATCAATAGCTGAGCGGGAGTGATACCTTCTCTATCAGCCATTGATTGGACGGTCTCATTTTCCAGCAGCGGTGGTTCGTCTTTTGCTTTCATGCTGTCGGGGCGATCGCCCGAACCCAAGGGTGAATAGGCAGTCACGTGAATGCCTTTTTCACGACAGTAGTCTAGCAGCTCGTTCTGCGGATTATAGGGATGCAGTTCTATCTGATTGACCGCTGGAACCACGCCAGTTTCGGCAATCACTTTCTCAATCTTTGAAATGGTGAAGTTCGAGACGCCAACGCTTTTGATCAGTCCTTTTTCGCGGAGCTTTACCATTGCCTCAAAAGTGGCAGAAAAGGGCACTTCACTGAGCGGATAAAAGTCTTCAGCACTGTTATGATTCGATATGCCAGGCTTGAAGGCAATTGGCCAGTGCATCAGTAAAAGATCGAGATAGTCGAGGCCGAGGGCGTTTAGGCTTTCTTTGCAGCCTTTTTCAACAGCGTCGGGCTGATGAAAGGTATTCCACAGTTTGGAAGTGACAAAGAGAGAGTCGCGGGCGATCGCACCCGCTTCGATCGCTTTACTGATACCTTCTCCTACTTCCTGCTCGTTTTGATAGATCCAAGCTGCGTCGACGTGGGTATAACCTATCTTTAGTGCTTCTTCTACCGCTTGGCTTACCTTGCCTTTGGGCGATTTCCAAGTGCCTAAACCAAAGACCGGCATTGTCTTTCCATCATTAAGCGTAAATGTTTTCATAGAAGTCCTTCAATAATTCAGGCAGTATGGAAATCGGTCAATTATTGAGCTAGCAGTCAACCGTTAATTCAAAGAGGGTTGAGCCAGAAGGTTGAGCCAGAGGGTTGAGCCAGAAGGTTGAGCCAGAAGGTTGAGCTAGACACAACACGTGTTGAGCAAACACCCATTCAACAAACATCATCTCTGAGCTTACTTTCTTTCCAATAACGTATCAACCTCTCTAGGCTCACTTCGTGATGGAACGCTTGTCGTGACTGGCTCGCAATGATGTGGACATGCCGATATCGGTCTGATGGTATAAGCCTGACGGCGTAGATCTAGCTGAACAAGAAATTTTCAAAGTCTACTTTTAGGAGGTAAAAAATCATATTCAAACCCGCTTTCCTAAGTGAGTAGTCAACAAGTTAAGTCAAAATATGGTTATTTCCGCCGATCAGATCCCAGCTCAGGCGCAGGACAAGCAGCCTGCCCACGAATCTGAAATGACGCCCTCGCCCATCTTCGATCGCGATAGCTACAAGGGCAGTGAGAAGCTCAAAGGGAAGGTCGCCCTGATCACAGGCGGCGATAGCGGTATTGGCCGATCTGTCGCGGTGCTCTATGCCAAAGAAGGGGCCGACGTTGCCATCTCCTACTTAGACGAGCACGAAGACGCGAAGAAAACAAAGTCCTTGGTAGAAGCGCAGGGACAAAAGTGCTTGTTGATTCCTGGAGATATCAGCAACGAGACCTTTTGTCAGGAAGTGGTACAAAAGACCGTCGATGAACTTGGCAAGCTGGACATTTTGATCAGCAATGCTGCTGAGCAGTATATGGAGGAGGACTGGGAAGGAATCGATGCGGCTAGGCTAGGCAGCATTTTCAGTACAAACGTCTTTCCGATGTTCTACTTCACCAAAGCGGCACTGCCTCACCTAAAAGAAGGCAGCTCTATTATTATTACGACCTCTATCAATGCCTACAAGGGTAATGCCCCGCTGCTAAGCTATTCGACAACAAAAGGTGCAAATCTAGCCTATCTGCGATCGCTCTCCCAGCGTGTTCTAGAGAAAGGAATCCGCGTCAACGGTGTTGCCCCTGGCCCGATCTGGACACCGTTTATCCCTGACGCCTTCCCAGCCGAACAGGTCGAAGGATTTGGTAAGCAGGTTCCGATGAAGCGTCCTGGTCAACCGGTAGAAGTTGGTACCTGCTTTGTGTTCTTGGCCTCTGAAGATTCTTCTTATATGACCGGTCAAGTGCTGCATCCGAACGGTGGCGTCGTTGTTGGCGCATAGCCCATTCGCATGAATTCCCTTTCCTCTTCTGGTCTCCTATCGGAACTACGCTTTCACTTGCTAGCCATTTTGTCATCTAAGACACCAAGTTTTGGGGACCAGTATCCACCGTCGCGGCTCTGAAAGTACGCGACTTCCTTGCATTTTGTTTTACGATTGGCTGCGATAGAGCAGCGTAGCATGATCTTGCTTTTGCCTTCTTTTTTATAGCTATGCTCTATTAGCAGTGCGCCACAGCTGGGGCAGGGATAGTCGGTAAAGGCTTTAGGATCTACTGACCTTTTAGAATATGGGAGCTCGTAGGTTTTCTGTTTTGAATTCCAGAATAGAACGGTATCGCAAAGGGTGTCTGTACATTTTAGGAAGTGATTCGCTTTTAGTTTCTTGGAGCGAGAAGGAATTTTATCCATTGCTCGTTGGCATTTAGGACAGGTGGTTTTGCTCCGCTTGTTCTCTTTTTTTGAATAAGTATTTTTTGTTGAATCCGTTTGTTTTTTGGCTTTAGTGGGGGTGTTTGGCGAAAGACTAGCGTTTGGCTTCGCAAAAGTAGAGCCCGTGCGCAGCGCCTTCATTTGCTCGGAGGCTAACTTAGTTTTGGCTGTCTGCAGTGCTGGGCTGAAGTAGTCTCTGTTCCAAGCTGTAAGGTAGGCTTCCCAATTTTGTCGGCCAGCCGCGATCGCATCTAAGTCCGCTTCCATCTTGGCGGTAAATCCAGGCTGGATTAAGTCCGGCAGGAGTACTTCTAGCGCAGCATCAAGGGCTAAACCAAGCTCTGTTGGCTGGAGTTTGCCTTTTAGGAGATGCGCATAGGTGCGTGATCGCAATGTCTTAATAGTAGGAGCGTAGGTGCTGGGTCGACCAATGCCTTTCTTCTCCATTAGCTGCACTAGTTTAGGTTCTGTATAGCGTGGCGGCGGCTGGGTTTGCTTTTCTTCTGCCTGAGCTTGCTCTAATTGAACAGACTGCCTTGGCTGTAGGGTCGGTAGCTGAGAGTCGGCGCTAAGGTTGTTCCAATAGTGAGTGTAGCCAGCAAACTCTACGACCTGACCTCTGGCCTCCCAATAGACTTCTCCAGACTGGGTGACAATTCTAGTTTTGCGCAGGCGAGCCGGGCAGCACTGAGAAGCTAGAGCCCGATTCCAGATTAGTTCGTACAGGTTGGCAGCGTCTGCGCTCAAAGACTGTCGTAGCTGTTGCGGTGTTGCGGCAACGTCGGTGGGGCGAATGGCTTCGTGGGCAGCTTGAGCGCCTTTTGCCGCGCGATGCTTGGCAGTTTGTTTTGGAACGTTTGTC
Source organism: uncultured cyanobacterium (assembly GCA_963799555.1). Taxonomy (GTDB): domain Bacteria; phylum Cyanobacteriota; class Cyanobacteriia; order Phormidesmidales; family Phormidesmidaceae; genus Phormidesmis. The sequence goes on from CAWCXR010000002.1 coordinate 262,977, forward strand.
GGGTTGTGCCGGGTGAGATAAGCGCGGACGGCGGCACAAAAAGAGTCCGAAAGTACAACAGAATCTGTACGCATGTAAGTGATGTATCCACCCTCGTACAGAGACTGAGCAACTTTCATCGTCTGGTCTGGGTTGAATCGGAGTTTGGCTCCGGCAGATTGCTGCAAAGTAGAGGTGATAAAAGGGGCGGGCGGTGACTGACGCTTGATTTTGCCTTCGATGGTGAGGACGTGGTGAGGAGTGGTACGGGCGATCGCAACTAACCGATCCGCCTCTACCTGCGAGGTGACTCTTTCAGATTCCTGTTTCGATTCTGTCCCTTTCTTTTGGCCTGAATTGCTTTTTTCGGAAATGCTTTCCACAGCGTCGTCTGCTGCTCCGCTACCTGTTCTGCCGGTTGGTTTACTGGCATTTGGGCTGCGCTTGTAGAAAGCCTTGAATCCTTCTTCGTAAGTAACTGACACGCTCCAGTAGTCCTGCGGCTGGAACTGTTGAATTTCTCGCTCTCTTTGACACAGCAGGTGCAGCGCCGCACTTTGCACACGGCCCATCGATTTGGCTCCGTTATTCAATGGCCAAACTACGTGGCGACTGCCGCTGTAGCCGACTAGCTTATCGAGACAGTCACGAGCGCGACCAGCTGCCACCAGGGATTGATCAAGGATGCGAGGATGAGCGATCGCACTACGCACGGCTGCTGGAGTGATTTCGCTGTAGACAACTCGGCGCGGCGACTTCAGCCTTAGCGCCTGCTGTAGGTGCCAGCCAATGGTTTCGCCTTCTCGATCTGGGTCGGTGGCAATGTAAACGGTGTCTGCTTGTTTAACGGCCTGACGCAAGCTAGCAATAGTCTTTTTGGCGCGGTCGTCGCGGGGAGCGTAGCTACATTCGATGCGATCACCTTCCAGCACGAAACCCAATGCATCTTTGCCTTCATTCGTCAGCTCGCGAATGTGCCCCATGCTAGCTTTGACAATCCAGCCCGGGCCGAGAATTTGGCCGAGCTTTTTAAGTTTTCCGGGGCTTTCAATCAGCAATAGGTTGGGCATGAGCGGAGGAGAGCGCTGGTGTACGATCCCGAGAAACTACACAGAAAATGCGCCTACAGCGGCGCTACTTAACTATCTTGTCTCACTATATAGTACTCGTGATCTATTCTATGGGGACTGCCTGCGCTCTAATGCTAGTCTGGCTGCTAGGTGTTGGTAGTATGGCCAGTCAGCTTGAAGAATACATCGTCCAAGCTAGGTCGGCGAAGCGAGATATCGGCTAGAGGAACATTAGCTTTCTCTAGCCGAAGCACTATTTCGGTCAGGGTATTGGCTCCTTTCGGGGCTGCGATCGCCAAGGGGCCATTCTCTCCCATCTCTCCTGTGACCACACTGCCTATATCAGCAAGTAGCGCTCTTACTTTTGGTACATCAGCTGAGTTTTCTAACCGCAGTTCGCAGAACCTACCGCCCACTCGGTCTTTAAGCTCATCAACCGTTCCCTCTGCAATTACCTGTCCCTGATCGATGACGACAATCTGATCGGCCAAAGCATCTGCTTCTTCCAAATATTGCGTAGTTAGAATAATTGTGATTCCCTGAGACTTGAGATCCTTTACCACTGCCCACAGTTGCTGACGGCTGCGCGGGTCGAGTCCTGTAGTGGGTTCGTCCAGGAATAGAACAAGTGGTAGTACAACAATGCTAGCGGCCAAATCTAGTCGCCGTCGCATCCCACCAGAAAAGGTCTTGACCTGTCGATCGGCAGCTTCGACTAGGTCAAACTGAGCCAAAAGCTCTTTGGTGCGGCGTTTGGCTGCGCCGGAAGAGAGTCTGAGCAGTCGGCCGAATAAAACTAGATTTTCGCGAGCGGTAAGGGCTTCGTCTACAGCAGCGAACTGTCCGGTGAGGCTAATGAGCGATCGCACCGCTTCTGGCTGCTTCACCACGTCATAACCAGCAATCCTCGCCTGCCCGCTATCAGGCACTAGCAGCGTTGTCAAACAATTGATTACTGTCGTCTTGCCAGCGCCGTTGGGTCCTAGTACGCCTAACACCGTACCCCGATTTGCTGAGAAGCTAATTCCTTGTAAAACAGTCGTCTTCCCGAACTGCTTGGTCAAATTTTTGACCGCTACAATCGGCGCTCCAGCCATCAAACTCACATTCGAACTCACTAAGGTTGTCTAACAGCTAGCATAGCGTGCTAGCTACCACCAGGGATTGCCCACTAGGGTGAATCCAGACCAAAAGAACGGATGTTTAAAGCTAACATTGCCCTGGCTGACTAGACCCTCAGGAAGAGAGGTTTGTCGATTTTGAGCGATTAGCTTGTTGTCTTCGATTCGAGCATCGCCACGTAAAAGAGAGAGCTGGGCCGCTCGCAAGGCAGAGAACCTCAGCGGGTTCTCTCGCAACTGCTCATAGAATTCTGCCATCAGTGCCATAGTGCCCAAGTCGGAAACGTTCCACAGGCTGCCGATAGAGGCCTCTACGCCTGCCGCCGCTGCTAGCCCGGCGAAACCTAGCTCTGCGTCACGGCTGCCTAGTGCAGTCGTGCAAGCGCTTAAGATTAACAGCTCTAGATCTTGTAAGCTCAGTTCATTGATGTCATCTAAGGTAAGTTGTTCATTCCAAAACTGGATGTAGGATTTGTCAAGTGCGCCCGGTCTGAACGAGGCGTGAGTCGCGACATGCACAATATTTTGTGGTAGAGCAGCCAGTGTTGTTTCTATGTTTTCGATACTAAAATCTTCGTTGAAGAAAGTGCGAGAGGATGTGGCTGTAGATTTGACCAGATCTAGCTCGATAGGAACGCCAGGTAGTGACTCTAATTCTGTGAACGTTTCAGCTCCGCTGATTAATATTGTTTGTTCGGCTGGACTTTGTTCAAAGTTTGTCTCCAATAAACTTACGCTCGGCAGTAATGACAGTCCATAGTGCTCGATAGCAAAGGTGTCTCCTTTCATCAGTGCAGCGATGGGAAGATGGCCGATGCCTTCATCTAATACGTACATTAATCCGTCTATGCGATCCGCTTCAATTTCAGCTTCTATAGGTGCTAGCAGCCAGTCATACAGCTGACGTGCTAAGGGTTGATAGCCGTCGTTGAAGGTGCTGTATAGCTCTATATTGAACAGCTGCGCCTGTCGTAGAAGCTGTTTGCGGTCGACATCTACTCTTTTCTGAATAGGGTCGCCTTCAGGTGGTATTAATAGCAGAAGTAGCTGATCCGTGTCTTCGCTGGTTTCGTTTCTGAGTAGTCGCCGCGAAAGCAAAGGAGAAGGTTCGCCAGGAAATAAATCTTTGCGGTCATCTGAAAAGTCAGAGGCCGGGACAAATACTGCATACACCAATGCAGAGCGAGACTTGTATTCGCTTTCGGCCCGTTGCAAAATCTGTTGAACTTTTTCTAGGCTAGTGCCTTCTCTTGGCAGTATCTTCCAATATTTTGTATAGTTTTCTGTCAGTGACTGTTCTAGCTGTTCGAACCCATAGTCGTCGAAGAAATCTATTGTCCCATTATTCTCATTCGCAAGTAGCAAATCTGGAGATTCCTCAAGCTGATCGGCTTCTATAATTGGATTGGCAATTGCCGCTAGAGGGTCCGTGTTTTCTAGCGTAAATGATTCGAGAAGTCCGGCAAGTGTGACCTCAACCATATAGTCTCCAAGCTGACTATTAGCGATCGCGCTTGTTGTAACCTGACCTGACGCATCAGTTAGCGCGCTTGTCTGAGTAAGCACAGCACTAGCACCGGTCTCAGGTGCGGAGAAATCGACGGCCTCTCTAGTAGCGGGGTTGCCAAAGCGATCGCGAACTAAAACAGTTAGCGCATCGGCAAAAGCTGTCGTGGCGTATGTATTCTGGTTATCACCACCGACGATACTTAAGCTATCCGCAATATCTGAGTTGACTATAATGTTGTTCTGGGTGCCAACAATTGCGACATTTCTAATGTCTGTTGCTGTTATTGAGTGAGTCCCAGCTGTCCTGAGCTCATTGTCAAAACGGCCTACTCCATTAATCAACAAACTCGTTTCTGGCAGTACGGCTTTCCTATCGCTACTCGTAAATGCAACGCTTCCGTCATAAGTATCCGCAAGATTGCCAAATTGGTCTTGTGCTGTAATTGTCACCGCGTTGACATCCCCTGCGGCGACGGCTGTAGGCTGCCCACTGAAAACGAACCGGCTGGCAGTATCAGCTAGATTTTCTAAGCTAAAGTCTGTGCTCAAACCATCAATCACCGCCTGTAGGCTATAGCTACCTGCAACGGTATTTGCCCGCAGCCGAGTTGTAAACAGTCCTGAACTATCTGTTAGTCCTGAGGCTGTTAGTCCTGAGGCTGTTAGTCCTGAGGCTGCTTGTAGAATGCCGTTGGCAGCAGTATCGGCAGCGATGAGGCCAATCGATTCACCAAAGATAGCGTTGCCAAAGCGATCGCGCGCCGCTACCGTTAAATTGTCTGCGAAGAAACTATCGACAACTGCACTTTGATTGTTTCCACCAACAATGCTGAGATTATCTACTATATCTGCGCTGACAGCAATTCCATTCTGTGTCGTTGTCAGCGCACCGTTAACTGAGTCTGTTGCTATCAGCGACTGAGTCCCCGCCGTTCTAAACTCACTGTCGATAGTGCTCACACCATTGGCGAATAGGCCCGGTCCAGACGACTGAAACTGGTCGTCGCTGCTAGTTAATAGAACAGAACCGCTGTAGCTATCTGCAAGATTGCCAAACTGGTCTTGGGCTGTAATAGTCACTGCGTTGACATCCCCTGCAGTGACGGCTGTAGGCTGCTTACCAAAGACGAACTGATTCGCTGCGTCCGCTAAATTTTCCAAATTCGCGGCAGCTGAAAGTGGCCCTGCCTCCGCAAGTATTGAGAAGTCTCCAGCAACGGTGTTGGCAGTAACAGTCGCCCGGCTCTCTCCAGAAAGATCCGTGATATCGGAACTATTTGAAAGCGTACCGCTAGCGTCAGTCCCTAGCACAGAAAAATCAATTTGTACCCCTTCTACCGCGTTACCGTACTGATCGCGCACCTGCACTGCTACCTGGTCGGCGAATGCTGTATTAACTATACCGCTCTGGTTATTACCGCTTGTTATGACTAAGCTATCAGGCGCATCAGCTATCTTAAATAGCACTCCTGACTGCTGAGCGGTGTTAGGCGATTGAGCTTCGATGACCGCTTCACCTGTTGTTGTAAAGGCTATGAGAAATATTTCAGCAATACCATCGGCATTTGTAGGGATCGGCACAATAGTAGAGCCGCCCAACAAGAATTCAACAACAACACCTTCTAAAACACCGCCCAATGCATCAGTGACTTTCACTTCTACTGGATTAGCAAAAGCTGTATTCACAACAGTTGTTTGGCCTAGACCAGAGAAAAAGACTAAGCTGTTATCTGTCAAACGCTCATAAGCCCCAATATCTCGAACTCCGTTACTGCCTCCGCCGCGCTGGTCGGGGCCAACGCCCGTACCGCTGTTGATAGCTGGGCTCGAAGCGATCAACGCATGGGTCAAAGTAGGTCCGCCATTGTCTGCTAGCGGTAACAGTAGCGGATCGCTTCCGTTTGGTAGGTCGGAAGCGATATAGCCAGAGCTACCTAACTGGTCTTTTACTATGTTGTAACCGTTGCTGGTAAAAGTACCGACTATATCTGGCCCAGTTGCGGCTGAGTTATTAGCGATAATTGTATTAGAGAGGGTAGCGGCATTTGATGAGCGGATAAAAAGACCGCCGCCAGCTGATCTAGCGGCGTTGTTGGCAATAGTGACGTGAGAAAGGGCTGTATTAGTGAAGGGCTCTAGAACAAGGCTACCGCCTCCGCTCGTCAGCGCATTGTTACCGGATAGCGTACTGTTGGTGATGACTAAACTACCAGTGCCGGTTGCACCATGCTTGATCGCGCCACCGGCACCAAAAGCCGTATTGTTGCTGAGCGTAGTACGACTGATCGCAAGCTGGTGCTGATCTTGGGTAGCAATGGCGCCGCCGTCGCCCGCACTTGATTGATTACCAGCTAATGTTGTTGTTGTAATCGTGCTGATGCCGTTACCTGTTACGGCGATCGCACCACCCTCTTCACTGGCAGAATTATTCTCCAATAAGCCGTTGCTCAGCGCGAGTCCACCGCTGCCACTAACTAAGATACCGCCGCCGGTAGTCGCACGACCGTTTTGAATTGTGATGCCATCGGCAGTGACCTGTCCTGACGAAATGTTGAGTAAGCGGTGCGCCCTCTGTCCATTCAGAATTGTGTTTGCGTAGCCCTGTCCTTGTAAGGTCAGACTGCGATCAATGACTATTTCGCGGTTGTCTTGGTAGGTACCTGCGGCTAAGTTGATGGTGCCATCAGTTGCGATCGCATCGACAGCATTTTGCAGACTTCCATCGGTACTTAGGTTGACCGTGGTAGCAGTGCCGGTTAGCTGGCTGCTAGCCTCAAGCAAGATAACGTCGTTGAGATTTAGGGTGGGTGCTTGTAGATGCAAGTTTCCAGCTGCACCATTATCGCTGGCGTCTACAGCCGTATTTACACTGATAGAGTTGGTCGCCTGCAGGGTGACGTTTGTTCCATCGAGTGCGTTCACTAATGTGGATGCGTTAACCGTGGACGCGACGGTTAGACTGTTGGTATCTGCAACAGTGTCGGCAGTGCCCTCGGCAGCGACGACCGTCAAATCAGCAGGATCTAGTAGCCACGTGCCCAGGTCGCCGCTGTCTGCGTCGGTGATAACTTGGGTGCGATCGCCCACCACCAAACTTTCTAATCCCGAAGTCTCAACCAGTCCACCCGCGCCAGCCCCTGCTCCTTTTGCCGACAGCAGTCCAGACAGTTCAGTCATCTCATCCGACCAAACGATCACCTGCCCACCGTCACCGTCTACTAAAGCATCAGCATTTGCTCGTCCCTCAAAAAAAGTGGTATCAGCTGTTGGCAACAGCCCTTGACCTTGATAGTCTCCCCCAACCCGAATCAGCCCACCTCCAGCATGTCCAGACGCGTTCAGTTCGGCTTCAGCCACCTCAACTGCCGAGCCCAGTAGATTTATCTGTCCGCCCTTCTCCCCTTCTGCTCGGGTAGAAACGTCAACATCACCCGCCACCAAAACTGTTGGATTACGATCCTCGACCAAGCTTACAGACCCGTCTTCGTTCAGCCGTAGACTATTCACTTGGGACGGACTTTCGCCCGTGAGTAATTCTGGTAGCAGCAGCGGCGTAAAAGATTGATCAGAGGTGATACTCCGTAGGAATGGCTTTGCCATCGCTTCAGTAGCCACTTCCACAGACAGTAGAGCACCTGCTGCATCCAGTCGGATCAGGCTTTCCCCAGGCACTGCGCTCAGCGTCACCTCGCCAGCCGGTGCCGTCAAAGTCCCTGTGTTGACAACATCTCCTCCCACAAACTGGATTGATTGACTGTTAGAGACTTCTAAATTGCCTTGGTTGACAACTGAGCCTGGGCGCTCAACGGAAAACTGGTAGGCAGAGGGAGATTCTGTCAGAGCACTGTAGTCTTGTGTCTTTTCAACATCTAGCCAAGCGTCGCCAAATTCAATTCGATCCGCAGTAGTTGCCGTTAGATTTCCACCTAGGTTGAGCTGGGCATCAGGACCAAACAACACGCCAGACGGATTGATTAAATAGAAATTGGCTTCGCTCCCAGAGACCTGCAAAACACCGTTTATGTAAGAAGCGTTTCCCCCAGAAATTTGACTAATAATCGACTGAATTAAGGGAGCGGTCGTAAAATTGGCAGTAGAACCAGACTCTAGACTAAACGACTCAAAGCGATGAAAGAGATTGTTATCAATCTGCACCCCACCTTCAATTTGAACAAACTGATCTTGAGTGGTGACGGTAGTCTGAGTAAGGTCGTCTGCTGGAACAATTGCTGGGCTGGTCGCTGCGGGAATAATAGATTGGGCGATCGCCTTTTCGGGTAGCAGCGAAAAGAACGGTAGCAGAACCACCACCCATGTCGATACAGTCTGAAAACTACCCATACGGAACCAACCTGGATGCACTTAGGAAAACAATTGTCGAGTGTATGTATGAAAAACTGCTGTCTTCATATTTGCGCCAGCTTATTTTTCTTACCTAGGTGTTTCTACAAAGCGTTTTCACAGAAGAGCCTTACAGACACAGAACTACAGACACAGAACTTAATCTGTAGCTTTCCCGCGTATTCTTTCCTTCCTACAGCGAAGAGAAAGGCTCTCGTTTTATTCATAAAATCTTTAATGACTGAAGGATTCGTAAAATATCCGCACAAATGCTTCTGAGGAGTGATACCTGAACTTCTCAAATCAATAAAAATACGTAAATATTGCTGTCCGCTTTGTAGCTTAGTCTTCGGTCTTAGCGCCGATTTCGTTCTGAGGGAAAGCCGTTAGGCTAAAAGCATCAAGGGCGACTGATGTCTGGAAATGGTCGTCGGTCATACAGCTTTGACTTAGCGCTCGGCGCTACCATTTTTAAGATATCCAGGGATCTCGCATGACACTACCGCTCATCACATCTGTGTATCAGCAGCAGACGGCTAGGCTAATATACCGACGTGGACTGACTCATCTTCGGCATCAGTCTTATGTTCGAGCAGACAGGTCATTCAGCCTAGCGATAGAGAAAGGGTTCTCGCCGATAGCCAAAGCTCAGGTCATGAGAGGAGTTAGCCGGATTCATCTGAATGATGCTGAGGGTGCGATCGCAGATTTTGAAGCAGTCATCAACGCCGAGCAAGCCTTGAAACTAGACTTACCTTCTCAAAGTATTTCTCCAGACGTTCCGCTGCCTCTCTCTACAAATATTCCGCTAGCACAGGCGTATCACCATCGAGGTCAGCTACGTCAACGCTTGGGCAATGCAGCAGGGGCATTGGCGGACTGGTCGGCTGCGATCGCCCACTGGCCTCGTTACGCAGAACCACACTACTACAGAGCGCTGGCTCATCTCGAATCGGGAGAGCATAGACAGGCGCTGGCTGATTTTGGCAGTGCGATCGCAGCCGATCCGACGCTAGCCAAAGCCTACCTGCACCGAGGTAACCTACGCGACCAGCTAGGCGATATAGCAGGCGCTACCACCGACTGGGAACTGGCTATTTGCAATGACTTCACCCTAGAAGAAGCCAAGCAAAAGCTAGCTAACAGCCAGCAAGCCGCCTATGACGCTGGCCTCAGCGACTTACTCTCAGAACCGCTAGCTGCCAAAGGTCTATCCACCAAAGTGCAGTACAGCGGCTCTCAGCTGATTGTTCATATCTATCGAGCCGTTGGTACAGGCATCAACTACTACACACTGCCTGACCTGATCCGCGAACAGCTAGTCCCCATGCAGCTCTCCGGTGTCAACCGCTTTGAACTCATCGGCCACGTAGAAGGCGTTAGACGCACCGAGTGGAATCAGTCCTATGATCTGTACAAAGGTCAGCCCTGTCCGCCTAGCAACTGGCAGGCAGCCTTCTCTGCTCTAATGTTGTTTCCCCCCTTCGGCATTCCTGCCTTCATCCAGGCCGCGCAGGTAAAAGACTTTTACAGCCGAGGCAAATACATCGAAGCGCTAAGCGCCTCAAAAGCAGTTAAAGGCTTATGCGTAGCAGGCGGTATTACGCTCGGATTCTGTACGCTGCTACCTTTAGGCTACGCAGCCTACGACTCGATGAAAGAGAAGCCTACTTTTCAAGTTTCCGAGCGGTTGACAGAAAGCGAAAAAACGCCTTATCAACAGATTTTCGAGGACTGACCAAAGGCATTTTAGAGTCGTGGGTCGACTGGCTCACTTTCCAAAGCTAGGATACCGAAGACACACTCGTGAACTTTTCTTAGAGGTGCCTTGTGTGCGAATCGTTCGAGTGATTCAATCCCCAGCGAAAATTCGCGCAGGGCCAGAGCCCGCTTTCGGCTGAGCCCTCGATTTTTTAACCGATTTAGGTTCTCTGGCAAAGAATACTCAGGGCCGTAAATGATTCTTAGATATTCCGCGCCGCGACACTTGACAGCCGGCTGAGTAAAGCCCTTATGCTCGCGATGAATAAAGTCCATTGATTTTACGACCATGCCTTCGCCGCCCGCAGCGGTCAACTCTTCCCACCAGCGAATGCCTTCTACACAGCTAGCTTCACTGTCTACATCAATTACTTTGTAGTGGGTCGCTAGTAGAAAGTCTAGATCGGCTTGAGCAATCTTAGCGATCTGTTGCATATGCCATTCATGAGTCTGGTCGGTATGGACTTTCCCTTCAGTGGCTAGAATGTGAAAAGGCGCTAGCTTTAGATCGCACAGAGTATCAACTGGCCAACAATAGTGACGGTAGGCGTCTACGTACCGATCGGCAAGTTCCACTCTTTGCTGATAGTGAGAAAGTAATTCTGAGACTTGAGTAGAGCGTGAGCCTGTTTTCTCTAGGATAGCAACGGCAGCGCTCAAGCCTCTCTGGGCAGCAACGCCAACAGGCGCATACTGTTGCTTTAGCAAGCCCTGTGCCTTTGCAGACCAGGGCATTAGCTCGCAGTCCAGGCAAACCCAGTCAGTCGAAAAGGCTTCCCAGAAGTTTGTTGCACTTAGTGCCTTTCCAATTCTGTTGAGAAAGGCTGTTTCTAGCCCAGGTTGATCAAAGAATCGTCTCCCGGTACGGGTGTAGCAAACGCCAATGCCCTCATTTTCTATAGCAAAGCGTTGTTTGACGACGGCTTCATCGCGGCAGATGATGACGACTACTCTAGAGCCCATGTGCTTTTCTTCGCACGTGACGGTGCTGACACCCTGCTGACGGTAATAGTCAAAGGCTTCGGTGGGATGCTCTAGCAATCCTGGCAATTTGGAAGTCGCAACGGGAGACATGGTCGGGGGCAGGTAGATTAGCCATTTGGGATTGACGGCGAACCGGCTGATGACTTCTAGGGCCGCGATCGCATTCTCTTCCCGAATCGTAATCTTCTTATACAGCCGGGTTCCAACCACACGCTTGCCCAAAACATCGACAATATCGAGCACGTCATCATGCACCTGCTGAGCCGTGAGTGAGCCTTCGATTCGCGCTTTATTAGCGATCACAACAGGTTCTATCGGCCTGCTGGGTTCGCGATAAACCTGCGCGGCATCCACACTCACTAGCTCTTTTTCTGGATAGCGCAGTGCCGTAAGCCGTAGACCGTAGACGCAGCCCGTATCAATATCAATCGTATTGTTGAGCCATTCGGCAGCAGCAACAGGCGTGTGACCATGAACAACCATCGCCTGACCGCGATAGTCAGTAGCCCAGTTGTGGCGAATGGGCAGGCCGAATTCGTCGGTTTCGCCTGTGGTTTCTCCATATAGGGCAAAGCTACGCACATAGCCAGAACCGCGCCCCTGTAGTTCCTCTCGTAAGCCAGCATGGGCAACAACCAGCTTGCCATCATCCAAGACATAGTGACTGATCAGAGATTTTAGGAAAGCTTGGATTTCTTGAGTATCCTGGTCGCGTCTCTCCTCTTCCAAATCTTCAATCTCAGCCAAAGTCTCTGCCAGACCATAAGTCACCTTTACATTCTTACCATCTAGCTTTCGGATCAGCTTGTGCTCATGGTTGCCCATAATGCACATTCCCGATCCGGCTGAGATCATGTTATGCACTAGCTTTAGCGTGTCTAGAATGCGCGGACCGCGATCGACTAAATCGCCTAAAAACAGCGCCTTTCTGCCCTGTGGGTGCGCGTAGGTTGGGAAGTGCCAAAAGGAGTCTGCGGCTGTTGTAGTTTGAGCTTGGTAACCCAATTTCTCGAGTAGCTGTTCTACCTCATCGCAGCAGCCGTGAACATCACCAATAATGTCGAAAGGACCGTGATCTTGCTTGCGATTGTTCCACAGCGGCTGCCTTTCTATCTCAACTGCATCAATCTCTTCTAGTGAATTAAGCTTGTAGATATATCGAAAGCCTTCTGACTTTAGTCCCTTGAGCGATCGCTTTAGCGCTCTAGTTTGATTGTTGACCACGTGAGGGCCGAACTGTCTATCTGGACGCTGCTGATTGCGCTCGTGGCAGAAGGCGGCGGGGAGGTTGAGTGCGATCGCAACCGAAAAGAAATGATATTCCTTCGCCAGCTTCAGCAGAGAACGACGCGCCTCTCTTTGCACATTCGTTGCATCGATCACCGTCAGCTTCCCAGCCTTCAAACGCTTAGCTAGTATGTAATGCAGCACTTCAAAAGCATCTTTTGTCGCCGACTGATCGGTCTCATCGTCCGACACCACGCCGCGAAAATGGTCAGACGACAAAATCTCTGTCTGAGCAAAATGCTTTCGCGCAAAAGTAGACTTCCCCGAACCCGACGCACCTATCAAAATTACTAGAGAAAGCTCTGGAATTGTAATCTTCATCTGCGCCCCTCCTGCTTTATAAACACGCCCATTTGACTCGGTGTGCCCACCTCTGGCGCATCAAAGCCAATCCCTTGGAACTCAACCCGGTAGCCAAACCGACTACCTACGTCTTCTGCCCAATCTTGAAATTCCTGTCGGGTCCATTCAAAGCGATGGTCCTGATGGCGAAAGTGTCCCTTTTCTAGTGTGGGAAAGAGAACGTTGAACTCAGCATTGGGCGTCGTAATCACTACAACCGGCGGCTGAGCAAACTGAAACAGCACCTGTTCAAATGTAGAGAGCCTATCCAAATCCATATGCTCAATCACCTCAATCACCGCCGCTGCGTCATAGCCCATCAGTCGCTCGTCTCGATAGATCAGCGATCCTTGCATCAGCTGAATTCTCTCTCTTTGGTGCATCGGAATCTGTTCTACTCTCAATTTCTTTTTCGCAATTTCCAACGCCCGAAAAGAAACATCAACGCCCATCAACCGCTCAAAGAACCTATCTTCCAACAGCACTTTCAACAAACTGCCTTCACCACAGCCCAGATCAACTACTCGCTTCGCATCGTGAGATTTCAAAACAGCAGCCACCGCCGCCATCCGCTGCTGATTCAGATTCACAGGCTTTTTCGCCGCCAGCTTCTGCCAGCCCTGCGAAGCCAATTCAGCATCGGCATCAGGATCTTCTCCTTCCATTAGCTGCGTCATCGCCACTTCGGCCATCTTACGCATTCTCTTGAAGTATCGCTGCGTGATTTGTTCTTTACTAGGATGCACTTTCAGCCAGCCTTCGCCATGACGCAACAGCTTATCGACTTCATCATTGCCAAACCAGTAGTGCTTGCCTTCATCCATGACGGGAATCAGCACGTAGAGATGGCTGAGCAAATCCGACAGACGAATCGTATGGCTGAGCGTAACCGATAGATAGCGGCTGTCTCCCCAGTCAGGAAACTTCTCATCTAAAGGCAGTGAATCAGCCGTAATACCGTAGCCTAACGGTTCAAAAAGTTCACGCAAGAAAGGCTCTCCACCTCGGCAAGGGAGGACGGGAATCGTGACCGTGAGAGGAATAGGTGTGTCAACTAGCTCGGGGCGATCTTTGCAACGTCCGGATAGGGCCGTGGCGAATACTTTTGCGATCGCAACGCTCAAAAAAGAAGACGCCACGTAGGGCCGATCGTTCACATACTGATCGCCTACCTGCCGAGCATTCTTCCCTCTCACCAGCCCTACCGGGTCAATATCTAGCAGCAGCGCCGCCGTGCAGCGTTCAGCACTCGCCTCCGGATAAAAAACATGGGCCTTACCAAATCCCAAAGCAAACGTCTGAGTCCGATCGGGATGCTTATGCAGCAGATAGCCCAGGTCAGTAGCAGGCTGATGCGTGGTCGACAGCGTTAGCAGCATTCAGTAGAAAGCAAAGTTGATAAAAGTATGTTACTTCAACTCACTAATCGCAAGGAGAAGTTGCAAAAACTAGTCAAGCTAGCAAGCAGGTAACTTGACTAGACATTATGAAAAGCGCCACGCCACTCGTTTTCATAATGCGTTGCTCGTGGGTCAGCAGTAGGGGCTAGTCATCGCCCAAGAGATTCTGAACGTAGAAGAAGGCTACGAGTCACCTGACGGTCTGTTCGTGCTATGGCGTTTCTCACTTTTGCTTAGCGACAGCACTACCACAGAGCTGGATCACTCAGCGAAGCGACGCATGATATTTCTGCAGTTTCAGCCGTGAGAACGTCCTCGCTTAGAGCAATCGCCTGCCACCCGAAAGGATATTTAAGTTCGTAAGGTGGGGAATATCTTGAGGCTACATCAGAGGCAAATCCAAATCTGCCATAGTATTTCGGATCGCCATAGACAAAAACAACAGCTATGCCCATTTTGGATAGCCGCTCTAGGCCACTTTCGACTAGTTTTGAACCTATCTGGCGCTTTTGATAGTCGGGCTTAACGCCGAGCGGTGTAAGGATATAGCCTGTCTGTCTTTGGTTGTTGATAGTAACTGGGCTAAACGCGACGTGCCCAACTACTGCGCCATCGGCTTCGGCAACTAGAGCGATCGTCTTGGGGGTGGTCTCTTCGCTTAAAAGATTTACCGCAAGCGCTGCTACCTCTCGCTTTTCACCTTCAGAAAAGGCGCGCAAATGAACCTGGCGAACCGCCTCACTATCTGAACTTGCCGCTACTCGAATACGCATCATGGCTCGACTGGGAAAGCTAAAAGAAAGCATTGTCAGTTTTGCACAAAGGTGGATGAAAAATAAGCAGCGATAGGGTGCAGCGATGGCTCAAATGGATGATTTTGAAAACAGTCTGGCGGCTTGCTATCGCTGTTTACAGCTGCAAGTGGATGCCACGTCAACAGAAGTAGATGAGGCTTACTTTCGGCTAAAAGTAGCGAAAATTCATAGCGGCGATCGCACCGGCATCGATCGGCTTAAAGCTGCCCGCGAAACTCTGCGCCAGCAGCTAATACCCGCAGTCTCTAATATTCCACAGACATCAGCTCACAGCGAGCCACTGTCCACCGAGTTAGACAGGCTAACTGCTGCGCTAGCGGACAAACGACTCACTGTAAAAGCCAGCTTAAAAGCACAGACGCTTCATCTGAGCATCGAGATAGACCCAAAGCGCTCATCTTCTCAGCTGCTAGCGCAGGTACGTCGGTACCTAGGAGAAATTCCGACAGAAGTCTATAGCTTTGAGTCGCTGGAGGTGATCGCAGTTTACGGACTAGACCATCACGGCAAGCCTCGGTGGAAGAAGTCTGTTGCCCCGCCAAGACAGCACAGCCAGAGCGACGATAGCGATCTCTATTCCTTTGACAATCGATATAGCAACACGTTTGTCTTTCCAGGGTTGCTACTGACAGCATCGCTGCTCAATGGCGTAGAAGCGATCAAGCTGTTGCTGTTTGGCGTAGATATCTGGATTCATGAGTTTGGCCATGCGACGGTCGCTTGGCTAGGCGGACACCAGGCAACGCCGCTACCCTTTGGCTGGACTAACGTAGGTGAAGAAAAGTCTCTGTTTGTCTATTTTGGCATGCTGATACTGTTTGGACTGCTGCTGTGGACAGGGGTGAAAGAGCAGCGTCGGTGGCCAGTGGGACTTGCGATCGCACTTACCCTCGTCCAGTTCTTCATGACCTGGATTATCTCGGCAGATACCTTCGATATGCTGCTGTCGTTCGGTGGCATCGGCGGCGAGTTTTATCTATCTACCCTGCTGATTGTCAGCTTCTACTTTCCGCCGCCTGCCTACTGGCGCTGGGACTTCTTTCGCTATCCGGCGGTTCTGCTTGCCGGGTTCACTTTCTTGGGATCGCTGTGGCAATGGCGGCAGATAGATCGAGGACTAGCAAATATTCCGTGGGGGACGCTGTTTGGCGGCCCAGGCCATATCGGCGGTGATATGAACCAGCTGCACATCGTGTATGGCTGGAGCGATCTGCAGATTATTGAGACCTACAACAGTATTGGTAGCGTCTGTGTGATTGCAATTCTCAGCGTGTACCTTTACTTCTTCATTCGGGACCAAAACTATCTGTTGATTCAGAAATTGTGGATGCGATCGCGCTGCAAAACAAACCGACGAAAAACAAACTAAGCAAACAGTCACAACGACGCATCAACAGCGGTGAATGCTAGCCTAGTGAAGTAAACATGCCGCTTTTCTAAGCCCGTTTTATGAGCAAAATTGTCGTCGGACTATCTGGCGGAGTAGACAGCTCCGTTGCCGCAGCCATTCTCCATAACCAGGGCCATGAAGTAACTGGTCTTACGCTCTGGCTAATGAAGGGCAAAGGTCAGTGCTGCTCGGAAGGAATGACCGATGCTGCTCAGCTTTGCGACGAGCTAGGCATTGGTTACAGCGTAGTCGATTCGCGTGAAGTCTTTGAAAAATATATCGTCAGGTATCTCGTAGAAGGTTACTCCCGAGGGGTCACACCCCTCCCCTGCTCACAATGTAATAGCACTGTAAAGTTTGGCCCGATGCTGGATTACGCCGTTAATGAACTAGGCGCAGACTACATTGCAACGGGCCACTACGCCCGTACCACCTACAATTCTGATACCGGTCGGTACGAGCTGCGTCGCGCAGTCGATAGAAACAAAGACCAGTCTTATTTTCTCTACGATCTGAGCCAAAAACATCTGGCCGCCAGTCGGTTTCCACTCGGTGAAACAACCAAGCCAGAAACTCGCAAGATCGCTGCCAGCTTGGGGCTACACACTGCTGACAAGCCAGAAAGTCAGGATCTTTGCCTAGTCGAGCAGCACGGTTCTATGAAGACTTTTTTAGACAAGTTTCTAGCGCCAAAACCGGGCGATATTATCACTACGGCAGGACAGGTGCTAGGCCAGCATGACGGCATTCATTACTACACGATTGGTCAGCGCAAAGGACTGGGTATTGCCGCGTCCAATCCCTTGTATGTGGTGAGTTTGGACGTGGGCCGGAATCAGGTCATTGTCGGGGAGCGAGACAGTGTGACATCGCCAGAGTGTCTGGTCCACCGGGTGAACTGGGTTTCAATTGCAGCGCCTACCAGCCCGATCTCAGCAGAGGTTCAAATTCGCTATCGATCGCAGGGCGTAAAGGCAACCGTGATTTCAACTAATAGTGCCGAGACAACCGGCCAGGTCAGAATAATTTTTGATGAACCTCAGTTCGGAGTAACGCCAGGACAGGCTGCTGTCTGGTACGACAGTGAGGGACGGGTGCTTGGCGGGGGTATTATTGAGCCGACATGCTCTGATACTAAAGACTCCATCACTAGTTGACGCTCGCAGAATCAAAGTAGCTATGAAGTAACAGCCGCTTTAATCCTGTAGAAGCACCTATCTAGATGTACAACCTAGATGTAAAGACGCAGACTTAGAGAGGAAAGATCCCTTGACTGAACTAAAAGATGGCATCGCGCCCCACGGCGGTACGCTGATTAATCGCTTGGCTAGCCCTGAGCAAAAAGAAGAATTCTTGAGCAAAGCAGATCATTTGCCTCGCGTGACTTTAGACAAGCGGGCAGCGTCTGATTTAGTCATGATTGCGATTGGTGGATTTAGCCCCATCACTGGCTTTATGGCAAAAGCCGACTATGAACCTGTGGTGACTGACATGCGCTTGGCCAGCGGCGTGCCCTGGTCTGTGCCAGTGACGCTTTCTGTGACCGAAGCTGTTGCAGAGCCTTTGACCATTGGGTCGCTGGTTCGCCTAGATGATGAAAATGGCCGCTACATCGGCGTGCTAGAGCTTAGCGAAAAGTATACTTACGATAAGAAAAAAGAGGCGATCAACGTCTATCGAACTGACGAAGAGGCGCACCCCGGTGTGAAAGTCGTCTATGACCAGGGTCCAATCAACCTAGCTGGCGATGTTTGGCTGCTTGAACGCGATCCCCATCCGCTTTTCCCCGACTACCAGATCGATCCCGCCGAGTCTCGCAAGCAGTTTCGTGATCGCGGCTGGAAAACAGTCGTCGGTTTCCAAACTCGTAACCCGATTCACCGAGCACACGAGTACATTCAAAAGTGTGCGCTAGAGACCGTTGATGGTTTGTTCTTGCACCCACTAGTTGGCGCGACTAAGAGTGATGACATTCCAGCAGACGTGCGGATGCGCTGTTACGAAATCATGATGGAAAACTACTTTCCTCAAGATCGCGTCATCCTAGCGATCAACCCGTCAGCGATGCGCTACGCGGGTCCTCGTGAGGCCATCTTCCACGCGCTGATTCGTAAGAACTATGGCTGCACTCACTTTATTGTGGGCCGCGACCATGCAGGCGTAGGCGACTACTACGGCACTTACGACGCTCAGGCCATCTTTGATGAGTTTGAGCCAGGCGAGCTAGGTATTTCGCCCATGAAGTTTGAGCATGCTTTCTACTGCACTCGGACCAGCACGATGGCGACAACCAAAACCAGTCCGGCTACGCCAGAAGAGCGGATTCATCTCTCGGGTACCAAGGTACGAGCGATGCTGCGCGAAGGCAAACAGCCGCCACCGGAGTTCTCTCGCCCAGAAGTTGCTGCTGAACTAATTAAGGCGATGCAAGCTTAGATACTGTCCTCAAGTGTCTTTAACGCTTAGAGTAGGTTAGAGCAAAGACAGTTTGGTGAGAGTCTATGGGTGCGCGTACAAATCCAAAGATGACTGATGGTCAGGGTTTGAGCCGTCGTTCGTTTTTTCAGAAAGCGGGCGGTGCGATCGCTGCTTTAGGTCTCACCGAGCTGGCGATGAAGCTGGCGATGCCGGAGAAGGCAAAAGCATATAGCGAAGCGCTAGCTAAATCCGGCGGGCGCAAGCTAGCGCTGCTGATTGGAATTAATGAGTATCCATCAGCGGCTGTGCCGTCAGGCCAGCCAGATAGTGGAAAACTGGCCGGGACTCAGACCGATGTAGCTTTGCAAAAAGAGCTGCTGACCCATCGGTTTGGCTTTTTACCAGCGGATATTGTATGCCTGACGAATGCGCGGGCAACCCGAGAGGGAATTTATCAAGCTTTTGTAGATCACCTATATAGCCAGGCAAGGGCTGGCGATGTGGTTGTTGTGCATTTCAGTGGGTTCGGCTCACAGGTGCGAATAGATGACGGGACTGGTGTTCAATCGCTCCAGAGAACGCTGGTACCTGTAGACGGCGCACTGCCAACCTTAAGACGTCCAGCTCTCAATGACATTTCTGAAGTGGAGCTGAAGATGCTCCTGCGTCTGCTGAAGACAAAGAACGTAACAACAGTGATAGATGCCGGCTTTGTAGACATTGGCATACCGCTTTCTGGAGGGCTGCGATCGCGTGCCCGCTCCGAGGTTGCCACTGGTCAGCCACCTGCGTCGTTCCCACTCATAGCCGACCAGAAGCTGATGTCAGAGAGCGACAATTTTCCAGGCATACTGCTCAGAGGAGGGCCTGTCGATGAGGTTGTGCTAGAGCGTCAGTGGTATGACTTCAATGCAGGCGCGTTTACCTATGTGATGACGCAGTATCTGTGGTCTGCCCCAGCTCCGGTCATGACTGAACGAGTAATGGCCAGGGCGCAAGAGAAGCTAGTACGCTGGGGCGGCAGCAGTCAGCAGCCAGCCGTTAGCGGCCCAGCGCAGAAGACGCCTATTTACCACACTCCGCTGATTGACCAGACCCGAGGTGAGGCGGTGATCAAAGAGGTAAACGCAGACGGCAAAACAGTATCGCTGTGGTTAGGTGGACTGCCGCCTAGAGTGCTGAAGTATCTAAGTTCCGACTCGGTGATGATCTCGGAGGGCAAACGGCTACAGATGCGATCGCATGACCAGCTCTCCGGCAGGGCCAGACTTGTCGAAGACAACAGCAATAGCAGCGTGCCCTTGCAGGCAGGACAGCCAGTTTTTGAAGCAGTGCGGACCCTACCAAGAGATATTGATCTAGTAGTTGCACTCGACAGCCGACTGCAGCGAATCGAACGGGTAGATGCGACCAGTGCGCTATCAGCGCTGTCTTTCGTCACCTCTACTTCTGATACAGAACTGCCCGCAGACTGTCTGCTAGCTAGACCTATAGCCGGTACTGATCGGACTCTAACAGCTAGCCTATATCCTACTCAGATGATTAGAAAGCTTGCCCAGGTCAAAGTGAGCGAAACCCAGTCAGCAGATGAGCTAGATAGTCCTGTTCTCGATCAGCCAGCTGACGTAGCTGCTAAGAAAGGATATGGATTGTTTTCTGTGACGCGATCGCCCATCCCCGACACGGTAGCTCAAGAAGAAGAAGCCATCAAACCCGCAATCAATCGCCTAACAGCCAAGCTAGAGGCGCTAGCCGCACTAAAGCTGCTACGTTTAACAGAAAATAGAGCTGCCTCTAGGCTCCGTGTACGTGTCACCCTAGAACAAGTCGAGTCAAAGCAAAATAAGCTGTTGATCGCAAGACAAACCTTCAAAGCAGCGCAAAACAATGACACGTCCATAGAAGGATTTATTCCCACCGTACCGATCGGCAGTCGCATTCGCTATCAGCTCTTCAACGAAGGCGCAGCCCCTCTCTACTACACCTTGATCAACGTCGATCCTAGAGAGAGGCTATCCATCTTTTATCCGGCCACAAAAGGAGCCGCCGCTTCTATCCAGACTGACGAAGAATTTGACGAAGAAAGTGTGCTAGCGTCCATATCTGCAAACATTGCGCCTAATAGCTCAGTCTTCATTCCCAAAGACAATCTAGACTGGTCAGTCGAAAATCCAGCTGGCCCGGTTGAGACATACGTAGTGTGCAGCACTCGCCCACTCACCAAAACAATCAGCCTCTTAAAAACTTCAGTCAACAGTCGCGGCCAACGCATCAGCCCTCTGCCCAACCCGCTAGAAGTCGTCAAAGCGCTTTTGTCCGATCTCAG
Source organism: uncultured cyanobacterium (assembly GCA_963799555.1). Lineage (GTDB taxonomy): Bacteria > Cyanobacteriota > Cyanobacteriia > Phormidesmidales > Phormidesmidaceae > Phormidesmis. Next base: position 283,720 of record CAWCXR010000002.1, read on the forward strand.
CAACAGGGACGATACCAGCGATTACAGGTTGGATGTCTCTCAGTGGGCAACGCTTAACTTTGCCTACAAATCCGTTTAGAAAGTCATCTGTCTAACAAAATCGGCTGTGACCTGTTTGTTGCAAACTACTCTATCGACTCGCTCCATAGATCGCTACTTTGTCGAATACTGGACCAATCTCCATTACCTAATATCAAATGATCTAGCAAAGGAATACCCAAAAGCTGCGAGCCTTTTAGCAGCTGACGAGTCAGAGAGATATCTTCTCCACTAGGCTCCAAAGAGCCTGAAGGATGGTTGTGCGCGACAATCACTCTAGTCGCACCTCGCTTAATCACCTCGCGAAAAATGTCTCTAGGATGCGCAATTGTTTCTGTTGCCGTACCCACACTAATCACCTTGCTGCCAATAATGCGATGCTTGACATCTAGCAGCAGCACAGCAAATTTCTCTTGCGACTGCCACATCAGCTCATGGCCCAGCGCCGCAGCGGCAACCGATGGATCGTCTACAACAGTCATACTAGACGGCTGACTTTGTAAGACCCTTTTTCCTAGCTCTATCGCCGCCAGAATCGTTGCGGCCTTAGCCGGTCCGATACCAGAAACTTTCATCAGTTCTTCAGCCGTGATATCTCGAAGCGTCGGCAGGCCGTCACAGTCTGGGCGTTCTTTTCCCAGCTCTTGCAATAAAAAATGTCCTAACCCCACTGCCGATAGCTTTCCTGGGCCTTGGCCAGTGCCTAGCATAATAGCAACCAGCTCGGCTGCGGACAGGCGTTTGGCACCATAGGTCAGCAAGCGCTCACGAGGCCGCTCGGTAGTCGGCATGTCGGCAACGCGCAAAGAGTAAGGCATGTGTCAGCAAGGTAGTGACTTACCTCTTTAGTGAGCCCGAAAGTAGGGGTGGAAAAGCAAAGCGTAGGAATGGCGTAAGCTGAAAGGTGTTGATTTAGAAAGTCTGCTCATGTCTATAGAAGCGCTGTATGGAATGGATGAGGCGGCGATTGCCGCTAAGCTGAAGAGAGTTCGTCAGACCCTAGTCAAATCAACTCTCAAAACTACGCCAGCATCGCTCTTTCTTGAACAGCGTCAGACTATTAAAGCAGACCTGCTGTGGCTCAACGAAATGAGCGAATACCAGACGCTCGGAATCTGCGCAGACTCCATTACCGAAGCGAAAACTGCTCTAAAAGGTTATATAGCGGCCCTGAGTCAGCCAATTAATGTGGATCTACCCAAGCAAGCAGGCGCTGTCTTCCTCAAATTCAACACGCTGAAAAATGCCTGGTATCTAGATGGCTACAGCGGCGAATCGCGGGGCGTCCTAGTGACCTATCACACCTCCGAACCAGAGCTAGACGCAGTAAATGGCACCTACGGCCCCTTTCCTCTCGACTTGTTTTAATCTCTCTTCCTAGGTGGTGACGAGGCCGTTTTCTAGCGCGTAGCGAACCAGCTCTGTACGGCTGTTGGTACCTGTTTTCCCAAACAGTCGGCTGACGTATTTTTCGACGTTGCGCACGGTTGTGCCTAGGCGACTGGCAATTTCTTTGTTCATCAAGCCTTCGGCGACTAGGTTGAGTACGTCTTGCTCGCGGGGTGTGAAGTCGATTTTGATGCCGCTGTTGTTTTGCTTGATCATGCTGCCGCGCTGGGTGAGCAGGGCTTTGATTTCCTCAATTTGCCGGGCCATGGTAGCAATGTCTGGGGTGGCAGAAGGGTCTGGGGCCTGAGCGGCACGACGTTCGATCAGGCTGCTGACGATGGCGACGAGTTCTTCGGGGTCGAAGGGTTTGGGTAAGTAGGCGTCGGCTCCGGCCTGGTAGCCTTGGATGCGATCGCTCGTCATCCCCCTAGCCGTCAAAAACACCACTGGCAAAGCCTGAAACCTTACATCTTCCCTAACCTGCTTAAGAAACGCATAGCCGTCTACCTGCGGCATCATAATATCTGAGATCAGTACGTTGGGAATTTCCTGCTGCAATAGCTCCCAGCCTTCCTTGGCGTTGCTAGCGACACGGACTTCAAAGTTGCTGTCTTCTAAATACGCCTGCACCGACTCCCGCAAACCGGGTTCGTCATCGACAAGGAGAATTTTGCTAAGAGTATCTGCCATGAATCTTGGGTAAGCGAGTTAGGATTCCTTTGATAATAGCGCTATGCTTGCTACCGCAAAAATCATCGGCCAAAACCTATGACCATTCAAAAATGGAAAACGCTGAGTTCGAAGATGGTTTTTGACCATCGCTGGTATCAGCTACGCCAGGACAAAGTCGCGCTGCCAAATGGTGAGGTAGTTGATGACTACTTTGTCAGCCTGCGGCCAGATATTGCAACCGTGCTGCCAGTCACAGCAGCAGAGGAAGTCGTCTTTGTCAGGCAGTACCGCCATGGCATTGGTCAGGTGTTGTTAGAGCTACCAGCAGGAACGTTTGAGGCAGGTGAAGATCCGCTAGTGGCGGCGCAGCGAGAGCTCAGGGAAGAGACTGGATACAGCGGTGATAGCTGGGAGCTGATTTCGACTATCTATAACAGCCCAGTGAAGCAGAATAACCGCATCCATCTGTTTAAAGCTCGCCCCGTAGCGCTAGTAGACAAGCAGCAGTTAGACAAAACCGAGGACATCGAGGTGGTTTTGAAACCGCTATCGGCTGTTCCGGAGCTGATAGCTTCTGGAGAAATCTGTGTTGCTGGTTCGCTTTTGGCCTTGACGCTGGGACTTTAACACTGTGATTTGTATGGGTTTAGTGCGAGTCAGTTGTCAAATGAGTTGCCGGACCCACCCCGTCACTGCGTGCCACCCCTCCCAAGAGGGGATTTGCTTCGGGCCGGGGTAGGCCTCGAGATGCGGCGTCAAAAGGCACACAACTTTGAATTCAAGGCTTTGGTCTGAGTGTCAAGAGACCTAAACCAGTGAGTGTAACGGCTAATATTAAAAAATCTACTAAACTCCGATCGGAATACCGGGGATTGTGTCAGAATTTGACTGATGTGAAGACTGGCACACAGGTCAGTACACCACCAATAGGTAATCGATAGGTAACTTTAGACCATGACACTTCAACTAGGCGATGTAGCTCCAGACTTTACCCAGAAGTCTTCTATGGGTGATATCAATTTTCATGAGTGGGCAGGCGACAGCTGGGTTGTGCTCTTTTCTCACCCCGCTGACTATACTCCTGTTTGCACGACTGAGCTAGGACTAGTCGGATCTTTGCAGGATGAGTTCAAAAATCGCAACGTCAAGACAATCGCACTTAGCGTAGATGGCGTAGAGTCTCACAAAGGCTGGATCAAAGATATTGACGAGACGCAGAGTACAAGCGTCAACTATCCTATCCTGGCTGATGATGATAAGAAAGTGGCAACGCTCTATGGCATGCTGCACCCAGAGTCCAGCACAGGAAATACGTTGACTGTGCGCTCTGTATTTGTCATTGATCCAAACAAAAAGGTTCGCTTGACAATCACTTACCCTGCCAGCACTGGCCGCAACTTTGACGAAATTTTGCGAGTAATCGATTCTTTGCAGTTAACTGACTATCACAAAGTTGCAACGCCTGGTAACTGGAAAGACGGCGGCGACTGTGTGGTTGTTCCTTCGATCTCGACAGAAGATGCCAAGAAGCAGTTTCCAAAGGGTGTGACCGAAGTGAAGCCCTATCTGCGGATGACACCTCAGCCAAACAAGTAAGCGATCGCTCGATCCGGTCTAGCTAAAAGTAAACGCGCTGCTGGCTTGGCTAGTAGCGCGTTTTTTGTTGTGGCCGGGAGTCGACGCGGCCACGAGATCCAAACGCTAAACGCTAGCGCCTGCACAAACTGCATCAGGCGCTAGCGGCGACCTACGCGGTTGAGACAATCATTGTGTCTGCGTTCTAGTAGCTAGGTTGTGGCGTTGCTAGATTGTTGTAGTTGATATTATTTTATGCGCGGCTCCCAAAAGCGAAAACAGAGACTTCAATACGGCTGAATCAAACCGGCGGCTTGGAGCCTGGAGATAAGTGAGCGTTTGCGGCTGTACTCTTCTGCAATGTCTTGGAGGCGTTGGTTGAATGAGGGTAGATCGTTTTGGAGGTGGGCGATCGCACGCAAATCCACTAAATGAGCCACTGCCTCATCGTACGTTTTCGCCTGTCCGCGCTTGGTCAACTGCTGAACTAGCTGCCACAGCTTTTCTGTCTGAGGAATTAGCGCTTCTATTCGCTGCTGTTCTGCTTTTTCAGCGTCGGCCTGTTCTTTTCGCGATCGCGCATCACTCTTCTGCTTAGACGCGGCTGTTAAGTCAGCAAATGTTCGGCTACCCGCTTTCCCTGCCGAGACTACGGGCTGCTTACCAAACTGTTGTCGCAGCTGTTGCATTAGCTCAAGTCCGACGTGATTTTCGCCTTTGGCTACGCGCAGTAGGTACTGGTTGCGTTCTGATTCTGGCAGGGCGGCAATCCAGGTTGCTATGGGCTCGGCGGCGGCGGATGCTGAAATGGTTTCGCTTTGGGTGGCGGCGGCGGCGATCAGATCGGTGCCAATCTCGAAGATGTCGGCGAACTGTTCGAGGGCGGGCGAGAGGATTTTTAGATTGGGTGGGACGGGTGGCTCTGTCGTGGTCTCCCAGTCGAAGCTACCGTCTTCGGCGTAGGCTGAGGCGAGCCAGGCCAGATACAAAACGCGCAGGTCGCCTTGCAGCAGTGCCTGACGGATGTCGATAAGTTCGATCAAGCGGCCTTCTTCGGAGAGCCAGCAGCCGTAGTTTTCAGAGGAGATTTCGATATCGAGGATAACTGATTTTTTGGTGGTTTTCAGGGAGATTAGGTAGGGGAGGCAGTAGGGCTCGTAGTGGCTGGGGCTGGCCAATGCTTTTGGTAGACGGATGGCGAGTCGGCGGATGCCGTAGCTGGCCTGATACAGCAGTATGTCAAAGCAGCGATCGAGTACGTCGATGGGATCGGCTCGGTAGTCGCTATAGCTGTAGGTGTAGCGGGCGCTGGTGGCGGTGAGTTCAGCGCGGCTAGAAAGGCTGTGTAGGAAGGTTTGATCTGTGTCGGAGAGGGAGCGGTCTAGGGCTTGGAATTCGTAGAGTTGGAATGAACTCATGTGGGCTTTTCCCCTGGGCGGCGGGCTTTTCAGTTTCTAAGGGTGTTGATAATTATCTCAAAATATGGACGGGAATGGTTGCGAGGCGGTCAGCATCAATTGCGGGGTGGTGGTGAATGGTTTTGCAGTGCGATTGATAAAGTCCGGTTGGTGGGTGAATGGTTGCGGGGCGGTCGGTATCAATTGCGGGGCGGCGGTGAATGATTTTGTAGTGCGATTGATAAAGTCCCATTGATGCATGGATGTTTTTACACGGGTGGTGATCGTTTGCGGGGTGATGGTGAATGATTTTGAGCGGATGCCGATGAAGTGGCTGACTATTCTTGGTGGCAGAAGGTGGCTATAGGTTCTTCAGGGTTGGTTTGTGGGTGAGGGCAGATCTAGTAGCAGAGGTCGCGTAAGCTGTCGTCAAATTGCCAAAGATGATAAAAAACATCATTGGTGCGAACGAAGATATGGTTGCCGTTAGTGATAAATCTTGACTATTAACATTGATTCGTCAACATAGTCGCGTTTGAACAAACCCGGGAAAATAAAAAGCTAAGTTGAGAGAAGCTATCAAAAGTCTCGCTGCCATCATAAGGCAGTTTTAGTTCAGACTGTCAAATTCGGAAATTTAGCACTGTGCTTATTTCGCTATAGCTTTTCTCAAAATAGAAAGCTTTTCCGTAAATCCGAATAGTTTTTCGAATTTCATAATCTCCATATGAGAAATAATAGGAATGCAATAATAATCAATATCGTTTCGATTCCTAACCCACGATCTGCTACCTCGTAATAGCGTTTGGCTTCTTCTAGCGTTTGAGCGTTAGTCTTAGACGCTGTAGCTGCTAGCACCATCTGTTTCTTAGCTTCTTGCAACTCTTTATTTGCTTTTATATGCATTATCTCCGCTTCCTGAGATTCTTTAGCAGCTTCTGCTAGCTTCTGCAGTCCGTCTTTTAGCGTTTTCTCGGCGATCGCTTCTCTCTGAGCTACATTTGCTTCCCTCGCCAAAATTCTTTTTTCTGCTTTCTTCTGTTGTGTTTTATTCCCACCTATTTTTGCGCCTAGTAGTTGATTGTTTTTAGCAAGTTTTTTTCTTTCTCTCTCCGCTTTCTCGAAGACTAGTGTTTGACTTGCTACTATGAAATTGAGATCTTCTGGTGGAAGTGATTGTTTCTCTGCCAATTGCACCGCCTCTGCTAGATCATTCCCTTCGAGTAAGCATGATTCGTCTGTTTTCTTAGAGCTGATCCATCCATTAAGTGCCGCAGCGTATGGTCTTAAATTAGTCAGTGCTTCTTCAGTCCAGGAAAGCGTGAATATGTCCGCATAGATTGGATTATATACATGTAGCTCATTATCGCGGTCAACAACAACGCCTGAAAGCCTTAGCTCCATATATTCTCCAGAAAGCAGGTCTACTGCGCCCGTGGAAGAAGCCTTCTGCGATAGAACTCTCTGATATAAACCCAAACGGCGTGCTGCTTTTTGGTCGTCCCTCAAAAGGCGATCACGAATCGTCCTCAGATGCTCTGGTTCATCGTTGGACTGCCAGCTTTGAAAATTCTTCGGTTTACTAAGTTGTTTATCCAATCGGAAATATTTTCAATTTGAGAAGTATTTTCTCGTTCTTATGCAGCTATGAGACATACTTTTTGAGATAAGAAAGGTTGTCCTTTCGTCCACAATAAAATAGATCTGAGAACTTCTCTTGAGTCTTCAAATGCTGCCAGACCTTCTTCTAAAGGCTTTGCTTCATTGAGTGTAAATCCACTCAAGTTAATTGCTCTTCCAACATTGAATGGCGTACTAGTTTTATCTTCTATCAGATCGGAGGGGGTTGTAACACCCAACAGCGCGAACGTCAGACGACGGAAGTCCAAATTGTCAGCACGCTTGTTGTAACACTCTCTAATTGCGCTAAAGAATCCATTCACTCGAAACGGCAAGCTCAGTATCCGATCAATTTCGTCAATAAAAATTACTAGTTTGCCTGTTACCCGCGCTAACAGCACCGTCTCTAAAAATTTGCTAAACCTTTTCACTAGAGACAGCTCACGGTTTTCTATCCACCAAGCCATATTGTCAAAGTCACCCCCAGCATCTAAGTCCAAGTCAGCTGTAATGCTGTCAATTACTCCAGCGTAGAATTGCTCTGGTGTAATCTCCTCATCAATGATGTCTGTCATTTGTACCGCTACACAGGCTATTCCTTCTGCCTGCAATCGTGCCATCGCTCGCACTCGTAGACTCGATTTTCCCATTTGCCGACAGTTCAGCACATAGCAAAACTCACCTGCTTTTAGTCCTTCATAGAGTTCACTGTCTGCTTGCCGGGTCACGTAGGTAGTTACATCCAGTTGTAAGCTACCGCCAACTTGATAAGGAGAATTGGATGCCATACATAAAAGTTTAGACTACAGCCGCTCCCGAAAATACTGCCGATATAAATCACACAGCGGCTCCGCTGCATTCCCCCGCCGCCGCACCAGACCCATACTGTCTAGCTGAAACGCCTCATCCGTCCCAATCACCACCGCCGCCTGACTGCGCAGCATCTCCTCCACCGCCGTCACCAGCCGCTGATCGCTATGCAAATTCGCCAAATGCCGCCGCAAATGATCCTCATACGGCCCTTCCTCGGTCGGGGCCACCTGCAACAGCTCCGCCAAACTCAGCCGTCCTCGCGCCAGCTCATACAGCGCCACCCGCACCAAATACGGATGCCCGCCCACCATCGCCAATAGCGCGGCTACCTGCTGCGACGATAGCGTCAGCCCGTGCCGCTGCGCCAGATCCTCCACCTGCACCGCCGAAAACTCCGGCAGCTCTACCGGCATCCCCACATTAAAGGGCGACTGATGCATATCTAGGGGAATATACACCTCCCGCGAATGCACGATCACCAGCCGCAGATTCTGCCAGGTCGCCTGATTTTTGCCCCGCTCATGCCAGGTCCGCAGCAGCGCAAAAAAGTCCTGAGCAATCTTCAAATGCTGAAAGACTAAATCAACCTCGTCTAGCCCCAGCACCAGCGGCGTCTTAATCGCGGGCAGCAGGTGCTTTTGAAAGAAGTTTGTACACTTACGCTTGTTGCCCAGAGCGCTCGACTGCCACAGCGTTTTGATCGGAATGTCTAAATCCAGCTCCTCAGCAATAATCGCGCAGAACCAGCGCAAGAACTTCTCCAGATCTTCAAAGACTTCACCATCGGCCTCCTGAAAGTAGATCGGCACGCTGCGATAGCCCTGCGTACTGCCATGATCCAGGATGCGCGACATCAGAGAAGACTTGCCCATCTGCCGAGCCGCCTTCACCCGAATCAACGCCCCCGGTTTGACGACAGCGGCATAGCAATCGGTTTCGACCGGAGGACGTACCACATAGAAAGGCGATCGCAACGGCACCTGCCCCTCCGGATTCTCCAAAATCACCCCCGTCGCCGCACCATCCCCAGCGCCAGCACCCGCCGCAATGTCCTCTCCAGTCTCCGCATCCGCCAGCGAAATATCTCTAGCGTCAGATAGGGGCGTCGTCTGCCCAGCGTGTAGCTCTCTGGAGGTTTCCAGTCTCGCCGTGTCCAATCTCGCAGTATCCACCGCCGCATCACGCGCCATCAGCACTGGCGTCAGACTTTGCACCACATCTTCAAAATCAATCGCACTACAGCCAAACTTGTAGGCCACGCTGTAGGCTCTGCCCGCCCCCAGCGCATCGTAAAAGCCCACCGCGAATTTGATTGCAGCGCGATCGCCCACCGCCCGGTTCATCCCCACCACATAGTCCACATGCTGATGAATCGCCTTCGCCTGCACCTCCGAGTAGCAGGCATTTAGCAGCACGCACTCAATCTGCTCTGCAAATAATCCAAACAGGTTAGCCAGCGCCTTGCTGCTCGCCAGCTTGGTCTTACCCTCAGCCGCATGTAGCGCCAGACCATTCGCCCCCGCCCCATGCCCCGAGAAATGCACAATATGAGGCTCTATATCCAGGAGCGATCGCCGCAGCCCGTCGGCATCCACCGCCCACCGAGTAATAATTTCAAACTGGTCTCGCCCTTTCGAGCGCGCCAATCCCTCTCGAATTTTCTCCGCTTCCTCATCAAGGCTAAGCCGATCCGTATTCTTCGGATTCGCCGCGACAAATAGAATTTTCCTAACCGAGTTCGCCATTGCTCAAGCGCGTTTCTCAGCATAATACTCGTAGAATTACATAGCGCCGAACTTCTAAACAAAGTTTATTAAGCCAACGCTGATCGAGCTAAGCTTACCGAGCTTCAATGGCCTGCGTTCCCTGTTCATAAGCTTGATCAAACAGTGATTCCAACTTGGCATGGGTGCCTCTGAGTTGATCGATCACCGCCTTTCCCCACTTCAGATAGTCATCCATTCGAGCCACTGACCAGCCATCAGGCGGAGAAGAGGCCATATCTCTAACATTGGCTGTTTTGTCAGCCAGCTTGACTAGCTTGGCGCGATCGCTCAACCCCGCCGCATGGTCGATCTGCCGCTGCTTTCGCACCGCCTTTGGCAGCGTCTTATCATCCGTCACCTCCGCCACAATCTCTCGAACGCACTGACCAAAATGCTGCTCAATTTCTGCAAACGTCGTTTCCGTATCTTCCACCGTGTCATGCAGCAAAGCCGCCGCCAGCACCGTCTCATCCGTAACCCCCGCCTCCACTAGCAGAATATGAGCCACGGCAATAGGGTGGTTGATATACGGCACTTGGTCACTACCTTTTCTTCTCTGGTCGCGGTGCTTCTGTGCAGCAAAGTTAAGCGCTTTTACGAAGCCTGTATCCATATCTAGAGCACGCCCTTAGAGCTAGGAATCTTGCCTGCTCTACGCGGATCAATTTCGGTCGCCATCCGTATAGCCCTAGCAAACGCTTTGAAAGTCGCCTCAATGATGTGATGCGAGTTGAGACCGTCTAGCTGACGGATGTGCAGTGTCATCTGCGCGTGGTTGATAATTGCAACAAAAAACTCGCGCACTAGCTGAGTATCATAGGAGCCTACTCGCTGGGTTGGAATCTCTAGACTGTAGCTGAGATGCGGACGACCCGAAAAATCCAGGGATATTTGGACCAGGGCTTCGTCTAGCGGGGCGATGAAGTGGCCAAACCTGGTAATGCCTTTGCGATCGCCCAACGCCTGATGCAGCGCCATACCCAACGTGATGCCCACATCCTCATTCGTGTGATGGTCGTCGATTTCGATATCGCCAGTTGCCCGCACCTCTAGATCAAACAGACCGTGAGAAGCAATCTGATGCAGCATGTGATCCAAAAAGGGAATGCCTGTGTCAGCCGTACATTTTCCCGTGCCGTCTACGTTCAGCGTCACCTGCACGTCCGTCTCCTTAGTGGTACGGCTGACCGACGCCGTCCTACTTGCTTGCAAGGTGTCCTGTGAGGTGGTTTGAGACGTTGCAGTATGAGACGTTGCCGTTGAAAATGAACTAGCCGAAACTGAGCGAGTACTAGAGACCATAGTTTGTGCAGGTATATGGACTAACCTTTGTCAGGCTAATCGAGAAAGAAGTAACTCCTCAATCTTACGATCTCAGCCCGGCGAGCTCAACTGAATACCGACAACCATCAGAAAGCTCGGCGCTTTCGACTCGCATCCCGCCTCTCCCCTTAACCATTCTCAACGACGGATTGAATCTAACCATTAGAAACCGCATAATGGGCAATAACACACCTACTTAGCGAGGCTCGAATCCTATGTCTATTAGTGAACTCAATCACTTCATGACCTATGTGATCGACGGCTGGGCTCTATTCAGCGTAGGCTTTGTCAGTATTGGTTTTGTCTCCTTCCTCGCCCGTCGCATTCAAGAAGATATTGAAGCCGAAGCGCTGACGCTGTCAGAAGGCGTAGAAGAAGTCGCAGTAGAAACAGCGAATGTCGCGGTCGTTGAAGCAGCTTCAGTCGAAGAAGACACAACCGCCGCAGATGCCGCTCGACTAGAGGAAGTCGCCGTTGTCTCTGAGCAGCTAGCAAAGACGAAGGAAAGTCAGTCAGACAGCACATCTGTGTCCGTTTCTACCTAAGCTCTGTGTATAGTGCCTACAGTCTCAACTCAATAAAGGCAGCAATTAGATGACTTACACACTCACTCGCTATCAAAGCTATCAAGACTACTTGGAAAACTGTACATTGAGTGACGGCGACTATCGTCTGCTCGACACTGGAGAAGTGATTCGACTGCCCCCGGAAGACGATAACAATTTGGTATAGGCCTTTGAGTTGAAATTACTGTTGGCAGAGCTACCAGGGCTCAGAAAACTTATACGTGGCAATGATACAGAATTAGAAGTTCATCCTGTAGGCGATCGCTGGATGAACCGAAAGCCCGATGTGATGGTTTTACAACCCGAACATCGTGAGCTGTTCAAAACCGGCAAATATAGTGCGATTAGATTTGGTATGCCAGCGCCCGCTTTTGTCGCTGAGTTAGTAAGTCCAGGAAAGGAAAGTAGCACTAATTACAAACGGGATTACATTTGGAAGCGTCAGCAGTACGAATGGTGGGGCATTCCAGAATACTGGATAGTAGATCGTCACAGAGCTCAAATAACCATACTGAGACTTGTCAATGGCGTTTACGAGGAAACCGTCTACACGGGTGACATGGATAATCCAATCGGTCGGGTTTCCTGCTTTAGTTGTGACTCCAAAACAGATGCTGGACTAGAGCAGATGAACTTCATCTTCCCAAGCTGGACGTTCAAACCAGTCTTGCAAGAAAGCGCTCAGCAGCTGAATTTTCGTAGATAGGTGTCGGTTGGTGGCGTAGCAGAGTCTAGCGGTGAGTTCAGGGAGGCAGTAGTCTGGCAGGATGATGCTGAGTTGGTTTGATTTGAGAGCGTTGCCGATAATGAAGGTGGGTAGTAGGGCGATGCCAACTCCGGCGATCGCACCCTCACGCAGCACTTCTCCATTATTGGAATAGCCCCGGCACTTAACCTGAATTGTGTAGGTTTTGTCCGGTCCGGTCAGATGCCACTTACTGCCAGTTGCCAGGTGGCCATAGTGCAGGCAGTGGTGCTGACGCAGGTTATCTGGATGAGTCGGGACGCCGTGAGTTTCCAGGTATTGAGGAGAGGCACAGAGGACTCGGCGGATGGGGGCGATCGCATGAGTAATCAACGCCTCCTCGGCCTTTGCTTCAGCAATGCGCAGCGTCACATCAAAGCCTTCTTCGATCAGATCGACAAAGCGATCGCTCAGTGTCATCTGCACCTGAATGTCTGGGTATTGGGACATGAACTGCGCGATCGCCTCCGCCAGATGCATCGTCCCAAACGACATCGGCGCATTGATCCGCAGCGTTCCCTTCGGCTGCGCCTGCAATTGCGTCACCGACAGCTCCGCCGCCTTTACCTCCGCCAAAATATCTACGCAGCGCTCGTGATAAGCCCGGCCCATATCCGTCGGACTCACCCGCCGCGTCGTCCGCTGCAATAGCTGCACATTCAAGTCTTCTTCCAACTGAGCCACCAGCTTATTCACCACCGAACGAGACAACCCCAAATGCCTTCCTGCCGCCGCAAATCCACTGTGATTAACGACCTCAACGAAGACCCTCATACTCTCCAACTTATCCATAAATAACCAGCGCTACCAATAAAGCAATTGTATCTAAATCGAATACAATATGAACACGAGATTAGATATTGTATTTATTTTGAAATCAGTCCATAATCAATACATCAAACAAACGTTTCTGTGGAGCTAAAGAAAAACAATGTTAGCCATTCGCAAAGCAACCGATCGCGGCATCTCTAACTTTGGCTGGTTGGACAGCAGACATACCTTCTCTTTTGGTAGCTATATGGACCCGCGCAATATGGGTTTCAGCGATCTGCGAGTTATTAACGAAGACCAGGTCGCACCCGGTGCAGGCTTCGGTACCCATGGTCACCGCGATATGGAAATCATCTCGTATGTGATAGAAGGCGAGCTTGCTCACAAAGACAGCATGGGCACTGGCTCAGTGATTCGCCCTGGCGACGTGCAGCGGATGAGCGCTGGTACAGGCGTCACCCACAGTGAGATGAATGCCTCAGCAGAAAATTCTGTGCATTTCTTGCAGATTTGGATCTTGCCCGAATCGAAAGGTCTAAAGCCTGGCTATGAGCAAAAGCACTTTGATTTTGAAACCCGTCAGGATCAGTGGAGGCTTGTCGGTTCTCGCGACGGTAGAGAGAATTCGGTTACGATCCATCAAGACGTTAGTCTATACGCGGCTACTCTCAGTCAGGGCGCCCGTATCAGCTATGATTTGGCTGCCGATCGCAAAGCCTGGCTGCAAGTTGTCAAAGGGTCAGTGCAATTAGATGGTCAGACTCTAGCAGCTGGAGACGGTCTTGCCTTTGCAGATCTAGAGTCTCTTTCCATCATCGGCTCTGATAGCGAGGCAGAAGTTCTACTGTTCGATCTTGCTGCCTAACCGTCTCTAAAAAATAGGAGAGTGCAAAGAACGCATTCTCCTAATTCCGTCATAATCCTCTTCTACTGCTCTTTTACTATCAAAACTGCAATCCTATGAACATCTTAAGAATCGATTCTAGCGCTCGATACGAGGAGTCTGTTAGCCGTCAGCTGGTAGGTGAGCTAATTGATAAACTACAGCAAAGTAATAGCGCCAAGGTTGTTGTTCGTGATGTTGCCAAAGGCTTGCCCTTCGTCGATGAGGCAATGGTTGCCGCCTACAATACGCCTGAAGGCGATCGCACTTCAAAGCAAAAGGAGACCTTACAGGTTTCTGACCGGCTAGTCGAAGAGCTACAGTCCGCAGATGTGATTGTTATAGGCGTACCCATTTACAACTTTTCAGTTCCTGCTGCGCTCAAGGCGTATATTGATCTGGTGGCAAGGGCAGGGCTGACATTTACCTATTCTTCTGAGGGGCCGAAAGGGTTACTGCGCGATCGCAAAACCTACATTATCATCACTTCTGGCGGCACACCGGTCGGCAGCGAGATCGACTACACCAGTGGCTACCTCAAACATTTCCTTAGCTTCCTAGGTATCCAAGACGTAGAAGTAATCGCCGCCGACAGCCTTTCTCGAACTGGCTCAGAAAAGCTCAGCCAAGTGCGTCAGCAGATTGCAGCCGACGTTTCATGACTTCCTACTTCTTGTTACTGTCAATAGTTTCTGAGTCTGGGAACATCTTTTCATTAGGGAATATCTTGCCTAAAACATCGTAGTAAACAGACAGATAAGTTGCGATTACGATTAGAATAGATCCTCCTAACATCATTGATATTCCTATCAAAGCAGTTTGTCTAACCGTCATCACTAGAATCGTATCTGGTATCTATCAGTATCTGGTATCTATCAGTCAGTAGAGAAGCAAGCATTAGGTAGGTAAAAGCCAGAAACAAAAAAGAGAGAGAAACCGCATATATGGCTAAGGCGGGTGTAGAGACTACATCACAGCCTCCTATCTCTGAAAACGTTGCCAGGTACATCCAAAACAATACTGACAAATGATGCAAGTGCAAGTGAAACACCTGAAAGCATTTTCGAAATTGTTGTGATGATCTCACTGTAGATCTTGGCTTTGGAGAGCATGTGCTCTTCTGCATCTGCGAGCTTACTGGATGGCTATAGCCTTCAATACCCTCCGCGCTCCATCGTCGCTCACTTGATCTGTTACAAACGCCTCGCCAACCTTCTTTGGCAGTACAAAGCGAACTTTTCCTGCTTTGACTTTCTTGTCACTCCTGAGCGCGACTAAGATATCTTCGATGTCAACATCTTTGGGCAGCTGAGTCGGTAGCTGGGTTTTTTCTAACAAGACCTGCTGTCTCTGAGTTGCTACAGCATTCCACTGACTTTCATGCATTTCTTCAGCAATTCTTGCAGCGGCTACCATGCCAATCGCGACGGCCTCGCCGTGGTTAATTTTGCTGTATCCTGTTAAACTTTCTATCGCATGGCCTACCGTATGGCCGTAGTTCAAAATGGCGCGGATGCCAGCCTCTTTGACGTCTTGGCTGACGACATCGGCTTTGGCCTGACAAGAATGAATCAGCATCGTCTGTAGCAGCTCATCGCTGACTTTTGTGTAGTCGTCCAGTCGCTCAGCCGCTTCCAACTGTTCAAAGAGAGGCCGGTCCCAAATCACACCGTATTTTATGACTTCTGAAACGCCCGCTCGAAATTCGCGAATGGGCAAGGTTTCTAGCACCTGTGGATCGATTAGCACCAGTCGAGGCTGGTGAAACGCGCCGATCAGGTTTTTGCCTTTGGGATGGTTCACCCCGGTCTTGCCGCCCATAGAGGCATCGACCATCGCCAGCAGGGAAGTCGGCACCTGAACAACTGAAATGCCGCGCAGCCAGGAAGAAGCCGCAAATCCGGTCATGTCTCCAATCACGCCGCCACCGAGGGCAATCATGGCAGAACTGCGCTCTAGGCGATTTTCGTAGGCGGCGTTGTGGATTTCGGCGATAGAGGCCATATTTTTGTACTGCTCGCCAGCGGGAAGGATGCAGTGGCAGACGTCATAGCCTGCCTGGGTCAAAGATGCGATCGCCCGCTCCCCATACAGCTCAAACACAGCTGGATTTGACACCAGTAATACCTTCTGTCCTGGCTTGACCAGCGGCTGATCTTCAGCGGCTAGCCATGGTCCTATATAATCCAAACCGCCCGGCGCGATCCGAACATCGTAGGGAGTCTGAGGAATGTTGACGCGGATAGTTGTCTTCATAGCTGTCGTGTAGGTAGGAGGTGTCCTTGCCGTAGTACTAAGAGGTGCGATCTTTGTGTTTCAATAAAAAGGTATTCAAAATCAGTTTAGGAGATAACTATGGGCGCAGTTGTTTATGTCGCGTGGCTAGTCGCGCTATTCGGAGCATCAATGGGCCTTTACTTTGGCTTACGAGCTGTCAAGCTAATTTAGTTCCTCAGCGAGTCAATTCATTCAATCCTTGAATCGGGATAGGACGTGAGACTGTAGATCGTCTTTCCTGTCCCGATTTCACGTGTACTTTTGCAGTAGCAAAGCTAATTTTTCTTTGGTGGCTTTGGGTGCTTGATCCATAGGCGTGATCACAGCAAACTTCAGGGCGGAATGCGCTTCAGACTCAGGCGGATTTTCATCTAACCGCCGCACAATTTCTTTAATCACTAGCTGCGCGTTGACCGCATTCTTTTGCAGATTGCCGATTACCATCTCAACGGTGACACTGTCGTGATCAGGATGCCAGCAGTCATAATCGGTAACCATTGCTAGGGTGGCGTAGGCTATTTCAGCTTCTCGAGCTAGTTTGGCTTCTGGCAGGTTTGTCATGCCAATAACAGTGGCATCCCAGCTGCGATACAGCTTCGACTCAGCCTTAGTGGAAAAAGCGGGACCTTCCATACAAACGTATGTTCCACCTCTGTGTAGGGTGACGCCTTCTAGATTTCGGCTTTCTACAGCGTCTGCAACGACCTTGGCCAAGTTGTTGCAAACTGGATCGCCAAAGGAAATATGACCGACAATGCCTTCCCCAAAAAAGGTGGAGACTCGGTTTTTAGTACGGTCGATGAACTGGTCGGGCACGACCATATCGACAGGTTTGGCCTCTGCTTTTAGCGAGCCGACTGCCGAAGCGGAAATCAGATAGTCGACGCCTAGGCTTTTCATCGCGTAGATATTAGCTCGAAAAGGCAGCTCAGACGGCGTTAGAGTGTGGCCCCGCCCGTGACGAGCTAAAAACGCAACAGAAACGCCTTCGATTTTGCCAACAATTAGAGCGTCAGATGGATCGCCAAAGGGCGTTTTGATCCTGACTTCTTGAATGTCTGTTAGATCATCCATCTTGTAGAGACCGCTGCCACCAATCACTCCAATTTTGATCGGATACTCTACACCCGCAATTTCGGAACTAGCACTGTCAGAGGCAACCATCAATTTTTCCTATTGGACTGTCAAGAGAAATTTTACCGTTTGCGTCCATCTTTAAGCACAGATAGCTCAGGATGTTTTTTTGCGCAAAGTTGGCGGACTGCTGATTTCACGGATGACTGGCCAGTGCCATAACGAAGGCGTGAACGCTACGCAAAAGGGGGTAC
Source organism: uncultured cyanobacterium (assembly GCA_963799555.1). Classification (GTDB taxonomy): domain Bacteria; phylum Cyanobacteriota; class Cyanobacteriia; order Phormidesmidales; family Phormidesmidaceae; genus Phormidesmis. The sequence goes on from CAWCXR010000002.1 coordinate 300,884, forward strand.
GACCGATGACATCTCTCACAAAGGCATCACCTGCAAGATTATTGGCAATGGTATTGATAAGGCGAGCCGGTTTTGGTTGGTTGGGATGTTTTGGCTTGGGGTGCTTTGGTTTGGGAGGGTTTGGCTTGGGTATGCAGATGATGCCAGTGCAGGCGGCGATCTTGCCAACGATGAGCATGGGTGTTTTGCAGTCAACAGCAGATGTCTTGCCTGTAGCTCAGCCAGCAAATCTGAGCGCAGATCAGCTAGCAGATTACGGTGTGGAGACGTTTACACAAGGCGATCACACCGCTGCTTTTAACTACTGGCAGCAGGCCATGTTGCTGTACCGAGCGGCTGGCGATCGCACTAAAGAAGCCCGCATGCTCGAAAATCTCAGCGTCATCTACCGGCTAACCGATCGCCCCGCAGCAGCCGTCAACGCCAGCTTTCAAGCGTTCAATCTTTATCAAACGCTAGGCATCCTCAACGAGCAGCCGCCTGTCTTTCTCAATTTAGGCAGCGCCTACCGATTTGCCCAGCAGTATAGTGATGCGATCGCCACCTATCAAACCGGACTGCTGCTTTACCGACAGGCAGGCGATGCGACTGGTGAGCGCATCATGCTCGCGCTCATCGCCGATACCTACGCCGATCTAGAAAACTACACAGAAAGCATTCGCTATCAGCAACAGGTTCTGATCATTGCTCGCCGCACAAACAATCCCCAGGTAGAAGCCGAATCCCTGTCAGCGTTGGGGTATGCCTACTTCATGCTCAATGACTACGACCAGTCCACTGCCTACTACCAGCTTGCCCTGTCACTGTTTCAACGGATAGGCGATCGCCCTCAAGAAGTCGCTATCCTCAACAACCTAGGTAGAGCCGCTGATCTCAATGGTGATACGGAAATGGCTCTGAGTGCTTATCAGCAGGCGCTTTCCATATTTAAAGCGCTAAATCGTCCAGAGCAAGCAGCGCATCTGCTCGTCAATATTGCACAGGCTCAGATGGAGAGCGGCCAGCTAGACGATGCGATCGCTTCTTTTCAACAAGTCGTCACGCTCGCCGAGAGTCTCCGTCAACAGAACCAGTTGGCCTTTTCACCCAGACTAGAAGCCGCTTATCGAGAGCTTGCCGTGCTGCTTCAGCAAATAGATAGACCCGGAGAGGCTCAGCAAGTTTTGGATTTGATCTAGGAGGATTTGATTTAGCTAGCGCTATTCCTCGCGCTTTGTACTGGCTTGGGGGGCATGGACTGTAGTAGCCACAAACCGGTGTAGGTCAGCCCCGAATCATCTGGCCTTACCAATAAGAAATGAAGTCCCTTCGCTGCGATTTTCCGTTCTGTGAACGTTCGAGCAGCCGTCGCAACAGCTTCATCCTCAAACGTCGCCAGAATCCAGCGATCGACTAGTCCCGCCTCTAGCAACAGTCCATCTGGAACTCCTGCGATATATTGCAGCATCACAGGTCTAGCCGACTGCAGCCACTGAGCCAGCCGCATCGACTGCCGACCACCGTCAATCACAACACCTGGAATCGGCAGCGTACTAGGCAGTCCCAAGTAAATAGGCATCAGTTCGGATGAAACAGACTGAATTGGAATAGGCTCGTACGTTAGCCGCTGCAGTTCGTCCGTGCTGATAGTCGCGAATTGCCATCCTTCGCCCATCAAATAATCAGTGACGGGGACAGGGGCAGGGCGCTCTAAAGCGATCGGTTCGTAAGTATCTCCTGTATAGCCCTTCAGCGTCGGATACCAGGCGGCTCGCTGTAGCAGCCATCGCTTAATAGCAGGAACTTCTCGCTTGGGCTGGACGGTCACCGGCAGATCGCGACAAGCGACTTCAACTAGACTAACCGTTTGCGGACGAAAGATTTCGATACGGCTTGGCCAGTGCCCAGCTAAGCCACGAGCTATTTCCAGTTGCTGCCGTATCCAGGGGGCATTAGCCTCACTCTGTGGACAAAATTCACCATAGGTGAATGCCAGCGTCTCATCACAGATTAGTAATTCCCAGAGTGGGCTTTCCTGACTGTCTTTTAGTGGACGACGGTAAAAGTCAAGTTGCCAAAGCATATTTTCCTACGAGACTAGGGCTGCTACGGGTTCAGTTTTGACGCTGGTGTGTGGAAAGTACTGCTGATCTACATATTGAGCGACCATCCGATCGGTATTAAAAAACGGGGCTATGCTGCTAATCGAGGCTTTCATCATTCGAAGCCAGCCAGGAGAAATGCCGCTGTGGTCGCGCTTGTAGTACAGGCGAGCAATGTCGCGCTCTAGCAGGTTGTAGATTGCTTCCGCATCTCTAGCATCCTGCGCGTCTTGGGCGTAGCTGTCTGATTCAGGCGTATTACCAAGGCTAGTAATTGCTGCCTCACCAATTGCCCAGCCGTTGATTCCAGGGCGATAGCCTTCGTACCACCAGCCGTCTAATATGCCTAGATTTAGCCCACCGTTCAAGGCAACTTTTTGACCGCCAATACCAGAGGCCTCTAGTGTGCGTCTAGCGGTACTTAGCCACAGATCAACGCCTTGGACCATGAGCTTGCTGGTGTAGAGATCGTAGTTCTCAATAAAGGCAATGCGATCGCGCAAGTCAGGATGGCGGCTCCATTCCATGATCCGCTGGATGATCCGCTTGCCACCGTCGTCATCAGGATGAGCCTTGCCCGCAAAGATGATTTGTACCGGACGTTTGGGGTGAGACACAATTTGAGTAAGGTGGTTCAAGTCTCGAAATAGTAAGTCACTGCGTTTGTAAACGCTAAACCGGCGAGCAACGCCTACTGTCAAGATATCTGGATCAAGTAGGCGAGCCACTGCGTTGATATCGTCTTGGGCTTCACCTCTCGCTAGGCGGGATTGAAGAATGCGATCGCGCGTATAGGCAACCAGCCTTGCCTTCAAGATGCTATGCCGATGCCAAAGCTGAGCGTTGGGGATTGATTCTACCCGCTTCCACTGTTCAGTGCTGGTGAGTGACTGGGTCCATTCAGTCCCAATATGTTTGTCGAATAGATCCCCAATCAAGGGAGCTACCCAGCTTCTGACATGAACGCCGTTGGTAATATGGCCGATCGGTACCGATTCTACCGGCAGCTGCGGATAAAGATCGCGCCACAGCTGCCGAGACGTATGACCATGTCGCTCGCTGACAGCGTTCGCCGACTGAGTGAACCGCAAGGCCAATCTAGTTAGGCTAAAGTCAGAATCCTCGCCCAACTGACCTAGCGCTAGCACCTGGGCCGATGATAGGCCAATATCCTGTGAATAGGCTGCTAGGACTTCGCTTACCTCGTTAGCAGGGAAGGTGTTGCCGAAGGGAACCGGGGTATGGGTAGTAAACCGTGCGCGATCGCGCACTACCTGCTGCAACTGATCAAACTCCAGTCCGGTTTCTTCCTGTGCCTGCCTAGCAATTTCTAGCAGTGCAAAAGCCGGATGCACTTCATTGAGGTGATACAAAACGGGTTCTATACCTAATACCTGCAATGCTCGCACGCCACCGATGCCCAGCAGCATCGCCTGACCTAGCTGCACAATCGGATCGTCGTTGTACAGGTGTCCGGTTAGTTCGCGATCACGCTCATCATTCTCCATCAGATCGCTATCTAGCAAGTACAGCGTACTTCTTCCTAACTGCGTCTTCCACACTCGCGCTTTGACAGAACGTCGGCCAATCGCCACCTTTACTGTAATTGGCTGACCAAACTCATTGCACACCGCTAGCAGCGGCAGCTTCTCAATATCATTATCGACATAGTTTGCCTCCTGCCAGCCGCTGCGATTGAGCTGTTGTTGAAAATACCCCTGCTTGTACAGCAGCCCTACCCCTACCGCCGGCATACCCAGATCCGATGCTGACTTCAAATAGTCTCCAGCCAATACGCCTAGCCCGCCGCAGTAGATAGGCAAAGACTCATGAACGCCAAACTCTATGCAAAAATATGCCACTGGATGATCTCTTGAAACCTCCGGGACTTCCCGACTCGCCCAGGTTACTTCTGCGCTCAAATAGTGATCTAGCTTCTCGGCCAGTTTCTCTAGCCGGGTCAAGTACTTTGGATCTTCGGCAATTTGCCAGAGCCGATCGTGAGAAACGCTCTCTAAAAGCGCCACCGGGTTGTGGTTACACTGCTGCCATAGGCCTGGGTCAATCGAGCTAAATAGAGATATCCGCTCTGGCGTCCAGCTCCACCAGTAGTTGTAGGCAAAGTCGGCCAGACGCCTAACGGGAGCGGGTAGTTTGGCACTGAGTTGAGTGATCGCATTCATGGTACTTGCAGTGAGGAAAAATTCAGCAGATCGCACTTGTATACGTTCGCTGAAGCGAATTTATCAGAGCGGACCTACAAGCGCGAACCTTTTAGACAGTAATCCCTTCAGGTGCGATCGTAGTTGGTTTCTGAGAGAACTTTCTCTGTCAGCGACCGTGCCATTTGCATTGCGCCGTTTTGAGAGCTGCTCATTCAAAAGCTACTTGGGGATAATAGAGTTCAAAGTCCTTGTTAAAGCGCAAATTAGAGAACAAAAAAGCTATTTAAGCAGAGTATTTCCACTGTCTGTGTGCATTGACTGTCTGTGCGCACCGTAAGAGTCTAGAACTGTAAGAGTCTAGAACTGTAAGAATCTGGCACTGTAAAATCCAGCACTGTAAGAATCTAGTTCAGGCAACTCCAACTGTGCAAATGTAAACGTACACTGCCTTACCCTATAAATCAGGTTATATTGAATCGAATAAGCTGTGGGAAAAAAATCCGCTAGGCAGCTATCCATTTCCTTTTGACTTACTCATGACTCTTGCTCTTACCCAGTTTGGCGATCGCATGTCTCACCTGACCGGGGTGCGGGCAATTATGAAAGACATCATCGAAACTCTAAATTCCAGCAAGGGATCAGGGAAGGAATTTATCAACCTTAGTGCAGGCAACCCAGTCATTTTGCCAGAAGTCGAGCAGCTTTGGCGCGACTGCACCAAAGATTTATTAGCCAGCAGTGAGTACGGAGAGGTCGTCTGCCGCTATGGTGCCAGCCAAGGATATGAGCCCCTGATTGAAGCGGTCCGCGACGACTTCAATCAACGCTACGGCCTCTCCTTGAATTCACGCAATATCTTAATCACCCCTGGCAGCCAGAACCTCTATTTCTTGGCGGCTAATGCACTAGGTGGCTATAGCTCCAGCGGCCAGCTCAAAGATATCGTTTTACCACTCAGCCCTGACTACACTGGCTATGGCGGCGTGACTCTGCATCCTGAAGCGATCAAAGCCTATCGTCCTTTCATTGAGCTAGGCGAGGATGCGCATTCGTTCAAGTACCGTCCTGATTTCGATCAGCTAGAGGTCAACGAAAACACTGGTTTTGTACTCTTCTCGCGCCCGTGTAATCCGACTGGCAACGTGCTTACAGGCGAAGAGGTTCAGCAAATTGCCGATCTTGCTGCTCCGTTTAATGTGCCTGTCTTTGTCGATTCGGCCTACGCACCGCCGTTCCCTGCATTGAACTTCACCGACATGACGCCGGTTTTTGGCCCTAATATTGTCCACTGTCTAAGTTTGTCAAAAGCCGGTTTGCCAGGTGAGCGCGTAGGTATAGCGATTGGTGACGAAAGCGTTATTCAGATTTTGGAGTCTTTTCAGACTAATCTGTGCATTCATTCAAGTCGCTATGGTCAGGCGATCGCCGCTCGGGCCATTCGCAGCGGTGCGCTTGCCGACATTGCCGAAAACACTATCCGCCCCCATTATCAGAGTAAGTTTGCCGTCTTAGAAGAGACGCTGAGCGCCACTATGCCCAGTGAAGTTCCCTGGCGGCTGCACAAAGGGGAAGGCGCAATCTTTGCCTGGCTATGGTTTGATAACCTGCCCATGACCGACTGGGAGTTCTACAATGAACTGAAGAACTACGGCGTCATTATTGTACCGGGGAGTCCCTTTTTCCCAGGACTAAAACAAAGCCTCAACGGCGAAGACTGGCCTCACATGCGTCAGTGCTTCCGCCTCAGCCTGACCGCGACAGAAGAGCAAATCGTGACCGCAATCAGGCACCTAGCGACATTGACTGACAAGGTGTATGCTGCTAAACCAGCGATGGCAGCGGTCTAAAGATTCTCCAATGCTTTACTGTGGGTTTACTCACGAAGAAATGATAGATAAAGCAACAGATAAAGATTGGCTGCTGATTGGTCGCGTTGTCGGTGCGCATGGTCTCAACGGTCATGTAAAGGTCTATCCAGAAAGCGATTTCCCCGAGCGATTTACCGAGCCCGGAGAAAGATGGATTAGAAAACCAAACGCAGAGCCCGTGCCTATTCGGCTGACGAGCGGACGCTATCTAGAAGGAAAGAACAGCTATCTAGTGAAGCTAGCGGGCATTGACTTTCGCGACCAGGCAGAAGATTTGCGCAGTGCTCAGCTGCTGGTCCCAGTGGGCGATCGCCTGCCGCTAGATCCAGGCGAATTTCACGTGGACGATTTGATTGGTTTAGCGGTCGTTTTACACTCAGACCAAACGACGCTCGGCACCATCACCAATGTCTTTACCACAGGACATGACCTGCTAGAAGTAACCTTGCCGACAGAGAGCGATCGATCTTCAGAGCCTGAAGCTACTCCAGAGCTTAAAGCCGACCAAGAAACTGGCACGACAGGACCGTCGGTCAATTCTGAAAATCATCCATCGTTGCGGGCCAAGGCCGCTCAAAAATTACGCCGCAAGGCTAAGCGAGAACAAAAGAAAAAGCAGCCTAAAACGCTGCTCATTCCTTTCGTTGAAGATATTGTACCTATTGTTGATATTTCAGCAGGGCGTATAGAAATCACACCGCCAGAAGGATTGATCGATTTAGCCTGACGCACTGATCGCTTTTCTTCTAGTCATCACCGCACGATTGCTGCCGGAACTCATAAGGCTCTGCGCCGGTCCGCTCGGAGAGCTGGTCTGAGCGTTGGAAGTATAGTTTTTGTCACTTGGCTGAGGGACAGGTTCCAGGCTAAAAGCTCTATGCTGCAGCAGTAGGAACCCGTGTCGTACGGCGCTAGGAAACGCCTACTGAGCTCAATGGGCCAGTAATTCGCCTGTACCGTAGGCCTTACCTTCTCGAAGAGTATGCATCCGGTACAGGCTATATTTTGCTAAAGCCCTTTTCAGCAGAAATACTGATAGCTTGGGTCGATTGGCACGCGCAGGCGGTACGAATACCAAATCGGCTCTGTTTGTTGGAGTTAAGCAAGGATGAGGTTGAGAAAATTGCGATCGCAGCTAGAGACTCCTGGCGAGAAGCCGCCGACACGCTACACGTTTGGGCCGCGATGCAGACAAAACAAGTTCTAAAAACAGACTGTAGAGATAGCGGCAACCGAGTCTCTGCGTTAGCTAGAGCGCACTACGCTTGGGGAATCAGTCAGCTTTTTACGCAGACGAAAGAGCATCATATCGTCCTCTATCAGCTGCTCTTTGTAGCTTCTTTGCCAGACCGGAGAACCAGGTTCGTTACGAATAAGATTAATTCTTTTGGCGGTGGCTGCTTTGAGCCCAGCTATAAAAGCCGTCAGGATTGCCGGTTTAGCACTTCTAGCCCCTTGCTTCAGCTGTTCTGGCCGTAGAGAAACCAAAGCATGTAGCGAATCCGGCTCTAGCACCCATTGCTCAAGTGTGATTCCTTTGTGATTTGTCCCAGCCTGACGCAGCTCATCCGAGACAATTTTAGCCGGTGACTGAGAAGAAATCGCTTGTTCGCAGGAGTCCTCTAGCTTAAACAAACTGTCACTATCGTGGGTCTTCAGTCGTACGTAGTAGAACGCAATCTCAACGGATGGTTGGTTGTGCTTTGAAATTTTTATCAACGGACGCCCTGAACCCTTACAAAGTGTCTGGTCTTATTGTTCCCAGCTCAATCTAGAAAACCACATATTCACTACTAAATATCAACTTATAGGTAATCAGTACTAACTTTATCAACAGTGACTTTAGGAAAATTTCATACTGCAAGACATTACGTTCACGACAAACACAAAGAAAGATCAAAAAAAGAGAGGCCGTATGGCCTCTCTTTTCCCTTGCTCGCATTCTTTTCAGCTGTAGAGCCTTCTATTCTATTTTTCAACTGTTTGATTAGTCGCTTTTGTCTTTTTTTATACTGTCGCTGTTTTGCAGAACCGCCTCGTCCTTTGTGATTTCGACCCTCTCGGCGCGGCGATTCCCAGCGCTTTAGCTGGTGAGTCATCTACATATCTCCGTACACTGCATTCTCAATTGAACACAAATAGTATAGCAATATAGCCATCAGCTAGTCAGGTAAGAAAACCCATCTTCACCAGACTTTTGACTAACCAATTAAACCGATAGCTATCGATGGGCAAGGAGAGACTCGAACTCTCACAACCGAAGTCGCCACATTTTGAGTGTGGTGCGTCTACCATTCCGCCACTTGCCCGGTAGGTCTTTGTAGTATACAGAACTGAGTGACTTTGTTACAGACCTTCGCTCATATTACAACGCGGATCTTGAAGCGGATTTCGAGAACAAGTGATAGCTACCAGTTGAGCCAGCTGCCAACTCGTTCAGGTTCGTTCTCAGCGCTTCGCTCTAGCTCGGACCTGTGTCTGATGGTAGGACGACTTTCTAACAACGACTGATAGCTAGGTGTCGTGGCCCAGCGGCTGATTTCTCGCGCGCGCAAGACGGGTACAGGGTGGCTGAGCTCGTCAGTTTTCATCTGCTTGAGTAGTTCACCAATTTCGTTTTCGCTAATGGCGTCGTATGACTCGGCCTGCGCTAGAAAGGCGTCTAGATTGAGCTGCGGTGAGAGGGTAGGCGAGCCACCAGAAAGCTTCATTAATACGGAGGCAACCGTCCGTGCGTCTTGGGTCGCTAGCAGGGCAGCTCGGTCACAGGTAAATTCAGCGCAGCGGACCCATTCCATGATTTTAGACTGCCAGTTTTGGACAAGCACTGCGCCAAACGGGAGCTGGCTAGTAGCCAAAGCTAGCAGGTTCGCCAGAGTGAGATAGACGCCATGATCGCACTTCAGGTGACCTAGCTCATGACCGATGACGGCCTGAAGTTCTGCTGGGTTGAGCAGTTCAACTAGGGAAGTATGAACGACGATGAAGGGCTGCTTGCCTCTCATGGCAAAGGTATAGGCGTTGGGAACTGGGTGCTGCTTGATATAGAGCTGGGGTACATCTAGATCCAGAATCCGGCAGGCTTCGACCAGCAGGTTGTAGATGTCAGAGAGCTGTTTTGGACCCACAAGTACGCTAGCTGCGATGTTTTCTAGATAGAAAAATTGCTCGCCCATGGGTCCGAGCAGGCTACGGATGGCTATGTCTATTCCCGGTATTTGCTTGAGCGTCTCGGTGGCCTGCCGATCGAGTGGGTGGCGAAAATGGTCGGCATTGAGTCCAAGCAAGTGAGATTTTGGAAAAGACTGAGAAGGGGTCATAGGAAGTTGGACTTTGATGAATATGCCTATTCGACAGGCATCCAAAAGTCACTGATATTGAAGGTCTATCGCTAGTATAACGAGCACCTTTACTATCAGTGACTTGGATGGCTAGCAGGCCGAGGGATACGGTCGTTTTATCCTGTCTTCTGGGTGTTGAGCTGTTCTAGTTAGCTGAGCCAACAGGAATTGCCGCTGACGTTTCTACGGTCGGTATGGACTCTGGTGTAGGCTGAGCAGCAATATCGGCTTCGGCAAGGGAAATGCGCTGCAGGCGAGCGCCGACGTTACGCAGTTTTTCCTCAAATTTTTCGTAGCCGCGATCTAGGTGATGTAAGCCGTATAGGGTGGTTTTGCCTTTGGCAGCTAGACCTGCGATCGCCAACGCCGCGGACGCCCGTAAGTCGCTGCCAGTAACAGGCGCTCCGGACAGATGAGAGACGCCACGCACAATTGCACAATCACCTTTAACTTTGATATCTGCGCCCATCCGGTTAAATTCAGCGACATGCTGCAGACGATTTTCAAACACAGTTTCTGTCACCATACTATTGCCTTCAGCCAGGGTCAGCAGCGCCATGAATTGTGCCTGCATATCCGTCGGAAAGCCTGGGTAAGGTAGCGTTTGTATATCTGTAGGCGTAATAGTTTCTCCCGGCGAGATCCGGATATTGTTATTGGCTTCAATTTCGACTTTGGAACCAGTTTCTCGTAGCTTCGCTAGCAGTGGGGAGAGATGGTCAGGATCGACAGGGCCAACGGTGATTTCTGAGCGAGTCAGGGCACCAGCAATCAAGAATGTGCCGGCTTCAATCCGGTCAGGAATGATGCTGTAGTCAGTGGCATGAAGACTAGGTACACCTGTGATAGTAATTGTGTTGGTACCCGCACCATGAATTTTGGCTCCCATAGCGCGGCAGAAGTTAGCCAGGTCTACTACCTCTGGTTCTTGGGCTGCGTTTTCGAGGACGGTTTCACCTTCAGCCAGCGTGGCAGCCATCATTAGGGTTTCAGTAGCACCAACACTGGGATAGTCCAGATAGATTTTGGCTCCTTTGAGCTTGCCACGACTGCCCGGAACGTAGGCATGGACGACGCCATGATCCATATGAACATGCGCACCAAGAGCCTGCAAACCGCGAATATGCAAGGCTACCGGACGAGCACCAATAGCACAGCCACCAGGCAACGGCACACGAGCGACGCCCAAACGAGCGAGTAAAGGACCAATGACAAAAAAGCTAGCACGAAGTTTACTAACGATGTCATAGGGCGCTTTAGAATGGCTGATGCGACTTCCGTCTATATCCAAAGTATCGCCGTCGCGATCAACTTTGAGACCTAAAGCTTCTAAAACGCTGGCCATCCGGCCAATGTCCATCAGATCGGGAATATTGCGGATGCGACATGTTTGTGAGCAGAGAAGGGCACCTCCTAGCACCACTAAAGCAGAATTCTTTGCGCCGCTGACGGGGATATGGCCACTCAGTTTGGCATTGCCCCAAATCTCGATCACAGACTCTGATTGAGCTTCAGCAGACTGGCTTTTAGTCGGTGGATTAGATGTGAGAATGGGATTGCCCTCCGTGATTACTAGAGAAAAGTTGATTACGACAATTTGGTATGGATTCTACCCGAAACTTCATAGTTTCTCCGGATTGATTTGAACATTTTTCATGCCGGGTATGAAAAACCATACTTTTGCCATCGATACTTTTGTCCTCAAAGGGTACAAGCAGCAATAGTGTGCCTTTTCTAGAAAAGGCGATGATAAATGAAAGGTTTTTTAGATAGTTTTCCTCCTTGGCAGCATTTTTAGGTATACTGCGAGATCTGAAAACATACTTTTGGAGACAAAATGTCCCGATATAGAGGTCCTCGCCTAAGAGTGGTACGCCGCTTGGGCGACCTGCCGGGTTTAACCCGCAAATCGGCTCGGAAAGCGTACCCCCCTGGACAACATGGTCAGGCTCGGAAAAAGAAATCTGAGTACTGTATCCGTCTAGAAGAGAAGCAAAAGCTTCGTTTTAATTACGGCGTTACCGAGCGCCAGCTCCTCCGCTACGTGAAAAAAGCACGTAGAGCCGGAGGTTCTACAGGACAAGTGATTCTACAGCAGCTAGAGATGCGTTTGGATAACACTATCTTTCGCTTGGGCATGGGGCCAACCATTCCCGCCGCTCGTCAGGTTGTAAATCATGGCCATATCACGATCAATGGTCGTGTGGTTAGCATTCCTAGCTATCAGTGCCGTCCTGGTGATGTAATTGGGGTACGTGGTAAAGATGCTTCGAAGAAGCTAGTAGAAGCCAACTTGGAGTTTCCAGGCTTGGCGAACGTCCCAACTCACCTGGAGTTCGATAAGGGCAAGCTAGAAGCAAAGGTCACAGGCGTGATCGAGCGCGAATGGATCGCCTTGAATGTCAATGAGCTACTGGTGGTCGAGTACTACTCGCGTCAGGCTTAAAATCTGTAGAAAAGGAGTTTCTCCTTTTCTTAACTCAAGAGCCTCTCAGTTTAGAACTGAGAGGCTCTTATTTGTTTGCCTAGCCGTAGGGAAAGTGGCCGCGACTATGAGCTGACTTAGTGCAGCCCTATCCACCAATCTGCGACATGGTACGACTGTAAGCTCCGGTAACGCCAGACTCGCGCATCTTGAAGTTGATTTCGGGTTTTTCGTTGACTAGGGCACCGACTTGCTCGCGTAGTTTGGTGGGGGGGACGCCTGCGCGTAGACTGGTCCGCAGATCGATTTGGCCGCTTTCGTTGAGCAAGCAGGGGCGCAAGAGACCGTCGGCGGAAAGGCGCATGCGGTTGCATCGATCGCAGAAGCATTCTGACATTTGGCTGATGAAGCCTACGGTTCCTTTTGCGCTGGGGATTTGAAATACGTCTGCTGGGCCGTTGCCGTTGACGCTGCCGGTTTCGATGCCCCAGCGATCGCGAATCCGCATCCGAATGGATTCACTATCGATCCAGCCCTTATGTTCAAACAGGCTGTCGTTACCGATGGGCATAAACTCGATGAAGCGAACGTGCCATTCTTGGTCAATAGACAGGGCCGCGAGATCTAGCACTTCGTGATCGTTGATGCCAGGAATGACGACAACGTTGAGCTTGAGGGGTGAGAAGCCGACTGCGTAGGCGGTTTGGATGCCCTTCCAGACGTCTTGCCAGCGCGATCGCCCTCGTCCTCCAATAATTTGCTTAAAAGTCTCGGCATTCAGCGAATCAAGGCTGATATTAATTCGTCGCAGTCCAGCATCATAAAGCGGTTGAGCTAGGTCAGTGAGCAGGAAGCCGTTGGTGGTGATAGCAAGATCTTCGGTTTCGGGTAGGTGAGCGATCACACGCACCAGTTCCACAATCCCAGGCCTTAGTAGGGGCTCTCCACCCGTTAGCCGAAATCGCGTAAAGCCCAACGGAATGAAAACCTCACGCAAAAGCTGCAAAATTTCATCGTGGGTCAGCCAGTGCTCTTTGAGCGCGTACTGTAAGTCAGCCCCCTCTGGCATGCAGTAGACGCACTGAAAGTTGCATCGGTCAATGAGACTAATGCGGAGATAGTCGATCTTGTTGGGTGGATTAGGTGAAGTCATTAATAAAGGGTCATCATCAGAAGATGAGAGGCATGAAGGGAACAGCTCGTTCTCTCTATACTCGTATATATGGATGGATTGCGACAGTGGAAAGTGCTCGACCTAGAAGTGGCTATACGTTACCGGTGTTTGCCTGTGCTGGGGCGATCGCTGCTCTCCACCAGCTCACCCATTCCACTCCACTACCGACTGTTTCTTTCAACCTACTGAGCCCAGACAAAATTGCTGAAGTTCCGATCGAGCAGTCAGCGCCACTCTCCAAAACCGCTGCGCTTGTCATTACTCGCAGCGATCCCGGCGACAATCTCGACCTGACTCGTCATACACCCATCTGGTCTATCGTCAGCTGGGCCGATACGGGTCAAGTAGAACAAATTTCACTGGTAGGTGGAGAAGGCATTGGTCACCACGATCAGGGCGATGCTATCTATACCTATGCGCGTAGGCTGATCCTTACTCATCTATCAGCAAAGCTGACAGCTAGTCAAAAAATTAAAGTGGCCATCATCTTGCCAGAAGGTCGTCGATTAGCTTTGCGAACGTCGAACGCAGCGTTTGGTGTAGTTGATGGATTGTCACTTCTAGGAACGGGTGGAATTGCTCAGCCTTTGAGCGCACCGGACCAGCTGACAATTTACAGGGAAACGCTGAGACAAAAGGCTGCTGACTACTCGGACCTGATTTTTTGCCTGGGTGAAAACGGACTGGACCTGGCTTTGAAACATGGTATTGAGGCAGGTAGACGACTGAAGACGGCCAACTGGTTAGGACCGCTGCTAGCTGAGGCGGGTGAGTTAGGGGTGCGCTCTATTGTGCTGTTTGGCTATCACGGCAAGCTGGTGAAACTGGCGGGAGGAATTTTTCATACGCACCATCACGTGGCGGACGCTCGGCAAGAGATTATGGCGGCTTGCTGTGTGCAGGTGGGGTTGGAGACAGCAGTGACTCAGCAGGTGCTAGCGAGTGCGACGACTGAGGCAGCATTGGAAATCTTGAGAGAGTTGGATCACGCCAAGGCAGAAAAATGGGTGGAACAGGTGTACGGGGTGATGGCGGAGCGGATTGATGCGCGATCACGTGCCTATATCCAAACCCATACAGAGCAGTCCGTTCAAGTTGGCAGCGTTCTCTTTGATCGGAAAAGGCAGATCGTCATTACCAGCGAAATTGCTCAGACTTTATTAGCGGAGCAGCGTTTTAAGGCGTAAGGGGTTTGCTACTGTAATTAGAAAGTAAAATAATATATCCTCACCCTTTCAACGTCAGTCGTTTACTGTCTCTAGATCAGCTATTACTTTTAGATCAACGCAACTTGATGCTAACTTGCACAACGCACTGAACAGGTTGGTACAAGTTTGATTTTTTATAGTTTCTGTCTATTGCCTATCAGTAGTCACAGCCGATCATCATCCGCTTTATCAACAGTTTGAGAGAGAAGTTTACGCTCTCGTTCCTATTGTCGTTAGACAGTGTGGCTGAACCTACAGGAAGTTACCCGCATAACCAAAGTGCTTCAGTCCTTTGGCCTATTTCCATAACCCATTTTCAAGATAAACGGTGAGTCCCCACCAACGCCGCCAAGCATGCAAACCAAACCTAAAGGATTGATTGTGACTTCTCAAACTCCAATCTCACCCGCTCAAACCACCGGCTCTTTAACCACCGTCGAATCCTCTACTCTCAATCGTCAAATGCTGGCGATTCTAGATTTCGGCTCGCAGTACTCTGAGCTGATCGCCCGCCGTATTCGAGAGACAGAAGTGTACTCGGAAGTGCTCTCTTATCGCACGAGCGCCGAGCAGCTTCGGCAGCTGAATCCCAAAGGAATTATTCTCTCGGGTGGGCCTAGCTCTGTCTACGACAAAGGAGCGCCAGCCTGCGATCCCGAAATTTGGAACTTAGGAATTCCGGTATTGGGTGTGTGCTATGGCATGCATTTGATGGTGCAGCAGCTGGGCGGACAGGTGGAGCGAGTGGAGCGGGGCGAATATGGCAAAGCCTCACTGCTGATAGATCCTAGTGCGGATATCGATACGGGTGCGGACATCTTAGACGGCATGACTGACGCTTCGACCATGTGGATGAGTCATGGCGATTCGGTAACCCGGTTGCCAGACGGGTTTGAGGTGCTAGCCCATACGGTGAATACGCCGCAGGCTGCGATCGCAAACCCCAGCCAGAAATTCTACGGTGTCCAGTTCCACCCCGAAGTCGTTCACTCGATCGAAGGCAGCACCCTGATTCGTAACTTCGTCTACAACATCTGTCAGTGCGAGCCTACTTGGACCACCGAAGCCTTTGTCGAAGAAGCCATCCGTGAGGTACGCGCCAAAGTAGGCGATCAGCGAGTTTTACTAGCGCTGTCCGGCGGCGTCGACTCTTCTACCCTTGCCTTTTTGCTACATCGAGCTATCGGCGACCAGCTGACCTGCATGTTTATTGACCAGGGCTTCATGCGTAAACGCGAGCCCGAGCGCCTGATTGAGATTTTCAACAACCGCTTCCATATCAAAGTGGAATACATCAACGCTAGAGACAGATTCTTAGACAAAGTCAAAGGGATCACTGACCCAGAAGAAAAGCGTAAAGTTATCGGTCACGAGTTCATTCGAGTTTTTGAAGAAGAATCTACTCGGCTCGGCCCTTTTGACTATCTTGCTCAGGGCACGCTCTATCCAGATGTGATTGAATCTGCTGATACCAACGTTGATCCCAAAACAGGCGAGCGTGTCGCTGTCAAGATCAAGAGTCATCACAACGTGGGCGGCCTACCCAAAGATCTCAGATTTAAGCTGATCGAGCCCTTGAGAAAACTATTCAAAGACGAAGTACGCAAAGTTGGTATCGCAGTAAACCTGCCTGACGACATCGTTCGGCGTCATCCCTTCCCTGGCCCAGGGTTAGCGATTCGCATTCTAGGAGAAGTCACACCCGAGCGGCTGCACATCTTGAGAGAGGCTGACTACATTATTCGCCAGGAAATTCGCCGTAGTGACAGCTACCACGATTTCTGGCAGGCATTTGGCGTGCTACTACCGGTTCGCAGCGTAGGCGTTATGGGCGATCAGCGCACCTATGCCTATCCCATCGTGCTCCGCTTGGTCAGCAGTGAAGATGGCATGACTGCTGACTGGTCGCGGGCTCCCTATGAGCTGTTAGAGAGTATTTCTAATCGTGTGGTGAACGAAGTCGATGGCGTGAACCGGGTAGTGTACGACATCACTTCTAAGCCACCTGGGACCATCGAATGGGAGTAGATCTGTTTTGGACTATGCCCATAGGGATATCTGTCCGATAGGCATAGTCAGGGTCTGCGGTTTGCGTCACAATAAGAGAATATGAATCTGTAGCATTGCATTATGAATCCCGACACATTGACTGAACTATTGCAAAAAGGCTACCGGGTGACGCTCGGAGCGGCGTCCTCGGCTGTAGAAGCTATTCAAGACCCGCAGCGTGCGGCAGCTGATTTCTCGGAGATTGGTACAGACTGGGAGCGTTTGGCAGACAAGCTAGAAGTTCGCGGCGCACTGACTGAAAAGGAGGCACGCGACTTTGTGGAAGGTGTCACTAGCCAAATGCCAGAGCCGTTTAGAAGTGCCTCTTCTCCTTTTAGTTCAGGTGCTCCGGCTGAGCCCAGAACGGTGACGACGGTAGCAACGCCCGTTGTGGATACAGAGCTGAAGAACGAAGTTGAGTCCCTGACGGCTGAGCTGATTGCTATGCGCCAAGAAATTGAAACGCTCAAGCAAAGTAACGGCTAGTGATGCGACAAGGCTGTCTTACGCGATCGCAGAAGTCCCTAAATCCGGTGGCACATCCTGCCAGCGCCCTTGACCCACTGCTCTAATCGCATCTTTGAGTGAGACGGCACCTGTGTACAGCGCCTTTCCAACAATTACGCCAGAGACACCAGAAGGCACAAGGCTAAGTAGACTCATCAAATCCGAGACAGAGCTAACGCCACCAGAGGCAATTACGGGCGTCTTAATCGCTGTGGCCAATTCTCTGAGCGCTTCTAAGTTCGGACCTTTCATCGTGCCGTCGCGCTTGATGTCTGTATAGACAATGGCGGCAGCGCCCTGCGCTTCCATTCGCTTGGCAAGCTCAACGGCCATGACCTCAGACGTTTCTAGCCAGCCTCGGGTCGCGACTTTACCTTCGCGGGCGTCGATGCCAACGATGATCCGATCGGGAAATCTGGCACTGAGCTGGCCAACGAGATCTGGATTTTCGACGGCAGCAGTACCCAGGATGGCGTACTGTACACCCAAGTCAAACAGAGCGCTGACTCTATCGGCATTACGCAGACCGCCGCCGACTTGAATTGGCAGACTCACCGCTTCGACGATGGCTTTGATAGCCTGCCAGTTCTCGGGCTTCCCAGCTTTAGCACCATCCAAATCGACCAGATGCAGGCGAGTGGCACCCTTCAGCCTCCCACCGCTTAGCAACCTCTACAGGACTGTCGTTGAACACCTGAGACTGTTCGTAGTCGCCTTGAAACAGGCGTACGCAGCGCCCTTCTAGCAGATCGATAGCTGGGATGACATCCATTACTTTTGTCCCTTCAATTAGGTCCAAATTGTAACAGGGAAGGTTGATACCGAGTGCAAGATAGACGTACTGACCAGATCAGTTGACGACTGATTTTATCCAGTCTATATAAGCGGAAATTCGGGTGTAATATTCCCAGACACCATAGCGGCCTTCGCCTAGGTTTAAAGAGTCTTGGCCGGAGCTAATGCCTGCGATCGCCCACCCATCCCCAGTGTCAATCAGCGCTGGTCCACCTCTGTCCCCTGGCCCAGCAATTCCCTCCAACTCCGTACACTCAGGAGGCGCATCGAAAGCAAACATCAGCCACTGCTCATCCACCCTTTCGGCCTGGTTTGTTGCAGTTCGCATTTCTCCATCTACCCTATCTGGCCCGATCAGTCCGGTGCCAAAGTCGCCTTTGCCGACAAAGGTGACTATCTTCTCGAGTTCGTCAGAATTCTCGTATAGTGGCAAAGGAGAGATACCTTCAACCGATTGCTGTAGCTGAATCAGGGCAATATCATGTTCAGCCAAGCTCATGGTCTCACCATAGTTGCGAAAGTGAGGATGCAAGACTATTTTCTTGATGGAGTAAGCGCGTTCCGCGAATTCTATTGTTTTATCTGGAGAAATCTCTGTGGCAACATGGGCAGCGCTCAAAAGCCACTCGGGTCGAATGAGCGTCCCCATGCCATCGTAGCGCGTATAGAATTCTGGCTCTGGTTGAACAGCAGGAATGAGTCTAGGCTTGAGCAACTGATCGATATTGTCGTAGCCGATGAGGACTTGTTCTTGAAAGCTGTCAACCGGAACAACTGCTGAAAATTGGGCTGGATCAACTAGATAGCTAGCCGCGTCAATATCGTGACGAATAATCATAGATTGAGGGTAAGTCTACCGTGGGTGCAGGGATTCCTCTTTTGGAGTAGGCGATCGCGGCTTTTGGCGAGCTAATCCTGAACAACTGCTTTTCCTTTTAGATGCGCCGCTGTCGTCCTCCGACCGATCCAGTCAACGCTTTGCTAAATTTTGGATTTCTCTACTTGCTCACGATGTCCAAAGGAAGATTGATTGTCTATCCTAGTCTGTGAGCTATGCACATTACTATCACCTACGATATTCCAGAAGATATTCACCGGGCAAAAATTTACAAGGCTTTGAAGTCTATAGTCTGCGCGAATGCATGGATGTAAGCATGGAAGCTATCTCTGAATATGCTCAAAGCATTGTGTTTCGGTGGTTGTAGCCATTCACCATATTTTATGGGTTCGCGCAGCGATGAAAAGTCCTGGTATAGAAGCGTTACCGCTTTCTAAAGTCATTTTGAAAGCATCCATATTTGGTTCAAGGTGGTATACTTTGCAGGGTTCGCGCATTCGCACCTTGAAAATCGTATACGTCAAGTCTTCCAAGCAACTAGGGCATCAACGCTCTCTAAGCCCTCTCAGGGATTGAAACATGTTCGCTCAGCCTAGCGGGGATGCTTGGCTTTGCATCAACGCTCTCTAAGCCCTCTCAGGGATTGAAACAGAGTGCCTAGTTATACCAAGTTGGCTAAAATTCGCATCAACGCTCTCTAAGCCCTCTCAGGGATTGAAACAAATAAATATACTCACCAGCAACACAGGTCTCTGGCATCAACGCTCTCTAAGCCCTCTCAGGGATTGAAACGCTGGCATCTAACCTCCGGCAACTCGCGTATGGTGCATCAACGCTCTCTAAGCCCTCTCAGGGATTGAAACGTACGCATACGCCCGTAATTAGCATCAACGCTCTCTAAGCCCTCTCAGGGATTGAAACCGTAACAGGCCTAGAAAACTTGCATCAACGCTCTCTAAGCCCTCTCAGGGATTGAAACCTTCTATATCGAGATGCGCTTCAGTCAACTAGCTTCTTGATGGCATCAACGCTCTCTAAGCCCTCTCAGGGATTGAAACACATGAGTCGCCGCCTGGCAGCTTCGAAGTGATATGCATCAACGCTCTCTAAGCCCTCTCAGGGATTGAAACCCAACTACATTGCGCAGCTATAGGAATGAACTTTAGCATCAACGCTCTCTAAGCCCTCTCAGGGATTGAAACGCTAGTTCTTTGTCAGCAGCGGCTTTGGTAGCTGCATCAACGCTCTCTAAGCCCTCTCAGGGATTGAAACCATGGTAACAGCTAGGCATCAACGCTCTCTAAGCCCTCTCAGGGATTGAAACTCAGCTCGTACATGCATGCGCATCAACGCTCTCTAAGCCCTCTCAGGGATTGAAACTCTCATATACAGATGTACTCGCTAATTGGATTCTGGCATCAACGCTCTCTAAGCCCTCTCAGGGATTGAAACTAGATTGGTCAAGGCTGCAACGTTGCGCACTACGGCATCAACGCTCTCTAAGCCCTCTCAGGGATTGAAACGAATGAGCAAGTGTTCGCAATTGAAGTATGGCAGGGCATCAACGCTCTCTAAGCCCTCTCAGGGATTGAAACCAGCATGCTCCGTCGCATGAAGCTCTGATTGCAGACTGCAAGAGCGCATCAACGCTCTCTAAGCCCTCTCAGGGATTGAAACGTCGGTAGACTGGGCGTATCCATGGATGACGCGACAGGGCATCAACGCTCTCTAAGCCCTCTCAGGGATTGAAACACTCGTCAGGGACTGCCAGCAGGATCATGACAGTCTGCATCAACGCTCTCTAAGCCCTCTCAGGGATTGAAACCTGGCTAGACGCCGAGCTGGTAGAGCATAACAAAAGACGCATCAACGCTCTCTAAGCCCTCTCAGGGATTGAAACAGGCTCTATCGATAAGACCGCGCTATCAAACTACTTTGGCATCAACGCTCTCTAAGCCCTCTCAGGGATTGAAACGGGATACAAGCGGGGAAACATGGACAAGCCATAAGGCAGCATCAACGCTCTCTAAGCCCTCTCAGGGATTGAAACAACCACCATTCTTTCTTCGGACCAATCTGATCGCTTAGTCCGGCAGCACATAATCAGGAACTTCTTGGAGCGTTACTTCATTAAGCTGACGAACCTTCAAGTCTTGATAAAAATTTTCTTGTAACAGCTCTACTTTTGACTGAGAGGTAAGAAACAACAGTCCCCAGAAGACGCCGACTTTCTCGTGCTTGTAGTCTGCTTCGCTCAGCTCACCTTTGATTGGCCCGCCTAGAATGTCAGGACGAAAGCTAGCCCAGTGCGTCAGCAATAGCTCAAAGTCCATCCAGTTGATGGCGTCTTCGAAGACATCATCCCAGTGATCTTCGAGGAAAGCATTGAGGGCGTCGGCGATTTCATTGAGATTTTCCTGGTGGGCAAGTTCGGAGATAGCACGGACAGCATCTCGTTTGGAGTGGGGCTTGGCACGATGCGATCGCACTCTCGAAGGCTCACTCATCGCTGCGGCAATCGACTCCAATTGCTCGATGAGTTCGGCTAAAGTCACCTGGCGCTTCGCAGGTGGGGGCGCAACGGGTCTACGGTGAATATGTCTCTCCAGATGCTTGGGTAGCTCATAGTCACCCTCTTCTACATCACCGTCGAAAAAGTCATCTTCAAAGTCTTCTTCGACCTGCTCTAGCTCATGCCGGACCAGGGTATCTGCTTTCAGCAGCACCAGCATAGAAGCGTACAGAAAGGCTTGCCCCGACTCACTCAAACTTGATTCGTAGGAAGAGCGGCCCTGTTCTACAGGCACAGTGACAACCGGTTTTTCTTGTAGAGTTTTGAGGAATCGATCAATTACTTCGATTACCTGCACGTCCCAGGGGTCGATCTCTCCCTTTTCGGCGAGGTCTATGAGAAATGCGATCGCGCCTTGAGCCAAAGAACTAGACATAAAAAACTGAGCGGTCCAATAGATTTAGTAACAACAAAATCGCCGCATTCCAACCTCTGCTTCCTCAACAAAATTGGTCGTGCGATCGCTAACTAGAAAGAAACTCCAAATTGAGAGAGACTTGATTGGTGAGCCGAACCTACATGCAAACGTACACTCTCGCAAGTATGCTCAGTATTTGTTAACATGCTTCCCAAACCAACTAGCGGCTACGCCCCTGTAATACTGTGTAAGCACGGATACACAACTGTATATACTAAGCAATTAGATAGTACATACGCACCCTAGAATTTCTATTCTATAAGAGATGAAAGACTGTGGGACGAATTTTGTAGATTTATTGAACGTAAGCATCCTCGACATCACCTTGCGGTAGCATCGGCGCTTGTTCTAGCTCAACTCGGTAGCGTTCTACGTCTTCTTCTAGCTGCTGAATTCTGAGTTCGCGCTGCTCAATCTCGGGCTGCTTTTGAGCAACACTCTGCAACTGTACCCACACGCTAAACACCCAAGCCAACGTTGCTCCGATACCAGCGGCAATAATCAACTCCACACTCAGAGGAGCTTCAAAGTCGACCCCTTTGACGATGTGAATCACAGAAGGTGTCGTGTTCTCAATGCCAAAAAGCACTAGCGCCAAACAAATTACGAAAATCACTACGAAATTGACTTGCTTCATAGGTTTCGCCTCAAGTCGAACTACATCAATAGAACTTGTTCGACAACACTATAACCGTTAGTGGCAAAAATATAGCAAAGTTAGGATGAATTCTTACCCAACTAATTCCTACCTTCCTGTGGCTTTATCGTTGTTCTGTAAGGTTTTCAACCCCGACCGGTGTATACCCCCGCCAGGTCGTCAATGAAAATAGTTCCTAAGCCATTACCATAGGTCCACACAGCTGTCCGATTGCGATCCGCCTGATAGACTACGTTGTATTCTTCTGTCGTCCATACTTCATCAGACCTAGCAACCTGCGACCAATCAACTGACAAAATGGCGAAGAAAACAAAAGCAGCACCCTTTTTCCATGGCAATATCTCATTCATGTCCGTATTCTTAGGATATGTCTTGTATAAAAACTCTGTGAAGCTAGATAGATACTGATTATAACTTCGGAGCTGACGTGAACGTTAATAGCGTCCATACAAAGCCCCATCAACGAACTAATGAGCAAGCCTTCTTTCATTCAAAAAGCTGTACTTAACTTGAGTGTGCCAATTGGCTTACTCGCGCTGTCTGCTACACAAGCTAGTGCCTTTACCTACAGCTTCGGTGGCACAAGCACTTCCTCCAACAGCACTGCAACAGGTGCGGCTGCTACGGTTGATTTTGATTTCATTGACATTGGCAACAGTCAAGTTCAACTGAATTTGAAATTTTCCAATACGACCGGGCAGGACACTTTTGGGGCAGGCGCGACATCCTCTGCGCTCACGGGTATTGCTTTTGATATATTCGACGATATTTCGGTTGCTTCTTACAGTCTCAGTGGCAATTTAGGTACTTGGCTAACGGATGTTAAGCTCGAGCCTTTCAGCAATAGGGTGGGTAACTTTGATATTGGCTTTGCTGATAACAACAACTTTACAGGTGGTAATGCTAATAATGCAGTAGAGACCGGCGAATTCTCTTTAGCCACTTTAGTATTTGATGCTTCAGAAGGAGCAGATGCACTCAAGGATCGTTTTCGCCAGGGGCTTGCCTCTGAGACTATCTATGCGACTGCTAGGTTCCAACAGGTAAACGCTGGCGCTGGCAGCGACAAGCTATTAGGCGGGCGTATTAATGATCCATTCGGCCCGGTGGAAGAGCCAAAAGAAACCCCTGAGCCAGCGGCAATAGGTGGTTTGGGTTTGCTGATTGGCTACTTGAAGCTACGCCGCAAGCAGTCTTCTGATGATACAACGCTTTCCTGATATCGCTGTTTGACTGCTACTCAATGGGTTGTTGCTCTAGGGACTGACTAAAATTGTCAGTCCTTTTTCCATTGAGTTTGTCGCTGAAGAAGCTGTGCTGTCACAAACTCAATGTCCGCACTGCTGTTGCTATACTTTTGCGATGCTGTTTCTATTTTGGTGTGTAGGATTCTGCGGTGGTATCTTCTGGAGATTTTGCTAAGTATCGGGCTGTTTCTCCGACTGCTTATGCCGATGGGCTGGGCCGAGAGCAGTTCATGGATATGGGTCTGCGCGAGCTGTGGCCGCAGATTCCTCGGATTGCTGGACCCGCCTATACGGTGCGATGTGTTCCAGGGGACAATTTGATGCTGCATGCGGCGATCTATCGGGCTTCGCCAGGTGAGGTGATTGTGGTGGAGGCAGGCAATAGTGACTATGCAATGAGTGGGGGAAATGTGTGTGCGATCGCTCAAAAGAGAAATATCGCAGGTTTTGTCATTGACGGTGCGATCCGAGACATTGCCGAAGTGCGAGCAGCTCGGTTTCCTGTCTTTGCTAGAGGCTGTATTCCCAAGCCTGGAGTGAAAGCGAAATTGGGTGATTTGCAGCAGCCTGTTGTGTGCGGTGGTGTAAAAGTGTTTCCAGGGGATATTGTGATTGCGGATGAAGAGGGAATTGCGGTAGTACCACACGGCCAGGCAGCGGCAGTCTGGGAAATTGCAAAAGCTAGAACCGACAAAGATGCAGCACAATCTTTAGCAGACTGGGAGCGGGGCCATCACGCCAGGATCGAGAGATTTTTAGCAGAGAAAGGGTTTGTAGAACCTGTTTAATAAGAGCAAGCGCTTGCAACGTGATCGCTAAGGTGAAAAGCGCTGAGCGGTTGCATTGCGCTCTGACTATCAGAGTTCAGAGCGAGTGAATGAGCCTGGTGGCATTCAATCAGCATAGACCACTGATATTGTTATGCGAGCTGACTTGACACAAATCAGCCAGCAAGCTAAGTTCACAAAGGTTATAGCTATCAGTCACACTCAAAAAGCTAGACACCCACACAAATGAACGCTCAGCAGATTGCACTTCACATCGTCAGCTCCAGCCTAAACGGGCTGCTGCTGCTGCGCGGGCGCGCATAATACATTATTTCCTACCCAGAATATCTCGAAGAACATCGGATCGGTCGCGGACGGTAAGGTTCTGCAGCGCACCGACGAGTTCTTTAGCTAGTGGTTTCTCACGTATTTTTTATTGCCGAATTGACTATGAACAGCCTTACTCTTCTACGCCTCAGCCTGCGACTATCTCAGGGCTGTCAGATTCAAGTCTGGCACCCTGGCAGCCCTGAATCAATGCGTATGCCTAACAGCAAAGTGAAAGTACAAAAATACAAACCTCCTCAGCAAATACAAGAATAACAATGTTGACCAAACCTTCCACCAAATATGCTCCGTTTACGTCCATCAATTTGAGCGATCGCACCTGGCCAAGCAAAACCATCGCTACCGCCCCTACCTGGCTCAGCACCGACTTGCGCGACGGCAACCAGGCCCTAATCGAACCAATGGACATCGCTCGCAAGCTGCGCCTTTTCCGCACCTTGGTTGACATCGGCTTCAAGGAAATCGAAATCGGCTTCCCTTCTGCCTCCCAAACAGAATTTGACTTTGCCCGTCACCTAATCGAACAAAATCTTATCCCAACTGATGTCACTATTCAGGTGCTGACGCCTGCTCGCGACGCTCTTATTCGCCGCACCTTTGAGGCCCTGCGCGGTGTCCACAGCGCCATCGTCCATGTTTACAACGCTACCGCACCCACTTTCCGCGAAGTGGTATTTAATCTAGACCAACTTGGTACTATTCGTCTCGCGACTGAAGCCGCCGCTTTGATCAAGACTCTCGCCAGCGAACAAACAGCAACAAGCTGGCGATTCCAATACTCCCCGGAAGTCTTCACTTCCACAGAACTTCCTTTTGCCAAAGAGATTTGCAACGCTGTCTTGGACATCTGGCAACCTACCCCAGCGGCAAAGGCCATCATCAATCTTCCTGCCAGCGTAGAGGTTTCCACGCCAAATATCTTTGCCGACCAGGTGGAGTGGATGCACCGTAATCTTCACCACCGCGAAGCTGTTGTTCTGTGCGTTCATCCTCATAACGATCGAGGCTGTAGTATTGCCGCTGCTGAACTAGGGCAGATGGCAGGAGCTCAGCGGGTTGAGGGCTGTCTGTTTGGCAATGGCGAGCGCACGGGCAATGTCGATCTCGTTACGCTAGCGATGAATCTCTATACTCAAGGTATCTCTCCAGGTTTAGATTTCTCTCACATTGACGACATTATTCGAGTGGCAGAAGACTGCACTCAGCTACCGATCCATCCTCGGCATCCCTACGCGGGCGAACTGGTCTTCACTGCTTTCTCTGGCTCTCATCAGGACGCTATTAAAAAAGGCTTTGCGGCTAGAGAAGCTGAAGACATCTGGTCTGTTCCTTATTTGCCGATGGACCCGGCGGATGTGGGTCGCTCCTATGAATCTGTTGTCCGGGTTAATAGCCAGTCAGGCAAAGGCGGCATTGCGTTTTTGTTAGAGCGGGACTATGGCCTGGTTTTACCCAGAAAGCTACAGATAGAGTTCAGCCGCGTCGTGCAGCAGGCCGTAGAAACTAGCGGCAAAGAGATGACTGCGCGATCTATTTGGGAGATTTTTTGCCGGGAGTATCTGCAAACAACTGAGCCGCTGCGGTATGTATCGCATCGGTCTTTTGAGTCGCCCTCTGAGGTGAAACAGCAGATGAGCCTGTCTGCAAGTCTTGCTTATGATGGCGCGAAAATCGTCAGTGCAGGTTGCGGGAATGGTCCAATTGATGCGTTTGTGAATGGACTAAACCAGACAGAGGCTTTGCGAGATGTTGGGAAGATTGAGATTCGACACTATGAGGAGCGATCGCTCAGTAGCGGCAGTAAAGGTAATGCCATTACGCTAATTGAAATTACATCCAAGCGAGGCAGCAGCTACGGGATTGGCATTCATGAGAATATTGTGGTGGCATCTTTTCAGGCGATCGTCAGCGCGTTCAATCGCTTGAAATCAGCTCAAATAGAAGAAACTGGGCGATCGCTCAGTGTGACAAGCGCCTAACCTAGCGTCTGTCTAATCGGTGAGCGCTAGATTGCTTGGCTGAGGGCGCTGTTCTAAGTAAACGGACAGCGCTCCCCCTAGCGAAATCAATGCCATCCCCATGACAGACAAAAGATTGGGCACTTCGTCGAAAAATAGCCAGCCGATAATCGCGGCAAAGATGACGCTGCTGTACTGAAAAATGCCGATCTGGTGGGGTTCGGCGTAGCGATAGGCTTGCACCATCAAAAGCTGAAAGCTGAGGAAGGAACCGGCGGCGGCAGCGACTATTTTGAGCGTTTCGAGAGTGAGTGGATGCCACTGCCACAGAGCGACAGGAGCCAGCAGTATAGAGCCAATCAGTAGGTAGTAGAGAGTTTGACCCAAAGGCGACTGAGTTTGGCTGAGGTGACGGACGGTTAGGAATTCTACGGCGGCGGATAGCCCTGCGCCTAGTCCGAGTAAGTTGGCGGGGTTAGACAGTAACTCTGCGTTGGGCTGGACAACGAGCAGCAGGCCGATGAATCCGATTGCGATCGCACCCCAAAGCTTTCCAGAAATCTCCTTCCCCAGCACCAGCACCCCAATCACCGGAATAAACACAGGCGTCGTATTTAACAGCACATTGGCATTGACCAGGCTGCCGAGTCCAGCCGCCCAGATAAACAGATAGAATCCGCTGAGGCCAAACACGGCCCGCAGCAGATAGTAGGGGAAAGTTTCTCGGTTCCATCCAGCGGCCAAATTTCGTCCGCCTCGGGTGATTTCGACTGGGACCAAAACGGCTAGCGCCATCGCTATCAGCAGCCATAGAAACTGGCCAGGTTCAATAGCGGTCTGAGCAGTTTTGCCTAATGCTCCTTGAATCGTGTTGGCTAGAAAACCAACTGTAATTAGAAAAGCGCCTAGCAGCAGCGAGCCCGTTTGTCCTGTATCTGTGTCAGCGTCAGCTTCGTGAATACTGTTTTCTAAGTCAGCGGTTGGCAATTTCGGCGAATCTGTCATGTTTCGGACGAGGGAGAGTGCTGTTTATCTTTACATCTGTTGATGCCGAACGTAACGTTGCATACTAGATAGATGAATCAGCGTTGAATGGAACGAAGCGTCATGAAAGTACTGCGGCGACTGTGTTTGGTGTGTTTGCTACTGTCAATTAGCTTTCTCACTAGCTGTGGTGGGTTTGCGCAGGTGCCGCCCGAGGAGGCGGTTCGACTGGCGATCGCACAGCAGCTTACCCATACCCAGCAGGCAATCGCACAAGATCTCGGGTTGCTGGCGAGCACTGACGATGGCAGCTTCAAACCCAATTTCAAAATTGAAAAAATCACCGTCAAAAGCCGAGAGAAAGTGACCAATTCTGAGATTGCAAACCGTCAAAACGTCCAAGAAGTGTACAGAGTACGAGGCGATTTTGAGGCAAAGCTGACCCACTCAAAGAATCAGCAGCCACCGACCAGCAGTCCCTTTGAGCTATATCTAGGTACTAATCCAACCGAAGCCAGCGGCCCAGAAACCTGGTTTCTGCTACCAAAAACGAAAAGCTAGTATGTATGGAGCAATCGACTGCTACACAGTTTTCGATACTCAGCAGGACCATTATCAAGTGGTGAATGTAGGCTGGGACGGCCATCGGCGAGTCTATGGCTGTGTGCTGCATAAGGTACAGCACACTGGCTGAAAGCTCTATGTAAAACGAACAATACGGCTACAGGCCCTAATCAACCGAGGCCGCCTCGATAAAGATCCGCTTCACTTCAGAATGAGAGAATCTGATGTTCTTCTCGATTCTTCTGACGGCTGCTTCAATCTCGTCTGAGGACAGCTCATCTAGAAATTCAATATTTAGAGCCACTAAGATATCCGTCGGTCCTAGATGCAGCGTGATCGGCGCTTCGGCATTCGAGACCGCTGTGTCCGTGCGAACAATGGCCTTGATGCTGTTACGAGTTTCTAGCGAAGCGCTTTCACCTACTAGCAATCCCTTGGTTTTCGCCACTAGCGCGGTGGCAACTACCGTCAGCAGCGCGCCGATGGCGATAGAGGCGATCGCATCGTAGATTGGATTTCTGGTCGTCTCACTTAGCCACACGCCAGCTAGCGCGATCGCCAGCCCCACCAGCGCCGCCGAGTCTTCTACGATCACGATAAAAGAGCTGGGATCTTTGCTCTTGCCGATCGCTTTCCACAAGCCCATTTCCGAATCTGTTTGAGCCTTCTTGAACTCTCTAATCGAAACCGTTAGCGCCGCCCCCTCAAACACGGCTGCTGCGACCAGTACGCAGTAGCTGACGATTGGATCTCTGGCAATTTCTACTGACTGTAGCCCCCGCACGCCCTGAATAATTGATACGCCGCCGCCCAGGGCGAAGATTAGCACTGCCACCATTAGCGACCAGAAGTATAGTTCCTGACTGCGCCCGAGTGGATACTGTTCATCTGAACCCTTTTCGCTTTGATTAAGCCCGTACAGCAGCAGCACTTCGTTAACCGAGTCAACCACAGAATGGATGCCCTCAGAGAGCATCGCCGAGCTGCCGCTGATATAAGCTCCGGTGAATTTGGCAATGCCGATGGCGACATTAGCCGCCATCGCCGCATAGATTGAGACTTTTGAGGAGCCTGTTGACATATGTTGTTCCTATCTGCGTCGCCAAAGCCGACTGACTACCTGTGCGATCGCAGGTACCGAATCCACTTTTTGTGCATCTGACCGCAAGAAGCCTAGATCCGGGGCAGGTTCATTCCGATTGCCTAGAATCAAGAGGGCTAGTTGGGCGATATCGACAATGCGATCGTTGTCGTCACCAAGCATACCGCGTAGGTCGGGCAGGGCAGGGCTAGCCTGACGACCCAAGTAAGTAAGGCCTAGGGCAGCAAGTTCACGAGTTTCGACAGTGCCATCAGAAAGCGTCGAAACCAGCGTCGGCAAGATCAGACTGCTGTCTTCGGTCAGTGTCCACAGGGCATCTGCTGCGTACAGCCTAGTCAGGGTATCTTCGCTGTTGAGCGCTTCGGTGAGGCCAGGGACAGACTGCTGTCCGATTCTGGTCAGGCTGGCAGCGATGGTTTTGCTAACGTCAGGTTCTTCGCCAGTCAGAGCTAGCGCCAGCGCTGGAATAGCGACATCAGCCAAGGGACCAAAATCTCCTAGCGCTGAGGCAGCGGCCTTGCGTACTTCGCTATCGCCGTTGTTGAGGGTTTCGGCCAAGATAGGAATGGCGGCTTGTAAGACCAGATCGTCTATCTGATCGATTTGGTTGATATCGCCGATTAGCGTGGCGGCTGTCTGCTTGGCAAGGTCGCTGGCAGCTTCATTTTGGAGCAGGTTGCCTAGGGCGGGAACGGCGTCAGAGCCGATGCCAACTAGGGCGTCAGCGGCGATGTCTTTGACCAGTCCAGATTCGTTCGTGATTGAAGCCGTCAGTAGGTTGATCAGCACGCTCTGGTCTAGGCCCACCTGAGCAAGGGTGCTAGTCGCTAGGGCGCGAACTAGCTCGTTGTCGTCGCGGATGACTTCTAGTAGGGTCGGGGTAGCAGCGGCAGCTTCGGGGCCGATTTCGTTGAGCGCGTAGGCGGCAGCTTCTTGGGTTTGGGTGTTGTTAGACTGGAGGGCGATCGCCAAATCTGGTACGGCAGCAGTCCCTTGGGCAGCTAGCTGATCAGCGGCGGCTTTGCGAGTATCTGCGTCGCTACTGCCAAGATCGGCCACAAGTGATGAAAATTCGTTTTCTGCTGGACCTTCTACAATCGGAACTGTGATGTCAGGTAGGTAGGGGGAGGCGATCGCGCTGGCTCTGCCGCTACTCACCAAGGCTTGATAGGCGATCGCCGAAATCTCGGCCCTAGTCGCATTGCGTTGAGGGTTGAGCCGGCGCACATTCGGGTAGTTGACAATCAGATCGCTAGTGGCGGCGGCAGCGATCGCATCTATCGCCCAGCTAGGAATTTCTCCGTTATCAGCAAATCCCTGGAGTACTCCACTATCGACATCTGTTGTATCGATGCCTAGACCACTGACGAGTGAAAGCAGCACTTCTAAGCGTGTAATCGGCTGGTTCAGGCCAAAAGTGCCTTCTGGATAGCCGCTCAAAAATCCTCTTGAATAGGCCGAAGCGATTGCCGCTGCGGCCCAGTGATCGGCTGGCACGTCGCTAAACTGAATCGGTTCTCTAACCGCGTCTTTAGGAAAGCCACCGCTAAGAATAGCGGCGAACTGGGCCCGCGTCATCTCCTCATCTGGACGAAAGGTACTGTCCGGAAAACCGCTAATAATCTTAGCTTCGGTGAGTGCCTGTACATAAGGATTGGCCCAATAGTCGCTGCTAACGTCCATAAAGCGGGATTGAGCGGCGGCTGGCAGTGTAACGGATAGGCCCAGGGCTAGGGTGGTGGAAAGTGCGATCGCGCTGTTTATATAAGTATTCTGACCAAACATAATGAGACCCTTATAGGTGATAGAAGTCACTGAGCTGTTAGCCAGAATATCCCATCAAGATCTCTAGTTGATAGCTTTCAGGTCCGGTTAGAAATTCGGCCATGCGACAAAAGGTTTACTCCAGCGATCTACCTTATCTCGACTCTATCCAAAAATGAATGGGGTAAGAGGAAAGCAGCAAGCACGATAGGTTTGTCAGAACTAACTTACTGCGCATGGAAATACTTAGTATGTTGAGCCTGTTTGCTCCGCTATTCTCTCATCGGGTCTAGGACTTAGCAATAGTGTGCTGGTTGGCGCTATTCTAGCATTGGGCAAACGGGCAGTCACGGCAGTTTTGCGAGTGATAGGACTGAGTGAGACTCACAACTTTTAGAGCTAGCGTCGCGTGCTCGACCGAGCAGTCTGGTAGAGCATCCGATTAATCTCGACGGAAGATTCTTTTGCGGCATTTGCGAGTCTGAAAGGAGGGGCTGCAACAACTTCACCCTTTTGAATCAGAATAAGAGCCGCACTTCCCAGTTTTGACTGGTCTGGATGACTGAGTTTTTGAATTAAATAGTTTTCAATGGTCACTAAGTCTCCGCGGTACTGCTAGGCGGGCTATCCAAAATACTTCAACGGTGGCGATCGCAGTGATAGTTGCAGTCCAAAGCACTATCCGGCCTATTCTCGTAAAAATTTTGATACTCATACTTTTAAGAACAACGTTGTCAAAAACAAGTGAGAGTAATTACTAGCAAGACGGTAACAGATGAGGCGTATAAACAACAATCATTTATTGCAGTTTTCCTATGACGAACGTCATTGATCTTAATGACTTATCTCCATGGAAAGCAATTGACAGGCGCTGCTACAGTGCGAGAACAGTCACATGCGGTTTAGGGAAATGATATGTTCTTTCAGCAAGTTTTTCTGACAGGTCTACTAGCTAGCATTGTGCTATTCCCGACCGACAGGGCGGCGCAGGCTTTCTGTATTGACCAAAGGTAACTACTCAGGCTTAATTTTTCCTGTTGATTGGAAAGGGATGCAGGATAGGTGAGCTAAAGTTTTCGAGAGATAAGCGCTCAGGTAGGCGAGACAAGTTGAGCAAGCGAAAGGACAAACTGAATGTCAGCGAGGCAGACATCCGCGCGGTCTATCGCGAAGGTGAAGAAGCAGTAGTCCTGTTTGTACAAAGTTTGATAGAGCGCATAGACCGCACAGAAGAACGGCTAGATGAGATAGAGAATCAACAAAAGAAAGATAGTCGTAACAGCAGCAAGCCGCCGTCAGGAGATGGCTTTGGGAAACGAACCAAGAGCCTGCGCCAGCGGAGTGAGCGACCTAGCGGAGGGCAAAAGGGACACCCAGGCAGCACGCTAGAATGGCGCGAGGCAGTAGATGAAGTGGTCACGCACCGAGTCAGTAGCTGTGAGTGTTGCGGTGGGTCGTTAGAGAGTACTCCGGTAGTGGACCATAAATGTCGGCAGGTGCATGAGCTGCCGCTCCTACAGTTGCAAGTGATAGAGCACCGAGCGGAAGTCAAGCGCTGCGGTGCGTGTGAGTCGATTAGCCGGGATAGCTTTCCAGCCGATGTGGGTAGCCGAGTGCAGTACGGCAGTGGCATGAGAGCGTTGATGGTGTACCTGATGGACGCGTAGTTGCTGCCCTCCAGTAGAGCCCGAGAAATGTTGAGCGAGGTGTTTGGCTGCGAACTTTCTGAAGGGACGTTGTACAGCGCGCGCGAGCAGTGTTTTGAGCAGCTCGCCTCGATAGAGCAACAGATTAAAGCGGGTATCGCCGCCGCAGAAGTGATTCACAACGATGAGACAGGTCTACGGGTAAATGGCAAACTGTGGTGGTTACACGTCGCCTCAACCGCTGAGTTGACCTACTACTTGATTGACGCCAAACGAGACCAGGAAGCGATTGAGCGAATGGACGTCTTGCCAAACTTTGATGGCGTCGGCGTGCATGACGGTTGGACCAGCTACTTTCTGTACGAGTGCGCTCATGCGTTGTGCAATGCGCATCATCTCCGCGAGCTCTGTTTTATAGTTGAGCGCTATGAACAACCGTGGGCAGCGCAGATGATTACGCTCTTGTGTGAAATTAAAGCAACCGTAGCGCAGGCTAAAGCAGATGGAAACCAGGCGCTCAGCGCTGAACAGCTCGCTGACTTCGAGTCCCAATATCAAAGCTTGCTCACCGAAGGCTTTGAGGCCAACCCACCGCCGATTGTAGCGGCAGATGCGCCCAAGCAAAGAGGTCGCAAGAAACAGTCGCCGCCGAAAAACTTACTCGACCGACTCGATCGGCATGACACTGCTGTCTTAGCGTTCATGTTTGACTTTCGCGTGCCTTTTGATAACAACCAGGCCGAACGTGATGTCCGTATGATGAAGCTCAAGCAGAAGATTTCGGGCTGCTTTCGCACCGCCGCGAGTAGCCGTCAGTTCTGCCGCATTCGTGGCTACATATCGACGGTTAGAAAGCAGCGGCTGCCTGTACTTGATACCCTCAAAAGGGTTCTCTCCGGTTCGACTGTTCCTCTAAGATTTCAGCCTGAGTAGTTACCTATATTGTTAGTTCGGACTCTTAAATTCGCTAGGGTCTATAGAACCTTGAAAACCGCATTCTTTCGTTGACCCTAGAGAATCGATTGCTGTGTAAGGCTTACAGACCAATTTAAGGGTGCGCTCTTGACAGGAATTCTCATTTGCAAAGGTCTTTTTCAGACCCTAGCGAATTTGGCTTTTGAAAGCCTCTTAGTCGATACGGTAGCGTTCAACACTCTCAAGAGTGAAACATTGCAATACAGCTAGATCAAGCGGCCAAAACTTCATCACTCATTCATACAGCAACGAAATGTAACGCAATCTGCTTCCAGCAACCAAAGAAAATATAAACTCCTTCAGTAACTACTCAGGCTGGGTGAGGAGCGAGTGAGCATTTCCAGAAAACAGATCGACAAGCGCATCCAAGACATCCAGGCCCTGCTTTCGCAGCGTGGATAGATAGCCGCGAATGCAACAGAAGTCTTTTGCCCCTTGCTCAGAGCGAAAGCAGCCAGGAATTTTCTGCTTCAGCTTCATCATCCGCAGGTCACGTTCAGCTTGATTGTTGTCAAAGGGGACATCGAAGTTGTACATGAAACCGAGCACCGCTGCCTGATGAGTTTGTAAGCGCTCGAGTAGGTTGCGCGGCACAGAGCGTTTAGGTCGGCCTCGTTTTTTCGGTTTGGTTGAGTCGGGCGGCGGTATCGGATTCTGCTTCAAGCCCTGGTCTAAAATGGCGTCATAGCGGGCGGCCAAGGCAGCCAAGTCCTCATCGGGCACAGCCTCCCCCTGTGCCTTGAGTCCCTTCACTTGAGTGTGAATGCTCACTAGCAACACACTCAGATGAAAGGCCCACCATTGGCCATACTGTTCCAGGACATACTGCAACTCTCTGAGGTGATGCGCATTACACAGGAAATGCTCGCAGTCATAGCCCTGGTAGCTTCGCAAACCATCGTGGACGGCTTTGCCCTCGAACTCGGGCAGAATTGCCATCTCGTCCATCGCCAGCCGACCCCGTTTGGGATGAACGAAGTAGTAGCTCAACCCATCAGTCGCGGCCACATGCAGCCACCACAGGTGCTGATTGACACGCAGCCCAGTTTCATCAAAGTGGACCACCTCAGCAGCTTTGATCGCTTGTGCAATCTCCTCCTCAAGTGGTGCTATCGCCTCAGTACACTGCGCCCTAGTGTTGTACAAGGTGCCTTCTGAGACGCTCACACCGAGCAGGTCGCTTAAGCACTC
Organism: uncultured cyanobacterium; assembly: GCA_963799555.1. GTDB lineage: Bacteria > Cyanobacteriota > Cyanobacteriia > Phormidesmidales > Phormidesmidaceae > Phormidesmis. The sequence continues at coordinate 335,529 of CAWCXR010000002.1, forward strand.
ACAGGTGCGATTCGAGGGCAACAGTTGCTGCTCCATTAGGTAGACCATCATCCCCTTGAGTCGCGGTCCATACTGCACCACATTACTCGCCTCAAACGGAAAACGTCCTTGGCTTTTCTGCCCACACCCTGGGCAGCATTTCACCGCTACCTGATGCTCGGTGACCAGCAGTTCTATCGGAGGAATGTCAAACACTTGGCGAGACAAAACCTCATCGACCGCTACGGTGGCCAGTGACTGCCCACAACCTGAACAGCTTTCAATGTCATGCATTTCAACAAACTCTGGGACGCTGCACCACTCTAGCGTCTGTCCTGGATGGTCGGGCTGTCCCCCTGAGGGCTTCTCACTTTTACGTCGCAAGCTCCGCGTCCGTTTGCCAAACCCATCCCCGGATGGTGGTTTACTGCTGTTACGACTGTTCTTTCCCAGTCGGCCCTTCAGTTCTTTTACTTCAGCTTCTAGCTGATTGAGACGTGACAGTAACTCACCTACCAAGCTCACAACTGCCGCTTCCCCTTGGCCATAGACGGCTCGGATGTCTGCTTCGCTGAGCTGATTTTCTGGCTTTTGCTTACCCACGGCTATGCCACTAGAGAGGTGCTTGATAACAAGTTACTTGACTAACCTACTCGCACTGAGAAAAGTCTCTATTTTTCTAAGCCTGAGTAGTTACTGCGAAAGACCTTAGGCTGCCAGATAATCTATCGAGAATGGCCAGATCTAAAACAAGATTTCGCTGAATTTGAATCGTTTACTAAATTCGTTGAACAAGCGTTTCGAGACGCAGAAAAGGGAGACAGCGCCGCTGTCTCCCTTAGTGATAGCTGATGTAGTGGCGCGCGAATGCATCCCTTTCGAGAGAAGGCCACATCTACGTACGCCATCAGCTACTTGGTCTATTGCCATATAGGGCTTTCAAGCAACATGTAGTCAGCCAGGCGACCAAAGCCGTAGACAGGTGTTCGTGTCTTTGCTAAACACTTTACTGCTAAACACTTTGCTTTTCACTTGAGCGCTCTACTTGAAGTGCCTCTTGAAGTACCTACTTGATGGTGACCTTTGCACCAGCATCTTCCAAAGTCTTCTTGGCCTCTTCAGCAGCATCTTTAGCAATAGCTTCCTTGACGGTAACCGGAGCAGACTCTACCATCCCCTTCGCTTCTTTAAGACCTAGACCAGTCATCGAGCGAACGGCCTTCAAGATCGCAATCTTCTTATCGCCAGGAACTTCATCCAAGACAACGTCAAACTCAGTCTTTTCTTCGACTTCTTCAGCCGCAGCCGCAGCACCGCCGCCGCCAGCAACTGCAACAGGTGCAGCCGCACTTACGCCAAAAGCTTCTTCTATCTGAGAAACTAGCTCAGACGCTTCTAGCAATGATAGGGTTTTCAGCTTTTCCAAAATTTCGTCAGTTGCAGTAGACATGAATGTCTCTCCTTTTAGTTAGTTGATGTGATAGTTAGTTGATGCGTTCTGTTGCGTGCCTTCTCTGAGACTATTCTTTCTCGGCATAAGCCTTGATACCACGACCAATCGAAGCCGGAACTTCTTTGATTCCTAGCGCTAGCTTTGTCGCCACGGCGTTGATACCGACCGCGATTTTCGCATAGAGTTCGTCCTTTGTTGGCAGGTCAGCTAGGGCTTCAGCATCCTGCTGGCTGAGCAGCTTGCCTTCTAGGACAGCGCCGCGCATCTCAGTTTTCTTGGTATCTTTCTGAAACTTTTTGTACGCTTTAACCGCAGAACCAATGTCTTCTTGGGTCAACAGGATCGCAGACGTACCGCTTAGCAAAGATTCCAGCTCTTGCCACTGGTCTTGGTCTGCGATCGCACGCTTTAGCAGTGTGTTCTTAGAGATCTTGCACACCGCACCAGATTCGCGCAGTCGATTGCGCAGATCGCCAATTTGCGCAACGGACAAACCTTTGTAATCAATCACAAAAGCTGATTCCGATTGACTCAAGAGATCTTTCATCTCAGAGACAAGCGCTTGCTTATCGGCTAGAGTTCTTCCCATTCTATTTCACCTCCTTTTTGTTTAGATTTCTTACGCATTTAGTTTTACGCATACGCTACAAACAACAAACCCCGATCTGGAAACCAGATCGGGGCGTACGTATCGAAGCAATATTGCGCAGGGCTCAGCTATCAATCGCAAACCTCGGTAGAAATTAAGCCTTCAGCCAAATAACTGGCTGTTAAAAGTTGACGGCACCTACTGTCTCTGGTCGCTGTATTCGATTGTTGAAGCTTGTGAGCTATATGCTATCGGAACCCGCAGAGAGTTCCAGGCTAAATTACTTATTGATGCGTTCTTTCGCCTGGCAGCATGATCGATCAAGATCCGCTGCTTTTGTCGGCTTAGGAACTTGCGTTCTACTCGCTCGCGAGTACCTCGTTCAGCTTCAAATCACGCAGTGCCTGAATATCCACAGAGATAGACGGGCCCATCGTTGATGAAACGGATACTGACCGCCAAAAGCGACCCTTAGCACCAGAAGGACGGTTGCGCTCAATCGTCTCTTGCAATGCCTTCAAGTTTTCTAGCAGATCGTCTGCTGAAAAGTCAACCTTACCAAATTTAACATGGACGATACCAGTTTTGTCAGCGCGAAACTCTAACTTACCAGCTTTAAATGCTTGAATCGCGCTGGCCAAATCAAAAGTGACCGTGCCACCTTTTGGGGAGGGCATCAGACCCCGTGGGCCCAATACGCGACCCAGCTTAGCAACTTTAGGCATCATGTCCGGCGTAGCAACCAGCACATCAAAATCCATCATGCCTTTGCCGATGTCTTCAATTAACTCTTCGGAGCCTGCAATTGTCGCACCGGCTTCGCTGGCCTCGTTTACCTTCTCACCACGCGCAACGACCGCTACACGCACGTCTTGACCGGTGCCTTTGGGCAGAGCAACCGTTGTTCTTAGCTGCTGGTCGGTGTACTTTGGATCGATGCCTAGTCGAATGTGAGCTTCTGCGGTCTCAGTGAACTTTGCAGTGGCTGTGTCTTTGAGCAGAGAAACGGCTTCTAGCGGTGAATAGTCGCGCTCATCGTCTACTTTTTCGTACAGCGCCTGCATACGCTTTGATATTTTTGTCATTTTTCCTGGTTGGGGTGGATAGCGAGGTCGCAACCTCTTCCCCGATAGTGTTTGCGAAAGGATTCAAAGGATTCAATCGAAAGTACTTCTGCTGAATCACCGAATTGAAAGCTGTGAAATTAGAAACCGTCAAGCTAGAGATATGTCTAACCTGAAACTTCAACACCCATGTTCCGTGCGGTGCCTTCAATGATGTTCATTGCCATCTCAACATCGTTGGCGTTGAGATCGGGCATCTTCATTTCAGCAATTTCCTTGAGCTGGGCGCGAGTAATCGATCCGACTTTCTCAGTCCTAGGATTACCAGAACCTTTCTCAATCTTAGCCGCCTTCTTGATCAAGACGGAGGCTGGGGGAGTTTTGAGAATAAAGGTGAAGCTTCTATCTTCAAAGACAGAAATTTCAACCGGTACGATTAGTCCTGCCTTCTCTGCCGTTCTGGAGTTGTAATCCTTACAGAACGCCATGATGTTTACACCGTGCTGACCCAGCGCGGGGCCAATCGGTGGGGCAGGGTTCGCTTTGCCAGCGGGAATCGCTAGCTTAATGAGCGCAACTACCTTTTTTGCCATTGATTAACTCTTACTTACTTGACTTTTGGGGGAAATGACTTCGACTGCGCTCAGTCGCCCGGCTATGCCCGACCAAATCGAACCTCGCCCGGTGGCTGAACGCAGCCGAAGCCACATTCGCAAAAAACAATCCAAAGATTAGCTCTTTAGGTCATTTCTCTTTTTCGACTTGATTAAACTCAAGCTCGACGGGCGTGTCGCGACCGAAGATAGAGAGCAGAGCCTTCAGCTTGCTGCGCTCTGGACTCACTTCGATCACCTCGCCCTCAAAGTCTTTAAACGGACCCGAAAGCACCGTGATTTTATCACCTGCGGCCATATCGATTTTGACGACAGGCGCTTGCTCTTGGGTCTGCTTAAAGATTCTTTTGACTTCGCCTGCGCTTAGGGGCATCGGTTTCACGTGGCCCCTGCCGCGTCCTTGCGCTCTTCGCTGCTCCGCGCCGACAAAGTTGATAACGTGGGGAGTGTTCTTCACGACCTGCCAGGCATCGTCGTCTAAAGCCATGCGGATCAAGACATAGCCTGGGAAAACTTTCTCATCAATGCTGTGACGGCTGCCGTCTTTTCGCATCTTGACAGCGGGCGTCTGAGGAATTTCTACTTCCAAGATCACGTTAGAGAGATCAAAGGTCTTTACCCGCTGCTCTAGGGTTAGCTTTACTTTTTTCTCACATCCAGACGCCACCTGCACCGCATACCAACGAGGCCTTTGGGTACGTACGGTGACTGTTTCTTCTGCCTGTGAATCAGAGTCCATTTCCTCAAGAACCTGAGACTCGTCGTAGTTAGAATCGTCGGAAGCCATAATCAAACTCGCTCAAAGTTCGCTAAAAACCTGAATAGTGTTGTGAAGCGTAGGTAATATTGCCAAAAGTAATGCTGTGGGCCCAAAGCCATCTGAGGCTAAAAAGCTATCTGAGGCTCAGAAGCTGCCTGAGGCTTAAAAGATAAGACGTGAGGCCCAGCCAAATAGCTTGTCTACAAAGTAGATTATTGTCGCTGAGAGACTGACCATCAAAATGACAGCGGCGGACTCACTGATTAGCTGCTGGCGCGACGGCCACATCACCTTGGCTAGCTCTTCACGCGTACCTTGGGCAAAGGCGTTAGCGCTGAAGCCGTCGGTAGTCTCTAATTCAGCATTTTTTTTGCCAGTCCTCTCTTTGGCAACCTTTTCTCTTTTGTCGACCTGCTTAGTATCTTTTTTAGCCACTGGTTATGATTCCTTGCCTATCCACAACAGTAAGGCACTTAAATTAAGCACTCTAAACTAATTAGTACTCTAACCAGTTCACTCTAACCAATCAGAGTACAGACCATACGTGAAGCATGGAAAACACGCCCTGAGGGACTCGAACCCCCGACATTCGGTTTTGGAGACCGACGTTCTACCAACTGAACTAAGGACGCATACGTCGGTTGGCTACAGGTCGCACCCAACCAATCAAGTGAGGCAGGTTTAACTAGACAAAACCTGATCTAAAGGGAGCGATCGAAGCGCTGCTTTAGACGGGTTGCTTTACCAATGCGATCGCGCAGATAGTATAGCTTAGCCCGACGCGCCTTACCCCGACGAATCACCTTAATACTAGCAACTCTTGGAGCGTGGAGCAAAAATACTCGCTCTACGCCTACGCCCTGAAAAACGCGCCGAACGGTAATGGTCTCGTTAATGCCACCATTGCGCATGGCAATGACAGTCCCTTCGTAAGGTTGGACGCGCTCTTTGCCGCCCTCCACAATTCGCACACCAACGCGAATGGTATCCCCAACGTAGATCTTGGGTAGATCGTCTTTGATTTGTTCCGCTTCAATCGAGCGAATTATTGCTTCAGCGTTCATCTCAGCCTTTGTAAAAGCGCACAGTCTCTAATGATATAGCACAACCGGAAAGATTAAAATCTTTTTAGCGAAGGCGACAGGCGAAGAAGAAGCGGAAGTGTTGAGAGTCATGTTTTCAGTGCTTGAAACCGTTACGATATAGTTGCTCTTCTGAATTCTTTTTCGAACCGATTGCTTACATGAATTTTCTGACTAATTTATTACCGAAAATATCCTTTCCGCCTGCGCTTCAGGGGATGTCTGGCAGGCGGATTGAACTGAAGTCAGAAATGGAAATTGAGACGATGCGAATTGCGTCCAAAATTGTAGCAACGGTACTAAAAGAAATTAGCGAGCTGACTGAAGCAGGAATGACAACGGCTGATCTAGATAATTACGCAGAGAAGCGAATCCGCGAAATGGGTGCAACACCTAGCTTCAAGGGCTATCACGGCTTTCCAGCGTCTATCTGTGCCAGCGTGAACAATGAGGTGGTCCATGGGATTCCTCGCAAGCGGAAGAAAATCAGCAACGGCGATCTGGTGAAAATTGATACCGGTGCTTATTTCGATGGATTTCATGGGGACTCTTGTATCACTATCTCGGTGGGCAAGGTGAAACCGGATGCGCAGCGACTAGCCACTGCCGCTCAGGAAGCGCTGTATGCAGGTATTGAGCAAGTGAAGCCAGGGAATACGCTGCTAGATATTGCGGGGGCGATTGAAGACTCGGTAAAGTCGAATCGGTTTAGCGTGGTAGAAGAATTTACCGGACACGGGGTAGGCCGCAACCTGCATGAGGAGCCTGCAGTGTTCAACTTCCGGACGAAGGAAGTGCCGAATGTGACGCTTAAAGCAGGTATGACGCTGGCGATTGAGCCGATTTTGAATGCGGGGAGCCAGCATACCCGGACTTTGAGCGATCGCTGGACAGTGGTCACTTTGGATCGCGCTTGGTCGGCGCAGTGGGAACATACGGTGCTGGTCACTGAAGGCGGGTATGAGATTCTGACTGACCGCAGTAAGGTCTGATTTATCACTTTTATGTGACTTTTATCTAACGTGACCTTTATTCTTTTAGTTCTTCGAGGCTGACGCAGGTTTCGGCGTTGTAGTCGATCTCAAATTCTAGAAGATAGGCTTTAGAATTGCGGTCGGGTGGAAAGTCTTTGTAGCCCAGGACAGTAGCGATAATCTCGTCGTTGAGGGCTCCGTAGCCAGTACTCCGAATCAAGGCCGGTTTGTTGGCAACATTGCCTTGGGAATCGAATAGGACACCCACCTCAGCGTGGTGTGGTTCTTTTTCCAGACAGAGGCTAAGCGATCGCGCTTTCATATCAGCCTGCTTTGGAGACTCAATCGGATAGGAAATCTCTGTTAAATCCGAAATCTCAGTCGGCGCTATGCTTTCTACCGTCCCGATGTTAGCCTGCCTCTGAATATCGGCCTGCCAGTCAGCTCGATTTTGATCGGCACTGCTCTTATCTGTGTCTTTCTCGCTGTATGAGAGTGATTTGGATATATTCTTCACCTGAGATAGCAGCAGTGCCAGATCCGATTCAGACTCAGTGAGCTTGGCAATTAGCTTCTCGATAGAAGGTAGAGCTTCTGAACCGGCTTCTGTGGAAGGTTGACCGATAGAGCTATCGGATAGATCAGGAATATTATTAGTGGGCGGGCGACTGGCCCTAGAGACATCAGCAGTGGATGGGCGGGTGGTTTGGGTGTCGTTGGTTTGTGGATTATCAGAAGGTGATTCAGGATTACTGACACTAGGATTCGGGCCGCCGTTAGTAGAACCAGCGGTGGATGGGCCTAGACGGGGAGCCACTGGTTGAGTAGCTGTAGCGCGAGTCGGAGCCGTACGGGTTGCAACTGCTGCCGGAAAGAGGGTGGTTGGCTTAGAGGCTGCTTTTTGGCTGCTAGCTGCCAACGCATTCGGATCGGCAACCGGCAGTCGGTCTAAGGAATTGTTGACTGAGTTGCTACCTAGTGTGCCTTTTGGGCTTTTCGATGGAAACGTTAGAGCGTCGGTCTCTTCAGAGAACGTCATATCGTCTACCACAACTGCTTCTGACTCATTGCCTGTAGGTAAAAACAGTACTAGCGCGTGTAGGCCCAGGGCTACCAGGAAAAGGGGACGAGCGAGTTGGACAAGCTTCATAAGGAAATGTGCGTTCTTCTTGATACTAAGAGTAGCGAAGACACCTGTGGTTTAGTAGTGCAAAGGAACACTATTCTAGGCGTCCTCAGGTTAGGCGGCTTTGACATCATTGAATTCGGGGGTCTGCTTGCCAAACAACCAGTAGCGTAGATCCTTTTAGCTGGACCAGACTGATGTACATGAAAGGATCGCCATTTGCTGTCGTGAGTTCGTACAGGGGCTCTGCGCCGTAGCTTTCTATCGGCGTAAAGCCAATACCTGCTGCTGCATAGGTAGCGGTTAGTTCACCGAGTACGTTTCCCGGCTCTTTATCTAACCATCTAGCTTCTCTAGCACCTGCAGCCGGGTTGATAACAGTATTGGGCCTGACGCCTGTTTCGATGATGAAGTAAGACGGGTCGGTACCGTTCCGAAAGCTTTTGACATTGGGAAGAGATCTTTCGCCGTTTACTTCAAACCCGCCTAGGCCCAGTCCTTCTAGATTTTGAATGAACTGCCGCTGATCTCCGCTGGGATCGTAGGCTGATTGCTGTTCTTCTTGCTGCTGGGTTGATGCTGTATCAACGGTGGCTACGGTTTCAGCCTGAACCTCTGTAGCTGGGCCTGGATCGACTACAGAGGTAGAGATGTCGGCAGGTGAAGGCACTGGTTGAGACGCGATCGCACCCGCAGGAGCAACTGGCGGTGGCGCAGCTAGAGGCGCTGACGGCGGTGGCTCTGAAGTCGCAATCTCAGAAAGGTTCAAGATATCTACTGGAATAGACTCTAATTCTTTTGGCTGCTCCGACGTATCTTCTGCGGCCTCAGACGGGCTGGAATCAAAGGGAACCACTAACAGCAAAACATGCGCCCCCACAGCTGCCCAAGTGAGAGGATAATACAGGATCTTTCTTAGCGTCAGGCGGCGCTTCGTGCTGTCAGCAACCATATAAAATTATCGGGCGGCGAGGACTGGTTACGGAGAAAGCCTCAGAATCCACTTGCACGGTCAGACGATCAAACAGTCGGATAGCCGAGCCGAGCATTCTGAGGCGGATAATCTAGCTAGGACGCCTGCTAATGAAGCTTGTTACCGCGAGGCGTTGGCGGGCTAGACACAACGCTGTCGAGTTAGAGCATGCCTCTAGAAGCAACATAGTCGGCAGGGTCTAAAGGCACGTAGCCAACTTCGCTGATGATGTTGTTCTCGGTTTCAGCGGCTCTAGTGAGGTAGTACTCTACGAAAGATTTGACCTCGGGGCGGCTAGCCACAGCGTCTGTGTTGACGTAGATGAAAATTTCGCGAGCTAGCGGCTTGTAGTCGTTGATGGTTTGCGGTGAGGGAATGACGGCTTCGCCGCCAGTTGCTTCGCTGGAGATACCAACAGCTTGAAGAATATCTACGTTCTCTAAGTAGTAGGACATGCCGAAGTAGCCAAGCGCGTTCTGATCGCGAGAAACACCAGTGACTAGAACGTTGTCGTCTTCGCTAGCGGTGTAGTCGGCACGGCTAGCGCCACCATCGCCCAAGATTTCTTCGTTGAAGTAGTCAAACGTACCGGAGTCTGAACCAGGACCGTACAGGTTCAAAGGTGCGTTAGGAAAGCTAGAGTCAACTTGATTCCAGTTAGTGACTGTACCTTCAGAAGAGCTGTCCCAAATCATTTTGAGTTCGTCAGTAGATAGGTCAATTGCCCAATCATTAGCAGGGTTAATGACTACAGTTATCGCGTCAAAGGCAACTGGAATTTGTTCGTAGTTGATGCCATTGGCTTTACAAAGCTCAATTTCAGACTGTTTGATCGGTCTAGAAGCATCGGATATGACTGTCTCACCCGCGCAGAACTTTTTGAAACCACCGCCGGTACCCGAAACGCCCACTGTGATGTTGACGCTAGGATCAACAGTGGTGGTGAAATCTTCGGCCATCGCTTCCGTAATCGGGAAGACAGTGCTCGATCCGTCAATAGCAATCAGATTGCTCTGTGCGTTTGCAGCAACAGAGGTCAGACCAACAGTTGCTACTAGTGCCGTTGCTCCTAAAACTCTGAAACTAGTAAAAAACTTCTTTACGCTCGTCGCCATGTTGAAACTCCTAAGGTCAAAAAATGAGCCAAGGAGCAATCTACGCAGCCCAGTTTAAGGACGCAAAATCACTAGTTTATGAAAGTGTTAAAACTGCGTTAACCTCTAAGCATTTTTACTGGTTTTTAGCTAAGGCCTCTTGTTGTAGCTGCATGAGCTGCGCAATTCCTGTTTCGGCATAGTCGAGCATGGTGTTGAGCTGCGATCGCGTAAAACTTCCCGCCTCAGCAGTACCCTGCACTTCAATCAGCTCCAGCTTGTCGTTCATAACCACGTTGAGATCAATATCAGCAGCAAAATCTTCGGGATAGTTAAGGTCTAGAAAAGGATCGCCTTCTAGCAGGCCAACTGAGACAGCAGCAATTTGGCGGCGCAGCGGAGAGGTGGTGAGTTCGCCGGTCTTGACTAGGTGGGCGATCGCATCTGCCAAAGCCACATACGCTCCAGTAATAGAGGTCGTCCTGGTGCCCCCATCCGCCTGCAATACATCGGCATCAATTGTAATTGTCCGCTCCCCTAGCACCTCCATATCTAGCGCCGCCCTCAAACTGCGCCCGATCAGCCGCTGAATCTCCTGTGTTCGACCAGAGAGCTTCATGAACTCGCGCGACTTGCGAGTCTGAGTAGACCCCGGTAGCATGCGATACTCCGCCGTCAGCCATCCTTGGCCAGAATCCTTAAGAAAGCGCGGTACGCCTGATTCGATAGAGGCCGTACACAGCACCCTAGTATTGCCACAGTGGGTCAGCACCGATCCGGCTGAATAATCTGTAAACCGACGTTCAAACTTAAAGGGGCGGAGCTGATCGGGCTGTCGTTGGTCGGGGCGGTGCCAGGACATAAGCAATTCAGGTGGGGAAAGGGGAACGTAAATGGTCAGATGGAAAAGGCGTTGCACAATTGCTGAGAAGTCTCAGAAGCGCGATGCGCGTAAATCATACGTCGCCACGGGCTTGCTTTCGACATATAGCGTATTGTTTCTATTTGGCAGCGGTAATTACGCTATATTTAGTTGGTCATAGCCGAACCTCAGACTCTATGGTTTTACCGCTTAGAACGATTCCTGGTGATCCCATTCCGCTTCCCGCCGTTCGCCATCATCCAATGCTTCGTGCTGTTGAGGGCACTGTTCAGGTCTTTACCTCGCAGCATCGTACCTTTTTTACTAACGTGATGGTGCAGGCCATGCGCCTTGCTGAACAAGGGCTACCTGTCCTAGTCGTGCAGTTCTTGAAAGGTGGCATCGGTCAAGGTCCGACGCATCCCATGAGCATGGGACAGAACCTCGACTGGATTCGGTGCGAAAGCCTAGATTGTATTAAGAGCCCAGAGGTCTCTGACCAAACTCAACAGGCCATCACAGCTTTGTGGTCGCACACCCAAACCCAAATCAGAGAAGGGAACTATGGCCTGATCGTTTTAGACGAGCTAAGCCTAGCCATTGACTTTGGTCTGATTCAAGAAAACGAAGTCCTTACTCTATTAAAAGAGCGACCCTCTCACGTAGAAATCATTTTGACAGGACCGCAGATGCCAGAGTCGCTGCTAGCCGTCGCCGATCAAATCACAAAATTTCGCCGCAACTACATTTTGTAAAGATAGACAGTCCGAAGTTTCTGTTGAAAAATTAGGCGGCTGAAGCCGTCTGTTGTGGGGTTTGAGGCAGATTAAGTTTGGCCGCGAGTAATTTAGCGAGAAGTAGGGTAGGCCTACGTTTCGATAAAACTACCGGCTGTAGATGCTGAAGCGCCATCCGCACAATCTGTTCACTGGGCAATCCATGCTTTGGCAGCGTGCGAAACCACTGAGGGAAATGAGTCCAAACGATATTCGGCAGCTCTAAAGCGAGAACTTGGAGTAGTCCTAAAGCAATCGCATTGAGGTTAACAAATCTCTCAAATGCCTCAACTTTGATAGCCACCTGAGCCTGAAAATCAGTCTTGAAGTCACTCAAGACCAGATTCTTAGGCCAGCTAGAAGCTCTGGTCATAGACCGTAGCCAGAAGCGATAGTCAAAGCCTCCCAAGAGCTGAACTAACGAGCGAAAGCTAACCTCAATTTTGAAGCGCCAACCATAGGCTTCAATCACCTGCGCCCCGGTGAGTGTGGTGTCACTAGAAAGCAAGATAATCTGCTTGCCGCTAGGCAGTTGTGTCAGGACGAACAAGACTAATTCATCAGAGTCGTCCCAAAAGAACTCAAAGCACTGATAGTAGACAGTTTGACGTTGACCATAGAGCCAAACGACAGCTTGCGAGCAGCCGTCTATCGGGGCAAATAACTCCCTGAGTTTAATATCACTCCCCCAAAGTCTAGGACGACCAGGGCCACGCACCTTCGGATTGGCGCAAAAGTCTGCCTTCGCTACGGTAGAAATCGCCACTCGGCTAATGAGATGTAACCCCTGCGCTCGAAATGGTTGCAGCACCTTAGCTGACGCATAGTAGGCATCCAAGATAGCGTAGCTGCCCGCTGCCATGTAGGTGAGACAGATAGCTACCATCTTATCCACCAGCGTCGGCTTGTAGGTGGCTATGGGGTCAATGCCATCATGCAGCTTCAAGACGATAGGTGCCGCAAACAGTGCTTTGCCCTGACCTAGCAACAGACTCAGCGCACTGAAGTAGTGACCGCGTATCCATTCCGGCTTGTTCACATCGGCTGACTCCTGATGTAAGCCCTTGACACCGGGCATTTTGCGGCCTTCCTTGCCGACTTTTATGCCGTCACCGAGATAGACTAACTGGCCTTTTAATCGCTGGGCTGCGGGATGTGATGAGAGCCACTGCCCCCATCGCCCGCAGACTTCGTCTATATTGAACGCTTTGGAATGGAACCAATGAAGCGCTGCATCATAGCAGGATTCATCTAGACCTAAGCCGTTCACATAGCTGGTCACCGCTGCTGGTTGATGACTCAATAGCAATCCCCACATCAACAGCACAAACCATTCAAACGGGATTTCTCGACTGAAGGCAGGACGTAGGCTTTTTAGGATTTGCTCAATTCGGGCGTAGAGTTCCATAATTGGACTGGTTGTTTGTGATGATTCAACCAGTCTCGGACATTCCTTGACCTTTGGGGATGGGGATGTTCGTCGCTTTAGGCGATCGCGACCCCCGCTGAAAGTGATCGCATACAGAAACAAGAAAAACTTCGGATCATAAAGAATCTCTTGAAAAGTCAGCCGCTCAAGAACAGAATTAGCCACTCAAACTAGAGAAAACAATGATTAAAAACGATGCGTGGATAAAGATAGCTGCCAGCAAAGGCATGATCGAGCCCTTTGAACCCTCTCTAATCCGCAAAACACAGCTATCCACGCATTCGCACGAAACCCCAGTCATTAGCTATGGGCTATCCTCCTACGGTTACGACATCCGCCTTTCTCCTAATGAATTTCGCATCTTCCGCCACGTCCCCGGCACCGTCATCGATCCCAAAAACTTCAATCCCGAGAACCTAGAACCCACCACCTTAAAGGAAGATGAAAACGGCAGCTACTTCATCTTGCCAGCCCACTCCTATGGCCTCGGCGTCGCCCTAGAAAGATTGAAGATGCCCAACAACATCACCACTATCTGCATCGGCAAAAGCACCTATGCTCGCTGCGGCATCATCGCCAACCTCACGCCCGCCGAAGCCGGCTGGCGCGGGTACCTGACCCTAGAATTCTCCAACTCCTCTAGCGCCGACTGCCGCATCTATGCGAACGAGGGGGTTGTGCAGCTTTTGTTCTTAGAAGGCGAACCCTGCCAAGTTAGCTACGACACCAGACAGGGAAAATATCAGGACCAGCCCGAAGCAGTCACCATTGCTCGCATTTAGAACCTCCCGTTCGCCATAAAGCATAGCGCTGCAATTGGGAAATAAAGTTTGACTGGAATTGTGACTTATACCTCTGTCCGTTACAAGACATATGAAGAGTATTTGGCGGCTGATTCTGGATCGGATGGAAAGTTTCGGCTGCTGAGTAATGGAGAGGTTGTAGAGTTGCCGCCAGAAGATGAAAACAATGTCCGAATGGCGGGCGAATTAGAGTATTTGCTGAAGCAATTTGTGACACCTAGAGAGCTAGTTAGAGACTCCGCTACTGAGCTGCAGGTTCATCCGGTCGGTGATGGCCGGGCCGACCGTGAACCCAATTTGCTGGTGCTTCAACCTGCCCATATTGAGCTGATGGCTACGCTCAAGAAGAGTGCAATTTTGATAGGAATGCCGTCGCCGGTCTTTGTGGCTGAAATGGTTAGTCCTGGTGGCGATCGCAGCGATAATTACCGACGCGACTACGAGTGGAAACGTCAGCAGTATGAATGGTGGCAGATTCCTGAATACTGGATTGTGGATCGCCATAGAGACAAAATCACTGCGCTGACTTTGAAAAATAGTAGCTACACAGAGCGAGTTTATTTACGGTCTGAGACGATTCGCTCAGTTGTTTTCTCTTCTCTAAATCTGTCAGTCGCTCAGGTGCTAGAAGGTAGAGCCTTATAATTTTTCACTTGTCTTTCTAGTCACCGTCGACTGCGTTGCCAGTTGAACCAGTTTTCGGACCAGTCGCGTTTCCAGTAGCCGATTTTCCACTGAGTTTGGTGATATTGCTTAGCCGCTGTACGAACAAGATTCCAAAGGTCTGGTGATGTTGCGGGTGAGATTCTGTTGGAGAGTTTGGTGATGGGTTGGCCTAGAAAAGTCGCTAAGGGTGAAATGTAGTCGGCGGCGCGATCGCCTACCAAATGCACCCCTACCAAAAGCCGATCGACACAGACTAACTGGCAATAACTAGGTGATGGTGTGACTTGAGATAAGTCAGTGCTGTTTGCCTGAGCGGCTTCCCATACTCGAACTCTAGCGCCGTAGCGCTGCTTGGCCTGAGCGTAGGTGAGCCCAGCCATGGCATATCGGCTGCCTGCTTTTATCCTTCGCTCAGGATTGATTCGGTAAGCGGATAAGAACAGCGCGTTTTTGATGGCGATTGAAACTTCCTGACTAGGGGCGATCGCATCTCCATTTCCCTCAATTACCGCGCCGCAAGCGAATAATCGAGGACTGCCTGTCTGCAACTTTTGATTAACTGTCAGATAAGGAACACGCTCTCGCTGTCGATAGGCAAACTTGGGTAAGGTCAGCGCTGGCTGTTCGGTTCCAAAAGGCAGCGTGAAATCTGCTTTGACATCAAGCGCTCGCGTATTCGCCGGATCGAGGAAGGTGACGCCCGCCTTTGTGAGCTGTGATCGCACCAGTCTCTGCACCCCTTCATCCCATCCCGGCAAAACCTCCACCGTCTGCAAAATTACCTCTACGCCTAGCTGACTCAAAGCTTCAGCCCACAGCAGCGATCGCACGCCACCGCCCCAAACCATCACCGTTTCAGGCAACGCGGTCATCAGCATCAATGGCTTTAACACATCCGGCGATAGTCCAAAAGCGGCTAAGACCGATCGCGCTTTGATCTGCCTGCTGCCCGTAGTCACAACACTTTGTTCAGACAGTCGTTCTGGCATTTCTAGAACAACGTCAACGCCTTTAGCACTCATCGCCGCCACTGAGAGATCGGCATCTTGGGTCTCAGTCGCGATCGCACTCCATTCTAAAAAAGCCAGCCAGCTCCACTCCGTCCGTCCGCAACTCGGAGTTTTGAGCCCGAAACACTGGCTAACAGCTTGCGTCTGCTGCCCTTTCGCAACTTGCTGAAGGACTTGTAGCAAATACCGATGCCTTTGGTTGGACATGAACAAACCCGGCGGCTCAACCAAGGCCACCCTCGCGCCATAGCTAACGGCCTGAATCGCGGCTTTGCGTCCTGTTAGCGTTCCACCCAAAATCGTCAGGTCATAATCAGCCATCCGCTTTAATCCTTTCTCAAGCTAGGCAGCACGTCAGCCAAAGCTGATAGCAATCGTTGGTTTTCGGTTTCGGTCTTGATCGCTACTCTGAAGTAGCGATCGCCCAATTCTGCAAAGCTCATACAGTCGCGAATGTAGATCTGATGCTGCCTGAGCAGCTGTTCCTGTAATGCCGTAGCTGAAATATCACAGGCAACCAAGAGAAAATTGACACTACTAGGCAGCGGGCTCAACCCAGGCAGCGCTGCTAACCCTTTGTAGAGCTGCTTATTTGCCAGCTTCAGCCAGTTCCAGGTCTGATGCTGGAAGGCACTGTCTTGGAGTGCGGCAATACCTGCTGCTGCCGCAAAGGTATTGACTGACCACGGATCGCGCCACTGCTGCCAGCGGCTGATGGTTGTGGGATGGGCGATCGCATAGCCTAGTCGGACTCCCGGCATACTGTAAAACTTCGTCAAAGAGCGAATGACAACCAGATTGGGAAATTCATGCACGAAGTCAATTACGCTCTGGTCTTGCTCGGGTGGCAAAAAATCCATAAAGGCTTCGTCGACAACGACCAAAGCGAATTTTGCAAGGAGCGATCGCACTCTGTCTCTCGAAAAGACAGCCCCGGTCGGATTGTGAGGATTGTTCAACAGAAAGCCACACTCTTCTAACGCAGTGTCTTCAGGAATAGAGAGGTTGACGTCCCAGCGATCAAACTGCCAGCCGTCTGCAGTTAGTAGACGCACATCCAGCAGCTGGGCATCAAACGACTTCAGCGCTCGATCATAATCGCTAAATCCAGGGCTAAGCCGCAGCGTTGGTCGCTGTAGTGAGGTGAGATCGCGAGCGGCGTAGGTGAGTAATTCTGCTGCGCCGTTGCCAGGGAGGATGTAGTCGATTGGGAGGTAGTGATGATGTGCGATCGCCCTGCGCAAGCCGCCATAGTTTGGGTCAGGATAGGCCACCATCTGTGAAAAAGCCGCCTGAATCGCCCTTTGAACAGAAGGAGGCGGTCCAAGCGGACTAATACTAGCTGAAAAATCTAACAGTTCAGTAGGCAAACACTGTGCCAGACCAGCAGCCCAAGCTAAGTTTCCGCCATGAACTGGTCTAGCCATCAATGAAAGCGCGCCTACTTTTTCTTTCCGGCCACCATCTCCTTGAATTGCTTACCTGCTGAAAAAGCGGGCACTGTGGTTGCCGGAATCACCATAGTATCGCCAGTCTTGGGGTTACGGCCCTCCCGCTCCTTGCGAGCCCGTGGCTCGAACGAGCCAAAGCCTACTAGAGTGACCTTTTCACCTTTTGATACAGCTTCCATAATGGACTCTACAGCCGCTGAAATTACAGTATCAGCCTGCTTCTTGGTTAATGAAGTCTTGTCTGCAACTGTATCGACGAGTTCACCTTTATTCATGCTTATCTCCTCGGAGGATGATTGGGTTGATTTGAACGAGTTGATCTAATCTAATCGCTGACTAGTGTATGCCTGTGGACGTTTGGCTAATGGTTTGCCAGAAGGCAACCAGATGAATATCCGCCAGGGGGCAGAGTGTAAAGTTTGTATGAGGCTTCAAAAATGAGAAGAATGTCAGCCGTTGACAGCAACCGCTGAAACCCGCGAAACCTCATGAATTTTACTGCCCCATTCTAAGGGGTACCTGTGCCATCTGAACAGAGGAAACCTTTAATTTGTATGCATTCGGGAGATTTTTAATAAAATTTACCGTTACAAAGACAAAAAAGACTATTCGTCTTGACAAAAAGCCGATGCTTCTTTTCTAGAGAAACATCGGCTTTGATTGATTCTTATGGAATATGGAATCCCAACGAACTTTAATTTGCGAAAGCCTAGCATACGAACGGATTCTCTATGGCTGGTTTTCTAGCAGCCGCTGCACATCCTCGCCAGGTGTATAACCATATCCATACACAGCAGTATCAGAATCATCCAGAATTTCTGGCGTTAGCAGCACAATCAGCTCGCGGCGCTCTTCGTTTCGATTAGTGCTTCTGAAGAGTGCGCCTAATAGTGGAATATCGCCTAGGATAGGGACTTTGGAGTTTGTCACTCGATCAGAATCTTGAATGATTCCGGATAGTACGAGCGTTTGCCCGTCTCTCACCCGGACCTGTCCCGAACTGAGCTGACGTTTAGCCAGCAGTATGATTGAGCCAGCGCCTGTGTCAAACTCAGAAGTAGGTGCTGAGATCGAAGGCGCAATAGACAGGTTGACGAAGCCATTGTCATCAATTTTGTCGATTTGGACTTGCAGGTTCAGGCCAGCATCTTCTTTCTCTACCTTGATATCGACTCTGGTAACCCGTCCAGCATCATCTAGCGTTTCTTCTCTCTCCAGGTTGGTAACCACTTCCTGTGTAAGCTGAACCGCAGCGGTCTGACCTTCTTGGACTACCAGGGTCGGATCGGTCACCACCTTCCCACTACCGTTGGTGACAACCGCCTGTAATCGGGCTAAGAACTGGGTTGCCAAGCCTGTAACTGGGCTACCTGCACCGATTGCAGAGCCTATAAACCCATCTGTTAAGGCCCCAATATTAGGAGCTGCATCGCCAAAATTAATTAGACCTAGTCCACTTGTTTGAGTCACAGCGGTGTTCCCAGTTCCAAAAGAGAAGCTAGCCCCAGCATCTCTGAATTTCACTAAGTTCACGTCAATCACGCTTAGGTTGACAGCGACCTGACGACGGCGAATATCTAGCTGTACCATCTGAGACAGAGGCAATTTCGATCTGACGAGGGGTGCCGATGAGCGTCAAAGAGTTCGTGCGCTCGTCACCGATAATTGTAAGTCCCCGTAGCAGCGGATCGGCGTCGGCAAAATCAATTCGTTGGTTGGTCAGTGACCTGATTGAGTGGTGGTTGATTCAGTTACGTCCGTGCCACCACCGACATCTACAGCGTTCACACTCGTAACCGAACTTTCACTACTGACCGCACTCTCAGCGCCCATCGACACGAGGAAGTTGACAGCACTACTGACATCAATTTGGTTTAGACGGATGCTGCGGACGAGGACGTTGCGGGCGCTGTTGGGCAAGCGTGGCGCAACGAAGATAGTCCGGCCCACTTTGTTGGCTTCTAGGCCAGAGAGCTGTAGTACGTAGTTGAATACATTTTGGACAGGCTCATTTTCGATGTCGAGAGACACTTTTGCGTCGAAGGCTTCCGCGCCCGCGCCTTCGTTATTGGAGAAAGCTAGGTTCAAGCCGGCTGATCTCGCGAGTAGGGAAAGTACTTCGCGAGCGGAGGCATCTCTCAAGACCAGCCTGGGCACTCGTTCGGCGGTGCCTAGATCAATTTCATCTAGGGTGGAATCGATATCGGATACGGAGAGGTCACCGACTGGCGGCGCGATCGCACGAGGCAAAAAAGACGGCGCACCATTGAGAGTCGGTGTAGTGACGGGCGTACCGTCGATAATGACACCTGGATTAGGGACTAGAACTTCCGGGGTATCTTCACTTTGAGCAATCTCTGGAATGAATGGAGGAGACGTTTGGACGATGTCAGTAGAATCAGCTTGGGCTAAACGAGTCTCAGCCGGACTCGCTTCAGCAGCACCGGTCTCGCTAGGAACAGTGGGAAGAGACTCCGGCAGCTTTGACGGGTTGGACTTGGCTTGCGATCGCGTATCCAACACCAGCACAAACGTATCATCTGCCGACTTTTCAATCTCACTGACTGGCGCTTTTTCCTTTCCGGTGACCGTCACCCTAACGCGATCTTGCGTTACCGCTTCTAGCCGAACAGACTCAATGCCGGGCGCAGGGTTGTCTTGAATAAAGCTTTGACCTTCCGGCAGCCGAATTTGGGCACGAGCAATATCCGCCTGTAGCGTTTTACCCAAACTAGCCATCACCACCTGAGGAGAATCTCCCGTAGTTTCCAGCCTTAACGTTAGCCCGACAGCGGTTTGCTTTAGGGCGATACCTTCTACAGTCGTCGCACCGATAGCAGATTGAACAACAGCCAAAGGGCCGGCCAATGCAGCTAAAGCGCCTCCTAGCATCAGGCTTCTAAAATTAAGACGACGTTTCACAGCAGGTACTCCTTGGGTCAAATCTAGCGATGTGTAAGGCAAAGTTGAGATGAAAGATCTGGTCATAGACGGGCTCGGCATGTCGGACTGATCGGCTAATCTAATAAGCTGACCTTATGGACTAGTGGCCTCAGCTTCAGCGCCTTCGGCAGCTTCAGGCGGTGCAACTTCTGGTGGAACATCCGCATCCGCAGTCGGAATCAACGCATCAATCTCAAAGGACGTATCTAGCTGCGCTTTGGGGCTACTGATCACCTGGCCATTGCTGCCGATGATGGTCTCTTCTACCGTCTGACCGCTGTTGATATTGAAGTTTCTCACTAGCAGCAGCGGCTCCAATCTCTCTAGATTTCTTAGAATTGACTGGGTCTGCGCATAGTCAGCCGAGAAATTGATTGCATAGGTTTCGCGCTTAAGCTTGTTATTGACCCCTTCCCCCAGAGAGCCATCGGCAACAACGGCCTTTTCTCCAGGCGAGAAGGATTTCAGCTGAGCCGCCAGCAGAATGGGCGGAATGCCCCTAGCGCTGACCTGGTTGCGAATGCCATTGAGCGTGGCATTGCTGCTCTCAATCCGCTGATTGATATCCAAAAGCAGCGTGTCCATCGTCTCTTCGTTGGCAAAGAGCGAGTAGACATTTCGCCGTTTTTGCATCGCAACGGCTAGCTCAGCCTCAATTTTGGCGATGTTTTCCAACTCCTGGGCCTGTGAAACCAGCTGACTTTCTTTGGTCGCAATATCTACGCGGAGTGCGGTATTGCCCTCAGCGACAGGCATCACCTTTTCTTTGTACAGATAGCCAGCGCCGCCGATCCCGATTAGCGCGATCAAAACGCCCAGAATCGTCGGCGTAATTTCTAAACCAAAGATGACCGGATTGACCGGTTCGTCAATAAAATCAGCATCATCAGGTGAAACAAAATCTCCTAGTGCGGCCATTACTCTATTGCTCCTGTTGCTTGAAGGGCACGAATGCGAGCAGCTAGTCCGGTGGACTCCTGCTGTCGATTTAACTCATTGAGCAGCGCCGTTGCCGGAATGCTCTCGATATCACCAGTGATGTTGTAGGTGACTAGCTCAGCAGATTCTTCGGTTGCGGCTGCGCCCGGACAGCGGCCTGGCACTTCTGCACCCAGGCTGGCAGTCGTGATCTCAATCGAGTCGCTGACTAGAAAAGGCGAACTTTTGAGCGTTAGCAAAAAGTCATTGACATCGTCAAAAGAACAGGCGTTGCCACCTAGTTCAATGCCGCCTGCATCTGAGCCACTTTCGGTAGCAGCGGTTTGTGTCAGGCGCAAAATCTGAGTACGGGTCGGAATGCGCCCCTGCACGTCGCGGACAATCGCGGACCAGGGTCGAATGCGCTCAAACACACCTGCTAATGCCTCGATTTCTGAGTTGATAGCAGCGGTTTGCTGTTTGACGGTATCTATCTGAGCGATTTTTTGCTGAAGTTCGGCTAGCTGCGAATCTAGGGCGGAGGACTGGGCAAGGAGTCCTTTCTTTTGATTCTCTAGGACCATCCAGTAGCTGCCAACGCCGCCGAGAGCGCTGAGTGCAACCATCAGTCCGATTAGGAGAGGTAGCTTTCTAGCAAGAGACGGTTTAGGAGCAGCCTGACCGGCTACAACAATGGCATCGACGGGCCTGTCAACGCGATCGTTTAGGAAATTGATATCGATTCCGTACATAGCCTTATACCTCCCTTAGCCCGAGTCCAAACGCAGTCGCTAGACCGGAGCGCTGCGTTTGGGTGATTTCTTCATCAGTTTCGACCGCTAGCGCGTCTATGGGATCGATCACGCTAGCAGGCAGTCCCAATCGCTGCGAGAAAAATTCGTCTAGATTGCTAATGGCTCCACCAGGACCGGCTAACAGTAGCTGTGCTACCTCCATGTCTTCTCCTTGATTGAGGTAAAAATCGATTGAGCGGCGCAGTTCATCGGACAGTTCGCCAACAACGCGCAAGATTGCAGCGGTGCCAGGGTTCATGCCGCCTTTGGGAGCACCAGAAATGGGGCCAGGCGGAATGGACATCCCCTGTAGCAGGTCGGCATTGCGAGTAGGCGGTAGGTTCATCGCTCGGCTGAGGGCGCTTTGAATCTGGTAAGTGCCGAGCGGAACGGTGCGAGAAAAGTGAGGCGTGCCGTCTACAACGATAGAAATTTCGGTGCTCTCGAACTGGATATCGACGATCGCGACGGCTTCTTGAGAGGTGAACTGCCGAAGCTGCTCGCGGATGGTGCGAATTAGAGCAAAGCTGCTGGTTTCTAGGACGTTGAGGCTCAGCCCTGCTTGGGCAAAGGTTTCGGTGTAGCTGTCGGTAATCTCTCTTTTGACTGCGACGAGCAGGACTCTGACTTTTTCTATGCCGTCGTCATCGACGACATAGCCGACTTTTTGGTAGTCAACATCGGCTTCGTCTCTAGGGAATGGCAGGTACAGGCTAGCTTCTTGGTTGAGGACCATTTCGCGTAGCTCGTTGTCGTCGAGCTCGGAAGGGACCAGAATGACACGCGTGACTGCGCGGCCTGGGATGGCGGTGGTAGCCTGATTGACTTTGATCTTGTGCTCGGCGAGGGTTTCTTGAATGATTTCGGCCATAGTCGGGCTATCGACGATTTGGCCTTCTTCAAAAACGCCTTCAGGAACTTCGGCAGTGGCAAAGGTTTGTAGCTTCAGCTGTTGCCCCTTCTTTTTGAGACGCACTATATTGATGCGCTCGGGCGTAAGTTCGATACCGACCCCTGACGATTTTTTGGAAAATAATGACTTGAGTCTGTTCACGACTGCGCCTAGAGTTATATCCGAATTTCGACCCTAGATTGCCCAAGTCCTAACAAGAAAATTACATTCATTCCCGGTGGAATTGAGTACTTCTACACTTGTCGGGTCGGGCTTCGTAGGTGAGATTACAGATGAATTTTGCTGTTGCTTTTGACAGAGAAGGCGGCGGGGGTTGGCGCTGGTTTAAGGTGAAAATCACTGACACTGCAGTTTGCCCGGCGTACCTATGTAACAAACAGGCTTGATGAGGGAGTTGCGATCGCACTCAATCACCAAAAAACCTCCACCGCTCAAGAGAGCAACAGAGGTTATAACAAAAAGAAATTTTAGATGAACTAAGGGAGTAGCTGATAAATAACGTCCCATCCCGTAGGGGCGTAGCATGCTACGCCCCTACGGGATACCGATGCACAATTGGTATGTTATTTAGACGCACGTCCCTAATTCGACAGAACTAAGAACAGTAGACTAGGAGAGTTTTGTGCCTTCTAGCTTCTCTTGTTCTTTAACAGCGTCGATGCGATCGCCTTCGCCTTTGTTTAGCTTTAGCTTTTCGCCAACGCCAGCAATCTTGGCTTCCACGTCGTTCTTAGCGAAGTAGCCGGAGAGAAACGTGCTGACAGTGGACAGCACAATCGGACCAAAGATAAAGCCGATTAGACCGCTCACGGTAAAGCCGGGTACCAGTACGGAGGCGAGCCAGAAGCACAGGCCATTAACAACTAGAGAGAATGCGCCCAGTGTGAGAAAGGTGACTGGCAACGACAGCGTCTTCAATACTGGTTTGACAGAACCATTGACAACGCCAAGAGAGACCGCCGCGAGGAGTGCAGCAGTAAAGGTGGCGATACCGACGCCTGGAACAATCAGGTCAACGACCAGAATACTCAGGGCAGTGATCAGCGTAGTTACGAAAAATCCCAACATATTTTTTTGCTCTTCTTTTTAAGGGTGAATAATTGAAAGCGTCTTCAGAGAAGTTCTACTTTTAGGTAGGGCTGGTTGAGTCTGCAGGCAGCGCAGCAGCTTTCTCGTAATGCTTGGCAATCGCCCATACCCCGTGAATGCAGCCTGGGACATAACCCAAGAATGTCAGACCTAGATTGATGAAGAATGCTGAACTGATGCCATAGGTTAGAAAAACGCCGAGGGGGGGTAGAAAGATACCTAGAATGTAACGAATGAGTTTGTTCATGTGAGGTTTGTCTCCTTTGCTTGACTCTTTTAGAATGCCAGAACTATTTTGTTTGGAAGGTGTAGAAAACCCGCTAGGATGACGCGATAAAGTGCGAGCTGACGGCTTTCACTACTGCTTTTGCAACAAAGTGTTCGGTTGCGTGATTTGACCAGGCAATTTGGTTGAACGGCTTGTGGAAAGCGATCACAGCAAGTTACCTAGCAGTTAATACCCTTAAGTATTGTCAGAAGGACGAAACCCAACATCCATCCGAGTGAGGAGACGCCAGGTAAAATTACTACCTCTGATGGAGGTAATTAAGGGGTGAAGGGGGCTATGGGTGTAACCCGCGCTACAGATCTGAGAGTAAATAGCACTAGGGACATACGCCTGAATAAGATACCGGTGTAGCATCAGCGATTCACTGGTCATAGGAGTGCTATGAACCCTACCCAAAATCGGCATTTACGTAGGGGTTTAGCACGCTAAACCCAGGGCAATATTGATTGCTTTTATCGGTACATTATTTGAGCGCGTATCCTTGGTCCCGTCGCATCCACGAGAAAGCCTACTAGAAACCATCTGATAGTTGTTGAAGATAGGCCGTGCCACCGAGCTGGTTCATCTGGGTGAGAATCCAGCTTTGGCGGTCTAGCACTTCCCACGAAGGGGCTTCTAGACTGTAAAGCTCCGGGCCAGGAAGCACGGCGGCGAGGAGGGCGGCTTCTGCGGGGGTGAGGTCGCGAGCGGATATTTGAAAAAACTGCTGGCTGGCGGCTTCTACACCGAAAGTGCGATCGCTAAATTGTGCAATGTTCAAATACATTTGCAAGATCTGCTGTTTATTCCACGTCAGCTCTATGAGGATAGTCAGCCAGGCTTCTATGCCTTTGCGGATAAAGCTGCGCCCTGGCCAGAGGAATAGGTTTTTGGCGACTTGCTGAGTGATGGTGCTGCCCCCACGCAGGCTAGCGCCATTTTCGGCGTCTCTAAGGGCGGCGTTGATGGCATCTACGTCAAACCCTTTGTGTGTGGGGAAGCGCTGGTCTTCTGCCGCGATCGCAGCAAGGGACATGTTCGGCGAGATCTGCTCGTAAGGCTGCCAGCGATAGGCATAGGGGCCATTGCGAAAGGCAGTTTGCAGCATGAAGCTAGTGGTGGGCGGCGGCACAAACCGCAGCAGCAGTATCAGCAGCGCCGATAGCGCCCACAGCCAGACGAAGAAGGCAACTATCCGCCAAAGCAGGTAGAGGGGACTGAAGCGTTTTCTACCTCGGGTTTGTCTATGCACAAAAAAGCGGGAAGCGCAGCGATTGACAGCAAGTGACAACTATACAATATATCTCGATGCCCTTACGGTGCGGCACCATAGCCAGGGTAAAAAGCCTATTCTTAGCCATACTCTTTCTCTTTTTGCTGCTGAGAGTGTTTTGGTGGATTGGGCGGGCGATCGCACTCATTCAATCCAGTCATTTTGCGAATGAGCTGTAATAATCAGCAGTAGACAGTCGGTTTTGAGCCAGGTTTGCAGTCACTGATTAAATTACAATCTAGGGAAACAGATGGCAAAACTATCAGACGAAGAGGTTCAAAGAACAATTGCTAGGCTCTTCACTGGTAGTCCAATTACACGGAAGGAGGCTGAGGTTGTCTTAAGCGCGCTAGGTGCTCAGTTCCGTCCAGGCAAAGGTAAGAGATCACATGGGAGATGGTTGTTGCCTAATGGTAAAACTGCCACACTTCCCGGAAAAGCTAGTAAGGATCTAAGCATCGGTGTGCGGCAAAGCCTAAAAAAGCAGCTACGTAACAATGGAGTGACTCATGACTGATAACCAACTATTTACCGACCAACATCCGGTTAGCCCATAGAGGATACGAGGCCAGCGCCGTGGTTGATCCGACTGATGGATATCTACAGGGTATGATTGAGGGACTTGAGCAAGATTTGCTGTCTTTTGATGGTGATGACATTGCAGAGTTAGCCGCTAATTTCAAGACTGTTGTTGATGAATATTTAGAAGACTGCGCTGAACGAGGTGTCGAAGCGGAGAAGCCTAAGATCAGTGCTCCTGCTTGAGTTTTTGTTCCTCATAGGTAAAGAACCAAAGATTCTAGCAGTGGCTCTAAAAACATGAAGTATCTAATTGTTATTGAAAAAACTCAGACAGGATTTTCGGCATACTCGCCTGATATTCTGGGGTGCGTAACCACAAGCGCTACGCAGGCAGAAACGGCAGAGAATATGGAAGAGGCTATCTCGTTTCATTTAGAAGGACTTAAGCTCGAAGGTGAGCCGTTGCCTGAGGCTTCTAGTATGTCTGCCTATGTAGAAGCTGCGATCGCTTAACCGCCCCAGCACCGCTAAACGGGCGCTAAACGGGCGATCGCGCCAAAACACCCATGCCTTCCAATAGCTGCGGCTCCTCTTCTAGCG
>CAWCXR010000003.1:0-589555 GCA_963799555.1 uncultured cyanobacterium
AGAAGGCTATAAGCACTGAAGATAGCCAGCTCAGCATTGAGACAGAAAGTTTAGCTGTGATGCCAACCGCGTGGCGCGCTCAACTCCATCAGGCCGCCGTACAGGTAGATGCCGAACTTATCGAGCAGCTACTAAAAGGAATTCCAGATCAGCATCGTGTTATTGCAGAACAACTTTTTGAGCTAACCCAACGCTTTGACTTTGACTCAATCATTGAACTTTCTCAAGCTGAATGAAAAGAGGTAGAAGGCTGATTCTGTAGCCAGTGGTAAGCTATAGCTTCTTCGCCTTTCTGACAGGAGCAGGCGGAGGCTGTAGCTCACAGCTTCCACCTATTACTCACGGCCACCTGGCCTTAGAACGCAAACTCAGAGACAATTGAAATGTTGCTACCTTTCAGACCTGAGCCTTCGAGCGTTGCGATTTGACCGCCTCTGCCTAGACCGGCTTCTGCTCCATTTTCATTGAAGAACAGATTGCCTGTTTTCTGACTGTAGGTGATCAGACCACTGCTTCTAAGCGCAGCGCGATCGCTTTCAACAATGGCGATGTCTGCGGCTGTGATATTGCCAAAAGTAGCTGTATCCAAGACGATGCGATCGCCCTCGGCACCGTTAAAGTCAGTAATCACGTCAACGCCAAAATCCCTGGACCGAAAGCGTCTGCCAGAGCTAAACACAAATGCATCACCACCCGATCCACCCGTTAGCAGATCATAACCCCGGCCACCAGCTATGATATCTCCATCATGTCCACCATTTAGGGCGTCAGCAGCACGGCCACCTAGCAAAACATCTCTACCAAGATCGCCGCTTGCATTGATAGTAGTGCGAGCACTTCTACCATCGACAACATCATTGCCAAGCCCACCGGAGAATTGGACAACCCGAACCCCGGTCCTCGATAGATTACCAATCTCCAGACTATCGTCACCACCTTCGCCTTGAATCACAAACGCTTCTGTTGAATCTACCGTCAGCCTAAAAGGTACCAGGTTGACACGGTCAAAGATAGCCTTGTGTCCACGCTGCCTCAAAGTAAACTGATCGCCTTGTTGAACAGAACCTCTGACCGCCGCAATATCGAAGCCGCTACCGCCGCTCATGATGTCGCTGCCGTCGCCATTAGCCCAGACCATCACATCGTTACCCTTGCCACCGCGCATGATGTCAGTACCCTTTCTACCCTGAAGAAAGTCGTCGCCGTGACCGCCTTCTAGTGTGTCGTCATTGCTGCCGCTGGCGAGAAAATCATTCCCTTCGCCGCCATACGCTTGAATCTGCGTACTGCTCTCTGGCGCATCTAGCAAATCATTTCCCTCACCACCAGAAAAGATCACCTGCTTGACCGCCGTCTGAGAAAGATCGCCAACGATCAGACTATCATCACCGCCTTCGCCACTGATCAAAAACGCTTCTGTTGTATCTACTGTCAGCCTAAAAGGCACCAGGTTGACACGCTCAAAGATAGCCTTGCGGCCACGCTGCTCCAAAGTAAACTGATCGCCTTGTTCAACCGAGCCTCTGACTGCCGCAATATCGAAGCCGCTACCGCCGCTCATGATGTCGCTGCCGTCGCCGTTAACCCAGACCATCACATCGTTACCCTTGCCACCGCTCATGATGTCACTGCCCTTTCTACCCTGAAGAAAGTCGTCGCCGTGACCGCCTTCTAGCGTGTCGTCATTGCTGCCGCTAGCGAGAAAATCGTTCCCTTCACCGCCATACGCTTGAATCTGCGTACTGCTCTCTGGTGCATCTAGCAAGTCATTTCCCTTGCCACCAGAGAAGATCACCTTCTTGACCGCCGTCTGGGAAAGATCGCCAACGATCAGACTATCGTCACCACCTTCGCCGTTTATATTGAACACCTCTGAGTTCTCAACCGTTAGATTAAAAGGCACCAGGTTGAGGCGATCGAAGATAGCTTTGGTACCTCTTTGTTGCAGCACGAACTCATCGCCCAGCTCAACCGAGCCGTCTACCTGGACGGTGTCGTAGCCATTGCCGCCATCCATAATATCGCTGCCGTCACCGTTGTCCCATTCCATGGTGTCGTCACCATTTCCGGCAATCATAAAATCGGTCCCTTTGTTGCCTTCTAAAAAATCGTTGCCATTGCCACCGATCAAAACGTCGGTGCCGAGGCCGCCCTGGAGATTGTCATCGCCACCTAAGCCTTCGATCAGATCGTTGCCGCCAAGACCTTCTATCTCATCGTTGCCATTCGTACCTTTGAGAAAATCGTTGTTGTCTGTGCCGTTGATGTTTGCCATGTCAGTTTTCCTTGTGATTGTTGATTACAAGACTTTGCTAAGCGGTAGCCGATAGCTGTTTGCTTACAAAGGAATATTGCTAAACAATCGAGAAGAACTCGAGAACTAGCACAGTGAACCTGTCCACAAAGCACAACTCTCGCTTGCTGTCTGACGCCTAAGCCAAAACCAAGAGATTGTAAGCGGATAGTCAATCTCGTTGAGGTAAACTTACAGACCCCGTTTAGCCTTGATAGGAAGGTCTCTGAGCTTTCTCCCACCCTGCAATAGCCAAGAGCTTTTTACTCCAACGACCGCTCGCTACTTTCGCTGACAGACAGTCCCCCAAAAAAAATGGCGGTACCAAACTCGGCGTCTGCTTGGACTATGACCGTTCTGCTTTTGACCAAAGACTTGGGAACGCTAGCCAACAACTTACAGTTGGCTCCGGCTCAGTTACCTTTTGCTGTGCCAGACACAGAAGCTCTACGGAATGCGTCGCTGTCCAAGCACAGTGTAGAGCGCCAGATATAGTCCCCGCTCACCGTTGAGCATACGCACCCTTGGTCCACTCTAGCCCGATGCGAAAATAGCTGTTGCCTCAAAACCAGTGGGTGTCAATCCATCGCCTGCTGCCTGATTGAACCATCTCTAGACCTTGCGCGGTGACATAGAGGGTGGCGACGGCTAGAACAAACCACAGGCGTGAGAGGTCCGTGACGGAGCGAATCTCAGAGCGTTGAAGATTCCAACCGCTGTCTTGGGAGGCGCTCCCTAGCGCCGCAAAGCGACGCGGGTTCCTCCCGCTCGATTGGTCATCTAAAAATCCTTCCTCAATATCAAGCCTTGAGGCGTATTCGGCAAAAGTTTCAGAGCTAGTCGGCTGGTCACTGAGAACGGCACAGAACTCACCATTGGTATTGTTTCGTCCCAAAATGACATGGAGCGGGCCGTACTTTTCTTGCCAGTGTAGTCTGACGTTGTGGAAGCAGAGGGCTTTGCCACGCGCTAGGTGGAACGAGTTAGGCTGACACCGGCCAGAACTAGGTCGCCAGAGCCAAGCGTCACTTTTGAGACGAATCCGATAGTGCCAACCCAGTTGTTGCATTGTCCTCATGGCACGGGTATGAACAAAGCCTCGGTCTGCCAACACGATGACGGCTACCCCAGCGTGTAAGCATTGAGCAGACTGCTTGAGCAGCGCTTGGTAGGTATCACATGAAACAGAAGCACTAGCGTGTTCTAAGACCCGCCAAGCTAGCGGAATAGAGCGGCCTCGATACACCACGGCTAACCGAATTAGGCAGTACTCCTCCCAAAACAATGAGGTGTCCAAACAGAGATAAAGGCACTCGGCTTCCCAGGTTGCTAACGCTGCCTGGATCAGCGGTTTGTACAACCGGTGAATGTTGATGCGGCTGTTGCCTAACCAGCGCCAGACTCGTCTTTGCTTGCTCTGAGCGTAGAGACCACGACAGGGCAAGTAAGTGGTCCATTTCGTTAGGCTGACGCTGCCGGTTTGAATCAGCGCAAACACCATCCAGCAACAGGTCGTCAGATGCGCTAGATGGGCCCAAGGGCAATCTTGACCTAACCAACCTTTCAAGGCATCGTAAAGACGGGAGTTTTTTTCACAGCGTTTAAGGAGTTTGAGTGGTATCTAATTCTAGAACGTTGGCTCCCACACCTTTTCTCGATTCGATAAAAGTCCAGCCTCAAAAGGCTTTCGGCTCATCACACTTTATCTTTTGTCAGTCAATCAGGTCTGTATGTGTGCTGTGAGCGAGAGAACGGCAGTTGCTTTGCACGGTTGCTGCCGGGAAGTGATTGGTGGAAGCGGGGCTATGTGCCGTTGCCGGAAGTGGGTCAGCTGGTATAGGAGACTTTTGAAGGATGCTAGCTGAGGTGAGGGTACTAACGTTGCCTCTAGGAAAGACTGTCTCGCTTCTGACAAGCCACACTGAGAAAGGGATGGTAGGGTTGCCCTTCAGAGGCATCGTAGTTTCTGTTGGGATTATCGGAAAGGTCGCCGAAGACGACATCTGAGGAGCTGTTTGGTCCCATTCCGCCAAGTCGAAGCTCTTGAACGCGCACAGCCTCGCAGTCACCTTCGAGACGAGTATACTGTAAGTGAAATTCTCCAAGCATGTCGAAGACGACAGTGTTGCCGTCATGTTCAATCAAGTCTGCTGCGATGTAATGGCCGGGTTCAACCTCTTCTCAATCGGTATGACCTAGATCGTCCGTTAAAAGCTGCTGCTGAGCAAAGACTGGCAAAGTGCTCAGTAGCGTACAGTTCATCATAGTAGCTACGCCGCCGACCAACTGCCACAAAGTCGCTTTCTCTCTTATATTGTGTTCACTTATGTAGTTAAACGGTGGAGTTCTAAGTCTATAGATTGCTAGCGATCGCCCCCAGTCGATCGCTTCCGACCAGGTTGAAGAGCTTAGGTACGTACTTCTTTGCACTACTGCTAGATTCTGCTGCTCGGATACCTACGGTGTCTCGATGAATTGTTATAGGTGGAAACGTCTGCCTCACCCATGCTGAACCAGGGGTGTCATTAAACGTAGAGTTGCGCTCGGAGTGGGTCGATAAAGAGCAGGCGCAGAAGGTTGCTCATCTGTCTTTCACTAGCCTATCAATGGTTATATGAAGATATTAAGACGCGAGAATTTCCTAAAAAAGCGAAAGTTGTATTCAAGTTAAAGGAACCAGAATACACGGCAGAGCTTATTCCTAAAGAAAACAGGAGATTTGCCCAGTGGATAAAGAAGTTACTTACGAAAATACCTTTCGTTGCCACTATCATTCAGTTCATGTTTGAAGTTGTTAGTTCGCTTCTAGGGTTCTCTTCTAGAGAAAAGCTGAAAGCTAGTATAGACAAAGATATTTCAGGGCTACAGGCCGCGCTAAAAGTTTTATCGAACCCTGTATTCAAGAAAGCAATATGTGGATCTGTTTCTGATGATCTAGACGTAATATTTAAGAAAGTTGTCGATATAGAAATTCCAACTAGTATTATCGCAGCCAGTGGCGTTATAGCCATATTCGGTGTATCACGCCAACAGGTACTGCTTTAATTGCACTAATTATCAGCAGAGCATCAGTTAAAGCATACTGTGACCAGGGTAAATCATCACTTGATTTATACACGACTAGGTACTGGTTGCTTGCTCGAAACGTGCAGATGCTCAACTACAGCAGAGTGGTTGCCCCCCTTTGCTCCTCTGGTTCAATCGCAATAGAAGACTCTGTTCATACCCTACCGAAAGGAAAGCACTAGATGTCAGGGCAGTGAGCGTTGTAGAGTAAGTCAACTGTGCCGACCGATCTACTGCTATTACTGGCTTATGACTACTGACAACCAGAATGAGGAGTCTTCGCGAGAGGGCGCAGATCAACGGTTTCTCAGCATCGGTGGCAGCGTAGACAATAGCCCGATTGTCGTAGGCGATCGCAACACAGTCAATCAAGGACCGAGCTACTACACCACGAATGTCTTCAGCCCTATCAACGTCGTCCCAACCACTTTAGTAGCCTCACAGCCTCTCAGCAAGCAGGAATATCGCTGGCGTCAGGTGTTAGTCGATAACGTTAAGCACTACTGGATTGAAGGCGTCTTAGAGAGGTCGCTGCACAACCAGGCACTGATTGAACTGGGCTTAGAAGAACGCAGTAAGGCAGTGGCCTCACCGCTAAACGGCGTCGGCGAGTTTCCTGACGAACCAAGCCGAGTCTTGCCAGAAGGCATACAGGCGACTGATGTCTTTGATGGACTAGGGGCAGGTCGAACGCTCTTGATACTAGGAGAACCGGGTGCAGGTAAGACGACAACGCTGCTGAAGCTAGTGCAGAGTCTGCTAGAGCGTATAGGGGATGACTTGAGCCAGCCGATCCCGGTGATTTTGAATCTATCGTCCTGGGCGAAGAAGCGCCAGCCGATTGCCGAGTGGCTGGTGCAAGACCTCTATGAGACCTTCCAGGTATCGAAAGCGTTAGGGAAGACATGGATTGGTGATGAACAGTTAGTCCTATGTCTAGATGGACTCGATGAGGTAGAGGTCAAACATCAGGATACCTGTGTTGAAGCGTTGAACCAGTTCATCCAGGAGTATGGCCGTACCGAGATAGTAGTGTGTAGCCGGGTAAAAGACTATGAGGCGCTGTCTGCACGGCTACGGCTACGTAGTGCCATCTACGTTCAATCGCTGACACCAGAGCAAGTAGACAACTATCTAGCGCATGCGGGAGAACAGCTAGCGGCTTTGAGGATAGTCCTGAACCAGAATGCTGAAATTAAGAAATTTGCGTGCTCGCCTCTAATATTGAGTGTGATGAGTTTTGCCTATCAAGATGACTCATCAGCTAGTTTCCCTGACGTGGGTAGTGCCGAAACTTTTCAACAGCGACTGTTTGACACCTATATCAAGCGGATGTTTCAGCGACGAAGGACTATGTGCCCCTATGAGAGTGAAGCAGCGAAACACTGGCTGGTTTGGATAGCTCAGCGGATGGTTAGCGCCTCACAAACTGTCTTTTTTATTGAGAATATACAGCCCGGTTGGCTTCAGACTAAGACTCAAAGACTATGGTACCGCTTGGAAAGTTCGCTGATTCTTGGGCTGGTCTATGGACTAAGTTATGGATTGATCTATGGGCTCAGCTACGGGCTGATTTCTGAACTCAGTTACCTGCCGGCTATGGATTCGAGCTATGGACTGAATACTGGGCTAAGGACTGGGCTACTCGGAGGACTAGCAAACGGGGTAGGTGCGGGGCTAGTTGCTACAAAGCTAGGCAACATAGCCCCGGTGGAGACCTTGAGGTGGTCTTGGAGAAACGCCAAAAAAAATCTCCTTCATGGGCTAGTTGTTGGACTAGTTTTGGGACTGATAGGTGGACTGGTTGTTGGGCTGATTGTTGGGCTGGTCGAAGAAGGACTGATGATTGGACTGGGCGATGTGCTGGCATTCGGACTCTTCATTGCAGTGATGGGTGGCCTCTTTGGTGGCCTGACTAGCGGACTGATAGGTGGGCTGAGAGGCCCCGGAATGAGTAACAAAATGAAGCCTAACCAAGGAGTTTGGAAGTCGGCTCGAAATGCTGGAATATTCATTCTAATTATCGGCCTAAGTGCTGGATTGGTTGGCGGACAGAGTGTCGGACTTCTAGCGGTACTGAGCTTCGGTCTGATGGCTGGAATGATTGGTGGAGGTTCAGCGTGCCTCCGCCATTTCTCTCTACGTCTGATGCTTTGCCGCATGGGATATGCGCCTTGGAACTACGCCCGTTTTTTGGATTACGCTGCTGAGCGACTTTTCCTACAAAAGGTAGGCGGTGGCTATATCTTTATTCATCGGATGCTGCTGGAGCACTTTGCACAGATGGAGGTAGAAGGGAAGGGCTGAGAAGCGATCACCCCTATCTTCCTGTCGTCACTGACTAGGCTGAAGGGTATGGAGTATTGGAGAAAAGTATAATTGCTGCCAGTGCTCACCTGAATGTGATGATGTGATTACACTCTGTTACGCTATCACCTCTCCCACCCAGAGTAATCGCCGCTATTCGAGATTTGTCCGACGTTGGCTTTGTCGGCTCCTATCATCACCAGAGCCGTGAGGTCGGTCTATATCTACCTACCGTCACTACTCGCTGTGCGACCACATTGATGACAGTTATCAGACAAGCGATCGCCCCATAATCTGCCGTTGTTATCGGTCAGCAGGATTAGGGATGAGAGCGGTCGTTGGTCTCGGTGTTAGCCTGTATCAATGTGATGCTTTGAGTTGTTGACCGCTGGTTTCTCATTAATCTGGTTTTCCACCTTTCTGGTTTTCGGCAGAGAGATTGCCCTTATCTATCTATCTATCTATCTACCTGCCTGCCTGATTAGGCTAAAGGTGGAAGTACTAGAGCGAAGTGTAATTGCTGCCAGTGCTCATCTATATGTGATGCCGTGATTACCCGTAATCACATTAGCTAGAGAACGATCATCCCTGCCAGTCTGCCAACCTCGACCAGGACGAAGGTAAGCGAAGTGTTGGTCGAGACGCAGCTTTCTTCTTTGCTACCCGATACAGCGATCGCCCCCTATCTACTATCAGTACTGCCGCTGCCCTTCCTAGTTCACAGTAGAATGATCTATTACGGTTCTCTGCCAAAGGCCACGACAGATCACTAGCGTGTACAGAGGGATAATACCGTGTCATGGTCCCGAAGAGTGGTCGCTCTCTGAGTGCGATCGCCACTGATAGGTCTGGGTAGAACTCGCGGCACCCTGATGTCGAGCCCTGCTCTTTCCAAAGTCGTACACTAGCCAACTGAGACCACCAAGCCGGTAAGCCAAGGAACTTAGTGCATCCGAGGGCTGCAGTGCCTTCTGTCGGCGGCAGAGCTTGTCTGCATCGCTCGTTCTGAGAAGCTGACCGTTGTGTAATATGCAGGTGCAGGAGTTAGAATCGAGGGCTGCCGCGTATTGCTCATAGTGTAATTAGATAGCGTACTCTGTTCAGTTGCTGTTTCAAATCGTCCTATTCAAGATAATTGACCAAATATCTTCAGTGCATAACTTTCTACGTTCTCATAAACTCGTAGAGGAGAGTGGAGAATCCTATGAGCGAGGGTGAACGAAAAAAAGCGCGGAGTGAAAAAAAGGCGTAGTGTCAGACAAGAATGACCGTCGAGGGACTACGCCAAATGTTACTAGAGTCTATCGTGAGCGAGCAGCTCAAAGCCTTAAATGCTAACCTAACCGCGCCAGCGAAAGGGGCAGAAGCCTATGTAGAAGCGTTCGCAGAAGGTTGGCGGTTGCTAGGGCAGCAGCTACTCGAAGTGCAGTTGCAAGAGCAGATAGAAGCAGTAGAACAAAGCTGTGTAGGAGCCAGACAGAAGCGATGCCGTTGCTATCAAAGTCCGCTAGGGTCGTTGTCACTGAGCCGTAGAGTGTATGCAGACAATGCGTGTCCGGCAGATGAACAGCTAGGTCTGCCAGGAGACGGCTGGTTTAGAAGTGTGAAAGAACTTAGTTGTGCGCTGGGCGTCGGTAGCGAGTTTGGCAACGCCAACCGCCTACTGCACCAATGGAGTGGCATCGAGGTCAGTGAGAAGACACTGGCTAATCATGTCGAAGGCTATGGAGAGCAGTTGTTCGAGGCAGAAGCGGCTGAGCTCGAGACGCTAAGCGAGGCGGCCTGCCCGGTCCGTTCTAGCCTGAGCACGGCGGCGCAGCGAGCGCCCAAGCGACCCGTCTTCTACATCGGTGCCGACGGTATCCATACGCCGATGCGCCAAGGCCGCACCTGCGAAGCCAAAGTAGGTGTGATGTTCTGGGATAGTGATCATCTCCGCCTGTCGAACACTAGAGCGATGGTCAAACACCGAGACTACGTTGCCACTGTAGAAGGCGTTGAGGGCTTTCGCGAGCAGCTCAATCGTTGCTATCTCGCCAGTGTCAGCGATACACCCCACCAAGTTGTCTTTCTCGGCGACGGCGCTGTTTGGCTCTGGTTGATGGCTGGATTACTCTTTCCCGATGCGATTGAGATTCTCGACTTCTTCCATGTTTCAGAGTACCTCTGGGACGTTGCCCGCGCCGCCTTCTCGAACGACACAGACACACAGCGAACCTGGGTAGACACTCAGCAAACCGCGCTCAAACGCTCGCAGTGGACGAGCGTCGTTCAAGCAGCGCAGCGCCTGCCGCCTGCTAGCGCTGAACTGACGCACAGCGTTGAGCGGCTTGTCTCATACCTCACTAACAACCAAAGTCGCATTGACTACAAGCGCTACCTCGAACATGGCTTGATGATTGGCTCGGGCATCGTGGAAAGTTCTAATCGTCGCATTGTTACCATGCGCCTCAAGCAGTCTGGCATGTTTTGGTCCAAGCGCGGCGCTGAAGCCGTCATGACCTTACGCGCTTGCTATCTAAGCACTTCTCAAAGATGGCACAACTTCTGGTACCAGTAATCACCTATTTTCGTTCCCGCGCTTTTTTTCGTTCACCCGTGTTAGGGTAAATTCAGTACCACGGTTGGGTGTCGAGTTTACGGTGATCTGTCCACCGTGTTTTTCGACAATGATTTGGTGGGCGATCGCCAGACCTAGCCCAGTGCCCCTACCGACTTCTTTTGTGGTGTAGAGGTGGTCAAAAACTCGCTGTTTAACCGTGTCTGGCATGCCGCTGCCATTATCCCGGATATGAATATAAACTTGCTTATCTACAACGGCTGTTTTGATCGTAATT
Source organism: uncultured cyanobacterium (assembly GCA_963799555.1). GTDB lineage: Bacteria > Cyanobacteriota > Cyanobacteriia > Phormidesmidales > Phormidesmidaceae > Phormidesmis. The sequence continues at coordinate 10,504 of CAWCXR010000003.1, forward strand.
TGGTTGGGAGCAGCTTTAAGTTCATCCTTAGACTTGCCCTGACTACACTCTTCTAACGCATCAATCGCATTCGCTAAGATGTTCATAAAGACTTGATTGAGCTGACCTGGGAAGCACTGAACTTGGGGCAGCTCACCATAATGTTTAATGACCTCAATTGCAGGTCTTTCATCGTTTGCTTTGAGCCGATGCTTTAATATCAGTAAGGTGCTATCAATGCCCTTATGTAAGTCAAAGGTGGTCTGTGTATCTTGGTCTTCGCGAGAAAAGGTCCGCAAGCTAGTGCTAATGTCCCGAATGCGATCGCATCCAATGGTCATAGAGTCCAACATCTTTGGAATATCCTCTAGAAGAAAATCCAAATCAATATCTTCTGCATGCTCTTCTATGTCTTCCATAGCAGTTTCTTGCTGGTACAAACTTAAATGTTCAAAGACATCGTTCAAGTTTCTTTTAAGTTCTTTGACATTTCCCCGTACAAATCCAATTGGATTATTGATTTCGTGGGCTACGCCTGAGACTAGGTTTCCTAGCGCCGACATCTTTTCCTGCTGAACAAGCTGAATTTGTGAAGACTTCAGCTTGTTCATAGCGGCTTCTAGTGACTGAGTACGCTCTGCGACCTGTTGCTCTAGCTGTTGCTTCATTTGCTGTAGTTGTAGATGGGTTTTCACCCGTGCCAACAGTTCCGACTCGCGAAAGGGTTTGTTAACGTAGTCAACTGCACCCAACGAAAAGCCCTTCACGATACTTTCTGTATCTGATAGTGCTGTAATGAAAATGATGGGAATAGCGGCTAGCTGAGGGTCTGCCTTAATCTGCTGACAGGTTTCAAATCCATCGATACCAGGCATTTGCACGTCTAGCAAAATTAAATCCGGGCGATAGGTTTGTAGCCGATTCAAGGCCCGCTCACCACTAATGGCGATTGCCACGTCGTAGCTTTGCGAAGTTAGCGTTTCTACAATCACTTCTAAGTTGGCTGGTACATCATCAACCACTAGAATTTGGGCTTTATCCTGCATGGGTTAGGTACTCGGCTAGATGTTGTTTTAAGTGTTGTTTTAGGAGTTCTTCGATCTCTTCGACCATGAACTGTTCGGCAAGCTGAAGGATAGGATGGGCGAAAGGGGCGTAGGTTGGATCTTGAGTCATTAATTGTTCAAGTTGAACCCGTAACGCTTTTACATCGGTTCTTTCGGCTGATTCAAGCAGCTTTTCAAGCACTGCACTCGATGGTAGAACTAGGGCGGTCGGTGATACTTCTGACAGCGGAGACTGCTCTGATTGAGCTTCGTAGCACCAAGTAAGGTCTAGATGCAACGCAATCATTTTAAATAGTGCGATCGCATCGACAGGCTTAACCAAGAAGTCATCCCCACCACTGTCTAAAGCCATCTGCTGATCTAGCTCTGCGACCGATGCTGAAGAGACAATGACTTTCGAGTGCGTCAGACTTTCTGACGCGCGAATCTGTCGTAGAAACTCAAAACCATCCATCACCGGCATCGCTAAGTCTGTAATGACTAAATCAGGGGTTTGCTGCTGAAGCTTTTCAAGTCCTTCTACGCCATGCTCTGCTTCAACTATCTCAAAGCCTAATGGTTCTAGCAGGTTGAGGATGACTGCTCGGTTTTCCCAGCGGTCATCTACAACCAAAATCTGTCTTCGCTCCCCTTCATAGCCTATGATTTGCTCAGCGCCCTGATGCTGAAACTGTTGTTTAACCCAATCGCTAACAACCGGCAGCTCGACCGTGAAGAAAAACTCGCTGCCTTTGCCAGGCTGGCTTTTGACTTCTATCTGGCCGCCCATGAGCTGCACGATACGTTGGCTAATAGCCAAACCTAACCCTGTTCCGTCTGCTTGCTTTTTGCGGTCTCCAACCTGCTCGAAAGAGTCAAACAGCTTGCTACGATCGCTATCGGCAATGCCTACCCCTGTATCTATGACTTGAAAAAGCACCTTGGTCTGACTATCTGACAGTGACAATATATCTATTTGCAGCATAACTGAGCCGCTGTCAGTAAATTTGATGGCATTCCCAAGCAGATTAATCAGTACCTGTCGCAGGCGCTTTTCATCGGCTTCAATGCCTTCTGGTAGCCGAGTGCTGGGGCGATAGATGAAGTCGATGCCCTTTTGCTCTGCTTTAATTCTGCACATTTCGACGACGCTTTGCAGCAGCGCTGGGAAGTGTAGCCCTACAGGGGCCAGTTCTAGTTTGCGTGCTTCAATTTTAGATAGGTCTAAGACATGAATGGCGCTGGCTTAAGAAGTACAGCATAGTCAGAAAAATGGCCAAGGACCCCATCTGTAAAGGAGAATAGCCTTGGCTCACAAAAAGATACTTCTACTATGCTGCACTCTGTTGAAATACTCAAGCGCAAACTGTCTGAACGAGCAGGCGCACCATTTTCAGGCATTCTTAATGACCGCATCATCGAAGCTGCCTTAAAGGACGCTAACGTCACATACCGGAAGCGCCTGTTCACGCCTATCGTCACGCTATGGGCATTTCTATATCAGGTACTAGATGCGGATAAAAGTCTGTCGAACGCAGTCAAGCAAATTCAGTGCTGACTGGCGGTTGAAGGCGCGCCTTTGCCTTCACTGAATACAGGCGGTTATGCCAAAGCGCGTCAGCGCTTACCTGAAACAGTTCTCTGTCAGCTGTTTGAACATACTGGTGAAGCGCTATGTGCCGAAGCGTCAGCCGCGTGTTTATGGCAGGGTCGAGTCGTGAAGATACTCGATGGATCTAACGTCGTGATGGCTGACACAGTGGTCAATCAAGCGGCCTATCCACAGCACAAAAATCAGCAAGCAGGCTGCGGGTTTCCGATAGCCAAACTGGTGGTCGTTTTCTCATTGGCAACAGCCGCTGCTATCGCCGTACGAATCGCCGATTTTAAGACGTCAGAAATTACCTTGGCACGCCAGTGGTATCGAACCTTATCGGTAGACGATATCGCCTTGGCTGACCGAGCCTATGGCAGCTATGTGGACTTGGCACTCGTGGCCGCACAAAAAGCAGATGGCGTCTTTCGCATGCATCAGCGTCGTCACCAGAGATGGTACGCAAGGAGATCTATGTTCATCTAATGGCCTACAACCTATCACGCTATTTGATGTGGCAGGCGGCTGAAGAAAAAGGGGATGACCCGCTACGGCTATCGGTTCAAGGCACTCGCCAATCGTTCAATCAATACCGTGATTTACTAGCAGACGCAGGCAATCTGAGGCGCGACAGATACTGTCTGTTGCTCTCAGATATGGTTGCTAAAACTATTGTTCCAATTCGGTCTGGCAGACATGAACCGAGAAAACGAAAGCGACGGCCAAAGGCTTTTCCTTTGATGAACGAACCTCGCGCTATTCTTAAACAGAAGCTCATCGTCGCTTGATAACAGCCTTAAGTCAGCGCCATTCAACCATAGTACGTACTTGGCTATTCTCTGCGCATTGTAGCGGACGGCCTTTAGTAGAACCAGAGCAGCGCCTCAGACAGAAATAGACAAGGCCAATAATCCATCAATTTATTTTGATGGGACAATAGAATGGCCTACAATCCCAAGGTCCGCGCAGTCCATGAAAGCTGGTAGCAAATACTATCCACTATTTAAATATTTGCAGACCTGTGATGCTGCATTAGTCTCTCTAACTTTCTCCGAGATTGAAGCTATTTTGCGCTCTTCTCTACCGAAATCATCCCGGCAGCGGGCCTGGTGGAGCAATCGTGACAGCAACAGCGCACTACAGGCAGGTGCTTGGATTCGGGCCAGCTATCAGGTGGAATCGGTGAACTTTGAGCTTGAGAAAGTGACCTTCGTTCCATTTCAGGCTAGCTATAATATTCAGAGAATAGACGGTGCGATTTCGTGGGACCGGTCGGCGATTCGAGCGCTGCGAAAACATTTGGGATTGACTCAGGCAAAATTTGCCGCAGAGATGGGCGTGAGACGGCAAACGGTGAGCGAATGGGAGAATGGCGTCTATGAGCCCAATCGCTCGACGGCTAAACATTTGGAACTACTAGCTGAACAGAAAAAATTTGACGCTTGATCGAACCCTTAGCCGGCCCTCGACTGCGCTCGGACCTCGGGGTTGACTGCGCCCGGCCCTTGAGTTGCGCTATCAAACCGAAATCAGTATTAAGCTCGACAAAAGTGTGATTTCCAGTACAGCACGAGGCGGACTAATTTTTGTCTGATGAGAGGTGAAAACAGATCGCTTTTGCAGTCTCTGAGGATTCAGTCTCGGTATGGCTGTGCAGTTATTCCTTTATGCTGCTAGCGGACGATCAGTTGAGGTATTCCTTATGCAGCTAGCCCGTCGCTTACGATTCAACTATCTATTGAGTAACGTGCGCGGGGACTTGTTTGGAGGGTTGACCGCTGCGATCGTAGCGCTGCCGCTGGCGTTGGCTTTTGGTGTAGCGTCCGGAGCAGGCGCAACCGCAGGGCTCTACGGTGCTGTGTTCACCGGTTTCTTTGCAGCGCTGTTTGGGGGCACACCTTCTCAGGTAACTGGCCCAACCGGTCCGATGACGGTAGTGATGGCAACCGTCTTTACCAAGCTGATTGCTGACAACCCCGAGAGCGGTTTGCCAATGGCTTTTACGGCGGTGATGCTCAGCGGGCTATTCCAAATTTTGTTTGGCGTGCTGCGTTTGGGTCAGTTCATTACTCTGATGCCCTACACGGTCATCTCCGGCTTTATGTCTGGGATTGGAGTGATCATTGTGGTGCTGCAAGTTGCGCCTCTAGTTGGGTACCCAGCGCAGAGCAGCGTGGTCACAGCGCTACAGCAGCTGCCTGAGGCACTATCAAATCCCGATCCGGTGGCTGCTGGTCTAGGGCTCCTGACGCTGCTGATTGTGTTTGGCTGGTCTGGTAGGCTAGCGCGAATCGTGCCGTCGCCGCTAATGGCACTGATCGTCTGCACCAGTCTGGCGGTTTTAGTATTTCCCACTAGCGACATCCCTCGCATTGGCACGATTCCTCAGGGATTCCCAAAATTGCAGTGGCCCCAGATAAATGTCAGCCAGGTAGCAGATATCATCGGCTACGGACTGATGCTGGCTATCCTAGGAGCGATTGACTCGCTGCTCACCTCTCTAGTCGCTGATAATATCACCCGCGCCCGGCACGACTCCGAGCAAGAACTGATCGGTCAGGGTATCGGAAATCTGATGTCTGGATTGTTTGGCGGACTTCCGGGTGCTGGAGCAACAATGCGCACGGTGATCAATGTGCAAGCGGGTGGGCGGACGCCGCTATCGGGAATGTTCCATGCGCTGGTTTTACTGTGTATCGTGCTGTGGGCAGGCGGCATAACTGCCCAGATTCCTCACGCAGTTCTCGCCGGAATCTTGATCAAGGTTGGGATTAAGATTATTGACTGGAGCTTCTTGTGGCGGATAGCTCAGGTCTCTATGCGAGCCGCTTTGGTTACCTATGGAGTGCTGTTGCTAACAGTGTTTGTCGACTTGATCACAGCAGTTGTGGCAGGTTCTTTCGTAGCGAATATGCTGACGATTCACCGGCTCAGCAGCATTCAGTCTGAACAGGTACGCGCGATTATCCATCCCGACGAAGACCCCAACGTAATCTTGACATCCGATGAGCGACAGATGTTGATTAGGGGTAACGGTCGCATTCTGTTAATTCAAATGAGTGGTCCGATGAGCTTCGGTGCGGCTAGAACTATTGGACACTATATGGGGCAACGCTATGACGTTTTAATTCTTGATTTTACCCGAGTGCCTCTAGTAGGCGTTACTGCCTCTTTGACTATTGAATCTGAAATTAGAACGGCCCGGCGCCAGCATCAGGACGAGATTCTTATTGTGGGAGCTGAAGGCCAGGTGAAAGAGAGATTACGGCAGTTTCAGGTGCAGGCAACGCTACCGAAGAGAAATTTCTTACCCAGCTGCGAGCAGGCCTTGCAGATTGCTCTGACGCTGCTCGATGCAGACAAGTCAGCACCTATTGGAATAATGCCACCACAAGTGTCTCTAGACGGAAGTCCTTCTTAAAGGCAGTTTGTTATGAAAGTGGTCAGTGACAAGGCGATTTAGACTCGAAATCTAGATTTTGGGTTTCTCACTGACACTCAGATACACTTGGAGCCTCAGTACATTTAGGACTTCTAAACTTGATTTTCTAGGTACGGTGTTCTAGGAATGATGTCCTAGTTGTGATGTTTTAGGTGGGACGACTAATGGTAAGCGAGATTTCCATCGAGAATGATTTTGCGGCTGATTTGCCAGAGCAGCTTTTAGAAGGGGCGATCGCAGCAGGCGCTGAAGCCGTAGAAGTCTATCAGTCTAGCTCGTTGGATAAGCCGGTTATTTTTGAAGGCAATCGGCTCAAGCAGGTCGAGACCACACAGGCGGAGGGCGTTTCACTACGGCTGTGGAAGGCCGGTCGGCCAGGGGTGGCGGTCGGCTATGGTCCGGTTGAGCCGACCGTGCTAATAGAAAAAGCATTGGCGATCAGTCAGTTAAATCAGCCGGAGGCACCAAGACTAGCCAATGGTGGCCAAAAAGATTTTGGTTCGGTGGGGCAGTCAATACCGGTAGAGCAGCTAATCGATAGGGGATGGGAGGCGATCGCACGCATCAAAGATCACTTTCCAGAAGCTGTTTGCGAAGCAGAGCTTTCTTGCAATATAGAAACCACTCGGCTAATTACCTCAAAGGGGTTGGACTATCGCCACCGAGATACGACGCTAGGCGGCTACCTCAATGCTGAGCTAGTGAGCCAGGATGATTTTTTGAGCGTGGGCGATGGGGTGATTGGACGCGATCGCATAGACGTGATTGCCACAGCAGATAGCATCATCAAGAGAATGCGCTGGGCAGAACGAACCGTAGCGCCTATCAGTGGACAGGTACCAGTCATCCTTACCGCTAGAGCGGCAGACTTGCTGTGGGATAGCCTGCGATCGGCACTGAATGGGAAAAGCGTAAAAGAAGGAACCTCGCCATGGGGAAATCGGTGGGGCGACCAAGTGATATCAGAAGCAATTACGCTGCGCCAAGATCCTTTTGTTGGCCCATACAGCTGTCCTTTTGATGATGAAGGCATACCAACTCAGATTATTACTTTTCTTGAAAAGGGCAGGATTAACAGTTGGTATACAGATCTTTCTATCGGACTAGCTACAGATATTTCAGGAATAAACGGATCTACTGGCAACGGGCTTCGGCCCGGACTAGGCGGATATCCTACGCCTGGGCTGATCAACCTGCTAGTGACTGCTGGCAAGCTGTCGTGGGATGCAATGATCGCCCAGCAGAGCGAGGCAATCATTGTTGAGCAGATGATGGGAGAAGGGGGCGATATTACCGGCAGTCTCTCGATTAATTTGGAACTGGGCTATCGCGTCAAGAACGGAGAGATTATTGGTCGGGTGAAAGATACGATGGTGTCTGGAAATACCTATATAGCCTTGAACAATCTGATTGCGCTATGCGACGATATCCAGTGGAGCGGTTCTACTTATACACCTTCTGTTGCAGTCAATGGGTTGTATGTAACAGCCTAGCGATGAAGTTGTTGATCTCTATAGGCCCCAGGCAGTTTAGCGCACACTCTGTCTAGTGCCATCCGTGAGGTAGTCCAGTAAGCTACAAGAGTTCGTTGATTGTAGACTGCCAGTCTTGTAAACTCGAGCCTGACGATAGAGATGTTGCTTCTGCACCGTTGATAAAGAATGTGGGTGTAGACCAAACGCCACGTATTGTCGCAAAGCGAGCTGGAATGCGAGCTTCGGCATAAATCTTTTCGCTATTCAACAGATCGAGAAACTGTTTTTTATCTGTGTGCTCTGTATTATCGGCAGCACATTCTGCTAGAAAAGCGTGAAACTCTGTTTGGGTTTTGTCTTTCCAGGCTTCGTTAGCAAAATCTGCTTGCTTTTCAAATAGATAGCTGACGAAGTCAATAAATTTTTGGGTATCGGCGGCGGATACTGCGATCGCAGCCTTTGTCGCGTCCCAGCTCTGACGATGATTGCCCAGTGACATCGGCTGAAACACCCAATAAATCTGCTCTGGCGTATAGCTTTCCTTCACCTTCATCACAGCGTTCCAGCCCTTTTTGGAAAAGGGACACTCTAGATCGAAAAAGACTTCGATCATAATTGGTGCGCTGGCACTACCAGTGCGATAGCCACTACGACGAGACGGAATAGGAATAGCCATACTTTGAGCAAAAAACAGTGGGAGAATCTATCAGAATCCTTGCATACCGAAACGGCCTTTGACAATTCACCCTATGCCCTATTTTTGTCTGATTGATTACAATCAAAGCTAAATTGACTTCACAATGCGCTTCCTCGAATGCTCTATCGCCGCTTTGGTCGGACCGAACTACAAATGCCTGTCTTCTCCTGCGGAGGCATGCGCTACCAGCACTCATGGCAGGATCTACCACCAAAAGACATTCCCAGAAAAAATCAAGAGAATCTAGAGGCAACAATCCAACGCTCAATCGAGCTAGGCATCAATCATATTGAAACAGCTAGAGGCTATGGCACGTCTGAAATCCAGCTAGGCAAGATACTGCCAGCTTTTGATCGCAGTCGCCTGATCGTTCAGTCAAAAGTTTCACCCAAAGCCAATGCCTACGATTTTTTGCAGACCGTTGAGCTTTCTCTCAAGAACCTAAACCTAAACTATCTGGACTTGCTGGGTTTTCACGGTATTAACAACGCTGAAACGCTGGATTACAGTATTCGTCCGGGCGGCTGCGTTGACATGGCTAAGAAGCTTCAGGCAGAAGGCAAAGTTCGTCACATCGGGTTCTCGACCCACGGCCCAACCCAGGTCATTGTTGACGCGATTGAAAGTAACCTATTCGACTATGTAAATATCCACTGGTACTACATTTTTCAAGACAACTGGCGTGCCATCGAAGCAGCAACCCAGCGAGATATGGGTGTCTTCATCATCAGTCCTTCTAATAAAGGCGGAAACTTGTACAGTCCGCCAGCAAAGTTGGTAGAACTATGCAAGCCGCTGAGTCCGATGGTGTTTAACGACCTGTTTTGTCTGAGTCATCCGCAGGTGCATACGCTGAGCTTAGGGGCAGCGTGTCCGTCTGACTTTGACGAGCATATGAAGGTGCTGCCGCTGATTGACCAGGCAGATACACTGCTACCGCCGATTTTGAAGCGGTTGGAGGAGAGGGCGATCGCAACCCTAGGCGAACGTTGGTACCGCACCTGGAAAGACGGACTGCCCGATATTCAATCGACCCCAGGCAACATCAATATTGCGATCGCCCTCTGGCTAGGCAACCTAGTCGAAGCCTTCGACATGGTTGAATATGCTCAGTCCCGCTACAACCTGCTCGGCGGCGCTAGCCACTGGTTCCCTGGGAACAAAGCCGACAACCTCAGCAGCTTTGATCTAACAGAAAGCCTCAGGAGTAGTCCTCATGCCAACACCATTCCCAAGCGGCTAGCAAAGATTCATGAAAAAATTGGCGGTGCAGATGTCAAGAGGTTGTCCCAACAATAAAAATCACTAGCATGGTAATGATGAAGTAGGACCGATTAGTCCAAAGGTGCAGATAAGTCCGAAAGTACAAGGTCTTACTAGCACAGCTTCCTCTCGACTTCATCCTTCATCTTTTCTCTTTCATGGTTGCTCACGCCGCAAAATTCCAAGGCCAATCGGCGCTTCTTTCCAGTGAACTGCTCAGCTACTATCGCCAGATCAGCGTCTCCCCGCTCACTGTCGTTGACATTGAAACCACTGGAGCCCTTGGGCACAATGCTCGCGTCATCGAAGTGTCGATTCTTCATGCCAGTCTTGCCGACGGCTTGGAGCATCAAGAAAGCTACCTGATCAATCCTAAGGTCAAAATTCCTGAATACATCACCAAAATTACCGGCATCACTCCGGAAATGGTCTACCCCTCCCCGCCCCCCGAAGAAATCTGGCCCAAATGCCAGCCTCTGCTAGAAGCCGACCGCGTTTTCACCGCTCACAACCTCGACTTCGACTATTCCTTCCTACGTACCGAATACAAGCGCCTCGGCGTCCGATTCTACAAACCTCCCCTCCGAAAGCTCTGCACTGTCATTCTCTCTAGAATGCTATTGGCTGACTTGCCTTCTCGCAGCCTGCCAAATCTGATCAAGCACTTCAATTTTGATATCAGCACCTCTCACCGCGCTGAAGCAGATACCAAAGCCTGTTGGCTGCTGGCTAAAATCCTTCTTACCCAAATCCAAAACGAAGACGACGAAACCCTGCTCAAGCGATTTGGTCAGCAGTGGATTCGCCTTCAGGACGCTGCTAAAATCTTGAACTGTCGTAAAGAAGATGCTCAGCAGAGGTTAGAAGCTGCGGAAGTAGAAAGTCGCCTGTCGTTTAAGCGTAAACTGCCCATGTATCGCCGCTGGGGAGTAGAGCAGTTCTATTACGAACAGCAGGGGCAGCAAATGTCGCTTTTGTAGCAGCAATCCTCTCTCTAGGAAGATAAAAACTTTTTAAATCTGGCGCTATGGTAAAAGCTATTAAAGTTGTAACGGTCATTGATTATGTCTGAAAAAGAGCGCAAAAATTATTCTTGGAAAGGTAGCTGGGATGCTGGAACTGCGCTCATAGTTCTAGTTGGCGTGCTGACAGTTGTTTTATTTGCGGCTGGATTCTCCTATTGAGTCAGTCCCAACCCAGCGAATCGTTAACGTTTCGCCATTACCGTAGGGGCGCAGCATGCTGCGCCCCTACGGTAATGGCGTTGCTAGCTGATGAGTCTACACAAATGCGATTACCTGATGACAATGAAATAAACCGTCCTAGCGTCAACATTCTGCCAATGATTGACGTTATTTTCGCGATCCTGGCATTTTTTATCCTATCTACGCTGTACTTGACTAAGGCTGAAGGATTTTCAGTTAACTTGCCTCAGGCAGTGACAGCTTCTCCTCAAAATCAGATAGACGTGACGCTGGTGATTACGGCAGAAGGAAATTTATTTTTGGGTGATGAGCCGGTGCTATTAGAAGATTTGGCAGATCAGGTACGGGCGATCGCGCCCACTGCCCCTATCCTTGTCACCATTCGCGCCGATGAATCTACCCGTCATGGCCGCGTAGTCGCCGCGATGGACCAGTTGCGGACAATTGATAGCGTCCGTCTAGGCATTGCGACAACGCGACCTTGATTTCTACGATTATCCAAGATAATTCACCAGTTAAGCAGCGCTACATGCTATGGCTGGATTTCTAATATCTGGGCACCCTGGATTGATAAAAACACGATATCTAAGTTTTTTGAAGTCTGGAGAAATAAGGTAAATGATTCAACTCCATGAAGGCATTGATCAGCCCAAAAAAAATAGTGAAGACCTGGCAACTACGCTCGAAATTTGTCAGCAGGAACTACAGGCACTACGTGCTGCGCAAGCTCAGGAACTGTCGCGCCGTCAGCAAGTAGAAAACGAACTACGAGACTCACAGCAGCTATTGCAGCTTGTCATGGACACGTTGCCAGAAGCAATCTTTTGGAAAGATCTTGATCTGAACTACCTAGGCTGCAACCAAAATTTTGCAGAAGATGGTGGAGTAGACTCTCCTACTGATCTGATTGGCAAAAGTGACTATGACATGCCTTGGAAGACAGAAGAAGCAGACTTCTACCGTGAGTGCGATCGCAAAGTCATGGAAGCAGACAAACCTGAAATTGGCATCATCGAACCTCAACTACACAGCAATGGTACTCAGACGTGGCTAGAGACAAACAAAGCGCCGCTGCACGACCGAGAGGGACAAGTCATTGGCATCTTGGGTACCTACCAAGACATCACCCAACGCAGACAGGCGGAAATTAAACTGCAAGAGCTCAATCAAAAGCTACAGCGACAAGCTATAGAGCTAAACGCAGCCATAGGCGAACTCAAACAGTCTCAGATGCTTTTGGTCCAAAGTGAAAAAATGTCGGCGCTTGGCAACTTAGTCGCAGGGGTTGCTCATGAAATCAACAATCCAGTTGGATTTCTATCCGGCAACCTAAAACCAGCACAAAGCTACGTGTCGGATCTGTTCACACTGATTGACCGCTATCAAGCAGCCTTGCCTAACCCAGGTGAGGAGATCAAAGAAACCATTGAAGACATCGATTTGGACTACATCCGCGAGGATTTGCCCAAACTACTCTCCTCTATGCAAGAGGGGGCAAAACGCATTCGCAACATCAGCATCAGCCTCAGAACCTTTTCTAGGACAGATACTGCTATCCCAACCGACTACAGCATTCATGAGGGCATTGACAGCACGTTGCTCATTTTGACGCACCGGCTGAAGGCCAACGACCAACGCCCCGAAATTCAGGTATCGAAACAGTACGGCAGCTTACCGATGGTGGAATGTTTTGCCGGGCAGCTCAACCAGGTATTTATGAATCTTTTCGCGAATGCAGTGGACGCCCTAGAAGAATCCAGCCAGGACCGCAGCTTTCAGGAACTGAAAGCCGCACCTAATAAAATTACTATTACGACAGAAGTCTGTGAGGACGATCGCCAGATTCAGATTCGGATCGCAGACAACGGACCCGGAATTCCGACTGACATCCTCGACAAAATATTTGAGCAGTACTTTACCACTAAGGCAGTAGGAAAGGGCACCGGTATTGGACTTGCCATTAGCTACCAAGTTATCGCTGAAAAGCACGATGGTCAGCTAACCGTCAGCTCTCAACCGGGCGAAGGCACTGAGTTTGTAATCACCCTTCCGATCAAAGCTCAATTAAATCGCTGAGCTATGGAATTCCAATCAAATCACTGACAACGAACTGTTTTGATCTGAATAAAAAGAGCGCCGTATCACGTTCGACAGTGTGATACGGCGTCAGCAAAACTTTTTTGTTTGGAATTTCTAGATCAGCGTTGCCAGAAGCGTTTCTTCTGGGCGCAGGGGATCGGTAGGCCCATAACAGTGTGAAATTCTTTTTGTACCTTTCGCGTCAGGCGTTTAGAAACCTGGCGGACGATTTGATTAAGCAGCTGATCGCCGGAGGCTTTGACCAAATTGTCGGGCAGGACCTGCACGAAGCGGGGAACTTCTACCCAGGTGGATAAGTTAAGCTCCCATTCTACGTGGGTGGAGCTTTCGATATCGATGTCTGCAGGAAGGTCTTCGGTAGCGCCTTCACAAAGGGTCATAGAGGCGCGAAAATCGACATCGTAGCCTTCGGGTTTGTATCCAGGCACCGGAATGGTCTCTATCCGATAGATGCCTTTTTCTTGAGGGAGCAGATGCAGGCCGATCTTGGGCTCTATCACATGATTCAGGTTCTTGAACTTGCCGACGGTTAGCCCATAGCCGTTTTCACCGATGGACTCTACTGCCATCGGCTGCGCACATCGGGGGAACCATTCCTGGTGAGCATCCAGATACCGGGCTACGCTAGCAGCATCTGCATACATCTCCATGTGGCCTATATAGTTGCCTTGAAAATGCAAAGTGTCTTTATAAGAAGTTACGTTTGTTTTTGAAGTTTTTTGTCCTTCATTCAGACTAGCACCCACCTCAAAAAAATGGGAGCCTAGCTGAGTAGAAGATGCGTTAGAGGGAAGTTGCATAGGGTTCAGTCACCAAAGACAGTCAGCAGACGTCAAGCATCAGAATCATTGGGGCGTTGTTTAGCTGTGTATGTTTAGCTGTGTATGTGTTTGCTAGTACTAAACAGGCGTGAGGGGTTACAAGCGACACGTCAGATCTAACAGTACCTACTGACACTGTCTAAGCACCTTCGTTGATCCACTGATTAATATGACAGCAGCTCTGTACCAAGACAGTGCCTGTTGCTACGCTTAAACGCTTATACTGCGCTGTGTGCGTATACGTTTTGAAGGCTTTAGCAGATGAAAGCACTGGTTGCAGGCGCGACGGGACAGACTGGTGGCCACATCGTTGGGCTACTGCTAGCTAAGGGGATTGAAGTTCGAGCGTTGGTCAGAGACTTGGACAAAGCTGCGGCGAATCTGCCCGCTGAGGCTGAGAAGGTCGTTGGCGATGTACTTGACCGCAAGAGTTTGACAGCTGCTTTGACAGGCTGTGATGTGCTGCTAAGTGCGACTGGCGCAGCGCCTAGTTTCGATCCAACCGGTCCGTATCAGGTGGACTACGAAGGCAACAAGAATTTGGTGGATGTGGCGAAGGCGGCGGGTATCGATCAGTTTGTGATGGTGACGTCTTTATGTGTGTCTAAAATTTTCCACCCGCTGAATTTGTTCTGGGGGATTCTGTACTGGAAGAAGCAGTCCGAGGATTATTTGAAGATAAGTGGCGTTCCTTATACGATTGTGCGTCCCGGTGGGTTGAAGGCAGAAAACAATTCGCAGGCAATTGAAATGTCTGCTGCCGATACGCTGTTTGAGGGGAGTATCCCTCGGGTGAAGGTGGCGCAGGTCTGTGTGGATGCGTTGGAGTATGAGGCGGCTAAGAATAAGGTCGTGGAGATTGTGTCGACTGATGAGGCGGTGGCGCAGCCGATGGAAGTTCTATTTGCTAGCGTCGGTTAAAGCTGAGTCGGCTGACCGGTTGTTTCGTAGCCAGAGAACGGTGACTAGGGCAATGAGTACTAGAGGCCAGCTGATTTGGTTGAGCATGGCCCAGTCGAATCGGTAGAAGATCTGACCGGAGGAGTAGGTTGCGATCGCAACAAACCCAAACACAGCGAAGTCATGCATAGCTTGTGCCTGTGTCTTTTCGTCTGGAGTGTAGGTTTCGGTCAGCAAAGTGGTAGAGCCAACGTACATAAAATTCCAGCCAAGACCTAGAAGCAGGAGTGCGATCGCAAAGTGCCAGAAGCTTGTCCCAGCTAGATTCAATCCCATACAGCTCAGCAGCAATACCGCTCCGGTCACGATAATCGTACTCACACCGAATCTGTTGATTAGCCAGCCAGTCACCAGAGCCGGACCAAACATACCGAACACGTGCCATTGAATTACGGTCGCTGACTGAGAAAAGCTATGGCTTTCGGCTGTCATCGCCAGTGGGGTTGCCGTCATCACAAACGCCATGACGCCGTAGCTGATAGTGCTACCTAGCGTCGCCACAAAAAATTTGGGCTGTCGAACAATCTCGAAGAGGGGGCGTGATTGGCTCTCGCTCTTAGAGATGACAATATGCGGAATGTCCAATAGGCACAGCAGCAGCGCTGACACCAATTGCAGAACTAAAACAGCGACAAAAGCACCTATGTAAAGCTCGCTATTGAACCACCCCTTCGAGCCATTAGCGAGCCAGGGGCCTAAAACTGCCGCAATGATCCCGCCCGCAATTACCCAGGAGATTGCCTGTGGTCTGAATGCCTCATTCGCAACATCGGCCGCTGCGAATCGGTAATAGCCCACAAAACTGTTGGCAACTCCTAAGCAGGCCATCGACAGTGTGAAAAGCCAAAAGCTAGCAATAGTCAGGCTGTAAACGCTGAAGCTAGCGCCTGCTATGCCAATGACAGTGCCGAGCAAAAATCCACCGCGTCTACCAATCCGCTGCATCAGCATCGAAGCTGGAATGGTCGCCGTCATTGTCGCTATCTGCCGAACAGCTAGCGGTAGGGTCGCAAGGGCTTTGTCTGCAGCGAGCGCGTAGCCAACTAGGGCTGCGGTTGTGATTAAGACAGTGTTCGTAGTCATCGCTAGTGCCTGACACAGGGCTAGCAGCGTGACTTGAAGCTTCATCGAATAGGAGGCAGACGGCATGGGATTAGGTCAAGGATAGGAGTTGAGCCTACCACGGTCACCTTGATTACAATATCGACTAATTAAATGCCTTCTATCGGTGCGGCTCGTCTATCGGTCTCTCGATAAATTCAATGTATGGATAGTCAATTCGTCGTCACAGAGACAACCCTAAAAGAACCAGCCGTAACTGTGAAGCCCTTTGCCCAGAATATTGACGCCTAGATAGCAAATCCACACCACTACAAATCCAGATGCGGCCAGAATCGCGGGCTTCCTACCCTGCCATCCCTTCGTGATGCGAGCATGTAAGTAGGCTGCGAAAACCAGCCAGGTAATCAGCGCCCAGGTTTCTTTGGGATCCCAGCTCCAGTATGAGCCCCAGGCTTCGTTTGCCCAAACTGCACCAGCGATGATGCCAATCGTTAACAGCGGAAAGCCCAGTCCAATGATGCGATAGCTAATGTTGTCCAGCGTGTCTGCAAGCGTTAGACGTTGGAAAGAAAGCGTAGAGGCAGGATTCTCGGAAGTAACATTTTCTGAGACCGTTTCAGCACCTGTCTCAACTTTGGCAGGCGCTGCTAGAACAGCAGTGCCGCCGCTGACTATCTTTTCTCTGGCTGTGATGATTTGCTCTGTTGCTAGGCTTTCTAGCGCGCTATTGACTACTGGGTTTTCTACCAGTGGGCCTTCTACGACAAGACTAGAGTCGGTGGCTCTTTTGAGCTTGTATTTTCGATCGCGGAAGCCACCTGTCCCAACGGAGCTGCCTTTGATTTCTACAGCTTGGCCACGGGTGACGATGAGAAAGGCGATCGCAATCAAAGATCCCACCATCAGCGCCGCATAGCTCAGCAGCATTACGCTCACGTGCATCATCAGCCAGTTGGACTTGAGCGCTGGCACTAGGGGCTCAGACACCTGCATCGTATCGGGCAAGGTCAACGCGGCAAAGGCGGCGATCGCCATTGCCACTGGGGAAGTGACTGCGCCTATCCAGCGACTGTCCGACATCTTCTCAGCCGCAAAATGGACTGCTGTGATCCCCCAGGCAATAAAAAACAAAGATTCATACAGGTTGCTTAGCGGAAAGTAACCGCCTTCAATCCAGCGAGCCGTTAGCAGCGCCGCCATCGCTAAGTTGCCTGCTGCCATACATACACCGCCAATCACCGGCAAGGCTCTAACCTTTTCAAACGCTAGACCGCTCCAATAGGCCAGCATCGCCGCAAATAAAACGGCGAATGCTGCATTGTCTAGCCATCCTTCTAAGTCAGTCAGCGTCAGGGTTGAGGCTGATGCTAGGCCAGAAGTACCCAGACTGACAAAACTGATGGCATTGGCAAAATCAAAAGCGACCATAGGAAGGCGAATGTTTGTTTAGATGTTTGTTCTTCTGAGGTTTGGGGTTGATCCCACTCTAATATCTTACAGAGAGGATATAACTGTGAGCGAGTTTCTTAGCTAGGCCACCGAGATTGTGACGCCTGTAGCTTCCAACCAATAGAAGAGTGTGCCCTGACGTTGCTAGATGAATGTTAAATTCATTCCAGCTTCCTGCTCACAAGCAGAATAGCGTTAGATACATTGATTTGATGGTACTGCTAAAGCTGGGAGCTTGCCCAGGACTGCCAGTCAACCGTTTTTTGATCTGTCGCACAGGTCACGGTTGATTTTGCCAACCTCAAGTAAAAGTTCAGGTATATAAATACGGTGAGAGAATAACAAACATGGAATTAGCAGCACTCTGGGAACGGTATCAGGACTGGCTCTATTACCATGAGGGACTGGGCATCTACGTGGATGTCAGTCGGATGAGCTTTGACGATCCTTATGCCGAACAGCTAACGCCAAAGTTTGAGCAGGCGTTTGAGGCGATGGATGAGCTAGAAGCAGGCGCGATCGCCAATCCAGATGAAGAGCGGATGGTAGGTCACTACTGGCTCCGCGCCCCTGAGCTAGCGCCCACCGAAGAACTCAAAAAAGACATTGTAGAGACGCTTGAAAGTGTGGAAGCTTTCGCTGAGAAAGTCCGTAGCGGTGCGATCGCCCCTCCAGACGAACCCAAATTTACCGATATTCTCTCCGTCGGCATCGGCGGATCGGCGCTCGGCCCTCAGTTTGTTTCCAAAGCCCTAGCGCCTGCCCTACCTGATATCAATATTCATTTTATCGACAACACCGATCCCATCGGCATCGATCATATCTTTGAAGAAATTGGCGATCGCCTCAAAAGCACGCTCGTAGTCATCACGTCAAAATCAGGCGGCACGCCTGAAACTCGCAACGGCATGATCGAGTCCAAGGCCGCCTATGAAAACGCTGGTCTATCGTTCGCTAAGTACGCGGTTGCCGTAACGGGCATCGACAGCAAGCTCGAAAACATTGCAACGGGCGAAGGCTGGCTAGCTACTTTCCCGATGCACGACTGGGTCGGTGGCAGAACGTCCGAACTCTCTGCGGTCGGACTGTTGCCAGCGGCGCTACAGGGCATCAATATTCGAGAAATGCTGGCCGGGGCCAAAGAAATGGATGAGGCCACTCGCGTTCACGACCTCCGCACGAACCCAGCGGCTCTTTTAGCGCTTTCTTGGTACTTTGCGGGTAATGGCACGGGCGAGAAAGACATGGTGGTGCTGCCCTACAAGGATAGCCTGCTTCTGTTTAGCCGCTACTTGCAGCAGCTGGTGATGGAATCACTGGGTAAAGAAGAAGATCTCGATGGCAACACGGTCTATCAGGGCATTGCGGTCTATGGCAACAAGGGCTCGACCGACCAGCATGCGTACGTTCAGCAGCTTAGAGAAGGCGTTCCCAACTTCTTTGCCACTTTGATCGAAGTACTCAAGGATCGCGAAGGTCCATCCGTTGATGTCGAGCCGGGTGTGACTTCTGGCGACTATCTGTCGGGCCTGTTGCAGGGAACTCGTCGCGCTCTATCGGAAAATCACCGCGATTCGATCACTATCACGATTCCTGAGGTTTCGCCGAAAATGGTAGGCGCACTGATCGCGCTATACGAGCGGGCTGTGAGTCTGTATGCCAGCTTAGTCAACATCAACGCCTATCACCAACCCGGTGTAGAGGCCGGGAAAAAAGCGGCAGCAGATGTGCTGGCGCTACAGACCAAGCTTAAGGAGGCGCTGAAAGAGGCGGGTACAGCCTTGTCCTTGGATGAAGTAGCTGAAAAGATGGACGCTCAAGACAAGATAGAGAACATCTATAAGATCGTGCGTCATCTAGACGCTAACGGTCGCGACTTGAAGATTGAGGGTAGTCCTAGTGACCCGGCGGGTCTGAAGGTGGGCATTCGATAGCGGTACGTAGGCGCTGTGTGTTAGATCAGGCGCTGTGTACTGGTGTAGCTATAACCGTACGGTCATATTAAGCGATGCCTTTTAGAATGGTTACTGGCTGCGGTTTTGGACCGCAGCCAGTGGTTTGCTCTTTGAGTTGATTTTTCATGGCGTTTTCTTCGATTACTCGTGCGATCGCACGCTCCCCTCTTGGCCAAGAGCTGGTCACCAAACTAGAGAAGCAGCAAACCCTACAGCTAGCAGGCGCACCCAGACTACCCAAAGGACTAGTCAGCTCGGCGCTCGCCCAGGCTCAAAAAAAGCCACTGCTAGTAGTCACCGCTACTCTCGAAGAAGCAGGTCGATGGGCAGCGCAGCTAGAAGCAATGGGCTGGGCTACCGTTGCCTTTTATCCGACCTCAGAATCTTCGCCATACGACATTTTTGACCCCGAATCAGAGCTGGTTTGGGGACAGCTACAGGTGCTTTCGGATCTGATCAAAGGCAAGGCCAGCGCAGAAAATATGCCGCCGGGATCAAAGCATTTGGGGGCGATGGCAATCATCGCCACAGAGCGAGCACTACAGCCCCATCTGCCGCCGGTTGAAGCCTTTCGTCCGTATTGTCTAGAGATCCGTCTGGGCATGGAGCTCAATCTCAAAGGGCTGTCGCTGAGCCTCGCTAAGCTGGGCTATGAAAAAGTCTCTGCGGTTGAAACAGAAGGGCAGTGGAGCCAGCGTGGAGATATTATCGATGTCTTTCCCGTAGCGGCGGAGCTGCCGGTTCGCATGGAGCTATTTGGCGACGAGCTGGAGCGGCTGCGAGAATTCGATCCGGCTAACCAGCGATCGCTCGACAAGATCGAAACGCTGCTACTGACGACTACCGACTACGGTCCACTAATTTCCTCGGCTCTAGAAGAAAAAGGACTGCTTGAAGATCTCTTGCCAGACGAAGCCCTAGAAGCCTTTGCTGCGACGGGCAAAATCGAAGGCGTACGCCGATTTATGGGACTGGCGTTCGAATCGCCCGCTTCCTTGTTGGACTACCTGCCAGAAGATACGGTGGTCGTGCTTGATGAACCCGAGCAGTGTCTGGCCCATGCTGAACGATGGCTCGAAACGGTTGAGGATCGCTGGAAAGAGGCGCAGGATACGTTTGCAGCCGACGCAGAGGTGCAGCTACCTGAAGGGGGTTTGCCTAAATTGCACCGGTCATTCGCTCAGGCTGTAGAAGAAATTGAGCTATTTCAACGGATTGAGCTTTCTGAAATTGCTGAGGAAGGAAAGGGGCTGAATTTGGCCAGTCGGCCAGTGCCGATTTTGCCGCATCAGTTTGGCAAGCTGGCGGATATTTTGAAGGAAGAGCGCGATCGCAGGTTCTTCCCCTGGCTCGTATCTGCCCAACCTTCCCGCTCCGTCTCACTGCTGCAAGAACACGACTGCCCCGCTCAGTTCATCCCCAACCCCAGAGATTTTCCTGCCATAGACAAGCTGCAAAATCAGCGCATCCCCGTCGCGGTCAAATACTCCGGGCTAGCCGAACTCGAAGGCTTTATCCTGCCGACCTTTCGCATCGTTCTAGTCACCGATCGCGAATTCTTTGGCCAGCACACCCTCGCCACGCCTAGCTACGTTCGCAAACGCCGCCGTGCCGCCTCTAAACAGGTCGATCCGAACAAGCTACAGCCAAAGGATTACATCGTTCATCGCAACCATGGCGTTGGTCAGTTCTTAAAGCTTGAGAGTCTGACAGTTGATAAAGAGACTCGTGAATACCTGGTTATTCAATATGCCGACGGTTTGCTGCGCGTGCCCGTTGACCAAATGGGATCGCTCTCTCGCTATCGCACCTCGGTAGAGCAAAAGCCCCAGCTCAATAAGATGACGGGCAAAACTTGGGAGAAAACCAAAGGCAAAGCTCGCAAAGCCATTCAAAAAGTCGCGGTCGATCTGCTGAAACTGTATGCTCAGCGATCGCAAATGCAGGGCTTTACCTATCCTGAAGACATGCCCTGGCAGCAGGAGCTAGAAGATTCTTTCCCGTACAACCCGACACCAGACCAGCTGAAGGCCACTCAGGATGTAAAGCGTGACATGGAGAGCGAACGCCCAATGGATCGTTTAGTATGCGGCGACGTGGGCTTTGGCAAAACCGAAGTCGCCCTGCGCGCCGTTTTCAAAGCGGTGACTGCTGGTAAACAGGTTGCGCTGCTAGCGCCTACGACGATTCTGACCCAGCAGCACTACCACACGCTAAAAGAGCGCTTCGCCCCTTACCCCATTCAGATTGGACTGCTCAACCGTTTTCGCTCAGCAAAAGAACGAAAAGAAATTATGCTGCGGCTGATCTCTGGAGAGTTAGATGTGGTCGTGGGTACGCATCAGTTGTTAGGAAAGGCGGTGAAGTTTAGAGATCTCGGACTGCTAGTCGTAGATGAAGAGCAGCGCTTTGGTGTGAACCAAAAGGAAAAGATCAAGGCAATGAAAGCTCAAGTTGACGTGCTTACGCTCAGCGCTACGCCAATCCCTAGAACGCTCTACATGGCGCTCTCCGGTGTGCGAGAAATGAGCCTGATTACTACACCGCCGCCTTCTCGCCGTCCGATTAAAACCCATCTAGCGCCGTATGATCCCGAGAAAGTGCGAGCCGCGATTCGTCAGGAGCTTGACCGGGGCGGACAGATCTTCTACGTAGTGCCTCGGGTGGAAGGCATTGAGGAAGTGGCGGGTCGGATTAGGGAGGCGGTGCCGGGGATTAGACTTGCGATCGCACACGGCCAGATGCCCGAAGGCGAACTCGAAGCCACCATGCTTACCTTCAGCAACGGCGACGCCGATCTAATGGTCTGCACCACCATCATCGAATCAGGACTCGACATCCCTAGAGTCAACACCATCATCATCGAAGACTCGCAAAAATTTGGCCTCTCACAGCTTTACCAGCTTCGAGGCCGAGTCGGACGCTCCGGCATCCAGGCCCATGCATGGCTGCTCTTCCCCAAGCAAAACAAACTCTCTGATAAGGCCCGCAAACGGCTCAGGGCAATCCAGGAGTTTACTCAGTTAGGATCGGGTTATCAGCTGGCGATGCGCGACATGGAGATTCGGGGAATCGGTAATCTGCTCGGCGCTCAGCAGTCAGGGCAGATGGAAGTCATCGGCTTCGATCTGTACATGGATATGTTGGAAGAATCTATTGCCGAGATACGCGGCCAGGAGATTCCTCAGGTAGACGAAACGCAAGTCGATTTGAAAGTGACCGCGTTTATCCCTGCCGACTACATCGCTGATCTCGATCAAAAAATGAGCGTTTATCGGTCTCTTGTAGGAGCAAGTACCAAACGCGAACTGATGGAAATCGTCACCGATCTCAACGATCACTACGGCAGTTTGCCATCTGCGGTGGGTCAGCTAATCAAAGTTTTAGAGCTTAAGCAAATTGCCCAACCTTTGGGCTTTTCTCGGATTAGACCCGAGGGCAAGCAAAATATATTGCTGGAGACGCCGATGGAAAAACCAGCCTGGAGTTTGCTGCATGAAAAGGTGCCAGCGCATTTGCGATCGCGCTTTGTCTACGCACCGGGCAAAGTCACCGTTCGCGGCCTAGGCGTCATGAAACCAGAAAAGCAAGTAGAAAGCTTAATCGAATGGCTTGGACAAATGCAGAGCGCACTCAAAGAACCCGCACTTTCTATGAGCGCTGTTTAGTTTGCGCACTTAATATCAGACGGTTGTTAGGAAATCGCAATGTACTGTAGGTAGATGCCGTTTAAAACTCGTCGTTTCCATACGCCATCGGCGATTCATTGTCTCGCTTTGACCCCAGCAAATTTAGATCGCTAGCTCGAATCACAGGACTCGTCCGCGTCGCGCCCGTGCTGCGATCCTGCCAGCTATCGAGCTTTAGTGAGCCTGTAATCCCGATCAAGCTCCCCTTACGCACATAGTTGGCCGCAACCTCAGCGGGCTTACCCCAGATTTCTATATTGAACCAGTCTGGCTGGTCGCTGTTGCGAGTGCGCCTATTCACCGCCAAACCAAACTTTGCTAGCACATTGCCAGACTCAAAATAACGAACCTCAGGGTCACGGCCAACCCGTCCAACCAAAGTCACTATATTTACACTCACAGATCAACCCAATTCAAATGACTAAAGAACACAATCAAAAACGGCATTGCTAATATTCTGGCCGTAGGTACGGACAATTCAAGCCCGTCGTTGCTCCTACAATAAGCTACCGTCGGCGCTGTACAGTTAACGCAGTACAGGCGTTTTACTATCTTATCTAACTTGCTGACAGTTAGGGTAGCCTACGTAGCTACTACGCACGCCAAACTTACTCAATTTAAATTGAGACACATTCGAGACAGGGCTATAGGCCAGTATCCAGTAGAGTATCCGACAGTCACCGACTAGACGGGCGATATAAAACGTAATAAGATTCATTCTGATCGTCAGAAATACTAGTATCAACCGCTATTACGGACCCTTAACTTGTGGCATTTTTCAATCGCTTATCCCTCTCTCGCGATATGGGTATCGACCTCGGGACAGCTAATACCCTGGTTTACGTTTCAGGTCGGGGTATCGTCTTACAAGAACCCTCAGTAGTAGCCATTGATGAAACCACAGGAAACCCTCTAGCGGTAGGAGAAGAAGCCAAACAGATGCTGGGTCGTACGCCTGGAAATATCAAGGCTATTCGGCCACTAAGAGACGGGGTAATTGCCGACTTTGATATTGCTGAAGTGATGTTGAAGCACTTCATCCGCCGAGTCCACGAGAACAAGGCTCTGGTTTCTCCGAGAGTCGTCATTGGAATTCCTAGTGGCGTCACTGGCGTAGAGCGGCGAGCGGTGATGGACGCGGCTTTGCAAGCGGGGGCGCGAATGGTGTATCTAATTGATGAACCAGTTGCTGCTGCTATCGGTGCAGGGTTGCCGGTCGATGAGCCTACTGGCAACATGATTGTTGATATCGGTGGCGGTACGACAGAAGTAGCCGTTTTGAGCCTGCAAGGGACAGTACGCAGTGAGTCTGTGCGGGTAGCAGGCGATGAGCTGACCGATTCGATTAAGCAGTACATGAAGAAGGTTAACAATCTGGAAATTGGCGATCGCACCGCCGAAGAAATCAAAGTCAAAATCAGCTCTGCCTATCCTAGCCCCGAAGACGACGAAGCCTCACTAGAAGTACGCGGTGTCCATATGCTCTCGGGCCTGCCTAGAACCGTCACTGTTAAGAGCCCGGAAATTCGCGAGAGCATGGCTGAGCCCTTGTCCGTCATCGTGGAAGCTGTTAAGCGGACTCTCGAAGATACCCCGCCAGAGCTAGCTGCAGATATTATTGACCGGGGTATCATGCTGGCAGGTGGCGGCGCGCTGCTCAGAGGACTCGATACGCTGATTTCTCACGAGACTGGCATTGTCGTTCACGTTGCGGCAGACCCGCTGAGCTGCGTTGTTTTGGGCACGGGCCGTGTGCTAGAGAACTTCAGCAAAATGGAACGAGTTTTCAGTGCCCGTTCCCGCGACTTGTAAGCATTAGTTAAACAGAAGTGGCCTAGATGTTTGCCCTGAGAAAATGGTGGGATAAAAACGCACTTAGAGGAGTCCTAATCTTTCTGGCTGTTGGTACTGCTTGGGGAATTCGTCAAACTAACGGCACGCTTGTTTACGAAGCCTATCAATATGTCACCAAACCATTTCACCTGACGGCTCCGCCAGACGCGCAGTTAGACAATGCTTATGTGCTCGATTTGCAACAGCGGGTTGTAGAACTAGAAAATCAAAATCAAAAGCTGCGCGAACTGATTGACTATCAAAAAGACAGTGGGCTAGACACTACGGTACTGGCAGCTGTTATTGGCCGCAGCGCGGATCACTGGTGGCAGCAGATGACTATCAACAAAGGCAGCAGCAGCAACGTCAAAGTGGGCGACATTGTTACAGGTCCTGGCGGACTAGTTGGCCGCATCACGGTAGTCACGCCTAATACTTCTAGAGTCTTACTCGTGAGCGATCCTAGCAGTCAAATTGGTGCCAAGGTCAGCCGCAGTCGGTCGACTGGATACATTCGCGGCGAAGCGGATACTCAAGCTACTATGTTTTTTTTCGAGAAGGTGCCCGATGTCAAAGTGGGCGATGTGATTGTGACTTCTTCCTTTAGCCGTCTTTTTCCTCAGGGGGTGCCCGTCGGGCGCATTGCCTCTATCGATCTAGGCACTAGCCCCGCTCCAGAAGCTGTTATTCAGCTCTCCGTCCCTGTCAGTAATCTAGAGTGGGTTACGGTCAATCCCTACTCTCCCAAGCTAGACGTTGACGCGGCTCCTGCCGAAATCGTCAGCGATCCGTAGTTATTTCATGAGAGTTATTTCATGAGCCATAGTTGTTTATTTCATGAGATCTTATCGCTCTAGACGCACAGAGTCTCGAAGGCAAATTTGGAACTGGCTGTTCACGGTTAGTTCGGTAGCGCTGTGTCTATTATTATTGCCAACTCGGCTGCCGGGAATGGATATCTTGGGGGTAGGTCCCAACTGGCTGCTGATTTGGGTGGTGGTCTGGAGCATCAGCCGGACGCCGTTTGATGGCGCGATCGCAGGTATAACGCTTGGCCTGTTACAAGATGGACTCACCGGTACCTTCCCAGCGCACGTCCCAGGCTTAGTTTTGGCGGGTGTTCTCACAGCTCAAATGCACCAGCGCCGATTCCTACAAGAAGATCTGATCTCTGTTTCCCTAGTTGTCTTTGGGCTGGCTATTGTTACTGAGACCGTTATGGCTCTCCAGGTGAGTGGTCAATATCTGTTTGGTGAGGACTCCCTTCATACGAGCTTGAGGACTATTTGGCAGTATTATCAGCGCGTCGCCCTCAGTTCGGCCATTCTCAGCAGCCTATGGGCTCCCGCTCTCTACTACCCGCTCAAGAGATGGTGGGACCGATACAAAGTCAAAGAGTAGGCGAGGCTAAAGAGCCGAACTATGCCAGTCAGCTCAAAAAGCACTAGGCCGCCTGCAGCTTCACCGTTTCCACTATGGCCTTTGCCGCTGTCAGCAGTTCGTCATAGACCTCAGTCGGTTCTAGCGTTTGTAAATAAGCCTTGCTGCGTACGCCACAGGTCAGAGCCGCTGCGGATAGGCCCGTATCTCTGGCCGCAATCACATCTGCTTCGGTATCGCCTAGCATCCAGCTAGCGTGGGTTTGATAGCCCTTTGCCTTTTGCTGCGCGATCGCGACTGCTAGCAGCTCACATTTCTGCTCTACTCGGTTCGTATGGGCCGCACTCTCATCCGCTGTACCGTACACTTCATCGACTAAGTGGGTCAGTCCCTGAGCTTGCAAAAAGGTGTTCACCTGCTGGGGATGACGCAAAGTTACTAGAACTAAACGCATATTTGACTGGTTTAAGTAGCGCAGCGCTGCCTGGGCGGAGGGCTGTATTCGGTCCCACAGCAGCAGGTTAGGGTGGTTTACAATCTTTTCAACCTGCTCGATAAATAGTTCAAACCAGCTAGCCGGTATGCCAGATCGAACAGCGATTTCGAGATCAGCCGTTCGATTCTGCTTCATTTGCCAAAATTGCCGCTTAGATAGGGGTTCGATCACTAAATCAGCGCTGGTTTCTTGTCTGTAGATAGCAGCGATCGCCCGCAGCCCCTGCCGATAAGTTTGGTAATAGCGCTCCGATACGTCCACGATTGGGCCATCAAAATCGCAGAAAACGACTTGTCGCGTCATAAATAACTCAGTTTTTAGTACGGCGAAGATAGAAAGCGTAGTACCAAAGTAATGTTTCTTAACCTTAACAGCGCAATCAAAACTAAAAGGTGGTGTATTCAACTAATTTTGATTCGATCCCTTGATAGTTAAGAAAAGCTAAAGCTATCCTTTCATTGCTACATCGGATTCTTTCTCTAGCCACAAAGTCACCGGTCCATCATTCTCAATAGACACCTGCATCATCGCGCCGAACCGCCCAGTCTCTACCTTCAGTCCGCTTTGTCTCAGTATTTCTACAAATCTCTCATACAGGCTTTCTGCTAGAACAGGGGGCGCAGCTTTTGAAAAAGAAGGCCGCCTACCCTTACGCCCGTCGCCGTACAGCGTAAACTGACTGACTACCAGCAGATCACCCCCCAGCTCCGTGACAGAGAGATCGAACCTGCCGTCCGATCCCTCAGGAAACAGCCGTAGATTCAGGCACTTCTGCGCCATCCACTCTAATTCGGATTCTGTATCCGTTGGTCCTATACCTACTAATAGGTTCAGTCCTCGGTTAATAGAGCCAACGACCTCCCCATCAGCTACAACTTGAGAAGAGGTCACTCGCTGGATCAAAACCCTCATAAACTATCCTGGTCTATCGACCAAACCCCTTACCGCGCTCCGCCGACTCAACGCAAAAGCAGTTCTCAATCTGGGCTCGAATTTCTTCTTCATTCAAATTCTGACCAATCAGCACTAGCTGATTTTTCTTCCGACGGCCATCCCATTCCTCATCTTCTAACGAAAATCGCTTGCCGCTAAGGTGAAACACATGACGCTTAGGACTTTCGTCAAACCATAGAATACCTTTTGCTCTGAAGACAGCAGCGGGCAGCTGATTATCTAGGAAATACTGGAACTTGCGAATAGCTAAGGGCTGATCGCGGTCAAAAGAAACAGAGGTAAAGCCGTCAATATCTAGATGAGAATGGGCGCTGTGGTCGTGGTCATGCTCACAGTGGCCGTGATCGTGGTCGCAGTTGGCGTGCTCATCGTGGCTGTGAGCATCATGACCGTGAGCATCATGACCGTGAGCATCATGATCGTGTGCGGAGTGGTCGTGGTGTTCGTGCTCGCCGTGGCTGTCTGCTTTAGGCTCATTTGCAAAGTATTTGTCTGACTCAAACAGCCCTACGCTCAAAATCAGAGGTAGCGGCACTTTTGAATGGTCTGTACGCAGAATTCGAGCATCCTCTTTGATATCGCGCAGCTTTACTTCCAAAAGATCTGCGTCCGCTTCATCAATTAGATCCATCTTGTTCAGCAGGATGATGTCACCGTAGGCAATCTGGTTGTAGGCCGCCTGTGAGTTGAACAGATCCAGACTATAGTTCTCAGCATCAACGACGGTCACAATTGAATCTAGACGGGTTAGGTCTCGCAGCTCTGTTCCTAGGAAAGTCAGCGCTACCGGTAAGGGATCGGCTAGCCCAGTTGTTTCAACGACTAGATAGTCAATTTTGTCTGAGCGTTCTAGAACTTTGTAGACCGCTTCTAGTAAATCGTTGTTGATAGTGCAGCAGATGCAGCCGTTGCTCAGCTCGACCATGTTGTCGTCGTTGGTCTTGATCAGCAGGTCATTGTCAATGCCTACTTCACCAAATTCATTGACCAGTACTGCCGTTTTCAACCCTTCCTGATTGGTCAAGATGTGGTTGAGTAGGGTTGTCTTACCGCTGCCCAAGAAGCCGGTGATGATGGTGACGGGCAGGCCATGTTTGGAAGCATCCATGGGTTTATTTGGGGCAAGCGTTGTGGCAGTCATAGAGGTCTGTTTGCTAAGTGAGCGAGTATTGTGTGAGCGAATAGCTATGGAGAGATTTGTGGCTTAATTATCACGCATTCGCTCGGGATTGCGGGTCTAAGTTTACGTCAATTACAAAAAGCTGCCACAAAAAATAGCGTTGTGATGGAGGTTTCCAATTTACTATTGAGTTTGCTTAAGTG
This sequence comes from uncultured cyanobacterium, assembly GCA_963799555.1. GTDB lineage: Bacteria > Cyanobacteriota > Cyanobacteriia > Phormidesmidales > Phormidesmidaceae > Phormidesmis. Next base: position 39,227 of record CAWCXR010000003.1, read on the forward strand.
TTTTTTAAGCAGTCGACTCTCGATACCTAGACCCCAACATAGATCTCATGAGCGTAGCGATTTACAACACGCTTTCTCGCCAGAAGGAAGCTTTTGAACCTCTCACCCCCAATCAGGTGAAGATGTACTGCTGCGGGGTGACTGTCTATGACTATTGCCATTTGGGTCATGCGCGTTCTTACATCGTGTGGGATACGGTCCGTCGGTACCTTTCCTGGCGCGGCTATGACGTGTGCTATGTTCAAAATTTCACCGATATAGACGATAAAATACTTAACCGCGCTCGTAAAGAAAATTCTTCAATGGAAGCAGTTTCAAAGCAATATACGGCTGCTTACTTTGAAGATATGGCGCGGCTAAACATTCTAGAAGCCGACGAATACACCTACGCCACGCATACGATCGACGGGATCAAGCGGCTGATTCATGAGCTAGAGCAAAAGGGCTATGCCTATCCTGCAAAGGGTGATGTGTATTACTCGGTGCGTAAGTTTGAGGGCTATGGCAAGCTGTCGGGTCGTAAGCTCGATGATATGGAAGCGGGACGCAGTGGCCGGATAGGAATAGAGGAAGACTCGATTAAGCAAGATCCGTTTGATTTTGCCCTGTGGAAGTCGGCGAAGCCAGAGGAGCCATCTTGGGAATCGCCCTGGGGGGCAGGGCGTCCGGGCTGGCACATTGAATGTAGTGCGATGGTGCGCGATCGCCTCGGAGACACTATCGACATCCATGTAGGCGGTGCAGATTTGCAGTTCCCTCATCACGAAAACGAAATCGCTCAGTCTGAGGCCGCTACTGGTCAACCGCTGGCGACCTATTGGATGCACAACGGCATGGTGAATGTAGAAGGCACCAAAATGTCGAAATCACTGGGCAATTTCACAACGATTCGCAGCTTGCTAGACGCAGAAGCCGGACCGGACCCGATGGCCGTGCGTATGTTTGTGATGCAGTCTCAATACCGGATGCCGCTGGACTTCACCGAAGATGCGATTAATGCGGCTAAAAGTGGATGGGCAACTCTGAATGAAGGGTTGAATTTCAGGATGCAGCAGGGTCAGATGCTGGGCTGGACGGATACAGACGTTGAGCTAGACGATGTGGCAGTGGCGCAGTTTCGCGATTCGATGGATGATGACTTTAATACGCCTGGTGCGATCGCAATCCTCTTCGGCCTTGCCAAAGAACTCCAGCGTCAAAACAACTTAATCATTCACGAAGGTAGCCCTGACGCCGATTCCCAGCAGCTTCAGCAGCAGTGGCAAACCTTAGTCACACTCGCAGACGTTCTCGGACTAAAAGCGCAAGAGATTGAGTCCGCTAGTTCCGACAGTGGTCCTAGCAATGCCGAAATCGAAGCATTGATTGCCCAGCGCACCGATGCTAAGCAATCTAAAAACTACGCCGAATCTGATCGAATTCGAGACGAACTCAAAGCAGAAGGGATTACGCTCATCGATAAGCCGGGTGGCATAACAGCCTGGCATCGTTAGTCAGTTGTCGTTAGTCAGTCGTTATCACTCACCACTTCCAATAAATGCTGGAATTTATCACCCTCCCAGACGGCAAACTGCCCCCTGTTGCTCCCTACTCCCATGCCGTTCGCGCGGGCGACTTCTTATTCGTCACTGGACAGCTAGCAGAAGATCCTGATACGGGCGAAGTCGTCAAAGACTCTATCGAGGTCCAAACCCAGCAAGTGATGGACAACCTAAATATGGTTCTAGAGCACGCAGGCACCAGCTTTGAAAACGTTGTGATGTCGCGAATCTTCGTCACGGATTTCCGCTATTACGAAGTGGTCAATCGGGTATATGCCAGCCGCTTTACCGCCGGTCGATATCCGGGCCGAACGACTGTGGGCGTCACTGGGCTAGCCGGATTTGGCGACGTGGAAATTGATCTAATTGTGTACTGCGGCAAATAAAGCAATTGCTGCGATACAACGTACCAGCTTGTAGGGAGGTTGCATGCAGTCTCCCTACAGGCCCAAATCTTCAAGGTCTTCTAAATCTTCAAGGTCTTCTACTTCTGAGAGATCCAAACACAGCTCCTGAAAAGCCTGATTACGAGTCTTTCTCGAAGTTCGCCGATACTTTTTTGCCTCTAGTTTGGGCTCGTGCAAGACCTTGCCGTCTTCGACCATTTTCACTTTCTCGGTTGTTTCGACCTCCCCCTTGTGCAAGATCGCCTGCTGTTGCTTGGTCATCTCTTCTAGCAGTGCAAGATAGTGTTCGTATCGCTCCCAGTCTCCACGGACTGCGCAACCGGGCTCATCACGATGCAGGCAGTTGCTGAACTGACAGTCCTGTTCTGCTCGGCGCTGACGAATTTCGGGGAACAGATTGCCTAGCGCTTCTGGTGGCGTCAGAATATCCGGCTGGTTGAATCCCGGTGTATCAGCTAGAAAACCACCTTTTGGTAGCTCGTAGAGACCTACATGACGAGTCGTGTGGCGACCGCGATTTAGCTTGCCGGAGACCGCGCTCACTCTCAGATTTTGCGCGGGAATTAGCCGATTGGTCAGGCTAGATTTACCCACCCCAGACGGCCCTGCTAACACCGTAATTTTGCCTTGTAGCGCCGCGGATAAATTGTCTGGCAGCTCGTCGGTATTACGAATACTTGTCAGTAGCGCTGTATAGCCCCAATTTTCTAGCCTTCTTCGCCAGTGATGAGCAATTTTGTCAGTAACTAAATCTCGCTTGTTTAGACATAGCGTGATGTCCAATCCTGTCAGCTCGGCCTTGATCAGGAACCGGCTAAGCTGATAAATCTCTAGCTTGGGTTCGGCGATCGCGAATATCAGCAGCACCTGATCGACGTTTGCAACCGGTGGACGATCTAAAAACTTTTTTCTAGGGTGAATAGATGCGATCGCACCCCGCCCATCCTGCCAATCAGGTTCTTCTACGGTGACGCGATCGCCCACCATAATCTGCTGACCCAGCTTCTTCAGCAAGCCTCGACGAATGCACAGCAAAACCGGCTTCTTTTCACTGATGCCTCTAGCAAACGATTCAGCAGAATCTAGCTCAGACACACAGCCCGGTACAGCCATACCGTCTAGCTGTACCCAGTAATAATTCGCTTTGATTAAGATGACCGTTCCTACCAAAGTCTCTGTCGCCTGAGGTGGCGGTAGATTCTCCGCCGCCCGGTTCATCCTCACAGGTCTACCGGGCGGCGCACCTGCACCGAAAAATAATCCGTGTGATCGTCAATCGACTCGACACCGTAGCCATCCATCCGCAAACTATCCGGCACTTGCTCGATTGGCTCACCTGGATCTAGCCAGACCTCTAGCAGAGAGCCCGGCTTCATCTTTTCTAACGTCAGCTTTGTCCGCACAAAGTTTAGAGGGCAGGGCGTTCCTCTCAAATCTAACAGCGAGGAACTACCCATTAAAAAGCCCTCCTAAAAAGCCCTCTTTTTTGCTCTTGCCTACCAAGTCGCCGCGAATCTCAGCTAGCTGAGTCAAAAGCTCTTTTTCCTCTGCCTTCACCCGAGTAGGTATATCTACTTTCACCGTAATCAAATGCTTGCCGCGGCTGACCGGATTGCCTAATCTAGGAACACCGCGCCCATCCAAAGACAGTACGGTATTTGGCTGCGTTCCAGCAGGAACCTGCATCGCCACCTTCCCATCAACCGTCTCCACCTCTAGCTCACAGCCCAAGATAGCCTGTAGATAGCTCACATTCAGGTCAGAGTGAATGTCGATACCGTCTCTTCTGAACTTCGACTCTTCATTGACGACTAGATAGACGTACAGATCGCCCGCTGGGCCATTGCGTTTACCGGCATCTCCTTCGCCTGAGACACGCAGCCGCGTTCCGTTTTCTACACCCGCTGGTACGGTAATTTTTAACTTTTTGTTCGTTTGCTTTTGGCCGCTACCGCCACATGTTTCACATCGATCTTCGACAACTTCTCCACTGCCGTTGCAAGTTGGACAGGTTGAAACCTGATTGAAGATGCCAAACGGTGTTCTCGTGGCGCGTCTCACCTGACCCGCACCGCTACAGGTAGTACAGGTTCTAGGACGAGTTCCCGGCTTCGCGCCAGAACCAGTACAGGTATTACAGGTTTCTAAGTGGCTGATTCTGATTTCCTTTTCGCCACCAAAAACCGCTTCTTTGAAGTCCAGCTTGAGGTTGAGCCGTAAGTCGTCACCACGCATCGGTCCACGACGTCTTTGCTGTCCCGGCTGCCCTGAAAATCCATTAAAAAAGCTTTCAAAGATATCGGCAAATCCGCCCATATCCTGAAAATCTTGGAAGCCACCAGCTCCAGGCGAGGCTGCACTGCCTACACCCGCTTCACCAAAACGATCGTAGCGCGATCGCACTTCCGGCTCTGAGAGTACTTCATAAGCTCGGCTGACTTCTTTGAAAGTTTCCTCAGCACCCGGATCTTTGTTGACATCTGGATGATACTTGCGCGCTAGCTTGCGGTAGGCACGCTTGAGCTCATCTGGCTCAGCGCTGCGAGAGACACCCAGGGTTTCGTAATAATCACGGGCCATAAAACGTCAGTCAAAAAGAGGATGTGCAGTTCATGAATCAATATATATTGACTCATTGTATAGCAAACCTTCCGCTGCAAAGGGCGGCTTTCACCCATTCAAACCCTACTTCTCTCACCGCTTCTTTGCCTGCTTGAGCTTGTTTACTCGATCGCTTCATAATCAACAGCCAGCGTACTGTCGACATCAAACTCTTCATCTGATCTCATGTGAAAAGCGGTTGCAACGGGGCTTTCCTCTGGAGATCTAGAGGGTTGCGGTGTCTGGATATCTGCAGCAGCCTCTGTAGCCACACTCGCCTGAATCGGCGCTGAGCTATCGGCGGCGGCGGGCTCTTGATTATAGATTTCCTGCTCATGAGGCTCTCGAGCTACGGAAGCTTCGGCATCATTAGTCAAGTTGGCCCCTGGCATCTCGTTGTTGATGTCACCTCCGCTCACGCTATCTTGGCTGGCCTGACGATAGATCCCAGCGCCGATATTAAAGATAGTCAGCTGCAAAGCGTCTAGCTTTTGAGCGATATCACCAGGATCAGCGTTCTTGTCTGCGACTGCTGTCCTGAGCGCTTCTGCCTCTGCTTCTGCCTGCGCTTTGAGTTCTTCAGAAATAACGCCTGCACCATCTCGCAGTGCCGATTCGTAGCTGTAGAAAAGGGAATCTGCTCGGTTTTGTAGCTCTGCTACCACTCTGCGCTGCTCGTCTTCACCTGCATACCTTTCTGCTTCTTCTTTCATTCGCGCAACTTCAGCTGTTGAAAGACCACCCCGATTAGTGATTTTGATGCTCTGAGCGCGGTTGGTGCCCAAGTCTCTAGCGGCAACTTGTAGGATACCGTCAGCATCGATCTCAAAGGACACTTCAATTTGAGGAACGCTCCTAGGCGCAGCTGGAATGCCCGTCAGCTCAAATCGGCCCAAACTTTTGTTGTCCTTAGCCATGGCTCTCTCTCCCTGTAGCGCATGAACTTCCACAGAGGTCTGTCCATCTGTTGCGGTCGAGAATATTTGGGTTTTGCTGGTAGGAATTGTTGTGTTGCGCTCGATGATCTTGGTAAAGACATCTCCTAGCGTTTCGATGCCTAAAGACAGCGGTGTGACATCTAGCAAAAGCAAATCTTTGACTTCACCACCTAGCACACCTGCTTGGATCGAAGCCCCTAAGGCAACTGCTTCATCTGGATTGACTGAGCGATCAGGGGAGTGGCCATTAAAAAAGTCGGTGATCGCAGATTGTACGGCTGGGATTCTAGTCGAACCGCCAACGAGTAGGATGCGATCGATATCTTCTGTCTTGAGCTCGGCATCTTTAAGGGCTTGTTTGACCGGTTCTAGAGTGCTTTGAATCAAGGTGGTAGCTAGCTCTTCGAACCGCGATCGCGACAAAGCCGTCTCCAAATGCTTGGGGCCCGTCTCATCTGCCGCAATGAACGGTAGATTGATCGAGGTCTTTGCCATTGTTGAGAGTTCAACTTTCGCCTTTTCTGCGGCTTCTCTGATGCGCTGAAGCGCCATGCGATCGTTGGTCAAATCCATGCCTTCCTGTTGCAGGAAAGCTTCCGTCATCCAGTCGACAATGCAGTTATCAAAGTCATCCCCACCCAGCTGATTATTTCCAGAGGTCGCTTTGACTTCAAAAACGCCGTCGCCTAGCTGCAAAATAGACACATCAAAAGTACCACCGCCTAGGTCAAAGACTAGAACGGTTTGATCTTGATCTTGCTTATCGAGGCCATAGGAAAGGGCTGCAGCCGTGGGTTCGTTGATGATGCGCAGAACCTCTAATCCTGCGATCGCACCCGCGTCCTTAGTCGCCTGTCGCTGCGCATCCGTAAAATAAGCTGGCACTGTGATCACAGCTTGAGAGACCGGCTCGTTTAAATAGGCCTCCGCATCGGTTTTCAGCTTCTGCAGCGTCATTGCCGAGACTTCTTGCGGGGTGAAGTTCTTAGAGCGGATGACTACATCAACAGTGTCGTCTTTGCCTTTTTCACACTTGTAGGGGACGCGCGATCGCTCTGCCTCAGTATCGTGCCAGCGCCTGCCAATAAACCGCTTTATGCTATAGACCGTGTTTTCCGCATTCGTCACCGCCTGCCGCTTAGCCAGCTGTCCGACCAACCGCTCGCCACCTTTAGCAAAGCCCACGATACTAGGCGTCGTCCGACCCCCCTCAGCGTTTGGAATGACCACAGGTTTGCCGCCTTCGAGCACAGCTACACAGCTATTAGTCGTTCCGAGGTCGATACCAATAACTTTTCCCATAATCCAGTTAGACAGCTCTTATAAAGGTTAGCTCTGCCAAACCCAACCGAACGAACCGTCAAAAACAGGTTAGTCACTGGATTCAGCAGCAGGATCTAGCGGCGTAGCCACTTTGACCATTGCATGGCGTAGCACACGCTCCCCTAAAACATACCCACGCACGAACTCTTCAATAACAGTTCCTTCAGGATGCTCACTCGTAGGTTCACGCATCACCGCCTCGTGCAAATTCGGATCAAACTCCTTTCCTTCACACCGCATTGGCGACACACCGAGCTTCTTCAAAGCCTCCACCAGCTGCTTGTAAACACTCTGGTAGCTTTTGTGAATCGCCATCTCACCCTCACCCTGAGGCTTGATCTGAGATCTGGCCCGCTCAAAGTTATCTACCACCTCTAGTAAGCCACTAATCGTGTTGCACTTTACCTGATCTTCAAGCGTCTCGCGCTCTTTCACCGTACGCTTACGGAAGTTGTCAAAATCAGCTGTAAGCCTTGCGAACTGCCCAGTCCGCTCATCCAATTGAGCCTGCAAAGACTCTACCTGCTGCTGTAATGTGACCCGCGCCCCTGCCTCTGCACTGAAAGCGTCCTCAAAAGAAATATCATCATCAGACGCAGCAGATTCCTCTCTAGAATTATCAGCTGCACCATCGGCCCCATCAAATGCCTGATCGAAATCAATATCCGCTGAGGCGTCCTCTGCGCGAAGTTCCTCAATGTTCTCAGCGCCAGCTTCAGCGCCTTGTTGATTGTCGTTTGTGTCTGCGTCCATCATTTCGTTACTTATTCCTAGGCTAAAAGAAGTCTACCTGAGCCCTATTTACCCTGTCCATATTAAAAGGCCGCGTCCGACTTGGGGAGCGGTTTCCCGTATCGGGTTATTACTATCTCAGAAAAAACGGGAGCTAAGTAATTACACAGATAGCCCTCGAACAATTTACCTGAGCTTTATGAATACCTTTGTGGGCACACTCGGTGAGAGATTTTTTCGCATCGCCCATGACAAATTCTTCATCCACTCGGAAGGCCCTCGTACTGCAAAAGAGCTTTTCGCCCTTTAGCAGCAAGCTTATACAGACAGGCTTCGTCGACGGCCCTCAGATGCAGCAAGCGCTAGTCGAAAGTCGAAAATCAGGCCGAGCGCTCACCGAAGTTTTAGAGTCGATAGCCGGTCAGCAGCTATCGCCAGAGCTACTGCGTCAGTATAAAAAGCAGCAGCTCTTTGAGCTCAAAATTCTCTATGGGGTAGAATCTCTCGACCCTGAGGTTGAAGAAATTTCAGAGACCCAAATCACCGAGCTAATCGATGGTCTGATTCCTGTTGATATCTGCCGTCGCCATCGTCTAGTTCCCCTCTCTCAAATGGAAGATCAGGGTAAGCAATCTGTGCTGATCGCAATGGTCGACCCAGAAAATCTAGAGGCCCAGGACGACCTAAACCGCATTCTCAGGCCGAAAGGAATTAGTCTACAGCGCATGGTTATCACCATCGAAGACTATCAGCGCCTAATGGCCAAGTTCTTAGACGAACTAGTCGCAAAAGAGAAAGAGGAGAAGAAACGCCAGGCCGCGAAACCAAAGAAGAAAATCATCACACCTGCCGAAGTCAGCACGAACCTAGAAGATCTTGATCTTGATGCTGATAGCCTAGAAGATGCTGATGATGAAAGCGATGCCGATCTAGGAGAAGCCTTGCAAGATGCCGGGGCCGCCCCAGTGATTGCCCTAGTCAACAAAATTCTAGTCAAAGCGCTACAGGAAGATGTCTCTGACATTCATGTCGAACCTCAAGAGGAGCACCTGCGGATTCGATTTCGTAAAGACGGTGTCCTAAGACAGGCTTTTCCTCACCTGCCGAAGAAGATTATTCCGGCAGTGACCGCCCGCTTCAAGATTATTTCTGAGCTGGACATTGCCGAAAGGAGACTGCCGCAAGATGGAAGAATCAGGCGAGTCTTTCAAGATCGCAAGGTAGACTTCCGAGTCAGCACACTGCCTAGCCGCTATGGAGAGAAAGTTGTACTGCGAATTTTGGACAACTCTTCTACTCAGCTGGGCCTAGGCGCTCTGATTACTGACGAGGAGACCCTACATATCGTTCAAGATATGGCTAAGCGGCCATTCGGATTAATTCTAGTCACTGGACCTACTGGCTCGGGTAAAACTACGAGCCTCTACTCGGTTCTCTCTGAGCGTAACGAACCTGGCGTCAACATCAGTACAGCAGAAGACCCGATTGAATATGCCTTGCCTGGTATTACACAAGTTCAGGTTATTCGCGAAAAGGGTATGAATTTTGCGGCTATTCTGAGATCTTTCTTGCGGCAAGACCCTGATGTGATTCTGGTGGGTGAAACCCGCGACCCTGAAACTGCAAAGACAGCAATTGAGGCGGCGCTAACAGGCCACCTGGTATTAACGACTCTGCATACTAATGATGCTGCTGGCGCTGTGGCCCGGTTGGGCGAAATGGGCGTTGAATCTTTTCAGGTGGCTAACTCTCTAATTGGCGTGCTGGCACAGAGACTGGTTCGCCGAGTTTGCTCAGAGTGCCGAGTGGCCTATCAGCCGACGTCTGCAGAGCTAGCGCGATTTGGATTGAGCGCTACTGATGAACACGAGATGACCTTGTACCAAGCCAACAAAGTGCCTACTGATGAGATCAGCGTCTTAAAAGAAGCGGGACAGCTGTGTAAAAAGTGCGGTGGTAGCGGTTACAAGGGGCGAGTTGGCGTGTACGAAGTAATGCGAGTGACTGAACGCTTACAGCAATACATCACTGAGGGTGCTCCCTCCGAGCAAATCAAGGAGATTGCCGTAGAAGAAGGCATGAATACTTTGCTGGCCTACAGCTTGAACCTGGTGAAAGAGGGGCATACCACTCTAGAAGAAGTAGAGCGGGTCACATTCACCGATAAAGGACTTGAGGCCGAACTAAAAGCCAAGCGCAAAAGCGTGCTTTCTTGCAGCCACTGCACCGCTGAGTTGCATCAAGAATGGCTGGATTGTCCATACTGCTTGACCCCTCGCTTTAAGGACTAGCGAAGACAGCTTCAGAGCACCCAGATCCGAGAATTAAAAATACTTGCAAACACGAGGATGATAGACTATGGAATTGATGATTGAAGATCTGATGGAAGAAGTGGTAGAGCGCGGCGGCTCTGACTTACATCTATCTACAGGGTTACCTCCGTATATCAGAATTAGCGGGCATCTGACACCAACAGATCATCCTCCAATGACAGCGGACCAGTGTCAGCGGCTAATATTTAGCATGTTGAACAATTCGCAAAGAAAAATTCTAGAGCAGACTTGGGAGCTGGACTGTTCTTATGGTGTTCGTGGTCTGGCTCGCTTTAGAGTCAACGTTTACAAGGATAGAGGCACCTATGCCGCCTGTTTGAGGGCACTAAGTTCTAAGATTCCTAGTCTAGATGTGCTCGGATTACCACCGATTGTGACTGAGCTATCAGAGAAGCCAAGAGGATTAGTGTTAGTGACTGGGCCTACAGGCTCGGGTAAAACAACAACGCTCGCCTCAATGATAAACAATATCAATGTGACTAGAGCTGAGCACATCTTGACAGTGGAAGACCCGATTGAGTTTGTCTATGAACCAATCAAAAGCCTGATTCACCAGCGGCAGGTCGGTGAGGATACGAAGAGTTTTTCTAATGCACTTAAGGGCGCACTGCGAGAAGATCCAGACGTAATTCTAGTAGGTGAGATGCGAGACTTGGAGACGATTTCTCTAGCGATTTCAGCCGCAGAGACAGGACACCTGGTATTTGGTACGTTGCACACTAGCTCGGCGGCGCAGACTGTAGATAGGATTGTGGACGTTTTCCCACCTGCGCAGCATCAACAGATTAGGGTGCAGCTTTCTAACTCTTTGGTGGCGGTCTTAAGTCAGTGTCTGGTATCAAAGGCAAATCCTAAGCCAGGAGAATTTGGCCGGGTGATGGCACAAGAGATCATGGTGATAACACCAGGTATTTCCAACATGATTCGAGAAGGAAAAACCGCTCAGATCTATGGTGCGATCCAGACGGGAGGGCGTCTATCGATGCAGACCTTAGAGATGGCGCTGGCCGATCTGTACAAGAACAAAGTGATCAGCTTTGAGGCAGCAATGTCGAAGACTTCTCGCCCTGAAGAGATGCAGCGTTTGATTGGTGGTCCGCCGACTGCGACAGCGAAAGCACCTGCTAAAGCGGGACGGCGTTAGGTATAGCTAGCATCAGCTAGCCAATGTTTGTTTATCCACTCTGTTCAAGAAGAGAGAGACATGCCCACTTACGTAGCAACTGGCCGAGATACTGCGGGTAAAACGACCCGGCGGACAATAGAAGCAAATTCACCCTCCGAAGCGCGGACGCTGATCAAAAGTCAGGGAATGCACATTCAAGATATCAAGGAGCAGAGAGGGCTTAGCTTCAGCTTTGCTGATATTCAGCTGTCGATGACGAAAGTGACAGTGAAAGATAAAGCGGTCTTCTCGCGTCAGTTCGCGGCGCTGGTATCTTCGGGTGTGGCACTGGTGCGTGGCATTGGCATTTTGTCGGACCAGTGCCCGAATCCGAAGCTGAAGGTGGCGCTGACCCAGATCAATTCGGATGTGCAGCAGGGGACAAACTTATCAGATTCTATGCGAAAGCATCCTGATAGCTTTGACAATCTGTATGTGAGTATGGTGCAGGCTGGGGAAGTTGGTGGTGTGCTCGACGAAGTGCTGAACCGACTGGCGAAGCTGCTGGAGGATCTGAACCGGCTGCAAAACCAGATTAAGTCGGCGATGGCCTATCCGGTGACGGTGGGCTTTTTGGCGGTGACTATTTTCGTAGGTTTGACGGTTTTCTTGCTGCCGATCTTTGCGGAGATTTTCACTGACTTGGGCGCTGAGCTGCCGCTGTTTACAAAGATTTTGATGGCGATTAGTAAGATGCTGCGGACCTGGTACCTGGTTGTAGGTCTGATAGGCGTTATTACGGTGCTGGTGTTTGCCTATAAACAGTATTACAAGACGCCGGTTGGCCGGGTAACGATGGATGGCTTTTTCTTGAAGATGCCTCTGTTTGGGGATTTGTCTCAGAAGTCGGCGACGGCGAGATTCTGTCGAACGTTCGGATCTCTATCGAGATCGGGGGTGCCGATTTTGACGGCGCTGGAGATCGTGCGAGATACGTCGGGTAATCAGGTGATTGCAAATGCGATCAACGCGGCGCAGGCTGAGATTCAAGGTGGAGGAATGATCAGCCCGGCACTAGAGGAGCACGGGGTGTTTCCGGTGATGGCGATTCAGATGATTGCGATCGGTGAGGAAACGGGTGAGCTAGACCAGATGCTGATGAAGGTAGCGGACTTTTATGAGGATGAGGTGGAGCAGGCGGTGAAGGCGCTGACGAGCATTATGGAACCGATCATGATTGTTGTCTTGGGTGGTATGGTGGGTTCGATTCTGGTGGCAATGTATCTACCGATGTTTAAGGTGATGGACCACTTGGGCTAAAGCTTTCTACACTATCTAACATCCAAAAGGCCTAGACTCTTGTACGAAAGTCTGGGCCTTTTTACTTTGGATGTAATGGATGAGCTATTTGGCGTTTTACTGTGCATAGGCTAGATTTCTGCCGTAGATAGGAATCTAGCTTTGAGCGGTGGAGTAGTTAGAAATCTGTATCGGGGATGGCGTCTAGGAAGCTCTAACAAGTCGTCCCTGAAAAACCCTAATGCCAGTTATCTAGGCGATCGCAAAATTGCCTGCCGTATTGAGGCAGCAACGGTAGAGCTTGCGAAGGTTAAACCCGCAAGCAGTAAGCAAGGCATTGATTCGGTCGGCCTGCTTTCCTTTGAGGAAGTTGCGCCCTAGAGCATGGTCATGCTTGAGGTGGCCAATGACTGGTTCAATCGCGCTGCGCCGTTTGACCAATCGTTTGAGCACCCCTTTGAACTTGCGAGTGCCTGCCACCAGCACCTGTAGTCCAGCCGGGTGATACTTGCTACCACGAAAACCCTTGTCTACAGCCGCTTGTTTGGGCGTTACCCCGGTCAGCTGGCTCGTTTGCTGCACCACATCACTGAGCGTTGACCCATCGTAGGGATTTCCGTGGACCGCAGCAGCGCCCACAATCCAATTGCTGAGGCTGGTGGTTACGAGTACCACTTTGCAACCGAATTCATAGCGCTTGTGAACCTTGCCTTTGGCAATGCATTCAACCTCTGGTGCATGCATGCTGTAGATTTTGTTTGAATCACTTCGTTGTTGTTGTTCAATCTGTTTTGCCCTATTCAACAACACTGCCATTTCGGCATCTGGCTGCGGTAGCTTGCGTTCGATATCTCGAATCACACGGCCCAAGTAGGTTCGTAGTTTTCGAGTGTACTTTCTCGCTCGTTTGAGTTGTCTCGCCACCCGGTAGCGACTTTGTTTGAAGAAGGCGTACTTCCCAACTCTTACATAGCTTTGACGTAATTTTAGGTCTCGCTTTCTGGCCGCGCGAACTAATGTTATTCTGGCATGATTGTAGAGTCTCGCATCGGTCGGGAAAGCGACTGCTTTTTCTTGTACAGTCGTGTCTACATTCACTCGTTCAATCTCTTTCGGTTTTAGCACAGACGTGCGCATTGCGGTCTGGATAATCTGTCCTAACAATTGTTCAAAACCGTCTGTGCCAATCTGTTTTCGCCATTTCACCAGGCTCGTCGGATGGCACGGGAATTTATGCTGAAAGATCTGCTCTCCGCAGAAGTATTGCCAGTACGGATTTTCCACCCACTTCGACACTACTAACTCGTCGCTTTCGTCATACAACGCCTTCAGATAGTGCAGTCCCACCATCAACCGCGTTGGCAATGCTGGCCGACCCCCACTTGCTTTCACCACCCGACCAAATTTATCCTCAAACGACTGCCAGTCTATCGTTTCAGTCATTTTCACTAGCGGGTGGTTCAGGTTTATCTGACGCGCTAAGGCTGATAGCGGCGGTTCGGTATTTGAAGGCGATGGTGAGGGCTTCATTTTGCAAGCTTTTTCCGGCAATAGTGGCTTATCTGGCAATTCTATTGTGCCATCTACCTCCTGGAATAGCCCTGCGCTCTAGCTTTGAGTAGTTTTTCAGGGACGACTAGCCGCGCAAATACACCATCTTGCTGGGCGAGTTCATCAAAGCTACCCTGCTGGGCGACTCTGCCTGCTTTGATGACGTAGATGCGATCGCCTGTGCAAATCTGAAAGCAGCTACGACCAAACGCCACCGCTAGCAGCAGCAGACCTAGCTCAATGAGCGTATTTTCGCTGCCGTATGGGATGGCATCGTCGATCAAAACCGCTGTCGCCTGCGGAATAGTCATCCCTAGTAGGCTGATCGCTACGCCAGTTAGGAGAATCATCCACAGGTCTTTCTGACGTTCCTTGAAACGCAAACTTGAGCAAGGTCAAGGCGTTGAGATTGCCCGCGGGCAAGGGAGGATAGAAGACAAAGGCTCTGGGGTCTAGCGCATTTGCAACGGATTCGGTGACAGGCGATCGCGCTAAACTCACCGGATCAAACAGCTCGTAGCGATTGTCTCTTACTGGCAGCAGCGCCATCGGCAAGTGATCTGCCTGGGTGTAGACCACCATCGGACCGCTGTCCTGCGTCCACCAGGGGCCGCGCAGCAAAATTTGCCTAAGGCGTAGCTGAGATGCTCTTGCGATCACTTCTAGAGGCTCTTTGACCCGTTCAAAGTTCTCTGAAAGCTGCGGCGCAGAAATCTCTACGCCCAGCGCGTGACCTACCGCACCTGCCGCCACCAGCAGCGGCGTTCTTGCTAATAGAAAGCTGTTTTCTTTGGGCTGTAGCAGAGATACTAGCCCTCTTAAGGCTTTGTCTGTGGTTTGCTGGTTCAGCCTTAAGCGCCGCTGAAACTGTTGTAGGCCAGTTTCCCCTTTTTCAACGATGGATTTTCTCGATGGCTTCTAGCGCATATCGATGAAAATACTCAACCCCTGCTTGAATTGCTGTAAAGCTAGCGATCGCATCTGACGAATACACCTGTAGCTCTACGCTGCCGTTAGCCTGTAGCCAGGTACCTTCAGCCATCGGAAAAAGCCCAACATCTGAGTTAAGGGTGACGCTGTAGAACCAGAGCGGTAGCGAGAAAAGGTGTCTAAACCCATCCACTCCTACAGCTTTCAGTAATCCGCTCAACCGTATTATACAAATAATCCCAACGATGAGCGCACCCGGTACAATTAAGTCTTTTGTAACAGAATACTGATAGGTTACTCGCGCTTTGATCTCTCTTAACATGCTGGTTTGGCAAATAAGCTCAATCCAACATGGGGTCAGATGTAGCTGTACATGTAAGACAATAAAGCTTCTACCAAGGCCTATAAATTAGCGATTGATGAGAATTCTATGACAGACAAAACGCTAAGTCTCTGGGAAGAATCAGCGGCTTCTACTGCTGTATTTATCAGAGTAGATCAAGCAAGAATTTTGTTGGTAACAGCTTGAGAAAGCAAGAGGATCGCAAGCAGTATGGAACAAAGAGAGAGAACCGCGAGAGTGCGTCTCTGACTCAGCCTTTGATAGTCGGGAAAGACCAAGCAATTCGACAATGAACTCGAAGAGTAGATTTATCAGAACGTTCCCGGAGCCTAGAAATTGAAACTCACTCCATATAATTCGGTGCCAGGCGCTGAATCAGATCGGCGCACTGATAGACCACAGCTGCACGAGTATCCACGTGCAGCTTGCCAAAAATACGACGTAGGTGGGCTGATACTGTCCAAATGCTGATGTTCAGGCGGCTGGCAATCTGCTTGTTTGACAGTCCAAAGGCAATCAGACAGGTGATTTCTTGCTCTCGAGGAGAAAGGTGAACAGTATTCTGGCAGGGGTCGGTAAGAGAACTGCTGCTACACTTTGCCTTAGCCAGTGTGTAGTGTTTGGAATCTACTGTAAATTGTTCAATAATAGAGACGATTTCTGAAGCGCCGGATTCAGTTGTGAGCTCAAACCGGGCACTTAGAGGTGACGATGTCTCGATGAGATACAGCTGTGTTTTCTCTACCTCAAACTGGGTAATAATCTTTAAAGGCTGTTGAGTAGAGTGCCGTACTAAGTCTGATAGTAGCTGAATGTGGCTATCTTTCACTATGTGTCTTCTTACACTTGATCCTTGTGCTCCTATGTCGAGATCAACAAGTTGTACGGAGATAGATTGAGTAGGGGCATTCATTTTTAGACTCGATAAAAGTTCTTACAGGTTTCTGCAGATTATTACTTGGATAGAATAAGCTTTCTGAAACAGATGGTACAGTGGAGGCTGCTTGTTTTCTAAAGATGGCAGCAGAGATGCATTCCTCCTCTGGCATTTGCGTTATCTTATAGGGCTTTCAACTAGGGCTTTCAACCGATGTTCCCACCTGTAGCAGCAGGGTCAGAAGCTATACAATTTAGGGGTTAGAGGTTAGGGGGTAGATTAGTCGATCAAACGAGGACAAAATAAACTTTTTTGTAGAATCTAACTTGTAGAATTCGGAATTAGAGACATAAGGAACGTGCTTTTACTAAAAGTACCATCGGGTAGCAATGCTTGTTGCATTGCTACGTTATTTATTTGCAGCTCCCTAAGTGAAGAAGATGTTTGCACATCTAAAAAATAACCTGCTACGACTATTTATGAACCACTATCCGTAGACAGCTATGAGTTTAGTTGTTTTTCGTCTAAGTGTTTTTAGTTGTGTATCTATAGCTAGGGGCTCTCTTAGAAGCTGTTGAACAATTCTTAGAGTCTCTAGTAAATCAAACCTATCGCGATCAGGTCAATACTAAACAACTAATTTTTATTTATGATCAAAATACTTCACATCATATGTCGCTTTGCTCGCGTAGCCTGTTATGCTATGGCGCTATTTTCTGAGAATGCGATAGGGTTTTGGAAACCAGACCCAGCGGTCGCCTAACCACACCAGCCCATTGAAAGAAAGCCCAGAGGGCTGCCCAGGAATGCGGTACTGCCATGAGGCCCAGATCCGATGAGGATTTAGATGCTGAGCGATCGCCCGGTAGCCGCCTGGAAAGGGGGCAGACAAAACATTATCAGTTTGTAACATGCCGGCGGGTGCCAGATGGCAGAGGATTTCTGTTTGATCGCTAGACGGACGCTTGATAGAGCGAGAGCTTTTCCAAAGATTGCGATAGCCTGCAAGCGCAATCTCGATAGCCGAATCAGCGAAGACCTTCTGATAGTCCGTTTCTGTTGGAATTAGCTGTTTGACGATCCGTCCGGTTTTGTCTTTGCCAATTGCTTCCAAGAGCGGCATAATTTGCGCTTGAATGACTTCTATGGCAGCAAGTGCGACAGTCTGAGCGGTGGATTCTGGGCTTTCTATCTTTAGAATATCTGTTTCTAAAGCATTCGTCGTCTGAGAGATGGCGATAGGAACTGTTTGGATTAGGTCTGAGTCTTCTAGAGATTGGAGAATGCTGCTGAGGCCACTGCGGTAGGCGGCGAGCCGATCGCGCCTGAATCTACCAGGTTCTGATTGGTAGAGCGCTCTGCCCTGTGGACTGGTGAGGCCATCGGCAGCGATCGCAGATTGGCCGGGAAGAATGCGGGCGATCGCAGCGTCGATGCAGTCTATAGCTTCGCTGAGTAGGGCTCTGGCGGTTGAGTGCTGGGCCGGGAGAATGTCGGCGGGAAGGCGACTGGCAAAGGTTTCAGCGAGGGCAACGAGCTGCCCAGCATCTAGGGCAAGCGGGCTAACTGGGTTGGCCATATCCGCAGGCGGACTATCCAATAGGACAAAAGGAAGGACAGCGTGGGGAATGGTGGGAGCGCCGTAGGCTTTGTATTGGGCGATGAGCTGACCGTTTGAGTCGAGGAGGGTGTGCGATCGCGCCTGGCGAGGAAATCCCTGTAAGTCCAAAAACCAATGAGCTTCGTTTGCCGACAGAATCCCGCGCTGGGGAAAGTAGTCGATTACTTGGGACAGGCTACACGGAAAATTGCCGGTGAGCAGTGCTGTAGGCATATAGTCGGATTCAACAGTGAGGCTCAACCCTCGGTCAGTAGCTAGAGCGGCTAGGGCGGTGATTTCCAAAGCCAGCAGAGGCTGCCAATCGTAAGTGTCAGACTGTTCGTGGTACTGACGATGCGCCGTAAGCGCTGAATGCAGTGCTAAGTTGAACGTCTCTACTTGATTGGATAGCAAAGCTTCTATCAGTACAACTAAAGGCCGCAGTTTGAATTCAATGAGAGTGCTTTCAGCGATGGTGGCCTGTGAGAGTCCTGCGAGCGTATCGGCTAGGACGGGGCCAGCAGCGGTCGGTTCTACGACGGTGGCGGCGAGGGTGCTACATAGAAAGGGCCAGAAGGCATCAATGGTATTAGCGGCGATCGCACAGGCTTCAATACTTTCGGGCGTACAAAGGAGGTTGACGGTGTTAGCGTCTCGGGCAATCAGGGCAACGCAGAGGGCTCTGATCCAGGCGGGCCAGTCTAGATGAGCGCTACCGATGGGGGATTTGCGCTCTGGCGTGCTAGGTTCTATCAAAGCAATTTGGTGATCGTCTTCGTAGCGTCGCCAGTGGTGCTGTGTGAGCAGGGCTAGCTGGGCTCCACCAGTGGCAAGGGCGATTGCCTCGTAGAGTTCAGCCTGCGAGTTTGGCAGGACAGTGGCGATCGCGGCTCGGCGGAGTTCGCATTTGAGCAGGTCGGTGCCGTCTTGAGGGGTGGGGGTGCGATCGCGGACGACTTTACTCAATGCTTCTACATGGGCGAGCTGTTGTTGCCAACGCTGCAAATCAGTAACATTAAGACGTTTTACACGGTCCACAGACACAATCTCCTATCACACAACAAATTATAAGCTTTTGTATAAACCGGCCGCCTGCTCTCGTCCGTTCGACTTTTACTTCCCTCTAAATCTCATTTCGACTGAAAACGGTATGCGCCATCCCTCTTTGCCTATCTGTGCTCCACTTCCGGTGGCTATCTTGTTTCGCACAAGCGTAATGTCTACAACTTCAAACGATTCGAGAGAAGCACCAGGAACCATGCGCTGACGCAGCGATGCCAGTAGCTGAAACGGATTAAAAAATTTGTTTTCTAATCCAAGTGTAATCAAGACGTCTGTTTTGCTATTCGTGAAACCACTTTCATGCATGTTGAGCAAAACACCTTCAACTAGACCAACGTTTTCGGCCACATGATTGCCAAGCCGAGGAAAATCGAAATAGATTTCGTGATAGGGCTCTCCTTGATTGGTTTTGGTTGTCGCATCGAATCCTGTTTCTATCGTTATGTTCTCGAGTCTTTCTACACGCCTTAATCGCTGCTCGAATAATTCTCTGCCAGTACCTGAGAAGTCGTCTTCTGTAAGTAGGGTGGTAATGGTCACTTCATTACCTGGTCGCTCTAGATGGCTCTGTAAATATCTTTCTAGATGCTCCAAACGCCCTTCTCCTAATCGCAAGATTCGTCTTCCTAGTTCTGTAGGACCAAAGTGCGTATCACTGTAGGTGTGTCCATCAAAAACGCCTCCTCTGCTTTCAATAGATTGGGTTTGTGCGCCACGAGTCAAATAGTACTGACTGTCTTCTAAAAGTACGTTGGAGGTCAGTGCTCTCAACTGGTTTTCGGTTAGTGAAGGTTTTGATGACGTGACGTTTTCCGTAGTCAACGATGTCCATACCTTTCTCAATATCCTTTCTGTAAAATAGTTTTCTTGCTCGAGTGCTAAACGAGGAATATTAAAACGGTCACCGACGGTTTCTTGAACAAGACGCTGACGTGTTATTGCTGATTCAGTATTGCCAGTTAGTCCTAGATGGTCTAGCAGTCGCAACGTCTCGTCTCTAGCTGTTCGCAACTGGGTCAGATCTTGACTTGTGATCGCGTCATCGATTTGACGAGTGAGGGTCTCTAACTCTAATAGTCTTCCATGATCGTGAGGCGATAGGTGTGCTTCTAGGTTCAAAGTTTGATTAGTGCTATCAGGTTTTAGAATGTTCAGTAAGTCTGATGGCGCATTGTGCATCCGATGAATTTCAGCAAACTCATGAGCAAGCGCTCGCTCTACGATGCCGGTACCCTCAATCACTCTAGTAGACAGATTAATGGTGTAATCGACATCTTTACCACCGGGGTTAATTCTAGCGACAGGAACGCCCTCTTCACTCGGTAGCCTCCTCATACTATCCGCCAGCAAAATTCTTGCTTTGGCGCTCTTTCCTATAGCAGGTTGAATCGTGACAACGTTACTTCCAGGTTGTGTATCAATGAATTGTCCAATAGACGACTGCTGAGTAATTTGTTCAACTGAGTGTTTAACCTCTCTCCAAACACCTTCATGTTCACGAGGTTGGTCAAGCAGATCGCCTACAAATTTCGATCCTTTTATAGCGGCAGCGGTTCGTGGCGGACCATCAGTGTTAGAAAAGCCCAAATCAAATGTACGAGACGTAGGGGCGCTGAGCGTTCCATCGTTGTTGAAAGGCTGGCGAACGACGAGGTAGTCGAGATTGGGGGGATTGGCGGCAAGGGCGAGTTCGATTCTTTGTCCGAGTTCGCGGATGCGGGCGTTGGTAGAGCGTATCATTTCAGCCGCGAGGCTCTCTGCATAGTCTCGGGTGCCCTGCTGGACTAGGCGGGTGCGATCGGCGCTGCGACGAACGCCTAGCTCGGAGGTGCCGCCTTTGGCTTCGATCATCAGCAGGCGACCGTCTGAGCCTTCAAAGACAAGATCGGGTACGCCGGCTCCGGCTCTGGGAATGGGAATTTCGGTCCAGTCGCCAGGTTGTTGGCTGGCGATTTGGCGTCCGGCGGCTTCTCCGAGCTGTTCGGATCGGACGTTGATGTCGCGCCCAATCTGTCGGAGCTGGGCGTCAATTTCTTCGGCGCGAGCGGCAGTGGTCTGAGGGTGGTCGAGTTCTTGCTGTAGGGCGGTGCGATCGCCTATCAGTTTCACCCGATCCGCAACAGCTTGGTCGACACTCTCGCCTGTGGGCAAAACATACTGCCCGTCGGGGACGGCGTCTGGGCGACTAACGGGTCCATCCGCTTCGATGTAGCGAGCTTCGTAGCCAGGATCTGGACGGCGTACGGCAGAGATTAGAGAGCTGAGGGCACCGCTGTCTCCAATGAAATCTCCACTGGCCCAGCGAGAGAAAGCGTAGGCGAGATGTTCGGCGTTGGTATCAGAATAGCTGCGGCGAGCACCAAAGAAACGCTGGCGGAAGTCTGGCCAGTCTTGGAAGTGGGGGCGATCGCCAAACTGCTGGCGGACGACCTCGCTTTGGCTGGGGTCAATCCGCGCAGGATCGACGGGAACGCTGCTATCGTCTAGCCTAAAACCACTGCCGCTGATGCTTTCTTTGACAGTATCAACAAGGCTTTTTAGCTGCTCTGGAGAATGGCTCTGGGCAATCAGACGCTCTATCGGCAGAATATTGAAGGAGCCTTTTATCTTGTTGTTGTGCCTTCTGAGATTGACTAGCAGCGGGCTGGTGAGAATGCGACGACGAGCGAGCTCCATAACTTGACTGACTAGCTCACTATCACCGATTTCTTGGGCGTGGGTGAGCTGACGAGTCAGCAGCTCTAGGTCGGCGGCAATGTCATCAGAGCGGCGCTGTAGGAAGGGATTGGCAGCGGCGTTCTCGGCGGACTGTTGGAGGAGGGTGCGGGCGATCGCGCGGTCTGCTAGCGCCTCAGTCGCTGCCTGTCGACGTGCCATAACGGCATCGCTATCGCCGACTAACCCCAAATGGTTGGCTAATCGTTCAGCTTCATCCCGTATCCGGGCGGCGCGGGGCCGGTCGTCAGCAGTATTAGCCTGATGGAGCTGTCTACCTAAGACATCTAGTTCGGCTAGTCGGGCCTGGTCGTGGGCCGATAGCTGAGGGGTTTCGCCTGCTGACAATGGCCGCGCACCCAATCCACCTGGACGGAGGGCATCTGCGATCGCCTCATTGCCATGACCGACTCTAATTTCTGTTAGCTCATGGGCAAGCGCTCGTTCAATCGCATCAGGATGGGCCCTTGCAGACAGCGAAACCTGGTACTCTCCAGTAGAGTCGTCGTATCTAAAGCGGGCAACTGGAATGGTACCATCAGCGTCTGGCGGCATGTCTAGGACAACTGTCATCCTGACGCCGACAGCACCATCTGGCGTAGTCAAAACAACATGATCAGGGCTATCTCCTACGCTCGCTCTCGTTGAGAGTAATCCGTTGTTTTCCACCAGCAGTTCTAGTGCTCGTCTCGCCCGCTGCCGCGTTTGGCTTTGCTGCATTCTGGCGACAGCAGAATCAGGTGTATAGCTCCTTAGCGCATCGCCTTGAAAGCGAGAACCTGCAACGGCAGCAGCAGCACCTTCTTCAAAATCTGTACGGCTGACAGAAGCCTCTGTAGAGTCTGTTGTTTTGGTCGTGTTCGCTGAGCGAACAACAGAATCCTCTTCTGTTAATTCTTGGATTTGACGCTGCGGACCTTCGTCTATATCAGCCGGGCGAATGACAGCCGGGAAGCCTTCGGTGAGGGTCTTAGTGAATCGAGGCGGTTGGGCGGCAGGCGGTGCCGTCGTCTGCGGTTCGATCGGTGAGCGGCTGACGGTGGTATCTGGATCTAGGCGTGATGTAGTTGATAGGTCGGTGTCTATATCTGGGACTAAGGGGCGAATTCTCTGGGAATCTGGGGCATCGATAATAGGCGGCGGTGTGTCAGTCGGTAGCGTATTGTCGTTGGTTCTAGGCGTCGTTTGACTCGCAGCTTCGGCGGCGGTTCTCCATCTGTTGTAGCGTCCCTGAGCGCGGGCCTCAAATCCGCCTTCCCCAAAGCTTTGGAGGGCAGACTGGCCGCCGGCTTCTAAAGAAGCAACAAAGATATCACCGGCATCTCCTCTGTAGGTTCCTCTCGCGGATTCAAAACCGAGTTCAGCGCCTTTTCCGCCAAATGCACCGATGCTAGAAGAAAAGCTTTTGCCTAATCCCCGATCAAACATGCTTTTAGACGAACCGATGTGGTTTCCTAATCGCGTTCTATCTTCTATGCTGTTGGAGATGCCTGAAGTGACAGCGCCGGAAAGCATCCCTCTAAACAGACTGGCCAGTAGATTCTCAGCGCCTTTGTTGTTTGCGTAGGTTTGTTCTGTCAGGGCGGTTTGGCCTAATGAACCAAGGCCACCAGTCGCCATACCGATAACAAGCTTGTCGGCAAACTCACTGCCAGTCAGTCGGCCCATCTGTCCAAAGGCTCCTGATGTAGAAAGCCGACGGGCCGCACTGATGCTTAGTCCGGTCCTAGCGCTCGCCTTCAGCCCTTCTACACCGCCGCGTGAGGCGAGTCCTAGTCCTTGCCCAACGCCTGCGGTGAGCGCTTGGACTGCGGTCATGCCTAGATCGGTGGCGGCATCTTCCCAGCCATAGCGACCGCCTTTGATCGCGGCCTGTGCGCCCATGCCTGCAGCTCCAGTAATTCCGGCGATCGCAGCCAATAGCAATGGGCTTGCAACTCCCCCAGTTGCGACCGTTGCCACCGCCGCTGCGATCGCGCCTACCACTGCAATCGTCGTGGCCGCCACCGTAGCATACTGATCAATTTTTGACTCGTAGTTTTGGGCAGAGAGCTGACCAGCGGCAATGGTTGATTCTAGCGCTGCCGAGTCTCCGGTAAAGGCTCCCTCAGGGGTGAAAGCATCCGCACTGCTTTGGAATTCGGGAATACCATTTTTGAAAGAGACTTCTATGCCCGTGAGATCGGAAAGCTGTTGTTCATCATAGGCAAGGGCGTCTGCCTGGAAGCTGCCTCCGGCTAGCCAGCTGCCAAAGCCGCTGTTCTCTCGGCGCTGCTGATTCATTGCAAAAGCGGCGACTTCCGCTCTTTCTTTGGCATTTCGAGGCTGTCCTAGCAGCATACGTTCTGCCTTTAGGCGATCGCTTCCTGACAAGTCGCCCATGAAGCCCTGCCCATAGACACCCAGGTCTTCGTATAAGTTGTTGTCTGGGCGCTCGTCGTAGTGCGATCGCATCTGTGCGATTTCATCTCGATTCATCCGACCAATTGTGCGGTCAATCAGCGCGTTGTCGGTACCGAGTCCATCAATCGCATATTCCATTGCGAGGGCGGCGGTGGCTGGTGTCGGATAGTCGTCGCGAACTAGACCCTCAGCGATGTCGGCAGCTTTGGTCTCATCGCCGTAAGCTGTTCTTATCTGTTCAATTAGGTAGCCTTGAGACGAGTCAGCGGTACCTGTACCGGAGGCAGGACTAGTGCCATAGTTTTCGGCAAACAGGCGGAACATATCCTCACGATCTTGCAGGGCCTGCTGTCGCTCTCGGGCCCGAGCGTCTGGATTGTCTGACAGATAGTCTGGATTGAGCCGAGGATCGACTAAGGCCGTATCCAGGTTGAGTAGGTTGGGCTGGTCGCTTCTCTCGACTTCGACCCCTAGGCGAGCGGCTCTGGTTTGAACACTTTTGTCGCCTTGGAAAATCAAGGCCCGAGCCAGATCTTTCTGTGCGCCTTCGACCGTCTTGGTAACGGTGTAAGAGCCGCCTTCTGTATGGTGAACTTCTTCGATATTGCGAGTAGCGTAAATGAAGAGGGATTCAGCGGCGGCTTGCTCAACCGTTTGGTGATTGGCGGCGGCTGTCGCTTGCAGGTCGATGCCCTGAACTGCTGCAAATTCTTGTTGGATCAGGCGGCGGCGTTCTTCGGCGCTGATGGCCTGTCCGCCATAATTTTGGGCTTGACCAGCCTGGCTGTATTCGGTCAGAACTGTATTGAGATTGTCATCGTTGTCTCGGCGGCGCTCTTCGTCAATGCGATCGCGCATTCGGTAGACATCGGCTCTGGCAAATCGGGCTTCATTAGTGGCATCTGTGAGCGTATCAAAGACGGCTCTATCAGTGCCGCCTAAGCTATCTTGTACGTCTTCTAGTACATTGCCCGTGCGGTCTAGGCGATGAAGTTCTTTGAGTTCTTCGGTGTTGAGTGATCGCAATACCGACTCAATTCGACTCTCTTCATCGTTGTACCAGTGAATCGAGGCGTTCAGCTCAAAGCGAGCCCCTTCAGCCGTTCTTCCATTCAAATAGCTGATGGCCGCATTGCGATCGTCATCGTCCCACAGGCCATCGAGTTCATCTTTGATGACGGCTTCTAAGTCTTTGTGTCTGAGTTCTCTATATTCAATTCGAACATAGTTTCCCTGGTATTTCGTCAGCCCTCTAAGGGCACCAGTGACGCCTGCTTCATCCGTGTCGTCGAAAATGCCCGCATCCGTCAGAGCTACCCCGACTCTACGAGTTCGCTTTTTTAGATCTGTTTCAACAGTTGCCCAGGCTGTTGTCAAAGATGGGTCAAAGAAGCTTTCTGGCTTCAGCTGTGGCCGGACCCATGCAGTGAAATCATTAGCAGACTGATTAACTTGTAGGAGAAAGGCCGGATAGCCTTCCATAATTTGGGTTTTTGCCGACTCTAGATAGGTCTTGAAAACTGTCGCTAGCGGCAAGGACCACACTTTTGCGGCTTTGAGCACGCCTGTGGAAACTTTGGAAAATCCTTTGGTGGAAGCAGCAGCCGATTTGTCCAGGTTCTCGATAGCGGCTTCCTGGCTGGCGACAATCCCCGTTTGGGCCGCGTCCGACTGAGTTTGTATATTTTCTAGGGTCTGCTGTTCTTGTTGTGTGAGTCCGGTCGACACGCCTGAGTGAATGGTTGTGATTTGTTTGTCTTGCAACGTTCTACCCGTCTCAAGGTTGTTGCGAGTTTGACTGGCTGCTTTTGGGACAGCGGTTTGTAGCGATTCAGGATTGATTTCGGCTGTTTGGGTGAGGCGGCTGTGTAGCTCGGTGGCAGCAGCGCTGTAGAGAGGGAGGCCAGCTTCGACGGTGTTCGTGATGGTTTGGCTGGCGGTGCGGGCCTGGCGCTGCATTTGTGCGATCGCCTGCTGCCCTTCGTTGAATAGCTGAGCTCGCAGAGCGCTGTGTTGGGAAACTAACTGGTTGAGAATGTCGGTACGCATTTGCATCAGCGTTTTGCGAGCCTGGTCAGCCTGTTGACGCAGCGCCCAAGTAGCTTTTGTCTTGGCTCTTGTGATCGCTTTGTTGCCATCAGACTCGATCTCGATAGCGCGTGCATTTAGCGTTGGATGGACCGATTGCTTGATATCAGCGTTGATCTGAGTAACGCTGTCGTCATAGCTGGTGATTGTTTGATTTCGTCTAAGATTAAGCTGAGTAATTGCCGTTTGGACAAGACCTGGCGCGGCTTTTTTCTTCGCTTCGTTGCGTGCCTGCTGCTGACTGTATCCGGCGGTAGAAAAGGTTGAATCGAGCTGGCGCTCCCACTGAGTAATGTTGATCGCAGCTTGATCGGCGGTGCTGCCACAGTCTGTTTTGGCATCGGTCAAAACGCTAACAAAGTCTTTGGAGAGATCAGCTAGGATAGTTTCGATTTGAGTTTCGGCGGTGTCAGCATTGCGATTGACAGCCGCTCTAGAACTGCGAGTGGTGAGGTTGAGCTGGTAGGTAGCAATCCGATAATCTTGGATGATGTTAGCGTCTACCGTTTGAGTATGAGACTCTATCTTTTCTTGGGCTTTGTGGAACTGCTGATCGAGCGTTGCGTCTGTTTTAGTGAGCGCTTGAGGGATGCTGGCGGTTCGCTTTTGGTACAGGCTATCGATTTGACTAAGGCTATTTTCTCCTTGTTGAATAAGACTTGTACGCTGTTGCTGAATGTCTTGCAAAACGCTTTTGTAGTGTTGCTGTGCTATCTGAAAGCCTGCTTTTAAGCGATTTTGCTCGCTGTCTTTTTGTGAGTTTTCACTAGCGCTGGTGGCTTCAGCGATAAGGGCGGGATCAAGCTGGGGTAGGGTTGGTATGGGCGCTGATAGGGAGGGGAGTGATAGGGGGGCTACTGAGAGCGATCGCAAGGGCTGTGCTGCTTCAATAGGAGGAATTTCTAGTTCTTCTAAGCCTCTAACTAACGTAGTTCTGCTAGCGGTAGAATTGCTGCTGGTCGTACTTTCCTGACCAGATTCGAACTCGGTGTCTGCGGTTGTCTCGGAAGGTTCTAATCCGTTCGTTTCTAAGTTATCTGTTTCTAGATTGCTTGTTTCTAGATTGCTTGTTTCTAAACCATTTGTTTCTAAACCGTTTTCTCCTGAACCGTTTGTTTCTGAGTTGTTCGTTTCGGGGCTGTTTGTTTCTGAGTCGTTCGTTTCTAAGTTGTTTGAATCGTCTGAGCTAGACGATTGACGGCTGTTCGAATCGTCTGTTGATCCGCTTGCTAAGTCTGGTCCTGACTCAGTACGTGGCAGGCTCTGTAGAGCTTCGTTTTCTGCTGAGGTAGGCTGCGTGGCCTGGTTTTGTAGAAAAAGAGGCATCCCGGCGGGCGGGCTAGAAACTGGGCTGCTGGCAGCAGAGTGTGACCGTCGGCTATTGGCAACCGCTGATCTAGAGCGCGTCGTCTGGGGCGCAAACTCAGACATGAGACGACTGGACAAGAGCGGGCATGGGTCGTCCTAGCTTTTGATACTCGTGGCTAACAGCGGCGACGATATCGGCGTATGCGATGGATCGCTGTTGGCTTTGGGCCATTACCGAGGCCATCAGAACCGCGTTGCGAATATGGCCACCGCAAAAGTCAACGGCGGTTGCTAGCTGATTGAGCTGTTCGGTCGAAAGGGTAGCCTTCTCTCCGAGGTGCGATCGCCACAGGGCGCGACGCTCTGAAGACCGGGGGGCGGCAAATTCGATGATTAGATCTAGTCGGCGAGAAAAGGCTGAGTCGAAGCGCTGGCGACTGTTGCTAGTGAGCAGAGTAATGCCGTCGTAGCTTTCGATACGCTGAAGCAGATAGTTGGTTTGACTGTTGGCAAAGCGATCGCTGGCATGTTGGACATCGGTGCGCTTGCCAAAAAGAGAGTCGGCTTCGTCAAATAGGAGAATCACTTCAGCGCTCTCGGCCCGGGCCAAAAGTTGAGCTAGATTCTTCTCAGTTTCGCCAATATATTTGCTGACGATCGACGCTAAGTCAACGCGGTAGAGCGGCATCCCTAGCTGAGTGGCTAGCCAGCTAGCCGAGAGCGTTTTACCAGTACCTGAAGGTCCAACAAAGAGAGCTTTGACGCCAGGATAGTAGCGGGCTATCGTTGAGGCACCCAGTCCTTCGGTGAGAGTATCGCGGGCACGACAGCGGAGTAGCAGCATTTGCAAATCTTTTTGCAGACTCTTTGGTAAGACCAGTGCTTCATCTGAAATGGTTTGCGTCAGCGGCTGCGCTAGGGCGTCTAGGCCAATACCCTCACCGCTCCAGGCGGCGGCACGAATGTCGGCTTCGATAGGGCGATCGCGCTGGTCGAGGGTGCTGTAGTGCTGAGCAAGGCGACTGAGCTGGGCAATGCGATCACAGCTGTAGCGATGGTGCTTAGCGAGCTTTGCAGCGAGATCACCATCTAACAGAGTTTGTCGCCAAAGTGCCTGGCGCTCAGTGAGAGTGGGAACGGTGAGCGGCCAGCTTAGAATATCTCGATTTCTAACTTCGATTTGTCCATCTGGGCCGGCGATCGCCAGCATCGGTCCATCGTAGTAAGAAATTGGCGGTAGCTGGTGATGTTCTCCTGGTGAGAGCTGTGGACAGAAAACGGGCAGTAGCCGTCTGAGCCGTAGCCAGGGAGCGAGTCCATCTGGCAGCGTGCCTTCAATAAACAGTGCTCTAAGCCGAAGCTGCTTGGCGATTTCAGCGGCAACGGTGCGGCTTTCAGCAAAGGCCGAAGATCGAATCACTAAAATCTGATTGTTGCTTTCTAGGCTTTGCGCATACTGCTTGGCTTTGTTCAAAAAGCTTTCTGGCAGAGAGATTAAGGGAATCTTTTCGATGCCGACGGTAGTGCCCTCGACGGCGCTGTCTTGATTGCTTAGCGCGAAGTAGAGATGAATCGGTACGTTGACGGTTTGTTCTGGTAGGGGAGCTGTGTTGTTACCTAGTCTTAGCAGGCCGCTAGCAACAGCCGACCCATTGAAAATAACAGAAATTGGTGAGGCTTTTGAAATTGGCCGAAAGGCGGTAGATAAGAGACTGAGGGTCGGTCGAGATCCGCCCAAAGGCGCTTGCACGCGGGCTAACGCTCGGCCAATTTGCACCTCTTCTTCTACAGCAGCGGCTAGAGCGACGGTGAGCAGTTCTAAGACGGTGAGCGGTAGGCGGCGGGCAAGTCTAAATAGAGGAATGTCGGAGGGGTGAGGACAAGTCAGGCCGCTGTTGAGCGCTGCTTTCCAGCTGGGATGCTGGGTAGTGACAGTAGTAAGGTGCGATCGCAAGAAAGCAAGTTCAGCCTCGTCGGTAGCTTCGTTGATGGCTGGAGGCAGTTGGGCTGCGATCGCCGCTAGCGCAAAATCTTTTAGCCGAGGGGTGTCTGCTGATGTCATATCGACTCTCCAGAGCGCTTCTCATAGTGAAACTGGACGACTTTGCCAAACCAGGGAAGCCAGCCAGGGTTGAGATCTAAGCCCGCTCTGCGAATGCGAATGTCTATCTGTTCTAACGTGAAAGTAAGATCCAGGTGGGTAGGCGTCAGGCTAAGGCGAGCAGGGCGGCAGATGAGGGTGCGTAGAGAAAGATGGGTTTGGCGATAAGTGTAGGCTCTAAGAGCGCAGTACCAGGCAATGTGGAGTGATAGGGAAGGAACGCGAGAAGGTGAATAGGGGAGCGTGATCGCTTCGAAAATAGGATCTTCAGAAGGAATTTGTAGTCGGGTGGCTATGTAGTGTAAGAGGGTATGAGGAAAAGTGGGGTTGTTGTATTTTGAGAGATAGGCAGATAGGTTTAGGTATTTCAAACTGTTTAGAAGATAGATCACTCCGGCGTAATCAGTGTAGATATCTGAATGGTCTGCTGTGAAAGCAAGAACAGGGCTTTCTCGACTGTTTTGCTCTACGGCGGCAGATGCTAGCTGGCTGGCTGTGAGAGGATCTCTATGAGATTCTTTCTCTTGTTCTATTGGCGCTTTTGAGAGAGACCGATGCGTGGTCAAGTCAGGCGCATGGCCTGGTTGGCTCTGAACGGGGCGTTCTTTTGAGGAAGAGTAATTGCGATGAGGTGCGGACTCTATTGACGCAGCTCGACTGTTGGTAGCTGTAGTATTTCTCTGAATTAAGATTTGAGCGGCTACAGCTACGTTTGATTGAAACAGAGCGGTGGGATTTTCTGCAATCAGCCCTATTGCCACTGCCCACAGCAGACGGCTATCATCTGGAGGCCACTGACAGCTTTTAACAGCAGAAAATAGGCAAGGTAGCGTTTGGGAAGGCTCGCGTCCGTGGCCTTGTCGTGAATGTGCCAAGCTGTTGTCGCCTTCTGTGATACTTTCTTCAATCTGCGGCTGAGTGAGTGTGCTCCAGCCTTGCTGAGTTAGGAGAGTCTGGCCGTCTTCAGGCTGGAGGATTTGTAGGAGTGAAGTCAGTGATTTTTGCTCGTGGAGCTGTTGGAGAACGGTGGCGGTGGCCAGTGGCGCGAGGGGATGAGTGGCAAGCTGGGTAAGTAGCGCTAGAAGAGTATCGTGGCGGGAGTGAGTAGGATGCCAGCTAGTGTGGCTACTAGAAAATGGATCAGAGAATAGACGGGGCCAAAACCAGGCGGTGAGAGGTTGGCCAGTCGCGAGGCGGTGGGCAAAGTGGGCGTAGGCGGCGAGGTCGTCGGGGAAGATGACAGCGGGGGCAGTGGCGGCGTTGGGGTGGGTGCCGGGAAGGGCGATCGCACTTAGAGACTGAAGCTGTTGTTCTAGTTGCCGCGATAGGCTAGCGGGGCTGTGGCCACTGCGAATATTGCCAACATTGAGATGGCGGATGAACAGCAGTTCGCTACGCTCGGCGGCAGGTAGGCTGACGGTGTGCAGAGCGTCTTCTAGCAGGCGGTGTCCGCGCCCGATCAGGTCTTGACTGGGTGCGGTGAGATGGGCGTGGTGGACTCGGCGAGCCCGTGTAGAGACCTGTGCAGAAATAGGCGTGGAGGTGAGCGTCATCGCAGTCCTCCCTGTTGAAAGCTGACCGCTTTGAACCCGACTTCTGAAAGATCGAATGGCTGAAGTTCGGCTGAGAGTGACTCAATATGCTGGAATCGGACTTGGGTGCTGGCGGCTAGTTGCACGGTGCTAGCTTTGGCGCTGGTGATGCGAGCAGCGGCGCGATTGTCGACGAGATCTTCGACAATACCTTCGGCGATCGCACTGTTGCTTTGGTCAAAAAGAAAGACCTGCATACCAACGCCGACAAGGTTGGGATTGACTGCGATGCTGACACTGCCGCCTTTGCCGACGGCGGTAGGCGTTTCGATCTGGCCAGCGATGATTTGAGCGACCGGGGCGGCGCTAGCGAGCAGAATGCAGATCCGGACGAGGTCGTTGAGCAGTGCGATCGCCTCTGAAAAGTTGTTGGAGAGTCGTCTGTAAAGCCAGTCAGCAATAGACTGAAGCTCACGCCTCGCTAGATATTCAATCTCTCCCCAGCGTGAGAGATCGCTGAAGTTGCGTAGATCAACAGGATCGTCAAACTGGCTGAGGCGCTCAGCCCAGGCGAGACGGATAACAGGGCGTACTTGCCCAAAGCGATGATAGAGACAGCCTAAAGCATTAGTGATATCGGTCAGTTCTTTGGCGGCCTGTTGAGAAAGATTGCTGTTGGGGCTGTCGATGATGTCACCTAATGTCAACAGCTGGTTAGCGTTTTCTTGTAAATACAGCCAGTTGAGCTCAGCGAAGGCGTTGGGATTGATCTGAGCGCGGTTGATCTGGTACTTGTTGGCGACTGCCTGCTGCGCGTTTACGACGCGGCTAATGGCAGTGGCGTAAGGGGTGTTCTGTCGAGCGAACTGTTGTTTCGAGAATTGCTGTGTCTCTATATTATTTGAAATAGTGGCATTTCGCTTAGCCTTTGCGGTTGCTTTGGTAATAGCTTCTAGCAATGGCTCGCGGCGGTTGATTTGTTTGGTTGAAGCTTTGACCTGCGGAAACCAGTTGACGGGTGACTGGCGCAGCAGCTCGGTCGCCGATTTTAGGGCTTCAGGAATACGGACGTATCGATTCAGACAGGCGGGTCTGTCGGGGAACTGTACACCGGGCAGCAGGTCGCGAACGGGGGCGTTGATGTCGGGGCCCAGGGTACGAGGACGATGATAGAACAGAAAGTCAACATGGTTTTCGAGAATGCTTCTACGGGTCTGGTTGATGGCGGCGATTCGCTGCTGTTCTTCGGCAATCAGCGAACGGGTAACGGCGACATCGTGGCGGGTGACTGCTAGATCGGCGCTGATGGCGCTGAGGCGTTCGTTGGCCTGCTGGCGTAGGGTTTGGAGCTCTTGAAGGGTTGTTTTGGCTTGGGCGATCGCATCGCTATAGTCGGCTAGTCGACGTTCGGCTAGCCGCAGGGCTGCAACCGTATCATCCAAAATGCGAACGCTAGAAGAGAAATATTCTGCTTCGTCGGGGGCTTCGGAGAGATCGTCTGGTTCGGCGTTAAAATCGCCAGGACGCTGCTTTAGCTGGCCGAAAGTAGCCGAAAATTTTCCAGGGAGTGAGAGATCTTTAAACAGGGAGTTGTTGGCCAGTCCGCTAAAGACTGAGACTCTGCCAGCGAGGGTGTAGTTGCGAGTTTCCGGAGCGGGCGGTTCTTTGAGCCTTTCTGCGACGGTAATGCTTTGATTAACCTTACCGACGATGGGAGATTGCTGGATAACGGCTTTAGAGGGTGCTTGAAAGAAGACTTTTTCGGCGGCTGTAGATTTCGCCTTAAGCTGCCGACTGTCTTGGAGGCTGACTGTTTGGGATAATTGCAGATCATTGGTTGTTCTATTAGCCAGCCGGTCAGCAATAAATATTGGTCGGCGAGCGGGGCTTACCGTATCGACGGCTGGTAAACGGCCAGGAGTAAGCGGAATAAAGCGATCGGCAGCGCTAGAACCAGATTCCGTAAATACGGCAGGCTGAAAGCTCAGTGAGAAGGGACTGGCCGGGCTACCGCTGCGAGGTAGGCGAGCGTCTGCGCCCGAGACTGAAGGGAATGGTACCGATTCTGATGCTGGCGTTGTCTCGGTGGCGTCTGTGGCCTCTGAAATTATGGCTTCTGAAATACCTTCCGAGAAGCTAGTAGCGACAGCTCGCCTGAAGATACCTGAACCGCTAAAGTCAACAGGCGGTTGAATCCTAATATCTTCAGGCGCAATTGGTTCTGCTGTCGTTTGGATCTCTTTAAAGAATGTGCTGAGCTCTTGCTGGGCTCCGGCGGCGGTGCTTTGTCTGGCGATCGCGCTCAAGGTAGGCGACACTGACAGTCGGCTCGCTTCTTCTTCGCCTAGCACTAGCTGCCGCACTCGAAACATATCCGTACGCACCTGCAAGAAACCGAATTCAACCGTATCGTTGGCTTCGCTACTGCGCTGTTCCAGCTCTCGGATAAAGCGCTCAAGTCCTTGCTCACTCATACTTTCTAACAGAACATTGTCCTGGGATTGAGTGAATAAATCGTTGACGGCTAGCTTGAAGCCATCGCGCACGAGGGCAGAGATATTGCTAGGCGCACTGTCGGCATGGGCGAGCAGGCGATCGCGCTCTTCTGTGGATAAAACACCTCGAATAGTGAGCGATCGCGCCGCCGCATTGGTCTCGATAGGAGACTCTGTAGGCACCGTATTTAGCAGCACCGCCAGCCCGTTTTTATCAGCATCAATAGTGGGTGAACTAATCCTAACAACGTCTAGATCGATCGGTGAATTGACTTGGAGAGCATTCTTTAAACTTTCGATTTGGCCTACTGAAGCTTCTGCATCAGGCTCGTCGAGATCGTATTCAATGCCGTAGCGCTCCTCGAAAGGCGTTAACCTTTCTGCGGCGTTTAGCCAGTACCAGGGTTCTCCGGTTGTCAAAACTGTTGCACTTTCGGGTAGGGCTGTTTCAAACCAAATCTCTTCTTCGCCGTTGCCTGCTAAGCGGGCAGTGTTTCCCCAAGCGGCGCGTCCATTGAACAAACTGAAAATCATGCCTGAGAGGGTATTGCCAGGTGATATGCCAACCTGTTCGATCGGAATTTCTAGGCGCGTCCATTCTCCAGCGGCAGGTAGTTCACCCAGACGACGGCGGCTATCAGTGCTAGGCGTGCCGCGCTCTATGCGGCTAGAGACCGCTCCCCAGTAGGCACTATGCTGGCTGTCGGTGCCTAGCTGAAAGGTCAGCATGATTTCAGTTGGCAGATTGTCAGGATCGAGATAGACGTAGGTGAGGAGACGATCGCCGGCTTGCACCCCCAGCGTGTCTATGGCGGCAGAAACGCTAAAGCCGTGCTCGTGCAGCCCTCGTGAAATCTCGCTTTGGTGAGCGCCCTGAGCGCTAAAGGGCGCGTCGGGAACAGATTTTTCGTTGGATTCTAGCTGGTCTGAGTCGGGGTTAGGGTAGACGCTGAGTTTGCCAGTGATGGACTCGGCAAGGAGAGTTTCGCGATCGCGCACGAGCTGACGACGATGCAAGACAGCCGCCCGGTCGTTGATGAAGCGCATCAGCGTTGTGTTGAATTCTGGATCGATCTCTTCTAACTTTAGTAAGTCCGCGTCGTAGTATTCTTCTTCGACTGGAACCAGCAGCTTGACCTGGCTAGAGGCATCGTTGCTGACCGTATCGTAAGGCTGAAGCGAGGCGCTTTCTCGAAAGATTAGATCTAGCTGATCTTTTGGAATGGGAGCCGCTTCGATCAGATAGCCAGTGGGGAAAAAACGTTGGATGCGATCGCTCATCGAGCCGCCTGGGGGCAGAGCTAAGTTTTCAACAATTTCTGGGGGCAGTCCTCCCGCAGGCGGCAGCCAGGCAAAATAATCAGAGAGCGTTTCAACCGGAATCTGGCTGCGGTCTAGTTCAAATAGCTGCTCTGCGAACTGTTCAATTCTCGCCTGCCACAAGAAGGGATTTCCCGAATTGGGTACGGGCAAAGCTCTATGCAGCGATCGCCCGCCGTGACGAACTACCGCATGGCGATCGCTAAACAACAGTTTCCAATCGGCGTCAAAGCCAAGTAGCGCAACCGGTACACCAAAAGCTTCCCACGGCATCGGTTCACCTAACTCGCGGCGAAAAATGCTGTAGGCAAGATTGCTGCGCCAGCGATTCACAGCGGCTGTGTCGGCTGAATCGGCAGCGGGTGACGGTAGCGCCAGCCACTCTTCGGGCCAAGCGTAGAAAGCTAGACGCACCCCGTCAATTTTCTGTAAATTGGCAAAGGCCAGTCCTTCGATATCGATTGGGCAAGGATCGTCGCTAGGTTGTGCGATCGCGCTATTGATCAAGACCGACTCTAACAGCAAAATGCCTGCTCTAGGCAAATTAATCCCTTGACTGACAAGAGACTGCAAAGAACTGCCCAGCTTTCGCGGCCTCAGCGCACTTTCAGCAGGGGTCTCTTCTGTATCTTCTTCTTCAGAATCTTCTTCTTCAGAATCTTCTTCTTCAGAATCTTCTTCCTCGGGCGCTGGCGGCGGCTCAAGCACTTCGGGCGGCGCATAGACAGATAGATTGCCGATGACGACTTCACGAGTAGCAGGTAGTCGAACCTCCTCACCATCACAGGTGAGCCCCGAGCCATCGGCCATCGTCAGCCGCTGTTCGAGCACATTTTCTAGACCAGTTTGCTCAATAAAGGAGACTTCTAATCCGCTCACAACACCTGCCGACAGCTGTTGTCCCAACAGGGCCAGATGGCGACTACGATGATCCTGCTCTAGGGCCAAATTTTGATGACTGAGCCTGCGACCTTCGAAAAAATTGAGGCGTCTTCTCCCCAAACCCTGACGATTTTCGGGCGGCGGACTCACTTCAACCACATGCTCATTGGGCAGTCGATCGGCTATCTTTTCAAAGGGACTCATCGGATCACCTCCAAACGATTGCGAATGAGAGAACTCACCTCAGCAGCATTGCCGCCCTGAGCTAGGTTGGTAAGCTCTCGGCTGAATGTGTTGAGTTCGTTGGGAGAGAGCGTTCGGGAGACTCGGTCCAAAGCAACGACATCACCTGATTCAGCCAGGATGTTAACGACTGCTTCATTCTCTCTGATTGCCGGTGCAATAGATTCTAATCGGCTCAGCCCCTCACCTAGTCTCGGATCGCCAAAGCGTTCGGCAACTCGTAAGACATCGGCTCTATCAATCGGCCTAGCGGTGGACTCTGTACTATCAGAATCGCTTGGTTCATTGGTTGGGACCGCTTCTAAGTCTCTAATCGCACTGCGAAGCAACAAGTTAGAACGACTAATCTGCGGGGACGCCAGTAGCGAGACCACTTCTCCTCTGGCAAAGATGCCCGTGTTGTTTTGGATATCGTTGAAGCGACTGCCCAAGTTGAGCTCACCAATGCGATCGCTTACTCTCGACTCAACCGCCGCATCATCCCCTGTCAGCGGCACGGCTGTACCGATAATCTCCGACTGATAGGGAATGTTACGCTGGCGAACGTACCACAGCTCACTAGCTTCGTTCAGCGCTGTCGACCACAGATTGTCGACAGCATTAACGGGTGATAAAACGGCAAGTCGACGCCTGCTGAGGGCGTAGAGTTTTTCGAGGGGGAGGCGCTTGGCGATTAGGCCGGGGGAGGCGAGCTTGATTGGGCGGCGGAGGACGGTTGAACGAATAGGTAAGGTTGGTTGGAAGATGGAGGGGGTGGGGGATGGGGCGGGTGTCTGTTCGGCAGTAGTGAGCGATCGTTTGAAGCTAGTAAGCGCCTGTCTGGTCATTGGAATAACTAGCAGCAAAGAGAGGCTTTCTAGTTCAGCGGCGTTGGCTCTGAGGTCAATCGGCGGCAGCACTAAAGAATCTTCTACTAGAGCGGCGATCTCGTCGGTGGGAACGGCGGTTAGCTGAACCGAGATTTCAGCGGGAAAGTAGGTTTGGCTGAAATCTGTTGTGTTAATAGCAGACTTGGGTAAGCGGCCAGTAGCAGGTAGTAGGTCGAAGTAGCTTTTGGCAGAGAATCCACCGCTAGATTGACGAGTGCTGCCAGACTGACCTAGCTCCTCGCCGAGCTCCTCGCTAAGCTGTTGATTGTATTGTTGCAAATGGGCAGAGCGAAGCGCACGTGGCAGGGTGCGCAGACCCAGCGGTCCGCTAGCAACGTTGCCCAGCTCTCTACGAACGAGAAAGTTATCTACCCACTTAATAGCGTTTGCTTCGAGGGCGACCATTGCCAGGGGCAGCAGGTTGGCTGGCTCTTGTGGAATGGTTTTGCCAGAAAAGATGTCGCCAGCGATGCGCGATCGCACTCCATTAACTCCCAAATTGCCATAGCGCACCAGCGTCACCGCAGCCGCCTCGACAATCTCTCCTTTTTGTGTCCTGATCGTTTCAGTCGCTAGTCCGCTGTTGCTAGTAGGATAGCTTGGGACTGAACCTGTCTTATATTCCACCAGCCGCAGTCCCAGGATAAACACACCCGTTTGCAGCCGAATCGGATCTTCTGCATTTGCAGAATCGGGCGTCTTCTCTTCAATACCCAAGGCGGCATCGAACATCGCAATCCGCGTAGCATCTGCCAGATTTACATCAAAATCTGACTCAATCACTACCGATTCACCATTAGGCGTAACCCCGCTACCCGCCGCGATCTTTACTTCAAATGCCGCTTCAGACCTGTTAGCTCCTGACCCTGAAACTTTTTGCGTGACTTCTAAACCGCGCACCACTCCGAAGCCATTGGCACTGTTTAATGTAGCCTGCCGCTTCAGAAAATAGGTTTGTTCTGAAATCAGATCGGCTGCCTTGAGAAAGCGGCCGTCAAAATAAAGCGGACGCGTTTGGTCAGAGGGAATCAAGGTGCCGCGCTCGATCAGGTCGAGGCGTTCGGTTTCATCGATGGTTTCTTTAGAGGGGTTGCTAGATTTGGTGGGCATGGTGGGTGCGGTGGGGTGAAGGCGGACTGGCTGGAGAGCGCTGTTTAGGGTGTGTTGATTTCTATCCAGCGGGCGATCGCACTAGTCGGATACACAAAGCTGCGGCTGTGGTTGTCGACTTGGGCGGTAGGAGGCTGATCGTCTTCTCCTTGAATGATCAAGACTCTCGCTAGAAAGACATCTGTTGTATCTTGCCCTTCGGTATGTTCGGGTCTGGGATTAGGAGATTCGTTATCCCAGGCGGCGGTGGTTTCTTCCCAGGTTTGAAAGAGAATGTTCTGTAGGGATTGGCGATCAGTGGCGCTAGACCAAGGGCTGCGGGGAAGCACATCTAATAGGCTAGCGGTATCTTCGTCTCTAGGTCGCAGACTCAGCTCGTAGGCATCTCGCAGTCTAGCCGGAACGTTGGCATCGGTAGCATCGAAGGGGCCATTGGCAAAAGCAGGGGTGCGCCCACCCGCCTCACAAATGCGAAAGCGAATGAAGATATCGGCAACGATACCGCGATTGTCTGCGCTGACAGTGATAGGGGTAGCTGAATCATCACTGCTGATTGAAGTGTCTGCTTCATCAGGCTGAGGATGGGTAAAGGTGTTTATTTCTATTTCTGTTTTGCTGGCGAGCAGATCGTCTATCCAGGGCTGAAGTCTCAGACAGGCCGCGCTGGGAATTTCGAGCAGTCGTCCTAGGCGGTCTACGGCCAGCCCTGGCTGTACCAGAATTCTCGCTTCTCGCCCGTCTGGAAAAACTTGTTCGGACGTTTCATCATCCGGATCGACTAGCCCGCTTTCGCCGGGGGCCACTGCTGACTGAAAGAGAACTTTTAGTCCAGAGATAGTACCGCTGCCGTGTAGGTAGGCCAAAGATCTGGCTAGCCGTCCGCGATGGTAGAGCTGCTCGGCGGCCAAATCAGGCGCGTCGAGGAGGACACCCGCTGCGTAAAACAGGCGATCTGGCTGGGCTCTTTGGTCTGAGCCGGGTGCGGCAGCGAGGGGATCGGGTGTCGTGGACATAGGCTTATACCGGGTAGGCAGTTGTTCTTTCTTGAGCTGGTTTGTTGTTGATAGGGTGTCTGTAAGACAGGTGATTAGGAAAGGTTAGGGTGGTTCGCGATCGCGGTTCGTCCGAAAAACCCGGCTGGGAATACGAGGACTTTGTGGAATAATCTCAATTGTTCTAACAGCCGGGCGACTTTCATTCCCCGATTCGTCTATCACAACTAGGGTAAGCCGGTACCGTCCGGGCGGAATGCCAGGATCGACCTCGATTTTGGCCGTTTTTGTCTCGATAGGTTTACGCGGTTCGAGTTTTACCATGGTGAGCGCAGTGCGATCAGAAGTAAGAGCTAGCTGTGGATTAATTGCTGTTCTGTTAGCCGTTGTTGATAGGTGTGGGAATGTCTGGCCTGTCGATGACTGGGCGCTCAATCACCGGACCGTCAGTAGGTCTGAAGATCACCGGACCGTCTGTTCCTGGGCGATTTGGTCGTTCAGGAATATTGATTAGCTCCCAGCGATAGGAGACAATTCGACCACCCACATCAGAAGATCGCTCTCCTGAAAGCGTGAAGCTCTTACGAAAGTTGACACGCTCTGGGGCATCTAGGACTGCGGTAGGACGCTGGTCATCACGAATGATGACATCTACCTTATTAGCAGCAGACTCATTGCCCGCATCATCTACAACAATTAGCTGAAAACGGGCCTGACCCACGGGAATTGGGTCTTCAGGATTGACCGTTACTTCGATTTTGGCTTCGCTGGTCTCAATCGGCTGGTTTAGGCGAAATTCTGCCATGGGATTCTCCTTTTATCTGCGATTAGATGATTGTTGAAAAATGTTGCATGCTCCCGTAGGGGCATTGCATGCAATGCCCCTACGGGAATGTCTGCTAGCTGCTATCTAATAAAGTCCAGCGATATCGACTAATACTGCGCCCGGCGAACGCTTCTGAATCACTGGCGTCTAGAACAAATGACTCACCGACTAGCGGCGATCGATCGACATCACCCTGTGCCAGTGGGTAGCGCAGATCGCCATTAAAGTTGCCTGTGAGGCGAGGGTCGAGGCTGGGAGCCTGCTGCAAAACATCGTGAATACCGAGATAAGTTTCTCCATCGGGTTGGCTGAGAGTGACTGCGTTTCTTGGCTGTTCTGGCCGTAGGTAGGTGTCTAGGCCCACTTGAGCCGCGAGTGAAACTAGGAAAGGCGTGGTGGTTTCGACAACGCGGGTGTAGACATGGGCGGGCGATTCGAGTTCGGCAATACGGCGAATGAGTCCTATATCTTGAGGCTTTATGTCGCTGTGAACGTAGATGGTGACGCGGTTAGCGAGCTTGTCGAAGAAGGTTGCGATCGCATCTCGATCTGCTTTGTCCAACTCTCCTTCTTCTGAGCGCAAGTCCACGCCAAACAGCGCCAAAAATTCTCTTTTTGTCTCGTCTCCTAGCACCAGCGTATCGCCCACGAAAGAATTTCCGCTATGCGCCATGCCTGTGGTCAGCGGATTGACAGTATCGGCCAGGTTCGCGCCTAGGATAGTGGCAAACGTGCGCCGCAGCCTGAAGTCTTCTAGTACAACAATCTCGCCACCGCTAACGCCGCCCCCCGTGCCAATATCTAGCGCCTGTTTGAGGCCGTCAAGCGTGCCTCTTTTTCGATGTAGCTCAGGCGCGGCCTGCAACAGTTTTCGCCGTCGCTCAATCGGATAGGCCGAGTCAAAGCTAACGCCTATCCAGCTGCCTAGCCAGTCCAAAGCCTCTGCCGGAACGGTACGCGCGTCTGTGAGTAAGTCAGCGCGAGCAATTCGATCTTCGAGCGGTGTGAGAATACCTTCAAAGTTGTCGAGGAATCTCTCTAGGAAGTCTGCGGGTGTGCTGGTGCCTTCGGCGTCGGCGTCAGGGCCAAAGAGAGTTTCCTGATAAAGCGCAGGCAGGTACTGGTTGAGATAGGAGAAACGAGAGCCATAAGCCCTGATCGCGGCGATTTCGGGCGTTTTGTGACCGTCGCCTTTGAGCTCTGTGCGCATCCACAGGTAGCGGCCTTTGAGCGATCGCACCTGTCGCCCCACCCGCTGAATCAGCGCCGTAAACAGTCCCTGCTGCTGCGACTGAATTGGACAGCCCAGCAGGCCGCTGTGATAGGGAATTTCTGAGGCCTGCGAGACCCATGCACCCAGCGGAATCTGCCGATTGTAGGGCGGGTCGCCGTCAATTTGCACACCGGGAGCAAACCGCTGGCCAAAGCGATGCTCGAACCAGTTTGCTTCTATCGGTGGGGTTTCGTCGTCGGTTGCTGCTAGGAAAAGTCGAATGCCCGTCTTTGGTGGGATGCTCGCTTCTATATACAGGCGATGCCAGATGGTTTGAACATTGTGGCTGTCGATCAGTTTGGCGCTGCCCTGACCGCTGGCCGCAAAGGTACGCAATGAAAGTGGATAGAGAGCTTTAACGCCGTCTGTAGTGGGGTAGGTGGGGGGCTGTGTGATGCCATTGATGAAGGGTTCACCTGTGTAACGTTGCAATGGGTAGAAACTACCGGCAGGGCGAAGAATAGCGGTGTTGTCCGATAGGGCATACACCACTGATTCTGTGGTTAGTCCTGGCAGCAGCAGTGCGATCCGTCGGTGAGGGAGCCATTTGAAGCTGAAGGGGTACTGTGCGCCTGCTAGGGTAAATGGCGGGTGCCAGCGGCGGTTGACGCCATTACTCTGACTGTTTTGAGGACTGTTGTTTTGAGGGCTGTTGTTTTGAGGACTGTTGTTTTGAGGGCTGTTGTTTTGAGGGCTGTTGTTTTGAGGGCTGCTGCTCTGAAGATTATCATTTTGAAGATTTTCTTTCCACAGGCGCAGGCGAGGGGCGGCGTTGGGCACCCAGCTCAGGATGGCGAGTTGGCCTTCAGCATTGGCGGCGATCGCAACAATTTCTTCGGCAACGCCTTCTGTGACAAACTCTCCGGTCCATAGGCGATGCGATCGCGGTGGATTCGGATTCTCTTCGCAGGGCCGAAACGTCGTTGGCGTATAGGTTTGCTGAACATAGCGCGGCAGTGGCTCACCCTGGATACGCACTAGCTGTCGAACAGCGTTCTCTGTATTCGAATCTGGCCGACTCAAAGCCCATACGCCGCCGTCAGGATGAGCGGCCAGTCTCCAAGGCACAAAGCTCTCGGGCAGCGGTACAGAAAATGGATTCCAGCGATCGCGCAGATCCACCATCACCACTCTATCTGGCGCATCACCCGCATGCAGCACCATGTATAGAATGCCGTCGTATCCCATAGTCAGATCGACTGGCGTATACCCCGCAGGCGGTAAGTAGATACCAATCTCATCTTCTGCCTCTGGGCCTTCGGCGATCGCTCCTGTGGCCACCACGCGATTCGATGCGGCATCCCAGCGGGCCCGAGTGCCAAAGCTATCTTGAACAATAGGCACCTGATTCAACAGAGTGCGAGCGGTATCGGCTGCGGTGTCTTGCAAATTGATAAACAGCTCAAAGCTGCCTTCGGTTACAGGCTGCAACTCTCCAGAAGCAATCTCCTGAACACCGCCAGGCAAGGTCAGCCGGGCTTTCATACCGCTTTGAAAGCCCTGACCTAGAAAACGCAGCCGCTGAAAACCACCGGTGTTTGGCGCGGTGACACTCTCTAAAGCTGTTATCTCTAGGGGCGCTGCTGCCAGTGGTAAGACCGTGAAGTGATACGGCAAACTTTGACGGCCGTCAGGCAACGTCAGCCTCAGTGACCAGGCACCCGCCTGATTGAACAAAGCGCGAAGCCTCAGCCTAGAAACTTCTACAGAAGTTTCTTCTGCGTCTGCTTCGAGGTTTGCTTCTTCAAGATCTGTTTCTTCAAGATCTGTTGCTTCGGAATCTTCGGCTAAAGCCACGGCGCTACGTGTGGTGTAGCGTCCGTCCGGAAAGCCAATCGTGACCGAGGCCCGAGGCTGATCGCCAAGATTGGGAACTTGTAAAATCAGTTCTGTTGTTTCTTCGCTGGCTCGGGGATTTGCTGGTGTCACCGCTGCAATTAGCAGGTCATCTTCGTTAGCGGTTTGAACGGTAAAGCTAAACGGCTGGCTGATTTCTGGTTCGGCGTCTTCAGCCGTCGGGAGAATCAGCTCCAACCGCCAGCAGCTGGGCCAGAGGGGAAGCAGCCTTTGGCTAGCTAGCCGCAGTCGACGGCGATCGCGATCATACTCTAGTCCAGCAGGACTCTGGCTAGTGCGATCGCTCAGCATCCACTGATCCGGTTCAGAGATCATCCAAAACTGTTGACCATTAGCATCTGCCATCAGCACACCTCCACGACGACCGGAACGCCAACCCCTAAATCGTCGCTGCTCACGGGGGGTAGACCAGAGAGATCGCTGGGCGTCTGCCCCTGCTGCGCCACCACCGCCAGCAGTTCAGGAAGCTCCCAATCGGCAAGACGAATTTCTCCTATCTTTACCAGCGTCCAACTGCTGCCTGTTTGCCGAAAGAGATTGATGCGATCAACGCTGCGAACGCCATCGACTCTAGCCACGATGGTTTCTAGCTCGCGATCGCTAACCGATTTTCCCAGTCGCCAGCCCGTCCCAGACAAATCACCCGGAATCAGCGGCCACAAAAACTCAAACAGCGCCGTGCGAATCTTCAGCAGCACCTGATTGCGATCAAAGCCATCAAGCAAGTCCACCCCGACGCTCAGCCCAATCGGACGATACTGACAGCCGATTACGTATAGCTCCGTGCCCAGCGGTCGACGACTGTCGAGATAGGCATGAACTGTTTCTAGGAAAGGGCGATCGGGGCGGGGATTTGGCGGCGTGGCACTGCCCTGAAACGGCAGCACCATCACTGAAACCACGCC
Organism: uncultured cyanobacterium; assembly: GCA_963799555.1. Classification (GTDB taxonomy): domain Bacteria; phylum Cyanobacteriota; class Cyanobacteriia; order Phormidesmidales; family Phormidesmidaceae; genus Phormidesmis. The sequence continues at coordinate 82,788 of CAWCXR010000003.1, forward strand.
GGGAATGCCTGCTGCGCTATCGCTGTCAGAAAGAGAAACGCGCTGTGGATGGAAGCGGGGCAGCACTTCGACCCGGCCAACGCGAACGCCGGGGGTATCAGCGGCAAGCTGGCGGTAGTCGCTGGCAGTGACGGCGCGATCGCAATGGCGCAGCGTAGCCGGAATCCGCTGCTCTGCACTGGCAAGATCCTCAGCATCATCACCCCCTTGAGTCGGCAAAGGCTGCTGCACTTTCAGCTTGCCAACCGGATTTCCACGCAGATCTTGGGCCGCAATTTCGCTCAGCGTACCAGCCGCCAGATTGCCTGCTGTGCCTCCACCCGATCGCATTTGAGCGACTCGCACCCGACGACCAACCGGCGGCATCTGTCCGCGCAATCCATCTCCAAAAGTGACGGTGCCTGCTTCCGCATCCAGCTGATAAACGCGATCGTCTCGGTCTGCTAAAGAGAGATCTTCTATCACTCGCCAAGAGCGATAGCCTAGACCCGGTTCGTCAACTTCGATAGCGAGACTATTGGGATCGACCGACTGGCTAGGGAGTGCAAAGACCGGATTAGCCGTGCCGTCAGCGGTGCCGATGACGCGATCGCGCAGCGTCTGCTGCTGGTCAATCTCCACTGCGTTGATACCTACCCAGCTCAGCTCAAAGTTCGTCATGGGCGCGGTCGGTCGCAGGCGAATCCAGGTGACTAGGCGCGCGGCGGTTTCAGGATCGTCTAGGCGTGGGGGGCGATCGCCCGTTCCAGCCAAGGGCGCTGTCTGAACATCATTGCTGAGTGCGCCAATAAAAGCAGGGGCAGGCAGGGCAAATTGAAAAATGCCAGGGCGCGTCAGACCATCTGTAGAATCGCTAATTTCTCTTAGCGGCAGATATTCTGGCTGCTGATTGGATTCTCTGCCTGTGCTGATTTCCCAGGCGAACGGTAGACGTGCCCTTGGTCCGATCTCTATCGCATTTTTACCAAAGAACTGGTCGGGCAGATCGATTAAGGGCACCGCGCCAATGTTGATTAATGGCGACTGGCCGTCTTCATTCGTTCTTCCTAATGTCTCTCGCACATCGTCTACTAGCTCAGGCAGCGGAGCTAGTAACGCAATCCATAAACACTGGTCGATCGCCTGCGTGACTAGATTAAAGCTTTCCGCCTGACCGCCAGAAAACAGCGATGTTGTGACATAGGGCGTGGTACGAGTAGCTTCAGTAGCGCTGTATATCTCTTGTAATGCGGCTCGAATATCTGAGAAAGCGTCAACTTCTGTTTCGGTTAGCCGCCGCTTGTAAAAAGTCTCACCCGTAACCGGTAGAACAGTAATTTCACTTTTTGTCTCAAACGAGACGGGCCCTTTGAGCGTAGCGTAAGGCTTGAGCGAGACCGACTGAGCGAGAGTATCGTCTCGGCTAATGGTCACCATTCCTCTGGCTGGAATGGCAGATCGCATACTGATTCCCAACAGCCGCAAAAAGGCCAGCCGCTGCCGCTCTGGAATCAGATTCGCCCGATACAGCAGCGTGTCGACTAGCCACGCAAATAGCTCAATCATGGTCCGACCCGGACCACCTAGCTTGGGAGACAGCTCCGGCGTATGGGCACTGACCCGGTCTAGCAGCTCGTCGACCAGGGAGGCAAAGTCTCTATCATCTAGGGCAGGCGGGCGAATTGGCATGAATTATCCCTCCATCTCCATCGTTAAGCCCAACTGTTGCATCAGTCCGCTGCGCTTGATTTGGTACACAATCTCTATACGCAGGTGAGTTGGCTGCTCAAGGACTTCTTCTACATCCACTCTATGTAATAGGATTCTCTTTTCCCACAAATTGAGAGAATCCGTAATAGCCGCCTGAATTCTTCTACGCGTCGTCAAATTGTTCGACTGCTGTAAAAAATTCTCCAAACCGCCGCCAAAGTTAGGACGCATCAGCTGCTCGCCCGGACGAGTGCGTAAGATAACCTCGATAGACTGACGCACGCTTTCACTTAGTCCGGGGTAGTGTAGCTGTCCCTGCTCGTCTGGAACAGGCAGCAGCGGCCAGGTTGTAGGATTCGTTAGCACAGATCTGTTAGCGATCGAGTTAGGCGCACTGTTGGCGTTAAAAATGCGAGCAGTCATGGCTAGCTATCTCCTTGGGAACGCTGCGGAATCGGCACACAGATTTTGATGAATGGCAGCCACCAAAAGATGAAATTGAGCAGAGATAGAAAAATGTTCAGCACAATGAAAGCGCAGATGGTGATGATTGGAATGTTGAATCCACAAATCCAGCCAATGCCCAGGCCGTTTTTAGACGGTTTTTTGCCATCGAGCAAGTCTTGTAGCGTCATGCCCTCAATTTCATCAAACAGCCCGGCAGGTACAGAAAAGGCTACGTTTGGCTTGAGGTTTTCTAGAATGCTGCGATCTTTGCCCAGGATGTCTGGCAGAGCTACCTGCACAGGCTGAACGGGACTGTTGTCATACCAGGGGCGAATGGTGAATTCAGGACTTGGCAGGCTCCAGTACAGCGTTGGCGGGCAGTCGTCTTCAGCCGTAACGCGCACAAAAGCGCGAATATGATAGTTCCCTTCATTCTGATCAAATCTTCTGAGCTGAGGCGTTGATAGCCCGAGCCGAGAATCGAGAATTGCTTTGACCTTCCCAGCAATTTCGTCACCTAGCGCGTCGCTGATGACTCCCCACTGGCTGGGCATTGTCACCGCTGTTGTTCCTTCCGAGTCCAACAGATGTCTGGCTGCGAATATGAGTGCGTCGCCAGCGGGCTCTTGCCGATCGCCGTAGATGAGGTTGAATTTGTTTAGGCTGTTTAGCAGTGATTGCGATCGCGCCGACAGCCTTCCGCCGTTATCCGCCTTTGCAAACTCGAATTCTACAGACAGCTGCCGCAGCATATCTAGATAATCTCTAAAGGCTTCTTTCTCCTCCTGCTGACTGAGATTCGCTGCACTTCTACCGGTGATCGATCTATCAGCTTCTGGGATGACTATAGGCGTACTGATGGGTATGTTGATGAACAGATTTTGAGACAGGTTGTTGATTCCGAAGCTGCCGATTCCCAGATTCTTGATCTCAAAGTCGTCACTTTCTTGACGGTCAATGATCAAGGAGGAAGTTGCTCTTAGAAAATCGCTTAAATGGTCTTTGACAAAGCCAATATCAAAGGCTGCGTCTACCTGCTCAGATTCACTTAGTTCCTGGCTCGTCAGTGGAATTAGACCGTACAGCACCGTTTTCTTTAGGGTTTCACAGACCTGCTGCGGTGCGACAAATAGGGGACTAGTTTGTTCTGTATAGGCTAGTTCGACCGCTTGCTGGAGTTCAGAGAGTTGACTGTCTAATTGGGAATTTCCTAGTCTTATCTGCGGCTTTATTTGCGATTTGGGGCAGGGCATTTTGTACTGCCTGCAAGCCCGGATCTTGTTCTAGGCTAGCGGGGGGAATGGTGACCCAGCCGGTTAGTCTGGTGGCTGCGGCTGATGCGGCAGCTAAGGTTCGCCAGCCTTTTGTTTTCCCTGACTCTGTTCGCCTAAGCACCAGCCCTGCGCTTTCGATTTTGAGCGGATCTAGGCGAGGCTGAAGGGCTGCTTCGGTGGTGCCAAACTGATCGCAGACTGCTTCGAGTAGCACTAGGTGAAAGACTCGATGAACGGGCTGATAGAGCTGATAGCGGGGGCCGGTTCTGGCGGTTGGTTTGATCAGGGTTTGGGCGATCGCACTCAATTCCGGCTTCAGCAGATCGGCCAGCACGCCCGCAATTGGATCGGCGTCGGTTCTCTCTAATATTGTTGGCTCCTCGCCAGTCATCCGCAGCCGAACAGCTTGCAGCCCTCGCAGCTTCACCGGGTGTATCCCTTTCGCAACAGCGCTTACCATACGTTTCCAGCTCCTGGCGTATAGGTAGAGGCGATCACCGTAGTGGCCTGTAGCACGTCGCAGGTGACAATTCCAGAAAAGTTGGAGACAGCGGCGCTAACGTTCACTTGGCCAGCGCTGACCTCTACCTGGCTAGCCTTTACTGAGACTTTTCCAGGCGTCCGCACCGAAACGCCGCTGCTATTGACGGTGATTGTTGTACCGGCTGCTTTGAACTGAATTCTGCCGCTACCCACATCTTTGAGTTCGCCGCTGACGCCACCTGGCGTGGTAAAAGATAGGGTGGGTTCACTTTCTTCAATGATGGCGATGCGAGTGCCCGCTTTGCCAACAAGCGTCCACTTGTCAACGCGATCGCCAATTGTTTCCGGTGGCCCTGCCGATCCGTGCCACAGCCCGCCCACCACAATTGGAAAGCGGCTGTCTCCCTGCAAGAAGTTAATCAGCACTTCATCGCCGACATCAGGCAGCAAGAAAGCACCTCTGTTCTCTCCGGCAAAAGGCACCGCTACTCGCGCCCACACCGGCCCGTTTTGATTCATCACTCCATCAGCATGAAGCGAGACTACCTGCACCCGACCCAACCGCTCAGGATCTTGAACAGAAACTACTTCAGCGAGATAGCAGCCCTCCACGCGTCCGGGCGTAGGAATTTCGTACATATCATTAGCTGCAATCATCTATCTTCCTCCCTCAAAAAAGGCGCATTCCGCTTCAAAGTCAGTCTCATAGCCTCGGTCTACATCGAAGCGGTGACAGGTACGCACCACGTAGTAGGTATTGTCAAAGCGATCGCCTAATCCCGTCAGCTTTGTATAGGTACCGACTCGAATAGCGGGATTGCCTTCTGCCGTCGCACAGACGCTGACAAATCTTCTGGCGCGATCGTCAAAGGCTGCTGCTGCCATTGCCGTCGCTTCTGTGTCGGTGGGCGCAGCTAAGTGACTGATGTGATGAGTGCGATCGCCCAGCGTCTGGCGCAAAATCTCCGCCCCCGTTTTGCCACTGCCTGGCCCTAGCGCATCCCCTCGACTGCTGCCAGAGGTGCGCCGTCCTAGCAAAGGATTCCATCCGGTCAGCGTCACCTCATTCACTTGATGGGCCAAATCAGCTAGCAGCTTGGCTTTTCTGAGCTGAGAGTAAAGCGTCAACTCTACTTCGCCGCGCCGTACGTCGCCTCGCGGAGACACGTGCAGCGCGTTGCCTACTACTTGCACATCAGCGTCATAGCGGGTCAGCAATCGCCGCAAAAAGCACAGATCGCTCTCGTTCATCTGCACCCAGGTACCGCGAGTATCACTAAGCCCGGTGATGACTGGCGACAGGCTGAGTCGCTGGGCAATCTGCTCGGCAATATCAGCCACAGAACGCTCTTGATAAACTTCTGTACGGCGCTCCATTCGAGCTTTTTGGGCGGTGTCTTCGGCTAAAACAACTAGCTCAGGCGGAGAGGTTTCTCCAAAGTCGGCTTCTAGTCCGGTAATGTAGCCCCGAAAAATCTCTTGAGGCTGAGTTTGATCACCGCCATAGACAGTAATCGCCGCCCCTAGTTTTAGAATACGGTTGTCTTCAAAGGCATAGCTAGCTGCGCCCATCGGTTCACTGGCCACATTACTAAAGCGCAGCTCCAAACAAGAGAGTCCGCCCACCTGTTCAGTCATTTCCATCGCCAACAGCAGTTCGCTAACCTTGGCGAATGACTGCTGGTCTATCTGCACCGTGGGGGCGGCGATGTAGACAGCGTTAAGAGTGGTGGGCGTTTCGGGCATTGCAGGAAGAAGGGTAATTTAGTCGGCTTTTAGTCGGGCATCTCGTTTTTGCTGAGCGCTGATAGCAGCGAGGATTTTTTGGCGGACTGCCAGTTCGGACGGAGGGTCTTTTTCTGATGAGGGAGCTGTTTCGGGTGAGGGTGGAGGGTCTACTTGTCCAGTGACTCGATCGAAGATTACGGGCATGGTTGGTCTCTGTTGTTAGGGATGGGGGAAGTTAGAAGAATAGGGGATTATCCGGAGCTGAACTGGATGCGCGATCGCAAGTCTGCCTTTAGACCCACGTCTGCTTTCAATCCACTGCCGCCACTACCTAGGCTTTGTCCACCTACTTGCACACTAGCAACATCTCCGATCTCGGCGGCTTCGGCAGTAGGCAACAGGCGCAGCGGATCGAGTCGCACAGAGCTACCGGTCGAACTTGATAGCCCGCTGAACGCGCCTTCAGCGGCACCGATACCAGCGGACTTAGACAGATCTCCAGCCGAATTTCCAGCCACACTTCCAGCTAGATTTCCTAGATTTAGCGAAGCGCCGCCAGCGCCAGCACTCAAGGAAAGACCAGCACCACCTATATTCAAGCCGCCGCCAGCACCGTTACCAGACCCCAAACCAGCGCCCGCAGAAAAAGCAACAGGGCCTTTGAGATCGATTCCTTTGGGCATGGCGATCGGTCCTGATGAAAACCGCATGCTCTCTTGATTGTTCAGTGCGGCCAGGGCTCGACCGGCCTGGGGATTGCCGCCTTGGGTTGCTAGCTGGGTTGAATTTTGAGCGCCAGGAGTCTCTACAGTGTCCGGATCGAGAGAGTTTTGAGTGTCGAAATTACTGTTGTATTCAGAGGGTTCAAAGACAACATCCTGCTGAGCCAAAGTAAGATTGACATTGGATCGCAGCGGCACGCCTGTGGGCGCAAAGAAATCGATAGTCTCTTTAAAGGATTCCAACATTCCTTTAAAGCTGTAGGCGCCCCACTCAAACTGAACCACAGGCGGCGCTTTGGCCTCGTCCGGCTGCATAAACTGCGCGATTTTCGTAGTGATGATACGCACATCACTCCCCTCATCGGTCGTGTCGAATATCAGGGCCATTGTCAGCTGGCCGCTGCTTTGGCTCACGTGCTGTTTCTTCGAGTTTCCTTCGCCTTTATCCAAGGTGTTGGTGATGGTGTAGTCAAGCGATACCGGATTGAAGTGGACCGTAATTTCTGTGCCACTGTTGGTCCCGCTAATTACTCTGAAAAGGGCCTTTTGGGTTGGTGTCATTGTTTGCTTCCTCCAGAGGCTCTATTTTCTTGGACGAGGCTAAGTCCTTCATGGACCAGATGCAGCTCTTCTACGCCTACATCTGAGCCACGCGCGTTCAGGTCTGCGGCCTTGAACTTGACGGGCATGGCTTTGTCTAGCTTCCAGGCCAGTCTCTCTTCGCCTCGATTGTTGTACATGCGCACGATTGCCGACAGCCTGTAGCTGTAGCCGTTGTCTCTAGTCACTAGCTCAAACCATTTCCACAGATCGCGCGTAGTCGTCATTCCTCGCTTTAGAATCACGGTAGAAAAGGTGACTGCGCCTGCTCTTTGAGCGTCGCCATAGTTGCGTCCACCTTCTTTGATTACCTTGGGCTCCATGCTGGCTTCTAATCCTGTGCATTCAGAGAAAGCGCCGCTGCATAAGGGCATTGGCTCGCCGCCACCACCCGTGGGCAGTGTGGCCGTTTGAAAATCTACGTGAAAGCGAAAAACGTGCAGCGGGTACAGCTGATTTTCTTTGACTTCGCTGGGTATCATCAGGCGGCCTCCCTAGTCGTGACGACGGCGGGTAGTAGAGTGCTTTGCGCCGTGTCGTTTAGCGTCAGGGTGACGGTGATGCGCTCGATCGGTAGGGCCGGAGAGAATTCGATACGGGCAATTACTCGGCCATTGTCGAGATCGTTCTGGGTCATGGTAGTGCGATCGCATCTCACAAAAAACGCCTCACCGCTCGACTTTCCACGAAACGCACCCGCTACATACAACCCCTCCATGAGTCCCCGCAGGCTTTCTTCTAACTGACTCCAAAGCCGCTCTCCTGACGCTTCAAATACCAGCGCTTCACCTAGTCGACTAGCAGCTCTGAGAATGATGCCAATCAGTCGATGAACGCTAGCGGGACGTACCGACTCGTCCAAGCTAGTAGTGACATCAGAGAGGAGCTGAAGACCGCTGGGCGTAGGGCCAAAAAGAGAAACTCGCTCGATCAGAGATTTTTCTTGGTAGCTGGGTTTGTAGTGCTGCGATCGCGATAGTTCTGGCACCAGTTCACTCACCTCACCCAAAGGCAGCGTTGCCGCACTCCGGTAGGTGCCCTGTACCAAAGCATTTCTCGCCAGCAGTCCTACCAGAACTCCGTCTGGGCTTTCCAACTGTCCCGGCAGCGCCACTGCTCCCGGCGTGCGTACCCATGGATACACGAGCTGCAATACGCGGCTGACTAATCCAGCTTCACTTTTGTTGGCGGGGAGTGTAGTCAGTGCCGCTAGATCTTCTGAATTCTCTAAAAATTCCAGCAAATTAGCAGCCGCAGCACTTTCTGCTTGAGGAAGGGGAATGGCTGCTACCAGTTGAACAGGCCGCAAGGAAGTCTGACTCCGCTGCGCCTCCAAGAAGTTGACAATTAGGTTCAATGCCTTAGCCCATGCCCGATAGCCGACTGCGCCAGATTGCGGAGCGGGAATAGTTTGCGCCCAAGAGTCCGGTGGAGAGGCGGCTTGAGGAGCAGAGCAGGCGGTGAACTGCTCGAAGGTTCGTTTGGGAGTCGGTGGCGGGGGTAAGGCTACTGGGTCGTCGGCGATCGCATCACACAAATCGGGCAAACACAGAAATGACACGTCGTCGAGTCCTAACAGATGCGCCACGCCGTGCCAAGAGGTGCGATCGCTCGGAGTTCCTTCTAGCAATCCGGTGTCATAACCGGGAATTAATCTAGAAATCTGTTCCAAACGCTCCGTACGTTCTGTTGTAATCGGCCAAGGATCGCCTACTCGCACTACATAGCAGCGTCTACCTCCTTGGGCGAAGAAAGATCTCACTGCCGCACCCAGATAAGTACTGCCCGCTAGCGTAGACCCTGCTTTTATCAATCGCTCTGAAACAAAAAGCTGTTCAAAAACGCTCCAGCTCTCTATTGGAACGGGTACGTCTAGCAGCGTTCTGGGCTCTGTTCTGGGTGTTGGCTGATCTTCAGAGGGTGGTACTTCAACTGGCTGAGCGCCGCTGCGGGCGGTGGGACCAGATGTCCAGCCGCGATCGCGTAGCCACCGATCAACTGCCCTAGGCACATGGGTTTGCTGGCGACCCACAAAGCCCACAAAGCAAGCCACATCCGAACGATTCGGATCGACCTCGATCAGCGGCGCTTGTGTGATAAACCGAAGCCCTGTCATTGTTCTAACCCAGCTTCTCGAATTCAATGGTCTCAGCCGAAAGCGTCAGCTCTTCTAGGGCCAAATCACCGCCGCCCTTGGCTGCAAATGTCGGCGCGGTGTACTTCATCGGCACGACTCCTCGCAGCTTCCAAGCCTGAATACTGTTACCGGCCTCGTCTCGCAAGGTGATCACGACCTCTCTTTGTGCATCCGGCCCATTGGTACGAGACTCTTGTACCCAGGTCCACAGGTCTGTAGAGTCAACCACTCCCCGCTTTAACGTCACATCAGACGCCTTGTAGATACCGGGCACCTTGCGAGTGCGATTCTCTTTTTCATTACCGTTACGATATTCTGCAATTGTAATTTCAGTGCCTAGCCCAGACACGTCAGAAAACCCTCCTAGCGGCTCTTCAGGGCTAACCGACCCGTTCAAATTTACTAGAAAGTTAAAGGCAGGATAGGGATGAGTTCTTGGCATGTCGATGGCTCCTTACTCAGTGATTGCTTGAAGTTGATAGTTAACTACCGGTCAAAAGTTTCTTGGCGATTTATCCCTGTGCCTCTGCCGTCTTCTGACCGATTCGGAAGATTACAAACTCAGCAGGTTTAACAACTGCCACGCCGATCAAACAAATCAGCCGACCATTATCTAGATCGTTTTGCGTCATGGTTGAGCGATCGCACTTCACAAAGAAAGCTTCATTCGGAGAATTTCCTAACAGCGCCCCCGAAATCCACTCGTTGTACAAGAATGCGGAAATCGTATCTCGCACATTAGTCCATAGCTGCGGCCCGTTGGGTTCAAACACGGCCCACTGCGTTCCTCGATCGATTGATTGCTCTAGATAGTTGAAATACCGACGGATATTCACATATTTCCACTCTGGATCAGAGCTCGCAGTCCGCGCACCCCAGACCCGATACCCACGACCCGGGAAAAACCGCAGACAGTTCACCCCAAACGGATTGAGCGCTTCTTGCTCAGCAAAATTCACCTCTCGTTCAAACCGCAGCGCACTCCGCACCACTTCATTAGCAGGCGCTTTGAACACCCCTCTTTCCACATCATTACGAGCATAGATCCCAGCTATGAACCCACTAGGCGGCAAATTTATCTCTGCTGGTGTGCCCGCATCGCCAGGGCGAAACAGGGGATTTGCCACCGTTACCCAAGGATAGTAGAGCGCCGCATACTTAGAGTCGATTTGACTTTTGGCTGCTCTCGCTTGACTGACTGACCGTTCTGCTAGCGTATCTAGAACAGCAATCCGATAGCTCCGCCGTCTCTCTGCGTGATTGATCAATTCTCTTTGAATGCCCGCTGCCCCAGACTCGAACGCTGAATAGCCTGGCGCTGCCACGATTGAGATGTCTTCGAGCCCTGCTAGCTCATCAAGCGCCGCTTTAAAGTCTGCCGCTGTTGGCGTTAGTCCATCGCTGCCGCCTGTCAACGAAATCTCTCCGTCTACTAGCGAACTGGTCCCACCGAAGAGCGTATTGTACAGTGCAAAGGCTGTTGCATCGCCGGTAGTGATCGCATAGAAATTTTCTAAAAACTCACTTCTTCTACCAGGTGTCGCGCTCAGCACCTTACTAACCGATTGAGGATGTGCCTCGCCAAAACCTAGCCCTTCATAGGCGAGTTCGTCTCCATCAGCATCGGCGGTCACCACATTGAGGCTGATAAAGTTCGCGGTAGTTCCATCTGGAAGAGGAAGGGTTAACGTGGTGGGGTCGGGCGCTGTATTATCTATCCAGCCACCGCCCGATTTCACAAACAGAGTCGTATTGTCACCGGCAACCGTCTCAATTAGCGTGCCTTCTGGAGCGCTGTTCAAAGTGGCTTCGCTAGCCGGAGCGCGGACTTCTGCAAAGCTGATCTTGCCCGCATAGGCGCTCCCTGGAAAGCGAGCAACTACTTGAATACCCCCTCCTAAATCAGCGCTAGCAGTGGCTTGATCCGGGTTGTCGGGCGCTAGGTAGACCCTCGAAGCGTAAAGCCTAGCGCCTCCCTCGTTGAAAAAGGCTCGCACTGAATGTGCCATGTAGTTAGTCAGGGCGCTGCCATCGATAGTCAAATCGCCCAGTCTGCCGTAAATCCGCTCAAAATCGCCAAAGCTAGTAATCAGCTCTACTAGATTTCCGCTGTCGGGATCTGCTACTGGGCCACGACGGGTTAGCCCCACAAATCCAGCCGTACTGGTGCTGACGCCTTCGATAGACTTCGCCCGACTTTCTTCTTCAACATAGACACCGGGGGCTAGATATTGTGGCATGGCGGTTGTTCCTTATGCTATTTCCTAACTTGTGCTTGAGTGATTTAGCGGGATGAATATGCGAGATAGAATTAGAGGCTGTGCTCCGATAGAAGTGTTCCGATAGAATAAGTAAGAAGAATCTAGGTGAGCGTTACGACCAGTCGAAGAGAGAGATCTTGTCCAGAGGTCAGCATGACTGTTTCTGAACCAGTTTGTAGCGCGTTCCGATTGTCATTAAGCTGTTCTGGGTTGGGTAGATAGTTTGGGTTGGGATCGCTTAGCCCAATGAAATCTGCGGCTTCGTCTATAAAGTTTAGTGCTGGATTAAAAACAACTTCTAGATCGGCTGAAAACTCGCTAGTGGTTGGGTTCTCAGACAGCTCGTCGTCGCTGGCTGTCACCATCGGAATGCCGGGAACCGCGATTAGGGCTTCTCCTCTCCAGTCCGCCTGTGTCAGCGTAATCGTGCCATTGACCTCGGTCCTAACTAGCGCCCAAGGCAATCGATGATTTGCACTATCTAAGACGGTGGCTCTGATCACGGCCCAGCCTGGATTGATGGAGGCGGTGGTCGAGGGATAGAGCGCAATCCGCACCGGCTGAAAGAGAGAGTCTTCACGGCTGATACTAGGGGTTCCACTAGCTGGATCACGAGGCAGCGAAAGAGAGAATTGCCGAGGTAGATAGCGTCCGCTGGGATCTTGAATGTTGACATCGAGCGTGGTGGCGACTGGTTCGAGTGCAGATTCGAGATTAAAAGTATCAACATAGCTTTCAAACCCAGGCGTAGCGCTCAGTACGTAGACACCGCTGAGGTTTTGCTCAAACCGACTGCGTTCAGCTTCTAGCTGTAGGGACTGGCGAATATTGCCGCCGGTGGTGGCATCCACAAAGCGCAGCGCTGCAATGATTCTGCGATCGCGCCATTCCCTCACCGCCAATTCTCGCTTGATTGCCGTTGTCATGACCCACTTTCCACTAACGTTTCAACCGGCTCACCCCATACCATTCGAGTTGCGACCACTGGCAAGTCACTCCCCGTCTGCTCCGACTCGATCCGTACCACCCTGGCCACATAGCCAAAGCTCAAACGATAAGGCGGCTTCAGCGTGTCCCAAATCCGCATCATGTCCTCGTGGCTTAGCTCAGCTGGGATAATTTGCACCACATCTTCTCGGCTCCAGTTCGCAGGCGTTGTCAGATACGAAGCATCTAAAACCGGATGATCGTGCAGCTGTCGCATCGCCCAGGCCAAGACCATTTGTTCTGCCACCGCACTCTTTGACCAAGCGGTCATCATAAAGTGCAAATCTAAGGAGAGAGGCTCTTTCTTAGATGGAAATCCGTTGCCCTGTCGCTGATTGCGTAGATGCTCATTGATATTTACTCGATAGAGATAAAGCGACAGCTCGTGGTCATCATCCGCCGTTTCCATCTCATCAAAAGCAGCGCTAGAAAGCAGGCTAAACTGACAGCCCGGCACCGGATTTACCGCTCCAGGCGGCGCATCCTCTCCAGGATCGTTAGCCTGCAAGAAAGACTCATAGCTATTTTTTAGGTATTGGACTAAGGAGTCCCCGACTGAGTGAATTGCCCAAACGTTAGCCATAGAATACTGCTGCGCGATCGCAAAGCATCTGTTGCAAAAGTAGAAGTCAGAGAATTGTAGAGCTAGCTACATTTCCTTTATCTCTCTAGCACAGCCCCATTGAAGCAACTCCATTCCTCACTTTCTAGTCACATATTCGAGCTACGTAGCAAACTTAAAAAAAGTGTAATATCTCACTCTTACTGACATTCTACCCAGGTAAAGAGAAGAGCCATGCCGCTCCTGATATCGCTCCTAGAGAAGTGTTATTTGTCAACTGACTTTGTGTGCGATCGCTAATCCTCCCAATACGCCCCCCGACACATTTGGAAGCGCAGATTCAAGACTTCCTCCTATCCAGTCATTCACTAGCCGCAGCTCACTCAACGAAAATCCTGTTCCTGCCATTACCGCTGCTAGGCCAAGTCTTGCGTCATCGTGAGTATCTACCCCAAAGCGTAGAGGCTCACCGATTAGATCCAAGACCGCCGTCCCGATTGCCGCTGCATTCTCTCTTACTAATGCCTTAGAGAAAAAATCAAACGCCACCATGCTGCCTTCCCCACTGGCTGCTGCCATCAACGCAAACCCTTTTTTCACAGCTTCTTCCGTCAGGTAATACGTTACCCCTTCCCAGAGAAAGAACGTTCGTCTCCAGGGCTCGAATCCGCTGGAGATTAGTACCTCCATCCAATCTCCGAGGGCAAAATCAACTGATACAAACTGCACTTCATCTACGGCAATGCCGCTCTCGCTTAGTGCCTGCCGCTTGAGCTTCTGCGTTTCTATCTGATCGACTTCAAACAGACCTAGCCCTCGGCCCAGACAAAACTCGAACAAACGAGTATCATATCCTGCGCCTAAAACCACGACCTGTTCAACAGAACTTAGTGCCGCTGTTAAAGCCTCATCAAAAAAGAGAGTGCGATCTTGCAGCATACTCGCCAGCGTTAGCTTTTCTGCCTGGCCTGGTCGAATCCATTCTGGCAAACTTTCTAGCGTCCATAGAATTGATGCCACGCTCGCTCGCAGCCATCCATAGTTAGAGCCAAGCAGCGATCGCACTAGCCGGTCCGCACTCACATCAGAGCGAGTTCCCCGCTGATGCAGCATCCACCGCATCCACAGAGGAACCCATGCGGTTATCGAAGATTTTTTATTTCCCACAGCCCGACCGTACCCACAAAGAAGACATAGACATAGGCCTGAACAGTCGCCTTTAATCTAGCTGGTAGTGTCATTGGTGATGGCGTCATGTTGAAAGTGAGAACCGCTGCAATCAGCCCTTCAATAGCGTGGATGACAATCGCCACAGTCGCGATCGCAGTTATCTTCTCCAAAGCCGCAGGCAGCTCAGCAAATACCTGCCATAGACACAGACCTACTCCCGCCGCGATCAGAACAGACGCTCCTACCTTGATGCCTGTTACCCTAGTCGAATCTTGTGACATCTCTTGCATAGGATGATTCAATCAAATTTGCAGACTCACTTGCAGCCTAGTTCGAGGTCAAACAACGCCTAGATCCATTCGCTTATGCTAAGTCATAGATAGCCGATTATGCTATGTCCATAGATAGTCAACTGGTGCCGCCCTTGTCTTCCTCCTCGCAACCTTCTAGCCTGCTGCAGGCACCGCTTCCCCCCAACAGCATCGCCTGGGGAAAACAGGGCGAAGGCGCAGCGCTCAAAGACCTTCAGCAGACCGCATGGACCGCAGCCTTTCGCTCCCAGCTACAAGAATTCGACTACGAAATCACCCAAATCGAAGGTGATATCCCGCCAGAACTCTACGGCTCCACCCTCTTTCGCAACGGCCCTAGCCGGTTTGAACGCGCCCAGCAAAGAGTCTCTCACTACCTAGACGGAGACGGCTACCTCGCCAAAATTGCCTTCACCTCAGACGGCAAAGCCCACTTCACCTCCCGCTTCATCGACACCGCCGAACACCAAGCCGAAACTGCCACCAACACCTTTCAATTTCGCACCACCTTCGGCAACCCACCTGCCAAAAACTTCCTCGCCAATCTGCTCAACCTTCACCTCAAAAATCCCGCCAACACCCACATCATCCCCTGGGGCAACAAGCTCCTCGCTCTCTACGAAGCCGGCACCCCCTACCGCATCGATCCCATCACCCTAGCAACACTCGGCCCAGAAACTCTAGACGGCGAGCTAAACCCTACCCCTCTGCCAACCTCCAAACTAAACGCCCTAATCCGTCGCAGCCAAGGCCAGCAGGCCATGACCGCCCACCCCCACATCGACCCCATTCAAAACAGACTGATCACCTGGACCTGGGGCATCCAGGTTCAGCTCTCTAAACCCAATAATCTCATCTTAGAAATCATCGAATACGACCCCAACTGGCAGCCCCTTTGCCGCACCACCCACAAAATGCCAGGAGCCGCTGTCAACCCTCACGACTTCGCCCTCACCCCAAACTATTACGTCTTCTTCCAAAACGCCTTCAGCCTAAACATTTTCCCTTATCTGCTCGGACACAAATCTCCCGCCGACTGTCTCACTCTCCAACCTGTCCCCACCAAAGTCCATCTCATCCCCCGCCCTGACGGCAGCAAAGCCGGAACCGCCCCCCTCATCCTCGATACCGAACAATGGTTCTCTATCCACCAGGCCTGCGCCTGGGAAAACGCTGATAGCAGCATCGAGATCTACAGCTCCGGCTGGCCCCCTACCCAGGGCGGCTTCCTCACCGACTGGAGCGGCTACGCCCCCGACTTCGATGCGATCGCCCCCACCCATCTCTATCAAACCCTCGTAGACCCCTCAGCCCACACCGTCACCCACCGCATCGCCCCCGGCCTAGAAAACTGTTGCATCGCCCATCCTCACACCAGTCCCATCACCGAAACCCAGCCCAGCCAATACCTTTACATGGCCCACTGCAACAACATCGGCCAATCCTCCCCTCCCACCGGCTATCTAAAGTACAACACTCAAACAAAAGAGAAAGAGATTTGGAACAGCCACCCCCTCAACTTCGCCGAAGAACCTGTCTTTGTTCCCAACCCTAAAAGCGAGAAAGACGAAGGTTGGCTTCTCTGTCTGATGTACGATTATCTGCGCGATCGCACCGCTCTCAACATCTTCGACACCACCACCCTATCCACTGGACCCATCTGCCGCCTCTGGCTCACCCACCCCCTAGCCCACGGTCTCCACGGCACCTGGACAGCTAGCGCATTTTTTGCTAGCTCGCAGGCTGAAGACGACCTTAAAAGTTGTGAAACTATTTTATGAAGGCAGAGAACTGCGGCTATGGTGGGCTATTGACGATAGAAAGAGTTGTGAGTCGTGAGCAATATCCGCTTCTGGAAGCCGGTTTCTCAGCTGTTTAAGCCGGAGAAGCCGCTGGTCGATCGAGAACTCCGAGACTTCTATGTATCGAGAGAGGATAGCCCGGTCGATAAGCTGGCGATCGCACTTCAGATGGCAGATGAGCCTGCTAAGTATCTGCTAGCGGGGCACCGTGGTGGTGGCAAGACGACTGAACTACGACGGTTAGAAACACGATGTGAGCTTAACTACACGGTCGTGTGGGTTGATACGGATACGAATCTAGACAAGTTTAATATTGGCCATGCGGAAGTCGTGGTGCTGATCGGTATGAGCATCGTACAGCAGTTGCAGGCGAATAGCTGGCAGCTACCACAGCAGCTAGAGCGAGATTTGCTGAGTAGTTTGGCGCGTATTACCTATCAAGACCGAGATGCTGATGAAGCGGGACTGGGCTTGCCGAAGGTGTTTGCCGATTTGGGGTTGTTGCTGAGGGTAGGGTTTCAGCGGGAAACGAAGATGACGCGGGAAGTACGTCCGGTACTGAGCGAGATTATCGATCGGGTGAATGCGATTATTGCGGCGGCGCAGGATGAGCGAGAGCTGCTGGTGATTGTCGATGGCCTGGATCGCAAGGACTTTGACGTGGCGCTGGAGATGTTTTCGAGTTCTTTGCTGACGGCGCTGAACTGTCATATTGTGTATGCGGTGCCGATTTCTCTGAGGTATTCTCCGGCTTTTCGACAGCCGATGCAGAGCTTTAGCCGCTGTTTAGATTTGGACAATGTGCCGGTGTATCGATGCGATCCGCAGCAGCGACCGACGAGTGAGCCGGATTTGCACTGGGAGGAAGGTGCTGACGAATGTCGTTGATAAACGACTGAATACGTTAGAGCAGGCGCATGGCGATCGCTATCAGGATCTGTTTGAGCCGGAGGCGATCGCACTGCTCTGTGAAAAGAGCGGCGGGGTAATGCGCGATTTGGTGCGGCTGGTGAGTACGACCTGCGTGGTGGCGCTGCAAGAGCAGGTGGATCGAATTACGCTGGCGGTAGCGAAAAAGGCAGTGCGAGAAGAGCGTAAGACGTATTTTATTAAGGACTACTATTTTCCAGAACTGGATACAGTCAATCGGACGGGGACGACGACGAGCAAGATGTTTGATTCGCCGCGTGGCAAGATTATTATCTGCGATGAGCTACTGCATCATAAGCTGATACTGGGCTACGAAGACCCGGAGTATGGGCGCTGGTTTGATGTGAATCCGATTTTGATTGAGGATTTGGAGCGTTGGAGAGCGGCAAGGAGCGAAAGCAATGGTGAGCTTTGAAGATGAATTGAGCGGAGCGGCTGAGCCGGTGGAGCTGAGCGAGGCTGACCGGGATGAGCTGGCTAAGCTGGTGAGTACGGTGGCCTTGAATGATGAGGCTTTGAGCTTGTTTGCGATCGCGCCAGAAAGCGCCCCTAGTCATCCGGTGGTAAAGGCGTTTCGGACTGAGCTACAAAGGCTAGAGGAACCGCTAGATTTTTCGACTTTCTTCTACAGTGATGAGACGCTGTTTGACTTTTTTGCGAGGCGACAGAATCAGGCGTCATCGTCAGACCAACCGGTAGATCAACCAGCAAGACGACAGGTGATTTTGGCGTTCGGGCTAGAGCAGTTGCCGACGCATCGCAAGAAGCAGGAGCTAGAGCAGCTGAATCTAGCGCGAGAAAAGCTATTTGAGCAGAATATTATTCTGGTTTTCTGGCTGAGTCGGGAGCGATTTCTGGCAGAGTTTCGGCAGCGGGCCCCGGATTTTTGGGACTGGCGGGGCAGTGTGGCGGTGTTTGAGACGCGGCAGACACTGCTGTATCCGTATTTGGAATGGCTGGTGGCGACGAATTCGTACCTGACGATGAGCGGGGTGATGCAGGTCAACCGTCAGGTGGATATCTTCTTGGATCAGATCTATGTGTCGCTGCGGGCGGAGCGTAGGCGGCAGGTGAGCGCAGCGCCGAAAAAAGGACAGCAGAAGGCGCAGCGGGAGATGGTGACGATCTCGACGGCGGCGACCAAGCGGATGGCGACGAAGATATCCTGCTAAAGCTCCATCGCTCAGCAGTCGAACTATGGGACGCGGTGGTCCTGGAGAGGAAGATCTGGGTGCTTTTGTCGGTATGCCCGAAGAGGACTGTTTCATTCTCCGAGCCGCTGTCTGAGTCTTTTGTAGAAGTGCGGGAGGCGGCCTTTGAGCTGGACGCTAGCGCGACTAAGGTAGTGACCGAAAGCGTAGATCTGGCGGATGTGGTGCGCGGGCAGTCTGCTTGCAGTGTGATTTTGGGTGCGCCGGGGGCGGGGAAGACGACGCTGCTGAAGTATCTGGCGCTGCATTTTGCTAAGGCGTGGCGAGATGGGCAGGAGACGGTGCCGGGTGAGGCGGATGGTGAAGATTTGGGCGCGGTGCGGCTGCCGATTTTCTTCAAGATTGCGGACTATGCGGAGCGGTTAGAACAGAATCCGGAGCTGGCGCTGTTGGACTATCTTCAGCAGTTTTATCGGCAGTGGGAAGATTATTTTGAAGGCGAGAATTCTGCGGAGGCGGATATCTCTGAGCTGCTGCTGACGCGAGATGCGAATGGGCGGCTGTTTGATTTTGCTAGATGGCCTAGATGAGGTGTTTGACCAGGCGAGTCGGCGAAAGATTGTGGAGCGGATTAACGACTTTTGCTGAGCAGTTTGGCAACAACAAGCTGATTGTGACCAGCCGGATTGCGGGCTATGAAGAGGTGAAGCTGGCGGGGCGCTTTGCGGAATTTACCATCGCGGATATGAGCGATGCGCAGGTAGAGCGGTTCTTGCATCGCTGGTGTCTGGCGGTGGAGCGGGCGCAAAAGCCGGAGGGATCTGCGGTGCAGCATGAGCTGGAGGGAAGGCGACAGGCTGAGCAGATTATCAGAGATATTCGGCAGAATGAAGGGGTGAAGCGGCTGACGACGAATCCGCTGCTGCTGACGATTTTGGCGTTGATTCATCGGAATGGGGAGCAGCTACCGGAGAAGCGGGTGAAGCTGTATGAGCTGGCGGTGCAGACGCTGACGGAAAGCTGGCAGCTAAGTAAGAAGCTGCCGAATGTGAAGAATGTCTTGCTATCAGAAGGGGATGTGGTCAGTTTGCTTGCGCCGCTGGCGTATTGGATGCATGAGGAGAAGCCGTCGGGACAGGTGACCCATGCGGAGGTGGTGCAGCAGCTCGCGCCCAGGCTGGCGGCTGAGCAGGGAGAAGAGGCGGATTCGCCTGAGATTCTGCAGGCGGTGGAAGAGTTTTTGCGGCGGGTGAGAGAGACGACAGGGCTGTTTGTCGAGCGATCGCCTGACGTATATGGATTCATGCATCTCACGTTTGAGGAGTATTTCGCAGCGCGGGAGATGGCGGACAAGGATTCTGATGAAATTCTAGAAGAGATTCAAAGGCGCTGGCGGGAGCCGCGATGGGAAGAACCGGCTTTGCTGGCGCTGGGGTATTACGGGAGCCATAGTCGCAGGCAGTTTAACGTAACCATTGAGAAGCTGTTCTCAGGGTTGGAGGGTTACCAGCCGTCTTTAACAGGCGACAAGATAACGCTGTATGGGAAGGGATCGCCGAATGCTCGGATTGAGTGGATTCCGGCAAACGAGTCCAGAGAAAGCACAGACGGTTTCGCTGAAAGAACTGTTGTTTGCGGCAGAGGTAATTGCTCAGGTCGGAGAGGTGAATGCGCGACTGCGGAAAGGATTGATTGACAAGCTGCTGGTAACGGCGTTTAGCGCTAGAAGATGATGAGATCGAGAAGGAGATCTATCAGCTATTGCGGCGGGTTGAAAGCTTTAATCGGCGGGGTGAGGTGATTGGGGCGCTAGAGCGGGTAATCGATGATGATGGACTGCCGAAAGAGAATCGACTGAAGGCGCGGGTGGTGAAGCTGTATGTACTGTGCGGTGAAGCTGGAAGTGAACTGGTAGAATTCGTTTCCGAGATGGTTGAGGGTATCGAGCCAGATATATTCTGTACTCTAAAGGATTTCGTAGAGGACAATGGGTGAGGACATGAGTTCCTCGTTAGAAACTGTACAGCATCGTGAAATAACTGACGTAGCGCAGTCTGAGAGATTTAGCTTTGTCACAGCGATGAGCTATGTCCGAGAGACGAACATTATGACAAAGCAACTGCTCTGCTTAAAGAGCTTAGAGAAAACTTGCAATGACTCACTAAAGCCTTATGTCTTTTGGTCTTTAGCAGCTTGCTATCAGGAAAAAGAAGACTACGAAAAGGCAGATGATTTCTATCAGCTATGTTTTGAAGGTTTGACTGACTACATAGAACCTAATGCATTGTTAATTTACTGGAGGAATAGGGGTGTTTCCCAAAGACTTCGCGGTGAGTATGAGGAAGCGCTAGATTGCTTTCAACATATGCTAGCTATTGCAAAAGCAACGCAGCAGCCCAAAGAAGAATCATCAGCAATGTTTCTGCATCTAGGCCGATACCTATCAGGCATGGGGAAAGTATGAAGAAGCGATCGCGCAGTATGAACAAAGCCGTGAACCTGTATCAGCAGTTAGAGAAAGAGATCCGATGTTGCAAACTCAGTGGTACTGGATAGCAGATTGCTACCGTGAGTGGGGTAAGTACGAAGATGCGATCGCCGCACAGCAGCAGAGACTTAGCGTTGCGAGAAAAGCTTGATGACCAGCCTAATGTTGCTCATGCTTACTATCAGACTTGGCCGAATCTATCAGGCATGGGGAAAGTATGAAGAAGCGATCGCGCAGTATGAACAAAGCCGCGAACTCTATCAGCAGTTAGGCAAAGAAGCCAATGTTGCCAACTCAGTGGTACTGGATAGCAGATTGCTACCGTGAGTGGGGTAAGTACGAGGATGCGATCGCCGCACAGCAGCAAAACTTAGCGCTGCGAGAAAAGCTTGATGACCAGCCTAGTATTGCTCTTGCATACTTCAGACTTGGCCGTATCTATCAGGCATGGGGAAAGTATGAGGAAGCGATCGCGCAGTATGAACAAAGCCGCGATCTTTATCAGCAGTTAGGCAAAGAGTCTGATGTTGCCAATCTGTGGTACTGGATAGCAGATTGCTACCGTGAGTGGGGTAAGTACGAGGATGCGATCGCCGCGCAGCAGCAAGACTTAGCGCTGCGAGAAAAGCTTGATGACCAGCCTAGTATTGCTTTTGCTTACTATCAACTTGGCCGAATCTATCAGGCGTGGGGAAAGTATGAAGAAGCGATCGCGCAGCATGAACAAAGCCGCGAACTGTATCAGCAGTTAGGCAAAGAAGTCCGACGTTGCCAGATCAGTGGTACTGGATAGCAGATTGCTACCGTGAGTGGGGTAAGTACGAGGATGCGATCGCCGCACAGCAGCAAAACTTAGCGCTGCGAGAAAAGCTTGATGACCAGCCTAGTATTGCTTTTGCCTACTTCAGACTTGGCCGAATCTATCAGGCGTGGGGAAAGTATGAGGAAGCGATCGCGCAGCATGAACAAAGCCGCGAACTCTATCAGCAGTTAGGCAAAGAAGATCTAATGTTGCAGATCTGTGGTACTGGATAGCAGATTGCTACCGTGAGTGGGGTAAGTACGAGGATGCGATCGCCGCACAGCAGCAGGACTTAGCGCTGCGAGAAAAGCTTGATGACCAGCCTAGTATTGCTTTTGCTTACTATCAACTTGGCCGTATCTATCAGGCATGGGGAAAGTATGAAGAAGCGATCGCGCAGTATGAACAAAGCCGCGAACTGTATCAGCAGTTAGGCAAAGAATCCGATGTCGCAAATCAGTGGTACTGGATAGCAGATTGCTACCGTGAGTGGGGTAAGTACGAGGATGCGATCGCCGCACAGCAGCAAGACTTAGCGCTGCGAGAAAAGCTTGATGACCAACCTAGTATTGCTTTTGCCTACTTCAGACTTGGCCGTATCTATCAGGCATGGGGGAAGTATGAAGAAGCGATCGCGCAGCATGAACAAAGCCGCGAACTGCTATCAGCAGTTAGACAAAGAACCTAATGTTGCCAATCAGTGGTACTGGATAGCAGATTGCTACCGTGAGTGGGGTAAGTACGAGGATGCGATCGCCGCACAGCAGCAAGACTTAGCGCTGCGAGAAAAGCTTGATGACCAGCCAATATTGCTGATGCCTATCTGTCAGTTTGGCCGCATCTATCAGGCATGGGGAAAGTATGAAGAAGCGATCGCGCAGTATGAACAAAGTCGCGACCTTTATCAGCAGTTAGGCAAAGAATCTAACGTTGCCAATCAGTGGTACTGGATAGCAGATTGCTACCGTGAGTGGGGTAAGTACGAGGATGCGATCGCCGCTGAGCAACAGGACTTAGCGCTACGAGAAAAGCTGGATGACCAGCCTAACATTGCTGACGCCTACTATCGATTTGGCCGTATCTATCAGGACTGGGAAAAGTATGAAGAAGCACTTGTGTATTACGAGAAAAGTAGGTCTCTCTATCAAACACTCGACCTTAAACAGGATGTAGCCAATAAGCTTTCCTGGATCGCTGAGTTGCCATCGCGATCGCAAACAATACGCAACAGCAATCCAGCATTACCAGGAAAGCATTCAACTACACCAAACCCTAGATCACACCGAAAGCGTCGCAAGCAGACTGCGCCAACTAGCCGACACCCAACGCCTCCAAGCCAAAGACAGCACTCAAAACCGAAGCCGTCTCCTTACTTCAGCAAGCTCACAACAACCTTCAGCAAGCAATCCAACTCGACACCACAGGCGACTATCGAGAAAACCTCGCCTACGATGCGATCGTCCTAGCCCTACTCACCGCCGAACAGCTCCGCTGGCTCCCCCCAGAAGATCCCACCATCCCCACTCACATCACCCAATTTGAACAATCCACCACCGACGCCTTCACCCGCTTCACCCAACTCGGCCAAACCGTCACCAGCGCAGAAGAAGCCCTCGACATCGCCCGCGCCTATCTAGAAATCCCCCCACTCCAAAACCTAGCCAAAGCCGAAACCCTCGCCCGCCAATCGCTCGAAACCTTCCAAACCTTCAACCGCCGCAAGCTCCAAGCCGCCGCCTACAGGCTACTAGGCGAAATCTACGCAGCCCAGCAATCAGACCCAGACGCCATCTCCACCGCCCAAACCTTCTTCACCCAAAGCCACAATCTCTATCGCGACCTAGATATCGAAAACAAAGCCCTCGAAGTCGAACAACTGCTCCAAAGCCTGAAGTAAATCCCCTATACGTCTAGTCTTGCAGGAGTTTTAAACCACTTCTTTGAGATGTCTAGCTTACAGCCAAAGACAGTCAATAATTGCGATCGTGCGATTCTCTCCACAAGCGGTTTCTACAAAACCCTACCAGATTCCCTTTCGGGGGGTTTGGGGGAGCCCGGGCCCCCAAGCAGAATATCAAGAATCCAACCAAAGGAGGGGGCCTGGGGAGGAAATCCCCAATTCTCTGATCGCCTTGCGCCTTACCTGCCCCGTTACACTTTCAGAAACGGTCCACAGTCTTACCCAACCACCTCCTATCGTTGTTTTATAGAATCAAAAGCACTCATAAAACAATGAACACCCCAACCCTGAGAACCCTCCTAACCCTCCCCCTCATCCTAGGAGCCCTCCCCCTCCTCTCAGGGTCAACCCAAACCGTCCTCGCCCAAACCTGGGGAATTACCCCCACCGAAAACAGCAGCCCAGACAGCAATAGAAAGCCAGCCCCCTTAGTCACCGACCTCTCCGACTACGCCGACTACGCTCAAGTCATCGATCGCACCAAATCCATGATCCGCGACCCAGAAGCCCAACGCCTCGCCACCGAAAAAGGCCTCCAAATCATGGACATCACCTGGGAAGACACCGGACGCTACAACAACTCCACCGTCGGTCCCAACATCAGCGACATGACCATCCAAGTCGAACACCGCGATCCTCGCACCGGCCAATCCCAGCTCCACCTGATGCCCGTCATCCGCCACCCCAACTTTAGCGATCGCACCGCCGACATCCCCCTCCAAAACCTCACCCTCCTCACCGGCAACGAAAAAGGCATCAGCCTCCAGCCAGCACCCCTTGCCGACATCCTCGAAAACCTCCGCACCTACCTCACCAACCCCGACTCCTGGACAGGCCGCAAAACCTCCCTCCTCGCCGAACGTGACTCCCACATCCTAGTCAGCGCCCAAGCCGCCTTCCTCCCCATCGCCCCAGACGGCAAAGCCACCTTCAACCCCGTCCTATTCAACTATCAGTCCTACCCAGGCGACCCCGCCGTCCTCACCATCCTCGCCACCCGCGAAGGCACCAGCATCACCGTCATCGACAATCAAAGAGACGGCTTCGACACCGGCAGAACCTGGGGCCAAAGATTGTTCTTCAACAAAGAAGGCGATCGCGCCCCCCTCACCGGCCAGCGACTTAGCGACTTCAGCACCGAACCCGCAAACGAACCAGCCGAAAACAATCCCCTCGAACTTCCCCCAGTCGAAGTCACCGAAGCCGACGGCCTCAACATGGTCATGCTGATCCAAGTCCCCCTCAAGCAAAAAGAACCTTTCGGCAACTTCTCAGCCCAAAACGACCTGATGATGGAAGCCGCCCCCGCCCCCACAGAAAGCATCCAACGTGCCAGCAACGTCGAAGCCGCCGTCATTAGCCATGGCGACATCGAAGGCCCCTTCACCGAAATCGATGATCTCCCCATTGAACGCGACCCCGACTTCCCCATCCGCGCCACCATCCAGTTCTACAAAGCCACCGACAACGGCATCGTCTCTGCCGCCGACCTAGCCGAAATCGACGAACAGATCCAACGCATATACGCCGATGCCGACTACGTAGGCAGCCTAGTCACCGATGGCCGCACCGATCGCCCCACTGAGTACGAAGGCAATCACCAAGAACCCGAAGACTGGTGGGAAGAATTCTGGAAACACAGTAAAAACCGTCAGGGTTTGAACCGCGAAGAAGCAATAGATCTGCTAAGCAGGCTCAGAGGAGAGAGCTAGCCAAGTGGCAAGCGATATAGTCTAACGATTCTATGCGTTTAAAGGCCATCTCCACTCATATCTGGTAGTGTTTTAGCCAGCACCCTCTATAGAGATTACTGCTATGTATTTGCCGATACTTGTAATCGCTAACGGTTTGTTCTGATGGTTTTATTCTCAAAAGACCGTATCTTAGTCCCCACCGACTTTTCCGAAAAGTCTATCCAGGCAATCAAAGAAACGATTGCCTTCGCCGACGCCAACGCCAACGTCTACATCGTACATGTCCTAAAGCCCTTAGAAGCCACAGAGCCTGGGGTCGTGTGGGAATCAGTTAACAATGAAAACCGCGTAAAAGCCATACTTACGCTGTTTGATGAAACGTTTCCTAAAAGTGAGTATGAAGGACTCCACTTTGAGATTCAAGAAGGCGATCCGACTTCCGAGATTATCGACTACGCTGAGGAAAAGAAAATTAATCTGATTGTTATGCCTTCACGTGGAAGAACAGGCATCTCCAGATTCTTTATGGGTTCGATTGCAGAAAGGGTAGTTCGCTTTTCACACTGCCCGGTCATCGTCCTCAAGCAGTAGGACAAGCTATTTACAATCTATGCCTATCTACTTTTTGCATAGGCGCTATCTGCTCAGCCTTTTGTTGTTTCCAATCGGCGTAGCTACATTGGGAGTATCTTCATTCAAGGTACTCCCAGTGATTTTAAACACGCCTTCTGCATCTTCTCCTATCGCAAGACAAAACCACCGCAAGCCCCTGATTGTCAGAGGTGTGCAGTGGTTCTGGAGATTCAGTCAGTTCTATGGTGAATACACTGTCAGATCGCCCAAAGAGCGTCAGCAGTGGATAAACCAACAGCGCGACTAGACTCTACTAACGAATTACGACTCAACCATTACCATCTGGCCAGATGTTAACCGACCCCAATAGTCTTTTAGATCGCCCGCCACTTCATTCGAGAGAATGTAGCACCCTAGCAGGTTAGGGAACGCCATACCCAGTAGCAGCAAGTCACTAAAGTCAATGATCAAAGAAAGGCTAGTAAGACAGCCCAAGAACGTACAAACTACGTAGATAACCTTGAAGAGTAAAGTACTCTGCTCACCAAACAGATAGGTCCAAGCCTGAATGCCGTAGTAGCTCCAAGAGATGATAGTGGAAAAAGCAAACAGGCAAACCGCAATGCTCAATACAACAGGGAACCAGCTGACAACAGAGCCAAAAGCACTCGCTGTCATGGCGACACCGCTCAATTCCTCGCCTGTGTCTAAATAAACGCCGGTTAGAACAATCGTGATCGCCGTCAGGTTGCAGATGATTACGGTGTCGATCAAGGGTTCTAGCAGAGAAACCAGTCCTTCTCGAACGGGCTCATCTGTACGGGCCGCTGAGTGCGCGATCGCAGCCGACCCCACCCCAGCTTCATTAGAAAATGAGCTCCGTCGAATTCCCTGTACCATCACACCGACCAAGCCACCCACAGCGGCTTTAGGAACAAAAGCCTCACTGATAATGGTGCCGATTGCGCTAGGTACCTGGGTGATGTTGGTAATGATGACTACTAGGCAAGCAGCAACATAGAGCACAGCCATCGCAGGCACCAGCTTTTCAGCAACAGAGCCAATCCGCTTGATACCGCCAATAATCACAAACGCTGAGAGCGCGGCCAAGACCAAGCCAAACAGCCAAGCGGGCAGCCCTGGAACCAGTCCAGAAATCGCCGCATACGCCTGGTTAGACTGGAACATGTTCGCCCCGCCCAGGCTACCGCCTAAACAGAGGATGCTAAATAGAATAGCTAGTCCTTTGCCCAGCGGACCTAGACCACGAGCCGCCAGGCCCTGATTGAGGTAGTACATCGGACCGCCCAAAATCGTACCGTCTGGCAAACGGCGACGATATTTAACCGCCAGCGTACATTCGACGAACTTGCTGACCATGCCGCACAGTCCAGCCACCGTCAGCCAAAACATCGCGCCTGGACCACCGAGCTGAATAGCGATCGCCACCCCGGCAATATTTCCCAATCCCACAGTCCCCGACACCGCCGTCGCCAGCGCCTGAAAGTGCGAGACTTCGCCGTCATCGTCATCATCGTCAAACTTACCTTGGACAATGTCGATCGAATGCTTCAACCCGCGCAGGTTGATAAATCCCATCCGCACCGTAAAAAAGATTGCAGCTACAAACAGCCACAGCACGATAAACGGAAAGCCATTTTCGCCCCCAATTTTGAAAAACAATAGGAGCGATAGAAGATCGACAATTGGTTGAAAGATGCTGTCTGCTATGGAAGTAGATTCAGCGGTTTCCTGCGCGATCGCAGCGGGCGCGGCAATCGCCATCAAAACCAGCAGCATCGGCAGCATCGCCCAGCCATCCGGCCCCTTGCTAAACCACCTAGCCGATAGCCGAGTCAATCGCTGAAACAATGCATTGGTCCAGCTACTTACCCAGACGAGCCAGCTACTGGCAACAGGTACATACCATCCCTTTCGATTCATTAGTTGAGTTCCATTTGAAATTTCATCATGTGATTAGACAGGTTCGTCAGATACGTTGAAATTGCACAGACATCCCCAAACACCCTTTGGACACCTGCTAAAGAACAACTGCTTTCTATGTATTTGCCAATGCCGGAAAAATACCACGTAGCCTGCACGCAGTATTGTTAATTTAATCACCATCTAAGTATTTGTACTTGCAAAGGAACCATCGGCTGAAGAATGCTGGCTATAGAGCTATGCCTGATGGCACCAACTAGAAGAGAATTTCAAACCCTTAAAGTCAAACAAAGTGAAATCGGCTAGCTGAGTAGAAGCGATGTTCTGAAGTCGTTCTCAGGGGGGCGTTGTGATCGATCCAACGACGTTTACGGCAAGTGCGATCGCGCGTTTGGGAATCTCGAGTCACTTTGCCTGATGCTATGTCAGGCCTTCAGTCAAAAAACTGTACCTCAATAAAGTGACCAAAGCTATAGTCCGGAATGATCTCAGAACTCTGTGTATCTCCCCTAAATGTCGCCTATTGTCGCTTTAGTATTAGCGCTGGCTGAGCGTCGCTTACGTCGCTGGGCCACCCTACCCTAGTTGGATATCCGATCACCTTCAGTACAATAAGTTCGTACAGGTAGCTTTCAATAAAGCTCTCTGAGAAAGCTGGATTACACCTTCATTAACCATCATGGGCAATTCAAACAAACGTTCTTCTAATTATTCTTCCACTCGGCCCGTGTCGTCAGTCTCTCACAGAAAATCTTCTAAAAAGTGGTGGCGTCTGGGTGGAGTCGCGCTCACAGCTGGAATAATTATTGGTAGCGTCGTCTACGACAAAGTTGTAGGAAATGACTACACGGTAGAACCAGTCAGCTCAGCTCAGCTGACAGACACAGGACCATCCATCTACAAAACAATTGACGACCGATTCAGCTTGGGCGATCGCACCATCATCCAAGCTGAATCAGAATATATTCCCTGTGCTAATGACAGGAAAGCCACGCTCAATAGAGCTAAGAGTGACGGCACTCGGGCCATGCGACAGCGAAAATACGAAGAGGCTGTTCAGTCTTTTGACGAAGCTTGGAGCCTCTGTCCTGCACCCGAAGTGCTGATCTACAAGAACAATGCAACTATTGGCAACAACCCTGCTCATACCCTAGCAGTTGTTGTACCTATCGACTTCAATCCTAAAAATGCGATCGAGATGCTGCGAGGAGCCGCACAGGCACAGACCGAGGTCAATCAGAGCGGCGGTGTAAACGGTGTTCCCATCAAGCTGATGGTGATTGATGATAGCGATAATCCAGAGGTAGCCAAAAACATAGCGACTACGCTAATTGACAGCTATCCTGAGATGCTTGCGGTGGTGGGCCACTGGACGAGTGGTGTCTCCTTGGCAGCCGCTTCTGTGTACGATTTCCGTAGGGAGCTACCCTTTATGACCCCAGTGAGTACAACCCGCGAGCTCAAAGGAGAAACCGGCTGGGTCTTCCGGTCTACTATCAATATGAGCAACGCCCAAGAGGTGCTTGCCGACTATGCATATTCACAGGCGAATTACCGAAAAGTGGCAACGTTCTCATTGGACTCTCGCAAAGTAGGAAAAGCCAGAGCACTGTACAGCGAAGGACTACAAGACGAGTTCGTCCAAGCTTTCGAAGCCAGAGGTGGCAAAGTTACCAACAACTTCAACCTAGCTAGCGTAGACTTTGATAAAAATCCGGAAGCCACTGCAGAGAAAATGGTGCGTCAGGCTAAGAAAGAAGGCGCTAAAGCAGTAATGCTAATACCGGATAACTCACTAGTTGCCAATGCCGAAGCCATCATTAAACAGGCTGATAAACAAGGACTGGGGCTGCTCGGTGTGACCAACTTATATCGAGATGAGGTGCTGCGGGAAACTTGCCCAGCCATAGAAGGGCTGACCATGACGATTGCCTGGATTGCTGATGGCGAGGCCAACCCTGAGTTTGTCAAATCTTCTAGCAGCTCAGAATTCTGGAAAGGAGAAGTCAACTTTGCCACCGCTATGACCTACAACGCAGTGCAGGCAATGGCGACAGCAATGGAAAAAGACCCAACGCGCAGCGGTATCCAAACAGCGCTGAATAGTCCTGACTTTATGGTGACAAATACGGCAGATGCGCAGCCTATGACCTTTATGAAAGGAAGTCGCACTGCTGATGCGCAGCTAGTGACCGTAGAAAAAGTGGAAGATGCTTCTAGTGAAAGTCAGTGGCTATGCGACTTTACAGCAGTTGAGCCTGAGTAAACCCCCTATCCCTTATCTCTTAGCCCTTATCTCTTAGCCCTTATTTCTTAGTTAGATAGCTGGGATTGAGCTTGAGCTACTGGTGTTGAGCTCGACGACAGTAGCTTCTTAGCCCCTGCGGAAAAGCATTGATGAGATTGATCGCCACAGTTTGCTATCTAAAGGCGTTCTGCACTGTTCGATCTTATTCAACCGCTAGCTCATCTACTAAGCGATTACTTCGCGGGTCAATAGGCCGGTAGGTATACCTTGATTTGGGTGCCTTGATTCACTTCGCTAGTCACGCGCAGAAAGCCGCCAGCACTCTTAACAATGCCCAGCACGGTGGCAAGCCCGAGGCCAGTTCCTTTATCAGGAGATTTGGTGGTAAAAAACGGGTCGAAGATGTGATCGCGCAACTCCGGCGCAATCCCAACCCCAGTATCAGCCACAGTGACCACTACATAGCGACCTGTTTCTACGCCTGAATACGGACTGACCGCCGCTTCGTCTAATGAGAGACTGTCTACCGAAAGCGTCAAAACCCCACCGTCAGGCATAGCATCGTTGGCGTTGATGCACAGATTCATAAACACCTGATGCAGATGAGTTGCATCGGCAGAAACGGTCGCTTTCGACTTCTCCAACTCTTGATGCTCAGGCGTCTTCAATTGAATCTCAACGCTGTTATAAAAGCCCTGCCTGGCCACATCAATGACTTCTTGCAAAAGGACCAAGATATCGATAGTGGTTTTATCGCCAGGACTACCCTGAGCAAAGGTGAGAATTTGTTTGACCATGCTAGCGCCCCTTCTGGCGCTCTGCTCCAAGATGTCTATGTGCCCGTGAGTAGCAGCGCTTGCGTCCTTCTGGGTAATTCGCAGAAGCTGAGCAATGCCCAGAATAGGCGTCAAAATGTTGTTCAAGTCGTGGGCGATGCCGCTGGCTAGGCGGCCCAAACTCTCCAACCGCTGTGCCTGATAGAACTGAGCTTCGAGCCGCTTTTTCTCAGTAATGTCGGTATTCACCTCTAGTAAAGACTGAGGACGGCCAGCGCGATCTTTTACTAGGGTCCAGCGGCTAGCGACCAGTATTTCCTTTTCAGCCTTGGTAGTTTGCGTCATCTCGCCCTGCCAGGAGCCTTGCGTCAAGGTGGTCTGGATAATGGAGTCCATATCGAGCTCGCTTCTTTTCTTGAGGAGCCGCTGCGCTTTCTGGCCAATGGCTTCCTGTTTGCTCCAGCCGTAGAGCCGTTCAGCACCCTGACTCCACAGCACGATCTTGCCTTCTAAATCGCGCACAAAAATCGCATCGGTGGCAATATCAATCAGCGCCGCTTGCTCTTGGGTTTGGCGATACAGCTCTGCCTGGCGAATTGCTAGACCCATCTGGGTTGCCACCTGCTGCAATAGCTGAGTATTTTCCCTCTCCCACTGCCGGGACTGACGACAGTGGTGCGCAATCAGCAGTCCCCACAGCTCAGTGCCCTGCAATATCGGCACAACCAGATTGGCACGAACCTGAAAAGGTTTCAAAAGCGCTACATGACACGGATCGATATCTGCCGTGTCGATATCCGCGATCGCACTCACTCTACCTTCTCGGTAGCTCTGAGCATACAGCTCATTAAAACAACAATCGTGAATTTGCATTCCTAGCGTCTTAGTCCATCCGGGCGCAACCGATTCCGCCTCAACTACGCCCTGCCAGTCAGGAAAGAATCGAAAAGCAACCACGCGATCGGTCTGTAAAAGGCGACGAACCTGATCGACAGCAGTATGCAAAATCTGATTGAGATCGAGTGTCTGTCGAATAGAGTCTGTGATTTTGGCAATCAGGCGCTCTTTCTCTAGCTGCTGCTGAAGCTTGGCGGCTGTTTTCTGACGAGCGCTCACATCCTTCATAAAGCAGTAGTGTCCAGTCAGCTGCTGCTGCTCGTCATAGATGGCCACCATCACCAGCGTCTTATCAAAGA
This sequence comes from uncultured cyanobacterium, assembly GCA_963799555.1. Classification (GTDB taxonomy): domain Bacteria; phylum Cyanobacteriota; class Cyanobacteriia; order Phormidesmidales; family Phormidesmidaceae; genus Phormidesmis. Next base: position 114,723 of record CAWCXR010000003.1, read on the forward strand.
CAGAACCATCCTTTCTGAGCCCTCGCACATCTAGCTCTACTTTCCCTTGGCTGGCCATTTGCTCATAGGCCGCGATCGCCCGGCCCACATCATCTGGATGAACCGTCGGCTGCCAGCTGCTACCCACCATCTCCGTCGGCACATAGCCCACCATCCGAGCATAGGCATCATTCACAAACAGATATCGCCCTTGAGCATCTAACCTAGAGATGCCCTCTACCGCATAGCCCAGCGCAGCGCTCATTTCCTGTAGCTGAACGGCCATATCAGACGGCTGAGCCGAGTGCTCACTACGATGCAACAAAAAATCGATCCGGGCGATTAACGCCTTCGCCTCGGTTGCGTTATTGCCTACTACCCCGTCGCTTGCTGGCCTATTGCTGGCTATGACAAAGTAATCATCGGCACCTGCTTCCACAGCAAGCAGGATAGGCTCGGTGCGATCGCTCTCTGCGATTAGTAGCAATATAATGGTGCGATCGCCCCTTGCCCGTAGCTGCTGACATAGCGCCACCGCCTCCGAGGATGGCAGCAGATGACTCACCACTATCAAATCGTAGTGAGAGGCCATTAGTTTTTGACAGGCTGAGATTCTATCGGCTGCTGTGTCTATCTCATAAGCGCAGCGAGAGGAAAAATTCTGAAGGAGATCGGCACCTGTCGCGTCCGTCTCCACAATCATGATCTTCATGATGAAGCCCAGAAGAAAGGTCTGTGAGGGGCTTTGAACTGATAGCCCATCTGGCTCGATGAAGTGTCACACACTGATTCTTAAGAATCTTTGCGTGTCAGTTACTTAATATAGATCTATGTTGACGTACTTCACAGTTTACTCACAACTGATCGCCATAATTCTTACAGCTTCAGCAAACTCATTTAGCAGAATCCTATGAATATCCTCAAACGGCTCTCTTCTCCAATTCGCAACGCAACGCAGCCTTGGTGGGTCAAAATTCAAACCAAAGCACCAGAATGCACCTATTACTTCGGCCCATTTGATAGTAAAAAAGAGGCTGAATTTTTACAGCCAGGCTACGTCAATGACTTGGTTCAAGAGGGCGCGCAAGACCTAAAGTTCGTCCTCGAGAAGGCTCGTCCCGTCAACCTCACGAGCTGCCGGTTAGAGTGAGTCTGCGCTGCGGGCCACCCACTGACTAACTCGCTCTTCCACTAGCACTCTATCCACTAGCACTCTATCCACTAGCACTCTATCCACTAGCACTCTATCCACTAGCACTCTATCCACTAGCACTCTATCCACTAGCACTCTATCCACTAGCACTCTATCCACTAGCACTCTATCCACTAGCACTCTATCCACTAGCACTCTATCCACTAGCACTCTGTCCACTAGCACTTTAAACAGTGGTCCGGGCGCGACGACTTGGTCAATCGCCCTGACTAGCTATTGCCTGCGTACAAGAATATCCGTCCGGTATGTAAAGAAGCCATAGCCTATCTACGTAGCTAGTTGCTATTGGGCCTAGAAGAAGATTTGGATCGCTGCTCCGCTTGGCCGTTTTCCTGATTTTTCGTGTGAGCACTACTGCCATCTAATAGTGCTCGTTCTTTTAAATCCCTGTACATCTCTAAGTGCAGTCGCATTGGTAATATCCAAGTCTTTAATTACGCTAAAGCTGCCGTCCGTCTCCAGAATAACCGCATCAATATCTTCTAGACTGCTACCACCGCTGAGCCTAATCGCCGATAGGATTTCGCCCTTAGCTACGCGCTCTTGCATTCTCAAGCTCTCAATAAACTCTCCTTTGAAAAGCAACAGCGTAGGTTTTCCCTTTATCAGATTTTGCACCATGCCAGAGCGTACAGATAGCCACGTGAGCACGAACTGAAAGACTACCAACAGTCCAACCGCAACCATCGTTTGCACAAAAGAGACGCTTTTTGTGAGCAGAACGCTTGCTAGGAGAGAGCCGAGTGCAATGGTGACAATAAAGTCGAAAGAGTTCCACTTCGATAGGGTTCGCTTACCCGATACGCGTAGCCACGCTATCAAACCAATGTACGAAAGCGTTCCAGCTACAAGCGTGTGAGTAATACTTTCCCAGTTTGCGATGATGTCTTCAAAGAGTGAATAATCTTCCATTGCGACTCTGCCTGAGAAATACCTGTACATACTAAACATATAGGCGTCGTGAACACTCTTCTCTGCCTACAAAGACATAAGCTCCTGCTGTCTCTTTAGTGCAACAATGTCCCACTCGCTACGCCGCCACCAGTTCACCTCTAACCACGCGATCGCCCCTACGCGCCCCACGGGTCTCAGTCACGATAGTACATTGCCCTAGATGGCTCTCTTCTCTATCTACTTTCTTGTAATAGATGACGACCCAGTCGCGCGTTTTGCCTAGCTCATGCGCTCTTGCCGTATTGGAGTAGAGCACGTTGAAAGCCCAGCCTGCTTTCTTCAGCTTCATCACGGGTAGCCAGGGCTTTCCTTCCGGATTGAATCGACGAGGTGTGACCATCTTGAGCTGTCCAGCCTTTGCCAAATATCGATACTGCGCATCCACCGCTAGCAATAGCTCAACAGAAGGCGAATCTGCAATTTGTTCGAGAGTCTCTCGATGGTTAATCGGGCTTTGCGAACGATAGGCTACAGACGACATCGCCTTAAACCTAGCTCTTTGTAGCTGCTGCCTAGCGGCTCTATCTAGCATTGCACCAACCGAATCGCGTATTAGCATAGTTCGCCCTTCACCAAAGCCAGAAAGCTGGCCTAGGGTGCCGTCATGAGCGGCTTGCTCTAACGCTTCTAGAGAGTCAATATTCAGCGTTTTATGAATGCGGCGAGCTAGGACTGGGCCAATACCAGGGATTTTGGTAAACAAGTTTTCTGAGGATGTCTCTGTCTGCAAACGGGCCAACAGACCTAGATCGCCGGTTTCTGCAAGCTCTTTGATCGAGGCGGCTAGCCGCTTGCCAATGTAGGAAAGCTTTTCTAGACCCGCTATGCCTTCAGCTTCGAAGATATTCACGACAGGCTGATTTTGAGCGCGGATAGATTGCGCTCCTTTGCGGTAGGCGCGGATGCGGTAGTAGTCGTCGCCTTGGGTTTCTAATAGATCGGCGACCTGCTCGAATGCGATCGCAATCTCATCATTAGAAAGAGAAAATAATTGCCTAAAAATGTCTGGGAACAGGGTAGTCTGAATCATGCTTAAATCGTTGCGCAGCGAGATTTGTAGAGGTCGCTCTAACCTTTCTCTATTATCTAATATTTGAGCGAAAACGACAGGCTATTTCTCATCCAAAATGGCGGCTACACAACAGTAGAAATAATCACAGCAAACGTAGCACTCACAATCAGCGTAAAAGCCAGCTGCACAACCCACCGCGTCGCCTGCTGATGGTTAGTGAACTTAGTATCAAAAAGGTTGAGATTCGTCTCTAACCTATCAAAGTCAGTCTTGAGCCCGTCGACATCAGATCGAAGCATAACAAAACTGTCTGTCAACACGTCGAGCTTACTTTCAATCCACTTAAGGCTATCGTCACGGACCTGTGACATGGACTTTCTTCTCAGGATGCACTTACCATTCTATTAGAACGTTGCCCAAGCCGCTGTTATGAACCTAAATCTCAAGTTTGCCGTTGTCAGCGACCTACACATCGCCTTGCCCCATACGATTTGGGACGCGCCGAATCGATTTCATTTGGTTGAGGTCAGCATTCCAGCTTTTGAGCAGATCCTAGATCAGCTAATCGCCGATCGGCCTGATTTCTTGCTACTGCCTGGAGATTTGGTACAGCATGGCGAAAGAGAGAATCACGAGTGGTTGGCCAATCGGCTAGCACAGCTGCCTTTTCCCACTTATGTTGTGCCTGGCAATCACGACGTGACCCACAAACAAGGCAGTGTAGTCAATGGCGACCAGACAAAAGATCGGATTGCTTTAGCTGATTTTCCCAAGATCTATCAGAAGTTCGGCTACACCGATGGAAAACAGCTTTATTATCATCAGGAGATTTTCCCTGAAGTTCATTTAATCGGGCTTAATTCCAATGCCTTTGACGACGCTGGAGAGCAGATTGGCACAGGCTTGATCGATGAGGAACAGTTTGCATGGCTAGACGCGCAGCTAGAACAGCTAGCGGGCAAATTTGTGATGGTGATGGTGCATCACAACGTCCTAGAGCATTTGCCGGGCCAATCGAAGTCGCAGCTAGGTCAGCGCTATATGATTCAAAATGCGCCAAAGCTAGTGGCAAAGCTCCAGGCGGCCAAGGTGCCAGTGGCGTTTACCGGACACCTTCATGTGCAAGATATTGCCAAGTTAGATGACTTTTATGCCATTACAACTGGCTCATTGGTCAGCTATCCGCATCCCTATAGGCTGCTGTCTCTTTCGACAGATGAACAAGAACGCCAGCATCTGAGCGTAGAAACTAGAAGAATCGAATCGGTGAGTGACTGGCCAACTTTACAACAGACCTCTAAAGACTGGATGGGCGATCGCTCTTTTCCTTTTATCGTTCGCCTGATGACCGATCCGCCTCTCTCTCTATCGCTAGAGCAAGCAAAGGAGTACGCGCCCTATATAAGAGATTTTTGGGCGACGGTAGCAGCAGGAGACGCTTGGTTCGATTACGACAAATTGCCGCAAAAAGTGCAAACGTATTTCAGAGCGTTCAATGCAGCTGGAGAAGATGGAAATAAAAGATTTATTGACAACAATGCGGTGTTGTTGTTGTGAGGACGTTGAGGCTACTTAGCAGCTAACTTTAGAGTAATTTGACCTTTGTCGTTGGTGTTTGCTGTTGATAAGCCAGATGATGCAGCGCCGAGGCAGCTTCAGGAGAAATAGCCCACACCATCCCAGCCAGATTACTGGTGGCGGCGCTGTATCCCTGTCTAGCGGCTTGATAGTACCAGCGAATAGCGGCGACTTCGTTGACTGCTGCGTCGCCGATACCGAGCTGATATATATTCCCGAGCATACACTGAGCTTCTGGATGTCCTTGCCGGGCTGATTGCAGTAATAGCGGCAGCGCTTCTGTGAACTGCTGATCGCGAAATTCTTCGACACCGGGAATAGGTGCCCGAGCCCTTTGATCTGCGCAGGACTGTACGGCTTTAGCAGAAGTGGTTTTTGGTGACATAAACCCTCAGAGAATAGGATTGACCGCTGCCTGACCAAGCCTGCCCGCCAGTAGCTGAAAGACAAAAGTAGGCCCAAATGCATAATAGTACATAAGAACTATGTTTGCGCTGCAATTTAATCTTCGTTTGCGTTTGGACCGTACGGTCTTCGAGAGGCGGCTTACAATTGTGACTATCAAAGGCGGTTTGCTTTAATAGGTTGCTTTGATAGATAGCTAAACGAAATAGATTTTCGGAGGGAGGTTGAGTGAGCGGATCTTTGGTGGAGCAGTACTTGGGTCTAATTGACGAGATTGTGGCGCAGACGCTGAAGGGGAATGTGCGCTCAAAAGAGCAGGTGCGATCGCAATTAGAATCCTCAGTCGAAATCGGTACGGGCGAAATCTTTGAGCGATCGCTTGCCACCCGTATCAGCGAAACCGAAGCTCAGCTAGAAGGCTCACTAAAAGCGCCCCGCATTCTACGAGCTCTAAAGACCATCGAAGGCGAGTGGCAAAAAGGTCAGCAGGATCGTCAGGCAGCTAGTGGAATTGCGATCGCAGCCGATCAGCTAAGGCAGGCAGAAACTGCCGATCGACCCGAAATATTCCTTGGCTTTATTGACCCCAACCAGCCCAATAGTCTCAATCGCAAACAGCTCAAGCAGCTTGCCAAAAGCCTAGAAGAAGAAATGGCTCCCTGGCAACAGGGAATTCTAGCGGGATTAGCCAACTACGAACGATTAGAAGCAGAGCTAGTCAGCTGGCTGTATGCGCCTGCTGGTCAGCCTGTAGGCTTTGGCGAGCGAGAGCAGGGCGGACCCTGGGCAACCTGGCAAAAGACGGCTGTGGGACTGCCCAAGCTGCTGTTTACCACCCTGGCGCAAAGCGAACCCGTAGAAGCAATTACTCGCACGGCAGTAGATATCGCTAGCTGGGTGGACTTGGCGATAGTGATGCACTTCTTGCAGCGTGGCTTAATTGTCTGGTTCGACAAGCAGCCCTACAGCGCCAAAGCCGGAAAGCAGCTCTCTTACAGCACTTCTTTGATTTTTGCAGCCATTTGGGGACGGCTTTCTCAGGGGTTCGTTAGTGCGGGCAATGCGTCCTATCGATCGCTGGGGAATGGCTGCTTTCAGCTAATGCTACAGATTTTGAGAACCTTTTCTCAGCGCGATGACTTTCCTCTATACGGCGGCGTGTTTGCTTCTTTTTCAGGAGACTATTTGCAAGAAACGCTTGACTACTTCAGCGAGCCGCTAACGCAGGTAGAAGGAACACAAGAGAAAGCGAGAATTCTAACTCTGTTGGGTTACTCCAAACAAACGTTGGGACGATCCTCAGAGGCCAAGACTTTCTACGAGAAGGCCCTGGAGATTGCGCAGGCGGCAGGTGATCTAGCTTGCGAAACCGCGAATCTCTGTCATCTAGCAAGAAATGCGGTACTAGAGAAAGACTATGCGCAAGGGGTGGCGACGAGCCAGCGGGCGCTAATCTTAGCACGGCAGCGGGGCGACAAGGTTGGCACGGCAAACGCACTGGTGAACCTTGGCTATGCGCAGGTATTGCAGGCGAGAGCGAATGATGTGGGAGATACGACAGTCTATGACGGTGCGATCGCCTATCTTACTCAGGGACTAGAACTCGCGCTCGAACAAGGAGACTTTCAGAGTCAGGCGCTAGCTTACAACAGTTTGGGGATTGGCTATGTGATGTGCGATCGCCCCCAGGACGGCCTCAATGTTCTCACCAAAGGCGCAGACGCCGTCAAAGGCTCCGGCAACATCTATTTGCAAGGGCTCTACACCCTCTACACCGCCGAAGCTCATCACGCTCTAAAGAATACAGACGAAGCCGTTTTCTATAGCGCTTTAGCCATGCATCTACTGCACAGCATCGGCTCAGAAGAGTGGCGACAGGCCGCCGGACTTGCCTCTATTCTGCAAGGTCAGATAGGAGAAGATGCCTTTCAACAAACTTTAGAGAAATATCGGCGTCAGCTGACGCCGATAATGAGTATGGAAGGCTATGAAGCTTTACCTTCTCTGTTGACAAGCTATCGAGAGATCTAATCAGCATTCACATAGGGGTTTAGCACGCTAAACCCAGGGCAATATGAATTGCTTTTATGAGTGCATTGTTCAAGCGCGTACCCCTTAGCTAAAAGCAAGGATGAATGAACAAGGGGTGTAGCCTTTCGTAGTGTAGTAAGCAAAGTGCGGAAAGCTATAGCATTACAATAAAAGCGGCCCTTATTCCCTTCCCATCATGAAGTTTTTTGAAAAACCCGGTGCTGAGCTAGCCGATCGCGTTCCCCCCGGACAGCACCTAGCCAAAGGCTTTCCCGTCTTGACCTATGGTGATACGCCGCAAGTCGACACAGAAAGCTGGCAGTTCACCGTTTCGGGCCTTGCGACTGCGAAGACATTCTCATGGCAAGATTTTATGGACATGCCGCAGACCGAGTTTACCGCTGACTTCCACTGCGTCACAACCTGGAGCAAGCTGGATGTCAAGTGGCGCGGTATCAGGGTTACAGACTTTCTAAAAGAGATTGACATAGACCCAGACGCTACTCACGTCATGGAGCACTGCTACGGCGGCTACACCACGAATATATCGCTAGCAGATTTCACAAAAGAAGAAAACTTCTTTGCACACACTCTATTTGGAGAATCGCTTCCAGCCGAACACGGCGGACCAATGCGGTTGGTAGTCCCGCATTTATACGCCTGGAAGAGTGCCAAATGGATTAATGGCATAGAGTTTCTAGCCAGCATGGAGCTGGGGTTTTGGGAGAAAAACGGCTATCACCATAGAGGCGAACCGTTCGCAGAAGAGAGATACAGTTCTCTATAGCACTGCGCTATCTATCTTCCAAAGGGCGGGGTAGAAGCTGACTCTCCTTCTGAGCAGTCTCAGCTTCTTGAACAGGTTTCTCTGACATCAGTTTCTTTTCCAAGAACTCAATGATTTTCTCCGAAACGTCTATACCTGTAGCCTTTTCGATTCCCTCCAAACCAGGGGAAGAATTCACTTCCATCACCACCGGACCGTGGTTGGATCTGAGTAAATCTACACCAGCAACTGTCAATCCCATCGCTTTGGCCGCCCGCACCGCCGTACTTCTCTCTTCTGGCGTCAGCTTGATTCGCTTAGCATTGCCGCCCCGATGCAGATTAGAGCGAAATTCGCCCGGTGCCCCTTGGCGTTTCATAGAAGCAATCACCTTGCCGTTGATCACAAAGCAGCGCAGGTCAGCGCCCTTGGCTTCAGCGATAAATTCTTGAATCAGAATGTTGGCATTCAACCCCCGGAACGCTTCGATCACCGAAGTCGCTGCCTGGTAAGTTTCAGTCAAAACGACGCCAATGCCTTGAGTCCCTTCAAGTAGCTTAATCACAAGCGGTGCACCACCCACAATGCCGATAAGTCCATCAATGTCCTTGGTAGAGTGGGCAAAGCCGGTAATCGGTAGGCCGATGCCTTCTTTAGAAAGAATCTGCAAGCAGTGAAGCTTGTCCCTAGCGCGAAGAATGGCCTGTGAGGGATTGGTTGGAAAGACTTCCATCATCTCGAACTGACGAACGACAGCGGTGCCATAAAAGGTATTCGACGCGCCAATGCGAGGAATGATCGCATCGAAATCTTTTAGCTGAGTCCCCTGGTAGAGAACTTGGGGGTTATGAGCTGTGATGTTCATGTAGCAGCGCAGATAGTCGATGACCTCGACAGTGTGGCCATGAGCTTCTCCAGCTTCTTTAAGACGACGAGTCGAATAGAGAGAAGAGTCTCTTGATAAAATTGCGATTTTCATTTTTAGTTTGTTTCTGACCTTTCTTTCGGCCTTTGAAGGTTTGAGTGCGGGCTTTGCTTTGAACGTAAGAGCTGCTGGAATCGACAAGAAAATTTTGACGCAGGGCCTGCCTACCAAGGAGCATGCGAAAGCCCATTACGTCGCGATTAGTCAGGGTAAGCTCAATAGGCCATGAATGTTCGTTGAGGGTGACAATAGTTTCGATAACGGGACGAGATTCGCTTTGGCCGCCGGAGTTACGGACAGTACGAACGTCTAGCAACTTAGCTTCTGTGGTGACGATTTCGTCTTTGCTGCGCTGGGAGGGATGAACGTTGAATCGGACGTAGTCGGTGCTGCCTTTTTTGAAATACTCTATGTTGAAGGCATGGAGTGCGGAGGAACGCGCGCCGGTATCGATTTTTACTTTGACACTGGTAACGCCTAGAGCAGGGAGGGAAACCCGCTCTCGCCAGCCAATGATAGGTAGACCAATAGCGGGTAGACTGGAGCTTTCGTGGTCTGTCATGATGCGCCAAGCCATGATGAGCTAAGCATAATTGTCATTGAAATGGGCTGATCTAAACAATATGGTGAAGGTACTGCCAAAGTGCCTATTCATTATTACCACTTTAGAAGCTACCCAAAAAATATGTAGTCTGTGTTTACTAGCTAGCGAAATGCTATGAAGTCTCGATTTCCCGATCCGTCTCGCCGTAGAATAACCACTAAGCGCGATCGCACCACCCGTCAGTCCCCGCGCCGATCGCCTGTTGTCAAAGTTTTTCAGCTCCTGGCTATTGCAACCACAGGTGGTGCAATCATGCTCGCTAGCCTAGCAGGACTGGCTTTTTTGCGCTCTGGCAGTCGATTTATGGAAGGTGTCAAAGTCGCACTGACACCACAGCCGCCAGAACAAACTGTAGACATCCGTACCGTCGTAATCAAGCAGGTGCGCGAAGTCAGCGAGCTGACCACAGCAGTCTTTACCATGGAAGCGGTTGTACCCGCACAGAGCAGTCGCAAGCTAGGCGAATTTACCCTAGGAGAGACCAATCTACTGTACGTGGCCTATGGAGAAGTTCGAGCAGGCGTAGATTTGGAAGATTTAACGACGGCAGATGTCACCGCTTCAGAGACAGGCCGAAATATCAGACTTGTTTTGCCAGCACCCGAAATTTTAGGGACTGAGATAGACGTTGATAGATCCAGCGTCTATGACTACAGCCGAGGGCTATTCAACCTGGGCCCAGACACTGCGCCCGAGCTACAGCAGCTAGCACAGAAAGAAGCAAAGCTAAAGATTGAACAGGCCGCTTGCGAGCAAGATATCTTGGGTCAGGCCAACGATCGAGCTGAGCTAGTAGTGACGCGGCTGCTACAGAGCGCCGGATTTGAGGAAGTGATTGTTGAAACATCACCGGCAGCAAACACGTCCTGTAAAGCGTTGAGTTAATCGCAAACCGCTCTGGCGCAGCTCAGCAGGAGACATTGACCTGCTGAGCTTTTGACTGACGCTAGATTACTGACGCTGAACAGACACTTAATGAGTCATTGAGTAGTCGTAGCTGTCGCAGCGCTCCCAGTTAAGGCCGAGGGAGGAATGATGACTCGATCAATGACGTGGATAATGCCGTTGCTGGCGACGACATCTGCGGTGATGACTTGGGAGCTGTTGACGGTAACCGTTTCGGCCACATCAATGGCCACGGTGCTTCCTTCTACAGTGACCACATCGCCTGATGCTAGATCAGTAGAGCGCAAGGCTCCAGGAATGACGTGGTAGGTCAACAGCTCAACTAGTGACTGCTTATTTTCGGGCTGTAGCAGAGCCTCTATCGCAGCTAGCGGCAGAGCGGCAAAGGCTTCGTCGGTAGGGGCAAAAAGAGTAAAAGGACCGCTGGAGTTCAGCACCTCGGCGAGATCAGCCGCGTCCAAAGCAGCGGCTAGTGTGATGAAGTTGCTGCTACCACTGGTGATCTCAGCGATTGTGTAGTTTTCGGTAGCCAGGGATGTTGGACTTTGTGGCAGCGGAAGTGAATCAGATGATCCCGCCTGAGCTAGCTGTAGCAATACGGGCGGGGTTTCTGCTTTGGCTACGTGAGGCAGTGTGGCTAATAAACCTAGCGATAGTAGACCCAACGGCAGTAAACCAGATGCCCTGACTGCTAGCCGTATGGTTGAGCCTTTGGCTGTCGCTTTAGACGCTGCGCATGACGCGCCTTTGTCATGTGCGCTTTTTTCATACGTGCTTTTGTTATACATGTTTTTCTTTGGGGCTTCAGCGAGTTTTCTGTCAATTTTGCTTAACTATTTAGTCAGGCTGCTTACTCAGGCTGTCAGGCGTAGATGGCCTATTTGATATAACTACATAGCGCAGAGCTTCACAAAGCATAGCTAACAAAAATCAAATATCAAAACTCAATACATTTCAGGCTCGCAACGCCATAGATAGATGTCTTTTGGCTGCGTGCCTTTTACGCTGAGGGCAACCGAGCTAGAAATCGTGGTAAAAATTGGGTGACTTCTGCTTTGTGTCGATTGGGCTCAGGCCGTGTGATACAAAGGGATGGGTACTTTCGGTTTCTACTGAAGTTTGTTCAAAATGTTAAGGATTGAATCCAATGTTAGAGCTGCACCAGTTTGAAGCGTCTCACTATTGCGAAAAGGTCAGGCTGATCTTGGATTACAAGCAGCTGCCTTATAAAACAGTCGAAGTTGCACCAGGAATTGGCCAGCTAGATCTCTATCGGCTGTCGGGCCAGCGCCAAGTACCGGTGCTAAAGGACGGAGATGAGGTGGTTCCTGACTCGACTGCGATCGCGCGCTACCTAGACGAGAAATATCCCGATCGCCCGGTTATTCCTACCGATGCCAAGCAAAAGGGACTGTGTCTGATGATGGAAGCCTGGGCTGATGAGTCAATTGGCCTCAACGGTCGCAAGGCGATGATCGGCGCGTTCAACCAGCATCCCAACTTCCGAACAGCACTACTGCCTGTGTCCACACCAGAAGTGGTCAAGACCGCAGTCGGTTCGGTGCCAGGCGATTTGCTCAGCCTGATCGGTGCTGGCGCTGGCTTCGGCGGAGACGCGGTTAAATCGGCAACAGATATTTTGCGACAAGACTTGGAAGCGCTATGTCTGATTTTGAAAGACCAGCCCTATCTCTGTGCAGAGACGCCGACGCTAGCTGACTTTGCCGTAGCTGGATTATCTATGTATTTGAAATTTCCTTCGACGCTGTATGTAGATCTGCCAGCAGGCATCGGCGGCAAAGGCGTACCAGGGTTAGCAGACGCGCCGGAGTATGCAGCTTTTTGGGCATGGCGCGATCTTCTCTATGCGGACTTTCGCAAACCGAGAAGCGGGCCTACAGCTCCCACGCCCGTCACCGGCGACGGCCCAGTCGCCATTGGAATCGATTGATGGACATTCCTACTGCGCCCCTTATCGATCTTTTAGGTGAGGACTACTGCATTCCCTGGCAGTCCGTCGACCAGGCCAAACAAAAACAAATTGAAAAGGCCACAGATAGATCGCCTGCTTGTTTGGTTTTGCCTGGCACGATCGAAGAACTCTCGCAGGTGATGGCGATCGCCGCTCAACAGAATTGGCGAGTGCTGCCCACTGGCCAATCTAGCAAGCTGGGCTGGGGGGGGCTAGCTAAAGATATTGACATTGTCTTGTGTACGACGCGATTGAACCAAATTGTAGAGCACGCAGTTGGCGACTTTACCGTCACAGTAGAGGCCGGCCTAAAGCTGGCGGATCTGGCGGCGGTGCTGGCAAAAGAAGGTCAGTTCTTGGCTGTTGATCCGGCTTTTTCAGATAGCGCAACCGTCGGCGGGATCGTGGCAACAGCGGATACGGGCTCGCTGCGACAGCGCTACGGGGGCTTGCGAGATATGTTGATTGGCGTGCAGTTTGTCCGGTACGACGGTCAGCTAGCGCGTGCGGGTGGCCGGGTAGTGAAAAATGTAGCTGGCTACGATCTGATGAAGCTGATGACAGGCGGCTACGGTACGCTCGGCATACTTAGCGAGCTGACGTTTCGGCTATATCCAGTGCAGGCAGTTTCTCGGTCGCTGGTGCTGACCGGCGCTGTAGAGGCGATCGCGCGCGCCGCTGCCGAGATTAGACTCTCAGGACTGGTCCCAGTCGCCTTTGATGTCTCACTAGAAGAATCGGTCGCACTGGTAGCTAGGTTTCAAGGAATCGCAGCTGGCGTAGAAGAACAGAGCGAGCGGTTGGAGAAAATAGCGGATAAACATCAGCTAGCCATACAGCGATTAGACTCATCAGCAGATGCTACGTACTGGCAGCGAGTAGCTGACTGGGTGCGGGCCGATACGGTGCTATGCAAGGTGGGCATGAAGCCAAGTGCGATCACACCTCTGCTTCAACAGCTAGAAACGCTTAGACAATCATCGGCTCTCGAAGTGCAGGCGAGACTGCATGGTAGCGGTGGTTTGGGCTGGGTGCAGTGGACAGTAGAGAATACGGATCGTAGTGTCGTTCAGCGTATTGCCAAAGAGATTGAAGCAGTGCGATCGCACTGCCAGCGAAATGGTGGCTTTCTCAGCCTGCTACAGGCACCTTCCGAGCTGAAGCGATCAATGGATATCTGGGGCTACACTGGCAACGCCTTACAGGTCATGGTCGACATAAAACAAAAATTCGATCCGCCGCAGTTGCTCAGTCCTGGCAGATTCGTTGGCAGCATCTGAAGCTCTCTCTTCTGGCATAGACCCTTCGACATAAGCAGGCCCCAAACAGCAAGCAGCAAGATCTACCCCCAGTGATAAACTCTACTAAAAACAGCGCTCAAAAGATGAAACCGCTCTCCTAACCGTTACGATCGTTAGGCCAAATAATTTGAAAAGCAACTTTAGGAGAACCTTCCTTATGAGTATGACCTTGAGCGTTCCATCGATTAAGTGCGACGGCTGTGCCGATACGATTACCAAAGAGATTAAAGTACATGACGCCGACGCAACGGTAAAAGTAGACGTTGCAGGCAAAACAGTAGAAGTAGACTCAAATATGTCTGAATCTTCTGTAAAACAGGCCATTTCAGCCGCCGGACACGAAGTCGCCTAAAAGCTGGCAATTCCCTATGGCCCCAAAAACAATCACCGTAAAATGTCCTCAGTGCCAGCAGATATACATTGACTGGTCTATTCCGGCAGTTGGCAGCATCGTTACGCCCGAACAGCGTCCTAGCACAATTTGCTCTCGATGTGGAAATCGCTCTATTCTAGAAGAACTAAGCGATCAAGGCGGTGTCTTGGTTAAGTCGGCAAAAATAGACTGAACGAGCTTCAGAGCAATATCGCTCTGAAGCTTCTGAAGCGATTGATCAACCTATTGAGGTTCGCCCGGAATTGGAGTGGCACCATCTCCAATACCACCATCTGGCTCTACGGGTATTGGCTCGGTCGGCAGGCTAGGGACATCCGGTCTAACGTCTTGTTCAGGATTGGGACGCAATAGCGGTGAACTAGCATTTGACGGAGTGCTGCTACTGCCAGTAAAGAACTGTGCTTCTTGACGAAGCGAGGCCGCAGAAGAGACCTGACCCTGCTGTTCTAGGAGGTCAGCCGCCTTTAGATAGTCGCTGACCACCGCCTCGATAACGGGCTCGGGGAGATCGGATGGACTGGCAATCTCTACGGTGGAAGTGATGTAGGCAAGATTAATACGAGATTCGGCCCGACCTAGATAAGCGCCAGGATCGGTATCGTCTAATATAATCGCGGCGCTGTAAGCTTCAACCGCATCCGCAAAGTCTTCTGAAACAGAAAAGTTATAAGCGCGGCTAAAGACCTGCTCGTACTCGCTAGCCGGACGCACCTCGATTTGGTAGCTGCCCCCTAATCCAGAAAAAGAGCTGGCCACGGCGCTGTATGTTCCTGGCTCGGGTAGCTCAATTACAATTGTCGAATTTAAAGTACCGCCATAATCGTCGTTTGACGTTAGGACTTCACCGTCGGGGCCTTTTAGCAGCAGCATCGGGTCAAACTCTTCACTCTGCAGTTCAATAGTCATGATTTGGCCCGCTTCACCCTCAAAGCTGTAGGCATCCTCAACAGGCGCTAATGTACCTTCTTGCTGTACCAACGCCTGGGCTAGAGCTGCCTGATGCGCGACCCCAGCAACGCCAGCGAGCGTCATGGCAGCGACCAATCCTCTAGCAACTTTCTGACTAGCAAGACTGGATAGTTTCTCGCGGATAACTCTCATAGCGGCGGTGTTTCCTACTGGGTCTACTTGAAAATGGACTGTCTGCGGCATTACATTAATGCATGCGCCCATATTTAACAAATCTAAAGGCGATCAAAGAGGTTTGTTGACAGGTTGTAGGACACTACCGTAGCTGTCTTAAACCACTAACCAAAGGCGATCGCTCGAAGGCAAGCACTCATTAAAAGCTGACAGCTAGAAAAAGCTGACGGTCGAAAAAGAAATAAAAGAACTAATGGTCAAACAAGCTAATGCTTAGACAAGCCAGTCGTCATCTCGCCGCCATCGCTGGCGTAGTAGGCATATTCCTCCAGATCCAGGTAGCTCAGGCTGGTGCTTTAGATGAATATCCGGCTGATATTGACATCCCAGAAGAGATTTTGCGCACGGAAATTATTGTGGAGGCGCGATCGCCGCTAACAGGAGAACTACTGACGGCGGCTGAGTACGCACAGCTGCAAGCAAGCCTAGACAGCGAAGGAAGACCCCGCCAGCTCAACTCGGATATTCGCCAGATCGTCTATCTCCTGCGACTTAGACGTATCCTAAAGCCCATCATTCCTTTCATCAAAGAACAGCAGCCTCTCGAACAGCAGCCTCCCCAAAAACAGCAGGATCTACCGGTGACAGAATGAGCCTGCGCTACGCATTGATGCCTAAGCTGCCCGCATTTTAGCGTCCGTTCTTCCGTCGAAGAAAATTCGCTTAAACAACTAAGCTTTGTTAAGCTAACACCTAATATCAAATCCCTCATAAATTTTACGCGAGTCAGGTCACCTATATGTCGTCAACAATTGCTCTAGAACAAATTGAGCGAGTTGTAAAAAACCAACATCAAAATCCATTCGAGGTGTTGGGACCCCATGCGATTGATCGCGACGGCAAACAGGTTTGGGTAGTGCGTGCCTATCTTCCTAGCGCAGATGTGGCCTGGGTAGTGCGTCCAGAAACCCGCAAAGAATATCCGATGACTAATGAGCAGCATCCCCAATTCTTTGAGGCTGTGCTCGATGAAACCGTCGTCGACAAAGAGGGGCTAGCCAACTACCAGATCCGCTACAAAAGCGGCGGAAGCGAGCATGTTGCCTACGATCCCTACGCTTTTAAGTCTCCCGTGATTACCAGCTTTGACGAGCATCTGTTTGCAGAAGGTAATCATCACCGCATCTACGAGAAGATGGGCGCCCACCCCATGACAAAAGGCGGCGTGGCAGGGGTATATTTTGCTCTGTGGGCACCCAACGCCCGCAATGTCTCTGTGATCGGCGATTTCAATAACTGGGATGGGCGTCAGCATCAGATGCGCCGAGGCAGCAGTGGCATCTGGGATTTGTTTATTCCTCAGCTAAAAGTAGGTGATTCTTACAAATACGAAGTCAAAAACGGCGATGGCCATATCTATGAAAAATCTGACCCCTATGGCTTTGAAAGAGAAGTCAGGCCAGATACAGCCTCCATTGTCGCCGATCTAGACAGGTACGAGTGGAGCGACGGGGCCTGGATGGATCATCGTCGCCAAAACGATCCGATGGTACAGCCAATTGCTGTCTACGAAGTGCATCTAGGATCGTGGATGCATGAGTCTTCGGCGCAGCCCGCCAAACGCGCCGATGGCACCGATGCTCCGGTGGTCGCCGTTGCCGAGCTCAAGCCCGGTGCGCGCTTTTTGACCTACCGAGAGCTGGCAGCAAAGCTAATTCCCTATGTCAAAGAGATGGGGTTCACACATATTGAAGTGCTGCCGATCGCTGAGCATCCGTTCGACGGTTCTTGGGGCTATCAGGTGACTGGCTACTATGCGCCCACCGCTCGCTATGGCACGCCAGAAGACTTTATGTACTTTGTTGATCAGTGTCATCTGCATGGGATTGGAGTGATTGTTGACTGGGTGCCTGGGCATTTTCCTAAGGACGCTCACGGCCTAGCCTTTTTTGATGGTACGCATCTATATGAACATGCCGATCCTCGAAAGGGTGAGCACAAAGAATGGGGGACGCTAGTCTTCAACTATGGTCGTAATGAGGTGCGCAATTTTCTGATTGCGAATGTTCTCTTCTGGTTTGACAAGTTTCACATCGACGGTATTCGAGTCGATGCTGTCGCCTCGATGCTGTATCTAGACTACAATCGCAAACCGGGTGAGTGGGTAGCTAACGAGTACGGCGGCAGAGAAAATATTGAAGCGGCAGAGTGCCTAAAGCAGGTCAACCATGTACTGTTTAGTCACTATCCTGGGGCGCTGTCGATTGCAGAAGAGTCGACCTCCTGGCCGATGGTGTCTTGGCCAACCTATGTCGGTGGTCTAGGCTTCAATCTGAAGTGGAATATGGGCTGGATGAATGACATGCTCGACTACTTCAGTATGGACCCTTGGTTTAGACAGTTTCACCAAAACAACGTCACTTTCAGCATCTGGTATGCGTTTAGTGAGAATTTTATGCTGGCACTCTCTCATGATGAGGTGGTGCATGGTAAGAGCCATATGATTGGCAAGATGCCCGGTGATGACTGGCAGAAGATGGCAAATATACGGGCGCTATACACGTATATGTATGCTCATCCTGGAAAGAAAACTCTGTTTATGGGAATGGAGTTTGGTCAGTGGAGTGAGTGGAATGTGTGGGGCGATCTAGAATGGCATTTGCTCCAGTTCGATCAGCACAAGAGCTTGAAGCACTGTGTCGAACGGCTCAATGCGCTCTATCGCCGCGAACCTGCGCTGTATACTCAAGATTTCTCTCAAGAGGGATTTGAGTGGGTAGACTGTAGCGATAATCGCCACAGCGTAGTCTCCTTTATTCGCTATGACAAAGTGGGCAAAGAGTTTATTCTGACGGTATGCAATTTTACGCCGCAGCCTCACAGTCACTATCGGGTAGGTATTCCTAAGAAAGGATATTATCGCGAGATTTTCAACAGTGATGCGAGAGAATTCGGTGGGGCTAATATCGGCAACCTTGGTGGCAAATGGTCTGATGATTGGACCTTTCATGAGCAGCCTTATTCGCTGGATTTGACCCTACCGCCGCTGAGCGTGATCATGCTGAAGCTAGACGTGCAGAAGACTGAAGCGGCTTTGAATTCTAGTAACGATGGCTGACCAAATCCATCTTTAGACAGCATTTTCTACGCTTGAGAACGTTTCCTTTGATAGACGAAACGATAAGAGAGAAATGGTTAAATGATATACGTAGATAGCACAGGAATTATATGAATCCTATCAGCATTGGTTTGACAGAAGAACAGAGACAAGGGGTTGTGAGCTTGCTCAACCAGGATCTCTCTGATGCATATTTATTAGTCATCAAGACTAAGAAGTATCACTGGGACGTTATTGGACCTCAGTTCAGAACTTTGCACGAACTCTGGGATCAGCACTACGAAGCTATCAGCATGAACATTGATGCGATCGCAGAGCGGATCAGAATGCTAGGTGGCTATCCCATCGGCACTGCCAAAGGGTTTGTAGAGAGCGCAACTCTACGAGAGCATCCCGGCGATCTGCCCACAGCAGAAGAGATGGTAAAGCGCTTAGTCAGTGACCACGAGCAGATTATTCGTAATCTCCGCGATCACGTTGATCAATCAGGTGAGAACTATCATGACGAAGGTACCGCTGACTTCTTGACAGGACTGATGGAGCAGCACGAAGAAATGGCCTGGATGCTACGCTCCTTTGTTGAAGGAAATACACTGACCCCAAGTGGTGAGCGCGAGACAGATTTGAAAGTACCTACAGCTGTATAGAGACACCTCGACTGTCTTCTCGCCTGTGTGATGCAGGATCTTTAAACCTTTTAATCGTCTGGTTTTGTAGCCTGGTTCACCACAAGAACCCCTAGAACACATTGTCTTGTTCTAGGGGTTTTTCCATACGGGCGATCGCAACACACGAGGAGCCTTGACCCATTTTTACTATTCACAAATAGACAAAAGGTAAGTATGTCTGCAGATAGATTCGAGTATTAGAAGATGTTGCTAAACGTCTTCTAATAGAAAGAGGATTGGATCGCTATTCTGCTGATATACTTTGATTACAGACTTTAAGAGGATACTTTATGACTCTGCTACTAGAAACTGCTGTCACAGAAGCACCTTATGCTTTCTCGCTGACTACAGTCGGGATTGTTGGCTTCATTGCTGCAGTTACAATAGGCTCGATTGCCTGGTACAACTCTAAGCGTCCTGTCGGTTGGGAAGATAAAGATCGTCCGGATGTCGTACCCAAGGTAGAAAAGTAGGCTAGCAAGAAGCAGGCTAGCAGAAAGGTAAATAGTAAGAATCAAAAAGGGCCGAAGAAAAACAATGTTTCTAGCCCTTTTTTGTATTGCATTTTCAACCCTCTCACTTTTTATCGGTGAACGTATAGCAAACAGCGGAATGCATTTTGCTGCTTGCCAGGCACTTAGCTTTACAGGACAAAGGTTGTAGTATTTGAGTATGCTGCAAGCCGAGTGCAGATTGCCATAGATACACGCTAATAAAAACGGCTCCAGCAGTAAAACATACTGGGGCCGCTTAAGCTGTATAGAGAAGAGAACAGGTAGATGATTCAGCGCTTCAAACAGCAGCTATCTAATCAACTAAATCCTTGGCGGTATCTTTGGCATCCTCTTTTGCTTTTGTTGCAGAGGCTTCAGCCTGCTTAGCTTTACCTTTAGCCTGAGCTTCTGTGTTGTCCGTTGCGTCGCCAGCGGCTTCTTGCACTTTGCCTTCTACGTCTTTGGCGGCTGCTTTTGCTTTATCTGTAGCACTCATGGTGAAATATTCTCCGAGTAATCTTGTTAACATTCTCATAATAGAACTTTGAAACTTTTAGAACCTCTATCTTTCGAGCCGGGTTATACAGCCAGAAGGCGTACGTGAAAAGGTGAATAGAAAAGATAGAACAGACGTAATAGAAGAAATTTGTATAGAGATACCAATAACCCCTAGTTTCCTCCAGGAAGAAGCTGATCGCAGCGAGGAACAGGTATTGTTATGAATTGAAGATAAATGTACTTGAGGATCAACTGGTTATGTCTGCACGTGGTGAGAGTGGTTCACAGCTACAGCCGTCAGATCCGAGTCTGAAGCAGCCTGCTATCACCGAAAAGACAGAGCCAGCAATTCCAGAGACAGAGAAGACAGCTCCAAAGGTACCGAAAAGTAAGCACGACCGGCCTGAACCGTGGCGACTGCGACCGATGGCGCGGGTGCGATATTATCTTCCGCCGCGTATTCACCGTCCCATAGTACGCGCAGCCCGTTTGCTTGGGAAGTGGTTTGCTGTAAATAGCGCCGACTGGCACTGGATGGCCAACAATCCGATGCCGCTAAAGAGTCTAAACCGGAGTCTGTGGCGCAATGCTAACCCGTCCTTTGACTACTACATGATGCTGTTCCTTTCGGCTGTGATTTCTACACTGGGCCTACTAGCAGGCAGCGCCGCAGCAATCATTGGAGCGATGATCGTCGCGCCTTTGATGGGGCCGATTATTGGTATGGCGTTCGCGATTACGATGGGCAACCGACGGTTGCTGAAGCGATCTGGCCTATCGGTGGTAACGGGAGCCTTGTTGACAGTGGGCTCTGCCTATTTAATCTGTAGTATCGTCGGACTAAATACGCTAAATTCTGAGATTCTATCGCGAACGCGGCCAACGCTGCTCGATCTGGTGATCGGTCTAGCCGCGGGGGCAGCAGGAGCCTTTGCAAAGACGAGGCGAGAGGTAGCGGACGCGCTACCAGGTGTGGCGATCGCAGTCGCCCTAGTCCCGCCGCTGAGCGTTATTGGTATTGGCTTGGCCTATGGCAACAGAGCAGTATTCGTAGGATCTTTGCTGCTGTTTGGGACAAACCTAGCAGGCATTATTCTGAGCGGTGGTCTAATCTTTATATGGCAAGATTACGGCTCTCTTAAAAGAGCGAGACAAGGTCTGGTAACCTCTATAGTCATTCTCAGCGTGTTGGGCGTGCCGTTAGGAGTAGCAATGCGAGAGCTGGTCATCGAAGAGCGGACTAGAACGCTGGTCGGCAGCTTGATTCGTAGCGAGACAGAGACCTTTAAAGATGCGAATATTCGCAAGCTACAGGTCAGATCTAAGGGGAAAATAATGCAGGTCTATTTAGAAGTTGCAGCGCCAGTGGACTCTGTTTCTCAAAACCAGATCTCGCTAGTACACGATTTTCTAGAAGAGGAGCTTCAGCGGCCAATTGAGCTACAGGTCAGTATTTTTCCGGTGCGTGAGTTTGATACCGAAGAACCAAACTTTACGGTCGGTAGCTAGCGAGAGCTATTTCCCGATGCTACTTTTTGACGCGTGTTTACTTTGGCAGTCGGTAGTGCCAGAGTGAAGGTACTGCCTTCACCCACCGCTGACTCTAGCGTTAGTGTGCCTTTGTGCATCTCAGCAATGCGCTTGGACAAGTGAAGACCAAGGCCGCTGCCTGCTTTCATGTGAGCTCCTTGATAAAACCACTCAAAGATTCTCTTTTGAGCTTCTTCTTCTATTCCAGGACCTGTGTCTTTAATCGAGACTACGACGGCCTCGGGCGAAGGTATCTGCTTAGCTTCTAGATCGATCGAGAGCTGAACGGAAATGTATCCAGAATCGGTAAATTTGATCGCGTTGCCAAGCAAATTAGTCAGCAGGCGTCTGAGCTCGATGCGATCGCCCTCAATCCAATAGGAGGTAGTCGCGGTGTCTGTAGAGAGCGTCCTACCATCCGTAGACAGCGTCTCTATTCTCAGTGAAATTCTCTTCTCATCGGCTAGCGGCTTTAATTCTTGAACCACCTCATTGGCCAGGGTATATACCGAAAACGCAGAGCAGACTAGTTTCTTGTGACCAGCTTCGTGGCGATAGACTTGAAGCAAGGTATTGGTCATCCGCAACAGGTTTTGATTGTTGGTAATGATACTGGAAAGGGCTTCTTTGACAGAATCAGGAGGGGTGCCGAAAGTGTCCTCAATGCAGAGGCTGAGCATTCTGTTGGCGGCGACTAGCGGTGTGCGCAAGTCGTGCGTTAGCCGGGCGACAAAATCGTCGCGCTGACGAATCATTTCGCTCTGCTCATCTAGAGCCCGCTTCAGTCGGACGAGCGATCGCACCCTAGCCATCAGCTCATCAATATCAAAAGGCTTACGGATAAAATCATCCGCACCAGAATCTAGTCCTTCGGTGAGGCTAGAGTGGTCGTGCGCAGTGACTAGCAAGATTGGGATGTAAGGAAGTGACTTATTGCTCCGAATACGCCTAGTAACCTCATAGCCATCTATGCCAGGCATCATCACATCTAGCAAAATGACATCGGGGGGGCTCTCTAGCACCCGCTCGATCGCTGTCTTGCCATCCTCTACGAAGCTAACATCATATTCATCAACATCGGTTAGGATAGAGTCCAAGATAAAAAGATTATCTGGAACATCATCCACAGCTAAGATTTTTATAGAGTTAGATGACACAAATTTGAATACCTATTTTATTAAGCGACATTCTCTTAAAGAGCGTGCAGGAAAGAATGTCTGATCTCTCTTAATAAAGATTAGCATTTGCTTATGGTACCTGTAGTCTAACCAAAGGTGTAACCTGCCAACCGTTGTGACTACTCGAAAGGTATCGGAACCAGCGGTTACGTTTTCTATGGGTTCTCAGCACTAGGCTGAATTTCTCTGGGAACCTCTATTCGAAAGGTAGATCCTCTATCTAACTGGCTCTCTACAGTAATTTCACCGCGCATCATCTTTACTAACGAATAGGTGATGGCCAGGCCAAGTCCTGTACCAGCATGATGCCGGTTTGTTCTTTGATCGCTTTGGTGAAACGCCTCGAAGATGTAGGGCTGAGCCGTTTCACTGATGCCACAGCCGGTATCGGCAACCGAAAGCAGAATTTTCTCATTCGATCTTTCTATAGTGCCATCCGCTGGCAAGGACTTGAGCAATACAGTAATTGATCCTTTAAGGGTGAACTTAATAGCGTTAGAGAGTAAGTTGATCAAGACCTGTCGCACCCGCGTAGGATCGTTCACTACGATCGGATTGCTCAAGGCAATGTCTATTTTTAGATCGAGCTTTTTCTGGTTGACAAGCGATCGCAGCTCTTCAACCGTTGTCTCTACGAGATCTACTAAATCCATGCTGCGAGGCTCAAGATCTAGTCGGCCTGCTTCTATCTTAGAAAGTTCTAGAATGTCACTGATCAGCTCCAGCAGATGGCGACCGTTAGAGAGCACGCGGTCTAGCATATCCTGCTGAGTTCTATTGAGAGCTCCTTTTTTCCCATTGAGCAAGATCTGAGAGAAGCCAATTATGGCATTTAGCGGCGTTCTTAGCTCGTGAGACATCGTTGCCAAAAACTCAGACTTCAGGCGAGACACTTCCTGTAGCTGTAGATTCTGACGATAGATTTGCTTCTGCTTCGTTTCTAATTCTCGGTTAATTTTCTCTAGCTGCTTGTTCTTGTCAGACAGCCGCATGTTCGTTTGCTTCACCAAAATTTCGGCTTGATGCATTCTTAATGCATTTCGAATAATACGGGTAAGTGTTTCTGACGAAAGTTTGTTCTTTGGCAGATAGTCAGATGCCCCTGCCTTCATCAGCTCTACGGCTGTCTGCTCACTACCTTGCCCTGTCAATACCACTAGAGGTGTATCAATGCCCTCATGACGAACCCGTTTTACGAACGCCAGCCCGTTTTGTCCCGGCAGGTGGTAGTCCACAAAAATAAAATCGTACTTAGATTGAAAGACAGTTTCGAGCGCTTCTTCTGCGTTGGTGGCTTCCTGAATGACCGCGTTCAAAGACGTGTCTCTAAGCGACCTTTGCAGTGCCATTCGATCGATTGCATCGTCGTCTACAACCAAAATGCTTATAGGTTTGTTAGGAATGTTGCACATTGCTTCGATCGCATCCCCTGCTCCAATGCTTTATCGCTTCTATAGATTCGGACCATAGCTATAGAAGTAATAGAGTGATAGACCCAGCAAGAGTAGTTGACATCACACAATCAAATTAGCTCGATAGAATGCGTTACAACTAGTGTCAATGGGAGGAGATAGCCGCTTTTTGACCTTTGCTAGTACGACCTTTGCTAGTACCAGTAGTCAGCATCGGCGCGATCCTCACTAATCTAACATTGGATAAAATGCATTGGATAAAATGTGGTACCTATTTATACACGTGCTCTTTCAATCGCGTACATGGCTATGTACAACGACCGCTGACTTGCTTCAATCACATAGATACCGCAGTAAAGGTCTCGCAGGACAACCACTAGGGAATCTCGCAAAGCGTCCAGTAGCGATTGAGTGTCGTGATTAGCTCAAAGAAGCTGCCAAAAGTAACTGGCTTTAATAGGTAGCCTGCAACGTTTAGGTTGTAGGCTTCTATGCGATCCTTTTCTTGATTTGAAGTGGTCAGTACGATTACAGGTGTGGAGCGAAGATCAGGGTCTTTCCTGATGTTCTGCAATAGTTCTATTCCGCCCATTTTCGGCATGTTCAGATCCAGCAGTACCAGACGACGAACCTCAGGCATGTTGACGTCTGCGTGACTGCCTTTGAGGATGTCCAGCGCATCTACGCCGTTGTTGGCTATGTATAGCGGGTTGGTGATGTTTGCCTGCCGAAAGGAACGCTGGACGTTCATGACATCTACTTTGTCATCTTCTACGAGCAGAATGTTAGTAGTGGCCATATCTGGCATATCGCTTACTGGGTTTGGCGTTCGCTGGGTGCTAGCTTGCTGTTCATTCAGTTATTAGCATTGTTTCATAGGGGAGCTATCAATTGACCGTGTCGGAATGTGGATGTTGTTCTCTCTCTAAGGAGGGATTATTGAGGCATGAGACTGATTAAAATGTGTCAGTCTCATGTTGTGAGCGCCTCATGGGCTTTCATCTCAACATGAGGCTCTTTAGGCCAGGTAAAGGAAAATGTAGCCCCCTTCCCCTCTTCCGATCTGACGCTGATTTCACCGCCTTCGGCCTCTACGGTTTTTTTGACGAGGGAGAGACCGATGCCTGTACTTTCAAGGTCATCGCGCGATCGCAAAGTTTGAAAGATCGTAAATATCTTATCGTGATAGGCCGCGTCGATACCGGGCCCATCGTCTGCAACTAGAAACTCGTAGCTACCATCATGTTCAATAGCCGAGATCTCTATTCGACCATCTTTGCGATCATGATGCTTAATAGCATTGCCAATCAGATTAGAAAATACCTGAATCAGAGGAACGCGCTTAGCATCGATTGTTGGCATTGGCGATATAGTCTCGATTGAAAACTGATCCAAAGGAGAAATAGAATCGATAATATCGGCCAGCAACGCAGCGACATCGACAATCTCACTGCTCTGGTGCGTGCGGCCAATTCGAGAATATTCTAGAAGGCCGTTAATGAAGCCTTCCATTCTCAGCACTCTGCTCTTCAGGAGATCGAACTGTTCTTTGTTTTCTGGTGGCAGTTTGTTGCCTAGATCCTCTTCTATCCAGCCAGCTAGGTTTGCGATCGCCCGCAAAGGCGCTTTGAGATCGTGAGAGGTGACATAGGCGAATTGATCGAGTTCGTTATTGCGCTGCTCTAGCTGCGACATTGTATTGGTCAACATCATATTGACCATCATCAAGTCATTTTTTTGCCGCTTCAGCGCTGTAATGGCTCGCTTTCTCTCAGTAATGTCTTGAACGGTGACAATAAAATAAAGCGGAGCCAAGGCATCGTCAATAGCATCGCTGCTACTATTAGCGCTGTTATTAGCACTGTAAATATCGCTCAGACCAGTCTTACGAACACTAGTCTCACGAAGGCTATTGCCATGGAGGCCATTGCCACGGAGGCCAGCCTCATGAAAAGTAGAAACCGTCACATAGGCCCACAGTGTGTCACCTTCATAGGTAAGGTATCGTTTCTCGTAGCTGACTTGGGGTTTCTTCTGATTAATCAGCTGTTCGTAAGCTATCTGGCTGGTCTTGAGATCTTCTGGATGCGTGAGCGTTCGATAGTTCTTGCCCAGTAGCTCAGGCATCGAGTAGCCCAGCAGCTCACAAAGCCGCTGGTTGACCTGTATCCATTGGCCTTCTAGAGAAACTCTACCCATGCCCACAGCCGCCTGGTCGAACAGGATTTTTAGCTGAGCGGCTTGATCTAGCTGAGTGGCCTCAGTCTTCTTGCGCTTGGTAATATCGTCAAAAGAAATGCCTACACAGGCTTCAGTCAAGGGAAAAGCTTTAACCGCAAAGGTGCTTTGTTCAATGCGGCTATCACCGTAAGCAACTTCTCCTAAGTCAACCATCATCTTGCTTTTGACAACGTCTGCATAGGTCTCCGGAATATCTGTATCTACCAGAGCCGGGAAGATTTCGAGAATTTTCTTGCCAATGACAGTCTCCATCGGAATGCCCGTAAATTCGCTGGCGGCTGGGTTCGTCGCCACCATCGTCAGACTAGCAGGGTCTTCGAGGTCAGTGAGCTGCCACACATAGAGACCTACCTGCATATTTTCAACCGCTTCTGCGTATAGCTGGGCGGTTGCTTTTGCTAGCTCTGCTCTGACATGGCCTTCTCTTTCTATTTTTAGCAAATCCAGATAGCGTGTTTGAGACGCTTCTAGCTCTTGGTTTCGACGGGTTACCCGGCTTTCTAGCTCTGCGTTGAACTGTTGAATCTCTTTCTGGGCCAGAACACGTTCGGTGATATCGTGGCCGACGCAATACAGTGCGGTATCGACAATTGAAATGGTCCACTCTAGCCAACGCCACTTACCGTCTTTGCAGGCACAGCGGTTGATAAAACGGACGGTAGAAATCTGGCTGGTAGAAGTTTGGTTAGCTAGCAGCTGAGTGATGTGTGTTTGGCTGTCGGATCGGTCATCTGGATGGACCAGGTCTAGAAGGGCGCGATCGCACATCTCGCCAGACGCATATCCCAGTACCCTCTCAAAAGCAGCATTAACTACTCGGAAGCGTCCCTCGACGCTGGCAACACCCATTAGGTCCGAGGTCAATTCAAAGAATTTTTCAAGTTCGACCATTGTTGACAAACCATTAACACCCTAATGATATAGCTGAACACTCCTAAGGAAAAAGCTTAAGAAGAGAACTTAGGGAAAGAACTTTGCAGGCCTCATAGCAGATGCACGGCGACTGCCTAAAAGCAGTGTCTCAAGATGTCGTGCTATGCCTTTAGATGGAAACGACTGCTAAGCTAGAAAGTAGCTAGTCCCTCGCACGGTAGATGGAGACTCGCTTTGAGACTGCAATGGTAGTTTGACAACCATAATGACATCCATTTATGAAGCCGTGTTGATTGCTAAAAACACAGATATAGACAAGAGTAAGGTTCAAAGGCAAGGGATGATGGCAGAAGAAATTAGCGTCGCACTGGTAGAAGATCACGATTTGACTCGGATGGGGCTTAGAGCAGCTTTTCGCCAGGCGGGGTTGAGGTTCCTAGGTGAAGCGGACAGTGGGAAAAAAGGACTGGATCTAATCACGGAGATGCGACCTGATGTCGCGGTTGTGGACGTGGGTCTGCCCGATATTGATGGAATCGAGATGATCCAGCGGCTCAAGAAAGAGAGTCCTGACGTTAATACGAGAATTTTGATGCTGACGATGCACGACAGTGAAAAAGCCGTGCTAGCCGCATTTGCAGCTGGAGCAGACTCTTATTGCACTAAGGAAATCGATACGAGCGATCTGATCGCAGCTATCAAAGAGACTCAGGCAGGTAATTCGTGGATCGATCCAACAATTGCAAGTTTGGTGCTCTCTCAGGTAAAGCCAGCGGCGGCGGTCGGCGGTAGCTTCAATGCTAAAACGGTGGAAATCCGCGCAGTTGAGCCAGAATACGAGCAGATCATCGAAGCGTATCCGCTGACTGAACGCGAACTAGAGATTCTAGAGTGCATTGTCTCTGGCTGTAGTAATGCACAGATTGCTGAAAAGCTGTTTGTAACGGTGGGCACTGTCAAGACGCACGTGCGCAACATTCTCAATAAGCTAGGGGCGAGCGATCGCACTCAAGCCGCTGTCAGAGCTTTACGGGCAGGCTTGATTAGCTAGCAGCCGCCTATGAAATTCAGCTGAGCCGGTCGTATTCGGTTCAGGGCATTCGGATGCAAGTAGTTCAAGGCAGTCTGGCTCAGAGCAGCTTTTCCGAATGAAACGCCTAGTACAGCTATTCAGGCAGTTCGATATTCGGGCTGCCTGTTTTCTTTTGATTACCTGCGGTTTGTGCCGTACTCTCATTTATGGCTAGTTCTATCTATAGACAGTAGGGAGATAGCCAGCAGGCATGATTAACTTGCGCATCACTAGCTAGCACTTCCTAGAAAAAAGCACAGAAAAAACAACAGCAGCAATCTATGAATCCTTCTATTCTTTGGTCTCTTTTAAAACAGACGGTAGCAGAGTGGCAGCGGGATAAGGTCTCCAGGCTAGCAGCAGCGCTGGCTTATTACACCACGTTTTCTTTGGCTCCGGTGCTGGTAATTGTGATTGCGATCGCTAGCTTTTTGTTCGAGCAAAGCACAGTCCAGACTCGCATCATAGAACAGATGCAGGGACTGTTAGGAGAAAACGCCGCCGGGCTGATTGAAGAAATGCTCACGAGTCGCTCAGCTAGTGAGGATGGATTCTGGGCGACGATAATCAGCATAGGACTGTTGATTGTAGGTGCTTCTGGTCTGTTTATTCAGCTGCAAGACGCACTGAATACGGTATGGAACGTAGTGCCTAGAGCCGATCAGGGCATTTGGAAGCTAGTGCGCGATCGGCTGCTCTCTTTTGGCATGGTGCTGGTAATTGGGTTTCTGCTGCTGGTCTCTTTGATGCTTAGTGCCGGTTTATCCGCCGTGAGCAGCATGTTTAGCGACCTTCTGCTTGGCTGGGATCTCGGCTGGCAGATTTTGAACGCAGCGCTCTCTTTTGGCGTCATCACGCTGCTGTTTGCACTGATTTACAAGATACTGCCCGATGTCAAAATCAGCTGGGGAGACGTTTGGACCGGCGCAGTCATTACGGCGCTGCTCTTTACTTTAGGAAAGGCGCTGATCGGGCTGTATCTGGGCAATAGCAGCGTCGCGTCGGCCTATGGTGCGGCAGGTTCGTTTGTAGTGCTACTTTTATGGATCTATTACTCCGCGCAGATTTTGTTGTTTGGGGCCGAATTTACTCAGGTCTATGCCAACCGATTCGGGTCTAATATTCGCCCTGATAGCCATGCGAAGTTTGCAGAAGACGCTACCGCTGAAGAGAAAGGAGTCACTCCTGATGAACCGAAACTGCCACAGACCAGATCGGAGTACCGGGCACTAAGGCAGGCCAAAAGCAAAGCTAGAAGACTGAACAGCGAGCCCCAATGAGTCCGTCCAAACGATGGGGAAATCCATCTTATTGATGAGCCGGGAACCGTTTTAGCGCTCTATGCTGTGATGTTTTCACCGGCTTTCTATACCCAAAGGGTGAACCAGACGGCTTCTATTTAGTGACTTGATACCCTGCCTTATTTCTGATGAGAGAGGGAGAGTTCCTGCAAAAAGGCGTTAATATACTGGACATTTATTCTTGACACAAAGGAAAAGGAGAAATTATGGACTTTAGCGAAAGCTTTTTGCTAGCTAAAGATATCTGGCCAAAAGATATTTTGTATACGGCTAGCCTCTTAGCCCAAACGCCGACTAACACTACTGTCGAGGTTGTACCCGTTCCAGTAGTTGAGCAAGTCTACGGTCCACAATTCTTCGTGGCATTGCTCTCTGGCGTGATTCTAGCATTTGGCTTTCAGCTACTGTTGACGAATCTATCGATGGCGGCAGGCGTCTCCTACGTTGCCCACTCTAGCAACAGCAGCAGTAGCAGCGACTCCAGTAGCGACTCGAGCGGGTCTGGAATCAAAAAAATTGGCCTCGCCTTTGGCGCTTGGACGCTGATTACGGTGTGCATTGCCCTGTTTGTTGCTTGCCTATTGGCAATCAAACTGACGGCCTATGGAAATCCAGGGCTAGGAGCAATTACTGGCCTGGTAATCTGGGCGACTTACTTCACACTGCTGGTGTGGTTTAGCTCTACGACCGTTGGCTCTTTAGTTGGTTCTGTCGTCAAGTCTGCGACTGGTGGTTTCAACACACTCATGGGTACAGCGACGGCCGCGTTGGGCGCAAAGGCAGCAAGCAGTCAAGTTGTACAAACCGCTGAAGCGGCAGCAGCAGCGATTCGCAAAGAAGTCTCTATGGGACTAGATGCCTCTGGCATTCAAGATACGCTGCAGGACTACCTTTCTGCTTTGAAGTCTTCTGAAGTTGACGTGAGTTCGATTGAGCAGGAATTCGAGCGCCTGATCAAAGAAGCTGGTCTGGCCGATGTCGATCGCGATGCTTTACCGGCAGTTGACAAGAAGACGTTTGTTGATCTGCTTAACGATCGCACCGACCTTTCAAGAGAAGAAGCTAGTCGAACTGCTGATCGCCTCTATCGCATCTGGCAGAACAACACAGGCAGCACTGAAGGCCTTAACGAGCTGATGAAAGTTGTCGCGACTGCAACTGGTGGACAGCTTGCGGCTAAAGGGCTTGGGAAGGAACTCAGCACACTAGTAAGCGACCTGCGCAAGCAAAATAACCAAAGCAGTCAGGGTAGCTCTGGCAATAAGGATAAGAAAGGCAAAAGCAGCGGCTCTTCTATGAGCCAAGCCACGTCTATGGGCATGAGCATGCTGACTAGCACCATCCTAGGAAAGTCAGATCTTTCCGATATGGACGCTGGTAGCATCATCAGCGAAATTAAAGCTGCGCAAGAGAGACTATCCAGCGGTGGCAGCCTCTTACCAGCACCTGCAAAGAAGGCTGTGCCCTTTTACGACACGCTAGTCCAAGCAGATGTTGAAGACTACATCCAGCATGCCTACATTGGCGAACTCAAGTCAGCCGAGCTGGACAACAGCTTTCGCAATGTCATCTATGACGCCGAGGCAGAGCCTGCTGAGGTTAGAAAGCAGCTGTCTGGATTTGGTCGAGATTTGTTTTCTAAGTGCTTACGAGAACGCGGTCTGCTAACGCAAGACGAGATCAGCGACGTTGCAACCCGCATGGAGATCATTCGTCAGGCAGTCATCAAAGAAATTATGACCGCTGAGGTCACGGTTGCGAGGGAGAATGTCAGAGGATATCTTGAGAGCTTCTTTAAGTACACGCCCGCTAGTGAACTAAGCTCTCAGATGGGTGATGAGGCTTTTAGAGCCATCATTGAAGGCGAGAACCTAGACGCAGCGCACCTACGTGAAGAGCTTTCAGAATTCAACGCTGAGTATTTCCGTCAGTTTCTAGTGACTAGGGACGATGTAGCTGCTCACGAGCTTTCTGAGCACTACGAACAGTTGCTAGAAAAGGTGATTGCTGACGCGGAAGGCGTGGACAAAGCTGCCAAGGTTCGACTACAGCAGCAGCAGCAGTCTTTGGAAGACTACTTACGCAGCACTGGTAAGGAAGAGCTCAACCCCGATAGTATCAAGCGCGATCTTCAGACTTTGCTAAACGAACCTAGCGAAGGCATCCGCAGAGTCCGCACTCGGCTGTCTCATATGAATAGGGATACGCTTGTAGCTTTGCTAAGACAGCGACCTGAGTTCAGTGGAGAAGAAGTTGACTCTGTTCTCGATACAGTTGAATCGGCTTGGCGCTCGATTGTACATGCGCCACAGGATACAAGTGCTGGATCACAGGCAAAGTACGACGAGGCGAACACTGCCATCGAAGAGTATCTGCGCAGTACTGGCAAGCCAGAGCTAAGTCCTGATGGCATCAAGCGCGACTTAGAGAAGCTGATGAACCATCCTAAGGCAGGAGCGCGGGCTATTCGCTATCGCTTGTCTAAGATGGACAGGGATACGCTGGTACAGCTATTGAACCAGCGTGACGATATGAATGAGCAGGAGATCAATCAAACGATTGACAATCTGCTCAACAATATCCAAAACGTGATCAAGCTACCTCGTAGGCTCGCTCGTCGAGCGCAGGGCGGCGCTCAGTCTAGGGCGCTCTCTTTCCAAGGAGCACTAGAAGACTATCTAAGCAACACCAACAAAGACGAACTGCATCCCGAGGGTATCAAGCGCGACCTAAAGCTGTTGCTTAATGACCCTAGGCTAGGTGCTAGCAAATTGGGCGATCGCGTTGCCCAGATGGACGATTCGACTATGGTAGCGCTACTCGCTCAGCGACCCGATATGACTCAAGCAGAGGCCGAAGCTGCTGTCGGTCGTATCGTCGAAGTCCGTCATCAGGTCAAGGACCAGATTCGCAGCGTTCAAAGCGCGATAGAATCCACAATCGACAGCATCTTTGCTCGCATCCGCATGTTCCTAGATTCTTTGGATCGTCCGGAGCTAGACTACTACAGCATCAAGCGGGATGTGCAGACCATCATGGACGATCCGCAGTCTGGATTCGATGTGGTACGCGATCGCCTCTCGCAGTTTGACCGCGACACGCTGGTGGCACTAGTCAGTTCCAACAGCCGCGTTTCCAAGACGGATGCAAACCGCGTGATCGATCAAATTGAAGGTGCTAGAGACAGCGTCTTGAGCAAAGCTGAAAGAATCGAGCGGCAGTTTGAGAGCCGAATCAATAGCATCAAAGCGCAGACAAATCAGCAGATGGAAGATACCAAAGCAGCAGCAGAAGCAGCGGCCTGGTGGCTGTTTGGTACGGCCTTTCTATCGGCGATTGTTGCCGCTCTAGGTGGGTTCTTAGCAGTCGTCTAAGATCGATTGTTCTGGGGCTAGCTATCTAGCTCTAGTGTCTGTCGACTAGCAAGATCTAATTACCAAGACTCAACTACCAAAATTCAACTACCAAAACTTAATTACTACAGCGCCCGTTTGCCGATGTCTTCGAGATTAGCAAACGGGCCTTTCTATCTTTACGTCGTCTCAAAGCTATTTGCCTTGCAACGGTTACTCTCGGCCACTGCAGAACTGTTCTTAATCGTTAGCACGACAAAGACTGCCAGGACATTGTAAGTATGTCTAGATGGTGATGAATGGATTCTGGCCAATCACTATGCTAGGCCAGACAACAGTTTATGCCGAGCTGAATCAGAGCGATTTTCTAAATGTACTTTCTACAAAAGCAATCTAGTGTCCGCACAAAAGGGGGGTGCCAGATTTCTAGCCCAAGAAAGTATGGAATAGCCTTACTGCTGTTTTTGGTAGGGCTATGTTTGCCGGCGATCGCACAGCCCGAGACCGCACCCCCAGCCGAAGAAACAGCTACTGACGCACCCGCGACATCGATAGTCGTCGGCGTTAGTCATTTGCCGCCGTTCGCGATCGCAACCAAAACCGAAACAGGTACAGACTGGGATGGCATCGGTGTTCACCTATGGCGAGAAGTTGCCGAAGAACTAGACATCACCTACGAGTGGCAAGAGATCGCGCCCAACGAGGCCATAGACCGGGTAGAAAGCGGAGCAGTAGACATTGCTATTACAGCTGCTGCAACAGCTTCAGCAGAAGAGCGGGTAGACTTCACTCAGAGCTACTACATCACTTCTATTGGCATCGCTCAAAAAGCACAGCGCAGCATTCTAGACAACGTCAAAGCCGTCCTGTCTCCTCGATTTCTTTGGATTTCTCTATGGCTCTCTGTGCTACTGCTAGCAGTGGGCGCAGTTGTCTGGCTATTTGAGCGTCGCTCTGACAAAGAGATGTTCGACGGTGGGCTTATGAGCGGGCTCTGGGATAGCTTTTGGTGGTCGGCTGTTACCATGACTAGCGTCGGCTATGGCGATAAAGTTCCGAGTACGCTGGGCGGTCGTCTAATAGCGCTCTTGTGGATGATTGTCGCTTTGGCGGTGGCAGCAACCCTAACGGCTTCTATTACCTCTGTGCTCTCTGCGGACGATAGCGGTCAGCTCACTCAAGTAGCAGTCCTCAAGCAGCTAAAAGTTGGTAGCGTAGAAGGATCCAATGCGGCTGAAGCTTTAAAAGAACAGGAGATCTCTTTTCAGCCAATCGACTTGCCGGAAGAGGGTCTCAGCGCGATCACAGAAGGCAATCTAGATGCCTTTGTCGATGACGCCGCACTCTTGCGCTACATCAATCAGAACAGTCTTCAAAACCGGCTCGTTATCGAATCTACTGGACTCCAGGCTCGTCGCTACGCCTTTGCGCTACCGAATGAAGCAGAACAACTAGAAGCGATCAGCGCCCAGGTCATTCAAGAACAGAACGATGCTGACTGGCAGCCGCTGCTCAATCAATTTCTACCAAAGAAGGATTAGGGATATGCGACTTTCGCTGTTCTCAAGATGCAAGAGGTATGGAAAAAACGACAGGAAAAAGTCTTGGCGTAGTCGCATCGAAAAAACTCTTTAGAATAAAGCAGCCTTGCCAAGTCGTACTTCACAATGCCTTCTCCCAGCGCTTCAGACGAATCCTCAGATAGCTCTTCGAGCAGGCTTTCTCCAATCGAGCTATATCAAAATGCAGAAAGATCTGCAAAAATTGCGGGGCTTCGCTACGTCAGCGACCAGCAGCCAGGTATTCGTCGTCAGCGCTGGGGACGAGGCTTTAGCTATGTTGATATCGACGGTACCCGAATTCAAGAGCCTAAAAAGAAAACATACTTTAAAGCGCTAGCGATTCCGCCTAGCTGGGAAGACGTTTGGATCTGCTGCGACAAAAACGGTCACCTGCGCGTAACCGGTCGAGATCTAAAAGGACGTAAACAATATCAATATCATCCAGAGTGGATTGCCCTTAGAGAACAGCTCAAGTTTGATCGACTGATCCCATTTACAGAAGCGCTGCCCGACCTGAGGCAGACAGTGCAAACTGAGGTTGAACAGGCAGTAGACGCTATCAGAGCCGCTGCTAAAAAGGACGCTCCTAGCAAACCTATTCTCGAAAAATCAACCGTAATCGCTGCAACGATAGATTTGCTAGACCAAACCTTCATCCGCATAGGCAACGTACAGTACACGCAGGCCAACCAGTCCTATGGATTAACTACGCTGAAAAAAAAGCACGTTGACGTGTCTAGGGCGGATATTCAACTGCACTACATAGGGAAGAGCGGCGTATCTCGAGAGGTTCAGCTACACGATGCAGCGCTTGCCAAACTCGTCAAACGCTGTGCTGAAATTCCTGGACAGACGCTATTTCAATACTTTGACAACAAAGGACAAAAGCAGTCAGTCGATTCTGGTGATATCAATGAGTACTTGCACAGGGTGATGAAAGGCCCTTTTACTGCAAAGGACTTTAGAACGTGGGGTGGGACTGTCGCCGCCGCAACAGCACTTTTGAACAAAGAAAGGAACGAAGAAAGCGGCAGGAAACTCGACGAAAAGATCTTGACCTCAAACATCGCAGAAGCGGTCAAAATCGCGGCAAAGCAGCTGGGCAATCGACCTGCGACCTGCCGCAAGTACTACATTCATCCCTGTCTTTTCAAAGCGTATGAGGCAGGAGAATTGTCGCGGGCGATCGCCGCCCATCCGATAAAAGAGACCGATCTAGCCGATTTCTTGGATAAGGAAGAGCAGAATACGCTATCTATCTTAAGAGCGAACCAGCTGTAGAAGAATCTATCTTTTGTCGCGCTTCATAGCGGCTACTTTTGTAACCGTCGGCTGATGTGAGGACAGCCTTAGCTTTCTATCATGTTTGCATAAGCAGCTTTGATAACTTCGTTTGACAGGCCTGCTACGAGTGGCTGCCCTCAGCCAGTAGAAAGCGCTGATTGAAATTATCGAAGCAGTTCGCACAGCAAATTATAGAGGACACACCATGTCTACTGAAGAAAAAGGCAAAGATCTAGATACTAGTGACAAGCAAACCCCGCTAGAGGGCAAGACTCGTACTACCGGACAGGGATCTAATACCGATACTCGCGATGGCGCAGAGCCAGAAGCACCCGGCAACGACGGTACCAAAGCAGGTAGTCCTAATCAAGGAACCGAGGCTCGTTAGACAATATCAACGGTCGGCTAGCATCTTATAACTTTTATCACTTCGTTCCGTGCATTT
Organism: uncultured cyanobacterium; assembly: GCA_963799555.1. Classification (GTDB taxonomy): domain Bacteria; phylum Cyanobacteriota; class Cyanobacteriia; order Phormidesmidales; family Phormidesmidaceae; genus Phormidesmis. Next base: position 150,875 of record CAWCXR010000003.1, read on the forward strand.
TCAAAAAGTAAGGACGTTGTCATGTCAGAGCAAGATAGCTAGCTAGCCTGTGAATATATCCGATGCTAACTACACAAAAAAGTTGGATGGTAAGTAATGTCACTTACTGTCCAACTTTTTTTATCCATCGCATTAGATACAGGCGCATCCACGCGTCAGCTACACAAATCACGCGTCAGCTATACAAACAAGGTGAACTCAGTGAAATTCGGCAGTTTAGTTGGAATCATTGCCCTGCTGTTGGGCCTCTATCTGCTGTGGCTGGTTCGATTCGTCGTATTGCTGGCGTTCACGGCCATCACTTTGGCCACTGTGCTAAACAGGATAGTTCGGTGGCTGACCAACCGACATCTGAAGAGAAACTTCGCAGTTGTTTTGACCCTGATTGGTCTAATTATTGTTTCTGTTACGATTACCGCTGTAGTTGCCCCTCCCTTCATCGATCAGGCTAATCAGTGGCTAAATCAAGCTCCGTTAGAAGTCGCTCAGATCAGACTCTGGCTACAGGAGATAGATAGTCGTATTCCCGTCGAGCTTTCCGAACAGCTACAGAAGCTCGATACCTTTATTCAAGATATTCCCATGGTTGCTAGAAGCGTCTTCAACAACGCTTTTTTACTGTTTAGGGGTACGCTGGCTGTCTTATTCAATGTGCTGCTAGTGCTGGTTATTACCATCATGCTGCTGGTGAATCCAAAGCCCTATCGTCGCGCGTTTATTTGTCTGTTTCCGCAGTTCTATCGCGACCGAATTGCCGAGATATTAGACCACTGCGAAAGATCTTTGGTGGGATGGGGAACAGGTATTCTGTTCAATATCTCGGTGATTACAGTCCTGAGCTTCTCTGGCCTAGCGATTATCGGCGTGCCACTACCGATCGGAAATGCCTTTGTGGCTGGATTGATGACTTTTATTCCCAATATAGGGCCAATACTGAGCGTGATTCCACCGACCGTTCTAGGGTTGTTAGAAGCGCCGTGGAAAGGGGCAGCTGTGATTGCGCTGTATATCTTGATTCAGCAGATTGAAAGCAACCTGTTGACGCCCATGGTGATGAAAAGGCAAGTTTCTCTATTGCCTGCGATCGCACTCACCTCACAGCTAGTCTGTGGCATTCTCTTCGGTTTTCTAGGGCTGTTTCTGGCACTGCCGCTGACAGTTGTCGCCCAAGTTTGGCTAGAAGAACTCGTCGTCAAAGACGTGATGAACAACTGGAATAAGAGGACTTCTATCAGCAGAAGAGTTCTCACCGCTCAGAAGGCTATAACCGCCCGCGAATAAGCTACTTCACGCCAATCGCTAGATCATAGGTCGCATTTCCACGAGTACCCCCCACAATAATTTTGTAATCACCCGTGTGCGGTAAGAAAATCTCTTCTTTTCGCAGCTCGGTCCCCAAAATCAAATTACTTGGCGCAACCACATCAAAAGCAGCGTTGTTCTCCAGTGAGCTGATCAATAGTGTCATTGTCTGACCGCCCTGCGCCCCGACTAAATAGACATCGCGATCGCCCCTTGCTACCGAATTACTGACTGTTGTAGCACGCTTCCCAGAATCAAAGAAAACCTGCGTCTCTTTCACCTGGTTAGCACTTTCCACTAGATCGGCGGCCTCTACCCCATCCTCATTCTGAAATGCCTTGCTGACCACCGTACATTTCTCTTTCTCGAGCGTCGTATCGTCGGTCTTCAGCGCATCGTCGCTGACTTGCCAAGTCTCTTGGCGGTTCTGCTGATCGTATTCGATCCACGTTGCCACATCTAGATTTAGGTTGCTGCCGTCTATCGTGCCATCGACAGACTGTGTGTAAGCAGTGTAATAGCTGCTTTTCTCATTGTGAATAGTACTCTGCACGTCGCCCGTCACCCTATCAGCCGAATCGATAGACAGCCGCACATAGGTCGTCTCAAAATCTGTATCTGCCGAATAGCAATACCTGCCGGGCTCTAGCACTGGATAGATTGGCTCAGGAGCGGGCTTATTTTCCACTTTGTCAGAATCTGTTGCAGGCGCTTTGTTATTACCTATGGCATCGCCTGCCGACTCTACTACTTGCTCATCATCGGAATCTGTATTCGCGCCCAAGCTCGAATCATCGATCGGTCCACAGCTAGCGAGAAACGAGAGTAAAAGCAGCGGATAGCAATATTTAGAAAGCGTTCTCAGCATGGCGTTCATTCGATATCTATATTGAATATTCAACGGACTAGATCAAGCAGCATCGGGAATAACAACAGTCGCTGAATGCGTAATTACACAAATCGGCATTCGAAAGACCGGTCGTTATGCAAATTGGCATCAGATGGCAGACACAAAACTGCTTGTTACCACGACTCTATCTGACAGTTCAGCACTATCAAACCCAGCACCTAGTCTTTGGTTCTCCGCTCTCTGGCCTCTAATCCAAAGTGAACATAGCCGATCGGGAAAGCTAAAGACGGTGCTCATCTTACCTCTTCAACCTGGCAGTTATGGCTCAGTCTTCAGCGAGTAGTAGTGTATTTCTATCATTGTCTCAGCAAAACCAAGGCCGCTTGGCAGAGCGCGTCGAAGATCTTTCTATCCCAGATTTCATTGCATTTCTAGATCGAACCACTAAAGACTTTAGACAGTTTCTAAAAGTAGTTGATCTGATTAACAATCAGTCTCTAGAACCTATGCTCGACGAGCTGCTAGAGACCTTCACGCTCAAGATTGGTCAGATTCTGCAAGCCGAGCGGACCACTATCTTTGTTGTGGATGAAGACCGCCAAGAGCTGTGGTCCAAAATTGCGCAGGGCACCGACGCCGACAGCTTGGAGATTCGGCTGCCGCTATCTCACGGGATTGCAGGCTATGTGGCCACCACAGGTGAAGGGCTCAACATTCCCGATGCCTATGCAGACACTCGATTTAGCGACGCCACCGACAAACAAACCGGCTATCACACCCGCAATATTTTGTGCATGCCGGTAATGAACAGCGATCGCAAAGTCGTCGCGATCGCCCAGCTCCTCAACAAGATCGGCACCTACCCCTTTTCTAGAGAAGACGAAATCCGCTTTGCCCGCTTTGCCCCCTCCATCGGTATCTTATTAGAAACTTGTCAGAGCTTCTACCTAGCCGCCCGCAACCAGAAAGGCGTCGCCGCACTGCTCAAAGCCATCTCCTCAATGGAGCAAAGTCTAAACCTGACAATCACACTACAGTCTGTCATGGCCGCCGCCCGCCAGCTGATGCAGGCCGATCGCAGCACTCTTTGGCTGCTCGATCAAGCCAAAGACGAGCTCTGGTCCCAGGTTCGCAGCGCCGACGGTCAATCGCTAGTCAATCTGCGTCTGCCGGCTAGCAAAGGCATTGTCGGTTATGTTGCCGCTACTGGAGAAAAGCTCAATATCCCAGACGCCTACAAAGACGGTCGCTTTGATGTCTCTTCTGACCAAAAGACCGGCTATCGCACTCGCAACATTCTCTGCATGCCCGTCTTCAACTCCAGTGGCAAGCTTATTGGCGTCAGCCAGCTGATCAATCGCATCCAGGGTCAGTTCTCCCTGCTCGACGAATCGTTTATGCGAGCGTTCAATACCCAAGCGGGCATCGCCCTCGAAAATGCGCAGCTCTTTCAAGAAATTTCTCTAGAGAAACAGTATCAAAAAGACATGTTAGAGAGTCTTTCTGACGCGGTGATCTCAACCGATATGACTGGACGAATTGTGACCATCAACGAGTCAGCGCTCAAGCTGCTGGGAGCGCCAGTAGGTACGCTAGAAAGCTGGGCCACAGCCACTTTGGAGCGCGGCGCAGGAGATCCTGACAGTCAGAATGGCAGCCAGGATACCGTTGGCAAAGTCAGCGAGGTGATCGCAACAGAATGGCAGCAGCAGCTAATCGGACGCTATCTCTGGGAAGTCTTGCTCCTAGAGCGCCTGCAAATGCGACTTGAAGACAGCTTGAGCTCTGGGGCGCGGCACTACGTACCAGAACAGTCACTCGTCGTCTCAGTCGCAACCTTAAAATCATCTCAAGTTTCCCATTCTTCCCCTCCCTGCGTGCTGGTTGTTCCCGATGCTGAAGCAGGCTATCGGCTCTGGGGCTCAGCAGAACCTACTGCCCATCTCACACAGATCGACATTGACCAGGTGGTTGGTTGGAATCGCAGCATTAACTTGACCGTCAATCCGCTCAGCGATCCTCAAGGTGGCGTGCGCGGCGGTCTGGTCGTGTTAGAAGATATCAGCCAGGAAAAGCGAATGAAAACGACGCTCTACCGATACATGACGCCAAGCGTAGCCGAGCGAGTCATGGCTTTGGGTGAAGATGTGCTGATGGTAGGCGAGCGCAAAGACGTCACTGTTTTATTCTCAGATATTCGCGGCTACACCACTTTGACCGAAAAGCTAGAGGCTGCCCAGGTCGTCTCAATGCTCAACGAGTACTTTGAAACGATGGTAGAAGCAGTCTTCCACTGCGAAGGCACCCTAGATAAGTTTATTGGCGACGCGTTGATGGCGGTTTTTGGTGCGCCGCTGCCATTGGAAAATCACGCCTGGTCAGCAGTCCAGTCGGCACTAGACATGCGGCAACGGCTGAAAGTATTCAACACAGATAGAAGAATGCAAGGACAGCCTGAACTTCGAATTGGGATTGGTCTTAGCTCAGGCGAAGTCGTCTCTGGCAACATCGGTTCGCAGCGAAAGATGGAATACACCGTCATCGGCGACGGCGTTAATCTCAGCTCCAGGCTAGAGAGCATCACCAAACAATACGGCTGCGATATCGTGCTCAGCGAGCATACCTTCGAGCTCTGTCAAGATAAAATCTGGGTGCGTGAGCTTGATTTAATTCGAGTAAAAGGAAAGCTAGAACCCGTGAAAATCTACGAGCTAGTTGGCGATCGCATCCAGCCCCTAGACACAAAGACCCAATCATTTCTAGAGCTATATATCAAAGGTCGCGAAGCCTACAAAGCCGCGTCATTTGATCTTGCCATTTCTCTATTCCGACTAGCTCAAGCGCTTAGACCAGGCGATCGCGCCATCGACCTGCATCTATCAAGAGCCCAAACGTACTTGCTCAAACCACCCGCAGCAGACTGGGACGGCGTACACACTATGACAATGAAATAGATGTTACAGAGATAAAGTTTCGTCAGCTATTGCCTCGATAATAAGCAGGTTGCTTTTGCGTACCTCGCTAATCTATGACTGAGATACCCCCTGATAACCACAAGCCCGATCAAAAGCTATACGAAGGCAAAGCCAAAATCATCTACGCAACCGCCGATCCAGAGGTCTTAGTCACCTATTTCAAAGATGATGCCACTGCTTTTAATGCGCAAAAAAAAGGACAAATTGCCAACAAAGGCGTCGTTAACTGTAAGGTGACCACCCATCTATACAATCTGCTAGAAAAGCAAGGCATCGCAACTCACCTGATCGAATCGACTGGCGACAGAGAGCTAAAAGTCAAGCGCGTAGATATTGTGCCGCTAGAAGTCGTCGTTCGCAACACTGCCGCCGGTAGCCTCTGCAAACAAACCGGCATCGCACTAGGCACACCGCTATCCCCTTCTCTAGTCGAGTTCTATTACAAAAACGACGATTTAGGCGATCCTCTGCTAACGCCGGGTCGCATTGCCGCCATGCAGCTTGCCACACCCACTCAGCTCGACCAGCTAGTAGACAAAGCGCTAACTATTAATACTATCCTCACCGATTTCTTCGCCAGCTGCGATATCACCCTCGTCGACTTCAAGCTCGAATTTGGCACTGATAAAGCTGGCACTCTCCTACTAGCCGACGAAATCAGCCCAGACACCTGCCGCCTGTGGGATAAAACCGAATCCGACCAGCACAAACGAGTCATGGATAAAGACCGCTTCCGCCAAGACCTTGGCAACGTTGCCGAAGGCTATCAGGCTGTACTAGAGAGAATCCTCACTCGGCTAGGCAATTAACCACCGGACTGCCGAAGCCCACCTTCGCTTCTGTCACAACAAAACAAAACCCTGCGCTTGACGACAGGGTAATATCGTCGGACATTGATTAACCAGGGCGTAAAAACAACCCTGGGCATGCCAGCACGGCCCCCGTGTCGGTGTGATGTGAGGAATGAACACCTATATTGGAATTCACTGGTTATGCGCGTTTCCCCGGCTCTTGTAGCCTGTTTTAGTTTGGTAGCGGTTTCTGGGCTCCCAGCTCATGCTGATGCTTCTGCTCAGGCTATTGAGGGTGCGATCGCCGAGCCGCTCTCTGCAGATCTAACCTCTCTAGAGACAGATTCTGCCTCCGCAGACAGCCCACGTGCCCGTCTGCTAGCAGGCGTCCTACAGCCATCTGACTCTCCGCTTTTGGCTGCCACTCTCACCGATGCCGCCACAGCCGATTCACCACAGACAGGCCCCAAGCAGCTAGGCTCACCAGATCCTATCAACGACCCCCTACCCGATGCCGACGATCCCACCCCAACTGAGCCAATTATCATCGACGAAGATGGCATTGACCTAGAAGGTGCAGACGACCCGGAAGAACAAGACATTGAGTCCATCATCGACGAAGCCATCGAAGACGCGACTACCGACACACCGCCTGTAGAAGCCGTTCCCGAACAGACTTCGCCTGTGCCACCTACAGAGGCGCTACCCGAAGAAGCCGTTCAAGAAGAGGTTCGCGTCCTTGTGGCCGAAGTTGACGTTGTTTCTTCGAATCCGCAGCGACCGCTGACCCCCGAACTGATCAACGAAGTCTACGGCGCTGTGTCCACTGTTCCTGGACGGACCACCACCCGCACACAGCTACAAGAAGACATCAACAGCGTCTTTTCGACCGGCTTCTTCTCAAACGTACAGGCCAGCCCAGAAGACACAGCCTTAGGCGTCAAGGTTACCTTTGCGGTAGAACCTAATCCCCTCTTGACCCAGGTTGATGTCCGCAATCGTGTGGTGCTTCCAGATGAGACTATCAGCGATATTTTCAGCGATCAGTACGGTCAAATCCTCAACCTCAGAGAACTGCAAAACAGTATTCTCGATCTCAACGACTGGTATCAAGACAACGGCTACGTCCTGGCTCAGGTTACCGCCGCTCCACAGATTTCTGAGGAAGGTGTCGTTACCCTGATCGTGGCCGAAGGTGAAATTGAAGAAATTACGGTTCGCTACATTAGCGCCGATGGCGAAAGCACGGATGAAGACGGCAACCCGGTAGAAGGTAAGACTAGACCCTTCATCATTACCCGCGAATTTGAAACACAGCCAGGCGACGTTTTCCAAGAAGCGGCCATCCAGCGAGACGTAGGCCAGGTGTTTGGCCTTGGCATTTTTGAAGATATCCGTCTGTCTCTAGATCCTGGCGACGAAGACCCTCGCAAAGTCAAAGTCGTTGTCAATATCGCCGAGCGCGATACCGGATCGGTCGGTGCATCACTCGGCTTCAACTTGCGTGGCGATCTGTTTGGTCAGCTCAGCTACAACGAGGATAACTTCGGAGGAAACAACCAAAAGCTTCGCACGGAAGGTCGCGTTACCACTCGCGGCGACTTCCTGTTTGACATTGGCTTCACTGATCCTTGGATTGCAGGCGATCCCTACAGGACCTCCTACACGGTCAGCCTGTTCAACCGTCGGGCTACCTCACTAATCTTCGACAATGGTCCAATCGATATTGATTTACCTAATGGCGACACTCCTCGACTCAATCGACTAGGGACAGGACTGAGCTTTAGCCGTCCATTAGACAATGGTCTTTCGCTGTCTTTGGGTGGACAATACGAGCGCGTTGCGCTGCTAGATGCAAGCGGGGACGTAGAGGCATTCGATGAAGCCGGAAACCAGCTCACTGCTAGCAGCAACGGTCGTGACGATCTGTTCACTGTTCAGTTCGGCGCCGTGTTAGACAGACGCAACAATGTGGCTGCACCTACTAGCGGCAACCTGTTTCGGGTTGGAACAGAGCAATCTGTCCCCATTGGCAACGGCAATATTTTCTACAACAAGTTGAGAGGTAGCTACAGTCAGTATGTTCCTATCAGACTAATTGGCGGCGACAGAGGTCGCGAAACAATTGCCTTTAACGTCCAAGGCGGTTTAGCAATCGGTGAAATTCCACCCTACGAGGCCTTTCCGCTTGGCGGGGGCAACTCCGTACGCGGCTTTGAAGAAGGCGGCGTTGGCTCGGGTACCGCTTTCCTTCTAAGCACTGTAGAATACCGCTTTCCTTTGTTTAGCCAGTTCCTGAACGGCGCACTGTTTGCAGACTACGGCACAGACTTAGGTTCGGGCAGCTCTGTCCCTGGAGACCCCGCAGGCGATAGAGGAAAACCCGGCAACGGCTTTGGCTATGGCGCAGGTGTCAGAGTACAAACGCCCCTAGGTGCCTTGCGGTTAGACTACGGGATAGGTAGTGAGGGCAATAGCCGCTTTCACTTCGGTTTTGGAGAACGGTTCTAATATTGAACTAGGTAGAGAATAGACCAATGTCTAATGCCGAAGCCCAAACAGTAGAAGTCCGAAGCTCAAAGTCTCAGCTCCCAAAACAGCAAACCAAGAAACAGCAGACCTTGAGCTCTACTGTTGCCGTCGAAGGCGTTGGTCTACATCTGGGACAGCAAACAGCCGTCAGGCTATTACCAGCAGACCTAGACGCTGGCCGTTATTTCATCAGAACCGATCTTGCAGCCGCTGTTCCGATCCTGGCAACGGTTGGCAATGTAGTCCAAACCCAACTCTCTACGGAGCTAGGTGTCAGCAAAACTGGTGTCAACCAGAATACTGCCAACCAGAATACTGCCAACCAGAATACTGCCAACAAAAATACTGTACGTACAGTCGAGCATCTGCTCTCGGCACTGATAGCGTTAGGAATTGACAATGTTCGTATAGAGATAGACGGACCAGAGCTGCCTCTATTAGATGGATCTGCAAAGGAGTGGGTAGAGGCGATCGCATCCACTCCCATCCAGCTGCAGTCCGCCCATAGGCAGACGCGATCGCCTCTCACCCAGCCAATTTTTGTCGTGTCAAAAGACGCTTGGGTCACTGCGCTCCCTAGCCCTGAACTGCGCTTCAGCTACGGCATCGACTTCGAGCTGCCAGCGATCGGCAATCAGTGGCACAGCTGGTCACCAGCGATCGGAGATTTTCTTAGCGACATCGCTCCAGCTCGCACCTTCGCACTGGCTCATCAGATTGACTACCTCCGCCAACAGGGTCTAATCAAAGGCGGCTCCCTAGAGAACGCGCTTGTCTGTAGCAAAGACGGCTGGCTGAATCCACCGCTGCGGTTCGACAACGAACCCGCCCGCCACAAGCTGCTAGATTTGATAGGAGATTTGAGCCTGTTAGGAGATATTCCCACAGCTCATTACGTGGCTTACAAAGCCAGTCACAGCCTGCACGTAGAGCTTGCCAAAAAGATTGCTGATAGCTCTGCTCTGTAGCGCCAGGCACCGTCTAATGGCAGAATCGTTGAGGGCTCTAACCAGCCTCGCTTTTGTTTTCAGCTTTTGTTTCCCGATTGAATGCCTTATGCCAACTAGTGCCCCTGCTTCTACCTCGGCTACGCCAACGGTTCCTGCGCCGTCTAGCGCCAGCGACGACTCCCAGAACAGCAGCCAGAATATGCCTCAGAACGACAGTAGCGACGAGTCCAACGACAGCGCCAGCGATGTCCAGAAAACCTTCACCCTAGAAGAGATTCAGCGGCTGCTACCTCACCGCTATCCGTTTTCGCTCGTCGATCGCATTATTGACTATGTTCCGGGCGAGAGCGCAGTCGGCCTCAAAAACGTCACGTTCAACGAGCCGCACTTTCAGGGACATTTTCCCAATCGCCCTCTGATGCCAGGGGTTCTAATTGTCGAAGCCATGGCCCAAGTCGGCGGTGTTGTTCTCAGTCAGCTGCCCGGTGTAAACGATCGCCTTTGTGTCTTTGCCGGGATTGACAGGGTCAAATTTCGACGACCTGTTGTCCCTGGCGATCAGCTCGTCATCACCACCACGCTCGTAAACGTAAAAGCCGGGCGATTTGGCAAAATGAAGTCAAGAGCCGAAGTAGAGGGTCAGCTTGCCTGTGAAGGGACGCTGATGTTTTCGATCTTGGATTGAGTTTCGATTTTTGGACTTTTCTATGTGCTCTACTCGTTTGGTGGCTTTGCTGGAGGCATGGCTTTGATGGCTACTCTGATTCATCCGACGGCGGTTATCCATCCAGACGCTCAGGTTCATGCCAGTGTTGACGTTGGCCCCTACGCTGTGATCGGAGAGAAGGTCTCAGTCGGTGCGCAGACAGTCATTGGTGCCCATGCGGTGATTGAGGGCTATACCAAAATAGGCGATCGCAATCGCATTTTCCCCCACGCAGCCATCGGCCTAGAGCCTCAAGATCTAAAATACGATGGTTCGATGAGCCTAGTAGACATCGGCAACGACAACGCCATTCGAGAGTGCGTCACCATCAACCGTCCCACCCGCGTCGGCGAAGTCACCCGTCTAGGCAATCACAACCTAGTCATGGCCTATGCCCACATTGCTCACAACTGCGAACTGGGCGATCGCGTCATCATTGCCAACTCAGTCGCGCTTGCGGGCCACGTCAAAATCGAATCCCACGCCCGCATCAGCGGGCTTGTCGGCGTCCACCAGTTCGTCCACATCGGTCGCTATGCCATGGTCGGCGGCATGAGCCGGATCGAAAGAGAACGTCCCGCCCTACACTATGGTCGAGGGCAATCCATCACGAGTGCGCGGACTCAACCAGGTCTTATTGAGGCGATCTGGCATCGCCGCAGAAGCCGACGGCCAGGTATACAAAGGACTAGTCGACGCCTTTCGTATCCTGTATCGATCTGGCCTTACCTTGAAAGAAGCCATCAGCAAACTAGAAGCCGTCTCCGACAATGAGCGCGTCCGGCACCTGTATGAATTTCTACAGGCCTCCACTAGCGAAGCAGGCAGGCGTGGCCCCGTCCCAGGACGAAAACGTTAATTATTGGAATGGTGAGCCTTGACAGTCAGCATCAGGAAGAAAATCTTTATTCACACTGGCGAAGTCTCAGGTGACTTGCAAGGTGGCCTGCTAGCCGAGGCGCTGAACCGACAGGCCAAAAAGCGTGGCATCAAGATAGAAGTTACTGGCGTTGGTGGACACCAGATGGAAGCCGCTGGCACAAAAGTTTTGGTCAATACACTGAAGCTCAGCGCCATCGGCATTTTGGAAGCACTGCCCTACTATCTCAAGGGGCGTGGCCTGCAAAAGCAAGTACAGCAATACCTGCTCAACAATCCACCTGATCTGATGGTACTCCTAGACTACAAGGGACCAAACTTGGCAGTCGGTAAGTTTGTGCGAAAGCACCTTCCCAATGTCTCAATGGTTTACTACATTGCGCCACAGGAGTGGGTCTTTGCTACGCCCAGTACTCAGGCTATTGTCAGCGTCTGCGACAAGCTGCTGGCGATTTTCCCAGAAGAAGCGGCTTACTACCAGCAGGCCGGCGCAAACGTCGAGTGGGTAGGCCATCCGCTAGTAGATACCTTGGCCGAGCCAATCGCGAAATCCACCGCTCGCTCAGTCCTAAAGATTTCAGCAGAGGCGCAAATTATTACCCTCCTTCCTGCCTCCCGCCAGCAGGAGCTGCGCTACATCATGCCAGTGATGTTTGAGGCGGCTGCCCGCATCCAGTACCGGCAGCCAAAGGTAAGGTTTCTCATTCCTGTATCGCTGCCAGACTTTAGAGATGAGATAGAGCTAGCCGCCAAAAGCTACGATCTCAATGCGCGCCTGATTGATAAAGCTAATGGTCAGCAGGCGATCGCAGCCGCAGATGTCGTTATTAATAAATCAGGCACCGCCAATCTAGAAGTCGCCCTGATGAACGTTCCTCAGATAGTGATGTATCGCCTGAGCGATCTCACTGCGATAGTTGCAAAATACGTCGTTCGGTTTACTGGAGACTACGTCTCGCCTGTGAACCTAATGGAAAATCAGCCAATCGTGCCAGAGTTCTTACAGTGGGCAGCTACGCCAGAAGCGATCGGGGACGCCGCCTTAGAACTGCTGCTAGATCAGGAAAAACGGCAGAAAATGATTGCAGGCTACGCCCAAATGAAGCAGGCGATGGGAGAGCCGGGTGTGTGCGATCGCGCCGCCAGTGAAATTCTAGATATGCTGTGACATCGTAATAACCGATACAGCGCGATGCGCGGCATACCGCAATGCACTAAACTAGTGCAGAAAATGTGACTCAGTACAAACCGCAGCATAGCGCTAGAATCGGTAGGCTGAGGACGTGTGGAGTGGTTAGGAGGCGAGCGTGGAACTCTCGGAATTATTTAGACAGGGTGGCATTGCCATGTGGCCCCTGCTCTTTCTATCAATTTTGGCGCTAGGCACGGTGATGGAGCGGATCTGGTTCTGGTCCAAGATCTTGACTCGTGAAAGAGAGATTGCCGGTCGGGTTCTAGAATCTGCTCGCAGAGAATGGACGACCGCAACCCAGATAGCTCAGGCCGCTAACCGTCTGCCGATGGGCCGATTTCTATTTTCTGCTCTAAAGCTCAAAGACCCCGCCCCAGAAGTGTTTAAGCTAGCGCTAGAAACCTCCGCCAGCGAAGAACTCGCGATCATGCGCCGTGGTGAAAAAGTCCTCGAAGCCGTGATTGCGATCGCCCCTCTACTGGGTCTACTCGGCACCGTTGTCGGCCTGATTAACTCTCTAGGATCGATCGATCTAAACGCGCTCGGTGTTGGAGATGCCACCGCAGGTACTGCCCTCGGTATTGGCGAAGCGCTAATCAGCACCGCCGCCGGGTTAATCATTGCCATCATCAGCTTAGCTTTCTATCGTATCTTTCAAAGCTTCGTCTTCGGTCAAGCCAAAGTCCTTCAGCTATCGGGCAACGAGCTAGAGCTACTGTACAGGCAGGCGTGGGCTTACACAGACGGCAGACCCAGCTCCCTTAGTGAAAACCTATCAAACTTGCCGCCCTCTCCTATCGTCGATTTGCCAGAGGCCCCTACACCTGAGCCCACACCGACACCTCCCCCCACCTTCTAAAAGCTTGCTTGCCCTATGAAAGTCGACTTTAACGATCGCGAGCCAGACGTGCAGATCAACATTCTGCCAATGATCGACGTGATCTTCTGCATTCTCACCTTCTTCATTCTGGCTGCAGTCGGCTTAACTCGTCAGCAGGTCATCGATCTAGCGCTTCCATCCGTCGATAACAGCTCACCGATTGCTGGAACCAGCCGCGATCGTCTCTACGTCAGCATCGACGGCGTTGGTCAAATCTACATCGACGCGACCCCCGTACAGCTACAAGATCTGTACAGCATTATGCTGAAGCATCAAGAAGTCGCCCCTACTGGTACGGTCGTGCTCTATGCCTCTAGCAGCGCTCGCTACGAATCCGTCGTCAAAGTCCTAGATTTGCTGCGCTCTGTCGGGGGCGATCGCGTTGCCCTAGCCACCCTTCCCAACGACGCCTCTCTAGATCCGACTCAGGGCAGAGATCTAGACAATCCGCTAGGAGTACCAACCCCCCAACAGCCAGCCATCGACCGCGTCCCAGATCAGCTGCCCAATCAAGTACCGGGCGACCTCATACCGAATGACCCCTCTCTTGGCAACGACATCCAAATTATCCCCAATCCAACCGCCCCCAATCCTGGCCTTCCCCCTATCACGCCAACCTCTCCTCCAACGTCTAGCCCTTAGACAGCTCTTTAGACAAGCAGTGCAAGATTCGCCCCTTATCTTGCCATCTGTTTTTCCCTTTCCCCCTTCCCCCCCTCCGAGATAAGATACCTGGGTCCAGCTACGGGGCCATAGCCCGATTTTTTTGTAATGAAGCATACGCTTTCTGTTCTAGTCGAAGACGAATCTGGCGTTCTAACCCGCATTGCTGGTTTGTTCGCCCGACGCGGCTTTAATATCGAGAGCCTGGCAGTAGGGCCCGCGGAGGAACCAGGCATCTCTCGAATCACCATGGTTGTACCCGGTGACGATCTGGTAATTGAGCAGCTAGCCAAGCAGCTATACAAGCTAATCAATGTACTCAAGGTTCAAGACATTACAGAGACGCCCTGCGTGGAGCGAGAGCTGATGTTGATGAAGGTCAAGGCCAATAGTCAAGACCGCGCAGAAGTCGTCGGCCTAGCCCACATATTCAGAGCGCGCGTTGTTGATGTTTCTAAAGAATCAGTGACCATAGAAGTCGTCGGCGATCCTGGCAAGCTAGTGGCAATTGAACAGATGCTACAACCCTTCGGCATTCAAGAGATTGCACGGACTGGAAAAATTGCGCTGGTTCGAGAATCAGGTGTCAATACAGAATACCTGAAGTCCTTGGAGAGCAAAGTGTAGGTTATCTTCTCTAACTTATGCTGCTGACTTGTTTTCTACCTCTCGAGATTTCTACTCATCTTAGACAGACGCTCAGGATCGAGGATTCAGTTAGGGGCATGCGTCTGAATGACATACCGTTTACAGCCCTATCTGTTGCAAAGGGCATAGCATGCTATGCCCCTACCGTGATCGGCGTTTTCGTAGGGGTTTAGCACGCTAAACCCAACGCAATGAGTCTGCCGCAGCGGTACTCTATTGAAGCGTACGTCCATTGCATGTATAGCAAACACTTGGCTGCAACGCGCTTGGGAACAACAAAGTACTTTCATAGCATGTGCTAAAGTCACTGAGGTCAATTGCCTTTGGGGCTATGCTTCCAATATCTGCGCAGACAACTCAACTAGCAACCGTCAAAAAGACTATCACCGAAGTTGCCGACCGGCGGGCGGCGTTAATTACGGTCGTCGATCAGGAAGGCTTACCGTTTAGCTGGGCTCAAGTCGCTGAGGCATTGATCAACAAGTCTGATTTTCGTGATCTCTGGAACCGGACTTGGGCGGGGCTCGATTTTGACTTTGAATGGAAGCCAGTGCCGATTCATCCCTATACGGCGCAGAGCCATCCTTTTTTCGCGATCGCATTCCCAGCCACCTTTCGCCCTGCCGATCCCACAGACTTTCAGCCTTATCTGCGTTCACTCTCACCTGGTGAACTAACCGCTACATTTGCTAATTTCTCTGGCGATGCCCAGCTGCTAGTACCCAAACCGACCGGCGACTATGGTCACATCGCCACCTTCTGTAGAACGGCAGATCCTCAGATGCAGCATGCGCTCTGGCAAAAGGTAGGTGAGATGTGTGCCAAAGCGATCGCCCAGCAAGAATCTGTCTGGTGCAACACCCATGGTCATGGCGTTCCTTGGCTACACGTCCGTTTCGATAGTCGGCTAAAGTACGCAGCCTTTCCGCCTAGAGGTAGCATTAGTGCTAATAGTCAGGCCATTTGGTATCGGCAGATCTACCAGCTAGCTTTGGGAATAGCTGCGGAGGATGAAGAATGACAGCAGCTGCCAGTGCCTGGCGGCGATTTCGGCGCGATCGCCCGGCGACCATCGGCGCAGCTATTTTGCTGATCTTTGGCCTGGCGGTTTTCTGTGGTCCGCTAGTGTATTCAGCATCCTACAGTGAGATTGATTTTATCAGGGCAACCAGCGCACCTAGCTGGCAGCATCCCCTCGGCACTAACGACCTGGGCCAAGACCAGCTGGCACGACTACTGTGGGGTGGGCGAATCAGCATAGCAGTTGGGGTTACGGCGATGCTGGTATCTGTCTCTGTAGGCACTTTGGTAGGAATGGTAGCAGGGTTTTGTGGTGGTATCGTCGACAATGCTTTGATGCGAGTTACCGACCTGTTCTTGTCTTTGCCTCAGCTGCCTTTACTCCTACTGATTGTTTATTTGTTCCGCGAGTCCATGCGCAGTTTAGTCGGACCGGAAATCGGAATTTTCGTTTTGATTATTTTAGTCATTGGTGGCTTGACCTGGATGTCTACTGCTCGGCTGGTTCGAGCTGGTTTCTTGGCCGTCAAAGAACAGGCTTTTGTGCAGGCAGCGCGATCGTTAGGGGCGCATCCAGTGCGAATCGTTTGGCGACATATCTTACCCAACGTCATTGGCCCGGTGATTGTCGCAGCGACTCTAGGCATCGGCAATGCAATCATTACCGAATCAACTCTCAGCTTTTTGGGCATTGGCTTTCCACCAGATGTTCCCACCTGGGGCCGGATGCTGTTCGACGCCCAAAATTACGTTTCGAGTGCGCCTTATCTAGTCATTGCCCCTGGACTGGCTATATTTTTGACCGTGCTGAGCGTGAATTACTTGGGAGATGGGCTGAGGGATGCATTGGATGTGCGATCGCATTAGCGCCAACTCAGCAGCAGCAAGAAGTCAGCTGGAGCTAGGCTCTCTTCTCCTCAGAAAAAAGGCCGGGGTTAGGGCTTGGGACTTGTGAATATTGCTGATCTTTTATCCTTGGCAATTACTAATTCGAATGCTACGGGGCGAATAGCGACCTTGTGTATAGCAAAGCGCGGATGTATTCGCACTTTGCTATGGCACTTTGCGCTATGGAACAAGGGGTGTAGCCTTTCGTGGTGTAGTAAGCAAAGTGCGGAAAGCTATATTTATCTCGCTTTCTAGAGAAAATACCGAATTGGACACAGACCCAAATCAGTACGATAGTACATCTTGCGACTATCGTATGCGTATTAGAGTTAGAGCCTGTCTTACTTCAAGCTTCTGTTCAGTGAATCTATTTAAGTAATTCGCCTATACTATGAGCTGCCAAAAAAGGACTGTGAATCCTAGGGTGACGCTGTGCTGCGGGGCGAGTTTGAGCCAGGACTGGCGGCCTATCTTTTGAGTCAACACGATACTGAGACAGGCCCCTAGCAGTAGAGCAGTGCCCTGTAAAAAAGCAATCACCGCCGGATGAGCGATCGCACTAAACCCCACAGCAGGCCGACCGACCGTCGCCCAAAAGACCGGTACAATCTGCCCTGCTTCTGACAAGCCGGGCAGCAAATAGTGAGCCAAGCTAGCTAGCAAAACGAGTGGGAGATAGCCATAGGCAAGGGTGAGAAAGTTTCGGTTGGCTCCCGTGCCCTGCAGCTGCGCACGAAGTTGATCGACTAAAAGTGCGATCGCCCCCGGCAGAAATAGAGCAATGGCAGAAGCGATCGCGTGCCCCCAAAAACTCTCCAATAGGGCGGCCTCGCCCAGCAGCATCGTCGTCAGCTGCGGCAGCCTATGCAAGAAAACAGCGCCCAACAGTAACATCAACAGCGCTACCTCATAGCTAGTAACCTGGTGACCCGTCCACAGCTCTATTCCTGGCGGTCGTAGATTTAGCGCTACAGACTTGTGTGGGCAAGCTTTTAGGCAAGTCATACACAAAACGCAGTTTCGATTGTCGCTCAGATGAGCCGGATGGGAGTAGACCGGACAGCCGTTCGTCTCTTGTCCTTCGCCTTCGGTAGGGCCGCCCTTGTAGCAATGATAGGTATTGCAGGTCGCTGAGCAGATTCCCTGCTGAGCGCGCAGCTCTACCATCGAGAGTTTGGCAAACAGACCGTTCATCCCTCCAATCGGACAGAGATAGCGACACCAAAATCGCCGCTCGAATAGAACAGAACAAACAACGGCCCCCGCTGTGATAATTAGCAACAGCCAGCCAGAAAGATAGGCCGTATTCTCTAGATTCCAAATCTCCTCCCACAGCAAAATCAGCGCGAATCCTCCATAGAGAATCCAGCCGCCCCAGCGCTCAGCCCAGGCTCTAGGCCAGCCCTGAAGCTGACGCGGCCAGGCTTTGAGAGAAAGCTTTTGGACCACCTCGCCGTAGATCATAAATGGACAAACCGCGCACCACAGCCGACCCACGAACGGAAAACTAAGCAGAATCAGTGGCCACCACCAGGCCCAGAAGAAATTTAATGCAAAATTAGTATCTCTAGTTTGAGGCCCCCACATTAAAATAGCGACGACAATAGGATAAAACCAAAGCGTGAAGCCATAGTTGATCCGATCGGGCCACCAGGGACTGAGCAGAAACTGCCGCAGCTTTGGATAGCCCTGTAGGAGATTGAACCGGAAGCGCCGCTTTTCATTTTCCTCAGCCCAGAAGACTTCTTCCGTCAGAGTATGGCCTTCTGACTGGCTTACTGCCCGCTCTACCATGCTTTCAAGTTCGGTGAGATTGCCTGGAAAGTCATAGCTTTGTAGTCGTCTAAGCGCAGCTGAGTCGAGCTTGACTTTGCGTAGACCGCGTTGGCGGCAGAGCAGTTGGGCAAAGTAGGTCACTAAAGCGGCTACGTCGGCTTTGCGCAGGCGTAGCGGAGGCACTTTTATTTGCAGCTCACAGAGTCTAGCTATTTCTGGCAGGGCTTTCTCGGCCACCAGTAAAATCCAGGCAGAGCTATGACATAAAGGGGTAGGCGCTTCCCCTTCTCGGCTCACTGACTGGTATGCCCCGGTTTCTAACAGCGATTGGATTGGCGCTTTTAGACTCTCGTCAAGATCTTGAATATTGTTGAGCAGCAGCGTTCCGGTCCCCAGCCATTCGAGCAAACCAGGCTGACTCTCACCTCGGCCAAAAAGGTCTTGCGATCGCAAATTCTCACAGTTGACCTGAATCATCGGCTGCGCTTTATTTGCAGAACCGAAGTGAATCAACGCAGCCAGGTTATCTTTATTCAATCCCGGCTCACCGAAGATCAGTACAGGAGGTCGTCGGTCCTGCCCGATTTCTAAGCTGCCGGTTTCTAGGTTGGTCGCCTCTCTCACCTTTTGCCGCAGCCGACTGGCATAGCGACTACGACCCACGACACCTCGTTTGACTCTAGTGACGAGATAGGGCCTGAGCGCCTGCTGACGGTCTTGCTCGTAGATCAGCTGTTCTGAGACATCTTCTAGGCAGGCGGCCAGAAGCTTTGATAGTTCCTGATTGAGTTCGGGATAGTCTTTGGCTAGCTGCTGAAAGCGAGACTTCTCTAGCTTCCACAAAAGGCAGTCTGTTTGTGAAACAACCGTTTTGGTAGAAGTTGTTCCAAGTAGAAGCGCTTGCAAGTGCAAAACGTCACCAGGATGCAGTTCCACAACGGTAGCTTGGCTGGTTCGGCGAGTACGATAGCTTTCTAATTGGCCCGATCTGAGAATATAAAGTGCATCGGGTTCTGTATCTTCTAGAATCAAACGGCGATTGGCAGCGAACGATAGCTTGTAAAGGCAAGGTGCGATCGCCTCCACCAAAGCCAATGGCAAATCACGAAAAATAGTCTCTGTCCGCAGCCAAGCGATCTCTTGCTCGGATAGACCCAGATTAGGTAGGCTATCAAAGCTCTCAGAAGCATGTGCGGGGGGATGCGAAGAGATGTCCATAATCGCCAAAGCCTTTTAAAAAACGTCTTTCTCTGAACCTACCGTAGAACAGAACGTAGCTGACGCTGAATGCATGGATCTACAGAAATCGACATCTGTTCAAACTCAGCGATGCGAACAGGTAGATAGCTTTTGGCTACTGTTTGACTTTTAGCAACTTGATTCTGATGTTTTTCTCACCCTTGTTGATAGCTAAGAGGCCAAGGGTGCCCGTCTCTACCGGGAAACCTAAGGCTATGCGTTCTCGATTGCTTTGCTTCAGGCGCTGTGTCAGAGCTCTCATAATAGCCTGGTCCAAGGCCAAATAGATGAAAATCACATTTCTTCCAGCCTTTTTGAAAACGAACAGCCCAACAGCAGCTAAGCGGTTCAAACTAGTCAAGAATTTTTCGATTATTAGTGTTGGTGGGTTTGCGATCGCTATTGCTTTGCTCTCTGCGCTTTACCGCCAGCAGGCACAGCGCGATTTGCTGCTCTCGACGGAAGAGAATCATGTAGCCCTCACCCAAGTTCTCTCAAACACGCTTTGGCCAGAATATGGACAGTACCTATTTTCTATTCGTTCGTTAGATGACCAATTACTGTTATCAGATACGACTGTTCGTCAGGCTAATCAAAGGGTAGCAGCTACTGTCGAAGGTTCAAAAGTTAAAAAAGTCAAAGTTTTTGACGCTAATGGACGGGTTATCCTATCAACCGACGCTTCCCAAATCGGCCTCAACAATGGCCAATCTTTAGGTTTTATAGCTACGCAGTCAGGGGAAATTGTTAGTCAGATAAATCACCGCGATATCTCTCAAGCTACAGATGGAGAATCTGCTAAACAATATCTACTCTCTAGCTATATTCCGATTCGCTCCGGGAATTTCAGCGGCAAAGTGATTGGCGCCTTCGAGATTTATACTGATGTCACTTCGACACAGCACCGAATTCATCTTGCCCAGCGAACGATTGTTCTAGGCAGTGCTTTGGTCCTAATAGTACTCTACGGTATCTTGTTGCTGTTTATTCGTAGAGCAGACTACTTACTTTCACACCAATATCAGCAAGTACTTGAATCCGAAGACCGCTATCGGTTACAAACAGATGAATTAGAAGAGACTTTAGCCGATTTGAAGCAGACTCAGTCGCAGCTTATTCAGAGCGAAAAGATGTCTAGCTTGGGTCAGCTAGTTGCTGGCATTGCTCACGAGATCAACAACCCGGTCAACTTTATCGCGGGAAACGTACACCCAGCAGAGCAATACGCCAGCGACCTGCTGTCCTTAGTAGAGGAGTATCAGAAAGAGTATGCAACGCCTTCTGAAACTATCAAAACAATGACAGAAGAGATAGACTTAGCATTTTTAGCCGAAGATTTTCCACGCCTGTTAAGCTCAATGAAAGTAGGTGCTCAGCGAATTACCCAGATTGTGACCGCCCTAAGAACATTCTCTCACTTGGATGAAGCAGACCGTAAGCCAGTCGCTCTTCATCTGGGAATAGAAAGTACCCTGATGGTTTTGCAGCACCGGTTGAAAGCCCAGTCGGTCAGGCCAGAGATAGAAGTTTTCACTGATTTTCGTCCGCTCCCTTTGATAGGCTGCGCCCCTCATGCGTTGAATCAGGCGTTCATGAACATTTTGATCAATGCTATTGATGCGTTAGATGAGCGTTATGCCAGTCTGGTGAATAATCAATCAAGTCAGAATCCAACCGTTCAGCCCAAGCTAGCCTGCGACTGGAGTCCTCAGATCAAGATCTCAACTGAACTATCCAGTACACAAGAGGTCATGATTACAATTGCTGACAACGGCTCAGGCATTCCTCAAAACATTCAAGATAGAATCTTCGATCCTTTCTTCACAACCAAGCCTGTAGGTAAAGGGACCGGGCTAGGACTGTCTACTAGTCACACGATTGTGACCCAGCAGCACGGAGGACGCTTGACTGTCATCTCTTCGCAGCAGGGAACTAAGTTTGTAATCAAGCTGCCGCTATAGCTCTCACCATGTTTAGAGCCTCCACGCTTGAGGGCCTTCCTAAGGTCTGTTTCTAATTGAGGTTTGCTAGCCGTTTATAAGCTAGTGCCAGCGCTGCATCATCCCCCACATTTCCTGGAAAAACAACAACTGGCAAGTCAATGAACTGGGGATGATCTGAGGGTGTTTTCACAACAGAAACGCCTGGAATGACCTGACCTAGAAGCCTAGCTGAGGTGAGCGCTAATCCTTTACTGAGCGTATTGTTTGAGGTAATGCCACCTTTGCTAATTAAAAAGCCAATGTCTTTGGGCAGCGCCTGGACTACTTCTACTAACAGGGCAGAAATCGCATCGCCAAAAGCAAGACGCGCCTGCGGACTGTCAAAAGCCAGTTCTGTGCGGCTGGTGTAGATAACAGGCGTTTCTCCTTTTCTGTGGGCGTCTTCTATCTTTTGAACGACGAAATTTAAGATCTGATCATGGCCTGTATCGGGATTCTTCTTTAGCTGCAAAACGTCTACTTCTACACCAACCGTGTCGGGCGCATTCAACAGAGCTTCTAGCTGTCGGGTCGTCTTTTGAACATGAGAGCCGACAATCACCGCGCCCGCTGAGGCATGGGTCAGCTGATACATCTCTTCGGGCGCGGTGGGCTGAGGTGGGAGATTGGCTAGAGATGTCAACAGGCTAGCGGCACTGCGAAACAAGAATTTTTTCCCTTGAGCGGCGGCGGTGAGCAGGTCTTTGGCAAACTGGTCCAGGTCGCTTTGGGTCTGTCCATCAACGGCAACGCAGCGGTTTTCTTCAAGCTTTAGGAGCCTGTCTAAGCTGCCCTGTCGAATATCTTTCAGCGTGAACTGCTCGACTTCGCTGGCGGAAATTTTGCCATTTGTTTTTTCTTCTACATAGTCAGGCAGGTAGCTAGTGCTGTAGCCAAACACAGAATCTTTTGCAAATTCGGTGTCGTGGGTGGGAATGCGCTGACCGTCAGATTCGATATAGTGCGTGCTCTCTATCGTCACTCGCCCCGCTTCAAAGAAAGTCGGCGTCATGAAGTGAGCATCGAACGGACCTAGATGCTCAGCGATGACATCGGTCTCTACAGGGTAATGCCCACGCAAGGTAGAGTCCGAGCGACTGACTAGCAGGAAGTTAGTTGTTTGGGTTTGCTTAAGTGCCTGCTTGAGATTGTCGCAGACTTCGGCGGTGACAGCGGCGGCGGCTTCTGGGGTGAGCGATCGCGTATTCGTCAGCACAAAGAAAATCGGTGAGGCATCTTGCAGCCCCAGGACCAGCGTCTCCACGTCCCACTTCAGCAGCAGCAAACAGCTATGCACCGTCTGCGACCCGGTCGGATCGTCATCTAGAACGATAATTTTAGGCGTGTCTTGGCTTGTCATTATCTACGCCTCCAACAGTGCCATTGCACGCTGCGCAATGGCGTCAGCAGTCAGATCGTTAAGTGAAAAGAGCTGACGCGCACTAGCGGCTGTTTCTCCTCTCTTCCAGGCAAAGACATCTCGCGGCGCAGTGCTTCTGAGCATCAAAGGCTCTACTGTCGCGCTCGATCCACCGGTTACGCCAATCACCGCGTCTCCATCAAACAGTTCGGCAAACTCCGCATCGCTCAAAAAGTCTCCGTCCGCATAAGAGCAGCTCTCCCAGGCTACATCACTGGGACGATACAGCCGTCTAGGGCTGACAATGCTGATGACTTTGCTGCCAACGCCGCGCTCGTTTAATGCAGTCGCGGCTTCTAAGACCGGAATCAGCATCATATCGCCGACAACGCCAAAGACAACTGTTTTTTCTCCTGGAGTTTCTTGTATCTCGACGGCTCCTTTTGCCAGGGCGGTGCGAGTTTGTTCGAAGGTGGTGCGAATCGGTAAAGGAGATTTGCTAGCGGTGATGGTAATGCCTTTGTTTTGGGTTGCGATCGCCCACTCATAGCAAGCCTGAATACTATTGGCATCAATCGGAAACAGCGGGAAAATATTGCCATTTCTCATCATCGCCGCGAAGTAATTCTCGATTTCTGGGCGCTGATGAGTCCAGCCATTACGGCCCTGCTCTAGCGCCCCCGCTGTAAATAAACAAATCGTAGACGGTGTTGGTCTACGCAGCTCGGCCATTGCTTGAGTGGTGGTCTGCCAAATGGGCAGGCCGTTGATCGCAAAAGACTCATAAGAACACCACAGGCTACGAGCACCCATCAACGCCTGAGCAGCCGCAAGCCCAGCGCAGGCATCTTCACTCAGCGGCTCGTACACCTGGCCTTTTGGACCCTGAAAATAAGTGTCGTCTGTTGTCGGGTGAATGATCTTGAGCGCCTGGTTAATATTGTTAATACCCGAGGCAGCATTACCATCCGCGTTGGTAATCACAAAGTTGGGATCTTGCTGGCCCACATGAGCGACTAGAAGGCCCATCGCCGTGGTGGCAACCTGTTTGTTCTCTTCTCCAACCGGAAATTCGTTGAGCGGGAGCGCGCCTAAATCAGACAGCGGTAGTTCGGATTCGGTCACGGCGGTCTGCGCGGCGGGGCCACCGTGAGAGCGAGCAAAGTTTTCTCGAACCAGCGCCCATCCCTCGGGCGGCAGGGCTCTCTCTTTTAGTGCGGCTACGATGTAGTCTTTGTCTAGACTGTCACCGGGGTAGAGGTTATGAGACTGTGATCCTCTCTTGTGAACGCCTGCGCCTTTTAGCTGTTTGACGATCAAAACAGTTTGAGTGCCGCCTAAGGCAGACTTCGCCGCCTCGTCTGTTGCTTCTAGAATGGCCTGGGTAAAGACAGTTCGCTGTTTGTCGGAGAAGGCGGTGCTATCGACGTAGGCACCTGCTTGGTCCGCATCGTCGTACGCTTTGGCATCGACTAGGATGACTTTGGCAAAGCCGTTACCGCTCCAGTAGGCAATCATCTGCTCGTTGGTGTAGGTCGAGACGATGCTGTGATGCTCTTGCGAAAAGCCGTTCCAGACCAGAATGGGCAGATAGTTGGTGACCTTGGGATAGATTGTGTTGAAGTGGCCGAGGCTACTCATGATGTAGGGTTCACCCAGTCCACCGTCGCCGATAGTGACGGGAAAGAGCTGATCGGGGTGAAGCTTGGCGGCAGCCATGGCAAAGTGCTGGCCCTGACCGAGTGGACCGGCAGGACTGAGCAAGCCGGGAATTTGGCCGGAGAGGTGGCCGAGCAGACCGTGGGTTTCTCTGAAGCGATCGCCTAGCTCCTCAACGGTTTTGATACCCATCTGTTCTAAAGAGCTATCTAGAAAAACGGTGCTGTAAAAGCCAGGGGCGTGGTGACCGACTTCGGTGATCAGATTTTTGTAGCCGAGCATGACTAGTGAGGCAATCACATCCGCGATACTGGCAAATCCGCCGGGATGGCCAGACTGCTTGCTCGCAGTAGTGCGCAAGGTTAAATAGCGCAGGGCATCGGCGGCTAGTCGGGTTTGGTAGACGGCGGCGGGGTCTGTAGGGGAGGCGATCGCCTGCTTTCCTTGTGCGATCGCGGCTGCCTTACCATACTGCTCAAAATCAGAGGTAACAGAGCCAAAATGCTGGATACCTTTGCAGAAATCGGGGATAGAAACAGCGACTGTCATGGAAAAATGCCTCGGCTTACACAGCTATGATACCGGTCATAATACAGACTGAGGAAGCTGAAAACTCTATGTTTCTCTAGCATCTGCATAGAAAAAACTCAAGCTGGAGCATCCAAAGAGGCACCAGCAAAGAGAAGCTCTAACAGGGAAAAGCACTAGCAAGAGAAACATTGAGCGCAACTACTATCGGCGCTCACCTGGCAAAAGAATGTTGAGCACCAGCGCACAAATGCCGCCAGTCGAAATACCAGAAGCAAAGATACTCTGCGCTAGCGGTGGTAGCCCTACTAGAAAATCAGGGTCAAAGGTCACACCTAGCCCCAGTCCTAGAGAAGTCGCCAGAATCAAAGTTTCTCTTCTGCCGAGTTCAATCGTAGAGATAATCTTGATACCGGCTGCTGCCACACTGCCAAACATAAGAATTGTCGCGCCGCCTAGCACCGCTTGAGGAATCGCCTGTAGCACACCACCGACAATTGGAAATAGGCCCAATAGGGCAAAAATGCCTGCAATAAAGTAGCCAACATAGCGGCTGCCAATACCCGTCAGCTGAATGACACCGTTGTTTTGGCTAAAGGTGGTATTAGGAAAAGTGTTGAACAGCGCGGCAATGAAAGAGTTGACGCCATCACCCAATACGCCACCACGAATTCGATTGAAGTAAATCTTTCCTTTGATCGGCTGACCGGTTACAACAGAAGTCGCTGTCAGATCGCCAATAGATTCAATCGTAGTGATCAAATAGAGAAAGGCGAAGGGAATAAAGGCAGCAAAGTTAAACCCAAATCCGTAGCGGAAAGGCTGCGGCAGAGCAAACACGGAGAGAGAGGACAGCCTGCTGAGATCGACAATGCCTAAGAAGATGCCGAGGATGTAGCCAACAATCAGGCCAATGGCAATAGAGGCCATTCTCAAAAAGGTGTTGCTGCTGCTATTAAGAACAAGGATAATTGCCAAGACCAGCAGAGAAAGAAAGATATTCTGTGCGCTGCCAAAGGTTTCGTTGCCTTTTGCGATCGCGCCCCCACCCATTGCTAATATGCCAGCTTTCGTCAGCGTCAGCCCGATCAGCATCACCACCGTGCCCGTCACTAGCGGCGTGATAATACGGCTGATGACTTCTAAAAACTGACTAAAGATCATTTCAATAAACGACCCTAGCAGACACATTCCAAAGATAATTCCCAGTGCTTCAGTCGGCGTTGCACCGCCTGCGGTTGCTGCCAAACCCGCACCAATAATCGGACCAATAAAAGCAAAGCTAGTGCCCTGAACGCTCAGCAGACCAGAGCCAACCGGTCCAACCTTTTTCGCTTGAATAAAGGTGGCAATGCCTGAGACAAACAGAGACATACTAATAATATAAGCTCTGTCTTCTGGCGGCAGGTCCAAGGCCCCACCGATGATCAAAGAAGGCGTGATGATGCCAATGAAGCTGGCTAGAACGTGCTGAACGGCAGCAAAGATCGCTTCTCTAAGCGGAGGACGATCCTCTAGACCGTAGATCAAATCTGTTGGAACTGCGATCGTTGGTACGGGAGGCAACTCTGCAACGGTCTCGTCTGGGTTCTCGACAAATCTATCTCGCTGGCTCATCAGGTACCTCCTATTTTTATTCAGGCTAATATGTTGCTTAGGCCAATTTTTTGCCTGTCACATCACACCGTTCTCAACGCCATTATTCAAGGAAAATACGCAACTGGAATGTAGTAGACGATACTTTTGTTGCTTTTCTTTGCTGATAGCTTGGCTCTCAATTAAGTGTGGGTCAGGAGTTTAGTTAATGTTGTTAGGTCTATCGCTCTTAGAGCGAGTCAGATTGGGGCGGCTCAAGTTTCCTTTTCAAGTTTTGTTACTTTTAGCCATCTGTGATGTTGGTTCTATCCGAGCAGCCAGTGCCAGTGACGCCACAGCAAGCATAAATCCTGTTGAAGAGGTAAGTACTACAGCAGAGTTTGAGAACGATGTCACAGCGGAATCCGAGGAAAATACTACCGTCTCAGAAGTTCTAATTTCCGAATTGGAACCGACAGGTTTAGCGCTAGATAATACAGATATCGAAGCCATACAGACGGCTCCTGTAGAGATATCAGCAGTAGAAAATTCAGTAGACATTGCTCAAGTTACCAGCGTCTCAGAGCTGTCTGACGTAGAGCCAGGCGACTGGGCGTTTACTGCACTTCAGCGGCTAGTAGAAGAGTATGGCTGCATAGAAGGCTACCCAGATCGCACCTTTAGGGGCGATCGCGCTATGACCCGCTATGAATTTGCCGCTGCGCTAAATGCCTGTTTGGACATAGTGATTTTCCCCAATCAGAGCAGCCTTCTCTTAGCTGAGGCGAACCGACTACAGGAAGAATTCGCTGTCGAGATAGAAGCTGTTCGCGCACAGGTCACTGATCTCGAAGCGGATGTTGCAGAGCTAGAGTCCAATCAGTTTTCAACGACAACAAAGCTGAGAGGCAGCGTCTTTTCTTACTTGAGCTATGGCACAGCTGGCGGAGATATCTTGTCAGAGCGGGCAAATGCAGCCAATCCCTTCGCTGGCGGGCGCGATGATGATGGCAACCCTCTCGTTCAATCTATAGACAGCGATATTCAGCCAACTTTCGGCTATCTAGCCTGGCTAGATCTGACTTCTTCTTTCACTGGCAAAGACCGCTTGCAAATTCAGATAGCAGGCGGCGACGCTACCTCATCTGCCAACAAATTTACATCAGCCGGTCTGTTCAATACTTACGGCACGCCGTTTACCCTCTCTAGAGCCATTAGAGAAGATGAGCCAGTCATTCGAGAAGTCTTCTACTCGTTTCCTGTTGGAAAGAAGCTGTCACTCACTATCGGTCCTCGAGTTAACTGGTACAGACACTTCGACAACAACCGATTCACCTTTTTCCTGACCGGCGCCAACAGCTTCAACTCTAGCGGCGGTACGCAGGTCAATGCGGTAGACAGAGGCGCGGGCGTTGTTGCTGAATTTGACATTGCGAAATGGGCTGATATCCGAGTGGGCTATCTAGCTGAAAATACAGAATTTTTATCAGGGCCCAGATCTTCTAGCGACCCCCAACGTGGTCTGTTTGGTGGGGCGAACACTTTAACCGGACAGCTCGGCATTTATCCCACAGACGATATCAATCTTAGATTTCTGTACACGCGCTCCAATCTGGAGGCCAATCAGTTTGGTATTGTTGGCGGCGCGGTGAGCGAGCCCTTGTATGGTCTAGCCGATGACGGCGAAGGCGGCCCTTTAAACAACGCGACGGCAGACACGTTCTTATTCAACTTTGACTGGCTAGTGACTGAAGGGTTTGGCCTATTTGGCCGCTACAGCTATGGCAGTACTAATTTGAATCCGTCTACTGAAGGGCGTGAAGGTGGAGATGTCAACGCTCAGTCGATTCAGGCTGGGGTTGCTTTCCCAGGCTTGTTCAAACCGGGCGCACTGGCAACAATCTCTTATCTACAGCCGTTTGAAGTTTTAGGTGGAGAGGAGTTCCTGATTGCTGGCGGCGGTGATGGTGCCATTCAGCGAGAAGTAGAAGTCAACTATCGCTATCCGGTTTCTCCGAATCTAGCGATCATTCCTTCTGTCTACTGGATAATGAATGCCAACAACTTTGAAGACAATCCGGACCTGTTTTTCTTCAACTTGCAGGCGCAGGTCTCTTTTTAGAGCATAGGCTACAGGTGTGTGCCTGACGTTTGCAAGAATACCGAGGGCTAAGCAGAGTCGAAGCCAGACTCAGCGACTGCCCTTGGGATCTAGTGCGTCTCTAAGTCCATCGCCTAATAGATTGAAAGCCAACACGGTCAAGGTGATAAACAAACCTGGAAATACAATTGTCCAGGGGGCGGAGAGTGAATACCCTCCTTTGAACGCATCGGAGAGCATAGTGCCGAGCTCTGGTGTAGGCGGCTGTGCGCCTAGTCCAAGGAAACCAAGTCCTGCGGCTTCTAGCGTGGCGGTGCCGATCGCTAAGGTTGCCTGCACCACTAAGGGGGCTAGGCTAGCAGGCAAAATATGTAGAAAGACAATGCGCGGCGGCTTTGCTCCAAAAGCGCGGACTGTTTGAACAAACTCTTGTTCGCGCAGGGACAGCACCATGCTGCGGGTAAGCCGAATGAACTTGGGGATTTGTACAATTCCGACGGCGACCATAACACTGATAACGCTGGGGCCAGTGACGGTGACTACCGCGATCGCCAGCAAAATTGACGGAAATGCCAGCATTACGTCAGTTATCCAGCCCACCACCGTTTCTATCCAGCCGCGAAAATAACCGGCAGCTAGTCCTAGCCCCACGCCGATCAACAGCCCAATCAAAACCGAGACTAAGCCAATCACTAGCGAGGTTCTTAGTCCGTACCAAACCAGCGTCAAAATATCTCTACCCAATCCATCCGCACCGAACCAGTGCGCCGCACTTGGACCCTGTAGCCTGGCTGCGTAGTCCCTGGCAGAGGCCGCATCGTAAGGGTTTAATACAGGTGCAAGCAGCGCGGCCAAGACAATGAATACAGTCAGCCCTAGCCCGATCAGACCAGAGGTTGATTCGAGAAATCTTTGAACAGCGCGATTCTTTAGGAGTTTAGGTTTGCGTTTCGTTTTTATTGGAGTAGGCGTTGGGGTAGGTAATGGAGTAGGTGTAATCGCCATAAAAACACATTGAGGTTGGGAAACAAGAGAAGAATTCAATAAAAAGCTAGTTCAGCAAGAAGCAGCTCAATAAGAAGAAGTTCAATAAGAAGCAGTTCAATAAGAGGCAGTGCGATCGCCCTTACTTGTACTGAATGCGAGGATCTAAGAGTGCATAGGAGAGATCGACTAGCAGATTGATCAGCACAAACACAAACGCCACAAATACGACGCCACCTTGTACCACCGGATAGTCTCTCTGCAAAATGCCACCATAAATCCAGCTGCCAATTCCCGGCCAAGAGAAGATGGTCTCTGTCAGGATAGCTCCGCCTAGCAGCGTGCCAAACTCTAGTCCAACAATCGTGACCACTGGCAGCATCGCATTCTTCAAAGCATGTTTACCAATGACGGCCAGCTCCTTTAACCCCTTCGATCTGGCCGTGCGAATATAGTCTTGCGACAGCACCTCCAGCATGGCGCTGCGAGTAATACGTGCAATTATTGCTAGAGGAATCGTGCTCAGCGTAACCGCCGGTAGAACCAAGTGAGCTAGCACATCGCCCAGAGCCTTGAAGTCGCCTTGAATGACCGAATCAAAAATGAAGAATCCAGTAACAGGTTTGAAAGCTACGCTGATATCGGTGCGTCCGCTCGGCGGCAACCACTGTAAATTGACAGCAAAGAGATAAATCAGCAGCAAACCTAACCAGTAAACCGGCATCGACACGCCTAGCAAAGAGCCTGTCATCGTCAAATTATCGACCCAACTGTTCTTTTTGACTGCGGCTAGCACGCCTGCCGGGATGCCAACCACTAGCGCAATCAGCATCGCAATCACCGACAGTTCAAAGGTAGCCGGCCAGCGCAGTCGAATTTCATCGGCAATTGGCACGCCTGTGAAGATGCTCGTGCCTAGATCAAAGCTGAGCAGACTACCTAAGAAAGAAAGGTACTGGAGCGGCAGCGGTTCATTCAACCCCATTCGCTCTCGTAGCTTTTCGACAGCATCAGGGGTAGCGCGATCGCCCAGCATCGTCACCGCCGGATCGCCCGGAATCAAATGCAAGAAAGCAAATACCAGCAGTGAGATACCCAGCAGTACGGGTACTAGCTGAAGCAATCGTCTGAGAATGTATCTGCCCATAATGATTCCAAGAAGTGGTTTACCCGCGAGAAACTGACTACCCCTTCTGCTACTACCCTTTCTCTATCGCCACAAACGGCTCAGAGCTGAACGGACTCGGCTCCCAGCCAGAAAGGCCGGCCCGCTTAGCCAATAGCGGCTGAGAATGCACAATTGGAATTCTCAGCGCTTCGTCAAACGTGAGGGCATCTGCCTGCTTGTACAGATCTTCTCTGGCAGTTGGATCGCTCTCTATTCGGGCCTGTTCGAGCAGATCAAACAGTTCTGGATTTTGATAGTCTCCCAAGTCCTGCGTTGCCCCAGGCCCAAAGTGAGCATAGAGGAAGTTGTCTGGATCGCCATAGTCACCTGTCCAACCCAGCATGAAGGACTGAAAACCAGGGGCAACGTTGCGATCGGCCAGGTACGCGCCCCAGTCTTTGGTTTGCAGATTTACATTGATACCGATCTGGCTGAGTTCAGCGGCAAAGGCTTCAGCGATTGGCTTGGGATTGGGGAAATAGGGACGGCTGACGGGCATGTACCACATGTCTAGATCAAAGCCGTCTGGATAGCCTGCTTCGGCGATCGCACTTTTGGCGGCTTCCACGTCGTATTCGTAATCATCCACACCGCTATCTCTAAAGGCTTCTAGAGAGGGCGGAACAAAGTGCCCGTCAGTTTCTCCTAAATCGCCCCAGAAGGCTTCGACAATTGCCGGTTTGTTGATTGCCTGCGCGATCGCCTGACGCACTTCTTTAGTCGCTAGCGGCTCATAGCTAGGGTTTAGCCCTAGATAGCCCACATTGAATGAAGGGCGATAGACCGCTTCTAAATTAGGGTCCGATTCAATCTCAGTCAATTGGTCAGGTGTGAGATCTACGGTAAAGTCCAGCGTCCCAGCACGCAGCTGAGCCAGTCTAGCCGCCGGATCTTCAACAAAGCTGAAGATGAGCTGATCGACTTTGGGCATTCCTTCTTCCCAATAGTCGTCGAACTTTGTGAGAGTGACGCGATCGCCGCTGATCCAAGAGTCAAACACAAACGGACCTGTGCCTACTGCCGCGCCAGAAGGCGTTCCGTAGCTAGTGTCTGCTTGCACTGCGGTTGGACTAGCAATTCCAAAATAGCCCGATGAAATCGCCGCCGGAAAAGCTGCAAACGGCTCGGTAATCTCAAACTCTACCGTCAGATCGTCGACCGCTCGTACATCAACTAGGGTCGAAGCCTCATCCCCCTTGAACCCACCAAACAAATCGGTCCAAATCTCATACAAGCTACCCGAATCTCGATAGCCAAACTCAAACTCTGGATCCCACCAGCGGTTGACATTAAACACAACCGCCTCTGCATTGAAGTCGGTCCCGTCGTGGAACTTCACGCCCTCACGCAGATTGAAAGTCCAGGTTCTGCCGTCTTCAGAAGGCGTCCATTCGGTAGCTAGTTCCGGTGCGAGATCGGTACCGCCAGGCTCATTGCCGACCAGATAGTTATAGATTTGCTGCTGTACATAGATCGAGTTGCCGTCTGTGATGTCACCAGGTGTCAAATTCACCGGTTGACCCACCGAACCAAACACTAGCGCACCACCCGGAGCAGCCCCTCCATCAGAGGTATCTGCCGTCGTTGATTCGTCAGATGCGCCGCCGCAGTTCGCTAGGACGACCGCCAGCGTCAGTGCCATCACTGCTAATAGAACTCGTCGAAAACGCTGTCTTAGAAAACCGTATGGGCGCATAATACTCTTCTGAACTCCTGCTGTTATGTTTGCTGTTGTTGACTAGTTATCAAACCAGAGGATTGGTTACGAGGATTATAGGAACCTACGTGAAACCCTCCCTACAAAATGAGTAAATCGATACATTTGGGCTACTGTCTAGGCGATCGCAATCGTGAAACATGCCTTTAGAGATATAGCTAGAGATATACCCAGAGCGACGACATGCGCTCAGCCTCTCGAGAGTTTTGCTTTTTGTACCAGCCGCTGCGTGAAGACAGCTTTCGTTTAACTCGCTACAGTCTGTTTATCTCTATACGGTATCGTTACGTCATAACTTGCTTCATCGAAAACTTTAGAAGAAAATTAGAAGCTATAGGGTTCAAACATGACTTTCCCGATTCTTGACGTTCGCAATCTCTCTATTGTTTTTCCTACAAAGGCAGGCGCAATTCAAGCGGTGAAGTCAGTCTCTTTTTCTATTGAACCTGGGCAAACGCTGGGACTTGTGGGTGAATCAGGCTCGGGCAAGTCGGTGACTTCTTTAGCACTCATTGGTCTGCTAGAAGATAGTACACAGGTATCAGGCGAAGTGTGGTTTTGCGATCCGAGCAAGCCAAACGCTCAGCCGGTCGATCTGCTGACACTGCCCTTAGAAGAGCGCCGACAGTATCGAGGCAAGCTGATCTCGATGATTTTTCAAGAGCCGCTGACTTCGCTCAACCCGGTCTATACCTGCGGCGATCAGCTTGTAGAGGCGTTGCGGCTGCACCAAGGTTTAAGCGGTAGTGCGGCTGAAGCTAAGGCGATCGCATTGTTCGAGGAAGTCAAACTGCCGGAGCCCAAACAAATACTGGGCCGCTATCCGCATCAGCTCTCAGGCGGACAGCAGCAGCGGGTGATGATTGCGATCGCCCTTTCTGGCAACCCCGCTGTCCTGATCGCTGACGAACCAACTACCGCGCTAGATGTCACCATTCAGTCTACTATCCTCGACTTGCTCAGAGACTTGCAGGCAGCTAGGGGCACCGCCATTTTGTTTATTACCCACGATATGGGCGTCGTCTCGCAGATTGCCGATCGCGTCGCCGTCATGTACAAGGGTGATTTAGTCGAGATTGCTCCTGTATACGATCTGTTTGCTAACCCACAGCATCCCTACACGCAAGGACTCTTGAACTGTCGTCCTCGGCCCAACAAACAGCTGCGGCGACTGCCTACTGTCAGTGATTTTATGAGCGTAAATGCAGATAAAGAGATTACGGCTACCGTCCGCACAGACGCAGAAAGAGCAGAGCTGTTAGCCGAAGTCAGCTCTAGTGAAGTAGAACAGCATCGCGCCCAAATCTTGCAGCAGCAGCCTCTGCTAAAAGTAAAAGAACTCACCAAAGCATTCCCTGTTAGCAACGGCTTTTTTGGCAAAAAAACAGAATTTAGAGCGGTAGACAGCGTTAGTTTTGACGTTTATCCCGGTGAGACTCTCGGACTAGTTGGGGAGTCAGGCTGTGGTAAATCTACCCTGAGTCGCTGCTTGCTGCGGCTAATTGAGCCGACATCGGGTTCAATTCACTTTGACGAAAAATCTGTTCTAGATCTGAGCAGTGAAGAGATGCGACGCCTGCGACGCGAGATGCAGATTGTCTTTCAAAACCCCTATGGCTCGCTAGATGCTCGACAGACGATCGGTTCTGCGATTATGGAGCCGATGCGGATTCATGGACTTGGCGGCGATGAGACGCAGAGGCGATCGCGCGTAGCTAACTTGCTAGAGCGAGTCGGGCTCGACGCTAGCGCCATGAATCGCATGCCCTTCGAGTTTTCCGGTGGACAAAGGCAAAGAGTGTGTATTGCTAGAACGCTGGCCTGCGAGCCCAAATTTATTATCTGTGATGAGTCCGTTTCGGCGCTAGATGTCTCGGTACAGGCGCAGGTGCTCAATCTGTTGAAAGACTTGCAGCAGGAATTTAATCTCACCTATATCTTCATTTCGCATGATCTGAGCGTAGTGAAATTTGTGAGCGATCGCATCATGGTGATGAACAAAGGCAAAATTGAAGAAATTGGCCCGTCCGAAGCTATCTACAACTCACCCCAAACGCCATACACTCAACAGCTGATCGCTGCCATTCCCGACGCCAAACTCGAAGATATTCGCCAGCGACAAAAGGTTTCAGTTTAGTCCGGACTCGCGAAGCTAGGTATCACACAAACCTGCCTACAGATGTGAACAACCATATGTTGTTTGAGTATACGCCCCTTGTCTAATCGACTGCAATCGGCGCTAGAATTGTCAACCCGTTGGCAATACAGTCAAACTCGACCGGGGTAGTGCCAATAATTTCACCATCTACAACAACTTTTTGCGGGGGCGTCGTTGTGATTTTGAGCTTGGGTACACGCAGGCTAAGGATGCCTTCGTTTTGAGTGGGGCGCTTGACTAGGGCGGCGGTGAAAAGCTCTGCGATCGCGCCCACCCCTTGCAGCCTCGATCCAATTCCCTGGGCCTCAACCGGTGAGAGTCCGATCGTCACGTCTAGCAGCCCATCATCGCTGATTACTTCACCAAACCCTTGCGCCAATACAGACGTTGGCGGCGCAGCATTAGCAACAGTAATCGCACTGCATTCAAATTTGTTGATCTCACCGTCGATTTCAATTTCTGCTTCAAAAGCTTTCTGGTCCGCTATCTGCTGCATCCCTGCCACCAAATAGGCCAGCACGCCAAAGCGGTTCTTCATCTCTCGGTTCGCCCGCTCCACCGTCTCCGCCTCGAAGCCAATCCCGCCTAGCAGCACCATCGGCAGTCCGTTGCAGGTGGCACTGTCAACTTGCTTGGTAGTCCCTGCCAAGATGGTCTCACAAGCAGCCCGTAGATTAGTCGGAATGCCTAGCGCTATAGAGAAGGCATTAGCGGTGCCACGCGGAATTACGCCCAGGGGAATATCGGTTTGCATGACGGCTTCGGCCACAGCGGAAACCGTACCGTCACCGCCGGAGGCAATGATTAGATCGGCTCCAGAGGCGATCGCTTCTCGCGCCTGCTGCCCTGGCGTCACACCTGGCTCTGTACAAATCACATTGACCTGAATCTGCGGTTCTAGGATTTGGCGAATTAGCTTCAGGTCTTGGTCGGGATTGCCCTGACCCGAAATCGGATTAAAGATCAGATGCGCAATCCGGCTTTTGGCCAGCGACAGCACGACAGCGCGGGCAGTAGAAAGATTAGTCGCCAAAGGCACATCGTGTAGCTGACACATTCGCAGCATCAGGCTGATATCAGCGCTGCGGTAGTCGGCGCTCAGCGAGTCGGTTAGAAAGATAACAGCAGCAAGGTCTCCTTCAGCTACCCTTGCGGCAACCTGCACGTCACCGCCTAGCTTGCCGGGCAGCAAGGCGGTGACAGCGAGCGGCGTGTCTTGAGTAATGCGATCGCCCGTCGTTTTTGTGCCAATCAGCTGATAGCGAGAAAGCAAGGCCGCGTATTCTATAACGAAGCTCACTAGCTGGTCTTTTTTACTGTCATGGGCAATTAAAGCAAGCGTTGTCGGCATAGCCTATTTTGCCTTGGCAGGTAGCCTGCCAAAAAAACCTGTCATTAGCTTCAATATTAAACGCTTTAGCGGCGTCACTGTATCAAGCACCCAGATGCCCGCCCTGCGAGCAATCACCAGCGGCACAAAGCGGTTAGAGAAAGACCGATTCAAAAAGTCAGTCAGGCTAAGGGTGAACCAGTTTTCGGTTCTACGCCAGCGCTCATAGCGCTTGAGGACTTTCAAATTGCCAAGCTCTTCGCCCGCAGACGCCGCCTGCTGAATAATTTCGGCCAGGGCACTAGCATCTCGAATGCCCATATTCAAGCCCTGTCCGCCCACGGGGTGACAGCAGTGAGCCGCGTCGCCAATCAGCGCTACGCCAGGCTGTACATACTGCTTGCTCTGCATGAGCTGAACTGGAAACATCATCGGTCGGTTCACCAGCCGCAGCTGACCCATCTGATCGCCATAGCGGGCCGTCAGCTCCTTTAGAAACTGTTCTTCTGGGAGGGCCAGCATCGCCTTAGCTTCTGCGTGCGGCGCGGTCCACACAATTTGGCAGCGGTTGTGGGGTAAAGGCAGAATGGCAAAAGGACCGCTTGGCCAGAATTTTTCGTAGGCGGTGTTGCGATGAGACTTTTCGGGCTCCAACACGGCGGTGATGCAGGACTGCCAGTATTTCCAGCCAAAGGTTTCGATTTGGGCGCGATCGCGCACCCCCGATCTAGCACCATCTGCCCCCACCACCAGCGGCGCTCGAAACTCATAGCGCCGATCTGCCTGCTCTACCGCCAGCCGAGTACTAGGACCATCAATAGAGCGGACATTGGACTGATCTGGCAGCACCTGACTTTCACACCAATAGTCAATGCTATCTGCCGCGCCGATCGCAGACTGAAGCGCCGACATTAGCACTGTGTGCTCTGCCGAATAATAGACCGCATCACTTTTAGCCTGAGCGGATTTAACCTGATCAGCACCGTGTTCAGGGCGAAAAGTAATCGCCTTAGAATAGTCAGCGTCCGAGAGTTTGACTCGGTGAAAAGGGGTGAGCTGTGGCCTAACAGTCTCCCACAGTCCTAACCCTGCCAAAATTTTGGCCGACACGGGTGAAAATGCGTATGCCCTCTGCCTGCTAGCTGCCTGCTGCGCGCTCTGAGCTTCGATCACCGCAACCTGCAATCCCGTATTGCGCAGCCCACAGGCCAGGACCAGGCCAACAATACCGCCGCCCACCACCACGACATCATAGTGTCGGATTTCGTAGTCAGCCGCAGCATACTGTTCAGATGTCGCTGACGCTTTATTCGTAGAGAGTAAGCTATGGGCTGCATGAGCGGACATAAGAAATCAAGCTATATGTCTTTACATTGTCGCGCGGGAACCAGAATCTATCAACTTATCTCGACTATCTAGATCTAGCTATTGCAGAACTTCAGCCATCACCGCTTCAGACATATCAAAATTGGCAGTAACCGACTGCACATCATCCGAATCTTCTAGAGCGTCCATCATCTTGATCAAAGACAGCGCCACTTCGGGCTGATCTATCTGCACCGTGTTAGCTGGAATCCATCGCATATCGACTTCCTGCACTTTGTAGTCTTTTTGTAGTGCGCTGCTGACCACTTCTAAATCGGATACTTCACAAAAAACTTCCGCTCCCGGCTCGCCCTGATCAAGGTCGTCGATCATTTCATAAGACTGCGCACCCGCTTCCGAAGCATCCTCTAATAAAGCCTCTTCATCGATATCCCCAAGCAAGGTAATTACCCCCTTCTGGTCGAACATCCAGCCCACGCAGCCAGTTTCACCCAAATTCCCGCCATTCTTATTAAAGGCCGTCCGCAGATCTGCTGCCGCCCGGTTGCGATTGTCCGTCAGCGCTTCGATCAGCACGGCAACGCCACCCGGTCCATAGCCCTCATAGCGAATTGACTCGAACGCATCGTCTCCGTCTGAAGTGCCAGCTCCCTTTGCGATCGCCCGGTCAATATTCTCCTTTGGAAAGCTTGCCGCCTTAGCCTTATCAATCGCCGTACGCAGCTGAAAATTGCCGTCAGGATCGCCGCCGCCTAGCCGCGCCGCCACAATAATTTCCCTAGAAAGCTTCGCAAAGACTTTCCCCTTGACGGCATCTACTCGCGCCTTTTGACGCTTAATATTCGCCCACTTACTATGTCCGGCCATGAACGCTGTTTCGGTAATGGTCAACTCGACGATGATACCGAATTTATCTAGGAACTCGACAATGAAGGGACACGCGTTTAAGAAAAGTTCCGTCGGGTAGCAGTGTTTGTTGCATTAGACACAGCAGTGCTGTGCCCCTACATCGGTGCGGTATTTATTTGCGGCTCCCTTGGCTCAGACTTATCTGTAGAGTCCCTCAGCAAATCTTCGATTGCCTGCTTAATAAACAGCTCGTCTTCAGCGTTCTGATAGGGATTGCCTGCCCGATGTCCCCAGATAGAAGAGATCGGACGATACTCGCTGTTGGCAATCAGCTTGGCTTCGGCCTCGCAGTCTTCGGGCGTGAAGTACAGATCTGTGGTGGCAGGCATGACCAAAGCTTTGGCCGTGATAGACGCGATCGCCTTCTCATAATCTCCCTGATAAACCGGATTATCTCCCACATCACAGCGCAGCCAGGTCTCGATCATCGCCAGCAAATCATGCGGATCGCGCCGACGATAGCCCGCTTCCCAGCTACGCAGCAAGTAGTCTTCTAAAGAGCCATAACCCCATGCTAGATAAGGCTTCTCTCGATAGTAAGCCTGCGAAGCCGCCCAGCTTGCATAGATCTGAGTAAATGTATGAAAACCCCGATCCGGTATTCCCTCAAACCGCTCTCCATTCCAGGCCGGATCGCCCTGTAGCGCCGCTCGCAGACTGTACAAAAAAATGCGATTGTGATCAGTTGTTTTTGCCGTGCCACAAATCGCCGCGATCCGCTCTACTCGCTCAGGATAAAGTGATCCCCAGTGATAGCCCTGCTGTGCTCCCATCGACCAGCCATACACTAGCGCTAGCCGCTCAATCCCCAGGCTGTCCAACAGCGCCCGCTGCGCCCGAACATTGTCATAATGCGTGAAATAAAACCCAGGCTGCTTAGCCAGCTCGCAGTTGCTCGGTGAAGTCGATAGCCCATTGCCAAACATATTCGGCATCACTACAAACCAGTCCGTCGGATCTAATATGCCGCCAGGACGAACCAGCCAATCTACGTCCGTATGCTGGGCACCGTAGGAAGTTGGATAAAGAACAACATTGCTATGCTCAGCGTTCAGCTCTCCATAGGTTTGATACACTACTTCAGCTTCCGGCAGCGTTATCTTGCACTGCAAGTCAAAGCTTCTGAGCGTAAAGCTTCTGGGTGTAAGACTTTTGAGCGATGCCATAGTCTCGGCCTATTTCTGAAACGCTGCAACAATATCGCGATTTACCTGCAAGTAGCCAGCATCCACGTGAGAAAATTTCTCTCTTAGCTGCTGATGCGCGGTAGGTAAAGCGTGAAAAGGAATCGAAGGATAAAGGTGATGCTCAGCGTGATACGGCATGTTCCACATGATCAAACGCATGGGCCAGAACGTCAGCGTCGTCCGAGTATTGCTCAAGGCATCGTCGCCATAGCTACAGCCCGTATGTTCAGCGAGCAGCGCAAAGCGTAGCAGCGGCTGCCCAATCGCTAGCGGCAGTATCCAGTAGGTAACAATGAACCAGGGGTGGCCTAGCGCTGCTGAAATCAGGGCGATCGCACCATACGCGCCCAGCTGCAGCCGAGTAGAGCGAATCACTGACGCATGAGAACTTTCTGGTAGATAAAAACACCCTTCGAGCTGACCTAGTGCTACCTTCACATGCCCGATCACTTTCCCTTTCCACCAAGGCAAGCCGCTCAAAACCCACAGATACTGCCATAGAGTCTGTGGCTCTAGATCGCTCAGCTCAGGGTCTTTGCCCTCAATGCGCGTGTAGCGATGGTGCCATTTGTGATATCGCCGGTAAAACGTGCTGTTGTAAAACGATAAGACGCCTGCTAGCCACGCGATCGCATCGTTCAGCCGAGTACTGGCAAAAGCGGTCCTATGCCCACACTCATGCACCACACAAAACATAAAAGCCAAACTAGCGCCGTAAACAAACAAAGCCGTTAGCGCTACCGCTATCGAATCCGCCGTTCCCCACAGCCAGGCGCTTACACAGAGGATAGCAACATGAACGATTAGTCTGAGCAAACCTTTTGTATCAGAGCGCTGATTCAGAGGCAGAAGCTGCTGAGCCGTGAACAGTTGACGCGGGTTTTCCGAAGCCGAAGCCGACCCATCAGAGGGAGGCTTCTTAGAGATTGGTTCTTTGAAGGCAGGCTGTTGGAATGTATTGGTGACCATGGATACAAGCTAGCTAATACAAGAGATGTAGCAAGAAAGACATTGCAGGAGACAAGGGCTACTCAAAGCACTTGTTATAACAAGCAAAGCTAACATACTTGAGCTACCATAACAAGGCTGTAATGATACCGAATCCCGCTCTCTCTTTGATTAACGTCTCACCTGTCATCGCTTCATTCGCTCATGACCCTCCCTCTCCATATCAGCATCTCCGAAAAGCTACGCCACCAGATCAACAGCGGCGACTATCTGCCAGGTGAAAAGCTACCGAGCGAGCATCAGCTGATGAAAACCTTTGGTGTCAGTCGGATCACGGTCAGACAGGCAGTGACTAATCTGGTGAATCAGGGGTTAGCGCGATCGCAGCAAGGCAAAGGCGTTTTCGTCACCCCCCAGACAAAGACCGCCTACTCTCTCTCTAGTCCGCTAGTCTTTCTAGAACAAGACATCGCTGGCAAAGGCATCCAGCTATCATTCGACAACCTCACCTTTAGAAAAGTTCGCCCACCTATAGAGGTACAGCTAGCACTACAGCTAACTGCTGACTTGCCCTCCCAACCAAACCAAAAGTCTGCTGGGCACTCAGCCAAACCCACCGCCTACCTGCAAAAGAAACTGCTGCGCATGGACGGCGCAGCGGGCGCACTTGACATCACCTACATCCTGCTAGAGCTAGGCCAGCAGCTAGGTAAACAGCTCAAGCAGCAGATGACCTTTCCCACCCTAGAAAACAACGGTATCCCCATCGAAAAAATAGACGCCACCATCGAATGCACCCACGCCGACTACGAAACCAGCGACTACCTAGAAGTTCCCCTAGGACACCCCCTGATTGTTTACCGCTACACCACCTACACCACAGACGAAAAGCCCATCTTACACGGTAAAACAATCTCTAGAGCCGATCGCTTCTGCTACTCTTTGACTATCAGTAGATAGCCATCAACAGACAGACGGCTAAAAAGCAACAGAAAGAGAGCTTCTATTCTCCTGCCAGCCAATACAAGATTTCTGCCTTCAGCACTTTAATATCTCGATAGAACTCTTGTTTTACAAACTGACCGATCGCGTCAAAAGGTGTGAATGAGCTACTAGCCTCCCACTGCACATCTTGCGCAATAGGCGTCGTGTGCGATCCGTTCAAAATTCTGACGGTGGTAGTGGTCGGAAACCGCTTGACCAAGACATCGCTGAGGGGGCGAGTTTGGTCGATAGTATCGCTGCGGAACTTGAGCAGGAGGTTGTAAGGCGTGCTGTAGTGGGTATCGATCATACTCAGCGTTTGTTCAGGGCTAGGCACAAATTCTAGACGAGTATCCAGCTGAAAATCAGGAACTAGCTGAGTAAACTGTTCTAACAGCGGAATAGATTTTCGCGCTGGGTAGTTGTTGAACGAGACGAATATATTGCCTGCACGGCTAGTGTTCACATCCTCTTGAAGCGCGCTGCCAATCAATAGGTGAACCTTACAGCCCATACTGTGACCCAGTCCGTAGATAGGCAAATTCTTTAGCTCGGGGCGCTGTTTGCATAGGAAAATCAGCCCCTGGTTGAAGGTAGTGAGGGTTTCGGATGCGATCGCGCCATGGTCAAACGTATTTACAAACGGCGTCGCAATCACCGCATACCCTTCGTTGTAAAGTGCTTCTAATAGCCATCGATAGGTCAGATGCGGAGCCGCCGCCACAAAAGCCCCCCCCAGAAAGTGAACAATCGCCTTCGGGCGCTCAGGCACCAAAAACCAGTTGCCAGAAACTTCTTGCCAATACATGAGATTATTAGGGGCTTATTCTACGCACTGCTTTATTTTAATAGACTTTCGCGGTGAACCGGTTAGAGCAAATCAAGTATTGCGACAGCCGAATCACTGTGGTACAGTTAAAAGCCATTGGGCAGATCTAACGCAGAGCCAGGCTGACTGTGGCTCTTCACTTATTTTGCTTGGGCGATTAACTCAGTGGTAGAGTGCTTCCTTGACAGGGAAGAAGTCACTGGTTCGAATCCAGTATCGCCCATTGAATCTATTCTATCTAACATGACGCCAGGTTTTGTTAGTGGCAATCATGGTAGTTGTGGTTCTAATTGTGGTTCTACGTACCTTGAACTCTTTGGCAATTTGGCTGTGGCTTAGATTCTTTTCAATCAGCCGCTTTTTTATCGTAGCTACCTGTCTCTCTGTTAATTTAGCCCCACCCGCTTTCGATCCTCTTCTGGATGACAATCCCTTCTCGTAAGCGTGAGCATTGTTTTGGCTGACCGTTATATACTCTAAGTCTCTCAGTCTAAGTTTCTCAGATTGTTGTCTGACTTAACGCCTGACTCAACGCCTGACTTATGGTTGACTACCCAGCCTTCAGCTCTGGGCCCCAAATAGGTTTCTGCAACAAGGCTGTGTATAGACCTTGAATGTCGTTCTTTATTTCTGTCGTAGATGGTTACGTAAAGATATCCATTTCCTTTCAAAGAAGGCTGCAACCATCTGTTTGTTTTTTCGCTCCATATGGCTCCGACTTTAGTGATGGAGTATTCGGGGAAGTTGGGAACAGCTTCAGCTCTCATCTCAAAATTATGTCAGCAGGAATGCGTAGCTTAGTAGGCTATGCAATATGTTCTACTCAAGCAGTCTGACTGATACAGAATGGGAAATTCTAGAACCGCTGTCTTGGTGCGCGTTCCCTAGCGCCGTGCGACGACGCGGGGTCACACCGCCATTGCCCGAGGTCTTACCCCAAAAGAAAAAGACCACCCCTCTCAGTTGGAGCTACCGAGCGCTGATTGATGGCATGCTTTATCGTCTAAAAAACGGCTGCAACTGGGAGGACTTGCCCAAAGACCTGCCTTCCTACTCGACCGTCTTCTTGGCACTACAACGAATGGCGCAAAGCAGGCTCAATTGCGAAGCTGATGACGCTGTTGCATGGACGGGTTCGCGAACAGATCAAAAAAAACTAAGTGGACTACCAGAAGGGGTGACACAAAGGCTATAAAGTAGCTAGGACAGCATCTATAGCTCTGAAACCTCGCAAATGATACTCGATTTTGTTACGGTCGAGCCGCAACAACGCTCGGATTCGTGGCTGACAGCGGAGCCAAATAGGAGCTCAACGATAAGCGTTCAATCCAACATAAAAAGCGCTATGTCGTTTGTGAGGACATCC
Source organism: uncultured cyanobacterium (assembly GCA_963799555.1). GTDB lineage: Bacteria > Cyanobacteriota > Cyanobacteriia > Phormidesmidales > Phormidesmidaceae > Phormidesmis. The sequence continues at coordinate 194,277 of CAWCXR010000003.1, forward strand.
TGTGGTTTCAGGTCTAGCAATATACTTTTGCAATGCCATTTGCTTGAGTTGCTGTCCTTGAGTGGTAGAACAGAGATAGGCAGTGGCAATCAATAACACCATCGTCATGAAGCGCTTCCCGTCAACGCAGGTATGTTCTAGCGAGTAGCTACCCGATTTTAAGTCACGAAACATCTCTTCAATCGAGAACCTTCTCTGGTACGCCAAGATAGCAGCATCAAGAGTATCGAGATTAGTGAGGATAAACCAAGGCTCATCAGGTGCGAAACCGTCATAGCGGCGTTTCCACTTGCCCGCGACCTGAACCGGGCCAAAGCCTTTGCTCTCAGTCACCGTAATTTGATTGAAGAAACAGCGGGTGCCAGGGGATAATCCTAGCTGTCCTAGAGCTATCCAATCTTGACCATCGGGCTGAATTTGCATCGATTTCTTCTGACGTAAGCAGAAGTATGCTTGCTGTTGGCCAAGCCACTTAGCTAAGTCCACCGAGCAAAACTCTCGGTCGCCGAGCGCAACAACTTTGTAGGACGATAGGGCACGCAGCGCCTTGCTAAGGACTTGCTAAGGACTTGCTTTTGAACCGTGAGGTTGCTGTTGCCCAAGGTCTCTAGTCGCTGCCAGTAAATTGGAATGCCGCGCTTGCGCCAGACTAGGCTGACCATCAACAGATTAATGTGCGCCCAAGTGGTGCGGTCGATAGCGACATATATGGCGTTGCTGAATCTAGAGATGTTTTCTATCCTGTGAAAAGTAGATAAGCAAGCATAGCTCAATGAAATGTCCGGAGTGTCAGTCAAGTCATATTCGAAAGAATGGCCATTGAGGAGAGAAGCAAAATTACCTCTGCGTCGACTGATGCCTATGGCCCAGAAGAGGTACCTCAAGTCGGAGAACTAGACGAACTCCAAACTTTCGTTGAGTCAAAAAAATAAGGTTCGGATCTGGACAGTAGTGGATCATTTCAAGCTCGGTATTCTAGGTTGGCTCGTGGGTGACCACAGTGCTCAATCGGATGATCCAGATAGCGAAGCCGGATAGCTATGTCTGCTAATCGAAGAGTCGTCCTCGACATGAGGGCGAGCTAGGGTGACAGTGCTTGTTCAACATTGGTGCAACAACGCCGTTGTCGGTTGCGATCGCACTACCGCTCAAACCAGGCTACTCAGCTAGGTACCAGATACCTACGCGCTGTGCCTCATGACTTTTCTCAGTCTAAAATTTCATCGGAGCAATGCTTCATTTGGCTCATCACCTGGCTCGAGAAAGTCAGATGCTGCCGTAGAAGCAACCGCATAAATCTCCAAACGAGCGGACTCTACTAGCTGCATCTGGCCGTCGAAGCAACCAAAACAGCGGTCAAAAAGCCGAACGTTAGCGAGATGCGACTAAGTGAGGCATGGCTCGACATAGCAAAAATTCCGGCAGTGTGCCAGACGATGAATAATTCAAGTAGAGAGATAGTCTCAAGCTGTCAATTCCAATCACAGCAGGCCGTGGACTGTAGCTGCTGCCACGTTGCTAGTGACAGTCATGTCGGCTACAGACTTTATGAAACAGCGGATAACGTAATTGATAAGGCAAGAATGCACCCTTATTTTCTTTCTCTCAGCTTGTCGCAGCTTATCAAACGCTGAAGGGGATCTACATGGTCTCTCGCTAAATCTATTGCCACGATTGGAACCAGCCCTTCTAAAATAGAAAGCGACGGGCGCTATACCACTTTGCTTTCGCGCAAACTACACAGGGCATTGCGCATTTTGTTAAAACGTTGAAGCGCCATTTCAAATCCAGGGACCCTTTGCAATGACCCAGCTAAACCCAGCTAGCGTACTCTCTTCTAGCCAACCCTCTAGCCAGTCCTTCACTCAGCAGATTGGCGCAGAGCAAGAGCCGGAACAGGATAGAGTGCTGATCTTTGACACTACGCTACGCGATGGCGAACAGTCCCCTGGTGCCACCATGAACGTCGCAGAGAAGCTAGCCGTCGCCAAGCAGCTAGCCAGACTCAACGTAGACATTATCGAAGCAGGATTTCCCTTCGCCAGCCCCGGCGATTTTGAAGCAGTTCGCACTATTGCCAGCGAAGTCGGCACACCGAACGGGCCTACTATTTGCGGTCTAGCTAGAGCCACCCAAAGAGATATCGAAACCGCTGCCAAAGCCGTCGCCCCTGCTGCTAAAGGCCGGATTCATACCTTTATTGCGACTTCAGACATTCATATGAAGTACAAGCTCAAGAAGTCGCGCGCGGAAGTGCTAGCTATCACCGAAGAGATGGTGGGCCTAGCTAGCAGCTTCACAGACGATGTGGAATTTTCTCCGGAAGACGCGGGTCGTAGCGACCCAGAATTCCTGTACGAAGTTTTAGAACAGGCTGTCCAGTCGGGGGCAACGACGCTCAATATTCCAGATACGGTTGGCTACCTTACGCCTAGCGAGTTTGGTGATTTGATTCGCGGCATCAAGCAAAACGTACCTAGCATCGACCGGACCGTAATCTCTGTTCATGGTCACAACGATTTGGGTCTAGCTGTTGCCAACTTTTTAGAAGCGGTTAAGGCCGGGGCCCGGCAGCTAGAATGCACTATCAACGGCATTGGCGAACGTGCTGGCAATGCGGCGTTAGAAGAGCTGGTCATGGCTTTGCACGTACGGCGGCAGTATTTCAATCCTTTCTTTGGACTACCGGCTGACTCAGAAGCGCCGCTGACGAATATCAAAACGCAGGAACTCTATAAATCTTCTCGCCTGGTCTCCAATATGACGGGCATGTTGGTTCAGCCTAATAAAGCGATCGTCGGTGCCAACGCCTTTGCTCACGAATCTGGCATCCACCAAGACGGCGTGCTCAAGAATCGTCTGACCTACGAGATTATGGATGCGCAGCTAATTGGCCTCAATGACAATCAAATTGTATTGGGCAAGCATTCGGGTCGCAATGCGTTTCGCACTCGTTTAAAGGAGTTGGGATTCGAGCTAGGCGATCAAGAATTGAACAAGGCATTTTTACGATTTAAGGACGTTGCTGATAAGAAGAAAGAGATCAGCGATCGCGATCTAGAAGCTATCGTCAATGATGAAATCCTACAGGTTGCCGAACACTTCAAAGCCGAGCTGATCCAGGTCTCTTGCGGCAGCAATGCTCAACCCACCGCTACTATCACCATTCGCACCCCCGATGGTCAAGAGCTTACCGACGCTTCTATTGGCACCGGCCCAGTCGACGCCATTTATCGCGCTATCAACCGCATCGTAGACATTCCTAACGACCTAATTGAATACTCCGTTCAATCTGTCACTGCCGGCATTGACGCCATGGGAGAAGTCACTATTCGTCTGCGCCACGGCGAGAGAATCTACTCTGGACACGCTGCCAACACAGACATCGTTGTTGCTTCTGCCTACGCCTATATCAGCGCATTGAATCGTCTGTACACCGCTATACAGGCAGGTGCTAGCGTTCATCCTCAGCGCGACAAAGTCCCCGTGGGCACAGGCGTGTAAGCTGCAGCACAGTTCACGCAGACAGGTCAGGCTAGGCGTCCTAGATTAGCTTCTTCTGCTGAATCATTATGAAAGGTTAAGCCAGCATGAGAGACTAAGGGGAGTGATCGCGCCGAGGGCCACCCTACCCATGCAACGAGCTTATAAATTTACTAACCAAATTAATTTCAAAAACATTCGCGGCGATCTTTTCGGCGGACTGACGGCAGCCGTCATCGCCTTGCCGATGGCACTTGCCTTTGGCGTTGCCTCAGGCGCTGGTCCGACAGCTGGACTGTACGGCGCAATTATTGTCGGTTTCTTTGCGGCACTGTTTGGCGGCACGCCGACGCTGATTTCTGAGCCGACTGGCCCGATGACAGTGGTCATCACTGGTGTGATTGCCACACTGATAGCAGCCGACCCAGAAAACGGCATGGCAATGGCCTTTACCGTCGTGATGATGGCCGGGGTTTTTCAGATTATGCTAGGCGTGCTGAAACTGGGCAAGTACGTCACGCTGATGCCCTATAACGTGGTGTCAGGCTTTATGTCGGGCATTGGTCTGATCCTAATTGTTTTACAGATTGGTCCGGCGCTAGGACAGGCGGCTCCAAGGGGCGGCGTGCTCGGAACGCTACAGAATCTGCCAGGGCTAATCCAGGGTATTCAGCCGAGCGATGCGATTCTGACACTGCTGACGGTGCTGATTATTATCTATTTCCCAAAAAGTCTGCGGAAGTTTTCGCCCCCGCAGCTGGTGGCGATGGTGGCCGGTACGGTGCTGTCGATGACCGTGTTTGGCGGCGTTGACGGCATGGCTCGTATCGGAGAAATTCCTCTAGCGCTGCCGACCTTGACCGTACCCACTTTCAGCGGCGCTCAAATGCGCAATATGCTAGTTGATGCTGGTGTGCTAGGTACGCTGGGCTGTATCGATGCGCTGCTGACTTCTGTAGTAGCAGACAGCCTGACTCGCACAGAGCACGATTCCAACAAGGAGCTAGTGGGTCAAGGAATTGGCAACATTATGTCGGGGCTGCTGGGTGGATTGCCGGGAGCAGGAGCGACGATGGGCACAGTCGTCAATATTAAGGCTGGAGGGCGGACGGCACTCTCGGGCCTATCGCGAGCGTTTATTTTACTAGTGGTGGTGCTAGGTGCAAGTAGCCTAACGCAGAATATCCCGCTGTCTGTGCTGGCGGGCATCATCATCAAGGTCGGCATCGACATAATTGACTGGGGATTTTTGAAGCGGGCTCACTACATTTCGCGCAAGTCGGCAGCGATTATGTACGGAGTGATTTTTCTGACAGTGTTTGTTGACTTGGTAGTGGCGGTGGGTGTCGGCATCTTTGTCGCTAACATCTTGACGATTGATAATTTGAGTGCGCTACGCTCGGACAAAGGCGTCACAGCCGTAACCGATGATGACGATACGATCACGCTAACGGCAGAGGAAAAGGCGCTGCTAGACCAAGGGCAGGGGCGAATCTTGCTGTTTAGTTTGAGCGGGCCGATGATTTTCGGTGTGGCGAAGGCAATTTCTAGGCAGAGAGATGCGGTACAAAACTGCCAGGCTCTAGTGCTAGATATCAGCGAGGTGCCGCACCTAGGTGTGACTACATCGCTGGCGCTAGAAAATTCGATTCAGGAAGCGGTAGAGGGCGGTCGCGCAGTCTATATCGTCGGCGCTACAGGTCAAACATACAAGCGTCTGACCCGGTTGGGGCTGTTGGACATTGTGCCTGACAGTCGTTTTCTATCTAGCCGCCCAGAAGCTTTGCAACAGGCACTGGCTATGATTACTCCAGCGGGCAGCGCTCAAGAGAGTGACGCTGTTGTCAGCCCGCAGCCAATTAGTTAGCGCCGATGCGATTTTACTGGTGCGCTTTTATGAAACTGCTTTTATGAAGCCGCTGAGCCGGTCCATACCCCGCTCAATCGTGTCTAAATCAGTGGCATAGGAAACGCGGATGGTGCCCTCTGCGCCAAACGCAGCACCGGGAATGATCGCGACGTGCTTTTCAGACAACAGCTTTTCGCAAAATTCTATGGAGTCCAATCCTAGCGTGCTGATGTCTATAAATAGGTAGAACGCACCTTTGGGTTCTACGTAGCTAAGCCCGTCGATATTACCGACCATGTCCATGATGGCGAGCCGTCTTTTGCTGAAGGCCTGACGCATGACTGCCAGATCGTCTTGGGGTCCACTCAGAGCGGCGATCGCACCATACTGAGCAAACGTACACACATTCGACGTGCTGTGACTTTGCAGCGTGTTCACCGCCCGAATGATTTCCTCAGGCGCAGCTAGATACCCCAGTCGCCAGCCAGTCATCGCATAGGCTTTGGCAAAGCCATTACTGGTGATTGTACGCTTAAAAATCTCCGAATTCAGACTGCCAATGCTGACATGTTTAGCACCGTCGTAGAGAATTTTTTCATAAATCTCGTCAGACACAACCAGGATATCCGCTTCAACAATCACCTCTGCTAGAGCCTGCAGCTCGGCTGGTGTGTAGACCATTCCCGTCGGATTTGACGGCGAGTTGAGTATAAATAGCCGCGTTTTAGGCGTGATTGCAGCCTTTAGCTGTTCGGCGCTCAGCTTGTATCCAGTCTCAGCCGTAGTTTCAACCACCACCGGAGTACCGCCCGCTAGCTTGACCATCTCTGGATAGCTGACCCAAAAAGGCGATGGAATAATCACCTCATCACCTGGATCTATCAGCGCCATGATCAGGTTGTAGAGTGAATGCTTGCCGCCGTTAGTGACCATGACATTCCGGGCTTCGTAGGCAAGATGGTTGTCCTGCTGAAGCTTTTGGGCGATCGCCGCTCGCAAAGCCGGTTCTCCTGCCGCTGGACCGTAGCGGGTTTTACCCTGATCTAGCGCCGTTTTAGCAGCCTCTCGAATATGCTTTGGGGTGTCAAAGTCAGGTTCGCCCGCGCTGAAGCTACAGATGTCTAGACCGTCAGCTTTCATAGCCTTGGCCTTCGCTGAAATGACAAGCGTCATGGAGGGGTTGACTCGGCTGATTCTAGAGGCGATCTTCATGGGAGCGGCAGGTACCAAGCCTGCGACGGGTGGCTAGCGATTGGTTAGTACACTACCGTAGATCGATTTTGAGCTTTCTTTAAGGCTAAATAGACAGTTAAGTCAAATTCTTCAGATATATTGTGGATATTGCATGGCCGAGTGGTTGCACCGTTCCCTCTAGAGCTTTGATTTGCCGCTTCGATTCGCAGCTTTGCCCTAGCTAGACCTAAGAGCTAAGTGTACGTGAGTTCGACAGCTAGAAGATAGCTGGAGGCAGTGCTTGCGGCTCCAGGTCAGGAATGACCAGAGAAGGCTTCTCGAGATGGTAGGTGTAGGCAATCAAGCCCGCTAGCAGACTGACCAGGAAGTTGAAAGGACTGCGATGCCTGGAATGCTCAATCTGGCAGATGTTCTTAAGCTGGTCGTTGACCGACTCGATGATGGCTCGTTTACGTAGCAGCACCTTGTCAATCATCTTGACGAGCGTATTCTTCATGCTTTTCCTACGCTTCAAGATGAAGCTCAAGCCATGCCTAAACAGCTCTTCGAATAGTGCTTGAGAGACGTAGCCTCACTCACCAAACAACTTACCCAGTAGGTCTTTAGTCATCTGGTGAACTGGCTTACGGTCATCGGTATTAGCTGGGGTCAACGCGATTGCTAGCAGCTCGCCTCTATCGTTGATAATCAGATGCAACTTGAAGCCAAAATTCCAGCCGACTGAGCACCTCTCCCAAATTGCCATTGGTTTGAACGTTTTATGGGCATGAGCCCGCTTGGGATGACACGCCTCTAGCGGCGTAGAATCGATGAAACTGATACCCGTCATCGTGCCCAAACGTGTTTTAAGAAAGTGCATGAGTCCCATTAAACTCCACGGCATCAGTTCCACAAAACGTCTGTAGCTCACCAGGTTTGGAAAGGCGTCTTTCCATTCAGGCAGGACTTGTCGCGTATAGAAGTCCTTGAAGGTTCGATAGCCAGAGCTATGAAAGGCAACCACTATCGTCATCACCTCACTAATACTGAGCTTTGAACTGTACTGCTTAGCCTTACCGTCATCAGGGAGCCGGGCGATAGGACGCTCGCAGTATCGCTCAAAATCATAGTAGAAGTCGTCTACATCACAGAATAGTGCGGTTAGCTCGAGTCGAGATAAACCAAAGCTCGTGGCTAGGGTTTATCTGTATTCTAGTACTTTGAGCTTATCTCCTAGCTTTGTTTCTGCACACTTTTACTCTGTCGAACTCACTTTGGGTTAGCTTGAATGTTGTTCACTCCTTTTACAAACTTCTGCCCGCGATCGCTTAGGCATACGAATTCTGCCATTCGTGTCTATGGCCTGTTCTCTCTTACCTGGAGCCCACACGCCCTCTATAAACTTCCGCGCATTTTTCCAAAACGCACTCAGGAAAGTCCACCGAAGCGCTGTCTACCCAGGGGCCAGCAGTCACTTCTAAGAAAGGCGTCTTCTGCACCACCGTTTGTACAGGTTCTAGCACGCTGTGAATCACCGCCAGCGGCGTCAGCATAGAACCACAACAATGGTGCCAGGCTTCAACAGATTCCTGTAAACGGCTAATGACGATGTAGTGAGTACACTCTTCTAGTAGGGGCTGCTTTTCTGGCTGTGGCAAGCCGCCCATATCTACCAGCACACAGTCGCTTAGCTGTCGCAAATTTTTCACAACCTTGGCATGATGCCGGTAATAATCTGGAATCAGCTTTGCTGTCTCTGAATTTTCATGAATGCGAAACTCATTGTGTTGTACAAACTGTTCTACCATTGGGGTCTCTGCTTCATAGGCCCAGTTGCCCTCGCCGTCCCAACTGGCCCGGTGTAGATAAGTCTTGCAACTGGGTAAGCGTCGGATCAGCTGCTGGCGTAGCGCATTAGAAAAGACACTTTTGCCGCTGTTGGGTGGTCCGACGATGGCGATCGCACTACAAGGCATCCGGTTCTGCTGTACCGCAATCAGATCACCCACCGCAGGCACCGCTACCCGGCTACGGACAACAACAATACCCCCCGCAGGCCCGTTGTAGCAGCCTACCCAAGGCGCGTCACTACAAAGATCTACTAGCCGACCATAAAACCAGTTGGGCAAAGCGCCGTACAGCACTACCTCACGAGCGAGATCCAAAGTATTAGGCAGGCGAACAGCAGCGAGCTGCGCAGGCAAGATCGGCTCCCACGGCGCGGCCTGCGTAACATTCAACGTCTGATAGTTATACGTTGGCTCCTGACTTATTTGAGATTCGGTTCCTAATGTCTCACCTCTGAGCCGCGTTACTTCAATTTGAATAGAGAACATGAGGCAGCTCAACTGTTAGCACTTCACCTACGGCAACCTGCTGAGAATGCGTTGCTACCACCACACCTCCGCCAGAGTGCGCGATGTCTTCACCCAGACGAGGATCAAAGGTAGCCACCCAGGCTGCCGTGTGACAAGCATGAACTAGATAAGCGTATAGCCAAGTCGGTGCCTTCCCTTCGATCACTACTCCCTGTGACCAGATGATATTGTCAGGCAGCGCCAGTTTCTTTAAATCGGCAGGTGCGATAATACCATTGGTAGCCGTAATGCGCACGTGCAAATGCTGATAAGGCATTCCGGCAATCGTCTTGTGAGAAATCACCGTCAGCTCGATCGCTGCCATCGCTATCACCCTGGCAATGAATAAATCAGATACATCCTACCTTACTGCCTGTTGGAAACTAGCCTTTCCAGCAAGCGGCACAGTGGCCTTCTAGGAATATGGCAACGATCGCTTGGACTGAACCTGCTCATGTGTCGCTCCTACAGTGGTTGGCCAAAGGGCCACTGAAGCACAATCTGCCCCAGGCCGCTAGGCTGTGGGTATGGCTGCACCTGTTCTATGGCAGTGAAGATCAGCGTCTGCTGCTACCCTCAGTCTTTACCTATGCCGACTGCCGGGAAATCCTATTCACCGCCTCTCACCCCGGCAGCGACAAGGTTCCTACCCAGCACGACGACGACTGCCTTTGCCAAAAGTCTCTAGCCGCTTGGCTGTTTTCACCTCGGCTAAACGACACTTCTTCGCAGTGGCAAGCATGGCAGGGCGAAAACGAAGAAGAGACCAGCCAAATCATTCAGCAATGGACCTGTGCTTTACAACAGATGGCAGCACGACCAGAAGCCATCGCAAGCCTGCTACGAGAGTGCCAGCCTTTTGCCGTTACCCGCCGCACTCTCTCCAATGATCTGAAGCGGCTGCGCCAGCTAGGCTGGCTACGCCTAGTTGAAAGGGGCTATCAAAAGGTGAGCCACTGGCCAGACTATCCCACTGTGCCCGCTCCGCGCGAAGTCTCCTTCTTGATTCAGCCAGATCTAGCCGAAATCGCCGCTAACCTTTCAGAGAAGATTGGCGAGCAGCGGCGTTTCTTTGTTCATACAGACTACGTCGTTCCTCAAGCGGGTCATGACCGGGTAGAAGACTGGCAGGCAAATCTAACAGAGCTATGGCAACAGACTCCGGTGCCGCCGATTCAGCTCAGCTACTGGAGTGCGGCGCTGCTACAGCGTTGTGAAGTAGCTGTTTATCCGGTTTGCATTTACTACTACCGACGGGGGCCGTATCTATGCGCTTGGGGGCAGGTGCCAGGTGACGCTACGACAGACTGGCGCAACTATCGACTAGATAAGATCCATCGGATCGCGCCGCTGAGCTGGCAGGATGGGGCAGTTCCGGCTGCACTGCGACAGGCGTATCAGCAGCATCGGCTACCCGACCCCGAAGAGATTCAAATTCGCATGAGTGAAGCTTGGGGCTTTGATTACTATCAGCCCGCAGAGCGGCTGCTGGTCCGCTTTGATACTGAATGGGACGAGCGCTATATTCGTAATTCGCTACGGCACAACACTTTTGAACGAATCAGCTATGAGGCAGCGCGATCGCTCATCCGGCAGCTACCCACCAAATCGCAAAGCAACCAGCTACTCACCCTCTTCAGCAAACGATCTCCTGAGGATGCTTACTATCAGGCGCTCTATCGCCGCAACGATCCCAATGTACGCCAGCGGCTAAGAGCATGGCGTCCACATATTGAAGTGATACTACCCTGGACACTGAGGCAAAGCTTCGCGCAAGAAGTTGCAAAAGAGAAAGCATTTTATGAAACACGCTAGACGCGCACGATAAAAAAAGATGACAAAAAGAAGCATGTACAACAACACTCGTATTAACGTGTTGGGAAAACGCTTTGAAACAGCCTTGCCTTGGTCTATGCGCTGCGGCTGCACAGGCATCAGCGCCACAAGGTGACAGGGGCTCCCTATATCTGCCATCTGTTGGCTATTGCTGCGATGGTGATAGAGAAGGGTAAAGATGATGGACTACACACAGAACCGCTAGCCGCAGTGATTGAACAGCTAGAAGCCGTTGCGAAAGGCGTTTGACATTCTTTCAAGCAAAGCTGAAACGCTTGTAGCGTAAAGCCATGGTAAATTCATTAGCAAAAGATTTAGTTTTTATAACAGCATTTGTAAAGTTGCGGATTTCTCTGCACGATGAATCCGTGCAGAACGTATTCAAATTCTTAGCAGTGGAAATCCCCTTTTCCAGCGCCGAGTAGGATAGCTTTAACCTGATCATAACCATCACATTGCTTAACGCCCATGAGCGATCGCTATACCGCTATTACCTTTGCCCCCGTGCAAGGCTTTATTGAAAAATCTCGTAAGCTGCGAGATCTCTACGGCAGCTCTTATATTTTGTCTTATCTAGCTTGGAATATTTGCTTAACTGCTGAGCATGAAAAGTTGAAGGTGGTTTCTCCAGCGCAGATTAACCTGACGCAGGGGATGCCAAATCAGATCATTATTGCGGGTGAGCTGCCTGCTGCGACTGCTAAGCGTGCTTTTGATGAGGCTTGGCGCTCGATGACGCATGCCTGTCGTGACTATATCGAAGGAAAGATAGACACTAGCTATGCTTGGCGTAGGGAGTGGAACCTGTGGACACAGCATGCCTGGGAATTTTTCTGTGCGAGTGGGTCAGATATTACTGATGCGCGGCAAAAGCTGGAGGATGTGAAGCGATCGCGTGCCTGGACGGCAATCAACTGGACGGGTGAAAGCTCGACGCTCTCTGGGGCGGACGGTATTGCTTGGCCGCAGATGGGCACAAAGAACCCAAAAAAATCTAGCTATCGCGACCAAAAGAATAGTATTGAAGCTTTTTATAACTCGCTGAACGGCGTGTTTGGAGATTCTTTTATCGACCCGGATGAGGAGCTGAGCATTCCAGAGCTAGTGAAGCGGATTGTGACGCATGAGGACGTTGCTAGCGCGGTGGTGCAAAATCTAAGAGCGCATACGTCTTTGACCATTGATAGCGAACGAGAAAGAAGACTATTAGAGATCGCAAAAGAACTCAATCCTAAATCATTCAAAGATCTGAATCGCCTGAAGCGTAAGAATCGAAAGCCGGGTGAACCGATAGAAGATCAGCACTATACGGGCTGGTTTCTTGGTGATGGGGATAAAGCAGGAGACTATCTGAAAAAGCATCCTGAGCGATTAAACCAGTTCAGCACTCAGATGCGGTCGTGGGGTAAGGCGTTTAAGGGAGAAGATGATCGGAGAGGACAAGAACCAGAAATATCTGCCTGGAGAAGATCGGATTGAAGGTCGCGTAGTCTATGCGGGCGGTGATGACTTTTTAGGCGTTCTCTACAAGAACGATGACCAAATCGAACCACTGGCTTGTTTTCGATGGCTTCACAAATTCAATCGTGATATCTGGCAAGGGGCAAAGCTAGGCGATCGCGGCTATGACTCTGATCGCGCTAAACCCATCACCGCTAGCGTCGGCTTTGTATGGGCTGCGCCAAACGTACCGCAGCGAGATGTGTTGCAAAACTGTCACGCGGCAGAGCAGGCGGCTAAGCAGGGCGGTAGGGATCGGATTGCCTTTCGCATTTTGTTCAATGGGAGCAACACTCTGGAATGGATTTGTCCCTGGTGGGTGCTAGAGGAGGGCCATATTGATATCAACAGAAATTCTCAAGGGCTGGCAACGGAGCAGGCTTGGACGCATTTTTATAACGATACTGCCGCGTTGGAGAGTCGGCATGCTTTTGGGGCGGGTGGTGATAGTCAGACGGAGGTCGCTCGCCGACTGTTCGGGCTTTATTTTGGGGAACCTGCTGCAGGTGAGAATCATTCGGTGCTGGCTCCTGGTAACTGGTGGAATCGGACGGAGGGGCCTGGTAGGAAAAGTGGGATTTTGGGAGAGCGCGATCGCTACGAAATCACTAATCCTGATGACAAAGAATTCGACCAGCCCGTAGAGCAAAACCGATTCGCCATCGGCGCGTTCAATCGCTGGGTGACCAATCTGGCAAAGGTCGGCTTTCATCTAACCCGGCCTACGCCGCAAAGAGCAAATCAACAGACCAATCAATAGCTTAGCCAGTCAACTGTTCTACCTGCCGCATAGTCACTATGATGGATTCTCGATTCTCTTATCTAATTACCCTGACGCCGCTAGGACTGCTCTACGGCAGCACGGGCAGATTTCTCTCACCGGAGAACCTGGTCGGACGTTCGGGCGCTCATTTTCCGCCTAGTGCCGCGACGCTCTCTGGCATCTTTGCCGTGCAGCTAGCCGAAGCTCAGCCGGATGAGCTGAAAGGGCTCTGTGTCGCTGGTCCCTTTTGGAGCTGGCAGTCGGACCCGCAGGATTTTTGTGTGCCGACGCCGATGAACTGCCTAGCCGAATTTTCTACTCCGCCAGAGGCGTACGAGATTCTAGAAGCTAGTCTAAAAGACGCGCTAACCTGGCACGAGTCGCCGCCTACAGAGGATTTGCACTGGCTAAAACAAAATCAGAAGCCGCCTACAGAGAAATACAGCAGCGGCACCTGGACGAAGATTAGCGACTGGCCAGCCGTTTCTAGCGGTCAGCTTGGGCAGGTGACGGCCTATGGTGATCCCTGGGAGTTCTTGCCGCACCTGCATCCTTCACTAGAGAAGAATCAGCGCCGAGTGGATGTATCGCTAGAGCGCGGCAGTCTCTTTTTAGAGAACGGCGTTCAGCTTCATCCGGAGGTGTGCCTAACCTATCTTGCTAATCAGCCTTTGCCGGATGGCTGGTATCGCTTTGGTGGGGAAGGCCATATGGTAGAGCTGACTTGTCACGCGCTGAATGAACGAAACAACAAACTGCTGAATGAATCTAGCCTGGAGCGTAGCTTTGCGATTGTTACACCGGCTATTTGGGGCTCTAATCGGCTTTCGGCCAGATCGCCCAGAGAGCTGAAGAAAGGGGATGCTAGCCGACACAGTTTAGAACCCGTGGATAAAGATCTCTCTAATCAATGGCAGGTGGAGGCGCTGCTGACGCAAAAGGCAGTGCCTACTCGCTATCGACTAGGCAATTTGAAGAGAGAGAAGTCGGGTGAGGATGCTGCATTAGAGACTGCCGAGTCTGACGCTGGGGCTGGCCGGAGAGCCTATCCCAAAAGTCTTTCGCGAGGGCGCTACGCTGTCCCGGCGGGTAGTGTGTACATTCTCTCTGAGGCGTTTGGCGAGGAGCATGATGCTTGGCACAAGTGGCCGGAGGAGTGGTTTCCGAAGGAGGGGCCGTCGCTGAAGCGGTGGGGCTGTGGGCTGGCGCTGCCGCTGGCGTGTGCGCTGGCTTAGGGGGGTGTCTGTTTTGAGCGTTGTGTGCCGGACCCACCCCGCCCTGCGGGCACCCCTCCCGAGAGGGGATCTACTTCAGGTGGTGATGCTAAAGGTGATCGGGATTGACCCTTGAATGTCGCACAGCCGGGGAAGAATCCCCTCCTGGGAGGGGGTGCCCAAAGCGTAGCGGCGGGCGGGGTGGGTCCATCCCAGCAATGCTAAATACGTAATTTATTCATTTACTTTTAACGACATGTACAAGAAAGCTTACGGAATTATTGAAACGCTTGCGCCGCTGCATGTGGGGGCAAGTGCTGGTGAGGAGACGGGTAATCTCAATCTGATCTTTCGCGACCAGTTTACGCAGACGGGCATTATCCCTGGCAGCTCTATTCGCGGGCGCTTTCGGGCGGATATGCGGCAGGCGTCGGAGCAGGATAATAGCGGCGAGTGGTACGGCCATGAGGCGGTGAAAGGAGAGACGGATAGCACGACGGAAAGTCAGGTGAAGTTTGAATATGCTTCGATTGTTTGGCTACCGGTCTTTTGTCCTGGGCAGCCGGTGGTGTGGGTGAGCTGTCCTCGCTTGCTGAGGCGCTATCAGCAGATTTGTCATGCTGATATGGACGCTAGCGAACGGCCAAAGCTGCCGAAGCCCTACACCGCTGCGAAGAGTTTGATTGGTAAGCCGATTGGGACGGGTAAACCTGTTCTATTTTTTAATCTGGGCTTTTTGGAGATTCAGCATTCTGTAGAGACTGGTGAGCTGGAGCCCTGGATTCCAGAAGGGGCTAGCATTACGGCGGATAATGTCGTAGTGGTGGGTGATAACGATATTGCGATGATTCACGATATGGCGCTGTATCGGCAGAGTCGGGTCAAGCTGGCGAAGGCAGAGAAGAAGGTGGAAGGCGGGGCGTTTTTTAATGTGGAGGCGCTGCCGGAGGGGACGCTGATGGTGTTTCCGATCGCGCTGAAAAAGCAGGGATGGCAGCCGTTTGGCGCTGAGCAAGCTTCTGAGCAGCTTTATTTTGGTGGGTTGGAATCTGTTGGGTTTGGTCGTTGTAATGTGAGCCTACGAGGAGAGTATGCGTAATGTCTAAGAATAAGTTTGACAAAAAGAAGGGCGGCAATTCTTCTAAAAAGAAGGAACAGAAGAAGGAACAAACGGTTCAAGCCAACCAAGCACCAGCGACGGGTAAACAGAGTGAGCCAGAACAGACGCACTGGCAGTCCTATGGACTAGATCGCATTGCTCAAAAGTTGGTACTAAATGCGCTGTCGGCGGATAAAGACTGCCTCAATCAGAGTCATAAGATGCGGATGGCGGTGACCTATGGGCTAGAGCGCTTTTGGGGGGAGCATCTGCGGCTGCGCAATAGTAAGAAGGAGAGCGATCGCGCCAAGTCAAACTATTGGAAAGCGACCTGGGATGAGTTCGTGGCGGTGATGGATAAAGCGGGCGTCACGATTCCGAATGAAGCGGTAGTGGCTGACGATGCGGCGAGTATCAAGCAGATGTCTGAGGCGCTGTGGGCGCTGGAGATGGAGGTGCAGCGGGTGTCGCTAGCGGTGCTGAGTCAGCTTTGTGACTGTATTGTGTGGTGGACTCAGCGCTACAAGGGAGTGAATTCATGAGCGTTCCAGAAGCTTCTAAGAAGGTGCCGTTTATGTACCGGGCTCAGGTGGGCGGACGCTGTCAGCTTCAGTATGCGGCTAGCAGCGATGCTAATGCCTGGGCGGATGAGTGGACGGCTCAAACGTTTCCGGTAGCGCCTAGCTTTTCGGATGGGGTGCGGGTGTCGAAGCCGTATCAGTTTACCTGGCGCTTTGTGACGAACGGCGGGCAGGATGATGGGATTGTGCGTCCGGTGATTGGGGCGAGGGGATGGCCGTTTTATCCGGGTAGCAGTATGAAGGGACTGTTTCGGCAGGCTTGTTCGCCGGAGCAAGCGCGTCACTACTGTGGCGATGCGGAGGATATCAGGCCGGGGATACTGCGCTTTCATGGGGGCTATCCGACTAGCACGGCCTGGACAGAGAACCTAGTGGACATTGTTCATCCGCAGCAGGGCTGGCAGGTGAAGAGCAACCGCGATTCTCATAGCGCATTTACGCAGGTGTCTTTGTACAAGCCGGAGTTTGTGTTTGGCATTTCTAGCATTCGCGGCGACGAAAAGACGGACTGGGAGACGGTCTGGCAGATCTGGGAGAAGGCGATCGCGTCGGGGATGGGCTGTCGGGTGAGTGCGGGCTATGGGCAGGTGGCAGGCGCGAAGGGCGAGCTGCTGTGTCCGCCTGTGGGATTGCAGGGTCAAGGGCAAGCACCGAAGCTGATTGACGATGAGACCGGAGAGTTTCGGCCTAATGTGTTTCGGGCGGCGGTGCGCGGCCATGCGATGCGGATTTTTGGTGGACTGACGACGGCGGAGCAGGCAGAACAGTTGGTCAGCGTGCTGTTTGGTGGGATACAGGGAAGCGCGGTGGTTGGCCTGGTGGGGATGGCGTTTGAAACTGATCAGCTGGAGATTAGCAGCTATGGTGGTGGGCCGTATGAGCAGCCGACCTATGATGTAAAAGGGACGCTGCGCTGGCTGCTGACCAGATCAATTGCTGATGAAAAAGAGAGAAAGTCGCTGGCTTTTTTGATTGAGTCGCTGACTCGGTTTGCGATGGCGTTTGGCGGCTTTGGCAAGTCTTGGCGACGGGCGGACCACAGGTTGTTCTATCCGGAATATTATGACCAGGGGCGCAAGCCTTTGATTGGCTGTCATTGGGAGTGGTATGGCGATCGCACTCTGGTATGGAACAACCGGGTGCGGCGCTTGGCGCAGGTGGCGGAGCTGATTGAGATAGTGCGGGGCGCGGCGAGGGACTGGATGCAGACGCAGGGCGTGTCGGCAGGAGGTGAGTATGCGCGGGCGTGGCGTGAGGCTTGGCATCCGAGCCGGGTGCAGGTGTGGGGCCGGGTGGCTGTGGATGCTGAAGATAGTGAGGCGATCGCGTGGCTGCATGGGTCTTATCAACGGGGCGATCGCACGCTAGGAACAACAGAGCAAACGATCAAGCAAAGCTCGGTGACGGGCAGTCTGGGGCAGATTGGGCGACTGTGGCATCGGATGTATCCGTGGGTGAATGTGACGCCGAATCCGGATGCGCCGAAGCGACCGAATATTATTCATACGAACAAGTTCTTTGAGCTGTTGACGCTGTTTCCTGATGATTCTGTTGAGTCGCGGCGGTTCGTTGAGTATTTGGATACTGCTCAAGATGAGTTTGAGCAGCTTTGGCCTGCTCGGTGACTGGCTGGCGCGGGTGGGTAGGTGTGGATAGATGATGGCTGTAAAAAGCAGCTCAAAGCCGCTCTGTTTATGGCTTTGGGCTTTTTTGTGTGAAAAGTGGGTTCGCGCAGCGGCTGAGATTATTGCTGGCTATTGGTTTGAGAGATTTCTATTGCAGTTGTTAGTCGGCGTATACGTGAGATAGATGGTATGAGCGGGAGGTTCGCGCAAACCTGTGTTGTAATAGTTGAAGGCTGGGGGTTTGAGCCACCCGCCGTCTCACCAGCCCTCCGAGGCTGGAATAGTTGGAAACATTGCTACTGCCATCGCTTTGGTCTCGTAGCTACTTGACGTCTCACCAGCCCTCCGAGGCTGGAATAGTTGGAAAGAACGCAAACTTCACGCAACACTTCCGATATCAAAGGTCTCACCAGCCCTCCGAGGCTGGAATAGTTGGAAACGCAGCTGTTATCGAGGACCGCCTGTCTCACCAGCCCTCCGAGGCTGGAATAGTTGGAAACGTGGTGGGCATGCCGCATCAGGCTCAATCGTCTCACCAGCCCTCCGAGGCTGGAATAGTTGGAAACGTACTGGAGGCCGAACAGGCCAATCTTGGTCTCACCAGCCCTCCGAGGCTGGAATAGTTGGAAACACGGATACAAATGGATTCGAGATAAGCGACCAAGTCTCACCAGCCCTCCGAGGCTGGAATAGTTGGAAACAATCTTAAGCTGAAGACTTTACCGGCGATGGTCTCACCAGCCCTCCGAGGCTGGAATAGTTGGAAACGTCATAATCATGGCTGCTCTGAACAGTGGCACGCGTCTCACCAGCCCTCCGAGGCTGGAATAGTTGGAAACGAGTATTCAAGCCCACTAACTGCCATGGGCTTCGTCTCACCAGCCCTCCGAGGCTGGAATAGTTGGAAACTGCATCAAGACGTTCTCATCGCGATGCCTAGCAGCGTCTCACCAGCCCTCCGAGGCTGGAATAGTTGGAAACAATGCTCGTATGTACATCGTATCTATGCGATTGTCAGGTCTCACCAGCCCTCCGAGGCTGGAATAGTTGGAAACAGATATTTCGCAATAACGGCTCTGAAGCATTTGCAAGTCTCACCAGCCCTCCGAGGCTGGAATAGTTGGAAACTAATCGTGTGCGAGCGCTCGGATTCGCTTGAGTCTCACCAGCCCTCCGAGGCTGGAATAGTTGGAAACAGCACTCGCGTAGTCCAAAACTCTACTGAGGCTGAAGTCTCACCAGCCCTCCGAGGCTGGAATAGTTGGAAACAGCTTCTGCGACAGTACTAGCGAGATTTGTACAGTGGTCTCACCAGCCCTCCGAGGCTGGAATAGTTGGAAACAGCATAGTAAGAACCGATGCTGCTTCGAATAGAGGCAGGTCTCACCAGCCCTCCGAGGCTGGAATAGTTGGAAACATGACCCTCGGCGTACGAACGTCCATAGTGGATACGTCTCACCAGCCCTCCGAGGCTGGAATAGTTGGAAACTCGTCAGTGACGAACGTACTTTGCGCGGCTCAGCCTCTCAGTCTCACCAGCCCTCCGAGGCTGGAATAGTTGGAAACAGGCTACATACGATGCCATTCAGTGCCTATGCGTCATGTCTCACCAGCCCTCCGAGGCTGGAATAGTTGGAAACGACTGGCGATATCGAGCGCATCGCAGTAGCGCGAGTCTCACCAGCCCTCCGAGGCTGGAATAGTTGGAAACCATAGCAGTCAATGCGGACGGCTGTAATCCGAGTCGTCTCACCAGCCCTCCGAGGCTGGAATAGTTGGAAACCGTCACTGTCGGTGCGCTACTTAAATCGCGGACTGTCTCACCAGCCCTCCGAGGCTGGAATAGTTGGAAACTATATCTATCTCGATCTTGCTGAAGCACTAGTATCTATGTCTCACCAGCCCTCCGAGGCTGGAATAGTTGGAAACTCTTCACTATCTTCTAAAGCGTTGAATAAGTTCATGTCTCACCAGCCCTCCGAGGCTGGAATAGTTGGAAACGCGCTGGTTGTCTACATACACTTGCGGCGCGGCGCTAGTCTCACCAGCCCTCCGAGGCTGGAATAGTTGGAAACAACTTTCTGGTTCTTCAAACGCGACCTGTACTGCCTGCAAGTGTCTCACCAGCCCTCCGAGGCTGGAATAGTTGGGAAACCAGCGAATAGCGAGCCGCCGACTTTTAGAACCCGCGTCTCACCAGCCCTTCGAGGCTGGAATAGTTGGAAACATGGCCTCTCGCAGGCGATTCCGAATGCTTTTCTCGTTTCACCAGCCCTCCGAGGCTGGAATAGTTAGAAACACTTTCTAATAACTCTTTCCTAAAACGTCTGACTATTCAGTGTCTCTGAATAGTCAGACACCCGGAAGAGCCCCTTTCCAGCAGCAGGTACTATAAGCGAGTCACCCCTACGGACCTTTGCGGCGATGCGCAATCCAATCATTGAAGTTCTGACCGATCCGAGAAAGTCTTTTCTAGCTAATTTTGTGCTCGGGACTTTGATCTTTACCATCGTCTCCGACGGACTCTCGGAGCTGTTCTGGCAGTGGATAGAAGGCTGGGCAAAGACGCAGCCCTGGGTGAGCGAGTCTCTGTTTCAACTGTACGTGAGGATTGCGCTAGTGCTGCTGTTGCTAGCGGTGATCTATTTCACTAGCATTACCGACTGGGTGACGGAGCGGATCAAGGGATGGATGGTGGGGCTAGGGCTATTGGCAGAAGAGAAGACTGCAAACGTCATGCCGCTGAAGCGGACCTATCCGGGGTTGATTGTGCTGATGAGTTCTAAGTCGATGGACTCGCCAGCAGAGGCGGCGATTCGCCATCACTTGCAGGGGATAGACAACAACAAACTGAGATATTGTTGGATTGTCTGTACAAACAAGACTTGGGAACCTGCGCGGCAGATGGTGGACCGCCTGAAGCAGTCTGGCGCTGAGGGGGTCAGATTTTATTACGGTAGCGATCCGGTGGGAGAGATGGACGCAGGCGCTGAGGCGCTGACGCTGCTGATTCCGGATGAGCAGGTGGACGATCCTAATCATATTCGCGAGCTGGTAGAGGGGATCTATGTCACCGCTCAGAATCAAGGGTTGGCTGAAACGGAAATTATCGCTGACTACACAGGCGGCACTAAGGGTATTACGACAGGGCTGATACTGGCTTGCACGAAACCTGCGCGATCGCTCCAATATATCTCTCAGATAAATTATCCGCAGATCCTGGCGGTGCAGATTGCCTACAAGCTCAAGCCGCGTAAGCCTGCCCAGAGCTAAGCGCATCTGACCATGACAAAGCAAGTGAGCAGCAGCCTCAGAAAGCGATTTCTGGCGATGGAAAACTTTGAGCTGGCTTGGGATAAGGTGGCTAGCAGCGCGGGTTGTGCTGGGGTCGATGGAGAAACGGTAACGGCCTTTGGCCATCGTCAGGAGCGGGCGCTACTACAGCTGCGAAAGGCCGTGGCGAGGGGTACCTATCGACCACTGCCGCTAAGACAGCTCTTTGTGCCGAAAAAGGACCACCAGTGGCGTGAGTTAGGGGTGCCTGCTGTAAGGGATCGCGTTGTTCAGCAGGCATTGCTGCAAGTGCTACACCCGCTGATGGAAGCCGAGTTTGAGCCCAGTAGCTTTGCCTATCGGCCAGGGCGATCGCACCTGATGGCAGTGCGGCAGGTGGCCAGGTGGCGAGACCAGGGCTACGACTGGGTGCTAGAGGCCGATATCGTCAAATATTTTTCTAATATTCAACACCATCGGATGGTGGATGAGGTCGCAGAACGGTTGGATGCGCCTTGGGTATTGGCGCTGGTAAAGGCTTGGATGGAAGTGGGCGTGCTAACAAAAGGGGGAATCTTGCTGCCACAAAAAGGGATTCCGCAAGGGGCTGTCATCTCTCCTTTGTTGTCGAATATCTATCTGGATGATTTTGATCATCGTCTGGCAGTGACGGGCCATAAGCTGGTCCGGTTTGCGGATGATTTTGTGCTGCTCGCTCGTAACCAGCGGCGACTGCTGGCGGGAAAGGCGGAGGTAGCGCGGCTGCTAGACGAAGCGCATTTGCTGTTGCATCCCGATAAAACGAGAGTCACCCAGTTTGACAAAGGGTTTCGGTTTTTGGGGCATGGCTTTGCGGGTGATGTGATTGTGCCGCTGAAGCAGCCTAGAGAGAAGCGACAGGGGGCGATCGCGCCAGTCCCAGATCTACGGCTAGTGCATGCGGAGTCTGAGTCTGGTCCGACGGAGATGCAGCAGGCACTGCTAGCGGCGCTAAAGGAAAAACAGTCGCCGATTCCGCCGCCGCTGTATGTCGTTTTGGGCTATCAGGTGCGCTCTGGATCAAAGGCTAAAAAACGAGTTGAGATTGCCTCGAATGAACAGGTTTGGAGGAGTGGGATGTCGAGTTTGTATGTGATGCAGCAGGGGACGTATTTGCACAAGCAGCAGGGGCGCTTTGTGGTGAGGCCGCCGCAGGGGGAGCCGCTGGAGATTCCGATTCGGGAGGTGGAGCGGGTGCTGCTGTTTGGGTCGGTGCAGGTGAGTACGGCGGCGATGAGTACCTGTACGGAGCTGGGCATTCCGGTGATGCTGCTAAGCCAGCTAGGAGACTATAAGGGGCATGTATGGAGTGCGGAGTCGCCAGATTTGGTAGTGGAGATTGCGCAGTTTGAGCGGCGACAGGAGATGGCGTTTAAGGTGGCGATTTCTGGTGCGATCGTTCGGGGGAAGCTGTTGAATTCTAAGCAGTTGTTGCTACGGCTGCGGCGGGAGGACAGCGATCCGGCAGTGCTGGGGGCGATTTTGCGATTGACCGATACTATCGCGGCGCTAGATCGGCTAGCCGATACGCTGACGCTAGAGCAGATTCGCGGCTATGAGGGGTTTGGTGCGGCGCAGTATTTCGCTGCGTTGAATCATCTGATTCGCAATCCGGGGTTTAGCTTACCGCAGCGGGCTTTTCATCCGCCGCCAGATCCGATGAATTCGCTGCTGAGCTTTGGCTATACGCTGCTGTTCAATAATGTGTTTAGCCTGTTGATTACGGAGGGGTTGAATCCTTATCTAGGCAATTTGCACGGGGCGGAGCGAACGAAGCCGTATTTGGCGTTTGATCTGATGGAGGAGTTTCGCTCGCCTGTGGTGGATACGCTAGTGATGAAGCTAGTGAATAAAAAAGCAATTCGGCCGACTGATTTTACCTGGCCGACGGATAAGGGAGGCGTGTATCTGACTGGCACAGCGCGGCGATTGTTCTTAAAGCGATTTGAAGAGCGGATGAGTGAAACGGCATCGCATCCTGATGTGGCAGAAGCGGTCTCTTATCGACGGATTATTCAGTTGCAGGTAAAGCGCTATGTCAGATCGCTAATAGGTAATCAGCCCTACGAGGCGTTTCGTCGCATCATTTAGAAAACGACATTAATGCAATATCTAAGCGATCATCTGCATGTTTAACTGTTAGATATAGCCTCTAAGTAATTGAGCTTAGGGGCTTTGCTTTGGCTGTAGTGTGGGTTTTGCAATGCTGGTGTTGGTCGTCTACGATATTCCGAACGATAAGCGGCGAAATAAGCTGGCGACTTTTCTAGAAGGATATGGACGGCGGGTGCAGTACTCGGTATTTGAGTGCTTTTTAGACTTGGCGGAGATGCGGAAGCTGCATCAGCAAGTCGCAAAGCGGGTGGCCGAATCGGAGGACAATGTTAGGTTTTATTGGATTACGACAGACGCACTATCTCAGGTGCTGACTATAGGTAGCGATGGGCCCAAACCGCCGCCGGATACCTACATTGTGTAGGTTAGTTGCTGTTAGGAACTATGGCTCACCACGCACCTCAGCAAATGGCTGAAACCCGCATTCTTTCGTTGACATCCGTGGTGCTTTATACAGCAAGGGTTTCAGCTGTTTTTCCAGTGACGTTAAGGGGCTGATATAATGCAAAAGTGGACATCCGTGGTTTGGCCTTCTAGAGTCCGCTCTATGAGGGGCTTTCAAAAGGGGTGTCTTTACCGAGCCATTGAGTTCGGAATAGTTGGAAACCTGCTGAGTTGATAGTCTCACAGCTTTCATAGTTACAGCTCCTTTACCGAGCCATTGAGTTCGGAATAGTTGGAAACTTACCAATAGCTTGACCTGCTTCAGACAACCTTCATCTTTACCGAGCCATTGAGTTCGGAATAGTTGGAAACTCGTAGCGTATCTAGTAGCTCAAGCAATGTTGCATGCTGCTTTACCGAGCCATTGAGTTCGGAATAGTTGGAAACCTTAGACATGCATGCGAAATCCATATGCCATTCGCAGCGAACTTTACCGAGCCATTGAGTTCGGAATAGTTGGAAACCGTAACTTGAGCATGCCTCATGCGATCGTTGCATCAGACGCTTTACCGAGCCATTGAGTTCGGAATAGTTGGAAACCGTACGAGTTGATCACAATCGCCAGCAGTTACAATCACATAACTTTACCGAGCCATTGAGTTCGGAATAGTTGGAAACTAGACAGTAGCATTGCAGCCATAGACATTGAATGCTGATCTGACTTTACCGAGCCATTGAGTTCGGAATAGTTGGAAACACTGTGTAACAGCTGAAGCACTTACTCGTAGCTGGCTTGAACCTTTACCGAGCCATTGAGTTCGGAATAGTTGGAAACTGACAGCTATCGAGAAAGTCGTTAGCCAATGCTGTTAGAACTTTACCGAGCCATTGAGTTCGGAATAGTTGGAAACTGTCGATCGTTACTGAACAGCTTGCTCGAGCACATCATTCCTTTACCGAGCCATTGAGTTCGGAATAGTTGGAAACGCATCGCTGTAATGCTGGTGACATCATGCTAGAACTTCGTCACTTTACCGAGCCATTGAGTTCGGAATAGTTGGAAACCGAACTAATTTGAACGTCTGTCTGCAACATCGAAATCGAGACTTTACCGAGCCATTGAGTTCGGAATAGTTGGAAACCGACCAGTGACTCTGTCGTCAACAGCATCGGTAACTTCGCAATCTTTACCGAGCCATTGAGTTCGGAATAGTTGGAAACGTGCATTATTGCCAAGCAGTACTGCACTGAGATCAACGCATGTCTTTACCGAGCCATTGAGTTCGGAATAGTTGGAAACAATGATTAACTGCATTAGCTGAGTAACATTCAGTAGTCGTACTTTACCGAGCCATTGAGTTCGGAATAGTTGGAAACGCTTAGCAGAACTGCGTAAGCTTCGAAAGTCTGATACTGTGACTTTACCGAGCCATTGAGTTCGGAATAGTTGGAAACTACTAACCGTTGCTGCTTAGTGCATCGGTACCATTTAAGCTATCTTTACCGAGCCATTGAGTTCGGAATAGTTGGAAACCCTTAAGTGCTAGCATGCAAGCGTTCATGTCACGAACAGCTGACTTTACCGAGCCATTGAGTTCGGAATAGTTGGAAACTACCAAACTCAGTCAGCAGTGCCATCGACATGCTCACTGACTTTACCGAGCCATTGAGTTCGGAATAGTTGGAAACGTATCAGCACATAGGTCAGAGTATCAGTACTAGCGTAACTCTTTACCGAGCCATTGAGTTCGGAATAGTTGGAAACGTTCAGAAAGATCTTGTCTAGATGTCGCCAGACTTCAATGCTTTACCGAGCCATTGAGTTCGGAATAGTTGGAAACTAGCTTGTACCTATGAGCTGTCGTTGACAGTCTTGCGATCTGCTTTACCGAGCCATTGAGTTCGGAATAGTTGGAAACTAGCTGTACTGCTCAGAGCATGAAGCAGCATCGACCGAGCACTTTACCGAGCCATTGAGTTCGGAATAGTTGGAAACCATGAGTACTGCAACGAGTACACTACTCAGCATGCAATCAGTCACTTTACCGAGCCATTGAGTTCGGAATAGTTGGAAACTCAATAGCATCTGCATCTGCAAGGTCTCGAACGCTAGTCAGCTTTACCGAGCCATTGAGTTCGGAATAGTTGGAAACTTGCTCAATTGATGCTTGTAACTCTCTGCAGTCCTGCTCTTTACCGAGCCATTGAGTTCGGAATAGTTGGAAACGTTACTAACAGACATACTTGCTGTAGCACCATTACCAGTCGTCTTTACCGAGCCATTGAGTTCGGAATAGTTGGAAACTATGACTTACCAGCATTCAGCTCATTCAGCGAATGCTACGTACTTTACCGAGCCATTGAGTTCGGAATAGTTGGAAACTCGATACTGAAGCTGTAGCAGCTTGACGCAATGACGACGTACAACTTTACCGAGCCATTGAGTTCGGAATAGTTGGAAACATCGACGGTTGAGCCAACGTCATGCAAATGTCTCAACGATGACTTTACCGAGCCATTGAGTTCGGAATAGTTGGAAACACTACGCAACATCTGTGATCGTACGTCAGAATTGCTCAAGCGTCTTTACCGAGCCATTGAGTTCGGAATAGTTGGAAACGCGAGTTTGAGGAGCCAAGGCTTGTCAATCTTGTTCAGCCTTTGCCGAGCCATTGAGTTCGGAATCGGTATCACATCCGCAGCGGGACAATTGAGAATGACCTGCTGTGGATGTAATCAAACTCTGATGACCGCTAACATTAGCTATAATTCTCACTGTGCTTGCGGCACACAATTAATGCGATGACAGCCACCCTAATCAGACCTTCGACCATCTTGCCCGAAGGCATTTGTATTCAGAAGGTAAACGACCTGACGCTATTCAAATTTACAGATCGGCTAGGTGACCGCATGCAAGAGCTACTAGACAAAAAGAAGGCCGACACCTTAGCCCCTGACGAATTCATAGAATTGGAAACGATTGGTGAGCTAGACAATATTCTTCAGCTACATCAACGCCGCTGTGAATATTGTCACTACCCAGAAATTTTAAGCACAGCGCCTCTGTCCGCATTGATGAGTGATGAGGATTCCAAAGCGAAGCAAAACAACAAAAACAACGTGAGCATCTAAGTCACTGATTCTGGCGTTCAATTAATTTAGCTTTCTGCTTTTCCAGAGCTTTGATCTTTCTTTTGAGACTGTTGAGTTCTCGGTTTATTTTTTGTAGTTGATGTTTGACTGCTTGTTCTTCCAAGCGTTCAGGACCATACAGCTCGCAAACTAATAATTTCAGCTCACTTCGCAATAGGCGAAAATATGGGTTTCCATGCGCATAGTTTTCACGATATTGCAATTTACCTGACTTCATAGCATCCAAGAGCTCATCTTCTGTCAGACCAAATTCCTTGCAGGCATTTTTATGGCTTAATGCTTCACCTGGTTTATTCCACAGAGATTCAGACACTCTCAACCATCCTATTCTAACTTTATCGAATCCAGCGACTAAGAGCAGCGACAGACTATAAGGGTTCGTGGAGCTCTACAGCGATCATCTGTAGAACTAGGCAAAAACTACTTGACTCACTTCAAAAATCAGCCTATCGTCATTTCTAGGGCTGCGATCGCCATTGCAGCCCATAACCGACAGAACTCAACTTTGCAGAGCGCCATCGGCAGGTGTATTGCACCACCGTACCGACGGCTAACCCCCAAGCTGAACCAAGCAGTCTGGAGGCTAGGGTTACTGTAAACCCTAAGCCACCCCGACGCACTTCATTTTTGCGGGGTGGCTTTGCTCTTTTGGGTTCTGGTTTCCTTCAGATCACAAATCACCCATCAATTCGGAGACCAGATCTCATGTTTATTTCCCCCGATCCGGACGCCGCCGCGTCCACAGTTCCACCCACCCACAATCACACTCCTCCTAGAATCGAACCCACCGCCGAACCCATCCGGCACATGCTCTTCGGCAGCCCTAGCGCCGTTCGCACCACCATCTGGACCCTGCACAAGCTCGGCTACGCCGAACCCAACGACTGGAGCTTGCCCATTACCACAGGCAAACCCAACGAAGTCATGGCCATCTTGACCAAGCGGCTGACACTAGAGCCCTAGCATCTATCGACTCAGGTCGCTTTGACCTCACAGCCTAAAGTAGATCCCCTCTCAGGAGGGACGGCACGCAGTGACGGGGTGGGTCGGCAGCTCACGCGGGTAACCGGCTTCGCTAAACACATACCTTCACAAAAGCGCTCTAAATCAATCAATTAGCTCACCGCTAGATTGTAGAGTATGCAATCTTTGATACAGCCCACCCGCTTCGAGCAGCTCCTCATGACTGCCGATCTGACTGATGTTGCCCTGATCTAGAACAACAATCTGGTCGGCATCGCGGACGGTGCTGAGGCGGTGAGCAATGATGATTAAAGTGCGGGTGCCGAACAGCGATCGCATTGCCACCTGAATCGCCCGCTCAGACTCATAGTCCAAGCTAGAGGTCGCCTCATCAAACACCAGCACATCAGGCTCGACAATCAGCGCTCTAGCAATCCCGACCCGCTGCCTTTGCCCGCCCGAAAGTCGCACGCCGCGTTCGCCGACAGTGGTGGAATATCCCTTCGGCAGCTGCTGAATAAACTCGTGAGCCTGAGCAATCTTGCAAGCTGTTGTAATTTGCTCAAAGCTGGCAGTAGGATTGCCATAGAGTAAATTATCCATCAGCGTTCCGTTGAAGATATCGACCTCCTGATGGACAATAGCCAGCCGCTTGCGATAGCTGCTGACATCGAGCTGCCGAATATCAGTGCCATCGATCAAAATACTGCCGCTATCCGGATCAAAGTAGCGGAATAACAATTTGACCAAAGTAGATTTTCCAGAGCCAGAGTGACCGACTAGGGCAACTGTCTTATGCGGCTCTATCAGCAAGTCAATCTTTTTGAGCACTGGATTGTCCGCGCTGTAGCCAAACGTCATCTGCTGAAAATGCACCTTTCCCGTGAACTGATAGTCAGGCCCATCGGGCAAAATCGCCCCGGCATCGCGGCCAGGCGGCAGCGCAGTAAACTCTTGAAACCGAGCCATCGGCGCATATCGACGAGCGAACATTTCTGCTAGCTCACAGATAGGATCGACCTCGGCATAGGCCATGCTAGCAATAGTCAAAGTAGTGATAAAGTGACCGATAGAGATTTTGTTGTTTAGAGTAAGCCACAGGCTGCCAACAAGTACGACAAACATACAAACTTGAACAGTGGTGCGCTGATAGGCGCTGAGTATGGTGTAGCCCTTGTGAATGCGATAGTCAAGCACTTTGAACTCGCGATCCAGTCGCTGGGTTTGGCGGTGTAGTTCTGCCAGCTCATTGCCAAAGGCCTTGACCGTTTTGATATTGGTGACAATTTCGGAATTGCGGCTATCGGTATCTTCGATGTATTTATCCAGCTTTTCTTCTTTCGCCGATAGCGACTTCAGCCCCCAAAAGCTGTAGGACAAAATGCCCAAGACCGACAGCAATACCAGCGCCGCAATCCGCCAGTCAATCAGCGCAATAATCACAAACACGCCGATAATCCGGACCACCTTGGGGATAAACATGGCGACCAAGCCAGGATAGGTCCAGGTGAAGTTAGAGAGTCCTTTGGCGATTCTCCCGGCGATCCGGCCAGGATTGTTTTCGTCATAAAACTCTAGCGGCAGCGTGAGAATTTTTCTAAGCGCAGTCTCAGCATGCTGCCGACGGGCACGAAAAGCGGT
Source organism: uncultured cyanobacterium (assembly GCA_963799555.1). Classification (GTDB taxonomy): domain Bacteria; phylum Cyanobacteriota; class Cyanobacteriia; order Phormidesmidales; family Phormidesmidaceae; genus Phormidesmis. The sequence continues at coordinate 223,325 of CAWCXR010000003.1, forward strand.
GTCCCAGCTAAACCAGCCGCCAGTCAACGGCTGAATAGGCGCAAGCACAATGGAGGAAAGGCCAATCAGCGCCACTAATACCCACGCAGAAAATTGAGGAGTGGCCGACTGGTTAAGCGCGATCGCAGCCCGATCAATCACCCGCTGCAAAGCCGAGTCAACAGACTGCTGAGAAATAATATTCACAATCTGCCCAGTGGCATAGGGAATAAAGAGATCGATAATTTGAAAAAGGCTGATAATACTGGCGCTAAAAAGCGTGATCCGCCAATAATCCTGGTAATAGGTCAGGATTCTAAGAAGCTTTTGCATAATTCGTTGGGTACGCGCGAGGTAGAAGATAATTTTTGAGCGATCGCATCTGTCAAGCTGGCTGCTTTACACCGTCAGAGCCGCCGTAAAACAACAAACAACAGAAACTGTCAGCGCAGTTAAACGCTGTTGAACGCACCTTGGGCGCTGTCTGCCTAAAAAGAAACTTTCTGTACGTGTCTAGCGTCTCGCCACGAGACATTGGCTGATAGCCCGAATTAGCGATCCATCCCGACCTCCGCTACGCTCCGGCCACGCCTCTAAAGGGGTGGCCCGAAGGCCGGGGTGGGTCTCGATGTGTACGCTAAACAGGTACCACAGCATGCCATGGCTCTACGAGATTGATGGCAGCCCGCTGTTTCTATTCAGAGTCGAGATCAAAGGTTACGTTCTGAAATTAAGCCTGATAGCCTGTAGAGGGAGTGATAAAGCGCATCGTATGACCTCCTAGATATTGCTTGAAATGCTGAATTGCTACCGCTGTGCAGTTAGCCAGCCAGGTCTGCTCTGGTCTGCCAGATACCTAGCGATAAAGGATATAAAGAAGGTTGCCTAAACATATCTTTTCTCTAACGCCGTTAGAGCCGTTTTTGATTACCCAAAATTTCGGCAAGGTGCCAACTCTGCAATAGTAGCTAGAGAGCTTGAATTGCGCAACTGTTTTTGAAACATTCTTATTGAGTGAAGAGAGAATTTGCTGCGGCTAGACTCGAAGATGAACCGGCGTGCCAACCCAACGTTAATATTGCAGATGGTTCAAGTACAGCATTTTAGTAGGTGGGGATATGAGCCAGGAAAATGTAAAATCGGCACAAAATACCTTCAATATATCGAATAGTTCGGTGGGCAATCTTGCCGGATCTGGCTCTATCCATTACAACCAAGCTTCCGATCAGTCGATCGTTGCGCAGGATTCCGAAGCGTCCAAGCAGGTAATTCTCTTCTTAGCAGCCAACCCGATCTCAACGCATCGGCTGCGTTTAGACGAAGAAATTCGAGAAATTGAGGCAGGCTTGCGGCGGTCAAAACATCGTGATCGCTTCGAACTCCAGCAGCGCTGGGCCGTACGTCCGATTGATTTACAGCGGGCGCTGCTCGACTGCAAGCCTCGAATTGTTCACTTCGCAGGTCACGGCATAGGCCGTGCAACAAAAGATCTATCTGACCAAGCGCCAGAGGAGATGGTACGGGATATATCGCTCGCAGATCGCACCGAAGCCTTTGATGAAGGACTGGTGCTAGAAGATCGCACAGGTCAGCCAAAGCTAGTTCGTATTGAGGCATTATCGGCATTGTTTGAGCTGTTTGCGGATTCGGTGGAATGCGTGGTGCTGAACGCATGTTATTCAAAGCAACAGGCAGCAGCGATCGCGCAGCACATCCCGTATGTAGTGGGAATGAATCAGGCCATCGGCGATCGGGCTGCCATCGAGTTCGCCATCGGCTTTTATGACGCCCTCGGCGCAGGCGAATCTATCGAGCAAGCCTATCGCCTAGGCACTGTAGCAATCCAACTATCTGACCTACCCGAACACTTGACCCCGGTCATTCTAAGAAGTTGAAGCGTTGAAGACTACACCCTCAGAACGAAAATCGAAATGAACTGTTTGGAGTCTGTGGCAATTTATAGTATCGAGGAGCAGAGTCACCAGCCTCAGCGCTTTGGTCTACAGATTGCGTAGCCGTTGGCCGATACACCTCCATCGGCACCGGATTGATACTGTTCCCCCATACCAGCAAAGCTTCTGCAATCCCCTGACTGATTGCATCTTGATGTACTTCTATCGCATCTCGGTCTGATTGATTGGTTAGAAATCCCAACCGTAGAATCAAAGAGGGAATACCCAGACTACGAGTAAAAGGAAGCTGCTTTTGCAAAAGTTTTTTCTCTTCGTCGCTCAAATCTTTTTTCTCTTCGTCGCTTTTGGGCTCTTCAATAAAGGTTAGATCAGATCTCACGCCCCGATTGGGCATTAGTAGCGAAATAGTTTGTTTATAGACGGAATCGGAAGGTTCTAAGTTTTTCTGATCGACTTCCTGATTCAAAAGTCTTTGTAAAAATAGCTGAGCTTGTGCCTGCCTTTCTGCTCGATGCCCCGCATAGAAGACGCTGATTCCTCTAAGAGGATTGTCTTTAACTACTTTTTTGGCTGGGGTCTCGCTCGCATTTGGAGAGGTGGCATCGGTGTCATCCTTCGCGATATACGCATCCATCGTGATGTATAGCGCTATGTCTCCTACCTTGAACTTAGGCGGCTCCAATGATAGCCAATCAAAAACAATTTTTCCGTCAGATTTAGACTCGTTGATTGATGCCGGTATTAATTCAACTTCATATCCAAGGTCCAACAAGGTTCCAAAATCCGATAAAACTTTTGCTTTTTTGATACCATCTACAATTAATTTGAGCCTGCCCGCGAATGTCGCTACGGTTTCTTTCTTGTTTTCGTCGTCAATTTCTAAGCTATGATCGGCTCCAAAGATTTGAGCCAGAATATAGATAGTTCCTCTAGGTTTAGTGTATTTGTCCTTAGGAATAATGAAATTCTCAATGAACGACGAAATTCCTGGCTTTGTACCGTGCCTAGTTTTGATGTGCTGTGCGATCGCGCAAGTTCTGATACCTAGGCTGCCTCGGACATTAATGCCACCTTCATTCTCTTCAACCATTACAGCATGATGCAGGGCGACAGCCTGCCACTGACGATTGAGCACAGGACTGCCAGAAGAACCAAAATCTGTATCAGCTTCGTACTGAATATAGTTCTCTGAGATCTGCTGAACGCGATTGCTATAGAAGACAATCTCTTTGGCTCTTCCTCGGGGATGCTGAATAATGTTGACAGGCTCACCCGGCAGTCCGAAGAGAGCGGCGGCTTTCATTTCTTTAGACAGACGGGCATCAGCCTTGATCAATTCTTTGCTAGCAGGGGGGGTAACCAAGGCGTCGTCTTCAAACAGAGGTAGCCAGCCAAAGTTATCACCTGCATCTAGAAAATTAAGGCCGCGTTCGGTATCTATTTCTGCTAACGGCTTAGTTTTGATTAGGGTGTAGTCTAGCTTGTCTGGTGGACTAGAGACAACCGCGCTTGGGTCGAGTTCATAGTCAACCGGGGGAAAATCCAGTCTGTCGCTATCGAGATTATCATTGCGATCATAGCGAAATCGGGCTACGAAGTTTTCAGCAGATTTTGAATCTAAGACATGATTATTCGTAAGCAAATAGCTGCGACCGACCAAAAAGCCAGTGCCCATAGGAATATAAAATCCTTCAGCACTCTTTTGGGACATTTCACTTTTTAACTTGGCCAGGTCGCTTTCATCTAAAGTCGAAGAAAAATTGCTCCAAAACGTATCTTTCATCCTGGCATCGCGTATCAACTCACGTAGTTGACGGAGGGTGTAAGTCTCACGTCTAACTAAATCGATACAGCTATCAACATCGTCATCCGAGCATTTTTTGAGAAGCTGGCAGACAGAAGCACTTCTTCTAACAGCCTGCTCAAAAAACTGATTGAGCATGGCAAAAGACATAAAGTCCGCTTCGCCTCTGGCTAAAGTTGGCGCGGTCTCTTCAAAGAAGAGAGGCGATCTCATCTTCACAATTCGGACGACATCATCATCTGCGATGCCATGCTGAATCTCTTGCTCCTGTTCTAAGCCGACTTCAATCACTCCACTAGGAGCAATTTTGTTCAGCAATCTGCACCAGTCGGTGGTGCAATCTGCACCAGTCTCCCCTGTAAGCACGTCAGATTTGATTAAATAAAGACTCATCTACCAAACCTCAAGATCCTTAAAATTTAATATTTTCAATCAAAGCTACAGATATCGCTAGCTAGTATATTCACGTTTAGACTATCTATAATAAAGGCTTATTGTTCAAATGGAGCTATCGTCGAGCTATCGGTCCACCACTTTTAGACAGCCAATCGTCGCCAGGTTGATATTGTTTCTCTTGGCGCTTCTTTTGGCACTATTTGCGGCTAGTTGCGCAGCAACTATCTGTGTCTATTTAACTGCTACGTTCTTTTTTATTACAGATCTAAAAATCGGTATCTTTCTTAGCATCATCAGCGCTATCACGATTTGTGTTTGGATAGCAGAAACCGTCCGCTGCGGTATCGTTTCTGGTTCTTGGAAGACTGCTCTGGTCAGTTTTGTTCTTCTTTTGTTTGTTCTTGTCAAGAATCCATCATTGTTCATCTTGATATTTTTTCTGTTTTTTGCTGTAATTTTAGCCCTACTCTGCTTTCTGGCAAGCAATTTATCTCTGGCTTTGATGTTCGCTTTAACATCGATCAAGAAACGCTGTTTGAAACTCGCCTTGCTAGTACTCATTGTTCCTTGGTCCATATTAGTTGCCTTTGTCCTGATTCCGACTGACCCAAGCAAGATTGCATTTTTCAATCGCTATGCCAACGTTATCAAGCTAACGAGCGCTTGCCTGATCTCATTATTCATCACCACTACGAGTTGGGCAATCTTTAGATTTAATACTACGCCTAAACGAGAATTCTATTTCATCAAAAACTGGGCGATCGCGATCGCATCCTGGAGTAGCCCATCCTTTTATGGCTTAGATCTCAGTGGCATCGACTTTACTGGCGCGAAGATAGCGAATGTAGATTTTAGAGCGAAAAAGCTTTACAGAACTTGTCTAAAGGCGGTTACGGGACTAGACAAGGCTCGAGTGGACAACCAGTATTTTGATCTAGACAACCCTCAAGTGCAAAGCCTATTGACCCAAAGCCGTAGCGACAATAGCCAGTTCAGCCGGGTGAATTTGCGAGGCGCTTATCTACAGGATGCTGATATGAGTCACTTCAATCTAATTGAAACAAACTTAGAAGGTGCCGATTTAAGCAATGCAGATCTCCGCGACAGTCTGTTGCTGAGATCCGTATTAACCGATGCCGATCTCAGCTGCGCCGACCTCACCGGAGCCTGCATCAAAGACTGGAGTATCAATCAACATACTCAGCTAAGGGGCGTAGCCTGCGACTATGTTTACCGGAACTATGAGAATGGACGTGCGTGCGATCGCTATCCTGCCGAGCGTGACTTTTCACCTGGCGAGTTTGAATTGCTCTTTGGCAAAGTTACCAATGCCGTTGAGCTAATATTTCAAGATCAGATAGACTGGCGGGCGTTGAGTTTTACCTTTGAAAAGTTTCAAATAGAAGATGATGGATTGGGATTAGAACTCAAAGGGGTCGAGCAAAGAGGCGACTACTGGGTAGTTAAGGTGACGCATGGAGAAGGCGTCTCCAAGCAGCAGGTAGAAAAGCAGGTTCAAACTACTTACGATGATCTGCGCACCTTGATGGAAGCCAAAGATCGACAGATTAACCAGCTGCTGGGAATTGTTGATCATCAAACGCAAGCGATGAATCAACAGGCGCAGGCGCTAACCCACTTTAGCCAGCAGCCGTTTGGCAATAGCTTTTCTATCACAGGTAGCACCATCACTAACCTGGCAGGCTCTGGTCAAATCGAATACCAGGAAGCCGCTAGTCACATCCGTCAGTTGACGACACCGATCAATGAACAAAAAGGCGAACAGTCTTCCCCACTTCAACGGCTAATCGCTCAGCTAAGTGAACAAAACGTGGCAACCACAGACGAAGCGCAAAAAGATTTGATTCAGCAAGTTCTACTGTCCGAAGCCGAGCGCGATCCTCAGTTTAAAGCGCTTTTGCTCAAGCAAGGCGAGCAGATTATACAGAACTTACCGAGAGCGGACATTGCGACCGCCTTTCAATCCGCGATTACCCAGATTAAAGCATAAAGATGAAAGCCTAACAATCAAACAGGGGGTGTGCTCAGCAGGTGACGACTATTGGAAAGAAGATAGGCGTAGTCCGAAACTTCTATGGCTTGTCGGACTTCATCGTAGTTCGTGACAATATCGGCTAGGCGTTGATGAACAAGCTTCAGAGGACTGCCAGCGGGCTGAATAGCTGGAATCTCCAAGAATTCAGTTAGCCGCTGAGCGGTAGCTGCATAGGTGTTTGGGTTCATCAGATCGTCTTCATAAACCAGCTCAAGATAAGGAACACCGTGCAAAATGGCTTGAGCCTCTATTCTCTGATTGTCCGTATATCTCAGGCAGTCAAATAGTTCCGAGACATCTACGGTCACTTTGTTAGTGGCTTTGCTAGAACGACTAGGCTCCGCCGGGTCAAAAGGGTACTGGATATCGTTGGCTTTGAGCGTGGCGATCGCATGCCGCAAAACGTCTCGCCGCTGCAAGTACACGACTCGACAGCCACCCCGACGCAAATCCTGCAAAAACTGATTGGGATCTGGAATCATCTGTACCTGTCGCAAATGCTCAACCGACAGGCTAAAGCCATACACCTGGCCATAGCTTTGCCGAATCCGCTGATAGACACTCATCCGAGGAAAGCGAACCGCCTGACTCAAGATATTTTCTTGAAAAGTAATGTCTTCGCGATCGCGGAACCATCTAGCCAGCGTGATACAGCCGCTCTGACCCAAATCAAACACCGCAAAGCTAGGCTTGTGTGTCCGAGAGCCCATCAGGCTTCTACAGGTCGTTAGCCAGCTATCCGCGATACCGTTTCCACCGATTTTGCCACCCGAAGATCCCTCTATTGTCACCGTATTCCTTTAATCTCCTGCGCTCGCATAAAAAAAAGTAAAATCACAAAGACCGACCCCCACTGCTTCTCTTCCACTGCCTCTCTCCCGCTGTCTCTTTCAAAGGCTCAAACGCTATGGCCAACCTGCTTCGCACGCCGCTACATGCTCTGTACCTAGAGCAAAAAGCGAGGATGATGCCCTTTTCTGGCTGGGAAATGCCCGTGCAGTTTGTCGGGATTCGCCAAGAGCACACCGCCGTCAGAGAAAGTGCTGGCGCGTTTGATATTTCGCATATGGGTAAGTTTGTCCTTAGAGGGAAAGATGCGATCGCCCAGCTACAAAAGCTAGTGCCTTCCGATCTGGCTAAACTCGCCCCCGGCAAAGCTCAATACACCGTCCTGCTCAACGAACAGGGCGGCATCATCGACGATCTGATCATCTATCACCAAGGCCAGGAAACAGAAGGCGAAAAAGCAGGTGAAGAAAAAATCACCCTGATCGTCAACGCTGGCACCACCACCAAAGACAAAACCTGGCTTGAAAAACACCTCACCAAAACAGTCTCGCTCCAAGATCTTTCCCAAGAGCAGGCACTAATCGCAGTCCAAGGGCCAGCCGCTACCGCCAAACTCCAGCAGCTCTGTCCTACCGAAGACCTACAGTCAATTTCTCGCTACGCGCATCACACCGGCAAAATCTTCGGCTATCCCGCCTTCTTTGCCCGCACTGGCTACACTGGAGAAGACGGCTTCGAAGTCATGGTACCAGTCGCCGCAGCGACTAGAGTTTGGCAGCAGCTGATCGCGCTCGGCGTCACTCCCTGCGGCCTCGGTGCGAGAGACACCCTCCGCCTAGAAGCCGCTATGGCTCTCTATGGCCAAGACATTGACGATGCCACCACACCGATCGAAGCCGGTCTCAGCTGGCTCGTTCATCTAGACAAAGAATCAGACTTTATCGGTCGCTCCGTCCTCGAACAGCAAAAAGCAGAAGGTCCATCTCGCCGTCTGGTCGGCCTCACCCTAGAAGATCGCAACATTGCCCGTCACGACTACCCCATATTGCACAACGATCGGCCTGTCGGGACCATCACCAGCGGCACCCTCTCCCCTACCCTTGGCTATCCCGTCGCCCTCGGCTACGTCCCACCGGCTCTGGCCAAAGTTGGCACCACCGTAGAGATCGCCATCCGCAACAAAGTCTTTCCAGCCACTATCGTCAAACGACCTTTCTACAAAGCTGCAAAATCAGCGTAATATTTAACTCAGCAGTCAAACCCCGCCGTTCCGACCAGCCCCATTTCCTATTCCTCGTTCATCCTTCATCCTTCCAAACTCCCATGTCATTTGATTATCCAGACGACTTGCAGTATCTAGATAGCCACGAGTACGCTCGCGTCGATGAAGAAGACAACACAGTAACCATCGGCATTACAGCATTTGCGGTAGATCAAATGGGTGACGTGGTCTTTCTAGAGCTGCCAGAAATAGGAGACACCGTCGAGCATGGTGAAAACTTTGGCACTATCGAATCTGTCAAAGCCGTTGAAGACCTCAAGTCACCCATAGATGGCGCAGTCATCGACCGCAATGAAGCCCTCATCGAGTCGCCCGAAGAAATCGCCAACGACCCCTTTGGCTCCTCCTGGCTGATCAAAGTAAAGGCAGATGATCTCGCTGGGCTAGATGATGCGATGTCAGCCGAAGAGTACAAGCAGCAGGTAGAAGGCGACTAATCCGTTAAGTTAGGCCAGTGAGTTGATTAGTCTAGAGTGTAAACAGCCGGATAGGTGAACTCCAGTAATAGGACAGCTAGCATTCGGTAAATAGGTCGATAGCCGCAACTTATCTTAATATTAGATAACTTGCTGGTACTCTCATCTCCTATGTCTTACGACCTCCCCACCTCCGATAACGAGGTAATGGCCTCAGCTTCAGTCCCTACAGCGTCTGTCACGATCAAAGAACGCTCCAACTGGATACAACAGCTAAAGTCTGATCGCTTTGCCAGTCGTCACTTGGGACCGACCGAGTCGGAGACTGAGCAGATGCTGAAAGTACTGGGTATGGAAACGGTAGACGCACTGATCGACGCAGCCGTACCGGCGGGCATCCGACTCAGCCAGCCACTCGAGGTTGATGCTGCGCTCAGCGAGACAGATGCGCTCAAAAAGATTGCCGGTATAGCGGCGCAAAACCAGGTCTACCGCAGCTATATCGGCCTGGGCTATCACGCCTGTGTGACGCCGCCCGTGATTCAGAGAAACATTCTAGAAAATCCAGGCTGGTATACCCAGTACACGCCCTATCAGCCGGAAATTTCTCAGGGCCGCTTAGAAGCGCTGCTGAACTATCAGACGATGGTGACAGACCTGACGGGGCTAGAGATTGCCAATGCTTCGCTGCTAGATGAAGGCACGGCGGCGGCGGAAGCGATGAGCATGAGCTTTGGCGTTTGTAAGAATAAGAGCGCGATCGCAGCCAAACGATTCTGGGTCTCAGCCGCCTGCCACCCTCAGACGATCGAGGTTATCCGCACCCGCGCTCAGCCCCTGGGCATTGAAGTCGTCGTCGGCGACCACCGACAGGCACTAGCACCTGAAGAACCGTACTTTGGAATGTTGTTGCAATACCCCGCAACAGACGGCGCTATCTACGACTACACCCAGTTCATTGAGCAGGCCCACGAGACTGGTGCAATTGTCACCGTTGCCGCCGACCTGCTCAGCCTAGCCCTGCTCAAAGCACCCGGCGAATTCGGTGCAGATATCGCCGTTGGCAACACCCAAAGATTCGGCGTTCCTTTAGGCTACGGCGGCCCTCACGCGGCTTACTTTGCCACCAAGCAAGCCTACGCTCGCAAGCTGCCTGGTCGCCTAGTCGGCCTGTCAAAAGATAGCAAAGGCGCTCCTGCCCTTCGCCTAGCTCTGCAAACTAGAGAGCAGCACATCCGCCGTGATTCAGCGACCAGCAACATCTGTACCGCTCAAGTTTTGCTGGCAATTATCGCCAGCACCTACGCCGTCTATCACGGCCCGACCGGACTAAAAGAAATTGCCAGCAGAATTCAACAGCTCACTAGCGCTCTGGCTAGCGGATTAAAGAAACTAGGCTATGACTTAGGCAACAGAACTACTTTTGACACCCTGACAGTTGAGACCCGAGAGCGGACCCCAGACATTATCGCCCGCGCCGCTGAGCAACAGATCAATCTCCGAATCGACTCAACTGTAGGAAATCAGCCTGCCACAGTTGGCGTTTCTATAGACGAAACCATCGGTCTCGATCAGATCGTCGAACTGTTGACTATTTTTGCAGGAGACAAACCTGTTCCTAGTTTGGACTCACTCACTCCTGAGCCACTGCCGGATTCACTCAGTCGTACGTCTAGCTATCTCACTCATCCTGTATTCAACCAGTACCACAGCGAAACAGAGCTGCTGCGCTACCTCTACAGCTTACAAAAGAAGAGATCTCTCCTTGGCCGATGCGATGATTCCTCTGGGATCTTGCACCATGAAGCTAAACGCCACCGCTGAAATGCTGCCGATTACCTGGCCAGAATTCGGTCAGATTCATCCCTTCGCTCCGCTTTCTCAAACCAAAGGCTATCAGGCGCTATTCACGCAGTTAGAAGACTGGCTGTCCAATATCACTGGCTTTGCTGGGATCTCTTTACAGCCAAACGCAGGTTCTCAGGGCGAATATACAGGTCTACTCGTAATTCGTGAATATCACGAAAGCCGCAACGAAGGGCACCGCAATATCTGTTTGATTCCTCAATCTGCCCATGGCACAAATCCAGCTAGCGCAGTGATGGCCGGGATGAAGGTCGTCGCTGTCAAATGTGATGACGACGGCAATATCGATGTCGAAGATCTAATCACAAAGGCTGAAAAGCACAAAGAAACGCTGTCGGCGCTGATGGTGACCTATCCCTCTACCCACGGCGTATTTGAAGAAAGCATCAAAAACGTCTGCGAGATTATTCACGCTCGCGGAGGCCAAGTCTATATGGATGGGGCCAACATGAACGCTCAGGTCGGGTTATGTAGCCCCGGTGATATTGGAGCGGATGTTTGTCATCTGAACCTGCACAAGACTTTTTGTATTCCTCATGGCGGTGGCGGTCCTGGCGTAGGGCCGATTGGTGTCGCTGCCCACTTACTACCGTTTTTGCCTGGTCATAGCCTAGTGACTTTAGATAAAGGTAATGCCACTAAAGAAAAGAGAATCGGCGCTGTGTCTTCCGCGCCTTGGGGCAGTGCGAGCATCCTGCCAATCTCTTGGATGTATATTCAGATGATGGGCCCAGAAGGTCTCAGGCAAGCGAGTGAGATAGCCATCCTTAGCGCTAACTACATCGCTAAGCGCCTAGAAGGTCATTACAGCATTTTGTACAAAGGCAGCAGCGGTCTGGTTGCGCATGAATGCATTATTGATCTACGTGAGTTCAAAAAAACTGCTCAGCTCAATGTAGACGATATCGCCAAGCGGATGATTGACTATGGCTTTCACCCGCCCACGATGTCTTGGCCTGTCGCCGGGACAATTATGGTAGAGCCTACTGAGAGCGAATCTTTGCCAGAGCTTGATCGCTTTTGTGATGCGATGATTGCTATCCGCGCCGAGATTGAACAGATTGAATCAGGTGCGTGTGCTTCTGAAGATAGCCCTTTGCACCAGGCCCCTCATACGACTGCTGATTTGGTCGGTGAGTGGGACCGGGCATACTCTAGAGAGATAGCTGTTTTCCCCACTGAGTGGACAAGGAATCGCAAATTTTGGCCTAGCGTCAATCGCATCGATCAGGCATTTGGCGATCGCAATCTAATCTGCACCTGCCCTTCTATGGACGAGTTCACAGACTAACCCTTTCTTCCTTCCTACTCGTTCTTTTTCTCTCTTCTTCCCTGTTTCCTTTCGCCCTTTTTCCCTATGCCTTACTCTGCTCAGGCCACCTGGCAAACTCCTCCTGAGCCTATCGCTAGCATGCTCGATGTCCCGCGTCTGCCTGCGATCGCCTTCTCTCCAAATGCCGAATGGATTGTCGAACTGCGCTCGACCCAACTTCCCACCATCAAAGAACTCGCTGTCCCTACGCTAGGGCTCGCTGGGCTACGGCTAAATCCTCAAACTTGGGGCCCCGCTAGGCCTGGCTACTACTGTGCGATGTCTGTCCGCCGCCGCCACGAAAAAACGGCCCGGCCCGTTGAGCTACCACCTGAGCCTCGCGTTCGCAACCTGAGCTGGTCAAAATGTGGACAATACCTGTCTTTCACCCAAACGTATTTACCACTAGATCTAGAGGCAACCTCAAAAGAACCTAACCAAGAAGAAACTGCTCCCCGTGCGACTGAAGCTGGCATCAGCCTCTGGATACTAGATCTCAAAACCGCAACCGTTCGAGCGCTTACAGGTCCGATTCTTCATAACGTTGTTGGCGGTAGCGCTACTCGCTGGCTGCTAGACAACACTATCATCTGTCAAATTCGCACAGAGCCAGGCCCGCCGCCACAGCCACCCGATCTTCCTGTCGGCCCCGTCGTCGAAGAGAACCTAGGACGGATTGCGCCTGCGCGCACCTTTACTAACCTACTAAAAAATGCTCATGACGAAGAACTGTTGGAGTATTACCTCCATTCTGCAATCGTCAGAATCTCGCTAACTGGCGAGCAAACAACAGTTGCAGACCCAGATCTTTACATTGGGTTGACGCCCTCTCCGGACGGACAGTGGCTAAAAATCGTCAGGATCAAAAAACCCTTTTCCTACCAAGTGCCCATCGCTCGTTTCCCTCGCGAAACCAGTATTATCCCGCTTCAATCAGATGGACAAAACCGAAACCCATACGTAGTCTCTGATCTGCCCTTGGCCGAAGAGATCCCAATCGATTTCGATTCAGTCAGAGCAGGCAAAAGACTCTCTGGCTGGCGAGCAGATAAACCTGCCACCCTCTACTGGATAGAGGCACTCGACGGCGGTGACGCGCGGACAAAAAGCGACTATCGCGACGCCGTTTACACGCTGCCTGCGCCGTTTGTTGATTCGCCAGATTTGTTGTGGAAATCTACGCTACGTTTCAGCAGTCTGATTTGGGGAAATGATACAACGCTACTGGTTTACGAAGCTTTCTACAACACGCGGCAGATTCGCACCTGGCGAATTTTCCCAAACGATCTTCAAACCGCACCCGTCTTACTAGAAGAGCGAAACTTTCAAGATGCCTACAGCAGTCCGGGCAGTCCGGTCACGACGCCTGGAGAATACGGCTGGCAGGTTTTACTTCTCTCTGAACAGGGAGATATTTACCTCAGCGGTAGAGGCGCTTCGCCAGAAGGCATTTGTCCTTTTTTGGACCGGTTTCACCTGAATACTCAAGAAAAAGAGCGAATTTGGCGATCGCCTTCAGACACTTTCTCTAGGGTGCAAAGAGTCCTCGACCCGTCAGCCCAACAGCTACTCATCCGCCGTCAAACCAAAACAGAACCCGGCAACTACTGGCTACGCGAAGGAAAACAGCAGACCGCTCTCACGGCATTCAGCGATCCGCTCCCCTGGTACAAAAACGTTCACAAGGAGATTGTTCGCTACTTTCGCAGCGACGGGCTAGAGCTTTCTGGCACGCTTTATCTGCCCCCCGGACACGATCTAGAGCGTGGTCCACTGCCTACCCTGCTGTGGGTCTACCCAGAAGAACACAAAAGTAGAGAGACCGCTAGCCAAGTTCTTCAGTCAGGAAATACCTTTGGCAGACCGGCCCGCGCGTCAGCACTCTTCTTGCTCACTCAGGGCTATGCGCTGCTTTCAGGGCCCTCTATGCCAATCATTGGTGAAGCAGAAGCAGAACCCAACGACACCTATCTAGAACAGCTGATTGACAGTGCAGCGGCAGCAGTCGATTTTCTCGCGGATAGAGGGGTGTGCGATCGCGCAAAAGTCGCTATCGGTGGCCACTCCTATGGTGCCTTCACCACCGCTAACCTACTGGCCCATACCGACCTGTTCTGCGCTGGCATCGCCCGCAGCGGAGCCTACAACCGCAGCCTTACTCCCTTCGGCTTCCAAGGCGAACAGCGCAACTACTGGGACGCCGCAGACACCTACAACCGCATGTCTCCTTTTACGAACGCCGACAAGATCAACCATCCGCTTCTCCTCATCCACGGCGCGGAAGACAACAACTCTGGCACCTACCCAATGCAGACCGAACGCCTGTACGAGGCTGTTAAGGGACTAGGCGGAATCGTCCGCTACGTCAGCTTGCCCCACGAAGAACACGGCTATCGGTCCAAAGAAGCCATCGGTCACGTACTTTGGGAAATGGTTCACTGGCTAGACAAGTACGTAAAGCATGAATATGGATAATTGCCACTCCAACAGATCCACCTTTTGATTCATTAAAGAGATGCCGCAGGATAGAGACTACAGTTTTACCTGTCTTGTAAGTTAGAGAAGTATTAACAAATCTACTTTGGAGAATGCTCATTATGGGTCTCGACGATAAGATAAAGAACGCTGCTAAAGATGTAGAAGGTAAAGTTCAGGAAGCCGCTGGTAAAGCGACAGATAACGAAGAAGCTCAGGCCAAAGGTAAGGCCAAGCAAGCAGAAGCATCCGTCAAAAAAGCTGGCGAGAATGTCAAAGACGGTGTTAAAGACGCTATCGATTAGATTCGATTTTCTCAATCATTAGAGATTTAGTATCGTAAAGTGGCCTAAATGTACTGCATTTAGGTCACTTTGTTTATTCGTGATGCTTGCTCACACACTTCTCTCAATCCATCGGTCAAAAGCAAGTGAAGCAAATATACAGCTCTATCTTGCGGAAGACAGGTGCAATCATTATTTCGCTGTTCAATTGAGCATAGGCAAAAGCGTAACAAGCGCCTTCAATGTCATCTAGCAGCCTTGCAGCACAGCCCAACCTTCTCCCAGAGGAAATTCTATGATTTCACACATGATCACATCTCTGCGCAAAACCATCAAACAGCTGGCAATCGTCCTAGTTGGCACGATTATATGCTTAGGACTCGCGCAGACAGATTTGCACGCTGCCCCCTTACAAGGTGGCCGTAGCACCTTAGATTTAGATCAAACAGAGGCAAGTTCTCCAGACAGCCTAAGCGAGATGAGAGCAGAGCGTCGTCAAGCTCAAAGCGAAGCCTCCAAAGCGGCGAATACAGAGGGAAAAGCTGATTCTGTAGGCGAAGTCTTTGCCGACAAGCTCAACCTAGAAGAGATTGCTGACGATAACGTTCTGCTAGGTGAAGATCCGACACCAGACACACCAACCAAAACCCGGTAGCACCTCATCTGCTAGCTCATCAATAACAAGTACTTTAAAGTGCCTCCCGGCTCAAAAAATCGGGAGGCATTTGTTTTCAGTTTCCATAGATAAAGATACTTAGATTAGAGACAAGCAGATTCAGAGACAAGCAGATCAGAGACAAGTCTACCCTGTGAGAAGAGTAAGCTCTATATCTCCAACCAACACCTTTTGGAAACAGGGAGATGAAGCCTCTGTATCTCTATGGAAACTACAGTTTAGCCTTCCGTTAGGCGGTAGGCACCTCTAGCTCCTTTGAACCACTCGCCGTCTCGGACACCACCAGACAGAATATTGGAGATTCGATTGCGAGCTTTCAGATACTGATTTTTAGGCATGTCTTCCTTAAAGAGTCCTGACATGACTTCCGCAATCTTGAAATCTTCTTTAGGCTTAGTAGCCAAAATCAATTTCACTGCTTCTGGCATTGGCTGGTCGCCTACGCCTGGCAGCGTGTACTTCTGCCAGTCGGCTGTCCGACCATCTTTCTTTTTAGCCTTTGTTTTTGTCTTGGTTTTGGCTTTTGTAGAAGTTGCAGCAGGTTTCTTCTCAGAACTCGACTTTTCAGCGCTCGATTTCTCGGTGCTCGACTTTTCAGTGCTCGACTTCTTAGCTTCTGGGGGCGCTTCAGGTGGGGTTTCGCTCTCTTCCATCGGAGTTGAATCCGCAGTAGAGGACTTGCCAGCAGAAGAGTCAGAAGCAGAACCGTCAAACATCTCTATAACAGAAAGAACGGCATCCTTCCTGGTTTGGATAGCAGTTAGCTGCGCAGTCAGATTCGATTCTTCAGTCTCCAAGTCAGAGATAACTGCTTGTAGCTGAGGTAAAACGGTTTCAGACATAAATACTCTTTCAATCAATGTTTCAGTAAACGATACTAACGCATTCACCAAACTAATTGAAGTGTTTCCGAAAATTCAGTCAAATGAATGGGTGAACAGACGGGTGCAACAAGCTTGGGTGGAAATAGCTATGAGAAATAGCAGAGGAGACAGGCAGTGAAATGAGCCGGGTAGAATGGGTCAGTACAGAAGAAGTGCCTTTGGCTCATCAGTATCGAGAATTCTCCTGTATCTTACAGCATAGAAGCGTATTAGATACAATATTATCGCATCTACATAAACTGTCCCGGCGCTCGAAATACCAGACACGTCCGGATCAACGGAAAATCACCACTCTTTGATAAATGACTTCAAGCATTGTTCCAGTCGAAAGTTCTATCTTTCTCGAGGAAGGCAAACGCCTTAGCCTAATGGCCAAGGCGTTTGGCACGAGTAGTCAAACGCCTACCTACGAATGGAATTTTGGCGACGGTAGCGATTCTGTCCAGGGAGCAACGGTGATCCACCGCTATCATCTGGCTGGTCGCTATTCGCTTACGATGATAGTCAGAGATGATAAAGGCACGATCGGCATCATTGAAAGGACTGTCGCTGTTGAGACACTACCTTTAGTGGTCACAGCCTTAACTAGCAAAATCATTGATGAAGCTAGGGGAATTGTGACTTTTGAAGCAACAGCCTCAACTGCACCAGTTGTCTCGAACGGAGCCGATAGTGAGATATCCAGGCAGACATCTGTGACTGTTCCTGTTGATGCCGATGCCGATGCCGTCAGCGCTAGTACTGTAGTGACTAGTGACCAGGCAGGCAATCGCCTAGTCAACTATGTCTGGAACTTTGGAGATGGTGGCACTCCTGCCTCCGGTCAAAAAGCAGTTCACAAGTTCAGTCAAAGTGGAACGTACTACGTCAGCGTGATCGCGTCTAGCCCCTCAGGGTCAACCGCTGCGCAGGTCCATAAAATCACTTTAGACGGCGTCGTTCCAGATAGCCCTATCAAAGACAATAAAGAAGTCTTGAAAGACCACCCTGTGGTCTTCAATAGTCCTTTCACAGATAGCAATATTCTAAAAACTCACAAGATCCTTTGGAACTTTGGCGATGGCACAGTTTTAGAAAACAAGCTTGCACCCGAGCATGCCTATCAAAAGCTAGGCAGCTACACAGTGTCGCTGACGATAACAAATGAACAAGGGAGAACCGTCACCAGCAGAATTCCTGTCGAGGTTGTTCCTGCCGCCTTAAAGATCCTTTCCCTGTCAGCCGAAGTAGCCTCTATCGATAAAAATGCGATAGACTTCGTCACTATTGTTGATAACCCTGAAAGCCAATCGCTGAAATATACCTGGGACTTTGGGGATGGTAATAACAAGACCTATCAAGAGCAGTCAGACATCAGAGAAAACAAAGGTAGCAACGTCCGTCATACATATGCTGACGAGGGCACGTATACGGTTACGCTAGAGATTAGCAATCAAGCAGGCAGGCAGGCGGTAGAAACTATCTCTGTTGCTATTGAGAGCATTCCACAGATTGAGAGCATTGCGTATCCAAGCAGCTTAGTTAGGGGGAGATCTGCTGTCTTTAGCGCCACGGCAACCAGCAGGAAAAAGGACAAGCTGATCTACCAATGGCAATTCCAGAACGTCAACGAGGGTGCCGGTCAGAACGTCACGCAGGAAAACGGCCAAACGGTTTCTTTTACCTTTCTTGAAACGGGGATCTGGTCTGTGACGCTGACGGTCATACATGGCTCTAAAAAGGCTGTTGAGGCTTTTGGCATTTTTGTTGAAGCAAGGGAGCTAACGGTTGGTATTGAGGCTCAGTCGAGCGTCCTAGCCGGACGTAGCGTCCAGTTTAAAGGACAGCTTAATGACCGGGCCAGCGATAAGCTGTCTGATCTCCGCACGATTAGATGGGACTTTGGTGATGGCACAACGGTAGAAAGCCAAACGCTGGAGGTATCACATTGCTATCGCAATCAGGGCAGTTATACAGTCACGCTGGATGTAATCGACGATCGCGATACCGCTGCCGCCGATTTTGTTGCGGTGAGTGTGGTCAATTCTCCACTAATTTTGGTGGCAGGGGGAAAGGTCTTATTTAGCGGATTGGAGGGTGCTGAGATAGCTTATTGGCTGAGTTCGGTGAATAATGTCTATTTCTACAG
Source organism: uncultured cyanobacterium (assembly GCA_963799555.1). Taxonomy (GTDB): domain Bacteria; phylum Cyanobacteriota; class Cyanobacteriia; order Phormidesmidales; family Phormidesmidaceae; genus Phormidesmis. Next base: position 241,585 of record CAWCXR010000003.1, read on the forward strand.
TGGAGAAACGTTGCGAGCTGAAGGTGATAGCCTAGTCGCGATTCCAGAAGTCTCTTCAGTAGTTCCTGGCTTTGGCGAATCTAAAGTCAGCTCATCTAGAACCAGTTCGGTAGAGGCGATCGCTACCTCGCCGGACAATTCTGAGCAGGAGACAATCTCTCTAGTAGAGGCAGATGACTCGGTGCAGTATCAGCAGATAGATGCAATATCTGTCGAGGTTCCACAACATCACGACCTGGTAAGCGACGTGCTTTTGCAGACCTCTTTGATGGGATATGACCCAGTTCAGCTCGATATTAAAGCCCATAGAAGCCAGCTGAAGACAGCCGCCGGTTGGCGCGAACTGTTCCCGGTTGGAGAAATGGCTAGCCGCCCGAGTGTGATTGAAATCGAGAGAGGGCCGCTGATCATTCCAGGTGGAGTTACGCTCACAAATACAGCCGTTGTTGTTAAGCGCGGCGATATTGTTTTTCGAGGCGATGACCATACTGTTGAGAACGTGACGCTGATTACCCAAAACGGCGGAGTGACTCTAGGCAATCTCAAGGCTACGTCGATTAAGGTCTTTTCATCTAAGACGATTCAAACGGCTGCCGGATCGCGCTTCCAATCAGAGAGCGTGCTAGCCAGTCAGCAGCCGGTTGTATTTAATGGAGCCACAGTAGGTTCGAGTGATTGTCTGACTATTATTTCTCAGCAAAAAGTCCGCTTCAATGCTAGCGAGTTGACGCGATCGCACATCCTCGCAAGTGGAGATATTGAACTCGCTCAGGGCACCACGCTGCAGGGCAGCATTCGCACTCAGCACAACGTCATTTTCAACGCCGCAGCTACCTTGAGTGCTCCGCTTGGCACGCCCATCGTCGAGTCATACAAAACGCTCACCGTACTAGAGAACAACCTAAACGCTGGGCTGGCAATCGATCTAAACATTCGCGCTCCAAAAGCTATTGATGGCGTGCAGTCCACCATTCGTGTAGTTGAAACTCCTTCAGAGATTAAAGGCTCCCTTCAGCTAGCCGACGGTACTCGCCTTTTCTCTGGTAAACAGCTCACTGGCGCTGAACTCGCAGAAGTCAGCTTTTATCCAAGCTCAGCATCGGCTGAAGACACCTATCGGTTTGTCTATGCCATTGAAGATAGCTGGAACATCCCAATCAGACAGACTGTGAATATTAAACTTAGAACCTCGCTCCCTACCAGCAGCCCAGTTTCTAGCCCTGTTCAGCTACTAGCGGCACAGCCCCCCGTGCTGTGGCCCCCGGCGCATCAAATGATATGCGTCAAGATTGAAGGCTTTGAGCAATTTGGTCCTGGCTTTACTGTCACGCTAGATGCGGTTGTCTGTAGCGAGCCTATCGGAGCTAAGGGAGAAGGCGATGGAGCCTACGATTACGAGATCGTCGAAGACAGTCAAGTTTTTCTGCGAGCCGTTCAGCCGAGAGATCAGGTAAATCGACTATACAAACTGCTCTATCGCATCGCAGACACTTTGGGAAACGTGACTTACTCAACGCTTGACGTTCCAGTAGCGCTCTCAGCAGATATCTATATTGTTTCGTGACTGGTTGAGTCGTGACCAGTCGCTGCTCTTTTCCTGTAGTGCCTACTGCAGATTAGGTAGCAAATCACTTTGAGCCCAGATCTGAGGGCGCTCTTCATCTAGCTGACGCGATCGCTGTGTGCCGATCATAGCGATCTGTCCGGTCAAGATAAAGCTAGTGAAGCTAGATATCACAATCACTGGCAGCATTGCAGTACCTGAGAGCACGCTGAGAATAATGCTGGTGCTCACGGGCGTTTTGGTTACCGCTACGTTAACAGCTGCCATCAAACAGACCATGCCGACCGTAGGGTGAATCTGAGGAATTGCGATCGCGATCGCCAGCCCCACATTCGCCCCGATAAAGAACAGTGGAAAGATAAAGCCGCCTAAAAAGCCCGAATGCAGCGTAAAGCTAATCGCAAACATCTTCGCAACCGCAATCACCAGCAGCATCGTCACGCCTAGCGTCGATCCCGTTTCAATGACGGTATGAATCTGTTCTTCACTAAAAAACAGCGTCTGCGGTAAGAAGAAAGCAATTAGACCGATGCACAGCCCGCCCAGCGTCGCCAGAGCCACTAGATTGTGCTCTAGCGGTTCCAAGATTCGTCCGATAAAGCGAAAAACATAGATAAACATAACGGCTACCCCAGCGCCGATTGCACCCAAGACGAGACCTTCTAGCAAGTTCATCGGGGTCAGCTCAGGAACCGATTCAAAATGGTAAAAGCCACCAATCGTAATGCCCGTACTGATCCTGAAAACGGCAAAAGACAGCATCGCCGAGATCACCGCAGGCGCAACCGCTTCGTAGTACTCCAGCCCTCGTCGATGGGGAATCTCTAGCGCAAACAGCGCCGCGCCAATAGGCGCACCAAAAAACGCCCCCAAAGCCGCGCTCATTCCACAGAACGTCAGCACTCGCACATTGCTTTGTTTCAGCTCGAGGCGATCGCCCAACCAGCTACCAAAACTGCCATTCACCTGAACCAGCGGCGCTTCTGGCCCAGCGCTTCCGCCTGCTGTAATCGCCACTAGCGAGGCAATCACCATCGCGGGAGTCTTGCGGATATCAATACGACCAGGACTGTGAACGCTGTCCACCACCTGCGCCATTTCGCCAGGTAGGCCCATGAAATAGAGCACCAGGCCCACACAAAGTCCCCCAATGGTTGTCGCTATCCAGACATAGTTATTAGTCGGTAGCCAGCTAGGGAAACGGGGCTCGGCCCATTCTGGAAGCGTGTGCCAGACGCCGTGCATCATTGCTTCCAGCACAAAGTAGTAGCAGGTAGCAACCAAACCACCCACAATGCCAATTCCCACAGCACATAAGACAAGCTGCGGATACGTAAGCAATCGAGAGGCCAAAGGACCTTGATCTGTTGCAGTCTGCGTCGCTGATGAGGCTAGATTGGTTTGAGTTGTCACTAATAGGGATCCCTGTTAATTGCAGAGTTTGGCTTTACTAGTCGCTAACATTAACAAGGTGAACCAGTGCGTTTTGTGAAAGATGCTACAAATTATCTGCTGGATGTTAGGAGTTGCATATAAGCTATGCAGCTTCAGCAGTAGGGAACAACAAGATAAACAGCCTCTGTGTCAATACGGATTTTCAAAAAGGCTCATCCTAGCGGAAATACCCGACTTTTTAGCATTTTCCTGACGATGAGGTTTTTTGTGAGTTGATTGACCTACGCACTAAAGATTATGGCTGTCTACGATGTTCGATTCTACAGAGAGTAGCTTTCCAAAAGGGTTCAGCACCATAGAACCGTTTTTGGAAGGCTTGTCAGGAAATACTCCAACACCGCTTGATGCTGCGGTAAGAGATTTGAGCGGTCAGGCTAATAACCAGAATTCTCTCCAAAGTTTATCTGCACAGAAACTCATGGAACCGCCTGCTCTAGTAGCGCCTATTCTGACGGCGCTACCAGCAACTCTAGAACAAGGAGCTGCGAGTGATTTTGCCACTCAAAATCCCTTCGAGCCAAGAGACCTGGGAAGCGCAAGCCAAGAGGAGGTTGAGTCTCTGTCTGGAAGAGCGTCTGAGCGGCAAATACTTCAGACTGCTGATGTTCTGCTAACAGGAGGAACGCTCGACCAGGCGAGCTTAAATAGTGCAGACGGCACCTTTGTTGTTGATGAGAGCGGCTTAGTAGAAATCAACTTTCTGTTTGATGGTGGTGCCTATAGCGGAGAGCTAGCCGTTTTCACGCTGGCTGGCATGGGTGGATTAGACGCCAGTGGCTTTGCTAAGGAAGCGGCCCGTCGAGCGCTTAGCGGCACCTCCGAAGGGCAGATTGTGATTGTCGATAGTATAGAAGGTGCTCAGTTTTCGGGAGAGTTGGGAGAGCGCGATCGCAACCAGGGTAGCGCTGCTAGCTCCAAATCACTCACCCTATCAGCGGGCACCCGATTTGCGCTCATGCTGGCACCCAACAGCACCATAGCAGCAGTATCTGCAGGCAAAGCCAGCGGCCCAAACATACCCCTCTTCTCGATTTCAGCTTTCAATCCCAAAGGCAACAGTCAGCTAGCCCAGGCCGCTAAAGGTATCTTCGCCATGGAGGATATGCAAATTGGCAAAGGTGACGCTGACTTCAACGACATCATCTTTCAAATAGAAGGCGCTAGCAGCAGCATTCCATCTCTTTCGCAGCTAACAAACCCCACTAAAATCTGGCTAGCAAACCCCACTGCTCAACCCTTTCTAGCCCTGTCTCAGAGTCCCGAAGGAAATTCAGGAGAAGAGAGCCCAGAAGAAAATCCAGGAGGCAATCCGGGAGAAAATCCCTCCTCCCCGCCTCAGAATCCTCCTGAAAATCCCCCCACCGGTCCGACCGATCCAGTTGTAGAACCGCCACTTGAGCCCGCTGTCACTGTGGACATTTCAGGAGATGTGAACAAATTCACCAAAAGCGCTAGTGAAGCTGACATTGTTGCGACCGGAGCCAATAGCATAACAATCGGCACCCAAACAGTTTATATCGGGACCGAACAGGTCAGCGCTAACAATCAAAATCCAATTATACGTAGCTTTGATGCGGTCAATTCAGAGAACAATTGGACCCGTCAAGATCTAGAGACCACCGGCACCGACGGTCGCGGTCTGGGCCTGATTTGGACGGAGACGGCGCTGTATGGGGTCTTTAGCGTAGACGGTGCTCAGGGAAAAGCCACTGAAGATTTCAGACGAGCCACCGGGGGAGTACAGCAGAGCTGGCTGAGCAGCTATGGTATGGGCGGCGGCAGCAAAGTTGCCGTCATTGGCCAAATAGATCCGGCTACAGGCGCACTGCTGAAGGCAGCGTATCTCTCAGCGGTAAAACAAGATGGTAAGACAAATTCTCTATTCATCACTGGAGCAACCGTTAATAATGCTGGCAACTTGGTAGTAAGTGCCAAATCATATTTCAATCCTCGCCGGTCCGATGGCAGCGCGATGATCAAAGATTCCAACAACACTCAGGACTCTCCCTTTGACTACACTGTAGAGATCACCGCCGACCTTACGCAAGTAGTCAGCACCGCTGCTGCTGGCTGGAGCTAGGATTCCAAGACAAGGGGGCTGCGTCTGGATAACGTACCGATTACAGCCCTATTTGTTGTAGGGCTGTAATCGGCGTTGTCGTAGGGGTTTAGCACGCTAAACCCAGTGCAACAAATCTGCCGCAGCGGTACTCTATTGAAGCGCACGTCCCTAATCTGTTCAAACGCCTGGCTCGCTCACTTTATGACTGTCAGTTCTTTCTAATCACGCCCATTGTCGCCGGTAGTTTCAAGGCCGGTTTCTTCTTCTAGCATAGACGCTTCGTCGCCTAGCCCGCCGTCGTTCTGATGATTGAGCCAGACCAGATGAGGGGCAAGCAATCCTAGATAAGCGTAGGCAGCCGCGTTGCCTGGGTCAAACCAAAGTGCAGAGAGAAATTTATCTAACCCTTCATCGCCATTGCTGTCTAGGTCCAAGCTCAGTTTCTTCTCCGCCCGTCGGGCTATACGGATAGCGTGGGTTTGAGATAGCAGTATCTGAGCAGTCATAAAGCGAGAATATCCTACGCCTACCGGTAGAACAAGCCACAGAAATAACAGCACTATAGGTTCTCTAAAGATCATGGATTCGGTGGGCTGGCCCTGAGTGGTTTAATCTCAACGTTACTCTTAATCTGTAGGGCCAGCACCACTTTCTACTTCTTTAATGCCGCTTCTATCTGCGCCTTTGCACTCTCTAGTGCCTCGGGTAGTTTTGAGGCGTCGCGTCCACCAGCCTGGGCGAAGTTGGGTCTGCCGCCGCCGCCGCCGCCGGTAAGTTTGGCAATACCACCAATAAATTTACCGGCCTGTAGTCCCTTGTTGATTACCGGTTTGCTAAAGGCAGCCACTAGACTGACTTTTCCTTCGGAAGGAACAGAGCCTAGTACGACTGCGCCGTCGCCTAGCTTTTGCAGTAGCCTTTCAGCGGCTGCTTTTAGCGCGTCGGGTTCTACCGCGTCCAGATTCGCGACAATTACAGGAATTTCTCCAATGGTTTCTGCTTTGCCAAGGAGCTGATCGGATTTTGCTAGGGCGAGTTCAGATTTGATCGCCGCTAGATCCTTTTGAGCGTTTTTGAGTTCGGTTTGTAGAGCGGTGACGCGATCGCTGATCTCTTCCGGCTTTGTCTTGAACCGAGCGCTGAGGTCTCTGACAATGCGATCGCGTACCTCTAGATAATCCAGCACCGCCGGACCTGCCACTGCTTCAATCCGTCTAATCCCAGCCGCCACGCCTGTCTCAGAAATAATCTTGAACACGCCAATCTCAGCCGTATTGACCACATGAGTGCCGCCGCACAGCTCCATCGAAACGCCGGGATAGTCAATCACTCGCACTTCATCGCCGTACTTTTCGCCGAACATCGCCACCGCGCCTTTAGCCCTAGCCTCAGCAATTGGCATGGTCTGCACGTCGGCATCATGGGCTTCTGCAATCCAGGTATTGACCTGCTTTTCAACTTGCTGTAGCTGCTCTGGCGTCAAGGCTTGGGGACAGTGAAAGTCAAACCGCAAACGGTCAAAATCAACTAGCGAACCCGCCTGAGAAATCGAGCCATCCACTAGCATCCTTAGGGCAGCCTGTAGCAGGTGAGTTGCCGTATGGTTGGCCTGTGCCCGACGCCGACAGGCCCTGTCAATCTTGGCACTAACCGTATCGTTAACGCCCAGCGTGCCGCGCTCTACTTTGCCAAAGTGAACGAAGAAGCTGCCTTCTTTTTTCACATCTTCAACGCGAACAACGAGGCCGTCGCCCGAGAGATAGCCGCGATCGCCAATCTGTCCGCCCGATTCTGCATAGAAAGGCGTCTGGTCTAGCACCACCTGCACCTCACTACCAGTTTCAGCGCGATCGACCGACTCTCCCTCAATTAAGATCGCTTCTACTTTACTTTGTGCATCGAGCCGCTGATAGCCTACAAATTCGGTAGAGTCAATCTGCTCAGCCAGCGTATCCAAGCTACCTTGCACCGTCAGGTCTATAGTTTCATGCGCAGCCTTCGATCGCTCTCGCTGCTGCGTCATTTCTACTTCAAAGCCGTCCGCATCCACCGTAATCCCACTTTCTTCGGCAATCTCTTGCGTTAGCTCTAATGGAAAGCCATAGGTGTCATACAGTTCAAAGGCATCTGAACCCGAAACTTGCTCGGGCTGCTCGGCCAATATATCCGCTAGCCTCTTTTCGCCTCGCTCTAGCGTCTTGAGAAACTGGGTTTCTTCTCTCTCTAGCTCATTTTTGATAGCAGTCTCGCGAGTTCGCACCGCCGGGTAAGCGGCTTCAGAAAGCGCAATTGACCGGTCGGCGACCTCGGTGGTAAAGGGCCGCTCAATTCCTAGCAGTCTGCCATGACGCACAACTCGGCGAATCAGACGGCGCAGCACATAGCCCCGGCCCACATTCGAGGCGCTGATACCATCGGTCACCATGTGCATCACCGCGCGGACGTGATCGCCAATCACCTTTAGCGACACTTTTTGAGCGTCACTCGCCTCGAAATAGTCAATGCCTGCAATCTGCGCTGCGGACTGAATAATCGGCAAAATCAGGTCGGTCTCATAGTTATTCGAGACGCCCTGCAGAATCTGGGCCATGCGCTCTAGTCCCAAGCCCGTATCAATATTCTGCGCCTGCAGAGGCTCCAAATTACCTTCTGCATCGCGGTTGTACTGCATGAAGACAAGGTTGTAGTACTCAATGAAGCGAGTATCGTCTTCTAGATCGATATTGTCGTCGCCGCGTTCGGGATGAAAGTCGTAGTAAAGCTCTGAGCACGGACCACAGGGGCCGGTAGCACCTGATTTCCAAAAGTTGTCGGCTTCGCCCATGCGAATGATGCGGTTTTCTGGGATGCCAATCTCATCTCGCCAGATGGCAAAGGCGTCGTCATCCTCTCGAAAGACGCTGGGGACAATTCGCTCGGGGGGTAGTTTGAAGACTTCTGTGGAGAGTTCCCAGGCCCATGCGATCGCCTGCTGCTTGAAATAGTTACCAAAGCTGAAGTTCCCCAGCATCTCAAAAAACGTATGATGACGAGCGGTGCGTCCTACATTCTCAATATCGTTTGTGCGGATGCATTTTTGTGAGGTGGTTGCCCGCTCAAATTCAGCAGTACGCTGTCCCAAAAAAATGGGTTTGAAAGGGAGCATTCCTGCGATTGTGAGCAAAACAGTCGGATCTTCTGGAACAAGCGATGCACTATCGAGGATTCGATGGTCTCTCGCTTCATAGAACGCCAAAAACTGCTTGCGTATGTCAGCGCCGCTTAAAAAAGGAAGCTTTGGGGAGTTGGACTGTGGGGTAGTGACAGACATAAGCAAAGGGCGCGAGATTTAAATATTAAGTTCAGGACTTTTGTAGGACAGCAGGATTCTCTAGATTAGCGCTCTAGATTTGATCAATGTTGCCACACTCTAGGACTTTCTAGGGCGTTTGGTTCTAGCTGATTTGGGACTATAGCGGATCTTCATCTACCGCTTCTAGCTACTGATTCTATTTACCGCTTTGGCCTTCAGATGTAGGAGCGTTGACCCTAGATATTTCGATTGCCTGTAAGCACTCTTCTACGGATGCCCGCTGAGCCATGGCTTCGACTAGAGCTGCGTAGGCTTCTCTTTGTTTTTCGAGCAGCGTCTGTGCCTGTAGCAGCGACCAGCGAATTTGCGTATCGGCAGCAGCAGTGGTCCGCTGTGTCTGCTGCCAGAGCAGCCTGAGTTTTGTCTGATCGTCTTCGCCGCCTTCCGCACTGCCGTAAACTTGCGTTTCGGCGGCGATACCGGCCATCCATAAAATGCAGTATCGGTTAACCTGCTGGGCTGATAGCGTCCCTGACGCTAGCTCGCCTTCGATGGCGCTGGTGTCCAAGACCACCCCGCCCAGTCCAGGCAAACCGGCTTTTGTCGCTTCCCAGGCGCTGAGGGTGTAGCTCAAAACTGGAATGTCTAGCAGGTGAGCGACCAGAAAGTGTCCGGCCTCGTGGTGAAGAATGCGCTGACGATAGTCTGAGGACTGGCGAGAAACGAGATCGACTAGGATATTGCCGCCCTTGCCCTGCGCTCCAAAGCGATCGACGGCGATGACACCGGTAATGGCAGTTAGTGCGATCGCCACTGCACTAGATGAAATATGAAACAGTGGCCCTACCAGACTCAGCATCGTGAATGCAAAAACCGAGACGGCAAGCAGATTGAGCGTAGTAGGATTCATCAAAAAAATCTATTTGTAAAACAATTCTAGACTTTCTTGGTTGCCTACGTAGCGCCAGTGCCAGGGTTCATAGGCCACAGAGGCTGGATTGTCTTTTGGAAAGGACAGCTCAAAGTTGTAGAAAGGGGCGTTGGCCACTAGCCACTTAAAAGCGGGCGTGTTTTCAAAGCTCTCTTCTAAGAAAGTAGCTGGCTGGCTCTCATCGATAAAGTCGACGGCATAGCCTGTATGGTGCTCGCTGTAGCCAGGTGGCGCACTGACCTCGGCGCGGGCTCTAGCACTTTCCCCACGCTCGGCTTTCAGATCAAAATAGAGATAGTTTTGATCCTCTATCGTCCGAAAGCCAGAAATGACGCCTAGCCGGACGCCACTGGCCTTGGCATCAGCCAGCATGGCCTCAAGTTTAGCCTGCGCGTCCGGCTGCACTAGAACTTCGCTATTCGGCGACAGCGGCACTAGTTTACGGGTATCAGCGACGTTGTATCGGCGATGGTTTAACAGCTGTTCTGGCTCGCTGGCCGCCGTTTGGTCTATCGCGCTTTGGCGAGCTGAGGCCGCTGCTGCTGCTGAACTGTTTTGGCTGGTCTCCTGATCTGACTGGTCGGCGCGTTTTCTATCCAGCGTTTCACCGATGTTATCTTGCCAGCGCGTCACTATTGTCTTGGCACTGATAGCAGCGGTAGCAACGTAGGGAAGTATCCGCTCTCTTTGCCAGAATCCAACAGCGCCTAATCCTAATAGACCCAAAACAGTCAATATCAGCCAGGTGCCTTTGCCAGACGACTTTGGTTGCGGCTGAATATTGTCAACCTCTGCTAATGACACTTCTGCCGATTCGCGGCGGGCAGCAGGAATTTCATTAGAAGGTGGGGTAGTGGGGAGATTACTCACAGCATCAGTCGGGCTTGAGTGACGGGGTTAAGTGTATAGCAAGCGGGGACAATTCAGCTATCGGTATGCACCTATATAGGTTGATTTATAAGTTGATTAGTCGGCAACGCCCAACCAGCCAGCAGATCAGTCGGCAGCTTCGACGGCTTTCTCCAGCATGTCCCAGGTCATGTCTTCGTACTTTTCGAAGGGCTGATGAATCCAAGGGTTGTTTTGCAGATGGTGGACGGCGTAGTCGGGTGCGATCGCAGAGCAGTCTTTGTGCCAGAGTACCGCCGTGCGAATCTCATCTATGTAAAAACCGTATTTGTGCTGTAGCCAGGAGATGCTACGTTTCAGGCTCTGACCCGAATCGACCAAATCGTCTACTAGCAGAATGCGAGATCCCAGATTGGCTGTGGTCATACTCAAATCTTTGGAAAAGGTGATAGAGCCGCGAGTTCGATTACCTTCGCCACCATAAGAAGCAGTCGAGAGAATTGCCAGCGGCTGATCGGAGATGCGGCATAGGATGTCGCCAATGCGCAGCCCCCCTTTGGCAAGGCACACAATCTGGTTAAACTGCCAGTCGGAGCGGTGTACCATCAAGGCCAATTGTTCGATACTTCGATGGTACTCTGACCAAGTTACGTAAAGATCTGAGCTCTGATGGTCCGAAGCGTGAGGAGCTAGCGTTTGCGAATCGGAGGCTTGAAGGTCTGAAGCTTGGAGATCTGATATTGAAAGGTCTGGCATGTTGTCTTCGAGGTCTGCGGCTTAATCAACTGCCGGGCGATACCGGGATTATTTATTTATACAGGGTTTTCTCATGGCCAATTTAGAGCCACAGCCACAAGCTACGGTGAACTATCCCTCGCCGAAGCTAACGCTACCAGTGAAACTAGCCTACGGCGCTGGCGATTTTGGGGCGGGATTAACGTCCCAGTTTCTGTCCTTCTTTCTACTGATTTTCTTAACAGACGTTGCCGGAATGCGGCCTGTGATAGCGGGTTCTGTGCTGGCGGTTGGCAAGATATGGGATGCGGTGAATGATCCGCTTGTCGGCATGTTAAGCGATCGCACCAACACCCGCTGGGGTCGCCGCTACCCCTGGATATTCCTGACGGCGATTCCCTTTGGCATCACCTACGCGCTGATCTGGATCGTGCCAGGGTTTGAAAGAGAATGGATGAGCTTCTGGTACTACGTGGGGATTACCGCTGTCTTCCAGATGTTCTTTACCACTACAAACTTGCCATACAGCACCCTAACAGCTGAAATGACGCAGGACTACGACGAGCGCACCTCGCTAACCTCGTTTCGTCTGGCTTTCTCGATCATTGGTGGTCTGTCGATCTTAGTGGCTGCCAGAGAGATATTTGTCCGGGTAGCAGATCCCGCTCAGCAGTACTTGGTTTTGGGGGCGATGGGGGGCGTTATCTCTGTGGCGACTATCTACTGGTGCATCTTTGGTACTTATGGATATATGGAGAAAAAAGCTAAGTCCTCAGGGCATTTTCTCGGCGACGCTGAAGACGAGCTGCAAGAGTCTTTTATCGACCAGCTCAAAGTGGTTGTGCGCAATCGGCCCTTTCTGTTTGTTACAGGAATTTATCTGTTCTCGTGGCTGGCGCTACAGATTACAGCCGCTGTCATTCCTTTCTATGGCAAGTATTGGATGAATGTAGAGGGCAGTACGCTCGCTCTGATTGTTCAAGGCGTAGCGGTGATTATGATGTTTGTCTGCGCCGCGCTAAGCAACAGAATCGGGAAGAAAAACCTCTATTTTTTGGGATCGGGGATTTGGATTCTGGTGCAGGCAGCGCTGTTCTTTTTACAGCCAGGGCAGACGGGGATTTTGTTCGGGCTGTGTGCGATCGCAGGTTTTGGCGTAGCCACAGCATACGTTGTCCCCTGGTCAATTCTGCCAGACGTAATCGAGCTAGACGAGCTGAAAACCGGGCGACGACGTGAAGGAACGTTCTATGCCTTTATGACTTTGTTACAAAAAATTGGCCTAGCGCTAGGAATTTATCTAGTGGGTCTAGCGTTAGAGGTCTCTGGCTTTGATCAGAGCCTAGTGCAGCAGTCTGACTCTGCGCTGATGGCCATTCGCCTCTTTGCCGGTCCGGTGCCGCTGGTACTCCTAATCTGTGGCATGGTGCTGGTATATTTCTATCCGCTGACGAAGGAAATGCACGCTGAGATCATGCTAAAGCTAGCCGAGCGCAAGCGACTAGAACAGAAAGAAGAAAGTTCATAGGCCGCTGCCTACACTGTGCGTATCGATAAGCTACTTGCTCTCGAAAAGTTAGGTGACAGTGCTGTAGGAACAGCCTCAACTATGGGACGTTAAGGAAATCTGATGAGTCATAGATAAAACTTATATGCAACTGCTATTGTCATCCGTTTAGTTTATGAGTAATCTATAAGCAGTTCACAGAAAACCTTCTAGTTCGGTACTGACTATGACTACTATCGCTATTGCACAGAAAGCCACCGTTCCTGCCAAAGCAACTAGCTCTACTGTTGAGTTATTCCCACAGTCACCTAGTTCAACTTCTGAAAACCGATTAAAAGCTGCGCTAGAACATGCTCGCCGCCTGACTCAAATGCGTGGCTGTCAAAGCATTGATGTCGCGATCGCATGGGAAACAGTCGAAGAACTACAAACCGCTCAGTCGCGTCAGCCAGTCTTGACCTGTCAATCTGCGTTCGATCGCTACTGCGCCGAAAATCCTAATGCACTTGAATGCCGAAGCTACGACTGCTGATTACTTAGAAACGAGAAAATGACCGCTGAACTGTTCTAGAGCATTCGATTGGTCAAAAAACACAGCGCAACTAAAGGCTGAAACCTCAAAACACGAAGGTTTCAGCCTTATTTTGTTTTCGACTACGCTCACCCCTCGAGTTGGATGTCATGCTAAGTAGGTGCCTGCCGAATTTAGTCAGCCTTCATGTCGAAAGAAAGATGAATCGAGCAACTCGACCTATCAAAGTGATAGAGCAACACTACGTCTTTAGAGAATTCATGGCTAACTCGTCTACTCGCTCGAACCACAGGCCGCTGATCGTGGCGGGCATTGTGCTTGGCCTAGGTCAGGCGGGCTTCTTTGATGGCATTGTGATTCATCAGCTGCTGCAGTGGCATCATATGTTTACCAGTATTGAAACGGATCGGACGGTAGCAGGACTGGAGCTAAATACTTTAGGTGACGGGCTGTTTCACCTTTTTGACTATCTTTTAACGCTAATAGGGATTGGACTACTTTGGCGGGTGAGCATCCGAGAAGATGTTTCGCACTCTACTTCTGTTTTTATCGGATCTTTGCTGATGGGAGCGGGACTGTTCGATTTTATTGAGGGGTTAATCGATCACCAGATTCTGGGTATTCATCATGTGAAGCCAGGGCCGAATGAGTTTGCCTGGGATATGGGCTTTCTCGCCTTGGGTTTGGGGCTTTTGGTCAGCGGATGGGCGATTGTGCGGATGAGTAGTCGTCTCGATTGTGTAGCCCTCGAGCCACAATCTGATTAAAGTATCGAACGTAGACGTGAACGTTTCTTGATTGCTGTCAAAATCGCTTCGATTCGGTGTTAAATGTTGAATTACCAATAGTATTGTGTAAGTTTGAATACGCTCTTATTCTTTACAGCACTGAAGGTTCATCGCTATGTCGAAAAATAACGGACTGTATTCAGCTCTAGTACTAGGACTGCTGGCCTTCTTTGTCAGTGCCTGCATGGATACGTCCGTTCCAGACAGTGAGACAGGAACCGCTGCGCCCGACACAGAAGAGAGTACGCCCGTAGGACAGCCTAGCGACTCTACTTCCTCTAGTGAAGCAGAGTCTTCCGACGTGACGCTGGCTTTAAATGGAAGTGGCTTTCAGCTAGTTGGCTCTGGCGCAGAAGGAAGTAGAAGCGTGACTTTTGGCGAAGACATCGACGAAGCAACAGAGGCTGCTTCCCTAGTTCTTGGCCAGTCAGAGCCTCCGCAGGTGAACAGTGAGTGTGGTGCGGGTCCGATAGAGTTTACCAGTTGGGAAAATGGTTTGTCGCTACATGCGATGGATGGTGAGTTAGTGGGATGGAGCTTGCGATCGCACAACACCACAGGCACTCCGCTCTCTACCGACAAAGGCATTGGCATTGGGCGATCGCGCTCAGATCTAGAAGCTGCCTACAGTACTACAGTCGAACAAAGCACGCTAGGCACAGAATTTGCGACAGATGGATCGCTGTATGGGATCTTGTCTTCTGATGCACCCGATGCCACCATCGAAGATATGTGGGCAGGCACTTCCTGCAACTTCCGATAGCAGTCGACCCTAGAAAATTGGGTAGCTCGCCACCTGTCCACATGGGCGATGTCAACTATTGCCTGCGCGAATCACAATGGTGAGCGTACGCAACGATTGAACTAGCCCATGAATACCGCCTTTGAAACCCTTTCTCAAGATCTTTCAGATATCATCGCTCGCACGGGTCGATCGGTAGTATCTGTCCGGGGCAAGCGTTCTGCTGGAACAGGCATCCACTGGGAAAAGGGCATTATCGTCACCTCCTACGAAGCTCTTTCTCTAGGAGCTTCTTCAGACAGCTTTAAAGTCGGATTGCCCGATGGCCAAACCGTCGACACGGAGCTAGTGGGCACTGATCCAGCTACCGACATTGCTCTATTATCTCTTCCAGAATCTATAGACCTGCCTGTCGCAGTGCTTGGAGATCCTCAGACTTTAGCCTTGGGACAATTAGTTTCTGCCGTCGGCTACCGGGCCCGTAGCCAAAAAGCTAGCCAGTTTGCCAGCTTGGGAATGGTTAGTCAGATTGGTCCGGCCTGGCGATCGCAGCGTGGCGGCCAGATCGATCGCTACATAGTCGTCGATCTCAATCTCTATCGCGGCAGTGCTGGCTGTCCACTGATCAACGCGGGTGGTCAAGTTGTGGGCTTCAATACGTTTGGGCCTAGGCGCAAGGTTTTGGCTATACCTGCGACTAATGTCAGCGCCGCTGTCACTCAGTTGCAACAGCGCGGCAAAATATCGAAAGGCTACCTAGGGCTAGGAATGCAGGCAATTCCCCTACCAGAGAATGTCCAACAGCAGCGTGATCTCACTCAGTCTGTTGGCATCCTAGTGGCCAGCGTAGAGACAGGAAGTGCGGCAGATACTGCTGGAATGGCTTTAGGTGATGTGATGCTTGCCTTTGACGATGAAGCACTAGAAAGCCTGAGACAGGTGCAGGCTCTTTTGGGGCCTCAAAGCGTTGGAAAAGAGCTGAAAATTCAACTACTGCGCGGTGGCGAACTTCACACTATCTCGGTTGTCGTAGGTGAGCGCTAGGCAATGGAAGACGTTGTTATTTGTGCCAGTCAGTCTGTGACTAGGGCCGGAATTGCGGCGATGGCAAAGATGGCAACTACTCAGATAGTCGCCCAGGTTGATAGCTTGCAGGCGTTGGAAATCTGGCTACAGGCTCAGCAAGCTGACCTAGCAGTGATTGAGCTTTCTACGCTGGGAGGAGTCGAAAGCGAAGCAATTTTGCAGATAATTGAAGGGTTGCCGTTAGAAGATTCTCTGAATCTGTTGCTGTTGCTAGAAGATGGTATAGAAATAACAGCGCAGGCAAACGTCGCACAGATGATCGGGACAGGTATTGTCAATATGGTACCGATGGATATTTCTGCCGATCAGTTGAAATGCGCAATTCTAGCGATCGTCAGCGGTCTCAATATTCTGTATCCGAGCCTAACGGAAATTCTTTTTGCTCCCAGCAATTTCAGCTCGATTGATGGACCAGTTGACTCGGACCCTGTCGCTCCGCTGACGCCTAGAGAAATCGAAGTGATTAATCAGCTAGCGAGCGGGCTCTCCAACAAGGCGATCGCAAAAGCCCTGACTATCTCCGAACACACGGTAAAGTTTCACATCAGTGCTATTCTGACCAAGCTTAATGTTTCTAGTCGTACCGAAGCTGTCAGCGTTGGCATTCGAGCAGGATTAGTGAGACTCTAGCCGCTGCTGAAAGACTGTGAGCTGACTGCTCGTGCTTTTGCATACAGATGCAGTCAACGCTGACTATATATTGTGAATGTCGTGACATCCTTGGAAGTGCTGCTAGCGAGGTTAAGCTATGGGACGTTTTGTAGAAGCTGAGCCCTATCCATATCCTTTTAATGGCGACTTGCGCCCGGACAATACGGCCCTAATCATCATCGATATGCAGACGGATTTCTGCGGAGAGGGCGGATATGTAGACAAGATGGGCTATGACCTGTCCCTCACTCGCGCCCCGATTGAGCCGATTGGTTGTGTGCTAGCGGCCATGAGAGCAGCGGGCTATACGATTTTTCACACTCGCGAGGGGCACCGGCCCGATCTAGCAGATCTGCCAGAGAACAAACGGTGGCGATCGCAGCAAATTGGCGCGGGCATCGGCGATCCTGGCCCCTGCGGTAAAATCCTGGTGCGTGGCGAACCCGGCTGGGAAATCATCCCCGAACTGGCCCCAATCGACGGTGAGGTAATCATCGACAAACCCGGCAAAGGCTCTTTCTACGCCACCGATCTCGACCTAATTCTGCGCGGCAAAGGTGTTCAGAACATTATCCTGACTGGCATCACTACCGACGTGTGTGTTCACACCACCATGCGCGATGCCAACGATCGCGGCTACGAATGTCTGATGCTCTCTGACTGTACTGGCGCTACTGACTATGGCAACTACCTCTCCGCCTTGAAAATGATTAAGATGCAGGGCGGTGTCTTTGGCGCTGTAGCAACTTCTCAGGCGTTACTTGATGCGATCGCTTAAATCACACCAGCAAGACACATCAGCACACTAGAAAGGCGCACCAAACATGACTACCGCTGTTCCCCCTGATCGTCTCGGAACCCTCGTCAAGCTGCCAGAGTTACAGGCTATCAGCATGACCAAACATTTCGGCAGTCTCGTTGCCATAGATAATGTCAGTCTGCGTCTAAAGCCGGGTTCTTTTCACGCACTGCTAGGCGAAAACGGCGCTGGAAAAAGCACCCTGGTGAAATGCATGATGGGTTTTTATCAGCCCACTGCTGGCACTGTGCAAATCGATGGTCAAGACGTACAGATTCACAGTCCCCGCGATGCTCATAAGTACGCGCTAGGTATGGTGTATCAGCACTTCACCTCAGTGCCCGCCATGACCGTCGCCGAGAATTTGGTCTTATCGCGAGCAGATAACGCCGTCTTGATTAACTGGTCACAGGAGATGGAGCGTTTGCAAGCCTTTATGGCAACCTCTCCTTTTCAAGTGCCGCTAGACGTACCCATTGAACAGCTAGCAGCGGGGCAAAAGCAAAAGTTAGAGATTCTCAAACAGCTCTATCTCAACAGCCGGATTCTGATTCTAGACGAGCCGACTTCTGTACTCACACCTGACGAAGCCGATGAGGTGCTAGGCCTACTGCGAGAACAGGTGAGCGCCAATGAACTGA
Organism: uncultured cyanobacterium; assembly: GCA_963799555.1. Taxonomy (GTDB): domain Bacteria; phylum Cyanobacteriota; class Cyanobacteriia; order Phormidesmidales; family Phormidesmidaceae; genus Phormidesmis. The sequence continues at coordinate 259,219 of CAWCXR010000003.1, forward strand.
GCGTCTTAATGATCTCTCACAAGTTTCGCGAAGTGACAGCTTTTGCAGATGAAATTACGGTGTTGCGTAAAGGTCGCATAGCGGGACAGGGCGCTGTCGCAGACCTGAGCGTGGCAGATATGGCAGAGATGATGATGGGCGAGCGCAAAGATCCGACGCCCGTCAATAAATCCACTGTAGAAAAGTCGGCAGAAAAGTCGGCAGAAAAATCGGTTCCGGTTCTAGAGGTGACCGGCCTCCATGCTAACAAGGACAGCGGCATAGAAGCCGTGCAGGGCGTCAGCCTTACGGTTCAAAAAGGAGAGATTGTCGGGATTGCCGGAGTCTCTGGCAACGGACAGCGCGAATTGGTGGAAGCCCTAGCTGGACAGCGCGAACTGACACAGGGAAAGGTTCGAGTGAACGGCGAGCCCTACAGCGCCGTCCGATCTGATATGGCCAGGCACCGAGTTTACGTGCTGCCTGAAGAACCTATGCGCAACGCCTGCGTACCCAATATGTCTGTCGCCGAGAATATGGCGCTGCGGACCTTTGATCGCCCGCCTCAGTCCAAAGGATTCTTGCTACAGCTCAAAGCCATTCGTCAAGCGGCAGCTGGGCTAATTCAGCAGTTCTCGGTAAAGACACCATCGCCGGAAACCCCAATTCACAACCTTTCTGGCGGCAACGTTCAGCGTACTGTCTTAGCTAGAGAACTGTCGCCGGGTCATATCAATTTACTGATTGCGGCTAATCCCTGCTTTGGTTTGGATTTCAACGCGGTTGATTTCATCCATACCGAAATTGTCGAAGCGCGTAATCGAGGGGTAGCGGTGCTGTTGGTCAGTGAGGATTTGGATGAGTTGCTGAAGCTGAGCGATCGCATCATTGTGATCAGTGAAGGCAAGTTCGTATACGAAAGCGAGACTAGCACCGCTGATTACACCCTAATCGGTCAGCGCATGGCAGGCCACTAAACCAAGAGACCATGGAAATTCCTTCTGCCTTACCCTACCCCTACCCACTACCAGATAATCCAAAATCACTCGCTTTAGTCATCGTCGACATGCAGCGAGACTTTCTCGAACCAGGTGGCTTTGGCGACGCGCTTGGCAACGACGTATCAAAGCTTCGGACAATCGTTCCTGTCCTCCAGACGCTATTAGAGCGCTTTCGCAAGCTGCAACTGCCCGTCATCCATACTCAAGAATGTCACCAAAAAGATCTCTCTGACTGTCCGCCCGCAAAACTCAGACGAGGCGGAGAAGCCAGCCTTAAAATTGGAGACAAAGGCCCGATGGGCCGCATCTTAGTGAAAGGAGAGCCTGGTAATAGCATCATTACCGAGCTCTCGCCGCTACCGGGAGAAACCGTGATCACAAAACCGGGTAAAGGCGCTTTTTATCGCACCCCTTTACAGCAGATCCTCACGGAGAAAGAGATTACCCATCTTTTATTTACCGGCGTGACCACTGAAGTCTGTGTGCAGACAACCATGAGAGAAGCCAACGATAGAGGTTATGAGTGTTTGCTAATCGAAGACTGCACTGAGAGTTATTTTCCGGCCTTTAAACAGTCCACTTTAGAGATGGTCAGAGCGCAGGGCGGCATCATCGGCTGGAGCGCAGGTTCGGCGGCGGTGCTAAAGGCGTTGGAGAGCCAGTAGGTTGCAGAGTAGGTTTCAAAAGCAGTAGATTTTTGGGACGGACAGGCTATTCCAGTGAGGCCAGCGTTATTGGATTTATTTTGTCACGGTTCAGCTGACTGTATCAACCTGGAGCTCCTTGAGCACCTCTTCCATCTCTGCGCTTTCGTCTATCAGCTCGCTTTCTTCGTTCCAGCCTAGTCGTCTATGACGTATAGCCTCTTCGACTTTCTGCGATAGGTTATCAGGCAAGCATACTGCTTCTATGTTGCTTTTCGTGATGATATCTGAAACAGAGACTACGCCTAGTAGCTGATTGTTTTCGACGACAGGAGCCCGCTGTCTGCCGGTTTCTGCTAGGCGTTTAGCCAGAGCTGGCAGACTGAGATGGCTTTCTACCGTCGTACAGGGGCTAGTCATAATCTCCCCAACCATCAGTTTGCATGGGTCTGCGCACTTCGCAGTGACGTTGTAAACAATGTCTCGCTCTGTCAGTATCCCGTAGGCACCGTTTGCAGTCTCTCGCTCAACGATCAGCGATCGCACCCGTCGCTCTTGCATTAGTGCGATCGCCTGTACCACCTTGACAGAACTACGAATAGTCACCACTTCGCGGGTCATGATATCGGTAATAGTCAGCATAGTAGAGCTCCTTGAACTGCCAAATTGTGGCATTCATTGAAAATTGTGGTTCAGCTTAATTGATCGCTGACAAGTCTGAGGAAGTTATGAGGATTACGAATGAATGTCTGCTGGTCGAAGACTGTAACGAAATCTATTTTCCAGATTTCAAGCAGCTAACTCTTAAAACGGTTAGAGCGACATGGTTAGAGCGTAAGGCGGCATCGTTGATTAGACGGCGAACTCAATAGCGGGAACAAGCGCTTTACTTTGGACTAAAAAACAACAACGAGACTTCTTAAATAGCTATATGACAGTAATTGATCTAAACGATTTGACCACGAATCCGAACAGCTATGACTTCTTCACCTTCAGGCCGAACCTAGAGAAGTTGATTCTTTCAGGAGCCGCAGATACTGAGCACATCAGCATTTTGTGGTACACCACTCCTGATGGCAGCGTTAGAGAGCACTGTCATTCGATGACTGAGTCAGTCTACGTAATCGACGGTACGCAGACTGACGCTAAGGGCATTTATCCTACGGGCTCTTTATACTTCAATCCGCCCAGCAGTGGTCATGAGATTTCAGAGAGCACTGGTTTCTTTATTCTGGCTTACGCATCGCCACCAGACTTTGCCAATACGGGCTTAACCAAGGAGTACACGCCTGTTCGAATCGATACGGCTGCTGCCGATATTGAGGCGCTTTATCCGTTCGAGAATAATCCATTCGAGAACAAACAGAATGGAGTCCGGCTATATGATATTCCTTTGGACCCGATGGGTGGGATGAGTTCTCAGCTGATCAAAAGTACTTCTACCGAAGGCTATCAGTACAAAGGGAACTATCTGCTCGTGCTCGAGGGAAGCTGTAATATCAATGGAACAACATTCGGCGAGAAGATGTTGGTGGTCGCTAGTACGGTGGTCGCGCAGTCCTATGAGATTCGCGCGATCGCAAACAAGCCTTGCCTAGTGCTGGGCCTTTCTTTTCTCGTCAATACTTTTCTCGTCAATACATAGATAAGCGAACAGAGGCTGCGAGCAGTCCATAATCCGCGCAAACTTAAAGCAGCTCCTCTATTATTAGAGGTGTTTATCTATTTATAGTGCTGCTGTCGCTTTACCTATGGTCTTTTCCAAGCCAGTATTCTCTATCCCAGATCAATATCGCGGCTTTTTACCTCGCTTCTATCGGCTGGCGGTGGTCGCTGTTTTCTCGAATATGATGGTGCCGCTGGCGGGCCTATGTGATGCGGCGTTTTTGGGTCACCTGGAAGATATCAACTATCTGGCGGGTGTGATCTTAGGCGGCCTGCTGTTTGACTATGTTTATCGCATTCTCAAGTTTCTGCGCAACAGTACCAATGCGCTGACGGCTAATGCAGCCGGACAAAACGATGAGACGGCGGTGCTGGTGGCTCTGCTGCGCTGTGGGTTGATTGCACTGGCGATCGCAACCTTCATTCTGTTGTTTCAATATCCCATTCACAAGTTGGGCTTTTGGGTGCTCTCTGGCTCGTCAGCGATCGAAAGCGCTGGTTTAGACTACTTCAATGCGCGCATCTGGGGCGCACCTGCGGTCTTACTTAACTTTGTTTTGATTGGCTGGTTCTTGGGCCGCGAAATGAACGGCACGGTCTTTTTGATCTCGCTGGTGGGTAATGGTGCTAACGTGCTGTTGGATTACCTGATGATCGTGCAATGGGGCTGGCAGAGTATGGGCGCAGGGCTGGCTACCGCGCTTAGTCAGTATTTGGCCTTGGGCGTAGGTCTAGTGGCAATTGCGCTGACGACGCAGTGGACGCTGCTGAAGCCCGCAATCGCACAGATTGGAAACCCAAAAGAGCTAGCCTCAACGATCGCGCTCAATAGCAACATTTTGATCCGCTTTCTCGCTTTAATTTCGGCCTATGCCATCTTCACTAACGCAAGCGCTGCTTTCGGTACGCAGACGCTGGCAGAAAACGGACTGCTGCTACAGATTGCGCTGCTCAGCCAGTTCACAGTGCAGGGCGTAGGAATGACCGCACAGACGCTGATTGGTAACTTCAAGGGAAAAGGAAATATTGAACAGATGCTGCCAGTGTTGCGAGTAGCGCTAGTGACCGGGCTGGCGATCGCTCTGACCTTCGCACTCAGTACGGTGCTACTGCCAAACACAGTCTTCAAGCTGCTGACTAACCATTCAGAGGTCTCACAGGCGATGCAGCAGTACACGATCTGGCTGGTGCCACTGCTGAGCCTGACAGCAGTAGCGTTCATGCTAGAGAGCTACTTTACCGGTATCAAAGACGGCGCAACCCTGCGAAAGGGCGCTTTGTCAGCCTTCTTCATCGGGTTTGGGCCGATTGTGCTGCTGGGTATGTATCAGCAGAATGAGCATGTACTGTGGGGTGCGTTGACCGCCTATATGGGCGTTCTTCTATCATTTCTCAGCTATCAGCTAGTGAAAACTCATCGGTTACTACTAGCCAATGAACTGACCAACGAAAAGGCTGATATTGACGCTAGCGAAACCCAAGCTGCCTAGTTTGATGCTCTCTTTCAGACATGGCTGAGAGGTGCCGCTGGACATTTCCTAGCGCGAGGCCAAAGCTTTCTTCGGTATAGGCAATGCCGTGTTCTACGCAAAATTCTTTGACAATTGGGCTGGCGGCTCGATAGCGATCGATCGAGACCCAGGGAAATAGGTGGTGCTCAATCTGATAGTTGAGGCCACCGAAATAGTCGTCGAAGATAGCTGGGACTAGAACGTTGCGCGAGGTGATGGTCTGCTGCTCGATAAATGAGAGACTGTGGCTGCCTGGCAGGCCGGGCATACCAATATGATTAGTGGCAAACAGGGTAGCTAGGATGAAGCCCGAAGCCATCGTCGAAAGCATATAGTTAGCTAGCGCCATTTGCCAGCCGAGCAGGGCGACTGGGATAGCCAGGTAGACCACGATGTGTAAAGGCACCAGAATGCGCTCGGCTCGGCAGCGTTCGGGATTTCTGAAGGCGTAAATCCAGCTGAGGCGTTGGAAGTCGAAGTTGTGAAACATCGCCAGAATCCACAGCCAGTAAGATTGGCGTTGAACAATCCAGCTCACCCAGGCGGGTTTGGGAGCGGTTTCGGTTTCATAGAGCTTGAGAAAGAACGTGTTCATGTCTGGATCATGAGGTTCTTCGTTGCAAAAACGGTGGTGAATATCGTGTTTATACTGCCAGAAGCGGAAGCTGCCGCCTGCGATAAAGGTATGACCAATGTGGCCAAGGCGCAGGTTTGTATTTTTGTGGTCAGAGATGGCGTAGTGCCCGGCGTCGTGGCTGATGTAGTAGAACTGATTGGCCGTCAGCGCTAAGACAAATAGGGCTAGCCAGCGCCAGGGAGTATCCGCGAAGGTGAACAGGCTTAGATAGGCAAGGATGTGTAGACTGCCGTAGGTAAGAGTCCTACGCCAGTAGGCAGCGGGATTGCGTTTGAAAAAATCGGTGGTCTTGAGGCGATCGCGCAATTCTCGATACTGTTGCTGGCCATGATTTGGCAAGATAGAGCCTGATAGAAAGAGCAAAGGGATAGATAGGTATAGCCCTCTGCACTTTATCAGCTATAGGCAAGAACTGCCCGCTAGCCAGACACTGGTAGGGTTTCTCTGCGTTAGCTGATGACGATGCCAAAAAAGGCCCCAATAGAGAGAATCAACTTCTTCCCCACACGCTAGGTTGAGAGTATCAGCGATTGCATTCAGCGACGTAGCCAGCTCTGTCACAGGCTCTATCTGTAGACTAAGTCCCAGCTGCAAATGCTTTTCCTCCGGTCAACCATAGACTGAGATAGCCATACCCGAACTATTGTCAAATAGATGAATCTTTTCAGATGGAAAGCTGAGCTGTAGCACGCTGCCACGCTCTATCGGCTGGTCAGCAGATATTCTCACCTGTAGCGATTGGCCAGCAGCTCTGTCCACATCGCGACTACTCGTATTCTGCGCCAACGTCACCACTGCAAACGTCTCACTGCCCAGCGCTTCAAACTGGGTGACCGTTGCTGGAAACGCGCCAGGAGTTTGACCAACTGCGATATGTTCTGGGCGAATGCCCAATGCGATTTGTTGATTGTGATAGTCGTCTAGCTGCCAACTTTTAGGGACAGCAATGGTGAAATCAGGATGGATAAGCTGACTAGACCGAACAGTCACTGGCAGGAAATTCATCGGTGGGGAGCCAATGAAAGCGGCGACAAAGCGATTGGCTGGCTTGCGATATAGCGCTAGCGGTGGATCGACCTGTTGGATTTTACCTGCGTTCATGACGGCGATGCGATCGCCCATTGTCATCGCTTCGGTCTGATCGTGTGTCACATAGATGGTCGTCGTCTTCAGCTCTCTTTGCAAACTGACGATTTGTGCCCTAGTCTCTGTTCTTAGCTTGGCATCGAGATTGGACAGTGGCTCATCCATTAAGAAGACCTGAGGATCGCGGGCCATTGCTCTGCCAAGGGCGACTCTCTGCTTTTGTCCGCCAGAGAGCTGTTTGGGTAGGCGAGTCAGCAGCGCTTCTATTTGAAGCATCTTAGCCACGCTATGAACTCTAGCTGCAATCTGTTCTTCGGCTTTAGACCGATAGCATAAGGGTTCGGGCAGGTTACGGGTTAGACCAACTAAGGCGCTAGACAATAGGCTAGGTCGTTTGGATGTTGCTGTAGAGCGAGCACGTCTCAGTCCAAAAGCGAGATTATCGTAGACGCTTAGATGTGGGTAGAGGGCATAGCTTTGAAACACCATGGCGATGTCTCTTTGTTTTGGTGGGAGGGTGTTGACGAGGCGATCGCCTATCTGAATTTCGCCCCCGGTCAGCGTTTCGAGCCCAGAGATCAAACGCAACAGCGTACTCTTGCCGCAGCCGGACGGTCCGACTAGCACCATAAACTCACCGTCAGCAACAGCGAGGTCGATGTTCTGCAGAACGGGCCGATCGGTGCTTCGGATCTTTTCTAGGTTGCTTTCTTCTAGACTGCTTTCTTCTAGACTGCTCTCTTCTAGACTGCTCTCTTCTAGACTGCTCTTTTCTATCTCGATAGCATCTGTTCTAGCAGCATCTGCTTTGGCAGCAGCGCCCTGTGGAAAAATTTTGGTGATATTTTTGAGCAGAACGGATGCCATCTATTCATCTTCCTCTTCGGGAATATCAGTCACCAGGGTTTCGATGATGGTTTCGGATCTTCCTGGCGTTACTAGCCGCGCGCAGGGCTGAGAGCGACCCTGAAGCGGAATGCCACCTATAGCTACCTTAGCAGCGCGAGCCTCATCGGTAAGCAGCGTCAGCGTCGCTTCGGGAACGGCGATATTTAGTGAGCTCAGCGTGTCGCTTTTAAGATTAAACTTGAACGATTGAGAGCCGATACCGCCCCGATTGGATGTCTTGAAGGTGCTCACCAAGATGCGTTTGCCATAGCCTTTTGTAGATACCAAGACTAGCGTATCCTTTGGTCTCACCGGGACACAGCCAACAAGACGCTCACTCTTGGGCAATCGAATACCTTGCGGACCCTGCGCCGTGCGACTCATCTCTGGCAGCTGATCTTCATCGATTCTAAAGCGCAACAGTCTGCCTCCCGAGGAGGCCAAAATCAAGTCGCTACCAATCGCCGCTGTGAATCCATGCTGAAGTAGATCGTCGCCTTTGAGCTTGACGGCGGTTAGCCCACGACCGGTCAGGTTGGTCATTTCACTGGTGGGCAGACGCTTGACTCGGCCTTTGGCAGTCACCAGAATTAGCTGCTGGGTCAGTCGATCTTCTGTGAGCACTATCTGGGTGACGACATTATCGGGCGTATTGCCGACGGCGTTGGGTAGTAGGCTGATCAGCGGTACGCCTTTACTTTGCTTTTGGGCGATGGGAATATCGCTGACGCTGATGGTAAAGGCTTTACCGTCTTGAGTGAAAACTAGAACTTCTTCGGTGGGGTTGGTGATTTCGGTTTGAATAGTGACATCGTCAAATTCTTCTAGCGTTTTGTTCGGCAAGAGGGTGTCGTCTTTACGCCTGGCATATGCTTTGGGAGAAGAGCGGCGGACGTAGCCTTTGCGGGTGAACTCTAGAACGAACTCTTCTTCGCTTTCTTCAGCGACAATCTCGGCTAGCAGCTTCTCTTCTTTGGCGCGTTCGGCCTGGGTTTGAATGCGGGTGCGGCGATCGTCGCCAAATTTCTTTTTAAGGCTACGTAGCTCTTTTTTGAGCGATTTCATGAGCACGTTGCGATCGCCTACCAGCGTCTGCAGCTGCTCAATGCGCTCGTCTAGCTCGTCGCTCTCGTCTCGGAGCTTTTGCTGCTCTAGCCCGGTTAGACGTCGCAGCGGCATGGCCAGAATGCTGTCAGCCTGGCGATCGCTCAAGTCAAACGCCTCAATCATCTCCATTTTGGCTGTCGTCCCGTCTGGTGCGTTACGCAAAATGTCGATGATGTCGTCTAGGCTGTCGAGCGCAATCAGCAGACCTTCAACAATGTGGAAGCGATCGCGCTTTTGCTCTAGCTCGTGGCTGTACTGGCGAATCAGCGTCTCTTCTCTAAAGTTGAGAAACGCTTCTAAAATTTCTCTTAGCGAAAGCTGTCTGGGCTGACCGTCTTCGATGGCTAGCATCAGCGCACCAAAGTTGGTCTGTAGGGCCGTCATCCGATACAAGTCATTCAAGATCAGATGAGGCTGCGCTTCCCGCTTCAGCTCGATCACGACTCGCATTCCCTCGCGATCGCTCTCATCGCGAATATCAGAAATGCCCTCGATCCGACCCTGGTTCACCAAGCTGGCAATCTTAGTGATCCAGCTAGCTTTATTGACCTGATAGGGCAGCTCTGTGGTGACAATTGCCTGACGCGATCGCCTCCCTTTCCCCGGCTGAATCTCTTCAAAGTTTGCGATCCCTCGAATCGGAATACTGCCACGTCCCGTCCGATAGGCATCTTCAATCCCCTTCGTGTCGATGATCTCCGCCCCGGTTGGAAAATCTGGACCCGGAATCAGCTTGAAGAGTGAATCATTCGATAGATTGGGCCGATCAATCAGCGCAATCAGACCATCGACGACTTCGCCCAAGTTGTGCGGAGGAATGTTAGTCGCCATTCCCACTGCAATTCCTGAGCTGCCATTCAAGATCAGATTCGGCAGCTGTGCAGGCAGCACAATTGGCTCCTGCTGAGAGCTGTCAAAGTTGTCAATAAAATCAACGGTGGCCTCACTGACCTCGCCCAGCAGCGCCGTGTGACCGATCTCAGCTAGGCGAGTTTCGGTGTAGCGCATCGCTGCGGGCGGATCGTTGTCGACTGAGCCAAAGTTACCGTGGCCAGCCAGCAGCGGATAGCGACTAGAAAAATCTTGCACCATCCGCACTAGGGCGTCGTACACTGCCTGGTCACCGTGAGGATGGTACTTTCCTAGCACATCACCCACCACGCGAGCACACTTACGAAAAGGCCGATCAGGCACCAGTCCCAACTCGTACATCGCATACATGATGCGTCGATGGACAGGTTTGAGGCCATCGCGTACGTCGGGCAGCGCTCGTCCGACAATCACACTCATGGCATATTCCAAATATGACCGCTGGACCTCGGTATGGAGGGCAATAGGTACGATCTGCTCTTCGGAAAATTTCAGCTGTTTCGCCATGAATGGGGCCTGTGAATGGATGGGCGCTTAAGTAAAAATAGAGAATAGGACGGACGTCTGTAGGTACAATCAAATTTGGTGTAACAATGCTGTACGTTACACGGAAGCGTCGAGAAACTGCAACACTTCAAGCTGAACTTCTTAGAGTTCTATCCGAAGTTCTACGGGCCTATGAACTCCGATGTTTCCGCTCCATTTGATTTTCTACAAGTTGGTTTTCTACACGCGCCTTTCTCAAAACTTGAAATAGAAAATGCTAGCTCGAGGAGAAACAACGCTGCTCTATCTACGGACGCCAACCGGGTTCTTAAGAAGCAACTGTGCTACTAGAACCTCAGTTTGTGAAGATAGTGGGTTCATATAAGCTTATTTTGATATTTTTGGTAGAGAGCAGCGCACCCTAAAGGTTGTAAGTTGTCTCAGAGGACATCGTCAATAGGGTAGATAATGCTATGAGAACCGTTTTAATTGTGGAAGACGATATGGTGAATGCCCGCGTTTTCTCGAAGATTTTGACAAAACGGGGCGGGCTAAATGTCAAACACACTGAGAATGTTGAGGAAGTTATCAGCATTGCTCGGAACAAAGAAGCAGATGTCATTTTGATGGACGTTTCGCTCTCTCACAGCATGTATCAGGGCAAGCCAGTAGATGGTATTGAGATTACTCAAATATTAAAGGGCGATCCACAAACTTCGAATGTTCCGGTGATTCTAGTCACCGCCCACGCTATGGACGGAGATAAGGAGACCTTTCTAAGCCAAAGTGGAGCTGACGGCTATATCTCTAAACCCGTAGTGGATCACCAAAAGTTTGTTAATGATATCGCCGCTATGATGCCCGCAGAAAGCTAAAGAGCTATCAAACAAAACTGATTCAAACAAATTCGACTTAAATCAGTTTGATATAAACAGCTCCTGGTTAGTTCATTTGTATTATATAGCAAAGTAAGAATACGGCTTTAATCTCACTTAGGATCAAAGATTAGATGACCTGCTGATCTCTGACCAGCCATCCTATTTCTGCGAGAACGCTGAAGGCGAACAACTACGCTCAAGGTTCAGTGGCGGCAACTCATGGTGGCTGAGCGTAGTCATAGGCGCTTCGCCTTCTTGTAGAGTAGCCAAGGCCCACTGGTCTGCAAAAGCGTTTTATTAAATCATCATTCCTTGTCTTTGCTTAGCGTCGTAAGCAGTGACTTGTCTTCAGCTTTTTTGGTGTCTAACCTTTTTCTATAGCTGTTCTAGCAGCGCCTGAAGGCTGGGCGTGTCGAAGAATCTCTCCGCCGCTGCGATCAGTTGCTCACCCCATAGATTGTCTTCTAGGAATTCGATTTTGGCATAGCGGGGATCGCGTTCTATACCGGCGATCGCACTGTCTGTATCGGCTGAGCTATGGTTGCCCTGACTGTGTTTGGCAACTGCGATGGCGAGTAGTGGCTCAGTTTCTGCCTCACCTGCTAGGGCTATAGCTTCTGTCCACTGGGCGATCGCGCCTTCTACATTACCGTTCTCGTACATAACTAGCCCAATGTTGTTTACAGCGGGCCACATCGCGGCGTCACTGCTGACGGCTTTTTCGTACTGTGCGATCGCCTGATCGAATCGATCGAGCTTGTAATACACATTACCCAAGTCAAACAGTGCGTTGGGGTTGTCTGGCGATAGCTTTAGCCCGGCCTCAATCGCGCGAGCCGCCCGCCAGTAATATGCTTCACTGAAATAAGCCGTCCCCAAATTGAACAAGATTAAGGGATTGTCAGGCTCTAAGTCTTTGGCCCGCTCCAAGCTACTAATCGCCTTCTCTGGGGCCGGATCGCTGGCCTGCAAATAGAGATTTCCTAGCAAAGCCAGGATAGTCGAATCGTCTGGCAGTAGCTGAGCCGCTAGCTGAGCCCTCGCTAGCGCCTCATCAAACTGCTGAAACTGTGCGAGCTGAAAGGCATCTTGCGCTAGCCTTTCGCCGTCTTCACGCAGACGTTCCTCATCCAAAGGCAGCGTATAGGGCAACAAAGCTTGAGCTGTGGCCGGTCTGGCACCGACAAGAACGCCCGAAAAAGCGCCCGCTGACGCGCCGAAAAATAATAATACTGGGAGGGAGAGACGTTTGAACACGGGTTTCTTTAGTAGAGAACTTTCAAAAGGCTAAGGACATTAAAACCTTATCCTATACTCCAGGAAAACTTGGTTGATATCGTCCAGATTCGTATTTGATCGCACCGTAAACGAGTCACTTAGACGATAGTTGACACCAAACTCTGGGTTAGTGCTATCGGTCAAGATTTTGGTAACGCTCAGTGAAACATTGTCGGTTACGTCAAAGCCTGCTTCTGCGCCGATATCGAGTCCGGTCCCTCTGTCTTCGGCTGCGCCAGTGCGGCTAGCAGCGGTCACGGGAAACAGCCGAAACTCGCTGAGGTTTAGGGCGCTACCGACGAAGTCTTGGACATTATCGAGCAGCGCTCCGCCCACGAGATTGATCAGGCCGCTAAAGCTATCACCACCACCTGAGAGGCTACCAACAGTCGATTCTAGTGCCGTGACCACACCACTGCCAATGAGACCTAACAGCTCGGGTTGCGATCGCGGTGGCGTACTAGAGAGCTCAAGATTTTCAAATATCTTATTAGCCGGTCCTTCGACATCTGCGCGTACTCGAATGGTTCTTAGAGAACCCGTACTCTCAAAGCCATCATTGGTATCGTCCGCGATCTCTGAACGAGCAAAGGGCGTACTGGCAATTGGCGTTGCTCGATTCACCTCAGAAACGGATGCGCGCAAAGAAACGTCTAGGAGCGGGTTCTGCAAGCCAGTCTCTGGTGTGAACGTCGCTGTATTGCTGTCACCGTTTAGGCGAAATAGCGTAGTGTACAGGTTGACTCGGCCCCGCCGTAGATTAATCGTCCCCTGCGGATTGAGGGCAGTAGGCTCGCCGTCTAGCAGCAGCGTGCCATCAGCAACAAAGTTCAGCAGCGTACCCTGAGTGATTTGGATAGAGTCGCCGAGCGTCAGTTGAAGATTGCGGAAGGTCGGTGAAGCGCTGCTGTCAGTGGTGCCAGCGGTGCGCGGCGTGCGTGGAACCGGTCGCTGCGTAGGTAGCTCGAATTCAGCATCGGCTGGACTGTCATTGCCCTCTGTCTCAGAATCAGGTGTATTCCCGTCTGGCAGCCGGATGCGGCCATCAGAAAGGAGAATTTCTCCCCCGATTTCTGTACCGCTAGCGAGGCTACCGCCTAAAACAAGCTGACCGTCCACGCCGCCGTCATAGATATCCGCTATGGAAAGATCAATGCTTTCTAAACTTACATTTAGTGGGCTGCTAGCAGCAGGTATCTGGCCCAGCGAAGAAGTTATACCACCATTTTCGCGTAAGGGTAGCGCTCCAGCAGCAACCACATTTCCGTCTCCAATTTGACCCTGCAAAGTATTGACGACGATGCGATCGCCTAAGAAGACTGCATCACCAGTTACATTCGTTAGCGGTTCGGGCAGTATTTTGGCGCTGATGATAGCCTCTGAGAGCGAAGCCGATCCGGCGATCACCGGCTTGTCTAAGGTGCCATCTACTGTCAGGCTCACCTGGCCGACGCCCGATTCGAAAGCTACCTGATCGTTGAAGATGTTCAGCAGCGCCAGCCCTTCATTTTCGACGTTGATGTCAATATCTACCTGATCGGTAGCGGGTTCAACCGTCATAAAGTCGAACGCATAGGGAATTTGTCCCTGTAGCGACAGCGGTCGCTCTGGTGTTGATGCGGTCAAGGCACTTTGCAAACTGAGAACGGCATTTTGATACACGAATGCGGCCCTCGCTGTCTGCAAAGGCGTGTCATTAATCGCCGCTGAAGAAAGTGTTGCATTACCTCTGAGCTGAGGATTAGAGACTGTGCCCCCTAGCGTTGCAGTAGCATTGGCCAGCCCTTCAATATCAAAAGGCAGTGCGAAAATATCGTCTATGGTGCCAGCATCGATGTTTCTAATATTGGCCTGCAAATCGGAGGTCAGTTCTGTATCTTGACCGAAAACAACCTGTCCAATCAGGTTAATAGCTGCTTCGCTGTCTTCTGTAGACAGATCAGGATTCGCGGCTATCTCCGCGTCAGAGACCACAGAGGAGAAGCGAACCGGTTGAAGCACCAGCACATTTGGCGTCAGGCTGCCGGCTGCGATCACTTTTTCGGCGCTGTAGTCCTCACCCCACTGCCAGTTTTCACCGACTAGATCAAACCCTAGGTCAAACTCGCTACCCACGCCATCGAGCTGAAAAGTTCCGGCAAAGGGCCCTTCTAGCTCGCTTAGAGGTGGTAATGGATTAGCCTCGTCAGCGATCACAGCCTCTGCCTGTAGCTCCTCAATTTCGGCGAGTCGATTGAGCTGATCGTTTAGCTGAAACGGTTTGTCGGTGGTGGAATCATTGACGCTGACTGTGTCTAAAAGTCGATCTAGATCGGCCTCGGACACCGGATCGCTCAACCAGTCGGGCGCACTCAGTCCGCGACTAAAGTCACTGAGGCGATAGATCGAGACGGCACTTAGCAGACTGTTGACGTTTCCTTTTTGGGTTGAAACTGTGGCGCTATAGACTGGCTCGGGGCCGTCTAGCGACAGCTGTCCAGATAGGCTGTAGGCGGTATTGTTGTCGGAATTGTTGTCGCCTTTGTTCAAAACCACCTGGCCATCGCTTAGCGTAGCTAGGCTGTCGGCGTAGCGAATTTGTCCGGTGAGCTGGCCGCCAGAAATGTAGCCTAGGCCCAGTCGATCGATTCGGATATCACCTTCGAGGGATTGATTCACTAGGTTGACGGCTAGCTGGTTGGTCGACAGGGTGCCGCGTAGCTGGCCGATATCGGTGACGCCATCAGTCGGAAAGTTGAGAGTAGCCAGCGGAAAGTCTCGGGCTGTGAGCGTCAGAATATCGCCCTGGGTCTGGCCGCTGGCGGTTGCGCCATTCCAGGCAACGGCGAAGTCAAAGCTGGGCAGACTGTCCTGATTGAGCAGCGGGCCGGTGTTGACCAGAATGCTTTCGCCGCCGCCAGCCACATCGAGCGCTACGCCGCTAGCTGAAGCGTAGGCCACTCTGCCTGTGAGGGTAGACTCAAACGGCAGACTATTGACGACTAGGTTTGCGACGTTCACACTGCCATCGACGGTGGGATCGATGGGGCTACCTGTAATAGTACCGATAAAATCGGTGCGGCCTGTGACTGCAAGGATGGACGGAAGCTCGAACGGGAGATCGGCGATCGCATAGTCTCTAGCGATTACTCTCAGATCCAGGCGATCCAGACTGAACCCATTGTCGAAGCTGGGTGTGAGGGTGCCGCTAGCCGTAGCTCGATCTGAGCTAGCTTCGATCACCTGAATTTTCTCACCGTTCCAGGCGACCTGTGCCAATAGGGGCGCACTGAAGCCATCAAACTGCGGACTGAAGCTAGCAAGTCCTCTAGAAAATGCGATATTGCCCTGCGCTCTAAGTGCATCCAATCCTAAATCAGCCGTCGACCCGCTCAGCGTGAACTGTCCGCTCACATCCCCGCGCAGGTCCGGTGAAAATGAGCTCAGCTGCACACCCGCCAGCGTGACATCGCTGTCAAAAACGCCGTTGACCAGGGTTCCAGAGCCGCTGGCCGTGCCGCCCCCCACTTGAAAAACCGTATTACGAAAGGCCAGATCCGTCCCCTGAATATCAATCGTGCCTGTCCCGGCGTACTCGGCATTCGGTGCATCCCATTCCACTGTGGTATTGACGACCCCGTTGCGGCCAACCACTGTCGTATCGGCTGATACACGGCCAATCTGAAAATTAGTGTCTGCGCCATATAGTGAGGCGATTACATTCGCTGGTAAGTCACGCCCAGCAAACTGGAAAGAAAACGGCGAGCCATCTCCTAAGAACACCTCACCCGTTCCTCGTAGCGACCCTCCCACCCTCGGGGTTGCTGCAATATCTCCTAAATAAAGGTTCTGCCCCTGAAGCTGAAACCCCGTAGACGCCGAATCAAAAATAACTTCATCTACCTTGACATCGGTTGTCGCTGTAGCTATTCCAGTAAATACAGGCTTATCCAAGGGGCCATCCACCCTAGCCATTGCCTCGAATACCCCCGATGTAGGTACCGGCAGCTCTAGATCAATCGTCTGAGCAAACTCTGCTACGGTGACGTCTTTAGTCTTTGCCGCTATATCGTAATAGCCTTCGTTGAAATCGATCAGACCGTCTGCGATCGCATCAATTAGTCCATAGTCGGCCGCGAGCCGATCAACCGTCCACACATTGTCCTTGAACTGGGTTTGCCCCTCAATGTTTTTTACCGGCAGCGGCAAAATGCTCGTAGTTAGCTCACCTTTCTTTAGGCTCAGCGACCCAGAATACTCAATCTCCTCTTCTGGCCGAAAATCTAGGTCGAGAATGCCGCTTACATCACCCGCATTGATTCCAATTTCGTCGGTTTGCAGCTCTAGGGTAGAAAGCGTAAAGCTGAGCACATCCGACAGCGGCGCATCATCCGCCTGCACAACCAAATTGGTCGCAAACGCTAGCTCGGTTTCATCCCCGGTTCGGTCGATATCCTGCGGATTATCAGTCTGGGCTTTCTCAGTCTGGGTTTCCTCAGTCTGGGTTTCCTCAGCTTCACTGCTAATTGCATCTGCGATCGCATCTTCGACGGCTTCCTCATCTACCTCGCCACCGTCGCCCGTCGCGCTTTCAATTACCACAGGTGCCACCATTGGCTGAACCTCGCCTTTGAGTCCGATAGTTCCACCATTAATCGGGTTGCCCTCCACCTCAAATCGAACTGCAAAAGCGTCTTTTTCGGCCACTGTCATCTCGTTTAGTGCCAGCTGCCCTTTTACATCTTCTAAGAGAATAGGGTTTGGATCTTCACCGGGAACAGGCAGCGGCACCAGCGTCAGCTGAGACTCTCTCAAATAGACTTCATCTAGTCGCACTTTGAATCGACTTTCCGGGCCTGGCTCTTGCTCCGGAAAGACATAGTTGAGCCAGCCTCTTTCAGGATCTTGAGCCAAGTAGCCATCGGCATCCACAACAATTAGGTCAAGACCCAGTTCAAAAGTGAGCAGCGTCTTAATCAAATCAAATTTGACAATCACGCTCTCTGCATCAAGTGTCGTCGGATCTAGCTCCGAAGCGCCGACTGTAGAAGGCCCGATCCGAACGCTGCCTAGCCCAACCCGCTCAACCTCGCCTAGCTGCACCGGACGCTCTAGGAAGTTAGTCAGAATAGTAGAGATCAGGGGCGCAAGGTCTTTGTGAATGTACAGCCAGCCCCAAATTGATAGTCCCAGCACGGCTGTGCCAACCACGGACCCAGCAAGACCACCCAACCAAAACCAAGGCAATCGGCGAGACGAGCGGTTGCCTTGGTTAGTTTTTTGCGGATCTAGGTTGGGATCTGAAGGATCGATTATGGGCACAAAAAATCGTTCAAGACCAGATTACCCAGTTACTTTAGCAACTTTGGTCAGCCCTTTTCTTAATATGTGGCACTTTGCCGAGCGGCGGTCTTGGCGAGCAAAAAGATGAGCGTTGCCAAAGGTTTCTATAATGATTGAATCGAGCGTGCCCATGAGCTAATTTGAGCCATTGACTAATCCATTTTTGTCCCTTAGAAGCCGCTATCTCGTATTGGGTGCGTACGTAGTGGCAAACATTGGTATTGGGTTGGTGTATGCCTATCTAGGAGTGTTTCAGCTGCTGCCCTGGGATCGAAGCGATCCGCTCTCGGTGCCCGTGCTAGTGATTGCAGTTTGGGCGGCGTTGCTAGCGGTCGTGTGGCGGCAGAGTCGCCGACAGGGACTGAAGATACGTCCTTTGTTCGGAGAGAAAATGCCCCAGTTCTCTCTGCCTCACGCAGCGCTACTGGTGGTGAGTACGCTAATTTTTTCTTTGGGCAGCTTTTCAGTTATTTTTTATTTTCTGTCGCTAGCTTTTCCTGACTATGCAGCGCAGATACTAGAGTCTGACTTGCTAGGTGGCGGGCAAAGTAGCCAGTATCCGCAGCTCTACAATGCACTGATGCTATTTTGGCTAGTGGTATACGCGCCGGTAGTAGAAGAGCTGGTGTTTCGAGGCTTTTTGCTACAGCGCTGGGGCGTAAAGTGGGGTCTAAGGCGCGGATTAATCGCTTCCTCTCTGCTGTTTGGAATGCTGCACCCCAACAATCCAGTGGGGCTGACGCTGTTTGGCTTCATCATGGGACTGCTGTATTTGCGATCGCGCAGCCTCTGGATTCCGATTCTTTGCCACAGCCTCAATAATCTAACCGCCGTCGGCATCGATCGCCTCTCTATCTGGGTCAGCAGTGAACCCGCAGAAACTGCCACTGTCACCAGCCTTCAAGAAACCTGGTGGACCGGCCTGATCCTGATCGCAATCTCCGCGCCCTTCCTCTGGCAATTCATCAGGTACAGCTGGCCAAAACCCGGAGATGACATTCCATACATGCTCAACGACCAAGAACTACAGTCTCTCGTCGAATAATTATTTATTTTCCCTCTATGCCTCCCATCCGCCGTGTCCGCCAGCATGTCAACCCTCTTAGCAACAAATACGCCATCCCTGCCACTGCCCCGACCTGGGCAAAAGTATTCGGCAATCCTCAGCTACCGCTGCATTTAGACATTGGCTGTGCCAAGGGAGACTTTGTGCGAGAGATGGCCTGCAAGGTGCCAGATTGGAATTTTTTGGGACTAGAAATTAGAGAGCCGCTGGTGGAGAGAGCCCTTATCAGGCGCGATCACGATCAGCAGACTAATTTGCACTTCGTTTTTTGCAATGCGAATAACTCTCTGAAGCCGCTACTGGCAGACTATCCATCAGAATTAGAGTGCGTCAGCATCCAGTTTCCCGATCCATGGTTCAAAAAGCGACATCAAAAGCGACGGGTGGTCCAGCCAGAGCTGGTGAATACGCTAGCAGAGCTGATGCTAGTCGGAGGAAGGGTGTGGCTACAGTCGGATATTGAGGAGGTTTGCATGGAGATGTGCGATCGCTTTGATGAGAGCCCGGCCTTTGTGAGAAAGAGCGCAGACTGGCTGAGAGAGAGTCCTTTTCCAGCGAAGACCGATCGAGAAAAAGTCGGGGAAGAAAAAGGATTGCCTGTGTATCGAGCTATGTACTTTCGCCGAGGTTTGCCTTAAAACGATGTAAACTTTTATTAAAGACACATCGATAGCAGCGCGAAAGAGAACGTTATGGCAGAGCCAGTTGGGTTTGGAAAGAAGACACCGAAAAAGCCGAAGTCTGAACGGACGCAGAAGCGAGAGAAAGCTTCTAAGCAGTACGATAAAATGAAGACTGATGGCCTGCCGGAGTATGAGGTGTACGTGCGGGGCGCAGGCTCGAAGCAGTGGTATCCAATTGGGGCGATCGCAGTCCGCCGCTCTAGCCAAATCAGCCGCGCCATCTACCACAGCGAGAAAGATTTACTGCAAGGGGCATTTCGCGCTTTTCCAGTGCTGAAAAAAAGCCGGGATAATCTGGAATATGGCTATCGCCTGAAGGGTGAAACCGAAGATGATATTGAACCAGCTGTGAAGGAACGCGATCGCAGCCAGCGTGGTCTACTGGGTGCAATCAACAGCATCAAAGGACTATTCGGCCGGAAGAAGACAGCGGAGTGAGATTTCTGGGCCTGTTTCAACTAAATTACTAATCGGCTTTTGCTCCTATGAGTGACCAACCTTCCAACAAGCCCACGCTTTCTTACTGGCATGTCTGGACAGACGACGATGGCATTAGCCATCAGACCCAGTGTGAACTCACGGACTTTTCGAAAGAGAGCATGGGCGGCGACGCCGATCCTCAGTGGAACAATCGATTGATGAGCTGCGATGCTGAAGTGCTATTTGCCACGCTGCCGGTTGGCTGGGTCGGCGAATGGCACGAGAATCCTAGACCGCAGTGGATTGTGCCGATATCCGGCGTTTGGTATGTGAAAACGATGGACGGTATGCAGGTCGAGATGGGACCAGGTGAGATTTCTTTTGGTGCGGACCAAAACACAAAAGCAAACGAACAAGGGCGAAAAGGTCACACGTCTGGCACTGTTGGCGATGAACCAGCGAAGCTGATGGTTGTTCAGCTCAAAAGCGATGAGTATTTGGCGGCGCGGCCTGGGGATTTGACTTAGGTGGTAGATGCGATGGCGACGGCAGAGCCGATACCGATGGAGATCGTTGAGGCGACGCCGTTGGATTTGGATGACTGGGTGCAGATGGCTTTGCAGCTATGGCCCGCTGAGGACGAATTGCCAGAGCGAGCCGAAATAGAGATGCGAGCGGAGCTGTCGGGGATTTTGCAGTCGGCTAAAGATACGGGGTTGATTGCTCGCGATCAGGGTGGGGCTGCGATCGCATTCATCAACCTCTCTATTTGCTACGAATACGTACCTGGAGCGAATCGATTTCCGGTAGCGTATGTGGAGGGTATCTATGTGGCGGATCTGGCGCGTAAGACAGGCGTCGGGAAAGCCTTGGTGGTTCGAGCTGAGGAGTGGGCGATCACAAAAGGCTGCACCCAGCTCGCATCAGATGTGATGATTGAAAATGTTGAAAGCTGTCAATTTCATACCCGAGTAGGGTTTCAAGAAGTAGAGCGGGTTGTATTTTTTATAAAAGACGTGAAATAGTTATACAGCCAGAAATGCAGTCAGAACAGTCAGATTCCAGACAGCCAATCCCCCAACAGCCAACGTTAGAAGAATTCAAAGTAGAAGAGTTTGACCTGCGGCGGCGAGGGTCCGACGAAGCGGCGAAAGATTCAGCGGATGGCTCGAACTACGAGAGCCCAGATCCGACAGAGTTAGATGTGGCAACGGTCGACCGAGTAATTGAGATGGCCTGGGAAGATCGAACGCCGTTTGGTGCGATTGAAGAACAGTTTGGGCTAAAAGAAAAAGACGTGATCGCTGTGATGCGGCGGTACATGAAGCGATCGAGCTTTGAAATGTGGCGAAAGCGGGTGACGGATCGAGGGACGAAGCACGCCGTAAAGAGAGACTTTGAAGTCGGAAGGTTCAAATCTAGCAATCAGAAGAATTATTAAATTGACGGTTGCGCTCAGCCTCTTTAACTATCTCATCAATGACATCAGGTATATCTGCTGCCATTCCTGCAAATTTCATAAAATCGACAAAGAGCTGTTTTGCTAATAACGCTCTTCAATGACTCTAGGCAGAGGAAATAGAATGGAGGTCCCCAAAAGGCGCTCCTCTGAACTGGTTCATCCGTTCGATAAGTATCTCAAAGCCGCGCTCTAGTTCAAGAATGGGAAATACCCGCTGCCAAGGTCTGAGTAGATTGGCGCTCACCCAGGGCAATAGAACCAATCGCAGGTTGTTCAACCAGGCTTTCCATCATTCCCCTAGCGTCCAGTCGCAGTGTTGAACAAACGCCGACACAACTTCCGAAGCATCTAGTTCGGGCAGGAGCGTTCTCTCAGGTCGCAGCGGCGGTGTGTGCAAGCCTACCATCAGATAGGCACTCATAATGACTTCCCACCACTTTTAATAACAACATAGTCAGTGACCCGGAAGTCAGCCCACCCCAGCTCGTTCTTACACTGCTTGAAGCCATATTCGACCCAGTTTCGCAGTCCATACAGGTCACCGACCTGTTTGTAGGTGATATCTTTGACATAGGTCATCACCATCCAAGTAGAGGCGCTCGGCAACGTCTCTTTGTCGGTGGTTAGTTGCCAGTATCGCTGCGAACGGCGCTTACCATAAACAATCTTTCGGATAAAGCGAGTCTCCTGACGCCCATCGCTAAACGTCCGCTCATAAGCGCGCCATCGGTTAGTGCGAACTTTCTGTTCCTTAGGTAGCCATACAGCATGGTTGGAGCGAATAGCGAGAACATAGGGTAGCTGTAGCTGGTGTAGCAATGAGACAAAGTTACTACCGCTTTCTCCATATTCGCTATCAGCCAGTACTAGCTCGAACTCAAAGCCAAAGTCACAGAGTGCTTGAATCATGTCTGCGGCTATCTTTGGTTTGCTCTGATAGCAATCGCCTGCTTGTAATCTCTCTTTTGGCTTATACACCTCAAACGTTAGCGGAAAGGTGATATTGTCTATCACACCGTAGGCATCGACTGAGACGATGCCATTCTCTACTTTGCCTAAAACCGATGTAGCGGTAGGAACCCGCGTCGTCTCACGGCGCTAGGGAACGCCTACCAAGGCACTGACGCTTGACGTAGTCAGTTGTTCGCCCTTTCTTGCGGTCATCCGTTTCATCAATAACCAGTATCAGCTTGCGACCCTTCAACAACCTGAGAATGAATGACCATCGTCTTTCTCTAAGTTGTTTGACTTGCCAGAGTGAGTTAACCAAAAACTGTTGGAATGATTGAGCATTAGGTAAACCATTGACTTTGGCAACCGCTGGCAAAGATTTACGAGGAATCTCTGCTATCGCGCCGACGTACAGATGTTTGAAAGCTTCGAAGCTTCTTACCTCGACAAACAGGTCTCGATAACTTTCGCAATATTCATCTACCAATCTCACAATAGGCTTCGCGGCTCGCGGGGCTATCATCGGCACTCGTTCAACTCAGCCTTACCATTCTAGTTTTCCTCTGCCTAGAGTCATTGAAGAGCGCTATTTACGTATCAAAACTTGTGTCATAGTCAAAGTGTCAAAAGTAGAGATGCTTTACGAGTTTTGAAACTGCGAAAATTGGATACGCCAGAGTTTTGACCAATGATCAAAATCTAAACCTTAAAATGGACGCTCTGAAGGAGGCAGGCTGCGAGAAAATTTTTACTGACTACAGGGTAAGCGGAGCGGAGACAGAACGCCCCGGATTGGACAAAGCACTCGACCATATTCGGAAAAGGACGTGCTTGCTATTTGGAAGCTTGACCGTTCAGATCGCTCGCTAAGTCATTTGCTAAGTATCATCGAAGACTCGAGCGAGCGAGGTGCAGACTTCGCTATTATTCAGGTGACTCCGACACCTCTACCGCATCAGGGAGGGTTGATACCCAGAAACGGGAATCCTTTGGAAAAACTCATCGTAGTTAACCTCTGGCGGAATTAATTGTGCAGACAATCCATTCTCTACCTACAGTCGCTAACCAAGAGAGTCTTCTACACCGCATAGCCAATCGTATCCGTCAGTCTTTAGAGCTACAAGAGATCTTGAATGCGATGGTTATGGAGGTTCAAGAATACCTCAGCATTGACCGAGTAAAGGTATATCGATTTCATCCCGATAGCAGCGGATTAGTGATTGCTGAATCAGTGAACAGCGATCGCCTACCCTCGCTGCTGGGTCTAAACTTTCCAGCAGACGATATCCCGTCCTATGCTCGCGAGCTTTTCCTGCGGGCGCGGCAGCGATCAGTGGTTGACGTCAACAGCGCTCAAATTGGACTCAGCTTGCTAGACGATCCAGTCACAGGAGAACCCAGCGAAAGTAGGGACATCCACTATCGTCTGTTAGATCCTTGCCACAAAGAGTACCTAAGCGCGATGGGCGTACAGTCTTCTATCGTCGTGCCTATTGTTCTAACAGACCTTTCTCCAGCAGATGATCGCCCTGAATCCGCTGTCGCTTCAGCCCAGCTATGGGGCTTGCTCGCCTGCCATCACAGCAAGACTCGTCAGGTGACAGAAAAAGAGCTGAAATTTATTCAAGCAGTGGTCGATCAAGTAAGTGTTGCGATCGCCCAGTCAATTTTGCTCAAGCAGGTACGCGCACAGGCACAGCAAGAGTCTAATATCAACCAAGTCACTCGTTTGCTGCACGTTAGTCCAGTTGTCAGGTTGCAGGAAGCGCTAGAAAAAGTGATCGAAACTCTAGATGGTTCAGGCGGGCGACTGTATCTGATAGAAGCAGACAGGCTCTCTAGAGAAATCTACACCTGTGGTGAGCAGCCAGCAGACATCGATATGGAGCAGCGTAGCGTAGAAGAGAACTATCTGTGGAAGAACTTCATATACTCGAGTGTGATATCAGAGTCCGATCAAACTGGCCGTAAGCCTTGGTCAGTTCAATGGATGCGGTCAATCTACAAGCTAGGTGATGAGGGAAGCAGTTCCTCTGAGCATCCTCAGATATGGCCTATCAACGATCTCTATCGGGAGCCGCTATTTAGGACACTGGCTCCTTTCTTTCAAGCAACATCCGCCCGTGGGCTGTTGATCATTCCGCTGTACTACGGCAGTCAAGTGATGGGCTGTCTGACGGTTTTTCGTAAGGCAGTAGACACCGAAGTTAAGTGGGCAGGCTGGCATAATCTGGATAGTCGTCAGCTCATGGCCAGACAATCATTTGAAGTGTGGCAAGAAGCCCAAACAGATCTGGCTCCGGTTTGGACGGATTCAGAGATAAGTTATGCTAAAGCCCTGAGTGAACGGTTTTCAACCGCTGTTCAGCAGTACCAGCTTCACCAACAAGTGCAGGCGCTCAACACAACCCTAGAGCAGCAGGTAGAGGAGCGTACCGGACAGCTTCAGCTAGCCAACTCAAAACTAGAGAGCCTAATTTCTAGACAGCAGATTCTGGCCAGCATGGTTGCTAAAATTCGTGAGTCTCTCGATATAGAAGAGATTTTCCGCATCACGATAGAAGAACTCGGTCAGATTTTAGAGGCTGATAAAGTTTCTATCTACCGCTTCAACGAGGACTGGGGCGGCGAATTTATCGCAGATTTCAACGGCGTAAATCTGCAACAAACAGAAGGCTGCGAGCTGGGTGCTCGCACCGTTTGGAATGATACCCATTTGCAAAATAGCCAGGGCGGTCGCTATCGCAATGGAGATAGCTTTGT
This sequence comes from uncultured cyanobacterium, assembly GCA_963799555.1. GTDB lineage: Bacteria > Cyanobacteriota > Cyanobacteriia > Phormidesmidales > Phormidesmidaceae > Phormidesmis. Next base: position 283,916 of record CAWCXR010000003.1, read on the forward strand.
CGTTGACGACGTTTCCCAGCAAGGTTTCTCACAATGTCATCTTGATGTGTATCACCAGTATCAGATCAAGGCATTCATCAATATTCCAATTTTTGTCGGGAAGGTACTGTGGGGAATCTTAGCGGTATTCCAACAGCGAGCAACACGGCAGTGGAAACCGACTGAAGTAGAGTTTGTTGACCAGCTAGCAGCTCAAATCGGCGTAGCTTTGCAACATGCATCCCTATCGGCCAGCGAACGAGCAAAAAACAGTCAGCTCTCTATCGCCCTAGCGGATCTGCAATCCGCTCAGACTCAACTGGTTCAAACCGAGAAGATGTCGAGTCTAGGTCAGCTCGTTGCTGGGATCGCGCATGAAATAAACAATCCGGTTAACTTCATTCATGCCAACGTGGATCACCTAAGGGATTACTCAACCAGGCTGCTAGAGGTAATTTCTGGCTACCGAAAATACTGCCTAGACCCACCAGCAGAGCTTCAAGAGCTAATGGAAGCGGCTGAGATTGAGTACCTTACTGACGATTTACCCAAGCTTTGCAGTTCTATCTCTATGGGTACTCAACGCATCCGCTCAATTGTTTTATCGCTGCGAAATTTTTCCAGACTGGACGAAGCTGAAACAAAAGCAGTCGATTTACATGAGGGGATTGAAAGTACTTTGTTGATTTTACAGCATCGACTAAACGCAGGTCCGTCTCAGGTTTCCATTAAAATCGTCAAGCAATACGGCAAGCTACCTAAGGTAGAGTGCCATGCCAGGCAAATCAACCAGGTCTTTATGAACCTGCTCAGCAATGCGTTGGATGAGCTGCAGGCGATAGTCCCTAGCGATGAGACGGAAAAGGCTAAAACTATCAAGATTGCAACCCAGATGCTGGGCAAAGATTGGGTTCAGATTTCGATTTCAGACGATGGTATGGGCATTTCTCCCTCCATTCTAGATAAGCTGTTTGACCCATTTTTCACAACAAAGTCAGTCGGCAAAGGAACCGGACTGGGCCTTTCCATTGGCTATAAAATTGTGGAAAAGCACAAAGGTAAGCTGTATTGCGAATCTACAGTTGGTGAAGGAGCTACCTTTGTCGTCGAGCTACCAATTAACAGGTAGTGAAGGGAGGCAGCAAGACGGGCAGTGCTGAGTTAGCTATCTTTTGAATAGTTGCTGGGCTATGGGAACTATTCGTTTTTGGCTGAACTGTATTGACCGTATTCATCATTTTATTCGAGTGTTTGGTCAGACTGTCGAATGGGAAGCTCAATCGTAAATTTAGTTCCTTCGCCTGGCGTAGAATCTACCCATAGCTTGCCGTTGTGCTTTTCGGTGACGATTTGGTAGCTAATAGAGAGCCCTAAACCTGTGCCCTTGCCAACGGGCTTGGTGGTGAAGAAGGGCTCGAAAATGCTAGTGGCGACTGATTTGGACATCCCTAGTCCGTTGTCGGCGATCGCAATCTGCACCCAATGTTCATCTTTCATATGGGTGGAAATCCAAATGTTCCCAGGCTGGACTGGTCGATTCTCTTTGTTATGCTGTCTGGCTGCGTCATCTAGGGCATCGATGGCATTGGCCAATAGGTTCATCAATACCTGATTAAGCTGGCCAGGATACCCCTCTACTAAAGGCAACTGACCGTAGTTTTTGATGACTTCGATGACTGGTACATCTGGTTTTTCCGTGAGGCGATGTTGCAAAATCAGCAGGCTGTTGTCGAGGCCTTCGTGGATATCCGCAGATTTAAAGTTGGATTGATCTAGTCGGGAGAAATTACGGAGAGACAAGACTAGCTGGCGAATGCGCTCAGTCCCCATCTTCATAGATTTCATGAGCTTGTGGATGTCTTCAGTGAGAAAGTCAACCTCTATTGCATCCGAGATTGCTTGGAGCTCAGGAGACGGACTAGGATACTCGGTTCGATAGGCCTTTACCAGCGTGAGCAAGTCTTCGATATAGCCACTCATATGTTGAATATTGCCGTGAACGAAGTTAATGGGGTTGTTGACTTCGTGGGCAATGCCCGCCACAAGCTGTCCTAGACCAGACATTTTTTCGGTTTGAATGAGCTGACTCTGAGATTGTTTTAGTTGCTCTAGAGCCTCGGTGAGTTCGCTGGTTCGGTCGATGACCTTTGTCTCAGAGGCAATGAGTAGGGTGATGCCTAAAATGGCAAATGTCACAGCGCTGACGAGCGAGGCCAGCCAGCTAATATTGGCGGCGGCGGCGAGGTTTTTGGGAAGGGTGTTACGTGGGCTAAACGAGACCGCCGCCATGCCTGTATAGTGCATCGAAGAGATAGCGATGCCCATGAGAACAGCCGCTCCGATTTTTTGCCACGAGGCAGCTCCCACTCGGGTTTGTAAATAATGGGTTAGCCACAGCGCGACGAGTGATAGGCTGATCGCAACGGCCATAGAAAGAGCCACTAAGGCTGAATTATAATGGGCCTCTGCGGAGAGTCGCATGGCGGCCATGCCGGTGTAGTGCATAGCCACAATTCCGAGCCCCATTAACAGGCTGGCCCCCATAAGATTTGGTACTGGCAGCGTTTTCCGACTGGTGATCCAGAGGGCCAAGCCTGAAGCCAAGATGGCAGGCAGAATAGACAGCAGGACGATGAGACTGTTGTAATGAATGGGTATGGACAGATGGAAAGCGAGCATGCCGACAAAGTGCATTGACCAAATGCCGACGCCCAAGGAGCAGGAGCCTCCTAGAAGCCAACCCAACCTTGTCAGACCTTTGGTTTTGGCCACCCGTTCTGTGAGATAGACAATGGTGTAAGCAGCACAAATAGCGATGATGACTGAGAGTGCAACGAGGTTTAACTCATAGGAGACCGGCAAACTATCGATATTGAGATACATATTTGATGAGCTTGAGTGACAGTTGGAGATATGCTTGGTTTGCTACACAGAGTCTGAATGCTCTGTAATTAAGCTCAGACGCTTAGGCCATCAGTACAAGATCCTTGTTCTGTGATCGGCTGATAGCCTCTAGTCTTCCCCTCCAGTCGTCATCAAAGCAATAGCTTTACGATCTGAGCTTAGAAGCTTTATTTCGCCTTATTGGGCTTTGTTGCATGTGGAAGTGTAAATTCGACTCTAGTTCTCGTTCTACGTCTTTTTGAGTCCAATGGCAGAAACCCACTTTGACTCTGTCTATAGATTCCATACTATCTGCCAAAGATAAACGCATCTGACCACTGCTCTTGCGTCTAAACGCTAAAGAAACTCTTCATCCTGACGGTTGCCGACTTCGCTAAAAGGCTCTAGTAAAAGACTTTCTAGATGGATGATCAGTTCCGCTCTGCGTTCTGCGTCGGCTTCTCTTTGGGCATCAGCCTGTTCGATGATAGCGTTCGAAATGCTGGGAATTAGACCGATTAGTGTACTACCGAATAGTCCATCACCGAAGCTTCTAGTATCGCTGAGCAGTTCTGCTTCTTCGCAAAACGAAGCGTTCGCTGGCTGATTGCAAACGCTCTGGGCAACGAACGTATAGAAAGACAGGCTGTTGAGAATGGCGTCTTCGATGTCGTTTTCTAGGCCGTAGGTTCCGGCTGCGCCTGTGGCGTTTGGGTCAGAAAGTTGGGTTTGCGATCGCAAGCTCAAAATCAGCTGCTGAATCACCGCATTCACGCTAGAAGCCGCCTTCACATAAGCTAGCTGACCCACCCTGTATTCCGAATCAGTCGGACTAAACTGCGCTTTTAGCGCCTCTGCCGCGCCAATCACCTGATATCGAGATTCTACTAGGGGCGAAAGAGGCGCGACCTCGCCTAAATTCGCTGGCGTACAGCTAGCAGTCAGAACCAGAAAAGAGAGGCCAACAGCCAGTCTTTCAACCTTTCTTCTAGCAGCAGACCATATTTGGATTTTCATGCAGCGCTTATGTATAGTGAACTTCTTCAGGAAGCCGCCAAAGGGTATCTAGTAGATGTTCCTTCTGTAGTCAATGCAACTATACAGTCAAAGAGCACAGTCAAAAAATACAGCCAAGAAGCCCGTCTAGTCGTATTCCCTACCTTCGTACTCACGGCAGCCCGCGCAGGGGCCGCTAGGGTTTGGTGCGCAGCGCAAAAAAGGAGACCTGGCATTTAGCTGACAGGTGATGTCGCCGATAACAAAGCCCATTCCGTCTACGTAATGCTCGTCTGGATTGCGAGAGCGGATTCGAATTTGGCGGAGGCGTTCGTTGGCAGCGAAGTCGGTCGCTAGATGGATTTGTTCTTGTAAGGGAGAGCGGGTACGCAAGCCGACGACGAGAGAAAGAAACGCTGGCAACAGACCGACTGCAATGATAAGCGCAATGAACATGGAAAACTAAAAGGGGCTTTGAGGCAATAGCGTTAGAGAAAGTACCTGTTTAGTGTTATACGCCGAGACCCACCCCGCCCTACGGGCACCCCTCCCAAGAGAGGATTCACTTCAGATAGTGATTTTAGAGGTGGCCGACCTCAGATTCCAAACGTTGCACAGTCGGGACAAATCCCCTCTTGGGAGGGGTGGCCGGAGCGCAGCGGAGGTCGGGGTGGGTCGGTAACGTGGGCTATCAGCCGATGTTTCGTAGCGAGACGCTAAACAGGTCCGAGAAAATTCTAACGCTATTGCTAGCAAATCAGCGTCATCTTGAATAAAGGCAGTTGGAAGGTTAGCCTTTTTCCCTGTTGAACCGTCTGATCAATTCTCTTTTGACTTGGGCTTATAGGTAGAAGCAACGCTGAGTTCCTTGAGCTGTTTGTCGTCTACGCTAGAGGGCGCATTGGTCAGCAGATCTCGAGCCTGCTGCGTTTTGGGGAAGGCGATCGCATCTCGAATCGACTGCTCACCAGCTAACAGCATCACTAGCCGGTCTAGTCCGTACGCAATCCCGCCGTGCGGCGGCGTGCCATATTCAAACGCCTCTAACAAGAAGCCAAATTTGTCGTTGGCCTCTTCCTCAGAAAGTCCGATTGTCTCGAACACTTTGGCCTGTACGTCAGGCTGGTAGATCCGCAGACTGCCGCCTCCAATTTCGTAGCCGTTGTACACGATGTCATAGGCTACCGCCCGAGCCGTTGTCAGATCTTCTACATCGTCTGGATGAGGCGCTGTGAAGGGGTGGTGCAGCGCTTCGTAGCGATTCTCATCAGCGTTCCACTCAAACATAGGAAAGTCGGTGACCCAGAGCAGATTAGTTTTGCTCTCGTCAATCATATTCAGCTCTTTGGCGATCGCCTGCCGCAGTTTATCCAAAGTCGCGTTCACCGTACTAACATCACCCGCCCCAAACAACAACAGATGACCTGGCTGCGCCCCGGTTCTCTCTAATAAAATCTCTTTTTGCTCAGGCGTAAGATTGTCTTTGATCGCGCCAATGGTATCGATCTCACCGCCTTCACGTACGCGGATGTAAGCAACCCCACGAGCGCCCGCATCGGTAGCTACTTTAAACAAATCTCCTTTGGGCTTGATGCGCACGTTGGAAATCGCGTCATTACCACCTGGAATCGGCAGCACTTTCACCTGTCCGCCGCTAGCAACCGCCCCAGAAAAGACCTTGAATCCTGAATTTTCAACAATGTCAGAAACGTCTACTAGCTCCATACCGTAGCGGGTGTCGGGCTTGTCGCTACCGTAGCGGTCCATGGCTTCTTTGTAGGTTAAGCGGGGGAGAGGCGTGGGAATTTCTACGCCTTTGACGGCTTTGAATATATGAGCAACAAGTCTTTCATTGAGTTCAAGAATCTCTTCTTGATCCATGAAGCTCATTTCCATGTCGAGCTGTGTGAATTCAGGCTGGCGGTCGGCCCGCAGGTCTTCATCTCGAAAGCAGCGGGCGATCTGGTAGTAGCGATCTACGCCCGCCACCATCAGAATCTGCTTGAATAGCTGAGGCGATTGGGGCAGGGCGAACCATTCTCCTTCGTTAACGCGAGAGGGCAAAATGAAGTCTCTGGCACCTTCTGGCGTGGAGCGGGTAAGGATAGGAGTTTCAACTTCCATGAAGTCTTCTTGATCTTCTAGGAAGCGGCGGATGGCTTTGACGACTTCGTGACGCAGGCGCATGTTGCGGGCCATGCGATCGCGCCGCAAATCCAAGTACCGATACTTCAGCCGCAGATCTTCGCGCACGTTTTCTTCTTCAGCAGTCGAGATCTGAAACGGCATCTGCTTGCGAACCGCGTTCAGAATCGTCAGCTCGTCGGCATAGATTTCAACCCGTCCCGTCGGCAGCTTTTCATTGAGTGAGTCAGCCGGACGCTGGGTGACCCTACCCACAACTTTGACCACGTATTCGTTGCGGACTTCTTCGGCCACTGGATAGGAATCCGGCGTGCGTTTGGGGTCGCTGACGATTTGGACCGTGCCAGTGCGATCGCGCAAGTCCAAGAACACCACCCCGCCATGATCGCGTCGACGATCCACCCAGCCATAGAGCGTGACCGTCTTCTCAATTTGCTCGGCTCGAAGTTGACCGCAATAAAGGCTACGCATGACAGGCGAAATAGGTAAAACAAAACCTTTCCATTATGAATCAAGAATGCCTTATCAGAAAACATAAATACGGCGTGAAGTCATTAAGAATTACCCACATGGGTACCGCAAAACCACTGAAGCTGACATATTTTTGAAAAAGCTTCCTATCAAAACGTCAGCCAATACTGGTAATTGACTGTCTGCACCCCCCCGATGCGATGACTAGTCCTACTGCTCAAGCTACCCGTACAAAAGCGATCAGACCTAAAGCTCAAGCTACCTACGCTCAAGAAATTTCAGCAGCGCTAAACGCGAAGCTCAGCAAAAGCCACGCTGCACCAAAGCGTCTGGTCGCTAAAGTCGGTCTGCGCCAGCAAGATCACCTACTCTACATAGCCTTGGAAGCGGTAAAACAGCCTGGTGTCGAACGAATAAGCGCCGAACATATCCCCGACCCTCGGCAGCTGTTGCCCCAACTGCGGCAGTTCCTGAGCGAAGCACAGACCGAACTAGATTTGGGATGGGTGCAGCTCGCCAAAGTCAGCGGTCGATTACCAAAGCAGATAAAGCCGCTGTGGCAAGAAGATCTGCTGCTACGTTTAGAATCGCCCATCGCTAACACGCTGATGACACCGCAACCAGTTCTGAATTCCGCAGCAGCGACTGAAGCCGCAGCGGCCTCTGAAGGGGATGTCAGTATCAACATTGGCGGCAATATGAGCGGCCAGCTGATCGTCGGTGACAATAATCAGGCATTTAGCTATACGTACAACGTAGAGACAGGCGGTGTGGTCAATGTCGCTACGCCACCGACCATTCGGCCTCGACCAATACCGATCGCTTTGAAGCCGAGACCGTTTAAGCACCTGCTCGATCGCAAAACGGTGCTGCCACTGCTGAAAAAGACTCTGCTAGAAAGGCTACCTGTAGAAGTGTTCGCAGAAGCTGGGTTTGGCAAAACCTCCCTAATGCGGCACCTGGCCCACGATCAATCGGTGACCGATGCATTTTCAGATGGCGTCGTGTATCTAGCTGTGCATCGCCAGATGGCAGAGGATCTGCTGCAGTCGCTCTATGACGCTTTTTATGAAGCGATGCCAGCGTTTAAGCCCAGTCAGGGGCAACTGCGACAGGCTTTGAAAGACAAGCAGGCACTGGTGATTTTGAACGGGCTAAAGCTGGCCAAAGATGGCGTCGCAGAACTGCTGTCCATACTGCCAAAGTGTACGTTTGTGCTGGTATCAGAAGCTCAAGTCTACTGGCAAGACGGCGCTGCGATCGCCCTTCTTGGTCTACCTCTGCTAGAGAGCATCACCCTGATTCAAAAAGATTTAGGGCGCCCACTCACCGAACCTGAACAGGGAGCCGCCCAGTTTCTACATACAGAATTCTCTGGTAATCCGCTTCAGCTACGCAGGATTGCTGCCCAAGCTCGAACGACCGCTCAGTCACTGGTCGACATTGTGCAGTCGATGCGCGCCGAGCCTGACGAGATTAGTGGGCGATCACTTTTTGCCAAAATGACCGAACGGCTTTCGACTAAGCACAAAAGCGTCTTGGCACTGATGGGAGCAATGGGGGGCATTGCCCTAACAGCGGCGCAGGCAGAAGCGATTGCAGCGGTTCCTAATACAGCAAATGTTCTCAGCGAACTAGCCGATCTGCACCTGATAGAACCGGCTGTGGAAAGTGCAGTCGGCAGCGTGTCCAATGGCTATCAGCTGAGTGCTGATTTGACCGAGGCTACTGTTCAAACCTTTGACCCTCAGCCGTGGTTGACCGAAGCAACCAACTATTTCTGTGAATCAGCCGCTACGCAAGCGGCTCATTCTGACGCCTTGGCGCACCTATTAGATTGGACCCAGAGCACTGGAAATTGGCAGCAAAGCATAGAGCTGTGCAAGAGCTTGGACCAGTCGCTGTCACTCAGCGGTCAGTGGGCACAGTGGCAGCAGGTGATGACCCAAAGTCTATATGCCGCCGAGCAGATGGGCAATGGCGCAGCCGAAGCCTGGTCGCTACATCAGCTCGGAACGCAGGCGCTGACAACCGGCAGTGAGCAAGCAGAAGGACTGCTCTCAAGGGCGCTGTGGCTACGTCAACAGCTCGGTGACAAGGCAGGTGCAGCAGTCACTCGGCACAATTTGGGATTGATATTGCCGCCTCTGTTGGAAGAGTTCGATGCAGACCTTGGCAGTAGTGCGCAGGTGACTGAGGCCGTAGTTAGTAGTGGTCGCTCAGCAGGCTGGTCGTCTTTGGCTATTGGTGGAGCTGTTGCGCTAGGCGCAATCGTTTCGGGGGTCGTTGGGTTTGCTATGGTGAGTGCGCTTAGATCAGAAGAGTCGGCGACTATAGCGCCTGTTCAGGTAGAAGATGATTCGTCATTAGGAGAAGGCCCACAAACAAAAGAACCAGCTGCTAAGTTTGGCTTTGATAGAGAGACATTAACGTTCAGCGAGACGGCTGTAGGTCAGCAGTCTCAGCAGTCTCTCAATATCCTCAATAGCGGTCTGGTCCCGCTGATGATTACCGCTGTAGATATCGGCGGACGCCAAGGAACAGACTATTCGGTACAGTCTGAAGGCTGTAGCGCGGCAGTGTTAGCCCCAGGCAAGCAGTGCGAAATCACGCTTCTCTTTGTGCCTAAGAAGGTAGGCAATCGCACTGCTAATCTTATCCTTCAAAGCAACGCAGCTGAAGCAACCACCCTCCCCATACGAGGCATCGCTCTCAAGAAATCCGCCTCTAAGCCCACGCCTCCACCCACGACACCTCCGTCTACGACGCCTACGCCCACAACCACGCCCACAACGCCTACGCCCACAACGTCCACGCCTCCACCATCAGCAGAACCGCCTCAGGCAAGAGATGATACAGGCTCTGTTTCCTCAAAGGACTCAACCTACATTGATGTCCTTAGAAACGATTCTGATCCAGCAGCAGGTAACCTGACTATCGTTAGCGTTTCGCCAGGCGAATTCGGTCAGACCGAAATCAGCGATGGTGGGATTATCTACTATCACAGCGGCCAGAATACTAATAGCGATCGCTCTACCATTCAAAACGAGGCCGAAGAGACTGCTACTGCGAACATCTTCAGCGATCGCTTTGCCTACACCATTCAAAACGAGGCCGGAGAGACTGCTACTGCGAACGTCTTCGTTGCGATCACAGCTACCAAACCCACACCCAACAGAGCGCCAATTCCGATCAATCATTCCTTTGAGATTAGAGAGGGCGAGTCAATCACCGTCGATCTTTTGAAGGGTGCTTCTGATCCCGATCAAGATGACCTGACGCTGTATGATATCGCCGATCAATCGGATGGCGGTCAGCTCATTGATAACGGTGATGGCACTGCGACGTATGTGCCCTGGGAGAACAAGACAGGAGAGCAGCTAAGAATAGCTAGAAATCGGTTCCAGTACCGAATTACTGACGGGCGAGGTGGATTTGGCACTGCTGTGGTCGAGATTATCGTGAGGCCGGTCAGCCGACCGACCGACCGGCTTCCTATCGAACGGATTCCCAGCTATCAGTCTCGAGAGGTGGAATTGCCAAATACCAGAATTGTGCTGCCAGCGGACAGTGAAATTCAGTGATTGCCGAGCCTATCTCGCTGCTGAATAGCCCCATATATAGGCAGCGGCCACCATATAATCGACGGTGAATTCTGATCCCATCGGATAGCGATAGATGTCGAAGTAGTTTTCTGAGGTCGGCCATGTTTTGGGGTGGGGGAAAGTTGTGGAGGGCTTTGAATGCATCGGCCTTACCTAGACCCATATTCACATCTAGCAGCTTGGCATTAGACTGATACACCTTGATGCCATCGTCGGGATGAAACGCGCTTTGCTATGGCACTTTGCGCTATGGAACAAGGGGTGTAGCCTTTCGTGGTGTAGCATGCCAAAACGTTTGGACTAACCGCGTAAATCTGTGAGGGACTGACCGTCGCCGCCGTCTGGCTCGGATTGGTCTGATTTTGAACGTTTGCTGCGATCATCAAATGATTGCTGCGGTCATACAGTGAAAAGAGAGTTTCATCACCAAGTCTGCTACTCACCACAAGCATGCAGCCCAAGAAAAAAGAATTAGCAGCCAGTAAGGAATACTTTTTCCGAGCTGTCATGAATATTCGCTGGGACTTTCTCTGTTTTGACGAAATTCTCTATTTTAACGAATTCTATATGTGTCAGTATCGCAAAGATCTCAGTTGGTAGTAACCAAAATGAAGCTGAGATAAAGGCAAGGCAGCATCCAATCTACCAAAACTGTAGTTAAACGCAGGCTCAGAACCTTAGCTAGATACACGACTTAACTTATGCAATTGTTAACGATCTGTAAAGCAGGGTCAGCTGAGGTGATAGCATTTGGACTAATTAGCGCTAGGGGTGCCTGATACCGAAAGGAATCAAGGCTGAGAACATACCCTCTGAACCTGACCTTGGATAATACCAGCGAAGGAAAGCATGAAAAATTTCTCATTGATCGATCCAAGCTCGAGCATTTTGGCCCTTTGGTCGAAAGGCTTGACTAGCTTACGTCGATCTTCCTACGCGCTGCTGTTGTATCAAGCGTACGAAGAGACGTTAGCGTATGGGATTGAGTTTACTGGTATTGCTAGTGGCGGCGGCGGCCTTTGCCTTGGTGGGCCTTAGCCAGGTTGGCAAGCGAACGATTGATTTAGAAGACTACATGGTCAGCCGAAATCAGATCGGTGGACCAATGGCGCTTGCCACCATCACGGCTTCGGCGCTGGGCGCTTGGATTCTGTTCAGTCCGGCTGAGGCTGGCTCTGCCTTTGGTGGACTGACGGCAATCTTGGGTTACTGCGTCGGCTCAGCGTCGGCTGTGTTCGTATTTTTCTTCGTTGGCCCCCGGCTACGGCAGATTATGCCGTGGGGCCATTCGCTCAATGAGTATGTGCGCTATCGCTTTGGTCCCAAGATCAACCAGACAATCGGTCAGCCAGCCAGCGGCGGAAATCCCTGGGGACAGGCAATGTATCTGCTCACAGTCGGCGTGATGCTGCTGTATATGTTCGTCTATCTAGCAGCGGAACTGACGGCCATAGCGCAAGCCCTTCAGCTGATTGCCAACGTGCCTCTACTGGTGACTTCGCTAGTCGTTATCACTGCCGTTTTTGTGTACACCACCTACGGCGGGCTGAAAGTGACTATCCTCACCGATGCTGCTCAGTTTGTGTTGATTGTGCCACTGCTGCTGATCTGCTTTGTGGCCACGATTGTTCTACTAGGTGGATGGGATTCAGCCTTTGCTCCTGTTGCCCAGAATCTGCCAGCACTGCTGTCTTTCGAGAATATTGACGGGCTCAGATTTGGGGCGACGCTGATTATTGCTATCGTCGCCGCCGAACTGTTCAATCAGGGCAACTGGCAAAGGGTCTATGCCTGCAAAGATGACATCACCGTACGACGGGCTTTTCTGGGTTCGGCGCTGGTGATCTTGCCGCTGCTTTTTCTATCGGGGCTGCTGGGCGTGATTGCCGCTGGCTTTGATCTGAGCGGACCGACGGCTTTCTTTGATCTGTTGCAAACGCTGGCGATTCCTAGCTGGCTGCTGGGCGCGGTTGTGCTGTTAGCCGTGGCGCTGGTGATGAGCAGTTTGGACACGTTGCTTAATGGCATTAGCGCTGTGTTCACGTTGGATTTGCTGCGGCTGTCTCATCAGCCAGATCGGGTCTTGCTAGTTTCGCGGCTGCTGACGGTGGCGGTGGGGATTCCGGCGGTTGCGATCGCAGCCCAAGGCTACAGCGTCCTCTACCTGTTCTTCGTGGCGGATCTGCTCTGCGCCGCGCTGTTATTCCCTATCATCTTCAGCCTATACAGCCGCTATCAGAGCGCCAGCGATGCCTTTATTAGCTCTGTTGTCGGCATTGCGATCGGCGCACTATTCTTTCCCAAACCAGACTTTTCGCCGCTAGTGGCCATTCCCGGCGGCGGCGATTTGCTCAACAGTTTTGCCGCCGCCCTGTTCAGCTCAGCCCTGATCACCCTGATCTGTCAGGCCGTCAACAAAAGCTTAAAAAGAGACAAAATCAAACCCTTTAACTACAGCGACTTAGCCCGAGTAAAACCTTACTAAGGTAACTTCCAATGACCGACCAATTGAATCTATCAAACCAGTCAGCCCACAACAAATCAGCCAACCTCTCGCCAGAACCAACCATTACTAAAGGCGCTACAACTACTCATTCCCAATCGATCAATACCGGATCAAACACCCCCCGTTCTGCCTTGCGCACCAGCTGGATCGCCAAGCGTCAGGGACAAAAAAACGTCACTCAGATGCATTACGCTCGCCAAGGCATCATCACCGAAGAGATGGAATACGTAGCCAAGCGAGAAGATCTGCCCGTCTCTTTGATCCAGGACGAAGTGGGTCGAGGCCGGATGATCATTCCCGCCAACATCAATCATCCCAACCTAGAACCGATGGCCATTGGTATTGCTAGCAAGTGCAAGGTCAACGCCAATATCGGTGCATCGCCCAACTCTTCTGACATCAATGAAGAAGTTGCCAAGCTCCATCTTGCCGTCAAGTATGGCGCAGATACTCTGATGGATCTTTCGACCGGGGGCGGCAACCTCGACGAGATTCGTACAGCCATCATCAACAGTTCGCCTATTCCCATCGGCACCGTTCCTATTTATCAGGCGCTAGAAAGCGTTCACGGCAGCATCGAAAACCTAGACGCGCAGGACTTTTTGCACATTATCGAAAAGCACGCACAGCAAGGTGTCGACTATATGACTATTCATGCGGGCATCTTGATCGAGCACTTGCCGCTGGTCAAAAACCGGCTAACTGGTATTGTCTCGCGCGGCGGCGGCATTATGGCGCAGTGGATGCTGCACCACCACAAGCAAAACCCTCTCTTCACTCACTACGACGACATCATTGAAATTTTCAAGCGCTACGATGTCTCTTTCAGTCTGGGCGATTCTCTCCGTCCAGGCTGCCAACACGACGCTTCCGACGAAGCTCAGTTTGCCGAACTTAAAACGCTTGGTGACTTGACCCGCAGAGCCTGGCAGCATGACGTGCAGGTGATGGTAGAAGGTCCGGGCCATATTCCCCTAGACCAGATCGAAATGAATGTGAAAAAGCAGATGGAAGAGTGTTCTGAAGCGCCTTTCTATGTGCTCGGTCCGCTGGTGACAGATATAGCGCCTGGCTATGATCACATCACCTCTGCGATTGGCGCAGCGATGGCTGGCTGGCACGGTACGGCGATGCTCTGCTACGTCACGCCAAAGGAGCATTTAGGCCTGCCTGATGCAGAAGATGTGCGCAATGGTCTGATCGCTTACAAGATCGCTGCTCATGCGGCGGATATTGCCCGCCATCGTCCTGGCGCGCGCGATCGCGATGACGAACTCTCGCGCGCCCGCTACAACTTCGACTGGAACAAACAGTTCGAGCTGTCTTTAGACCCCGAACGCGCCCGCGAATATCACGATGAAACCCTGCCTGCTGATATCTACAAAACAGCCGAGTTTTGCTCAATGTGCGGACCCAAGTTCTGTCCAATGCAGACCAAGATTGACGCCGAAAAGCTCAGTGAACTAGAGGAATTCCTAGCGAAAGCATAGATGACTAGAGCTTGCTACAGAGCAGCTATCTACAGAGCAGCTATAGCAAGCTCCGCACTACTGCCCAATCATCGCTTCTTACCAACCACGGAGCAACAGCTACCTTCTTGGTGATGCCGTTATCATCTATATAGATTCGCCGACTGTCTGCCTTGACAAATTTCCAAGATTCAAAGGTGTAGCGCTTCTTTTCCATTCCCAGCAGGTTGTACACCGTTAGCTGCTGAGGCTCTAGCAGGAAATACGGACGCTGCCAGCAGTAGCAGCCAAAGCCGAAGAAGACAACCGCCAGTCCAACAAAAGGAGAAAGACCGCTGTCTATCTGCGTAGCGCTCCAGATATAGTAAGCAGTCCCTGCTGCACCACCAGCTAAGAAAAGAACGCCCGGTGTCTTGTTGTAATAAGCCATCAAATGCTGCGATGAACGGATGGGTTGCATAGAGGGATTAGGGTGAACTGTTGAAATAGCATTCTTCAATAAAAAGATAGCGCTAGCTACTGCAGTTGCAGCAATACGGTGTCGGTAATTCTGCATTACTTTGCAGTTTCAACAGCTGAACTAAACAATTCACTCCCTCTTTGAAAACGCCACAAAAGACATCGCTGTGCCGGTCAGCTAGCAGATGGATCGACCTTTGGACTGTACCGCCAATGCCAGGGCTCAGGAGAGGCACCGCCTATCAGTCCTTTCTTACGCGGGGAAAGCTCAAACCCGTAGCTCTGAGCGTTTGCTTCGAGCCACAGGAAGGCGTCCGTATCCGCAAAGCTTGGCTGCCAGTCAGTAAGCTCTTCACGCCCGCCAATGTCGACGGCGTATCCTGTGTGATAGTCGTTGACGACCTCGGATGAATGGCTGCTTGTTGAAGAGTCGTTTTCTGACTGCTTTTCTGACTGCTTTTCTGACTGGTTGGGTTCACGATACCCAGAAAGCGCGTACAGCTCAATCCCTTCCGCCTGAGCAGCTGCAACCATATCCCAATAGGCATTAGCCGCTTCGGTCCTGAGCAGGATACTGCCGTCTGCTAGCAGATTGCTAAGCTGCTGTGGCGTGGCGGCGTTGGTCGGTGGCGTGGGGGAAGGGGCAGTCCAGTCTTGCCAGGTTTGAGGCAGGCGAGTTAGACGATGTTGGCCCCACTGATAGGTTTTAACACCGATGCCAAGTGCTATCAGGATAGCGACGCTCGCAGTCCAGAATTTGAACAGATAGGGATGAATGCGCCGGAGCTTGGAAAATCTGGTGGATTTCGTAGCAATTAGACCGGCCGGACTTGCGTTTGCGCTCGAACCGTTGCGATTGAACTGAAAAGACTGTCGGTTGCCGTAGGGTTGGGTAGAGAATGCGTATGGCCGAGCACCGGGAGCTGCGATTACCGTTGGCAATCGGCTGTCCTTGGCAATTCTTTGGCGATCGCACACCCCACTCAACGTATCCATCGCCTGCGCTGCGCTATCGAAGCGATCGCGCCAGTCGTGCCGCACCAGCCGATCGACAAACTCGGCCAGATGTAGACTCACAGCCACATCATCTCGCCACTGCAGCCCTTTAACCGGGTCATAGCTAAAGTCGTAATGCGGGCGACCCGTCAACGCTTCGATCGCGATCAGCCCCAGCGCATACAGATCGCTCGCTGGCCGTGGATTCTGTTCATAGTCTGGCTGAAGCTGCTCAGGGGCGGTGTAGGGATGTGGGCCAACCGGAACCTTGACGAAAAGATTGCCGCTAGCGTCTACCTCACTTCTCGATAGCCGAGAGAGCGTCGCAAAACAAGTCAGAAATATTTGACCGTCTCTGTCTTGGCGAATGAGGTGCTGAGGATGCAGATTTTGGTGGACAACGCCCTGATCGTGAATATAAACCAGGCTAGCCAAAACATCCTGAACAAGCTTGCTGACGTACCCTTCGCTGAGCCGTTTTCCCGAAGTGATTTCTACGCTCAGGGGATGTCCCGCTATGTGCTCTTGAACCAGGTAGAAAAGGTTTGGCTGCTCGCCGCTCTGCTCGTCGGACTGTCTGGTCTCTGTATAGAAGTAAGCCAGCAATTCAGGAATAGCCGTAGACTCGCTAAGCCGCTCTAGAATTTGAGCTTCGCGTTCTAGGCGATGACGAATTTCGCGTTGGTGGTATTGAATGGCTACCACTTGACACTGTGGGCCGTGAAGGTGATGGCGATCGCGCGCCAGATAGACCGTTCTAAAATCTGTACAGGCCAGCTTTTTCTTCAGTTCAAATCGGTCTTTTAGTATCCGCGTACTCATTCGTTAACAGAGAAACTATCGTAGGTACTCACACAATACGTAACTTCACAGCCTATTTTTCGTTTTCCCGCTACATTTCTCAATGATTGCGTCTTTATTGATGAAGTTATGCCTGCATCTATATATTCACAGTGCCAGTTGCTTTGTCATCCAAAAGGCTCGAAGTCAGTCTAATATCTCAAGCCCTTTGATAGTTCAAACCTACTCCCTTTGACCAAGGTCTTCTGCGAACAGAATCGCTCTACTAAAAAGGTAGTTGCACAAGGATATCTTAATGGCAGTTCGCTATTTTTCGCTCGTTGTTGGTTTAGTTTATTCAGTCCTTGGACTATCAGGGCTAATTCCCTCCCTGGTATCGCCTATTGACGTGGTTCCCAGACTTATAGAAGAAGTTGGTGTCACTAATGGCTTAGGCTATCTTTTCGGCCTCTTTCCAATCAACGCCTTTGAATCGTCTCTCTATCTAGTTGTTGGTCTCGCTGGTTTGGCTGGATACGCCGCCGGTACAGAAGCTTTTGCGCGTCTAGTCGTTGACACATTCGCTGTGTGGCTAGGCTTTCTAGGAATCTTGGGACTGATTCCTATTGCTAATACTTTCTTCGGTCTGATGCCGCTGTACGGCAATGACGTTTGGCTGCATTTGGGAACTGCGATCGCGGCTGCTTACTTTGGTTTCTATTTAGATAAAGGCCGCCGGGACAAAGACCCTTCTGTTCCTAATGAGCTGAAGCCAGAGCCCCTATCTCGAACACCGCTCAGAAGCTCTGACTCTTAGGTGCTTGGCTGACTTGCAAGAATCTTAGCGCCTACTGTGGCAAACAAAAAATCGCTGCGACCTCCATTCCAAGGTTGCAGCGATTTTGTTGTATCAGCTCGCAATTCATCTCAGACAGGCAAATACTTCTTTGGATGGAGTTGCATTCGTTTTAGCTAGGATAAAAAGGCAAGCACTTCTCACGGTTTAGCCCAATGCCAGCCTATAGCTTTAGCCAGCTTGCCCGTCGTAGCGCCATTTCCAGTATCAGTGCCTATCAGCGTCACCTATCACCTCGTAAAGGATTTGCCTGTCCCCATCGAATACTTCATCAAGGAGAGTCGTGCTCAGAATACGTGAAGCAGCTTTTGAAAAATCGAGGATTGTCAACTGCTCTACAGGTAGCACCTGCACGGTTTCGCGCCTGTCGCCAAGCAGCGATTGTGTTAAGCCCACCCCTCAACTCAAAACCACTAAACTCAAAAATAGCAGCACAAAGCGGCTGTATTGTTATTCCCTGCTGTATCCCCATTTAGAACAGAATTTAAAGCTGAAATCTATTACTCTCTCGCTTCTACAGATGTGACTTTGTGGGGAGGAACAAACTTTAATGAGCTGAGAAAATCAGGTACTGATCTATTAAGGAACTGTTCCTTTGTGCGTTTTCCCATAACTTCAGCACTTGACGCGCCGAAAGCTAATCTCTTCGAATCAACCCAAAGTACGCAAAGTACGCAAAGCGTCTCACAGTCATCTTCAAAACAGAGTCTATTCAGCCAGCAAACGCTGTCCTATTTGCGAGTAGATGAGCTCTCTCCTCTGACTGACACACTGCCACTACCAGCATGTCGCGTTAGTGTGACTATTCCCGTTCGTAACGAAGCTAAGAACTTACCCACGGTCATCCGGGCGCTAGCAAACCAAATAGATGCGGCGGGGAGGTTGCTAGACCACAGTACCTACGAAATCCTAGTTCTTGCCAACAACTGTACTGACAACACAGTGGAGGTTGTAAGACAGCTGAGTGCTTACTATCCAGCTCTACAGCTTTATGTCATTGAAGTCTCTATTCCAAAAGAGATTGCGCATGTTGGCAAAGCCCGTCAAATGGCGATGGACGAAGCCTACCGCCGACTGTCGCTGATCGGACGACAGAACAGAATCATCGCCTCTACGGACGGAGATACTGAAGTTGCTCCTAACTGGATCACTACGCTGCTAAGTGAGTTTGATAGAGGGGCAGATGCAGTAGGAGGCCGAATTATTACTCACCGGACAAAAGCCTCGAATATCAGCCCAAAAGTCTCTCTCTACTATCTTCGCCGTGTTGCTCACGCGTACATCTCAGCTCAGATAGAGTGCTTTCTCGATCCACAGACTCATGACTGCTGGCCTCGTCATTTTCAATACTGTGGCGCGAATATGTCTGTATCGGCAGATATGTATGGTCATATTGGCGGACTGCCGCTAGTGAAGAGCGAAGAAGATGTCGCTTTATATCGTCATTTGAAGCTGGCCGATGCCAAGATTCGCCATAGTCTAGACGTTCGCGTCCTTACTAGCGCCCGTCGAGTAGGCAGAGCCACAGGTGGGCTCTCTGAACTGCTCGAAACGCTCTCGTATGCTACTCAAAAGGGCCAGACGGTACTGGTAGAATCTCCTGAGGTCACCGAAGCTCGCATACTACTACGCAAGCAACTGCGGCGAGTATGGTCTGCATTGCAAAACGAGTGTAGCTTCAACATCAAGAATTACGTGACGACGAGCGATCTACTAGTCAAGAGCCTAGGTCTTTCGGCATCAAGCTTGCAGCAGTCTATAGAATCTGCTTCTACCTTCGGTGGGTTAGTTGCAGCCATCTCCGACTATCAGGTCAACTGGATAGATGCGCACCGGCTGAGGCCAACCACTGAAATTAGTGTTGCTAACATGCATTTGCGCCAGCGCTTGCAGACCATCCGGTGTTCGTTAAAAGCAGACTCAACTCAAGATACTCTGGTCGACACCAATCCAACGGTTATCTTAAAGGCGCTCCAGCAAGTCCAGACGATACCGCTCTTCTCGCCAGCCTACCAATGAACGATAGACCGTACCCACCTGCTGTAAAAAGGCTTCATGGACCTCGTCCCCAGTCAGGGGATAGCTCTCTACGAAAGGGGTCCAATGAACTAATAGCAGATGGCCGCCGGGTTCTAGATGGTCTGCAATTTGCTGTAGAGCAGTTTGCAGATCATTCCGGCCCCAGTAGTAGCCGACTTCAGAGACGACTGTGAGATCGAAGGTCTGTGCAGGATATTGACGAGGAATCTGAATGACGCCGAATTCAACGTGACTTAGGTGAGCGCAACGCTCTTTTGCACGGGCCTGCGCTTGTTTCGAGATGTCTATAGAAAGTAGAGACTGACAGCGCGCTGCGAGCTTTTCTGTCAGAACACCAATAGACCCACCAATCTCAAAAGCTGACTGATAGGAGGGACGCGGTAAGGCAGCTATGGTCGCCGCGTATTTCTTAGCTTCGTACTCACTGGTTTCAAAATCCCAAGGGTCTGGGTTATCAGCGTACATCTCCTCAAAATACTGGGGTGGGAGTGAAGCAGATTCGGTATCTGGTGATGAAGGCATTAGCTGACCTCTAGATAAGTTTCGTAGGGCTGAATCAAGTTGTTGAGCATTTCGGCAGTGAGGCAAAAGCCGCTTGGATCATCATCGATCAAGTGGGTTGTTTGGGAGCGATGAGCGAGGGCCGCCTGGCGTTTGAGGTTTTCGACTGAGCGGATGTCTAATCGAAAACCGGTTTCTCCTTCTAGAAGATGCGTGATACCCGCAGTAGAATCGCCCCAAATAGAATAAACCAGCAGATGGGGAGGCTCCGTCCATAGCTGTAGACAGCGATAGATAATTTGCCAGGTGGCCTGATGGTCACAGTGCTGATCGTGCTGCCAGGGTAAAAAAACAAGATCGGGTGAATGTGCTATTAGATACTGATTGCATTGTATGACCGCCTGCTCGAAATCTTTCTCCTTAGAAGAATCTCCCAAACAAGGAACTGCCGTATCCGGCCACCGAAAGAAAGTGACGCTATCAGCACTCACGCCTAGTATTCTCAGCGCTTCACCGGCTTCTAATTCTCTAATCGTCCTCAATCTATCTGTAGGAAAACGCTTTGAATTAGGATGAGACTGGGTGCCATCACTCATCACTAGCACCTGAACTGGAATGCTGTGCTGGCGGAACTGTGCGATCGCACCCCCACAGCCCAAAGTCTCGTCATCGGGATGCGGCGCAACTACAACAACTTGGCGAACCGACAAAAATTCGTCAATTGTCTTGATCGGCAGCGTCGCAGCTAGAACCATAGTTCTGTAGCAGGCTCTGTACTTGAGAGCACATACTCACCTACCCCCGTCAGGGAAGCATCAAACGCAGGCTGTCTGAGATATAGAGTCAAGTCTCGAATAATCCGCTCCATCGGATGCGGCGGCAGCAGTCCCTGCGTGCCAATACAGCGTTCTGAAAGCTGAATCATATCCATACAGATCTGTTCGATCGCCGTTCTTGCCATGTTGCAATAGCTCACTAGCCTACCGCTATCAGAGCGAGGTTGATCGGGCATATCTCCAAAGACGGCGGCGTATTTCTCTATTTGAATAGCGCCGCCTTCTAGCCAAAGATTACCCTGCTCTAGTGCGATCGCCATTTTACCCAACCTTGCCTGCTGATGCGGATGATCGATACGGCCCAGATTCTGCAAATACTGACGAGTCGCATCAAACAGCGCCTCAGCGCCCCCTAGCTGCACAGCCGCAAATCGAACCACTCCGCCGCTCAGCCACGGCTGACGAAAGTAGTCTCCCGGCCCGCTAATGATCTCGTCTGGCCCTACTTCTACGCCCGTAAAATCAACCTTATAGCTAGCCGACGCCCGCATTCCCGGCGGCTGCCACCAGTCCGGATCTACCGTAACCTTGGCCCTCTCCATCGGCACGATACACATCTGCCAGCGGCCATCCGGCAGCACGCCGTTGACAAAAGGCCGTTCTACATAGCCACACCCTGAGCAAAAAGTTTTACTGCCTTCTATTCGGTAGTAGCCTTCTCCGATCGGATGCAGCTTCACGCCGTCCGCCGCCTCTGCATTCCAGACGCCAAACGCCTTACGCTCATGAGTATCCGCCGCAAATGCTCGAATCTGTCTATCCGTGCCAAAGGTCTGGACTAGCTGGAGGCCATTAACATGTCCTTCAAACACTCGTCCTAAAGACAAATTGCCTCGACCCACCTGCTTGAGGATCTGTAGCAGCAAGCTCATTTGATTCGACTGAAAGCCTAGCCCAACTCCTCCTAGATCCGATCTGAGCGGTGCGGCTAGAAGACCAGCATCGGCTAGTCTAGCAAAATCATTAGCTGGGAAGCCCCCAATACGATCAACTGAAGCTGCATTCTCCGCTGCTTCGTTGGCAATCTCTGTCGCTTTTTTCAACAGCTCTGTAGGCGAATCGATTGATAGAGAAGTTGGGGAAGTGCGATCACAAGCAGGCTTTCGCTGAGAGTAAACTGATGCAACAGTCATAGGCTGTATCCAGGAGGGGCAGGTGAGATAGGCTGCGAAGCGGATGAGCTTGCCAGTTTCTTCGCTATTGGGTTGAGGGAACTGTCAGCGTCGAGCATCTTGCTAGAGGTAAAAGCACCTTAAGACAGACTAGGAAAAATAGTTTTGCTAATCTCTTTTATCCGGTTAAGTACCGGCTGCTGCTGATTGAGGAAAGTGCGAGCACAGTTGCGCCCTGGCATTCCAGAGATAGCACCACCGGGATGGGTTCCTGCGCCGGTTAGATAGAGTCCTTCAATCGGCGTTGTATAATTAGCAATCTCGGGCAGCGGTCGGAAAAACACCATTTGATCAAGCGTCATATCAACGTGATAGTAGTTGCCTTTGTATGCGCCTAGGCGATCGCCCAACTCTGCTGGGCTCTCCACATTCCGCGCAATAATCGACTGCTTAATATTCGGCGCATAGTCAGCAAACTTATCCATCACCCGGTCAGCCACTTTGTTCTTCAGCTCATCCGTCCAGCCCGTACCCGCAAATCCAGTCCCTTCCGCACCGTTGATCTGATACGGCGCAAAGAACTCAACCCACAGCGTATGCTTGCCATCTGGGGCCATACTCGGATCTCGCATCGTCGGCACTACCGCATAGAAGGAAGGGTCTTTGTCCGGAATATTGCCGATCGAAGGTTCTGTATGGGCAATCTCCACATGGCGCACAGAGTCTGCAATCAGTACCGAGCCAATCAGGTACTCGTCTTGATGATTGTGATGCTCAAATCGCGGTGCTTCAGACAGAGCGCAGTCAATTCTCAAGATCGTCTCATTGTTATTAACGATGCGTCTATCTAGCCGCTCTCTCAAATCTTTATCGACAGCCGCAATCTCTCCCGGCTCCAGCATCTGCATAAACACCCGCTTAGCATCAATATTGGAGATAACGCCCAGCTTAGCGCGGTACTCCTTTCCGCCCTCGACCTCAACACCCACGGCCTTCTTACCATCAAGCAAGATGCGCTTAACGTTCTGATCAGTTAGCACAACCCCACCTTTATCTTTGACTAGATTCAGCAGCGATTGAACCAGCGCGCCCGTCCCACCCCTCGGTCTAGCCATGCCAGGATCGTGCCGCATCGCCATCATCATGCCGCCCACAGAAATTGTCTTCTGCGAAGGGGGCGCACCAAACTCTGAGGCCAGTCTAGCTAGCGGCGCTCTCACAAATTCCGAATCGAAGTACTCCTCTAGCAAATCTTTTGGGCTTGTTAACATCGTCCGAATTAGATCGAGCGACTTGTGTGGTCCGCCTAAAATGCTCAACAGATTCTGAATACTTTTGACATCGTAGTTACCCAGAATGTCGAAGATTGCCTGCGGCGGCGCATTGAAGACTGGTTTGATCGCTTTCTGAAACCGCTGCCAAAAGTCAATAAACTCTGCGTATTTTTCGGCATCGCGCTGGTTAAACTGAGCAATTTCCGCGCAGGTTTTGTCAACAGACTTGTGGGATAAAAAGTACTTGCCATCTGGATGTGGACAGAACACTGTAGGGTCGCAAAACAGATATTCCAGACCGTATTTGTTCAGCTCTAACTCCTCTACAACCGGGCCTAGATGAATAAACTCGTGATCGATAGCGCAACGGTTGAACACGAACCCAGGCGCTTCATCAGGCATCAGTTCCTCAGTCGTAGCCGCCCCACCTGGAATTGATCTCTTTTCTAAGAGTGCAACGCTGTATCCCGCCTTCAGCAGATAGGCTGCGCAGACGAGACCGTTATGGCCCGCACCAATAATAACGACATCATAGTTTTCCATATAAGCTGCGTTCCGGCGATAAAAGACCTGAGACTTTATGTCTAACAGAAATGTTCAAAACCTAAGCTCTGTCGCAGTACGGAGATACTGGTCGTTCATTTGGTTCTAAAGAGAGGGTCTCTACAGCGTTGGTCGCTTGGCTAGTACGGTACATCGGCTGAGAACCTTACGTGTTAACGGACCAAGTAGCTCGCATTTTCCGTGGACGTGTACAGATACTGCAGAGATATGGGCTAGATTGGGTTGGGGTCTATCAGCAGAGGATTCTACTGCCGTCGCTGATGAGGCGATCGCATCTCTAGAATTAGCCGATTTCTCCAATGTGAAACTCTGTATCACAATTTCAGACGGGAGTGCAGAAGGTACAGAACCAGCTCTACGCCAGCTCCAAAAGCTGCTGCCTGTGGGCGTGCCTATCGTAGGTGGCCGCTCCGCTGACCATTTACAACTTGACCAAACCTATCTGTTCTTCCAAGGAGACGTTGTCCAAAACGGGCTGCCCATTCTAGTATTCAGCGGCGCTCTGAACGTGTCACACGGTGTAGCCAGTAGTTGGCAGCCGCTGAGCCGCAAAGCTGTAATCACGAAGTGTAGCAGCCCGGTTGTATACGAGATTGACTATCAACCTGCCACGAAATTCTATCGACTTTCAACAAGGGCACTGTTGATGCGTGCATTTATCGTACAAATATTACAGAACGACATTCATGCTGGCTGAGCATAGCAGAAGCTACAACTCAGCCGGGCTACTTTTCAGGAAAAGTGAAGCGCTGCGACCACGCTTACTTTCATCCGCAGCACCCTTACAGCTTTTAACGCAGTCTATTTCTTCGACTTTGCCTCTAGCGTTTCTAATCGACTCTTGAGATCTTTGTTTGTTTGTTTGACCTCATCGAGCTCTTGACGCAGATCGGCGATCGCACCATCTGATCCAATCTTCTTCTGCACTTTTTGCGCCGCCTCGTCAGCACGCCGCTTCACCCGTCCGTCTGGGCTGTGATCCGCCAGACTTCGCAGAATAGAAATTGCACCCCGTACTTCCATTTGTGCAAGCGCGGCAACGGTCGCTACTTGAGTGAGAAAAAAGTCTTCTCTAGCAAGCGCTTCTAACCTCTCTAATATTCTTTCTGTTGCACTTTTCTCCTGCCCTGTAGAAATCGTACCCAGTGCTCGAATTGCTGCAAGTCTCAACGGTTGAGGAACGCCTAGCTCGGTGTAGGGCAGCAGTAAGTCCAGGGCAGCCTCAGAGGTTTTGAACTGGCTAAGGCCTGCGATCGCGCCGCTCCTCACGACTTCATTCCACCCTTCTCTCTCCTTCAAAACCGTGTCCAGCAGCTTTAGAGTCTTCTTCTCTTTATCTTTGCCCTCAATGGTTACCGTCCCAATCTTCCCGAGCGATCGGATCGCACTGGCCTCCACGTAATAGCTCTCATCTCCTTTCTCAACTACGCCCTTTAGTGCCTTGTAGCTATCCGCTGTCTTCACACCGCCCAAAGCCGAAACTACAGCCCGCCGCACCTTCGGATGCTCGTCTTTCAATCCACTAATCAGCGCGGCTTCTGCCTGAGCTAGCTGCACAGAGCCAAGCTGCTCAGCGACTTCAGCACGCACCGCCCAAAATGGTTCAGCCTTCAGCGCTTTCTCCAAACTATCAACCGCTTCCAAACTGCCTTTTTTCGCCAGAGCCTCAGCTGCAAACAGTCTAGAGATCGGATCGGGATCAGACTGTAGTTGTGCCTTCAGTTCTGCCACTGGATAAGCCAGCTCAACGGTTTTTAGAAGATGATTTCCTACATCGAAACTAACAAAATCAGGCTTTTCTTCTAGCGGAAAATACAGCGCCTGTTCTCGTTCATGCACCCGAACCTTGAAAGTCTTGATTTCTGGCTTTTTCTCTTTTACATAGCCAAACCCGATCGGCACCTTCAGATCAAATAAGCCCTCTTGGACCTGAGACTTGCCGTCTTCTACCTGCGTCTGCGTCACAGTCAGCTTAGCCAGATTACTATCGCCATCCCAGCTATAACCTACCTTGTAGTCTGGATGACCGCCCCGATACACGTACTGATCGAACAGAAACCGCAGATTACGGCCCGTAGCTTTATCGATCGCTCGCAGTAGATCGACGGTTTCAACCGTACCGTGCGCATTATCTTCTAACAACGTGCTCAAGGCTCTAGTGAACAGCTCATCGCCTAACTCCATCCGAATCATGTGGTATACACAAGATCCCTTTTCATAGATGTGGCGGTCATACAGCTCAATCGCCTCGCGATAGATATGAGTCACCAGCGGTCGACGATAGCGACTCTTGTCTTCACTTAGATAATCGCGAGCATGGTTTAGGTGATAGTAATATGCCTCATCCTTCCCCTGAGTTTCTTCTATCCACAGCACTTCGGAATAGGTCGCGGCCCCTTCTTTTACCCACGCCTGTGACCAGTGATTAATTACGATCAAGTCCCCAAACCACTGATGAGCTAGCTCGTGAGCAACCAGCGTTTCGGCTCGCATGTTATCAATTGCCGCTCGCTGATCGATCAAGCAGCGGTCAGTCAGCAGCGTTGTCGTCGTATTCTCCATCCCACCAAAGATAAAGTCGCTGACGCACACCTGATCATAGTTAGAGAATGGATAGGTATAGCCAAACCACTTGCTGAGCGCATCCAGCATCTGAGGCGTTTTACCCATGGTGAGTTGAGCTTCTGTCTTATGCCCCTTCTCGAAAAAGTAGCGGACGGGTCTACCCTTCCACTCATCGGCTATTTCCTCGAATTCACCGATTGCTAGTGTCATTAGATAGTTGGGATGCGGCTTATCTAGTTTCCAGTGATAGATTTTGTCGGTGCCTTCGTTTTCGGTGCCAACTAGCTCACCATTGGAGACCACCTTGAATTTTTTGGGCACCTGCGCTCGAATTTCTGAGGTGGCAAGCTGACCAGGATAGTCAAAGCAAGGAAACCAAAAGCGAGAATCTTCATCTTCGCCCTGCGTCCATACTTGTGTGGGTTTGTCAGGGTAATGCTGGTCAGGACCGACGAAATAGAGGCCGCGCTGGGGATTCTCGACAGCGTAATCGATGGCTAGCGTAAAGGGTTTGTCTGTAATGGTAGGTGTCTTCAGCGTGACTTTTAGCTGCTGGCCATCGTAGTCGAATAGTTGCTTGGTTTTGCCGACCTTGACTGATTTGATCTTTAGATCGACCGCGTCCATGGTCAGGCTGCTGACGCCATCGACCACTGGTCTAATGGTGACTTTGCAGGTGCCGCTGTAGCTTTTTTGGGGGATGTCAAAAACGAGGTCTAGGAAGATATGTTCTACTTGACCGGGTCGATCGGGGTTGTAGTGAGGGTAAGCGCCGGGCAGTTCAAAAGCTTTCCGGACAGCTTGATCGAGCAGGGTTTCGTAGATATTTTTCATGGTGACAGTAGTAAGGCGTTATAAGCCTAAATTAACGTTTTCTTGGGTAGTTATGACCGAAATCTTTTTGTGAGGCTTTGTTCCAGCTTGGCTACAAACTAGGTAGGCTCTGAGATAATACGGACGTGCTAGATAGCTGTGCCTTTTTCTTGAACTTTTGCTTGTAGGTAGTACTTGATGAATACGGTAGCAACTTCTCTGAAAACCGCTTTAGGAAGACCACTGACTACTTCCTTAGTCAACGGGCTATTGGGCGTGAAGCCGCTTGCGCAGTTTGCTAGGCAGCGGGCGCGTAAGATGATGATGGACCGGGCGGAGACGATTGGGGTGTATTGGCGCGATGAGGTAAAGGCGCTAGAGATACGGGGCTTTGAGGCTACTACATCTGCAACAGATACAAAAGTAAATCCCATTTGGGAGGAGGAGCTAAAGGCGATCGCGAATCCTGACGTTCAGTACCCGCCTTACTATGTCAAAGAGTTTCATGCCTACGACGACGGCAACTTAGGCTGGCTACCAGCGATGGAAGTGGACGTGGCAGCGAGGGCTGTACATGCACGCATCTGGTCAGATGAGGACGATCGCTCAGGAATACAAGGAGATGCTAGTCTGCGGGCTAGCTACCATCAGGTCTTAGTCGATCTATTGCCTAAAACTCCGAGCGAGATCGTCGATCTAGGATGCGGCATAGGCGTTAGTACGATCGCTATTCAAGAGACGTTTCCGGCGGCGCAGGTCACCGGGATTGAGCTCTCGCCTTATTTTCTAACCGTTGGCCAATATAGACAAAAAAAGCTAGCACAAAAGCAGTTGGCTCAGACCTCTCCTATCCGCTGGGTGCATGCCGCCGCTGAAGAGACAGGTCTGAGCGCGAACTCTGCTGATTTGATTTCGGCATTCCTTGTCTTTCACGAGCTACCGACTTCGGCTGCCAAAGATATTCTGGCTGAGGCATATCGGCTGATTCGCCCTGGCGGACATTTTGCGATCATGGATATGAATCCGGCAAGCAAGATCTATCGTGAGCTACCGCCCTACGTATTTACTCTGCTAAAGAGCACTGAACCTTATCTGGATCAATATTTTGCATTAGATATGGAGCAGGCTTTTCAGGAGGCTGGTTTTTCTGCGCCGCGCATTGTGGCTAACAGCCCTCGCCATCGAACCATCCTGGGACAGAAGCTTTGAGCTAGCCACAGAATCTGTAGTAATCTGCGCTTGGCTCATAGCATACTCAAACGCTATAACCCTTATCCTGCAAAGCTGTTTGCTATGTCACAAAAAAAGAGCCCAGCGTATTGCTGAGCCCGAGGGTTCCATGAATGATTAAATGTTGGTTCTATAACCGACTTTAGTAACTTTTATTTAAGGTTGAGCGATAGCGCTACAAGAGCCACAACTCAAAAAGACGCATCGGCCGGAATGTGGTTTACACGTGCGTTGGAGAGCGCTTCCTGACCGGGCGTTGGTGACAATATAAAAGGCTTGAAAGTATGGCGCTGTGCTCTAGGCAACAGTTTCTTGAGTTCTAAGCCGCCGTTTATAGCGATTCGCTAGGCAAAGGTGCAGCAGGTATGACCAAGGGGACAAATAGCGCTGGTCCTACCGAGTTGGGTTCTACCAGATTGAGCTCTATTAGGTCCGGTTCTATTGGTTCAGGCGCTGCCGACTGAAGCGATGATAAAACGGTGGCAGTGCGGGCGAGCTGCTGTGCGATCGCAGCTGCTCCATACTGATTGATATGACTAGGATCGGCAAACAGCTCCGGCTGCCCCTGCCACTGAGTCAGCAGATCAATCACTTCAAAGCCAGCGCGATCGCCCTGCGTCGCTAGAAAATCCTGAAACTGATTTTCGTAGTACAGCCGATGCGCGTCTAAATAGCTCGCGCTCAGCGGTAAATTCACAAAGATCAGCTGCGAACCTTGCTGATTTACAAAGGTCGCTAGCTGCTCTAATGCTTCGGCTTGGCGGCCCGCAAGTACAAACGGTGAATAGGCTCCATCGTATCGACCCTGAACTTTGGCAAACTCTCGGTAGTAAATGGCCGGATCGAAGCGATCGCCCACCGCAGAAAAACCCAGCCGATCGATTTCATCAGCGTTTGTTTCTGTTTCCGCAATCTCTACAAGCGTGAGCGTTACACCCGAGCGCAAAATAACTGGATTATCTGGTTCTGACTCCAGCGCGATCGCCCGTTCAGACCTCTGCTGAGAATTGTCAATTGCAACAGCCGGCTTTTCTCCTCGGCGGACGGCTTGATATCCAGGGGATGCGACTAGGCTTTCCCAGGTGCGATCGCGCCTACCATCATTAAATGCTCGCGATCCATCACCCCACACAATCAATCTAGGTAAATCGCCTGGTAGCAGCTCACCGACGACAAAGTTAACGACCTGCGCTGTCGCACCATTCACGCTGAAGTTGTATACCTTCAGATCGTCATAGCCCTGCACCGACAGCCGATAGCGCAACTCCGTTGGATCAATCCCTTGCAGCGCCCTAGAACTGCCTACAATCAAGATATCTGGAGCGCCCACCGCATCCACATAGTCCTGATATCCGGCCAACTGCGCATCAAAGACTGCACTACCCAAAGATGGAAACCGCACCGCGCTGCCCGTTGTCCCCCTTTCAGATACCGGTAGTTCAGGCATTGCCTCAGCTCCTTCCCTTAATCGTTCTAGGCGCTCACGCAAATCCTGTCCAGTCACCTCTTGCTCAATTTCTCGCTCAGTAGACGGCAGAACAGAGGGCACAACTCCTTGAGCAACAGCAGCAGTCTCCAAACCTACGCCACACAGACTGGCACTTAGGGTTGCCAGCACAAGATTTCTGGTTAGCCGCTTAGAACGCATATCATTAGGTGCTAGCGGGGAAATCATAATCAAACTTGAGTCCAAGCAAATATCTTATCTTGTTCCTTTCACCGCCGATGTGGTTTAGACATCACGCATAGATTTAGCCACTTTTTTTATCCAACCACTTGCACATCAGCCCAAAAAGACGTACTAAATATTTCCAGGGCAGGATTTTGATTTCGGCTGGCTGACTTTCGAACTTCGCCCACGATTTTTCAACCCTATCCGCTAAGATGACAGTACAAAATTACTAAGCTGGGATTATGGTCCAATACACGCTTGCTCAGAGTCCAGAAGTTTTGATAGACGTTCCAGGCCGCGATTCAAACAAAGCTCGTGAGAAGGCTATGGATCAGCTCATGGCACTATTAGACGAAGGAGAACTCCCTACCGAGCTTGATGACGGCTTCAACCCCAAGGAATTTATCGAAGTGAAAGAACCTACAGGCGCACCCACCGACGAAGAAAACGCAGTCGTCGATGCGGTGCAAACCCTCAGCAATCTCTCCAAGCTCAAGGTCAAAGTACAGGGCTCTAGAGAAGAAGCGCTCAAAGTGCGAGAGCTGATCGATTTGCTCTTTACCGATGAAGTCATTGAAGAAGAGCAAATTGAAGAGCTGAACACTGGCTTCAAGACGCTCAAGACGTTCGCGCAGACCAATCTAAAGTATCGCGATGCGAAAGACGAAGCTGAATCAGCCCGCGAAGTGCTCGACAATGCGCTAAATCCACCTAGCAAGAAAAAGTAAGCGGTATTGCACTAATTGGTGTTGCCTGCGCGTGTCATACAAAGCAGACTGAACAACGAAACCACCAGCATTGAACGCCGATACGTTTAATGCTGACGGTTTTCAATTGGACAATGAGACTACGAGGCGGACGTCGTCAGGCTCTGTTGCCGATGCCATACAGGAGTCCACAGCCAACCGCTAGCAGAACTATAGCCACGTAGACGGTATTAGAGACAGCAGGAACAACACCTGTTGCTTGCAGAAGCAGAAGCACCGCAAAAATGACTAGGAGTAGACCACCCGTATACAAGCCGATCGTTGTGATCATATTTGGTCTTTTGCGTCGCATCTTTGTACCTATCTTTGTTGATGACTCAAAGTGCCCGTGTAGATAGCTGAATCATCACAGAAGTATGAGAAGAATCCAAAAGGCGATCGCACTACTGCATATAGCCTGTACCGAATGCATACTCTTCGAGAAGGCATAGCCTACGGTACAGACGCATCACTTGGCCTGTCGCAACGTAACGTTTTCAGTCTAAAGGCTGTACCGTAGCCAGGTGACAAAAGCTATAGAGCCTACTTACTGCTTAGTTGCTGTGCCTTGATAGAAGTAGCCCATTACCTTGGGCAGATCGTCTGCATAGAACTCTTCCACAGTGACCTCGTCAAAGATCTCAGCAACTAGCTCGCCAATTTTGCGGTTGAGATGACAGCCATCGGCAACGATGCGCTGGATCGGTGTGATCGCGTTTTGCCAGGTCTGAACGCTCTGCTCGCTGCTAAGTCCGTGTTCGATGAAGAAGAATTTGCCGCCTGGTTTGAGCACTCGGTACGCTTCGCCGAGTGCTTTCTTGGCGTTTGGAATGCTGCATAGCGTCCAGGTGCAGACGATGTTATCAAAGCTTTCGTTGGGCAGGGAAAGGTCTTCGCCGCCTAGCAGGGTGGTGTTTACTTCGATTGGGCTGGCGTCGATTCTTCTTTGGGCGATCGCACTCATACCCTGATTCGGCTCCACCGTGGTCAAAGCCGTCACGCCTTCCGAATAGTGTGGCAAATTCAACCCGGTACCAAACCCAATCTCCAAGACGTTTCCTGACACTCCTGCTAAAAGCTGCTGGCGATAGCCTGTCATCGACTCCGACGACATTGACAGCTCCATCAGCCGAGGAAAAATCACCCGCGAATACACACCCATCACCCCTTCCCCTCTCACAAAACATCTGATAGCTTTTTACTTTGCATAAACTCACCGTTCACACTAGCTGAAGCGATACATTCAAAAGCTCACACTATATAACGAAGGAAACGTTCATGGCAGCACTTAAGGGTAGAGATCTTCTAAGCCTCGCAGACCTCACACCAGACGAAATGCAGTACTTGCTCACGATCGCTGCTCAGATCAAGTCCGGAGAAATCAACCCCCAGTGCCCTCAAAAAATCCTGGGCCTCGTCTTTAAGAAGGCCTCTACGCGTACCCGCGTTAGTTTCACTGCTGCTATGTATAAACTCGGTGGGCAGGTGATTGATCTCAATGCCAACCTCACCCAAATCGGCAGAGGCGAACCGACCGCCGACACCGCCCGCGTCCTCAATCGCTACCTGGACGTGCTCGCCATTCGCACCTTTGCCCAAACCGAAGTCGAGGAATTTGCTCACCACACTGATATTCCTATTATCAACGCCCTCACCGACTTAGAGCATCCTTGCCAAATTCTGGCCGATCTGCAAACCGTTCAAGAAGAATTTGGCCAGATGGCCGGACTCACCATGACCTATCTAGGTGACGGCAACAATGTTGCTCATTCGCTGATTCTAGGCTGTGCGCTCGTAGGTATGAACGTTCGGATTGCAACGCCAGTAGGCTATGAGCCGGATGAGGTCATTCTGAAAAAGGCCAAGTCAATCACCCAAGGTCGTAGTGAAGTCATCGTTACCACAGATCCTAAAGCTGCTGTTGAAGGATCCCATGCGCTCTACACCGATGTCTGGGCCAGTATGGGTCAAGAAGACCTGGCCGAAACGCGGATTCCCGTTTTTGAGCCCTATCAGATTAATGAGTCTGCTTTGGCGATCGCACACAAAGACGCCATTGTGCTGCACTGTCTACCGGCCCATCGGGGTGAAGAGATCACCGAAGTGGTCATGGAAGGCAAACAGTCACGAATTTGGAATGAAGCCGAAAATCGGATGCACGCACAGCAGGCTTTATTAGCAGCGGTATTAGGTGCGGTCTAAAGAAGACTGCGTAGTCTTTGCTTGGGCAGTTTTGGCAAACTGCCGGGCAATTAGTCCCAGTAAGATCAAACCCATTAGTCCCGCTAGCGGATTGCGGTCTATTCCAGTAATCCACTCTGGTGCGCGGCCCGTGTACTCGCTTAGTCCGCCTACATTCACGATGTAATATCCCCAGATCAGCCCGGCGTGCAGCCCGATCGGATAGCCCAATCGACTAACGCGATCGCCCGCGCCATCAATTAAATCGGTCTTTGAACCAGTCTTCGAACTAGCCTTTGAACCAGTGGGCGATCGCCTCGCCCACACCAGCGCCATTCCCAACCCCACCAGCCCAAAGAACTGAGGTAATGTCCGAACAATCTCAGCCCACGGCTTAATAAAATGTGTCGTCGCAAAGAAAACCGCATCCATCAACAAAGCACTTATCGAGCTGTAGTCCTTCTCCAGCTCTGCGAGTACCCAGCCACGGAACAGCATTTCCTCTGCAAAGCCAACGGCCAGCGCCATCAGCAGCCCCTCAAAAATAAACCTGACGAGTCGCGGACTCGGCGGACTCGGCGTCGCCCAGCCCAACAGCGTCTCAATACCGAACAGACCAAAGACACCCAGCGCACCAATTACAAAGGCTCGTAGCAGATCGCGACCTGTCTGGGCCTGCCAGATCAGCCCACATTGTCTAAAAGGATGCTGCCAGCCGTGAATGAGCTTTCCCCAGTAGGGCAAGCCCACCAAAAAGCCGACGTATAGCAGTGCCAACACCGCGATCTGTGCAGCGTTTGATTCACTTAGCAAAGCGTCAGGAAGGTATACCGCAGCGCCGAAGGGCAGCCAAATCAAGGCCAGCAGGAGGAGAAACAGCCCAATGCGCGGCCAGGCTCCCTGCCGCTTTATCCAGCCTGATTTTCTGCTTTTCAATAGTTTTGCTTTCCAACGGTGCGAGCGATCGCGCGCCCACTCACCTGGCTATTTCTCTGGCTATTCTTCTGGCTCGATTGTACTGGTCAAACCCTTACTCTTGAGCCCCTCACAATAAAACTCGGCATGCTCCATCTCACATACAATCACCAGCCCAATACCAGAGTTATGAGTCTGCATCATGATGTCTATCGCCTGAGGCGCGGTAAGTGAAGGCACCGTCTCAACCAGCGCTTCTACCACATACTCCATGCTGTTGAAGTCATCATTGTGCAAAAGCACCCGGTAGCGAGGGGCGATCTTACGGACGGTCGAAACCGATGGTTTTTCGATAGTGCTAATAGAAGTAGACATGTTATCAATCTAAAACTTTGCTACTGAGTAAAGCTGACTCTCATTATTGTGAGCGATCACGTTGTCACCGCCCAATAATTAGAAAAATCTCCACAATTCGAGAGACTCTTGCTGACCGCATTCCTGACCGCATTCCTGACCGCATTCATAGATACACACTACAAAGCTATATCCGTTGGTCTAAACCCACAAGACAAAAATGCAGCTCTGTTGAATGGTAATGTATAAGAATATTCAATAATCTTAATATATCTTAGTCAAAGAAAATTAGCCGACACGCAATCAATGTAGGACCTCTGAATCTTGGTTTCTCAACGGTTGTTTGGCAGGTTCCTCTAGTTAAAGCCACTTAAAGTCCCCGCTTACCTTTATGAGTGTCGTACCCTCCCAGATCCTCTACTTAGAGCATGGCCCATCCCGACTGTATGCCGAAGCAATTCAGATCGTCAGTCAAAGGCGACTATGCTGGGCTCGTCCTACTCTCCTCATTCAAGGATTACCCGAAGGCGTCTCTCACTCAAGGAGACAAGATGTCATCGCTAGTGCAGCGCAATCATCCCAGCAATCTAGTCTAGAGCTGTATGACTTAGAAGGCTGCCCCGACTTGATTTGGCCGATTGCGCCCTTCCAACTTGCCTACGACCTTGATTTTTTCTCACTAATTGTTCAACTAAAAATAACGCCCAACAGCAACAGCCAGTGCAGCAGCAGCCAGCTAAACGCATTCATCCACAGTTTCTGGGAAGCGCATACTGATATCTTTCACGTCACCTCGCCCAGTGAGCTATCTTCGTAGGTGCTATTCATCCGAACTTTGACCCGGCTCTCGTCACAAACAGGCTATCGGAAAAGGCTCGCGAGCCGCGCTAGGACCATAGGTTGCATGCAGTAGCTTTGTATCAGAAATCGCCCTATATTCGATGACTTTTGGACATGTTTAAATTTCTTACTTTCTGCGCTTCCATAGCGTTCTCATTTGAAAATAACTTTAAAAAGTTGATCATACGCAATTGATAAACACCGCTCATTTGTGATTATTAATACGGGAACAGAAGCAATTCATTAACATCCTCATACAGGCATTAAGCAGGGAAGAGGTCTTGTCGCATTGAGGGGATCGGTAGAATGCTTTTACTTCTATTGCGTGCTGAGAAGAGAGAGCTGTTCTATTAGATACTTCGAGGTTCAGTTAATACGAAATCTATTGCGAATCCCTGTCTTTGTATAGAAAAGTAGGGTGTAAGCAGAAACTTTGTAGCTGATGACACCGAAAGTTATAAGGATTTTGGATTTAAGTATTGTCACCCGATAAAAACTTTAAGGAACAATTAGATAGGTCAAGATTTAGACAAATATGCTGTTGTTTCTTAACTTGTTCTGACTCAACAGACTAAGGTTTGTAGCTGTGCTACCAAGAAGCAAAAGGGAATAGGTCATTTCACTGTCTAAGCAATATGTTTTGCAGGGTATTT
Organism: uncultured cyanobacterium; assembly: GCA_963799555.1. Taxonomy (GTDB): domain Bacteria; phylum Cyanobacteriota; class Cyanobacteriia; order Phormidesmidales; family Phormidesmidaceae; genus Phormidesmis. The sequence goes on from CAWCXR010000003.1 coordinate 319,357, forward strand.
TTTGATTGGGTGTTCTGTAGTGTTTAGCCGCATTTTTGGACCATGTCTTGAATGTGTCGCTTGCGAGTACGGCGTCCTTCGAACACGTCGTTTCTAGATTTACTCGAGTAATTAGTTCAATAGTCTTCATTCAATAGTCTTCATTCAATAGTCTTCAAACGTAAACTGAGGAAAGCATAAGATGTCAAGCCTAAATAGCCCCGTTACGGTCGTCTGTCCTGCTGGTACTTTAAATGCAGAGAGTGCTTCTATCTTTCAGCAGCAGCTGGCCTCTGCCATGGCTGCAGAACGTACTAGCGAGCTAGTCGTAGATATGAGCAAAGTAGAGTCAATGGACAATGCTGGACTGGTTTCACTGATGTCTGCACTCAATGCTGCTAAGCCCTGTTACGAGCGCCTCAGCATCTGCTCTGCGCCGCCCTCCATTCGCATTGTTCTAGAGCTTACCCAGATTGATCGCCTGTTTACGATTGTCGATCGAGAACCTGCACCGATGGCAGCGTAAAGCTGATCAAGATGCTAGATACCCTTGTTAACAGTCTGGGGTTCTTACAGCGGTTCACAGATGCATTCGGGAGGCCGCGAGTCACTTTGTCCAATGCCATATGAGGCTTTCAGCCAGTGTGCTGTACCTCAGCAAAGTGACAAACGCTATAGTTCAATAGCTCCCGTAAGAAGCGTTTCCTAGTTATTAAAGGAAGCGCTTTTTTGCTATGCCGTGGACGGGTCGGTGCTTTGTCGCTCTGGGTTTGTCGCCTTGGGGTCCGTTGCCTGGGGTTTGCGATATAGTGGGTGCCTAGATATTTCTTGCTATAACTGCTGTGCCTCCTGTATCCACTACTGCCTTTTCGTCTGAGACTGTCACGGATCTGCTCAACGCCGATATCTCTCGTCCTGCCAGATACTTGGGCAACGAGCGCGGCGCAGTTCACAAACCCTGGTCTGCGGCGGCGGTGCGATGGGTGCTCACCTATCCAGAAATATACGAGGTGGGTGCGTCTAATCTGGGTCACATTATTTTGTACAGCATTTTGAATGCTCAGCCTAGGCAGCTGTGCGATCGCGCCTATCTCCCCGCCCCCGATCTCACCAAAAAACTCCGCAGCAGTCAAACGCCGCTTTTCGCCGTAGAATCGCGCCGTGCCCTCACTGACTTTGACATCCTTGGCTTTAGTCTCAGCTACGAGCTAGGCGCTACCAACATTCTCGAAATGCTGTCCCTAGCGCAGGTGCCGCTGACCTGGAAAGAACGCAACGAACAGGTAGAAGAACGCGCATGGAACGTAGAAGAGGGTAGCTGGCCGTTAATTTTTGCAGGTGGGGGTACAGCCACATCCAATCCCGAACCCTATGCGGATTTCTTTGACTTTGTAGCTTTAGGGGATGGTGAGGAGCTGCTGCCAGAAGTCGGCCTAGTGCTAGAAGAAGGCAAGGCCACTGGGCTCAGTCGTGAAGAGATTTTGTTAGATCTAGCGCAGGTGCCAGGTATCTATGTACCTTGCTTTTATGACATGGCAGCGGACGGATCTGTACATCCTAATCGTTCGGATGTGCCAGAGAGAATTCTGCGCCGGGTCGCGCCGCCGATGCCTGAGTATTCAATCGGACTGGTACCCTATGTCGAGACCGTACACGATCGCCTGACGGTAGAAATTCGACGGGGCTGTACTAGGGGCTGTCGGTTTTGTCAGCCAGGAATGCTGACTCGTCCTGCTAGGGATGTGCCGCCAGAGCAAGTGATCGACACGATTGAAAAGGGCATGCGAGAGACTGGATACAACGAGTTTTCACTGCTGTCTTTGAGCTGTTCGGACTACCTAGCGCTACCGGCGGTGGGGTTAGAGATTAAGAACCGGTTACAGAGCGACAATATCAACCTGTCACTGCCAAGTCAGCGAGTAGACCGGTTTGATGAAAATATCGCGCATATCGTAGGCGGTTTGCGGCAGACGGGGCTGACTTTTGCACCCGAGGCAGGGACGCAGCGGATGCGCGACATCATCAATAAGGGGCTGACTAACGAGGAGCTGCTGCGCGGGGTGAAGACGGCTTATGAGCAGGGCTGGGATCGAGTAAAGCTGTACTTTATGATCGGTCTGCCTGGTGAGACGGATGTGGACGTGCTGGGCATTGCCGAGACAGTACGGTGGCTGCGTAGAGAGTGCTTTATCAAAGGTCGCCGGGCGCTGAAGTTTAATATCACCATCTCTAACCTAACGCCGAAGCCGCATACTCCGTTTCAGTGGCATTCGGTCTCTACAGAAGAATTCAAGCGCAAGCAGTCCCTTCTGAAGTCTGAACTGAGCGCTATTCGCGGGGTCAAGGCAAACTTTACCGATGTGCGAATTTCGGCGATGGAAAACTTTGTAGGGCGGGGCGATCGCAGACTCTCGGCAGTCGTTCGTCGAGCCTGGGAGCTAGGTGCAGGCATGGATGCCTGGTGGGAAAGTTTGGAGAATGCCTTTGGTGCTTGGACGCAGGCGATCGCAGAAGCAGGACTAGACTGGCAGTACCGACAGGTTGAAAGCGGCGAGTGGAGCCTGGACGAGAACATTGCCACGGCTGAGCAATCCGGTCAAGGCGTGAGCGAAGCTATGGTGGCAGTCTTAGACAAGCCGCTGCCGTGGGATCATATTGATACGGGCATTGAGAAGGCTTGGCTCCAGGATGATTTGAAACGAGCCTTAGAAGCCGCCACTGTCCCGGACTGTTCTTTTGAAGGCTGCTCTCACTGTGGCATTTGCGGTCCTGACTTTGGGCACAACATCGTTGTTGCGCCACCAGAGATTCCCCACTTCAACGGCCACTTCAAGCCCAACCAAGAGAGAGCCCAGCGCCTCAGAGTTCGAGCTGGCAAATTGGGCGATATGGCTTTGATTGGCCATCTGGACTTTGCGCGGCTGATGGACCGAGCCATTCGCCGGGCAGCTTTGCCAATTGCTTTTACTGGTGGCTTCCATCCTGGACCGCGAATTTCTCCTGCTAATGCACTGCCGCTGGGCCTGACGAGCACTGGTGAAATTATTGACTTTGAGCTGACACAGAGAGTGAGCCCAACGGAATTCAGAGAGCGGCTTCAAGCGCAGCTGCCCGTAGAGGTGCCGCTACATGGCGTTGAAGAAGTTTCGCTGCAGCTGCCGTCGGCCACCAAAAGTCTAGACCGGGCAGAGTATCTGCTGGCAATTTCTATTGAATCCGTAGACAATTCAGTGGACTTGGAAGAGAAGCCAGAAAGGGGCACAGAAGATTGGCAGACCTGGGTGTCTCAAGTACTAGCGGCTGAAGAGATTATGCAGACAAAGACGACCAAGTCTGGAAAAGTGAAGCAGGTAAACTTGCGATCGCACCTCTACGAACTAGCAACCGTCGATCCCAACTCACCGATGTTTGCAGCAGAGACCTCTACATCAGAGACACCTACAGCAGAGACACCCATAGCGCAGAGTGTCCAACGTAAACTAGCTACCACCGGTCAGGCAACTATTCGCTATGTGGGCAGCTGCCGAAACGACGGCACTCTGCTAAGACCGAAAGCGATTGTCACTATGCTGGAGTCTGTCAGCGGCCAGACCTTGGTGCTAGGACACATACACCGGGTCCAGCTCATCTTGAACAGCTAGAATCTATCTAAGATTTCATATGACTATTCCATCTGGTGATTAGACTGTGAACCATAGAGGCTAGGTTGTGAAAAAGCGAACGCTGTGGGTGGCTGTGATTTTAGGTCTGGTAGGTTGCGCTGCGGCTTCAACTGCCTTGGCTCAATTGGGGCCCGATGGCTCGGCTACAGACCCCACTATTCCTGATGTCTATTTCGAGCTGCCACCGGATGTGCTGGTGCCCTTAGAAAATTTAGAGGGTGAGCTAGCGGAATTGCGATCACGGCTGTTCGACGTCACTGCTCTGCCACTATTCCTTGCGGCCAGTGAGGGAAAGCTGATCTCCGCTAGCACAGAGCTATCGCTGACCCAGATGAGCGATCCGACCTTTGCCTGGATAGAAGACCAGCTTAACGAGCGCTATGGGCCCAACAAACGCGGTCAAAACGAAGCTGCAATCACCCAGTGGCGCGCTTATGAAACAAAGGATGGGCTGAAATACGTAGATGTCATTGTCAACGCGGGTCTGTGGACGCAGTTTGCTTACTTTGACCGCTATGGTTTTGTTCAGCAGTTTGGTGAAGAGACTGCTGCCAAAGGCTATCAGCTACGAGTATTTCATACCGATGACGTGAACAACTATATTGAGGCATTGTTGCTAGAAGAAAGTGGACGCGATCGCACCATTGCCCGTCCTATATTCCTACGCGGCAGCTACTTTTGCAGCGCTTTTAGATCAGAGAGGACATCAGCACCATCCTGCGAGCTATACGTAGCCCGATAGACGTAGCTATACGGAGCACAGGCTTAGTTGAGCGGGCGGCTGGCTAGCTCCCGCCAAAAATCCATGTATGCGGTCTGTACTGTCGAGGAGAGAGGCAAAAGCAGCTCGCTCTTCTGCAATGCCTGCAAGGACAGTTGAGTTTCTCCTAATGCGTCAGGAATTGTCTTCTCGTCATCCAAAAAGATAGGAGAAATGCCTTTTTGCGCAGCCGAAAGTTCGGTCGCCGGTCCCGACTGCCAGCAGAAAGAGATCCAGGTCTTAGCAGCATCGCTTAAAACACCGCTTAGCGCGTTGCCTTTGGGCTGTACCCACATATCCGCAGATAGCAGGCTGCCTTCGTCAGGTATAGCCACCCTCAAATCTCGGTATCGCTTTAGTGCGATCACAACGTCGCTAGCCCAGCCTACGACAACTTTCACATCCTCATTAATCAGCGCTTTGAGGGCGTTAGTGGAATCATACGTTTTGACTTGCGGCATGAGCTGAGCAAATGGGGCAGTCAGCTGTCGATTGAGCTGTGTCATTAGCTGGTCTGTTTTGACAGCACCTGCTCGAGCTGCATCGTCTTCGACGGCTGCGTCTACGGCGCTGGGGTTGAAGCTACCGGTTTCCAGCTTCTGTAACAAGCTAATGATGATACCGGGATGATTCGGAAGGGCAATACTCCGCTGAAGCTCAGGTGCAAGCAGATCTTGCCAGCTGCCGAAGGGCTGTTTTTCTGATTGAACATTAGTTGAAAACTGGCTGTGGCGGTAGACGATAACAAGCGGCTGCAGCTTGTAGGGAACAGCCCAAAGCTCGCCAGCCGGATTGATTTTGCCAGTGCGATCGCGTCTACCAAACGCCTGCCACTTTGCAGGCAATAGGTCCAAGGTAACGGCTGGAATTGAAAGCGGCTGGATCAGGTCTTGGGCGATCGCACTTTCAAGCCAATAGTCTCCTAGGCTCACCAAATCGTTTGCAGCCGCTTGCTGGTCCTGCTGCCTCCACGGCGTAAATCTACGCCAGGGATCTGCTACCTCTGGCTGCTGCCACTTTTGCAGCACCTGAAACGCCGTTTGTATCTGAGCAGTCGTCTGAAACTTTACCGGTACGTCGCTTTGCTGTTGAAACTTTTTTAAGACAACCGAAGGAATAGCGCCTTCTAACAACAGAATAGTCAGCGCATCTGTTGCACTGGCCCTGCACCCCGCTAGCGCACTGCTGGCAACAATTCCCACACTTCCTCGTAGCAGCCCTCTTCGGTCGATCATAAACAGGTCAGTAGCCAATCAAATTACAGCCATCAAAAAGCGCAGAAGGAATGTCTCCCGCTGCGCTTAAAGTGTAGATCTTTTAGCCAGTGATTTTGGCCAGGTGATCACATTAGAGCTATCAAACCTTACAAGGACTTAGTCTTGCCAGCGCCCCACTGGTCGCCGCGAATCTTCGGCATCAGCAAAATGTGACCAGAAATTGCTCTGAGATCGTCTTCTGTCAGACTACGCATCTTGGGATAGAGGTCGCTGCTCTGAGTACTGGGATGAAGCTCAGAAATTTCAGTCAATCCGTCGTAGGTAGTTGGGTTGTGTAGGTAGTCTACTAGCCCTTCCAAGTTGTTCCGATCGGGGTAGGCACCCGCCAAAGCCTCACTGTCAAGACCGACGTTAGGATTCGTCTTGGTAATGCCCCCCAGGTGGCAGATAGCACAGGCATTGTTAAACTTGCGCTGACCTCGGGTGAATTCTTCTAGCGAAAGGGTAACGGTCTCGCCCGTTTCATTGAGAGGAATGGTTCGCAGGCTCTCGCTTAGTTCGGCGGCGATCGCCCCATCGACAAAAGGCCCAAAACCGAATAGCCCTGTCACCACAAGGACAAACGCCGCCATCAACCAGGCGCATTTTTGGAATAATCTTTTCATTTTTTATGCTCGCTTCTCAGCCACGCAACACAGCAGCGATCCAACATAGTCGTCTGGATCAAGTTATTTTTCCATCATGCCATGAATAGGGCGAGAGAGCGATGGTTGAGCGCCAAAGCGCGGTCGAAATCACATCAAAACTACACCAGAGGAAGAGATGAAAATCTAATCAGCCCCTTCTAAAACTACTTCCATTTGCTTAGCAACGACAGGCACCTTGCCCTTTACTGGCGCGTGCAGCCGAATCAGCTGAGCCAGTGTTTGCTTAAGGTGGGTACGCGGCACAATTTTATCGACGAAGCCGTGATGCAGAAGGTATTCAGCCGTTTGAAAGTCCTCGGGTAGCTTTTCGCGAACGGTTTGCTCTACCACGCGGCGTCCGGCGAAGCCGATTGTCGCTTCGGGTTCGGCCAGGATAATATCGCCTAGCATCGCAAAACTAGCGGTTACGCCCCCGGTCGTTGGGTGCGTCAGAATAGGGATATAGAGCAAACGAGCAGACCGATGGCGCTCTAGCGCTGCTGAAATTTTGGCCATCTGCATCAGGCTTAGCATGCCTTCTTGCATTCTGGCCCCACCGGAGGCGCAGACAATCATCACAGGGATACGATCCGCAGTGCCCCGTTCAATCAGGCGAGTCAGCTTTTCGCCGACGACCGAACCCATGCTGCCACCCATAAACCGAAAGTCCATGACGCCCAAGGCCACCGATTCGCCTGAAATTTTGCCGATGCCGGTTTGGACGCCGTCGACTAGCTTAGTCTTGGCCTGGGTGTCGCGGATGCGGTCAGCGTAGGCCTTGCGATCGCGAAACCGCAGCGGGTCTTCAGGCGCGATCTGCGTATCTATCGGCGACCAAGTGCCCTCGTCTATTAGCTGCTCGAGCCGCTCAACGCTAAACACCCGATGATGATGGCCACACTCCGGACAAACCTGCTGATTGGCCTTGAGATCTTTGGTGTAGGTCAGCACATCGCAGCGCTCACACTTCGTCCACAGCCCGTCAGCAATCTCTCTCTCGTGATGCTCTGGGCTAATTAGACCCGTCTTTTTTCGGTTGGCAAACCAGTCAAACAGCGACATCTTTCCACTCATCAACTTTGCTCAAGGTACGCCTCAAGACAAAGTGGCAAACACCATAGATGAGGCAGGTACTCTTTTTATCCTACTAGCGTGGTGGTCATTGTAGGAAATCAGGCGTGGCGCTTGGGGAAGTGGAAGTAGCTATACGCTCACAGTCCCGAGCTTATAGTCCCGAGCTTGCAGTCCCAAGCCTATAGTCCCGGCGGAAAAAAGATTGATAGATAGGCATCTATCAGCTGCTCACCGTAGAAAAGCACTAGCACAGCCCCGAATGCTAAATAGGGCCCGAACGGGATATGCTGCTTCGGTCCTAACGCCCCTAACGCTAGCGCGCCGCCGCCGATGACAGAGCCTATCGCCGCCGCCAGAAACGTTGCTAGCAGCAGTCCTGGCCAGCCTAACCAAGCTGCCATCATCGCTGCCAGCTTAGAATCACCGCCGCCCATCGCTGCTTTTCCGAAAGCTCGGCTACCAGCAATCCCAACAAAATCAAACAGCCACAGCCCAAAAATACTCGCAAAAAAAGCCATCAGCACACCGCCCACACCAGACGCCAGTCCAGACAACAGCGTCGGCATCGCCAGATAGCTCATCCATCCTTGAAATCCCCAACCCAACACTAGTCCAGACGCTGTCAAACTATTCGGCAGCGTCATCGTATCTAGATCAATCAGCGCTAAAGCCAGCAGCCAGCAGAGAAATAGCCAGTACCCAAGCGTTTGCCAAGTCACGCCGAAGCGAGCAAACACGGATACGAACAAACAGCCCGTGGCAAACTCTACCAGCGGATATCGAAAAGAGATAGGTAGCCTACAGTTTCTACAGCGGCCCAGTAGCCAGAGCCAGCCAAACACTGGCACATTGTCATAGGGCTTCAAAGATCTCTGGCACTTTGGGCAGTGAGAGGGTGGATACAGTAAAGACAGACCCTCTGGCAGGCGATAGACCACTACATTTAGAAAGCTACCGACCGCAGCACCGAGAATAAAAACAATCAGGAAAGAGACGACGCTATCCACAGGCTTTTGCTGCACTGATGAGGGACTGTAGCTAAGGTGCCCACACATCTAATGAACTTGATAGACTGAACTGACCGAACTAGACAGTCGGCTCTTTTAGGCAGCCCTTATGCTGCTAGATTGGGCTCGATTTGATTGAAAGGGACAAAGCACTCCTGTGGCAGTAAAACGGGTTTGTCACCAAAAACAAGTTTGCCACGATGATTCAATCGGCCAATAGCGACACCAATTGGCCTTTGCATTACTTCTGGATGAACTTCGTAGAAGACGCGATAAATCTGCCGGGCAGCTTTGATTAGCGCTGGGTTCAAAAGGGCGGAATCGTCTCCAAAGGCGAGGCGTTCGGCGGCGCTCGTTGGCCTACTGGCGACGCTAGTTGGCCTTTCGGTGATCAGAGTTGGCATGATTGCTCCTTGCGGTGCCGGGTTTGCGGTGCCGGTGTTACAGCTAGATTTAGTTAGTCAAAAGGACGATTTGTCCAACCCATCTGGGCCTAGAGGACAGAAAAGTTGGCTCAAGTCTACTACAAGGCGCTCGTTTTGGCCTGTTCAGTCACATTTTTCAGCAAAACCACTAGTGTTTGTTTATTGCTGATCGAGCGCTGTTTGCAGTGCTACGCCCATTGCTTTGCAGCCAATGGCTTTCATTCCTATAGACACAATGTCGCCGGTTCGATAGCCCTGGTCTAACACGGCGAGCACAGCCTGCTCTATGCGGTCAGCGGCGGTGGGCTGGTTAAGGCCATAGCGGAGCATCATAGCCGCGCTCAGGACTTGAGCAAGTGGATTGGCCTTGTCCTGCCCAGCAATATCGGGTGCTGAGCCATGAACCGGTTCATAAACGCCGGGACCGTTTTCGCCTAGGCTAGCCGAAGGGAGCATGCCGATGCTGCCAGTGAGCATGGCAGCCGCGTCAGAGAGAATATCGCCGAATAAATTGCCAGTAACGATAGTGTCAAACTGCTTGGGGGCACGAACAAGCTGCATGGCGGCGTTGTCTACATATAGATGAGACAGCTCGACGTCTGCGTACTGTTCGCCAAGAGCGGTGATGCGATCGCGCCAAAGCTGCGAAACTTCTAGCACGTTTGCTTTATCCACAGAGCACAGCCGCCCTTTGCGCTTTTGCGCCGTTTCAAAAGCCACCCGCCCAATTCGATCAATCTCCTTGCCGGTATAGACCATCGTGCTCACACCGCGCTGATCGCCATCTTCCGTTTCAAAAATGCCTTTAGGCTGACCAAAATAGATCCCGCCAGTCAGCTCCCGCACCACCATAATGTCTACGCCTTCGACCACCTCTGGCTTCAGAGAAGACGCCTCTAGCAGCTGCGGCAAAATCGTTGCCGGTCGCAGGTTTGCAAATAATCCCAACCCCGCACGTAATCCCAACAGCCCGGTTTCCGGCCTTTGCGAGCGAGGTAAATTATCCCATTTATAGCCGCCGATAGAGGCCAGCAGCACTGCATCACAGCTGCGGCAAGTGCTCAGCGTCTCCTCTGGCAAAGGCGAACCCGTCGCATCAATTGCCACACCCCCAACCGGCGCTTCTGTGAACTCAAAGTGAATGTTTTCCTGCTCGCCAACCTGCCTGAGTACGTCGACTGCCACCGACATAATCTCTGGGCCGATACCATCTCCGGGAAGAAGCGTAATCTGATAGGACTGGGCGGCGGAATCTGTCATGGCCAAAAGCGCGAACATGTTTGGGGACGGGTGCCATGATACCCGATGAGCGGTGCTGTAGAATGCATGAGTACTGAAATGATCGTTTGGGTTGTATGTCTTTTTTGCGTGCTGATTTAGCTCAGTTGGCGGCGTATCAGTCGCCTCATCCCACGGCAGAATCTGCGTCTGAGCAACCTACTGTCGATCCGCTAGACACGAACGAGAGCCCGATTGATCTGCCAGATGAGATCAAAGCCGTACTGTCAGAGAAATACCAGCAGGCGATCGCAGCCAACCGCTACCCAGACGGCTCACACTTTGCTCTAAAACAAGCTGTTCTCCAATACGCTATTGCTTCTAGCAGCGTCAATACAGACGCGATTGCACTTGCCAACATCACACTTGGTAACGGCTCTGATGAACTCATCCGCTCCGTTTTGATGGCCACCTGTTTGGGCAACAACGGCTCAATTCTAGTCGCCGCACCGACTTTTTCTATGTACAGCATCCTAGCTAAAACGCTGGGCATCGCCGTCCACGGCGTAGAACGGACAGACAGCTTTGAAGTGGACCTCGCCGTCGCTGAAGCTGCGATCGCCCAGGCCAGTCATTCCACCCAAACAGCACCCGTCAAAGTTGTTTTCATGGTGCATCCCAACTCACCTACAGGTAACGCACTCACTCAAAGAGAACTAGACTGGCTAAGGCAACTGCCGTCAGACATACTGGTTGTCGTGGACGAAGCCTACTTTGAATTTAGCGGTCACACTACGCTATCGGAGGCTCTCAGTCGTCGCAACTGGATTGTCTTACGAACCTTTTCAAAAGCATTCCGCTTAGCGGCTCACCGAGTTGGCTATGGCATTGCTCATCCCAACATCATCGCCGCCTTAGAAAAGCTGAGACTACCCTACAACCTACCTAGCTTTTCTCAGGCCGCTGCCATCATTGCGCTTGCTCACAGCGATCGCCTGCTAGAACAGATTCCAGTACTGCTACGCGAGAGAACAAAACTACAGTCGGCCCTGCGTGACCATCCCTACCTACAGGTTTGGCCTAGTGATAGCAACTTTATCTATGCTCGGTTAAGCGATCGCGGTCTAGCACACCTAGAAGCCACCACCCAGGCAGAAGGGCTGACCAAAGCTTTCCAGCAGCTTCGCGCTCAGGGCACTCTGATTCGACATACCGGTGGCGGACTGCGCATCAGCATCGGCACCGCAGCAGAAAATCAACGGACCCTAGCCAACCTCCAGCAGATAACCAGCACACAACAGGTGAAAAGCAGGTGAAAAGCTCAACAGCAAAGCGAAACTGAACCCAAAGAACTGAGCCTAGTCAAACTATGGTGGCTGAGGGTAGTCGTTATTGGAAAGTCTGCCTCAGCAGAAGTCACCACACAAACCTTGAACGGACTCGCCGAATTGTCTGTGGCAGCACACCAACCAACATCGCAAAAGCTTTATCAGAGACTAAATTCACTGTCTCCTGATCAAAATAAGTCTTAAACTGCTCTAAGATCATCAGCGCTCTGTCGTCTGGCTCTGGCTGATCTGTAAAATTTTGCGTCAGGCGAATCCACTGCAGCCGAATTTTGATCGCATTCTGATGGTCCTCATGCGATTCTGGCTTCAATAGCGAAAGATTACCAATCGGGATCACATCGACAATATCGTCATCTACAGAACCGCCGACTGCGGCCCCTGGCCCAGCAAATTCTGCATGGAACTCACGCAGCACAATCAGTCCATTGCGACGACGACTGTTGACAACCCAAAGCTGTCCGCTGCCTATCTTTTCCACTACATTGTCAACTTTCAGTTCTGAATTCAATGATGCACCAAAGGAGCGCCAGCTTCTCTTATTAATACCCTGTTCTTTATCCTCTAGCTGCATGCTCGCGCACTTTAGGTCACTCACACGCAGCTTGCCTGCTCGCAACCCGCTTGTCAGATCGCCAGGTAGCTCAGATAGAGCAGCATTTACTTTGCTAGGAGCCATCCGTTTGGAAAAAACCGTACGGGTATTAGCCTTATCGTTGCTTGGAATTGTAGTGTCTAGGACTGCGGCGTCTAGGACTGTAGTGTCCGGGACTATAGCCTCTGTAGCGTCGTTCGATAGCGATTTCACTTGCGTTTTAACTGACTGAACCTCTAAGGAGGAGAACTCTTTGAGGCAACCAATATAATATGACCCCTTCTAATGTGATACGAAATTTCGACAAACTGAAAAGGAACAAATAGTTTTTATTCATTCTTTATGACAGTGCCGTCCATACTTTACATGCGGAACACAAAAAATCTATCAACCGTCTACGGGGATCATTCGCCTCTATAAGTCAATCTCAAGCATCGCAGGCATCTAGAAGCGTTCTATTTACTTTATATTGTCTTAAGGAACTAATCATTAGTTGTAGCGTCAGGCCGTAGCTCAGTGCGTATTTGCCTCAATTTCCTACGTTTGCTATGTGCTCAATGCTACAGCGTCGCTTCTTGCTGGTGTCTTCTCTACTTAGATACATAAACGCCTCTACCTAGGTACCTCCGGACACTTGCTCAGAGGTAATTTGTTTTGACAATAGCAGGCGCTCTGGTCTAAGACCCAAACCAGACAGAACAGGATTACTTACGCCGCACTGTTGATAGCCAGCTTGAGCATAGAGTGCTCTTGCCGCAGGATTGTCCGCCATCACGTGCAAATACACTCGGTGAAATCCCCATCGAAGGGCAACTTTCTCGCTCGTGCGCAAGAGCTGATGAGCGACACCTCGACGACGATATGCCGAGCTGATAGCCAGATTAGACACATAGGCACGTTTTGGTGGCAGCAGCCGCCAGGTCTCACAGGGGCGTTGCGAGATTTCGGCAGTGCCAACGACCTCACCTGATTGCGCCGATTCTGAGTCGACGGTGGTCGCAACAAGGCACACATACTGACTAGCAGGCGTCTTAAGTCGAGTCTTAATATCCTCTTTGATACCTAAGCGCATCAGCCAATACAGCCACTGAGTTGCTTGGGCTTGTGGATAAAAGCTAGATAGCAAAACGGCAACAATTTGCGACAGGTCTTTGTGGTGGGCAGAGCGGATGCGAAAGGGCTGCTGTTGATAAGAACTAGACAGGATACGCCCTGCATTGGCCTGGGACATAGTTAGAAACTCGAAAGAGGATGGGCACTTTATGTAGGACATTGCACAGCTATAGCATCTATCTCATTGTCAGATACGTACAGCATCAAGTCCCTGCTGTACCTGACAACAGACCCGTAAAAAAGCACCGTACAAGTGCGCTTTGCGAACTCGCAGTGGCCTACTAGTTTCTATCTAGTTAGGTCCACTAAGAAATGATCTTTAGCATGAATGATAGACAGTTTGCGGCAGATGTTTCGGCCTAGATGAGAGTTTGATGCATGGCAGTTAGAGAGCGTAATCGACGGCAAAAGGCGGCTAAGCACAAGATCTTGGTAGTAGACGATGAGCCTGATAACCTAGACCTGCTTTATCGAACATTCTATCGGGATTTTAAAGTCCTCAAGGCAAACAGCGGACCCGACGCGCTGCAAATGCTGGCTGAACAGGGCGATATTGCAGTGATCATCTCTGATCAGCGGATGCCTGGGATGAGCGGCACAGAGCTATTGCGGTTAACAGCCGACCGCTATCCCAACTCGATTCGGATTGTGCTGACAGGCTATACCGATGTGGAAGATCTCGTTGATGCAATCAACGAAGGCAAAGTTTTTAAGTATGTAACTAAGCCCTGGGAAGAGAATGACCTGCGTATGGTTGTCAATCAGGCGGTTGACACCCACAGCGTTTTGCAAGCGCGGACCCAAGAGCTCAATCGAGTATTGCGACAAGAGACGCTGCTCAATGCCATCACCAATACTATCCGCAGCGCCCAGTCTTCTGAAGAGATGCTGAAAACGATTGTGGAGACGCTAGGAGAGGCATTCGAGCTGGACTATGGTATCGTCTGTCCGCTGGCTGAGGCTGAGCTGAATTCACCGGCGTTTCACTATGTGGGAACGGATGTGCCAGCGGGTGCGCTGACAACGGTTCCAGGCCGAGAGCTAACAGCGGTTGCCTTGGAGCAGCTAAAGCAAACAGTCTGGGAAACTATTTTGACTCAGCATCTGGAGTCGGTAGAAGATGTGGTCGCTGCTGCACCTGGTCCGGAAAATGTAGCGGCTTATGAGGCGCTAGATATCTGTACAAGCTTATTAATTCCACTGTCGTGTAAGCAGGACGTGCTGGCGGTGCTCGCCCTACATAAGTGCTTCCATCAACAGCCCTGGCAAGAGAATGAAATCAGGCTGCTGACGACACTAGCAGACCAGGCGGCGCTGGCCCTCTCACAGACTTGGACCTATGAGCGCGTTGAATCGTTGGCACAGCGAGAGCTGCTGATTAACACCATCACGCAGGCGCTGCATGCCAGCTTGGAGCCGAGTGAAATTTTTGCAGCCATTACCCAAAAGTTGGGCCAGGCACTGCGAGCCGATAGCTGCACGCTGTCTTTGTGGGCGGATAACTATGCGCAGTGTGTGGGCCGCTATGACCTGCATATGGAAATGGCACCTACCCTGCCAGAGCCCAAGGTGGCGATTGACAAGGATTCTATTCTCACTGAGATGCAGGTGAGTAAAAGTCCAGTTGTGGTGAATACAACAGAGCCAACAGACCACTACCTGGCTGGAGGAGGATCGCTCGGTGCCAAGGCTTTGATGGCGGTGCCGCTGCTGGCGGATTCAAAAATTACGGGCTGCATTGTCCTACGGCAGATGGCGGCGGCTCGCCATTGGAAAACAGAGGAGGTGAATCTGGCTCAAGCAGTGGCAAATCAGGCGGCAGTCGCGGTTCAACAAGCCAACCTCTACCAGACCAGCAAACGCCAGGCAGAACAGCTTTTGGAGCTAGATCAGCAAAAAACGGCCTTCTTTCAAAATATCTCCCATGAATTTCGCACGCCGCTAACGCTCACCATCGGCCCGCTAGAATCAGCCGTCGAACGCGGTGAAGGACTAGATTCAGACCAGGCAACCATCGCTTTACGCAACTCGCGCCGATTGCTGCGGTTAGTCAACCAGCTCCTCGACCTGCAAAAACTAGACGCAGGTAAAATGAAGCCGACCTTCCGACCCTGCGATCTTGCAACCTTCACCATCGAAGTTGTTGAAGCTTTTGAAAGCTACTGCGAACGCAAACAGATCAAGTTAAGTACAGAAATTGCCCCTTGTTCCGCGGTCTATCTAGACATAGAAAAATTCGATAAGGTGCTTTACAACTTGCTGTCTAACGCCATGAAATTCACCCCAGCGGGTAAGTCGATTACGGTGCGGTTGAAAGAAGTAGGCGGTAAGGCCCGCCTACAGGTACGAGACGAGGGCATCGGCATTCGGAAAGATCAAATTCCCCATCTATTCGAGCGATTTCGTCAGGCAGATGGCTCGGCCAACCGGCATTATGAGGGCACTGGCTTAGGACTATCGCTAGTGCAAGAGCTGGCCCAGCTACATGGCGGTGAAGTCTCAGTAGAGTCAGTGTACGGAGAGGGCACCACTTTTACTATTGAGCTACCTCTGGGGGCTAGTCACCTGCCAACAGATCAGGTGATAGAACAGGCGCTGTCTACGGAGAAAGGCCGAGCTGCGGTAGAACTTTCTGATATTGAGCTGGCTTCAGCGACCGTGGATAGCACGATAGAGCTGCCGCCGGAGGTTGCAGGCGCACAAACTGAAAGAGCCTCGTTTGAAGGTGCTCAAGTTCTAGTTGTAGATGACAATCCTGATCTAAGGGCATACGTATCGAGTGTATTGCAGCGCCAAGGCTATCAAGTCAGGACAGCTGAGCAGGGCGCTGCGGGTTTGGAGATGGCAACAACCCACGGACCTGATTTGATCATTACCGACCTGATGATGCCGGGTGTGAACGGTCTAGAAATGATTGAGCGGATTCGTAAAGATACGGACCTACAAGGAACGCCGATTATTTTGCTGACTGCCAAAGTAGATAACGAAACCCGCTTAGAGGGTGTTGAACAGGGCGCAGATGCCTATTTGTCCAAACCGTTCAATGACCGGGAATTGCTCGCTGAAGTCCGAAATTTGCTGGCGTTGAAGTCGAATGAGCGCAAGGTTGCTGAGCTAAATCAGTATTTGACAGAGTCGGTGCTGCAAAGATTCTTGCCGCCCTCTTTGGTGCAAAAGGCGAGCGAGGGCAATCTACGGCTAGATTTGCGACCTGAACCGCGTCTAGTGACAATTTTGTTTAGCGACATTGTAGGCTTCACGCAGCTGAGCAATACGCTGCGATCGCGCCGGGTCGCTGAGCTGCTGAACGAGTATCTAGAAACAATGACCCGCGCCATCTTCAACAACGGCGGCACAGTGGATAAGTTTATGGGGGATGCCGTGCTGGCACTGTTCGGCGCACCAGAAGAGATGAGCCCGAATGAACAGGTGAAGCGAGCGATCGCAGCTGCCAGACAAATGTACAAAGATCTAGAAACTCTCAATCAACAGTGGGCAGAGCAAGGTATCGGCCCGGTCAAGTTTCGCTGTGGCATCCACCAGGGAACTGCTGTTGTCGGTATGTTTGGTAGCGTCGAGCGCTCTGACTATACGGCCATTGGTCCTAGCGTAAATATTGCAGCGCGAATTCAAGAAGCTGCAACCGCTGAGACTATTCTGGTCTCAGCAGCAGTCGCTGACTACTTGGACGATCGAGAGATCGTGAAGTTCGACCCGCTTAAGCTAAAAGGCGTAGATGAGACCGTTTTGACCTTTGGTGTCAAAACTCGACTGGAAGGATAAGCACAAAGAGGTTAGCTTGGTATGGCTGCCGTCTTCTATTGATCCCTTGAAGAGCCAATGGTCTCTCCGCTACAAGTTTGGAAACACCCAGAACCAAAGGGACTATGGCCAGCAGTAAGCGGCTTGGCCATACTAACTCACATAGGTATCTTGGGGTTTTCTCTGCCTTATGTGATAGAGATAATGCAGCCTGCGCAGGGCAGGCAAACCGCAGCGATACCGGTTGAATTGATTGTTGAGGAAGGCGCTACATCAGCAATATCTGAGCCAAGCCAGCAAGAGTCTGCCAACAGCTCAGACGATAGCTCAGAGGAGTCTCTAGACAGCTCAGCTGGGAGCGCTGCAAAAGCTACTAGCCCAACCGCTGATCAAATAGAAACAACTGCACCTGCTGCTACCGAAGCCCTAACTTCGCAGTCTGATTCTGTGGTTTCCTCAGTGGAGCCTCAAGCAAGAAACGCGCAGCCACAAAATAGTAGTACAGAGCCCGTTAATCGCAACGTTGAGCAGTCTGCAACTAAGTCAGAGACCTCTACAGACCCTACTGATCTTGATGTCGCTGATTCGGTCTCTGATGATCTCTATTCTCAAAATTCGGACTCGCAAAATTCATCTGATGCTCCTATCGAGCCAGATAACCAAGATACTCTTCCTGTCTTGTCGGGAGATCGTGAGATCCCTACACCCGACCGTGAGTTAGCCGGTAGTGACTTGCCACAAACGGCTTATCTAAAGATAGTGAGCCACAGCTATGTTCCGCGATCGCTCTTGCAAGATATCGCCACTACGTCGCCTCAACCTATCTACGAGGAGATTACTGCCGTAGAGCTGCAACCTCAAGATGTGAACTGTGAGCGAGTAGATTTTTCTCAATCGCAAGTGACCTATCGAATTACAGTGAACAAGGATGGCTCAATGCGAGATGCTAGCCCTTGGACTGGCAGCATTGCAGAAAGACCCCCTTTGAATGCGGAAGAGCGTGCGATCGCCTGCCTTTTGCTCGCCTCCGGCTTTCGCTTCATCCCAGCCACTTTCGAAGGGGAACTCGTTGTCAACGAAAGCCTGCTACTCACCATCAATCTGATCGAATCACAGCCTAAATAAGCAAACCGCTTACGAAACCTTACCCATAGTCCATCATCCCAAAACCGTGATACTGTATCTAAGCTAATATGCAAATAGCACCAGCTGCGGGTGTAGTTTAGTGGTAAAACCTTAGCCTTCCAAGCTAATGATGGGGGTTCGATTCCCCCCACCCGCTTTAATTCTGCATAGTACACATTATTTGTCGTCGGTAACGCATTGATGTCGTTGTGGACAGAACACTAGTGTCGTTCAGACACAATCATGTCGTCGAACTACTGGTGACATATTATTTGTCGTCTAACATGCCTGTAGAAGGCTAAGGTTTTACCTTTCAACTCGCTCAAAGCACGAGGCTGTGCTTTCAAAGCCACGACCCCTAGGATTTTTTCTGAGAGGCAAGATCGCAGTCCTTTCAACCTCTCCTGTTCAGAAGGGTTGATTGTGACCGCAGGCTCCTCGAAAGCAGCTATATTGATATTACGCGGATCGACTCATCTATCCCGACTGCATTGAGTAAACGGGGTTTCTTTTTCTTTGCATACCGATGCGTAGATGATCACATCGACTAGCTTGGTATCAATAGAACTCTGGATCACTCCAGCTAATTTGGTAGTAGCTTGAGCTTCAGTCAAATAAGTCTTGTCACTTGTGAACATCACCACATCTGGATAATCCTGAATAGGTTGGGCGAGCTTGACACCTTCTTTTGGAGTTGTACTTTTGTAGTAGAGCGGTGCGTAGCCAGGTGACAGGAATGAACCACTACGGTAGTCGAACCAGAAAGTCATTTCTTCCAAAGGCTGACAGAGTAGCTGTTCACTATATTTTCTGATCATCCTATCCAAGGTGATCGCTAGAATCCGGATGCTACCTTTTGACAAATATGTCGAAGCCTTTTTAGATAGGCGGGAGTGAAACTCGTCTTTCATTGGCTTACGCTTCGATGCGGTTCGTGCTAGCAACTGCTCTTGCACTGACAACCGGAGCTCTCTCTGTGGTGTAGCTCAATATCTATATCCATCGGGCACCCCAGTAGCCCAGTAAAAATATCCCAAAATAGGATATTTTTGCGAACTATTTAGCTTTCCTGACTATGGGAAGCTCGATTTACTCAGAACGCTATAGGGCATTTCTAAAGCGCCTCTGCGCTGCACGGAAGGAAGCTGGATTGACCCAAGTAGGGGTAGCAGACCAGCTAAAAGTACCTCAGTCATACGTTTCTAAATGTGAGTCTGGAGAAAGGCGGGTGGACGTGGTTGAGCTAGCAGATTTCGCTAGGGTGTATCAAAAAGAACTGAGCTACTTCTCAGACACGGAATGATTGAAGTCTACAATTACCTTTACCTAATGGACCCAGATCAAACCTTACGCAAGATTCTGACTCCATTCCGCTAGATTGGAAAAACAGCGTGCGTAGTTCAACTTTAAAGGTGCTAGGGTCTTACTTCGTAGCCCAAATCCTTACAGCCTTTGCCTTTGAAGCTGAGTACGGCAGGTACAAGTGGGCAGTTTCGTACGCCACACCACATCATCAAGCTGATGGATGGTAGAGCTGATGGATCTAGGGCCGAATGAAATTATCTACGATCTGGCCTGTGAGTCGGAGAGTTTCTCAGTTAGGCGGCGGAGTACGTGCGCGAGTCTGAAAGATAGTGAGAAGAATAGCGTGTTGAGCGCGCCGAAGAATATGGTGCATTTCAACGACGGCATATTTTACGGGTTTGACCTTCCGCTCTGAAGATCCACAAACTCAAGACAAATCTAATGCTTCGATCTCTTTCATTAGCTCACCAACATAGCTGTCTACGTCAAATAACTCCATATCGCCTAGTGCTTGACATTCTTTTGGTGTGTACTTTTCATCGCTGCCGATGACTTCTTGTACCCAGTAAGCGACTCGGCTGGGGTCGCTAAGAAATTCCTCTGCTTTATCGCTGACGTTACTGTCTACTTTTGCATATAGGCACAAGTTTAATAGCTTACCTAACGGATGGTCTGGGGTGGTGGATAGCAGTACGGCGATCGCGTTGGCAACTGGCGATCTATTCGATGAAGACTGACTTGATGACATGGAAGCTCTTTTTGATGATGAAGACAATTCACAAGAGCAACTGCTAGGAAGGCTACGGGTAAGCAGTGTCTTGCATAACTTCCTAGCGAACCACTCTTAAGTTGTTCTTGTAGTTGATCTATACAACGTATTCCTAGCTTACAGAAGTGTTTTAAGTGATAGAAGTGCTTTTGGGAAAAGGGACAGTAAGGGAGAAAAGTGTTTTAAGTGATAAGAACACTGTCGGCGGCTTTTGGAGGAGGGCTAGCCTGACTGGCTTCTGGTGTACAGTTTGAAGGTAATTCTAAAGACCGCTTTGGCAGTGGGCTATTCTTGACGATCTATGAAGGTTCAATTACCGCTGATCAATCGTCTGACGTTCAAGTCCAAGCTGATCCTATTAACCCTTTTCGCTAGCGTTAGCTCTATTGTTGCGATCGCTAGTCTCAGCTCTGCGCTCAGCCGCTGGGGGCTACGGCAAGCTGCCTTTAATCAGTTAAGTGTTTTACGCTCGGAGAAAAGTCAGCGGGTTCAAAACTATTTTGAGCAGCTGCAAAGCCATACAATTACCCTTTCTGCCGATCGAATGATTGTGAGGGCGATGGTGGAGTTCAACAAAGAATTTCGCCAGCTCGATCGAAGGTTTATCCCGGTGGAATGGGATGAGCCGCTAAAGCGCTATTACGAGACTAGCTATTTCCCTAAGCTAGCGGAAATTACAGGCGATGAGCCTCGCTTTGGTAGCTACAGACCCGCTGGTCAGGCAGCTCGCTATCTGCAACACTATTATCTATCGGAGAATAGCTATCCGAATGAGGAAAAGAACTGGTTAATCGCAGCGGACGATGACAGCGAATACAGCCGCTACCACGGTGAGTTTCATCCTCTGCTCAACGATGTTGTTCAACAGTTTGGCTACGCGGATCTGTATTTGATCAATCAGAAGACAGGGGACATTGTCTATTCAGCAAGCAAGCTGCCTGACTATGGTACGAATCTAGAAACGGATGCCTACCGGGAAAGCAGCCTCGCTAAGCTGATAGCGACCGTTCGTGAAAATCCAGATCGGGGTGAGACAGCGATCGCAGACTTCCAGCCCTACGAACCGGGTAGCGGCGTACCGTCTCTCTTTATTGCTAGCCCTATCTATAACGGTTCTTACGTGGTCGGGATTTTAGCGATTCGCATAGAGACTGATGAGATTGATCGGCTGATGGCACAGACTCGCTCAGAGGCGGCCCCAGCGACATCACTCGACAGCTACTTAGTGGGAGCAGACGGTAATCTGCGCTCTGCGCCTCAGTTCTTTGCAACCGACCCGGAACGCTACACTCGGCGACTGCGTAGGCAGGGAGTTACCGACGATACACTAGCTGCGATCGCTCGTCTAGAATCCCCGGTTTTGCTACAGCCAGTTACTACAGAAGCGGCAGAAGCGGCAGTTGGCGGTGCTAGTGATATCAATAGGCAGCGGGACTATCGCGGGGTGTCTGTGTTTAGCGCCTATGCCCCTTTAGAGATGGAAGGGCTGAATTGGGCGGTGATTAGCCAGGTCGATGTGGCTGAGGCGTTTGCCGCGCTGACCCGGCTGGAGCTGGCGATTCTAGTCGCTAGCATTGTGCTGATTACGGCGTTTACCTTTCTCGCACTGGCGGCGGCGGCGCTGACGATTCGCCCGATTCAGCAGCTAAATGAGTGGGCGGATCAGGTCGTAGATGGTGACTTTGAGGCGGAGATCGATCTGGACTTGGAAGATGAGATCGGTCAGCTCACCGACACGCTTCAGATTATGGTGACTAGCCTCAGCCATCAGGTGGCAACGCTCGATCAAAAGATGGCGCAAAATGAGGTGCTGCTGGCGAATCTGGTGCCTGCTGCGATCGCCAAACGACTCAAAAGAGGTGAGACTGTCATCGCTGACCAGATCAAGCAGGTGACGGTGCTCTACGCGAATATTGTCGGCGTTTTTAGCCTGAGTCAAACGCTACCAGCAGAGGAGGTCACCGAGCTGCTGACCAAGCTGATGCAGGCGTTTGACGATGCGGCTGAGCTACATGGAATGGAGCGGCAAAACACGCCCAGCATTGACTATATGGCTATCTGCGGGCTGACCACTGCGCGGCTAGACCACACCAAGCGCACGGTTGATTTTGCGCTAGAGATGCTGAAGATTATCAATCTGCCTGAGTTTGGTCAGTCGTTTTCGCTAGGGCTGCGGCTGGCAATTCATACCGGACCCGTGACGGCAGGCGTGGTAGGGACCAAGCGGTTTGGCTATAGCGTGTGGGGAGAATCTATCTACGTGGTGACTCGGCTCTATGCTGGGGCAGCGCTTAACAGCGTGGTTTTGACTCAGAGTGCCTACGAGCAGATTGCTGAGACCTATACCTGCGCTCCGGCGGGAATCGCCACTGTCGAGAAGATCGGTACTGTCAAAACCTGGATGCTAGCGACTCGTGAGAAGATGGCGGTTCGCCAGATCGATTTGGTACAGAGTTCGTTTGCCCAGGTTAAGGCCATCAGCGCTCAGGCAGGCAAACTGTTCTACGACCGATTGTTTGAAACGCGCCCTGACTTCAAGCCTTTGTTTAGCTCGGCGGATATGGAGACTCAGCAGCGCAAGCTGATGTCGACGCTAGCGGTTGCGGTAGAGGGTCTGCGGCATCCTGAGGAGATTATCTCTAAGGTGCAAGAATTAGGGCGATCGCACCAGGGCTACGGCGTCAAACCAGAGGACTACGACGCCATTGGCGCGACGCTGCTGTGGACGCTAGAGCAGGGGCTAGGCGATGACTTTACCCCAGAGGTCAGGCGAGCTTGGGAAGTGGCCTTTCAGTTCTTGAGCAATATTATGATCAACGCGGCTGCTCAAGTTGAGCTGGAAGTGGAACCGGAAGGCCAGATAGAAAGTCATGCGCAGAACTCTTTAGGGAGTGAGTCGGAAAAAGTGAGCTCAAAAGCGTAGGAGTGTAGAACAGTGGACCGATCGTTTGTCGGCCTATCAGTCGGACCGATGGCCTGGGTGCTAGTCGTAAGCATACCGCTAGCGGCGATCGCCCTTAGCGAAACTATCGAACGACTAAAGCGACGCAAGATTCCTTTGGCAGAGGCGCTAAGAGGCTTTCGTAATGTGACGCTACCGCTGCTGTCTGCTGTACTGATCTGGCAGCATGTCTTACAGTTTGCAGTGGATAGCCAGCTACTAAAAGTCTTGCAGACGGCGCTGTGGATATCTTTTTTGATTAACGGGCTACTGCTGCTAAGTACGCTGTTCACGCCTAGCAGCCGACGTATCAGAGGCAAGATTCAAATTCCCGGCCTGTATCTAATGGCTGTGCGAATTCTGGTCGTGGTTGCTTGCGCGGTCTATATTCTGGCTAATATCTGGCAGATTGATCTGGCTCAAATTACGTCCGCGCTGGGCGTGGGTTCTTTGGTCGTGGCGCTGGCCCTACAGGATACTTTGAGTAACTTGGTCTCTGGATTTTTGCTACTGCTCGATCGTCCGTTCAATGAGGGCGACTGGCTTCAGCTAGGTGATATCGAAGCTGAGGTGCTAGAGGTGAACTGGCGATCGGTGCGGCTGCGTAATCGCGATCGCGATATCATCATCATCCCCAACGGAGAGCTGGGCAAAGCCACCATCTGCAACTACACCCTGCTCGATGTGGCACATGCCGAGAAGATCATGGTTGGCTTTTCCTATGACGATCCGCCCAATGTGGTCAAGCCAATTCTGTTCAAAGCGGCAGCAGCCACTGCGGGAGTGATCAGCTCGCCGCCGCCAGTCGTTCGGGTCAAGAACTATGGAGACTTCAGCGTTGACTACGAAGTCAAGTTCTTTTTGATCGACTACAGGGCAAAAGACGACATTATGAGCGAGGCGCGATCGCACATCTACTACATGGCCAAGCGTCAGGGGCTGACCATTCCCTATCCAATCTCTATGGAGTATCAGATGGAAGGCGCTGCGCTACAGCCTACGAACACGGTTGAGCCTATTCTGAATATCCTCAAAAGTCTGACTTATTTTTCTTCTATCACACCAGAGCAGCTCGACCAGCTCGCACAAGCAGCCGAGCTAGAAACCTACGGCCTGGGTGAACAAATTGTCGCGGCGGGCGAGATGTCTCCTGGATTTTTTATTATTCAGCAGGGCAGCGTGCTGCTGAGCGCAGTCAGTGAGAAAGGAGAAACTCAAGAGGTTGCCCAGCTACAGATAGGAGATTGTTTTGGTGAGCGCGTTTTGCTACGCACAGAGCCAAGCCTAGTAACAGCAAGTGTGGTTGAAGATTTGACCACTGTTCGAATTCCGCCGCGAATGATGGCTACTCTTGCAGAAAAAAACGCTAGATTCGCCCGCGATCTCAATCAGCTGATTGAACAAAGAGTGAGAGAAATTCGCATCGCGACTCAGAGCAACAAGACCAAGACCAAAGGCTATTTGAATAAGCTACTGGCAAACTAGGGCTACGCGGTGCGTGTACCCAAAGCATCAGGTATACGCACCGCGTAGCTGTGACTAAGAGGCTTCCACCCTTACTCGCTTGGTCAAGATGGCCATGACCTCGTTGGGTCTACCTGTAGAAATAGGCTGGCTCCAGTCGTTGGGTTCGGCGTAGTTCAGCTTGTATAGCAGCCGGATAGTGGACTGTACGGCGCTGAGGCTGCCGAATAGCATATGGCGAACGGGTCTCTTGCTGATAGGTGGGGGGAGGAGAGTTGAGTGGCGCAGTGCTGGTCTGCGATTGGCTGGCATCTGCAACTGTGGACGCGGATGCGTCTGTAATAGAAGGGATAAACATGAGATTCTGGTCTCCGATTTTGAGTTTGGTTTGAGGAAACCAGAACCCAACTAGTACCTAGCCACCCCGCGAAGATGTGGAGCAAGTCGGGGTGGCTAAGGTAAAGTAACCCTAGCTTCCGGGATTGCTAGTGAATCCGGGGGGTTAGCTGTCGGTCGGTGTTGGTAGCACCTGCCGATAGCGCTAAGCAAAATTGAGTTCTGAAAACACCGTGATAGGCATCACGGCTTAGATCTGAAGATAGGCCGATTTCTGATTGGCGTCAAGCTACGATCTACATTTGTGCGTTTGGAGCTAACTATCTATGACAGGTTTCTATGACAGGCTTAGAGAATCACAGAGGCTACATCAGTAAATCGAGCAGTTGGTTAAATAACAATGACTGAAATGAAAGACGTGTTGGAACGGGATAGACTGCAAGCTCTGCTGAAGGATTTTATGGTTCAGCAGGGCAGTCGCTATTACTTACAAAAGCTTGGCTTCTTTGGATCGTATGCTCGCGACCGGGCAACTGCTGACAGCGATGTAGATATCGTTTTTACGACCAGTCAACCGGACCTGTTTTTAACTTCTATGATGAAACAGGATTTAGAAGAGCTATTAGGTCGCCGGGTTGATGTGATTCGCCTACACCAGTATCTAAGTCCAAGCTTTCGAGAACGAGTAGAACAAGAGGCTGTCTATGTCTGAGGACGAGTCAATGCTGTTGCAAAAACGGCTGGAGGTTATCTTGGCGGCGCTACAGAGAATTCCTAGAAGATTTGCAGATATTACAGAGCCTCGCGATTTTATCAGTAGTGAAGAGGGTTTCGATCGGCTTGATAGTATTTGTATGATTTTGATTGCTGCGGGAGAGGAGTTTAAGAAGATTGATAGACAAACCAAAGGCGAGCTGTTTAATCAATATCCGCAGGTGCCGTGGCGAGGTGCAATTGGTCTGCGCGATGTCTTGGCACATGCGTATTTTCAAGCTGACCCTGAGCAGATTTATGTGATTTGTCGAGATAGAGTTCCAGTTCTTATTGAGACTGTGCAGCAGATAATTCAGGATCTTGAGAGTAGCACGGGGTCGAAATGAGTGAGTTTTCGTTGTAATTGCGATCGCGCCTTCGACCAGTACAACTGCAAAGTAGTCTGGCAGCAGCAGCATCCAAAGATCTGAAGTGACCCCGCCTACGATTGTGATGGGTATCATGGCTGTGTGCTAAAGAACGGACTGATTCAGCCTCGGATCAGGGTATGGATAGCATACAGGTACGAAATCAACAGGCGACTATGGACAAAAGGCAGCTTTCTGAACAGGAAATTCGTACCCGGTACATTACACCCGCAATCGAGAGCGCTGGCTGGGACATCGCCACGCAGGTCCGTGAAGAACTGAAGCTGACGGATGGTCGTGTCCTAGTTAGAGGAAATCTGCATACTCGGGCAAAGCACAAGCGGGCTGACTATGTGTTGTTCTATACGCTGAGTGTGCCGCTAGCAATCGTTGAGGCAAAAAGGAACAGCTTGCCGCTAGGCGATAGAACGAACAGCTATGAGCTAGTAGGAAAATCTGCTATCTATTCAAGTGAAAGTAATATTGCAACATTTGCATCCTATCTGATTCGTATACGGCTAGCTGCAAAACATCTTTTCCCAAGATATGTAAGCATGGCTATGAACGCGCCATACTTTCGGGAGAAACAGATCAAGCCAGAAATCGTTCAGCAATGTGGTCAGGCCAATTTTAATGGCACCAAGCTATCTGCAACGCTTATTCCTCTTCCTCCCCTTGCCGAACAACGCCGCATCGTCGCCAAAATCGACCAGCTCATGGCCCGCTGTGACGAGCTAGAAAAACTTCGAGAAACGCGCGATCGCCTCCGAATCAAAGTCCATATGGCAGCGTGCGATCGCCTCCTCACCGCCCCAGACACAGACACCTTCACCCAGTCCTGGCAGTTCATCACCCAACACTTCAGCGAACTCTACACCGTAAAAGAAAACGTTGTTGAACTACGCAAGGTGATTCTCCAGCTTGCGGTCATGGGTAAGCTTGTGCCGCAAGATCCTAAGAACTTGTCCGCAAGTGAGCTGCTCGACAAGATTAAAACAGAAAAGCAAAAGCTAGTAAAGGAGAAGAAAATTAAAAAGCCTAAATCATTTCCTGATCTGAAGGAACAAGATATTCCCTACAATCTTCCAAAAGGATGGGAGTGGACGAGATTAGTGAATCTCGCAAAACAGATAGATTATGGTACTTCGCAAAAAGCTGGGACAGATCCTTCTCAAATTCCGGTTTACCGGATGGGAAATATCGTTGACGGTCAGTTATTGAATGAAAACCTTAAATATGTTTCTCCTGATATTGACGACTTACCAAGGCTCTATCTTCGCAGTAATGACATTTTGTTCAATCGAACAAATAGCTACGAATTGGTAGGAAAAACAGCGATATACTTTAGCGAGAATGAAGCAGCTACATTTGCATCGTATTTAATCCGAATCAGACTTTTCGAAGAGCATCTTTTTTCTTCTTATTTTGGCTTGGCGATGAATGCTTCGTATTTTCGTGAAACTCAGATTGAGCCTGAAATTATTCAACAATGTGGCCAAGCAAATTTTAATGGCACAAAACTGGCTGCAACTGTCATTCCTCTTCCTCCGCTAGCTGAGCAGCACCGCATCGTCACCAAAGTCGATCAACTCATGTTCCTCTGCGACACCCTAGAACAACAAATCGACGCCACCACCCAAACACAAACCGCCCTCCTCAACGCCGTAACCGCCAAGTTGTGATACAGAAAGCTAGTATTTTCAGCTTAATCAAGAGATCAGCCAGAGATTAAAAGCAATAGGACGTGCGTACTGCTATTCTATTATAATCTCAAAGCATCTATAAAATATTGCTACAAACAACCGAATGTACTCAGACAATCAAATTCGTAAGCTATTCGGTGATGAATCGCTTGTATACGTAAAGAATAAACACGGAGGCGGTGTAAGCAACGAAAAAGGCAACACTTACGAAAACTTCTACGCAACCTACAAAGTTGCTATGTTGTCAGCAGCAGCCATTGAAAAACAAGCAGACATCAAATTTTACAGCCAGATTCTGTCCTTTGTAGATGACCTCATCATTTTCTATGAAGAGGAAAGCAGGCTCCAACATCATCAGCTAAAGAACAGCCCAATCATCAGTTGGGGCAGTGGCTTCAAGTCAATATCTGATGACTTCGAGAAACAAACAGTGCTTAACCAAAGCGTAGGCCAAGAGTCGGAGATAGTTCTAGTTGTTTCCGATCAGCAGCTTCAGCAACGGCTAACAGCTTCCTGCCCCACAGCTATACAAGCCTTTAGCCAAGTAGTCTACTTCCCTCACAGAGCAACCTTAACTCAAGTGATTGATGCATTGCCTGAGTTTGCCGAAGCTATCAGATACCTGTGCGCGTTTGAGAATCCAGCCCCAGACAAAGTAGAATGCGTCGCTAAAGTACTACTCGGCGTCTGGGCAGCCGACACCAAATCCGATCTGTCTGTAATAGATATCTTGACAAAAGCACAGGACTCTTCTCCTTCATTTATTCGCTCTTTTGACAACACCCTATTGCTAGATTCAGAGGTTGCAGGTATTTTAAGTAATATTGCTAACTTCAGCTACAACCTGTCAAAGGGTTTCTTGCACTGGCAATATGGCAATAGTATTGACCAGGGGACTATTCCAAACCGCATCGGCCACCCAAGCTTTCACAGATTCCAGCAACGGATAAAAGCATCCAGACCCAAAACCTTTGAAGAACTCGAGATCCTGCTATGACAAGGACATACTCAAACTTCAATACAGACTTTTCAAAAGCTCAGCTTGCTCGGCTTGCGGACAAAGAAAATACACCAGATATCTACAAAGAGGCAATGACCCTACTAGGAGAATGTCTAGGGGAAGTCGTGTCTTTGAAAATACAAGATCGTAGCGCTGGCCTTTATCTCGCCTGCACCGTTGAGGATGCAGACTACTTGGCTAAGGGTATGTTGACTTCCCTAGAGGAGTCTTTCCAGTCAGTGAATCTTGCCTGCTTCTGGAACAAAAGATTTTCCCCCTCCAACGTACAGGATCTAAAAGCTTCTCCCATTATTAGGAAGTACACAGAACCACAGAACAAGGCTATCAGCCATCTCGTTGTCGTTAAGTCTATTATCTCTGGCGGCTGCGTCGTCAAAACCAACCTCACTGATCTGATTCAGACCATACATCCCGAGAAGATATTTATCGTTGCGCCTGTTATTTATGCTGGCGCAGAAAAACGACTAGCCGTTGAATTTGAAGCTTCTGTGTATGAGAAATTTCAGTTTATCTATTTAGCTGAGGATAACGAACGTACTGATGAAGGTGAAGTTGTTCCCGGTATTGGCGGCATGGTTTACGACCGCCTTGGCTTCAACGGGCAAGACGACAAAAATAGCTACACCCCAGACCTCGTTAAAACACGCCGTCGCCAGCTAGTATCAAGCACATTCTCGTAGCAAGCTGCTAATGAAAGACCACCAATCAATATCTTTCACAGCGAAGAAGACGAAGGCTACATCGCCGATATTCCAGACCTCACCTACTGCTCTGCCTTCGGTAAAACGCCTTTAGAGGCGCTACAAGAACTCGCCATAGCCAAACAAACCTGGATAGAAGCTGCCAAAGCTGAAGGAAAACCAATTCCAGCACCTATCTATCGCCCCATCATTTATCAACTCAAGTCCGCATAAGGTAGCACCTTGCCCTCATTGCTAGAAGATAAGAGTGTAACTACAGCAAACAAAACGTGCGAGACACACTATGCTGTCTGTGGCAACGGACTATAGTGTATTTGCATAAGCTGATCTGCCTGTAGTGTTTCTAGCGCGTAGGTCTTACCCTTCAAATCAACAAACTCAATCTCATAATCGGTTGGAGAGTAAACTTCTACGACTGTCCCTACCTGCCCTTTACGAAGTGATAGCATCGGCAGATCTCTTGTAAGAACGACAACATCTAAAAGTTTCATAGCAATGACTCCTTAGCACTAAAGAATGTAGCAAGTAATAAGTCGAGGAAAATCCTCCTCATTCCGAACAATCCATGCGCTCCTGACCATATCAGAATGCTCTCGATTCAGCGAATATCCCTCCAACTTACCGGAAGGAATAATAGCCTGGTCAGGATTAGGTAGCTTCATTACAACCTACAATCTGCATGATGATATAGACTGCTCTTCATAACTGCTTTCATTGAGTATAGGGTGATCGTGCTATTCGTTACCTATGAGCGAGATCATATTCTCCCCCTGATTAGTCGGTAGTAGACGAGAGTACCTGATGCATAAAGTAAAACAATCCTTGATGATAGGGCTAAGCGTCGCGATCGCAGCCACAATCACTAGCTGCCAAACGGCCACACCTAACCGCTCAGATGTAGAAGAAAGCGGTCGCCGTCCGCCACTCCTGAGTACTCAAGTCGACAGTCCAATTGCGATTAATACCGCTAGGATGCGAGAAGATGATATTCTCCCGCCGGTTTCTCCTTTAGACGTGCGAGGAGATTTGCTCGTGGCTGGTAGCAACTCAATGGCTCCGCTGGTGGAGGTAGTGGCAGAGCGCTTTATCGATGAGGGATTCTCTGGAGCGCTGACGATTGAGAGAATTGGATCTAGAGAGGGGTTTGAGGTTTTTTGCGGGGAGGGTAAAGCGGATATTGCGATCGCCAGCCGAGCGATTACCGAGAGTGAACGCCAAGCCTGCGCCGCTATTGGCAGACGGCCCGTGGCCCTAGCGGTGGGAACCGATGCGCTGGCAATTGTAGTGGGAGAAGGCAATGAGTTTTTGACTGAGGTGACGCAGGCAGAACTTGCCCAGATATTCACTGCTGAGTACTGGTCGGACGTACGCTCTGAGTGGCCAGAGGAGCTGATTCGACGCACTATTCCAGAGCCTGGGTCTGGCGCACTGCGACTATTTGCCGATCAAATCTTCGGCGGTAATCCTGAGCCGATGTTGCGATCGCCGAATAGTGACTTTTTTAGTGAAGATGAGGATTATCTAGTGCAGGCTTTGGCGATTGATCCGTATGCGATCGCCTTTTTTAGCTATACCTACTACGAAGCCAACCAGGACGAACTCAAGCTCATCTCTATTGACCAAAGCAGTCTAGTCAACCGAGAAGACTATCCGCTAATTCGCACTCTCTTTCTATACGCGGATGCAAACACGCTGCGCGACAGTCCCCAGGTGTCTGCTTTCTTGAATTTCTTGCTTACTCATGTGAATGAAGAGATGTCGCAGCTTGGCTATTTTCCTCTGCCACAAGAACAGCTAGATAGCACTAAGACCGCTCTACTTTCTCTGTTGAACGATGGCATCAGCGAAGCTGTTTTGGAATAGGCAGCGCAGCAGCGGTTACAGTAGCGGTAATATGGCTAGTTTGCTTCAGGTAGCGGATGACTTCCTGATAGATTTGACTGCTAATGCGATCGCCCCTTTTCCCATTCTCTAACTTAATATCATCTACAAAAAAGCTCAGCGTAAAGTCTAGATAGGCGATGCCTTCGTCATTATGCTGTAGTCCGTTGATCGTCACCTTGGGCTCTTGCCACTTGCGACGAGGCGTTTTGAATCGGTCCTTTAGCCACTGTCGCAGCTCTAGCACATAGTCGTCTAGGCGGGTCTCTTCGCGCTCGGGTCGATTGATTGTCTGATGCAGACGCTGCACTCGCCGCCGCAGGAGATTAATCCGTCGCTCCCAATCTTCGGGAATCAGGTTTTCATCTTCGTCTAGCAGATGCGGATCGCGAATAGTGACGCGATACCAGCTACGAATCAGCTCAAACAGGCTATCGTCTGCCGCTGTTTCGCTGTAGCGATAGGAGACTCGTTTGCCTTCTGTCTCAGCGCTGACAGCGATGCCGATAGAGTCTAGAACATTCTCGTATTCCATCTGAACGTTCTCAATTTCATCTGAAGTGAGGCCCCCTTTTTCAGCAAACTGGAGGGTGACGACAATTGAGCTTAGCTCTAGGTCAATCTCTTCTAGTTTGAAGTTGACTTCGTTTTCTGCGAGCAGGCGCTGCTGTCCGACTGTTTGCTGCCGTGCTAGTAAAGGCTCGGTCTCAGACGGCTGAAAGTGCTGGTCAATCAGCGATAGCTTGCTGTCTAGATCGCCTAGCGTATCGGGGTGGGCTAGCATGACCTGACGCATGAGCTGCTTTAGCGCGTCTAGATCGCACGCCATCGGCACTTCGACGGTGGTGGAATAGTGATAGTAGCTAGTGGGTCGACTTAGGTTCGTGATGTTTTGGCCCTGTAGAGCGCTGTTGGGGATGTACATGTTGCAGTGATTGTCGAACATGTATAGCTGAGTGACGCGCACGCCAATTCGGCGCAGCATTCCAACAGAGCCGTCTTCTAGCTTTAGCACGTCGCCAAACTGAAAGGGCGTATCGATCAGCAGCACGACGCCGCTAAAGAAGTTGGCCAGGATGTCTTTTACGGCAAAGCCGATGACGAACGTCGCGCCGCCTAGCGTTACCCAGATCCCGGTGAGGTCCACGCCAAAAGAGCGCTAGGACTAGCGCACCGCCCAGCACGGTTGCAATACTGGCAAGACTGCCTCTAGCAAAGGCAGCAGCACATCGTCCCACATTACCTCCGACTGCTGCGTGTACTCTTTGAGATAGTAAACAACAACTTGATTGAAGAGTTTGACTATCCAGTAGCTAGAAGAAATAATCAGCCCGGCGCTGAGCAGTTGCTCAAAGTCGTCTACGCCATCAATGGCTATCAGCTTTGAGAAGGTGACTTTTAGGCTGATCAGTACGAAGCTAATTAGCGCTGGGTAGGTGGAGACATTGAGCGTGACCAGGGCTAGGTCGCTGTCGAAGCGGCGAAAGAGCGATCGCAATCCATTGAACAACAAAAAGTAGAGGATTGCTGTTCCTCCTGCGGCAACAAGCAATCCGCTAATAACAAAAGCGCGAGTCCCGACGGTGAAAGGTAAAAGATGTTCTAGCATAGGAACAGAATAAAGTAACCGAAAGGTTGCCGACCCACCCCACCCTACGGGCACCCCTCCAGAGGGGATCTTTCCGGTTGTTGTCTTTAGGGGATCGGCATACTTAACTGCAAAGCCTGAAGCAAGTCCCCTCTAGAGGGGTGGCGCGTAGCGACGGGGTGGGTATCGGGGTTTATGTCTTAGTACATTGTTTAAGCGTATGTTTCTACCATCGCTAGCACTACTCAATCTCTAACTTGAGGCTGGGCAAAAACTTCTGAAGATTCTTCAGCGACTTTCCCTGCCACGGCATATCGTCCGAACCCAAAATCACTAGCTGAATACTTTTCTGCTTACGCAAGCCCAAAACAAACTTTGAAAGCATACTAATGCCCGAACTGTTCAAAAAAGCCAGCTCTCTAAGATCGACGGTAATTACATCCGGGTTTTGATCGATGGCTTGAGCGAACAGGTCGTTGATAGGCGCGTATTCTTTGGGTCCGCCCAGCGCTAGCTCTCCTCTGAACTTGACCGTTGTCGAATCAGAGTCGTACTCGACAACGTAGTCTTCACCTTTAACTTCTTGAACGGGCATCTTGGTCAACCTAGCTTTTGGACGTAGTGGATACTAATTTATACGATCTGTTTATACAGCTCTGATTCTAAACTTTAAAGCCGTTCTAAACTTTAACCTGAGCCATTGTCGTCACCGAAAAGACATCAGGATCTGACGGCAGTGCTTCGAACTGCCAGCCTAGCTTGGCTTGATAATCATTCAGCATAGTCAAAAAGCCCAGCCCGGACATCTCTGCATTCTCGTCTTCGACGCTAGCTTCTACCTGCTGCAAATACATTTCCTCTGGATCGGCACTTAGCAGCTCTTCAATAAATACCTGAAACTTTTCAGCACCTGCTCGGTTGACCTGGTTGGAGGCAAACATGACGGCGACTATCTCAGCTTCTTCTATAAAGTGAATGCCAAATCTAACTTTAGAATCAACTGCTTCTAGATTGAACTTCATCGCATTCTCTAGCAGCTCATTGGTCACGTAGCTGACCGCGCCTTTCGTCTCTTTTATTCGCCTTTCGGCTTCGGGGTCGCCTTCGGCTAGGGGCAAGAAGTTGACAAAGTAATCGGCGACAAAGTGAGAAGATAGCCGCTGCGATCGCCAGCGGTGCTTGATGCGCTCGGAAGTGGGCGTAAAGCTCAGCTCTAAAGAATCCCGATCGGGCGGAAAGGCTTTGATAAAATCGCCAAACGTTTTATACATAGTTTGTTTACTCTCGATTTCCTGGGAAATTCTGCTCTAGCCAAAATCGCTGTTGCTGATCACTTCTGCTTGATTACCAACAGCGTGATATCGTCAAAGACTTTTTGTCTACCGATAAAGTCTTTGACATCCTCAATAATGCCCTGTTTGATCGTCTCTGCTGTTCCTGGCCAATGCCGTAAGATCACCTCACAAAAGCGCTCCATGCCGTATTGTTTTTTTTCAATGCTGTAGGCCTCTGGAATGCCATCTGTGTAGAGCACAATGCCATCGCCTGGACCCAGCTCTACGACAGTAGAATCAATAAAATCTGCGATGTCTTCATCCAGGCCAATTGGTAGACCTAAATCCATCATATCAATGGACTCGATTCTACCATCAGCGCGAACCACTAGCGTCTCTTCGTGCTGTCCGCTGATTCTCACTTTTCTATTCTCATAGTTGAGTATGGCTAGCGTCAAGTTTTTATCGGTGTTCATCCGCTGGATATTGGCGTAGATGGTGCGGTTGAGCGTGTCTAAGAACTTGACTGGGTTTTCTTCTCGAATCTGTTGTAGCGTGCGTACGACTGTCTGGGTCATCAGCATCAGCATGCCGCTTTCTAGCCCGTGTCCGGTCACGTCGCCAATTCCAATAGTCACCACGCCGTCTGATTGCAGGACATCGTAGTAGTCGCCGCCGACTTCATCAGCCGGTTCCATGTAGCCCGCAATGTCTAGACCGTCTACGCTCGCTAGCTCCGCGTCTCTAGGTAAGATGAGCTGCTGAATTTGTCTAGCCGCGTCTAGCTCGGCGCTCATGCGTAGATTCTCATTCTTTAGCTGTTCGTTTAGTCGAGTAATCTGTTGATTAGCGCCTGCTAGATCGGCGGTGCGCTCTTTTACTTTGTCTTCTAATGTCTCGAATGCGCTCCTGAGCTGGCTAGTCATGCGATTGAAAGAATGGGCTAGCACTCGCAGCTCATTGACCCGAATGAACTCGTCTACCTGCCGATCGAGCTTGCCATCGGCAATTTCTCTAGAGGCTTCGGTAAGGTGGAAAACAGGCTGAGTGAGCCAGCGGGTAATCAGTACGCCGATGCCTACCGCCAGCCCTAACGCCAGAATAGCTAGGGCCATCGTATTGCGAGTGTTGCTGTAGATCTGACCCATGAAGTCAGCTTCTGGAATGGTGACCACAATCAGCCAGTCTAGCCCCTTGTCGTCGTTGAAAGGCAGCACTTGAACAAACTGACGCTGGCCGTTGAGCCTGAAGGTAGTCTGTTGCGATCGCCTAATCTCCCTAAAGCCTCCAAATCGCTCAGCGATGTACTGGGTGGTGCCGCGTACTAGGGCGTCGCTACTCTCTGCCGCGCTCAATAGATCCTGATCGCCGCTCACTTGAGTGACCGTTGCCGATTCTTCTACCGAGCTAGAAACCAAACGCCCTTGCCGATCAACAACAAACGCCTGACCCGACTTGCCAATCTCTAACTTCTGTAAAAAGCTGCGAAACTCTTCGGGCAGGACCACATCGGTCGCACATACCCCAATCAGGGAGCGTCCCTGTCGGTTGTAGACAGGCGTACTGGCTGTGATATTCGGTAAACCAGTGGTAAAGGCTGGGTAGACATCGGTCCAGGTAGGCCGCTCCGCTCTGAGCGCGTCCTGGTACCAGGGTCGCGCCCTAGCATTGAAGGAAGCATCTATCTCGCGCAGAAAGCCGGTGCGGTTACCCAGCACATTTAGCCCGTAGTACTGGCGTCGCCGCAGCGTTTCTATATTGCTGTAGGAGAGCTGTAAAGATCCGTCTTCGGGCGATCGCAGCACGCCAAAAAAATCTCCCTGCCGATTGCCACAGTACACAAACGCAATATTGGGCGAAATCCGCATCTGCTGGTACATCTGCGCCTCTCCGGTGGTCCCGTTGGCGACATCTAGCGTCCCCTCTAGCAAGGAAGCCGCGTTCAGCCGATTGATCTCATGTGGAATCTCGAAGTAGCCTTCTAGCTCGCTTTGGATGCGAGCGGAGACCTCTGTGCGAAGCTGAGCGGTGAGATTTTGCACTGCCTGCTGCCCGGTGCGAAAAGAGAGATAGCCGACGATGCCAACCGTGGCGCAGAGCTGCAAGACAAACGGCACGATCAGCACCTGGCGCAGCGGTACATGAAATTTCTTGGAACGCGAACTGAATAGCTGTTTCATGTAGAGCGCCTGACCTCTTTTGATCGCAAGCGTATGCGCACAAACTGTAACCGTTTAGCGTATACACCGAGACCCACCCCGTCGCTGCGCGCCACCCCTCCCAAGAGGGGATTTACTTTAGGCAATGAAGTTTGGGGTGATTCAACAACCTTGGCTATCACAGCCGGAACAGATCCCCTCTTGGGAGGGGTGGCCGGAGCGTAGCAGAGGTCGGGGTGGGTCCGGTAACGTGCGCAACCCAAGGATTTAGGATGAGGGCGACAGGACATAGTGCTACTTTCCAACATTTTTCTCATAGTTATACACGGAAGCCACTGAGCCAAAGCTATCTCTGCTTGAGAACCAATAGCGTGATGTCGTCAAACACCTTTTGCTGCCCAATAAAGTTTCTCACATCGCCGATGATCGCCTGTCTGACATCGGCAGCAGAGCCTTCCCAGTTCTGACTAATTACCTCGCACAGACGCTCCATACCATACTGTTTTTTGGCCATGTTATACGCTTCTGGAATGCCGTCGGTGTATAGAATTACACCGTCTCCCGGTGACAGCTCTACCGTCGTGTGATCGATAAAATCAACAATATCGTCGTCTAGGCCAATTGGCAGACCCAGATCCATCGTATCGATTCGCTCTATGCTGCCGTCGACTCTCACTATCAGCGTTTCTTCATGCTGGCCGCTGATGCTGATTTTACCTTCTACATAGTTGAGAATTGCTAGCGTCAGGTTTCTATCGGAGTTCATCCGCTGGACGTTGTGATAGAGCGTCCGGTTGAGCGTATCTAAAAACTTCACTGGGTCTAATTCTCTCATTTCTTGTAGCGTACGCACTGCGGTTTGAGTCATCAGCATTAGCAGTCCGCTTTCTAGCCCGTGACCAGTCACATCGCCGATGCCAAAGGTCACGATACCGTCAGTTTGTAGCACGTCGTAATAGTCGCCGCCGACTTCATCGGCTGGCTCCATAAAGCCAGAGATATCTAGGCTTTCGACCTGCTCTAGCTCCTCGGCTTTGGGCAAGATCATCTGTTGAATTTGCTTGGCAACATCTAGCTCAGCGCCCATGCGCAGGTTTTCCGCTTTGAGTCTGTCGTTTAGCGCGGTGATTTGATCGTTAGCGCTGGCTAGCTCGGCAGTTCGTTCTGCTACTTTGTCTTCTAACGTATCTAGAGAAGTTTTGAGCTGTTTGGCCATGCTGTTGAATGAATAGGCCAGCTCTCCCACTTCATCGGCAGAGGTCTCGGGCGCTTTTGCATTCAGGTCGCCGCCTTGAATTTGATTGGTTACTTCTGTGAGTCGCTTAATCGGATCGGCAATTTGCTTTTGCAGCAGCCGCACCATGAAAATGCCGACGCCGAGGGCTAGCAATCCGCCTAGAAATGTCTGCCATTGCGCCAAGCTGAGGCTGCGGCTACCCGCCTGTAGTTCGCTGGCGAGCACGTTCTGCTGGTCGGCGACGATGCTGCCAAGCTGTTCTAGCATTACCTCCGCGACTGGCTCTGCTTCGTTTTGAAATAGCTGTAAGTCTTGGCGGTAGCTGTCGCTATCAACAATCTCGAACATGCGGGCAGGCAGGGCGAAAAAATTCTCTCTTTGTTGAACAATCTCGGTTAGGCTGCTAGATTGAGTCGCGCTCAGGGCGCTTTGATTAGCGGTGAGCTGCTGTAGGGCAAGCTGATTTTCTTTGGCAGCGGCATTGTATTCAAAGCGGAAGGTGGGCGATCGCGTCACTAGATAGCTCTGCAAAGCCGATACCGATAGCGAAAACGTAGTTTGAAAGTCGGCCATATCTCGCAGCAGCGCGGTGTTGGTCCGAGAGGGCGATCGCGCCTCTTGTTCGTCTAGCATGCGAGTAATTTCGCGCTGGATGATGATAATGCTTCTTTGCCCTTCGGTATCAAGCAGCTTTAGAGCGGGCTGGTTGTCTAGCAGATTGTCTCTGAGCGCGATTAGCTGATCGGGTAGTTCTAGCCAGCGGCTGTAGTTCTCTTCTAGCGCCGTAAGCTGATCGAGTGATTCCTTTGAAGAGGATCTTGTCGCGGTGCGATCGCCAAACAATCGATCGAGCTGAGCAATATCTGCCTCAAACTGATGCCGAGTCTCCTGGTAACGATAGCGATACTTCGGCTCACCTGTAGCCAGATACGCCCGCATGTTTGAGAGCATTTTCAGCAAATTCTCCTGTGCGCTAGCGGAAGCCACCACCGTCGGCACCCGTAGCTGCTGAGTCCTTTGGATACTAGTAGACGCGACCTGACCTGCCAAAAAGCTGAGAATCACGACCAGCAGAGTGATTGCCACCAGTGGACCAAACCCCAGCGTCAGCTTACGACGAATTCTCAGGTTTCGTAGAGAAGTCTCGAACCGAGAGAGTCGCAGATATTTTTTGAGCGAGGAGGGGTTGGTATTCATAAAAGAGACGCTCACTGCACAAAGACTAAAGGCTCTTGGATTGACTTTGAAGAGAGAACTGTTCAAAACTCAGCTCATTTACCTGATTCCACTGAAAGATCTGACGGCGAAACTGCTGCCACTGGTCATAGAGCGCCTTGAATTCGGCATTCGTCTGTGATCGCTCCGCTAGTAGGTCGGAGGTCGCCGCCTGGGCCGCTTCTAATATCTCCGTGCTGTAAGGCTTTAAGATCACGCCTTGATCGACTAGCCGCTGTAGTGCCTCGCCGCTAGCCGCGTCAAAATCTGCCAGCGTAGTCAGATTAGCCGCCGCTGCTGCCGATCGCAAAATGCTCTGATACGCCTTGGGCAGCTGCGCCCATTGCGCCTGATTGATTACCAGCTTGTAGGTAGCTCCCGGCTCCCACCAGCCCGGATAGTAGTAGTACTTGGCGACTTCATGTAGCTTTAGCTGTTCGTCGGCCTGCGGATTTTGCCACTCGGCAGCGTCTACCGTGCCGTTCTCAAGCGCTGCATAGATCTGATCGCCTGCTAGCGGCACCGTTTCCACGCCCAGCCGCTGCATCACCTCTGCCCCAAAGCCAGTGATCCGCATCTTCAGATCCGCGAGGTCCGCGACCGTTTCGACTGCTCGATTCATCCAGCCGCCCATCTGGATACCGGGACTGCCTGCGGGGAAGACGCGCACGTTAAAAGGCTCATGCAGCTTGGCCATCGCCGCTTCGCCGCCGCCGTAGTAAAACCAGGCGTACTGCTGATAGGGGGTGAGGCCAAAGGGGACGCTGGTGCCAAAGACCAGGGCCGGATTTTTGTCTGTGTAGTACAGGCTGCTGGTGTGGCCGCACTCTACTTCGCCAGCTTGGACTTTGTCGAAGACTTCTAGAGCTGGGGTGATCGCACCAGAGGCATAGGGAGTGATGACAAACTGACCGTTGGTCATGGTGGCAACGCGATCGCAAAAGTCCACCACCGAACGAAAGGTGATGCTCCGGTCTTCTGGCCAGCTCGTCGCCATCCGCCACGCGATCGCAGGTTGAGTCGCCGCGATTTTATCTGTTGGATCAGGCTCAGCGGATTGAGCAATCGCCCGATTAGTTGTCTGAGCTTGAACTACCGAGCCTGCCGCTACAGAACCCGCCCCTAGCGCCACTTTTTTAATTAGCCTTCTACGCCGCATCGCCTAAGCCTCCTCTGTCGTCTGAAACGCAAACTGACCAAAGCTCAAAGAACTCACCCGATTCCAGGCGTACAGCCGATCTCTAAACGTCTGCCAGTCTGTGTAGACCTCGCTGAACTTCTGATCATCTGCGGCAATCTCTGCGTAGATCTCAAAGGCGGTCCGACGAGCGGTTTCTAGAATTTCCTGACTAAACGGCAGCGTCTGCGTCCCGCCCAGTCGAAAGCGCTCTAGGGCTTCTCCGTTCCTCGCGTTATAGAGTGCCAGAGTTGCTAGATTCGCCTCAGCCGCTGCCGTTTTGAAGATGGCTTGATAGGCTGGCGGCAGCGTGTCCCACTGCCTTTTGTTAACCAACGTGGCAAAGCTCGTCCCTGGCTCCCACCAGCCGGGGTAATAGTAGTAGGGTGCTGCTTTTTGTAGTCCGAGCGTGCGGTCGTCACTAGGGCCAATCCACTCCACCGCATCAATCGTGCCTTCTAATAGAGCAGGCACAATATCTTGAGCAGACAGACTTTTGATTTCTGCTCCCAGTCGGCTTAGCACTTTGCCCCCTAGCCCTGGCACCCGCATTTTGAGCCCTTCAAATCCGGCCACCGATTCTATTCGCTGACGAAACCAGCCCCCCATCTGCCCAGTGGTATTACCCGCTGGAAACCAGACCAAATCAAACGGCGTTAGGATTTTTTGAATCGCTTCTATACCGCCACCGCTATAGAGCCAAGCGTTCTGCTGCTGAGCGCTGAGGCCAAACGGAACAGAAGTGCCCAGAGCCAGTGCCGGACTTTTATCAAGGAAATAGTAGAGCGCCGTGTGGCAGCATTCCACCTGATTGTCCGATACCGCATCGAAGACTTCTAGCGGTGGACCTAGCTCACCGCCTTCGTAAGGGGTGATGGTGAATCGACCAAAGGTCATATCGCTGACCTGGCGACACAGGATATCTACTCCTTCAAACACGTTGAGGAATCTAGGCCAGCTAGTCGACATTCGCCAGTTGACTACGGGCTGTTCGGCCATCGATGCCGGATCGAGCGGGCTAGGCTGGCGCGAAACGCTACAGGCAGCGGCGGTACTCGCCAGGCTGACAGCGGAAGTTTTCAGGAGCGTGCGTCGTTTCATTTTTGCCTTAGGTGAGTAGCAGCCGTTCAACAAACTGGTTCCAGGTGAGCGGGCGATCGCCTACCGACTTTTGCAAATAAGACTGCTCTTCTATCGAAAACGGCCTCATGCCCACGCTTTGGACTGCTAGGTTCAGTTCGGCTGAACTGATGGCATCGTCACCATCGGCGTCAATGGGCAAAAAGTAGGTGACAAATGCGTCGTAGTTCGCCATCAGCCGCTGATGACGCAGCATCAGCTCGCTAAACTCCTCGAAGTCAATTTTGCCGTCTTCGTTTTTATCCATGCGACTAAACAGATACGCCAATTCTTCGGCAGCAGATGCAGCCGGGGCGTCTTGAGTAAGGCGGACTCCCAGTTCTCGAACAGATAGCGTGCCGCTTTGGTCGGTATCGATCCGATTGAACAGGTATTTCAAGTCGCCTTTTGTTTGGTTAGAAGCCTGCTCGAATAGGTAGTGGTTAGATTCAGGCGAAAGTGCGGCGGATAGCTGCTGACGAAAGTGAGTAGTTACCGATTTTGCAGCCTGGTAGCGGCCATAGTGCTCCTCAGGACTGGTGACCGCATGGAGGGCCACTGGTACTAGAGAAGGGAGCGATCGCGCCAACTGCACAGAGGCAAAGATAGTCACAAAGCAAAATGGCAGCGTCAGCACCGGCAGACCCAAAGGCGCAAAGATCAGTCCTAGCAAACCGCCTACCAGCGCAGAAAGCAGTGCGGCCACCATCCCAACCAAAACGCTTTGTCCCGTTGGTGCATAGAACACACCGCCAATCGCCATTGCCGACAGAACGCCGTTGTATCCCCACAGCCCTAGGGACAGCGGCCCCGTCGGCACACCTAGCAGCAGTCCGGTCAAAGTCCCTATTAGCCCACCGAGCAAACCCACAGCGGCCCCTAGCGGCGTACAGATCGCCACCGCTAGCAAAATCAGCCCGCCCGCAATTGGCTGGTCTGCTAGGAAGACCTGACCAAAGCTAGTAGGCATCGCCGCTATGAGCCCTTGCCAGCTAGAGATAACCGTGACATCTGCCGCACCTGAGAATAGCGCGTCTGGGAAGAAAGCTTTGGCTAGCGCTAAACAGACTAGCGTAGCCACATTGAACGGTAGCGTTAGCGGCGGCGAGCGAAAGCGTTTTGCCCACCAGACGCCAGCGGTGTCCATCAGAACAGTAGTCAAAGCGGCAAAGAAAATGGTTGCGATCGCCCATTCCACAGCCCCAGTTTCTAAATCGCCAAATGTTGCTAGCGCCGCGCCCACCAGCAGACCGTTATAGCCATAGATGCCGTTGCGAATAGTGCCGCGACCAAGCCTGAGTACCAGCGCTGCCACCGTAGAAGAGAGTACGCCTAACAGGCTCAGCCAGCCAACGCCAGCCGATTGAATAAATAGGGCCAGCAAAATCAACGCGCCGCTCACCGGATTGTTGACAAAGATAACCTGGCCAATGCCTCTAAGCATGTAGTTGATAAAATCAGCGACAGGCTGCTGTTCTACCTTTTGATTAAAAGCGCTCAGCGTTCCTGACCCCGGCCAAAAGACAGGCCGATCAGTGCCGTCCATTAACCGCCGTTTGCCCAAGATACGAGAAATTAGCTCGTGTAGCGACAGATCTTGGTTGACCGGAGCAGTAGAAAGCGAGTCGGTAGGAGGATTAGTCATACGCTAAGCACCTGCCGCATCAGTCTTGGCTAATAGAGTCGCCATTCTCTCTTTTGCCGATTCAGTAAGTGTATCAATCACCGCCTCAAAAATCTCTAACGAATTTTCAGCCAGCGTATTCAGCGTGTCTAGCAGCGGATTAATCTCGCAGATTTCCCAGCAGCAAACTCTCGGATCGCTCACAAGTGCCGCGTTGAGCTGACGCGCTTCGTCCGCCCATAATCCACCCGCTACAGGAGTGCCCGTGCCCATACAGATAGTAGAGTCCATGCTGTCCACATCAAAAGTGACGTAGATGATGTCAACATCTTCCAGGTAGTCTAGGCAGCGCTGGGCGGTCGCTTCTGGGCCAATCTCTCTTACAGTCTGGGTGGTGAGATTGAGTATCTTATGCTGTTCGATAATGTAGTCTTCAGCCGCTTCGGTATCGCGCACTGAGACATAGACAATATCTTCAAAGGCCAGATTGCTGTTCGTTCTCAACGCCGAGCGCTTTGCACAAATCCCACAGCTTAGCCGTCTCTGCATCTAG
Source organism: uncultured cyanobacterium (assembly GCA_963799555.1). GTDB lineage: Bacteria > Cyanobacteriota > Cyanobacteriia > Phormidesmidales > Phormidesmidaceae > Phormidesmis. The sequence continues at coordinate 362,514 of CAWCXR010000003.1, forward strand.
CTGATTGATCTGCTGAGGATGATTGTTGTGACTAGTTGCGATCGCCACTGGCATCCCGTGCATATTGCCAGAAGGCGTCGTGTAAGGAGAATGAATATCCGCGTGGGCATCAATCCACACCACGCCTAACCGCTGGGTGGGAAACGCCTGCTTAATTCCAGCAATTGTTCCAGCAGCGGTAGAATGATCGCCGCCTAGCACAACGGGAAACAGACCTTCTTTTAGCGTGCTGCTGACAACGCTACTGGTGCGATCTAGCACGGTGTAGATGGCGCTGATGTACTTAGCGTGAGGCGTGTGCTTCGCTCGAATAAGGGCTTTGTTCTCGTTCTGAATTGCTTTGCTATCGAAAGTGACAATGCCATTCTCAGCCCTCATCCGAGCGGACTGCTTTTGGATGGCCGCTTCTTTTAGAAAGTCGATTCCCTTAGAAGCGCCGCGTTTGCCTGCGCCTAGATCTGAATCTACCTCTACTAAGGCGATCGCACTCACCTCCGCAGCTCTAACGTATTGTGTCAGAATTTTCTTGAAGCTACGCAGCGCCGCAATCGTAATCTGTAGCTCCGATCCCTGCGCTTGAGTCGAGATAAATTCTTCAAAGCTAATTTGACCGTCGCCGTCGCTATCTGCCTGCCTTACCAACGCCGCAATCTCATCGTCACTAGCTGTCGTATTCAGGCAGCGAACAATCGGCACAAACTCTTCAAAAGAGAGATAGCCGCTGCCGTCTTGATCAATCAGGTGGAAAATCTCTCTTAGATCGGCGCTTACATCTAGATCGGCCCGCTGACTCATCCAGTCGATAAAGCGATCGCGGCTAACGGTACCTGCTTCTGTGACCATATTCAGTAGTTTCGCTCGGTCTTTATCCGAGACCTTTTGTCCCAGGACGCCTAGCGCATCAACAATCTCCTGACGAGTCAGATAGCCGCTGGCGTCAGCATCGAACAAAGCGTAAATTTGCTCGAATTCACTTTGCTGTGGCGAAATAGCTGTTGGCATAACCCCTCACTCTTGCATACCGGCATACAGCAGACGGGCAAACAGCCTAGCCCCGTCGTCCTGCTTGAGTTCAGCGTAGGAAGGCGGCTGACGTTTGCCAATCGCTCGCAAGTCACTCAGCAGCTCTGGGTGAAACTGACAGGTGAACGATCGTCGAACTTTTTTGGTTTCAAAGTCTTTGTAGTTGATACAGGTGGCTGAACACTCGGTGACAATTTCACCTTCCTCTGCGGTTGAGCATAGGATTTCGACCGCGTCGGGTAGCCGAATCAGCCAGGAGAGTGGACTGTTGGCAACAATATGGCGGCAGGGAATCAGCGCATCGTGAATGAGCCGATAGGCCCAGTTAGCAAACAGAATCGCCTCTTCATTCACCTCGTCTGAATGGAACATGGCAATATTTAGCTCATGCTCATATTTAATCGAGGTGTCAATCACGCCTTCGTGCTCATCGGCGGTCACTTCGTGGGCGGCAACTAATTCTTCAGGGATGCCCGATTCACGGCTAGGCGATTCATAGCCCAAGAGCTGGCGATCGCCCACTTCCTTGGCTTCATTTTCAGCTACGGCAAACTCAGCATCTGTCCACCCATTGGCAACGATGTGGCCATTGCGCTTGCGGATCTGGAGCGACTGGCCCACCGACTGAATCTGGCTAGCCACCCGTTGCAGGGTATGCAGCGCCTGATCGTTTTTATCTTGAGAAAGAACTTCTGTTTCTAGTATTTCCTTAGCGGCGCGGCGAATGAGTCTGATATGCGCCTGCGCAGCGAGCTGATGGCCCAGGCAAATAAATAGAGCGGGCGCACTGGCCGGGCTTCTGGCTAGCAAGATCTCTTCTGTTAGCAGCAGCAGCTCGTGATGTGAGCAGTTGGCGCTATCAAAGCTAGGAGCATCGCGCACAGACGAATTACCCCCCTCGACAATGATGGCAATTCCTGAGCTGATTAGCGGCACTAGCTTTTGCAGCTTTGGCAGTCCCGAGGCCCAAAGTGGAAACAAAACAGAGTCGCAGTCGGCAATCTTTTGGGTGATGTAGGCGGCGTTGAGTGAGGCGCGAACGGGTTCGCCTAGTGGATTGTGGCCGACGTGCTCCCAGGGTTCGATGATGGCGATCGCATTACGAAAAAGCTGCGGCTGTACCAACAGCGCATCTAGCGCCTCAGCCGAGTCAATTACCTTTTCTAGCGGCTGTCCCTGCCCCCATGCAAACGCAGAATTTTGATCGAGTACAGAGCGCTCTGCCAGTGGATTAGGGGAATGACGATCGCCTAAGAATCGACCCAAAAGGATATGAATCGACTCAAATTCTGAGCCACCTGCGCTGAGATAGCCAGGGTGCGATCGCCACTGTGACACAAGCCGATCAGAAGACTTGGACGACGTCGGGAAAGTGTTAGGAAGAGAAGTTTCGGTCATAGTAGTCCAAATAGTATCTGTAGATAGCACCAGGAAAAAGGTGTAAAAGTGTTATCAGAAAAAAGAAAAGGTGTTAAAAGTGCTATGAATTCTTTCCTCGGTTGCAGGAGAGTGGACGCAAGTTTGAACACACGCATCCGCCATGCCCTGCCGATCGTACTAGAGTTATTTGCTTGCTTAAAGTACTCGCTAAAACCGAAGAGACTAAGGATTAAAAGCAACATTAACTTTCTTCAGCTGATGCCAGCAACTGGTGCTAAAAGTGATTTAGTTAAGTGTGGCTTCGTATATCTACTTCCCTTCTTTTTACTCGTATAGTAGAGGTGTTGAGTAGTAGAGGTGTTGAGAATCTCTCACAATAGTGGCAATCGCCATGAAGAAAATACTACAGTAGCTCTTACATTCTGCACCTTTATCTTTCGTTTCTATGCTTGCTAACGACTCTCGTCCTACCGTAGAAGCGCATGTACCTTCTGTTGTCCGTTTAGTAGAACTCTCTGCGAGCGGAATTCCCAACAACACCGAGTACAAGTACAAAGCTAATGTCCGAGTCAGTTGCGATAGCATTGAACAGTCCAACACACAGCTAATGACTCGCTTGCAGCCTAGCTGGCTGGTAGATATTGCTCATCCTGATGATTGTTTGTTTACAATCACTTTGTTCTGTCGGCAAGGGGGACTAGGCCAGCCCTGGCTTGAGGTGGGTAGAACTGAAGTGACAACAGCGGATCTGTTTGACGACGAGCAGCGCAGCATTGAGATTGAACAAGCAGTTCCAACCTGGGCAGCAGCACCTGATCTGACGATTAAGGCGAGATTCACGCTGAGCGATCGCACTGCGCAGTCTGATCAGGCCGTTTCACTCAGCCTAGCCGCGACCCAGCCAAAGGCTAGCCGCAGACACTCAGCGCTAGAAACTGATGAGTCGGTAGAGCTGCCAGAAGCCATCCCACTCACCTATCCAGAAGCCGTCATCGTCAAAGACGTATGGAACAAGCTTAGGGCTTGGAAAGAGCTACAGATGGAGACTTTCTTCAAGCGTTTGCTGCTAGAAATGCCTGAGCTGGACTATGTGTTTGGCGAAGCCTTTGAGAGCATGCCGGACTACTTCTTTGAAATGTTCGACTGCTGCGTGCGCGAGCTGTGCCCGCATACCGAAACGGTGATCTGGGAACCGATGATGGGAGTGCCTCCAGAGAAAGGAGATTCTTTTGATACGGTGGCTGAATACGGCGCACTGTTTGCTGATATTGGTATGCAGCCTCAGCACTGGATCAAGGCGCGGCAGGTATGGATGTGGATGCTGCCACAAATTCCCTATCTAGAAGAATATGACTGTGAGGATCTAGCTAAAGGTAGCGAGTCAGCGCTGTGTAAGTTCTTTAATACGCATGTGATTGGTGGGATGGTGGCGGCGCGTGATCGCTATGATTCGGCCCTGCCCCCGGCCTTGATTCAAAAGATGGCCGACTCCTGGCAGTACTTTGCGCCCCGCAAAAACGAGATGGGCATAGAGTTCTACCAAACCCTGTTTGAGAAATATCCACAGGTGCTGCCGATCTTTGGGCGGGCCGATATGGACTATCTCTCGACCCATCTGTTCCAGTCGCTAGAATTCATCTTTCTGTGCTTGGCAGAAGGCAGCACCGAGCGGCTGATGAAAGAGCTGCGGCATCTAGGTCGACTGCACGGCAATGCGGGCGTACCTTCTTTTGCCTATGGCGCGATTTCAGAAGTGATGATTCTGATGTTTGAAAAATACGTACCCGGCTTTGATGATGAGCTGCGGCAGGCGTGGCAGGTGCTGATTGCACGAGTCAGTAACGTAATTAAGCTGCCCAAGCTGAATGAAGAGCGGCTGCTGAAAAAGGCGCGTGAGTACCTGGATGTAATCGCTAGTGAGCAGGCGTGGGATGAGAGCGATCGCGAACGCCGCTGGCAGGAGATCAAGGCCGAAGTCCAGGCGACTGGCACTTATACCCACACTTACGAAGAGCTAGCCTATGGCGCACAGCTTGCCTGGCGCAACACGTCTAAGTGCATTGGCCGAATTCAGTGGAGCAATATGGTGGTGCGCGATCGCCGCCACGTCACCGACCCAGACGAGATGTTTCAAGAGTTAGAAGAGCATCTGCGCCTGGGTACCAACGGCGGCAATATTCAGATTGTTATGACCGTGTTTCGGCCCAAGCTGCCGAAAGAGCGCTGGGGTCCACGCATCTGGAACCCGCAGCTAGTTCGCTACGCTGCCTACGAAATGCCGGACGGCAGCATTATGGGCGATGCCGCCAACCTAGATCTGACCAACCAGATTGTTGAAAAAATGGGCTGGCAGCCGCCGGAGCCACGCAGTCCTTACGATATTTTACCTTTGGTGATCGAAGCGCCGCATCATGAACCCAAACTCTATAACTTTGCGCGAGAAGAAATCCTCGAAGTTGAAATCGAGCATCCCACGATTCCCGAATTTAAAGCGCTAGGACTGCGCTGGTACGCGGTACCTGCGATTAGCAACTTTCGGATGGATATTGGCGGGGTAACCTATGCCTGTTTGCCTTTCAATGGCTGGTATATGGGGACAGAAATTGCTCGCGACTTTCTAGAAGAAGGGCGCTACGGCAAGATGGATGCGATCGCCAATCTGCTGGGACTAAACACCAGCTCAGAGCAGACGCTTTGGCGCGATCGCGTTGCCCTAGAGATGAATGTCGCTGTCCTGCACTCCTTCCAGAAGGCAAAGGTGACGATGGTGGATCATCAGTCAGCCGCTCAACAGTTTCTCGCCCACGATCTAAGAGAGAAAAGAGCAGGCCGCGAATGTCCCGCAGATTATGGCTGGGTAGTGCCCCCGGCTGGCGGCAGCGCCTGCCCTGTATGGCACCACCAGATGCGAGACTTTTATCTAGAGCCTGCCTATCACCACGCCGCTGACCGCTGGGCCGTCGAAGCCGATATCGATCTAGAACAGTTCGTTCAAACCATCGACGAGAACGACCATCAACAGGACCGGATTCTCATACTTTTTGGCTCCGAGACCGGAACCGCCGAAGGCTACGCCAGACGCGCTGCTCGTCAGCTCAACGCCTATCGCCCCAAAGTCATGGCCCTAGACGACTACAACGTCGACGGCCTAGCTGAAGAAAAACTGTTGTTGATTGTCACTTCTACCTTTGGCAGCGGCGAAGTTCCTGGAAACGCGCAGCAGTTCACAAAATGGCTAAAGCAACAGCCCTCGGATGCTCTAGACGGCCTTAACTACTCCGTACTAGGCATTGGTAGTACCGTCTATGAACACTTTTGCGCTGCTGGTACCACCCTAAACAAAGCACTAGCTAGAGCAGGCGCAAACTCAGTCGTCCCCCTACACAAAGGTGACGAAATCAAAGGGCAGGCCAACACATTCAAACAGTGGCTTAGCCTGATTTCTCGTATCCTTGGAGCCGACAGCACTAGTGCTACCGTCAGCACCACCCCCAAGCTACAGGTAACCTACCTTCCTAACTCTCCCTCCCACACTCTCCCCCACCCGGTGGCTGAGCGTAGCCGTAGAGCTTTGCTCTTCTCGAAGAGTAGCCAAGTCCCCCTACTCGCCAACCAAGAACTTCTCAAAGAAGTCACTGCTGGCAGTCGCTCCACTCGCTACTTACTGTTCGATATCTCAGATACAGACATTACCTACGAGACAGGCGATCACGTCTCTGTCCATCCCCACAACCCAGAAGAACTGGTCTTGAGAGTGTGCGATCGCCTCAACCTTTCTCCAGACACTGTTTTCGATGCCAAATACGTTCTACCCGATGGCACCGAGCTAGAAGACAAGCCGCCAATTGCCGTGCCGACAACCGTGCGACAGGCGCTGACTGAAGAACTAGACTTAGCACTCAAAGAGCCGTTTAGTGAACTGTTGAGCGCTCTGCATCAGGCGGCTGAGAACACAGAGGAGAAAGTTCGCTTGGAAACCTGGCTAGAGATTCTAGCATTGGAGGATGAGCGGGAAGAAAACGCAGCTCTACGCAAAACGCTAAGCGATAATTTCATGAGCGTGGCCGATCTCTTCGATGAGTTTCCCTCTACTCAGCTCACGCTAGAAATGCTGCTAGAGCTACTGCCCAAACAAAAGCCAAGGCTCTATTCCATCTCGTCTTGTCCACAGCTACAGCCGGGTAAGCTACAGATCACAGTCGGCGTATTGCAGATTCAAACCGATGCGGGCAAGACCCGCCAGGGGCTGTGTTCCAACTACCTAGCCGGGTTAAACGAGGGTGATTTGGTCCATATAGAAACCCATACCTCCGATTTCCGTCCGCCCGCTGACCCGAGTGCACCGCTGCTGATGGTTGGCCCTGGGACCGGAGTCTCGCCGCTGATCGCCTTCTTGCAGCATAGGGAACATCTACAAAATCAGGGCATTTCGCTCGGTAGGGCAACGCTGTACACAGGCTGTCGTAACCATAGCGATTTTCTGTATGAAGACCAGCTCAACGCTTGGCTAGCGCAGGGCGTTCTGACGGATTTGCAGGTGGCCTTTTCGCGTTTAACAGAGCAAAAGGTGTATGTGCAGACCCTAATGCAGAATAATGCGCGATCGCTTTGGCAGCAGCTTTCACATCCTCAGTGTCACTACTACGTCTGTGGCGATGCTCGGATGGCTGACAATGTATTTGAGGTATTCATGCAGATCGCCAAAACCGCAGGTGGCCTAACTCACCTAGAAGCGGTTGAATTCTTCAATCGGATGAAGGAAGAGAAGCGCTTCTCGACCGACGTTTGGGGCGTTACTCTAAACTTTAATCAGGCAATTAAGCAAGTGAAAAAAGACAACTATGCTCGCGCTGAAAAGTGGTTAGCTAGGCTGTAACTATCCTCGTTTATCTTTCAATTACGTGTCAGCGTAGCCATTATGCATCTTCAACAGTTCTGGGAAAAGTATAGAGAATCGCAACGTCACTTTTCTCATATTTGTCTACCCCGTACCGATTTTGATCAGGTAAACCTCAGCGGATTCGATTTCAGCTATAGCGATCTAGCCTTTGCTGACCTGATATGGACCGATATCAGCGGTGCTAGCTTTGAGCGGGCAGACCTGCATCACAGCGTAGCTATCTGGATGCAGGGACTGTGGACCAATTTCGTCGGTGCTGACTTGCGGGGCGTCGATTTTAGCTGTGCCAATATGCAGTCTGCTGACTTGAGCGGGGCAGATCTCACAGCCGCTAAGCTTTCCGGTGCCAGATTAGCGGGTGCCTCTATGCGGCAGGTTTGCGCTCAGTCGGCGAATCTGTGGGGCGTGTGGGCATCGCAGACAGATTTTAGCGGGGCCCGTATGCAGAAAGCGACGCTATCAGGGGCAAATCTACAGGGTGCTCAGCTGGTGGCGACCGATCTAAGAGGCGCTGATCTAAGCGGCGCAAATCTACAAGATGCCAACCTGAGAGATGCCAATCTAAAGGGTGCTAATCTACAGGGCGCAAGCTTGAGAAATGCCAATCTAAGAGGTGTAGATCTGACAGCAGCTAATCTTACGAATACTGACTTTACAGACGCCCACCTGACTCGTACAATCTTTTCAGATCGAGGGTATGAAAATACTCTAATCGCTTCATGAAAAGTTTTCTAAAGTTTGTTGCGGTCTTTGTGCCTACTGTCTTAGGGGTTTGTTTTGAATTACCTCAAAGGGCGATCGCTACACCCATAGCAGAGACGGCTAGCATCACGCCCGACCTTACGCTTGGCGCAGAACAGTCTAGGCTGACAGACGCCCTTGATCGCATTCGAGTCGAAGGCGGGGCCGAAAGAGGTAGTGCTTTATTCCACAGTTTCTCAGACTTTAACGTGGGAGAAGGACAGCGGGTTTACTTTGTTGGATCTGATGGAATTGCAAACATTCTGACTAGGGTGACAGGCGATCAGGCGTCTAATATCTTCGGAACACTGGGCGTTGAGGGATCGGCCAATCTGTTCTTAATGAATCCGAACGGCGTTTTGTTTGGAGAGAACGCACAGCTCGATCTGACCGGATCGTTTGCAGCGACAACAGCCGATCGGCTGTGGATAGAAGGAACTGAGTTTAGCGCGGTGCAGCCTGAAGCGCTGCCGCTACTGAGCGTTAGCTCTATCACCGGGCCTTCAGTATGGGGCGAGTCGCCCGGAAAGCGTAGTTGAGAATCGCGCTAGCCTGAGCGTTAATGAACAACAAAGTTTGACGCTGCGGGGCGGTACGGTTCGACAGTTAGGAGAGATACTTGCGCCAGCCGGACAGGTTGATCTGTCTGGTGATGTCGTTGAGCTAGCGGGTGTGGTGGACACGCGATCGCCCACTGGTCAGACAGGCATACTGCTAATCGATCCAAAAAACATTCTGATTCGAGATGGTGAACCACTCAGCGGCGATGCTATCAGCTTCTCACTACTTACCAACAACGTCGCATTGCAAGCTGATAATGACATCACGATAGAAGCTGATATCGCCACCGCTACCGAGAATGATCTAACGCTACTGACAGGGCGATCGCTCATTATCTCTCCAAGCCAAAGCATTCTTTTAAACGGTGGAAATTTCACCGCGCGAATCAATGACCAGCCAATTAACCCAGGCGATCGCGATCCAGGCACTGCTCAATTCTCTATGGACACAGGCGCTCAGATTCTCACGAATGGAGGGGATGTAAGTATCACCTCAGGAACGTTTGGCGAGACGAGCCAGATAGATACGGCTAATGCTGCGATCATCACTGGAAGCCGGACGAATAGCGGGGGGGATATTGTTCTATCTGCTCTAGATGATGTCTCGGTAGGGCTGCTAGATAGCCGTAGTGAAGTCGGCGCTGCTGGAGACATTACGCTCACAAGCGATACTGGAACAATTGCGACCAACAACAATCTGTTGGCAGATGGTGCTGTGCAAGGGGGTGATATTGAGCTGATGGCAGAAGGTGCGATCGCCATCAATGGCAGACTCAGCACAGAGACATTTGGTCAAGCTGGCGATATCACCGTCAGCGCAGGCGGCGATCTCGATGTCCGCTCTCCGGGTCCGGTTGCCGCTAGGCCCGTTGACGTTAGCTCGCAGGGGGCGCTGTCGGGGCGCATTTCCTTTACTAGCGGCGGCGCGCTCACCGCAGAAGACATCCGCTTGACCAGTCGAATCGTTGGCGATGGCGTGGGCGGCAACGTGATTTTTTCCGCAGACTCAATATTGTTTAATCAAGTCTCTATTGCGCTCAGGACGCGAGACGAGACCCAGGCTTTTCTAGGGTTTGAGCAAGATGCAATTACTGGAAATCTGACACTAGAAGCCGCGACCGATATCATCATGGAAAATAGCAACGCTTTTGTTGCTTCTGACTATGGCTCTGCGGATGCAGGCAATGTAGAAGTCACCGCTCAGCGTCTGCAAATTCTCAACACTTCTGATTTTGTTTTTCCGTTTAGCGGCGCTTTTGGCATCTTTGCCTACGGCGATGATAGCAGTACAGGCGATGGCGGTAATGTCACAATTAACGCGACCGAGTCGGTTGAGATTGTTGGAAAATCTCCAGGCGAATTTGTGAGAAGTGACAGTCCAGAGACAGCCGAAGCGATCTTCACGGAGTTAGTCACAGAAGGGACTTCTATATTCACCACGGCCTTTGGCGGTGGAAAAGCTGGAGATATTAGCTTGAATACGGGGCAGCTAGCCATTCGAGACGGGGCGGCGCTGCTGACCTCTGCGATATTCGATGAGGGGGGGAATCTTTCGGTCACGGCTGACGAGATCGATTTGCAGGGGTTTTCTCTACTATCAACCGGGACGGGCGCAGTCGGTGGAGATTCGGGCGATCTGACTGTGGAAGCTGGCAGCGTCCGGCTCACTGATGGCGCGACTATCTCGACCGCTTCTTTTGGTCCGGCGGACTCCGGCGATCTTTCTATAGTGGCTCGTCAGCTCAGCGTTCAGTCGGGTAGCTCTGTAGGTGCTAGTGCGTTTGCTTCGGGCAATGGCGGCAGCGTGAGCATTCAGGCCGACGAGCGAGTCGAAGTGTCTGGCATGCTCAGTGACGGCAGCGTTTCTAGTGCAATCTCTTCTGATTCTTCTGGGGCGGGCAGCGCCGGACCGCTGAGGATTGATACCGACAGGCTGATTGTGGGCGATCGCGCTGCTATTGTCACAGCCACCACAGGCAGCGGCGCAGGCGCAGACATCGACATTGACACCGGCACCCTCCAGCTCAGCTCAGCCCAGATCAACGCCTCTACTACCACCGCAGAAGACGGGGGAGACATCCGCATTCAGGCCAGCGACTCGATAGAAGTCTCCGGCAGCGGCTTCGACAGCCTAAACCAAAGAATCATCGAGCCTGCCATTGACGGCACCCTGGAGATAGAAGACTTTAACGAAGGCATTTTGACAGTCACCGTGGGTGATGGCAATGCAGGTTCTGTGCTCATTGAAACGCCCCAGTTTGCCGCTCGTGACGGAGCGCTAATTACAACCAGCACGTTAGGCGGCGGTCGCGGTGGCAACATCGATATCACCGCTACAGACGACTTGCAGCTAGAGAGTACGCTGCTATCGACAGCCACCTTCACCCAAGCAGCAGCGGGGGATATTTGGCTGAACACTAGTAGGCTAAGGGCTAGCGGCGGGGCTCAGGCAATTACGACCACGTTCGGCCCTGGCGAAGCTGGAAATTTGACGGTGAGTGCTTCAGAATCTGTTGATCTGATCGATCCAACAGAAACAGGAATTGCTAGCGGCTTACTGGCTTCCTCGTTTGAGACAGCAGCCGGAACAGGCGGCGATATTCTCGTGAATACCGGAGAATTGCGCATCATCGACGGGGCAACGATATCGGTTAGCGGGGAGGGAGAGGGTGATGCCGGGAACATCGATGCAGGGGCAAGGTCGCTGTTGTTAGATCGAGGATCAATTACCGCGACTAGTGCGTCTGGAGAAGGAGGCAGCATTCTGTTACGGATTGAAGAGACAGCCTTACTGCGCAACGGCAGCACGATCTCTACAACTGCCGGACAAGCCGAATCGACTGGCAACGGTGGCAACATCACCTTTAGTGAGGGCTTCATCCTAGCCGTTCCAGACGAGGATAGTGATATTTCTGCGAATGCCTTTGCAGGACGCGGTGGCAACATTGCAATTACTAGTCGCGGTCTGTTTGGGATTGACTTTCGCGATCGCCCCACCCCCAACAGCGACATCACCGCTAGCTCCACAGCGGGCATAGATGGCGAGGTCGATATCGAGCTGACCACACCGCTACTAGAGCCAACGTTGATAGAGCTACCCGAACAGCCCGCACCGACTGATCAGGTGGTGGCTCGCTGCGCTGCGCCAGAAAATGAATCAAATACGCTCGTCGTGACTGGGCGCGGCGGTCTGCCCACCGATCCCAGACAGCTCATTCAAGGAGAAACGGTTCTAGAAGATCTGCGCTTCTCGAACGCTGCGGAATTGGATAGAGCGGCGGCTGATTCGGATAGTGAGTCAGGGTTAGTGGAGGCACAAGGTTGGAGTGTTGATGAGTTAGGGCGTGTACAGTTGACAGCAGCGCAACCATCTGAGACAACTCTTCACGCAGCCGTAGAGTGTTCTACCCAAAGCAGACAGGCAAGCTGATATGAAGAGAAAACTACGCTACGTACATTCTGTTGCTCTTCACCTGCTGTCTAGTCACATTCACAGCAGTCTCAGCAGGAAGAAGTCCAGCGTCAGCCACGGATATCCCCTCTGCGCAGTCGCTAATTCAGGCGGGCGTTCAGCAGTTTGACGATGGAGCGATAGAAGCGGCGCTGTCTAGCTGGCGGGCTGCGGAACAAGACTATCAGCAGCAGGGCGATACCGATGGCGTTCTGCTGAGTAAAGTTAATCAGATTCAGGCGCTGCGATCGCTCGGCTACTATTCGCAAAGTCAACAGATTGTCGTAGATATTCAACAAACTCTCTCCGCGCTACCGGATTCTCCGCTCAAAGCTAAAAGTCTACAGACAGTAGGCATCTCTCTTAGAGCGTTAGGAGAATTAGACGCGGCTGAAGCTGTCTTTTCTGAGAGTTTAGCGATTGCTCAGCAGTTCAATCATACTGACACTATCGCTAGCGCCTACTTCCAGCTTGGCAATACCGCTCAAGCAGCAGAAGATTCTGAGACCGCCCGGCGCTTCTATCAGCAGGCACTGACTACGGCAGATCCGGATTCACGGTTCTGGATAGACAGTGCTCTAAACCAAAGTCGCTTGCTGGTCCAACAGCAAGACAGTGAAGCGGCGGTTCCTTTAGTGCGGCAAGTGCGATCGCGTCTATCAACCCTGCCACCTAGCCGCTGGGCAATCTACGCTCAGATCAACCTAGCTGAGACTCTCCTGTCTTTCCCTGGTGAAGAGACTGCTGGAATTGAGGTGCTGACAAACACGCTTCGGCAATCGCGATCGCTCGAAGATCTGCGAGCAGAGTCTTACACCTTGGGTCAGCTAGGCAAATTCTACGAACACGCTAGTCAGTGGTCAGAAGCCCTTTTGCTAACAGAGCAGGCGCTGGAGAAAGCGCAGCAGCTTCAGGCTGATGAGGTTGCCGCTAGCTGGCGGTGGCAGCAGGGGAGGATTCTAAAGGCGCAGGGAGAAAAGGAAGGTGCGATCGCTGCCTATAGCCAAGCCGTCACCCTGCTCGAATCTCTAGATCAAGACTTAGTTGCCCTCAACTCAGAAGCGCAATTCTCCTTTCAGCAGCGCGTAGAGCCTGTCTACCGGGAGCTAGTTGCGCTGCTACTCGACGGCGTAGACCAATTACCAGAGAATCAACAACAGCAGCGGCTAATCAAATCTAGAGACGTAATCGAATCGCTTCAGCTCGCAGAACTCGAAAACTTTTTCCGCGAAGCCTGTCTCACCTATGCGCCACGCCCAATTGATCAGATCGATTCGCAGGCAGCGGTCATCTATCCGATTGTGTTAGGCGATCGCCTAGAAGTCATTCTCACCCTACCCGGTCAACCCCTACAGCACTACGGCAATTTCCTTCCCGACCAGCTCGCCACCTTTCAAGCTCTACGACAGGCTCTCAACCCCGCCTTTCCTACCGCCGAAATCCTAGCCCCGGCCCAACAGCTCTACGACTGGCTAATTCGCCCAGCCGAAACGGTCCTTACCGAACAGGCAATCAAAAGGCTGATCTTTGTTCCAGACGACTACCTGCGCAGCGTGCCGATGGCCGTTCTACACGACGGCCAGTCAGTTCTTAGATTGAAAAATATGGCATTGCCCTTACCCCTGGTCTACAGCTATTCGAGCCGGACAAACTCAACAGTCAACGCTTGAAAGTTTTAGCGGGCGGTATGACAGCCGCTCAGCAAGGCTTCGGCGCTCTGCCCGCAGTCGATTTAGAAGTCGCTGAAATTCGCGCTCAGTTTCCATCAGAGGTTCTACTCAACGCGGATTTCACCAATCCAAACATAGAAAAAGAGATAGAAGATGTTCCCTTTTCTGTTGTGCATCTAGCGACCCACGGCCAGTTCAGCTCAAATGCTGAAGACACCTTTATCCTCACCTGGAACAATCGGCTTCAGATCAGGGAACTAGAGCGTTTGCTACAGCAGCGCGAACTACAGACCCCCGTTGAACTGTTGGTCTTGAGCGCCTGTCAAACAGCAAAAGGAGACAATCGTGCCGCGCTGGGTATGGCAGGCGTAGCCGTTCGCTCCGGCGCTAGAAGCACGATCGCCTCACTCTGGTCGGTTCAAGACCGCTCTACCGCTGAGCTAATGAGTCGACTGTATCAAGAACTCAATCAGCCTCAGGCTTCACGCACGGAAGCACTCAGGCAGGCTCAACTATCACTTTTGAACACCGCTGATTACGCCCATCCTTACTACTGGGCTCCGTTTGTACTGATTGGAAACTGGCTGTAGAGAAGATTGGAGGTTTGCGCAAAGTGGATGCCTGTCAACGTATTCACTGAGACCCTCGCACCGTACAAGCTCCTCTTGGGAGGTCAGTGTAGCACGTAGTGACGAGTGTGAAGATCAGCGATACGCCTAGCACGCGCCCACATCTAAATCATTCCGAAAGGAGACGGACTCGCACAGCTCCAATCTCCCACTGGAAACAAGGGCGGGGATGAGGCAGCAGGATATCGCTTCTAATACCTTTCACTCCTTTTAGTTATCAAAGATAAATTTCTTCGATAAAAGAGTGTGAAAAGTGCTGCGTTCTATAGCTTTCGTATAGTTTTCCTTCCAAGCTAGCTGCCGAACCAACCTTTTGTGCCACGATTCTTAGACAGTATTGCCACGATCTTCAGAATAAATAATTCCAACAATTCAGTAGTTGAATCAGTTAATAGATACTAGGAGATAGTCAAATGCAAGTTACAAGCGGCAGCTTATTTTATCTCAAGAATGCAAGCAACCAGTACGTGATCGCCGCAGAGAACGGCAGGTACAACTGGCCACAGCTAGGTAACAGGAACAAGGCAGTCAAACTCAAGCTGGTTCGTCAGTCGGTTCAGGGGAATAGAGAGTTTTGGAAGATCGTATCAACAGAACCTTCGCTAGACAAGAAGAATGTGCTAGGCGCGTTCACCGATAGCCGCGACTGCTACTACTGGACGGATAACTACGACAAAGACAAGCAGGGCTGGGAGCTGGTAAAGCCCGGTGGCGGTGCTATCAGCTTTGGCGATCAGGTATTCATTCGGAACGTATCGTATCAGCAGTTTCTAGTTGCAGATTCTAAGTATCCCGGCTACATCACGACAGATGAAACCAAGCGACAGGGCTGGTCGCTAGAGTCAGTAACAGCGGTTCAAGCAGCGCCTACTCCAGTCAGCCAAAGCGACTCTAGTAATAGCTCCGAGACTGAGAAAGTGTTCCCTCTATCGGTGGCTTCAGGCGATCCGACAGCAAACAGCGTCATTCTATGGACTTGTCTAAACGACAACAAAGGTAGGCTAACTTACGAGCTATCGAAGACAGCGGACTTTCAAACTCTTGTTAAAACCGAATCTGTTCCTGCTTCAGAGTTTGGACCGGAGCGAGACCACACGGTCAATGTTGATGTTACCGACCTGGACGCGAACGCTGTCTACTTCTATCGCTTTAACTACAACGGCGTCAGCAGCAAAACTGGCCGCTGTCGGACGCTCCCATCACCTGAAGCGGGCATTGCAGAGGTTGCGGATGGCAAGGGACTACGTTTAGCGGTAATTACCTGTAACGACTACAGCACTGGCTATTTCAACGCTTTCTACAAGCTAGCAGATGCCGATGTTCATTTTGTTGTGCATCTAGGTGACTTTGCCTATGAGTATTCGCAGTATCCGGATGGCTATGGCGATCGCCACCGCAGCGAGATCCCCTTTGAGAAAAACAGATTTACAAGGGTAAGAGATAAGCAGTATGAAGGGTGTGATCGCGCCTTCAGCCTCAGAGATTTTCGCAAAGTCTATCGCACCTATAGAGAAGACAAAGCGCTCCAGGCCGCAATGGAGCAGCACACTTGGATGATCACACTAGACGATCACGAGATCGCAGATGATTTCTACTGGGACTATCGTTTGAACTGCCCTGGAGCACATCCCGACCATCCTATCTATAAAACGATAGGGTACGACTTCAAAAAAGACCAAATCACGGCGGCAGAAAGAAAGAAATTAGCGCCAGCGGAAAGAGACGATCTAGAAAGGCGAGAAGATCTAGTGAGAGAGGCCATGACGGAGCTATGCCAAAACGGTAAGCAGGCTTGGCGCGAATATGTGCCCTATCGTCCGATCGCCAGGGCTACCAGACCTGGAAAAGAGAATATAAACTATCAGCTCTACAGACAGTTTAAGTTTGGCAAGCTGGCTGACTTCTTTTTGACCGACAGCCGCTCGTATCGAGATCGGCCAGAACGAGAGGTGAACGAAGAGATCCACGAGATCTTGCATGATGCGCTAGAAGACAATCCACAAGCCTCCTTCGAGACGATCTTGGCAGATGAACGTGAGAAAAGAGGGCTCAAGGAGTGGCAGATGAGTATGCTAGGCGCAGCCCAGAAGAAGTGGCTTGTCGATGGAATTACTAGCTCTGACTCGAAGTGGAAGGTCTGGGGTAACCAGACGCTGATGTCTTGCGCGTGGCAAAATGTCGCGAAGGGAATGTATGACGATTGGCTAGGATTTCTCAATGAGCGGTATGAGATTCTTAACACAATCAAGAAAAGCGAACAAAAAGACGGCGACAAGTCTAGCCACTTTGTGGTTTTAACTGGAGATATGCATACTTCGCTAATCGCCTATCTCGATCCTGATCTGGCAGGATTAAAGCGAGACATGCTTAGATACGACCACACTCGCGCTGCTGGAGTGGAGTTTATGACACCTGCGGTGACTTCTCCGGGGCTAACTGAAGGGGTTTATGCAGCCGTTGCAGGTGTCGCCGATTCGTATGTGCCAGGGCTTACGTCTACTGCCTCTGGCGTATCTACCGTTGCAAAAGGGGTTGCTAAACTGTGGAACGGTATGGGGGGTGGCCAGATAGAAAATCCGCTGTCTGGGGCTGGGTTGACGGGCAAGGTGATCAAGAATACAAACCAGCACATTAGCCATATGAATTCTGAAATCAACGGGTACGCGATCGCCACTTTCACTGACAAAGAGATGACCTGGGACGTATACAGCGTCGATAAAGTCGCTTGTGAAGACGTTAACGGCAGCAGCGTCTCAACCAAAGGTGTAGAGGCCGAGCCAGTGGTCTCAGCGACTTATGATCCTAACAAGATCAGACTGACTGTCAAAGATCAGGAGCCGTAATACGGAAAATCGTTTTCCTTGCAAGGAGAGCGACCGAGGGTAACGGATGCAGCCACTTGTGAAACAATTCTAAAAGTAGGTGCATCCGATCCGTCAGCTCAAGAGTAGAAGAACAAAGACGTTTTGAATATTGAAGTAAATCTATGAAGAAGATTCTAGACTTACTATTGCTTTTTCTCTTATTTAGGACACTCCTGAAAACTACTGAGCCCTTATGTATAAATAGGGTGAAAGGTGTTATTTCAATTCGTCTTTGTTTTTTATTCTACCGAGCTATGCCCCAGCTATTTCCTCGGCATCCGATGCCGCTAAAGATATCCTTATTTGCGATCGCGTTTCTTCTATCTAGCCAGCTACAAAAACCCCAAAAAAGCGTTGCTCAAGCAGCCCGATTCTCAGATCAGGTCGTCTTTTTCGAAGGATTCGAGCCTCCTGGCGACGGCGCACCTAGAGACACTTCTGGGGCAGGCTCACGCGATGGCGCAGCTTGCAATACAAGTGAACCCGCTGTGAAAGCGCTAATGCCTGAAAGAAACTTTGGACTCACGCTATCCGAACGTCCTACCGTATTTACCCGACTGGGAAATACCTCCGCCGAGCAGGTTGCGCTAGTAGTCACCAGCGAAGCCAGAACCTATTATGAGAAAGCTTTTCTGCCTATCCCCACAGACAACATTGCCGCTTTTACTTTTCCAGCTTCGTTCACACCGCTAGCGGTCGGCGAGAACTATCGGTGGAGCTTAGTAGTTATCTGTGGAGAAACCGTTCAGCCTGACGATCCGGTGCTCAGCGGCTGGGTTCAGCGGGTTAATGAAACGTCCGAATCACAGCGCGCAAGTCAATCTCTGCCCGTAGAACAAGCTCGCTGGTACGCCGAGAATGGCTACTGGTACGATTTTGTTGCGCTTGTTAGGAGAAGAGATTCAAAATTCAGAAAATGAGAGAATATCGCCACCGTCTGAAGCTGAACAGCTACAGGCTATCTGGCAGTCTGTAGTTGAAGCTAGCCTATGATCATCTACTATCTTCCCGCTAGAAAAGTGGTGATTAGCGCCTGATTTTCTTCACTTTCAGACTGCCGTAGATACTCAATGGCGACCTGACCAACCGCAGGCTGATCCTGCGCGATCGCAGCTAACTCTTGTACCGTCTGCCGCAGCTCTATCTGTCTAAGCTGACGGGCAGCGATCAGTGGAAAGGTCTTGGAGGCGATCGCCCAGCCCAACAATCCTGGCAGCAGCGGTAGCCACCAGCCAGCTAAGAAGGCTAGATAGCAAGTGCCGACGATCATCACAGCGCCCAAAACACTAGCGGCAACAATCCGACTAAAGCCTTTGAGCCACCAGGCCACACCTGCCCCGGCAACTGCCCAGGCCCATGTCCACAGCCATTCTGTACCCTCCGCCCACGTCCGCAGCATCGGTCGCCCATCTAAGCTGCTAGCCAGTAGCTGGCTGAGGATATTGGCATGAATCGTCACGCCCGACATCTGAGCAGAAGGCCGAAACCAACTGCTGCTGTAGGGCGTTTGGAACAGGTCATTCACGCTTTCGGCGATTGAGCCGATCAGGATGATGCGATCGCGCACCGCTTCATCTGGCACTTCCCCAGCTAGCACCTGACGAACAGAATACGTTTGAAACCGATCGATTGGCCCGCGATAGTTCGACAGGATTTGGTAGCCACCCGCATCTGCGCGGACATAGCCGCCATCATACTGACGAAAAGGAAATATCTGTGCCTTACCCAACTGCATAGCACTAGATTGACTGGGCAGCGCTTCGGGAACAATCTCTTCTTCCTCTAGATAGGCTAGCGCTAGCTTTAGCGCTAGGCTCTCGTGTAGTCCCGTCTGATTGCGCACGGTCAACAGCGCTCGCCGAACTTTACCATCACCGTCTAGCACCTGATCGGCAAAGCCAACTCGACCCTGTTGATTTAGCACTTCAGGCGGCGCAATCTGACTGCCCACTGCCTTCTCAATGCCAATCAGGTTAGGTAGCGACCCTAGCAGCTCGGTTAGCTGCTGATTTCCTGGCTCTACTGGCAGGTCTCGATAGAGGTCTAGGCCGATTAGTCTAGGTGCTTGTGCGTCAATTTTTTGTAACGTTTCTGCTAGAACCTGATCAGGAATCGGAAATCTTCTAATCTGTTGCAGATCGAGTTCGTCTATGGTCACTATCGTGATTCGAGAGTCGACTAGCGCTGGCTGACGGAACTGAAAGAACTGATCGTAAAGAGATTAGTTCAGGGCCCTGAAGCCAGCCCAGTCAGACGCAACAACAATAGCAAACCTGCTATCCCAGTACCCCACAGCGCGATCCATTTCGCAGGCGGTCGCCGCTTTTTTGCCCGCTGACGACTCAGACGCTGCACCTGAGCTAGTAAGTGATTGGCCTGCTTCGCAGTTTCGAGCGCGAACTGAGCCTGCTCTCGGCGCTGCTGTTCTGCAAGTAGCTGGTGTTCAACCTGCTGGCGCTCGTGAGACTGACTGGCTTTTAGAAAGCGATAGTCCAGATCGCTAAGCTGCTTTTGGTCTGCCCAGGCCAGCGCTTCTTTGAGCGCTAACCCTTGTAGTAAGACAGGCTGAATCTGTCTGCTTTGAAACCATCCAGGCTTTGAACGACTCGGCGTAGGGCCGCAGCTTCGTTAGCTGCTGAGCAATCCATAGCTCGCTAAAAACTGCTTGATAAACCGGATTCTTTACCGCTAGCTGTCCTTGCTGCTGTGTGACTAATCCTGATAGCAACAGTTCTGTTTGCTCTAAGCTATTGTCGAAAAATACGGGATGCTCGCTCAAGATTTGCTGATAGGTGCCTAGAATTCGATTGGTGATGGCAGGCTGATGGAGAATGCGATCGCGAATAGTCCGCAGATGCTCTGGCTCATCGTTACTCTCCCAGTGCTGAATTACGTGCTTCCAAACTTCTCTATCTACCCACTCTGCTAGTGAATACTTGCTGTTGTCATATTCCAACAGATCTAACTTCTGTTGGATCAGCAGTCGGCACACTTTTTGAGTCAGTAGCGGCTGACCCTGTGTCCACTTTAGAACGCCAGCTAGTAGCTGCTGTGGCTGCGCGTTTGGCCAGTCAAACCCGGCGGCTAGGGGATAGGCTTCCGAAAGCGAAAAGCCATGTAGTGAGATAGCCTTGCCAATGTTGAAAGGCGTTCTTTGCTTGTCTCTAATCAAGTTAGAGGGCGCGGCTACGCCGAAAACGGCAAATGTAATCCGCTGATAGCGTGGGTCGACCGCTCGGCGATTGTAGCAATAGCGAATCAGCGCAAAGAAATCATCGACCGGAAACGGCAGTCCCAGCACGCCGTCTACTTCATCTAGAAAGATATAGAAAGTGTCTTTTGGATGGCGATCTAACAGAATGTCTGTAATAAATCGACTCAGCGTCTGCGGTAGCGAAATCTCACTTTGTTGTTTCCACCAGGCTTGAAAGTCAACCGCTTCAAACAGCCCAAATCCGGCCCACAGCTCAGCGGCAAAGCCCTTGTACCACTGCGTAGGCGTGACGGTCTCACTGCCGATATTGGTCAGATCGACAGTGGCAACGCGATCGCTCCGCTGCTGCAGCCGATGCTTCGTGCGCACCATCAAGGACGACTTGCCCATCTGTCGAGAGTTGAGCACATAGCAAAACTCTCCTGCTTTCAGCGCCTCATACAGCTCGCTATCCGCCTGACGCTCTACATAGGTCGGGTCATTGGCAATTAGCGTTCCTCCAACTTGATATCTCATTACCTGTTCTCGGCTCTTTTCTTCTCTTCTAACTCTCCCGAGGGAAGAGGGTTGGGGTAAGGGCAATAACTACTGCTATGTCTAGCTGCAAGTTGAGCGCAGCTGCTCGCTAAAGTAGCGGCGGTAGAGATCGCAGCTAGGTTTGACCAAGGCATTCTCAAAGCGAATCAGGCCCAAGCTTTCTAGCTTATACGCGGAGATGGCATCTAATGAAATTTCTTCATCTGCGATCGCCACCCGGTAATACAAACAGGCTAGTGCCAAGTCACTTTGCAAGATCGCCAAGCATCGCTGTAGATGCTGACGATAGATGCTGTTAGGCATAGCTGCTGTAGCCAAAATATCATTGAGCGTAGTCTGCTTTTGCCGCAGCGCATAGAAAGCTAGCCCGCTCAAATAGGGATGCCCTGCGACTAGATAGTGCAAAGACTTTAGCTGCCAAGCACCCGCGCCGTGGGTCAACGACTCTAATCCATAGCGCTTTGCCAGCTCTTGCATTTGCCCTATGGTAAACGAGGGCAAATTTACCGCTAGCCCCACATTAAAAGGAGACTGATTCAGCTTCAAAGGCACATAGAAGTCGGTAGAGTGAACCAGCACTAGCCGTAGCTTTTTCCAGGTCAGATCGTCTTTTGACTGTTCGTGCCACACCCGCAGCATCGGTAGAAAGTCGTGCGCGGTCGGTACGTACTCAAAAATGCGGTTCAGCTCATCAATTCCTAAGACTATAGGCTCAGTCACATTCGAGAAGATATACCGCTCCATGTAGAGCTTACAGTTGACCTTGCTACCTATATCCTCATCCCACAGCGTGTCTACTTGGGAAGGCAGATTTAGCTGTAGGCTCAAGTTGGCACAAAACCACCGTAAGAAGCGATCAAAGCTGCTAAAGGTTTCACTATCAGCTTCATTTAGGTTCAGCTTGATTGAGCGATAGCCTTTGGTTTCGCCATAGGCCAGCAGACGGTTGAGCAAAGAGCTTTTACCCGTTCGCCGAGGCGCTTTGATTCGCAGCAGACAGCCAGGATGAGCAATCTCACCAAAGGCGGTTTCTTCGAGGGGCGATCGCCGAATGTAGAGCGGCGAACCTATCGGGACTGGCCCCGAGGGAATTGTGATCGGCTGATCGCCGTTCAACTCGGCTGACTCGTTCCCCAACTGGGTGGCTAGATAGGCCGGTAGTAACTCGGAGGATAGCGATTCAGACGGTAGCGGATAGGGCTTAGAGGTAGACCGGAGAGCAGCCACAGAACCTGCTTCAAGATTGAAATTTGTTTCATCAGATGCCTGAAAGCGCTGCGCTGTAAAAATTAGATGCAGGTTCTTTTTACCCACAGGCTCGTCTAAAGCGGCTGATAGCTCTGACCACAGTTTGAAGCCAACATGCTTGATATAGTCTGTTCCGTAGCTAGAGGCTTGCGCCATCTGCGTATAGGTTTGCTTGTGCCAAGACTGATGTAAAACAAACCGTTCTAATGGTTCAAGCTGCCTCTGTAAAAGCCGCTCTGCAATCGTTGTCAGGGTTTCCACGTCCATTAGATTCTGCTGGGTCAATGCACTCGCCGTCACGCTCTTTGTGATTACCTATCTGTGTCTGCCTTCATCTTCATCTGCCTTCATCTGCCTTCACTCTTCCATCATAGAGGCATCTATGGGCATCAGCTTTCTTGCGTCACGCTACTCAACCATTCAAATCACTTTTCTAACTTTTAGCACTCGGTCAGCCTGTCGGCCGATTAATTAATTAACCAGCAATTGAGAGATTATCAATCCAGCTCTTATCAATCCGACTCTATAGCAAAGTGATTAGCTATCAATCAGGACTATACAGTTAATTCAGTAGAGCTATCAACAAAGCAACTTTTCTCCCTTGACCGACCTAAACCACCGTGACAACCTAATGCGTATAAAGCGCACTACTGATATCTTCTAACAGGGCCAGTTATGACTCCGCTAACGCCTGGAACAGTCTATATTCAAGATTACGACCAAAAACGCAGTAAGCTCTACACGCTCAATATCATTAATGGAACAACTCAGCTAATCGGAGAGATCGCTGCTGAGGTCTACGACTTGGTGATTGTCAATCAGCAGCTCTACGGTCTGAAGAAGCGAAGTCGAAAGGGCTTTGGCTCTCGGCACACGATGAATCTGATTCGCATAGATCTATCGACAGGGCGCTCTACTGTAATTGGCAACACGGGGTTTCAGCTAGCGGGTCTAGCTTACAACTCGGCTGATCAAAAGCTTTACGCGTCTGCTGCAGACAAAATTGTAGCTGTGGATATCAAGACAGGTAAGGGAAAGGTAGCGGCGTCTTTGGATGATCGCGATCGCGTCTGCGGAGAGATCGCTTTCGATAACAAAGGCAAACTCTTCATCACCTTGACAGGTACCGGCAAAAAGAAATACCTCGCCACCTGCGATCTATCAACGGGGAAAACATCGCTGATTGGCGATACTGGTTTTCCAGGGCTTGCCAGCATGAAGTTCATGGGCGATATTCTCTACGGCGCAGCAGGCAACTATCCCGGCTTAGGTGGCACTGACGGCCAAATTGTCCGCATCAATACAACAACGGGCAAAGCCGTCCTCTTCAACAACACTATCCCCTCAGCGCGTTGGGCAGGCATGGCGATCGCACCCATTGCCGCCGTATCGTCAGATGCTTCCACACTTACAGAACCCGCCACCTCAAAACAATCAATCTCAACGCCCGCTACTGCAACACCCTCACCCTCAAAAGAGACAGCCATGACCCTACTCACCATCGATACCAAAGAGAACTGCTACGTAATCGACTCAGAAGGTATGAAGTACCTCCAAGAGTCAGTCGCCAGTGTCCAAGCTCTCAGCAAAGGCAGCTACAGCATCCGGATCAAGAGCGGTCAATATCAGCACTCTGATGTTGAAAGCGACGCTGAACCGATTGTTATACTCTGGCTGTATGGCGTAGATAACAGCAGCTTTATTAACCAAAGTACAGGCTACGAAGCAGGCACTACCTGGACAACGCTTAGCGGCTACAAAGATGTTTTCAAGATAGAAGCAAAAGAGACTGTCTGCTTGCATGGGCTGTTCTTTGGCTTTGAGGGTGCAGGCAACGCAGGCTCTATTGAGCTCTCTATCGAAGGCGAAACAGCCGAGCCCCAAACCCTCACTGTCGACGCCAGTCAAAACACCTTCCGTCTCGATCCTGGCACGCTTTCTACGCTTACTCAGCTAGACGCGAATAGTCTAGAGCTGACGCCTGGTAACTATAGATTCCAAATTCATGAATCGACCGCTAGCTACTGGACAGATGATAAGAAGTTCGAACTAGAACCCTGGGCAATTTTACTCATACAGGGCGGCAAGTTCATCAATAATTTGACTGATGCAGAGGTGAGCGAGTCTTGGTGTTCTCTCAACGGCCTGCAAGAAGACTTCATTCTAGAAGTCAAAGAAACAACAACAGTATCCGGCTACTTCTTTGACACCTATAAAGAAGACAACGAAGGTCAAATCACATTAACAGTCGATACCATCACCGAGGCGGAAGTCTCTACTAGCTACAGCGCCCTTGATAGCCAGGAGTCAACGACTAGTTATTCTACTAGCCAAACCACCGGCTCTAGCAGTGAGAGTACTACCACCACTACTACCAGCAACCAGCAGAGCAGTCGCCAGAGCGGTCAAGGTAGTAGCCAGGGGACAGGTGGCTTTAGCAAAGAGTTCGCCTTCAGCTTCCAGTTTGACCCAGCCCAAATGGAGGAAGTCTGGCAGCAGGTCTCTTCTCAGTCTGAAGCTTCTTTGTCTACAGACACTACCCAAGAAGAAACTTCCTATCAGTGGGAACAAATCGAGAGTCTGATCAGAAGAAGCTCTCAAACTCAGGTAAAGAGCCTAGCTTCTAAAGTGGCTCGGATGGAGTTCTTGATGAAAACGCTCATGCAGCAAATTGAGCTGAGCTTCAATCAGACCTTTGAAGCCTGGTCTGGCTACTTTGACCAGCGCCTAATTGAGCTACTCGATACCAAGATTATCACCATCATCGAAGACAAAATCGATGCCAACCTGGCCGCTCAGCGTACAGAAGAGAGAACTGAAATCACCAAGACAATACAGAGCGAACTAGACAGGCGCATCAGCTCTAATCTGGAAACTAAAGTAGTCAACCTTCGCAACGACGTTTCGGGGCTAGTGAGCAAAGAGATGACCCAAAACATCTCCGATGCTGTCAAGCGCCTAGAAGAACAGCTATCGCTTAAGATTGCCGCGCAGTCAAACGATATCAACGTCTCGGTCACTCAAATCTTTCAAAACGAGCTAGATAAGCGGATCAACAATACTCTGGAGAATAAACTTACTGGTCTGCGTAGCGAGATTGTCGCTGCGGTCACGAAAGACATGACGACTAATTTCTCTGATACTGTTCAAAGACTAGAAGAACAGCTCAATCTTAAAGTCGCTGACCAGTCTGAGGAGATCAAAACGCTAGTCACACAAGATTTTCAGACAGAGCTAGACAAGCGCATCGATATCAACTTTGAAAACAAAGTAGTCAATCTGCGTAGCGATGTCTCTTCTATCGTCAATCGAGAGATGGCCAGTAGCATTTCAGCCGCTGTGAAGATGGATGTTCTAGCCGATATCAAAAAGCAGCAGCTAGCGTTCGATGTCAACGCTTTTAGAGGTGAAATCGGTAAGTTTCACGCTCAGCTCGCCCAGTTCGAGACTAAGATCAACTCACGCATTGCTCAAGGCGATACCGATCTCTACAACTGGACCCTAGAGCAGCTAGTCACCCTTCAAGGCTGTATTACAGACCGTCAAACCCTGACCGGGCTGCTAGACTCTTTCAGCGCAGAGCTAAAGAACAGACTAGATAGCACACCTTGCGTTCAGCCAACTCAGTTCAACGCCTGGGTGAGAAAAGAGGAACCTCAGCTTCAGCCAATTCAACCAAAACAGTTGGCTGGAGAGTAACCATAAAATTTTCTCTAACGTCCAGTTTTGAACTCTTCCCGTCGTTTAATACTGCTGGCGGAATATTGCGTTTAGGTAGTTTCTTATAAAGACGGTACCGCCAAAACGAGCTGAATAAGAATATCCCATTTAGGCAAAAGAGGATGTCGTTCTAAACGGGCCTCGATAGGTTTCGTCTGTTCTTTTGCCAGCATAATTCCTTTCGTGTAAATCGATGGATTCAATTCGACTGTCGGGTGCGCCCCTTTCCACTTCATACTCATGGCCCAGACGAGCATTGTGGGAAAATCAATCAGCATCGTCCCATTCCAATGTTGTTTAAGCCTTCCCAAACGGCGCTCTATTGGGTTGTACTTACTGTGGTAAGGCGGATAGTAGAGCAGTTGCACGGGTTTCCCGATTTGGTCTACCCAATCCACTAGACGTTTGAGAAATTGGGTTCTCACACCACTGTTCTCTGGCCCGTTATCCACTTTGATCTGAAGCATGGGGGATGTGACGTTGAACCTATGGCGTCAGCTTTGCCCACCACGCCTGCAAGGTATCGACGATGAAATCGCTGGTCTTGCAGGAGCTGCCGAAGCCGATGAACAACTCACCGGTATCTTCGTCCACGATGCCACGGGGGATACAGGCTTCTTTGACATCCATATCGTGGTCGTCGGCTTGCCGGTGCCCTCGGGTCAAACCTCCTCGCGATAAGTTGCCGAGCTTGACCATCGCCTTGCAGTCCAAGCTTATTCGCTTAGCAGAGTGGTCTTGTGCCTGCCGATCTTTGAGGTCAATGTTCTCAAAAATGGAGTCGGTCTCAGGGACTTTTTTCAGGCTTAACTTTGACGACTTTGCGCAATCGGTAGCCTAATCGGTTTAGCACTACTGCCATGGTGCTGGCCGCTGGCAGTTGCTCATCAGAGTAGCCTTGTGCTTTTAATTGGCGCAGCGCTTTGGCTGCTGTCAACCGGGTGAAGGCGATTGTGGCGATTGTACTAGTGAAGCTGGGCTCCTGCTGGGCATGCGTCTCTGCCAGTTGCCTGAGCGCTGTTGCTGCCAATGGTTGGCGCTCTTCCCAATGCTTATTGCCACTAAAGCCTGACTGCGCACCCTCGCAGATAATGTCCGTTCGTTTTTCTGCCAAGCCAACCGTTACCGCTTGACGATTCCAACCAAACTGACTTTTTGCTAACCGAGCAGGGCTATTTCATTCTAGACAATTCAGGGAAACCTAATAGGAGTCTCCGATTGAGGTCTTTCCAAGCATGAGTACGTTAGCTATTGTAGAAGCCTTTCGAGAGTTACGCGACCCACGGCGAGGTGCTGGTCGTCGCCATGAGCAAGCGCTTTGTTTATCCCTCTTCACTCTAGCCGTGAGTGCAGGCTGTCGAGGCTTTCTGGCTATCAGTGATTGGCTTGATAGCTATCGAGAGGACCTCTTAGAGTTGTTTGCACCGGCCAAGAACCGGTTGCCCTCTTACAGCACCATACGTCGGGTCTTACTGAGCTTAGACTACGAAGCATATAGTCTGTGTCTGGCCAAGTTCTTCGAGATTAAACCGTTAGCCGGTGAAACAGTAGCGCTGGATGGCAAGGTTTTAAGAGGTTCGTACTTGCGAGATACCCCAACGAGTAAGACAGAATCTCATCGAGCGATTCAGCTGGTCACGGTCTATGTCGTCGAAAGAGGGCTGATTCTTCCCATTCAACCGGTAGACAAAAAGAGTAATGAGATTACTGCCTTGCCGCCTGTACTCAAGGCGTTGGCGCATCAGGGTGTAGTCTTTGCCTTTGATGCACTTAACACCCCAAAAAACTTGTCAGCAAATCGTTGACTCTGGCAATCACTACTTAGGGGCACTCAAGGGCAATCACGGTAACTTCTTCAAAGCACTCAAACGAAACTTTCAATCCGAGGAGCATATTCACTCAGTAGAAACAGGTCATAGCCGCGTAGAACGGCGCACCGTCTGCCTGTGTCGTGACATCGGATCGTTACCTGATGCAGACCAGTGGGCTGGGCTCAAAACAATCATCAAAGTCACGAGCTATCGGCATATTCTCAAAGGCCAACATATTCTGGTCAATCAGCCTTCCATCCGCTATTACATCAGCTCTTTGGAAGAATCAGTTGAATCCTTTGCCCGACGCATTCGCGAATACTGGCATATAGAGAACAAAGTTCATTATGTGCGTGATGTGACCCAAGGAGAAGATGCTTCCAGGATTCGGGTACAGCCTTTGCCCAACAACTCTGCGCTAGCTCGTAACCTAGCCCTCAGTTTGTACCGAGACCACGGCTTTGACAACATGGCACAAGCTCAACGAAAAGCAGGGCAGGGACTTGATTTGCTCAAATCTCTCTTTAGAATGAAATAGCCCTGATTGCGGAGTGCGATCGCCGATCGCCGATGTTGAAAATCACGCAGCTCAACTTTCAAGCGTTGCTAGCTAAACACGGTCTATATATTCACTACGGCATTGAAGACCTGCATGACGATATTGCACCACTCAAAGCTGACTGCCTAATCTAGTGTTGTTTGAAAGTCTGCCTCTTTCAACAGACATCGAGACCCACCCCTGCGCCCCTCCCAAGAGGGGATTTATCCTGGCTATGAGGATTAGATTTTCAGATCTGCTGGTCCCAAACCACCTTAAATTCAACACCTGAAGTAAATCCCCTCTTGGGAGGGGTGCCCGCAGGGCGGGGTGGGTCAGCACCTCACGCAACCAACCCATATCAACATTCCCGCCACCGATAGAACCAAATAAACATAATCTAGCAATCTATTCTTATTGTTGTTAGCTGTCTCTAATTTCTAGCTAGACCAACCTTAAAAATCTACTGCCGAACAAACCAATCAATCAACTTCCACGCAATACTCAGCTCCCCCGGCACAGGCGGCAGCTCATCTTTTGCAAACCAATCCGCCGCCTCAATCTCTTCTAGATCCGGCGTCAGCTCACCCCCCGCATATTCCGCCACAAATCCCACCATCAAAGACTTCGGAAAAGGCCAGGGCTGAGAGCCAAAGTAGCGAATATTCTTCACTTCGATGCCGACTTCCTCTCGGACCTCACGCGCCACCGTCTCTTCTAACGATTCGCCCGGTTCGACGAAGCCTGCCAGCACGCTATACATTCCCGCCCTAAATCGGGGAGCCCGTGCCAGTAACACCTTGTCTCCTTTGTAAACCAGCATAATTACAGCGGGTGAAAGCCGAGGATATTGTCGCAGGCCGCAGCTAGGACAGCGTTTGGCTCTTTCGGTTGGTAGCTGCGTCATTGGTGTGGCGCAGTGGCCGCAGTACTGATGGGTGCGGTCCCATTCGATGATTTGGACGGCGCGGGCGGCGATCGCAAACACCTCCATATCCATTTTCTGGTAGAGCGATCGCAAATTACACCAGCCAAATCCCTTTGGTGCTGGATCTTCTTTACTCACCTCAGCCGCGATGCAGGGCACCCCGTCTAAGTAGCCTAGAAATTGCGATCGCAATGGCGCTATCCCAAGTACCTCAGCACTCACCGCCAAAGGCAACGCAAAACTCTCATTGTCGACCAGCAAGTCCGAGCCACTGCAAAAAAACCACCAGCGCTTAGCGAGCTTTTCATCTTTGGGGCTTGTAGCAGCAACAAAGCGATCGGAAATAGCAAACGGGTTAGAAGAATACAACAAACTGCCTAGATTATGAACCATCAATCAACAACATTAAACGCTCGCCAGGTCAGACTAATTCGAGGCCCCACCTCTTTCTGTCTTTTGATCGCATGTACCCAATTGTCTTGCACTTCTGATCCCATATACAGCACCGAACCAGGCGGCAGCAAAAAAGCGTGCTGCACCTCTGGATTCTCCTTGTTGCGATAGGTCAGCTTACGCGGATGTCCCACCGACACAATCGCCACCCCAGTCCCTGCCTGCAACTCTGTTGTATCATCCGCATGAAATCCCATTTTGCTTCTACCTGTCTCATAGAAGTTCAGCAAACAATTGTTAAATTCAACGCCCAGCACCTGCTTGAGCTGCGCTACCACTGGCAATAGCGCCGGATGCATTGGCACCGCCGGATACTTCATCTGAGCATAGTTGTACGGCACTCCAAAAGAAGCCGTCCGCCTAGCCGCCATACTGCCTTCCCAAGCAATCGTCTCACGCAGCGTATTAAATAGCTTCATCTGGTCAGACAAGAAGTCATCAATAATTAGTAGTTCGGGCCTGTTCATTGCTACCAAATCAGCTCGACTCTGAATATACCTCTTTTGACAGCGCTGAGTGAAAACTGTTTGCCAAAGCAAAGTCAACCTACCGGAATCACCCTGATGGGTACCACCCCTCACCCCAATAACTACGTAGATTAGGGCCATCGCTAAAGACAGTTAAACCCAATCAGTCGCAAACACAAGTAGAAGGACACAGCCTGATGGAATCTCGTAAGCAACAAGCCTTGAACGTTCGCATTGCCGCTGCCAAGCTCGCCTACGATCGCCCGTATGCTGAGCAGCAGTCAAATGGTGAAGAATTTAGCTACCGCTTTGATGGCACTGACTCAGAGCGCGGCAGCAAATCTTCTCACATCGCTAATTACACCAAAGGACTGCCCCACAACGAAGTTGATGGCCTAATCTGCAACTCGGATGACTATCAGCTCTTCGTCAAAGGCATTGACTCAGGCGACTCGCGAGACTTTCAGGCGACGCCGCTAGGTCCAAAGGGATCTACCGCTGATGCGCCGATTGAATGGAAGTCTGCCTATTCTCAAAGTCACGGTGTCAATGTGCGAGCTTGGGAAAGCGCAGGGGCAGGACTTGCCTTTGACCTAGAAGGGCCTGATGCTCAAGCTGTGGCTCTACCGCCAGCGCCCGCTATCGGTAGCGATGAGCTCACTGCCGAAGTCGCTGAAGTCTACGAGATGTCGCTACTGCGCGATACCCCTTTTACCGAATTTGACACGAACCCAGAAGTCGCTGCCTCTGTTGCCAGACTCAATCAGCTCAAGTGGTTCCAGAACGACAGCCTCTCCGATATCAGCGATGCCGCCACCGAGCGTCGCCGGGGTCAAATCACGCCTCAGACTGCCTTTAGAGGGACAGCTTTTGGGGATACTACTGGCCCATACATTTCACAGTTTCTGACTCGCGGCACGCCAGAAATCGGCTTCAACAACAACAATGTTCTGGATGGTCGAGTCGCCTATGGTGCGATCACGCTTCGCAATAGAGTCCGCGTTGCCACACCTCACAAAGACTACATGACTAGTTGGGAATGGTGGCTTGACGTACAAAATGGTGCGGATCTAAGAGGGACAGAAAGCTATGTCAATCAGGGGGGCGATCGCTACCGATTTATCACTACCCCACGCGATCTAGCAACCTATGTCCACCATGATGCGCTCTATCAAGCCTATCTCAATGCCTGCCTAGGTCTATTGTCTATGGGCGTTCCCTTCGATCCGGGTTTGCCTTTCCAAGCTGCCGATCACCTCGATCACCAGCAGGCGTTTGCTCACTTTGGCGGACCTCACATTCTCTCTTTGGTCACTGAAGTCGCCACTCGTGCGCTCAAAGCCGTTCGCTATCAAAAGTTCAATGTGCATCGCCGAATGCGTCCTGAGGCGATCGCAGGTCGCATTCACCAGTGGCGTAATACCCAATCACCCAACCTAGCCCCAGTTGCTGACCTTAGCGTTGAGATTAACGAAACCCTGCAGGCGGTAAAAGCCTACAACAAAGCGCAAAACGACCAATACAAGTCGTCTATAGGTGGCGCTGAGTTCGATCGCGATGACGTCTATCTCCTGCCAATGGCCTTTGCTGAAGGATCGCCTATGCACCCTTCATATGGAGCAGGTCATGCAACCGTTGCTGGTGCCTGTGTCACTATCCTCAAAGCCTTCTTTGACCACGGCTATGTATTGCCCGATCCCTACGTAGTGCCGACGACGGACGGTAAAAAACTAGAGGCAATTCCAAGCCAGTCAATGAGCCTAACCGTAGAAGGTGAACTCAACAAGCTCGCTTCTAATATTTCTATCGGTCGCGACTGGGCAGGCGTTCACTACTTTACTGACTATTACGAGTCGGCCCGGATGGGCGAGCAAATCGCCTTGGGTATTTTGGAGGAGCAAAAGCTGACCTTTGGTGAAAACTTCAGCATGACGGTTCCTTTGTTCAGCGGCGGGACTAAACGTATCTAACGTTTATCGCCGCGCCTTAGAAAGGCGTCTCTAAGCGCTTTTGTAAAGACAAGTTGCTAGGGTGGGATGCTACCCTAGCAACTTCGCGTAAAATATCATATATATAGGAATCGAAAACAATGGTCCTTGTACAGAACGCTCAGTTTTGTATAGGGATTGTACAAGCTAGTTCCCGTTAATGATACCTCTCTAGATAGTTGATCACATTATCGAAATGGAGCGAGTTTGATGCCGATATCCCTTTGTTGCGTTCTAATTTAAGAGGAAAATACAATCGCTAAAAAACCACTCATCAATCAACAGATCCGTTCCGCGCAGGTTCTTCTGATTGACAATGAAGGTACCAATCGCGGCCTGACCGATACCTCAGAGGCGCTGGCCTTGGCGAAAACGGTCAAGCTTGACCTTGTGGTGGTCTCACCTGACCAAGATACGCCGGTTGCCAAGATTTTGGACTACGGCAAACACCAGTATCAAAGTCGTAAGCGCCAAAAGCAAAGCGCTCGTACGTCAGTAAAAGAAGTCAGATTGCGTCCTAATGTTGGCGATTCTGACTATATGGTGCGAATCAACAAGGCGATCGCGTGGCTAGAGCGCGGCGACTCCGTTAAGTTTCAGGTTCGGCTCAGAGGTCGTGAGCACCAGCACCGCGATCGCGCTACCGACCTGCTAAACCGCGTTGTAGAAGACTTATCGAAAGTCAGTAAAGTTCAAACCTTCGATAGACGTTCGCTAATTCTTCAAGTCGTACCTAACTAAAACGACTGACAAATGTCATATAAAGAAGACCAGGGCACCTTTTATGCTGATGCCCTGGTCTTTTTTCGGTTTCTTTTTCGGCTTCCTTTCCCTGTGATCGCTCATGCCCGATACGCGCCGCGCCGCTGCACCCCTCGAATTCATTCCGCCCGCCTACAATCCCTGGGTGATGCGAGCGGTTCACTGGGTGCTGCCTGTCTTGCTGCGGGTACGTATTCGCCCCTGGCTGCCGGTCGGTATCAGCCGAATAGAAGTAAATAACGTAGATCCGCTAGTCAAACTCTACGCCGATTTAGAAGCAGGCAAAGCTCGATTTTTGATGGCGGTGCGTCATGTCGAAGTAGACGATCCACTGACTGGGCTGTACCTGTGCTCGCGAGCAGTGAAACAAGCCGCAAAGGCAAAGGGAATTGTGCTAAAGCAGCCGGTCCACACGCATTTTCTGTATGAGCGAGGCATGACGATTTGGGCTGGTAAGGGACTTGGGTGGATGCTCTCACGGATTGGTGGCGTGCCAATTCGTCGAGGACGGCGGCCTGATTGGGTGGGGCTAAAAGCAGCGCGGAAGCTGATAACAGAAGGGTCGATGCCGATGGTTGTTGCGCCTGAAGGTGCGACGAACGGCCACAGTGAGCGGTTAGGCCCATTGGAGCCAGGGGTGGCGCAGTTAGGCTTTTGGTGTGCGGAAGATTTGGCAC
Source organism: uncultured cyanobacterium (assembly GCA_963799555.1). Lineage (GTDB taxonomy): Bacteria > Cyanobacteriota > Cyanobacteriia > Phormidesmidales > Phormidesmidaceae > Phormidesmis. The sequence goes on from CAWCXR010000003.1 coordinate 396,075, forward strand.
GCGATCGCCGATCCGAAAAAGTTTTCATCATTCCTATCGGCCTTCAGTACCGCTACGAAAAAGCCCACTGGTCAGAACTGCAAAAGCTATTGGCTCGATTAGAAACAGAAAGCGGCCTATCTCAGCTAGAAGAACTCGCCCCGACCGCTGATAAAGACTGCTACTTGCGTATTTTTAGATTAGGCGTTCATCTGATTACAAAGATGGAAGCCTTCTATGCCAAGTTTTATGGGCGCTCAGTTAAGCCACAAACGGACCCTAGTAAAAAGCTTAATACAGAGAATCCCACCACGGAGAATTTCTCTTGTCCTGAAGCAGCAGAGCTGACTCCAGCAGACTACTCCGATCGACTGCACGCCTTGTTGGATAGTGCCTTACAAGTTGCCGAACAATTCTTCGATCTCTCGAATAAGGGCACCTATGTCGATCGCTGCCGGCGTATAGAAGAATCAAGCTGGCAGGCCATCTACCGCGAAGACTTACCGGAACTCTCATCGCTTTCGTCGTTAGAAAGAGGACTAGCAGACTGGGCAGCGCAAGAGGCAAGCCTTAGAGAGATGCATATGCGCGTTGTGGAAAGCTTTGTTGCTGTCGATGGTGAGTATTTGCAAGAGAAGCCGTCTTTTGAGCGCTGTGCTGAGATGGCGTTGCTGATGTTTGATTTGGTTGCAAAGCTGGGTGATCGGTCCCCCTCTAGCTGGCAGTCTGGTCGGCCCCGGCTGGGCCAGCGCTGGGTGCGGATGATGGTGCAGCCGCCTATCTGTGTGAGCGATCGCCTCTTGGACTACCAGCAAAACAGACGCACAGGTCGAACGGCTGTGGCTACACTAACCGAAGAGATCCGGCTGTCGTTGGAAGATACTATCGAACGTTAGCGCAGGCTGATGAATAGCGCCTGACCAAGCGCCGTATTGACTGCTGCGTTTGACGTGGTAGGCTTTGGCTGTAGCTTCTGTCAGGTTGATTGATAGGGGCTAAAACGGCTAAAAGATTGGTGAAGAAACGGGCAACGTGATTAGCAAAGTAAGGGTGTATTCTTGCTTTGCCTACAACCGAAAGTTCAAGGATAGAGAGCGGTTATGGTAGCGAATTTGGTTTTGTTTTTACTGGTGATCGCATTCAGCCTTGGCCTAGCCTACTTTGCCTTGAGTAGAGTGCTAGGAGGTCGCCCAGCCCGCCGCAGCTTGGCATACGCCGCCCCTGCTATCTTGATAGGACTGTTGCTGCCACTGGTGCTGGCGTTTGCCGGGCGATATGGACTGGTGATTCTGTATGGACTGTATGCAGCGGGTGCGCTCCTCTGGATGCTGAGCTGGCCCCTACGGAAGCAGCAGGCAGGCGATTTGTTGCTGCGCTTGAGTGCGACGCTGCAAAGCAAGGTGCTGTTCTGGTTGGGACTGTTTCAGCTAGGACTGGCGATCGCGATTACCTACTCGCGTCTCGATCAGTTCACTGGCAGCTTGGTCACTACGGGCGGCGTTATTTCTGGCATTGCCGAACTTGCCTTCTGGTGGAGCCTGGCTCTACTGTTTATACTGCTTGGCCGTAGCAGACTAGAAATCAGAGAAAATGGCCTGTCCTATTTGTTTGCCTGGCAGCCCTGGGAACGCATTCAAGCTTTCGGCTGGGACGATGATAGACCCAACACCCTTATTCTCAAAACCTACCCCCGCACTTTCTTGTCTCGTCGATATATGATGCTTAGCATTCCAGCCGATCAGCAGCAGAGAGTCGATACCCTGCTAGAAGACTATCTGCTAGAAGCCGATCTAGATGCAGAGATGGAGGCAGCGTCGAGTGCAGAGACAGACGCTAAAAAAGACGCAGGCTTAGGCTAAGACTCTCTGTAGCCTACGGTAGTCCAAAGCTTGCCACTCGTACGACCAAATCTCCTGTCTGCGGATTGTGTTCGAATACAAATCCCCCTTTCTTTCGCTCGTTTCCAGATAGAAAGTCAAACTGTTGTTCTCCGGTCTCATCGCTGCCATCAGGTAAGTTCAGTTCGGCAATCACCTGCACTGTTCTAGCAATCCGCCCACCCGTATTTTTGAGCGTGAACGGGACATAGTACTGACCTTCTGTTAGCCGGGTAGTTTGGCTGACTTCGACCTGGAAAGCGGGGGGCAGATTTTTGCTGATCTGCCAGTCGTATAGGACTAGTCCGACGATCGTCAGCAATACTAGAGACGAGATCGCTAGGGTCAGCCATTCTGCCAGCGATCGCACCGCTGCGCTCGAGGTCTCCGCCTCAGGTTCTAGCTCAGCCATTTCCACCTCATTTGTCCCCAATCCATCATGCCAGAATGCGACCCGCCGCTCCGCCCACAGACGCAGGTAGCCCCAGAACAATTACATCGCCTAGCCATTCCTGCCAGGGGTCGTTGCCCGTCAGCTGCTGAAAGAAAACCAGCATCAGCGCCGAGGCCGCTAGCACCACGATGTACGTCAGCAGCGTCTCTGTGATCGGCTTTAGCAGCAGTCCTCGCTGGGTCCGCTCAGTGCGATCGGTAAACCCTGAGGCAAATACGATGATGTAGGAAATGGTCAAAGATGCAGCCATCAACAGCAGCAGCCACCAGGGCGGCATGCCCGCCGCGATAATAGCAATTTCTTCGGTCGGGGCGATGCTAAAAGCAATCACAATCGCACCAATCAGCGTGACATCAATGTCGATCAGGGTATTGCCCAAGGCGCTGCTCACCGAACTTTTCACCGTGCTGCGCAAGTTGGCTGGTAGCATCGACTCGGTATCAAGGGTCCGTCGCTGACTGGGTCGACGTCGTTCTAGCGTGGACCGTGCCAAGGTCACGCCCAGAGAAAAGGGCACCCCTTCAAAAATCAATTTGCCTAGCGCTTCTGATAAGGGCGTTTCTAGGGTGATCCGGCGGAGCAACAAGAGTGCGATCGCGGCGCAGATAATGCCGATACCCAACGCTTCAATACTCTCTAGCACAGTCTCTAGCGGTTTTATCGACAGCGAGCGGCGAAAGCCCTCAATCTGAGTCAGTAGCAGCACCACGACAAAGGTCACTGACTGCACCACCAGTAGCCTCAGCGGATTTGTAGAAGAACCAATCGCCCATACTTCAACGGTATACAGCAGTGGAATGCCAAACAAAAAGCTCCCCGCCGCCCCTCGCAAAATCGCCCGCAGCTCGGCTACCCACATAGAATCTTGTTGATAAATCAATCTAATCGTCTTTCGTTGTACTTTTATAATGATTGGCTAGTAGCGCTTGGACAGCCACTCAAGCTTAATATCAAGTTGTGATGGAATGGCTCAGTTTGAGGGTAGATTAGGTCCAGAGCTATAAATTAAAATTGATGCGATTTGTCGGACAGATGTTCGATTGGTCATATATTGTTTGACTAGAGTTTACTTAACCAGAGTTTACTCAACTAGCTACAAATCGACACCTCAATTGTAAGTAGCTCAAAGAACTGAGGAGCACCATGAACTGTCAATCAAGCGCTGACTTTAACAGCGCCTACGCTAAGGGGACACCATGGCCATCACATACCCACACAAAAGATCTGCTCTATGGCTAGGTATAGGGTTTTCTAACCTGCTGTTGGGAGGGCTATTGCTGGCTAGCTGCACGCCGACAAGCCTAGTCGAACAGGGCATCGAACGAGAGCTGCCGAAGTATGTAGGCCCGGCTGAGCGCTACGATGTCGAGATTGAAGGGCTTGATGCTGGCTTGGGTAGCGCAGATAGCGTCGTCGCTGTCGGTGAAAGGGTCCGACCAGAAGACGCCCCCGTGATCGAACGGCTCGCTTTGACGCTTACTGGCGTTGTCTACAACAGGCAGACAGAGCGGCTCTCTCAGGTAGATGGCGTCAGACTCACAGCTGTGGTAAAAACGCCAGATCTATCGGATTTTTTAGAGAATTATCGAAACGTTCGAGAAGCTGAAGTGATGCTGCAATCACCAAATCGAGCAACGCTGCGTATCCGTCCTCAGATCGATCAGTTTGCGCTGCCGAGTGGTATGACAGTCGATGTCAGCGGCGAGCTAGTTGGAGAGGCGACTCAGCTGCGCTTTGAAGTGGATAGCGTCAGTGCTGCCGGGATTAATGTCAGCGCGATCGCCGCTGATCGCCTCTCCGACGCGATCAATCCACTTGCCGATCTCAAAAATTTGCCGATTGATGTGGATATTGTCTCTGTCGTCGCAGCAGGCGAGAGCATCGGGATGGAAGTCGTGGGCGACCCTCGCAGCTTTTCTCCGTAGCAGCCTTTCGCATCTACCTATATGTATCTAGCTATCTATATCTATGTATAGAAGATAACAACTAGCGTATCCTTTAACCTTGTTTGACTTCGATAACGCTTTGACAGGTTATTTGATTTACTAGTTGCGGTTGTTATGTTCTCGAATATCTATCTAATTTTCAATCCTGTTTCTGGGCAAGGCGATCCTGATCTAGAACTTGCGTTTATTCGGGGTGAGATAGAGCCAAGCACTTCACTAACCGTACTGGAAACGACACCTGATGAGCCTGCCGAGGAGTTGGCTAAGCTGGCTGTGGAAAAAGGTGCCGACTGCGTGATCGCATCCGGTGGAGACGGTACCGTGTCAGCCGTAGCGGGTGCGTTAATCGAGACTGACGTAGTCTTGGGCATCGTTCCGAGAGGGACGGCTAACGCGATCGCATCGGCTTTTAGCATTTCCACCAACATTAACGACGCTTGTCAGACTATCTTGACTGGCAATCCTCACAAAATTGACGTTGCTAGCTGCAACAACAAGCCGCTGATTCTACTCGCAGGCATTGGTCTAGAAGCAGACGTAATCTCTCAGGCTAATCGCCAGCTCAAAAACAAGATTGGCAGCGCTGCCTATATTCTTTCAGCCTTTCGTCAGGTACAAGATTTAGAGACCTTCAAGGTGACGATGGAAACGTCAGATAGAATTATTAGCGTTCTAGCTTCTGGGGTTACGGTCGCTAACGTTGCTCCGGCTACTTCAGTGCTGGCGCAGGGGTCGGCTAGCGTTGTGCCGTATGACGGGCTGCTAGATGTCACTATCTTTGCACCGGAGGGCACTGGGGGCGCGATCGCAGCTTCCTACAATCTCTTTCAAACCGCTCTCAACAAACGCTCCACGAAGAGAGAAGACGTTGGCTACTTCCGCTGCACTGATGTGAAAATTACCTCAGATCCTGAGCAAGAAGTTGTTCTAGATGGAGAAATGATCGGCTCTACGCCGCTGAGTATTCACTGCATTCCGGACGGGCTGACCGTGATGACCCCTTCGAACGGCAATTTCGACCCGTTAGAGAAGCTAGAGGGGTTGCCAGAGCTTGAAATTCATTACAAGCAACAGGGCATTGAACACCCTCCAGAACTAGAGGCGAGCAGCCAGCACTGACGTTCTACGGCGTAGCATCACAGCCTTCTGTGCAGTCGCCATCAGCATCAAACGCCATCGTTCTGCCACTGAGCGGCACGTACACAGGTGTCTCAGTCGCTTCAATAAAAGTAGCCGTTCTGGTTTCTGGCTGCACCTTGCCACCGCTAGTCGTCGCTTCGTTGGCGTGTGAGGCAATCACCGCACTAGGCGCAATCAGCTCGTCAATTACGTAGGCTGCTTCTACGGGCCCAGTTGTGAACGTGTCGCCGATGTTGATCACTACCAGCTCAGCGCCATACTGTTCGCTGACGACAGTTCGTTGCTCAGCCGTCACGCCGGTATCACCAGAAAGATACACCACCAAACCATTGGAAAACGTAATCACATATCCAGTGGGCGGCCCAACGTAGGCAGTGAGTCCTGCTGCTGAGAGGCTCTCACCTAAGTCTCCTTCGATAAAGTCGCCGCTTAGCCCGTTTGAATGTGCAGCCGGTACCGTCGTAAATTTAACGCCCTCAATCTCACGCGAAGCGCCGAAGCGAACCAGCTGGACAGAGCTAGGATCGCCGCCTAGCCCCTCTACTTTGTTGGCCAGAAACCGTGACATTTCGCTGCCGACAAGGATGTTCGCACCCTTTCCAACCGCAATCTCAGCGCTGTTGGAATTGGGGGTTGTAGTCATGTTTGCTTCAGGTTGCGCGCAGGTGCCTGCATTGACCGATTCGATTCGGCGATCGCCCAGATGGTCGCCATGAACGTGGCTGACTAGCACTACATCGATCTCACCTAGACGGGGATCTTCTGCGCCAGCAACCGTTCTACCCGCGTCATAGAGAATTCGCAGTCCGTTTGGATCTTCTAACACCAGCGCCCGGTCAAACGCGCAGAATTCGCCGTCGTGGCTGCCTAGCGGCGTGATTTTTACGTCGCCCTCAGCTGCCTTAGCCACGCCCGAACCCAGCACTACAACAGCCAACAGAACTAGCAAAGCAATCTTTTTACGCAGCGACCTCCCGAACAGTGGCATCCTAAAATTTCTCCTAATCGTAAAACCTAATCTCTAGATATATACACGTACATAAGCACTAAACGCAAAGATTCTGGTAGCTAGCGCTGTCTAAATAAAGCCGTTAGATCAAAAAAGCAGACAGCTTATCCGCCATCTGCGTACTACTACTATCAGCCGTCACTAGCTCTATTTGCCCAGCGCTGGCCGCACCCAGTCCCAGGTCAGCGGCGCGGCGAATTTGAGCCTGACTCCAGATTGATCCGCTGGAAACTTCACGGGTGGTCCCCAGCATGCGCAGGATGGCAATGCCGACCGCATCAATCGCGATTCGATCCGTACCCGCTAGCATGACGCCCGCCCTGACGCGATCGCCCTGTTCTGGTCCCCCGCCGACAAAAGCATCTACCCCATCAATCAAAATCAGCGCTGGACGATAGGTCTGATTCACCTCGGCAATCATCAGCCGCTGGTTGTTAGAGCGATGCAGCTCTCTCATGTAGTCATGTCCATCGCCGGGAACCGTACGGGCAACCATGCCAATCGTGTTTTTCAATGAGAGCGTGAAGTGACCGCCGAACCGATGGGTCTTCAGGCAGCAGACATTGACAATCGCATCCGCGTCTAGGACCGGCTTTGCGATCGCAAAGCCCCGCGACCAGTTCGTTCCCTCACCCGAAAAATACTGCCAGTCGTCCCGCCCTAGCTCATCGAATACCAGCGGCGTGAATCCGTAGCGCTCAGCTAAGGCAAAAACCTGCATCTTCTCCATTGCTGCGCGAGTATTAGCCATACCAGAGCGATCGCCCACGGTGATCTGGCTAGCCCCATCGCTTTGAATCTCTTGCACCAGCGTTTCTAAAACAGCTGGATCGGTGGCAGCAGGAGCCGGATCGCCAGTGTTGTAGTTTGGCTTAATGAACACCCGTTTGCCTTGAAAACTGGGTAGCTGCAACAGCTCCATCGCTTGACGAACGCCTGCTGCTCGGTCAGTGGTGCTGACTAGCACGACTCTGTGTGGGTTGAGTCCTGCCACTACCATCGGCGCTGACTGAGCCACAGCGTCCAATGAAACTGAAGCGGTTGCCTGAGATGAAGATGACAGGAGCGATCGCAACTGGGGAGCCAGTAGCGCGGTGCCACCTAGCAAGCTCAAACGTTTTAGTAGCTTACGACGAGAAGAGGTGAGGGGCGGTAAATTGAACATAGCCAAGATGAGCGCGAGATTCTAACAACAAAGCTAAAGCTTCCTGATATTCTGGCAATCTCAACTGAGAATTCGCTGAGACGCCACTGCAGACCCATCAGAGACGCCACTGCAGACCCATCAGAGATGGTCTGATAGCTAGGCTTCTTCATCGACAAAAAGCACCCCGCGTATCAGCCCATCACTATCCGCTCGACCGCCAAGAGATCCCGCCAGTACGCCCAAAGCCGACACAAATATGCTGAGCTTGATGTGGTCTATTGTGCGTACCGCAGGATCTACTGTGGGCCAGCTTTCCATCAGCTTACGCGGGAAAATCGTGACGGTGCCCGCGTAGATCAGGCCCATAAAGACGGCAAAAAGTAGAGCCATCGTCAGCAGCAAGCTGAGAATAGTCGCCGCACTAGTCACGACGGTAGATTCTGCGAGCATCCGGTTACGGCGACCAAAAACGCCGCCAAAAGCAAAGGCTTTGTACAGAGCAGCGGTGGCAGCAGCAACCGCAATCATAGAGAACAAAATCAGCTGATAGAGTTCAACCGTGCTAGCCACGTCCCACATGTCAGGGGTGAAGAACAAAAAGATAATGGTAGAAAGTGCCGCTGTAATCATGGTTGGCAGGCGAGCAAGCAGGCGAAATGGATTGGCTCGGATGATTGCGATCGCAATACTCTCCCAATCTCTGATCAGAGTCGCTAAAACAAACCGCCAGCGGCTTTTTCGGCTCGTGCGCTCATGCGCCTCTCGAGGCAGTGCCTTGTACATCTGCTGGCGCTGCCCATTTGTCAAGTGAACCATGTCAGCGAGATCTTCTACATCTGCAAAATCGTACATAATATTCTGTGAATGCTTAGAATAAGCAAGATTCAGCAAACGACTGAAAGTGTGAAGCAACAAAGTTTCTAAACGGCGAACAGTCAGCGATCTGTCTTCCGGGTTGCCCCAAAAGCTAGCGTTCAGACGCTTTGTCGAGATAACGCCAACATTGGTGAGCTGACTGGGTAGTGCCACTGTCGAGCTAAACGCAGCTGTCGATAAGTCGACTTCGGTGACGATCAGCAGAAAATGTACGTCCCGCTCTATTTTTTCAGTCATCCCGATGTGCAAAAAATCAAGCGGAGCATAGGCTCCGGCAGTCGGCATCAGATGCGGTCCTTCAAAAGCAAGCGTCACCACCTGAACGCCTAGCGAATCGGTCAGCGCCTGATCAAAAGTACTGACGGCTTTAGTCGCGCAGTCGAGAAAGCGCTCAGAGTCTTTACCCTCTACATCCATCGTCATGACGCCGACAACATACTCTTGGGACTTCGGTTTCATCTGAAGATAGCTCTTACGAGAGGCGTAGGTGTAGGTGGCAATCCAATAAAATCAGCATAATCCTTTAAGCTAACTCCAGAACACCTGACTACAAAAGACGAAATGCCAATTCAAACGCCAGACTGGGTAAAACACGCTGTCTTCTACCAAATCTTTCCTGACCGCTTTGCCCGCACCACCCGTTCCAACCTGCCTCCCTACATGCAGGTTCCTTTAGAAGATTGGAATAGTGCCCCTACTCTAGAAGGCTATAAAGGCGGCGACCTTTGGGGGATTGCTGAGAAGCTAGACTATATACAAAGCTTAGGCGTCACCGCCATCTACTTCACGCCTATTTTCCAGTCCGCTAGCAACCACCGCTATCACACCCACGACTACTATCAGATAGATCCTTTGCTCGGCGGCAACGAAGCCTTCTTCGACCTGCTCGAAGCCGCCCACGATCGCAATCTCAAAGTCGTTCTAGACGGCGTTTTCAACCACGCCAGTCGAGGCTTTTTCTACTTTAACGATATTCTCGAAAATGGCCCCCATTCCCCCTGGGTAGACTGGTTCAAAATTGAGGGCTGGCCGCTTTCTGCCTACGATGGTGACAGACCTGCCAACTACGAGGGTTGGTGGAACAATCGCGCTTTGCCAGAATTCAACCATGACAATCCGCAGGCTAGAGAATACATTATGCGGATTGGAGAATATTGGATCGAGCAAGGCGTGGATGGCTGGCGACTAGATGTCCCTTTTGATGTAAAGACAGAAGGCTTCTGGGTAGAGTTTCGCTCGCGGGTAAAGGCGGTTAATCCCGAAGCTTATATTGTTGGCGAGGTGTGGACCGATGCGAGTGAATGGCTACAGGGCGATCAGTTTGATGGCGTGATGAACTATTTGTTTACTGGGCCCGCGATCGCATTTACCGCCAAGAACAGAGTCTCTATGCCCATAGTTGAAAGCGTCTCCTACAGCCCTTATCCGGCCCTGGATGCGAAGGGCTACGCAGAGAAAATCGAAGCCTTGTTAAACCTATATGATTGGGAGATACAACAGACTCAGCTCAATTTGCTCTCTAGCCACGATATTGCCAGAGCCTTTAGCGTAGCGAGTGAAGATATTTCTAGTTTCTTGCTGGCAACATTGTTGCTGTTGACCTTTCCCGGTGCGCCCAGCATCTATTACGGCGATGAAGTTGGGCTGCCTGGAAAGCTAGACCCTGACTGTCGCCGGGTCTTTCCAGAAAAAGAACAATGGAACCAGGAGATCTTATCAGCGCACAAGTCACTAATTGCTCTTAGACATGCACACCCGGCGCTGCGAACTGGAAAATATCAGACCCTAGCCGCAGAAGGAGACTGCTATGTTTTCTCTAGAATCTTGGAGAAAGAGATGGTTGTAGTTGCGGTCAATACGGGCGAGGCATCTGTACAGGTGCGGCTAGCAGATATCGCGGTCGACAATGGCAAGGTGCTATATGGAGAAGGCAGCGTGGAGTGGCTAGGCGATCGCGCTGCTATGCTAGACATCCCTGCTCGCTCGGGAATGATTTTGGGCAGTGGCTAATCAAATAGTTTCTGCTAGCTCAGCTATAGCCAGTCCAACTATTTCCAGTCCAGTAGTTGCCTGATCTGGCCTGCGATCACCTCCGGTTCAAACGGCTTTAGAATGACGCCAGAGCCTAAAGCCTCTAGCTGCTCACGCTCGACTTCTCTGGCCTGAGCCGTTAGAAAAATGACCGGGATGTGCTTAGTCATTGCCTGAGCCTTTAGCTGGTGAAATAGGGTGATACCGTCTATCTCGGGCATCATCACGTCTAGCAAAATAGCATCGGGCTGCTCTGCTTGGGCCATCACCATTCCTTCTTCGCCAGAAGCGGCAACTAAAACTGTCCATTTGGCGGTCAGTTCTAGCGCCGCCTGTAGAACAATCCGGATAGCTTCCTCGTCATCTACGACCAAAAGCCGCCGGGTTCTTCGACTAGCTGAGCTCTGACTGGTCAAATTCTGACTGGTTAAATTCTGGCCGCTTGAAGTTTGGTGATCTGCTGAGTTTTCATTCAACTGCTGTTCTTTTGATAGTTCATCTGACTGTTGATTGTCTGGGAGTAGTGGCATGAGCGTTTTCTTATTCGCATCCAGTCGGTAGCATAAAGCGGAAGCAGCTGCCTTTCCCTTGATGGCTCTCCACCCAGATTCTACCATTGTGCTGTTTAACAATATTCTGGCAGATTGTTAGTCCTATTCCCGTGCCTCTTGCTTTTGTTCTCCCGGTTTGATCGTAGCTGCGATCGCCTTGGACAAACCGCTCAAAGATCTTATGCTGATGGTTTGGGGAGATGCCCATTCCCTGATCGCAGATAGTAAAAAGAACGGTGGCTTCGCTACATTCGATCAGAGGAATTGAGACTGACTGAGCTGTTGATCGAGCAGTTGACTGGTCTGCTGAAGCTATCGTAATTTTGATTGTCGATCCCGCTGCCGAGATCCGAATGGCATTATCGAGTAGATGTTCGATAACTTGGGTAATGCGATCGCAGTCAGCAATCAGCTCGAGACCTTCATCAGTAATCTCCAAAAGAACGCCTTTCTTTCTAGCAATCGGTTCAGACAATTCAACGATTCGTCTGCTCAAGTCCTGCGTATTGATCAGTCGCTTACACAACAGACTTTTGCCGGATTCTAACTGCTCTAGCTCTAGGATATTGTTAACAAGTCTGACTAGTCGCTCAGAATTCTCGGCAGCAACCTTTAGCAGATGCTGCCCTTGTTCTGACTCGCTCGACACAATTCCTTGAGACAGCAGCCTGATGCTGCCGTGAACAGAAGTAAGAGGCGTTCTCATTTCATGGCTCACCATAGCAATGAATTCGCCCTTAACCTTCTCAATTAGAAGCTGCTCGTTAGCTTCTTTCTTTGAAAGTGCCTGCTGAACATTAATAGGGAAAAGAGCCTTTCTCAAGCTGTGCTGCGTAATTATGCCAATAACTTTCTCCTTTTCGTCTGTCACTGGCAAATGATGCAGATGTTGCCGCTGCATCTGTTGAAAAAGACCAAACGTATCTTTGAGCTCCCCGGCAAATATGGTGTCTGCTACGGGGACCATTACCGTAGAAATCGGTGCCTCGAGCATTGACTGAGTTAGCACCGCTGAGTAAATCAAACCTCGCTCAATGAACGTGCCAACTAAACGCTGCTTTTGCTCAATTAGCGCACAGCTATCTTGGTTTTCGTGCATCTGGTCGATCACATCTTTGATAGGTGTGTCTGGCGGCACCCTCACAGAGATGGGAAGCACCACGCAGTCAGCTAAAGAAGGAACCCTCGTCTTCATGTTGTTCTAATTATCTTAATTTTCTGTTTTAGTTCTTAGCTGTTTCAATTTCTAGCTGTTTCAATTTCTAGCTGTTTCAATTTCTAGCTGTTTTAATTTCTAGCTATTGTACTGCCGAGTATATATCTAAACTATGATAACTTTGTGTAGACTCTGAGCTAATTCTGATCTAGCTCGGATTAGGCTTTTACTGCCGTGAGTCTGACCTGGTTTCGACCAGCATGTTTGGCCTGGTATAGCGCTTCGTCAGCGGCAGTATAGAGATTTTGCAAACTATGAGCATCGTTTGGATAGACAGCTACCCCCGCCGAAAAGGTAACTGCGGAACTGTCAAGCCTTTGATTCTCAATCGAGAGTTCCTTAAACAAGGCAAGCGACTCCTGCCGCCAAGTTTTCAAGAACTGACGCAGGCGCTCACCACCTTCTGCTGCCTCTACGCCATACAGTCCGACAACAAACTCTTCTCCTCCCCAGCGGGCTATGACATCTTCGTTGCGAAACGTTGAGCGTAGGCAGACTCCAAACCGTCTCAACACATGATCGCCGATTGGATGACCGTAGCTATCGTTTATCTGTTTGAAGCGGTCGATGTCAATCAGCGCAAAACACAGCGGTTGCCCCTGACGCTGCGCTAGGCCCAAAAGACGATTGAGTGACTGAGTAGATTTTTTGCGATTGTCAACCCCGGTTAGGCTGTCAACTTCTGATCTCAATTGTCGGGTGCGCGATCGCTCTAGCCATCCCAGCACCCGTGCTACCAGCTCAGGTGCCACGATTGGCTTACGAATATAGTCATCAGCGCCGACCGAAAACACCTTTTGAATAGTTTGTTCATCGGTATACGCCGACATAAACAAGATCGGCAGCTCATGCCAGCGAGGCGCATTTCGCATCACTCTACACAGGTCAAGGCCACTGATCTGAGGCATCTTCACATCGAGTAGAACTAGATCGGGCTCAACATTTTCTAGCGTTTGCCAAAACCGATTTGGATCGTCGAGCATCTGTAGCTGAAAGCCCCACGGCTGAAGCAGTCGCCGTAACAGCCTCAGTACGGATGGATCGTCATCTACCACCAGCAGCTTAGCGGCAGGCGGCGCACCTTTTTGCAATATTCGCACAGCCGTCTCGAAGATCTCGGTAGGTGCTATCGGCATCTGAAGCACTCCGTCTACCCCTACCCTAGACACCTTGACTCGATTTTCAAAGCTGGCCGTCGCCGTTAGTACAATTGTTGGCAGCGGCGGCTGCAAATCCCGTAGCTCGCTCAACAGTTGAAAGTCGGCGCTGTCGTTATCAGGCAGCTCAGAAGAACCGTCAAAATTGAAGATAACAATCTGGGGAGCTGTCCAGGTTACACTGTCTTTTGGAAAAACAGAATCTTTAGAAGAATCGGAGCCTTTAGAAGAAATAAAATCTTCAGGAAAAATGAGGTTTCTCGCTTGCTCGCTATTGCTCGCTATACTGACTCTCATCTGATAGCGAACAGCAATTTCTTCAAGCGTTTGGAGCCAGGTAGGATGCGGATCTTTTACCTGCGCAGATTTGCATCTAGCCTCCACGACTAGCAGATGAAATAGCTGTTTCGACGGTAGCTCTGCTAATGCGGAGGTAGATAGGGGCAGAGCTGAGATACTGTTGTCGCTTGAGATAGCGACTGGTGAAGCGGGTGTGTGAGTGGTGCAGGCCTGCGTTAGTGATTGGTCGATTGAGTTGATTGACCTTTTCATCTGATCTAGCAGATCAGCGCTCAGCTGATCGTGGTCGCGCAGAATGTTCTCTATCTCTCGCCACTGAGCGGGAACCTCTTTGAATCCAAAGCTTCCTAACGATCCAGATAGTGCATGCGCCTCTGATAGGAGCTGTTGTCGAATAGTCTGATCGACTCGCCCCAGGTGCAAATCGCGCAAGGTATCAGCAACAGCCGCTACTCGCTGAAGATAGCTGTCGCTAACACTTTGCCAAAGCGAGGCTAGATCCAACTGATTTTCCTGTCCGTTTTCTTGAATGGCCCTGGTACTCTCGATATCTAGGCTTGTCGCGCCAGCAGTCGACGGGGGAACAGGCTGTAGCCGATATCCCAGCCCATACACTGTGGAGATAACCCCCGATAGTCCCGCTTTTTTAAGCTTTTGGCGAAGTCCTTTGATGTGCGTACGCACCGAGGCAACTGTCGGCGCATCTTCAAACGGCCAGATTTTATCTAGCAGGCTGTCTAGGCTGAAAATCCGACCAGGATTGCGTAAAAACAGCTCTAGCAGCGCATACTCTTTAGGTGTGAGGGCGATTGGAGTGCCACGGCACGTAACTTTGCTACTAGACGGATCGAGCTGTAAATTGCCCCATTGCAAAACGGGTGAAATAATTCCCTCTGATCGGCGCAGTAGAGCGCGAATGCGAGCCAGTAGCTCTTCAGATTCAAACGGCTTTACTAGATAATCGTCTGCGCCTGCGTCTAGACCTGCCACTCTGTCGGTGCTAGCGTCGCGAGCCGTCAGTAAAATAATTGGCGTGGCATTCCCTTCCTCCCTCAGCTTCTGGCACAGCTGCATCCCATCGAGTTTAGGAAGCATCCAATCCATCAAGATTAAGTCATACGAAAATACTTCAGCCATGCCTCGGCCTTCGACGCCATCGACTGCCAAATCCATTACGTAGTGATGCGCCAGCAGTAGCTGCTCTATAGCACCTGCCAAAGCTCTGTCATCTTCCACTAGTAAGAATCTCATTTGAGCCTAATTAGAAACAAGGACTAAATGATATCGGGACATCGCCGCTCTCATTCCCTCAGAAGCTGCTGTGTACATACGAATATGAGAACTCGGTGATGAGTCGGTTGGCATCAGAGATTGTTGAAGCTTGCCCCACTGTTGATTGATATTTTGCTTTAATTCGCGAAAATAGATCGACAGCAGAGCGAGCATATTGTTGATTTCTAAACGAGAGATTTATAGTTAGCACTAGGTGCATTTATCATCGGTTTTAATGAACTCAGACTAGATTAGAAATATGAGGATCTTATGGAGACACGCTCGGATCTTCTTCGTTGACAAACTTTTTTCTAGAATGCTTTCAATATTTTGGCTTGGGTAGGTCTTCAGCTTGTCAATGGACAATGTCTGCCTATAATACAATCAGGAGCAACTTTACAGACCAGACAACCTCCATTTCGGATACGGTTCTGGCCACAAACAGGGCAGCCTTTCTGTCGTCCTGTTTTTAAATTTGCGGAAGATTCTTTATTATGTTTGACAGAGTGCTAGTGGCTGTCGATGAGTCTACTAGTAGCGAAAATACCTTTCTTTATGCTCTAGAGCTGACAAAAGCGCTGGAGGCTGAACTTGTTATTGTTCACGCTCTGGATATGTTCGACCCAGTCAATCCGTACAGCGATGTTGTTTCTGCTGAGAACTTTCCAACTCAAACAGGCGCTACTAATCCAAGCTATCCAGATTTAGATTGCCAAACTAACCAAAATGATGAAAGACAGTGGCGCGAGTTTTCTGAACATGCTGAAGTGCTGCTTAAGCAGAAGCAGTCAGAGGCAGAGTCGTTTGGCGTGGTGGCTCGGTATCTACAGCCCTACGGTATGGCCGGACCGATTATCTGCAAGATAGCTGAGACACTTCACATTGATCTAATTATGGTGGGCAGCCGCAACTATGTACCTTTTCAAAAGCTTATCCTGGGCAGCGTCAGCAGCTACATTTTGCATAATGCGCCTTGCTCAGTCACCATAGTTCGCTGACAGGGTACTAGCTCTTTTGGTGTGAAAAGCTTATCGCTAGAGCTATGTACCTCATAAAGTCTTCACACCCTCTTCTTACCTTATATGAGTACAGAAGCAAAGCAAGGAGTCTGTTTTAAGGTGATTAGTAGACTAACGAACTTTTCCAAGATTAAACCAACAACTCAGTTACGTTTCTTAGTCGTTGGCTGTGGAGACGAGTTTGGCGGTGACAGAGCGGTAGGTATCCGGGTCGCCAGCGCGATCGCCAATTGGCATCTGCCCGCTGTCAAAACTATCGAGACCCGTCAGCTTAGATCTGAGCTGGCAGAAGATTTGGTCAGTGCCGACTATGTTGTTTTTGTGGACACTTGCAGCCCCGAAAATTGTTCGCGGACCGTTCAGCTCGACCCGATTGTAGTAGGTAGCCGGGTTCCTCGGACGCTGCTCGCAGAGGGACACGATTGCGCTCCTTTGAGCCTGTTAAATCTGGCCCAGCAGCTCTATGGCCGGACGCCGCAGGCCTGGCTGCTACAGCTGCCGACTGAGAGCTTTGATATGGGAACAACGCTTTCTTCGACTGCTCAGCGAGGTCTAGACCGGGCGGTGCAAATTGTTGCGCAGCTTTTAAAGACATACCAGCAGCCGAGATGGATTTCTTCTGCAATTGAGCAATCCGTCAAGCAGCCCATTGGGTCATCTGTCAGGCCATCCATTGAGCAACCTGTCCTCTGTGAGGCTTTGTAGCAGAAACAGCTCCCACTTTCGGTAGCTGTTTTGTACTCTGTTTTGTACTCTTTAGATAAGAGCCTGCGTTAGATTGCTCACTTCGTCACTGCCCAGTGAGAGACTTGGCACTTGGTTCTGAAGCATGTGGCAAACAAGCAGGCAGCTTGATCCAAAAGCGACTGCCCTGCTGAATGAGAGATTCGACGCCGCAGGTGCCACCTAGTCGGGTGATTCCACGCTGAACAATGGCCAAACCAAAGCCAGAACCGGGATAGGCTTCTACACCGTGCAGCCGACTGAAGGGCTGAAAAATTCTAGCTTGATCCTCAGATGAAATGCCAATACCGCTGTCCTGAAAAAACAAACAGATTTGAGTTTGTTGTACTGTATCTGCATCTATCGAATCGGGTTGCGTGAGAAAAGCACCAATCTTCACGGTTGGGCGATCGCCTGGCGCGACATACTTTAACGCGTTGTCTAGCAAGTTCTTAACAACCTGCCCTAGTACAGGAGCGTAACCCATCACCTGAGGCAAATTTGGCTGCAGCTCAATCGTAGCCTGCTTTTCTTTTATTACCGCAGTCAAAGATTTGAGCGCCAACTTGACGATAGCATCTAGCGAAACAGGTTTAATTAAGAGCTCGACCCGGTCTATGCGGCTGTAGGCAAGCAGATCGTCTAGCAGCTGATTCATTGCGATCGCAGTGGCATTGATACGCTGTAGGTAGGTTGTCCCTAGCTTGTCTAGCTGGAGATCATAATCTTCTAGAAGGGCACGAGAAAGTCCCTGCAAGCCGCGTAGGGGCGATCGCAAATCATGAGAGACTGACGAGACAAACAGCTCTAGCTCATCGTTCATGGCTTCTAGCCGCTGCGATCGCTCTTCAATCTGCTGTTTCTGAAGCGTATTCTCCTTTAAGAGCTGCTGTAGCCTGATCTGATGCTTCACTCTAGCTAACACTTCGGCAATTTGAAAAGGTTTTGTAACGTAGTCTGCACCGCCTACGTCAAAAGCTTTTACCTTATCAAGCGATTCGTCTAGCGCACTGAGAAAAATAACAGGAATGCCTTGAGTTTTGGGATGCGCTTTTAGCCGACGACAGACTTCATAGCCATCTATCTCTGGCATTCGAATATCCAACAGAATCAGATCCGGCGGATCAAACTGGGCGACCCGTAGTGCCTGTTGACCGCTCAGCACCCGGCGCAGTTCGTAACCCTGTTGGCTCAGCGCTTCAAATAAAAGCTGAAGATTTTCCGGGCGATCGTCAACGATGAGAATATCGCCTTTTTCTACAGGAGTCTGGGCTGGCATGTCTATCACTAGTGGTGCGATCAATTTGCTTGGTTATCGAATCAACGGCTGTACTAGCTGATCGAGTACATCAAACTTTAGCTGACGCACGCAGCCGCCAATCAAATCAGCTAGCTCTTGCTGTTCGTCAGGGAGCTGGTCGGCTAGCGCCTCAATCTTGCGCTCACGAGCACCCAAGACTGCTTTAATAAAGTCTTGCTTCCATGTCAGTGGCTGACTCTGTAGCTGCGTTTGAACATCTGATATTTTCTCTCCTTGCCAGGCTTCAATCGCAGCGACTTCGTCTTTTGACATCGAGTCTATATCCCTATCCATACCAAATTCGTCTGCATACTGGTACTTCACCCCAAGATGCTGATGCATTTTGTCAAAAATATCGTCAATCTGAAATGGCTTGCACACATAGTCATCGAACCCTACTTCCATCACCTCATCTAGCATGTGGTCGAGTACGGAAGCGCTAAGTGCAATGATAACCGTGTCCTGCTTAGAGGATTCGCTAGATGTCTGGGCAGTTTGCGTAGCTCGAATTTGCCGGGTGGCTTCGTAGCCGTCCATTCCTGGCATGTACAGATCCATCCAAATACAGTGGGGCTGCCACTCTTTCCAGAGTGTGATCGCCTGCCCGCCGTTCTCGACCGCACGAACATCAAACCCTATAGTCGTCAGCAAAGAGACCAAAAGCTGGCGATTTGCAGCCACATCTTCTACCACCAAGATTCGATAGTCGGGCTGATTTGGCGAAAGGGAGACCACCTTGCGACTAAGCGTATCAAGACTAAGATCGTTTGCAGTCATCACGCCAAGCTGCACAGTGCAGATAAATGTAGAGCCCTGCTGAAGCTGCGATCGCACCTCAATATCACCACCCATCAGCCTTGCGTTTTGCAAACTGATCGAAAGGCCCAAACCACTACCTTCGTATGCACTTCGTCCCGTTTCAGTTTGATGAAAAGGCTCAAAAATCGCCTGAAAATTTTTAGAAGCAATCCCTGGGCCTGTATCAATGACCTTGAACTGAACCCGAACACGCTCCTGGTTTTTCTGGGTTTCTAGGTTCTGAGCTTCTAGATCCTGAGGTTTAAGAGTAGAGCCTGTCACTAAAGATACTCCAAGCGTTACCTCACCCTGCGCGGTGAACTTGATTGCGTTACCTACCAAATTGATGATAATTTGTCGCAGCTTGCCCTCATCGCCCCACACATACTGAGGGAGTGGCTGGGTCTGTTCTAGCTTGAGCAGCAGCCCCTTTTTTACGGCGCGCAGCGTCAGCATATCGCGCACAGAAGCAATAAACTGATAGAGATCGAAACAGCTCTCGTTTAGTCTGGTCTGCCCAGCTTCGATTCGTGAGGTCTCTAGAACGTCGTTGATCAATGAGAGCAAATGCTCACCGCTACGGTTGATAATATCCAGGCGATCGCGCTGCTCACGAGAGATCGTTTCGTGATAGTGAATCAGCTGAGTAAAGCCCAAGATAGCGTTGAGTGGCGTTCTCAGCTCGTGGCTCATCTTGGCCAGAAACTGACTTTTTGCCTGATTAGCCACCTGCGCCTTCTTCGCCGATTCTCGCAGCGCTGAGCGCGAAGACTCCAGAGCGGTTAGCAGTAAAGTAGCCCGCAGATCTTGCGCAGCCGCAAGATCTGTTGTCTGCCAGGGCAGCGACTGCTCGTGTACCTTCTCTTGCCAGCGTTCAAAGGACTGACGCGGCGTGAGATACACACTACCGTCCGCTGCAGTAGTCGCAGGCTTGTGAGGATTTCCGGCCCACTGCACCGACTGCTTTTGCTCAGGGCGAAACCAGAGGATGTGGTACGAGGCTTCAGGCAAAAATATTGAAATTGCTAGCAGGCCGCTAACGCAATCTTTATCCTGATGAGCAGGCTCAAAAACTTGAGCAAATGCCTGGGTGTGATAGATATCTTGATTCTGTTCGACCAGCCATTTGAGCATGGGCCGGATGCGGCTTTCTGGCGGTGTCTCGCCGATCAGCGTCATTTGGCTTCCTAGGGCAATCACAGCGCCGCTTGCCTGCACCAGTGTCAGTAGCTCCCGCTGATACTGAATCAAAACCGGCTCGATCGCATGGGCAGGCTGTAGCTGCGAAATAGTCTGACGAATTTGCTGTTGAATGGCGTGAACCTGCGCCTGATATTTCTTCTCGATTAGCGTCTGCTGACGGAACAGCTCAACCGAGGCTAGCTGCCCCAATAGCTCACAGGCTTTGCGCGTTTCGTAACCAACGTATTTCGGTTCGAGGTGATGGCAAGCAATCAGTCCCCACAGCCGATCTTCGACGATTAAAGAGATTGACATTGATGCTTTGACACCCATATTTTGCAGATATTCCACATGCATCGGGGAAACACTTCTGAGTTCTGCCTTCCCTAGATCTATCGGACGCTGATAGTGAGGATGACGTTCGGGAATCAGCGGCACAGGCACATAGCCAACGTCAGGAATGATTCGCAGCCAGTTTTGCAAATAGAGCTGGCGGGCCTGAGCTGGAATATCGGTGGCTGGAAATCGTAGCCCTAAAAAATTTTCTTCTTTTGGATTGGACTCGCGAACGGTCTCAGCAATGACTGCGCCGCTATAGTCGTGCGCCAGCTTGTAAACCATCACTCGGTTGAGGCCGGTAATGGCCTGCACCGTTTCGACCACAATGCTAGCAATTTCCTCTAGACTGTTTGCCCGCTGAAATTGACTCACACCTTGACGCAGCCGCTCATATAGAGCCGCCGGATCTGGATCAACTGACTCAAGACTGTCTGATAGGCCTTTCTGCAGTGACTCTTTATCCGATCGGCTCCTTTCTGGCTGACAATGGATGAGCTCTAAAATAACAATCTCGTCGTCGGCGTGTATTAGGCCACGCCAGTCCATTCGAGCATCGGCAGGTTGAGACGGTAGCGTGAGTAGTAGCGGTTGAGGTCCGTTGGGAACCTCGTCGCCAGCAATCGCTTGTTGAATAGTTTCGAGCTGGGCCACGCCGATAAGCCTGCTCAGTGGCTGTCCTAGCAGCTCGTCTGGGAGCATCGCTAGCCAGGATTCAACGTTTGCACTGATCTGTAAAATTTCTAGTGTGGCGGGTGCTAGAACTACCAGAATACCGTGAGGCTGAATTTTGCCAGGAATGCGAATGGGCTCGCGATCGCAGTTCGTCAGCGTAGTTACAGCCTGTTCGAGCAGCGCCTTCGAGGGCGGTTCGTTGGTGCGATCGCTCCGAGCGGTAGCAAGCTGATTATCAAGATCTACAGAGCGACTCGTCATAAATGAAAAAAGAAAGGAAGAAAATCAGCTGTTGTCACGACTAACGCTAAACACATATCGCTGTTTTACAGCTTAGTGTAAATGATTTTCTTTTTTGAATCTTTCTACACGTGTTGAGTTTTTCTATCCAAAGGAATAGAGACGAAGCCTGCCCAAGGGAGTAAGGACGAAGCCTTCAAAAGGCAGGCGAAGAGGTTAGAGTGAAATCTGCCCCAAGACTATCGGTTTCAGGTCTTATCTCAATGATGAGTAACCTCTATTTCTCTCCAGCTGATTTCAGTCTAATTCCTAGCGCTTTCGCCAATATTCGAGCGCTGCGTCTCTTGCTTTTCTGAATCGCTCTGAGCTCCGTTTTTATCTAAGCTCCGTTTTTATTTAATAGGAACTTAGAGTCCTATCTTGAGATACACTGTACTTCAGATAAAACTTGCCGATAAAAAGTTATCGAAGGATAGAAATTAGTTGCCTATCCCTAGAATTTAATGGCTGTGTGATACAAGTTAAGACTTTATATGAATTGAGACTTTCACAAACTAAGACTCTTGCCGGTTGAGCCTCTATGGCTGTGTGCTTTGACACAGACGCTCAGGCAGTGAGTTTTGAAGGGGTGAGCTGATAGAGCGACACTCTTGTGAAACTTCCTTTTTAGAACGCATCGACTGAATCGAGCGAGAGTCTTACGACGACTCAATTACTTATTTCGTCTTCCTCATCTGGTGAAGGATGAGATAGGAAGTCTGTCCCGCCTAAATTCAGTCAATAGTTGTGACTTGTGATCTAAGAAAGCAGCCTTTCAACAGTATGTTTAAGCAGAAGGTTCAAGCAGAAGGTTCAAGCAGAAGGTTCAAGCAGAAGGTTCAAGCAGAAGGTTCAATGACTAAGCTAAGGTTTTTACTCCTCGAAGATAGCCCTGCCGATGTTGAGCTGCTTGCTACAACCTTAGACAACAGCGATCTAGATTGTGAGTTTACCGTCGTCGAAACTCAAGAAGACTTTCAACAGGTTCTTCAGTCTCGACCTATCGATATTGTGCTAGCTGACTATTCGCTACCCACCTTCAACGGGATGGAAGCTATCAGGATTGTCAGTGCCCAATTTCCGCAGATTCCTTGCATCTTGGTGTCGGACGTTATGGGTGAGGAAAGGGCGATTGAGGCGCTTAAGAGCGGAGCCGCCAACTACGTCCTCAAGAAACGCTTAGAGCGCCTAGTACCGGCTGTAAAACGAGCGCTAAAGGAGACTCAGGAGCAGAAGCTGCTTGCAAGGGCAACTGCTGAGCTGAAGAAGAACGAAGCTCGGTTTCGTACGTCAGTCGAAGCAATGGCAGATTGCCTGGTCATTCTAAGCGCTGTGCGTAGCGCTCAGGGTATGATTCAAGACTTTGCCGTGGAATACATCAACGAAATGGCTCGTCAATATTTATCAATCTCTGTAGACGAGCAGATAGGGCACTCTATTTACAGACTAATACCGGGCCTTAGAGACACGAGTGAAAGCCATTTTTTTACTGAACTTTGTTTTGTAGCAGATGGCGGTAGACCCTATCAAAAGGAGATATGTCTAGGCGGGTACAACAAACAAGATGAAATAACCAGCGATCAGTTTGTTGCAATCGAAGTGAGCGCAGCCAAGCTGGACGATGGGTTAGTAATGACCTGGCGTGATATCACTCAGCGCAAGAAGCTCGAACAGCAACGCATCCAACTTCTAGAAGAAGCGGAAGCGTCGCGCACTCAAGCAATCCAATCCAATCAGCGTAAGGATGAGTTCTTGGCAAGCTTTTCTCACGAGCTGCGATCGCCCATCTCAAACATTAGCGCCTGGCTACAGCTCTTAGAGACCAATCGGAAAAGCGCTGAACTTGGACATAAAGCACTCGAAGTTATTCAGTCTAATGCAAAATTATTAGAGCGTTTAGCAGGCGATTTATTAGATAGTTCTCGGATCGCTCAAGGAAAGTTTGACTGCGGCCTAGAAGTGCTGAATCTCCATGGATTGAACCAGATCATACTAGAAGCTGTTGACGCAGTAGAACCCATCAGTCACCACAAAGCTATCCGCGTCGTCTTTGCGCCTTTTCAGTCGCTAGGACAATTTTCTGGCGATGCCGTTAGACTCCATCAAGTAATCCAAAACTTACTCTCTAATGCGATCAAATTCACGCCTTCGCAGGGTCTTGTATCTATTGACGTCAGTCAACAAAGCGGAACGTTGCTGATCTCCGTTACAGATACCGGAAAAGGGATGAGCCCCAGCGAAATTTCTCATATTTTTGAGCCTTTCTGGCAGGCGAAGAATGAATCGAGCAGAACTGAAAGAGGTATGGGGCTTGGTCTCTCGATTGCGAAACATATTATTGAAACTCACGGTGGACGCATTACAGCTAAAAGTATTGGTCCTGGTGAGGGCAGCGTTTTCACTGTCGAGCTACCGCTGCTCATTGGAGAAGGTAGTGGCTCCGAAAACATGACTAACGATACAGTCGTGGCGACGACTATAAAGACTGCTCTAAACACAAAAGAGCAACCAGCAACCATTGATGATTCTCCTGACAGTTCTACAGACGGTCATCTTCGGAACGTTCGGGTTCTTGTTGTGGACGATCAGGCAGATTCGCTCAATGTGTGTAAAATGATGCTGGAAATTCATGGTGCTAAGGTTGAAGGAGCCACCACTGCTGCTGAAGCCATCGAAGCTTTGAAACAGTTTCATCCTAGTGTGCTCGTAAGTGATATTGGCATGCCAGATACAAACGGCTATGAATTAATTCGTCAGATTCGTAGGTTGCCAGAAGATGATGGTGGACTTGTTCCTGCGATCGCTCTAAGCTCTTACACTCAAGAGCTTGATCGAACCCGCGCACTGCTAGCAGGATTCCAGCTCCACATTGCCAAGCCCGTTGATTTTGAGGGGATAGTCAAATCTGTTGCCTTGCTTGCACTGCATCCTAGATCGACTGATGTAGGGAAAAGTAACTGAGTAATTCGCTGGGTGATTGCATCCAAAAAATAACGCGATCGCTTTCTCTCTACGTCTCACTTCCATCAACCGTTCCCTACCGCATCGGTCAAACAATCTTCCGCCCGGCCTCATCGCCACTTTGTCTTCACTGTCACTGACTCCTTTCCGTCAAGCGCCTATCACTGTGTCTTCGCTAGCGACACATTTAGTCTCTGCAAAAGCGTATTTCCACATTACAATTCCACCCCTAAGATAGATTCTAATCTCGTTAGAAAGAAGCGACACTAAAATAGTACATACTTACTTTTTGCCATGCCTGTAGACGATCTTCGACAGAACAACACCATGTCTCGCATTTTAGAGGCTCTGGATGATGGAAAGGATATTGGGCATTACGGACGGCTGACGTTTGCTATGGTGGCTCAGTACTTTGCTGATGAGCAAGAAATCGTCACACATCTCCAAAAGGACAAAGACTTCAGCGAGGAAGAAGCGCGATCGCTCTATCAGCAGGTCACTAGTAAACAATACAGTCCGCCTAGCCGAGAGAGCCTGCTTGATTGGCAGTCTCAGCAGGACTTTCAAATTGTGCCGGACCCTGAAGATCCTGATTCGGGTAATGTCTATCAGGATCTTACTTTCCCAAAAAGCGTGTATGAAAGCATTTCTGACTACAACGACGAAAAGAGCAGCTAACGCACTATCAGCGAAACTAGACCCTCGCGAGCGTAACACTATTGTCTGAAAAGGCATCGCGGAATAACTGTGGGAGTGGCCGCAGCAACGGGGCGAGTGCAAACCTAAACAAGTACTGGTTTACGCTAAACAAGCACGTTTATAGCGGCTGCTCACTGTACGGACTACATTGCTGCTTACTATTTGGACTCATAGTAAGCAGAGACTAAGACTGTTGGATATTGTGGCGCACGAATTCTTCGCGGACGAAATCGCGCTCACTCCTAACAAGGTAGTTTCTGCAAAAGAAGGTACCGACCAACTAGAATAACCGAAGTAACCTCCGCATCAAAATGAGAGGCGAAAGCGCATGGTTCAACAGTTGAGTGAGTCCCAGGTAGAAGACCTGCGTCTAGCAGCTACCTATCTAACCGGAGAGAAGCGCCGAGCCTTTCAAGCAGAGCTGACGTTGAAGTATTGTAGCGGCAGCGCTCGGTGAGCAGAAAGTGAGTTTGGCTGGAACCGTCGCAGCGTCACCGTCGGTTTAGCCGAGAACCGCACTCGCCTCGTTTGCCAAGGCGCACAGTCAGCGCTCAGTGGTGCGCTGGGAAGATCTTGAGCCAGCAGCAGCGGCACTCAAGCAGCTAGCAGAAGCCCATGCTCAGCAAGAGCCGAGCTTTACCAGTTCAGTCGCCTTCACTCGATTCACCGCCGCCACAGCGCTGCGCCAGCTCAAGGCGCAAGGCTATCAGGACAGGCAACTGCCCGCACCTAGTACGATGGCGGTAGTATTGAACCGACTGGGCTACCGCTTGCGAAAAGTAGTCAAAGTCAAGCCTAAAAAAAGTCCCTGAGACCGATTTAATCTTCGAGAACATCGAGCGTCAGGACCAGCAAGCGGTAGAACAATCGGCCCCACTCTGCCAAAGTGGGACATTCTCATCCAACCTAACTGATGGTATCTTCTTCGTTGGAAATCGCCTAAGTTAAACACATAAGTCCAACACATAAGTTCAACAAAGTCGCTAGCTTTGTCCTAACTACTATAGGATTTCCTGGCGACATCAATCTAGGAGAATCTATTAGTCCGCTTCATACTTCTGGTTTGGCGCTTGCCGGAGCAGACACTCAAGCTGCCGACAGGGAAGACGATATCTCGACAGCGACAGAAACACCAGGTCTGAGCCTACAAGGAGCTCAACTCGCATTGCTAAACGTTTGAGAAACAAGTGTAGGGATCTCCAGTGATGAGGAAGGTAGTCAAGGGTTAAAGAAAGCATTTGCGATCGCGGATCTGAAAGCCAGCTAACGAGCTTACGGCAATCAGTGACCTACGATATCAGCGAGCTAATGCAGACACATCGCAAGAACTTGATAGACAAAACCAGGACCACAGCAAAGCCATAAGCAATGCCTATCTAACGCCGTTAGAGACCGGTAACTATACTCGTCTTCACAATGGTCGTCTATCTTTTTGGTCGAAGGGGCGGAGGGCGGGATTGCTAGAGTCATCAGCTCACTCTCATTCCTTCTTAACAGACTATTTATCGGCGGGCGCTGTTCTTATAAAGTTCTTACAAAGATTGAAGAATCAGAAGACTTACTCGGTATCTGTTCAGTAATCTGTACGTAGGGCCAAACTACCAGCAGTGATCAAATTTATCTCTACTTTCTCCACAAATGTCCTGACGGCATCAAAAGTTAATGCAAAAGAAGATACAGAGGACACACAATCATACATAGATTTACTGTATCTACTTCATGCTTATTGACCTCCATTGGATCTTAACTATACTATACAAAAGTATTGCGTAGTCTAAGCCTGGACAGGGCGTAATTTCCAATGTCTGGAAACAGGCAGCTTCAAAATCGATACACACGAGTTACAAGAATTTTATGGGAACCTCTCTAATCACCTTCGCTCCAGATACGATCATCTCTTCTACCCAAAATCAGATTTCATCAGATTTAGCAGGAGAGGCTGTGATCTTGAATCTATCTTCAGGTGTTTATTATGGGCTTAATGAGGTGGGCGCTCGGGTTTGGGAAATTATTCAGCAGCCAAGGCGCTTTGGTGAAATTTTGGAAATACTGTTAGAGGAATACGATGTACAGCCGGAAGCCTGCAGCGAAGATTTGAAAGACATTCTGAAAGAGCTAATGGCTACAAATCTAGTGAACATCAAGTCATGAGACGCCAGGATAAGTTCCGCTTTCTCTCATGGCAGCAAAGGAGAGTCATGCTCTACGCTTTTCTGCTGTTGAACCTGGTTCGAATTGCGCTGTGGTTGTTACCTTATGGCAGCCTACAGCGGCGAATAGACAGCATTATGCCTGCTTGGATCTGTGAAGAGAAGTCACGCCAAAACATTTCTGTTGATTTCATTGCATGGGTTGTGAAGGTTTCTGGAGACTACTCGCCAAGAGGTGCGAAGTGCCTAGCAAGAGCTTTAACAACCCAGCTCCTGTTGAATCGCTATGGCTATCCTCACGAGCTCTGTATTGGTGTCGCTAAAGACGCTTCTCAAAAGATAGAGGCGCACGCTTGGATAGAGTACCAAGGGCGGGTGGTTATTGGCGGGTTAAATGACTTAGAGCGGTTCACTCCGCTGTCTAAAAGAGCGCTTGCTGCTGGAGCTAAACAATGAGTGGAATTATTGGGATTTACTACCTCGATCAGCAGCTAGTTAAGTCTGATGACTTGCATCAGATGATGCAGGCGTTGAAGCATCGTGGACCTGACGGTATCGATGTCTACTGCGAAGGCCCTATCGGTATGGGACATGGAATGCTGTGGACTACGCCAGAGTCTCTTATCGAAAAGCTGCCTTTGACAAGCGATGGATTGACGATCACGGCAGATGCTCGAATAGATAACCGAAATGAACTGATACCCCTTTTAGAATTCGATCGCTCGTCTGAAAAAATCACTGATAGCGATGTTATCCTAGCAGCTTACAAAAAATGGGGAGAAAAGTGCCCGGAGAAGCTAGTAGGCGCTTTTGCATTCGCCATCTGGAATAGTCGCGATCGCTCAATGTTCTGCGCTCGTGACCATATGGGCATCCGACCACTTTACTATCATCATCAATCAGGGCAGCTGTTTGCTTTTGCTTCAGAAACAAAGGCCTTACTGGGCTTGTCAGGAGTGCCTCATCAACTGAACGAGACGAAAGTCAGTGATTATCTAGCCTCCCTTTTTGTCGATAAAACCAGCACTTTTTTCAAAGACATCTTTCAGCTGCCGCCAGCCTCTTGCGCTACTGTTACAACAGCTTCAATGCACATTAAGTCCTACTGGTCTCTCGACCCAAACAAGCAGCTACAGATGGGCTCGGACGAAGAATATGCGGCGGCTCTGAAGGACGTTTTTACAGAGGCCGTGCGATGTCGACTGCGCAGCGCTTTCCCTGTAGGAACTCACCTCAGCGGTGGGTTAGATTCCTCTTCGGTCACCTGTGTCGCGCGCCAGCTTCTACCGGAAGAACGTCCGCTTCATATATTCTCGAATGTGTTTGAATCAACAACAGAATGTGATGAGCGTCCATTCATCGATGCTGTACTCGAACAAGAGACTTCAGCGCATCGTACTTTAGTCCCTCATTTTATAGCAGGAGACGTTAGGGGTCCGCTATCCAATCTAGACTTTATCTTGCAACATCACAGCAGCGTCGTATCAGCACCCAACCATTTCCTGCTATTTGGGTTAGGCGAGGCCGCTCAGCAGGCGGGTGTTCGAGTTGTTTTGGATGGCTCTGATGGAGATACGACCTTGTCGCATGGCTTTGACTATCTCTCCGAACTTGCTTACAAAGGTGACTGGGATAGCTTTGCCAGCGAGACAAGAGAGCTGAAAAGAGTGATGAAATCCTCTCCCTCCCAAACTTTATGCATCTATGGGCTATGCCATCTCGAAGCGCTTGCGCGCTCTGGAAAATGGATTTCCTTTCTCAATCAGGGCCACCAACTCCGGCAGCATTTCACTATCTCGTGGCGGCGACTAATCTTACGGCACGGTATAAAGGCACTGTTTCCAGACTCTATTAAACAGGTTTGGCATCGAATACGTCGCAAACGCGACACTAGTACTGCTGATTCGCTGCGAGTTGTTAATCCAGCTTTTGCTGAACGGACCGGTCTTAGAGCGCGGTATCAGACTGAGAGGGAAGCATCGACTCCTTGCTTTAAGACGCAAAGAGAAGGGCATCACTCGAATGTGACTTCTGGGGTGTTGAACCACGTTGTAGATATTATTCAAGACTACGCAGCAGCTTTTCACATGGAAGCTCGCAGTCCTTTCATGGATAAGCGCCTTATAGAGTTTTGCCTGTCTTTGCCGCCCGATCAAAAATTAAGACAAGGTTGGACGAGGTACATAATGCGACAAGCAATGAAAACAGTACTGCCAGACAAAATTTGGCAAAGACATGATAAGGCAGTAATGGGTAGTAGCGTTTTTTATGGGTTGCTGCACCACAACAAACGTGAAATGAGTTGTATAATGCAGCACTCTTTATCTCTTTCAAGTCAATACATAGACAAGAACACTATGCAAAAGCTGCATGATGAGCTAGTTTCTAGAGAAGAAAGAGCAGA
Source organism: uncultured cyanobacterium (assembly GCA_963799555.1). Lineage (GTDB taxonomy): Bacteria > Cyanobacteriota > Cyanobacteriia > Phormidesmidales > Phormidesmidaceae > Phormidesmis. Next base: position 425,556 of record CAWCXR010000003.1, read on the forward strand.
CTCCGAGGACCATACGAACTTGATGATGTTCTATCGAGGCGCAATGTTAGCTAGCTGGCTAGAGAAAGAGTCATTTACCCAATTTCATAAAACAGCAATTTTTGATGAAGAAAATAGTAAGAAACAGGGTCAACTGACCCACATTTGACGCTTTAAGCTAATTTTGAACTATCATCTGAGTGGTCTTGGATTGGATTACTTACGAGTGTTTTAGAATTAGGTATTGCGACGTTATACTATTTTAGAGTCGAAGAATAAGAGCATTTACCTAGCCCTTCAACCATAGTCGTAATAGTCTCTTATTCGATTCCAGGCTTGGTGCATCTGTTTAATCAAAGAAACAACGTTAGTCAATTAGGAAAACAACAATGAAGAAAGCTTACGAGAGCCCGCGGTTGACCGTTCACGGTAACGTCGAGCAAATCACAAATGCGATTGGTATGTCCAGTGCCAAAGATATGATCTTTGGGCCAATGGGTAACCCTATTGCAGGACCTCCAGGTTTCGATACTGGTTCGTTCGATCTTTGTACTACAAAGGACGACGTTAACTGCGAATAGAAAGCGAAGTTCTGTGATCGTTTGGTATGGCTAGATGAGTCGTACAACGTTTGCAGCTTTTGCTGACTAGTTTGTAGCGAGCGCTGACACTGCAAGCGCATGGTGAGAAAGAGGTGGCTCCAGCAATGTAGCCACCTCTTCTTATCAATACTCGTCGAACAAACATAGCTGTTAAAGCATCCGATGCCTTTAATTAATCAAGTTTTTTGAGCGAAAGAATGTATACATACTTTGCCTACAATTTGCACATTCGGTCGAATATTCCTTTTCCTGAGCTAGTACCCTCTAGGCCAGAAGATGTAGGGGTAGAGCCTGATGTCAACATCTGTATTCGTTCTATCGCGCCATCAGAGACGAGGTTTGCTAATACTTACCAAAAGTTTCAGGGCTACATAGCGCCTTTCAACATTGAAAGGTTTATGGTCTTAGACGGGAACCAAATTATTCTTGATCCGCCGTCGGATATGACCGAAGAGCTGCTGCGGCCGATTCTTTTAGGACCAGTACTCACGCTACTGCTACGACAAAGAGGACTGTTGGTCTTGCACGCCAGTGGAATTAACACGCCAGAAGGTGCGATCGCATTCCTCGGCAACTCTGGCTGGGGCAAGTCTACGCTGGCTAACGCTTTCTATCAGCGGGGCTACAGCCTACTGACGGACGATGTTATGGCTATCGAATTGAGGGACGGCATGCCGCCTGTTGCGTTTCCAGCTTATCCCCATGTCAAGCTAATGGCGGATGCCGCTGACGCTCTCGGCTACGACTACAGCAAGCTGACGCCGCTCGCCGCAAAAGCGCTCAAACGTCATAACTGCATTGACCGTTCTTTCTCTCAAGAGCCTATTACGGTTTGCAAGATTTATGCTTTGGAGAAGGTAGCGCGTAACCACAACACGATTAAGCCCCTCTCACCTCAAGCTGCAATCATTGAACTGATCGGTCACACTCGCGGTAGCAACGTGCTTACCTTGCCGGAGCATGTCACCACTCATCTACGCCAATGTACTGACTTAGTGAAATCAGTTCCGATTAGCCGCTTGGAGCGCAGTCACGACTTAGACGGTTTGTCAGAGATTGTTGAAATTATTGAGTCTGATACCCAGCAGAGTACAGGGCAGTCGAGAAAGGAAGGCGAGTCTTTGCTGTTTGCTCCGTAACTAGACCAGAGACTGTTCTGAAAAATACGCACACGGCTGAACATACAGCTATATGGACGCTATACGGTAAAGAGACAATGGTATCTACAACTATCTCAAGCTCAAAGGCCAGCTAGATATCACAATACGCTTCAGCGAGCCCAGCAAGAAGCCACATACCGACCCAATCAAATCATCGTACGCTTAGCTCAAGCTGACCGCCTACTCATATTTGATACTTCAAGCTAATTTCCGATCTATCACTAAAGCAATCTTGGACTCAGACTACTTGCAACTGTTTTAAATTATTTATTGTATAATCATACTTTAGAGTCGAAGAATAACAGCATTTACCCAACTCTTCAGCTACAGTTGTAATAAGCTCTTATTTCGTTCCAGGTTTAGTGCATCTGTTCCGAGCTTAGTGCATCTATTTAATCCAAGAATCAACGTTAGTCAATTAGGAAAGATACCGATGAAGAAAGCTTACGAGAGCCCACGGTTGACCGTTCACGGCAATGTCGAGCAAATCACCAACGCAGTTGGTTCCTCTAGTGCTAAAGATACTATCTTTGGGCTAAAAGGTAATGTTATTGCAGGACCTCCAGGTTTCGATACTGGTTCGTTCGATCTCTGTGCCACCAAGGATGACGTTAACTGCGATCTTTAATAGAAAGCGAAGTTCTGTGAACGGTTTGTATGGCTAGACAGGTCGTGCAGCGTTTGCAGCTCTTGCTGACTAGTTTGTAGCTAGTGCTGACACTGTAAGTGCATAGTGAGAAAGAGGTGGCTTCAGCAATGTGGCCACCTCTTCTTATCGATACTCGTCGAACCACCCTAGATGTTAGGGCATTCAATGCCTTCAATTAAATCGAGTCTTTTGAACGAAGGTTTATGGTCTTACACGACTTAAACGGTTTATCAAAGATTGTTCAAATTATCGAGTCTGATATTCAGCAGGGCGCAGGGCAATCTAGAATTGACGACGAACCCCTATTGTTTGCTTCCCAGGCAAACCAAAGATTGGTCTGAAAATTACGCATACGGCCGAACATACAGTTATATGGACGCTATACGGTAAAAAGGCAGTGGTATCTACAATCATCTCAAGCTTAAAGGCCAAGCTAAACAGCACGTCCCAGTTCGTACCAGCGCTGCGACTTGTTTGGCGAAGCAGTCCCAATTTGACGTTGATCAAACTGTTGCTCATCACGCTACTGGGTTTGCTTCCGCTAGCCTCTATCTATCTACTCAAACTATTAGTTGATGCTGTAACTGCTGGGCTGCCTACCACAGAGCCGCAGATATTACTCAGACAGATTTTACCGCTGCTAATTGGCCTAGCAGTAGCCGCCTTTATAACTTTGTTGAGCAACGCCTTCTCCGAACTAGTCAACACGGCTCAGGCCCAAAAGGTAACGGACTACATGCGCGGCATTTTGCACAGCAAGTCCATCGAAATTGACTTAGCCTACTACGAAAATCCGCGATATCACGATACGCTCCAGCGAGCCCAGCAAGAAGCCACATACCGACCCAATCAAATCATCGTACGCTTAGCTCAAGTTGGCCAAAACGGTCTCTCTCTAGCAGCTATGATTGGCTTACTGTTGACGCTCCACTGGGGCATCACGGGCGTTCTACTGCTAGGTGCAATCCCTTCCATACTCGTCAGATTGCGCTATACCCGCGAGCTGTATCAGTGGCAGCGTCAATGGACGCCTGTCGAGCGCCAATCGCAATATCTTTCTATTCTACTAACCGCAGAACAGTTTGCCAAAGAGATTCGGCTGTTCGAGCTAGGTGAGCTATTCAGCCATCGGTTTGACCGACTCCGCGTTCAGCTCTATCAAGCTAAGCTTAGACTGATGAGCCGCCGAGTATTCTCTTTTATGTCGGCAAATATTCTCTCAGGTCTTCTGGTTGGCTCAATATACGCATTTATTCTATATCAGACCTTTCAAGGAGCGCTTAGGCTGGGCGACTTAGTGCTTTATCATCAAGCCCTACAGCGCGGTCAAGGTGCGCTCAAGGCTTTGCTGAGCGGGCTTTCTGGCCTGTATGAGGACAATCTTTTCTTAACCAACCTCTACGAGTTTTTAGATCTCAAGCCCGAAGTTGTCACACCTGCTTTTCCTAAAGAAATGCCTAAATCCTTGCGACAGGGGGTTGTCTTTGAAAACGTGGATTTTCAGTATGAAGGAACAACTCGACAGGCTTTAAAGGATATTTCGTTAACAGTGCGGCCCCGTGAGACCATTGCTTTAGTCGGTGAAAACGGATCGGGGAAGACGACACTTATAAAGCTACTATGCCGCCTGTACGATCCTACCAGCGGCCGTATCACTATTGACGGGATTAACTTGAAAGATTTAGACGTTAGCGAGCTTCGGCAGCAAATTAGCATCGTTTTTCAAGACTATGCAAAGTATCATCTTTCAGCTCAGGACAATATCTGGCTAGGCAACATTCGGATCCCACCCGAAGACCATGCAGTTGTTGCTGCAGCTAAACGCTCAGGTGCTCACGAAGTTATTCAAAACCTACCTAATGCGTACGACACCATGCTAGGTAAGTTGTTCAAAGGAGGCGAGGAGTTGAGTATTGGGCAGTGGCAGAAGGTTGCATTAGCAAGAGCATTTTTGAGAGATTCAGGGGTGATTGTATTGGACGAACCTACGAGCGCCATGGATCCTAGAGCAGAGTTTGAGGTCTTCAGTCAGTTCAGAGAATTGATTAAAGATCAGGCAGCTATTCTGATTACCCATCGCTTATCGACGGTAAAAATGGCAGACCGCATTTATGTGATGGAACAAGGACGCATTGTTGAAAGTGGTTGTCACGATGACTTATTGAGTCAGCAGGGTTTGTATGCCAGCTTGTTCGAGATTCAGGCGAGGAATTATCGCTAAGTTTTGGAGAATAGAGTTAGAAAGCTGTATCAAAGGGCCCGTGAACTTTCTACATAGCGCTCATTTCTTTTTTACTAGAGCTTCTGTGGAACAGGGTGTAGAAGCAAGGAATAATAAACAGCGTCAGCAGGGTCGCTAGTGAGAGACCTGAGAAAACAACAACACCTAGCGGCTGCAAAAATTCGGAGCCCTGGCCAATGCCGAGCGCCAGTGGAAGCATTCCCAACACAGTGGTGATAGTGGTCATCAAGATTGGGCGCAGGCGCTGAGGGGCGGCTTTGCGGATGGCTGTGGCACGACTACACTCCGCTTGCTCATAAATCTGGTTGGCTAGCTCTACGAGAATGATGGCATTATTCACCACGATACCAACTAGCAGTACTGCGCCAACAATTACCGTTGCACCTATCGCTGTCTGCGTAATGAACAATCCAAAGATGCCGCCTGCTAGCGCTAGAGGCACTGTCAGCATAATTACCAGCGGATCGATCAACGAATTGTACTGTACGGCCATTACCGTAAATACTAAGAAGGCGGCAAGCCCACCTAAAATACCAAGACCGTCTTGAATATCGGCATTGCTTTGAGCACTGAAGCTGGGAAGACGAGTGACGCCATCAGGCAGGGTCACTGACGCCATAATCTGGTCGAGCTCATCTAGAGCGTCTCCTAGACTGACCTCTTCAGCTAAATCGCCTTCGATGATAAAGACTTGCCGCTGGCTAATTCGCTGAATTTCACCGGGGGCCTGGCCTTCTTCTATTCGGGCGACATCGCCGAGCCGCACGGCTTGACTATTACCATTAAGCAGCGGTAGCTGGGCAAGTTCACCCAGATTTTGGACTAGAGTGGTCGGCGTCTGCACGCGCACGTCGACTAGCCGGTCACCGCGCTGAAGCTGGGTCGGTACTGAGCCTGAGAGCACGGTTTGTACGGTGCGGCCAATGGCTTCGGCGGAGAGACCTAGGTCGGCAGCGCGCTCCCAGTCCGGGCGGATTTGGATTTCTGGCTGAGGCGGATCGGCGTCGGGAGAATAGCTGGCGAGGGTTGCCTGCGTATCTAGCGCGTCTAGTACCTGCTGTCCGGCCGCTTCTAGGGCGGTGGCGCTGTTGCCCTGAAGAATGACATCTACATCGCTGCGCACAGGAGAGTTGCTGAGACTGAGGCCGCGCACTCTACCGGGAGAGAGCCGCAGTCGCGTTTTGACTAGATTAAACTGTTGAAATTCTTGGTTGAGGCGATCGCTAAATGCTTCTACATTCGTGCCGGGTACTAATGTCAATGAACTGGTGCCGCGAAGGACATTTTCACTGCTGTTATTGCCAAATAGAAAGCCACCCGACGTGCTAAAGGCGTACTCGACTTCTGGCTGATCTAGCAGCAACTGATCAATTGCGTTTATCACCTTGCGGTTTTCTTCTAATGTGGTGCCGGGTGGAAACTGGACGCGTAAATCGGCTTGGCCAGTGGCAATGTCGGGTAGGATTTCTTGAGGAATGTGGCGTACTGCAAGCAGACTACCGCCACCAAGCATGAGGAATGCGATCGCAATCACCAGAATCCGCCTCTGCAGCACCCAGCCCAGCCACTGGCTGTAGCGTCGGGTGGCTCCTTGCAGCTGTCGATCAAACTGTTGAATTAGCCAGAACTTGTTGATTCCGCTCGATTGGTGGACGGCTAGCAGTCTGGCAGTTAGAGCAGGCACGACTGTCAGTGCCACCACCAGTGAGGCGGCAACGGCAAAGCTTACGGTCAGTACCAGCTCATTGAACAGTAGTGAAATGAAGCCGCCGATTAGGAGAAAGGGCAATACGGCCACTAGGTTTGTTGTTGTTGAGGCAAATAGCGCTGACTCTAGCTCTCGGCTGCTGACTTCTGCTTGGCGAATCACGGGCCGGTTGCTCTCTTCAACGCCCTTGGTGATGTTTTCTAGCATCACAATTGCATTATCGACAACAATACCAACGCCCAGCGCCAGTCCGCCCAAGCTAAACACGTTTAACGAGAGACCAAACATTCCCATCAGCAAAATTGCTACTAGCGTTGCCAGCGGAATGGCGATGACGATAATGAATGTTTGTCGGAGCGAGCCTAGAAATAGGAGAACTGCGATCGCAGCTAGCCCTGCTCCGGTGAGCCCAGAAATCGCCACGTTGCGAACGGAATTTTGAATAAAAACAGACTCATCTAGCGTGGCATTGACCACTAGATCGTCTGGAATCAAGCCTGATGCCCTCAGCTCGGCCAGCTTTTGCTTGATACCGTCAACTACCGTAATCGTATTGGCCGTTGGTTGCTTTTGAATACTCACCTTGACAGCAGGCTGACCGTTTAGATTCACGAAAATCCGCTGCTCTTCAGTGCTGTCAACCACTTCAGCAAAGTCTCGTAAATAGACCTGCTGCGGTGTGGCTGAATCGCCCACCTCAAAAATCAAGCTGCGGATTTCCTCTGCATCTTCAAACCGCCCGGCCACGCGGGTAAGCGGTTCGCCTTCTGGACCATCAATTCGTCCGCCAGAGGTGTCTTGATTTCGCTCTGAAAGTGCATCCAAGACTTCGTTGATGCCCAGTCCTGACGACTGCAATCTGGCCGGATCGAGATTAATGCGAATCTCCTCACTCACACCGCCGGAGACATCGGCGCTAGCAACGCCGGGCACAGTATTGAGCTCACGCGATAGCTCCTGATCGGCAAAGACCCTAAGATCAACGCCTTGCAGAGAATTTGAGGTCAGCGCAATTTCATAGACCGGTAGCTGAGAAGGATCGAACTTGAACAGTCTCGGCTGGCCGATGGTTTCGGGTAAACTGCTGCGGGCACGGTTGAGGGCAGCGGTGGCATCGTTTAGGGCCTGATCGATGTTGCCACCGGGTTGAAAGTACAGGTCTAGGCTGATTCTGCCTTCTCTGGTTTGAGAGACGACTTGAACGACGCCTTCGGTAGCGGCTAGCGCTTGCTCTAGCGGGCGAGTGACTTCGTCCACGGCGACTTCTGGAGAGACTCCGGGCGCGTCGGCTCGCACACCAATGCGTGGATAGGTAATGGAGGGAAGCAGATCGACGGGCAGCTGTTGGATAAAGAACAGTCCGAGGATGATCACTGCTACTGTCAGCATTAGCGTGGCGATGTGCCGTCGAATGGCGATTCTGCTGAGGCTGAAGCCGCCGGTATATTCTGTTGCTTCTGATCCGTTTAATCTTGTATCTGTTGATAGAGACTTGGGCGTGGAAGCGGAACTTGACGGTAAGGAGGGCTGTGTCATTGACGGCTTTCTCCTTTTGCTGGCTTGATAATTGGTCTGGCACTTGACTCAGCGCCAGATTCGGACAGTATGCTCAGCCTGACGGGTTGCCCTGAGGTGAGGGGGCGATCACTCTGTACGATGAACGCCGCTCCTGGATCTAATCCCGAGAGAATTTCGGCTCGGTCCTGATCGCGATCTCCGACGCTAACCGATTGGGCCACAGCTACTGTCTGCTCACCTTCTCCTTCGATTACGAATACTGTGTTGCCTTTCTCTGCTTCGGTCTCGCTCAGCGCCAACGCGCCAGCCGGTACGACAACTCGGGTCTGTTGATCGGGGCTGAACTGTACACGGGCCAGTAGACCGCTGCCGATTTTTCGGTTTGTGTTCGAGCTGGAGAGATTGGGAATGGTGACGTGCACAGGCACCAACCGCGAGATCGAATCTGCTAGCGGCGCGATCTGAGTGACTGTGCCAGAAATGGAGCCTTCATCGGGAAAGGCATCTAGTGTAACGCTAGCCGATTGGCCGACGCTGAGCCTACTAATATCTAGCTCGGAGACTTGGACGGTGATTTCTAAGGTGCTGATATCTCCTAGTTCTAGGATAGTTGCGCCAGATTCAACAAAGCTGCCGATATCAACTTGCTTGGAGAGAACTACGCCAGCGAGGGGCGATCGCAGATCAGTATAAGAAAGCTGCTTTTGGGTCTGAGCAACCACCGCCTGCTGTGCGTCAATTCGATTAGCGGCTGAAGCCGTGGCTTGCCGTTGGGCGCTGAGCTGGGCCTGGGCTGAGCGGACTGCCTGCTGGGCGTTGATGGCGGTTAGTTCGGCGGCCTCAGCGGATTGGAGTGCGATCGCGCCTTGATTTGCCAACTGTCGCAGCCTTCGGGCATCGAGCTGGGCTTGGTCGAGCGTTGCCTGTGCCTGAACCACGGCGGCTTGGGCATCGCTGATCGACACTTCCGCCTGAGCCGTCTCAGCTTGTCTAGCAGAGAGTTCAGCTCTAGCCTGATTGACTGTAGTCGTTTGCAAATCACCGTCGAGTTGGGCTAGCAGCATACCGCGCTCGACCACATTCCCCACATCTACCAACAAGTCAATGACTTCACCAGAGACCTGAGCCCGCAGCGACACCTGCTGGGCCGGTTGGGTAGTGCCAGTGTAGGTCAACAGGCCCGCAATCGATCCAGTTTCTGCTGTAGCTGTTTTAACGGCTACGGGACCTTCAGATCGTTCGGACTGGCCGCCGCGTCCTCCCGGCTGGGCTTCACTTGATGGCAGCAGGCTGCATCCGGTTGTAGCTAGTAAGGGAACTAATAGCCCAAACTGAATTGCGATCGCTCTAAGATGCTGTTTTGTAGATTGCCATTTGGGAGATTGCGTTCTGGTATGAATAGTATTTGTCAACGAACCAGCACCTTCATTTTGTGTCTCTGTACGGCCATATAGTATTGAGTAAGCATTAATGCCGTCTTGAATATAAACGCAAAAAGATCTTTAAATGAGATGCTCCGATTGGATATTCCGCTACGGATTGGGCACCGACTGGGTACTTCCTTCATTGATAATGCCGAGACTGCGGAAGTAGCGACCGCCTACACCGAATAGGAAGCTAACGTAAGCGATGAGCTGCAAGAGATAAATATGGTCGCGATAGCCTAGAAGAGTTTTTAGCAGGATGCCGGGAAACTTTTTGTCGGGGAGAAAGGTGCTGGCGTCCCAGAGCTGGGGACCGAGGATGCAGGATTGGGTGCTGATGCACAGGTTGAGGTCGGGTTTGATGATGCTGACGGCGGTGAAGGCAGCGTCTAGATTTTTGCAGACGGAGACGACGAGTCCGGCGACAATGAGTAATAGGAAGACGCCCATTGTTTGGAAGAACAGTTTGAGGTTGATGCGTACGCCGAATTTGAAGAGGGCTAGGCCGATCAGGAAGGCACCGATGAGACCAGCTACGGCACCCCCGATTCCAGCTACGCTCTGCTCCAAATTGCTGAACAAAAATAGGACTGTCTCAAAGCCTTCGCGCAGTACTGCAATGCATACCAGACTGAAGACGCTGATGTTTGCCCCTTCTGAATCGGCCAGCGCATTTTGCAGGGAGCCTTCTACCTCACCTTTCATATTTCTGGCCTGCTGGGTCATCCAGATCAGCATCCAGCTGAGCATGACGATGGCAACGCTGCCAAAGAGAACGCCCAGCAGAGGTTTGAGCAATCCCCGAAGTGCGGGCATGGTGTATTGCACTTGGCTAAGAGTGAGGCTGAGGAACAGGCCGATGAGCACGCTACCGGCAATGCCTGCGGCGACGCCTGCATATACCCATTTGTTTAGTTCGGTGCGGTTTGCCTTGTTTAAGCAAGCGAGAACGATGCCAACAACTAGGGCCGCTTCTACCCCTTCTCTGAGTGTGATGACGAAGGTTGGAATGGCTGAGGAGAAATCCATGACAACGGTCGGGGGCTATAGGAAGGGCTGATGGAGAGGAGCTAGATTGATTATGACCTGAATTCGTCAGGTTGAGGGGATTGCAGTCTTAGGCTAAGCCGATTTCTTTTAATCTTTGCTGTAGGTATTCTCCGGCGGTTTGGGCGGGGAAGAGCTGACTGCCGCCGGTTTTTTCTATGCAGCTGGGCAGGGGGGTGAGGTCGAAGTCGGGGCGAGGGTGGACGAAGAAGGGCATGGAGAAGCGGCGATCGCGGCTGCTAGTCGGGTTTGCGACACGGTGAGTGGTGCTTCTGAGTAGGCCGTTGCTGAGGGACTGGAGCATGTCGCCGGTATCGACGATGATCTGTCCGGGGGTGGTCTGGATCGGTAGCCATTCTCCATTTGGCTGACGCAGTTCTAGCCCGGGGGTGGTGGCTTCGCACAGTAGGGTGATCAGGTTAATGTCTTCGTGGGGGGCGGCGCGGAGGCTGGCGGGGGTGGCATCTGCTAGGACGGGAGGGTAGTGGATGATGCGTAGGATGGTTTGGCCTTCTGCGACTTGGGTAGAGAAGAAGCTTTTGCGCTGCTGGAGGTATTGGGCGCAGGCCTGCATGAGCTGACTGGCGCAGGTTTCGAGCTGGTCGAATAGGGCGCTCATGACGGGCTGAAACTGGGGGACTTCTCTGGGCCAGAGGTTGTCTGGGTAGCTGACGGGATGGACAGTGGAGCGTTCTCTGCCTAGATGCCAGAATTCTTTGAGGTCGGGGGCGGGGCTGTCTTTGGCGTGCTCTTTGCCGAACTGGGTGAAGCCGCGCTGGCCTTTTAGATCGGCGATCGCATACTGCAATTTTGTAGACTCGGGCAGGGCGAAGAAAGCCTCTGCGGCGCTGTATGCCATGTCGATCAGGCGCTGCTCGACGCCGTGATTGACGAGAGCAAAGAAGCCCAAATCTGAGAGCGCGTCACCTAGTGCTGAAGCGAAGGCGTCATTCTTGCTGCTGTCACTCAAGGTGAAGTCTTGTAGATCTAGGACAGGGATGGTTTGAGCAGTCATGGCCAGAGCAGAATAAGGTGTTCGGGTGGAAGGAAGAGAGTCCAGGGGAGGGGCTGTTGTTGCTGTGTTTGCCAGGTTTGTGGAGAGAGTCTGGCCTGTAGATGATAGTCGGTGGGGGTCTGGGCGGGGCTGTGTAGCTTTAGGCAGAGAACAACAGTATCTGGCAGAGACCAGTGATTGGCTAGCCAGCAGGAGGCATGGTCAAGACTGGGCGTCGTGCGAGAAGGAGGGTCAACTGAGTTCTTAGGAGTGGTCATTCTAACAGTTGTCTGAGAGGGCGACTGAGGGTTGCTATACAAACTTTCTTTGATCAGACGAATATTCTTTGGGCGAATGGCGAGGAGGGGGGCGAGAGGGTGAGGGGCCGAGGGGGTGAAGGTGAGCTGCATTTGCCAGTTAGTGGCGTGGATCTGGCTATTTACTATTTGGATGGGGGAGATGTTGAGAGGTCCGGTGAGCTGGGCGATCGCACGCTGTTCTGGCTGGGTGTATATCTGGGCGGGGGTGGCTTGGCGGATGGATTGGCCGCGATCGATGATTAGCAGTTCGCGGGTGCGGTAGGCTTCTGCAAAGTTGTGAGTGACTAGGAGGGTTTTGCCAGGATAGGTGTGGAGGCGATTGAAGAGCTGCTGGCTGAGGCGCGATCGCAAACTGGTATCCAAAGCGGAAAAAGGTTCGTCTAGGAGCAAGAGCTGGGGGCGACTGGCGAGGGCACGGGCGAGGGCTATTCTTTGCTGCTGTCCGCCGGAGAGCTGATGCGGGTAGTGGTTGGCAAAGCGTTCCATTTGCACAGCATGAAGTTCTTTGGTGATGATTTGTTCTGCAGTGACGATTTGCTGGATGCTTGGATGTTTTTTGGAGTGATGAGTTTTGGGGCGGTGTGAGGGATTGATGCCGAAGGCGATGTTTTCAGCGACAGTGAGATGAGGGAAGAGGGCGTAGTTTTGGAAGAGGAGTGCGATCACCCGCTCTCGACTAGGCAAATCAATGCCTTGTTGAGCGTCAAACAACACTCTTTTATCTAGAACAATTCGTCCGGTATCTGGTTTTTCTATTCCGGCCAAACATTTCAGCAACAGACTTTTTCCAGCGCCGGAAGCGCCCAAAACGCCGACTAAATCAGCTTTGGTTTCGCACTGAACTCGAAGGGTAAAACCGGATAATCGCTTAGTGATATCTATAGTCAGACTTGCTAGGTTTGCCAAAGCTAAGGCTTGCGATTGGTCTGGGTGTTCTGTCCAACTGTCGATTTTGGCGCTTTCTATTTTAGGTTCGGTAGCTACGGAAGGAAGATGTTTGTTTTTTCTCGTTTTCCTGAAAGTTTGTTGTCCTAGGAGATCTGAGATGACCACGCTGATCAGGGCGATCGCACCCAACACCGCTGACCACCGGGTAGCCTGCGCAAAATTGCCGCCTTCTACAGCAAAGTACACAGCCATTGGTAGAGTCTGGGTTTTTCCAGGAATGTTGCCAGCTAGCATTAGGGTCGCGCCGAATTCTCCTAAGGCTCTAGCAAAGCTCAAGATTATGCCTGCCACAATGCCAGGACTTGCCAGGGGAACCGCAACTCGTTTGAAGACGGTCCACTCTGAGGCTCCGAGGGTTCGCGCTACGCTTAGCAGATCGGCGTCAATTTGGCCAAAGGCGGCGCGGCTGCTGCGATACATCAGCGGGAAAGCAACGACGACGGCGGTAATAACAGCGGCCCACCAGGTGAAGACGATATTGAGATTGAGGTTTGCAAGAGGACCGCGATCGCCCAATAGCCACAGCAGCCCAAAACCCACCACCGTCGGCGGCAGCACCAGAGGCAGCAGCAGCAACCCCTCAATCAGATTCCGTGCCTGCCCTCGGTAATTTGCCATACCGTAGGCGGTGGGAACGCCCAAAACAAGCGTGATGACGGTCGCGACCAGCGTGACTTTCAGCGAAATAAGAAGAGGCATCGGTTAAGGATAGAGCCGGACGACTACAATTTTAGAGAACCAAAACGCCACAATGAGACTTTCTACCAACCTCGTCCTCACCGTTTGAATCAACTCTCCTCAGAGCGGTGAGGCGATAGGGGTTATTCTGTAACTACTCGCTTGATTAGGATTGCCATCACTTCATTCGCTCTGCCCGTCAGCATGGGGCGACTCCAGTCGTTTGGCTCGGCGTGCCTAACAGCAGATGGCGAACCTGCTCATGCGGCAGCGGTGGTATAGACGAAGGAATGGCAGCTGATGGGGAAGTGCTGGCAGCTGTGTTTGTGGGCGCCGGAGCGTCCTGAATGAATGGAATAAACATGAGTGTCTGGTCTCCAACAAGACAAGTGGACTAGGAAACCAGAACTCAGATGACCTTGGCAACGCTGCAAAATGTATTGCAAACTGGAGTAGCTAAGGTACAGCGCCCCTTAAGCTACAGACTGGCTGTTTCAGTTTGTCAGCCTAGCCGTCGGTAGACGTTGTAGCACTTACCGACGGCGCTTCAGTCAAGTAAGTTCTGAAAATCAGGCGTGGTTGGCACCAGCACCTTGGATAGGTATCAGCACCTTAGCTAAAGAACATGAGAGCTAAAGAACATAAGAGCTAAAGAACATCAGCCGATTTCTGTGATGAGTCAAGTGCGCACAGGCAGGAATGACTGTGATATGAAGCGGAGTTGATGCAGACTGTGACTGATAAAGTGCAGTTGATGACTGAACGATTGCAGAGTGCGACTGAACAAGTTCCGTTGGTGACTGAATGGTTCCCGAGTGTGACTAAGCAAGTCCCGTTGATAGCTGAACGATTCCCGGATGGTGCGGAGTGGTTCCCTGAGCTACTGCCTATCTCTCTGTCAACGCGGTCGTTACCGAACACAATGACTTTGTCAACGTTACTTTGTTATTCGAAATTTTTCTCTTCTAATATTTGACTTTTGAAATATTGCATCAAGACTACTGCCTATCTTGGGGCTTTGTTCCATCCGTTTGAGATGGCATCTGCTTCGGAGCAAAACCACCTTTCGCCGTGCTTTGCTTCGATATTGGTGTTTTCATAATCTTCCATGCCGGGGAGATGATAGATTTTTCTGCCTGAGTTGATAGAAATATTGCCTTTGACATTACAGTCGGTAGCGGCTACAGGTGTCGTTGAGTTCGCGGCAGGAAGCGTGTCTGGCTCTGCCTGGGAAGCTGTCGTTGCGGATGGCGTCAGGTCGTACTTGATTTTTGCTAGCAAGCGGCCACCGACGTCCTGTTGAAAGAAGAGTGCGATCGCAATTCCCACAACCAAAAAGACTATCGGTATCGGCTGTTTTTGTCGTCTTCGGGGTTTTCTTATCTGCGGTTTCTGATAGCGTGCCAAGATAAATTTTCCTCGGAAAGACACTCTCAGAGCGTTCCCAACAGCGATCGAGCCATAGCACGCTACCCGCAAAGCCCCTAGGAACGATGCGCTAGACCGACAGCCGCAGAGATATTTTTCAAGCTTTTGCTACGCAGGCGATTGACGAGGCCGCTATTGATACTTTTGACCATCGTAGGACCCTCATACACCCAGCCTGTATAGGTCTGTAACAGGGATGCGCCCGCTGTGATTTTCTCCCAGGCGTCATCGGCGCTGAAGATGCCGCCTACGCCAATGATCGGTAGCGTCCCATTCGTTTGCGCATAGATCTGGTGAATGACTTCTGTTGAACGGCTGGTGACGGGTGCGCCGCTGATGCCGCCAGCTTCGTCGGTGACGGATTTGCCAGTTGTGGCAATGGTGCGAGTTGTCAGCAAACGGCGATCGATGGTGGTGTTGGTGGCGATGATGCCAGCTAGGTTGCAGTCTTGGGCGAGCTGAACGATTTCTGTGATGTCTTCGGTGGCGAGGTCAGGAGAGATCTTAACTAGTAAAGGTTTGTTCTCTGTGTTGGCAGTTTGGAGAGTTTCGAGGATGGGGGCAAGCTGTTCTTTGGCCTGGAGCGATCGCAGTCCCGGCGTATTTGGTGACGACACATTCACCACAAAATAGCTCCCCTGCGTCTTCAGTAGTTCAAAGCTCTGCCGATAATCTTCTGCTGCCTGATCCAACGGCGTAATCTTCGACTTGCCCAAATTGATGCCGATTGGCGCTGGATAGTTATCCTCTGGCCAAAGCTCCCTCAGCCTGCGAGACAAAGCTGCCGCCCCCTGATTATTGAATCCCATCCGATTGAGCGCCGCCCTATCCGCAGGCAGGCGAAACATTCTAGGCTTGGGATTACCAGGCTGCGCGTGGTATGTCACGGTCCCCAGTTCTGCGAAGCCGAACCCAAGCATTGGCCAGGCCCGAGCCGCCGTGCCGTCTTTGTCAAACCCAGCCGCTAGGCCCAGCGGATTAAAAAAGTTGACGCCCCAAAGAGATTGACAAAGCGCTCCAGACTGGGAAGGCTGAGGACCAAAAGCACCGACCAGCGCCGCCTGGGCAGCCCGTCGTGTTGGCTGGTGCAACAAGGCACCGCTATTAGGTTCGGTAGCTAGCCATGCTAGTAAATCGATGGTTTGGCGATGGACGGTCTCAGGGTCTGCCTGAAAGGTCTTGAATAAGAGCGATCGCACTCCAAATCGATAAAGCTGCTGCAAAAGAAGATACCTATCACCACCCTCAGCAATATATCAAGCCAAGCTAGTCAATGCACAGGCTTCCTACAGTCCATAGTCCGTACGTAGTCTATCTCAGTCTTCGTTACATGAAGAGGATATGAAGGGAACCATACGCACACAACCTACCGATAAACACTGCATCACTATCCAGTAGTCTCACCGAGCCTCCAGACACTGCTCAGCCATTTGGCCGATCTCCTGCCTTTCCCTTCTCCTGTCTCATTCCGCTCTTTGTCTTCCCATTCATTCCTCCCCCATATGGCCAGACCCAAAGTCAAACCCACCCGCACCCCAAAACCCATCCCCGATCGCCGGGCAAATTCAGAGCTTCGCCAGCAAGATCTCGGCCAGGTGCTGCCCACGATACTGGCCGCCGAAACGCTAGAAGACGCCATTCGAGTCGCGCTTGAGTTGGTTCAGGCTGAGTTTGGCTACTCGCTGCTGTGGGTCGGTCTCTACGATCACCAAGCCCAAAAGCTCGACACCCGAGGCGTACTTACCCAAGGCTCTCAGCGGTTTACGCACACCTCTATAGAACTACAGCCAGGAGATTTTTTAGAACAGGTGGTGATTCAGCAGCAGCCTGCTGTGATCGCGGATATTCGAGAAGAGTCGAGAGCAGGGGTTTGGACACAGGTAGCCAAAGCTTTTGAGCTGCAAGGGATGGTAGTGCTACCAATTCAGCGGCAGCATGTTTGCTTTGGGTTGATAGTACTTGGCTCTCGGCGATGGGGTACGACGCCAGGAATCTTGCAAAATGCAACGCTGCTGACTATCGGTCATGCTCTGGCAGAAGTCATTCATCAAGAACAGCTAGAAACGCAAAGGCAGAGAGAAAAGCAGCCTGCTAAACCGCTGTTGACGCTGCTGCAAACGCTGGGCGGTCTATCGGGTTTAGATGCCAGACTAGAAGCGGTAGCCAAAGAAAGTGCAGCATTCATCGATGCAGCCACCAGCGTGTACTGGTTAGAGCCTAGAGGTCGGCATTTTTGGTGTCGAATAGGAAAGGGGAAAAGAGGAAGAAACAAAGAGAAAGAGAGTTTGCCCGTCAGTGAGATCCAGAGTCTATATCAGATGCTTTGTAATAATGAGCTGCTGGTTGTTGGCGAGCTGGAATCTTCGGTAAAAGCGAGTGTAGCCAATCGACTGATGGTGCAGCTGCAAGCGCGATCGCTGATGGTGGCACCCATTTTGTATCGAGACGAGCTACAGGGATTTTTGACCGCAGAAGGCAACAGTCCAAGGGTGTGGAGCGAGGCAGAACAGGCATACATGAGCGGCGCTGCACAGCTATTGGGGATAGCGATGCCAACAGCCGAAATGGATGAAGCGGTCAGTCAGCTGCGATCGGATCATTTGCTAAGTGCAGGTATCACTCGGAGTATTCATGGCGATCGCGACTGGCTGCACGTACTAGGTCTGTGCGTCGAACAGCTAGCGACCCGGATTGGGACCGATCAACTGCTGGTACTCAGCGCTAATACTGAACGTGGTGGCTACAATCTTTGCTATCAAACCGGACAGGGGGCATCTAAAGTCAACAATCAAACTGACCATTGGAATCCGCTAGACGAAGTGGATGACCAAATGCTGCGCCGAGCGTATTCCCCTGCTAGCGTAGAAGATCTAGCGCACGACCTGAAATTTGCAGCTTGGCGATCGCGTCTACAGCCCATGGGCGCAAAATCTCTGCTAGTCAGCAATACGTCACCTGGACATGCTCCTGAAGGAATTGTTGTCGTCATCGACAAAGCCACCAGACGTTGGAGCCATGCAGAACGAGAGATCTTGCAAGCTCTGAGTAACCAGATTGGCCTGATTCTGCATCAGTGGTGCCTGCAAAAGCAGACCGATCAGCAAGCTCAGCTACATGAAGCCTTTCAGTGGGGCATGCGCAGTCTGCAACGACTCGCCAAAATAGACGCCTTAGACCAGTCTGCGACCCATCGACTTTCTCAGCTGATGCACGTGCCTCTAGTTGGTATCGTGGCCTGGAAAAATGGAGCGGCTACCGCCACAGTTGCCCACACCCTTGTACAGAGCAACAAATTTCGTATAGACGATACACAACCTATTCTGATAGAGACGGATGCACTGCTGCACTGGGCCGTTTCAACAGAAGGGCTGCTGACGCTGACACTAGCAGATTTGCCAGCAGAAGGCCGGTGGATCAGTGGCCCAGAAGGGACAAAGCTGCTGGCTCTGGCGCTGAGAACCGCGCCAGAGCACGAACCTACTGCAATCTTGGTCATGGCCGATAGCGCCAATCGCGAATGGTCTGAGGAACAAACTACTCTGCTGACGATTATTGCTAACCAGCTAGCCTGGTGCCGTCGCCATCTCAAGCTCACCCAGACAATGCTGAGGCAGCAGGAGCAGCTAATTCGACTTAACTGGTACAAACAGCACCAGATCGAAGACCTTCATCGAGGCTTTGAAGAGTGCTTGCAGCAGATGGTGCCGCAGTCTGGATCGAGCGATCCGCGCCAAAGAATGCTGATGCAGAAGATGGAAACGCTGGGTAGTCGGCTCACCCACGTCACCAAAGCTGAAAAGTGGGGAATCGATATCCGGACCCAGGAAACGCCATTGATCAGCGTATTAAAACGGGCCACAGCGCGGGCAAATCCGCTGGTGCAAGCGCGTCAGCTTTGGTCAAAGGTGCATTGTGAGAGTAATCTGACCATTTCAACTGATACGACCAAAGTTGAGTTTGTACTGTATGAGCTGCTAGTCGCAGCCTGCAAGCGATCTCCGGTGGGCGATCGCATCGACATCTGGTGTCGCCCCATCGACCAAAACTGGCTAGAAGTTTCGATCACGGACGAAGGCAGCGTCGATCCTGAGCTTTTGAAAGCATTGGCTGATGGCCGTTCAGAAGATCTGCTCTCACCCGCTGCGATTATGCAGCCGCAGAATAGCCACCTGTGGGTTTGTCAGTCGCTGATGCAGGTACTGGGCGGCGAATGTACTTTCAGTCAGATGGAAGATGGACGGATGCTCAGCCGAGTGATTATTCCACTGGTGTAGAGGATTAAACAAAGTTCGTTCAAGACTTTTGACGACTCAACCATAGATTGCGATTCGCAGTGCAAATATAGATTGCTATTCACGCTGCGAAAGTGTAGAAGACTTCGCACTTTCGCAGCAACCGCGTCAAAGCTATTGGCCTAGCTGGCGCTGACCATACGCATTTGTACGAGTCCTAGATCTTGCCGATAGGCCTCCGAAATATCAGCTTCTCTCCAATTGTGTTGATTGAGATCTACGCGGCGGAGATCGGCTTGAGCAAATCTGGCTTGATGCAGGTGGGCGTGCTCAAAGTCTGCGCCTGCGAGCTGTGCCCATTTGAAATTACTGTTTTCTAGGTTGGCTTCGCGGAAGCTAGCAGCGGTCAGATCGGCGCGTTGAAAGCTAGCACCTCTAAGGTGCGCCTCACTGAAATCTATGCCGCTAAGTGACATGCCGTCAAAGTTCAGACCGTTCAAATGCGCCTGGCTAAGATCAGTGCCAGTAAAGGTGGTTTTGGCGATCGCACCACCAGCTAGCCGTACGCCTTTCATTGTGGTCCAAGCCAGGTTCGCTGCTGATAGATCGGCATTACGTAGGTTTGCACCTGTGAAGTTTACGCCGCTAAAATTCGCTTCCTTCAGATTAGCCTCGCGCAAGTTGATGTGACTCATATTCGCGCCGCTAGCGCTGACCTTGGTCATATCTGCTCGAACGCCGAAGGCACCCTGCAAGCTAGCTTTGGTTAATACGGCAGAAGCGAAACAGGCTCCGCTAATCTTGGCAAACCTAAAGTTGGCCTGAGTGAGATTTGCGTTTGTAAAGTTTGCGTCTGTCAGGAAAGTGCGACCGAAGTTAGCACCTGTTAAATCTGAATTAGAAAAATTAACATCCACTAAAATCCGGGCACCAAAGTCTATTCCTGCCAGAGACAGACCTTTAAAATCTCTGAAACCCTCTTCGTAGAGACGTAAAATATCTTGTAACTGCATAGGCTATCTATTAGTGTTCGCCACTGTGCTCCAAGCATTTCTAATTCAGGCACTAGCCGACTAGGTCACTAGCGGTCTTTGTCGGCGGCCAATAAAGACTTGGCTGCGTTCTTAAGATAATCTTTAGCTGTGCCGATTAGGTCTTATGCATTCACATATTTACATAGCCATTTAAAACTTAAAAAATGCCCTTGAATCTTTAACTGATCTATTAAAAAAACTTTTGGCAAATCTATCTAAAGGCTGTCGAGCTGCAGCCATCACTATGATTAGAAGACTCATTTTCATTCTGCTATGGCTTGGATTCAGCCTCTACGCCTTTACGCTGGCCCCTCCCCAGCAGCCAGATACCTTTGATCTGATTGTCCGGCTTTCGTCTGGGCAGTGGGATGGTCTTAACCCCGCCATCATTGCTCTATTCAATCTCATGGGCGTTTGGCCTATGGTCTACGCTTGCTTGGTGTTGATTGACGGCGCAAATCAAAAGCTCGCAGCTTGGCCGTTTGTCGTGGCTAGCTTCGGGGTGGGTGCCTTCGCGCTGCTGCCCTATCTGGCACTGCGTGAGCCAAGCCCGGTGTTTGACGCACCCAAAACGCTTTTGCTCAAGCTGGTTGATTCTGTTTGGACCGGGCGGGCGATCGCGCTAGCCAGTCTCGTCTTGCTCATCTACGGCCTGACCAGCGGCAACTGGAACGATTTTGTCCAGCAGTGGCAAACCAGCCGGTTTATTCACGTCATGAGTCTAGACTTTTGTATGCTGTGTGCTGTTGTCTCCCCCCTATTAAAAGACGACATGGCCAAACGCGAACTCGATAATCCTGTGCTCTTTTGGACGGCTGCGCTGATTCCATTGCTCGGAATCGCGTTCTATTTGTCTATTCGACCGCCGCTAAAAGCAACAGATTCACAGTCAACCGTAGCCACATAACAGTCACTGTCTCTTCTAATGCTTACTCAATGGCAATGCATTCAACAGAATATCGGTACCTGGTACGGCTCTTTTACCCGGTTTTCTCCTGATGGAGAACAGGTCAAAGATACGCCTAGTGTCTTGACGTTGAAAGAGACTGAGCCTGATAAAACCATGCAGCTCACGCTGAAGCGAACACCTCCTGGTGAGACAACAGAGGTCACGACGCGATCTTTTTCTGCGCCTGGGCCGGCACCTTACGTGTACTTTTTTGAGAGCGGTGCTTTTACGCAGGGCTCGGCGCAGTGGACGGCTTTTGCGCAGTTTGGCGCAGAGATGTGTTTGACAGTGGGCGATCGCCGGGCGCGTTTTGTGATTATGTACGAGAGTGGCGTTGATGGCAGTGCTCAGCTCAAGTATGTCGTGCTGATTCGAGAAACTCAAACAGAGGGCGCTCAGTTCTCCGAACCAGCGATGACACTTGCTCAGATGACGGGTGACTGGACGGGCACCGTGTCGGTACTTCATGCCACGATGGAGCCGATGACGACAGGCTCTAGTGAATGGCGCTTTGATCGAGCCTCGCTTTGCTGCCGAGATACGTTTGGAGAAACTGCTGAAAAACTGTCGTTGACTATAGAACAGAATGGGTCCGATGGCGGCAGCGCTGACAACGTTGTGCGCTTGAAAGGAGAGTTGGACTACAAGCTGATGACCTTGCCTAATGGAACTTATTGTCTAGTGCCTGGTGCGATCGCACAACCCGTTGAGTTTCGGATAGAGGTGGGTTGGTTGAGGGGAAATGGAATGCGATCGCGCCTCATTCGCTACTACGATAGCCGAAGCGTTTGGATGAGATCAGCGCTGATAGAAGATCGCTTCACTCACGAGACATAGTTCAACTTGCCAAAGCCGAGCCTCTGTCTAGCTCGCTTATTTGTCGTGCTACTGGCCAAAGCCACCGAGACAAAGACTGGTTTTGTGGTGTGTGGGCATTGGCTGATAGCGCACATAGCCTGCTTCGATGCCGTGTGGATCGGGCAGCGTGTCTATGAAGGTAGTCGTGAAGGTCATATTTGTTTGAGATTGTAGGTCGGCGAAATGGGCTATAAGGATATGGAAAAGATTATGGCTAATTCACTATTATGACTGACCCAGCTACTGCGCTTACTGTCACTGTTATTGCGGATCTTGCCTTTAAAGCGTTTTTGGAGACGGCGGCGGGGGAGGCGGCGAAGAAGTTTACAGAGACGGCGCTGAGTAAGATGGATGAGCTGCGCCAGAAAATTGTCGGACGGCTGAGAGGCGTGGAGGGGGCAGAGGCGGCAATTACTAAGCTAGAAGCCAAGGCTGGCACGGCGGCAGATGTGGAGACTGTGGCGGACTACCTGAAAATCGCTATGCGCGAAGATCCGCAGTTTGCGGATGAGCTGAAGGTTCTGGCGAATGAGATTAACGCGGGGAAAATTCAGGACAATAGCCAAATGAACCAAAGTAATTATGACAACAGCACTGGCTTTCAAGGTAAGGCGGAACAGGGCGGGACGCTCTATCAGGGGACTAACAACTTTTATAGTGTGCCGCCGCAAGATTAGCTGAGGTCGCTTGCACCGGAGCGGGCAAGGATAAATCCGGATGACTATATTAATGACGGTTTTCGGCCTGATATGCGAGCTTGGCAGGGGCGCGAGACGGAGCTAGCCCAGCTAGAAGCCTGGGTAAGTGAGCCCGAGATTCAGCTAGTGGGTATCAAGGCGGCGGGCGGCTTTGGCAAGTCGGCACTGGCAAAAAAGCTGGCTGAAAGACTGAAGCAAAAGCAAGCTAGCAAGCCGAACGAGGCCGGTCGCTTTGAGAAGGTGGTGGCGTTGACGTTTGACCAGGTTTATCCGTTTGCGGTGTGGGGGCGCTGGCTGATGGCGCACTTTGGTGAGCGGGTGGATGATAGTGTGGGCGATCGGTGGCTGGTGAAGACCGTGGTGCAGCAGCTAGCAGCGACGCGCACGCTGCTGATATTGGACAATGTGGAGACACTGCTGACGGCGGATGATCGCCAGTGGGTGGATGCGGGCTATGGCGAATTTTGGACTGAGTGGCTGAGCGCGGCAGGGCAGAGCGCAGTGCTAGTTACCAGTCGAGAAGAGCCGGATGTGGCGAACAATTTGCGGCGCTACTGCCGCTGGTGGCCGCTGGACGGGCTCGACACTGGGCCGGGGGTGGCGCTGCTGAGGGCGCTGGATGTAATCGGTGAGTCGAAGACGCTAGACGAGTTTGTGATGCTGGCGGGAGGGCATCCGCTGCTGCTGAAGCTGGCGGCAGGGTGGCTGTTGGTAGAAGAGCCGGACGAGCCGGATATTAAGTATCTGAAGACGACGAACGGGTTGAACCTGTTTGCACTGGTGGGCGCGCATCGCGGGCGGCCTGAAACGAGCGTGCAGGAGATCTTGGACGCGACGCTGGCGCGACTGACCACAGAGATGACGGCGCTGTTACCGAGTCTGAGCGTGTATCGCCTGCCTTTTTCGCGGGCGGCGGCGGCGGCGATGCAGCCCGAGGGGAACGCAGCAGCGGTGACAACAGCAAGCTTGCGCAAGCTGGTGAAACGCTCGCTACTGCAGGCGAAAAAGCAGTTGGTGGGCGACGAGCGGGTATGGCTGTTTGAATTTCAGCCGTTGGTGCAGCGCTATTTGCAGCAGCGGGCCGAGGCGGACGCGCATCAGTGGGCGATTAGCTATTACCAGAGTGTGCAGGTAGCGCTGTCTGCGGCAAATAATTCGCTGATAGATACGGTTGAAGCAAAGGGGAAGGCAGCGGAGAACTTGGAAGAGGAGGACGCCGAAGCAGAGATCAAAGCAACGATTCCCTATCGCGAAATTTTTTATCACTACTGTGAGCTAGAGCAGTATGCGAGGGCGCTAGCGGCTATCGGCACGCAAAGCAACGAAGATGACCGCTACAGTAGCTGCGACATGGTGCTACAGCTATATGGCTACAATCCGATTCGGCTGGCAATGTACGAGCGGCTGATCGAGCACTGGCAACCGACGGATGACAGAGAAAAAGGTCTGTTTGCTGGTGCGCTGAAGGCGCAGGGGGATGTGTTGCAGTTCTTGGATCGAAGAGATGAAGCGCTGGAAAACTATGAGCAAGCGTTAGGGATCTATCGACAGGTGGGTGATCGCTTGGGCGAAGCCAACACGCTCCGAGGGCGCAGGGGGATGTGTTGCAGTTCCTGAAGCGCAGCGGTGAAGCGCTGGAAAACTATGAGCAAGCGTTAGGGATCTATCGACAGGTGGGTGATCGCTTGGGCGAAGCCAACACGCTCCAGGCGCAGGGGGATGTGTTGCAGTTCCTGAAGCGCAGCGGTGAAGCGCTGGAAAACTATGAGCAAGCGTTAGGGATCTATCGACAGGTGGGTGCTCGCTTGGGCGAAGCCAACACGCTCAAGGCGCAGGGCCGAGCGCAAGCAGATCCGCAGCAAGGGGTGGCCTATTTACAGCAGGCGCAGTCCCTTTATGAACAGATTGGAGACTTCTACAGCCAAGGCGTCAATTTGTATTATCTAGGGCTGCTGTATGCACAGCTACAGCAAGCGAATGAAGCCCTCAGCGCTTTCCGCTCGGCAGCTAGGTTGGGCGCACAAATCAATTTTGAACCGCTGGTAGAGGTGGCAGAAAATGCGATCAAAGAACTGCAATCATAGAACAGCTCTCTCAAGGTTGCCATCAAGGCTCTGCTCTATCTAGCTTTTGTTGCCTTTCTTCTAGCTGGGGTACTGCACCTTACGGGCTTTGTCCTGCTATTGCCAGGTCTTGTCCCGCGACTGTTGGCCCTTATCGTACTTCTTCTAGTACCTGGGTCGCTTCTCGCTGCTTTCGTACCGCTATTGCCTGCCTTGATCGCGCTCCTCCCGGTTGAAGTAGCGCTGCTGCCCGCCGCTGTCGCGCTATTGCCGATCGCCGATCCACTTTTCCCTGCCTTCGTCGCACTGTTGCCGATCGCCATCTGACTGCTGCCGATCGCCGATCCGCTTCTCCTAAAGTCGCCAATACTCTGCTCGATTCAGCAATCACACGGTTAATATCCAAAGCTATCTTCCCAGATGCCAAAATTATCTGTAATCGCCCTTAGAAAACACTGTTCTTTTTGTTACAGCAGTCGGGCACCTTTGTATAGCTAGCGTCGGATGCATTCAGAGATTGCTATACAGCCGACGAACAGCGTTGCTGGGCGACTCGCAGTCAAAGGCGCGATCGCCCTTTCACAGCCCATCAAACTTCTATCCAGCTACCCAAAAGGCCCACTATGGCACGACGCAAAAAACAATCTGCAACCCTAGACAAAGCACAAAAGCGACTCGCTGGCCTCAAATCAATCGACGCCAAAGTTGATCTAGGCAACGGCCTGAACGTCGCCTCATACGAGAAAGAAATCAACGAAGTTCGTCAGAAGATCGAAGCCTACAACACCCTGCTCTCGAAAGTAGACGATGCCGCTAACACCGTTCAAATCCTAGAGAAAAAGCTTTCTGTAGCTGCTGAAAACGTTCTGCTCGCGGTGAAGCTCAAATACGGCAAAGACAGCAGCGAATACGAAATGGTCGGCGGCACCCGTCAGAGCGAGCGGCGGCGGACAAAGGCTCAATCTGCCGACGAACTAACGTCCGTATGACGCGCTAGACAGCACTAGACTTTCTTCTGCACAGGAAGATTACAGGAGATGGCATCTGTCATCTCCTGTTTTTTGTTCTTATTCGCTAGACTTCTTGCTGTCGGCTGTCGCGTATACACAGCTATGAGACATTGGCCACGGCACGCAGTGACGGGGTGGGCCTGCAACTCATGCTACTAGTCCATATCTCCCAATAGCTCGGTTACGCGATCGCATTCAACACCATCAGCTCATCCGCCACTACTTTCACCGTCTGCCGAATCTGTTCTTCCGTATGCAAAGAACTGAGGAAGAACCTTAGCCTCGCCGCATCGTAGGGCACCGACGGATACACCATCGGCTGCACATTGATCCCCTGTTGAAACAGCGTATGCGATAGCTGCACCGCCTTGTACGGCTCGCCTACAATCACCGGAATCACAGGCGAATCGTGACTGTTTCCTGTATTCAATCCGTGCGCCTGCGCCAGGCTCAAAAAGAGCTTTGAGCGCTGTTGCACCTGCGCAATCAGGTCAGGTTCCTGCTGCATGATTCGCAGGGCCGCTAGCGCCGCCGCCGCATTCGCCGGAGCCATCCCCACGCTAAACACAAACCCCGGTGCGGTGTACTTCAGATACTCCACTAGCTCCGAGCAGCCCGCAATGTAGCCACCGCAGCTAGCAAAAGATTTGCTCAGCGTGCCCATCCACATATCCACGTCTTGAGAATCCACGCCAAAATATTCGCCGACACCGCGCCCCGTCTTACCCAGCACGCCGATAGAATGCGCTTCGTCTACTAGGAGAAAGGTTTTATGTTCTTGCTTTAGCCTCACGAACTCGGTCAGCGGCGCAAGGTCACCATCGGTGCTGTACACGCCTTCAACAGCAATTAGCACTTTCTCGTAGTTGCGGCGGTGCTGGTGTAGCAGTCTTGCTAAAGCCTGCCAATCATTATGTGGAAACTCTATTGCCGCTGCCCCCGCGAGGTTGCAGCCTTCGCGGATGCTGTTGTGGCTGAGCGCGTCGTACAAGATCAGGTCTTTTTCCTGGAAGAGGTGACCGATGGTGGTGACGTTGGTGGCATGGCCGCCGATGTAGGTGATGCAGTCTTCGGTGCCGAGAAAGTCGGCCAGTCCTTTTTCTAGCTGTCGGTGGACGGGGCGTTCACCCGAGACGACACGACTGGCAGATACTGAGGTGCCGTATTGTGCGATCGCCCGCTGCGCCGCCTCATTCAATCTCGGATCGCCTGAGAGTCCGAGATAGTTGTAGCTGGCGTAGTTGATTAGCGATCGCCCGTCAATGCGCGTCGTATCTTTCGCCGTGCCCTCATGCACTGTAAAGAAAGGATTGCCCAAATCTTCTACTCGGTCTAGGTCTTGGCGCAGACGACGGTAGTCAGGCATCTGCGAAAACTGGTAGTGATCTTCAGGCGGCTCATAAGCAGGCAGCTCCCGAAAGACTAGCTGCTGTGCGGTCCTGTTGCCATTCTTGCTGGTATTTTCAATGGCGCTTCTACTGCCGTTGCCGCTGTGACTAGCCTCTTTAGCAGTCTCTTCTTTCGCCGGAACAGGAACAGATAAAATAGGGAAGTTATCTTCTAGAACTGGCGTTTGTTCTTGAACAGGTGCTAGCTCAGGTGAGATTTTCTCTGACAGATACCCCGCTAAAGCGTTGATTGTAGGATAGTCAAACGCTAGTGTTTGGGGAATGGGATAGTTCAGATTCTTTTGCAGGCGATTGCTGAATTCTACGGCCATCAGAGAATCCATCCCCAGATCGCCAAACTGTTCGTTAGGGTTGATGGCCTCTGGTGAGCCAAAGCCCATGACTTTGGCGAGCTGCGTCTGTAGGTAGGCGGCCAGAAACGGGGTGCGGTCGCCTTTCTCACTGCTCGCTAGCTGTTTCAATACGTCTGATTGTACGCGAGGACTCTGTTCAACAGCCGCCGGTTTGACTGCCGACAGCAAAGGCGAATTCGCGCCGCTAGCCTGTCCGCCAGCAGAGGCCATAAATTTAGCCCAGTCAATCGGTACGATGCCGACCTGCGGCTTTGGCTGCGTCATCATGTCTGCCATGAGCTGTAGGCCAACTTCTGGCGAGATCTGCGTCAGACCCTGATCGGCCATGCGATTTTGACTGCGCTCGTCTAGCTTGGCAACCATTCCTGCATCTGCCCACGGTCCCCAGTTTAGGCTGAGGGCAGGCAGTCCCAGACTCTGACGATGATGAGCAAGGCTGTCTAAAAATGCGTTCGCGGCTGCGTAGTTGCTCTGTCCTAGCGAGCCCATTAGAGAAACGATAGAAGAGAAACAAACGAAGTGATCGAGGTCTTGCGATCGCGTCAGAACATGTAAATTCCAAGTACCCAACAGCTTCGGAGTCATCACTTTGGCAAAGTTTTGCCAGGATTGGTTCACTAGCAGACCATCTTCTAGGGTGCCCGCCAGGTGAAAGACACCTTTGAGCGGTAGGTCAGTATCCGATGAGAGGTAAGGCGACAGGACTGATTCGAGATCGGTTTGGTTGGAGATGTCGGCCTGAATAGTTTGAATAGCTGTGCCGGACTGTTGGATCTTGTCAATTGTTTGCTGTGCAGATGGGGTGGGCGATCGCCGTCCCAACAAAATCAAATGTTGCGCGCCTTGATCAGCTAGCCACTGAGCTACGTTCAAGCCCAGTGCGCCTAGTCCACCGGTTACGAGATAAGCAGCCTGTGGGTTAATTAGGGGTTGGTGGGGTGCGATCGCGGGCAAAGTCAGCACTACTTTCCCGATATGCCGTGCCTGAGCCATGTATCGAAAGGCATCAGGTGCGGATTCTATCGGAAAAACGGTTTTGGGCAGAGGTTGCAGCTGCTGTGCTTGGAACTGCGTCATCAAGTCACTCAAGATCTGAGCAATCAGCTGCGGCTTCTCAGTAGACACTTCCAACAAATCAAAAGGGAAATAGTCAATATCTGATCGGACCTGACTCATCTTTTTAGCGTCCCAAATGCCAATCTTGCCAATTTCAACAAACCGGCCCCGTGGCGCTAAAACATCAACGCTTTTGTCGATGAATTCTCCATTTAGACTGTTAAAGACAACATCAACACCTTTCCCCTCAGTCACTGCCAGGATTTCTTCAGCAAAATCGAGGGTGCGCGAGTTCATCACATGCTTTATACCCATCGAGTACAAACAGCTCCACTTCGGTGGGCTAGCAGTGGCAAAAACTTCAGCGCCGATGGATTGAGCGATTTGTACGGCAGCTTGACCAACGCCACCGGCTGCTGAATGGATGAGGATGCGATCGCCCGCCTTCAGTCCCGCGCAGTGGACCAAACCATAATAGGCCGTCAAAAATGCTGTCGGCACCGTCGCCGCTTCTGCAAAGCTCATCGAAACCGGCTTTGATACAACAAAGTCTGCTGGTACAGTAACAAACTGCCGCAAGCTGCCAACCGCCTGCGCTGCAATCACCTCATCGCCCACCTTCAGAGTCTCTACACCGTCACCAACAGCGGTCACGACCCCGGCACACTCGCCACCAAAAGGCACCTCAGTCGCACCCAGAAAGCCCATCTCTTCTAAAACAGACTGAAGCATTCCCAACGCGTTTAGCACATCGCGAAAGTTCAAGCCCGATGCTTTTACTTGAATTTCCACTTCTCCAGCATTGGGCGGTTGCCTTTCTACAGGCAACAAAGCGAGATCGTCCAAGACGCCGTAGCTAGACAGGCCGAGACGAAAGGTAGAACTTTCGGGTTTTGTCAGCGACTGGGAAACTTTGCTCGTTGGCAAAAGTCTGGCGACAAACCGATTGTCTTGACGATAGGCAATCTGTTCTTCCGCGTCGGGATTGCGAAAATCCTGTAGCAATGTGGCTATCTCTTTATCACCGAACGAATCAGACAAATCTACAGACGTGCAGCATAAGTCGGGCTGTTCTAACCGTAGGGTACGTGCCAAACCCCACAGCGGCGACTGTTGAAGATTGAGTGGAATAGGGGTATCGACCCGCTGTGCATTCTGAGTCAGCAGCCATAAACGCACGTTTAGAGCCGGGAACTGAGATAGGGTCTGCACCAAATTCAGCAGGCTACCACAGATTTTCTCTTGCTCTGAAAGCTCTCCTATAGTTTGTGCTGCCGCGTTCAATGGCCACAGGTAGGCAATCTGACAGGTCAGCTCGCCCTGATTTTCGGTGATAAGAATGGGAATGAGATCGGTGAAAAGCTGGTTGAATGAGTCCGGGTCTGCTGGATTGAGGCTGTAGGTGTTGCTATCGGGATTAGGTGTATAGCTGTTGGCGATCGCAATTTTGAAAACGCGATCGCCCCGCTCCCGTAGCGCTGTTGTAATTTGTTCACCGATGCCTTGTTCATCAGAAAAGAGCAGCCAAATCTGGGGGCTTTGTTGTGAGGCCAAGCTAGGTTGAGTATTCGATACGCTCTGCCAAACCAATTCGTGTAGCCAGTCGTGCGAATTAGGTTGGGTAGTTTCCGGCTGTTGGGCGAGCGGCTGTTCTGCTGACGTACCGAAAAGCCGCTGTAGGATAGAATTCTCAATATATTTGAGCGTCATGCCGATGATTTGCGCAGCCAGTGTTCCGGCTTCATCCCAGATAAACAGATCGGCTTTGAGCATCTTAGGGCTAGAGCCGTTTTGGTTTAGTTCGTTCTGTTGTAGTTTGACAGCGCACCAGCCGGACTGCTGCAAGGGACTATAGAACTGGAGCTGGTCTAGACCGATGGGCAAGTAGGTACCTTTGTCGGCGCTTGTTTGGACAGCAGCGCCGATGGTCTGAAAGCAGCCGTCTAGGAGGGCAGGATGAAGTGAGTATGAGTCATTTGCAGAACAATTTGCTGCGAGACGAATTTGACTGAGCGCCTGTCCAGACTTTTGCCAGAGCTGCTGGATGACCTGAAAGTTTGGGCCGTAGTTTAAGCCTTGGTCGCTGAGGGTTTGGTAGTGGGGTGCGATCGCAACAGGATAAGCCAGCAGCTCAGTCTGATAGCTAGCGAGCAGAGGTTTCTCGCCAGTCGCTGTTCTATCTGCTGCTTTGCCAAGAACAACTGTCGCTCTAGCATGTCTCGTAGCAGTTTCATCAGCCGTAGGCGATAAGCTAAATATTTGTATAGTCGCCTGTTCCGGGCCTTCTGGGACTAATGCTATCTGTAGCGTGGTCTCTTTGTTGTCGTGAAAGTTTGTTGTCTGTTGAAAGTTTGTTGTCTGTTGAAAGAGTAAGTGCCTTTTCAATTGTCACCTCTTTCAAGGTAAGTTCGATCGAGGCTTGCCACTGCTGAGCGGCAGCGATCGCCATCTCCACATAAGCCGACCCTGGCAAAACTACCTGCCCTAGAATGCAGTGATCTTTTAGATATCCAAGAGTTTGAGCGCTAATTTGACTTTGAAAATGCTTCTCTTTGGAACCTGCCAGCGGTAGGTAGTTAGCTACCAACGGGTGACCTGTTCCTTTTCCTAACGTTGTTCGTGTTTTCTTTGGCTCCATACTAGGAATACTGGCCTCATCCCACCAATAGCGCTGCCTTTGGAAAGGATACAAGGGCAGCGAAATGCGCAGCCCTTTAATGTCAATCTCCGGCTCTACAGCGTGCCAGTTGATTTGTTCTCCTTGAACGTACAGCGCCGCTAAGCTGTTGAGAATGGCAACTTTGTCCGATAGGTTTGGACGCAAACTAGCCAGCCACCGCACATCTTCTGCGGTCGGCAGGCAGCCGCGACCCATGCCCAACAAAATCGGTTTCGTGCCAATCTCTAGAAAAGTCTTTTCGCTACGCTGATCGAGCGCCTGCATCGCGTCCAAGAATTGAACAGGCGATCGCACGTGCCGAACCCAGTAATCGGCAGTTGCCATCTCTGCGGTGGCCAGTTCCCCAGTCAGCATAGAAATGATCGGTAGCGTCGGCAGACGAAAAGCAACAGACTCCGCTACCGCTCGAAAGTCAGTCAGCATCGGCTCCATCCGCGCTGAGTGGAACGCATGAGAAACTACCAGCGGCTTGGCTTTAATCGACTGTTGTTCTAGCTGCTCGGCGATAAGTGCGATCGCCTCCGCATCCCCCGACAGCACCGTACTCTGTGGCCCATTCACCGCCGCAATCTCAATCTTTTCCCCGGCAGTTAACCGTTCACACAGTGCCGCATTCGCCATCACTGACAGCATCGCGCCACCCGCTGGCAACGCCTGCATCAGCCGCCCTCTTGCCGCCACCAGCTTCAGCCCATCTTCGGGGCTAAACACGCCCGCCACACAAGCAGCCACATATTCACCCAGACTGTGACCCAGCACAACGGCAGGCTCAATCCCCCAAGACTGCCACAGCTTAGCTAGCGCATATTCAAACGAGAACAGAACCGGCTGAGTAAACTGAGTTTGATTGATTTCCTCTCCTTCAAAGAGAATCTTCAATAAGTCAATTTCTTCTCTTCTCAAGATTTCAGCACACTGCTCTATCACACATCGAAATGCTGGCTGCGTTTTGTACAGCTCACGGCCCATGCCGACAAACTGCGAGCCCTGCCCGGTAAAGAGAAAAGCGATTCCTTCAGACTGCTGATGCCTGATCGCTTGGCCAGAGACGACCCCAACAATGTCTTCTTCGCCCGACAGCCAGTCTTGTAGCTGTTCTTTTAGGTGAGCAACAGATTCTGTGATAAAAGCCAGCCGATGAGAGAAGTGCGATCGCCTCGTATTCGCTGCTACACACAGAGCTCCTAACGCTATCTCTTGACTTTCTAATAAGTTCAGATAGGCTTGCGCTAACTCTTTTAGAGCTGTTTCACTCTTTGCTGAAATAGCTAGGATTCTAGCCGAATCACGGACTGCAACCGTTTCACCGATCTGTTCTTTGCCCGTTTGTTCTTTGAAAGTAGCTAGTACCGTATGGGCGTTCGTGCCGCCAAAGCCGAAGGAGTTGACGCCGATGTAAGACTCGGGGGGGAGGGGTGCGATCGCCGACTGCACCTTTAGCCTCAGTCCAGCAAAATCAATCGCCGGGTTCGGCTGCGAGTAGTGCAAGCTCGGCGGCATCTCGGAGTGCTTCAGCATCAGCGCCGCCTTAATCACGCCAGCCACACCCGCCGCCGTCTCCGTATGACCAAAGTTTGTCTTCACCGATCCAATCGAACAAGCCTGATCGAGTCCGCGCCCCGCCGCCACTACCGCCCCCAGCGCCTGCGCCTCAACCGGATCGCCCAGCTTCGTCCCTGTTCCATGTGCCTCTATATAATCCACCTTCGCCGGATCAACCTGCGCTAGCCGATACGCCTCTTGCAGCACCGCCGTCTGAGCCGCCGGATTCGGTGCCGCCATCCCCTGACTAAAGCCATCCTGATTCACCGCACTGCCGCGAATCACCGCGTACACCGGATCACCATCCGCCTGCGCCTGCGATAGCGGCTTTAGCACCACGATTCCCGCCCCTTCACTGCGCACATAGCCATCTGCACTTGCATCAAAGCTCTTGCAGCGACCATCGCCAGACATAAAGCCGCCCTTAGAAAAGCCCGCCGTCACCGTCGGCAGCAGCAGCACATTCACCCCGCCCGCCACCGCCATCTCCGACTCCCCCGTCCACAGACTCTGACAGGCCAAATGAATCGCTACTAGAGAAGACGAGCAGGCCGTATCCACCGCCAAACTCGGCCCTTTAAAGTCAAACAAATAAGAGATTCGATTCGCCGCAATGCAGTTCCCCGTTCCCGTCGTCGCATAGGGGTCATTCACCGGCTGCTGCCACAGCATAATCGAATAGTCGTGCGTACCAATCCCAATGAACACACCCGTCCTAGAGCCGCGCAAAGTCTCCGGAATTTGCCCAGCATCTTCTAGCGCTTCCCAGGTCACCTCCAATAGCAGCCGCTGCTGCGGGTCCATCGTGGCCACCTCACGCGGAGCCATACCAAAAAACTGCGGGTCGAACTGGTCTACCTGGTCTAGAAAGCCGCCCCAGCGAGCGTTGGTTTTATTCGGCGTGCGTGGGTCTGGATCGTAGATAGAGTCCGCATCCCAGCGCGATCGCGGTACCTCTGTAACACTGTCCACACCATCACGAATCATCTGCCAAAAAGCATCCGGTGTGTCCGCACCGCCCGGATAGCGACAGCCAATGCCAACAATTGCAACAGGTTCGAGCGAAACGGAGGGACTGACGGAGGAACTAGAAGCACTCATGCGGGTGACACATATCAAACTTCTCTATGTAGTAATGCTGAGAGATAGGTAATGTCAAGACGAAGAGTGCAGGGAAATCTGATTCTGCCAGGTAGCTAGCAGTGTAGGCACAACGTTTTCCCAGTCATAATCAGCAACGTCTCGCTGTCCCTGCTGCCCCAACTGGCGCTGTAGCGCTACGTCTGAAACCAGTCTAGTCAAAAGCTGACTAAAGCTCTGACTATTTTGCGGTTCAAACAAGAAGCCATTTTTTCCATTGCGAATGTGGGTGGTCACGCCGCCTTTTGCTGGTGCGATCGCAGGAATACCGGCAGCAAACGCCTCTAGCACCGTCAGACCCAAAGTTTCTTTCTCAGAGGTAGTGACATGGATATTGCTATTTGCTAGCAGAGCGGGCACGGCATCAGGGGCGATGCGTCCGAGCAAATGAACAGATAACCCGGTTGAAATCGTCAGCGGTCGCAGCTCTTCTAGAATCTGAGGGCGTAGTTCTCCGTCGCCCGCAATGATGACCGCAGCTTTGTCTACTAGGTATGCGTTACTTTGATCAGATGCCCAGATGGTGAGCGATCGCACGGCAAATTCCCATCCTTTATCCGGCGTCAGTCGCCCCAAAAACACCAGCTTTGTCTTATCTTCTAGCCCCTCAATCCCGTACGTCTGTGAGAAGAAGTCAGGATTACGACGCTGTGATTGAAACGTCTGAACGTCTACGCCTAGATAGCGATCGCACACCACATTCTTCACCTTCATCTTTTGCATCTTCTCCAGCGTCACCGGGCTAGACACCAAAATGGCATCATACGCATGAAACACAGGCCGAATAAACAGCATCGAAAACCACTGCAAGCAGGCAATCAAAACCCGAGGCAGCGGCAAAAAGTCTTCGATATAGTCAATAAAATTCGTGTGATAAAAGCCCACACAAGAAATATTGTGCTTCTTGGCATAGGCCACCCCCGGCGCTTTTAGCAGACCCAAGAATATCCGATCCGGCTCATCCACATGCACGATATCCGGCTCAAACGCGGCTAGCTCCTGATTCAGCAGTCGATTCGCCTTTCCGCTCAAATTTCGCTCAAACTCAACCCCCATGAACGGCTCGCTCGGCAGATTCACTACCCGCACCCCCGGCAGAATCTCACCCTGATAGTCGCGCCAGTCCGGATACACTGACGCCACCGCCTGATAGTCCGGGCACAAAATCAAAACCTGATGCCCCAGCTTGCTCAGCACCCGCACCCGTTGGAACAGCGAGACAGTCACACCGTCAACAACGGGCAAAAAACCAGAGCTAATGATGGCAACTTTCATAGGATCTATCGCTTGAACCGAATCTAATCGTCCCTACTCCTGCCAGTCCTCCAACTGTAGACCGCTCACCCGTCTGAACTCTCTAGTATTGTTTGTCACTAAAACCATACTGTAGGCAAGTGCCGTTGCTGCAATAAGAAGATCATTAGGGCCAATTAAATTACCTCGACGGCTTAATTCACTCCGAATTCGTGAGTACTCCTCAGCACAGCGGTCGTCAAAAGGCAAGCTATCAAACGGTGCATAAAAACGCTGCACGCATAGTAAATTTTCTTCAACTCGTTTGCCGTATTTGGCTCCAAATAGCAGTTCGGCCTTTACAATGCTGCATATTGATATATCAGCTGGATCATGCCTTCTGAAATTTTCTTGAATGCTCAGAGATGCTCCATTCATAAATTGAATGCAGACGTTGGTATCTAGTAAAAACATCTATTGGAGTGTCTCGCGGATCTGATTTTCACCTTGGTCAGGACGTTCCAAGGGCGCATCCTTGCAACTGCCAAATAGGTCAAAATATCCTTCTGGCCAGCCGGCCTTCAAATCCTTCTCAATCAGTTGTGCCAGATACCTAGATACCGACAAATTCATCTGCTTCGCCTTTCGTTGTAGCCGAGTGGCTGTCTCTTCTGGGATGTCGCACTGTAGCTGAGTCATATCACATCACCTCTCTAAGATCATTTCTCCAATTCTAGTCTGCTATCTTGTTCGCTCGACCCTCCACAGAGTCAGGGCAAACCCACCCGAAATCAAGGGTGGGGGCTGATAGATCTGAGTTAGCTTCAGGCGCTGGCTAGCTTCAACTGTCTGCCTCTGCTCGTCTGACGGCGCGAATAGGAAAGTAGCCTTTTCTTCGCCGAGGATATCTGTTAGCAGGTTGTTGGGGGAAGCGGTTTTAGTGGGCAGAACGTAGAACGTAATATCGGGCTCTAGGTCATAACTCAAAGAGATTATGTCTTGGATGGAGTGAGGAGTGGTGATTAGTTGGGGCGATCGCACTTCATTCAGCAGCGCAGTCAACTCCGCATTGCTCAGATTTCGGCTCTTGAGATAGGGCGACGGCTGGGGAATGAGGCAGGAAATCAAACTGACCGTCAATAGCAGAGCTGTGACCAGTCGCCATTTCTTCGGCGGTGAGCGGTGTTTGAGAAAAAGGCGATCGCACAGCAAATAAGCCACTACCAGCAGTACTACTAAATGAGTCGGCATCAGATAGCGAGGCGTCGCCGCTGCCTGCCCGCTTCGCAAAAGATCGATCAGCAACAAAATCCCAGGAATCGAAAAAGCAGTCGCCAGCACAAACCCCCAAAGCTGACGGGACGTTTGCCGCACAAAAACACAGGTCGCATAGCCAATCAGAGCAATCGTCGCCGTCGCTGTCACTACCTGCAAGACAAAAACTAGCGGCCTTTCTGCGACTGGCACATCGAAAAACAGTACTGCCAGACTGTAAAACCAGGTGCCCAGCGTCGCCCAGACTGGCGCGTATATCTGCATCCAGACCGTGTTGCTTTGCAGCTTTTGCCACTGGGTGAAGACGACGATGGCCCAAGGGGAAAGTGCGGAGAGTGCGATCGCGCTAGCAATTCCGTAGGCATACACCCGCCGCCGATGCCACAGCAGCACCGCTAGCCCCTGACCAAGCACAACCAAGATCGTCAGCAAAGACGTATACATCGTTAGAATCAAGCAAATGCCATAGGCTATCCACCATCGCCATTGATTAGTTTGCAGCGATCGCCACAAAAACTGAGTCGTCAGCAACAGCAGCAAAATCCACAGACTATACGGACGCGCCTCCTGAGAATAGGCCACAAAAAAAGGAGAGATTGCCAGCAGCCCCGCCGCCGTCTTCGCCACCACCCTTGCTTTCACCTCTGCCTGCCTACCCTCTGCCTGCCTACCCTCTGCCTGCCTACCCTCTGCCTGCCTACCCTCTGTCCGCCCGCCCCCCGCCAACCCGAACAGCGTCAGCCCCAACCCATACATTGCCGGAATCCCCAGCAGCCCAAACAAAACCGGCAAACTCCGCATCGCCACCACAGATCCCCCAAACACCTCCGCCCAAAAGCGAGCCAGCACAAAATACAAAGGCGCGTGCTCCGGACTCTGAGCCAAAACCCGCATCAAATTCGCCAGGGGACGATTTGCCGGAGACCCCTCCTCAACCGACCTAATCACTTGAAACCGCTGCAAATCCGCCACGCTCAGCGGTAATTCAGTTGCCACCCGCTCCACCACCTCTGCCTGCGTATACCCAGACACCCGCATAGAAGTCGCCACCTCATCCACCCAATACACAGGCTGATCGAGGTTAGCCACTCGAAACAGCACACCCAGGGCAATCAGAACGACAACAATCCCGTTCCATAGCTGGTGCTGGGATAGCGAGTCAAATTTAAGGCGATTCTTCATCGAAAGGTCTTTCTGTAGAGGCTACATGCAATTTATGATATGACCGAAAGCCTACGTAATATAGCTAGTCCTACTTCGACTTGGCTGCATCTCTAGAACTTCTTCGGCGGTCAAACAATCTGCACAGAAATTTCTGCAAAGGGTTGTTGTGCATAACTTTCCTAAGTTCCTAAATGATTCTTCAAGTTCACAAATGACTATAAACATTGTAGTGAGCTGTTATATTTGCTAAGTTCTTTTCTAAGTTAAGAGTTTAATTTAAAGTTATGCCAAGCAACGATGGTCAATCGTCAAAGGTATCGGATGTCACTCTGCCTTACGGTACTGATGACGAAGATATTCTTCGCTTAATCGAAGCTATTAAACGCAAGGCCGAAAATGAAAAAGCTATTAGAGAAATATACGATAAGTCAAATTTTGAGACTTCTCGAAAAGCTTTGGAAACCCTAGGCATTCTAGACAGTCAGTTTGGATTCAGTCCGTCCGGAAAGGAGTTGGCTGTAGAGAAGGATGAGAGGCGCAGACAAAAGGTTTTTCTTGAGCTTTTTCTGAATTATCCACCCTACGGACATTTCCTTGAAAGTGTTTCCCATGCGGGTGAATTGACTATAACTACCACAGAAAGCGTAAAAGATTATTGGTGGAAGCACAACTACGGTACATCTGGAAATAATCGTGAAGACGGAGTCGTAGCTTTTGGAAAGCTTCTTCGACTAGCAGGTCTTGGTAAGTTCGTAATTGGTAGAAGAGGGAAGCTATCAAGGATTGAATGGACTCCGGACGCAAAGACTACTATAGAATCTGCTTGTTCTGTCGATAATGATGAAACGTTCTTAGAAGTACAGCATGAATCTATTTCTTCCACTCAAGATGACGTATCTGGCAATGGATTCGTTGAGGACATTAACGCCGCCGATCTTGAGTTATCAAATCCCAAATATCAAGCTCAAACTAAAGAAGACTCCAGTCCGAAAATGATTCTGCCTAATACAACGTTGGATGTGACTCCGAATATTGCAATTAACGTTGACATGAGCGATTGGAGTAAAGAGAAAATTATCATCTTTTTTAAGGCTGCTTACGGAATGTTTGATGATGAACGAGAGACAGATGTATCAACTTCCAGCTCACAAGGTATCAGTGAGTTTAGTAATGGAGATAGTGATACGTAGCTCACATACTCCAACTGATGTAGAGACTCTAATGAAGTATTCAGGTAAAAGTAAGTCTTATGTGAGAAGCGCCATTGATGCCGCGCTCTTGTTAGGAATGATAAAGAAAGATGAAGAAGGAAGTTATAAGACCATAAGTGAGTGTGCTGAACTTTCAATCAATATGCTCTCAGAAGATTCGAAACTCTCTATATTCAAGAAGTGGTTGACTTCGTGGGATCCTTTCATTACCTTCGTTAGGCATATTGGGATGGGAGACTCATCAGAAGTTTCTGCTAGAAGATTGACCTCATTCTATACTTTCAACAAAGAACCTAAAGCAATTTCTGAGCTACTTCTGTTGTGGGCTAAAACCTGTGACTTAATAGATAGTTCTGGAAATTTGAACGTAGAGCGTTACAACATAGAGTCCGGTTTTTCAATAGAAGAGACTTCGGTTGTCCTGACCGATGACGTTTCGATTAGGCTATATCTAAATACTTTCTTCGGCGATCAAATCTTTAATTGGTTGACGCACAGTGAAATAGAAGAGCTTATAAATGCTTTTGTTGTATACAAGGGGAATCCTAGAAACGCCATAGAAAGTTCAGGAAGATCCTTCGAAGATATCTTAAGAAGGCTTTCATTGGAAAATCCCCTCGTTAACTTGACAAAACTGTCGAGAAAGTCAGGCATATCTGAGCTAGCAAACAACATTCTCTATTCATACAAGGATGATTCGGGTGCAAATCATAGTTTCATTCACACTAAGCAGCGTGACATATCACAGGCAATTGGGTCAGTTCGAAATATGGCTAGCCATAGCATGGAATCAAAATCTATGGAAAGATGGGACTTAACTCCAGATGGAGCACTTAGCAAGATATTGATGACAATGGTTACTGTGAGAAGTCTCTTTCTGTACCTAAAAGAAGGAAAGTTTATGTTTTAGACCCGGCGTTTTTGAATTTACTAGGTCATGGCTCAATCTCAAGTTTCTGCTACTGCGTATCTAAACTATTTAGCTTTTTAGATATGGCTTTAAAACAAGAATATCAACATGAGGATTAAACTATGCTGTTTAAAGATTTCGACCGAAATCGCTGAGATGTGTACGCAAATAACTCTCAAGCTTGAAGAAAACTTACTCAATGAGGCGCTCCAACTCGCTCACCTCACTATTCAAAAAGAGCTGATTAGACTTGCTTTACAAGGACTTTTTCGATCGCGTCGTAAGAAAAACCTTCTTGACCTTGCAGGACAGATCCAGTTTGCTCCAGAGTTTGAGTATAAAGCTCTGCGCGAAACCCGTCGTGTTACTGCTTAATACATTTATTTGGAGTAGCGTCTTCGTTTTCAGCCTTGGAAAATTCATCCGACGGTACTTTTGACTCATGCCAGCTCGCGACTTCTATCACAATATTGCGATCGCAGCTCTTCAAAAAGATGGCTGGACAATTACACACGATCCCTATCGTCTTAAACTTGCTAGAGGTAAGAACCTTTTTGTAGATCTCGGCGCAGAGCGGCTCATTGCTGCGGAGAAAGGGCTTGAAAAGATAGCTATCGAAATCAAAAGCTTTCGGAGTCCGTCTGAAATGAAGGATCTAGAAGAAGCCATTGGTCAGTTTGTACTGTACGAACGTCTACTTTCTCGCTACGATCCGAAACGTAAGCTCTATCTTGCTGTCCCTGACGCTGTTCGCCAATCTGTGTTCGAGGAGGAAGCAGGTAGCGTCATGCTAGAAGACCAAATCCTTCGCCTTTTTACATTTGATCCAGAGCACCAAGAGATTGTCACATGGTTACCCCTCTCATAACGTTGCAACAAAAGATTGTGCAGGTACTACAAGACTATCTAATATTTTTGGGCAAAGATCCAGACGCCGATGCTTATCTAGCGCTCGATAGAGACAATCATCACTATCTGCTGATTGAAACTGGCTGGCAAGGCAACCGTCGCATCTATGGAACGCTCCTTCATCTTGATATTATTGATCAGAAAGTCTGGATTCAGCAGGACGGGACGGAAGAAGGAATTGCTAATGAGTTAACCCGTCTTGATATCTCCAAAGACCAGATAGTCCTCGCTTATAAATCTCCAGAACGACGCCAGATCACAGAATTTGCTGTCTCTTAACCACTTAACCTCAGTTCTAGTGCCAAGTCGCCTCTGCCGCTTCGTAAACTTGCTGACCGCATAGCTCATCTGCTCTTAGCTGGTATATAGTCAAACTTGAATAAGCAAACAATACTCTGAGCGTTCCAAAGTTCGCTGAATATCAGCAGGTCATTCAGGAAACTGAAGAACTTCGGCAATACTACGAAGAGCAAAATCGTGAGCGCGTTGCTCGAATTGCTATGCAGTCGCCGCCATCTGGCCTAGAAACAGCCTGGGAAAAGCTCTGGGTTGCTAAAGCCAAGCGTCAGTCAGTGGCACGATCTGTCTGATCGGTCATTGTCTCAAAGGATTTCCATGAAATCAGGCAATCTGATGAGGCTGCGAGACGAGTCTTTATTCCGTAGCCATTTGAACGAAGGTTTGGATGGGTTCGCTATAGCGATCGCCCCCGAAGCTCGGCAGGCTATTATGATCGCCTCCTTCGATTAAAATCAGCGTACTGTTTGCGTTGCCACTGACTATGGTTGCACCATACAGCTGCTGACTCATAGAGACCGGAACGATATCGTCATCGGTTCCGTGGATGAGTAGAAGGGGGATTTTGAGCGATCGCATCTTCCCTATAGAATCAAATTGCTGAGTTAGCACGGTATCTATCGGGGTGATTTTTGGCAGCAGCGGAAATTTGTAGTCCACCATGTCTCGCATCGAGGTGAACGAACTTTCCATCACTAGTCCTGCTGCTTCTGGATGGTTGACGGCTAGATTGAGCGCGATCGCACCCCCAATCGACTGACCATAGAGCACAATTCTATCTGCCGCTACCTGCCGCTGCTGAATCAGATACTGCCAAGCCGTCTCTATATCCTCATAGACACGCTGCTCGTTTGGGAACGGCCCAGAGCTCTCTCCATAGCCCCGATAATCGATTGCCATCACCGCACAGCCCCAATCGTGAAACTGTTGGAACCTGAAAACTAAGTCGCTTAAGTTGCTAGCGTTCCCATGAGCGTAGATAATTACGGGAGAATCTGCGGCAGATGTAGGCGCTGGAATCCACCAGCCGTGAATCTCTCCATCTCCAACAGCAAGCCTTAGATTCTCATAGGGTATGCCAACGTCGGCTGGCGTACTGCCAACCACTTTTGGTGGGAAAAATATCATCTTGGTTTGAAAGCGCCACAGTCCTATACAGGCCAGCAGATAGACGCTCAAGATAGCTGCCAAACCCACCATAGGTCGCCAGCCAACATACCGTAGATACTCCATAAAAACCTTTTTGACACTACACAAAAAGAATCTAACCGAGTTTCGTCTCTTTTCTTTGTGCCTCTGTTAAAACTGGCGCATTTTATTCATAAAGCAAGCTTGATATACTATGCTTTATCCCAGCAAAAGCCTATACAGGTCAAATGTTTCAGCCTCTTCACTTCATAGGAAACTTTCGGAAAGGCGCTTGGTTTCGCCCTCGATCTCGTTTTAGCGCGATCGCGCTGAGTATTACGGCATGTTTCTCTAGTCTGCTGATGGCTACCAGCGTCAGTGCCGCAGAGCGCGTCCGATTCAGATACGGCCTAGTCGAAATCACTATCACCAGGCAAGAGCTGGAAACTTTTGCCCAAACGGGTGAGGCTTCAGGCGGATTAGAGACCATCCTGTCCCGGCTAGATGACGATTTGCAGGGGCAGCTTCAAGGCGCGCTCAGGGCTAACTACGATCTCGATCCGGTTTTGGCCAATCGCTTCTCTTATACCCAGTCAGGCGAGCAGCTGCTAACAGAAGTTGGTGAGCTGATCCAAACAGAATCGGGCTTGAACGGGTTCAAAGGATTGAGAGCAGCCTTGACGTTAGCGGCGGCTGATCCGGAAGGATTGACCATTCTGAAGTTTATAGAGGCATTTCCATCAGATATTCAAGTTGATATTGGTCAGGCGCTGCGGACAGGCGGTAGGTTTCGCGCTTTGCTGTCGGAGACTCAGCAGACGGTTGTACAGCTTGCTGAAGAGACAGAGAGCAGTGCTCAGGCTGAATTATCAGTCGATTTCAGTACGTTGCCCGACCCTAGA
Source organism: uncultured cyanobacterium (assembly GCA_963799555.1). Lineage (GTDB taxonomy): Bacteria > Cyanobacteriota > Cyanobacteriia > Phormidesmidales > Phormidesmidaceae > Phormidesmis. The sequence continues at coordinate 468,306 of CAWCXR010000003.1, forward strand.
GATCTGGGTAGTCGAACGGTGTCTATGGAAACCCTGATGCTGTACGATGAGCAGCGCGATCGCACGATCCCTGTCGACATCTACACCCCCAATTTCACAGAGGCAACTGCTGAACAATCCGTCCCTGTGATTGTTGTTTCTAATGGGCTAGGGGCTAGGCGCGACCGATTCACAGAGTTAGCAAACCATCTTGCCTCACATGGGTTTGCCGTAGCCTTGCTAGATCATCCGGGGAGCGATCGCGAACGCCTTCGCGACTTTTACAACGGCCTAGAAGCCGAAAACTTTGAACCTACCGAATACATCGACAGACCGTTAGACGTTAGCTTCATTCTTGACGAACTGAGCCGTTTGAACGAAGAACAGTTCAACAGTCGCCTAGACCCAAATCGCGCTGGCGTCTTTGGCTATTCCTTTGGTGGGACTACGGCCCTTGCTCTCGCTGGCGCAGAGATTGACATAGCGCATTTGCAACAATCTTGCGAAACTCGTTCTAGCTTGTTCAATATTTCTCTACTGTATCAGTGCCGAGCGTTGGAACTGCCAGAAGGGGCGATCGCCAACGCAATTCTAAAAGACGATCGCATCAAAGCCATTTATACCTTTGTCCCCTTTAGCCGCAGCCTCTACGGACCAGACGGCATGGCCAAAGTCGAAGGGCCTGTCCTGTGGGAAGCCACCGACAAAGATATCCTTACCCCTTTTGTCGTAGAGCAGCTTCCTGCCTTTGACTGGCTCACCGCAACGGATGCTGATACCGATCGCTACTTGGCGGTGACCACCGGTCTGCCCCACGCACGCATCACGTTAGAAGTCCTCGATCGCCTCACCGGACAGGAAAATGACTGGGAAGGAATTCGTGCGATCGCCGAGAACTACCACCAAATGCTCAACACCGCCTTCTTCAAAGTCCACCTGGCAGGCGACGAAACCTACAGACCCTATCTCCAAGCCCAAGGTGCTCAATACCTGTCTCAAGAACCCTACAACCTGACGTGGACAGAATCTGCTCATTCAGAAGAAATGCTCAGCGAGTAGACTGGTAAGGGCGCAATATCGCTGTCCACTGCTACGACATAGCAACTACTATGAGCACAGCTATTGGGGAAGTCATCAGAAACGGCATACTCTTTGATATGAAAAACTGGGATAGCGAGCCACCTGATGTTAATCGCCTCCCCGAAGCGGTGGAGCGGCTGTTTAATATTTTAGAAGATCGAGAGATAGAGTATCTACTAGTAGGTGGAATTGCCTTGCTTAGCTATTAGCTATATAGATGGGCGTAATACTCAAGATATTGACTTTATTTTAAGCAAGGTCGATATCGACTCGATAGATGAAATTGTCATTTTGGAAGAGAATAAGGATTTTGTTCGCGGTCAATTTGATAGCTTACAAGTCGACTGCTTGCTGACTCGCAATGCGTTGTTTGGGCTAGTGTGTAGTCAATATGCCACCGAAAGAGCTTTCGGCAATAGAACAGTGCGCTGTGCTACTATTCAGGGCTTATTGCTACTCAAGTTTTTTGCGTTGCCCTCCCTCTACAGGCAAGGTCAGTTCAGTAAAGCCAGCATCTATGAGAGCGATATTACTCAGCTACTGCTAACTGAATCTATCGAACTTTCTGATATTTTTCAGGTGCTCTCCCCTTTTATGCTCGCAAGTGATTTACAGGAACTACAGACAACTGCTAGCGATATTGAGAATCGGATTGTGAGATTGCGATCGCAGCAGAGCAGATTTGGAAAGGAAATTACTTAGTAGGCGATCACACCAATCGTCTCAAGTCTGCGCTTTTGCCAAACATTTTGCATCTAAGACGATTGTATCTGCTGTCGAGAGCACGGCGCAAGTTGAGAGATAGCTCGTGAGAGCGGGAACTGCATTCGGTTCAAGCCTCTTTTTTGCTTGAATTACAGAGTCTCTCATAGAGCTGTTGATCAACCAGTCCTGTCGGTCCAGATAGCTATCTTCTGAGAAGTCTTTGGCGATAATCCACTGGTCAACGCCATAGCTTTCAATAAATGATTGAACGTCTGCTAATTCTGGACTGTACTGAGCTTTGACCAGATCTTCTGCGCGTTGCTTCATGACGCTGTAAAACTCGACGTGGTAGGGCAAGGCAAATTCTCTTCCAACTAGCACGGAACGCTGAGAAAAGGCGGGTATGTTGTCATTAATTTCTCGAACTAACGAAGCGGTCATACTGTCTTTTGGCGACTGCGCTATCAGGTCGTAAATTTCCTGCGTTTGGCCAACTTCCCAACTTTGTCCTTTTAGAAAGACAGGGGGGATTGAAGGAGCGATGATGACTGCGATCGCAAATCCCACACTCACTGCCACCCTAACAAAGTCCACCACGCTCCACTGCCGCCACCGCTGCCACTGCCGTACTAACCAACCAACCCAGCACTGCATCACTAGCGATAGCATCACCCCAGATGCGATTATCAAAACGAACCGAGCGCTGTAAAAGCTGTACCGGCTAGGTAAGTACAGCGTTGGGAAAATGATGTGAGAAAGAAAAAAGAATCCCATAGATGAGACAAATAGTTGCCCTAATATCCTTACATCAGCCGTAATTGCTCTTGAAAGAGGAAACGCTTTGTGGAAAAAACGAGGCACTTTCCACACTACTAAAGGCAGCATCGCGCCTAGCCAAATAATCGGTGGGTAGAGGGGAAAGCGCAGTCCGCTCAGTCCGTCAAACCAAAACGATAGAAAAGGCAGTCCATAATACTCTCCCCGTCCACCGGGCTGAAACTCTGGCCACGCTTTCATTTCTGCCAGCGAAGTCAGCCGCCCCGCCTGCTGTGCCACCTGGTGAGAAAACAGCAGCAGCGCTCCACCCGTCATCACAGACGCAATCAACCAAAATCCATAGTCTTGAAATCGTTTTGGTAGCTTGGGCGTCATGCCATCCCATCGAACCAATCGCAGCGTCAAAATACCGACAGCAACTAGTGCCATCTGTGGATAGAACAGACTTAACAGTCCCAATGAGACCAAACATAGAATCTTAGAATCTCGCAGCAAATAGTACAGGAAAGCCGCGAAGAATGGGTATACGAACGCGCGTGGCGAAGCTGAACTCAAATCATCTCTGATCCATATATTTTGATTCAAGATAATGGTCGTCAGCGCACCACAAATCGGTACTGGCAGAATAAATAACGCTACCCAAAAGAGGTAAACCGTAGCAATTAGTGCTAATAAAAGCGGCACAATCTTTGCAAAAGCAAGTGGTTCAATTCCTAGGTAGGCAGCTAAGCTGTAAAACGATCTAAAACCGACTCCTTGAATAGCGCTGTAGTAGTCAGCCATCACATCATTAGGAAACAAGTCAGCATCGATCAGGCGCTGTAGCCAAACAATATGATATCGAGCGTCGTCTTGAACAATGTAGGCCGACGAGCTGGCATAGAAAAAGGAGATTAATCCGTAATAGAGAGGTGTAACCAAGCTCACGACAAACCAAAAGGCTACTACGGGATTGCCAATTGATGCTGACGGCAATGGCTTGAATGCAGACTCAGTAATTTTCATAGAGATAAGGAACAGCAACATGCTGATGGAGTCAGCCTTCAACCATAAGTTTGAATCAATTTGATCGCTAGATAGGCTCCTCAGCTTCACTCTCATCACTAGCCCCGTGCATCTTCTTGTACTGTAGTTGCAGGAGATAGCTGCTGATAGAAATTAAAAGAATCGCCAGCGCACCGTAGGCCAAATCACTAGCCTGCGTTAGTTCTAGCCCGAGCATTCTTTTGAACAGACTGACAATGAGTGCAACGACAATTACCTGTACCAGCTTGCTCTTTAATTCTTCCAAAGACTCGCTTTGAAGAATACTGACCTCGTGCTCGAACCTGACGTCGATCTTTGAGATGAAAAGTTCGTAGATACCAAAAGCAAAGATAAGTAGGACAATGCCTATCAGGTAGTAGTCCACGCCACCAATAATGTACGAGACTATCTTGTTAGTAATTTCGCCTTCTGGGTCGGAAACGTCAAACTCCAGACCAAATCCTGCCCAAATGTCTAGAGTGCCAATGATAAAGAACTTGACCGCGCTGAATAGACTGAAGATGACCGGTAGCAGTACGAAGAACCGAAAGTTCCAAATAATTGTCTCGAAAATAATCTCTATTTTTTTGGATAGTCTCGTGGATAATCTTTGCATCACTGATTTCCAGAACTTTGTGTCGTTTGGCTATAGCATTGGTCGGCTGGCTGAGGCATAGTGCACTGGCTAGACGCCTTAGGTATCAACAGGCCAAGCAGTTAGAGCTATGTAGCGTCCAGCACTCTGCTGTCAGCATTGTCAAATGCTACAACTCTATTCAAATAGAGCAAAGTGCTTAGCAGAACCCGTAACGCACTGCTGTTTGCCATGAAAGCAGAATAGCAAAACAACACACAATCAGACCGTTTTATGCCATAGCATACCGGTTAATAAACTCCGGCTATGGGGCCGAAACTTCAATATCATGCGGCCAAGCTATATATCAAGCTCAAAGGCACGCGGGTTTCCACCTTCAAGCAGCGCTAGGTTGTTCTTTAGCTGTTTCCAGACTAAGCCACCGCTCAAAAGCACGAGCGGAGCGGCCAAGATGTATGCAATCTTGGCAGGGAATCCAAAAATACTCATCCCAGAGGCTAGAAAAACGCAGCTACCAAGACAGATGCCCAGAAAAGGAAACTGGATGTCGAAGCCCTGAAGCTTTGAGATGGAGCGAGTAGACCGGTTTTTATACCAGTCGCCTACAGCCTCTTTGAGCACTGCGGAGAAGGCAAGACCGGAAGTGATGGCTATGAATAAACCCGCTACTAGCAGAAAGTAAGGAGGCGTGTCGAGGTAGTACATAGAGGCGGGGGCTGGTGAATGTTTTGTAGCAGCTGAGCGCGGCTAATTGTTAACTGATTATAGGCTATGACCGATGCCTCAGTTGCCGGGCTCGCTGAATCGAATAACTAGGATTCCAGTCAGAGATTTTCGTTTAGAGGCAAGAATTTGGCAGGGCACGCAGTTGTTAAACTCATTCTCTTAGAAGAGTATGCTCTGCTTTCTTAGTTGTTTATTCGAGACGAAAGGGAACCTAACTCAGCTCCCTTTTGTCTTAGAGAAAGGAGCTGAATTAAGACGATAGAATCCAAAAGATGATCAAACATTCGGTCATCGTTACTGGATACTTCTGCTGACCTCTCTATCAGTATTTGTTAGCTGTAGAGCACCCGCTAGCTCGGTAGGTACTAGAGATGCAGCACGTTCTCTAGAAAAGTCCGCGATCGCATCCCAAGCCGCTCCCAGCAGCTTATCCGGCTGCAAATCGTCTTTTACCAACATCCACAGCCGCTGAACTTCTTCGGTATGTAAGCGATTGTCTTCTGTTAGCGCTAGCAGAATTTGTCGTCTGAGATACTTGCCTTCTTCTGTCATCAGAAACTGAAAGCCTAGTCCAGCGGTCGGAATAATATCGAAGCTTTGGTCAGAACGGGCAATCAAAAGCAGGTTTTCTAAGCGCTGCCACTGAAATTTTCCATCTTTGAATAGAACATCAATTAGCCGACGGCGCAAGGCAGGTGTTTCAGCCGTCAGCAGACGGCGAGCGACGTAGGGATAGGCAATCTCTAAGATCTTGAAATCTGGATCTAGGCTGAGTGCCAAGCCTTCTTGAGTCACAAGAGAGCGGATGATTAGCGCGAACTTGGCAGGAACGCGGAAAGGATATTCGTACATCACCTCCGAAAACTTGTCGGTGACAGATTTGAAATTGAAGTCGCCGACGCTAGAGCCGAGGGCATCTTGAAAGACTGTCTCTAGTGCCGGAACCAGCGGGCGAACGTCCACGTTTGGCATCAAAAAGCCGAGTTTGACGAAGTCGTTGGCTAGGTCTGCGTAGTCACGGTTGATTAGATGAGCAACAGAGTCGACGAGAGTCTCTTTGGTATTTTGATCGAGCTGGTCGGTCATGCCAAAGTCAATGTAGGCCATGCGACCATCGGCCATGGCGAATAGGTTGCCAGGGTGAGGGTCGGCGTGAAAAAAGCCAAACTCTAAAAGCTGGCGCAGGCCTGATGATACGCCGATCTCGACTAGGTCGTTCGTGGCTAGCCCAGCGGCTTTGACTTTCTCGGTGTCGGTGAGCTTGAAGCCATTGATCCACTCCATCGTCAGCACGTGAGTGCTGCAATAACGCCAGTAGATAGAAGGTACCTTGACTAGAGGCTCATCCTGAAAGTTTGCGGCAAATCTCTCGGCATTTCGACCTTCGTTCAGATAGTCGATTTCTTCAAAGAGCTTGCTGCCAAATTCGTCTACAATCAGCCTCAGATCGTGGCCCAAGTTTAACGGTAGTAAAGGCGCTATCCAGCCAGCTGCCCAGCGCATGATATAGAGATCGCGGCAGATGATAGGTAGCAGATTGGGTCTTTGTACCTTGACGGCAACTTCTTCACCTGTGTAGAGACGGGCTTTGTAAACCTGGCCAAGGCTAGCAGCGGCAATAGGATCGGATGTAAAAGAGCTGTAGATTTCTTCTGGCGTACGATCGAAGTCTTTGTAAATAATCTCTCTCGCGATTTCGTTGGAAAAAGGAGGAAGCTGGTCTTGCAGCTTGATAAGCTCGTCTAAGAAGGTGGGTTTGATGAGGTCGGGGCGGGTAGAGAGTGCCTGTCCAACTTTGATAAAAGTGGGGCCGAGCTGGGTTAAGATCTGGCGCAGACGAACGGCACGCCGGTCCTGATTGGCTGTCGAGCGACCGAAAAGATGGTCGAATAGGAGCGCGATCGCAAAGCTACCTAGCATCCATGCAACAGTAAGCGTTCGCCACAAGACAACTAAAGGCCGTCGTCTGTAGTACTTAGCGATTTCTTTCCAATCGTAGCGACGCTTCGTATAGACGCTGGGGCCGCGCTCGAAACTGTTCTCAGGGATAGTGAAATCTGTCATAGCCGCCTTACCGTGGCAATAATCAGACCACAGTGTTTACTTTCTGTTCATCTTAGTATACAAAACTACAAAGAAAGTTAGCTCAGTCGATAGATATCTCCAATTCTGATAATTGTGTTTACATGGGCGCACGTACATGATTAGACCTGATGATTACGTTCAATGATCATTCCCGATGATTACTCCTAGTGCCATTGGTATGCTGTGGGCAGTCGGCATGATGGCGATCGCCATCGGTCTGTCTAGCTGGCAGCGGCTGGGACTGGCCAAGACGCTTGTGATCGCTACCTTCAGAACTATTGCGCAGCTGCTATTTGTCGGTGTTTTTCTCTCTGTGATCTTCGCTAGCCGTCAGCCACTGGCTATTTTTGCGGTACTGGCTGTAATGACGACTATTGCTGCTGTTGTCGCTCGAGGTCGGATAGACAAGGAGCTTCCCAAGCTACTGAAGTGGGTTTGGCTGGCTATCTTTACCAGCGGACTTGTAACCATGCTGTATGTGACAGTGTTGGTAGTACAGCTAGATCCGTGGTACGACCCGCGGTATCTGGTGCCACTGACCGGTATCGTCCTCGGAAATGCGATGACAGCTGCTTCTATCGCTGGGGAACGACTGGTGACAGCACTCAGAAACAATCGCATTGAGATCGAGACGCATTTGAGTTTGGGGGCGGCACCGGACCAAGCGATCGCAACCTATCGGCAAGCCGCTATTAAGGCAGGGCTAATTCCTACGATCAACGCCATGATGGTAGTAGGTTTAGTGACCTTGCCTGGAATTATTACAGGTCAAATCCTGGCGGGCGCAGATCCGCTAGTAGCAGCCATTTATCAAATTCTGATTATGTTCATGCTGGCGCTAGCCACCTTGATTGCCGCATTGATAGTCACCTATGGCATCACCCGTCAGTTTTTCACGCCTGCTATGCAGCTAGTCATACCGCAGAGCTGATTTTTAACTATCTCTACCATGTGGCTTTTTTAGGTCATCCCATCCAGGTCCAACTGGCACGATTCCGCCCGGGTTTAAGGGAAACAAATTTCCGAAATAGTCTCGTTTGACTGCATCAATGTCACAGGTCTGAGCAATGCCTGGCATCTGATAAATCTCTGCTACGTAGCCGCTCAAGTAAGGATAGTCAGCAATTCGGCGACGGTTGCACTTGAAAATACCGTGATAGGCAACGTCAAAGCGGATTAGAGTGGTAAAAAGGCGAACGTCCGCTAGGGTCAGGGTATCGCCGCATAAGTAGCGATTGGTCGCCAGCCTGTCGTCTAGCTCATCTAAGGTGGCAAACAGCTGATCTACGGCCTGATCGTAGGCCGGTTGGGTTTGGGCAAAGCCGCATTTGTAGACACCGTTATTGACAGTGGCGTAGATTTTTTGATTGAGCATGTCTATTTCTGGCCTGAGCGAATCTGGATAAAGGTCTGGGCCGGTAGCAAGCTCCTCCAATTCGCTGTTCAAAAGCTCGATGATTTCGGCGCTTTCATTATTGACGATGCCCTTTGTCTGGCTATCCCAGAGAACGGGGACGGTAGCACGACCCTTGTATCCAGATTCAGCGCTGCTGTAGAAGTCTGGAAGGCTGCGGCAGTCGGGAAAAGGAAGGTTAGACTGGTTCGGAGCGAACAGCCACATGCCTTCATCCGTAGAGGGATAGACAGTAGTGAGCGCGATCGCATCTTCCAATCCTTTTAGCGCCCTAGTCACCAGCGTTCGATGTGCCCACGGACAGCTCATCCCGACGATTAGCCGATAGCGTCCCGCTTCCGGAGTAATCTCCCTATCTCGAAAAGCGCTTTCAGGCCTTACATAGTCGCCTTTTTCATTGCGCGGGGCCATCTGAGACATCATCGTGTGCCACATCGTATTCCACACGAACTTTCCCGCGCGGACGATCAAGCCTGGTGGTAGCGCAGCTCGTTTGGCAGGCATGGTTCAATTCCCAGAGACACAACTGATAGACCCACAGGCTATCAGCATATGACGTTTGAGGAACTTAGAAAAAATAGGGTCATAGGTTTAGTCCTGTGGCACGGCGCATTGAGGACTTCTGCTCTGTCACTTCTGCTTTGTCACTTCTGCTCTGTCACTTCTGCTCTGTCGCGTATCGTTTCTAGATCAAGCAACTTTTCCAGACAGCAGCGTCTTGATTGTATTTAGAAGTTCTCTAGGCCGAAAAGGTTTAATTACGTAGGCATCGGCACCCTGCTTGATACCCCAGTAGCGATCGAATTCTTCGCTTTTCGACGAGCACAACACAACTAAAACCCCTTTGGTCGCTTCATTATTCTTGATCCATCGACAGAGTTCGTAGCCATTCATATTTGGCATAACGACGTCTAATACGACTAGATCAGGCGGATTTGCAGCGATTTGGGCCTGTGCTTCAAAGCCGTCTTGAGCTACAGAAATAGTCCACCCTGCCTTAGCCAGTAGGCCAGAAATCATCTCGCGGAGCATAGGGCTATCGTCTACGACTAGTACTGAACTCATGGCTTTAAGAGATTTGACAGCTGCGTTTATGTAGATTGCCCTGGCTGCAATCTGGAAATGGAACCCAAAGTGGGTAAAGTTTTTGGCAAAAGACCGCCTCTAAAATCTACAGCAATCTGCACTTAGCTTACAGCCTACTCAAGTGCTACAGCCCTTGTTCTATAGAGCCAATTGCTAAGCAAATAGCAGAATGCATTCCGCTGTTTGCTGTAAATGACCTAATGAAGGAGATGGTGCCCCAAGGATTCCCACCTATGCATCGGCAAGCGCTGCGAGTACCGACTTCGGCTGGAGCTTGTCTTTGAACCACACAATCTTTGCAGGTGTATTTGTCGTATCGACCCCCGCTTTTTCCAAGTTCAGTCTTTCTGATATGGCCAGTATTAAGTTTTTGCAGTTAGCCTGTCTGGCCTGATAGAACTTTTTACGCAGGTATTCTGGCCGCCAGTAGCCAACGATTTCGAGAAGATAGACCTGTCCTTTGGGATGAACAATGCGAAAATCTGGGATCATGACGCTGCCTGGAATTGGAATTAGGTCAACCTCTCGTTCTAGCTTCCAATCGGTTTTAGCCTTTGCCCACTTCTCGGCAAAGGCTTGCTCTAACATGCTGTCAAAAGGCTTACCAGGCGGATAGTGGCTGACGAGATCGCAGCTGTCAGTAAGGGTAAAGCTCTTTTCCTGGGAGACTTTGGTGTAGGGATTTTTCCATTGGAGGGTGGCGGTGAGCTGCCAGCGGGTGACGTGGAGAATGGCAGGAATTAGCTTGGCGATGTCGACGCCGTAGCGAGTACTGGGCTTGAACAGACTAGCGGGGCCGTCGATAGTGATGGTAAAGCCCTGATCGGCTTCGCCTTCGATGTAGGTCATCAGTCGAAAGAGTTTTAGGTATTTGAACATCAGCTTGTATTCGCCAGGGTCGTTGCGGTGTAGGTTGATCACCATGTGGCTGGCTTTGTAGAAGATGCCCTGGACCTGAGAAAGGTTGTAGCGGTGGATGAGCGCCGTTAGCTCGGGTGCGTCGAAGGCGGTGAGGATGCGGTTTTCTTTGAGATCGGCGTAGAGTCCCTGTTTGATGTGAACAGGTTCGACGGGTTCGTCTAATTCTGAGCTGAGCTGAGCGGCAAGTGTGGTGAGGTGCTGCTCTGCGGTGGCAGGCGTCGAGGGAGTGGTGGCTGAGAGGGTGAAGAGGCGATCGCGCAGTTCGCTTGGCTCCAAAGGACTGACAATTTCAAAATTGCTGAAGCTGCTGCGCAGGATGTGGGCAAGTCCTCGCTTGATTCGGTAGTCGGTATCTTCGCCTTCATCGATTTGAAGCTGTTGATCGAGGTGGCCCTGAGTTTTACCGACCGTAGATTGGAAAAGGTCGATTAGCGCCTGAGCGGTCTTGAGATTGGCAGGCTTGAGGGCGAGCTTCTTGGGAATGAGGGAGTCGCCGCTGTATTTGTGAATGAGTAGAGGAGTAGGTAGCGTGGGTTGAATCCTCCTGAGGTGCGTGTTCTTACGGGATTGCCTTACTTATAATAGAGAATATATCCACGCTCACTCTTGGAAGATCTCATCACAGTTCCCTTGATTCAATCTGAAACGCTTAATCTGTTGGAATGGCCCCGGCTATGTCGCCATCTGGCCACGTTTACGGCGACGAATATTGGCAATGTGGCGGCGCAACGGCTGCCGATTCCCATTAGCCAAGCAGAAAGTGAGGCGCTGCTAGCTCAAACTGTGGAAGCGACACAACTGGAATCGACGCTGGGGGGGCTGCAGTTTGGTGGTATTCGCGACATTGGAGTGGCGCTAGAGCGATCGCGTCTTCAGGGTTTACTTTCAGGAGAAGAACTGCTAGATATTGCTACGACGCTGGCAGGGGCGCGGCGACTGCGCAGACAGATAGATGCGCAGGAGGACCTGCCGGTTTTACAGGCGCTCGTAGCGGATTTGCGAACGTTCCCTGAGCTGGAGCAAGAAATTCATCGGTGTATCGACGAACGAGCTCAGGTGGCAGACCGGGCCAGTGTGAAATTAGGAAATGTGCGTCAGCAGCTGAAAGTGACACGCGATCGCATCTACAGCAAGCTTCAGCGCATCGTTCAGCGCCAGAGCGGAGCCCTGCAAGAGACCCTAATCACGCAGAGAAACGATCGCTTTGTACTACCCGTAAAAGCAGCGCAAAAAGACGCGGTTCCAGGCATTGTTCACGACGTTTCTACCAGCGGCTCCACTCTATATGTAGAGCCGCATAGCGTAGTAGAAAACGGCAACAAGCGTCGCGCATTGCGAAAAGAAGAAGAAGTCGAATCAGAAGCAATTCGTCAGATGCTGACCTATCAGGTGGCAGAGGTATTTGCTGAGCTAGAGCATTTGATGGTGACTGTGGTGAAGCTAGACTTGGCAGCGGCTAGGGCTCGCTATGGTTTGTGGATGGATGGCAACGCGCCTCGATTTGTAGACAAAGATCAGATTACTTTACGACAGCTCACTCATCCTTTGCTCCTATGGCAGCAAAAGAAAGAACAGAAAAGCACCGTCGTACCGACAGATTTAGTCATTCGCCCTGAGCTACGAGTGGTCGCCATTACTGGTCCAAATACGGGCGGTAAGACAGTCACGCTAAAGACACTGGGCCTGACTGCACTGATGGCAAAGGTGGGGCTATTTATTCCGGCGCGAGAGCCGGTTGAGCTACCTTGGTTTGACTCTGTTCTAGCGGATATTGGCGATGAGCAGTCGATTGAACAGAGCCTGTCTACTTTTTCGGGACATGTGAAGCGGATTGGTCGAATCTTGGACACAATTGATGTACTCAAAGGAGAAAGTGAGGTTGCCAATTCGCTGGTGCTGCTGGATGAAGTGGGAGCCGGGACCGATCCGTCCGAGGGCAGTGCGCTGGCGATCGCACTCTTAAAACACTTAGCAGACAGCACGCGGCTGACGGTAGCTACGACTCACTACGGCGAACTCAAGTCACTCAAATACGAAGACGATCGCTTTGAAAACGCCTCAGTGGAATTTGACGACGAAAAGCTAGCGCCAACCTATCGCCTACTGTGGGGCATTCCTGGTCGGTCCAATGCGCTATCGATTGCGAAGCGACTAGGGCTGAAAGAGAGCGTGCTAATGCAGGCTAAAGCGCAGATGGGCAACGCGAATGAAGATGTGAACCAGGTAATTGAAGGATTGGAAGCCCAGCGGCAAAGGCAAGAGAAAAGGGCAACTGAAGCAGAAAAGCTAGTGGCGAAGGCGGAGAAATTTTATAAGGAAGTGGAGGCGAGAGCGCAGAGTTTGCGCGATCGCGAAGAAAAGCTCAAGCGGCAGCAGGAAAAAAGCGTGGAAACAGCTCTGCTCCATGCGCGTGCTGAAGTTGCCAAAGTAATTAGAGAATTGCAAAAAGGCGGGCTCACCGGACAGGACGCCCAGAAAGCAACAGAAGAGCTCAACCGCATTGAAGAGAAACGGCTGCCCACTGGTAAGCATCCGGCAAAAGTAAAGTCTGATGGAAAAGGCTATCGGCCTAAAGAAGGTGAGAGAGTACGCTTGGCTAGCCTCGGCGGTCAGGTTGCCGATGTGATCGAAGAAGCGGATGAAGATGGCAAAGTATCCGTACGCTTTGGCATCATGAAAATGACCGTCGATCTCTCTGATATTGAATCGCTAAAAGGAGAGAAAGCAGAACCTATTGAGAAAAAGCCGAAAGCTCAGCCCGTTGCTAAGACCCTACCAGAAGCGCCGATGGTCAAAACAGAGCGCAATACGGTGGATTTGCGAGGAATGCGAGTGAGCGAGGCCGAAAGCGTGATCGAAGAAGCGATCGCTGTAGCCCAAGGCCCCCTATGGCTGATCCATGGACATGGCACTGGCAAGCTCCGACGCGGTGTACAGGAATATCTGAAGCTGCATCCGCAGGTAGAGAGCTTCGAAGCTGCCGACCAAGCAGACGGCGGGAAAGGCGTGACGGTTGCTAAAATTGGCTAAGCTGGCGCTAACTTTAGCTGTGAGCAATCTATATTGAAGCTGGTCTAGGCGTGAGTTGACCGGGACCACAAATTGATAACGTTAGCACCGAAGGAAAACTCGATGAAGAATAAAACAGATAAAATGTTAGATTCTGCCCTGCAAGGTAGTTCTGTCTCTGACCAGATACCTGCTCTGAGTGCCTGGCAGATTTCTTTGATATGTGCAGCTGCTGGTGGACTACTAGCCTTTGTTGGTATTACTCTTTCTATGGCACAGACGCATACTGCGCTGAATGAGCTGAGCCGGATTGAGCTAGGAAGTGCGATCGCCATGCCCTTTGTGCTTGGCGCACTCGGATTCAAATTCAAACAACCATTCTTGAATGCGCTTGGCGCAGTAATGAATTCTCTTCCCTACTAGTTTCTCTTCCCTACTAGTTTTCTTTCTTCTAGTTTGCCGTCTTATTAGCTCGTACCCATTGAGTGCTAAACACGTACAGCGTATAGCACTCAATGGGTACAGCGTCTTTACGTTTATTGTTCTAATCTTCTCTGTATCAACCGAAGCGCAAAGCCTCGAATGCAAATCGGAAGATGAATATAGCCGCAAGCACCCAGGTGATGATAGGAATTTCTCGAGAGCGTCCGGCAGCTAGCTTAGTGAAAGGATAGAGAATTAGACCCGCAGATAGTCCGGCAGCAATCGAAAAGCCCAGGGGGATGAAGAACATAGTCACAAAAGCAGGAATGGCTTCCGTCAAGTCGCCCCAGCGAATGCTCAGAACGCTAGACATCATCAATACGCCCACAATTAATAGAGCAGGAGCTGTAGCAAAAGCAGGCACCGCCTCAAAGATCGGTACGAACAGCAAAGCAACCACGAACATCAGACCGGCAACCACCGCAGTTAGTCCAGTGCGTCCGCCTTCTGCGACACCAGCAGCGGATTCTGCAAAGGTGGTGACGGTAGAGGTACCCATGATTGCCCCAGCGGTGGTAGCGATCGCATCGGCTGAAAGCGCTTGATTCGCCCGAGGTAGCTCACCTTTATCGTCGATATAGCCCGCTTGCGTACCTACGCCCATCAGCGTGCCAATCGTGTCAAACATATCGACAAACAAGAAGACCAGTAGAACTGCAAGAAAGTCGATAATGTTGCTGCCGTTGATCCCACCAAGGCCTACAAATGCCTGACCGACTAGATCAGAAGGAAATTGTGGAATAGCCACAATGCCAGTAGGTGCCTGCGCTACGCCAAACATCCAACCTAAAATTGCCGTACCGCCAATGCCCCAAAGCAGCGCGCCTTTGATTCGTCTGACAATAAAAAAGATAGAGAGAAAGATACCAAAAGTCGCCAACAGAGTAGCTGGCTCTGTAAAGCTACCAAACGCTGTCTTTGTCACTTCGTTGGCTACAATCAGGCCCGCGCCGCCGATGGCGGTATCTCCGCTGAGACCAATGTAGGCAAGGAACATACCGATTCCTACCGTAGTAGACGCCTTGATACAGTTAGGTACAGCCGCAATCAGATGGCGACGAACATCGGTAACGGTGAGTGCGATAAAAATCAAGCCTTCAATCAGCACAGCGGCTAAGGCTACTCGCCAGTCGATACCTAATCCCAGCACAACAGAATATGCAAAAAAAGCGTTGGTACCCATACCGGGTGCCTGCACGAAGGGGTATTTTGCATAGAGGCCCATTACTAGGGTGCCGATAGCGGCAGTAATGCCAGTTACCACTACTAGCTCTCGAAACAGGTCACCAGGCTCCTGCAAGAACACTGCATCTGACATGATTAATGGATGCACTACCAGGATGTAGGCCATCGTCATGAAGGTGGTTAACCCGGCTAGTATTTCGGTACGGAAGTCGGTCCGATGATGTTCAAAGTCGAAATACTTTGCGACCGAGGCCTGCCAGCCCGAATAAGGGGGTGGCGATGAACCAGGCGGTTTTCCGGGCGGCATTGTCTGAAGCTCTACATTTGGCTGAGTCATAAGAAATCTCCGAGAATTCAGGCTCTTTAAACCTGCGAGCACGCAATTTTGCATACTGTATACAGTTCGGAGAACTGTCATTGTGCCTCATGCTACAGTTTCTGCTTTATGGCAATTGATTGGAGCGCACAGCAAAACGTCCCTAAAAGCTTAAGCTCCGAGGGACATTTTGTTTGTTTGAATTGGACTAGCTCTTGATTGATTACTCTAGTTCGTGAATTTGTTCGAGCCAGTCACGCTCTTCTTCAACGGTGGGGAGGTAGGGATAAAGACCCGCTTTAGCGCCGTAGCGATGTTTGGGCAAAACGCCAGACTGCTTGGCCGAGGGCTGAGGACGATGCCTCATGAAGTTGGCAAGGGCTTTGCAACCAGACTGAAGCGTCTGACCAAGTGTTTTCTGACTGGGTTTTTCGGAAGGAAAGGAACGGAATGGACTTGGCACAATCTAACTCGCAACTAAAACTGTATATTTCGATACCATTTTAGCTAGAGAATTCAACGTCTGCCAGTGTAATCAGGTAATTTCATCCAAAAGGCTTAGAAGTCGCTGTGTCTGGCAGAGAGGCGTTTTGCTGTGCTATTCAAAGCTTTGGCTGGGGGCTCTGAAGTTCTTTGACTACTCGCGACTTGCTAGCCAACAGGTGCAGCTGGATAGTTGCGATCGCAATTGCCGCATCTCGCTGAGCGATCGCCTCATATACCTGACGGTGCTCTAACCGAATTTCTAGCACCAGCGGGTTTTGCTTCAGTGTCTGGATGCGCAGCAGTGCCATCGCGTCAAACAGCTGATCGAGCAGTGATACTAGCCGACGATTGCCCGAGCTTTCGGCGATCAGATGATGAAACTGATAGTCCAAATCCAATAGCTGTAGCAGCGTTTGCACATCGGTGTCTTTGGGATCTCTAGCCTCTGCTCGGATAACGTACTGTTCCAAAGCTTTTATCTGCTGCTTGGTGGCGTTTTCGCAGGCACCTGCTACGGATAGCTTTTCTAGTACCAGGCGACAGTCGTATAGCTCGATCGCGTCAGTCGCGGAGATAGTCGCGACCTGTAGCCCACTAGTGTCGGTAGTGACGAGCCCTTCTTTTTGCAGCTGACGCAAGGCTTCTCGTAGCGGTGTGCGACTGACATCTAGCCATTCGGTAAGTTGTGTTTCTATCAGGCGGCTACCCGGCGCAAACTCACCCGTCAAGATCCCAGAACGCAAAGCTGTGTAGACCTGTTCATAAAGAGATTTGCGGCGTTGTACGACGGGACGGGCAGAAAGGATAGATGAAGTCACAAGATCACGGGGAAAGAAAAAGAGAATTTAACCGGATTGGCTCGGAGGTACTATTATCTTATCGGTGCATACCGTATACAACAGGAACACTTTGTACATATATTGTAGCCGAAACGACTTTTTGATCTAAAGACTGCTAGATACACTACACATCGATACGACATGCTAGAAAATTGGATGATTCTTACCAAACGAGCAGGAGCACGACTACTGAGTGCGCTGACACTATTTGCGATCGCCCTCACTCTGTGGCTGTCTCTATCTACCGCAAGCTGGTCGGCAGGCTATTCGGCTAATCAATCCGGCAGCCAGGGCAATCAGTCTTTTGGTAATCAGTCTTTTGGCAATCAGTCGACAGAGCAACCAGCCAACTTGGTCTCCTTAGAACCTAACGCCAGAATTGTCATTTACCTTCGGCCTGAAGAAGGAAAAAACCGGGTTGGCTATGGTATCGACGGCGATTCTGTCACTGTGATAGAGCAGGTAAGCGACAATCACAGCAAGGTTTGGAACCACATTCGCTTTGACAATCCTCCCTATGCTGAGGGCTGGGTTCCAGAAACTTCGATCTCGCTGAAATCGGCAAATACCCAAAGACAGCAACAGGTTGCTAGCGATCGCTATCTCGGTAATCCACAGAGCAATCAGCAGCCACCGTTCGATCGACAGAACACCAGACAGGGCAACAGTCAGCAGAACAGCGATCGCACCTATTCGCATCGGAATCAGAACTGATGAGTGACCTGGATGCGAGTTTGGCAGTAGGGGCTAGCCTTGTCGTTGAACATACGGTTCCTCATGGTGAGGGGCTGGCTTTTCGTTGGTGGCATGCCAAGCTAACCCGAACGGCTAAGCGCTTCAAGGGTCACATTCGCACCGATTTGTGCTCGCCGGTCAGAGGGCAACTGCCTAATCAGCCGATGAAGTGGTATTCGATTATTCATTTCGAGTCGGCTGACCTGCTGAATAAGTGGATAAAGTCGCGTGATCGCGAAACCCTGATCAACAGCGGTCGAAAAACGTTTGCCTCCTATCAGTTCATTTCCTTTTCAACCGGGCTCGAGGGCTGGTTTTCTCGTGAAACTGGTACGGAGAAAATCGGCTTTGGGCCACCGGCATGGAAGCAAAATGCAGCGGTTATCCTGGCGCTGTATCCCACTGTCATGATTCAGTCCGCGCTGTTTGCGGCACTGGGTTTCATGCAGTCTTGGGACATGCCGAATTCGATGATTATCAACAACATTATTACGTCCTCTCTTTTGACCTGGGCGGTCATGCCATTAGTCACTCGTCTGTTGGGCTTTTGGCTGCGGCCTACTCCTCAGCCGGTCTCCTGGAAAGCAGAGGCTCTAGGTGTAGTAAGCGTCGTAGCTACTCTGAGTCTGATGGTGCTTTTCTTCAACAGAATATAAGTTAGAAGTTTAAATTGGATAGAACAAACTTATGAACAGCATCTACAGACGACGAAATGTTGTTCTATCCATTGTTATTGCAGTTGCCTTTTTACTCGGCTGGAGCTGGCTGGGCTACCTGAATCCAGCAATTAGAGAAAGTCCATCTGATCTGAAACAAACGGTCAGCGACGTTCCAGAACTTACTTCAAAGCAATCTTCTCTGAAACAGATTCGGGTGACAACAACAGCCGATGCCGGGACTGGATCGCTGCGCTGGGCAATAGACCAGGCGAATGCAGCGTCTGATGATGACCTGATTGATCTGAGCCGGGTTGAGGGTGCGATCGCCCTTCAAAGCCCGCTACCTGCGCTCAAAAGCAATTTGACACTAGCAGGCGCTGGCAATATCACGATCAGCGGCAATCATCATCACCGAGTTTTTCAGATTGACGATGGCGATATCACTTTTCGCGATCTAACAATTGCCGATGGGTTGGCTAAAGGAAAAGCGGGCGTCAATGGCAGTGGTGGCAGTGCTGGAATGGGGGGCGGTCTACTGATCGATCAAGGCGTAGTGCGTTTGGTTCGCGTCACTTTTCTAGACAATCAGGCGATTGGTGGTAGCGGTAGTCAGCGGTTGCCGATGCAGGTGCGAATTCAAGATCAAGAAACGCCATCCAAAGTCAATCGAGGAGCAGTGAGTGGTATCAATGGAATCAGCCTTTCTAGTTGGTTAGAGGACAGTTTACTAGAGATTGAGATTGCTGCTGCAAAGAAGAAGAGTGAGGCTAATCGGGGAGCGATCGCAGGCGTCAATGGCGTCGGTGTCAACGGAATTGGCAGCATTGTTTTCGGCGGCGGCGGCGGCTTTGGTGGCTTTGCGAATGGGGGCAATGGGGGTAACGGTGGCAATGCCGGAGTGAATGGTGGCAGTGGTGGCGATGGTGGTGATGGTGGCGATGGGGGAACGGGTATTTTTGGCAGCTTTGGCCGGTGGGAAGAAGAAGGGAGCGTAGGTGCGATCGCCTTTGGCGGCGGCGGTGGCTTCGGGGGCTATGGCAACGCGGGGAATGGCGGCAATGGTGCGAATGCCACGGCAGAGGTTGCGACTGGTGGCAATGGCGGCAATGGTGGCAATGGCGGTTTTGGTAGCGGCGGCGGTGCGGGCGGTTTCGGCGGTGCGGGTGGTTTTGGTGATGTCAGCAACTTGAATAATACGGGCGGCGCTGAAAGCGTGATTGAACAGGTAGGTAATCCGGGCCAACCTGGCAGGGGTGGCTTCGGCGGCGGTGACGGCGGTATCGGCTTTGGTGGCGGTGGTGGCGGCTTTGGCGGGGCAATCTTTATCCGCTCGGGCCATCTGACCTTGAATCAGGTCACTTTTGATCACAATCTAGCGCTGGCAGGGCCTCTAACTAAAGAATCTGCTGATCCAACCTCTGCTGCTAGGCAGGGTAAAGGCGGCGCGATTTTCGTAATGACAGAATCGCTAGAGGAGAAAGAGGACTCAGCGTCTGCCAGCGTACTTGCGCTTGGCGAACCGCCAGTATTCTCTAACAACTTCGCTGATGCTGCTGTGGGGTCGCTGATTGATAGTAATGATGTCTATGGTGCGATCGCTCGCCTCTCCCTAAGAAAAGCTCTTTAAAGAAAGCTTTACAAAAAAAGCATGGGAGTAATGAGATAACAAACGTCCTTCTCTGCCTTCCTTCTCTGCCTGCTGTTGCAGACTTGTGCTAGCGGCGGTGCGACTAGCGTCAGATGCATTTGTACGCTAGCTATTCACTCAGCCCTTTTATTCACTGTTTCTCTTGTTGAAGATGTGTAGAGCCAAGTGGTCAAGGCTATAGAGCACTTAGCTCGTATTATGCTTATGAAAGTACTACTCATAAATCATTATTAAAACTATGACTACAAACGCACCGTCTGAGAGTCTATTCAATCAGCTTTTCTTTTTCGGCGATTCTTTATCCGACGATGACAATTTTTACAAGCTTTCTACCAATTTACTCGTAGCAGGCTTGCCGCTAGATGACTTTGGCTATAGCCAAAACTTTACCAATGCCGAAGTTGATGGCAATGGGGCAGTGTGGACCACAGAAGCCGCTGCTTTACTGGGTCTGTCGGCAGAAGCTACTCATAACTTTGCTTTCGGCGGAGCCCGCGTTTTAGACGTTGTTACTATTGAAGATCTGTTGCGGCTTCGAGAGGGTAGAGCGGCAGGTCTGGTCAGACCTGAGGTTGATCCAGATGACTTTGATGGGATTCAGCTAAGCGAGGCGGCGAGAGCTTTGCTAGCAGGAAGCGCAGTGCTAGACAAAGTCTCTACGGTTAACGACATCAATTTGACCGGACAAGTTGCCAATGCTTTGGCCTCAATAGGAGGGCAGTTCGACAGCGGTACGGCAGCAACCTTTTTAATCGGTGGTAATGACTACATCAGGATAGAGCCTGGTGAAGACGCACAGGCGTTTGTTACTCAGCTAGTGACTACTCTACTTAGCAACGCTGCGCTAGTTGCTGCGGCTGGCGTGGAGACGCTAATTTATGTGACGCTGCCGTCGTTATCTTCTACGCCTGTCAGTGAGCAGCTCGTTTCTACTCTGATTGGTCAAGGGCTGTCAGAAACGCTAGCAAGGGGTACTTTGGCTCAGCTCGATCAGCTGATTGGGATTCAAAATCAGCAGGTATCAGCGGGGTTCCAGGCGCTAGGACAGCAGTTCAATACGGAAGCTAAAGTTGTAGATTTAGCTCAGCTTTCTGAAGAGATACAGGCGGATCTCTCCAGCTTTGGATTCAAGTTTGGAGACAGTCGCATTGTTGGTAACGGGGCGACACCCTCAGTATTTCAAGATTTCAACGCCAACGGTGTACCTGACATTGGACTTGATCCAAACACTGGTGAGATTCTCGATTTACCCTTTCCCTTTATCTCTGCTGATATCAACGGCGACGGGCAAGCGGATGTTTTTGTGGCGACTAATGCGGAATCGTTGGCGTTTGATCTGGATGAAATCGCTTTCTTTGATGGTCTTCATCCTTCTGCCGCGTACCATGACTTAATTGCTAGCTTTTATACTGCCGCTTTGACTCAGCCGGTTAGCTTTTTGACCGCAGCGGGCGATCGCACTCTCGGCTCTAACCACAAAGACCTCATCTTTGCAAAAGCCGGAAACGACGAGATACAGGGCAAAGGAGGCGATGATGTTATCTTTGGCGGTCTAGATGACGATATTATCATGGGCAACAAGGACCAGGATATCGTTGTTGGCGGTGCAGGTAACGACACTTTAATAGGAAGTCTGGGCGGAGATATTGTCGTGGGCTCAGATGGCGACGACAGGGTGCTTGGCAGGAGAGGAAGCGATATTCTAATTGGAGGGAAGGGCAACGACGATATGAGGGGTGGATCTGGCAACGATCTCTTCATTCAGCAGATAGATAGGACCGCACCTGCTAGTGATGACGTTCGAGGCGGTCTAGGCCGTGACACCCTGTTTCTCGAAGTCGATAGCGCTGATTTTGAAGTTGTTCAATCTAGGCTCGAAGAGTTTCGCTCAGGCCGGCGCTTTCAACTTGCGGTCGGAGAAAACAACATAGAGCTTTACAGCATCGAGCAGGTCGTGCTAGGCCGAAGCGACGACCGCGCTCAGTTCGCTGAAGCCTACGCCCAAGCATTCAGCGAACTGGATGCTAAAACAGTTTCTCTAGTCGATACCGCCGCCCGCTGGAACCAGCTAGATCCGATTGTCTAGTTTGCGATCCTGCTCCGCTTGATCAACATTGCCATTATTTCATTCGACCTGCCGGTAGAAAACGACTGACTCCAGTCATTCGATTCGACGTAGCTCAATCTTCAGTTTCTAACAATTGTCGTACAGTCGCTTCTAATTCCGGCAGGTAGTTCTTGACCGCATCCCAAACCCGTTGAAGGTCAATTCCATCTATATAGTCATGAACCAGCACGTTATAGTCATGAACCAGCACGTTCCAAAAACCTGCGATCGCCCGCCAGTCTATATTCACCGTTTGTGCTGTTAACTCCTCAGACAGGCGTTGAGTTGATTCCGCCATTGTTTGCAGTCGGCGCATTACGGCATCCTGCAATAATGCGCTGCTCATAAATTCTTCTTTACCATCTCTGGTGTATACCTGAATCAAAGTCGCACACTCCAAGATATGCTCCAGGTATATACGCAATCTGGTTTAATGCTCACAGCGACTTCGCTTCTGAAGATACCTGATCGCGAATGAGATGACTAACGCCGTGCTCTGTCAACACGTCTACTTTCCGTCCCAGTAAATCTTGCCAGTCCATCAGCAATCCTCCAGGAAACCACGGCGTCGTCTTTTCTAGATCATAGTCAATCAAAAAATCGATGTCGCTCTCGGGTGTTTCCTCACCCCTCACAACCGATCCAAACACGCGCACGTTGAAAGCTCCATGGTTCGCTGCAATTTGCAGAATCTCCTCTCGCCTTGCTCGCAGAGTATCTAATAGTGTCGTCACGTCAGCCTTCCAATTAGAGCTTGATGCCTGCGCTTCGATTCTAACCTTTAACCTATTCTAACGGGCTTGGAGCGGAGTAGGCTATTTCTCCGAGAATATAGGTCGATTCGATGGCGCGATCGTCTCCCATTATTATCAGGGAGAAAGCGCGATCGGCGAGTTCGCTGAGGCTTTCGGGGGCTGTGGCATTGTTGCGAAAGGCCATCAGCGGCGTGGATCGCGAGTTGAGAACGATGAAGTCGGCGTCTTTGCCGATGTCGAAATTGCCTAGCGTGTCTTCTAGGCAGAGAGCTTTGGCTCCGCCTAGGGTGGCAAGAAAGAGTGCTTTGAAAGGAGACAGTTTCTGCTGCCGGAGCTGGGCGACTTTGTAGGCTTCGTTGGCGGTTTGCAAAAGGGAGAAGCTGGTGCCTGCACCGATGTCTGTGCCGAGCCCGACTTTGACCGGGTAGTCTGTTGATTTTGCCTGCTCGATCTTGAACAGACCGCTGCCTAAGAACAAATTGGAAGTAGGACAGAAGGCGATCGCACTCTTAGCCTCTGATAATCTTTGAAATTCAGCATCGGTCAAATGTATCCCATGCGCAAACACCGAGCGTTCTTTTACTAGTCCCGCCTGATCGTACGCATCTAGATAGCCGTCACAGTTGGGGAATAGCTCCTCCACCCATTCTACTTCTTTTGGATTTTCGGAGATATGCGTGTGCATGTACACATCGGGAAATTCTTTTAGCAGTTCGCCTGCCTTCTGTAATTGTTCGTCCGTTGAAGTGATTGCAAATCGGGGTGTAATGGCGTAGCGCAGCCGTCCTTTTTTATGCCACTTTTCGATCAAGGCTTTAGCTTCTTGATAAGAAGACTCTGCTGTATCGCATAGGTAGTCCGGCGCGTTGCGGTCCATCATGACTTTGCCTGCGATCATGCAGAGGTTGCGACGCTCTGCGGATTCAAAGAAGGCGTCTACAGATTGAGGAAAGACAGCTGCAAAGACGAGCGCGGTAGTAGTGCCGTTGCTCAAGAGCTGATCTAGAAAAATATCGGCGACTGCCTTGGCGTAGTCCTTGTCATCGAATTTACCTTCGGTGGGGAATACGTACTGGTCTAGCCACTCTAGAAGCTGTTCTCCGTAGGCGGCAATCATCTCCGTTTGCGGATAGTGAATGTGGGTATCGATAAATCCCGGCATGATCAGCCGCTCGGCGTATACGGTTGTTGGAACTTCTCCGTACTCAGCTTGTAGCTCTTCGTAAGGCCCAAAGGCTTTGACTTTGCCATCTTCTAAGACTAGCAACCCATCTGGCAGGTAACGTGTACTTTCGACTTCAGGAACATAAAAGGGGTCGTCCACAAAATCTAAGAACGAGCTACGGATGGCTTTTGTCGAAGGCTGATCCGACTGATTTTGTGGAAGAACCATTTAGTTAAATCTCCTAGCTTGTTCTACTTGTTTTGGTAGCTTTGTTCTTGTTGAGCGTACTGTTTTTGGTTGGCGTAAGACTGATCTGACTGTTTCGCTTGCTGATTAGTCTGCGGCTTAGACTGATTGGTTTGCTTGTCAGTGTAGTCAGCTGTGTAGTCATTGGCGTAGTCGCTGGTATAGCTCTCAGCATCTTTTGCTTTGTCGTAGGATGACTCACTCGTATACGAGCTTTCCTGTTTGCTTTGGCTGTAGTCGGCTGCGATCGCACTCAGCGGCGCACTCAGCGGCGAACTCAGCGGCGAACTTAGCGGCGAACCAAAAAAGGTGCCGACTGTGAGAAATGCGATCATAGCCGCGATCAAAAATTGACGAATCATCTGAAACTTTTTCCTAAAGAGTGTGTTTGAACGTTGTATCGAGAAGAAGATAACTATCTAATCAGGTACGGCATCAGCATCAGACGGCTCAGCGCCTGATGCTACAGCCTCTACGACACCACTGGAAGTTGTTCTTTGGCCGAAATTGGCTATAGCAGACTCAATCTGCTCTCGCTGATTCACCAGATAAACGCTCACCAGGGTCAGCGCTACCCCACCCCACTGAAGATTAGTCAGCGACTCACCCAAAAAGAGACTGCTAAACAACAGAGCAAACACAGGCGTCAAAAAGATCAGTGCGCTAACGCTGGTCATATTGCCATTAGCTGCCAGGTAGAAGAACATGCCGTAGGTCAGCGCCGTGCCAAATACAGTCGCATAGAGTAGGCCAGCCCAGTCACCTATCAGTAGGTTGTCAATCGGGTAGGGCTCCCATAGACCAGACATCACAGCTAGCGGAATTCCACCTATGATCATGTGCCAGCCAGTGGCCACAATTGGATCGGCATGACGCTTGACGTAGCCCATCAGGATGGTGCCCACCGACATAGATAGCGCAGCGAGTAGCATTAAGAACTCTCCGCTTTGCAGCAAATTGGCAAGCTGCCACGTACTCTCGTCGGCACCATACCCTTGAATAGTTTTCAGCCAGCTTCCTAGCGGAACGCCATTTTCCCAAAGACTATAAATCCAGTTCGCTGGAAGTCCACATAGGCTAATGCCAGCAATCCCGATAGCCAGACCCAACCAGCCCCAAAGACCGATCAGACTGCCAAAAAGGACGCGGGCAAGTAAAGCGACAACCAGCGGCTGAGCATCAATTAAGACTGCGCCAAGTCCAGCACCCGTATGTACGAGTCCTGTTGTGAGCAGTCCTTGAAACGCAGCGCCATCTACTAGCGCAAATAGAGCAATCCACCCCCAGGCTTTCCAGGTTTTGGGTTGGGGCAGCTTGAGTGCAGCGGCGACTATCAGCGTCAGTAATCCCGCTGGCAGCAGCCTGAAGGCGGCTAGGAAGAGCGGTGAGGTATGAGGAAGAATGTACTTCATCACCACCATCGCTGTCCCGAGAAAGAAGAAAGGCGCGACTAGAAAAAGGGGAGATTTTGCTATGTCAGTCTTTTGAAGCTGCATGGGCGTGCGAGAGATAGGGTTTTAGAAAACGCAGTCACTATCAGTGACTAAGTTGCTAATTCTACGAAGGAACACTGATTTAGATAGACAAGCTTGCTACCAGATTAAAACGTTATTTCCCTGCAAATTGTATTCCGTATTCTGTATACAATCGCAATCAAAAATCATGGATTGATGATAACTGCGGATAAACCGGAACGTTAGTCCTACATCTTGGCTGGCGAAAAGAGCTGAGGCGGTGTCGCTACCGGATAGCGATCGTCACCTGAAAAGCTCTGTAGGTCGCGGGTTTGTTCAACTTCCCCATACGCTTTCAACAGAGCGGCAACTTGCTTGCGGATCATAATGCCGGGGCGGTCAGTAAACATGTGCTCTTCTCGGCTGGGGCTGAGGGGCACGTCGTAGTCGGTGGATTCTAGGATGCGCTTGTCTTCTAGGGTGACGGCGCGGTCGAAGGCGATCACGTCAGCGGCTGGGGTGTCGGCTTCGGTGTCGTTGCGAACGCAGAACTGGACCATTTGGGAGGTGCGATCACTAATCGGCGTCATTGTATTCACCACAATATGCTCCAACCCATTCGGATAGGTAATCTTCAGCTTGATGGTAAAGGGCATTATCCAATCCATGGTCAACGTCCGCAAGGTCTTTGCTTCACCCATTTTCAGATTCTTCTGCTGTAGCTCTGGATTGACTACTCCTAGCTTGCCAAAGACATGGATTCCCCAGTCGGTCTCGCTAATTTCTAGCTCTTCCGGTGTGGGGTGCTCCTCACTGCCGAAGGTTGCCGTATGCACGAAAGTTGGATGAGCTAGGTCCAGCTCATTTTCCATTACCCGTAGCCCAGCACATTCCCAGGGCTCATAGAATTCTTGGATCAGTCGGTAGTTCGGATCGCCTGCTTCCTCAATGCCGGGAATATCAGCTATCGGATCTTCTAAACACACCCAAATGTAGCCGTAGCGTTCGGTGGTGTGATAGGCATCGACTCGGTAGTTGGCCGGAATAGCGCAGCCTGGTTTGAGCTGGGGGACGTGCTGACAGGTGCCGTCCGCGCCAAATTCCCAGCCGTGGTAGGGACAGCAAATGCGGCCCTGCTCGACTTTGCCGAGCGAGAGTTTCGCGGTGCGGTGACAGCAGCGATCGCGCACCGCCGCCGCCTTGCCCGCCTCATCAAGCCAGATCACAATCGGTTCTCCTAGCAGCTCGAACGCCTGGGGCCCCTCAGCTAGCCGTGCTAAAGGAACAACTGGATACCAAAATCGGCGAAACACAGGCTGCTGGGTAACTAACATAACGAAACAATCCAAAAAGCGCAATGCATACTGTATACAATACTGACTGAGTTGATATTGTAGCTTTGCATACGAATGGGCCTTGAACTCCCTGACTACTCGTTCTATTGCTGGTGTAGCATTGCCAAAGGCCGTTTTTAGCTTGAGTTATTTAGCTTCTTTGTAATGCACACAGCGCTACTAGTATTGAATCAAGAAGGCGACTTAATTCGTCGAACAGGTCGCCCTCTTTCTGAAACTGGTCACGGCTTAATAACAGGTTTGTTGTAGCTGTAGATCAGGCCGCACGCATACATGTCGCTGACTATGGAAGCATAGATAGCAGCACGACAATCACGATGGTGATGATAAATATCTCGAAAAAGCCGCTACCTCTAGAGATATTCCGGCTCCAGCGACAGTTGAGACACACAAAGTGATTTTCATCTTTGACAACAACAGTATGCTGTCCGCAGTTGGGACAGGCAATATGGTGCGGATGCAAGTGGTGTGCAGTGGGTTTGGTCTGGGTAAGCATCTAATTAGGCTCCTCTGTGAGGAGTAACGAAGGGATAGATGGTACAGACTCACGTCAGATTCCAGAGTCTGTTCAGTTACGGTTTCATAGGAAATGTCCTTGGACTGAAATAAAAACGGTCGTTATCGATCTACTATGTTTGGGTCATTGTGATTTACCTCCAATGGCAAGCATTCAATAGGGGAATTCGTAATTGGACCTACTGGATTTCCCTATTGACATCATTTTGATACAGGTTGATGAGAGTAGCGTAATGACCTTTGGGACGAGCGCTCCGCAAATGACAACAGTGAATGGGTAAGAGCACACAAAATACAACCATTTAGTTGTATTTTTTAATACCACTTGCTATTTTTTGGTAGCCAGGAATACTTTTCGGCACTTAAAGTCATGCGAAGTTTGGACAATTGAATCTTTGTGAAGCTGTCATAAAGGTCCAAGATTTCTTATTGAAAGCCTTAATTGTCTCTCCTAAAGCATGTCCGACTATAAAAAATTCGATAGCTGGCGTATCTATCACTTATACCGCTATCTTTTTGCTCGTCTTGCAGTTAGCCGTAAACAAGATGGTGATCCTATCGCCTCCAAGATTGCCAACAGGTTGGGAAAGGAGAGCTTTCGAAGAGTGGTTAAGCCTCTTTTTGAACAGGAGGGACAGTGGCAAGGCAAGATCGAACAGGGCAATGTCACAACGGGTGTGATTGTCCAAATGCTCAGCGATTTGGCTCGTAGTCTGAAGCGTGAATACGAGCAAGATGACGTTCCCTACAATCGCGTTCTAACAACAGAAGATACGTTAATAGCACTCTACAAAATTATTGCCCTGACGCCCGAGGAATGCGAACAGCTAGGACTCCCTCAAGGTGACGGGTTGACGCTATTAAGCCAAATGCTTTTGATGCTGCGGGCCGCAGGTGGTGTCGAGAACTATGAGGTTGTTTTTCGAGCTTACAAGGAGGCGGTTGGGCTCGACTTCTCCAGTTCGCACGCTGATATTGATAATCTAGAAGATATAGACAAGCTCATTGCTAAGACAGTGAAGGACTCGCTGATATACCTACCAGAGAAGCCGAGCCGTCGAGGAAATGGGAAAAAGGTTTCTTTAGGTAAGCAAGATATCGTTTCTGAACTGACTCAAAAAGCTCAGAGAGAGATTCGGCGATTGCTCACCCGCAGTGGCAACACTAGAGCCTTCTTTCCTGATAACAAAACAGAAAATCCATACATCCGCCATTATTTACAGTCAGCCTTTGTAAAAAAGCTTGCTCAGACTGTAGTCAGCAATGAGCGCCTCACCAGGGAATTTCCTATCTATTTGAAGCGCGTGACCATGGAGGCCTGTGGGCCACTACCGTTCGTGAATGCCGCGCCTGACAGGTTAAAGAATGGCAGTGGCTATACACCGCTGTTGAATCCCGAACTGCTAGAGCTAGACATTGAGCTGAACCAAAAGAAAGAGTCTGACGAGACTCTACCAGGGCCGAGCGATTACGATCTGGCTTTTCAAGAATCAGTGAGATTCACTGTTGAATTTTACATCAAGGTTCCGTCGACTTATCAGGGAACGATAAAAGAAATTTTTGAGCAAATCTCCGACAACACTCCACCTTCGAAAGAATCTACTAAAAGAGTTGATTTTGCCTTGACCAGCACAGGTATTGGGGGAACGCTTGCCCACATTATCAAGATTCTTAACCTCACGCTGCTCAGAGATATTCCCTGTCTTAGTAGCTTTTTCCCGATCGCGCACGATGTGACTTCTACGCAGCAAATTATTAGAGACAACGTGTCTTCTCCGGTTTGGGCTCACAGCCTGGTACAGCTTTGCTATAACCCAGCAGTAGGCCGAGCCTTACAAAATTTTGGTCAAAGCGATCAGCCTTATGAGCTGTCGGCCTTTAACGATCCGATTGGTCATGGGGACTACTGTGGTTTTGATTTTTTGCTAGCTCAGGCTCATTCTGCCCTGAAGGCGCGCCTTCAGGCAGTGAGAAATACGGGCATCAGTCCAAAGATTTATTTGTCAGAGCTATGTGAGAGAACAGAGAAGCTGCTGGTTCTAAAAAACGCCTGGTCGTCTTTAAAGCGCTATCCGTTTTCTTCTATGGCTATGATTGGAACCTTGCACAAGAAGATAATTGGCAAGGTTTTAGATGAAAGGGTATTAAACAATCAAGATCCTACAATCTATGTTGATTCTTATCTTTCGATTGCCGAAGCGCTGCTAGATGAAGGGGCTTATCGCGCTAGCTATCCGTACTTACTGGGCCTGAAGTTTATAGACGAATATGTTCAGCAGGGACTGGATCTTGATAGCGACAATCCGAAGAATAGCGATCAGGAGTTTGAGATCTTCTCAGGTGCGCTGATTGTCCGCTACCTGATCTGCCTTGCTAATTATTACTATCTGTATGACCGTGAAGACGACCGCCTCGGTGAATATTTGCTACCGGATTGCGAACAAGACATCAATCGACAGGTGTTGATTCAAAAGTCATGGACAGTGCTAGGGCAGGCGAATCAACATTTAGAGGTTAGGCTCAAAAAATATGTTGTGGTCAGAGAGCCCTCACAAGGGATCTTTAGTCCGCATCATGCGCTGCTCGGACGAATCTACTTTGCCAGGGCTAGATTGCTAACTTTCTTTTCGCAGTACGTACCAGAAGATAGAAAAGTTTTACCTGCGGAGAGCTTGGCCGGAGGACGACGCACTGAAGTTTCTACTCACTTGGGAAGGTTGTTTTTAGTTGAAAAGGCTCGGCTGTATGCGGCAGCAGACGGTGATAGTGAAGTCTACGCCTGCTATGCCGCCACTCAAAGCTACCTCTATCTTGCGGCTGCATACGCGCAGCCAGAGCTATGGAGCGCACCCGCTAGTGAAGCTCTATCACAACCGAGGTGTTTTGAATGGGCCGAAATTCTGCGCAATCATGCTCTGCTGACCTACGCGGATACAGGCCGTCAGTGCTACTACGACATCAAGGAGAAAAGTGGATTGCCTGATGAATATGACTTGTATGATGCTTACGATCAGCAAGGGCCATACGAGATAGCAAAGCTGCCAGGGATTCTCGAGCTTAGAGGGGCGGAAAAGCAGCGGCGAAGTAGGAAAGAAGATCGGTTCATTACGCTAGATATTGACCTGCTTGGCGTCATGCCGACACTGTTGCCAAAGGTAACGCCGAAGCGTCCTACAAATACTATCTACTTGTTTGGTACGAATGCTTGCTATTTATTTTTTTCACGGGGTTTGTATTTACTTTGTAGCGATCGCACTACAGAATTCGACCCGAAAGCAGCTAGCGGACCGATTGACTGGGATAAAAAGCTGACAACATCAATCCGGCTATTGAATATGGCCTGGGCGATCGCAGAAGACGGCTGTCGCTTTGAAAATGTAAAAAAGAATGTGAATGGAAAAACAGAACGCTATCGGAGAATTAGCCGGTCGTTTGACGATAGCGATAGTCCAGAGCAATACACATCTCAGGAAATTAGCTCCGTGCGCGATCTGTATCCTCGGCGGATAAACGAAATTGCGGACTTGGGAAAGGTTTTCTCTGCGGCCTGTATGGTACTGCGATCACACCTGGTCTCAGAAGAGAGGCGATCATATCTTCACCAGGACATTGACAAAATTCTCGGCATGCTACATGGAGAATATCGCCTCAAGCAGCAAAAAACGCTGAAGGCGCTTCTGCGTAGACAAAACCGATATAACGGCCATCTTCAGGACTACCTAGCCAGCGCTAGCGATATCATTCGCGCTGAGGCTGGCGCTGCCGCTGATCCTAGTAAAATAAAATCTCACCGCGATCGGCTGATGACGGCATTATTCGGAGCACTTCTAGGCCCTTGAATTTACGTCTAAGCTAGCTTTCAATTCAACACACGGGAGCTTTCGATGCCAGCCTATCCCAGTCTCTCTATTAAGTGGTCGCCTACGCGCATGGCATTGGCCATGATGGTAAGTGAGGGATTGACAGCGGCGCTAGAGGGGAAGAAGCTGCCGTCTACGACATAGAGGTTGTCCATATCGTGAGCTTTGCAGTTGAGGTCTAGGACTGAGGTGGCTGGATCAGTGCCGAAGCGACAGGTGCCGACCTGGTGGGCGATCGCGCCAATCGGCAAAATCTTACTAAAGTACCAGGAGACAGGCAGAACGCTTCCCTGGTTATCGACCTCACGCATCGTCTTAACCCAGCGTTTGATCAATCGCTTGAACGCCGTCATATTGTTCGGTGTGTAGTTCAGTGAAATCTGTCCATTTTTCACCATGACTCGATTGTTGTAATCGGGTGCATCCTCCCCAGTAAGCCACCAGTCTACCGTTCGCTGTGCCGCAATCTGTAGAGCAAAGGTCGGCGCAATCTTGGGCACGTCTAGTGCCAGCATTCGATGGTTTACCTTACCCAACAGCTGTACGTGACCCATTGGGTAGTCAAAGCCTGGCTCACCCCAGTAATAATCGTTGATTGCCAAAGTCTTTTGAAATACGCTTTGATTCTCTTTTAGCGTCAGCCCCACAATCGCCGCCGCCAGATGCTTCATAAAATTTCGACCCACCTGCTCAGAGCTATTCGCTAGTCCCTCTGGATGCTGATCGTTTGCCGAGTTGAGTAGTAAAACCGCAGAATTGACCGCACCACAGGCAATAACAACAATATCTCCAGAGAAGGTCTGTAGCTCTCCGTTAATCTCCGCTTCGACGCCCGTGATCTCTTTGCCAGAAGTGCTGGTATGTAGCTTATTCACCTTTGCTTCTGTAATCAAATGCACATTCTCTTTTCCCATTGTTGGGCGAACGCAGCTGACATCCGCATCGGCCTTCGCATCAATAAAGCAGGGAAACCCGTCGCAAGTGTTGCAGCGAATACATTCACTCAAGAAAGCATCTTTCTCGTTTAGCTTGATCGACAGCGGCAGATAAAAGGGCTGGAGACCTTTTTCTTGGAAAGCTTTGTCGAGCTTAGCGATTCGGGGCTCGTGGCTGATGGGTGGGAAGGGGTAGTCGCTGCTACGCGGCGGCTCGGTAGGGTCCAGTCCCTGCTTACCATGAACCTGATAGAGGGCTTCCGCTTGGTCGTAGTACGGTTCAAAATCGTCGTACTTCAGCGGCCAGGCGGGAGACGTTCCTTCGTGTAGCTGCACCTCGTCAAAGTCTTTTTCTCTGAGCCTGAACAGCGCTCCACCATAGAACTTTGTATTGCCACCAACCCAGTAGTTCGTACCTGGATTGATGTTATTACCCTCACTATCTGCCCAAACCTTACCAACTCTCTGACGTTTCAGGCAGCAAAAAGTTTCCGCATAGGTTGCAAATTCACGTAATCGTAACCCATGGTTGACGAAAATTAACCGCCGGAATTTTCAGTAACCGAGGGGCAAAACTCCTAATCGGGTCTGCCGGGAGCCGATTGCAATATCCCCAGATCTGGGGAGGGACAGGCTGGCCACCTTGTCGGATCTTGACGCTGCCTGATTCGAACAACACGCGTGAACTACCCCCTGGACACTGTCCTTTACCGCTTCAACGGTACAGAGGATTTTACCATTCGCAACGCCTGCGAAGGCGTCCAGATCTTCGGCGGTATCGGCAGCGGCAAAACATCCGGCAGCGGCGCATCACTCGCAAAATCTTTCCTGAAAGCAGGCTTCGGCGGCCTGGTCCTGTGCGCAAAAAAAGACGAGCTGGAGACCTGGCAGGAATATGCAAGGCAGACCGGTCGGTCGGATCACCTGATGATCTTTGATGCTTCCGGTAGATATCGTTTTCCTTTTTTGCAGTACGAGGTCAATCGGGAGGGGGAGGGAGCCGGCTACACCGAGAATCTGGTTCGGCTCTTCACAACTGTCTTTGAAGCAATCGAACGCGGCGGCGGCGGTGCCGGATCGGACCCGTACTGGCAACGGGCCATGCAGCAGCTGATCCGCAATGCCGTTGATCTTTCGATGCTGGCCAGGGGCAGGGTATCGGTGCCGCTGCTGGCCGATATCGTGGGCAGCGCCCCGCGGGATGTCACCGAACGCGACAGCGAGGAGTGGCGGGAAAGAAGCACCTGCTGGAAGCTTTTGACCGAGGCCAATAATCGCGAGCGCAGCATCTGGGAGCAGTATGATTTTGATGCGACGGTCGTCTATTGGATGGAAGAATTCTGTAACCTGGCACCGAAGACCCGCAGCGGGGTGATCTCGATGTTTACGACCATGGCCGACAACTTCCTGCGGCGGCCGTTCCGGATGCTCTTCTCTGAAGAACCCAAAGACTGGCGACAGATTGCCTATCCGGAGATGAGCCACAAGGGCGCAATCATCATCATGAATTTGCCGGTCAAGGAGTTCGGCAATGCCGGCCGTGCCGCGCAGGTCGTCTACAAATATATCTGGCAGCAGGCTGCCGAGCGGCGTGATACGAAAGCCAATGACCAGCCGGTCTTTCTGTGGGTCGATGAAGCCCAAAACTTCGCCAATGACTACGACATGCAGTTTCAGGCAACGGCACGAAGCTCTCGTGCCTGCACCGTCTATCTGACCCAGAACCTGCCCAACTACTACGCAGAGTTCGGCAGTGGCACCGGCGTTCACCGGGTTAATTCCCTTGTCGGCAATCTGCAGACCAAGATCTGGCACGCCAACAGCGATCCGGAAACCAACCAGAAGGCGGCCGATACGATCGGCAAGACCTGGCAGCAGCGCATCTCCAGTAGCAGCAGTTTCGGTAACCAGAATATGAGCGTCGGCGAATCCGCCCAGGAGAGCTTCGACTATCAGGTGCCGCCGGAACGCTTCACACGCCTGGCCAAGGGCGGACCCCAGAACGATCTGATTGTGGAGGGAACCGTCTTTCAAAACGGCCGGGTCTGGAGCAACGGCAACACCTATCTCACCGCCCGCTTCAGGCAAGGCTAAACACCCTTCACCCATGGATTTCAACCCCCGCAAGGATCTTGACCGCACTGCCGGTCTATCCATCTTCCAAAGCGATGCCGTCGAGTTTCTTAAACAGGTGTTTCTCGGAATCGCCATGGCCTTCAGCACGCCGCTGGAGAGCATCCTGCGCTACGATTTCGGCGAACGCTATTACAGCAAGGCCAACTACGTCAGCAGCATCACCACGCTGTCACTGTGGCTGTTTATCATCGGCGGCTTTTCCAAGCTCTTTGCCGGGGGCTTCTCCCTTTTCGGAAGCTCCGGCGTGCCGAATGGACGCATCAGCGGTCTTCTCTATAACTTCCTCCTCATGCTGACCGGCGGGGAATACAGCGAGTATGCCCTGTTTTCCGGTATCATGGGGCTGGTGCTTTACGGTCACATTATCCTTGGAGCCTATCACTTTTTCCGCATGTGGTATCGCAGCCGAACCGGCCGGGCACTTCATTCTTACGATACGGGCAGGTCACGCCTCAATTTTGTGACTCGCTGGCTCTTTACGCCGATCAACCTGGTCGCCAATGTCATCGTGAAGTTCCTTTCCGCCACAACCATCCCGTCCCGGCTGCGCAAGAACAGCAGCCGCATCACGCCGGTCTTCCAGCATGAGGAAAGCTTCACCCAGCTTTATCTGGAGCCGGCGATCGGGATAATCCTGTGGCTCTGGTTTCTGGTCAACGGCTTCGGCATCTTCGGGCTCTACTTTCTCTTTGCCGGGGTGGGGCTTGCCTTTGTCGCCAAAACCCAATCGCTGATGGATGAAGCCGTCTTCCTGGACTGGCGGGACCAAATGATAGATCAAAGCTTTGCCGGAAAGATCAGGGACGCGACTTCCGAGCATGAATATGCGCAGAAGCGCCGTATGAGCCCGCGGGCACAGGACGCAGCCTATCAGATGGCCAAGATGGCTGAGGACCAGCCCGATCTCGCCCGTAAGGTCAAGATGCAGAACAGCTCGCTGTTCGACATGATGGAAGACCTCAATCCCAACCTGCGCAAGGTGGCCGGCAACGGCACAATGGCAAACGGCACCGCAGCAGGTGTCTGATCCTACAAACTTCTAAATCCCCTTATCATGCGTTTACCCTTCACTCTCTTCTCACTCATTCTGGTGATTGTCCTTACGGGCTGCTCTTCGGAAGAGGAAGAAGGTAGAAACTACATCACCACGGAGGAGGGGGTGCAGGCCTATCTTGAAGAAGCCGGCCAGCAGCTGTATACAGACCTCAATTCGGTAACGGAATCACCGGATTCAGCCCGTGTTGTCGAGGTTTACACAGGCTTTATTTGCGAATGCTACTCAAAGGTGGACATCGAGCGCCTTCACGAAGGATGGCTGGAACTCGAACAGGCAAACCAGGAAAAGGGGTATAACGACCTGACGGCGCTGGGTGAATTTGCCCGAAGCCATCCTGAACTTGCCTTGCGCAAGGAATGCGCAGAGATGGACGAGTCGCTTCTGAAGGGGTTTTCGCAATTTGTCTCGGCAGGCACTCTGAAGGCAGCGCTGGAAGAATCCTGCGGCGATCACTCCCGCAAGCATTACGCCTATGTCGCCATGACAGACTCCATGGCGGTTGTAAACAAGGGGCTTGAGATGCAGGGCGAGGTGATGAGCCGTGAGGAAATGGAAAAACGGATGGATGAGCAGTTCCGGGAGCTGGAGGAAAGCGGGCAGATGACCGACGAGTTACGGGAGAAAAAGGCTCTGTACGAATCGATGAAGGAAAATCGGTAAGCCGGAATCCTAAAGAGTCAGAGCCCTTTCTGAGACCCCGTCTTCCGGTCGCCGGTAACGGCCTGATCAATTTCCTTTGCCAGATCCGCCGCTGCCTTGATCTTCTCAAAGCTGTTATCGGAGTTCTCGCGCATCTCGGCTAGCTTCATGATCGAAGCATCCACTTTCCTGATGCGGCGGCCGAGCGTTTCGGTCATAGCCGCATCCTCTTCATCAAGCTGCCCAGCCTTCAGCAGCTTTACCTCTTCGCGGTAGACATCGGTCAGGTTGAGCTTGGATTGGTGCAGGTCGTCATGCATGGCCACCAGCAGCTCGTCAGCCCGTACCTGCTGCAGGGCTTCGGAATGGCCGGTGTGATAGCTCTGGAGAAACCGGTTGGCGGCCTTGGTCGATTCAAGCCGGAAGGGTAGTTCCAGATCCTGCTGTTCGATCAGCACTGTCAGGAAGGTGGCGGCCCGATCAGGGCGGATACCGGCGTCTTCAAAATCCCGGTTTTGCTGCTCGATCCGGTTACGGATCGAATTAATGGCTTCACTCACTACATGCCCTCCCTCGGCTGGATGGGGCAGAAGCTAGCAGCGGATTGTGTCAGTTTTGTGAAGCTTATTATTTGTCTGGCGCATCTTTAATCAACTGATAAAATTCTTTGATTGATAGTACTATTTCTTTTTCTGGAAACAGGTCATCATATACGACCGCCTTATCTTCCTGAAAGTTTAGCTCGAATCCAAAACGGTTCATCAAAAAATGATACTCGGTTCGACCCTCAATAAAACATTCGATGAGGTCTTGGTATAAGGCTACCTTTCTGTGTGGAGTAATTTCTATATAAAATTCTTCGATGTCAATCATAGCATCAAAAATTATAATGGATAAGCTGTTCTAACCCAACCATCTTTCTGCATGTACACATAAATTTTTGAGGTGACATCGCCATTTTCGCCTCGCCCTATTATTTGACCCAGATCGTATGTATAGCGGCCCTCCCCCGCTTTTTCCCCGTATCTAATTGCTTGTTCAACATATTTTTGAATCGTTTTTTCGGATGTGTTTGGCGCAAAGCGGCTTGTTCCCGGCTCGGTAGTATTGTGTGCATGTCGGCGCTGAATATGCTGCATTGCAGTTTCACGAGTACCGTCTCTTTGTCTAAAGATTTTTCCCCATCTAGGTTCCGGGTTACTGTTAACTGTTTCCTTGTCATCGTCTGAGCTGTCATCATCCGAATCTTTATCGTCAGGTTCCGGGTCTTCGTCTCCTGGGTCGGGAGGGGGTGCCCCAGCATCCGCTACCGGTGCCTGCTCCTCGTCTAATCGCTTGGGGGGAGTTCCATCATCACCATCGTTATTGAATATTTGGCCTAGCTGTCTAACAAGCCTTAAAATGTCTTCTTTGGGGGTTGTAGTGATGTACTCACGGACGATAGCTATAACGGTGGAAAGCGCTATTTCCTGTAAAATTCTAGGGGCTATTGCTGGGTTAGCTTCCGGTTTAGGAATTCGTTCAATTAGGATGAGATTGGAAGCCTCATTTACCACAGCTTGGTAACCGGTCTCTTCAGGAATATTTCGCAGCATTTGAGTGAGGCGCTCGGCGAAATAGTCCATTTTGAAGCTGACATCGACGATGGAAGCCGCCTCAGTACGGAGCACATCAACGCTGATCGGTGTGCCTTCCCGCCAAGCAACTTCAAATCCTTGGCTTTTGTAACTTGATGATTTCCTGGCCTGCTTGTTGTTATCATAAAGTTCCAGAACGGATTGAACCGCCGCAATTTGCGCCTCCCGATCCGATGCCGGTTTCGGTGCCGTTTTGCCCGAAACACCGCAGCAAACGGTTTCCCGACTTCGGTAGAAGGAGCTTCCTAATTTGTCATACACATAAAGGCGACCGTCCTGCCCGAAAACAGGTTTGGAGGTTTCTACGGATCCATGGGGTGACAATCCGACATCATGCCAGGTCTTTCCTTCATCATCAGATCGCAAATACTGAAGTTCAGGGCGTCGATCATTATATCCATATAGCCTGTCAGAGCAGTCAACAAAGTTGATGCCGGCAATGGCGGGATCAGTAGTGGTGGCTTCCCAGTTCTTGCCGGCTTTACTTCTTCTGGCGGTGATAAATTCCGGGGAAGCAGGCCGGTCCGGGTTGCGAGAGTCATAGTTTATACGATCATGAATCCACAACACAGCAACAGTCCCGGTACTGATGTCGAAGGTGTCCACAAGGGCATACCCATCCGTCTTGTCGCCCAGGTTTCCCCTTTTTGAGGCGTACCATTCTTCTCGGCTGTAAAGCCGGGATTCATTGGGGACGCGCCAGAGATAGGGCTTGTTGGCATTGATGCCCCTTATGTCTTCTGTGTTAGTAGTAGTGGTCTTCGTCGTCCATGTTTCGCCCAGATCGTCACTTTGATAGTAAGACCGGTATCCTCTAATGATGATCGTTCGGGATGGCGAGGTTCCGCATTGATATTCAGCAACAGGGGGCCATATTGTTCCATGGTGCTCTTCAGGAGTTTTGACGGACCGCCAGGTCTTTCCATTATCGGAGGTCTTGAGCAGGTATCCGGCATCTAGAAACAGCAGGAACTCTTCGCCCATGGCAAAAAGATAGGTATCTCCTGTAGCACCGTGAAAGGTCAGCTCATTTTCACCGGCCTCACCATTCCCAGGCAGGGACGTCGTGATGTTTTCCCAGCTTTTCCCCCCGTCCAATGAAAGGTACAGGAGCTTGTCCCGGTAAACCTGTTTTCTATAAATGTTGGGCGTAGCCATGATAACGCCGTTGCTGTTCACAGCAATGATATCCGGAATCTTAAGCACCTCCTTCTGACCTGTGCTGGATCTGGCAATAACCGGAAGGTCACCCATTCTTTCATAAAAATCGGTGTCCTGACCAACCAGAGCAAAGCTGAGGAGAAGTAAGAGGAGAACCAATACGGACTGTAAGCGGAACGCAGAGTAGTGAGATGCCATGATTCAGTTGATTAAGCAGTGACAAAATCAGGCATTTTCCATGTGAGTATCTCTAAAACGAAATTTGGCAATCTCCGGTCGAGCCCAAATATGTCAGGGTGACTATTTTCTTTGGGGGTATTCCAGCTCCCACCTTCCAAAATCCAGATAAATCGCTTTTGCCATCTCCACAAATATTTGATTATCAGCAAAATGAGTTGACGAAGTCTGACAGAAGACAAAACTGTGACATGTCGTCACCCGAAGAAGTCTTTTAGACCCCACCAGATGGCGTTTTGCCGCTGATCTGTCCCATACTCTTCTGTAAACCTCTTTATTTTTAAAGAAGACAATAGTCGTGACAGCCGCTCCTTGCGTCGCTGTCGGATTTGTCTCACCCACCCCCCTCATCCGTCACGCCTTTTTCGGCTGTCGCTGCAAAAGTCGCTGCCGGCTCAGGAACCAAGGGGTGGATTCGGCAAACCGTCGGGCGTTGCGGAATCACCCTGCCGGCGCTCGCATCTGATCCAGCGTCATTGTCCTGCATCGAGGAACCTCCCTTTTGCCACGGCCACGAATTTACGGGGAGGGATTACGCCTGCTCAAGGGTCAGTCGTGCCTCCTTCGATCGCCGATTTTTTTGATCCTGCGTCACAAATAAATAGCCGCCCGCCCTTGCGCTGTCTTCACCCTCCCCCGTGGACCGGTGGCTGATCAAAGGGAGGATACCTCAATTAGAAATGCCGGGTCAGGCTGCCGTCAGCCGCCGGCAGGGGAATCCTTACGCTCCCTCGAAAGAGGGAGTTTCCTTATTAGCAAATGCAAAAATCCGTCAACCATGAGCGGCGCAGATTTTCTTAAAACTCCTTTTAGTCCTCCTTAGGGCTTCGCCCCCGACGCCCTGCAAGGCATCCAACCGTCTCCCGAAAGGCTCGGGGCCCTCGGTCGGAACCTCCTTGCAGCTTGTACCCCCATTCTCGCCGAAGGGCAGAGGGTAAGGAACGGGGCTTACCCTCACATCTGACTAACCATTAAAGGACAAATATCATGAAACGCACCAAGCGCGTAAAGCCTGACCTGTATCAGGAGGTCACCGATAAAATGATTGCATTACTGGAGCAGGGCACCGCACCGTGGCGCTGCAGCTGGTCACGCTACGGCATGGCCAAAAACTATGTGAGCGGAAACACCTATCGCGGCATCAATGCCTTTTTGCTCAACTTCCTGCCAAACCATCCTATCCCCTATTACCTCAGCTTCAAGCAGGCCAAGGAGCTGGGTGGCCATGTCCGTAAAGGTGCCAAGGCGGAGAAAGTGTATTTTTTCAAAGCCTACCACAAGGACGAGGACGGCAAGACCGTCAGCGAAGACCGGGCGGCACAGCTGGCCGGTATGGGCGAAGAAGTGCACCGGATCCCGTTCCTGAAATCCTTTTCCGTGTTCAACATTGCCGATGTCGAGGGCGTCGATTTTGAGACGCCGGAAGTGATGTTAAAGCAGCACGAGAAAATTGAGCGTTGTGAGCAGGTAATGAGCCAGGCCACCAACCCGCCGAAGTTGGTCACCGAGGACGCCAACGGCGCGTGGTACTCCCCCCGCCGCGACGTGCTCAACATGCCGCAAATGGGCCAGTTTGGTAGCGCAGAGGAGTATTACGCCGTATTGTTTCACGAGCTCACCCACTCAACCGGCCACGTTACCCGCCTGAACCGGGAGGGCATCACCGGCGACATCAAGCCGGGCAGCAGCGAATACGCACGGGAAGAACTGATCGCGGAAATGGGTGCTTCCTTTCTCTGCGCTCATACCGGTATCGACCTGGAGACAGTCACCGAAAACAGCGCCGCCTATCTGGCCGGATGGCTGAAGCACCTGCAGGACGACAACAAACTAGTGCTGAAGGCGGCCGCCGGTGCACAGAAAGCCGCCGATTATCTGTTAGGAGTAGAACGATAACCAAAAACCGGGGCGGGTGGACACTGGAGCCGCCTGCCCTGTTTCAACTTCCTGCCTGTGTATATCTACGGAGTTTTTACCCGCAAAGCGGATGCCGGTAGCCAGCCGCTTGACCTGCAACACAGTACCGACCTGACGCCGGAGATCCTGCAACGGGCGGCCGATGATCCGGA
Organism: uncultured cyanobacterium; assembly: GCA_963799555.1. GTDB lineage: Bacteria > Cyanobacteriota > Cyanobacteriia > Phormidesmidales > Phormidesmidaceae > Phormidesmis. The sequence goes on from CAWCXR010000003.1 coordinate 509,389, forward strand.
TTTTCAGATCATCAATACCCGGACCCTCCGTTACTATGTACCGGACGAGTTGCTGCCGGATTGGGTAGAGATCGAGCCCAATCTGGACATCTAGCGACTGTCACTAATCTGCGGCAAAAAAAAATCGCCCCTCCCTTGCGGTCGGGAGCGAAAATGCGGTGACGCCTTGCCGGCGTCTGACAAGAAGAGGGACAGAAACTTTATAGGTTTTCTTTAAGCCAATCAGAGCATTCTGTATTAAAGCCAACCCACGCGGCCTCTCCGGATAATTTAGCTACGAGTAGCTCATCGTTGGAATCAACGTATGTTTTGAGATGATTTGTAATTTCTGTGGCTGACTTACTAGACCTAATTATCCAAGTGCTATCAAGACAATGCCAATAGGTTCCATAGGTCTTGATTTGCTCTATAAGTTTTTGGTAATTCTGACCTGTTTTGTTCAGGTCATAGCCAATCATATACGAATTCATAATTATGTGATTAAGTTCTATTTTAAATTGTTCGGCAAGTCGATCATCAATGACTTGTCGTATTCTACAGCGTTGACTCGATGGTTGTAAAGCTCCAGCAGCTCCACCAACCGGATCTTTCGGCTGTTGGCGGTGAATCCACTCAGTTCTTCGACGTTCTGCGAGATAAAAGATTCCAGAGACTCAACGGTCACCCGATCGGCTAAGCCTGCCAGTTCGATGTTCTGCCGTGCTCCCTGGAGGCGCCTGTCAGGCACGAGAATGTAGACCTTATAGCCCTCTGCAGCGTTGCGCCCGCACTTATCGTAAAGGGCGTTCATCGGCGCTACAGTAACGTGGAAGGCCGTGTCACCGAGCAGAAAATCACCCGGCCTCTGCGTTTGCTGATCAGCCGTTTGGTAACCCTCATTCATCACCTCCAGATCCGGAAACCGTAATTGCAGTTTTGCTCCAACCAGATGCTGAGCAACGGGTCCTCCCTTTCCTGTTTCATCGGCCGTATCCAAGATCGATTTGACTAGGTGCCAAGTACTGGCTGATTGAGTGTAGGTTATTGTGAGGCGTTGCCGGTTATGGTACTCTCTCACCCTTTCAACTAGAAATGCCTGACAGGCTTCCAGAGCCGCATCCCGGTCTTCTTCGCTGAGTGTTTCCAGCTCTGCAGGAGCGAGTGACCTCAGCATCGACTTTACTGCGGAGAGAGAGCCGCGGTTTGTCCTGCCGCCTTCCGAAGTATAGTGGCGGGTCTCGCCAAATTTCGCGAGTACCTCCTTAACCGCTTCGCCTGAAGTTCTTACCTGACCATTCCCGGGAGTTGTATGCTCATCCAGCGAAAGAGTGTAATCTTCACGAAGGCGATCGAGTACGGCCAGACTAGCGGAAATTACCCCCTTGGGCGGGGTTGGATCTTTGCTGCTGGTCGGCTTCAGACTGTGATACCATTCCAGGAATGACTCGGGAATACTAGCGGGCATAGGAGGCTACTTCATCCGTTGAGACTGCAAATTGCTCTTCAAGCACCGGGTTGAGATAGTGATTGGCAATCCAGGTGATGACAGGAACACAAACCGCGTCACCAAAACCGAAGAGTTGATCGGTGTTGCTGCCGGTCAGGCGGTACTCCCCTGCCCCCATGAGCTTAGCGTATTCACTTGGGGTCATGTAGCGAACCCGCGCCGTTCCCTTACCCACTTCAACCAGAATCTGCCGGGCGCTTCCGCCCTTGGGAGTTCGAAGACAGCCGGCGATACCGTCGCTCCGGATCTCGGCCATTGACTTGCCGTGACGAACCCGACGGAAAGCGGTCAGATAGTGGTAGCGATCATCATGGAGTAAGGCATTGACCGTCTCAGCGTGGCGGTCGCTCATCTGGCTGAGGAAATACTGAGTCCGCTTCTTGTTCCACCACTCTTTGTCTGTGGGGGAAAGGCGATCCACTACGTCATCCAAAGAAAGGGTCCGCTTTGGAAGCTTGGGGAGCTTTCTCAGGCGCCAGCGTATCTCAGGGTGAGCCTTTACAAATTTGATGAGCTTGGAGGGGCGTAGCTCGGAAACTTCAATGTTGGATTGGGTTCTTCTGGCTCCACGGGTGCCAACAATAAACAGGCGCCTCCGGCTTTGTGGCACAAAGTGTCTTGCATCGATGACAAACGCATCGACCGAGTAGCCAAGAGCGTTAAGCGCCAGCAATGCCTGCTCAAAATCCTGGCCCTTATGTGAGGTCAGAAACCCTTCTACATTTTCCAGTAGAATCATAGCGGGGCGCCTGGCTTTCATCGCCTTTATAACCTTGATGAACCCCCAGAAGGCGGAGGACTGCTCTCCGGCAAGTCCCTGCCGGCGCCCGGCTAAGGAAAGATCCGTACATGGGAAAGACGCTGTGGCTAGCTGAACGTCGGGAATTTCCTCGGAAGCGACTTTGTGGATGTCAGCCAAGCTGAAATGACCCTCGTCACCGAAGTGGTGATTGTAGGATCTTTCTTTCATGGGGTCGATGTCGTTGGCGTAAGCTACATGCCAGCCCGCCTCTTCCAAACCCAGCCTAACCAGTCCAATTCCGGCAAAGAATTCCGCAACAATTTGTGAGTTTTCCATCTGCTGTAAAACTAACAAAATAGAGCAGAGTTGTCCATCAAAGCCAGATGAGGCTCTTACACAACGCCTCTCATTCCCTGCCGAGGGGTTTTATGTTTTTGTAAAAGCTCACGGGCAAAAACCTTCTCATGGGCCTGGTCAATTTTATCAAACCAGCCGCAGGTGATCTCTTTGGGTGATTCAATCTTGTGGACGGTCATGATGGGGCCACCTGTTTTGCAGCGCACTCGATCATTGACTTTCAATTCCTCTTGTACATTCATGAGCGTGAGGTTTAGTCGCTAGTAACGATTTTTCTTAACCGGCTTAGAGTACGAGATGACAGGTAGGCCATCCTTCACCTTCTCCAAAGAAGCAACTGGAAAAGTTGATCTCTGTAGGTCGCGGTTCTCCCTGGTAAACCATTGACAGATGACTTCTCCCAGCATGTCTACACCTGCGACGGTCATTTTGGGTCCACCAGACTTCAAGCGTACGATTTCGCCAGCGGTAAAAGGACAGTCTTCCATAGTTGAACGGTTTTGTTGAATAAAGGTAGGGAAATAACCACAGAAAGTTTGTAGTTAGCTAAAACCTTAACATTTGCTTTGGCATGGCAGATTTCTTTGCAAACCTTCATAACCAAAGCTCACGTGCCGTGAGGCGCGTGTCTTAATCCAATTGAGGATGATGTTGCTGCCATCGACGGGTAAGGAATCGGCGGTTTCGATACCGCCCCAATAGCATATCGGGAAGCAGCTAGCCAGAGCCGAACAGCTCTGCAAGCTCTGGTCTAAACACTGCCAGTAGTGTCATCAGGAAGATCATGAGCAGGAGCAGCCAGGCCAGGGGGCTACGTAGGCCAAGCGTCGCGGAAAGCATGCCTTTGTAAGTTTCAACATCCATGTTTTTGGCAGTCACCCCGATTCCTTTCCACAAGGACCAGTTAAAAGAGAATTCTCCATCCGTAATGGGGTGCGGTTGCGTCTGTTTGTCCTTGTTGCGATTGGCCATGATTCCTGGATTATGAGTAATGTTCTCATACCAAGCGGCGACCGTCCGCTAAGAACGGGGGAACGGTTCAGAATCGAAAGGACGGACAAAATGAGGGGGTACATGATGCGACCCCCTTGTCTGCGCAGTAGGGCAGATGGCAGCGATCGGAAACGGTAAGATGAAGCTGCCGGCAGGAGTAAACCTTGAACTGGTTCAGCCTAGACAGAGAAGGTGGTCGGCGGCACTTGCTACTGCCGACTGGCTGATGCGGCGATCCAGTGTAACCAGTTTGCCCTTCTGCCGTTTGGCCAGCCCCAGCAGATAGATATCGGTTACTTGTTTGGAATGGCTGATATAATCCGGCTGGAACAGGTCGGGATCGAGCAGGGAGACATCATCGGGCCAGAAGCGGTGTGAGGCAAACTCCCGCAGCCGGACAAGCAGGGCGGTTGCCTGCCCGACACTCAGCGAGGCATTGGGATAGGCATTGCTGCTGAGAATCCGGATTACCCCGTTTTCGGTAAGGGGGCAACTCGCCCAGCAAAGCCGGGTATCTTCTTTGAACCAGGAATAGGCAAGCGGATGATGAACGTGATGGCGGTCCAGAAGGGCAATGAGGACATTGACATCGAGCAGACAGGTGCTCATACCCCGAGGTTCTCGCGGATTTCCGAGACATCGCGGTCGGTTACCATTACCGGGTTTTCCGGCTCGGGCAGGCAGGGAAAGCCTGAATCCGGCGCTGCCCGGGCAGTATCGGAGGTTACGGCCTGGCGGATAAGCCGGGAGGCAGTCTTGCCGATCGATTCCCGATTGGTGCTGGCCGTTTCCTTCAGAAGCTGATAGATGGACGGATCTAGGGTCAGGGTGGTACGCATCAGATTCCTCCTTTATTTGATGTCCTAACATCATATCATCATCACACTTGGTTGGCAAGTTACCTGCAACACTATCGGCTGGTGCTTTCAATAGTCAGACTACCAACCCGTAGACCATCCCTATGCCAGCACTCAGCGCCAGCGTCGGAAGCATGCCGACCTTGAACAGGAACAAGGCTGCAAAAGAAACAGCCGTCAGCGCCAGTGCCGCCGGGTCAAGCGTTCCCCAGTCCGGCACATAGAGCCGTAACGGCCCGAGATACTGCTCATTTATCTGTTTGAAAATGACATGCAAGCCAAACCACAAGGCCAGATTCAGAATTACGCCCACTACCGCTGCCGTTATTCCGGATAGAGCCGACGAAAGGAATTTATTGCCCCGCAGGTATTCGATATAGGGCGCTCCCACAAAATCCATAAGAAGCAGGGCGCAAATGTCACCCAGGAGGTGAGAACTCCGCCCAGCACCCCGGCCATGAGAGGTGACAAGGATCCCGGATCGCGGAATGCACCCATAAAGCCGACGAACTGTACCACTTGAATCAGCGGGCCAGGGGTTGTTTCTGCCAGCCCCAGCCCATCCAACATCTCACCCGGGCGTAACCAGCCATAGGTATTTACAGCTTCCTGTGCTACATAGGACAGTACAGAGTAAGCACCTCCGAATGTTACAAGGGCCGCCTTGCTGAAAAAGGCACCGATTTGGCTGAAGGTGCTGTCGGCACCGAGCAATAGATAAAGCACCGCCAGCGGCAGGAGCCACACGGTGCCCCAAAGGAGTAGCGTGCGAGCGGCCTCGGCGATGGACGGCCGAATCCTGGTCGCGACGCCATCCGTGATGACATAGTCATTTTCTTCTTGGGTAATCACATCGTGACCCTTGATAATAAAGAATCGTTCAGGGGCCAATCGTGCTCCGGCAAAACCGATCAGTCCCGCTCCAAGCACAATGAATGGAAAGGGAACATCAAAAAAGAAAATAGCGATAAAGGCAAGAATTGCTAGTCCTACCATGACTCGGTTCTTAAGCGCCCGCTTGCCGATCTTGATGACTGCTTCAACTACTACGGCCAACACTGCTGCCTTGAGACCGAAGAAAAGAGCTTCTACTGCCGCGACGTTTTGATAGAGCGCATAAACCATGCTGAGTCCCATGATAGACAAAAACCCCGGCAGCACAAACAGCAATCCTGCGGTGAGCCCTCCCTTTGTTCGGTGCAGCAACCAACCGATATAGGTGGCCAGCTGCTGCGCCTCCGGGCCGGGCAGCAACATGCAATAATTAAGAGCATGCAGAAAACGGTTCTCGCTGATCCAGCGCTTTTCCTCGACCAGGATACGGTGCATCACTGCAATTTGTCCTGCAGGTCCGCCGAAAGAATGAAGGGCTACCCAGATCCAGATCCGCAGGGCTTCACGATAGGTAATCTTGTGTTCGAGCCGGTTGCCGGCAGTTAAATGATCACCAGTGGATACGTCCATAGTTCCTCCTATTGTGAGGGAGCAACCAGCCCCCACTGATTCAGCATAATGTTACCCAAGTTACGTCTATAGAGTTTTTGCAAGAGGTCCCCTCCGCCAAACTATGCCGCTTCTGTAGTGCGTGAATGCCGATAGGTCAATCCTTACAGCACCGTTATGTTGAGCTGACGGGCGGCTCTGGCAAGGGAGTTGTCCCGGGTCGCCAGGTCCAGTTTCCTGCGCCGGGCAAGTTCAAGATAGGCAGCATCATAAGCCGTAAGGCCGGTAGTTTCTGCCAATGAGTGAATCTCATTAAATGCTGAAGCGGCTGTCTGGTCATCCGTCTTGATGGGCAAACGAGCCAGCAGTTCAAACCGCAACGGTATGTCACCGGCCGCTATTCTTTTTCTGCGCGATGCGATGAGGAACACATTGGTAACTTCAAGGTGCCACAAATTGGGAATACAGGCTCCGCGTTTGCAGACGTCATCCAGTATCTGATCGGTTTGCGGGGTGGCTTCATCCTCAAAGCACCAGCTCATGGCCACGAAGCAGTCCAGAACCAGTCCGGTCACGCCCTGCCCTCATCCCGCATGTCTTTCCAGTTATTGCCATCAAGGCAAATGCCCTTGCGCAGTGCCTTCAGCTCATCTGCGGTGTTCTGAAGCAATGCCGGCTGGCCGGGCTCAGGTATCAGCCTGGCGACCGGAATGCCCCGCTTGGTAATGGTAATTTCCTGCCCGGCCATTACCTGACGCATGACGGCCGCCCAGTGGGTTTTTGCTTCGTATGATCCGATGGTTTCCATTTTCTTGCTCCTTATCAGACCAGTATACCAGACCGGTTGGGTGCGAGCAAGAAACCTTCCTCAATTATCCGACCAGCTTATGCGCGAGTTGTAACAAAGAGTAATGGATAAAAAGCGTCGCAACACGTATATGTACATATTATGAAAAAGCTTACCATTACCGTTTCGGAAGACGTCACTAATGGGCTCTATGCCAAGATAGGAGCAGGAAAGATCAGCCGCTTTCTGGACAGGCTCGCCCGTCCCCATGTTGTCAATGAGGCATTGCAAGACGTTTATCGGCAAATGGCAGCAGACCAGAAACGGGATGAGGAAGCTGTCAGCTGGAGCGAAAACCTGATCGGGAGCGGCGTTGAGTGAAACGCGGGTGAGATCGGTGGGTCAATTTTGACTCTGCCATTAGTGGCGAAATCAGAAAGCCGCGCCCGGCCGTCGGCACTGGCGAAATCCCGATGGCGGTCATTATGTGTACGCCAAGTCTATCCTTCAGGACGACGATGATCGTCAGACTTCTGGAACCAAAAAGTCCGGATTATTGATGATGAGGTAGCCATCGGGTTTGCCCCCTATTCAGTTTACCCATGAAAAGGTCAATCTCCCGGCCTGTAGCAAAGGGGAGGCTGACAAAGCTAAATGTCTAGCGGGAAGGGCCTGATACAACATTATGTGTTCCCTTAATTTTCACTTCCCTTTCTTATGAAATTTATAACCCAAACCAATTGACCGAATCCATTCGTCTTTACTGTCGAAGTGAAAAAACGGTGCTATCAAAGCAAAGTTTTTAAAGTCAATCCGTGGGGAAACGCCAAGTTTGGCTCCTGTTTTGCCTTCCTTTATGTAAAATGACGGCAAAGCTCCAACACCAACTTTCCACTAGGGTTGTTGCGCTAGGTTTTTCTAGGGTTTCAGGCTAAAGTTCCACAATCCGGCGGCAATGCCAGCCACCAGTGAATAGTACTCGGCATCCCTACATCTGAGGCGGTGGGTCAGCCACCAATAGCGCTTCATTCCGCCGATCGCATTTTCGACATAGATGCGCTTACTGCTCACGCTCTTGTTGTACTCCTTTTCTGCTGGGGTGAAAGGAATTTTGGGATCCTTCTTTGACTTTCGCCGCTTGCGCTTGATGGGTATTTTAATTCGTTTCCCCTCGTAGTCGCGTTCGATCCCCAAAAAGCCCAAATCGACGTGAACGTCGTTTTCAGTGAACCATAACGGATTCGTAGGATCAAATTCGGCTTGTAGAATCGAGTAGTCATGTACCGAACCGCAGTAGGGTCTGCTCAGGAACAGAATGCGCTTGTCGGGATTGGAAATCACCAGCATCTTTATGGTGTGGGCTTTTTTTTACCCGAGTAGTCGTCTTTCTGATCTTGTTCATTACTAGGCCGTTGTCGCCGTTGTTCGGTGGCATCCAGTAGTAACGATTCGTGCTTTTCCATGTCGCGCTGAAACTCGCCCACCGATTCATAAACTCGTTTAGGAAGGTCACCGGTTTTGGCAAGGGTCATGCGCAGAATGCTCATTCCAAAAGCCTGATTGCGGAACGCGTTGGCCCGATCCATGCCAAAATTAAAGGCAATCACATCATAAGTCGATCCCGTCTTGATGCTGTAGAGCAAAAAGAACAGCAAGTCGGCGTAGGTTGCGAAGGTCGCCTCATCTTTAGCGTTCTGGTGGCGCTGCTCAATACTTTCACCGAGGAAGTCCTCATAGACCTTTTGAAAGTGTCCGATCAGTTCATGAAATTTTGTGCTGGTGAGACCGGTTGTTGCCTTCCAGGTACGCTCATCGCGAATGTCTCGGTAACTTAGTGCCATAACAGTATAATTTGCCCGGCAAAATACGACGCTTGATAATCAATGAGTTAAGTTGCAACAACTCTACTCTTCATTCAGTCTTAACATTAAACTCGGTCCACCGACATTGAATGCGTAAAAATCATTGCCTCCTGCTAATCCAAACATTCCTTCTAATCCAATATCCCATTTTGGACTTGGTTCCTTTTTTCTCTCTGTTTGTCTGAGCATAAGTCAATGTTGATATAAGAAATGTCAATCCGAATATCAGGGTTATTTTTAAATTCATTTTATCGTTTTTATGTTGTCAACCTTTTTGCCGTAACGAACCGATCGGCCACGTTGTCCCAGTTGATGATCTTCAGCATCGTGTCGACGAAATCGGCCCGTTTATTCTTGTATTTCAAGTAATAAGCATGCTCCCAGACGTCAATAACCAGCAGTGGAATCACCCCCCACTGGGTAAGCTTCTGGTGATTTTCCACACTGCAACATAGTTAGGCGGTCCGCGTATGGCTGGTATCCCAGAATGCCCGACCCGCTGCCTTCCACCGTGTTGGAGATTTTGCCGATGTATGATTTCAGGCGGTCGAAGGAGCCGAAGTCCTTATCGATCTGCTTCAGCAGTTCGGCCTTGGGTTTAGTTGGCTTGTTCGTCAGGTTGGTCCAGAAAATCGAGTGCAGGATGTGACTGGAAAAGTGGTACGCTAATTTGCGGGTCCACAAATCCACCTGCTCCAAGTCGTCGGATTCCAGGTTACCCTTGATCTTTTCCATGTCTTTGTTGGCACCCGTGACCGCGCCCCCATGGTGGAATTCATAGTGCAGATGCAGGGTTTCTTCGTCCATGTAGGGCTCCAAGAACGCCTTGCTGTAGGGCAAAGGTTGCTGGACGAAGTTACCTTCTGCGTCCACGAGTTTGTCGATTCCGTTTTCCTTGATGTTGTGGGAAAACACGTTGTTGACGGGCAGGATAGTGGCCCCACCCAGGATCGTCGCGTTGCTGAGAAATTGCTTTCGGTTCATGGTTATTGACTTAATACGGAAGCTACAATTATGCGAAGGTACCGGTTTTACACTTGAACAGCTCAACTGGTTCCGAGCAAGCACACCGACCGGCTTTTGCACGTAAAGTTCCGGAGCAGTAGCCTGCAACACTATTGCTAATAGTGTTTCAACTTTCGGCCCTTCCCCTACCCTGCAGCCCAGCATTTCCGTTTGCCTACCCGGGCAAAACTCGCTACTTTTGAAACACTATACACAGAAGGCGTTTCAAGCACCATGGCCACCCCCGATTACGACCTCTTCGACGAGCACGGCAACCGCAAGTACCTGACCACCGACGAGCGGCGGCGCTTCTTTGCCGCCATCGACCGGGCGCTGCCCAAACCCGACGACCGAGAGAAGCGGACCTTCGCCCTGCTGCTCTACTACACCGGTTGCCGCATCAGCGAGGGGCTGGCCGTCACGCACCGTAACATCGACTACGGTGCCGGCGGCGTCATATTCAAGACGCTGAAGCGACGCAAGCGGGTCCACCGGTTCGTACCCCTGCCGCCTGCCTTCCTGGCCAAGCTCGACGACGTGCATAAGGTTCGGGACTTTCAGGGCGGCCGTCGCCCGGCCAAGGCCAAGGAAGAGATCTGGGATTTCGGCCGGACTACCGGCTGGCGGGCGATCGGTTCCGTGATGGCCGCGGCCGGCATCGAGGGCGTCCAGGCTACCCCCAAGGGGCTGCGCCACAGCTTCGTCATCCAGCACCAGGAGCTGGGCACTCCGGAGCACATGATCCAGAAATGGGCCGGCTGGGCCTCCCGCGACATGATGGAGGTGTACGGCCGCGCCGTCGGTCAGGAGGAAACGACGATCGCGCAGCGGCTTTGGCAACAATGAATGCTCACCTAAACCTTATATATATATGGATGCCCCACCCGCGAAAGACGACTTGAAGCGCACCAGCTGATCGCTGATGAGGAAGATCACCAGACGATACTGCCCCTGCAGCTCAACCGCGCCGAGGCCAAACTCTTCTACGGCTTTCTGCTGTGCAGTATGATGGCCGACCAGGAGCGCGGCGTAGTCAACGAAGCCCACGAGGCGCTGGCCAGCAAGCTCTACTATCACATCACCGACACTCCCCTACCCTAGCTATCATGACGCACGAGCAAATCACAGCTATCCGGCACCTGATCCATCCCGGCGACCAGGACCGGGTGGAGCAGATTACCTCCAACCTTGCCGAACTGAAAACGCTGCAGGGCATCGTTGTTGATCGCATCCGGCACGATGACGAGGTCAATAACTGCGCGCTGCCTTCCGCATCGACAGCTGGCGGAAAAACTGGAATATTACATTGGCAATCTGGTGGGTGAAGACTACTACCGCCAGGAAAAAGAGGAGTAACCATGGCAGAAGAACAAACCGGACTGGCAATTTTTGAGGGCAAGCAAATCCGCCGCATCTGGGAAGATGAACGATGGTGGTTTGCCGTCGTCGATGTGGTTGCGGTATTGACGCAAAGCTCTAAGCCCCGTGATTACTGGTACCGCATGAAAAAACGGGAGCAGGACAGCACCGATGTTGATCTGTCGACAGATTGTCGACACTTCAAAATGGAGGCTCCGGACGGCAAGAACCGGGATACGGAATGCGCTGACTTTGAGCATATGCTGCGTATCATTCAGTCTATTTCTTCACCCCAAGCCGAACCGTTCAAGCGATGGCTGGCGATGGTTGGCAAACAGCGTCTCGACGAGCTGGCCGAGCCTGAGCTGGCGATTGAGCGGATGAAGGAGGACTACCGAAAGCTGGGCTACGACGACGAGTGGATTAACCGGCGGCTACAGTCGATCGATATCCGCAAGCTGCTAACCGAGGAATGGAAAAAGCGTGGCGTGAAGGAAGGCCGTGAATTCAGCATCCTGACAGCCGAGATCAGCCGGGGAACCTTCGGCATGACCCCCGGCGATCACAAGACATATAAAGGTCTGAAGCGCGAGAATTTGCGCGACCACATGACCAATCTGGAGCTGATCTTTACCATGCTGGGCGAGGAAGAAACCAAGCAGGAAGCCGTTGATCGGGATGCCCAGGGCTTTAACCAGAATCGCGATGCTGCCCGTGAAGGTGGCCAGGCCGCCGGCGATGCCCGCGAAGCCTTTGAGCTGCGTTCCGGTCGCAAGGTACTTTCACAGCAAAACCGCAAAGATCAGATCAAGGCCGCGAAAGAACAGGCCAAACTAGAAGCGAAGAAGAAGGATGACAAATAAAGAAATCTCTGTAACTATACAGAAACTTCTTTAATTAAGCGTATTGCTTTGCGGTTTTATCAGTGGCTCAGGATGGTTGATTCCGTACTCATTGCGTATGGATGAAAGCCGCTCCATGAACTCCGAGAAGTAAAGCTGATCGGCAAAAACCTTCTTGGCCAGTCCCCCTCTTTTGTCGTCTGGAGTGGTCTTCTTTTTTGACTTTCCGGACTTCGCTTCAGCGATACGACGGATGCGTTTTTTCTCTGTCTGGTCGAGGGCAAATTTTACATAGTGGTCTTCGTAACCGATCAGCTCACCAAAAGAGCAGTAATCGTTGACCAGGGTGAAGGCCAACGATCGATTGACCCCGTATTTCACCATTTCATAATAGGCCCTGCCCTGACTGTTGGTGAGGTTACCCAGGATCTTGAGAGCGAAGGCTTCTGTCAATCTCAGCTTCCGGTATGCGGCCAGCAGTTGCTTGCCTTCATTGGTAAGCTCCCACTCTCCGGAGTTGAACAGGGAGAACTGGCTGGAGTCGCCTGACTGGATACGATTGAGTTCAGGAACCATCTCAATCAGAACCTTTGGACGCACATGCACGTAGAAGCGGATTTTAGACACGTTACGGCCTGATTTCAGCTTCTCGTACTCAAACCAGTACGGAGCTGTATCAATCGCCTCCAGCTCTGTACAAGTCACTTTCAGGATCCGTTTTTCAAAATCATAAAAGCGCGGGTACTGGTCATGCACCCCAAAGAACAGCTTGAGGTCATCGACGCTGTACTCAAAAACCACTTCAGAGTTTCGGCTTTCCTTAATGTGGTGCCTCTGGAAAAGATCGAGGATTCTGGCGGTGAAACGTGACTGATAAGCGCGTATATCCCATAACAGCTTCGTGTAAGGCAGTCCCTGCCGGTAGAGAAAGTAGTCAGCAATGTCAGGCGAAAAACGAGCCTCCAGATGGCCCTTGACCACGCCCAGACGGCTCAACCAGTTGATCTTGGTAAAGTCCTTGCTTTTGGGCTTGCGAAGCAGGATAGGATTGTCGTTGAGGTGGTCGAAGATCTCGCTGGTGAGGCTGTAGATATCGGTCCACTTCTCCTTGTTGTTGGCGTTGACGAAGTTCAAGAATTCGGTAGCACTCACGCGGATCATATCGGTTGGGCGCTCACGGTCCATCAACGCCGCCAGGACGTAGACAAGCTGCCGTGCTCTTAAATTGATGGTCTGCCCTCCCATCAGCATCTGATTTTGCTGGATGATCTGGGAATCCTTGGTGTTCAACTCAAATGACATTTGACTCCTGACAAGATAGCTACTTCTAAACGAAAAACGACAAAGAGTCAACGCAACGTCGTCTTTGGATTACTTGGATAACCCCTAATCTGTCGTTTTAAGGCTCCCTACCCCACTTAAACCGGCTGATTCCGCCTGAGACGTCGGGATTGAAAGTTATCAACACCCTGATTTGTCGTCATTTCCCCTGATCTGTCGTTTCAGCCTCATCCTCACCCCTAATCCGTCGTCTTGTCTACCCCTGATCTGTCGTCTTGAACCCCCTGTTTTTCCCTGATCTGTCGTCTGAACGCCCCTAATCTGTCGTCTTAAAACGACATAAGTCTTTGATAGTCAGGGCTATTTGGCTCTGTATTTATAGAAGTTATAATTTTTAATTATACCTAATATTATAGCAGCCGTCTCAATAGAACGACAAATCAGGGGTAAAGCGGTATTTTGCTAAACGCAAAACCGCTATATGCGCCCTACCGGGCGCGCAAAACGGAGTTCGGCTTCGCCTCACCCCATTTGATGAAAGGTTTTTTAAGACATAGGCCAAACCGGAGCAAAATTGATGTAGGTACATGGGTTGCCGCAAAATTTTATTCTGTAGCCAAAAGATGCGATAAAAGATTTCGCCCGGCCGTTGTCGTAACAATTATTGCGCCAACAAGAAAGGGCCCGCTTGCAGCCGGCCCTTCCCTACAGCTTATTTGCAATGGTAGCTGCCAAACCCTTAAAGCAATTCTGCTCCGTATATGGACACCGCTATCTCTTGGTCAGGTTGCTCCTCAGCAGAGCCTGCCTCCTTTTCACGGTGCATGACAAATATAGCTCCCCTGCTGTGGAATGGCAATCTCTTAGAAAACCTGTGATGCCCTGGCATCACCTTCTGTAAAAATCCTTACTATTGCGACGATCTCCGCAATGATCTTTACCTTTGCAGAAGCTTCTGTAAAGATCTGTGTAAATCTTTAAAGGTATTGACATGGTTATCGCAGTTACAAATCTCAAAGGCGGTGTAGGCAAAACCACGATTGCAACCAATCTGGCCGTGACACTTGCCCATCAGGGTAAGGAAGTCTGCGTCGTGGATACCGATCTTGGTCAACAATCTTCGATGGAATGGGCAGGCACCCGTTCGGAAAACGACAGTCTTCCAACCATTCCGGTTTACGGCGTCCAGGCAAAGCAGCTCAATAAGGAAGTGGCAACGCTTCGCGAGAAATACGACTATGTCATTATCGACGGAACTCCCCAGCTTTCCGAGCTGGCCGACCGCACCATTCTGGCCAGCGATCAACTTCTCATTCCACTTACCCCGTCAATCTATGACTATCGTGGATTCGAAAATTTTCTGGAGCGCTTCGAGAAAGTCAAAGAACTCAAATCCGACAGCGGCGGCAAGGTGGAAGCTTACGTCGTCTTGAATCGAGTCGTTCCCAGCACCAATGTCAGCAAAGACATCCGTGACGCCGTCAAGGAATACGATATCACCTTGCTCAATTCTCAGCTTGTAAATCGGGTAGCCTATGCCGACTCAGCATCCGAGGGCAGGGGAGTCGTCGAGTACCGAGATTCAAAAGCAGCATCTGAAATGCGGAAGCTGCTGAATGAACTTTTACAGAAAATAGGGTAATAATCTGTAAGTTTACAGAAAAGTAAGGATTGTTATGGCCAAGATTCAGCGCAAAAACAAAGACGAGTCACCCAAGGTACTTTCTGCCGAAGAGCAGGAGAAAGCTCTTGAACAGGTACGCAAGCCTGATCGCAAGTTGTACCGTCACACCATCGATGTGCCGGCGGATCTTGCCGCCAAAATTGAAGAGGAACTGAAGCGCACCCATCTATCGAAGCGTGGCTTCTGGCTGAAACTCGCTGAAGATTACTTTTCATCCAAAGGGTAAGCCTAATATCAAATATATTGTATCGTTTTGATCCTTTTAAAACGGATTGGTAGCGATGTTCAAACTTTTAGCTATATTTGAACAAAAGGATTCAGATATGGCTAGATGCACAGCACCAGTATACGGGCATCGAACGGCAAGTGGAGCAGCGTCATGTCCTGCATGTAGCAGCCGCTCTTATGGCGGCTATCGCTCCTCTTACCCTTCCTACCCTGCATCGTCCTTTTCCTCTTCGGGGGGAAGCAGTCGAGGAAGTGCTAGTCGCAACAGAAAACCTAATTGGTCGCGGCCGGGATCCGGGGTCTGGTATACACCAGCGGAAATCCAGACACTGGTACCTGTTCGAAGAAGCATTGCGCAGCAAGCAGATGTACCCGATCTGAGGGATGTCTTTCTTTGCCATGCCTGGGACGATAGGAAAAACGATGCCAAAAGGCTGCATGACTTGCTGGAGTCAAGCAAGGTGTCTGTCTGGTTCAGTGAAAAGGACATTCAAAAGGGTACGCCTTTCCTTCGGGCAATCGATAGGGGGCTTGCAAAGTCACGTTTCGGTATCGTTCTTGTCACTCCAGCTTTTCTTCGCCGTCTCGATAATGCCGGCATTGCGGAACAAGAGTTATCTGTGCTCATGCAGGGCAAAATACTCGTTCCAATTGTCCACAATACCACCTTTGAAGAGCTTCGTAAGGTTAGCCCCTTGTTGGCCTCCCGGGATGGCTATAGTACTGATGAAGCGTCGATCGAAATCATAGCTTCACAACTTGCTGAGTTGTTTCAAGATTATAGGACGGCAGAAGTCTGAGTTACAGACCTTTCCTTATTAATACAGATCATTCTGTATATTTCTTTAAATCTCCTTAGGGCTTCGCCCCCGACGCCCTGCAAGGCATCCAACCGTTTCCCGCGAATCGCTTACACGATTAGCCGTGACCCTCGGCCGGAACCTCCTTGCAGCTTGTACCCCCATTCTCGCCGAAGGGCAGAAGGATAAGCGCAGCAGACGCTTACACCTTCAATCCCAACCAAGGAGAATCAAATGGGGTCTTTCAGTTCCGATCAATTCAAGCAAGAGCTTAGGCATTTCACCGGCAGTGAATGTGTGTTCAGACACAGTTTTTCAAAGGGCACCTATACGGAAGGGGTGCAATATGTCGCCTCGAAGCTGGGAGCCTATTGGCTTCTGGATCTGATCTTTTCACTGCAATGGAAGCGTGAAGTGCTGGAGCAAAGCTTTCAGGTCTGGAAGCTGAAAGTCAGTGAAGACAAAACTGCCGCCGTGATGCTGGAAGACGGAAACGGAAACACGGTGCTGACGCATCACTTGCCGTTTACCGATTTTCCACTGCCGGAATTCACCTTCTGGCTGACCAACCATGTGCTTTTACTGCCAGGCGAATATTAGGGGAGGGAAGCGTCTGTCATTCCCCCCCCGCAAATCGAGATGGCACAGCTGACAAAGAAGGGGTAGGGGAGGGCGGCCGCTGTGGCGGCAGCATTTCACCAAATCTTCACACCCAGACAGAAGGGGGATGTGCTATCATGAAATTCATGACCGAAGCCAATGACAATGAGAGCAAGCAACTTGCTTTCCCGATTCAGGAGTATCATTACGACAATCATGAAGTCGATGACGCTACGCTGATTCAGGCAGTCAGACTTGGCGATCTGACCCGGTTACTAAACCTTCATGCGGAAGGTAAATTTCAGTTTGACCTGAAGTCATATGGCGAGTTGAAGCAAGCAAATGACATTTTTATAGAGCTGGGATATCCACAAATCATCAGTCAAGAGGATCTCAAAAAACTGATTTAGAGCTTATCTTGATGGGCAAAAGTAATTGCCATGCCCGATGATGAAAAAAAGAACAGTAAGCTCGATGAATATCTCAAAAATGCGACTCCAGAGCAAAAAGCGGATCTAAACCGAATCGGAAAATCCGCAAAGGAGGGAGGCTATAACAATACAGGTCAGGAGTCAGGAACCACAGAACAGAACATTGATTATGAAAATCGCGAGGGTAGGCCAATGGACATGAACGTCAGAAGCGATAGTGATTACAAGCCAGCCGAAGCAAACAACGACCTCACCCCAGAGATCAAACAACAAGCAGATAAAGCAACTGAACGTATAAAGGGTACGTCTCCTGATAAGGAAACCCTACCCGATAATACACCTAAAGACAGCCTGGCAAAGTATCCGGTCAGCCAAGAGCAAGGGAAAGACACTCAAGCGGAACAGGACAAATCGCCACAGCCTTCCAAAAACGATCTTGACCGCTGGGAGGATGACGGCGGCAGGTAGCTCCCTGCTTTGGCATGGTTATCTCTTGAAAAACCTCGCAAACAAAAGCTTGTGAGCCGTCAGGCGAACACTTTACCTACTCCCGGGCTATTCCCTCGATGAAAACCTCTTTGGGGTCGCTAACGGGCTCGTGAAGGCCCTCTGCGAAGGCGCAGAGGGCCTTCACTTTCTGCTCGGTCAGCTGATCAATCACCTGATCGAGATTCCGGCCGGAAAGCACAAAGCTGCGCGATGACGTGACCAGCGTCAGCTGGCCGTCGCGGTAGCTGCCCTCGATCAGATGATTGTAGCTGTAGAAGTCGATGTTGCCGGCAGCGTCGATGATCCGGAAGCGATCGGTGTTTTCATTGCTGAGGAATTTGACGACGGCCTTGTAGCTTCTCAGCTGCTTGACCAGCTGCGGAAGCTCAGGTTTATGCTCTCCATCAGCTACAACCGGCGGAACCGGCCGCTGCAGGGGAGGGTAGGGCGTCTTGCTGCGTGAGTAGCGTTCGAGTTTATCGGCCATAGAAGTCTCTGCCTTTATCGTGTGAATCTTCCGTACCGTCTCCATACATCACATCGTACCAGGTGTTGGCGATGTCCTGCCGGGCTTCTTCGGAGAGCGAGCCGTGGCGGCCGCCGCTTCCGAAGTCGCTGGTCGTGCGGATGAATTTGCGGCGGCCCTGCATGGCCTCATTGAGTGCCATGACCCGCTTGAGCTCCTTGCCCCGGGCAGTTTCGTAACCCATCTTTTCCAGCTGGGTAACCTTCGGTCCCATTTTCGGCTGCGGGATGCGGTCAATGCCGCGCTGCCGGTAGGAGCGCAGGTCAAAGACGACCTGGTCATTGTCATTGGCCGCCGCTGCCGAAGCGGTGTTGAGCTCTTCCTGATAGGAATGGCGGATCTCCTGCAGGAACTGCTTGCTGTCGATCTTGCCGTCCTGATAGCCGGTCAGCTTTTTGCCGAAGCCGTCCCCTTCAACCGGCCGACAGGTAAACATGACATGAGCGTGGGCATTTTCGCCGCCGTCAGACGCATCCGGTTCGTGGATGGCGAAGTCGGCGACCAGGCCGCGGGAAGTGATGTTCTTATCCACCCAACCGCGCACGACATCCTTCTGCTGTTCGGTGTCGAGGTTGCGCGGCAGGGTCAGAATCACCTCCTTGGCCAGCTGGGCGTCTTTGCGCTTTTCGGCGGCCTCAACTCCGTTCCAGAGTTTCGTCCGGTCCTTCATCCAGTCGGGTGCGTTCTCCGGTGTGATGATCTCATTGTGCAGCACATTTTCCTTGCGGGTGTAGTCGAATTTTTGCCGCTCCGTTCGTCTTTCAGAGCCTCACTGGAGCGATAGGCGGCGGCCGCCACAACAGAGCGCCCCGATCGGTAGGCCGATGCGGCGACACTGCTTCGGCCGGTCCCCCGTGAAATCGTCGAGATATGCAGGTTATACCGGCCATCGCGAAAGACAGCAGAGGTGCTCCAGTTGGCTTTTTCTTTGGGTAAGAAGGCACCTCGCTCCAGCACAAGAATCTTCTTTCCACTGGGTGCCAGGCGGTGGGCCAGTGTGCCACCCCCTGCGCCAGTGCCGATAATGATTACGTCGTAGTGCTGAGAGGTTGACATAGTGAGAATTTCAGTGAAACGTCTAGTTTCTTTGCAAATCCATCATATTCTTCTTTTATAGGCTCTGACTGTCAATGACCCAAAGGTCGAGATTAGCAGCAGGCTACAGAGCAAAACGATGCCAATTGAGCGCCAGGCAGGTTCGTTAGCAGAAAGGGCTCTCATTGCATCCACAACAGTGGAAATAGGATTGTAAGTCACAATGCCCTGCGCCCAGTCTGGAAAACCTTCCTTGGGAACATAGCCAGTACTCATGAACGTAAGCGGCAGTATCCACGGGTTGATCGCAGCGGCAACGGCTTCGGCTGACTTTGCACCAATCGCAATATAGAATCCGAATAAAGCAACGGACAGAGAAAAGAACACTGGTAGCAGCAAGAAGCCGAGCAAGTCTAGCAGGTTTCCTTGAAACCGAAAACCAATTAAATAGCTAGCTAGAACGATGCCGGTGGTTTGAAACAGCAGCCGTCCGCCAGAAGCTAGCAGTCGTCCACCAATAGCTGAAAAGCGAGCAATTGGCATGACCCGTAGTCGCACATCTATGCCGCTATCGAGGTCTTCATAGAACAGATTGCTGATGTTGACTGTGTTGAATAGCAGGCCCTGAACAATGATAAAAGGTAGTAAAAACTGAGCGTAGCCGCTGAAGCCTTCGTCTGGGGACACGACTCTGGCAAAGCTAGCTGTAAAGACAAACAAAAGAGAGATCGGAAAAGCTGTCGATACCAAGATAGAGGCGGGGTTGCGAATGTCTATAAGTATGTTTCGCCACGCCACAATAGCAATGTCATGAAGGGTTCTTGGCAGGCTACCCTCACGACGGGCAGCGACCATAGCCGCAATTTCTTGAGTGTTTAGCGCTGGAGTATGACTGGTCATGTCGTTGTAGTCGCTGGGTTGCGTTGTTAGATAGGCATCCTTACTGGAATAGCTGCTCAAGACAACTTCTTGTACAGTCGAACGGACCATAGACCTAAGATGACTAAGAGTCCCAGCAGCCAAATCAGGCTAGCGACAAACAGAGAAAATCCTGCCTGATCGCCGCTCAAAAGGGCTCGAAGCGCGTCGCAGGTAATGCTGACTGGCTGATAGCGAACAACAGGCTGTAGCCAGTTTGGAAAGTTTTCGGTAGGGCTAAATCCGTTGCTTAGAAGCAGAAGAGGCGTATATGGAATGATGGCTACGGCGTCTACTAGCGTAGGGTCGCGCAGCTTGAGAGCAAGAATGCTGTAGCCAGTAATGCAGGTGGCAGTAAAGACGACAATCAGGATGAAATATCCCATCCAGGCAAAGGGGCCACCGTTAAAGCGGAAGCCAAAGCCATAGGCGACAAAAAACAGAATGATCGTCGCTATAAAGGCCCGTACCATATATGCCATCACTAGGCCAGCAACCACAGCGACTCTAGAAATGGGCATGACTCGGCAGCGATTCATCATTCCGGTCTCGATATCTTTGGCGAGCATGATAGCTGAGCCTAATCCGGCAAAGAAAAGCACCTGGATATTGATGACTGGAACAAGATATTGGATGTAGTCGACACCCTGGCGGGCCATTAGCTTTTGGCCGATGATCCAGAAGCCAGCAAGGAACACCGTAGGGAAGATCGCGATCGCAACAATCACAATCGGATTGCGCTTCAGCCGAATCAAGTTCCGCCCGGTAATCAGTAGGCTATCTTCAACCGCCCGTCGCCACCCGGTTTCCTGACGCTGGGCAATCATCTGCCGAGCGAGTAGGTCTACGCTGCTATCTAGAGACATAGAAAAATAAGGCCAAAAGAACGGGTACCGTTAACAGCTTAAACCAATCGACGAAACTATCTTTCCATGAGCTTTTCTTCTACTGATGGGTTTCCCTCTGTTGATATGTCTATTTCTTCTCTTCGTATCGTCTCTTGCGCTGTAACTGTTTCTGTGACGATCTCTTTCCGAACAGAGACAGTTTGGTAGGGCACTATTGTGCGACAGGAAAGCGCCTGATCTTCGTAGATATCCATACGAATAGAGCCGTCTTCAGCAGTCTCAGCGTCGCCTATATTTAGCCTTGTCTCTCCGTTGTAGATAGATTCGATCTCTATGATAATTTTCTCTCTGGTCACAGGAATATCCGCACTCGCACTGTCTGTGACAATGCGCTTAGATATTTTGACCTCACCCGTTTTGATTCTGCGAGTCTGCGTAACTAGACGCTCTTCATAGAGCTGAATAGGTAAATTAGAACCGCCAATTGGGTCGCTAGCGACAGTGCTAGAGGCAGTGGGTGGTTGTACAGGCGGCGTCTTCGTAACAGCTTCTGTTTCTGGCGGCAGCGTCTGAGCAACAGGTTCTCTTTCTGTGATTGTTTCTCTAGTAGGGGTAAATTCTTCCGAAATAGGCGCAGAAGATTCAACCGGGATTGAGTCTTCTAACGATCTCATGGGGATAGACGATGGTGTGCGATCGCCAGCATTTATAGGGTCGGTCATAGGGGCTGCAAGGTGTTTGGATAAGTGGACATTCAGCTAAAAGAGGTGTACTCCATACAATGGTTTATCGAAGACTAGTTTTCCGTCCCTCAGTGGAAAGAAAAGGAAAGAAAAATTCAATAAGAAATTTGAAGCAGTCGAACACATTTATGAACATAATACGTTGAACTGCATTTTGGTGATTGGTGCTACAGAATAATCTATGCCTTCTTGCATGAGAAGGCTCACCCTTTGGGATGGTTAAACAACTTCGATGCGCTCATACTATTGCTTCACGCCGTTTAAAACGCGACCGAACTGAAATACAAGCAGACGTTAAGGAGTCTTTCACAATGGCATATACAACAGACCGAACCGATCCAGGTCCAGGCAGAGTCAACCCCGGGGTCGCTACCCCTGCTACCACAGCTCCAATTGCTGAATATCATGACACTGTCCGCTGGGGTCCTATCTTCGCCGGAATTGTAGTAGCTATCGTTTCACAATTGATGCTGAGCGCATTGGGCGCAGCGGTTGGTGGCTTTGCAGCCGGTGAGGCTGCACCCGGTGCGATTGGCACAGGCCTTGGCATATGGGCCGTCGTCAGCCTATTAATCTCTCTCTTCTTAGGTGCATGGACCATGGCTTCGTCCTGTGGACCTATGAATAGCAAAACCGCAATGCTGAACGCAACCATCATGTGGGCGACCACTCTGGTCATCAGCGGTTGGCTGCTAGCTAGCGGCGTCTCTGGGACTTTTGGCGTATTAGCTGCTAACGCGGGTGGCGCACTCACTCAGGTCATTGAGCCCGGTGGTGCTTCCTTACCTGGAACTGATCAGGTTGCTGAGGCCATTCCCAATGTAACTGCCGCAGAAGGAGCCCAATACGCAGCCACAGCTGCAAAAGCTAGTGTCTCTTTTCTAATCGGCTCTTTATTAGGTTTGGTTGCTGCGCTCATTGGTTCTACCGTCGGTGCAAAAAAACCAAGAGCAACTGTTGTTCGATAGATTGCATTGAGTTCTGTAAGTTTTCTGCTTTACAACTAAGATAAAAAGAAGGGTGATGCGATTTTCTGCATCACCCTTTTTGCTATTTATGCTCGCTCCTCTCTAGACGCTAGGACGTTTGTGTGCTGCTGATTCCATCAGGTATATCTATATGAGTAGAAGAGAAAACTGAATCTCTCTCTTCTATGCAATGAAAACAATATCTATATCGCATAAGCTTGACATGTAATCAACTACAAAAGAGGAAACACACATGCCACTTGCGAGCCTTAAGAAAACGTACCCCGACTATCGCAATACTTTTAGCGACAACAACCTTAGTCACATAGAAGACTATAGTGTATATGCAGATGGAGACGACAAAGTCGGATCTGTGGAAGATGGCCTATTCGATGACACTAATGGTCAGTTCCGATATCTGATTGTAGATACGGGTTTTTGGTTCTTTGGTAAGAAAGTGCTGCTTCCGATTGGCCGCGCCCGGTTCGACAATGAGCAAAAGCGAGTCTATGTAGCCGGTCTGACTAAGGGACAAGTCGAAAGCCTCCCTGAGTACGACAGCGATATGACAGTTGACTATGACTATGAAGAGAACGTACGCGGTGTCTATCGTGAGAACTCAGCTAGCCAAAGTGCGCCGGTAGGGACAGCTGCTGCTGTAGGGACTACTGCTGCATATGACCGAGATAGCTACACCTATGAGAGAGACGCCGACCTGTATACAGCTAACGTAGACGACAGTCATCCTATTCGATTGTACGAAGAGCGTTTAGTTGCAGACAAGAATGTTGTTAAGACTGGCGATGTTGTAGTCGGTAAGCGAGTGGAGACTGAGACTGCTAACGTTTCTATTCCGCTAGAGAAAGAGCGAGTAGTGATTGAGCGGACTGCGGCTACTTCAGCCGTGGCTGAGACTGCTCCTCACGCCTTTAACGATGGCGAAGTTGCTCGCGTAGAGGTCTACGAAGAGCAGGCCGCCATCCGCAAAGAGACAGTAGTGACTGAAGAAGTCAATGTCAGAAAAGAGAAATCACAAGAGATGGCTACTGAGCAAGCTACAATTCGCCGAGAGGAGCTAGACGTTACCTCTGACGGCAAGGCAGTGATCGACAATAAGTAAGCTAGCCAATTTGAAGAGACTGGTTGGTCACACTTTGCTCTAAGCTAAGGTAAGTATTAGCCATTCTTGAAATAAGAAGTAAGAGAGCCAGCATATGTTGCTATGGCTCTCTTTTTTTACCTTAGCCTTGGAGCTTCTCTTTCTTGTTCACTCACCTTCGTTTTCCAATAGATCGAACCGCTTTGGGTAGGGCAGATGGTGTCTAGCAAACTCTTTTTTCGCTCTAATTGTTAGATCTGTTTTATATGAAAATTCGTCTCTGGCATCTAGCGGATAAGAGCGTAGCTTGTATAGGCTACCCCAGCTGTGCTCGGACATGACGACGACAATTGGCAGCTTTAGGTGAGTGTATTTGCTGGTATAGGCAATCCGATACAAGATGTTTTCTACTTTCTCGGGGTTGACTTCGTGAGCTAGATAAAACTCTGTGACGACCTGCGCCTCTAGCTCACCCATGTTGGCGTTAGAGACTGTGTTGGTCCAGATGTGGCTGTGCGGTACGGTAACAATATTGTCAGAGGGCGTCTTCAGACGGATGCCTCGGAGCCCGTAGCTAATTACTTCACCGTATTCGTCTGCGATCGCAATTCTATCCCCGACTCGATACGGCGCTTCAAACAGCCCTACAATTCCAGCAATAATGGAGCTAGCATAGTCCTTGAAGGCAAAACCCAGTGCAACTGCGACCGTACCAGTCACCGCCAGCACGTTTTCTCTTGAAAGATTTAGAAACAGGTTCATCAACAAGACTATCGTAATGGTCATTACAGTAGTTCGAATGAATGGCTGAAACTGCTTAATACGCAGCCGGTTATGTCTGGCTACTTTCTCAGATAGCCAGATCACCAGGGCATCTACGCCCTTAATCGTTAGATAAGAAATGACAACAATAATCAGCGCCTGAATAATCTTGGGCGCGGTAATTTTACCGAGTAGTTCTCTAGTTTGATTAGCGGTATCGCTGGCCGCTTTTTTTGCTGAGTCTCCAGCTGTCTGAGCTACCAGAGCCCATACGGATGATTCTATGAACAAACTCATCTCTTTAATCTCTTCCTACCAGAGCTGTTACGGCCATGATTTAAAACACCTCAATGACGAAGTTGTTATTGGCAAGTTCCCTTCTTAATCGCGGGTAGTGAATTGGATTGGCCTTTATCATTCCATTTCGCTGTTCAATAACGCCCTGTTTACGAAGAATTTGCACCTGATTATTAACAATCTGGGGAGCATCCCCTAAGCTTTCTGCTAGTGAACCAATCGTCAGATCGCCATGAAGCATCAGTGAATACAGCAGGTACAGGTCTCTCTGGCTAAGATCTGGCAAAGGCGGCAGCTTTGGAAGTTGAGCAACTATACGATCGCTTTTCTGCGATTCCTCAGACTGATCTATTCGAAAAGGTTTTGTCTGGGCATCTTGTTCAACTGCCTTGCCGTCTTCTGACGGCTGATCGGCGACTTCGCGGTAGCACAAAGACTTCATAAATAGCTGTAGTGCGATGATGCTAACGCCACCAGAAATATCGGCTAGGCGATCAAAATACTCACGCTTAGGGCTAGCACTTTCTGCTTTGCTATGATCCTCATGATCAAAGGTTTCTTTGACAGAGCGTAGAGAAGATTTCGCCGTTGCCGCTGCCTCCTGCGTGATTTCAGAAAGCGCTTCAATGGGCTTATTGATAGAAAGATGAAGTCCCTCAAGCTGATTAAGGTCGCCTAGCCGTTTGTGTAAGGCCGCATCGCTAAAATAAATATCAAACTGTTTGATGACAGGCTCAATCCATTCTTGTAGCTGTTCTCCAGTAATCTCTGGGACAGAAACGGTGCGATCGCAATAGGCATGAAGCTGAAGCGTAGACTCTAAGTACTCCCAGCCGATTTGTCCGCAGCCCAATACAATAAACTGACTAGGATCGTTCATTGTTGTGTCTTGCAAGTAATCAATTCCGTCTAACCCCTGAGCGCTCCGTAAAAAGCACCAGCATAAGTTAGGGATAATAGTGATCTGCTCTGTTCTGAAGCGATCTTTCTCAAAACGATCTTTTGCAGAGCGGTCTGACCCGATCGTGCCGAGCTGCGTCTCGATCTTTTTTTGAATGGTAGTGCTATCGAGCGGGCGGGCTATCCAGTCGAGCAGCTTGATGTTGAGATCGTGCTTTTCTTTGACAATCAGTTGGGATAGCGTTTCTCCTACGATTCGAGAAATTGGTGAGACAGGCTGGGCCAGAATAGCAATAGAATTGTTGGCACTGTTGGGATCTTCTAGCCACTGTGCGATCGCAGATTTTACCGGGTCTAGCACCGCTTTTGTCTCTTGGGGGTGTACCGGCAGCGCGTTTACCGCATCTTTGAGCTCATTGAAAATATCATCTGGTAGCGTAGCTAGTGAATCATCTGACTCTGGCGTGAGCTGAGCACCTTTAGCGAACCAGCCAACGCGAAAGAAGCGCTTATTGAGTAACCAGGATTTAAACTTCGAGGCTTCTAAAACCATAGTAATTAAGGCAGCGTGGCTAAGTTCTGTATTGCACATGAACAGCAGGATAAGAACATACCTTGCTACTGTTAGCGCTGGCTAGCCTTATATTGCTTACTACTATTGTCTATGCATTAGCTGTTGCCATTTTGCTCTCGCTGTTTTTTGACCATTGCCAGCACCGAGCGTGAAAGATTGAGTGCTCTAGGTGATTCTCCTTCCGGCTGGACAGGCCAGCCTTCCCTTTGCTTGGCTCTGTTGCCGTCAGTTTCTTCAGTTTGGTCGTGAAAGAGAACCTGCTGTGTCGGAAAGGGCAGGTCTATTCCTGCAGCCACCAGCTCATTACAAACGTTTTCTAGCACCCAATCTCTAGAAGCAACCATATCGGCCTGTCTAGGCGGCTCGATCCACCAGCGAGCCCGAATATTGATAGTGCTATCCGCCAAGGCTACAACTAGCGCTTCTGGCCCTGGATCTTGAATCACCTCGTCGCGACTATTGAGCGTCTTTAGAATAATCTCTTTGGCGTGAGCAATATCGTCGCCGTAGCCAATGCCAATATCGTATTCAAGCCGTCTGCGATCGTAGGCAGTATTGACAGTGACCGCGTTAGTAAAAAGTTCTGCATTAGGAATGACGACTCGGCGGCCATCGTAGGTGCGAATAGTAGTCGCTCTCGTTTGAATGTGCTCTACAGTGCCTTCATAATCATTGAAGATAATCTGATCTTCTAACTTGAAGGGTTCTGTCAATAAGATTAGAATGCCCGCCAGGAAATTCTGCAAGATATCTTTGAAGGCAAAGCCGATAGCAACGCCGCCAATGCCTAAAGCAGCCAGGGCATCAGCAGGATTGAAGCCGGGGAAAATAATAGTTGAAGCAATCAGAAAGCCTAGAATCACCAGCCCACCTTGAGCTAGCCGACCGAAGACTAGACCTACATTGCGAGTGTCTCTGTTTCTAGTTTGCCTGCGGACAAAGGCACGGATGAACTTTCCCAATACCCAGAAGAGAAAGAAAATGATCAGGCCAATGACGAGATTGGGTAGCAGTGCGATCGCGCCCTGCACCATACTTGAGAGCGTTTCCGTCGCCGCCGAAAGTGAAATGCTATTTTCCACTGCTTTCCTTTGAGAAGTCCTGTCAAATTTGGCTGTAAGATTTCTGCCAAACCTGTCTATAAAAGCAGAATACAAGGCTTGAGGCTACGCACCCCTCTATCTTCAGAAAGGGGAAGTCTCTTTCTATTGACATAGTAAAGGGTTAGCTGAGATACAGATTCAGCTAACCCTTTACCAGTTGTATGTGCTTGGCGATTTTTCTTTGATAGTGTCTGTTCTTAGCAACAGTCATCAACCGCTAAGGGTTAGCTGCTAAACACTGTGCGCACATCACACCGCACGGCTATAAAATGCCAGCGCGAAATCACTAACAGTGAAGTCATCTGAACAGTGAAGACTAAGGAGTGATTTCTTCTAGAGCTTCCTCAATATTTTCTTCTATGGAAGTGGCACTAGACTCTTCAGAGCTGTACATATCTTCCTTATCGGCTGCGCCCTGTACGCCATTGAGCCCCTCAGCAGAGTTCTTCATCACGCTTTTGCCATCGTTGTTGTCTGATAGCTTGCCAGAGATAGCTTTCTCAGATTCTTGTTGAACACCATTCAGCTGCTCCACACCTTTTGAAGGACTAGAGCTGCTGTTCCCAAAAGCTATCGCTGGCGTGGCACTGGCAAAAAGAAAGAGTGCGCAGACAGCTGCGATCGCCAGCGGACGCAGGCTGAAAAATAGAGTAGAAACATAGCTAAAGATCTTTTTCATGGAAAATTCCTCCTGGGAATATAAAAACTGAATCAGCCGAGCAACACGATTAGTACTGTAAACAATCCATGCAGCTCGACTTAAATTCTAGGCTATGGAACGGTTACTTTTTACAGGATTACTTTTTACGAAGATTTAGTTAAAAAAGTCCTTGATAGACTCAACCACACCACCTGCAGAATCCTCGACATCATCAGCGGCGTCAGCAGTAGCTGATTTCGCCCGACCAATGTCAGTCTTTACCTTTCCCTTTAGCCGATCGGTTGCTCCATCAAGCTTGTCAGTAGTGCTATCGAGATCTAAAGAATCTTCGGCCTTACCAATGTTTCGCTTTACTTTACCGACTGTGCTATCGACAGCGCCTTCTAGCTGGTCGCTAGTCCCAGCGCCAGAGACTCTATCTAGCTCTGCCGCCGCTCTCTCGCTGACTACGTCTGCTGCTGCTTGAGAGCCCACCGCATAGGCCATAGAAGCTGAACTACCAAAAACCGCAACAGCCACCATGACCAGACAAGCTGCCCGGACAAACCACTGCTTTAGCGTGCTTAGATGCTGATTCAGACGATGATTGAGAATAACCATTCCATGTCTCCTTTGTGTTACTTCTGGACTACCGAAGTATTTGTCTGCATACTCATACAATCGCGTTATCAATTCCGAACCAATCCACCCTACGGAAGATTCAGACATATCTAGAGACAGAACCCAATAGACAAGTGTCTACACTTAACAGACTGAAAGCAGAAGCTGAAAACCCTACCAGTAGACACACCCCGGACGGCAGGGTGCCCTAGATATAGCGTTTTGGGCGTGGTGTTTTAGGTATAGTGGACCTGGGATATCGCAAGTGGTCAGACAGCTGGCGTGAGTGTTCTCAAAAGCGAGTACCAGTTAGAGGTCACTAGTCTCTTGATCTTTCGTTCATCTCTCTGTAATCTTTCGTTCATCTCTCTGTAATATATGTCAAGATTGGAACATCTCTATCTCTTGTGGGGTCGAAAAAGTTGTAGGATTGAATAACGTTACGTATACAGCAACCACCACTAATCCAATAACAAAGACCTATTAGCTTCGTTTAAGAAAAAGCTGATTTAAAGGCCGAGAAAGCGTTCTTCGAGCGAACATTTTCCTCATGACCTATCCTGTCTAGCACAGCTCATGGGCGATGATCTCTTATAGTGTTCCGTTAAAATAGTATTCCGTTAAAAGATTTAGCCTGTCAGTATCTAGACTGTCAATAGAAGGTAGTAGGAAGAAATGGAAACAATTGGACAGCGAACTGTTGGACAGGTAGAAAGAGAACTTTCTCAAAAGGTGCAGGCTCTCTACAAGAAGCACATGGGCCACCAGCCTAGCAAGGTCTCGTGCCAGCTGTTTAGCAGTAAGCTTGTTGTTGTTCTAGAGGATTCGGTCACGCAGCCAGAGAAGCTGCTTGTTGAAGAAGGTCAGACAGCGCTCGCTGAAAAAGTTCGCGCTGATCTCAATGAGGCGATGCAGCCTCAGATCAAAACGCTGATCGAAAGTATATTAGGGGTTACCGTCTTAGACTTGCTGAGTGATGCAGCGCTTGATACTGGTAGAACTGGCATCATCGCAGTACTCTCCGATGCGCCTACTGTTCGAAACCCAGAAGCTATTCCAAAGTTAAAGAAGTAGGATTAGGGAAATAGGATTAGGGAAATAGGACTAGAGAAAACAAAGGCATTTGAGATCGACCCAACCGGATATATGTCAGAAGGTAGGTTTTAGTGCTGATTTTATCCATCTATTGATTGACTGGTCCGCTAGCCGTCTCATCCTACTATTGGTGTAGCTAGGCGGCATAACCGGACGGTATAGCCAGATAGGCTCGTCGGTAAGGAGAAGTGGCGGTTGTTTCCTTCTTTTGTTTTCAAGATACTTCCTTTTCTCAGGAAATAATTTGACTCTTCTGACAGCTGCCTGTCTAAGCCTTATTTTTGGCCTTATTTTTGAAGTGCTAACACCTGTGGGCGTCCCTTGTGTGGAATACTATAGACAAGGCTTGGAAGGCCAGTCGATTATAGGCGACTTCTGTTCAAAAGAGTTACTGGAGCATTTTCTATGACGATAGAGTTAAAAGAGGATTTAGCGTATATTCTGCTTAAGAAGATGAGCGATCGCCCGGAGTCGGCTGAGCCTCTTCCTTTGAGTTTGACAGCGTCAGATTTCGTCGGGCGCAACACTGACAAGACCGAGATCTTGGCCCATCTCGACTATCTCAATCAGAAGGGGTACATCAACGCAGATTTCTCTGGAGATGCCTACGCAGACTCGGGTCCAAACCCGCTTCCAAACAACGTCGAACTTCAGGCCGTCGAACTCACGCAGAGCGGCAAAGACTTGTTCAAGAAGATGAGCGAGAATCCGCCAGAAGAGTTGGAATCGGGACCTAGTACGCCGATTGCGACCAAGGATATGGACTTCTTAGAGAAAGTTATGCTCAAAGGTCACATAGCTGATATCTATGATGCTAGGGACTTGACAGAAATTGTCTTTCGCACGATGAGAGACCTGATGACCACAGAAGCCGCAAGCGAGGTTGCTAGCGAACTTCACACATCCGCCGTTGATACGGACAAAAAGGCGGCGCAGGAAGAGGTCGCCGATCTCTGGAAAGACTCTAATCCTCTAGTCCGGTTTCTGAGCCAGATCCGACCTAAGCTAAAGTTTAACGATGAGACTTTCTTCTTTAGAGTTGAGAAAGAAGGTGGTCTGCCAAAGACAACTGGCCCGCATACCGTCGTCAAAGCAGTTTTTGGCGCTACTAAGGACGAACTTTCTGATGAGCGAGTAGCTGAGATTTCAGAGTTCATGCCTGGCGAAATTCGTACACTATGGGAGGAAGCATAAATATTATGGCTACTACTGACGACAATCCGAGTGGACACGATCCTAGAGAGCCCAATGAACCGGGCACAGAGAATATCAATCCCGGTGATAAGGAGGCTCCTCCTGGCACCTCCGTAGAGGAGAAGGGTGAAAAGACTGCTGTCGCCTACCAAGACGCCACTGGCAATCCCATTGAGGTGCCGACCTACTTTAAGGTCGAAGGCGAAGAGGGTGAGAAGGAAGCGCTGCATCACGTGAAGGACGCTGAGGAAATTTCCGATGTCATCCGTCAAGCGCGTGTGGACGAAGAGGGCGATCGCAAGTGGTGACACTCGATCTACTAGCAGCTACTAAATAGGCATTATCATAGCAACGTCTTGAAGTGATATTGTTTTATTGCTTAAATGGGCGATGATATTGATGGTAGCTTTGCCTTTGTATAGCTCATTATAGATAGCCCGTTTAGGTGCGAGGTGTCTATGATGAGCTTTTTAGGTTTGTGCACTGCTAGTGATTATTTGAGTTTGGGGATTAAGTATGGATAGTTTGCTCGAGGAAATCCAAAGTAGGCTAGTCGACCTAGTGGGTCAAGCTGTCATTGTCCTACCAGCGATTTTCTTTGCGATCATCATATTATTGCTCACTCGGACAATGGCGGAGCTGGTTCGCAAAGGGGTGCGAAAGGTTGCTTCTAGGACGCTCAAAAGTCTATCGCTACAGTCCTTGCTTATTCAGACTAGCTATGCGGCGGCTTTGACTACAGGAATCTTATTTGCCTGTATTGTTGCTTTTCCAGATTTGGGATTTAGCGATCTAATTGCTTTGTTGGGATTAGGTTCTGTTGCCATTGGTTTTGCTTTTCAAGATATCTTCAAAAACTTTCTATCCGGCGTGCTGCTTCTACTTCAGGAGCCTTTTTCTCTAGGAGACCAGATTATTGTCGAAGGCTTTGAAGGTACTGTTGAAGAAATCGCACTTCGCTCTACTCAGATTCGCACCTATCAGGGCGAGCTAGTTGTTGTCCCTAATTCTATTGTATTTACCAGTCCAGTGCAGGTGATGACCGGAAGGCCCAGTCGGAGAACTGATTTAGCGATTGGCGTAGATTACAATACGCCTTTGCCTCATGCGGTCAGAACGCTCACAGAAGCAGCTAGATCTGTCGAAGAAGTCTCTTCTAACCCGGCGCTTGAGGTAGATATTATTGGCTTTGGCGATAGCTCTATTGACATGGTCGTACGCTACTGGACCCGATCAGACCAGGCTTCTGTTCGCCGATTGAAAACGCAGATGATGCTGGTGCTCAAACAAGCCTGTGATCAAGCAGATATCAACATTCCCTATCCTATTCGCACGGTTTATCACTTCGATCAAGAGAAGTATAGCGACAATGCTCGGCTGGAGGATGCGAATGGGCGATCGCAGAACCACGCCGCCGATACAGCTAATAGCTAAACTCATGCCCTCAACTTCGTACAGTCTCTAAGACGCTTGCCAAGTGCCATGAAATCCGATTGGAATCACGCTGGGTAAAGCCAGCCGACAAACGGGCTCGCCTAGTGTCATCGCATCAAAAATCCACAGCTCACTTCGGCTATCTAGCGAGTTATAGACGACGGTCAAAAGCCAGCCTGCGCCCTGATGGTCTAAGACGTGTAGTGGCTCGCTGCCGTAGCAACCTCTACCAAGGTCTGTTTGATCGAGCTGCTGCGTTTTGTAATCGAATCGTCCGACTGCGCCAAACCAGTCTTCGCCGGTCTTTACGCCCTCACGATGCATCAATAGGTAGGTTTGGTCCCACGGCTGACCCACTTTGCTCTCAGGTACCTGGGGAAATTCACAGTCTCGATCTACTACGCAGTCGTTACTGATTACGCGGCCCGTTTTCGGATCTAACCGAAGCTGCCAGAGTCTGCCGCAGGCTGTGGTCTTTATTCGTCCGGAGGGTATTTCTCTTAATACTTCGTTGATGTGAGTAAAGTCCTCAAAGCGAGCGTAGTCTAGACGAATGCTGCCGTCTGTTTCCACGCAGCCGTTGCCATAGTGCCATTGAAACCAAGCATCAGTGCGGCTATCGGAAACAGTTTCTAGGGTTTCGCGATCAACAATCAAGATGCGCGTCCCTTTCCCTGGAGACCACTCTATCGCATCGGCGTAGGCAAGTTTGTTCAACAGCAGCGACAGCACGTTCACCTTCACAGGCGAGATTAGAAACACTAAATACGGTCCGGCCATTACAAAACTATGGACTAGCGGCACGTCTTTTAGCGCGATCGCATTCTTCTGAATCAGTTGACCGCTAGCGCCACAGCGATAGATCGACAGCTCACACATTGGACTGACGCCGATGCTGTATATCTCACCACTCACCGGATCCCGCAGCGGATGAGCCGAAAAAGGCTGAGCTGTCTTCAGCCAGCCAAGTGACTCTAACCCAATAGTCTCTAGCGTTTCTAAATTCAGGCTGTGCGGGTTACCAGCTTCCCAAAGCGCCAGCAGCTTGTCTTCTAGAGCAAACACAGCAGTATTAGCAGAGTTCTTGATAGTGGTGCCATTAAACAAACCAAGAATATGTTTCCAGAGTGGACCGGGCGATCGCATCCCATAGTTACCAAACAAGAACTTACCAGCCTTGCGCTCTGCTGTGTACCCCGAGGTTTGTACGTATCGATAGGTCGCCGTTGCTCCAGCGGATGACAAGCCCACACGCAAAATCGCGCCATCGCCGTCAAACCAGTGGCCTACCGGCTGTTCGCCTCGCTGCAATCGTCCCGTTCCGTTCTGATAAAATGTCCCCTGCAGCCCCTCAGGAATGCGACCAGAGAGAACCTTCAAATCGGTAGGCGGAAATTCCTGCGCTGGTTCTACGAATGCGCCGTGCCAGGGCTGAGGCTGATGTGTCATCGGCTCGAGGCTGTCTTTCTTGGAAAGGTGAATCGAATTAGCTGGGGCGGAAGAAACCATCGCAATAGATCAAGGTTGGGCAGGTAGTACCAGTGTAAAAGCTACGACACCTGGTTGAGCGCTGTCTAAGTGCAGATCTCCTTTGTGCGCTCTGGCAATCTCTCTAGACAGGCTCAGACCGAGACCAAAGCCTTCTCGCTTGCGATTACGAGAAAGATCGCCACGATAGAAACGGTCGAAGATGCGATCACGGTCTTCTTCAAGAATCCCTCTAGACGAGTTGGCTACACTGATTTCAACTCTTCGATTTTCTACCCTTCCGGTAACTGCGAGCCATCTGTTTGCTGAACCGACTGGAAGGTTGTACTTGATGGCGTTGTCAATCAAATTCTGTAAGACCTGAGTAAGTAGATCGCGATCGCCTTGTACGCTCAGTGCCTCTGTGAGCTCTAGCTCTACTCGCAGATCTGGAGCCAACAGTTCTACATCTTCTAGCAACAAAGCCAAAATCTCTTCTATTTCAACTTTGTTTTGACGGAGGCTAATTCGTCCTGCATCCGCTAGAGACAACAGCAGTAGCTTTCGCACGATTGTACTTAACCGAGACACTTCGTCCATCAATTTACTCAAACTCTGCTGCAAATCCGAGCCCGGCTGAGCCTGCTGCATTACCATTTCTAGCTCCCCACGCAAAATTGCCAGAGGGGTTTTCAGCTCATGTGCCGCATCTCCGCTAAAGCGAGAAGACTGCTTGAAGCTGCGAGCTAGACGAGTGAGCATTTGATTAAAAACTTCAATTAGTTCAACAAACTCTACGTCGGCGCTGCCGACAGGAACCTGCTTGTCCAATCCGGTTGCTGTCACCTGTTTGATAACGCTGGTAAGCTTGTTGACCGGCCTCAGGGCGCTGCCCGACAAAACCCAGGCACCAATTGCAATCATCAGCAGCGTACCGGGAATCGCCACTAAAAAAATATTGCGAATGACCGCCATGTCTTGGTCGATGGTTTCTAGACTAATGGCGATCGCGCCTCTGCCTGCCTCAGATTTTACTATCCCTACTCGCCAGTTACTGGTCGCGGTGTTTTGTGTTAGCAGAGTCTTGGCACTGCTTCTGCGAAAGGTCGCTGCACCTGCTGCTACGGCCTCTTCTATGTCTTTAGCGAGCTCATCTCCAACCGTCTTTAGCAGCTGATCTGTGTCTAGAGGCTCGCTGCCAAGCTGCGCACCTTTCACAGAGTAGTGCAGCGTATTGCCCGCTGCGTCGGCAGCAAGCAGGATAATCTGCGTGCCCACTTGCGTTTCTATTTCCTTTGGAAGCTCTTGCTCAAAACTCTCAAACCATTCGGGCGATCGCGGCACCGTCATCTGCTGTAGCTGGCCTTCTAGTTTTGCATTCAGGCTGCCAACTTTAGCAACATAAATTAGCCGCCAGGCAACTAAGGCAAATCCGAACAGGGCGCTGCCAGCGAGAGCGACCGAAAGTAGAGCGATACGGATGCGGAACGATTGAAGCTGCACCAGAGACCTACGCCTCTACTATTAGATGTTTATAGATTGGATGTTTATAGATTGGATGCTCATAGATTTGATGCTCACAGTCTGACACCCCACAGTCTGACACCCCACAGTCTGATACTAAGAGTTTGTAGCTGAAAGATTCAGTGCTCAAAGCTTGATGCTAGAGATTTCCGATCGAGGATCTGCCTGGCGACTGTCTCTGATCTGTTCGTATAGGGATTTTTCTTGTTCGCTCAAATCTTTTGGCGGCGTAATGACGACTTTTACGAGCTGGTCGGTGCGGCCAGCTCCTTTTTCTTGGGCCAGCCTTTTCCCCGCAGCCGCAGAGACTGCCCAGATTTTATTCCTGCTGGAATGCTGACAGTGACGCTACCATCCGGGGTGGGAACCTCTATCTTTGAACCCAGCACAGCTTCATCTGGTGCGATTGGGACTTCGCAGACCAGGTTGTCACCATCGAACTGGAAAAAGCCATGGGATGCGATCGCTACCGTCAAATACACATCGCCGCGCTGCTGAGTCTGGGGATTTTGCCCCCCTTTGCCTTTCAGTCGAATCTTACTACCTGGCTTGACGCCTGCTGGAATCCGCACCGCTACCGACTCGCCGCCAATGCTAAATCGCTTCTGCACACCGTGAAAAGCTTCAGAGAGGGTCAGCTTTAATTCAGCTTCTTGGTCAAACATGCCTCGGCCCGCCGCCCCCCTGCTGGCCGTCCTCGGATCGAAGCCGAAGCCACTGCTGCCAAAGCCGCTTGTATCAAAGCCTGTACTGCCAAAGCCACTGCTACCCGGCCTGGTCTGATAGCCAGTTTGCGTCCGGGCACCGCCACCCGGACCGCCAAAGCCCCCTTTCTTGCCTAATAGCTCAAAGATAAATTCTTCAAAGCTACCGTACGAGCCAAAATCAAATCCGCCTGCGCCTCCAGGGACACCGCCACCCGGAACGCCGCCGCCAGCTCGACTAGCCTGCTGCCAATATTGACCAAACTGATCGTATTTTTTTCGCTTGTCCGAATCAGAAAGCACCTCATAAGCTTCACTGACTTCCTTGAACTTAGCTTCGGCGGCTTTGTTGTCCGGATTGACATCTGGATGATATTTCCTGGCCAGTTTGCGAAATGAACGCTTGATTTCGGCAGCATCTGCTGTTTTACTGACCCCTAAAATGGAGTAGTAGTCCTTGAAGTCAGTTGCTGCCATACGGTTTTACTCTCTTGCTCACTAAACTTTCCTTGAAATCAGCGTAGCAAAGCCCAAGCGGTTTGGAGGTTCGGTTTTCTGGTTCGGGTGACCAGATGAGAGCAAGGGATAGGGAAGGGAGCAACAGGGAAGGGAGCGTTTAAATTTGGGGCTGGTCGCGGCCTCGGCCATAAAGCTCTGTTAGATCTTTTAGATAGGTTTTGATCGTGGGGGTGATCATCGCTTGTGAGTATCGCCAGCCCCAGTTGCCTTCGCCGACGCCAGGGGTATTCATCCGGGCCTCAGAGCCTAGACCTAGGACGTCCTGTAAAGGGACAATAGCTTGGTTGGCAACAGAGCTCATAGCCAGGCGAATGACGGACCAGTGAACGGCGCTAGGATCGAAGCCACCGATGTAGGCTGATAGTCTCTGCTTTTCGTGCTCAGAAGCTTTGTCGAACCAGCCGACGGTGGTGTCATTGTCGTGAGTGCCTGTGTAGATTAAGAAGTTTCGATCGACGTTGTAGGGAAGGTAGGGATTTTGATAGTCAGAGCCGAAGGCAAACTGGAGAATCTTCATGCCTGGGAAATCAAAGCGATCGCGCAGCGCTTCCACATCTTGGTCAATCAGTCCCAGATCTTCCGCTAGAAAAGGCAGCTGACCCAAGTCTGCTGCTACCTTCTCAAAGAACGCTACGCCCGGCGCTTTCACCCATTCGCCATGCATTGCCGTGTCTTGACCTGCAGGCACCGCCCAAAACGCCTCAAATCCTCTGAAATGATCGATGCGAATGAGATCGACAAAGCCCAGCAGTGACTGGATTCGCTGCATCCACCAGTTAAATCCATCTGCCTCCATGACTTCCCAGTTGTAGGTAGGATTGCCCCAGAGCTGACCGGTTTCGCTGAAGTAATCTGGTGGGACACCAGCCATCTGAGACGGCGTGCGGGTCTCTGGGTCCAGCATGAATTTCTCAGGATAAGCCCATACGTCAGCGCTGTCGTGAGCAACATAAATCGGCATATCGCCGACGATCTGAATGCCGCGATCGTTGGCATAGGTTTTGATTGCGCTCCACTGCTGATAGAACTCGAACTGCATGTATTCATGGTAAAAAATATCAGTGGCCAGATCAACACGGGCTCTATTAAGCGCATCTGACTCACGATCTGCTACCGAAGCCTCCCACTCTGACCAGGGCACGCCCGTATTAAAGCCCTTTAGTGCCATAAATAGCGCGTAATCTTCTAGCCAGCTAGCTTGTTCTACTCTGAACTGGTTGAACGCTGCTTTAGTTTCCTCGCTGGCGACGCCCTTAAACCGCTCCGCTGCCTTCCACAACAGCGACAGCTTAAAGCTGCTAACCGCGTCGTAATCAACTGCATTGTTGGGAAAGAACTGAGTTGGCATCAGCTCATCCTCATGCAGCAAGCCCTCCTCTTGCACTTTGTCCAGGCTGATCAGCATCGGATTTCCCGCCATCGCCGAGTAAGACATGTAGGGAGAATTTCCATGACCCGTTGGTCCCAGGGGCAAAATCTGCCACAGCGTCTGCTGGGTTTCTTCTAAAAAATCAACAAATTTATATGCATGTTGACCCAGATCCCCAATGCCAAACCGGCCTGGAAGTGAGGTGGGATGTAGTAGAATGCCGCTGGCTCTAGGGAAAGACATAGGTAGTTCATGAGGATTGCTCAGACTTTATCACGGGTAGATAACGCCAAAACTCTGCTTTTTGAAGGAACTGTGAAAGATATATCAAGCACACAAATGCATACTCAAATAGAAAGCTGTCCCTATGTGTAATGACTACGGGACGACCGTTTGCGGTGGCTCAGCTCAGGCTAGGTAATCGGCGCTATGGAGTGAGAGAATATCAGGAAAACCACACAACTGTTCTTGCCGCTGCGGTCATGCCCTACAGAAATCCTGCCCCTACGGTCGATCTGATCATTGAAATGGTCGATCGCCCTCATCGTCCAATTATCCTGATTGAACGGCTGAATGCTCCATATGGATGGGCTCTGCCCGGAGGATTTGTAGACTATGGCGAATCGGTTGAGACCGCTGCCATCAGGGAGGCGCAAGAGGAAACTAATCTAACCGTCACTCTAGTTGAGCAGTTCCATGTTTACTCTGATCCTGCTCGTGACCAGCGCCAGCATACGCTGAGTATCGTTTTTATCACCACTGCCACTGGTCAGCCTACCGCCCAGGACGACGCCAAGAGCGTGGCCATCGTCGATCCGTGGGATATGCCGGCTGTGCTGTGCTTTGACCATGTCCAAATTCTGCAAGACTACTGGCGCTATCGTCACTATGGACACAGACCTAGACCATAGCGATTTGACGGTAGTCCACATCTAGCCTTTAGAATTGTTCGGTGATTCTCTCATGGCTATTCGCCTTAGCCAGCCGCCCTAGCGAATTGATTGGGTCAAATGACTTATTGAGCAACTTACCATTATCCAATTTACAAGAGTGTAGAAAATCCGTGCGAAGAATTATTCAGACCGATCGAGCACCTGCGCCTGTTGGCCCTTATAACCAGGGTATCGTTGCCTCTGGCGCCCTGCTTTTTGTCGCCGGACAGATCCCTCTAGATGCCAAAACCGGCGAGCTAGTAGGATCGAGTGTGGCAGGTCAAACTGAGCAGGCTTTGCAAAATCTGGCGGCTGTGGTCGAAGCGGCTGGTTCAGACTTTTCTCAGGTGGTGAAAACTTCTGTTTTCTTGAAGGATATGAACGACTTTGCCGCGATGAATGAGGTGTATGCTCGGCATTTTGGTGATGAGAACGCCCCTGCTAGGGCCTGTGTTGAGGTTGCTAGACTGCCGAAGGATGTGCTGGTAGAAATTGAGTGTATTGCTGTGGTGTCTGAGTAAGTCGGTCTTGCTAAATAGTCACAAGCGGATAAGCACGAACGGGCTATCTATTAACTACTATCGGCTGTCGGTAGCAACCATTGAAGGAAATGCAAAAGGGAAGTATGACTGATTCACTCGCGATCGCAATCCTAGCCGCTGGCAAAGGCACCCGAATGCGCTCAGCCCTACCAAAAGTGCTCCATCGTCTCAGCGGTCTCACCCTGGTAGAAAACGTCATCGCCAGTACTGTCCTAGTCCACCCCGAGCGCAAGATTGCTATCGTTGGCTATGCTGCTGAACAAGTCAAAACGGCTTTGACTGCTATTCCTGACCTGGAATTTGTCGCACAAACTGAGCAGCTGGGAACCGGACACGCGGTGCAACAAGTAATTCCAGTACTAGCAGACTTTGAAGGCAACTTACTGGTGCTCAACGGCGACGTGCCATTGCTAAGGCCAGAAACTATCGAGACGCTAATCAAAACTCATACAGAGCGTGGAAACGCGGCCACAATTTTGACCGCGCAGATAGAAGAGCCGACTGGCTATGGCAGAGTCTTTTGCAACGATAGCCTGGCTGTTCAAGAGATTATCGAACACCGAGACTGTACCGATGAGCAAAGAGAGAACAATCGTATTAATGCAGGTATCTACTGCTTTAGCTGGTCAGCACTGATGACTATTTTGCCGCATCTGAGAGCAGACAACGATCAGCAAGAATACTATCTAACCGATGTGATAAAAGATCTCTCACCAGTGATGGCGGTCGATGCACACCCTTCAGAGATCGTCGGCATCAACAATCGCAAGCAGTTAGCAGAGGCAGAAGCGGTGATGCAAAGGCGCATCAAAGACGAACTGCTACTCTCAGGCGTCACGCTGATCAATCCTGAGAGCATCACTATCGATGCTACTGTTACTGTCGAACCTGATGTGATTATTGAGCCACAGACTAACCTGCGTGGGAATTCTGCGATTAGGGCTGGCTGTCGGATCGGCCCGGGGAGTCTGATCGAAGACAGTGCTATAGGCGAGAATACAACAGTTGTTCATTCTGTTGTCAGTGATAGCAAAGTGGCCTCAGGCTCACAAATCGGGCCGTTTGCACACCTGCGCGGACAGGCAGAGATAGGAGAGAACTGTCGAATTGGCAACTTTGTTGAAGTGAAGAAATCAACGGTAGGGGCGAATACGAACGCGGCTCATCTCTCTTACATAGGAGACGCTGAGCTGGGTGAGCAGGTGAATGTGGGCGCTGGGACGATTACGGTGAATTACGATGGAAAGGATAAGCATAAGACTGTGGTGGGCGATCGCACCAAAACCGGAGCCAACAGCTGCCTAGTCGCCCCAATCACCATCGGCGAAGACGTCACCATCGGCGCAGGCTCTGTCATCACCAGAGACGTAGACCCCGACTGCCTTGTCTTCACTCGCACTCCCCAAAAGTCTATTCCCGGCTGGAAACCAAAATATCTCAGACAAAAGCCATAGTGCTACTAATCGTATTATCAAAGTTCTTACCAGCGATGATCCTGGGTATGGCCTCTTTGTTTAGGCGATGTATCTCAGCGCAAAGAAAGACCGCATGTGACTGCTTATACAATCTTTCATGCAGCCTTATGGGTTCATGAGTTTATGAGAAACTCTGTAAAGAAAAATATTTATTGCGGACACTTTCTGTAGTTGATCTAAAGGTTAATTTCCCAAATCCTTTTGTTTTCTTAGTATGTAGGCGAGAGAGCCTATGTTCTGGGCTCATACATAACAGTTACTGGATGCACTCGGCAACCGCAAGTCGCTTTGTCTATTGCTGTGCAGGGCTTTTAGACGGTGTAGTACGTATAAACAAAGTGACCACGTTATAGTTGGTTGAAGAAGACGAGGATGTTTTGATGACAAATGCAGAGACCGATCAGCTTACGGTAAGTGGCGCACTAAGCCGAGACAGCATGACGCTATCTCAGCACGTCCTACAGCAGCTCCAAAGCTTCGGCCCGGACGCGCAAGATCTCAGCGCTCTGATGAACCGGATTGCCTTTGCTGGTAAGCTTGTCGCTCGTAGGCTCACCCGGGCGGGACTGGTAGAAGATGCCTTAGGCTTTACCGGTCGTACGAACGTGCAAGGTGAATCAGTCAAGAAAATGGACGTCTATGCCAACGACGTCTTCGTTTCTGTTTTTCAACAAAGCGGTCTGGTCTGTAGGCTAGTTTCTGAAGAAATGGAAAACATCTACTACATGCCGGAGAACTGTCCGCTCGGTCGCTACACGCTGCTCTACGACCCGATTGACGGCTCTTCAAACGTAGATATTAACCTCAACGTCGGCTCTATCTTTGCCGTTCGTCGTCAGGTCGGCGACGATCTCGATCAGACCGGTAGCGACTTGCTCACCCATGGCCGTGACCAAGTTGCCGCAGGCTACATTCTCTATGGACCCAGTACCGTGCTGGTCTATTCCATCGGTAAGGGGGTTCATACTTTTACCCTCGATCCTAGCCTAGGAGAATTTATCTTAGCTAGTGAAGACGTTCAAATTCCTAAGCATGGCTCTAACTACAGCGTGAACGAAGGTAACTTCTGGCAGTGGGACGATCCCTACCGCGACTACATCCGCTACATGCATCGACACGAAGGCTACAGCGGACGCTACAGCGGCGCGCTCGTAGGTGACTTTCACCGTATTCTGATGCAGGGCGGCGTCTTTCTTTACCCTGGCACTATCAAAAATCCTCATGGTAAGCTCAGACTGCTCTACGAGTCTGCACCACTAGCCTTTTTGGCCGAACAAGCTGGGGGGAAGGCCACGACTGGGGATCAGGCGGTTCTAGATTTTGTCCCAGATGCGCTCCACACTCGCACACCGCTGATTATCGGCAGCGTAGAAGATGTACAGTTAGTCGAATCTTTCATCCAAGAGCGCAAAATAGAACGCCCTCCGATCCCAAGTGCCGTAAGCTAGCGCCCAATTCCCTACGAATTTTCAAACTCTCCTATTCCCTGCTCCGCACTCTTAGCCCCTTCTTCGCTCACTATGGTTTCTCTTCTCGAAAATCCTCTTCGCGTCGGCCTCCAACACGACAAAATCCCTGCTCCCCAGATTCTGATCATTTTCGGTGCCTCGGGCGATCTCACTCAGAGAAAGCTGGTCCCAGCGCTCTTCCAAATGCGCTTAGAACGTCGACTGCCTCCGGAGTTGACTATTGTTGGCGTTGCTAGACGTGACTGGAGCCACGAGTTTTTCAGAGAGCACATGGAAGAAGGTGTGCAAGAGTTTGGTGGTGGGATAGATGAGAGCAATCGCTCTGTTTGGGACAAATTTGCTCAAGGGTTGTTCTACTGTCCTGGCAATATTGATAAACCAGAAGACTACCAAAGGCTCAAACAGTTTCTAGCAGAGCTAGACGAAAAGAGAAACACTCAGGGCAATCGCACTTTCTATCTATCTGTTGCGCCTAGATTTTTTGCTGAGGCTGCGCAGCAGTTGGGCGGTGCAGGCATGCTAGCCGATCCGTCCAAACATAGACTCGTAATCGAAAAGCCCTTTGGCCGAGATTTAGCGTCTGCCCAATCGCTCAACTACAAAGTGCGCAATGTTTGCAAAGAAGAGCAGATCTATCGTATAGACCACTATCTGGGTAAAGAAACCGTACAGAACCTGTTAGTTTTCCGCTTTGCCAATGCTATCTTTGAACCCCTGTGGAATCGTCAGTTTGTCGACCATGTTCAGATTACGGTGGCTGAAACTGTTGGTCTAGAAGGACGAGCAGGCTACTACGAGACAGCGGGCGCTATCCGCGACATGGTGCAAAATCACCTAATGCAGCTCTTTTGTCTGAGCGCAATGGAAACGCCAAACTCGCTAGACGCAGCCAGCATTCGCAATGAAAAGGTGAAGGTGCTCCAGGCGACTAGACTGGCTAATGACACCGATCTGTCAAAGTGCGCTATTCGAGGTCAGTATTCTTCGGGCTGGATGAAGGGAAAAGAAGTTCCTGGCTATCGCAGCGAAGAGGACGCGCCTAAGGAGTCTACAAACAATACGTTCGCTGCGCTAGAGCTACGAGTAGATAATTGGCGCTGGCAAGGGGTTCCTTTTTACCTGCGCACTGGCAAACGTCTTCCGAAGAAAGTGTCTGAAATCTCTATTCATTTCAAGACGGTGCCTCATTTGATGTTTCAATCTGCAGCCAAGCAGATGAATACTAATATCCTGGCACTACGAATTCAGCCGAATGAAGGGGTGGCGATGCGATTTGAGGTTAAGACACCCGGATCTTCTTTAAGAACACGCTCTGTAGATATGGACTTTCGCTATGACGCGGCTTTCGGAAAGCCTAGTACGGATGCCTATAGTCGCTTACTCGTAGATGCCATGCTGGGCGATCAGACCCTTTTTACTCGCGGTGATGAAGTGGAGCAGTCTTGGCGGGTGCTGACTCCGCTACTAGAAGTGTGGGATGCGCCAGCGCCTGCCGATAGCATTGCTCTGTACGAAGCGGGCACCTGGGGGCCAATAGAGGCCGAGCTGCTTTTGAACAAAAGTAATCGCCGCTGGAGAAGACTATAGATTGCAGGTCTTTCCACCACTTTCTCTACTGTCGGTTTTTTTGGAGTCACTGGTCTAGATGTGGACTCTAGATACGCGCTCGCTTCGATACAATCTACTGTTATCCAAACAAAAATAGCTAAACAATAATGGCAACTTCTCTCTTAGCATTACAAAAGCCGAAGGATATCTCTCTTGATGAGATCGAGACAGAGCTGCGCAATATCTGGAGGGTCCAAGACGATGGTGGCTCTGCTCCCGTTGCCACTAGAGCAACTACGTTTACGATGGTGATTTATGAGCCCGATGAAATCCAGCAGCTACTGGCAACGCTGGGTTACTACGATGGAGAGATTGATGGATCTCATGGCATAGATACTAGGGATGCGATTCTAGCGGCACAAAAAGACTTTGATATGCGAATGAGCGGACGGGTCGATACGGAAACATTGGCACGGCTGAGATCGGAAGTACGTCAGCTACCGGCCGGGCGGCCACAGTTCAAGAATGACGATGTTCGTGGCTATAGCTTCAACGCGCTAGCTGCGC
Organism: uncultured cyanobacterium; assembly: GCA_963799555.1. GTDB lineage: Bacteria > Cyanobacteriota > Cyanobacteriia > Phormidesmidales > Phormidesmidaceae > Phormidesmis. The sequence continues at coordinate 553,508 of CAWCXR010000003.1, forward strand.
AGAATCCCTGTCGGGTGATTACCCTGTGTCCGACCTTTGGAGATGACGAGGGCGTTAGCGCTCAGGTGTCGGCCTACTGTCCCGTTCAGAGAAGCCAAAGCAGTAATTTGGTGTGCTGCGAATACATCACGCTGCGGGGGACAAAGGAAGCCCTAGAGCGGGTGGGCGATCTGGTGGATTCTTTAATTGTCTCGGATTTGCCGAAGTTTATCTGGTGGAAGGCGACGCCAAATCCAGAACAGATATTGTTTCAAAAGCTGGCGCTTACTAGCAGCTGCTTGATTCTAGATTCAAGCTATTACGGCGATGCGGAGTCCGAAATCCTGAAAATTCAGACGCTGGTAAATGAGCGGACAAATATTGCGGATCTAAACTGGTATCGACTAGCACCTTGGCAAGAGCTGACGGCTGAGGCGTTCGATCCGCCGGAACGGCGTATGGCAATCACAGAAGTAGACCGAGTGGGAATTGATTATGAGAAGGGTAATCCGGCTCAGGCTCTGATGTTTTTAGGTTGGCTGGCGAGCCGATTGGACTGGCGGCCTGTTTCCTATGAGAGTGAAGGGGGCGATTATGATCTGAAGCGTATCTGCTTTGAAAACGAGAGCGGCAGGCATATTCAGGCAGAGCTGGCGGCTATTCCGGTAGCTAACCCAGGTGAAGTTCTAGGAGATTTGACTGGTGTACGTCTAGAGTCAACTAATCACAACGCTAACTGCAACACTATTCTATGTTCTGAAACGGCGGGCTGTATGCGAATGGAGTCTGGCGGCAGTGCGCAAAGTAGTTTGGTAGAAGAAGTAACGTCGCTTTCCGATCAGCGTTCGGATCTGTTGTTAGAGCAGCAGCTGCAGAGCTGGGGGGAAGATGAGCTGTTTGAGGAGAGTTTGGCGGTGACTTCTGAGATACTGGCGCTGACAAACTAAAAGGCAGACTCCAAAACGAAAAATCCCACATTCTGACTGAAAGAGCCAAGAGTGTGGGACAAAGGGAGAGACAGGGCTGGAAGAGCGCGCCACCCTATGCGCAATGTCTGCGTAGACATCTGTGTGAGATGCTTTCGCGTGTAGTGCAGTGCTTGCTAGGCTGGGTTCAATTGGGCGCTTGGGTCTTGTCTATACTTAGGGCTTGAATGGCCGTGTTTAGTTGCCGTAGCTACTGAGGTAGCCTTCAAGCGTGTGAAATCTGTCAGCGTTGAGGCTGTAGTACATCCAACGCCCTTGCTGACGGGCGTTGACGAGGCCGGCTTCTTTTAGTGTTTTCAGATGAAAGGAGAGTTTTGATTGGGCAATGTTAAGGCGATCGCACATATCGCCAACGCAGAACTCTCGCTCTTGTAATAGTTCAATTACTTGAATGCGAATTGGCTCAGAGAGTGCGTGAAAACCAGAGAAAACAGGATCTGATGATTTGGCCATTGTGAATGTTGTGAGTTTAAATTGGAGATAGCTCTAATTCCTGAACAAAAAAAGAGTTCTGTAGCCAGCGTCGTGCATACTCAAAGAGAAAGCTACTCGTGCTAGCTGACCAATCTGTCCTTGCAAAATAAAGGAATACTTTATTGAGAATGCGTGAGGCAAAGTGGCAAACGCTAATGTGCTACTGGATACTAGCAGCTTAAACAAGCTAAATCGGTTTGGCCATCCGAGCTTATACGATGAAATCAAGCTATATCAATAGGTCTCTGGCTGCAGCGACTAGGGATAGTGCGGTCACGGAGGCGGTAACTGCCCGTAGAATCGCTGGACCAAGCGAGACGATTTGATAGCCGTTTTCTGTGGCAACCGTAATTTCTACGGATGTCCACCCACCTTCTGGCCCGATCAGCAGAGTGACGTCGGGTAGATCTACTGACATCAAATCAGACTGAATTTTTGGTAAGAGATGAGGGCTGTCTTGCCGAGCGGCGCAGATGTATCGTATGCCCTCCCAGTCGGATTGAATAATCAGCTGCTGAAAATCAATAGGAGAGAGAATTTCTGGAACGGTAATTCGTTCGCTCTGTTCTGAGGCTTCTTGAGCGATGCGCTGCCAACGATCGAGTTTGTTGCTACTGGGTCTTAGCAGCGTGCGATCGCTCAAGACTGGGTAGATATGTGTGACGCCCAGCTCTGTTGCCTGACGCACCACCTGATCAAAACTGTTGCCCTTAGGCAGAGCCGCAGCTAGACGGATCGGGAGCGCTGTTTTTGCAGATGGAGGCGCGATCACCTCTATCAAATGCGCTCGATCCGTGCAATCGCTCAGCGTCGCCAGCCACTGCTCTCTCCCATCTTGCGCAATAAAGCGATCGCCTGCGTTTAATCGCAGTACGCGGCGCAAATAATGAGCTTGGTCAGGTCTCAACGATAGACTTTCCTCTTGGCGCTGGTCTGCGTCTATCGTAATTCTCTGAACCATAAAACACAACAACCTATCTAACAGGTGAAAAGAGAGATGAACAAGAGAGAGCTAGTAGATCAATATGGCCACCAAAAGATAGACGAACCCGGACAATTTCTGTGTATTGATTTTCTATCTACTGATTCTGTCTGTTGATCTTATCCTTTTATCCTATAGAACAATCCTACTCGCCCCATCGGACAATCTCGACATCGACAGATGCAATCCCAGAGTGATAGGTTCCAAGATCGCGAGCAGCTTGTTCTGCCAAATCCAAAGCACCGCCAGAGCGGTCGTTAATTCGCACGGTTACGACTGCTCCGGTATTGTAGTTTGTGAGCTGCACCAGTGTGCCAAAGGGCCAGCTCGGATGAGCGGCGGTGTGACTGTATCGGTCAAAAATTTCACCATTGGCCGTATAGTTACCGTCGAAACCCGGTCCGTACCAACTAACATGCATGGGTTCAGCTTGAGCGTTCTGGGGCGCAACCAATAGCAGCAGAGCTGCACCTATACCGCTGAAAGCGTAGGTGCTAAGAAGGTCTAGGTGTTTAAAGTAGCCCATTGAAACATTTCCTAATCAATTTTCGCAGCTATTATGCCAATGGATGTAATCAAACGCAACATTGTTCAGGTGCTTGCTTCGATCTAGGACGCGATTAAAACATTAGGATGTGATCAAAAGGCTATGCACTTTCACCATCTACACTTCTATGTCCAAGACGCCGCCGCCTGGACGGAGTGGTTCGGCCAAAAGCTATCATTCGGCATGTTCCTGGTTGATCCAAAATCCGCTGAGCTGGGCTCTGTGCAGGCTCATTCTATGCGATCGCACAAAGTCTTAAAGCAGGGCAATATCGAAATCCGACTCTCTGCGCCGGGCCGCACACCAGAAAGTCAATTCCTTGAGAACCGGTCCTTTGTACCTGCTGCCGGTTTAGAGCAAGCATGTGAAGTCAAAACCTATCTTCAGCAGCATCCATCCGGATTGGTAGACCTCGCTTTTGCCACCGACAAGTTTGATGCGGTGTTGGAGCAGGCACTCGCTCAGGGTGCAGCGTTGTTGGTACCTGTGACCTCGGATAGAGCTGGTCAGCGGCAGTGTCAGCTGAGTGGTTGGGCACATCTACGGCATACGTTGGTCGAAGTTTCTAAGGAATGGATTACCGAACAAAATCGCGCTCAGATATCAGGGCTAAGGCTCTCTGATATCGATCATGCGGTGATCAATGTGCCCCAGGGCGAACTACAGCCGGCTGCCAGCTGGTATCAGAAGGTATTTGGTATGACATCGGGTCAGCAGTTTGACATTCAAACTGAGCGTTCTGGTTTGCACAGCCAGGTCCTGGTCCATCCGGATGGTCCTTTACAACTGCCAATCAATGAGCCAAGCTCGGCAAATTCGCAGATTCAAGAATTCTTGCAGCACAATCGCGGGGCGGGCGTACAGCATGTGGCTTTGCGGAGCGGAGATGCGGTTGATGCGATCGCCCACTTTAGAGGGCAAGGACTGGATCTGCTAGAAGTGCCTTCTACTTATTACGATAGCCTCCACCAGCGCAGCGACTGCCCAATCAAAGACCTCTCTGCCATCAGCCGTCAGCAAATCATGATTGACTGGCCTCAAGGTGGACAGCAGGGCATGCTGCTGCAAACCTTTACCCAGCCAATCTTTGACGAGCCTACTTTCTTCTTTGAGATCATCGAGCGCCGCAGCTATGTTGAAGATGGCCAGCTAAAGGCTGTGAAGGGATTTGGTGAAGGGAACTTTCAGGCGCTGTTTGAAGCGATCGAGCGATCGCAGGTGAAACGTGGAGCTGCGAGGAAGATGGAGGACAAGATAGCCCATTAAGCAGCAAAGGGGCGATCCCTATGCCTAGAGTGCGCCCCTTTCTGTTTGGATTATTTTGGTTGAGACGACTCGTCTAAAGCAGGCTAAACACCCAAATACAGCTAGACCTTACCTCTACCTCAAAAAACCTGTGAAGAACCAAAGTACCGTCAGCGTAATGCTCGTAGACAGAGATGAGACTTGACCCGGTAGCAGAGCCGTTCCTTGGCCTCTGAGTATCTGGGCCACTATCAGCCCCAAACACAGACCAATAATCAGGCCTACCGCAGATAACCCCACCGAGCGCCAGAGCTTACGAGTCTTTTGATTCAAGAAATAAATAGCTGCCATCAGACCTAGCGCCAGCGCCACAGAAGCACCGACTGCCTCATCCGACTGCAAGAACCAGGCCAAACCTACAAGACTGGCAAAAATAACCGATGGCCACAGCAATTCACTACTACTTTCAGGCTGATCTAGCAACCCCGAAAACCACTGTGGGCCTGGGTCGCTCATTCCCCCGAAACTAGGCAGCGATGGCTTAGAGCGAGTCTGCTTCTCAGCGAACCGAATCCTATCAGGAACCTTGATCTTGCCTTCTTGACGCAGTCTCAGCCGTTCCATCAAAATTGCATCGTATGCGGCTTCTATTTCTTGCTGCTTTTTGGGATCGTCTTTACACGCTGTGACCAACTGTATGCGAGCAGACTGAACCTCCTCAAACGAAGATGCTTCCGTCAGTCCTAACGTTTCATAGTGAACGTTTTGTTCGCTCATGCCCAACCTCCGAATCAGCCTATGTTATCTGTAAAACCTAATGGTACTTGTCTAGCAGTTGTCAAGAAAACATACTTAGCTAACAGTGTAGCGGGGGACCGACAGAAACGGACAGTGTCCGAAGTCTAGATTGGGCATCATTGTCTATAAAAGTTGTTAAGTAGGCTTGCAGATAGCGCCTAAGCTGGGTACACAAACAGTTGAGTCCGTGAGTTACATACAGGCCAAACCTAAACTTTCCGCTTAAATCCAAGCAGCAAAAGATGATTTTCTTGCTAAGGTGTGGATGCGCTGTCAACAAAGTTTGCTGAAGCTTCGTATATATAGAGAAGAAGTAAGGTATGTGAATTTACTTACGTTTGCAGACCAGTCACTGAATCATCTAAGTTTTTAGAGTTGAGTGAGTCTGGCCGTTCCTGGATTCCATGTTGTTTTTTATTTGCTTTAGTACCAGGATTCTAAATTATGGCCGATGCCAAAATCCTTGTGGTTGACGATGAACCCGCTATCCGTAACCTGATTCATCGCTTTTTAGCCAAACAAGATTATCAGATGGAGTCAGCTGAGGACGGGAAAACTGCGCTCGCGATTTTTGAGCAATTTAATCCTGATCTGGTGATTCTAGACGTCAATTTGCCTGACGCTAACGGCTATGACCTGTGTAAGGAGATGCAGTCACGCACAGGTGTATTTGTGCTGATGCTGACTAGCCGAACTGATGAAGCGGATAAAATTCGTGGATTCAACACGGGCGCTGATGATTACATCACCAAGCCTTTTAGTTTGGGCGAGCTAGAGGTCAGACTGGGTGCAATCTTAAAACGGCAGCGTCCGGTGACGGTTGCCGAACAGCAGCGCCTGACCTTTAATAAGCTTTCGATTGATCCGATCCGCCGTGAGGTGACGCTGGCGAATGATCTGGTGCCGCTGACTGCGCTGGAATTTGACCTGCTGCATTTCCTGGCTGGGCACCCGGGCCGGGTGTGGCGTCGGGCGGAGCTAATTCAGAAGGTCTGGGACTATGAGTATGTTGGTGATCAGCGGGTAGTCGATGTACACATTGGTCAAATCAGGAAAAAAATTGAGATCGATACGACGCAACCGACGCTGATTCAGACAGTACGTGGCGTTGGCTACAAGTTCGAGCCACCCGAGAAGGGTGAAAGCGCATAGTGGCGGAACGGGCGCTGAACGGGCGCTAGACAACGGTAGCGTTGAATAAAGAAACAGAAAGCTTAAGAAGTCTTTTCTATGCCCCTTGCTGGTGGCCACACAGGAGAGGCTTCTTCTAGTTTTGCTTTCACTTTTTATTGTCTTTGTAGTGCTGATTGCGAACTTTCCAAGCTAGGTTGATAAGCTTGGTCCAGCGGCGGTTTACACGCTTGGGTGTCCAAGATAGGGCCTGGGCGATCGCCTTGTCAGAAGGCCCGTTCTCACCGTTTTGAATCTGCTGCTGCTTGAGTTCTAGCAATCTGGACTGATCTTCGCTGAGCTGCTCATTAAACGTGCGCCATTCGGCAGGAGATAGGCCAAAGTTCTTGTCTAGATCTGCGCTTAGCCACTGGTGAACTAGCTGCCAGCGGTGAGACTGGGCAAACTTTTCGACGTGGTACTTAAAGCGCTGCTGAAGATAGTCACGCTGGCGAGCAGTAAGCCCTAAGACCTCATCAATTTCGCTAGGGGCCATGTCTTGAAGCCGTAGAATTAGGTAGTCTACGCAGGCTTCTTGATCTTGATCTTCGAGGTACTGAATGAGCTCTTTGGTAATGCGATCGCGTAGCACACCCTCAGATGGATCGGTAACATTTGAAACCATCTTTTCGCGAATCTGCTGGATAACTGGTGAGCGAAAGAAACCGTCGTCATCCCCTTTGGGGGAATCAACTGCCATCTCGATATCTACTGAGGTCTCGGCTGGTAGCCGCCGGGCAAATGCTTGGGCGCGCAGGACCAGTAGCTGCTGGTTGTAGCAACCGGGCAAGGAGATCCGGCGCTTGGCATAGTGCTCGCTAAAGGCCATGTATTCGGCTAGCTCTAGGCGAGTGCGCGGTGAATACTGATCGCTCAGATGATTCTCTCGGCGAAAGGCTTTGAGTACCTCGATATAAAAGCCCTGTAGAAAGTCTTCTAAGAGGGTGCATCGACCCTGAAAACCGAGCTGAGTACGGGCTGGGGCGATGTAGCGGTAGGCGATCGCACTCAGTCGACTGTGCAGTTCGATTCTGCCCTGGCGAGAGCCGAGTAGATAGTAGTCAAGGTACTTTTTAACTCGGTTCTGAGCCAGCTGGTTTTGCCAGGCTGTGACCTCACCCGAGGCCTGAATACGAGAGCTCTTGCGACAGATGCGCGTGACCTCGATTGCGAGCCTAGTTGCGACAGTATTAACTACCTTAGCGCTGGTGGTGATTTTGCTGTTGATTTCACACGTTAGAAAATCAATCAACTTTTGGTCGACTGGGCAAAGCGTTTGCTCGTCACCATCCGCAAGCGCGGGCGTACTGGTACTGATCTGCTCAGGATCGCTCTCTCGTGCGGTAGCGGTTTGGTTCACCGTCTCTAGAACAGGCTCTAAATCGGCTTTGGGGCTATCGTCGGCTCCGGCTGTTTGAACACTGTCGGAGGGAATCGGTCTGGGAGAAGTCGGTCCTAGAGAAGTCGGTTCTAGAGAAACCGTATCTGGAGGACCAGCAGCAGTAAGCTGCTCAGATCTAGAAACAGAAGGTTCGATGGGGTTGACAGTTTCAGGCTGGGTCTCAGATTGAGTCTTGTAATGGTCTTCCGGATGAGTAGAGGAAGAATTTGTAGTATGGAAAGCACCTGGATTCTGACAGTCGTCGGCAATAGGGTGAAGCATAGTAGATGGACTCAATATTCTCTAGGTTGATGCGCAGAAAAAGCGGTCTGATCGAACTGTTTCAATCTAGAGAATCGGAATCCAGTTCCTAATAATTGGTGTGTCAGTAATGCAATCAACTGTCACAGAGCAACTGTCACAATAAAAAGCAGTCTCTGAGAATATTTTCATAGATAAACCTGCAACACTGATGGGGTAAAGCGGTTGACGTGACTCAGATGTCCTAAAGATCAGACATTGTATTCAACTGGAGGAGTTTGACCTGCTATGCCAATTAGCCTATCGGTCTATGACACCTGTTGTAGTAGGGGTGCGACCCCGTATCGCTTTGCGGCACCAGGAAATACCCACTAGGACAAAGTAAAGTCAGGATCTGTTCTTCTGTTGCTATGAAGTGGCAACATCGAGAGCAGAGATTAATCCGCTAGCTCTGCGCCCCACTCAAGCGCATCTTGCCAACCCTGGCCCTGACGGACCACCCGAGGGGCGCCATCTGTCATGTCCAAAATGGTAGATACTTGATGCCTGAATTCAGAATCACCATCTACTATTACGTCCACTAGCTTCTCCATCCGGTCAAACAGATCGACCTTTGATAAAGCTTCTATATTGAACTCTGTAGAATTACTAACAACAGATGAAGCTGAGGTGGAAATGATCGGATTGCCTAGGGCTTCTATCAGCGCCAAGCATAAGGGGTTATTAGGGACTCGAATACCTGTTGTTCGCCGTTTTGGACTGACCACCAGCTTTGGGACTGCTTTGGTTGCGGGTAAAAGAAAGGTGTAGGGTCCTGGGATCAAACGCTTCATGATTTTGTAGGCGGTGTCACTGACTTGAGCGTAGCTAGCTACATTAGATAGAGAGGCGCAGAGAAAGGTCAGTGGCTTATCGTTGGAGAGCTGTTTGAGCTGGCGCACTCTTTTGATGGCAGATTTAGAGTCAAGGTCGCAGCCGATAGCATAGACCGTGTCAGTGGGGTAGAGCATAATAGCTCCTTGGCGGAGATCCTCTCGTAGCGCGTTAATTGTTCTAGGGTCGGGTGTAACAGGATGGATCTCGTACAGGGTAGCCATGGCCAAAAATTTAAAGAGATATTGAAACTAGTTGCTTATGAAAACGTTAGCCTATCTAGACTGTCCGACCGGCATTGCAGGTGATATGTGTCTGGGCGCACTCGTTCATGCAGGAGTCCCTATGGACTATCTAGAAGAACAATTTGCCAAGCTGAATCTAGATGGAGAGTTTCAGCTGCGATCTGAATCGGTCTTGCGCCATCAACAGGTTGCAACCAAGGTCTATGTGGATGTGCTGACGACTGAATCACCGGTAGCGCATACGGCTGCCGATGATTCTCATCATACCGATCAGCACGCTCATCATCACAATCACTCTCATGGTGGACGAAAGCTGCCTGAGATTGAGTCGTTAATCCAGCAAGCTAAGCTATCTGAGCGTTCTGCGCGCTGGAGCTTGGCCGTTTTTAGGAAACTAGCAGAAGCAGAGGCTAGCGTACATGGGATTGCGCCGGAGCAGGTTCACTTTCATGAGGTAGGGGCGACGGATGCGATTGTGGACATTGTGGGAACTTGTTTGGGACTAGATTGGCTGGGTGTCGATCGGCTGATCTGCTCTGCACTGCCGACAGGGGGCGGTACGGTGCGCTGCGAGCACGGACTACTACCAGTGCCTGCACCTGCGGTGCTAGCGATGATGGTAGGCGCGAATGTGCCGGTGTATAGCAACGGCATTGAGAAGGAGCTGGTGACGCCTACGGGCTGTGCGATCGCAACCACCCTATCCGAATCCTTCGGTCCGCCGCCTCGCTTCACACTTCAGAAGCTTGGCCTTGGTGCTGGCGGGCGAGAATTACCCATTCCTAATATCCTTCGTCTCTGGATCGGCAGCGTTCCTGATGAGCTCATTCACGAGGCTAAAAAAAAAGCCTGAATGTGCCAACTGAAACCATCATAGAGCTGCAAACTCAGATAGATGACTGTTCGCCGCAGGCGATTGGCTTTGTCTTTGAGCGGCTGTTCTCGGTGGGGGCTGTAGATGTATTTAGTCAGGGTGTCGCTATGAAGAAGAATCGGCTTGGCACCTTGTTGACGGTGATTTGCCCGGAAGTGAAAGTCGCCGACTGTGAAACAGTTCTATTTGAGGAAACAACAACCTTAGGTATTCGAAAGACCCGACAGCAGCGGGCTGTTTTGGCTAGGGAGATGGTTAGGGTCTCTACTATCTATGGTGAGATGGCAGTAAAGCTAGGTTTGATGAATGGCAAAGTGGTTAATGTGCAGCCGGAGTATGAGGATGTGGCTAGGGGAGCGCGATCGCATAACATACCCTGGAAAGACGTACATCAGGCTGTAATGAAAGCGGCGGTTGACCGATACAAAGCTGGCTACGAACCTGGCCACAAGGCTAAACAAAATACCGGCTAACCATATCTAACCTCAAGCCCTAGTCTTAACTATGCTAGAGGCCAACCCGCTTAGCTTTACACTACTGAGAGGCCCGACTTACTCTCTTCTGAGCTGCTCTCAAGCTACGGGAGAAGATCCGGAAATCTTCTATATTTTCTGACTCGTTCTGTTCGGGCTCGTTTTGAGTAGTGCTCTTTTCCTGTTTTGGTTTGACTCGCACCAGGTTGTATTCCACGTTGTCGCTGTAGATAGCAAACATAACGTCGCAAATTTCTAGGAGCTGAACAACGCTTCGACACTCGGCTTCCATATAGGGGCGGTAGTAGCTAATCACGCTAGCCAAACGCGCCTCTAGATAGAACTGTGAGTTCGGCGAAATTAGCACAATTTTGAGCATTAGCACGGCTTGGTTCAGCGGATTGCCCTTAGTCAGCAATTCCTCAAACAAGGGTGACGGCTGACGACTATCTTCAGTCGTCAATAGATCGATGAGACGATTACAAGTCCGCAGTACCAGCGAAGGCTCCATTTCAGCCGTATCTTTCTCTGGATAGATCTGTGTCAAGCATCGACCTAGAGAAGCTTCGACCACTGTCAAAAATTCTGGCTGCGCAATCGAAAAGCACAGATACTCAGCTAAACTCTCTTTGTACTCTTTGTAAGTGGTACCTGCTGTCTGCTGCTGAAAAATACGCGCTACATTGCGATAGCTAAACGGGCCACGCCGTACCAGAATCGTTTTGATAAGTCGCAGTACCTCATCGCCTAGGACCGTCGGGTTGGGATACTTACTATCCAGCCGTGACGAGCTTTGAGAGAAGGCCGTGTACATAGCCAGCTCGTGCTTGAACTTGTTTTTCAGCCTACGAGCCATCTTCCTAGCCGCTTCCTTTTGCTCTAGGGAGTTGCTGCTGTCTATGGCCTGAGCGGTGAGCTGGTAGGTGACGTAGCGGCTGCTCCAGCTACCGGGGTGCGTGGGTCCGATTCGCTGGGTAGCGAATAGTTTGACCGCCTCAAAATCCTGGCTAGCCGCAAAATTTAGCAGCCACTGTCGCAGGCGCTTCATACTGGGCGAAAAGGTTGCTTTTCTTAAAGAGGCATGATCAAAGAGCGATAGCATTGCATGGACCATGTCGCTCTGACAGCTTCGATCCCAGTTGTTAATCAGGATATAGCAGGCGCGCTTCAAGGTGTTGTGAAACTCTTGTTCGTCATTTGCGAAAAGAATTTGGTACAGAAAAGGAGAGACTTCTGCTTCGACAGAGCTGCTATGACTAAAGAATAAGGCTTCAAACTCAGCGAGCGATTCGACCGGTGGTAGCTTTCTAGCGGAGTCTAGTAAGTCATCGTAGAGCTGCTGCTGCGCCAGATAAAACGCCGTAGGCTGGTCTGGTCTATCTGCTGGCAACACACTCATCACAACACGCTCATCGCAACATAAAAGGCAATTGGTATCACCATTTAGACTGCCCAATTTAGACTGTCTACCGAGCGCTTAAGCAATCGTCTTTGATGGTTCAGCTGACGTATGGAGTCGATGTATGGTCTATCGACTACAGTAAAAAAAAGTATGGGGGCGGAGGGACTTGAACCCTCACGATTTTTACAATCAACGGATTTTAAATCCGCAGCGTCTACCATTCCGCCACGCCCCCTTGGGAATTTACCTTTGGGATTTGCCCTAGGGAGTTTGCCTTTGGGATTTGTAAGTTTGCTTGCACTCACAGATGTCTATTGCACCACCAAGCGGGCGGATTGGCAACTGGTTTTGGGCGGTTTTCCGGGGCACGGCGGAGGTATCTAAAAGTAGAGCATCGTCCATTTCTACTGAAGAATGCGCGAGAATTGCGGTTGGGGGTCTACTATATATATTGAATCAACGGGTCTTAATAGGATATTGCTTTACCGATGACATTTCTTGGTCTTGAATCTCCAGCGCTGGTTGCTCTTGGTCTGTACGTGGCTTTGGGCGGGCTGTATTTGGTTGTGGTGCCAGTGGCGCTGATGACGTATCTGAAACTGCGGTGGACGGCGGCAAGTTCGATTGAACGGTTGTTTTTCTATGGGCTGATGCTAGTGTTTTTCCCGGGCTGCTTGTTAGTGAGTCCGTTTTTGAACTTCCGTCCTCAGCGACGTGAAGTCTAGGCTCTGTAATGAGAAGAATTGACGTTATTGGCATCGGCATTGGCGTCTTTGCGGCAGGCGGACTGCTATATCTGGCGTTTGCCTGGGCCGGAATGGATGGGCTGTCGGCAGGCATTTGGAGTCAGGTGGTTTTTGTGGCTGGGTTGCTGGGCTGGACGGCAACCTATGTGGTGCGTGCGGCGAGTAAAAAGATGACGTATTATCAGCAGCTAGAAGACTATGAAGAGGCAGTCTTGCAGAAAAGACTGGAAGAAATGAGCCCTGAGGAACTGGCGAAGCTACAGGCAGAGGTTGAATCAGAGCGGCTGGAATCAGAGCGGCTGGAAGAAGCGCAGTAAAGGGCGATTGATCGATGGTGTCTATTAAAGAAAGATTTGATGAACTGCGTGATCGCAACGAATGCGCCCTAATCCCTTTTATCACCGCAGGCGATCCTGATCTGGCGACGACCGCCGAAGCGCTGCAGGTACTTGATCGCAACGGTGCGGACATCATTGAGCTAGGCGTTCCTTATTCCGACCCGCTAGCGGACGGTCCCACTATTCAAGCAGCAGCAACTCGGGCTTTGGGTCGTGGCATGACGTTGGCAGCGGTGATCGATCTAGTAGCGGCGGTAACGCCAAAGCTGTCAGCTCCACTGGTGCTATTCACCTACTACAATCCCATTTTAAATCGGGGCGTCGAAAAGTTCCTCAAGGATATCTATGAAGCAGGCGCTCGTGGGTTGCTGGTGCCCGATCTGCCTTTAGAAGAAATGGATTCGTTACTAGAGGCAGCAGCAGCGGTCGGAATTGCGGTGATCTTGCTAGTGGCACCTACGTCTACGGATGAACGGATTAAGGCGATCGCAAACCGTTCTCAGGGATTTGTCTATCTGGTCAGCGTCACAGGCGTTACGGGCGTTCGCCAAGAAGTGGCGACCCGCGTCGAAGGCCTAATTTCTGACTTGCACAGCGCTACGAATAAACCTGTCGGTGTCGGCTTTGGTGTCTCTGAACCCTCGCAGGCAAAACAGCTAAAAGATTGGGGTGCGGATGGGGTAATTGTGGGTAGCGCGATCGTGAAGCGATTGGCAACCGGCACGCCGGCAGAAGGCTTGGCGTCTGTTGGGGAATTTTGCACCCAGTTGAAAGCTGCCATCAAGTAAGATCGCTGACGTTAAATACAGATTTCTCTCGCTTCTATAGCTTTTGTCACTTGACTGAGGTACAGCCTGCAGGCTAAAAGCGTTGTGTTCTAACAGGTCGAGTGACGCGTCTGTACCGAATGCATCCGGTACAGGCTATATCTCGCTTATTGTCTCTGTTTGCCTCTGATCGATTCTCGGAATTGGCGAATTAAGCTATTTTCTCCAACTGTTTGATGAATTGAAAGAAGAGAAGAAAAATCACTGGCCTTCAAAGGTGCAAGGGCGATACTGTTTTTAGCTTTCTGGTACTTGCTATCTTTAAGAAGGTGAATGGTTAATACTTTACTGTTAAATCTCCAAACTTCTGGAACTGCAAGCTGCGCGTAGATTTCGAATCGATTTAACGAGCTGCTAGTGATGTCGATCTCTACAGCTAGGTTGGGTGGTGGGGATTTAGAAAGATCTATCTGGTCTAGCGATCGCACTAGCGGCTCGTTTTGAATGTAGTAACACTGATCGGGTTCGAGTCCTTGGGAAAGATCTTCGCGATCGCACGTTCTCGAACCCAGACTGCGTATCTCCAAACCCAGCTCTTCTGTCGCCGCTTCTACCAGCCGACCGGTGATCTTTTTGTAGCTCTCATAAGGATCTAACGGCATCCGAATCTCTAATGTTCCACGGTCGTAGGTAAGCCGAACGGCAGGCTCCTGTTCAAAATCAGTCACCAAAGACTGATAGGTCCGCCAGCTGATATTCTGCAAGATCACCCGGTCAGGAGACTGAATTGTCTTGTTTATAGGAATCGCGATCATGGTGCAAACCTAGCCAGTGGCTCTACACTAGCGAGCCTGCTGCTAAGCTCACTATGGATCTGACCGTTAGTAGCCAAGATCCGACCGCTCTTAATATCAAACGGGCTTTCGTCATAGGCAGTGACTGTGCCACCTGACTCTTCTACCAAAATTACACCTGCCGCCACGTCCCAGGGCGACAACCCTCGCTCCCAATAGCCATCCAATCGTCCACAGGCGACGTAAGCTAGATCGATCGAAGCCGCACCCCCTCTACGAACGCCGCGAGTAAGATGAGTGAGATGACAGAACTCCGCATAGTTGTTGTCGATTGTTTCACGCCGGTCGTAGGCAAAGCCAGTGACCAGCAAACTATCGGCGATGGTTTCAGTCTTAGAGACGCTGATAGGCTCTCGGTTGCAGGTCGCACCTAATCCTTTAGCCGCCCGAAATAGATGAGCGCGTACCGGGTCGAAGATAGCGCCTACCGCTGGCTTGCCATCGATTAGAAGACCCACCGAACAGCCACAAAAAGGATATTGATGTGTGTAGTTGGTCGTACCATCCAGCGGGTCTACCGCCCAGAGCAGCTGATCGGTTTGCTTGCCAATGCTGCCCGATTCTTCAGCAAGAATGGCATGGTCTGGAACGTGTCGACGTAGAACGGCAAGGACTTCTTTCTCAGCGGCTTTATCGGCCTCAGTGACAAGATCTCCAGGACGGCCCTTCTGCTGGATGTTAGAGAGATTTCCCCAATAGTGCTGAAGGACTGCGCCACCCGCACAAGCGGCTTCGGTAGCGATGTCTAGAAATCGCTGGAGATCTTCGGCGGAGTAGGTCATATGCAGGAGAGGAGTTTTCTTTCGGCTGAGCGTAGTGTAGTTGGCTAAGGTTGACGTTAGGTTAATCTGCCAATCTCAGTAGATCAATTCGCTATGCTCAGTCGTCGTCGATCAAGATGCCGGAGCGGGTTGGGCCTTTGCCAAAGTATCGCCCAAACTGAAGTTCATAGACTTCGTCTTCGTCTTGGGTTTCTACTTCTAGATCGCTGCGAGGATAGCTAACGCACAGCAAGGCGTAGCCCTGTTCACGCAGGTCTGGAGATAGGCCCATTGCTTCGGGCTGGTGGAGCTCACCGGAAAGAACACGGACAGCGCAGGCGGTGCAAGCTCCGTTGCGGCAGGCGTAGGGAAGATCGGCGGCCTGATTTTCTGCGGTTTGCAAAATATAGCGATCGCGCGGCACCTGCGCTGTATAGACAGTATTTTTTTGGCGGTGATGAATGCGAACGCGATAGGTTTCAGCCATGGGAAAGAAGGTTGAACGGAGCAGCCCTTCTATGATCGCACGTGATCGCAGGGAAGTTTGATCTGTGAAAAATTAGTATAGTATCCACTCCGCTTTCTGTTACGATGGCAAAGCTGTAAGTCGTTGGCTGTAAAAGACCTTAGCTGACTTTGCTAGAGCGAATTATCAGCAAAATATGGAGAGATGGCCGAGTGGTTGAAGGCGCAGCACTGGAAATGCTGTAACGGGGCAACTTGTTCGAGGGTTCGAATCCCTCTCTCTCCGTTCCTTTCGTTTTTATTATGAGTAGAGCTGCGCCTGGTCTAGCTTCTCTTTGCCAAGCGCAATTCCACCGACAGCAATCATCGTGATACCTGTCCATTGAATAATTTCTAGGCTCGTGACAGGCGTGAAGCTCCAAGAGAATACCAGCGTGATTAGCGGAGTAGTTGCGGCGATAATTGCTGTGCGAGGACCGACAGCGAGCAGACTGGCATAGTTCAACAGATAGGCAACTAGCATCAGTAATCCGATCAGTAGCCCCCATCCGAAAAAGCTCAACCAGTTAAGATTGACTAGCTGAAGCGGTTTGACTAGCAAGACCAAGCTGCTGAGAACGGCTACGGTAGAGAACTGCGCGACAGAGGTTGGGATGGGATGACACCTTTGTTGGTAGCAAAAGTTGGTGAGCACAATATATAGGCTAAGGGTAATGCTAGCGAGTAGCCCTGTCCAAATGAGATTAAGTGAATCGGTGGTGAAGGTAGGCTGCACAATTAGCAATCCGCCCATTGCGATCGCAATCAGTGCCAACACACCAAACGGCGTCAGCGCTCGCTCTTGATGTAGTAGTAGACTAGAGGGAATGGCCGTTAGTGGATAGAGAAAGAAGAGAGCTGAGCCGATAGCCGCGCCCATTACCCCAATGCTTTGATAGAGCAACACCTGAGAGAAAAACAAGGCAATGCCGCTGCCAACTAGCGGCAATAGTAGCTGTTCGCGCACATAAAGCCAGTCTTGCAGATCGTCCCAAGTATTTTTATGCAGCTGTGGGGCTAGTAAAATCAAGCCAGGCACCATCACCAGCATTCTGAGCCAGAGGAGCGCAGTAGATGACACGAAGCCGGTGCCAACCTGTCCAATTTCGACTAGATTAAACCAGCTACCACCCTGGGCTAGCGTGCTGAATAGGCAATAGTGAAGTGCAGCTAGGCTGGTTGCGATCGCGCTTAAAATAAGCCCTCGATTCACTTTCGCTTGCAAAATCGGCAACCTATCTGCCTGCCGCTGCAGCACCCTCTGTCGGTGCTGTTCGGAGGTAGAGGGCATTGGTAACTCTAACGTCCGGTCTCTGCCAGTGGGGACAGTCTTTTGGGTCGATGCATCTTCACCCGGTAGGAGTGGACCAGATCCAAAAGCGCTAACTCGCTCTATCGGAATCTCTTCTGTAATTGTGGGCCGAAAATCTTCTATGCTTGCAAGCTGATCGTCTTTTGTGAGGGAAAGCAGATGAGCATGATTTTCTTTTAGCGTGTCGATCTGATTCTGAAGACGTTCTACCTCGGACTCTAAACGGCTTCTTTGCGCTCCTAATTGCTCAATGTCTTGTGTCAGTTTGCTGACGTGCCGCTGCTGAAGCTCTCCTAGAGAAGTTTCCAGAAAAGCAGTTGGAGCGTCTTGGCGCTGCGGATCTTCGCTATCAGAGTCTGGATTGACCGGCGTCATTAGTAGTTTTATAGGAGTGGGCTTTACTTCGATGGCCAAAGTCGCTGCTTGAAAGACCATTCTTGAAAGGCGACGCCCTCAAAGGGCAATACCTTCGAAGGGTCAATGTCTCAACAGTCGATAGTAAAGTCCTACCAGATAACCGGTCCTCAGTACTGATGTGACGGTTACAAGTCGGGCAATTTTGTAGAATTCTGTCTGTATTTCTTGTTTGTCTGAAAGGGTGGAGGCAGACATCAAACCTGCCTCTATCTCTACGAATCGGTGCGCTTTAGATGATAGTACCGTCGGGAATAGTGGCGTTCTTCAAGACCACGACGATCCCACTACGGATGTAGTAGCCTTCTGCTTCGCGTTCGGCTTCTTCAACATTGTCTTTGTTGATGATCTGGACGTTTTTGCCGATTCGAGCATTCTTATCGATGATGGCTTTGCGAATAACCGAGCCTGCACCAATACCGATGGGAATTTTACCCGGCTTCTGAGCGGATAGTGGAAATTCACCGTCTTCGTCCATTTGCTCGTAGTAGTCGGAGCCGATCAGCAATGAGCTGTCAATCTCACAGCCGGCATGAATACGCTGACGCAGGCCGATTACCGAATTGTGAATACGGCACTTTTTGAGGATGCAGCCTTCGCTGACGATCGATTTTGTGATCTGACTGTCTTGGATTTTGCTCGGGGGAAGATAGCGCGATCGCGTGTAGATCGGTGCGTCTTCGTTGTAAAAGCTAAAAGCAGGATGGGGCTGATCGGTCAGTGCAATGTTGGCATCGTAAAAAGCCTCGATCGTACCAATATCTTCCCAGTATCCCTTGAATAAATAGGCCTGAACATTGTAGTCGCGAGCAGATGCTGGAATGATCTCTTTTCCGAAATCTGTCTGATCTGGATACTTCTTCAGCAGGTCTATTAGCACCTGCTTTTTAAACACGTAAATGCCCATAGAGGCGATAAATGGCTTATCTTCTGCTTCGTCGGGGGAAAGTCCCATCGCAGTCGTGTCTACCTTCATCGCTTCGAGCGCCTCACCTTTGGGCTTCTCGGAGAATTCAACGATACGGTTGTTCTCGTCTACTTTCATCAGGCCAAAGCTAGAAGCTGTCTTGTAGCCGATCGGTACGACTGAAAGGGTGACATCAGCGCCGCTTTCGCGATGCTTCATCACATAGTCGCTGTAGTCCATGCGGTAGAGATGGTCACCCGAAAGGATGATGAACTCATCTACATCTGCCTCTTCAAACATCCACATGTACTTGCGGACGGCGTCGGCAGTCCCCTCAAACCAGCTCGGGCTGTCTGGGGTCTGCTGCGCGGCTAAGACTTCTACAAAGCCGTCGCTAAATGTAGAAAAGTTATATGCCTTTGAAATGTGCCGGTTCAACGAAGCAGAGTTGAACTGAGTCAGCACGTAGATCTTTAAAATACCGGAGTTTAAACAGTTACTGACCGGGATATCGATTAGACGATACATTCCTGCTAGTGAAACTGCAGGTTTTGCACGGACTTTGGTCAGCGGATAAAGGCGGGTGCCAGCACCACCGCCCAGAATTATTGAAAGTACTCTTTTCACAACGTCAATCCTGGCTCACAGATATAGGCCGTTCTCACATCACAATTAGTGTGAGCGGGTATAGGCCAGTTGGCAAGAGGGGATCGATACATATATCTATTTCTATTTATATAGATCTTGGTTTACAAGGGTAGAAAATATCTTTTGTGAAGGGTTAATCGGGGCTTTGATAAGCGACCCCGCGCTTGCCGGGCTTTTGTTTATCGGCCCCTTGTTTACGGCTTTGGAGCCTGCCGAGCTATCCGAGCTGGCGAATTACTCAGTGGGTTTGTTTGTACTTTGTCAGGTGCTGCGTTGGGCTCTGTGTCGGATGACGCGCCGGATACCCTGTCGGAGACTGTGGCAGATACTGCGTCAGGTGATGTGATGATCGGACCATTTTCTATAAGGTAGCTGGCGACTCCCTTGACGAGGTCTCGAATAGCGACGGGGTCGCCGCTGTAGTCAATAGCAACTGTTAGAGCGTAGCGCTTGCCGTCTATCTTCATTGCGAGCGTGCTCCCGAGTAGCCGATCGTTTTGACCGGTTTTTTCGCCCATCCATTCCACGGCAGTGCCGACTTCTTGCAGTGCCTGGTAGCCTAGCTCCTGATCTTTTTGAGTGAGCAGTGCCTGTAGCAACGCTTCGTCTCCAGGGCAAGAAAGGCGGTAGGTGTTCACCATCATCGTGGTGATGTCGTCAGTGGTGATGCGGTTGCTCTGAGTCCCGGCGTTGGGTGGAAGGATGCGATCGCCTGCTAGTTTGTGGTCGACAAAAGTATCCTGATAGCCCTGCTTAGCCAGTGCCTTGGCGATGTCCTCTCGGCCCACGTAGTCAATTAGCTGATTGGTGGCGATGTTATTGCTTTCATCGATCATCCGGCCCATGACGTGGACGAGCGGATATTCTCTATCAACTTCGATAGTGGCTCCGATGGCGTTTTCGGTGAAGTTGTCTGGATCGATGTAGAGCTTGCTATCGAGATCGATGTCTTCGCTATTGGCTTTGTCTAGAAGTGCGATCGCAATCGGCAGCTTGATCAAGCTGGCAGGGCTTGCAAGCAGTTGCGCTCCCTGGTAGTGACGGCACGTATCGGGATTGAGACTACCTCTTTCTGCTTTTGTGCCGACGCCGATCGGGTCAAATGGTGCGTCGATCTGGCAAAGCGTAATATGAACACCCTCGCCAGAGAGCTGTGCGTCGCTGACGATCTTAGCTAGAAAGGCGCTATCAGCGGCGAGCACTTTCTGCTCAGCGGTCGCTAGCAGGTTTTTGTACTGGGCTTTTTTGTCGTTGGCCTGCTGATAGAGGACAACGCCTTTGGGAATGGCGGATAGTTTTTCGATTGAGTCTCGCCACAGAGCTTTTTCGCGCCGGGTAAAGACTAGTGCTACTTCTAGATTCTCAGCCGCTTGAGCCGATTGGTAGGCGCTGACAGCTTGACGGGCTAGCTCGATCGCCTGCTCATAGTTAGCGCGATCGGTATTTTTCTTGATAACAGCAGCCTGCGCTAATTTCTGCTCGCCTTCGGCTGAGGCCAGATCCGCAGATTGAGAAGATTCTTTGGTTGCTTGATTCGCTGCTGGTTTGACTTGTTTTGAGGTGATATTTTCTAGCGGGGTGCTTAGGGTGCCTGCTAGTACGAATAGGGCGCTAGCGGTAGTTGCGATCGCAGCGGTATACCAAAAGCCAGACATCTAGTCACAGGGACGAACCCGGAGAAAACGGATATAACAGCTTAACAAAACTACGTAACTCACTTTGACATAGACAATACCACTTAGGTGGTTCTGAGGTCTGTTAGCCTGCTACCCTTCCGTGCTGCTGGCTATTTCTACTCCACGCGGTCTCGAACCGTTAACCCGCTATTATGACAGAGCAAAACAGTTAGCCAGCGTAGGTGTGTCTTCTCTTCGAGTATGCATCCGACGCTAGCTATATAGTGTTAGCCAGTATCCAGCCAACCGGCATTAGCAAAAGAGAGAACCCCTATGTCAGCCATCCGCGAGTTGCACAAACAGCTCACGACCAAAGAGCGTAGCGCCGTTGAGATTGCCCAAGCTCAGCTTGAGCAGGCCCAGGCTGTAGAGCCCCAACTCAGCAGCTTTGTTTCTTTGACGGCTGAGAAAGCGCTGACACAGGCCCAAGCCGTAGACGACAAGATTGCCGTTGGTGAGGACATTGGCCTACTTGGTGGCATCCCAATCGCGCTCAAAGACAACCTATGTACCAAGGGCATTCGCACGACTTGTAGCTCCCTGATGCTAGAAAACTTCGTGCCGCCGTACGAATCCACGGTGACCGAGCGCCTAGACGCGGCGGGCGCTGTGTTTGTGGGTAAAACTAACTTGGATGAGTTTGCCATGGGCGGCTCTACGAAGAATTCTGCCTTTGGCCCATCGAAAAATCCTTGGGACATATCGCGCGTACCGGGCGGATCGTCAGGTGGATCGGCGGCAGCGGTGGCCGGTGGGCAAGCGCCGATTGCGCTGGGTTCTGACACGGGCGGTTCGATTCGTCAGCCAGCTTCTTTTTGCGGCATTGTGGGCATGAAGCCAACCTATGGACTGGTTTCGCGCTTTGGCTTGGTGGCGTTTGCTTCGTCGCTCGATCAGATTGGTCCGTTTGGGCGCACGGTCGAAGATACCGCTATTTTGCTGAGTGCGATCGCCGGGCACGATCCCAAAGACGCCACCAGCCTCAAAGTCGACATTCCCGACTACACAAAATCCCTTCGATCGGACCTCAAGGGCCGCACAGTCGGCATTATCAAAGAAACTTTCGGCGACGGCCTAGACAGCGAAGTCGGTGCGGCGGTCACCGTCGCCATCGATCAGCTCAAAGCGCTAGGCGCAGAGGTCAAAACTATCTCCTGCCCCCGGTTTAACTACGGCGTATCGGCCTATTACATCATTGCTCCCTGCGAGGCGTCGGCAAACTTAGCCCGGTACGACGGCGTCCGCTATGGCCTGCGATCGTCAGAGCCCAACCTGCTCTCGATGTACAACAAAACCCGGTCAGAGGGCTTCGGTGACGAAGTCAAGCGCCGGATCATGATCGGCACCTACGCCCTTTCCGCAGGCTACTACGATGCCTTCTATCTCAAGGCTCAAAAAGTCCGCACGCTGATGAAGCAAGACTTTGAAAAAGCCTTTGAGGAAGTAGACATTCTGGTGAGCCCCACCGTCCCCACCACCGCCTTCAAAGTTGAAGAAAATGACGATCCGCTCAGCATGTACCTACTAGATCTGATGACCATTCCCGTCAACATGGCGGGCCTACCGGGAATGAGCGTGCCCTGTGGGTTCGACAAGAATGGTATGCCGATTGGCCTTCAGCTGGTGAGCAACGTCCTTCGCGAAGATCTACTCTTTGAGGCCGGTCATGCTTACGAGCAGGCGACTGATTGGCACAATCACACGCCGAAGCTCTAGATCATTAGGTGTCGAGCCGCGAGGAATCATCAAGCTGATGAATGAACTGGATAGGCAGAAAAGTTCCGTTCGGCAACGTGCGGATCAGATAAAAGAGTACAGATGCAAAAATTTGATTGCCGTAATCGAGAATCCAAAAGATATTAAAAATATTGGTACCATCATCAGGAATGTGAACGCTCTTGGCGTAGAGAAAGCTTATATCGTGGACCCCAAGAAAGCCCTGCCCGATGATTGGCAGGAAATGCGAGAGAAGAGGGCACTTTCTAAAACATCTGTCTCTGCAATCAAGTGGAGCTTCGTCAAGCGGTTTGACAGTACCGAAGCGTGTATCGATCACCTAGAACAAAATCGTTTTGTCTCTATCGTTACCTCTCCACATCTGAAAGGGCAGGAAAAACGCTGTCCTAGACGAGGCTGACTACACGACATACACCAAGCTGGCTGTGTGGTTTGGAAATGAGTCTATGGGTATCAGTGACTTAGCTGTAGAGCGCAGTGACCTATGTATAAGCATTCCTATGTTCGGCATGATAGAGAGCCTTAACCTAGGCACCACATCAGGAATAGTCTTGTACGAAATCACAAAGCAGCGCCGAGAATATCAACGTCAATATCGGTGGAGAAACAACCGAGGCTCAAAGCTGAATAACGAGTAATCACTTGACTATTCGGCTTATTCTTCATTTATTTTGCTTTTTACGGGTTCTGATGTTTGTATGATCGTATTTGCTGAAAATAGCATCATTCCAACTCTATCAATGTGCTCGCGCAAGGGTTCATCTCCTAAGCTGTTGTAATCTACGACATCGAAGAAATATGGTATTGGTCGCACTTCGTTCAAGCTGTCTAATAGCCGAAGAACCGTAGTGTACGTAATCTCTCTCCCTTTGATTGCTAAGTCCACATCGGAGCCTTGCTGATGAGTCCCCTTTGCCCGCGAGCCAAACAAAATAACTTCGTCAATCTCGGACAGCTCAGCTGCGGCAGCACGAATGTGATGAAGATCTCGGGCAATCAACCCGTGATTCGCCGGTTCATGGTTCATCTTTGATGTTTTGGCTCATCTTCCCAATCTGCCTTCTTTGCCTGAAAGGTTTTATACAAAGCGGCAATAAGGAAATAGTAGCGTTTCCGGATGCGTTGCTCGATCGCCTGAGCAATCTCTTCCTTGTAGGTATGGGCTGTCAAGTTGCGATCATCGAGCGCATCTATCCATGCGTGACCTTCACTAATAAGACCAATCAAATGGGCGTGCTTGATCACTTCCCTCGGCGACTTAGCGATCACACCTTCCGCTAGCTCATAGTCCTTGAGTATCTTCCACGACAGCTCAAAAGCCATTTCAAAGAACTGAATAAGTCCAGCTCGTTCCAAGACGGAGGGATTTTCAACTCTCAGCGCATCACTAAGCAATAGGAAAGCGCTCTCAAAGTTTGAATAGCGCTGTATCCAGCGCGTATCTAGGTCTCTCATGCGTTTTTCCTCTAAAACGACCTTTAACGGAGTGTTGAAAAAAGGACGTGAAGCCATACTACCGCCCCTACCCCCTAATCCCTCTGTTTGATAAGATCAAACGCTGACCCTCATTCATCTCTCTTCAGACAGAAAAGCTGAAGACCCCCGCAGTTAAGGAGACTGTTCCTCATGGCCAAAATGTATTACGACAGCGATGCCAACCTCGATTTGCTCAACGGCAAGACGGTGGCCATTATCGGCTATGGCTCGCAAGGCCATGCCCACGCCCTCAACCTCAAGGACAGCGGTGTGAACGTGGTTGTCGGGCTCTATGAAGGCAGTCGCTCAACAGCCAAGGCTGAAGCTGAAGGGCTTGCCGTCAAATCAGTGGCTGATGCTGCCAAAGTTGCTGATTTCATCATGATTTTGTTGCCTGATGAAATTCAGCGCAGTGTCTACAAAGAAAGTATTGAGCCCGGACTAGAAGATGGTAATGTCCTGGCGTTTGCCCACGGCTTTAATATCAATTTTGCTCAAATCGTTCCGCCAGAAAACGTAGACGTGGTAATGGCGGCACCCAAAGGTCCTGGTCACCTTGTCCGGCGTACCTATGAGCAGGGACAAGGCGTTCCGGCACTGTTTGCGGTCTTTCAAGATGCTTCTGGTCAAGCTCGGGATCTAGCGATGGCCTACGCAAAAGGAATTGGCGGTACTCGCGCTGGGATTTTGGAAACGACGTTTCGTGAAGAAACTGAAACGGATCTATTCGGCGAGCAGGCGGTGCTTTGTGGCGGACTTAGTGAGCTGATCAAGGCCGGTTTTGAGACTTTGACTGAGGCGGGCTATCAGCCTGAGCTGGCCTACTTTGAGTGCCTGCATGAGGTGAAGCTGATTGTGGATTTGATTGTAGAAGGCGGTCTAGCGAAGATGCGCGATAGCATCTCTAATACGGCTGAGTATGGTGACTATACACGCGGCCCTCGGATAATTACTGCTGAGACCAAGGCCACCATGAAGCAGATCCTGAAGGAAATTCAAACCGGTCAGTTTGCGCGTGAGTTTGTGCTGGAGGCGCAGTCGGGCAATGCTGGGTTTAATGCGACTCGGCGGATTGAGGCAGAGCATCCGATTGAGGAAGTCGGCAAAGATTTGCGGGCAATGTTTAGCTGGTTGAAAAAGGTGTAGCTGCTGACAGCACACGTCGCCAACCTCGCAACTAATGGCGATCGCACTCAAAGCGCGATCGCCATTAGTTGTTGGTAGTGCATTTTACCGTTTGCCCCTGCATCTTATGACTTTATGTAAGTTCAACTTTAGCTGGGGAATCTCCATATAATCTTGAGTGATTGAAAACGGTCTTTACGAAAAGGCTAGCTCTATCAAAGCGCTTCGCTGTTTTGCTGACTCGACTGCCACAACACATTTCATTTTTCTGGTGAACTTATGCAATCCAAAGAAATCAACTCTTCAAAAGTGCATCCTACCGTTCGGGTCGAAGATGACCGCACAGGATCGGATTTGGAGACACTCAAGCGGGCATTTCTGGACAATTTGTTCTACGTACAGGGGAAATCGCCAGAGATTGCCTCGATGCAGGATTACTACATGGCGCTGGCCTACACGGTGCGCGATCGCATGCTGCATCACTGGCTCAGCTCTGCGAGCACCTATCGCCAGCAGCAAGCGCGCACGGCGGTTTATCTATCTGCCGAGTTTTTGATGGGGCCTTACCTAGGCAATAACCTGATCAACCTAGATCTGTACGACGCGGTTGATCAAGCGATGGCCGATCTGGGCCTTAGCCTGCCGGAAATCATGGCTCAAGAGCAAGAACCTGGACTAGGCAATGGCGGTCTTGGTCGACTGGCTGCTTGCTATCTAGATTCGATGGCCAGCCTACAGATTCCTTCTTTGGGCTATGGCATTCGCTACGAGTTCGGCATCTTCAAGCAGGAGCTTCAGGACGGCTGGCAGGTCGAGCGTACTGATAAGTGGCTGGCAAATGGGAACCCCTGGGAAATCGTTCGTCCTCAGTGGTCTCAAGAAGTGAAGCTGGGCGGATATACCAAGGCATATACCGATAATACAGGCAGCTATCGAGTGGAGTGGGTATGCGATCGCGTCGTCAAAGGCGTCCCCTACGATACCGCCATCCTCGGCTACAAGGTCAACACAGCCACCACGCTCCGCTTGTGGAAAGCCGAATCCCCCGACGCCTTCGACTTTGAAGCTTTCAACCACGGCGACTACTCCGGCGCGGTCAACTCCAAAGTGGTCTCAGAGAATATCTCTAAAGTTCTCTACCCCAACGACGAGCACCTAGAAGGCAAGCAGCTGCGCCTAGAGCAGCAGTACTTCTTCGTCTCCTGTTCTTTGCAAGACATGATCCGAATCATGCAGCGCGATGGCATTCCGCTAGAGCAGTTCCCAGAGAAATACACCCTACAAATGAACGATACGCACCCTGCGATCGCCGTTGCCGAACTCATGCGTCTGCTAATTGACGTTCATGAATTCGAGTGGGACAAAGCCTGGGAAATCACTCAAAAGTCCCTCGCCTATACCAACCACACCCTTCTGCCCGAAGCCCTAGAGCGCTGGCCCATCGGTCTGTTTGGTGACTTGCTGCCTCGCCACCTAGAGATCATCTTTGAGATCAATCGTCACTTCCTAGAAGACGTTCGCCTCAAATTTGGCCAAGACAACGAGCGTCTAGAGCGGATGTCGCTAATCGACGAAAGCGGCGGTCGCTACGTTCGCATGGCCAACCTTGCCTGCGTCGGTAGTCACGCTATCAACGGTGTTGCCGCCCTCCATACAGAGCTGCTCAAGCAAACCGTCCTTAACGACTTCTACCTGCTCTTCCCCGAGAAGTTCATCAACGAGACCAACGGCGTCACTCCTCGCCGCTGGATGGTGCTCAGCAATCCCAAGCTCACCCGACTGATCAATCAGCGCATCGGCAACGAATGGCCTACCCACCTCTTCCAGCTCAAGAAGCTAGAGCCCTTTGCTGACGATCCTGGCTTCCGCACCGAGTGGCGACAGATCAAGCAGGCCAACAAAGAAGTCCTAGCTGCTCGCATCGAGCAGGCGACAGGGGTCAAAGTCAGCCCCACTTCCATGTTCGACGTGCAGATCAAGCGCATTCACGAGTACAAGCGTCAGCAGCTTAACGCCTTGCACATTATCTCGCTCTACAATCAGCTCAAGAACAACCCCAGCTTGAACATTACTCCTCGCACCTTTATCTTTGCGGGTAAGGCGGCACCGGGCTACTTCATGGCTAAGCTGATTATCAAGCTGATTACTTCCGTAGGTCGCGTCGTCAATCGCGATCCTGACATTCGCGACCAGATTAAGGTAGTTTTCTACCCCAACTACAACGTCACGAATGCGCAGCCCATCTACCCCGCCTCCGATCTCTCTGAGCAGATTTCGACCGCAGGCTTTGAAGCTTCGGGAACCGGCAACATGAAATTTGCCATGAACGGCGCACTCACTATTGGTACGCTTGACGGTGCCAACGTTGAGATCCGTGAGGAAGTCGGCGATGATAACTTCTTCCTCTTTGGCCTTCAGGCTCACGAAGTTTCTGAGCTCAAAGCGAAAGGCTACAATCCTCGCAAGTACTACGAGGAAAATGAAGAGCTGCGTACCGTCATTGACCTGATTGGTTCTGGCATATTCTCCAGCGGGGATACAGAAATGTTCAGACCGCTGATCGACAATCTGTTGAACCAGGATAGATTCATGGTCCTAGCCGACTATCAAGCCTATGTCGACTGTCAAAAAGAAGTGAGCGCTGCTTATAAAGATCAGGACAATTGGGTCCGCATGTCCATCTTGAACGCTGCTCGCATGGGCAAGTTTTCTTCCGATCGCTCTATCCAAGAATATTGCGATCAAATTTGGAACATCAAGCCCGTGCCTGTAGAGCTGCAAGAATACGACAAGACTCTATCGATGATGACAGATGGTAGTACTCGTCTACCCTTGTAGTCGCTCTCTTTTTGGTCTTTAGAAGTCAGTGTCTATGGGCTAACGGAGAAGTAATCGATAGAACAAAGTAAAGCCTTCGGTTGTCTAATCGAAGGCTTTTTGACTGTCACTATAGGTAAAACGATATCAGGTGCAAGAATATGCAGCCAGAAGACTTTAAGCCGCTCATCAACCAGGCCTACAAGAACATCTCTCCCTACATTCGAGAGACGCCAGTGATTGTGCTGGCGACGGGTGCCTTTGGAACAGATGCTCAGCTTACGCTGAAACTAGAGCTGCTTCAGCATGCTGGTTCTTTCAAAACCAGAGGCGCTTTCAACAGGATTTTGCAAAACGCGGTGACATCGGTGGGTGCGATCGCAGCCTCAGGCGGCAATCACGGCGCAGCAGTCGCCTACGCTGCCAAACGGCTAGGCTATCCGGCTGAAATCTTCGTCCCCACCATCTCTTCTCCCACCAAAGTCAAGCGGATTCGAGACTATGGCGCGAAAGTCTTTGTTGGCGGCTGTGACTACTTTGAAGCACTGGACAAAAGCAATCTACGCGCCGCCGAAACCAACGCACTAGTTGTCCATGCCTTCAATCAATGGGAAGTTATCGCTGGACAAGGCACAGTCGGTTTAGAGTTCGAGAAGCAGGCTCCCGGGCTAGATACAGTTTTGGTATCAGTCGGTGGCGGTGGTTTGATTGCAGGCATCGCGGCCTGGTATCAGGGCCAATGCAAAGTGGTGAGCATAGAACCGGAAAAGGCTCCGACTTTACATGATTCGATGGCGGCGGGTGAGCGAGTCACTGTGGAAGTAGGGGGGATCGCGGCAGATGCACTGGGCTCTCGGCAGGTAGGAGAAATGATGTTTCCGATCGCGCAGCAGTATGTAAGCGAATGCATCCTAGTCGATGAGGCGTCGATTGTGAAAGCACAGCAGCTGCTGTGGGATGAGCTGCGAGTGGTAGCAGAGCCAGCGGGGGTAGTGCCGATCGCAGCGCTGATTTCAGGGCGGTATGTGCCGCAGCCGGGAGAGAAAGTAGGGGTGCTGATCTGCGGAGGAAATACGGATTTGGCGCAGTGGGGGTAAATAGAGGAAATCAACCTACTAGCTTTGTGCAGAATTCAAGAGGGTTCAAAAAGCGATCATGCTTCGAGCGATTCTTGAGCGCTTTGCTACATCTGTCGACGTAGCAAGGCGCGGATGCATTTGTGCTTTGTTATGGCAATAACCGCTAGCTTCAGAAAGAGGCTGCAGGTAAGATCTCAAGTCCTGAAATCGTCACAGGTCGCCCAGAAATCATTGCAAAGTCAAGATTCAATCTGCCATCGGTGACTGAAATATTCTCAATTGCTGAGGTAACTGCGGTCCTAGGCGATGCGATCGCCCCCAAAGAGACAAATATGTCGAAGTCGTCTATTCGCAGCTCGCCTTCGGCAAACACATCAAAGACACGACTGCCTACTTGCGCATCGTCTTTGGGCTCCATCGTGTGTAGTATGACATCATAAGTCCCGTTAGCAACTGAGATGTCGTATGAGAAACTGTTGCCATAACGCTTTCCGTAGTAGAGGATCTCATTAACTTCTGCGTTGGCGGTAGGCCGTGTGGCATAGCTTGTCCGTCCTCCATTAAAGCCGAAGTCAGATAGCCAAACATTGTTACTCTCGTCTGTAAAACCATCGCCTCCTACGTCTATTCGGATAGGAGATGGAGGGAAAGAATTGGTTTGCTCGAGTAGAAACTGAGGGACGTAAACATCGGAATAATTAGCTGGATTGAAATTGCCGAGGTTAATTGTATTAGTCAAATCCCAACGAGGATCGAGCTCAGCGACAAATTTGACAATGTGTTTTTCAGCAGTGTAGCGATCTGAAAAGAGTTCCTCTAAGAGAACCCCATTAGCACCATTGGGCATCCGAAAGTACCCCATCGTTTCTAATCGATGCTGGACGGCATCTTCATGCCACACCAACACATTGTTGTGATAGTCGATAGGAATTGTACCTATGCTGTCAGTTTTTACCCCTTCAAGCAGTAGCACGTGTCCCTCTTGTAGAGTAGGCCGGATGGGATCTTCTGGTTTGGTCCCATAGCGGATGTTTTTGTTGTCAAGATCTATCCGCAACGAGCTGTCGTTAAGAGCAATGTTAAACCGTCCAGTCCGAAGGTCAGAACTGGTCAGAATTTGATCGTACGTCTTGTTAAAGGTGTCTCCTATATACTGGTTTTGGGAGGCTTGCTGGAAAGTGAAACCTGGATTGATGACAACGTGAGCAAACCCATTCGGCAGTGGATTGGGCTTGCCATTTGCGATCGCAGCTGCAATCACATCGTATGGATGTTCAAAGCCCTGCTGCTGTATCGTGCCTGCGGACCACGTCTTCCGGAAGTCATACTGCTGATCAAATCCGACGATTTCTAGATTAGCTAGTACTGTATCCATCTGAACCTGACGCAACAGCACACCATCCGCAGCATTAGCGTCAGGACTGGTCGAAGCAATGAACGCCGAGTTCTTGATTGTATAGCCCGGATAATACTGCGCTCCGGTACCCACATCGCCTACTTCCCAAGCCGTAAAATCTTCGATAACAGAGCGTTCATCATTGGTTCTGCCACCGCCGATTCCTATCATCTCCAGGCCACGGGTATCAGCAATCGATTCATTTCCCACGAAAACATTTAGGCCCGGAGCAAAAGGATGAATACCATCAGGACTATGCACCGATAGCGGTTCTGCTAGGACATGAGGATCTACATTAATTTGCTCCGGTGCGCGAAACATAAAGAAATATCCGTCCAAGCCAGAATTAACAGAGATGTTATCAAGCACATCGATCAGCTTGCCTTGGAACCAAAAGCCATTACCAAAATGACCTAGATCCTGGTTCTTCCACGCTCCGTTCTTTTCCAAGATTACCGTCGAGTCAGTATTGTTGTTGACGAAGGTCCTTTGGGCTTTTGGATCAAAGGTCTTGTCGTTGTAGTCAGCGCCGTAAGTATTGATAGCAATATTACGCGCCCAAGTCCCGGTTTCATTACCTGTTTCGGCGACGAAGCCAGCGCCTAGTACGCCATAGGTAATGTTGTCGTAAAAATCGACTCGACTATCGTGACTGACAAATCCCCAGCCAGGACCGCCAGTCACCACAGACCCTTTTATCTGAGCGGTGATGTCTGTTGCTGTTGCGCCGGTTTGATGAAAATGCGCGGCATAGCGCCCCCGTATATTAGTAATTTCATTAACAGGCGTCTTGATCCATTCCCCATTTCTTCTTTTACGTTGGGCGATTAGCCCGTCAAAGCCCTGACGCCGAAAGTCGTCTAGAACATCGTTTTTATTGCTGCGCCCTAAGTCGTCAAAAGCTGCGTAGTTCACCTGCACGTCTTCATTGTGCATGAACATAACATGACCTAGGCTACTGGCAATGTCGCCGACATCGTCAGCTTCTAGTTTGCCTTCAATAGATATATCAGTAGCGCTATGAAACTCTATGTTTCGACTCAGGTTCGCTACATAGGCATTAAGCTCGACTCTAGGTGTGTCATGGTCGAATGCGAGTGGCCGATCAAAGGTGACCTTTCTGTTACGAACTCGGGTAACTGTACGAATTTCATCCTGACTGCCTAGTGATTCGCCAGTTCCTGCTTCTCGACCCACATAGTGCGTTCCGGTAATCACAATTTGATCGCCGACTCGCCAGCCAGAGGGCGCTGATTTTAATTGAAGGGTGCGATCACCCGCCATTGCACTGCCACTGATGGCAGACTTCGACCGCTTCTGCTGACCGTTGATGCGAACTTTGCCGTGGGTGATTGTGCCAATAGAGAGTTGATTAGGATCCCAGCTATATCTTCCTAAAACACCTGCGCCATCATCCACCCGCTGACCTTTGCGAGTTCTAGCGCCAGTATCCATCACCACCGCACCGTCGCTATAGTAATGGGTAGCAGCCACATTCCAGCCGGGGGCTCCGGCTGATTTATGCCCTTCTATATCAAACGGACGGATTTCGATATCGACACTTCCATCGCTCAAAGCATCTGCGTCGATCTCGAACTCACTATTCGAGGTAGTGAAAAGCGTATCAACCACCATGGTGGTGTCTATTCCGTTCCTCGCGGTAAGACTCAAGGTGCCATCTACACGGACAATAAACAGAGCGGCAGAAGCAGCACCTTCATAGGTCACCCTAGCGTTTTCAGGAATATGAACGATTGAACCTTCTGAGGGAACTGTACCGCTGTCCCAAGTGTTGCAATTGAACCAGCTACCATTGCTGATGGCTGTATGGGTTGCGCTCTCGGGAGAGCTCAGAGAGAGCAGAGCCTGATGTTCTGCCGCTTTGGCAGGGTTGTCGGGATGTGCCATACTGCCTGAGGCAAAAGCAGCTGTTTTCAATGGTTGAGCTTTGGAGAGAGATTTCCCTTCTTCTAAAGTAGTGACAAGTTTCATGATTGCGATCTCCAGGAAAGATATTAAGAGGAAAGATATTAAGAGGAAACATGCGAAAGAATGTCTCTCTATTTTTTAATGAAAGATTTCAACACAATTTTTTAGACTTTTCTAGCCGCGATCTCAATAGATTCAACAAAGTCGAAGAAAGTTCCCCTCCTTTGGCATTCGTGTACTATTCTTGAAACAAAGAGAGGTCTTGAAACAAAGAAAGGTAATTTAGCTAAATGTCAGCTAAATTCACACATGCAAAAGAGATGCTCGATAGAACAGATGAGCAGTTCTTTAAAGAACCTTCCGAACCGTACCTTGACTATTGGTGCTATTCAGCAATAGCACCGATAGATATAAACGGCCTTATTGCATGGACAACCGTTGCTATATGAGGGATTCAGACGATAAAGAAGCGAAATTTGAGGATTTTCGCAGCCTGAACCCCCAAGATCTCTAGGATGACGGCCTGGTTCGCGTGCAACAAAGCTGATGCAGATCAAAGAATCAAACGAAATGCTTCAGATTAGAAAGGACAGTTTATACTCTATTCGTGAGATAGCAACTGATTGAAAAAGCTGTCTTTCTACGAAAGCGGACTAATAATCTTGCGCGATCTATGTTTTTATCAGGAACCCAAAAGTAAGTCATGTTGCCTCTTCTGCACACAAGTGGCAGGTGAGTGGTAGATAGCTTTTGGAGCTATGTTTTTATATTGTAGTAAAACTCTAAAGATAGTATGAGGAAAACATTTAGCTTTGTTGCAGTTTGAGCTATCACCGAAGCTATCAAAAGCCGAAAAAGCAGCTCAGGGAAAAAGGGTGTGTTCCGATTGCGACTCGTTGGGTGATAGTGCGTTCTAACAATTGGATGGAGCGTTGTAAAAGCCTAACGAAGAACTTTGAACAAACACTGGTGAATGCCAAAGCTCAAGTGGACTTTTGCTTCGTCAGGCTGATGCTTAAGCGGTTTGCGGCCAGTTCCTGAAATCTTATAGCGTTGGTCGCTTGGCTGAGGCACGGGTTCCTCAAGCTCTATATTGCAATGAGCCAATCGGCTCGCCTGCAACGAATGCATCTAGTACAGGCGATAAATAAGCTCTGTAGCTTCGATAGGGTGCCAGTAGACTATTGAGAAAATTGCTTGGGCGCATTGAAAGGTCATTGTGAAGTACGAAGCAATTGTTTTGGAGTGTCAGAGAATTGTTTTGGGGCGCGGGAAAATTGCTCAGGAGCATTGAAAAATTACTGACAAGCGCCTGGCAGTTGCTGAAAGTGCCTAGAAAGTCAGACAGCTGCTCTAAATAATCACATTTTACCCCTGCGCATTCTTTTTTCCAGGCTGGGCATCCTTGGTGCAAGCACCCACTACCCTATACTCATGGTCCTCAGCAAAAATATCGCCGCCCTTACCGACCAGGCTTGCACCGCTATCGAAAACGCTTTGACGACGCAAAATATTCTCGCCGCCCTACAAAATTTTGGCTACACCCAAAGCCGGATTCAAACCGGACGCCAGCTCTATCAGGCTCTGCAAACCGTCCAACTCGCGCAAAAAGCTGCCTACGGTGAGCAAATTGCCGCCACCGCAGCGCTGAAGGCCACCTGGAACAGCGCCCGCGAGCAGTACATGCCGCTACTGCAAGTCGCCCGGATTGCTTTCAAGCATGATCGCGCTACCGCTACCGAACTGGGACTGAAAGGCGATCGCGCCAAACCCCTCACCCACCAGCTCAGCCAAGCCCATCAGTTCTACGCCAACGCCCTAGCCAGCGACACTGCCCTCACTGGTCTCAAAGCCTTTGGCATCACCCCTACCAAGCTGCGCACCGCCCAAAAAATGCTGCAAGCTGTAGAAGCCGCCAACCTCGCCCAAGAACAAGCCAAAGGCGCAGCCCAAAGAGCAACCCAGACTAGGAACGCGGCTGTGAAGGAGCTGCGAGCGTGGCTGAGTGACTTTGTTGCGATCGCCAAAATCGCCCTCGCCCAAAATAACCAGCTGTTAGAAACCCTAGGGATAGTGACTCATTCAGCACGCACAGCAAAATCTCTTTCAGCGTCTTAAGGATATACCTACATCAGAAACTAACAGACGCCTAGCCATCACCACGGCAGCTCAAGCATGGCAATTCATACAGCCCAAAAGCAGAAAGAAACCCAACTGCGCCTACTTGATGAAATGACAGATGTCATTATTGATATTGCCGACCCCCGAAAAAATTATTCTATTTGGCTCCCAGGCAAGAGGTAGAGCAGGCCCTCACTCAGACTGCGACTTTTTAATCGTCGATACTCAGCCTTTTGGCAAAGAGCGTAGTCGCCTAGAAGCCTCTACAAAAATCGCCTGGGCGCTTTCTCAATTTGATGTTTCTACAGATGTTCTGATTTTTACTATTGAGGAAGTCGAATACTGGAGTCAAAGTCTCAACCATGTTGTCTCTTGCGCACTTAGAGAAGGAAAAGTGCTCTATGAGCGATCTGTTACAAGCTAGAACATTGATGGCAGCCGCACACCGGGACCTGAAAGCACTCACTGGAATGCTTGATGCTGACATCTTTGAAGACGAAATCTTTGGTAGTCGCGTACAGCAGGCCGCAGAGAAAACCCTCAAAGCATAGTTAGCAATCTTAGGCGAAATTTATCCATACACCCATAACTTGACTCGCCTGTTCAAGAAAATACAGGCGTTGGACTGCGATGTCTCCGACTATACGGACCTAGCAATATTCAGCGCCTTTGCCGAACAGGTACGTTACCTCGGGGTAAGTTCTGACGAGGCTCCAATCAAGCGCGAAGGCAGAATCAGCCAAGTACGTGAGTTCGACGGAAGATAGTCAAAAAAAAGGGCTGAGGGTATAGATTCAGATATGTACTACCAAATCCTCTCAGCCATGGATTTAGTTTAACTCGACTCGACCTCGCTCAAATTTTCTGCGATGTAGACGACTTCTACAGTGCGTATGAACGCTTCAGCGAGCAAAGCCTAGCGCTACCCTACGACGGCAAGGCCAAGTCCTATCGCTCTCGCTTAAGTCTGAGCGAAGTGATGACGATAGTGATCGCCTTTCATGGTTCTGGCTTCCGTACCTTCAAAGACTTCTATACCTGTCAAGTGCTGCCTCACTGGCGCTCAGCGTTTCCTCACCTGGTAAGCTACACGCGCTTTGTCGAGTTGGTGCCATGGAGCGTGATGGCCCTCGCTTGCTTTTTACAAACCACCTTTGGCGAGCTGACTGGCATTAGTTTTATCGATGCCACCTCAGTCGTGGTCTGTGACCCCAATCGCGCTCGTAGCAACAAGGTGTTCAAAGACCAGGCACACTGGGGGAGAAGTTCGGTCAAATGGTACTTCGGCTTGAAGCTGCACTTGATTATCAATGACAAAGGAGAACTGTCGGCCGCCCAGACCTGACCCCCGGCAATATCGACGACCGCAAGCCAGTACCAGAGATGGCCAAACACCTGACGGGTAAGCTCTTTGGAGACAAGGGCTATGTCTCACAAGCCTTGTTTGAACAGCTCTATCAGCAAGGGCTACAACTGATTGCGAAGCGGCGCAAGAACATGACGAATCGCCTCATGAGCCTGCTCGATAAGGTGCTCTTGCGCAAGCGAGCTGTGATTGAGTCGGTCAACGACCAGCTCAAAAACATCTGCCAAATCGAACATTCTAGGCATCGCAGCGGCTTTAACTTCCTCGCTAATTTGATAGGTGGGCTGATTGCTTATTCCTACCATCCTAAGAAGCCCTCTTTAGACATTCCTCAAGATATGCTCAATGCACTTCCTCCAGCTATTTTCTAGCCGTCGAACTCACG
>CAWCXR010000004.1:0-117322 GCA_963799555.1 uncultured cyanobacterium
CAGCTTTTGATATCAGCTGAAAGTCGGTCGGAAACTGTAGATCGCCCCTTCCGGTGATCTCCCGATGGAATTTCTTCAGTCTCTGCTGCCCGGTGCTGGTCTGCTCCGTTTAGATAGGTATGAAATAGAAGGCGGTGACCGCCTAACGCTGAGCCTTTCCTCTACACAAACGATAGTCCCTTGCCCGCTGTGCAGTGGTCTAACTCAGCGCGTCCATAGCCACTATGAACGAACGCTCGCCGACCTGCCCTGCGTACATTTCAGGCTCAGACTCATCCTTCAAGTGTGCAAGTTTTTCTGCCCGAATGCTGAGTGTCGCCGCCGCATCTTTACCGAGCGCCTGCCTGAAGTAGCTTCTCCCTGGGCAAGAAAGACCGCGCGGTTTTTACAGCGGCTCCAGGCAATTGGCTTAGCCCTTGGTGGCGCAGCGGGTTCACGATTAGGCGATCGCTTGGGCTATGCGATCTGCGGCAGTACCCTGCTAAATCATCTGCGACATCTGCCATTGCCGACGTTTGAGACCCCCAAAATGCTAGGGGTAGACGACTTTGCTTTTCGCAAAGGCCACAACTACGGCACCATCCTAGTCGATTTAGAAACGCATCAACCTATCGCGCTGCTCGCCGACCGCAAAGCAGAAACGCTGATTGAATGGCTACAAGCTCACCCTGGCATCGAAGTGCTCTCTCGCGACCGTTCGACGCAAAAGCGCGATGGACACAGCCGCGCCCGCAGCCATACAGGTGGCTGACCGCTTTCACTTGGTCAAGAATTTGAGCGATTACTTAGAGCAGGCACTGAACGGGTATCGAGCCGAACTCAAATTAACTGAGCAAGCGCAGCATCACGCCATAGTGAGTGCGCAACCAGAAGCCACAGTCGTTGCAGTCCCGCAGCCGACAGCCACTGCACCCGCCCGACAGACCATCTTGGAAAATCAGCAGCGGCGAGTGCAGCTACAGCAGACCATGAGAGAATTACGAGCACAGATGTGGACACATGTTGCCATTGCTCAAGAAGTTAGCGTGAGCACCCGCACAGTGGAGCGCTACCTAGCGGCACCCAACTTTCCAGATGTCCCCGCTCACTTTCGCACTTTCGGCAGCGGCATCCTCGACCCCTATAAACAGCAGCTTTTAGTTTGGTGGAATACGGACATTCGAGAGCCGGGTGTGCTGGTAAAACTGCTGCGACAGGAAGGCTATGAAGGTTCTATGCGAACTGTTCAGCGATATATTAAAGGGCTTCGTCAAGCACAAGGCTTACCACCTACTCGTATTCGCGTGACGCATTCTTTACCTCAGGTGAGTGACCCCCAATCACCGCCTTTCACCCCGAAACAAGCTGCTTTCTTAGTGACTTTACGACCCGAGAATAGAGAGATAGAAGAAACGGAAATATTAGAACGAATGACTCAGCAACACCCTGACTTAGCCAGCATTGTCACAATTGCTGATGACTTCCTGCAACTGTTGAGACAGCGACAATCAGATAAGTTTGATGACTGGCTGTTGAAAACGTTAGCCTCTTCTATTAAACCCTTGAAAACCTTTGCGAAGGGACTGTTAGATGACTATGCGGCGGTCAAAGCTAGCATGACGCTAGAGGTGAGTAATGGCCCAGTTGAAGGATTAAACAATAAGCTGAAAATGCTCAAACGACAGATGTATGGCAGGGCTGGGTTAGACCTGCTAGCCAAGCGCTTTATTATGGCTTGAGGATTGGGTCAAAATGGAAAGCATTTGCTACTAGGCAGACCTTTTTACTCGTTCACCAAAAGCTGGGAAGAGCCGGTCATTGTCTGACGCGACAGTCGGATTGTCGGGTTAGCTGTTATTGCGCGACACTGACATTGGTGGGTGACGATAACCGGTTGTCGGGTTAGTCAAAATCAGTATCGCGCAATACGCTGGCCGGTTCGCTCCGAAAACTCTGCTAGTTTGGCTGCTTCTGTTTGCTTTAAGCCGCTTTCTCTTGCATTCATATACACACGGATTTGATACCGTTGAATAGTTTGTTTCGACACTTAAGGTTCTCCCTTTTCGCACTTGGGTCTCCTCAGTGTCTTTTCTTTGCTTTTGATTAGTTGCTCGACGACAATTGGCTAGTTGCTCGCCCTCACAGTTGACGTCGCCTGTCTATACAATTGTCACCTGATAGAGGCCATAGCAGATATGCTCAGGACTAGTCCTTCAACGGTTCATCGCACCCGCCAAAAGTTTGTAGAAGGTAATGTTAAGTTTGCCCTCAGTGAGCGTCCTAGACCGGGCAGTCAGAAGAAGTTGGATAGCAAAGCAGAAGCATTGTTGTTGGCAACTGCCTGTAGTGAACCACCTGCCGGGCGTGCGAAATGGACGATGCAACTATTGGCGAACCGGATGGTAGAGCTCAAAGTCGTCAATCAATTATCAGACGAAACCGTTCGGCGTACCCTCCAAAAAACAGCTTAAGCCTTGGCTGAAAGGACAGTGGTGCTTTCCAACGGTAGGTGCAGACTTCGTCTGGCGAATGGAAAATGTTCTCGACTTGTATGCCCAGCCCTACGACCCAGACAAGCCGGTTGTTTGTTTTGATGAGAGACCTTGTCAGTTAATTGGAGAGAAACGAGTCGCTAGACCCCCAATCCTGGTCGGTTAGAGCGCTATGACTACGAGTATGAGCGCAAAGGCACCTGCAATATCTTAGGGTTCTTTCAACCGTTGCAGAACTGGCGACATATGAAGGCAACCCATCACCGAAAAAGCCAGGACTTTTCTCTATGTATGCAGTATCTAGTCGATGTTTTGTTTCCTTGAGGCTTCTGAAGTTCAGGTGGTTTTAGACAACCTCAACACCCATACTCCAGCTGCTCTCTACAGAACGTTTGAGCCCGATGAGTCGTTACGCATCCTCAACCGGCTTCGATTTCATTACACGCCGAAGCACGGTAGTTGGCTCAACATGGTTGAGTTTGAGTTCTCTGTCCTGTCTCGGCAGTGCTTGAATCGTCG
Organism: uncultured cyanobacterium; assembly: GCA_963799555.1. GTDB lineage: Bacteria > Cyanobacteriota > Cyanobacteriia > Phormidesmidales > Phormidesmidaceae > Phormidesmis. Next base: position 2,991 of record CAWCXR010000004.1, read on the forward strand.
TATTCCTGACTTTGATTTGCTGAGTCAGGAAGTGGGCAGTTGGGAAGAGAAAGGCAACGAGAGCGAGGCAACCATCAACTGGCTGTTCTCTGTCGAAGATGCTCGGACCAAATTATCCAGGCTCTATCCTCAACCTAGCCTGTCATAATTACTGTGGAAGACTACTAACGCCTCACCAGTCTTTAAAGTAGTGTCAAGTCTGACTGGGTTGAGAAGGCGGTGCCTTTTCCCAGGCTTGCCAGAATATCGCTTTGATAAGACAAAAGTCCAGAGTCTTGGTCGTATGAAAAACTGTCTCTTGCTCCAGACGATACATTTACCTTAATTTTATCTCTCTGGTCTGCTTGGAAGTCAGCGACAGTGTCATGACTTATGCCGGTGAGCGTTGTAGACAGAATAAAGGTATCTGCACCTGTTCCTCCGATCAAGTGGTTGGCCCCTATGCCACCGGAGAGAATATCATCTCCATCGCCACCATCAAGGTAATCGTTACCAGAGCCGCCGTGTAGGTCATCATTGCCCTCATTGCCACGGAGAGAATCGTTACCAAAACCGCCGTCTAGATAGTCGCTACCAGAACCGCCTATCATCACGTCATCTCCGTCCTGGCCGTGTAGCCTATCGTCGCCTACACCACCCATCAAAATATCGTTGCCTAGCCCGCCATAGAGCCTATCATTACCGCTATCACCAGAAAGAATGTCATCACCACTGTTGCCCTCGAGATAGTCATTGTGGTTACCACCGTGAAGAGAATCATTTCCACTCCCACCTGCTAAGGCATCGTGACCATCACCACCATGGAGGATATCGTGCCCGTCTTGTCCAGAGAGATAGTCATTCCACCCTTCGCCACTTAGGGTGTCATTTCCATCGCCGCCGTATAGTTTATCCCTACCCATACCACCGCTCAGATAGTCATCACCTTCGCTACCATGGAGATCGTCGCTTCCATCGCCGCCGTATAGTTTATCCCTGCCCGTGCCACCGCTCAGGGTATCATTTCCATTTCCGCCACTTAGGGTATCATCTCCAACTTCTCCTCTTACATCGTCATCGCCATCGTTACCATGTAGTTGGTCATTGCCTCTACTGCCATAAAGAAGGTCGTTCCCCGCGCCGCCGTAGAGCTTATCATCGCCATCATCAGCCGCCAGCCGATCATTACCATTACCACCCCAAAGAGAGTCGTTGCCGGAACCACCGTAAAGCTTGTCATGACCATTATTGCCTACAAGTCGGTCGTGACCACGCTCACCATGAAGACGATCATTGCCATCGCCACCCAAAATAGTATCGCTGCCGCGCCCTGCATATACGGTATCATCTCCCCCCTTCGCATCAAAGGTGTCATCCCAGTCACCAAGTTTGCTTTCTTGGCTATAGTGGCGTCCGGTAACCCAATCCGCAATATCGTTGAAGACTGCACCAATCGCAGCTACAGCATCTTCAAAAGCGTTGCTTACAAAGTCAACTGCTGCGCTGCCGAGATCAAGCAGCGTATCAGTTACCGTATCAATTGTTTCTGTCGCCAGCTGAATTGCCTGATCCATTACATATTCAGCCAACTCACCTACGAGATCTAGCGGATTTTGAATAGCTGCGAGCCTAAGATCAAACAAAGTGACTGATTGACCAGCAATTTCAAACTGGGAAGCTACTGTAGCGCTTTCTAAGGTGCCATCGCTGGCTATTGTTAGATTAGCGCCGATAACTCCAAGCACGCCTGTATCGATTTCAATACGGCCTGTCGCCTCGAAGTTCGTACCATTAGAGCTTACTCGGGCACCTGCCAAATCTTGACCTAAGAATTTGACTGTTGCACTCCCAGAGAACTTGCCATTTGATTCTATCTGGATATCTTCAACATCGAGGCCGAGTATATCTCCAAAGCCAACTTTGAATTCTCGAAGAGTTGCTTGATTATCACTTATCTCAAAATCAACTCCAGCGATTTCCTGTCCTAGAAAAGTAAGTTCTCCTTTACCTGAAGCCTGCTTTGTGTTTGGGTTAAACACAAAATCGTCAACATTTAATGCTACTATGCCAATATTGAAATCAAAGTCTTTGATGCTAATCCCATTAGAACCAATAATGAAGTCAACATCGGCTACTTCATGACCAAAGATAGTGAGGCTACCATCACCTGAAGCACCCGGACTGTCTGTCCAGTCCACTAAAAAGTCATTGATATCTAGTTTTATTACGCCAATATCGAAATCAAACTCTCTAACTTCGACTTTCTCTGAGCTGATACTAAAGTTAGTATCGGCTACTTGGTGACCAAAGACAGTGAGACTGCCATCACCCCTGATGAACTGGCTTTCACGGCTAAATTCAAATGAGAGATCTACGTCATTATTTATCTCGTCACTTGAAGAACCTGCAATCGTCAAGAAATCTCCAATCTTAATCTCAGAGATGCTGAGAGATCCTGTAAATTTAGGATCGGATGAGAAAGGATCAGCTTCTAGTGTAAACGTTGACGTTGAGCCTAAGAACTTCGCCTCTGCGTTGATTTCTATCCCTCGTGTAATCGTTCTATTAACAATCTTCGTATCGCTCAGCGCAAATTTAATCAGAGGATCAATTTCAGTATCCTCATCCAAACCATCTACCGATATGATAGAAATTTCCCCAATAGAATCTTTGATTAGCGTTAGCCCTTCACCAAGTATCTCAACTGCTTCCTGAACAGCTTCTTTTACGTCAGGCAAGGTATCTAGAGAACCAGTAAAGAGATTGCCAAACTGAGTAGGAATATCGAAAAGACTTAATTCCTCCTCAATCGTTATCTCGAAAGCAAGCTTGTCAGGATCATTTGTATCGATGCTGAGAGCAAGATCGAAGGCCATACCATCGGCCAGTTTTAAGTCTGCTGCAATTCCAATATTGTCGATATAGGGAGCTATGTACGTTCCGCCCAACTGAAACGATAGTCCTTCAAACTCTGCACCTTCAAGTCCAAAAGGATTTATCCAGGCAAAATCTGCTGACGCTTCTAGGGCTACGCCTCCTGTAATCGACTTCGCGTCTAGCGACAACATGCCCGTCAGATTCAGATTGGGTTCACCAACTTGAAAAGGGTCATATCCTGAAAGTGAAAGTACACTGCTGAGGATTAAGGCTGGAGACGAAGAGCCAAACTTATAGTTGATACCTACACCAACGCGGCGCAGATCAATACCGAAGTCTCCCTCTTTTGCTGGCTTGAGTAACGCAATGTCAGCATTTACACTACCCTGTAGACTCAATTCTTCTGAACCGATTCCTAACCCTACTGTTGCAGATTTCAACCCAATCTCATTTAGAAACGTAGAAACAGCATCAGTTCCATCAAAGGCCAAGGTGCCTATCAAGTTAAGACCTTTGACGAGGTTGAAACTTGATAGAATATCGTCATTTATAGTGCTTGATTTAGTGGTAAGTATAACTCGCGAATCACAAACAGATAAACCACCAATCAGTGGAACGCTAGACAGCGCCTCAATTCTACTGAAGCTAAAGTTATCAAAACCGATACTGAAGCTAGGAGACTCACCCAGACTAAATTCTATCTGACTGTCGTTAAGGCCTCCTGAAAAACTCACTGATTTTGAGCTGCTGTTTCCAGCTTGTTGGAGGCGAAGACTAGGATCTTGTATGGAGAGTTGGATGCCTTCCGCATCTATGTTGTTGTCGAGTAAGCTGCCGATGGTGCTTTCAAACAGATCGATAGTAGACCTATCAAAGCCAATCGTTTTAACTGCTTCGCTCAGTTCTATCTCGATACCATTAGGCAAGGAAACTTCAAGGCTCTGATCAGACCTGTTGATAGCAAAGTTTATCCTTGTACTGTTAAACATGCCAGAGAGTATCAGCAACTGACCGTTGTTTTGCGCTGATATAGATAAGTCTGACAGCTGTAGCTCAGTACCGTTATCGACGTTCTTATCATAATCAATCAGGTCGTTGAGCGCTTTAGGAATAGATGTCAAACCTGTCAGCTCAGTAAGATCGATTGCAAGATGCCCTGAATATTCAAAAGCAACATCTGCTCCATTCATAGCTAGTTGGACAGTGCCCATTGACGCCAAACTAGAGAGGATGCTTTCTGGGAGATTCCCTCCTGATAGCTCGCTCAAGAATCGGGCTACTGTGCTTGGCTCAAGTGTGTAGCTAAAGTTGAACTGACTATCTATTACACTAAGGCTGAGGTCATTACGAATCTCGACTGGAAGAATATCAAGAAATAGTTCAACGAAGCCGCTTTCACCTTCTATGCTGGTTGGAATGCTGTCTGCATCTGTCGAAGCAGAACCATATTCATATAAGGGCCTGTCTAGTTTCTGTGGGCTGGCTGCTTCTTTTGTATCTTCCTCTGTAGTAGCTCTTTGCGTTTGTTGCTCAACAGGCTTGCCTTGTACTTTAAAGAAAACTTTGTTGTCAGGCTCAATCGGAATCTGTTCTATACAAATTGGAAAGACGTCGATTGTAGCTGTATTGGGTTGAGTCATACTTTGGTATGCCGGAATATCGTCTTGAAGCATTAATTCCAAAACGCTTTCAACTGACGGTAATTCTTTAGTAATTCCAATATCAGAATAACTAGTGCCCTTTAAGTCATTCTTCCCTACTGCTAGCGGACTCCAGTATAAAGACGGTAGCCGAGCGCTGCCAAAAAAGTCCGAAGTAATAAGACTTTTGTTCATGACTATAATTATTCTCTAAAAGATACGTATGGGCTGGCAGAATGGCTGGATAAGATTCTGTTGTAATCTAAACTGCGCGTTTTTATCAACGTGACTTTCTACAAGGCTAGACGCGCAATAAAGAGATGGCAAGGGCTACCGCATAAGTTCATGAAAATGAATAGTGTCCGTGCAGAAAAAACCGATGTGGTTTAAACAAGGTCAATTTGGGTAACACTCATAGCGCAAAGGTGGGTGTGGTATTGTGGGGCCAAACCGTGCAACGTAGGGTAACACTCTAAGCTTTGATCAGGGTAACTACCCAGGCTGAAGTAGTGGAAAACGGCGTGGCTCAAAATCGGGTAACACTTTCGATGCAATCAGATAGTTCAGCGGTGCGATCGCATAGTTTAATGCCTATTGCCCTCTGTCCTACGTGATCGTCTTTCATGACTCCAGCCCTCTCCATCGCCGCTAGCTTATCCCCTGATGTTCGCCAAGATATTGGCATCCAAGCCTTATCCCGCTCTCAACCCATCAGTCACATCGCCACAACGCATCAAGTTAGCCGGAAGTTTGTCTATCAGCAGGAAGACAAAGCCCAGCAAGCCCTTAAGGAGTCGTTTGCACCGTCGCAAGGCGATGACGCTGTTCTGTTTCATCTGCCCGTGACCAAAAACTGGCTGTACCAAATGATTCTAGGCTTGGTATTGATCTGCCATAGCTCTTATCGCAATGTCGTCGAGCTGTTTCGCGATCTCTTCGATACGCCGATCAGCGTTGGCACTGTCCACAACCGACTTCAATCAGCGGCTGAACAAGCCGCAGAGATGAATCAATCTCAAGACCTTGTTGGCATTAAGGTGGGTCTTCAGGACGAAATTTACCAGGCGAATCGCCCGGTTCTAGTAGGCGTCGATGCGGCCTCGACCTATTGCTACCTTCTCCAATCGGTTGAACATCGGGATGAAGACACCTGGGGCTGGCATCTCCTGGATGTTGTGGAGCAAGGCTTCGAGCCAGATTACACCATCGCTGATGGTGGTAGTGGGCTGCGGGCGGGGCAAACAGCGGTGATGCCAGGGGTACCCTGCCATGGCGATGTGTTTCATATTCAGCAGCAGTTTGAGCAGGTGGCCAACGGACTTGAACGGCAGGCACAAGGAGCCACAACGCGGCGGGTCAAACTGGAACAGAAGATTGACCAAGCTCAACTAAAAGGCAAGATGACGCAGAAGCTGACCATCCAACAGGTGCAAGCAAAGCGCCGAGAAGCCGGACTAGTGGCTCGGGCCAGAGATGTCAAGATTCTGCTTCAGTGGTTTGAGCATGATGTGATGACTCTGGCAGGCCCAGCACTGGCCGTGCGACAGGAACTGTACGACTTCATTGTGGCCGAACTCAAACAGCGAGCAGGCAAATCCTATCCCAGTATCCGTAAGCTGAGAACAGCACTATACAATCAGCGTGACCAACTGTTGGCTTTTGCGGGTGTGCTCGACCAGAAGCTGGCTGATATCGCTCAGCGCTTTGAATTACCGCTACAGGCCGTACGCGATGTCTGCCTGCTACACCGTAAATTCAACACTTCTAATGCTTACTGGGAGCGATGGAACCATCTGTACATCGAGTTATCTAGCAAGTTCTATGGAATGCTGAAGGCCGTGGGAAAGGCGCTCGAACAAACGCCCAGAGCTAGCTCGATGGTGGAGAATCTCAACTCTCGCTCACGCAATTACTTCTTTCTGCGCCGCAGTCTTGGGGATTCCTATTTGAGCCTACTCCAATTCTTCTGTAACCACCGCCGTTTTAGCCGCTCTCGAGTGCCGGAACGGGTGGACAAAAGTCCGAAGCAATTGCTCACGGGTGAGGCACATCCACATTGGCTGGAGCTGCTGGGCTTTGAGCGGTTTCAGAGAGCTTAGAATCTGGTGCAACTCAGTCCTACGGACCGTCTAGATGGCGGTCCATTTTGTGCTGAAAGTGTTACCTGAAAATGGCCGAAAATAACCACGCCGGGTGACGGTGATGACTTCTTTGGTGATGGCATTGACGACGCCTAAGACATTGAAGCGTTTACGACCCGAGGGCGAGGCTATGAAGATGCGACTGAAGCACCAGAGAAAGCCCAAGTAAGCCCGGTGGACAAAGTGGGCAGCATCCATAAAAAAGGGCGCGTTCTCCGGCCTGTGCTTCTGCTAACCGGGGTTCGAGTTCTTCGGTTTGAAAGGCATCCTGTTCGGCCATCTTCTCAGGCGTTGCCGCTTTCCCTGGCACGTAACCGACTTTTCGCGGTTTCAGCCCCATGCGCTTAAGAAAGGCTTTGATCTGCGTGGGACTGCGTTTAATGCCAGTGAGCCGCTCAATCTCTGCGCCTGCCTCGGCTGAGGTGCGCGGTGGATGGGCTTCAAAATGCGCTTTGAGACTCGGAATATGCTCGTTTAGTTGGCTGGGGCTGCCTTTGAAGTTCAGCTGTTTGAGCGCGGCGATGCCCCCAGCCTCGTATTCGCGCAAGTATAATAAGCACAATCTTTAGCCCACTGCCCAGCGACTGGTGATCGCGACGCTACTCCTTGTCAGAGAACTGTTTGCCTACATCCATGCGCTTGTGCAGTATCCTCGCGACTTCCACAAACTGACTAGACACTCGATAGAACACTAAATGACTCTCGTAGCGGTAGCTGCGGTAGCCTGGACGCACCGTAGAGCGGTCTACCGTGCCAGCCGCTCTGGGTTCTCCGCTGACTTGTCGACCGTGGCCTTCAGGCCATCGGTATACTCAATGGCCTGGTCTTCGTTCCAGATGTTGTATGTGTAGATATAGATGCCCAGTAGATCGGCATCGGCTTGCTCTGTAAACCGAATGTTGTACATCTAGCTAGCCGACTGGCTGCTGACTGCCGATTGCGCTGCCGCAATAATCTCGTCAAAGCTACGAGAGCTAAACTGACCTTGCTCTGCCTGCTGTGCGCCGATGGCAACTGCATCCTTCAGCGTTTGCAGCTTCAGCGCAGCTATCTCTGCTTCTAGTTCACGGATGCGGGCCTGGTACGCTTCATAGGCTTCAGCAGCTTCTACTACGACGGCAGCTTTGCCGTTGACCGTGAGCACTAGCGTGCTTGCGTCGTCTGGAGCTGCTCTACGTACTTCTTAGCGTTGTGCCGAAAGTCAGTGAGCGACTGAATGTTCTGTAGCGAGACCATCTTAAGTACCTAATAGTGACCTTATTAAATACTATTCTATATTCTATGGCAGCAGGCGTCTCTAATGAGCCTGATTGCAAAGAAGCTGGCATCGAAAGTAACTAGCTTAAAACAACGTCCGAAACGTCGAAGCCTCGTTGAATCTAGCTTTGAAGTGTCTTGCAAAGGGTCATTTAAAGGACGGTAGTACACACCGTGATCGCGTATCTACTTTGACACTAAGCAGCTGTTGCCGATTCGTTATCTGCGTACTGCTTAAGCCGTGCAATCGAAGTCTGTTCTACTTTTACTTGGCAGTCATTGAAGGTCACTGAGTCTGGATCGAGAAAGTGCGCGATCGCCGACTCAATCACCAGCTCAGAAGGTATCTCTGTCTTTTCTGCATATTTCATTGCCTGACTTTGGAGAACACTTGGCAAGGCTGCTAACAAACTCCTGTCCTCAGCAGCACTAACTGGTTCGTCACTCAGTGTAGTGTCTAGTTATTGAAAGCGCTTCAGCGCACCTTCAATAACAGCTTCAGGCTGTAGGACCGACTCGCTAGTGTAGGTCAAGATGGCCGCACGAATATCATCTGGTAACGATTACAGGATGTACTGGTCTGTCGTTGAGTCGTGAGGAGTCATGGGCCTTTTCACCTAAGTCACGCGCACGTTGTAGCCGATCCATGAACGCCCAACCAAGCGACTGGTGGAGGTCACAAGCGTCTCTCCGCTGAGAAAACCGAAGCTGCCGTCCACCGAATTCTCCAACGCTACCGAGTCAAAGACCTTGTCCATGATATCTATCTCTCGCTGACTGGCTAATTGTTGCGAACTCCCTTCTTTATCTGCGAACCATGAGCTGATACACATGGATGCGTTCAAGAGAGACTACCACTTCAACGGAACTTGCGATCTTGATCAGACTTCAAATGTACTAAAGGAGCTAGCCAACAGTATTCGAGATTATTCTGAAATAAGAATGTGAGAACCATCATCGTCTTTGAACACGTCTATACGGGTTTGAAAGGCTTCGCGAAAGTGGGGCATGTGGGTGATGGTGAGGATACAAGCAAAGTCAGGTGCGATCGCCTCGATCGCCGCAATCAGCCTTTCACATCCGGCTTTATCTTGAGTGCCAAAGCCTTCGTCAACGATCAGCATCTGTAGAGCTGTACCCGATCGCAGCGCTAGTAGTCTAGCGATCGCCAGTCGAATGGCAAAATTCACCCTAAACGCCTCACCACCCGAATAGGTCTCGTAGGGTCGCGTCCCTTTGGCATCAGCAATTAGGATATCTAGGGTATCAATTAGCTTCTTTTTGTTGCGTCCGGCTCGCTGTGTCATGAACCTGACGTGTAGCTGATAGTTGCTCAACCTACCCAGGATTTGGTTGGTGGTGGCTTCTAGCTGTGGCAGCAGGTTTTCGATCATCAGTGCCTGGATGCCGTTACGTCCAAAGGCTTCTGATAGCGATCTGTAGACCTGGTACTTGTGTTGAAGATCAGATAATGTTTTCTGTTGTTCTTGGTGCTGGGTCTGAACGAATTCTAGCTGAGAGAGCTGCTGCTGAAGGCGACCTAAGGTTGAAAGCTGACAGTCGCGGGTTTCTCGGCAATCAGCGAGCCAGACTTCTAAGGCGTTAATCTCTGCGGTGGCATCAGGCAGACCCGAGATCTGCTCGGTTAGAGCGATGATTTTCTCTTCGACTAATTCTAGACTTGCTGTTTGCAGCTTGTAGTCCGTGCTAAGACGCATGGTTTTTTCGGCAACTTCTACCTGTTGTATCTGAGCCTGCTGTAGTCGCTGGTATTGTTTTTCCCAAGCTCTGGCCTGCTTTAGTTTTTCTCTGACCCGATTTTGCTCGTCGAGGCTATAGCCGGTTGCAGCTAGCTGCCGATCGAGTTCTGCAAGTGCTTTTATACTATGCTGATTGACTTCCGCCTCTATCGCATCGTAGATTGACTGAACTTCTATTTCTAGCTGCGAGCGCTGGGTTCGAATCTGGTTTAGTCGGCGTTCGGCCTGTGCGATTTCGCTGCGCTTGAGTTCGCTCCAGCGGAGTCTTTCTACCTGCGATCGCACCAACGCATGATTGCGATCGTCATAGTTCATATCAGATAGCTGCTGCTCTATCTGTTGTAGTTCGCCCTGTAGCTCTTCAGCATAGTCATTTTCTTGTAGGCACCGCTCTAGCTGGGCTCGCTCCTCGCTCATTTCCTGAAGCCTGTCTTGCAGGGTATCAACAGAGGCTAGCTTTGCTGAAAGCTGCCCCTTTTCTTCTAAACAAGCAGAGTAGCTGACTAGCTCTTCTTCTAGGGCTCGATATTCCTGGCGCAAGGTCTGAATTTCACTTTCTGAGACCGCTAGCTGCTCGCGAATGACCCAGATTTGATTTTGGACATCTTCTCTTTGGGCTTTGGTTTGATCGCACAGTTTCTGCCAGTCCGTTCCCTTCAAAACCTGGGCGCACAGCGGACAGTGAGCCTCATCCGGGTCTTCTAACAGAGCCAGCATCTGATCAAATCTTCCTAATTCTACCTCGCAGTGCCGCTGACTTTCACGCAGCCGCTCCATAAAGCTGCGTCGCTCTACTCCTTTTTCTCTCACTGCCTCTTGGTACTCTTTTCTCTGCTCTAAATACGCCAGCCGATGAGCAATTTCTGTTGCGCTTTTCGCTAGCTGAGGAGCCTGTACCTGCTGGGTCGAAATCTTTTCCTGGCGGCTGTCCAGCTCTTCTATACGAGTGGCTAAGCGGGTATGAGCTTGCGCGATCTGTCCCTGGATCTGTTGAAATCTCTGCCGGAGCGGTGCGCTTTTGGCTTCTGTCGCATCAAACTGCCTGAGCTGCTTTTTAGCGGCTTTCAGCGTTTCTAGCTGATGCGATATTTCCGCTTTCTTTTCCAGCGTTTTTTCTAGTGCCTGTCCCTGTTGCGTCAGCTCGCTTAGCCGCGTCTCTAACTGAGCCAAGCGAATCCGCTGCGCCTGCGCCTGCCGATCGTTTTGCTGCTGGACACAGAGCCGATCAGCCTGAAGGCGCTGGTAGCGTTGGAACCGTTCGGACTGTTCTTCTTCCTGCTTGCGCGCAGCCTCTAGCTGGCTGTACTGCTGTTGAATCTCTGCTGCATTCTCTAATATCTGCTCGATCTCAGTCTGCTGATCTTGAGCTTGTGCTAGGGAATCTCTTAACGTTTCTAGCCGGCTTTGCTGATGCTGCTGTTCTTGCTCTAAGAGCGCTAGCTGCTGTTGGTGGTCTAGGCGCTTTTTCCGTTGGTTTAGAAGGCGATTGAGCTTTTTCTTTTGTTTCTCTTCTTTTGCTTTTTCTTCTTCCATTCGGGTTTGCAGCCGCTGATAGTCTTGCTCGATCGCCGAGCGAGTGTCTAGCTGAGCCGATAGCTGTTCTAGAAAAAGCGTCAGCGGCTGAAGCTGCGCTTTGTAGTCTTTGGATTGGGTTTTGGCCTGTTCGGCTAGTAGGTCGTAGTGATCTAGCCCTAGCAGGTCGGCTAGTACCTGCTTCCTTTCGCCGGGACGCTTGAGCATGAATTCGTCGGCGCGACCCTGGCGAAGATAGGCGGCGTTGACGAAGGTCTCGTAGTCGATTTTTAGCTGCTGAAGGATATATTGCTGAGTAGCACGTACGCCTTTTTGAGTCAGGCTTCTGAAGCCAGCTTCGGTTTCTAGTTGAAACTCTAGAGCGCTGTTTTGCTGACGACGGCGGGTGCGAATGATTCGGTAGCTCTGTCCACCCTGCTCAAAGTAAAAGCTGACCTGAGTCTCCAAGCTACCTTGACGAATGATATCGTCTTCTGCGTTAACCCGGCTTTGGCCCCATATGCACCAGGCGATCGCCTCTAATAGTGAGGACTTCCCAGCGCCATTCGGCCCGCACACACAAGCCACATGCAATCCAGCAAAATCTAACACCACCTCTCGGTAGCTCAAAAAGTTTTGTAGCTTTAGCTGCTTTGGAACCATGCGCTGCGATCGCACATAAGACTAAGGCCCTTATCATATCAATACAAACGATCTGAAGTACGCTTGAACTGGTTCGATCTGGTATTTAAATAGGTGTGATCGCGATCGATCCGACTAGCTTATGTCTGGCTATTTCGTGGCTAGGTGGCTAGCGAAGTGACTCGCGGTCCCGTAGGCACAACCTTCTCTTCAAGTATGCATCCGGGAACCGCTATATCAGAACTGACCTGACGAAAGCTGACGGATCTTTTGGTGGCTGCTCTGGCCGTGAATACTCACCATGAACGGTACGCAGTAGGTCAGCACTGCAGACAGCCAGCGGCTAGGACTCATCTCACCTTGCAGCACCGCCTGTCCATGATTGATTGTGAATAGTACTGTTCCTACGACTATCGCTACGCGGATGGCAATCTGGCGACATCGCTGCTGGGATAGCGTGAGTCGAATACGTCTGACGGTTCTTTGGGTCTGTACCATGTCTGCTAGAAACGAATAGGCATTGCTAATGAAAAAGCAGAGCCAGCTGACTCTGCTTTCATTAACAATTGTATCGCTTTCACTGCTTGCCAGCTAAGCAGATCTACTCATCGTCGTCTTCGTCATCTTTAGAAGGGTACTCAAAGCCAGTGGAACGATCGGTCAGTACAGACTTGCCTAGGGAAAGCGCGCGCTGAGCTTGAATAGCTGCCTTGCGTTTCCAGGTAGCTCTGCGACTGTCCCGCTTTGATTTGGACGTTTTCTTCTTTGGAACCGCCATGAGCGTATGTGGGTTTAGGGTGAATATAGCTTTGCTAGTGTAGTGCATTTTTGCGCCCAGTTCAAAGGCGCTGCGGATTCCAAAAATACGAACAGCTAGAAATGCTGAAAACCTTTGTGGGTCACAGCAACTCCATTCTTCCGGCTATTTGGTGTCGGACGAAGGCTGACTATACCGGTGTTCGTAGTCGTGCCAATGGCAATGCCAAACGAAGTCTGGGTGAATGTTTCTGCTAGCGGCGGCGGCATGCATAGCACTAGTTCGAAGTCTTCGCCGCCGTAGAGCGCCCAGTCTACGGCGGTTTTAGAGCCGACAGCGGTACTAAGTCCCGGCGGTAAGGGAAGTTGCGATCGCGCAATATCCATCCCGATTCCGCTGCTGTTGCTGAGCTGCAATAGCGCGTTGGCCAGCCCATCACTACTATCCATACCAGCAATCACAGAGTAGGTGCTCTCAACCTGTGGGCGCTGAGATTGAACAATTTGAGATTGAACAATTTGGCGAAGGGCGGCGATCGCATCAAACCGGGGCACGGGCAGCTGATGCGCCCTTATCCAATCGTCTGCCTGAGAGCTGTCATTTTCGGAAAGTACCAGCTCTTCTAGCAACAGCGCTAGGCCCGCTCTAGAGGCACCATGAGTCCCTGTTACAACAACCGACATTCCTGGCCTTGCAGTATCTCGGCGAATGATCTGCATCGGCTGAGCTTCACCTAGTGCGGTAACTGACACCGTCCGATCGCGAGAGCGACAAAAGTCACCGCCCACAATTGCGCCGCCGTACTTCGCCAAGCAGTCCGACATACCGCGATAAAGTTCTTCTATCCAGATCAGCGTTGTATGACTGGGCAACCCCAACCCCACCGTGATCGCCAGCGGCTGTGCGCCCATTGCGGCAAGATCGGACAGATTCGCGGCCACCGCTCGCCACCCAACTGAATAGGGAGGCGTTGTGCGATCGCTAAAGTGAACCGCTTCAATCAGTATGTCAGTTGTGACCACTAGCTGATGATTTGCGTTAGTGGCTAGAACCGCTGCATCATCGCCGATGGCACCAGCTGCGCAATAGGGCTTTATCCGCTCAATTAGCGCTAGCTCACCAACATCTGCAATCGTTTCTGTAGCTGCGTCTGTAGCTGCCAATAGGATTAGCTCGGTTGCTGCAGGTTTTCTAGTCCGTCAATCACTCTAGCTGAGATGATTTTGTCTTCTTGGGTGAGCGATCGCAGCACCTCTTTACCCTCGATCGTATAGCCAAACACCGCATAGCGTCCGTCTAGCATATTGCGACCCGCAGGCGTCAGCTCGGCCTCGAACAAGAAGAAGAAAAACTGCGAAGAGCCACCATTGTTGTCATTGCCAGGTCTTGCCAGCGCCAGACTACCGTAGGAATTAAACGGTAGAACCGGCTCATCCATGTATTGACCAATCTCTTCTAGCGTGAAGCCATAGATAGGCTCATCGTCACCCTTGACCAAGATCTCCATCGGAATCGCCCGATACTCGCCAGTTTTGGGATCGATATAGCCAACTTCTGGGCCTTCTGGATCGCCGGTTTGCAATACATAAAAGTCTTCCGCTCGGATGAATGGCATATCGTCATAGAACTTCTTGTCAACTAAATCGACGAAGTTACCGGCTGTCACTGGAGCGCTGTAGCCGTCGGCGACAACAGTGACGTTACCTTTACTAGTCTCGAATTCGACGGTCGCTCTACCTATAAGCTGAGGCAGGCTATCATACTCAGCTGGCACCTCAAACGGAAAACCGTCTACCATCAGCTCTTCCAACTCGCCAACTTGGTCTAGCAGCTTCTTACGCTCAATCCAGACGCTGTTCTTGTCTTCGGATGCGATCGCCTCACGGAGCGGATCTAATCCCCCCGCTATGTTGTCGAGAATAATATTCGCCTGCGCCTGGCGGTCATCTGGCACGCTGGCCAAAATCGCGTCTCGTTTTCTGTTCAAGACCCGCTCTACTTTTTTGACATCCTTATTCATCGGTCCCCATCGCTTGCTGCGAAGCCACTCCGAAATTTCTTCTAGATCCCCTTGGATGGAGCGAATTTCTTTATTGTCGATAGGCAAAGCGTAGCGAAGCAGAGCCGCACCATCTGTGATTGCGTTCCCCGGCGGCAGTCCGGCCAGCACGGGCGCTGATGCCAGATTGAGCACCGATGCCTGTGCTGGCATGATGGATGTAAATAGACAGACTGCCGACAGCAGCAGACTAAAGCAGGTGGCTTTGATGGCGCTTTTGGTCATAACGCTTTTGGGCATAAAGCTACTGGCTCGACTAAACAGGCGGATAGGCATGTTAGCAGTCTGGCTAATGCGCCGGTTAAAACAGCGGGACTTTCGCAAATTCATGGCTTGATTTGAGAGGGCTTAGAGGCGTTCGCCTTTGATCTTGCCATAGTGTGGGTCTCATAGCCGGAGTCAGAGGCCGATGCTGTAATCCTTGTTAGCAATTCGTTGGCTAGCAGTTTGTTAGCGATTGACTGTAGCCACCAGCCGAGACGGTCTGTCAGTGATTCGCTCAATTGTGCCTATTAATTTATGGCGCATTGTTGACAGGCAACTTACCGCCGAGCTGTACAATGATTGCCGATTGCCTTAGCACTTTTTAGCTATCACCATGATTTCCAGCAATGATTTCCGCACCGGTACCAGTATCGAAATCGATGGCTCTGTGTGGCGTGTCGTTGAGTTTTTGCATGTAAAACCCGGCAAAGGTTCTGCTTTTGTTAGAACCAAACTCAAGAACGCCGAGACCGGTAGCAACCTCGAAAGGACTTTCAGAGCAGGCGAGATGCTTCCTCAAGCGGTGCTCGAAAAGAGGAACAAGCAATACACCTATAGAGACGGTGAGCAATACGTCTTTATGGACATGGAGACCTATGAAGAAAGCCGTCTGAATGACGAGCAGATCGGCGATTCGGTTAAGTATCTCAAAGAAGAGATGGAAGTAACTGTTTTGACCTGGGATGACAAGGTTTTGGAAGTAGAGCTACCCAATTCGGTCACGCTAGAAGTCACCCAGACCGACCCCGGTGTTAAGGGCGATACGGCGACCGGTGGTACGAAGCCTGCCATCGTCGAAACGGGCGCTCAGGTGATGGTGCCGCTCTTCATTTCTCAAGGCGAGAAAATTAAGATTGACACTCGCAACGATACTTATTTAGGTCGTGAAACTTAAAAACTCATGAAGCTTGGAAGCTCGTGAAACTTAGAAGCTCGTGAAACTTGGAGCAAACTGTGAATATTTTTTTTGATATGGGGTTTTACAGGTGAATTTTCAAGAACTCCGCGAGTTAGTAGCGGCTATAGACCAAACTGACATCGCTGAGCTAACCCTTAAAAATGCTGAATTTGAACTGACACTTCGTAAGCCCTCTGCGCTTCAGCCAGACGTAGTTCTCAGCAACGCCCCTAGTGCTGCGCCTGCCGTGCCTGTCCCAGCGGCTCCGGTAGCAGCGTCGCCAGCTGTCAGTGCGCCTGTAGAAGCTGCATCTCCGCTGGCACCAGTCATCGACCCGTCACTAGTCGAAATCACTTCGCCAATGGTGGGAACGTTTTATCGTTCGCCAGCCCCAGACGAATCGGTTTTTGTTGAGGTAGGCGATCGCATTCAATCCGGTCAAACCGTCTGCATCATCGAAGCCATGAAGCTGATGAACGAGCTAGAAGCCGAGGTCTCTGGTGAAATCGTTGCCATCCTCGTCGAGAACGCAGATCCAATCGAATTTGGTCAGCCGCTAATGCGAGTTAGGCCCTCAAAATAATCTGCCGAGGTAGGCACCTAAATCAGCCTATCCCCCGTTGAGTCCGTGGCCACGGGTCATTCGTACTATAGAATCAGTCGCTTAGCCCGGGCATAGTATACCGGCCCAAACGCTGATATGGCATCTAGCGACGCGATTGGCGCTCTCTAACCGCATCCGGAAACCGGTACAAACTAAGGCGATCAATTGAGTAGGGATTTGCTATGTTGTAATGATGCTATAGCTCGTCTATAGCTAGAAAAGGAAAACTTCGAGCTGGGTTGTCAGCTGTAAATTCACGGTTCTCTACAGTTAGATATCCCCTTTTAATTAAGAAGACTAATCCTTGTAAGAAAGAGGTATGCTAGGCCGAAAGCATCACCTGAACTGATTGAGCAAATATCCTGTGTCCTAGAAAAAGCGCAGCAAAGACGAGATCCAAACAGTAGGGCACAGCCAAGCAGCGTACTTTAGGAGGAAGATTATGACAGAAGGCATGATGAAGAATACAGCCCGTCAAGAGCAGTCCACCAATACACGATCTGCCACCGCCGCTTCTTCAACTTCTTCGAGCCGACTGTATCACCGATTAGAAGAAGCCCTTCATGCTGGAAGCGAAGTCTGGTTTCGTATGCCAGGCACCCGGCTAGTCGGCATTCCTATCTTTCTAGATACCGAATATGTAGAAGTCGTCGACGTTGACGTATCCGAAGGCTTCGAGGACGAAGACCTACCGGATGATCCTTATCAGCGTACTGTCTGGCTCATTCGCCTAGAAGAAATCAGCGCCATCTCTTACGCCACCGACCGTTGGAGCAAAGAACGCTTCGAGCGGTTGCTAGAGGAATCAAACAAGGGTGATGAGAAAGAAGATTGTTAGAAGGGTAGAAGGGTCTTTTGAGGGCCGTTGATTGATTTGGCTCTCGGTTGGTCGACTTGAGGGTTGATTGATTTGGGTATGGAGCTACTTCAATAAGAGCAGACCTGATGGAAGGCGATCGCGTGATTTTTTGTAGCGCGATCGCCTTCCATCACCATTCTCCTATCGCACCGCTCTCCTCACACCATCAACCGCTGTCTCAGCATTGATCAAGCCACGGCCAAAGAAATACTCCTGCGAGGAAATCGTACTGCCGGTCTGTTCCTGATACTGCTGGTACTCGGCCATCTCTTGAGCGCTAATGCCCAGCTCGTTATAGTCAGCAGAGCGTTCTAACAGCTCAGTGATCTGAGTGCGCGTCAACACTCTGCTATCGTCCGCATCTTTCATTAGCGCCACCACACCAGATACAGCAGGCGCAGAAAAAGACGTTCCCTGTACGCCCACATATCTGCCTCTATCGTCGATGGCCGAATAGCTCGACTCTAAGCTGCCTCCACTTAGCCCTTCCCAAAAGCCAGACACCCAGGCTCCACCGGTTGTTAAAATTCCTTCAACTAGAGAATTGCGCACATCCCCACCGGGTGCAACCACGTCTAATCCTCGGCCATAGCTGCTGAAATATGATCGGCCACCATATATATTAGTCGAACCTACCGCAATCACACCAGGACCACCCGCCGGGAAAGAAGCTCGATTGACATTGAGATTGCCCGCAGATGCAACAATTACTAGCTTTGGATCGGCTTGCATAATCTCATTGAGCCTCGTCTGAAACTCTTCGTGTGGCGCAGAGCTGCTCAGGCTAAAGTTGATCACATCAACGCCTCTAGCGGCTGCGTAACCAGACGCTTCTATCAGAGAGGTCGGCGTAATCTTGCCATTCAATCCAAAGACTCGAATTGGCAAGAACTGAGCATTTGGGGCAACGCCAACTACGCCAACATTGGTCTGTGGCCTAGCGGTAATCACCCCCGCTGACCAAGTTCCATGGAATTCGCCAGACGGCTCACTTTGAAACAAATAGCGCATATGACTTGCTCTTTGCGCTGACGTAGATTCGGGTGCTTGATACTGAAGGTATTCATCCAATTCGGCGTAGGTCGCCAGCAGCTCTTCGTCCGAAAGTACAACAGAATTCTGAAACTCTCGTTTATAGACGGCTACTTCCTCGTTGCTGATTCGAGTATCTGGATCGCCATAGGCACAATTGCTGCTGTTAGTCACTTCACAGGTGACTACTTCGCTAGAAAAATCCCACCCGCTGATTTCACCCGGCAAGGGATTCGAGACTGTTGCTGGTAGTCTGTAAACGCTGTTGATTAAATCCGGATGATCCCATTGCATCAAACTATCTACAACTGCAACGGTAACACCCTCACCGCTGTCACTTTTTAGCCAGGCTTCTAGCGCATAGATGTCTGTTCGTTTGCCTGCGCTAGGACGCATTGGTAAACTATTGAGCAACCACTGCCAGGGCAGCAGCGAATTGGGAAAAGCAAAGGCTCTAGAAGACTCCTGTGCGGATGATTGTGAAGCGTCTGGGGTCTCCTCTAAGGTCTCTTTGAGCGCCTCCTCTGATAGCTGTTCGTCCAGTTCATCCATCAGCCCCTCTTCGGGGGAAGTCTCTCCTACTTCGCCCTCTCCAGGAACTTTGAAGTCTACTTCTCCAAAATCTACGTCTCTTTGATAGGCAATCGACTGTACAAAGTTGGGCGTTGCTGACTGAACGCCGGGCGCGGTATCTAGCCGATTAGCCGCTTCTAAAACAGCAGTGCCGGTCGCTTCTGTTGCCCGTACCAGAAATCGTCCGGGGCTAAACTGTAGCGATCGCACCATTTCCATTCCGTACTCGCTTACCATCGCCGCCGCTTCTGCCTGAGTGGTCTCGGGCGAGAAACTGACAACTACATCAGGAGTGACTACGATTGAATCACTGCTGCCTTTGCGAGTAACGACAGGTAAGGTAGCGGCAATATAAGGCTGAGCGAGCTGCCGAGTAATATTGTTGTCTAGACTGCGCGTACTGCCTACGGGCAGTGTGATCAGCGCGTAATCGTTCCCAAGGGGACTAATGTCTAAGTCTACTGGCGGCTGGGAGATGTCTCTGGTCTCTGCCAAGGCCGTTTCAATGTCTCGCCGTAGCTGTAGATAGGCCGGTTCTGATTCACCAATTCCGCCCCGTGTGACCGAGTCTTCTGTGAATTGGACGGCAATTTGATCGGTGCGCTCGTCTAGCAAAATGCGTTCGTCAAAGAAAGTATAGTAAAGCCCTTCTGGCTCGTCGCCCTTCAGCCAATTCTGTCTGAGCATCCGCCTGAGCATTAGCGGCCAGGTTAATTTTCAGTCCCGCCGATAGATGAGTAGCGCCCCAGAAGCCGCCAGTCATCAATAAAACAAAAGGTAGTAGTCGCTTGATCATTTGAGAGAGTTCCTCACGGTTGCTTCCATATCTTTTTCTAGGTAGGCGCACTTATTCACAGAGTGGATCAAAACGTACCACAAAAGAAGCCCAAGACTTGCCAACCGCTACGGTCAAAGTCTTGGGCTGAAAAAGCCTGCTATAGCGTGATACAGCAGCACGCTACTCAAGCAGCGGCAAATGCTGGTTCAACTAGCAAGCGAGCACTTGTGCTCATATGAGAACCCCCGCCCTCGTTTGCTAGCAGAGCAATCGGACTATACAAAGGCTGCGGTAACCGGTGATACCTCGAACGAAACAACTAAGTCGTTGAAGTCGGCATCACCTAGCCCTAATTGATCTTCGAAGCCGAAGGCGTTGCTGCCTAGTAGCTTCACATGGTCGTTGTCGTCGGGGTTAACATCTGAGAACGAGAAATAGGTTCGATCGGTGTCTTCCACGGTGATGTACATGCCAAATAAAGCATTATCAATCGTAGCTGTGACACTGCTCGAACCGTTGTCGCTCGCCGAGAGAGAGAGATCTTCGACGGCTCGACTTAGGGCAGCAGCGGCGTAGCCCTCCTCGCCAACCTGGAAGACAGTGCCGTCATCGTCCGTCACCTGACCGGTCAGGTTATCAACGATATACAACCCTGCTGCGCTGTCAAAGCTTGCTTCGCGGAATACCGAAAAAGTGACCGCAGACTGAGTGCCAGCTAGACCTCTAAAGTCAAGCGCAACTGCACCATCACCATCATCCGTATCGCTGTCAACGACCAGGTTAGGTGCACCAGTGCCATCATCGGTCGATAGCGATAGCGTTGTGCGGCCAAAGGTCAAGATGCCATTGCCATCGCTGCCGATCGAGGTGACACCGGAGGTAACGTTGCCATCTTCGTCTACTAGCTCGAAGCGTAGCGTATCGCCTTCAACTGCGCCCAAGCTCAAGCTCGGTGTGAAACTGGAATCAAGCTGACCCGACTCCAGGACTGAGAAAGCTCCGAGCTGAGTATCTGTTTCACCTTCACCATCACCCACCTTGAAGACTCTGATTTCGCTAGCATTATCTAGGCGGATGTCACCTAAATTGAACCGGACAGCGGTGGTCCCGTCTAGGTCTGAAAGCTCTACTGTGCTGCCATCTGCACTGGGGGTAAAGGCGCTGGCGACAGCCACTGGAGGATTGCCGATTGTAATAGTTTGTACGCCTGGAGAGGACGTGCCAGCATCGTTGGTCAGCGTAGAAGTAAAGGTGACTTCCGTACCAGCAGGCACAGTGATGTCGTCGATAGTAACGCCATCGGTAATATCTTCAGCGGTCAGGGCTAAATCGTCGACGATGACCGTGCCATCATCTGTGGTGATCCGTAAGATATCCCCTACCGCTGCCCCAGAAGTCAACGTAACGGTAGCGGCGATCACGGTGTCACCATCTAGCTCGTCGTCGCTAATGAAGCCGTCGCTATCGGTGTCTGTCGACACAGCAAAGACAGGTGTGCTAGGCACGCTGCCGCTTGGAGGATTGCCAATTGTAAAGGTTTGGGTACCTACCTCAGAGGTGCCAACATCGTTAGTCAGTGTGGAAGTAAAGGTGGCCACTGTATCAGCAGGCGGCACGATAATATCGTCGATAGTGACGCCGTTGGCGATATCTCCGGCGGTGACTAATCGATTCTCTATCTCTTCACCATTTAGGTTGACGATGATGCGATCGCCCACTGCCGATCCAGAAGCCAGTGTGACCGTCACGGTTACGGTAGTCTGGTTGTTGAGCTCATCATCGCTGATGAAGCCATCGTCATTGGCGTCAATCGACACTACAAAGACAGGGGCTGCAGGAACGGTGCCACCACCACCATCTCCCGTAGAATTGGTTGCACCTGGGGTATCAGCAAGCGTAGAGCTTCCTAGCGAAAAACTCCCAATTTGGAAACTACCCGTGCCATCGGGCGAACGGAAGATGTGCGCAGGAACGCTGCCATCACTAGGACCAACGCGAGTGCTGCTGTAGACGTTCTGATTTGCGTTCGAGCCGACAAAAGCAACAGAATCGACAATGTTAGTCCAAGGCGTTATATCTAGAGTTCCGTTGTTATTGGTGTCAAGGTCATCGCCAACACTGGCAACATCGCTGTCAAAGCCCTCTACCAGTAGATGTGTCACCGCGTTCTGGCTGGGAAACCTGAGATCTGACACTTTCAAGTTTGCGGTGCCCAGATCATCATCAAAGGCATCTTGAGCAACGACAAAGAACCCGTTCGCGTCGAAGCTTTGGCCCTCAAGACTGACGGCCTCCCGGAGCAGGCCGCTGCCCTTATTTGTAGATGTACTGTCGATAACGACATAGGTTAGACCGTCTAGCGATTCGCCACTCTGACCAAACAGCTCAAAGTATTCATCGTCGTTGCTACCTTGCTGCTTGATGCGGATTTCGTTGATGTTCACGTTGGGTATCTCCCTATCAGTATTTTTTGTTTATTATGAAACTTCGTAAAAGTGACGATCCGCTAGCCTTTCTGTAGATAGTCAATAGCAGGAGGGCAGCAGGACTATCCAGTGGTCCAAAGTGAAAGTGATACCTTCTGGACCAAGATTGCCTACAGTGCTAGCCTTGGTGCTTTTGCTGAAGTTCCTATTGTTAATATATCGGGCACAAAGCTAGTACTTATCAGGTTGGCGATATCGTAGACCATACTACCGTCAATATGCCCCCTGCCTACATGAAGTGTCCGTAATGTTGCGGAGGAAGCTCGAGCTGGCTAAAACCTTGCAAAGCTACAGCTATCTACCAGAGAATTACAAAATTGCAGTGATCTATATCACAGCCGTTTTGCTGCAATAGGATAGTCGGACGGTTGCTACAGCTGGTTTATCTATACGATTATCGGTGCAATTGGTTTACGTAATCGCCTTTTGTGATCGCCTCTATAGAAGATTTCGACACTTTGCATTTAGTCTTGACAACCACAGCGCGTGCAAGATTGTCTTTCTATGTTGTCGAACAAACTTTAACTAGATCTTATTGTTGACTTAGTGATTCCTCAATACGTACACGATATTCCTCCGTTCAGACCTGATGATGTGAGGATTCTTGTATTGTTATTTTTGTTAGCTATAACTGCGAAAGCAATAGTGGCGATCGCCTTGCTGCTCTTGGCCGGCGATGCGGCCTCTACGTTTATCTACCACGTCCCCGAACATGCTATTGGACGGCTGCACTGCCGCGTCCACCACGAGTCAAAGCAGAGCTTTCAGCACTATGCGGTGCTCTCTAGCCGGCCTCTGGTGATGCTGGATGGCTTTTTGGGAGCGGTGCCGTATTTTGTGGTTGCGATCGCACTCTATTCCTTCTCCCCCATCGGCACTATCCTCGGTCTGCTGTTCGGGGAATTCCACGTCGTCTGGCGGCACACAACAAAAATGGGCTGGCACACTCCTACCTGGGTGCTACAGATCTGTCACGCGCTGCGGATGGTCACGCCAGAAGAGCACTGGGCGCATCATGAGAATGGCGCGATCGCATTTGGCGACATCTTTACTTTTTACGATAAACCGGCTCGGCAGTGGCTACAGATTCTGGCTCAGCTCAAGAAAACTGCTAGAGAATATTTTCTTCAAAGGCGGTGGGGCTGATGCTGTCGCCGAGGCGATTGGTGAATGCGATCGCATCTGTCAGCATGACCAACTCACTGTTATTGAAATTGGCTAAGACGTTCTACTCATTGCATGTATCTTGATAAAATAGTAGAATTTGCATGAAGCTAGCAATGGTTTCTCCGTTTAACGTATAACCAGCTAGCGAGAGTAAGAGTGCGAAACATGGCTTTAGATCAACTCGAAGCGTTTTTGAAGAAAATGCAGTCTGAACCTGCGCTTAAAAGAGAGGTGCTCACAGCATCAACCGCAGACGATGTCGCGCGAATAGCCTTAAAGCTTGGCTTTGAATTTTCAGGCGATGAACTACTGAGAATGTCAGGTAAGAAATTTGGCAAGGTTACTGTTATAAAGAGAGATTCTCCTGGAGAGTACAATTAAATAATTTTTGAATATTTGATTGTACAGGTACTAGGAAGAATGATTACCGTATTCGACCTTTAGGTTGACTTGACTGTGGCCTATCAGGTCGAGAAAATACGGCTTCTGGATACTGCTTCTTTCGGGGTTGGGCTTGTGTAGGCATCTCAGAAAAATAGACCTGGTTGGCAGCTTAGTATGTGTTTAGCGTCAGTCGTAAGCATCGAATGTCGGTCAGCATCTGAAGTGTATACGTCAAACAGCTACGGCGCGTATCTCTGCCAATTGGGTTCGTCTAATAGCAACGCTGGTCTGTAAATCCAACTGATTCAAGATCAGCGCTGCTATCTGTTGTTAAACGATCTCGAAGGAGACAACCAGGTCATTGAAGTCAGCATCACCAAGCATAGGCAAATCTTCAAAACCAATGGCGTTGTTGCCCAGCAGCTTCACATGGTCGCGGTTGTCGTTGTTAGCGCCTAAGAATGAGAAGTAGGTTTCGGTACTACCTAGCTTAGAATTCTCTACACTGATGTACGTGCCAAACAAATCGTTGCTCACTGTTCCTTCCAAGGTGGTAAACCCATTATTCTCAGTGGAGAGTGATAGACTTGCGACGGCCCTGGCCAGCGCCGCTTCTGCATAGCCTTCATCGCCGACCTGAAAAGTCTGGCCGTCGAAGGTGACTTGTCCAGTCAGATCGTCAACGATGTAAAGCCCTGCGGTGCTGTCGAAGGCCGCCTCTCGGAATACCGAAAATCTGACGATAGAATCGCCGGCTTGACCTTCAAAATCAAGCACTGCGCCTCCGTCGCCGTCTTCACTATCAACCACGAGATTTGCCTCACTCGTACCGTCATCGGCTGTCAGTGAGAGCCGTGAGCTACCAAAGTTCAAGATCGCGCTGCCATTTCCATCAATAGACGTTGTCCCGTTGGTAACGCCGCCATCTTTGTCAACTAGTTCAAACCGTAGGCGATCGCCCTGCGCTGCATTTAAGCTAAAGCTAGGCATGAAGCTAGCGTTAATTCGACCTGCTTGCAATACCGAGAACGCACCAACCTGAGTCGATATACCATCGCCATCAACGCTGAAAACTCTGACTTCGCTAGCGTTGCCGACTCGAACATCGCTGAGATTAAACCGGACAGCATTGGCACCCCCCAAATCTGTCAGCTCTACTGTGCTGCCATCTTCATTAGGGGTAAACCCACTGACGACGAGTGCATCATCGATTACCGTGTCTGCTCTAAAGGCTAGGTTCTGCAAGCGAGTGTCATTTTCTCGACCCGTATCTGCGGCTGTAAACGGACTGTCTACCGAGCCAAAGTTGTCGAATAGATACTCAGCTAGGGCATCTTGCTCTGAGCCGTCTGGGGCAAAGGTGGCCTCACCGGTAGGGGTAGCATCATCTGCCGCTGTAATGCTGACCGCATTAGCACTTTCGCCCATTGGAAACGGGTAGCCATCACCACCCTCCGCAAGGAAGTTCAAGGTCACCAAGCGAAAAGTCCGGTCTGCATCGCCAACTAGTTCACCGTTTTGAACAATTACGTCAGCGTCATCACCATCTTCGTCTAAAACTACGAGAGATTGAACCCGGTCGTTTTCTTCTCTAGCGAGGTCGAAGCTAAACTGGATGCCAGCAACCTGTGGAAAGCGGCCTTGCGTATTGCCATCGTCTGAGCTGCTAGCACCCACACCGTATTCGATGATGTCAAAGAGTTCTTGGGCGGTCACTGTCAGCAGCGTCAGGCCGTTGTTAAAGCTCAGCGCATTGGCAATGTCGTTTTGAGAGATACCGCCTGCTGGCTTGTTGGCCTCAGGAATTGCCTCGGTTGGCAGCCTTTCGACCTCTCCGGTACTGCCTGCTGGAACAACGGTTCGGCCAATGTCGTTCCGAATGCCGCCGCCGTTCTTGATCGAGATGACTACGCTATCGTCGGTTTCTTTGGCGATCGCCAAATTCGCATCCGCTGTCAGATTACCCAGGTTGGTCTCTTGAATCCGGACGCTGCTGCGCGAACCGTTCAAGAAGACCTCACTCACACCGAAGACATTACTCTCTGATGCGATAATGACGCCTTCTATAGTGTCGATGATCTCTTGAATCTCCGGATCGACTAGGTCTTCTGCATCCAGTCGCTCGATCCCAGCATCATCTGTTGCATATGCGCCGCTGACAGTAGGATCGTAGCTTTCCTCTATCAGAATGCCGTCTTCATCAAAATCCACAACCAAGCGACCGATGTACTTGTAGTTGCCGTCTGTGTTGACGACTGCAACAGGATTGCCATCGGCATCGGTGGTAAAGATTGGATAGGTGCCCTGGTCGCTGTCGCCTGGTCGCGCGATGTCATCCTCATCGAATAGACGAGTGTTGGAACCGCCTGCCACGATAATATCAACATTCTTCAGCCTAGTGGCTAGCGCTTGCTCGATGGAGATTTGCTGCATGTGCGACAGCAAAACAACTTTGTTGATATCGGGATTGGCTGCTAGCAGCTCATCAACGTCGGCTTGAACTTCGGCGGCCAGTGCGTCTAGCTGAGCATCGGTAGGATTGCCGTCAAAATCCTCTGGTAGAACAGTGACATCACCAGGGCTAGAGATGAAGTCGATAGTTGGCGTGGTAGCACCAACGACGCCAATTCTTTCACCATTGACATCAATAACGGTTGTCGCTGCAATGCTGTTGGGTTCGGGTGCTTGGTCATCGTCTACAGCTAAATCCGACAGATTGTCGTCAGTGCTAAAGTCCAGATTACTGCTGAGATAAGGGAAGTTAGCGCCATCAAAATCTAAGCCATCGCTGTTTGGATTTTCGAGGTCGATATCAATTTGTCCGCGCAGTTCACCAGAGCGAAAGCTATCGGTATGCACATTTACATACAGGCCATCGCTAGTCAGACTAGCAACTTCCTCATCAGACAGATCAAAAGTGCCTTCAAATTCACCGCTGAAAGTGCCGAGAGGTGAGTCAGCTTCGTCGGTGTCTTCCTCTGAGGTAACTGTAAGATTTCTGATGATGGGTCCGTTTTCGCCAGCATCACCAATATGAATATGAGCAGAACTCTCTGAGTTACCGACAGGATCTTCACCTCCTACAGGAAATAAAGCGCTAGTTAGGCTGCTAAATTCGCCTGTGACGGTTAGACGGTTGCCGCTCAAGCTAGCGCTGAAGTTGCCAGTGGCATCAGTGTCCGGAACGGTTGTCTCGTCAGCTCTAACCTGCTGAGCTTCTTCTAGCACCAGATCTTCAGCTAGGATCTCGCCTGCAATCAGGTCGCGAACAACGGCAGTGCCGCGATCGAACTCGTGGTTGCCAAATGCGATCGCCTGAATACCCAGCTCATTCTGAATTAAGATATCCGCGCGGCCCGGTCCACCATAAGCCTTTTCACTATCAGCACTAGCAGAGAAGAAGACACCAGGAATAAACGCATCACCCGAAGAGAGAATTAGCGTATTGTCGTAGTCGTCTTTGAGCGCATTGATTACGGCTGAGGCTCGCGGCACATCATCTAGGGCCGGAATTCCTGCTTCTTGGTCGGCTAAGTGAATGAGTGAGAGCGTGAAATTCCCCGTCCCACCGTTTCCTCCTGCGGTCTCAGTGACTTGATTGATTGTGACTGTGTTTGATACTTCGTTGGCGACGGCGAGTAGCGCTTCGCCAGTTGGACTATCTGCCGCTGAGATAAAGACAAGGCCTTCGGGTGCAATATCGTCGTCGTCGCGAATGTATTGCTCGAATACAGGCGCACTTGGATCAGAGAGATCAAAGGCTAAAACGCCGCCGCCTGCTCGCTCTAGACCAACAAAGGCGTAGGGTGTGCCGTTGATGACGCCAGTGGTGATTGCTTCGGGCTCAGCGCCTTTATTGTCAGAACGATTGTCAAATTCATCGGGTGAACCGTCATTGGCGTTAAATAGCTCTGGCGCTAGCTCAGCGGTAATCCGGGCAATCTGATCGCCGCTGTCGAACACCAGGTTGGCGTTGCTATCTAGCACAGAGAAAGAGCGACCGCCGTAGGCAACAATCTGGTCGATATCGCCATCGCCGTCGGTGTCGCCATCGATAGAAGAAATTGTCAGTCGACCTAGCTCGTTATCGGCTAGCAAAGCTGGATCAATAGATTCGTCTAGGCTCAGACCGCCTCGACCAAACGAGGTGACATCTGCAAGATCTTTGAGTCTAATAGCATCACCACGAGCGTCTTCATCGGCATCGCCGCGATCGTCGCCTTCGTTGGCAATCACGTAGAAAGTTTCACTGTTGACCTCGAATGACGCGATCGAATCTGGCATGTACAGGCCAAAAACTGGCTCAGGGTTGATGCTGATAGCGCCATCGTCGGTTTCGTCGTCGTTGTCTGTGTTGCCATCGCGATCGCTCGCATCCAATCCACTGCTGCTGTCAAAGTCGATAATGCCAAGCTGCACGGCCTCAGCGCCCTCGACCAGACCAAAATCGTTGTCGTTGAGCACTGCAATCCGGCCATCGGGCAGCAGCGCAATCCCTTCTGGCTTGTCTGAGGGCAAGTAGCCAATCGACGCTAGATTAGTGACTTTTCTCTTGTTGACTGTCTGGATGTCTAGGGCAGCTAGCTCATCAGCAGACTGTTGCTCTAGCGTTTCGCCGTCTGCGAATGTTTGATCTAGAACGTTGGTCGCTCCGGTGATATCAGCTTCGAAAACAAACTTTTGTGCGTTGTTTTCTAAAGAAGAATCTCGCTCAATTACCAGAAACTTGCCATCGCCCGCA
Source organism: uncultured cyanobacterium (assembly GCA_963799555.1). Taxonomy (GTDB): domain Bacteria; phylum Cyanobacteriota; class Cyanobacteriia; order Phormidesmidales; family Phormidesmidaceae; genus Phormidesmis. The sequence goes on from CAWCXR010000004.1 coordinate 31,401, forward strand.
TACACCACATCGCCGATTTTATCAACGTTGTTGCCAGCATCCGGCTTTTGCAGCAGGTAAGCATATTCAGCAACGGGCGTACCATCAGCCGGATCAATTCCTAGAATGCGAATCACGCTAGAATCATCGCCCGCCGCCCGATCTGGATTGTTCAAAGGAGTCTGAATGAAGGCGTAGAAAATACCGCTATCAGTATCTAGCGCTGCCCCTTCAAAGCCACGGTTGGCACGGCGATTAAGATAGTCAGCCGGAAGCGTTTCGGTGCCAAACAGGCCGTCTGCAAAATTCGCACCTAAGTTGGCATTGTTGGCTTGATCAACCGTTCCTTCGGGAACAAATCGACTGATTAGCGTACCCTCGCTATCGAACTTGTAAATGGCCGGACGATACTCATCCACCATCCACAGATTGCCGTCGCCATCACGCAAAACGCTCTCTAGATCCGCGCCTAGCGGGTCGTAATCTGAGCCAAACTCAGCAGCGTCAATCTGACTAACCCCATCGAGATCAACGGTGCTTCCAGAAGCATTGACGGCTTGTTCATCGACATTTGGAATGTTTGGCAGGCCGGTGATTGGTGTTGTGCCATCTGATTGGGTAAGCAGCAGCTCTTCGGTAATGGTAATCTCGCCAGTTGACTCATTCAGCTCGAAGGAGACTACTCTAGATTGATAGTCAGGTAGAAGGAAAGGGCGATCGCCATCCGCTGCATCGCCGTTGGGCCCCCGATCCGGAACGGCCAAAAACTTCAGATTCCCATTTTCTGCGACGCCATCGTAGTACAGACCGGAAAAGCCGCCTAGTTCAATATTGTTGCCTTCAGATGTGACTAGATCGTCGCCGCCGTTGTTGATGTTGCCTCTGTTGGTGAAGTCGTAGGTCGTCAGGTTCGGCAGACCTTTGCTAAAGTCCTTAAGACCGAGCGGCTGAATGCCTTCAACGGTGGCGGTCTCGATATCTACGATGGCGATCGCATTGTTTTCTTGTAGCGTCACAAACGCCTTCGTGCCATCTGGTGAAACCGCAATATATTCGGGCTCTAGATCTCGGGCAACATTTTCTCCAATGTCTGGGAAAAGCCTAACGCCATCGGCGCGTAAATCTGCCGCTCGCCCGTTGAATGCGGTGAAACCAGCTGTAGAAACAGCCGTCAACGGGTCCAAATCACCAAACTCACCGGAAACATCAATAATGCTGATCGACCCTTCTGGATCAATCTCTCCATCTGGCTCACCCTCATTGGCCACCAGTATCTTGGAACCATCAGGCGTAAAGGTGACCATATCAGGCAGCGCCCCCACCTCAAACACCTTAACGAGATCCCCGATGTTCTCCGCCGTCAGACTGCCACCAGCGTCAATCACCGCTTGAACTTCAGAGAGTTTCGCAACGGCGACTACCCCGTTGGCAGTCACCGGATCGGAGGCCAGCGCCACTGCGAGCAAATCACTGCTAGCGCTGTAGGCAACACTGTTAGCACCACCAATCGTGTCAGGTGCAAAATCAGCGATATCCACTGACGCCACTACGACAGGCGCAGCCGGATCGGCAATATTGATCGCCTGTAGCACGCTACCGCCCGATACCACATAGAGCAGCTCTCGACTCGCATCATAAGTAACGATTTCAGCGCCATTCTCGCTAGCAATACTGCCAACTCTCGACAAAGACAATGCCATTCTCTAGTACCTTTTATCTCTCTAACAACTCATCATTCAAGAAAAATGATGTACCCACCGATTCCAAGATCTCCGTAAAAACTACCAGAGAAGGTCGACAGCTAAGTAAAGAGAAGGTTATGAAAGGATTATCAACAACATCTTATTTTTGACCTAAAGGGTCGCACGTAGATACCATACCGATGCCCTCATCCCCTAGCCCCTTCTCCCAGACTGTAGTTGTTTAGCGCTACCCACCGAGGCCCACCCCACCCTACGGGCATCCCTCCACGGGAGGGGTGGCACGCAGTGACGCTCTTGGGCCCTGCAACTCTCGCTGATAACCGGCTTACGCTAAACACGTAGCCCAGACTGGGGGAAGGGAGACAAAACTCTAGACGCTAGAGCCCCTCTCTCAAACTTGGGAAAACACAATAGCGCACCCGAGGGACGACTAAGGGAAGTGCCCTTAAATAAAGTCCCATTCCATCCGGCCTTCGACTACGCTCAGGCCTCGGTTTCAGCTTTGCATGTTAGGTATTCTATTTCTGAGCGAATCCCTAAACTGTTTCCGAAAAGGGCTGGGAGAGGGCATCAGAGATTTTGTTGTTTTGCGATTTCCCTAGTGTCGGTATCATCTTTGGGAAAGGTTCAGGCCAATCAGTATCGGATCGTGGTCCGAAGTGCGAAAAGGCGTATCACCATCAAACAAAGCTGGATCGCGTTCGAAGTCCAGGTTGTAGTCGATTGCGTCTGGCTCATCCGAATTGATATGCCATTCGGTTGCCCCTGTTACCTGAGCACTTAGTGACTCGTTTGCCATTGCATAGTCCAAGGTGCCAAGCTGCCCATCGAACACAAACGAGTACGCATCTGTGCCTAGAAACTGTTCTGCTAAATCGGTATAGCCTTCCTCTTTTAGGATAGTGATTGGCTCTTCTTGGGCGTAGGCATTCAAATCTCCCACAATCAGAAAATCAGAGTCACCGCTATTAGTAGGGTCTGTGTCTAGCCAAGCGCTCAAAGCAGCCGCGCCGCGTACTCTGGTGCCGTTGAAGCTGCCTTGTCCGTCGCTAGTATCGGCATTGTCGCCGCTGCCGTTGCCACCTTTTGACTTGAAGTGGGCGATCGCCATCGTAAATCTCTCCTCGCTGCCAATCTCTTCAAACGTCACTGCTAGCGGGGCACGGTTTGTACTCGCGCCATCAAAGACAGGTGCGCTGATACCTAATGCGGGCAAATCCACATCACTCAAAATCTCCACCGTCGTTCCCGGCGCAATTCTCACGCTTTCTGTTCTGTAAATCGCCCCGACAGAAATCGCATCGCCCGTATCGACAAAAGACTGCCCCGGCGAGACAAATTCATAAGTTCCCACGCCTGCGCTAGCATTCAAAGCCTCGACCAGTCGGCCCACCGCAAACTGCCCGTCGCCATTCGTATCGGCAAACTCATTTTCCAGTTCAACTAAACCCACAACATCCGCATCTAGCCCTTCGATTGCCGTCACCAGCTTCTGTAGCTGACGGTCAAACTCTGCTGGCGTATTAGCTCCCCGTGGCGAAATTCTGTTCGGACCGCTGCCCGGATTGCCAGAAGCATCCAAAGTGGTGAAAAAGTTCAACACATTCAAGCTGGCAACTTTTAGAGAGCCACCGACATCAGCAGGCGCTAGGGCTCTCTCGTTCGTTGGCTGTAGGTCGAGTCCCTGGTTTGCTTGAATGCGATAGTTACCAAAGTCAAAGCTGAGAACGCCGGTTAATCCTGTAACGGTATCGCCGCCCCGCAACAGATTAGTCGCGCTCAGCGGCTGACCACCGCGACCTAATACGAGAGTTCTGGGATTTTGCTGGGTGCTGCCGTCGTCGACAATGATTTGGCGCAGTGCGATCGCCCGCTCATACTCAGCTAGTGCAGCCGCATCCGGCATGTTGAACTGCGTAAACTGATCGAGCCTGCCATCTGTTCCAGGTGCGTTGCTCGGTCCGTCCGAAGAGAGCCTGATCTCTCCGAACCGATCCAGATTGAAGTATTCAGTGACGAATAGCTGCTGTAGAATGGTCACCAGCATACCTTCTGCCGATTCTAGAACAGAGTCAGAAGAGAGTGGAAAATTAATTGTCGCAGGCGTTGGCAAATCAGACCGGCCGCTTGGCACTACGCTAGTCACATCTATCAGCGCGGTAAGATTGTCGAATCTCTCTTCTACGGTGCCGCTTACCTGGACGCGATCGCCCACCGCCACATCCACGCCAAACGCTTCATCTAGCACAAACAACCCTTCAGACGTAACGCTATCCCCGTCTGAATCAACAGTCTCCTCTTGTAGATAGAAACCGTTTAGTCCATCAGCTCCCTGGAAATCTCCCACTACTACCGCTTCCACACTCACCTGCTCACCGACCAAAGGACTGGTAGACCCAGATCCTTGAATGCGGCTGATGCGTGTAAACTGCCCCGAATCTCCGGGCTGAGGATTTTCTGTTGGATCTGGTGTTGGATTTGGTGTTGGATCTGGCGGAGCGGGATTCTCTACAGTATCTCCTGTCGAAAAAGTTCCCGCCGGAAAAGGGGACGCCGCAGATGCATTCAAAGATTCATCATCTAGCGCATCCGGCCTGCTAAAGCGCCAGCTATCTAGCTCAAAGGTCCCATCTGCCGCCGTCTGACTCACCCGGTACGCCCAGCCATCGCCATAGTCCCAGGGTTCGCCTTGCCCATCCACCGCCACATCGCCAAAGACATCGATCACCTCGCCATTCTTGAACAGCTCAATCGCATCATCTCCATTGACGTTTGCCGCTCCTGCTGTATCCGTCGGCGCAAAGCCAAAAAAGCTAGTAAACCCTGCCGACTCACTCGATACATACAAATAGTCGCCCGCCCTCGCCGAACCAGAGAACGTATATTCTTGCCCATCCGAGCCGCCGCCATTGTTTGCTGAGCCAAAGCCGTACGCGCTCAGATCGCAAATGTCATTGACCACGTAGAACTCAATTGCTTTTGGCAATCCATTACTTAGCGATCCGTCGACAACACCCGTAATGATTAAGTCAAACATAAGCTTTCTTACGATAGTGAACGGCCTAAGCGCTGCGCCGTAGCTTGGAAGCTAACAGATAACACACCGCCATACATAAAGATGGGATTATCAAAAGGTTAACAATCAGCCTACCTTGACCGATCGAAATCAGCAGGTAGATGAATGAAACGTACTACTCTAGGAAGATGTTCGATCTGTTCTATACGACGACTCTGGTGGTGGGAAACAACAGCTAAGGAATCATCGAGCATGAAGGCATTGCGCTGGCACGGTAAAGAAGATGTACGAATAGACAACGTGCCGGATCCAACCATAGAACGGACCGGAGACGCGATTATTCGAGTCACGGCGACTGCCATTTGTGGATCGGATTTGCACCTGTACGGCGGCAAAGTGGCAACGCTTAAAGAGGGCGACATCTTAGGCCATGAATTTATGGGCGAAGTCGTAGAGACTGGTTCATCTGTCTCAAAATTGAAGAAGGGCGATCGCGTCGTTGTTCCCTTTACTATCTCCTGCGGTAGCTGCTTCTTCTGCAATCAAGATCTCTACTCCCTTTGTGACGTTAGCAATCCCAATGAGGATCTAGCCAGAGGAGAAATGGGCCACGCGCCAGCTGGAATCTTCGGCTATGGTCACATTACTGGTGGCTTTGCAGGTGGGCAGGCTGAATATGTGCGCGTCCCTTATGCCGATGTCGGGCCTGTTAAAGTTCCCGATCATCTACCTGACGAGGAAGTTCTCTTTCTTTCTGATATCTTCCCAACTGGCTACATGGGAGCGGAAAATGCCAACATAAAAGAAGGTGATACCGTTGCTATCTGGGGCTGTGGCCCGGTTGGTCTATTTGCGATGAAAAGTGCTTGGATGCTAGGTGCTGGACGAGTAATTGCCATCGATCACGTGCCAGAACGATTGCGCTTGGCAGAAAGCTACGCGAATGTTGAGACCATTGACAGCTTCGATGCCGACGAGGTGTACTCAAAGCTGATGCAAATGACAGACGGTATGGGGCCAGCGGCCTGTATCGATGCGGTGGGGATGGAAGCTCATGGCAGCGGCGCGATGACCGGCATCCTCGACAGCATCAAAAGTACCGCAAAGCTAGACAAACAGCTTCAGCATCCCTATGTGTTGCAGCAGATGGTCAAATGCTGTCGCAAAGGTGGAAATATCTCTGTTCCTGGTGTCTACACTGGATTTCTGAATATGTTTCCGATGGGACCAGCAATGAACAAGGGACTGAACTGGAAGATGGGACAAACCCACATGCAGAAATATATGCAGCCTCTGATGGAAAAGATCGAGAAAGGAGATATTGATCTAACTGCCATTATCACGCATCGAATTTCTCTAGACGATGCGCCAGAAGGATATAAAATATTTCAAGAAAAGAGAGACAACTGCGTCAAAGTTGTGATGACGCCATAGCAGCAGTACTAGTTTCAGCGATGCTTGAGGATGGGGGAAATTTTAGCTAAGCCCTTAGTGATTATTGCCTCTGAACGCACAGGTACTAATTACCTGTGCAATCTTCTAAGCCACCATCCTCAAGTCGCGGCCTACTATGAGATTTTTGCGAATGTAGCTATCATGATGACAGATGCAGAAGTTAAAAACCTGTGCGAAGCACAGAGTTGGCCTTTTACTAGCAGAAGCGATCGCACCCTTATTGCCCGTTTCAAAAGCAGCCCTTATCGAATCATAGAGCTGATCCAAAACCAGCTGCTAGCCGATCAAAAGATTCTCTCATTCAAAGTATTTCAAGACCATTTACCTATTAAGACGTTAGCCCAACTAATAGAAGACTATGAGGCTATTGTGGTTACTCGCAGAGTAATTGATACTTACGTTTCCTTTGTCAAAGCAACTACAAAAGACGAATGGCTGAGATTAGACACGACCAAAATTAAGCCAACGCTGCATATAGAAGACTTTATTGACTGGTATCGCAAACGCCATGATTACTACAAATTATGCGCAAATCAGTACTTGAAAGATCATCACCGAGAGATTGAAGTACTCAAATATGAAGATTTCACTCATGGATCGAATCGAGAAAACCTAGTCTTTGTTTGTAAGCAGATCGGTGACTCCATCGGCATCTGTTTGGATTCTCCAGATACTGAGCTTGATATCGAATTTTGGAAGCAAGACAAAAATCCATCAGTGGCTGACAAGGTGGAAAACTGGGCAGAGTTTGAAAAGCAGCTGCGCAAAAGAGATTTGTTTGAGGTTGCCTTTGATAGCTTTCTAGGCCCGATCGAAAGTTTGTATTCTAGCTGCCTTTGACTTTGGTTTTTCCTGACGGGTGCGCCAGATACGTTCAATATTTTTGGCAGGAATGGTGAGATGAAGGACATCGCCAGGCTTTAGAACGGCGTTCAGCAGATCCCAACTGTGGAAGTTTTTGTGATCGCTTCGCAGATAAAGCGGGACCAGGTCGGCTGTGATCGCAACCTCTTGAACCGTCTGATGACAAAAGCCGTGGGCAGGCGTGATCAAAAGAGAAAGCGCGATCCACAGAATATCGCCAGTCACACCGCTGCCCAAAATGCGTCCGCCTAGCGCCGCTGCCGAAAAAGCGGGCGCAGCAATCTCGAATGGATTTAATACGGTCGTAAAGTCGAATATCTGCGCCATTCGGTTGGCAAGGTTAGGATTATTACTGCGTACCACAGTCGATAGATGAGGCGCGAGTTCTTTGGCCGTAAGCGCAATTTCAAGGTTGACCATATCGTCATTGGTAGCGGCAATCAGAGCGGTTGCCTGGTCAATATTTGCGGTTTGCAAAGTTAGCGGCAAGCTGGCATCGGCTAGAATCACAGGGATTTGCTGCGAGCGGGCCATACTGAGAAATCGATTGTCATCGTCGCGCTCGATCACAACAACTTTGTACCCTTGCGCCAGTAGCTGCTGAGCAGTTTTAATCCCCACTCCGCCCATGCCGCAGATAATGTAATGCCCCTTCGCTGGCACCCGCGCCACATCCCAGAACGCCCGCAGCCGGCTGCCCAGCACTAGGTCATTTAGCAGCGCATAGAAGATACCAATCACACCAGCGCCAATCAGCATCATTACGGCAGTAAACACTTTTAAGACGGCGGGCGATTTTTCGGCAATGTCTTCATTGCCGCCCGCACCAGTGATCATGCCGACCGAAAAGTAGAGCGCATCGACAATAGTGCTCTGTTCCCAACCGAAGAGAATATAGGTAAAGGTGGCGATCGCAATCGTCACCAATAGAAAAAAGCTGACAATTAGTCCCGGACGCAGATAGCGCCGAAACTGCTCTAGCCATAGCAGGCTTTTCTTAAGCTTTTCGGTCAGGGTAGAGCGCTGAGTTTCAATACTAGGACGGGTGCCGATGATTAGGCGATCGCCGGCCTGTAACCGCCGATCTAGGCTCATGGCTTCGATTAGACTAATCTCCACGTCAGAAGTCAGGTAGTAGATCAGCATCCGGGAGCGGTCGTCCCAAAGTTCGCCAATAGGGCGATCGCACCAGGGATGATCGCGGTGAATACGCTCCTCATAGATTGGCCAAATGCTTTGAAATAGCTGGAGATGACCGATCGCTACTTGGTTCATGGCTGCAAAGGCAAAGATCGGCGCTGACAGCTCAGCCACGCTCATAGTGGTATGGTCTGGCAAGGTGCGATCTAGGCGATCGCCTAAACTATGATTGAACAATCGATTGATAATGCGAATGCGCGGATTAAGCAGACGCGCCTGAAGCAAAATTTCCAGGTTAGTAGCATCGTCATTATTAGCAATGACAATCGTTTGCGCCGTTTCGACGCCCGCTCTACGCAGCGTTTCAGTCAACAAAAGATCGCCTACAACAATCTCATCTTCTCCTGGGATCGGATATCGATTGACCCCAACCACAGCGGCCTGCTGCTGGCGTAGCAAGCACAAGATGCCATATCCGATAGAGTCCAACCCGTAGACAATAATTTGAGGCGTCATGATCGACTATGCCAGAGAAACGCTTACTCTACTCTAGAGAGATGACTTAGCGCTAGCTGTAATTGAGATGACGCTTTCGATACAAACTTCGTACTGATTTCTGTCTTATGTATCTTTGGGAGGTGCGTGTCTCTTTCCTAAGACAGGTGGCAAGGTAGGGGCAACCACAGAAGATAAAGCGGTGTACCTGTTTGGAAAACCTAAGATGAGACTTAAACTTATTGGATTACCGTTGATTTTGGGGACCATGTTGGTTCTAGGTGCTTGTGCGGAGCCCGAAGTTGAGACACTCGATCCAACCGCAGACGAGACAGTCGAAGAACCAATGATCGAAGAAACGCCAATGACTGACGATAGTGACGCTGCAGCGCCGATGCCTGAAGAAACTGAGCCTGAAGGAGAATAATCAGCTCAGAGACCACATTCGGCAAACCTTAGATTCAGTAAACATCAGACCCAGTAATAGAGCTCAGGCACAAAATAAGGCATAGATATGTGTGCCCCTACTCCTCTAACGTAGAGGAGTAGGGGCCTTGTCGTATGTTGTTAGAGATGGCATACTCCACACTCCTTTCCTCCGAAGAGGATAGGCCAGAGAAATAAGCCAGAAAAATAGGTCAGAAAAATAGGCCAAACTAAAGAGTAGTGCTTTATCTGGTCGAAATTTCTTCATTGGGTTCCTGTCTAATTATTGGCTCTGTTCAAAATTGGTTTAGCCAAAAAGAACAGGAACAGAACTCACTAATAGACTATATGGCAGAAAAGGGAATTGCTTTCATTCCTTACGGACCGCTCGGTGCCAATCCCATAAAAAAGCGGACGGCGCTGCCTGCACAGTCGGCGCTGGCTTGGCTGCTAATGCGATCGCCCAACATCATTTTCATTCCTGACACCACCTCCATCACCCACCTAGAAGAAAATATGACAGCGTGGGATTTAGTCAAGTAAACTAACAGCGCCTTTATCTAGAGAAAGACTGAACCCAATCCGTCAAACGCTGAGGCCACTGGTTCGGACTATCTTTGGACCGGACATGGCGATCAATCATAGATTGGAGTAATGGCCAGCCGCCAACCTTGAAAGATAGAAGAATATGTGACAGCAAAAGTACAACAATTGAGGCCCAAGCAAACACGTGCAGGTTGTACCACACGTTCCACTCACCCTCTACCAACACTCGCGCACCGCCAAACTGTCTGGCGGATATAAGAGACAGTATTAGCATACCAAGCAATCCCGTATTAACCAGCCGGTGAAGCGCATACTGCCCTGACGGCTTGTTCAAATGAGGTAATTGCTTGATTGACTTAGGCTGAATTAGTCGTCTGCGACCTGCGAACAAGCTGTAGAAAAAGAAGAGAGCGAAAGCAGCTGTGACCATCTCACCAATATTGTGATGAATATCAAACCATTGGCTGCCTGCTTTCGGCAGCGGTAGCTGACCGAAGCGATGATCCCAAGTGTTGTATAGCCAGAAACCAGTCGCTATAGATCCCAGCGCTAGGGTGCCGTTGATAGCATGCAACAATCGAAATATTAGCGGCTGATAAGGACGAGACTTTGGCATAGTTAACTTCTGGCTCACTTTCTGGTTTGTCTGTTTCTTGGTCGCGTGTATACGTAGTCTAACTTTAGCCGCAGTTATTACTCGTGCTGATATAACTAAGTCCGCATGCAGTGCAGCAGCGCAGGGAACCCTAGTGCAAGTATCTAACAATGTACCTTGCATGGAAGATTCTAGAAGCATCCCATCCTCAAAGTTTCTACCTCACGAGTTTGAGCAGCTTTAGATTTGCCCAGTCTTTTTGAGATGCACAATGGTCGCCAAGACGAACCTACTATCGTTATTCTAGGGCAGGATTCAAAGGGTAATCAAAGCCATCAGGATATATTAATTGGGACTCCGTATGGCTTGCACCACAACTGTCAAGGAGACTACGTTCCTGGGAGCATCAGCCTATGTGGCAGTTTCTTTTGTTTCTTCCTCCTGAATAGCTGCGATATAGCGTTTCGCTGAACGACGAACGCTTTCTTTCGCATCAGATGAAACTATCGCTGTCCACCAGGCCCCGTAAATGCGCTCAAAGGAATAAGGCTCCACTGCTTCAACAATGTGCCTAACTTTCGACGCTGAAAGCGGAATAAAATTCGGATAGCTATACATGAAGCTTACCCAGCGCTTGTCAGCAACGACTTGAATGACATCACCCGTCAGCAGAGCACCTGTACCTTCTAAACTAGCTGTACGATGACTAGCCCAATGACAAACCGTGCCGCCTGCAAAGTGACCTCCGGCTTTTATCAAGGTGATATTCTCTTGTAGTTTGAGCGTGTCGCCTGTCCAGAATTCGACACTAGGATCGGATCGCATCATCCACTGACGATCGGCTGCGTGAAGGTATACCTTTGCATCAAAAGCATGAGCCCATTCGACGGCTGAGGCGTAATAGTGCGGGTGAGAGATTGCGATCGCGCCAACCCCACCCAGCTTCCTCACCTGCTCGACCGTCTCGTCATCAATTAGGCTAATGCAGTCCCACATGACGTTTCCCTGCTCAGTCTGCATCAGTAGCGATCGCTGCCCAATCGCAAAACTGGGCTCCGTTCCAATCCCGTACAGACCGCCCGTCTGGCGTTCGATCCGATTGTGATGCTTTTGCTTTAGCTCAGGTAGAGTAGTCCACTGCTGACCGTCGTGTCCGACATACTGCCGCTCGTCCTCGCAGATAGGGCAGGATTGGGGCGGTGTAGAAGTTGGAGCAAACTGCACGCCACAGGTAACGCAGATATAGCAAGCCATAATTTATCGAAGGCCATCAGCTAGTCGATGTACTCTACTACTTTATCGGTTTCGTAGCGCACCTTCGCCATATCAGCCGCCTTATCATCCTCAGCCCGGTAGCCCGCCACACACAAGACAACCGCAGAATATCCTTTCTCTGGCAGTCCCAAAATCTCATCATATTTAGCTGGAACAAACCCTTCTATCGCACAGGTATCAATGCCCAACAAAGCCGCACTGTACAAAAAGAAGCCCAGCGCGGTGTAGACCTGCTTAGCTGACCACTTGTCAGGCTGAAGCGGAAAAGGAGGCTCTTTAAAGTAGCCTTTGATCATATCCGCCATCCCTTCTAGCTTTTCTTTGGGCATGTCGCGAACTTCTGAAATGCGATCGATATAGTTGGGCACATCGTCAGCGCCAATGTCTTTTTTAATTGCTAGAACCACCAGATGAGAGGCTTCTGCTACTTTAGTTTGACCCCAGGCATTTTCTACTAGCTGCTGGCGAATCTCGAGATTGCGCACGACGAAAAATTTCCAAGGCTGCATACCAAAGGAAGAAGGCGTGAGGACTAGGCTTTGCTCAAGAGCATGCCAAACGTCGTCTGAAATCTTTTTGTCTGGGTCAAACTTCTTTGTTGCATAGCGCCAGTTGAGAGTCTGGATAATCTGATCGGGAGAAAGGGTTGGTTTGTTCATGAAAGCGTTCCTGTATGGTCAAACATCCGACAAGATAACAGGTGTTAGTAAATATTGGCATCTTTCGGCAGGTCTTAAAAAAGCGAAGGGTCGCTGGTGCTATTGTTCTAGTTGGTGCCTGTCTGATACCAACTCCAAGTTCGACAACCTCGATTCACGCAACAAACCATAGTGGCATAGCGTGTTATGCCACTAGTCTCTTATCCGAAGTGTCTGTAGAACAAGTGGGTCCACAGGCTCAATCTGCCAGGCTGAGTCGCTCGGTGGACCATTTTACTTTGTTGATCCAGCTTTGACTAAGGTGAAGAACTTCTGAATATCTCATATCGCTATCTAGAACCATATCGAACACGGATGAACTAAATCATTTGGGGAACCACTTGTTTAGCTTTCTACCAATAGTGAGACGGAAGAGAAATTCGGGAATGAGCCATTTTGACCGAGGAAACGAGTAGCCGGAAAGATCAACAAGTGCATGAGCGTCTTCTACTCGCTCTTGAGAGAATTGAGCGATCGCATTTCACAGTCAACAGCCTACCGACGGGCCGTCGTAAAAATGCTTCAGCTTCTTCTGGCGATATCACCGCTCAAAAGGTCGGCAGCTTTTCTTCAAAGTAGTCTAGGATGGCCTCTTTGGTTGTGAAAGTTTCCAACGGGTTGCGCTTGGCATCGAAGGTATAATAGCGACAGCCATATTGCCGTGCGATCTGATCTCTAACTCTCGATCCTGCCCCGTCCGAGCCACTAGCCGGTCGTAGTGAACTGAGAAACTTTCTTTATCAGCATCTTCAAAGGTAGCAATCTGTTGTTCATTGTCAATACGATCACAGGTACAGTTGAAGTGAATCCCTAGCTGAGGCTGCGAGTAGTCGGTCGTAATTTGCTTTAGCAGCGTTATTGCTAGCTGATTACAGTCAACTACCATGACTTCATTCTTTCACGGAATGTTGCGAGCTTTGCCTTTGCGGTGGATTGTCGACTCGGTACAGATAACGCTTACCTGCGCGATCGCATCCTCTAAGAGGTTGTAAGAGAAGGGTCAAGCGGTATCAAATTAAGCCAATCATCTGACCGTCAGACGAATCATGGCGATGTAAATCATCGCTTCGGCTGAAGCAGGCTTTCGTTCGTACTCTTTGCTCAATCGCCGATACCAGTTGAACCAACCAGCGGATTCAGCAGTTCATGTTGATCTTCAGTTAGATTGCTAGAGTATGCTTTAGTCATAGCTTACTCAGTGCGCATTTGTTACTAAACACAGCTTATGTCGAGTGAGCTTTTTTACGCGACTTCGACCTTTTCATACAGCCTCTTAGAGGGAGCTAGATGCTCACAATAAAAGATTGCCTATCCAACTAGAAGGCGCAGAAATCAGGCTAGCATTTTCTGCTTCTCCGCGATCTCCTGCAGCTCCAACGAATTGCGCCTCAGCCTATAGAAAACAAATGCACAATCTGCGGATTATGGTCGAGTAGTGCCTGCTGAATATTGCTAGGGCGAGCGGCATGCTGTAGGTGAATATCAAAGCGATCACGCTGCCTTAGCCCGACTCAGCACCGGCTCAATCTCACGCAGTTCCTTACCTTGCACTAATCACCAACAGCAAGAGATTCAACCTTACCTGCTCTACAGTCTCGCAACCACAACTGAATAGCTTGGCCAACGCTGCTGTCACTACTCTCTCTTGGCGGCGTTAATATTTGCACAAGGGGCAAGCCGTCAATTGCAGAGAACATGAACGCCAGCCGCCAACCACCTACGGTCTGAGTCAAAAAGACCCAGTGATATTCTTGAGTTTCATTCGCCCGCAGCCCTACATATTGTCGCGATAGCGTTGTGAAAAATAGCTGAGTCACCTCGCCGCCCGTCTGAGGAGAAGTGGTGAAAGCATACTCATCAAGATCCAGCGGCTCTAGGTTGATCTTCCCAGCAATTAGTACGCTAGATGGGCGATAGGGTTCTCTAACAATTTCGTCGCTTTCTAACGTCCTGAGCACGTCTGCTTCTGTCCAAGGTAAAACGGCTACGGTTCGCTGCAATACTCTGTTGGTATAGCCAGGAATATCGCGGATTAGCAGCTCTGCTAAAGGCTCTATGTCAGTCGGGCACCGTGTGGTCTGTCTAATCGGGTCATAGACAGGTGGATTCTCTTCAAAGTTTTCGTCGATATCTTCTTCGAGAGTTTCCAGATTCTCTTGAATTATCTCTATGTTTTCGAGAACCTCTTGCGCCTCGTCAATGTTCTCGTCCGAGGCTTCGATATCTGTAATAGAAGCCACAGTAGAAGCTGTAGCGGCTTTTTCTCGTAGCTCGGTTGAAGAAAGATAAGTGAAAGCGTTCCCGGCTGTAGTTGCCAGCAGAAGAGAGGCGATCGCACTTCCTAGCACCGCACCAACCGCCCTACTCACGCAGCTATCTCCTCGCAAATCTGCTTAAGCGCCGCCGCCGGATCTGCGGCCTGCGTGATCGGTCGACCAATCACTAAATAGTCCGCCCCTGCCTTCAGCGCCTCAGATGGCGTCAAAGCCCGCTGCTGATCGCCCTTTTGTGCCCACGTCGGTCTCACCCCCGGACAGACCAGCCGAAAGTCTTCTCCACAGAGTTTGCGCAGTGCGATCGCCTCACGAGGAGAACAAACCGCACCCGCCAGCCCGCTATTTTTCGCTAGCTGCGCCATCTGCTTGGCATAGTCTTCTACAGTCAGCGCGACTTTAAGATCGACCAAGAGCGCTTCTGCGCCAATGCTGGTGAGTAGCGTCACTGCAATCACGCTAGGCGGCGAGTTTCCTGCCTGCTGAGCTCCTTCTACGGCGGCCTGCTGTGCGGCTTTCAGGGCAACTTTGCCCGCTGCGGCATGGACTGTCAAAAGATCTACGCCATAGCGACCCGCCGCCCGACAAGCGCCCGCCATCGTATTTGGAATATCGTGCAGCTTCAGGTCTAGGAAAATTCGCTTGCCACGAGATTTAATCTCACTCAAGATCGCCGGGCCGCTGCTGACGAAAAGCTCCAGGCCCACTTTCCAAAAGGTGATCTGAGGAAGCGCGTTTAGAAGTGCGATCGCCTCCTGCTGACTCGGCACATCCAAAGGCACAATAATTCGCTCTAACGTCTGTTCTATGCTCTGTTCTGACATTGGCTTTGAAGGCATCACGGCACCAACCGCACAAACTTTTTCTTGCCGATTTGAAACACCTTTCCGTCTAGCGCCTCGGCCCGATCGAACGTCAGATTTGGGTCTCCCATTTTCTCTCCATCCATCCTCACCGCCCCGTTTTTGATATGGCGACGCGCCTCACTGCTGCTTGCACACAGCGGCGTTGCCCCTAGCAGATAGAATAGCTTGGCTGGAAAGCCTACCTCAGCTAGCGAAAATTCTGGCACCGATTCTGCTGATTCTGTCTGCCCTGCCATTAAAGTTAGTGCATCCTGCTGCGCCTGCGCTGCTGCTGCTTCTCCATGAAACTGTCCTGTGATCGTTTTTGCCAGTAGCTTTTGCTGTTCTCTGGGGTTCTCTGGCAATGCATCTAAGGGCAGCTCTGTTAGATAGGTAAAGTAATCACCAATCACGGCATCAGGCACTTTCTCCAGCTTGGAATACATCGACAGCGGATCTTCTTGCAGGCCCACATAGTTGCCCAGCGACTTTGACATTTTCTGATTGCCATCTGTTCCCAGCAGTAGCGGCAGCAGCATCCCAAACTGCGGCTGCTGACCAAAGTGCCGCTGTAAATCTCGACCCACTGCCACATTAAATTTTTGATCCGTACCGCCCAGCTCCACATCCGACTTTAGCGCCACCGAGTCGTACCCTTGCAGCAGCGGATAGAGAAACTCATGTAGATAAACCGGCGTCCCTTTTTCATAGCGATTGGCAAAGCCCTCTTTAGCCAGCATTTGACCTAACGTCATTGTGCTCAGCAGCGATAGCATTTTGCCGAGATCTATATCCGATAGCCATTCAGAGTTGTAGCGAATCTCTAGACGACCAGGTGTCTCAAAATCGAGAATGGGTCTGATCTGCTCGATGTATGTCTCAGCATTAGCTTTGACATCTGCTTCGCTGAGCTGCTTGCGGACCTCAGCGCGATCGGTCGGATCGCCGATGCGAGCGGTAAAGTCGCCAATTAGGAGGATGGCTGTGTGTCCTGCGTCCTGGAAAGCCCTGAGCTTACGTACCAGCGTGCTGTGACCGAGGTGAATTTCTGATCCGGTTGGGTCAATTCCTAGCTTTACCCGCAGCGGGCGATCGCTTTTTGTCAGCCGCTCCAACAAATTCTCATCAACATTGGTTGATTCTGGCTGATGTGGGAAGACTTCACTCACCCCTCTATATATATTCCTGATGTATATATTCCTGATGTTGGAGGGCTCAGTTGCAGGAACAGTCGCAGGAGCAGTCATGGGAAAGACAAGATAGAAGGTTATAAGCAGGGGTTTTGACAGTGTAGCTTTCCCCGGTTTCTATCGCTTAAACAATTAGCATAAAGATGAGTTGACGCTGTTGCTGGCCTGATAGCCAAAGAATGAAGTCTGCTGCGATAGGCTTGGGTTACCCGGCTCATCAGTCCGCTACCACCAGTTCAGTTCATTAGCAGTAGAAAATAGTTGAGAAACTACCGAAAACTACTAGACATTTGTCAGATATCCTCTATATTGTCACCAACTACTAAACTGCACCGCTGATACGCAGCGAAGAAAAGAGCGATCGCTCACCCCCTCAACTTTACCAAGGAAGTACTGTCTGCCTGTGTCTTCAAATAGTTTCCGAAAAGTGCGATCGCGTTCACGCCGAGCACCGCTGGTGCGATCGCCCAAAGTCCTCAGCTATATACAAGACGTTGGGCAAGTCAGCGCAGCAGCCTTGCTAACGGTGGCGATGCTAGGCAGCTCAGTTGTCGCTGGCGGACTCGTGGGACTAGCGATCAGCTTCCGCAACCTGCCAGACGTACGCATCCTACGAAACTACATTCCCTCAGAAACCAGCTACGTCTACGATATCAACGGCACCCTGCTAGACAACGTCCATGACGAAGCCAACCGCGAAGTCGTCGATCTTAACGACATCAATCCAGATCTGAAGCGGGCCGTTCTGGCGATGGAAGACAGTTACTTCTACACCCATCAGGGCATCAATCCCAACGGTATTGCCAGAGCCTTTCTCGCCAACTTTCAGGCCGGTTCAACGGTGCAGGGTGGCTCGACCATCACTATGCAGCTGGTCAAAAACCTTTTCCTCAGCCCTGAGCGCACCATCAGCCGCAAGCTAGTCGAAGTCGTCTTAGCCATGCGCATTGAGCAGATCTTTGAGAAAGACGAAATCTTCGCGCTCTATCTCAACCAGGTCTACTGGGGACACAACACCTATGGCGTAGAAACCGCCGCCCAAAGCTACTTCAACAAATCGGCCAAAGACCTCACCCTGGCTGAATCAGCGATGATGGCCGGCCTGGTTCAGGCACCTGAGAGCTTCAGCCCCTTCCTTGACTACGAAGAAGCCAAAAAGCGTCAGGCAATTGTCCTCGGTCGCCTGCGACAGCTCAAGTGGACCAGTGTGGAAGAGATAGAAGCCGCTAAAAAGCAGCCTTTGGTCCTGGGCGAAATCACGTCCTTCCGCTCTAGCCAGGCTCCCTATGTCACTGAAGCCGTCATGCAAGAGCTGACAGAGCAGTTCGGGGAAGAAGCCATGGCCAAAGGCGGTATGCGCATTCAGACCACTATAGACATGGATCTACAGAGAATCGCTGAAGACACCGTCACAGACAGCTACTACCGCTACTTCGGCAACGGCGCATATGCCGACCAGATGGCGCTAGTTGCTATCGACCCGCGCACCCACTTTGTCAAAGCCCTTGTTGGCGGCGTCAATCATGACTCCAGCCAGTTCAACCGAGCGGTGCAGTCCAGACGCCAGCCAGGCTCAGCCTTCAAACCTTTTGTCTACTACGCGGCCTTTGCCTCAGGCAGATTCACCCCTGACAGCACCATCAGTGATTCGCCTGTTAGCTACCCCGATGGCTACGAGATTTACAAGCCGCGAAACTACGACGGTTCGTTTATGGGCGATGTCACTTTGAGAAAGGCGTTAGAAACCTCTAGAAACGTGCCCGCCGTTAAATTGGGTCAATCGGTTGGCATCAACCGGATTGTTGAGATTGCTAGAACTTTGGGGATTGAGAGCCCAATGGACCCGGTGATTTCGTTGCCGCTAGGCGCAGTAGATCTGACGCCGTTAGAGATAGCAGGTGCGTATGCTACGTTCGCAAACTACGGCTGGCACTCTGATCCAACCCTCATTGTGCAGGTGACCGATAGCAGAGGCAATACAATTCTAGACAACACGCCTAAGCCGCAGCTGCTGTTAGATCCTTGGGCTAGCGCAGCCTTGACGGATGTGCTGCAAGGCGTAATTTCCCAGGGAACAGCGACGAATGCTCAAATAGGGCGTCCGGCAGCAGGAAAAACCGGCACCACTGACTCACAAAAAGACGTTTGGTTTGTTGGCTACGTACCTCAGCTAGCAACGGCGGTATGGGTCGGTAACGATGACTCTAGGCCGTTGGGTCGAGGAGCAACTGGCGGTGGCTATGCAGCGCCGGTATGGCGTGACTTTATGGTGCAGGCACTGCGCGACGAGCCGGTCGAATCGTTCCGCAAGCCAAGCGAGTTTATTCGTCCTTGATCTCTGCCTTCATCCTCTCTAATGTCTGATGCATTTGATCAAACATCTGCTGGGGAGTAGTGCCAAACTGACTGAGCTGCGTTTTGAGCTGTTCCATTGTCATCTTGGCCATAAAGTCTTCTGAGAGCTCAAATCGCTTCATAAAGATGCGATAGCGGTCCATGACCGATTCCATCTGGTCGATGAAGATCTTTTTGCCTTTTTGATCAAACTTACCGTAGTTGCCGCCGAGCTGCATCAACGACTGGTAGTCCTTAAAGAGCTGGTTGGCTTCTTGCTGCACTAGGTCTGAATCAAACATTCCCATGATTGTCAACACTCCATGACGACTGCTGCGTCAAACTCATAGCTATAGCGTAAGCGTTTACACAGCCTACGCCAAGGTGAGTTATCACTACTGCTATCTCATCGACGCAGAAGTCGACCTAACCAGGCTTTCTTCGGGGTTGTTGTATTGCGGGTATCAGATGACTCAGTAGCGGTCTTTTCTGGTCGAGAAGAAGTTCCACTGTGAACGCCTTCTTTTTCGAGTTCAGCGCTCAGGTCTAAAAGTTCAATGTATTTTTTGACCACTTTGTGGTTCGGATTAAGCCGATATGCCTGCTTAAAGTGAGCTTTGGCCATGCCGATTAGCGATTGTTTGTAGTAAGCCTGACCAATCATGGAATGAATCTCTGGACTTTGCGGCGCTAGCTTGAGCGCTTCACGCAGCTCCTGGATGGCATAGTCGTAGCTACGCTGTCTGAGGTAGGTTTTGGCCCGCTCTGTGTGCTTGGCTGCGTAGTCTACGGCGAGAAGGTGGGGAGATGGTGATGTGTGTGTTTCCTGACTGTTACTACTTCTATCGCCCTTGCCCTGGTTCAGCTTGCTAACTGACGCGGGTGCGGTGCTAGCGTCAGTTTTACTTGTTGTCTTGTCAACGGCGCTAGGGAGTACAGTTTTAGAGATCAGGCCAGCTCTCTTTTGCCGGATGGTAGCGTTTGTTTTGCGGTGCAAATAGACTAGATTCAGCTGACCAATTTCTAGAGAGCAGGCATGAAGCTGGTCGACAGTGGTGAACTGTATCTGGGCTAGCTGTCTAATAGCCTGTTCGTAGTAGACTTCGAGGCTGTCTTCTTCTATGTAGGCGAGTTGCCGGGCATTGTCGAAGGTGGGGATGAGTTTTTCGGTGCGGACGAGTCTAAGTACTCGAAAGCGAAGTGTGGAGAGAGTTTCTTGACGGCTTTTTTCGTGTTTGAGCTTTTGATAAGACGGGTTTACAATACGCGCTATGATCTGAGCAGCATGTGTAGACGTTATACCCTTCTGGGTGGAGGCGTTGACAAGTGCGTCTGGATGAAGCTGTTTAGCGATGGTTCGATAGCGTTTGGCGATCCGTTTTTCGTCTGTGCTGACTGAAATCCCTATCAGTGCAAAGGGATCGATGTCAACAAGGTTGGTAAGTTCTAGGAATAGTTCGGCTTCTGGCATAAAAAAGTGGCGTTGAGCTCGCCTGTTCCTCCTTGGTCTAAGGTGCCCAGTCATTATTCGCGAATGTATGTGGCAACCGTATGACTCAATATGACTCGACGCCGGGCTGTACGTTATTCTTGAATGATCTATGCAACGTCGAAAGATTGCGATCGCACTAGCGTTTGTCGGCTGCCTACCGACGCCGCTTCCCCTGACCTGGCTACATAAGTTCTATCTGGGTCAATATTTGTGGGGAGTAGTATATCTGGTGCTAGTCCCTACCGGAATTCCTACGGTTGCCTGCTGTATGGAAGGGATCTGGTATCTAACTCAGAGCGATCAAAGCTTTGAGGCTCGTTTCCCTGAAGTAGAAGAAGTATTACTACCTAGTGATAGCAACAGCCAAACTAAAAACAGTAAAACTAAGCATGGCAAAAATAGAGAGAGCATAGCCAAATCCAATGTTCAAAACGCGCAGCAGGTAGCTGCCGCTATTAGAGATCTCGATCAGCTTCGCCAGGACGGTCTGATCACGGAGTACGAATTTGAACAAAAACGCCGCAGCCTCTTAGAAGAGATAGCTTAGAGAAGATAGCCTAGAAGAGACAGCGTAGAAGAAACAGACCAAAGAAATAGGTTAATGCTCAAAAAAATCTTTACCCGCAACTACCATCCGCTGTGGCGGCGATTACAGCAAGAGCCCTACTACCGCTTCCAGTCGTTTGAAGAAATGCAGCTAGCTGCTAGCTGGGGGGTGCGCATGGATGCGAATACGGCATCGGTGGATGAGTGGCTGCGACTACCGGGACTGTCGATTCATCAGGCGCGATCGCTTACCAATCTCACCAGACAAAAAGTCTCTTTCACCTGCATCGAAGATGTCGCAGCCGCGCTAAACCTACCTGTTCAACAGATTCAACATTGGCAAGTAATCTTACAGTTTTGCTACTACGACCCCGAAGCGGCCCTTGAACCCGAAAAAGTGAACGCCAACACGGCAACATTCACGGAATTAACCGCCGTTCCTACGATCGATACGTTCCTAGCTAGATCTATCGTTCACTATCGACAAGCCGGTTCCTACAGAGATTTAGCTGACTTGCAAGACCGGCTGCGGCTAACACCAAAGGTTGCAGTTGAACTGTTGCATTATCTTGAGTTTTAGGTCTCAATTGTTGGAGTTAGGAGTTACGCATTGACACATAGGGCTTGATGGTATCAGACGAAGGTAGCCGCGCTTAGGTTTTCTAAAATGAATTGGCGAATGACGGGCACAAATAGCTGTTTCGATATCTCGTAACAGTTGTTGATCAGACCGTTGACACACATCGTTTGCAGCTTGCAGAAGGCACGCAAGGCACAGAAGAAGTGGTTGCGAATGGCTTGTTCATCTCGGACACAGAACCGCTCAATATTACACACTTGTTTAATCGCCCTATGAAAGCATTCAATCTTCCAATGGTCATCATGAACAGCCTTGAAGTCATCGTGGCTTAGCTGTTCTAGAGCGGCTAAGTCTGGTTTGTAGAGAATGTAGTATCGCGGTTCGTTTTTGAACGGCGCACAAAGCACTCTAACCCAACCAAATGCCTTTAGATACACCATTGAGCCATCTTCGGGGATGTCTATATCCCTGACCGAGATTGACGTTCCACGCTCGACTGAGACTTTGCGATTGCTGGCAATGCCAAATAGAAAACCCACTTTCTCGTTTCTAAGAAACTTCAGATTCTCCAGGCTCGAATACCAACTATCGCCCGTCACCCAGGCCGGTGCAATCCCCCACTCAATGACTTCAAGTACCATCTCGCGGAAGTAATCGTTTTTGGTCTTACCCTCCTGTTTATCGTAGAGTCTAAAGTTGATTGGGTAAGAACTACCCGCTGTGTCGGTGTAGTAAAGCGTGATGAGATTAATGCCTCTGACGCTGCGCTTATGCTTGCCTGACCAGAAGTAATCAACAAACGCACTTTTGCTCGGGTCGCGGTACGGTTTATCTTCGACGCTATCGTCCACGCTCAAGGTGCCTGCCGTCCAGATGATGTGCCCTTTGACTTCGTCAAATAGGTCACGAGGCGTATAGCGTTCGCGTAGTAAGAAGCGGTTCACACTGTCATGGCTTAGCTGTCCGAGTACTTCTGAGAGCCGCACACAGCTTACATACTTCGGCTCTGACAGCAGAAACAGACTGTACAACGTGCTATTACACTGGGCTGTAGACGGTTTCGATGGTTGACGCATGACGACCACCGGGCGAATGCCCTTCAATGATGACTCTTAGCCTATAACTTTGCTGTCCTGTCAATGCGTAAGTCCTATACTAGCTGATATGTCATGAGCTTTTATCTCTGCTTTCTTTCCTAGGCTCTCATTCCTGTATCTTAGGGTATGTACCACTTCGTGAAGATACGCCCGTCGCATTAGGCAATTACAACTGAGTGCTGGACGTTATACGGGACCAAAGCAAAACGAATTTGTCCTGGCGATCGCACTAAACAATCCTTGCAATTGCCAAAGCATGAGCCCCCATGCAAGCAATTTGCTTATCATGACTGAATACGCAAAGAGCGATCCAGAAACTGGCTCCGCTTTTATGGAGGTTCTGATGAAAGCCGCTGTCATCTATCGCTACGGCAAGCCCGATGTTTTTCAAATTGCAGAAGTAGAGCGCCCGACTATCAAACCCGATCAGCTACTAGTCAAAGTGTTTGCTAGCAGCATTAATCCGATTGAATGGAAAATGCGAAAGGGAATGCTTAAGATCCTAACAGGCAGCAGCTTTCCAATTACGCTGGGCTTTGATGTATCGGGTGAGGTTGTAGAAGTTGGCGCACGGGCCACGCAGTTCAAGCAGGGTGATCTAGTTTACGCCCGGATGGATCAGCTTACAGGTGGAGCCTACGCCGAGTACGCCGCTATTACCGAGAAAGTGGCGGCACCCAAGCCTACTAACATGACTCATGCAGAAGCCGCCGCCGTTCCGTTAGCTGGAATGACAGCACTGCAGGCGCTACGGGACGAAGGCGAGTTCAAGCCGGGGCAGAAAGTGCTGATTAATGGAGCTTCCGGCGGCGTCGGCGTCTATGCCGTTCAAATTGCAAAAGTGCTGGGCGCTTCGACAATTACGGGGGTATGCAGTGGCAAGAACACAGATCTTGTGAAAAGTCTGGGAGCTGATCTGGTAATCGACTACACTCAGCAAGACTTTACCAAAAGCAGCGCTAAGTACGACATTGTTTTTGATGCGGTGGGCAATCGCTCTCTATCGGAGTGCGAATCTGTTCTACAGCCGAAAGGGATATACGTCACAACGCAACCCTACCCTGGGAACTATCTTAAAAGCATTCTCTCTTTGTTGTGGCCAGGCCAGA
The DNA here is from genome assembly GCA_963799555.1 of uncultured cyanobacterium. Taxonomy (GTDB): domain Bacteria; phylum Cyanobacteriota; class Cyanobacteriia; order Phormidesmidales; family Phormidesmidaceae; genus Phormidesmis. The sequence goes on from CAWCXR010000004.1 coordinate 55,059, forward strand.
AATACAAAGTCATTCTCCTTAGGTCTAGCGCAGCAGATTTGAAATACATCACAGCGCAGATCGAGGCTGGAAAGATCCGCTCAGTGATTGATAAAACCTACCCATTGGAGCAGATTGCCGATGCGCACACCTACGCAGAAGCAGAGCATACGGTTGGCAAGAATGTAGTTGCGATCGCACAGACCCAAAACTAACCAACACTAGCTCAAACGCCAATATCCCTACGGATAATGCGCAACGATGATCGAGACTTCGGGGTGCGATCGCACCACTTCTTCTGGCACCATGCCAATCGCAGGTTTCATCGCTACCCGCTTGCTATTCGTATTCACTTCTAGCACTAGTAAGTCGTTGGGCTGTAGCCGCTTCGAAATGCGCTTGAACAAATTTCCTTTCGTCTGCTCGACAGCAACATCTGGACTGATCTCGGCAATTTTGGCATCGGTCAGACGAGACTCTCTTCGGCCAGCGACAACCACTATTTGAGGCGTGGCCTTAAGTTCATTTGCGATTGTTTGAACAATCTGAAGGGTAGGCTGAAAGTTCTCGGAGAGCGCCTGCTGTTTGTTCACAGCTAGGATAATGCGGTCCGTGTTCGAAACGGGATAGACAAACCGCGTTACCAGCACAGGCACAGGCGCTTGACGAGCAACATTGTCCAATACATCGCCAAAAAAGTTGTCCTTGTAGCTGGAGTAGCCTTTCCAGCCGCAGATAATCAGACTAGCGTCCTGTTCTACCGCCGTTCGCAAGATGCCTTTATCGATCGCGTCATCTACTCGACCAATCGGCTCTACTTTAACAACCGCTGCATGGGCAATCTCTTCTGCCGTCTCTAGCAAGCGTACCTGGCGCTGTTTGTCGGCTGCTGAGACTAACTTCTTGCGGTCAGAAAGTACGTTCAAAGGCAACAGCGTACCGTCTCCCGCTTTCGCGAGAATGATGGCTAGATTCAACAGAGTGTCTTCAGTACTAGGATTTGCTACCGTCACTAGCACCCGCCGCATCAGATCTGACGAGCCATCTTTGGCTGCTGGCGCTGCCACGTTGACCTTTCTTCCCCACCGCTGAACCACCGAAGGGGAGGCAATCGAAGTAAATAGAATCATTGCCACTACTCCATTTACGGTCAGCTGGTCGACTAGTTCGATATCGTATGCCACCGTAATCGCCGCCAAAGTCGAGGCGGCTTGAGCGATCGAGAGCCCAAACATCACCATTACATCGGCGGACTGAAAGCCGAACACTCTACCCGCTATCCAGGCCGCTGCGTATTTGCCAACTAGCTCTGCGACGATCATTACGCCTGCAATGATCAGCACCCGAGGCTCGCGAATGAGCACTACCGGATCGATCAGCATCCCGACAGAAATTAGAAAGAAGGGAATAAATAGCGCATTGCCAATGAATTGAATCCGGTTCATTAGCGGGCTCATCTGCGGAATTAGCGGCGTCAACGCAATGCCTGCTAGAAATGCACCAATGATAGGTTCTATTTCTATGACGCTAGCAGCGTAGGAAACCACAAACAGCGTTGCGAGAACAAAAGTGAATTCGGCGTTCTCGTCGTGGCCAAACTTGTGAAAAAACCAGCGGCCTAAGATGGGGACGCCCCACAAACAGGCGAACGTGTATATCGCTAGTGCCGGGATTAAAAATAGCCAGAAGGAGAGCGTCAAGCCTCCCTGGTAGGCTTTGATAATGACGGCTAACGTGAGTAGGGCAAGTACATTTGTGATCAGGGTTGCGCCCAGGGTAACGGTGACCGGGGACGATCGCATAATCCCCAGCTTGTTCAGCACTGGCAGCGCCAGCAATGTATGAGAGGAAAAGCAAGAAGCCACCAAGATTGCCGCCAGCCAGCCGTAGCCTAGCCACAGCATCGCTGCGGTTCCAATCACTAGAGGAATTAGAAAAGTTGCGATCCCAAAGATGGACGCTTTGTCGCCGTCTTCTTTGAAGTCATCCAGGCTGGTTTCTAGCCCAGCCATAAACATCAAAAACAGCAGGCCCACCGTACCCAACAGCACAATCGTGCCGTCGCGCTCTAGCAGCCCGAGCCCATCAGGCCCCACCACTACCCCAGCCAGAATCAGCCCGACAATTCCCGGTAGCTGAAAGCGCTCAAACAGCAGCGGCGCAACCAGCATAATCGCTAAAATCGTCAAGAAGATAGCGACTGGATCGGTGATGGGATTTGTCAAAAAGTTAGCAACTATCAAGATGTCGGCGAGGGATTAATTGGCTAAGAAGAAGGCTTCGTCTGGCGGCTAATCATAGGCCGAACATCCCGAATCATGCAAGCGATACCGACAAATACGGTAAAGAACTCTAGGCGACCTAGAAACATGCCGACTATCTGCGCCCAGAGCACACCAATCGGCGCATCGGCAGCAGTTATCCCGATTGACAGGCCTACCGTTCCCATTGTGCTGGCATACTCAAACAGGCTGTCTTGCAGGGGGTATCCGTAGCCCATCATGATGGCGCTGCCGATAAAGTACACCACCACATACAAGAAGATGAACAGCGCGACCTGGCGAATCTGACTTGTCTGTAAGTATCTTTGCTGCTCCCCTTGCCAGATCTTAGTCTCATTGACTGCACCTTTGGGCAGCAGCATCTGCCGGGCCTCCGAAATCAAGGCGCGATACAAAATGTACACCCTCAGCTGTTTGATCCCACCTGCGGTAGAGCCAGCGCCGCCGCCAATTAGCATCAGCACGATCATCCCTAGCCACGGCAGACTGTTCCAATCGCCATAGCCAACGGTAGAAAAACCGGTGGTAGTCAGCGCCGTCACCGCCTCAAAGATAGAAACGCGAACGGCTTTGTTCAGCGTGGGATATAGGCTCACAGCCGAACTAAAGAAGATGATAACCGCAACTAAAGGAATCATCAGCGCCTGCAAGCGAACCTGACCATTGCGGATAACAGATTTGATACTGCCGGTTAGCAGTAAGTAGATAGTGACAAAGTTGAGCCCACCGACCAGCATCAGCACAATAGTGACTGCTTCTACAAAGGGACTGTCCCAATAGCCAATGGAGTCTGTGCGCGTGGAAAATCCGCCCGTAGAAAGCGCGGCAAACGAGTGGTTGACCGCGTCAAACCAGCCGACGCCAGAGATGCGAAGCGCAACGACGCCAAAAGCACACAGGCCGCTGTAGATGATCAAGACCAGCTTGGATGATCGGCGTACGTTGGGGGCAAGCTGCTCGCTACGGCCTTCGGCGCTGCTGAGGCTAGCACCGACTGGACCTGCGATCGCACTTAGCGTGATAATCGCTAGTCCCGCCCCGCCAAACAGCTCCATAATGCTGCGATAGAGCAAAATCAGTCGCGAGGTGTCTGTCACATCCACCACCGATAGGCCGGTTGTCGTCCAGCCGCTAGTTGACTCAAAAGCGGCCTGTGTGAAGTTCAGCCCGCCCACCGTTAAAAAGGGCACCGTGCCGAACAATACAGCCAGAAACCATGACAGCACAACAATCACTGATCCTTCTTGCAAGGTCAGCGTAGCACCTGATTTTGGCGTGAGCGATCGCCATAGCACCACACCCAATCCACTCAGCAAAAGCCCCGGCAGTAGAAAGCCCCAGGCTAGATTCGCTTCTTCGGGATAGGCCAGCAGCGCTAGCAGCGGAGATAAAATGCAGAGACCCGCGATCGCACAGATCAGTCCGGTATAGCCCAAGATCGCCTGGTAGCGCCGATGTAAAAAGCTTTGATAGCGCATGTTCTATGCTCCCTCACCAGTCAAGGTTTTCTGAGCTTGGCCATAGCGGTCATCCTCACTGATGAGCAAGAGGCGATCGCCCGCATGCAGATAGCTCCGCCGCTGCGCCAACAGCACTCGTCCACGTCTAACCACGCAGGCAACCACAGCGCCCTGCAACTCTAAATCTTTAATCGCCGAGCCCACTGCTGGAGAATTCTCTTCAAGTACGACCTCTGTAATTGTCACGCCGCTATCAGTCACGGGCACAAGGTTGCGAATGTCCGCGCTAGCTGTCTGCTGCTCAATCATCGAACCAAGCACCTCAGTCGCCGAAAAAGCCACGCTCACGCCTAGCTCCTCAAAAATCTCTCGGTTCTCTGGATCGTTTACCAGCGCCACCGTTTTGGGCACGCCGTAGCGGTCTTGTGCAATCTGACAGGCAATCAGGTTGTCTTGGTCTCTATGGGTGAGTGCCAGCAGCACATCTGCCTGATACGCCCCTGCCTCTTGGAGCATGTCGGGATCGCTGCCGTTGCCCATTAGCACCGTCGCCTTTAGCTTGCGCGAAAGAGCAACTGCATTCTCTTCGTCCGGAGTGATGATAGTTAGAAAATAGCCCTTGCTAGAAAATCGTCGACCCAAGAAATAGGTGAGCTTGTCAGTCCCAATTAAAATAATTCTCATTCTACGGCCTGCTTAACATTCTGTTGATCTTGTGCTTTACTTTGTGTCTCAAAGCGCTCTCCTAATGCCTGCAAAAATCGGTCCGCAGAGAGCTGAGTAGGGCTAATCGTATCGATCTCTAGCTCCTGGTAGATGGCCTCACGAGCAGGGTCAAAAACGCGAGCGAGCACCGTTGGAATTTCAAAAACGGTTCTAGCAATTTGCGCCACCATCAGGTTGATATTGTCTTCGCTGGTGACAGCCAGCAGGCAGTCGGCTTTGTCTACTTTGGCCTGACGCAGCGTTGCTAGCTCAGAGGCATCACCCACGACATTGAATCCGCTGAATTCACTAGAGAGATTGTTGAAAGTTTTTTCTTGCTGGTCAATCACGACGACGCTATGACCTTGAGAGCTGAGCTGACCGGCCAGCAGAGCGCCTAGCCGCCCACAGCCCACGATGACAATGTACTGAGATTTTTTGGCAGTACCACCAAAAATGTTAGAAACCATATTGCAGGGCTCACCAATAGAAACTAATAAAGAACAACTGTGAAAATCGGGCTTGAGCTAGCTACTCGAACATGCCTGCCTAGCACTACACACCGAGACCCACCCCGTCACTGCGTGCTACCCCCTCGAAGGAGGGGACTTATCCCCGGCTATGTGGCATTCGAGAGTCGAGCCAGATTGCCTTGACCTCACTGCCCGAAGTAAATCTTCTCTTGGGAGGGGTGCCCGCAGGGCGGGGTGGGCCCTGCAACTCGTGCTGACAACCGGATTACGCTGAACACGTACAATTCAAATTGGCTATTCAGATTAGCCAGACTAGCTAGAGAGAAGGTCTCGAGCTCAAATCTGTAGCTGCCCTCTCCAGATTTTTGCTAGCAGCAGTGTAGGTCGGATCGAGATCGAGTGCCACGCGATAGTTCTTCAAAGCTTCAGCGCGATCGCCTGTCACTTCTAGCACTTCTCCGAGCAGATTAAACCCGGCGGCGTTTTCAGGATGGCTACCAATACACTGCTTCGCAGACGCGATCGCCTCTTCATACTTACTCTCACTGGCCAGCTTGCGAGCGGCTGCAATCTGGGTATCATAGTCGCCCTCATCCACAGCCTCTCTTTCCAAAACGCGGTTGACCAGCTCGCGCAGCTCGCCCGGCGTAAACGGCTTTTGCAAATAATCCACTGCGCCCAGCTTCATCGCATCCACCGCATTATCCACCGAGCCATGCGCCGAAATCATGATCACCTTTAGCGACGGCTGCTGCGTTATCGCCTTCTGCAGAACCTCGATACCGTCCATGCCGGGCATTTGAATATCCAATAGCAGCAGATCGGTGGGGGTATCTTTTAGCTGGTCTAGCGCGGTACTGCCGTCGACAGCAGTAGCCACCTCGTAGCCTTGAGATGAAAGCGCCTGAGCCACCGTTAAGCGAATGCTCTTTTCATCGTCGGCGATCAAAATACTAGCGTTGGGCATTAGTTACATCCTCATGTGGGGGTAGAAGAAGAGACCGGGAGTGTAAAGGTGAAAGTGCTGCCATGACCGGGTGTTGAATCAACCCAAATTGTACCGCCATGTGCCTTAATGATCTCCTTACAAATAGCTAGTCCTAGGCCCGTGCCGCCAACATCTTTCTCAGTCTTGACTTGAACGAACTTGTCAAATATCTTTTGCTGATAGGCCGGATCTATGCCAGGCCCGTCGTCCACAACCGCGATCGATATCCAGGTTCCATGACGCCTGGTTACCACCTCTATAGTCTCTTTTGCGTAGCGCAGGGCATTAGCGATTAGATTAGTCATCACCCAGGTCACTTTATTGAAATCTGCTTCGACCTTGGGCAGGTTACCTGCCGTCTGGTTGATAATTTTAACCTGTTTGTCTTCTGCCTGAATTTTCAGCAGCTCAATTGCTTTTTCAACCAGGCTGCCAGGATCGGTGGTTGTTTTCTCCATCTCTAGCTTGCCGGATTCAATTTTAGAGAGATCTAGCAGGTCGTTGACTAGATCTCGCAGACGCTCTACGTCCTCTTGTGCGGTCTGTAGAAGCTCTTGTTCATTCTCTGATAGTTTTATCTTGGCGGTTTCTGTCAGCAGATCGATGCTCATCGCCATGCCGGTCAGCGGTGTGCGCAGCTCATGAGAAGCGGTCATCACGAATTCGCTTTTGAGCTGGTCTAGCTGTTTGAGATTGGTGACATTTTGCAACAGCAGCACTACGCCCAGCCGGCGATTGTCTTCTGTCGTCACCGGAGTGGCTAGATATTGATAATGCTCTATGCTACCTTTCTCAATAGTCAGTTCGGCGCACTTGGCATTTGTGCCTGCTGGCATAGCGGGCGTTTGGGATTCTGCGACAGACTGAAGCTGACTGTAAAGCGTGCGGTCATCAATAATTTCCAGGCAGTGACGGCCCTGGGCTAGCTCTGGTTTTGTCCCGAATATGGCCGCAGCGACTGGATTAATCGCCACGATATGAAGCTGATCGTCAACAACAATAATTCCGTCACTCAGACTGTAGATAATAGCTTCACTGCGCTGCTTTTCGGCGACAATTTTGTCTAGGTTCAGTGCTTTGAAGGCCTTTAGCCGCTGACTCATGATGTTGATTTCATCCGCTAGCTGGCCGAGCTCGTCTTGAGAGGTGATATCTAGCTGAATGTCGTAGTTGCCGCTGGCAATTTTTTCAGTCGCTCCTCGAATTGCTCTGACTGGTTGCACCAAGGTGCGAGAAAGAATCCAGCTGATGATAAAGCCAATCGCAGCAGCGCTAAGGCCAGCAATGGCTACTGATGCGATCGCCTGCCGTGAGGTATCAGCCGCCCGTTCCGACGCCTCAATCATCGCTGCCTGGTTAAGTTCTCTTAGCTCGGTGGCCGAATCTCGTACAGATTGAAACGCAGGCCGTACTGCCTGTTCGTACTCATCTATTTCACTTTCAGACAGCGCTACTAGCTGATCTACGCTCAGCAAGTACTCTTTATAGGCCGACTCTAGCTGGCTCAATGTCTCGGCTTCGTTTGGCAGCGTGACATTGTCCTTGGCTCGGCTCAGCCACTGCAAAAACTGCACTTCATATTCGCGAAAAAGAGTCCGACCTGCGTTGGCGTCCTCATCTAGCAGCAAAATCAGCGTTGCACTATCCTGCCGTTCTAGCGCATCGATCATGCTATCGGCAGCGCGAATGCTGCGATAGTTCTCTTGTAAAATATCCTCACTCGCCTGCCCCAGTCGCCAGAGGTTGAAAATGCCCCACGAGCCGACTAAAACAACTAGCGCAAGGCTCACAGTGTAACCCGATAGAACCTTCGCCTGTAGTTTCATAAATGATCTAAGCTGCGTGCTAAGAAACGGTAAATATAATGTCGCTGACTGTAGTGGACTGCTTTTGGTTTAGCATCTATCCAACGGATAGTAGACAGCCTGTCTACTTCTATTCGTGCTCTCCTTCCTCTGACTTTGCGCCTATCTAGTCTCGGCAGAAGACCCAGTTAGCTTCTGTTGAAAGCGCTTTATTGAAGGCGTAGCCATCGCTGTCAAACCCTTTCATTAGCTCTGGAGTATCGATTCGATTGCGAATTACAAAATCAACCATCAGTCCTCTAGCTTTCTTGGCATAGATGGCGATGATTTTATAGTCACCATCTTTGTTCTCTTTGAAGTCGATATTGAGAATTCTCGCTTTGATAGCGTCTGAATGAATCGACTTGAAATATTCGTTCGAGGCTAGATTGACTAAGCAGGGGTTAGTCTCTTTTTCTAGCTCAGCGCTGATCAAATCAGAGAGTGTTTCGCCCCAGAATTCATAGAGATTTTTTCCTTTTTCTGTTTTTAGCCTAGTGCCCATTTCTAAACGGTAGGGCTGCATCAAATCGAGCGGACGCAGAACGCCGTAAAGACCCGACAAGATCCTTAGGTGATTCTGAGCAAAGGCTAAGTCGTCTTCGTCATACTCTTCTACGCGGATGCCTTTGTAGACATCTCCTTTGAAAACGAGAAGCGCTTGTTTGGCATTGTCAGCAGTGAAAGGTAGCTGAAAGTCTTGATAGCGCTGATGGTTTAGCTCAGCGAGCTTGTCACTAATTTTCATCAGCTTTGAAAGCTGTTCTCGATCGTAATTACGAAGTTCGTTGACTAGCTGTTTGCTCTGTGCCAAGACGGCAGGCTGAGTGAAATGAGAATAGTCAGCGCCAGCATAATCTAGAGTTTTGGCGGGAGAAATGACCATTAACATCGCGGCTGTCTACCTCTTTCTTCTTTCTTCTAGGCGGTCTTCTGGGCGATCGCACCAATCCAATCTTGCCAAGAAACTCTACAGTACACCGCGATACAATACATAGCGGTAGCTATTTTGATTGTTTATGACCTTGGAGCCAGGGCAAACCCCCCAGCCTGATCCTTCCACTTCGGATAAGTCCCCGCTAGAAAGTGACCAGGCTCAAACAGATTTAGCTCGGTCTGCGCTAAACCGCTTGAACAACGCTGAAAAGAGGGCACAAGCCGACGCTGAGATGACCAGTGGCCAGCTATTGTTTGAAAGGGGTCGGTATAAGGATGCGATCGCGCACTTCCAAGCCGCCCTATCGCTTTCCAACCCGGTCGGCAGCCGAGGCGGCGAAATTCAGATGTGGCTAGTCAACGCCTACATCGCTAGCGGTAGAGAAGCAGAGGGCCTAGCGCTATGCCGCAAGCTAATTTTGCATCCCGACCTAGACACCAAGCAACAGAGCAAGCGCATTCTCTACATCCTCGAAGCTCCCCAGCTAGAGCTGAAGCCAGAATGGGTCACCAAAATTCCAGACCTGGCAGACATGGACGACGACAAGCAGATCCGCTATGCTCAACGGCCTAAAAAACCCCGTCGCCACAAGCAAAAGCCCGAACCTGAACCGATCGACCTAAGCCAGGTAAACACCGAAGATAATCAATTCGTCTGGATTGCGCTGATCGGCATCGTCTTGACCCTTGGCAGCTTGTTTTGGTTCAGCTAGTGGGTGCGATCGCAGCTAGCTACAGCCTAAAGCGCTACTATGCATAAAGTTTTGTATCGCCCTTTTGTATTCATGACTGCGACTTCACAATCCGCCCCTGCGACCGTAGGCAAGCCCAGGCCGATGACGCAGGTGATCTTATTATCTGTTGCAACCGGGCTACTGTACTACGGCTACTACAAGTGGAAGATTCAAGATGAATTAAAAGTCTATGGTCAAAGGGTTTGGTCTGGCGCGGTGTGCCTGGTCCCATTCGTGCTGGGCATTGCACTGCCGCTACTGCTAGCTGCTTTTGACCCAGACGTTCCTGGCTGGTTTGCTCGCTTTTCGTTTCTAGGCATACTGTGGATCTACATCGTGCAGTTCCGGCTATACCGAGAAATCAATCGACTATACATTGATGAAGGTTGGAATCCACCGCTGGTGTCCTGGTGGATTGTTGTCCCTGGCCTCAACCTGATAGTCGGACTCAGACAAATTCACTTCTTGAGCGAATACTGGGCGCGTTTGTCCGGCATACCTGAACCCGACCCGGTTGCAGAGAGAATTCCTTTTCTATCTAACAACGTCTGATCTGTAGAACAATTAGCGGCTATGCCACTAGCGCTGACCGTACAATCAACTTGAGCTTCTTAGAATTATTTATCATGCAGCGATCAGGTCTAGCCTCTTCACTTCTTCTTTTCCTGTGGCTGCTGTTTCCTGGTATCACGATCGCCCAAACGGGTGCTGGCCCTTTACCTTCTCTCTTATCTGAATCAACCGAATTTGATCAGCTGCGACGCTCTTTAGAAAGTCACGACTTTACTGTGATTCTAGACCTACCTCCTCAGACAGGTACTTATGGTCTATTACACGTTCCCACTCGTACCATTTGGATCAATCCCGTCGTTTTTGATCTGGGTATTGCTATTCCTTCAATAGTCCATGAGGCGGTTCACGCTGCTCAGCTCTGCAACGGTTCAGCAGACACCCTTAGTGCGCTCAGTCTAGGACTAGAGCCCTACGCCCCAGCCTCCCGGCTTTATATGCGCTATGGCGGTACGCGGCGTACGCTTGAGGCTGAAGCCTACACCATACAAGCAAGGCCAGATCGCGTGGAGTATGTGACACGGCTGTTGGCTGATCGATGCTAGGAGATCAATCTATACATACGCCTCTAGGTCATTTGTAGTCAGCAGTATTCAGTCCGTTGGTAAACTGTGATTCAGCGCTGTAAACGTAGGAGACACAACTGGAATGATTGCGGTTGTCGACAAAAGACCTATATCGTTCGACGAATTTGTGGATTGGTATCCGGAGAATTCTGAGAACCGTTATGAGCTGCGAAGAGGGGTCGTTATCGAGATGCCTAAGCCAAAAGGTCAACATTCCCGACTAGCAGGCGATTTGATCTATGATCTTGGTGCCACTATCAGAGAGGCTAACAAGCCCTACTTCATTCCCGGAGAATGTATTGTAAAAACCTCGAATAGCACAGGATACGAGCCAGATATCATCGTTCTAGACGAAGAGGCGATCGCAAACGAACCGCGATGGGAGCGAGAATCGATTATCACCTTTGGTCATTCTATAAAGCTAGTCGTAGAGGTCGTGTCAACTAACTGGCATGATGACTACCTGTTCAATTTTGCTGACTACGCGGCGCTAGGCATACAGGAATATTGGATTGTTGACTATTTGGGTATTGGCGGACGGCGCTACATCGGTTCTCCCAAGCAGCCAACTTTCACTGTTGGAACTTTGGTGGAAGGTGAATACGAGCTGCGCCAGTTCCGCAATGACAATTCGGTTGTTTCTTCTGCTTTTCCCAGCGTTTCGCTTACCGCCAGTCACATTTTCGGCTTACCTTCGGCTCGAAGCACCGATCCTTAGTTCATCAGCTATCGACAGCCCTTTCCCTGGGCTGCCGTAGCAGTATGATGGACGGGATTACTGTTCGGTTTTCGCGTCTGCTCGCTCCTACTCTTTCTAGTTTTCACATATGGCCCCGCAACTGCGCATCCACGTTCCGCCTCATCCCCTGATTAAGCACTGGCTAGGCGTTGTCCGTAGTGCCACTACACCATCGGGCGTTTTTCGCAGCGCAATGACAGAGCTAGGGCGCTGGCTAGCCTACGAAGCGGTGCGCGACTGGCTACCCACCGTTGATATGACGATAGAAACGCCGCTGACGACCTGCCCAGCCACTTTTGTCGATCCAGAAGTGCCGGTAGTAGTCATTCCTATTTTACGGGCGGGTCTAGCGCTAGTCGAAGGTATTCAGAGCGCAGTGCCCAACAGTCATACCTATCACATCGGGCTGGCCAGAAATGAAGAAACGTTGGAGCCATCCTGGTATCTCAACAAGCTGCCGGAAAGGTTTGAACCCCAGACGAGAGTGATGATCAGTGAGCCGATGATGGCGACAGGGGGCACGATGATGGCGACAATGGCTGAGCTGACCAAAAGAGGAGTAGACCCGGCTCTAGTCCGAATTATCTCGGTCGTGACGGCACCGCCAGCATTACAAAAGATTGCTGAGTCATATCCGGCGGTCGGAATTTATGCAGCAATTATTGATGAAGGATTGGACGAGAATGGATTTATCGTGCCAGGGCTAGGAGATGCGGGCGATCGCACCTTCGGCACCTGATCATTGGGCGATCGCGCATTTGTTGCTGCACTTCAGAGAGATAGCTTAGAAAAGTTCTAAGCCTCGATCAAAAACAGTTTCAAACTAAAGGCAGCCCATAATCGAGATCATCTCGATATAAAAACCTTCTTAAAAGCACTATTAGCTCAATAGAGACAAATTAGAACCAAGGAAAGCTATGAGTCAGAATAATTTTGCTGGCGGATTTATTGCCGGCGCTTTTGTCGGTGGAATCATTGGCGGCATCGTCGGTGTGCTCGCCAGCAACCGCCTGCGTCAAGACGACGCTGATACCTTCGCCCCAATCTCAGAAGAAGACCGCCGCCGATTTGAGGGTGCGAGCGCTGAAGAAAGAATGGAAATTGCCAGACGCGGCCTAGAGGACAAGATTTCTCAGCTGAACACGGCTATCGAAGACGCTCGCGTCCAGATGGGAAAAGTTAACAGTGACGCCACCAGTGCTCAGACGGCTCCTCGATTCAAAACTAGTCCATCCGAGCATTAGATGCGCCAGCTTTTAGACGCTAATTCTTTAGCGAATTAGGGGATAGCTCACAACCGCGAACCAATCGGTTAAAATACAGGCTATCGTCTAAATCCATCGCCTAGATACACACTTTCTAGCAGGCGCTGAGGCCAACGTATATACTTACTGGCTCATGCACCTGTTCTGCTCACACACTCATTTGATTCTCACCTTTGTAGACCTATGCCCGCACAAATTATCGCTCCCATTGTCCAAGGAGTATCGACATTCCTCAGCATCTACCTGGTGCTAATCTTCATTCGCATTTTGCTGAGCTGGTTTCCTAACATCGACTGGTCCAACTCCCTTTTCTCTACGCTTTCGCAGCTCACAGACCCCTATCTGAACATATTTCGTGGCATTATCCCGCCCATTGGTGGCCTAGATCTTTCTGCCATCGTCGCTATCTTCGCCCTACAGATTCTTTCTGGGCTGGTTGCAACCGCAGGTAACCAAATTGTTGCGATGGCTTACTACACAGCCTATTAGACACTGCTACAGCTTTCTATTAAACCGTCTATGGTAGGCATATCAGCAGTGGCAGGGAAGTGACTAAGGACTAAGGCAACTGTCCCCTGCCATTCATGCTTGCTCCAAACTAAGCCTGCCTATAGACAGTTCAAGCGCAGTTAAGTACCTCTTCTTGCCTGTTTTTAGGAAGGTTGCCTAAAGCTCCTAGTAATCTTTTCAGCAGTCGGCAACCATTTTTTAGTAGACATCTTTCAGACAACTATGAACGGCTGATTGGATAGTGCAAGCAAAGCCGTTGCCTCTCCGCCTTCGTTTTAGCGGCCAGTCATGCACGGCTGAAAGGGGCAGCGATACTCTTCCCACTCTTGCCTTTTGAAGTCGACGTAGGTCTGCTATCCGAGCAGACCCATTACTTGTTTGGGTGGCCTGCAGGGTAGGAAAGTAGGGATCACTTCGTTAAAATAGTTGGCTTCGCGATCGGCGCTTTTATTGCTAGTGCTTGCGTGACTACTGGCGCAAGGCTACCACTTCGATCTCGACTAGCCAGCCAGGATTGACCAGTCCTGCTACCTGCATTGCCGAGCGAGACGGTAAGTTTGGCTGCTCTTCAGTCCCAAAAAATTGGGTATAGCCAGCCATAAAGCCACTAAAGTCCATTTTGTCTTCCATCTCAGGATCGCCTACTAAGAAAGCCTGCATTTTTACTACATCGCTCATAGTGAGCTCTAAATCTGTTAGGATGCCTTGAATTTTCTCGAGCACGTTAACTGTTTGCATTTCGGTATTGCCAAAGGCCGCGATTGTTCCTGGCTCTGCTGTCTCATCGGTGATGGAAGGCACCTGTCCACTGAGATACACCAGCGTCGAATCTGCGGGTATCTCTACGGCTAGAGAGATGGGAAAGTCCGAACCGGGAATAGGATGACGAATAACTGTCTGGGCTGATACTGCTGTGGCTAAACTGATGAGTACGCCAAAGGCTAGCAGTGCGCTCAAAAACACTTTTTTCAAAGACATGGTTTTACCTTACTTGTGGGTTTTACTTTTGTTGAATTCGAGCCTTGTTTCTAACTAATCTGTGTTCGGCTGGCAATTTTCTCAACTGCTAGCAGCGCTGAGCGGACAGAGCCTTCCTGCCATCCGGTTAGGTAGCTGAGGTGTTCACCCGCTAGTAAAATTGGTCCGTCGGGCTCTAGCAAGACTTTGTAAGCACTTTCTCTTTGTTCATCTTCCCAGTCGGCCCAGCCGCCTTGACTGTAGGGAACTTTCTCCCAGGCGATGGTGATTCCATTCGCTGCTGAGACTTCCTGAGCGTAGTTGGGATGGATTGCGCTGCCGTCTTCGATTGCCTTGGTCAGTCTTGCGGCGGGCGATAGCGTGCCCCACACGTTGCCAATCGGGTTGTCCCAGATATATGCACCGACCAATATACCTTTGTCACTATGGAAGCCTTGGGATGGATACCAGATTTGGGTAATGTCTTTCTCTGTCCAAGAAATGCCGCCATAGATGTTGGCGTCATCTTCCCAAAAGCGTCGGTTCGGCTGAAAGGCTACTTTCACAGCCTTCGCGTAGATGCCCTTGCTGCTCTCGATGGCTGACTGCATCTCGGACGAAAAGTCTGCGTCTATGTCAGCGAGTACAGGTAAAGGGAAGGTGCAAATGGTATAGTCGGCTGCTAGCGCTTTCTCTTCATCTGTTGCCAAATCTGTATAAACAATTTGGACGCCTGTGGATGTTTTGCGAATCTGGCTGACCGCCGCGTTGTATTCAATCAGGCTACCGACTTCACGCTCAAAGGCTTGGGCAATTTTGTCCATACCGCCAATAGGCTGCAACATTGTGGCTGCTTGGGTATAGCCCTCGCCAAAGTGCAGTTTGTAGTCCCAAAAGTCCGAACTCAACAGTTCAGCTAGTCCTAATGGCTGAAATCTTTCTCCGACACTATCGCCCGCTCCTGGTCCCATCGTGTAGCCTGCCCTAGAACCGCCAGTGTAGCGGTAGTCGTCGCCAAGGCTACCAAAGCTTTTTACAAACGACATCAGGCGCTCTTGATCGAGATCAGAGACTTCCTGGTCAAGTGACTTTTGACTGATGGCTTTTGCTAGCAGCTCGGAAATATAGCCTCGGCTGTCATTGACGACTCGGCGGTTTAACATAGGCTGCCCGTCGAAGGCTTTGTCGTCTTGGAACATCGCTGCCCTATTTTCATTGATAAGAACTTCTAGGGGAACGCCAAGCTCTTTGCAGTAGCCTAAGATAGCGGTGTGGTGATAAGGAATACGAGCGGGGCCGGGGTTGAAGTACAGGCCTTCGTCAAAAGAACAGGGCTGCTCGCTGTCTAGCTCTTTGACGACATCGCCGCCCCGGATGGTTTGACACCGGCCTCCAGCGCGATCGCGTGCCTCCAAAATCTGACAGCTATATCCAGCCTTAGTCAGCTCATAGGCTGCCGTCATCCCAGCAAGACCTGCCCCTAGGATAGCGACTGTAGTTCCACTCCCCGACTGGGCCTGCAGCGCTGGCTTTTGCACAGCCCCTGCTGAGGCTATCAGTCCCATCTCTTTCATCGTGGTCAAAACGGCTGCTGTTCCCCCAGCTCTGCCCACTAACTTCAAAAATCTTCGCCTTGATGTTGATCCAGGCATAGATGACTTCCCCTACAAACATTCGTGCAGTATGCAAGAACTCAATTTGGAAAACTGTTTATTGTTTGACTGAAACTTGGCACCGATTGTGTGATGTAGCTCACAAGTTGTGGACAATTGTTGCGATTTCTCTCATAGAAGAGATTCCGTAACAGATATTACAAAAGGCATGGAAGCGTGCTGTTTTACTGAGAGGTGTTTTGCATACAAGCAATAGAGTATAGCTGAAAGCTAAACAATCCAAAATCTAGCGTTAAAAAGTGACTTCACCTATTAGCACATACAACTTTCCGACAAAGATTCGCTTTGGCTCTGGTGCTCGCAAGGAGCTAATAGCTGAACTGACGGCGTTGGAGATTGAGCGACCATTGATTGTGACGGATAGAGACGTGGTGGAGCTGTCGTGGTTTCCCGAGATTGAAGCTCTCCTTAGCCCTCTTCAGTCAGGCACGTTTAGCGGCGTATGGGGAAACCCTGTAGTTTCTCAAGTAGAAGCTGGGCTGGCTGCTTATTCTGCTTGTGAGGCGGATGGGATTGTTGCGGTTGGAGGCGGTGCGCCGATGGATGTGGCAAAGGCGATCGCACTAATGGCCTACCACCCAGGTCACCTATTTGACTACGAAGACGGCGCAAGCATCCGCCCAGTCGATCAAAAGATTCCGGCTATTGTTGCGATTCCAACAACAGCCGGAACAGGTAGCGAGGTCGGTCGTAGCGCGGTGATTTCAGACGATGACACCCATACAAAAAAGATTGTTTTTGATCCGCAGCTGCTGCCAAAGGTTGTTTTAGCCGATCCAGATCTGTTGTTGGGCCTGCCTGCAAAAATTACAGCAGCCACGGGTATGGATGCGCTCACTCATTTAATTGAGGCTTTTCTGGCAAAGGGGAACAATCCACTTTGTGACGGTATTGCGCTAGAGGGGCTTTATTTAGTCTCTCGCTATCTGGAGCCTAGCGTGCTTTTCGCACAGCGTTTGGCATTAGGAGAGCAGCTAGATGAAACAGAAATGGCGGCTCATTTACAGGCACGAGCAGGCATGTTGAACGCTTCGATGATGGGGGCAACGGCCTTTCAAAAGGGATTGGGTGTCACCCACTCGTGTGCCCATGCCCTTTCAACAGTATGCAACACGCACCACGGGCTAGCTAACGGTGTGATGCTGCCTGCCGCTATGAGGTTCAACCTAGACGCTGAGCCTGACAAGTTTTTGCGGATGGCAAGAATCGTCAATCCTGCTGCTAGTAACGGTGCAGCATTGATTGAGTGGATTGTTGAGCTGTCTGAAGCGATTGGAATGCCATCATCACTTAATGAGATAGGCGTATCGGCTGATACTGTTGATGAACTAGTGGGCGTTGCGATTAAAGATGCTTGTCATCCCTTTAATCCTAAGTCTGTGACAGAACAAGATCTCCACGCAATTTATCAAGATGCGCTAGCAGCATAATCCTATGGCTGACTTTATTTCTGTTATCAATCCTGCGACTGAAGAACTGATCAAGGAGATTTCAGCAGATGATAGCGCTGCGGTAGCTGAAAAAGTGACTAGGGCTAGAAGCGCCCAGCCTGACTGGGCTTCGCGGTCAGTAGAGGAGAGAATTGAGCTGCTGAATCGCTTTAAAGACTTACTGATCGAAAATGCAGATTCGTTAGCAGCTACCTTAACTGCGGAGACAGGGAAGCCGATTACTCAGTCTAGAAATGAGATTCTAGCAACACCCGATCGCATTACCTTTTTCGCTGAGAATGTAATCCGGTTGCTAGCTGCTGAGTCGGTGTATGAGGAGTCTACTGAGGGTTCCAGTACGCCACAGCTAGAAGAGATCATTTCGTACGATCCGCTAGGTGTAGTGGCCAATATCTCTGCCTGGAATTATCCCTACTTTGTAGGTGCAAATGTGTTCGCACCCGCCTTGTTGACGGGAAATACGGTGCTGTACAAGCCCTCAGAGATTGCAACCATGACGGGGCTGGCGATCGCAGATATTTTCTATCAAGCAGGTGTTCCTAGAGATGTCTTTATTCCTGTTGTCGGTGCAGGCCAGACGGGTGCTGCTCTACTGCAGGAGAAGATTGACGGCGTATTTTTCACAGGCTCCTACAGCACCGGGCAAAAGATTGCGATCGCAGCCGCGCCAAAACTGGTCAAAGTGCAGCTAGAACTCGGTGGCAAAGATCCCGCCTACGTTTGCCGTGATGCGAACGCTGCCAAGGCTGCTGCGGGACTAGCTGACGGTGCTTTTTACAACAATGGTCAAAGCTGCTGCGCGGTAGAGAGAATCTATGTTCATGCCGATGTCTACGATCCCTTTTTAGAGACGTTTTTACAGACGGTGAAATCGTTCACGCTAGGCGATCCGAACAGCGCCGATACTTACTTAGGTCCACTCAGCCGACAGCCTCAGCTTGCCGTTGTGACTGAACAGGTGGCCGATGCCGTTAGCAAGGGCGCAAAGCTCCACTGTGGTGGTCAGCCGCTTGATAGACCAGGCTTCTACTTTTCACCAACGGTACTGACTGAGGTGAACCACGACATGACCTTGATGAGAGCAGAGACTTTTGGCCCAGTGATTGGCGTACAGCGGGTGCAGAACGACGAAGAGGCGATCGCACTGATGAACGATACGGATTACGGACTTACCGCAGCGGTGTATAGCCAAGATCGCGATCACGCTATGGAGATTTTGCGGCAGATCAATAGCGGGAGCGCTTACTGGAACTGTTGCGATCGCGTGAGTCCTAGACTGCCTTGGACCGGGCGAGGACATTCGGGCATTGGCTCGACGCTTTCAGAGGTTGGAATACGGACTTTTCTACAGCCACGTGCTTGGCATCTTAGAGTCTAAAGTTGATTCACGAGACTCTGTACGTAGTCTCTCAAACCCTACATTTCCTTGCTTTATATACTCCATCAACCTCCAATCTATTAGTTCAGGTAAAAAGCCAGCGCACCGTAGATTTGCCTAGCATCGATCTATGAAGATATTGAGCTGTCAACAAGATTAGCGGGCAAACTAACCACATTGAGTGGATCAACTACATTCGTTCAACTGCGCTCTAGGACAACGCATTTCTAGATTAGCAAGGAAGACTTTGCCATCTCCTAAAAACTAGAGAGTTGTACAGGGGAAATTGGCTACTTCATCCGCTACTACAATGCATCCTCATAAACAAGTCACTAGCTAGATCGATGGTAAAGAAAACCTCATTCTTAGCAATAATTGCTGCATTAGCGGGACTAGGTCTTTCCGTAATCCTTTCCTATCAACCAGTAGCTGTAGAAAGCTTGGCTAATCAAAATCGGTTTGCAAGTCAGCCTATATCTGCTGATCAAATAGCGGACCTAAGCACATTCAGCAGTGCTCCGATTATTCCAATCCCAACCGCCGTTGATTTTGATCCGGCCAAAGTAGCGTTAGGAGATCGATTGTTTCACGATACTCAGCTTTCTCACAACAACCAAGTTTCCTGCGCTAGCTGCCATCGAACGGATCTAGCCGGTACGGATGGACTACCGAAGTCAATTGGATTTGAAGGTCTGCTAGGAGAGTTTAATGCGCCTACGGTCTTGAATAGTAGCTTTAACTTTCGCCAGTTTTGGGATGGGCGGGCGGCGACGCTAACCGACCAGATTAACGGTCCGATCTCAGATCCTGAGGAGATGAATTCTAGCTGGTCGGAGATTGTCTCTAAGCTCAAGAAAGATAAAGACTATGCACAGGCTTTTCGACAGCTATATTCAAATGGGATTCAGCCCGATGCGATTCGAGATGCGATCGCCACCTATGAGCAGACGCTGATTACGCCCAACGCTAGATTCGATCAGTATCTACAGGGCGATCAGAATGCCATCACAGCCGAAGAAAAGTCTGGCTATCAACTGTTTTCAGACTATGGCTGTGTCGCTTGTCATCAGGGGGTTAACGTCGGTGGAAATATGTTTCAGCGGCTAGGCATCATGAAAGATTTCTTTGCCGATAGAGGGAATGTTCAAACCAGCGATCTAGGGCGCATGAATATTTCTGGGCGATCGCGCGATCGCTATGTTTTCAAAGTGCCTACCCTGCGAAACATAGAACTCACAGCGCCCTATCTACACGACGGCAGCGTCACAACCTTGGATGCCACTATCGAGATTATGGCCGAGTACCAGCTAGGCAGAGAGATTCCACAGGCAGACGTCAATCTGATTATAAAATTTTTGCGCACCTTAACCGGAGATACCGCAGTTGGCCATACCGCAACGAGTGATACTGCTGGGAATGGTGAGGAAGCTGCATGAATCGGATACGTTCGTGGGCAAGACGATTCTCTTTTCGTCTTATTGCCATTCTTGTCTTTTCTCTACTAATGCTGCTGTTGACAGGGCTGTTCAGACAGACTCAGGTTTACAACATCAGTGAGCACTATCAAATTGTTGAGAATCTCAGAGCCCTACAGCAGACTAATCTTGAAACGACTACGGACGCCCTCAAAGTGCGGCTATCGATTGCTCATAACTACGACGCCCTAGCCGCCAACCGATCGACCTTTCAAGCGCAGCAGACCAGCTTGGACCAGTTATTTATCAGAGCGCTGCCCAAGAACCGCTCGATTCAGCAGACGCTGGCTTTCTTGGCAGCTCAGGCGTCTTCTAGAAATGTACTAATCGAAGACTTTAAAGCAGATAATTCAGTTTTGCAGAATTCAACTCGATACTTTCCAAAAGCTGTTGAAGGGTTGCTAAGAGAACTTTCAGAAAGTGCTAATAACCGTCAGCTCTACGATTTACTCAACCAGCTATCAAAAGCCATTTTACGCTACAGCTTAGAGGATACTTCCTCTAATGCTGCTGAAATCGAGCAGACTATAGAACAGATAAAGTCTCAGCAGATAGAGGTGGTAGACACTGCCAGCTTGTCTAGCCTACAGTCGTCTGTTAAAAATATCTGCCTCCATGCCGAAACAATCCTAAGGCTAAAGCCAGAAACTACCCAGGCGATCGCCAGGCTCGCTAACGCCTCTACTGGCACAGCAATTGATCAAACAATCGTCAATTACGAAAACTATCATCGCCAGTCAACCGAACTCAAAAACCGCTACCGACTGCTGCTGTATCTGATTGTATTGTTGTTGATGCTGTTTTCGCTGTACTTGTCCTGGACCCGTCGCAACGCTGCGATCTTAAGAAGGGTCAACCTCAACTTGAACCAGCTAGTGGCAGAGCGGACTCAAGATCTAAAAGAAACCATTGAAAAGCTAAAGCGATCGCAAGCACAGCTGATACAGGCTGAAAAAATGTCCGGACTGGGCCAACTGGCGGCTGGCGTTGCCCACGAGATCAATAATCCCATTTGCTTTATTTATGGAAATGTACAGGCCGCACAGCAGTATACCCGCGACTGCTTGGAGCTAGTGTCGCTCTACGAACAGCATTATCCCGATCCGGTCGAAGATATTCAGGAGTTTACAGAATCGATTGACTTTGATTTTGTCAAAGAAGACTGGGGAAAGCTACTGGTTTCCATGCAGTCGGGGACTACCCGCGTCAAAAAGATTGTGGAATCACTGCGGAATTTTTCTAGGCTGGACGAATCTGGATACAAGGCAATCGATATTCACGAAGGAATCGAAAGTACTTTGCTACTACTCAACCATCGGCTGGAACGGACTTCGAGCCAGTCGATTGAAGTTGTTAGACACTATGGCGATCTGCCAAAAGTTGATTGCCATGCAGAGGCTATCAATCAGGTTTTTATGAACGTACTAAATAATGCTGTCGATGCCCTTAGCAATACAGAGTCAGCTGCTCAAATCACGATTGCTACGATGCTGCAGCCAGAGTATGTTCAAATCTCTATCGCTGACAATGGCAGCGGCATTCCCAAAGAAGTGCAGTCAAAAATCTTCGATCCATTTTTCACCACTAAACCAGTTGGACAGGGGACAGGGTTGGGTCTGACAACTAGCTATCAAACTGTTGTAGAAGCGCATCAAGGGCGGTTGGAAGTCACTTCTACTACGGAAAAAGGAACAGAAATTTTCATTCAGCTACCTCGGAGCCAGTGAGCACAGGCGATCCTGTTGTCTGTCGTTTTGGACGAGTCTTAGATGATGCGATTGCCTTGAACTCCTAGAAAGAAGCTATAGTAAATCGTCGCCAAGTGCGTTGGATCACTATGAAAATCTCGGATATGGCCGAACTGTTGCTGCTAGCAGCGCTTTGGGGCGGTTCTTTTTTGGTTATGCGAATTGCTTCGCCTGTGCTGGGTCCGGTTTGGCTAATCGAGAGTCGGGTGCTACTAGCAGGCGTGGCGCTGCTGCCGCTGGTAATTAGGCAGTCGCATCTAAAGCAGATGCGCCAGCAGGCAGTGCCACTCTTAGTAGTTGGCTGTATTAATTCAGCGATTCCTTTTTTACTGCTGGCGTTTGCCTCGATTTCGCTGCCAGCAGGATTTACGTCTATTTTGAATGCGACAGCGCCGCTTTTTGGCACGGTGATTGCGACCATCTGGGTCAAAGAGAGACTAAGCTTTTCTCGGATGACTGGGTTTGCTCTAGGCTTTGCAGGGGTAGTTGTTCTAATCGGGTGGGAGTCTTTCTCAGCGGAAGCGGCTTTCTGGACGGCGGCGATCGCGGGGCTAGGGGCGGCGCTGATGTATGCGATCGCAGCTCCCTACATCAAGCAAAAAATGACAGGTGTGCCCTCACTGGTGGTGACCACTGGCAGTCAGCTGGGTGCGGCAGTTGCTCTCCTGCCGCTATTGCCATTCACCGTCCCGATTCAGAGCCCATCCGTCTCAATAATTTTCTCGGTCATTGCCCTAGCGCTCTTCTGTACGTCATTCGCTTACATCTTGTACTTCCGCCTGATTCAGAATATAGGCGCTACTAGGGCTTTGACAGTTGCCTATCTAGTACCGATTTCAGCGATGCTATGGGGCTCGCTAGTTTTGGGTGAGGTGATTACAGCATCGATGGTGTTGGGCTGCTGTCTAATTTTGTCAGGTACTGCGATCGCCAACGATCTGCTTCGCAACCGGACTCGCTCGTAGCCGCAGTCTGAGAACAAGACTCAGACAATATTTCTCGAAGTCAGTCCTCTGTTTTGAAGAAGTGTCTGTCGGGCGGGCTATAGCGTTTTTTGAATGCATACTCGAAGGTAAAGCTGCACCTACGAGGAACGAGGGTTGCTCAGTTTGCTGTTTTATAGAGCTTTCAGTTAGAAGACTGTACTTTAGCTGAGCGACCGAGGCTGCAGTGATGCAGGCCATAGTCAATATCTTATAGCCGTGTATACGGTTATCTCAGCAGAGAAAGTCAGGCTTTCCCATTAACCGATCTATTTGGGAAAAACAAGCATTTGCAAAGAAATCTTATCTTCTCTCAAAGCTTCTAAAAGCTAAGAAGAGAATAATCTCATTTCTCAACTAATCCTTTACAAAAGTTGAATTTAGCTGCGAAGGATACTCGGTAATATGACCGAAGCAAACGTAAAGATTCAGACCTTTCGCTCGAACAAAAAACAGTGCTCTGAGCAAACTTTGGCGAGTTCTCAATAGTATTTGTCTCCGTGGCGAGGATTTCTACGGCGGAGAGTGTCGAAAACTTTGGTTGAACGGTGCTTGTGCAAACAGCGTAGCTCTGCCTCTTTATCTTTCTAGTTATACGTACTACATATATGGATAGTTTGCTATGTCTTTCGAGCCTTCGTTGTCTGATGGGCTGATGTTCCCGACTGCTAAAGGGGCGTTTCCATTAGATGAACAGCTAAGTACCGATTTGATCTCAGATTCGGCGCTTCGCAGTTCTGTTTCGCTAGCGATAAACAACCTAAAACCAGTCGAATGGACGCCGAATCCCGGAGATAGTGGGGTCGCGTTCGCAGACTATCTTATTAAAGAAGAGAGTATTGATGCCGTCTATGACGCTAGTGGGGAAGCATTAGACCCGCTCACCAGATCGTTCAAGAGCGCAGCCCTAGTATTGGCTCAAGAGAGATCGGTTCAAGGGAGGTCGCACGGGTCTCGTTCGACTGCGCGTAATATGGGCGTGTTGAACGGTTCACAGACGTTTAGAGATTCCGTTAACCAGAGCAACAACAAAGACTACTACAAATTCACGCTGACTCAAAAGAAAAAGTTTAGCCTGCTGTTGACGGAGCTGGATGACGATGCCAGCGTGAAGCTGCTTGATGCTAGCGGTCGCACAATCAGATCTTCTACCAAGCAAGGTGCTGAATCAGAGAGTATTTCTCAAGTTCTAGGGGCGGGTGATTACTTTGTTCGGGTGTTTTCGACCGGTCGAAAGGCTAGCACGGACTACAAGCTAGCGCTATCAGCAAACGACCTCAATCCCTCTAGACCAGATAGAGCCGGGAACAGTCGCGATAAGGCGCGTGACTTGGGTGTTTTGTCGAACCCGAGGCAGGTGAACGACTTTGTTGGCCAAGATGACAAGAAGGACTTCTACCGCTTTAGGCTGACAAAGGAAAGTGAGTTTGCCCTATCGCTGACTGGGTTGACTGCCAATGCCGACGTGAGGTTGATGAACAGTCGCGGCGAAGTAATCGGGAAGTCTACTAAAAAGGGTAAGACGGCTGAAAGTATCAGGCGGATTCTGGCAGCAGGTAGCTACTTTGTCAACGTGCTGCCCTACCAGCAGTCTGAGACTGCCTACAAATTACGGCTATCTGCAACAGAAACTCAGCGCGAGCCAGGCAACACTCGAGGGAACGCACGCAATATTGGAGTTTTGAAAGGCGACCGCACCTTCCAAGATTTCATCGGGTCCAGCGATACCAACGACTACTATCGCTTCAATCTCGACCGAAAGAGTGACTTTCGACTAGCATTGACGGGTCTGAGCGCTGATGCAGAGGTTCAACTGCTTGGTGGTCAAGGCCAGGTAATCGAAAGCTCAACCGGACCAGGCAGCAGCACTGAAACCATTGCTCGTTCGCTCAACGCCGGTAGCTACTACGTGCGGGTCTATCCCTACAGCGGCAGCACAAACTACACGCTCGACCTTTCGGCAACAGCAGCTAGACCTGACTCAGCAGGCAATAGCTTAGACAAGGCTTTGAACATTGGTAAGCTCAGCGCTAATCGCACCTTCCGAGACTTCGTTGGGCTGGGTGATACTAATGACTACTATCGCTTCAATCTCGATCGAAAGAGCGACTTTCAACTAGCGCTATCAGGTCTAAGCGCCGATGCGGATGTCGAACTGCTCAATAGCAGCGGCCAGCGGATCGCAAGCTCGACCGGGCCAAGCACCAGCACTGAAACCATTGCTCGTTCGCTCAACGCCGGTAGATACTATGTCCGAGTCTATCCCAGCACTGGCAGCACAAACTACACGCTCAATCTTTCCGCCCTAGGAGTAAAACCCGACCAGGCCGGTAATAGCTTGGGAACCGCTTTTAACCTTGGCAATTCTAGAAACGATCGCACTATTCGAGAGTCTGTAGGTCCTGATGATGAAAAAGACTACTATCGCATCAATGTTACCGAGCTCAGACGCTTGAATCTATCTTTAACTGGGCTCAGCGCCAGTGCAGATCTGCATCTGCTCGATAGCAATGGCAGAACTATTCAATCTTCTGAACGGTCATATTCGAGGTCTGAATCAATTAGCAAAGCGCTAGTTCCAGGTACATATTACATCCTAGTCGATGTCAACCCTTACTACAGCGTAAGGAGTACGTATACTTTGTCGCTGTCCTCATCTCGCCTATCTCTAGCAGACGAAGCGGGCAACACTTTAGGCGCAGCTCGCAATATAGGCGTTTTAGACAGTAATTTCACATTTGAAGGTCTATTGAGCGAAAACGATAGGGATGATTACTATCGTTTCAAGTTGAACAAAAGACAGGCTTTCGACCTGGATCTAACTGGCTTGGAAACAGACGTGGATGCGCGATTACTCAATGGCCGCGGTGAGGTGATTGGACAGTCGCGGAGCTGGTCTACTAATCCAGAGAGCATCAGCACGCTGCTAGATGCTGGTACGTATTACGTGAGACTGAATCTGCACACTAATATGTTTTCCCCCGACGATCCGCTGACTACCTATCAGCTAGCACTGAACGCTAGAGATGTGGTAGAAGGCTTTGACTATACCTATGGCTTTGGCTTGGTGAATGCGGCAAGTGCGATCGCATCTGCACTAGGTCGAAACAATTTGCTCCCAGCCGTTCGCAATTTAGGCGGCAATAACTGGGGCGCAGATATGGTCGGGGCCCCTGAAGCCTGGGCCCGTGGCTATACAGGAGATGGTGTCGTCGTAGCAGTCATCGATACCGGCGTGGATTACAACCACAGCGAGCTAAGCAGAAATATCTGGAGAAACAGAGACGAGATCGCCAACAATGGCATTGATGACGATGGCAACGGCTATATCGACGATGTTCGCGGCTGGAATTTTGTCAACAAAAACAACGACCCTATGGATCTCAACAGCCACGGTACGCACGTCGCTGGAACAATTGCCTCCGCTAGAAACAATGTAGGCGTAACCGGGGTCGCGTACGATGCTCGGATCATGCCAGTTCAGGTTCTAAACGCATCTGGGTCCGGTACTTATGAGGATATTGCCTTGGGCATTCGATACGCTGCAGATAATGGTGCAGATGTAATCAACCTCAGCTTGGGTGGCAATACGTCTACCCAAGAACTGTTAGAGGCGGTTCGCTACGCTTCCGAACGCGACGTGATTGTCGTAGCCGCATCGGGCAATGAGGGCGGCTTTGGTGGGGCCACTCAACCCAGTTTCCCAGGTCGCTATGCGACTGACTACGGCGTAACTATTGGCGCTGTGGATCGCAATCGCGAAGCCGCTAGTTTCTCTAGTCCAGCGGGCAATGACTCCAACATGCGATATGTTGTTGCACCAGGCGTGAGCATTCTATCTACCTTCCCCAACAACAGCTATGGCGCGATTAGCGGCACTTCTATGGCGACTCCTCACGCAGCGGGTGTAGTTGCGCTAATGCTAGAAGCCAACCCAGATTTGACCCACGAGCAAGTGCGAAGAATCTTGATAGACACGGCTACCGAGCTGCCTGCTTGAGGCGCGTCATCCTAGATTGCCGTTCCAGATTTATCCTGTGAAATGCAGCGGAGGCGATGAGCCTTGTATAGTAAGTCTCTCTACCAATTTCTAGCAGCAATTGCTTGTTTTATAGCTCTGTTGCTTTCCGCTACAGCCTGCTCGCCTACAGACTCTGCGCTAGTCGATTCGCCGGTATCTTCTGATTATGCAACTCCTGATTACTCAATGAGTGAACTGCCGCCGCCCAACACTCTAGATCAAAAGATTCTTTCTGCTCAGCCGCAGGGGATTGTGGGAACTGTGCAGCGCTTGCGCGGCAACCACATGCCTAGCACTGGCTCTGGGCAAAGCGATCGCACAACCGAGCTGGTGAGTACTAAAGTTTGGATATTTTCTGGCAAAGTCCAAAACAATTATTCTGTCCGCTGGGCGCTGGCAGAGGCGGAGCAGCATCCTGGACTAGTAGGATGGGCGCTAAGTGATGCCAATGGAAAGTTTGCAGTTGGATTGCCAGCAGGAGAGTACACCGCATTCTCACAGTACGCGGACGATCTATACTTGAACAATTTTCAGGGAGATGGTAGCTACACGTCTGTCCAAGTTACTAAGAACGAAGCGGCTGATCTACTTCTATTGAATAGCGAGGATGCGGTCTTCTAGCTCTTCAGCGCGAATAAACCAAGCATCCGTCTGTATCATTCGTCAATTGACTGATTCCACTCTTGAAAACGACGAACCTTGCTGGCAAATCCAGAGGCTTTGAATTTCTCTAAACGCAGCGGCGCAGGCTGTACAGAAGGAACAGAGATCCTAAAGGAGAATTCGCTTTCTCCCATCGGCACGTATTCAATGCCGCCCAGGCGATATCGGTTTTTCATGACCGCGTTGCCCTCTGCGTCGAAAATGCGGCCAAAGATGTCGGCATCCATGATGTCTTTAGCAGAGCTATTGACGGCGGTGCCTTTGACTAGGTAGCAGGTTGCAGCCGTAGAAGAGCCGCTTGTCGTGAGGTTCTCTGCATAGGCAGCGTCAGCAGGGCATTCTTCTGCGACCAGATCTTTGAGCGCAATTTGGGTAAGCGCGTGAGCAGCCGGTACCCAGCTGAAAAAACAGAGACACGTAATGAGCAAAAGAGAGAGTAGTCGGGTGCCCAACTGGGCTTTTAGAAAGGAAATCATGGCGGAGTCGCTGAGTATGGCCTGACCTGATATTTGTCTTAAGCTTACCGTTTTCAACGACTCTTTAGACCTAGACTTGTGATAGAGCTCAGGTCCGGGTCTGGGCCTCGGACAAATAGTCCAACAAGGTCTGACGCATGATGTCTACTGGTGCAGATTGGTCTAGCCAGATTTCCAGGGCTGCGGCACCCTGCTGAACGAGCATTTCTAGACCGTCAATTGTGGTGAGTCCAGCAGCGGCTGCCTGCTGTAGGAATTTGGTAGGGCGCGGAGTGTAGATCAGGTCGTAGGCAATCGCGTCTCCTTGTAGAAGCCCAATTTCCTCATCGCTCAGCGGCGATTCTTCTATCTTCGGATGCATTCCAACCGGCGTTGCATTGACCACTAGCCCTGCCTTTGGAAGCTGAACTGGTAGCTCATCGTGGGTCATTACCTTTAGCCTGGCGGCGATCTCTGGACTCGCTACCCAGCTTTCTGCAAACAGAGCAAGCTTTTCGAGATTGCGTCCAACGATGCTGATACGCTTGCAGCCTAGCTGATAGCAGGCGGCGACAACTGCCCTGGATGCACCGCCGTTGCCAAGGATAATAGCGCGAGTACTGGGCCAGTCCTTTTTTAGTGCTTTTAACGGAGCTAAAAAGCCTACGGCGTCTGTGTTGGTACCGCACCAGCCTTTTTCGCCATTGCTGCGTGTACCGTACCAGACGGTATTGACAGCGCCAATCGCCTTGGCTACATCGCTGATTTCATCTAGTAGGGGAATGATCTTCTGCTTGTGAGGGATGGTGATGTTGAACCCGCGCAGGCCGATAGCTTTGAAGCCAGCGATCGCAGGCTTCAAATCATCAGGATGAATGGGAAAAGGCAGATAGACATAGTCAGCTGGGCTAGTTTTTCTGAGATGTGCGATCGCCGCATTGTGCATCAGCGGCGAAAACGAATGCTTCACCGGATACCCAATCACGCCTAGCAGCTGAGTTGTCCCTTTGATCGTCATCTCTGCTCGTACATATCGTCATGACTAGAGAGTAGCGTAACCGAACGTCACATCAAACTGTCTGCACCAAATAACAGCTGACTTGAACGCACTGATATCGACATTCTCAGGAATAGCATAGCGCTGCGCCCCCGCCACCTGCTGAAGTTGGCCAAGGCTGACGTAGTTATCAGGACTATAGCTTTCAGGCGCGGCGTCAGTGTGCAAAAGCACAAATAAATCTGGGCCAGAATTGCTGCTAAAGGCTGAGTCGAATTCTAGATAGGACTGGCCGTCAACTTCAACAATCTGAGCGGCACCGCTGGTCGAATGCGCCACGCTGACAAAAGGTGCGCCAGTGGCCTTGGTGAGCTGACTCGATTTTTGTTGAGCAATTTCCTGAGAGGGGGTTTGACTAGCTTTGAGCGAAAAGGCATCGGCGATAGGATTCGCTGCAACTAGCCTGCTGATTTCAGGAGAAGTCGGAGAAGGCTGGGTAATCTGTTGTCCTCGAGCGTACAGGGCTGGCTGGTAGGCGACCAAAGTGACGAGCGTAGCGAAACCAAAGCGCTGAATATGTTGACTGATAGCAGTGCGTTTCATAAGACACATGCCTCTACAAAGGAGGTACTGATAAAGACGAATGCAAGCGAGATAAGCTGGGTTCGCTTGCTTTGTTGCTATCAGTATGGTGTTCGTGTCCGGAGAGCAAATGAAAATCAGATAAGCGTTCACTGAGGTAGGGGAAAGGGGTTTTGGATTTAATCTGAGAAAGGAGAGATAAGGAAGGAGAAGTCGGTGTTTCTAGTTTTCGAATTCTGTCTTTACGGTTAGGACCTGTGGGGGGGTGGAGTCGGCTGGGTAGAGCAGATCGACTTCGACGGTGCGGGAGGTGGTGGGAGGTAGGGTGAGGGTGGCAAGTGGCGTTCCCTGCTGGCCGCGCTTCATGACTAGATGGATGTTGCGGATGATGGGAAGGCCCAGGTCGCTCTGATAGCGGATCTGTACAGGGCCTCTGAAGAAGGTCTGGGTCGGCAGCGGCTCAAAGAAGCGGAGGCCGTCTTCGCTGAGGGTGTCTTCTTTGATAGGGGTTTCGAGGGCGACGGTTACGGTTTGAGGCTGGTCTGTTGGATTTTGCAGAGGCAAGGTGAGGCTGTAGCGGACGTTGTAGTTGCCGTGGCTCTGGTAGGCGGTGTCGGGATAGCGCACTAGCATTTCGGCGCTCTGGTTTTGGTCGGTGCCCATGGTTCCGGCATACAGCAGGCTGATGCCATACGAAAAGGCTTCTCCGGCTGAGGGAATGGTGAGCTGGCTAGCGGCGGCGCTGTCTGTGAGGGTGGCTTTCCACCCGGAGCCCTGGGAGACGCCGGCTACGCGGCCATAGATGAGGCGAGTCCCTTCTGCTAGCGGTAAGGGGGCAGGAGCCAGATCTCGTGGTCCGGCTAGATCGCCTTCTCTCAGCAGCGATTCCCAGGATTCTAGCGTCGGTGCGCTCTCGGTCACGCTGCCGTCTGCGCTAGCTTCGACGGTGGCAAACTGGGCCATACTCGCGACGTAAACCGGTCCGTCACTTTCTAGATACGCTAGCGTCGAGCGGCCATTGATCGGCGGCTCTAGCTCTCGAATCGGAATCGGCTGATTCATTAGCATCCGGCTTTCACCAGGCGGAATGATCATCACTGGTGCAAAAATATCCTGCAAGCGATCTTGGAGCATGTCGCCTGCTACCCGGCTGCCCGGTCCGGCATAGACCGGATTTAGCGGGCTAAACGGGACGTAATCAGGCAGCTGAATAAACGGCGCGTCGGGCTGGCTGAGATAGCTCGCACCAGCGGTGGTTCGTACGGTGACCGGCGCTGCGTTGGGGTTATGCACTAGGATACCGATGTACAGACTATCCAACAGCTCAGGATTTTCTTCGCTGTAGTCAAGTGCTTTGTAGACGTGGTGCGCAAAGACATCAAACTCTCCTTTGAACGGAAAGTCGAGATGGGCTTCGGGAAAAGCCATACCAGCGGGCGGAAACGTGGAAAGTAAGATGCCGGGCGCTTCGACTAGCTCAGGGCTGTTGCTGTTGAAAACAGGAATGTTATCTAGCTCTCCGCTTAGGGGCCTAACAGGTTGTTCTATCACAAATTCTGTGGGAGCAGTGGTTTGAGCCAGTAGAGGCGCGGTTTGGGTATGGGGCGCTTGGGGTTGAGCAGTCAGTCTAGAGAATGTCTGAGAGACTGTAAACGCTGTAAGCCAGGTAAGCATAGATAAATCCGCGATCGTCGGTTGAAGAGTATTTTGCCTGAAGAGGGGACGCGATCGCCATTTTCGCAACACCACTTTGCAGTCGAATTACGCTCCCAACTCGCCCGCTCTCAGCTGGTCACGAAAGGCCATTACCGCGTCAAACTGTTCTTCGGGCCTGACGTAGCTTGCCAACAAATCGACATCGCATTCTGGAAGCAGTTCGCTATTTTCAATCTGTTCATAGCCATTCGCCCGCAGATGATAGAGGCTGAAGCTACCTGATTCCCATATCCACACTTCGGCAACCCCTAAGCCTTGATAAATATCTAATTTATCGACCATGCCGCTGCTAAGGACAACCTCAATTGCTAAATCGGGAAATTCCTTCTTTCGGCCCAGACAATAGCACTCATCGGGTTCTAATCCGCGCTGTTTAGCCACATTACGAAAGGTAGCTGAGCCAATGCCGTGAAATCGAGTCCGAGTTTCTTGAAAGTAGGCTTCTATGAGCATCCCAATCACAGTTTTGAGTTCTTCGTGCTGCGGAGAACTCGTCATGATTTCTAAAGTACTTTCCAAATAGCTCAACCGCAGTGCCGGAAAATCGTCACCAAGAATAGTCAGTAGTAGCTCATATTGGTGCCAGCTCGCGCCTTCTAGCACCACTCGCTGCTCTGCCGAAGAATCTACGATCGCCGGAAAGAAAGTCTGAGCACTCATAGCACTTAGTATCCAATTCACTCTGCTATTTTAAAATATTTTAGACTACGACCTTCTGTCTGTTCCGTCTCCAACAGCTGCAAGTTAAGCACGCAATCAGGTATGACGGCCAAAACTATAGCTTTTGCCATTTAGCTCCGCACATTCTCAATCGGTGAAACCTCTGCTGCATATAGAGCTAAGTGGTCAGCAATCGCTAGGTGCATTCGGCGATTGCTATGTGATTCTTCAACACTTTGCTCTAGTATTTAATATGGCCTACTTGTCTGGCCATTTAGTCTGGCCATTTAGTCTGGCCATTTGTTCAAGGGCTGTTTGTAATAGTCGATAATCGCTAATGAAAATCCTTCACGGTACCTGGATTCCAGACGCCAGTCCGGGTTTCGTACAAACCGGAGCTTTTTATCTGTGGATAGAAACAGATGGGGCCGATCGCGATCGCTATCTTTCGGGCCTGTCTCTGTCTAATTGTCTGGTCGAAGAGTTAGGCTTTCCCCTACCTCAAAATTACGACATCAAAAAAGACATTAATCCGAAGATTTTCACTCTGCCCACCGCAAACCAGCAGCCTTTACCCTCATTAGAACTTGCCCGCTACCTGGAGCTAGAAATCCCCGATACCTTTGAATGGCAGAGCTGGGAAATTGACTGCTATCGAGTCGGACGCTACGCCAAAGCCAATCAGACATATGCGGGTATCAGCACCTTCATTCCACAGCTAAAAGAGCTTCATTTCATTGCACAGTACCAGCTAGCAGAAGTGCAGTTGGGATCTGATCTGTTGTTTTGGTTTCACTACACGCAAGCCTTCAAACAGGTCATCCTAAAAGACCACTATATTCCCTCACTGCGCTATCGAAATCTGCCCTCTCGCAGCGGTAGTGCCAAGACGTTTGAAACCTATCCCCACTGGGAAATTGTCAGCGAAGCCTACGAAGAGACTTTGCAGCGCTACGTAGACTACATGCCAGCTGCCTGTACGGCTGGCTTTGCAGAGTTGCCTGAAGTATCGCACCTGTATGATAAAGAGACCCTGCTGCGACATTGTTCAGAATCTTTGTTGCACGATGTCATAACCCGCACGCCGCTGCCGCAGTCATTTTATAAAAAGATTGAAGGCTCGCTGATCTATAGCTGCCTCAAGTCTTCTCACTGGACGACGAACACCGAACTGACGCTGTATAGGCAGTGGCGACCCTGGCGCGATCGCATTGCCCGCATCCAAAGCACCATTCCTTTCTACCTCTGCTTTCAGCTCCAGTCACCTAACGATCCAGATGGCTTTTGGCAGATCAACTTTCAAGTTGCACCCAAAGCCCACCCCTCACTGCGCATTAGTCTATCCGACTACTGGCGAATAAAGCCTCACCAGCAGATGGCACTCAAGCTCCAATTAGGAGAAAGCTTTGAACAGGAGCTGTTGTTTGCTCTAGGCGACGCAGCGCGAATGTATCCATCCCTGTGGGACGGGCTAGAAACTGACGAACCGGCAGGCATTGTCCTGGATACAGACGCAGCGTTTGATTTCTTGAATGAGGCGGCGTGGGTCTTAGAAGATGCGGGCTATAAGGTCGTGGTGCCGTCCTGGTGGACGCCAAAAGGTCGCCAGCGAGCGAAGCTGCGGCTCAAGGCCAGCAGCAAGTCCATGGGAGAACAGGACAAGTCCAAGAGCTATTTCTCTTTTGATACGCTGGTGGAATATCAGTATGAGCTGTCGATTGGCGGCGAGAAAGTCAGTGAAAAAGAGTGGCAGGCGCTGGTAGATTCGCAGGCGCGTCTGGTGCAGTTTCGCGGGCAGTGGATGGAGCTAGATCAGTCCAAGATGCAGGAGATGATGGCGTTTTGGCAGCAGCACAAGTCGGAGAATCCTGAGCTAAGTCTGTTGGACTTTATGCAGATGGCAGCGCAGCAGGGGGACGATGTGGAGATAGACTTTAGCCGCGATCGCACCCTAGTCAACATGATGGCGAAGCTCAACGATACTAGCGCTCTAGTCCCGGTCGAAAACCCACCCGGATTTGAAGGTCAGCTCCGAGAATATCAAAAGCGCGGTGTCTCCTGGCTGCACTATTTAGAGAGCTTGGGACTCAATGGCTGTCTAGCTGATGATATGGGCCTGGGTAAAACCGTACAGGTGATTGCTAGACTGCTGCAAGAAGAAGAACAAGCTAGTGCGGCAAAGGTAAAAAGCCTACCGCCGACGCTGCTAATCGCGCCTACCTCCGTGCTGGGCAATTGGTTTAGAGAAATTGAGAAATTTGCCCCAGAGCTAAAGGCAACTGTGCATCATGGCGTAGACCGGGTCAAAGATAAAAAAGGATTCAAACAGCTCTGTCAAACTCACGACATGGTAATCACCTCTTTTTCTCTAGCCCGCCGCGATGCTGATCTAGTTGATAGCGTGAACTGGCACCGAATTGTTCTAGACGAAGCGCAGAATATCAAGAATCCAAAGGCGGCGCAGACCAAAGCAATTCTAAAGCTCTCTGCGCGACATCGACTGGCTTTGACTGGAACCCCGATTGAGAACAGACTGTTGGATCTCTGGTCTATTTTCAACTTTCTCAATCCGGGCTATCTAGGCAAGGAATCTCAGTTTCGCAAGAACTTTGAGCTGCCGATTCAGCGTAATAGCGATCGCACCCAGTCCGCCGTCCTCAAGAAGCTAGTAGAGCCATTCATCCTGCGCCGAGTCAAGACAGACGAGTCAATTATCAAAGACCTGCCTAGCAAAGTCGAACAAAAGCTGTACTGCAATCTGACTAAAGAGCAGGCGTCGCTATACGAGGCCACCGTCAGAGATGTAGAAAAGCAGCTACAGGACGCCGAAGGCATTCAGCGCAAAGGTCTAATTCTCTCGACGCTGATGAAGCTCAAGCAGATCTGCAACCATCCAGCCCAGTTTTTGCAAGATGGCAGTGAGTTTTCGGCGGGGCGATCGCACAAACTCAGCCGACTGCAAGACATGGTTGCAGAAGCCGTTGCCGACGGCGACAGCCTCCTAATCTTCACCCAGTTCCGAGAAATCGGCGACGCCCTAGAAAAATATCTACATCAAACCTACCACTACAACACCTATTATCTGCACGGCGGCACCTCTCGCAAAAAGCGCGATCAGATGATGGCCGACTTTCAGTCTCCTGACACTGCCCCCTCCATCTTCATCCTGTCACTCAAGGCAGGCGGCGTCGGCATCACCCTCACCAAAGCCAACCACGTCTTCCACTTCGATCGCTGGTGGAACCCCGCCGTCGAAGACCAGGCCACCGATCGCGCCTTCCGCATCGGTCAAAAGAAAAACGTATTCGTCCACAAATTCGTCTCTATCGGCACCCTAGAAGAGAGAATAGACCAAATGATCGAAGACAAAAAAAAGCTAGCCGGTTCCATCGTCGGCTCCGACGAATCCTGGCTCACCGAACTGGACAACAACGCCTTCAAACAGCTAATCGCCCTCAACAAAAACGCCATCATGGATTAAATTATGTCCCAATTCACCCGCACCTGGTGGGGCGACACCTTCCTCACCACCCTCGAATCATTCACCGATTCCAACCGACTCCGTCGCGGACGCAGCTATGCCAATGGGCAGAAAGTAAAGTCCTTTGATATTGATTGCGATCGCGTCACTGCCAAAGTCAGAGGCTCCGTCAATCCCTACTACGGCGTTTACAAAGAACCGCTCTATATTGTTGAGCTGGAGTTTGAACCGATCAGCCGCGTCAAATGGACCGCGCTGATCGCGATCATGGCTACCAAAGTTAGCATCCTTTCTAGACTGCTAGTCGGCGAAATCCCAGACAACATTGAAGAATGCTTTGAGGCCTTGGGCCTGCATTTACTTCCTAAGAAAGGAGACTTCACCAGTCAGTGCAGCTGCCCAGACTGGAGCAATCCCTGCAAACATATTGCCGGTGTCTACTACCTGATCGCCGCAGAACTAGACCGCGACCCGCTGATTTTGTTCGAGTTACGTGGGCTCTCTAGAGAAGATTTGCACACCGAGCTGGCAAAAACACCACTAGGCATGGCGCTATCCAAGGAGTTGATTGCAGAGCCTGAACCGCCAGAGCCAGTAGAAAGCCTGCATACTATTCCACAAGTGGTGGATGTTGACGCGGTTTCTCTCTCTCAGTTTTGGCAAGGAAAGAAGCGATTGCCCGATGAGGTAGAAACACCGCAGCCAGCGAATGTGCCTGCAATTCTAGTTAAGAAGCAGGGCGACTTTCCGCCCTTTTGGCAAAGAGACAATTCGTTTATTGAAGTAATGGAAGACTTTCATACTCGCGTTCGCACAAAAAACAACAGCATCCTAGATTAATTTTCGGCTGAGTCTTTCAATCAATCAAAAGTAATTGTTATGGTGATCGTGTGGTTTTTGACAGAGTTTTTGTGCATTCCATCGCGATCGGCATTTAGTTGTTCGGTAGAGCTGGGTATCATTTGAAAGCGTGAGTGTCCGGTCACATTCTTGAAAAGAATATGGCTGGGCTACTCGATGTTGACAGAAATAAGTTGCGACATCTACCAATTCTTTTGGACGAACTCTTACTCAAGGCAAGCAAGCATGATAACCCGACTTACTAACGGAAACGATGTCTATACTGGCAATTCACAGAACAATGAGATTAGAGGAGGACGCGGTAATGACATTATTAAGGGAAGTGGCGGTGATGACGTTCTCTTGGGCGGACAAGGCAACGATAAGCTAAAGGGCAATAGCGGCAATGATACCCTTAATGGTGGCGGCGGAAGTGACACCTTAAACGGAGGCAATGGCAACGATACCCTTTTGGGCGGTGGCGGCAACGATCGATTGATTGGGGGTAGTGGTGCTGATACTTTGAGCGGCGGTAAAGGTAGAGACACCTTTGTATGGGGAAAAAGAGATTTTGCAGCAGTCGATACTATCACCGATTTTAGACAAAGAAGAGATCTGCTAGATATCTCTGGATTTGATTTCAATACCGGTACTATCACCTATGGAGAAGGTGGGCGAGTAACGTTTGATAACGGACGTATTAGCAACAACCTTCTTACCATCCAATTTGAAGGTGCGCCAATCACCTTTACGGCTAACGATTTTGTTCCTAGATCTATGCCTGTCTAACGTTGTCTACCGTAAATTAGTGAAACCCTGAAAGGCTCGACATAATAGTATGTCAAGCCTTTTTTTATTCTGCCTGTCGAAACCGGTAGCCTACCCCTCTGACGCTCTCAATCCAGCGATCGTTGCCTTTGATATCTATCTTTTTCCGCAGCCTTTGAATACACACATCCACCACGTTCGTACTGGGGTTAAAGTCGTAGCCCCATACGTGCTCTAACATTTGGGTGCGGGTAAAGACTCTGCCGGGCGATCGCATTAAATATTCCAGCAGATTGAACTCCCTAGTAGTCAGCTCTACGAGCTGCTGACTTTCTTCCGTCTGGCAGATCACCGTCCGCGTAATTCGATCTAGCTTGAACGGACCAACGGTCACAAGATTCTGCCGCTCTCCCGCGCTGCGCCGTACAACCGCATACATCCGGGCCACCAGCTCTTCTACAAAAAACGGTTTAGCAATATAGTCGTCAGCCCCTAGGTTTAGACCTTGCAGCCGATCGTCTAGCTCATCGCGAGCAGTCAGCAAGATAACAGGCGTGTTGCGGCCAATCTGTCGCAGCTGTTTGAGAATAAACAGACCGTCCTTACCCGGCATCATAATATCTAGCAAGATCACATCGTATTGATTTTCAGTGGCTTTTTCATAGGCGGTGTCGCCATGATCGCAATAGTCCACTACAAAGCCCTGTTCTTGTAGTCCAACCTGTACAAAGCTGGCAATTTTAGGTTCATCTTCTGCAAACAGAACGTGCATTACAGTTCATCCTCCTGCTGGGCGACTCGTCGCTTAACCTGGATCACACTATCGGGATTAAGCGAGATTGAGTCAATGCCTGCCTTGACTAAAAACTGAGCAAACTCAGGGTAATC
Organism: uncultured cyanobacterium; assembly: GCA_963799555.1. Classification (GTDB taxonomy): domain Bacteria; phylum Cyanobacteriota; class Cyanobacteriia; order Phormidesmidales; family Phormidesmidaceae; genus Phormidesmis. The sequence continues at coordinate 92,846 of CAWCXR010000004.1, forward strand.
GCTAGGGCCTTGACCGCAGATGCCTACTTTGCGCCCTGCCGCATGTGCCTCCTTAATAACGTGCTGAATGGCTATTTTCACAGCTTCGTCCTGCTCATCAAACAGATCGGCTAGCGCTGCCGAATCCCGATCTACGCCAAGAATCAGCTGAGTAAGGTCATTGCTGCCAATCGAGAAGCCATCGAATCTTTCAGCGAACTTATCAGCAAGCAGTACATTAGAAGGAATCTCGCACATCACGTAGAGTTCCAGTCCATTTTTTCCACGCTCTAGGCCTTGCTCCGCCAAAATCTCCAACACTTTATCCGCTTCTGAAAGTCGACGGCAAAAGGGCACCATAATCACCACGTTCTCGAAGCCCATTTTATCTCGGACTTTTTTCAGCGCCTGACATTCTAGGAGAAACCCAGCTTTATAGCGATCGCTATAGTATCTCGCCGCCCCGCGAAACCCTAGCATCGGGTTCGCTTCTTTTGGCTCAAAATCTCTTCCACCAATCAGATCAGCATATTCGTTAGTCTTGAAATCACTCAGCCGCACAATCACCGGATGAGGATACTGTGAGGCCGCAATCTTACCAATGCCCTGAGAGAGCTTGTCAATAAAGTAATCGCACTTATTGTTGTATCCCTGAGTCATGTCTCGAATCGTTTGCCAAGCATCTCTATCGGCAAGAGTCTCGTAGTTGATTAGAGCCATCGGATGAATTTTGATCAAATTGTTGATGATAAACTCCATTCGGGCTAGCCCGATTCCTTCCGCTGGGAGCTGCCACCAGTCGAAGGCCGCACCCGGACTGGCAATGTTCAACATAATCTTGGTAGTGGTCTCGGGCATGTTGCCAAGATCAACATCTACAGACTCGAAGTCGAGCAGTCCCTTGTAAATGTAGCCCTGGTCCCCTTCTGCGCAAGAGAGTGTGACCTCCTGGCCTGATTCCAGCACCCGACTTGCATCGCCCGTACCAATCACAGCCGGAATGCCCAGCTCTCTACTGACAATGGCCGCATGACAGGTCCGACCGCCGTAGTCGGTGACGATACCGGCTACCTTCTTCATTACCGGTACCCAGTCAGGATCGGTCATTTCAGTAACCAGAATGCTGCCCGCTTCGACCTTGTCAATGTCTTTGGCGCTGAGGACGCGGCAGACTTTGCCCGATGCGATCGCCCCCCCAATACTCAACCCCGTGGCCAAAACTGTACCTGATTCCTTCAGCTTGTAGGTTTTTAGCAATCCGCCCTGTCTCTGTGACTGTACCGTCTCTGGCCGAGCCTGCACGATGTACAGCTCATTAGTCTCGCCATCCTTAGCCCACTCCATATCCATCGGCGTGCCATAGTGGTCTTCAATCAGCACCGCCCAACGCGCCAGCTGCAAAATCTCACCGTCGCTCAGGACAAAAGCATCCCGCTCTTTGCCCGTAGCGTTGACAGTTGTAACAGTTGTTTTGTTGCCATCGGTAGCGTAAATCATCTTTTTAGCTTTCGTGCCTTTCTTCTTTTCGATGATGGGGCGCAAAGTCTCGTTCTTCAGCAGCGGTTTGAAGATAGTGAACTGGTCAGGGGTGACGCTACCCTGCACCACCGTCTCACCCAGACCCCAGGCTCCAGTCAGTAAGACCGCATCGGGAAATCCTGTTTCTGTATCAATAGAAAACATCACGCCCGCGCAGGCTTTGTCAGAGCGCACCATCTTTTGCACGCCGATCGAGAGTGACACGCTCATATGGTCGAAGCCTTTTTCCTGCCGATAGCTGATGGCTCGATTAGTGAAAAGTGAGGCAAAACACTTGCGACAGGCTTCTAACAGTTCAACCTCGCCACTGATGTTTAGAAAAGTCTCCTGTTGACCAGCGAAGCTAGCATCGGGCAAATCTTCTGCGGTAGCGCTGCTGCGAACGGCGACATCGACTTCACTTACGTTGTAGCGATCGCACAGCTCCCCATAAGCCTGCTTAATCTCACTCGCCAACGCCTCTGGAAACTCCGCTCTCCTAAACAGTCGCCGGATTGCGCTGCCCGTCTCTTCCAGCGGCTGCTGACCCTCTCCCCAATCAGAAAGCTGAGACGTAATTTTCGGCGTCAGCTGATTCGTTTCCACAAATTCTCGGTAGGCGCTAGCCGTAATTGCAAAACCATTCGGTACGCGGATACCCGCTTGGGTCAGCGCCCCCATCAGCTCACCTAGAGAGGCGTTCTTGCCGCCTACTCGCTCCACATCTTGATTGGTAGCGGCTTCTAGCCAGACAATGCGATTGCGATTCTCCATTTCGGCTATCCTTAATTGTGGTTATTCAGGTGCTGAGAGCAGAAGTCCCTTTTATACAAGCTTTTCGGCCTCACGACTGGCTTTGTGTTTGGGCTGGTTCGCTTTCGCTTTTTTCGGGCTTGAGTAGAGGAAATGCGATCGCATCTCGAATACTGGCCGCATCCGTCAACACCATCACCAGCCGATCAATCCCAATACCCATCCCCACCGTCGGCGGCATCCCGTACTCCAGCGCCGTAATAAAGTCCTCATCTACGCTATGCGCCTCCAGATCTCCCGCTTCCTTCTTCGCCGCCTGTAGTTCTAACCGCTCCCTCTGATCCACCGGATCGGTCAGCTCCGAGAAACCATTCGCCGTCTCCCTACCAACAATAAACAACTCAAACCGCTCTACCAGCCCCGGCTTACTGCGATGTGGCTTCGACAGCGGCGAGATCTCGACCGGATAGTCCGTTACAAATGTTGGCTGTATCAGCGTTACCTCTACTTTTTGCTCAAACGCCTCATTCAGGACATGGCCAATACTCTCACACGCGTCCACTTCACCTACGCCCGCTGCCTTTGCTGCGTTCTTAGCTTTGTCTAAATCTTCAAACTGGCTGAAATCAACACCCGTTTTCTCCTTAACCGCCTCATGCATTGTTATTCTTGCCCAAGGCTGCGCAAAACTAATCTCTTCGCCCTGGTAAGTCACCGTCTTGCCACCGGCCACCTCTTCCGCAATCTGTTCAATCATATTCTCAGTCAGCGCCATCATGTCCTCATAGTCGCCATACGCCTGATACATTTCGATTGTTGTAAATTCTGGATTGTGCCGCGTAGAGATGCCTTCGTTACGAAACACCCGGCCTAACTCAAACACTTTTTCAAAGCCGCCAACCACCATTCTCTTCAGATGTAGCTCTGTTGCAATCCGCAAATACAGCTCCATATCCAAAGTGTTGTGATAAGTCACAAAAGGCCGCGCCTCAGCTCCGCCCGGCTCCGACTGCAAAACCGGCGTTTCCACTTCCAAATAGCCAAGCTCGTCTAGGTGCCGTCGAATCGCCGCCGTAATCTTCGCCCGCTTGCGAAACGTATCACGCACTTCTGGATTGACGATCAGATCCACGTAGCGCTGCCGATAGCGCTTGGACACATCGGTCAGTCCGTGAAACTTGTCAGGCAAAGGCAATAGAGATTTGGTCAGCATGGCGTACTGCTTTACCTTTACCGACAGCTCCCCTTTATCAGTGCGCTTGATCGTACCGCTTGCGCCGAGGATATCGCCCGCATCGGTTAGCTGCTTGAGGTGGTTAAAAGCCTGCTCGTCGGCTTCGCCCATTTCGGCCTGAATAGTCTTTTTCTCTAGATATAGCTGAATGGTGCCGGTTTGGTCTTGCAGGGTGAAAAAAGCAAGCTTGCCAAAAACACGCCTGGCCATAATCCGCCCGGCAATAGAGACTTCAAAGTCAGCTTCTGCGCCCGCTTCTAGGTCTGCAAACTTAGCTTGCAGGGTTGCAATCGGGTGAGTGACTTCCCATCTGTAGGCGTAGGGCTGCTGACCCGCCTGTTTCAAGTCCTCTACCTTCTGTAGGCGGGTAGCCCGAATGCCTTCGATGCCAGAGTCACTGTTCACAGTGGCATTCGACGAATTATTAGACTTATCAACAGCCATGGGATGAAGGTATGAAATGTTTGCTAGTCCACATTGTATCGGCATCCGTGTGGTTTATTTACTCACGAGCACAATAGTGATGAGTATCATCGGGCAATAAGCACGGTACCCTTCGAAAGTAAGACCTGTTGTAGATAGGTCCAAAATCAAAGCAAGAGTATCTTTTGCGACGTAGAGGTCGGGTGCGAACTGCTGCTGTAGACGTGCCAAAGTAAGGTTGTTTTGCGCCAGCGCCTTAGATGAAAAAACCGCGACCTCTTTTTCTTGGTTATACGATGCAGCCAGGTAAAGCGCTTCTACAATCAGCTTGGCGGCTTGGTTGTGCTCAAACTGAGTCTTCAACTGCTCCCATATCTGACAAAACTCAACGGTAGGCAGCAGATTGCTTTGCCAGTTGCAGTAGAGGAAAGCGCGAGGCTTCTTCCTAAGTCCTGCTATGACGTGCCGATAGTCGATACAGTGCCTGCGCCGTCGACCTTTCCCAGACACTCGCAATTCTGGCTAGCTCGAACACCTGCCGCCGCACAAAGTAGCCCACTAACCGGTCATAATAGAGATGAATCTCCACCGGCTGACCAATCAACTGGGATGGCACGCTGTAAAGAATGCAACGGATATCGATAGTGCTATAGCAGCTGACCTTAGCGCTGAGTACTTCGTAGCCAGCTATTTGCCGTTTTGGCAACGGTTGCAAGGTTGGCTTTTTCTTGCCCCAATTTGTCTTCACACTGGCGATTAAGCCCAGCGATAGCCTCGCCTATCACCGCGGCTCACGACGCAGCATCGGTTCTAGCTCGCTTTCCCATACTGTGAAATGGGAATGAAAGATGCAAAGCAGCGATACTACGAATCTTCTTTCGCAGTAAGCGTTCCTCGAAACATGTTCATACCGCAGTGAAAGGCATAGTCACCTGCTTTGGGCGGTACAACCTCGACGGCGGCTTCTTGGTTGAGTGGCAAATCTATCGCCTTGTTGAAGTCTGGAAAAATAATTTGCTCTAAGCAGCTACTGGGATCTTTGCGTAAGAAGTTGAGCCGAACAGGTTGACCTGCCCGCACCACAATCTGGTCAGGCGAGTAGCCGCTATCGACCGTAATGTCTATGGACTGAATGCCTTCAGATACCTGCGCCATTTGAGCTTTGTTCTTGCTAAGGAGAAACCACCACAGCTCCAGACCGATGAGCCCAGCACCCGCCGCTGCGACGCCTGCTTTTAATCCCAGGGGCTGTTGTATTCGGCGAAACTCACCGGTATCAGGTTCAGAGACTTGGGCGTTAGCCGTATGGGCAATGCCAAGTAGTAGGCTAGTGCTTAGAAAGCCGCTGAGCAGCCAGTTACTTTTGGAGAATTGTAGTTTCATGTATTTGCCTGTTTTAGCGGATGCTCCTAGATCGAACAGCGGGCTTGAAGTTTCTTAGTCTGAGTGCGTTTGTGACCACAGAGACCGAGCTGAAGGCCATTGCTCCACCTGCAATGATCGGATTCAACAGCCAGCCAAAGACGGGATAGAGAATACCGGCAGCAATCGGAATACCGGCAATGTTGTAGATGAAGGCAAAGAACAGGTTTTGTCGGATGTTGGAGATAGTGGCTTTACTAAGCTGAATAGCAGTGACGATGCCCTGAAGGTCGCCGGAAATGAGGGTGATATCGCTGGCTGCGATCGCAACATCTGTCCCCGTCCCAATCGAAATTCCTACATCTGCCTGAGCCAGCGCGGGAGCATCGTTAATGCCATCACCAACCATCGCCACCTGTCTGTTCTTTCCGGGGGCTTCAGACTGTAGCTGTCTGATTTGCGCAGCCTTTTGATCGGGCCGAACTTCAGCAAACACTCGATGAATACCGACTTCTTTGGCTATTGCCTCTGCCGTCTGCTGGTTATCTCCCGTAAGCATCACCACTTCCAACCCCATCTCCTGCAACGCACTCACCGCATCCGCAGAAGTCTTCTTCAGCGCATCCGAAATACCCATCAGGCCCTCGGCTTTGCCATCGACCGTAATCCAAGCCGTTGTCTTCGCCGCCGACTCCCAAGCTTTACGCTGAGACTGAAGCGAACTAGTATCTACACCCAGGCTCTGCATCCAGCGCTCGGTGCCAATCTGTACCAGGTGACCGTCAATCGTGCCCTGCACTCCTTTCCCAGTTACCGCATCAAAGTCTTGTACGCCCGTAAGCTTCTTTTTCTCAATGCTTTGAGACACGGCATAGTTCACGACTGCCTCAGCCAGCGGATGCTCCGAATTACGTTCAACGGCCGCCGCCATCTGCAACAGTTTAATTTCGTTGCTGCTGGCGGTGCCGCGTACGGTCAAGTAATCGGTGACAGTCGGCTTGCCCTCAGTCAAAGTCCCGGTTTTGTCCACCACTATGGCCTGTAGCTTATGAGCACGTTCCAAGCTTTCCGCATCTTTGATCAAGATTCCGTTCTCAGCTCCTTTACCTGTACCCACCATAATTGAGGTAGGGGTTGCTAACCCTAACGCGCAAGGGCAAGCGATAATTAGTACGCCGACGGTAGTCAGGAGAGCGAGCGTAAGGTTGCCCGTGATTGCAAACCAGATAACGAAGGTTGTAATTGCGATCGCAATCACAACCGGCACAAACCACCCTGTCACCTGGTCAGCTAGCTTCTGAATCGGTGCCTTAGACCCTTGAGCATCTTGCACGAGCTGCACGATCTGAGCCAACACAGTATCTGTTCCTACCCGCGAAGTTCTAAATCTAAAGCTTCCTGTTTTGTTGATAGTTGCCCCAATCACCTCCTCACCTGCTTCCTTCTTAACGGGAACAGGTTCGCCCGTCACCATCGACTCGTCTACGCTCGAAGTACCCTCCGTGACCTCCCCATCAACTGGAATCTTCTCACCAGGACGAACAATGATGATATCGCCAACAACAACATCTTCTAAGGGCAAATCAACTTCATCATCATCTCGTACGACCCTCGCTGTATTTGCCTGCAAGCCGATAAGCTGACGAATTGCATCTGAGGTTTGGCCCCTCGCACCATTTTCCATATATCGCCCTAGCAACAGCAGTGCGATGATGACAACGGCAGCTTCGTAATACACTTCGGGTGCGAGCCCTTGAGAAATCAGAAAACCAGGAAAGAAAGTCACAAAGAGAGAATAAACGTAGGCCGCACCTGTTCCCAATGTGACCAGCGTGTTCATGTTTGCCGCTCTATGTGTAAAGGCTTTCCATGCACCCACATAAAACGACTGGCCACACCAGAATAAAACAGGTGTTGCTAAGACAAGCTGTAGCCAGGGGTTGTGTAAGAACATCGGCCAGCCTGGAATGTCTGTGCCTAGCATCATCGGCAGTGTACCAATGATGAGAACGACGCCAATGATACCGCTGATGAGTGTTTTATAGAGGAGTGCCTTTTGCTGCGACTTGCGCTCCTCTTGATCTTTGGCATCTTCTTTGCCAATTCCCCTGCTAATTTCTATGGCTTCTCTTTCACTGGCCTCATAGCCAGCGTCTGCTACAGCTGATTGAATAGCTTCTAAGTTAGTGCTGCGCTGATCGTACTCAATGCTTGCTTGTTCAGCGGCAAAGTTAACTTGAACGCTATTCACGCCCGGAACCTGTTGAATGGCCGTTTCGATGCTATTCGCACAGGAAGCGCAGCTCATGCCTTTTAGTTTTAAGGTAGCTGCAGTCATTAAAAGTCTTTCCTATTCAACAGACATTTTATCCGTCGGTATTCACAGAGGTTCCGTGTGGAGTCTAGGGAATCGAGCCAACGCGACTATTTACGAAACAGCGTAGCTAGCACCCTTGATCGCCGCTTTAATAGAATCTCCGGCAGAGTCAGTCTCAACATCGACCTTCTTCGTTTTCGGGTCGACTTCGACTTTTGCACTTTGGTCTACTGACTTCACGGCATTGGTGATAGTCTTCGCGCAGGAGCCACAGGCCATGCTGGGAACGTTGAATTGTAGTTTCATAGGTTTATAGAAGTGGACTAGCGTTTAGTTTGTTGGACGTAGCCTTAGACGGCTTAGTCTATCAATACCCGCAGCATATACCCTCTAGTTAGGAAGAGAGTCTAGGGGGTTAGAAAATATTCCTGCGTAACAACTGAAATAGTCAGTATGCCTGTGAAATAATCGTTTTTGCAGACCAAAGTTCTTCCGCGCAGTTGCAAATCGCTTTAGAAGTATCGCCTAAACTCAGCAGCTATCAGTAGTTCATATGAATATGAAAACAGGATGAAATGACTGTCTTTCAAAAGGCATAAGACGATTGCTGAAATATGACGCACCATCCCGTAGGGGCGTAGCATGCTACGGTACGTGTTTAGCGTAAGTCGGTTATTTGCGTAAGTTGCTGACCCACCCCGCCCTGCGGGCTAATCTTGTAGGGGTTTTGCAACAGCCGTAGCGCCAAGTTTAACGAAGAAGAACCGTTCAATGGCCATAGCGAGGACTTTGACACCCGGTAACGGTTGCTGTTTGGAAGGCGCAAAGCCGACTAATTTGGCCAAGACTAAGGCCGCCGCTTTCACAGAGCTAATCGGCTGACGTGCAAGCTGCTGCAAGATAGCGACTTCATCAGGCTCAAACAGAGTCTCAGCAGGCTGTGTTGGGTCGTGGCGCAGCGCATAGGTCAGCGCCAGTAGCTGCCAAGCCACCACCGAGTAGAAAGCTAGTGCGTTTGTGAGTGTATGAACGTCATCAAACTGCAACTTTTCAACGTTGAGTGCCCCAGATTTAAGTGTGAAGTGCAATCGCTCTACCCGCCAGCGGAGGGCATAGAAGCGGACAACGCGCTGGACAGCTTCTGTGGACTCAATCGGTAGACTGGTGAGGAGAACCCAAGCAAGTGCGGCTTCGGGCTCGAAGCAGTCAGCTTGCGTTTTGACATCTACACAGGCGACTTCAGTGGCGACGACCAGCGAGAGCCCTTGCGTCTTGTGCTTAGCGGGACTCAAGTCTTTGTGGGGATGGATGTTGACAGCAGCGGCCTGTAGTTGCACCGTCAGTTCGACCGTTCGGTTCTCTCTTTCAATCTGAACGCGGTAGTGACCATACTCGTCTAAGTGTTTTGCTACGCTCGGTAGCGGTGTGACTACCCTAGCCGAGAGCACTTCTACGCGACGCGGCTGCGAGACGCGCACTAGCAACTCTACGTTCGGCTCGCGCTCTGCTTTGAACAGGTTGAAGATATCGCCCTCTCGGTCTTCCACCGCAACCCAGCGTTTGCTTGAACCTTGGGCTTGGCGGTTGATAGCACACAGGCCCTTGAACCACTTCTGGCTCTCCTTCTCGTCATCTGGCCAGTCCATTGCGCCATCGCGGGTCCAGTACTGCTGGTCCAGCAGACCCAGCGGCAGTCCCTGTTCATCAGAAAGTAACACGTTGTGTTGCATCAGCCCACGGACGTTACCTTGAATTCGGCCCAGTCCTGTCATCTGACGATGGCCTGAATAGTTGTAGTAGCTGGTGGCTTGCGCGGCGATTAGATACTCGCTCTCACTCGCGGCTGCCCGTGCGCTGGTCGCGGCAATGTGGCCAGATAGCATCGTTGCACTCGTCATCTCTTCTCTAGCAAACAGTCCTGCTACGGTTTGCCTGAAACTGTTGCCCATGCATCCCGAAAAAGATAGGCCGGGCTGTTGACGGGCTAAGTCGTAGGCTTTATTCAGACTTTTTTGACTTGAGGGCGAAAGTCGCTGAGTTGAGTGAATTCTGTCATTTTGATCGATAATTGACGCAACAAATTAGGCACACATTACGACACAACCATTCCTCATAGCTTCTAGCGTAGGTATGATTTCTACTCACTCTAGTCTGAGGAATAAAACCCCTACAAGATTAGCCTCTGGGGGGGCGGGGAATGTGCTGGGCGATCTAATTGCTTCGGCGCAGGTGCCGGTGCTACAGCTAACGCAGGTGTTCCGGCAGGCGCAGGCCAGTCAGATTGTGCAGAATGCCTATGCGATCAACCAGGGGCGCTATCCGGCGCTAGAGTCAGTATCGGAGTCGCCTGCTACGGACTGTCTATGGCTGGGTGCGCCGGAGCCGGAGGATGGGGTGCATAGTATTGAGGCGATTGTTCGAGAGTTGATGCCGGTGTTGGGGTTTGACCCGGTTCGAGAAGTGCAGGTGCTCTGTCCGATGACTAGAGGGGCGGTAGGAACGCGCAACCTGAATCAGGTGCTTCAGCGGGTGCTGAATCCGCCTGCGCCGGATAAGGGAGAGATTGGCCGGGGTGGGTTGGTTTTGCGGGTGGGCGACCGGGTGATTCAGCGGGTGAATGACTACAACCGCGAGGTGTTCAATGGCGATCTCGGTACGGTTGTGGGGGTTGACCTAGAGGAGCAAGAGGTTACTGTTTTGTTTGACGAGCGGCAGGTGGTCTATGACCGGGCTGACTTGAATGAGATTACGCTGGCCTGGGCGGTAACGATTCACAAGAGTCAGGGGTCGGAGTATCCGGTGGTGATTATGCCGATGTATATGCAGCACTATCTGATGCTCAGCCGTAATCTGCTCTATACCGGTCTGACGCGGGCGAAGCGGCTGGCGATTCTAGTGGGACCAAAGAAGGCGATTGGGTTGGCGGTGCGGCAGATGAATGCGCGGGAGCGCTATACGCTGCTAAGGGAGCGGCTATTGGGGTTGTAGATAGCCGCGATCTCAGTAAGATATAGGGATAAAGGATTCGTTGTCTTTTCTCCTAAAGAAGCCGAATACAGAGTGCTGTGACAGATTGTACACCTCACTCAAAGTTGTTCTTTTTCTTCGGCTTGCACTTGATTTCGATATGAAAATCGCCTTCGACTGAGTCATGCGTGAGTACCGGTATGCCGGTCGAACCCGAAACCTTGATGCCGAACTTCAGCGTAATCTCTTCGACATCGGCGAAAGGTACGTTTTGGAAAGCTCCGATCGCGTAACGAGCGTAATTCTGAAGCTTGTTGTGAACGTCGCTGAGCTTGACCTTGACATCATTGATGCCCATACGCTCATACTCATCATCATCGTTAGACGTTGGCGTATCTGGTAGGTCTAACGGCTCAGCCGCTTCCATAAATAAGGTGTAGTCATTGCCCTGCTCATCTTCAAACACCAGTCGATCCACATCCGCCATATTTAAGCCTCCAGTACGTTCGGACTATCGGCTATCTTAAAGGGAATATGCACCGTATCCGGCATTTTCCTGGAACACAGTAGAACTTATGGCCCGTTACGCCCTCGTTATTGGAATATCTAAGTATAAAAGTAGACAGCTATCCGATCTCAGTAAGCCTGAGAAAGATGCAAAGGCGATCGCAGCGGTGCTAGATGAATATGGCCAATTCGATACAAAAACAACGGTTCTTTCAGGCGAGGTCACACAGTCTCAGCTAGTCGATGCGCTAAAAACGTTCCTGAAAAAACAAGCTGCGAATAGCGAAGCCTTTATTTACTTCACTGGTCACGGCATTAGCGTTCGAGATCCCTTTGGAGATGAGGAAGAGGAAGAGGGCTGTCTTGCGACTTCAGATACTCAGGTAAAAACGAAGGATGGGAAAGTTGTTGCTTACGAAAATGCCATCCCATATACGAAGCTAAACACCCTCATCCAGAAAGCAAGCTTAAGCAGTCTGGTGATGATGATTGATGCCTGTCACAGCGGCGACTTCATCGGTAAAGCGGCTTACGAGCAGAGTTTCTCAGCTTTTAACAACAAATCAGATTGCCTATTAATTTCAGCCTGTCGCAATTTTGAAGAAGCGCTTGCTAGAAGGAATGAAGACCACAGCTTGTTTACGAGCGCGGTGCTCTCGGCGCTGGTGCCTGAAAAGGCCAATAATCAAGGTGCGATCACCAGTGGTCGGCTCGCTGATGAACTGAAGCTGACCTTGAAGGGCAGTCCGCAAAAGCCGGAGGCCTTTGGTAAAGGATTAGGTCTAAAAATAATAGAATTTCCGCCTGGAGAGCGAGTGAGTGCTGCGACTTCCAGTATAGAAAAAGAGAGTGCCGTACAGACTTCTCAACTCTCCGCAGTGCCCCGTCAAATGCCGCCATTGCCCGACCATTTCGTTGAGCGGCCAGAAAAGCAACAGCAAGTCAAAGCAGATCTACTTTGCGAAGGGACTAAGGTCGGTACACTGGTCGTAAGCGCTATCTACGGACTAGGTGGGATTGGTAAGTCAGTGCTCGCCGCCAAGTTAGCTAGAGACCCTGATGTGCAAAGCCACTTTTCAGACGGTATTCTATGGGCGACCCTAGGGCAAAATCCTGACATTTTGCCTTTACTCAGCGGCTGGATACAGGCACTAGGCGACAACGACTATAAGCCGACAGCTATAGAATCAGCATCTAATCACCTCAGGACGCTGCTATATGACAAGCGCGTTTTGCTCGTGGTCGATGACGTTCTGGAATCCAGCGCATTTAGAACCCTTCCGGGTGGGTGGCGGAGGCAGTTGTGTCCTGGTGACAACTAGGGAAGCGCGAATATCAGGTGCTCACCTCCATCAGCTAGATGTGATGAGCCCGGAGCAGTCCCTAGAGTTGATGACGCAGAAGCTCTCAGAACCCTTGAGTGATACGGCGAAACATCAAGCGCTATCTTTTGCAGAACGTGTCGGTTACCTGCCCCTAGCCTTAGAGCTCGCAGCTTCTCAGATAGAAGTAGATGGGTCGTGGCAAGAGCTCATTGAAGATTTTCAAGACGAGGTCGTTCGACTAGAGACGTTAGATGTTTACGGCCATAGGGAAATGCCGGACGAGGAAAAGCGCCGTCAGTATAGCTTGCTTGCTTGCTTTAACCTAAGCTTGCAACAACTGTCTCCAGAGCAGCTGCGCCAGTTTGCTTGGTTAGGAGTAGTGCCAGAAGATGTGAGTTTGACACAAGAGATGGCCGCAACACTGTGGCAAATAACCCGCCGCCAGGCCAGTTCAATCCTGAAGACTTTCAGGGCCAAGTCATTAGTATTGCAAGGCGCAAAACAAGCGGATGAGCGCCCGAGCTATCGAATGCATGACCTAATGCATGATTTAGCACAACAATTGCTGACGAGTCCGCCACAGCCGTTGAGAGAAGGCGAACTATCAGGGCTAGGGCTGACGAAAGCAGAAGCGCACACTCAACTGCTGGAGCACTATCGAAAAAAGACCCAGAAAGGTCAGTGGCATACGCTCAAAGATGATGGCTATATCTATGCTTATCTGACCTGGCATATGGAGCAAGCGAAGCAGCCAGAGGCGATTCACCAACTGTTGCAAGCGAGTAACGAGGAAGGCCAAAATGGCTGGTATGCGGCTTGTGATGCGATCGGGAAGTCGGTCGGATTTGTGAATGATATGGGTAGAGCCTGGACACAGGCCATTGATGATTATGAGCAGTCTCCAAGTCGAACACTGACACGGTTATTTCGCTATGCCCTAATGCGAGGTAGCTGTCTATTTCCAGTCAGAAGTGTGACTTCAGAGGAGAAGCCATTGATCGATATCGTCGTTGAAGCCTCTAAGCAGTGGGGGGCGCATGAGCCATCTTGATGTCATCAAGTTCAGCTTGAAATAGCGAGATGCCGTTCTCAGCCCAACGCGTAATTTCGTCGAGTAGCGACTGAAGTGTAAAAGCCTCAAAGCGAGTATTGAGGGATGCCAATACGGTCATAATGACACCGCGCCGTTTTGCCCCGGCCTGCGTTTTGCTGGTGCGCCCGCCCTTTCTGACTTCTGCTTCGCGACGGACATTGCGCTCACTGCGATTGTTCGTCGGCTCAACTTGAGGATGAATCACGAAGACGAACAAGGCGTCCAAGCCATTGACTAACTCATTTTGTAAGCGGATAAAGGTTTGTTCTGAAACGGGCATCACGGCTTTGTCAATCGCAGTGCCTGCGCGGTTACACAGTCTTTGAATGCGAGCCTGTAACCGCTCAACTTTTTCAGCGCGTCCGGTGCTCAACCGTTGGTCTTTCTGCCAGCGGACGGCCTGCTGATAAATCCGGTACAGCTCATCTAAAAAGGTCTTATATTCGCTTTCTGTAGGATGCTGAAGCATCAACTTGATGGCTTTACGCAACAGATGTGCCCAACAGAGTTGGTGCTCACTGAACAGCGATTGGTATGCCCCGTAATCGTCGGTGACGCCAATGCCCTCAAACTTCTCACCCACAATCGCTTGCGCTTCGGCTTTGCCACGGCCAACCCCACAGCGAAACAACACATGCATCGCCGTCGAGAATGCCCAGGTGTAACAGCTATCTTTACCCACCCGCCAGCCGGTTTCATCTATGTAGAGCACCACCTGATACGACAACAGTTCAGCGATGCTGTCATAGGCTTCCTGCCAGTCATTGCTCAGCTGACTCAACAGCGAACTAGCTTGCGACTTGCTCAACGCTAACCCCGTGAAAAATTCCACCACACCACAGGTATGGTCTAGCGATATCCCCACCCAATAGTGCAAGTAGGCCACGATTAATATCACTTCTAGGCCGTATTCACTCAATCGGTTGCGCACGCCTGGCAATGGCGGCAACCTCACTGTCTCGGGATGCGTGAAGAATCGGTAGCAGATGTATTGCGCTCGGCCCGCTTCGATACGCCATACGTACTGATACCCTCGCGCCACGCACTCCGCTTTCGGCACGCCCGCTTCGTACACCGCTTCCGTCCGGTCTACCCGCGCTAGCTTGGCTGATTGCGCTCGGCGACCCGTCGCAGCTTTGCCCCGTTTGCTTTTTTCTTGCCCTTTGTGTTTCTCGACGCTGTAATTCTCTGTAAACTTCGGCGGCTTCGACCCTTTCTTCGCGGCCTCCGACGACAGCCGTTCCTTTAATCCCTGGTTCTCAGCTTCTAACTCGGCTATCCGTTGAGCTTGCTGCTGAAGCTGCTGAGCCTGTTCTTCTAGGCGCTTACTAAGTTCCACTACCAGCGTTATCAGCTCTTCTGAGGCCATCTATTTTGATATACACCGAGCAACTGCATGAATGCTCGAAAATCTATCATATTTTTCCCTACTTGCCTCCTGCCTTAAGAAAAATAGACAGCTACCATGCGAGCTTCCCTCAATAGTCTAGCGAGTAATGTGTCTGCTCCTTTAGTCGGTGCGCTCGTTGAGAAAGGGCTTTGGCAACCCGCCCAGGGGTTAGCTTATGCGCAGCAGGCCCAAAATCCCTGGCAAAGGGCTGAGTGTATTTCTGCGATTGTGCTCCATATGCCCAAGGCCATGTTGCCAGAGGTGCTCAAGACAATTGGTCAGATTATGGATGCGGTCTATCGTTCTTACGTTCTGAGCAAATTGGCTGAACAATTTCCCGAACTGTGGCCGGAGGTATTGAGCGAAATCCAACAGATTCAGGACCGTTACGGCCAGAATCGCAGCCAAACACAAGGGTTTTCCTACAGAGGGCTAGCGCTGAGCCGTATCGTTCAATATTTGCCATCTCAATATCTTAGTTATGCTCTTGATCTTGCTCGTCAAATCCAAGATGCGGCTGATCGGGTGATCGCTTTGATAGCGCTAGCCGAGCACTTGTCAGAGCTATGGCCAGAAGTGCTGAGCGTGACGAGAGAAATCAAGGTTGAACATTCTCGTTCTAGAGCGCTGAGTGATCTGGCTGAGCACCTGCCAGCAGAGCTATGGGCAGAAGTGCTGAGTATGACGGGAGAAATCAAGGATGAATCTTCTCGTTCTTATGCGCTGAGTGGTCTGGCTGAGTACCTGCCAGCAGAGCTGCTACGAGAGGCGCTAGAAAGCATATGGCGTTTGACCGAAAACTACTTTCGTGCGTACGCCTTTCAGGGTTTTCTACCTCAATTAGAAAAACTTGCGATTCCTTTTGTTAAGTGGGTAAAAATTTTGGATGATTTAGCCTATCAAAATCGTGGTTGGTTGATTGGTCAGCTTCCAAACGTAAGGCCTATACTAATTCGCCTTACTGAAAGTGATGATGGTTTTCTGGAGATTTTACAAGTCGTTCGAGAGGTTTGTCAGCAATGGCCTTGAATCCCTTTTCTCTGTATTTATGCCATTTTCTATGCTTGAGTGGCGGCTAAATTTTGCGAGCGATCTGCCCCATGCCCTGATGTAGTACGCTTGAAATTCTCATAATTTAGGAGTTACGCATTGACAGGGAAACGAAACTATGGTCAGGCGACAGTAAATTCTGTAACGTTTTCTAGAATGAACTGTCGGATAACAGGGACAAAGAGCTGTCTCGATATCTCATAACAGTTGTTGAGCAGTCCGTTGATACACATCGTTTGCAGCTTGCAAAAAGCTAGCAAGGCACAGAAGAAGTGATTGCGAATCGCCTGCTCATCTCGAACATAAAAGCGCTCAATGTTGCATACTTGCTTGATGACTCGATGAAAACATTCAATTCTCCAATGGTCATCATGGACTGCCTTGAAGGTCTCTCGCGTTAGCTGTTGAAGGGCCTCCAAGTCAGGTCGATACAAGATATAGTATCGCGGTTCGTTTTTGAACGGCTGACAAAACACCTTGACCCAACCAAAGGCCTTCAAATAGACCATGAGCCCTTCATCAGGAATCTCTACAGCCTTGACCTGTAGGGACGTACCGCGTTCTATCGAGACTTTGCGATTGTTCGCAATGCCAAATAGAAAACCCACTTTCTGGTTTCTCAGAAACTTCAGATTCTCTAAGCTTGAGTACCAACTATCTCCGGTTACCCAACTCGGCTTAAGCCCCCATTCAACCACCTCAAGTACCATTTCACGGAAGTAATCGTTTTTGGTTTTACCCTCCTGTTTGTCGTAGATACGGAAATTGACGGGATAGGAATTACCTGCTGTATCGGTATAGTACAAAGTAATCAAATTGATACCTTTGACACTACGCTTGTGCTTACCGGACCAGAAGAAATCAACAAACGCACTTTTGCTGTGATCTCGATAAGGTTTATCTTCTACGCTGTCATCTACACTCAGCGTCCCTGCCGTCAGAATCAGGTTACCTTTGACTGCATCAAAGAGGTCACGCGGCGTGTACTGCTCTCGTAGCAGAAAACGGTTGATGCTATCGTGGCTCACCTCTGCCAGGATCTCTGAGAGCCGCACACAACTCACATATTTAGGCTCAGCTAGCAGGAATAAGGTGTAGAGAGCGCTATTACACTGAGCTGTAGACGCTTTCGATTGCTGGCGCATACGGACCAGAAGGCTATGGTGATGTAACCTATCTTACTATCCATAACCGAATGGCGCTGACTTAAGAGTGCAGCATAGCCAGAAAAATGGCCAAGAGCCCTGCCTAAAAAGGAGAATGACCTTGGCTCACAAAAAGATACTTCTACTATGCTGCATTCTGTTGAAATACTCAAGCGCAAACTGTCTGAACGAGCAGGCGCACCATTTTCAGGCATTCTTAATGACCGCATCATCGAGGCTGCCTTGAAGGATGCCAACGTTACTTACCGTAAGCGATTGTTTACGCCTATCGTGACGCTGTGGGCGTTTCTATATCAGGTTCTAGATGCGGATAAAAGTCTGTCGAACGCTGTGAAGCAAATTCAGTGCTGACTGGCGGTTGAAGGCGCACCTTTGCCTTCACTGAACACAGGTGGCTATGCCAAAGCTCGTCAGCGCTTACCTGAAGCCGTTTTATGTCAGCTGTTTGAACATACTGGCGAAGCGCTGTGTGCTGAAGCGACAGAGGCGTGTCTATGGCAAGGTCGAGTAGTCAAGATACTCGATGGCTCTAACGTCGTGATGGCCGATACAGTGGCCAATCAAGCGGCCTATCCACAGCACAAGAATCAGCAAGCAGGCTGCGGGTTTCCGATAGCCAAACTAGTGGTCGTTTTCTCGTTGGCGACAGCCGCCGCTATCGCCGTGCGAATAGCCGATTTTAAGACTTCAGAAATTACCCTGGCGCGCCTATCAGATGTCAACCATATGGCGCACAAACGACAGCTATAAATTGAATGAATTAGAGCAAGAATCTACCTCCTTTTAAACGACAACTATGATCGGCGCGACAACTATGATCGCTCGAAGCTAGCTTCCTTCTCATACATCGCTTCCTTCTTTTCGCTATGTCGAGCAGCCGAGCGTTTGCGATAGCTATCCGAATGGATCTCAACAATCAGCGCGTGATGCACAAGGCGATCAACCGCAGCTACCGTCATCATGTCGTCAGCAAAGATAGCGTTCCACTGACTGAAGGGCTGGTTAGCGGTGATGAGTAAACTTTTGCGCTCATAACGATGGGCAATCAGTTCAAAGAGAACAGAGGTTTCAGCCTCAGATTTTTTGACATAGCCCAAGTCATCAATGACCAGCAAGTCATAGCGGTCGAGCTTCTTAAGCATGGCCGGTAGCACTAGTTGCAACTTTGCCTGCTGAAGCTGCTGAACGAGACTGGTCGCAGAGAAGAACTTAGCTCGCTTGCCGCGCTCGATAGTAGATCGCGCTAGACCAATCGAAAGATGCGTTTTTCCTGTTCCCGATGGGCCGAATATTAGACAGTTCTCGGCTCGTTCAAGCCAACTGACATCGGTTGCTAAGTGCATTAGCGGTGCTGGGTTGAAGTCAGGGATATGAGACCAGTCGAAGTTGGATAGCGTCTTGGAGCCGGGAAAGTGCGCCTCTTTCAAGGTGCGCTTCAGCCAGAGTTGCCATCTTCTCTCCACCTCTAATTCGCAAAGTGCTAGCAAGAACTGGGCGTAGGACCACTGCTCTTGCATCGCTTGGTGCTGCAAGTCTTCCCAATGGCTGAGCATATGAGAGAGGCGCAGCTTCTTGAGATGACCGCCCAGACTTTGATAGGGACTGTTTGGCGGGTTTGGCGGAGGCGAGAGCGTGGCTGTGGCTACCTGATGCTGCGAGTGGCTCGACAAGTCGTTCGGGGCTGAGGAGTTGGTCATAGGAAGAAAGGTCATGTTGTTTTACACTCACCGTCGGCATTTGGGTGCCAGTGAGCAGTTGGAAGTGCTGGCGCAAGCCGACTAGTGTCAGTCGTCCATCTGTTAGTTGTTGATCTAGATAAGCCGCAACCGCTAGCGCCTTATCCTGCGTCGCTGCGATGTAGAGCGCCTCGACGATAAGGACAGCCGCAGAGTCCAGCTCAAAGCGTTCTTTGATCTGCTGCCAGAGTCTGCGGTAGTGGTCGTTCGGCAGCAGGTCATCGCGCCAGGTGCAGTAGAGAAAGGCTCTAGGTTTGCGCCTGAGTCCTTCGATAACATGGCGGTAGTTGATGCATCTAGCGCGACGTTTGTCTTTGCTGCTGGCTCGCATTCGGGGCAGTTCAACCACCTGCTGGTTGCCAAGGTAGCCAACAATACGGTCATGGTAGAGCCGCAGCTCTAGCTGTCGGCCTATCAGCCGGGAAGGCACCGTGTATAGGATGCAGCGCACGTCTATCGTGCTGTAGCGGCTTACCCGAGCGCTCAAGAGTTCGTAGTCGCAGGCGCGGTACTTCGGTAGCGGTTGCAGATACTGTTGTTCTTCGGCGAACTTCTGCTCGCAGCGTTTGTTCAACTTAGCAACGCTGTCTTCGATGAACTGCGCATAGGCGGCAACACTCTCGAAGTTCATGTGACCACGTAGGTACAACGCTTGCGTGATACGGTTCTTCAGATGACCGTGAGAGGACTCTATAGCCCCGTTCTCATGGGCGATACCTTTGTTGTTTCTAGTCGGCTCTAGTCGGTAGTGGTCGCATAGTTCTTCGTAGTAGTCGGTAAGCTGTTTCTTATTCTGTCCACGGGCATTACGATAGGCCGCACTTAGACTATCGGTGCGGTGCTGCTTCGGTGCGCCACCACTAGCAAACAGCGCGTTCTGTAGCCCTTCCGATAGCGCAATGAAGCTCTCGCCGCCCTGGATGACCTGCGCATACTGCCAACCGCTGTAGGCTAGGCGGTAGTGGTAGATCAGATGCTCGAACGGCTGGCCGTTGATAGTAACTTCAACTCCTTTTAGTTCGGTGAAGTCTGAGAGTCCTATCATCCCTGGTTCATGGCGCAGCTCGAACATCACTTCGGGCGCGGGGCCGTGGATTGCCTTCCACGCTCTGACCCGGCGCTGAAGGGTCCGCAGCACCTTTGTATATTTGTCGGGGTACTGTTCTTGTAGATACTCGTACAGCGTCGTTGGCTTCAGTCTCGGTTCGCGCCGCAGCATCGGTTCGAGTTCGCTTTCCCACACATCCGCTAGCGGGTCGGGCGTCGTCCGCCAGTCACGCACTCGGCCTCGATTGGGTTGATAGTTGCCTGACTCCATCCGCTGGCCGCTTCGTCTCGATATCTGCGCCAACGCAGCGGCGTCCACCTGCGTATCTCCACGCTCTCTTGCTTTCATATACACCTGTCTTTGATACTTTTGAATGACTGACACTAGACGCTTTCCCTTTTCGCATTTGGGTGGGCTCTTCTAGTGTCTTTTTTTGTTCGCTCTCTTCCTAGCGCGTCAGCTATCTTGTCGCTTTTTTATTGAGCGCCAACCTTGTTGTCGTCTGGCGCTTGATTGCGCCCTTCTTACTGTCACCTAATATACGAGAACGAGGTCGAAAAGTCGCCGATTGTGTCAAAACAAAAGCGTGTGCGACCATCGAGACAATTGCTCAGACGACCGGGCTACACCCGAGCAGCGTTTACCGCCATCAGCAGGCAATCAAACGCCGGGACCAATACCCCGAATCAAGCTTATGGGAAACCGAGGCCGGGTATCAGTGGCTATTGCGGTTGGTGTTCGGGCTGATTTACCACTTTGGAGTGAAGCAGGGGGTAGGAGCAGAAAGTCTATCAGCCTTCCTCGAAACAGTCCACCTAGAGAGTCATGTGGCGAGCTCACCGAGTGCCCTACGCCAGCTCAAGGGGCGTGTGCATCGAGCCGTGCTTGACTACGAGAGCGCTCAGTCAAAGGACTGTCAGCCTAGCGAGGGCCAAGGCATCTGTGTGGGTGCGGACGAAACCTTCTTCGGTCTACCGGTGTTAGTGCTCATAGAACTAGCCAGCGGCGTCATTTTCATCGAAACAGAATGCGAGAATCGCACCTATCAAACCTGGATGGAACAGCTCACAGCGAGGTGGGCGGATAGTACATGGCACTGTCACTATCTGGTCAGCGACGGGGCTAAAGCTTTGGTGAAGTTAGCCGCCTCGGGCATAGGCTGTGTCCATGTGCCCGACTTGTTTCATGCACTGCGAGGCTTAGGACGGCCTTTAGGCCAAGCCATAGCACGTCAAGCGGCGGCCTTGCAAAAACAACAGGAGAAAGTAAAACAACAACAACGAGCCAAAAGTAGTGAGGTGAGCGAAACGTTATCTTTACAAGCTGTGTTCGAGCGCAAGGCGGCGGCTCAGCAACAGGTGCTGCAAGACCAACAAACCTATCAGCAAGCGCTTGAGCACATCAGTCAAAGCCTTCACCCGTTCACGCTCGATAGCCAGCAATGGCAAACCTATCAGGGACTACTGACGCACTTGGCACCGCCGTTGCAGTGCCTGTGGAACCTTGCACCGACTTACAACACCCAGAAGGTACAGAAGGCGATTGACACCTTTGAGACGCAAATCGCAGCCTTCGCACAAGGCGTTCAGGCCTGGCAAGACTGGCTCTCCCTGGATTTGGACAATCAAACCCAAGACCCAATGCTGCGAAGCTGGCTGCTCAGTTTCCTCTTGCCCTGGGTCTACTGGACGCAGCAAGCCGATAAAACTCGAAAACCTGCCCTCAGACAGGGCTATCGGCAAGCCGCTGCCCACGCTTTCAACCGACTAACCGAACAACCGCTGAGCCAGCCACTCGAAGATATTCAACAGCAATACTGGATACGATGGGCTCAAGACTTCTGTGCCAACTATCAACGCACTTCTTCGGCAGTCGAGGGTCGCAATGGCTATCTCTCTAAGCTCCATCATGCCCGGCGCGGCTTTTCTGAACAATCCCTACAGGTGCTCACCGTCATTCATAATTTCGACCTCAAACGAGCGGATGGGACGACGGCTGCACAGCGTTTGTTTGGGCACGAGTTTCCCGACCTGTTTGAGTGGATGCTAGAGCAGGTCGGTGATCTGCCCCTGCCGCGTAGGTCTGCTAAAGCACCACTGCCTAAAACCATATACGCAGAAGGTTTTTCGCCTTAAGTTGATACCCCGCCTGTGCTTCTGTTAATCGGGGCTCTAGCGCTTCGGTTTGAAAGCTATCCTGCTCTGCCAGCTTTTCGGGAGTTGCCGCTTTCCCTGGCACGTAGCCAACTTTTCGGGGTTTCAGTCCCATGCGTTTGAGAAACGCTTTAATTTGCGTGGGACTACGTTTTATCCCAGTGAGTCGCTCAATCTCTGAGCCCGCTTCGGCTGACGTTCGGGGGGGATGGGCTGCAAAGTGGGCCTTGAGGCTGGGAATATGCTCGTTGAGTTTACTTGGTTGACCTTTGTAGTCGAGCTGTTTGAGCGCCTCTATGCCACCCGCTTCGTATTCTCGTAAGTAAGTTACTAAGCTCGTTTTGCTCCGCACACGGCTCAGTCGCCGGATTTCCTGATGAGACAAGCCTTGACTCTTCAGATACAGCACCTCCATCTTGCGCTGTACCTGAGGATGAGGATGGTGATAGCGTTCGTAGTCAAGGGCAGTGATATCGGCTTCGCTAAATTCTAGTTGGATCATTGGCGGGAGGGGGTTTGAGCGACCTACTGCCATTTCATCACAGCGCTTCAATTAGTTCAATCCCAAAACGCTTGGAGTATAACCCGACAACCGGTTATCGTCACCCACCAATATCAGTGTCGCGCAATAACAGCTAACCCGACAATCCGACTGTCGCGTCAGACAATGACCGGCTCTTCCCAGCTTTTGGTGAACGAGTAAAAAGGTCTGCCTAGTAGCAAATGCTTTCCATTTTGACCCAATCCTCAAGCCATAATAAAGCGCTTGGCTAGCAGGTCTAACCCAGCCCTGCCATACATCTGTCGTTTGAGCATTTTCAGCTTATTGTTTAATCCTTCAACTGGGCCATTACTCACCTCTAGCGTCATGCTAGCTTTGACCGCCGCATAGTCATCTAACAGTCCCTTCGCAAAGGTTTTCAAGGGTTTAATAGAAGAGGCTAACGTTTTCAACAGCCAGTCATCAAACTTATCTGATTGTCGCTGTCTCAACAGTTGCAGGAAGTCATCAGCAATTGTGACAATGCTGGCTAAGTCAGGGTGTTGCTGAGTCATTCGTTCTAATATTTCCGTTTCTTCTATCTCTCTATTCTCGGGTCGTAAAGTCACTAAGAAAGCAGCTTGTTTCGGGGTGAAAGGCGGTGATTGGGGGTCACTCACCTGAGGTAAAGAATGCGTCACGCGAATACGAGTAGGTGGTAAGCCTTGTGCTTGACGAAGCCCTTTAATATATCGCTGAACAGTTCGCATAGAACCTTCATAGCCTTCCTGTCGCAGCAGTTTTACCAGCACACCCGGCTCTCGAATGTCCGTATTCCACCAAACTAAAAGCTGCTGTTTATAGGGGTCGAGGATGCCGCTGCCGAAAGTGCGAAAGTGAGCGGGGACATCTGGAAAGTTGGGTGCCGCTAGGTAGCGCTCCACTGTGCGGGTGCTCACGCTAACTTCTTGAGCAATGGCAACATGTGTCCACATCTGTGCTCGTAATTCTCTCATGGTCTGCTGTAGCTGCACTCGCCGCTGCTGATTTTCCAAGATGGTCTGTCGGGCGGGTGCAGTGGCTGTCGGCTGCGGGACTGCAACGACTGTGGCTTCTGGTTGCGCACTCACTATGGCGTGATGCTGCGCTTGCTCAGTTAATTTGAGTTCGGCTCGATACCCGTTCAGTGCCTGCTCTAAGTAATCGCTCAAATTCTTGACCAAGTGAAAGCGGTCAGCCACCTGTATGGCTGCGGGCGCGGCTGTGTCCATCGCGCTTTTGTAAGTCTTAGAACGGTCGCGAGAGAGCACTTCGATGCCAGGGTGAGCTTGTAGCCATTCAATCAGCGTTTCTGCTTTGCGGTCGGCGAGCAGCGCGATAGGTTGATGCGTTTCTAAATCGACTAGGATGGTGCCGTAGTTGTGGCCTTTGCGAAAAGCAAAGTCGTCTACCCCTAGCATTTTGGGGGTCTCAAACGTCGGCAATGGCAGATGTCGCAGATGATTTAGCAGGGTACTGCCGCAGATCGCATAGCCCAAGCGATCGCCTAATCGTGAACCCGCTGCGCCACCAAGGGCTAAGCCAATTGCCTGGAGCCGCTGTAAAAACCGCGCGGTCTTTCTTGCCCAGGGAGAAGCTACTTCAGGCAGGCGCTCGGTAAAGATGCGGCGGCGACACTCAGCATTCGGGCAGAAAAACTTGCACACTTGAAGGATGAGTCTGAGCCTGAAATGTACGCAGGGCAGGTCGGCGAGCGTTCGTTCATAGTGGCTATGGACGCGCTGAGTTAGACCACTGCACAGCGGGCAAGGGACTATCGTTTGTGTAGAGGAAAGGCTCAGCGTTAGGCGGTCACCGCCTTCTATTTCATACCTATCTAAACGGAGCAGACCAGCACCGGGCAGCAGAGACTGAAGAAATTCCATCGGGAGATCACCGGGAAGGGGCGATCTACAGTTTGCCAATCTACTTTCCG
>CAWCXR010000005.1:0-27267 GCA_963799555.1 uncultured cyanobacterium
AGAGAAAAGCTAGAGAGAACTGTGCTCTCTAGCTTTTCTAACCTCAGGCTCTAAGCGCCGATCGCAGACAAATCGCTCACATTGCTCAATTTCAAGCCTTTACAGGTTCTTTTAATCAAGCCAGTTAATACCTTCCCAGGACCGACTTCCACCACAGCTTCAATACCTGCTGCTGGCAAACCCAAAGAAATCTCTCGCCATCGCACAGAGCCCGTCATCTGTTGGATCAATCTCTCTTTCAGAGCGGCTGCATTCGTCTCGGGCAGCGGATCGACGTTGGACATTACTGGGATGGTCGCATCGTTGAAGGATACTTCTGTCAGCCCTGATTCAAAAGACTTTGACGCATCTGCCATCAGCGGAGAGTGAAACGCACCGCTGACGTTTAGCTTCACCGCTCGCTTGCACTTCACGCTGTTGATAATAGCGTCCACACCCTCGGGCGTTCCAGAAATCACTACCTGCCCCGCGTGTTGTCGTTGGCTAGTACCACACCCTCAGTCTGCGCATCTTGTCGTCTAGCTCATCGCGATCAAAGCCCATCAGCGCTGCCATAATGCCTTCAGAGGCTTGCGCCATTAGCTCAGCGCGACGTTTGACCAGGCGCAGGCCAGCCGCAAAGTCGAATACCCCCGCTGCATAGAGGGCCGAATATTCACCCAGGCTGTGACCTGCAACTAGATCGGGCTGCTGACCTTTGTCTTTGAGTACATCTGCAAGGGCGCATTCCACTACGTACAAACAGGGCTGAGTGTAGCGAGTATCTGACAGCAGGGCTTCGTCCTGGCAAATTTTTAGAACAGATTTTCCAAGAATCTCTTCGGCTTCGGCTAGGCGATCGGCGCACACATTCTCTAGATCTGCGCCCATACCAACGGCTTGGGAACCTTGGCCAGGAAAGACCCATGCAGTTTTTGTCATTGCAATTTCTTTTAACTCCTTTTAAATCTGCTACCCCCACTTCAAGATGGCAGCTCCCCACGAGAGGCCCGCGCCAAAGCCGGATAGGGCTAGCGTATCTCCAGCTTTGATCTTGCCGCTGCGGACCCACTCGTCTAGGGCGATAGGGATAGAGGCGGCGTCGGTATTGCCATGTTTGGCCATGTTGCTGACGACGCGATCGCCCGGAACGCCCAGCCGATCGGCTACCGCCTCTAGAATGCGCTGATTGGCCTGATGCAAGATCAGCCAGTCGATATCGTCCGTGGAGAGCCCTGCATGAAAAAGGGATTTTCCCAGAACTTCTGGCACTCGCTTAACAGCAAAGCGGTAGACTTCCCGGCCATTCATGGTGACGGGCTGATATTGACCAGTTTGAACGGTGATATCGTCGACTAGCGGGGCTGACTCTTTCTGATAGCTAGCGTTTAGACAGTCGTTTTGGCTGCCGTCGCTGTGCATTTCAAAGCTGAGAAGGCGGTCTTCGGTGCTGCGCTGCATGACGATGGCCCCAGCGCCGTCACCGAAAAGGACGCAGGTTCTGCGATCGCGCCAGTCCGTCAGCCGAGACAGAATATCCGCTCCTACCACCACCACATTCTGATAAGCACCCGTCCGAATAAACTGAGCCGCCGTCACTAGCGCAAATACAAACCCAGAGCAGGCGGCAGTGATATCAAAAGCAACCGCGCGAGTCGCGCCGACTTCTGCCTGAATTTGGCAGGCGGAGCCAAAGAGGTCGTCGGGGGTGGAGGTGGCTAGGATGATTAGATCGATGTCGGTCGGGGCTAGGTTTGCCTGGGCGATCGCATTCACCACCGCCTCCCCCGCCAGAGATCGAATAGAGTCACCTGCGCTCGCAATGTGCCGCTGCCGAATCCCGGTCCGAGTCGCAATCCACTCATCCGAGGTGTCCACCACCTGAGCCATTTGATCGTTAGTCAGCACTGTCTCAAGCTGAGCAGAGCCGCTGCCGATAAAAGCAACGCCGTAAGTTGGCTGAGTCATGTTAGCTATTCACCCTTGGCTTTGGCAGTCGCTGCGACCTTCTGGTATTGGCCCTGTATCCGCTCAATCACGTGGTTATCGACAGCATCCTTGGCCAGACGAATCGCATTGAAAATAGACGGTGCCTTCGAGCTACCGTGGCTAATTACCGCAATCCCCGCCACGCCTAGCAGCAGCCCGCCACCGTGTTCCGCGTGGTCTACCCGCTGCTTGATTCGCTTTAAATTTCCTTTCAAAAGCGTACAGCCGACTTTACCCGCCACGCCCTGCGGCAGCTCCTCTCGCAGAATTTGCAAGACCGACTCACCGACCGCTTCTGCAAACTTCAGCAGCACATTGCCAACAAAGCCATCGCACACAATCACATCAAAATCGCCAGAGAGCACATCGCGCCCTTCCGCATTCCCAACAAAGTTGATCGCACTCTGTTCGCTCAGCGCTTTGTACACCGCCAGAGCCACTTCATTGCCCTTGCTTTTCTCTTCACCAATGTTCAAGAGGCCCACCTTGGGTGCATCGTTGCCCAGCACATAGCGAGAGTAGATGCTGCCCATAAAGGCAAACTGCTCTAGATACTTGGGGCGACAGTCCACATTCGCGCCCACGTCTAATATCAGCACTGGTTTATTGGCAATCACCGTCGGAAAGACCGCGCCAATAGCGGGTCTGTCGATGCCTTTGATCCGCCCTAATCGCAGCAACGCCGCTGCCATCGCTGCGCCCGAATGCCCCGCTGAGACGACGCCATCCGCACGCCCTTGCTTGACAAGATCCATCGATACATTAATAGAGGCTTTGGGCTTGCGTCTCAGCGCACTCAAAGGCTCTTCGTGCATTTCTACAATTCCTTCAGCAGGCACGATCTCGATGCCCCTGAGTAAGTCCGGGTGCGATACCGAAGCCGCTATCTTGTCTGGATCGCCGACCAGCAAAACTTCAATACCCAGCTCTTCTTTCGCTCTAATCGTGCCAGCGACCACTTCGTCAGGGGCAAAATCACCGCCCGTCGCGTCTACTGCGATGCGTACCTGCGTCGAATCCATCAAAGCTCCACCCTTTTGTTGGCCCAATCGGGATCATATAACTTTAAGAATTCTATCAGACTTGTTCTTCTCGGGCCTATTTCTTCGCTACAAGGTAAACGCCCAGCGAATAGCTAGAGAATCTGACGGCTTATTCTTCACCAGGTTCAACAATTCGCTGAAACAGGTAGCCCGTTCCTCTAGCGGTCAATATCAGCTCTGGGTTGCTAGGATCGTCTTCTAGCTTTGCCCGCAGGCGAGAGATATGAACATCGACAACGCGAGTATCCACATGTCGCTCAGGCGTGTAGCCCCAAACTTCTTGCAAAATTTCAGAGCGAGAGAAGGGTTCACCGGAGCGGCTCACCAATAGCTCTAGCAGGCTAAATTCCATCCCGGTCAGGCGAATCCGCTCGTCGCCTTTGTACACCTGGCGCTTGTTTGTGTCGATGCGGATATTGTTGATCGTGATCACGCCAGAGCTGGGAATGCCGGACGCACCCGTTTTCTCGACTCGGCGCAGGACAGAACGAATGCGAGCCTCTAGCTCTTTTGGCGAAAAAGGTTTGACGACATAGTCATCAGCGCCTAGCTCTAGCCCCGTGATCCGATCGGCCACATCGCCTAGTGCCGTCAGCATGATGATAGGAATATCTGACTCTTTGCGCAGCTCCTGGCAAACGCCATAGCCGTCTAGCTTGGGCATCATCACATCTAGGACGACTAGATCTGGAATGGTGTTGCGGAAGGTCTCTAGGGCTTCTTCACCATCAGCGGCGGTGACTACATCGTAGCCAATCATGGAAAGTCGAGTCTCTAAGATACGGCGGATACTCGCTTCATCATCAACAACTAAGATTTTTTCTTTAACGCTTTCCAAGGCTATGTAAACTCCTATAAAACCGTGGCTACAAAGAGACCACTGGCGGGAATGACTGTAATGTCGATCAAAAAGTTTATGACTTGTGCATGACGTTTAGCAACTAAACTTTTTACCAAAGGCCGTCTCAGCAGATCAATTGTATGCGTTTGAACCTACCGAAAGCTAGTGACGTAAAGCGTTTTAGTGTTTCTTAAGGTTTATAGCGAACTTGTTGCGAACTGATACGAATCGCTACGATGCCGACCAGTCATGGTTTTACCTTTATGAAAGTTATCATTTCGGCAGGGTTAGACGAAGAATTTCTCATTTTTGATAGACGCCGTAAACACGATTTGTGCAAAGATTTGTGTCGCTGCGGCGATCGCCTGCTTGATTCGGCTGCTTTAAAGGCGCGTTTGCCGTAGCGAAAGGCAGCGAAGGTACGTTTATACTAGTCTTGTTCGGATTTCGTTGTTAGTGACTGGCGATCGCACATGCCCAAAACCCGCTCTGTCTATGTCTGCAATGCCTGTGGCGCAGAGGCTCGTCAGCACTTCGGCAAATGTCCCACCTGTGGTAGCTGGAATTCGCTAGTCGAGCAGGTAGTGGAAACCCAAGAAGCTGCCAGCACTCGGCCCAGCATGAAATCGCGGACGAGCAGCACTCGTCGCAAGAAAACGCCTGCTCAGCCTCGGCTATCGCTGACGTTTAACCAGATTCAAGACCATCCGCAGTCGCGAATTCCGTCGGGATATCAGGAGCTAGATCGGGTTTTGGGCGGTGGAATTGTTCCGGGGTCTTTGGTACTGCTCGGCGGCGATCCAGGGATTGGGAAGTCGACACTGCTGCTACAGACGGCAAATCAGCTGGCGAAGGAGACGCCGATTTTGTACGTGTGCGCGGAGGAGTCGGGGCAGCAGGTGAAGCTGCGATCGCTCCGTCTAGGCATCAATCAAGGTGCAGAATCGAACAGCATTCGAGAAAATTTGTATCTGCTGCCCGAAACAAATTTAGAGACCATTCTAGAAGAGTTAGATTCTCTACGTCCAAAAGTTGCGGTGATTGACAGTATTCAAGCATTGTTTTATTCAGCCTTAACCTCAGCGCCAGGGTCGGTCGCACAGGTTAGGGAATGCACCTCAGCGCTGATGCAGCTGGCGAAGAAAGAGAATATCTCTTTGTTTATTGTGGGACATGTGACGAAGGAGGGTGCGATCGCAGGCCCAAAAGTCTTAGAGCACCTGGTAGATACCGTCCTGTATTTTGAGGGCGATCGCTTTGCTAGTCATCGTCTGTTGCGTTCGGTCAAAAACAGATTTGGCGCGACTCATGAGCTGGGCGTGTTTGAGATGGTAGACAAGGGCTTGGAAGAAGTGTTGAACCCTTCTGAGCTGTTCATGAGCAATCAAGAAGAGAATGTGCCAGGGGTTGCCACGATTGTGGCCTGTGAGGGTACGCGGCCTTTGGTGGTAGAGCTACAGTCTTTGGTGAGCCCGACTAGCTATAGTTCGCCGCGTCGTTCGACAACGGGAATTGAATACAACAGATTGCTACAGATTCTCGCAGTTTTAGAGAAGAGGGTGGGTATTCCTCTCTCGAAGTTGGATGCGTATGTGGCGTCTTCGGGTGGATTGAATGTGGGTGAGCCAGCGGCGGATTTGGGGATTGCGGTGGCGGTGGCGGCTAGCTTTCGCGATCGCATCATCGATCCAGAGCTTGTCCTGATCGGTGAGGTGGGGTTAGGCGGACAGATTCGCCCCGTTTCTCAGATGGAGCTGCGGCTAAAGGAAGCAGCGAAGCTAGGGTTTAAGCGGGCGCTAGTGCCGAAAGGCCAGGGCCGGAAGGATTTGGGGATGGCGGTGACGGAGGTGGGGAGAGTGGTGGATGCGATCGCCACTGCCCTAGCCAACTCAACCGAGCATAATATGGAAGTAACTGCCGGTTGATATAGAAATTCTCGGGCAAAAGTTTTGCTCCACTGGCTTAGCGCTGGAATACGCTTGACTTCTTGGCTAACCTCGTTCGATTATAGTTCAATCAAAAATACTATCTCGTCTTACACTAGGACTGCAGCAGACTCTTATGACCTCACCGACATCAATTGATCTGTTTGCTGGTGCAGGAGGTCTAAGCTCTGGGCTCGTATCAGAAGGATTTAGGGTAGTCGCGGCTGTAGAACTCGATCCAGTAGCTGCGAAAAGTTACGCACTGAACCATCAGCGGACAAAGATCATTAGCGATGATATTCGTAATTTGACAGGACCTTTATTGCTGAGACAAGCAAACATTGCTTATGGTGAGTTAGATCTACTAACTGGCTGTCCGCCATGTCAAGGGTTTTCTACTCTTCGCACAAAGCGTAAAGACAAGTCAATCGATGATCCCAGAAATGACTTAATCGATGAAATCCTTCGCTTAGTTCGTTCTATACGTCCGAGGGCAGTAATCGTTGAGAACGTGCCCGGACTAGCAGATAACATACGATTCAGCAATTTCAGAAACGGTTTACGGAGATCCGGTTACAAATCTGAATACAAAATTCTCAATGCATCAGATTTCGGCGTTCCTCAAAGGCGCAAAAGACTAGTACTTGTTGCTTTTCGTGACAGAGACCTGCCTCTCAATTGGTCGAGCTATCCTTGTAAAAAATCAACCGTGAGAGATGCTATTGGACATTTAGCGTTAGCAGGTTCGAGCGGAGATATTTTGCACGACATTCCCGAAAGGCGAACTGAAGCCATGATGAAGAGAATTCAGGCAACACCGAAGGATGGTGGCAGTCGTCGCGATATTCCCACTTCTCTTCAGTGCCCGTGTCACATGAGAAAAGGACGAGGTTTTTTCGATGTATATGGGCGTATGGCTTGGGACAGCGTTGCTCCGACAATTACCAGTGGATGTAGTAATCCGTCTAAAGGTCGATTTCTACACCCTGAGGAGAATAGAGCAATTACGCTTCGCGAGGCGGCTCTATTACAAACGTTTCCTCCTGATTATCAATTCTGTCTCGAACGCGGGAAAGCTCATGTTGCTCGTCAAATTGGAAACGCCTTCCCACCCAAGCTGATTAGACCAATAGCTAAAGTTATCAAGCACGAACTGTCAGCATGAGTAGTAGCAAACCAGTCAAAGAACTCGAAAATAGCCTTCGAGCACTGGAAACTATAGAGCCGTACATTCATAGATTGAGATTTCCCAACTACCGAAATCTTTGTCCTGACAGTGAGCTGCCTTTTAACTTCCCAATCACTATTTTGCTAGGACAAAATGGGACAAACAAAAGCTCCATTCTTCACGCTCTTTATGGTAGTCCTTATAAACAGACCGTTGCCGACTTTTGGTTCGAAACGAAGCTTGATGCTATCCCAGAGACGAAAAATGGTCGCAAGCAGAGTATTGTCCACCAGTATAGGATAGATGGTGAATTAGTTGAATGCATCAAAGCTAGGGCTCCGCGTAAAGGAAATCCTGATTACTGGGAACCAGTCAGGCACAGTAAAGTCTATGGGTTACCGACTAGCGGTACCCGAGTACCTCCTATCTCTCTCAAAGTTGTCCATTTGGACTTCAGAGGCGAACTACCTGCCTTTGATAAATACTTTTATTTTCCTGACCCGAAGCACCTTGCCCGGAGAGATCAAGATGCAAAGAGAAGACAGAAGATCATTGAAGGGACAGAAAAGCGTAGACAGCAATATAGAAAGCAAGATTATCTCAGACAGCGTTCGCAGCTTTTGAAAAAAGAGATTGAAAAGAATGGTCAAGCACTAGAAGGTAATGAACTAGAGATTCTTCGGTATATTCTCCAGCGTGATTATAGTAGTGGAAAGTTCTTGAAGCACTCTCTATTTCATGGACACGAAGGATGGACAATATTATTTAATACCCGACAAGTTGATAGTTATTCAGACGCTTTTGCAGGAAGTGGAGAATCGGCTGCGGCTTTGCTTGTTCATAATATCTTAGGAGCTCCTTCCGGGTCACTTATCCTTCTAGATGAGCCAGAGACATCATTGCATCCCCGTGCTCAGCAGAGAATGTTAGAGTTCCTAGCGGATCAAGCCGTTCGCAAGAAGCTTCAGATAGTTATGACGACCCATTCAAGATATTTTGCAGAACGATTACCGCAAAAAGCAATTCGCGTCCTATCTTCCGAGCATAAAGGTATAACAATACAAACTAATCTTTCTGTCGATGAAGCCTTCCATGAGATTGGAACACTTCCTTCCGGGAAAACAATCCTCGTCGAAGATGAGCGTGCGCAACAGATCGTCTACGCTGCACTAGAGATCGAATCAAGACGGGCCTTGAACGAATTTCAGGTAGTGGTCAGAAGTGGCGGAACTTCGAAGATATATCGAGACATTCAAGCTCATGCTAATGCTGAAAGAACAGATGTGTTTGTCATTTTAGACGGCGACCATGATCCAGATGAAGCAATTCCTTCAGACGGAGAACTACCACAGGGCAAGCATGATTTGGAACGACTAATTAAGCGACTGACTAAAGGCAACAACACAAGCGGCCCCGATTTGCAATTTGTAGACGAGCAGGAAATGACACGGTACGTAGGATTTTTAAGGAGATCGGTGAAATATCTACCTGAACCCACACCTGAACATCTGGTGTGGGACATAACTGCTGCCGAGGATTTGTTGAAGTCAGCGCTGCCCACAGACATTCTGACAGAACCAGACTATAAAAGTAGGCTACATATGCTTGCTGCTACGATACCTGGTTTAGACAAAGATGCTGTGTTCAAGCTACTTTTGTCAAAGCTACTACAGAATCACAATGACTCACGCAGATGTGCCTTACTCCAGTGTATGCAGACCATACGAATTAAATCCACTTCCACATAGCCTTTATCTATTTCTTTCCTGATCCCTTAGAAATAACAACAGGCTATGCACGTTGACTCGTACATAGCCTAAAGGTGACGGAAGAGGGAAGAAGGGTAGACGCGGTCAATTCTTATCATAGCCAACTCAACGTAGTATGAAACGGCCTCTGTAAGGAACGGCAATGAAGTCAGTTGTGTCAGTCAATCACAACTGCTCAAAAACCAGTCTCATTCCATCCGTGAGTTACTACGGGCAATTCTGTAGACTTGCCCGCTCTAGTTCAAACTGTTCTAGTATCAAGAGAATATCTTTCCCTTTTCAGCTAATGAGTGAGTATCAGCTATACGAATTCCAATCGCTAGATCGAGTGCTTACGGCTGCTGACAAAGCCTACCTAGAGCGGCTGTCGAGTCGGGCAGAACTCACAGCAACCAGCGCTCGGTTTAACTACAGCTACGGCGACTTTCGCGGCAAACCAGCCGAGGTACTAGAATGTTGCTTCGACATCATGCTTTATCAGGCGAACTTTGGTATCACTCAGCTAATGATTCGCTTGCCTAAAGAGGCTGCCGTCCCAGAACTGTACGAACCGTACTGCGTTCCTTACGCAGTTTCAGTTGAGCAAACTGACCGCTCGACAATCATCGACATTTCTATCAGCAGCGAAGAAGGTCGTGGCTGGATAGGTGAAGAAGGTAATTTGTCAGACCTGGTTCAAATCAGGGCGGCTCTGATGTAGGGAGACCTACGAGTTTTGTATTTAGCTTGGCTTGCTGCCGGATTCTCAGTTGATGCATTTGACTGGGATTCGACTACTGAACCGCCCTTGCCGCCAAGTTTGAAGAAGCTACCACCTGAACTGAAAAGCTTTGCTAATATCTTTGAGATTGATTCTGACTTGATCGATGTGGCAGCAGCTTCAAGCGATTCGGCTGATGCAGTTGCTGAGGAACCGATTGCAGATTGGATTTCGGCGCTATCTGAGGTAGAGCGAAATCAATATCTGCTGAGGGTTGCCAACGGGGAAAGTCACGTTGGTATTGAGCTCGTGCGGCGACTTCGGCAGCAGTTTGGCGAGCCAATCAAACCAACCAGTAAGGAGGGCCGTCGATCTTTTGCTGGGCTGGTGGCGATCGCAGAGCAAAAAACGCAGCAGCGAGAACAGGCGACTAGGAAAAAGGCTGCAAAAGCGGAAGCTAAAAGAATAGCAGCGCTTGGCGGACCAAAAGTCGAGCTGCGATGGTTAGCGATCAATGAACTCGCCGAGTCGGGGCAGGCAAAGAACTACGAAAAGGCAGTTGGGCATCTGAGAGAATTGAGGGCGATCGCCGAACAAGATAACAAGCTAACAGCCTTCGACAACCGTCTCCAAGAACTAAAAGAACAGTTTCGTAGAAAGAAATCTTTAATTGCGAAGCTAGACGACGCCAAACTCTAAGCTATCGTCTTATAAGTTACCGTCTAATATTCTCTCGTATCCACTGTCTTAGCGTTCGGCTAGCTTCTACTCGCTGCTCTCCCGTAGAGTCATTCCAAATATGTCATCTACACGCTGCTGAGTAAGGGTGCGGCCCTCGCTCTGAACGACGCTGACTGCAAAGCGGCTACGGCAGCATCAGCGTTTCTGACTCTATACTGGGTGCCCAAGCGCACGGCGTGACTCTGACCGCGCGTACGAATGAGTGCAATCACGGGCGTTTTCGCGGCGAACTTGTCTTCACCTTGCAGTACTCTGAGCACGTCTCGCAGGCGATTTTGGTTTTTGATATCACCCGCAATTGATGGATCAATGTCTAGCATCACCATGCTGACCGTTTCGATTGGCTGGGCATCGTCGATGATCATTTGGACGCGATCGTCGCGGCGATCGACTTTGCCCCAGACCATCAGGCGGGCGTCGGGTTTGATGTATTGTCCGATGCGAGCATAAGCTTTAGGGAAGATGACAGCTTCGGCATGTCCGGTGAGATCTTCCATCTGGACGACGGCCATAGAGTCGCCTTTCTTGGTGGTGACAGGTTTGACCGTGCTCAGCATAACGATAGCGCTGAGGGTAATCTTTTCAGGTTTCTCTGAGAGTTCTGCTAGCTCAATCGGCGCAAGAATTTTGGCGGAATGCTGGATATTTTTGAGCGGATGATCAGAGATATAGAAGCCAAGCAGCTCTTTCTCTAGCTTAAGTCTTTCTTGCGAGTCGAAGTCTGGAACAGGTGGAGCTTTGGGTGCAGATTCAAAGGTTGTTGTATCAGCAGGTCCTGTTGGAACTGCTGCCTATCATGTCAAAGAGATTGCCCTGACCGACTTCGCGGTCTTTGGCTCTAGACTGTGCCCACTCTACGACTAGCTCTAGGTCGTGCATCAGCTGCTGACGGTTGGGTTCAAGACTTTCTAGTGCGCCGGAGAGGACGAGGGCTTCGAGGGCTCTTTTGTTGACGGATCGGAGGTCTACGCGATCGCACAAATCCGCCAGCGACTTAAACGGGCCTTCTTCCGCACGTGATTTTATCAGCGCCTCAATCGCCCCCAATCCCACGTTACGCACCGCAGAGAGACCAAACAAAATCTGATTGTCCAAAGGCGTAAAGTCCACTTCCGAACGGTTCACATCCGGCGGCAGCACCTGAATATTCATACTCAGGCAGCTAGCAATGTACATCTGTACCTTGTCCTGGTCGCCGCTGATTGCCGTCAGCAGCGCCGCCATGTACTCAACCGGATAGTTCGCCTTTAGGTACGCAGTCTGAAAAGTGACAAATCCGTAGGCCGTAGAGTGAGATTTGTTGAAACAGTACTCTGCAAACAGCACCATCTGATCAAACAGATCGTTTGCACTCTTGCGGGGAAACTCATTCTTTCCTGCACCTTCGATAAATCTTTCTCGGTGCAGCTCCATTTCTGATATTTTCTTTTTACCCATTGCTCTACGCAACAGGTCAGCCTGCCCAAGCGAATATCCCGCTAAGTCTTGAGCAATTTTCATGATCTGTTCTTGATAGACCATGATGCCGTAAGTCTCTTTTAAGATCGGCTCCAAGATTTTGTGAGCATAGTCAATCTTTTCTCGTCCGTGCTTGCGATCGATAAACTTAGGAATTAGTCCTGCGTCTAATGGCCCCGGACGATAGAGCGCCAGCACTGAAGAGATATCTTCTAATCCAGATGGCTTAAGATCTTTTACAATCTGTCGCATCCCCGAAGATTCTAGCTGGAATACGCCAGCCAAATCGCCGCTTGCCAGCAGTTTGTAGGTAGCCGGATCGTCCAGCGGTAGCGCATCTAAATCGATTTTTTCGGGATGGCGAGCTTCGATATGAGCCACCGCCTTCTGGATCATGGTCAAGTTGCGCAGACCCAAGAAGTCCATCTTCAACAGACCAATGGCTTCCACATCTTCCATGTAGTACTGCGTAATCACAGAGCCGTCATTGTTGCGCTGCAAAGGCACGATGGTATCTAGCGGATGTTCGGAAATTACGACGCCTGCCGCGTGCATTCCAAATGTCTTGTTTGTTCCTTCGATGGTGATGGCGGTGTCGATCCACCGCTGGAAGGTGACGCTGGTGCCAGGAATGAGTTCGCCGCTGTCGTATTTCTCTTTGAAGGTCGCGTCGGGCGTTTTCTCGGAGATCATCTCGTTAAGCTTGGCGGGCTTGCCTCTAGAGACTGGGATGAGTTTGGCGAGCTTATCGGATTCGTTGTAGGGAATGTCTAGCACGCGAGCAACGTCTTTTAGCACCGCCTTGGAGGTCATGCGGTTGAAGGTGATGATCTGGGCAACGTGGTCGGTACCGTATTTTTCGGTGACGTATTCAATTACTTTCTCACGCTTTTCGATACAGAAATCTGTATCCACGTCAGGCATGGACTTGCGTTCGGGATTCAAGAAGCGTTCGAACAGCAGGCCGTGATGAACCGGATCGATATTGGTGATGCCCATGGCGTAGGCAACGAGCGAACCGGCGGCTGAGCCGCGTCCGGGGCCAACTGAGATGTTGTTGTCGCGGGCGAATTTAATATAGTCCCAAACGACAAGAAAGTAGGTCGCGAAGCCCATCTGATGCATCATTTCGACTTCGTAGTCCATGCGATCGCGATACTCTTGCGTGATCTGATCGGGGCTTTGCACATTCATTCGCTCTAGCAGCCCATCCCAGGCCACCTTTTCCATGTAGCTCTCTTTTGTGTAGCCCTCTGGAATTGGAAAGTTAGGAATCTGCGGATTGCCGAGAATGCTGTAGTCTTCTACCTTGTCAGCGACTTCTTGGGTGCGAGTGACTGCATCTTCGATTATCTCAGGAGCAGATATGATCGCGAAATAGGCGACGCATTTCCGCTTCTGACTTCAGGTATTCTGTGCCGCTGTAGCGAAGTCTTTTGTCTTCGGAAATCAGCTTGCCTGTTTGAATACAGAGCAGCGCGTCGTGAGCCTCTACGTCCACGCACGAGATAAAGTGAGAGTCGTTAGTCGCAACAATCTTGATATCTAGCTCTTGGGCGATACGGACAATTTCAACATTCACGATTCGATCTTCTGGAGAACCGTGATCCTGAATTTCCAGGTAGAAATCATCACCGAGCAGATCTTTGTACCACTGCGCGACCCGGCGGGCGACATCCAGGCGCTTTTTAAGAATGGCCTGTGGAATTTCACCGCCTAGACAGGCGCTAGTAACGATTAGCCCTTCGTGATACTGCTCTAGCAGATTTTTGTTGATGCACGGACGAGAGAATAATCCTTTGCCCTGCACGCCCTCCAAATGGGAGACGGTGGTGAGCTTAACTAGATTTTTGTAGCCAATGTCGTTTTTGGCGAGGACGAGCTGGTGATATTTTGGGCGCTTTTCTTGCTTGGTGATATCGCCATTGATTACGTACATCTCGTTGCCGATGATCGGCTTGATGCCTTTTTTGGCGCAGACTTTTAGCAGCTCGATAGCGCCGTACATAACGCCGTGATCGGTGAGCGCGATCGCATCCATGCCCAGCTCTAGCGCCCTATCGACTAGCGGATCAATGTGGCTCGCACCATCTAGCAGGCTGTAATCGCTATGGATGTGCAAACCAACAAAAGACATACCAACTTCCTCAAAAGACACTGATGCCAGGAACAAAGCGCTAAAGCGAACGGTCAGAGAGCACTAAAGTACAAACTTACTGTTCTATTGAATACCATTTTGGTGTACATATTTAGCGTCAGTCATAAGCACAGACACAAAATAGTTTCACCACTAGATGTAGCAATCTTCGCCGAATCTTTTGCAGTATAGACGCTATCGATAGCGCTGAGAAAATTTAGTCGATATCGTTACAGAACTCAGGCGGTATGCTTAAACGATGGACTCAAACTATGGGTAGATGCACTAGGATTCAAAGCTATTCACAATTGCAGCAGCTTACATAACCTAGACACGCTGAAAAAGTTAAAAGGGCGCTCTTCTCATTGAGTATTTTTTCAATAAAACTAAACCAAACCGACTAGTTTAGATATACTCACACATAGCAGTCGATACAACATCTCCAAGGCATCTCCTCAATGGCGACCACTTCAGACTCAGCGCTGGGCTCTCTCAGGCGGCAGCCATCTCGCAAATGGATACCTTGGATAGGCCTAGTGCTGCTCGCAGCGGGTTTGGGCTTTCTGGCCTGGCGCGTTTTTGCCGGTAGAGGCGATCAGGGTATGCAGGGGCCGCCGCCCGTAGCGGTTAAGACGGAGCGGCTCGAGTCAGAATCCTTGATGGATAGCTCTGAATTTGTTGGCATCTTGGATGCACAGGCGGGCGTGAGTCTGCAGCCGGAAGCGGACGGTCGGATTGTACAGATTTTTGTGGCGTCGGGCGATTCGGTGGCGGCAGGCGATCCGATTATGCAGCTGAGTTCGCAGCGATCGCAGTCAGATTACAACGCCGCCCTAGCCAGCGTCAGCGCCGCCCGGTCTAGTCGCGACTCTTCCAGCGCTCAGCTGCGCGCAGCCGAAGCTAGACAGACAGAGCTACTGGCAGATTTGCAGCTACAAAACAATGACTACGATAGAACAGCGGCCCTAGTCGCACAGGGGGCGCTACCTCAAAATCAGTTGGATGAAGTAGTCCGCGATCGCCGCGTTGCCGAATCTGCCCTCGCCTCAGCTAGAGAGGAAATCGCCGCGCTAAGATCTAGCCTAGAAGGCGCACAGGCCACTCTCTCCCAAGCCGACGCCAATGCTAACGCCACTCAGCAAGACCTATTAGACAAAACGGTCACAGCGCCTATAGCAGGCATCGTTGGCAACATTCCAGTCAAGCTAGGCGACTACGTTCAAGCAGGCGATCAGCTCGCGACCATCACTCAAAATCAAGATCTCGATCTAGAAATTGCGATCCCTGTTGATCAGGCAAAGCAGCTAAGAATCGGGTTGCCCGTTAGGTTAAGCCTATTTGGCAGTGATGATGCGATCGCCATTGGCACCATTCGATTCATCTCACCAACCACCGATCCCAGTACTCAAACCGTTCTCGCCAAGGCCCGCTTCTCCACTCCAACCCAGCCTCTCCAAGACGAACAGCGCTTAGAAGTCCAAGTCGTCTGGGACGAGCGCCCCGGCGTTCTAGTACCCACCACCGCCATCACCCGGCTCGGCGGTGAAACCTTTGTGTTTGTCCCAGGCGAGCCCGACCCACCAGAGGAAAGCGAAGCAGCTGGTGGACCACCCGCCGCACCCTCTGGCCCTCAGGCAGGTGGCGCAGCAGAGGGCCAATCAGAGGGCCAACCCGAAGGCCCACCCCCTGTCGTCGCCAAGCTAAAGTCCGTACAGCTAGGCGACCTGCAAGGCAACGATTACCAGGTTCTCGAAGGGCTAGAACCCGGCGACATCATCATCACAGAAGGAATATTAAACCTGCGCGACGGTGTTCCCATCGACACCAGCGGCGGCAGCCAGCCACCAGCAGGCGCACCCACTCCATAATCCATTTGGGCAACTGGGCTACTCCCCCATCCCCCATCCCCCATCCCCCATCTTCCTTCCGGCGTCACCCATGTTCGTCAACTACTTCATCAAACGCCCCGTCTTCGCCACCGTTTGCGCCCTGATCATGCTGCTGATCGGCGCGGTCAGCATTCCCACCCTGCCCATCGCCCAATATCCCGATATCAGCCCAACGCAGATCAACGTCACTGCGAACTATATCGGCGCGGACGCAGAGACAGTAGAGCGCGGCGTCACCACCGTGATCGAACGACAGATCAACGGCGTGGAGGGCTTGCGATACATGACCTCCAACAGCAGCAACAACGGCGTTAGCAACATCGTTGTCACCTTCGATTCTTCTCGCGATAAAGATATTGCGGCGGTCGATGTTCAAAACCGGGTTTCTCTCGCTGAGCCGCAGCTGCCAGAAACCGTCAATCGAGCCGGTGTAACCGTTTCTAAGGAAACCAGCAACATTCTGCTGGCAATGAGCCTGTACAGCGAGAATGAGGAGTATGACGATACTTTCTTGAGCAACTATGCCGATCTGTATGTGGCAGACGCGCTACGACGAGTGCCAGGCGTGGGCAATGTGCAAATTTTTGGTGAGCGCACTTACGCGATGAGGATCTGGCTCGATCCGCAGAAGCTGGCAGGACGAGGGCTAGCGGCAGATGATGTCGTTGCTGCGCTGCAAGAGCAAAATATTCAGGTAGGTGCGGGGCAGATTGGTCAGCCACCTGTAGCGAACGATCAGAATTTTCAGATTGACCTGCGGGCGCAAAGCCGACTGCAGACGCCAGAAGAGTTTGAGAATTTGGTGCTGCAAACCGGGGAGTCTGGTCAGCTGATTCGGCTAAGAGACGTGGGCCGAGCCGAGCTAGGAGCCGAGCGCTACAGCTCGTTTTTGCGCTTTCGCGGGCAGGATGCGATTGGCCTGGGGATCTTTCAGCTGCCAGGGAGTAACGCACTGGCGGTAGCTCAAGGCGTCAAAGAGCAGATGGCTGATCTGGCGTCGGATTTTCCACCCGGTATGCAGTACGGCATTGGTTTTGATACCACTGAGTTTGTAGAACAGTCTTTGCTGAGCGTGCTGTGGACGCTGGTACAGGCAATTGGCTTGGTGGTACTCGTCATCTACATCTTTCTGCAAGACTGGCGGACGACGGTGGTCCCGGCGGTGACGATTCCGGTGTCGCTGATCGCAACGTTTGCAGTTGTGAAGCTGTTTGGCTTTTCGATTAATAGCCTGACGCTGTTTGGTCTGACGCTGGCGACGGGGATGGTGGTCGATGACGCCATTGTGGTGGTCGAAGATATTAGCTCGAAGATCAACAAGCAGGAACTGAATCCAGTAGAGGCGGCGATTCAGTCGATGAGTGAGCTGACCGGCGCAGTAATTGCAACTTCGCTGGTGCTGATGGCGGTGTTTGTGCCAGTGGCCTTCTTCCCAGGGACCACGGGCGCACTGTACCGACAGTTTGCCTTGACGATTGCGTTTGCGATCGCACTTTCCACCTTCAACGCCCTCACCCTCACGCCTACCCTGTCTGGCCTGCTGCTCAGACCTAGACAAGAACCCACCGGCTGGCGGGCCAAGATATTCAATCCGTTCAACGATGGATTGGACTGGCTGCGCGATCGCTACGGCAGCACGCTACAAACGCTGACCAAGTTCAAGCCCTTTGTCATTGCCGCCTTTGTCGCTTCGTTAGTACTAACCGCGTGGCTGTATACAACCGTGCCTTCAGCCTTCTTACCAGACGAGGATCAGGGCTATTTCATTACTATCGTCGGTGGACCAGAAGGGGTTTCGCTCAACTACACCAGCGAAGTGATGGCCGAAGCCGAAGAGATCTTGCTATCTCAGCCAGAAGTACGGGCGACCTTTGCAGTGGGTGGCTTTGGCTTTAGCGGCAACACGGCCAACAGCGGCGTGATTTTCACTACCTTGAAGCCTTGGGGCGATCGCGATGCCAGCGCCTTCGAGATTATCGAGCGGGTGACTGGGCCATTGATGGGCAACACCAGAGCCAGAATGCTACCGGTCAATCCACCTTCTATTCAAGGTCTCAGCAGCTTCGGCGGCTTTGAGTTTCAGCTGCAAGACAGACGCGGCAATGCTGAATTAAGTGACTTAACCAACAGTATGGGCGCGATTATGGGCGCAGCTAACCAGAACCCTGAGCTGCAAAATGTCTTCAGCACCTATGCGGCCAGCACACCGCAGATCGCCATTGACGTGAACCGCGATCAGGCCAAAGCGCTAAACGTGAATATCAACGATATTTTCAGTACGCTACAGACCAATCTGGGCTCGCGCTATGTGAACGACTTTAACTTGCAGGGCCGAACCTACCGGGTGTATGTGCAGGCCGATCAGCAGTATCGATCGACGCCGAGCGATATTGACAAGCTGTACGTGCGATCGCAAACCGGCAACATGGTCCCTATGGGCAACTTGATCTCCACCACCGACACCACCGGCGCACAGACGATCAATCACTACAACCTCTTCCGCTCCATCGCTATCAACGGCGCTCCCGCTCAGGGCGTTAGCTCAGGCGCGGCCATCACTGCTATGGAAAACGTTGCCGATCAGGTTCTACCCGCTGGCTTCGGCTACGAGTGGTCAGGCACGGCGCTAGAAGAAATCGAAGGCGGTAACCAGGCTCCGATCATCTTTGGTCTAGGAATTATTCTGGTCTTTCTGGTACTGGCCGCACAGTACGAAAGCTACGTCGATCCGGTAATCATTCTATTTGCGGTGCCGCTGGCGGTTTTTGGTGCGCTGATTGCTCAAACCATACGCGGCTTACCGAATGACGTTTACTGTCAGATTGGACTGGTGATGCTGATTGGTCTAGCCAGCAAAAACTCCATTCTGATTGTCGAATTTGCTAACCAGCTACGCGACCAGGGCCGCTCGATCACAGAAGC
This sequence comes from uncultured cyanobacterium, assembly GCA_963799555.1. Taxonomy (GTDB): domain Bacteria; phylum Cyanobacteriota; class Cyanobacteriia; order Phormidesmidales; family Phormidesmidaceae; genus Phormidesmis. The sequence continues at coordinate 18,562 of CAWCXR010000005.1, forward strand.
CGCTCTAGAAGCCGCGCAGCAGAGAATGCGTCCGATTTTGATGACGGCGATCTCTACGCTGAGCAGTATCTTTCCACTGGTTATTGCCAGCGGCGCGGGTGCGGGTAGCCGCCAGTCGCTCGGAACGGCGGTCTTCGGCGGAATGCTAGTCGCTACTTTCCTCAGCCTGTTCGTCGTGCCGATTCTCTACATTGTGATCAAAGGATTCACCGTTGATACAAAAGCTCAGCGAGATGGCAATGGGAACGGCGGCGGGGAATTTTCTGGAACGTTGACCGGGAAAGTACGGCCAGAGCTACCAGGATTAAGTGAGGGTGTCGCGAAGTGATTCAAACCAGTGATCCAAATCGTGTAGGTTCCCGACCCACCCCGACCTCTGCTACGCTCCGGCCACCCCTCCAGAGGGGATTTTCCCCGGACGTGTAACGTTTGGGAGTCGAGATCGGTCACCTCCAATATCACTACCTAAAGTAGATCCCCTCTGGAGGGGTGGCCCGAAGGGTCGGGGTGGGTCTCTAAGACTCAAACCGAACGTTCAACAGCTCCACTAAATCTTCGGGTCCACCGATGGTTATCAGCGCGCTAAGCGGCACGGGCTGTTCTGGATCGAACGTGATTGAAAAGCTGTCAGGGTCACTGATAAAGTCTTTCATCTCCTTGACGAATTCGGGAGAAAGCGGATTCTCGCTGTTGGCCACTTCGTCCTCTAAACCGGCGATCGCACCTTCTTTCACTTCTTTCACACTGATTCCTTCTTCCGCTGCTGTTGTTTCAAACAGTCTCTCGACAAAAGAATTGTCCTCATAGGTAATTTTCGCGCCCTCAAATTGCGCTCCAAACAACGAGAAAGGAAGGCTACTGATGGTTGCCTCGTCCAAGGTGATATTGCCCAGATCAAGGGTCATCTCCATATCCCCTACCTTGTCAGCGCCTAGCTTCAACCGCTTCAGCTCTACTGTTTTCTCACCTGCTTCATACTCGTATTCGGTGACAATGTTAGCCGATAGCTCCTTGCCGTAGCCCAGCTCAGAGAACATTTCTGCATTCTCTCCTAGCGCCGTCGCATCTAGAGCGATGCCCCTGACAGCCATATTCAGATAGGTAGGAATTTCGTTTTCGTCTTCGTACTTGTACAGCGTTATCTCTTCGATCCTGATCGCATTTCCAGAAGCTACGGGAGTAACCACAACGTCTTTCACGGTGGTGCCCTGGCCTAGAAAAGAAACGTCTACTTTGCGATAGTCAACATCGACATATTCAGAAACGTCAGCAATGGCCTTGTCTAGTTCTTTGGCAGCAGCCCGAGAGACCAAGACCTTGCCGCCGATAATTAGCGCGATCGCACCCACAGCCCCTGCGCCTATCCATAGTTTCTTATTCATAGCTGCTGTCCAAAACTCCTGTATAAAAACCAATCAAAACGCTGGCTTACTATATCTACTTGATCACAATACCCACTTCCGCACGCCCGGCGGATCAACGCTCGTTATACGGATTTACGTGACATCTTGTCTTTTGACTACCCATCTATTCGTCTGCACTATAGGATGTTATGCAGTTTCGTTTCCCCCGCAAGACTTCTATGGTTTTCTACCATCGCCGTTACGTCAGTTTAAAGGCAGCTGCGATCGCAACTCTCGCAATGCTAGCCGTTGGCTGTAGCCATTCCATGCCCAATGCTGAAGACCATTCAGCCCACCAGGCGAGCGAAAAGACGACGGCCCAAGCGACCACCTCTACGGAAAGCACAGAAACTGTCGCCCCAGAAGAACATACTCATACAGGCGTCAACACCAACCACGATGTCTTTCATAGCAAAGCTATCGAAGTACCCGCCGGGACTCCGGTACCAGCAGTCACAATTCAAGTAGAAGAAGATCCCGTACGGGGCTGGAATCTATACGTAGGCACGGCTAATTTCGACTTTGCACCCGAGAAAGTCAATAGTGAAAGCAGTCCTACAGAAGGCCACGCTCACCTATACATCAACGACAAATCTGTCCAGCGAATCTACGGCGCGTGGACACACTTACCAGACCTACCTGGCGGCACTAACGAAATTCGCGTCACGCTCAATGCCAACGGCCACGAGGCACTAACGACTCAAGGCGATCAGATTCAAGATAGCGTTACCATCGAAGTCTACGAACCCAACGCTGACTGAGTTCATTTCAAGCTTTCTATTGTCAGTAATAGTCAATCAGTGATAGTCATCTCATGCCAACTTCTTTAGATCTATGGTTGACTGCGGCCATAGGCTTTTTAGGAAGCTTTGGCCACTGTGTTGGTATGTGCGGTCCGGTGGCTGCGGCGTTTGCACTGTCTGTCCAGGGTCAGTCTGTCCAAGGTCAGTCTGTCCAAGGTCAGTCTGTGCAAAGTCAGTCTGCAAAGTCAGTCTGTGCAAGGCCAGTCCGCTGAGCGCTCAGTGGGTCAATGGCGTGAACAGATGGCCTTTCACCTCTTGCTCAATCTAGGGCGGCTATTGAGCTATGCCTTAGTCGGTATGGCAATTGGCGCACTGGGCTCGGTGCTGTTTGCAGGCGGTCAGGTTGCAGGGGTAGGCTCTACGCTCAGGCGAGTGGTCTCGCTTGGAACCGGTGTCTTGCTAATTTGGTTTGGCCTGACGCAGGCGAGCCCCGGCTTTTTGCCAGCGCTGCCGTTTTTGCATCCAGCTAGGCAACAGCAGCTACATGAGCAAATTAGTCGATCGATGAGTCGGGTTTCCAGGTGGCAGCAGGCGATCGCACCCCTGATTCTTGGACTGCTCTGGGGTTTGATTCCGTGCGGATTTCTGTACACGGGTCAGCTTCGCGCGGCGGCCACTCAAAGTCCACTGGGCGGCGCAGCAGTGATGCTGGCGTTTGGTCTAGGCACGCTGCCGGCGATGGTGGCGATGGGATTTACAGCGTCTCGGCTGAGCCAGGATCGGCGATCGCAGCTCTTTCGGCTGGGCGGCTGGATTACGGTGTTGATCGGCATCCTACTGCTGCTGAGAACCGGCGACACGATGACTGACTACAGCGGCTATGCGGCGTTAGTTTGCCTGATGCTGGCGCTGATTGCTAGGCCGATTAACCGACTGTGGCCGACACTACTACGCTATCGCCGGGTGCTGGGCGTGGGGGCGTTTGTGCTCAGCGCTTTGCACGTGTTGCATATGGTCAGCCATACCTGGCAGTGGAACTGGCGAGCGGTGAAGTTCATGCTGCCACAGCATCAAGTCGGTATGTGGCTGGGTGTAGTCGCTTTCTTGTTGATGGTGCCAGCGGCGCTGACCAGCTACGACAAGGCTCAAAAAGCGCTGGGTAATCGCTGGCGAAAGCTACATTTGCTTGGTGTTCCGGCTCTGTGGCTGGCGGCAGGCCATACGATCTTATCTGGATCGAGCTACTGGGGTTCACTGCGGCTGACCTGGCAAAATCAGGCGATGGTGATCGGATTGGCAGTGTCTGTGGCTTTGGTTTTGCTGGTGCGATCGCGCCCCGCCTGGTCTCTCCTCTCTCAAGGAAAAAACTATGTCCCGCCAAAAAGCAGTTCGATTCAGCGCAGCACTAGCCATAGCTGCCATCCTGACCGGACTTAGCCCTGTACTGCTATCTCAAACGCCCTTACTGGATGCGATCGCCCACGAAGTCGAAATTTCAGACGATGTTGGCGGCACCCTACACATTGAACCGAATGATACCCCCCGCGCGGGCGAAGAGATTCTCGCCTGGGTTGCCCTCCGCACCGAAGGCGGTCAGGCCATCAACCTAGAAGACTGCGACTGTCAGCTTGCAGTCTACGCTCAGCCTAAACAGGCAGACGCCGCGCCGCTACTCTCTCCTGAGCTGACAGCCGTTGAGGGCGACGGCGTTCAAGGCATTCCGGGCGCAGAATTCATCTTCCCTAGCGTCGGTCTCTACACCCTAGTCATGACCGGCGAACCCGAGCAAGCCGCCGATTTTTCTCCGTTTGAGCTTGCTTTTGACGTTACCGTCGCCGCCGGAGAGTCTGTTTCTGCGACTGCGGCTAATAGCCCAGCAGTACTGCCACCGCCAGAAATTCCAGCAGAGTCCGCAGCTGCTCAGGTCGTTAGCGACACCACGAGAAGACCGATTCTCTTCTTATTTTTAGGGGGAATAGTGATAGGGGCGATCGCTTTTCTAGTGATTCGCCGTTTCTAATTCACTCATCCTATCTACAGCCATATCTACAGTCATAATAGAGTCAGCACCCGTAGGCCACCCGCGATGACCTTCACTCAACCGCTCCGCCCGCCCAAAAAAACATGGCCCAACAAGGCATCGCTGCCGACCATGTACGACCTGCCTAGCGAAGATCCGGAGGAGCCCGGCTTGCCAGACGAATTCCACGATTATCAGCCCGCTCTGCTCAGCGAGACCTTTCGCCTCAGCGACTACACCAGCGAAGATATTTTTTCGGCCGCCGATCTCAATCTCTACTACGACCCAGACAACAACTGGTACAAGCGCCCAGACTGGTTTGGCGTGATTGGTAAACCAGAAGGCTGCGACAGCGATGAGCTTCGCATGAGCTACGTTGTGTGGCAAGAAGAAATTGTTCCTTTTGTCATTGTTGAACTCATCTCTCCTGGTACAGAAGATGAAGACTTCGGTCGAACAGAGAACAAGCAAGGTAGACCACCCACAAAATGGACCGTTTACGAGAAAATACTTCAGATTCCTTACTATGTCATTTACAACCGATATGACGACAGCCTGAGCGCCTTTCGACTACAAAACGGTCGGTATCAGCCAATGGCAGTAGATGCAGAGCGCACAGTTTGGTTCCCCGAAATTAGCGCTGGGCTTGGAATCTGGCAAGGCAAATACAAGCGTTTTACCCGTGAGTGGCTGCGTTGGTACGATGTGAATGGGTGGATTCCAACCGAAAAAGAAGCTAGCGATCAGCAGATTTTGCAAGAAAGAGTAGCAAAGCAGCAGGCGCAGCAGGAGGGGGCGGCAGCGCAGCAGGCGGCAGAGGCAGCGCAGCAGCAAAATGAGCGCCTGAGAGCAAAGCTAAAGGAACTCGGCATTGATGCGGATCAGCTAGACCTTGACTGAGTCCAGCAAGTCTTGCTATCGACGGCACTTTGATTGAGCGCCGTACCTAAGCCTGACAAACCTCAACTCGCAATTTCCACCGGCTCTACGGATTCTTTCGCAATCAGCTCTCGCGCTACAGAGACTTTTAGGTCTTTGAGTACTGCTTTTGGGCCCGCTGAGTTCTGTTGCTGTCTGTCGATAAGCTGTTGATACATTCTTTCATAGCTATCTACCATCGAATCAATATTGCAAAAAGACTCGGCTCTAGCACGACAGGCATAGCGAGAAAGTTGGGCCGCTTTCAAAACAGCTTCAGAGAGCGCTTCTATGGTTTGCGCTGGGGCGATCGCACCGCAGCTTTCGTCTAGAATCTCTGAAGCGGCCCCTCGGTTGAAGGCGGCTACTGGCGTACCCGAAGCCAGCGCCTCTGCATACACAATGCCGTAGGGTTCATCCCATACGGGCGTGTTCACAAATACGCTCGCCCTAGCCAGAACTTGTTTCATTTGACTGTGCGACAGATGGCCTAGATACTCCACTCGCTCATGCGAGAGCAAAGGCTGCACCTGCTCTTCAAAATAGTCTCGGTCGCTGATCGGACCTGCTACCTGCATAGAATAGCCCGCTTTCAGCGCTGCTCGAATTGCCAGATGCGGAGCCTTTTCAGGCACAAAACGTCCATACCACAGTGCCAAATTAGGAGTCGGCGCTGAGCTAAAAGACCAGCTGCCAATATCTACCCCGTTGTAGACAACGTCCGACTCAACGATGGACTGCCAGGCAGACGCTACGCTTTTAGACACTGCCGCTACTGCTAAGTTACCCGATGCGTTTCTAGCAGTGGCATACTGCATCGCTGCGGCCAGTTCGGGATAGACAGGAGCATGTAGCACCATCATCATCGGCACAGGCAGGTCCGCCGCACTTAGCAGCAGTAGCGGATGCAGCGCATTGTTATGAACAACATCGAACTGGTCATGGCAGATCTGCCTGATTGTGCTGGCATAGGCCGACATGTTGCACGCCTGCTCACCCAGCAGCGTTTGAGCCTTTGGATGGGTTGCTAGTGAGCTCTCGGTAGGGGCATTCAAATTCAATCGAGCGTCCGAATCGCCGCTGGCAAATAGGGTGACATCATGGCCGCGTTCTATCAGCTTCTTGGTCAGCCACCAGGTATGAGACTCCATCCCTCCCGCAAACGGTTCAGCAATAGGATGGCGCATCAATCCAACAACAGCAATTTTCATCTATGTCTGTCTCCGAAATATTTGAACGAAATACAGGAATAAAACGCTTTTATAAAACAGTTTTCTTGTGGTTGGAGTGGTCGCGCAGTTTGTTTTTCTTCAGTTAGAGTGTTTGCGCAGTCTTTTTTGCAGGCAGGCTTTTGTATGCGCGATGGATACGGGTGCCTGGCTGCCTGCCCGCTAGAATAAGGCAGGCAGCGGATTTTCTCTATCTACCCTAAGGAAAGCTTTCTAGTGCGATCGCACTAACCCAGCCGCAAAATCAGATACTACAGGCCGAATAACGCGCAGCCACATAGATACACACCTGTACGTTCGCTGTAGTTTTCGCCCGGACTATTTCCATATGCAGTCATAATAGAGTCAGCACTTGACTAGCTTGGCTAGAAGGCAGTTATGCATACGGCTGAAGTACACGAAGACAATCTATTGGACCGACTGTTCATCTGGCTGTTTTCTCGGAAGATGGCAAACGCGATCGGTTCGACAGCAGCAGGTGCAAACTACGAAGGGTTTGTCGATCTGTCTAAGCAGATCATGCGAGGCCGTAATGCGCAAGAGCAGCAGGCGGTGGTTGCCAAAGTGCTGCAATCTCTAGTACCAGCACCGGTGCTGTGGATAATTCGAACTGTTTTTTCTCCAACCCGGCTGGTGTGTGTGCTAAATGCCTGGTTTGCTGCGCAGATGTTTGAGTGGCTAGTCGGTCCGTGTGAGGTGGCAGAGGCAGAGGTGAAAGGGATGGATGGTAAGGTGCGATCGCAGCCCAGCGCCGTCCATATCAAGAAGTGCCGCTACCTGGATGAAAGCCAGTGCGTCGGCATGTGCGTCAACATGTGCAAGCTCCCCACCCAAACCTTCTTTACTGAAAAGTTCGGCATTCCTCTCACCATGGTGCCAGACTTCGACGACCTCAGCTGCGACATGATTTTCGGTCAGGTGCCGCCCTCTGCCGCAGATGATGAGGCCATGACTGAATCCTGTTTGAGCGATTGTCCCAGCGGCAAACCATCAGCCGACAAATGCCATAAACTTTAGATAATAGTTAGCGTTGAGCCTGAGACTCTGATGACATTAGCGCCTATTCTGACAAAGTCTTACGTCGAGCAACGAAACGCAGGGTATTGGATCGAAGGTACCCGCATTTCGCTTGACTCGATTGTCTACTCTTTCTTAGATGGGGAGTCGCCTGAGACTATTGCCCAAAATTTTCCGCTGCTGTCATTGGAACAGGTCTATGGAGCAATTACTTTCTACCTTGCCAACCGTGAGACCGTTGATACGTACTTAGAAGAAGGCGAGTCTGATTTTTTCAAACTGCAAAGCGCCTGTAGGGAGAAGAGTCCCCTACTCTATCAAAAGCTGAAAGCTGCGAGAGATCAGCGGCAAACTCCGGTATGACAAAAGTTCGATTTCAGGCTGATGCTGACTTGAGACAGGCTATTGTCTCGGGTGTTACTCGCAGGAAACCCGATTTGGATTTTCAGTCGGCTAATGCAGCGAAGCTCGAGGGCATCAAAGACCCGGAAGTTTTGGCTATTGCGGCACGCGAAGGCAGGGTGCTCGTAACCCATGACCGTAAAACGATGCCTACGGAGTTTGGTCAATTTATTTTGTCTCAGCGAAGCTCTGGTGTACTGATTCTTTCCCAAAAGCTGCCAATCAGCGAGGCGATAGACGAACTTATTGTAGTCTGGGAGGCTTCTACCGCTGAAGATTGGAACAACCAGATTATGGCTTTTCCACTTTGAAAACCGAATGGTAAGAAGCATTCGTAGCCGGGGACTTAGAAACGGTTGAGAGTCATCCGTGCAGAAATATTTGGTAGCACTCGGAAGATTTGGTGAACCCGATGTAGATATAGTTGGATGCGGTGAATTGCCGTTATAGTAACGTTTGTGGATGATTATCTGGGAGTTGTAAGTACGTTGATGAATACAGCTATCGCTTTATGTCTGATTGTCGCGGTTGTCGTACTTATTATCATTTTCGTCTTCCGCGATCGCCTTTCGATCCTTTCGTTTGACGGCAGCAAAGCCAGGATGGAAGCCAAAATGGAACCGAAGACACCCGTAGTTGAAGATGAGAAGCCTGCGGGCGTGGTTTTCAAAGGCAACAAGCTACGAGGCGACGGTGAGTATCGCATGCGAGATGCCAACTTTTCGGACAACGACGTAGATGGGAAGCAAAAGCTGGAGCTGGGCTACGATGAGCCCTCTGGTGATGTCAAAGGTAAGGAAAGCTAGACGCAGTTAACCAATGGCAAAGCAGCGTTACTTGGCAAATCGTACGAAAGAGTTGGATGTTTTTCTGAAAATGGCCGAGGGTAAGCATGACTGTCGAATTATGTTTATCGAAGGACCATCCGGTATGGGCAAGACATCTTTGCTGACACGTTTTAAGCAGAGATGCCC
>CAWCXR010000006.1:0-111112 GCA_963799555.1 uncultured cyanobacterium
GAGGGCGCACTACCAACAAGCGCTCGATATCCAAGTCGAGTATGGCGATCGCTACAGCCAAGCGAGCACCTACCATCAGTTGGGCAGCGTGGCGCAGGAACTCAGAGAGTACGAGCAGGCGAGGGCGCACTACCAACAAGCGCTCGATATCAAAGTCGAGTATGGCGATCGCTACAGCCAAGCGATCACCTACCATCAGTTGGGCAGTGTGGCGCAGGAACTCAGAGAGTACGAGCAGGCGAGGGCGCACTACCAACAAGCGCTCGATATCAAAGTCGAGTATGGCGATCGCTACAGCCAAGCGATCACCTACCATCAGTTGGGCAGGGTGGCGCAGGAACTCAGAGAGTACGAGCAGGCGAGGGCGCACTACCAACAAGCGCTCGATATCAAAGTCGAGTATGGCGATCGCTACAGCCAAGCGAGCACCTACCATCAGTTGGGCAGCGTGGCGCAGGAACTCAGAGAGTACGAGCAGGCGAGGGCGCACTACCAACAAGCGCTCGATATCAAAGTCGAGTATGGCGATCGCTACAGCCAAGCGGGCACCTACCATCAGTTGGGCATCGTGGCGCAGGAACTCAGAGAGTACGAGCAGGCGAGGGCGCACTACCAACAAGCGCTCGATATCAAAGTCGAGTATGGCGATCGCTACAGCCAAGCGGCACCTATCAACGGATTAGGCGTATTGGAAAGAAGGCAAGAGAATTACGCAAGCGGCACAGGCTTCGCTGCTTCAGGCGCTAGAAATATTCGCAGAGTTCAGTGACCAACACAGTACTCAAGTCGTACTCAACAATCTCACAGACGTTTACCAAGCTACTCAAGACGACAGCCTACTCACCGAAGTCGCCCAGTGCCTAAACGCAACCGTCGAAGAAGTCACACAGCTATTCGAGCAGCTGAACAACAACAGTTCTGCTTAACTTCAACCCGCTACAGCCGGGAATCGTTCAGTCGCTAGTCAGAATCGTCCCGTCACGCTCGGGAAACCTTCCGCATCGGTCGGGAACCGCTCAGTCATCAACGGGACTTTATCAGTCGCACGCGGGAACCATTCAGTCACCAACGGGAGTTGTTCAGTCGCACACGGGAACCGTTTAGTCATCAACGGGACTTTATCAGTCGCACGCGGCATCAATTCCGCTTCATATCATCGCCTTTGCGGAGCGATTCTACTCAACTTGGCCTTGACTCAGCCAAGAAATCAGCCTATTGTCAATAGCTAAGGTCGTGATGCCTATCACGCCTGTTCTTTCAGAACTCATTTGACTAAAGCGCTATCGGCAGGTGTTGACCACCACCTACCGACAGCTAGCTCACAAACTGTCCATGCCAGTCTGGAGCTAAGGGCACTGTACCTTAGCCACCCCGATTCGCACCACATTTTGCGGAGTGGCCGAGGTCATCTGGGTTCTGGTTTCCTTAGTTCATCTGTCTTAACCGGAGACCAGACACTCATGTTTATCCCTTCTAACCAGGGCGCTGCGGCGTCCACAGTTCCCGCTGCCACCAGCACTGACTCACCTGCGGGCGATCCTGACCGTCTACCCCTCGACACCGCCCCCACGCGAGCAAGTTCGCCACCTGCTGCTCGGCACCCCAGCCGCGCTGCATAGCACCATCCGCCTGCTGCACAAGCTAGGCTACGCCGAGCCCAATGATTGGAGTCGGCCCATGCCTACCGGGCGAGCCAATGAGATGATGGCAATTCTGACCAAGCGGGTAATGGTGGAGTAGTCTGCCTCGTTGTTGTAGATTGTTCTTCCGAAGTTCTTGTAGTGCGTGGGGGATGAGACATTGGCGTGTGGCTAGCGTTGCGGACCCACCCCGTCGCTACGCGCCACCCCTCCAGAGGGGATTTGTCCTGGCTGAGAAGTTATAGAGGGCCGATCTAGACCATCTCCAAATACTCACCTGAAGTAAATCCCCTCTGGAGGGGTGCCCAACAGGGCGGGGTGGGTCCGCACCCTTACGCAACTATCCAAGAGTAAAGTCCATGGGAATTCTAACCGCATGGAAGAACAAATCATCCCCTACAATCCCAAGCTAAAAGCTCGCGCTCGCGAGCTACGCAACCGCATGACTAAGGGAGAAATTATCCTTTGGCAGCGGCTTAAGGGTAGGCAGATGATGGGCTTCGACTTCGATCGACAAAAGCCCGTTGACCAGTTCATCATCGATTTCTATTGCAAATCCCTGATGTTAGCCATCGAAATTGACGGCTCTATTCACGATAGTGCTGCCGCTGCCGAATACGACCAGGAACGTCAGGCCCGTCTAGAAGGTCTAGGCGTACGCTTCTTGAGATTTCGAGATAGTGATGTAAGACAAAACACGAATCGCGTTTGTCAGGGAATTGCAAACTGGATAAACAACAATCGTCATTAGTCGTCTATTACGAGCTGATTAGAACTTTCTATGAGCTTAGGTTGCGGACCCACCCCGTCGCTACGCGCCACCCCTCTAGAGGGGATTTGTCCCGGCTGAGAAGCTATAGAGAGCCGATCTAGACCACCCCCAAACGCCTACCTGAAGTAAATCCCCTCTGGAGGGGTGCCCGACAGGGCGGGGTGGGTCCGGAAACCCCTCATCACTCACCTACCCCCAAACACCGATACACCGCCCAAATCGCCATCGGCCTTAGATAATGACAGGCCCGAAACGTGCCCACCGCCGTAATTGCCTCCGGCGTGCGAAACTGCAATCCATGCTCATAAACCTGTTGCACCACCGCCTCCGTAATCTCCATCGACTCCGCCCGCTTCCCCTCATGTGCCAGGAAAGCCGCCAAGCCGAAGTTAATCCCCGTCCACACCTCTAGCTGATGCGTATCATCCGGATTCTGTGGTGAGCCATCAGGCCGCACGCCATTCGCACAGCCAATCTTCTCCCCCAGCGCCGACGCACTAAAGTATCCCGTCTGCGCCCCTTCAAACTTTTGATTCTGTGGCCCTAGCTGCGCCGCATACTGATTGAATTTCACAAAGCACGCCTCATAAATCGCCGACAGCGCAGGTGCAACAAACTCGCTATCCACCACATCCGGCAGTCCCATCGTCGACGTGCAGAACTGCCCGCATAGCTGATCGGCCATCACCACATCCGAGCCGCTGCCCGTATCCAGCCGATAATAGTCACCGTTCCAAAGCTGCTTTTGATACGCGGCGCGACCATGCTGCCACCAGCGTCGATACTGAGAGAGCAAAATCACAATTGTTCCTTTCACTCTACCATTCTCTTGCAAAATCTCTCCTATTTTGATCGCCGCACTCAGTGCTCCAATCCATAGGCCTCCACAGTAGGCGCTAATCCCCTGCAATCGCCAGTCATCAAAAGTCTGATCGGGTGCGCCGCTGTTCTCAATCAGGCCGTCACCATCAGTATCGAACAGTTTGGTATAGGCCAGCGTTTCAACAATCGCGTCCCAGCAATCTGCCAAAAATTCTATATCCGTACTACCAGTCGCTTCAAAGGCTCTATACACCTGTAGAACAAAGTCGCTGGAGAGATCCTTCCACTGGTTGCAGTCTTGATAGCTAGTGTAGTTTGTGGCAGTCCACGGATTCTCGTTCGGTGCGCCCAAATCGTGAGGGGTTGCGCCTTTGCGCTTGCGTGGGGCCGTGCGGTTTTCTTCGCCGATGGTGTAGTAGTAGCCAATGATGCGCTCTTGGGCGTCAGCGGTAGGAATGGCTCTAGCAAAGGCGCGAAGAATAGATTTCTCTAGTTCTGGCCAAAGTAGGAGAGTCGCGTAGCCGCCATAAAGTCGTACGTCTAGACTCTCGTACCAGCGGTAGTCAATGCATTCTAGTACGCCAAACTGCCCGACTGGATCGGCGTCGCTAGCGGCTGACCATAATGTGCCGCCGCTGGTGAGATCGTATAGCTCGTTGAACAGGGCCATCTTGAACCAGTTGGTCAAATCTGTTCGATCTAGAATCGGCTGCTGCCAGCTGATGATGTTCTGTTGCCAGGTGGTGTAGTTGTCTAGGGCCGTGGTTGCGATCGCCCACCCGTTCCGCCCACCCCGATCAAAAAAATCCGTATAGCGCCGATAAGCCTGCTTTCCCTGAGCAAATTCGGTCACAGGCAAATCCCAGCTCAGTGCAAAGGGGATCTGTTGGGTTTCGCCTGGTGCGAGGGTGAATTTGAGGGCGATCGCCCCCCCAATCCGCTCACCCTCACTTTTGCGAGTATCTTCAAAATTGCTCAGCCGCCCGTCTGTTGCAAAGCTATTCCACAGATCGCTACCATCGCCTGTGGGATTCCATCTTGTGTTGTATGAGGTTGTGCTTTCGGTTGGTGGTCGGGTTGCGATCGCAAACTGCCCGTCTCCTTCTTTTGGTCCTTCCGCTGGCTTCTCCGTCCAGCTACCATCCATCACCACACCCCTAGCAACACCGCCCTCGCAAACCAGTTTGTTGTAATTCCCAGCACTTTCTCTCAGCGGCGGAACATAGTCATAAAACGGGCTACCATCCTCTCTTTGCTGAATCTCTGGCGACGTTTCACTATTGGTAAACCAGCCCACCATATTTTCCCAGCTCAGCATAATGCTCAGCGTTAGCGGTTGGTCAGTGGGATTGTGCGCTGTCCATACAAAAGTAGCGACCGGATAGCTGCTTTCCTGGTAGTTATTCGCCCAGATAGGAGAAAGCTGTTCGCAAGATAGCGCCGCCTGAAAAACATTCTCATAGACGTACCAGCTACGCGGATACAAAGCGTGATAAGTGCCGGTGACGGTTTCTGTTGAGTCGTCCGCTTCACTGCCTGGATACCACTGCCAGCTAGCTAGCTCTTCTTCTGGTTTATCCGTGCTCATCGCATAGGCTTGCGTTTGCCCATCAGCACCTTGCTCAAACACGCTGAACTGACAGCCCGGAAAGCGATCGAAAACGTGCTCACCTCCGTCCAGATGCCATAGATTGAAAGTCCCATTGGGCGATCGCCCAATACACCCTGCTCCAAATCCTCCCAAAGGCGCACCGTGCTCCGGCCCATCATCCAGATTGCTCGCGTAGCGCACGACGTAAGGCGTCTCCCACCGCTGGCCAATCGGCCATTGCCAAGCGCAGTCGGGAATATTTGTTTCACGTATTGACTGGCTCATAGGTAGGCGCTGCGCTCTAGAACATCCCGGATTATCCTACGCTTTGCCCATTGCGCCAACTGTTAGAGAACCGTCAGATAGGTTTCTTTTCCTTTGACAGGTAGATGCTTAAGTTTCTGGTTCTGTAAGTCAGGATCTAACCCTAAATCTTCTAAAGGAATGAGCCCTAAGAGAGGTGTCTGACCTGCGGGTAGCTCGACACAATCATAACGGCCTTCTCGGCCCTCTACGGTAAGCTGAAGTCCTTTAAATACTTTTGACGTTTCTATCCCTATTGCAGTCTTAGCATCAATCGTTGCCGTTTGCTTTAACCCTAGCTTTTCTATAACGTCTGCTGGCAAACAGAGACGACTAGCGCCCGTGTCTGCCAACGCATTATCGATGGTGCAAGAACGAACTTCTCCGATTGAAATGAAGCCTCTTTCAGCTAACTCTGCATCTATCTGATTTGTGAGCGTTAGCGTGACGACAATCTTACCCATTTTGGCGGTGGCTACTTTACTCATGGCTTCAGTCTGGAGGGTTCCCAGCTCAGGTAGTTATATAAAAGTTGATATGAAGTTCTACAGGTCATACTTCAACTCTAATTTATCCTATTCTCAACAGCCTGTGACTTGACCAAAACACGTGATCGCCTTTCTATAAATCGTCTAACATTGAACATTAAGCGCTGTAAAGTTGGCGCTGTCTTTTGTGCGATCGCCCCGCCTTTTCTATGAAAAAAAGATTCGACATCCAAGCCCCCTTCGAGCCCGCAGGCGATCAGCCTAAAGCAATTGAACAGCTCGTCAAAAACCTCAAGGCCAAGCAAGAATATCAGACTCTTTTAGGCGCAACCGGAACCGGCAAAACGCACACCATCGCCCGCACCATCGACCAGATTGGCAAACCGACCCTAATGCTAGCCCATAATAAAACGCTAGCCGCCCAGCTATGCAACGAGCTGCGCGAATTCTTTCCAGATAATTCGGTTGAATACTTCATTAGCTACTACGACTATTACCAGCCAGAAGCCTACATCCCAGTCACCGACACCTACATTCAAAAGACCTCCTCGATCAACGATGAGATCGACATGCTGCGGCACTCTGCGACCAGGTCGCTTTTCGAGCGTAAAGATGTCATCGTCGTCGCCTCTATCAGCTGCATCTACGGCCTAGGCATTCCTTCTGAATACCTCAACGCTTCGATTCCGCTGCGGGTGGGCGCAGAAACCAACCAGCGTCAGGTACTGCGCGATCTTGCCTCCGTGCAATACACCCGTAACGATCTGGAAATGGGTCGCGGTCGCTTTCGAGTAAAAGGCGACGTGCTTGAAATCGGCCCTGCCTACGAAGATCGAGTCATCCGCGTCGAGTTCTTTGGCGATGAGATTGACGCTATTCGCTACATCGATCCCGTTACCGGTACGACGCTTCAGAGCATGGACGCGCTCAATATCTACCCGGCGCGTCACTTTGTCACCCCCGACGACAAGCTACAGGCGGCCTGTCAGGGGATTCGCGCCGAGCTAAAAGAACAGCTAGAATTTCTAGAAAGTCATGGCAAATTGCTAGAGGCACAAAGGCTAGAGCAGCGGACTCGCTACGATCTAGAAATGCTAGAAGAAGTTGGCTATTGCAACGGGGTGGAAAACTACACCCGCCATCTAGCGGGCCGATTGCCTGGTGCGCCGCCCGAATGCCTGCTCGACTATTTTCCACACGACGACTGGCTGCTAGCGGTTGACGAGTCCCACGTGACCGTGCCGCAAATTCGCGCTATGTACAACGGCGATCAGGCACGTAAAAGGGTGCTGATCGACCATGGCTTTCGGCTACCTAGCGCTGCTGACAACCGTCCACTAAAGGCTGAGGAATTTTGGGACAAGGTCAATCAGTGTATCTTTGTCTCGGCTACGCCGGGTGACTGGGAGATAGGTCTGTCTGAGGGCCATGTGGTAGACCAGATTATTCGTCCGACGGGTGTGCTCGACCCTGAGATTGCGGTGCGACCTTCGGATGGACAGGTGGACGATCTGCTAGGCGAAATTCGCGTGCGAGCAGCCAAAGATGAACGCACGCTGGTGACCACGCTGACTAAGCGCATGGCTGAAGATCTCACTGATTATTTTAATGAGCACGGCGTCCGCGTTCGCTATCTGCACTCCGAAATTCACTCCATTGAGCGGATTGAGATTATTCAAGATCTGCGCAATGGCGTGTTTGATGTGCTAGTCGGTGTCAACCTACTCAGAGAAGGCTTGGACCTACCCGAAGTTTCTCTGGTAGCCATCCTTGATGCGGATAAGGAAGGCTTTCTGCGGGCACAGCGATCGCTGATCCAAACCATTGGTCGCGCTGCCCGCCACATCGAAGGCAAGGCCATTCTCTATGCTGACAACATGACCGAGAGTATGGAAAAAGCAATCAGTGAAACCGAGCGCCGCCGGGATATTCAAGCGGCCTATAACGAAGAGCATAGCATCACGCCGACGGCGATTATTCGGCGAAATTCCAATTCAATTCTCTCTTTCTTAGATGTCTCTCGTCGGCTGAACGCTGAGGAGCTAGAACAAGCTGTCAACCACAGCGACGAGCTGCCCCTAGAAGACATTCCAGCGCTGATTGGTCAGCTAGAGACCAAGATGAAAGAAGCTGCGAAAGAGCTAAAGTTTGAAGAAGCCAGTGAGTTTCGAGATCGGATCAAGCATTTGCGCGATCGCCTACTTGGAAAACACAAAGCACCTTTCAAACAGGAACAAGAAAAAGAGCGCAGCCGTCAATAGGCCTTGCGGCCCTGTAGAGTAACGCTCGAAGTGATAACGTTTGTGTGTGATGGAAAACAGCCTTTAAATAAAAATGTATAAGGGGATAATAAGCGTAACGACCCTCGGCGATTTTTCATAGCATGACAGACTCAGCCCCAGACTTTTTCATCGTAGGTATTGGTGCTTCAGCCGGAGGTATCCAGGCACTAGAAGAATTCTTCTCAAACATTTCTGACCGTCCAAATGCAGCGTTTGTAGTCATTCAGCATCTTTCACCTGATTTTCGCAGCATGATGAGCGAGATTCTACAGCGAAAGACGGTGATGCAGGTGCGTCAGGTGGAGGAAGGGATGCCTGTACAGGCCGGTACGGTATACGTGATGCCGCCAGGAAAAAACATGCTGTTGCAAAACCGGCAGTTTTTCCTGGTTGATCGCGCTGCGCATTTGAACTATCCGATCAATCTTTTCTTTGGGTCGATGGCTCAAGATTTTGCTGAACGAGCGATCGGGGTGGTGCTGACGGGCGGCGGTAGTGATGGGACGGAGGGGCTGCAGCAGATCAGCCGGTCGGGAGGAGTGGTGCTCGCCCAAACGCCAGAATCGGCTCAGTTTAGCAGTATGCCTGTGAATGCGATCGCATCTGGCATCATCGACAAAATCCTATCGCCACAAGAGCTTGCCCGCGCCGTCTATGACATCGTTCGCTTCACCTACGATCAAAATCCTGGCGAGACAGAAGCAGAAGCCTTTATTAGCGCAGCCGCACTACAAGAGATCGTCGGCATCTTGGCCGATCAGTCCGATGTAGATTTCTCAGAATACAAAACCAACACGCTTAGACGACGAACGCATCATCGCTGCGCACTAAACCACTGTGCCAACATTGTTGAATACATAGAAATTCTCTCCACCTCAGAAGAAGAGCGTAGACTGCTACGCCAGAGCCTGTTGATTGGCGCTACTCGCTTTTTCCGGGATGGTGCCCCCTGGGTCCGTCTAGAAAAGCTGCTGCTGCCTGCCCTGATTGAAAAACTAGAAGATGGTGAGCAGCTGCGAATTTGGGTAACAGCCTGCTCTACCGGCGAAGAGCCTTACAGCATGGCTATGACAGTCACGGATGCGCTAGAAGCTACCGGAAAAAGGCTCAAGGTCAAAATTTTCACGACTGATATCGATCCCAAATCACTCTCTTTTGCCGCGAAGGGGGTCTATCCTGCCAGTGTTGCAAACGAGATCACCTCAGAGCGTTTAGAGCGCTACTTTGATGAGGTAGATGGTAGCTATCGAGTCAAACGCTTCTTGCGAGAAATGCTAATTATCGCGCCGCACGATCTGACTAAGAACGCTGGCTTTTCCAAGATGCATCTGGTCAGCTGCCGGAACGTGTTGATCTATATGAAACCTGCTCTTCAACAGCAGGTGCTACGACTGTTGCATTTTACACTTGCTCCAGAAGGCGTTTTGTTCTTGGGTAGCTCAGAGACCTTAGGCGAATATGCCGAAGATTTTGAAACTATTCATGCTGAAAGCAAGCTGTATCGAAAGAAAAAGAATGGACGCAGGCTGCTGCCAAGCATGAACGTCCAGCCGACTATGACTACTTTTCGACCCCAGAAGCAAATCAAGGAAAGAAGATTAAAAGACGAAAAGATTGTTGCTGATGCATTTAAACATGCGTTTGGCGATCGCAAAGCAACCTGTCTGCTAGTTGATCAAAACAATCAGCTATTGAGAATCTTTCATAATTCCGCGCAGCTCTTGGAGCTGTCTGTAGGTGAGATCAAAATGAACGTGGTGACGATGGTGCCAAAGGCGCTGCGCCTGCCGCTAGAAACAGCGCTTCACAGAGCCAAACGCGAGAAAGAGTCGGTTCTCTATACGGGGATTGCGCTGCCAAAGGACGATACCATCCACCAGATTGACCTGAAGATAGGAGTCGATCCAGACAATAGTCTAGGAGATACGTTAGTTGTTGTTTTGGAGATAAAGAACATCCCTCCTACTGCTGGCTCACCGTCCTGTGAGATTTCGGTAGATGCAGCAGAACAGATTAATTCTCTAGAATATGAGCTGAGACAAACAAAAGAGAATTTGCAGGTTACGATCGAAGAATTAGAAACTATTAATGAAGAGCAGCAGGCGACGAATGAAGAGCTGCTCGCTTCTAACGAAGAGTTGCAGAGTACTAATGAAGAAATGCAGTCGGTGAACGAGGAGCTGTATACCGTCAATACCGAATACCAGCACAAGATAGATGAGCTAGTTCAGCTCAACGAAGATATTGACAATCTGTTGCGCACCACCAACATTGGCGTTGTCTTTTTAGATCGTGACTTGAAAATTAGAAAGTTTACCCCTGCCGCTGCTGAGGTGGTACATCTAAGAGCAGGCGATCGAGAGCGGCCTATTTCCAATTTCGCCAGCCGGCTAGTCGACACGGATCTAGAAGCATTGGCTAAAGCAGTAATATCAAATCAATCTTTGATAGAGCGAGAGGTTGTCAATGCCGACACCCACGCATCTTTACTGCTAAGAGCGTATCCATATATCAAAGCGGACGGGGAGCTAGATGGCGTGGTGCTGACCTTTCTAGAAGTAACTGAGCTAAAACGAGTGCAGTTAGAGCTAGAAGAGAGTAACGCTCTTTTAGAAACTGTCTATGCGACTAGTCCAGTAGGTTTTGCGCTACATGACGAAGCCTTACGCTTTGTCAGGATTAATCAGACCCTAGCAGATATCGATCAGCTATCGGTTGAAGACCATATCGGTAAGACGACTGCCGAAATTCTACCTTCTGCCATCGGAGACGAAGCGATGGCACTACATCGGCAGGTGCTGGAAACTGGACAGCCGATTGTAGATTATCAGTTTGAGGGAACGCTCCCAGCGAATCCAGATGTCTACCGCTATTGGTTGGCGAGCTATTTTCCTGTAGAGCTGAAGAACGGTCGCCGTTGGGTTGCGGCTGTCGTCAACGAAATTACAGCGATAAAGAAAGCACAGACTGAGCTGCAAGAGAGTCGTAATTTTGCCAACCGGCTGTCTGAGTCTAATCCTGGCATTATCTATATCTATGACATTGAGGCTCAAACAACTGTATATCTGAACTCATCGGTTGCCACGATATTGGGTTATGAGCCAGAAGAGATCAAGACAATGGGCGATCGCATGATCGAAGCGCTAGTACACCCCAACGATATGTCCGCGCTCAGAGAATATTACTGGCGGTTTGTCGGAAACCGCAACGGCGTACTCGAAACCGAACTTCGCATTAAGCACAAGAATGACAGTTGGATATGGCTAGCGCTGCGCAGTGTTGCTTTTGATACGGCTGAGACGGGCTGTGTTCGTCAAGTGTTGGGCCTAGCCACTGATATCACACATAGAAAAAACACTGAGCGACGGCTGAAAAAGCAAAAGCAGGCGCTAGAAGATGCGATCGCTACTGCCCAGGCCGCCGATTCTGCGAACCAGGCCAAGTCCGAATTCTTGGCGAATATGAGTCACGAAATTCGCACGCCGATGAATTTGATTCTGGGCACCAGCCAGCTGCTACAGCGCACCGAGCTAGACGTTCGGCAGCAGAATTTACTAGAAGTGCTACAGCGCAACGGTCAAACCCTGCTGACCTTGATCAACGACGTCCTAGATCTGTCCAAGCTAGAGGCGCAAGAGCTGCGCATCGAATCCAAGCCTTTTGATCTTCTCAGCCTGTTAGAAACAACGTTTGCTAACTTTGTACCCAGCGCCGAGGCAAAAGGGCTGATGATGGAGCTGGAGATTGGTGGCTCTTTGCCGACGCTGGTGGTTGGCGATAGTTTTCGGCTGCAGCAGGTGCTGCGCAATCTGTTGGGCAATGCGATTAAGTTCACGCCGCAAGGAAGTATCGTGATGCGATCGCATCACATCAAAACCACTCAAGAAGAAGTGGAAGTTCGCTTTAGCGTTACCGATACTGGCATAGGTATTGACGCCAACGCTCAGGAAAATCTGTTCGAGCCCTTCATCCAAGCGGACAATTCCAGCACTCGTCAGTATGGCGGCACCGGATTGGGCCTAACAATTTGTCGCCGCATCGTTGAGCTGATGAACGGCGAAATCGGTGTCGACAGTGAGCCAAGTGCAGGCAGCACCTTTTGGTTTGTTGTTCCGTTCGAGAAGGCAGGCGATAGTGAAGATATCCTCGAAGTTCAAAGCCTGCATAGTTCAGCCGTAGACGATAGTGATAGCACTCAGGTTCGCATCTTGGTTGCTGAAGACAACGTCGACAACCGAGATCTGCTGGTGATGCTGCTAGAAGATATGGGCTATGACAACGTGATAACGGTGGAAAATGGTGAAGAAGCTTTGGCCAAAACAAGCGCTGAATCGTTTGATCTGATTTTAATGGACTGTCAGATGCCGATAGTCGATGGGTACGAAGCGACCAGAAAGCTAAGACAGCAAAGCTCGTCCAATAGCGGTATTCCTGTGATTGCGATTACCGCGAATGCGATGCAAGGCGATCGCGACAAATGCCTGTCCGCTGGCATGAACGATTACATCACCAAACCCTTTGTCAGTGAAACGCTAGAGAGCCTGATAGCCCGCTGGAGCGCCCCGATAGAGAACGCATAGGTCCAGCTGATGCCAATCTCGGGAATTCTGTAGAGGAAAGCTCATTCACCAGACCTGTAGGCGACTTGACCTATGACTTCTTCGGAAAACGCCAGCCGAACTACTGCCAATTTATCGACTCTTAGCATTGCTGGTTCAGCATGTGCATCGCATGGACTGCCACCTTTGTTTCGGCGTCTATTTCCTGAACGAACAGGTTTTGATTTCACAGTCGTTATCCCTACTTACAACAGCGCAGCTCGAATTGGCGCTGTGCTCGACCGCCTGCGCTGTCAGATTTGCACTCATGAAATTGCCTGGGAGATAATTGTTGTTGACAACAACAGCACCGATACTACCGCAGCAGTCGTCCGTCAGTATCAGCAGCACTGGCCTAGAAACACTCCTTTACGCTACGAATTTGAACCTCGTCAGGGGACGGGTTATGCCCGCCAGCTAGGAATAGAGAGAGCCTATAGTCCGCTAGTGGGTTATATAGATGACGACAACTTGCCCT
This sequence comes from uncultured cyanobacterium, assembly GCA_963799555.1. Lineage (GTDB taxonomy): Bacteria > Cyanobacteriota > Cyanobacteriia > Phormidesmidales > Phormidesmidaceae > Phormidesmis. The sequence goes on from CAWCXR010000006.1 coordinate 12,975, forward strand.
GGCCAAACTGGGTGCGTTCGGCGCATAGCTTTGGCGAGCGTCATCCACAGGTGGGCGCATACGGTAGCCGTATCTTTGGCAAATTCACAGTAGAACCCCCAGCAAATTTCGAGAGAATTGCCGCCCTGCTAGCGCTGACTAACCGGGGCAACCGATCGATTCCCTACCGTCTAGAATCGAAAATATTGCCGCCCGGCGCGGGGCTGGTCGTTCGTCGTCAGGTCTGGCTAGACAACGTACCAGAAGAGCGCAGATTAGCTGAAAAGTTTGGTGATAGAGAAGCGGGCGAAGATTTAGAAGCTGTCTTGCAGATTCGGCAGGCTGGTTGGCAAGTCTGGTACAACGCGAAGATGATGATGCACCACGAGATTCCAGGAAAGCGGTTGACCCGCGACTATCTAACAACGCTTTGTTGGGGAATTGGCCTTAGCCGCTACCACACTCGCATGCTGAGCTTTGCAAGATGGAAGAGACCTTTTGTGGTGCTTCCTTATGCTGCTAACGATTTGAGAAAGATCATGGTTCATATCTTTCGTTATCGCCAGCTAATCTTTACAGATACTGTGACAGCAAGTGAGTTAAGACTGTACATAGCAAGTCTTGTAAGTCCAATACATAGTTGGTATCGCATAAACAAGAATAGAAATAAACAACCCGACTCGAATAGGACCGTATGACGATAGGTTCAATCTCTTTTTTGTTGTTTGACTGCTAATCTGGTGTCCACAATTTCAATAGTGACAGCACATAGAGCGCTCGCAAGCAACAGCAAGAAGAATAGCGACATGACTTGTTCTTGGCGAAAAGAATATATACAAATGCCTCCTGCTATACCTATGCAAGAGGTTGCTAACGCCGCCAAGAGTGCCCGGCTCTGTCTAAGAGATCGATGGAAACAAACACCAGTTCTTAGATTGATCTCAAACAAGGGCCAACCTAAGAAAACGCTCAATGTCACGAACCCCAAAAATGATTCGGGAAGAAAAGCTTGAGCTACATTCTTTAAACTCAGCCCTATCGGCACAGCAAAATACATCCATGTAGGAACTTTAGCATTGTTACTGTTTGGATTTTGTCGCTCTGTTGAAGTATCTCCTGTTCCTTTAGTAAGACGCTTTAAACTGGAGCTCAAGACGTGCAGAACGACAGGCACTGCAATCAGCAAGACTACTATTCCGAATGAAGGTGTTCTTGGTAAAAATAGCCCCGTTGTAACAGACCATAGAAGCGTGAGAATCACCCAAGCTATCGTGCGCATCTTGATACGAGAAACAGTCATTTTCTTTGGCTATAGTAAGCAAGCACTGCTCTTCCATAATTCACTTTCTAATAAACGAACTACCAAGCCTATGTCGCGCTCTTGCATTGCGAAAGGGATATTTCTAACTCAACTTCTTTATGACGTTAGCTGTGAAGTATTAACGGCGTGCGCTCGAATGATATCTAGGAACTAGGCAATTTTCTCGAGTTCTCAGACGAAGATAAGCTGTATGTTGCTTAATGCTTATTCCTCACCTTTAATCTCCTATGCCTACTCTTTACTTCGCAGTGACCAATCACGGGTTTGGTCATGCTACGCGATCGGCAGCACTGGCGGCTAAGATTGTTCAATGTTGCAAGGCTGCTACTATTCCGCTGCGACTGATTATGGCGACGAAAGCACCCAGATGGCTGCTAGATACTTATTTGAAGGAGCCGTACGAGCATCGGACAGTCGCGTTTGATGTGGGAGTGTTGCAGAGCGATAGCCTGACGATGGACAAGCCTGGGACGCTGCGAGCGGTGCAGGATATTCAGGCGCAGGAAAGCCGGTTGATTGCTGAAGAGTCGGCTTTTTTGAAGGCACAAAAGGTGGATTTGGTATTGGCAGATATTCCACCGCTGATGGCCAGAATTGCGACAGCGGCAGATCTGCCCTGCTGGATGGTTAGTAATTTTGGCTGGGATTTTATCTATAGAGATTGGGTGGAAGAGTATCCGAGGTTCGAGGTGAGTGCCGACTGGATATCTGACTGCTTCGCACACGTTACTCGAACCTTTCGCCTTCCCTTTCATGAGTCCATGTGTGCCCTGCCAAATCAAGTCGACGTTGGGCTAACCGGTGGCGATCCGGCCTACAGCGCTGACTATCTAAGGGGACTGATGCGGAGTGATGTTCCGCCTGAGCGCACGGTTCTACTGACGTTTGGGGGGATGGGCGTAGCGGAAACGCCCTATCAAGCGCTGGCTGAGTTTCCAGACTGGCAGTTCATTACGTTTGACCAGGCTGGGCCAAGCTTGCCAAACTTGTACCGGGTGAATGATCGGAAGCTGCGGCCTGTGGACTGGATGGTGGTGTGCGATCGCGTCTTCTCCAAACCCGGCTACAGCACCTTCTCCGAAGCCTGCCTGCTAGACAAAGGCGTAATCACCATCACCCGCGACGACTTTGCCGAAGCCCGCTACTTACTCCAAGGCATCCAAGACCACGCGCATCACCGAATCGTGAACGCAGAAACTTTCCTTGCGGCGACTGGTCTTGTATCACCCAGGATCTACTACCGCCAAGAACAGGAACGAAGCTGGATAAGGGAGGGAAAGCGGCGATCGCCAACGCCGTCATCGAACACTTCACAAACTAATGAACCAGTGCGATAAACTGACAAAACACAACTCAAGCCTCCAAAGCTGTCAAAGCCCATGGTGACCACCTCCGAAACCACCCACTATCAGCAAGTTATCCAAGTCAAAACCCAGCCCAAATCACTGGGTCGCTTTACCCGCAAAGTTCAAGAAGTCGTCGCGGCATCCGGCGTCAGAACGGGGCTGTGCTCTATTTTCTTGCGCCACACTTCAGCTAGCCTGGTGATTCAAGAAAACGCCGATCCAGACGTTTTGCTGGACATGGAAACCTTTCTATCGAAGCTGGTGCCCGAGGGGAACTACTACCGCCACAGCGACGAAGGACCAGACGACATGCCAGCGCACATCCGCACGGCATTGACGCATACCTCTGAGCAAATCCCGATCATGAACGGGCGATTGGCCTTGGGCACCTGGCAGGGAATTTACGTTTGGGAACATCGCGACTATTCGCACACCAGAGAGATCGTCATTCATATTACTGGGAATTAACGAATGAGCGACCAGCACAATCCCTGGAAGCAGGCAGCAAAAGAGTCTTCAGGTGAGAAAAAGTTTAAGAAGACTGGCTACAAAGTCGGGGCCAAACCGGGCGATCGCACCTTTGACAAAACCGGCAAAAAATTCGACAAACCGAAGAAAGTCACCCCTGCTCCAAAGCTGAAAGGCGGCAAAATCAAGGACAGCCAGAGCCCCGAACAGCAGGCAGACGAATCGCCTAAAAAAGGACTCATCCTCAAAGATGGAAAGATCGTTGATCTAGCAGAAGCAAACTACGAAATTGTACCGCTGACCAACCCTGCCGACGAAAAAATTCCCGTCAAGAGCAAACCCAACATCAGCGGTGGTCTAATTCCAACCGCCGCGCCAGATTTTCGCTCTGGCTTCGTCAGCATCGTCGGTCGCCCCAACGTCGGCAAATCGACCCTGATGAATTACCTGGTCGGTCAAAAGATCGCCATCACTTCGCCCGTTGCTCAAACTACCCGCAACCGACTTCAAGGCATTTTGACCACGCCCCAGGCCCAAATCATCTTCGTCGACACGCCCGGCATTCACAAGCCACATCACGAACTAGGCAAAGTGCTGGTGCAAAACGCGCGCGTAGCGATCAACTCTGTCGATGTCGTGCTGTTTGTCGTAGAGGCCACCTCTGCAGCAGGCAAAGGCGATCTTTTTGTTTCCAACCTGGTCGCACAGACCAAAAGTCCGGTGGTGCTAGGCATCAACAAAGTCGACCAGCTCCCTGAAAGTGGGCGAAAAGCAGCTGATATCAAACACAGCTACGAAGCACTGGCCATAGAGCACGGGTGGTCTGTCGTGAAGTTTTCAGCTTTGACCGGTGAAGGCATTGAGAAACTACAAGAAGAACTGGTCTCGAAGCTAGAGCCGGGGCCGTACTACTATCCGCCGGATTTGGTTACCGATCAGCCAGAGCGGTTCATCATGGGTGAGCTGATTCGCGAGCAGGTGCTGCTGCATACCCGGGAAGAAGTGCCGCATAGCGTGGCGATCGCAATCGACAAAGTAGAAGAAGACGAAAACATCACCCGCATCCTCGCCACCGTCAACGTCGAGCGTAAATCCCAGAAAGGCATCCTCATCGGCAAAGGTGGCCTGATGATGAAAGCCATCAGTACCGCCGCCCGCGAACAAATGCAAAAGCTCGTCGCTGGTAAAGTCTATCTAGAAATTTTCGTGCGAGTCCAAGAACGCTGGCGTCAGTCGCGCACTCGCCTATCTGAATTCGGATACAAAGTCGAAAAATAAAGTCGAAAAGTAGAGCCGAGAAAGAGACAGGCTCAGCAAATTGACAAGGTCGGCCACGCGACCACGCCAGTAATGCACAAGCCTCAGAAAATCGTGTCGACGCTTGTGAAAGCTATTCAGACGCCTGTGAAAATTATTCAGGAGTATGGAAAGTCTACACAAAGGCATCAGAAAATCATTCAGGAGCATGAAAAACCAACACAAAAGCGTCAGAAGATTGTTTAGGAGCTTGTGAAAACTATTTAGAAAAGCCTTTGATCAATTTTTCTATGCTTGTGCTTTGACTGACGAAGGTCTCTAAAGAAGGCAACAACGCGATCAAAGCATGGAGAATAATGCAGAACGAGTGCTGCTCGCTTCCCGATTCTTTTCCTCCGCAGAATTCAGAGAAATCTATGGGCCAATAGGCGAAGTGGTTGGATAAAAGCAACGAATACGTCAGAGCTAGCTATCAAGAGAAGTGTAGTAACCGGAAAAACCAGCATGAAACCGGCATTTTTCATCTCTTTAGCATTAGCTACCGCAGGACTTTGGACGACTCAGCCCTTACAGCTATCGGCCAGTGCGCAAACTAGCGATGCCCCTTGGTACAACTGCGTATCCCGTGAATTCTGGAGACCGGAGAAGCAGGCCTGGTGCAACAAGCTCCGAACGCTTCACAACATAGACTACCAATTGCCAAATTACGGAACGATTCCGCCTGATGCAGGCAGCTACGAGAATGTAGAGCAGCGCTTTGAGGTCACGCTGATTGACCAAGAGGGACTGCTGGCATTTGGTGATATTGACGGAGACGGGACAGAAGATGCCGCCGTTCTACTGGCGGTGGGTTCTGGCGAGTCGGGGCAGTTTATCTATCTGGTGCCGGTGCTAGATGTGGTGGGTGAAGCGCGACCCCTAGAGGCTGTCTTCTTGGGCGATCGCATCCAAATCAACCAGCTAGCCATCAACAGCAATCAAATCATCCTCGCCCTCACCACCCAAGGCCCAAACGATCCGCAGTCCAACCCCACCCTAGAAGTTTCTCGCACCTATGAATTACAGTCCGATCCACAGTCCGATCCTCAGGCCGAATCACAACTAGACGAGACACAGCTAGTCTTGGTGCAAACGGAAGGCGATCTAGTAGACGGCCCACTACCTGACCCACTGCCGCAAAATCAGACGACCCCAGCCGTCAACACCCTCGCCTTCTTAGAACCCGAAGGCTACGCCGTCAGAGTATTTGAACAAGATCGGCAGCTCAAAATGAATCTGTACAACCAGCGCACCCAAGTACTAGAGCTCAACGGTGCGCCTGTCAGCCAACAATCTACGCCCGGTGAAACAGCCTATCTCTATCGAGGAGAATTCACAGCTCGGGTTGTAGCGCATAATGACGGTACGCAGTCGCTAGAAATCAACGGTGAACTGCTAAGCAACGTCACTGACGAATCGATGTGAGGCAACGGCTATGACAGCGCTGACTGACCAAACCTGCATTCCTTGCAAAGGCAGCAATCCGCCTTTATCCCTAGACGAAATCGAAAAAATGAGGACTTTAGTCCCCAACTGGCGCGTCGTCGACAAAAACAACACGCCCAAGCTCACCCGTTCCTACGACTTTCCCGACTTCAAGGGAGCGCTGGCTTTCACTCAGCAGATAGGCGAAGCCGCCGAGCAAGCAGGACACCATCCTGTATTGACTACGGAATGGGGAAAGGTGAGCGTGTTTTGGTGGACCCATGCAATCAGTGGGCTGCATCAAAACGACTTCATTATGGCGGCAAAGACCGATCTGGCCTATGCGCACGGGGATTGAAACAGCCTATGATTTTATCCGCCTAGATTACTTGTGCTGAGCAACGCTCAGTCTTGCTGGTTGGCGAACTGTCTGGCACCGAAGAAGGAAAGTAGAACCGCAACCCCCAGCAAAATCGGCAGGCTATACCAGGGGAAATCTGCCAGTGGCTTGTATGCGATCGCCCGCAGCCCGATCGTCGTATAGGTTAGCGGCAGCGCGTACACAATCGGCTTCAGCGCCGCTGGCAGCGTCGTCGGATCAAAAAACGTACCGCCTAGAAACGACATCGGCACGATTAAAAAGTTGTTGAACAGTCCAACACTCTCCAGCGACTTCACATTTAGACCTACAATCACGCCTAGGCCAGCAAACACCGCGCAGTTCAAAATCACCAGCAAGAAAAACAGTGGGTTCAAAAAGCTCCACACTTTGCCAGTAAACAGCACAGCCACCAGAATCACAGCCGACGCCGTCATCAGACCGCGCACGATTCCGGCCATCATCTTGCCAAGATGCAGTGACAGCGGATGAATCGGATATAGCAACATCTCTTCAAACGTTTTAGAAAATAGACGCTCTCCGCAAATTGAAAACGTCGTCCCGCCAAAGCTGATCACCATCGAAGATAGCGCCACCATCCCCGGCAAAATAAACTCTAAGTAGCTATCACCCGCCGTCGGCGTACTGACTCGGTCCAACGAGCTACCCAACCCCAGCCCAAACGCCAAAATGTAGATCAGCGGGGAGACCAACCCAGAAGCAGCGATCTGTGGAATTCTGGCTCTCAGGTCTAACCAGTCCCCCCAAAACACAGTCAGCGAATCAGCAAACAGCGTTTTCCAAGCGGGTGCAGCTGTAGCTTTGTAGATCGCTACAGGCAAGTTGAAGGCAGTTTTCACAGAAAAAAGTTTGGCCCATCGCAGCCAAAGATTGAGAGGTCGTTCATTACCTTCCTATTGTGCCGTGATGTGTACGCCTATTGCTAGTTTCGTTGGGTGTTAGGCAGCGGTTGGCCAAAAGGAATCGGATCTGGCCAGCGATTTGTATTGGCCGGGCGGACGGTTGGAAGCACTGTAGGCACTGGCTCTGTGACTGTGGGCTCCGTTTCCGTCGGTTCCGCGATCGCAGGTAATAGCGGTGGACTGCCACTAGCTAGCGTTTCGGTGGGCAAAGGTGCTGTAGGTACCGATAGAGTCGGAGGAGTCGTTGGATCTGGCATCAGCGCCGGAGCTGTTTCTGATGTCGTCGAGGGATCTGTCTGTTCGGCCAGGTCACCAATAAAAGGCGGCTCCAAAGGAATTTCGGACTCATTTTGCGTTGGGCCAGCCGCTGTCTCTGCTGCATCACTTGCCTCAGCAGGAATAGTCGTTTCAGCGGTTTCAATTGGCTCGATTGGCTCAATCGACTCAATTGGCTCAATTGGCTCAAGCGGCTCGACTGCCTCAGCAGGCGGTGAAGCCACTATAGGAGGTGCGATCGGTGGCACGCTGACAGTGGGCATACCAGAAGTTGGAGCGGCGGGAACCTCAAGCGGCTCGATTGGCGGCACGCTGACTGGCTGGTCTAGCAAGATGGATGGCTCTAGGATAGGTAGGTCGGGTGGGTCATCGCTCTGTGACGCTGATGACGGTTTGAGATCTTCAGCACTGCCGTCTTCGGGGACCAGTTGCTTAGTGCTGGGCTGGATATTTTGCTGGGCACTGTACCGGCTCAATGATGTGAGGGCCGGATGTCGCAGCTCAGCCGCTTGCCCAGATAAGCCGCCCCAGGTTACGAACGCGATCGCGCCAATCCCATTCAAGACCAGGCTCAACCGCTTACCATGCACCGATATCTTGCCCATGAAATTTGCGTCCATCTATACAAATTCACTGATAGGATACGTCATAATCTCAAAGCTCAGTGCATCAATTTTCAGAAAGTTGTTAGCTTTGCCAGGCTAAAACCGCCATCATCTAAGCTCAAATTCGTCATCATAGAAGTAGTCTCACTCAACCCCGTTCACAAGCTTATGGAACTCAACGATTTCTTTCTGCTCATTCTCTTACTCAGTCCCGGTCTATTACTCTCCGTGCTAGTAATGGCAGGCATGAGCGCAGGAGGCTAAATTCATGGTCAGAACCGAATCCACTATGCTGCCTTTAGGCACCCCTGCTCCTAGTTTTGATCTAGAAGATGTCGTCTCCGGCAATACAGTCTCCCTAGATACCTTTAAGGGTAAAAAAGGTCTCTTGCTGATGTTCATCTGTCAGCACTGCCCGTTTGTGAAACACGTAGAAGACCAGCTCGGTCAGATTGGCCAAGACTATGTCCCAAAAGGCATCGGCATCCTGGCAATCAGTGCCAACAATATCGAAAGTCATCCTCAGGATAGTCCTGAGAACATGCAAGAACAGGTGAAACGAGCCAACTTCAATTTTCCCTACGCCTACGACGCTACGCAAGCAGTTGCCAAGAGCTACACTGCCGCCTGCACACCCGACTTTTTCCTATTCGACGGTGATTTCGAGCTTGCCTACCGAGGTCAGCTAGACGACAGTCGTCCGGGAAACGACTTACCCGTCAATGGGAAAGATCTTCGAGCTGCCCTTGATAAAATCGTTGCGGGCGAATCTATCCCTGAAACGCAAAAGCCCAGTATCGGCTGCAACATCAAATGGATACCTGGAAAAGAACCTGCCTACTTTGGTGCCTAGTCTGACGCTGATCTCGAGGCTTTACTCTCGAAACGAATCAATCACTTCACAAGGCCCATCTTCTGCGTCATACATCGCAGGCAGTGGGTCTATTTCTTTGGTCGGTGTCCAAGTTTGAAAGTAGGATTCTAGAGCCTTGACGACGGCAGCCTCGGCCTGCTCGATATCTTGGTCCTTTTGGAATGTCTGGATCTGAGCACGAAGCGGCTGGGGTAGATTGATCGTCAGAGTCTGCATCGATGAATGCCTTAGTCAAAGGAGCATGAGTGATACTAGGTGTAGCAAAATGGTCGCAAAATCAGCCTGTCACAAGCGTCAAAAGGGCAGTCCTGCACGCGGATTGAAGCGCTCAATACTACGCAATTCTTGATAAAGTGCCTTCTCTTCATCATCCAGCATAGTTGGCATCAAGACCTCAATCTCTACAATCTGATCGCCATAGAGCCCCTGACCAATTGGATAGCCTTTGCCAGTGAGTCGCAGGCGCTGTCTTGGCTGCACGCCTGGTGGAATCATCATATTCACAGGTCCGCCCAGCGTCGGCATCGCAATGGTCCCGCCAAGCACTGCCTCACAGGGCGTCAGCGGCAGCCGACAGTACACGTCACCATCTTGCAGCGTGAAGTAGTCGTGGGGTTCTACCTCAATCCGCAGGTACAGATTGCCACCGTCAATTCCCTGACCTTTTAGCCGGATGCGCTGTCCGGTGACCATACCTGGCGGCATGCTAACTTCGAGCGATCGCCCATCCTCTAGTCGCACTCGCTCTCGCCCACCTGCATACGCTTTCTCTAAAGGTACGGTTAAATCTGCCTCAGCATCCCGTCTAGAGGAAGGCGCAGGCTGTCTGCGATAAGTAGGGTGCGGCTGACGTTCTGATGCGGGTTGTTTTCTGGGCTCTCTAGTTGATTGATTGGCCGACTGACTGGCTGCTTGACTGGCCGACTGACTGGCTGACTGCTCGGCTTGCGCTTGCGAAGAACGAGTCGACCCTGGGCGACGGCGAGTTGTTTCAGCAGCAGCGGTTGTTTCAGCAGCTGTTTCAGAGGCTGTTTTAGAATACGCCTGCTCAGTAGTCCAGCGTGAAACGGACTTATTCGCTTCTTTATGTTGCTTTAACAGCTGCTCGACGAAGTTATCAAAGTCTTCAAAGGCACTGTAGTCAGCATCTTTGCTAGAACGCTTGCTTTTCTTTCCCCAACCCTTTCCAGTTTTCTTATTCCAATACTGGCTGTACTGCTCGTACTGCTGTCGCTTATCGGCGTCAGAGAGAACCCCATAGGCTTCGCCCAGGATCTTAAACTTCTCTTCGGCAGCCTTGTCGCCAGGATTAACGTCGGGATGATACTGACGAGCTAGTCCTCTGTAAGCGCGCTTTATCTCCTCAGCGCTAGCGTCTGGAGCAACCCCCAGGATTTGATAATAGTCCCGAAAATTTTGCATGAACGAATGCGTAGCTCATCAATTGACATAACTTGACTGGTACAACTTAGCTGGCATAGCCTAACTGGCACAACTTTATTAGCTTAAGACACGCTTGGCCTAGAACCAGTCGTCTTCAGTCCGGCGCTCTTGTCTACGACTGTCTTGCGATGGACGCTGTTGCTCCGGAGCGTAGTTTTCTCGGTCGTAATCAGACTGTGGACGACGCGGTCTGTCGTTTTTCTGACTGTAGCTATCTTGACTGTAATTGTCTTGAGCGTAGCTGTCTTGACCATAGGCATCTTGACTGTAGCCGCCTTGAGCGTAGCTGTCTTGGCCATAGGCATCTTGGCCAGTACCAGGCTGGTCGTAGCGTTCTTGCGGATAGCCATCTTGCGGATAGCGCTCCTGTGGATATCCTCTTGAATAACCCTCTTGGGGCGCTTCAGTCTGACTGGCGTAGTTTTGTGAGTCTGGGCCATTTGGGCCGTAGCCGGAACTGCCATTGGCTCGGCCTGCGCTGCCTGGTCGATACTGTTCCTGTCTATAGTCGTTGGCCCGGTCGTAGCTGTCTTGGCTGTAGCTGTCTTGGCTGTAGCTGTCTTGGCTATAAGGAGCTTGGCTAGCAGGGTCACGGCTGTATGAGTCTTGCGAATAGCTGTCTGGTCTGTAGTTATCTGGTCTGTAGCTATCTGGTCTGTAGTTATCTGGTCTGTAGCTATCACCCTGATCGCTCGGAGCTAAACGCTGATTGCTTTGGTCGTAGGGCGGCGTTTGGTCATAGGGCGGCGGCGTCTGTCTGTAGCTCTCTTTAGGAGCGTTATATCCAACAATAGGTGGATTCTGAGGTCGGCGAGTGCTCTCCCAGTCGTCATCCCAATCGTCCCAACTGCTGCCATTTCTACTACTTCCCTGATTCCAGCTAGGAGCATCCCATTGGGCTTGCTGTCCGTAGGGATTGCTGGCTGCATAGCCGCCGCTGGCCGGATAGCTAGCGCCATAGCCACTGCCCGCGCCATAGCCGCCAGTGCGATAGTAGTCGTCATCATCACCGGAGAATGCCTGCTTGAGGGTGTTTCCGATTGTGCTTAGAATGCCTTCGCCGTCTTCGTCTAGGTCGTAGAGGTAGGCTTCTCGGTTGAGTTCGTAGACTTCATTCTGCAAATCGGCTTGGAACATGTCGATGCCGCGATCATCTGACTGTTCCAAGGCGGCTCGTAGCTGCTGTACTAGGTTTTCTATGCGGCGACGGCGATCGCGTCCAAACTGCATACCAAAATCAATGGCGACTTCTCGCAGCACTCTTTCAGATTTGAACGTCAGGGCTTCGGCTCGGTTGCGTTTTTCAATGCGATCGCGCTGCAGTCGATCCGTTGCGGCATTCTCTTCAGCCGCTCGAATCATGTCTTGAATCTCAGCTTCAGACAGATTCGACGCTTCCTGTACCGTAATGCTCTGCTGTCTGCCGGTTGTCTTGTCCAGCGCCGACACCTGCAAAATACCGTTCGCATCAATGTCAAATGATACCTGCACCTGCGGAATTCCTCTGGGCGCGGGTGGGATACCCATCAGCTTAAAGCGACCGAGCGACTTATTATCATCTACCATCTCCCGCTCGCCCTGAAGAATATGGACCTCTACGACAGTTTGATTGTTTTCAGAGGTCGAGAAAGTATCAGAGCGTCGGACCGGAATCGTGGTGTTGCGAGGAATCAGCTTCTTCATCACGCCGCCGATAGTCTCCAAACCCAGAGACAGCGGCGTGACATCAAGCAGCAAAATGTCTTTGACTTCTTGCGTCAAAATACCGGCTTGAATAGCCGCACCAATGGCAACGACTTCGTCTGGATTGACGTTGCGATTTGGCTCGCGGTTCATCACCGAGCGTACTAGCTCTTGAACCATCGGCATGCGGCTAGCACCACCGACCAAGACAACTTCATCAACCTGGGTAGGAGTAACGTTGGCATCTGCCAGTGCTTGCTTCAAGGGACCGCGCATTCGGCTGACTAGATCGCTACAAAGCGCCTCAAAGTGCGATCGCTCTAGTTTCGTTTCAATGTGCTTCGGTCCATCTTTTGTAGCAGTAATAAAAGGCAGATTGATAGCGGTCACCGGAACGCCAGAAAGTTCGATTTTCGCCTTTTCAGCTGCTTCGTTCAGACGTTGGAGGGATTGGCGATCGCGCCGCAGGTCCACGCCTTCCTTCTCCAAAAAGTCCTCAGCTAGCCAATCGACAACGGCCTGATCAAAATTCAACCCACCGAGCTGCGTATCACCGCTAGTGGAGCGCACCTCAAATACACCATCACCCACGTCCAGCACAGACACATCAAATGTGCCCCCACCCAAATCGAAGACTAAAATTGTCTGGTTATACTGCTGATCTAACCCGTAGGCCAAAGACGCTGCCGTAGGCTCATTGATAATTCTTTTGACCTCTAGTCCAGCAATCCGGCCAGCATCGCGAGTCGCCTGCCTTTGAGCGTCATTGAAATAGGCAGGCACGGTAATCACTGCGCCAGTTACCGGCTGACCCAAGTACTGGGCTGCCTCTTCTGCCAGCTTGCGCAAGACCATCGCTGAGATCTCTTCTGGAGCAAAGTCTTTGTCTAGGCGATCGCAACGCAGTTTTACATTGCCAGATTCACCCCGACGGACCGTATAAGGCACTCGCTTAGCGTCCGAAGACAGCTCATCATACTTGCGCCCGACAAACCGCTTCACCGCATAAAACGTATTCTGAGGATTCAGCACCGCCTGTCGACGCGCCATCTGGCCGATCAGCTTCTCCCCTTCCTTGCTAAAAGCCACCACAGAGGGCGTTGTCCTCATGCCTTCCACGTTGGCAATGACGACGGGTTTACCGCCTTCCATCACCGCCACTACAGAATTCGTTGTGCCGAGGTCAATGCCAACTACTTTACCCATCCGAAGCGTCTCTCCTCATCCAATACCAAAATCTGACACCTAAAACGTTGCCTGTCCGTTTCCCTTGGACCTTTTTTTGGCTTTATTCCTCTCATCATAAGCGCTCTCAGGCAATTCTCGTTGTAGAGAGGTCTCGTTTCTTGCTATTATTATGACCCGCGCGGATGTGGCGGAATTGGTAGACGCGCTAGATTTAGGTTCTAGTGTCCTCGTGACGTGAAGGTTCAAGTCCTTTCATCCGCACTCAAGATCAAAACCTGAGATCAAACTTAGAACATCTAGCACGGTGAAAACTGTTCTAGATGTTTTTAGTTTGAGCAGACGATCGCTCAAAACTCACCGAGTGCAGGACTGTAGTTTGGACTGTAGACAGAGAAGGACGAGATTCCGAGCGCTCTATACTGCTGAAGAAGAGCTACTGAAGAAGAGCTGCTGAGGAAAACCTGGTGTAAGACTAGTATGCGCGCTCAGCAAGTCAGCGATTCCACTTTCAAATTTTGACTGTCAAAATGTTGTTTTCTACACAGTTTAAAATTACCCCTATATATAAGGAGGGAATTTCTAAATTTGCGCCTATTCACAACGCAAATTTGGCCTCTCGTTGACCCAGCTCAGAATAATGTCAGACCGCCGATTTTATCTAGGACACCATCGTGCTGCTATCTAAAGGTTTTGAAGTCGAGATGTACACCGGAACGCCTGCCGGAGAGGTTGTCGGCTTTTCGGACAAGATCGTCGCGGCCTTGGAGGGCTTCGTCCGAGAGCCAGACACTCGCAACGTCGAATACACGACAGCACCCTTCTGCCGATACGAACACCTGCTGTGCGAGCTCATCAAGCCTAGAGTTAGACTGCGCGACTACCTCAGAACGCTAGGCGACTACACCATTATCCCTGGCAGTACCCTACCCCTGGGTGGCGCGCAAACCTTCCACCGCTCCGATCCGAAGAATCCCTACCATACCTATATCGAGAACACCTACGGGACTGATGTTGTCACCGCCAGCATTCATATCAACGTCGGCATCAGCGATCTAGAAGATCTGATGCGCGCCTGCCGACTGGTCCGTTTAGAAGCGCCTTTATACCTAGCGCTAACAGCCTCTTCTCCCTTCTTCGATGGCAATATCACCGGCTTTCATTCCACTCGCTGGCAGCTATTTCCCCAGACGCCGGAGCACGTTCCCCTGTTTGAGAGCCACCTCCACCACATTCGCTGGGTAGAAGCACAAATGGCCCAAGGCACGATGCAAAGCGTTCGTCACTTGTGGAGCTCTGTCCGACCGAATGGCGATCGCAGACCCTATAATCTCAATCGTTTAGAGCTTCGCATTTGCGACCTTGTCAGCGATCCGCTGCATCTACTAGCGGTCACCGCCTTGTTAGAAGCCCGCCTACATCAGATGCTAGAAACCCCGTCACTAGACCCGCTGCAAGCTAGTCCCCTCTCTGCCCACAGCCGCGCCGAAGATTTAGTAGAGATCACTTTGAGCAATGAGAAAGCGGTCGCAAAGGACAGCCTGAATGCTCAGCTTCACCATTGGCAGACGGGCAAAACGATTGCTGCTCACGAATGGATAGCGCAGCTCTATGAAGAGGTTTATCCCTTCGCAAAGCGCTCTGGCACTGCCTGTTTTCTCAATCCGCTCAAGCAAATTTTGAGGAATGGCAACCAGGCTCAGCAGTGGCTGAAGCAAGCTCAAACAAGCGATCCAACGGCTGTGATTCAAGGCGCGATCGCTCAGATGCAAACCCAAGAAAGTCAGCTTGCCAAAGATATCTGCGCACCCACCGTCGCCTACGTCTAACCCTCGATCACCATGCCCAGCATCGTTCTTATCAATCCTGAGATCCCACCTAACACAGGCAACATTGCCCGTACCTGCGCTGCTACAGAAACCCCGCTGCACCTTGTCATGCCCTTGGGATTCGAGCTTAGCGATCGCTATCTCAAAAGAGCGGGCCTAGACTATTGGCCGTACGTCGACCTACATTTACACGAATCCATCGAAGATTTCTGGCAACACGCGCAGGCAAAAGGCGGCAGACTCGTTGGCTATAGCGCTAGGGCCAAAGCGATCTACACCCAGCTGCGGCACAGCAGTGACGACTGGCTAATATTCGGATGTGAGAGCAAAGGGCTCTCAGCAGAAGCGTTAGAGCGGTGCGACATTACCACCACCATTCCAATGAGTGATCGCGCTCACGTTCGCAGTCTAAACCTGTCTGTTTGTGCAGCCGTCGGACTCTTCGAAGCAATTAGACAAACCGATCGCATCACGTAATTAGGCTTATCAGAAAAGCTGAACATATCAGACAGGCAAAACGCTAGCAGTGTTTTCAGAAAGAAAGCATCGCTGCGCTTCCGAAGCCTCTATCTGTGAGCAGATTAGCAATAGCTTCGATACCATACTAATGACGTATTTCCCGTAAAAATACCGCTTATCAAATCAGGATTTCCTATTGCTTTCTATAAAACTGTTACCTGTCACTAATGCGACGCTCTTTTTCAAGAAATTTTGCAGAAACGCTGTCAACAGCCGTATTCATGCGGCATTGAAGCGCTCGAAGCTTAAGATTTTTCAGATCAGTCCGATCGAGTAGTGGTGATAGAAAATCGAAAGATTTTGGGATGTGCCAGAAAAACGACTGGTCTATCGGCATGGCCTCCAAATCCTCGTAGAGAAAGGCTTTTTCAACAGTTCATCTTACTCAATAGGCATCCAAAGCGTCGTTAGAAGCAGAGCCAAAGTTTAGAAAGAAACCGAATCTGGGCATCAAGAGTACGCCAAAGGAATGACGATTGAAATGATCTTTAAGTCGTGTAAACTTGCCTAAGTCGGATAAGCCAAGTCACTTGTAGACTTGCACGAGCACATGACTGACAGGTCTGTAAATCCACCGCCTGGAGGTTTTTAAGCCACTTTATGAGCAGCATTGCTGTTGTCGAAGATCGTTCACTCCCAGCTAAATGCTTTACAAAACTGTTCAGCAAGCAGTTGGTTACTAGGCGTTTAACCGCCGAATTATTAGGAGGTCAATCCTTGAAACAAGCAATATCACAGGAGTCTATGTCTGACTCAAGTCACTCATGTATCCAAGAAGTGTGTCACGCCACAGCTAGCAGCAGTTCAGTTAAGTCAGCTGCAATGCTAGGTCTAGCCCTTTCGGTAGGTGCGTCTGGAGTACTTACTGCTCAATCTGAAGCCGCCGCCGCCATCTCTGTCCCGGAGGTTTCTACTACAACTCAAGCTTTTTCAAGCGACTTTAAAGTTTCTAGCCCAGCTGCATCCCTGCCACAAGCGCAGATTGTCGCTTATCACACTGTCGAGTCAGGCCAGAGCCTCTGGCAGATTGCGCAGCTTCACCGCGTTGGCCTACAGGATATAAAAGCTGCCAACGAGCTACCCGCCGAAACGTCCATTCGAGTTGGACAGGTTCTAAGAGTGCCTGGTGTCGCCGTAGCTGCTCAGCCACCCTCTCAAACAAATATTCGGAACCTGGTCGCACAGGAAGTCAAGCCGACAGAACTAGCTACAACCAGTCAGCCTGCCTTAGAAGAGGCTGAAGCGGTTGCAAAAACAAAAATCTCTGAGCAAGGTCGAACCGCTGAGGCGACAACTTCTCAAGCAGTGCCTCAGCTAGATGAAGCGCAAATCTCAATTGAGATAGCCAGCGCTGAGATAGCCAGCGCTTATGTTGGCCTAGAGCTTTCAGCAGAGACCATTGCCGAATCATCTAACGTAGAAACCGCTGACGTAGAAACCGTTGACGTAGAAACCGTTGAGAAAGCCGTAACGCTACCAGCGGCAAGCGTGGAAATTGAAATTGCTAACGCATCTTCTGCGGAGCGAGCTGATACCGTTGAATCTGCGCCCGTTATCGCAGCGTTGGTCACATCGCCTGAGCCTTTTGCAAGCTACCAGGTTCAGTCAGGTGACACTGTCGCTGGCATTGCCTCTTCGTTAGGAACAACTGCTGCAGAGCTGATTTCAGTCAACGGCTTAGCTGATCCAGATATCATCATGACAGGTGCAACTTTGATAGTGCCTGCAAACGGTGGCGAAAAGGTAGCTAGACAAATCGGTCAGCCTTCACCTACAGGTAGTGCGATAGGATCATCCGGCAACAGCCGCCTAGCTTACTTGCAGAGTACCGCTATCAGACAGAATGCGGCAAACGCTGTTGAAGAGCAACGCAACGCAGGTTTACAAGCTTCGCAGGCTACAGAAAACATCGAGCTAGTTGCTGCGGCTCAAGGTGGTATCGATCCACATGTCGCGAATCTTCTAGAAGAAGTTCAAGAGATTCAAAGTCAGCCAGTTCAAGCGGCTGAAGCAGAAATCACTGAGGTTGAGGATAAAGCTTCTCAAAATCCTCGGATTGCTAGTCGCGTTGCGATCGCACCCACAGCCGCTGCAGATGTTGCCGACCCTACTTTACTAGCAGCAGCACCGATCAGCCCTGATGCGTACATACCAGCGCAAAGCTCTCCAGCCGGGCAAGTCGTTTCGCCAGACATGCCGCTGCTCCCGGAAGCCGATGAGTTTTTACCCGAAATACCGGACTACTTCAACGGCTACATTTGGCCCACTCGCGGTACGCTCACCTCTGGCTACGGCTGGAGATGGGGCCGCATGCACCGTGGTGTAGACGTGGCCGGGCCAGTAGGTACGCCAATCGTGGCCGCAGGCAGCGGTGTTGTCGAAAGAGCAGGCTGGAACTCGGGTGGCTACGGCAACCTGGTAGAGATTCGCCATCCAGATGGTAGTCTCACGCTTTATGCCCACAACAACCGCTTGAGCGTCAGCACAGGTCAAGCAGTCAAGCAAGGACAGAAAATTGCCGAGATGGGAAGCACTGGCTACAGCACTGGCCCTCACCTCCATTTTGAAGTTCACCTGAACGGAAAGGGCGCTGTGAATCCCGTCGCCCATCTGCCTAGCCGCTAAGGACCAACAAATCTGACCTGACGAAACTGCGACCAGCCAACCAGCTGGTCGCAGTTTTGAGTTTAAGCAAACAGTCGTAGCGGTCCTCTGCTACACACCTAGAATCTGCACACTTGCATCATCTAAAACGATGTCCAGGATACTTTTTTAGGGTTTTCCGTTTCGTGTTAGATTTGTTTAGCCGAGGTTGGTGCTATTGAGCAACAACCACTTACGTCACACGGCTCTGTAGCTCAGTGGTTAGAGCAGGGGACTCATAAGCCCAAGGTCGCAGGTTCAAATCCCGCCAGAGCCATTAAAATCTAGAGCTATAACGAACAGTCCATAAAGTACTAGCTGTCAATAAACAAACGTGGAGATAGTTTATGAGTGAGCAAGGATGCCTCAGAGTGGGCCAAGTCGCTCCAGACTTTACGGCTACTGCGGTCGTTGACCAAGAATTCAAGACTATCAAGCTGTCTGACTATCGCGGTAAGTACGTCGTTCTTTTCTTCTATCCGTTGGATTTTACGTTTGTTTGCCCTACGGAAATTACGGCCTTTAGTGACGAATATAGTAGCTTCGAAGATATCAAAGCAGAAGTGTTAGGTGTCTCTATAGACAGCGAATTTTCTCACCTCGCGTGGATTCAGACCGATCGAAAACTGGGTGGCGTAGGCGATCTCAACTACCCTCTAGTTTCAGACATCAAGAAAGAAATCAGCGCGGCTTACAACGTGCTCGATCCAGAAGTAGGCGTTGCTTTGCGTGGCCTATTTATTATTGATCAAGAAGGTATTGTGCAGCATACCACGATCAACAATCTTTCTTTTGGCCGCAGCGTAGACGAGACCCTACGGGTGCTTCAGGCGGTTCAGCACGTCCAATCTCATCCTGATGAAGTCTGTCCAGCGGGTTGGCAGCCTGGCGACGCTACGATGAATCCCGATCCGATAAAGTCCAGGGAGTTTTTCGCGACGGTGTAAATGCAGCCCATTTTCAGCGGCTTTCAAAAACTCATCGATCGACGCTTTGTTAAGAGTCTCTTCCCCCTACCGGCGTACTGTCGGTTTCAGATAGGAGAAGTCTTACCTGATTTCACCCTGACTGATACGGACGATCGGGTTCACCAGCTTTCTAGCTACAGAGGAAAGCCTGTCGTGCTAGTTTTTGCCCGGATCCCTGTTGAAAAGCAGTACTCCCCTCTACGCCATTTGTATGTTTCAGCGCTAAATAAGTCGTATGGGCAGTTTGAGGGACTAGGCGCAGCGGTCCTGGTGATAACTGGTACAGACGTTGCTCAAAGTCAGCGGGTGCGACAGGACTTGTCTCTAAAGCTGCCGCTGTTAGTTGATTTAGACTGCAGCGTCTTTCACAAATACGGGACCGGGCAGGCGCTAGGCGCACCCTTGTCTGCTCAGTTCGTTCTAGATGCTCAGGGTCAACTGCGTTTTCAGCACTTGTTTTCTTTTGCCCACACCAACGCAACGCCAGAGCGATTGCTATGGGCAGTTAGGAATCTGTAGGAAATAACAGCAAAAAAACAACGGAGAAGGAGGGATTCGAACCCTCGATGAAGTTTACACCCCATAACTCCTTAGCAGGGAGCCGCTTTCAACCACTCAGCCACTTCTCCACGAGTGAGCAACCATAATAGCAAGAACTCTGCGAAAGCTCTAGCGATATTTTGAGGTAATTTGAGAGGCTGCTTCATTCGCAATTGTGATTCTAGGTAAGCGGTGCTTGAATCCACATAGAATTTCCCAAGAAATGGTGCCTGCAAGCTCAGCCCAATCGTCGGCATATAGACAGTAGTGTTCGGTTCTTCCTAGAAGCGTAACGATATCGCCTGCTTGAACGTTTTCAACGCCCGAAACGTCAAGCATGAGCTGATCCATCGTGATAGCGCCGATTTGATTGACACGCTGTTCGTTCAAGATGACCTGCATTTTGTTGGAGAGTACGCGGGGAACGCCGTCTGCGTAGCCGATGCCAACGGTCGCAATTTTCATCGGTCTAGGGGAGACAAATTTGTGACCGTAGCTGACGCCGGTGTGAGCATCTATTTCTTTTATGTGGGTAACTCGAGCTTTTACTTCTAGAACTGGGTGTAGTGTAGGGAGCTGTACAGTCTTGGATTGGCGGGGACTAAGATGTGGAGCCGGATAGAGTCCGTAAGTGGATAGACCTACTCGCACCATGTCGTAGTGCATCGCTGAATTTGCTAGGGTTGCGGCAGAGTTGGCAAGGTGGAGACGGGGGGGAAGCAGATGGGCCTGCTTGAGATCCGCGATCGCCCGCTCAAATCGCGCATGCTGTAGCTGCATCACTGTTGGGTCTAGGCTGTCTGCAGTTGCCAGATGAGAATAGACGCTCACCGTTTCTAGGTGGGGCAGCTGCTGCACAAAGCGAGCGAATTCTACAGAGCGCCGCCAGATGAAGCCTAATCTGGACATGCCAGTATCTAGCTTGAGATGAACCGGTAAGTCGATGTGCTGGTCTTTTAGCGTCTCCGAAAAGATAAGAGCCTGTTTGGGGTCAACAAGGGTCGCCTGTAGATGCCAGTGCGCGATCGCCCGTACCTCTGCCGGATCGTTTACCGCCCCCATTACCAAAATCGGCACTCTGATACCGGCCTGCCGCAGCTCAATCCCTTCTGGCACCGTCGCTACCCCTAGCCAAGTGGTGCCTGATGCGATCGCCACCTCAGCCACCGTTACCGCACCGTGGCCATAGGCATCCGCCTTGACCACAGACATCAAATCAGTACCCTTTGGCAGTAGCGCTTTGAGCGACTTGATATTGTGAGCTAGTGCCACCAGATTGATTTCGACCCAGGCTCTAGCACAGCGCATCGTCGATATTGCGGGTGTTGCCTCCCAGCTAAGCATAGTGACCTCAAAACAAAGAAATAGCAAAAAAGCACAGGAAGCCTTTAGGAGAACAGTGTAGCAGCGCTCAAACCCTCGGAATTACTTGGCTGTGCTACTATCTATTCAGGATTTGGCGTACTAATGCATGAGTAAGGTTCTCGTTTTAAATGCGTCCTATGAACCGCTAAACATTACCAGTTGGCGACGTGCGGTTGTGCTCATTATTAAAGGCAAAGCCGAACAGATAGAACAGCGTGAAGAGCAAGTCTACCCGGACTTTCCACTGCCTACTGTAATCCGTTTGCGCCACTACGTCCGCATCCCTTACAAAGACATTCCCCTGACCCGACGCAATCTGCTCCATCGCGATAACCACACCTGTCAGTACTGCGGCTATGCGGGCGATACGCTAACGCTAGATCACGTGATTCCAAGATCACGCGGCGGCGGTGATTCCTGGGAAAACATTGTCAGCGCCTGCGTACGCTGCAACGTCAGGAAAGGCAGCCGCACGCCTAGAGAAGCCGAGATGCCCTTGGCCAACCAGCCGCGTAAACCGCATAGCAGCCTGTACTTTGAAATATCTAGGCACGTACGTGGCGGCGTTCACCAAGAATGGCGCAGATACGTCATCGGATTGAACTAAGTAGCCAACTGCGCTAGGTAGCCAACCGAGCCAGGTAGCCAACTGAGCTAGACAGCTAACTGAACTGAGCAGCAGATTGAACTAAATAGCAGAACAGGCTACCAAAGGGAACAATCGCCCTAGAGACAGTCTCTTCAGAGACAGACATCTAAGACAACTGTCCTCTATCTCATCTTCCACAGATTGTTTTCTACGGATTGAGTATGTTAAGTACTCAGTCAGGTACTGGCATCCGCAAAGTGCAGGGGTTGGTAACCCTAAACAAATGGACTGCAAAGCCTGCCACTCAGTCGCACTCATATCCTTCAGAATAAGAGCACACTTGAAATGTCACTCCCCGAAAGCACTTTGTTAGATGATAGACAGTCTCGCCCTGATGGCTCTCCAGACACCAGTCCCACCTCAGATGTGAGTTCGACAGATATATTGGCAACTGACCAGGCAGATAAATTGCGTCGTGCGGCTGGATTTGAAAGCAATCGGGCAGAAGCGCTAGAAAAACTCCTTAAAAAGCACAGCGGCACTCATCAGCTCGTGCTCCTGCAAGACTTCCCCGATCCCGACGCGCTATCTTCGGCTTGGGCATATCGTCTTATGGCGCATGCCTACAACATTCAGTGCGATATTTACTATTCGGGTACACTCAGCCACCAAGAGAATATCGCCCTAGTCAAGCTGACGAATCTACCCGCAAAGCGATGGCCTGCCAATGGCAAGGAAGCTCCGGACCTAGCTCAGTACCAAGGCTATGTTTTGATTGATACGCAGGGCACCACCAGCCACCTGACAGAGAAAGTCAAAGCCGCTCAGCTACCCCTACTGCTAGTTGTCGATCATCATGCAATGCAAGGCAAGCTCTCTGGCGAGCTGTTGGACATCCGGCCCAATATCCATGCGACAGCGACCATCATGACCCAGTACTTGCAATCTGGAATCATTCAGCTAGATCGCAGCAATGACTACCACATAAAGTGTGCTACCGCGCTGATGCACGGCCTACGCTCTGATACAGGTCGCCTCATGCAGGCATCGGAGCCGGACTTCTTAGCAGCAGCTTTCCTAAGTAAGTATTACGACGCGCAGCTATTGAGCGCCGTGTTGCAGGCGTCTAGGTCACGCCGAGTGATGGATGTAATTGAGCGATCGCTGCGCAACCGCCAGATTCAAAACAGTGTCTCTATCGCTGGGGTCGGCTATCTTCGCTACGAAGATAGAGACGCCATCCCCCAGGCCGCAGACTTTCTAGTCACCGAAGAAAACGTCCATACCGCCGTTGTCTATGGCATCGTACACGACGAAGACGAGGAGAAAGAATTAGTTGTCGGCTCTTTGCGGACTAATAAGATTACCCTCGACCCTGACGAATTTATCAAAGAAGCCCTGGGCCAAGACAATCATGGCCGTTTCTTTGGCGGCGGGCGATCGATGGCGGGCGGCTTTGAAATTCCGATTGGATTCCTGTCCGGCTACTACGAAAACAGCGACTACAACCGACAAAAATGGGAAGTGTTTGACAAACAAATTAAGCAAAAGCTTCAGCGTCTAGTAAATCCAGAAAACGGTGTTCTAAATACTGATTAGCGATCCGCGTGGTGAGATACTGAGAAGCGTTAATGACTACTCATAGATCAGGAACCTCACAATGACAGCGATGCTACGTGAATACCGACCTGGATTAGAAGGAGTTCCGGCTACACAGTCGAGTATCAGCCATGTAGATGGTCAAAATGGCGTATTGGAGTATCGTGGCATCCGAATAGAAGATCTCGCACGTAGCAGCACCTTTTTAGAAAGCTCCTATTTGCTGATCTGGGGCGGGCTACCCACGCATGCTGAGCTAGACGTTTTCAAACACGAAATTCAGTATCACCGTCGGCTGAAGTATCGCATCCGGGACATGATGAAATGTTTCCCAGAAAGCGGACATCCCATGGACGCACTGCAAGCGTGCGCTGCGGCGCTGGGTTTATTCCACTCAAAGCGAGAGCTGAACGATCCAGCCTATGTACAAAACGCAGTCGTTCGGCTGCTGGCCAAGATCCCAACGATGGTGGCTGCTTTTGAGCTGATGCGCAAAGGAAATGATCCAGTTCAGCCTAGAGACGACCTAGACTATGCTTCGAACTTTCTGTACATGCTCAACGAAAAAGAACCCGATCCACTCGCGGCTCGAATCTTTGACGTGTGTTTGATTCTGCACGCGGAGCATACTATCAACGCCTCTACTTTTTCGGCAATGGTTACTGCCTCTACGCTGACTGATCCTTATGCGGTAGTGGCTTCTGCGGTAGGTACGCTGGCTGGTCCTTTGCATGGCGGAGCCAATGAGGAAGTCATCGCAATGCTTGAGGAGATTGGCTCCGTTGAAAATGTACGCCCCTACATTGACGCGCGGATTGCCAACCGCCAGAAAATCATGGGCTTCGGGCATCGCGTGTACAAGGTAAAAGATCCTCGAGCGATGATTTTACAAGGATTAGCCGAGCAGCTGTTCGACAAGGTTGGCCGCGATGCGTATTACGATATTGCCCTAGAGCTAGAGCTGGTAGTAGAAGAGAAGCTCGGACACAAAGGGGTTTATCCTAATGTGGATTTCTATTCTGGGCTGGTGTATCGCAAGCTGGGGATTCCGTCTGATCTGTTTACGCCTATCTTTGCGATCGCGCGCGTAGCCGGCTGGCTAGCTCATTGGAAAGAACAGATCAGCACTAACAGGATCTTCCGTCCGACCCAGATATACGACGGATTACACGGCCAACCATATATCTCTATCGACAAAAGACCTGACATCTGGGACAAATAGGCGAAAGATATCCAACCCAGAAATCAGCCAACGCACTCGAGAAACCGCATATTCACTCAAAGAATCAGCCGTTTCCAACCCAGGTTTTTCTGTGTTAGCACCGAGGTGATGGGCATTACCCCTCTTTGCAATCGCCCAAACTACAGTGAATATATACCCAGTGACGATTTTCAGGAACTCCAGCCCCCCCGGCTTTTGCCGGGGGGGTTTTATTTTTGACCGTTTTATTTCAACTGTTTTATCTGTGGCGTCCGACACTTCGCTTTCAGTCTGATCAAACGCTACGGTCTTTTTCAAACAAAGCAAAGCGCCTCGCAGAATGCACAGTCATTGCGCATTCTGCTATAAGTCATAGGCTTTATCTATGGCTCTGCAACAGTTTTGCGACTTAGATAAAAGGTAGAGAAGTTGATTAAGCGCTAGAATCTGTTAGAGAAATGTATCCAGACACTGCGAAACGTCTTTTATTAGCATGACTTCAGGGATTGACCTTCAAGGAACCTTCGTTCAAGCACTCATCGATTTGGGCTTGCCCGCAGGCGCAGCCAAAACAGTTTGGATTCCGCTGCCAATGCTACTGATGCTGATTGCAGCGACAGTCAGTATCTTTATCTGCGTTTGGCTAGAGCGAAAAATCTCCGCAGCCGCTCAGCAGCGTATTGGCCCCGAATATATTGGTCCGTTGGGCGCACTACAGGCCGTAGCAGATGGTGTCAAACTAATCTTCAAAGCCGATATCACACCTGCCAAAGCGGATCCTTGGCTCTTCGTGATTGGACCTGCCATCGTAGTGATTCCGGTCTTTCTATCCTTTTTGATCGTCCCATTTGGCCAGAATCTAGTCATCACTGACTTGGGCATCGGTATCTTTCTATGGATTGCCCTTTCTAGCATCACGCCCATCGGACTGCTGATGGCTGGCTACTCTTCTAACAATAAATATTCTCTGCTAGGCGGACTGCGAGCCGCAGCGCAATCAATCAGCTATGAAATCCCGCTGGCGCTCGCAGTCTTGGCAGTTGTGATGATGTCTAACGGGCTAAGCACTATCGATATCGTCAACCAGCAATCCAGCTACGGCATTTTAGGCTGGAACATTTGGCGACAGCCGGTAGGATTTGTCATCTTTTGGATTTCGGCGCTAGCTGAGTGTGAGCGTCTGCCCTTTGATCTTCCCGAGGCGGAGGAAGAATTAGTCGCAGGCTATCAAACTGAATACACGGGAATGAAGTTCGGGCTGTTTTATGTTGGCTCTTATGTCAACCTGATGCTATCTGCCCTAATTGTGTCAGTGCTGTATCTGGGCGGATGGAACTTTCCAATTCCAGTTGAAACTATCACCGCGCTCCTAGGAATTGATGCTAATGCCGCTTGGGTCCAGATCATCACAGCCTCTCTCGGGATTGTAATGACCATGCTGAAGGCCTATGCGCTAGTCTTTTTGACCATTTTACTCAGATGGACTGTGCCTCGCGTCAGAATCGATCAGCTGCTCGATTTAGGATGGAAATTTCTACTTCCAATCGCGTTGGTAAACCTGCTGGCAACAGCTGGCCTCAAGCTGACTTTCCCAGGTGCATTTGGCGGTTAGTTAGCGTTACTTCGCCTTTTCTTGGCCTCAGCCGCTCTTTCTTGACTGTCTGAATTTCTCTGCTTATCTACGTTGGACCCCCTGCCATGTTGAACTTCTTGAAACAAGTCGGCGACTACGCCAAAGAAACAGCCCAAGCAGCAAAATTTATCGGTCAGGGTCTGTCTGTCACCTTTGACCACATGAAGCGCCGTCCTGTAACGGTGCAGTATCCATACGAAAAGGTGATCCCTTCCGAGCGCTACCGGGGTCGTATTCACTTTGAGTTTGATAAGTGCATTGCTTGTGAAGTATGCGTACGGGTTTGTCCGATTAACCTGCCTGTAGTTGACTGGGAATTCAATAGAGAAACGAAGAAAAAGGTTCTCAATCACTACAGTATTGACTTTGGCGTCTGTATCTTTTGTGGCAACTGTGTAGAGTACTGCCCGACTAACTGCCTATCAATGACAGAAGAGTACGAGCTATCAGCCTACGATCGCCACGATCTAAACTACGACAGCGTCGCGCTAGGTAGACTACCCTACAAAGTCACTGACGATCCGATGGTGACGCCTATGCGTGAGTTTGCCTATTTGCCGAAGGGTGTGATGGATCCTCATGATTTGCCCGCAGGCAGTCAAAGGGCTGGTCGACTGCCGAAAGATATCTTAGCGGAAATGGAAGCTGAGCAGGCCAAAGAGGACTCAGCAAAGGAAACGGCTGATAGTGCGGCTGCGGAATAACCCGCTACGTCCTAATCAATCTGGCTAGTTCATCTATGATTTTTGTCAGCATTCGTACTGTGAGGAGAACATCGTTTTGATTTTGGCTTTGGATTTAGCGGCTTTAAACTTGGCAGAGGGTGTACAGCTAGTATCCCTTGGCCTGCTAGGACTAATCATGCTAGTTGGGGCATTAGGTGTTGTTCTGCTCTCCAATATTGTGTATTCGGCTTTCTTGCTGTGTTTAGTTTTCACTAGCATCGCTGGCCTATACATTCTGTTAAACGCTGGCTTTGTAGCAGCAGCTCAGGTACTGGTCTATGTCGGTGCGGTCAACGTGCTGATTCTGTTTGGAATCATGCTAGTTAATAAGCAAGAAGATTTCATTGAGATTAAGAACGCTTGGGTTGGTAGAGCTGCAACTGGTGTAGTTTGCACTGGCTTGTTTGGTCTGTTGAGCACGATGGTGATCTCTCATCCGTGGGCGATTTCCAACGCACCAGCCGCCGGGGACAGGGCAATCGAGGTGATTGGTCAGCACTTCTTTAGCGACTACTTGCTACCTTTTGAGCTGGCTTCTGTTTTGCTATTGATTGCGCTAGTCGGGGCAATTGTTTTAGCTAGACGTGAGTATATTCCAGAGGAAATGATTACACCTTCAGAAGCGCTCACCCTTCCCGAAAAGCCTCGCGAGCTAGTGGGTGCCGGTAGCAGAAATGATTAGACGATAGAACACTATCGGTCTGTCTCTACTTTCTACAGTTGATCAAATCCATTTTTTATTCATATGCAACTCGAGTATTTTTTAGTATTGGCAGCCGCTTTATTCTGCGTTGGCATTTACGGTTTGGTTATTAGCCGCAACGTGATTCGAGTGCTGATGTCCATTGAGCTGATGCTCAACGCAGTCAATATCAATCTGATGGCATTTTCGAACTACCTTGATCCCGATGGGATTAAAGGTCAGGTCTTCTCAGTTTTTGTAATTACAATTGCAGCAGCCGAATCCGCTGTAGGCTTGGCCATCGTGCTATCTATCTATAGAAACCGAGACACTGTAGATATGGAGCAGTTCAATCTACTCAAGTGGTAGTAACCAAAATGGTAGTAACCAGGGAGCACCGTGCAGCTCAAGCAGGTGATCATCGTATACAAAGCTGGGAATCAGCTTAGCAAGAGCTGTGCCGACAAATGTGCTCGTCAGCTAGAGGCACACGGCTCTAACGTAATGATGGGACCGAGCGGCGCACAGGACAATCCTTACCCCGTTTTTTTGGAGTCTTCGCATCAGCCGATCGATCTGGCGGTGGTGCTGGGTGGAGATGGAACTGCACTAGCCGCCGCTCGCCATTTGGCATCGGATGATATCCCTATCCTAGCGGTCAACATAGGAGGACATTTAGGATTCTTGGCAGAATCATCTGAGGTGATCGGTGACTTTGAGCGGGTTTGGGAGCGTTTGCTAGGCGATCAGTTTGCGGTGCAGCGACGGATGATGCTGCAGGCAAGAACGCACAAAGGAGAGTCTTACAATATTGAGCCAGTGAGCGATCGCTACTTTGCACTCAACGAAATGTGTGTGAAACCCGCTTCACCGAACCGCATGATTACCTCTACGTTAGAAGTAGAAATCGATGGAGAAGTTGTCGATCAGTATCAGGGCGACGGTCTGCTGATCAGTACACCAACCGGTTCGACGGGGTATACGGTTTCCGCTAATGGTCCAATTGTGCATCCAGGCATGCATGCGCTGATTGTGACGCCTATTTGCCCAATGAGCCTGTCTAGCCGTCCAATTGTGCTGCCACCAGGGAGTACGGTCAGCGTCTGGCCACTTGTCGATCCAGAAGGCAATACTAAGCTATGGGCCGATGGTGTACTAGGAACAACGGTTTGGCCAGGGCAGCGGGTAGATATTCGCATGGCAAGTCACCTGGCAAAATTCATTCTGCTAGGTGAGGACCACTCCTATTACCGGACGTTGCGGAATAAACTGCAGTGGGCAGGGGCGAGAGTGAATTACTTCAATGACCACCGCCAGGGAAAAGGACAGGGAGAGAGGCCGCAGCAAGGATTAAAGCAGGAGCCAAGTCAGCATTAGTCGACAGCCCAGGGTCTGCGTGTGACGAGGCGATTTCTCCCTTGTTGTTTGGCCTTGTACAGTCCTAGATCGGCGGTATCTACGAGGACGGTCATCGCCATACTCTGGGTCGGGGTTGCTGTGGTGACGCCTAGGCTAATACTGATATACGGTGATACCTTGGAAGACCTATGCTCTAGTTTGAGGGCTCGAACTTTGGCTCCGGCATCTTTGGCAACTTGCTGAGCACCGTCTGCATCAGTATTAGGTAGGAGAATGACGAACTCTTCTCCACCGTAGCGAGCAGCTAAATCACCGGGCCGCCTGACGGATTGGCCAATGGCGCTGGCGACCTGTCTCAGACATGCGTCGCCAGCTGGATGTCCGTAGGTATCGTTGTAGAGCTTGAAGTAGTCGATGTCGCAAAGAATTAGGGAGATTGGCGATCGTGATCGCACAGCGCGCTGCCATTCGTCGATTAGGTGCTTTTGAAAGCTGCGCCGGTTTGCCAGCTGCGTTAGATCGTCAACCTCTGATAGCGTTTTGAGTCGGTTAATTTTGTGCAGTCGGAGGACCAGTGGAACAGTTATCAAGGCGACACTGGCTGGTAGAACAGGTAGCCACCAACCGCCTAACACAAGCGCTAAATGGCCAAGTCCTGCAGTAACAAACAGAACGACACTGTAGAGCTGTAGTTGCCGCATCTCGGTTCGGCCCCAGCGATATATAGACAGACTAATACAGGTATAAACGGCAATCAGCAGCGATTCAACCTGATTCGTTAGCATCTTGATCGGCGCTCTCTGTCCGAAAGCGGCGCTGATAATCTGGCTCGTTAGACTGGCATGAATCTCTATGCCATGGCTGGGAACCAGCCCAATCAATTCTTTCTGGGCGCTATAGGGTGTAAAAAACACATCGGCATCCCCAGATTGCATGCTGCCAATTAGCACAATTTTGTCTTGTAGTGCGCCATCGGGAATGCGATCATCTAGAACTTCGTAGATGCTGAAGCTCTGAAACTGAAGACCAGGGCGCCAGTTCATCACGATTTGATAGCCCCCAGCATCAGCGTTGCTGTAGCCACCCGAGTTTTTCTCGAATGGCGGCAGATAGGTGTGACCTAGCTCTAGTATCGCAGCGTCCGGATTGGGCGAGATGTCATGACTTTGCAAGTACTCGAGGGCAACACGAAAAGCAAACCCTTCTATGATGCGATCGCCCACCGCACTAGGAAACAAAAAGCCCCGACGCACCCGACCATCGATATCAACGATTAAATCACTGGCGGCTAACCGATTGTTCTTGAGCAGCACTGAGTTGCCGGCAACGGCGGTTAGTGCCCTATCATTAATTACCTTCTCAATGCCGATCAGATTAGACGTCTCTTGGAAGATAGTCTGGAGCCGATCGTATCCCTCATCTGTGGGTACATTACGGAACAGATCCAACCCAATCACGGTTGGGTTCTGCATCCTGATCTTTTCGATCACCTCCGCCAGCATCGTATCGGTGATAATTGCTGTTTGCGATCGCTCGACGTCTGCTTCTGTAATTCCAACGATAACGATTCGTTCATCAAGTGGCTCTGCAAACCGGTGATTCATCATAAAGTCAAAAGTCTGAAGCTCCCAAATCTGAAAGAAGCCCGCGCTTCGTAAGGCTAGAACGCCTCCAGTCGCGACTATCCCTAGAATAGGCGTCATGCTTCTGGGATTGATTAGTCGCTGCCACCAACGTTTGACCACATATGTCCAGGTAGTGGCTGGTAACTGTTGAGGCTGATTCACCACGTGCAGAAATTTTTCCTTTGTCAGACAAAACAATCGCCAAAAAACACCTCGTGTAGCTACACGAGGTGCAGAGCTGACTGTCTTAGTAAGCCCACTTCTACGATTCGACAGCTAGAGAAAGTTCTATTGGCACATCCGTGTTTATTTGCTGAAGTAAGCTGCGGAGCTCTTGCAGAACGATAGTTCGAGCATCCTGACGGCAGGCATCAATTAGTGAGTTGAGCGTATCGTACCAAATTCCCTGAGAAGCATAGAGTGAGGCCTGCTCAAGAGAGGACATAGCACTCACATCCAGCGCTGCATTTGGCACTTCGATCCGTTCTACCAAACTGCGGGTATGAACCGAAAAGTTGTCATGGTCACAGGCCACAAACACTGTCCAGCGGTAGGGAACACCTACTTCGAGGGCGGCTGATTCAGGCAGTGTGACTTCTACTAAACCGGTAGCTGACTGAATCTCTCTGGTGTAGACAGGATCGGCATGCTCAGGATGAAACAGAACAAATTCCATCTCTGCGGTTTGATTACCTTCGACATACCAAGCCAACGTTGGTTGGGCTTTAGTGGTTAGGGCGATCGTTTCTTCTGGGACCAGCAGGGTAACAGCAGGCTTGAGGCGGTCGTCTAGAGCGCAGGTAGCAGAAGCTGTTCCTCGGCGACCGCCAGAAAGCGTGTTTGAAGCGCGGCCTCTTTTAGGATCTGGGGTCCAGCGAACTTCGTCAGCATTAGCGGCGCTGCCAATAGTTGGACGGCTGCTGGTATGAACAGGTGCATAGCTGCTAGACCAAGTGGCTAGCATACAAAACGCGCCTAGAAGATAGCGCTTACTCATGGGTAGAATCCTTGGATAAGTGTGATGTGAGTCTCGATGATGAGAAAAATAGCCGAAGGACGCACCCCTCCATAAGCCAGCCTCGAATACATGTATCGATACGCTAGCTATACTGTCAGTGAAACATTTGTACCGGCTGTCTGATGAGGGTGATTTTGCGTATTTATCACCCTGCCGTGATAGCAGCCGACTTAGTAAGGGCGACCGTCTTTATGTATAAATACCCTACGACCTTTATCTGTGGGGACGTACTGTAAGTCTTGGTCCGGGTAATTGGCCTGATCAGGTGTAGTGCGATCGCCAATCTCTAAGTAAACCGCCGGATGATCTGACTGGTTGATCAGATGATGGCCATCGACAACGCCTGCGGCAAAGCCTGCCATCTCTCCAGCCTTTAGCAGCTGCTCTCCATCGTCTGAAACTAGCACCAGTTCGCCCTGCACCACGTAGATAAATTCGTCTTGGGCAGAGTGCCAGTGTCTGAGCGCTGACTGACTACCCGGTGCCAGTGTCGTGAGGTTGACTCCAAAGTTTGTAAGTCCGGCTGAATTGCCGACTCTTTGGCGTGATCGCCCCTCCACAGATGAGCGAAATGGGTCCGGATAGTTCGTGCCTGTTTCAATTGGTACGGCGGACAAATTTATTTTCATAGGTCACACTGCTTTCAGGAGCCACAATACTTTATAGCGTTGGTCACTTGGCTAAGGCACAGTTTTCAGGCTGAAATCCTTGTGTAACAACAGGCCACGCGTTTCTCGAATACATCCGAGAAACGCTATGAAGGTCGTAAAGGAAACGCAACTAAAATTTTGGCTGCCAGTCGGACTCGATCGGTACGGCTGCGAATGCGGTACTGGCCTCAGCACGTTTTGATAGAGCCGCTATGCCCGGATAGCGATTTGCTTCAACAGCCTCGTCTGCAATGAAGCGAGTAAACTGCCAGGCGACGCAGATAGTGATATCAGCTTGGGTCATTTTGCCAGTGACTAACCAGGTTGAGGCATCAACGGCATAGGGCTCGATCAAATCATAGGCAGCAGTGAGCTGGGTTTGGATGCGATCGCGCCAGGGCTGGTACTGCTTTTCCTCGGGTCTCTGCCGCTCGTATTCGATCTGCACGGTTTTATCGCAGGCATTAATGCCGAGCCCTATCAGCCGGATTGCTCGCTGATAGCTTTTCATATCGGCTGGCATAAGCGTTTTGTCCTCATCAGATAGTCGCTCGACGTAGTCCAAAATCAAACTGGAATCCATCAGGACTTCGCCATCGTCACAGACTAACGTGGGCGCTTTGATCAGCGGATTAATTTGGCTAAATTCTGGCATGTTGCGAAAGACTGAGAGCGATGAGTGCTCAAAGGGGATGTTGAGGGCTTGGAGTGCGATCGCAACTCGTCTGACATAGGGAGAATCTAGCATTCCAACAAGTTTCATAACCTTAGCCTCTATTTCTTATCAAACAAGTCTTTTCAGCTTCAGATATAGATAAGCACAAATCAAAACTTCACCCTATTTATTTACCAGATAGGGTGGAGCTAATTGGCCGATAGCTGATAGTCGATAGTGATGCGCAGTCGTGCTGCTAGAGCGCCTCCGAGATTGGCAATGACTTAAAAATACTTTCGACCAAGCCCAGTGTTTTGTCGTCGAGCACTCTCCAGTCTACTTCGCCAGATTCGTCGAACAGGGTCTCGTCTGCTGTAATAGCTGCGCTGGATTCATCTCTATAGGCAGTCGCACATACCCGATAGCACAAAGACCAAATATCTATCGTCTGGTCTTCTTCCTGTCCGTCATTTTTTAGCCTGAGCGTATACAAAGGTGATGGCTGTGGCAGCGCGGACATCCGCGCGGCTACCCGGTCGTGTTCTTCTGACGGCACCCCATGCAATCCTTTTTGCAGCTCTAGATATTCTTGTTGCTGTTCTACTGTCGTTCCCTCCGGCCAAATCAGCTCCTCTTCGTAGCTGCCTTGCCAAACACTGCTATCCAGCTGCTTACGGATATTGTCGATCACCCGAATCAAAGCAGGCTGCATCAGCTGCTCTATCTTTTCTCTTTCTAGAGCGGTCGCAAACTCAGGCACAGCACTTCTACTCCATCCGAAACCAAGCCGTCAAAGCAACAGCCAATCCATCTGCTGCGTCATCTGGCCTGGGAATAGTATCTAACTTCAGCTCTCTAGCCACAGCATCTTGCACTTCTACCTTATCGGCATTACCGTGCCCTGTAATTGACTGCTTAATCTGGGCAGGCGTGAATTCTACAAAAGGTAAGCCACGCTGAGCTAGCACTAACATCACAACACCTCTAGCTTGCGCCACCAAAATAGTGTTGCCCATCCGATAGAAGAATAGCTTTTCAATCGAGACTAAGTCAGGCTTGAACTCATCAATGACGCTATGTAAATCGTCGTAGATAGTGCAAAGTCGCTTGCCAGTATCTGTACGAGCAGGCGTCTGGACAACGCCATAATCAATCACTTGAATGTCCGGCGCTAAATCTCGCATTTTGGCCGGGTCGTACTCAATGACACCGAATCCCAAAATTGCTAGACCTGGGTCTAGACCAAGAATGCGTTTAGTCATGTGGGCATTCGGCTATCAAGCAGGCTATGGGCAAACAGAATTGAGAGCAACTTTATCGGACACCAGTAGGCTTGCGACCGTTCATCTCTGGCGCAGCTACGCCAAACGCAGTGCTAAAGGTCTTCTCCACTTTGAATCCAGAATCAATTGACTCTAGAGGATCTTTGCGCAGACGGTGGCGCAAGCACAGGGCAATTACACGCTGAATGTCTTCAAGGGTGACTTCGGTTCTACCTTCGTAGGCCGCTAGCGCTTTGGCTGCGCGGTTGCTGACGATATCGCCTCTTAGCCCATCTACGTTCAGCTCTGAGCACACTTCGGAGATTTTGAGCTTGTACTCTTGATCGATGGTGACATCTTTCAGCCGGTTCTGCGCACCAATAATTCTCTCTTGCAGTGCATCTTGATCAGTCTGACACTGAGCGGAAAATCCTTCGGGGTCTTGGTCAAATTCCGTGCGCTGCTCTACGATGCGGACCCGCAAAGCCGGTTCACGGACGGTGCGAATTTCGGCATGCATCCCAAAGCGGTCCAACAGCTGAGGTCGTAGTTCACCTTCTTCTGGATTGCCAGAACCGATTAGGACAAACTGGGCTGGGTGACGAATGGAGATACCTTCGCGTTCTACAGTGTTCCAACCCGACGCAGCAGAATCTAACAGGACATCGACTAGGTGATCATCTAACAAGTTGACTTCGTCTACGTAAAGAAGGCCACGGTTTGCCTTTGCTAACAGACCAGGTTCAAAGTCCTTTACACCTTCGCCTAGGGCTTTTTCTATGTCGATAGTGCCACATACGCGGTCTTCGGTTGCACCTAGGGGAAGATCGACCATAGGCACTTTTTTGCTGGCAGTAGGAATGTCTTTGCCCTCATAGTCCTTGAGTATGTCGGGATCTTCGGGCGCACGGCTGTAGGGATCGTTGGCGACAACTTCAATATCCGGCAGCAGGTCGGCGAGGGCGCGGATGGTAGTAGACTTGCCTGTGCCGCGATCGCCCATGATCATTACGCCACCGATCTTAGGATCGATCACATTCAAGATCAGCGCTAACTTCATATCTTCTTGGCCAATAACCGCAGTGAAGGGGAAAACGGCTCGACGGGCAGGCGACTTTGCGATACTCACAGGTGTAAATCTATCTATCTATTGGGGCTTTTCTATTGTGACATAGGAGGCTGTACCTGTTCTTTTGTAAGAAGAAAATTATCGCTCGTCGGCTTTTTGCCTTTCAAGTTCTCAACAGACGCTTCGAGTGGGATTGAAATCATTCCTAAACAACAACAGGCGCTCTCCGAAGAAAGCACCTGTGGGTCTTAGGTTGCAAATAGTTGAGAATCGGAGCGGCGGGATTTGAACCCACGACCCCTACTACCCCAAAGTAGTGCGCTACCAAGCTGCGCTACGCCCCGAAGCCGTTAATTTGCCTATCAAGAATAGCACAACCCACACCTTCCACTAACCAAAAGTAAAGCACTACCAGGCTGCAAAAATGTATTGAGGACAGCTTTGCGGACTATCCTAAGGAACTTCCGTAGATTTGTCCTAAGGACTGTCCTGAGTACATGCTATACTTTGTTTGTGAACAAGACTGAAGGGTTTCGGGGGAACGGCTTCCACTGGTGAGTAAAGCCCCTTCTGGCGAACAAATGCCAGAGCGACTGACAGTCCACCGCTGATGCGCAAGTTGACTTGGCCTTTTGGGCAAATCGATCTAAACGCAAAAGTGGTGCCAGTGCTAGCATCAGCATCACTACCAACGTCATCACCGACACCACCGCCGCTAACATATTCAACTGATGCCAATCTCAAACGAAATCAGTTGATCTGTCAAATAGGTACAAAACACAAAAAAGAAAACTAGAGCTGGCAGAAATGTCAGCTCTTTTCATAGTTTACTCTTTTCTTCTCTTCGAGACTAGTACTATCTTTTTGAGACTAGCCAAGCGCCTTCACCGCCTGAGCGATAACCGGCACGGTTGAAGACAAAGCCCGCTTCGTAGAAGGTTTGGCCGTAGCTGTCAATTTCTTTGGAGTCGAGTTTCAGTAGCTCTGCTAGCTCGGATGTTCTTAGCTTCCATCCTCTGTTAGCGGCTTTTTCTAAGGACTCGTAGTAGGCGAGCGGATCTCTGGTTTGCACAGCGGGCTGCAGCTTTGCAGACATTTCGGCTGCGATCGCACTAATCAGTTTCACCAT
Organism: uncultured cyanobacterium; assembly: GCA_963799555.1. Taxonomy (GTDB): domain Bacteria; phylum Cyanobacteriota; class Cyanobacteriia; order Phormidesmidales; family Phormidesmidaceae; genus Phormidesmis. The sequence goes on from CAWCXR010000006.1 coordinate 49,238, forward strand.
GTCGGACTGACTAAGCGCCAGATCCGAAGACTGTCCTGATGACCGACCTGTGGACTGCCCCGTAGAGACATCATCTGACGAATTACTAGCTTTGTTGAGCCCTTTTCGTTCTATAAATTCGGCAACGTTGCCACCTACGCCGATGAAGTTATGCAGCTCGTCTAGCAGTTTGACCTGCTCGTTGCTGACATAGGCCCGATTACCAATTTTTTCCCTTTCGATACCCAGATCTGACATGCGCTTGTACACAGCGCTTCTAGCCAGTTGATAGCGATCGCTCAGCTGATTGACCGGAATACGGTCAATATTTCCACCACTCATGATCTATCCTCTGGACAATCCACAGGAACTCTAAATTAGGTATATCATACACACTTTCTCCTAGACAGCTCTGAGGATCAAAGAGGACAGCCCTCTAAATCACACCGTTTTACTAGTCAAGTTCGACAGGTGGTACATCGCCTGGGTATTGAGTTCTCAGAAAAAGGAATTCAGGCGTTGTTCTACCGTTTTGAATGAACGCCTGGAGCGCATCTAAGAGTTCAATTTGCGCTTTATCAACATAGGAACGATTGCCGATTCTTTCCGGCTTGATATCGAGAGCCTTTATGCGTTTGTAGACAGCCGTCTTTCCCAATCCGTAGCGGACAGATAGGTTCTTAACCTGTATGCGGCCAGTGCTCTCGATGTTCATCTCATTTTTGTCCATAGGATAATCCTCAGGAATATAGTTCGTTTATACTACCATGCATTCCTAAGGACTGTCCTATGGACTTGTTTTGTTACCTATTCAATACCCATAGCACCAGCGAGCGTAGTATCCTCTGGCATCGATGTGGGTGAAGATTGAGGAGCTGGCGAGGCCGCCCTGAGAGCCCCACCATTTGTTGAGTCGATCATAGACGGTGTAGGCGTGGATGCCAGTGACAACGAAATCGATCGCATCGCCGGACATATGACGGGAGTAGCGGGCTCCGCCGACAGCGCGGTTGCTAGCAGGGTCGCGATACCAGGAGTTGACGCGGATTGGGCGATCGCCCAATCTAGCTCTGACTTCTTCCATAACTCTAGCGATCCGAATGATGCCGTAGACTACGTCTCGACTGACCGGAATTCGACGACCGTTCTTTGTCGCCTCGGCCCAGGTAAAGTTGCCGTCTGGGATGATCGGCTCTGAAAGGAAGAATGTGCTGCTGAAGCCAGGTAGCCGAAAGGGGCCAGTAGGTGCTGGTCTAGCGGGGGTGGGGGTAGGTGTAGGCTTGGGTCTGGGGGGAGCTGGTGGGGTGGTTGGTTTGGGTTCGGGTGTAGGGTCTGGGACGGGTTGAGGTTTGGCGTCGGTGCCTTTGTGGGGGGCGTTGCTAGGAGGGTTGCCTTCGATCAGGATGTCGGGGGCGTAGGCGTACCAGTCTTTGATGTTGCGATCGCCTAGTCCAGTCGTCGCTAAATCAACTTGAACATGGCTGCCTGCTGCCGAACGGTAGGAGGTCAGCTCAAACTCCGTGCCGTTTTTGACGAAGATTTTTTCCGCAGCAGACAGCTGAGAGGACAGGACCGGCTCTAACTTAAACAGCGTGTCGCTGATGACTTTGAGGGTAATGGTAGAGCCGCTAATGCGTACGTCCGGCTCGTAGGCATACCAGGTATTGCGGTTGAATTCGCCTAGGAACTTATTGGCTAAGGCAATTTTGAGATGATTGCCAGCGGCGGGTAGGTATGACTGTAGGTCGAATTTGGTCCCGTTTTTGACGAAGACTTTGTCGGCGGCGGCGAGCTGCGTGGATAGGATGGGACGCTGCTTGAAGAGGGTATCGCTAACGACGGTTAGCTTGACTGGAGAAGTGTCTAGTTTGATATCCGGGTTGTAGGCATACCAGGTGCGCTGATTGTTGCCTAGGGTTTTGTTGGCGAGTACTAGACGGGTGTGATTGCCTTCAGCTTCCGTGTAGGAAATTAGCTCGAATTCAGTGCCGTTTTTGACAAAGACTTTTTCGGAGCTGGCGAGCTGACTAGATAGCTTGGGACTGAGCTTGAAAAGCGTATCGCTAATAACTTTGACTTTCACCGTAGACTCGGCTCCCTAGTTGACACACTGGCGCTGATAATACCTGCAAACGAGTTCACATGGTTCTTACCGTAGGACACCCAGATAAAATAGCAAACCTTGATCTACCTGAGCTGTTTTGTTTAAGTTGTTTTATTGATCGAGGACAGGAACGAGATCGTGGTGATGGGAGAAGGTGATCGAGGTATCATCGGATGTCGCTGAAGGGCGGCTGATTCAAGGCGGTAATCAACTGTGGGACGACATCGGCTGGCCATTCGCCCTCGCACTTTCGTCCAGTTAGTAAGATGAAACGTAGGCCGTATCGGGTTGGGAAGCCTTCAGCTTCTAGCCAGATCGTCTCGGTCTCTTGCTCGCAGGTTAGGCGCTCTTCGTCCATAAGCTGCTCTGCCATAGCGCTCATGGTGCTATCCAATTCTCTAACGAGCCGACAGAAATCTTTGAATTCTCTAGCTGCCATCTCTAGCGCCCAAGATTGCCCCGCGAGTAATCCACAGAAGCTATCGGCGTTGGGATTCCAGCCGAGCCGCCAGCCTTCGCCTTCTAGAACTTTGCGGATCATTGGCTGTTGATTGCAGAAGGCGCGAAAGCTTCGTAGAGGAGGTTGAGGAGGCGATCGCGCACCTCCCAGCTCAAATTCTTTACTGCCAAAACATCACCAGCCATTGGATTTTCCCGCAGCCTGTAGTCGGGATAGTCCTCAGACGTAATCGATTCAAATGCGCCTAAGTAATCCGCCATCGTCAGCTTCCAATCGAACCGCAGATTGGTCGGACGATCCTTGATGTAGAGGTGATAGCGAATGATTCTAGAAACCAGCGTATTCTCAGCATCAATGCTTCCGGTTTCGCTACTGACGTACTGATTTTCTAGAGGCAGTTCTGGGAGCTGTTCATACACCTGCATAGCAATAGCGTTGGGACTGATGCGACGCACCGTAGACTGAGCCTGTACTGGCCCAATCGTTAAGCCATGAAATGCAATAAGCGTAGCTACCAGGACGCCTAATAAACGATATCGTTTCAGGTGTTGTCTCATAGCTACGCTTTTGGCTTGTATATTCGTTTTTGGACTGGGTGTCTTGCTAGTGAGCTGGTTATCTCACAAGTAAGGCACTGACAATGACTATTCGCCGATGATTTCTGGCTGTGTCAGTTCGTCAGACATTTCGACGATGGCCCGGAGGACCGGCTTCATCTTGGACTCGTCTAGGCTGTCAAATTCTTCAAAACGACGACGCTGCGCCCGGTTGGCAACTTGTACAGTAATGCGATAGCGATTGGAGGCGGCGCTGATGAGATCTTCAGTGCGGCGCATGACTTGTTGGCTGTCGAAGGGAAGTCGCTTCATAGAATATTTTTTTAGGTACAAGGGTTCAGTGTAGCAAATGCGTTGACTTTCCAATCGGCCAGTCAAGCGGTGAGCTGAGCAGCGGATCAGGCGGTGCTCGTCTCGATGCCGTGTGCGGTGAATGGAGCGCTATAGATCATCAGGTCCGGATCGTTCACCTGCTGGCGCAGGGCTCTAGCAATGTTCTGGGCTTGGTCTGAGGTTTCTGTCAGGGTGAAGAGGGTAGGACCAGAGCCAGACATCATCGTGCCTAGCGCGTTGAACTGAGCGGCTGTGGCGATCATGGTTTCTTTGAGCTGCGCAACTTTGGGATGGGCTGGCAGGACGACTTTTTCTAGGTCGTTGTACAGGTGCGTGCCGATTGCCTGTGGCTGCTTTTGGCTGATGGATTTGACCATGTTGCCAGAGTGAACGCGGGCCTGACGTTCTTCTAGGCTAGCTGAGCTGTCAAGGGAAATGTAGGTGTGGCCAAACTGCTGCCGATAGGTTTGATAGGCCCAGGGGGTAGATACTGAGAGGCTGTTGTATTTGGCGAGGACGGTGTGGAGTCCGGTTTTTTTGTAGAGTGGATTGACTTTTTCGCCTCTGCCGGTGGCGATCGCACAGCCCCCCACCAGACAAAACGGCACATCCGATCCTAGCTCTGCCCCTAGTTCCTGCAGCTCTAATCGCGTTAGCCCTAAATCCCACAGAATATCCAGGCCAAACAGCGTCGCCGCCGCATTCGACGAACCGCCTGCTAGCCCAGCGCCTACCGGAATCTTCTTTTCAATCGAAATTTCTACGCCGCCCTGCTGGTTTGTCCGATTGGGAAATCGCTTTTGAAGTAGTGAGACCGCCTTGTATGCCAGGTTCGTTGAGTCTGTAGGCACCAGCGGATGGTCACACTCAACCGAGATATTGGGCGATTTGACTGGTTTGAGCGTGATGCGATCGGCTAGGGCTACGCTCTGCATCACCATCACCAGCTCATGAAAACCATCGGGGCGAGCGCTAATAATTTCGAGGTAGAGGTTGATTTTGGCGTTAGCGAGGAGGGTGAGCATTATTTGATTTCTCCAACTGCATCGCCGACTGCATCACTGAGAGCCACCCATTCCCTTACGCCTAATCCTTCAGCCCTGATCTGGGGATTGAGAGACAAGCCTTCTAATACAGAGGTCAAAGTGTCGCGATCGATGATGCTTTGCAGGTTGTTGCGTAGCATTTTGCGCTTTTGAGAGAAGCCGAGTTTGACGAGCTGGCTAAGGCGGACGGGGTCTTTGGCAGGGGTGGGGAAGGGGCGGGGGCGCAGGCGGATGACGGCGGAGTCTACTTTTGGTGGGGGCTTGAAAGCGGTAGGAGGGACGGGGCAGATTTCTTCGCAGTCGGCTAGGTACTGGGCGCGGATGGTCAGTGCGCCGTTAGCTCTGGTGCCGGGTTCGGCGCAGAGGCGATCGCTAATTTCTTTCTGGACGAGTAGAACGATGTTGGTGAAGGGGGTGGAATTGGGCGATCGCATGGTCCCCAGCAGCTTCTCTAGAATCGGCGCGGTGATGTAGTAGGGGATGTTGGCAATCACTTTGTTAGGCCGCTCTAGCTCAAAATCAATTAGCGCCTGATCGAAATTCAGCTTCAAAAAGTCAGACTCAATCAGTCGAAACTGTCCCGCTGCCATGCTGGCGATGAATTGCTCGCTGAGCTGCAAACACAGATCTCGGTCGATTTCAACCGCGAGCACTTTGGCTGAGGTGTCTAGCAGTCTTTGGGTCAAGACGCCTTGTCCGGGGCCGATCTCTAGGATGCGATCGCCTGCGACTAGCTCACCCGATTGCACAATTTGACTTAGCACCTGATCGCTACGCAGCCAGTGCTGACCAAATCTTTTTCGCGCTCTTTGATTGTTTTTAGAACTGCTTTTTGAGCTAGTTTTCTGGCTGGGTACGGAAGCCACAGGCTAAATCTCAGTATGTGTCAAAGGGTTGTATCCAAATCAGAGGGCCTGATCAAAATCCGGCACAGCCCGCTGGCAACTCATCTTATCGCGAGCGATCGCCATCTTGTTCGCCCTATCAAAAATGATTTGGCAGCGCGGGAAGACACCTCAAGAGCATGAGTCAAGAGCATGAGAAAACAACTGAAAAGCTTGGGGGAATAGCGTAGAAACTTGGGAAAATGACATAGGAGCCTTAAAAAACCGCTGGAAAGGGCTAAAGAATAATTCAAAAGCTCAAAACAATAGTTTAGGAGCATTAGAAAATAACTAAGGAACTTCGGATAACAGATTAGGAGTACTGAAAAGTAGCTGTAGGCTAGCCCTGGATAATTTTTCGGTGCTTTTGAGCTAATAGAACAAGACGGCTGTTTCCAAACTCACGGTATTTTAGAGATGAGGCGGATATCACCCAAACATGTGGCCGCGTCTAAAGCCTACAAGAGCCGTCCTATGGAAAAATCTACTTCACCTAAGCCATCTGCCGATACTTCAGATCTTGAAAATGGTCAGAAGCCAGCAACGCCGCTGCGCTGTTTTACTGGTGCGCTGATGGCGGGAACGCTCTCTCTACTGGCCTATCGACTGACGATCTCGATCGCCACAACTTTTGCTAATAAGCCGATTGTTTCGGACAATCCAGCGGTGGTAAATATGTCGTCTGCAGTGCGTACGCTGGTGACTGGCATAGTGGCGCTAGGGGCAGGTGTCTTTGGTATAGCGGCGCTAGGGCTAGTTGCGCTGGGAATTCAGCTGATCTTCAAGAAGGATCAGGGAGATGCTCAGGCGTCAGATGCTGCCGATACATAAGTGATTGGTATTCAGCTCAGCATCTGCTGACGGGGTAAGGTATTCTGACGGCAAGAAATCTATAGAAGAACTATTAGGCGGCAGTAGCGAGCGACTTTTTCCATGGCACAGATCTTTATTTCGGCTGGGCACGGCGGTATCGAAAATGGTGTGCGTGATACTGGCGCTAGAGCCGCTGGGACAACTGAAGCGCAAGAGATGATCGCGCTGCGAGATTTGGTAGTACCAGAGCTGCGATCGCGCGGCTACGACGTGCTTTCAGTCCCCGATGACCTCAGCCTGGTACAGAGTATCGACTGGATTAATGCCAGGACGAAGACGGGTGCGATCGCCATCGAAATCCATGCCGAATCCTTTTCTAACAAGGCCACTCGGGGTGCAAAGGTCTATCACATAGCGGGAAATCGCGATCGCCGTGACCAGGCCGAACTGATCCTGCTTTCCCTTCTAAAAGAAGTCCCCGAACTACCCAGCCGAGGCGTACTTGCCGACACCTCCGCCCCCACCGGACGCCTTGCCTTCTGTCGTCAGACCATCCCCCCGGCTATCGTCGCTGAAATTGCCTACCTTACCAACGCTCAAGACTTTGCCTTACTTACCCAGCGGCGACGCAACTTTGCCGTCGGTCTTGCCAATGGCCTCGCCGCTTGGAGCCGGGCTATCACCGGCAGCAGTCCTACGCCCACCCCACCCACCGTTCCAGAGTTTCCACCGATCAACATTGAAATCAACGGTGGCGAATACGCAGAAAAAGGAATCATCGTCAGCGGTAATGCCTACATCCCGATCGATCTAGCTGAGCTGCTAAGCGTCGACCTATCAACAGATCAGATTCGTCGCGTTCGGTATCGCGGCGTTGTCTATATCAAAGCAGTCGATCTAAAGCCGTTTAGCGTTGGCGTTGGCTGGGATGCCAACACGCGCACGCTCAAGCTCAAACCTGGTTCAGTGCTGAACATTTGCCCTGGTACCATTGATTTGATCATGAGCCACGGCAGCACGACAGAGCTCACTCTATCCACCTTTTTGCGCAACGAAAACAAAAGCGCCCTAGACACGTTCCCCGACCTGGCCAAGCTGTATCGAGAAGAAGCCACCATCGAAGGGGTGGACTACGACATCGCATTTTGCCAGATGTGTGTAGAAACTGACTTCCTCCGCTTTCCTGGACTGGTCCGCTCCGCGCAAAATAACTTTGCGGGCCTAGCTGACGGCTCAGGCAACTTTGCCAGCTTCCCCAGCGCCCGCATCGGCGTTCGCGCTCACATCCAGCACCTCAAAGCCTACGCTAGCACCGAGCCCCTCGCCCGTCCTCAAGTCGATCCCAGGTTTGACTTCGTCAAACGCGGCAGCGCTCCCCTGGTCGGCCAGCTCAGCAACCTCTGGGAAGCCGATCCCCTATACGGCGACAAAATCATCGCCCGCCTCAATGAACTCTACAAACTAGCCGGACTCCTCTGAAAACCTCTATTTCCCAATCTTCCTCTTTTCCCTTCCTAGCAGCCAACTCGAAAACTGCCACCGATCCTATTTAAGAAAACTCGAATTCCTAAGATGGTAGGGGAACGCTGAAGCATAGCTCAGTGAAACTTGATACGTTGAATCCCTCGCCCACAGCGATCAGTGCTCTATACACCCAACTTTCTAAGCCATGTCCGCTAACTCTGCTGCTTTTACTAAAAACTGGCTCTTTGGTCTAGTAACCCACAAAACTGAGCCGAGTCAGTCGCGCTCGGCGATTGGAGACAGCTTAGGGAGATGGAGCCTGCGGTGGTGGGGTGGAATGCTGCTGTGGCTGGTGCTGGTGTTGCCTGCGCAGGCGGCGGTGGAATTAAGAGTTGCGATCGCCCAAAATCAAGACACTATCACCATCGGCAGCTCTACCGCCGCCATCATTCGCAACGGCAGCGGCGAGGCATTGTATCAGCTGCCGCAACTGCAAGGCGTCAGCTTAGAATCTGACACTTTTGATGTGGACCTAGTCAACAATGGCAGCACGCTAGCGGAGTCTAATGCTTTTTGGTTAGAGCCCGCCGACGATGGGTTGGTCTGGATTGGCGGCAAATGGTATCGCGGTCGGGTAATGGTCACCCAAGAAGGCGGCGAGCTAGTCGCGATCAACTATGTCGATCTCGATGACTATCTGTACAGCGTGGTAGGTAGCGAAATGCCGACAAGCTGGCCTCAGGCGGCACTACAGTCTCAGGCAGTAGCCGCGAGATCCTATGCTTTGTACAAGCGATCGCGCTCCAAAAATCCGCTCTACGACTTGGGCAGTACCACCACCTACCAGGTCTATAAAGGCATAGAACAAGAGCATCCCAACACCGTCACAGCCGTCGACACCACCGCTGGTCAGGTCGTGACCTACAACGGTTCTGTCATTGAAGCCATCTTCCACTCCTCTTCTGGCGGCGGCACCGAGAACGCATCAGACGTTTGGAGCAGTGATGTTCCTTATCTACGTAGCGTCCAAGACTTTGATCAAGGTTCACCCGTCTATAGCTGGAAAGAAACCTTTAGTCTGAGCGAATTTAGCAGCAAAATTGGCGGCATCGGTCAGGTTCACACCGTTAGCACCGCGCAGCTAACGCCCGGCGGACGAGTTGCTTCAATCACTTTTGCCGGATCGAATGGCACCAAAACGCTGCGTGGCCGAGATGTTCGCTCTGTCCTAGGACTACGCAGCACTCGCTTTGACATTGACTTGAACAAAACTGCAGAGACAATCACTGTTACTGGCTCCGGCTTTGGTCACGGCGTCGGCATGAGTCAGTGGGGCGCACGCAGTCTAGCTGAGCAAGGCTGGGACTATGAGCGAATTTTGAAACACTACTATCAGAGCACTGCGATCGCTCAGCTAGAAAACTGACCTTTTCGACCTCTGAGCAACTTACTCAGAGCAACTTACTCAGAGCAACTTAATAAACCCATCGATTGAGTTCAATAAACTGTCCTTTGACATCTATCGTCGCAGTTTCTATGTTGCTAAGAGCTTGTACGACAGACTGTCTACTCATATTCTTCTTGAGGTCTCTATCTCTACAAATGACTAAGAGCCAAAATGTGAGGAATTCGCTTGATGTAGGGCTTTGAGGTCGCTACAGTTGCGCGTTAGCAGCGCCCTATCCTGGTGACAGGCGTATGCTAGAACCTGACTATCCGTAGAACCGTAAAGAGATGAAGCACAAAGCCTGCTTCCTTTTAGATACAGCTGCTTGTGCCATGACTCTGCGCGAGGCTCTAAGAATTTCCAGGAGCTATCCCTCGCGCTTTGTTTCAGTGACTGAATAATTGAGTCAACCAGCTCTAAACGGTCGTTCAGAGAGAGTGTAGCGGCTTTTGCTTTGAGTGCTCGAAGTGTCACCTGTGCTCCTCAGACGCTTCCTGCCATTAGTCTAAATTAAGAATTTACGTCTTTGATGCTGACTCAAACAAGACCAAAAATTCTGCGACCGCTATGGGCTCCAATTTCTTAGCCTATTTAACCACTACCACCACCTATACTCTTCTTGGCTAAAGTCGTGATTTCTTACGACCGAAAAGGCCAATTAACAAAGCAGTTCCGACCATGCCAACGCTCAGCGCCAGTGCTACCCAGATGCCGACGGGTAGCGCGATCGTCTGCGTGTTCAAGAAAGCGAGCGGGACTAGGGTTGCATTTTGAACTGAGAGGATGGCGATCGCAACCAACAAAACCGCCGGAATCATCACCACCAAAAGCTTCACCACAGCGTAAAACCTGCCTAAAAAAACGATTGTTATCTATAGGATAGTACGACCAAACGCGGTCAGCGCCTAAGCAGCGGCGGGTGCAGTACTAAGTGGTGAAGGCTCCGGACGAATCGGTACGTAGTTGGCTTGGTTTTGAGTGACTTCTAAATATATATGGTCTAGGCCCACAGCATGGCGGGAGATTGAGTTGATTGTGAGGCCAGAAAAGCGTTCTAGCAATTCAGTTAACTCCAACGATTCAGGCACCCAAAAGGCTAAGTCTCTACCGTAGCGGCGAGGGGTAAATCCGCAGGACTGAGCGCGGGCGATCGCACCCACCTCATCGTCGGTATCGATCACCACGACTTCTTTGGCGGGAATTCGCTTGCGCAGATGTTCGAGCGTGCCTTCTGCCAGCAGTCTGCCTTGTTTAATGATGCCGATGCGATCGCACAGCCGCTCCACCTCATCGAGCAGATGCGTCGTTAGCAGCACCGTCACGCCCTGCTGCTTTAGCGAGCGAATCAGCTCCCAAACCTCATACCTCGCCTCAATGTCCAACCCAGTAGAGGGTTCATCAAGCACCACCAGCTTTGGCTGATGAATAATCGCTGCAGCCAAACTCAGTCGCCGCTGCATCCCGCCACTTAGATCGCCAACCACGCTATCGGCGCGATCTAGCAAATTCACAGACTCTAGACAGATCCGCACTCGCTGCTGCATTTCCTTTTTGTCTAGACCGTAGATGCGCGCGATAAAAGATAGATTCTCTGCGCAGGTCAGACTTTGATACAGCAGGTTTTGCTGAGGCATCACCCCTACAACCATCTTCGTCGCCCTACACACGGGCAGACCCTGCACTAAAATCTCCCCGCTATCTGGCTGCAGTAAACCGCATAGCAGATTCAAAGCCGTTGTCTTTCCCGCTCCGTTGGGTCCTAGCAATCCATATACTTCCCCAGGCTGCAAGCTCAGCGATAGATCGGTTAGCACGGGTCGATCACCAAACCGCTTTGAAAGACGAGTGATTTTTAGCATTAAATATTGACGATTTTATCTTTCACATAATGCCCCAGCGTGGACCAACTTTTGCTGATACTGGGCCAATTCGCTACAGCGGCTAGACCAGTTAACCAGAGGAAAACTCGCCAATCTTACTAGAATTCAATCCCCGCTTGTGCTTTGACCCCTTGTTCCTTGAACGGATGCTTGATTAAGGTCATTTCGGTTACTAGATCGGCGCGCTCAATCAGCTCTGCAGGCGCACCTCTGCCAGTCAAAACAACGTGATTCATTTCATGCTTTTCGTCTAGCCCGGCTAATACTTGCTCAACTGACAAATAGCCCAGCTTCAGAGCAATGTTGACTTCGTCGAGTAGCACGGTGCGATAGTTTTGGTCACGGATGTAGGTAAGGGCTTTTTCCCAGGCGGCCTGGGCGGTTTGGATGTCGCGATCGCGGTCCTGCGTCTCCCAGGTAAAGCCTTCGCCCATCGCATGAAACTTCAGCTGTTCGGGCCAGTGGCTTAGCGCGGCTTTTTCTGCCGGTTCCCAGCCACCTTTGATAAACTGTACAATTGCCACCTTGAAGCCGTGACCGAGCGATCGCAATACAATTCCTAGCGCCGCTGTCGTCTTGCCTTTGCCACTGCCCGTATTGACAATAATCAACCCTTTCTCTGCACTGCGACTAGCCAAGCGCACTGCTTGAACTTCCTTACGCCGCTTCATTTTGCGCTTGTACTGTTCTTCGCTGAGTCCTGTCTGCGCTGCCTCCTCATCCAGCTGAACTGCCGTTTCGTCGAGCTGGGCTTGGTCAGGATCAGAGCCTTTGGAGCTGTTCATATAGCAAGGAATCAAGAATTGCGTCATCCTGATAATTCTATGTTGTTATGAAACATCGGTCGCTCCTAAGACTCGCTACAGCCTCTAGACGATTCAAGGTGCGATAATAGTTTCCTTATCCATTCCTTCACTAGCATGACCCTCAAGCGAATTGTTCTCTCTGTTCTGACACTGCTCGTGGCGTGGGTGATGGGTAGTTCACTCGTCAGCAGTCTGGGTGAACCACAAGTTGGTAATCAGCTCCAGCTATATCAAACCGATCTGCTAGTTCAAGCGAGTGAATGGAACGGTAGCGGTCTACCAGAGGCCGAAGTCCAACAGTTTCGCCGGGCCGTCTTTGGTGAAGATGCCTTGGAATCAGCTACCGAACAATACAAAGAAGTGCGCAAAGATGCAGCCACTGGGCTTTCTCGATTGCAGCAGCAGCTCATAAGCTCACCTGAGCCAGATGTTGAAAGAAGTCAGAAGCTGATGGCGACTGCTCGGTCTCAGCAGGCACTAATCGACCAAATCGATCTGAGACTGGGTATGGTCGAAGCGCAGCAGGGGAAGGTGTCAGATGCGATCGCAACCTGGCAGCAGCTAGGCCAAAGAAGTCCTGGTAAAGTTCTGTCTGCTCCGGCGGTCACTGCGGTGACACTGGCCGATCTTTGGAAAAACCCACCCGTTGTTCGCTCAGAAGCGGCAGCTACTATCAATGCCAATCTCAGAGGCTGGTACAGAGAGTCGGCACTCACCCGGCTGTACCGCTTAGAAGATCGTACGGAATTGCTGAGTCAGATAGAGACAGCGCGGATCGAGACTGCAGAAAAAACGCTGATTCAGCTTAGTGTAATTGGTCTGTTGCCTTCGTTAGGAGGGCTACTGGGTGCAGGTCTCTTAATCGCACTGGTAGGGCAAAGGGTACTTAGAGGAAAGGCTTCTATTCTGGCGATCGCCGATGCGCCGTGGGAGGTGCCGTGGGATTGGGAAGTGGTCTGGCTAGTCATTGTCGGCGGGTTTCTATTCATCGGTCAGCTGGCGCTACCGCTAGTCTTACAGTTAGGGATGCTACTTACACAGCCTGGGGGCTTGCAGTCCGCCTACTTTGCCGACTCTGGACTAGCCACGGCAGGTACAATCTTTGGTCTGACTAGCCGAGGTAGAGCGCTATATTCGCTAGTGTTCTATCTACTGATGTCCGCGAGCACATTGGGCGTGTTGTACTGGGCGATCAAGCAGTATCTACCGCTTTCCAAGGAATGGTTTCGCTTTGATTTGAAAGGACGCTGGCCGCTGTGGGGAGGGGGCGGTTACTTAGTAGCGCTACCTTTGATGTTGGGGGTCTCGCTATTGAATCAGCAGATTTGGCAGGGTCAGGGAGGCAACAATCCGATTCTGCAGCTGGTGTTAGAAGAGCGCGATCCAATAGCGTTAGGAATGTTTTTGTTTACGGCTGCGATCGCCGCTCCCGTCTTCGAAGAAATCTTATTCCGAGGGTTCTTACTCCCATCGCTTACCCGTTACATGTCCACTTGGTCAGCCATTGGGCTTAGCAGCCTGATCTTTGCCACGGCACATCTAAGTTTCTCAGAAGTCCTGCCGCTCACTGTACTGGGCGCTATCTTGGGATTTGTGTATGCTAGGTCACGAAATTTGATGTCTTCTATCTTGTTGCATAGCACTTGGAACAGCATCACCATGATCGGACTATTCTTGCTAGGCAGCGGCAGCTAGCGTCCTAGAATCAGCAATATCGTATCCAGTTGGCATAAGAATTCAGTAGCTCAGCCAGCGAAATGGCTGAGCGCAGTCGTATGTACAGCGTCGCCCTAAGCGTTAGTGGCAACCTAGCCAAAAGAAAACTCTGCGAATACATCCGGCGCTCTGCTTCAGCTATTCATCAACGCCCTGAGGTGGCCAACTTTCGTCTTCAGTCTCCTCATCAAAGTCTGTATCCTCGTCCATATCACCAGTTACCTCCTTGGTCGAACTGGCACTGGCCTCTGTAGGTTGAGGCGCAGAAGTCTTAGGCTTGGGAGCAGTCGGAGGCGCAGTCGTTTTGGTGACTGTTGTCTTGGAGGTTTCTGGGGATAGGGTTGCTGGCGAGGCTGTTGGCGCAGATGATGGCGCAGGTAAAGGCTTCGCGGTTTTTTCAGCAGTCGGCTTCGGTAGCGGCTCGGCTTCGAGACCCAGCTCTTCTCGGGCTTTGTTGAGCAGTTTGACGGTAGTTACACGACTGGCATCCAGCAAATCTTTCCCCTTTTCACTGAGTGGCTTAGACTCGCCAGCGGGCGCAGTATCACCTGTCTGCTGGTCTACCCAGGCTCTAATGCTATTGCCTGCCTTCACGGAAGCATCGCTAAACCAAGCCGCAAAGACGAAAACAGAGCAGATACTCAGCCAGATCAGCTGAGCGATATCCAACAGGATCTTACCGGTTAGATTTAGTGCGGATTGATAGATCTGAGCGGTCTCCTCATCAAAGAGAAGCTCCCACAAGTCTGATGCCTGTTTCTGAATACGATCCATGGCTTTAATCAAGGGCTGAGTTTTAACAAATGAACTTTTTCTGTATTGCACTGGCCTGCCAGGCTGGCCTATCACCCGAGCTAAATGGCCGGGTTGAAAGGATCACTGCATAGAAAAGACTATCCTTCCCAAACCTTTTCGAGTACCGTCTCCGGTAGGATATCGGCAATCTTGCGAGTCTCGGAGGTAATGCCTAGATAGCGCGTCTCCGTGCCCTTTATAGGAGGAAGCATCTCTTCTGGTTTGTTCTTTCCGAACAGCGCTAGTGTGAAGACTTTAAGAGCAGCTGCAAGTTGCATAACGTAGCTATCAGGCGTCAGCACTAGGTCTGCGCCCGCGATGATAGCCGCTGCTTGACCAAGATTTTCCGCACTGGCCACAATCAGCTTGTCATCGCCCACTCTTAGGGCATTGATCTGAGGAATGCTGCCTTCCGTTTGAAGAAGCACAACGGGCAGTTGGGGTTGCTTAGCGCGAAAATCTGCAACCACAGACTGCCAGCTAGAAACGGGAAAACGAGCGCCAGGATCAGCGCTGCCCGTGTCTGGGCCGGGATACATCAAAACGTAGCCACTTTTTAGATTGAGGCGATCGCGCATTTTCTTTGCCCAATCAAGATCGCTCTCAGGCACATTAACCGACAGCGACGGCGCTGGTTTATCAATACCGATCGCCGATAGCAAATCGTGGTAGCGATCGGCCTGATACCGAGTGGTTTGGGCGCTATCGGGAAGGACAGTGGTGTAGAAATAAGGCGCGCTTGTCTTTTCAAAGGTCACCCTCGTTGGCACGCCGCTAAGCCAGAGCAGCAGGCCCATCGACCAGCTCAGATCGGTGGTCATGACCACTTCGTATTCCCTATCACGCACGATTCCCAGCAGGTTGGCCCAATCAGAAGGACTGTTAGCAGCCGAAAACGCAAACGGAACGACGGTATCGACGATTTTTGAAACTCGGTAGGCAGGAGATGCCTTGGGCTCGACGACAACACCAATCTCAGCATTTGAATAGACCCGCTTGATATCTTCTAAAGCCGGGAAAAACAAAAGCTGATCACTGATGCCACCAGGGACTATGGCCAGTATGCGCATGCGGTTAAAATTCGTGTTTTTATCCGCTCATCATTCTAAGGGACGCTGGCGAGCTTAGGGTAATTCTACGGAAATAAAACCGAAGTAGCCTTCGCACAAAGTGTTCTGTGTAGCCAGCAGTCGGCGCGCGCAGGCGAACTAGTAAACTGTCAATCACAATCTCGTGAAAAGCACCGATCGAAATCGTATGCATCTACTTATTCCAGCGGCTGGTGTAGGCCGTCGTATGGGGAGCGATCGCAACAAACTCCTCCTCCCCCTACTAGAGCGCCCCATACTGGCGTGGACCCTGACCGCCGCCGCCTCAGCCGACAGCCTCAGCTGGATTGGCATCATCTGTCAGCCCAGCGATCGCCCAGATATCGAAGCGATAGTCAGCCAGTGCAACCTCCAAAAACCTGTCCAGCTCATTCAAGGTGGCGACACCCGCCAAGCCTCAGTATTCAATGGCCTACAAGCACTTCCAAATGAGGCTACCCACGTCCTTATTCATGACGGTGCCCGCTGTCTAGCAACGCCAGCACTATTCAATCGATGCACCCAAGCCGCTCTACAGTCAAAAGGATTCATTGCGGCGGTGCCGGTAAAAGACACCATCAAGCAAGTCGATGACCAAGGCATCATCGTCAATACGCCAGATCGTTCACGACTGTGGGCTGCGCAGACGCCACAGGGATTTGAAGTGGCGCTGCTAGAGCAGTGTCATGCCAAAGGGCAACGCCAGGGCTGGCAAGTGACCGATGATGCGGCGCTGTTGGAAAAATGTGGAGTGTCTGTGAACATTGTGGAAGGAGAAGAAACCAATCTGAAAGTGACGACACCTGTGGATTTGGCAATTGCCCAGTTCATCCTTCAGCAGCGCGGGGACACACCATCAGCTTCAAAGCAGTAAATTCAAAGACATAGGCTTTAGACACACAGGCATAAATAAAACAGGCATAAAAAAACCCTATAGCTTCATCCATGAAGTCATAGGGCTCTTTACAAATTCGGTTCAAGCTAAGCTAAAGAACGAATTAACTAGAGGATCTCTTTAGAGATCGCCGCCTCGAAGCGCTAGCAGAAACACAATCGCGGGGCCAGAGATGACTACTAGTGCCAGCATAGTTAGCTGAGCAATCAAAACAAAATCAATACCATTTACCAAAGAGAGAGCGCTATCTAACAAAGCTGTTTATCCTCCAAACTGTTTAAACCGAACCACATCAAGCAATTTCACTTCACAGCATTGTACCTGTTCGCGGCGGCTCATATTAAGCTTTGTTTACAAAATTCTAAGGTTGCTCGCTATCTTATCTGAGGCGGATCTCACTGGGTTTGATACGGTAGGGAAGTGGGACACAAAAGGTAGTATGGCAACTTGGCAATGTGTGAAAAACTGTGGAGCCTGCTGTGAGCTGAGCCCAGCAGACAGACCGGATCTAGCTGACTATCTTTCGCCCGCTGAGCTGAGCCTGTATATGAGCATGGTTGGCGCAGACGGCTGGTGTATTCACTATGACAAAGCGCAGCGCAACTGCACGATTTATGAGAAGCGCCCAAACTTTTGTAGGGTGCAGTCAGATACATTTCAGCAGCTCTATAATATCCCGCCTGACGAGCTGAATGACTTTGCTATTGAATGCTGTGAGCAGCAAATCGGTGGAATATATGGCAATATGAGCTCGGAAATGGACCGGTTTTATAAGGCAATTGGCGTAGAAAGCAAGGTGATTGCAATCGAAGGCGTGGCAGACAGTGAAAAGGAATGATTGCGCCGGCAGCGGACAATCACAGATAATGAAAAAAATATGAAATCAAGCATCCTGTGACTTCCAAGCCTACGAGCCCTGAGACCACCGACCGGCAACCGTCAGCTCAAACGGGAAAATCTGCGATCGCTAACACCGACATCAGCGGCAAAGGCAGTGGTTTTTGGGGCGTCTTTGTCTCCACATTTGTCACAATTTTCCTGGCCGAACTAGGCGACAAAACGCAGGTCACTACGATGCTGATGAGCGCTGAATCTCAGTCTCCGTTTGTCGTGTTTGCGGGTGCAGGATCAGCATTAGTAGCTACTAGCTTGATCGGTGTGCTGTTGGGACAGTGGCTATCAAAACGCATCTCAGAAGAGACATTGGATACTTGCGCAGGCATTTTACTGCTGCTGATTACCATCGGGCTAATAAGCGATATCGTCGGCTCGTAGGGGTTGTGCTTAAGTTTGCTTGAGAGCCAATTCGAGATAGTGATTCGAGACTGTAATTCAAGCTAGTGATTGGGAAAAGATGGATTTTCAACTATTTTTTGTAACCTTTGCGGCGGTCTTCATCTCTGAGCTAGGAGACAAAAGCCAGCTAGCTGCGATGGCGCTCGGCGGTTCTTCGGCTTCGCCCAAGGCTGTCTTTTTGGGATCTGCTAGCGCTTTGCTGTTTGCGTCTTTCATCAGCGTGGTTTTAGGCGAAAGCACAGCGTTTTTTCTGCCAGAGAAAGTTGTCAAAGGCATCGCCGCAATTGGATTTGGATTGTTAGCTGTGCGACTGCTATGGCCGGATACTGAAATGCCCGATGCATAGCTAAAAGCCAGAGAGCATCAGGCATGATTCTTCAAAGGCCGACTTCACAAGCCGATGATCGAAAACTATCGGCTGAGCACGGTCGATTAGAGGCTATCGGCCATATCGCGATAGCAGAGCTTGATCAGCAGACCAGCACCTACTAGCTTGAGAGATTCTAAGCCCCAGTACAGTACGTGCATGAGGTTCATCTGAGGGACAGGCGCGGAGAGTTCACCGCTGAGGTTGAGACCGAGGGCGCTCATCTGGGGCGTGAGCAGGTAGGTGTAGGTGAGTGCGATCGCCAACAAAGCCCCGCTCAGCCACAGCGCCCAGCGACTGCGCGAACCGCTAGCAATCACTTCGTACTCACTCCGGTTTTGACGCAGCACTAGCAGCCCTGTCAAGATTGACGCCGCACACAACATCTCAACCCGATTAAATACCCAAAACATGCTGTAGCCAGCGGTTGCAAAATCGGGCGTGCTCATCATGCCAGACTCGTACATCATCGGCATCATTACAAAGTCCAGCAGGACGCTGCTGCTCAGCCAGAAAGTAACTATCAAAAGAACGAACGCATCCCAGCTGAACTGACGCCGGGAGAGTTTTGAGGACAGATTAGAAATATTAGTCATAAGTGTATTGCCGATTTGAAGAGTTACCTTTAGATTAACCAACCCGTCTAGTTTCTCCTGTGAATATTTCTTTCGCAGAAACTATTCAAGGCAAAGCAACTTTGCGTGGCAACACACTACTTAAGACATCGATCAATTACTCAACATATTGACTAGCTATGCAAAAATCAATCGGTCAGATCGGACGGCAGTGGCTGACAGTGGTGGCGGTTTTGGTGGCGATCGCGATCAATGGCATATCCAACGCCTATCCTCCCGCAGGCAAAAACACAGGGGAAGTCTCCAACACCATACTAGGCGGCGTTCTGATGACGCCCGCAGGCTACGCCTTTGCCATTTGGGGACTGATCTACATCGGCTTGATTGCCTACAGCATCTATCAAGCGCTGCCCGCGCAGAGGTACAAGAGCGCGTTTCAAAAGGCGTCTTGGGGAATTATCGGCGCTTGCGGGCTGCAAATAATCTGGATATATACCTTTTTGACCTTTCACTTTTGGCTGTCTGTCCTGCTGATTCTGGGCATTGCGGCTTGCCTAGCCTATGCCTATGTCAATACGCGCTCTGTGAAGAGTACTTGGAAGAACCGCTGGCTGTTTCAGGCACCTGTCAGCGTTTATTTTGGCTGGATTACAGTGGCGACAGTCGTGAATGTTTCTGGCGCACTGTACGTAATGGACGTGCCAGCGGCGGAGCTAAGCGCGTTTTCGAGTGTGGTTGAACCGTCTACGGGGGGACTCTTTGCTACTGCGGTGATGATGGCGATCAGTGCCGGATTAGCAGCGGTAGTGGGCTTGACGTATCGGGATGCCGCTTATCCAGCAGTAGTAGTTTGGGCTTTGAGTGCGATCGCAATTCGTCACAGCACCCTTTTGCCCCTCGCCCTCGTCGGTGTGGTCCTAGCCGTTGCCCTATCAGTACTGATTGTCAAAATCAAAACTGCCTAGCTACCATGCGCGGTTTTAACCCATTTCAAGCGCTTCTCTCTAATAGAAATTCGGATTGCCATAGAGCCGATTACTACTACCCAGTGCAGCATATAGAGAGAACCGCGCACGGTTTGGACAATGGCGCTCCACACAGAGGTGTGCTCGGTCTGACGCAGCGTTGTAAACATGCCGATGCCAGATAGGCAAAAGGCCATAACTGTTATCGGTGCGTAAACTGGGGCCTGATGGCGAATGAGGGCGATCGCTAGATCGGGTAAAGCTACCAGTGGCAGCATATATTGAATGATCCAAAATTCCAGCATATCGAACGATTTGACCCAGCCCAGACGATTCTTCACTAGCTGACGCCAGTAGTCTAGATAGCGCTGAAAGCCACCTTCTGCCCAACGATTTCGCTGATGCCAAAGCGCTAGCGCACTGGTCACACCTTCCTCATCTACAGCAGGTTCAAACAACAGACCAATATTCCACTGCTGCAAATGCAGTTGAACCGTCAGATCCAGATCGTCTGTGATGGTTTTCTCATTCCAGCCGCCGCACTGCGCGATCGCCTCGCGCCGCACAAACTGACCGTTGCCGCGCAGCTCACCAATGCCGCCGATGGCAATTCGCCCCTGCTGCATGTAGCAATCTAGCGCCATCTCTGCTTTCTGTCCGCGCGTCCAGAAGTTCTGAGCTGCGTTTGCGATCGCCTTGCGCACCTGCACAGCTCCTGTTTTCGCGCCTCCCTTTCCCGGGTCAAACATCGGCACTACATAGCGCAGCAGATCGCTGGAAATTTGGGCATCTGCGTCAAATACGGCTAACAAATCTCCCTTCGTCTGAGGCCAGACCAGATTCAATGCGCCAGACTTGCCGCCGAGCGCATCCGGCCCACGATGGCTCACATTGAGCCGGCTGTACTCTCTCGCCAAGCCGTCCAATATCTTTGCGGTAGCATCCGTACTGTGGTCGTCAATAATCCACAGATCGTAGCGGTCGGTGGGATAGTCGATATGTAGCAAGGATTCAACCAGGGAGCCGATGACCTGTTCCTCATTCTTGGCAGCGACTAAGAGAGAGACATAAGGCCAGTGATGGTGATTTGGTAGATCTGCCGTTTGCACCTCTGCCGCCTGTGGATCGGCTAGTCTTGCCTCCGGTGGGTGTGCAAAAGCAGAAGGCAGTGGAGCAGGTGGCGTCTGAGGCTTGGCAAAGATAACGCGCAGCGCATGTACGGCCATGATGATAGTCGTAATCAAGACAAAGCTGTGTCCCCAGGTCACTTTGTGGAGAAAGGCTGTGAGCAGCCAAAGCGCAGAGAGTGCGATCGCAGCCTTCAGTCGCCGTCCGGAATAGCCCTTAAACAGGTCATCATCCAGAGCAAAATTGGACTCCAAGTCCAACTCAGAATCCACAGGTTCAACAAAATCCGTCATGCGTGTGTATTGTTTCGATCTCTTAACAAATTATTTCATTTTAACCATACCGTCTTACGAGCGATAAACAGCCCCATTGAGAGCTAGCAGCAACAGTCGGGAATTCTGAGCCCAGAGCACCTACACCTGCAGCTATGTCTCTTCAGTCGATCACGCCTGCTACTAAGCCAGAGGCCAGCGTTTATCTTCCCTACTACCAAGGGAAAAAACGCAACGCCCTACCCTACGCCATCGGTCTATACAAGCAAGCAAACATAGAAGGCGAACGCAAGATTGAAGGCACCGACAGTATCGCCTTTCTTGCTACGTGGAACGTTTCTATGTTGCCAGCCGATCTCACCCGCTGCCGCATCCAGTTCGATGGCGACGCCGAACTCACCTACGAGATCACCATGCCGACCTTCGAGTTCGTAGACTCTTTGATCAGCATCGTCGTCGCGATGAATCAAAACAAATCGCCAGACTTCGACAAAGCCTTCTATCGCAAACTATTACGGATTGACGAATAGAGCAAAGCTATGCAACCGGCTGAGCACAGCCGGCAAAGTAGGATCTAAGACTAGCCAGAATGACTAAAGCCAGACGATCCATTTCACAATCGGGTCGTCTGGCTTTTTCGATTTTCTTTCGTGACTTATCAAGCGAACGTGTCAGAATAATTGCAGGTTTGCGCTTGTATCATTAGCAACGCGACAAAAGCTATAAAAAGGAGTTAAGGGCGTGTCCCAGTCATCAATCCGAACGTCGAAACAGTTGTTAATCGGCTCAGTTGAGGCGTATAGCGGCAAGTCTGCCACGGTCTTGGGACTGGCGGTGCAGCTGCGATCGCAAGGATTAGATGTGGCCTATGCCAAGCCTATCGGCACCTGCCTTAGCGAAGATTGCTCTGATGAACCCATTGATGAAGACGTTCGATTCATTTCACAAACCCTAAAGCTCGGTGCAGATCGCATTCGTCCCACTATCTTTTCACTAGATGAATCCACCATTCAGCAGCAGCTGTCTCAGGAAAAACCGTTTAACGGGCCAGAAGTCGCCGCCGCGCTAGCCCCTCAGGGCGAAGATATTCTATTGATAGAAGGTCCTGGCAACTTAGAAGAAGGCTCTTTGTTTGGGCTATCCCTGCCTGACATTGCGGAGACTACGCAGGCTTCAGTGATGCTAGTGGCTCGCTATCATTCCATGCTGGTCGTCGACAAGCTGCTAGCGGCAAAGAAAAAGCTCGGGGACAAGCTAGTTGGTGTTGTGATCAACGACGTTCCTGAAGATCTGATGGAAGTCGCTGACACCTCAGTTAGAGCCTACCTAGAACGACACGGTATTCAGGTATTCGGCATTTTGCCTAGAACAGCCATCATGCGTAGCGTCAGCGTTGGCGCACTTGTAGACCACCTCAATGCAGAAATTCTCAACAAGCCTGAACGTATTGACCAAATGATGGTGGAAGAGATTTCTATCGGGGCGATGAATGCCAATTCAGCCCTACGATACTTTAACCAGGCTCATAATATGGTCGTCGTGACCGGTGGCGACAGGTTTGACATCCAGATGGCTGCACTAGAAAGCTCTACTCAGTGCTTAGTACTCACAGGCAGACTCTCTCCTAGACAAGACATTCTAAATCGGGCAAACGATGTCGAGGTTCCTATCCTGTCTGTCGATCTTGATACATTGACTACCGTAGAAATGATTGAGCAAGCTTTTGACCAAGTGCGCCTGCATGAACCGATCAAAGTTGCTTGCATCAAGCATTTGATGGAGCAGCATTTCGATATTGATCGGATGATGGACACGTTGGGACTAGCGCCTGCTGTAACGGCTTGACGTCTCTTTCTACAGCTCAATTTCTGCTCTTTTTGTGCTCTATTGAACGTAGCCTTTCGAGGTGCCTCTTTCAGCTCGTAGAGCCTAACCATAGCTACGGGCGATCGCAGTAGATGTTTTTGGCAGAGGTTGAAGGGTTTGGTACTATTGCATAGTCGCATTTTCCGTATCCTCCTAGTCCCCGAGGTAGCCATTGAGTCAGTCCGTCGAAAATCCGCTTGATTCTGTTAAGGTAGACGACTTTTTGCAAGAGCTGGCAACAATCCAGCAGTCTGGCTCGAAGCGCATTGCCATTTTGGGCTCTCGTCACGTGCCCATCACGCATCAGCGACTGATTGAGCTGATGAGCTACGCCCTCGTCCTAGGCGGGAATCGGTTGATTACTTCTGGAGCCGCAGGCACTAATTCTGCGGCGATTCGAGGGGCGATGAAGGCAGATCCGAATTTGCTAACGGTAATTTTGCCACAGAGCTTGAAAAAACAGCCGAGAGAATCGCGCGATCAGCTAGAGCTAGTAGCCAACCTTGTTGAGAATTCTGCGAGCGACACACTGCCACTTGCAGAGGCAAGTGCAATGTGTAACCGAGAAATCGTCAGTCGGTGTCAGCAGCTGATTTGCTTTGCGTTTCACGATAGCAAGACGCTACTAGAGACTTGCAAAGACGCTGAGGACCAGCGAAAAATTGTAACGCTGTTTTATTTCGATTAGATCTAGAAGCCGCATCTCGCTATGATCAAAGGCGTTTAGCAATAGACACTCTGTGTTTCGCTAAGCGTCGTTTTGTTAGACATCGTCGTTTGTCTTTTCTTTTCCTATGGCTTCTAGTTCATCGTTTGATGTCGTCAGCGATTTTGACCGGCAAGAATTGGTCAATACGCTTGATCAGGCCCGCCGCGAAATCAAAAGCCGCTATGACCTGAAAGATACCAAAACCACAGTCGATCTCAAAGAAGACGCTATCGACATAGAGACCGATAGCGACATGACCCTGAGGGCGGTACACGTTCTGATCCAGACCAAAGCGGCCAAGCGTAACCTGTCGCTGAAAATCTTTGACTTTGGTGAGATTGACGCCGCTAGCGGTAGCCGGGTTCGGCAAGAAATTAAGCTAAAAAAGGGCATCGAGAAAGAAGATGCCAAGAAAATTTCTAAGCTGATCAAAGACAATCTGAAAAAGGTACAGGCATCGATTCAGGGTGACTCGGTGCGAATATCGGCCAAGAGCAAAGATGATTTGCAAGAAGCGATGCAGCTAATCAAGTCCGAAGATTGGCCAATGGCTTTACAGTTCAACAACTATCGCTAGACTGCTTCTCTAGGTTACTGATCGTCAAACTGCTGACTGCTGATCATGTGAGTAGCTAGCATGAGCAACTAACGAATCAGTTGGATAGAGCAGTCAGGATATGCCTCAGCCCAAATGCGATCACCAGTCAAAATGGGTACTTTGAGGGCTATTCCTAGAGCTATGCAGGCACGATCGCCTAGAGATAACCCATACTGTCGAGCAGTCAGCCATAGTTGAGCTGTTTGCTCTGCGGCCACTGCATCAAACGGAACAATCAAAAAACCTAAAGATTCTAGCTCCTGCCGACAGCCTAAGATGTCTGTTTCACGCCTTACTAACTGCTGCATAGTTCTCAGCCCAGTTTACGCTAGACATCACTGCCTCAGAGAGTACAGCGTCCACTTGGTCTTGTCCTGGCTCATCTAGGAGGAAAGCTAATAACGCTGAGGCATTTAGTACCGTTTTCATAAGGCATTTATCCTTCTGCCTGCGCCGCTGCCTGCCTGTCAGCTATCAAATCACCAATCACGCCCTTTCCTTTCAGGTGGGCAAAGCGTTGCTTCAGACGCTGCTTAATGGTTTCTGCTTTCTCGAACACTAACCGGCCTTCCTCGATGCGAGCCACTAGGCGATCGCCTGCATTCAACCCTAGCTGGTGCCGCAGCTCAGCCGGAATCACCAGTCGCCCGCTCTCACCGATTCTTACTTCAATTGCTGTAGTCGCCATCAGACCATCGCACCGCCAAATCTGTATGGCACTTCAGCGATGGAGTGGCAGTCGTAGCTTGATTTGCCAGTGCCTGCGAGTAACCGGTTTATTTTTATAAAGACCTAAAGATCCAAAGACATCCAGCGGGCTTGAGGCGTGTAACCCATTTTTCGATACAGGCTCAGTGCAGCCATGTTGTCTTCAAACACCTGCAAATTAATTTGCCGATAGTCTTGTGCTCTTGCCCACCGATGAGCATGCTGCATGAGCGCGCTACCCAACCCTTTGCGGCGATGCGAGGCTTCGACATACAGCAAGAAAACGTAGGCTTGCCTGTGCCCATTGCGCTGATCGATAGATTCGCCTAGCCACAGACAGCCCATAGGCTCATGACGCTGAAGTCCGGGCAGGCCACCTGAGAGAAACGACTGCGGGCCGATCAGCCACCACAGTTTAGAGCTGGCAGTGAAGTGGCGATTGACGGTATCGGCTAGGTGGTTGCCGGTTTCGGTCGCGCCCAAGTCTCGGTAGGCGCGCTGCATAAACTTGACTAGGCGAGCTCTATCTAGCGTGGAGCCGGGTTCTAGTCGGTAGCCAGGGACTTCGAAAGGGGTAGCCACTAGATCAGTGAAGGCGCTAGGTGTCTTGCACTTGCATAGTCAGGGCTAGGCAGTGCGGAAACAGGCTCTTCGATTGGAGCGGGTGCCATCATGTCGCTGGGGAGGAAGATTCTGGCGCTGACGGCTAAGAGGGCAACAGCGAAAATCAGAAAGATGAGAAACGGCGCAATATATTGACGGATAAAGCCCATAGCTGTGTGTCTTTGAATGTTTCCTTGTATCTTAGCGGGTTAGCTTCAACGAATTCTAGCCATCTTCGGTGCCAGGTCGAGGCGTGGAAAAGGTAGGCTGCTTGGTGAGCGATCGCAGCCACACCCCACCGCCGACTGCCACGATCAATGAGAGAAAGCCAGTGAGCGATCGCAACAACAGAAAACCACCCACGCTAAACATAGATCCAAACAGCACCAGCCGCGCCGCCACCGCTTTCTGTGCGTCTAGACCTAGATTCTGCAAAGGCTTCAGCCCCGTACGCTGCTGCTGCTTTTTCCATCCCGGCCCGCCCGGACGAACTTTTGTGTAAAAGCGATCTAGCACCTGGTCACTTTCTGCGGGTTGCGAAAGCATTGCTGTCACCCAGGCAATTGTCGTCACTGCGGTAATCGTCATCAGCCGCAAGCCAAAATCTTCTACCACCATCCAGCTAGGCCCCGCACTTGTCAGCAAGCCAACAAAAAAGCCAACGACCACAGCCGCCAGCTCAGCCGCCGCATTAATTCGCCACCAAAACCAGCGCAGAATCAGTACCAATCCTGGACCTGTACCCACCGCAATCACCAGCCGAAAAATCGTGGCAATATCGTCTGTGACAAAAGCCGCCATCGCCCCCAAGATTGCGATCAGAATCGAGGCAACTCTACCAATCAACAGCTTCTCGCCCGGTGTCGCAGTCGGACTCAAGAAACGCACATACCAGTCATTAGTGAGGTAGGATGCCCCCCAGTTGATCAGCGTAGACACCGTGCTCAAAAAAGCAGCAATTAAAGAGGTGACTACTACACCTAAGATCACAGGCGGTAGATAATCAACCAGCAGCAGAGGATAGCCCAGCTCTTTGTCTATCAGCTCCGGATAGAGTACAACTGCCGCTAGCGCCGAAACAATCCACGGCCAGGTTCGCACCACATAGTGCAACGCGCTGAATAGCCAAGCTGCTTTTTCGGCATCGACTGTTGTTTTAGAGGCAGCCAGCCGCTGGACAAATTCACCGCCGCCGTCGCTGCGCCGAAAGGACCACCACTGCAAAAAGCCATAGGCTATGAACGTGCTTGAGGGAATCGCAGCCAAAGTACTCCACTCGAACCCTTGATCGAACCGGACGGGCACAAAGTTCAGCATGTCAGGGTTGCTGACACTGAGCTGTTCGACCAAAGGCTGCATACCACCGACTGCATTCACCGAAACGATGGCAACTACCACCGAACCTAGCAGCGCAACGTAGAACTGGAAGAAGTCGGTGGCGACCACGTTCCACAGGCTAGAGAAGGCGGCGTAGAAGATGACCGCGACTGTGAGTGCGATCGCGCTCCAAAGCTTTTGTCCTCCCACCGAGGTATCTACGCCCTCCCACACTCGCAGCACCGCCATTACCTTCATCATCGCCAGCATTGCATAGCCAATACCCAGGCAGTTGATTGGCACCGCAAACAAAAACGCCTTTACTCCGCGTAGCAACGCCGCCGTCTGACCGCCGTAGCGCAGCTCAGCCAGCTCTGTATCCGTCACAATCTCCGAGCGTCGCCACAGCCGCGCAAACAGATAGATCATCATCACGTGAGCAAAGCCAAAGCACCACCATTCCCAATTGCCTGCGATACCGCGATTACCCACAATTCCAGCAATATACAGCGGCGTATCCACAGAAAACGTCGTCGCCGCCATACTCGTGCCGGAGAGCCACCAAGAGAGCGATCGGTTAGCGCCAAAAAAATCTATCCGCTCACGATTGAGCACCCGGCGAGAAACATACGCACCCAAAACCAGCGTCAAGATTAGATAGAAGAAAACGATCAGCCAGTCGATAGGTTGCATAAGCCCAGTATTCGTAGTCTCTATACAGCGTTAGCAGTCTCACATAGCCATCTAGTCGGACCAGTGAAAAAGTATACTGCTGACTGATGCTGGACAGCTTCTGGTAGATGCTCCCACTGAAGACTTTTGATGAATTGAATAGTCTGGTCGGTGTAATCCATTTATCTTCTACCAAGCAGCTGTCTGAAGTTTGAAAGTCGCGATCGCACTTCCCCCACCATAGATCTCGACAGCAGATAGCTGCTAATCTGAAACGTGTTCGAGCGGCATCCAATCTTCAAATAAGTGCTTGACCATCTCTAGCAAACGCACTGGCCATGCGCGATGCGAGCCGTCTTTCAAGGTCACTATCACTTCTTTAGCCGTAGTATCGTAGACCACTCTTTCAGCTAGCTTTAGCGCTTCGTTAGACATAATACTGCTCAGCGAACTCTTTCAGATACGACAGATTGTCCTGGCATAGGGCTAACGCCTAATTGCATTACATGAACATGCCGTGGAGCGGAGTCGCCAGGGTTGACCAAAACTTTCTAGCCAGCCGTCATGTATCAAACAGAGACTGCTTCAACTGCGTTCTGTATGAGTCCGCCTCTATTTGTTCATAAGCATTTGTTCATGAGCATACCTAGATCAAAAGTAGCCATCTTGCTCAATCTCTTCAATTACCTGCAATCCGCGAGAATCACCTACGCTCAAGATTGCAGACCGAGCGTCTTCTTTTACACCAAATTCATCATCTTCTGCGAATGCCTCAATTAGTGCATCGATCGCCGTTGCGTATACGACATTCGACGGTAGCTCCGCACAGATTTGTCCGATTGCCCAGGCACAGTTACTACGCACCGCAGGTATTGCATCCCGGCGCAGACCCCCGATTAAGACAGGTACTGCCTTGATCATGCAGTCATAGCCAGTCTTTGGCGTTTGGCCTAGCGCACTCGCTGCCCATAGCCGCACTGCCGCAATGTCGTTTCTAAGCGCATCCATTAGCGTATCGATTGATCGCCCGTCGTGGCTGTTGCCTAGCGCCCAGATCAATCCTTTGCGCACATAGCCATTCCAATCGCGATGAAACTGCGCCATCAAAGGTTCGACTGCATTCGAGCTAGGGTTGTGCGCTAGTGCATTGGCCGCGCTCACCCGCACTAGTGGGCACGGATCGCCCAGCAGCCCAATTAGAAAAGGGACAGCCCGAGCATCGTCAATCTCACAAAATGCTCTAGCGCCGAGCATCCGCTGCTGACTATCAGGGTGATAAAGCAGCGCTAGCATCACATCCGCATCTGGCTTGGGCTCATCGTCTTCTCCCGCTAGGGCAATGAGATCAAGGGGATCGTGTGGGCTAGCGCCGCCAATCTCAGCTTCTAGTACCGATAGCTCGTCGTCGTAGATGTTCACTTACGTCGCCTAGATCTGGGCAAACACCCGACGTGCTGCCGCCAGCGTTTGCTCAATATCTTCATCAGTATGCGCCAGCGAGGTAAAGCCCGCTTCAAACTGAGAAGGCGCGAGATAGACACCCTGCTCTAACATGCCTCTATGGAAACGGCTGAACTTCTCAAGGTCAGAGGTTTTCGCATCGTCGTAGTTGTGTACGGGCGAGCCTGTAAAGAACATGCCGAACATGGCGCTGATGCTACCGCCTGTGACTTCGTGTCCAGCGTCGCGAGCAGCTTCTAGCAAGCCTTCACTGAGCTTTTTGGTAGTTCGCTCTAGCTGCTCGTAGGTATCAGGACGGCGCAAGATTTCGAGTGTCTTGATACCGGCAGTCATGGCCAGCGGATTACCGGAGAGCGTACCGGCCTGGTAGACAGGGCCAGCGGGGGCAATCATTTCCATGATTTCACGGCGACCACCGTAGGCTCCTACGGGCAGACCGCCACCGATGACTTTGCCCATCGTGGTGAGATCAGGGGTAACGTTGAACTTTTGCTGCGCGCCGCCATAGGCAATGCGAAAGCCAGTCATCACTTCGTCAAAGACTAAAAGCGCATTGTTGTCTTTGGTAATCTCTCTAAGACCTTCGAGGAAGCCAACATCTGGCGTGACGAAACCGGAGTTACCGACAACCGGCTCTAGAATGACGCCTGCAATCTCGCCAGGGTTCTCGGCGAAGAGCTTTTTGACTGCTTCTAGATCGTTGTAGGGTGCGTTGAGCGTGTCGGCGGTGGCTGCTTTGGGGACGCCAGGAGAGTCAGGCAGGCCCAAGGTCGCAACACCAGAACCGGCTTTAACCAGGAACATATCCGCGTGGCCGTGGTAGCAGCCTTCAAACTTGATGATCTTGTTGCATCCGGTGAAGGCCCGCATCAGGCGCAAAACGGCCATGCAGGCTTCGGTGCCGGAGTTGACGAAGCGGACCATTTCAACGCTGGGGACGGCATCAATTACCATTTCAGCCAGCACGTTTTCCAGCTGGCAAGGTGCGCCAAAGCTGGTGCCGTTGTCGAGAGCGGCATGCAGGGCTTCTAAGACTTCTGGGTGGGCGTGGCCGCAGATGGCTGGTCCCCAGGTGCCGACGTAGTCAATATATTTGTTTTCGTCTACGTCCCAAACGTGTGCGCCTTTGACCCGTTTGAAGACGATGGGCTGGCCGCCGACGGAGCGAAACGCACGAACAGGGGAGCTGACGCCACCGGGCATTAAAGACTGGGCTGCTGAGAAAATCTCGTCAGATTTGGTGGTGTTTAGGGTCGTTGTTTTTATCGTAGTGCTAACCAAAGTGCGCTCCTGTTGGTGTTGAAAAGCAGTGTTTTTAATCGTAGCGGGTTGGGTTCTTTTTTGTTTTTGAATGGTGTCGTAATGTTACGACAGCGGGTTTGGTGGATAACACACCCTCAATATCACTCAGCCAATATCCGCTCAGCCTGTAGCATGGGAACTGTCTAAATAAACCGTCTTATTAAGCTATGACTCCGTTTGTGGGCGCTGTTCCGGTTGATCAAATTCGCTTTAATGAGCAGGGGCTGGTGCCTGCGATCGCACAAGACTACCTAGACGGCACCGTACTAATGATGGCCTGGATGAACGCCGACGCCTTGCAAAAAACGATGGCAACCGGCGAAGCCTGGTACTGGAGCCGATCGCGCCAAGAGCTATGGCACAAGGGCGCAACCTCCGGCCACATTCAAAAGGTTCGAGGGTTGCGCTATGACTGCGACAGCGACGCGCTGCTGGTGACGATCGAACAGGTGGGCGATATTGCCTGCCATACGGGCGAGCGCAGCTGCTTTCATCAGGTGATTGGATCAGAAGGTGAAGCGCAGGTACTGCCACCGCCCGCAGATACGCTTTCGCAGGTGTTTGGAGTGATTCGCGATCGCAAACAAAACCCCCAACCCGGCTCCTACACCAACAAACTCTTTGAAGGTGGCGACAACAAGATCCTACAAAAAATCGGCGAAGAAGCCGTCGAAGTCGTCATGGCCTGCAAAGACGACGAACCGGACGAGATTGCCGGGGAAGTCGCCGATTTGCTGTATCACACGCTAGTTGCGATCGCCCACCACGACGTAGACCTCAACGCTGTCTATCGCAAGCTGCAATCTAGGCGATGACTTGAATAGTGCAGTTAACTGATCGCATAATTAGTACAAATAGACTATTTGGAGGCGAAGAGGAATGCAAGACAAGCCAGCGGCTAGGGCTGCCGAATTGCGATCGCAGCTTCAAAAAGCCAGCTACGCCTACTACGTCCTCGATGCGCCTGACCTACCCGACTCTGTCTATGACCGGCTCTACCGAGAGCTGCAAAACCTAGAAGAACAGCGTCCAGAGCTGCTAACTCCTGATAGCCCAACTCAAAGAGTCGGTGCCCAGCCCGCCGAACAGTTCACCTCTATTCGACACAACATTCCGCTCTATAGCCTGGAAAACGCCTTTGATACCGATGAGTATCTAGACTGGCAGGCCCGTTGGCAAAGGCTAGAGCCTGATATCGGCGAAGCTACTGCCGTCACCGAATTAAAAATTGACGGTAACGCCCTTGCCCTAACCTACGAGAATGGCGTGCTCACACGCGGCGTGACTCGCGGTGATGGGATCGTCGGCGAAGACATCACCCAAAACGTGCGGACGATTCGCACCGTTCCACTGCGGCTGCACCTAGAAGAAAATCAAGCACCGCCACCCGTAGTGGAAGTGCGCGGCGAAGCCTTTTTGCCGCTAGACGTATTCGACGACATTAACCAAAAACGCGAGGCTGAGGGCATTGCGCTATTCGCCAACCCGCGCAACGCCGCCGCAGGCACTCTTCGTCAGCTAGATGCAAAAGTTGTTGCCGAACGCAGACTAGATTTCTTTGCCTACACGGTGCTGATGCCGGAGGGGACAGGCGATCTGAGCGCGCCTACAACTCAATGGGCCGCGCTCGAATTCTTGCAATCGCTCGGTTTCCGAGTCAATCCTAATCGCAAGCTGTGTCAGTCGGCGACCGAAGTAGCTAGCTACTACGATACGTGGGAAGAGAAGCGCCACGATCTGTCCTATTTGACCGACGGGGTTGTCGTTAAGCTCGACAGCTTTGAGCTACAGGATCGGCTAGGCTTTACAAACAAATTTCCGCGCTGGGCGATCGCACTCAAATACCCCGCCGAAGAAGTCCCCACTATTCTCAATAACGTCACGGTTCAGGTGGGCCGCACCGGAGCCATCACCCCCGTCGCCGAACTCAGCCCGGTTCAGCTAGCAGGAACCACCGTCTCACGCGCCACTTTGCACAACGCCGATCGGTTGGCGGAGCTAGACCTGCACCTTGGCGATACGGTCATCGTCCGCAAAGCTGGAGAAATCATCCCCGAAGTCGTCCGCGTCCTGCCTGACCTGCGACCCGCAGACGCAAGCGCCTACTCTCTGCCGACTACCTGCCCTGTCTGCGATCAGCCCGTCGTCAAACCCGAAGGCGAAGCGGTTACTCGCTGCGTCAATCGATCCTGTCGGGCAATTCTCAGCGGTAGCCTGCGTCACTGGGCCAGCCGCGACGCCTTAGATATCAGCGGGCTAGGAGAGCGACTGGTACAAAGCTGGATCGATCAAAGCGTGGTGACTTCGATTGCGGATTTGTATGACCTGACACTTGAGGATCTGCTGCCGTTGGAGCGGATGGGGAAGCAGTTGGCGACAAAACTGTTGAGTGCGATCGCAGCCTCAAAACAGCGACCCTGGTCAAAGGTGCTCTACGGTTTAGGCATTCGACTGGTGGGCAGTACTAACGCTCAGATTCTGGCAGACAGCTTTCCCTCGGCGGCGGCGCTGGCAGTAGCAGATGAGAGTGCGATCGCCCAAATCTACGGCATCGGGCCAGAAATCGCCCAGTCCGTCCAGCAGTGGTTTCAACTGCCTGCGAATCAAGAGCTAATCGCCCGGCTCAATACCATCGGTCTTCAGCTAGAAACGACCGCTGAAGGAGGTAACCAGCCGCCTCAGCCGCTAGCTGGTAAAAGCTTTGTACTCACTGGCACCCTGCCCACCTTGAAACGCGCTGAGGCCAAAGCTCAAATTCAAGCGGCTGGAGGAAGGGTGAGTGGATCGGTAAGTGCCAAGACAGACTATGTTGTAGTCGGTGAAAATGCTGGGTCTAAACAAGCAAAGGCAGAAGAACTAGGACTAACACAAATGACAGAATTAGAGCTTATCGAGTTACTGAATTCTAAAACAAGTCCTTGAACTATAGCTTTTGTCACTTGGCTGAGGTACAGCTTCTAGGCTGAAAGCATTGTGTTGCAACAGGCAAAGTGATGCGCCTGTACCGAATGCATCCGGCACAGGCTGTAAGTTCTCAAACCGAGCGCTAGCTTTATAGGCTAACTTAGCTGTTGACGCATTGAACCAGATGCTGCTATCAGCCCATTAAACAAGATATTAAAAGTCCGTCAATCCTGATTCGTCCCAGCGTTGTTTGAATTGTCTGAAGGTCCGTCGACCGCTCTCACTTTCTCTCTTTCACGATAATGACTACCTATGTGGACCTCGCAATCCTCGATTCAGGCATCTCTCCTGACGACCCTATTCCAACAGAGATTATTCAAGCAGGGATTGTGGAGTCTAGGGATAGGTCTCTTGCAGGCTGCGATCGCACTCTCTCCACAGGCGGCTAGGCCCGGACAAGCCGCCGAGACCATCACCTTTACCATCGGCGGAAATATTGAAAGATCTCTTTCTGTTGATTCCTTAGAGCTGTACGCCAAAGAAGGCATAGTCACCAAAGAACTCTCTGCCTATTTGCCGTATCTGCGAAATCTAGACGCAGCTACCTTGAACCGTGCCCGCGAGATATTGACAGAGCGAGTTGACACCGATGTTACAGCCGTTGCTCAGTTTGGCTACACGCAGCAAGGAGAGTATCTGCTCGAACAGGTAGGAGAGGTATTTCGGACAGGAGCGCGGCTCTCAGGCGCAAAAGGAATAAGGGGTGCAGCCATATTGTCAGCAGCCGATCTAGAAGAGGGACTAACGATATTAAATGTGATTCGACGGTTTCCGACGCCGGTTCTAAGGGTCGATCTTCGCAAGGGTAATGCAATCATCAACCAGTTCGACGCCGCTTTTCAACAGTCGGACACCGCACTAGAGCTGGTCGAACAGATCTCTTTAGCCACTGCGACTGACGATCTGCCTGGCGAGAATTCTGCGGCTAGGCTTACACAGCTGATTACAGAAGTCGGCCCTTTTCAAGTCAGGCGTCAGTCGATTCGAGTAAAGGCCAGCAGTCAGCCAGTAGATATTTACACCCCCACCTTGTCTACTAACTTTGCTGGCAGCGCATCACAAAGAGACAACTACGTTTGGCCAGCCGTCGTGATTTCTCATGGTTTGGGCAATGACCGTACTACCTATAGCTATCTCGCTCAGTTTCTAGCCGAGCACGGGTTTGCCGTGATTAACATAGAGCACAGGGGCAGCAGTGAAGATCAAGTTGCCTCGCTGATTGCAGGCGTGTCGAATGAAGTGGTCTCTGCCGAGGAATTTATCAGTCGCCCCCAGCTAATCTCCCAGGTGCTAGATGAGCTAGAGCAGAGAGACGACTTCAAAGAGAAAGGTGGAGGACAGATCGATTTCAACAATGTTGGTGTGATCGGGCAATCCTTCGGCGGCTACACTGCCCTTGCCGTTGCTGGTGCGCCGCTCAATCTCACTCAACTGCAGGCAGACTGTCCGCTTACGGGGCTAAGCTTCAACGTTTCACTGCTGCTACAGTGTCAGGCTGTGGACCTAGTCGAGACTATAAATCTCAATACCAACCTAAACTTTCGTGACCCTCGCATTCGAGCTGCGATCGCAATCAACCCGATTACCAGTGAGCTATTTGGCCCAGAAGGTCTGTCCGAAATCGACATCCCGCTGATGATACTAGCCGCGAGTAACGATACCATCGCTCCTATCCTACCTGAACAAATTCGGCCTTTTACCTGGCTGACAAAGGCCGACCGCTATCTACTGGTCATGCAGGGGGCGACTCACTTCTCGACGATAGGCATTACCGGCACAGAAATCTTTGATCTGCCCCCAGCGGTAGTAGGCCCTTTTCCTGAGATCACTCAAGACTATACTCAGTCTATAAGTTTGGCTTTTCTCAATACCTATCTCAAGGGCGAAGATCAATATGCCGCTGTACTCACCAGTGCCTTCACGACTCGCTTCAGTGAGCCCGAAATTCCCTTGAGCCTGATTTCAGAGCTGACGCCGGAGCAGCTGGCAGAGCAGCTAAAATAACAACCCTATGATTCACGGTTTTATCAATCTCAACAAGCCTGTTGGCTGGACGTCACACGACTGCGTTGCCCGCACGCGCAAACTTCTAAACACTAAAAAAATTGGGCATGGCGGCACGCTTGATCCGTTAGCAACAGGCGTTTTACCTTTAGCCGTGGGACGAGCGACACGGCTGCTGCAGTATCTGCCAGCAGGAAAAGCATACCGGGCCGTGATTCGATTTGGTCTGACTACGACCACAGACGATCTAGAAGGAGACATTGCTGAGCAGCGCGGTGCGACAGGTTTAGAGAAAGCTACGGTCGAGGCGGCGCTCTGTCAGTTTGTGGGAGAAATTGAACAAATTCCACCGATGTACAGCGCTATTCAGGTAGAAGGACGGCGTCTGTACGATCTAGCAAGAGCCGGAAAAACAGTGGACGTTCCGACTCGCCAGGTAACTATTAATCAGCTAGTGAGTCAGAGCTGGAAGGCAGGTGAGCAACCAGAGCTGACGGTGGATGTGACTTGCGGCGCTGGAACGTACATCCGTTCGCTGGCAAGGGACCTGGGCGAAGCGGTAGGAACTGGGGCAACTTTGGCAGGGCTCACACGCACTTACAGCAGCGGATTTAGCCTTGATCGAAGCATTGCTTTGGAGGCGTTGGAGACGGCGATCGCACAGAGCACTTTTTCACCCGTTGCGGCAGGAAAAGCAATGGCACATTTGGATGCGATCGCCCTCCCCCCAGACCTCGCTCGCCGCTGGCAGCTAGGACAAAAGCTGGAAATTACAGGGGATATGTCGATTCCACAGCCCATCAACGACGTTGGAGACTATCCACCCGTTCGCATTTTAGAAGCTACTACTCGGACGTTCTTAGGTATCAGTGAGATTAGAACTGTTCCTGCGACTGTTCTTGTGACTGTGCCCAAACAGGTGCCTGAAGCTGTATGTGCAGGAGATTCGCCAGTAGACAGCCTGAGTAAGATCTTGGCTCCCAAGCGAGTGTTTTTGCCAGTAGATTAAGGCGATTCGTGTTTGTAACTTTTGTTCATACAGCGTTTAACTATTTTAGTTGCGGGTAGGAGATTGGGATATGATGGGTTTTAATCTCACAATTGCGTTTGGAAATAGATAATGGTAACGCTCAAAATCGTTGTATACCTGACAGTCTCGTTCTTCGTTGGCCTGTTTATCTTTGGCTTTTTGAGTGGAGATCCGGCTCGCAACCCCAGCGGCAGAGATTTCGACTAATCCGAACCTTCAAGTCTCAAGACTCCAAGAGATTTTAAGCTTTAGCTTTAAAAGCTCAGGACTCAGAAGCGATGTTTCTTTGAGTCCTGAGCTTTTTTGATGCCAGTTTTCCCAAGTGCTTAAAAGCGAGCCGATTCAGTTGCTGACTGTTCAAATCTGTAGCCAATCGAGTATGTGGTTCAATTCTTGTAGTCAATTTTGTATGTCTGTGAGAGGGTGGATTGGTCGGTACTAAGGAGGGGTTGCGTATGGTTCACATCAACTTGCCACCCCAACCTCAGCCAGTTGCCGCTATAGAAGCCGCCACTGACCCAGAGAAAAGACAGGCGCTGACACAGGCTGTAGATTCCGCTAGCGCGATTGACTCTCCTAGAGTACGCCTATCACTGCTGATAGATGATCTAGAGCAGCAAGGTATTCGCCCGGTCGCTCAAGCTGCTATAGATGAACTGCCCGTCGTAGAACCTGGTCCGGCAAGTACAGAGCCGGAAGAGAGCACAGGACTAGAAGAAGACCTACTAGAAGAAGACCTACCAGAAGAAGACCTACCAGAAGAAGACACGCCAGAAGAGGCTCCCCCAGAAGAAGTCACAGAGATAGAGGCACCAGCTGAGGAAAATGCCTTGCCCGAAGTCATTTTCTTGGAGACTGATGAGGCAGAAGCGGATGAACGCCTCTCCGACGAAGAATTCATTTCACAGCTTGCTCTCACAGCCGATTTCCAAGAATACAACCCAGAGACGCAGGTGATCACAGCCCGTGGTGATGTGAGATTGCAAGTCAGCGATTCTGTCATTGAAGCAGATCAGATCTGGGTAAATTTGACGAACCGTTTTGTTTTGGCAGAGGGCAATGTGCTGCTGAGTACGGGCGCTCAGAGAGCACGGGGCGATCGCGCTGAGTACAACTTCATTCAGCAGGCGGGTGTGATCAATGGCGCAGTCGGGACACTGTACCTACCTGATATTGACGAAGATTTTGCATCTCCTCTAGCAGGCGGAAATCGTTCTAGACGCGCATTTGATCCGATTAACCGCGACCCTACCCTTGAAGTTGTCAACGGTGGCAACATCCAAATCGGTAGTACCCCTGGCAGTCAGCTATCTGATAGCGATCGCGCAGAGGAGCTAGAGGGTGACGGTCAGCTCAATCAACTTCGATTCGAGACCGAAGCGCTGTCTTTTGGTGTAGAAGGGTGGCGGGCCCAATCGCTGCGGATTACCAACGATCCGTTTTCCCCACCGGAGATAGAGCTGCGCGTAGACGGTTTGCTATTGCGAAATCTGTCAGCGACTCAAGACGAACTGTTGCTGAAGCGGCCTCGGTTAGTTTTTGACCAGGGGTTTGCTCTGCCTTTGCTGCGATCGCGCATTCTCATCAGCCGTGGCGGTGGCGTTAATCCTGATGATCTCAATCCGGTACCGATTGTCATCGGCGTGGATGGAAGCGATCGCGGTGGACTATTCATTGGTCGGCAGATACCGATCGTCAACAACGACGGCACCCAGCTCTCCATCACTCCCCAGTATTTCCTTGCTCAGGCGGTCAGCGGCGATACCGACTCTCCTATCGACCCACGGAATTTCGGCGCTACTATCAAGCTGGGCAGCCGATTTTCACCGACTACCCGGCTCAGTGGCAGAGCCGAAATCACCAGCCTAGACTTTGAAGATGTCACAGATGATATTCGTGCCAGGTTGAGTCTCAATCAAGCGATCGCTAAACATAGGCTGTCACTGCAATACAGCTACCGAGAGCGACTCTTCAATGGATCTCTAGGCTTTCAAGACGTTCAGGCCAGCGTAGGTGCTGTCTTGCTCTCGCCCACTTTCAGGCTTGGTGCTACTGGATTAGATCTCTCCTACCAAACCAGCGCCCAACTGATCAACGCAGCCACCGACCGCACAGATCTGTTGCTCTCTAGCGGTTCTGACTCGGGCCGAGTTACCCTGGGACGCTATCAGGGCAGCGTTGCACTCAAGCGCAGCTTTAACCTCTGGAGCGGCCAGCCTAGGCCCGCTACTCAGGAAGAAGGGCTGCGGTTCACCCCCCGCCCGCTGGTCCCCTATCTAGATCTAAATACAGGTATCCGAACTACTTTCACGCGCTACAGCAGCGGTGATTCTCAAAACAGTCTGCTAGCCGATATCTCGCTGGAAGCCCAGCTAGGCCATCTAGCTCGTAACTTTGGCGACTACACCCGTTTACTCCTGGGCTATTCCCAATCCTTTCTTGGAGAAGCCACCTCTCCTTTTCTGTTTGATCGCGAGGTAGACCGCAACGTCGTTTCGCTAGGAATTGCGCAACAGCTGTACGGTCCGATCATTGCTGGGTTTGAGACAGCCTTCAGTATTGAATCTGGCGATGCTGTCAGCACAATATACTCTCTAGAATACAGCCGGCGCACCTACGGTATCTTGCTACGCTACAACGCTACCCAAGAGGCCGGTTCTGTCGGCCTGCGACTCAGTAACTTTAACTGGGTAGGTGGTACTGACCCCTTCGACACCCCCCGAATCAGACAGGTCGAAGCAGGCGTCATCGAGAGCTTCTAGCCGAAGGCGGTCGTCAACGCATCCGTGAACGAGTATAATCACTCATTGAAAAAAGGCAAGAGTAAATGATAAGGATACTTACTTATTCGCTGAACTCCTGATCTACTGAACCCCCAAGCTGATAGATTTTTCACGGTAGGAAATTACCTTTTGGAATAGACAGCCTCTCTTATGACTCTAGCCAAACCTTCCACCTCTATATTT
Source organism: uncultured cyanobacterium (assembly GCA_963799555.1). Taxonomy (GTDB): domain Bacteria; phylum Cyanobacteriota; class Cyanobacteriia; order Phormidesmidales; family Phormidesmidaceae; genus Phormidesmis. The sequence continues at coordinate 88,308 of CAWCXR010000006.1, forward strand.
TCCACATCAATAGAGGCGCAGCAGGCCGCTGCGCTAATCGAAGGCTATCGCTTTGAGCTGGGTAATCACGATGCGCGTCAGTGGGTTTCGCTGTGGCTGGAGTTCTATCGCCCCGTATGGATTCGCGATGCGGTGATTGAAGCCCTATATCAGGGCCGCTACAAATCGCACTCTGTCAAGCAGATTCTGGAGCTGTGGGAGCGACGCGGACAGCCCATTCGCCATGCGACCCGGGAGTTTGAAGCGGCTGTCTGCCGTGAGTTTGGAGAGATAAAGCTAGTGACAACCCTTCCGAAGAGCGCCCTTGAGCCTGCTGATATCCACCCTCATGAACCGGCTAAAGAACGCGCTAGTCGCCGCATTCACCGGTCGCTATCGGCCATAGCTCTCAGTCAAGCTGATCAGCCCTCAGTTGGCGGATCGGCTACGGTAGGATCGGCTAATGGTACGGCAAACGGTGAAAAGCTATCGGCGTCAGGACAGCTATCAGGTCCGGCAGAAACCGCGAATATGCTGCGATCGCACAAGCAGCAAAACGGTATCCTCTTCTCCTCCGCCAGAGCCATTCAACCCTTCAAACCCACTCTACCTTTCTCCGCCCAGACCCTACGACTAGCTCGGAAAAAGGCACTTGCGGGAGCTCAATAAGGCCATAGCCAAACCGAAACCTTCAACAACAGATATTCACTCAGTCCACCTTCGGCGGCTTCACCCCCAAACGGATCTCCGAGCAAAACGAAGCGATTCGCAGTCCATTTGCCAGCTCTGTCATCCCCGTACGCATTCGCAAGTTGTCATTGATGAACCATACGCGCTCCGTAGATTGCGCCTGATTGTCTTTGGTCACAATCGTTAGGACTTCATCTTCTAGTGTGTACGTACTGAATTTGAGAGACTGCTTAGGACCACCACTGCTCAATAGCTTGCCACCGTCGGATTCTTCAGAGTCTGACGGAAAAGGCACCATCCAAGTGGTTAGTACCGACGCTTTTGTATCACCTTCAATCGTGCTGCTCTGCTGAATTTTCAGCCCGCATAGAGGCTTGGTTGCGTCGCTCTCGCTTTGATTGATACTTTCGCAGAGGGTCTGCACTTCAGCGGCATCTGGCGCTAAAAAATCAACCTCCAAATCAGACTTGCCTGCTTTCGATTGCTGAGTCGACAGAGCGTGAGTAGTGCGCTGAGAAAACCATCGCCCGGCCATTTTTTCAAAAAAGTTCACAATTTTCATAGGGTACGTCTGATAGCGCTGAAAATAAGTCTACAGTTCTTTACTTCCTTTAATTTTACGCACAAGTGGGGACACCTTTTCTACGCATAAAATAGAGTCAACCTCTGTCTTTTCCCCGCGCTTTGGGCTCTGTAGCGTTCGCACAGCACACAGCGAATGATAAGCTAGCCAATGGAAAATAAAACAGATATTAAGAGCGCCCACGCCATGACCGGATCGAACCAAACCCCTCTTTTACTACGGGCAGCCCAAGGCCAATCGGTTGAACGTCCGCCGGTTTGGATGATGCGTCAGGCAGGCCGCTATATGAAAGCCTACCGAGATCTCAGAGAAAAGTATCCCTCCTTCCGTGATAGATCCGAAATTCCAGAAGTCGCGATCGAAGTCTCGCTTCAGCCCTGGAAAGCTTTCAAGCCCGACGGTGTCATTCTCTTTTCAGATATCGTTACGCCTCTCCCCGGTATGGGCGTAGCTATGGACGTAGCCGAAGGCAAAGGGCCAATTATCGATGAGCCTATTCGTTCACAGGCTCAAATTGACGCGCTGACCACGCTTGATCCTGATGAGTCAATGCCCTACATTCGCAAGATTCTTGGCGCTCTGCGTGAGGAAGTTGGCAATCAATCGACCGTTCTAGGTTTTGTCGGAGCGCCTTGGACGCTGGCCGCTTACATCGTGGAAGGCAAAGGGTCAAAGACCTATTCGGTGATCAAGAATATGGCATTTTCTCAGCCTGCTATGCTGCACAGTTTGCTGAGTAAGATCGCTGACAATATTGCAATCTATGTCCGGCATCAGATTGACTGCGGCGCACAGATCGTACAGCTCTTTGACTCTTGGGCCGGTCAGCTGAGCCCTCAAGATTACAAGACGTTTGCGCTGCCCTATCAGCAGCAGATTGTCCGCCAGGTGAAGCAAACGCATCCTGACACACCCTTGATTCTGTTAGTCAGCGGCAGTGCGGGCGTGCTAGAGCTGATGGGCGAGTCGGGTGTGGATATTATCAGCGTTGACTGGTCGGTGGATATGGCAGATGCGCGGCGTCGGCTTGGAGCGAACATGATGGTGCAGGGCAATGTCGATCCAGGCGTATTGTTTGGCTCGAAGGAAGTGATTCGCGATCGCATCATCGACACCGTCCGCAAAGCTGGCAGCAAAGGCCACATCCTCAACCTCGGCCATGGCATTCTCCCTGGCACTCCCGAAGAAAACGGCGCATACTTCTTCGAGGCGGGCAAGCAGGTGAACGAATTTCTGGCTGCAACTGTCTAAAAGACCCCCTATCTCTACGTATCCGACTCAGCAATTGGCCTAGGGCATTCCAATGTCTTAGGCTTTTCCATGTCAGAATAATCAAGCCTTCTTCAATCGAAAATCATGCGTATCTTCATGACCGGCGCAAGTGGCTGCATTGGCCATTACCTGGTGGAAACTCTGATCGAAAACACCGACCACGAGCTGTTTTTGATGATGCGCAACCCGGCTAAGCTACAGGTATCCGTAGACCAGCGCCCCGGTATTCATGTGTTGCAGGGGGACATGCGCGATGTGGCTCAGTTTGCGGATCTGCTGAAGACAATGGACACCGCGATCTTGGTAGCGACTTCGTGGGGCGATCCAAAAGAAAGCTACGAGATCAACGTCGAGAAGACGTTAGAGACGATGTCTTTGCTAGACGCTGAGCGCTGTCAGCAGGTAATTTATTTCTCTACAGCAAGCATTTTAGATAGAGACAATACGCCACTGAAGGAAGCTGGCGAGATTGGGACAGACTACGTACGCACCAAGTATATTTGCCATGAGAAATTGCAGGAATTGGCGATCGCACCCAAAGTCACCACCGTCTTCCCCACCCTGGTATTTGGCGGCAGCGACACCAAGCCCTACTCTCACATCTCCGGCGGTCTTCCCGAAGTTGCCAAGTATATTGGACTCATCCGCTTTCTCAGCGCCGAGGGCAGTTTGCACTACATTCACGCCAAAGACATCGCCGAAGTCGTCCGCCACCTAGTAGATCATCCCCCCGGCTCCGAAGACTCTAGAGAGATCGTCATCGGTAACCCCGCCAAAACCGCTAATGAAGTCGTCGAAGAAATCGCCACCTACCTTGGCAAGCCACCCATATTCCGCATCCCGCTGTCCTTTGGCCTAGCCGATCTGGTCATCAAAGTATTCAACATCCGAATGGCGGAGTGGGACCGATTCTGTATGGAGTACCGTCACTTCACCTACGAAAACGCAGTTACCCCCTCTAGCTTCGGTCTAGAAGACAACTACCCAACCGTGCAAGAGGTCTTTCGCTCAGCAGGTGTTTCCCCACCGTCATAAGCTCTATTCTGCAATACCGTATCAGTCGTGGTAGAGCGCACCGATTGCAATGATCTTGGCCATGCGCATCAAAACTTAACCGTTAAACCGCTATCAGCCAGTATTTTACGGGGGGTTTAACAATATTGCAGTTAGGTGAATCCACGCCTTGAGCTTCGCCGTACTAAGCGTATACGGACGTAGCTAAATAGAAGATATCTAAAATGAACCCCTTAAACAAGTCTTTCACTTCGAACTGGAAGAAATTAGTTGGCACGGGCGGTCTGCTCTTGGGACTGATGGCAGTCGCTGGAACCGCCACCTTCGTAGATGCCTCTGACCACGATGATGGCGAAACAGAAATTAAGGGACGCAACTTGAACCTCACGGATTTGTACGTCTTCCGTGAGGGCGATCAAAACCCCAGCGCCTCGTCCGACAATTTGGTATTCATCATGAACACCAACCCCCGCTCAGTCGCCCGACAGCAATACTATTTCAGCACGAAAGCTCGATACGAGTTTATGGTTTCTCGCGTCAGCGACAACGACGACATGGCCACAGGCGTGCCCGATGTGACGCTGCGTTTCGAGTTCCAAGCACCGGACGCTAGCAACGAACAGCCCTATACAATGACTGTGATTGAGGACGGCAACAGCAGCACGGTTTCTGGAAAAACCACGGCGATAGGAAGTGAACCTGTCGTTAATTCAGCCAATGTCAGTGGCTCGATGGTGAAAGTATTTGCCGGACTGCGAGAAGATCCGTTTTTCTTTGACGTAGAGCAGTTTTTCCGAGTCCGTGCTGGAGCTTTAGACATTGGTCCAGCCGTCGGTTTTCGCGAGCCAAGTCAGGCCGTAGATTTTGCCGCAGGTTACAACGTGAATGCGATCGCCGTACAAATCCCTACCGCCTTACTAAAAGGCAGCAGCGAAGCCACCACGTTCGACGTTTGGCAAACTATCTCTACCGGCAGCGGCAAAAACTTTACGCAAGTCGAGCGCTTAGCGCGTCCGGCAGTTAATGAAGGCTTGGTTGTCACCAACGACTTTTTAAATACGCTCAACAGCGTTCCTCCCAGCTTTGAAGCCGCCGCGCTAGCCGGACAAGAACCTGCGGCCTCGGCTGCGGCCCCGGTTGTCGCTGAAGTTCAAGAAACGCTGATGGCTTTGGGCAATGACGAAGCGAGGACGGGTGCCCTCATCGGCGCATTCTTACCAGACGTGATGCGAATTGACACCACCGCCCCCACTGGCTACGGCAGTGCGTTGAATGACTTGGGCAGTCCTATTGGTGGACGGCTACTGAAGGACGACGTGATTGATATTACGCTTTCTGTGCTGACAGACGGCACGATTACCGGCGACAACGTTTCTTACGAAGGCACACCGGGTAATCCCGCACAGGGCCACGATCCGCTAATTGCAGACTTTCCCTATCTAGCTCCTGCGAACTAGGAGATCTACCGAAGGGAGAGGAATTTTGGATCCAAAATCCCTCTCCCTCGTACTATCTGGCGCTAATGAATTCTATGCAGCTTACTCATTTAAAGAAACCTATATTCAAGTGGCAAGTCTCTAGCGTTCTGTTGCTGAGTCTGTTATCAGGGGCCACCTTGCTAATTATGCCCGTTGGAAAAAGCCTGGTCGCAAGGCAAAAACCTCTTCATGCTTATCCCTTTGCCCTCTCCTTAAAGAGTGATAATCAACAAACCGTAGAAAGCTCTATTTCGCTTTATCAAGGACGCGTTCAGCAGCGACCAGCAGACGGCCTAGATCGCGCGGCGCTAGCAGGAGCTTACCTAAAAATGGCCCGCGTGACTGGGGCCGCAAACTGGTACTTGTTAGCCGAGCAAGAGGCCCAGCAGTCGCTGGCTAATTTGCCCTTCAACAACGACGGGGCGGTGATGGTCTTAGCCGAAATTGCTCAAGCTAGACATGAATTCGCCGAAGCCGTCCGCTTGGCAAACCAAGTATCGGGAGCCAAATCTCTGACGGTAGTGGTAACTTCCAAACTCGCAATGGGAGAGCTGTCAGAAGCTGAAACGGCGGCAGAGGCGATGGTAAATTTTGTGCCCTCTTTGGGTAGCTTGAGCTTTCGGGGACTAGTGCGAATGGCTCAAGGAAATCAGGCTGGGGCGCTGAGTGATTTTCAGCAGGCGATCGCCGCTGAAGAACCCGGCGAACAGCGAGGATCTGCTCAGGTTAGAACATTCCTGGGTCGGCTGTATGCCCAGCAGGGTAAAAGCGAGCAGGCAGAAAAGCTGTACCGCGAATCCCTGGAAATTGTGCCTGACTACCCGCTGGCCCTTCAGCATTTAGCTCAGTTAGAGACTCGCTTAGGCCATTACCGGGCAGCTCGCCATCAGTATTCGCGTTTGGGTGAATGGACCTCATCGCAGGGCGTGTCATTTCAGGGAATCGCCCGCGTTAAAGCCTTACAAGGAAAATCTGCGGACATTGAGTGGGAGAATGCTGAGACGGCACTGCGATCGCAAATTGATCAAAATGCCTTAGGACATCGACGCGATCTGGCACATTTGCTGTTGGAACGAGGCCGCGATCAGGATGTGAGTGAAGCGATCGCCCTGATGCAAACCGAAGCCCAAAACCGCCGCGATGCTGAAACGCTTGACCTTTTAGCTTGGGCGCTATTGCGTGGAGGACAGCCACAAGAAGCGATCGTCACTCTTCGCGAGGCGCTCGATCAGGGCGTTCAAGAACCCGGCATTTTTTACCGAGCTGCCGACATTGAAACCGCACTAAATAATTCGGATCGAGCTGAAGAATATATTCGCTTAGCGCAAGCAATTGACCCCACCTTCGATCAGCAAACCCGCCAAAGATTAGGACTTGTTACCCAGCTGGTTACTCAACCGTAGGTTGCTACTATGACTTCAAAATTACGTCGATATAGCCTGCTGACGCTGCTGAGTGCCTGCTGTTTTTGGTTAGCGATCGCCGCTCCCAGCCAAGCGCATTGGGCCGACCTAGCCACTGCCGAAATCACTATTCCAGCAGTCACTCAACCAAACGGCTCAGCAGATGGCCCGTCAAGCAACCAGACTACGGCAAACATTGCCCTAATCTACCCCACAAATCTCACCGCGTTTGCCGATGACGACGCCAGCGGTCGGCTTTCAGACGAAGAAATTGATCGCCATCTCCCTCAGCTCCAAACCTTCTTTCAAGATCGCATTCAGCTCAAAGACAACCTCAACCAACCCGCCGATTTAATCGTGAGGTCTCACAGTAGCGTTTCTCCATCTAGCGGACAAGTAGCGCCTAAAACTCATACAAATCTACAGCTCAGCTACACCTGGCCAGCCGCCGTTCAGGGCATCGAAATTGACTACAACTTATTTGTACCAGAAGCGCCCCAGGCCACCTGTTTAGCCACTATTTCTCAGGCAGGGCAGTTTACCAGCCATGTTTTTACACCCAGAAAAACCACCCTGCTACTGACACCCGGAGAACCATTATTTAGCAGCGGTAAATGGGCGCTCACGCTCATCGGTGTTTTTGCCTGGGGAGCCGCACATTCAATGTCGCCAGGACATGGCAAAACGCTAGTAGCCGCCTATTTAGTAGGCGAGCGAGCAACACCACTTCACGCTATTTTCCTAGCAGCAATCACCACAGTCACGCATACAATAGGCGTCTTTGCGTTAGGGCTAGTGACTCTGTTTGCCGCTCGCTACATTTTGCCAGAACAACTCTATCCCTGGCTCAGTCTCGTGTCGGGATGCATGGTAATTGCGATTGGGGGAAATCTGTTGTGGCAGCACTGGCGGCGATATACGGCTAAAAAGCAGCTAAAAAAGGCAGCAGCCATCAGCACGGCCATCACCACGGCTCCATGCATAGTCACGACCACGGACATACTCATCATCACGGGCACACTCATCATCACGATCAGCCACATCACCATACCCACGACCAGCCACATCAACACACTCACAATGAACACTCACACGGTGGACATTCGCATTCTCATCTGCCTCCTTTAGGAGAGGCGGTTACTTGGAGAAGTTTGTTGTTCTTAGGATTTTCGGCAGGCTTAGTGCCTTGTCCGGCGGCGTTGGTATTGTTGTTGGGAGCGATCGCACTCGGTAATCCACTATCGGGCCTAATCTTGGTATTGGTTTTTAGCCTGGGGCTATCACTGGTGCTAACGGTACTAGGGCTAATTCTGGTGCATGCCAAGCAGCTATTCAAGTATCTGCCCACGGCTCAGCTAGCTTGGACACGGTGGTTACCGATGGCAAGCGCGGTTGGAATTGTGGTGATTGGCATAGGGATTTCTACGCGATCGCTGCTACAAGTTTTTTGAGACCGGTTACTTAAATCGCGTTTCTCACCTATTTATGAAACCGATAGAACCAATGAAACGTACTGGTATTAGTGGCGTTTAAACCAGCCAACGATTACTCAAATTACTTATAAGGCCGTTTCATGGATAACGTTCAACTATTTACTGAAAGTAACGATGCGGGCGAAAGCTTAGCCACGGCTACCTCGATTAATACTGATCAAAGGATGACGTTGGAATCCATCTCAGGCAGCCTTTCTGGAGATGCTGACCTGTACAAAATCTTTCTAACTGGCGGACAGACGTTCTCAGCAACCACCGTCAGTGCTAAAACGGCAGAAATTCCCGTAAACCAGCCTCTCGACATTCCGATTGATGTCGTCATCGATCCCAAAATATATCTCTTCGACGAACAGGGAAACGGCGTTTATGCCAACGACGATCTCTTTGGCAACGGCCAATCCACTTTACTCTCGGGGCCGGGTGGATTTTCCCCAGCGACTTCGGGCATTTACTTCTTGGGCATCTCGGGTACAGGCTATAACGCCGTTAGCGCCGAAGAAAAAGAAATTTTCCCTACAGAACCGTTTGACCAAATCGTTGGGCCAACCGGTGCAGGCGGAGGGTTGCCTTTAGTCGGGTTCGCCGGAGACACCAGCGCGTCTTCTGGCGACTACACAATTTCTCTAACCGGCGCTCAAACTATTGCCACAGAGGTAGTCAACCCTGGTAACAACGGAAATTTCACCCCAAACGAAGCGGGAGACATATTGACGCTGACGGGCCTTAATGGCGCAAAATCTGTTCAATTCTCGCTCGATCAAGTAGCAGTTGGTAATGCTAGCGCCCTAGAAATCTTTAAGGTGAACGGAGATGGCGTCCTCGCCAAAGTAGACGAGTTTTCGCTCTTGCAGTCCGGCAAATTAGCCGCAGGCTTTGCGCCTACGTTCTCTCTAGATGTAGACCAGGGCGATATGCTACAGTTCCGACTCATCGAAAACGGAAATAGTCGCACTGCGACAGTATCTGTTCCAGAAAATGGGGGGGCAACGCTAGACTTTGGCCGCGGCACGAGTCTCTCACTGAGATCCGACCCTAGTATGGATGCACCCAATTTGGTGGCGGCAGGAACTCTCGAAGACAACGCCCAGCGCGATGACGGCGCAGCCATCGACTTCAGCACTCAGGCTGGGACGACTTCAAATGTGACGTTTACCGTCTATCGAGAGGCTGCTTACGACAGTACAGTAGGTCTCTATGTGATAGACGACTTGACTGGCTCAGTAACGGTTGACAACAACACGTTTAGGGTTGGTGATGAAGGCTACGAATCCGCCGCTTTACAGCGCGCGATTGACGTCACTCTCCAGGCAGAAAACGGCGGCGTTAGCACCTTTATGGCCACCGTGGATAACCTCTTGTACGGTACGTACATCAGCGTAGAAGACTCGAAACTCGGCTCAACTGAAACCTATTTCTCTTATCTCGGTGCCAACAACAGCAACGACCACGTGAAGCTGTTGGGCAACAACGCGCTGGGCTTCGAAGACTTGCCCGGTCTAGGAGATGCCGACTACAACGATTTAGTGGTCACTTTCGAGGTAGCGTAGTTCGCTCTCACGCACGATCCCAATCAGCCATATAGCCGCAACGCATCAGGTCAGTCGAGAGTTCGTCTACCAACGGGGTGATAGGGCACAGCAAGCCTTAAACCATCGCTGTTTTCCAGATGCTGAAGTGCCGAGCGGGTAGAAAAGTCCCAAGCGGTTGCTTACAGGTCAGCCCATCCACATTGGCTAGAGCTGCTAGGCTTCAAGCGGTTCCAAAGAGCGTAGAAACTGACGGATCAGCAAGCTGGATTATCACCAACAATGGTCTATTTTGTGCTGCGAGTGTTACCTAAAATCAGCCTTTCTTGAACCACGTCATTTTTCTTGACACACCGAGGGTTAAAACGGATCAAATAGCTGTGCTGCGTGCCTGTAAAGAGGTGTTTCGCTCCCAAAAGTATCCATCTGTATATCCTTGAATCGAGGCATCCTGCTCTGACAAAGCCAGTCGCTTTTGAGCCCAGCAAGCGTAAAGTTTTTCCTGCTCAATGCCAATGTAATGACGACCTAATTTTTTCGCCACGACTGAAGTTGTTCCAGACCCTAGGAAGGGGTCGAAGACCACGTCACCTGGATTTGAGCTGGCTAGAACCATCTTCGCAACCAATTTCTCAGGCTTCTGTGTGGGGTGATCTGTGTTTTCTGGCATGGACCAGAACGGAACCGAGATATCGGTCCAGAGATTGGAGGGATGAGTAGCACGGAAATTGCCCTGCTGGGTCTCTTGCCAGTCTTTTGGATTGCCGCCTGCGTCGCGATAGGGAGCCCGCACCCGCCGCTGCAGCTTCACCGCCTCCAGATTAAAGGTGTAGTGATTAGAGACCGTACCAAACCAGATATCCTCCGAAGCATTCTTCCAATTGCGCTTTGCCCCGCGTCCCTTTTCTCGCTCCCAGGTAATTCGGTTACGCACCTGAAAGTACTCAGAAAACACCTGATAGATTGCATTCGACGACTGCCAATCGCAGCACATATATATCGAGGCAGTTGGCTTGAGCAGACGCGGTAGCTGAGATATCCAAGTAGTTAGCCAAGCTTGATAGTCAGCGACAGACATCCCCTTAAACGTAGAACCGTTGAAATCCTTTTGTCGGTTGTAGGGCGGATCGACAATCAGCAGATCAACGAACCCATCCGGCAACAGCGGCAACGCTTTCAATACATCTTGATGGATGGTTTGATTCAGAATAAACGCCGCTGACTGTGGCACTGTCAACGTCATCAGCGTAGAAGCATACCGCTCGACCTCTTTTGAGCTCAAAGTTAGCGTTCGATTGTTGGGTGCTTTTGGACTAGCCAGACGCTGAAGGCTCCCAAACGGTTTAGTTCACAGGTAGCTTATCAGATGGCAAGATTGGTTCTTCTGCGGGTAGATAGATTTCGTTTGAAAATTGAATGCGATCTATGTTCGCTTGAGTACACTGAGTAGGATTTCTACAGAGTTCTGCGATCGCCTGATAAACCGGATCTTCTGTTACAGACGGCTCACCTCGCTCCGCAACTGACGCATCCAAAACTTCTCTGACTGCTGATTGAATCAACTCGTAGAGATGATGATAGTCAGATTGAGGCATTTCTATCACAGTATCTTCTGATGATTCTATTAAGTAGATAGGTTCGTCAAAGCTCTCCGGTAGCCCGATACGTGCCTCTCCAGTGGGTTCCCCAGCAGGATCAATCAGCATTGGAGAGGTGGTATCGTTGGCAACCGTCGCTTGAGTAAGCACTACTGCTAGACAAGGACCACAAAGCAGCGTTATTAGCGTTTTCTTGAATGATTTCATGGGACTTCAGTGCTCTGAATGCGTTGTCAAGTGTTTCTACACCCCTGTTATTCAGTGTTTGGAGCTAACCGCTTAGAATAGAATGATACAAAATTGCTAGCGCCGATGGCATCTGGCGAGCCGCAATCGCGTGAACTAACCGTAAATTCTCAGATAATCCCTTCACAGTCCTATGTTTGAAGCCCTCTCAGAACAATTTGAATCCGCCTGGAAAAAGCTGCGTGGCCAGGACAAAATCTCGGATGCGAATATTACAGAGGCGCTAAGAGAAGTTCGGCGCGCTCTACTAGAAGCCGACGCCAACCTGGATGTGGTCAAAGGCTTTGTAGCCGATGTCAAGGAAAAGGCTCAAGGCGCTGACGTAGTCTCTGGCGTTCGCCCTGATCAGCAGTTCATCAAAATCGTCTATGACGAGCTGGTGGAAACGATGGGCGACACCAACGTGCCCCTAGCCGATAGCGAAAACAAGCCGACCGTTGTGCTGATGGCCGGTTTGCAGGGGACAGGTAAAACCACAGCATCGGCAAAACTGGCCCTGCATCTGCGTAAGCAAAATCGCTCAGCGCTGATGGTGGCGACCGACGTTTACCGACCAGCCGCTATTGACCAACTGCTGACACTGGGTAAGCAGATCGACGTCCCCGTTTTTGAGATTGGCGCGGACGCAGATCCGGTCGAGATTGCGCGTCAGGGCGTGGCAAAGGCGAAAGCAGACGGCATTGATACGGTCATTATCGATACGGCGGGTCGGCTGCAAATCGATACGGACATGATGGCGGAGCTAGCACAGGTCAAGGAAGTCGCACAGCCGGACGAAGTGCTGCTGGTCGTCGATGCGATGACGGGCCAGGAAGCGGCGACGCTGACTCGGACTTTTCACGATGAGATTGGGATTACGGGCGCGATTCTAACCAAGATGGATGGTGATTCGCGTGGGGGGGCAGCGCTGTCTGTACGGCGGATTTCTGGTCAGCCGATCAAGTTCATCGGTGTGGGCGAGAAGGTAGAAGCGCTGCAACCGTTTTACCCTGACCGGATGGCGTCGCGGATCTTGGGAATGGGTGACGTGCTGACCTTAGTGGAGAAGGCACAGGAAGAAGTTGATATTGCGGATGCTGAAAAGCTGCAAGAGAAGATTCTGACGGCGAAGTTTGACTTCAACGACTTTTTGAAGCAGACCCGGATGATGAAGAACATGGGTTCGCTTGCAGGAATTATGAAGATGATTCCGGGGATGGGCAACAAGCTCTCTTCCGATCAGCTACAGCAGGGAGAGCAGCAGTTGAAGCGCTGTGAGGCCATGATTAGCTCGATGACGATGGAGGAGCGGCAGAACCCTGAACTGCTGTCGGGTTCGCCGAGCCGTCGCCGCCGGATCGGGAGGGGAGCAGGCTACGCGGAAAAGGATGTTAGCAAGTTGGTGAGCGATTTTCAGCGGATGCGCGGACTAATGCAGCAGATGGGACAGGGCAATATGGGACTACCAGGATTCGATGGTGGCTTTCCTGGCATGGGCGGTGGTCCAATGGGGGGTGGCAATCCAATGGGTGGAAATCCCTTTGGAGGTGCGCCAAGGCCCGGTTGGAGAGGCGCTGGTGGCGGTGGCAAGAAAAAGAAAAAGAACAAAAAAAAGAAGGGATTCGGTTCCCTATAGGACACTATGCACAAGCTTCTGCGGTTTGGACTCACGGCTGGAATGACTTTGACGGGAATGGGGCTGGGCACCGCCGTCTTTGCTAGCGAGGCTAGTGCGCTTCCAGGCCAAACCATCAATGAAGCAGCGGCTTGGATGCAGGCACATCCGACTTTGCGAGCTTTGCCATCAGAAGGATTGTCCATTCGACGAGAGAGTACGCCTGCTCGCCGGTATACGTTTCACGGGTCTGTGTTTGCACCGGGGGGTGGCTCTGGAGAGAGCTTGCTAGTGCGGCGGTACTCGGGTGAAGAAATTATGATTCATACCGAAAAGCTGACGCTGGTAGATATTGTCAGCGGGGTGAGCATTCCACGGTTGGAAGATTCGCTGCGTTCTATCTACGGTGCGGAAATATTCGCAGACTATCGCCGGGCTGAATCACTATTGGTGTTTTCTACGGGGCGTCCGGAAGATCGAGGGACGGTTAGAGCGATGCGATCGCAGCTACTATCAGGCGACCTTTATGCCTACTTAGTGGAACTCATTCCGAACGAAGATGGTGAACTGCAAACGGGGGCGGTGACAGTGATGCTAAAAGAGAATGCACCGGCGCTAGCTGAGAATTTGCGCGATCGCGAGGTCAACCGTAGCGAATTCGAAGACCCTACCACTGGCCCGCGGATGGAGAACCAAGGGCCTAGCCTAGATAGATTATTGAGAACGATCGAATAGAAAGCAGGGCTCTTGCCATTGGGAAAAATGGACTGTGTGCAATTGTATGCGGTCCATTCGTTTGCGAGAGATTTCTGATGAGAGCAAGACGACCAGTAAAGGACTGTTGGCTGGCCGTTAATTTGTCTGGAATTCTCCCTGGACTTGGCCAATGGTATGGTGATCAGTGGACGAAAGCAATTGTGATTTCGTCTGTTTTTGTTGTTCTTGTTAGCTGGGCGCTGTGGTCTCTATTCGCAGCGGAAGGCAGTACGCTCAAAGCCTTTTGGCTAATGGGCACGGCGACTGTTGTTTATCTCCTAAATGTGTGGGATGCCTTCGCAACGGTAGGGCGACCGCTGTATCCGTTGGGGAACAAGCGACAAGGGCAGGACGTTTGGTATGGCGTTTTTCTCTCTCAGATTTTGCCAGGGCTGGGGCAGTGGTATCTGGGAAAGGCAGTGATAGGCGGATTGTTTCTAGCGGTAGGTGTGAGTTTGTCGGTGATGGCAAACAACCGACCTGTGCTGTTACCGATTGCCTGTACGGTGTGGTCGATTGCGGGCTATCACGCCTATCGCGCTGCGCCAGTGAGCCTTGCACAAAAGCCCCGCCGGTCAGGAACGATGCTGGCAGTCGTGGTGGTGGGTAGCCTGCTGCTGCGGTTAGTCATCGGCAGCGTACCTATGTGGATAGATACGGCAGTATTGCAGTGCATTGTGCCGAGTGAGTCGATGGTGCCAACGTTGCAGGTGGGCGATCGCATCTTTGTCAGCCGGGACAGTCTTTATCAGCCAAAGCTTAGAGATATTGTTGTTTTTACGGCACCTTCTGAAGCCATTGGTGTTCTCGAAGCTGACCCTAAAACCTTGTTTGTCAAGCGAGTTGTCGGATTGCCCGGTCAGAAAGTCGAGGTTCGAGAGGGTAAAGTATGGGTCAACCAACAGCTTTTAGAAGAAGCGTACATCACCGTACCGATAGGCTATCAGTGGGGGCCGGAGCTGGTTCCACCACGGTCTTACTTTGTTCTAGGCGACAATCGCAATGCGAGCGGAGATTCTCACGTATGGGGATTTTTACCAAGAGAGAATGTTATCGGTGAGGCGTACAAGATTTATTGGCCCTTGGATCGGGTGCGATCGCTCCAGCCATGATTGGTTAAATGGCTCTGACGTCGACGGGTTGAATCGCTTCATGCCCAAACCTGTACGACTAGGAGAACCACAAGCAAATAACGCATCACTCCAATCTCACCCTAAATTCCTTCACCCAACGGGAGGAAGCCGGACCTAGCTCCACCGGCAGAGGTTTGGTGAGGGCGGCAGGACGTGACGAAGTTCTTCGACCGCATACACGGTAGTCCAGAGGGAAGAGGGGGCAAGGGATATGAGAGCGATGAATCTAGTGCTCACTTCTAAACGTCATCAAAAAAGGGCTTACCACTATTTATGGTAAGCCCCTTCTATCTATTTAACGTCAGCATATTAACGCTGGCAAAGCGATTTCAAGAAAGCGCCCTATTAGACTGACCCAGTCCTACAGCTGAGGCACAAATCGCTCTTTGTCAGGAACTGTTGTGTACTCACTGACGATCTGACGGAACTCATCGCCATCGATAGATTCCTTCTCAATCAACAAGTCGACTACGCGGTCGATCACATCGCGATTCTCACGAACGATTCTTACGGTTTCCTCATAGCACTTCTGAACAATCTCACGAACCGCAGCATCAATTTTCGCCGCAATCTCTTCAGAATATTCAGAGCGGCCACCCCAACTGCCGCCGAGGAAGACTTGACCTTGCTCGCTTTCTAGGGCTAACTGACCGAGGTCATCTGACATGCCGAACTTGGTCACCATCTGGCGAGCCATATTCGTTACCTGCTGCAAGTCGTTACCTGCACCGGTTGTAATCTCAGAATCACCGAAGATCACTTCTTCAGCGGCGCGGCCACCCAAAGCACCACAGATGCGGGCCTTTAGCTGAGCGCGAGAAATTAGCATCTGATCTTCACTAGGCGTGAACCAGGTCAAACCTTGAGCCTGACCACGAGGAATCAGCGTCACTTTCTGTACAGGATCATGAGCCTTTACCAGCGTACCGATAATGGCGTGGCCGACTTCGTGATAGGCAATCAATCGCTTGCTCTTGCCATCGGTCAAAGGTGTCCCTTCCATACCAGCGATGACGCGGTCAATCGCATCGTCAATTTCGAGCATGGTGACAGCTTCCTTGCGGCGGCGAGCTGTGAGGATGGCAGCTTCGTTGAGCAAGTTGGCTAGATCTGCACCGGTAAATCCGGGGGTGCGGCGGGCGATCGCATCCAAAGAAAGGTCGTCAGACACCTTCTTGTCACGAGCATGCACTTCCAGGACTTCGCGGCGACCTTTGATATCTGGTGGATCAACCGATACCTGACGATCAAAGCGACCAGGACGCAAAAGCGCAGAGTCGAGCACATCGGCCCGGTTCGTTGCCGCAATTACGATGACGCCAGTATTGCCTTCAAAACCGTCCATCTCAGTCAGTAGCTGGTTAAGCGTTTGTTCACGCTCATCGTTACCGCCGCCGATGCCTGCGCCACGAGAGCGACCTACCGCGTCAATCTCATCAATAAAGATGATACAAGGGGCGTTTTCTTTGGCTTTTTTGAACAGGTCGCGAACGCGGGAAGCACCCACACCAACAAACATCTCCACAAATTCTGAGCCGGAGATAGAGAAGAAAGGCGTACCGGCTTCACCTGCGATCGCCTTTGCCAGCAAAGTCTTACCCGTTCCCGGTGGACCCACAAGCAGCACACCCTTAGGAATACGCGCACCAATCGCTGTAAAGCGCTCAGGTTTCTTCAGGAAAGTCACAACTTCCTGCAGCTCTTCTTTTGCTTCTTCGATACCAGCCACGTCATCGAACATGACGCCAGTATTCGCTTCCATCATGAAACGAGCTTTGGACTTACCAAAGTTCATCGCCTGACCCGGACCGCCTGCGCCACCATTGGAGCGACGGAATAAGAAGAACAGGCCACCGATGAGCAAAATGGGGAACAGCAGGTTGCCGAGAATTCCGATCAAAGCGCCGTCATTGCGAGGCTGATGAGAATCCAAACTGATATCCGATGCCCGTAGACGCTCAACCAGCTCAGGTGCATTACCCGGCAGATCTACACGCCAGCGCTGGACCTTGTTGTCAATTTGAGGGTCGACGGCCTCAACGATAGCGGTGCGACCGCTTTCATAAAAATCGACGGAGGTTACGCGACCTGCGTCTAAGTAGTCTAAAAAGCGTCCATAGGTCATGCTAGCGCTAGCAGTGTTTCGACCTGAATCGACGGGATCTGTACTACTGAAGGCACCCTGCCATAGGAAAAATCCAACGACTAAAAAGGGCATTGTCCACAGTAGGGCAGTTCTCCAAGAAAATTTCATAGCTCGGTGGCCTCTGTTAAATAGATAGCTCGCAAAAGACGGCTCGCAGAATCGGCCTGCTGTTATCAGATTGCTAAGCAATTACAAGCTTTATGAGACTTGTGTTTACTAAATTTAACGTAAATCCTCAGCTTCAAGCAATGAATATTCTGGTGATCCGGAAAGATCAGCCCTTTAGCACGATCCTTTCAGCCGGAACCCGTAGTGCGTAATGTCATTCTCTCCCAATTGCTACAGCGGCCTCTAAACGCTGCATGTCATATCCTTGCTGGTGCAAAATTGTCCAGGATTCAACTAGATCTGGGCCTTGCATGTCGCCCATGAGGGCTGCTCGGAGCGATCGCATCACCAACCCTTTCTTCACACCCAGCGCCTTCGTTACCTGGTTAATCAGCCCTTTCGCATCCGCCGGTTCGCTAATAGACGTTTCCTTCAACGCCGTCACCACCGCCTGCATCGCCTCAGCCACACCTTCTGCCTTTAGCTGCTCCGTCGCCTTCTCACTAAAATCCATCGTCGGCGTTGCAAAAAAGCGTCCCAGCTCTACGCAATCCTTCAGCCGCGTCAAACTTGGTCCAATCATCGCCGCCAGTGGCTTCAGCCAGACCGCATCGGCATCAAAGCCATACCCTGCCTCTTCCCAATACGGCAGCAGCATCGGCAGTAGCTCTCCAGGGGCTTTCTCATGCAGATACTGACTATTGATCCAATCGAGCTTATCCCAGTCAAACTTGGCTCCGGCCTTGTTCACCCGATCAAAGCTAAACAGTTTTGCCGCCTCGTCTATTGTGAATAGCTCTTGAGCATCCGGCGCGGACCATCCCAACAGCGTCATGTAGTTCGCCAGCCCTTCAGCTGTAAACCCCATTGCCTTGAAGTCGTCAATTGAGGTCACCCCGTCGCGCTTAGAGAGCTTCGCACCCTTCTCATTCAAAATTAGCGGCGTATGAGCAAACTCAGGCACTTCAAAGCCCAGCGCTTCGTACAGCAGAGATCTGCTTGGGCGTGTTTCCCACATGGTCTTCTCCACGAATCACATGGGTAATTGCCATATCTGCGTCGTCCACTACCACTACAAAGTTATATAGCGGCTGTCCTACGTCCGAACCAGAAGACGCCCTAGCCACCACCATATCCCCGCCCAAGTCGCGGCCCTTCCAGCTCACCGTTCCACGAACCAAATCATTCCACTTGATCTCTCGCCCGTCGTCGATTTTGAAGCGAATCACTGCCGGACGACCTTCCGCCTCAAACTCAGCAATCTGCTCAGGTGTGAGATTTCTATGCTGATTGTTGTAGCGCGGCGCTTCTTTGCGAGCCTGCTGCGCCTCACGCATGGCATTCAGTTCTTCAGGTGTTTCATACGCGCGATAGGCTAGCCCTTTGTCTAGCAGCTCCTGTACCTTCTCTCGATACATCTCCAACCGCTGAGATTGATAAAACGGCCCCTCGTCCCAGTCCATGCCCAGCCATTTCAGCCCTTCAATAATATTGTCGGTATATTCAGGCTTTGAGCGTTCTAAATCGGTATCTTCAATCCTGAGCAAAAACTGACCGCCTTGATTGCGGGCAAACAGCCAGTTGAAAACAGCGGTGCGAGCGGTGCCGATGTGAAGATTACCGGTAGGGCTAGGAGCGATACGAACGCGAACTGACATATAAATTAGCTGAGGTGGCCCAGCTGAGGAAGATATTGCTAAATCAGCACTTATTGTAGCGAGCTGTGGAGGTCAGTTGAATACTGGCGAATATTGACAGTCCGCATGGTTGGGATGCGCTCCTGCTTTGAAAGGCGTACCAATCTTTCTTGAATGTGTTAGCAATAAGGCAGTTAATGTTGCATTTTTTAACAGATGTAGCTAGCGTCAGGTGCATCCGCATGCTAGCCGACTGCTTGGCTCTTCCAAATAAGGGTTCACTTACTGAAAACCTATAGAGCTGAAAACCTATAGAGCAAAGTGGTGAACATTGCAGAATACGCTTGGCTATTGAAGCACTACTGCTAGCCGATTACCTCCACTAGATGAGCTCCTTACTTGCGTCTCTTGTCCGATTTTTCAAACGACTTTTCCGATTAGAACCCCGTCACCTACAGCCTGCCGAAGGCCAAGCTACTCAGGGCCAATCCGCTCAAGACCAATCCGCGCCGAACTCACAGAATGGCTGCTCACCGGTTCTAGAACTAGCGACTGAGGCAAACGGGCAGTCTGTGCAATCTGACGTGAGTGCAGCACCTGTGTTGCAGTCTATATCGACTGTCTCCCCGGAGCTGCGGCGATTGATCTATCGAGCTACGCGCAGCATGCCAAAGCCTCGGATGCACGCTGGGCAGTTCGGTTCTTTGCTCAGAAAGCAAGATGATTCGTTTTCTTACAGGAAATACAATTTCACTAAGCTGATCTATTTACTAGAGGCGGTGCCCGATCTGGTGACGCTAGAGCGGGTCGAAAAATATCAGGCTGCACCTGCTTATTACGTGCGTCCGGTTACGAACGTGAAAGCGATGCTTTTGGATGCGATCGCCCCCTACTCAGGCTCAGACTGGGTCCACATCGACAGCCTCAAGCAGTCACTATTCGAGAAGACTTCTGACTTCTCGGTACAAACTTATGGGTTTTCTAACTTCAGAGCCTTTTTAGAAAGCCATTGGGATCTGCTCGAATTCAAGTCAGAAGACACAGACTATCTACGTTTAAGCCCGGCCTCCCAGACTGCTAATGCTCAGACCGCCACCTTACAGACTGCCAGCTCACAGATCATTAGGTCAGAAGCTGACAATCAGCTAAAGCTGACTTCCCCTTCCAAGCGCAGACCCCTGCGCCCAGCTATCAAGCCAAAGAGCGATCGCCCCCAGCGCCAGAAAATTATTCACCTCTCACCGTTTGCCGGATTTTCGCCGGACGTACTGAACCAGAAAGTGAGTGAGCTAGCTGCGATCACACTCCCCGAGCGCTGGTACTTCGGCACCCAGCCCCCAGCCGACTTTGCCTACCCCATCCTTAAAAGCTACCTGCGCTACACCTTCATCCGTCTTCAGCACGAGCGCAAAGTCATCACTAGTCCCAACAGCAAATTCAAGGCCTTCAATACGGGCCTACTCGATCGTCTGTTACGTCCGATTTACGCACTGCTAAGTCTCTATCCCACCAGTGTCCAAACCTGGGATCTGACCTTTTGTATTCCTGGCGAAGGCTCCACCGGGAAAGCGCTCGTTGCGCAGTTCAACCAGCTCCCTGTCCCAGCTGACTATCTCAAGGATCCCTCCAAAGCCTTTTATCACCTCGCCTCTGGACCTCCGGAAGTTGACTGGCCTCACATCATCAAAGACAACATGGAGCGCCTCCCCTACGCCTTCATCTCGCACCATGCGCCTGCACACTTCACGCCTCTCGACACTAAAACGCTAGACAGCAGTCAGTTTCATGCATACAAGAAAGCTTTCGCCGACGCTTTAGATACCGATCCCATCGCCTACCGTAACTTGGTAAACCGCCTGTCCGAAGCCCTCAGTCGCACCCTGCTCAAAACCCAAATCAACTACAAAACCGCCGTTCCCACTTACTATCCCAACATCAATAGCATTGATTTACTACTGCCCATCTGCCTGGTCGAAGAGGGAATTGCTGACTGTGCTATCGTCGCCCGCAGATCCGATTCTGGCACTTACATTGGCCATACCATTCTCACCATGCGTCAGGCCTACAACAACGCCCGACTCATTTGTAAGCTAGATGAACACTGGCTGAGCCGTGCGATGACCCTCAGCCAGGAAAGCTTTGAGGAAGAAGAAGACGATTCAGAGGAATTTGAAGAAGACTTAGAGGAATTCGAGGGAGAGGAGACTTCCCTCAATGAACGGCCGTGATCCTAGTCAAGGCTCAGAAAGAGTCTAATGTCTTGCTTTTTGGAAATACTTCTGTACGGACTGCTCGCAGCCGAAGGCACACAGAATGCTGGGCAGTTCGGTCCGAGAAATGATTCTATCGCGGACTAACCCTTGTAGCAGTTCAAGCGTTTTATGGTCTAGATCGCCACGGAATGGACTAGGTTGAATAGACTTTAGCTTTTGATTTTCGATACCGAGCGAGATCACTATCAGGTTGTTCATACAGGTTGGAAAAGTGAGAGCAAACGAACGTATGGCTGTGTTCTGCATGTCGATATTAAAGATGGCAAGATTTGGGTGCAGTATGACGGATCTGAAATTGTGATCGCAGATCAGCTAGCCGAACTCGGCGTCCCTAAGCAAGACATCGTCCTTGCCTATCACGCGCCCCACGTTCGCCGATACACAGACTTTGCAGTTGGATAGCCACTTACAAATCAGCGTTTCACTTGTGATAGCTGCCGTTGTTCAAGATCGTTTTTGCTCTATACAGTTGCTCTAGAAGTAATAGTCTGGCGATCTCGTGTGGGAAAGTCATAGCAGAGAGGCTGATCATTGGATGCTTTTTGAGGCGATCGCACACCCCTTCCGGCCCGCCAATAAACAGCACCAAAGTTCCAAAAGCCTCCTGCCCCAGCCAATTGGCAAACGCCACAGAATCATGCATCTGCCCGTATTCTGTCATCACCGCTAAGCGGTCTTGGGCGCTAAGTAAGCTCTCTAACTTATCCGCTTCTTTCTCTTTACTACTGTCCTTTATCTCAACAATTTCAACTTCGGGTAGTCGCTTCGAGTACATCGCTACGCCCGTCTTCAGCCAAGGTTTTTTGAGCTTACCTACCGCGATAATTTTGATCTTTGGAAAGCTCTGACTCATGGAAGATCTCAGCCGCTATGAGTTAGCCTCTGATTTGCAGCTACTTGGTGGCAATCGGATTCATTCTGCGCTCAAGAAAGGAAAACGCTTGCGAAGCAATCACATTCAAGACCAGATAGATCAAGGCGACAGTAAACCAGATCTCGAAGGCTCGAAAGTTTCTAGCTACGATTAACTGTCCCTGACGGAATAGTTCTTGGTAGCCAATAATCGCTACTAGACTCGTGTCTTTGAGCAAGGTGATGAATTCATTGCCTAAAGGTGGAATCATCCGCCGCAGTGCTTGAGGAAAGACGACATAGCGCATTGTCTGAGTCGGACCTAGTCCTAGAGATTCTGACGCTTCTTTTTGGCCTGTCTCGATGGACTGAATACCAGCGCGAACAATCTCCGCTAGGTAAGCTGCTGAATTGAGGCTGAGTCCGACAATGGCTGCTGTCCATTGATTGAATGTGAAATCAATGCCAACCGATCGAACCAAAGGCGGTATGCCAAAGTAGATCATAAAGAGCTGTACTAGCAGCGGCGTACCCCGAAAGAAATCGACGTATACCCTCGCCGCTACTCGTACTAGTGCAACTTTTGACAGCCGAGCGATACCCAAAAGAACGCCGCCAATAGATCCCAACGTAACGGAAGCGGCAGTGAGTTGTAGGGTAATCAACGCGCCCTTTAAAAGGGCAGGCAGCGCGGCAATGATGAAACCCAGTGACGTTTCCAAAACTAATGCTCCAGTAGAAATTTGAGTGACATATCGATCCAGCCGTCCGAGTTTAGGCCATTACTCAACCATGTCAGCAGGCGGCTCAGCGTCAAGCCACTTCCGATAAATTTCTGCGTAGGTCCCGTCACTCTTAACTTCTTCTAGCCCAGCGTTGATCGCCTCAAGATTCTCAGATCCTTGCGGCATGGCAATACCGTAAAACTCTTCGGTGAGCAACTGTCCGACGACTTCGATATTAGGAATATTGCCAGTGGCGATCGCATCCAAAGTCGCTGGTGCATCGTTAACCACCGCATCCA
>CAWCXR010000007.1:0-122653 GCA_963799555.1 uncultured cyanobacterium
AAGTGCAGGGCTATTTCATTTTTGGCGGGTTCTCACCGGGACGACTCTCCTATGTGGACTGCTTGCTGTTTTCGCGCGTCAAGATTTCGCAAAGACAACCAGCGTCCTGCTAGATGGCCTTCCCTGGAGTTAGCGATCCTAATAAGATTCTCGCAGAGTAGGGGGGGCTGGTTAAAGATCAGCAGGTTATCTAAGCCTCGATCCTTATGAAGCTACTTCGACGAATTTGCCTGTAGCTCTTCGAGGCTAATATGTTGTAAAGCTGCTTTGTGCGTAGAGGCTAATACAACCGGTGGCGCAACGCCGTCTTCTAGCGCTTCCTTCCATCTCAACGCACACAGACACCATTTGTCTCCGGGCCTCAACCCTGGAAAGTTGTAGGCAGGCTGTGGTGTGCTTAAATCGTTGCCCTGCGCTTTTGTATAGCGCAAGAAAGCTTCGGTGAGCTGAGCGCAGACAACGTGAGAGCCCCTGTCCTGTGGCCCTGTATGGCAGCTCCCGTCTCGATAGAAGCCCGTCATCGGAGAAGTACAACAGCTTTCTAAAGCTTCTCCCAATACATTTTCGCTCATAGATTTTGCAGCATTTGTCATGGTTAACAGCTTCTCTCCAAAAAGAGTATCAGCGACATCTACTGAAATCATATACCCGTACAAACAGCGCGGCCATCGTTCCTGAAACGACGGAGGTCTGAAACGAGGTAGGAAATCAGCTCTTGAAAGCGGCTGGCTTATTCCCAGAGATGTTGTATAGCCGTGTCCGACCGTCTCTATCGGAGTAGGTTACCATCAGACTGCCATCCTCATTGAAGCTGTTGAAGTTGCCCTCGAAAGCAGCCAGCTCATTCCCAGAGATGTCGTATAGCCGCGTCCGATCATCGCTGTAAGACGTCACCAGCCAATCGCTGTCTTCACTGAACCGAGTCGCATAGCCCTCAAAAGCGGCTAGCTCATTCCCAACGAGATCGTACAACCGCGTCTGACTATCGTTATCAGAATAGGTTTCTAGTCGCTGCCTATCCTCACCGAAGCGACTCAACCGGCCTTTGAAGGCGGCTAGCTCATCGCCAGAAAGATCATACAGCCGCGTCTGATCGTCGCGATAAGAATAGGTGAATAGCTGGTCACTATTGGCATCGCCCTTGTTGAGGTTAACGAACTCGCCTTCAAGAGCGGCTAGCTTGTTCCCGCAGCGGTCATACAGCCAAGTTTGACCTTCGCTATATGAATGGGTGATTAGACGATCGTCATCGCGACTGAAGCCACTGAAGTCGCCTTCAAAAGTAGCTAACTCATTTCCAGAAAGGTTATACAGACGTGTCTGGCTGTTGTTAGAGGAGGTCACTAACCGGCCACCATCGTTACTGAAGCTTTTTAACACGCCCTCAAAAGCAGCTAGTTCATTTCCAGAGAGGTCATATAGCTGTGTCTGGCCGCCTTCATAGATAGTAAATAGCTGGTTCCTGCTGTCACTGGAATCACTAAACCCAGTAAATCTTCCTTTGAAAGCGGCTAGCTCAGTTCCAGAAAGATCATACAGCCGCGTTAGACCTTCACTATGAGAATAGGTCACCAGCCGATCGCCGCCCTCACTGAGGTCTTCGAACACGCCCTCGTAAGCGGCTAGCTCATTTCCAGAAAAGTCATGCAGCCGTGTCCGAGTGTTGTTGAAAATAGTTATCAGCTGGTCACCTTCCTTACTAAAGCGATAGAACACACCTTCGTAAGCGATTAGCTCATTCCCAGAGAGGTCATATACCCGCATCTGACCATCAAAAGAATCGGTTGCTAGCCGGTCGCCATTGCTACTGAGACCGACAAAGCCACCATCAAAAGCGGCTAGCCCATGGCCAGAAAGGTTATATAGCCGCGTCCGGCGATCGTTAGAATAGGTAAACAGCCGGTCGCCATTGTCATCAAGGTGCCAGAAGTTACCCTCAAAAGTGGCTAGCTCATGGCTAGAGAGGTCGTACAGCCGCGTTTGATCTTCATCAGCAGAGTAGGTAAACAGCCGGTCACCATCCTCGTTGAAGCGATAAAACTGACCCTCAAAGGTGGCTAGCTCAAGCACGCTGTCTGTCGATTTGCGAAGAGTCGGCGTAGAACTAATTGCCGGATAGCCGTTAATTTCTGCTTTTGTGTCTGTTGCTGTTAGTTGTGGTGCTGCCTGTGCGACTGATACTCGCTCTTGAGCAGGTTGGGCTTTTGCCATCGCGTTGATTTGCGCAGTACTTACGCCTGCCAACACTGTGATCGCAATCGTCTTCGCTAATGTTCTCGCCAATGTCATTGAGCCAAGCCGTAATCAATTTGCCGTCATCTCGGTTAAGACTAGCATTCGTTACAGTCGACGCGCGGAATGAGAAACTTCTAATCCACACCAGACTGCCTCATGAGAAACTGTTTTATCTACCCAGTCGTAATTAGAGGATGTGTTCTTGTTTGGTGCGCGCTCATGATTCTTTCTACGGGTACCAATGCT
Organism: uncultured cyanobacterium; assembly: GCA_963799555.1. Classification (GTDB taxonomy): domain Bacteria; phylum Cyanobacteriota; class Cyanobacteriia; order Phormidesmidales; family Phormidesmidaceae; genus Phormidesmis. The sequence continues at coordinate 2,482 of CAWCXR010000007.1, forward strand.
AGCTAAAGCAAAAAACTGCGTTTCCTCTATATTCTATACATAGAAGAAACGCAGATATGGCTTAGGAGTATGCAAGATTGGCTGATAGGCTGTTAGCGTGGGTAGCGCGATCGCGACGAGCGTTTTTTCCGACGCCTTCCCGATCCGCCATCTGCTCTTCTACCAGAACGAGATTTAGATCGACTCACTCCGGGCAACCCAAGCCCAATCATACCAAGTAGGCCCAGTGGCGCTGCCCTTCGTGACGGATCAACTGTTCTGGTTGGAACAGCGGCCTGAGGGGTTTGCTCACTCCGAACAGACCTCGGATAGTCAGCAGCGACCAGAGACAGCAGCCCGATCACAATAAACGAACTCAACCGCTCCAGCGAGCGATCAACAGTCACTGGCTTAGCGTGAGTCGTATAGGCCGCGATGATAAACCAAACAAATAGCGCAACTGCTACTAGTAGCGCAATCATGTTGATAACAGGCGCACCTGCAAAAGTATAGATAGCCCCTTCGGTAGGTCCATCAATGGCGCTGTTAAATTCTTCTAACGTTGAAAACGGACTTGACATAAATTCACCTCATCTAAGTGTTTAGAAGCGTTTTAGACTGGAGGGTCTAGAGCTAATGCTTTAAATTTGAGGACTCGTCTGCGGCGGCACAACCGGAGTAACAGGTGGCGTCAGGCCGTTCTGTTCTAGTATGATTGGATACTCTGGATACCCCTTCAGTCCATACTCAGAGAGATCCAATCCATTGATTTCTTCCTCAGGAGAAACCCTTAGCATTCCTAGCTTGTTGAGCACAAAGCTCACACCGTAGCCCGGAATAAACCCAAGAACAACGGTACAGACCAGCGTACCTACTAGCTGACCCAAGAAGCCAGTTAGAGGAATCCCATCGCCCTGCGGATAGCCTGTCGCCATCACACCAACAGCCATCGCACCAATCACACCGCAGTAGCCATGAACAGCAAAGGCACCCACCGCATCGTCAATACCGGCTTTCTCAACCGCTCTGCCTACAAACGGCATTGTATAAGCGCCGATAAAAGCAATCAGAATAACAATTGCAGGACTGTACAAATCCAACCCAGCGCCGACAGAAATAATTCCCGCTAGTCCACCCGATATAGTGTAGAAAGGATCGGCTTTAGAAGAGATATAAGCACCGACAATGCCCGAACATAAGGCCAGCGTAGTATTGACACCAATAGAAGCTAGCGTCATCGGCGAGCCGTAAATAGTAATCTCACTGGTTTGGCCAGGAACAAAGATTACGCAGGCAGCGAGAAAGGCATAGAATCCGACAAAGATCAGCATCAGTCCCACCATTGTCAGCGGTAGGTTGTGAGGCAAGATCGCTCTTGGTCGACCATCCACGTCAAATTTGCCAATCCGGGGGCCCAGGTTGATCAGTACGCCCAGCGCAAAGAAACCAGCGACGCCATGTAGCACCGCTGAGCAGCCGAAGTCGTGATAGCCAAACTGAGTCAGAAACCAGCCATAGGGGTTCCAGCCCCAGGCAGCAGCCACAACCCAGGTAAAAGATCCTAAAACAACGGCCAGGATAGCGTAGGCACCAACCTTGATTCGCTCAATAACCGCGCCTGAGAGGATTGAGGCGGTGGTCATTGCAAACAGAGCAAAGGCGAACCAAAAGACGCCTGTGAGGTTGTCGGCAAGGTTCGGACCTAAAGCCGGAGACCATGGATAAGAAGCCTGTACCAGACCAAGGACTTCTCCAACCACCCCGTCAGCATTCGGGTCTGTCCAGGGACCGACAATACCGCCAGTGAGTGGGAACAGCGGGAAGGCATTATATACCCACCAGCCAAAGAAGAAGAAAGTCAGACCAATAATAGAAAGCGTTAATAAGTTCTTGACCATCGTGGCTAGAACATTCTTAGCGCGGGAGGCTCCCCCCTCATAGGCCAAAAAGCCAACGTGAATGAGGAGCATAAAAACGGAAGCCCAATAGTAATAGGATTCCGATACGAAAGTAGCGAGAAACTCTTGTGATTCAGGAGTCATAGCGGGCTCCGGTGGTGGACAATAGGTGGACAGATGAGCAGAAACATCTAACTGACAACAGATCTGAACACTTGATAAGGCATTTAGGCAAACCAGCTAAACGCGACAGCATTACAGCGCTGTAGGGATGTCTTGAACGAAGTTTTGACCGACCTGTTATATCGAGAGTATGCAACGCCCGATAGGCTCAAGTTGTATTAATCAATACTGAATAGAAGTTGTTTCTTTCGGCGGTTACCAGTCTCCAATAAATATTTCTATCGATAGAATTACCCCAAAAACAGCGCATATCGACATCGCAACCAGCACCACCACCAGCCTGTAACGAATCATTTCACGAGTTGATTTAGCCTTCTATTCATGCTTCTTCCCGTGCTCACTTTTTTAGACACACTACGGCTACACACTACGGCTACATAGTCTGACAGAGAGGCGGGATTGCTCTCCCAAGGTAAAATGTTTGACTTGAACCGATAGGAGCTTAGTCATGACCAAGCAGTGGCCTGCGCAATATCCAGACCGAATTCAGCTCTACTCTCTGGGAACGCCGAATGGTCAAAAGGTTTCGGTAGCGCTAGAAGAAATGGAGCTACCCTACGAGGCGCATAAAATAGACATTATGAATGGCGACCAGTTTACGGATGAGTTTGTCGCGATTAATCCTAACTCCAAGATTCCAGCGATTGTCGATCCAAATGGTCCCGGTGGAAAGTCGCTGGCCGTTTTTGAATCGGGAGCAATTTTGATTTACCTGGCAGAAAAATCCGGGAAGTGTCTGCCTAGCGACCCGGCGGCTCGCAGTGAGTGTTTGCAGTGGCTATTTTTTCAGGTGGGTGGCGTGGGGCCGATGTTTGGCCAGTTTGGTCACTTTTATAAGTATGCCAAGGAGAAAATTCCCTACGGCATCGAGCGATACCAGAATGAGACGAAGCGCTTGTTGGGCGTGCTGGAAAAGCGCCTACAGGAAAGAGAGTTTTTGGTTGGCGCTGAGTACACCATTGCGGATATGGCCACTTTTCCGTGGGTAGGCAGCTTGGACTGGGGCTACAAGGCGGCTGAGACGCTAGAGCTAGAAAGTTTTCCAACTGTGATGGCCTGGTGCGATCGCTGTCGGGAACGGCCTGCTTCTGTGCGCGGGCTAGAAGTGACTAAGATGTAAAAGGTGTAGGAAGCTTGGGTGTTCAGGCGCTTTTGCCGTAGTGAAAGTCGGTGAGGGTGGCGATCGCATCTCTCACTTTCGGACTTTCTTCCCCATACAGATCGATCCAATCGTAGAAGGTCAGCTCTGGCTCGAGATGAGCTTCTGGATTTTTGGCTCCTTCGATCATGGTATTGGCGATCGCATTGTATGCCTCGCTCCAGGCGATCGCTAGCCCCTCTGTCCAATCCGCTTGAAGATACTCGGCGAAGGTTTCTAGTAGCGCCTGTCCTACAAAAGGATAGTGGCTTCTAATCGTGCCGACTTGCACATGCCTAGCGCCCAGACTCTTGAGCGCAGGCTGCAAAACATCTGGATTACGCAAGTTTTCGATGATGGCAGCCAGCGAAAAAATCAGCTTTTTCTCCTGCGCTTCCTGGCTGGTTTCTGCGAACAAAACTTTTAGTTCGGGATGGTGGCTGAATAGATTTTGATAGAAACTTGCAGAAAATTCTATTGCATGAGGCGAGACCTGTCCAAAAGACTTTTCTAAAAGTGCGACATCCATGAATTTTTATAGATACGAATCCGCCTCAAACTACAGCAGGTAATCAATCCAAAAGTGTTATCCCCGATACGGAACTAGGGCAACAGGGGCAGCAGAATGCGTTTCACGAATAATTAAAATGCTCTCACAGCATTTCTGGTCTAAGGCAACGCTAATTCCTGATCAGCACTTTCGGCACTGCTTCGCTGTGTCAGGTCAGCAAAGGCCAGCCGAATTTGCTCAATCCGGCGGCGGTTGACGCCCAGATCAGATTCGCCCATTCGAGCCGCCGCGCGGACTTGAATAGAAGACTCATCCTGCGGAAAGTAGAATTCAGTATCGTCGACAAAGCCCATGAGTCGGCTTTCTGATTCAGCCAGAATATAGCTATCTGTTTGCTCAATGATTTCTGTCCGGGGAACAACGCCGAGAATATCGATAATGTTGGCCTTTGCAGTGGCGCGATCACCTGTGTAAGTGATGGGCGCGATTGCGTGTTCTTCATCCGCGCCTTGACTGACCACACAGTTTGGCGTTGATGGACAGACCGCTAGCTTGCCGTCGGTGACGCCTAGATTTGTTGGGCGATCGCCAGTAAAGACCCCTTTCAGCCCTGGCAGCACTGCCACATCAGGGACCGCTGCCGCCTGCGCTAGCAGCGGACTGCCAAAGAGCATGAAGTACCGACAGGACAATTGTAAAAAAAGTAGACAAAACAGATCTCGCAGTAACTAAGTACTCCTTAATATAGTGTGTGAGTACTCTTCAGCGGCCATCTTGTTAGGTGCAACCTTCAAGCGAACGTACCGACGTAGGGGCACAGCACGCTGTGCCCGATGCAATAAACGTTGCCACCCGACGGTACTTTTATTAAACGCGCATCCCTAAGAAGACAGAGCGCAGAGGATTATAGTATCGGAGAAACCGCTTTTGGCTTTGCCTTGGATTGACCTACCAGACTCCTTAGAAACACTGGGAAATCTTGCTGTCAAGCTACAGCAACTGATCACAGCCGCCATCTCTCATCCACTCTTGGCGGTGGCTGCGGTTCTGCTCAGCATTGGTCTAATCCAGCTTGCCGCGGATCTGGTTAAACGCATCATCAAAGCTAGCCTGACATTTATTCTCACCTTGCCGCTCAATCTCAGCCAGCGCCTGTGGAAACAGATCACCACCAATCCCGAATCCAAACAAACCCAAATCAATCAGCTCCTCGATCGCCTAGAAACCCTCCGACAAGAACAAGACCAGGTGATTGCAGAACTAAAACCCCTCTTGTCAATATCCCTTGCTGGTCCAAGTAGTCGTCCAAACAGCGATACAACCACTTCGCTCGCCAGTCCCCCACCCCCCGTTTCCAATCCCCCCATTTCCTAGCTTCCTATTTCACACCTCTACGAACCTACCTGCACTCTCGCCTGTAGAGCCAACTCTACCGTCTCGCCAGAAACTGGCTGAATTACCTGCGTTTTGAACCCCTTCGCTGCTAGCTGCGATCGCACATCATCCGCGCCCCCAGCCGTCTTGATCGCCCCGGCTATTAATCCGTCATACGTCACCTTCCCTTCCTCAGCCGTCGGCAGCATCACCTGGGGCTGTAGCAATTCAGCCAGCTGCGGAGCCGCTACCCCACCGCGAACCACCGGAGCAATCCCCATCAGCGTAATGTCGGCCATCGGCGTAATCACAACGTCAACGCTGCCCAGCGATGCGAGGTGTTTGGCATCGGGATAGCCATGCGGCTCGTAGTACAGTCGAGTGCCCTCTGTCGCAAATGTCAGTACATAAGCATTCTCTCTTTTAGTCATACCGACAACAGCACCGACAAAGGTTTGAACGCTAACTGCGCCATCAGGTAAAGCGGCTGAATCCCCGTGGTCGAGCGTAGTCACCTGCTCGAATCCTATTGATTTAGCGACAGTCGCACCGTCAGGAGAAGCCATCACGGGAATAGATTTATCCAGCTGCTTGAGCGTCGGAGGATGGGCGTGGTCGGCTAATCCTTGCGAGAGCAAGATCAAATCTATGTTCGTCGGTATCGGCGGAGGATCGGTTTTGACACCGCGCACCAGCCACGGCGAATCGCCAAAGACCAGGTCGTCTACGAACCAGGGGTCTACTAAAATTCGTTTTCCGGCGGCTTCGATCAGCCAGGTATTTGCATCGAACCAGGTTAGCTTCATGGACTTTTGTAGCGTATGTACAGAACTTCTTTAGTTTGACTAATTTTGAGAAGAGCCGTCTAGTCTCCTCCGAGAGTTTCTCTTTTCACACGCTTGGCTGCGAATTTGTCAAGATCTACGTACGAGAGTCAAAAATGTAATGTTAGACACAAAAACATCGCTCGTCTAATTCCTGACTGGTGGGGATCAGGGATTTTTCTATCGCTGGGAATATACCGAAGATGCAGGCGGGATGCACAACTCGGGAGAGTTTTCGCTGTCTTTTGTTTTACTTATGCGTCCGTAATTATTCGTACAAAAAACTGGAAGTGTGCAGCGGCAGGTTCCGCGATCCCCGTATAATTCTTGGATTGTAAAGAAAAGCAAACCTGACCGGATTCTTGTAAAACGCTGCGCAAGCAGACGTTCTCAACCTTTCATGAGCCAGAAGCTACGGACTAGAAACACTGCGATCGCCCCTGCTAGAAATAGTAGAAGTCGCATCGGAATTACGATCACCCCCCTGAAAGGCTTCTTTCTAACGCTGCTTTGTCTCGGGGTACCGACAGTGACTTTAGGCACTATCTGCCTCTCGCTGCTTCAAGACAACTCACAGCTAAACGAAGAGAACCAGGAATTAAGCGAAATCGCTTCTGAAGTCAAAGCAGAAGTAGATTCCCTCGGTGAAGAGATTGAAGACCTGCGAGAGTGGGCCGGTACGGAATCAGACACTCCTCTGCCAGAAAGCATTGATACGATTCCTACCAGGACTACTCCTACAAGCACCGCAGAGACAACGTCACAGTCTAGAGAATCGAGCAAAAGCTTTAGCAGAAGTAAGTCAGACCGACTCGTCGGAGAAGATTTACCGCCAAGAGGTGGTCCCTCCATAGCGATTGATTCTCTCGAACTCCTAGAAGATTTGCAGCAGCAGGTGCCCACACTAAGCCAAACGCTAATGTCCCAAGTCAAGCCCGCTGTTGAAGAGGCGATCGCCAAGGAAGCTGCCTATCCCAGCGGACTGCCCGTGGTGGGAAAGATCAACATTTCATCGGAGTACGGGGTTCGTCGCAACCCATTTGGATGGGGCGGCTACGAAGTACATGAAGGCATTGACTTTGTCGGCGAGGTAGGCAACATCATCGCGGCATCAGGCGACGGCACAGTGACCTTCGCAGGCAATAAAGGGGGCTATGGGATTGCTGTCACCATCGACCATCAAAATGGATACGAGAGCCTATACGCTCACATGTCAGAAATGAAGGTCAAAGCTGGTGAATTGGTGAATCGAGGGCAGATTATTGGCTATATCGGCAGTACGGGCCGCTCCTCTGGGCCGCATTTGCACTACAGCTTGTACAAAGACGGAGAGGCCATTAATCCGCGTCAGCTTTTGAGTCTAGATGATTAGTTTGCTGAGTCAGGCCGCTGCTGCGATCGCCTTGCTGCTCTCGTAATACGGTAGGATCTAGATTGATTTTTCTAGTGTTTACGTAGATGTGGCGTTTGCGTAAACCCAACGGCACCTCATGGGCAACTCTTTTGGACAGCTTTTTCGGATTACTACGTTTGGCGAATCCCACGGCGGTGGAGTAGGTGTCATCATTGACGGCTGTCCGCCGCTGCTAGAAATTTCGGCAGAAGAAATCCAAGTAGATCTAGACCGGCGACGCCCCGGGCAAAGTCGCATCACCACGCCTAGAAAAGAGACCGATACCTGCGAGATTTTGTCAGGCGTATTTGAGGGCAAAACCACCGGCACGCCGATTGCAATTCTGGTGCGAAACAAAGACGCTAGATCGCAAGACTATGACGAGATGGCGAAAAAGTATCGACCGTCTCATGCGGATGCAACCTACGACGCTAAATATGGCATTCGCAACTGGCAGGGAGGCGGACGCTCCTCGGCCAGGGAAACGATTGGTCGAGTAGCGGCAGGTGCGATCGCCCGAAAAGTCCTTAAGCAAGCCGCAGGCGTAGAAATCATCGGCTATGTCAAGCGCATTCAAGACATCGAAGCGTCCCTAGACCCCAGCAGAGTCACCTTAGAAGAAGTGGAAAGCAACATGGTTCGCTGTCCGAACCAAGATATCGCCGAGCAGATGATTGAGCGCATCGATCAAATCCGCAAAGAAGGTGATTCGATTGGCGGTGTAGTCGAATGCGTCGCTCGCCACGTCCCCAAAGGTTTGGGTGAACCCGTTTTCGACAAGCTTACCGCCGATCTATCAAAAGCGGTGATGTCTCTGCCTGCCACCAAAGGTTTTGAAATGGGCTCTGGGTTTGCTGGCACTCTCCTTACTGGCAGCCAGCACAACGACGAAATGTATCGCGGTGAAGACGGCACCTTTCGCACCCGCACCAACCGAGCAGGCGGCACTCAAGGCGGCATTTCCAACGGCGAAAACATCGTACTGCGTGTCGCCTTCAAGCCCACCGCGACCATTCGCAAAGAGCAAAAAACCGTAGACAATACCGGGCAAGAAACCACTCTGGCAGGCAAAGGTCGCCACGACCCCTGTGTGCTGCCTCGGGCCGTCCCTATGGTAGAAGCAATGGTGGCGCTAGTGCTCTGTGATCATCTGATGCGGCAGCAGGCGCAGTGTGGCACATTAGCAGGTCGCGCTGGCAGTTCGCTAGGTTGAGTGAGCTACTAGATAGAGTCCCCTGGGAAGCAGGCAGTCTTTGGCAAAAGCTGAGGGCACAGACTCAGCACGGGCTGAATACGGGAGCCTTACAGTCGATTGAGACAGACGCTGAGTATATAGAAGATGGGAGCATTCGTTTTTTAGTGCGAGTGCTGGCTAATCTATCTCGAAAAGAGAAAGCTCGAAAGCAGCAGGGAAAAACAAAGCCCACAAATCCGTTTCTGCCATACGAGCAAGATTTGTACGTCACAGATATTTCACAGACGCACTTGTGTTTATTAAACAAGTTCAACGTAGTCAACTATCATTTCTTGATCGTCACGCGGGCGTATGAACCGCAGGAGAATTGGCTGACGCTGGCAGATTTTGAGGCTTTGGGACGGTGTCTGTGCGAAGTCGATGGATTAGGCTTTTTCAACGGGGGCAAAATAGCCGGGGCCAGTCAGCCGCACAAGCATTTGCAGGTGGTGCCGCTAGCGGAGATGGCGCTGCCAATAGAGGTGGCCGTTGAGCTAGCGCGAGAAAGTGTAGGGGGAACTGCAACAGAAAATGCGAGCGTGTGGCGATCGCCGCTATTGTCGTTTGAACATGCGATCGCGCCCCTAAATCTCAGTCACAGCGACGCCAGTAAAACAGATCAAAATCAGCTAGCGCAAACCCAGTTCAACAACTATCAAAAGCTACTCAGCGCAGTCGGAATCCACAGCGCCACCGGCTGGGAAGGCACCCAAACAGCCGCCTACAATCTACTCTGCACTCGAAAGTGGATGATGATAGTCCCCCGCAGTCAAGAAGAATATGCTGATATTTCCGTTAATTCTCTAGGCTTTGCCGGTTCACTCTTAGTAAAGAACCGAGAAAAACTAGAACAGCTTAAGCAGCTAGGTCCGATGAAACTGCTGCAGAGGGTAGGGACATAAGATTCTACAGCTACAGATCATCAGCTAGCCTGTCCTACTCAATTCAAAGGAGCGTCGTCCTATTTGCTCAGTACGCCGTTCAAGAAAATATCGGCTAGGGTCTCAGCCATTTCTTTCATATCTTGAGGAGAGCCGCCGTCGGCGGATAGAGTGGTTTGGCTAAAGCCAGAGACAGTAAACATGCCCAGGAAGATGCGGGCGACGATCTTAGGATTCATTTTGCGATATTCGCCTCTGTCCATCGCGGTTTGAAAGAAGGCTTCGGCAACGTCGGTCATTTTGTCGATCACGTCTGCCTGGATGCGATCGCGCAATTCCGGATGAAACTGTGCCTCCATAAAGCACACCCGCAGCATGTCTGTGTTTGCATTCAGGCTCAGCATCCGCTTGCGCATCACCTGTGCCACTGCCTTGTAGCTAGCCATTTCGCTCAACTCTGTGAGCAAGTCGGTCAATATCTCCATCCATCCCTGAGTCGCCACCGCCACCAAAATCGCCTTTTTGCTTTCAAAATGACGAAATAGCGTTCCCTCTGCTACGCCAGCTGCCTTTGCCAGCTCTTTGGTTGTCGTGCCGCCGTATCCTTTCCGCGCAAACAGCTTCTGAGCCGCCTTGAGAATCCGTTCTTGAGTATCGTCTTCCGTGGGGGCTAGGTTGCGTTTGTAAAGCTGCATTAACGTAGGGCCTGTAGTTGATTAAAAGACTGACGCACGGCGTAATTGCCTATGAAGCATTTTTAGCCGCCGATAATTAATAAACCGCTTTTCCACAAAACACTTTACAGAACAACACACTAGTTATTGGTTATGCTCAGCCTAGGTTTGTGGTGAGTTTAACCCTACGAGTTCGATGCCATGAGTTTGATTGTCTTATTGCTGACGATGTCTGTTGCGCTGTGGTTCTCTGTTTTTATGGATGCTTTCCCCGGTCTGCTGTGGGGATGGATACACTGGCCGCAGTGGGTAGCCTGGATAGCGTTGCTATCTCTTTTGGCCTGGTGCATAGAAGATCAAAGCTGAACCGGTCGAAAGGTAGACGCTCTAAAGAGACAAGGTTTTTCGCCTAAAACGAAGCTGTTTCATAAGAATCTTCGTCTATACTACGTTTTGCTAGTAATTGCCGTAGCATTGAGCAGTTTTCAAAGTTAGACTCACACCTGCAGACACCGATTCATTCTTTGTTGACCGATGCGTCTTTGTCGATCGATGCATTTGGCCTATAGCCGACAAATGTACCGATGAATACATACAAATGGCTTAAGAATAGAATAAAAATGGTTTAGCAAGCTCGCTTATGCGGCTTTTAGGGGTAAGACTCACCTGTGTGACTTTTGGCTTGGACGAACTTAATACTGCGGCTTAGGGACTCTGTTGGCAGAGTTTCACAGCTCAGTCCCACTCGTTTGTGCAAAGGACTTCTTTATGTGGAAAGGTGATCTACGGCAGGCCCAGCAAAGTACTGAATCGGCTGAGTTTGACCGGCAGCAGCTGAGCCAGCTTGCAGGAGGAGATGCTGACTTTGAAGCGGAGCTGCTGACCATGTTCTTGAGCGATACAGAGGAAAGTCTGCGACGGTTGGAATATGCGATCACAATCAAAAACACTAAAACTATTGAAAGCCTCGCCCATTCCCTCAAAGGATCAAGTGCCAATGTGGGTGCTTGTGCCCTAGCTACCGTCGCTTCTCAGCTAGAGCAAACTGCCCGAAAAGGCAAAATGACAGATGCTCGCAAACTCTTGCGACAGCTCAATATTCACTGCCAGAAAGTTCAAGCTCAGCTACAGCTCTAAAAACATCAGGGCTTGTATGGAACCGGTATAAGCTGGTAACAATTAAGGCAGTTCGTTAGAACGCCCGGCAACAAGAGCCCGTAGACAAGCGCTATGGGATGTCGGTTCAGCTTGACGTTTGGAGCAGCATTAGCATGAAAAGAGTTGAGGCAATCGTTCGCCCTGAAAAGCTACAAGACGTGAAAAGTGCGCTGGTAGAGATTGGCGCTACTGGCATGACGCTAGAAGACGTGCGGGGATTCGGTCGACAAAAAGGTCAGACCAGTACCTATCGAGGGATCTCTTACACCGTAGAATTTTTGACGAAGAAGCGGTTGGTTCTGGTAGTCTCCGATGACCTGCTCAGTCAGGTGGTCGAGACCGTCTCGTCTGCGGCCTCAACAGGAACCATTGGCGACGGTAAGATTTTTGTTTCTCAAGTGGAAGAAGCGATCCGAATTCGGACAGGCGAAAAGGGCGAGATCGCGCTGTAAAGGCACCGACGTAGGGGCTCAGCACGGACTTGTTTAGTGTGAGCCGATTATCAGCACTGCTGCGCTCAATGCAATAAGCAATTGCTATTGACGGTACTTTTATTGAGCGTGCGTCCCTCACTGAAGTACCTGCTGTAGCCAAAAGCAGACGGCTGCTGTGCCCAGCGGCACACTGAGATTGTCAATGCCGTACTTAGAGATGGATTCTAGGATGGTGGCGACGATGGCAGCGATCGCAGCGCCTAGCCAGGTTGCCAGGATAGGCCCTTGCACAGCCCACAGTACGCTCACACCGACGGCATAGCTGACTAGCAGCATGGCTGTAGAGCCTTCCCAGCTTTTCTTCTCGCCCCAGATTTGATAGGGATGCGCACCAAAACGCTGTCCGACTAGTGCCGCTAGCCCGTCCCCCCAGGTCATTGTCAAAATCCCGATGGCAGCATACTGCGGCTGATGCAGCGGCCAAAACCAAACCATCGAAAAGCCCATACTAAGCGCATAAAAGAAGGTGCCCAAGCTCTTTCTGCCGATGCCATTAATACCTGGGAGTATTGGCAGGCGATAGGACAGCAGCGCCACCCCGCTAAAGGCGACAGAGGCCACTACGCCTAGCCAGGCAGGCACCGCTAGCCACCAAGCAAGCAAAATCACCTGTCCAGCGCCGATATGCACAATTTTGCGAGTAATTTCTGGCCCGTATCCCTGTCGTCGCGCGACTTCTGATAATCCGCCGACAAACCCGAGCCAGGCTAACACCAGTATGCAGTCAAGAAATAAAGGAAGCACGGCTCGTCGACTAAACGCTAATAATGAAACACTCATTGGTAGCAGCCTAGGGTATCGCCTAAACGCTTTGACTGCTATCTTGATGTAGAAATTACTGTCTCAACTAACTATAGAGTACGCATGGGCAAACCCTATCAGCGAGTACTGTTAAAGCTCAGTGGCGAAGCCCTCATGGGAGAGTTGGCCTATGGCATTGACCCAGCGATTGTCGATGCGATCGCCCAAGAAATCTCAGGCGTCGTCGCCGAAGGCATTCAGCTAGCCATCGTCGTTGGGGGTGGCAATATCTTCAGAGGGGTCAAAGGATCTTCGGCTGGTATGGATAGGGCCACTGCCGACTACATCGGCATGATCGCCACCATCATGAACGCCATGACCCTACAAGACGCCCTAGAACGAATTGATGTGCCTACCCGCGTCCAGACCGCTATCTCAATGCAAGAGCTAGCCGAACCCTATATCCGCCGCCGCGCCATCCGCCATTTGGAAAAAAATCGAGTTGTCATCTTTGGCGGTGGATCTGGCAATCCCTTCTTTACCACCGATACCACCGCTGCTCTTAGGGCCGCCGAAATCAGCGCCGAAGTGCTTTTTAAGGCAACCAAAGTAGACGGTGTCTACGACAGCGATCCAACCACCAATTCTGATGCCAAACAATACAAATCGCTGACCTATAGTCACGTGTTAGCAAAAGATCTTAAGGTAATGGATGGCACGGCGATTGCGCTGTGTAAAGATAACAACATCCCCATCAGGGTATTTAACCTCTCGGTCAGAGGGAATATCAACCGCGCTCTGATGGGCGAAGCTATTGGAACAATTGTGGGAGAGTCCTGTGAAATTAACTGATCTCAGCGAAGTCGAATCTTCAATGCAGAAGGCCGTCGAATCGACCAAACGCTCTTTCAACACGATTCGCACAGGTCGAGCCAGCGCCTCGCTGCTAGATCGAATTATGGTCGACTATTACGGCAGCCCGACCAGCCTCAAGTCACTGGCTAATATCACCACGCCTGACGCTAGTACCCTGATGATCCAGGCTTTTGATCCCAGCTCTGTGCAGCTGATCTCGAAGGCCATTTCGATGTCAGACGTGGGCCTGGTTCCCAATACCGATGGCACACTGATCCGGTTAAATATCCCGCCGCTGACTACCGAGCGCCGTCAGGAATTTGCAAAGATGGCTGGCAAGTATGCCGAAGAAGGACGAGTTTCTGTGCGCAACGTGCGTCGTGATGGTATTGACCTGGCCAAAAAGCAAGAAAAAGACGGTGACATTTCTGAAGACGAATCACGCGATATGCAAGACGACGTGCAGAAGCTCACCGACAAGTATATTAAGCAAATTGACGAGGCTTTAGCCGACAAGGAAAAAGCAATCCAGACGGTTTAATTCCACACTTTTTTGTGCATCTATGTTCGATTGCATTATCGTCGGTGCGGGTCCGGCGGGCAGCTCGGCTGCGTATCATTTAGCAAAAGCTGGATGTTCTGTGCTTCTGCTAGAAAAAGCAGCGCTGCCAAGGTACAAAGCTTGCACAGGAGCAGTATCGCCTAGCGTGGCAGGCTGGTTTGATTTTGACTTTTCCCCCGCGATTGACAGCGAGATTCGACAGGTGCGCTATACCTGGAAGCTGGGCGATGTCATAGAGGCTGAGCTAGAGACAGCGCCTATCTGGAGCGTGCGCAGAGAGATCTTTGATCAGTTTCTAGTGGATCAGGCGCAGCTGGCCGGCGCCAAAGTTCAAGATCAGACGACGGTCACTAGCGTTGCCTTTAAAGGTGACTGCTGGCAGATATCTATTGCCGATGGCACTGCCGTCAGTCAGATGAACGGGCGCTACCTGATCGCGGCGGATGGTGCAAAGGGACCGATGGCTGGCTGGCTAGGCTTTAGAGAGCATACCCTGCGAGAAGCAGGTGTGTTGGAAATTGATACGGCAGCACCGGTAGAGCAGGGCGCGTTCAGCTTTGAGTTTGGCTTGGCCAAAAACGGCTGTCTGTGGAGCTTTCCTAAGCAAGCTGGCTACTCGCTAGGCGTCAGTAGCTTCATTGGCAGTTCGATCAAAGATCCTGAGAGGCTTCTGAGCCAGTATGCGCCAGCTTTTGGTGTGAACGCAGAGCAGGGAAAATTCTATACGCACCCCCTGAAGCTGTGGGATGGGAACTACCCGCTGCACACAGACCGGGCGCTGATTGTGGGTGAGGCGGCAGCGATTGTTGATCCGTTGACGGCAGAGGGAATTCGTCCGGCAATGTACAGCGCGATGCTAGCGGCGCAGGCTGTAGAGAAAGCGCTGAAGGGAGATGAGGGCGCGATCGCAAACTACACCCAGCTCATCCACGAAAGCTGGGGAGCCGATATGCAGTGGGCTCAGCGAATTGCCGCCGTGTTTTTCCGCTTGCCGAAGGTTGGCTACCAGGTGGGTGTCAAGCGCCCAACCGCAACCAAGCGACTGGGTCAGATTTTGGCAGGTGAGGTCAGCTACGCGGATATTGCTAACCGGGTGATCAAGCGAATTGGGAAGAGTTTTATACCCGGTATAGGCGGATAGAAGTAGACAGAAAGCAGCGATATTACGCTGGCGCGTGACTAACCTGGACCAAGATCAGATACCGGCTGATTGATGCTAGCAACCGTCGGCTCGATGATCAGATCGTCAATGCCTGTGAGGGTGATACCTGCGTCTTCACCAGCCTGGATGAGCGACTGACGGAATGTGCTAACGTCTTCGCCATAGCCACAGAGGCGAGCTGCGACGGCTACACCCTCAGGTGCGTTTGCTTTGGCACAGTCGATCAGGGTCAGCCCTGTGAGCGGTTTGTTAGCAGCCATTAAAAAGTACTCCGTGCGGATCGCTAGAAAGACAATTCTAGTCAGCATAGCGAAATAGGAGCGCGATTGCCTGTATCCAGCGGAAGAATCCCAGAGACAATCCCAAAAACAACACCAGAACGGAAAACCATACCAGAACGAAGATCGGAGAATTCTATCCCCATCTAAGTACTTCAATTTCTGTTGGTTTGAGCAGTTTTGCTGGGCATGTTGTAGGCAAATCTCATCGCTGGAAGGTCAATGCGCGCAGGATTTAGACGGCTGGCACAAGACCTGACGATGTTCGGCATCTTAAGCGGCAGTAGCATCATTGCTCAGCCGGGAGTAGCTACCGAGCTAGCGTCTGAACAGACTATGTCTTATCCTTTGGCCACCCAGCTCAGCCAAAATGCACCCGCTAGTGAGCTACCGGAACCAGAACCTGAGCTGACGCCTTTGCCAGGGGCACCTGCCATTCTGCCCGAATCGACACCAGAGCCGCCGCCAGCACCGAGTGGAGAGACTCAGGTGATGATTACGGACATTCAGGTAACGGGGAGCAGCGTGTTTGGTGATCGCGACTTCGATCCAATTGTCTCGGTCTATGAGAACCGCAGACTCAGTCTAAGAGAGCTGCGACAGGTGGCTGATGACATCACTCAGCTATATGTATTGTCCGGTTATATTACGTCGCAAGCGGTGCTGAGCGAGCAGACGATTGTCGACGGCGTGGTGCAGGTGCGGGTAATCGAAGGGACGCTTGAAAAGATTCAGGTAGAAGGTGCTCAGCGGCTGGCGGACTATGTACGCGATCGCATCGACCTCGCCAATCGTCGCCCCCTAAACCAGGCCGCTATCGAGTCCCAGCTACAGCTACTACGCGCCGATCCGCTAATCGATAAAATCGAAGCCAGCCTGCGAGCAGGAACCGGAGAAGGCCAGAGCCTGCTGATCGTTCGCGCTCTACCAGCACCTACCTTTTCTGGGCACACAGTATTAGACACTTACTCTCCGCCTAGCGTTGGCACCGTGCGAATGGGGATAGAAGCAAACGTCAACAACCCGCTAGGGCTAGGCGATAAACTGTCCGCATCGGCCTACCGCAGCACAACTGGCGGATCGAACACCTATGGCCTGACATACGCCGTACCGCTCAATGCAATGAATGGTACGCTTCAGGCCCGTTACCTACCCAGCGAGTTTGAGCTGACAGAGTCAGGTCTAACGGCTTTGAACGTAGGGGGATCTTCAGATACCTACGAGCTAACGTATCGTCAGCCAGTGATCCGCAAGCCAAATGAGGAGCTAGCGTTTTCGTTGGGGTTTCGGCATCGGACGGGAGAAACGCTGATTAGCGATGTAGTGATCGATTCGACCCGCACGAGCATTGTGCAGCTAGGTCAAGACTATCTACGACGCGATCGCGCCGGTGCTTGGGGAGTGCGATCGCAGCTCAACATCGGCACCGGGCTCCTAAATGCCACCGACCGTGAAGGACAAGCCGACGGCCAGTTCATCAGCTGGTCAAGTCAGGTGCAGCGAGTACAAGTGATTGGCCGCGATCACTTGCTTTTGATGCAGGGCAGCATTCAATTCTCCGACGACAGTTTGCTGGGCGCAGATCAGTTTATCGTCGGTGGTGGCCGATCCGTACGCGGCTATAGCCAAAATGCTCGATTTGGGGACAATGGCCTCCGCGCCTCTATGGAAGATCGCATCACGGTACAGCGCAATCTGGATGGTTTAGCAGCCCTACAGCTTGCCCCATTTCTAGAAACCGCCATCGTCTGGAACGATGGCGACAACACCAACAGCCGAAATTTTCTGCTAGGGACAGGCGTGGGGCTGATTGCCAACGTTGTTGATAACGTAGAAGCGCGCGTAGATATAGGCATTCCCTTAGCCAGGCTGAATGAAGCAGGCGACAGCAATCGAGACGTTTTCCTATATTTCAATCTAGGCTATCGCTTTTAACAGATAGACAATTTGCGCTTGAGAGTATAGGCACACAGAATCTAGCTATAGGATTTACTCTCTTATTTGCTCTTCGGTATTTTCTTAAACAACACTCTCACTTGCTTTTCACCTATACTTCTTTCGACTAACGAAAGCTGATTTACTATGGAAAATTTGAAAGTTGTTGTAGTCGGCGCAGGGATGGGCGGTCTGACAACTGCGCTCGCAATGCAAAGAGCTGGCTATGACGTAGAAATCTATGACCGGGTGAAGGAGCTACGCCCAGCAGGGGCGGGCATTTCACTGTGGTCTAATGGCGTCAAAGTGCTGAATCGCCTAGGGCTAGGCCCAGAAATTGCCGAGATTGGCGGGCCGATGCAGCAGATGGCCTACTACGCTAAATCAGGTGAGCTGTTGACTAGGTTTAGCCTGTCGCCACTGATCGAAGAAGTGGGGCAGCCGCCATACCCAGTGTCTAGAACAGACTTACAGCAGATGCTCTTAGACGCCGTTGGACCAGAAAACGTGCAGCTAGACAGGCGCTGCATTGGAGTCGAACAGACAGAGGCGAAGGCAACAGCTGTCTTTGAAGACGGTCACCGGGCAAGCGCCGATTTGATCGTAGGTGCAGATGGCACGCACTCAATTATTCGAGCCTATGTAGTAGGCCAAAAGCTAGAGCGTAGATACGTAGGCTACGTGAATTGGAACGGGCTAGTGCCGATAAGTGAGGAAATAGCACCCCCCGACAGCTGGGATATCTATGTCGGGGACGGGCAGCGGGCTTCTGTGATGCCAGTGGGAGGCGATCGCTTCTATTTCTTCTTTGACGTGCCTTTGCCAAAGGGCACAGAGCGAAATTCTGAACGCTTCAAGCAAGAACTTTCTGAACACTTCAAAGGCTGGGCCGAGCCGGTACAAAATCTGATTCAACAGCTCGATCCTGAGAAAACGAATCGGGTAGAGATTCACGATATAGAGCCTTTGGAAACATTGGTAAAAGGACGAATAGCGTTAATTGGCGACGCGGCGCACAGCACTTCGCCAGATTTGGGCCAGGGCGGCTGTCAGGCAATGGAAGATGCTTGGTCGCTGGCAAACTGTTTGGTAACAACTAATCTGGGCGTAAAAGATGCGCTGACTCGCTATGAAGCTAGCCGAAAAGAGAGAGTTGCAGATATTGTGCTTGGAGCACGGAAGCGCTCGAATATGACCCACGCCAAAGAGCCGGAGAAAACAGAGCAGTGGTACGCCGAGCTAGCGACAGAAGATGGTCAAAAGATTATGGATGCGATTTCTAGAACCATTTTAGCGGGACCAATGGGGTAGGACAGAACTATGAAAGGCAAGCTCACCACTCATGTTCTAGATACCGCAAACGGCTCTCCAGCGGCAGGTATGACGATAGAACTGTGGAAATTGGGAGACCAGGGATACGCGAAAGTTTCTAGCCAGGTCACGAACGCAGATGGTCGCACAGAGAGTCCACTGCTGATGGCCGAAACGATGGCTGTCGGCAGCTATGAGCTGTTGTTTATGGCAGGAGATTATTTCTCTCGAAAAGCTGACGCCTTGCCCGATCCTCCTTTTCTAGACGTGATTCCAATTCGGTTTGGAATTGCGGATGCCGCCGCTCATTATCATGTGCCGCTGCTGGCATCACCCTGGTCGTACAGTACGTATCGAGGAAGCTAAAGTGCCACGAGGGAAGCAGGGAGAGCACAAGGAACTAGAGAAGGTGGAAGCATCTAATCTTCTCATGCATGAGATGACGGCTGTTTTTTGTATATTTCAATACAGTTTCCTATTATAAGGGTGTAAGCAATCAGACTCCTTCAGGAGCCTTTACACCATGAAACAATCTTTTACTAAAAAGCAGAAAGCCAATTGTTGGACTGCTGCTCGGCTTGTGCATCTTTCAGAAAGCTTCGGCCAGTCTTATGGAACAGATGAAATCTCCAAAGGGCAAAAGGTAAGTAGCACCGGTTGGCGCTATCAGCAGCTATTGGATATGTCAGCGGCAAAGGCACACCCTTTCGTATAAGGTCTTGCTAGTTTCGATCAATTCCAATAGTGCTGCCTGGCTTCATTGACTATTTCTTGCGCCTCTTCGAGTGAGATGTCATAGCGATCGCGCAGCAGGTAAGGAATGCGATCGCAGTCCCGATTGGGGTCCACATCGGGCTGTTGGCCATAAGCCGGTAGCGCAACGTTACATAAAATCGGCGAAGGGCTTGCCTTTAGCTGAAAGGGTTCAAGATTTAGAACTCCCCGTGAGTTGATAAAAAATAGCAAAGCGCCGCTGAGATTGGCGTCGCTGAGGTTGGCCCCGTGAAGGAATGTGCATTTGAGATCGGCACCGCTAAGGTTGGCGTGTCTGAGATCGGCACCGCTGAGGTTGGCACTGATCAGATCAGCGCCGCTGAGATTGGCATACCTAAGCTCAGCCCGTTTGAGATCAGCGCCGCTAAGATTGGCATTAATCAGGTCAGCGCCGCTGAGATTGGCACCACTAAGGTTAGCGCTGCTGAGGTTAGCACCGTTAAGGTTGGCGCTGCTCATGTCGACACCGCTGAAGTCAGCGCCGCCAAGGTTAGCACCGCTGAGATCGACACCAATGAGGTTGACTGCTGCGTTTCTATTGGCAGACCGAAAAGCGAGAAATAGGAAGAGTCCGCCTGCAACTGTTGCGATCGCGCCCACATACCACCACACTATCCAAAGCAAGACTGTAGCTGCGATCGCGCCAATCATCCGCCACTTGCTAATCTTTGCCTTTGACGGTTTCTGCTTAAACTTTTCTAGCATACTTGAGGCTTCCTTAAGGCTGAGCCTATTATCGCGTTTTCAACTCAGGGATGACCTAAACATTTAGGCGTACTTAGGCTTATGCACTCTACGCACGCTTACTTGACGCCGGTCAAAAATCAGCTTATCTTCAATAACTATGGCTGTGATGCCGATCGCAGTCGTTTTCAGAACTCAATTCTACTTAGCACAGTCAGCAGGTGTAGAAGCACCCACTGACTGCTAACCCTCAAGGATTCAACAGCAATCCCGGACGGCTAAGGTCAACTGTACCTTAGCCACCCCGACTTGCACTACATCGACTTGCGGGGTGGCTAGGCAGTTTTGGGTTCTGGTTTCCTCAAACCTAACCCTCGGAGACCAGATCTCATGTTTATTCCTTCCATGCAGGGCGCAGCCGCGTCCACAGATTCTGTTGTAGATTCTTCTGCTTCTAGCTCATCTGCGTCAGACTCGCCTACCGTCAACCTGCCATCGACAGACGCCTTCTCACCACCGCCAAGCAATTTCAACAGCGAAAACGGCGGGCACGAAACGGTGCATCATATGCTGTTTGGCTCGCTATCGTCTATCCGCTTTACCATATGCCTGCTGCACCAGCGAGGCTACGCCGAACCCAACGATTGGAGCAAGCCTATTTCTACAGGCAGACCCAATGAGATGATGGCGATATTAACCAAGCGAATCAGACTGTGATGCTTTAGAGATTTAGCGTCACATATAGCGTCACATATAGCTTTCCGCGCTTTGCTTCCTACACTACGAAAGGCTACACTCCTTGTTCTATAGCGCAAAGCGCCATAGCAAAGTGCAAATGCATCCGCGCTTTGCTATAGTAGGCCATCTTTAGAATATTTCAGACTCGTCGTGACTTTTTTCTCGGTTGCAGAGCCGGTGACGAAGATCTGCTACAACCCCTGTGAATAGAGGGGTACGACAGATCGGAAGCTGGCTCTAAAAGTCTTTAGAATATATAACAATGCTCTGGCCGTCGGCAGCAGCGGTTGCCAAATAGTCTCCGTTCCTACTGAACGCAAGGTTCTCCAATGTATGGCGTGCGCGGATGCATCCGTGCAGTTGCTATGTACTTTGCGTTGCAGAATAAGGGTTGTAGCCTTTGATGATTTTGAGTTTAGCGAGACCTTCGATGTAGTCGTATGCCCAGTAGGTAGTCGGTACGTCGCGGAAGGAGGGAAATTGAGGCGAGACGGACTGAGGTGAGGGAGATTGGGTTTGAGCTTGAGCGGTGGCAAAGCTGGCGTTATGAGAGAGGGTAGGAATGATAAAAGGTGTACTTAGCCCTAGCAGTAGACCAAATGTTACGCCGATGCTGAGTCGCGAAGTGAGAGACATTTTTAGTTTTGGGTTGATGAGAACATGGATTTGAGGGGGCGATTCTCCGAAGGAGAGGCTATAGCCCTGTTGGGCATGGCTTCGCTAGCGCCAATGCAAAATAATCTAAGGGGCAGCTTTTGTGAATATGCGAATTTCGCGATCGCCCACAACTGCTATGGTGTCTCCATCACCGCTAAAGACACTGGCCGAAACAAGCAACAATCCATCTAGATTTTTTTGAAACTCTCTAGTTTGAATATTGCCAAGGCAGGCTGGTAGGTCGGGGTAACTTGAGAAGTAAGAAGTTCCGTCTGGGCTAGGAAGAATATCTGCTTGCTGAAGGCACTTCTCATCGGGTAGCGTCGTGCTTTGAACTTGTTCGCCGGTTTGAGGGTTCCAGGTGTCGAGGCGAGTCTCGTCATTTTTGACCATAGTTAGGTTCAATAAATTACTGTTGGTAAACGTTATGCCAGAAACTAAGAATCCATCTTTAGATGCCGGCAGGGCCATCAAATAATCGAAGCGATTATTTTGGTTTCGTCGCCATATACCTATAGTCTTCAGGTCGTTATCATTGTTATCATTGTTACCATAAAGTCCAGCTAATAGCCTGCCATCGGGGCTAAACGTAGGTCCGGCGATGCCCTCTGTATTTAGCAGATCTATCGGCTGTGTGACTTCACCAGTTGCAATGTCTTGAAAGTCCAGACGCTTATTGATAATGTTGCTATACAGATCTGGAGCAGTCTGAGTGTCCCGTACTGCAACTTGAGTAATCACTTGTCTATCATCCGGGCTAAAGACAACGTAAGATAGATCGGTTTCTGTTAGATCGTTTGTTCTTTGAGAAGGGTTCAGAGGTTTGTCTATCAGCACTCTTCCGTCTTCAACAGATTGCACCGTTAGTTGCCGCGCGCCCGTTGGTAATATTCTTTTAATAGCCGCTATTTTAGTACCGTCTTGGCTGATAGCCACTTCGGTAAAGACACTATCCGGCTCCTCTGGTATTACTGTTCTCAGTAGCGAACCGGTCTGAGTATTCCATATCTTGATGTTTTGGCCGAGGTCGGTTATGGCCGCTAGCCGCTGACCATTCCCACTCAGGCTCATCCGATATGCTTCGGCTGCAATCGTCGTTATCGGCGTTATTTGCCAGCGTCTTTCTGGTTTCACAGCAATCGGATCAATCCGACCCGCCTTGACTAAAGCTTGATAAACAAAGGCCACCACTTCAGCTCGGCTCGCCGAACGATTGGGCGAAATTTGATCGGGCGCAGGATAGCTGACGATCAGATTCGCTTGGGCGGCAGTGGCGATGCTAGGTCGGGCGTATGCCGGAACGGTGTCAGCGTCTTTGTAGTTGGATAAAGATTGCGGGTCGCCAGCAGGATATTTCAAACCGTTGGCGAGCGAGACGAGTGTCTGTACTCGAACAATTCGGTCGTTGGGTTTGAAGGTATTGTCGGGGTAGCCTGAGAGAAATCCGGCGGAGCGAGCTGCTAAAATAGCGTCAGTCGCCCAGTAATTAGCTGGAACATCGGTGAACAGTGGTTGAACCGTGATGGGCTGCGAAGAGAGAAGAAAAGCCCGATCTAAGATAGCCGCGAATTCGGCGCGAGTAACCGGGTCGTTGGGTTTGAAGGTGCGATCGCCAAAGCCGCTAACAATGTTGGACTTGGCCAGCGCTTCGATATAGTCGTGCGCCCAATGGTCTGCGGGTACATCGGCGAACGTTTGAGCAGGGGCTTGAGCATTGGCATAGCCTGGCCGATAAAGGAGTGCAAAACCTTCAGGCTGAAAAACTACAGGGGCTACAAACGAGAGGCCAAGCCCGGTCATCAAGCCTAGTGCTAAGCTAATTTTTGAAGTAAGAGACATTTGTCGCAGTCTTGCCATGGGCGTAATAGTGAAGGGCTAGCCGAACTTAGATGGCGCTAGAGACTTTTAGAGAATATGCGAATGTTCTCAGGATTAGCGATCGCTAAATAGGCTCCATTACGGCTGAATACAGCCTCTGTATCTTGCTTGTCTCCCTCCCAGTTTTGGATTTCTCCGGTTTGAATATTGACCAAACGACTCCCGGCTACATCGCCGCGAACAAAGTAATACTCACCGTCTGGGCTGAGGCGAGTAAAGGCATCTGTGCGATCCGCAGGCACGGTTATGCTCATAGGCCCCATGCCGGTCTGAGGATTGAGCATGTCAAGTTGATTCCATCCGCCTATAGGCCCGCCTGTCAAAACGCTCAAGAATCCGCTATGGGTGAATACCGCGTCACCGAATGATTCTCCATTTGAGCCAGCGGGCGAGAGCATCCAGCCATAAGCCCGCTCGAAGCGACCACTGTCATCGCGCTGCCATAGGTTCATGAGTTTTTGAGGGAGTTCTGGCGTGGATAACCAAGAAGAAACATGAATAAGTGTCGTTAGAAATTGGCCATCGGCGCTGAGTGTAAGATCGCTAAGATTAAGCTTAGTGTTGGGATCTTGTTCGTAGTCACTGAGGTTTAAGGACTGTAAAGTGTCACCTGTAGCTGCATCATGAACAGAGATCTGAGCATTCTCTTGGCTTAAATTAGCCTGGGCTACAATCTGGCTATCATTTAGGCTAAAGGCTAGTTCAGCTGAAGGCTCTACGATTCTATCGGTGTGTGGTGGCTGATTTTGGGCGCTGCCGAGTGACGTTTGCCAAAGGCGATCGCCCGTTTCAACAGACCATACCGATAGCTCAATCGTATTGTCCGGTGAGTTGTGGTCAACAGCGGCTACCTTTGTACCGTCCTGACTGATAGCTACGCTGTTAAGACGATTGTTGTCGGCTGGAATTTCTTTAAGCAGCACGCCCGTCTGAGCATTCCATACCTGAATCTTGTTGCCGCCGATAGGAATCGTCGCTATCTGCTGCCCGCTGTTACTAATGCTCATTTGTTCAACAGCACTCGAAATGATTGCAACAGGTGCATTTTGCCATCGGCGTTCTGCCTCTACCGCCAAGGGTTCAGCTCTACCTTCGGTGACCAAAGCCTGATAGACATAGGCCGCAACATCCGCGCGGGTAGCCGGAATAAAGGGAGAAAGCTGCTGTGAATAGGGATAGTTAACCACAAGGTTAGCCTCGGTCGCAGCCGCGATGCTAGGACGGGCATAGGCTGCGATCGCATCTGCATCTTCGTAGGCAGATAAAACGGCGGTGCTAGCTGCTGTGTACTCTAATCCATTGGCTAGCGAGACAAGAACTTCTCCTTTGGGGATGTTGATATTAGGTGCAAATCTGTTGCCTGGATAGCCCGCCAAAAAGCCCCCTGCACGAGCCGCATAGATATCATCAGCGGCCCAATAGTCGGCAGGAACATCCACAAAAGTTTGAGCAGTGGTTGTCTGTTGCTGGAGAAAAGCCTGGTGTAAAATAGCTGCAAATTCGGCGCGAGTGATCGGATCGTTCGGCTTGAAGGTGCCGTCGTTAAAGCCGCTGACGATATTGAGCTGAGCGAGTCCTTCTATGTAGTCGGCGGCCCAGTAGTCAGCGGAAACATCGGAGAAGGTAACGCTTTGCGATTGGGCGTTGGCGTAGTCTGTCTGTTGAAAAAGAGTGGGCGCTGTGAAGGGAAGGCTCAATCCGGCCAGTAGCGCGCAGGTCAATTTAGCGCTGTGTTTTGAGATAGGGGGCATTACTAGGGGTTCTTCCTGGTTGATAGCTAAGCGGCCAAAGCTATGATTAAGTAACGACTCAGTTAATCTAGTCAGCTTTGCAAAAGACTGCCTGTGTACGCTAGCCACATTCTGCGAGTGGTACAAAAAAGAAAATGCTTCTTCTTTATCAAGCTCAGCGCTAGCGCTTCTTCCGACCCCCTACAAGACTAGCCTGCGGGAGAGGGGTGGGATGAGGGCAGCGATGAGTAGGCAAATGGCCAAGCTATCTAACTCTCATTCCTTAGCGTTTCGAGCAGGGCATAGACGGCAGGTGGCTGAAGGGTTTCGGTGGCGATCGCAACCCCCACCTTCCGTACCAACGGCTCCGGCAAAGAAAACACCTGCACTGCCTTCGGAATCGGCTCAGCCGCTAGCCTGGGCAGGATAGTTCCCCCGATTCCCTGTTCCACCAAACTCACAATCGCAGCATCAGTTTCCACCTCATTGACCACATTTAGCCAGTAGCCAAGCGCATTAATATGTTCGTAGACCGGACGCATCGCCGGATAGTCTACTGGCGACATAATCATCGGCTGTTTAGCCAGCTCACTCCAGGTAAGCTGATTGTCTTTCAGACTAGTCTCTGGCGGCAAAAGAACAACAAACTCATCCTGTAGCAGCTCCCAGGTAATCAGCCCCTTACCAGCAGGCAACAGGACAATTCCAATATCGGCCCTTCCCTCTTTCAGGGATTGTTCAACCGCTTTGTTGTTGTCATGCTCAGCCAGATTAAGCGTAATGCCCGGCAGCTTTTGATGAAAAATTTTAATTGCTTTCGGCAGGATGTGAGTAGAGATGCTGCGAAAGCTGGCAATGCGAACCTGGCCTTTTTCGAGTCCTTTAGCGATCGCCGCTTCTTGCAAAATCGCCGCCGTGCTGTTGGTAATCGTCTCGGCATGGGTAAGGATTCGATCGCCCACAGGTGTTAGCGTCGCCCCATGTCGGCCCCGGTTGAATAGAACAATACCCAGGTAGTCTTCTAGGGATGCGATCGCGTGACTCACCGCCGACTGCGAAATTCCCAAAGCCAGCGCCGCCTCGCTGAAATTTTCATGTTTAGCAACTGCGACTAGAATCTGTAGCTGAGAGAGTTTGATTCTATTTTGGGCATTGCTTTTCATCTCGTCATTATAGCCAGCTTGTAAATGCATTAATCAACTGAATCCGCTCCCCGAGTGAACCATACCCGCTAGAGTAGATAGAGGTATGATTCGGTGGTTAGATGGCGGATGTATTGGTGATCGGCTCTGGGCCTGCGGGGCTGTTTCTGGCGACAGCGTTGGCGCAGCGAGGACTGCAAGTGGAAGGTCTGAGTCCAGTGAGACCAGAGGAGCCGTGGCCAAATACATACGGCATTTGGGTAGATGAGCTGGAATCGCTAGGCATGAGCGAGTTCTTGGAACATCGCTGGCAAAATACCGTGGCCCATATGGGTGAAAATACCATTTCGCTAAAGCGGGAATATGGGCTGATTAATTGCAAAAAACTTCAGGGACACTGGCTAGAGCAGAGTGCTCATCACGGTATCGTCTGGCACCAGGGCAAAGCGGTGGCTGTAAAACACGGGTCCAAACGCTCAGAGGTGACCGATGAAAAGGGAACGACATACAGTGCGCGGCTGATAGTGGATACCAGCGGACACAAACCGGCTTTGATCAAGCGAGTTTCGACGACAAAGCCGGTGGCGTATCAGGCGGCGTATGGCATTGTAGGAAGATTTTCTGCGCCGCCTGTTGAACCAGGGCAGATGGTGTTGATGGACTACCGAGATGATTTCCTGCCTGCGCCTGAAAGGCGACTGCCGCCGACGTTTTTGTATGCGATGGATCTCGGTGATGATGTCTACTTCGTAGAAGAGACTTCTCTAGCACATGTGCCGGGAATATCGATGGAAACGCTAAAGCGACGGCTACATCAGCGACTAGCAGAGCGCAGTGTGAAAGTGATAGAGACCCATCATGTAGAACGCTGTTTATTTCCGATGAATATGCCGCTGCCCGATCTAACACAGGCGGTAGTCGGCTTTGGCGGAGCGGCGAGCATGGTGCATCCGGCGACAGGCTATATGCAGGGAACTATGCTGAGGAGAGGACCGGATCTGGCGCGGGCGATCGCACAGTCGCTGCACAATCACAGCACCGTCCCTGCCGAAGCTGCCGGCGCCGCCTGGGAAACCCTCTGGCCGGACGACAGGCTGCGCAAACACTATCTCTATACCTTCGGACTAGAAAACCTGATGGCGTTCAAAACCGCTGAGCTACAGCAGTTTTTTACGACCTTCTTTGAGCTAGAACAATCTCAGTGGGCAGGCTTTTTAGCAGATACCTCGACGCTACCAGAAATTGTCCAGGCGATGCTGGTTCTATTTGGCCGAACGTCGGGCCCTGTTAGGTGGGGACTATTTAGCTCCGTCTTTAGTCACGGAAATCTGTTGCGCCGAACAATCACGGCCTAGCGACATGAAGACCTTAGCCTCGAACGAGATTAAACTATTCGATTTGCATCTGCGTCTATTAGACGATAAGGCGCTGTATTTGCCGGAAGCAGAAGCCTTGCTAGTCTCGGATGTGCATTTGGGCAAAGCAGAAACCTTTCAGTCTGCGGGCATTCCAATTGCCAGTCGGATGAATGAAGAGAACCTGTCGAGATTGCGATCGCTCTACCATCAGACGCAGCCCAAAGAGCTGTTTGTCTTAGGTGACCTTTTTCATTCTAAACAATCTCTCGTTTCAGAGGTGCTAGCTGGGTGGGAGACTTTTTTACAGGAGATTCCAGCTCGGGTCACTTTGATTGTGGGCAATCACGATAGAAGATTAGTCTCAGCGCTGCCGCCGATGGCAATGGACTGCCAGATAGATGCGGTTATGGTCGGACCGTTTTTACTCAGTCACGAGCCGGAAATCGGCCATAGTTCGGCGCTGAATATCTGCGGCCATATTCATCCGGTGGTGAAATTGCGATCGCGTACCGATAGCCTCCGCCTTCCCTGCTTCTTTGTAGAACACGACCAGCGGCGACTAATACTGCCTTCTTTTGGCGAGTTCACAGGTGGCTACGAGGTAGGGTTAGTCTCCAACACCTGCGCCTATGTTGTTTGTGAGGGGGACGCGATCGCATTTGCCGGACGCTCAAACTCCGGCCCCTCAAACTAGAAAACGCGGATTAAACGACGGGACCACTTTCCTACTTGCTGCCGCGCTCGCCTCACCCCTCTATCGAGGAATAAGCGCAGAGGACAGCAGCCATGCCGACGTTTTCTGATTTATGCGCACAGAAGTCGCATAGGAGAGCATTCAAGCTCTAAGCTTCTCCCGTAATCGACAGTTCACCGGCCCAAATGCGGGGGCAAATGCCGCCAGGCGTCACTTCTGCTTCTGGCTCTACATGCACAATGTTTTTCAACATTTCACAAAAATCACCAGCAACTGTAGCCGATTCAACGCTAATGCGCTTTCCGTCCTTTATTAGCCAACCATCAAACGGTAGTGAGAAAGATCCTTGCAATGCGTTGACACCCGCGTGCAGCGCCTGCAAGTCATCGATCAACACAACGCCATCTGCCTTGTCGAGCTGATAGGCATCGTCTGCAGCGCCACCCGGCAGTACTTCTATGTAGTTCAGGCCGACACTCACCTTTGCGCCGATGCTGGCATGGCCGGTAGGCTCCGCATTCATCCGCTTTGCGGTGCCTGCACTGTGAATAAAGTTTTTCAGAATTCCTTTTTCAACCAGCGCCAGGCGACGAGTGGGCGTACCCTCACCGTCAAAGGTCTCGGACGAAACATTCTTTGAATGTAGCTCGTCATCATAGATGGACAGCGAAGGGCTAGCAACCTGTGTACCAATGGACTCAGCGGTGGAAAGCGAGCGGTTATCGAGAATGTTCTGAGCGTTGTACATATTCGAGAAAGCGCCCAGCAAGCTTAAGAAAGCTTCTGCGGAGAAAACGACAGGGTATTTGCCGGAGGTAATTTTCTCGTAGTCTAGGTGGCTAATTGTCTTTTCAGCCGCTTCTTCTACGCAGCTGTTCACGTCCAGCTGAGCGATCCCGTTTTTAACCCGCATTGCTCCAGCAGCGCGAGGTTTGCGGCCTTCTTTTTCTGTTTTTCCATAGAGATAAACAGAAGCATAGGTACGTTCTTCGCTGCGCTGTGCGCCTTCACTATTGAGATAAAAGCGTTCAATTTCTCTTTGAGCGATGCCGTTGTACGGAACAGAGGCGATCGCATCATGAGAGTCCAGCACTCCTTTCTCCGCTTCCACCAGTGTCTCAATCAGCTCAGGCACTGGTGCCGGTTCCGCCTTGACGAACTCCACTTCAGCCGTCGGCTCTTTTGCCTGCGGGCTAAAGTCAGGTGCATTCTCTTTTACCCCGAACGAGCTAGCTTCAAAAGCGGTTTTCAACGCCATCTCAAGACCAGTTTCATCAACATCTGTGGTTGACGTCACACCGATTTGATTCTGGTCGTTCCACACGCGCACGACTACGCTAGAGCGGTTGGAAGCTTTGACCTGTTTGGGTTTGCCTTTATCTACCTGAACGCTGGTTTCGTCTACAGAAGAGCCGTAGATGTCGTACTTTGCAATGCTAAGCTTTTGTGCGATCGCCCCAGCCTGCTGCGCAATTGTTTGAACTTTTGCCATGTCTATCGTCCACCCACTGTAATGTCATCTACTCTGATGTGAGGCTGGCCCACCGTCACATACACGCTGCCGCTTACAGACCCACAAAAGCCCGGTGCCAAACTAATATCGTTCGAGCACATCGAAATCTTGTTCATGATGCCAGTAGCCTCTCCGATTAGCGTTGCTCCTTTGAGCGGCTTCGTAATTTTGCCATTCTCGATTAAATACGCCTCATCTACCGCAAAGTTGAACTGACCAGTCGGGCCAACACTGCCGCCGCCCATCTTCTTGCAATAGATGCCCTTATCAACAGAGGCGAACAGCTCTTCTACCGTATGCTCACCCGGCGCGATGTAAGTATTGCGCATTCGAGAAGCCGCCGCGTGAGTGTAGCCCTGACGCCGACCGCTGCCAGTGCGCGGATGCCCAGTACGCATTTCGCCCGCCCGGTCCGAGATAAAGTTCTTTAGGATGCCATTCTCGATCAGTAGCGTCCGCTGAACCGGCATTCCTTCATCGTCCATATCAATCGTGCCAAAGGCTTCAGTAGAAAGTCCCTCATCCCAGGCCGTCAGACTTTCGTGAGCCACTTTCTGTCCTTTTTTGTTCATGAAAGGTGTAGTCTCTTTCTCGATTTGAGTCGTTTCCAACAGGTGACCGCAGGCTTCGTGGAAAATCACGCCGCCAAAGTGATTGGCCATAATGATCGGATAGTTGCCCGACTCTACATAGTCGGCATACAGCATGTTACTCGCCGCTTCAGCCACCTTTTCAGCAGTCTCGCTGTAGTCCCAAGCCGTCAAGAAACTAGGATCGCCTGTGTTGCCGAGACGTTCACCAATGGAAGATCGGTGCTCACCGTCAGCGCAGAGTAGGTTGAATCCAACAGATTGCGTCAAGCGCACATCGCGAGCAAATGTACCGTCGCTAGATGCGACCAAGACCTCTTGGCAATCTCGGAAATAGGCAGCACGTCTGGCCTGTACATGTTCTGCTTTGTCGGCAAGAGCGGCGTTAGCTTCTAGCAGCACTTCACCCATCGTCTGCATAGATGGACAGCTAGCGAGCCAGTTGTCTTTGCCACGACCCATGCCATAGTCGCGCAACGGCTCTAGGTTGATTTCAGGAATGCTAGCAGTCGAATCCGGCATCTCTAAGCCCATGATCGCCAGTCCCTTTTCCAAAGCGGCTTTGAGTCCTTCAAAGGAAAGATCGTTTGTGCTGACGTAGCAGTCAGAGCTGCCTTTGAACACGCGAACGCCTGCGCCAGAAACTAGGCTAGGTGAAATGCTGGTAATCGCATCGTCTTCTGCTAGGCAGCTAATATAGTTTTTGCGTTCCAAGAAGAACTCTACGAAGTCGGCACCGACAGCGCGTCCTAGACCTAACAAAGTAGACAGAGGTGCTTCCCAAGTTTTGTCAAATTTGTCGGGGGTAGCGGTGTAGCTGAGCGAAAGAATTTGCTCTAAACGCAGAGGCTGTTCAAAAATAGCGGCTGTCATACCGTAGCAAGTCCTATTGATGTCTTTGTGCTTTAGTCTACCAAATCCGCTAAATAGATGGGACTGTCGCTAGACTGACGGATCTCTCTACTGCGATACGAAGGTAATGTCGTCCAGAAATAGACATCCATCTGCTAGCTAGCGGTGAGTGCTTTCCCCAAAGCACGACGCACTTGTATCCAGAAAATACATGTGATAGATCTCTGTTGGTGCTGCTCGTAAGGCTCTATTCATGACCGACAACCCAAGTATCATTTCGCATATTTCGATTGGCACAAACAATTTTGAAAAAGCGATCGCGTTCTATGATCAGGTGTTGTCGACTCTCGGCTGCCAGCGACTGACGGAGCATCCAGGTGCGATCGCCTATGGCAAACAGTATCCTGAATTCTGGGTAAATACTCCCTTCGACAATCAAGCTGCGACAGTGGGCAACGGCACTCACGTTGGCTTCATGGCACCCACGAAAGCAGCCGTCAACGCTTTCTACGAAGCAGTCTTAGCAGCTGGTGGACAAGGCGAAGGAGCCCCTGGTAGCAGAGTTGAATATGGCGAGCCTTATTATGGCTGCTTCGTTCGTGATTTGGATGGAAACAAAATAGAGGCCGCTTTCTGGGACGAACAAATAGCACAGTCTGACGAACAGTGAAATGGGCTGTTCCTCAGTTTGACAAGAAAGGGACGCCCCAGATAGAGCCAATCTCTACTCGAAGCATCCCTTAAATTAAGCACGTTTATTCCAGTACCGTGGACAGACTGCCCAGCAGAAGTTTACACAACGGTATCAAAAGTGATGACCATATCGTCGAAGTCAGCGTCGCCAAGACCCTTAATATCTTCGAAACCGATGGCGTTGTTGCCGATGGATCTTACGTGATCGTTGCTACCGCTGTTGAGAGCTTCGTAAGAAAAATAAGTGGCTTTATTCTGTACAGTGATGAATGTGCCGTAGAGTCCGTTGAGTCCGCTAGCCGTAAACGTATTGGAGCCGCCGTTGCTAGTTTGTAGATTGACATCGTCAACAGCGCGGTCAAGAGCTGCCTGAGCATAATCCGCATCATCAACGCTGAGGGTTTGACCACCTACAACAATATCTCCGCTTATATTGTCAACTTTGTAAAGGCCTACCACACTATCAAAGGCGGCTTCTCTATAAACTGTAAATCTAATATCAGCTCCTCCAATACCCCTGAAGTCGAGCGTATCGGCATCGCCTAAGACATAGTCTATATCTCCGTTATCAGCAACAGATGAGAGCGACAGTCTGGTTCCGTTACCAAAATCTAGACTTGCGCCAGTTGCCGTTGCTGTTGCGATCGCGCTACGGGTTCTTCCATCTTGTGTGATTTCAAACTCTAGCGTGTCACCCTGGTCAACATCGCTGCCACGGAGCGTGAAAGCAGGTGTAAAGTTAGCTGGCTGGCCTGACTCCAATAGAGAAAAGCTCCCAATCTGAGTGCGCGGCGACCCACTATTCACCTTGAAGACAGTGACTCGGCTAGCTTTGTCAACGTTTATTCTATCGAATCCAAAGGTAACAGCATTGCCGCCCAATGTTGTCAGTTCTAACGAACTGCCTTCTGATAAAGCAGTGAAAGGACCTGCGCCGGTACCGCCATCGCCGCCGTCAGTGCCGCCATCAGTACCGCCATCGCCGCCGTCAGTGCCGCCATCAGTACCGCACCATCGCCGCCGTCAGTGCCGCCATCAGTACCACCATCGCCGCCATCAGTACCGCCATCGCCGCCATCAGTGCCACCGTCGCCGCCGTCAGTACCGCCATCAGTCGCCATCGCCACCGTCGCCACCATCAGTGCCGCCATCGCCACCGTCAGTACCACCATCGCCGCCGTCAGTACCACCGTCAGTGCCGCCATCAGTACCGCCATCGCCGCCATCAGTACCACCATCAGTGCCGCCATCGCCGCCGTCAGTGCCACCGTCGCCGGTATCTGCCTCCGTGATCTCTAGAACTTCGTTAATATCGGTAACGTTCTCTATTCGCTGAACGATGCCGCTGGGCCATTTGATTTCAATCAGGTCAATCTGCGTGTTCTGACCTAGGCCAAAGTGAAGCCGCTGATGGTCCTGCGAGTACTCGTGAACGCCCCCAGTTTGGTCCCGACGTTGGGTCACTCCATCTGGGGTCGTTACATACACCTTCGCGCCAACGCCATCTCGGTTAGTTGTTACGCCTTCTAGGTCGATGTGCAGCCAGTTGTTGCTGTTGCCGTTGTCCCCACCTGTGTTGCGAAATAGCTGCTGAGGCCCTCCGTCAGCACCAATATGCACCCGTTCCGTTGGTCGCAAATAGATCGACAAAACCATCTACGTCGTAGTCAGCCATTGTAGACGTTATCCGAGATTCCTGTCGTAGCCGCTAGAGCGCCGCCACTATTGGCAACGGCTATGAACGTACCGTCACCTTGATTCTCGAATAAGATGTTCGCGTTATTCTCTGAGCCGTCGATTCCTTGGGTGGTAAAGATGTCTATGTCCATGTCGTTGTCGAAGTCGGCTGCGACAACGCCACCAGCACCACCAGTATCGACTACGTTGATACCGGCGAGTTGGTTGGCATCGACTAGTTGTCCTTCGGCGTTGGTCAGCAGCAGCGTATCGCTACTCCTCCTGTTGCTTTTGTTGACGTAGGCATCTATGAGCAGATCGTTGTTGAAGTCGGCAAAGGCAATATCGTTCCCTCCTGATATGAGGTTGGAGTTGCCACTTCCTAAAACGTCCGAGGTGATGACGTCAAAGAGCGGTCAGTAGACACATCTAGAATCGTTGTTGGTTGAGCTGAGATAAGCAGATCGTAGATGTCTCCATCGGTTAGATAGCCTATTCCGCCAACCTTGATTGTTTTCTTGAAGACGTTGGCTGGGAGAACGTCTGCGCCAACGTCTTCAAACGTCCCATCTTCTTTTTGAAGAAAGACGGTTGTTGGGTTTAAGTCTGTCAGCCCGCTCAGTTGAGCCGTGGAAAAGGTCGAGCCTACCATCGTTGTTGTAGTCAAACCAGATGGCTAGCTGTGCTTTGGCGCTGTTGTAAGATAGGCCTAGCTCTGCTGCCCTATCCCTTAGAACGCCTCCTTCATTGACATATAAGCGGTTGGGGTCACTCTTTCGCCTGTGTTCTCCTGACCGGCGACATTAGTGTTGCCTTCCCCACCTGCTAGCTGAATCAGGTCTAGGTCACCATCGTTGTCAAAGTCCGCCCAAGCCGACCCGTGATGGTCGCCTCGCAGTTCTTCTCGGAGGAACACATCAGAGCCATTGTTCACCACGTCTGTAAAGGTGCCATCGCCGTTGTTGACGAACAGGTTACGCCCGAAGTTCCTGTCATTGCTCTCGCAGGCAGGTGGTTGTTTACCCAAAGGTCAGGAAGTCCATCGCCGTTAAAGTCACCCCAAGCACCTGCACCATAGCTACGACCAGAGATGAAATTACCTGCGCTACTCGTAACGTTCTCAAAGCTAATTTGGCTTCCGTTTTGCTCAACTTGAGCCAGGCGACTGCCCTGTTCATCGCTGAGCTCGATGACCGCCTGGTCTTCTTCTTGCTGAAGGCGGCTGAGCTGTTCTGGTGAGAGCGCTTTCCCCTGCAATAGTTTTGCGAAGATGGCGCCTTCATCCCCCGCACTATCGACAGAACCGTTCAGCAGCGTATCGATATGATGGCCTAGTTCTTCTGCAACCAAAGCGACCAGCTTAGGCATGTCGTTTTGATAGAGCTCAAAGAAGTCTGTAGATAGGTAGATAGTCGCGCTCTCGGCTTCGTAAGCGCCGCTGGCGTTGCCCATCTCTTCGGATGAAAGGAACGCTACTGTCGGCCAACTACTGAAGTCGCCTGTTTGCCAAGCCTCTAGCAGACCAAAAGCCGCTTCAGCACTGAAGTCCTCACCGAAGGCCAGTCGCATCTTGTCTAGATACTCAGCCTCGCTACTGGCAAAACTAGGTAACGAGTCCTGCAGACCTTCTAGTGCTAGCGACAAAGTTTGGTCGAGTGCCACCTGGTCTAGCTTCGCACTGGCGCTATCTGTGCGTGACTGACTATCGGTGCCGATCATCATTTCTAACGACGGCTTTAATAGCTGAGCAGCCTCAGATTGGAGTGTGGTTGTTTGAGTGTCCTCTCCATTCAGTAGCGCTGAGTAGGCGTCGCAAAAATTACACATGTTTTGAATCCACTTTCAAGGGGCTGAAAATTACGAAAAAGCTTTAAGTCAAGTTGAGTAGTCATTAGAGGAGATGCACATCTTCTATACGTTCGACTGCTGCGTTTGGTTACGATTAGCTGCTAGCTGCTATTAGCCGTTGATTTTGAGCTGCTCTAGTCTTTAGCTATGTCTCGTTTCGGAGCGCTTTACACCAAATCGGTCCCCACCATCTGAGACAAAATCCAAGTAAAACTGCCCGTGATTTCAGCGGGTGTTGAATTTACCACGGCATCAATCTTTCCGAGTTTTCTCTGTTTACTGAGCTCTGTCAAACCAACTTACCGCCCTCTGCACGACGGAAACGGCACAGTCGTTCCGATCTAAACGGAGTCTTCATCAAGAGACTAGTAAATTGTACGGAAACTTTAACATTCAACAGAGTCTACGTAAGTCAGAACACGCAACTGCTTCAGCATTTCTGGCGATCGCCTTCCGATGGCTAACGCTATAATCTTGAGACCTTAAATGCGAGCCTTATCTTTAGGCTGTTGTGATGTTTTTAACCGTCATCGCGCTGATACTTGGCTATCTAACTCTTAGCGTCAGCACTGCCATACTCTATGCCACTTGGATGAGTAGCTTAGGAACTAGTGCCGCTGGCATAGTTGGCGAGATACCCGTGATGACCTCTCAGTTCATGGCTTTTGCCGGAGTTTGTGGATTGGGGTTTGCGACGCTTAGCGGATATGTTGTTGGTCTAGTAGCGCGGCGTGCGCCAGTGGCCCATACGGCGGCGTTTTCGCTGATGCTGACGATCATTTGGGCAGCTTCTACGTTTTTAGCTGAATCTGGAGATCCTCTGCTGATTTCGATTTTGAATATCGCGATCGCAGTGATGGGCGCAATGACGGGCGGCTGGATCCGATATGCTCAGATCAATGCTACGGCAGTCGAGTCAGTGGAAATAAACTCAGCAGACCCACAAAAGTAGCCCACCGAATAGTTTCAGTGGGCTAGAAAACGTTGATCAAGTTTGGGACAAGCAGTTAGGCAAAGCCTTTACTTAGTAGTCCTTTCAGTCGCATCAACTGAACCAGCTTCTTTCTCAAAAAGACTAAGGGTTAGTTTGCGCTACAGAGAAGGCGCTACTTTCTGTTGTGCTTCTGGCATGCTCATCACCTTTGAGAGCGGCGCGGCATCCGGTATGTCGGGCAGCGTACCGTGAATCTGGCTAGACACTTCTGTCGTCTTCAGAGTGTAGGTCTGAATCGCCATCTTAGGGTATAGACCGATGCCTACAATTGGGATTAGCAAAGAGATCGCAACAAACATCTCACGGGGTACAATCTCCCAAGATTTATCCATTGGTAGCTCGACTTCGCCTGTCTCACCATAAAAGATATTGCGCAACATCGACAGTAGGTAAATTGGAGAAAGCACTACGCCTACAGCTGCTAGTATCACGATCGCCGCTTTGAAAAACACGTTATAAGCATCGCTAGTTGCCATACCTAAAAACACAGTGATTTCTGCGATAAAGCCACTCATGCCAGGCAGCGCCAAAGATGCCATCGCTCCGGTGGTGAACAGGGCAAAAGTAATCGGCATTGCCTTTGCCATACCCCCCATTTTCTCCATAGAAAGCGTGTGCGTCCGGTCGTAGGCCACGCCCGATAGAAAGAACAGCACAGCAGCTACCAGTCCATGAGAAATCATCTGGAGCATGGCACCGCTCATTCCCAGAGAATTGAAGGCCGCTAGACCCAACAGCACAAAGCCCATGTGCGCGATAGAGGAGTAGGCCATCCGCCTTTTTAAATTGTCCTGGGCGAAAGCGGTGAGCGAAGCGTAGACGATATTAATTACACCTAGAAAGGCCAGCACGGGTGCAAAATACAGGTGCGCATCTGGCAACATTTCGATATTCATTCGAATCAAGCCGTAGCCTGCCATCTTTAGCAGGACACCAGCCAGGATCATTGAAACCGGCGCTGGTGCTTCGCTGTGAGCATCGGGCAACCAGGTGTGCAGTGGGAAAATGGGTAGTTTGGCACCGAAGGCGATCAGCAGCCCCAGATAGCAAATGAGCTGGAACGGCAGCGGGTAGTCCTTGGCAGCTAACTCACTGAGGTTGAAGCTGAAGGTACCGCCAAAGAACGCCAGAGCTAGGGCGACTACCAGAATAAAGACAGAGCAGGTAGCTGTGTAGATGATGAATTTGGTAGCTGCGTACTGTCGACGCTGACCACCCCAAATCGAAATCAGCAGGTACACAGGCACTAGCTCTAGCTCCCACATGATGAAGAACAGCATCATGTCTTGTGCTAAAAAGACACCTAGCTGAGCGCTGAACATCAGCAGCATCATGGAGTAGTACAGACGGGGTTTGAGCTTGATATTCCAGGAGGCGATGACCGCTAGGGTCGTCACAAATCCGCTCAGGAGCACTAGTGGAAAAGCTAAGCCGTCAACGCCCAAGGACCAGCTCAATCCAAACTGAGTGATCCAGGGATATTCTTCGACGAGCTGAAGTCCAGATGCGCCCATTTCATACTGGGTCGCGAATACATAAAGGATTAGGCCAAATTCTGTAAGGCTGGCTCCTAGTGCATACCAACGGATGGTCTCACCATCTTTGTCTGGCAGCAAAGGAATAAGTGTTGCTGCTAAGAGAGGAAAGATGACTAGGAACGTCAGCCACGGAAACTGTTCACCGAGCATTGAATTTCACGCAATTTCGATAGCGACAAAGACGCAGTCATTCCGAAAGAGCAGGGTCTAGAGAAATAAGTCCAGCGGGAAGCTTGGCTTTTGGCCTAGGCGAAACTATCGGACAGGCAGTAATGGAAGTAGATACCTACTGAATGCGCCCAGAAGTCAGTATACGAAACTTAATCAACCTTTGGTAAAAATTAGAATAAAGATGTACTGATAATCGACATAAGCTATACATGTCTAGCGTATAGCTGAGCAACTCTGTCCCTGAACGCTACAGCGTGGGCGATTTGTCGCGAGCAACTGATTGACTGAACGAGGGCTTGTTGCTGAATAATTGCAGACGGTGAGGTTCGTGAGGATAGGATCTAGCCTATTGGCTAGTCTTGTACCAGATCTCAGATTTAATGACGGTACAGCCGACCTCTCCATTGAATGGAGCGCTGTGAAGCGGAAAGCACAATTCTTAGAACAGCTAGCGGATCGGCAAGCGGCGAGAGCCAGAAGAACAGCGATCGCACCCGGTCACCCTGCGACCAGTCGTAAGATCCAGCAATAGCCGCCTGCATACCTAGTCGAATAGCGAACAAAAAAATATTGAGCGCGATCGCCCCAGCCAACATAGGTGATCCTGCATTCTCCCAGCCGTAGAGGCTGACCAGAATTCCGACTGTCAGCAGCAGCGGTAGCGGCAATGCCTGCGTACTGAATAGCAGCCACTGATCGCTCCATAGCTGAGCCCGCGAAATGGAGTCTTTTAAGTCGAGCGATCGCCCCCATCCGCGCCAGGTTTCTGCGATTCCTTCGTACATGCGCACGCTGATCACCTCAGCGCCATCTAGAAAACCTACGTTGAAGCCTTGCCTTGCCGCCTCGCGCACTAGCGTCACATCATCGCAAAAAGAGCTGGCCGCACAGCTGTAGCCGTCGAGCTTTTCTAACACCGATCGCTGCGACAAAAAGCACTGGCCGTTAGCCATTACCCGCTCTGTGCCTGGCATCTGTACACCCGCCGAGTCAAATCGGTAGATCAACGTCATCAGCATTGCTGGCTGTAGCCACCACTCTCCAGCCGATTTTAGAATAAACTTTGGCGACAGCGAAACCATATCGTAGCTGTGCTGGCTAGCCTCGTACAGCAAGCTTTCGACGAGTCCCGGCTGAGGGTAAGTGTCAGCATCTATCCCTAATATCCAGTCGCTATGGATATCGCTGCGCAAAAAGCCCGTGTGCAAAGCCCAAGGGCGACCTACCCAACCAGGTGGTAGAGAATCATCGCTCACTAGACGAATACGAGAATCCTGCTGGCCGATCGCCTCGACCACCGCCTGGGTGCCGTCCGTAGAGTGACTGTCAACGACTAAAATTTCACGGACAGCTACGCCCTGAGCGCAAAGTCCAATTAGGCACGGCTTGACTCTATGTGCCTCATTCAATGTGGGGACAACAATACTGACGCTTGCTGTAGGTGGCTGCGCTTGCTGGCGGGGTTGAATTGGACGCTGGCGTTTTGCCCCTCGCAGCAGTCTTGCTAGCAATAATAAGGTGGCCGGTAGCTGCGTAGCCAATAGTACAAGCGCGATAGTGCCCAAAGTCAGTTCTGCCACTCAGGCTTTGCCCCGACCTGAAACTGCTAGCTGGTCAAAATCTGCTGTAGTGGCCAGAGACTTCTCAGTGTTGTTATATTCACTGGCGGCGCTTTTGGCCTCTAGTGCTGAGCGATAGAGTAGCAGCGCTGGCAGTACCCCCAAAAGTAACCCTAATAAAATCGGGAAATAGATCCCACCATCTAAGCTGATCACCATAGCAAAAGTGAAATTGCTTAGATACACAGCCAATGGCAACCCTAATGAGATACGCGAGGTGTCAAGCGGCTTCATCTGCCATAAGAGCGTTGCGATCGCCATAAACACAGCGCCTGTGCCAAACCAGCCTGCAAAGTTCTGATAAGGCATTCCAAAAAATGCGCCCGGCTGATCCCAAGCCCAAAATGGCATGGTAGTTTGGCTCATAGCCGGATCTAGAACAAAATCCCAGGAAGTGAGTAGCAGCGATCCGACGGCGATCGTCCCTAGTCCTCGCAGCCGACCCAAGCCAACCAAACCCATATGAGCCAGCAAATACGCACTAAATCCTAAGTAAAACCACGATAGCGGAATCGTAAAGGGTACAAGCCCGGCTACCTTGTAGCCTAAGCCGGTGAGGTAGTGATACTGACCAAATGGAAAGCCAGTGCTAGTACCCAGCAATTCTGCACCCGCTGAGATGCCCACTGCTGGCAGCAAAAAGCTAAGCCACTGCCACAGGCCTAAGCTGAGATAAGCGTAGATAGAAACAGCGATCGCGCCAGAGATCATATATACCGCACCGCCGCCTGCCATTGACCATCGAAATGCCTGCTGACCAAACTCGGGCAGCTGGGCAATGAAGGCAGGATTAGGCAGCACCAGCAAAAGTCCGGCTAATCCAAAAATTAGTGAAGCAATGTGAATGGAAAAACAGATACGCTGTACTAGTGCCAGTGCCTTCATACTTCACCTGATAATTATTTTTTTGTACCGGTAATATAACAATATTTGCTGTAACTAGCTGATTATTCTATACATCAATAGTCCGGACAAAATTAGGGGTTCGCCGTAGGTCCGACGGCAAAGTAAACTCAGACAAACTCAGTCATTTAAAAGAGTCTGTAGGTTAACTGTTCCAATTCTTTTAGCGCTGCCAAAGATCCTTTGATGAGTCTGATAGCAGCCTGCGGTTTTCTTGCGAAAGCAAACGTCATTTGGATGGGGCTTAGCGAGCCATCTGACGCGATCGCATTCCCAATATCCGGCAAATCCTCTCGGCAGTCGTCACTGATCACTCTCACAATTGCAATGGCGATGGATACCGCTTCGAGCAAAACAGCACTTTCCATATCGACTACATCAGCGCCGTAGCGATCGCCCAGCTGCTTTTTCTCTGCTGCTGAGGTGATGACGTGATCGCAGCTCACCCCTACCCCAGTCGCAATCTTCAACCGCTGTGCAATTTGCTTCGTCATTTCAGCGTCGCAGGCAAAGATTTGTTCGCTAGTGGCACTCTGGATTTTGTAGAGTGCGATCGCTTCTCCCACCGCGTAGTCAACAGAAAGGCTTCCTCCCAATCCCAGCAGCAACAAACCTTTACCCTGTAAATCGGGCAGTTGCCAACCCTGCAAAAACGTCTTGAAGCCCTGTGGCCCGGCAGGAATGGCGACTAGCTGTGGAGCATTTTGAATCTTACTCAGTCCCCGTTTGACAGCTTTGTACTCAGCGCCTGCGGGAACCAGGACAGTATGAATTTTACGGGGCATACGTCTGAGGCGTAGAAGCTTGGTGTGCTGGTGCTTTGTCGAAAGTGACGCTGCCGTAGTCGAGTTTGATGATGCGATCGGCTAGGTGAAAGTAGCGATCGTCGTGGCTAATGACGAAGAGGGTTTTACCCTGCGCCTTGAGGTCGGGGAGGAACTGGGTGTAAAAGATGTCTTTGAAGGTGGGGTCTTGGTCAGCGGCCCACTCGTCAAAAAGGTAGATAGGGCGATTTTCGAGATAGGCGCTGAGCAAGGTGAGGCGTTTGCGCTGGCCCTGTGAGAGCGCCGTGGTAGAAAATCGCCCGTGGCTGATGCTGACTTTATGATTGAGCTGAAGCTTTTCTAGGTAGGTTTGAGCTTGAGTGTCATTGTCACTGCTGCTAAAACCAAGCAATCGTTCAAAGAGATAGAAGTCTGAGAATACAGTGGAAAAATGCTGGCGATACCAGTTCTGGTTTTGCGGAGTGATGAGCTGGTCATCTAGATAGATCGCGCCGGATTGAGGATGGTATAGGCCAGTTAGCAGCTTTGCAAGGGTTGATTTGCCGCTGCCGTTGCCGCCGATGATGAAAATCAGCTCGCCAGGATGGATAGTGAGATCGATCGGGCCGAGGGTGAATTCGCGATCGCCCTGGTCAGTCCGGTAAGTATGTGTCGCCCCTTTCAACGTGAGTTGCTGCCAGTCAGCATCTATTGAAAAGTCTACAGAAGTCTGGATTGATTGAGGCTTGCTGAGGCTAAGCCCTAGCGACTCTATCTTCTTCAGCGCGATACTGGCACGGCTGAGGAAAGGAATTTTGTTCACCAGGCTTTCCATCGGGCCGAGTACATAGGTAAAGGTGAGCAGATAGCCAAAGCGAGTTTCTGGGCTGATGCCGATCCAGCGCGGCAGCGCAAAGAGAATTAGGCCCACCGCAAAGAAATAGATAAACTTGCCCCAGCTGTCGACAACGGCAAACTGACTCATGCCGCGCTCATTGGCTTTCTGTACTTGCAGAGCAGTTTGCGAAAGATCCGTGCTCAAAAAGTCTTGCTGACCGACCGGATGCAGCTTCAGCTCTTTGATGCCGTCAATCAGCGTCCGAAAGTGCTGAAATAGCCTGTCTTGATGTTCTCTAGCTTGATTCAGCCCACGCCAGCCCGCAACCAGAAACCACCGGCAGCTGACAGAGGCAACTAAAGTCAGCACTGCTACTAGTGCCAATACCTGCCACGAAAGCCAGGAGATGTAGAGCATACAGCCTGCGGCACTAGCGGTATTAATCACCAGCATCGGGACGACGCCTGCGGCAGACGCGATCGCCTGCACATCTTCGGTCAGCACTACTAGCAGCCGAGGCAGACCAATTGTTTCCAAGGGCTTTAGCTCAGTTGCCAGGATCTGACGACTCAACCGCATTTGCAGCTCAAATACAGCAGCTTGAGAGAAGCGAATCAGCAAAATGCGTGAAAGCATCGCCGTGAGTAAAGCAACAATACCTAAAGCAACAAAGAAGAGTGCGATCGCGCTAGAAGGCTGCCCCGGCTGCACAGCGGCTTTACTAATCAGCGCAATTAAACCCGCGCTACAGCCACCGCTGACAATGCCAGTAAGTAGCGCGATAGACAGCGCTTTCCAGGAAGACTTGAACAGAAAGACAATGAGATCCATAGAAAGACAGCGCTACTCTACATACCCATTTGCCACGTACCAATCTACCGACCGCTGCAAAGCCTCGGAAATGTCCGTTTGTGGTAGACCCAGCTCCTTCACCGCCTTAGACGCATCGTAATACATCGTCTTTGTCCCCATCCGCACGCCATCTAGCGGTACGTTTGGCGATTTACCCAGTCGCGCTAAAAGCGTCTCTTCTATCCAGGCCACCGTCAGCGGTACGGCAACTGGAATTGACTTCTCGGGCGCACTGGTCCCCGTTAATTTCTCCAAGATATCCAGCATAGATTTCAGCTTCATATCCTGGTTCCCTAGAATGTATCGCTCACCCGAGCGGCCTTTTTCTAGTGCCAGCAAGTGGCCTTGGGCAACATCTCGTACATCAATCACATTTAGACCCGTATCTAGATAGAACGGCATCTTCTGACGCAAAAAGCGAAGAACAATATTTCCCGTCGGCGTCGGTCTAGCGTCCCATTCACCAATCGGCGAGGTGGGATTAACGATGACTACGTCTTGCCCCGCCTTTGCTGCTTTTAGAGCTTCTTGTTCTGCCCAATATTTTGACTTTCGATAGTGGCCAATCAGCTCGTCAGCCGAGGACTGATGCGTTTCATCGACAGGCGTTCCCTTTGGACCTAGGCCAATAGCCGCCGCAGAGCTGGTATAAACCGTCCGCTCTATACCGGCTTTTTTAGCAGCGGCTAGGCAGTTGCGGGTGCCGTCTACGTTGCTGCGGTAAAGCTGTTCTTTGTCCGACTGCCAGAGGGAGTAGAACGCGGCGACATGAAACAGTGCTTCGCAGCCCTGCATCTTTTCGTGGAGGTTAGCGTCATTGAGAGTGCCAATGACTTTTTCAACGTCTAAGCCTTCGAGATTATCGAGATTGCTGTTTCCTCTGATCAGCACTCGGACAGAATGACCTGCCTGCAACAGTAAGCGAACAACATTTGCGCCGATAAATCCCGTGCCGCCCGTTAAAAATACCTGCATAGTTTGTTCTCTTTTTTCTCTTTAGACAGACAGAAATAGATAGCACTAGATACGCACAGCTTAAGACCGGCGACTGCCACCAAGATCAGAAGCCGGGGGGCGAGCTCTTCTCATCCGCTCCCACCCATCTTCCAACAAACTATACAGCACTGGTACCACCACCAAACTCAACAGCGTCGAGGTGAGTAATCCTCCAATAATGGCGACGGCCAGGGGCTGTCGTAGCTCTGAGCCAGCGCCTAATCCCAGTGCGATCGGAATCATGCCCAACACCGTAGAAGCTGTCGTCATCAAGATCGGTCGTAGACGCACTTGCCCGGTCGTTAGAATTGCCTTGGTGCGCTGCATTCCAGCCCTTCTTAGCTGATTGGCATAGTCCATGATTAGCAGTGCGTTTTTATCTAGCAACCCCAGCAAAAACAACAGACCTAACACCGAAACCAGGCCAAAATCACTTTGAGTGACCAGCAGTGC
This sequence comes from uncultured cyanobacterium, assembly GCA_963799555.1. Taxonomy (GTDB): domain Bacteria; phylum Cyanobacteriota; class Cyanobacteriia; order Phormidesmidales; family Phormidesmidaceae; genus Phormidesmis. The sequence continues at coordinate 47,023 of CAWCXR010000007.1, forward strand.
TAGCATGGCTCCAATGATAGACAGCGGCAAGGTCAGCCCGACAACAGCCGGTTCTAGCAGTCGGCCAAAGGGCAGAAACAACACGCTCAGCATACAGACAACTGCCAGCGCTAGGGTTCTGCCAAAGCTGCCTAAAACTTCACCAATTCGAGCCGAGTCTCCACTAAGGCCAATACTCACGCTAGCCGGAATGATTGATTGAGCAATCTCTACGACTTGGTCGGTGGCATCTCCTAATGCCTTTCCATCAGCAAGGTTGGCGCTGATAAAGACGACGCGCTGTCCATTCTGATGATTGATTTCGTCAATATTTTCTACAGTGTTGTTTTCCCCAGAGCGGCGTACGTCTGCAAATCCGGAGCGAGTGGCAACTTCAGACTGGACTGCGATCGCACTCTCGATCAGTTCCTCCAAATCATCCCCTAATAAAGCCACCTGCAAAGGCTTTTCTCCGCCAGTATCCACAAACTGAATGTCTTCGATACTGGTAGTAACATTCTCTTGTTCGGGCAGATCCTGTCGCAGCTGAGCCTGAACAGTAGCAGTATCGCGAGTGCGATCGCGATTTAATCTCACATAGATTCGGCCCTGATTCGGCTGGCCGCGATCGCCTACCGTCGTCAGCGCAGAGTTTACTTCTGATAAGCCCAATATTGTTTCTTCTAAAGGCGCAGCCACGCTCAGCGCCTGATTCAGAATAATTTCTCTTGGATCTGTAAGACTTCCGAGCCCGCCCTCTGCCTCAGGGGCACCTGACGGGGGAGTCGCTAACTGGGAAGTCGCTGAAGTAGACGGCAAAGGGATTGCGTAGTTTAGATAAAACTCACCGCGATCCAACTGAGGAATAAAGCCCTGAGGAATCAGTGGAATGATAGCAATGCCTGCAATAAAGCTGACGATTGCAATGCCTACGACACTCCAGCGATGGTACAAAGACCAAGACAGCAACCGGCTATAGCCTCGCTCTAACCAGGAAGTAAGAGCGGGTTGAGGGGGTGTTGCCAGGGACGAAGGAGCAGATGAAACCTGATGCGATCGCCTTGGCTTTAGCCAGTAGACTGCTAGCACCGGAGAGAGCGTCCTGGCTACCAGTAGAGACATCAGCACCGCCGCCGACACCGTTAGGCCGAAGGGTTTGAAAAACTGTCCAACTGTCCCCCCCATAAAGGCCACTGGCAAGAACACCGCTGCAATTGTCAGCGTCGAAGCCGATACCGTTAGACCAATTTCTTCAGTCGCTTCTAGTGCTGCCTGCCGAGGGCTTTTCCCCATCTCAATGTGGCGAATGATGTTTTCTAGCTCGACGATCGCATCGTCTACCACAATGCCAATCACTAGGGCCAACGCCAGCAGCGTAATGGTTTCTAGGTTAAAGCCGTAGTAGGCCATCACAATACAGGTGCCCAGCAGAGAAAGCGGAATAGCCAGCGCCGTGATTAGAGTGGCTCGCCAGCTGCGTAGAAAGGCGAAAATGACTAGAATGGCGATCGCGATCGCGCCCATCAAAGAGCTCACGGTTGCCTGAGTCGCCGCTCGAATATAGTCTGCCTGAGTCGCCGCCAGCACAAACTGCACCTGCGGTAGATCAGACTGCAGCGTTTGGATAGCGGTATCTACCTGCTCTACCACCTCTAGCGTATTGGCATTTGCCTGCTTGACCACCTGCACAGCCAGTACTGGCTGTGCATCGAATCTTACCCGAGTCAGATCCTCTCCTAGTAGATCTACTCGCAGCACGCCTGGAATCGATGACAAAACAGGCAGCACCTCAGCGTCAGCTAGCTCCGCTAGATCGGTTAGCGATAGGTCATCGCTCAGCAAGGCATAGCTGACTGCCGTTGCCTCGTTCAAATTGAGCGGAATAATCTCATAAGTCGCCTCTGGTGGTAGCACTGCGGCTTCTACTGCTTGCTCTACTGCCGCTGTGGTTTCTGCCAGCGCTGTCCCCACGCGAAACTCCAAGCTGATCACCGTCCGCCCAGCAAACGTAGCAGAACTCGAACGATTCAATCCCTCTAGATCAGCTAGCTGACGTTCTATCGGCGTGGTCAGTAGCGACTCAGTAGACTCTACTGTTTCAGCTGCTGCGGCTTGTAGGTCCACCGTTTCTGTCGTCAGGGTGGCGTTGACGACAACGACTGGAAACGTGATGTCAGGAAAAAGGGCGTATTTGAGTGAACCGAAGGCGATGACACCAATAGTCGCGATCGCAATCCAGCAGCAAACCGTTAGCCAGCTGTTTTGGATGGCTAGCCGGGAGAGATTAAAGCGATCGCGAAAGGGAATAGGAGTCAAAAGCAACGCAGGGGAGTAAAGAAGCTGCGAGAGAATAGGACTTTTCTATTCTCTCGATCTATTCAAACTATCCTGTCAAACTATCTGGCAATTGTGGCCGCGATCTGACCTTTCGTAATCTCGCCCACGATCGAGAGCACATCGCTTCGGCTCAGCTTCTCTTTCCCCTGCGACAGCGCATCCAACGTGCCGTGCGCTAGTGCCAGCGGAATCCGACAGAAAGTCAACGCTGGACCCTTCGGCAGTGCGTCCGCATAGGCATCAGCCAAAGCCAAATTTCGTCGAGCGTACTCCTGCATATCAGCATCCGTCCAGCCAGGTGGATAGAAATCTACACTGCGAGTCATATCTTCAGCGTGGTTGCGCAAGATATTGACAGACTGTAGCCCCCGGCCAAAGCCAATCGCCTCAGTCCGGTTGCTAGCAGTACCATCGTGCCACGCCCACAGATCTGACAGCATCAGACCGACAGAACCAGCCACACTAAAGCAATAGCGATCTAGATCCGCCTCGCTTTCAATCAGCCAGTTGTGCTCTGCCCAATACGCCATTCGATCGGCCATCGCCGCTGTCGCATCCCAGATTCTGGGCGATATACTTTCTGGTGCTAGCAGTGCCCACTCCCCAATTCGCAAAGTGACTTCTTCTAAATCCGCATTAAAAGCTTCTAGCCCTTTAGCAAAGTCAGCAGGAGTTGAGTCTTCTGTACCTGACTGTAGATTCAAACTAATCTGTCTCAACAGTTTTGACTTTAGGACAAAATCCATGTCAGGGTGATCTTCGATCTGGTCGATGGCTCTCATGCACAGGTAGGCAGAGGCGACAGCTTCTTTCAGTCCAGCAGGCAAGAGGCTAATCGGAATGAAAAAAGTGCGGCTAGTTGCCTTGAGCAAGGCCAGCGCGGGATCAACAGACAGCATACAGTTCTCTCCTCATGTACATCGCAAATATGCGATGCTTTATCTACAAAACAATTAATGCTTAATTAATTTTTCCGAAGTAAAATTTGTCACCATAGCTACTACAGCTAAGTATGTAAGATAGCGGAAAACATCTAGAGGAGTAAATCAAAGCGTGGGAATTCATTTACAGCAGGCCATTTCAGTCGGACAGTACCTTGTCTCTCAACGTCTCAAAGGCCGCAAGCGCTATCCATTAGTCCTCATGCTAGAGCCTTTGTTTCGATGCAATTTGGCCTGCTCTGGCTGTGGAAAAATCCAGCATCCTAAAGAAATCTTAAAGCAAAACCTCTCTCCCGCAGAGTGTTTTGCTGCCGTTGAAGAGTGCGGCGCACCAGTTGTCTCAATTCCAGGCGGTGAGCCGTTGTTGCATCCGCAGATTGAAGAAATTGTGGAGGGGCTGATCAAGCGCAAAAAGTTTGTATACCTTTGCACAAACGGCCTACTTTTGGAGAAAAGTTTAGACAAATTTAAGCCCTCTGCCTACCTCAGCTTTAGCGTTCATCTAGATGGATTGCAAGAGCTGCACGATCAGTGCGTCGATCGCAAAGGTGTCTTCAAGACAGCTGTTAGTGCTATTCGCGCCGCTAAAGCTAGAGGATTTAGGGTAACAACCAATACCACCGTTTTCGAGGGTACCGATCCCAAAGAGATTCAGGATCTGTTTGACTTTCTCACTGAAATTGGCGTGGACGGGATGATGGTATCACCCGGCTATAGCTATGAGTGGGCACCCGATCAAGACCGCTTCTTGAGAAAAGAGCAAACGCGATCGCTGTTCAGAGAAATTCTGGCTCCTTATCGCGATGGTAAAAAGGGCTGGCAGTTCAATCACAACCCGCTATTTTTAGACTTTTTGACCGGGCAAAAGGACTATGACTGCACGCCTTGGGGAAGTCCTAGCTACAGCGTCTTAGGCTGGCAGAAGCCCTGCTATCTGCTGAATGAGGGACATTACAAGAGCTTTAGAGAGCTGCTAGAGGAAACCGAGTGGGACAACTATGGCGCTAAGAGCGGCAAGCCAGAATGTGTGGACTGTATGGTGCATTGCGGCTATGAGCCGACAGCTGCGGAGGATTCACTACAGCCGAAGAATATGGCCAGGTCGTTTAGCAGTTTGTTCGGTTGAACGTTTTGGTTGAAGATTGGGCTGGACGCCAGTGTTGACGTGGGTGGGCCCGCAACTTTGGGGGATGTGTCTCCATGACATACCGTTTACAGCCGTATTCATTGCTGTAGGGGCACAGCATGCTATGCCCCTACAGCACGCCAAGCTTAGAATTAACCGCTCATAGAATCATCAGTACTTAATTATCGCCTGTGCCCTCTACCCAACCTCGCCTGCTACACCCGCTGATGGGTGCCAATCTCAAAACGCTGCTGGCGCTGCTGCGTGAAAACGGTCCGGGCCGGTATCCGCTGCACTTGTCAATCATTTGGGCAACGGCGCTAGCCCGCTGGCCTTTCTCGACCTATGAGCGATGGCAGGTGGCGCGATCGCCCTACCCAAAGAGTAAACCACCTATCTTCATCGTTGGCCACTGGCGCAGCGGTACCACCTTCCTACACAGCGTTCTCAGCCAGTCACCGCAGTTTGCCTATACTTCACCGCTAGCCGTCGGCCTCCCTTGGGATTTTCTGACTTTAGGCGATGCGCTCCGGCCTGTTCTAGAAAGCGCCTTGCCCAAAGATCGCTTCATCGATCGCGTCCCCGTCAATCCAGACTCGCCCCAAGAAGACGAAATTGCCTTAGCTAGCATGCAGCTACTGTCTTTTTATCAAGGACTGTATTTTCCAAAGCAATTCACCAAACATTTCAACGCTGGCATCTTTTTTGAAGGCTGCACCAAAACAGAGATCGAAGCGTGGCAGCGGGCTATGGTCCTCTTTTGCAAAAAGCTACAGCTACAAAATCCAGAGCGGCAGCTGCTGATCAAAAACCCGGTTTACACTGCGCGAGTTCAAAGACTGCGTGAGCTGTGGCCAGATGCAAAATTCATCCATATCTATCGCAATCCCTACATTGTCTATCGTTCGATGCTCAATTTCTACAACAAGCTCTTTCGCGAGCTATCTTTACAGGCGTTCGACCAGGTGCCTATTGAGGAAACTGTGTTGGAAAGCTATCCAAAAATGATAGACACTGTTTTGAGAGAAACTGCATCTTTGCCAAAAAAGGATTTTGTTGAACTGCGCTTTGAAACCTTTGAAGCTAATCCTGTAGAACAGCTAGAGAAAATCTATTCTCAGCTTGAACTTTCAGGATGGGAAACGGATTTGCCTTACTTTCAACAATACATAGACTCGCAAAAGCACTACAAGAAGAACAATTATACGTTTCCAGCAGAAATGGTAGAGCGGGTGCGCGATCGCTGGCAGCCAATACTAGACCGCTGGGGCTACGAGCCGCCTACATAGTGCTTACTACTAGAGAAAACGGTAGTGCATTAACGTAAAAGATAGAGGAAAATAAGACATAGCTGTTGCGACCCTAGAGGAGTAGAGCAGATGAAAGTTGAGATGACTTGTCCAACCTGTGACTCGCACGACATTTCAAAGAACGGTACAACCCGTCGAGGCAAGCAGAACTACAAATGCCGAGACTGCAACCGACGGGTGCGCGTTCCCTAGCGCCGTACGACGACGCGGGGTCGCACCGCAGTTTGTCGAAGATCCGCAGTGGAAGCCAAAAGATAAGAACAAGCAGAGCTTAGTAGATCTACTCCTGCTGGAGAAAATCCCGTTGGCAGGTATCGCTAGAGCCACAGAGGTTTCTGAGAGTTGGCTTCAAAGCTATGTGAATGTCTGCTATGAGCTGGTGCCAAGAGTAGCAGTAGTGGTACTAAAGCCAAAAGGCAAGTTGAAAGGCAATGCAGATGGATGAGTTGTGGTCGTTTGTCGATGACAAAGGCAACAAACAATGGGTCTGGCTAGCCATAGATGCGGATGCATGGACTGGCTCAAAGGAAAAATATAGAAGATCAACCCACTGACTAATCTTTGGTGACACTCTCCGACTGAGAATAGCGACCGTTTCGGCCCCTGTACCAAGTGCCATCTCGCGCGCCAGCAGACAAAATATTGGAGATTCGATTGCGCGCTTTTAGATAAGCCGTCTTCGGCATGCTTTCTTTGAAGATAGAAGACATGATATCTACGATTTTAAAAATTTCAGTAGGCTCCGATCTTAGAACGCTACTAACGGCTTCGGGAAGCGCCAAACTTCTATATTGAGACTGAACGTGCTTTTGCCAAGCGGCAGCTCTGCCGTCTTTTTTCTTCTTTTTCGTTGGGCGGCTGCTGGTTTGTTCTGTCTGCCGACTTGGTTTAGCTTTTGGTGCGGATTTTATCACTGCGGCAGCAGGCGCTTTTTCTTTCTTCGGTGCTTCCGCTTCTGTAGAAGCAGGCTGGTCGCTGACGTTACTGCCAATAGCGTCATTGTTAAACATATCAATGACAGACAGTAGCTCCTCACGTTTAATCTGTAGCTGGCTGAGCTGAGCTTCCAAATGCTCAATCTGTTCGGTGAGATCCGATTCAACAGTCACAAGCTGCGAAAGGACGGGATCGGCCATAACTTAGAAGTCCTCGTGTGTTTATAGAGCCTCATTTTGCTTAGTTGGAACAAATTAGATAGATATGCTCTCTCAAAAAGAGGATTTGTACAAAGTGAGTGTAGCGTCTTCTGTAACCGTTGCTCACCCGATTAAAGAATCTTGTAACAAAATCGGCATCTATCTTGACGATGTCTTTATCGAAAGACGATCGTCTTGTTCTCGTGCAGCATTACTCTGTCTTCGATGTGATAGCGTAGCCCTCTTGCTAGGACTGTCTTTTCGATATCTTTGCCATGACGAGCTAGATCTCTAGGCGAGTCGGAGTGATCGATTCGCAACACATCTTGATCGATAATTGGCCCACAGTCTAAATCTTCAGTGACATAGTGACAGGTTGCCCCGATCAGCTTGACCCCGCGAGCATAGGCCTGATGATAGGGCTTTGCACCGATAAAAGAAGGGAGAAATGAGTGGTGAATATTGATAATCTTGCCGGAGTAGCGATCGCACATCTCCGACGGCAAGATTTGCATATACCGAGCTAGCACCATCAAATCTCCTCTGACCTTTTCAAAGCAGGCCATCATCTGCACGCAAGCAGCGGCCTTTGTCTTTGAAGTGACCGGCACATAGAAATAAGGAATTCCATGCCAGTCGACCAGACCTCGAAATAGCTCATGGTTAGAAACCACACCCGCAATCTCAATGTCCAGCTCCTGCGACTTCCACCGCGACAGCAAATCGTATAGGCAGTGTCCACCTTTTGAAACAAAGATAACGACTCGCGTCTTTCTCATCGAGTCTCTGATCTTCCAGTCCATCTTGAACTGTGAGGCAATCGGCTCAAAGCGACGACGCAACTCCTCAACTGGAAAGTTGAGCGAGTCAGCCAGAATCTCCTGACGAGTAAAGAAACGGTGCGCTATTTGATCTGAATGGTGATGGGCTTCATTAATCCAGCCGTTGTTGCTGGCAATCAAAGTACTCACTGCGGCAACGATGCCCACACGATCCGGGCAAGAGAGGGTAAGAATATAGCGCCGAGAAGAAGACATAGCAAACTACCTGAGCGATAGAGACCTGAGTTAAGTCTTGAACAAACTACTGTTTTGAGCACAGACTACTATAAATTCTATTGGTGTAGATCTATGAACCACCCGCAAGGACGCCATGCCTTCAAACTGGCTATCTATTGAACACAAGCGCTTTGTTCCGCTGCTCTTTGTGCCTGCTGGCATGGGATTGGTTTGGCAGATTGTCTATCATGAAACGATAGCACACCAGCTACTGGCTCTAGCATTAGCGCTGTTTTGCCCAGAGCTAGCTCGCATGGCAAAAGTAGACCTAGATAATATCGCAGCGACTATGCAACAAGTGGCAGACACTCGTCTGAGCAGATTTCTTTCTGTTGTTGTTAGTACTATTGTTCTAGAGCTGCTGGGTCTCTATATAGCGCTAGTTTCTTTGCCAATGGGTGCTCTCGTGATTGTTGGTAGTCAGCTTTGGTTCAATCTGTTGGCGAAGCTACAGCTACAGCCGAAGCAGACACCCGCTGTTGTCACTTTTGGTATCTCTCGGCGAATCCCCGTTCTTGCAGCAAATATGGTGGGTCTGCTGCTTCTAAGTCTCTGGTTTGTTCCAGTATTAGCGCCAGGATTGGCCTTGGGCGGTGCTACTCAGGTGCGCAGGTGGCTAGGTGGCGGAGTATTGGCATTAGTTGTCCTCTTCCTTTTGATTAAATATGTAATTTTGGGTGTGATGTCAGGTGTGCTCATAGTCACAATCACAGAGGAAAAACAATAGGCAGCGAGCAGTGAGGATATCTATTTGGTCATGATTTTCCATAAGGTTTCAAAAAAAGTTTGGGAAAGTCTTGTTTAAAAAGAAGAAAGTGATTAAATAGTGTTATCCTCGAAATAGCTATTTTTGTCTAAAACGTTTCAGGCAGGTTTTGAGTCTTCGCAGTTGTCTTTCGCAATTGTTCCGCGCATGCCTTGGCTGGTGTGCTGTTAGGAACTACGCTTTTGCAATACTGTTGGGATTTCTGCCTTTATAAGGATCGTTCTTGGGCATCTATTTCAGGTTTAGTGGCCCCCGAATTCGTGAGAAGACCAATGTTCTCAGGATTGCTCGTTTGAAGACTGGTCGTTCAAAGTGTGCTTATTTGAAGGCTGGCTGCTCAAAGGTTGGGCTGTTTGAAGATTTTCAACTATAGGCTGTCAAAGGCTTCTAGCTTTCAATCTTCGGCTTTCAATCTTCGCCTTTCAACCTTCGAATCTAAGCTTTTGTCGAAAGCCTTCGCTGAGAATCTTTGCCGACGTTCTCAACTGACAGTTCCTACTAGGAATTTTCCTAACAGAGACTCTGTCAGCTTAATCTGCGGTCTTCACAATCTGATGGTCTTCACAATATGGAGATCTCCACAGATAGAGGGATCGCAGACAGAGGGATCGCACCTAAGCGCGATCCCTTTACACCTCTATTTCCCAACCTATATCAATTTCAAGGAGAAGATTCGTATGTCTGTATCTGTTTTACCACAGCTTTTAGAGGTGGACTCTGAGCTGTCTGCCCAGGCGATCGCCCTAGAAGCCCAACTTAGCGAGCTACAAGAAAAGCGCAAAGGCATTCAGACTGTTATTTCTATGTTTGAATCGGGTGAAACACCGGCTGACGTTGAAGTTGCAGCTGTTGCAGCTGCTCCGACGACGACAAAAACAGCGACAAAGAAAACAGCCATCGGGACAAAAACAACTGGTAAGCGCAAGGCCACTAAATCTACAGCGATTAAATCTGCAGAGCCCAAGGCTACTCGTGGTCGTCCTTCTAAAGCTAAAACGGCAGCTAAGGCAGTCGCCGAAACCAAGAAGAGAACCGCACTCGAAGCAGAACAGAAGGTAGCCGCATCCAAGAAAACAGCCGGTACAAAAACATCTGCTAGAAAGACAGCGGCTTCTAAGCGCAGCGGGAGAACAGCTGACTGGCAGCAATATCTCCAAGGAACCTACAAAAAGTCGCCGCTTCCTGATGTGATTGTCGGTGTATTGCAAGCCCAGCCAGACAACATTTTCAAGATTGCAGATGTCATGAGCGTAGTTTTCAAAGAAAATATGCCGAAGAGCCACTTTCTAAAAGCGCGTAATCGAATTTCTAACATCTTGTCAGCGGGCGCTCGTGATGGTGTTTGGCATCGCGGCCGGGGTGGCACATATAGCATGTCGGAAAAGGCGATTAAAGCAAGCTAGAGGCATTAGGATAAAGTCCAGCCGAAGCTGATAAAAGTGCCTGTCGTTTGCTGAAGCGACAGGCACTTTGTCTGCGACGCCGTAGATAACATTTCAGCTGTAGTACTTAACTTATGGCACTTTGCTTTCTGAGACTGCCGTCTCTCTTTTTGCAATATATCGGAGGGGAACTGCGCTGCCTGTGATCAGCTGTTTACTTAGCGAAAGGGTTATTCTATCTTCGGTAAGTTCATAGACCCAGCGTTCTCCCGAACAGACTCGAGAGTCTAGATTGAGCAGATGGGTGGGCCATGTTCCCTGTTCTGCTCGCAGCTGTTTGGCGGCTATGACATGCTGAGAAAGTTCTAAAGTGAGCGCGCGATCGCCCGCGCTTCTCCATCGTCTAGCTATCGTCGCAGAAGAGAAGGCTGTCTCTTGCTCTCCCAGGTCTGCCTGTAGCTTTCTTAGCTGTCTTTCTACAGCAATCTGAGGCATAGAACAGACATCTGTCGTTGCTAGCCAACTGAGCGCCGTATGAGTAGTTTTGGCTGCCTTGATACTCTCCAGCTTGAAATATGACTGCGCAGAAAACCAATCAGAAAGAGAAGCCACCAGAGTAGATCCCGATCGAGACGGTCCCAACAAGCCAGATTGCCTAGCGGATGAACCAGGCTTGCGGCGTGCTGACCAGGTGCTTTGTGAGATTTTGTACTTTAGCCAGGTCTCAAACTGTAGCCCTGTCAAAATTGCCTGCTGAGGAGACTGCGAAGCTAGACGATTCTGCCAGTAATCTGGAACCTGTTTAAAGTGGCGTAGCAGACTGGCCTGCTGCGCCAAGATGATTGACGATAGGAGCTGTGAGACTAGGTCGGGCCGCTGGGCGATCGCCTGATTCAGCCGCCAGGACGCATCCATAGTCAGCAGCATCTGCTCCGTTTGACCCTGGTGATGCTCCTCAATTGCAGAGAGTAGAATCAGCTTTTGTAAATAGAGAACATTAAAAAACCCGGGCGACGGATAGTGTGGATCGAACATAGCCTCTAGATTCATCTCCCACTGCGGCAGATCGCTCTGCAAAATCTGCTGCTTCGTCTCATCTATCGGGCCGCTATAGGTACTGAGATAATCAGCAAGATCCGCTGGAAGCGGAGCCAATGGTCCTGAGAGCAGAGTCGTCTGCTGCTGCAAAAACAGGGAGAGGCCGGCATCAATGTTTCTGAAGGCGCTCTGGGCTGCCTGGTCAATCGCAACAGGCTCTAGGTAGCGTGCGTTTGGGCTGAACCCTAGAGCCGCACCAATACGATCTATCTGTTGCGCAGAGACGTTGGGAGAAACAGCCGGAAACTGAGAGAGAAAAGCAATTGCCTGACTGTCGACTTTTGCCTGCTGGTGTCGTCCGACAAAGCCTGTCCAGAGCAAAACCAACCAGGGTGAACCAATCAGACAGACAAGGGCCAGCAGCAGCAGTAAATGTAGACGACTGAGCTGCACTTTGTCTGCTGCTTTGCACTTCGCAGCACAGCCTGCAGTCAGTCTCTCCATCAATTTCAAAGCCTTTGCCCTATATTCGTCCCGTGGCATTTCTACTCGTCTTCCTGCCAGCCACTAAGCTGGGCAGTGGCAGTACCCGGTTCGATAAGGCCAGAACTAGCAAAAAACAGTGCCCCTAGCCTTCCCAAAATTAGAAGACCAAAGGCACTGCCTTGGAGAATCTGCTGGATAGCACCTGTTTTCTGTGTCTGCTTTCTTATCCGCTTTCCTGCCTACTTTCTACAGGTTGCTGCGGGAAATGGTCTCAGCGTAGGCTTGTCAGAATAGTTTCAACAGGCAATTCAAGTTCTGGATTTAGCTAAGTTTTGAGTTTAGTTAAGTTCTGGGTCTAGCTTTGTTCACCTTTAGCGTGCGGCCCATCCACTCTGCCCCGTCTAAGGCTGCGATCGCGGCTTCTTCTTCAGCATCACTAGACATTTCTACAAATGCAAAACCTCTAACCCGACCAGTTTCGCGGTCAGTAGGAACCTTTACAGATTTGACTGAACCGTATTCTACAAAGACTTCGTTGATGTCATCTCGAGTGGCATCAAACGATAAGTTTCCAACGTAAATTGACATAAAGCGTCTCTAGACTGCTTCTAGAGTATGGATTACAAGGCTTCATCAGAGATTTATTGTAGTTGTCTGTTCCAGATATCTAGTCCAGACATATTTGCTAAAGACAATCTCTCTGGCGAACTTAGCTGCACCATGCAAATGCGGTGTTAGCATACTCCAGGTTTACTCGTCTAAAGGCTGTTTTGGCTGTAGTCCCCATTACAAAACGGCAATCCTTTCAGAGAGATTATGAAAGTGACCAGACTATTGAGGCTTTATGAGCACTATTTTTCATCTGTCTTTTCCGATTGAAAGTATCCCAGAGACTAGGCGTTTCTATGTCGAAGGGTTGGGCTGTAGTGTGGGTAGAGAAAGTGGGGGGTCGATGATCTTGAATCTAGGCGGACACCAGCTTGTAGCCCATGTCGTCACCGAGCCAGTAGCAGCGCAGAAGGGAATCTATCCGAGACACTTTGGCCTCACCTTCGAGACAGAAAAAGAATGGGAAGCGACTTTGGCAAGGGCAAAAGAGAAAGATTTGAGCTTTCATCAGCAGCCCAAGCACCGGTTCAAGGGTGAGCGAATCGAGCATCGCACCTTTTTCTTGGAAGATCCCTTCCATAATTTGCTGGAGTTTAAGTACTATGTCTATCCCAGCGCGGTGTTCGGAGAGCACCAGTATTCTCGGGTAGGGGATAGGTAAACAACGAATGATAAATAGGCGTTACGAGAGAGCCCTAGCGATCGCAACAAGTGCTGACTGATCTTGAATCATGCGATTGTGGGTGGGAATGATTAGGCGCTGCTCCTTACCAATCCCGATTAGAGAACTCCAGGGCGGTAAAATCAACAGATCAAAGGGTGTCCAGAAAGAATGGAACTGGAGCGTTTTCAAGCAGTCTTTATTCTGATTGAGGTCTTTGATAAAGTCGCTGCCTGGGCACATCTGACGAATGCCTGGGCGATCGCTGCCCAACGCTAAAAAAGTTCCCTGATGCGGCGCAGAAACAGTGACAAACGCTCGAACACGACCTAGCCCTCCCAAATGCTGGACATAGTAACGACTGACTAAGCCTCCCATGCTAAATCCCAGCAGGTCGAACCGCTGCGCGGGTCCTAGCTGACTGTCCACGAAGGTAGCAACCTGCTGAGCTAGACCTTCCAAGAGGGCATCGCCGTTGCAAGGTACCATGCTCAAGGCGTAGATCGTACGACCGCTAGCTTCTAAGTACGCTTTGAGCCTTGTAAAAATCTCGGCTCTGTTCCAAATACCATGAACCAATACAACGGGGAGAGTAGACGAAACATCCGCCGTAATCTTCTTTGTAGCGCTTGCAGACACTAGCCTTCTTCCTGATTTCTATCTTCCCAACGAAATAAGAACACCATCAGGGCGACGACGCCGATCTGTAATGCAAGATTTGGCAGCGTCTCGGCAACCTCTCGACCGGCTAGTATCTTAGTAAAGAAGATAAATCCACCCACCGCGCCAGAGGCACCACAAGATGCGTAGATAAACTTTCGCAGACCCTTGTAGGGCGCTTTAGACTCTGCGACCAATCTGTCATAACGCTCCTGGCTCATGCCTTTTGGCGGTGCTTTTCTAGGGATATCTCTACCTTTCTGACTGGCCCTTTTGGAGGCGTTCTGGTTGCTTTTTCGGTTACTTTTGGGGGAGATGTTCTTACTAGATTTTTTGTCCTTGCTAGCCATAGCGATTTAATCTCTTGTCTGTCTGGTTCTGTCTATATTGTGACAGGTTTTAGAGCAGATCCTGTAGCGACGACCTCTACAGCGGGTTCCGGATGCATACTCGAAGAGAAGGCTGCGCCTAGGAGACTGTGCGTTACTTTGCCGCATCAGGCTTGCAGTCGGTGTGCTGTATCTTGGCAGAGTGACAAACGCTATAGTCCGACCGCTTTATCGGCCAGCGAAAGTTGCCAGATCGCCTCTGCCTGCTTCGATTAAGGCACTATCCCTGATCCGACAGGAGTCGCAGCGGCCACAGGGAAGGTCTTCACCGCTGTAGCAAGACCAGGTCTTTTCGATTGGGACACCTAGCTGCAGGGCTTTGCGGACGATATTAGCTTTGGAATCCAACACAAGGGGAGCTACCAGCTTTGGAGCGCGGCCTTCGAGTCCAGCTTTGGAAGATAGGGTTGCCAGCTGCTGAAAAGCGGCTAGGTAGTCGGGCCGACAGTCTGGATAGCCGGAGTAATCGACAGCATTAATTCCTAGATAGATGGCGATCGCATTTCTCGCTTCTGCCAAGGAAAGGGCGATCGCAATAAAAACCGTATTGCGCCCAGGCACATAGGTCGACGGTATCATCTTACTTTCCAAATCTTTGCCATCAGTGGGCAGTGCCATTGCCCGATCGGTCAAAGAAGATCCTCCCCATTGAGCTAAATCAATCTTGATCACGCGATGCTCTACGAGGCCAAAAGCACTGGCAATCTCACGGGCCGCAATTAGCTCTTTATCATGACGCTGACCATAGTCAAAAGAGAGAGCGATTACATCATAGCCATCTGCGATCGCCTGAGCCGCACAGGTAGCCGAATCCAGACCGCCAGAAAGCAGCACAATCGCCCTCGGCTGCTCTTGACCAGACACGGCTCTGCTGGTCGCTTTGTTAGTCGTCCCGTTGCTCATTCCACTCGGTATAGTTAAACAGTTAGACGTTTATAGGAAAACACATTCCATGGATTTAGGGCTCAAAGATAGAGTTGCTGTAGTGACAGGTGGAGATTCGGGTATTGGCAAAGCAACAGCCGAAATCTTGCTAAAAGAGGGGGCAAAAGTTGCAATTCTAAATCGTTCTTTTGATGAGATTGACGATCTTAAACCTTTTGGCGACCCGTTTCCGGTCAAAGCAGATATTACCAGTCTCGAGCAGGTAGAAGCTGCTCGAGAGCAGGTAATAGAACACTTCGGTAAGCCCGCTGAGATTGTTGTCCATTCAGCAGGCATCACGGGCGCGGTGGGTGATTTCCTAGAAGACATCGATGATGAGGGCTGGATGCACACTATCAATGTGAACCTGATGGGAACTGTGCGAATCTGCCGAACGTTTATTCCAGATATGCGCAAGGCTGGCTGGGGCCGAGTGGTCCTGTTAGGCTCCGAAGATGCGGTGCAGCCCTATATCGAAGACATGCCCTACTGCGCTTGTAAAGCGGGGACACTGAACCTGACCAAAAATCTGTCCAAGGCCTATGCCAAAGACGGCGTGCTGACAAATATGGTGTCGCCTGCATTCGTGGAGACGGCGATGACGAATGCCATGATGCGATCGCGTTCCGAAGAGCGCGGTGTCAGCATGGACGAGGCGGTCAAAAGCTTCCTAGCCGAAAATCGTCCTGGCATTGAAGTTGGCAGACGCGGCAAAGTCGAAGAAGTCGCTGCTGTGATTACCTTCCTATGCTCGAATCAGGCTAGCTACGTAGTGGGCTCAAACTGGCGCGTAGACGGCGGGTCCGTTTCTACAATTTCGACCTAGCGCTTGGGTTTCAGTTAGACAGGTTGTTGATCACACCGCCCGAAGTAGATTCCCTCCGCAGGACGGGGTGGGTCCGACGTGTATCGCGAGTTGCCGACCCACCCCGTCACTGCGTACCACCCCTCCAACGGATGGGATTTGCTTCAGGCGATGAACAGTTTTAAGCTGCGATCGCACCCATGCCTGCATTCAGCACACTGATATAAAATCGCTCTAGCTGCCGAGTCGAGCCTTCCCATCCCCAGCGCTCCGCCTCTACTCTGGCATTCTGCCGCAGCAGCTCTCTTTCTGCCTTCATCCCTAGCAGCTTTTGGGTCGCGATAATTGCCCCCCGCTCGTCTGCCGGGTCAAACATAAAGCCATTAACCCCATCGGTCACGATATCCGGAATGCCGCCTGCATTCGCCGCAATCACCGGACAGCCCGCCGCCATCGCCTCTAGCAAAACTAGACCCAGGGTCTCCGTTCGAGAGGGAAAGATAAACGCATCTGCAGAGGCATAGGCCGCACCCAATTCTTCACCGGCTAGATAGCCAACAAAATGAGTCGGTGTTCCGGCAAAGTGCTGCTCTAGCTCTTCGCGATAGGGACCATCGCCAACTAGCGCTAGCCTTGCGCCTGGAATCGATTCGAGCACTGGCTTGATTCGGTCGATTTCTTTTTCCGCAGAGAGACGACCAATGTAAATGAGAATGGGGGCATCTGGATGGCCTTGAGTGAGGTGCGATCGCATTGCCTCACTCCTTAGGTCGGGCCGAAACAGCTCCGTATCTACACCCTTTTGCCACACTTCCACCCGCTCAATCTCGTGCTCGGTCAGCTCCTGCTGCATCGCCGTAGACGTACACAGATTGATCGCCGCCTGATTGTGCATTGCCTTCAGCAGCTCCCACAGCACCCCTTCTAGCAGACCCAGATTGTAGTGCTCCAGGTACTTTGGCAAATGCGTATGGTACGACGCCACCAGCGGAATATTTAGAGACTTGCTGTAATAGATTCCACCCAATCCCAGCACTGCCGGATTCACCACATGAATCAAATCGGGGTTAAAGTCTTCGATGATTTCGCGCATCGAAGGCCGAGGAAACGCCAGCTTTAGCTCAGGATACAGCGGCAGTGGGAAGCCCGAGATGCCCTGCACCTTTGCCCCCTTATACTCTGTCAGGCCACCCTCCGGGCAAAACACACAGACCTCATTGCCAAAGCGCTGAAGGTATTCAACCGTGTGCTTTAGCCGAGTAACGATTCCATCGACTTTGGGAAGAAAGGTTTCGGTGAAGATGGCGATACGCATAGCTTGTAGTTGAAAAGATAAAGGTTGAGAAGACAAACAAGAGCAAAAAATAAATCTGACTGCTCTCAAACGCTCCAAGAAGAAGAGCTAAAGAGAAGGGCCATGCGAAAGGCCAGCCTGTAACAATTACAGACCGACCTTTCGTGAGAGTTTATGTGCTCATTTGACCGCAGACCTATCGACGCCAGCTGACGGTGGGTAGGATTTGTTTTTTATCGACTCGATGTTTGTACTTGATGGCTGTGTTCAAAACAGAATCTAGCAGCGAATCAGAAAGCATGTGGGGTTCTAAGCCAAGGTCAATCAGCTTAGTGTTCTTGGCATTGAAATAGTGCTCTTCTGCTTCGACGCGAGGATTGTCTAGATTGGTCACCTCTACGTCTAGGCCCAAAGTATTCCCTGCTTTCTTCACCATCATTGCCAGATCATTGATGCTAAACATCTCTGTAAACTGGTTGAAGACTCTAAATTCGCCTGCGTTTGCGGGATTTTCACAGGCAATTTCTACGCAGCGAACCGTATCGCGAATATCCAGCAAGGCCCTAGTCTGACTGCCTTTTCCGTAGACGGTCAGCGGATGTCCGACAGCAGCCTGAATGCAGAAGCGGTTGAGCGCGGTTCCAAAGACGCCATCGTAGTCAAGACGGTTAATCAGTAGCTCGTCCATACCGGTTTCTTCGGTCAGCACGCCGTAGACAATGCCCTGATTGAGATCGGTTGCTCGCAGGCCCCAGATTTTGCAGGCAAAGTGGATGTTGTGAGTGTCGTGAACTTTGCTGAGGTGATAGAAGGATCCAGGGCTTTTGGGGAAGGGAAGGGTGTCTTCTCGCCCGTTGTGCTTGATGGTGATGTAGCCTTCTTCAATGTCAATGTTGGGCGTGCCGTACTCGCCCATGGTGCCGAGCTTGATCAGATGACACTCAGGAAAGTGATCGCGCAGCACGTAGAGCAAATTGAGGTTGCCCAGAACGTTATTAGACTGAGTCATCACCGCGTGCTCGCGGTCGATCATTGAGAAGGGCGCAGAGCGCTGTTCGCCAAAGTGAACTACGGCCTCCGGCTTGAACTCGAGCATAGAACGCTCTAGGAAAGGATAGTTATTGACATCTCCAATGAAGAGTTCGATGTCTTTACCCGTGAGATCCTTCCACCGCTGCAGCCTAGTCTGGATAGGCGCAATTGGGGTCAGAGTTTCGGACTGAAGCTCCATGTCCCAGAGCCTACGCACGAGGTTATCTAGAATCGCTACATCATGACCTTTGTTGGAGAGATAGAGCGCTGTTGCCCAGCCACAGTATCCATCGCCGCCGATTACTAAGACTCGCATGTTGCTTCTTTATGAAACCTTTAATTAGTGTTCTTTGCTGATGCCCAATTTATCAGGTTTAGTGCGCTGGATGGGTAATTTCTTGCGAACCAGCTGTTCGTAGACAAGGCACGAGGGTACAAAATGACTGTACCGCTGAGTACAGCTAGCAGCTAAGATATAACCACTGTCGGATTCTCAGCCATTTCGATACATAGAGAGTCGAGTTTTGAAGGTTTTTCTATCTCGGCGTAAAAGTCTGTGAGGGTTGACAGGGCTTGTTTAAGACGAGCTTAAAGATAGGATAAATCCGGATAATTTGGCTGAGAAAAGCTTCTGTCTTTAGACAGAAGTTTTTGCAACTGATCAGGACTGTTGTAATCGAAATATCAGCAGGTTGGTTTCTTGATCGTTCGAGAAATTATCGTCGCTCATTATCAAGAGACTGCGGCTGTAGCCTTGGCGAGAGTTGGTACGATCGCGCAAAGTCGGGCCAAATGTCATCGCTTCGTAATTTTGCAGCGGCAAACCCAGCGTATCTAAGTCTAACAACAGCTCTTTGCGAATAGGACTAATCCCGCTGATATCTCCTTTTAAGGACTCGATAGCGCTGATATCTGTGGCTCCACCCGAGGCCATCTGAAACAGTTTTAGTGTGAAGCCCTGGAATCCAAAAGAGCGCTCTAGTCCGAGAAAGTGCCCGCTCTGGTCAAGTACCGCAATTTCTGATAGGCCATGAAGAATCGCGCCTGTAGGTGCCAAGTCCATCTCGTACAGGTGTTCTGAAATCAGCGTGGTTTGATAGGGGCTGACGGTGTAGTGCATCAGCCGATTTTTGTAGGGGATTTCTGGCTCAAAGTCTAGATCCTGTAGCAGCGGACCTTCGGTAGCGACAAACAAACGGTACGGTTCGTAAACGCCGCCCGTGCCAGATGAAACATTGATAGCGAGTGCTTCAAAGCTGAGGTTCTCTTGAACGCCGAGGGTTTGAGGAGATTGGGGGGTGGGGGATGGAGAGATTGGGGCTTGGGGACTGGGAATCGTGTCAGGAAGGTAGCGCGTAGGGACAAGGATAGAGGTCTGAAGCTGTCCGGTAGCGATATCGTATTCGCCGATCGTAGGAAGAATTCGACGACTAGGCGATCCTTCGGTAGAAATTAGCAGGGTGCTGGTTGGCGTAAGGGCCATGCCTTCAGAATCGAAGGTGCCGGGGGGGAAAGGCTGGCCGGTAGTGTCGGTGAGGTAAGTGACGGCTTCGATCGAAAGAGTTGGAGAGATAGAGGATGAGTCAGTGGGAGATGAGAGCGCTGAGCTGGTGAGATTGTCGATTTTGAGGGTGTAGAAGCGGGGGCGATCGCGATTATCAGAGAGTGCATACAGGCGATCGTTAGGTATGTCATAGGCGATCGCAGAGATGCCGCCCACGGGTTCACCGTCGAATGTCTGTTTTGCTAGCGTTGCCGTACCGACAAGCTCGACCGAGATATCTAAAAACAACCGATCTTCAGCGCTGACTTGAGGAATGGCACAGCCGCCTAGCAACAATAGTATCAATAAGCTACAAACAAGACTGCGCTTGAATAGACGACGCAGAAAGTCAGCAAAAAAAGTAAACGCCATCGAATATTTATCCGTCAAATATGAAATTAGAGTCTCCGCTGTACCCACACGATAGATTATTTAAGGAATGAGCAGGCGCGGATAAACGATTCGTAAGACGGCGGCTGACAAGTCCTAGCCATAAAACAACCAGGCCTTCAAAGAAGCCATTTGCAGAACGCTGAGGTCTAAAGAGAACAAAATTTGCTGAATAAAGGATGGACCTATCTAGATAAGGTGCGCTCAGCGGTGGTGGGTCAGACCGTGCTGGACTACTACACTCAGCGCTATCGGCATTCCGAGCGGGCCGTTTGGCAAGAGCGAATCGAGGCCGGGCAGATTCTGCTAGATGGCGATCGCACACAAAAAAACACTCAGCTAAAGTCAGGGCAGACGCTTAGCTATACGCGATCGCCCTGGCAAGAACCCACCGTTCCTCTAGACTTCAAAGTGCTCTACGAAGACGAAGACCTGTGGGTAATCGACAAACCCTCTGGCCTTCCCGTTTTACCCGGCGGCGGCTTTCTAGAAAACACGTTGCTTCATCAGCTGCGATCGCGCTACCCCAGCGAACAGCCCGTCCCCATTCATCGCCTTGGTCGCGGCACCTCTGGAGCCATGCTAATCGCCAAATCGCACTCAGCTAGAGAACAGCTCTCCCGACAGTTCAGACGGCGTACCGCAAACCTCAGCGACGCTAGCCTTAGCGATAGCGATAGTAGCTGCACGCTTCGCAAAACCTACCGCGCCCTAATCGGACCGACTGCACCTGATCAGCTGCGCGATCGCTTTATCTGCACCTACCCCATCGGCAAACTACCTCACAACCGCCTGGGCTACGTTTATGGTCACTTGACCAACATCCACACAGCTAAACAAACCGCCTCTCCAATCAGTAGTATGGTTTCTCGTAGCGAAGGAACCATCCTTCAGCGCAGCGCTCAATCCACCCTAGTCGACATCACCATCCAAACCGGCAGACCCCACCAAATCCGCATTCACCTTGCCGCCGCTGGTCATCCCCTACTAGGTGACTCCCTCTATCCCATCGGCGGCATTCCCAATCCTAATGGCACTGCCCGTCCTGGCGACTGTGGCTACCACCTACACGCTCATCACCTCCGCTTCGCCCATCCCCGCACCAACCAACCCATCACCATCACTGCCCCGCCCCCAGTTTTCCTTCGACCCACTTCCTAAATCCCCCATTCCCTAGTCCCCATCCCCCATGCCTCCCGACTACATCCTCTATGCCCAACACGGCTGGGCAGACATCAATCAGGGCATTGGCCAGCTAGCTCAATCCGTCGCTAGTCCTACGGCCAGAGTGATTGTGCCAAATCTAGGTTTTGTCAATACCTGGATTCGTATAGAGCCATTGATTAGTCGAGTCGAGGCGATCGCACAGCAAACCCAGGCAGAACATCCCGGTGTTCCGCTCCGCATCGTCGGCCACTCTATGGGCGGATTGATCTGGCTGGAAGTCCTAGCTCGAAATCCCGAATGGTGGCCGCTGGTTGAGTCTTTGGTCCTTGTCGCCTCGCCTGTAGGCGGCGCAGATCTAGGCAGACTGGTCGACCCGCTGGAGCTAGGCATTGGCATCGCTAGAGATCTTGGCCGCAGCCGACGGGCGATCGCCGAACGTATTGCCGCAGAAGTGCCCACCTTGATCATCGCAGGCAATTATATAGAGGGCAGCGATGGCATAGTGCCCATCGAATGCACCAGGTTCAACCGGGCCAGCTATGTTGCCGTACCCAACATCGACCACGACCGGATGAAAAAACATCCTGTTGTCGCCGAGATCATTCAGCAGTTCTGGCAGAGCAGCGATCATTTGTGTTTGCCGCAGCCAGTGGAGAGTTATTGCGATCGCGTTATCCGCCAGCTTCAGCTCATCCCTGGTATTACCGACGCTCGCTACAAAGGCTTCGATCAGTCCCGGCTCTGGTCCTTGCTACCCCACGGTCTGGTCCTGCGAACCTGGCAAAACCGCATGGGCGTCCACCACGTCTTTCTTGCCAACTACGCGGGTGACTGCCTTTTCGCAGGCTTCGTCGGCTGGCCACATACCGTCGATCTATATAAAGGTCTCCTCGGTATAAAGGTCTCCTCGGTCTAAAGCCCAGTTTTCCTCAGAGAGCTCGTATCTAAAATCATTTGAAGTGTTCTTTCGCTTTTACCGAAAGTCGTGTCATCCTTTTGAAGCAAGTACGAACTACTACATAGCGACCCCAAGCCATGTCTCCAGAATCGTCATTTTCTGAAAGCGCCTCTCAGAGCATTAATATCAGCGGTGGACAGCTCTCGAATGTTCAGATTGGTGGTCAGGCTGGGCGAGATCTAAATGTTACCCAGTCGCAGCAGGTCGGCAGCGGTGTAGAGACTCCTTTGACCTCATCTGAAGTTGCCGATTTACTCACCCAGCTACAGACAATTCTCGTAGAGTCAAACTTGACCGATACTGAAAAAAACAAGATTGTTCGTAGTCTTGAAACCGCAAAAGATGAGGTCCAAACCCAAGAACCAGATAAGGAATTTGCCGTTAAAAACTTGCAGCGGGCGACCAAAGTGCTAAAGGATGCGGGTGAAACGGTAGAAGCAGGCACAGGACTTTGGCAGAAAATACAGCCAATTTTAGATGCGGTTAGCCCGTGGTTAGGGGTTGCTGCTAGCTTTTTAATATAAGGAGAGACGCGGTGTGGTTTCACCTCCCCAGCAAAATTTAGGGCTAGCAGAGAGTGTCCTTGAGGGGGTGCAAATAGGGGGAATGGCAGGGCGCGACCTGACCTTGACTCAAATTCAGGGCGGCATCGGGACTATGAATGTTTTTAGCTCGGTGCAGGTGGCCAAAGCCCCTGTCGAAGCCGCGAAACCGCTGACTCAGCAAGAGTACCGGTGGCGACAAGTCCTAATTGACAAGGTTCGCCAGTTTTGGATTGAGGGGATACTGGCCAATTCTCTGCACTCGCAGGCCATGATAGAGCTGGGGTTAGAAGAAAAAGACTCGCTGGTTCAAGATCCGCTAGAGAGTATGGACGAGCTGACTTCGCGCAATAGCGAAGTGCTGCCTGTTGGAACTGCCTTGAATGCTGTCTTTGATGACATGGGAACCGGGCGAACGCTGCTTATTTTAGGAGAGCCGGGGGCCGGGAAAACGGTCACTTTGTTGAAGCTAGCCGAAAGCTTGGTAGTTAGAGCGCAGAGTGATTTGAGCCAGCCGCTGCCTGTGGTGATCAATCTATCATCATGGCGCAAGTCGCAGTCTATTGCTGACTGGCTAATTCAGGAGCTACATCAAATCTACGGTCTCTCTAAATCACTGGGAAACAATTGGATTAAAGCAGAGCAGCTGCTGTTCTTGCTAGATGGCCTAGATGAGGTCAATAGCAAAGAACATAACGATTGCGTCAGGGCGCTCAATCTATTTATTGCAGAGCATGGCCTGACTGAAATGGTGATCTGTAGCCGCATCGGTGAGTATGAAAACCTAGACGAAAGACTCAAGCTACGCAACGCCATCTATGTGCAGCCACTGACGCGATCGCAAATCAATCGGTTCTTGACCCAGGCTGGAGAGTCTTTATCGGCATTGAAGCTAGTGCTTCAAAACAACGACGAGCTGATGTCATTTGCATCCTCACCGCTAATTTTGAGCATCATGAGCTTTGCCTACAAAGGCTTTTCAGCGGGCTCGCTTACGGCAGTCGATACAGCAACAGATCACAAAGAGCAGCTGTTCGATACGTACATAAACCGAATGCTTGAGCGCCGGGGAACCACAACCAAAGACTATTCCAAACAGCAGACTATTCGCTGGCTGGTGTGGTTGGCGCAGCGGATGGAGCAATCATCTCAGACTGTTTTGTTTATTGAACGACTACAGCCCATTTGGCTAGATTCGTCTCGTCGAAGATTTCTGCATCGGATGCTGAGCGCACTCTTGATTGGAGTCTTTCTAGGTGGTTTCTACAGCTTGTTTATCTTCGTGATGGACGGTGTTCGATTTGGCTGGCTAGCAGGGCTAGGCAGTGGATTAATCGAGCTATTTTTAGGCGTTCCCCTAATAGTTCTGCTAGCGCTGTTTTTCGCTCAGATTGAGACGGTAGAGACCTTGAAGTGGTCCTGGAGAGAGGCGAAGAAAAACTTTCTGACGGGTTCTATTATAGGTGGAATTTTTGCTCTCATATCGCACCTATCTGATATTCTCATACATGGATGGGATTCTTTTCTAGTTATAGAAGTTTCGAGCTGGTGGCTCAGACTCCTTCTATCGCTACTGGTTATTTTGGTATATCTAAGCGTGTTTTTTGGTTGTGTTCTTTGGGCTGATCGGTGGGTTTAAGGGCCCAGAGATTCAACGGAGCAATATCCCTAATCAAGGGATGTTGAAGACAGCAAAAAACGCAACGATTCTAGGCGGCCTGATACTTATCATTGTGTGGGTGCTCTGTATACCATCGGAAGGATTGACTTACAGGCTTTAATAGGGCTCTACTGTTTGGTTTGTTAGCCTGTTTTTTTGGTGGGGGATCAGCCTGTTTTCGGCATATTACTCTGCGGTGGATGCTTCGACAGAAAGACTATATGCCTTGGCACTACAGCCAGTTTTTAGACTACGCAGCCGAACGGCTGTTCTTGCGTAAGGTGGGCGGTGGCTACATTTTTATGCACCGCATGCTGTTAGAGCACTTCGCTCAGATGAAGCTATGAGTGAGCTGTCGGGTCAAAATTCAAAGTAGAACATAGACAAAGAAAGCAAGTGTGATCACATTGTGCAAGGCTTTGTAATCAGTCTGTTCTGTAGGGCAATGGTTATGCAGTACAGTATGTCGCATGAACAGTGCTGAAAACAACAGGCCAATTGCAGTCGACTTATTTGCCGGGGCGGGGGGGCTTTGCTTAGGCTTTGAGCAGGCCGGATTTGACGTGCCAGTGGCGGTAGAGATTGATCCGGTGCATGCAGCTGTCCATCAGTTCAATTTTCCGCTGTGCGAAGTAATTCCTCGATCGGTTACAGAAGTTACCGGAAAGAAGATTCGGTCTGCGGCCTATCTCTCGGATCGAACTCAGATCGCAGTAGTTATTGGCGGTGCGCCCTGCCAAGGATTTTCGGCTATGGGCCCTCGTTCTTTGAACGACCCGCGTAATGCTTTGGTGAAAGATTTTTTACGTTTGGTTGATGAGCTGCGGCCTAGCTATTTTGTGTTTGAAAATGTTAGGGGGCTGACGTGTGATCGCAATCGCCTGATCCTAGAAACAATCATCGATCAAGTTGCCGCTATCAACTACCGGTTAATTACCCCGTGGCAAATCCTCAACGCCTCTGACTATGGCGTCCCTCAAAATAGAGAAAGGCTGTTTTTGATCGGTGCAAAAAAGGACAAACTTCTTCCCGTCTATCCATCTCCCTTAGCAAGCTCTCCTACCTGCGCTGATGCCCTCTGCGACCTTCCAGATGTCGAGCAGTTTCAGCAACTGATCACAAAAGGAGAAACTGTTGTTTCATTTCCTCGCAGCAGCAATTCTTATGCCGATTTACTGCGCTGTCGCTCGAAAAAAGGCTGGTACTACGGCTATCGTCATCACTGGAATCCATCGCTGCTCACCAACAGCATTCGCACCAATCACTCTCAAAAGTCGCGCGATCGCTTTGCCCACACCTCACCCGGCAGCCGAGAACCGATCTCTCACTTCTTCCGTCTGTCCCCAGACGGCATCTGCAACACCTTGCGGGCCGGAACAGATTCTGCGAGAGGTTCATTCACCAGCCCGCGACCCATCCACTACCAATACTCCTCGCTGCATCACCGTTCGCGAAATGGCCCGGCTACACGGCTTTCCCGACTGGTTTCGTTTTCACAGCACTAAGTGGCACGGCGCTAGACAGGTCGGTAATTCGGTGCCGCCGCCTTTGGCACGGGCGATCGCAACCGAAATCCTCAGAAGCCTTGGCCACAGACCCACTGCGCCACATATCACCTTGCCTGCTAGCGACGAACGATTGTTGACTATGACAGCCGAAGCCGCCGCTAAGTATTGGGGGATTAAAAGTCCGATTCGACAGCGCGACAGAATTCTCTTACAAGGCACCAGCGCATCATAAATAAAAGATTGTCAGTAACAACTCGCGGCTTCATCCTTAGCGAGAACCCTGCTGTATAGCTTTTATTTCGGCGGCTATATCTGCATCGGAGATATCGTCCATAGGTGGTTCAGCATATATCTCCTGCAAAAGATCTGCTAAGTTTGTTTGTCAATCCGTTTGTATGAGAATACGTGCCAACTGGTCGAATGCAATCGAGACTGAGACCATCAGACCTTTCCCAACTCACATCAAATATTCCTTCAGTCTAACTGCTGACTTCTGCATTCTCACAGTAGAGCAGTACCTTTGCTGAGCCGTTCCCCATTAGGATAAAGGGGTTGAATGGCAAAGCAAAAGCGCATGGACATTAAATCGGGTTTTGTAGGCACTGTTGGCAATACGCCCCTGATTCGGCTCAATAGCTTTAGTGAAGAGACGGGCTGTGAGATTTTGGGCAAGGCAGAATTTCTCAACCCAGGCGGCTCGGTCAAGGATAGAGCAGCGCTGTACATCATAGAGCAGGCCGAGAAGGAAGGAACGCTAAAGCCGGGCGGTACGGTCGTAGAAGGTACAGCAGGTAACACTGGCATTGGCTTAACTCATATCTGTAATGCCAAAGGCTACAAATGCGTCATCATCATTCCTGAAACGCAGTCGGAAGAGAAAATCAGCCTGCTGCGAACGCTGGGTGCCGATGTGCGTACGGTGCCTGCCGTGCCGTACAAAGATGAGAACAACTATGTCAAGATGTCCGGTCGTCTAGCCGCAGAAACCGACAATGCCATCTGGGCCAATCAGTTTGAGAATTTGGCGAATCGTCAGGCGCACTATGCCACCACTGGGCCAGAAATGTGGGCGCAAACTGGCGGCAAGATTGACGGCTGGACCGCAGCAACCGGGACAGGCGGTACCTATGCCGGGGTAGCAATGTTTCTAAAGGAGAAAAATCCCGATGCGCGCTGTGTAGTCGCCGATCCTATGGGGAGCGGCTTGTACAGCTACGTAAAGACGGGAGAGATTAAACCCGAAGGCAACTCCGTTACAGAAGGTATCGGCAATAGCCGAATTACTGGAAATATGGAAGGTGTGCCAATCGACGACGCGATTCAGATCGATGATCATGAGGCGCTGAAGGTAATTTATCAGCTCCTATATAAGGAGGGGCTGTTCATGGGCGGATCCGTGGGTATCAATGTGGGCGCGGCGGTTGCACTGGCAAAGGAAATGGGCCCAGGACATACGATCGTGACAATTCTGTGTGATGGGGGGGCTCGCTATCAGTCCAAGATATTTAGCCGTGAGTGGCTGGAGTCAAAGGGGCTTTGGTCCGATGAGTTTTTGCCTGGATAGAGGACTAGATGTAGAACGGTCGCGTAGTGAGCAGGCAACACTGCGAATCGCTATCGTTGGCTGATGACTAGACCGTACTCGCAACGAGTATGACATAGGCAGAATGACGATAAGATTTCGTCGAAAAAGTCCAACCCTCTGATGAATGCTGACCATGAATAGTGTGCTGATGGGATTCTTGGCAAGTTTAGGCGCTGGGCTGGCGACGGGACTGGGCGCACTGCCAGTGATGCTGCCGTTTGATCTCTCGGAAAGAGCGCAAGGAGTCTTGCTTGGCGTGGGCGGTGGCGTGATGCTGGCGGCTACGTCGTTTTCGCTGCTGATTCCCGGGACGGAGGCGGCGATCGCACTGGGCTATTCCGAAACCATCGCAGCAGCGCTAATGGTCGCGGGCGTTCTACTAGGCGGCGCGGCGCTGTGGCTAGCCCATGCCTTTTTCCCGCACGAGCACTTTTTTAAGGGGAAAGAGGGAAAGGAAAGTGAGCGTTTTGAGCAGATCTGGCTGTTCGTGATTGCGATCGCGCTTCACAATTTTCCAGAAGGGCTGACGGTCGGCGTTGGCGTTGGCTCCGGGGCTAGTGGTGGTCTGGCGCTAGCCGGTGGCATTGGGTTGCAGAATATTCCAGAAGGATTGGTGGTTGCGATCGCGCTGCGAAACCTAGGCTATAGTCCGCTCTATTCTCTAGGGATCTCCACACTTACCGGACTAGTCGAACCTGTTGGCGGATTACTAGGCGCTAGTCTAGTCAGCTTCTCGGAGGCGCTTTTGCCCTGGGGAATGGCCTTTGCTGCAGGTGCCATGCTGTTCATCATCGTCGACGAAATCATTCCAGAGATCGATCAAAAAGCGATCGGGCAAGTGGGCACGGTGGGTGTGATGGTGGGCTTTGTGGTGATGATGTTCTTAGACGTGACTCTTGGATAGCGGACCGTTGCAAGTCCTGCCTGTTCTAATTCTTAACATCCTTCTTCCGAACAAAGATATTTGCCCACAACTCCTTTACGATCAAAGTACCTCTTTATTCTGCTTAGACTATGACTTACGACTTTGACCTGTTTGTGATTGGCGGTGGCTCCGGTGGTATCGCAGCCTCTCGGCGAGCGGCCTCTCACGGAGCCAAAGTAGCTGTAGCTGAACCTGACAGGCTGGGCGGCACCTGTGTAAATCGCGGCTGCGTTCCCAAAAAGCTGATGGTGTACGCTTCCCGGTTTCCCAAATCTGTAGAAGAATCAGTGGGCTATGGCTGGAAAACAAAACCTGGCGACTTCACTTGGAAAAAGATGATTACTGCTGTCCACGGCGAAGTGAATCGGCTAAACGACATCTATCAGCGCATGATCGACAGCGCCGAGGTCAAACTGTACAGGCAGCAGGCCAAGATATTAGACGCACACACAATAGAAGTTGGTGCTGAAAAGGTCACTGCCGAAAGAATTCTGGTGGCAGTGGGCGGGCATCCGGTGAAGCCAGATATTCCTGGTATTGAGCATACAATTAGCTCTGATGGCATGTTCGAGCTGACCGAGCAGCCCAAGCGGATGGTGATCTTAGGCGGTGGCTACATCGGCTGCGAATTTGCTGGTGTGATGAATGGCCTAGGCACAGAAGTCACGATGGTTATTCGCAAAGAGCAAATTTTGAACGGCTTTGATGAAGACCTGCGCGACGAGCTACACGAGGCGCTGCAAAAAGAAGGAATTAAAATCTTCAACAGTTCTGAGATTGTCGGCATTGAAGAGTGTGATGATGGCGTCACGGTTAAGATTGTCGACGGCGACGCCAAAGGGGATAAAAAGGGCGAAGCCTACACCATTGTCGCTGATGCAGTCTGTTTGTCGGCGACAGGTAGAAAGCCTAGCCTAGACG
Organism: uncultured cyanobacterium; assembly: GCA_963799555.1. Classification (GTDB taxonomy): domain Bacteria; phylum Cyanobacteriota; class Cyanobacteriia; order Phormidesmidales; family Phormidesmidaceae; genus Phormidesmis. The sequence continues at coordinate 76,155 of CAWCXR010000007.1, forward strand.
GCTTGGGACTAGAGAATACGGCAGTAGAGATTCATAAGGGTGCGATCGCCATCGACAAATACTGCCAGACCGCCGATCCCAGCATCTATGCAATCGGCGACTGTACCGACCGTATCAATCTCACGCCGGTAGCAATCAATGAGGGGCGCATCTTTGCTGATGTCCTCTACGATGGACAAGATCGACTGATGAGCTATGACTACGTTCCCTCTGCTATCTTTACGACGCCTGAAGCGGCTACTGTAGGCATCACCGAAACCGAAGCCATTGAAAAGTATGGAGAAGAGAAGATCCATGTGTTTCGCTCGCGCTTTCGCTCAATGTATTACACCCTGCCAAATAAGGATCAAAAGACGCTGATGAAGCTAGTGGTGCATACCGAAAGCGATAAGGTACTAGGAGCGCATATGGTCGGCGATCATGCGGCGGAGATTATTCAAGGGATTGCGATCGCTCTGAAGATGGGCGCGACCAAAGCCGACTTTGACGCTACTGTTGGCATACATCCCAGCTCAGCAGAAGAGTTTGTCACCATGCGATAAGTACTTCTACTTACGAGAGAATTTTGTCTTGTTTATAGCGTCCTCATAAAGTGTTTATGAGGACGCTTTTAGTAGTGGGCAATCGGAAGAGTCCGTGAACAGCCGGTAACTCGGCAGCTACACAAGAAGAAGAGGAAGGGGACTGGCTATGCAAAATACAAAAATCCCCCGATCAGCCCGACGACTTGCATTAGAAAGATGTGAATTTTGCATAATTTATCATCAAAATGTTATTTAGGAACTTGTCATTCTCTTTTGGGCGACTAGGATAGTTAACGAAAGGAAAAAGGTACATAGCAAAGTTCGGATGCATTCATACTCGTATCTCTAACAAATTCCTTGTCAGTTTCCTTTAGAAGCCCACGGTTATAAACGCCCATAGTTCTAGGAGTCCACAGCTCTCCACATAAAGACCTACACATAAAGACCTCCGCACAAAGTTATAAACAATCTCTGATAAATCTACTAATTCCTTGGGCACCTTCGTTATAGCCGACGCAGCAGCCCTCAACAAAATTACTGAGTCATTAAGCTACTCTTCTGTCGTCATGGTTCAATCTTTTCCAAAGATGAAAAAAACTCTAAATATCCTAGAACCCCTACGTAACTGGATTGAAGGCATTCCTGTCGAGAACGAAAGAACCGCTCACCGCATTGTCTCTCTCATCCCAGCGGATTGCCCTTTTGAGCGAGACGTCAAACTCTTCCAACGCACCATCGCCCACATTCCGCCCATGTGCAAGCTCAACCCACTCTACGATCCCCTGGTCATGCTAAGGTTCAAAGCTATGTGCTACCTGGTCGATGAGTGCGGCGTAGATGCGACGGCCCTCTCGTAATACCGACTAGATACTCAGCAAAATGCTGGCACAGCATTGGGGACAATGTTTGGGCCAGACAAGCTCTAGAATAAGCCGAATGAGGACGTACAGATTGTGCGTCCTTTTTGCTTGGCATTTTCTACACGCTACAGCTTTTGTCACTCGGCAAATGCAGACGACAAGCACAGCCTTCTAGATTCCAGATCCATCAAAAAACTCCTGCAGGGCTCGGTCATCGAGATTGCAGCACTTGCTACCATCGCAGTTTTCTCCGACCGCTCCCACAGACATTAGATTCTCAAGATCGGCTATCTTATCAGCCAACTCCTCCTCAGTCTCTAGTGCTCTAGCTTCACGTAGTTCAGCCACTTCATTTTCCAACGCAATCATCCGGTCCATCAACGCTCTCATTGCCCTAGCTTCAGAATCAGGCAACTGCGCATGATCTAGGGGTCCGACTCGCTCGCCCGAACGATACACCACTCTTCCCGGTATACCCACAACCGTGCAATCCGAAGGCACTTCTCTAAGTACCACCGACCCAGCCCCGATACGCACATCATTGCCAATTTGAATATTACCTAACACTTTCGCACCCGCTCCGACAATCACCCCTGTCCCCAAAGTCGGATGGCGCTTGCCTGATTCTTTACCCGTACCGCCCAAGGTTACGCCCTGATAGATCAGCGACAGGTCACCCACAATCGCAGTTTCACCGATCACCACACCCATACCATGGTCGATAAACACGCCAGAGCCAATCTGCGCACCGGGATGAATCTCTACGCCAGTAAAGGCACGGGCCAGATGAGAAATCAGACGGGGGAAAAAAGGAATGCCGACTTTCCACAGCCAGTGAGCTAAGCGGTGCAGCACCAGCGCCTGAAATCCCGGATATAGAAAAATAACTTCTAGCCAGTTACGGGCTGCCGGATCGCGGTCAAAGATAATGCGAAAGTCACGGGCAATGGCATTGAGCACAGTGGGATTTCCCTTGAGGTAACGTCAGAGTAACGGCAGCTAGCAAAAATAGCAGTTTGCTCAATAGCCCATTGAACTATCGATAAACCACAAGTATCTTAGCGTCTGATTAATTTGTCTCCAACCCCCAAAAAGTTCGGTTCATCGCTGTGCCTTTAGAGCGAATCGCCTTGGAGCGAATCAATCAACTGGAAAATATCTAAGTCTGTTTTCCTAGGTCTATGTACCTAATCTCGCAATCTAGTTGGCCTATTTCCTTGGTTCGGACCAGCCGCTGTGGAGCTGCCTATTTAGAATTTTCAGCAATCAAGTCTGCACTGTCGTTACGGGTATTGTTGACCGCGCGGCTAACTGGTCGCGCTGCGATTGACTGCATATAAGATGGCGATCGATCGGTGCTTTTCGACCCTCCCGCTAGCCATTCCTCGCAGGCATCTGGCGGCAAGATGACTGGCATACGGTGATGAATCTCTGCCACCGGACCGACTGCCGACTGGGTAAGAATGGTGAAGTTCACCTCGTCATCGTTCTTGTCCCACAGTCCGGCAAAAGCAAAAATCTGTCCTGGATAGTTGAAGTAGATGGGCTGTTTACCAGCGTCTGTGCTCTGCCATTCATAGAAGCCAGTAGCGGGTACTAGACAATGTCGCTTTGTCCACGCGCTTCTGAAGTATGGCTTTGTCTCTGCTGTCTCGATTCGGGCATTGTGCGGCGCGTTCATGCCTGGCTTTGCCCAGCCTGGTTTGAGACCCCACTTAGCGAGTCCAATCCGGTCTTTGATGATGATTGGCGATGTTGCTCCTGGAGCCCGGTTCCAGGTTGGGATAATGTCTACGCTATTGGTCAGCGCAAAGATGTCTTCCAGTCGCTGCATATCGACATCAAGCGTAAAACGAGCACACATACTTACAGTCTCCCGCGCCTATCTACTATTGAGTTTGCTCACTACATTTATCTGTTGGCATTTATCCGATACCCAGTCTACCGGCTAACGTCGGCGTTAGCGGCAGAAGCACCAATAGAACAATCAGTAAAGAGACCAAAGCCAGGGCTGCACGAGTATCGTCTGGCTCGCTTAGATCGTCGGTGCAGGGACGCTCAGGCTGGCGCTGTAAAAAGACAATAAGAACAGCCCAGTACAGCGCTATTGGATTGAAGAGTCCAACAACAGCGAGTAAGACCAGGGTGACTGCGGTGCTTCTAATTACGGTTTTGCGGCCATAGATTGACTGAATAATCCTGCCGCCGTCTAATTGTCCAGCGGGCATCAGATTGATGGCGGTGATAATCAGGCCGATCCAACCCACGATCAATAAAGGATGAACATCGACCAGGTCAGCTTGAAGGGCGTCGCCCAAGACTAAACGCGCCAGGCTACCAACGAAGATAGATCCTCGGAAAAATTCGGCTGGGAGCTGAAAGAGGCTGCCGGATTGGGAGAGAACCAGACCCCAGAATAAGAAGATGAATGAGAGGAGTCCGCCCGCAGCCGGACCAGCAAAGGAAACGTCAAAGAGAACGGTGCGGTTAGGCACGACAGACTCGAAGCGGGTGATAGATCCGAATGCACCTAGCTGCCAGGCAGGCAAGAAGAAGGGCGGGCTGAGCTGAATATCGTTCTTACGGGCGTAGAAGCGGTGACCGATTTCATGAATGCCAAGCGTTGAAAAGATGCCCAGGCCGATTGGTAGGGCTTCGCCCCAGCGCTCAGGGGATTGGAAAACGTCAAAGCTTTGAAGGACGGCGGCGGTTTCTATACAGGTGGCCAGGGTTGCGATCGCCAATGCCACCGCCAGTATCCGCTGTGGCAATGTTGTTGCTTTCGGCCCGTTCTTGCTAGGAAAGACTACCACCACTGGCTTGTCTTCAGGATCCAGCAGTAGAAAAGACTGATAGCTGTCGCCGAACTTTTCTGCCAGCTTTTGACTGATTCCCTGCGCTGTCTGGTCTGGTTCTCCTCTCAGATTTCCTTTGAAAACAGCGCCCTCTTGAAAGGGAACCGTCTTTGTCCTGAAGAAGGTATCAATGCCGAAGAAGCCCTCCATAATGACCAAGTCTTCTGGCGGAATGGGCGGCGGTGCTTCCTCTGGTTTGGAACCGCTTTCGTCTGTATTGCTTTCGTCTGCGTTGTTTTCTTCTGTAATTTTTCCGGTCGACTGGCCCTCGCCGAATACTTGAGATTGATCCGTACTTCTAGTAGAAGGCTCTGCGCTCATTGCGCTAGCTACCGTTTCGACTTCCGCTTTGGTCTGTTCGGCAGTAGCCGCCTGGTCGGCAGCTTCTTTCGCTGGCTTGCTGGCTTTGGCTGCTTGTATGGCCAATTCTTCTTGACCAACAGCTCGTAGCTGACGGCCAAAATAGATGTACAGTCCAGATGAGGATACAACCAACAGCAAAATCCCAGCTAGGTTCAGATAAACACCGACAGCCGAAAAGCCAAAGAACAGCAGCCAGGGAACCATCAGCACTACAGTCTGCAGCCAAGCTAGAATGCCCAGGCGACCAAGGGGCCTGGCTTTTGAAAAGCCCCAGACCAAGATGCCAACGGCGACGGCTAAAAGTAAGACTGTAATCATAAGGAAGAATGTGAATAGTGACCGACTAGCACTGCTAATGGCCAGATCGCAGAAAAAGTAGAGGGCAAAAGTTAAGAAAGCTGTTATCAATTCTTAATTTTATTTTAGTGGAGGATGGTGGCAGCACCCTAAAAGCTTTCAGCTACACTGACTCCTAGAAATGTACGTATTCGATGCCCCTATCTTCTCCTTCTGACCCTAGCACTTCTGCTGATGCTGACGCTGCTGCTGATTTTGATCCTCAGCGAACGAGCGATCCAACCCTTGGCAATGGCTATCATCAGCCGTTCACGGTGGACTACAATCCTGACCCCGATTTACAGGTGGATAATGAGGAGCTCGTCGATGTGGTGCCGCTCAGCCGCCAGCAAAAGCTTGCAGGCCAGAAGTCTTCAAACAGTGGGTCTCAGACGCCGGAGCGATATCGCCGTCAGCCTGCGATCGACCCGGTAAAGGTGGCGCAAGCACCGATCAGTGTGGTTGCGATCGCAGGTGTCATCGTCGTCGTTGTTGGCCTCACCCTCAACAGCTTTTGGCTTACTCTAGCCGGGTCTTTAGTGGCCTTCGTCGTCTCCTTACGACTGCTAAACCCAACATTGCAAGAAGCGTTAAGCGATCTCTCGCAGCAGCAAAAGGCGCTATTAGTCGCCGTTCCGGGCCTGTTCATAGGTTTGATTGGTCTGGTCTACACCAGCGGCATCAGTCGTCCAATCGCCCGCTGGGGCAGCGGACTGCGTTGGGACATCATCAGCGCACTGGGTGATTTTTTGGGTGCGATCGGTCAGATTTTTATCGCAGTGCTGGCTGTCTACGTTGCCTGGCGACAGTACATCATCTCGCGAGATTTGACCGTCCAGCAAAACCTGATCACCCAGCAGCAAACCATCGACTCTTACTTCCAGGGTATTTCAGAGCTAGTCCTAGACGACGAAGGGCTGCTAGAAGACTGGCCTCAAGAGCGTATCATCGCCGAAGCCCGTACTGCCGCCATTCTCAGCAGCGTCGATTCTGGTGGTAGAGCCAAAGTGCTGCGCTTTCTCTCTCGCTCGAAGCTGTTGACGCCGTTAGCGCGTGATCAGCGACTGGGTCGTCCGATCCTAGACGGCATGGGCGGCTACGCAGAAGACCGGCTCAACGGGACTCGGGTAATAGACCTGGGGGTGATGCTAGCAGCTACGGATCTAGCCACTACCGATCTACGCTGGCTAGATCTGAGCGATGCTAACTTGATTCGCGCCAATCTATCTGACTGCGATCTTGTGCGCACCAATTTTTCTCGCGCTATCCTTTGCGACGCCAATCTTTCCAACACTGACATTATGGGCGCTCGCTTGTTCTACGGCAGTCTGGAAACGGCAACTCCGCGCACCCGTAAAGACAAACCTAACTACAAGACAGGCACATTCACAGGTGCCGTCGTCGAAGGGGCTGATTTTACCAATACGCAGCGACTCTCTGAAGCACAGCGCTGCTACTGCTGTGAGTGGGGTGGCAGTAAAACCCGAGAGACCATTCCCGGCGGCTGCGAGGATATTCCTAATCGGCTAGGGCGCTAGTGTACGACACTACTGATATGGATTTTCGGTATGTGTCTCTAACCAAGATTTTCGGAACGATTGTATGTATCATTTGAGCTTTCGCCAACAGCGTCAAAAGCTGGGAAGAGCCTGTTGCTATTGACATCTGATAGTCTAAGTTGCTCGAAAACGCCGCCTTGCTACTTTACGTCCCGATTCCAAAGCGTTTCCTTACATCTCAAAAATCATCGGACTGGGTACGCAAGCGAACTGACAGCCCTTTAGAAAGACTGCATAGTAAGCACAGGTTTTGAGCTTGTTGCCTTCGTTAGCGCCAGTGGCAACTAACAGTAGCTCGCAAATCTTGGCTAGTTTTCCCCTCGGTCTCTTTTCCGCAGCCTTTGCCTCGTTGACTTTGCGTTGCAAATTTACCTAATAGTCTTTCGATACTGTCCTGTCAATAGAGACTAAACGATGTCGAATCTTTCCCTCACTCGCTTCACAAAAACCCTCAAAAAGAGAAAATCTCTACCCGAGCTACACTCGATCGAAGCACCATTCTCTCTATTGTTAGAGCGCTCTTCTCAGCTGATGTGGCTGCTCGATAGCGATAGTAACGTGCTAACAACAAATCAAATGGCGCTGAACTTTAGCCGAGTAGAACGACCTCAGACAATGCATCGTCCGATTGGGGATAGCTGGGAATTTTCAGAAGAAGACCAGATTCGGCTTAAAGATGCGATCGCCTCTGCGCTATCGAGAGAAACCGTTCGCTACAGCACAACTATTAGAGGCGCAACCACCTCTGTTTCGCTGAACCTTACGCTGTATGCAATTGAGCCTCAGGTCGTATTGGTCGAAGGGATCAACGTGAGCGATCACAAACAGCTGACTAAACAGCTACTTCGCGCCCAGCGTCTAGAAAGTCTGGGCAATATGACTATTGGCATCATCCACGATATGAATAATATGCTAACGCCCGTTCTTAGAATTATTAGCACCCAGACCAAACGCGCCAGCGACCTGCTTCAACAAATGCTGACCTTTGTGCGGGGCACTCAGGGCGAAGGCCGTCGTTTAGTCGAAAGCGATCGCCTAGTTACCGAGATTCAAGACCTGATGCGAGCCGCTTTTCCAGTCTCCGTTGCTATTAATACTCATCTACCCTCAGACGTCTGGCTAGTAGAAGGCCACGAAAACCTTTTGCATCAGGCTCTGGTAAACCTCTGCCTCAATGCGCGCGACGCGATGCCCGCTGGCGGCACGCTCGATCTCTCGATCGAAAACGTCCAAATCGATCGAACGGACGCCTTCGAAGACGCAGAAATCGAACTCGCCAACTACGTTGTCATTCAGATTGCAGACACTGGCTCTGGAATCCCTGCCGCCATTCTCGACCAAATCTTCAATCCGTTTTTTACCACTAAATCCCCTGGGAAAGGAACCGGACTCGGACTCTCCACTGCCTTCGACATTATTCAAGATCACGGCGGATTTATCGACGTTGACACCGATACGGACAAGTCTTGTAAAACCGGAACTCAGTTCTGGGTATACCTGCCTGCGGTTGCTGCATAGAGATACAGAAATCTGTGCATAGAACAGTATCAGGCTCAGAAGTTGGGATAGAGGAATCAGAATCCTATTCATGCTCTCTTGGATCAGCGCTTCTATAGCGCTCTGGGCTTCCAAGCAGTAGAGTGACGTTTCCAAGTCAGTAGCCCGATTGCTCTGTTTGTAAACGACGTAGTGATTGCGAGTACCGCTAAGTACGCGCAACTTCCTTACCATCTTTTGCGAAGACATATGACTGTATTTTCCATCTGAGAGATTTTGAAGAGATTCGACCAAAAAAGCGTTATTACAGATGTTCTAGCTGGTTCCGTTATATGACTGAGGTTCTGTAGATGAGGGCTCCTTCTGTTGAAGAACATTCGGTTTACTATGCTGGATATGCGAACCCAACAGTCGAGAATACTCATTCTGTACAAGCCGATAGCACTCGCAGGCCGTGTCTTCTAGCTGTTGCCTGTTGAGTATCGCTAGGCGTCCTCTGCTGTAGCGGATCATGCCCGCTTGCTGCAATATTCCTGCGCTTACAGTCACCCCAGAGCGACGGATGCCTAGCATCTTTGCCATAAACTCGTGCGTTAGCGTCAGTTCATCCTGTTGAACGCTATCTTGCACGCACAGCAGCCACCGAGCCAGCCGTTCTTCCGTCGTATGCTGACGGTTACACATGGCGTTTTGCGCCACCTGCGTAAACACCGCCTGCATATAGAGAAACATCACCTTACTAAACGCTTCATTGCGACCAAATTCTTCTAGGAGTGGTTGCTTTTCAAGCACCATCACCTCACCCGGAAATTGCACAATGGCATTATTCGGCGTGAATCCCCCTCCCCAAATCAGCGGGAGTCCCATCATGCCTTCATTGCCCACTAGCGCAATTTCAGTCAGGGTGCCATCTTCTAGCAGCGAAATCCAAGACAGTAAGGCGCTGATCGGAAAATAAGCCTTCGTAATCGGCTCGTTGGCCTGATAGAGCACCTTTTTAAGTGGCATCTTTTCGATTCGCAGATGCCGCTTCAGACGTGCATAGACCTCTTCAGGAAGGCTCGATAGTAGTTGGTTTTAAGCAGTGGTTTTATAGGGCTGAGACATTGACTAAGGGGTTCCTCTTTTAAAGCCGATTACCTGAGTTAAGCCGCCTCTTCAAACTGGCAACGCACTCAGATAATCATTTTTTATATGTATTTTGAGAGGGGCTCCCATTAGATAAAGGGGTGTCCCTCGCAGAAAGGTCGGACTTCAGAAAAACCGCTCACTCATATTAAGAAATAAGAGTCGCCTAATTCGGTACGCTATCGTACGAAAACAGTACATAAATTTCTTCCAAACAGCCTTGAAAGGAGCGTCAGGCTGCTAACTTAAGGTTTTGCTGTCATGTCCCGAAGACAGTCATTGGGAGGTAGAGTGCGATCGCACAGTCTGAGATTAGAATTAGAGCTGAGCGCAAGAAGGATTTAACCTAGTAAGAACGTTTGGATCTGCATACAGTAAACGACACAGTTGGCGAACTAAATCCTAGACGCTGCACAAACGTAAAATCGTTAGTGCAGCCAAGGATCTAAGGACAAATTTGCTTGGATTCAACCACTATTGTAAAGTTCGGCAGCGGCGTCGTGTACCATTTGCGACCTGGATGAGAGGTCAGAGTGAAATATTGGGCAGATTTGATTAGGCGGGAACTAGAAGCCGTTTCTTCACACCGCTTGGTGGCTCTTTCCCAAACTCTTACCCAGCTATGGTTTCACGCTCCTCCGGGAAACGCTCTCGAAAACAATCTGCCCGGCCAGCTCAGCATCCGTCAGAAAAAGCATACAGGGGTAGAAAAAAGGCAGGGAAAAAGCAGTCCAAACATCGTAACCGGCGGAAAGGCGAAGATGACGAGGCGGATATAGAAGAGCCAACGCTAACGCCTCGACAGCTATTAGTCCTAGAACGAGCAGCGGCAGCTAGGCGAAAAGAGATTATCTCATTTGTCTCTTCTGTCTTTTTTGGCTGTGCGTTTGTAGGACTGCTGGTTGCACTGCTGATCGATCCCAAGCTAGGCATAGCAGCGTGCGGCGCACTGATGTGCCTGGTTCTATCGTTCAAGTTCCAGCGATTGGCGCTGTATGCCTTCATTGTCTATATGCCCTTTGCCGGAACGGTAACCTATGCCCTCGGCGGCAACAGTCTGTTGCAAATTGCCAAAGATGTTTTCTACATTCCTGCTCTAGTTGGGGTCTATCAGTTTTGCAAGAGAAATCGCCTGCCGATTATTTTGCCCAAAGCGCTGAAACCGCCGCTGATGGCGCTGATTGCGATGACCTGTGTCACCGCGCTAGTCGCTAATCTCCCCGATCAGATTGGTCAGGTCGAGGGTAAGCTACCGCTAGTGATGGCAGTCTGGGGCGCAAAGGTCTTATTTGGCTATGTCCCTCTGGTCGCCTGTATTTACTATCTAATTCGGACCCGCGAAGATTTGGAGAAACTGCTGCGGCTACAGGCAGTGTTGGTACTGGTAGCCTGCTCTTTGGGACTGGTCCAATATGGCCTGCTCAAAACAGGCATTTGTCCGGGCACCATTGGTGAAGGAGAGGACTTATTTCGAGCTTCGCTGGAAGCGCGGTGTTTTGTCGGAGGATCTTTGCTGTATTCGCCGTCTATGGGACAAATCCGCCTGCCAGGAACGTTTGTTGCACCTTGGCAGTGGGGCTGGTTCTTGATTTCTGGAACATTTTTCAGCTTTGGAACATCGTTTAGCGATAAGTCTTTCGTCTGGCGAATGGTTGGCTTGGTTTCACTGGTCGTAGTGATTATGATGGCGTTTTTATCAGGGCAGCGGATTGCGCTGGTACTGGTGCCATTTTCAATCGCTCTACTGGTCGTGATGACTGGGCAGCTAGCGAACTTTAAACTGTTTGTGCCGATGATGATTCCGCTGGGCCTGATTGTGTTTTATCTAATTGCAAATAACCCTGAGGTCGTCGGTGAGCGGGTGGACAGCCTAATGTCTCGGTGGCGAGCGTCGCCGCCTCAGCAGTTTATTGTTGAGCAGTTTTCTCAGGTCTCGAAGGAGCAGGAGGGGATTTTTGGTGCTGGTGTGGGGCGGGCGACCAATTCGGCTCGGGCCTTTGGAAAGACAACGCTGATTGAGACCTATCATCCCAAGCTGATTTACGAGCTGGGACCGCTAGGACTGCTGGCGGCGCTAGCTGTGTATACAACGATGACGGTGGTGACATTTCGGGTCTATCGCCAGACTAGGGATAAGAATCTACGCAGCTATGCTGCGTCAATGTGGGTGTTTATCTTCTTTATTAGCTATTCGCCGTACTATTACCCTTTAGATGTAGATCCGGTAGCGGTTTATTACTGGCTAGCGGCGGGTATTGTGATGAAGATTCCGGCTTTGGAGAAGCAGGAAAAGGAGAGGAAAGCAGCGCTGTTGAGGCCGCCGGAAGCAGAGGGAGTGTCAAAGAAGCAGAGGAAGAAGCGGAAGGAGGAGGCTACTTTTATGTGAGTTTCTGCTTTGTTGTTTGGTACACCGAGACCCACCCCGTCGCTGCGCGCCACCAGCCTGTTTTCTGTTTGACTTTTCATTTTGAGAACTTTTGACTCTATCCCTGTTCTATGGCACTTACAACAACAGACTGGCCTTTGATTTCAGTGATTATTCCGACCTATGGCAGAGAGTCTGTTCTGTGTGACACGCTAGGTAGTGTACTAGCGCAGACCTATCCAGCGTTTGAAGTAATTGTCGTGGACCAAACTCAGCGGCATGAGGCGGCGACTCAATCTCTTTTAGACCAGATGAATGGTGATGGAAAGATTTGTCTATATACCGTGCCGTGGGCGAGTTTACCGGCAGCGCGTAACTATGCGATCGCCCGCGCCGCTGGCAGCATTTTCCTCTTTCTAGACGACGACGTAGAACTGCCCGATGGCTGTCTGATGGCACATGCAAAGGGCTTTGAAGGTAGGCCGGAGGTGGGTGCGATCGCAGGCCGAGTATTCGATCGAATGAAGCTCTCAGAATCTGCAAAGCCCGAAATCGAAACGCTACCGCCCGAAGCAATGGACCCCGGTATCGCCTGGTACCACATCGATCTGGTTCACACGACAAAGCCGCAGCAGGTTCTGACCGCCCGGGGCTGCAACATGTCCTTTCGGCGCTCGGTATTTTATCAGCACGGGCTGAGATTTGATGAACGCTTTCAGGGCAGCGCTGTGCGCGAGGAATCCGATTTTTGTTTGCGCGTGCGCCAGACGGGGCTGATGATCTGGTATGAGCCTGAAGCGCACCTGGTGCATCTGGGTGAAGAGACGGGTGGGTGTCATGACATTAGTACGCGATCGCTCCAGTATCAGACCACTTTTTATCACAATCACTTTTTGATGGCGCTGAAGAATTTGACGCCTGGTCAGCTGCTGAGACTATCGGGACGCTTGTTTGACTGTCACGTGCTAGGGAATCCTCCTTGTAACAAAAGCGGATCGCCAATCAAGGTTGCAACCCGACTTGGTTTCTATCTATTTGGTTTTGCTCAGGCTTGTTTCACGCTGCTAAATCCGGCGAATCGGGATGGGCGACTGTACACATCAGAGGTTCATTCGTGAAGATACTGGTTGTTAGCCATACGTATATTGTGGATCTCAACTGTGAGAAGCTGCGATCGCTCGTCCACCTAGACCCAAGCGTTGAAGTCACCGTCGTCGTTCCCAAATACTGGATTCCCGGCGGCGTTCAAAACAAAACTATAGAATCACAGGCCAAGCACGAGGGTCGATTTCGCGTCCTCCCTATCTACAATTTCCACGATCACAACCAGGGTCTGCTCAGCTTTGGTATGGAGCTAGCCACCCTCGTCAAAGACTTTCAACCTGACATTATTCAAGTTGAGCAGGGGGCAAAATCTCTGGCTTATGCTGAACTGATTTCACTCAACTCAATGCTTGGACTCAAGGCCAAAAACGTTTTTTTCACCTGGTGGAACTTACCTTACGACAACAAATTTCCAGTTTCTCTGCTAGAGCGCTTCAACCTAAAAAATACTCACGGTCTAATTGCTGGAAATCAAGACGGCGTAGACATCCTCAAAGACCACGGCTACACCGGTCCGAGCTGTATCATTCCGCAGCTTGGCGTTGACGAGAGACTGTTCAAGCCTTCTCCTCAGCCGAAGCTAGCCGCTTATCACGATATCAAGGAAGGCGAGTTTGTCGTGGGATTCGTCGGTCGATTTGTGCCAGAAAAAGGTCTGATGACTCTCTTTGAAGCCATATCTCATCTGAAGACAACCTTGAAGGAAGAAAAACCATTCAAACTGTTGATGGTGGGACGTGGGCCTTTTAAGCCGATTTTGCAAAAGATGGCTGTCGGGCTAGAGATAGAAGAAAACGTGATGTGGATAGACAGCGTTTCTCACAAGCAGGTGCCCGACTATATCAACCTGATGGACACGCTGGTGCTACCTTCTATGACTAGTTACGATTTTGAAACCATGACCGCTGTCGGCTGGAAAGAACAGTTTGGTCACGTTCTAATCGAAGCAATGGCCTGTCAGGTAGCGGTCATCGGCTCTGACTGTGGGGAAATTCCAAATGTGATCAAAGCAGATGGACTGGTGTTTCCAGAAACTGAGCCGATCGATTTAGCAGAACAGATTCAGCTGCTAATGAACGATCCGCAAAAGCGGCAAACGCTAGCCGAACGCGGTCGGATTCGAGCAGTGAGCGAGTATACCAACAAAGCACTGGCCAAGCAGCAGCTTGAATTCTACGAAACGCTACTCTAGTTTTTTACTTTTTTTGGAAGAGACACTATGTCCCTAAGAGTCCTACAGATAGTGCCGTCTCTTTCTCTGGTCTATGGTGGGCCTAGTCAGATGGTACGCGGTCTGTCAGAAGCACTGGCCAAGCAGCAGGCGATCGCACAGGTCACTATCCTCACCACAGACGCCAATGGCGACATCGACGAAGCCCCTCTAGACGTGCCGCTCGCTCAGCCCATCGCACAAGACGGCTACGAGGTCATTTACTTTCGCTGCTCTCCCTTCCGCCGCTACAAATTTTCAACATCATTACTTCGCTGGCTCTGGACCAATGCCCACCGCTACGATATCGCCCACATCCATGCGCTATTTTCGCCAGTCAGCACCGCAGCCGCTACGCTTTGCCGCTGGCGAAACCTACCCTACATCATGCGACCGCTCGGCACCCTAGACCCTGCCGATTTGCAAAAGAAGAAGAGAGTCAAACAGCTCTACGCTCACCTTTTAGAAAGACCCAACCTAGCGGGCGCAGCCACCCTCCACTTCACCAGTGAGCAAGAAGCTAAAGTATCTGAACGGTTCAGTACCTCTACGCCTGATATGGTTCTACCGCTGGGTGTTACCCTCCCGGCACTACCCAACCGAGCCGAGGCCAAGGCCACAATCAAGGCTCTATTTAGCATTCCAGAAGATTGTCCTATTCTGTTGTTCATGTCTCGAATCGATCCCAAAAAAGGCTTTGATTTACTCCTACCTGCACTAGAGGAACTATATCAAAATAATCAGTCCTTCCACCTACTGCTTTGCGGCTCGAATCCTCAAGATAGAGACTACGAAATCGGCATCAAACAACAGATTCAGTCAGCTAGCTGGTCTAGCTGCGTTACTTTCAACGGATTCGTCTCTGGCGATCTAAAGTCCACCCTTCTGAGCGCCGCCGATCTCTTTGTGCTCCCTTCCTACTATGAAAACTTTGGCATTGCAGTTGCTGAAGCAATGGCCGCAGGGTTACCCGTTGTTGTCTCCAATCGGGTCGACATTTGGCCAAAGATAGCGGAATACAACGCTGGCTGGATAGTGCCCACCAAGATTAAGCCTTTGACACAGGCATTAGCAGAAGCACTGTCTAATGAGAAGGAGAGAGAGGAGAGAGGGCAGCAGGCTCAGCGGTGCGCCGAGGAAAACTATGGGTGGGATGCGATCGCCCAAACCCTCAGCCTCAAGTACCAGAATATAACTAAGTACACATCTCGAAAGAGATAGATTTTTACCCCTACTTTCATTCTTCTACCCTCTCCTCGCCTTTCCTCTAAAATAAGGAAGCCCTCTTACGCTTCCAGTCCATGCCCGAACAGATCGATCTCTTCAGCGCCAGCGGTATCGAAGCCACGCCCCCACCCGCAGACTTCGATCCGGACAAAATTCCTACTAGCGCCAGCGTGCCCATTCCCCCCGGCACCTATGATTCACTTGCACCGCTAGCCGTCCACTGCAAAAGCTGCCAGCGCTGCGAGCTAGCCGAAACCCGTACTAACGTGGTCGTCAGCCGAGGCAATCCCAAAGCGCCAATTATGGTGATCGGCGAAGGCCCAGGGCAGCAAGAGGACGAGCAGGGACTACCTTTCGTCGGGCGATCAGGTCAGCTTTTGGAAAAGATATTGGGCTCTGTGCGGCTAGATACGGAGAAAGACGTTTATATCTGCAATATCGTCAAATGTCGTCCACCGGGCAACCGCAACCCGCTCGCTGGCGAAATTAACGCCTGTCGCCCCTATATCTTGGAGCAGATTCGGCTGGTCGATCCTAAGATTATTTTGCTGACTGGAGCAACGGCAGTGAAAGGAATTATCCCTAGCGAAAAGCGCGGCATCACCAAAATTCGCGGTACCTGGATTGAATGGGAGGGCCGCCAGTGTATGCCAATCTTGCACCCTGCTTACCTGCTGCGAAATCCTTCGCGCGATCCTGGCAAACCCAAATGGCTGATGTGGCAAGATATTCAGTCCGTACGCACCAAACTAGACGAGATTAGAGCTGGCGATTAGATCACTTCTGAAAGAAAACCCAGCCAAAAGAAATGCAGTGCGATCGCACATGACCACACTTAGCTATTGCGGTTTAGCTATTGGGCGTTACTGGCATAGAAACCGAGCTTTCCGTTTAGTGGCACAATAAAGTGCCGTACAATCTTTTCCCTGTCATGAGCGAATCTCGCCGCTATCACGTCACTACCTTCGGCTGCCAGATGAACAAAGCAGACTCCGAGCGCATGGCAGGCATCCTAGAAAATATGGGCCTGTGCTGGGAGGAAGATCCCTTGCAGGCAGATGTAGTGCTCTACAACACCTGCACGATTCGCGACAGCGCCGAGCAAAAGGTGTACTCATATTTGGGAAAGCAGGCCAAACGCAAGCGCAAAAATCCCAATCTGACGCTGGTAGTGGCAGGATGCGTGGCTCAGCAAGAAGGTGAGCAGCTATTGCGCCGGGTGCCAGAGCTGGATCTGGTGATGGGTCCGCAGTATGCGAACCAGCTAGAAAGCCTGCTGGCTCAGGTCGCCCAGGGAAATCAGGTAGTGGCGACTGAGCCGGTTCATATCATGGAAGACATTACCAAGCCGCGCCGCGATAGTGAAATTACGGCCTGGGTGAATGTGATCTATGGCTGCAATGAGCGCTGCACGTATTGTGTGGTGCCAGGCGTGCGCGGCGTGGAGCAGTCGCGGACGAAGGAAGCGATTCGAGATGAGATGGTGGCGCTAGGGCAGCAGGGCTATACCGAAGTGACGCTGCTAGGTCAAAACATTGACGCTTATGGCCGCGATCTGCCGGGGATTACGCCTGAGGGTCGCCGGGAAAATACGCTGACTGATTTGCTCTACTACGTCCATGACGTGCCAGGGATTGAGCGGATTCGATTTG
Source organism: uncultured cyanobacterium (assembly GCA_963799555.1). Lineage (GTDB taxonomy): Bacteria > Cyanobacteriota > Cyanobacteriia > Phormidesmidales > Phormidesmidaceae > Phormidesmis. The sequence continues at coordinate 92,835 of CAWCXR010000007.1, forward strand.
CGACCAGTCATCCACGATACTTCACTGAGCGGCTGGTGAAAGCCTGCGCTGAGCTACCGAAGGTCTGTGAGCATTTTCATATTCCGTTTCAGTCGGGCAATAACGAGGTGCTAAAGGCGATGGGCCGAGGCTACACGCGCGAAAAGTATCAGCGCATTATCGAGACGGTGCGGCGGTATGTGCCCGACGCTTCGATTAGTGCTGATGTGATTGTGGCCTTTCCAGGTGAGACAGAGGCGCAGTTTCAAGACACGCTCTCTTTGATGGAGGAGATCGTGTTTGACATGGTGAATACGGCGGCGTACTCGCCGAGACCAGGAACGCCCGCAGCGGAGTGGACCAATCAGCTAGCCGAGGAAGTGAAGCAGGATAGACTGCAGCGGATTAATCATCTGGTGTCGCAGCAGGCGGAGGTGCGATCGCAGCGCTACCAAGACCGCACTGAAACTGTCCTAGTCGAGGCCGTCAATCCTAGAGATTCAGACCAGGTGATGGGTCGTACTCGTGGCAACCGGCTGACATTCTTCCCCGGAGACATTGCCCTACTTAAAGGTCAGATTGTGCCGGTAGTCATCACTGAAACTAGAGCCTTTAGCCTGACAGGAGAGCGAGTAAAAGGGCGGCAGCTAGTAACGGTGTAGCCGAATTGACAGCCATGCTGCACGTGGACTTGCTGATAAAACCACGCTAGCTAGCGCCAAAAATCTATACTTTTCTTAGGCTAACTCTCAGCAAGCATTCAGGCGAGAGCTATGTTCTTGGGGGAAAGTTGATGGAAAGTTGACGCTGAAGGACAGGAAAAGCAATGTCAGTAGAATACGATTTGGTTGTGATTGGAGGCGGGTCAGCAGGGCTGGTCGCGGCTAGTGCTGGCGCACAGATAAACGCTAAAGTAGCCCTCGTCGAAAAAGCCTTGCTAGGCGGTGACTGTCTGCACTATGGCTGTGTTCCTAGCAAGTCAATGATCCACGCCGCGCAGATCGCCTACAACGTAAAAACGGCTTCTCGCTTCGGTATCTATACCAGCGAGCCCAAGATCAATCTGCAAGAAGCGCTGGGCCATGTCCACGCTGTTATCGATACTATTCAAGCGCATGACTCGACTGAGCGATTCGAAAAACTAGGCGTCGATGTGATCTATGGCAAAGGTCAGTTTGTCGACGAGAAAACGTTTGAGGTGAACGGTCGTCAGCTAAGAGCTCGGGCTTTCTTGGTTGCGACTGGATCGCGGCCTTCAGACTTGCCAGTCGAGGGGCTAAAAGAGGCTGGCTATCTAACGAATGAACAGGTTTTTAATATTAAAGATCGCCCTGATACGCTGGCTGTAATTGGCGCAGGACCAATTGGCTGTGAGCTGGGGCAGTCTTTCTCTAGGTTAGGATCGAAAGTGACATTGTTAGCGAGCCGCGATGTGATCATGCCGAAAGAGGACCCGGAGGCAGCGGCGGTGGTGCAATCGCAGATGGCAGCGGAAGGGGTGCAAATTTTGACGAATACTCGAGCGCAAAGCGTCAGAGTGATCGATGGTAAGAAGCATATCTTTACCGGGAAAGAGACTATTGTTGTCGATGAGATTTTGGTGGCGGCAGGTCGTAGTCCGAATGTGGAAGCTCTAAACCTGGAAGCGGCTGGGGTGGAGTATGACAAACAAGGTATCAAAGTCGATGACAAGCTGCGGACGAGCAACAAGCGGATTTATGCGGCGGGCGACATTATCGGCGGGTATCAGTTTACGCATGTAGCTGGCTATGAGGCTGGCGTGGCGATGCAGAATGCGCTAGTCTTTCCGACGAAGAAGACTGACTATAGGGTAATTCCTTGGGCGACGTTTACTGAGCCTGAGCTGGCGCGGGTAGGACTGACTGAGAATCAGGCGCGCGATCGCTACGGCGATGACATCTATGTTCTCAAGCAAGGCTTTGATGGCGTAGACCGTGCCTTGGCGGAATCAGCAGGCTATGGCTTTGCGAAGTTCATTACCAAAGGCAACGGTGAAATTCTAGGCGCGCACATCGTTGGACCTCATGCTGGCGAGCTGATTCATGAAGCCGTGCTGGCCATGGCAAACAATCTAAAAGTCAGCGCTTTGCAGTGTATTCATGTCTATCCTACGCTGAGCGAAATCAGTCCTAAAACAGCCTTGCAGCTTACCAAGCAAAAGTACGCCAAGAACACCTTCTTGCAAAACATCCTGCGAAAGTTTTTTAACTGGCGGCGTTCAATTGCTGGGTAGGAGAACAAAAAGCGCACTATTAGCGTCTGGAGTATTAAAGCAATGAGTGTAAACAGCTGGAGTTGGCTGTATAAAATCAGCCACACTTGACTACGTAACTCTAGATAGCATTACGCAACTCTAGATATAGCAACCGCCGGATGCATTCGGCGATTGCTGACCACTTAGCTCTATACGCAGCAAGGGTTTCACCGATTAAAAGTGTGTGAAGCTAAGTGGCAAAAGCTATAGTATGTAGATATCCCGATGCTAGCAGTCACTACTAACTAGAGCCCAATGGACTCGAACAACCCGACAGAGAACACTAGTCCAAAGAATCATCCAGTAGCCGATCAGCAGGTGGGTCAACCTAAGCTTGATCCGCAATCGTCCCAGAAATCTAAGCGTTGGACGCTGGCGATCGCATCTTTCGGCCTAGTTTTTTCTCTAGTGATAATTGGTAGTATCGTCAGACAATTGACCGGTCGCCCTCCTACTTCCTCATCGCCTGATACTAACCGCGCAGAAGAGACGACTGAAAATCAAACAGAAGAGACTCTCAGTGATACAGAGCAGGCAGTACCTGCTGTAGAGCCATCTGCAGTAGGTACCGCAACGCCACTGAGACTAATCAGGTCTCTTAACGAGCTGAGTCAGGTGTGGTCAGTCGCTACCTACGTGCGAGAAGACGGTCACATGATGGTAGTGGGAGGAAACGCTGAGGGAGATATCAAGATTTGGGACGGACCGATTGGCAAGCTAGTACGCGTGCTGATTGGCCACACCGACGTGGTTAGAACAGTAGCTGTCGCCACTTCTGGAAAGAGGCTCGTCAGCGGTAGCGGTGATGGCATAAAAGTTTGGGAGCCGCAGGCTGGAGAGCCACTGTATAGTTTACCTACTGAACCCGGATCACCTGTTTGGACAGTGGCAATTAGCCCCGACGAGCGCACCTTCATCAGCGGCGACTATAGCGGCACGATCACGGCTTGGGACATGGAGAGTGGGGAAGCGCTCTACCGGCGGTACGTGGGCGTGCCGGTTTGGTCAATTGCGATCGCGCCTGATGGAGAATCCTTCGTCAGCGGAAATGATGATGGCACTATCATCCAGTGGAACCTAGATACGGGAGACATTATCAAAGAATTCACTGGACACCGTAGTACCGTCCGGGCAGTCGCCATCACTCCCGATAGCAAAACTCTCGCCAGCGGCAGTTGGGATACCACTATCAAACTATGGGACTTAGATAGTGGTGAGCTAGAAAACACGTTGACAGCACACCGCAACCGCGTCGTTACTTTGGCCATCAGCCCTAGTGGCAAAACCCTCGCTAGCGGCAGCGTCGACCGCACCCTCAAGACCTGGGATCTTTCCACCCAGCAGCTAGTCAAAACGCTAGACACCAACTCAAACTGGGTGCTGACCGTAGCCTTTGACCCCGTCGAAGAAACCCTGATCAGCGGTGGCAAAGATCAAGACGTTAAGGTATGGAAGTAAACTCTCACTCTTCTGGCAGAAGTATAGGCTGCTACAAACTATCTACACTGCTGAGACGCAATAATAAAGACAAAATACATGAGTTCACAAAAGTCGAACGTTGGTGAGCAAGCAGTCAGTAAGCTAGCAGAAGAAAGCATCAAATCACAGCTAGATCAGGTTGAATCACTAGACGTTGAAATTCAGACCAATCCCGTTAAAGTTGCGCAGGGTAAGATCGACGAAGTCACCATCGAAGGCCACGGTATGGTGATCCAAAACGATTTGCGCACCGAAGAAATGACCTTACATACCAACGCAGTCGATATCGACATGATCAAGGCCGCGTTTGGCGATATTGAATTAGAGCACTCAACTGACGCTAGTATGCGAGTCGTGCTAAAAGCAAAGGATATCCAAAATGCCTTCAATGCCGACTATGTTCAACAAAAGCTGCGCGGTCAAAAAGTGGAGTTGCCTTCTGGAGAAAAAATTACTACCGATGCCAGCAACGTCAGCTTTACCATTCCTGAGGCGGGGCGAATCGCAGTTGCTGCAGACGTGATGATCTTCGAAAAGGTAGAGACTCACCACATCTCTCTGTCCGCGAAGCCAGCCTTGATAGCAGGCGGACAAGGCGTCACGCTAGAAGACGTAAGCTATGACGAAGCCAGCAACGACATGCCTGAATTGACTCAGGCGCTAATCGACACCACAGAATCTCTCTTAGATCTGAGATATTTTGAGCTAGAGGGTATGAGCCTCCAATTTAATCAGCTGACAGTCGAAGAAGATGCGATCATAATCCAGGCAGAGGCGACAGTCAGCTCTTTTGACGGCTCGGCGGCATAGACTCAGATGCATTCTGTTGACGCGCGGGAGGCAACCGAACTAGGCAATAGTTTTCTTCCTTTGTCCGTCCTCTTGAGTCTTTGGCGATTTGGTAAAGCGCTTTAGCTGCTGTTCGTATTGAGCAATTAAATCGGTTTTAGTCAGATTACGACGAGATCCAATGGGCCTGGTACGAACGCCACAGATTTTGGCAAGATTAGCTTTGCGCAGGTCACTGACTTTCCATTTTTTCCAATTGATAGGTTCACAGGTAATTTGAACAGGTTCTGTTGGATAGGTAAGAATTGGCGTTGGCGGCTTACCTATTGGCAGGGCTTTAGTCGTTTTGCTTGTGTTGTCTTTCGTTTGGACTACGCTTCTATTAGAGACCGTGTCTTTCTTCTGAGAATATGAAGGAGTCGGACGCTCGTGCGTGGCGACATAGAGACCAAAGGCTGAGACAATCCAGGTCTCGGACCCATAGAACAAGCCGGTGAGGACAACGTTTAAAGCATGGTCAATAAATTCGATAGTCATGAGTAATGCCTTAGATTTGATAGACGGCTGCTGCCGCTATTTTAGCAGTACATACAAACTATAGTTCATTTGAACTTGTTGCAAGTCAGCTGGCCACGGCTAGCCAGGCATTCTATATCCACGACGGGAGCCACCACCGACTTTGTAAGGCTTGTGGAGTAAGCGGTAGACCCAAGCTGAGAGGTAGCCAGTAAAGAAATGCGATCGCGATCGCTCCCAGCATCAATCCCGCCGCCGCTCGGTACAACATGGTCTGTCCAGCTAGCCATTTGCTCATCACCATCGCCAGCGCCATAAACCCAAACACCGCCGCAGGCATAAACAAATAGTTATACGTACACCGCCCTACCACTATCCACGGCAGCCAGTTGGTCAGATATCCGATCAATAGGTACGCACCCGTACCGTTGAACGCGCTGTTGTTTTGCAAAGTCTGACGCCACTCCGTCAATAGCAGCAAAATTGTTGCTGCTGATAGTCCCCACAGCACCGGATTTCCTAGATTGTTTACAGCTTGAACGAAGGCTCTGTCTCCTGTGCCATCACTCTCTACGTACCAATATGAGATTGGCTTGATCAGTAGCGGCCAGGTGTACCATCTCGAGCAGGCGGGATGGGCCGCGCTCAGTTCTTGATGAAATGTCAGCTGCGTCCGGTGGACGGTGGCTATAGACCCTTGGGAAAAGTGAAGATGCGGCCACCAGATTAGACAATACGTCACGAGTGCAGCTAGCCCAATACTAGCTAACCTCGTCAGTAGAACGATCCACTGCTCTTTCTGCAGGGACTGCTGTCGTCTCCAGATCTCCCAGACCAACAGACTTAGCGAATAACCTAGACCATTCCACTTTACCGCCGCTGATGCCCCTAAGAAAACGCCTGTTAGGAGTCTAAAAAGACCGTTCCTTCTGCTTTTTGGGCGATCTGCTTGCAGCCACAAGTAGTGACTCAACAGCCCAAAGAACACCATATAAATATTCAACAGCGCGTAGCGGGACTCAGTGATAAACAGTCCATCAACAGCAACAAATAGTCCCGCTAACAAGCTGAAAAGCCATCTTTTGAGCGACGGTCTCTTTCTATGTAGATTTTGGTCTAGGCTGTGGCAAATTCCTATTACTACCAGCGGCATAAGCGATCCTATCAACGCATTCATCCATCGGTAGCTAAAAGGAGAGAGCTCAACTTTTGCTACTTCTACAACAGAAAAGTTCAGGTGAATGTACTTTTCTAGCGCCTGTCCCAGCCAGATTCCTGCCGCGATTAGATATTTTCCCAGCGGAGGATGGGCATCGAACTCGGCATTACCTGCTAAATACGCCTGTGCAAATTTAGCGTAGTAAACCTCGTCGAAAACCAGGCTGTTGAACTGATCTAAGTGCCAAAACCGCAGTCCAAAGCTGAGGATGATCACACAGATCAACCCTAGGCTCGCTACTGAACGCATCGCTAGCTTTTGAGATGTGACAACAACAGATTCATTTTTACAGGTAGCTCATCAGTAGCTGAAGCATGCCTGCGATCGCAGACAAAGCCGCTGTTTCTGAGGACGTATGATATTCCGTTGTAGGAATCTGCAAAGTGGTACCGCTGATTGCGCCTTCTGTGGCGGTGGCTACTCGCCCGAGCTCGGTGCGACCCAACGGAAAAGGACGACTACGGCTCTTGTTCTTTAGAGCAATGTATTCGTCCTTGAATCCGTAGGTCAGTCCTAGCAACCTACAGCGCTCGACTAGCTCTTTAGTCATTGTCTCTGAGAAAGGTCCGCTGGCATCCCGGTTCCGTAGCGTAATTTGCTGGGCATCAGCTTCTTCGCGGGTAGCATAGGGACTGGTATCGAGGACGACCAAACGCTGTGTCGTCAATCTTTCTCTCTGGAACCAAGAGAGCGTATAGCGCCAGCTTCTGCCAGATTCTTCTTGAGCGGTGAACAAACCAGTCCCCTGAAACCCTCGACGGAAAAGATAAATAATCATCGCCGCACTAACAACATTATCTAGCTGCGCGGAGATTAGACCGTCGTAAATGTGCAGTCGATCGAGAAAAGACACCGGAATACCGGGCTGCAAAAACTCTAGGCCCTCTACTTCAAAAATCAGGTTGCCGCGCTCAGGGCAGATATAAGAACGAGTAATCTCTCCTTGACCCAAGTAAGTGCCAGTGTAGGGAAAATGTGCCTGCACCCGCTGACCTGCAAAGCGATCCTCAATTTTGTTGAGCATGTAGTCCGAGGCCGAATCTCCCATCTCCTCACCGCGATTGCCTGCAATAAAAGCCGCATACTGAAACTCGTTTGGCCCAGTACATAGCAGTCCGTGGCGATCGATATGCGCCGAGAGAAACAAATCGTGGGGCTGGTTGCCTTGTGCAACTAGCACACCGTGGTACTGCTGCACCTGTAGTCCGATCTCTTCCAGCTCTCTACGCAGCACTCGGAAGAAGGCATCCTCATTCCCAACGACAGAGGGTTCTCTAATTAGAAACTTTAGAATGTCTAGAAACTCATCTAGCTCTGGATAAAAGTCTTGGTCGGTGACCACAGACCCAAACATCTGCTCTTGAATAGCTAGATCAACAGAACCCATAGTGGCCTCTACCAGGTAAGTTGGATATTTAATCCATCATTATAGAGGCATAATTCGGAATAGGTGCCACCTGTAGATTTTTTGGCGCGAACTGGCAATATCTATTTCCTAGTTTGAAATGATTTAGAAGGCAATTGTCTAAACTGGTTGATGCTAATGCAATCGCTTACTCTTCGCCAAAATTTCTTGGAAGACGAAAAGAACAGCCGCTAGTCCAAAAGGGAGAAAATAGTAGATCACTCTGTAAGCCAGCAGAGACGCTATCACCGCATCACCCGATACTCGATCTTTTAGTAGTAGAATAGTGACCGTTTCAAACACGCCAACGCCACCCGGCACACTGCTAATAGCACCTGCTGCCATTGCAAGCAGATAGATGTTCAAAAAAGCAAAGTAGCTAATATTTCCTATCGGCACCAATGTATACAGCACTGCTGCTGCCATTCCCCAATCAAGACTAGAGACGGTCATTTGCTTCAGCGCGGTCGACAGCGTGGGATGGCGAAAAGTGTACTTGCCCAAGACTAGCGGTCGCCGGATGACGCTACTGCCGATGAGGTAGGCCAGCGCTAGCGTAAGGAACAAGATACCTAGAGGACGAGCCGTGCTGAAAGGAAGCGGTAGCTCAGCAGGAATAGGCAGCGGCATTATTAAAAAGGCTGTGCTGCCAATAGTCAATAGCCCCAACCAAAAGCTGAAATTAGCAAAAGCAATAGTCTGTGCGATCGCACCCCTAGAGATTCTCCATCTTGTGTAGCGGCGGTAGCGAATAGCCCCACCTGTCAGTAGTGCAAAACCGATTGTGTTGCTAAAAGCGTTGCTGATAAAGCTGGTAGTGGCAACGTGTCGATAGGCTAACGGTTGCTTGAGATGGCGGAAGGCGAGAACATCATAGCCAGTCATCGCCAGATAGCCCAGAGCAGTAAAGGCGATCGCACACTGAAACTGAAAGGTCGATATGGCTCCAAAGCTTTGGGCAACCTCCTTGGCGCTGTAGCTTTTGAGCTCGCTGCGGATAACGATAGCCGAGGCAACCAGTAGAAAGAGTGCGATCGCTGGTCCGATAAAAGAAGCTATTTTCTTTTTCAAGTTGGACGGTCCCTTTAGCTTTACTCGATGCCTTTCGTAAGCAGGCTCTGACGAGTATAAGAACGTCCCTATGCCACTTTCACTTTGAGGTTCTGGCGACAGAGCTGTTGAAAGCAAGTCTGTAGCTGGTCGAGTTTGCGCTCAAAGATGATTTGACTGCTGAGGGTAGGCGCTTGTTTAGCGATGTTGGCAAGGCGATCGGCGATCGCATACTCATCAGCAAAGAGTCCGTACCGATGAGTCGAAACTGGCCCTTCTAACGTGGCACTCATCCAGTGCCTAATAGCGAGTCCACCCGTACGCAGATCGCCATTCCAGGGTTTGTAGCTTTTGAGGGAAGGCAGACGATAGGGGTGATAGAACAAATTCATCGAATTGCACCAGTCCTGCCACTTGAAGCTGTAGATACGGGAGCTGGTAGAGATTGGAATCCAAGGAACGCGCAGCGCATCGGCTGCGATCGCACCGTGAATGGCTTCAGCAATAAGTCGTTCGCTAGAGCCAATAGCTTCTAAGACTTTTTCAATGGGCCAGCGGGGATCGATGTAACGGATGCTGGCTCGCTGACAGATTCGCTGCCAATTATCGTCAGCTTCGTCGGCGTGATAGATGTGAGGCAGGAAGCTACAGCCCTCTTTTCTACCGGCGGCGGTGAAAAGTTGAGTAAGGAGAAGGCCACCGTCTGCGATCGCCATACTGTCTGGCAACCCCAGCTGCCTAGCAGAAAGCGGACCGCGAACGCAGTAGATATCCCAGGTATCAGGGATGGTTTTAGGCGGCTGCCCATAGCCCGCGCCTGTACTAAAGATGGCAAGTTTTTGCCTAGGCGCAACCCTTTCAGGTAGTTTGTTGTTTAGTAGAGTTCCAGTGCCAACAAAGAGCGTGGAATCGTCTTGCTCAAAAAGGTCAGGAGCTAGTCTATGCCACATCCACTGGTTCAAGCTATCCCCAAAGCTAGGCTCGCGGTTAAAGGTTTGTTTATTCTGTTGATCACAAAAGAGTCTCATAGAACCTCTCGTTTAATAGCACTTTGCATATGAACGTGTTGACCAAGGCAAAATGAGATCGGGAAGCAGCAAACACGTTTTGACCGTTTTTAGTCATCCTACAAGTGTGCAGGCATTGGGTTAAGACAGACTCTCAGAGGAGGTTAAGAAAAGACGAAGCAGCAGCTCGCGAAATTTTTGGTAAGTACTTACAAGCAGACGGTAGGGAAAACGCAACTCCAATGCAGTTTATTTTCAATCCGCCAAATGACCTCGGGCAGCCTGGACGAAACGCTCAACCCTATCGTCTAGGCTGAAAAGGAAATAACGTCTAATTAGCCTGATGTGAATATCCTTGCCTTTCCTGATAATGAGCGCCGCAATCTCTTTCTAGGTAACCATCGCTTCAATGGTGACGATACAGTTCTCGACATCGAGCACGTCGAACAGTTACAAAATCGCCGTCATCTCGTTAGCAACTCTGCCTTACTGTGACCATAAGCTTCTACCTCTACCCATGTTTCTGCATCACAAATGACCGCACAGATAGTAATCGCGACGATATCTATCAGTAGATACTTAACTAGATGATCGACTCTCGGACTTTCGAGCTCGGCAAAATGAGACAGTAGACTTGTCTCTGGATTAATGCTAAGTCTCATGGCGCTTTCAAGGAATAGGTTATCTTCTTGGTGTCCTTAAAGCTGTTGTTGCGGGGTATGCGTCTGCCCTAGGCTTTTAGCCAGCATGTTGTACCTCAGCCAAGTGACTAATACTACAGTTGAAACATTGATTATTTTTGCTCGAAACTTGCCAATGTTCTGAAGATTACTGTCTTGCTAAATCGCAGGTTTCGCCTGAAGGAGTTTCAAGAAGCTCTAGTAAAGATACGCACAAAAACAGTGAAGATTCGCGTCGAGCTATTAACAAGCCTATCAAAACAAGAGAGAATAAAGACTAAGAAAAGTTTGGCTTTAGTACCGATGATTTCTCATAACTGATAGGCTCCGATTGAATCGGCATCTGACATACGTTGTGCCATTTCTGTAAGTGGCCTCTCCTCTGCTACTAGCCAGCGTCGTGGACATGGCGGATACAGATTACAACCGATACGCTGGAATTTTATCTTCATATATCAACGAGTCATCGATACTCACATAGAGTACGGTTTCTATCGGATTAGTTTGGATTCCATCGAATTAATTTGGATTCTATTTGATTAGTTTTATTGTATAGAAACTCTTTCTTTTAATTTCGCTTTTTTGACAGTGTCTAGTAAGATAGGAGCCAGTAGGGAATGCAGAAGCTACACGATCTCTGATGCTCTAAGCCAAAGTTTTTTAGAACTAGTACTACATTACGTTCCTCTGATTACTCTCCAAACTGACTAAAAATGTTCCTGAAAAAAGTTTTTAACCCAAGCAAAGCCGAAAGACGCAATCCGTCCGCTACGCGAAATGTAAAGATTCTGAAAGATGATACTTTCTTAGTTTCTTATCCAAAATCAGGTAACACGTGGCTTCGCTTTATTATTGCAAATCTTCTTGTAGAAGATTCTGAAAGGGTCACCTTGTCGGGGTTAGAAGATATCGTTCCCGATATTTATCGAAATTCAAACGAAAAGCTCAGCCTAATCTCCAGTCCAAGAATACTGAAAAGCCATGAGCCATTTAATCACAGGTATCGAAAAGTAATCTATATAGTCCGAGATCCAAGAGACGTAGCAGTATCATACTATCATCATCTGATTAAAGCTCGGAGAATCGATGAAGACTACTCTCTTGAGAAATGGGTTCAAGATTTTCTTGTCGGCAAATTCAACTCGAAATTTGGAACTTGGAGAGAACATGTTGGCAGTTGGATAGGTGCCAGAAAAGAGAACCCAGACTTCTTGCTGATAAGCTACGAGCAGCTTTTAGACAATAGCCTAGGTACCGTAAAGAAGGTCAGCTCATTTCTACACTTAAACTTGCCTGAGACAAAGCTGCAAGAAGCTATTGATCTTAGTTCTGTGGACCGAATGAGAAAAATTGAGATTCAAGAGAACTGGCAGCCAAATAAGGGTAACATGAGGACTGATAAGAGATTTATTAGATCCGGCAAGTCTGGGGGCTGGCGGGATGAGCTTCCACCAGAATATTCTGCTCGAATCTCAGAAAAATGGCAGTCAACCATACGAGAATTAGGCTACCCAGTATAAGCGACTTGCTTGGTTAAAATCACTATTGTTCATACTAGATCCTATGATCAAAATTGCGCATATTATCAATCCTGTCGCGGTAAAGGAATCATCAGATCTTTTCGTCGCACAACCTGTCACTTTCAGCACGATGAGACACTCTCAGTCTTTCGCTAGGGACCAAGGGCTAGATGTTCAGCTTTTTTCTACCTGCTATCCAGAAGATCTTTCAGTTTCTCCTGAAGGTTTCGGGAAGACTCCTAATCTTGAAAATTCAGTACTAGATTATGGAGACTTTCAGGTTGCTCGGAAGCTTCCTATTCTTAGAGACATACTCGATCGCTTGAATGAAACGGCTAGAGCTGACTATCTTATATATACGAACGTAGATATTTCTGTTCTTCCAAACTTTTACCTGTCAGTAGCTGGACTTATTAATAAAGGCTACGATGCATTTGTTATCAATAGGAGAACTATCTCAAGCCAATTTTCAAACACAGAAGATATTCCTCTGATGTGTTCAGAAGTAGGACAAAAGCACAAAGGACATGATTGCTTTGTTTTTAGACGAGATGCTTACAATCACTACTCTTTAGGCTCAAGCTGCATCGGAGCAAGTTTGGTAGGAAAGATTTTGCTTACGAATCTAATTTGCAACGCAAACAAGTTTGAAGAGTTTAAAGATTTTCATCTGACTTTTCACATAGGAAACGACCGGGTTTGGGATGCAAACAAACTTCAAGATTACTCACTACATAATTTGAAAGAGTTTCAAAAAGTAGTAAAGGACTATCAAGAAGCAGGCCGTCTGAAAGATCATCCACTGATCTCGAAGAGTCTTAGAAATATAGATAATATAGATTATTGGCTGGGAGGAAAGAGCCCGCAGAGTCGCAAAATCAGAGGGATAGACAAGATACGTCAGGTGCTACAGAGATTCAAGTAGGGATGTTCAGAAACGTCCGGAAAGATATTTTACGGCTAGCTTCTATGCTCTGAAACGATGCTGCCGAAGAGCCTCTTAGCCTGCAACTATTTTCTTTCTAAAGTCTTATCTTCTCGGCACTATATAAGGGCGAAAGCTGCTGCAGACATCATACTTTCGGCGATCGTCGGGGTCACTGCTTCAGGACTAATATTTTCTATAGAGCATCATACTATAGCGTTGGTCGCTTGGCTGGGGTACAGTTTTCTGGCTGAAAGCCCTGTAAAACAACAGGCCAAGCGACTCGCGTTTCTCGTAGGCGTAGCCTTCTCTATGAGTATACATTCAAGAAACGCTATAATTCTCAAGGCTATGATCAACCATTTTTTTCTCCTTATTCTAGTTATGCTCGGCGGAGCAGGACTTGCTATTCAGAGTGCTTGGAATGCTCGCCTGCAGCTGTCAACCGGCTCTCCGGTTCTTGCCACGATAGTTTCATTGACCGTCAGTCTACTTTCACTGATTTTGGTATGGGCTAGCGGTACAACTGCGAGAGGATCGCTACCCGCGTTCAACGCTGTTCCTATCTGGGCTTGGCTAGGAGGGGTCTTTGCAGCTTACTACCTAGTATCTTCTTTGGTCGCCATTCCCAAAATAGGTGTGGCATCTGTTTTTTCGCTGATTATTGCCGGACAGGTGCTGATGTCATCAGTGCTGGATGCGACGGGTACGTTTGGCGTCACTCAGATTTCTCTGAGTGCCTCTCGCGTTATAGGCACGCTACTATTACTCACTGGCGCAATCTTGATTCAGAGATAGGTCAGAACAGAGAGTGTGCTGTAGTGCGGCAGCTCTAGCTCTATAAACATCAACTTAAACAGAGACTCGGTAAACCCAGTGGTCTGGCGCAGCTTCTGTCTGTATACCGACTTTAGCGTCAGTAGTGTCTCTATCGCTAAGTCACTGTACGTATTTGATGCCCCGGTTTGCCGTCTTTTCTATATTCTCCCAGGCGGCTAAAACCTCTTCGTCTAGCCATACGTGCAGGCTTTCTCGGCTGACTAATGCAGCGTTATAATCTGACTAGTTGCGGATTTTGTAGTGAGATGTCATCGGTTTTGTTGTTTGTTGTGGTAACTACAACCTACCAAGCGCGCTCTATTCTCCGCAGCTTCCTACCGACCCATTTGTGCAACAAAGCCGTCTATGCAGCTAAATAATCCGTGGATAGTAGCGATTCTTCTCAACACTTTCTTGATTGCGATCGCTTTTCTCTTGCCGAAGAAATTGCTGACGCCTGCGGGCTACGGCAATGCCTGGCTATTGGGCGTCGTCGTTTGGGTGGCTTTTGGGTGGCAGGGCTATGCAACTGTTTTGTTCTACTTCTTTATGGGTTCAGCCGTGACTAAAGTCGGTATGGCTGAGAAAGAAGCGCTAGGCATCGCCGAAGCCAGAGGGGGAGTGAGAGGGCCGGGGAATGTCTGGGGATCGGCTTTGACAGGGGCTGTCTGTGGGCTGCTGGCGATCGCATTGCAGCTATTTGGAACAGGGCTAATTGGACTGCCACTAACTGGACTGCCGCTAGCTAGACTACAGCCAACCGCGTCAGCCGCGTTCTATTCTAGCTGGCAGTCTCTATTGACGCTGGGATTTGTCGCCTCGCTAAGCACAAAGCTATCCGACACAACCGCTACCGAAATAGGTAAAGCCTACGGCAAGAGAACGTTTTTGATTACGACGCTTTCGCCGGTTCCTAGAGGAACAGAAGGCGCAGTGAGTCTAGAAGGTACGTTAGCAGGCGTTTGCGGCTCGCTAGCGCTGGCCGTGGTGGCCTATGGCACCGGACTGATCGGATTAGTCGGGGTTTTGCTCTGTGCGATCGCAGCCTTTGTCGCTACCACCGTTGAAAGCCTCATCGGAGCCACCGTCGAAGAAAAACTCAGCTGGCTAACTCATGACCTGGTCAACATCATTAACACGACAATTGGTGCAATCGTAGCGATCGCTATCGGCTGGTTAATCGCTTAGCTCGCATGCGCGTGAGTATACTTTTTCTGCAAGGAAAAGCACCTAACCGTGAAAAAACAAGATAATATATACCTACTGATCCCCGCCCATATCGATAGCAAAGGCTGCACGATGGCATAGCTTTCAGGCAGTCTTGCTGTCTGTAGCGCTTCAGTAAAATGCCCATAAAAACCAACGATAAAAGAGCCTTCCTATGATGACTATGGTCACTGATGAGAATTTCAGTCATGAAGTTTTAGCCTCTTCAGTTCCGGTACTTGTCCATTTCAGTGCCCCTTGGTGCGGCATCTGTCGGCTAGTTCCTCCCGTTTTGCACAGCTTTCGGGCAGAGCGGCCCGGACTCATTGAGATAATTGATATCAACGCTGACCAGAACTTTAGATTAGCCAACCGCTATCAGCTCACCACCTTACCGACCGTACTCTATATAGAAAATGGCAGAGTTCTACAGCGCATAGAAGGTTTTAGCAGCCGAGAAGCTCTCCGTGCTCAGCTAGAGGGGATCAAACAGCGCAATTACTTAGAAAGTGCGTTCTCTCGCTCAGCTTGACTCAGTAGCCAGACGGACGGTCAGCTAGCCAGCTAGGGGCAAGCAGTCCGAGAAGTAGCCAGATAGCCTTCTAGTAAAAAGTCCTGCCCGACTGACGCAATAGAGACTGACTCTAAGCTCAAGGCCTCGGTCATTTGCTCGAAGCCAAGCTCGCCAATCGGAGAGGGCGCACTGCTACCACCGATCAGTTTGGGTGCAATAAATGCCCAGACTTTCTGAACGCTACCCGAGGAGATCGCCTCAGCCGCCAGCGTTCCGCCACATTCCCACAAGACGCTCATCAACCCTCGTTGATACAGCCGCTCCATCACGGCCGCAGGCGTCAAGCTGTTTAGGACTTCCACCTCTACTCCCTGACGGACTAGAGCAGCTTTGCGCTCAGGGTCTGCGTCCGTTTGAGTAAAGACCAGCGTCGGCGCTGTCTCTACCTTCCAGAGATTTGCCGCTGTCGGTAAGTCTAGCTGGCGACTCATAACGACTCGGAGTGGGTCGCGATCGCCCTTGCCGTGACTAGTCAAGTTGGGATTGTCTTTGCGTACGGTGTTGCCGCCGACGATCACCGCGTCGCACTGACTGCGCAGCTGATGCACCTGCTGACGAGAGGAAGGACCGCTGACCCAGGCACTGTGGCCTGTCGACGTTGCGATTTTGCCATCTAGCGTCATGGCATATTTCAAAATGCCAAACGGCTGGCGATAGGTAACTCGATGGATGAAGGCCTCGTTAAGCTGCCGACACCGTGCTTCTTCAACCCCGACAACAACATCAAGACCGGCCTCACGGAGCTTTTCTACGCCCCCTTTTGCCTGCGGATTGGGATCGCGCATGCCGATCACTACTCGCCGAATCCCAGCGCCGATCACCGCGTCGCTACAGGGAGGTGTCCGGCCCGTATGGTTACAGGGCTCTAGGTTGACATAAAGAGTGGCACCCTGAGCGCGATCACCCGCCGACCGCAGCGCAAAAATTTCCGCATGGGGTTCGCCCGCTTTGGGATGAAAGCCTTCCCCGACAACAACATCACCTTGAGTGATTACTGATCCCACCATTGGATTGGGCGCAGTGTGGCCAGCTGCTCTAGCAGCCAGCTTGCAGCAGCGAAGCATCAGCTCGGCGTCGCTATTGCGTTCAATAGAAGCTTGAAGCTGACTCATGTTCACTCTGAGGGGGGTGTAGTAGTTTAGTAGAGCTGTTAATGCGTCGATCCCAGGCGCTGGGCGACTGTCATTTTATGAGCTATTTTTCTGCAAGGAAGCGGTTCAAATCGCCAGCTTTCTGGACGCTAGGACTAGTCGTCAGCTTAACCATCTTGTATACCGGACTGATCGACGGGCTGCTAGAGCCAGCCTTTGCCCAGACAACAGTACAGTCTACGCCAGTGGAAACAGCACAGCCCACGCCTGCTGTTGAACAAGCACCTGCAATCAATCGACTGCTGCCAGCTTTTCCTATACAGTGGCCGCAGCCGATCTTAGGTGAGGCTGCCACTGAGGTGATCGCACCTGTCTATCTAGATGGTAGAGCCATATTTTATCTCAGTGCTACCACCGCCGCCGGTCAAGAGGCCGCAGAGCTGCGTGCCCAGGAAATTCAAAAACGACTAAACGCGCTAGCTATCGAGACCTTAGATCAAGCGCAATCAGACGGTCAGCCACCAGGTAACAGTTCATCAGGGGGCCGTATAGCCGTTACGGTCGCCACCGATCCGCCCAGCGGCCTGCCCGTTATTGAAGTTGGCGGCGAACCTTTTCTGACCGTGACTACGCTAGATGCGCAGCTCATCGGTCTAGCTAGCCCCGAGGACTATGCCCGCACGCTAGCAGAAAACCTGGAGACTGCCTTTGCACGCTACCGCCAGGAACGTCAGTCGGAATTTTTACAGCGACAGATCGCGCTTTGTATTGGCATCGGTATCGTTGCCCTAGTCCTCCAGATTGTCATTCGGCGGTTGATCGGACGCATCAAGCAAAGACTGAAGTATCTCTCTACGACTGAAACCCAGTTGGGAAAGGCAACCAGCATAGGCCGTCCACCTTTAGTCAATACTCCTACAGCTGACGTATTTGAGTCTGTCTTTGAGCTGCTAAAAGCGCGTCTAGACAACCGCCAAAAGCGAAAAATCAATGAGACCGTGCGAGGACTGCTGGTAATTTCGCAGTATGTATTGTGGGTGCTGGTCAGCCTGTGGACATTAGCTAGATTCCCCTACACTCGGTGGCTAACGACGCTGTTGCTGTACTGGCTAGAGTTGCCAGGTCAGATTTTTTTAGCTGCAGGGATTGCCTATGTTCTGCTCAGAGTAAGTAGCTTTTTGATTGACAAAGTCGGGTTTGCGTTGCAAGAAGGAGCGCAGTGGGCACCAGAGTCTTCGCAGCGGCTGAAGCTGCGATTTCTGACATTCTCCCAAGTTGCTAAAGGACTGGTAGGAGCAGTAATTTTTGGGACACTGTTACTAATAGTGCTAGCGATCGCAGGTATTCGGGTCGGCCCTATCCTGGCTGGTGCGGGGATTGTGGGCGTCGGCATCTCGCTTGCGGCCCAAAGCTTGATCAAAGACATTATCAACGGCTTTCTAATTCTGTTTGAAGACCAGTTCGGGATTGGTGATATCGTTAGCATTCAGGGGCTGACCGGCACCGTTGAACGCCTCAACCTGCGCATTACTCAGCTCAGAGATATTGAAGGGCGGCTGATTACAATTCCCAACAGTCAGATTAGCATTGTTGAAAATCTGTCTAAAGACTGGTCGCAGGTGGATTTGGTGGTGCAAGTTGCGCCTACGGTAGATTTGTCTAAGGTCTTGCCGCTGTTGAAAGAGACCGCGATCGCGATCGCCAACGAACCTCAGTGGCAGCAGTTTATCCTAGAGCCCCCAGATTTACTCGGTGTCGAATCTGTTGACCACACGGGGATAGCCATTCGCCTCTTACTAAAGACTCAACCCTCTAAGCAGTTCCTAGTTGCCAGAGAGCTGAGAGCAAGGGTAAAACATGCCTTCGATAAAGCAGGAATTTCACTCGGCGTGCCGCAGCGAAAGTTAGAAGTGTTCCTAGAGAAACACGAAAGCGCGGCCATCGAGAATGAGGAATGGACGTTTGGTTCTGTTCAATCCATCGGAGATGATTGAAAGAAATGGGAAATAGAGAAATAGGGTTATGGATTTTGAATGCCGTCTTCTGGAAAGACCCATTTTGGCCCTTCGCTAACTCGCTCTTGTTGCTTGCGACGAACGGCTTCGGCGGCCATTTCCAACATGTCGTCTAGAGAAGTGCTTTCAATAAATTCAGAAGCTTGCTGCTGAGACGCTTTGTGGGGGCAGTCGTCACCGAGGACGCAGCCATTTTTGCAGTCTACGGCGCAGTTAATATCAGCCATGATTTGAAAATGAGGTAAAAACCAACGAGATTACGCACTGATTTTAATGGATTTTACGATCTGGGATGCCACTCTCTAGCAGGATCTCTTTAAAGAAATCTTTCTACTAGACTTTTTTCATAGCTTTTGTTGTGTTGTTGACTGCATTACTCAGTGCGTGGATAAATTGGTCAATATGCGCTGAAGTGTGGGTAGCCATCAGGCTAATGCGTAGACGACTGACGGGTACGGTAGGCGGGCGAACAGCGGAGACAAAAATGCCCTGTTCTCGAAGATAGCTACCGAGAGAAAGCACAGTAGCGGCGTCTTTGACCTGTAGGCAAACGATAGCGGAATCGGAAGGAAGCCTTTTGAGCTGAAGAGTATCGGACTGAAAAGAGCCGGACTGAGTGAACAGTTGATCTAGCTGCGTGGTGAGATATTTGGCATTTTTCTGAAGCTGCTTTAGGCGGTGCGGTTCATGGCGCAGCAGAGAAATTGCACCTAGCGCCGCTGCCGTATCGGCAGGTGAAAGCCCGGTTGTATAAATCCAGGTGGACGCACGATTACGTAATAAATCGATCAGCTCTGTGCTACCGGCGACATAGCCGCCTAAGCTAGCAAAGGCTTTGCTGAGCGTCCCCATCTGTACGATAGGGCGATCGCGGCAGTTAAAATATTCAGTGCAGCCTGCTCCCGTTTCGCCTAGCACGCCTGCGCTGTGAGCCTCGTCGATCAGTACCATTGCTTCAAAGCGATCGCCTAAATCTAGGATTTTTGGCAGGTAGCAGACATCGCCATCCATTCCAAATACGCCATCTGTCAAAATCAAACAGCGTCGATAGCGGGGGCGCGATTCGGCTAATTTTGTTTTTAGGTCGGTCAGATTGCTGTGAGCGTAGGCGATCACTTTCGCACCGCTGAGCTTCGCGCCGCTTTTGAGGCTGGCGTGATTGTACTCATCGCTCAAAATCAGATCGCGGCTGTCGACCAGAGCTGCGATCGCACCAAGGTTGGCTAGATAGCCGCTGCTAAAAACGACCGCATCTTCTGTGCCTTTGAGCTGTGCGATCGCCTGCTCTAATTCTCGATGCAAAGGCCGATGCCCGCTCAACAGCCGCGATCCCGTCGACCCAGTTCCGTAGGTTTCGACAGCTGCCTTCACCTGATCTATCAACCTCGGATCTGCCGCCAGCCCTAAGTAGTCATTGCTTGCCAGATTGACTGATTGACGACCATCAACAGTCACCATGGGACCGCTGCCGCCTTCGATCGACTGAACGCAGCGATACCAGTGAGCCCGGTGCAGCGTCTGCAAAGACTTGTCGATCCATCGATAGGCGTCAGTCATGCTTGTTATCTTGAGGCGACAAGGATCATTAGATGCAGGCGATCGCCCGCGTCAATCACGGCTTTGATCTACCCAGGCCCCATGCCAATTGTCCCAGCATAAACGGCCTGATCGCCTAGCTCGTCCTCGATCCGCAGCAGCTGATTATATTTCGCCACTCGCTCACTCCGGCACAGCGAACCCGTCTTGATCTGACCCGCCCGCGTCGCCACGGCCAGATCCGCAATCGTCGTGTCTTCGGTTTCGCCAGAGCGGTGGCTAATTACACAGTTGAACTGATTCCGCTTTGCCAGATCAATTGCTTCTAGCGTCTCTGTCAAGGTACCAATCTGATTGAGCTTGACTAGTAAAGCGTTGGCAGAGGCTTGCTCGATGCCTTTTTGCAAGCGAGTTGGATTAGTGACGAACAGGTCATCGCCGACTAGCTGTACCTTGCTGCCGATGCGCTCGGTTAGAGTCTTCCAGCTTTCCCAGTCGTCTTCGTGCAGGCCATCTTCGATCGAGACAATCGGGTAGTTGCCGGCAAGTCCTTCGAGGTAACTGATCATCTCAGAAGGGGAGTGAGCAGCGCCGTCGTAAGTGTACTGACCATCTTTGTACATTTCGCTGGCGGCAACGTCTAGTGCCAGAGCAACCTGCTCTCCCGGGGTATAACCCGCTTCCGAAATCGCCGACATTAGCAGATCGAGTGCTTCCTGGTTCGAGCTGAGGTTAGGGGCAAAGCCGCCTTCGTCGCCGACGCCAGTTAGCAGACCTTTAGCATCGAGAACTTTGCTGAGCTGCGCAAAGATCTCCGCACCCCAGCGCAGGGCTTCACGGAAGGTGCTGGCACCAACGGGCATGATCATGAATTCTTGGATATCGACGTTGTTGCTGGCGTGCTCACCGCCGTTGATCACGTTCATCATCGGGATCGGCAGGACGTTTGCCAGGGGACCACCGAGATAGCGATAGAGCGGCATGGCCTGAGCGGCGGCAGCGGCGTGAGCGGTGGCTAGAGAGACGGCGAGGATAGCATTGGCACCGAGATTCTTTTTATTCGGGGTGCCGTCGAGTTCGATCATCATGCGGTCGATTTCGATCTGGTTGAGGGCGTTGGCTCCCATTAGTTCTCGCGCGATCGCATCATTCACATTCTCCACTGCCTTGATCACGCCCTTACCACCATAGCGACTCTTGTCACCATCACGCAGCTCATGCGCTTCAAAGCTACCCGTCGAGGCACCACTAGGCACCTGAGCAATACCAAACGCCCCACCCCCGAGGTAAATTTCGGCCTCGATCGTGGGCCTGCCTCTAGAGTCTAAAATCTCTCTTGCCTGAATTGCTTCAATGGCCGTATCGAGGGAATCTATCATTCTGGTGCGCCTACTACTATGTATAAGATGTTCGCTTTTCCGTCAGAATAGACTTTATCAACTTTTGGGCACTACAAAGAGGTCAACTACAATGCGTATGCTACACACCATGCTCCGGGTCGGAGACCTAGACAAATCAGTCAACTTTTACTGCGAAGTGCTAGGGATGAAGCTGCTCCGCAAGAAAGACTATCCAGGAGGCAAATTTACCAATGCTTTCGTCGGCTATGGCGACGAGTCCGACCACACTGTACTAGAGCTGACCCACAACTGGGAAACCGATAGCTACGATTTAGGCAGCGGCTATGGTCATGTGGCGTTAGGCGTTGATGACATCTACGGCACCTGCGAAGCCATCAAGCAGCAGGGCGGAAACGTTACCCGTGAGCCGGGTCCAATGAAGCATGGCAAAACGGTGATTGCCTTTGTCACCGATCCCGATGGGTACAAGATTGAGCTGATTGAAGGGCGCGGGTAGATCATCCGCCTGACGCGTAGCCTGATAACCCCAAGCTGTTATCACTTAGACTGTAGGCATACCAGCTCATCAATTGCATAGCGTCGATACTATGGTTGCTCATTCTATCCGTTGGAGAACTGAAGACTTAGCCGCTATCCCTGATGATGGCGGCTGGAAGCGTTATGAGATTATTGACGGAGAGCTGCTTGTGACCCGTGCGCCGCATATTCATCACCAGTCTGCCATCAGCAAGATCCACGTCCGCTTAGAGAACTGGTCGGAGGAAACGGGACTTGGCAACGCTTTTAAGACGCCTGGTGTGATCTTCACTGATGTCGATTCGGTGATTCCTGACCTGGTATGGGTGAGTAAAGAGCGGCTGGCAAATGGGGTGGATGATGCAGGTCATTTTACCGTTGCGCCGGAACTGATTGTAGAGGTGCTATCGGCGGGTGAGAAGAATGAACAAAGGGATAAGTCTTTCAAGTTGAAGCTGTATTCTCTACACGGTGTTCGAGAATATTGGATTGTGAACTGGCGACTAAAAGAGATTGAAGTTTATCGGCGAGACGAGTCTAGATTGCAAAAGGTTGCTACTCTGTTAGTCGCAGATTCGTTGACTTCACCGCTGCTGGCTGGGTTTGAGTGTTCTGTAGAGGGTATCTTTCCAGATTGAAGAGAAGAGAGATTGAACAAGTATCTTCAGACTTCCGATGAAACATGGCACCACAGCCGTTGTCTTCGTCACCGATCCTGATGGCTACACGAGCTAATAAAGGGGCGCAGCTAGGGTTTCAGCAAGTTGAACAAATCTTCAATGGTGTAGGATAGCTCGCCCATAAAATTTGGCATGGGTAGAACGGTATCAGGTTCATCAATCAGGATGACCTGAACTCCTTCGTAAGGTCAGTGGATCAAGACAGCTCTATCATTAGGATCAATTAGCCAGCCCATGCCAGTGCCGTATTGCAAGCAGCACTGAATTTTCCTGATCACTTTCGCGTAGCGCTGCCCCGGCGATAGTATTTCGATCATCCAGTTAGGGGCTGTTTCGAACACGTTCGCTATTTCTCCATTGTCATTGATGGGAAGATGCTCCAATGTGAGAACAGAGATATCTGGGACTACAGCGTTCGTACCGCAAATACATCGCAGCTCAGGAAGTGCATAGGCCGTCTTGTTCGATTCGACAGCGTCGTTAATGGCGTTCACAAACTTATCCTGGAGACGGCTGTGTTTTCCTTGCGGCATTGGCTTTTGAACAATTTGACCATTGATGAAGTCGCTAGCAGGTTCCGTTTCTGGCAAGGCTAGAAACGCTTCTAAAATCATTGGTCTGGACTGAATTTGAACCATTTTCAAGCTCTCTTCGACCGTACGCAATATCTTTACATGTTAGAGCCGCAGCGCGAATGTGGATTTCATATTGCTATGGTATGAACAGCCGTTTAGCACATAGTGTAAGGATCTAGTACAGGCCAATTGTACAGCGGCGCGTGGGTATCGATTGGGCCAATGCTAACCCCCTTCCATTGATATACTAAAAGCCCTACGTTTGTAGCCTCTTCCATAGCGTTTTCTCCACCGTCTCTTTCTCCACAGCTCCTTCTATAGCCCCTCTCCTCACAGCCCCTTTTCTATGCAGCCAACCGATCCTGATAAGTTCACCGCCAAAGCCTGGGACGCAATCGTCGAAGCCCAAGACGTTGCCCGCCGATTTCGGCAGCAGTATCTAGAGGTCGAGCACGTGACGCTGGCGATGCTAGAGCAGGCGGGGCAGGCTGATGTGATTCTGGCGAAAGCGGGGCTGTCTCCTGAGCAGATTTTGCAGGAGCTAGAAACCTTTGCCAAGCGGCAGTCGCGGGTCAGAGTGGCAGTTGATAGCAATCTGTATTTAGGGCAGAGCCTGGACCGGATGCTGGATGCGGCAGACGGGGCTAGGCTCAATTTGCAAGATGAGCTGATTGCCGTAGAGCATTTGTTGATTGGCTTTGTCGAAGACGAGCGGATCGGGCGCAGGCTGCTGCGCGGATTTGATGTGGATACGTCGCATATGATGAAGGCGATCCAGGCGTTGCGCGCACCTGAAGAAAGTGATAAGCCAGCTACGGCTAGGGTGTCTGAAGAAGATGAGTACCCGGCGCTGCATCAGTATGGCCGCGATCTGACTGAAGAAGCTAGAGCAGGTAAGCTTGATCCGGTGATTGGGCGAGACGAAGAGATTCGACGGGTGATCCACGTGCTCTCTCGGCGGACGAAGAATAATCCGGTGCTGATTGGCGAGCCGGGGGTGGGGAAAACTGCGATCGCAGAAGCCCTAGCCCAGCGCATCATCAACGGCGACGTGCCCGAATCTCTCAAGAACCGCGTGCTGATTTCGCTTGATGTTGGCGGTTTAATCGCCGGGGCAAAATACCGAGGCGAATTTGAGGAACGACTGCGCTCTGTGCTCGCAGAGGTCACCGATTCTAACGGTCAGGTTGTTCTATTTATTGACGAGCTGCATACCGTGGTGGGTGCAGGCGCAGGCGCGAACAACGTCGATGCTGGCAATATTCTCAAGCCGGTTCTAGCGCGGGGCGGTTTGCGCTGTATCGGCGCAAGCACTATTGACGAATACCGCAAGCATATTGAAAAAGATACGGCTCTAGAGCGCCGCTTTCAGCAGGTGTACGTCGGACAGCCCAGCGTGGAAGATGCGGTATCGATTCTGCGGGGGCTCAAAGAGCGCTACGAAGTGCATCACGGCGTGACTATCCTAGATTCGGCGCTAGTAGCAGCGGCGGCGCTTTCGGATCGCTATGTGAGCGATCGCTTCCTTCCAGACAAAGCAATTGACCTGATCGACGAAGCCGCCGCCAAGCTCAAAATGGAGATCGATTCTAAACCCGAAGAGCTAGAAATCATTGACCGCCGTCTGATGCAGCTAGAGATGGAAAAACTCTCTCTAGAAAGCGAGAAAGCTGCTGGTTCTAGCAATCGCACTTCTAACCAAAGGCTAGCGGGCATCAAAAAAGAGATCGAAGAACTCTCGAAAGAACAAAAGGTACTCGACCAGCAGTGGCATACCGAAAAAGAAACTCTCGATGCGGTTACCGAACTCAAAGAAGAAGAAGAACGTACTCGCCTGCGGATGAATCAGGCTGAGCGCGCTAATGATCTTGAACGCGCGGCCCAGCTAAAATATGGCCGACTAGAAGAGATTCAGCGCGAGCTAGAAGCTTTAGACATCAGCCAGCAGGCGCTACAGGCAAAAGGTTTGACCATGCTACGCGAGCAGGTTACTGAAGCCGACATCGCCGAAATTGTCGCTCGCTGGACCGGTATTCCTGTCAATCGCCTGATGGAATCCGAAAGACAAAAGCTGTTGAAGTTAGAAGACCATCTGCACAAACAGGTGATTGGTCAAAGCGAAGCCGTAACTGCTGTCTCTGCTGCCATTCGTCGCGCCCGCGCCGGGATGAAAGATCCTGGACGCCCGATCGGCTCTTTCCTATTCATGGGACCGACTGGTGTAGGTAAAACGGAGCTTGCTCGCGCTCTAGCCGCCTTCTTATTCGATACTGAAGACGCGCTGGTCCGGCTGGATATGTCGGAGTACATGGAGAAAAACTCGGTCTCTCGCTTGGTCGGTGCGCCGCCTGGATACGTGGGCTACGAGGAAGGCGGTCAGCTCTCTGAAGCAGTTAGACGCCATCCTTATTCTGTTGTACTTTTAGACGAAGTAGAAAAGGCTCATCCTGATGTTTTCAACATTCTTTTGCAGGTGCTAGATGACGGTCGAATCACCGATTCACAAGGTCGGACGGTAGACTTTCGCAATACTGTGATTGTGATGACTAGCAATATCGGCAGTGAGTATATTCTGGATGTCTCTGGTGATGATTCTAAGTTTTCAGAGATGGAGACGCTGGTGATGGGGGCATTGCGATCGCACTTTCGCCCAGAGTTTCTCAACCGCATCGACGACACCATTCTCTTCCACGCCCTGACGAAAAAAGAGCTGCGCAGCATCGTCACCATTCAGCTCAAACGCATCTATCGTCTGCTAGCAGATCAAAAAATCAGCCTCGAAATGTCCGAACCTGCCATCGACTACGTTGCCGATCAGGGCTACGACCCTACCTACGGCGCTCGTCCGCTCAAGCGAGCCATTCAGCGCGAGCTAGAAAATCCCATTGCCACACTGATATTAGAGAATACCTTTACCGAAGGCAGCACCTTAAAAATTAGTATGTCGAAAGCCAACGGTCTTACCTTCAAAGTTAAAGCCGCTAAGCCTGAGCCGGTGGTGGAAGAAGTTGCTGAAGATGAGGTGCCTGAAACAATCACCGAAGCGGATACTTTTGAAAGTGAAGTCGATGAAGGCGAAGCAGAAAAAGAGACTGTAGCGACAGCCTCGGACTAGCGCTATGTTTAAGTAAACTACCTTTTCGACGAAGCTATGATTGCTCAAATCTCTAGCAGCCGAATGACTCCTGAAGAGTACCTAGCCTTCGAGGAGAACAGTTTAGTCAAACACGAGTATATTGACGGCGAAATCTATGCGATGTCAGGTACGACTGACGCGCATAATACAATCTCATTAAATGCAGCAATTGTGCTCCGTAGCCATTTGAGAGGTTCGGACTGCGATGTGTATATAGCTGATGTCAAAGCTCAGTTAGCGCATAGAAAAAACTACTACTATCCCGACGTGATGGTCACCTGTGATTCAGCGGATAAGACGGATAATCTTGCTAAACGCTTTCCAAAGCTGATTGTCGAAGTGCTGTCTGATTCTACAGAAAGCTTTGATCGAGGCGATAAGTTTGTTGACTATCAATCTTTCGACAGTCTAGAAGAATATGTTTTAATTAATACTCGCCGCAAAAGAGTAGAAGTGTTTCGCCGCGCGGAAGGCGGGCTATGGGTACTTCAGATCTATCGAGATAGCGAAGATGGGACTGAAGTCGTGGTTGAATTCAAAAGCGTGGGCCTGAGCGTACCGCTCCTAGATCTGTACGCCGATGCTAGGCTCGAAACCGTCGAAACAACAGGAGACTGACCATCGCAATTGAGCCGCAGGTCTTTTTAGAAGAACCTGATCCTTCGAACAATTACAGCCTTCTGAAAGGTACGTATTTAGCGTGCATAGCTCTAAAGGCAGTACATTACGCTGCCTGAGCGAAGTCGAAGGCACAACCTGGCCGGACTTCGACTCCGCTCAGCCCTCGGTTTCTGTCTTCGCTAAACACGTGCCTTTTGAAAGCGATGTAGAACTAAAATCGGTATGGAGGCTCTACATTAGCGCTTGATAGCGACACCGATATACATTATTTGCTGACCAGGTCCGTTTTCCGTCGGGCGATCGCCGGTGCTGAAATCCACCTGGAGGTTTCCTGTCTGCTGGTACTGACGCAGCCTTTGCAGCTTACCCAGCACGCCTTCTCCAAATAGATCAAAGCCAGATAGAGACTTGATATCCATATTCTGCTGTTCTATCAGCGTAGAGAGTTCTGTTGGCGTAATGAACTTGCGCCAGTCGTGAACACCCGGTGGAATCTGCCTCAAGATATTTTCCAATAGCCAAATCATCACTAGTTTTGACTGCCAGGTGCGGTTGATAGTATCAAAGCAGAACCAACCACCGGGTCTGAGTACGCGACTGATTTCTGCTATTGTCTTGTGCAAATCTCCTACATGCTCTAGCACATCAACACAGACAACCGCGTCAAAAGTCGCATCCTTAAAAGGGAGCTGCTCAGCTTCAGACTGCTGATATTGAATGGCCGAACCAGTTTCGAGTGCGTGACGGCTGGCCGCTTCGACGCAGGCTGTAGACTGGTCAATCCCAGTCACTAGAGCGCCTCGCTCTGCTAGAAACTCGCAGGTAAACCCACCGCCACATCCCACGTCTAGCACTTTGAGATGCTGCCAGCTGTGAATTTGGCGATCAAAAAACTGGAACCGTAGCGGGTTGAGCTGGTTTAACGGGGCGACGGTAGCGCTTTTTTGCCACCAGCTATTAGCCCACTGGTCATAATAAGAGAGATTATTACGTTGCATACAAAAAGGAATCGGTGAATTTGGCAAGTGTTTCTATTATCATCCCTACGCTAAACGAGTCGAAGACACTAGCAAGGACACTGCGACAGCTAACCATACTGGACCCGCCCGCAAAGGAAGTGATTGTAGTGGATGGCGGCAGCTGCGACGATACGGTTGCGATCGCACAAAAACACAGCGTCACTGTGCTGACAACCACCCAGCCCAGTCGATCCATTCAGATGAACTTAGGCGCTGGATACGCCAGCGGGGACATTCTGTGCTTTCTGCATGGCGATACGATCGTACCTGACGATGTTATCAGCGTGATCACAACAACTTTGAGCGATTCTAGCGTCGCCTGTGGGGGGTTCATCTCTTTGATGACTGGCAGCTCTACCACCCGCTGGGTAACTTCATTGCACAACAGCCTCAAGACTTACTACGCGCCTTTGCTGTTTCGACCTCGACTCTTTTTTCAGAAGGGATTGAGGTTGTTGTTTGGCGACCAGGTGATGTTCTGTCGCCGGTCAGATTTCTTTGCCTGCGGTGGCTATGACAGCGCTATCCCGATTATGGAGGAAGCTGATCTGTGCATCAAGCTATCGCAGCGAGGACGCATTAGGCAGGTCAATCGCACGGTTCAATCTTCGGATCGTCGGGTGGCGAAGTGGGGCACTATCAAGGCTAACTTGATCTATTTAGCCATTGGATCCTTGTGGGGTGTTGGTGTTTCTGCGACTACGCTGAGGCGGTTCTATGAGAACGTTCGCTGATCGTTCAGTTGCCAGCTATAGGGTAAATAGACAATATTGGCGTTCGCCTGAATTGTTGTCTCCGCCAGATAGGGTTGAATATAGGCAGGAATAGACTCCGCCTGGGAGAGAAAATCGTCCTGATACCATTTGAAAATTTTGCTACAGTAGAGCGTGTTGCTAGCCGCATCGTAGTTGACTTTGGTTGAGTTGTTGATAAAGCGTCGAGCGTCTTCTTCTAACTGATCTGAGACAAGAGCAGGTAGGTAGGCTTCGGAGCGCAGCAGCGGGCAGCCTGTAGAAGCGCAAACGAGGGCGAAATGTATTCGTGATTCGTCGTATTGAGCGCGTAGGGTGTCTTGTTCGATCTTGTCTAGGCTGAGGGTGCGATCGCCCACGGAAAAGACAGGCTGCTTGAAGAATAGAAGAAAGCTAGCCCAGTTGGGAATGCCTAGAATCTCTGGGCGGATAGAGCGAATGGGATACCGTTTTAGCACCTGCTGTACGACGATGGCATTGTAGAGATTGACCCAAGCTGCGATCGCAATATCTCTATTCTCTTCCGCCTCAAGCGCACTTAGCTCAACCGTCTGCA
This sequence comes from uncultured cyanobacterium, assembly GCA_963799555.1. Lineage (GTDB taxonomy): Bacteria > Cyanobacteriota > Cyanobacteriia > Phormidesmidales > Phormidesmidaceae > Phormidesmis. The sequence continues at coordinate 122,136 of CAWCXR010000007.1, forward strand.
AACTAGCTAGCCACTGATCTAGCGTTTTGGCCGACTCTTTCTGCCAGCGAGCATAGTCCACCTGTCCTTGTGAAACGTAGGTTCGCAGCATCTGCGCCCAGGGTGTAAAGTCAATCAAAGCTAGTCTCCTGAACTATATATTCTGAACTACATAAAAGGTCGATCATGATTTGGCTATCAGCATTTCCTACCTATGCACGTACCTTAGCGTGGAAAGGCGTTAAGGACTGGGTGCGTCGGTCTTTTCCTTCGGTTCCAACAATATCTACGACGGAACTAGCCCGGCAGCTGACAGCCCCATCAGCCCTCCTCTTGGTCGATGCCAGAAAACTAGAAGAATATACAATCAGTCACTTGCCCGGTGCGTATCAGGCTCAGACGGTAGCCGAGGTAGAAAAAATTGGGATTTCTAAAGACAAATCAGTTGTTGTCTACTGCTCTATTGGCTATCGTTCGGGGCGACTAGGACAAGCGCTAAGAGCAGCGGGTTATCAAGCTGTGAACTTAGAAGGATCGAT
>CAWCXR010000008.1:0-169462 GCA_963799555.1 uncultured cyanobacterium
AGTGCAAAGCTTGTATGAGCATGTTAGCAACCTACTGATACGAGCGGCTACCGATACAGACTAAGAACTGCCGCTAGAGTTACTTCGCCCTCTCTATCCGATACGGCAATAATTTCAAACTAGACAAAACGTTGCTAGAAAGCTGTATCCTAAAGCTCAACGATATGACCAACATAAAGCAACCTGTTAGTTTTAGCGGCAGCTCTCTCACGTGGACATTTCCCAAGCAAGTACAGATGCATAGACGAGTATTTTTGAGTGGCATAGTGCCGGTATTGGCAGCGCCGAGCTATCTCTACCGAAATAGTAATGCAGAAGTGATGGGAAGCAAGTCGGTGCTAGAGGCCTTCAAAAACAAACAATCGAACATCATCGTAGAAAGTGTAGCTGGTACGGTTGAGGCGCTGCTCCCCGACGATATCGAAGGCTCACGACATCAGCGGTTTGTCATCCGCATCGCGCGTAATCAGACGGTGCTGATTGTTCACAACATTGATGTGTCTGAGCGATTGGACGGACTGCGAAAGGGCGATCGCGTCTCCGTCAAAGGCGAATACGAATGGAATGAGCGCGGTGGCCTCATCCACTGGACCCATAAAGATCCACGCAGTAGCCACGAAGATGGCTGGATTGACTACAGAAACGTTCGCTATGAATAAAAAGAAACAGAAGTCCAACGCGCTCTACTAAAGCGACCATTCTAGATTGACGCCCACGCGGCTATCGCCTTCATCAGCAGTGCTTTGCCACTCCAAATCCGTAGACAGGCGCAGATTTGAAGTAAGCGCATAGCCGAAATTCAGATGAGTGATGCTTAGACCTTCGCTGTCGCCGACCACCCAAGACTGATCGACCGTAAAATCAGCCGCTCCTGTACGAGAAGGAACAAAGCGAAATCTGACCCCTAGATTTGCGCCGTCTACGCTGTAATCGTCAGCAGAATCAGCGTGACGATAGCCAACGATAGGGGACAAATTGACGTAGCCGCCCAGCGGTAAAACGTAATAGTGCAGGTCCGCGCCGTAGGCAGTGCGATCGCCCCTAAAATTCTGTTGATAATCCGCACTCACCGTCAGCGCCGTCTCTCCAATAAAGACATCATCTACACCCACTACAAACCCACTAGTGCTATCAGATGAAGGAAAAAAACTGTAGCCGACCTGAACCTTCGTCCTAAAGCTAGGATCGTTGCGAATATCCGAACGGACATTGGGAATCTCTTCTATCCACTCCTGAAGCACCGGGCTTTGTTCTATGGTTTCTGGGGATAGATTAAGCGGGGTATCAGCCGCATCGGGCGCTGGCATATCAGATACAGGCACATCTGGATCGACAGAAGGCATATCGGATTCGACTACAGACTGGGCTTGGACAGTTCCCGTTAGAGAGAAGAATCCGAGGCAAAAAGCAACGCCCGTGGAATAGCCCAGTGTTTGATATCTCATTTACCTAGATTATCCTGCTCGCTGCCCAAAGATCTAGAGCCCAACAATCAATGCTCTAGAATCGTTTGTCACAAGCCTACAAAAAATTCATTGGGTTGACTGGCTTGCCCGCCTGACGCACTTCAAAATGCAGATGTGGTCCCGTCGAAAGGCCTGTTGTCCCCACCGCCGCAATCACATCGCCCTTTTTAACCGTTGCCCCTTCAGCCGCATTCAGCTTGCTCGCATGAGCGTACAGCGTCGTCAGCCCACCGCCGTGATCTAAGATGACCGCGTTGCCATAGCCCCCATACCAGCCAGAAAAGATCACAATGCCCGTCTCCGCTGCCTGAATCGGCGTGCCGTGCCCCGCTCCAAAATCCGTACCCGCATGAAGGCGACTGTAGCCCAGCACCGGATGAAAGCGTTTGCCAAAGTGGCTTGTGATCGGACCAGTAGTTGGACGCAGCATCTTTCCAGACGATCTCGCCGCGCGCAGGGCTTCTTCTCTAGCAATCTTTTCGCCAGCCGTCCCCGCTGCGGAGACCCGGTCCAATATCAGTGCCGTCAGCTGATCAGAATCTCGATCTAGCTGGTTGATAGCCGCTTCTAACGCCCCTCGATTCTCCTTTAGCCGAGTGATCAGACCGCTCTGTTGCTGAACTTGGGTCGTGTATTGCTGTCTGCTGATCAACAGCTGCTGCCGGAGGAGGGCGATCGCATTCTTCTGCTGTTCAATCCCCCGCTGCTGTTCGACAATCCCCACCGACCTATCTTCTAGACTGATTAGCAAAGCCCGATCTGCCTGATAAACCTGCTTCAGCCGATAGCGCCGATCTAAAAAATCGTTGAGATTTTGACTTTGCAGTAGCAGAGCCCAGCCCTGGGCCCCCTGCTGACGCTGCATAAACTGCAAGCGACCGACAACTGCCGTTCGAGCTTCCTCATAATCTTGCTTGTTCTTTTCCAGATTAGCTTCCAACAAGCGCAGCTGCCCTTCTGCCTCGCCTAGCTGATATTCAGTATTCGTAATCCATGCATCCGTACTTTGAATCGTCTTAGACAGGCTGCGGATATTCTGGTTGGCCTGGTTCTCAGCTTTTTGATAGCGCTGGTTGGCTTCGTCGTAAACCTCTATCTGCTGGTCTACCTGCTGCCGCTGCTGTCGGAGCTGATCGACGACAGATTGAGCTTTTGCTAGCTGGCCTGATCTTTGGCTTGGGGTCGAAAAAGGATTGCCGAGCAGGATGCAGCAGGAAAGCGCGATCGCCATTCCCACACTCAAATATCGTCGCCAGCGCTGAGTCCACAAAACCATATTCCTACCAGCTATTCAAACAGCCGTTAAACCCTGACTGTCAGAGCCACTATGCCAAATCCAAAGATCAATACACCAAAGACCTTGCTAGAAAATCGATTGAACCGAAAAAGGCGCTCAGGCGTCAGGCGATCGCGCAGATAAGTCACCCCTGACACTAGCACCAGCCACCATAGGATTGAGCCCGTGAATACGCCAAATACAAGGGTTACAGAATCCAGGTAGGCGCTCTGCGTAATACCGAGACCAGCAAAAATGGCAAGGAAAGAGAGGATGGTGGCAGGGTTGGTGAGGGTAAGGGCGAGAGTGGTGGTGTAGGCGGAGAGGAGGGCGGAGGAGGAGAGGAGGGCGGAGGAGGGAGAGAGGGAAGTAGGGGATGGGGGAATAGAGGATGATTTCAGGGTATCTATAGTTTGAGAGCTGTTGCGGCTGAGGAAGGTGGTGAGGCCAAGGTAGCAAAGGAACAGGCCGCCGCCGATGCGTAGCCAGTTGCTGTATTCGGCTAGCAGGTCAGAGACAGCCGTCAATCCAAACGCCGCCACCATGCCATACAAACCATCAGCCGTTGCTGCCCCGCAGCCAGATAGCAAGCCAATCACTCGCCCTTTGTCCAAAGTTCGACGAATGCACAGCAGCCCAATCGGACCGACCGGAGCCGCGATCGCGACCCCCATCGCAATCCCCTTCAACAGCACTAATATCAGCACCAACTAGCTCTCCAAAATTTCCAAACAACAACTTCTCAGCCTTATTCCCTATTTCTCATTCCCTACTCCTCATCAACCGGTACCCCCGACGTATCCTTGATCGCCCGCAGCGAAATCGTCGTCCGCGTCTGCTGAACCCCTGGCAGTGCCTTGAGCTCCTCGCTCAAAAGCTGTTCTAGTTCCGACGTAGAGCGGCAGCAAACTTTTAGCAGATAGTCACCGTCCCCAACGATGTGATGACAGGACTGCACCCGCTTATTTGCCTGTATGTAGTCCACGAAGCCACTGCGATATTGAGGATGCTCTAGCGTCACAGTGATAAAGGCTGTCAGCCCAAAGCCAAGTGACTCGGGGATCAGCTTGGCCACATACCCAGTCAGTACGCCCGCTTTTTCTAACCGTCTGACCCGATCTGCGATCGCAGGTGCAGACACCTCAAACTGTTCTGCCAGTGCTGACCATTTGACTCGCCCGTCAATCATCAAAGCAGCTAGAATCTTTCGATCCAAATCGTCGATAGCCATATTTACGTAAAATAGATTTAAGGAGAGTAATAACTTAGTAAAAAAGCATTTTCACACAAAAGCCATAACTTGATGAATAATTATGCACAATTTTAATTATAAAAAAATATATGTTCTGTGTCATCTTTCAAAGCTAGTGGCTAACGAAAGAGCGCCGGAATACGCAGATTTCTCAACGGCTCTATGGTATTAAAAGGCAACACATACAAGTCAACGGAACCGTTCGTCGACTATTAGGACATTGCATCTACATACAAGTTTGAAGTTTTCTATGATTGGCCACTTAACTGCCGTACTCGAACAAATTGATATCGCTGCTGACTGGATTGGTATCCGAGCAGTACAAGAATCCAGCATCGTCCGGTCTATGCGCGACGGACATCCCCAGCAAAATGAACGCTCGCTCAGCCGAGGAGCCATGGTGGAAGTCCTAGCTTATGGACAGTTTGGCTACAGTGCTACTAATCAGCTCACCCCAGAAGCGCTTCGAGCCGCCGTACAGCAGGCTTATGCACAAGCGATCGCAACCAGCAAGTGGGCCGTCCACCAGTTCACAGCGGCGGTTCGACCGACCGTAGTGGGCAGCTACATCTCGCCGCTAGACCAGCCTTTTGACAGCTTGGGAGCGACTGAAGTCAGCGACCTCTTGCGTCAACTCTGTGAGCGGCTGAAGGTATCGACCGATATCGTGCGCACCACTGCGATCGCCCGCACTCATGAGATCGAAACTTGGCTAGTCAGCAGCAACGGCTCGCAGGTGCATCAGAAACTAAACCTGATAGAGAGTCACTTGAGTGCGATCGCCCAAGCCGCTGGTGTCACTCAGGCCCGCACGGACAACGGTCCTATGTCTCACAGCTACCAAGGCGGCTGGGAAAGGTTTAAAGAGGCAGATCTATGGGAGCGTGCTACCCGCATTGGTGAGCAGGCTATCGAACTACTTACCGCCCCTGACTGCCCGAACGGCACTACTACGCTCGTGCTCTCTCCCGATCAGATGATGCTGCAAATACATGAGAGCATCGGCCATCCGCTGGAGCTAGACCGTATCCTAGGCGATGAACGCAACTATGCAGGCGGCAGCTTCATCCAGCCCAAAGACTTCGGACAGCTGGCCTACGGCTCTCCCCTGATGAACGTTACCTTCGACGCCACCCGCTCTGGAGAGCTCGCTAGCTATGACTACGACGACACCGGCACTCCCGCCAAACGAGACTATCTCATTCAAAATGGTGTTTTGCAGCGCGGGCTGGGTGGACTCGAAAGCCAAACCCGACTGAACATTCCCGGCGTTGCCTGCGCCCGTGCCTGTAGCTGGAACCGTCCCGCCATTGATCGCATGGCCAATATCAACTTAGAGCCTGGACAAACTAGCTTCGAGGCTATGATTGCTAGCATCGAGAGCGGTGTATATATGGAATCCAATCGTTCTTGGTCAATTGACGATCAGCGGCACAAATTTCAGTTTGGCTGCGAATATGCCCGCAAAATAGAAAACGGTAAGCTCACCACGCCGCTAAAAAATCCCAACTACCGAGCGACAACGCCGCAGTTCTGGCACAGTCTCTCTCAGGTAGGTGATGCTCAGACAATGGCGGTGTATGGCACCCCCTGCTGCGGAAAAGGCGAACCCAATCAGCTAATTCGAGTAGGTCACGCCGCCCCGATTTGCACCTTTGAAAACATTGAAGTATTTGGAGGCGCAGGCGCATGACTTCTCAAATTTTGTACAAGAAAAACCAAGAGAACAATCTCGAACACACCTGCTACGAAATGATATTTCAACAGCTAGTTGAGGCTGTACAGTCACAGCTAGCAGAGGATCAGCACTTCACGCTCTCTTTGTCTGGAGAAGAAAGTCAGTTCACCCGGTTTAACTGTGCCAAGGTGCGACAGACTGGCCAGGTGCGCGATGGGCGAATGCATTTGAGCGTGATGAGCTGCGATCGCACTGCCTCTACTACCCTACCCTATACCGGAGACTTTGCCACTGACTGGTCCCTCACCCAAGTTGCTCTCTCGCAGCTCCAGCAGGATCTTCTCAATTTGCCTATCGACCCCTATATTGTTCTCCCTGCAACTATCAAAACTCCTACCAGTCGAGAAGTCTATGGTGGCAGCCTACTAGCTGAAACAGAGGTCGCCGACCAACTGCTAGACCCGGTCAAGTCACTAGATTTCTCTGGGCTGTATGCGGGTGGCCTCTCTTATCGCGCTTATGCAGACTCTGCTGGGAAACAGCATTGGTTCGAGACTCCATCGTTCACACTGGACTATTCCTTGTTTGGGAGCAGAAGAGATCAGGCTGTCAAGGGCACGATCGCAGGCGATCGCTGGGACGCAGAGGCATACCGCGCTAATGTTGCTGCAACTAAGCAGCGATTGGAACTTCTTGCTCGCCCAGTTAAAACCGTTCCTAAAGGCAGCTATCGAACCTATTTAGCTCCCGCTGCTACTGCGGAAATTATCGAAACAATTGGATGGGGAGGTTTAGGAGAGGCTGCCCTTCGTCAGGGAAACAGCGCTTTCAATCAACTAGAAAAAGGTGAAGTTGCGCTCTCTGAGAAATTTTCTTTAGGTGAAGATTTCAGCAGAATTGGCATTCCTAGGTTCAATGACAGCGGAGAGATTTCGCCCAGCCAGCTACCTATCATCGAGCAGGGAAAGTGGGCGAATTCACTAGTCAGCAGCCGCAGCGCTAAAGAATATGACAAGCTTAGCAATGCAGCCAGCACTCGTGAATCGATGCGAGCTCCTACTGTCGGCGGTGGAAGCCTGTCTGAAGCGCAGATTCTTTCTCAGCTTGGCACTGGTCTCTATCTCTCGAATTTACACTATCTAAACTGGAGCGACTTGATTGCTGGTGGAATTACTGGGATGACTCGCTATGCCTGTTTCTGGGTAGAAGACGGAGAAATTATCGCGCCGATTGAAAACTTACGGTTTGATGATAATCTCTACCGCTTTTTGGGAGAAGGGCTGATTGACCTCACCGAACAGCAAACGTTTATTCCCGCTGTTGGCACCTACGATCAACGGTCACTCGGCGGAATGTGGGTGCCAGGAATGTTGATAGAGCAGTTTCGATATACGCTTTAGCGGAGAGGTCAAAATCAGAAAACCTCGCATATAAGTTATGGCTTCTGAACAGAGACTGTCTATCTCATTTAGCGACGTTTTGATTGTTTTTGCTGCGATCGCAGCTGCCATTATTGGCTGGCAGCTGCGAGGGTTGCTATTACTCGTGATGATCTCTGTCGTTCTCGCCTGCTCGATTGCACCTGTTGTTGCTTGGGCCGAACAGTTCAAGGTACCTCGCTGGTTAGGCGCACTGCTGACCTATCTAGCGATTATTGGAACACTCGTCGGCGTTGTTTTTCTGATTGGACCGACAGTCTTAGATCAGATTCAGCTGTTGATTCGTCAGCTGCCGCTGCTACTGCGCAAAGCCGCTACCCAGACTGAGACCTGGGCGCTTTCGCTGAATGACAACCGGCCAGATTTCACTTCTCAGGTATTCGATCAGCTAGATGTGCAGGCGATCGCAGCCTGGGCTGTCCGGTCCACTCGTCAGGTTGCACTCCGTTCTTTCAATGTCACCACTGACATTCTAGGCGCACTGCTCAGCCTGGTTCTCGCTATCTTTATCTCTGGCTACATGCTGGCCGATAGCAATACCCTCACTGTCAACTTCATCCGCCTATTTCCCCAACCCTGGGATCAAAAAGTTAGTCAGCAGCTTCCTGAAATTGGCAGTCGAATCGGTGGTTATATCCGTGGTCGGCTGGTTGTGTCCTTTACTTTGGCTCTGGCTACCGGTGTTGGGCTCAGCTTTCTGGGGCTCAAAGATTTTGCAATTGGACTAGGTGCGATCGCAGGCGTCACCAATCTCATTCCCTTTCTTGGTCCTCTACTAGGTGCCATTCCTGCCCTAGTGGTCGCCATTCCGCAGGGTGGCTGGATTGTCCTATGGGTCATCCTCTTTTATATAGTCATTCAAAACATCGAAACCTATATCCTCGACCCACTCTTAGTCGGCAGCTCTGTCGGTGTTCACCCGCTCTATCAGCTGCTCGCTGTTCTGGGTGGTACTCAGGTTTTGGGTATTGTCGGCGCATTGATCGTGCCTCCTTGGGTCGCGGGTGGTGCGGTCCTTTTAGAAAACCTCTACATAAAGCCGAAGCTGAAGGGTGAAAAGCATCTGAAGGACCACCTCTTGGCTCAAACTTCCGCCCAAAAATCGACTGTCAAGTAGTTGCTGGAAGCTTAGCTGAAAACATTTAGCTTTCGTTCAAGAAACATTTAGCTTTCATTTAGCATATGTATATTTACGGACAAGCATCCTCGATCTCTATTGACCCCAGATCCTACCAGCCTATAATCGGCTAGATTGTAACGGTTTTTCAACCTTGCACATGTCTGCTGTCTACGAACGCCCGAATTTATGAGTATAGTCATAACCCTTAGCATCGTGGCCATTGCCCTTGTGCTCTTTATCGTAGAAAAGTGCCCTGCCGATGTCACCGCATTAGGGGTTATGGTTGCCCTGATTCTGTCAAAACAAGTCACGCCAGAGCAAGGTATTGCCGGATTTAGCAATCCAGCCACCATTACCGTGATGGCAATGTTCATCCTTAGCGCCGGCGTTGCTCGTACTGGCGTTTTGCAGCAGGCGAGTAGCTGGCTGATTCAGTGGGGTGGCAAGCAGCTGCCTCGGCAGATTATCGCCCTGGGCATCATCGTTGGGCCGATATCTGGTCTGATTAATAACACTGCCGTTGTTTCTGTGTTTCTGCCTGTTGTCGAAGACTTTTGCGAACAGCATCAACTCTCGCCTTCAAAGCTGATGATGCCGCTCTCTTTTGCCACGATTTTGGGCGGCATGATTACTGTCGTTGGTACATCGACTAGCGTTTTAGCCAGCGGGCTGTCCGCAGAACTGGGCTTTGGTGCTTTTTCTCTTTTTCAGTTTACTGGATTAGGCATCATTACTTTTGTGGTTGGTCTTTTGTACATGGCGATCGCAACTCCGCTGCTGATGCCCGATCGCAAGGTTGATGGCCGTGGGCTCAGTCAGAAGTATGGCATGAAAGACTACGTCAGCGAAGTTGTGATTACTCCACGCTCTAGCTTGGTAGGAAAATCCCTTAAAGGCAGCCAGTTACAAAGACGATTTGACGTGGATGTACTCGAAATCATTCGGAACAATACCCATTTTCCTCAGCCTCTAGCTGACAAGACTATGGCGGTCGGCGACATCCTGCTCGCGAGAGGGGGCAAAAAAGACCTGCTAAAAATTCGCGAAAGTGAGGGACTAGAAATTCTTCCAGACGTGCAGTTTGGCCACAAATCCTGGCAGGGGGACATGAGTGAAGAGGAGGGCATTGCTGAAGCACTAGTGATTGCCAACTCCAACTTGGTCGGCTCCACGCTGAAGGATCTGCGGTTTCGGCAGCGATACAACGTTACGGTGCTGGCTATTCGCAGAGGACAAGAATTGGTACGCGATCGCATGGGCAAAGTTCCCCTACGCTTCGGCGATCTGCTGCTAGTCCAAGGGCCAAAGCAAAGCTTGGTCGGTATGCAAACCAGCCGAGATCTTCTCTTGTTAGAGCAAAGAGATGTCGAAACCCTGCGAACTGGCAAAACCTACATCGCCCTCTTCATAGGTTTAGCCGTCGTCGCTGTCGCTGCAGTCACCGACTATCCTATTCTAGTTTCCGCCCTCGCAGGCGTCGTTGCCATGCTCCTCACCGGCTGTCTCAAGCCGGGTGAACTCTACCAGGCCGTCCGCTGGGACGTAATCTTTCTGCTCGCCTGCCTGATTCCGATGGGTACAGCCATGCAAAACTCCGGGGCAACCGAATGGATTGCCAACCAGCTTGTGACCGCGAGCGGCAGTCTATCAAGCTACTGGATGCTCACCTTGATCTACGTACTCACCGTATTGCTAACCGCCGTACTATCAAACAATGCCTCTGTTATCTTGCTACTGCCGATTGGCGTACAGGTAGCCAGCGCCGTCGGGCTCAGCCCGCTGACCGTCATTTTCGTCATCACCTTTGCCGCATCCAACAGCTTTATGACCCCGATTGGCTACCAGACCAACACCATGGTCTACGGTGCAGGCGGCTACCGTTTTCTAGACTTTCTTAAGGTAGGCGGCCCCTTAAGTTTGATCATGACCATCATTACGCCTCCATTAGCCATTTTGCTGTATGGAACGTAGAAACGGCTTCGACTCCAGGGCTTGCCAGTGCCCTCCATCCGGTAAAACTCGCGCTAAGTACCTTGCTTTATCCGACAGGGGCGCTCGCCTCTGATTGCAATAAAGGCAAAGTGCAGACTGCTACATATCAGACTGTTAGGAGAATAAACAAATGTCAGAACAAAAAGGCGTTACTATCTGGTTTACCGGGCTCAGTGGCGCAGGTAAAACAACCATTAACGATGCGCTCAAGCTCAAACTCGAAGAACGTGGTGTCAGGTTCGAAGTCTTGGATGGCGACATTGTTCGCACTAACTTGACTAAAGGGTTGACCTTTAGCAAAGAAGATCGTGATACTAATGTGCGCCGTATCGGATTTGTGTGTGATTTGCTTACTCGCAACGGCGTTATCGTCTTGGTTGCCGCAATCTCTCCCTACCGTGCTATCCGAGAGGAAGTTCGCGAGAAGATTGGCGACTTCATGGAAGTCTATGTCAGTGCGCCAGTTGAAGTTTGCGAAGCCCGCGATGTGAAAGGCCTATATGCCAAAGCCCGCACGGGTGAAATCAAGCAGTTTACCGGTATCAGCGACCCCTATGAGCCGCCAACAAACCCCGAAGTCAACTGTGAAACTCACAAGGAGACTTTGGAAGAGAGCGTCAACAAAGTAATCGCTAAGATGGAAGAGATGGGCTATCTACCGACAGCCGTCGCAGCATAGACTAAGTGAGAGCTGCCAGAGCCCAAGTCACCTCCTGTGGTCAATCTTGGGTTCTGGTACATCAGTAGCTATGCTCTGAAGTCTACTGATTGATGGGATAGTCTCTGATGAATAACAATCAACGTCAAAATCGATGCGCGTACTCTACAGAGTTTCTCTATATGGAGTCAAATATTTGAGTCTCTGTAGGGTTCTTAGTGAAGCCTTGGTTTTATCCCTTCCTTTGTTCTTTAATTTCGTTGTTCGAGATGGTAGCTGCGCGTAAGGTGTAGCAGAGTGCATAGTATGCTGTTCGCTCTACTATACGAGCTAGTATCTAATGACTAAACCTTCGTAGGCGATAGTGGCGTTGGGGTGGCGATTTTGAATATCAGTTTGTAGCTGGTCCAACGCAGCATCGTTTTGGATAGGACTGTGATGGAGCAGTGCTAGTTTTTTTACATTTGCTTTTTCTGTAAGCGTGATGCCGGTTTCCCAGGGGTGCGGTCCTAGTTGATTTTGGGGCTCTTCACTGTATAGATACGAGAGATCTGAGTAGGTACCATCATGAACGAACAGATCAGCTGCGGCTATGAACTCTAGGAAGTCTGGATTAATCTGTTCTACTAGAGTATCTGTTGCATAGACAATGACAAAATCCTGCCAGGTTAGCCGATAGCCCATTGCTCCCGTTTTTTCGTTGATAAGCAAAGTTTTTACTGAGATATCACCGATTTGGAAGCTGTCGCGATCGCTCACCGTATAGAAGCTCAGCTTGGCCTGCATGTTTTGTAAGGGCATGGCAAAGTGAGGCTGGAGCATTTGGTCAGTTAGGCAGTGCTTAATAGAGGCTCCATTGAGCGCGATGCCGCCATAAACAGAGAAGCGATTGTTGGGCACGAAGGCGGGCTGAAAAAAGGGGAATCCCTGAATCCTATCCCAATGGGTGTGAGTGAATAAAAGATGAGCCTCGGTGCTATTGTTCTGTGCCTTGCTGGTTGCTTGGAGATGCTGCCCTAGTCCAACCAGTCCAGTTCCGCCGTCAAAGATAATGCGCTGATCTCCCATCAAAACTTCTACACATATCGTATTGCCTCCATACCGCTGATTGGCAACGGTAGGCGTAGGCACGCTACCTCGCACGCCCCAAAACTTGACTGATACCTGACTCTTTTCTGAGGGCTGAGTATCTAACTGATTTACGTGAGCCACAAGCGGTGGAAGAGCTGTTTTCATCAAAGGGCGTTGCTAATGCGTAGTAGCTGACAGGCTGTGCTTAGTGAACCCACGGGAAGGGAGGGAGGATCTCGGTGTTTATATCGATTCTGATGAGGGGGTAAGGAAAGAAAGGTAATACGCAAAAAGCCTGAAAGAACCGGGTTCTTTCAGGCTTTTTAGTTTTGGTGAGTAGAGTTCGGTTAGCTAGCGGCTTTGATGCACTCGTCGATTAGGGGTTGAACCTGGTCTAGGTTTTTCCAACCGAGGACTTCGCATTCTTTCTTTTCTAGATTTTTGTAGGTTCTAAAGAATTCGGAGATTTCTTCTAAACGGTGAGGTTCAATGTCGTCGATGGTTTTGATGTTGACGTAGCGAGGGTCGTCTGCGGGGACACAGAGAATTTTTTCGTCGCGATCACCGCCGTCGATCATTTCCATCATGCCGATGGGCCGGGCGGGAATGACGCACCCCGGGAAAGTGGGCTGATCCATGATTACCATGCCGTCTAGCGGATCGCCGTCGTCGGCTAGGGTATTAGGAATGAATCCATAGTCGTATGGATATTGCACTGAGGAAAACAGCACGCGGTCTAGGGCAAATGCGTTGATGTCTTTGTCAAACTCGTATTTGTTCTTGCTACCAGCAGGAATCTCAATCAATACGTTGACGAGACCAGGTTTTGGCTGTGCGGGAATACGGGATAAATCCATAACGGTTTAATGACTCTGGTGAGATAACTGCGTTTCTTGAGGCAAAGACCTCAGCAGTATTCTACGGGAGAGTGGGAAGCAGATGAAACGCCTTTGCACTGTTTTCTTTTAGAGCGTAATTCCTTTAGCTTACCTTCGCATTCGCCCGTTTTGGATAGATGTTTTCTCCCACCGCTTGCGCAGCGAAGGCTAGTGTGATGAGGGTTTATATGATGAGGGGACTGTCAGCTTTGAAGCTGACAGTCCCCAAGACTACTCTTGCGCTTTCATGAACAGGGTTGCCGACTGCCGTGGGATTTCTACTTCGACGGCCTTAAAGTTTGATATCGCATACAGTGGCAGAGTAAGGGTAAGCGTCGTGATGAGTACGCCAATCAATTTTGCGATATGACTAGGAGGTTGCTCGGGCGGGTGCTCAGGGCTAGCAGATTCCATACGGAGAAAGGGTAGAGGATAGAAAGGACAAGCGGTTGACGAGTCAGGATGGCATGCCTTTTGTTTAGCTTATGATGCTAGCATCCACAGGCTTCTAAGTATATGCCACTAAAGAGGCAGAGATATCGATGCAAGCACGACGGAAGCAGACGTAAATCAACTTCGGCGCTTTACCTTAGCTTTATAGTTCAATAGTAGCTAAGTAGCCTGCTTTCGGCACACGTAGTCGCGGTTTATTCATATTTTCGTTACTTTCCTAGGTATTTATTTTTAGTATTTTTGTGTACTTAGACACATTTATTTTTGGCTCATTGGACATGACGTCTTTCTTCTCTGAAGAGCAGAAGATTTTGAGCGTACAGTTTTTACGATTTTTGATCTTCCAATAAAGCTCTGACGCTTTGTAGCTCTTGCAGAATCGCCTGTAGCAGGCGATTGGTTTCGGTTTCGACTGGCTGGGTTATTTCTATGGTGACGTGCTTAATTCCGAGAACTTCCTGGGCGAAGCGGGCGACTTCATTGGGGTGGAACATAAGAGGGGCTTCTTTATCATCTCGCATCTCAGGGTTGAGACATCTCGCATCGAAGGGAAGATTGAGGATCTTGGGATCTGTGTTGGCGTAGCGATAGACGGAGGCGCGAGAACGGTTCAGGATTTTTTGGACCGATTCAATTGGAATCAACTGCTCACCGGAGTCGATAGTGACGGTCTGAGAAGATGAGCTGACGTTGGCGCTTTCTGATTGCTGACTCATTTTTTGCAATATCAAGGCGAGACTGGACCAACTTATTTTAGGTCTTGAAGCTGTATTACCTAGTGTCGACGCGTATCTCTTTTTAAGACTCAAAGTATATATATGAGACCATAAAGAAAACCTTTGAGTCTCACAACGAGAAAACGATTTATCTATCTGGCACGTATTTCCTTGCCTGTCAGTCTCACAGTTTGCAGTTTGGGCATCCTGCCAATCTGCTCTTACCCAATGTAGAAGGCTAATACCGATCGTTCGACGAATTGAATGACACGTCTCATTGATAGACTCAAAAGGTATAGGCAAGACTATTCTCGTCTCTTGTGAGTCTCAGCAAGAGACGAGATATGTGACATCTTGTATGATTACTGTCGACGTTCGGCAATGCTTATGTTCTATGAAGCGAAGACCTGGATGTTTGCATTTTACTGGCCACTGTTTCGCTTGAATCAAGTCTGTTTTTGAGTTTACTAAGTCCTAATCAGAGACTATATTTGATTCTAGTGAGTCTCGTTTCAAGATTTGCTTGATTAGGTTGAGTGCTTCTTCGTCTTTGACTATTTCAAAGGCATTGACGACGGCTGGCGGAATTGCCAGTGGTTTGCCGGTTTCTTTGTTGACGAAGACCCAATTGGTTTCACCAGTAGCGATCAACGTTTGATCGCTAGGGCGAGAGAACTGGTATTTACGCTGCGATCGCACTCGACGAATGTTAGCTATCCAGGTGAAAAGAATCAGCCGTTCTCCTTCAAAGGCAGGGCGAAGGTATTCGATTTTGTGAGAGCGGACGATCCAGGTTGCGCTCACTTTGGCGGTTTCTGCTGTGCAAAGGGTGTGGTTGGCGTGGGCGATCGCAATGTCTTGCATCCACCGTATGTAGGTTACGTTGTTGAGGTGGCCATTTTCATCAATCGCTTCTGGTGGGACTGTAATGTCTTGGTGATAGATGGCCTTTTCTACGACGTTGTTCATAAAAGACAATGAATGCAATAGACGTGAACACACAGCTTGCTTGATAGCGTATCTACTCAGTAGTCAGTTCAGCTGTGCTCTTGGTGAAGGGCAGCTTTATTTTTGAGGCTAAGCCAACTTCCTGCAAGCCTTGAATAAACCAGAAGGTAGGGTCTGGCAAGTACTTGATTTGGCCGTTGATTTTGGTGATGCCCTGACGTGCTGACCAGGGAAAGGCGTGGTGGCAGTTGTGCCAGCCTTCGCCTAGTGTCAAGAAGGCGACTAGGCCGTTGTTGCGGCTGCGATCGTCTGACTGAAAGGGCTGCGAACCAAACTGATGGCAGAGCGAGTTGACGGTTGCAACACCGTGGAAGAGAAGCGTCGTGCTGACGAAGAATGCCGCTAGGTATTCTGTACCTCCAATGGCGAAAGATAGCAGGCCAAGCGCTATGGGTGGCAGGATGTGCAGCCGATCGATTAGTCGCAGAACATTGTCTTGTTCGATGTCGGCAGGAAGCTTTGAGGGCAGAAAATTCCCGTGGACTAGCCACTGATAGTGAGACCACCAAAAGCCTTTGGTGGAGTTGTGTGGATCGCCTGACTCGTCAGAAAAAAGGTGGTGTTCGTCATGGTGGCCTTTCCACCAGCTAGGACCCATCTGGCCTGCGGATGAGGCAACGATGCTGCCAATCCATCTGACGGGTGCGATCGCGTTGTAAGACTTGTGGGTTATCAGCCGGTGGTAGATACCGGTAATAGCAAGCATTCTAATCCCGTATAGAAGGACGATCCACAGCCACGCATCTAGACTAAGACCGGTGAATAGTGCTAATAGTGAGCCAATATGACAAGTGATGATGAAAACGGGTCCGGTCCAGTATGCAGCTAGAATCAGCTTAGAATAGTGCTGCTTTTGAGGTTTGTCGGCTTGCCGATCAGCAGGCCCGTTGAAAGATGCAGGCTGTCTACGAGATGGACTCTTTGATGACATTAAATTTGTGTTCCTTCCAATAAGATCCTGATTAGGCATGTCGCTTTTGACATGCCTAACGGTCGCACAATCAAGTGCTCCAGCCTTCTATCTTAGGGCTATGAAGCAGAAGTGCGATGCCGTAAGGATGCGGGCAAATTGGAAATCAAGCGATTGATCGCCTTATGTGCCCAAGGAAAATGGGGCTGACAAAGGGAAGCTAGATCTAGTCCAAATATAGTCCAAGTAAATATTATTAGCTCCAATATTACTGATGTGCGTGGGTTTTGGGTTCTTGACTGTTTGCGGTACACGCAACTAGTCAGACTGACGAAGTTCCTCTGGGGACTCGTGCGCTACAAATCTCATTCTTGCAATGAGACTCGCGAGGAAGCTCATAAGTCTAGTGTAGAGACAGTCAAGACCCACTAAAGTAACGGTGTTCCCGTGACGTACCTGCGAGTCCTATGTGGATGGAACAACTAGCTGCAAAGAGACTTCATGCTGCTTCCATGCTTTCAACTAAGATCCGAAGAAGTTCCTCTAAGTCAGCAGGTACCCGGTAGAGATCTAAATCCTGGGTTATTTCACGCGACTGACGGTTGAACTGACCAAACTGCCAGATATTGCCAGTTGAGATCGCACCTCGGATAATAGGTTGCTCAGACTCTATCCACTGATCTAGCGCAATCAGTTCGATAGCGAGCTGCACAAAGCCGCGTTCCAGGTCTTCATTTTTGGCTTCTATAACAACGAAGGTGTGACCGTTTTGCAGCAGGTAGTCCAAAGAGCCTTTTAGCTGATTGCTGACAGCAACCGGATATTCCACATTGAGAGTAGCGTTGGTGTAGTGCAGCAAATCAGTAATGACCGGAGCGATCAAGAATTCTCTTCGAGCCATTTCGCTGGTAAGACTAAGACGAGGAAGACTTTCTTCGATGCGCAATCTGAGATTGTCAAGGCGATCGAGAGACCCATCGTAGTGGGGTAGCTTTAAGGATCGACGCTGAAGAGAAACGCCGAAATAGGCCAGGATATCTTGAGGCGCAAAGTTGAGCTTGAAATAGTCAGAAAACGTGTAGGACTGCTCAGGTTGAATAATGACGGCTCTAGGCATAGCGCGAATTCCCGTGAGCAGCTAAACGTGAATACAGTTTAGTCGAAAGGCAGCATTTGCAAAGGAAGTTTAATAGCGGAGAGTGCTTAAGCGCTCAAAAAGCAATCAACGTTCTGAGATTTTGAGTGGTGCCCGAGTCCTAGAACGTTGATTTTCCTAACTGCCTTGAAGCTATGTGCCTACCACTTCTTGTAGGGCAAGAACTTTCCACACATAATTACCTTCACGCGATCGCCCTTCGGATCTTCTTCTCTTTCCACATCGATCGAAAAATCAATCGCACTCATAATCCCATCGCCAAACTTCTCATGCACCACCGCCTTTACCGGCATCCCATAGACCTGCATAATCTCATAAAAACGATAGATTAATGGATCAGTCGGCACCAGCGGATCTAGCCCACCCTTCACCGGACACTCAGTCAGCGCTTCCGCCACATCCGGTCCTAGTCCTAGCATTTCAACCATCTGAGCAGCCTCCTCTTCAGAAGCACTCGCCTGCCGATAGAAAACCGACGCAATCCAAACTTCATCAAAACCCAGCTTGGCTTCCAGGTCTGCAAAGCTCAAACCTTTCTCCTTCTTCGCCGCTAGCAGCGTCTTCGTAATTTCTGGAGTCGTCATGACAAACACCTCTTAGGTTAGTAGGTTAACAAGTAAATAAATTAGTGCCAATTCAGGTTCACCGCCTGAAGTAAATCCCCTCTCGGGAGGGGTGCCCATAGGGCGGGGTGGGCCTCTAGATCCGCGCGGCCTCTACCGCCTGCGTCTCCCGGAACAGATGCCGTTCCATCTCCATTTTGAGCGCGTGATAAGCCGGATGCTGGTCTATGGTTTCGCGATCGCGCGGACGAGAAAAAGGCACTTCCAAAATCTCATCTACCCGCGCCGCCGGACCCTTCGTCATCATCACAATCCGGTCCGAAAGCAGCAAAGCCTCCTCAATACTGTGCGTAATCATAATCACCGTCTTCCGCTGCTGCTCCCAAATCCGCTCCACCTCACTTTGCAAGAATCCTCTCGTCAGCGCATCTAGCGCCCCAAACGGCTCATCCATCAGCAAAATCTGCGGGTCAATCGCCAGCGCCCGAGCAATCCCGACCCGCTGTCGCATCCCGCCCGAAAGCTGATGAGGATGCTTCTTCTCAGCGCCTTCTAATCCAACTAGCTGAATATTCTCCTTAATCCGGCGAGTCATCTGCTTCGATGGCAGCTTTGGATATACCGTCTCCACTGCAAAGCGAATATTCTCTTCCACACTCATCCAAGGCATCAGCGCATAGTTCTGGAAAACCATCCCTCTATCTGGACCCGGCCCGTGAATTGGCCGATTGTTCAACAGAATTTCCCCGCTACTGATATCAGAAAGCCCCGCAATCATATTCAGCAGCGTAGACTTACCACAGCCCGAAGGTCCAATGATAGAAACAAACGTATTCGGCTCAATATCAATACTGATATCTTCAATAGCTGTAAAGTCTCGCGTCGTTTTGCGAGACAGCTTACTAAAAATATCCTGCTTCCCCTCAAACACCTTGGTCACATTGCGGATCGAAAGCTGCGCCGATGGGACTTCAAGTTTAGGAGACACAGTAGTACGAGCTGATGGGTCAGCTTCTGATAGATTAGTTGGGCCAGAATCAACAGAGGCTATACTCATGATTTACGACCAAATTCAACAAATTTTTCCAGCGCGGCAAACACACTATCTAGGATCAAACCTACCAGGCCAATAATAAAAATAGCCACCAGAATATTGGGAATATAGAGATTGTTCCACTCATTCCAAATAAAGTAGCCCAAGCCAGTTCCCAGAAGCATTTCAGCCGCCACAATCACCAGCCACG
The DNA here is from genome assembly GCA_963799555.1 of uncultured cyanobacterium. Lineage (GTDB taxonomy): Bacteria > Cyanobacteriota > Cyanobacteriia > Phormidesmidales > Phormidesmidaceae > Phormidesmis. The sequence continues at coordinate 18,881 of CAWCXR010000008.1, forward strand.
AAATGCCCATACTGATCCGCAACCCAGAAACAATATTGGGCAAAGCCGCTGGAATAATAATCTTGAAAATCGTTCGCAGCTTAGAAGCGCCCAGTGTCCTAGAAACATCCAGGTATTCAGGGCTGACGTTCGCCACACCAAAAGCAGTATTAGTCAGCGTCGGCCAGATGCTAGAGATTAAAATAATGAATATTCCCGTCACCTCCGAGTCTCGAAAAATATAGAGACCCAGCGGCAGCCAAGCCAGCGGAGATACTGGCTTTAGCAGCTGTACATAAGGGTTAAACGCCTTGTAGGCAATCGGCGAAATGCCAATCAAAATCCCTAGCGGCACCGCAATCAAAGAAGCCAGCGTATAGCCAATAGCGACACGTCGTAGGCTGATCAACAGATTCCAACCAATTCCTAAATCATTAGGACCGTTGTCAAAAAACGGATGTGTCGACCACCACCACAGCTCTTTAAGCGTGGTCGAAGCAGTTGGCATGCCCTTTGCAAACCACTTCATATTCGCCCCAACTTCCCAAAACCCTAGAAACAATATCAGGGAAAGTAGGAACAGTCCAATCGCTTGAACATTCTGATTTTGCCAAAAAGGCTCTCTATCCCTTACGCCGAGGTTGCCAAGTGCTGCCTTGCCTGCGGTCATGCGTTTAAATCCTCCATTAAATGAATGCAGCTTTGTTGAACCTCTGCAAAGGTATATCGGATCAAAGGCATCTAAACACCATTCTCCTCAATTTGCGCTTTGACATACTCACCCGGTGCCGCTGGATCAAAGGTGTCAAACTCCAGCTTCTCCGTCCGATAAATATCAGAAGGAGGATTCAACCCGACTTCCTCGGACAATTCTCTAGCCAAGTCAGTCAAAAAGACCTCTTCGCCTACCGTATCGTAGCTATCGTCGGTAATCTCCTGCGCCGCTTTTCCGTCGCCCTGCAAGTCCCATCTCACTAGCTGTGAAGAGATCCAGTTAGCAAAGCTCTGCCAAGGGTAGGGGTCAAAATCAATCCGGTCGGGAATATCGAGCGTATTGCCTAATCCATCGTCAAACTGGCCTGTCAGCACCGCCTGGACCACTTCAACCGGCTGATTGAGAAAAGCCCGCTCAGAAATCGCTTCTGCAATCTCTACACGGTTGGCAGGATCGCTAGCGTAGCCCGCCGCCTCAATAATGGATTTGTTCAAAGCCCTAAAAGTGTTGGGATTGTCGCTAATCCACTGATCGCTAGCAGCAAAAGCGCAGCAGGGATGCCCTGGCCAGATGTCCTTTGTCAGCTTAAAGATGAATCCAGCATCTTCATAGACAGCCCTTTGATTGAAGGGATCGGGCATCAGATAGGCGTCAATGTCTCCAGCGATTAGCTGTGCGATGCTGTCCGGGGGTGGAACGGGGCGAATCTTGACATCTACATCTGGATCGATGCCGCCAGTCGCCAGATAGTAGCGCAGCAGCAAGTTATGCATTGAATATGGGAAGGGAACCCCGATGGTAAAGCCCTTAAAGTCAGCAGGGCCGTTAACCTGACCTTTGTACTTGTTAGCAACGGTGATGGCCTGCCCGTTGATATTTTCAATACTGGCTAGTTTGACGCCGAATGCGCCGGAGCCCAGGCCTAGCGTCATTGCAATCGGCATGGGAGCGAGCATGTGATAGGCATCGAGTTCACCCGCGATCGCACTATCCCTCACTGCCCCCCAGCTAGGCATCTTCACCACTTCCGCATTGAACCCATACTTCTCATAAAAGCCCAGCGGCTCCGACATAATAATCGGCGTTGCACAGGTAATCGGAATAAAGCCGATCTTCAGATCCGTCTTCTCTAGGCCAGAGGTATCCGCTGGTTCAGCATTGTCACTAGCCGCCGGATCCGGCTCCTCAGAACTAGCACAGTTGGTCAAAGTCACCATCGCCGCACCGATTGCCACATTCCGCAAAAACTCCCTACGAGTCGCGCCGCTAGTGCGAACGGTATCCGCAAAAAACAATCCAGCCTCCGGACCAAAAGCAGCCGCAAAAGCATTCTCAATTCCGCCCGCCTGCTTCGCCAGTGCCAGCACTAGCTTTTCTCGCTTCGGATCGCCTTTCCCTGCCGACTTCAACAGCAGCGCCTTACGCAGCTCATAGGTATTCAACTTGTCTGCGACATTGAGCTGCCGGTCTTTGTAAAGCCCCATCTTGACCAAATCGCCCACCATATCCAAAGGATCTGTAGGCATCGTTTGCATAAACTCCCAGTGACTCGTAGATAGATGAGTCCCACCGCAAACGCCACAGTTAGCTGGGCAGTTAGACGGCGAACTAGTTAGGAGATTACCGCGATTAAGACTATGCAATGTTTGTTGTGTATTAGACGAAGCCATAAGTTTATTTACCTGAAACGGACGAAAGACTACCCTTTCGATTTCTGTTATTCTCTGATTGATGTCAGTAATATATAGGTCTGAAGTAGAAACAAAATAGGACGATACAGGCAAAAAATAGGACTTTCTCACGGGCTCTTCAAGTCGTTGATTTGGTTGTGTTACCGTTGCTACAGAGTTATCTTGCTTTTTGTTACAGTTGTTACGAACTGGGCTATAGCCACTCAGACCCAAACACTATGAATGACTTCGCCACGCTTTAGGTGTCACCCCATGCAGTTTTCTAAACTGCCGGGTAAAATATCCAGGGTCAGCATATCCGCTCTCTTCCGCAATCTGCTTGATAGAGTGCGCTGTATCCTTCAGCATTTGACGAGCCTGAGCCATACGCCGCTCAGTAATCCAGCTTTTTACCGTTTTGCCCGTATGGTTTTGAGCAAGGCTAGTCAAGTAGGCAGGTGTATAGCCAGCGGCTTGAGCCACATCGCTCAGATTTATTGGCTGCCGGTAGTGGCTGTCAATAAATCGAAAAACAGGCGACAGCTTAGGGCAATCGGGGAATATGTTAGAGAATGTGGAATATTTAGTCGCGGATGTCTCGTGACCGCGCAGCCCGTGCCTAATCTTGCCATGCTTGATCTCTTTACTGCGCTGAAGCCTGGTTGCGATCGCACTCAAAAACTGTTCAACCGTACAGGGCTTCGTCAAATAATCATCCGCTCCCAGCGCCATTCCCCGCCGCAAGTCAGTCATCGTCACCTTCGCCGTCAAAAAGATAAACGGAATCGACAGCAGCCGCTCATCCTTCCTCAAAGCGCTCAGCACGCCATAACCGTCCATTGCTGGCATCATAATATCGCAGACAACCAGATCGGGCATGCGCTGAGCCGCCAGCTCAATTCCCGTTTCTCCATCTTTTGCCCCAATCGCATTAAAATTCTCAAAGGCCAAACAGCGCAAAAAGATCTCTCTAGTTTCATCTTCATCTTCGATTACGAGGATACTGGCACCCATGCCTTCCACCTATATCAACCACGCTTTTCGGAAGCCGCCCGATCCGATCGAAATATCGCGCAACTTCTATCTCTATATAAATCGCTTATCTGCGTAGCCTGCGGTGTAACTCATCACAGTATCAACCGACAGCGTGATCAGCCTCTAGAAATTAACCTTTGCCATCTCCCTTCATGCCCAATCACTCAGAACACACTGAACTAGCCACCCTCAGACGCCAGTATCAGCTCATTCTCAACTCAGTCGGCGAAGGCGTATACGGCCTCGATCTAGACGGCAACGTCACTTTCGTAAATCCTGCCGCCGCCGCCATGATTGACTGGGATATAGAGGATCTCGTCGGGCAGTCAATGCACCGTGTCCTGCACCACTCATATCTAGACGGCACCCACTATCACAAAGAAGCCTGTCCTCATCTACGCAGCCCTGCACGACGGCAGCACCCACCGCGTCACCGACGAAGTCTTCTGGCGCAAAGACGGCACCAACTTCCCGGTGGAATACATCAGCACTCCCATGCGAGACGAGCAAAAGCAGGTAATTGGAGCCGTTGTCACCTTTCGCGACATTACCCAGCGAAAATGGGCTGAAGCCGTCCTACAGCAAACTAATGAAGACCTAGAAGAGAAAGTGCGATCGCGCGCCGCCGAACTCTACACCGCCAACGCCCATCTCCGAGAGCTCAGCGCTCTAAAGTCTCGCTTTGTTTCGATGGTGTGCCACGAATTTCGCAACCCACTAAACAACATCGCCCTATCCGTTTCTTCCTTAGGTCGCTACGACGAGAAGATGACCCAGACCCAAAAGCAACAGTATCTGCTAGGCATTGCTACCAACGTTGATCGCATGACTCACATGATCGACGATATCCTAGTCCTCGGCAAGCTCGAAGCTAAGCGCCTTTCCCTAAGCCCAGAGCCAATTGACCTAGTCAACTTCTGTCATCAGCTACTACAAGAAATTCAGCTCGACAACAGACGACTAGAATTCACTGGCAGATTCAAATGTCTAATAGCTGAAATTGATCAAACCCTACTGCGTTCCATCCTAGTCAATATCCTATTGAATGCAATTCGCTACAGCGCCGCTGGTAGCCTGGTTCAGCTATCTCTCTACAAACGCAAACACCAGGTTATCTTCAAGGTCAAAGACCAGGGTCTCGGCATTCTACCAGAAGACTATCCTCACCTTTTTGAGCCTTTCCACCGCGGCAAAAACGTCAGCAACATCCCCGGCACAGGGCTAGGGCTAAGCATAGTCAAACAGTTCGTCGCCTTGCAACAAGGAGACATCCGAGTAGAGAGCCAACCAGGTGTAGGCACCACTTTCAAAGTCAGACTGCCGCTATCACCTCAAGCATAATCGCGAAAATCGCCGCAAGCCGATCAGTCAAGCGTCTATCAAAAATCCCATTTCTTCAAAAGATAGTCCTACGACTACAGTCAAACAATCTGCCTAATATGGACTTGCACAACCAAACACCCATGCCCGCTTAAATAAGGATTTACCGTATGTCATCTCTAAAACTTGTCCCGCCATTCACCTTAGAAATCGCCACCAAGAAAGTGCGAATGGCCGAAAACGCCTGGAATAGCCGAGATCCACAGCGAGTATCAATGGCCTACTCCGAAAACAGCCACTGGCGCAATCGAGCCGAAATCATCCAGGGTAGAGGCGCCATCCGCACCTTTCTAGAGCGCAAATGGAACAAAGAACTAGACTATCGACTCGTCAAAGAACTGTGGGCCTATGGCGAAAATCGAATTGCCGTTCGCTTTCAATACGAGTGGCACAACGACTCTGGCCAGTGGTACCGCGCCTACGGCAACGAAAACTGGGAATTTGACGCAGAAGGCTTGATGGCCCGCCGAGAAGCCAGCATTAACGATATGCCAATCAAAGAGAGCGATCGCCGTTTTCACTGGCCAGTCTCCGAGCCCAGACCAGACGATCATCCGGGCTTGATCAACTCTCCCGTTTAGGCACTGACACTCTTCAAAGCCATTTCAGATCCAGATCGATCGCACCTACTGCCGCAAAGCTTGTTCCGCAGCTTCATAAACCTCATCAGGAGTCCGATGACATCACCTGATTTAGGACATTACGAACGGCATTGACAATCAAGTCTGGCTGGTCAAAATACATAGTCGTCCCTGAAAAACCCTAATGCCAGTTATCTAGGCGATCGCAAAATTGCCTGCCGTATTGAGGCAGCAACGGTAGAGCTTGCGAAGGTTAAACCCGCAAGCAGTAAGCAAGGCATTGATTCGGTCGGCCTGCTTTCCTTTGAGGAAGTTGCGCCCTAGAGCATGGTCATGCTTGAGGTGGCCAATGACTGGTTCAATCGCGCTGCGCCGTTTGACCAATCGTTTGAGCACCCCTTTGAACTTGCGAGTGCCTGCCACCAGCACCTGTAGTCCAGCCGGGTGATACTTGCTACCACGAAAACCCTTGTCTACAGCCGCTTGTTTGGGCGTTACCCCGGTCAGCTGGCTCGTTTGCTGCACCACATCACTGAGCGTTGACCCATCGTAGGGATTTCCGTGGACCGCAGCAGCGCCCACAATCCAATTGCTGAGGCTGGTGGTTACGAGTACCACTTTGCAACCGAATTCATAGCGCTTGTGAACCTTGCCTTTGGCAATGCATTCAACCTCTGGTGCATGCATGCTGTAGATTTTGTTTGAATCACTTCGTTGTTGTTGTTCAATCTGTTTTGCCCTATTCAACAACACTGCCATTTCGGCATCTGGCTGCGGTAGCTTGCGTTCGATATCTCGAATCACACGGCCCAAGTAGGTTCGTAGTTTTCGAGTGTACTTTCTCGCTCGTTTGAGTTGTCTCGCCACCCGGTAGCGACTTTGTTTGAAGAAGGCGTACTTCCCAACTCTTACATAGCTTTGACGTAATTTTAGGTCTCGCTTTCTGGCCGCGCGAACTAATGTTATTCTGGCATGATTGTAGAGTCTCGCATCGGTCGGGAAAGCGACTGCTTTTTCTTGTACAGTCGTGTCTACATTCACTCGTTCAATCTCTTTCGGTTTTAGCACAGACGTGCGCATTGCGGTCTGGATAATCTGTCCTAACAATTGTTCAAAACCGTCTGTGCCAATCTGTTTTCGCCATTTCACCAGGCTCGTCGGATGGCACGGGAATTTATGCTGAAAGATCTGCTCTCCGCAGAAGTATTGCCAGTACGGATTTTCCACCCACTTCGACACTACTAACTCGTCGCTTTCGTCATACAACGCCTTCAGATAGTGCAGTCCCACCATCAACCGCGTTGGCAATGCTGGCCGACCCCCACTTGCTTTCACCACCCGACCAAATTTATCCTCAAACGACTGCCAGTCTATCGTTTCAGTCATTTTCACTAGCGGGTGGTTCAGGTTTAGACGCGCTAAGGCTGATAGCGGCGGTTCGGTATTTGAAGGCGATGGTGAGGGCTTCATTTTGCAAGCTTTTTCCGGCAATAGTGGCTTATCTGGCAATTCTATTGTGCCATCTACCTCCTGGAATAGCCCTGCGCTCTAGCTTTGAGTAGTTTTTCAGGGACGACTAGAATCGAAGGAGGATGTATCCAGCAGCGACGACTAGCTGCAAAGCCGTTGTGGGGATTCCGTACTTTAGAAAGCTGCTAAATGAGATCCGTTTGCCGTTCTGTTCGGCAACGCCAGCGGCCACAATATTTGAAGAGGCACCCACTAGTGTACCGTTGCCGCCAAGGGTCGCGCCGAGCATCATGGCATAAAACAGAGGTAGTACCTCCGGGGGAAACTCTCCCACGAAATCAGGGTTAAGAAACTCTGGCCCGATCAGTCCGGCGCTGACCAAGTACTGCTTTAGCAGCGGCACCATTGCCACCACTAGCGGAATATTTGGGACAAAGCTTGACAGCAGGCCAATCACAAAGATCAGGATGCCTGATGCTAGAACCAGATTATCGCCAATGGCTATTACCATTAGCTTTGAGAGGTTGCTGATGACGCCAGTTTTTTCTAGGCCGCCGATTAACACAAAGGTAGACATGAAGAATAGCAGCGTGCCCCAGTCTACGTCCTTGAGGATGTCGTTGACCGTATCGAGCTTGCTTTGGTGAGCAATAAGCAATGCCAATGTTGCGCCCATTAGTGCTACAGCGGGAGGTTCGATGGGTACCGGAAAGTTTTCTCCTAGCACAAACAGCAGCAGCACTGCTGCCATGACAAGGCCACCCAACAGTAAAATACCGGGGCGATGAATCTTAGGATGAGGTAGATGGGTCAGGTCGGTTAACTTCCAGCGCCAGATATCGGAGAACAAGAAGGGTAACAAGACTAGAATGGCAGCGATCGCGCACAAGCCTCCTAAACTCAATCGCCCAAGATAGTCCAAAAAACTGATATTGATCGCATCGCCCACGATAAAAGTGGCAGGATCTCCAACTAGCGTCAACAGCCCAGCACTATTGGCCACGAACACCATCAAAATTAACAGCGGCACAAAGTCTACGCCCACTTCTTCAGCAATAGGGGGAATCAGCGGTGCGAGAAGCATCACCGTTGTGGCGTTAGGCAGCACCGCGCAGATGGGCGTAGTAATTGCTACAATGCCAAGCATGAGGCGCTTGCCTTCGCCTTTTGCCATCACCACCATCTGAGTTGCCAAATAGTCAAACACGCGGGTGGGTTGAAAGGCGCGCACCAGCACCATGACGCCAAAAAATAGTGCTAGGGTAGAGTAGCTGTTGCCAATATATTCCATGGCTTCGCTAAGAGTCATTACGTGAGCAAACACCAGCACTAAAGCACCCAGCAGAGCGGCTACCGTTAAATTCAGCTTCTCAGTCATGATCAAGAGAATGACTGCTACGAAAGTTACGGTCGCCACTAGCGCATTCCCATTTTCCATCTCAAAATCCTTACGAGCGGTTGCTGCAAACGTAAAATGTTTTGAACTGACGTTGAATTTTGACTAAAAAATAGTGCTAAGAGAAATTAAAGGTCTAGGAACCCGAAAAGGCGAACGCCTTCTATAAGCAAAATTGCTGCCCAAACGAGAATACTGACGCCTGTGGCTGCGGCTGCAATATCTTTAGTCACTCGAATACGCTCATTTTTTTGAGGTTCGACAAAATCGCACAAGACTTCGATAGCGCTGTTGAACAGCTCGGAGACTAGCATCAGTCCTACTGCTAGCAATACCAAGCTGACGTTTACCCACTTATGTAGAAGAAAGGAGCCGGCTAGAACTGGTACAGATAAGACAATCTTGTAGGTAACGCTAAAGTCGGTTACAACTGCAACCTGGAGGCCCGAGAGAATAACTTGAAGTTTGCGCGCAGGTCGGTAGTTTTTAGTTCTAAATTGGTTGGGCATGGGTCAGTTACTCTCTTCTTTAGGTTAGACGAGCATATAGGTTAGACGAGCATATGGCTTAAATAAGCAACAGATTAAGTTAGTGGCCGACGGTACTACTGCAAACGCCAATCCAACTTATCCTATAGACGTCTGTGCTGTACGGTTTGCTGCCATGCTTGCCAGCTCAGCACTACGCCCACTAATAGCGTCAGTGATATAGCTACGATGCCGCTCCAACCGCTCCATGATGAATTGGATAGCGATGAATTAGCTGCATTTGCAACGAGATAACCCGTATACAAGAAGTAATAGGCTAGCAACACAGCCCCTTCTCGACGAGATACTTGGTTGGCCGTAAAGCAGATAGGCAAGCACATCAAAGCTACCGCTATCATGATCGGAATATCGAAGGAGATAGCAGATGGCGCAATCCCAACACCGTCAGGAGAAACACTGCTAGAAGCTCCTAAGACTATGAGGATATTGAAGATGTTGCTGCCGATGACATTGCCGACTGCAATATCGCTTTCGCCGCGAAGACTGGCCATGACAGACGTTGCTAGCTCTGGTAGAGAAGTGCCTACAGCGACTACTGTCAGGCCGATGAGTAGCGGACTTGCTCCTAGGATAGTTGCAATGGCGATCGCACTATTGACTAGCAGCTGCGATCCAACTACTAGCATTCCGAAGCCAATAGCTAGCACAGCGCAGTTTAAAGCAACTTCTTTAGGAGAATGTGATCGCACTTCAAACTGAGCATACTCGCTTTGAACGATGGAATTTTTGTCTCGACGACTTTGATAGAGCAGAAACGCCGTGTAAACGAGTCCACCTAATAGCAAGATCGCTCCATCTGAACGCCCTAGCCGACCGTCCCAGCCAAAGAGCATTAGCAGCGCTGAAACGCCAATCATAATTGGCACGTCTAGGCGCACGATCTGTTGTGCTACCTGCAAAGGTGCAATCAGCGCCGAGATCCCTAGTATCAGCAGCACATTGCAGATATTGCTGCCTACTACATTGCCCAGCGCAATATCAGCCTGACCGCTTAAACTTGCGTTCAGACTGACGCCTAGTTCAGGCGCACTCGTGCCAAAAGCCACTACCGTCAAACCAATCACTAGCGACGGAATGCCCGCAATTGCCGCTAGCCTCGAAGCGCCTTTAACCAAAAATTCCGCGCCGCCGACTAGCAAGGCTAATCCCCCTACCAACCCGATGACTGTACCAATATTCATAACTGATTCAACCTATGTCGTTTTGAAGCTGTTTCAGGAGACCAAATGCTATTATTCGATTGCTTCACAAAAGATATAGCACTAAAAAATAGTGTAGCACCGTTTATAGATGATCAATCCTTTCATATCGCAGTCACTGATATTTCGAGCCGCCGACCAGCAGCAGGTTTGCGCTCTCCTAGAAAAAGACAGCGATTTTGTCGTTACTGGAGTTCCTGGCATAGGACGACGAACGCTTGTCTGTAATGCCGCCAAACAGATTGGAGTTCGCTACCTGGAGATTGACTGTTTACGCTGTCGTAGTGCTAGCCAGTTCGTTCGACTCTTGGCCGATAGCATCAGCGACGTGTTCAAAGCTTCGGATGAACTAGCTAAGATCTATCAATGGACTCGAGATCAGCCCTTAATGCTCGATCAGACCATGCCTAATCGGGTACGAATAGCTTGGCCTACAGCGCCAGGGAAAGAATGGGCGCTGTTTGAGAGTGTTTTATCGCTACCGCAGTACTTATCAGAGGCTCTTAGCTGCCGAGTCGTGATGGTATTTCACAATTTCGTGCATATTCGCGCTTGGGATCGTCACCGCAAATGGGAGACTTATCTTTTGCAAAAAGTTCAGCGCCAAAGCCGGGTTAGCTACGCCCTAGTTGCAATAGTTGCTGAGCCTTGGATGAGAGAGTCTCGACTACCGATTATCTTTCTAGCACCGCTGAGCGATTCTGAACTCAAGCCTTGGATTGTCAGCAGTATGACGGCGGCAGGTCTTGAGTTTGATCTAGAAGACCAAGGCCTAACGCTGTTTTTAAACTACATACAAGGCCATATCAAAGACGCGATCGCCCTAGCTCAGCGGATTTGGTTTGAGTGTAATGCTGTTCATCGCAACGGCCAGTCCGGTGTAATCCAGTCCTATCATGTCCATAGCGCGATGCTTTCGCTAGTGCAAGATATAGGCGTGACCTTTGAAGCGTTGCTCTTATTACTACCCCCTACTCAGGCCAAGCTCCTAGAAAGTTTAGCGCTCGATCCGACTGACAGTCCCCAATCTAGTGCATACATCAAAAAGCATCACTTTTCTCGGGGCGGCAGCTTACAGGGCGCGTTAAGTAGCCTGGAGCAAAAAGGTTTAATATATAGTGCTCAACTTGGCCATCGCGTTGCTTTGCCGCTTTTTGCTTTTTGGTTGAGACAGCGGCTATAGCGCCTCAATGCAAGATTTTGATATCAGCCCAAAGCGCGAAGGCATCCGGCGAACGATATATAGGAATCGTTCAAGGCTCTACTGGAGCACTTCTTTGAGCTTGTGCTGGTTCCACAGATTCTGATAGAGACCGGACTGAGTAACAAGCTGATCGTGGGTGCCGGACTGGACAATTTTGCCCTGGTCCATGACTAGGATGCGATCGCACGCAGCCGCAGCCGACATCTGATGCGATACAAAAATCACCGTTTTCTGTTGAGTATCATCAGATAAATTCGACAAGATCTGGGTCGCCGTTTGATTGTCCACGCTAGAGAGCGCATCATCTAGAACCAGAATGGGCGCATCGATCAGCAGCGCTCTGCCCAATGCCGATCGCTGTCGCTGACCACCCGATAGCGTAATGCCGCGCTCTCCAACAACGGTCTTGTACTGCTGCGGAAAGTTGAGAATTTCGCTGTGAAGCTGCGCTTCTTTGGCCGCAATTTCTACTTCTGGCAGCTCTGCCATCGGATCGCCGTAGCGGACGTTGTTTTGAATGGTGGTGCTAAATAGAAAGCTGTCTTGGGGGACAAATGCGATCGCGCCACGCAAATCACTCAGCGCAATCTGTGTCACATCGTAGTCGTCTAGAAAAAGCTGGTGAGGGGCTATCTCTATCAGCCGGGGTAGAGCCATCGCTAGCGTAGACTTGCCGGAACCGATAGGCCCAACGATCGCAACCGTTTGACCTGGCTCAATGCTGAAATTAATATTGTTTAGCGCAGGCACCTTCGAGCCGGGATAAGTAAACGTCAATCCCGTAGCACGAAGATATCCTGCTGGCTGCGGTAAAGAAACCGTCGTCGCAGCATCGCGAATTTTGGGCTGAGTCTCAAAGATTGCCTCAATGCGATCTAGGCTCACCTCTCCCCTTTGATAGGCAGTAATGGTGAAGCCAAGTAGCGCTGTCGGGAAAACCAGCTGTTGAATATACAGGATGATCGCAACAAAATCACCAGGCGACAGGCGGCCTGCCACAATCGATTGAGAACCAATCGCCAGCGCAATTACCAAGCTGAGGCTAGCAAAGCCACCTAGCAGAGGAAATAGCGTATTGCGCGTTTTCGCCAAGGCCAAATTAGCCGTTAGCAGATCTCGATTCTGAAGAGAAAAGGCGCGACGTTCATTTTCTTCCTGCGCATAGATCTTAACTAAAGAAATACCGCCCATATCCTCTTGGATTAAGTCACTAAGATCAGAAATTTCTTCTTGAACCTCTAGCTGCTGCCTACGTAGACGATTGCCAAACACCGCTACTACAGCAAACATTAGCGGATAAACCGCCAGTGAAAAAAGAGCAACACCGCCATCTAGACTCACCATGGTCGGCACAATCATAACGTAGGCAAATAGCGTGTTTGCCATACTGAGAATGGCAAAACCCAGGAGTCGGCGAATATTATCGACATCGCTAGTAGCCCGGTTAATCAAATCGCCAATCGTGTTGCGACCAAAATAGGCAGGTTCAAGCGTCAGCAAATGATCAAAAATTCGCTGCTTTAGATCAAACTCAACCTGTCGACCTGCGCCGAACAAAGCGATCCGAGAGACCATCCGAATGACCCACATGATGCTGGCTAGGACCAGCACCAAAATCACGTAGAGCGCCAGTCGATTGAAGGTAAAAGAAACGGACAGCTCGTCAACGATATAACCAATAATCAGAGGGATGGTTACGCCTAAAGCATTGACGATCAGCAGCGATAGAAGGCCAATGCTCACCGGTCTCCAGTGAGGCTTGAGATAGCTGACCAAGCGCGAAAACTTAGAAGATTGAGAAGATTGAGCCATAAAAGACGATCAAAGAGACGAGTCGTAGTAAGACAATAGACAAAAGAAGCAATAGCTCGTAACAGTGCTCAGCCCCTATGCTCAGTCCTTCATTATGTTACACAGGTTACCGATAAATACCTTGTCGCTGACGGTAGGATTCAGCGTAACCTTTGCTCAAAGAGAGCATCCAAATAGAGCGAGAGCTCAACAACTCTACAGATTAATGGCTATAGATTAATGGCTACAGCTTGATGTCTATAGCTCAATGCTAGAATCCCAGCCGAAGTTGAAATTAGGCAGCCAGCCTCTGAGAAAGTAGTACAGGGAAGTCAGCAGCTCGTTCCAGTATCGACTCGTAAGCTGGAGTGCATCGACATTAGGAAGCAAGTCGAACAGCGTATTCGTGATGTCGCCTGGGTTCACAGGAAGGGTGCTGAAGCTAGTAGGCCTAGCGATAGTTTGTAGGCCAATACGCTCAAAAGTTAGCGCCGCTCGTGACATCATCATTGCAGGCGCTACGAGAACGACTCGTGGGTCGTCTACATTTGCGCCTGGTTCTAGCCGGTCTCCTCTACTTCTAATCAGCTGCTGACCCTGCAAGAAACCCTCAACGTCTCTAGCCGTTCTTCTAATATCTAATCCGCTGTCTTCGATTTGAATATCCTGGCTAGCTATACCGTTTCGTACCATAATGTCGCGGATAATTGCCCTTTGTGTGGAGTCTTCGCTGCCAGAACCTGCGGTTGCAATTACAAAAGGAGCGCCACCGAGCCGCCTGGCCTCAGCATAGAGATCCGCAGCATAGGTAATGCGGGGAGCCAGCGCTGTGTAGGTAGGCGCGTCAGCAGTGGCAATATCTGCCGATATGGTTATGGCTCTATTGATGTCACTACTATCACTCAAAACCACAATTGCAGCGGCTTCGGCAAGGTTACCCGTGCCTGGAATATCATCGGCACGACAAACTTCTCCGCACAGTGCGGCCTGTCTTTCATAGGCGGTACGAATAGACTGCTCAGACTGGCTAACAATCAGCCTAGCGGAAAGCGGAATGCTAGAGATCAGCAGGATAGCTAGAGCTATAGCAGCGGGCTGAGTTTTGAATTTGCTAATGCCATCGCTTAGAGACATGCCAATCAGTACAATCGATGCACCCAACGGGGTAAGCGGAAACGACAATAGCTGCCAGACGCGCTGGATAGTCCCGTCATCAGGTATTGCATAAGAAACAATCAGCAGGGCAATGAGCAGGACACCACCGAACCACGCCAGATATTTCTGGGCAATGACTTTGGTGAAAACATACCAAATCAAAAGCCCGATTGAAGCGAATAGCAGTATCCGGGTGAGCAGTACCAGCAGCATCTCTGTCTCTCTTGAGCGGACTAAAGGTCAATGGCTCTGACTATACAGCAGATATCTTAATGCGTTAGGGCATCTGCGAGTTGAGTTGCCTATCGTTTTACTGTCTGTTTTTCCCAATTGGGGATTTGGCCAGTAGAAATGCCTTGAGTAACTCGACAGGAGCCATAGTCCAATTACGATAGTCGCGTTTCATTTAACCACTTTTGTTGAAAAGTTAAGCATATTCAGTCCGTTTCAGCTACTAAAAAAAGCAGATGCTAAGTGGGAGCATCTGCTTTGTGGAGAATTAGTTTAATTTGTGACTGGCTAGGAGCGGAGCTATACCAGCTGAAGATTTGGGTATTCAGCGATCAACTCGTCTGCGCTGAGGGTCTCGCCAGAGACCTGTGGGGTCCAAAGGACTTCTACAGCCATCAGCTGTTCGCTAGAGATAGAGCCAATCTTGTTGATGGCACCACGAACATCTTCTGTGGAGGTTGTACTCTTTGGCAGGTCGAGTTTGCCCTGACTAGCGATCAGGATGGTGGCAACAATGTATTCACCAGGGGCTTCAGTCATTGCCAGTTCACCACTGCTGTTGAGAGCGGCTTTTGCTTTCGACTGTGAAATCTGAGCGTTGACGTTAGAGAGGGTCTCGCCGGTAAATTTGCTGCGCTCTGAGATTGCAAGCTGGTTAAAAGCTTGCTCGGCGGACTGCAGGCGGGTCTGGTCTGAGTCGATATTGGCGTAGGCCCAGTATTCTGGATGGCGTAGTAAGGAAAGAGTTGTCTCCTGAAGAATTTTAGTAAGACCAGCGGAAGTGCCAGTATCGGCAGTCTCGGCTAGCCTGTTCAAGTCAGCTTGCAGGCCACGGGCCTCGGCCAGTAGGCCAACTTGCAAGCGAGCCACAGAGACGGTGGGATTGCTGCTGTAGGTATCTGCGCCATCTCCACCGATACCGGCTTCGCGGAAGCTGCGAATGAGAAAGTTAGCGATCGCGATCGCCACAAAAATACCGAACAGGCCGCCCGTACCGCCGAAGCCAACGAACGGCAGGATGAAGGGAAAGCCAAAGCCGCCGCCATAGCCACCACCATAGCCACCACCATAGCCGCCACCTGGATAGCCAGCAGAGGGGCCACGTGTCCGGCTCGGTGTGGAATAAGAGCGGCTCGGGGCTCGGAAGCTACCACCACCCATACGTCCACCAGCGCGAGCAGCAAAGGCACCGTCGGCCTGGGAAAAGACGAGAACGGCGACGAGCCCAATCATGAGAGCAGACTTGAAAAAGGTCTTGAGCGATTTCCTAAGGGAAGGGCGAGGCCGATGCGCTAGTGAAACACGGGCCCAGGATTTGATGTTGTCAATCATGGATCTTTAGGTTGAAGAAGCTGTTGAAACGGCTGTGTATTGTTTGTTTACTTTAGCGCTTTTCCACTGTTAGCAGACATCCTCTGTGCTGCCAAAAGGAAGGGATTGCCGTACCCAATGCTCTGCCTCAGCGCCGCATCTAAACGCCGCTACCGCCGCCCACAATGGTGACGATTTCCAGGCGGTCGTCGGCTTGTAATGGGGTTTCGGGCCACAGTTGACGAGATAAAATTTCGCCATTGTACTCAACCGCAATCAAACGAGGATCTAGACCAATCTGCACTAGAAAGTCGAGTAGCTTTGTGCCTGTAGGGCAGACTTTGGGCTCTCCGTTGACCTGTAGCGCTATGGGGTTGGATTGAGGGTCTGGCAGGCGAGTCTCTGAAGAGGTCATAGAAGGACTGGCTGCTGTTGGGTTTGCTGAACGAGGGAGCGGGCGATCGCACTTGGGTCACTAGCTTCCATCAACGCCCTGACTACCGCCACGCGGGTTGCCCCCGCTGCCAGGGTAGGTGCAAGGTTGTCGGCATTGAGGCCGCCGATCGTAAACCAGGGCATTGTGGCATGCGCCGCCGCGTAGCGCACATAGTCGTTGCCAGAGGCTGCCTTTCCTGGCTTTGTAGGCGTCTCATGCACCGGCCCTACCCCAATATAGTCAGCGCCTTCATCTAGCGCCCGCTGCAGCTCCTGTGGACTAGTCGTTGAACGGCCAACAATCTTGTCTGCGCCCAAAATTTTGCGAGCGGCGGCCATCGGTAGATCCTGTTGACCTAGATGTACCCCATCTGCCTCGGAGGCTACGGCAATATCGACACGATCATTTACGATAAACAGCGCTCCGTACTGGTGACACAGCGCCTTCATCTGCTGAGCTATTTGCAAGCGCGTTTCATCATCTGCGCTCTTCTCGCGATATTGCACGATCGCAATACCCCCTTCTAAAGCGGATTTGACCACGCCTAGCAGGTCTGGGACCGGAGAAGTCACCAGATAAGTACGCGATCGCGCCAACTGCTGCATCCGTTTAGTACCGACATCCATAGCTACCAAAAATTCCCCCATTAGCTGACTGTCTAAAGTGTAAAACTGATAGCGCATTTGTTTGCAGGCCGCTGACATTTCTGGGCTGTAGAGCTTGCCATATTCTTCGAGCACTCTGAGCGCCTCTTGAGTGCGAGCAAGATTGACCTGTAAAACATCGCCAAGGCTGTCACGAGTGGATTCTTGAGGGTGAGTCAACGCAGTGCCCAAGTCTCCTGGCGTATCACGCGCGGCGCGAATGTCTGCGGTGTGCCACTGGGCAACGGTCTGGCGCAGATGCTTGAGCTGGGCGGTAGCGGCTTCGTCATTAAGGCCAAAGCGACACCATTCTTCGAGGATGCGCATGCCTTCACGGGCACGATCTAGGTTGGCATCAAGGATGCGTAGTAAAGCCTCGGCTTCTGTCAATGTTTTTGTCAATGTACTTTCTGTAGAACGAACAGGAGTTTGAGAAACTGATAGGGAAAACTGTTTTGTATCTGATGTATCGGAAAAAATTGATGTGTCCGCTGCAGGAATGTTCTCAGCAAGCGTAATCTTCTGCAAAATTATCTTGCGAAGATAGAGATCTCCCAATGTCGGTAGTAAAGTCAGCAGCGGCAGAGTTACTAGGAGCCATATTAAAAACAAGCGCGTCGGAATAGATACAGTTTCAAACAGCTTGACAAAAGTATCTTAGAACCTCATATTTTCAGTGACGGCCATCGTGCCAACTTTTCTTGATCTATCAGAAGTCTGATTTGTCGGGAGGAAGATGGCTCGAAACGATTCCTTACTTCAGTCTAATTTTTTGTGGTCTAATTTTCTGCGACTAGGCGCAAAAAGCAACGTATGTCGACAGTTAGTCGCAAAAGCACTGTAAAAGCGAGGTAGCTATGTTGTTAGGCAGGTATTTGTTGGACAGCGTTTGCGAATGGCAGCGATCGAATCAGCCTCTAAAGCAGCATTCGAGGCATCGACGAGTGATTTGGCTGGTGCCTCGAGGCTTAATGATGGCGCTGATTTTGAGCTCGCTAGCACTGGGCATAGGCGCTAGGGACTCAGCTGCTCAGCTATCTCCTCAGCCGCTCAGCCAGGCTCAAAACATAACTGTCAATCAGAGCGCTGGCTATCAGCTCCTGTATGTGAATGCGGAAACCGGCAGTAACCAGGCTAGCGGTACAGAATCACAGCCGCTTAAAACGATCACTAGGGCGCTAGAAATTGCGCGGCCCAACACGGTCGTTGTGCTAGCGCCTGGACGCTATACCAAGGCATCGGGAGAGACTTTTCCGATTCAGCTGAAGCCGGGTGTGACAATCCAGGGTGCGCCAGGCTCGGGCGATCGCGCCGCGACTATCGAAGGCGGCGGGCAGTTTGTCAGTCCAACGCGATCGCGCCAAAACACCGCAATTATCGCCGCCGATCGCGCAGGCATTGCTCAGGTTGCTATTTCCAACCCGGACGGCTACGGCGTGTGGGTCGAATCTGCCAATCCGACTATCTTAGAAAGTGTCTTTGTCAACAACCGTCAGACTGGACTATATATTGCCAGCGGCTCGCCGCGTGTACAAGGAAGCTATTTTTCTGGCAACCGGGTAGCGGGGATGATTATTCTTGGGCGTTCGACCGCCATGATCTATCAAAACACCTTTGACAATACCGGAGACGCTATTCGCATCTTGGAAGGTGCCACCCCGGAGATTGTGGCTAATAGACTGATAAATAACGAAGCGGGTCTAGTAATCATTGGCAATGGACGACCTATTCTGCGCGATAATCAACTCTCGGGCAACCGCCAAGATGAGGTCGTTGAAGCTACAGCTATCGGTCGTCAGCGGTTGATCAATAGCGCTGAGCCATCTACAACGGCACTGCCAACGATACCATCTACGAGTCAACAGTCTATTGCCCCCCCTGTTGGGCTGGTGAGTGAACCGGCCATTGAGCCGATTTCGAGTGCGGCAGCTCCTGATGAAGCAGTTGGGGAAATTCTGCCAGGAGCGCCTGGTTCGGCGCTAGCTGCGCTCTCAGCAGGCGTTGGCTCTGAAGTAAAAGCAGAGCGTAACTCGGACACACCTGGCTCTCTATTGCTAAATTTGCGCCGTCGCCGCAGAGAAGAGCGAAATGCTATCCCGGCGGCGGCTCCGACTGCCTCACCTACCAGGCGGCCTGTTCTCAGTTCACCCAATATCAGTCCACCCACCAACAGCAACCGCCTTGCTGTTCCCAGCAGCTCCATCCCAGTAGGCAGCGGCAGCTCTAGCGTTATTTTCTCTCCACCCAATGGCGGTGCTGGTGCGCCGCCTGCTCCACCATCTAGGGCGCAGGCTTTGGGTCTCTACTATCGAGTGTTTGTTGAGGCAAGCGATCCGTTTGTGCAAGATGCGATTCGTTCTGTTGTACCGGATGCTTTCCGTACCCGTTTTGAAGGACGCGCAATGATGCAAGTAGGCGCTTTCCCTACCGAAGAAGAGGCGGAAGCTAGACGCAGATTATTAGAAGAGAACAACTACAACGCGCTGGTAGAGTACATTCGATAAAGATTTGATTAGAGAGAGGCTGTCTAGAAGATTATTCCTAGATTCAGCGTAGTGGCGTCGACAACTGACAGGGAAGGCTGCGTGGCGTGATTAGCTAGTAAGAGCTGGCGGCTGTCTAAAGATGCGATCGCTCGCGAATCTGGCAACCCCTTCAACAGTGTCGTCGGCTGCGCATCTCGATCGAGCAGGACAGTCATTTGCCCACCTGCAACCAGGTATCCCCAGTCCAGAGCATGCACTCGCTGCGGCACAAACGGCAAACGCACCGTTCTAATTTGAAAAGGCTTGAGATCAATCAATAGCACCACGGCTGGGCTAGCAGGGCGCTCGGCACTCAACGCTATTAGCTGATAAGGCGAGGCAGTCGGTATGATTTGCGTGATGGTCTGATTGAGCCGAAGCTCACCCACAAGCTGCCCGCGTCTGGTAAAGCACTCCACGTAGGTTCTAACAGAATCTTGAGCCGTACGAATCCGTACAAAATGACGAGAGTCGATCGCAATAATTTGTACAACATTAGATAAAAGGGTGGTCAGCAATCGACCTGTGAGCGTGATCGAGCGACTCCATTGATGCCCAGACAGCTGAGACAACCTGCCGATCATTCCCCTGGTATGACGTTTGTTGTTTTCTTTGGCATTTTCTTCGGTATTTTCTTTGGGCAGAGCAACAAACCATTTTCCTGTAGGAGAGACTGAAATCCAACAGGGTTGTCTAAAGCGAGCCATAGACATCAGCCTTTTTTTGGGCGTCAGTATGTGAAGAGAATTGGCCGTGATGATAGAGCAACCCTGGGGCAGTGCTACGAGAGAAGCTACAGGCGAAGTGATGCCATGAGCAGGCACGGGTTTAGTCCGCTGAGAAAAATCAACGGTGGTAACGCTCCTGTGGCTGGTGGCTGCTGTCTGCACAGGGCTAGTTTCTAGCTTCCGGAGGGCGCTGAGCATCTCAGAGGCACTGGCAAATCGACGGTTGGCCTGCTTGTGGAGTGCAGTAGACAGGAACTGTTGCGCTGAGGACGATAGCGTATTAGGGAAAGAGAGTGATTGATTCTTGTGCGCCTGACGAAGCTGCAGCGGCGTTCCTATAAAGGGGCGATTGCCAACTAACAGTTCGTAGAGTATTACTCCGATAGAATATAGGTCTGAAGCAATAGAGGAATGGCCTTCAAATCGTTCTGGTGCGCTGTACGAAGGGGAACCAATATCTGTCGTGGACTGAATAGGCTGATCGAGAGTGTGAGCGCAGCCGAAGTCGCTGATTTTGGCGGTCAGTCTGTTGGGAATGGGGACGGTGAGAAGAATATTCTCAGGCTTTAGATCGCTGTGGATGATACCGCGCTGATGGAGATAGTCAAGACCTTCCAGAACGTCTTCGATTAGGTATTTGGCGATAGGTGAGGGGAGATGTCTAGGGATGAATTGCGGGGAGAAGGCGGTAGATAGGTGCGATCGCAAAGTCCCCGCTTCGCAATAGGACAAAATCAATAGCTCTCTATCGGCGGCGTGACATTTCACCACACTAGGATGGTCGAGTCGTCGCAGGATAGCCATCTCTTTTGGCAGTGCTTCTCGGCTATGACGAATTTGTTTGATCGCCACCAGTCGGCCCGTACGACGATGAACCGCACAATAGACTTGGGCGAACTGACCTTGCCCAATTAGACCTAGCAGTCGATAGTCCGAGAGGTTCGTTGAGTATGACGCTGTTTGATACTCGGCTGTTTGGTACTGGGCTTTGTTCTGAAAGTTTGTGCCTGAATCGGACACGCTTGGTTCACCCCGTCACAACCGCTTGCGCTATTTTTGTCAGAAAGTTGCTAAGCATCCTAATAAAGCGGCACGCTCTTGTCAATTCGACGGCTGTAGGCATCTATACCGCCTGACAAGTTTTTGACATTAGTAAATCCTTGCCCCATCAGCCACTGGCACATTTGAGCCGAACGCATACCCAGGTGACACATGACAATTGTCTCAGTCTCGCTATCGAACTGGCTGTGAATCGTCTCAGACCAGGCTGGAAACTGACTTAAAGGTAGGTTGACGAAATTTGGGACGCTCGCTATCTCTAGCTCATGTGGTTCACGCACGTCGATCAACTGAACGGTTTCTAGATCAGTTGCGAGGCGCTGAGCCAAGGTTTCTACGTCAGTTTCGGGGGGCGCTGAGTTAACATTTGTCATCGGTTGTCAAGCAATTTTCGATAGGGTAGTTTTTGGTGCGTACGATAGAACCTTACACGATAAAACTGCGTTGCCAGGCTAACTTTGGAATATAGCTTTCATAGCTTTCATAGATAGGCCAAAAGTAGCCGTGGCCTTTTCAAAACGCGAAGCGATCTCGATTCAAGGTTGTCATGCTAAACCAACTTCTAGCTCGTGCGCTAGGAATGCCCACTTGTCAGTCGCTTCTTCAATTTGTTTGGTAGTAGGTTTGCCTGCACCGTGGCCTGCTTTTGTCTCTATGCGGATGAGGACGGGATTGTCGCCGGTGTGGGCGGCTTGGAGGGCTGCGGCGAATTTGAAGCTGTGGGCGGGGACGACGCGATCGTCGTGGTCGGCAGTGGTGATCATGGTGGCCGGGTAGGTAGTGTCAGGCTTGAGATTGTGCAGGGGTGAGTAGGCGTAGAGCGCTTGGAATTCTGGTTCGTTTTGGGGTGAGCCGTAGTCGGATTCCCACGCCCAGCCGATGGTGAATTTGTTAAAGCGCAGCATGTCTAGAACGCCGACGGCAGGCAGGGCCGCGCCAAAGAGATCGGGGCGCTGAGTGATGCAGGCTCCCACGAGGAGTCCACCGTTGCTGCCTCCTGCGATCGCGAGCTTTTCACTTTTCGTATACTTCTGCTCTATCAGCCACTCACCCGCACCGATAAAGTCATCGAAAACATTCTGCTTGTTTGTCTTGATTCCCTGCTGATGCCAGGTCTCACCATATTCACCGCCGCCACGTAGATTAGCAACAGCATAGACGCCACCTAGCTCTAGCCAAACCAGATTACTGACTGAGAAACTAGGCGATAGAGAGATGCTAAAGCCCCCATAGCCATAGAGCAGGGTGGGATTTTCGCTGTTTCGCTCTAATCCTTTTTTTGCAGTGATGAACATCGGAATTTCAGTGCCGTCTTTACTGGGGTAGAAGACCTGACGAGTCTCGTAATCATCAGGGTTAAAGGGGATGGTCGGTTCTCTAAACAAGGTGCTCTTATCAGTAGCAAAGTCGTAGTGATAGATGCGGCTGGGGACCGTGTAGCTAGTGAAGCTGTAGAACGTTTCGGTATCAGTACGTTTGCCGTTGAAGCCACCAGCAGAACCAATGCCGGGAAGCTCTACGTCGCAGACTGGCGCACCGCTTAGATCAAAGATTTTAATCTGGGTATAGGCGTCTTTGAGATAGTCGACAACAAACTGGTTGTTAAGAACACCAACAGATTCTAAAGTCTCTTCAGATTCAGCGATCAGCGTTTGCCAGCTGGACTTTTCAGGGTTAGTGATATCGACGGCGATGACTTTCCCTTTTGGCGCATCTAGATCTGTACGCAGCCAAAAAGTACTGCCTTCACTATCGATCAGGCTATATTGTGCTTCAAACTCTGAGACAAGCTCGACAACTTCAGCTTCTGAATCTTGCAAATCTTTGTAGAACAGTAGATTCTTCGGATCTGTGCCCAGCCAAACAGAAATGATTAAGTAGCGACCGTCTTCTGTAACTCGACCGCCGAAGCCCCAGTCTGGCTGATCCAGTCGCTCGTATATAAGAATGTCTTCAGATTGAGGCGTGCCTAAACGGTGGTAGTAGAGCTTTTGAAAACGGTTGACATCTTCTAGCTTAGTGGCTTCTTTGGGTTCGTCATAGCGGCTATAGAAGAAGCCTTTGTGGTCGTGAGTCCAGGCTGCGCCGGAGAATTTAACCCATTTGACCAGGTCGTCGGTGTCTTGGCCAGTGGCAATGTCGCGGACGTGCCATTCCATCCAGTCGGAGCCAGCGGTGGAGAGCCCGTAGGCGATGTATTGAGCGTTTTTGCTGATGGCGATGCCGGAGAGAGCAACGGTACCATCTTCAGAGAGGGTGTTGGGATCTAGGAGGACGGTCGGTTCGGCGTCGAGGGTCGGTAGGGTGTAGAGGACTGACTGGTTCTGGAGACCGTCGTTTTTGTAGTAGAAGTAGCGAGTGGGATGATCGGCGCTGTCACTGTCGCCTTTTTTGAACGGAATTCCGTAGCGTTCGTAGTTCCAAAGTTCGGTGAGACGGGCGTTGAGCTGATCTCGCCCTGGGAGCTGATTTAGATAGTCAAAGGTGACTTTGTTCTGAGCTTTGACCCACTGAGCGGTTTCTTCGGCATTGGGATCTTCTAGCCAGCGGTAAGGATCGGCGATGGTGATGCCGTGGTAGGTGTCGGTTTGGGGGACTTGGCGAGTAAGGGGGTAGGTGAGAGGCATGGGGAGATGAGAAGAAGGAGAAAGGGAAAGAAGGGAAGGGGAAAAGCTGTGCTGAGTCGCTAGGGAGGACTAGAGTAGCCTTTGGGAATTTTGTTCAGGATAGTTAACGGTTTCTAGGATGAGGTTGGCCATCTTGTCGGCGGCTCCAGCAGGGCCGCGTAGCGATCTGAGAGATTGACGAACTTGCTCTAGTTTTTCGGGGTGTTCTATGTAGTCTAGGGCAACGTCAGCGGCTTGTTGAGGGGTGACGGTGCCGAAGAGTTCGGGGACTACTTTGCCTTCGGCGGCGATGTTTGGCCAGGAGAAGTATTTGTGGGATTTTTGTAGGCCTTTGAGTAGGAGGGGGCCGACGATTTTGCGAGCGATCGCACGCAGTCCCGGCAGTTGAGAAACCAGTCTGGGCCAGCCTTCTGCTATCTGCATCGCGTCTAGCTTTTGAGTGGGTAAAAGGACAATCATCGGCGTTGCAAGCGCAGCTAGCTGTGCAGTGTTGGCACCGACTGTAGTGAAACACATCTGGCATTGAGAGAACAGGTCTAAGGCCGGAAAGCGCTGCCATAGATGGATTTTTGGTCCGTCTTCTATCTGCCAGTAGGGAAGTCCTGTTTTGGGTTGGTGCAAGGTGACAGCGGGCGCGTTTAGCAAGGTCACAGCATCGTTGAGCACAGGATCTGTATAGGCCATGAGATCATCTAGCGTCAGGTTTGGAGCGACGCCGATGACGTATTGGAGCGCTTCAGAAGACGGATGGTGGCTGTGGATAATCTGGGTGATCGCCAGCAGCAGCGGCACGCCCATCTCTAGCTTGATTGGCTTGGAGCCTGGAAGAAATCCGATGATGTCAGCGGCTGGGTCGCAGCCTAGCATCCTGGTGATTTCAGTGCGGTTTGCGATCGCCTGCACGTCGCCCATCAGATCGCCTACGACAGTAAATTTGTGCTGCCTAGCTTTGGGCACTTTGTCGAGAATTTTAGCCTGCATGATGCCGAATCTGTCTACCATTCCGGTCCAGCGGGCGTCCCACTCAGCGTAGGTGATAGTGCGATAGCCCAGGCGTCTAGCCACCATCACGGTGTAGAGCTGATCGCCGCCGAGGAAAACGACAATACCTTTAGCAGACCAGTCCCAGCTGTCAGCAGTTTTGCCAGTCAACAGAAATTTGAAGAAGTTTGGTGCGCTCTGGATGCGATCTACTTCGGGGTAATTTGCCAGGATAGCAGGCTCTTTACCGGAGGCGTGGGGGCAGGGAGAGAGGATGACGGAGATGCGGTAGTTGGGCGCTTTTTGACGGAGCGATCGCACTACAGGCTTCACCCAAGTTGCTACCTCTCCAGGACCGTTTGAGAGAATGACAACATCGACTATCTCCGTTGATAGGTCGGCTGATGGGTCGGCGGTTAAAGCAGTTTGATCAATATTGGTAGAGCTAGGCGCGGTAGGCATAGTGCCAGAAAAGCAAATAATAAAACCACTTTGCTACGTTAGCCTATTACAGTTGTGTTTCTTTGATGCGATCAGCCAGTGAACCAGCCAGTCAGCCAGTCAGTCAGCCAGTCAGCCAGTCAGTCAGTCTCAGTTGAGACGCCAAAGTTGTACGAGAGCGTTGGTAATTTTGCCAAGCTCGATCATGAACGCACCAAGCGCACCGGCTTTCCTGAAGTGATCTGGGGACAGGATAAGACAGCCGAGCAGATTACCAAGATCATGCAGGTAATGGAAGGGCGGCATCCGGTCGTAATGGCAACGCGGGTAAGCGCCGAGAAATGCGAGGAGATTCAGACAAAGCTACCTCAAGCTACCTACTTTGAAATGGCTAAAATCTGCGCAATTCTGCCTTCAGATCCGGTGCCGCAGCGACCTGGAAGACTAAGCATCCTGACCGCCGGAACCGCCGACCTGCCCGTAGCCGAAGAAGCCGCAGTCACCGCCGAGCTGTGTGGCTTTGCCGTGACCAGGCTGTGGGATGTAGGCGTAGCCGGAATTCATCGACTGCTGAGCAATCAGCACGTGATTGACGAATCAGACGTGCTGATTGTCGCTGCTGGAATGGAAGGAGCGCTGCCCAGCGTTGTAGCCGGGCTAGCCGACTGTCCGGTAATTGCAGTCCCGACCAGCATTGGCTATGGCGCAAGCTTTCAGGGACTAGCGCCCTTGCTGACCATGCTCAATTCTTGCGCAACTGGAATCGGCGTCGTCAATATTGACAATGGATTCGGCGCGGCTATTTTAGCGGGGCAAATGCTGCGGATGGCCGCAAAGATGTCAAAAGCCTAGAACATTAACCTGTTATCTGCCAATCGGAACGATCCCCTTAAACTCGGACAGAATAACCCTTTCGGGAGGTTGGGGGGAGCCTAGGCCCCCAAGCAGAATATTCAGGCTCCCAGCAAAGGAGGGGTCTAGGGGAAAACGCACTACAGGCACCGGGCCAGGCATCGTAATGTGTTTCCCCTTTTCTTGCATCTTGCGCCTTCCCGCCTTGCCTCTCAACCCTAACCATCCATAGACTCAATCGAATAAACCGCCTGCAGTCTATAAGCACTATTCGGCGCAACTTCAACCACGTCATCAGCAGCGTTAGCCGTTTCTACACAGACGAATCGAAGGTAGTCCTGATCCTCTAAGTCGGTCATGTTAATCGATATCTCTTTCCACGGATTCCAAACGATCGCTGTTTTGCTACCAGTGCTAGAGATACGAATGCGACGATTTAACGCGCCATCTTCGATGATGAATTCAGCCTTTGTATGGGTGTAGATGCGGTCGGTTTCAGATGAGAATGCGATCGCGCCAGACTGCGTTTTTTCTGCGCTATCCTCCACTTTATCGATATAAGCCGTATCTTCTAAGCCAAGCACCTTAACCTGGTTGATATCTCCCACCGTGAAATAGCTGTGAAACGCCTGCGTAACCTGGAAAGTACTCTCCCCGGTATTGTCAGTGATCAAAGCAACCGTTAGCTTTGCGCCAACAAGAATCTCAATTGCTAATTCAAAGCTATGAGGCCAGACCTTTTTCGTCTCTTCGTCTGCACTCACGCCCAATCGAACCTTTGTTTCCCCATTAGCGGTAGCCTCGGTACTGAGCAGGTTCCACATCCGATTGCGAACAAATCCGTGACTAGCACGGTCCAAGCCTTCTGGATCAGGGCCAAACCAGGGCCAGCAAATTGGGATACCGCCTTTGGTTGCTTTACCTGGTTTGTAGTAAGCATTCTCGCTGACAAACATTAGATCTTCCTCTGCACCAGCGGGCTGAAAAGACAGCACCTGACCTGCGTAAACAGAAATCTTTGCTCTTGCTTGCTCATTGTCAACGACAATCACTGGAAATCCACCTTTGCCTTCAGTGATAGTTATCTGGTCAGATCCAAATTCTTTGTTCAGCTGGTCGATGTTCATGGTTTTTGGTTGATGGAGTCTTACCCTTTCAATTTACGCCTGATTGGGGCAAGACCGCCTGTCTTCTATGATTCGGACTTCTAGAATTCGGACCTGCCGCCATTCGCTAGAATCTAAATGTTCTTTGAAGCTGTCTTTTGACAGTCTGCTCTCGTGCCTAAGAAGGTTTTGGTTTGCCAGAATACAACTTGCAAACAGCAGGGCTCGGACAAAGTGCTTGCCGCCTTCGAGCAGTGTCTTCCTTCCGAAGGTACTGCTGATGTTGAGATTGAAGCCTCGGGCTGTCTAGGGCAGTGTGGGAATGGGCCGATGGTACTGGTTACTGGTGACAAGATTTGGTACAGCAAGATCCGCGCTAAGGACGTGCCTACGATTGTGAAACAGCATTTGCTAGGCGATCGCCCTGTCGCTCACAAGCTTTATCCCCAAGTGCACGGAAAGCAAAATTCTGTCTGGCTCTGGGTGATTGGTCTTGGCTTGTTTATGGCTTTTTGTATTGCGATCGCGGTGGCTGTAGGTGGGCGATATCAGTACAGTTCGTAAAATTATCCACATAGATATGGATGCTTTCTATGCTTCGGTAGAACAGCGAGATAATCCTGAGCTGCGGGGGAAGCCGGTTGCTGTCGGGGGATTGCCCTCTCAGCGAGGAGCAGTGTGCGCGGCTAGCTACGAGGCTAGGAAATACGGGATCCATTCGGCTATGCCGTCTCGTAGCGCTGTGCAGCGATGTCAGCATCTGATCTTTGTAAAGCCCAGGTTTGAAGCGTATCGGGCTGTTTCAGAAGAGATTCGAGCGATTTTTTTTGACTACACCGATTTGGTGGAGCCGCTTTCCCTAGATGAGGCGTATCTAGACGTGACGGTAGATAAGCAGGCAATTGGATCGGCAGTGGCGATCGCCAGGCAGATTTGCGATCGCATTCGCACAGATCTTCATCTCACCGCCTCAGCAGGTGTATCCATCAACAAATTCTTAGCCAAAATCGCCTCTGATCTCAACAAACCTGATGGACTTTCCTTTATCGGTCCAGAAGATGCTGAAACCTTTATCGAAAAGCTGCCGATAGAAGAGTTTTACGGTGTTGGTCCGGCTACGGCTACAAAGATGAAATCGCTGGGCATTCATACTGGCGCGGACCTTAAGACCTGGACACAAGCTGAGCTTACCCAGACTTTTGGTAAAGTTGGCGGCTACTACTACCGAGTCGCCAGAGCGGAAGATAGCCGTCCGGTAAATCCCAATCGCATCCGCAAATCTATCGGAGCCGAGCGTAGCTTTTTCAAAGATTTGGTACGGATAGAAGAGATGGAAGCGGCGCTGGTGAATATTGCAACAGAAGTGCATCAGCGACTGCAAAAGAACAAGCGCCACGGATACACGCTGACGCTCAAAATAAAATACGACAATTACGATACGTTTACTCGCAGCCGCACTTTGGAAACGCCCATTAAAGAGAATGACCAGATTTTGCAGCTGGCGGTGGGGCTGCTGTCTGGGAATGTGGAACGCGATCGGCCAGTTAGACTATTAGGAATCACGATATCCAACTTAATTGATCCTCAGCCCTATAGCCAGCTGAAGCTGAATTTTTGAGCGTTCGGTAGGGTTGTGGCCACTCTACGAGAAGGCGAAGCGCCTATTGGAAAATTATCGAACTTCTTAACGCTCGACGTGTTTCAAGTCCCGATTAGTCCAAAGTCCTTTCTAGATGAAGGTATTCGTATCGAGGATGTCGAGGGTCTGCGCTTGTTCGCCCGTTTGCTCGCTCAGGTATAAACGTTGGCAATTAATAATTTTTGCGATGGCGGGTTCGTAGACGAGCAAAGTTCTTGTGCGAATATTGTCATTCACCAGAAAGAATCAGTGGTTCGCGCTTCACTTCTTTTCAATTTCCGTGTAGACGGATGGGAAGAGAACTTCGTTTGGGCTGAGAAGGTATACGAATTGTCGGTACTACAGCTGTTGGAAAAGCCACTTGTGACCGCCTAGATATGAACGACGATCGCTGTTTAGATGGCCATTCAATTAGCGCAGCCCGCGCTCTATGGGTTAGAGCCGGTTGGCATCCTCCAAGTGATGTCCGATAGCATGATTTTTTTGCCACTGCTTTACCATCCTCACAGCAATATCCCAGCGATACAGGCGGTTGTAAAACAGGCTAGAGTTCCAGCAACCATCGCTCGAAAGCTAATTCTAGCCAAGTCCGACTGACGCTCAGGGGCAATGCCGCCAATGCCACCAATTTGGATGCCAATCGAGCCAATATTCGCAAACCCACACAGCGCATAGGTAGCAATAATGATGGATCTCTCAGAAATAGCATTTTCTTCTATCAGTGCTTGCAGATCGAGATAGGCAATAAATTCATTCAGAATAGTCTTCTTTCCTAGCAAAGTACCCACCGCGCTACAGTCCGCCCATTGAACACCCATTAGCCAGGCAACCGGGGCCAACAGCACCGCTAGAATAGATTCTAGAGAAAGTTCGGGGTAGCCTACTAGCCCACCAAAGAAGCCAATCAACGCATTCACAGCCGCCAGTATACCGAGAAAAGCAATGATGATTGCGCCAACGTTCAACGCCAAACGCAAACCGTCCAAAGTGCCGGTTGTCAATGCATCGACGCCGTTGACGCTAGTTTTTTCAACAATCAAACTGACGTTTCCTCTAGTCGGAGAGTCTTCTGTTTCAGGAAACATAATCTTTGAAATTGCCAGTGCTGCTGGGGCCGACATCACCGAGGCTGCAATCAGGTGTTCTGCCGGAATGCCAAAGGAGACATACGCCGCCAGAACACCTCCGGCAATAGTCGCAAAGCCGCCAGTCATCACCGCATGCAGCTCTGACATGGTCATGCTAGACACGTAGGGCTTGATCAACAGTGGCGACTCGGTCTGCCCAACAAAGATATTGCCTGCGGCGGAGAGCGTTTCTGACCCGGAGGTTTTCATGGTGCGGATCATTAGACGCGCGATCGCACTCACCACAAACTGCAAAACTCCATAGTGATACAGCACACTGATAAAAGCCGAGAAAAAGATAATCGTCGGCAGCACCTTGAAGGCAAAAAAGAAATCTTCAAAATTCTCACCGAAGACAAAAGAAGCCCCCGCATCTGAGTAATCAAGAAAGGCGCTAACAACATTTCCCAACCATTGAAAAACGGCCAGACCTACCGCCGTCCTCAAAATAATCAGCGCAAAAAATATCTGTAGTGCAAATCCCCACAGCACCGTTCGCCAGGGAACCGCCTTACGATCAACAGAAGTCACATAGGCGAAGCCAACGAATACACCTAGCCCTAAAAGTCCAACCAATCGCTCCATGAGCTCATTCCAAAGCAGTAGATCTCGCAAATACTACCAGGTATGAGCATTTGGAATTGAAAGCTACGCCACACTAAACTCCATTCCCGAGAGACTGTTAGACGTTTTGACGACCTTCTCTAGCTTAAAACCACTCTCTTCAAACAGCGTCTGAAATTGCTTCTTTGTACGCCAGCCGCCACCGGGCGTAGCAACGTTAATCTGCACCGCAAAGATGCCAGGCATAATACCATCGGCTTCCACTTTCGGCTCATCAATATCTGGGACAAACGACTGTAGTAAGATTAGTCGACCGTCCTCCGGTAGCGCCGCCTTACAATTGGCCAAAATCTTTTTAGCATCCTCGTCACTCCAGGCAGAGATAAAATGCTTCATCACAATGGCATTTGCCCCAGTGGGAACCGACGCAAAGACATCACCCGTCTTGATCTCTATCGCGTCTAGATCGACGCCTTGTTTAGCAATGTAGTCCTTAGCAGTATGAGCAACATCTGGCAGATCGAACAGAATGCCCTTACAGCCATAGCGCTTGACAATACTAGCAATCAGGCCACCTTGTCCCCCACCCACATCCATCACGGTTTCATACTGACTAAAGTCATAAGCCGCCAGCAAACCTTCTACCTGAGAGCCCGTCAGAAAGCTCATAGCTTTAATGAAAGTATCCTTACTCCATTCATTCTCATAGCAATAGGGATAGACACCCATCCCATTAGCCAGTTCAAAAGGAACAACCCCTTTCTCTAGCGCTTCGGGCAGAACCTTCCAGGCATCCCACTGCGCCGGTTCAATCAGGTGCATAGCTAGGTGACCAGCAGAGGGAGCTTTATTCGTCACCAACAGATTAGAAGCTTCTGTAGGTGCGAAGACTCTACCGGGCTTCTCTTCTAGAATATCCACATGGGCAAGCGCCCGAAGGATGAAGTACAGCCGCTCAGCATCAGTACCAGTTTGTTCAGCTAGAGACTCTACAGACTGTCCTCCCCCATCATCCAACAGATTGAAAATACCCAATCGAGTAGAAACATAGAGACACTGACTTTTGACAAAAGTAAGCATTAGATCAAAGACTCTTTGCTTAGCTTCACTATTAGGATTTTGGATTGTCGTCATTTACTTCTTGTGATTAGTGTTTTGGTCATCGTCAACAGATCTAGCGTAAAGCTCAAAAACTACAGAAAAAAGAGATCTCTCAATTAAAACGAACTATCCATCACCCTTTCCAAACTCCCTTTCGGGGGGTTTGGGGGAGCTCGGGCCCCCAAGCAGCGTGTAAAGACTCTAAGCAGAGGAGGGGTCTAGGGGAGGAAATCCCCTAATCTTGCTGCCTTGCTTCTTGCTTCTTCCACCTCTAAACATCGTTTTAAAATTGCAGCACACAGAAATCCAAGGACAACATAAGACCGCCATAGCCTAGTCACCCCCCATCTCAACCAGCTTGCCAATATTGAAATCAATTTTGACCCAACCCTTAATCCGGCGCAGATTATCAAGCAAAAGCAGAGGAACCTGCCAATTGTGCAGCA
Organism: uncultured cyanobacterium; assembly: GCA_963799555.1. GTDB lineage: Bacteria > Cyanobacteriota > Cyanobacteriia > Phormidesmidales > Phormidesmidaceae > Phormidesmis. The sequence goes on from CAWCXR010000008.1 coordinate 50,822, forward strand.
TCAAAAAAGGAAGCGGATCGTCTGGACTCAAAACAGCATCCGTCCCAACCGTAACCTTATTCCACCAAGCGCCAAAATCAGCAGCAGAGCGAACACTCAGCAGTCGCCAAAGCTCATGATAAGTCCAGTAGGTAGGCTGACTATCCGGCAGCGGCGTAATTGGTGCCTCACCAGGCTGGCCATCAGTAAGGTACGCCTTCGCCACATCGGGATGATCGTGAAACATAGTAATAGCCGAGTGCAGACGCGGATTACACTCAATCGGATAAACCTCACCATCCTCAGTTTGAATCATGTCAAAACAGACTTGACCAGTGAGGTTCATCTTCTGAATAAAAGTATCTACCCACTGATAGATAGCCGCATTGTCAACCTGCTCATAATTGATTTGAAATGGAGAAGACTTTGAACAGCAGTGCAGCCTAATTTTACCTTTACGGGCAGTCGCATGAAAGCAGTATTCTTGGCCGCGAATGAACTCCTGCATCACCCAGGGTTTAGATTCACTGATGGGAAGCGATCGCACATAATCCTCCATCCCCTCAAAAGGCAACCTAGTCAAATCTAATCGCAGCACAGAATCATAAGGAATACTTTTAACAATGTACTGGCTGCCGCCGCTAGCTTCACCTTCAAAATCAAAATCCAGTATCTGCTGCGGATCGGTAATACGAAAAACCTTCGGCGCAGAAAGACCCAGCGCTGCGGCCTTGCTGCAAAAAGCGTGCTTGTCATCTAGAAGCGCAGTTTCTTCTGGGTCTAGGTGAAGGGATTCGCAATAAGGTGCTAACGCCACTTTAGCGAGAGAATCGTAGTAGCTAGCGATTGGACTAGAAACAGGAATAAACAGATCAATGTTGTTTTCCTCAGCGATCTCTACTAGCGCTTGACTATAGCCGTCACTATCCTCCTCTGGTGCAGGCACCGTAAAAAATCGCTTAACTGCTCTAGAAAACCGATGTCCGCTCAGCCAGTACTTATGAGTTTCCACAAGATACACTTCATGGCCGTCTCGATGAAAAAATCGGGCAAGCTGTAGCGCCTTAGTCATTTTCGCGCCAGTAATCAAAACCCTCTTTCGTCCTTGTTCTGTCTTGGAGGCTTTACTTTGATCCTGTTGCTTTGGACCTACTCTCTCGTAAAGGACCTTGATCGCAATAGACGAGAGAATCAGGCCAATATTTAGCGGCAGCAGTAGCAGCAACAAAATTAACGTGCCTACATTCTTGAAGAATACCGGCAGGAAGTTAATAAAAAGATTAGCGCTAGGCTTTGGCGGGGCTAGAACCTGTGACATGAATTTTCTGCTTCTGTTTTACGCTTTGAGTCTATCTATGTCAGCTATGAAGCCGATTTAGACCGACGCCTGACTATAGTGAAGCCATCTCGAATCGGCAGCATCACCTGTTCTACACGGTTATCTCCACTCAGAAACTGATTAAAGCGGGTGATCGCTTCTCCGTTAGCAGTGCGATCGCACTCATCAAGATAGGGCTGACCCTGCATTAGCGTATTATCAATACAGATAAACCCGTCAGGCGTTAGCAGCGAAGACTCCAAAAGAAGATTCACATACTCGATATACCCCCCTTTATCCGCATCGATAAAGGCCAAATCGAAAGACTCACCCGCTGAGACCAGATCGCGCAGCGTTTCTATAGCAGGAGCCACTTTTACCTGAATCTTTTCGCCAGCAGCAGAAGCCGAAAAGCAGCGCTGTGCAAACTCAGCGGCATAGGCATCTACTTCACAGGCAACCAGCAGACCGTCTTCAGGCAGTGCCTCCGCGATCGCCAGCGCCGAATATCCCGTGAACATGCCAATTTCTAGCACTCGCTTAGACCGGCTAATCGCCACCAGCATCTTCAAGAACTGCCCCTCAATATGGCCCGAAAGCATCTCTTGCTCCAGCTCTTTGACCGTAGCGCCATCGTCAAAACGCTGACTCCAATCCTCCTGCTGCGTTGCTTTAGTTAGCTGAGCAAGCGCAGACGATTCAGCGGTTGTACAAGCCTCTAAATAGGGATCGAGCCCTGCGGCCAGACGAGTGGTATGGAACAAGTCAGCTTTGAACTGGGCTGTGACATTCTCGTGTTTGGTGGCAGCCTGAAGCTGCTCTAGCCGCTGTACGAGAATGCCGTGCGGCGTGACCGGACGAACTGTTGTCGAAGGGGTTTCTTTAGCGGGCGTAGGTGCGGTTGTCATGCTGGTATCGATTTGGTGTGGTCAAGTTTCTTCGGGCGCTCTCACTCAATATCTCAAACCGACACTACGCTAGCGACAGCGCTTCTAAAGAACTTTCTTGCCCTGACAGCAAAGGTGAAGACAGCGGCTGACCGACCGTAGAAGGATCTTCTAGACCGACATCGCTACAGTGAGGCTCGATTCCCAAACCGCCCCTGGGATAGTCAGCGCAGATAGCGCCATAGTCCTCGACTGCTTGAAACAAGTCCTCCCGACTCAGCTCGTTCAAATAGCCGCACTGTCCAATTTCACCCTTGGGTAAAGGCGCAACTAAGTTCTGACCTCGCTTTTGAAAGATCTTTTGCTGCGAAGCCCACAGCGTTTCTTTGTTGTTGAGAACGTCATGCCACAAGCTCAGACCAAACGAGCTAATCAGCTTCATGATGCGATCGCACTCCATCTGACTAATCCAGCCTATCCGGTAGCTGAGATACGCACCAAATCCCATCCCAATAGCAACCGCATGGCCATGCAGCAAGCCTGCTTCAATCTCAAATCCAGGAGACCAGGTATGACCATAGGCATGAGGGCGACACTGATGCGTCTCGTACAGGTTGTTGTATTCAGCCGCAACATAGCTGCGAATAGCACCGCCCAAAATCTTCTGCGAAAGCCGGTTTATCGGCTCATCATCTTGAACATCTATCGTTCCAAACCGAGTAGAAATCAGCCTAGGTCCAGCCGCTTCTAAATCTTCAAACAGCTCGATATCTTTAATCACGGCCATCTTGATAATTTCGATAATGCCATGACGCAGCCAACCTTCTCTTAGCGTGCTAAAAAAGAAGCGATCGGTAATCGAGAGAACAGGCGGATGGTAGGCCCCAAAGAGATTCTTGTATCCAAAGCCGTCACAGCAGGTGCGAGGTGACGGACCAGCATCGACCCCCGCAACAATAGAGGTAGAGAGCATGACATAAGGGGTATTGCGATGATAGAGCGCACAGGCCAGACCGCCCGTATCAGCTAGAACACCGCCGCCTATCAGCAAAACAGGCTCATTGCGAGAAACGCCTAGCTGCTTAAACTCGCCTAGCATTTTCTCTACGGTATAGATTCCCTTATCTACCTCCATCGCTCTATGCACCTGCTTCTCTAGCGGAATGCCGTGATGCGCAAAGTAGTGCTCTAGCCTTTCACCGTAGTACTGTTCTACGTTCTGATCGATCAGACAGACGCAGCGACCCTGCGAAATGTAGATATCTCTTAGCAGCAGATTCTCAACGTCTAGCGTATTGTCAACAATCTTAACAGTAGTAAATGTGCTGGTACTTACGACCGCTTCTACCGTTTGATCGTCCGCTGTACTTTCAACAAAACCAGCGCTTTCTCTAAAGCAGGAAGTAGGATAAACAGCGTGGGGATTCGTCTTAGTTAGCTGCTCTACGAGATCTGTATAAAAGTCTTTTCGTTCTCCTTTTAGAAGATAGCTCAGCACCTTCGTGTCTTTAAAGTTAGAGCGAAGTACTCGGTTCGCCAGCGCATACCATCGTCTTCCTACAGCAGCGTCGAAAGCAGAGAGCAAATCAGCTAGGCTAATAAAAAATTGGCCCAGGGAAAAGTTGAGACAGCTTCTCAGACTGCGGCAGGCGGATATGCCTGTGATTGCCTGGGCAGCAGCAAACTCTTTGCCTAATGTGGCGCAGAAGGCATCACTGTCTATGAGCGCTAGGATCAATTCGTTGAATGCTTTGGTAGAGAAAAGCGTTTTAAGATCGTTCTCTAAGCTAGAAGTAGTGGCCAAAAGTTCGGCATTTTGGTGAGCTATAAAAGCCTGAAGCGTGGGAACGACAGACATAGGAGCGGTAAAAGAAGTCATATCTTAGCTAGTAGCAAATGATGCACAAACGACGAGAGATTCTCACCAGGCAAGATTCAGCTAACGACAATTAAGGACGGTGCAAAATCAATACAGTTGCCTTTAACCGGCACTCTAAAACAGGCCACTACTTTAGCAAGCCGTAACGCCTGTGCAGAAACAATTTGGCGCGTCTTGATCGGAGGCTTGATCTCGAAAGATAAATTCTCCTAGCAGCTCAGCTACATCTTCAATTGAATTAAGCTTATATACCTAGTGCTGTTGTAGTTAATCTTTTTCCTTGAAACTTTTCTTTGTTCTGTTGTTAAATCAGTTGTATAAATTTTCTTCAAGATAACACGGTATTAAAAGAGGTTGTTTGGTTTTAGACAATATTTCTCAAGAAAATTTCTTGTTCTTCGTCACCATAGATACGTTTTCCAGTCAATGTATCTTTTGAAAGAGAAGCACAGATCTGTGGGGAGAGACGCTTGGTAGTTTGATTTTTCACATGGCTCTTTCGGCGTGTTCTAAGTATCGAGAGCCTTACCCTCAATGCAGCGTTTCGTTTGCCCACTCTGCCATTGTCTCCCTTACAGCATTCGGTCGCCTAACCTATGCGAACGAAAATAAGTGGCAAGAAATTTATCTAAAGCTCAAAGCTAAACAAATCCTTCGATATCATATAGTCAAGTGCCGAATGCTATAAGTTTCTGGGAAACAAATGCTTTCTTTAGAAAACAGATATTTTGCTATTGCTCAATAGCTTTTGGTTCTGCTAAACGAAAGAGCACGTAGACCAGCAATCCCGATGCCATACCCGGCAAAACCTCGTACAGATTGCCAGAAAGGCCAGCTTGCCTCCAGATCACGGCAACGGTAATTCCGACTAGCATCATAGCGATCGCACAAGGTGTAGAGACAGGCTTTTGCCAAGACCTCAGCACCAGCAGCACACCTAGCCCGGACGCTAGAATCGACCAAGCAAAAATGATCAGCCTAAAGACGCTTTCGTTATTAATCAATGCGATCGCCAGCACGATCGCCGTCACGACTAAAGTACCTGCCTTAACTAGTCGATAAGAGTGCGACATCTGGGGAAACAGATCTTGAGTCAGCGCCGCTGAGCAAGAAAGAATTTGCGAATCAGCAGTAGAGATAGTGGCGGCAAACAGACCAGCGAGCATCACGCCGACTAGCACACTCGGCAGCAAATCGCTCGACAAAGACAGCAGAGCCAGCTCAGGATCGTCTAGCTGCGGCAGTAAAACCCGACCCGCTAAACCAATCGCGATCGCCGAAAAGGCCGTAACCAGACCACAGATCGTTCTAATATCTCTGGCCTTACCCATATGGTCAGCAGAATCGATCGCCATCGCTCTGACCACGATATGCGGCTGGCCAACGCCACCAAACCCAGCGACTATCCAGCCGACAAAGAACGGCCAGAATCCCCAGCCTAAATCAGGCGGGAACAAAGCAACTAAGCTGCTATCGATATTGCCCAACTCCGCAGAGATATTGCCAATTCCAGACCCTGCGTCAATGGTGACGACCAGCAGTACCAGCAGCGCGCCAATCATCACAATCGTCTGAACTGCGTCTGTCCAAATAGAGGCGCGAATGCCGCCCGAAAAACAATAGGCAACAACAATCACCGCCCCAATAATCACTCCCCAGGCATAGTCCCAGCCAAAGATACTGCTGAGCGCCTTACTACCGGCTAGAAGCTGCGCAGCCGCATAGGCTCCCAAAAAGAAAATCGTGATCAGCGCAGAGACAGCAGAGATCAGCCGATGTCCCTTTTGCTTTTGCGCTAGAAAAGCCGGTACCGTTTCCGAATCAGAGGCTTCTGAAGTCTCCCTTAGCTGCCTAAACACCAGCAGCCAGGAAAGATAGTCACCAATCGCCCAGCCAATCGCCAGCCAAATCGAAGAAATTCCCTGCGTGTAGGCGTACCCTACCTGTGCGGTGAACAAAAAGCCGCTCTGCCCAGTAGACAGAGCAGAAAGCGCAACCAGCCAGGGGCCAACCGTTCTTCCAGCTAAAAGGTAGTCAGCTGTTGTGTCCTGCTTTTGCGTTGATGAGTAGAGACCAACAACCGTAAATAGTATGACAAATCCAATGAAGGTAAGCGCTGTAGATATCATGAAATGCTCTTTTCGCTGTTATAGCTTCTGTCATGTTCCCTAAGACTTACGCGCTAGCTGAAAGCTGAGGAGAATGGTAGGCAACATGGCTAGCGGAGTAAGAACGTATCCTACTTCGCTATCTATCAATAACAGAGTTTTGCTCATTGACAAATGTATCTTTGTCAATAAGCGTTCAGGCGGCTTTGGTGATATGAGCAGCGTTTATATACTTTTTTCTACAGCAACCCCCTGTAGCGAATGAAGATCAGCACAGCTGACCAGCTACCTAGGGCAACTTTAACCGCCACTAGGACATTTAATATCGGAATCCAGCCGCCGTCTAACAGCGTATCCGGCATCAGGTTTGGCAGCACGACACCTGACAAAGACAGCGCAGAAAACACAATGAATATCAAAACAGAAACTTTCTCCAAAGTCGCTGCATGCCAGCGCTGATATAGCTGCTCCATTCGCTTCGCATCGGAGACAATTACCACCAGACCAATTGCAGTTCCCCCCGCCACCCCTGCCGCGAACCCACCACCGGGACTCAAATGACCTCGAATGGCGAGTTCGACAGCAATCAACGCCGCAATTGTGGCACCTAGTCTGGCGAGTACAATCGAAGGATAGTCGGTGAACTGACGGATGCTGCTAGCTGGCTGCTCGTCAGAGAGCAAAAAGCGAACGCCCATGATTGCCAGCGTAAAGACAACCACCTCAAAAATAGTGTCATAGAGACGATTTTTAAAAATGATGCCAGAAACGGTGTTGGGCACGCCAGTTTCACTGGTGACAATGTCGACAATCGAAGGACTGAGCGACAAGGCCGATTCTGAGATTGTGCCCGTCAGCGTCAGCGATGGAAGAAAGCTAGGAGAGATTAGGATCTCTATAAACAGAACAATCCCTGCGGCAATATAGAGACCTCTCATGACGGCTCCTCCGACTTTAGATTCGACTCCTGTCCTTTTTGCGAGGAGACAATCGCCACCACATAGAGCGTCATAGACAGCATGGTGCCGACTAGTGCTTCGGTCAAGGCAACGTCCGCTGCCCCAAAAAGGGCATAGACCAGAGCCGCGATCGCACCCAAAATCCCCCGTAATACCAGCGCCTGATAGGGGCTAGTCTGTAACACCAGCAGTCCACCAACTATCGGCATCAGCGCCACAATTGCCAGCGGATAGAGCTGATTGACAAAGCTCTCAGAAAAATATTCAGAGAGAATTCCAGAAAGATTGACAGCAAGATATTCAGTCATCGAGCCTCCAAATAGAAAAACTGGCCGCAGAATCAGCCGTAGAACAGTAAGCCAGCACATAGCCCAAAACGGTATTCCAAACGCAAAGCGCAATTAGCGCCAGTACCAGCAGCGGCCATTCGCGAGGAATTTGGAACAGCAGCCCGACAACAATTGCCATCGACCCCAAGGTGTCTGAGATTGAGAGCGCATGTAGCTTGAACAGTACGCTGCGATCGCCCAGCATAGGCCAGCTCCCCCACAGCCAAAAGACAACTCCCACGCTTATACAAAACAAACTCAAAAAGTTCATGATTGATTCAGTCACTGTTCACCAACCTCAACCCCTGTGCCAAAAGCATCACAGCCGCATTTCCCATACTCAGCACCAGCACACCGACTAGCCCGATCATCCAGTCATCTCTCAGCACCGAGATTACCAATATAATTAGAGATGTCTTGGTCGAAATACTGGCAAATGCCAGCATCCGAGGCCAAATACTCGCATCGCGACAGGCAGTAGCAATCGGAATCAGCAGCGCTAGAATCATCACAATCAACAGTCCACTCATACTCTCTCCTGTCCGTTTCTCCACCTGTTTACAGTGTCTATCTCGCTATCTATTTTTCTGTGGACGCTGTACATAGTGAACCTCGTAAAAGTTGTTGGCATCGTGTCTGATGACAATTGTTTTAGGTGTGAAAGTAATCAGAAATACGTCCAGGAAAACTAGAGCAGGCGGCCTTCTAGGCTTTGATCTGATATTCGCGATCGCTTCTTGTGAGTGGGGTCGAAAGATCATTTCTACTGCTTCTATGTACGCTGTTGGAATGGCGATTAGCAGCTTTCGGAAAATGCTAGTCCACTCTCTCAAAGAATTTGACTCTGGTCTTGAGCTAGAAGAATCAGGTGATGGAATTGCTTTCTGATGAGGCAGCAACAGTGCGATCGCAACACCAATCGCAATATTCAATCCACTCGTGTCCGCTGTCAGTAAAAGCCAAAGCGTGAGCTTGAAGATAAAGCCAAAAAGTCTGTTCATAGTGAAGCACCCCATAGAAAAATGACTAGGACTAGACTCATCACCCCCATCAAGTTCTCAAATCGTTCGGGCGTGGCGGGCAACGCTATCGTGACCTTTTTGAACACCAGTACATAGGCCAGCCAGCCAGCCGAAATAGTGCCTAGCGATTGGACCAGCTTCTTGACGTTGTAGGCTTCTAAAGTCAGTCCGTTGACTGCCAACAAACCGACCGCTAGCATCGTTATCGCCACCCAAAACCAGTTATCTGTTCTGCCTTTCGAAGGTTTAACAGTGGCAGCGCCGCCAGCGGTTGAAAGGCTGCTGGTTGCCAAGACTGCGCTAGCTTTAAAACTGGTTGTAAAAGGCAAGAAGATAAATTTGGCAAAGGCGATCGCGCTGCCTACCGCTACGATACTCATCAGCCATAGCTGCCAGCCACCGAGCTGTTTGAGCGTTATTGACTTTGCGCCATATCCCGCTAGTAGCGGAAAGCCCGAAATAGAGAGTGAGGCAACTGCCAACCCGGCCCATAGCTCCAATCTCAGTGGAGATTGCTGCAGCTCCTTGAACTGACGACTCGGCAAATTGCCAGCAATCAAAAACAGCATGGCCTTTGCCAATCCATGACTGAGGGCATATAGTCCAGCAACTACGGGCGCAACCAAAACAAACCCTACTTGAGAGATTGTGCTCCAAGCCAGCAGTCGCTTTGTATCCTGTTCTAGAATGGCGCAGCTGGTGCCCAATACAGCCGTAGCCACCCCAAAAAACTGGACAACCGGTGCAACCTCTTCGACCAGCAGCGCACAGCGCACCAGCGGAAAAGCGCCCGTTTTAATCACCGCACCAGAAAGCAAAGCAGACACTGGCGTATCGGATTCTGAATGCGTCAGCGGTAGCCACAGACCCGATATGAAGATGCCGCCTTTGGTCAATAGCCCCAGGAAAATGAGCGCGATTGCCTCTCTTGGCGCAGACCCCAGTCCCACAAACGCAAACGACTGATTGGCCTGATAGACCAGCACAGCCCCCAGCAAATAGAACAGCATCGCCGTATTGCTAATCAGCAGATAGCGCAATCCCACCCAGATAGCCCGATCCGTCCGAGGATAGACCATCAGCAAAAAAGCCGAAATCCCAATCACCTCTAGCCCGACATACAGACTCATAAAGTCCGCGCAAATAAAAATGGCATTCACACTACCGTGCAAAACCAGCACCTGCGTGTAAAAAAAAGCGCCCTTCTCCGTCGGCCAGCAGTAGAGCACAACGGCCATCATCACCAGCGCATTTAACAGCACAAAATAGCCACTCATCTGATCGATCAGCAGCGAGACGCCAAAGCTATCTACCAGCTGTATCGTCAGCGCTGACGGCAAGGCGATCTGATAAAGCCCCACGCCTACCGAGACTAGCAGCAGCAGCAGCGCCAGCAGTCGGTCTAGACGAGGCAAAAGGTACACCGCAAATCCGATAAACAGCGGCATCGCTATCCAAGCGATCATCACAGTCTCTATCACGGTTCCTGTCATCTTGTGGACTCCTCAATTTCGTCACAGTTCAGAGAGGGATAGTGCTTCGACAGCTTCATCACACCCACCAGCATCAGCGCCTGAATCGACAGCCCGATCACAATCGCTGTTAAAATCACCGCCTGTGGCACCGGATCTGCATAGGCCACCGTTTGCGGCGAGTCGTCAGATACAATCGGCGTAAAAATGCCCGTACGCGCCGCAATCAAAACATAAAACGCGATCACGCCCGTACTCATCACATCCATCGACAAGACTTTCATCAACAGATTTTTCTTAAGCAGAATGCCGAAAAATCCGAATAAAACGGTGGCAAATACACATGCTTCTAAAAAGATCATCTCGCTTTCTCAGTTTGCGACTAACGCCCAAACAGTCCGCAAATTACTAACGGTTCATAGGCATAAGTCAATGCTAAAAAATAATTCATTGACTCTAATCTATCTTAAGGCATTCCAGCAAAAAGTCATCTACCTATTACGAATCGCAATAGGTGAGCTAAAGAAAGCTAATTTTCCTTCTCAGTAATGTCTTCTCAGTCAGCGTCTTCTCAGTCAGCGTCTTTTCAGTCCACGAGAGCCGCTCTAACCATCGGCAGTAGAAACTGTTGCTTCTAGGGATACTTCAAAGACTTCTTCAAACCAGGCTTTTTTATAATCAATATTCCAGAGCTCCAGTTCGCATTCGTTGTTTCTGTCGTAGGGTGCTAGATGGAGGGTAAGCGTTTTGCTTTTGCTGTCGAAGGTAGTTTGGATAGTTGCGATCGCATGACTACGCGCCCGGTCTAGCGCCACCGCAATTCGCAGCATCGCCCCTAGCTGATCGACTAGCCTACGTTCATACTTGCCCGGCAGATTGTCGTAATTATCGTGCCGCTTCTTTGGCTGACTCTTGCGGTGATAGCGAGCAATGTTACCGATAATTTCCACTTCAGTCTCTGTAAATCCCAGCAGGCCGCCGTTACGAATTAGATAGTAAGAATGCTTGTGATGCGCCGAGTGACTAATATAGTGACCGCTATTGTGCAGCATTGCCGCCGCCCACAGATACTCACGTGCCAAGGGCCCTAATTCATGCAGTACGCCCTTAGTTTGATCAAATAGCTCGGTTGCAAATTCGGCCACAGTATCGCCATTGGCCCGGTATTTATTCGCGAGCTTTCTGATAGACCTATCGCGCACTGACTGCTGAAATGCCATGCGATCTTCGATCAGACCATTATTCAACATCCAGTCGACCACCACACCTTCTCGCAGTGCCCTCTCACAGATTTTTAGCTGCGAAATCTGCAACAGATCCATCACCGTTTGCAAAACAATTGCCCCGGCTACGATAATCTCAGCGCGCCGATCTGACATGCCTGACAACGCTAGCCGCTCGTCGTACGGCAGCTTCCGTAGTCGATTTATCCAGCCGCATAGATCGTCATAGGTCAGCAGATAGCCATTGAGCGGGTCGGGAGCTATCCCTGTTTTATCCATTGCCGCTAGCACCGCTAGACACTCAATTGTGCCTGAAGTTCCAATCATCTTCAGCGGCGTTTCCGCGTGCTCTGTATCAGCAAGCACTCGCTTTAGCTTGGCCTTTAGCGCATCTGCTGTCGGCTCTAGAACTCCGCGCGTGTAGGCGTTCAAATAGTCGAATTCTTTTCTACTAATCGGATCGGTTGAGACAAACCTGGCGCTCAAACGCACCGCTCCGACCTTGCTACTGCTTAAAAAGTCATAAGCACCGCCTCTACCTGCGATGATCTCTGTAGAACCGCCCCCAATATCAACAATCACATGAGGAGAACCCTTCAACTCCATACAGGAAATCACACCTAGGTAGATCCGTCTGGCTTCTTCATTTCCCGAGATCAGATTAATCGCCAGCCCAGTCTCTGACTTGACCCGCTCAATAAAGGCTTGTCCGTTGCCTGCTTCACGCACCGCGCTGGTTGCTACGGCTACTACGTCATCCGCTTGAAAGCTCTCAGCAATTTGCAGACAGCGCTTTAGCGAGGCAATTCCTCTGGACATCGCTTCTTCTGTGAGGTCGCCCGTCTCTTCACAAAAATCTCCTAACCGAACCGTGTCTTTCTCTTTACCGATAATGTTGAAAGAGGGCAGCGTTGCGTCAATTTTGACAATCACCATATGAATAGAATTAGTGCCAATATCTATGGCTACTAGCACCAGCTCTGAGCGATCGCTGTTTAGCAGTCTCTCTCGTAGTGTGGGATTGATAACCCCTTCTATCCGACCCGCAGCTAGATGAAGATCTAGCGCACCTTCATCTAGCGCAGTGTCTGTCTCTTTCTCAGCAGCTAAAAGCTCAGTTTCAGCAGTATTTACCATCGACGGTCACACAAACATAGCTGTGTCCAAATTTCTCACCCATACTACAGTCTGAGCGCCTGTCAAAATGGATATATTCTGCTAGCTGGCTGTGAATTTCTGGCGAATTTCTTCGGTTCGCTTGCGGTTCACGCCTAGATCAGATTTTCCTAGACGGGCAGCGGTGCGAGTATGAATAACCGATTCGCCGGGCGGGGCATAGAATTCTACATCGTCGACAAAGCCCATCAGCTTACTAGAAAATTCTGCGTATAGGTAGTCGTCGCTGACTGTGTTGATAGTCGAGCGCTCCATGCCTTCGATGATTGCTTTGAGCTTGGCAATGGCATCTTTGGCAGAGCCGGTGTAGGCAAAAGGCGCGATCGCATGTTCAGTATCTTCAGCAGGCGCATAAGAGCACACGCAATTAGGTGTACTAGGACAAGCCTTTAGCCGTCCACCAGTCACTCCCAAATCTGTCGGCGGCGTACCCGAAAAAGAAAACAAACCCATGGTGATACTCCCTTTAATCTCTTCTTAGAGCTTTTTGCTTTTTATACCTATAGGTTACTACCAATAGATAGCTACCGCTGATGTACTGACGGCAACTTGTACCACGGCAGATGGGGGTACTCGTGGTGCTCCCAGTGGTAGTCAAAATGGTAGCAGCTCAAGAACGATAGAAAAGGTGAGGCGCTGCTACTGTTGGCTCTATGAACATTGGTGTGACCACCCGTAGGTCGCCTGTGAGGGCGATACGTCCCAAAATAGAACAGCTGCCAAGAGCTAACAGCCTGAGGCAACAGCCAAAACAAAGCAGCGTTAAGCACGGGTACGCCTAGTCCTAGGACCATCGGATAAAAGAAAGCAGACATTCCCCAAAAGATGGTCCAGCCCTGCCCTCCTTGGATATAGACCCGCATAAACTTGAAATACCAAGGCCAAAAGCTAGCTGGATAGAAATCTGGGTCGTCAGTTTGCGCTGGCGTTCGATGGTGCTGATGGTGAAACTCCCGCATCATCTGAAAAGACAGAAAGCTGTATATTCCCAAAATGATGCGCCCTGCCCAGTCATTCACCTCTGGATAGGCAGGCATCAGCGTTCCGTGCATTGCGTCGTGAGCTAGAATGAACAATCCTGTGTGTAAAAACGACCGCACCACAATGGTTGCTAGTACAGCTGCTAGTGACAGATTTTTGACATCAGGCAATACGAATAAGCTCCCATAGGCAGTCAGAACCCATAGAAGCACAATCAAAGTAGCAATTGAAATAGAGACAAAAGATTCTCTAATCAGGGCGGCAGGCAGGGATCGAGCAGTCATGCAGTGAGAGAATCTATAGTAGGTTTGAAAGTTTGTATCGAAATATTAAGTCAAGCTTCCACTCACAGTAGCAGGGTAAGCAGATTCTGACTAACTACCTATTGGCTGACTATTTCTAGCTGGCTATTCTTAGCTCGCTATTTCGTAGGTACGCCAGCTAATGCAAATATCCAGTTACCATCTAAAGTGATTCCCAAATAGTGGTTTCAGACTCTACCGCCTTAGAAAGGAGCTATTGAGAACAATGCAAGGGTTATCTCCAGAGAAGTTGCAAGCGGTCTACCAGGCGTTTGCCAGTCAGTTCGAGAGCGTCATTCTAGGCACGGCTAGCTCAGATGCTCAGCCGCAGGCTAGCTATGCCCCCTGTGTTATGGATGAGTCTAAAAATATCTATATCTTTGTCAGTGGTCTGTCTGCGCATACCCAGAATCTGACAACGACAGGAAAAGCCAGTGCGCTATTTATAGAAGACGAATCTAAGACGCCGCAGATGTTTGCTCGCAAGCGGTTGAGCTACGACTGTACGGCAGCTTTGATAGCGCGGGACGACCAGCGGTGGGATGCGATCGCCCAAAAATTTGAGACCCGCTTCGGCAGCATTGTCGAGCTGATGAGAGGTCTGCCAGACTTTCGCATCTTTCAGCTAAAGCCCAGATCGGGCCGCTTTGTACTTGGATTTGGCAAAGCCTACGATATCGACCCGAATAATCTAGACCAGCTTATACACAAAGGCGGTTCCTAAAGCTAGCGCTCAAGAGGAAGAGAACCACACCGGAGAAAGACTAAAAAGGTATAGAGATAGAAAAAAGAGCGCCAAAGGATCTACTCTTCTTCTTCCCAGCAATCTACGGCGAGTAAGTCACCGATGGAATCGCGCATTGTGAAGTCAAATGATTCTAACTCAGATTTCCAATGAGCCCACTTATCGCCAAAGATGAAGGCAATTTTCCACAGGCTATCGGAGGTTTGAATCGCTTTAGTGTCAACTAGCGATCGCACCTTGCGCTGAAATTTGATCATTGGGTGTCCGGCCACAGAATTGCTCAGTGACGGAACAGCAGTTGATTGAGTTGTCATAAATTCAGTTTTGAGAATACTTTTCGGAAGATTTGGATAGTAGAGCAAAATCAGATCTGTCAGCCGTTAAGTTAAGAGGCTTTGTACATCTAGCGACGCCTCTTCAACTGGTCTACTCTCTAGCAGACCTATCAGCTCCAGTAGATTGACAGCCTTAGTTGAGCTTAGCTTGCCTAAGCAAGTTTGCCATTTCGCCCTTAGTCAGGCAAACAGCTTCCTTGCCAGTCGCTATAAGTTTATAGCCGATAAGCGGAACACCTTCCTGCACCGTTAATCTTTTGTAAGAAAATCTTACGAGATACAAACTACTCAAGTCATCTACCCTCGGGAATCAGCCGTACGGATGAAATTGACTGTCGTCTTATGTTCGCAACGCTCAAACTTAGAAGCTTTGTCTGTGAGCTGTAAGTTCTGTAAGCGTAGCCTGTAACTGTTGGTTTGTAGGTACGTGTGTGGCTGTTGCTGCGTAGTTGTCAGAAAAGACCGACCAGCCAATAGGCCTTAGATTCGGCACTTGTTTGCTCTAATCTAGCCCATTGTAGCAAACAATTCCTTGATTAACTTACTTGGCATAGCCTATTGGCATAGATAGCTGCATCGGTAGCGAAAGCTTCGCGCTACACTTGTTTTCAGTCCACGGATCTCCAGCTCGCAAGCGAGTAAAACTCGGCATCAAATTACATCAAGCCGAGCCTGGTACCTATAAAATAGCCTCAGCGCATCGCCTTACAGCTGAGCGCATCCGCTTTACTGCTTCCTTCACTTATCGCTTTTCTTATGGTGGCTTCTCAATCCTCTTCGCAAACCGCTTCTTTATCCGAGGCGACTCAGCCTGAAGCGACTCCAGCAGCAGAAGCCCCAATCAAGCTACTGCGCACTGACGAGTCAGAAAAACTAGAGCGAATTCGGCACACCTTTTCTCACGTCATGGCGATGGCTGTGCAGCACCTTTTTCCAAAGGCACAAGTCACTATTGGTCCTTCAATTGACTATGGTTTCTACTATGACTTTGACGCTCCCGAACCGTTTACGGACAAAGATTTAAAGTCCATCAAGAAAGAGATGATCAAAATCATCAAGAAGGGGCTACCCGTCATTCGTGAGGAAGTGAGTAGAGAAGAAGCTAAGCGTCGTATAGAAGAACTTGGCGAACCCTACAAGCTAGAAATTCTAGAACGTTTAGAAGAGCCGATCACTCTCTATCATCTAGGCGATCAGTGGTGGGATCTGTGCGCTGGTCCGCATATCGAAACCACCAAAGAGCTAAATCCCAAAGCCTTTGAGCTAGAGAGCGTCGCTGGGGCCTACTGGCGAGGCGACGAAAATCGAGCGCAGCTACAGAGAATCTACGGCACCGCCTGGGAAACGCCCGAAGAGCTCAAAGAATACAAGCGTAGGAAAGAAGAAGCTAAACGCCGAGATCATCGCAAGCTTGGCAAAGAGCTGGGTCTGTTTGTCTTTTCTGACGAAGTCGGCCCAGGCCTCCCGCTGTGGACACCAAAGGGTACTGTGTTGCGTTCTACCCTAGAAGACTTTTTGAAAGCAGAGCAGGTTGCCAGGGGCTATCAGCCCGTAGTTACTCCTCACGTTGGCCGGGTCGATCTGTTCAAAACATCAGGGCACTGGCAAAAGTACAGCGAAGATCTGTTTCCGATGATGGGCGACAGCGAAGATGAAGGCTTTGTTCTAAAAGCAATGAACTGTCCTTTTCATATACAGATTTACAAGAGTCAGCTGCGCTCCTATAAGGAGCTGCCGATTCGCCTAGCGGAGTTTGGCACGGTCTACCGTTTCGAGCAGTCAGGCGAACTGGGCGGATTAACTAGGGTGCGCGGCTTTACTCAAGACGACGCCCACCTTTTTGTGACACCCGAGCAGCTAAATGACGAATTTCTGAAGGTTGTTGATCTTATTCAAGTAACGCTCAGAGCGTTGAAGATGGATCAGTCTTTTCGAGCTAGGTTGAGCTTTCGCGATCCTGAAAACAAGAGTAAATACATTGGCTCGGATGAGGCTTGGGAGAAAGCGGAGGGTGCTATTCGCCAGGCAGTTGAGACGATGGGCATGGACCACTTTGAAGGCATCGGTGAAGCGGCTTTTTATGGTCCTAAGCTGGACTTTATTGTGCGTGATGCGCTTGATCGCGAATGGCAGCTAGGAACAGTGCAGGTAGATTACAACCTGCCAGAGCGATTTGATTTGGAATATGTGGCCGAAGACGGATCGCGGCAGCGTCCGGTTATGATCCACCGTGCGCCTTTTGGTTCGCTAGAGCGGCTGATCGGTATTTTAATTGAGCAATATGCGGGAGATTTTCCGCTGTGGCTTGCGCCTGAGCAGGTTCGACTGCTGCCAGTGACAGAGGGTCACTGGGAATATGCCGACCAGTCAGCGACAGAAATGCGCAAGCTGGGAGTGCGTGTAGAAGTGGACAAAAGCGGCGAGCGGTTGGGTAAAATGATTCGCAATTCTGAGAAAGCCAAGATTCCGGTAATGTCGGTGATTGGCGATGCGGAAGTAGAGGCGCAGAGCTTGAGCGTGCGGACCCGCAAGGATGGGGAGCTGGGTGTGATCGCCTTTCTAGATGTCTTAGACCGGCTAAAATCTGCTCTTGCCCAACGCGGCGATTTCTAATATCGTTTAATCCTTTAACGCTGCTTAGGTCGTCTTCGTGCCCTCTTCTGTTACAGTCACTGTTCCTGCGACTACCGCCAATATTGGTCCCGGTTTCGACTGCCTTGGTGCGGCTTTCAGCCTGTACAACCGATTTCACTTCACGCCTTTTACACCCCTTTCTGACAGCGCCCCGTTTCAGATTACGGTTGAGGGGGCTGAGAAGAGCCGGGTCAACACTGGCCCTAGCAATTTGGTCTACCGGGCCTATCTCAAATGCTACAAACGCATCGGCAAACCCGCACCGCCCGTCCACATCAAGATCAATCTAGGTGTACCGCTCTCTCGGGGGCTGGGTAGCTCTTCAACGGCCATTGTCGGCGGCATTGTCGGCGCTAATGCGCTGGCCGGAGCGCCGCTGAGTGAAATTGCGCTGGCTAGATTAGCCAATGAATTGGAGGGTCATCCAGATAATGTAGTCCCGGCCCTACTGGGTGGAGCGCGGCTAGCTGCGATCGCAAACAGCCAATTGCAGATTTGCGACCTGCCCTGGCACGAGTCAGTTGTACCGGTGGTAATTATTCCCGAGTTTGAGCTATCGACAGTGGATGCGCGGCGGGTGCTGCCGGGTCAGTATAGCCGTGCCGACGCGATTTTTAACACGGCACATATCGGCCTGCTGCTGCGAGGACTGGCGACGGGCAATGGTGATTGGATCAGTGGGGGAATGCGCGATCGCATTCATCAGCCCTACCGCAAGAAGCTGATTCCTGGCTATGATGACGTGCGTCGCGCCGCCATCCGAGCCGGAGCCTGGGGCCTAGTCATCAGCGGCGCGGGACCAACGTTGCTTGCGCTAGCTCCGAAAAAAAGCGAGGAAGTGGTACGAGAGGCGATGGAATCGGCATGGCGATCGCAGGACTTTGTCTCACATGGGCACTGTCTTAGTTTGGATACTAGGGGTGCGATCGCCGAAGCCATCGGATAGTAGAGATAGAGCTAAAACAGCGCTATCCAAAGTTCAGGAAAATTGCGAAACCCGTACTCGCTACTTGACGACGCTATACTCAAACCAACTAGAAATAAGCGTCATGAATTACCGAGACCACATCACCATCGAGCCAAATAAACGTGGTGGCAAGCCCTGTGTGCGTGGTTTGCGAATTACGGTTTATGAAGTGTTAGAGTATCTAGCTTCTGAAATGAGTGAAGCAGAAATCCTTGACGATTTTCCCGATTTAACCAGAGAAGACCTAAAAGCCTGCATTGCCTACGCCGCTGACCGGGAGCGTCGGTTCATGAGTGCTCTACTATTTATATAAAATGTAGACATGCACGATGTGAGCTTAGTCTTGGGAAGTCCGCCGAAAGTGATAAACCCAACCCACGTTCTAAACTCTCGATAGAAGCCGCGAGATGCTTGAGCTGTTTGTATAGGCGATCGGATCAACTGCCATTAATGCAAAAGCTTCTGCCTAGAGATCGCAAGCTTCTGCTGCTAGCGCAAAAGGTTCTGTCAATGTTGCAGTAGGATGCGATCGCTATACAGCTTCATTGCTTGCGCATATTCTCATAGGTCTTACAGAAACCTTCACAACAACAAGCAACCAAAACAACAAAGCATACGTAGACAACAGTGTGTAAAAACGAACATCACAAGATTGTTCTAACCTCTCCGGAACAATCTCAGAACAATAGCAATAAGGGCACTTCTATCCTATTGTACAGAAAGAAAAAGAACTCAAGAGCACTAGAAAAAGCCAGCGCCCGCTATGGCGGTATTCAGTCAATCGACCCCAAACTAGATGTCGGCAGCGGCTTTACCGCACCGGGCTACCTCCAGACAATCGCTCAACTGCGCAATGATATCAGCGCTTACAATACAGCACTTTCGACACTTGAGCGCTCTTTTTTGTCAACCTATTGACGACCCTAACAAAAACATCAGCATCGCATCCGCTAAACTATAGCTACGTCCATTTAGAAACGTCATGGTTGCTGGCCCTATTACCTGGACAATTCAAGACCTAGACGCCATACCCGATGACGGCGGCTGGAAGCGTTATGAGATTGTCAATGGAGAGCTGTTCGTGATCCGTGCGCCCCATATCCGCCATCAAGGTGCTGCGACTAAGATCAATACTCGGCTCGAAGCCTGGTCAGAAGACACCAAGCTAGGCAATTCATTTCAAACACCAGGCGTCATTTTTACTGAGACTGATGCAGTCATTCCCGATGTTGTTTGGGCTAGTAATGAGCGCCTAGAAAATGGTATTGATAATTCTGGACATTTTGTAGTCGCTCCAGAGCTAATAGTAGAAGTTTTATCGTCAGACGAAAAGAACGAGCAGCGAGATAAAAAACTAAAACTCAAGCTGTATTCTCTTCACGGTGTACAAGGATATTGGATTGTAAACTGGCGATTAAAAGAACTAGAAGTGTATCGACGAGACAATGCAAGTCTTCAGACAGTAAGTACGCTGCTGACAACAGATACATTAACCTCACCACTACTGCCAGGATTTGAGTGCGCAGTCTCTAGTCTTTTCTAGAATAGGAGAGTTTCGACACTTCTAAACAAGTGCCTGTCTAGCCGCCCGAGTCAACTCACATAGTTCCTCTAGCGTTGGCCAAGCAGCTTTTTGCTCAGATGCGGCATCAGCTCGTAGCCAAAGCAAATATTCAATATTGCCCGCTGGCCCAACTGTCTCTGACCATGTAAGCCCTCGATAGCACCAGCCCAGCTTTTCAGCCGCCTGCGCTACTTGCAAAATAGCGCCTGCCTGATCTTTCACATCTCGCACGACCCCTTTTTTGCCAACCTTCTCTCGACCCACTTCAAACTGAGGTTTGACTAACAAAACCACTTCTCTAGGAGTCGCTAACAACGACCAAAAAGCGGGCAACACTTTCGCCAAAGAGATAAAAGAGACATCCATCACGCCGAGGGTGGCCATCTCTCGATTCTTATAGAGCTCTGCGGGCGTCAGATGGCGAATATTCGTTCTCTCTTTCAGCACCACTCTAGGATCTTGTCGAATTTCCCAGGCGACTTGGCCATAGCCAACATCGACACCATAGACCTGCTTAGCTTTTGCCTGTAGCAAGCAGTCAGTAAAGCCGCCAGTTGAAATTCCACCGTCCAGACAAATTTTTCCCTCAACTTGAATATCAAACGTCTTCAGCGCCTTGGCCAGCTTTTCGCCGCCTCTAGAGACAAAAGGCGGTTTTTGCTTCAGCTCAATCGCTGAATCAGCGGCTACCAGAGTTCCAGGTTTATCGATGATCTGTTGGGCAATTCTCACTTCCCCGGCCCGGATCAGTCGCTGTGCCTGCTGCCGTGAGGGGCACAGACCTTGCTCTACTAGAAGGGTATCGATACGCTGTTTGGCCAAGGCTCGAAAAGGAATGGACAGTGTTGATTGTATCGTCAGGCGGTCTTGGTATGGGAAACCTGATGGGAGAAGTGCTAGGGCGGACTGCAAAGATGAGGACGAAGAGTGAGGCGAAGAAAAAAGCCGTTTTTATCATGGGGACGGCCCACTGTGGCTCTACGCTGCTAACGCTAGTACTAGGCGGACACTCTGAGTGTTTGTCGCTAGGTGAAATTAGCAATCTGCCAGACTTTCATCGGAGGAAAAAGCCTATCTGCTCGGTGTGTCAGGATAACTGTAGCCTTTGGAACCATCAGTTTTCAGATCGAGATCTACAGCTTCTATCTCATGGATTTGCAGAGCGTCGGCTTCACTCCTACATTCCTCTGAAAATTGAGAAGCAAGTTCGCAGATTCCTAAAGGCCGATCGAGTCTTTAATCCCTATTCTCTGATCGCCTCTAAGGTTAAGGAACAGGTGCTAATAGATTCGACCAAGACAGTTTGGTGGCTAGAGAAAAAGCTTGCTGCTAGAGAATTCGACGAAAATCTATCGCCCTATCTAGTTCATCTCATTCGAGACGGTAGAGCCGTGATGAGTTCTTACTCTAGACGCAAGCAGTACCACGGAATGACACCTCAACAGTTTGGAGAGCAGTTTGGCAAGCTCTGGAGAGATCGAGTGACTAATGAAAACAATTTCTTCGACAGCTTTTCTGGCAAAAAGATCAGACTTAGATATGAAGAATTTGCCACTCAACCCGAGACAACAACGCAGTCTCTTTGCAGCTGGTTAGACATTGATTTTCAGCATGATATGCTCAGCTACTGGAAGCATGAGCATCACACTATCTCTGGCAACAGCGGCACCCGCGCTTCTGTTCAAAAGTACCAAAACGACGCTCAATCCACTCGAGACCTCGGTATTAAGCTGAACCAGAAGTGGCAGAAGATACTTTCTGTAGAACAGATAGCGGCCTTTTATAAGGCGACTGACAGCATGAACAAAGCCTATGAGTGGCAGTAGCTATAGCATTCGCTTTTGTGATTAGGTCTCTTCAGGCGTATCGTCGGGCCACGGGGGAGATTTTTCCGCAGCGAGCGGCATGTCGTCTTGCTTTGTTCTTTTTGGTGAATAGGGCGATCGCACCTCTCTTTTTCGGTCAGCCTTTTTCTGATCTTCCAAAGCTGGCACTAGAGAAAGCTGCTGCGTTTTCGGTGTAGGTTCAGTCGGCTGCTGCTTTCTACGTCTAGAAACCCCTTCCTCACTGGTTTGCTCAGCGATCACCTCGTACAGCAGAGCAACTTTACCATCACTTCCCTTCCGCAGTACTCTACCGAGCCGCTGAATATACTCGCGAGTAGACCCACTACCAGAGAGCAAAATTGCGACTCGCGCATCGGGCACATCAACACCCTCATTCAACACATGAGAAACAACAATTACGCTGTAGTCACCGCTGCGAAACTTTTGCAGAATAGTATGTCTTTCTTTGACCGGCGTCTGGTGCGTGATCGCTGGAATCAAAAACTCCTGAGAAATCTTGTAAACGGTAGCGTTGTCATTGGTGAAGATGAGCGTGCGTTCTGGATAGTGCTGCGTTAGTAAGTTTTCTAAAAGGGTTAGTTTGCCAGCGTTGCCCAGCGCAATATTTTTGGCTTCCCGGTGGGCGATCATGGCGCGGCGACCCGCTGGAGACTGGGCACTGGCCTGGACAAATCTCTGCCAGCCTTCGGCACTGCTGAGCCAGATGTTGGATGCTTTGAGAAAGTCATTGCGCTGCTGCTGCAGGGTATCGTAGCGATCGCGCTCCTCCTCACTCAATTTCACCCTCAGCTGCACCACCTGATACGGTGCTAGCGCAGTCCCAGATAGCTCCGCCGCCGTACGCCGATATACAACCGGGCCTAGCAAGGTGTCCAAGTCTTCATGCCGTCCATCCGTTCGTTCGGGCGTGGCTGTCAGTCCCAGGCGATAGGGCGAAATCGAATATTCGGCGATGCAGCGATGAAAGTCGCTAGGCAGATGGTGACACTCGTCGCAGATTAGAAGCGCATACTGACTGCCAAGATCTTCAGCGTAGATGGCGGCGCTGTCGTAGGTGGCCACGAGTATAGGAGTGCGATCGCGTGATCCTCCTCCTAGCAAACCCACCTCCACACCCGGAAACGCCGCTTCCAGATCCGCATACCACTGATGCATCAAATCCAGCGTCGGCACAGTAATCAGCGTCCGCCTTGGCGTTGCGGCCATCACCATCTGTGCTAGATATGTTTTCCCCGCCGCTGTTGGCAGTACCACAACCCCTCGCCGCTGCCCTCTTTTCCATGCCTCCAGCGCTTCTTGCTGATGGTCATAAGGCGTCATCGTCAAATTATCTTGCAAATCCAACGGCTCAAACGCCTGTACCTTGTCTTCAAACCGCACGCCTTCTGCACGCAGCGCCAATACCAGCAGTCGATACTGATCGGCAGGCACACGAAAGCGCTCAATTCGATCGTCCCATACCGCATAGTCAATCCACGCTTTTCCCCTTGGGGGCGGATGTAGAACTAGCGTCCCACGGTCAAACTTTAAGGTTGGAGTTCTAGGCATAGACCTGGGCAGTCTCCGCTTGTCAGCTAATGCAATGTCTGTAGCATAGCGCCTGCTGACTTTCTACTAGTCCCACAAGATACTGCCGATCTGTGGACAGCCACGGATAGCGGCAAAGCTGACATCATTGCGGGCCATCAGACTGTAGATATGGGGATTGATTTGAATGGCCTGTCTGAGATAGAGAGCGGCATTCTCCACCTCATCTTGCAACGCGTAGGTAGAAGCAATCCCATACAGCGCGTTTGGATTGAGACGGCGACGTTTCAATGACTGTTGAAAGCTCTCTAGCGCCGCCTGATGTTTGAACAAACGGTTGAGTAAGGTTCCCCTGTAGTTCCAAGCGTAGTGACAGTTGTCTTTTAGCTGTATGACCTTGTCTAGGCTGCTAATGGCTGCTGAAATCTGTTCTAGCGCCGCTTGGGCTAAAGCTTTGGTGTACCAGGTATGATGCTTATCTGCTCTGATTTCTATAGCTTTGTCAAAGCTCTCTATAGCTTGATCAGGTTGGTCTAATTTGAGTAGAGCTTGGCCTCGGTTGTACCAAATTTTGTCATTGTTCGGATCGCAGGCGATCGCCCGATCAAAGCTGTCAATCGCTGAGGGATACAGTCTTAGTCCTGCCTTTGCTACCCCCTGACCATGCCATGCCCCGGAGTGGGTAGGTTCTATCTGTAGCACGATACGAAAATCTTGAAGAGCGGCTTCGTAAGATTTAGTTTTGATATGAGCTTGTGCCCTATAGAACCAGGCTATTGTGTTTTGGCTGTCTTGTGCGATCGCCTGACCAAAGACATTGAGTGCCTCACTGCATCTACCTCGATTCAAAAGTAAAAGACCTTGTTTTATCAGCGTTGTAGCATCGCTAGAACGGCTAGAGCTAAAAGAAGAAGAAATCACCGCACGCTACTGATTGTATAAAAGACGGTTCAAACTAGCGGCCTGCACAGCCAGTAGTCGAACCTCTATTAGTATTCCCGACGTAATTTGATACGGGTTGTTCAATAGCAGTCTAAAATCTGAAAGGCCAAGCACTGTTACCAAGTGGCCAAAGTCTAAACTCAGAACTCGTATTAACTAACCATGGTAGAAGTCTCTCGCAAAGCTCGGATCGAAAAAGACTCCATGGGAGAGCTAGAAATTCCAGAGAGTGCTTACTACGGGATTCAGACGCTACGAGCACTGCAGAACTTTCCGATCAGCGGGTTGAAACCACTGCCTACCTACGTAGATGCGTGCTTGCTAATCAAGAAGGCAGCTGCGATCGCAAACAAAGAACTCGACTGCATCCCCGCCGATATCGGCGACGCCATCGTCCAAGCCGTAGACGAAATCCTCAGAGGCGACCTGCGCGATCAGTTCGTCGTAGACGTATACCAGGCTGGTGCAGGCACCTCCCACCATATGAATGTCAACGAAGTCTTGGCAAACCGGGCTTTGGAAATATTGGGCGATGCCAAGGGCAACTACAGCCGGGTCAGTCCGAACGACCACGTGAACTATGGCCAGTCGACCAACGATGTGATTCCAACTGCGATTCGAGTCGGTGGAATTCTGGCGCTAGAGCATTCGCTGTATCCGGCCTTAGAAGGTGCGATCGCCACCGTCAAAGCCAAAGCCGCCGAATTTCAAGACATTGTCCGTTCTGGCCGTACCCACATGCAAGATGCCGTTCCAGTTCGGCTGGGCGAAGGCTTTCGCGCTTGGGAATATATCTTGAGCGGGCATCAGCAGAGGATTAAAACCGCCGCCGTTGAGCTAGCTGTGATTGGGCTTGGCGGTAGCGCAACTGGAACCGGGCTGAACACGCATCCGAAGTATCGCTTTCGCGTCGCCGAAATTTTGAGCGACTATCTTCAGCAACCAGTGACCGGCGCACCTCATCTGATGGCGGCAATGCAGAGCATGGCTCCTTTTGTGGCAGTCAGCAGCGCACTGCGCAACCTGGCTCAAGATCTGGTGAAAATCTCTCACGATTTGCGGCTGCTCGACTCAGGGCCAAAAACGGGATTAAAAGAAATTCAGCTACCGCCTGTACAGCCTGGATCGTCGATTATGCCGGGTAAATACAATCCGGTGATGGCAGAGATGACCTCAATGGTCTGCTTTCAGGTGATGGGATATGACAGTGCGATCGCCTTCGCTGCCCAAGCCGGTCAGCTAGAGCTGAACGTGATGATGCCGCTAATTGCCTACGACTTGATCCACAGCATTGAGATTCTAGGAAACACCGTCGAAGCCCTAGACACGAAATGTCTACAAGGGATTACGGCCTTCCCTGAGCGATGTGCCAGCTACGCAGAAGGAAGCTTGGCCCTAGTAACGGCGCTAAATACGCAGATTGGGTATCTGAGTGCGGCTGCGATCGCCAAAGAATCGCTCGAAACCGGAAAATCCCTGCGCCAGCTCGTTTTGGAAAAACAGTTGATGGATGAGACTAGCTTGAACAAAGTCCTCGATCTGCACAAGATGAGTCAGATAATGACCGAAACAACATGATGAAGCAGTACTCATAAGAGGCGAAGAGAATCGCAAAGTTGCTGCTAACAGGAGATATGCCAAACAGGCACTTGAACTCGTGAATGCCAACCTCAAGACGATAAAATCGCAATGGGAGGAAATCCAACCCTAATAAGAACTGCAGCTTCACCTACTCAAATACAACCACAAACTGCAACCACGCCGACTTCTGCTAAATACTTAGCTGACTCTAGAGAGCTAGAAATATCGTTCGGGAAACACCTCAAAGGTCGACGGGCTATAGAGGCGTTGCAAATGGTTCGTATCGGGGAGAATGGCTGGGAAGCGCTCCGCGCTCCAACTGATACAGAACTTTCTGACGTTATGCTTTGGGAGGGTGGCGATGTCGTCAAATTCCCTACAATTGATCAGCGCTACAGCATTGCTGCACTCCTACGCGGACAGCTCGGCTCCAAGCAGTGGATGGAGAAACTGTCAGCCGACTCACATGACTTTCAACCTTAATTTATTTCTATGACATACAGCGCTCCTCAACCCCCTGCCGCCCAATCTGATGCCTGGTGGGTACAGCAGTGGGTAGATTTGCTCAACTCTTACCGGTTCAAAAAGCGCCTGGAGCGAGGGCGTAACTATGCGCGTCAAGGCAATATTCTTGCGCTCGAATTCAAGGATGCCAAGGTGCATGCGACCGTGCAGGGAACGGCGAATGAGCCCTACCAGCTGTCGATTTGGATAGAGCGCTTTACCGATGAAGACTGGGGTTTTGTGATTGATACCCTTAGTCAGAAGGCGCTGTATTCGGCGCAGCTGCTAGCAGGTGAAATGCCAGACTCGATCGAGGCCGTATTTACCTCTAATGGTCTAAACCTATTTCCGTTCACGCTGGCCGATGTCAAGTCCAAATGCAGCTGCCCTGATCCCAAAAACCCCTGCAAACATATTGCGGCTGTTTATTATCAGCTAGGCGATTCTTTCCGAGAAGATCCCTTTGTACTGTTTCAACTGCGAGGTCGGACAAAAGAACAGATCTTGGAGGCGCTACGGCAGCATCGGCGGCAGGTGGCAAACTCAGAAAGCACTGTAGAAGAAGTAGTGCCCGCCGTAGCCGCTGAGTCGTCACCTACTACGAATCGAGCCAACCAGCCCGCTCGAGCTACCGTAGAACCTGAAAAGGCACTATCAATTGAAAACTTTTGGCAATACGACACGCCGATAGACCCGTCGCTCGTCGTGATCACGCCCGCA
The DNA here is from genome assembly GCA_963799555.1 of uncultured cyanobacterium. GTDB lineage: Bacteria > Cyanobacteriota > Cyanobacteriia > Phormidesmidales > Phormidesmidaceae > Phormidesmis. The sequence goes on from CAWCXR010000008.1 coordinate 77,823, forward strand.
GAACAAACCGTGCTAGAAGTCATCGGCGATATGCCTTTGCCGACTAGCGAGGCGCAAATAGTAATGGCCCACTTTAAAACGCTCTATCAGAACGTTGCTCAGCAGGCCATGATCACAGCACTTAGTTAGGGTTTCGGACAGCGAGCCTAGTTCACCATTGCGAGTAGACGCTTTAGCCCCAACCAGCCGATAAAGGTGTAGCCAATTGCCAACAGCAGACTGCTGAGAGTGATTCGGACCGAGGCTTTTGTGGCTTCTGACCTAAGTCTTTTTGTAGCGTCTGCTTTTTGCTCACCAATGCGGGTTTGTAGCTGGGTTTGGGCTTCGCTGATCTGAGAGGTCAAAAAACTCTCTAGCTCTTGGGGGTTGCTACGGAATCGCTCGATTTGGGCAACCTGGGCGTCGTCTAGGCTACCACTCGCAATCGCAGCCTGTAGCTGGTCTTCGTTTTGCAACAGCGAATCAATTTGAGCGCGGCGTTGAGACAGATCGCTGTTCAACCGAGTCTCCAGCTCACTAGTTGCCTGATCTGCTTCTGCTTCTACTTGAGTTAGCGCGTCGCGGCTTTGAATGCGAACGTTATTAGGATGTAATACCGTTGTAATCAAAAAGATCAGACCCAGCAGGCAAGAGAGCAAACAGGTCCAAAATCGAGCATCGAGAAACAATGTAGATTTTCTCGCTGATTTTCCTAGGCTGCTGTCAATCCAATAGCCAGTAAACAGCAGGGCAATGCCCACCAGCGGGACAATCCCTCTATCTACTATGCCGGTGACGGTAGATATCTGCCAGGACCGGTTGCCAAAATCTGGTGGAAACAGCAGCGTCAAAAAGTCAATCAGCGGAGCCAAGATAGTGATTGCACCGACTAGCTTCAGCGAAATAGCCGCTAGCGGCGACGGAATCAAAACGCTGTCTTTTGGCGAAATAGTTGTCATAACAAATTAACTAGGTGCAATCAGCTACACCATATTTCCCTTAAGTGTGTTCAGAATTAGCATGATGTGCCATCAAGAATAAAGCAAAGTTGATGAATTAGCGACTGGAATAAGGACAGTTTGGCACCGAAAGAACGGGCACATTCACCTCCGTTCCCTATCTCCTATTCTCTATCCCCAGTTCCCAGTTCCCCTTCCAAATAGCTCACATTGATCTGACTCTTCCTTTCATATAGCCAGTTCAACCGCTTCGGATTTAATCTGGCGTAGTACATCAGCTTTAGCGCCTGGTTGACCGTTGCCTGCCGATAAACACCGCGATCGCGAAATCGCCTGGCTGAAGTAATCACTTTGCCAGGTGCGATTGCCGCCCTTCCATTGCCAGCGGGGTCCCCAAAGCCACATAGCGCAGTGCTCAGCGCGGTGTCTTCAAAAATGTCCATATCTGGAACGCCGCCGATCGCGCTCAGCGCCGTCTTAGTCGCGAAAATGCAGTGATCTAGATAGAGGATGCCCTGGCGCGATCGCACCCTAGTCGAATACCAGGAGGTGAACCGCAGCAGCCAGTGATCCATATCGAAGCTATGGACAAACCCACCCCAAACGGCAGATTCTTGCTTTAGAACAGCTTCGGCCTGCTGCAAAGCTGTGATTTCTGGCAGTAGCGTTGCTGGGTGATGTAGCAAAACATACTCACCTCTGCTGGCTTCGATGCCAATGTTGAGACGCTGGGCGCGGTTGCTGGCCGTTGTTTCAATAATTTCTACATCAGGAAACTGCTGGACAATAGCAAGCGTGTCATCATGACTGTGGCTGACGACAACGATCAGCTGCTTGGGGCCGGTTTGCGATCGCAAATTTTCCAAAATCCTCGGCAAGTAACCGTAACGCGATTCATTAAAACAAGGCAAAACTACAGAGAACATAGCAAGCGTCACATCTCAATCAGCCACAGATGATTCTAGCCCTCCGGCCAGATAGTCTGGCTAGATAGTCGGACTGGGTAGTCAGACGCCTCAAAATATCTACGCTAAAAGGAACGACTCGACATGTCTCCAACCATTGAAATTCTTGCTGATAAAGCGGCCCTGATTGATCGCGCCTACGATCTGGCCGTGTCTGTAATCGAAGAGGCGATCGCGTCTAGCGATAAAGCGACCCTGGCCCTCTCCGGTGGCAGCACGCCAAAGCCACTCTACGCAGCGCTAGCCAAAGCCGATCTGCCCTGGGAAAAAGTCTATATTTTCTGGGGCGACGAGCGCTACGTACCCCACGATCATCCCAAAAGCAACGCGCTGATGGCTAGCGAGGCCTGGCTCAACCACGTGCCAATCCCAGCCGAGAATATTTTCCCGATGCCAACTGGCGCTGACAATCCTGCTGCCGATGCTGCCGCTTACGAAGATCAGCTAAAGAACTTTTTTCAACTGTCTGAAGGGGAACTGCCTTCTCTGGACTTTATTTTGCAGGGAATGGGTGACGACGGGCATACAGCCTCTTTGTTTCCTCATACGGAGGCGCTAGACGTGCGCGATCGCCTAGTCACCGTTGGCAATCATGACGGCGAACCCCGCATTACCTTTACTGTGCCCCTGATTAACCGAGGCCAAAACGTTGTTTTTCTAGTTGCTGGAGAGAACAAGCAAACGGCCCTAGCCCATGTCTTCTCCGATAGTGCTGATGACCACACCTATCCCAGCAAATTAATTCAGCCGGTGACAGGTGCTCACTGGCTGCTAGATGCACCCGCTGGCAAAGGCGTTCCCGACCACGTGAAATAGCTGAATTTATCACTATCCAGGCGATTATGATTACCTGTCCCAACTGCAATCACCAAAACCCCGACGGCGCGCTGCAGTGCGAAGCTTGCTATACGCCCCTCCCTGCACTTGCTATCTGTCCTAACTGTCAGGCATCGGTTCAAGCTGATGCTAGCTTTTGCGGTCAGTGCGGCAATGATCTAAGAGCAGAAGCCAAGCCAACTAGCACGTCTCCGGCTAATGCTACTTCTGTCGATCCACCAGCTCGCGAGCCAATCAGCGAACCGGAAAGCGAATCTTTGAGCGAGTTCAGTCAGTCTATCGACTTCAGCGAATTGGTTGATTTTAGAGATGTTGAAGCCTCCACCGAACCGACTAGTGAAGCTTCTGCAACGCCAGATCCTGAAGCCTTTGACGAGCCGGAGCTCACAGCCTCTGTTGAACCAGCCGCTGAATCAGCCGTTGAACCAGCCACCGAGCCCGCAAGTGCTGCTGTCCCCGCAGGAGCACCGCTACCGCCGCCTGCAACCGCTACACCCGCCACTCAGATTCAAGCCTCTGGCGCAACTTTAAAGCATGTTCAAACCCAGACCAGGATTGCTGTTCCCAGTCAGCTATCTGTAGTACAGATTGGGAAACCTAATGAACACACACCGCCTGACATTGATGTGTCGGGGTTTCCAAATTCGGAAATTGTTTCTAGAGTCCACGCCAATCTTGTCATAGAAGACGATGTCTACTATCTAGAAGATATGGGTAGCTCTAATGGAACCTACATCAACGGTTTGCCGCTACCCACAGGTAACCGCCATCGGTTACATGGAGGTGATCGCGTTGCCTTCGGGAAGGGTGATAAGGTCAGCTTTATATTCGAGGCAGCCGGATACTAAACAAAAGGCTTTGAAGTGAGCTGTCTGGTCTGGTGTGTTGATGTTCCATCCATCTGGTCTTTGCACTGTGCCTGCCCAAACCAACATTCTCACGCTGTCTTTGCTGCACCCTATAGACAAAACGCCTGTACAAAGCTGGACGTTTGACAAAGAACCCGTCATCCGAATTGGCCGGTCTGTGAACAATGACGTGATTCTTTACAGCGCGGTCGTTTCCCGCCACCACGTAGAGCTACGTCAGACGCCAGACGGCTGGGAAATCCACAATATCGGCATCAACGGCACTTTCTTAGCCGGTCAGCGCATCGAAAAGAGAGTCGTTAATGACGGTCTTGTCATCCGTTTAGCTCGCTCTGGGCCCAATATTCAAATCAACGTCTCTCAACAACAGGGGATATCCTCTATTCATGCTCTAGCTGCTAAGCAAGCGGCAGCGCGAAAGACTTCTTAGTCCGTAGCTCTGTGCGGTGGTGCAAGCGTTGTGGTGTAGGCACTTTAGCGCACACTAAGTGCGAAAACGCTACAGACGCTCAGCCGTGCTAAGTTTTTGCATGAAGGCAGCACAACTGGCGGCAGAGCAACATGGCACGGGGCGATCAAGTCTACGCAATGCGAGAGGTGATGGGCATTCCCTATGAGCACCACGGTATCGATCGCGGCGACGGCAGCGTGATTCACTACAGCAAGCAGGGCGAAGCGGTGATCAAGCGGACTACTTTGGCAACATTTGCTAGGGGTGGTGTCGTCAGAGTGAAGCCCCAGCCCACCGCGTTTATTCCCTCGATTGTGCTGGAGCGGGCTGAAAGCCGCCTGGGAGAACGGGAGTATGACCTATTTTTCAATAACTGTGAGCATTTTGCTAACTGGTGCAAGACCGGACACAACGAATGCGATCAGCTTAATAATTTTGGCTTGAATTTAGAGCGGGTGAAACTGCCTCAAGCGACTGACCTGGTACGTCAGGCGGCAGAGGGTGAGCCACCGCAGCCAACCTATGAGCTATTTCAAACAGCACTTGAGAACGTGGCGATCGCCAACCGCACCCTAGTCCCTACCTATGAACAGGCAATGCGCGATCGCACCACCTGGCATCAGGTCGCCCAGCGAGCTCTCTCCAAAGGTAGAGAAGATTTGGCCCGCGCCGCCCTCTACAAAAAAGTCGCCGCCGACAAGAAAGCCACCAAGACCAAGGCCAGTCTCAGTCAGCTATCCGATTTGCAGCTGAGTTTGGAACAGAATCAGACGCTTATCCGGAAAAAACAAGCACTGTTATAAAGAAAGCACAGAAAAGAAAGCACAGAAAAGAAAGTACAGAAAAGAAAGTACAAAGCTCACGCTTCGAGCGCATTAGAAGATGCCATACCGACCGTGATGGGTCGTACCCACCATGCCACTTTCTCATAGGTTGATTATACTTAGACGCAGCTGTGATTTCGATCACACATAGAGAAAAGAGCGCTTACTTCGAAAGCTAACTTTGAGTTTTTTCACTAGCGTTTAGTCTTCCATAACTCACGTTATGCATAAATCACTGATCAGACTTGTGATAGCCGGGGCGGTTTCCCTTCCAGCCATGGCATTAAATATCTCTGAGGCCGCAGCTCAAGTCCAGCATCAAGTCCAGCACCAGGCCTGTTTTGTCTCGCAGCAAACTGTAGTTGCTGGGCCCGTTCTAGTACCCGTCGCCGAGCGCAGACAAGTTGTAGTAGAGGATTGGCGTATTGCCTTTGCTGTTCCCGAAACCTATCAGCTATCGCGCGACGGTCTGCGAATGGATATTCTGCCGCCCAGCGGCTTTCAGGCTACGCACTGTAGTACTGCTCAATCCCGCAGCGTTTCTATTTCTGTAGTCAATAGAGTGGTTTCTGAGGCTGGCATTCGTGACCGGTTAGCCGCCAGTGAAGGCGCATATTTGGGACTGACATCTATCCCTAGCGGTACTGCCTTTATGCACACAACCCGCGACCAAGGAAACCAGGTTCATCTAAGTATTCCTTTTCCTAACCAACCTGTCAGCGTAGTGTTTACAGCTCATGCCGATAAAAATGGCGAGATATTTCAAGAAGGCGTTTTTGAAACTATCCTCGAAACGTTTCAATTTCGCGATCAGTGAATGTCGTAGCCAAACACATTCGCGTCAGCTTCGCCTAGCTTGATGTCATCGAGCCCGTATTCTTTCCAGCGACGGCTGACTAGCTCTGCCATATTCGGATCAGACTCTAGCTGCTCGCCCCATTCGTGGTCGGTTTCGGGAGGCACTTTAGTTGTGGCGTCTATGCCCATACGGCTGCCCAAACCCAGTCTCTCGTTAGCAAAGTCTAGGGAATCGAAGGGGCTATCGGGCAGGATGAAAACGTCGCGAATGGGATCGACTTTGGAGGTGACGGCCCAAACCACCTGGCGAGGATCGCGAATATTGATGTCTTTATCGACGACAATGACGAATTTTGTGTAGGTGAACTGCGGCAGGGCAGTCCAAAAGGCCATAGCAGCGCGGCGAGCCTGACCAGGGTAGGACTTGTCGATTGAGATGATGGCGGCTTTGTAGCTGAGGGCTTCCATGGGGAGGAAGAAGTCGACAATCTCGGTGACCTGCTGTCGAAGTATCGGTGTGTAGATGCGATTGAGCGCGATCGCCATCATTGCTTCTTCTTTGGGCGGGCGACCGCTGAAAGTGGTCAGATAGATTGGCGCTTTGCGATGCGTCATACAGTGAAATCGAATCAACGGTGCATCATCTGTAATACCGCCGTAGTAGCCCATATGATCGCCGAAGGGACCGTCAATCGTAGTTTCGCCAGGCGTAATCGTGCCTTCGAGCACGAACTCTGACATCGAAGGCACTTCTAAATCGACAGTCTTACACTTGGCTAGTGAAACGCCTCTGCCGCTATAGAGACCGGCAAACAGCCATTCGGAGAGATCCACCGGAATCGGGGTTGCAGCCGCTAGGATGATTAGCGGATCGACGCCGATTGCGATCGCAATCTCCAGATTCTTCCCTCGCTCAGCCGCCTTGCGCAGATGTCGCGCCCCGCCCCGTACCGACAGCCACTGCACCGACATCGTGTTCTGGCTCTGAAGCTGTAGGCGATATACCCCTACATTAGGCACACCCGTCTCGCAATCCTTAGTGATCACCAGACCCAGCGTTACCACCTTGCCACCATCCTTGGGATAGGGGCGGATCATTGGAATAGTCGTAAGATCGACCTGATCGTCTAGCTTTACCACCTGCTGACAGGCAGGCAGCCAATCGCGAGAAGGCTTAGCCTTTACTACATCGAATAGAACTTTACCTAGATCAATTGCCTGAGAAATCTTTTTTGGCGGCTTAGGCTGTTGTAGCATACCCAGCTTTTTCCCCAGCGCCTCCAGCTCTTCAGGGCGCTCCATACCCATTGCCCAGCATACGCGCTCTACCGTACCGAGCAAGTTAACAACTATTGGATAAGGAGAGCCCTTTACATTTTCAAACAGGACAGCTGGCCCACCTGCTTGCAGTAGCCGGTTGGAGATTTCTGCAATTTCTAGATCGGGATCTACCTCAGCGGTTACCGTTCGCAGCTGTCCACGGGCCTTAACCGTCTTTAAAAAATCTCGTAGATCTTTTGCCATAGTCCAAAATCGGGAGTAATCATGTGTTCAAGCCAGCAGAGATCGAAGTTGGTTAGCTGCATGAGTTGCCGATCCACCCCGGTCTGCGGCCACCCCTCCCAAGAGAGGATTTATCCTGGCTGTGTGACGTTTTAGAGTCGAGTTAGATCGCTTTGATCTCATAGCCTGAAGTAGATCCCCTTTCGGGAGGGGTGGCACGCAGTGACGGGGTAGGTCAGTGTTGACGCAACCAGCCGATATTCAACGTTTGCGACTGACACTAAACCTGTACGTGTATGCTTACTTCGCTACATGACGGAATGTAGCACTTCTAGGGTGGGAAAATACATTTTGTTAGCGTCTCCGACTGCTGCTGAAAGCCGGCTGTTAATGCCCACTAACCAGCTCTGCCGCGCCTGGCTTATCATGGACACCCAGCTTTTCTAGCAGCGTAGCACTGGCCTCATTCATACCGACTATCTCTACTTGCGATCCGTGCTGACGAAACTTCATGACCACTTTGTCGATCGCCATCACGGCTGACTGGTCCCACAGGTGAGAGTGACTGAGATCGATGACGACGTTCTCAATCTTCTCGTGAATGTCGAAGGCTTCTCGGAAGTTGTTGGCAGAGACAAAGAATAGCTGACCAAAGACGTAGTAAGTGCGGGTGCTGCCGTCCTCGCTGAGCTGGCTTTGAATTGTGATGAGTTTGCCAATTTTGCGGGAAAAGGCGATCGCGCTTAGCCCAATACCCACCAGCACACCCAGCGCCAGATTGTGAGTGATCACCGTAGTCACCACCGTCGCCAGCATTACCGCCGTCTCACTCTTTGGCATCTGACGGAAATTCGTCAGCGAAGCCCAGTTAAAGGTACTAAACGACACCATAAACATGACCGCTACCAGCGCCGCCATTGGAATCAGGCTAACCCACTGGCGCAGCACCAGAATGAAAAATAGCAGAAAGCAACCAGCGCTGAATGTCGAGAGTCGCTGCCGCCCCCCCGACTTGATATTGATTACCGACTGGCCAATCATGGCACAGCCCGCCATGCCACCAAACATTCCCGTAATTAGATTGGCCATGCCCTGACCACGGGCCTCTCGATTCTTGTCACTATTGGTATCGGTCATATCATCTATCACAGAGGCCGTCAGAAAAGATTCAAGTAGACCTACAGCAGATAGGGTCAGCGCAACTGGCAAAATTATTTGTAATGTTGCAAGATTCAGCGGTAGATCGGGCAGGCGCAAAAAAGGAAAAGTAGATGGCAAATCGCCCATATCACCAACAGTAGGCAGAGGCATCTCTGTGATAACAGCCACTACCGTGAGTGCTACGATCGCCAGCAGTGGAGACGGAATAGATTTGACGATAGGAATGTTTTTAGTAAAGCGGGGCACCAGGTAGATAATCGCTAGGCCCGCTGCCACCATTACGTACATCATGATACCGCTAGGCCCCTCAAACTCCGGCTGGCGAGCAAAAGTGAACTGCTCTAACTGCGCATTAAAAATCAGAATCGCCAGCGCATTAACAAAGCCCACCAGCACCGCGCGCGGAATGTACTTCATAATCCGACCAATGCCTAGTGAACCCCACATCACCTGTAGCAAACCGGTTAGTAAAGTCGCCGCTAGCAAGTACTCCAGCCCGTGAGCATCGACTAGCTCTACCACCAGCAGCGCCATCGCGCCGGTAGCCGCAGAAATCATCCCAGGACGTCCACCTAGAAAAGCGATGGTAACGGCCATAGTAAATGAGGCGTACAGGCCGACTTGAGGATCGACACCAGCAATGATGGAGAACGCGATCGCCTCGGGAATCAGTGCCAGGGCCACCACCACCCCCGCCAACAGGTCTGCAGGCACATTTGAGAACCACCCCGAAGGCTTTGCCTGCGGAGCTTGATTGGCACGGGTATAAGTCACGTTGGGTTTGAAACTCTAAGAAGAAATCAAGCAGAAACAGGCCTGTTCTAGCTGGTTACTCCGGCCAGATGCCCAGCTCTCATCCTATTGAGGAATGTAAATATAGGCAACTACGCTGGTCTATGGAACCTCTGGTTAGTAAATAGTAGGCACAACGCCAATCGAACTGTCTAAATCAGTTGCCAAGTTGACTAAGTCGCTAGGCAAAGTTCGCGATATCGACGTAATACAGCAGTGGTTCGTACAGGCACTGGACGCTGCCAGCGAAGGCAAAGCGAGTGGAAGTAAAGCAGGTGAAAGAGAGAAAAGCCAGAAAGCTAGTGCGATCGCTTCTTCTGGTCGTTCCTTTAGCCGAAAGGAAAAAAAGGTTATCAGAGCCTTGTTGAAAACGCTGAAGAAACGACAAAAAAAGCAGTTTTCTCGGATGGAGTCTGCACTCAACAGTTCCGTTTACAGAAAGCTATCAAGGCAATGCAAACAGTGGATCGAGCAGCCTCAATTTAGCCCAGTTGCACGGCAAACAGCTGCCAGTAGCGCTATCAGAAAAATGATAGATCCGCTCACTCAGCTCTTGCAGCATCCTAGCTAGAAAATCGCGACTACAGCGACGACTAAAAAGAACGCTTTAGAGACCAGCCCAGAAGGTAAGTCGCAGCGGCGCATGCTCAAAAGCATCTCGCTTGCCAGGCTGAATCAGCAGCTCGATCAATGCGGCGAACAGCTACACGACCTACGCAAGCAAATCAAAACCATTCGCTATCAAACCGAGTTTTTCCGAAGCTTATACGGTATTCACTACGCAGCTCAAATCCGAGAACTGCGGACGTTGCAAGGTATTTTAGGTCAATTACGCGACCAGCTAGTAGTCAGTGAATTTCTAGCAAAAGAGCTAGGTCTAGAATGGTCCGAAAAGCTGCCTACTGTCTATGAAGCTTTTCAGTCGTCTAGACTGGAGCTGTGGCAGCAGTGGCAGCCGCTGCAAGAAAAGTATTTAGGACTGCATGAGCGGCTAGAGTCTCAGAGGAGTGGGAATGCGATCACAGCATAGCAACCAAGTAGATTCCCGAAGATTTCTGAGAATCTCTATGATAATCATAAATTTCATGAATTTAAGACTATCCAATCAATCAGGGCTTCTAGACTAAGAGCAGTTTTCGTCTTGACAGAGAAGGATTATCTCGATGGATCAGCTGCTACAGCTCACGTTTGTTTTGCTTGCAAAATATATTGTTTGGGTTCGTCCGTTTTTGCCTGCGATTTGCTTTGCGCTGGTGTGGGGCGGACTGGCGGTCGCAACCTATAGCCTTTTCACCGGATTGAGCAAAGGGATCGAAAACGTTCGCCAATTGCACCGAATTCCCTGCGCTGGCTGTCAGTATGCGACCGGCAGCTACCATCTCAAATGCTCTGTACATCCATCCGCTGCCTTTTCAGAACAGGCCATCAGCTGCCTGGACTTTGAGCCTGGTCCTCTTCAAGACCTGTCTGGCACAGCCTACTAAATTCGCTATTTCCCCATCCCGGCTGGGTTCTATGAGTATCAATAGAACTTCATTGGTAGCGGTTGCCCCCGCGATCGCACCCGGGTTAGCGATATATGTTTTCGATCTTCATCCTGACTTACAACGAAGCTTTAGACATTGCCGCTTGTATAGAATCAGCTTCGCTTTGTGATGATGTGATTGTGGTGGACTCGTTCAGCAGCGATCGCACCCTAGAAATTGCTCAGTCGCTCACGGGCCGCTATCCCCAGCTTCGCATCGTTCAGCATGCATTTGAAAGTCACGGCAAACAGCGCACCTGGATGCTAAAAAATATCGAAGCCAGGTATGACTGGGCCTACATTTTAGAAGCTGACGAGCGCATGACCCCGGAGCTGTTCGCAGAATGCACCGCTGCTGTAGCGTCGGCTGCCCATGCTGGCTACTATGTCGCCGAAAGGGTGGTGTTTATGGATCGCTGGATTAAGCACAGCACTCAGTATCCCCGCTATCAGCTGAGACTATTAGATAAAGCCCGCGTCTGGTTCGATGACTACGGTCACACCGAGCGAGAAGTCGTGACCGGAACAACTGGCTTTCTCAAAGAGACCTATCCTCACTACACCTGTGGGAAAGGTCTTAGCCGCTGGATCGAAAAGCACAATCGCTATTCTAGCGACGAGGCCAAAGAAACGATTCGGCAGCTATCGCAGGGGCAGGTCAACTGGAAAGCGCTGTTCGGTGGCAAGTCAGAAGTTGAGCGTCGCCACGCCCTCAAAGATCTATCTCTGCGCGTTCCGGGGAGGCCGCTGGTGAGATTTGTTTATATGTATTTTTTTCTGGGCGGCTGCTGGGATGGTCGAGCTGGATTTACTTGGTGCGTGCTGCAGGCGTTCTATGAGTATTTGATTTTGCTAAAGGTGTGGGAAATTAAGCATCAAGGGGTAGGCGATCACGCCATTGCAGAATCGCCCACTGCGGGTAATATTGCTGCCTAGAGACTTCGCTCTATAATTTGGTCATTAGAAATTTGGTCGTTAGATCGCGATTGGGCATAAACCCTTAGAAAATAGAGTTCCACCAAGCCTTTTGTCTCGGTTTGATTTGGCAGCCGACGGATATGGGCCGGTCGGTTGATGCGGCTGTAGATTCGCTAGCCGTTTGATCGAAAATTGCTGGGTCTGCGCTAGGTGCGGCGTTTTCGACTTGCGAGCGCTCAAGAAAGCGAGCCCCCCGAAAATCGGCGTTGCCTAGATACGCACCGTCAAAAGTCGCCCCTTCTAAGTTGGCTCCTGCAAAGCAAGCGTTCTTCAAAAAGGCGCCACGAAAGTTGGCCTGCCGCAAATCGGCGTCTCGAAAGTTCACGCTTTCTAAGTTCGTCTGGGCCCCGCTCAAGCTAGAAAAGCTACTGCGATAGAGATTCGCTCCCTGTAAATAAGCCTGGTACAGATTGGACCCGCTGAAATTCGCTTCTTGCAGCCTCGCACCGTTTGGTAGATTCAGCCCGCTAAGCTGGACGCCAACTATCTCTACGCCAGAAAGCAACTCGCCCTGATCGTGCAAGAATTCGAGGGCATCTCGTTTAGCGCCTCCGAAGTTAATGTCAGAAGCCAGTACTTGCCACTTGGCGGTGATGATTTGGGATCGCTGCTCCTGAAAGCCAGTGATTAACTGAAACGTGCTGACAATAATCGCTAGCGAAGCCAAACTCTGAAAGATTCCCACGATTGGCTCTAGCCGATGCGTCAGCCCACCGATCCTTTCGATAATATCGGGCGTGTGCAAATCGGCTACATAGATCTCGAATAAGTGCGTGTAGTCTCCGACCGACAGACCGTGCGACCTCTCAAAAGCGAGGGCTTTTTCGTGGAGTGCGATCGCCCGCTCAATCGGCTTTCTAATCTCATAGATCTTCTGGAAATCTTTTAACAGCTCGGCCCGCATCTCAGCAGAACTTTCTACGGAATGCTCGTGATTAGACCCCATCGCCTTTTCCATCGCCGACAAAGTAGCTTGAGCTTAGAGTACTTGCTTGGCTGCAATCACATCAAATAAGCGGCTTCTTGGTGTTGATGCCTTTCGGTATGGTCCACCGCTTGAAAATTCTCAGATCTGTTTAGATACCCCTGCACAACTGCCAAAGGATCATCGGCAAACGGTACTAGATAAGCCTGCTGACGGCGAATTACAGCATTAGGCGTTGGCCTATGAACGCTGCGCTCAACCGTCAGCCGAAGATCCACTAGCTCACGAATGGCTAGCTCTACTAAGGTCTCGTCACTCATCTGCCAAATTGGAGCGCTATCGTCACAGAAGTAGCTGAGTGCTAAACGGGTCACGCGGTTACTAGACACCGTTGTATCATTCCGTTCTTTGTAGTGCTGAATGCGGCTGACGGCTACCTTTGGGCTATGAACGTATAGCTGCTGGGGAAATGGATCTGTTGACTCTATGAGTAAAGGCACCACAATCAAACTGCGATACTGTAATCGATTTGCTGCCGCTTGCACAGCTGGCGGTGCAGATGGATTTAACTGCTGGGTTAGGTCTGCTAGAGGCAGCGCTGAAACCACGTTTTGAGGCGACAGTGAAAAAGCTCCAGTACAAACGGCTAGAACAGACTGGGCAGCGCATTCTACACTTAAATGCGCTGCATTCACTCCCCAAACCTTTTCAAAGTAAGATTTGAAGAAAATCCGATACAGATGTCCGCCGAATCTCTCTATCAGCCAATCTTCAGCGGTTTCAGTTGTCTTTTCTGGGTTGAGCTGAGCGTTGGACCAGGCTTTGAGATAGCTGAGTCCTGTTAGAGCAACGTCAATGGGTCCAAGATGCTTTAGGGCGTTGGTGAGTGAGAGAGGATAGGTGAACAGGCGATCGCGGTAATAGATATGCGATCTACTACCCGTTGTGATTTCAGCAGGATCTACCGCTAGCTCGCTTGACGAAATGGCTGACGAAGCGGGTGATTTAGCGGCTGTCTGAGGGGCTGTAGATTGTGAGTCCATTGAGTTTTCAAATCCCTGATAGACACTCTCAGAGTATTGAAACCAACACATACTCTCAAACAAAAAGATACAGGTTTTCCTTACAGCTTTCCGTGAGAATACGGTTTATGGACAAACTTTTACACGCAGCTTCACACCAACCACGGTTGACGACACTAAAATCGATCGGATAGTGATGCGACACAGCGATCGCAAATGGTCGGATCTTCTACCGATTCGCCCACATGGGTCGAATAGTTCCAGCAGCGATCGCACTTTTCACCCTCTGCATCGACAACTGCGATCGCAATCTCCTCGAACTCAGTGCTGTACTCAGCGCCTTGTAGCGCCTCAGCACTATCTACCAGCTCAACTTGAGACACCAAGAACAGATAGCGCAGCTCGTCTACCTGGTTGGAATCAGCCGCCATGCTCTGCGCTGGGTTCATTGCCGATAGCTGCGATCGCAGCACCTCATCTGCCACCGACAGCTTCAGCTGCGCCTGCAAAGAAGAGCCGATTGCCTTATCCGAACGCGCCTTTTCTAGCACTGTATTCGCTTCATCACGAATCGTCCGCAGCTTTTCCCAGCGCTTGGCAAGTTCAGGTTTTCGCCAGCTTTCCTCCATCTCTACCCAGCCAGATTCAAACACAGATTCTGCGCCCGTTTCATACGGTAGGGACTGCCAGATGTCTTCGGCCATGTGGGAGAGAACGGGTGCGATCGCCTTCGCCAAACTCTCAATTGCCACGGCCAGCACCGTCTGACAGCTCCGCCTGCGAACCGAACTTGCTGAGCTGATGTACAGCCGATCCTTTGCAATATCCAGGTAAAAGTTCGACAGATCGACCACACAGAAATTCTGCACCGTCTGAAAGAACTGAAAGAACTGATAAGACTCAAACGCCGCCTTCACATCCGCAAACACTTCCGTCATCCGATGCAACATATATCGATCCAGCTCAGGCAGCTGGTCGTAAGGCACCGAATCCTTTGCCGGGTCGAAATCATGCAAGTTCCCCAACAAAAAGCGCGCCGTATTGCGAATCTTGCGATATACATCCGACATCTGTTTCACATTACGCATACCCAGACGCATATCACCCGAGTAATCCACCGAAGACACCCACAGCCGCAGCACATCCGCACCATACGGCGGCTCCTGCTTCTTGTTGTTACCACCTTCGATAATCACCTTAGGATCGACCCCGTTCCCCAGCGACTTACTCATCTTGCGACCATTTTCATCTAGCACATAGCCGTGAGTTAGCACCTGACGGTACGGCGCATGACCATTCGCCGCCACACTAGTCAGCAGACTCGACTGAAACCAACCCCGATGCTGGTCCGATCCTTCTAGATACATCTCAGCTGGATAATCCAAACCTTCTCGCTGCTTCACCACAGACGCCCAAGAAGATCCAGAATCAAACCACACGTCCATCGTGTCGGTACCTTTCACGTAGGTCTTACCGTCGTTGCGATAAGCCTCTGGTAGCAACTCCTCCACACTCAGCTCCCACCAGGCATCACCGCCTTTTTCCGCCACAATCGCCTGCACATAGGCAATCGTCTCCTGCGTCATTAGCGGCTCGCCGGTTTCCTCGTCATAAAATACCGGAATCGGCACGCCCCAGCTTCGCTGACGTGAAATGCACCAGTCAGACCGCTCAGACACCATCGAGGTGATCCGGTTCTTACCTTGCGCTGGAATCCACTTCACTTCATCAATTGCACTAAGCGCCTCGCCAACAAACCCCTTAACAGAAGCAAACCACTGCTCCGTCGCCCGATAGATTACCGGCTTTTTAGTCCGCCAGTCATACGGATACTTATGGTTATACGGCTCATGCTTCAGCAGCACTTTCTGTTCGGTCAGCGCCTCAATCAGTACATTATTCGCTGTCTTCAGCACGTTCAAGCCTTCAAAGCCACCAGCCTCGGCAGTGAAGTTACCACGTTCATCTACCGGGCAGAGGATGGGCAACCCTTCCCTTTGGCCAACAACGAAGTCCTCCTGTCCATGGCCTGGTGCGGTATGAACCAGGCCCGTACCAGATTCGGTGGTGATATAGTCTCCACCAATCACAATCGGACTGACTCGGTCAAAGGCTTTATCTTTATCAGCTAACGGATGGCGATAAGTAGTGCCCGCCAGAGCATCTCCTTTGATTTCTGCAACAACCTGTAGACCACGACCAAAGGTTTCGCTTAGCTTCTGAGCCAGGTCTTTAGCAACAATCAAATGCTTAAACGGTTCACCAGATTCGCTTTCTACCACCGCGTAGGTCAGCTCAGAATTCACTGCCACTGCTACGTTCGCTGGAATTGTCCAGGGTGTAGTCGTCCAGATCGCTACGCCTAAACTATCTAGATAAGGTGACAAAGCTTCCTGCGCTGAAGCTGAGGCACTGATTACCGGAAAAGCTAGATAGATACTGGGTGAAATATGATCTTCTGGATATTCTAATTCCGCCTCGGCCAGCGCTGTTTGAGACGATGGGCTCCAATGCACAGAGCGCAGTCCCCGGTAGATATGCCCGTTCTCTACCATTTTGCTGAATACCCCTAGCTGCGCCGCTTCGTACTCGGGCAGCAACGTCATGTATGGATGATCCCAGTCACCCCACACACCGTATCGCTGGAAGCCTGTACTCTGTTTTTCTATTGTTTCTAGCGCAAATGCCTTTGCCCTCTGTCGCAGTTTGATCGGAGTTAGCTCGCGCCGTTCGGCAGACTTCAGCTTTTGCAATACCTTTAGCTCGATCGGCAAGCCGTGACAATCCCATCCGGGCACATAGCGCACCTTGCGGCCTTGCAATATCTGATACTTATTGACAATGTCCTTTAAAATCTTGTTTAGCGCATGGCCCATGTGTAAATCGCCATTAGCATACGGCGGTCCGTCGTGCAGGATGAAGGGCTCGCCCGGATTGCTCTGCGCTAGGGTTTCGTAAATCTTTTTCTCTTGCCAATAGGCTTGTAGCTCTGGTTCTCGCGTGACGGCATTGGCCCGCATGCTGAAATCAGTTTGGGGCAATAGAACGGTCTCTTTATAGCTCTTAGATTCACTCACAGGGGATCACGGTTATGCGTTGGGACGGGTGCGCTGGGACGGGTTAGATTAAGCCATTCTGCCTTGAAGTTCGATCGGCTTCAAGTCAATCGAACCAATTGCTGTCATCATCACTGTCTTCGATAGGCTGGTTGTCTGCGATCGGGAGGGACGGTTCTCGGCGAGGAATGTCAATAACTGGCTTAGATGGCCTTGGTTTTATCAGCGATTGAGCAACATCTTTGAGCCAACCTAGTAAAATGACGGGCATTGCTAGGAGCGAAGGCTGCTTCTGCGATGGCTTCGAGGTTGCGATTCGAGAGCCGGTTGTTTGAGTGTTGACTGGCTCTGGCTCTTCCAATTCTGGTTCGTCGTCCCAGTCCTCATCGATCACAGCAGAGCCCAGCACTGGTTCAGGAACCGTCTCGGAAGCTTTTTCGAGGACTGGTTTGGAAGTGATTGAAACGATGTCAGAATTCTCCTTGACCTCAGTGGTTTCATTCTCTGAAGTTGCAGACTCAACAGCTATTGTCTCAGTTTCTTTGAAGTCACCTGTCTCAGACTGAGGGCTTTCGGGCTGGCTGCTTTCACCGGTTTGGATCGCGATGACTTCTGCGATCGCAAATGACGGATCGATTTGCTCCGACCCCGAAACAACTGTCTCTAATTCATCTAAAGACATCTCTAGGACTTCTTCAGGAGCGTTCTCTAAAATGCCATCCTCAACGAACTCATAGTCATACAGCGGCCGTCTGCGCGGGTCCAAGCTTTGATTCAACCCCTGACGCAATCGCTCGGTAGAAGCCCCGGTCAAAGGCCGATCCTTTAGCGTCGCTGGCCGCACTGTCTCAACGGGCGCGATTCTCAACTGGTTCAACGTACTCTTCGCCCAGTCACCTACTACCTCAGGTGTCAGCACAATCGGCGTCTGTTGATAGACTGGTGTCTTCTCACGACGCACCGTCAGCGTCTGCCAGCCCAGCCCAGCCAGCAAGGCCACCACGACTCCCTGCCCTAGCAAGACAGCTGGTGCCATCTGCTCAGCACTAAACCACAGATCTATCGAATACAGTAGGCCTAACCCGCTCCATACAAAGTCAGAACGACGATGCACCTCCGGATACAAAAACGCCACCAGATAAAAAACGAGACTGCCTAATCCCAGCAGCACAGCCAAAACATTTGCGAGCATCGCCAACCGCCTACGAACCCTAACTATTGTGTCGGATTGAGGTTAATTTGACACTAACACAATGCCTGAAGTGCTAGTAGTTGAGCGTAGTCGTAGTTCCCAGCGGCTGAGCGCAGTCGGAGTTATCAGCCTTCTCGCAGAGTAATCACACCGCGCCAGAATCTTTGCTAAAAAGCACCAGCACTGTCCTGATAATCAGCTGAATGTCATACATCAAGCTCCACTTGCGCTGATACTGCAAGTCCAACCTAATCACATCCTCAAATTTAGTCACTGTGGAACGACCGTTTACCTGCCATTCCCCAGTCATGCCGGGTTTTACGTTCAGCCGCTGCCACTCAGAGACTTCATACTGTTCGATCTCATCAGGAGTCGGGGGCCGTGTCCCTACTAGACTCATATCACCTTTGAGCACGTTCCAAAACTGAGGAAATTCATCGAGACTCGTACGACGCAGGAACTTGCCAATCTTAGTCACGCGGGGATCGTTGTCATTCTTGAACAGTGGACCTTCAACCTTGTTGGCCACTTCCCGCTTTCGCGCCTCGGCGTCTGTCACCATCGAGCGAAACTTCCAGATCTTGAAACGCTTACCCATCCAGGAGCAGCGAATCTGGCTGAAAAAAATCGGCCCGCCATCATCCAGCTTGATGATGATGCCAACCACCACATACAAAATTGCAGTAATTGCTAAACCAACTAGCGCGCCGACAATATCTATCGCTCGCTTCGCTTTCGAGCGCACTGAGGGATGCGTCTCAGGTTGATTCTCCAAGGCATTCTGCATTCGAGATGGACGGAGAGAGCGTGACCGATTCAAAGTAGTGGGATCGCTGGAGACCGCTTTCTCAATCGAGAAGACCTTGTCTAGCTCTGTCAGAGAAAGTGCCATCATCACCTGAGGCGGCACATTTACTAGACGAAGCTGAGCTGATTTTGACTGACAGAGTTTGTGACAAATCACCAGAGCGCCAATACCGCTGCTGTCTATGAACTGGGTATCCGTAAAGTTGAGCACGATCTCTTTTAGATCTGATTGCTGCTCAAAAGCTTTTTGGCAGCTGTGTTTGAAAGCAACAGCTTCGACTACAGTGAAAGCTTTAGTCAGATGAATTATGCCCTTTGACTCAAAGACAGTGGCATCGAAGCTATTGTGACTAGGCGAGGTCGCGGTGCTGTCCTGGCGAATCATAGTGAAAACAAAGAAGTGATTACGGCGACCAGTGCATGAAGTCTTGATTTCTTGGGATATAGCCCTTGTAGTCAACCAAGGCTGCAGCCGAAAAACTATAGAGAATGAGCCTGATACCACTTAGAAGCTAGAAAAGGTAGCGATGAGTACATGTTGTTAGTCTTCTAAGAAGAGCCGCTGTTAATGAGCGCCCTCTATCAATGAGTACTTCAATGAGTACTTTTCGCAAATTGTGCATCCCCCTAAGCAACTTGAGCGTAACTTAGAACGATCTTGCATACGAACTCTACACATTGGCTTTTTACAATTTGCACAAATTGGGTAGATATCTATCTTTATTAAGTAAATCTATTGACAAAATATGAACTTGCGCTAGCTAATATGTTGCTGTTCTTACCCAGCTCTCTATACAGCTGCTGATCGATCCGTGCGCTCACCTAATACAAGATCACTAGCAGTAGCGCACTGGAGATGCTAGCGCAGGGGCCACCAGGAAACCTTGTCCCTAGTCGCACCGTAGACCGCTTTCATACCTTCTGGATCACAGACTCGAACCAAATCGGTTGCTGTTTCCGATTTGGCACCAGCTTTGAGCAGACCTACTTTGGTCATTCCTTTTAGTACTTGCTCTACGGTGCGATGGTTGAGTTGACAGGCTCTAGCAATAATGTCGACTGGCAGATCAAAGCTGAAGATATCGTTCTCGCTGGGCTGGCTACCTAGCGATCGCTCCTGATAAATTAATCCCCGCAACAGCGCTGCTACCGCTTGAGGTGGATAAGCACTGCAGTTGAGCAGGTGATACCGAAACTTTTCGTGCAGCTCGAACAGCATCGTATAGCGAGCCTGAAAGTCGGAACTACTTTGATAAAGCGACTGGATCGCAGACTGAGGAATCTTGACGACATCGGTAGTCTTATACGCTTCTACAAGGCTGGGAAATCCGTGATAGATCTGACCATAGCTAACGTTGAGGTTTAACATTCCAAAGCAGCCGCCTGTGTAGATGATGGCAATTACACGGTCGAGCGGTGCACTACGAACAATCACCGGACCACCGTCCAAAATCACGTAGAGGTCGTCGAGCGGCGCATCAGGCAGATGAGCCGTGTAGATCGGACGGCTAGCATACAGCTTTTCTAGCACGCACAAATCTGGATTCAACTGCTTAGAAAGCTCTTCGCTATCTAGTCCTTTAAACAGAGAGCAGCGCTGAGTGAGGGTACTGATCCAGCTAGCTGTAGAGACAGGCTGTGGTTTTTTCTGGGTCACTTTGATATGGCCTATCGAAGCTCTTTCTTACTTATCTTTGCACGCTGTTCAATATGATCAAGTGTTTTCCGAATGAAGTTCAGCATGGCTAAGTATTTTTGAGAATGTATTTCAAAACATTTTTGATTCAACTGCGTTTTTATGAAGTAAGATTCTGAAAAGCTAAAACGTTCATCTGCTTCTTAGGGGCATGGGTATGAGTACATGGCAGCTGTTGAATAGGCGATCGCGGACTTCGAGACAATTGACCTTGGGGCTATGGCTTGGAATCGGGCTAGCGCTCAGCGTAGTAGGTGCCTTTTTTCTACATCAAGATCTAACAGTTTTATCCTGGCAGGCGTGGTTGGCGATCGCAGTGGTTTGCGCTGCCTTTTTAGGAAACGCGCTGACTAACTTGCCCGCTGACATCGTATTTCTAGGCGCTGCCGCGGTTCTATTCTTGAGCGGCGTGCTGGACGAAAAGGCAGCGTTGGCTGGCTTTAGTAATTCGGGAATGATTACGGTCGGCGTGCTCTACATCGTAGTAGCCGGACTGCAGCAGACGGGCGCTTTGCAGTGGGTTTCGCAGCAGGTTTTGGGCATGCCTAAGACGCCTAGCAAAGCCCTAGTTCGGCTGATGTTGCCAGTGATTGGAGCGAGCGCGTTCCTCAACAACACTCCTGTTGTAGCCATGTTTATTCCGGTAGTGAATGACTGGTGCCGTAAGCTGCGCTTCAGCCCATCGAAGCTGATGATTCCGCTGAGCTACGCTGCTATCTTTGGCGGATTGTGCTCTTTGATTGGCACCAGTACCAACTTGGTCGTGAATGGTTTGCTGATCGATGCGACTGGCGGCAGCGGTCTGAGAATGTTCGATATTGCTTGGATTGGATTGCCCTGCGCATTGTTCGGATTCGCGTTCCTGTTTACAACGCAGTCATGGCTCTTGCCGGATCGTCAGCCCGTACTTGGCGACACGGACGACCTGCGCGAGTACACGGTAGAAATGCAGGTAGAGCTGGGGAGTCCGCTGGTTGGTAAAACGGTAGAAAAGGCTGGACTGCGGCACTTGCCTAACCTTTATCTGGCAGAAATTTATCGGGGTGACCAGGTGCTACCAGCGGTCGGACCTCAGGAGATATTGCACGGTGACGATCGGCTACTGTTTGTCGGCGGAGTTGATTCTATCTTGGATTTACAGCGCATTCGCGGTCTGCTGCCAGCGACTGATCAGGTGCTGAAGCTCGACAGTCCTCGAGCAGAGCGCACTCTCGTGGAAGCGGTGGTTTCTAATACTTGCCCGCTGGCGGGTCAGACAATTCGTGAAGGTCAGTTTCGAACTCGGTACAACGCGGTGGTGCTAGCAGCAGCTCGCAATGGCGATCGCCTGACTGGCAGAATTGGTGACATTCGCCTCCAAAGTGGTGACACGCTTTTGTTAGAAGCGCCTTCTGCCTTTCTCAGTGAGCGCAGAATCTCTCGCGATTTTTACTTAGTCAGCAGCGTTCCCAATTCTGAACCAATGCGGCACGGGCGATCGCGCGCTGCCTTTGTCCTAACTCTAGCGATGGTGCTGCTAGCAGCGGTGGGATGGCTGAGTATGCTACAGGCCGCTGTGCTGGCAGCTGTCGGTATGATTGTGTTCGGCTGCTGCTCGCCAGCTCAGGCTATGCGCAGTATCGACTGGTCGGTACTGCTAGTGATTGCAGCGGCGCTAGCGCTAGGAGAAGGACTAAACGTGAGCGGGGCAGCTGAGGCGATCGCCAGCAGTGTAGTGGGCCTAGCGGGCAACAATCCTCTTCTGGCACTTGTAGCCGTGTACGCTGTAACCACCATACTTACCGAAATTATTACGAACAACGCCGCTGCTGCCCTGATTTTTCCAATTGCGCTGTCTCTAGCCAATCAGCTCGGCGTTAGCTACATGCCGTTTGTCGTCAGCATTATGGTGGCCGCTTCTGCCAGCTTTGCAACGCCTATTGGCTATCAGACGAATCTGATGGTAGCTGGGCCTGGCGGCTACAAGTTCTCTGACTTTCTGCGGATAGGAATTCCTTTAAATCTGCTGTACGGGATTGTGACGGTGGCGATCGCGCCTTTCATCTATCCGTTCTAAAACACAGCAAAGAATATAATTTGACAGCACGTTCAGTTTCTTTTGGACGTGCTATTTGTCCCACTGCTGCTTTAGCCTTTCGATGCGATCGCGCAAACTCTCATTCGTCAATCTAGAGCTCAGCCTTTCTACCAGCAGCGGAAATCCTAGCGGCGAGGGCCGCTTTACCGTCATCCAAACCAGCTCCAGACTACGCATCCGCTTCAGCGCCGCCGTCAGTCGCGGCGCTTCCATCTGATCTTCTATCACCTCTCTTTCTGCCTGAACCAGCAACAGATTATCCGGCTCGTATTTTGTAAAAACCTCATAGATCAAAGACGAGCTGATCTGCACCTGATTGACAGTCTTCTTCGATCCTGGATAGCCCTTAAACACCAGTCCAGCTACCTGCGAAATTCCTCTAAATCTCCGCTGCGTCAGCTCAGAAATATTCAAACTCTCTTTGATTTCTTCGTACAGATTTCTCGTCGAAAAGAAGTCTTCTGAAAACAGCGTCTGGAAAGGATAATCCTTCGGCGCTAAAATCTCGAAACCATAGTCGTTTACCGACACGGTAAAGGTCGCCTTCTGCATTTGAGAGAATCGATAGGCCCAAAGAAACCCCAAACCCTCATGGACATTTCGTCCTTCAAACGGGTAAACGTACAGATGCTGGCCTTCTCTAGTCCGACAGCACTCGATCAAAAACTGATCGGCTTCCGGCAAATGAGAGATTCGATCTTGCGTCGCTAAAATAGGCATAATGCACGCAACTTCAGCGCTGACATTTCCAGCCTTTGCCTGAGTAATCTCTTCACGGATATATTGGCTCAGCCGATCGGAAATTGCTAGATAGCCACCGCTCCACACCGGCACCACGCTAGACTTTTTCTTGGCATTTTTAACATACAGCGTCATATCTTTCATCTGAAAATATTCGAGCTGCCGTCCTGCAAAAAAGAACACATCGCCTTTTTTCAGTCTCGAAACAAAACTCTCTTCTACGCTGCCAATCGGTCCACCCTTTACATAGGCGATTCTCACCTGCTGATTGCCCGTAATCGTGCCAATACTCATCTTATGCATACGAGAGAGTCGGCCATCTGCGATTTTATAGATTCCTTCTTCTAAGACAATCTTCTTATAGCGAGGGTAGGCGTTTAGGCACTTACCGCCGCTCTCTAGAAAGTTTACTATCCAGTCAAATTCTTCTGAGGTTAAACCCTGATAAGAGACTGTTTTTCGTACGCTCTCTAACGTCTCTTGAGAGGAGAACCCATCGCCACAGGCCAGCGTGACTAAATGCTGTAGCAGCACATCATAGGGTTTATCTAGCGGGTGACGAGACTCTATCTGTTCGTCTGCCAATCCTCGACGAAAAGCAGAGATTTCTAGCAGCTCTAGCGCGTTCGTGGGCAAAAAGAACACTTCTGAAGTGCCGCCCGGCAGATGGGCAGAACGCCCCGCCCGCTGTAGCAATCTAGCTAGATTTTTGGCGCTACCCACTTGAACAACACGCTCTACAGGCTGAAAGTCAACACCTAGATCCAAAGAAGAAGTGCAGACAACCCACTTGATTGCGCCAGATTTAATCCCGGCCTCTATCGCTAGCCGAGAGTCAAAATCGATAGACCCATGATGCAGCGCAATCTGATGTTCGTGTTCAGGTAGAGCATAGTTCAGCGCCTGGTACCACCTTTCGGCCTGCGACCGGGTGTTGACAAAAATCAGCGTCGAACGTTTAATGTCTAGCGCCTCTACTAGTTCTTCAAACATCCGCAGGCCCAGGTGTCCGGCCCAGGGAAAACTATCTACAGACGTAGGCAGCACGCTTTTTATCACTGTTTCTCTTTTAATCTGCGATCGCACTACAACAGGACTACACCCCAGCCCAGTTGCCGCTTCAGCCGCCTCTTGCAAATTCCCCAACGTTGCCGAAATGGCCCAGGTTTGAACAGTCGGATTCAGCTGGCGCAGCCGCGACAAGCACAGCTCCGTCTGCGTCCCCCGCTTCGAGCTCATCAGCTCATGCCACTCATCTAGAATCACACAGCGCAAACTCCCAAATCGCTTCGCTGAGTTCTGATAAGAAAGCAGCACCGATAGTGATTCAGGTGTTGTAATTAAAATGTTCGGCATCTTCTTAATCTGCCGACTCTTGACAGAAGACTTCGTATCTCCCGTTCGTGACTCTACTGTAATTGGCCAGTTCATCTCCTCAATCGGGCGACGAATCGACGCTTCAATATCTCTTGAAAGCGCTCGCAGAGGAGTAATGTACAACAGCTGCAATCTAGAGGAGTCCTCACTGAGCATCTGTGCCACCGGTCCCATAAGCGCACCGTAGGTCTTGCCTGAGCCTGTAGGTACCTGTATGATGCCGCTCTTCCCAGTAAGATAAGCGTTCCAGGTTTCTGTTTGGAAGGCGATTGGTTCCCAGTTCTGTCTGGCGAACCAGTCGCAAATAGGCGTGAGGTTAGACAAGAAATGGAGCTTTGAGCGTTGATTATTCGTGAATGCGACCGTTAGGCATAATCGTGCCAGTGAGCCTTGCCCCTAGCAGCTTTACCATTATCTTATCGCCGTAGCCGACTTTTGCGCCGCTGAGGTCTGCGCCACTGAGGTCTGCACCGCTGAGGTCTGCGCCAATTAGATCTGCGCCACTGAGATCAGCGTGGCTGAGGTCTGCTTGGAGGAGGTTGGCGCGAAAGAGACGGGCTTTGCGGAGGTTGGCGCGGTTGAGGTTGACTTTATGCATAAATGTGTCGCTAAGATCTGCGCCGCTGAGGTTAGCACCGCTGAGGTTGCGGCCCGAGAAGTCTTTTTCTTTAAGGTTGGCACCGCTCATGTCTACGCCGCTGAGATCGGGATCTCGCTGGGCTCTAGCGCCTGAGCTAGAGACGGCTGTGCTGGTGGCGTTTTGCTTTGCGATCGCATCAGCACTAGCTTTCTCCTTAGCTTCTTTGGCTTCTTTCGCAGCCCTTTCGAAAGCCGCTTTTTCTCTAGCCTTTCTCTCGGCAATCACTTTTTCCCTAGCATCTCGCTCACGCACTCTTCTTTCAGCTGTGGCCTGCTCTCTAGCCGCTTTTTCCCTGGCTTTGCGCTCTTCGACAATTTTTTCTCTGGCCGCTCTTTCGCTAGCAGTTCTATTGTCAGCAGCTTTGTCACTGGTACCCTGATCGCCGTTGCTACCATTAGAGGCGCTGGTTCTAGGCCAAGAGCTACTGGGATACCGAGCGCGGTAGGTAGCCCCATACTGACCGGCAAAGTCGGCACTACTCGCAGCGGCGCGGCGATAAGCTTCGTAGGGAGGGCGGTAGCCACCGGCTCGGCTGGTATCTTGACTAGTGGTTTGATTATTGGTGGCGGTCTGGCTAGCGGTGCGGTCCTGGGGCCGGTAGGTGGAGTCGTCACCGGGTCGGTAGCTGCTGTATGAGCGGGCTTCTCTACGTTTGGCAGCGGTCTGATTGGACGAGGTGCGGGCGTATGGCTGTTTTGAATTGGACTTGATAGCGGCGGGGACTCTGCCGTTTTTGGCTTGCGATCGCATCATAGCCCGCGCCTCATTCAGCTGTTTCAGCTTGGCCTCGGCTTTTTCGCGCAGGCGTTCGCGATCGCTTGGAATCCGATCAGGATGCCAAATAAACACCAGGTCCTTGTACGCCTGGTTTACCTCTCGAATCGAAGTCGGCTTCTCTGGCTCCAGCTCCAAAGCTCTATAGGCTTGTTCAATCTGATCCATACACGCCAGTCAGCATAGTTCTTCTCTAGAGTGATTATGCCGGATATCCATGTCCCTCTGCTTCAATCACAGCAAACTTTAACTAATCGGCGGGAAGTCCCGCGCTCTAACCCCTGATTGAGCGTCGCTCCTGAAAGCCAGGTGAGCGAGTGCGAACAATCTTGCTTCTATCTTTACTTAAGTAGTTCATTTGCTCTACTTAAGATGATAGGATCAGGCTATGTTTACGATGAACTATCAGTATCGAATCTATCCATCTACAGATCAAGAAATCCGCATGGAGTCTTGGCTTGAGATGCTGCGCAGCGTATTCAATTACGCGCTGCGAGAGCGAAAGGATTGGATCAACGCTAGGAAGTGCGCTATCAATGCGTGCTCCCTTTCTAGCGAGTACATCATGGCGGCGGATGCGCCCTACCCCGATTACTACAAACAGCAGAATGCATTGACAGCAGCAAAGAAAGTGCTTATCCACTTCAAAGATATTCAGTCTCAGGTGATTCAAGAACCTTTGCGCCGGGTGGATGCTGCGTTTGTAGCCAGGAAGAAAAGAGGTTACGGCTTCCCACGGTTCAAGAAGTTCGGTCAATATCGTTCTTTCTTGTTTCCGCAGTTCAAAGAGAGTCCGGTGATTGGCAGTCAAATTAAACTGCCGAAGCTGGGCTTGATGCCGATAGTGCTGCACCGCCCTATCCCTGATGGGTTCGATGTAAAAACGGTGCGTGTCATTCGTAAACATAGTGGCTGGTACGTCACGCTCTGTATTCAAGCTGACGAGTCTATCCCTGATGTCGCGCCACATGGCCGCAGCATTGGTGTAGATGTAGGGCTTGAATACTTTCTGTCTACTTCGGATGGCTTACAGGTAGAACGCCCGCGCTTTCTCGGTAGGTTGCAAAGGAAGCTTGAATTGCTCCAACGCAGACTGAAAGGAAAGCAGCCTCGGTCTAACAATCTGGCAAAGCTCAGAAGGAAGATAGGCAGGGTTCACGAGCAGATTGCCGCTGTCCGCCTGGACTGGCAGTTCAAGCTGGCGCATCGGCTGTGCGACAACGCAGAAACTATCTTTGTTGAAGATCTTGATTTCAGGGTGATGGCAAAGGGGTTCCTGGGCAAGCATACGCTGGATGCGGGGCTAGGTCAGTTTGTGAATCAGATACTGCCGTGGGTCTGCTTCAAGCGGGATGTCTATTACGGCAAAGTGGACGCTTACGGCACTTCTCAGGAGTGCCCCGACTGTGGGGCCAAGGTAAAGAAAGACTTGAGCGTACGAATCAGTCATTGTCATGAATGCGGTTCGACCAAGCCCCGTGATATAGCGGCGGCTCAAGTCATAAATGCCCGTGGTCAACTGGGTATTCAAACGGTCTGCGGATGGGATCTGTCGGGGGCTGGGACAGCTCAGCCTAGACAAGACCGCGTGAAGCAGAAACTCTTTGGTGCGAGCCAGGGAAGCCCGCGCTGTAACGCTTAGCGGTCAGCGTCGGGAGTAGTCACGAAGCAGGCTTAATGTTCCGTAAGGTTTTAGCCCAAACCCCGAGCGTAGTCGAGGGGCGGCGACATTATCTGACTAGTTCTGGGTGATTTTTAGCTCATAGATATTCCACAGCGTGCCGCCTAATGCGGTGTACTTGACATTTTCGATCTTGTCACGGACGGCGCTCATAGAGTACTGGCCCACGAGGTGAATGAACGGCAGATTTTCTTGCACTAGTTCCTGAGTTTGCGCGTAGAGAGCCTTGCGTTTGGTCTCATCTAGCTCTTGAGCGGCTTGAACGTAGAGGTCGCTAATTTGTTGCTCCCAGGGATACACTTCGCGACCTGGCAAAGGCGGCGCACCCGGTGGCTGCTGATTAAATAGATGCAGGCCACCATCAGCTAGCCAGAGATTGGCACTGCTGTTCGGCTCTTCGCCTGCGCCAAAGCCCAGCACAATCGCGTCCCATTTCAAAGAATCTCCCACTAGAGTAATTAGCTTATTGAAATCAATCGGCTGAAAATCAACCTTGATACCAATTAAAGCTAAGTTCTGCTTGATCTGTGCGCCTGCGGCCTCGCGAATATCGTTACCTACGTTGGTTTGCAGCGTAAAGCGCACCGGATTGCCATCAGCATCGACGAGCTGATCTCCTTCATAGCTGAAGCCCGCCGAGAGCAAAAGCTCTTTCGCTTTGGCGATATCGAAATCGTAAACAGGTAAATTTGGCTCAGCAGAATAGGGACTTTGGGGGGCGATCTGAGAGTTTTGCATCTCGCCTAAGCCTCTGAAGATGTTGTTGAGCATAGTCTGGCGATCGATGGCATGAGCGACCGCCTGCCGAAACTCCAGCGTGTTGAACCACTTCGATTTAATCGGATCGACAACGGGCTTACCGTCAATCGAGCCTTTATTAAGATTGAAGGTGAGGAACAGGCGGGTGGTGGTGGGTCCGCCGTTGTAAACCTTATAGCCGCCTTGCTCTTCGTCCTGTTTGATCAAAGAAAAGTTGTCTGGTGTAACAGCCATAATATCGGCTTCACCTGAGCGAAAGCGAACGAACTGGGCGTCCTGAGAGCTGACCACGGGCCAGACCATTTCCTCGATTGCGGGCTGAGGCTCACCGTTTTCGCCTTTGCGCCAGTAGTAAGGATTACGCTTGAAGACGATGCGCTCACCTGGTAGGAATGCTTTGATTACATAGGGACCGTTGCAGACGATTTCGGCTGGGTTTGTATTGGTGCCCCATTTGGATAGGTAAAGTGGCTGACCGTTGCTGTCCTTGGTATTGACGGATTCTTCGAGGGCGTGTTTTGGCAGAATGGCGATGCCAGTGACGCGGAGAAAAGGGGCAAAGGGCTCTGGAATTTGGAACCGGACTCGGCGTTCGTCTAGCTTGGTGATTTCTGGGAGCTTGCCTTCTGCGCCGATTCGCAGAATGTCGATGGTATCGGTCGGAATTTCGGGGTTGAGGATAATGTCGTTGTAGGTAAAGACCACATCATCGACAGTTAGGGGCTCGCCGTCTGACCACTTTAGGTTCTGCTTTAGGGTGTAGATGATGGTGAGGCCGTCTTCGGAGATGGTCCAGGATTCTGCTAGGGCGGGGACGACCTCGCTATTGGTTTGATCGATGGTGATCAGCCCCTCGTACATAAAGCCCAGCACGTCGCTGCTAGAGCTTTCATCGGAGAGAAAGTAGTTAAAGGTTTTTGGCTCGCCGACTACCGGGCTCACTAGCTGGGGAACGTCGGCAGCTTCGACTCGAAAGTTTTCTAGCCGGAGACGATCTAGAGTGCTACAGCTAGATAAGAATATGCTCAAACCTAGAATGGCCAAGCCCAGCAGCAGCAATCGCCACAGCTGCGTTCCTTTT
Organism: uncultured cyanobacterium; assembly: GCA_963799555.1. Taxonomy (GTDB): domain Bacteria; phylum Cyanobacteriota; class Cyanobacteriia; order Phormidesmidales; family Phormidesmidaceae; genus Phormidesmis. The sequence goes on from CAWCXR010000008.1 coordinate 107,292, forward strand.
AACTGCCGATCTAGCCTTTGCCAATCCATATGCGCCTGTAGCTGTTTTGACTAATGTTTGATTGCACTCACTATAGATAAAAACCTGCTGATTGCGTAGCGGTGGTGGCTGGTGTGGGGGAGAAGCCGAAGGGCGATCGCGAGCAGCGTAACGAAGCGTGCAAGAAGTGGATCGGCGTTAGGGAGAAGCGTGACGGCGTTAGGGAAAAGCGTGACAAGGATCGCGAGAAGTGCAGCAGCGTGAGGGAGAAGCGTGACGAGGATTGCCAGAAACGTAGCAAGGATCGCGAGAAGTGCAGCGACTGCCGGGAAGTGCGTGGGGGCGATCGCCATCAGTATGACGAGGATCGCGAGATGCGTGGGGGCGATCGCAAGCAGTCGATCGGCGTCGGAGAGAAGCGGATCGGCAATGCGCTTCTATCGTAACGACTTCGAGCTGTGTGCAGTCGCTAGTCTCAACTAGCAGTCGCCTGATACTCAGTCAACTCGGTCAAACGCATCTGGTTCTACGTCCGGCACTTTTGCCAATATATTCTGGAATCTTCGCCAGCTTCCTCTTTCAGCTTTTTCTGTTAGATATGGCTGAGGTAGCAGGGTGGCAATATGATCAGACAGCGCCATTGATATGATCATATCGATGGAGATGCCTTCTTTTTTGGCGATTCTCCGAAGGAGAGGCTGCGCCATCGCGTCAACTTGTTTGTACAGATAGTCTGGAATCTGTGCCTGAATAGTCGTCATAGTCCCCCTCCCTTTGTCAATCGATGAGCAAGCCTTATTCAGCCCAAGCCCTGCGCTATGCTGACCGCAGAAACAAAGGCAAAAAGCGGTGACTAAGGACGAATTGCTGAGGCTGATTGATCAGGCGGCGGCGGATGGACGGCCTACGCTGGATTTGGCGGGGATGGGGATTGATGAGCTGCCGCCGGAGATTGGCAAGCTGACGAAGTTGAAGACGCTGGTCTTGGGGCGGTGGGATAAGAAGCGCAGAAGCGTTGGCAATGAACTTGACGACTTTGCCGGATGAGATTGGGCAGTTGACGGAATTGCGATCGCTCTTTCTTGGCTACAACCAGTTTGTAGAATTACCGGAAGTTGTTGGTGAATTGAGGAAGTTGCGATCGCTCGACCTCAGTTCCAACCAGCTGAGCACTTTGCCTGAAAGCGTCGGACAGCTACAAAGCTTGCAATCGCTCGACCTCAGTTCCAACCAGCTGAGCACTTTGCCTGAAAGCATCGGACAGCTACAAAGCTTGCGATCGCTCGACCTCAGTGCCAACCAGCTGAGCACTTTGCCTGAAAGCATCGGACAGCTACAAAGCTTGCAATCGCTCGACCTGAGTGCCAACCAGCTGAGCACTTTGCCTGAAAGCGTCGGACAGCTACAAAGCTTGCAATCGCTCGACCTGAGTGCCAACCAGCTGAGCACTTTGCCTGAAAGCATCGGACAGCTACAAAGCTTGCAATCGCTCGACCTGAGTGCCAACCAGCTGAGCACTTTGCCTGAAAGTGTCGGACAGCTACAAAGCTTGCAATCGCTCTACCTGGGTTCCAACCAGCTGAGCACTTTGCCTGAAAGCGTCGGACAGCTACAAAGCTTGCAATCGCTCTACCTGAGTTCCAACCAGCTGAGCACTTTGCCTGAAAGCGTCGGACAGCTACAAAGCTTGCAATCGCTCTACCTGAGTTCCAACCAGCTGAGCACTTTGCCGGAAATCGTCGGACAGCTACAAAGCTTGCAATCGCTCGACCTGAGTTCCAACCAGCTGAGCACTTTGCCGGAAAGCGTCGGACAGCTACAAAGCTTGCAATCGCTCGACCTGAGTTCCAACCAGCTGAGCACTTTGCCAGAAAGCGTCGGACAGCTACAAAGCTTGCAATCGCTCGACCTGAGTTCCAACCAGCTGAGCACTTTGCCAGAAATCGTCGGACAGCTACAAAGCTTGCAATCGCTCGACCTGAGTTCCAACCAGCTGAGCACTTTGCCAGAGTGGGCTAAATCCTTTGAAACATTGAAAAAGCTCGACTTACGCGGCAATCCGTTACCCATTCCTCCCGAAATTTTAGGAGGAAAAGGTTTTTTGCAAGACCCTAGCCCTGCAACAGAATCATTAGGCTTTTATTTCTCACTTCAAACAGAAGCAGGTTCTATTCCTCTTTACGAAGCCAAACTCATCCTTATTGGCGAAGGCGGCGCAGGCAAAACCTCCCTTGCAAAAAAGATCGACAGCGAAACCTACGAACTCACCGAAGACGAAAAATCCACCGAAGGCATCGACGTTATCCGCTGGGACTTTCCCCTTGCCAGACGGCAACACCTTCCGCGTCAACATCTGGGACTTCGGCGGTCAAGAAATCTACCACGCCACCCACCAGTTCTTCCTCACCAAACGCTCCCTCTATCTCCTCGTCGCCGACACCCGCGCCGAAAACACCGACTTCTACTACTGGCTAAAAATCGTCGAACTCCTCAGCGACAGCAGCCCCGTCCTGATCATCAAAAACGAAAAGCAAGACCGCCAGTGCGAGATTGACGAAGGACTCTTCAAAAGCCAGTTCAACAATCTCAAAGACAGCTTCCCCACCAACCTAAAAGACAATCGCGGCCTAGACCAAATCAAAGACGCCATCCGCTACCACATCAGCCAGCTCCCCCACGTCGGCAATCCCCTACCAAAAATCTGGGTCCGCGTCCGCGCCGCCCTAGAAAACTACTCGCAAAACTGCAACACCATCACCGTCGAACAATACTGCGACCTCTGCCGCCAAAACGGCTTCAAAGATAAACAACAAATGCTGTTCCTCAGCAGCTACCTCCACGACCTCGGCGTCTGCCTCCACTTCCAAGACGACAAACTGCTCAAACGCACCGTCATCCTCCGGCCCGAATGGGCCACCACCGCCGTCTACAAAGTCGCCGACAGCGACACCGTCCGCAACAACAAAGGCCGCTTCACCGAAGCCGACACCGCCGAAATCTGGTCCGATAGCCAATACTCAGATCTACGCGACGAACTCCTCCAGCTAATGATGCGCTTCAAACTCGCCTACGAGAATCCCAAACGCACTCGGCCACTACATCGCCCCCCAGCTCCTCCCCATCAGCAAACCGCAATACGACTGGAACCCCACCGACAACCTCATCCTCCGCTACACCTACGACTTCATGCCCAAAGGCATCCTCACCCGCTTCATCGTCGAAACCAATCCCCGCATCGAAAACCAAGACCACGTCTGGAAAAACGGTGTCATCCTTGCCGACAACTGGGCCAGAGCTGAAGTGATCGAATACTACCCACAAAAAGAGATCTACATCCGCGTCAGCGGTACCAACAAAAAGCCCCTACTCGAAATCATCCGCCACGAACTCTGGAAAATTCATCAGTCTTACGAAAAGCTGCAATACAAAGAACTCATTCCCTGTAACTGCACCGAATGTCAAAGCAACCCCGAAGACTCAGAATTCTACGCTTACGATCTGTTACAGAAATACATTGCCAAACGCCGCTACACTATCGAATGCCGCAGTAGCATTGAGCAGGTAGACGTTCGCCGCCTCATCAGCGACATCACCGACCAGTCCGTTCGCAATGACATTAGTACATCCAACATCTACTACGCTGATCAAATCACCCAAATCAACCAGAATGCACCCGGCGACAATTTCGCTGGTAATAGAACCGAAGGCGACAGTATCGACACTCAAATCAATAGAAGCTAAGAACTCAAACAATGACAACCACCCTCATCCAGCTTCGCCTTCTAGATGTTGCAGCGCTTACCGAAGCCCTACCCGACTACAACCTCGTGCCCGGACAAGTTGGTACTATTGTCGAAATCCTCGCACCTAGTGTCTACGAAGTCGAATTCAGCGACGACGAGGGTCAAACCTACGCCATGCTTCCACTCAAAGCCGATCAGCTCATTCGGCTCCACTACAGCCCGTTCGACAACCGCATCACAGAAGTCCTCCATTCACCAGCCATGAACACCCAAATCAACCAATTCGGCAAAGGCGACAACATCGCAGGTGACAAAGTCATGCGAGATAAAATTCAAACCCAGATCAACAACAATCCCGATCTAGCCCAATCCGCCCGCGACATCAAAGCCCTACTCGACGAACTCTCCGAAGAATACAACCCCAACAGCGCTAAAGGCCAAACCAAAATTGAGCAAGCCGCCCTAGCCGAAATCAAGCAGAATCCAACCCTAAAGCAGCGCACACTTAAAGCACTTCGATCCGCAGGCGATGAAGCGCTAGAGCAGGCTATTTCTCACCCCGTTGCGAAGGTCGTTGTCGAAGGGGTGAAAGGATTCCTCGAAGGCTAAACTCGCTCGCGACGTCAAGCAGATATCAGCTCACTCTGTCGAACCTGCTCAAGCGCATGAGCATTCTGCAAATTCAACCACAGCTCTGGACTAGTCTCTAGCACGGTCCCTAATTTGATTGCCATCGCTGCCGTAATCGCTAGCTCTCCAGTTATTAGCTGTTCTACCACCTGTGTCGATACATCCAGCTTTGCCGCTAGCTCTGCGGGCGTCATGTCATAGGTCTCTAGATAACTATGCTTCAGATGCCAGCCAGCGCTCCGGCGCTGTCGCCTGTGATTCACTTTTATGTCCTTTGCCGCAGCATTCATCGAATTGCCCTCTAGTGATAGTCAAGGTAGTCTAAGTCGTCTGCAATACTCCCCACTGGTCTGAAAATCAATCTCATCGGTCCAGTGATCGTAAAAGCAAGAAACCCTTTGTAGTTGCCCTTTAAAGGATGACAGCCAGCCCCAGTTTCTCTTGCCTCTTGTCCTGGTTGGGCACGAGGTAAATCATCCGCACTTGTAGCCGCCTCAATTAAATCGAGTATCTGATCAATTCTGGGTAGCTGCTTAGCAGGAAGCTTTGAGCTATCACCTTTACGGATATATAGTTTTAACCCCTTGTGCCTAATTTTTCCAATCTGCACTTTTGCCGCCGTTCTTGAGCTATTCCAACCTAACAGGAGTTACAGACTAAAAAGAAGGGGTAGATGTCTACCTACCCCTTCTAACTCATTCATTTATCGAAGAGAAACGCCTACTCAACCCCTTCGATCCGGTTCTCTACTTCCTCATAGAGTTCCTGCAATCGCTCGATGTTTTCATCACTGGTCTCCCAGTAGCCGCGACCGTTCACCTCTAGCAGTGTGGTCACCATCCGCCGGAAGGAGTTGGGGTTCAAGTCCATCAGCCGTTTGCACATTTCAGGATCGTTGATGAAGGTGTCGTTGGTGTCTTCGTAGACCCAATTGTCTACCGCGTCGGCAGTGGCTGACCAGCCCATAGTGTTGACCAGACGGTTCGAGAGTTCACGGACGCCTTCGTAGCCGTTGGCAAGCATGCCTTCGTACCACTTGGGATTTAGCAGTTTGGTGCGAGAGTCAAGGCGGACGGTTTCAGAGAGCGATCGCACCTGAGCATTCGCAGTCGTCGTATCCGCCACAAACGCAGTCGGCTTCTTGCCATCATCTCTGAGACTGGCCACAACCTTGGTCGGATCAGAGTCGAAGTAGTGAGAAACGTCTGTCAAGGAAATCTCTGATGAGTCCAAGTTTTGGAAGGTCACGTCAGCAGTCTTGAGCGAAGACTCTAACAAACCGCGAGACTGTTCCATCATGCCAGGATTGTCACAGTTGAAAGCAAAGGACTTACGCGCTAGATACATATCACGCAGTTCTTGCTCTTCTTCCCAGCTGCTGTTTTCTACAGCCAGATTGACATTAGCAGCGTAGGAACCAGAGGCATTAGAGAAGATACGAGTCGCCGCGTTGCGCAACGATATACCGAATTCCTCGGCCTGGGCGATCGCGTGCTTTCGCACAAAGTTCATCTCCAGCGGCTCATCTGCTTCAGCCGCCATCTTCACCGCCCGGTCGAGCAGTGCCATTTGGTTGACAAACAGATCGCGGAACACACCCGAGCAGTTGATCACTACATCAACGCGGGGACGGCCTAGCTCTTCTAGAGAAATTAGCTCTAACTTGTTCATTCGACCGAGAGAATCAGGTACTGGCTTCACGCCGACGAACCACATCATCTGCGCCAAAGACTCACCATAGGTCTTGATGTTGTCAGTTCCCCATAGGACCGTTGCAATCGTCTCAGGATAGGCACCGTTGTTCTCTTTCCGCTGACGCGCTAGCAGGCGATCGACAACAATTTTGGCAGACTGGACTGCTGCGGAGGTTGGGATCGATTGCGGATCGAGAGCGTGCATGTTCTTGCCAGTAGGCAAGACATCTGGGTTACGAATGGGATCGCCGCCCGGTCCAGGCAGAATATACTCGCCGTCTAGCGCACTGAGCAAAGAAGAGAGTTCGTTGTCTTTGACGACTTGCTCTAGGCAATACTGCAAGAATGCAAACAAGGGCTTGAGCGCATCGTTCTGGACGTTCTTGTAGCCTAGATCGTTAATGGCTTTGGTCCAAGGATCTTTGGCACCGCCAATGTTGAGAACAGACAGCATCGATTTCATCGAGACCCGGCCATCGTCATTGGTCTGTGATTCGACCATCGCCGTCACCGCCGCTCGAATCGCGCTATTGATGTCGTACAGCAGCTGCACATCGTCCAGGTCGCCGCGATCGCTACTCTTATAGATCTGGTCAATGTCTCGGTCAATACTCTCAGCGATGATCCGCTGTAGGCTCTTCTGTTCTTCTTCGGGGCGATCGAGCGCCGAGATGTTGACTAGCGTTGCGATCGCCTCTTCAGCCGTAGGCGGCTCGCCCACCACATGCAATCCACAGGGCAACAAGCGAGACTCAATCTCCATCAGCTTGATATAAGCCTTGCCGACTAGCGTATCTCGCTCTTCTTTGCTCAGATCGCTAGCATCTTCCGCTGGCAAATCAATATCTTTGTCCAGATTCACCTGACGCGCTTTCTCGATAATCGCATTCACAATCGGCAGACCCCGACCGCCTTCTTTCAAGGTTTGGTAAGACCCAATCAAATCGCTTAGTTCTTTAAGTCCCTTGTACAAACCTGCATTCTCAGCCGGAGGTGTCAGGTAGCTGATGGTGGTCGCATAGCCACGTCGTTTGGCAATGGTTGCCTCAGAAGGGTTGTTCGCAGCGTAGTAGTAGAGGTTTGGCGTGTTGCCGATCAGATTGTCGGGATAGCATTTCCCAGACATTCCCATTTGCTTACCCGGCATGAATTCTAAAGAACCGTGCGTGCCAAAGTGAAGAACCGCATCCGCCTTCCAGATTTTCTCGAGATAGGTATAGTATGCCGCAAAGCCGTGGTGAGGGCTGGCAGAACGAGAAAACAACAGTCTCATCGGATCGCCTTCGTAGCCAAAAGTTGGCTGCACACCAATGAACAGATTGCCGAAAGCTTTGCCGTAGACCAACAGGTTTTGGCCGTCGGTGTTAAGCTGTCCTGGCGGTGGTCCCCAGTTCTCTTCTAGGCGCTCAGAATAGGGTGTCAGCTCTTCGTATTCGGCCACAGACATGCGATGAGCAACGTTCAAATTTGGACTGTTGAACTGAGCCTGCGCATCGTTAATCACCATCTGCATCAGCTCTTCAGAAGTCTCAGGCATGTCTTCAATGGTGTAGCCCTGCTCTTTCATTTCTTCCATTACGCGGAAGATAGAGCCAAACACGTTGAGATATGCGGCTGTTCCAACATTGCCCTTATCTGGGGGAAAGCTAAAGACGGTGATGGCTAGCCTTTTATTCACACGCGGCAGCTTGCGCAGCCTTGCCCACTTCAGCGATCGCGTCGAAATTGCCTCAACTCGATCTTGCAAAGTGATTGCGCGGCCAGTCATGCCATCGCGACCGGACATAATAATCGGCTCAATCGCGCCGTCTAACTCAGGAATCGCCATCTGCAAGGCGACCTGTACAGGATGAAGGCCGAGATCACTGGCTTCCCACTCTTCAGTGGTTTGAAAGACCAGGGGCAGAGACACCATATAGGGACGATTCAATCGCTTGAGAGAATCAATTGCTTTAGGGTGGTCTTGCCGAGCCGGGCCTCCGACTAGGGCGAATCCTGTGAGAGAAACAACAGAATCAACAATTGCTTCGTCAGGATTGAGCGGATCGTAGAAATAGAGATCGACGGGTTTGGAGAAATCTAGTCCACCTGCAAAGACAGGAATGACTTTCGCACCCTTGTACTCCAGCTCTTGGACAATAGAAACGTAGTGCGCTTCGTCGCCTGTCACCAGGTGAGTGCGCTGTAATACGATGCCGACGCAAGGTGCGAGCGGGTTACGAGAAATTTCAGGAATATCCGTGCGCGAGTCGTACCAGTTGAGATATTCGCGCAGGTCTTCAAACATCTCGGGTGCGAGCGGATGCCAGATGCCCATATCTGGATAGGTAACGGGCTGCTCATAGCTGAGGCCATCGTCCTTAGGTGCGCCTTCAATCTGTTTATCAGGTAGAACGTAGCGATCGCACAGCATCAGCAAAAAGTTCTCTAGATTCTCTGCCGATCCGCCTAACCAGTACTGAAAGCTCAGCATAAAGTTGCGAGCGTCTTGCGCCTTTTCTACCGGCAGATACTTCAACACTTTAGGTAGAGTCCGCAGCAGCTTCAGCATGGCGTCTTCAAAGCCGCTGCCCTGCTTCTTGCGGCGCTTCTTCATAAATTCGCCGATGACGCTCTTCGACTGGCCGAGCTGAGCCATCGAGAAGCTGCCCATCTTGTTCAAGCGCATCACCTGAGGCATAGAAGGGAAAACAACCGCAGCATCAAGGCGATCGCGACAGGGCTTCACTGCCGCTTCGACCTTATCTGCAAGGTCTTCGACGAAAATCAGCGAGCCGATGAAGATGTTGGCTTCAGCGATATCTTTCTTAAAGGCTTCGTAGTTCTCTTCGCTGCGCAGCTCTTCGATCAAGTAGCCGCTAATTTCAATGGCGATCTGAGGATTTTCTTCATTGATCGTGCGCACTGCGGCAGAGAGAGAGCTTTGATACTGGGGCTCCAGAACGACGTAAACCACTTTCACTAGATAGCGATCGCCCAATTCCTTGGGGACAACGTGTCTAACAGTGGGTCGAACTTGGGTGAACATGCGTGAACTCCTAAGGTGAGATGTCAGTTTGTAAAGCCAGATATTTCTTAATAGAAAGAATTATTTACAAAATGATGAAATTGAGGTAGAGGAAGCTTCTTGAAAACCGGAAGCCAGTTTTTTACCTCCCATAACTAATAACAGAAAAGCTATGTGCAATGAGGGCTAACGGTTTGTTGTGACATAAATTGACATATTGTTTAACAGCGCGCAGTGCCGTTATATTTCTTAGTATTGTGGCGTTAAGAAGAGAAAACTATTACCTATCATTGCTATAAGAGAAACCTATGATATTGACAATGTTTCTCTCGCCCTCTATGTAATTTTCTGCACTGTTTTCTGCACTGGCCGATTCGACGGACAGGTTAAAAGTGCGCCAGAATCTGAGACGCTGAGAGTTAAGGATCTTTGAGTGTAAAGGAATACTGGGCAATGCGAGTTTTAGTGATTGGTGGGACGCGGTTTATTGGTGTCTATTTGACTAAGCGGCTGATCGAGCAAGGTTATGAGGTGACTTTGCTGAATCGAGGGAATCATTCTGCGCCTGTGAATGGGATAGAGACAATTGTGTGCGATCGCACTGATCCCGAAGCCCTAAAATCATCCTTAGCCAATCGATCCTTCGATGCCATCTTCGATAACAATGGCCGCGAACTCGCACACACCCAGCCCCTGGCCGACCTGTTCAAAGGCCAGATCAAACACTTTATCTACATCAGCTCCGCAGGCGTCTATGCCAAAAGCGACCAGATGCCTCATGTCGAAGGAGATTCCGTTGATCCGAATAGCCGCCACAAGGGCAAATTTCATACTGAAGACTACCTAGCCGAGCAAGGAATACCCTTTACGGCTATTCGCCCGGTCTACATCTATGGTCCACAAAACTATAATCCTTTAGAAGAGTGGTTCTTCGATCGATTGGTGCGCGATCGCCCCCTCCCAATTCCCGGCAGCGGCATGGCCCTGACCCATCTTGGCCACTGTGAGGATCTCGCCAGCGCCATGGTCAGCATTCTGGGCAACAAGACCGCCATCGGCCAGATCTATAACATCTCTGGTGATAGAGCCGTTACTTTCGATGGACTAGCCAGAGCCTGTGCGATCGCCATCGGAAAAGATCCCGACACCATCAAAATTGTCCACTACGACCCCGCCCAATTCGACTTTGGCAAGCGCAAAGCCTTTCCCATGCGCGTCCAGCACTTCTTCACCGACATCAACAAAGCCAAAACTGACCTCAGCTGGCAGCCCCAATTTGATCTCGTCAGCGGCCTCACAGACTCATACGAGAGAGACTATCTTGCCAGCGGAAAGCACAAAGCAGAGGTTGATTTTTCACTCGATCAGCAAATTTTGGAAAAGTCTGCTAGACCAGCGCCTTAAACATAACGAGAGCATCAACAAAGCCCTGCTTTGAATGCTTGAAAGCACCTGGCAAGGTGCCTACAGTCTCAAAACCTAGCTTTTCCCAAAGACGAACAGCAGCCTTGTTCGTGGCAACAACTAGATTGAACTGCATTGAGCGAAAGTCAAGCCGTTTAGCCTCTTGCTGAGAATGTTCGCACATCAGAGTAGCAATTCCTCTGCCCTTGGCTGATTCGGCGACCGCATAGCCGCAGTTGCAGACGTGTGCGCCTAGTGCTGGCTGGTTTGGCTTTATGTAGTAGGTTCCCAGAATGTAGGGAGTATCTTCGCCAATATCTGCGATCGCAACATAAGTCTCTTTTGGCTTCTCTACCCAAATCTGATAGGCTTCTGCCTCGGAAATATCAGGAGAAAAGGCATAGGTTTCGCCCGCTCGAAAAATTGGCTCAAGTATAGACCAAACAGCTGACCAATCCAACTGTTCCATTGGTCGAATAACAATCATTCTTCTCAAGATCGAACAATATCTATTCTATGTTGCCAGGTTGCTTTGAGAGTGTCTAAGAAGGCGAAGACGGGCGGTGTTTGTAGCGCGTCGGCCAAGGTGATGACGCCAATTACTCTCTGTAAAGGAGCGGGCAGTTCGCAGACCATAACATCGTCGGGAATGGGTTCGGCGGCGAGTTTGGCGATAATCGTTGCGCCTAAGCCTCGGCGGACCATACTGACAACGGTTGAATCTTCTTTGACTTCGTAAGCCGGGGTGATGGTTTGGCCATGTCGCAGCAGATATTGATCCACATTGTAGCGACAGCCGTCTTCTGGCATAGGCAAAATCAACGGTAGCGCAGTCAGCATTTCCCACGTCAGTGGTCTGTCGTTTTCTGAAGCTTTCCCCTGAGGGAGAAGGGCTACGTAGTCGTCACGAAATAGCTCCCACGCATCGAAGTTATCGCTGACAGGGAGATAGGTAAAGCCAATGTCCGCCTCGCCTCGCCTTAGAATTTCCTCTGCGCCACGGATGTCGTTGCCTTCGCCAATAGAAACGCTGATGCCGGGATAAAGCCGTCTGAATTCTTCAATAACAACAGGTAGTACGTGCGTAGCGACGCTGCGAAAGCCAACGATTCGGACTAGTCCGGCTTGTAATCCTTTGGCGTCTTGGGCTTTGCGACCGATGACTTTGAGATGGGCGAGCATCGTCGTCGCTTCATTAGTAATTTGCTGGCCGACAGGGGTAAGGACCGCGCCCTGACGCCCACGACTAAGCAAGCTAACGCCAAGCTCTTCTTCTAGGGTTGCGATCGCGTGACTCACTGCCGACTGTGACAAATCTAGCTGAGAGGCGGCGTCGCTGAAAGTACCTGTGTGGGCGATCGCCACCAGCGCCCGCAGCTGAGACAGCTTAATCCGATTAACGTTAATCTCCGCCATAGGGTTTTCAAGACCGAGCCACTACCTTACCTTAAGCTAGAAAAGGCTTTCCGACCATTTTTGAATATTTACAGACCTGCGACTAGATGCAAGTACTATGTCATTTGTATGAGAACCCTAATTATCTCGCTCTTATTGCTTCAGTGGAATTGAGATTGTAAACTGCGTGCCTTGTTCTAGATTCGACCTAACGCAAAGCGTTCCTCTATGTTTCTCGGTTATGATTTGGTAGCTAATTGACAACCCCATACCCGTGCCTTTGCCCACTGCTTTAGTGGTAAAAAAGGGATCAAAAATTCGAGCTTTGACTGCTTCAGGTATGCCGGGTCCATTGTCTGCAATAGTGATAACGGCCTGGTTCTCAAGCAGCTGGGTTGAAATACTAATTTTGGGTTGACTGACTAGTTCAAGTGCGTCAATCGCGTTTGCCAGAATGTTCATGACTACCTGATTCATTTGGCTGGGGTAGCACTCTACTAAATTACGAAGCCGATAGTCTTTTGCAATTTCGATACCTTTGTGGTTGCTATCACCTTTAATTTTGTGCGCCAAAATAACCAGTGTGCTGTCGATTCCTTCGTGTAGATTGACTGCTTTGAAGTCAGCTTCGTCTAAGCGAGAGAAGTTACGCAGTGAAAGCACAATCTCTCGGATTCTTTGGGTGCCTACTTTCATAGAGGCGAGCAGTTCTATGAAGTCTTTTTTGATAAAGTCAAAGTCTAGCTCTGTCAACGTCTCTGATATTACGGGAGAAGGCTGTGGATACTCTTGCTGATAGAGATTGATGAGCCCTAGTAACTCGTTGGCATAAGCGCATGCAGGATGAATATTCGCATGGATGAAGTTCACTGGATTATTGATCTCATGAGCGACACCTGCGACCATTTGGCCTAAGCTAGACATTTTCTCGCTTTGAACAATTTGTGTCTGCGTGCGTTTGAGTTCTGCAAGAGTGGCAGTGAGTTTTGCTGTTTGCTGAGCCTGACTTTCACTATACGCTTTGAGCTGAAGTGCGCCTAGCCTGATTTCTGTGATGTTAGTGGTTGTTCCGACTATCCGATAGACTCGACCGGCCTCATCTACAACAGGATTGAGCTGGGTTGACCACCAAGCAGATTCTCCTTTAAACGGAATTTCTTCTTCGTATTCTATAGAGCGTTTTTGACCTATACACTGCGAAATGTTTTGCACAACGGCCTTCCCTATTTCTGGGCCTAGAACCTCAATAGGAGAATTTCCCAGGGCTGTCTTAGCGCTGATTCCGGTTACAGCCTCGCAGGCAGGATTCCAACCAGAGCATCTAATTTCATTCTCAGAACCGCCTTGAACAATGTCCCAAGAGAAAATAACTAGATCTGTATCGCTATAGATACTGTCAAGAAACTGTTCGCGATCGCGCAGCTTTTCTTCTACTGCTTTCACCTTACTGATATCCCGCGCAATCGTGGATATATATTCCAACTCTCCAGATACATCTTTGTGAGCGATGACAACCTGAGAGACCGGCAGCTCCTTTCCTGTGCTGGTTACCAGTACTTGGTTTCCCGACCAGCTGCCTTGCTCGATAGCATGAGGCAAGACAGTATCTGTGGAGAAAGCTCTTCGACGAGCAGGCAGAGATTCGCTGATGTGGAAGTTGACGGCTACTCCTTCTGGTATCTCCATAATCTTTCGACCGGCCTGATTAAGATAAAAGCAATTGCCCTCTGCATCTGCAATACCTACTAAATCAGGTGTGGCTTCTAGAATTCTCAGCAGGCGGTTCTGGTCTGCTTCTGCCTGCTTACGAGCGGTAAGATCGAGAGCACAGGCCATTACTCGATCTTTTCCATCCAGGGTTACTTTCTTGAGGATGATCTCTCCGTCTATGCGGCTGTTGTCGCACAGGCGCTTTGCAGGCCATTCAAACTTTACTCGTTCACCCTGAAGTGCTTGTTCCCAAAACTTTAATAGCAAATGAACGGGTGATTCTGGCAGCGCATACTCTTTAGTGATACTAGAGCGTAGAGCTTCTTCACGAGTAACCTGATGCAGATCTAGAAGCGCCTGGTTGACATCTATAATCGTACCGTCGGGCTCGTGGATTGTGATGAATTCTTGGATATTGTCAATGATTGTGCGAGAGTCTTGAATCGTGGATTCTAGCTTTGCCTGTGCTTGTTTAACTTCGCTGATATTAGTGGCGCTCAGCACGAGCTGATAGATCTGTCCGGCTTCGTCTTTTATCGGAGACAGGCGTATCTGCCACCACTGCTTTAGCGCTGCTTCTAATTCTGTGTCTGTTGCCAGACTGACTTCAAATACAACAGGTTTTTCTGTATGAATGCAGCGATTGCAATGGTGCTGGTAATGCTGAGCCTGCTGATCTGACAGGCTATAGAATAGCGTCTTACCTAAGATATTAGCAGTAGGAAATAGTCTGGACTGTGCGATCGCAGAATTAAAGCTTAGAAAGCGAAAGGACTTTCCTTGCTCTACCACCTCTAAAACCGCTCTGCCTACAAAGCTGTCTCCCCAAAGCGCCTGATAGACAGCTTGCGGATCAATAGTAGCTAACGAAGCTGCTGACTTTTGGTGTTGTGGTGTAACAGGAGATAGCATAATTGCTCGAGAAATTGGCTAGAATAGGGCATTGAGTCATCCCATGATTCCCGGCACTGAACTTATCAAATCAACCAGACTCAACTATTACGCCAGCTGTTGGCTATTCATCATCTAAGTGACGACTATCTGATTTTCCCCTCTCCATCTCTGTTATATGCCCTTGATCACCGTCCGCCCTGAAGGTCTCTACTGTGAAGCCGGAGACTTCTACATCGACCCGTGGAAGCCAGTAGAGACTGCTGTAGTTACTCATGCACATGCGGACCACGCCTACTCTGGGCACCAGAATTACTATGCTACGGCTATCTCTGAAGGCATTCTGCGCAGAAGGCTTGGTAAAGATATCAGGTTAAACAGTGTCCGCTACGGCGATAAAATCAAGCTTGGTGAGACTTGGGTCTCTCTTCATTCAGCGGGGCACGTCTTAGGTTCAGCGCAAGTCCGAGTCGAGCATAAAGGAGAAGTTTGGGTAGCCTCTGGCGACTATAAACGCGACAGCGATCCTTCGTGCGATCCGTTTGAGGTGGTTGAATGCGATGCTTTTATCACAGAGGCTACTTTTGGCTTGCCGATCTATCACTGGGATGAGGGTGAAGTCACAGCAGAACAGATCTATCGCTGGTGGCAGGGTGACCTAGAACGCCCTTCCCTGTTGTTCTGTTACGCCTTTGGCAAGTCGCAGAGGGTCTTAGCAGAGCTGACCAAGTTTACAGACAGAACCGTTTACCTGCATGGCGCGGTTCATAATCTTACTGAAATCTATCGAGAGGTGGGTATCAACATGGTACCCACCGTTCCTGTTTCTCAGATGGAGAAGGGCTACAAGTTTGTTGGAGATCTGGTGATTGCCCCGCCCTCTGGCCATCGCTCTACCTGGATGAAGAGATTCAAGCATCCTCAGACTGCTTTCGCCTCGGGCTGGATGGCCGTACGCGGTAATCGCAGACGACGCGGCTACGAACGCGGGTTCGTGCTTTCTGACCATGCCGACTGGCCTGGTCTAATCAAGACAATCGAACAGACCAAAGCGAAAACGGTATACGTCACTCACGGTCAAAATGATGTGCTAGCTAGATACTTAAATGAAAAGATGGACCTTGAGGCTAGCCCGTTGGAAACGCTTTTTGAGGGAGAGAAAGACGAATAGCGATCGCGAGCTGCCGAAGAGAGGTGGCGGTAGCCATATGAGCATAGGAATGATGCAACTCTTGGTAGATGACAGATTAATTGCAGATGCCCTAGGCTATGTGGTGGCTCTCGATGAGGGGAGACGATCGTACCAGAGTAAGGCATGACGTTAGTTTTTTCACTTATAGGCGGATTGCTGATAGCCGTCGTCGTGCAGCTTGTCTTTGCCAATCTAGGGATAGCCCTAGGACTGACGCTACTCGACTTTTCACCTCGCCACGCGCTGTCATCTTCTGCCCAGGCCAAGGCCGACGAAGCTGAGAATGGTGAAGCCGAAAATGATGAGATCGAGGCCGATCAAACTAACTTCTCGCTACCGGTCACCCATCTTTTAGGACTCAGCGTAGCAGTGGGTCTGTCGATGGTGATCTTTGTTGGCACGCTGCTGTCTGTGGAATTTAGCGGTCTGTTAGAGCCGCGCAGAGGAATTATTTTCGGTCTAGTTTTCTGGTCTACCTACTGGCTGCTGTTTATCTGGCTGTGCTCTACGACGGTATCAGGGATAGCAGATTCTTTGATTGGGGGTGCGATCGCCAGCGGCAAACGATTGATCACTACGGTAAAGCAATCGATCGGAGCGCCTGATAGCACCTCTGATAGCGCGTTTGATAGCGCAGTAGAACAACAAACCCTGATCAAAAAACTGGCGGTAGAAGTCTCTGAACTTGCCAGTGCGCAGAACGAGATTCCGCAGCTGTTGGCCAGTCAACAGGATTTGATCCTATCGCAGATTAATGCTGCAATCTCAGAAAAGCTGGACCAGGAAGAGACTGAAGAAAAGAGATCCAACAACGAAACGGAAGGTCAAAGAACGCTTTCGGAAACGCTTTCGGAAGAGAGTAGAACGGAAGTCACCGTAACCGAATCCAGTCAGAGATCAGCGCCTGAAGTTACCGTATCTACCTCTTCATCGGGTCTGCTTTCACAGCTTGACTTGCCTAGCTGGCAGGAGATTGCCAGAAGCGCTATCAACCAGGTTGATCTATCCGACTGGGACGTTGAAACGCTATTACAACAGATCTCCACAGACCCATCGAAAGCAAAATCTGTTGCTAGTCAAATGGTCGGCTCTGCGATCGCCTTTCTGCCAGACACCGCTAGCCATACTGAATCCTCAGATCACCTGCAGGAAGATGTCGATCAGCCTAAATATTCAGCCGTAGACCGTTCGTCTGCAGACTACAGTGCGACTATTCAGACCATTCAAACCAAGATAGAAGACTACTGCCGTTATACAAACGTCGCTTTGCTGACACCAGAAAAACTATCCGAGAAAGTAGACTCACAGCTTCAGGAATACGATCTCTCAACAGAAGATATTTGCAGCAGTCAGCAGTCTTTTGATATCGACAGTGTAGAAGCTGTACTTTCGAGGCGTCAGAAGCTGTCCGCACAAAATAAACAGCGGCTGATAGAAACTCTCGAACGAGTATGGCCGTCCGTCTCTTTAGCACCGCAGCCAACGACAGAATCAGTGGCAGAAGAAGATATTCCTGATCTAAAAGATAGTTCAGACGATGCCTTTGCCACTAGTCTATCTGTTCAATCGGTTGCAGAGAAGGCGTATCAGACAGTAGACGACCGCTTGCAGGCAATTGACTGGGAGGCAGTTTCTCTAGAAGACATCAAGCCTGAAATGAATAATTTGCTAAGTCAGCTAGAAAGAGAAGGTTCACTCGGCTCTATTGACTGGCAGGCACTGATTTCGCGGGTTCAAATTCATCACGACGTAAGAGAAGACTTTACCGACTGGTTGAAAACTACTCTGACTAATCAGCTTCGCTCGGCTCGCCCTGCAGCTATCCGCACGGTCCAGGATCTCTCTGAGTACTTTTCTGAATGGATCACTAACTATTTGAAGAATAGGGAAAAGCCTGATCTAAACCCGGAGAAGGCGGCTAGGGAGCTGAGTCAGATGGTTGGTGGTGCGATCGCCTCTCTTCCTCATCCTTCCAAGCTGACCGATCTTGCTAGCTCCAGCGTTGCCTTTGACCAGGTGCTGTGGGACAAGGACAAATGGCAGCAGACGCTAGAAAGCCGCAAAGACATGAGCGCAGAAGAGATCAGCCAAATCATTGAGTGGGGAGAACAGATATGGCAGCCAAAAGCCAAACAGATCAGCGGCTGGCTACAGGCTGTACAGGCTGAAGTCGGTAAGTATTTGAGCCGGTCGAATTTGAATTTGCCAGATCTCAACCTGCCAGATTTGAGCCTGCCAGATTTGAGCCTGCCAGATAAAGAATCTGTAGTGACAGCAGGTCAGCAAATTAATGCACAGCTTGCGACTGTTCAAGAGACTATCTCTGAGCAGGTTGTTGCTGTCACAGAGGACATTCAAGCGCAGGTGACTACGGTCAAAGAAGATATTCAAGAACAGGTAGACAGCGGGCGGCGACAGATTGCGATCGCAGCCTGGTGGCTGTTTATTGCTTTTGTATCGTCGGGTAGCGCGGCGGCAGGTGCGGGCTGGCTAGCGACGATCTATTGAGAAATGCCCAGGCTTTGCGGCGTCACAATCAGCTGACGACGATGCACGCTCAGCCAGCCTTCATCTTTGAAATCGCGCAGTAGCCGAGTGACAGTCACCCGAGTCGTACCGATAATGGTCGCAAGCTGATGGTGGGTCAGCCGGATGGTGATCCGCACCCCGTTTGGACCTACTTGGCCGAAGTCTTGAGCTAGCTGAACGATTAGGCTACGCAGGCGATCGGTCACCAGGCGCTTGCCCGAAAAGGCCAGCCACGCTTCTGTCTGCTGAAGGCGGCGCACTAGCTGAGGAAACAGCGCTGCTGACAAAGCCGGGGAAGATTCTAATTCGCTAATAGACAAGGGCAGCAGGTGAGTTTCGCACAGCGCTGTCGCCCAGTATGGGTGAATGTGGGTAAGGGATGCGCCAAAGGCCATCGTCGGGCCGCACAGGCCGACGATGGTTTCGTTACCGTCTGCGTGGATGGTGTGTAGCTGGACCGTTCCTCGGCAGATGATGTAGATGTGCTGAGTCTGTAGTGGAATTGTTAGCCCTGCGGTGTAGGTGACTAGCGATCGCTCTTTATACAGTCTTTCCAGATGCTCGACGAATGGAGTTGGTGTCTCGCGAATAGGTATAGACGTGGTCAAAGACAAAACAATAGCCCCAATAGATCCAGTTCTTTAGAGCCATTGTCTAAGGCAAAAATTAAACGTAAAAAAAGATTAGGTTAAGAGATGTATTCCAAAACACAGTTCTTTCTAAACCTTCTCTTAACCTACGGGTTCTAACTGCCGGACATCGGTGACATGGCCCGTGACCGCAGCTGAGACCACCATTGCAGGGCTCATGAGCAAAGTCCGGCCCGAAGATGAGCCCTGACGACCCTTAAAGTTGCGATTAGAAGAAGATGCGCTGATCTCAGTGCCCTTGAGCTTATCCGGGTTCATTGCTAGGCACATAGAGCACCCGGGTTCGCGCCATTCAAAGCCTGCCGCCTCAAATATCTTGTCGAGCCCTTCAGCTTCTGCCTCTACTTTCACCCGCTCTGAGCCCGGTACTACAAAGGCTTTGACACCAGTCGCAACATGGCGACCCTGAGCGACCTTGGCAGCTTCTTTTAGATCGCTTAGCCGTCCATTAGTGCAGCTACCGATAAAGCAAACGTCAATTTTGGTCCCTTCAATCTGCTGCCCTGGTGAAAGCTGCATGTAGCGATAGGCTTCTTCTGCAATCGGGCGCTCGTCTTCTGGCATCGTTTCCGGCATAGGAATTGCCTCGTTGACGCCGATACCCTGGCCGGGGGTAATGCCCCAGGTAATGGTGGGGGCAATTTCGCTGGCGTCAAATTTAACGATGTCGTCATAGTCAGCGTCGGTGTCACTACGCAGACTTTCCCACCAGGTCACGGCTTGGTCCCACTGCTCGGCCTTGGGGGCAAAGTCGCGTCCTTTTATATAGTCGTAGGTGATTTGGTCTGGATTCACGTAGCCGCAGCGCGCGCCGCCTTCGATTGACATGTTGCACACGGTCATCCGCCCTTCCATCGACAGACTTTCGACGGCGCTACCCGCAAATTCGTAGGCGAATCCCACACCGCCTTTGACACCTAGCTTGCGAATAATGTGCAGGATAATGTCTTTGGCAAATACGCCTGCTGGCAGCTCGCCGTTGACTTCGATGCGGCGAACTTTGAGCTTGGCCAGTGCGAGGGTCTGAGAAGCGAGCACGTCTCGAACCTGGCTAGTGCCGATGCCGAATGCGATCGCGCCAAAAGCCCCATGCGTCGACGTGTGACTATCTCCACAGGCAATCGTCATCCCTGGCTGCGTCAGTCCTTGCTCTGGCGCAATCACATGCACAATGCCTTGAGAGCCCGAGCCCACATCGAAAAAGCGAATACCGTGCTCCTTTGTATTATCCTCTAGCGCCGCCATCATCTTCTCCGCCATCGGATCGGCAAAAGGCCGGGACTGATCTTCAGTCGGCACAATATGGTCGACCGTCGCCACCGTGCGCTCTGGGTACATCACCTTTAGCCCGCGCTCATTTAGCATGGCAAAGGCTTGGGGGCTGGTGACCTCATGGATCAGGTGCAGGCCGATAAATAGCTGAGTTTGGCCAGAAGGCAGCGTGCCAACGGTATGCGCGTCCCAAACTTTGTCGAATAGTGTGCCTTTGCTCATAACGGTATCGGGTTCAAAGAAGCGAGAAAATTACTTAAACGAATCGATTCACTATAGTAGACTATGCGGCTACTACACGGCGTTAGACATACATCGATAGGATTTAATCGGTAAAGCAGATGAAGGCTTATTCACCCGTTTGCCAATCTTCTATTTTCAAACCCTCAACCCGCTGAAACTCTCCCAGGTTGTGGGTCACCAGCGTCAAGTCGTTGCACAGGGCAATTGCCGCGATCTGCAAATCATACGGGCCAATGGGTGTTCCTAAACTGTGCAGTCGCGACCTAATCAGAGCAGACACAGCGGCTTCCTCGTCACCAAAGGGTAAAGACGCAAACCGAATTAAAAATGCTTGCTGTCTTTCTAAGGTGCGAGTCGGATTATTGCTACGCATCGCGCCATATGAAAGCTCATATTTAACAACTGAGCAAACAGCAATTTCGTCAGAGGGGGTAGCTAATAGGCGATCGCGGACTGATTTAGAACGTCTGTTCAAATACACAACGCAAACGTTGGTATCTATCAGGTAACGCATCTCAATCAAATGCCCTAGTCAAATCATCATCCAAAGCTTCTGAAATGCCAGCTTCATCAATCACTATCAGATCGTCTGCACAGATACCGTATAGCTGCTCAAGTGGAACGACTTCTGAAGTAGTCTCTACAGTCTGAACAGGTTGATAGACAACCATCACCTCTAGCTCTTTATCCGCCCACTCTGCCGGAAACTGGATGCGAAGAAAGCCGTCTCGATCTATGTGCTGCCGTATTTTAATACTTTCCATATCTGAGAAGCCCTAGGCTCTATATATCTATGTCATTACAAAGGTCTTGCCGCTGCCTTTTCATTGCTACTAATCAAAGATGAAAATCCGTTTTTAACCCTGCGCACAAAAGGCACCCACACGTAGGTTATACAATGGAAATTGATTGTTAGGCTAGTCCGATGGATAAGTTTGATAGGATCACATTCGACCCGAACATCATGGCGGGGCAAGCCTGCATTCGCGGCATTCGGATGACAGTATTGCTAATCCTAAACTTGCTAGCTAACGGCCAGTCAGCGACAGAAATTACTGAAGAATATTCTGAGCTGGAAATCGAAGATATCCATCAGTCTCTCAGTTATGCTGCTTGGCTAGCGACAGAAAGCGTTTACGCCTATCCGCTCAAAAAAGCTGCATGAAGTTTTTAGGACATTCAGATACATGCTTTGCCCTTAGTCTGTCAGCCCTGCCCAGAGTTGCACAGGTGACATATCGGCTATACCGTGAGAACTGCACAGTACGTAGACTAGAGTTCTCCTATGCAGCGTGCGCAAGACGTATGGTTTGATCAGCTTCAGTCGGCGACTCATTACAATCAGTGGATTTTCTCTCAGCTACAGCCGCATATCAAGGGGCGCACTTTGGAAGTGGGCTGCGGTAGTGGAAACTTTACGGCGCTGATTGCTCAAAATTGTTCGGAGTTGCTGGCGGTCGATCTCGATGAGGACTACGTGCGGCAAGCGCGATCGCGCCTAAACCAGAGCCAACAAAACTACAGTCACGTCGAAGTGCTCACAGCGGATGCAACTACGATGCAATGCGCTCAGTCGTTTGACACAATCATCATGCTCGACGTGCTAGAGCATATCAAAGACGACGTGGCCGTTCTACACAAGCTGAATCATCTACTGACTCCTGGTGGCACGCTGCTGATAAAGGTGCCTGCACTCGAATCTCTTTACAATTCACTAGACGAAGCAGTTGGACACCATCGCCGCTACACGTCTAACGCTTTGCGAACCGCGCTGACACAGTCCGCGTACACTGAGCCGATGCTGAGCTATTTCAATTTAGTTGGAATTTTGGGCTGGTGGCTAAATGGGCTGAAAGGTCAGGTAACAGCGCCAAGTGAGCAGGTGGGCTGGTTTGATCGCTGTGTGCCGCTGTTTCAAACTATGGAAAGGCGGTGGGGCTGTCCGGTGGGGCTGTCTTTGTTTGCGATCGCAACGCGCGATGCCTGATTAATTCCGTCTACCGCCTTTGAACTAAAGCTTTGAGCAGGCTATAATCCGTCTGAATTCTCAGTACTTCTACTGACACAACCTGTCTGGCTTGTCTGTCTTGGATTCGGCTTCTATGGCTCCTTCTCTTGTTAGCACCCCCTCTCAGCTAGGTCACTGCTCGTCTCTGGTCGAAATTCTGCGCCATAGAGCCCAGCATCAGCCGCATCAGATTGCCTACATCGGCTTGGAAAATGGAGAGGCTGAGTGCGGGCGACTGACCTATGCACAGCTAGACTTGCGAGCACGCGCGATCGCCGCTCACCTCCAATCTCTCGGCGCATCTGGCTCTAGAGTCCTGCTCACCTTTCCACTCTCAGACGGACTGGCCTTCACCACTGCTTTTTTTGGCTGTCTGTACGCAGGTGCCATTGCCATCACCGCTTGGCCGCCGCTCAACGAATCTCTCCTGTTAGAGCTTCAGTACAAGGCCGCTGACGCTGAGGTAATGTTTGCGCTGACCACGCAGACGCTGCTGGCTCGGCTGTCGGAACCCTTTACCGCCATGCCACCGCTCGACCAAATTCATTGGATAGAGACCGACCAGCTCAATGATGACAACGCCAGCTACTGGCAAATGCCCAAGATAGAAGACAAAACACTGGCCTATTTGCAGTACACCTCCGGCTCTACGGGCCTGCCAAAAGGCGCGATGATCAGCCACGGCAATGTGTTGAACAACCTGGCAATGATCTACGCGGCTTGTCAATACACCTCAAAAGACATTGGCATTTGCTGGCTGCCGCTGTATCACGATCTGGGACTGGTGTGTGCGGTGATCCAGCCTGTTTATGCGGGCGGACCGGCGGTGATGATGTCGCCTGTAGACTTTATCCTGAAGCCGTTGCGGTGGCTACAGGCCATCTCTCGCTATCGAGGCACCATTAGCGGCGGTCCCAATTTTGCCTTTGATCTGTGCCTGCGCAAGATTACGCCAGAGCAGCGTCAGGGACTGGATCTAAGCAGCTGGGCGATCGCAGGCAACGGCGCGGAACCCGTCCTAGCTGACACGCTCGACCGCTTTGCAACAGCATTTGCCCCGTCGGGATTTCGCAAAGAAGCCTTCTGTCCGGCCTATGGCATGGCAGAAACAACGGTCATGGTTTCAACCACGTCAAGAGACTTGCCCCCGGTCGTGAAGTCGATACAGCGAACCGCTTTAGAAAAGAACAAAGTAGAGCTGGCTGTTACAAAAGATATTTCAGATGTGAGAAGAGTCGTTGGCTGCGGCAAGATCGGCAAAAATCATGAGATAGCGATTGTTGATCCAGATACTTTGAAACGGTGCGCCGAAGACGAAATTGGTGAAGTTTGGGTGTCTGGACCAAGCGTGGCTCAGGGTTATTTCAACAGGCCGGAACAAACGAAAGAAACGTTCCAAGCGCAGACGGCAAATGGAGAAGGACCGTTTTTACGAACGGGAGATATGGGCTTTTTGCAAGCAGATGAGCTATTTATCACCGGGCGGCTAAAAGACGTGATTATCCTGTGGGGAAACAACCATTATCCTCACTTTATTGAAACGACGGTAGAGAAAAGCCACCCAGCTCTGCGTCCGGCTGGCGTTGCCGTTTTTGGCGTAGAAGTGGATGAAGAAGAGAGGCTGGTGGTCGTGCAGGAGGTGGAATCGCGGTACCTGAAGTCTTTGGATGTGGAGGAAGTAATCGGGGCAATTCGTCAGAATTTGGGGATGTATCATATGTTAGAGGCGCATGCGATCGCCCTCGTCCGTCCCGGCAGCACACCTAAAACACCTACTGGAAAAACTCAGCGCAGATCTTGCAAAGCAAAGTATCTAGCAGGCGAGCTAAACACGATCTACGAGTGGAAGAACAGCGGCTCTGCCGAAGGCATCTTGCTCGATCCAAACCTAGTCTCTTCGGAGGTTTAATGCTACCACCAGAAATAGCACTGCTAGATTCTAGCGTCAATAACTTTGTTGATCTACTGAGATTTAGAGCGAGCGAACATCCAGAAAGAACAGCCTACATCTTTTTAGAAAACGGCGAGAGCGAAGAGGCTAGACTAACCTACGCGCAGCTAGACAGCAAAGCTAGAGAGATTGCCAATCACCTGTTGAAATCAGGCGCTGAGAAAGGCGATCGCGCCCTCCTGCTCTACCCCGCTGGCCTAGACTTTATCACCGCCTTCTTCGGCTGTCTCTATGCAGGCATGATTGCCGTTCCTGCCTATCCCCCCCGCCGCAACCAAAGCCTCGACAGACTGCAGGCGATCGCCCAAGACTGCGCCCCCACCCTAGCCCTCACCACCCAAAAAGTCCTCACCGACACCCAAAAAACCTGGGAACAAGACCCCCTTTCCTCACAGCTAACCTGGATACCCACAGACAACATCCCCCATCCCCCATCCCCCATTTTCTCCGAAAATCTCCCATCTCCCCATCCCTCCTCCCTCGCCTTCCTCCAGTACACCTCCGGCTCCACCGGCACCCCCAAAGGCGTCATGGTTTCCCACGGAAACATGATCCACAACAGCAAGATTATCTACGTCTGCTTCGAGAGCGAACCTCACCATACGGGTGTCTCCTGGCTTCCCTTTCACCACGACATGGGTCTGATCGGTGGCGTCTTGCAAACTGTTTACGGTGGCGGCACTGTTGTATTGATGTCCCCTGTCGCTTTCTTGCAAAAGCCGATTCGCTGGCTACAGGCCATCTCAAACTACAAAGTCTTCACCAGTGGTGGACCCAATTTCGCCTATGAGCTTTGCGCCCAAACCGCCAAACCAGAACAGATTGCCGCTCTCGACCTCAGCCGCTGGAGCCTTGCCTTCACGGGCGCAGAACCCATCCGCCCAGAAACTCTAGAGCGATTTGCAACAGCATTTGCGCCTAGCGGATTCAAAAGCAGTGCCTTTTATCCCTGCTATGGCATGGCTGAAACGACGCTGATAGTCACGGGTGGCAGCAGATTCGCCGAGCCAGTTATCTACAGCGCAAATCGAGACGCACTAGAGCGCAATCAGGCTGTTGCCAGTTCCATACCGGCAGAGAGTAAACCGATTGTGGGCTGCGGTCGTAGCTGGCTAGAACAAGAGGTGCGGATTGTCGAGCCCGAGACGTTGACGCCTTGTGAGAGTGGAAAGATTGGAGAGATTTGGGTGGCAGGTCAAAGTATTGCTCAGGGATATTGGCAGCGACCAGAGCAAACAGCGCAAACGTTTCAGGCCAAATTAGCGGGAAGTGAAGCGAGCTTCCTACGTACGGGCGATCTTGGCTTTTTCAATGATGAAGAGCTGTTTATCACTGGACGGCTGAAGGATGTGGTGATTATTCGAGGCCGCAATCACTACCCTCAAGATATCGAGCTGACGGTGGAGAGTGCTCACGCAGCGATGCAGCTTAGCGGCTGTGCGGCCTTCTCGGTGGAAGCGAATTCGGCTGAGCAGCTGGTGGTCGTGGCGGAGGTGACGCGCGCCTATCTCCGGCAGCTAGATGAGGACGAAGCGGTAAAAAGTGAGATTGTTCTAGCGATTCGTCGAGCGGTTTCGGAGGCGCATGAGCTGCAGCTATACGCAATCCAGCTGCTGAAACCAGGGAGTTTACCCAAGACCTCTAGTGGAAAAGTGCAGCGAAAGCAGTGCCGCCGTCAGTTTTCAGACGATAGCTTGACAGCGGTGGGGCGGTGGATGCGATCGCTTCAAACCGTAGCTGCTCAGTCCGAAGAATTTTCTGTTGTACTTTCTGAACTGGCAAGCGATCAAGAAAGAATCCAGGCCGTAGAAACCTGGCTAACGAATAGAATATCGCAGCGGGTGCAAATAGCGCCTGCTGAAATTGGTCGGGATGAACCGCTTGCTAGCTATGGACTGAACTCTTTGCAGGTGATCGAGATGTCGACTGAGCTAGAGGCTTGGCTGGGGCATCCGGTGATGCCGACGATTGTGTATGATTTTCCAACGATTGCGGCGCTGGCTCAGCAGCTGGTGGTGGGAGAATCGCAGGCGGTAGGGTCAGAGGCGCTGGGACAGGTGCGGCGGCAAAACGGAAATTTGGGGGAGGCGATCGCACTGATCGGCATGGGCTGTCGCTTCCCTGGGGCACCCAATATTCATGCTTTTTGGCAGCTGTTGCACAATGGCCAAGACGCCATTACCGAAGTTCCTCTTTCGCGTTGGGACGTAGAGCAAGTTGATGCAGATTTTCCTTCTCAGAAAACCGCTAGATTCGGCGGCTTTCTAAAACAGATTGACCACTTTGATGCCAAGTTCTTTGGCATTTCTCCCAGAGAAGCCACACATATGGACCCTCAGCAAAGACTGCTGTTAGAAGTCTGCTGGGAGACTTTGGAAAATGCGGGACTCTCAGCAGATGAGCTGTCCGGTAGTCAATCGGGCATCTTTCTAGGCGTCAGCAACGGCGACTATTCGCGGGTGCAGGGTACTCGGCTAAATACAGACGTTTACTACGGTACGGGCAATGCCTTTAGCATCACTGCCAACCGACTCTCCTATTTATTCGACTGGCACGGACCGAGCTTTGCAATTGACACGGCCTGTTCTTCTTCCTTGGTAGCCGTGCATCAGGCGTGTCAAAGCCTGCGAACGGGCGAATGCGATTTGGCGCTCGCTGGCGGCGTGAATCTGATTCTAAATCCTCAGCTGTCAGTCACTTTTTCGCAAGCGCAGATGATGGCAGCAGATGGCCGATGCAAGACTTTTGACGCTAGTGCCGATGGCTATGTGCGCAGTGAAGGCTGCGGCGTGGTGGCGCTAAAAAGACTTGCTGATGCAGAAAAAGACGGCGACACCATTCTAGGAATTGTCCAAGGGTCAGCGGTTAACCAGGATGGTCGCAGTAATGGATTGACCGCACCGAACAGCTTGGCCCAGCAAAGCGTGATCAGACAGGCGCTAGCGAATGCCAGAATCGGTGCAGAACAGGTCGACTATCTCGAGGCGCACGGAACGGGAACTGCTTTGGGCGATCCGATTGAGGTGAATGCGCTAAAGGCTGTGTTTGGAGAAAAGAGAGAAAGTGAACTTCCCTGCTGGCTGGGTTCTGTCAAAACCAACGTTGGACATCTAGAGCCCGCAGCGGGCATGGCCGGACTGATCAAAGTACTGCTATCGCTACAGCATGAAGAAATTCCACAGCACTTACATTTGGAGACCATCAATCCGTACATTCAGCTAGAAGACACACCGCTACAGATTCCAACAGAAAATAAATCTTGGCTGTCTGGAGACAAGCCGCGAATTGGAGGAATCAGCTCTTTTGGCTTTGGCGGTACGAATGCTCATGTTTTGGTCTCAGAAGCACCGAAAACTGTTGACGCTGATCGAACAGCATCAGCCAATGCCTCTAATGAGCTAGCAGATGAGCTAGCAGATGAGCTAGCTGAACGTCCGCGACAGCTGCTCACGCTTTCAGCTAAAAGTGACGAAGCTCTAGAAACGCTGGTGTTACAGTATCAGGACTGGCTGCAGGCAAATAGCGACGCCTCTATTGCAGATATTTGCTACACCGCGAATGTTGGGCGATCGCACTTCACCCACCGCCTCGCCATCGTCATCGCGTCCACCGCTCAGCTACGGCAACAGCTCCAAACACTCACCGTCAAAGCCAAACCCACCTCTCAAAAGCCACCCAAAATCGCCTTCCTCTTCACCGGACAAGGCTCGCAATACATAGACATGGGTCGCCAGCTCTACGAAACCCAACCCACCTTCCGCCAAGCCATCGACCAGTGCGAAGCGATTCTCTCCAAACAGAAAGTCTCCTTAATAGACATTCTCTATCCCAATCCTCAATCCAATCCCGCCTTCACTCAGTCCACACCTCTCGATCAAACCGCTAACACCCAACCTGCCCTCTTCGCCATCGAATACGCTCTCGCCCAGCTTTGGCAGTCCTGGGGAATCACTCCAGATGCAGTCCTTGGCCATAGCGTAGGTGAGTACGCAGCGGCCTGCATTGCCGGAGTTTTCAGCCTGGAAGACGGTCTGAGCCTGATTGCCAAGAGAGGACGACTAATGCAGGCACTGCCTGCTGACGGTGAGATGCTGTCAATTTTAGCGACGGTAGAACAGGTAAAGGAGTGGATTGCGCCTTATCAAGCGCCGTCGGCGCGGGTGAGTATCGCGACGATCAACGGGCCGAGTAGCGTAGTGATTTCGGGTGAGGGAGAGGTGGTGGATGCGATCGCCCAAACCCTCACCACCCAAAACATCAAACACAAAAAGCTCACCGTTTCTCACGCTTTCCATTCTCCATTAATGGCACCAATGGTAGAAGAATTCGCGACTGCGGCAAGAAAAGTTGAATATTCGCGTCCTACAGTCTCTTTTATCTCTTGCCTAACAGGAGAGACTGTTGATAAAGAGATTGCGACCGCCGACTACTGGATTCAGCACATCGAACAACCTGTCCGTTTTTTAGACGGTATGACTAGCCTGCATGAGAAAGACTGTGACATCTATCTAGAAATTGGGCCAAAGCCGCTATTGCTAGGGATGGGAAAACAGTGCCTACCGTCTGAGAATTCCATTAGATGGCTACCTAGCTTGCGCCCTGAACAGGATGACTGGCAGCAGATACTAAGCAGCTTAAGCCAGCTGTACGTGAAGGGCGCGAAGATAAACTGGCGAGAATTCGAGCGCTTCAGTTCGCACAAGAAAGTTCTTCTTCCAACCTACCCATTCCAAAGACAACGCTATTGGCTAGAGCCCGCTCCGCCTGCCAAAGATAGTTCTCTCCTAGACTTAGTAGCCTCTAACAACCTCCACCCTTTAGTCGGACAACGCTTTCCCTCTCCCGTTCCACCTATTCAGTTTCAAACGCAAATTAGCCCCAAACAGCCTGCCTATCTGACGCATCATCGCGTGTTTGGCCAAGCCATTCTGCCAGCTACGGCCTACCTGGAAATTGCCCTAGCTGCTGGATTTCAAACCGCTGACATTCCTTCCTCAGCTCAAACCCTGACGAATGTCAGCATTCAGCGAGGACTGATTCTATCCGGCGATCGGCCAGCATCTGTTCAAACTGTTCTCACACCACAGGAAGACGGCACCCAACAGTTCCAAATCTTCAGCCTAGAGAAAACAGACGGTAAACCAACAGATTCTCGCTGGCTGTGCCATGCCGAAGGCACCATACAGCCTGTTGGGAGTCCGCCACCTTCACCGATTGATTTAGAAGAGTACAAAGCTAACTTTCTACAGCAGATTCCAATAGCTGACTATTACGAGAAGCTGCATGAGCGCGGATTAGAATATGGCTCGGACTTTCAAGCTATTCAGCAGCTTTGGGCTGCGCCGAATCAGGCTCTAGGAGAGATTTTACTATCTGAATCATTGGCTTCAGGTAGAGACTATCGGCTACATCCGGTGCTTTTGGACGCCAGCTTTCAGATCCTAGCCGCTGCGATCGGTGAAACCGGTGCAAAAGAGATTTACCTGCCCGCAGGCGTGGAGCAGCTACAGGTGTATGGTCCACTCGGCACGTCTGTGTGGGCGATTGGCTCTGTTGTCGATAATGATGCCTCCGGTGGCAAGCGGGCGAGACAGCTAATTGGCAATGTGCAGCTGGTGAATTCATCTGGGTCGATTGTGGCAGAGGTGAAAGGACTTGCCCTAAACCGTACGAACCGAGATATTTTAATGCGCTTTCTTCAGCCGGAGGTGCCGCCTGCTCTGTACGAATTGGTGTGGGAATTGTCTACATTGGTGCCTGCCCCAGCGCCTATCCTGCCGACGGAACCGAAGAATTGGCTGCTGTTTGCTTTAGGTTCGGACAATGAGATCGGAGCCCAGCTGATAGAACAGATTGAGCAAAGGGGCGATCGCATCCTAAAAGTCTCCTCCTACAGCGGCTACCAACAGCTAGATCCACAGCACTATCAGATCAATCCAACTAGTCCGGAAGACTTCAATCAGCTAATCGAGTCACTTGCAGACCAACCTATAGAAGGCATCATCTATCTGTGCGGCACAGATCAAAACATCTGTGCAAGCGTGCTGCATATTGTACAGGCACTGGTTAAAGCTCGCACTTCAGTGTCTCTATGGCTTGTGACACAGGGCGCTCAGCTTCTCTATGAAGTAGAAGAGTCAGGCAAATGTCATTCCTCCTATCAAAACTCAGTAGATCAGGCGTCGGTGCGTCAAGCAGCCTTGTGGGGATTAGGGCGGGTAATTGCTTTAGAGCATCCTGAGCTGAACTGTCGTCGAATTGATCTGTCCCCCAGCTCGCAGGGATGCGCGTCTGACACCAATCAACTCCTCCAAGAGCTCTATTCTCCAACTGCCGAAGACCAAATCGCCTATCGTCAGGGCGATCGCTACGTCGCTCGCCTCGCCGCTTATCAGTCCAAGACAAACCTTCTGTCTATCCCGGCTGGTCAATCTTTCCAGCTCAAATTAAAAGAATATGGACTGATCGACAATCTTGCACTTTTGCCTATCCAGCGGCGATCGCCCGGTCCCAATGACGTAGAAATTCAGGTCGCGGCGGCTGGGCTCAACTTCCGCGATGTGCTCAATGTCCTGGGCTTATTGAAAGAATACTACGCGGAATATTTAGGCATTACTCAAGCCAATCAGCTTACGTTTGGCTTTGAGTGTGCGGGCACGGTGGTGGCAAAAGGCGATCGCGTCACCGATTTGAACATTGGCGATGAGGTAATCGCAACCATGCTGACTGATGGCGTCAGTCGATTTGTCACTACTCGTTCAGAATTCGTGATTCCCAAGCCATCTCAAATCACCTTTGCGGAAGCGGCTACGCTACCTCTCGCCTTTTTGACGGCTTACTATGGACTACAGTCATTAGCGAAATTGAAAGCGGGCGATCGCGTTCTCATCCATGCCGCAGCAGGCGGCGTCGGTCAGGCGGCAGTCCAGGTTGCTCAGCGGGCCGGGGCCGAAATATTCGCAACCGCTAGTCCTGGCAAATGGGATTTCCTTAGAGAACAGGGCATCAGCCATATCATGAACTCTCGCAGTCTTGATTTTGCCGATCAGATTCTGGAAGCGACTGAAGGCCGGGGCGTTGACGTTGTTCTCAACAGTCTGAATGGAGACTTCATCGATAAAAGCTTTGAAGTGCTGGCCGAGGACGGGCGATTTGTTGAGCTTGGTAAAATCGGCATATGGGACGAGCAGCAGGTAACGCAAACCTATCCTACCGCCCAGTATTTCCCCTTTGATTTGGGAGAAGTCACAAAGGAGAACCCGACTTTCGTTCGAGACTTATGGCAAGAGCTTAGCTGATTTGTTTGAGCAAGCGGAGTTTAGACCTTTGCCGAACAAGACTTTCTCTATTCAAGAGAGTCAGCAGGCTTTTCGACATATGCAGCAGGCTAAGCATATTGGGAAAGTAGTGCTGACCTTGCCTGCGATCGCCAGCAAAGAGAATCAATCTGTTGTATCCATCAACGGCGATGGTTGCTATCTGATTACAGGCGGGCTAGGTGCATTGGGTCTAAAAGTAGCACAGTGGATAGCCGAACAGGGTGGGAAACAGATAGCACTAATGGGTAGAAAAGCGCCGTCAGCCGCCGCACAACAGGTAATTGAGCAATTGGAAGATTCGGGAGTGAGCGTGTGCTGTGGTGTTGGGGGATGTGGCGCGATCGCCTGACGTCGAAACCATCATTAGCCAGCTCACCACAGACAACTTGCCGCCGCTAAAAGGCATCATCCACGCGGCTGGCGTATTAGACGACGGCCTTCTCTCTCAGCTCTCCTGGCAGCAGTTCACTAAAGTGATGGCCCCCAAAGTCGACGGAGCCTGGAATCTGCATCAGGCAACGCAGTCTCTGTCCCTAGACTTCTTCGTTTGCTTCTCCTCTATCGCCGCTTTGATCGGCTCGCCTGGTCAGGGCAACTATGCCGCTGCCAACGCATTCATGGATGCCCTGATGCAGCATCGAAGGGCATTGGGCCAACCTGGACTAAGCGTAAACTGGGGACCGTGGGCAGAAGCTGGCATGGCTGCACAGCTAGATATAGACGGTCAAGATCGAATGAGCGCCAGGGGCGTTACTCTTCTAAATCCGGCGAAAAGCTTGCAAACGCTCGGCAAGCTGCTTAATCAACCAGCCGCTCAGGTAGGCGTATTGTCTATTGACTGGCCAAAGTTCTCTGCTCAGCTGCCACCGGGCGTTTCTCTACCGATTTTGGAACGCTTTCAGTCTGCGGTGGATGAACGGGAGGGCGATCGCCTCCAGGGGCTAGAACAGCTAAAGCAGATACCCGCCGCAGAGCGACGCAATCATCTAATGGCGCATATTCAAGCCGAGATTGCCGATGTTCTTGGCTATAGCTCACCAGAAGAGATCGAGCTAGACCAGCCGCTAGCAGACTTGGGTGTGGATTCTCTGATGGCCGTTGAGCTAGCCAATCAGCTGGAATATAATCTTGGGCCAACCATTCCCGCTAGCTTCTTGTTTGAGCATCCAACGCTAGAAGGATTGGTCGAATATTTGATCGAACAGATGCCATCTGTTGAGTTTGTCGAATGAGGATCTCGCATAGAGGATAGACCGAACAAGCAGCTGCTACAATTCTCGCATAATGGCATCTTCTACCCGACCTAGAAGCGTGTCTATACGCTGTTGTTTCTTGCTGAGTTTGTATGCGTCGGGCTCTATTTCGGTCGCCATCTGCGCGAGTTCAATACTCGCACGCACTAAGCTAAAAATGGGACTATAGGTTGCAGGCTGCCCACCGCCGCCCCTTAGCTTTTTAGCTTTGCTAGCGAGTTCTGCTAGAAGCGGAGCCCAGTCCTGACTTACAGCGACAGATTTTTTAGCAGACTTTGGCTGAGTGTCGGCGGATAGCTCGAAGGTTTGTACGATGGCATTGTTATCCTTTGCGATTAAATAGACCTGCTTCAGGCTGGAGCTAATGCCGCTGCCAAAATAAACGTTGTAGAAACGCAGAAATCCGTCATAGACGATTTTGCCTTGGAACGGTAGCAGAATTGTCTGTACTCTAATCGGCAGATTTCTCTTGTCAATAAAGTCAGCAGGAGCGTTTGTCAGCCCTAGAACACCATATACGGTATCATCGTCAGCAATAAAGATATTGTGCTTCTTGAGAAAGCGTTCGATATAGAAGTCTCCCCGAACAAAGTTTTTCCAGTCTGAGATAGATCCCAAGCCTTCTTTGTCTATATCTTCTGGATTATCTTGGATAAACTGATCGATCAGTTCAATATGAGAGAAGAGGTAGTCTCGAACCTTGATTTTGTCTTCTGCCTCGGTCTCACAGAAGGCTTGGAAGTTTTTGATCTCGGGTAAGATCTTCGCCTGCTGGTTGACATACCATTGCAAGGGCAACATCAGGCTCATAAATCGGTGGGCATCCGTTGGGCTTAGTTTCATGGGTGACTAATATTCCTCTTCTTCATCTGGATTTACGAGCCGATTGCCCTGATCTATCCAATATTGCCAGTCTTCGATGGCTCGCGCTCTTGTCGTATCACTCTCTAGTAGCTGAATCTCTGTCAAAGGAACGGAACACATGTCTGTTTGGGCACCATCACGATACTCAATTTCTACAAGTATGTCGGTTTTGCAATCCTCTGCATCAGCCATACCAACAGCCTGAACGGTCTCAGGCTTAGAGAACTTTGTTGAAGGCGTAGCAGTCGACCATTGTGCTT
This sequence comes from uncultured cyanobacterium, assembly GCA_963799555.1. Lineage (GTDB taxonomy): Bacteria > Cyanobacteriota > Cyanobacteriia > Phormidesmidales > Phormidesmidaceae > Phormidesmis. Next base: position 141,286 of record CAWCXR010000008.1, read on the forward strand.
CAAAGGGAAAGTCTAGCTGGTCTTCAAGATAGGTATACCAGCCCATTGAGACCTCATACTCGTCATAGCAATCAACAATAATTTCGTAGGTGATACGATGCTCGCGTCCTTCGTTAGAGCTCATTTGTTAGTCCGTAGTAATTAGCCAAAAACAGCTAAGACTACTTTATCTTACTTAGCTTTAGGCAGGCGATCGCAAGCATCCTCAAACGGCTCAAAACCGCTTACTGGTGTGTCTATACAGTCGTCTATACTGAGTGGTGGTTCACTCTTTAAAACCATCATAAAAATTATAGTAGTATGTCACATATCGGTATCTTGTGTCCTGGTGCAATTGGCCATCTCAATCCTATGTGTAATTTAGGTGCAGAACTGCTCCGGCGGGGGCATCATGTCACCCTATTTAGCGTGCCAGAGATAAAAGAGAAAGTTGCTCAATCTGGCCTAGTCTTCTCCGAAATCGGCGCAAGTGATTTTCCTCTTGGGACACTTGCACAGCGGTACGCCAAACTAGGAGAGCTTACCGGCATGGCCGGAGTGAAGTATTCCATCGAGTTTTTCGACCGGGAAATGACCATGGTTTTCCGCGATGCGCCCAAAGCAATCGACGCAGAGAACATCGACCTGCTGCTGATTGATCAGCTGACTATCCCCGGTGGGACCATTGCCGATCTACTCAAAATTCCTTTTATTACTCTCTGTAATGCTTTGCCCATCAACCGAGACCCGATCTCGCCGCCCTGCATTACTCCCTGGGAATATAAGGAAGGCAGATTGGCTAGACTACGCAACGAGTTTGGGAATAGACTGCTCAACTATCTAAGTCGTTCTCTTTGGGAAACTGTTGTTCAACAGAGAAAAGCTTGGCAGCTATCGCCCTATCAAAGTCGGAACGATTCGTATTCACAGCTAGCTCAGATTGCCCAACTACCACAAGCGCTAGATTTTCCACGCGAACAGCTACCGCCCTGGTTTCACTATGCCGGACCGCTCAAAGCGCCTTCAGAAATAGAGCCTATCTCCTTAAACGATCAGCCGTTCTCTTTTGACGCGCTAAACGACAAACCTTTAATCTATGCCAATCTAGGTACTATGCAGAGCCACAACATAGCGGTTTTTCACTGCATTGCAGAAGCCTGCCTAGACATTAACGCACAGCTGGTGATTTCTCTCGGGAATCCGAAGGCTGATCCCTTACAGACTCAATTTGCTGGAGATCCGTTAGTAGCAGCTTTTCCACCCCATCAGCAGTTAATCAATCGCGCTCGCTTGGTGATTACCCATGCAGGTAGCACAGCGCTAAGCTGTTTGAGCAGCGGCAAACCGATGGTGGCGATTCCAATTACAACCGATCAGCCAGGTATGGCTGCTAGGATCGCTTATGTGGGGGCGGGGGAAGTGCTGCCTGTGGCGAAGCTAGAAGTGTCGAAACTGAAACGGGCTATCCAAAAAGTCTTTGAAGATAGCGGCTATCGGGAAAATGCTGAGAGGATGCGTGTAGCGATTCAGGCGGCAGGCGGTGTGAGCTACGCTGCTGATGTTGTCGAAAGGGTTGTGGCGACCGGCTTGCCTGCCTTGAACGATCGGCTTGAGTAGGAGCGGGCTTTGTAATTGTCATCGTCGATACCCGGCCTAGACTCACTGAGCCCAGAATTTACGCAGGAATGTAGCAAAACTGCATTCTATTTTCATCAGCCTCTAATCGCAAACCAGATAATTAGCCAGAGGGCTCTGACGCCGTCTGTCCAGCTAATTTTTTTGCCCTCTTCATAGGTGCGTCCGTAGTAGGCGATACCGACTTCGTAGAGCCGCCAGCGTCTGCGCGATCGCGCCATCTTGACAGTAAACTCCACCTCAAAGCCAAAGCCATCGCAGGTAAGCACCATATCTTTCCACACTTCTCTGCGAAACATCTTGTAGCAGACTTCCACATCAGACAGCGTAGTGTTGCAAACCAGATTCAACAAAGCTGAAATTGTCTTGTTTCCCAACAGGTGATAAAAGTAAAGCACTCGGTGCGGTCTGCCATAAAAGCGAGAGCCATACACCACATCCGCCCTGCCCTGATCAATCAGTCGCCACATTTCTCCCCAGTCCTGCGGGTCATACTCCAAGTCCGCATCCTGAATCACCATCACATCACCAGAAGCCTGCCAAAAGCCTTGGCGCAAAGCTGCGCCTTTGCCCTGGTTGCGTGGCTGCAAAAATAGACGAACCGTTGTAAGAGAAGCCTCTTTTAGCAGCGTAGTCCAGCCATCATTTTGTTCAGCAGCTAGCCATTCCCTAGTCCCATCTGTTGATCCATCATCAACTAGAACAATCTCTTTCTCAACCTGGGGCAGCGCTTTGACAACGGCTTGCAGCGCAGCACCTACCGTATGAATCTCATTGTAAACAGGAATGATGATTGAAAGCTTCATTAATTTGTCAACACAGCAGGTTAAGGGCAGTGAATCAGGGGCAGTGAGTCAAAGCAAAATTTAGATGATTGATTATCTTAATACTGCACGCCTTGAACACAAAGCCTGATTACAAAGTTCGAGCCCAAAGTTCGAGTCCAAAGTTCGAGTTCAAAGTTCGAGTCCAAAGTGGCATACTTGAAAAGCTCAACGCTGTCGGGTTTTCTTAAGGGTTTTCTAGTATGCCGTTCAACCGTCGCCGCTTTGTAATCCTCGGTGGGCTCGCTCTCGGCGGAGCTGCTGCCGCCTCGTGCAGCCCGTCAGGGCCAAATGCTAACGCCTCTGAGTCCGCCCAGACTTCGACGCCTATTTTCCAATCCCCTATTTCCCAATCCCCAGTTTCCCAATCTCCAATTCCCAACCCCGCAGCCCAATCCTCCACCGGTATCCCTCTCGGTCCCACTGGCCTCTACGCGCCTCCACGCGGAGACATTCGCCTAGCCGTTATCAGCGATCTCAATAGCGCCTACGGCTCTACCGACTATCGCCGGGAAGTGATTGAGGGTATCAACATGCTTCCTGACTGGCAGCCGGATATGGTGCTTTGTGCTGGCGATATGGTGGCAGGTCAAAGCATCAATCTATCTCCTACCGAGATCGAGGCTATGTGGACGGCCTTTGATCAGAAAATTCTTTCTCCTATTCGCACGGCGGGACTGCCCTTTGCGCTGACGATTGGTAATCACGATGCGTCTAGCTACCAGAACAATGGCGAGTTTATCTATATCCTGGATCGCCAGGAAACAGAAAAGTACTGGTCGGGTCATCAGTCTGATACGGACCTCACCTTTGTAGAAGCTAGTGGCTTTCCGTTTTACTACAGCTTTAAGCAAAACGATATCTTCTATCTCACCTGGGATGCGTCATCGGCTAATGTACCAGCAGAACAAGTCGCATGGGCCGATCGTGCGCTGTCTAGCCCCGAAGCGCAAAGTGCAAAGCTGCGGATTGTGATGGGCCATCTGCCTTTATATGCGGTTTCGCAGCGGCGCGATCGCCCCGGAGAATTCCTCAATCAGGCTGACGAGCTGCGATCGCTCCTAGAACGCCACAACGTCCATACCTACATCACTGGCCACCATCACGCCTACTTCCCCGGCAAAGCAGGCCAGCTCAACACGCTTCACTGCGGCGCACTCGGCAGCGGACCAAAGTCTCTTCTAACGACTAATACCGCCGCCTTCCAGACGCTCACCATCATGGATATCTTCCTAGAATCAACCGATGTGGTCTACACCACTTACAACATGAACACCAAAGAAGTCGTTGACTTGCAACAGCTTCCGCGTTTGATTGTTGGACCCAATGGCCGTGAGCTGCGACAAGATGTCTCTGTATCAGACCTCACGCCTGCTGAACAGTCTCAGCCCTATGTTCCTAGTGAGGCGTAGCTGTCTGTTCTTCATTCTGTCAAAAATCCAAAGCGCTGAAAGATTTCGAGCGCAACTGGGTCGCTCAAAAAATCGATGTACTGCTGTGCTTCTTGTGGGTGATCGCTATACCGCAAGGTAGCGATGGGATACTCGATCGGCTGGTGAGAAGTGGACGGAGCGATCGCAATCACCTTGACCCGTTTTGACAGCCGTGCATCAGTGGCATAGACAAAGCCCGCTTCGACATGGCCGCTTTCTACTGCGGACAAAACGCCTCTAACATTGTTGAAGAAAACTAGCCGCTCCTCTAGTTTGGGCAGTAGCTGAAGGTGACTGAGTGTGGCCTGGGCGTATTGTCCGGCGGGGACACTGCGAAATTCACCAACGGCAATTTTTTGCGATCCGCTGAGCTGGGCAAGGTCTTTTAGTTTGGCTAAAGGGCTGTCAAGGGGAGCGATTAGGACGAGCTGATTGGTGAGCAGGGTTTGCTGCGATCGCACATCCACCCGCTTTTGCTGAGCCAGCGCTGCCATCTGCATGGGGCTAGCCGAAAAGAAGAGATCAGCCGGTGCCCCCTGCTCTATTTGCCGCTGTAAGGTGCCAGACCCGCCCCAGTTATAAAAAATATCCACGTCCGGATAGCGGGCTTCAAACAGCGGCTCAATTTCTAAAAGCGCATTCTGCAAACTTGCCGCCGCTGAGATGGTCAGACTCACGGTGGATGCAGCTTGATTAGATGCCCTGTCAGTGCCTTGTCCCGACAGCACAGCAGGCGATCGCTGGCTGGTGCGATCGCCCGCTGAATTATTGGACTGACCTAGCGCTACGCAGCTAGCCGTCAGCAAAGCTGGTAAGAGAGCCGGTAGTAGAGCGGGTATAAGCGATCGCCTATTAGCCGTTGACTTATTAGCCTTTGATAAAAGCAGTTGACGCATTCGAGTTCTATGAAGCGGTAAACTTTAAGAAAAATAAACTGACCGATTGCTTTTCCTTCCTTGCCTCTTCGCCCAACGCCTTTTCTGGACGCCTGCCTTCGATGTCTGCCTTAAAGTCTTTGTTGATTGATAAATTTTTGTCGGTTTGGTGGGCCGTTGTGATTGTGATGCTAGCGCTTCCTTTCGCTGTATGGCTAATAACCTTTCTAAACCAACCCGCCGATTCAGATATCTGTCGACTTTTCAACGGTCATCAGGTCTGTGTGAATAGCATTCGCCGCAGTGCCAGGAGCTATTGGGAGTATCGCACTGTTGTCAGTATAGATGGCGTCAAGCAGCCGCTAGAGCTGTATAACTGCCGCGATCGCAATCGAATTCTGGCCAGTGACGGCAGCCTCGTCCCTTTTCTAAACGGTAAAGCTGGCGACTGGATCTGCCAACTCACGGTACCAAAGCGATCCCAGCAAATCAGAGAACGCGGCGAAATCAAGATGCGCTAGTGTTATCGGGTTTGGACAGGGTAGGGGCATTGCATGCAATGCCCCTACCGGATGACAATACACAGGCAGTAGATTTTTAGACAAATCTTTCTAACTGGTCTCTTCTAACAGCGCGATCGCATTTTCCAACGTATCCGCCTCTTTCATCGGTTTGTCCGTCCGCCAGCGCAAAATTCTGGGAAATCGCACCGCAATTCCCGACTTATGCCGCTTCGACGCCGCAATCCCTTCAAAGCCAATTTCAAACACATGAAACGGCTCAACCGATCGCACCGGTCCAAACTTCTCAGTTGTATGGCGACGAATCCACCGGTCGAGCTTCTCGATTTCCGCATTGTCCAGGCCAGAATACGCTTTGGTAAAGGGCACCAGCGTATCGCCTTTCCACAGCGCAAATGTATAGTCAGTAAAGAGGTTTGATCGCTTGCCACTGCCTGCCTGGGCGTAAATCATCACCGCATCTAGAGTCATCGGATCGACCTTGTGCTTCCACCAGTAGCCACGCTTGCGACCGACTAGATAGGGACTGTCTAACGCTTTGATCATCAGCCCTTCAGCGCCGACTTCTCTAGAGCGCGATCGCCACTCTTCTAGCCCCTCAAAGGTTTCAAACGTCAGCGGCTCCGCGTAGCTAATAAACTCACTCGGGTACTGCTCAACCAGCGCCGTCATCGCTCGCCGCCTTTCTTGCAAAGGCTGCGTCCGAATATCTTCGCCTTTTGTCTCCAGCAGATCATAGGCAATAAAATGTACCGGATTTTCTGCCATCAGCTTCTTTGTCACCCGCTTGCGACCCAGCCGCTTCTGCAAAAAGTTAAAGTTCAACGGCTGCTGACCGTCCCAGCAAACAATTTCACCGTCTAGCACCGTCCCATCCGGCATCACGCCGATCAGCGCCTCAAACTCAGGAAACTGATGCGTAATCAGATCCTCCCCACGCGACCAGGTAAACAGCTGACCCTCGCGATAAATCAGCTGGGCCCTGATCCCGTCCCACTTCCACTCCGCCTGCCACTGGTCCATCTGCTCATCGGCAAACTTTTCCACATCAATCGGCGCGGCCAAAAAGAACGGATAGGGCCGACTCGGACTGGCATCGGACTCATTGGGATCGATCAGCGCTTGATAAAACTCGCCTGTGGTCTCTATATCCCCCATCAGTCGATGGCTCAAAACAGCCTCTGTCAGGTCATACTCTGCCGCCAGCGCCTTCACTACCAGCTTGGTGCTTGCCCCCATCCGAAAAGATCCGGTCAACACCTTGTTGAGCACAAAGATTTCGTCGTCTTCGAGATTGGCCCACCAGTCGGTGACCAGATTTTTCAGGCGATCGCCCTCCTCATCTTTAATCACCTTCACCTGCGGAATCACCGAGGTCATCCACTCATGCAACGGCGTGTTACCCCCCGCCGTTGAAGTTCCCGTCGGTTCAATCGGCGTATCGCGCAGCAGTAGCGCGATCGTCTCTGCCGTATCGCCCACATGCGACGCGCTTTCTTCAAACAGCCACTCCGGCACGTCCGAGATCTGTAGAAAGATTTCTCGCAGCACCCGAGAGGTAATCAGCCGCTTGCGCGTTTTACCCATCAGTAGATAGAGCGCCCAAACCGCATTTTCTGGGCTTTCGTCATGAAAATATTGCTGTATGGCACGAACTTTTGCGTTAGTCGATGTTGTCGCGTCTACGTCTATGAATAGCTGTGTGAATCGCCTCATGCTTGCTAATCTAATCGCCTTGTCAAGAGCTGTGATCATTCATTAAATCATTTGCTGACATTTGATCAAGCGGAGTGTCCACCCCTTAGAATGTTAAAGTTCGCAACATTTGGATACACCTCTCCAAACCTCCATTGAAAACATCCGATAAAGACTTGGCCAACCCAGAGGTGACGCCTCAGTATGATATGAACAAAGCCACTGAGAACCAGAATCACTACGCTAGCCACACCCAGAAGCTCCGGGGCGAGAAGTCTGATCGCGTTAGTCCTATTGCAGAGAACGAAATAGCAGAGAACAAAGTCGAATCAGCGCGCCATCTCGGTGGGCCCGCTTCAGTGTCACCTATTGCTTTGCCCAAGGTCTTTCAGGAACTCACCCTTCAGCCTTTCAGCAACTCCTTAGACGCGGCCAGAGTCGCAGCTACGAAAGCTAGCGCCCCACCCAAAGCTGCTCTAAACTCTCGACCAAAACTAACGCCAGTAGAGCCACGCTCCGAAGAAGAGACAAAGAGCACCTCTCCTCCAAAAACATCAAAGGCACCGAACAAAAGAAGGGAGCGTAACTCCATATCCAGCCCGCTCAAATCAGATAAAAAAGCTCCGAAATCTCAAACTAGTATTTCAGCACATCCTCCATCTGTGACCCAAAGTAGCGATCTAATCACCATTTTCATTGACGGCTCCAACCTTTTCTACGCGGCTTCTCATCTGAATATAGAAGTAGACTACCGTCGTCTGCTAGCTTCGTTGGTCAGAGGTCGTCGTCTGCTGCGGGCCTATTTTTACACTGGGGTAGATCCGCAAAATGACAAGCAGCGCGGCTTTTTGCTATGGCTAAATCGTCATGGACACCGTGTCGTTAGCAAGGAGCTGACGACTTTGCCCGACGGCTCTCGCAAGGCGAATATGCATGTGGAAATGGCAGTCGATATGATGCGAATTTCTGAGTATTGTCCGAATATCACGCTGCTGGGCGGCGACGGCAATCTGGCTTACGCCTTGCAGGTACTCAGCCAGCGCGGCACGTTTATTGAGGTCGTGAGTCTACAGTCGATGACCAGCGATAGTCTGATCGATTTGGCAGACTCGTATACAGACCTAGCAGACTTGCGCGAGGAGATTAAGCGTTAATCGATCGCCATACAATCTAGAAGAGTATTGAACCGTCTGATATTGAGCGTATTTCTTGCGGTGCCCACAGGCGTAGCCTCTCCATAAGCATGCATCTAGATGCTGCTACATATGGCTTCACGCCGCTTTTGCCGTATTGTTCCTTTTCTGCAACATTACGCCGCTTTTGTCTTGTCCAAGAGCGCTTTATTCTGGCTCAGCCAGTCTCGAATATCTGCATTCATCTGTGCCGGAATCTCCCACGGAAAAAGGTGCGCAGTGTTGTCATAGCAGTGCGCTTCGCAGTTTGGCAGCGCTCGAGCGGTTTCTAGGCTACTGGCGGCGGTGATGTGGCGATCGCACTCCCCACACAGCATCAAGGCCGGAATCTGTAGCGTTTTAATATCGGGTATTCGGTTATAGCCAGCTCGAATTGCTTGATTCAAGGCAGTGGTGGCATGGCCGCTAGTGCGTACTGCTGCGGGTGCGCCTTCTTTCGCCAGGTAGGTATAAGCTTCGGGCGTGTGGTTGCGAATCAGGTATCGAAAAAGGGACTGTTTGCCGAGAGCGATCGCGCCATCCCAGCCAGGTGCTACCCAGTTCACCAGCCCTGCGATCCCAGTCATCACATTATCCTGCAGCGAAATTGGTGGATGCGACCCTCTTGGCCTTGCCGCCGTGCCAATTAACACCAGCCCCCAGACTCCCTTAGGCCGACGCAGCGCCAGCTCCATAGCCAGAATCCCACCCAGAGACCACCCCAGCACCAGACACTTTTCGATCTTGTACTGAGCGAGCAGCGCTTCTAAGTCATCCAGGTGCTGAGTCATCTCAAACGGATAGGTCGTTTTGCTCTGTCCGTATCCTCGCAAATCCGGTGCATAGGTCCGAAATCCAAGCGCCGCCAGCTCGTTAGTAAAGACACTCATCGCCGCGCCGCTGCCCGGATGTCCATGCAGACAAAGGACCGGACAGCCCTGGTCCGGTCCTTGAACTTCGGTATGTAGTCGCATGGATTAGCCCGTTGCTTCAGCCGGACTTGCTCCCTTTATCTGCCCGTTGCCATCCACATCTACAGGCTCGAAGGAGAGAGCCGCACCGTTCATGCAGTAGCGCTTACCTGTTGGCCTAGGTCCATCGTTAAAGACATGACCCAAATGCGCATCGCACACAGCGCATACGGTCTCCGTACGAATCATAAAGTGGCTAAAGTCCTTTTTGTCTACTACATTCTCGGGCTCACTAGGCGCATAAAAGCTGGGCCAACCAGTTCCCGAATCAAACTTCGTATCGGAATTAAATAGCTCCGAACCACAGCACACACAGCTATAGACACCTTCGGTTTTATTGCTATTGAGTGGACTAGTGAACGCTCGCTCTGTCCCCGCTTTGCGCGTTACCTGATAGGCCTCAGAGCTGAGCTGCTCTTTCCATTCTGCTTCTGTTTTGACTACCTTATTCGGCATGCGGATTCTACTCCTGAATATTACATACCCAGATCCTATCGTATTCATACCTAGCATAGGATCTGGCAAAAGTTATAGGTGTATCTGTTTGGCTACGACGCGGCTCTGATCCATAGCGCCGCACCACCGAGCACAACTAATCCTGATACGATGGCGGCAGTCGCAAAGTTTCTTCTGGCGAGACGAGCACAAAGAGAATCTTCGACCTTTTACTCACTGCCATTCCTATCACTCTCTATCTCAATATCATCGGTGGTGAGTACATTGAACTTGCCCAATGCATCAGCAGACGAGCCGATGATTTTTTCTATGTCTTCTTTGCTTCGACGGTGCGTATTGATATAGATAGTTGGCGGTGGCGGCGCTTTAGATTTTCTCTTATTGGCTTTCTTCCTGTCAGCCTCTCTCTTAAAGTATCGACACATCGTAAGAGGCGCAATATAGGAGAGATTAGGAATGCAAAAAATACTGATTAGAGAATAGATGCTAGCACTGCTTTATTCTAATAGGCCTGAAGATAGTCTTTTTTTTCTGCGTGAAGCGATCGACAGTGCCAATACACCGGCTGCTGCTGTAGCCGAGCTGATGAAGAGCTTTCAGACAGCTATCAACTTTTTCTGCGGGGATGCTGGCGAGCAGTCCTCCAGAAGTTTGAGGATCAAAGAGAATTTGGAAGTTAGGGCTGTGCGCAAGCGTGTGGCTGCCTTGAATGCCAGGTTGCGCATTGTCTAGATTGCGCTGATGAAGAGAGCTAACAACATCGTTTGCTAGGGAATGCTCAGCGCCCGGCAAGAGTGCGATCGCAGCCAAATCCAAGGTCACTTCCACCTGCGAAGCTTGAACCATCTCTAGCAAATGTCCAGCTAGTCCAAAACCAGTAACATCCGTACAGGCTGTTGCACCGTATTGTTTTATACACTCAGCTGCCAGTCGATTGGACTGCACCATACTTTGAACAGCTGACGCTATCCAACGGCCTTTGGCCTTTAGCTGAGCGTCAGCCGCGAACAGCGTTCCCGTGCCGAGTGCCTTTGTCAAAATCAAAGCGTGACCTGGCTGTAATCCGCTTTTCCTCCAGGTTTGTTCGGGATCTATCCAACCATTACAAGCAAATCCCAGTGAGAGTTCTGGTCCTTCTGTTGTATGTCCGCCGACTAGAAAGGTTTTAGCGTCTGTGAGTGCGAGCATTGCACCAGAGAGAAGCTGATATAGGGTTTCTTCTTGGTTGTTGCTGTTGCCGTAGGGGATAGTTGCGATCGCAAGCACATTGTGACTAGTCGCCCCCATCGCAAACAAATCGCTTAGGCAGTGATTCACGCATATCTGTCCAAAGATAAACGGGTCGTCGACTAGAGCACTAAACTGGTCGACTGTGTGAACCGCAAGCTTGCCTGCTGGAACTTGAACAATCGCAGCGTCATCCGGTTCGTCTAGTCCGGTATAAATGTTGTTGCGATTTGGCCAGTCAGTGCTATCAGCAGCTTCGGTGCGTACTCTACTCAAAGCTCGGAAAAGCGTCTGATTGCCGACTTTGGAGCCGCAGCCCGCACAGTACATCGTACTTGCTTGAGTGTCTTTATCCTGCGCATTTTTATTCTGTTTTACTCTAGAGCGACCTGTCTCTTCAGCCATTTCTGGAAAATCAGAAAACAGGCTCATGAACTTTTGGTCGATGCTATTTTTCCAGGCGCGACACCATTTTGCACGGATTGCAAAAGGTCCCCAAGAGGCGATGGACGTGTCGGTGTCCGTGTCGATGATGTTGAGATAGCGGCTTTGCGGCTTGAAGGGTCGTAGTGCTTGGCTGGTTGCCTGACGTTTTAGATTCTCGTACAGCGGCGGACCCTGACGAACGGCAAAGACGCCTGCTTTTGGACGTTTGTGGTTGACCATTGTGGCTACGTCGCCAGCAGCGAAAATGTTTGGATGACTGAGAGTTTGTAGGGTATCGTCAACTGCGATGAAGCCGTCTGAGGTGAGAGAAAGGGAGCTGTCTTTTAGCCAAGGTGGAGCAGAGGCGTTGGTGACCCAGAAGGTGCGATCGCACTCCACCACCAGCCCAGACTCACAGCGCACCGCCGTCTCCATCACTTCACAAACCGTCTCCCCCGTATGCACCTGAATCCCCCTCTCCTTGCACATTCGCTCCACCATCCACTGAGTCAGCCGGTTACGCCCCTTAGCCAGATGCTCACTCCGCTGAAAGATGTGAACACAGACCTGTTGCTCTAAGCTTTGTTGCTTTGAGTTTGAGCGGTAGGACTCTACTAACTGCCGCAGCCTCACCTGCATGGCAAAAGCCATCTCTACACCACCTACACCGCCGCCAACAATTGAAATAGTCGCAGGCGTCTCGGGACATTCTTTCAAGACCTTCTCCAGACTTTTGAGATAGCTGTCCCAGGCTTTCAATAGAGTAGGTACAGGCTTGGCCGGAATTGCATATTCGCTCGCGCCAGCTACCTGAGATTTTGCTGGGGTGCTACCAACATCAAGCGATAGCGTGTCGTAGGCAATTGGGGGATGATTCGCGCAGATCACCTTTTGCCGCACCGGATCGAGCCCAGTCATCTCATCCATAATCAGCCGGCAGTTGGCAAAGCGAGTGAGAGGCCGCAGATCAATATGCGCCGTATCAAAGTCGTACAGACCCGCGATATGGCAAGGCAGCATACCGGAGTAGGGTGTATCGGCCAGGTTCGTAATCAGGGTGAGCCGCACATCTGCCGGCCAAGGGTTCATGCCCATTTTTCGCAGTACGAGCGCATGGCTATGACCACCGCCTACAAGGACAAGCTCTTTGCTGATTGGAACGGTAGACTGCATACGTATAGGCCAGAGGAACGTTTCTATTCTACAAAGAGCGGGCTGAGATAGAATTCTGGGTGTGCCCTAGCTCCTCTCCCAAGAGCTACCCATTAGGTACAAGTCGCTGGAAGTCATGTATGGCCTATGTTTTCTTAGTCAGTTGAGCCCCTTCGAGCAGATGCTGAAGCTTCGTGTAGCCACGCCATAAGGTCTTGATGCCCGGTTCCCCATCGCCCTTACGACTCTGAAAGCCCCCGAGACGAGCCAGCCAGTTGACGGCTAGATGAAGCGAGGGTGGCTGTTTCGAGCGACTTTTGGGTACAAACCGCCGCCGCAGTAGTTTCCATTCTGACGGGGTGAAAACTACTTCACAGCTAATCTCGGGCGTCAGTCTAGCTCTGTAGGTGATCGCCATCAGCCGCCAGGCAACGATGCTGTAAGTCGCTAAGGCTTTGAGCAAACGGTCCCGGTACTGCAACTGTAACGCTTCTATCAGGCAACCGCTTTTAAGTGTGAAGTGATAGCGCTCTATCAACCAGCGATAGGTGTACCAGCGCACTACTTGGCAAGCCTGCTCAAAGTTATCTAGCGGTAGGCTCGTCAACAACTTCCAACAGATTGGTTTGCCACCATCTGCCGGAAGGGTAATTTCTTCGACTAGCAGGGCATTGAGCGCTATCGGAACTAACTCAGGCTTTTGTCTAGCTAGGTAGTCAGGAACTTCCAAAGTGACGGCAACAGCGCGGATAGCAACACGTGCTGTTCTTGCAGGGCGTTGAGGGGTGCTAGTCCCTCTGTCGCAGGGTGACTCGTGAAGTTCAAGTCGGTCGTGTCTTGAATGGCTAGGACTGTCTTGCACGAACGACTGCGCTCTAAACTTCCATCGATATGACTGTTCAATATCGCCTGGGTAGTCACTTTCGGATTCGACCAAAACCGATAGATGCTTTGGGCTTCACTCGCTGTCTTCGTTGCTTCGGGTACGCTGGCGTTCAGCGCGTGGCTGAGCGTTTCGACAATCTGACGCAATCGTTTTGCATGACGCAAGTCTACAAAGTGCGTCACGTTGATTTCTTAGCTGATCCAATCTTTCATCGTTTTTAAGCTCGCGTTTGCTAGGCGCGATCGCTGACAACCGACAATATATTCGCTCAGACCCCGACCGAATCTCCCTCTCTGCAACGCTTCTACACATTTGTGCCTAATGGATAGCTCTAGAGGAGTGGCGCGTAGCGACGGGGTGGGTTCGTTGTGTGACGTAGGCAGCCAACCCACCCTATCGGGCACCTTTCTTCTACGCTACAAGTCTACTTTTTTCTTCAGTATACCTGTGGTTTACATTGTCTCTATGTTTGCCAAGATTTCCTGTCAAAAATGGTTGACGGTTTTAAAAGAACACTGATAGGCTTATTCTTATCGCTGTTGCTAGCTGAAAGGCCACGACAGCTAACCGCCCGAAAATTTAGCCAACGCCGACGCTGACTGCTCGAACAGTCAACGCCAGCTCGCCCCTTAACTGAGTACACCAGTCAAGCGGTTGTGGACTATGATGCCACAGCCACCCTGACTTGTCATAAGTTGGGGTGGCTAAATTTTCGCGCTTTCTTCAAACCCCTAAGACATTCAGTGGAGAAATCGTGAAAATGATTCAAAGAACAACAGATCGTGCTGTGAGAGGTCTGCCTTCGGCTACGCTCAGGCAGCGGGTTACAGGCATAGGTTGCATATATCCCAGCCTGCGGGTGCGCTCAACCTGCAGGCTGGGATATATGCATTTGGGCAGCAGACGGATCTAGACATTGACTCAGCCTTGTTGGAGCCGCTTTCCGGACATAGCCACAGAACGCCCGAGGCCGAATGCTGCTGCCAAAGACAGGAACTGCGTCATATTTTGCTCGGTAGTCCAGGCGCGATTCGGCAGGCGATTCATCAGCTACATGTCTTGAACTATGCGGAGTCGGTGCTGTGGAGTCCGCTTGTAGCAGTGAATAGTCACCTAGTGATTACGCCGGAGCAGGGGGAAGCGATGAGCTTGCTGCGGCGTTAGTACTGGCGGAGCCTTGATCTAACTAGGTGCAGCGTTAGTCCCAGGTTTCTAGTGCGGCTGTCCAAGAGGAAAGTCGGCTAGAGACTTGCGATCGCATCGCTTCAAAAGTCGCCGCTACCCAAATAAACGCCAGTCCCAACACGATACCGACTGCCCACAGCAGCAAAGAATTCACGCTGATAAACAGCCACAGCACTCGCAATATTTGCAAGACAAAAGTAGCCGTTCCAACATACAAGAAAGCTCTTACTTTTAAGATTAATCCTGCAAAAACAAACAGAGTGCCAATTACTACCGCAATTAAGGCAAAGAACAACATCGGCTCAGAAATCTCTGTTTGATAGAGGGCGCTGATGCCAACTAATCCGCTGGCTAGTACCCTGATCCAATGCTTCTGCTGCCGTTTGGAGCTAGTGCGAAAATACGGCTCTACCTCGGTGATATACAAGATTGAAAGCGATACAATCAGACTAAAGGCGATCGCACTCAACCAACCCTTACTCTCCAAATAATCCAACAAAGCAAAATCAAACAGCAAGACACCCACGTAACTAAGCCTGATGCGATCGCTTCGATTTGCCATCCAAGCATAAAAGGCAGCAACAATCAGCAGCCCCTGAGTTTGAACCTCTAGCCAGGTAATGCTGAGCGTCAACAGCGGCAGCCAAATGCCCAGCGATCGCATCTCATCGCCCCAGCCCGCTCTTTCCCACGGCAAGCTATAAAGAACAAAGCCGAGGACGCAGGCGATCGCACTTCCCCAAACCAACAGCCCAGTTTGATCAGGAAACCAAACAAAGCGATCGTAAGCAACACAAAGCAACCCGCTCAGAAGCCCCATCCGCGCCCAGATAGAATGGTCAGCAACAAAGGTCTGCGGTGTCCATCGGCGATTGCCAACTACCAGGGCATAAGTAGCGCCCAACAATGTTGTAACTGTCCAAAGGGCAATGCCTTTGGGCTGGCTGAGCCCAGAGGCAGGCGCGATCGCACACAGCGCCATCCCCAAAACCCAATGACCGTGATTAGCCAGCGCGATCGAACGCAGCGGCAGTCTCGAATATCTCGCTAGCCAGTGACCAGCAACTCGATACAGCGCCGTCAACAGCACAGCCAGCATTGCCAACAGCGTTAGACCATCACCCGCTTGACCACCGCTAGCCTGTAACAGTCGGTAGGCCAACAGTTCATAGGCACCGACCGAAAGTGCGAGCAGCCCTAGATAGCTCAATGCGTTCAAGCGTAGGCTGGAAGGACTGGGCAGCAGGTTTACAGATGGATCTAAAACCGTCTGTCTGCGACCTACGCCGATAAAAATCAGGCCCGTTGCGATAGTGAACCAGCCCGATTCTGCCAAAAACCTATCGTGGCCGAGCAACAAACCTAACGCGGCATAGAGAATTGGAATCACCTGCCAGCTAGAGCGATAGGGCAGATGTTTGAAAGTCCACAGATCGCCAGCAATTTGGCTGATAAAGCCTACTGCCAGTGTCGCAATTCCTAGCCATGTGAGTTTATCCGCCACCGGGTTTTCTGACGATATTTGAAGGGTTAGGGCTAGCGCGATCGCAACTTCAACCGCCCAGGCCAAACTGTAATACTGCCAGTTGGCCGAACGATGCCGTAGCCTCTCCGCCAGTGCAGCAATCAGTAAAATCGTCGCAGCTAGTAGGTATTTTGCGTAGCTAACACCAACAAAGTTAAACCCGTCATTAGCCGTGATGCCTAACCAGGCGATGATTGAGCCCCATAGCAACAAAATCAGCATCAGCGCCATCGCCCAATTACGGGTTGCCTTGGCATAGAACTGTGCCAGTTCCCCAGAACGACGGGTCAGTCCTCGCTGCAATAGCCACAACGACCAGATCAAAATTGCGTGAAAGACGACCAGTCTGCCAAAATTCACATCCATTCGCTCTAGCAAACCGCGCCACACAACGCTAGTCGTTAGCAGCAGCCCAAAGCCCACCGTAAACTGAGCGGCCCACTGACTTCGCCAAATCCTGCTGTTGATACCTGTGCAGATCGTGGCAACCGCAGCGCCAAAAATGATCGCCCTCCAGTCTGTCAGCCAAGGCGTTTGCATCAAGAAGGCAACCGTAGCAACCTGTGCAGTGACTTGAGGCTGTAGCGTTTGGCGATGGTTGGCTACGAAGGTCAGCGCTAGTGGAACTAACAGCCACAGCCAAGATGGCGCTTCGGCCCGGCTTTCTAGCATCAAGACATAGCTAGTGGTTGCAAGAACCAGTCCTGCGCCCCAGGCATTAATCTGTAGCCGCTGGCTGCGTAGAAAGGGATGAGAGAGAAGTTCTGTGATCGCACCTCCCAAAGCAATACAGCCCCAGGTCAACCCCGTTAGATCAGGCGCAACGTAATAGATCCAGGCCGCCCCTGCTGCCAATCCAGTCACATGCGTCAAGGTCAACAGGCTATCCGGCAAGGCGCGTCGATTCGTCAAAATCCACGCCAAGGTGACCGTAGAAAGCGTCAGATTCACTGCTGCGGTAAAGCTATTGCCCAGACTTAGCAGCGCTAAAAACAGACCAGCACCCAAAGCAATCTGTTCTGTTAGTCGAGCAAGCGACCGGTGCTCTTGGCGACGGAGATAAGCAGCGAGCGCCAAAACGCATAGCAAAAACGGAAAGAAGCCAATGCTCGCCCAGTCTACGGTTTCAATTGCGCCGACATTGAACCAGGTCGATAGGAAAGTGAGCAGGCGATCGCGCAACGTCGTCGGCAGCACCGTCCAGACTAGCGCATAGGTCTGTAGCGCAATCCCTAATACTGCTAGCAGATAGCCCTTCGTCCAAAACTGCTGGAGCTTTGCCCACATTAGGCCAAGCGCCAGGAGACTAATTGCGGTCGCCTGCAAAGGTGGCACCTGTTCAACCGTCACCACCCAGCCCACGCCCAGCAGCCCAAACCCAACCCGTTCCCACACAATCCGGCTCGCCTTCTTCCTAGTCAGCCACACCAGTAGCCAGCCGCAAATCCCCGCCGCTAGTCCTAGCTGATGCGGTGGCACCTGCGCAATAAACAAACTACGCACCAGTAAAATCAGGCCAGAGAGCATCACCGTCAGCACATCGAACGGCAGTCCCGCATCCGCTGCTGAATTAGTCTCTCCCAGATTGGGTTCAGCTGAAGTCTCTGCAGTTTCTGATTCTAGATCAATGACTAGCTGAGCAGGATGCCGATCCTGATAGATTAGATTTGCCGCTGTTGAAATTGCGCCGATATAGGTGGCAACCACCAGCCAGATCGCAAAGCCCCAGCCCCAGTGCAGCCAGCTCAGGCCAATCAGATTGACCCGGTTAATACGTCGGGGCATCAGCTCATTTGACAGGCTCAGCGGCAAAAGGGTAAGTGCGATCGCCGCCACGCCACATACCACCAGTCCTACCCCGCCGCTGAGCGCTCCGAAGCGATCCATCATCCAAAAATTCACTGGAATCAGCAGCATCGTTGCCAGTGCCAGCATTCGCCCCGTACTGCGCAAATTTTCCTGCCGCTGCGCCCAAACGCTCGCCCCCCAAAAGGCCAGCGTATAGACAAACAAAACGCCGTACTGTCCCACCGCCGAAAATGATTCCCACTGACTGGCCGCCAGCACGCCCGATGAAACAACGACTAGAAAGACGCCTAGAAACAGTAGCCAGATGACGCTGATTTCTTCTACTAGCGCCGCCGCTGCTTGAGCGATTCGACTAGGCGATCGCACTACTGACACCGCCGTCTGATCCGGCTCTGCCGCCACGTTCACCAGCTCACTCAAACCTCTAGCAGCGTCAGCGTCCAGCGGCTTGTACGCCATCGGTAGCGGCTCACTCATCGTCAGCGCAATTTCTCGCACTTGCTCATCCGAGAGCAATCCCAGCTTCACCCAATAATCTAGACCTTCCAGCAACCGACTGCCGACCTGTAACGAGGTTGCATCTAGTCGAATATTGAGTCGCATAACACATTCCTATAGCATCGGCCTATGGCGCTGCTTTGTAGCGCTACACCACCACCAGCAGCATAGGAGTATTCTGTCTCAATTCCAGAAGTGTAAAGACAGCTTTCAAAAGCGGCTACTAGTGTTGAGGTGCGACGATAGGCAGCGTTAGTGTGAATTCTGTACCGTAACCAGGTGTCGAGTCTACGGCGATCTGTCCGCCATGTTTTTCAACAACGATTTGATAGGCGATCGCCAGCCCTAACCCAGTTCCCTTACCTACTTCTTTAGTAGTGTATAGATGGTCAAAAACCCGCTGTTTGACCGCTTCTGACATTCCGCTTCCATTGTCTCGAATATGAATATGCACCTGGCTTTCTGCAACGGCAGTTTTGATCGTGATTTGGTTAGGGGCGGCTTCGATTTCAGCCTTGGATCTTCTCTGGCTATGCTCGTCTAATGCATCAATAGCATTTGCCAAAACGTTCATAAATACCTGATTGAGCTGCCCTGGGAAACAACTAACTAAAGGCAATTCGCCATAGCGTTTAATGATTTCAATCGCTGGTCTTTCATCATTTGCCTTGAGTCTATGCTTCAAAATAAGTAGGGTACTCTCGATGCCCTTATGCAGATCAAAGCTGGTCTTTGTATCTTGGTCTTCACGAGAAAAGGTGCGTAAGCTAGTGCTAATATCGCGGATGCGATCGCAGCCAATGGTCATAGAATTCAGCATCTTTGGAATATCTTTCAACAGAAAATCCAAGTCAATCTCCTCGGCATGTTCTGCAATGTCTTGCACAGCGCTTTGTTGTTGATACAAAAGCAAATGATCGAAAACATCGGTTACGTTCTTTTGGAGTTCTTTGACATTTCCCCGGACGAACCCGATTGGATTGTTGATTTCATGAGCAACGCCCGAGACCAGGTTCCCTAACGCCGACATTTTTTCTTGCTGAATCAGCTGAATCTGAGACGATTTTAAGCTTGTCACTGCTGATTCTAGCAATTGAGTACGCTCTATCACCTGCTGTTCTAAGCGCTGTGTCATTTGCTGTAGCTGTAGATGAGTTTTCACCCGTGCCAACAGCTCCAGCTCTCGAAAAGGTTTATTGACATAGTCAACCGCACCCACTGAGAAACCCTTGACAATACTCTCCGTATCCGATAGCGCCGTAATAAAAATGACCGGGATATCAGCAAGTCTGGGGTCTGCTTTGATTTGCAGTCTGGGGTCTGCTTTGATTTGCTGACAGGTTTCGAATCCATCAATCCCAGGCATTTGCACATCTAGTAAGATCAAATCTGGCAGATAGGTCTGTAGCCGTCTCAAAGCCCGCTCGCCGCTAATAGCGATCGCCACGTCGTAGCTTTCTGAAGCTAGTGTCTCTGTGATCACTGCTAAGTTGGTTGGCATATCATCAACCACCAGAATCTGAGCTTTATCCTGCATGGGCTAGGTTCTCATCTAAATGTTGTTTTATAAGTTCTTCAATCTCTTCAACCATAAATTGTTCAGCGAGCTGAAGGATGGGGTGGGCAAAGAACACGTATGCCGAGTTTTGCTTCACCAATTGCTCAAGTTGAGCACGCAACGCTTTGACATCGGCTCTTTGAGCCATTTTCAGTAGTCCTTCAAGCGTCGAACTTGGTGGTAGAATCTGTTCATTTGGTAACGCTTCTGACAAATTGGACTGCTCTGATTGAGGCTCGTAGCACCAAGTCAGGACTAAGTTCGAAGCAATCATCCGGAACAGCGCACTTGCCTCTACAGGTTTTTCCAGAAAATTATCTCCGCCCGCATCTAGAGCCATTTGCTGATCGCTTTGAGTGACAGAGGCAGAAGAGACTATTAGCCGGGTAGATTTCAATGCCTCATCGCTGCGAACCTGACTCAAAAATTCAAATCCGTCCATCACCGGCATTGCCAGATCTGTGATCACCAAATCTGGACTTAGATTGCGAAGTTTCTCAATCCCTTCTTTCCCATCCTCGGCTTCGATAATCGCAAAGCCTAATGGCTCTAGCAGGTTCTGCACCACAGCACGGTTCTCCCAACGATCATCGATTACCAGAATCTCACGGCGCTCGCCTTCATAGCCGATGATACGAGCATCATCATCAAAACCGGTTTGCTGCACGGCCCAGTCCTCCGCCAAAGGCAGAGTCACCGCAAAGAAAAACTCGCTGCCCTTGCCTAGGCGACTATTAACTTTAATACTGCTTCCCATAAGTCCAACAATCCGCTGGCTGATAGCAAGTCCGAGTCCAGTTCCTTCGAACTGTTTCTTTTGGTCACCTACCTGCTCAAAAGCCTGAAATAGTTTCTTACAGTCTTCTTCAGCAATACCCATCCCTGTATCAATTACTTCAAACAGAAGTAAAACCTCCGTCTCCGCAAGTTCCACTGCGTCTACTCGCAACGTTACGGACCCAGCATCAGTGAACTTGACTGCATTACCCACCAAATTAATTAAAACCTGAGACAGTCGCTTTTTATCTGCTACAACACCCTCCGGCAAATGGGAACTTGGCTGATAGACAAAGTCAATCCCTTTTTGGTCCGCCTTTATTTTGCACATCTCCTCTACGCTCTGTAAGACTGAGGGCAAATGCACAGACGTAGGCGACAGTTCGAGCTTGCGAGCTTCAATCTTAGAGATATCTAAAACATCATTGATCAGCGTCAATAGGTGCGCTCCGCAGCGGTGGATAATGTTTACGCCGTTGAGTTCTTTGATACCTAGCGTTTTAGACCGGCCTAGAATTTGAGAGTAGCCAAGAATGCCGTTCAGCGGTGTACGTAGCTCGTGACTCATATTAGCCAAAAACTCGCTCTTAGCCTTGTTAGCACCGACTGCTGACTGCTTAGCCTTTTCGAGCTCTGCAGTACGATCAACCACCCGCTGCTCTAGCGTTGTAAAAGATTCTTTTAATTGCTCAGCCATACGATTAAAAGATACAAATAGCTGTCCAACTTCATCCGTTCGGTTGATATCAACGCTCTGGTTCCACTGTCCATTTGCCAGCGCCTGCGCCGCCACATTTAGTTTGAGTAGGGGACGAGTTACCCGACGAGCCGTGAGAATACCTGCACCACTAGCTACTATCAGAGCTAGAAAGCAGAGCAGCAGAGTCGTACGACGGTGGCCATTAATCTCTGACATAAAGTCAGACTCTGGCACTGTAATGAAGATTAGCCAGTCAATGCCTCTATCATCTTTAAAGGGAACCACTTGAGAAAACTGCTTTTTGTTGTCTACTACAAAACTAAAATCGCGGGCGTCTTGGATTTGTTCAAAATTAGAAATCTTTGTTTGAGCCTGTTGTATGGCGGTTCGAATCAGTACAGAAGGACTTTTTATTGCTTTACCTAGAACAGAGCCACTCTCGTCTGGAGTAGGTAAACTACCTGGCAGCGTACTAGAGAGAAGCTCTCCAGTACGCTGCATAACAAAGATTTCACCAGATTGTCGAATACTCAGACTGCCTAAGAGTTGACCAAATTCCTCAAGTAACAATATATCTGCACTAAGTACTCCCACAAGCTCTTTGTTGTTATCGTAGACTGGCGTAGAGGCTGTAGACAGCGGCCTCTTTGTGAACACATCGATATAGATATCACTCCAAACAGGCTGGCCAGCTTCTACCGCCGCTACGTACCAGGGGCGTCCTGTGATATCGACAGGACCTAGGTTGTCGATTAGTTTAGTAGGATTTCCAGACTCATCAACGCCATAGATTTGATAATCATTGTTAATAGAGCTTTCAATTACAGCGAACGTTAGTTCTTGGGTAGCTATGTCTCGCTGTGCGAGTATAGCTCCACCAGAAGGATTTCCTATATAGATGTATGAAATGTCTTTATACTCTTGTATCTGTCGAAGAAAGTGTCGTCCCAGCAGCGTCTTGTTGTCTAGTGGTAGAAGGCCCAAGTCAATCAGATTGGCATTCGTCTTATTAATCTGATGAGCAGTATCTAACTTGACCTTGAGATTATCCTGGATACGATTACCGACTTCGCTCATTAGTTGAGTCGCGAGGCTTTCCACCGCTTCCTGACTATTCCTAAAGGAAAGGTAGCCAACTAGCCCAACCACAGCCATGATTTGAAGTAGAAACGGAAGAATCAGTACGGGACGAAGGGACGTTTTCTTTCGTCTCTTATTATTTACTTCTAACATGGTTAAACTCCCAGACTTCAAAGTGTTGTCCGCAGTGAAAATTTCGAGGAGAAACTCAAACCTAGATGGCTTGTCAGAGAACAACACATCTTAGGCAACCTGATAACTGATCCGGACTTACGTTTAAGTTTTTGAAGCTTTGGCTTCAAAAACTTAAACGCTAAACTACTCTCACTCATGCCATTTCCAGTAAGCCCAAATACCTGCCGAACTACACTCGAGTCGTTCTAGATTGAAGAGATAGTATCTGTAGTAAGTCCCAAAGTAGAATTGGGTTCGAGATAGCAATTTTTAGACAACGCGGACTGCTTACAGCATCCACTGCTCTTGTACACTCTTACCACAAGAAGACCTTCTAGCATTACTGCTAAAAGGTCTGTCAATCAACTATTTGTCTTTCAAACTGATACTATCGGCGACTCTGGTGGTCAATCTTCTGGCCCTCATCCGGAACATAGACACACTCGCGTGCAGAGCGCCAAAAGCTAGTCCAGACAGAATCTTTGGACTCTCGAAAATGCTCACCCATAATTGGCTTGATTGCTTCTGTTGCATCCTTCAAATAGTAGTGAGGCATACTCAAGAAGATGTGATGCGCGACATGAGTGCCAATGTTGTGATGAATGGTGTTGATAAAGCCGTAGTCACGGTCGATGGTAGAAACTGCGCCTTTGAGAAAGTTCCAGCTATCGTTACGGTACCAGGGAATATCAGGCTCTGTGTGATGCAAGAAGGTAACCAAATCTAGCCATACAACAAACACCAAATAAGGCATTACGTAGTAATTGATCAAGAACAAAGGTCCGAATGCAAAACCGACCCACGCCAAGAAAGCAACAAATAAGACAATGCAGGTGGTACTCGTAATCACATCCCACTTTTCAGAAGGGCGAAAGAGGGGACTGCTAGGCAAGAAGTGAGACCCATGACGGCCCGGAGAACGCAGAAACAGATAGAACGGATAGGCCAGTAAAAACAGCGTAGTTCGCAGAAAGCGAGCCCCGGCTCCCATTTCTTCGTAGGTAGATTTAGATACTGGGTACCAGCTTTCATCGGTATCGATGTTGCCAGTATTGGCATGATGTGTCCGGTGGCTGATTCTCCAGCCGTGGTAGGGCACCAAAATCGGCGTATGGCTGAGGTGGCCAATCAAGTTATTGAGCCACTTGTGCTTGGAAAATGATCCGTGACCGCAGTCGTGGCCCACTACAAACAAAGCCCAAAACATGGTGCCTTGCGCTAGCCAGAACAAAGGGAAGAACAGCCAGGAGTTAATTGTGTGCGCGATCGCATACAGCCCGGTAATAATACCAATATCTAAGAAGAAGTACGAGAGGGAGCGCGGCGCTGACGGTTCAAAGCAATGGTCTGGAATGGCCTCTTTGAGATCTTTGAGCGTAAACGGCAGATCTTCTTGAGGATCTCTATGCGGAATCGATTCAGTTGGGCGAGTACTTAGCTGCACGTATTACCTGATTAATTAACATGGGCCAAAGCAAGTATTGACTCCCTTGTGAACTTTGCACACGAACGCAAATCAATCAATGGCAGAGCATGACAAATCTGTGCTTGCAAGTTCTAAAGAGCAAAACCACTTTACAAAGCTTCACAATACTACAGCTTGAACTTAGAAAAGCATCAAATATCTCAGAAAACCGTCAGTAAGACAGCTACTCCATACTTTTTTCTTACCTCAAACGCAAGCCTAGACAGCATTAGTAAAGCATCAGGTAGCAGATTCTCAAATGACGGACTCTAGATAAAAAAATCTTAGACAGCCCAACACGGCTGAATTTGGAGAGCCTATTTAGGCGGCATACAGGGGCCGTATGAATCTTCTTGAGCGCTGAATGCGTACTTATGCAGAGAGTGCATAGCGACTGAAAGGGTACGGACCACAGACGAGTCTGTCTACGGTCGCAGTTTTCATAACATAAAGATTGGAAGTAAGTTTAGATATGGTTTCTTTGGTTGCGCTGACTGGCAACAATACTTTGGTGTCTTTTGAGTCCGACATGCAAGACATGACAACATCTGTGGCCGTCACGGGCTTAGATGGGGTGCTCATAGGGATTGATACCCGCCCAGCGAATGGATTAATTTACGGAATTACGAATAGCGAGAATATCTACACAATCGATCCTGACACTGGCGTCGCGACGTTTGTCAGCACGTTGGATATGCCGTTTGATGCCGGTAAGGTTTCTGGGTTCGACTTTAATCCCGTAGCTGATCGCTTGCGCTTAGTTGGCGATAACGAACAGGATTTTCGAGTCAACGTTGATACAGGAGAGGTCATGGAAGATGGTGATTTAACCTATGCGATGGGCGATCCTAACGAGGGAGACGATCCTAGAGTGACGGCGGCGGCTTATACCAATGCGATCGCCAGCCCCGAATCAACTCAGCTATACAACATTGATACCAGCATTGATGTCTTGGTGCTGCAAGACCCACCAAATGACGGTACGCTGCAGACCGTCGGCGAACTGGGCGTCAGTTTTGGCGTAGCGGGCGGCTTTGATATCGCTTCATCTGGGCCTGATGAGAATACTGGATTTGCCGTTTCTAACAGTATGCTCTACTCAATTGACTTGGCGACGGGTGCAGCTACCGAACTGGGCGCTGTGGGCTTTACGCCTACAAGCGGTGGCGACAATGATTTCCGGGGTTTAACGGTCCGAGCATCCGCAGACATGACTCCTGACCCAGATCTTACTCCCGACCCAGATCCTGACCAAAATCCCGATCCAAATCCCGATCCAAATCCTGCTGTAGGCGTCAACGGCTCTCAGTTTCTGGCGCTTACCGAAGACGATCAGCTGATTTCTTTTGACCCCGATTCTCCTGACCAGACGACAACGATAGAGATCGTTGGGATGGATGGGCCGTTGCTAGGTATCGATACCCGTCCGGCAAACGGATTGGTCTATGGCATCACAACTGCCAATACCATCTATACAATCAACCCGAATACGGGCATTGCGACCAAAGTCAGCACGCTAGATACGTCGTTTGACGGAACGACGGTTTCTGGTTTCGACTTTAATCCCGTGGCCGATCGCCTGCGCCTGGTAGGAGATAACGATCAGGATTTTCGGATTAACGTCGATACCGGTGCAGTGACGGTAGATGGAACGCTGGCCTATGCGGCTGATGATCCTAATGAAGGTGCCAATCCACGGGTGACGGCAGCGGCTTATACGAATGCGATCGCCATGCCTACCACCACTATGCTTTACGACATCGACACCGATCTCGATATCTTAGTGCTACAGAACCCACCTAACGACGGTACGTTGATGACCGTAGGCGAACTAGGCGTTGACATTGGCGACCTGGCTGGCTTTGACATTATCTCACCTGAGGAAGGCGACAACACTGCCTTTGCCGTATCTGGTTCCAAGCTTTATGGGATTGATCTTGCTACTGGCGCGGCTACAGATCTTGGTGATATTGGGTCTGATAGCGATGACGACAGTGATGACGACAGTGATGACGACGGTGAGTCTGTTCAGCTCAAGGGTTTAGCAACGGTCAGTCAGTCAACCATCGTTAATCCTATCGCTAGCAACTCCCGATTCCTAGCGCTCACTGACGACAACAAGCTAGCTTCTTTCAATCCTGGCAATCCCAAGGCAGTACGCTCGATTGACATCACTGGATTGGACGACGATGCAGAAGTACTCATCGGTATCGACACCCGTCCTTCTAACGGTATGGTGTACGGCATCACAGATGCTGACAAGATCTACACAATCGACCCCAACTCTGGCGCTGTGACTTTAATCAGCACGCTAGATACGTCGTTCGATGCGACTACCGTATCTGGCTTTGACTTCAATCCAGTGGCCGATCGCTTGCGCCTGGTAGGGGACAATGACCAAGATTTTCGGATCAATGTGGATACAGGTGCAGTGACGGTAGACGGCACGCTGGCCTATGCCGATGCCGATGACAACAGTGGCACCAATCCACGGGTGACGGCGGCTGCCTATACGAATGCGATCGCCATGCCTACTACCACCGCGCTCTACGATATCGACACCGATCTCGACATTCTGGTGCTACAGAACCCACCGAATGACGGTACGTTGATGACTGTGGGCGACTTAGGCGTCGACTTTGACGACTTGGCTGGCTTCGATATCATCTCTTCTGAAGAGGGATCGAGCACTGCGTTTGCGGTATCCGACTCCACCTTGTACAGCATTGACTTGGTGACAGGCGCGGCTTCTAGCCTAGGTACAATTGGCTCCGAAGCCAGCACTTATCTGGGACTGGCGACCATTTCCAACGACGTGATCGACCCGACTACTGTCTTTGTGAATGCGGATGCAGATGGATTTGTAAGTGCGATCGCATATGACACCACGGCTGCTCAACAGGTTAGCGCGGGTCTAGGAAACAATCCTGCCGCCGAGTCTGACGCAGCATTTGACAACTTTGTCGGTTTCTATGAAGTCACCGACACCAGCGGCGGTATCGATACCAACGGCGATGGCACAGCCGATCTACGTCCTGGCGATGACGGCTATGCAGCCGCTGCCATCGGTCGGCGTCTGGATAACTTGTCTATCCGCGCCGGGGGAGACTCGAGTGACGACACCACTAACGGTGGCTTCAATCCGGTTGTCTTGGCCGGGGGAAAGTTCTACGCACCCTTTGCGATTTCCAACCTAGCTGATTCCACCATCGAAGACTTCTTGACCAACAACCCAGACAACGATGCAGCGATGCGGTTTGACGATCAGGTTGCCTACTTCAGCTTCATCGAGGCCAATCCAGATGATGCGGTTCACTTCAGGTCTCTAGGTAGCAATACCTTCGGATTTGAAGATCTACCCGATAACCTGGGCGTGTCCGACAACGATTTCAACGACGCTGTCTTCCAGGTAGACTTCACGCTGGCGTAGAGACCGCTCTAGCCACAGCTTTTGTGTGAGGTATCACCAAGGGCTGTAGATAAACTTGAGTAGCTAAATTTAAGAGCCAGGTGTGGATGCATTCACACCTGGCTTTTTTTGGTTGAAGAGGATGGGAAAACCATTACACAGCGCAGGCAAGTCACGCCGGAGCACTAAAAGACTATGTCGGGAATTCTTTCATCAGTTAGTTATTATTCTTCGACAAATTCTAAATGCGTAGAACAGCTCTTTTATGGATATGAAGTTACCTTTAGTAAAAATCCGTCCACTAGTTCGACTACGTTCGTTAGGCTCTCGCCTGTTGTGTTGGATATTGGGCACGGCCCTAGTGGGTCTTATCGGTATCTCTTATGTATATTACGGAGTGCTTGTAGAAGCTGCACAATCCGAAATTCAAAGCCGGCTGCATACTCAGACCACCCTGATTCAGGAAGAACTTTCGCAGACGAAGGCTTATACAGTTGCGCTCTCAGATGCTGTCAAAGCCATGAAGCAGAGCAAGGTAGCTGAGCTAGAAAGCTATAAAAGTCTAGTCTTCCGATTTTTTCAGCATTGTCCGGCCTGGGAAATGTCTGTCTATTTCGGTCAAGCCCCCTTTCAAATCGTGTCAGAGCGCCAGGGATTTTTACCCTATTTCTATCCTGATCAAAAGGATACCGAGGCGATAGGCAAATTGCTGCCACCGCCTCATCAAGACATTCGCTATTCTGAT
>CAWCXR010000009.1:0-117036 GCA_963799555.1 uncultured cyanobacterium
TACTCCAAGCGTTTTGGGATTGAACTAATTGAAGCGCTGTGATGAAATGGCAGTAGGTCGCTCAAACCCCCTCCCGCCAATGATCCAACTAGAATTTAGCGAAGCCGATATCACTGCCCTTGACTACGAACGCTATCACCATCCTCATCCTCAGGTACAGCGCAAGATGGAGGTGCTGTATCTGAAGAGTCAAGGCTTGTCTCATCAGGAAATCCGGCGACTGAGCCGTGTGCGGAGCAAAACGAGCTTAGTACTACTTACGAGAATACGAAGCGGGTGGCATAGAGGCGCTCAAACAGCTCGACTACAAAGGTCAACCAAGTAAACTCAACGAGCATATTCCCAGCCTCAAGGCCCACTTTGCAGCCCATCCCCCCCGAACGTCAGCCGAAGCGGGCTCAGAGATTGAGCGACTCACTGGGATAAAACGTAGTCCCACGCAAATTAAAGCGTTTCTCAAACGCATTGGACTGAACCCCCGAAAAGTTGGCTACGTGCCAGGGAAAGCGGCAGCTCCCGAAAAGCTGGCAGAGCAGGATAGCTTTCAAACCGAAGCGCTAGAGCCCCGATTAACAGAAGCACAGGCGGGAGAACGCGCCCTTTTTTTATGGATGCCGCCCATTTTGTTCATCGCGCTTACTTGGGCTTTCTCTGGTGCTTCAGCCGGATTTTCATAGCCTCCCCCTCGGGTCGCAAACGCTTCAACGTCTTGGGTGTAGTCAACGCCATCACCAAAGAAGTCATCACCGTCACCAACGAGAGCTATATCAATGCCGAAAGCATTTGTCTGATGCTTCTAAAACTCAATGCTTTGAGATTGGATGTCCCGATTACCGTTGTGTTGGACAATGCTCGCTATCAGAAATGTAAGGTGGTGTTCACCTTGGCTAAGGCGCTCAACATTGAGTTGTTATACCTGCCATCCTATTCACCTCATTTGAACTTGATTGAGCGGCTCTGGAAGTTTGTGCGCAATCAGTGTTTGTATTCCAAGTACTACGCTAATTTTGATGATTTCAAGCACGCTATTGAAACTTGCATCGAACAGGCCAACACTACTCATAAAGCATCCCTAGCCTCTTTGTTGACCTTGAACTTTCAATCTTTTAGAAAAGTCCAAATATCAAACGTCTAGAGTATACATGAGCTGTTGTTTGTGTGGGGATATTATGAGGCGCAGCGTCAGTTGTACCAGGCATTGCAATCTCACCTAGATGCAGCGGTCGATCTCGTTTGCTTGAGCGGATTGGGTAGCTTGTATGACGTATCTGGTCAATACAAGCTAGCGGCTGACGCTCATCAAGAGGCGCTGACTGTTGCTGCTGAGCTAGGAAGCGAGGCGGCATTGAGTAGTGCGTTGGGTGGATTGGGCAATGCGTATCTTTCTATGGGTGAGGTGGGGCAAGCGATCTCGTCTTATCAAAAACAGCTGGCGCTAGCGCAGGTAGGGGATAACCATCGCTCTGTGGGAACTGCGCTGGGGAATCTGGGGAATGCCCATCGGATTGCTGAGAATTATGAGCTGGCCTACAGCTACGTGACTAGGCGAATTGGGAGTGCGCAAAATGTGGCAGACCCACGGGGCGAAGGAGATGGACTGTGCAATTTAGGCAGTCTCTATTACGTGCAGGGGCAGCTAGAGGAAGCGGTTGATGTTTTGTGGCAATCGGCAAAGATTGGCGATCGCATTGGTCATCGGTTAGGCGCGAGCCGAGCGTATGGAAATCTGGGGTTGGTCTATATAGCGCTGGAGCAAAAGCTACAGGCGGTTGAGTGCTTTGAGAAATCGCTGGCGCTAGCGGTGGCGCTAAACGATAGAGAGGGAAAGCGGCTGGTGATATTACAGTTGGGGGCGCTATGTCAGCAGCTATCGGACTACGAGCGAGCAATTAACTATCAGCGGCAGGCATTGGCTTTTGTGAAAGATCCGGTGCGGGTGGCGGCGCTACTGTTAAATTTGGGAACAGCTTGTCGACAGATGGGAAGATTGTCTGAAGCAGCTGAGTTCTGTTGTGAGCTGGTGGTGGCAGCGAGTCTATTCGCAGAAGATGAGCCAGAGAAGCGATTGATGCAGATGATGGGGCTGTATTGCTTGGCACTAGTGCTACAAGCACAAGGCAATTTACCAGAGGCGTTTCGCACTTGTCGAGCGGCGCTGGATTTGTCTCATGAATCGGTTGCGCCGCTGATTGACAAGTGTCTAGCGCTTCAAAGGGAGCTAGGGATAGCATTGTTCAATCGCAAAAATTTGCACTGACAACGAATAAACCGTCGAATGTCTCTGATAGAACGCTAGCAGCCAATAGGGTTCTGCCTGAGATAGATCTAGAGAATTTATCTGACTTAAGCAAAGCGATCTTGGCAGAGGTTGAGCCAGCTCTGTGTTCAAACAAGGTTGGACAACGGTGTGGACACAATCGAGCTCATGTGACCGCTATCAAAAACTGGCTGGGGAAGTATCGACCTTCGGCTAGTGCTTCGGGGCCAGAAACTGTTCGGAGGTATCAAGAGGCTTATCATCATTTGCGTGAGATAGGCGTTCTACATCAGGCACTGATGGTAAAGCGGGTATCTCTGCGGATACGGAAGGCGGTGGCTAGGCAGCGGTGGCAGCGATTTGAAGAGGAGCAGCGGAGAACGTAAAAATAGCGACGATGGCCTGAAGTATGAGAGTGTCGACACGTTTTTAGTTCCGCTTTCGGGGTAATGGAATTTGAACGAGCTACCTGGCACGCACTCTGCTAAATGATCGCGTTTCCGTCCCCTTGCGGGGTAACTCACATCTTGCACCATTCTTGATAAGCCGTGTCTGGCCTTGGTTTGATGACAATATCAAAGCCGTAATGGGCAGCGATATCAGCATCATGTTTGATTTGTCTGAGCAGCCTAGACCAGAGTACAGAGGGCAATAGTTTCTCTAGCGTCAACCTAGCGGGAGACTGTACTGAATTTTGTGTAAGCGGTCTAAAATCCTACCAACTCAGGAGATCGCCCCATGGTACGCAAGAAAAGAGAACTCAATCGCGTTGATGACCTACTTGATGAACTGCTAGAAGACTGCCATAGCCCGGAGGATATTCTGGGAGAGGGTGGCCTGATGCAACGGCTGAAGAAGCGCTTAGTCGAACGGGCACTAGCCGGAGAACTCAACGGCCATCTCAAAAGCGAAGCCGCAGATGAGGAAGCCGCTCCGAACAGTCGTAATGGCAGCTCGAAAAAGACCATACAGTCGGAAGCTGGCGAACTAGAGCTGTCGATACCCAGAGACCGCAACGGCAGCTTCGAGCCCATACTGGTCCCGAAGCATCAGCGCCGCATCATTGGCCTCGACGAGAAGATCCTGGCACTTTATGCTAGAGGTAACAGTACCCGCGACATCAGTGCCCAACTAGAAGAGCTGTATGGTGGCGCGAAGATATCAGCAGCGGTGATCAGCGAGGTCATCGACAGCGTCAGCGAAGACGTCAAAGCCTGGCAGTCCAGACCGCTTGACGAGGTCTACCCGATTGTCTATCTTGATGCACTATATGTGAACATCAAGGTCTCAGGTCGAGTCAGTAAACGTGCTGTCTACGTAGTGCTTGGCATTGACAAAGAAGGTGATAAACAGCTGCTTGGTCTGTGGATAGGCGAAGCCGAAACCGAAGGTGCGAAGTTCTGGCTGAAGGTACTTACGGACCTTAAAAACAGGGGACTTCGAGATATTCTGATCGCCTGCTGCGATGGCCTCAAAGGCTTTCCGCAAGCGATAGAAGCGCTCTACCCGCACACGCAGGTACAACTGTGCATTGTGCATCTGATGCGTAACTGTATGAAGTACGTGCCGTGGAAGGATAGAAAGGCAGTCTGCACTGACCTTAAACCCATCTACCAAGCAGCCACACTCGCTGAGTCAGAGGCTGCTCTCGATGCATTTTCAGACAAGTGGGATGAGGTCTATCCAGCCGTTTCTCAGATCTGGATTCGCCACTGGGAGAACGTCATTCCAATATTTGACTACCCGTTCGCGAAGCGTCTCCGTAGGAGTTAGGAAATACGACGTGTTATCTACACTACCAACGCCATTGAGTCGGTCAATCGCTCACTACGCAAGGTCATCAAAACCAAGGCTGTCTTCCCCAGTGAAGATGCTGTATTCAGGCTGATGTATCTAGCAATGAACAACATCTCGAAGAAGTGGAACAGACCTATCAAAAATTGGCGTGCGGCATTGTCACATTTTGCTATCCTATTTCCAGAACGCTTTTCCGCTTAAGTAAAAAGCGCTTACACAAAAATCAGATCACTCTCCTCGGACCCCTCTACTGCGACAAACCCGGTTCGTTCATATAGTTTCAACGCCGAATTTTCTGTGCGAGTGCTCAGACATATCGCTGGGAACTCAGGCTTAGCAAGCTCTAAAAGTTTGGTAAGTAGTGCGGTGCCAATACCTTTACCGCGCATTTCCGGAGTCACTGCGATCGCCAACTCTGGCATATCACTTGCGATGTACCCGTACCCACGATCATCTTCAGACCAAAGCCGGACCCAAGCAGCACCTACAGCAACCGTACCCTGCTCTGCAACAACACCTAAATCCCCTTTTCTACCCCAATTCGTCGTGTATCGAGCTGAACTAGGGTTAGTCTTTACTGCTGTCAAGGATGACTCTTGCGCTGCGTACATCAACATCGTCCACAGTGTATCTACATCATCGACGCTTACAGAACGAATTGAAATATCCGACATCAATTGTCGTACACATCCTTACGATGTCCAACTCTCTGTATAGAAATCACTGATATTGCTGCGTCAAAAGAATATATGACTCTGTAGTTTCCGACTCTAAGCTGGAACAGGCCACTTAGATCTGCTGTTAAAGGCTGAGGTACCAAAGCATCAAAGTTGTCTGAAAACCATTCAATCTTCTTCAAGATGCGAGTTCGGTTCTTGGAATCTGTCCTTTCTAGATTGTTCAACGCTGCGCTTGTAAGGATAACTTCGTAGCTTATCCTAGGTCTACACCTAGCTTTTTAGCAGCTTCTGCTAGCGATATTCCTTGTTCATCCATTTGGGTTCTCTTACAGGATTCAAGTAGTGGGCCAAGGAATTCAGGCCGTAGCTTCTTACCAGCATCAGGATCGATATCATCTGTTGCAGACAGTAGAGAGCCTAGCGTTTCAGCTACAGTCTCTCTGATCAGGCTTTTTAACTCTTCCACCGTCAGATCAGCAACTTGCATAAAAGCTTTAGGTAACGACTACATCCTAATTCTATTCTAGAACCCTATCTTACTGGTTAATACCGTCGGCCTTCGCGATAGACGTACATGTTGATGGCTGCGATCGCAAAACAAATCATAAAAATCATCAGCCGAATTCCATAAATCGGCTCATTAATCAGCCTGCCGTCCTCAAATAGCGGCGTCAGAGACGGCTCCATCTTCGCTAGGAAAAACCCACAGGCGAACGCCGAAATCGTCGACATCGCCTGCGAAAACTTCTTGATTTCTTGGCCGGTCGTCGGCGCAATCAGAAAACCTACCAGCCAGCCTGTCGCCCACCCCGCTGTCCCAATTAGTACCGTCTGCGCAAATCCATCATCGTTTAGCTCTTGATGCACCGTCCGCGCAATCCATAGAACAATGCCGAAAACGACAAAGCCAATCAACAGACTTGCAAGAGACCGCGCCTGATTCATAAGAAACTAGTTCAATCGCGACAGCTTAATTCTAGGATCAACAAACGACAGCGCTAGATCCGCCAGCAAATTACCCACAATCAGCATCACCGCGCCCAGCACTAGGCTCGCCATAATCAAAAACAAATCCTGCGTCTGTACAGCCTCTAGCGTCAGCTGTCCCAAACCCGGCCAGCTAAAATAGTTCTCTACAATAAAAGAACCACTCAACAAGCTCGAAAACTCAAACCCCAAAATCGTAATCAGTGGGTTAATCGCATTTCGCAGCGCATGCACGTAAATTACCTTACTCTCTGACAATCCTTTCGCCCGTGCCGTCTGAATGTAGTCTTGACGCAAGACATCTAGCAGCTGGCCGCGCATCAGCCTTTGCAGTCCAGCAAAACTCGTAATGCTCAGCGCCAGCGTCGGCAAAATTAGGTGCCAGACAACGTCTAAGATCTGACCTATCCAGTTGAGATCGTTGTGGTAGAGGCTCGTGCGTCCGCCTACCGGAAACAAAGGCGTCGTTAGCTGTGCAAAAAAGAGCAGCAGCAGCCCTGTAATGATTGTGGGAAAGCCTTGGCCGATGTAGCTTAATACTCGTAACGTGCGATCGACTATGTTGTTTTGGTTGACGGCGCTGATGATGCCTAAAGGGATTGCGATCGCCCAGGTCACAAAAATAGACGCTGCCGACAGCAAAATCGTATTGGGCACCCGTTCCCACAAAAGTTCTAGCGCAGGCCGCTGATAGGCGAAGCTAATGCCAAAGTCAAACTTAGTTACCACCTGCCTTAGCCATAGAAAATACTGCTGCCAGACCGGTCTGTCTAGACCAAAACGAGCCTCTAAGTCTGCAATCGTCTCAGGCGAAATTTGCGGATTTTGACGAAATGGCGTCAAAAAATCTCCCGGTGCTAACTGCACAACCAAAAAACTAAAAGCCGTAGCTAACAGTAGTGTCAAAAGTCCCTGTAGCACCCGTTTCACAATGTAGCGAGTCGTCTCACCGAGGAAAAAATCACGCAGCAGTGAGCCCGCGTTATCGGAGACAGAAAGCTTTTGAGAAGAGGGTGTCATATCAGTCCTTTAGTACGTGAGTAAACTCATAACCGGCACCCCAGCAGGCAGTTTATCGCGACCTGCTAAACCCTCTAGCTCAATCACAAAGCTAAACCCAGCTACCGTCGCACCTGCTTTCTCGACCAGTTCTGCCGCTGCCGCCGCTGTTCCTCCTGTTGCTAGGAGGTCATCCACGATCAGCACTTTAGCGCCAAGTGAAAAAGCATCCTGATGTACCTCCAGACGATCTTCTCCGTATTCTAGGGTGTAGGACACCGCATGAACCGCTCTAGGCAACTTCCCAGCTTTGCGAATGGGCACAAAGCCCTGTGACATCTGACGAGCTACTGGCATCCCAAAGATAAAGCCGCGTGACTCGATCCCGGCGATGATCTCAGGCGCTACCGTATCTGCCTGATTGCAAAGCTGTGACACGGCGTAGTCCAAGCCTGCGGGATCTTGTAGCAAAGTCGTAATATCGCGAAAAATGATGCCCGGCTGCGGAAAATCTGGGATGTCTGTGATGAGAGCCTTAAGATCCATAGTGGGCATGCCTTTTACAGTCGATTTGGCGATCAGCTTGCGTGGTTAAAGACGCTTGGTCACAGGCATCTTAGCAGGCGATGGCAAGGCGGGTGAAACCCGATAGTTATCGATTGGTCTCAGCTCCTAGGCCTATCCTTTGGCAGTTGAGTTCCAGCTGTGTTGTCAAACCAGCCTTTGCGCCAAAAGTAATAGGAGAGGCTCAGCGCGATCGCAATCATCAGCGCCCAGCACATCGGATAGCCCCAATACAGATCCAGCTCTGGCATATTCCACGGAGAGACTGCCGAATTAAAGTTCATGCCATACACGCCTACGATGAACGTTAGCGGGATAAAGATGGACGAAATCACCGTCAGCGTCTTCATGACCTCATTCATCCGGTTGCTCACTGAGGACAAATATACGTCCATCAAGTTCGCTGTTAGCTCACGGTAAGTTTCGACAATATCGAGCACCTGCACGACGTGGTCGTAGCAGTCTTGCAGGTACACCCGTACCTCCGGGCGAATCAGCGTATTGCTATCACGCACTAGCTGACTAAGAGCATTTCGCTGTGGCCAGATCGATCGGCGCAGGCTCATCAGCTCTCGCCTAGCCCGATATATTTTTTGGACCGTCTGCTCACTCGGATTGAAAATCACTTCATCTTCTAGCGACTCTATATATTCGCCGTAGTCTTCTAACACGGGAAAATAAGCGTCAATTACCGCATCCAACAGAGCATAGGCTAGGTAGTCCGCACCCTCAGAACGAATCAGCCCTTGTCCGGTGCGAATGCGATTACGCACTGCATTCAAGCAGTCTTGCTCCGGCTCTTCTTGTACCGTCAGCAGATAGTTTTGACCAAGAACAAAGCTGAGCTGTTCACTGGTAAAGCGATTTTCGCCTTCTTCTGCGTCTGGATCAGGCATCACCATCCGCGTAATGATCAGCAGCTGATCGCCGTAGTATTCGATCTTTGGCCGCTGAGGAACATTCACCACATCTTCTAAAACCAACGGGTGTAGATGAAAGACTTTGCCGAGGCGGTTGAGTACATCCTCGTTGCCAAGTCCTTGCAGGTCTATCCAGGAAACCGATTCAGAATCTAGGTGAATGGCGGCTTCTTCGGGCGATCGCAGCCTTCGTCGCATGGCTGAATTGGCACTGTAGTCGATCAGCATCAGCTCAGTTGGCGCGGCATCTTCATCAATCACCAGCGTCCCTGGAGCTACCCCGATCTCGTCATAGTGATAATCCCAATGACGGCGTTCTTCCTCTTCCTCTTTAGTCAGGGGAGCGCGATTGCTCCAGTCATCTGCTCTAGTGTGCTTCATAGAGTTCCTTCGTAGTGCTGTTGGTAGGCGTAGCGCTGCTTTATACTGCGCCGCGTTCAAATAGTTCGCAAGCCAAATAGTTTGCGAGTTTGAGCTATCATGTTTTCGTCTTTGTCAGCGATTGACGCTCTCACTAGTAAAGCCAGCTGCCCACTTCGGTGAATTTGCCACTGTAGTGAATTTACTATTGGTGACTAGCTCCTCGTCTTCTCAGCCCTTTAGTCAACTGTCTTCTGCTAAATTGTCTTCTGCTAAACCGTCTTCTGCCAATTCAGATCAAAGCCCGGAGAGTTTACCCACCGAACCCAAAAGGCCCTGTCGAGTGACCGTCACAGAACCGGGCTGGCAGGGAGCACGGAGTGCGGCGATCGCGGCTGGCTGTAGCAGCGTTTCTGACATGCTAGAAAAACTCGGGCGAGGCGAGCTCGCCGTCATCGCTGGCGATGATATTCAGCTTCCAAAGGCAATCTCGCAGACCGTTCCGCAGCACGTGCATTATCACATCGCACCCACAGACAAGCGCGAAAATGCACAGGATGAGGACGAAGCAGAAGCAGAGAAGGAAGAACACGGTCGTCCGCTTCCTGTCTTACTAATCAGATTTCTTTTCACTAGTATTTGCGCTACCGTCATCGTCGGCTCAGTCCTTTACATCGGCGATCGCATTCTCACCCTTACCTCTAACGTTTTCAACGACCGCGAACAGGCTTACTTGGAAAGCACCAACACTCCTACAACAGGCGACCTCATCGCGGGCTACACCGTCAGCGACGAATACGGTATTCGCCCCTTCCATCCTGTTACCGGAGAACCCAATGTTCCACACAACGGCGTCGATCTAGCGATGGACATTGGCACCCCCATTCACGCCGTCGGCAAAACCGGAGACAGCGTCACCGTAGAATGCTGGTGGGACGTAGATGGCGGAGGCTGGGTTGTCGATCAAACTGCCCAGTCCTATCCGGGCTTTACCTTTCAATCGCTGCATATGTCCGAAAACGGCTGTAAGCAGGGTAAAGCCAAAGCGGGAGAAGTCATTGCCTACTCCGGCAACAGCGGCCTTGGTACAGGCGCTCACTACGACTTCCGCGTAAAGATCGACGGCAGCTACGTTCCCCCTGCCTCTATCTATCTAGAGTCCGCCGTCACAGGTGAACCACCGAAAGAGTAAGCTGCGTATATTTGATTTACATTCCTTAGACGCCCAACCGTTCTATTAAATGCTCTGCGACCCTTAGCGCATTAGCCATCACTGTCAGAGCTGGACTCACGCTGGCACAGGAAGGAAAGAAGCTGCTGTCCACTACATAGAGATTATCGATCTCATGAGTACGACAGTTGATATCTAAAACAGAGGTGGCAGGGTCTGTACCCATGCGTGCGGTACCACATTGATAGCCTGCGACTTCGACGGGAGTTTCAGCGCGAGGATATACGGTGCTTTGTCGAAGCTCCTGCCCCGTGTTTTCAATATCTTTGAGTACACCCATCCAGCGATAGACTAGGCGATCGTGAGCTTCTAGATTGTTTGGGGTAAATTCGTAGCGCAACTTTTTCTTGGGCCGACCGTAGCGAGAGAGGGTCTGCCAGTAAACGCGGTTATTGGGATCTGGCAATACGCCTGTCTGTGCCCACCAGCCGATTGAGCGTTTGGCTAGACGAGTGAGCCCCGCGTCTGGGAGGAAGCGAGCTAGAACCGAGAGCAATGGAGGGGATTCGGCAAAGATAATGTCTTGTAAGAGACCACCGCTATTTTCAATATGGCCTAGAGGATACTCAAAATCGCGCTGATCGCCCCAATAGAAGTCGTTAACGCTAACGCTAGGCATAAATGTCCCGTCGTTCTTAGTGGAATCTCTTTCGACGATGACCGTCATCAGATGTTTCATCAGGTTCCGGCCTAGCTGATCAGAGCCATTAGCTAAACCATTGGGATGCTTTTCGTTTGCCGAGTCCAGCATGAGCGCAGCAGAATTCACCGCGCCGCAAGCAAGAACAACAATATCTGCCGAGAACAAAAAGGCTTGTCCATTGACTGCCGCTTCTACACCCTTGACCTCAGTCCCGCTGCGATTCGTATGTAGCCCAACAACCTTGGTAGAAGTCTTAAGCGTGACATTGCCATGCTTGATGGCAATGTCGATGCCAAAGACCTCTGCATCTCCGGTAGGGTCTTCTTCTTGACTAGACAGACTCATAGGCAGAGAAGTAGGAGACAATCCTTCTGACTTGATCAAATTGACAATAGGCGCAACCACTGGAGAATGGTCTACTGCTGGATGTAGATAGCTCTTGCTATGAAAAGGCTCGGTCGGGTCATCCTGCTGATTGCCGTGGACCTGGTATAGGTGTTCGGCTTCGGTGTAGTAGGGCTCCCAGTCGCCGTATTTTATCGGCCATTCGGGCGCAATACCGTCCTGGTAGGTGACGGCTTCAAAGTCTCTTTCACGCATTCGCATCAAGGTGGCGTTGTAGATTTTGGTATTGCCACCGACTGCGTAGTTCATCTGGGGCGAAAAAGGCTCTCCTTCTAGGTCGTACCACTTTTCGGGTGAGCGATATCTGCCTTTTTGAAACACGTCAACGTCAGCTCGGTTTTGCTCTTCTAGGGCCATGCGATCGCCCCGCTCTAAAACCAAAATTCGCTTACCAGTAGGGGCTAGCTTTTGCGCCAGCGTACCGCCGCCCGCGCCCGTCCCGACAATGATGATGTCGTAGTGTTGGTCGTCAATAATCATCAGCTACTGCCAGACATAGATCAAAATAAACAACAGAATCCAAATTACATCAACAAAGTGCCAAAACAGCGAGGTCGCCTCTACGCCAAACTCTCCTGCCTCGTAATTATTGGGAATAAAGGAGCGGCCTAGCATGATCCCCTGTAGCAACACGCCTGTAAACACGTGCAGGCCGTGAAAGCCTGTAAGTAAGTAGAACACGCCTCCAAACACGCCTGTAGTAAAGCCAAAGGGTAACCCCATCCACTCCACTGCCTGACCGTAGAGAAAATAGCTGCCCATCGCCATCGTTAGCAGCCAAAAGAACCGAAAGCCCCACAGATTATCACGATGCAGAAAGCGCTCAGCGAAATAGATCACAAAGCTACTGGAAACTAAAACAACCGTGTTGATCAGCGGCTCGCGAACCTCTAGCCCCTCGAATCCAGCTGGCAACCAGTTTCCAGCACTGGTTTTGAAGACAATGTAGCCTACAAAAAAGCTAAAAAAGATGATGCTCTCAGACAGTAGAAAGACAACAAAACCAAACATGCGATGGTCTTCTTCCTGTTCCTCACTATGGAAAGCTTTGCTGCTATTGAGATTTTCGTCAATGGCGGTGTTTAGATTGGCACTACTCATAGTTGGCTTCTCCCGCAAGATTGGCTGTCTGTGTGGTTCTAGAGCTTTCTTCAGGTGTTCCACTGGGGTGATTAGACACTAGCGGCTCGTCACTGCCATACCCGTACGGCGGCGATACCACAATCGGAATCTCTTCAAAGTTTTCGTGCGGCGGCGGCGAAGATACCAGCCATTCGAGACCAATCGCTCTCCAGGGGTTGTCTCCGGCCTTTTCTCCCTGCGTCCAAGAGCTCAGCATATTCAAGATAAAGGGCAGCGTTGAAACCCCTAGCAAGAATCCGCCTAGACTGGCCAACACATTCAAAAAGGCAAACTCAGGATCATAGGAAGCCACTCGCCGAGGCATTCCCATCAGACCTAGCGGATGCATCGGCAAAAAGATCAAATTGATACCGATAAAGGTCAGCGCAAAATGGAGCTTGCCCAGTCCCTCGTAGTACATCCGTCCAGTCATCTTGGGAAACCAGTGATAGATAGCTGCATAAAAGCCCATCACTACCGCACCGTTAATCACATAGTGAAAATGACCAACGACAAAGTAGGTGTTGTTCACATGGATATCGAATGGCGCTGAGGAGAGCATGATACCGGTAATGCCAGCAAATAGGAACGTCGATAGCCCACCTAGAGCGAACAGCATGGCGCTGGTCAGTCGTAGCTTGCCACCCCATACCGTTGCTACCCAGGCAAACACCTTGATGCCGGTAGGAATCGAAATGGCCATCGTCGTGAACATGAACAGCATCCGCATCCACCCCGGTGTACCGCTAGCAAACATGTGGTGAACCCACACCACTAGGCTCAAGACCGTGATCATCAAAGATGAGATCACCACTACCTTGTAGCCAAAGAGAGGCTTGCGAGCATAGACCGGAAAGACCTCTGAAAACACGCCGAAAATCGGCAGGACAATCACATACACCGCCGGGTGAGAGTAGAACCAGAAAAAGTGCTGATATAGAACAGGATCGCCGCCCCTCGCCGGATCGAAAAAGCTGGTACCAACCGTGAGATCGAGTAGTAGCATCACCGCGCCGGCTGTCAACGCGGGCAGGCCAATTAGCTGAATCAGCTGCGCAGACAGAACCGTCCAGCAAAAGGCGGGCATTTTGAACCAGCCCATACCCGGTGCGCGCATTCTGAAGATGGTGGTGACAATGTTCACCGCTCCCATGATTGAAGACACGCCCGATAGCGCTACCGCCACCAGCCAAAGCGCTTGCCCGTTGATCAAATTGCCGGTTGGATTCTGCAAGCTGACTGGCGGATAGGCCCACCAGCCAGACTGAGACGGTCCACCGGGAATGAAGAAGCTGGCGATTAGAATGACGCCAAAAACAGGCACCATCCAAAAGGCGGCGGCATTCAACCGAGGAAAGGCCATATCTCGTGCGCCGATCATCAGCGGCACTAGATAATTAGACAGTCCGTTCAGCATAGGGAAGGTCCACATGAACAGCATGATCGTGCCGTGCATGGTGAATAGACCGTTGTAGACGGTGCGATCAACTAAGTCCGCTTCTGGTGTGATCAGCTCACCGCGCATCACCATTGCCAGCAGCCCACCGAATAGAAAGAAGATGAAGGCGGTGACGATGTATTGAATGCCGATGACTTTGTGATCAGTGCTGAAACTAAAAAATCTGCGCCAGTTATCAGGAGCCCCCGGTTCGGGTGTGGGAGTTTGCTGCTCCGGTGGTTTGACCTCTAAGGTTGCATTACTCATAGGAATCCTTTGTTGAACTGGCGTGATTGACTATGGGGGCGGGAGCGGGTTTGACGGTGGCCCAACCGAGACTGATAGCGCCTTTCTCTGCTTGAGCGTATTCGTCGTAAGCGATGTTTTCAGCGGGTTGGGGTGGGTTTTGCGCGATCGCACTCAGCCACCGCTGATACGCTTCTGCCGATTCCACCACTACATTGGTCTGATTCGCCGCGAAATAAGTCCCGCTATACTCAGAATCTCTTAGGCGGTAGCGACCTTCTCGAATAGGCGTGAACGAAAAATCCATTTCTTTGCCAGGAATGATATCCTGCTTGACCCGAAAAGCCGGGACATAGAAGCCATGCAGCACATCATCAGAGGTGAGCTTGAACCGGGCTCGCTGATTTACTGGCAGATGCAGCTCCGTACTGCTGACGTTCTGCTCTGGGTAGCGAAACTCCCAGGACCACTGCCGCGAGTGAACTTCGATTGGTTTTGGCCGATTGTTCTGACCGTCACTCTGGGAAATATCTCCTGGCACCGCTTTTCTCGGCTCTCCTGGTACGGTATCTACCGTGGCCATCACCTGCGGGGCGTACGGTTCTAGCAGGCTCATCTGATCGTATGTCTTATAGCTGACCGTCCCAATCCAAAGAATCAGCATGATCGGCACTGCCGTCCAAACCACCTCTAGCTTGACATTACCTTCGATCGGCGGACCGTCGCTAGTATCGTACTTAGCCGCTCGCTGAAAAACCATCGAGTACAGCAGCGTGCCGACAACACCGATAAAAATAAAGGTGCCAACTGCCGTCATAAAGCTAAAGAGCTTATCGACTAGCACCGCTTCTGAGGAAGCCTGCGGTGGCAGCCACTTGTAAGCTTCTTGACCCATCCATACGCTGATGGCAAAGTTAGCAGCCGCTAGACCAGTTAGGCCGAGAATCCGCTGCTTGTTCAGAACTCGATCGAGATCTCTAGTCCTGGGTTCACCTGGTCTTTGCTGTTCAATACTCACTCGAATCTCTGATATGTTTGTTCAACTAACTTTCTGGGCCTAAATCCCTTGGCCCCACAATTCGAGGGGTGCCTAACGCCTCGCCAACCGGCCCGCTGGATATTTCATTTGGGTCTATGCCCGCTCGGATAAACCGGTCGGCTGTAACATGTACGCCAAAATCGCCGCCCAAATGCGCACCTAGAGTCCCTTGTGCAAACATCAGCCCAAAGATAAACAATCCAGTTACCAAATAGCTCCACTGGACCTGTCTGCTCCGGTCTTCTCTCCATAGATAGCGCTGAAAGCCTCGCCAGACTGTCATGCCGACGATCAGGGCTAGCAGCAGCACGCCACCGACGCCGTGCCAGACCATCGTGCTAGTCGCATTGAGTCCCCAAGGGCTGATTATGTCATCTGGTGGATCGGCCAGTATGATTTCGT
This sequence comes from uncultured cyanobacterium, assembly GCA_963799555.1. Classification (GTDB taxonomy): domain Bacteria; phylum Cyanobacteriota; class Cyanobacteriia; order Phormidesmidales; family Phormidesmidaceae; genus Phormidesmis. The sequence continues at coordinate 15,091 of CAWCXR010000009.1, forward strand.
AAAAACCAGCGGCGACGGTAAAAAAGGTGATAACAGCCGCTGCGACCATGTTGAACCAGCCTACGTCGTAGAGGCCAGCGCTGGTTACGGGGATAGCTAGGAATTTGAAGATTGGCTTTTCGAGCGGATAGAGAGCGGCAACAATGTCGAATGCGATCGCAACAATAAACAGTCCCAGCGTCAAATGCACCAAATTGGGATGAATCGGTATGGCATAGGGCAGGCCGTTGCTTTCTAACAAAACAGAAAATAGAGAAACGTCTATCATCATTTCAAAAGTCCCGCGCGCGCCGCCTCTACTACCGCTTCTGTATGCAGGCCATAGACCCACACCAGTTTGTCACCTAGGTAGGTTTGAAAAATCACAATCGCTGTTAAAAAGACATTCATCCCCATATAGGCTGCGGGAAGTTTTCCTGGTGACTTTAGCCGAATGATATAGCGCCAGCCAGTAATCGCTGCCAAGATGCCCGACAGCGACCAGCCAATCAGCGTATGCAAGTTCAAGTCGCCAGCCGCCGCTGCATAGGGCGTCGCCAGCCCGGCCTCTACCTGGCCAAACATAATCGCGACAAAAATAGAGATCGTCGCAAACACCATGTTCCACCAGCCTGCCTCGTGCAGCCGAGGATTTTTGGTAAAGTAGCCGATCGCGTCACAGATAACCGCGAACAGCACCATCGCGATGACAAAATGCACCACAATTGGATGAATCGTATCAGGGTAAGGCAGATTGTGGTTGTTTAGTGGAGGAAGTAAATTTTCGAACACTGTCCTTTCCCAGAAATATGAGTTGATGCGATCAAGGTAGATCTGATTTGGTCGGCAAAACCTATATCAGAAGGCGTAGACCAGCTGGCTGCTTGACGCCCTGCAATTCTCGTCTAAAGCGCCAACGCGCTAGCTGTCAACGCAGTCAAATTCTAACGCTCAAATCAAGATAATTTTTGATAATTTTGTATCTTCTTTTCTTGACACGCGGTCTTACTACTTTTACTGTCTCGCTATTTTATAGAGACCGGCTGACGTTTACCCTGCGATCTAAAGCTCTCCCAGATACTTTGTGCAAACTTGCCTAAAGTCATCGCCGCGCACTTCAAAATTAGCGTATTGGTCGAAGCTGGCACAGGCAGGAGAGAGTAGAACGGTTTTGATCGGGTATTCCTTGCTCAGTTCGGTGCTGCGGGCAACGGCGCGATCGATGGTTTGGACAATTTCGTAGTTGTTGTAGTTTGACTCTGTCAATCTCTTGGCAAAGGGATCTGCCGCGTCGCCGATCAAAAGGACAACGGCAGCTTTTTCTTTTATCTGGGTAATCCAGGCGGTATCGTCGCCGTCTTTTGGAGCGCCGCCTGCGATCAATATGGTGGGGTTAGCGACGGAGCGCAGGCCCACTTCGGCAGCGTCGTAGTTGGTGGCCTTGCTGTCATTGACAAAATCTACGCCGCGCCAGGTGCAAATGTGCTCCAACCGGTGGGAGACGCCGGGGAAGCTGGCAACACCCTGGGCGATCGCACTCCCCTCAATCCCCGCTAGCCGCGCCGCTGCCACTGCCATTAGCAAATTCTGCTGATTGTGCTCACCTACCATCCGCAGCGCCCTGGTTTCAACAATTTGTTCGCCTTTATGAACCACCCAACCGTCTTCTACATAGGTGTCGGCCATGATTGAGGGTAGGACTGCTTTACCTTTGAGGCTTGTCCAATGATGGCGAGGGGAGGTGTGTTCTTCGGCTTTGTTGCGTAGGGTAAGGTCGTCGCCGTTGATGATGACAGATTGCGATCGCGTCAGCAGTGAAGCCTTGATCTTGTAGTAGTTCTCTACCGTCTTGTGTCGACTGAGATGATCGGGCGTGAACGTGGTCCATACGCCGATAGTCGGTGCGAGAGAAACCGATGCCTCAATTTGATAGCTGCTAAGCTCGGCAATCACCCAGTCCGGCGGCTCGTTTAGCGCGAGTTCGCAGGCTGCATAGCCAATATTGCCGCAGGCCGGAGCGTTCAGTCCGGCAGCTTTAAAAATGGCGGCGACTAAAGCGGTCGTTGTCGTTTTGCCGTTGGTACCGGTGATGCCTAGCCAGGGGCGGTCCTGAAGCGATCGCCAAGCTAGTTCCATTTCGCCAATAGTTTCGATTCCTAGTTCGCGAGCAGTCGCTAGCGCCGGAGCGTCCCAGGGAACGCCAGGGCTGACGACCAGTAGATCAAGCGCCTCATCTTTAGCGATTTGAGCATCAAAAGCGTAGTTGAGCTTAACGGTGATGCCTTCGTCTTTTAGCCGCTGGGCGTCGGATTGGTGACGTTGGGCTGCGCCGCGGTCGCTCAGGGTAACAGCATAGCCTTGACGAGCGAGCACATGGGCAGCGGCAATTCCAGAGCGGCCAAGGCCAATGACGTGGGCAGTTTTCATGGACTGATGACTAAATAGCAACGAACGGGTGAATGGTAACCAATGAAATCACATCCAGTACCAAAACCCAACATTACAAAGACCTGGAGGAATTAGCTTTTGACAATCTCACCGAAGTCAGCGAGGACTCTAGCATGATTGCGCAGAAGCCCCAACAGGTTCAGGCGATTTCTACGAACGGTTTCATCTTCGGCCATCACCATAACGCTGGTTTCTCCATCGAAGAAGTTTGCCACCGTCGGCGCAGCCTGTTCGAGTCCGGCGATCAGCTTGCTGTAGTCGCGTTCGTCCTGAGCGGCCTGGGTCTGAGGCAGCAGCGTTTGCAGACTGTCATAAAAGGCCTGCTCGGAAGGCTGCTCAAACAGGTCGGGATTAATCGCTCCCACCGGATCGAGAACACCGGTAGACAGATCGCCTTGAGCGGCAAGTTTCGCAGCTCGGTTGACGGTTTCGTAGATTTTAGCGAGGCGACCGTCGGTGCGAATGGATTGGAGGAAGGTGGCGCGATCGCGTACATCCAGCAAATCGGCCAGCGCCCGCGCCTGATAGTCCGCATCTTGGCCAAAGACCGCATTCACCAGGTCATAGTCAATGCCCAAACCATCTTGTAAGAGCGTCCGCACCCGCTGGGCAAAGAAGTCCGTTAGTAGCCCTGTCAGCGCCTGCACGTTCACGCCGTCACGTTCAGCCGCAAAGTCTTGAATCACCTGATCTAGCACCGTCTCCAGCTTTAGCGGCAGTCCCGCATCCCAGACAATGTTGACGATCGCATTCGCTGCTCGCCTGAGCGCAAACGGATCGCTAGAACCCTTTGGCAACTTACCAATGCTAAAGATGCTGACTAGCGTATCGAGCCGATCGGCAATGCCCACCACCTGACCAATCAGGGTCTGAGGCAGACTATCGCCTGCGCCTTTTGGTAAGTAATGCTCATAAATCGCGTCGGCAACCGCAGTAGGCTCGCCGCTGTTGGCCGCGTACTTTTGGCCGATATAGCCCTGTAGCTCAGGAAATTCGCCTACCATCTGCGTGACGAGATCGGCCTTGCAAAGCTGAGCGGCGCGGCTGGCCTGCTGCTTCTCTTCGGCGCTGAGATTGAGCTGATCGCTTAGCAGTCGAGCGACGTTTTCGACTCGGCTAACTTTCTCGCGCACAGAGCCTAATTGAGCTTCAAAGGTGACGGTTTCGAGCTGAGGCAGGTAGTCAACGAGCGGCTTTTTTTGGTCGGCGTCAAAAAAGAATTTACCGTCGGCTAGACGAGCGCGAATCACTCTTTCATTGCCCTGGGTGATCAGCGCAGATTTAGCCGGATCGCCGTTGGAAACCGTAATGAAATAAGGAAGGAGATCGTCGGAATCAGCGGCGGGGCGGACGGGAAAGTAGCGCTGATGGCTCTCCATTTCTGTGATGGTGACTTTGGACGGAAGCGCTAGAAATTCCTCGTCAAATTTGCCGATGATGGCGGTGGGCCATTCAACCAGGTCTATGACTTCGGCCAGCAGGCCTTCGTCAATCACAGCGTGGCCATTGACGGAACTGGCAACGGCGTCTACCTGCTCTAGGATTGTTGCCCTGCGCTCGGCTGGATCGACGGTGACGAAGGCTTTTTTAAGCGCAGCTACATAGTCTTGGGCCTGATCGAGGCTGATGTCAGCAGGATGGAGGACGCGGTGGCCAGTGGTGGTGCGATCGCTCACACACACCTCAGAGCCATTTTCTAGCGTCACGCTCAGCAGCCGATCGTCTAGCAGCGTCACCAGCGAACGAATCGGACGCGGAAAGCGTAAGTCACCGTCCCCCCAACGCATAAACCGATTCCCTTCTAGACTCAGCACCCAACCCGGCACCATCTCTTGCAACAGCTCCGCCGTGTCGCGCCCCGGAATCGTCTGTTGCACAAAGACGAATTCGCCTTTATCTGTGTCTCGAACTTCTAGCTGCTCGACGCTCACACCTCTAGACGCTGCAAATCCAGATGCTGCTCTGGTCGGTTTGCCGTCTTTGAACGCCGCTTTGGCTGGGGGCCCTTTGGCCTCTTCTTCTCGATCGGGTTGCCGCTCTAGTAGGCCGTTGATCACTACGGCTAGGCGGCGCGGCGTACCGTAGAATTCGAGACTATCGCTTTCTAGAAACCGCTCTTTTAGCTCAGCGGGAATTTTGGTCTGCCACTGTGCGATCGCCTCACTGACAAAACTGGCCGGAAGCTCTTCGGTACCGACTTCTAATAGGAAAGTTGCCATGAGAATCGCAAGCAGGTTACAAAGCGCCTTCATTATTGCAGAAGGTTGGTAGCTTGTGGCTAACGCTCACATTGCTACAGTTAGTCGCTACACTGTATTGCCAGTCACCTTGCTTGAATACGCTTTTGCTGCCGCAATCTTTGCAGCACAAAGGGCAAAGTGACTAGCGGTTTTCGGGTGTGTTCGAAAACCGCTATAACAAATGTGAATTGTGTATCCGTCACCTGCCAGCGCTATGTCTGTTTATGTTGTTCTATTTAATGCGCGTACCGAAAATGAGGGAATCCATTCCCTAGAGATGGAAGGCCGCCAGCTAGTGCTGATGTTTGAGATGGAAGACGACGCCACTCGCTTTGCCGTCATGCTAGAAGCTCAGGACTTTCCGCCAGCCTCGGTAGAAGCCTTTGAGACAGAAGAGATCGAAGAATTCTGTGAGAGCGCAGGATATGAAGCGGTGTTTGTAGAAGATGGCACGCTGTTGATGCCGCCCGAAAGAGTAGTCGAAGAAACAACCTGGAATCCAGATGCCGATCCGAATGAAGCGGCTCGCGCGAAGCTAGAAGAGACCGCCAAGGGTAGCTTTCAAACTGCTTCGACGAACGAGATGGATCAGATTCGAGCCCAGCTTGAGAAGTTGCTGTGAGAGGTCGCTATGACTGATATGAAAGACCGTGGCCATCTGCTGACCGAGCAAAATAATCCCAACAGCCAGAATTTGGATCAGCTTTCCACTCTGGAAATGGTGGATGTATTTAATAAAGAAGATCAGCGGACCGTGGATGCAATAGCACACGCTAGAACCCACCTCGCCCGGGCCATCAACCTTGCAGCCGCTTCTATGCGAGAAGGCGGCAGACTCTTCTACGTCGGCGCAGGCACCAGCGGCAGACTAGGCGTATTAGACGCCGCCGAATGTCCTCCCACTTTTTGCACACCGCCGGAGCTTGTCCAAGGTATTATTGCTGGCGGCGCGGCAGCGCTATTGCGTAGCTCCGAGGCGCTAGAAGACGAAGAAGAGTCCGGCGCTGAAACGATTATTGACCACCGGGTAACCAAGCGTGATGTGGTAGTCGGGATTACGGCGGGGGGCACAACGCCCTTTGTGCAGGGTGCGCTGAAGGCCGCGAAGCAGTGCGGGGCAAGCACAATTTTTATTGCCTGCGTCCCGGCTGAGCAAGTGCCGGTTGAGGTGGATGTGGATATTCGGCTGATCGTGGGGCCGGAGGTGTTGGCCGGTTCCACTCGGCTAAAGGCGGGCACGGTGACAAAGCTGGCGCTGAATATTCTGTCTACCGGGGTGATGGTGAAGCTAGGGAAGGTGTACGGCAACCGAATGGTGGATGTGGCGGTAACGAATAGCAAGCTGCGCGATCGCGCTATTCGCATTCTTTGTGACCTGACTGAGCTAGACCGTAAAGAAGCCGGAGCGCTACTAGACAAAAGTGGTTTGCAGGTGAAGGTGGCGCTGGTAATGCATTTAGCGGGGGTGGAGAAAGAGGATGCGATCGCGGCTTTGAATGAAGCAGACGGCAACTTGCGAGTGGCCTTGACTGGTCGTGAACAGGTATAGCTTGTGACCCCGCGCCTGTGACAAAGTGACAGAACGACGACAGTTGTCAAGACGCTCCTACTTCAGCGGCTGTGCTAACCTTTATGCCAGCAAAATGACAAACGCTATAGTGTTACGCTGCAGAAAAATAAAAATCTGCCTTGCTATAAAATCTGCCTTGCTACAAACAATGAGCTTTTATACCGTCATTGACTTCCTTCGAGATCTGAACAAAAACAACGACAAATCCTGGATGGATGAGCATCGCACTAGGTATGAAGCGGCCCGAGATTTTGTTATCGGCTGGGCAGAGCAGCTGAACGGTGACCTGGCAAACGTTGATTCTAACTATCAACCTGTTTCAGGCAAAAAAGCGATCAGCCGAATCAACAACAACTTGCTCTACCATCCTGACAAGCCAACTTATAAAGACCACTTTGGCGTAGAGCTCAACCAAGGCGGCGGTGATAGCGCATTCTACATACAAATAGGCACAAGCCATAGCTTTATTGGCGGCGGCTACTATCATCCTTCAAAGCAGAATTTGAACAGTATACGAGAGGCGATCGCCCAAACAGGCGATGAGCTGAAACAGATTATCACTCAAAAATCATTTGTTGATATGTTTGGCGAATTAGACGACGAAAACAAGCTAAAGACCTCACCTAGAGGCTTTCCTAAGGAGCACGAGCACATCGATTTGCTGCGCCTGAAGAGCTATGCCGTTATGAAATCAATTACTCAAGAGGAAATTATGGCAGATGACTTTGTGGATACAGTCGTGTCTGTTTACCAAGAGATGCTGCCGTTTAGTCAGTATCTGAATCAGGCGGCGATCGCATAAGCTGCCCGTTTACGAAGTGATACCCTTCTAGCTGCCGCCGCCTCGCAATTTCCCTACTCTTCGTGACTAAGCGGGTAATGGGATTCGAACCCACGGCATTTTGCTTGGGAAGCAAACGCTCTACCACTGAGCTATACCCGCACGAGGCTACATTATGCCTACTTCTGTAGGACGCTGTCTATTCAGCGCTATGAAGCTTTACATCCTGCTGTGCTTGCTTGCTGGCTATCTGTCTTCTGGCTATTCATCTTCTGGCTTTTTGGCCTTTATGCGAAAGGAGCGGGCCATGGTTTCGCCGTCCTTCTTGACAGCAACGTCCGCACCTGGAAATTCATAGGTGCCGCGATCGCCGCTGTCGATATGCAGTAGTACCCACAGCTTCTCTTCTAGGTAAGGAGCTTCCCACAAATCGACGATGATATCTTCGCTCTCGCCAGAGTCTACGCGAGCTTCACCAATGCTGTCAGGAAGTACGATACCGCCATCTTCATTGCTTTTGTGAATAGAAATCCAGCCATCTCTGGCGGTTGCAACCTCTTCGACGATAATCTGGCCAGCGGTCGGTTGGTTCTTAACGACGATCCTGACGTTCTTTTGGTTGACGCCTTCTTCATCTTCTGGGGTTTCTGTGCTGCTAGTGTCAGTGTTTTCTGCTGTGGGTTCACTAATTTCGCTGATTTCAGAAGAGGAAGCGTCGGTTGGAGCTGTCTGAATATTACTGAGTTCGCTGATGGCAGAGCATCCTGTCAGGAGAAGTGAAGTTGCGAAAGCACGGAGAAAAGGCTTCATAGATAGTCAAAATTCCGATGGTGATTCCGGTAGAAGTTCTAGTAGCGATCGTTCGGTTCAGCTATTTTATGTCATTTTCATAGTCTGGGATTGCGTAGGACCGTACCAAGCTGTCGAAGATTTACGATTTATCAGGGGAAGCGTCTACTGCGTACTTGGGTGTCTATGCTTGTTTTTGTATTGGTATCGGTAGGGGATTGGGGCTTGAGTAAGCGGACAAGGAAAGTTCTTCAGTTTATTGCGATCGCGCTACTGTTCGTCGCAGCCGCGCTACTGATCAACAGGTATGGCATGGAGACGTTGCGTGCCCAGGTCGAGCGGATGGGCGTTTGGGCTCCAGTCGGTTTGTTCGCACTGCGCTTTAGCAGCGTTGTCATTCCAGCCCTGCCAGGAACGGCCTATTCAATTGCAGCTGGTGGCTTGCTCGGCTTTCAAAAGGGGCTATTGGTAGTTTGTCTCTCGGACTTGCTCTCTTGCTCGCTGAGCTTTTGGCTGTCTCGTCGGTATGGGCGATCGCTGGTAAGTCGTCTGGTAGGCAAGCGATTTATGGACCGGGTTGATCAGTTGAGCCAGCGTCACCTGGAGCGAAACTTTTTTTTGATGACAGCTTTTCTGATGACAGGATTTTTCGACTTTGTGGCTTACGGTGTAGGATTAGCTCGCGCACCGTGGCGCAAATTTCTGCCAGCGCTGGTACTGAGCATTGCGATCTCGAACCCGCCCATCGTAGCCGTGGGTGCGAGCGTTTTAGAAGGCGGAAAGATTCTGTTGTTCTTTGCTCTCTTCGGCGTATTTGGACTGGCGCTGATTGCTGGATGGGCAAGGCGAAATGAGACCCCTGTGAAAATCGAACAGCGCAGCTGAAAAGACAGAGATAGTAGAGATAGAGCCGCCTTCTCAACCTGGCGCTGGTCTGGGCTCAACCTGGTGACTAAGCAAATTTAAATTAAAGCCATGTTGCCTATGGTTCAAGGCTGGCGTAGATGGGCTGTAGACATCATTCGTAAAAACACGTATGAATAAGCTGCTAACCGGTAGAAGTATAGCCGAGTAGCTGGTTTCAATAATGGTAACGACGAATGATGTTACTCCTCGACTTATGATCTTGACTTCCCGGTACTGGCAAATGGTGACCCTGACCAGCGCGGGGCAGCGCAAGCTGAAAGTAGCGCCCTCGGCCAAACGCTGGTGCCAAGCCTATCTAGACGACACTCTAGGGCTAGCGGATGATAGCGATCGCACCGTACAAACCCACCTGTGGCAGCTCTGGCGTGCTGATGAGGAGAATGCGCTGCTCGCTCTACTGTGTCTGCGCTGCTGGCTCTCGCACCAAATCGCGGCGGCTTGCGCTCAGCTTGCTAGTCAGTTCGGTACGCATTATGGCTTTGCGGCAGCCGATCTGTGGCCGCTGGTACTAGACGATGATGGCCGTCTAAGGCTAACTTACCAGCCGCTGTCGCTCGATATCTTGGAGCGCTATGACCCTAGCCAAGCAAGCCTGAATACGTGGGCCAGTCGAATGACAAAGGCACATCCTGAGATCAATCGGTTTTGTCTAGAGCAAGGGCTGTATCGAATCAGTGATTGGGCACTGCTGAATGATACCTCTGTAGGACGCTTGGCCAGGGCGCTGCCGGGACTAAGTGAAGCAGAGCTGGCGCAAAAAACGCAGCTGTTGACGGCGTATCATCAGGTGTATCGGCGCGATCGCATCATTCAACGGCAGCAATCTGGACGGGCTAGCCGCTGTCTGGAGCCGACTGACGCACAGCTGCTGAAAATATCACCGAATAGTCCGTCGAACGTTGTCTTACAGCGGCTGTGCGAACTGGCCGATCTACTCAGAGAGCACCGAATTGCTGTGCGTCGAGGGATGCCAACGACTAGGTCGCTAGATGCGGCGATAGAAAATCGGCCCGCCCTACAGCTAGCTTCTGAGTCACAAGCTGATAGCGACGCTGAAGAAGCCGCGCAAGATGAGTTCATACAGCGCTATCGCAGTCATTTTTTGGACAGTCTAGATGAGGCGATCGCATCGGTGATCCTGGGCTATGCCGCAGGTTACGAAAAACGTCAGCCGTCGAGGGGACAGCTATTTCTGTCGGCGCTGGATCTGTTTCACTGTGGAGGGCTGTCTATGGGTGCGATCGCCAAGCAGGTTGGGCTATCTTCTCAGGTGCAGGTAACTCGGCTGCTAAAGCTAAAGCGATTTAGAACAGAAGTGTGTGCGCACTGGTTCAATCAGCTAAAGCAGGAGGTTAGGACAGAAGCACTCCAGTTCATTCCTCCAGATAGGTTATCAACGATTACCGAAAAGCTAGAAGAGATTTTGACAGAGGAGACGGAAGCGGTAATGACAGAGGCTGCCGCCGAAGCCCAGATTGCCAGAAACAGAAAGACAAAAAGCACATTTGCTCGGCGGCTATGCGCTAGATTGCCTTCGATTTCTGCGTCTGAGTTCCTCACTTTATAAAAGTTTGGTCGTGGATTTAGGAATATCTGTTCTACTCTTGCTTCTAGCGAATTGAGACCATTCGTTTTGCTTCTTACTAACTGTTAAACGCTCGCTAAGGGTTTACCCTGTTAAAACTATGACAGCTGCAATTCACAATATGAGCAGTTACTTTGATGACATGATGCCTCTGAATGCCAACACGGTAGAGCTGCTAGATGCGGCGATTGTCTGGGCTGCTCAGCTCGCGCAGACGGCGGCTGAACTAGGCCATCAGCCGGATGTTCAAGCAGATACTCGACTAAGTACTCGGCAGACTAGAGAGTGGGACGCTTTTCTAAAGGCACTGGCGATCGCTGGCTTTGAGCAGTGGTTAGGAGAAGGTGCAACGCCTCTAGCGGTGACTCATACGGCGCTAGTTGCCAATTCGTCGGACAGGACAATGAGTTTGACCGTAGGTGGTCACCGCCTGTGTCTAATCGCTATGGGTAGCTTGAGCGATGACCAAGTCGAAATCTCTTTTGAGACTGCGGCAGAGTCTTTGGAAGATGCGATCGCTCATCTATACGTAATCGTCGAAGTCCAAGAAGAAGTCAATCAGGTGTGTATCTTAGCTGGCTTGCGGCGCGATCAGCTTCTGCGAAGAGTTCAAAGAGAACGATTGCAACAGGCGCGTAGAAGTGAAGAGATCCTAAAAATACCAGTCTCGTACTTTGATGTAGAGCCAGAGCAGATTTTGCTGTATTTGAGCTGCCTAGAACCTGTCAGAGCATCGATAGAACAAACAAGTTTCGTCAGCGGTGCTATGAGAGAAGGAAGACTAGCGATTGCCGAAAGCGTAATCAATGTATCTAGCTGGTTACAAGACCAGCTAGATACGGCGACAGAACAGCTCAGATGGGCACTTCTACCACCACTGTCGAGCGCAATGCGGCCAGTCAGAGAGTCTGTCGATACTGTTCTAGAGATGCTAGCTGAGCAGGGCATTCGCTTGCCAGAAGGGGCTAGAGGTGTAGGCGGACCAATATCAATTGGTTCCTGTATTTTTCAGATATATGCCTGGGTGTGGCCAGTAGAGACAGAAAGCGAGTCGGAATGGACTTTGTTTTTGTTGCTAGGACCGCAGGTTGGAGAGATTTTGCCAGAGGGAATTCAGCTACAGGTGAGCGATCGCACTGAAATGCTGGTTCAAGAAACACTGGACAGAGCCTCTAGTGAAGCTTATTTATACACGCAGGTACAGGGCGATAGACAAGAACAATTTAGGGTGAGCGTGATCCTACCCGACGGGATGGAAATCACACTGCCTGCCTTTGGATTTAACGCTAATAATTCCGACGGCGTCGTTTGAGTTGAATTGGCTTGTTTCTACAGAGGCTACAGGCTAGAATCTCGCGCTTTGTAAGCGATTTCTTCGATCGGTAAGTTATCGCTATCCCAGGTATCGTAGCGCAGCTGTAATCTCTTCTCTCCGGCGTGCTCTACTAGTCCAGCACTGTAGCGTTTAGCGTCTAGACCTAAGCTTTGAATGCGAATTTTGCCATTGAATACGGTGGCTCTAGCTAGGTAGATAACTAGATCGTCTCTAGAAGGTCGATTGACAGTGGTGCTGGCGGTGAGGTGAGCGAGACCGCGTTCATCCATCTCTTTGCTAAGTGCGATCGCAGTGTTCCGAATTCCACGAATGGCAACGATAACAGCGGCAACAGCCATCGTAATTTCGACACCTTCATCTGTCAAAATGTGATCCTGAGATAGATAGTGAAAGTTTCTCTCTCCTAAATCGCCTCTGATCCGGCGATGGATCAGATTCTGTGGACGGTAGTCTGTCAGTGCGCCGACAATAGCGCCGCAGGCTGCTCTCGGTTCTCGCCAAGGCGATTCGCGCGTTTTTCCATAGATGACGTGCTTATCTCCTTCTCGCAGTCTGCCAACGTGAGTCTTTAAATCAATCGCAACCAAAGAAATAGAGTGAGGATTGCCCTCATAGAGCTGACGCTTTAGCTGTTCGTCTAGCTCGTGCGCGACGGTGACATGGGCCAGGGTTGCGCCATTGTCGGTACCACCGCCAGCGGGAAAGAAGGCTTCTAGCTTGAGTTCGCCAATCTCTGAAAGGGTAGCAAACCGGGAGGCCACGACATCTCGGTAGCGTTTGGTGGCTTCGCCCTGGTGGATGCGATCGCCGCAGTTGGTATAGGCTAGTGTCGTCACCACGCTTGGCAGACTCAGATCTGCTCCGCAGACATTCATATCTGTAGGGCTTTTGGCTGCGAACTGAAGCTCATCGCGCAGAATTTGTAGCCCTCTGATTAGAGCGTAGCGATCGCTCACAATCTCATTTAAATAATTGTGATAGGCATTGCGCTCTGTGCCGAAGCTAGCAGGCATCTGCCAAAATTGATCGACCCGCTGTTGAGTTGTCGCAGCATCAAACGATAGAGACATAGCCTACACAAAATTCAGCCCGAACGCAGCAGCGCACTGAAGCCTAAAACCTAACTTATGGTAACGGGTATACAGACTACAGGTAGAAATTCTCTACTGATAAAGTTTCTAGCGTAGGCTACGATACACCCCAGCTAGCATCCGAAATATAATCAGCCGCCAGATTGTGAGCTGCATCGAATAAGTCTCGGTATAGCTCGCTCAGGTTGGTACACAGGCTGTAAGCAATGCGTTGGTTTAGTTGCCTTTCCTCTGTAGGAAGCTGTACCTAGCGCCTGATCTGGCCTGGCATGGCTGACGAGCCTACCGCGACAATATTTTCTTCGGCGTGTCTCAGACTCAGCGCTGCTGTGTCAATTTGGGCTCGACATGCTCAATCTATTTTTCAGAGTAGAATACACAGCTCTGGAAGTAGTCTTGAGCATTGAACGCATGCGAAACAATGCTGTCATAGAATAATTAAGAAATGCTCTTAGCTGTTCCGGTGTCTCATCCAATCCGAAAGTAGAATTTAAAACTTGAATAGGCAATTTACCGAGCAGTTTGTCTTTGTGAATTCTGCCTTCACGGGGACCGTCGTGATTACCGTGTCCACACGCTTTAGCAGCACCGACAAATGGAAGTTTTATAAAATTAAGATAGTCAGCCTGATCAATATGTCTTCCCAGAATGTTAACAGGGTGCCATTCCTCAGCGTATTCGTCTTTCGACATTTTATCTAGCCATTCTGACATTTCCGGAGGTAGGAAGAAATCTTTGTCTTGGTAGGAACGCAGCCACTGCTGAGAATTCTTGAGAATATCTGGATGAATTTCCAGCAGCTTATTTTTCAAAGTTGATTCTTTGAATATTCGGCATGTTCCACAAGATGCATCAAACCTTCGAATTAGAAAAGCATCACCGTACTCAATTTCGTTGTTCGGATTCACACCTACTTCTACTTGAACTCCTTTATCAACAATAAATCCATCAACTGTAGGGCTTTTCAGTACGCTGTTTAAGGAATCCATTGAATATTTCGCTAGGTTGTTGTTCACGTAGTCATCGCCGTCTACGCGCATGAACAAATCTACGTCAAATTTTTCTAGTGCATAGAGAATTCCTACAATAAACTTTGAGCCCATATCGACTCTTCCAGTATTTCGATCCGGGCTGAAGACATAGGATCTAGATACATCTATAAAGTGGACGTTGTTACCAATTTCTGTTGCCCAAGCAGGCGTTTTACAGCATACAACTACAATTTTCGTGCTGCTGTAGGTCTGCCGCTTTAGCGATTCGATCGTTCTTCTAAGGACTATTTCAACGTGCTGATAGTTGCTTACCTTACTACTCTCGGGATGTATGACTGGAATGATGAATGAAAAGCTCACGTTCTCTAGTTTATTCAAGTTGACATCAGTACTATGCAGTGCATCTAGCTATGTATCACATTCAGCTAGGTGACACATTACAGGTAAAGAGCTTACCAACTCACCCAACGTCTTAACCGTATCATAATATTTCTGTGCTACACGACGACCAACCTCCGTACTTCGTGTTTATTTTGGTCAGAACGATAGCTCTCAGTCGATTCACTGTTAAAGGCCACGTATCTCTGGCTCAAAGATATCCTCGAGGAAAAACATATCTTCCGCGTGTATAGATTTTGAATAACTTCGTTTATGGATTTCTTTTCTCCTAGTCTTAATTTCTTTAGAAGCTCGCAGAGAGTCGAACACTTCTTCTGGAGTCTTCGCATGATTTTTTGATAAATCTTCAGACAATAAAAAGAGAAAATGCCAGGCGTTTTCAGCTACCTTTTGGCAATCAGTGAATCATACGACATCACTGCCATATCTACCAATAGCGTGGCTCATGATTCTTCGACGATTGAATACAACGAAGCTAGGCCGATCAAACCGATTTGAGATTTGTAGACATTTCGCGTTGTGACTTGACAGTCGGCAAAGCCACTGGTTTCTTCTGTACGTCTATGGCTTAAGTCATTGTATGGTTTGGCTTGTGCTAGTTTTTCAAGGATGATTAGCTATTCTCAGCAGCGACTCGAAATGGAATATCTTCGACCTGGGTATAGATTGCACCACTATTCGTGGTTTGTCGGACGGTGACACGATACAGCGCGTCGTAGCTCGGCTTCAACCAGGCTCTAAATCGCTTGCCAAGATCGAAAGTATATGTACTATCGGCGACGCTGAGGTTACCAAAGTCGATGATTTCTGTTCCTTTTCTAACGTAGAAAGTAGCATTGTGTCGAGGCTGATAATTGTCTGTTGTCAGACCGCTAGCTGATTGTTTGGTAAGCAGCAAAATGTTAATTTCCGTTTGAGGCAGCAGATTTCGCAAGTCTCCTTTGTCTACCAGAACAAGTTCACTCTCTCCTTCTTTGGCAAACACGCTCTCCAGCTCAAAGGACTCTACGCGATCGGGGGAAAAGCCGCCAGTAATCTTCGCAATCTGTACGCCTGATTCCTCGCTGAGAGTATAGTCGAGCGTACCGGGAATGTTTAAATCCAGCACAGCGCGATCGCCTACCGATCTAGCCGCAACACTGGTATTAACATCAATGACGCCCAAGCTTTCTGGCGTTTCAGCAGCGGCCCACTCCAGGCGATATTTCGGTCTCTCGGTCGATTTTAGATAGGCGTAGTCGTCAGGCGTGTCAGAAATTGGACTTAGGAGAACTTTTAGTCCTGTCTTTTGCTCCCAGATATTTTTGACTAGTTCAACGGTCTGATCCAGCTGCGCGTTCAACGGTCCACTATATTCAAGCCTCTCCTGAGGAATATCGCCACGAGGAATTAATCGAAAGCTGCCGTAGTGCCCGCTTGTACCATCGCGCCCATCTGTACCAGATTTGCCGCGATCGCCATCTTCACAGCCAAATCTCCTGGTCTGTGAAACGCCCGCATATCGTAGGTCATAGCGATAGTCGTCAGCATATCTCGAATAGCCGCCGGGAACATAGTCACGGCTTTCTATATGTGGCACATACTCTCGTAGATCAACGTTCCTGACACCTGTGCAGGGCTCTACCTTTCTAGAGGCATACTCCCATTCTGCGGCTTCGCTCTGCCCCTCTTCAGGGCTGCGACGACGCCAAACTTCCCATGCACAAAAACTGACAACCCAGGCAGGTTCAACGCATTCGCAGCCGTCCGCGCCTGCTTCACCTCTTCCCGATCGCCCTCCTCGTCCACCAGAATTTGAGATCGCAATCTGCTTCAACGCCGCTACGTCGCTGTAGTAGATCGAGACATCGCTGCCGTTCCCACCATCTCCACCACTACCACCGTCTCCGCCACTACCGCCGTCCGCGCCAATCAGTGAATACGGGGGGCGATAGGGTACGCGGCAGCTATGAGCAGATTCACCTGGCGTACCGTTTTCTCCTAATTCACCTTCGGCCCCCGAAAGATCGTAAAACATCTCTGAGCGTGAACCTGTTTGTGGACTACCTATCTGTGGACTACCTATCTGTGGACTACCTATTTGTGGACTAGTAGTGGTTAGGTCAATTGTCTTTGCCGCTGCATTTTGCGCTGAGCGGCCATTCCTCCCATCTCGCCCATTGCGCCCATCCGCACCGAAGCTAAAATAGCCGTGTCTACGCTCAGTCAACCGATAGCCGCCTCTGTCGCCACTCCAGCTAGAACTCCCGAAGTAGTTAGAATGGTTGGCCTCTGCTGATGCGTAGTGTCCTAACAAGGCAACGAGGAATGTGACCGTCAGTGCGATCGCTATAAAAGATCGAAATCGAGAAGAAAGCATGGCAGGAGAGAGGAGTACAGAAGCAAATGGAGCAGCGAGAGAGCATTACCAATACATATATCTCGCGGTTCTAAAGCTATACACCCATCAAGCTAGTCTCACAAAGTTGCTCATACTAAACGACTGTGCCAGTTCATTCTGTTGCTTTTCTAGGGTTGAACTTACAGGTTTTCGATGAAAGTGATTTGGTGTTGCACAATCGTCGCCCATTCCGTATTTCCTTGAGAAATATATATGGTGCTGGCTATGTCCAGGGTTTCTTTTGCCTCTTCGTAGCGCCGTAAGTCTGCCAGAGCAAGCGCTTTGGCATAGTAGGCGTGAGCAAAATCCGGCTGCAATTTTATGGCGTTGTTAAAAGCGATGATGGCAGTGACAGGGCTGCTTTGCCGAACAAATGATACGCCTAGATTGTAGTGAGCTTCTGTATAATTTTCATCTAGCTTGATAGCATTTTCGAAGGCTTTTTGGGCGTTGCTATACTGCTGCTGACTGAGGTAAAGCAGGCCGATCTGATAGTGCGATTTAGTAGCGGAGGCTGGCTGACTTAGTCCGCGGTTGAAGGAAGCGAAGGCAGCAGCTAGATCGCCTTCTCTTTTGTGTACCAGACCCATGTTATAGTGGGCAATTCCTAGGCTGGGATCTAGCTCTAGGGCTCTTGTGAGATAGTTTGTAGCCTGCTCGGTATTGTCACCTTCTAATAGGGCTGCGCCTAAATTAACATAGCCCAAGACAAACGTAGGGTCTGCTTGAATGGCCCCCCAAAATGAGGTGGCGGCGGCCTGTAGCTGCTCGTCTTGGCGGAAGGCAAGACCTAGATTGTAGTGAGCGGCTACTAACGAGGGGTCAAGGCTCACTGCTCTTTCAAAAGATCGAATGGCAGCAGGTACGTTGTTGCTACGGATAAAGTTAATGCCTTCTGTGATTGCGCTAACAGCAGGCGTATCTTCAGCTTGAGTAGATTCAGACTGTTTGTTTTGTTCAAAAAGTCCGGTGGAAAAGGTCGCGGCACGGGTCGTTTCGCCTTTTCCCGCGCCGTGGAGCAGCGGACTGGTGTTGATACCGATCGACGCTATTACAATCAACCAGGCACGATAGCGACTGCGTCGTTTTGCTGTCTCTTCTGTACTTTGCTTTTTTATGCTTCGTTCGACTATCTGTCTGATTTTTGCTTCAACCATTGTTTGTACAATCAAAGAACTGTCAAGTTACCCTCTAGCTGATAGCCTCTAGCCGATAGCCTCCAGCCGATAGAGGTACCCGTCTATACAAAAGTCTATGCACTGTAATCTATTTATAGATTTGCTAGATTAGCGCATCCGTGACCGATCAGAGCACTTTTATCATCCAGTATATATATGGTCAAGATGACGTAGTCAGGACTAGATTGTAGAACTATGCCGTACACCAAGCTTGTTACTACATGCGAGAGAGGAGATTGACTTTCGCACGTTTATCCGCTGTTAGCCCTGCTAACTCTTCTTTTTCCAGTAAGCCGTCTTTGATTAGCTTCGAAAGTGTAAACATCAAGAACGCCTCTCTGTCATCGTATTTACCATCGATGTCATGCCTACGAGCACTCAATAGATCATGCAGTTGCCAAACATCTTCTAGATATATGAGCTTATCAAGGTGCCCTTTTACATACTTTAAGAGGGAGTCAACTTCTCGATCGTATGCTTTTTTGAGTGCGTCCTTTGCAATCTTTCTTTCTGAACTACTCCACTGAATATCGGTCTGTGTCATTGCTGTTAATTGAGGGATATATGCTGCGGTCGAATCTACCAACTGATTATTATCCCCCCAAACCTCCCATAGGGTAGGCTTTGGAGGGATAGGGAAAAACGGTGAATCTGTGTTTATGCTCCAAGAAGAGGAATCAGCGAACCAGATTCAACAATTCTTTGGGTGAGGCCAGTAAATCAATCGCTACAAAGAAAATTTTGCCGTCTGGATTCAGCAGAAAGCGCCAGGCAATATTCATACCAACAGCCGCGCCGAACCAGGGAGTCTGACATTTGCCAGTCACCTTTATTGGTGTATATCCATCCTCATCAGATTCAGCTACACCACGCTCAGGAATTAGTTTTAGATTTTGACACTCTTCTTTGAAGAACTGCAAGATGGCATCACGTCCAACGATGGGTCTACGGAAAGGAGGCTGTAGAGCACCATCTGCTGTGAAGAGAGCAACCAATGCATCGAAGTCGTTAGCATTCAAGTTGTTCATGTAGTTCAAAACGGTATCGTTGTCGATGCCTTCGATGGAGACCTTAGTTCGCTGCCCTATGGCTTGAGGTGCCATTACGGGTTCAGAAACTCGCTGATAGCTACCCATCTTTCCAGTATCAAAGCCCATATCAACAGCGGCGTTGCGCAGAACGGTAATTTGCTGGCCAGACTCTAACCCTCTAATTGCCTGCAAGACAGCAGAGGCATTGGCTGAAAGCTTGTAGCCTTCGGGAATAGGCGCAACAAACCCCTCCTCCATCCATTCTCCTAATCTATACCAGAATCCCAATTTGATATTTGGCGTCCAGGTAGCGTAGGTTCGAGATATTTCAGTATCGGCTCTGTTCGCTAAATCGCACATTGCCTGCGACTGCTCTAGCGGCGTCATTTTCTTGATCTTGTCTAGAGTGATTTCGGCGAACTGCATGTTAGCAGCGCCTGTAGCAGCTACCGTAATCGATTGGCCCATTTCTAGATAGGCAAACCAGATCAGGGCTAGCTGGTCTTCAGCATTGAGTTGAACAAATCTAGCAGTAGTTGCGGGGATAGCGTCGGCAGCCAAAGTATTAGGGAAAATACTGCGGGCGCTTTCAATGGTATAAGGCATGTTTTTTATCTAGAGTGTGATAACAAGGTGGTAAGTAGCCAGCTCAACGACGGGATGCTTCAGACTGTGCATATAGCGCTTTACAGATAGACGCATACATCAGAGGTCCACGCCTGCGAAAATTTGCAGAGTACCTTGCTAGTCGCTACACCGGACTTTAATCCGAAGTACATGTGCTCTAACAAAGCGACCCGTACTGAAGCTAGCAGTAGGCCGAGCAAAATGCTAACTTTCTCCAAAACTTGAAGTCGTCAACTAACCGTAACATAAATTAACACTTCAAAATATTCGAAATGTAAAGAAGACGTAGATCTCTTTCGATAGTTAGATCCTGCTGTAATTGAATTTTGCTAGGTGGGCACCGCTGTGACGCTCGCTAGGTCTGCCGGATCTAAGTGATGGTTAAGCACTTCACCGTCTCGAAACCAGACTACCCGGTTAGTAAGCCGGGCGACTTCAGGTTCATGGGTGACCATAACAACGGTAATGCCGCTTTTGTTCAGCTCAGAGAAGATGTTGATCACATCTTGGGTGGTTTGGGTGTCTAGGGCTCCAGTAGGTTCGTCGGCTAGTATCAGGAGTGGATTGTTGACGATCGCTCGAGCGATTGCAACTCGCTGCTGCTGTCCCCCTGATAGCTGATTGGGCCTGTTGTTCAACCGATTTCCCAGCCCCACCCGCTCTAGCGCTTCAGCCGAACGCTCTCGTCTTTTTCTACTGGGCACTCCCGCATACATCATCGGCTGCTCTACATTCTCCAAGGCGCTCAGATGCGGCAGCAGATGAAACTGTTGAAAGACAAACCCAATCTTACGATTGCGAATGTGGGCTAGTTCATCTTCTGCTAGCTTGGCAACATCTTGCCCGTCGAACAAGTACGCTCCTTTTGTCGGCTGATCGAGACAGCCAATCATATTCATGGCGGTAGATTTGCCAGAGCCTGACGGTCCCATAATCGAACAGTACTCACCGCTGTTAATCGTCATGTTCACATTCCACAGGGCGCGAACTTCGGTATTGCCGATGCCGTAGATTTTGGCGATATTACAGAACTGAATAAGAGAAGACATGGCTTCGGCTGCGCTCAGCCACCGGGTAGTAGTTGGTAAGGGCTTGGACTAGATTATGCGCTGCGTAAGGCGACAATGGGGTCTAGTTTTGCGGCCTGCCGGGCAGGAACAACGCCAAAGAACAGGCCAATGCTGCCTGAAACGCCGACTGCAACAATCACGGCGCTAGTAGAGACGCCTGCTTCAAAAGGGCTAATAGCAGCAATTAAGAGGATACCGCTAGCACCGAGGGCGGTGCCGACTAGTCCGCCAAGCGCAGAGAGGATGACAGCTTCGATCAGAAACTGACTGAGGATGTCTCTTTGCGTTGCGCCAATGGCCTTACGCAGGCCGATTTCCTGGGTGCGCTCGCGGACAGAGACAAGCATGATATTCATGATGCCGATGCCGCCGACGAAAAGAGAGATAGACGCGATCGCAGCTAGCATCAGAGTCAACGCACCTGTCACCGTATTGGCAATATCCAACAGCGTATCTTGACTTTGAATATAGAAGTCGTCCCCTGCCGTTATTCGATGGCGCAGCCGCAGCAGATTGGTAATTTGAAATTCAGCCGTTTCCATTGCCTCTTGGCTCACTGCTGAAATAGAGATGAACCCTACGTCAATGCCATAAGGAGAAGTACGCCCTACAATCCGACTGGCCAAGGTCGTAATCGGAATCATCACCGAATCATCGTAATCGAGCCCCAGGCTAGATCCTTTCTTTTCTAGAACGCCAACAATTTCAAACGTAATGCCTTTGATCCGAATCTGCTTGCCCAGAGGAGTTTCACTGTCAAACAGCCTTTCTGCTAAGGTGCTGCCAATGGTAGCGACCAGACTATTGGAGCGCTCGTCCAAATCGTTTAAAAATCGTCCCTGTGCGACTTCGAAGCTGCGTACGGTCAAGAAACCTTCTGTCGTACCAACGATACTCGTACTGGTATTGCGATTACGGTAGCTGACAATTCCTTGAGTCGTTTTCTCTGCGGCAACCGCTGTTACAGAGGGAACCTGAGTCGCCAGCGCCTTGGCATCCGCTAGCACCAAGTTTCTGGGGATATCCAGATCGCCTAGCTGCCTCGCCTCGCGATTGCCGGGCACGATAAACAGCACATTTGGCCCCAGGCTTTGTAGCTGACCGTTTACATATTTTTGTGCGCCTTCACCAATGCCGATCATCGCGATTACAGAGGCGTTGCCAATGATGATACCTAGCATGGTCAGACCGCTACGCAGCTTGTTGGCACTTAGCGTTTTGGTCGCCATCTTCAGGCTTTCGGCAAAATCCATACAGTCAGAACTGTTTTTACTTGTGGTATCTACAGGATAACGAATTTCACCTATCTCGTGATGTTGTGCCTGGTGCCCCAAGGCTTTGTAAGCATCATCAAATCGTTACGCCTGAACGGTTCCTGCTTTATCCAGTGGCCAAAAACGCAGAGCGGCGCGACCGATGACGTTCTGTGCTGGCAAGAATCCCCAGACGTGGGAATCGTTGCTGTCGTTGCGATTATCTCCCATGACAAACAGATTACCGGCGGGGACTTTTACTGGAGGCATTTCGTAGGCTGGCGCTTCTAGGATGTAGTCTTCTGCTAGCGGCTGACCGTCTACATAGACTTTGCCCTGAGTAATCTGCACAGTCTGACCCGGCAGGCCAATCACTCGCTTGATAAAGGCTTGACTGGCAGTGTAGCCGTATTCTTGCAGCTGTGGCGGTGGCTCAAAAACGACAATATCTCCTTGTCGGGGAGTGTGAAGACGATAGGAGACTTTCTCGACGAGCAGGCGATCTCCCACCGCTAGCGTCGGCACCATAGAAGGTGATGGGATGAAGCGAGGTTCGGCAATGAACAGGCGGACGGTGATGGCGATGATGAGTGCGATCGCAACTAGCCGAACATTCTCAGCTACCAGCTTACGCCAGCCTGCCTGGACTTTTGACTGAGCTTCGGGCTTCGCTGTTGTCGCTATTTTATCTTCACTCACCGTTTGTCATCTTTGTGATTAGCTCAACTAGTGTATTCCATCGCTGCGCTTGCATTTCGCCTGAGCATTTGAGGTTTGATCCGGCGCAGGGCTGAGGCGGGGAAACGCTGTTGCCACTCTTCTTCTGTAATCTCCGCTAGATCGGTCAGCGTAGGCGCTACGTTACTAGGATAGGGTTCAAATTCTGTAATGTCCGTGGCTTGGGCAAACCGCTGGTTCCACGGGCACACGTCCTGACAAATGTCGCAGCCTGCTACCCAATTTTGAAGGTTTGAGGCGATTTCATCCGGTAGTCTTTCATCCCGGTTCTCGATGGTGTGATAAGCGATGCAGCGATTGGCATCGACAACGCCCGGTGAGCGAATAGCCTGAGTCGGGCAGGCCGCGATGCAGCGAGTGCAGCTCCCACAGTGAGCAGTATGCGAAGAGTCGGGCGTCAGGACTAGATTAGTGATAATTTCTCCTAAAAAGATCCAAGAGCCATACTCACGGCTAATGACATTGCCATTTTTGGCATTCCAGCCGATGCCTGCTTGCTGCGCCCAGAATTTATCTTGGACTGGACCGGTGTCGGCGTAGGGACGGGCCAGAATTTCACTGTTTTGTTCTTCGCTAGAACTGCTGTGGGATTGTAGCCAGGCTGAAAGCTGCTTGAGCTTTTTGGAGAGGACTCGGTGATAGTCTCTTCCCCAACCATAGCGGGAGATTTTGGCATATTGCTGGCCTGCGGGCCTTTGATGGCCTGTGTAATAGTTGAGAGCGACGCAGATGATGGAGTTTGCTTCTGGCATCACGGCGCGAATATTCTGCCTTTTGGGATTGTTCATCCAGGCCATGTCTGCTTGATAGCCTTGGGATAGCCAGGTTTGTAGCGAGCTTTTGACCGTTTGCTCTAGATCAGATATCTCGCTAGGCACAGTAGCAATGCCAACTTTGTGAAAGCCAAGGGTGATCGCCTGCTGCTTGATGGCTGTACTGTTCAAGGAATTCATTCGTTTATCCTGCTTTTGTCTAGCCTTGGTGATACTGTTTTTGGCAGTTTTTCTGGCAACAACTTGTGCATCACTACCCGATGCTTTTGCGCAAACCCATAGCGGGCTTCGTGCTGCACGATTGCTTTAATCTCGTAGGACCAGCGATCGGGCGAGAGAATCTCAAAACCGCACTGCCGATAGAAAGGAATATTCCAAGGAACATAGCGAAAGGTGGTGAGGGTGATTTGCTTTTGGTTTCGCGATCGCGCACCCTCACAACAGCCCGCAATCAGCGCCGTCCCTATCCCCTGACGACCATAGGCAGGCAGAACATCTATCTCTACAACAAAACAGCTTTCCCGTAGAAACTTAGCGACGATGAAGCCGACTGGGTGGCCTTTGGCGATCGCAACCCAAACTCGTTTTTCTACCTGCGCCCGCTCCAGGAAGCTCATCGGTGTCAACCCAGAGAGCAAGTCCACTGAAATTTCTAGCTGTGCGGCGTAGGGTTCAAATAGCTTAGCCGCTGCCGTTTCGATCGTGGGTATATAGCTAAGATCTACTTTCTTAGCTAAACGAACAATGTAGTTACTCAAGGTTATAAACGGGTGTGCTACGGCTAGAATCTTACAGCTAGGTTATTATAGCTGTCGAACTTCTGCTGCAAGCGTTTGCGTCTGACGCTGGATTTGTTCAAACTGTCGAATTAACGGCGTTAAACTTTCTCTTTCTTTATCTACATAATTGTAGAGATCAACAAAGCTGACGTTAATTTCGTCATAGATTCCACTTAGCCGAGCGTTCAACTGTTCCGACACCGTCGCCTCAAACTTAGCTTTGTTGATCTCTAGCTCGCTGTCCAGTTTCTGAATAAGCCTACGCCGTTTGGCAAACAGCACACCACCCGCTAGCAGCACACCCACGCCCAAAAATATGCTGCCGATGATATCTAAAATCACAATCCGTGTCACCGCTGCAATTGTCCCGCCGATCACCGCTAGAATGCCACCACCCGCAACGCCAGGTTCTACACTGTCGGCAGTATCAGCTAGGCAGTCCATGAAGGTTTTGTCTTCTAGCAAACTAGAGACTTTGCCTTTTATACTTTCGATCACTTCGTAGCGGTATTCGAGCATCGGCAGCGTGATTTCTGTTTTTCTAAGCTGGTCGTTTTGCAGTGTATTTAGCTCCGTCAAGAGCTGCTTTATCATTAGCTGAATCCCGTCTATGAAGCGCTTAGCGCCGTCTTTTGAGGTTTCGTCCAAGGTCATTTCTAAATCTTCTTGGGCACGCATTTTGAGATCGTTCATCCAGGTTTCTATGCGCTGCTTGCGGTTGAAGACCGAGAGCACAGAACGTCTAGCCAGTGTGAAAATAGAAAGGCCGTCTCGGAACTCTTGTTTAACCTGGTAGATAGTGCGCTCGTACTGGGTTATCAGCCGCTCGACGAGCGCATCAATTTCGTAGTGAGACTGGCTCTGGCCTTGTCCGAGGCGATCGCGTATTTTCGCCACCACGGCCTCATCGCGCTGTAGCTGCTGGCTAATCAAGTGCATGTCAGTCCCTAGCCGTTCCACGATCTGTTCAGCCGAGCCGATATTCGAGGTGAGCTTGAGCCGATATCCCTGTCCGCCTGTGATCGTGCTGCGAATCAAGTCCTGAATGTTAGCAAATCCGCCATCCGTCTTTCTTTGAATATCATTCTCTTGGTCGTCGATAGCCAGCTTTGCCGAGGTTGCAAATACTTTCGGGTCGGCGATCTGTCTTTGCTGCGCTTCTTGTTCTATGTATTGGATCGAGGCCTGTAGCTCTCTATCATCTGCTAGGTCGGCTTGCTGTAGCACAAAAATAACTGGCTTTTTCCATTCTCTATGGGCAAAATCGACCAGGGACCAGGCGGTGTTGGTATAGGGATTTTTTGAGAAAAAGACAAAGATTACCAGATCGCTGTTGGGAATAAACTCTTTAGTGATATCTTCGTGCTGCTGGAAGGGGCTGTTGGTCCCTGGCGTGTCTACGATGGCAATCTGCTGCAAGATTGGCACCGGTCGACCAATTTCTCGTAGCTCGCCGGGCTTAGTTTCGCGGCTATAGCCTTCACCTTCTGCGTAGACAATCTTGGCCACCATATTGGTGCGCGGGTCCGCGCCGACTTCGCAGATTTCGCCACTACCTAGCAGCGCGTTGATGAAGCTACTTTTGCCAGCCTTGACTTCGCCAATAACGACAAATAGAAAAGGCTGAGTAATATTTTCTTGCAGATTTTGAACGGTTTTAGTCAGGACTGCGTTGTCAATCGCCTGGGCAAACTGCTTGAGCTGAGCTAGAAGCTGTGCGATCGCCGATTTATACCGTTCTAACGTCGGATCAACAATCGCACCAGTCATGACACATCGCCTCAGGATGAAAGCTAGGTTTCTAAAGACGAAAACCCAGATAGAGAAATCATACCGTTTAGAGCAAATTTGCGGCTCGTGCTGCTAGATCTGAGCGCTCACCTTGATACAACGTAACGTGGCCAGCCAGTGGATCGTTGCGAAAGCGTTCGATCACGTAGGTCAGACCGTTGCTAGCTGCGTCTACATAGGGATTATCAATCTGGGCGGTATCGCCTGTAAGTACGATTTTGGTCCCTTCACCGGCCCTAGTCAAAATTGTTTTGACCTCATGGGGGGTGAGATTCTGCGCTTCATCAATCACAAAGAACTGCTTGGGAATGGTGCGTCCGCGAATGTAGGTAAGCGCTTCGATCTGCAAGATGCCCATCTCTAGCAAGTCCTCGTGGCCGCGACGCCAGTGACCGGGTTTATCGGTGGTATCTTGCGTACTAAAAATCAAATCGAAGTTGTCATATAGCGGCTGCATCCAGGGCGTTAGCTTCTCGGTCATATCGCCAGGTAGATAGCCGATATCTTTGCCCATGGGTACGACCGGGCGCGAGATCAGGAGGCGGGTGTAGCGCTTTTCTTCGGTTACCTTTTGTAGGCCCGCTGCGATCGCTAACAATGTCTTGCCCGTACCCGCCTTACCGACTAGCGTGACCAGCGGCACACTGTCATCTAGCAGCAAAGAAAACGCAAACCGCTGCTCCCGGTTCCGCGCCTGAATCCGAGAAATTCCGCTATAGGGCAGCTTTGGCAATGGTGACAAACGGCCATCTGCGCGAATAATCGCCAGTGCCGTGTGGCTCGGATTGTTAATATCAATTAGCGTCAGCGCCTGATTAGGAAAGAACTTGCCTTCTAGAGGCTTACCGTCTGCAAGCTCAGTTTCCCCTGTCTGAAATAGCGCACTCATCTGCTCAGCGCTCATCAGCACTTCGCCCATTCCGGTGTAGAGATCGTCTACATCAATTTTGTCCGTTTCATAATCTTCAGCCGTCAGCCCCAGCGTATCGGCCTTGATACGCATGTTGGTATCTTTGCTCACCATGACGACCGGACAGTCACACTGCTGTTTTGCCTCCAGCGCCACCGCCAAGATCGCGTTGTCTCCGCTTTCGCCCATCAGCTCTACAGGCAGCCCTTTGAGGGTCTCACGATGGCAAAGCGCGACTTTGAGCTGACCTCCATTTTGAAGCGTGATGCCAGTAGTGATATTGCCCTTCTGTCTGAGTGCGTCTAGCATTCTCGAGGTCTGACGAGCGTTTCGACCCATCTCTTCAGGCCGCTTCTTAAAACGATCAAGCTCTTCGATAACGGTGATCGGCAGCAGCACCTCATTGTCCTCGAACCGCAGCATTGCATTGGGATCGTGCAGCAGTACGTTGGTATCGAGGATGTAGATTTTCTTCATAGCGTAGCTTTCATAGCAGGAGATTGATGTGGTCGTTTTACAGAGTCACCCTTGTAAAGCTGTCTTTACAAAACCGTCTTTATGAAGTTGTCTCAACAGTAGGATCTGTCGAGGGTAGCTCTGGGACAGGGTCGTATCCGCCAGGATGAAGAGGATGGCAGCGACAAAAGCGTTTGGTAGCCAGCCAGGTTCCCTGTAGTGGACCGAAGCGGTCAATCGCTTCTAGGGCGTAGCTTGAGCAGGTAGGCTCGAACCGACACATGGGTGGAAATAGAGGAGAAATTAGCTGCCGGTAGCCTCTTATCAGCAGTAAAAGGGTAAGTTTCATTTCTAAGGACGGCCTGACAGCAGAATATCTGCTTGAATACGTAAACTATGTGAAATAAATAGAGGTCTCTAAGGTAGCGCTTTTCACAAAACCCATGCACCTCCTGGCCATAGTAAAGCTTTTATGCGGATGTGCTTTGGGTGATGTGTAAGATTTGACAGGGTATGCAACCATGTATCTTGATGAATTGAGAGTGCCCTTCGGGATTACTCAGTTGGGAACGCTCAGTTGGGAAACCCTCTGCGCGTTTATTCCCTGACGTGTGCTTATGGAAGAAATCACCGTATGTCAGCAGTTCTCCAAATTGGTCAAGAGAGACTCGACGCAGAAGAGCTAGTCGCCAAGCTCCAAAAATATCGTATGCTCCCACAGTTTGTGCAGGAGTTCATTATTGATAGTGCTGTCTCAAATATTGCCTGCGATCCTCAGCAGGCAATGGAAGCTTTTTGTAGTAAGCGAGGCGTGTTCTCAGAGGAACAGCGTCAAACGTGGTGTAAGCAGCAAAACTGTTCGCCTGAAGAAATGACGACTGCTGCAGTTAGAGAGCGGCAGCTAGAGCTGTATCAGGAAGAGACCTGGGGCGCTCAGATTGAGTCATATTTTTTGCAGAGAAAGTCGCAGCTCGATCGAGTGACCTACTCACTAATCCGAACCAAAAACGCCAGTCTGGCTCAGGAACTTTATTTTCGATTAAATGATGATGGCGCCTCCTTCGCCGATCTAGCTCGTCAGTATTCTGAGGGACAAGAGGCGAAAACGGGTGGGCTTGTCGGCCCGGTGGAGCTGAATGTGCCTCATCCGATCTTGAGCAGAATGCTGACTGTGAGCAAGCCAAAGCAGCTGTGGTCTCCAACTCAAATTGGCGAGTGGTTGGTGATTGCTAGGCTAGAGCAGTTTGAACCGGCCCAGTTTGATGAAAAAATGCGTAAGCGGCTGCTGGCTGAAAAGTTTCAGGCATGGTTAAAGCAGCAAGTTCAAACGGTTTCTATTAGTGCGAGCGCTCCTGCGGACACTGATCAAATGCCTGCGGACACTGCTCACACAGAGGACTCCGAGCAAACGGAAGTTAGTCAGATAATGACCGGTCAGACGGCGACCAACCAGCCAGTGTCTGGTCAGGCAATGGCTGGTCTTGCTTCTTAGCATCTATATCTTCCTGATTGTCGTACTTATTTTACGTAATCACTGTTGTGAGCAATTAGTTATGAGGATGGTGTTATGAGGGCAGTAGTGTTGTGAGCATTTATACGATGGGCACCGATAGTAACCCCATTCATGACGGCCTGATCGAGACCCAGCATTAATGTTTTCCTTATCTAGACAACTAGTTCTTGCTTTAGCCAGTCCTACCTCATATGTGTAGCGGTTCCTCAGCTCGTTCTTAATACAGCGATCCCAGGCTTCTTTTCTGTTATGACTTACACCGATATTTCACTAGACCAGAGCTTAAGGGAAGTTTTTCCCTTTGATCAGCTATCTGAGCCAGTTCTAAAGGCTTTGGCGGCTGATAGTCAGCGGCTACGCTACCGAATTGGACAGCCGATTTTAAGACGAGAGTCGATGCCTCATCAGGTCGTGGTCATCCTAGAAGGACAGGCGAGGCTGCTAGGCTATGACGCTAACAGGCGAGCACCGATGACGTTAGAGCTATTGAAGCCGAAGTCGGTGCTGGGTTTAGCAGGACTGACTAGGGGGGTGGCCTGTGAAAGCGCGATCGCCTCGTCAGAGGTCGAAGCGATCACAATTCCAGCGGGGACCGTTCGTCAGCTGATTGCAACTAACGAAGGCTTCGCTCAGGCGGTCACTGGCTACTGCTATCTAGCTGAAGTATTCGATTTAGTCAGCCAGTATTTTCAGGTACAGGCTCGTAATGTCAGTGACCTGCCTAGCACGGCGCGGCGGCTACAGGAGCATGCGATCGCCCGCACCCTACGCTCCGGCTCTGTCACCTTAAATAATTCCTTACCCAGCCATTTGTGGTTCGTCAGCTCGCAGAGTATTGCCAAACATCCAGCAGGTAGCTGGCTGCTGCCAGAAATGCTAGACGGGCGGATCACCAGCGAGAAAAACACCCGGCTGATCGGCATCGACATGCGCCAGCTAGCCAGTCAAAGCGTTTCTGATGGCACGACGTCCACCTCTGCTCTAACCGTCAGCGATTCTGAAAACAACGTCGATACTTTTATCACGCCTACCTTCGTCGATAGAACGGGTGGACAGACGCCCTACGCCCCCGAGCTAAACTACGATTCCAACATCGTAGAAGAAGGCTCAGACCGAGCCAAAACCCTGAAGTATCCGGTGATGCGGGGCCGAGAGGATGTCGGTACGGCCCTGGCCTGTTTTGCCATGATTGCTCAGCATTTTGGCATGCCTTTCAAGCGAGATGTGGTCGAGCGAGTACTGGTCAACCAGCGTGGGAGATTGGGCCATCTGTCTTTGACAGCCTGCGGCGCCGTCGCGGATCTCGTTGGTCTCAAGCCTCAGCTCGCCAAGGTGCCAGCTAGCTCAATGGGTCGTCTGCCCAGGCTAGCGATCATCGGCTGGCGCGATGGTTTTGCGGTCGTCTACGAAGCCTCTCCTTCTGAGTATGTGTTGGGGGTTCCGGCAGAAAACAAAATCGTTCGTCACTCCCCTGAGACGTTTGCCGAGATCTGGGGAGAAGAAGGTGAAGTCTTATTAGTCGAGACCACCGAGCAAACCCCACAGCAAAAGTTTGGCCTGTCCTGGTTTGTTCCTTCTCTCAAGAAATATCGAGGAACGCTGAGCCTAGTATTAGTTGCCTCATTGTTTGTGCAGGTGTTTGGCCTAGCCAACCCACTGATGGTGCAGGTAATCATCGACCGGGTGATCATGCAAAACAGCATCGATACCCTACATGTGCTGGGAATTTTCCTGGTAGTGGTGGCTGTCTTCGAAGCCATTTTGACCAGTCTGCGGACCTACTTGTTTGTCGATACTACGAACCGGATCGATATGGCGCTAGGGGCGGAGATTATTGACCACCTGCTGCGACTGCCGCTGAGATATTTCGATCGCCGTCCGGTAGGTGAGCTATCTAGTAGGGTCAACGAGCTAGAAAACATTCGACAGTTCCTGACTGGAACAGCGCTGACGGTAGTGCTCGACGCGCTGTTCTCAGTGGTTTACATCTTGGTGATGCTGATCTACAGCATCAAGCTGACGCTCGTGTCACTAGCGACGATTCCGCTGTTTATGATCTTGACCTTTTTCGTATCGCCGATTGTGCGACGTCAGCTAAGGGCCAAGGCCGAACGAAACGCGGAAACGCAGTCTTTCCTAGTAGAAGCGCTTTCGGGTGTACAAACGGTGAAAGCCCAGAACATGGAGCTCAAAACCCGTTGGAAATGGCAGGAAAAGTATGCTCGGTATGTCAGCGACGGCTTTAAGACAGTTCTGACGTCGACTACAGCGGGTTCGGCGAGTGGATTTCTAAACAAGCTTTCGGGCCTATTGGTTCTGTGGTTTGGAGCGTCTCTGGTACTAGAAGGCAACCTGACTTTGGGTGGGCTGATTGCTTTTAGAATTATCTCTGGCTATGTGACTCAGCCGCTGCTACGTCTGACTCAGCTGTGGCAAAACTTCCAAGAAACCGCGCTGTCTTTGGAGCGCCTGAGCGATATTATCGACCATCCGCAAGAGCAGGCGGAAGAAGATCGCGCTCAGATTCCGATGCCAGAGATTGAGGGTAATGTGAAGTATGAAGATCTGTCTTTCCGCTTTGCGCCATCCGGTCCGCTACAGCTGATTAATGTCAATCTAGAGTTTCACGCAGGTGAGTTCATCGGTATTGTCGGGCAGAGTGGCTCGGGTAAGAGTACGCTGATGAAGCTGCTGCCGCGTTTGTACAACGCCGAGTCAGGGCGAATCTTGATCGATAACTACGACATCAGCAAGGTCGAGCTGTACTCCTTGCGACAGCAGGTAGGTATCGTGCCCCAGGACAGCTTGCTGTTTGAGGGTAGCATCCAAGACAATATCGCACTGACTAATCCCCAGGCTGATACGGAGAGCGTAATCACAGCGGCCAAGATTGCTAACGCCCACGACTTCATCATGGAGCTGCCGGGCGGCTACAACTCTCGGGTAGGAGAGCGAGGCTCTTCACTCTCGGGGGGACAAAGGCAGCGGATTGCGATCGCCCGCACCGTCCTCCAAAATCCTCGTCTATTGATCTTGGACGAGGCCACTAGCGCCCTCGACTACGATACCGAAGCCCAGGTTTGCTACAACCTGAAGCAGTGGGCTCAGGGTAGGACGGTATTCTTTATCACGCACCGCTTGAGCACTATTCGCCAAGCCGATCGCATTCTAGTGATGGATAAAGGCTCGGTTGTAGAACTGGGTACGCACAAGGAACTGATGGCTCTCAAAGGCCGCTATTACTGCCTATATGAGCAGCAGGGAGAATAAACCAAATGACAAGTACTAGACCGAAGTTAACACCAGGTAACGGCTTAGCGAGCAATGGCGGCGTCAATGTCAGTGGCAGCAGTACAGCTGGCAACGGTAATGGCAATGGTGCAGCTGGTAACGGTAATGGCAATGGTGGCTTTTCCTTTAATGGTGGTCCTGGCAATGGCGATGGCGATGCTCCAGTAGTCCCCTACGTACCGCAGTCGTTTGACCAGCCTGTGATTTTGCGGCAGTCGCCTCGTTGGGCGAAGGCGATCGCGCTCTCAATCATTGGCGTCACGGTGGCTTCAGTCACTTGGGCCTGCATCGCTAAGGTAGAAGAGACCGTAGCGGCTCAGGGCAAGCTGGAGCCAGAAGGCGTTGTACAGCTCGTGCAAGCTCCGGTTGGGGGTGTGGTCGAAGAGGTGCTAGTTACTGAAGGCGAGCTAGTTGAGAGAGGTCAGGTGGTCGCTACGCTAGATGAAACAGCGACCGAGGCTCAAATTGAAGCTAATAGAGAGATCGTCGAGCGGCTAAACGCTGAGAACAACTACTATCGAGCGCAGCTGTCGGGCGTAGCTAGTGCGGTCGCCCCGGCTGGCGTATCGGCTGATTTGGTTCAACGAGGACGCGATCGCGCTCAGCTTCAAGAGAGTAATCAGCTCTATCAAGCTCAGATGAGCGGCGACACCGCTGGGCTCTCCGCGAACCAGCTTGATCGTCTAGAGACAGCCGCATCTAGGTTGGATTCTCAGCAGCAGATTAACCGGCTACAATCCTCGCAGCTAGCCGAGCAGCTACAGCAGACCAGACTGCAGCTAGCGAATGCTCAAAGCGAGCTAGCCACCAACCAGGACATCCTGAGCAGACTTAAAATCCTCAACGAAGAAGGAGCCGTTGCAGAACTTTCCTACCTGCAACAAGAGCAAGAGGTAAATAACAGCCAAACTCAGGTCAACACCCTAAAACAAGAGCTAGAGCGGCTGGCTTTTCAGATATCTCAGGCTAACCAGGAGGTCTCGCGAACTTCTTTTGAATCTCGTGAAGTGCTACAAGAGCGTGTTTCAGTGAACAACCAGCGAATTGCTGAAATCGATAGTCAGCTCACTCAGCGTCTGCTAGAAAACGACCGCCAGCTTTCTGAGCTCACCAGTCAAAGGGCGCAGCTAGCACAGAGCACCAAATACCAGGCTCTAACAGCCCCCGTAAGCGGCACTGTCTTCAACCTCAAGGCTAACCGCGCTGGCTACGTCGCCAACTCGACCGAGCCAATGATGGAAATTGTTCCTCAAGACGCTCTAGTTGCACGGATTTTCATTCCAAACCGAGACGTGGGCTTTATCAGAGTCGGACAGAAAGTCGACGTGCGAATTGATGCCTATTCGTTTAGCGAGTTTGGCGATGTAGAAGGCACGCTTACCAGCATTGGTACGGACGCGCTGCCGCCAGATGAGGTCTTTCCGTACTATCGCTTCCCAGCTGAAGTTTTGTTAGATTCTCAGCAGTTCGTCGCTGACGGCGTCCCGCTAGAACTGCGTTCTGGTATGTCGCTAAATGCGAACATCAAGCTACGTAAGCGCCGAGTGATCACATTCTTGACTGATCTATTCAAGCGGAAGCTAGATGCGGTTACGTCAGGGAGCTAGATATCAGTTGGCTTAGCCGCCACACTCTATGCAAAAAACGGGTTGAGACTATTTGTTTTTAGCGCGTTTCGCAATCCTTTCTAAGGGGAACTGTAAAGTTGACTACAAAAACTATTCTCGTTGGCTGAGAACCTGTAAATGTCATCTTTCTTTAGGAAGATTTATGAACCATCTAGCATCCTTAATTATTCCAGCGGCTTTGGGTCTGATAGCAGGACTGGCGCATGGCGTTGTTTCTCATGCTATGGATCTGCCGATGCCTCTGAGCGAACAGATTTTGATGCCTTTGGAGTCTGTGCAGCCTCAACTAAGAGAATAGTGAAAATTTGAATCGCAGCGCCGCTGTATAACGTTTGTTATCTAGCTCACTGGTAGTTGCTGAAATTACTGTCTGAAGCTCAAGTGGCGCGCAAGCGTAGGAATGCATCGATACGCTTTTCACTCTATAGCAGTCTGCACTTAGCTTCGTAGGTCAAGGATTGTAGCTGCTGAATATGCTGAAAGCGAAGTACCCGGCAGCAAAGTGCCGGAAGCTATGCAAGACTCTCGAAGAGCATAGGGAATTAAGCATTACTGCAATTGCTGAGCTTGGGAAAGCTACCAGGCTTATCGTTGAGCCATCGGAGGAGGCACAGTAGATCGCTTTTGTGGTTCTGGTGTACTATTCTGACAGCGCTCAACCTGTGGATGGGGAAATGACGAAGGCAATAGTTGCTCAGCTTTCTATGAATGAGCTGACTGGACGGATTCTAGAGACGGCTCAGTCTGGAGTTTATCGAGAATCGCTGTTTGAGACGTTTCGACCGATGGCGACTAAAAAGCAGGTGAAAGCCGCGATCGCACTTGCCAAACAGTTCGGTCTTCATTCTGATCCAGGCTTGCGGGACGCAGAATTGGGTACTTACTACCAGGTCGAGAGCCAAAAGGTTGAATACTTCCAGACAACCATTCAGAATTCAGCCAGGTCCGGTATCGTGCTAAGCCCTGGGGATGACTTGGCACAGCGGCTACAGAACGCGGTGCGGACGGTGCGACTGATGTTAGTGGTTTCAGGAGCGAGTGCGATCGCGCTCGTCCTAGTTGGTGGCAGCTACCTGATTGCCGGAAAGTCAGAGTCGGCTGCGGTATGGTGGACGAGCGCGCTATGTGCCGGCGGCATTTGGCTATGGCAAAAGACAGTCGCCAAACCGCTGCTATAGGGTCCATAGTTAGAGTCCATAGGTTTGTCATGTTGCTCACCGGCAGTTCCGTCAGCTAAAAGTCTGATAGAGCAAGTCTGATAGAGCAGCAGGCAGCACGACTGGCAAAGTAGGAACGTATCCTCACTTTCCTATGGCTTCACTCACTATAGAACTGCGTCTATGTCTCTACTGGCACAAGTCGTCGACTCCCTAGGACCGCTGGCAAACTCAGATCTGCGAAACAATCTGATTGCATCAGTGGTGGGCCTAGTTGCCATCAGCATCCTACGGCTAGGCGCGAATCGACTGATCAACCAGCAGCTCAAAGATCCTCGGCAGCGCTATGCATGGCGCAAATGGACCGGCTATCTTTGCTATGGTCTCTACACCTTTGCTGTAGTGATGCTCTGGCTACCGAGCATTGCCGGCCTGTCGACTTTTTTAGGTTTATTTGCCGCCGGTATAGCGGTCGTACTGCGCGATCCGCTGGTGAATCTAGTGGGATGGGTGTTTATATTATGGCGGCAGCCGTTTCAGATGGGTGATCGCATTCAGGTAGACGAGCACGCAGGCGATGTAATTGATATTTCTCTCTTCCAGTTCACCCTCATGGAAATCGGCAACTGGGTAGAGACCGATCAGAGCACTGGCCGAATCATTCACATCCCCAACAACCGCGTCTTTCAAGAGCCCATTGCCAACTACTCTCAAGGCTTCAAATACATCTGGCACGAAATCCCTGTCCTGATCACCTTTGAGAGTGATTGGGAAGCGGCCAAAACTATTCTGTTCACACAGCTCAACACCCACGCTGAACATCTCAGTAGCTCCGCCGAAGAGCATCTACGAAAAGCCGGACGTAAGTATATGATTTCTTATTCCAAGCTTACGCCTACGGTCTACACCACCGTCAGAGACAGTGGCATTTTGCTGACCCTACGCTATCTGTGCGATCCAAGAAGGCGGCGCGGATCAGAACAAGTGCTATGGGAAAATATCCTGCGCGAGTTTGCTAAGAATGACGAAATTTCTTTGGCATATCCTACTCAACGCTTCTATACCACGGCTGTGAATAAGAGGGGGCCACTGCTGCCGCGGGCTAGCAGCGAACAGACGCCCTTAGATAATTAGTAAGCAAGTATGGGATAATACCACAATGCAGTGTCGTATTTCTGAACACTGTATGTCTAAAGTTCCTGAATGTTTGTAGCAGTGGCAAAGGTAATGAAAGCAAAAAGATCGAGTCGATGGCTGTTGGGAATAGCGATCGCATCTACCTTGAGCCTGTCTTGCTCCAACAGCCTGCGCAGCTATACTCAGGTCACCCTGGCCTCTCAGTCAGATGTCGAACTCGACCCTGCCACTTTTGAAAAAACGGAAGCCGTCTTGGAAGAGCGTCTGAGCAGTCTCAACATCGAAGACGCTGAGATCCTTTCCGCTAGAGACAATCCGAGTCATATCTTGGTTAGGCTGCCGGCTAGTGTCGATGCGGAGGCGAGTGCTGATGTCTTTGCCGATACCGGACAGCTATCGCTGCGCAGTCAAAAGCCCGACACAGAAGAAGCCTTGGCTGAAAATATTGAAGCCCTTCAGCGTCTGCTAGTAGAGCAAGAAACGCTAATGCAAACCGATAAACCGAGCGAAGCTGAAGCACTACAGTCTCAGATTGATGAGACTAGAGCCAGCATCGTCGAGCTGTACGAGCCTAGCGAACTGACGGGTGATTTGATCTCAGATGCGCAGGCCATCCTGATGACTGGTTTCAACACCTGGGAGGTGTCTGTCTGGTTTGACGACGAGGGCGCTGAGAAATTTGCTCAGCAGACCGAGGCGATCGCGGGTACCGGACGCACTATCGGCATCTTCATGGACGATGTCTTGTTAAGCACGCCAATCGTGGATGTAGCCTACGCGCAAACCGGCATCACTGGTGGAAAAGCAGCT
Source organism: uncultured cyanobacterium (assembly GCA_963799555.1). GTDB lineage: Bacteria > Cyanobacteriota > Cyanobacteriia > Phormidesmidales > Phormidesmidaceae > Phormidesmis. Next base: position 51,750 of record CAWCXR010000009.1, read on the forward strand.
ATCTCTGGTAATTTTACTGCTGAGGCTGCTAGAGCATTAGAAGTCCAGATGAAAAGCGGCGCACTGCCAGTGGATCTCAAGATGGTAGATATTGAAGTCGTCTCTCCTGAGTATTCTGCGCTGCCGAAGGAAAAAGAAGAGGCAATACTGTAGTAGAGAAGAAGCGTATACCTTCTAGACGAGATAGGCGCTGTGCCAAACACGTAATTTTGAGTACACGGCTGGTATACTCCTTCAGGATGCGCAGACCCAGGAGCTAAGAAGATTTCATGCCAAAACAACCCGCTACTATCATCTACACCTTCACAGATGAAGCCCCTGCTTTGGCCACGCAGTCTTTTCTCCCTATTGTGCAAGCTTTTACCAAAGCCGCTAACGTGGTCGTTGAAACGAGCGATATTTCCCTGGCGGGCCGCATCATTGCCAGCTTTCCCGAGCGGCTAACCGAGACGCAGCGACAGCCGGATGCGCTGACCCAGCTGGGCGAACTGGCAAAAACGCCTGAGGCTAATATCATTAAGCTGCCAAATATCAGCGCTTCGATTCCGCAGCTGGTGAGTGCGATCGCAGAACTTCAGTCCAAAGGCTATGATATCCCCGATTATCCAGCGAGCCCGAAAGACAACGCTGAATCTGCGATCAAATCCCGCTACGCCAAAGTACTCGGCAGCGCCGTGAACCCGGTCCTGCGCGAAGGTAACTCTGACCGCCGGGTCGCCGCCGCCGTCAAAGAATACGCTCGCAAGCATCCGCACTCTGTTGGTGCCTGGAGCGCCGATTCAAAATCTCACGTTGCTCACATGGAAAGCGGCGACTTTTACGGCAGTGAACAATCTGTTGTAATTGAAAGTGCTGGAAACGTGAGAATTGAGCTAGTCGAACAAGACGGCACGATCACGGTCCTAAAAGAGAAGACACCCGTCCTAACAGAAGAAGTCATCGACGCCGCCGTGATGAGCGTTAAAGCGTTGCGTGCCTTCTACGAAAGAGAAATCGAGGCAGCGAGAAGAGAGAATATTCTACTTTCTCTACATGTCAAAGCGACGATGATGAAAGTGTCCGATCCGATTCTCTTTGGCCATGCCGTCACTATCTACTACAAAGATATTTTCACTAAATATGCAGAGACCTTTGCCGAACTAGGCATCAATCCCAACAACGGACTAGGCGATGTCTATGGCAAAATTCAATCGCTGCCTGAGGACCAGCGTAGCGCCATCGAAGCCGACCTACAGGCCATCTACAACAGCCGCCCTTCACTAGCGATGGTCAACTCCGACAAGGGCATCACGAATCTGCACGTTCCTAGCGACGTGATCATCGACGCTTCTATGGCGGCTGCGATCCGCACCTCTGGCCAGATGTGGGGCGCAGACGGCAAGCCCCGCGATATGAAGGCAATGATTCCCGACCGCTGCTATGCCACTATGTATCAAGAATGCATTAAATTTTGCCAGGAGAACGGCGCATTTGATGTGACTACGATGGGCAGCGTTGCCAACGTTGGATTAATGGCCCAGAAAGCTGAAGAATACGGCTCTCACAACAAGACATTCGAGATTCCGGCAGATGGCACGGTCCGAGTCGTCAATGAGGCTAACAATACGCTGACAGAGCACAGCGTCGACAAAGGCGATATCTGGCGAATGTGCCAAACCAAAGACGTTGCTATTCAAGACTGGGTGAAGTTGACGGTCCACCGGACAAAGGCTACGGGAAATTCAGCCGTCTTTTGGCTTGACGAAAATCGGGCCCACGATGCCAATATTATCAGCAGGGTAAAACAATGTTTGCCTGGTTACGACACAACAGATCTGGATATCAAGATTTTGCCGCCAGTTGAGGCGATGCGTTTCACCTGCGAGGAGATCAAGGCTGGAAGAAACGTGATTTCCGTAACTGGGAATGTTTTGAGAGACTATCTAACTGATTTGTTTCCCATTCTCGAACTTGGGACTAGTGCAAAAATGCTGTCCATTGTCCCTTTGCTAGCAGGCGGCGGATTGTTTGAAACTGGAGCGGGTGGATCTGCGCCGAAGCATGTACAACAGTTTATAAAAGAGGGCCACTTACGCTGGGATTCTTTGGGAGAGTTCTTGGCACTGGCAGTAACGCTAGAAGAACTGGGCCGCAAGACGGATAACAAGCGGGCGCTGATCGTAGCAGAGGCGCTGAATCAGGCCACGAGTAAACTGTTGGATATGGATAAATCACCGTCTCGTAAGGTGAATGAAATCGACAATCGAGGCAGCCATTTCTATCTATCGCTGTATTGGGCGCAGGCGCTAGCAGCGCAGGCTGAAGACAGGGAACTAAGCGATAAGTTTGCTGCGGTGGCTGAGCAGTTGAGTAAAAGTGAGGCGGCGATCATGTCAGAGCTGACGGCGGCGCAGGGGCAGCCGGTAGACATAGGTGGATATTATTTGGCAGATGCTCAGAAGGCAGCACAGGCGATGCGGCCTAGTGAAGCTTTAAATAGCGTGATCGCTACTCTCGTCTAGCCGACTGCACTTTTCAACCGTACTTTATCAGTCGCAGAGCAGGAATCGTTCTGCACTATCCGGCATCGATTTCACCATAGTCCACGCTCATCTGCGTTGAATTGGCTCGTAAAACTGCAGTCGCCCAATTCCTAATCGCCGCCCATCCCTACCCTCTCCAGGTGGAAAACCTACCACGCGATAAATGTAAATGCCGTCGCGCGGGTTGCGAAAAGAGCCGAGGACTACCGTGACTTCGCATCCGGGCTGTATCGGTGGGTCGAAGGTGACGGTCATGGTTCTCTGATCAAAATCGTTGGTTACTGAGCCTAGAGGAAGTTCTTGATTGCGATCGCCTCCCTGATAAGCAAACGTCTTTCGGGCGCTGTAGTTCGGATAGTCTGCGCCTTCTATCTGCGAAAAAACAACCTCCTGAAGCGGCTCTGCGGCATCGTCTGGAATGTTGATATGAAAGCGATACTCAGCATCTTGAAACTGCCAGTTATTCGACACCCTCACATCAATCAACGCTGGAAGCCCTATAGAGTAAGTCGCAAGTGCTTCTAATGAAATCGTTAGCGCGATCGCCATTCCAAAAAAGACTGAGGGCAAGTATTTCATAGGTACGTGGCAAAGACGGACACATTACCTGACAGTGACAGGATTGGATGATTAAAGGTGAGTTCACTACTACTACTCCAATTATACAACGACGCTCATTGTCTACATTTAGTAGGCAGAGCTTGCAGTTCTACTCGTTTCGCTGACACACACGCGCTGACTTGAAATTTGATCTTTGGCAGATGAAAGCCCAGGTTACGATTTTCGTAGGTAGCTCTTGTAATGCTGTATACAACCCTTGATCTGAGAATACGTTAAACGATTGATGAGCGCCTAACACCGTTACAAAGCTAAAGTTTCAACTGTATCGCTGCTATCGACAGCAAAAAGGATTGGATGGGAAAACGTTGTAGACAGTCAACATCGAATCCGATACTATCGCCTCTATGCGTCGGTCGCTTTGCCGTCTTGTATTTTTTGAGGAGTCCTCTTTATGTCACGTCCCATTCGATTTTCTAGAAGACAGGTTGTACGTGGCCTATTAGCAACTACTGCCTTCGGTGCGGTGACTAAGCTCAGCGGCTGCTCGCCATCTTCAGAGGCAGATGGCGACAATAGTTCAGACACAGCAGGCAGCGGTGAGGGGCAAGAAGTTGTCGTTGGATTTATTTATGTAGGGCCGAAAGACGACTTTGGCTACAATCAGGCCCACGCAGAAGGCGCGAAGGCGATGGCCGCTGTTTCAGGTATCAAAATTATTGAGGAGGCCAACGTTCCTGAGACATCGGCTGTGCTAGAGACAATGCGCAGCATGATCGAAATTGACGGGGCTACGGTGATCTTTCCAACCTCATTTGGCTACTTCGATCCGTACATGCTAGAGCTAGCTGCGGAGTTTCCAGAGGTGCAGTTCTTTCATGCTGGCGGGCTTTATCAGGACGGTGTTCATCCCGAGAATGTAGGTAGCTACTTTGGCTATATAGATGAGGCCCAGTATGTTGCTGGTGTAATTGCTGGTCACACATCCGAAACTGGACAGCTAGGTTTTGTCGCAGCTATCCCCATTCCTCAGGTCTTGCGCAACATTAATAGCTTTACGCTTGGCGCTCAGTCGATCAACCCAGCAGCTACTACGCAGGTTGTATTCACTGGTGACTGGGCCGCACCTGTCAAAGAAGCTGAAGCGACAAACAGTATGGCCGACCAGGGTATTGATGTGGTTACCTGTCACGTTGATAGTCCTAAAGTGGTGATGGAAACCGCTGAGAAGCGAGGGCTCTATACAGTGGGCTATCACGCCAATCAGGCACCACTGGCTCCTGAAGGCTATCTAACTGGAGCCGAGTGGGATTGGGAGAGTATCTATACTTTCTTGGGTGAGCAGTTCGTAGCTGGTAAGACGCTGATGGCTGGCGATATTGATCACGTTCTGCGTGGAGGGCTCGCCGACAACTTCTGCAAGCTTTCTCCCTACGGCCCATCAGTCAGCGCAGAGGCACAGGCAGACGCTGATGCTGCAAAAGAGGCACTGATGGAGGGTGAATTAGTTATCTATGAGGGCGAGCTAGATGACAACAAGGGAGGTGTTATTTTGCCGGCTGGTGAGGAGTACAAACAACAGAACATTGAATTGGAGAAAATGGACTGGCTGGTTGAAGGTGTAAAGGGTAGTACGGGTAGCTAATGGCCCATTCGTCTCCGCCACAGCCTGTATCAAAGAATGTTGAAAAGAGCGGGGCTGTGTGGCGGCGATCGCTAGAAGCTATTGTTCTACCCGTTGCCGCGCTTTTGGTTGCTCTGCTGATTTTTGGCGGATTCTGTGCGCTAGCAGGCGCGAGCCCAGCCGGTGTATATGGCTCTATCTATAAGGCTGCTTTTGGCAGCTGGAGCGCTTGGCAAAATACCCTAATTAGAGCGTCGCCGCTGATGCTAACAGCACTATGCACCGCGCTGCCTGCTCGCTTAGGGCTTGTCATTATTGGCAACGAAGGTGCGCTAGTCATGGGTGGGCTAGGCGCAATCTTTGTCGGATTGGGATTGGGTACTACCCTGCCGCCGGTTGTGGTGCAGCTAGCGATGGCGATCGCTGGCATGACCTTTGGCGGACTATGGATTATGCTAGTGGGCGCACTGCGTCACTACCGCGGCGTCAACGAGACAATCAGCAGCCTGCTGTTGAACTATATCGCGATCGCATTCCTGAAGCATCTCGTGGAAGGCTCCTTGCGCGACGCTGACTTTGTCACCAAACCCTCCTCTGCCGAACTCGATCCCACTCTTTGGCTAGGCACCCTACCCGGCACCCGTATTCACTTTGGGTTGCTCTACGGACTAATTGTCTGTGTCATAGCCTATTTCTTGATACAAAGAACCACCTTCGGATTTTCTACCAGAGTCACCGGCGGCAACATCAGAGCCGCCAAAATCGCTGGCCTTCCTGTCGGCAAACTCACCCTCGCCATCTGCTTTCTAGGCGGATCAGCCGCCGGACTCGCTGGCATGATTGAAGTCGCCGCTGTCCAGAAGCGTATCAACGAATCTCTTGTTTCCAACTACGGCTATGCCGGTATCTTGGTCGCCTTCGTCTCTAGACAAAATCCCTTAGCTACCATTCTGGTGGCCATATTGCTAGGCGGCATCTTAGCTAGTGGTGGCATTTTGCAGCGATCGCACGATCTTCCCGACGCCACCGTCCTCGTCTTTCAAGGCATCGTCTTCCTTTGCGTCCTCTTCAGCGATTCCCTCTATGGAAAAATTCCCTATCTGCAAGAAACAACAAGACAATAATCTGCAGCCTTTGACAGACAGCTTCAAATTCTTTTAATCCTCTATACCATTTCTTCTATTTTCTTATCGCTTCTTTCTTCTATCCTATGTCTCCTGTTCTTACACTTATCGTCGGTATCCTCGCTGGCACCTTGCGCGGTAGCGCTCCTTTCCTCTTCGTTAGCTTAGGCGAGTGCATTACCGAAAAGAGTGGCAAGATCAATCTAGGTTTAGAAGGCACCCTGTTGATGGGCGCGATGTCTGCCTATGGCGTTTCCTATCTCACAGCGCCGACGGTAGGAGATTTTTGGGCTCCCTTGCTAGGGGTAGTGGCAGCAGGAATTTCGGGCATGTCGCTAGGCGTCATTCACGGCTGGCTATCGCAACAGCGGCGAGTTAATGACGTGGCTACGGGCATTGCCATGATTATTCTGGGTAGCGGGCTAGCGTTCTTTTTTGGCAAACCGTTTATTCAGCCGCAGGCTCCGCAGCTGTTTACCTTCGACCTCGGAGCCTGGAGTGACAGCCCTCAGATTCAGTCAGCGCTGAAGATTAGTCCGCTGTTTTTGGTGGGAATTGCGATCGCGCCCTTCCTTCACTGGCTCTTTCGCTCTACCCGTTGGGGGCTATACATCCGAGCAGTTGGCGACAGCCCCCAAGCGGCATTAGCAATGGGTATTTCTCCCTTCAAAGTGCGCATGCTTAGCATCATGGCAGGAAGTTTTCTAGCAGGTATCGGGGGCGCTTGCCTGTCTCTGTACTATCCAGGCGTGTGGACAGAGCGCATCTCTAGCGGTCAGGGACTTATGGCCGTTGCGCTAGTAATTTTTGCCCGATGGAATCCAATCCAGTGCCTATGGGCGTCATTGCTATTTGGCGGCACGCAAGCCATCGGCCCAGCCTTTCAATCGATTGGAATCGACAGCTATTACTATCTATTCAACGCCGCTCCGTACGTGCTGACTTTGTTGATTATGATCCTCACCTGCTCTCCGAAAAAGACCTTAATTGGTTCACCAGGCGCTTTGGGACAAGAAAACCAAGAGTAATCATGTACATAAAAGCTTGAGGAAAAGAGAAAAGCAATGAATGAAACTCTAGAACTAGCCGTCAATGGTACTTTGATGCAAGGGTTAGCCCTTTGTTCCAATTTATTGAACGTAGGTGCAACGTTTAACAGAGAGTCGCGAACAGAAGCAGCCTACAGACTATGGACAATAGAAGACAATTATCCAGCAATGATTAAAGTGCGTGAGGGAGGGGCTGCTATTGCTGTTGAAGTTTGGAATGTGCCCTTAGCAGGTTTGGGCACTATTCTTTCTCAAGAGCCGCCTGGTCTAGCGGTTGGGAAAGTAGTGTTGGTCGGTGGAGAAGAAGTCCTCGGTGTAATTGGAGAACCGCTCACCGTAGAGGGAAGAAAAGAAATTACTGAATATGGCGGATGGCGAGCCTATCAAAAGAGCTTTGGGGGTCAGTAAGTTGATCTGCTGTGATCGCGCTCCGTAAAATCCACAGTTACAGCGGCCATCTTTTTGACTTACACACAATAAGTACCCTGAGAATACTGAGTGCATAATCGCACATCCTACCGAGAATAGAGACACTCCGCTTCTATAAGGTGCCTAATAGATTCGACATGCTGAAACTTGGCTCATCTCAAAAAGCTTTAAAGAGACTTGGCTTATGCCTGTCTACGGCACTGTTAGCGATAGCTGCCAGCGCACAAACGCAAAGCCATGCCCGTAACCATACGCCCACCGTTTCTCAAGCCGCCGCTAAAAGTAGTGCCCGCATAGCAGCTAGACCGGACTGGTCAACAGTTGAGCGAAACTTGATTGCCGAACACAGCCGCGTTCGGCAAAACCCACAGAGCTATATTCCGGTTTTAGAGAACTATCTAGCCACTATGAATGCGCAAGGTAATATCCCTGGGGGATGCGGTCACAACTGCACACTGCTCACGCAGGAAGGAAGGTCTGCGGTTGAAGAAGCAATCGGCTTTTTACGTAATCAAAGTCCTCTGGGACCTGTGAGCGCTTCGAGCGATGTAGCTAGAGCGGCAAAGGCGCATGCCAGAGATCAGGTTCATGGTGCGGTAGGCCATACTAGCTCGGATGGCAGTAGCTTTTCTGACAGGCTCGATAGCTTTGGTATCAAAAGTTCAGGGGCTGGAGAAAATATTGCTTACGGCCCAAGTACAGCTCGCGACGTGATCATGAATTTAATTATCGACGATGGCGTAGCTAGTCGAGGCCACCGGACAAACATCTTTGCGCCTGACTGGACAGCGGCAGGCGCAGGATGCGGTCCTCATGCAACCTACAGTACAGTTTGCGTAATCAACTACGCGACTCGCTGAGCCAATTACCGACCCGTCCCGTCACTGCGCCCCACCCTGAAGTGAACCCTTAAATTGAGACAGTAAACTCAGGTGATAGTAAGGAGTGGACTTATCGGTATCACCTTTGAATAACTATTGCTCTTCCCTCCACTGGGCTTCAAGGTCACTAGGCGTCAAATAGCTAAAGGAAGAGCGAACTCTTTTGTTCTTGTACACCTCTTCTAAAAACTCTTCTATTCTCTCGTACACTTCATTAAAGTTTTGATACTCAAACAATTGGAGTTTGGCAACGTTTACTTTTAGCTGTCCGACTTTGGAATTACCAACCCGTATAGTGACTGTCCCGTCTCCTGTTAGAGTGGACCTTCAACCTTGACTGCTGAGGTCATCGCCGAGATTTGTCCTGCTTATTACATTGACTTATCGTAGCCAGTCTTCTAAGGCAACCGTAGCTTTACAGTCATTTAGCCTTGTGTTCGAGCGTTAACCGCTAGACTAACGGCAGTTTGTAGTGACTGGATGTCGGTATGAGTAAGCGCAGGGAGGATGGTGACATTGGGCAGTGGCTACAGCTTGTGGGTGGATGGATCACTAGTGCCATCGGCTTTGTGACCGTGGTGTTGGGCTTCGTCCAGCTGGTGCAGGGCGATGCGAGACTGCCAACGCTGACTCTGCTGAGTTTAGGCATTGGGCTGGTTTTGCTAACTTGCTTTTACTATGCGGTGCTTTGGCGACCGGAACGGCAGGATGGTTCAGCTCAAGAAGGTGAACCGAATCCGGTTCTTTCACCAGAGGAGGGACTAGAGGAACAGCAGGGGCAAAAGCAGCGCAGGCGAAAGCTGGTGCGAAGGATGGCGATCGCAGGTCTGATTCTAGTGCCGCTGTTGACACTGGGCGGCTACGGCGGCTGGCAGTACGTGCAGAGCTTGCCCACTGATGAGATCGTAATTTTGGTGGCAGAGTTCGATGGGCCAAGAGAGGAAGACTACAGAGTTACAGAGACGATCCTGACGAATTTGCAGGCAGCTACCAAAGACTACGATGCGGTACAGGTAAAGGCACTCGGTGAAACGGTGACTGCGCAGCAAGGTAGTGACAAGGCTCGACAGCTAGGAGAGCAGCGCAACGCTGCAATTGTGATTTGGGGTGGGTATGGGAACGCAGAAGTACTGCCGCTGAGTGTGAACTTTGAAGTGCTACAGCCGACTGAGTATCTACCGGTGTTTGATGATACGGTCAGCGGAGCTATTCAGGAAGTTGAGCTTTCGGAGCTAGAGACTTTTCAGCTACAGCCCCGTTTGTCGTCGGAGATGAGCTATCTGACGCTGTTTGTGCTCGGCATTGCAGAATACGAGGCGAAAGATTGGATGAGTGCGATAGCGAGTTTCGATAAGGCGCTGTCTCAGGTTGATATGGCTTCAAAAAGTCTAGACTCAGCAGTCGCATTTTTCTATAAAGGAAACTCTCATTTTTTTGGGAAACAGCTCGACGGGGCGATCACAGCCTATGACGCCGCTTTCAAAATCAAACCTGACTACTACGAAGCGATCTACAACAAAGCCACTGTGCTATACGAGCAAGGTCAGTATGACGCGGCGATCGCAACCTATGACGCGGCTCTAAAAATCAAACCTGACTACTACGAAGCGATCCACAGCAAAGGCAATGCGCTAACCGAGCAAGGCCGGTATGACGAGGCGATCGCGGCCTATGATGCGGCTCTAAAAATTCAACCTGACTTTCACAAAGCACTCTACAACAAAGGTTATGTACTGTACGAACAAGGTCAGTATGACAGAGCAGTCACGGCCTATGATGCTGTCCTCAAAATCCAACCTGACGACCACGAGGCACTTCACAGCAAAGGCGATGCGCTGTATGAGCAAGGCCAGTATGACGAGGCGATCACGGCCTATGATGCGGCTCTAAAAATTCAACCCGACGACCATGAGTCATTCAACAACAAAGGCAATGCGCTAAGCGAGCGAGGCCAGTATGACGAGGCGATCGCGGCCTATGACGCGGCTCTAAAAATTCAACCTGACGACTACGAAGCACTCTATAACAAAGGCAATGCACTAAGTAAGCAGGGTCAATATGACGACGCGATCGCTGCCTACAGCGTGGCTTTCCAGATTAAACCCGACTACTACGAAGCGATCTATAACAAAGGTCTATTGCTGATTGAGATAAAGCAGTATGAGCGAGCGATCGCAACCTTCAACGCCGCTGTCAAAATTCAGCCCAAAAATCCTGGAAACTACTACAATCTCGCTCGGTGCCATGCCGTCCTCAATCAAGTCTCACCAGCTCTAGAAAACATTAAAAAGCTACTAGAAATCCTTCCAGAAGTGAAAACCGAGTTCGCAGCTTCAACAGACTTTGATAACATCCGCGACGATCCCCGTTTCAAAGAACTCATGGCATCCAAATAGCACGCTTCACCCCAAATATCTGGACGCACACTATCAGCTACAAACTTGCAGCAAAGCGTCCATCCATGCTTTCTCACTTTCCGATAGCACAGGCCTTACCGACTGACTATAGTCAGTCGGTAAATGATACTTCGCCCTTTGATAGATCCCTCCTAAAAGCTTCTGCGAATGACCATTAGCGAAGCGTCTTCCGGCTTTAGCGGTAGCAAAAAAGAAGGGATACTTTGCCGCAGTCCAAACTCATATAGCTCAACGCGAGGCCGCAACTCACCCCGACTGACTAAAATGCTACAGCAACCCTGCCGTTCTATTCCATTCACGGGTAGCGGGTTTCCACCTCGCAGCAAATCGATTTCAACCAAGTTTGTCAGGCTAGAGATCACATGATGCCGCTTATTTCTGAATCACGTTCCTGTACTTCTTCAGCTATCGGAACAGTCACAGTTTTAGGAATAACGTCCGACAATACAGCTGTAGTAGGCGCTACATTTGCCCTTGGTTGCGTTTGTTGAGTGACTACTAGAATGTCTGGAATCCCTACCATCAGGCTTTCATCGACTTCGCTGAGGTAGGTTCGCTTTTCAGTCGCTACTCGATAAGCATCAGAAAGCTGCTCGCTAAGAGCATCAGCTAAAAGAACAATTAAACGACTGTGAACCTCACTCCACAGCTCAGGCGCTTCTAGATTGACACTTTGGGCAACACTGACATACGTGCCTGTTCCACATTTAGTCAAATATTCCTCTATCTCTGCAATTTCAGGTTCGTCGTAGACTTCGCATAGGCGCGGAAAACAATCGTTTTCAAAATCTTGGTTATTCATCGATTAACTCATATTCCAAAAGTACCTTTCAAAAGAACACTACTGTTAATTTCACTGCAACCCCGCCACTTTCACAGCCTCACAAACCTGCTGCGCGGTTGCCGGAGCCAGTAACACGCCATTGCGATAGTGACCGGTCGCTAGCATCACATTCTCCACGCCCTTCAAAGGCTTGATCACTGGTGCTGGCTGACCTACCGGACGAGGGCGTAGCCCACTCCAGGTATTGAGAACGTCGGCGTGGGCGATCGCACCACAAAACCGCGCCCCGCCCCGCTGCAAATTCTTCAGCCCATCCGCGTTAGCGCTTAGAGGAATATCGTTATCAGGAAATTCAACCGTCGCCCCTAGCCAATAGCGATTCTCTCCCAACGGTACGAACTGAATATCGTCTCCGTTAATCACTGGCTGAAAAGTGCGATCGTCTAACCCACTCTTCAGCTGAATCTCTATCGCCTGCCCCAACACAGGCATCAGCGCCAGTGGCTCACTCGATATCTGAGACAATACAGGCGAGCCCAACCCAGCTGATAGAATCACCCAATCTGCGACAATATCTCTCTGTGTCGTATGTAAACCTGTGCAGCGCGATCCGCTAATTTTTAAGCCAGTTACCCCGGTGTCAAATAAAAAGCGAACGCCGCGTTGCTGAGCAACCGCTGCCAGCGCGTGGGTCAACTCAGTTGGATGAACCTGACCATCCGCAGGGGAATAGATAGCTGCGGCTACAGAGCGAGAGATATGATTGCCGTCTTTATCCTCTAACTCACTGTCCAACTCAATATGCGGACATCTCTCTTTCAACTCACCCGAAGACCAAATCTTCAAAGGCCAGCCCTGCTCCGCCCGTGTCTCTTTCAACGCCTGCCAACGAGACAGCTTCCCCTCATCAAAACATAGACTAACAATTCCCTGATCGTTAAAAGGAACAGAATATCCTTTTTCCTGCAACTCACCGATGAGTGAACGATAGCGACGAATGCTCGCTTCCCTAAGCCGCCAAGTCCGACCTCTTGTCTTTTGGCTAATTACCCCCATCAGCACGCCTAGCGCCGCACCCGTAGAACCCTGACCGGGCTGCTGCTGATCCACAACACAGATATCCGCTGCAACCTGAGCGCTGAGTTCGTAGGCAATCATCGCGCCGACAACACCACAGCCAACAACAACAATTTTGGGTCTCATACGGGTCTCATAAGGATGAATCAAATAAAAAGACAGAGGATGATCAAACACCCTCTGTCTACTAAAAAAATACGTTTAGCGGCTATCTATCGCTAAACCTAAGCATCATTATTTATGGCTTCTGCATCATCGCCCAAGGCTTCCATGGTATCTTCAACATCACCATCTAACAGAACTGGTGCGCGGACCATGTCTTCTGCTTCTGCGCGAACTGCTGGTTCTTCGGGGATGGTTGTAGTCATTTCGAATACATCAGGATCTTCCTCTGCCTGCTCGATTGCCACTTGGCGAGCGCCTTCAGGCACAATGCTGAGCAGAGCTTCAAAATCGCCGACAAACTCACGGTATTGAGTTAGAGCTTCGCCAGAGTTGCGTGTTTGAGAAGCTTCGTCCAGGTTCTGAAGGTGACCTAGAATCTCTTCAGAAAGTGCTTTTGCCTTTGGCTGATCATCGGGCAGTAGCTGACCAGACAAACGCTGTAGCTCAGTGCGGAGCTGACCCAATGGGCCGTGAGTGAAGTTATTGACGTTGACCCAGTTGTCTTTTTCGATGTAGTTGAGCAGTTCGGGAAGGCGATTGCGCGATGATTCTAGTCGGCTGACGTAGTTTGTCAGCTGAGCAATTTTTTCGGGGGTGTATGTGGGGGCTACAGCCTCGGGGCCGCCGCCACAGCTCACCAGGAAGGTGGCGATCGCAGCTAGCAGAATACCAACGACTGCTTTATATCGTCTCATGGGTTGGAAACCTCGGTTCGATCTATGAGTGCGCCTTTTAGTGTAAATCAGCGCGTCCGGTTCTCAAATGTTCTGAAGGAGGGAAATTGAGGATAGGCAATATAGTTAGCGCCAAAGCCGATCGGCCATGCGGCAAACGTCTCGCATCTGAGGGCCGTCGTGTACGCGAATGATGTCTGCGCCGTGGGCGATCGCACAGTCCACCGTCGCCGCTGTTCCCCAAACTCTGTCTTTGGCTTCGGGTCGATCTAGAATCTTGCCGATAAAGCTTTTGCGCGATGTGCCGACCAAAATCGGACAGTTCAAAGCCTTTAACGCCTCCAGCTCTTTCAAAATGGTGATATTCTGCTCAATCGTTTTGGCAAACCCGATACCCGGGTCAACCACGATCTTCTTCGGACTGATTCCAGCTTCTACCGCTTGGTCTGCTTGCGCTGCCAAAAATACAATGAGTTCTCTCATCAGATCGCTATAGTCTGTCATCTGCTGCATGGTTTCGGGCGTCCCCCGCAAATGCATCAGGATGATAGGTGCATCAAACTCAGCTGTCACCTTCAAGATATCGGGTTCGTAGGTGCCGCCAGAGATGTCGTTAATGATGTCTGCACCTGCTTCTAGCGCGGACTGGGCGACTTTGGCGCGGGTGGTGTCGACTGAGATCGGAATATTGCGTAGCCTGTCGTAGCTGCTGTCGCGAACGGCTTTGATGATGGGGAGGACGCGATCGCACTCTTCTGCCGATGTCGTCGGTTTCGATCCAGGTCGGCTAGACTGCCCGCCAATATCTAAAATATCCATATCCGCTTCCACCAGCGCTTTTGCCTGAGCTAGCGCTGCTTCAACAGTATTGAATTTACCCCCATCGCTAAAGCTATCCGGCGTCACGTTCAGCACTCCCATCAGATAAGTGCGGCGACCCCAGATGAATTGCTTGTCGCGAATTTGCCACATCGTCGCCGCCTGCGCTTCTGCTTGCCCCTCGCTGATGAACAGTCTAGCCAGTCTGTCATAGGTGCCAGGGCCGAGATATTCGGGGTGCGATCGCCCTCTTCCATAGGTCCATACCGGTGCCCACCCCCTGCCCGTATCTTCTAAAATACGAATGTCCTTAAACCAGCTGCTGAGCGACGACTTCATCGAATTCGCCTGCTCTAACGCATCCGTCCACCGTTCAAACGCCTCCTCATATCCAGGTGTCACTACTTTGAAAGCCATCGCTGATTCCCTCACGCTTCAGACCACAGTTCAGACTAACGCTCCAGGTGCTACTCAGACTGCTGCTACAGCAGATTTTATCTACTCGCCGCCGCTCACCGCCGAAAAAGCCAAGCGAATTCTCCTCAAACCCAACCTTGGCTATCCTGTCGGTCCGCCTGTCACCGTCAGCATGACCGTGCTAGGTAAAGTCCTCCAAGGACTCCGAGACATCAATCCCACTGCCGAAATTCTGATTGTCGAAGGCGTCTGTTCCAAAACGTCTCTTACCGAAATCGCTGCTAAAAACGGCTTATCCCCACTGCTCACCGAAGGCGTTCAATTGTTGAATACGGATGAATTAGAGTGTATTGAATATCCTAATCAGCTTCCTAAACCCGTTCGGTTCAAGACAATGTGGGCACCGAAGCTATTGCAAGAAGTAGACTGTCGTGTTTCTGTTAGCGCTTTCAAGAAAACTAATCTCAAAGGTAGCGCTCTAATCTCCGCCTCACTCAAAAATCTCTACGGCCTGTTTCCTAGGGCAAAGTATAGAGCCCGTAGCCCGCACTCACGCGGTCAATTGCATCGCCCATCTGTGCCGCTAGTTTTGCAAGATGTATATTTCAGCATCGGGCATTTGTTTGACGGTGGGGTGGTGGATTGCGATCACAAGTTCGTCAGTCACGACTACAAGCCCGATAAAGGAGACAGCTTCGATATTGGCCAAGTGATCTGGGGCAACGATTTGCTAGCCGTAGATCGCACCAGCTGCGAGATCGGACAAGAAGCAGAAGCCAGCTATCTAGCGCCTATTGTTGAGTTGCGGAATCGCTATCTTTAGAGTCAATAGAGACGCTGTAGATTCGGCTTTCTGCAAGATTCAGAATTTCTCGAGCGAATGCGATCGCAGAATGTGCTTCCTTCTGTGTGAATGCTTCAGCAGGTGTCAGTTCAGCTAAAGCATCAGGGTAGCGAGTAGGAATATAAAGCTTGTCTAGTGCCTTAGCATTGTCTTCAACCTCAGAAAACAGCTTCAGTTCGTCACTCGGTAAAGCCTGAATCAGCTTCGTGCAAGAATGTCCCCAAGGGTCTGAATCTAAAAGAAACCCAACAGCTTTGAGAGATTTCTCCGCAGCTTGTTGAGCATAAAAACAAGCTTGAGCATACTTGTCTATTGCTAACAAACCCGCTGCTGCTTCCATATCATCCTCAGCCTGCCTGTACCATCGCTCAGCTTCCTGCCGCAGTTTCGCTCCGCTCATATAGAATCTTCCCCTCCTTCAGAAGCTGAGCAATAAACGGTCTATGCTGACAACGCACTAGTTCTTCCGGCGTGTAGACAATCGCATCGACTGTCCGAGGTGCATCTGATAGCGCGCTCAGGACTTTTCCTATACGGTCTAGAGGGCTTACCTCACACTGCCACACCATAAACAAATCAATATCAGAGCGTCGAGTTGCATCGCCGCATGCCCACGACCCGAACAAAATGATTTTCTCCGGATCAAACTTGAACCGCAAGCGTTCTGTTGCCTCAGTCAGCCATGGCTGGATTTCTTGTATCCCTTGTATCATGGTTAATATCGACTCACAGCTAAATCATACAGCAGTAGCTAAGCAACGCAGCTAAGTCTCTTCCCATCCTTTTTCTTTCTCCCCTTCAAACATGCTCGAACTCCATAGCCACACCACCTGTTCAGACGGTAGCCTTACCCCTACTGAGCTCGTCAACTTTGCTGTAGAAAAGGGCGTCAAGGCTCTAGCTATCACCGACCACGACACGATGGCAGCTTGGGAAGAAGCCACTCAAGCCGCTGCGAGTCAGGATATAGAAATCGTTCCAGGACTAGAACTGAGTACCGTCTACAATGAACGCTCGATGCACATTTTAGGCTTTTATCCAGACCAAGCTAAGCTTGATGCCCCTTTACAAGAACGGGTCGAAGGTCGCAAACGCCGTGCTCGCAAAATGGCCGAAAAGCTCGCTGAACTCGGCTACCCAATCGAACTGCCTGATATGTCTAGCGCGATGGCTCCCGGACGGCCTCATATTGCTAACGCGCTAAGGCAGGCTGGTCACGTCAGTTCGCACAACGAAGCCTTTGACCGCTTCCTCAAAGACGACGGCCCTGCGTATGTCCCCTACGAAAAGTTCACCGCACAAGAAGGTATTGAACTCCTGCTGAGCTGTGGCGCGGTGCCGGTATGGGCTCACCCCTGTATCTTCCGAGGGGGTACGGTTGAGACTATTCTGCCTGTACTCGTCGAAGCTGGACTGATGGGCATAGAGGTCTATCATCCAACTCATAGCGTCAGTCAAACTCGCAAACTAGAAGAATACTGCCAAACCTATAATCTTTTGATGACAGGGGGCAGTGACTACCACGGTCCCAAAAAAGAGAAAAACTCTGACTTCAAAGATCTGAACTCGCTAGCGCTACCGCTCGATATACTCGAACCTATCAAGCTAGCAGCCAAAAACCTCAAGTAAAATCCAGGCTTGACTGTTGGTAGCAAAAATCACAAAAGCGGATAGGAGAACATACTCCTACCCGCTCCTGTTATTCGATTACGGTAGAGTCATTGCCATAGGGATTTGGCACGCTAAACTCGACGCAATCAACCCAACCGCAGCAGTACTTCGCTTAAGCACACATTCCTAACCAGCGGCTAAATAGCCGTTAATGCTGGCCTTGCGACGACGCAAATGCTTGAGCGCCTGTTGCTCTAGCTGACGCACTCGCTCGCGGCTGATACCCATGCGCTGACCGACTTTTGCTAGCGACAGAGGATTGCCATCAGCTAAACCAAAGCGGAGGTTGATCACTTCTTGCTGCTGAGAGGTCAGTTCTGAAAGCATTCTGAAGATATCAGAGCGTAGGGACTGCTGCACCGTATAGTCTTCGGGTGAATCCCCATCATCTTCTAGAAGATCTCGAAGTTCGGTGTCTTGATTGTCACCGATGCGAACGTCAAGGGAGATCGGCTGCCTGGCAATAGAAAGATATTCTCGAACCTGCTTAGGCTCTAGCTCTAGCTCTTCACCGATTTCGGTTGCGTTAGGACTACGACCTAACGTCTGAGAAAGCTCACGCTGGACGCGCTTGATTTTGTTAAGCTTTTCGGTGATGTGAATAGGTAGGCGAATGGTGCGAGCTTGCTGGGCGATCGCCCGCGTAATCGCCTGACGAATCCACCAGTAAGCATAGGTCGAAAACTTGTATCCCTTCATCGGGTCAAACTTTTCAACCCCACGCTCAAGGCCTAAAGTCCCTTCCTGAATCAGATCGAGAAACTCTAGATTGCGCTTCTGATACTTCTTCGCAACCGCGACCACCAGTCGCAGGTTAGCTTCGATCATTTTGTGCTTGGAGCGCTGACCACGGCGCATGTGACGATCGAGTTCGGCCTCTGTCATATCAGCGGCGGCAGCCCATTCGGCGTTCGAGATGCCTGGCTGAGAGACACTATCAGTGGTTTCTTGCTCTTCGTCTTTGGGTAGATCAGCTTCTAGCTCATTTTTGATAGCCAGCAAAGCCATCATCTGTTGCACCTGCTTACCCAGCACGATTTCGTCTTCGTGGCTTAGCAGGGGAACTCGCCCAATCTCATGGAGATAAGCTCGCACAGCGTCCGTTGTGTACAGCGGCTTGGCTTTACGCTTGGCAGCTTTCTTCGTTTTCGTCGCTTTTTTAACTTTTGTCGCCGTTTGCTTTTCGTCTGCCATGCTTTTCTCCTGAGAGGCGAATGTATTGATAGCGTCCTTCTGTCGCCGTGCGGTATCAACGCCCTGGCTTGCTCTACTTACTACGTTTTTTGGCATGTTTTGGACCTCTATCAAAAAAAAGGAATCTTTTACGTGCAAACCGAAGGATGTGTGAGAACTAAAGGAGCAGGCAGCTGACTGGCGTTTTCTTGCTCGCTCCACCTAGAAAATGAGTCAACCGACTACCGTTGATAATCTGTAGTGAGTAAGTCGCTTACTCGTAATCGTTATGAGTTTATATTAACATTCTCTTGAAGCCTTTTGACGCGCCAGGTGGGCCACTTCGACACCTCATCTGACTTTACGAGCCTGAACCTTTAGAAAATCTTGCTTAAAACACCTAAACTTCACAAATCTAACTGAGAGACATTCATTAGAGATATCTAGTAGGCAACCAGAAAGTAGATAGCTAGATTCCAAAAGTACGTATGACTAGCGTAACAACACAGCTATAAACAACTCTGAATTTCAGGTTAGAAACCACTGAGAACCTTCGTACGGAAAGCTTAGTCTTCTCTCTTGCGAGCCTTTACATGATGCCAAAATCGAAGTAGTAACCAGGTGGTACTTGTACGATGTAATCACCGAACACCTCCCATAGAGATATGTTCAGAGATGCTAATACAGCAGTTGTAAAGGCGAGGCGTAAAATTATGAAGATTAATCCAATGAACTAATCCCATAAAAGAAATACTCACGTCATACTAGACACACCCAGTTGTACAAACATCTGCCAGCAGACCTAGCCTGTCATCACCTATAGAAGTAGACGCACAAACTGTCTTTGTTTCTGCTAGTCAAGTTCACTTTCTAAAAAGCTTCTGTAAGTGCAGATACAATAGAGTTATGCCGTCGAAAAAGTAAAATTGGGTAGACAGCTCCTTAAACAGGCACAGGCGGAAGGCGCACTTACTTCTCGACTTTGATTCATCTTCATACTGAATATCTCTATCTCGAAACAGCGCTCTAAAAGACAATATATTTAGTGACATCATCTTTAGGAACGTTATCTCTTGAGGATAAAAAGGCTTTATCCCACGCTACCTATTCAACATCACCACAGGAAGGGAAAATTCCTGATAGGTAAAGATTCTGTATAGCAATCGTCTCGAGCAGGCTGTTGGAAACAGAACAGTTATCTGAACATTCGGGGGATAAATACTCAGAGTCAATGAGGAAAAAAGCGGTAGTCAGAAGGCATACTCCATTTTGATACCGAAGGTTAACACAGTTCGACTGGGCTATCAATAGAAGCCTCATGAAGTCTTTGAGATTTTCATCTCCGGGTCTGTTTTTGATCTAGCGCTTGATTAACGATCTGAATAGATTGCCCACTGGACGGCTGCTTTTGCGTGGATAGCTGTCGTATCGAATAACGTAACGGGACTGTCTTCTGGTTTGACCAATAGCCCTATTTCTGTACAGCCTAGGATGACCGCTTCTGAACCAGAAGCCGCTAGGGTTGAGATGGCTGCACGCATGCGATCGCGTGACACCGACCGAATCTGTCCCAGGCATAGCTCGTCGTAGATAATATCGTGGATGGCGTTGCGATTTTCTCGATTGGGCACCTGTACGGCTAGCCCATGCTGATGGATCAGTCGATCCTTATAAAAGGATTCTTCCATAGTGAACCGAGTACCTAGAAGCCCTACCCTTTGGATCGAATGCTGCTTGATTTCACTGGCAGTTGCATCAGCAATGTGAATCAGGGGCACTGTTGTGGCCAGTGTGATCGCCTCTGCGACTTTGTGCATTGTATTGGTTGCTAGCAGCATACAGTCAGCGCCAGCACCTTCTAGCTGCACCGCTGCTGCAGCTAGAAGGCTACCAATTTCGTCCCATGCGCCTTTGTGCTTTAGTGCTACTAGCTCTTCAAAATCGACTGAGTACATCAGAATTTTGGCCGAGTGCAGTCTACCTAGCTCGGCTCTGACCGCTTCATTCAGCAATCGGTAGTACTCAATGGTCGATTCCCAGCTCATGCCGCCGAGCAGACCGATGGTTTTCATCAAAGCTCGCCTTCAAACTTCTGATACCAGAGGGCGTTGCCAGCGGCGGTCAGCACTAAGGCTAGTCCACCCCCTGTGATTGCCATCTGAGGATTGTAGCCACTGCGCCCTAGTGTTTCCATCCATACGCCTGAAGTGGGAGAAGGCCTAAGTACGTCGATAGCAGCAGGTACTAGATAGATCAGCGAAGCGCCAACAATCAGCCAACCTGCCGCAGACAATAATAGAAAGATAGTCTTGGCCGTTGATTGACCTTGGTAGGGAGCAGGCATTGCTAGTTCCTTTTGGCTCTTCCGTAGAAGCAAGAATAAGAAAAATTTAGCATAGTCCTTGCTGTGGTCGTAGCGAGGTCTTATAGCGAGAGAACAAAGCTTCCGTGATGATGAAAGTCAGCCTCTGAGCCAGGGTGGGCGATCGCCCAATACGTCTGCTCTCTGCTTTCTAGGACAATGACCGCGCTTATTCCTAACCACAGCGGCTGATTGACGTTCACCAGATCACCAATATCCATATTCCACAGATTTAAGCAGATGCCCTCTGGTTTTCTGGCCACGCCAAAAGATAGACGAGAGATGGTCGCTTCTTCCTTCAAGCCTTGTCGATATCCATCCAGCGCAAAGACATTCCAATCTCCTGAAGGAGAGAGATTAATCTCCCAGTATGGTGTGGTAGTGGTCGGTACGGGACCAGAGGCCCAAAAAAGCTCGAAGCAAGTTTGTTCCCACAGGCGATCTCGTCTACCACCTCCTAGCCCTAGGGAAGGAATTGTAACTTTATCCAAATCGCCGCTGAGCAGGTAAGCGACCGTTAGCTGAGTACCTTCGAGCGCCACCGTGCCGTTAATTGACAAAGCTATGTCTGGTGAAAGCGCCTCAAACGGCCTTAAGAAGAACATTCTAGAAGCCATTAATGCAACGCCTTAATCATTCCTTTTAGCGTTTCAGCCTGAGCCTCAATGCTTTCTGTAAGCTTGAACTGCACCAACGCTCGAGTCAGATTGTGGGTCGGGTGCTTCACCTTGAAATAGACATTACCCGACAGATAATCGGTGAAGAATCTTAGCCCTAGCTCAAACGCAATCAGTCGAATCGAATCATATATGTACAGATAATCCTGTTCGGTCAAAAAGTCTTTAGCTAAAGAAAAATAGCCCTCTAGCATTGCCTTTGCCAGCACCGCGTCAAAAGCAACCTGCTCCCACTCTTGTGTTTCCTCACCCAGTCGATTACAGCTTGAGCGCAAGCAATCACCAATATCGTAGTGGATCAGCCCTGGTTTGAGCGTATCTAGATCGATTAGGCTGACTGCCCGTCCATCTTTGCTCAGCATGATATTGTTGACTTTTGGATCGCCGTGGATTGGACGCAGCCGCAGGTGGCCATCCGCTTTTGCCTTCTCTAGAATGTGCGCCCATTCTTGTCTAGCTTCGATAAATTTCATGCAGTAGGAAATAGTCTGCGGCTGGGGCAGGGCGCGATCGATAGCGAGGCCAGTACGAAGGCTAGCCTGATACTTTTGCAAAGCCTTTTGGTAGCACTTCAGATAGCTGGGCGTGACGTGAAAATCCTCTATCGTGTCGGCTAGCTTGTCTACAGATAGATTGCTAATCAGGCGATGAAACATGGCTAGGCCGTAGCCTACCTCTCTAGCATGGGCCAAGGTTTCAATCGTTTCTAGCACCTGACAATCTTCAATAAAGCTAATTGCCCGCCAGTAATCGCCCGCTTCGTCTTGCCAAAAGTGTTTTCCGTTGATGGTTGGGATGATGTGTGGCGTTTCCCAGCGGGGCGATCGCATATCTGCAAGGTCGCGCAAATGCTCACTGAGCACTACCATATTCTGAATCACTAGATCCGGTCGTCGGAACACCTGCGCATTGATCTTTTGCAGCACAAACCGCGATCTATCCGTGGCCTGCACCGTCACCAAAAAAGTACAGTTGATGTTGCCATTACCCAACGGTTCGATGGTCATGACTTCGCCGTCTGTCACAAACTGAGACGCCAGATTTCGTAGGGTAGACATCAGTTCTTAATCCTTACAGCGAACTAGAGTTCAGGCTTTCTGCTTCTTCAGGAGTTTTAGGGATGTGAATGCCGCACTCTTGCTTAAGTCCGTTAAACCGAGTGGCCCGCTCGTCGGTATCGTCGGCGCTAAGCGGTCTGCTAGAGTGCCAGTCACCTACGCTGACATAGCCTTGCTCAAAGAAAGGATGATAGGGCAGATCGTGAGTCTTTAGATAGTGGTATATGTCTTTGGAATGCCAGTGCAGGATTGGCATGAGCTTGTAGCGGTCTGCTTGCTGATCGATCCGGTTTAGCGTTTTACGGTGGTCTGTTTGCTGCGATCGCAACCCCGTTAGCCAGGCCCTCGCCTCTAGCTCCTGTAGCGCCCGCTGCATCGGCTCCACCTTGCGCATCTGATCGTATTGATCAAAAGCTTCTACAGTTCCTTCCTCCCATAATCGACCATACAGCGCTTCCATCCGCGCCGGACTCAGCGGCGACTGATACACCTTTAGATTCAGCGTCAGCCGCTGCGTCAGCTGCTCAGCAAACCGGTAAGTCTCCGGCGGTAGATAGCCCGTATCCACCCATATCACAGGAATATCTGGAATTATACTAGTCACCAGACCCAGCATCACCGCCGCCTGAATACCAAAACTTGTACTCATCACCAGCGTGTCACCGAACGTCTCAGCACCCCATTCGATCAGTTCAGTAGCCTCAGCCTGGTCAAACTTTTGGTTGAGCGCCTTCAGATCTGCTGGCGTGAATTTTGTGGCAGATGGCGATTGACTATTCAGCGATAGATTCTCTGAATGGCCTTCATTCAAACGCTGAAGACTTGGTGAAGCACTGGTCATAAATGAAGCTGTCCTAGAGAAAAAGTCCCAGAGCAAAAGTCCCAGAAAAGAAGTCCTAGATCTACTCGTCGTCTCACAGTTCAGCGTTGAACCGAGCTGCTGATATAGCTTCCCATGTTCAGCCAGCTATGATCAAATTTGTCATGATGTGCCCACCGCGAGCTAACCATAAGCTAACTCGAATGTTTTTGTCTAGAACCAACATCAGCCGATCTAAGCGTCCTCAGTCTCTTTGCCTATCACCTCACGAATACGGTAGATCGGTCGCCGCTGCGACTCATGATAGGTCCGCATATTCAGCTCCGCGAGTAGCCCAAAGCTAAATAGCTGAATACCCGTCACCAGTAAAAGCACAGAGAGCAGCAGCAAAGGCCGATTCCCTATCGCCTCATTAAAAAATAGCTTGATAAAAGTCAGATACAGTCCTAATGCCAACCCGAGCGATATCGAGACAATCCCAAATGGCCCGAATACATGCATTGGGCGCGTCAGAAAAGTCTTCATAAAGTAGATAGTCAATAGATCCATGACTACCCGCAGCGTACGGCCTAGTCCATACTTGCTCTGACCAAACTGCCGGGCATGGTGACGCACGGGAATTTCGGTGATGCGTGCGCCCTCGATATAGGCCAAGGCTGGCAAGAAGCGGTGCAGTTCGCCATACAGATGCATATCGCGAACGACCTCTGCTCGATATGCTTTAAGTGAACAGCCATAGTCGTGCAGATGCACGCCAGTGACCCGAGCGATCAGACTATTGGCAATTTTAGAGGGCAGTAGCCGAGTCACCGCATTATCCTGACGCTCTTTTCGCCAGCCGCTAACAAGATCGTAGCCCTCTAGCAGCTTGTGATACACCGTGGCGATATCAGCTGGTTCATTTTGCAAGTCGCCATCTAGGGTGACGATGACTTTTCCTCTAGCTTGGTTGAATCCGGCTGACATTGCCGCTGACTGCCCGTAGTTGCGGCGTAGTAAGACCGCCTGAAAGTCAGCGGTCTCGCAATTTCGAGCTATCTTCCTTAGCAGTTCGACAGATCCATCCGTCGACCCATCATCTACGCAGATCAGTTCGTACGTGACGTTCATACCCACTAGCACTTCAGTGATGCGCTCTACTAACAGCGGAATGGTCTCCACCTCGTTGTAGATTGGCACGACAACGGAAAGATCTAGCCAGTTAGGTGCTTGAGGCTTGAATCTACCAATAGCTGCCGCATTTGAGGGAAAGGAAATAGCCGGCAATTCGAGAGGAGAGTCGCTCATATCAGTTAGGAGGTCAGACCGTAAAAATTAGCATAGTTAGTCAAGGGATTAACCAGAAGCGATCGCTTGCTAAACCCTGACGCAATAGATTTAACATGCCCGCACTCTCATATCTGCATCGTGTCAAATCAATCTATTCCATCTTTTGATCTAGCGGTTGGATTGACGGTGGTCGGACTTATTAGATAAGCAATACCCGCTGCGCATACCTCTGCTAGTACGCTAATCAACCGATAAACCGCTACGCTGCTCAGAACAATAGCTACTGCAAACTGCCCATCTAGCAGCGAAATTGCAGTGGCTTCAAAAACACCAATGCCTCCCGGTGCGCCCGGCACGATCAGTCCTAGCAACCAGGCCAAGCTAAAGGCCGCTAGCAAAGTCTGCGCGTTCTCCCAGCTTATGGGTTGAAAGGCAAGGACAATAGCGATGAATCCAAGCGATCGCAACAGCACAAATCCCACTTCACCCAGCAGTGCCTGGCCTGGATAGACTCGCAGCCTCTTTTCACCAGTCGCAAAGTCGAGTCTCTGCGCTTTTGCCTTTGCTCGACCTAATGCCTCAAGAATCGGGTTGAATACGCGAGGATGTACGCTGATAAACGCCAAGCTCAGCACCGCTATTTGTCCCAAATGGCCACCGAACGGGTGCTCAACTCCGACCAGCTGACCGCCTGTTAAACCGGCAACAATCAGCGCCGCAACCGCCATCAGCAGCGGTTCCATCACTACCCCGAGCACCGCAATGCCGGTAGGCGTGCCCACCGATTGCAGCGCTCGCACTCGACCAAAAAAGTGCCAGACATTGCCGGGTAGATACTTTGCGACATTGGTTTTGAGGTATACCGGCGTGCTCCAAAATCCGCTCAGCGGCTGGCCAAACAAAATTAAAATCCAATGCCAAACCCAGCCTGACCAAACATGCGCCATCAGCGTGATTACAAAAGCCAGCGTCATCATCCAGAGCGCTTGAGCGGTGAACTGAATATCAGTGACTTCTTGCCAATGGTCTTTGAGCGTCTTGACAATGAAAAAAAGCGTGCCGCCTAAAATTGCCCAGCGCAGATATGGCTTTAGATAAGTCAGTAGTGGTTTGATCGGCATGTGTTAGAAATTTAGATGCTGGAAATTCATCAATTTTGCTTATTGATATTGACTTTGCTTGCTGATACTAAAGAGCCCATCTGATTTTGGAAAGCTACTGGGTAGTCTGCTTATAAAGGTGAAGTAAGACGGCGGTCAACTATGGAGCTGAATATGATGACCGCCAAGCGAGCTTTGATTATTGGGCTGATCGTATTAGGCATCTACGGACGCTTTGCTGGCATCGGACAGAAGGTTTATAGCTTTGATGAGGTCAGGGGTCTACTGCGAGCGTCGGGCTCTACTAGCCAAGAGTTTGTGGAGAAGGTGTATACGGGTGCGCCGGTCACCAGCGGCTATGTGCAACAGTATCAGACTGATCAGATTGATCGAGATCTTGGGCAGGCGTTGGTGTCACTAGCTGGCAATCCGGAGCATCCGCCGCTCTACTATTTATTGATGCGGTTTTCTTTGCTATCGCACTGGGCTGTGGCTTCACGCTGGGTGGCTGCTGGATTTGGGCTGCTGCTATTGCCGGCAATTTACTGGCTGTGCATAGAGTTGTTTTGGGGTGATCGGTTTGGGGTAGCGATGGGCTGGAGTGCAATCGCGCTAGTCTCAATTTCCCCATTCCAAGTACTGCTAGCACATGAGGCGCGTCAGTACACGCTATGGGCTTTGCTGACTGTGGTGTCGAGTGCGTTTTTGCTGCGATCTTGCCGACAAAGCGTCTGGAAGAAGAACAGCTGGAAGCCTTGGCTATGCTATGGTACAGCTGCGCTACTAGGAATGTATACCCACCTGTTCTTTGCCTGGGTGCTGCTCACTCACGGACTCTATGTTTTGACAATAGAGCGATTTCGTCTGACGCGAAACTTGCTGCGCTATCTACTGGTGTCAGTGGGAACTGTCGTTGGCTTTCTGCCCTGGGTATGGGTAATCGTCAGCCGGATGCACAAGCTTGAGCAAACCACCAAATGGGCTAGCACCTTTGATACGAACCTTCTAGTCCGCATGCAGCACTGGCTACACAATTTGAGCATCGGCTTTGTGGACTTTGACTGGCCGCTTAGATGGAACAATCCATTCTCTTATTTGATTCTGATAGCGGTAGCCGCTAGTACCTGGCAGCTGTGTCGTTATGCACCAAAGCGAGTGTGGCTGCTGATCATTCTGTTGATGTCAGTGAGCACGGTTGGACAGATTTTGCCTGATTTGTTGAATGGTGGCAGGCGATCGCTAGTTGGACGCTATTCGCTGACGGCTTATCTGGGATTGGAGCTAGCCGTAGCCTATGCGATCGCCCGTGTCTGCGGCCCGGTCACTGTCTTCGAGTCGTCAGCAAAACTGCCAACAAAACCGTCGGACAAGCTTTCCATCAAAACAAAAAGACTTCAGCAGATAGCGGCAACTTCTCTTCTACTTGGTGGCGTTGTCTCTAGTCTGCTGATTACCCAATCACTAGATTGGGGCAAAGGTACTAGCGGCGTTGTTGCCAAGACAGCAGCAATCATCGATCAGACTGAACAGCCACTAATTTTGACTGATGCGGACCACACCTACGTACTATCTTTGAGCCATAAGATCAGTTCGAACGCCCAATTTGTCTTGCTCGATCGCGATCGACCTATCACAGCGCAAATAGAGGATCTAGCCAGTGTGATCGCGCAGCTACCCAGCGACCGGACCTTTTTCATCTTCGCCGCCTCGAAGCCACTAGTTGCTCTTCTAGAAACCGAGCCAACTGTTGTGATCGCAGAACAGAGCAGAACCATGCGCCAGGCACAGCTCTATCGAGCGCAGCACCGTTTATCATCAGCATCGTTTGCCGCTACCCCAGAGCGCTCCTAGTCCAAATCGACCTTTTTTCGCGAAGATTTTATTTGTGATCGCTTTGCCTTGCTCTCCAACCGTCGCCGCTTTGCGCCTTTGCTCGGCTTCGTCACCCGCCGCGCCTTTGGCAATACTGCCACCGCCTTCACCATCTGCTGCAATCGACTGAGTGCCTCTTCTTTATTGCGTTCTTGACTGCGGTGCTCCTGCGACTTGATCACAATCACACCGTCTTTCGTCAGCCGCCTATCTCGAAGCGTCAACAGCCGCCGCTTGTAAAAATCTGGCAGAGAAGACGCCTGCACATCAAAGCGCAGATGCACCGCCGTCGCCACCTTGTTTACGTTCTGACCGCCCGACCCCTGAGAGCGAATTGCACTAATGTCAATCTCGCTATCTGGAATCGAGACCATATGAGAAATTCTGAGCATTGCTAACCTTTCTGACCACCTTCTGACTACACTGGCTGACTGAACTTGACGACTACATCTGCTGACTGTGCAGCTTCTCAAACTCCTGCCAGCATAGGTACATCGCTCGAGGCATATGAAAGCAACCTTTCCACTTTCCCCCTTTTAGCGGTAGCAGCACCTCCCCTCTGCGGTTGAGATAGCCATACCACTCACCAGATTGATCGTCTGCAAAATGACTCCAGGTGTAGTCATGCACTTTCTGGTACCAGAGCCAGCAGTCTTCTCGACCAGTTAACCTATACGCCATTGCTAGCGCTACTAGGGTTTCTAGATGCACCCACCATAGCTTTTGGTCCCACTCTAGCTGCTGTGGCGGATAGCCCTCGGCGTCCATGAAGTAGTAGAGGCCGCCGTATTGCTCGTCCCAAGCGAAGTTAAGAATGTTCAATACAACATCTGTAGCCTGGTCGATCAGGTGGGTATTGTGCTGGCCGCTAGTGTTCTGCTGGTGCTGTGCGATCGCCATCATGAACCACATTGCCTCAATCCCATGTCCTGGATTGATCAATCGTCCCTCATAGCAATCTACATGCGAGCCGTCGCTGGCTACATGCTCGTACATCAGCCCCCGCTCCTTGTCCAAGAAAACGCCCATCACCTCGCCGACCGTTTCCACCAGAACCTGATCTAACTGCGTGTCGGCTAAGAGCCAGTCCATCTCTAAAGACAAATTCGCCAAAATCATCGGGACCGCCAGTGATTTGAGCGAACGGGTGCCAGGATACGCTTTGTTGTACTTTCCCTTGGGGTTGCGCTGCCTCCGTAAAACATTGTGATAAGCCTGAAGCGAGATCTTCTTAGCAGTCTCACTACCGGAGGCTAGTGCATACTGGCTAAAAGCCATGGCGGCAAAGCAGTCAGAAAAGATGTTGTAGGGCTGAACCAGCGGTTGCCCTTGCTGAGTTAGCGAAAAAAACCAGTTTCCGTCCGTATCTCTACCGTACTTGGCCAAAAAATCGGCACCAACTTCCGCCATCCTCAGCCATCTAGCTCCTGCCTCCGTATTTCTCTCTTCTGTCTGGTTGTAAAGCATCGAGAAAGTCCACACCTGTCTGCTTTGTAGCCAGATAAACTTGTCAGTGTCGTAGACCGCGCCTTCAGAATCAAGGCAGGTAAAGTAGCCGCCGCATTGAGTATCAACAGAATGTCGCTCCCAAAAGGGAATGATGTTGTCGAACAGCGTGCTTCGATACAGATTTGCCAGATCGCAATAGCTAAAAGTCATTTCCTACCCATTTTCTTGCTCATATCCCGTCTAACCAGACTGACAAAACCTTTCTTCTCACGACCGTGAAGTTCTCCTCAAGAATGTTACACTACCGTCCATTTTTGGGCAGTCTATGGCGTGTAATCAGCCTTACCTAATCAACTATATTTGGTCAGCTTCAGCGCCCCAGCTAACTCTTCTAGACAATACGTTCCTCAGCAGACACTACATTCTAGACTGCGTACACATCGTTGCCCGGATCTATCTTGCTTTCCTCTGTAGAAAGGTCTAGCAAACGTGTGATCGCTTTCATACTTTGCACTGCTGCTGGCTTTTGGGGAACATGCTGTACCAAGGTCTGCTAAACAATCAGTTGGATATCCCGATGCAAACGAGTAGCCGTAATCATAGCCACGTCTCTTCTATTAATCAGCCGACTAAGCGTCGCACAGCCGGTCAACCGGCCAACTATCGGAAGGAAAATGTGCGAAGGAATGTTCTATCAGGGGTGGTAGCTCTTGCTTCAGCCACCACATTGATCCAACTCAATAGCGAAAGCGCGGTTGCTAGTCCGCAGCTAAGCGACTCTCACTCGACCGCTTTGTCACAGCAGTCCCTCTCAAAAAGCTCAAGCCAGATCTCTCCTTTGGCCGCACTTAACCAGGCGCAGGCGATCGCGCCACAGATCCATCAGTCAGAGCAAGCCACCTTCAGCAATAGCGCTATCTCAAATGCATCACTTAGCAAGTCGAAAGCTGCTGTCACTGCTGAAAATCGGGGTGATCACTGGTCTTTAGCTTACGTAACTCAGGCAAATACAGCACAGGCCGACAGCGCTGTACAAGCCGTCGTGGCCCAAGTCGCTAGAGAAACTACTCGCGCCAAGGCCTGTGCAGATAGCATCTGTCGCCGATTGACATATATTCGCTCCCAGCTACCCTCAGTGACTCAGAAAGTCCAGCAGTTAGAAAAGCAGCTCAACGACTTTTCGGTACAGCATGGACAAGGGAACATAGGCACCTATAAAGCTATTTTGAATGGTCGCATCGCAGAAATTTCTGGGCAAAAACAGCAGCTCGCTATTGATCTAGATCAAACTCGCTTGCAGGCCAAACAGCTAAGATCGCAGCTTTCTTTTGCGAATATAGACCCAGATGTCGCAAGACGAGTTTTAGGTAGCGACGCGGTTTATCAGGTGCTGTGGGGTCAGCTAGCAGCTATCGAAAAGAACATTCAAAGAGAGTATAGCCAAGTCGATGTGGATGGCACTGCGCTCAACCAGCTATATGCTGAATATCAATCTTTGCTAGGAAAAACCCAGACCGCTGCGCAAGGCGCTCTCAGTCGCTATCTGCTAGTAGATGGCAATCAGATCGCTGGCATCACCTACCACACAGCGGCTATGACAGAGATGCTGGAAGCGCTGCTTGTGCAGACCCACCAGCAAGATGTTCAACGGCTGCGTCAAGAAAAGATGACTGCAATCGAGACTGAACTGATGAGCCGTCATCAGCACCTATCAGAAAAAATTGGTGAGTATGAACGCCTTCAGCGTGAACTGTATTCTAAACAGAGAGTGTTAGATAGCTATATCTCGGAGCGCGATCGCATCCTGACGGACTCTCCTGAAGCAGCGCTCATCTCTACTAACCCTGTTTACCGCTCTCAATCACTGGTCACTGCGCAAGCCCTAATGCCACTACTGCCCGACGGCAGCATGGCTAAAACGCTGTTAGGGATTGTGATTGCGGCCAGTTTAGTGGCGACAGCGATTCACCACAGTTCAGAGAAGAAAGCAGCTCTGCTGGGGGCAAGAATCCTTGAAATCTTGCCGACCAACGACTATTCAGCGAGCTACTCGGTAATTCAGACAGTAATTCAGCCACAGAAGAGTCAGCCAAAGATGATTTCTCTAGCCGATCTGGCAAAGGAGACTCAGCTCGAGGTATCCAAGTCTTTGTATGCCGAAACGACAAGCACTGAGGATCTTTTCAAAGACCTGCTGTCGGTGGAGGAGATGCCTACGCAGCTAGCCTCGTTCTGTATTGTTAACGATCTAGGAGAGTTTGAAATCTCTGAGAGCGCTGCGCTGTCTTTGGACAAGGCAGTGGCCGAAATCAAGGCAGCTGACTTCAATCAGGCGCTGGAGAATTTGACACCAGAAAGTCTCTTTTCGCATGAGATCAACAGCCGCGATATCAAGCCCGTTCGACTACCGGTAGCAGAGATTGACCTGTTTGTAGAAAAGGCGATTGAGTGGGTCTTGAAAGATCTAGGATTAGAAATTGCCGTCGCTGATGCTGCAACCGATGAGGTAGAGTCAGCTGAAGAGCCTACTATCGTCGAGCCTGTTGCCGTCACTGTTTAACCTGTAGAAGCTGCCTGACTCGTTTATTTTGTTATAGTTCCTAGCGAAAGCCTCCTAGATTTTGGCGATTTTCGCTAGTGTGCTATGTCTTCTTCAATGCATCTGTTTGGGCATCCGTTTAGGCGTCTGCTAGCTTATGGCCGAGTATATCGGTCTCGAGCGTGGCTAGCTAGTCTGTGTTCGCTTCTAAATACGGTTTTTGATTTAGCACCGCCTGCGCTGATTGGCGTTGCGATCGACATTGTAGTTGACCAGCAAGATTCAATTTTGGCTAGATGGGGTGTGGTGGAATTGCGAGCGCAGTTCATGCTGCTCTCTGCTTTAACTTTTCTAGTCTGGATTTTGGAATCTGCCTTTCAATACGCGTACGAACTGCTGTGGCGGAACCTATCGCAGTCTGTGGAACACGATTTGCGCATAGATGCCTACGCCCATGTGCAGGGGTTGGAGCTGGCTTACTTTGAAGAGCGTAGCACTGGGCAGTTAATGTCTATGCTCAATGACGATATTAACCAATTAGAGCGTTTTCTAGACCGAGGCGCGAACCAGCTGATTCAGATGGCAGCAACGGTGCTGATCATTGGCACCACTTTTTTTGTGCTGGCGCCGGGACTGGCGTGGATGGCAGTTGTCCCGATGCCGTTGATTGTGGGAGGCGCGATCGCCTTTCAAAAGTTTCTGGCTCCTCGCTACGCCGATGTCCGAGACAAAGCCGGACTGATCAACGCCCGCCTAGTCAACAACCTAACCGGCATCAGTACGATCAAAAGCTTTACAGCGGAGGACTATGAGCTAGGTCAGCTCAGCCGTGAAAGCCAAGCCTACAAAAACAGCAACCGTAAAGCGATTGTCTTGAGCGCTGCTTTCATTCCGCTGATTCGCATCATCATTTTGATCGGCTTTACCGGCATTCTGTTCTATGGCGGTCTAGCGACTGCCGCTGGCACTATCGAAGCAGGTACTTACACGGTGCTGGTTTTTCTCACTCAGCGTTTGCTTTGGCCACTGACTAGGCTAGGAGAAACCCTCGATCAGTATCAAAGAGCGATGGCTTCTACTCAACGAGTGATGAATCTACTCGATACGCCTATCGCTATTCGACCAGGAACAACAGCTTTGCCACCTGCGCAAGTAAGCGGTGAGATCATCTTTGACAATGTTTCTTTCGGCTATCACGAGCGTCAGCCAATTCTAAAAAATCTCTCTCTCAAAATTCCAGCTGGAAAAACTACGGCAATTGTTGGTTCAACAGGATCGGGAAAAAGTACTTTAGTCAAGCTGCTGCTGCGCTTTTATGAAATCAGTGCGGGACAAATCCTGCTAGACGGCTTAGACTTACAGTCACTCACGCTCAGAGATCTGAGAAAGTCTGTTGGACTAGTCAGCCAGGATGTGTTTTTGTTTCACGGCACGGTTGCAGAAAATATTGCCTATGGCAGCTTCAATGCCACTTTAGATGAAATTACCAGAGCGGCAAATGTAGCTGAGGCGCATGATTTTATTGTGGGATTACCGGATGGGTATGACACGATTGTGGGCGAGCGGGGGCAGAAGCTGTCGGGCGGTCAGCGGCAGAGATTGGCAATCGCACGGGCTTTGCTCAAAAATCCACCTATTCTCGTTTTAGATGAAGCAACTTCAGCGGTTGATAACGAAACCGAGGCAGCAATTCAAAAATCGCTGGAGAAGATCACAAAAGAGAGAACGGTAATTGCGATCGCGCACCGCTTGTCAACTGTTCGTAACGCCCACTGTATCTACGTCATGGAGCAGGGCGAACTTGTTGAAAGTGGCACTCACGAGCAGCTAATCTCAAAAGACGGCATCTATGCTGGCCTATGGAAAGTGCAAACAGGCGAAAAAATGGAATAGCCAGTGTCAAAGAACTTTGTCTGCTTACACCTTAGAAATCGACGACAGACTCTATGGACAGAGTTTCGGATAGGCGCTCGTATCATTCAAAAGTGCGATTGCCTATCTAGCGAACCTCATCAGCGACAAGCACTTTGCTTTGTTTGAAAAGGGTTTAGCTGTTGATCATGCTAAAAGTCAAGTGCCGGAAGCTATGCATGGATCTAGCTTTACTAGTCTTGGCTGCGGCCAAAAGTCAAATTTTCTAGGCTCTGACCTGGTGGTAAATCGACGAAAACGCGATCGCCGGCTTCGAGCCCCTCGACTACTTGAATGCGATCACCCGACTGAGTCCCTAGAACAACCGGTGTAAACTGCGCCCTGTCGGCATCATCTGGTACCAGCACCCCCGTTTCACCCGCTTGAGTAATCACAGAAACCGCCGGAATTACTAGGGCATCTTCTAGCTTGCTGCCGATGAAAGCAACGTTCGTATTCATGTTTGAGCGCAGCTGATCCGTACCGGTCAGCAGCTGAATTCTTACCTGGAAAACAGTCACGTTTTGTTTCTCGATCGCCTCTGGCGCAATCAATCTCACCTCACCTAGAAACGTCTGGTCGAGAAAAGCATCCGCCTGGATCTCAACATCTTGCCCGATCTGAATTCGTCCTAGATCCGCTTCTGGCACTTCGGCAATCACTTCTAGTCCGCTAGCGATCGCCACAATTGCAGTAGAAGTTGCCGAGGTTACGTCTGAAGCCGTCGCTGTCGGCGTCACAAAAGCCCCTTCTGAAGCAAACCGCTGGGTAACGATACCTGCGAAAGGCGCTCGAATTTCGGTATCGGCTAGCTGCGACTGAACACCTTGAAGCTGTCCCTGTGCTCGCAGCAAACGAGCTTCAGCCTGGGCGATCGCTTCTGCATCATTACCATTTTGCTGATCGATTAGCCGCTGCTCGGCCTCGTTTGCTCGGGCAACAAACTGCTCTACAGACGCCGCAGCGCTACGACTTTCACTGATGTCTAGATCTAGCGCACTTTGAGAAACAGCTCCTCGCTCAAATAGGCTTTGGGTGCGATCGCGATCTTCTTCTGCCAGTTCTAGCCTTGCCTGCGCTTCTCGTAGCTGGGCGCGAGCCGACTCTAGCGCGGCTTCTGCTTGGGCGATATCTGTGTTGGACGCGCCGTCGAGCGCATCGTCGAGCTGCGCCCTTGATTCGGCAACGCCGGCTCTGTTTTGAACGAGCTGTGCATCAATTTGATCGCGGTCCATTTCAGCAATCAGCTGACCTTGGGTGACGCGATCGCCCTGCTCAACAAACAGCGCTTTGACAATACCTGCCGCCTTCGGGCTGACGTTCACCGTTCGTACAGGCTCTACACTACCACTTGCTGGAATCTTTGTCGTCAGCTCGCTAGCAGTTACCAGCACCGTCAGCGCCTCAATATCATAGTCAGGCCCTCGACGAGCCACAGAAAAGGCAACAGCGCCTACCCCAATCACGCCGACTAATCCCAACCCAATTAACCAAGGCAGTGGACGTTTGATCGGACGAGAAAAGGGCAGACGCATGGATGCAGAGAAAATGAGATGTCTCTACAGGATAGTGAATTTTAGCTTTTAGTGATGGTGGCTGTGTGCCTCAACCTTCTCCTTACTTTTAGTCTCAGAATGGTGTTCGTTGGCATCGTGGCTGTGAGCATCATGAGCGTGGTTGTGCCCTACGGAGCCATGACTGTGGCTATGATCAGCATGGTCGTGGTGATCGTGACCGTGACCGTGGTGGCTGTGATGATCGTGGCCGTGCTCTGTTGCACTGGCGTCTCTCAGCTCTGGGTTGACCGTCAACGGAGCAGATTCTAGCAGCGCCTGAATCTCAGAATCTGCCCAGTCTGCAACCATCTGTAGAAATTCAGGATGGTCGTTAACGCAGTCCATCTGCACATAGGTGACTTCAGGATTCTTGCGACGCAGACCGTGAATAATATGATCTACATCCAGCAGAGTTTCGTGGTTCTCAGTTGCAAAGCCGATGGGCATCATCACTAGAGCCGTTGCGCCTAAGTCGATGATGTTTTGACCCGCGATTTCCATGTTGGGCTGTGTCCAATCAATCAGCGGTGTGTCGTGGTTCATCCAGCCGATAGAGATCAGTGGATACTTGCGGATGAGTTTTTCGCGGACGGCTTCATAGAGCTTCTGGCTCTCGTCAATGCCGGATGTAAAGCCTTTGGCCTTGTGAGGACAGCCGTGGTTTAGCAGAATGATGCCAGTCTGAGAGGGCAGATGAGCAACCGCCAGATCCTGCTTGATTTTTTCTTCCACCATGTTAGCTAGCAGATCGATGTAGCGCTCTTCGTTATAGAAGGAGGGAATGTAGCGAGTGCCTTTTAGCCAATGCTCGCCAGTGCCAGCTAGCTTAGTCAGCGCGTCGTTGACCTGTTCTACTGCGATCCCACTGGTAAAGATAGAATCGACTACTAACAGAGGATAAATCAGCAGCTTAGTAAAGCCCTGTGCTTTGACAGTTTCTAGCACCTGATCAGGCAGGTGAGGTGCGCAGAAGTTGAATGCCTTGAAGACTTTAACGCGATCGCCCCAGCGATTCTGCAAGCAGGTTTCGATTCCAGCTCTCTGCTTTTCAAAGATAGCGTTGTGAGGAGAGACAAAGTTGCCGTGCTGATGGCTCCACTCGTGCAGATCAAAAATAGCCAACAGCTTGGCTATGGGCGGATATATCCAGGTAGGCACTGGGGCAAATTTAGCGGTGAGTAGATTGAGGGCTTGCTCATTGTAGTTAGCAAAGTCTTCGTAGCTTTCGACTTCGCCGTAACCCATCAGCAGCACGGCTACCCGGTCATCAGTTTGTGCGCCGTTACCGGTTAGGTGCTGTTCTTGAGTGAAGGTCATACTTTCTTGATCCTTAATTTTCTTTGTCCTGGTAGGAATGATGATCTGTTCTTTCTCTGTAATGACTGATTATAGAGATTTGCTTATTCGTGGCTGTTTTTAACTGCAAAACCTTATCTGCGATCAATAATATACAGATAAGCACTAATTCTATTTATCGTACCGATTAGATTTGATTGTGCCGCTTAACAAAGGGAAGAAAATCTATAGCTTACCGTAGCTACACCGCAGGGAAAGAAGAAACCGGTACCTCAGTGTGGTGTAAGAGCAGTGTGGTGTAAGAGCAGTGCTCTGTAGCCTTCTACCCATAGCCCTCTGTCCGTAGCCCTCTGTCCGTAGAAAGAGACCAGATCTTTTCTGTTGTCTAAATTCACCCTACTTGCTTGTTCTTCCGACAGAGTATTCGTCCCAACTTACTCTTCCCAAAGGCGGCGGCGACGGTTTCCAGATAGTCGGCGGTGGGTGTCTCTAAGCAGGGTGGGGATATCGAGCTGTTCTGGACAGCGAGGCAGACAGTCACCACAATCTGTGCAGCGATCGCCTCGTCGCCCTGGAAACCAGTGCCCTGCGTTTTCAAACATGCCATATCGATACTGACCAAAGGACTGCATCTCGTAGGCGACCGTCAGGTTTCGCAGCCGCAGCACTTCTGGAATATTGATCTCTTCAGGGCAGGGAAGACAGGCGTGGCACTGTGAACAGCGATCGCGCCCCAGCTCAGACTCTAATGCTGTCTCTAGCCGCTCAACAGCTTTTTGTTCTTCTGTGCTCAGCGGACTATCTAGATCCTTTACTCGTAGCGGCCATTCTAGTTCTTCGGCAATCGCAGGGCCGATACTAAGGGTAGTGATTCGCGGGTCGTTCAGCAGCCATCGGTAGTTTAGTAGCAGCGGATCAAAGGGAGCACAGAGCGTTTTGAGCTTTTCAGGGGGAGTATAGAGCAATCCGGCTTTGTCAGCAGGGGAAATGATGAAGATGCCCATGTTTTGCTGGTGGGCCTGGGTGATCGCATCCCGATTTTGCTGAAAAAAGAAGCTGTAGTGCAGGTTTACAAAGCTAAAAGCGTTGGTTGCGATCGCGCTTTGGATGACCCCTAACGGTGCGTGAGTCGAAAATCCTAGATGATGAACTAGACCTCGAGCTTGAAGGGACGCGATCGCCGCTAGCATCTCAGTCTGTACGGACTCTAAGTGCGCCTGCGTATTGATTCCATGAATCGCTAGACAGTCTAGATAGTCAACGCCTAAACGAGCCAAAGACGCTTTTATCGTCGCCTCAATCTCTGTTCTTTTGACTGTAGGCGCGATCTTGCTGGTGACCGTTAGCGCTGCGCGAGCGATCTTTCCTACTGCAAAAATCCGCTTCAGCGCTTCTCCGACATAGCGTTCGCTTTGACCATAGGCGGGAGCGGTTTCTATGTGATTGATGCCCTCAGCAATCGCGCTTGTAATCACAGTGCTAGCCGCGTCAGCAGAGGCGAACCGCATTGTCCCTAGAGAGAAAATAGACAGCCGACGACGGGTCTTACCAAAAATGCGACTACGCAAAGCTTCTAAATTCCAGACCTTACTAAATGCTAACCCGCTAGACTTTAAACAGAACGGCCACGCTCAGCAAAATCCGCCGGGCTGATATCTGAGACAAAAGCTCTAAACGCCTTTGCTTCAGCTGCATCTGCTGCTTGATCGACAGGCATCGCTGCATCCACTATTACTTCTTCCATCACCCAGATCGGCGCATTGACTCTGAGAGCTACTGCGATCGCATCGCTAGGACGAGCGTCAATCTCCTTTTTCTTTTTGCCCCGTCCCATTGTCATCGCCGCATAGAACGTGCTGTCTCTGAGCGCATGAATCACCACCCGCTGTAAATCTACCTCCCAAGCATTCATTAGATTCACGATTAGATCGTGAGTCATGGGCCGAGACATCTTCTCGCCTTCTAAGACAGAGCGAATCGTTCGAGACTGTTCAGCAGATATAAAAATAGGAAGCTGCCGTCTTTGAGACGCATCGCGCAGCAAAATCACTGGATTTCGAGTGCCTCCATCAATGGCAATCCCCGCAACCGTCATCTCAATCATCGCTTAGTTCCTTAGGCTTGCCAGGTAAAACGTTTACTAAACTTAAAAAGCAGCTTTAATGTTCCTCTAGGCTAAAGCGATTTCTGTCAGAACTCAGCTAAAGATAAAAAAACTTTATCGAAACAATCAAAAAGTTGAGGTCGTGATAGCGCTTGGTCATGAACGATACTCAGCTGCGCTAGAGTAGCTCGGTAGTCGCCAGCAGCAGGCGACAAAAGACGACAGAGAACCAAGCCTGTCTTTAAGATCGTCTCTAACAGTTGTTTTAATAAGCGTATGTTTACAGGTTTAGTCCAGAGCATCGGTCAACTACAACACTTAAGCCAATACCAGCTAAGAATCACCTGTCCAACAAGCCAAGATCCGGTCTTAGCCGAAATTGAACTCGGTGATAGTATCGCGGTCGATGGTGTTTGCCTGACCGTTGAGCAGATTTTGAGCAAGGGCTTTATTGCAGCGGCTTCTCCTGAAACCTTAGACAAGTCTACGCTAGGAAAAGTTTCAGAGAACGGCAAAGTAAACCTAGAAACTTCTCTGCGAGTAGGTAGCAAAATTGGCGGCCATTTTGTCACCGGGCATGTAGATGGGACTGGCCAGCTAGAAAGCGCTCAGCAAACCGGCGACGCCTGGGAAATTTGCTTCCGGAAGATCAGCTCCAAAGTCGCTCGCTATATCGTCAACAAAGGCAGCATCGCCGTTAATGGCATCAGCCTGACGGTAGCGGAATGCAGTCATTCTGGAGACTGGTTTCGAACGGCGGTGATTCCGGTAACCTACGCCGAAACGAACCTGCAATATCTCTTGCCAGGAGATCTGGTGAATCTAGAAGGGGATTTACTGGGTAAATATGTAGAGAAATTTGCTCGCTACGGATCTAACGCTGGTACGAATTCTGATACTGATAGCAGCAGAGATACTAATACAGAAAGTCTTGGCAGGGAGCAAGAAAATGCCAGAGATGAATCTAATATAGACCCGTCTCTGGCATTCTTAGCTGAACATGGATATCTGTAGCCGACCGACACAAAGCTAAGGATTGAGGCTAGGGGCAATAAAGTGTCTCTTTAGTCTCTCTACCGGTTGTGGGATTAGTCCCGCTAGCCACCTCACAAAGTCTGTCGTTGTCCTTTGGATTTAGCAAGACATCGGTAAAGTCTGCGCCTTCGATGTTGACGCCGCGAAAGTCGATGTTGATGGCATAAGCGCCCTCTAAAACGGCGTCTTTGAGGTTGGCTCCTGCCAGGCTAGCGCCGTCTAAAGTAGCACCTCTGAGGTTTGCGCCTTCTAGGTTCGCCCGGTTGAGACGAGTCGTAAACAGGCGCACCTGCTCCAAGTTGGTATGGCTCAAGTTAGCCTCAGTTAGATCGGCGCGGGTATAGTCGTTGGCGGTTAGATCTTGACCGGAAAAGTCCTGCTGACGAAGGTTCATTCGATCAAAGTTATCAGCGTAGGCAGGGCCGCTAGAGAGCGCACTACCGATTAAAGCAGCTATCAAAAGCAGCGTTCTGACCGGTTGTATCAGTGAGCGCAAATACGAGCGGAGCCATCGGCGAATAGGACGCCAGTTTGAAAGACCTTGTTGTTCTTTAGCCATTGCTAGCTCCGATCCTCTTAATGCTTACATGTCCTTAATTTTACCTGACTAGCGAACTTCATCTATCTGAGCCGGTACTTTGCCATTGCTAAGGGTGCGCCCATTGGATAGCTGACGCGATGTGCTAAGAGGATGAACGCTATGAAATAGATTGAAATCGATAATTCGCCGCCCTTGAGCATTGGTCAGTAGGATGTCAGCAAAGCGATGGTCCCAGTGAATGTCTTCGGCTTGAAAGGTATGGCGGGCGTGGATAGTCTGCGCTAGGCTTTCGTCTAGGCCGGTGAGGGTGACGATGATTTCGGCGCGATCGCGTTGCAAGCTTTCCACCGTATCGCCATCAAGCAGACCGCCTGGCAAAATCTGGTGCATGGCGGTCCAAGAGAGACTGAATATGGGCGTGTGCGATCGCACCAAAGGAACATCGTGAAAGCGTCGCATAAAATCACCTTCATCGCTGTATTCATCGCGCACCAGCGTCACCCACAGCTGCGCTTCTAGAATGTAGTTTTTTCGCTTATTCGCTGTCCGAAACATCAGCGTCGGCACTCCATTAAAAGGCGCAATTACCGCCGCATTACTAAACAAAATCCGCGCTGTGGGCAGCGAAAAACGAGCATAGACAAGACCTGTCGTCATCGCCATGAAAAATATGCCGACTAGCGACTCAATCACCACCAGCCAATGGGCATACAGACTGTTGGGATACATTGCCCCATAGCCAATCGAGGCCATGGTCTGCACACTAAAAAAGAACAGTTCTAATAGCTGCTTGGGTTCACTACCGCTGACCCTTGCTATCCCACTACTGCCCAAACTATAGGCAAGGGCAAACAGCGCATTTAGCAGCAGATACAGGAAGCTAGTGAGACCAATAAACGTTGGCCAAGGCATCGTCAGCAGCAGATGATAGATGTCCCCCCAATAAGAATGCGGATCGCCAATGCGCTCGATTTCTGGGTAGGTACTTTTGCCAACAAAGAACTTCTTTGAAGCGCGACGAATCTGAGGCCGAAACATGGTCTCTCCTGTAGCAGGTGCGAACTTGAACGGATATTTCTATGAGTGAGGTTTGCCTGAATGCTATGCCCTGATTTGGTTTTAGGGACTTAATCCACCGGTTAGTCTACACAATAGCAACTATGTCTGAACTGGTGCAGAGTCATTTGATCTGCTGTGAATACGGGCCAGGAATAAAGGCCAATGGCACATGACAGTATTCTTTATGCATTGGATGAGTAATAATATCTCATCAAAACCCTTATTAAACCCATCGTGGAGTCTCTTGTGTTGACCATGAAGCAGCTCACTGTCCGCACCATAGGCTGGGGAGCCTTGACGATAGCCCTCATTCAGATGCCCGTTTCAGCAGCGACTCAGTCCGTTTACCGGGCTACTAGCGGTTCTGTCGATTCCATTGCTGGTATCTCGTCTAGCGATTCACAGCTACTGGCCGCAGTCGGTCTCACCCGCCGGGTGCTGCGCATTGGCGATACAGGCGCAGACGTGACTGCGCTACAGCGATATCTAGGCCGAAACGGTCTTTATCCTTTTGCAGTAGATGGCGTTTATGGCCAGGAAACTGCAGATGGCGTAGCCACCTATCAAAGAATTCGCGATCTTCCAGCGACCGGCATTGCCGATGAAGAAACGCTGCGCGATATGGAATTTGAGTTTTTGCCAGGA
Organism: uncultured cyanobacterium; assembly: GCA_963799555.1. GTDB lineage: Bacteria > Cyanobacteriota > Cyanobacteriia > Phormidesmidales > Phormidesmidaceae > Phormidesmis. The sequence goes on from CAWCXR010000009.1 coordinate 93,271, forward strand.
GGGCGCGGCAGCACTGCCGTAGCGCCACCAGTTACTTCTAGCGGTCCAAACTTGTCGGACAATACCCTAGCACCAGGCAGTACTGGCTCGGATGTCATCGCTTTGCAGCAGCGTCTAAATAACTTTGGGATTCCGGTAATTGTCGATGGCGACTATGGATTTGAAACGCAGCAGGGCGTTCGCACTTACCAACGGGTGCAGGGACTGCCTGTAACCGGCACTGCCGATCCAGAGACGCTTTCTTCTATGGGCTTTTCGGTCTCTAGCCGGCCTAGTCTTCCTTACATATCGGCTGTGATTGCAGATGAGTCAACGCTAACTCGGGTTCAGCAATTTTTCCCAGAAGCCTATGTCGATCGCGAGCGCGGCGGACGATTTATCAACATCGGCAGCTTTGACACTCGCTCTCCCGCAGAGGCTAGAGTTGACGCTGCCGCCGCCCGCGGCTTTAACACGCGGGTGATTTATCGTCGTCGTGGGTTCTTCCGCTAGGCCGTTCTGCCGCTAAGCCACAGTTAGAACGGCCTTAGCATCGATTGCCAGCGCCCATCCTAGCCTGACTAGCAGAGATTGCTGACTAGGTGCGATCGCAAGCTGCTGCCGGGTTAAATAGTCGTAATAAAGCTCCTGTACCCGGTAGAGAGCTACTTCTACGCTGAGCTTTTGACCCAAGCCAATCAGCCGTTCTAGCGCCTCAATTGCCGCTTCTAATTCTAGATACTGGTCTGAGCTAGCCGTCTCTAGCGTTTGGGCTAGTCCCTGCCAAATCAGTCGTTCTAAAACGGGCCTGGCATCAGGCAGCTTTAGCTCCGCCTGGAAGTGACAGGCTTCTACCGCAATGCCTTCTAGCTCGGCGATTCGACCGACCGTGATTTTGAGCAGGTCGCCGTCTGGTTCGGTGATGTTTTGCTCTAGCGCGCGAATCACTTCTAGGGCGCGGTGGCTAAGGGTAATATCAGCGGCGACCTGTAGCGATTGAGGAACGGTAATGCGATCGCGATGAAACGCCATCAGCACGCTGTAGTTCTCACGATAGACCTGCTCATAGAGCTGATTTAACCGCTCTAGCGTTTCCTGATTGAGCTGCTGCATGATCTGCTGGCGCTCTTCCTGTGAGAGATCTTGCAGCGTGTAGCTCAAGCTAAAGCGCCTGTCAATTGCCAGAACGCTCGGGGCCACGCTAGCCGTGCTAAACGCTTCGACAACCGCTTGCTTGGCTTGGACATAAGCGCCCCTGTTCGGAAACGCCTGGACACCACACTGAAAATCCCAGCCGCCTAAATGCAGCACTGCAAAAGAGAGCGTCTGCTTTTCCTGAGTCATCGCCGTCGTCACCTGGACTCGGCCCACCGCAAGTGTCAATGCCCCCATGGGTTGTTGATAGTAATCTTGCTTTCGCAGGGTATAGCAGTAGAGCTGTTCCTCTTCCTTTACAGGGTTGAACAGCGAGCCGATGGCATAGCGGGCCACTATCTGCTCTAGGCTAGTCTGGTTGGGCTTAACCTGCTTTTGATAAACGCCTTCACCGGTTCTGAAATAGCTGACATTGCTAGGCGCTTCGGCTAAGCGCTGAACAAAGTCGCTCTCTAGCAGTTTTCCAGAAACCGCTTCTGCCAGCTCGATTGCCCTAGCCGCGTAGCGCAAAATCTGCGTGCCTTCAGGCCGCGAAATCTCATCAAAAAACCAGCCACAGCTGGTGTACATCAACATCGCGTGGCGCTGCATTTCTAGCAGGCGTAGCACTTCTGTACGCTCGGCGCTGGTAAGCGGACGAGTCTGGTGCGCTGCGAAGAAATAGCCAAGGTTCTGCTCTGAGGGATTGCTCAGTACACCAACGTAATCATTTCGAGCAGCCCAGGGATCGCGCAGTAGCGATGACCCTATTTTTCCGTAGAGAATAATCAGGTGATCGCGCAGCCAGTCCAAAGCCTCTCGCAACGGAGCGCGCCACTGCTGCTGCCAGCCGCCACCGCCGCCGCAGCCACAGTCCCGCCGCCAGCGATCGACGCCATGAGAACAGCTCCAGGCAGTCACTGGTTTTAGCTGTACCTCCCAGGTAGGCGGACACAGGCTCAAATAGTGAGCATAGCTAGTGACCTGCCATCCTCTATCGGGTAGCTCATTGATGACGGTGTAGGCCAGCGTTTTTTCGCCGCCCCCCCGGTGATGGCCAAAGGTCTCACCATCGGTAGCCACTGAGATCAGCTGCGATCGCCTCTGAAATCTGTCTGCTTCAGCCCACCGGGCAGCGTCCTCTCCTAGCTCGAAGGATCTAACGGCCTGACCTAAGCGGTCAGCAAACTGCTGGGAGGACTGTAACGTGCTGTCAAACCCCATGTCGCCGGAGATCGGCCCATCGTAGAAGAAGATATCGATATAGTCGCGTCCATTCGCCTGCATCGGGACAAAGCAGCGGTAGGGCTGAGTCGGATCGATATCGCCAGCTTCTACGCTTTGCCACTCGTCATAGCCATCGTCTAGACCAAAGCGCCGACAGCGAGCAGCCTGTGAGGGAGCGAGGATAATAAACTGAATGCTCTCACTGACTAGAACCGCCAGCGTCTCATTATCAACAGCGGTTTCAGCTAGCCACATGCCTTCGGGATCGCGCTTGAACCGATGCTGAAAGTCAGCAATGCCCCACCGGATTTGCGTGACTTTATCGCGGTAGTTTGCCAGCGGCAAAATGATGTGGTTGTAGGCTTGGGCGATCGCATTGCCGTGACCTTGATTGCGATCGCAGCTAACCTTATCCGCAGCCAGGATTCGCCGATACGTCTCTAGATCGTACCGCTCTAGCCAGCTCATCAGAGTCGGGCCAATATTGAAGCTGATGTGCTCGTAGTTATTAACGATGCGCACCACTTCGCCCTGGCTGTTCAGAATCCGCGCAAATGCGTTGGGTCGATAAGACTCATACAGAATTCGCTCATTCCAATCGTGAAAAGGCGACGCGCTTGGCTGCCTGCCCACTACCCCACGGGCAGGATCTTCGCGAGGCGGCTGATAGAAATGCCCATGAATACAAACGTATATCCCTGTAGCGGTCCCGGCTAGACTGCTGGGATCAGGCGAGGACACATTCTTTACAGCAGAAACTGATTGAGACTGACTCATATATTTCTAAAATGGAATTCAAGGAAGGGAATTCGAGAAATGAAATTCGAGATTATTTCGGTAGTCTGTTCTCTGAAATCAAACGTTAATTCTCTTTCGGTAGCGATCTTCCTAAAAGCTGATTTTCCCAGAGAGCCTATTTTGGCTGTTCTCTAGAAAACGTAAGTGTAACTGGTTCTTCGGTCTATGCGATCAAAAATTCACGCAAAATTCTGTTCTTTATTGCCTCAAAATCAAATCTCAACCTGTCTGCCAACTTCTCAATGAACGCACCTGAGCCTACGAATCTCACCTTTTCAGCGACTGTCGTCCCAGGACATCAGGTCGCTTCTGGACGAGCCACTGACAGTCCCTACCCCAGAGGGACTATAGCCATGCAGGCCCCTCACTTCCGCGCTTTAGGCATTGATCTCTCACCGTTCTATCTGGGTACACTCAACGTTTCGATCGCTCCTGCTATCTTCACGCTTCAGCCTCCAATCACGCTGCCGTTAGTCAAATGGTCCGCGCATCATGATCCCGAAAGCTTTTCCTTTGCGCCTATTCACCTCTGCTGGCAGCAACAATCGTTTGACGGTCTAATCTACTATCCGCGCCCAGAGACCAAAATAAACCATTTTCAAGACCCTTCAGTTCTAGAGCTTTTGCTGCCTCGCGTCCCGGGGATCGCTTACGGAAACGAGGTCACCCTCTCAGCCTCCGTAGACGACCTTATAATAGAAAGATAGCCTTCACATGCCTCTTTACCTATGTCTCAGCCCGAGTTGCCTACGCTCTCACAGCCCGATCTCGATGCCCTTTCACAGAAGCTAGAAGCGGATGACCTGGTAGAGCGCAAGCTAGCTCTAGCGTCTCTCCGCAACGTCCCAGCAGAGCAGGCGGTCCCGCTGATCAAAAAGGTATTGGATGACAAGAATGAGCAGGTTCGCTCCATGGCAATCTTTGCGCTAGGACTGAAGCCCACCAAAGATTGCTACGGCCTGCTAGTCAATATTTTAGAAAGCGATCCCGACTATGGAATTCGAGCAGATGCAGCAGGCGCACTGGGCTACTTAGAAGATCCCCGAGCGTTCGATCCCTTAGTGCGCGCTTTTTACGAAGATGTGGACTGGCTGGTCCGCTTTAGCGCGGCGGTTTCTCTTGGTAATCTCAAGAACCCAAAGGCGCACGATGTGTTGATTGCAGCTTTGGATAGTCCAGAAGTCGTGATTCAGCAGGCTGCGATCGCGGCCCTAGGCGAAATTCGTGACACCGAAGCCGTCGACAATATCCTCAACTTTGCTCAAGCCAAGGACTGGCTGGTCCGACAGCGCCTCGCCGAAGCCCTCGGCAACCTCCCCACCCCCAAAAGCCTCGCCGCCCTCCGCTACTTAGCGAAAGACGACCATTCTCAAGTCTCAGAAGCCGCTCGCATTTCCCTTGAGCGCCTAGAATCGGCCATGCCCGAAAGCTAGTGGGATCAGCCTTCCTCCGTGCATTACGAAGTTCGCTGTATGAGATCAGAAAGGTTGGAAAGAAGAAGCCAACAAGAAAGCACTCTAAGTTTTCTCCTAGAGTGCTTCTTTAATCAAGGCGCTAGGCGCTAGAGATGAATGTCTATTCAGCCCACTCAGTATGGAATATGCCTTCTTTGTCTGTGCGCTGATAGGTGTGCGCACCAAAGTAGTCGCGCTGTGCCTGGGTCAGGTTTTGAGGCAGGCGGCTACGGCGATAGCTATCAAAATAGTCTAGCGAGGCGCTAAAGGCGGGTACAGGAATACCTACTTTGGCAGCGGTAGCGATGACTTCGCGCCAGGCCTCCTGTCTATCTAGGATGGTTTGCTTAAATTCTGGAGCCAGCAGTAGGTTAGGCAGCTTGGCATCTTGATCGTAGGCAGCTTTGATTTTGTTGAGGAAGGCAGCGCGGATAATACAGCCTCCTTTCCAGATGCGGGCAGTTTCTCCTAAGTTCAGATCATAGCCATTGAGCGCGGAGGCTTTACTGAGCAAGTCCATTCCCTGGGCATAAGAGCAGATTTTAGAGCAGTACAGCGCGTCTCGAATTTTGTTGACAAAGGCCTTTTTGTCACCGTCGAAGCTAGCGGTAGGTCCGGTTAGCTGCTTTTCTGCAATTACGCGCTCTTCTTTGATTGCGGACATGATTCGAGCGTTTACGGCAGCGGTGATAGTTGGAATGCTAACGCCAATTTCTAAGGCGCTCATCACGGTCCAGCGGCCAGTTCCCTTTTGACCCGCTTTATCCATGATTAGCTCGACTAGCGGCTTACCGGTTTCTTCATCCATTTTGGTGAAGATGTCGGTGGTGATTTCAATCAAGAAAGAGTCTAGCTCTTCTGTTTTGTTCCACTCAGCAAAAGTTTCATGTAGCTCTGCTTGGCTTAGCCCTAGAGTATTTTTCAACAGGTCATAGGCTTCGGCAATCAGCTGCATGTCGCCGTATTCAATGCCGTTATGCACCATTTTGACAAAGTGGCCGGAACCACCTTGACCGATGTAGGTAACGCAGGGACCGTCGTCTACTTGGGCGGCGATTTTGGTGACGATCGGTTCGATGGAGTCGTAGGCGGCTTTGCTGCCACCGGGCATCAGGCTAGGGCCATTGAGTGCGCCTTCTTCGCCGCCGCTGACGCCCATACCGATGAAGTTGAATCCAGCGGATTCAAGGTCTTTGACACGGCGTTCGGTGTCTTCGTAGAGGGAGTTGCCACCGTCGATGATCATATCTTCTGGGTCGAGCAGCGGCTTAAGGCTGTCGATCACCATATCGACTGGCTTGCCTGCTTGAACCATCAGCAAAATGCGGCGGGGTTTTTCTAAAGCATCGACAAATTCTTCTAATGAGTAGGCAGCGACGACGTTTTTGCCGCCTGCTCTATTTTCCATAAAGGCGTCGGTCTTTGACCGAGAACGGTTGTAAACCGCGATAGGAAAGCCGTTGCGTTCTACGTTGAGTGCAATATTTTCGCCCATGACCGCTAGGCCAATTACACCAAAACTCTGTGCCATAAAATTTTCCTTGGTTATCCGTTCTTGCAGCGTACAGCTATAGCTTTTGCCACTTTGCTCCACGCATTTCTAGTGAGTAAAACCTTTGTCATGGCAGAGCAAAGTGGTCAGCTAGCGTACGAATGCATCCGACGCTAGCTATAAGACTTTAAACAACGCTGTTGATTTTTTCCATTAAGGAGAGAGAAAATTTTCGTGAGAATACTTAACCTTCACTCTTTCGATAGATTTTAATTGAGTATTTCTACTTAGTGAATTTTCTACCTGGCAACCGGATGAGTGGCTTGATTGGGAAAGATATCTGCGATCGCATTTTGGCGTTGGTCGGGTGTGCCTTCGCTGCTGAGGTTCCAGAGCGTTTCGTAGAAGAAGAATGAGACGCCAGCGTAGTTGCGATCGCGCACCGCTTCCACCTGCTGCGCAATTTGCGCCATCGACACCGATCGCCCTCTAAGGCCGCTCAGCACGCCCACAGCCGTCGGAATATGGCTACGAGAAAATTCAGCCGCATCCTGCCCCATCTCCCAGACAAAGCGGCCTAGATCAGTCCGGTACAGCTGAATGATCACTTCTTCCACATAGCCTCTTTTCACCCATTTGTCCCAGTCTTGTAAGTAATACTCGTAGGCAAATGCGTGCGGATTGGGTGATACAGACATCACCGCGCGAGGTCGATAGGCTTTGACAGTAGTAAAGACCTCGCCCATGAAGTCAGTAATTTTGTCGGCTCGCCATCGGGTCCATTCGGCATCTTTGGCGTCTGCTGGCGGACTCTTACCGTCGTGCTCTCGCTGATAAAGAGTAACGGTGTAGGGATCATAACCGTAGGCAAATGGCAGACCCATGTGGTCGTCGACCTGGAAACCGTCCATGTTGTAGTTTGCTGACAGTTCAGCAATGAGCTGTAACACAAAGGACTGCACTTCTGGATGAAAAGGATTGAGCCAGACGCGGTCGTGCTCGCCTTCTGGCGTGGTGAGGGTGCCGTCTGCTTTTTGGGTGAGCCAGTCGGGATGACGGCGAGCCAGCTCAGAGTCAGAAGGAGCCATAAAGCCAAATTCAAACCAGGGCATCACTTTGAGGCCACGGCTATGGGCAAGTTCGATCACTTCTGCGAGCATGTCGCGATCGCCCTGTGCCGCTTCCAATGCGTATTTTCGTCCTGTTTTATCCAGGTCTGGATAGAGCCCTTGCTTGTAGCCGAGTGCCCGTTCTGCCACATTGCTAGGAAACAGGGTCGTTCCCCAGTTCCAAACGGTGGGATAGACCACGTTGAAGTTGAGATCGGATAGGGTGTCTAGCGCTCGTTCTAAAACCGGGCGAGAAAATAAAACGTCGCTGTCAATATTGGTCATCCAGACGCCGCGCAGTTCGCGGGTGGGTGCGGCGGTGGCTGAGAGCGCGGTTGGGGTAATGATGCGATCGCCAGGAATCGTTGCAACCGTATCGGGATCAAGGCTAGCTCTACACAAAAACGCCGCACCGTCCACTAGCGCCAGGCTACGGCGAGGCAATAGCTGTGTCTGCGTGCTATTAAAGGACGACACAGGGATCCCTTTACTGCTAACGATATAGCCAGCCGCCAGTGCCGCCGCCACTCCTTCTTTGGCGCTGCGCGGAATCAACACCGCATCTTCAAAGGTTGCAGACAATAGCTGATTGGCGTGGGCTTGATAGGGCGTTGCCGATCCCGAGGTCAAAATGGCCAGCGCTTGACTGCGGCTGACAGACTGCCCAGGGCGAGCATCCGCGCCGAGCGCGGCCATCAGTAGTGCCTCTGACTCAGAACTAGCGGCAAAGGTTAGTCCTAGATATTCGTTGTTGGCAGCAAATACGCCAGGAAAAGCTTTTAATACAGCAGTGGCGTACTCCACCTGTGTTATGGCGCTGACGGGATAGCGGTTCTCTAGCACAGTCGGATTGAAAATACCTTGAGCTGTCAGAGCGCTCATGCAGGGCTGTGCCCAATGGTTCGACCAATATCGAGAAACTTTAGTGCTAGGAGACTTGATATCGGAAGATCTAGTGGCCCCAAAAGTAATCTCAGGAGCTGCTTTAACTTGATTGAAGTTTGTCTCACCTAACACACCCAAGAGCGTCGAGCAGAAAACGCCAATAACAAAGGCAATACACAGGTGTTTCAGTCTAATCAATCGTTTAGTTCTGGCCTGTTTAGCCTGTCCTGTTTGCTTGTTCTGTTCTGGCCCTTGTCCTCCCAGTCATCTTGCTAGCCTCCGCTAATTTTGGCTTTGTAGCCCTTCTCTATTAACAGGGCGAGCAGTTTGGGCGCGTGCTCGCCTTGAATTTCGATTGTGTCGTCTTTGACTGTACCGCCCGAGCCGCAGCTAGCCTTCAAGCTTTTGGCCAGTGTGCCAATTGTCTCAGCATTATGAACGAAGCCGCTGGCAATAGTGACGCTTTTGCCTTTACGGCCCTTTCGCGAGATTTGGACGCGAATGTCTTGTTGATTGGGGGGAAGGTCGGGGGCGGGGCGAGCAATCGCTGCTGCTGCGCCGAATTCTGAATAGACTTTGCGGTCGGTTGCTTTATTGCCTGCTTTTTTGGGCTTTGCCATTCGGTTTACGCTAGTTTGCTTGGCATTCTGCTCTACTTTGCTTCAGAGTTTGCTTCAGAGAAAAGTGAACTGCCTTGCCTCTCGAAAGAGGGATCGCTAATAAGGATGGAATCTAGTAAATTTACATGAAAAGAGACGGTAGCGCTTTGATGCCTGTCCGCTTCTGCTTGCCTGTTCTATCTGCCTTATCCGTTCTATCTTAGTTAGCTGGAGAAAGCTGTTTTGGTTCCTATTCGCGACGACAACCCAATCACCACAACGCCCTATGTTACGTATGGGTTTATTGCCCTCAACGTGCTGGTGTTTTTATACGAAGCCACGCTGAGCGGACCCAATTTGGAAGCTTTATTCAATACGTTTGCTGTAGTACCCCGAGATCTGAGCATAAGCTTTAATACGGGACTGGGCTTTCCGCATGTGACTGAGTGGGGGACGCTGCTGAGCGCGGAGTTTTTACACGCTGGCTTTTTCCATGTGGGGGGCAATATGCTCTACCTGTGGATCTTTGGTAATAACGTTGAGGATCAGCTAGGCCATCTGAAGTTTTTTGTGTTTTATCTGATGTGCGGCGTGCTGGCGTCTTTGTGTCAGTGGTATGTAGCGCCTGAATCGACGGTGCCTTCTTTGGGCGCGAGTGGTGCGATCGCAGGCGTCATGGGCGCATACATTTTCCGCTTCCCACAGGTCCGTGTGCTCACCTTTATTCCGATTTTCTTCACCGCTTTTAGAGTTCCAGCTTTGCTGTTTCTAGGCTTTTGGTTTGTAGAGCAGGCGCTTTATGGCTTTGCCAGTTTAGGCGCTCCGGCAGATGTCGGTATGGGCGGCGGCGTAGCGTATTGGGCACATGCAGGGGGCTTTGTATTCGGGGCGGTGCTGGGCTATTGGCTAGGGCTGTTCAACAATACGAATAAAGATGCGGCTGATTCGGTAGATGAGATAGCCGACGTTATTTCTGGCGAATAATTGAGATAGATTCGGTGGGTTTTGGCTTCGACTGCGCTCAGCCGCCGTTGTCTCAGTCGTCGTTGAATTGATTGTCAGTGTCGAAACACAGCAAAAAGTACTGATTTGGGAAAGATGATAGCGCTCAAAGATTGTCTGGCGTTCCCGATATGGTTCTTCCCAATTTCTTGATTTTTGGCGTGCAAAAAGCCGGGACAACGTCTATCTATAGCTACCTACAACAGCATCCGCAGGTGTTTATGAGCCCGCGTAAGGAAACTGAGTTTCTAGGGAGAGCTACGCAGGAGCGGACTGACGAACCGCAGCTAACGCCGGGGGGCAGGCAGCAAATTGTCACTATCGAGGATTACCAGGCGCTGTTCGAGGGGGTGACGACTGAAATTGCGATTGGGGAGGCGTCTCCAAACTATTTGTTTTTGCATGAGCGGGCGGTGCCTGCTATTGAAAAATATGTGCCCGAAGCTAAGCTAATTGCAGTTTTACGCAATCCGGTGGAGCGAGCGTATTCTGACTACCTGATGCATGTGCGACAGGTGGTGGGCAATCAAAAAACGCTGGCGCAGCAGGTAGAAACTAGCGGGGAGTCTTCTTTTACGCTGCTGAAGGGTCGCTATTTTGCGGGCGTGAAGCACTTTCTAGAGACGTTTGGACCGCAGCAGGTAAAGCTCTTTTTGTATGACGAGCTGAAAGAGGACGCAGCGGCTTTGATGGCCGATCTCTACGGCTTTATCGGGGTTGATCCTGGGTTTGCTGTGGATGTGGGCCAGCGGCAGCAGGCGGCTGAGGTGCCAAAAAATCAGTCGATTAATCAGCTGCTGCGGACAAACAACCCGGTACGCTCGGCGGTGGGGACGCTGCTGAAGGCGGTGATGCCGGAAGAGAAAAGACAGAGGTTGCGATCGCGCCTAATCTCCGCCAATTCCGCTGGCAAAGAAGCGCTGCCCCTTTCCGAACCAGATCGTCAGCTGCTCAAAGCCTACTACCGAGAAGATATCTTACGACTGCAAGATTTGATTAATCGTGACTTGTCTGCGTGGCTCTAGCTGTAGAGACATGGCTATTCCCGACGGGAACACGCATGGATCGGAAAACGCCGAAAGCGCCAAGCTGATTTATGACAGCCAAGATCCCAGAAAACTCACTGGTGCTGGAAGCATTTCACCGCGAAAATCGAGCATCTGTACGAGCAGTAAGTATGCGATCGCCAGCAAAACGGACACAGCTCCGGTGATAACAGCGACAATTTTCGAGCGGTCCATGTGCTTTTCTCAGTAAGTCTTGTACGAAATCTACTGTTATTTTACTAGAGGTTCTTCTAGAGAGCCTTTGCTGTAGGAATATCCGTTATGACCGTGGCCTCAATTCCGCCTTCGACAACTTTCCCGAATAACTACGGCGCGGAAGCTTCAGCGCACCCTCCCGTTATTATCCAGACCGAACTGCTCAGAAAAGTCTACCGGACAGGCTTTTGGCTAAAAGCAGCGCCGCCCTCGCTCAAACACTGCTCACTAGATATATACAAAGGAGAAACCTTTGGCCTGCTCGGTCCTAATGGAGCCGGTAAAACTACGCTGCTGAAGCTGCTATTAGGAATCATCAGACCGACCGCTGGAGGCGCGACCCTGATGGGACAGCCTGCTGGCGATGGCCAGGTTAAGGCCAAAATCGGCTACCTGCCAGAGAATCCATATTTCTATGACTACCTGACTGGCTGGGAATTTTTGAGCTATACGGCTGGGCTTTTTGGCATTAAGGGCAGTCTGCAAAAGCGACGGATTACAGAACTGTTGGATCTGGTGCAGCTCGATCGGCACTCTGCTAAGAAAAAGCAAATGCGCCGCTATTCCAAGGGAATGCTACAGCGCGTGGGAATGGCGCAGGCGCTGATCAACGATCCTGAGATTGTGTTCTTAGACGAGCCGATGTCGGGGCTAGATCCTACCGGACGCTATCAGGTCCGTGAGATTATTCTGTCGCTAAAGGCGCAGGGGAAGACGCTGTTTTTCAACTCTCATGTGCTGTCGGATGTGGAAATGATCTGCGATCGCATCGCCATACTCGATCGAGGCGAGATCATCTGCATCGGGGCCATCAAAGAGCTATTAGGCAATCCAGACTATTACAAAGTCAAAGGTCACGGCGGCAGCCTAGACGTGTTGGATACCTGGCTGCGAGATATCTCCTTTCGCGATGGCTATTGGTATGGCATACTGCACGGCGATCCGTTTGAGTTTATGTCTACGGCTCGCCTGATGAATGCCCAAATTGCCAAGCTGGAAGTGGCAAAACCGACTCTAGAAGAGTTTTTTATGGACCAAATCCAGCAGAGGCGCTCAATTGCAGCGATTGAACAGGAGAGAATCGCCAGGGCTAAGGTCGGCGAAGAAAAGGCGGTGGGGAAGAGGGGGTGCGATCGCTCAATAAAAGGCAACGTCAACCTGCGTTAGGATCTTCAGTCTCTGACATATCTAGAAAATCTTTTTTAGAAAAGAACTTGCCCAGTCGCTTCGGCAGCAAGCGGTTAAGTGGACTTTCTCTCTGATAGGAGTTCTCAGCAGTGGCTTTGCTGTCGGGGTTGTTCTCGTTGTTTTCGATCGCCTCTTCGACGATGGGCCGGATAGATTCGCCGTAGTGCTCAACTGTTTTTTCGGCGCGGGCTTTGTCCATTTCGTAGTCAACGCTGTAGGCGATCGCATCGCCACCCAACGGAAAAACTATCAGTCCAATCGAGACAACAGCGGCTATTGCAATCCGCAAAAGGCGATCGCAGCACCGTTGCAAGCTTCCGTCTGTTACTGCGGTTTTTATCATTCTTTCCTACCTTGGTTTGGCTTGGTTGTTTGAGTTTGAGCTTTAGCTAGACTGACTTACTGTACTGAACTTTATACGTTGTCGGACTTGACTTTTCCGGTATTTTCTTCGGAGTTGATTTATTCCTTTAGATCTAGTCCCGTAGGAAGAGAACAGAGAGAATCAAAAAGAGGAAGCTCGCTAAACCCTGGCGATAGGAATCCCGTCGAGTGCGTTTAGAGCAACTAGCAAAAATGCTAGCAGTACCACGACTCCAATCGGAGAAAGGATAGCGCTAAAAGGAATTAGACAAAGAGAAAAAAGAGCGAGTAGCAATCGCGCCACCACCACTCGAGGAGGCAGACAGGTCGGCGACGCCCACTGCAACGTTGTTACACCTGTTAGGAATACAGCGATTCCACCGCATAGAGCCACCTGCATCGGCAGAGTGAAAGGCTCCCCAGAAGCTGCCTCGATCGCAAACTGGATACCAACGCCAGTCGCAACAATCCCCATGAAGGCGAAGACGTGGCTGTAGCCGTAGATAAAAGAGCGAAACAGCGCCATCTTGCCACCGCGCAGCGCCTGATTGATCGTAGATTCATCCGCTCGCTCGAAGTACATCCACCACAGGCTAACCGCTGCAATAAATCCGCCGGTTGCCGTCAGCACGTTTTGCCACTGCCAGGCGGTATCAGCCACGCCCGAAGCAACAGCGATGATGGCCTCGCCTAAGACGATGATCACGAATAGTCCAAATCGCTCATCCATATGAGACTCTTGGGTTGGGACGTTGCGAATTGTGAGGTAGGTGATTGGGCCGTTGCTAATTTCGATCAGGAGTGCGATCGCCCACAGCCAGAATCGAGCCGGTCCCGGCACCCCGATCGATACCAGCCAAAGGAAGAACGCCGCCGAAAAGCTCATCGCATACCGACTCGTCAGCTCCCTGGACTGAGGTACCAGCCGCCAGGCCTGCATATACAGCCCAATGATTACTAGCCGCAGCGCCGCATACACCGCTGCGAAATTGGACGCTCCTTCCGAGAGCGCTTCGGGAATCGTTAGCGCCAGCACGACTATGCCGAACATAATCCCAAAGTAAATTAGTCGATAGATCCCCTCATCCACATCAAACTGATCGGCATAATAGCTAAAGTCAATCCACAGCCACCAAACCGGCACGAACAGAACCACAAAGCTGACAATACCCTCCCAATCCGGGTGCCCATGCAGCAGATGCGCCAGCTCCGCCATCGTCAGCACAAATACCAAATCAAAAAATAGCTCTAGCCAGGTCGCATGGCGCGGTTCGCCCTCGCTAGAATACAGTCGTAGTCCCTGTGCTCTGTCTGAAAAAGGCAGGTTTTCAGACATCGACGAAGGAGATCCGGGCGAAGCAGACGTATGCTCTAGAGGCAATGGCATAATGACAGGTAACTCGCTGCTTTTTTATATTACGGGTCTACGTTTAGATCCACTACTACAAGTGGCAAAATGTAGGATTCGCAGATCATTTTGACTCTAGCAGCAAGCCCCAAAGTGCATTGTAAGGATGAACCTTACTAGTTGCCTGCTCTGTTTGACTTGCCTGCACGCCTTGGCTAGTGACCAAGGCCCTGCCCTCATTAGCCCATTGGAAAATCGATCCTTCTAAGTTCGTAGCCTGGTAGCCTGCTGCTTTTAATGCTTGTGCCAGTCGCCCCGAACGATAGCCAATAGAGCAATAGACAACAACTGATTTGTCCTTAGAGATCCCAATTTTCTCTACCTCGGCTACCGTCTGAGCCTGATACGCACCGGGCAAGTGGCTAAGCGTGTATTCTTCTAGTTTTCTAGCATCGATTAAGACGGGAGGGGCTGATGGAGCTGTCAGCTGCTGGGCTAATTCCGTCGTAGATATTGTTGGAACCGAAGGAAAAGACCGACGCACCCAGTCCTTGACGCCTTTCCACGCTAAGGTACGTACATAGGTGGAAACTGCTGCAGCCAAATCATGATCGACCTTTTGTGTAGTTCAAGATATATAGTTCAGGAGACTAGCTTTGATTGACTTTACACCCTGGGCGCAGATGCTGCGGACCTACGTTTCACAGGGGCAGGTGGACTATGCCCGCTGGCAGAAAGAGTCGGCTACAACGTTAGATCAGTGGCTAGCTAGTTTGCAGACAGTTGAGTTAAGCGCTCTTGAGGCGGGAGGGAATAGAGAGAGTGCGATCGCAGCTTGGATCAATCTCTACAACGCTGTTGTCGTACAGCAGGTGCTAAAACGGTATCCCATCCGCTCTATCCGCCCAGAGATTCTAGGTATTCCCAACTGGGCTAGCTTTCTTTTGTTCTTCAAGCAACCTGTCTTTGCTGTGGGCGATCGCACCCTCAGCCTAGACAATATCGAACAAGACACCCTACGCGCTCAATACGACGAGTCACGCATACATTTCGCCCTCGTTTGCGCTTCTACAGGCTGTCCGCTGCTGCGCTCCGAAGCCTACCCCCCCACCCTTCTATCAGATCAGCTAGAAGAAGACGCTCGGCGCTTTATCAACAACTCAACCAAAGTCAACTACGACCCTGCTAGCAACACACTCTATTGTAGCAAAATCTTCAAGTGGTATCAGGACGATTTTCTCTCTCAGGCGGAGTCTATTCCGGCCTATATCCAGCCCTATCTAGCAGAGACAACCATTCAGGCGAACGCCAATATTGTCTACCTACCCTATAGCTGGCAATTAAACGATCAGCGAACATTCTCATAGAACCGCTTTAGCGTAGTCGCAGAGACGCCGACACCCCACAAAGAGCCAATTGCTAGATAGATCAAGTTGGCCTTGATCGTTCCCCACTTCGCCACCCGACGATCCGAAGATTGAACCGTACGATTGACCTGTCTGATGCGTCCTCGCTGCGATAGCTTGATGCATAGGTCAGCTTCTTCCATGATTGGGATAGCGCTGTCATAGCCACCGCAGGCAAAGAAGTCTGAGCGACGACAGAACATCACCTGATCGCCAAACAACAATCTCAGGCCATTTTGAAAGAAGAGTCGAGGTCGAAATAGCAAAGGCGCATAGTAAGTCTTGAGGCTGTTGTGCAAAGACGTTATCCAGCGGGTGGTAGAGCTGCCAGTCATTAAAGAGATAAAGCCGCCACAGGCAACGCTAGGATCGCTCAAAGTTGTTGTGATCACGCTGACAACATCGTCAGGCACGATCGTATCGCCATGCAGAAAGCACAAAACATCCCCGCTGGCGTGTTCGGCTCCTAGATTCATCTGAATAGATCGGCTAGGCTGGGCGGTTGTGAGCACGGTGGCGTCGTGTTTTTGGGCGATCGCAACCGTATCGTCGCAGCTCCCCCCATCCACTACAATCACTTCCTTTGCGGGCGGGTCGAGTATGGTTAGCTGTCGCAGCGTCCTTGCTAGTGTCTTCGACTCGTTTAGCGTAGGGATGATAATAGAAACACTTGCCAAATCCACCAATTCCTTATTTTGTATGCGACGTAATAACCTCTCTTATTATGACCAGTGGGCGAATAGCTGGTGGCAAAAAAGCGCTACCGTCGCCCCGTTAAATCAGCTCAACCCGCTACGGTTTCAGTTTTTTGATCGCCAAATTCATAGCTGGCAGCATCTCAAAGTGCTAGACGTGGGATGTGGCGGTGGGTTTACCTGCGAGTTTCTAGCAGAGCGAGGTGCTCTAGTGACCGGGATTGATCAGTCTATAGCCTGCGTAGAGGCGGCCAGCCGTCACGCCATCGAGACTAGTTTAGCCATCCAGTATCGGCAGTCTGAAGCTGAGCAGCTCCCTTTTGAGGACGCAACTTTTGACGCGGTTGTCTGTGTTGATGTGCTAGAGCATGTAGGAGATTTGCCCAAGACAATAGCAGAAATCAGTCGCGTACTCAGACCCGGTGGTTGGTTCTGCTTTGACACTATCAATCGCACCTGGCAGTCAAAACTGGTGATGATCTGGCTGTTGGAAAATATCTTGAGGCAGATTCCACCGGGTGTTCACGACTGGCGCAAGTTCATTACGCCAACAGAACTCTCTACGCTGATAGAACAGCAGGATATGGATATCAAGTCTCTATCCGGCTTTGATCTATTTGGAGAAGGCGTGCTAGGTAAGCTGCAAAGGCTGCGCCAGTATCAGCGAACAGGAAACCTCCAGGTGGATTTCAGCACTGGCGATCGCCCGACAAGAAACGGACCTAGTCAGCAAATTATGTATATTGGTGTCGCTATCAAGCGCTAGTGCGGGGCCTTTACACCAACTCTTGTTCTATACCGCTTTTAGAAGGCTGCAATTATTCAAAGGATTAGGTTCTTCTAAAAAGATCTGCGGCTCAATTGCGATGGTCAGTCCTCTGTTGTTTCAACAGTTTCGAGCCTAGCATCGACGTACAGCTCTAAGAGCGGTACGCTAAGGCCCACGCTTTTGAATTCAACCACGACTTCAGTCCCGTTTTCGCTATCTCGATAGATCTGAAGCACCCAAAGCCCACCTTCTGCGCGGCGAAATACTTCTACTCTTTTGTGGCGAGTGTTAATCAGCACATATTCTTCTAGGCTGTCGAAAGATTGATAGTCAACAAACTTATCACCTCGATCGAAGCTTTCTGTGGAATCGGATAGCACTTCGACAATCAGCTTTGGAAAGCGTTTAGCGAGATTATCCGTCTTGTCTGCTGAATCACAAGTCACCATCACGTCAGGATAGTAGTAGTTCTTTCGGTGCGTCAGATGGGCTTTGACATCAGCAATATACACGTCACATCCTGAACCTCTTAGATGGAATCGAAGTGCAATCTGAGCGTTTTGAGCAATTGTGTTATGGCTATCGGTCGTGCCTGACATCGCGTAGATTTCGCCGTCAATATACTCGTGCTTGACTAAGCTGTTCTCCTCGAAGGCTAAGTACTCTTCAGGAGTCATTTGGCTGCTAGAGATCTGAGCAATCATAGCTTTATCGAAAAGGTAGTTTACTTAAACATAGCGCTAGTCTGAGGCTGTCGCTACGGTCTCTTTTTCTGCTTCGCCTTCGTCTACTTCGCTCTCAAAGATATCCGCAGTGACTGTTTCAGACACTTCTTCAGCAACTTCTTCCATCGCTGGCTCAGGCTTAGCGGCTTTTACCTTGAAGGTCAAACCGTTGGCTTTCGACATGCCAATTTTCAAGGTGCTGCCTTCGGTAAAGGTGTTTTCTAAGATCATGGTGGCAATTGGATTTTCTAGCTCGCGCTGAATGGCTCGCTTGAGCGGACGAGCGCCATAGGTAGGGTCGTAGCCCTGGTCGGCGACGTAGTCGATGGCGGGTTCGGACATTTCGAGGCTGATTTTTTGGTCTGCTAGCAGGCGATAGATGCGCTTGAGCTGGATGGTGACGATGCTGCGCAGCTCTTTTTTGCTGAGGGCGTGGAAGAGAATGGTGTCGTCGATGCGGTTGAGAAATTCTGGGCGGAAGTGCGATCGCAATGCCTTCATCACTAGCGTCTCCATCTCTGAAAACTTAGAGTCATCGCCCGAGACATCCAGAATGTACTCACTACCAATATTACTAGTCATCACAATCACGGTATTGCGAAAATCCACCGTACGACCTTGTGAATCGGTAATTCGACCGTCGTCTAGTACCTGCAAGAGAATGTTGAACACATCCGGATGAGCCTTTTCTACTTCGTCTAAAAGTACAACAGAATAAGGGTGGCGTCTAACGGCTTCGGAGAGCTGACCGCCTTCTTCGTAGCCTACATATCCAGGCGGCGCACCGACCAAGCGAGAGACGGAGTTTTTCTCCATGTACTCCGACATATCTAGCCGAATCAGCGCGTCTTCGGTATCAAACAAGAAGGAGGCTAGGGCGCGGGCAAGCTCTGTTTTACCTACACCAGTCGGTCCCATAAATAGGAAAGAACCGATCGGGCGTCCAGGATCTTTCATCCCAGCGCGGGCGCGGCGAATGGCAGCAGAGACGGCAGTTACAGCTTCGCTCTGACCAATCACCTGTTTGTGCAGATGGTCTTCTAGCTTCAACAGCTTTTGGCGCTCGGATTCCATCAGGCGATTGACCGGAATGCCGGTCCAGCGAGCGACAATCTCGGCGATATCGGCTTCGGTGACCTGCTCGCGTAGCATGGTCAATCCTTTCGACTGTAGCGTCTGCTGGCTGATGTCTAAAGCTTCTAGCTCGCGCTGGATCTCTTCTAATCGGCCATATTTTAGCTGGGCGGCGCGTTCGAGGTCATTCGCTCGCTCGGCCTGGTTCATCCGCAGGCGAGTGCGTTCTTCTTCTTCTTTGAGTTCGGTGATGGCGTCAAGAGTTTCTTTTTCGGTATGCCACTGCTGGTCTAGTACCTTTTGTTCTTTCGAGAGTTCTTCGATCTCTTTTTTGATACCGGCTAGCCTTTGGTTAGAGGTGCGATTGGCAGAACCAGCGGCTTTCTCGCTTTCTAAAGAGAGCTTTTCCATCTCTAGCTGCATCAGGCGGCGGTCAATAATTTCTAGCTCTTCGGGTTTGGAATCAATCTCCATTTTGAGCTTGGCGGCGGCTTCGTCGATTAAGTCAATTGCTTTGTCTGGGAGGAAGCGATCGCTCACATAGCGATCCGAGAGCGCTGCCGCCGCTACCAGCGCCGAATCCAAGATAGTCACACCGTGATGCACTTCATATCGCTCTTTGAGCCCCCGCAAAATCGATACTGCATCTTCTACGCTGGGCTGACCAACATACACCTGCTGAAAGCGTCGCTCTAGCGCCGTGTCTTTTTCAATATGCTTACGATATTCATCAATGGTGCTCGCGCCGATACAGCGCAAGCCGCCTCTAGCCAGCACCGGTTTGAGAATATTACCGGCATCTACGTTGTTAGCGCCTGCACCTGCGCCCACCACGGTATGCAGCTCGTCAATAAACAAGACGACTTGGCCATTAGAATCGGTGACTTCTGCTAGGACAGAGCGCAGCCGTTCTTCAAACTCGCCTCGGTATTTTGCCCCAGCGATCAGACCGCCCACGTCGAGGGAGATCAAAACGCGGTTTTTGAGCGATTCGGGCACGTCGCCGTTGATAATGCGCTGGGCCAAGGCTTCTGCGATCGCAGTCTTCCCCACCCCCGGCTCACCAATCAGCACCGGATTATTCTTCGTCCGCCGAGAGAGCACGTGAATTACCCGTCGAATCTCCTCATCTCGACCGATCACCGGATCGAGCTTGCCTGCACGAGCCTCTTCAGTCAGATCGCGACCATACTGATGCAGCGCCGGGTACTCGTCTTCTTCAGACCTCCCAACAGTGGCTGGCTTGTCGTTCTCTTCAGGCGTGCGCAATGCCTGAATTGCCTTCATCATCTGAGCCGTATCTACATCAAAACCACGCAGCAGCCTGCGCCCAATCCGCTCATCTTCAACAAAGCCAATCAGCAAATGCTCTACGGCAATCAGCTCATCTTGCAAATTGAGCCTAGCCCCCTCTGCCGCGTCCAGCATCCGGTCCAGGCTCTGACCCAGATACAGATTGCTGTCTACCGCCACCCTCACCCTCGACTGCCGCTTGGCAAAGGTTTCCAGCTCCTGCAAAATCTGCTCGGGAGAGAGCCCCGCCTTCGCTAAGATCACATCTGCCTGACCCGCCTGCTCTAGCATCGCCAGCGTGACGTGCTCCACCTCTAGATACTGCTGCCGAAATCGACGAGCAACATCTTGGGCTTCGACGATAGCGTCCCAGGCTTTGGCGGTGAACTTATCAGGATCGGTTGGCTGCATAGAAAAGGGGCTGTGGAGAAAAGGGCTATAGAGAAAGGAGCTGTAGAGAAAGCGCTATGAAGTAAAGAGCTGTAAATTAAAGAGCTATAAATTAAAGAGCTGTGGAGGAAGCTACAAACACAGGGCCTTTAGTATATCAATGGAAGGGGGCTAGCATCGGCACAATCGATACCCCGCGCCGCTATACAATTGGTCTGTACTAGATCCTTAAACTTATGGCCCGCTCTATCTGGCTCACAATCGACTGGCGAGATGTTGATAGCCAGTTACCTGAAGCGCAGCAAGAAGCGCTGACGCAGTCTGTGTTTCGATCGCTAAGGGCACATGAGGCCGTTCAAAGAGTAGAGCGCGTTCCCGATCCAGACGTTCCTGGTGGTGGGATGGGGGCTCAGTGGCTATGGAACATCCTCACGGCTGAAATTCCGGGAGATGGGCTGAGAGAAGCGTGCCAGGAAGCGCTAGATCAGCTAGAAGGGAAGCCCGTTACGTTCAAAATAGAGTCTGGCGGAAAGACTATTGAGGCACAAGATGTCAATCCTCAGAACTTTGATCAGGTGGTTGACAAGCTGGTGGCCGCTGCCAAAGCAATGGATGAGTAGAATTCCGAGGCTTCTAATGCTAGACCTTGGCAGGCTAACGCTTGGCAGACTAATGCTTGGCAGGCTAAAAATTAGCGGAATTTCATAGACGCTAGTCGAAGTAGCGTTGATAATATCAGCACCTGTGGTTGATTATCTCAAACTATATTAACTAGACGTATATTAACTAGATGGCACGAAAGATTGCATTACTAATTGGCGTGGGTCAGTATGGGCCTGGGCTAAAAACGCTGAATTGCCCTGCCAATGGCGTAGAGGCAATGCGATCGCTGCTCCAAAATCCAAACATTGGCGAATTCGATCAGGTTATCCCGCTAATTAATCCGAGCCTCGGTGAAATGCGCACCCGAATCGGTGAAACGTTCGCTGAGGCTAACAAAGAAGACCTCGTACTGCTGTATTTTACCGGGCACGGCATCAAAGATAGCTACGGCAAGTTTTACCTCACGACAACAGAATCATATCTGTTTGAAAATGGTGATATTAACGTTGGCACGGCGGTAGAAGCGGATTTTATCAAAGGGGCGATCGCACGCTGCTACGCTGAGCGCAAAGTGGTCATTCTAGACTGTTGCTTTGCGGGTGCTATTGCCGATGGATTTATCGGTATGGATGATGGCAGCATTGACATTGCGGCGCAGCTAAATACCAGAGAGCTGGGTGAAAAGGGCTGCTGTGTCCTGACGGCATCTACCTCTACTCGCTACGCGCTAGAGCCAAAAGACGAAGCGCTCTCTGTATATACGCGCTACCTCACTGAAGGGCTGAGAACTGGCGGAGCCGCGCCAGAAGAAGCTCGATTTATCTCGGCCAGGCAGCTTCATGACTATGTGAAAGCGCAGGTAAAGGTTGCGGCCCCGGCGATGCAGCCAGCGATTTTCAATGCGCTGGAGGGAGATAGGATTGCGATCGCCAGGGTCCAAATCGACAATGAGCAGCGCTATCGCAAGCAGGTGCAGGCCATCGTCAAACAGGTAAAAGGGCGGCTGCGGCCAGCGGCTAAGGCGAATCTGAAGCTGTGGCAGCGTGAGCTAGGCATCGCAGAGGAAAAAGCCGCCGCGATTCTGGCAGAAGTGCTGAAACCGTATGAGGAAAAAGCAAAACACGTTGAGTTTTATCAGCAAACGCTGATAGAAGAAAAGGAATACGGCTATCCCCTGGATGCAGAAGCTGTAGAGCAACTGCACATTATCAAGCGCCGACTGAACCTGAGAGATACAGATGTCTTAGCCGCTGAAGAAGCTGTACTCGGCTCGCCTTTGGCAGCTATACCCGCAGCAGAGCAGCTAACTTTGGCAGACGAAGAGGAAACCCCGCAAGAAGTTAAGCAGGAATCGTCATCGACCTCGTCCCCTTCCTCTCGCTTTGAGACATTTAGCTTTGAAACGGTGCGGGTGAATGAGAAAGGTGAGGTGATTGAAACGGTTCCGGGTAAGGCGGAATGCTTTAGCAAAGACCTGGGCAATGGCATTACGCTAGAGATGGTGCGCATACCGGGCGGTAAGTTTTTGATGGGTGCGGCGGAAGGAGAAGTGGATGCTTCGGAATGGGAGTATCCGCAGCATGAGGTGATAGTGCCGGAGTTCTGGACGGGTAAGTACGCGGTGACGCAGGAACAGTGGGCAGCGGTGGCTGCGTTAGAAAAGATAGATTGTGATTTAACCAAAGACCCAGCGTATTTTAAGGGAGCAAAGCGTCCAGTTGAGGGCATCTCCTGGAAAGCAGCGGTGGAGTTTTGTAAACGGCTGTCGCAGCGGTCTAAATGGACGTACGCGCTGCCGAGTGAAGCACAGTGGGAGTATGCCTGTCGGGCGGGAACGACCACACCCTTTCACTTTGGTGAAACGCTCTCTTTGTCAATTGCCAACTACTATGCATACGAAACCTACGGCAGCGGTGAAGAGGGAGAACTCAGAAGACAAACAACAGAAGTTGGTAGCTTTCCAGGAAATGCCTTTGGCCTATACGATATGCATGGCAATGTATATGAATGGTGTCAGGATGACTGGCATGATTCTTACGAAGGAGCACCAACAAATGGTGATGCGTGGAAATCTCTTGAAAAGAATGACAACAAAGTAAGACGTGGCGGCTCCTGGTGCGACAATCCGGGGGTCTGCCGCTCCGCGCAGCGCGGCCTCAATACGCCCGACTTCGCCAACTACAATTTTGGCTTTCGGGTGAGTTGTTCAGCCCCCAGGACTTGATTGCCCTTTACCCTTCTTGCCCTCTTGCGCTTTTCTCTTCTTTTTCTGTTTCTCTTTCTCTTTCTACGCAGCCTCTCTCTTTCTTCTCTGCGCGAAGCGCTAAAAAAATAGCCAACCGATTTCTACCAGGCGGCCAAACGAGGTGACTGCCGTTTTGACTAGGCGCGTAAGCCTAGGGTGAGCTATCGCTTTCCGCGCTTTGCTATACTGCCGCACTTGCGATCAATCAACTGCCATTAATGCATAAGCTTCTGCACAAAGATCACAAGCTTGTGCATCGACTTTTTCATCAACTGCCATTAATGCATAAGCTTCCGCACAAAGATCACAAGCTTGTGCATCAACTTTTCCATCAACTGCCATTAATGCACAAACTTCCGCACAAAGATCAGTAAGTTGCGATCGCCATGCGGCTTTATTTGCCGCTTCATCCATCTAACATTCTCAAACACCGCGCAGAGAATACATAACCTCTTCAGCCTCCACATTTACCGCACGCAGACATAAGCCCATAGTCGTGCTGCACGTTTAACATGTAGAGATAACGTACAGTCGAAAGCGGTTCAAAAATGGTTCGACCTCAGCCAAGACCGATGACTCTAGAAGCGTTTCTAGCACTGCCAGACACAAAACCTGCTAGCGACTTCATCAATGGTCAAATCATTCAAAAGCCAGTGCCGCAGGGAAAACACAGTCGTCTTCAAGACAAATTGGTGAATGTTATCAACGAAATTCAATGCTGCTTGC
>CAWCXR010000010.1:0-263000 GCA_963799555.1 uncultured cyanobacterium
TATAGTGAAGAAGGCTGCAATATCACCACGGACTTCCAAGTGGGCAGAGACCTGATTGGTCTAGTCGACGGTCTGACGTTTGATGACTTATCTATCTACAGGAAGGGTAGCTCTACGGTGATATTAGCTGACCGCAAAAAGCTAGCCACGTTGAAAGGAGTCGGTGGGCTTTCTGAGGAATCGTTTGTCATCTATGACGATTCAACCTTGCCTGTATAGTTCTGAAAGGAGCTGTTCTGAAGGAAATAGTTCCAAAAAAGTAGAACAGAATCAACTAAAGATTGATGGCGGATGGAACAAGAGCTCACCAAGAGCTCACAAAGGCTAGCGCTTTAGCACATGGACTGAATAACTAAATACCAAGAAAGACTCATGTACGAATAGAGAAGTATACGGGCCTTTCTTATTGCTCAATTGCTCTACTGCTCATCGTTCTTAGACCGCTGCTCATCGACTTGGATCAGCTCAACTGAAAGCCGAACATTCATGAGGTTTAAGGCTTGCTGACTGCCTACAGTAGCGAGCAGACGATCACCGTTGAAGATGCCCCAGCGTCCGGAAGATAGTCGAGCTGCTTTAAAGGTCATGATCTTAACCAAATTGTGTTTATGCACTCATAATCGCGCGACGCTAGGCACAAATGCCTACGCCGAAAGATGGGACTCAACGAATCGTGAGGCACATATTCTCTGAAAACTATTTAATTCATATAACTTAACTACCTCAACTAGTAGACGATGATGTGAGCCCCTTCAGCCACTGATCGACCAAATTGTGAAAGTCGAGAGCAAGCTCGTCGTAGAAGAAATGGCCAGCGTCTGCGATCTCGACAAAGGTGAGCTGGTCGTTGAGTGTATCTACATAGCGGCCCCAGTCGATAGGAATAACGCGATCGCACTTTCCCCACAGCAGCAGGGTCGGCATCTGTACCTGTCTAATCAGATCTTTCGTTAGCGGACTAAAATCATTTGATGTGCGCGATCGCACTAAATAGCAAAACATTCGGGCCGCGCCATGGTCCCGGGTAGGACGAATAAAGCCATCAACTAGGCCGTCGTCTACTTTATTCGGATTTTGGGCGATCGCCCGCAGGGCACGGCGGATTAGCCAGGGCTGACGAATCAGACGAAAGAGTGGTCTAATCAGCAAGGGAGAAGCAAACCACCCTTCTACAACAGAGCCAATTCGAGAGGCCGCTCCGCCAACTTCTTGTCTAGCGGCAGGAAGCGTCAGCATGATCAGCTTTTCGACCTGCTGGGGATAGGTAGTGGCCGTTTGCAATGCAACCAACGCGCCTAGCGAATGCCCAGTCAGAATCATTGGCCTGCGTAAGAAGGTTTGCCAGAAGTCAGCAACCTGCTCCATCCACAGTTTTGTATCAACAGGACTAGCGATTTTTTCTGAGCCGCCGAATCCAACTAGATCTAGGGCATAGACAGGGCGATCACGTGCCAGTTCCATTAAATTCTCTCGCCATTGATCCAGGCTAGCGCCCGCACCGTGCAGCAGTAAGAAAGGAGCGCATTTGGTACTATCTGTCCGGCTATTTTCCTGCCCGTCTTGTAATAGGCCAGGTCCGACGACATGGGTGTAGCGAATTCGCCAGCCACGCCAGTGCCAAATGCGCTGTTCGCCAAGGTTATCGCCGCGATTTTCAACGCGATCTAACAAATCTGAACTCATTGTCTAACTTTACTCCCTACCCGCGATCGCTCATGCTATAAACCGACACAGCATTTGGAGAAACCCACCTATGGACCCCGTTAAGCTAATGAAGCAAGAAGTCGGTCGAGCTGCGGCTGCCCAGGTCAAGTCTGGCACAATTGTGGGACTAGGAACTGGCTCGACTACAGCCTATGCCATCCAGTTTATTGGCGAGCGGATTGCGTCTGGTGAGCTGACGGACATCAAAGGCATTCCGACGTCTTTTCAGGCATCTGTACTGGCTAAACAGCACGGCATTCCGCTCACAACCTTAGATGAAGTGGATCATATCGATATCGCTGTTGATGGCGCTGATGAAGTCGATCCACAGATGAACTTGATCAAAGGCGGTGGCGCAGCGCATACCCGCGAGAAAGTCGTCGATGGATTAGCTGAGCGGTTTATAGTCGTTGTCGATAGCTCCAAGCTCAGCGACAAGATTGGCACTATCTTTGCACTGCCGGTAGAAGTGCTACCGATGGCCGTCGCACCCGTAACGCGCGCATTAGAAAAGCTAGGCGGAAAAGTAGAAATGCGTATGGGCATACAAAAAGACGGCCCAGTCATCACAGACCAGGGCAATATGGTGCTAGATGTCAGGTTTGATGGCATTGACGATCCAGCTGAGATGGAATTAACCATCAACAATATTCCAGGTGTCTTAGAAAATGGGTTATTTGTCGGTTTAGCCAGCGAAGTGTTGGTCGGTGAAGTAAAAGACGGCAAAGCAACTGTTCGAAGTATGTAGGATATGCTCACGGGTTTAGCGATTTCATATGAAAAGATCTGTTCGCAAACAGCTACCAGCTAGTCGCTACAGCTCCGAGCGCTATACCCCTGAGCGCTATCGATCTAGTCGCCGTAGACGCCTGATAGGTAGTATCGTTATTGTCTGTAGCCTGCTGGTGGTCGTACATAGCACTCTCTCCCCTTATCAATTTGATCTCTCTGATGCAGGCGTTGCAAAAGCTCAGTCTCGGATAGCTCAGCTGTTGCAAAAGCCACAGATAAATCGTGCCTTTTGGATTGATATTTGCCGAAATGTTCTCTTTTTTCTGCCTTTGGGGATTGGGTTGGGTTGCCGACTGTCAGGTAATTTGTCCAATCCTAATAGTGAGAAAATACAGCCTTCCTTCTATGCAGCTTCCATACAATTTCTAATAGTCAGCTTCGCTCTATCGGCTGTGGTAGAGATACTACAGCTATTCGAGCCTTCTCGCCATACTTCGCTATTTGATCTACTTTGCAACACGACAGGTGGCATTCTCGGCGGATGGCTGTTGTTCTATC
Source organism: uncultured cyanobacterium (assembly GCA_963799555.1). Classification (GTDB taxonomy): domain Bacteria; phylum Cyanobacteriota; class Cyanobacteriia; order Phormidesmidales; family Phormidesmidaceae; genus Phormidesmis. The sequence continues at coordinate 2,995 of CAWCXR010000010.1, forward strand.
AGTGGCAGTGGCGACAGAGTCTCTCTTTTCCACCGATCAGGGCGGCCATTACTATAGGTCTGCTAGTTTTCCTGCTGTATGCGCCGCACCGCAGTACATCACTTCAAAGCTGGAACGAGACCTATCAGCTTACGGTGGGCAATGAAGCCTCTGAAAATCGTCCCTGGAGAGGAAAAACAAATGGATTCTCTCTTCTTGCTCGAGCCGCTTCTGAGCAAGAAATCAAGTCTTTTTTAGAGAGCGGCATGCCGATACAGGAGGCGATTGCGAGCTATAGATTTGACAGAGATGCGGAAGATAAAAGTGCGGTAGTGGTGCGATCGCCTCAGTCTGCTCCACCGCTATCGTGGAAGGGGAACCCAACTGTAGCTAGTCGCTCTATCAGTAAAATCAACAATAACAAAAGCAACGACGGCAAATTTGCTCATAGTAAGCCTGCTGAGCAACAAGATCAGAACGTTTCTATTAACCCTAAACGCTGGTTAATCACCGACATAGCACCCACTGATCTAACGTCGACATTCAAACAAAACAGTGCATTTTCTCTCACCACCCAAATCACCTCAGCAAAAGTCAAGCAATTTGGTCCAGCTACAATCATCTCACTATCTAAAGATCCTTCCAATCGAAACTTCACGCTAGGTCAAAATGGTACAGACTTGGTCTTTCGGCTAGCTACGATTTGGACAGGGCAAAATGGCACTTGGCCGGAATTTGTTGTTCCAGATGTATTTTTACCAGACGATCTCTCAACTCACAACCTTGTCGTAACCTACCAAAATCCTCAATTGGCTATATACGTAGATGACATTGCACAAGTTCACCAACTTAACATTTCACCTCGACAGACCTGGCTGTGGACAGGGCTAAACTTGCTGCGCCCCACTCAAAACAACTATTGGAGAGCTCTATCAGGAACGTCTGCTTTGTTTCAGGCTTCTCGGACTATTTACTGGACGGTTTGCTTCCTTCTTGCGGTAGTTTCTATCCTTTCGCTTATTTCTATAGCAAAGTAATGGAATCTGGACAGTCCGAAGTTTTTCTTGCATTAGGATGACTGCGCTATGCCACGATGAGATCGCCTACGGCAGGTTTCGGCATTGCTAAAAGTAACGAACATTCCCATACCCAAAGGACAAGGAATGTCGAGACTGGTTGAATCATCACAAACAACCAGTTCAATTATGGAACTCTACGCCCGCATAGAGCAAATTCTGCATAAACTACGCCCTGCCTTCAGCCGAGACGTCCCGTTTGAATGGTTTGTGTTGTTGATGTGGGGAGTGCTATTGAGTCATCAACCGGCAGCCGTGACGAGCTATGTGAATGGCCTAGGGCTAGATGAATCCTGCTACGGCGCAGCGCTGCACTGGTTCCATTCCAAAGCTTTCAGGATGGATGAAGTCTGCCAGCGCTGGGGCAGTTGGCTTTTATCACATACCGCCGCTCAGCGCTTGCAAGGCCAGCTCGTCTATCTCGGCGATGGCATCAAAGTCGGCAAGAAAGGCCGCAAGATGCCCGGTGTCAAAGGTCTTCATCAGGAATCAGCAGATGTCAACAAGCCGGAGTGGATACGAGGTCACTATTTCAGTGCGCTGGGCCTGTTGCTAGGTCAGGGCAAAGCGCTATTTTCGGCTCCTATCATCTTAAAGTTGCATGATGGCATCAACCCAGTAGCCCCCCCATAAGCTGACGCTGGTGGATAAAATGGCAGCCGTTTGTGTCACGTATATGGAGCAAGGAAGCTATGCCATTTTGGATGCTTACTATGCTTCGTCCAAGGTGCTAAAACCGTTCCGAGCGCAGGGTTTGAATTTAATCAGCCGAACGGCGATTTCCACCGTTGCAAAGGCAGGCTTTTGCGCCAATCCGAGTATTCGTGGGCCGGGTCGTCCCAGAGTCTGGGGTGCTGACATAAAACTCAGAGATCTATTCGCCCCGATTAATGCCTGTTCGCAAGCCGTTGTTTGGCGCTATGGACAACGCCAAACCGTCTACTACCAGTGCTTCAAATTCTATTGGGACGCCCCCGATGAATTAGTGTTGTTTGTCCTGACGCAATTGCCCAATGGAAAACAGATTATCCTACTCTCTAGTGACACTACACTGACCGGAGCGCAGGTGATTGAAGCCTACGGCTGGCGATTCAAAATTGAGGTTAGCTTTCGCTCATTAGTCCAACTGCTAGGCGGCTTTGACTATCGCTTCTGGCTGCGGTCTATGACCAGAGCATCTAGCTGGCCTAAGAACCTCGTCTTGGCTGACTTCGATGCTGATTTCCAGGCGAAGGTTGCGATCAAAGTCGAAGCATTTGAGAGATTTGTCAATCTCAATGCCATTGCTTTAGGACTGTTGCAAGTACTCGCCTTAGGGCTGCCTAATCTCACTTGGGCACATTTTCCTCAGTGGTTTCGGACACTGCCAAAGCATGGCTTGCCCAGTGAACAAATTGTGCGAATGGCACTTCAGCATCCACAGCCGACGGTTTTAGCCAAACGTAAGCCCACTCTACTTCTTGCTAAATTACTCGCAGCTAAATTCAAGCCGACTGAAACCCGGCAACAGCCGCCTTTAGCCGCCTAATTCTTCAGCAGAAACTTCGGACTGTCCAGTTTATAGAACATGTGTCCTAATAAAACGAATTATACTCAGCTCTCTTCGGTTTTCAGGCTGTACCCACCTGTACCCTGTGGGATTTCCTATACCCCATAAGCCCTTCCAAACCTAGCAAAAAGTGTTCAATAAAACTCAACGGCTTTTGAAAGCACCTCCCAAAAGTCAATCCCCGCAAGGACTGAAAGCTTTACGGAGACTGCGGAACTATTGTCTTAGACAGGAAGCTGGTGATCCGACTCGAACGGACGGCCGGCTGATTACAAATCAGCTGCTCTACCAACTGAGCTACACCAGCGGGAGTTTGATTATATCAAACATCGAAACGATTTTGAGAGGCCGGGTCAAAATTGACGAGGAGGAAAACTGATACTAGATCTGCGTCTCCTACGGCTCACTTCGAGCCAGCCTTTTCAATCGCTTTGGCATACTAACATCAAAGCTTTCTTTAGCAAACTAGAACTTAGGCTTTGTTGTTTTCGACTGCCCAGCGAGCGAGCTCGGTGCGGTTATGCAATCCAGTTTTGCCTAGCATGTTGCTGACATGGCTTTCAATTGTCCGCTGGCTGACTTTCAGTTCATCGGCGATTTGACGGTTAGCCATGCCTCTAGCGACAAACTGAACAACCTTCAGCTCGGTAGGTGTCAGCTCTACGTCAAAAGGCACTTGAATAGTCGGAATTGAATTGGGCCCTTTGTTTTGGTGATGAATCAGACGAGTTGCCTGCTTCAAAGAAGATTCCACCTGCGCAACTAGCTCTTCGGGCTCGAAAGGTTTGACCATGTACACGTCAGCTCCCGTGGTCAGACCCTTGACGCGATCTTGACTTTGGCCTTTAGCAGACAAGAACAAAATTGGAATCCAGCTTTTGCCCGGGTCTTGACGAACCTGTTCTACGAAGGCATAGCCATCCATTTCTGGCATCATCACATCACAGATAATCATATCTGGCGCCAGATCAGAGAGCGTCGAGATTGCCTCTCTACCATTACCGGCAGTCACTACCTGGTAGCCACGAAATTCTAGATAGTCTTTCACCAACAAGATGAGATTGGGATCGTCATCAATGAGTAAAAGCTTTTTTTGGTCCCCTGTATTGGATTCTTTCATGCCGTGTGTCCGTAGTCTGCTCTGTAGGGATGTTTGCACTGATGGTTGCCCCAACATAAAGGGTATCGGTAAACAGTATTGGCCTTATTCAACTGGTAGAACTGACGTATCAGCATACCAGCTACCACACGAAGTTGCGGTTGCGCAAGCGTTAGTCTATCAATTCTCTATATCAACTATTCCCAAAACGTTGGATGAAATCACCCAGACGAATTACGTGGGCCCAAGGATGAGCTATTCGGGCGCATGTGGTAAAGGATGCTGCATGAACACGTAGTCCAACACAACCTCTCCCCGGATCAAATGCTCTTGAACAATTCGCTCAATCACGTCAGGGCTGGCGCTGTGATACCAAACACCTTCAGGGTAAACCAGCAAAATCGGACCTTTTTGACAAACCTTTAAGCAATTCGCTTTAGTTCTAAAGACGTAGTTAGAAAGTTGGTCAGTAGAAATATCCAAGTTTAGCGCTTTGAGTCGCTGCTTCAGATACTTCCAGGCGACAATGCTCTCTGCCTTATCACAGCACTTTGGAACTGTCTGATCAGCACATATGAAGACATGCCTCGCAATATTGTCTAAAGCAAGAGCCGTTACACTTTTTTCAAGCGCGTTAGCGTCTGGCATGGGCTAATGTACCGACTTATCAATGATTCCAGTCACATTAAAGGCGAATGGATGCGTAATATCAATGATCGTAGTCACAGACGATAGGTGTCAAATGATACCTGGTTTCCACAGGCGAGTGCAGGAGCCGAATAGATGATTACACTGCTGAGCGACTTTGGTATAAAGGACGCGTATGTCGGGGTAATGAAGGGCGTTATTGCCGCGATCGCTCCGGGAAAACCCACGTGCGATTTAACACATAATATTCCCCCACAGGATGTCTTATCAGCCAGGTTCAATTTGATGATGGCCTATCCATACTTTCCTAGAGGAACAGTCCATCTGGCAGTTGTCGATCCAGGGGTAGGCTCTAGCAGACGGGCGATCGCACTTCAACATCCTAGCGGTTTCTTTGTTGCCCCAGACAATGGTCTCCTTGGGAATCTTTTTGAGCTAGAGGAGTCAAAGCCATCGATTACAGCCGTTAATTTGACTAATTCCCGCTACTGGCGACTCAAGCAGCCTAGCCGCACTTTTCATGGCAGAGATATCTTTGCGCCTGTCGCTGCGCACCTGGCCAATGGTGTGCCGATTGGGAAGCTGGGCGATCGCGTAGATTTGAACACACTTGTCCAGCCAAACCTGGTTCCCTTTCAGTCAGTCGAGTGCGATTTGTCTAAGCAATACGTTGGTAGCCTCCAGTATGTAGACCATTTCGGCAATCTCATCAGCAACATTCCTGGTCGCGTAATCTCGGGTGAAACCTGGTGGGTTGGGATTGAAACGTCTAATCGTCGCCTTGAGTTTTTAGGTATAGAAACATACGCAGATGTGACTGTAGGTACGCTGTCCGCAATTGTCGGTAGTCATGGCTGGGTGGAAATAGCCTGTAGCTGTGGCAGCGCTGCTAAAGCGCTTGCCGGCATCGCCAAAGTTGGTACGCCGATCTCACTATCGTTTTCCAAAGTCGCGTAGATTTACGCATAGACGCTATCCGGATAGATACGTCCATGACGGAACATCTAGATATTAGGAGACATGCCTACAAAGCCATTCTGATCCGTCGTCTGGCTTAGTCATGTGGCCTGATCATTCTAATTTGCCGATTTGTACCATCAATCTACACTAGTAACTATTCGTGATTAAATTTACTGGCATCAAAGCATTCGAAGCCCACTGGCAGTCGCTTCAATCGGTTTATTCCCTGGACGCTCGCGACAGCCGCTTGTTGATACGAGCGATGGGCCGTCTAGTAGACAACTACGCTAGCCAGTCCGAGATATCTGCAGAGCTTCCTCGGTCCCTGCAAAAGGTATTTAACCTTCTTGTCCAGTCCTATCTAGAAGGCTATTCAATAGAAGGCACAGCCTGTACATCAGCTGCGTTGGATCTTTCTAGAGTACGGCCCTCAGCGACAGCCCGCTCAAAAACGGCCAAAGCACTCTCGCCCGCAATGGTCGCCGCCGCTCAGCGCCAGCAGCGTCAAAGGACCCAACCAACGGCTGCTAGTGAAGCCGACACTTACATCGCTTATGTATCGCCTGTAGGTCACTCATAGTTTAGACAATCCCTTCACAGAGACGATATCTTATAGCTATAGCCGCACGTAGGTTAGCAGCGCTTGTACGAACCTCTCCACCATAAGTATCGACCGCAGACTTTTTCTCAGCTGGTGGGTCAAGGTGCGATCGCCGATACCCTCACTCACGCCTTAGAGCAGAATCGTATTGCCCCAGCCTATCTGTTCTGTGGTCCTAGAGGTACGGGCAAGACCTCTAGCGCCCGCATCTTGGCAAAATCGCTCAACTGTCTAAGCTCGGATGCGCCAACAGCGAACCCCTGCGGTCAGTGCGACATTTGCAAAGCCGTCATTCGAGGTATCGCCCTAGATGTAGTCGAAATTGACGCGGCTAGCAACACGGGTGTAGATAATATTCGCGAGCTGATTGAGCGCACTCAGTTTGCGCCTGTACAGTGCAGGTACAAGCTATATGTGCTCGACGAAGTTCACATGCTCAGCACTGCTGCGTTCAATGCGCTGCTCAAGACGCTAGAAGAGCCGCCCAACCGAGTGGTGTTTGTCCTTGCCACGACCGACCCACAAAGAGTTCTCCCTACTATTATTTCTCGCTGTCAGCGCTTCGATTTTCGGCGTATTCCGCTGCCGTCTATGGTCAAGCACCTCAGCTATATCGCGGCTGAGGAAGCAATTCGTATAGAGTCATCTGCGGTTCAGCTCGTCGCTCAGATCTCTCAAGGTGGACTGCGCGACGCCGAGAGTCTGCTAGATCAGCTGAGTTTACAAACCGACCAAATTACGATGGAAACTGTTTGGGATTTGGTTGGGGCCGTTCCCGAACGGGATCTGCTGAACTTGGTCCGAGCGATCGCAGCCGATGACAGCACCGCTCTACTAGAGCGCGTCCGACACCTGATGGACAAAGGCCGAGAGCCGCTGATCGTGCTACAGAGCTTGGTCGGCTTCTATCGCGATTTGTTAATCGCCAAACGCGCCCCCAATCGTGAAGACCTAGTCGCTATCACCTCACCTACCTGGGCTGAGATGATTCCTTTTTCACAAAAGCTGTCTGCTGCCACGCTTCTAGCTAGTCAGCAAAAGCTACAGTCCGCAGAAATTCAGGTCAAGAACACAACTCAGCCCCGTCTGTGGCTAGAGATTACGCTCACCGGACTGCTCCCAAGCGCACTTAGCGCCACCGCTAATATAGAGAGCACTCCTGCCAAAGCCGTGGTCAATATCACGCCGCCACCGATCGTGACACCTGCGATCGCATCAACTATTCAGCCCCAAGTGCCCCTTCCACCAGCCGCTCGGCCCACACAGCCGACACCGGCAGAAGAGATACCAGCAGTTGCGGCATCATTGCCAGCTATTCCCACCGAACCAGCGCCACCGAAAGCACCCCCAAAGATAGAATCAACCACTGCTGACCCTGCACCTTCTCAAAAGACAGCCCCCCCCGAGAAACCAGCCGTCGCTGTCGCCTTTGGTAATCTAGCCGACTTGTGGACACAAATTTTAGTCGTCCTACAGCCTAGAGGGACTCAAATGCTGATGTCTCAGCAGGGAGTGCTGCTCGGATTCGACGGTGTAGGTGCAAAAGTCGGATTTCGTTCAGCCCCACTCCAAAAAGCGGCGAGAGAACGCGTTCCTAATTTAGAAGCTGCCTTCCAAGAAGTCTTTCAACGGCCTATAAAAATTTCTCTAGAAGTCGTCTCTACCCCAAAGGCAGATACAGACTCAGAGACTTCACCTGCTGCGTCCGCTTCTAGCTCGCCTGCCGACGTTCTAGTCCGCCCTCAGCCACCGACCACGCACCAAAGCAACAGCTCGGATAGTACCGCCGACAGCTCCTCAAACAGCGACTCCTCGCACGACAAAACTACTAGAGATAGCAGACTACAAAACAACAAACTAGACGCAACTACTACTCCGCTAGATGGTCACAAATCCGCTGCGCCTTCACCGGCTAAGAGTCCATCCAATTCACGATTGGATGCGCCAGCCAATAGGCAGTTTCACGATCAAGATCAAGAGAGAATAAAAAGATTTGCCAGTTTCTTCAACGGTCAGATCGTCAATCTAGACGGTGAGACTGACAGCTTGCTACCTGATACAACTAGACAGGAAGACTCTGATAGAAGAGAAACTAATCAACAAGAACCAAAATCCTCTGATCCTGGCCCTGATGTACCGTTCTAACAAGTTAGCTGCGTAGACTAACCTTGTATGTCTTCTCTAGGGTGGCACGAACCTTTTGATGAACAGAATCGATATCTTTGTCGGTGAGGGTGCGATCGCTTGCCCGGTAAACCAGTCTAAACGCCAAAGAGCGTTCACCTTCTGGCACACCTTTCCCACGATACTCATCAAACAGAGTCACCGACTCCAACAGCTTGCCACCCGACTTAGTAATTACCCTTTGCAAGTCAGCTACGCTCACTTCGGTTGAGGCAAAGAACGCCAAATCTCGATCAGACGCTGGATAGGTAGAATATGCCTCGAACTTCACAGCCTTTCCACTCCTACTCGTCAGGCACATCTCTAGCACAGCCCAATCTAGCTCGAAGACATACACAGCCTCTGGTAAATCTCTTTCTCGGCGCAACTCAGGATGTAGCTGCGCGAAAGTACCTAAGCGCGTGCGACCTCGCACGAATAGTCCAGCCGTGCGACCAGGATGAAGCCGATTGTCACTCGATTCGGCCCGATAGTCAGCTGTCAATCCCAAGTTGTCAAACACACATTCTAAAATGCCCTTTGCCTCGTACCAGGTCATCGGCATCTCCTGGTTGCTAGTTACCCAGCGCCCCTCACGTGCATCTCCGCCCACAATACCCGAAACCTTAATTGATTCAATCGGATCGCCACCAGAATCATTTCCCGGTTTATTAAAGACTGTTCCAATCTCAAAAGCATTGAGTGGGCCATTACCCTGATTGACATTCAGCTCAAAGGCATCAATCAGACCACCCAGCAAATCAATCCGTAGCGCCGAATATTCAGCAAACAGTGGATTTGCAATCACTACCTGTTTTTCAGAAGCTGGACTAGTCAAAGAGTAATGGATGACCTCTGTTAACCCCGCCCCTCGAAAAGCCGCCCGCAGTCGTCTAGATAGCGCTGCCCCTTGAGAAAGATAGCCGCGAGAGGTTTGACTAGGCAGCGTGTTAGCGAAGCGATCATAGCCATAGAGTCTGGCCACTTCTTCGATCAGATCAATTTCACGTTCTAGATCGCGATAGCGATACGGTGGCACTTCTACTGTCCAGGTATCTCTATCAACAGCAGTTGCCTTGCACCCTAGCTTATCCAACAAAGCTTCAACAGTTTCCTTATCCAGCGCTTTAGTGCTGTCACCGTCTATTACCTGGCCTAAGATTTGATCAATTCGGCTCAGGCGAAGCGAGACTTCTCGGGTAGGAGAAATGTTGCCGATCTCAGTACGATCTTCTTCTTGTCCGGCAAGCGTTGCACCTGCTGTACTTACGAAAAGCTGTAGAGCGCGATCGCGTGCTAGCTTCAATTCAGCCGGATTCACTCCCCGTTCATACCGAGCCGACGCTTCTGTCCGCAGCCCCTGCGATCTAGCAGATTTTCGAATCGCTGCCGAATCGAAGTAAGCCGCTTCTAGAAACACTTTTTTCGTCGTATCGACAACTTCTGACGCAGCGCCACCCATCACTCCTGCCAAAGCAACCGGCACATCATTCGCTGTGATCAACAACGTCTGCGCTGCCATCTGCCGAGCTTGATCGTCGAGTGTTACCAACGATTCGGACTCTGTTGCGTAGCGCACACTCACGGTCAGCGAGTCGCCATCACCAATCGTCATCAGCCGATCTAGATCAAAGGCGTGCAGCGGCTGCCCCCACTCCAACAATACGTAATTCGTGACATCCACCACATTGTTGATTGCTCGAGTTCCTGCTGCGATCAACCGCTGTTGCAGCCAGGTTGGAGACGGTCCAATTTCGATACCTTCCAAAATACTCCCCATATATATAGGACAGGCTTTTGGATCGTTTAGGGCAATACTCACAACATCTAAGGCTGTCTCGCTGCCGCTTAGATCTTCCGAGACCGGCAGCTTCAAAGGATTACCCGTAATCGCAGAAATCTCTCTGGCAATTCCCACCATACTCAGTGCATCTGCCCGATTCGCCGTCGAAGTCACATCTAAGACAAAATCATCTAGTCCTAGCAAAGGTCGCACATCTTGACCGACCGCAATCTCTCCCTGCTCAAACTGCTGCTCATCAAAAATATAGATCCCTTCCGATTCTCGCGCTAGGCCTAGCTCCGCCAAAGAACAAATCATCCCTGCCGAGGGCACCCCTCGTAGCTCACGCGGCTTGATCTTCAGATCTACCTTGGGCAAATAGCTTCCGACCGTCGCCACCGGCACACACATGTCCGCGCCCACGTTCGCCGCTCCGCAGACAATAGTTGAATTCTCCGCTGTGCCAATATCGACTGTACATACGCTCAGCTTCTCTGCATCTGGATGAGGCGACCTAGCCACTACCCGACCAACTATCACCCCATCTGCCCAGCTGTGCCTGTCTTCAATATCTTCCACCTCAAAGCCAGCCATCGTCAGCGCCTCAGCCAGTGCCTCCGACGAAAAGTCAAACTCGACAAGTTCTTTGAGCCAGCTAACAGAAACACGCATTATGAAATCGACGCCCAGGCGCTTTCTAAAAAAATAATCAGACCGCTAATGTTCTTGAACTATTCTCAACAACACACATTCAGCCACGCCCTATGGTACTACGGTTATCCACCTCCACGCCCCATTCACCGTAGCGCATTCCCTATCATTTCTCTCCTAATAAGGGTTTGCCCCTACACCCTATGTCTCTTCCTACAGACGGGCATACTCAGAGCACGCCTAGACGTAATTTCTCAATGACCTATTGCATCGCGACCGGCTGCTCTCAACCCAAGAATGAAAATGCCGCTCAATTTTGCAAAAGCTGTGGTAGCAAGCTATGGGTACGCGATCGCTACCGAGTTCTCGGCGCGTTAGGAAGAGGCGGCTTCGGTGCTACCTTTCTAGCTCGAGATCAGCTGTTGCCCGGCTGCCCGCCCTGCGTCATCAAACAACTTCGACCGACCACAGATGTTCCCAATCTGCTAGACATGGCCCGCGATCTCTTTCAAAGAGAAGCCAACATCCTCGGCAAAATCGGCAATCATCCTCAGCTACCTAGACTGCTCGACTACTTTGAGATGACCAAAGAGTTCTACCTCGTACAGGAATACGTCAGCGGCTCTACCCTTCAAAAAGAAGTCAAGAAATACGGTCCTTTCACAGAAGTCAGCGTCAAGCAGTTTCTCAGCGAGATTCTGCCCGTCATCCAATACATTCACAGCCATCAGATCATTCATCGGGACATCAAACCCGCCAACCTTATCCGCCGAGAACAAGACCAGCAGCTCGTCATGATCGACTTTGGTGCAGTCAAAGATAAAGTCAGTCAGCCCGCAGTCGATCCAAGCGATCAAACCGCACTCACCGCCTACGCAATCGGCACCCCAGGCTACGCCCCCCCAGAACAAATGGCCATGCGACCGGTTTATGCCAGCGATCTTTATGCTATTGGCGTCACCTGTGTCTACCTACTCACGGGTGTTTCCCCCAAAGATTTGCCCTACAATCCTCAGAGCGGCGAGCTTCGCTGGCAAGAGCGCGTCTCTGTCAGCGGACACTTTGCCAAAGTCCTGACAAAGCTGCTCGATATCTCCGTTCACAGTCGCTACCAGATGGCAGAAGATGTCATGCGAGATCTAGAAATCGAGCCGTATTTAGACAGTCTGACCCAAAATCTGTCTTTCGCTACTGCGGGCCAAGTCGCTGTTGATAAAGGGAAAACCCAGCCTGAAAAGCGGATATCGCCCACCTCTCGGATGGCAGCCGCTATTCGAGCTAGCAAAGATCGCCGTACCAAAAATGACACCAACTACACAGGACCAGAACGTCGACGCGGCAACGGAAAACACACCGCCAAATCTCTAAAGGACGCCTACGAGAAAGGTCAGCGCGACTTTTCCGACCAGATACTCACGCAGCTCAACCTTCGCAAACAAGTTTTCGCCGAGGCTAGGTTTGCCAAAGCCAATCTACGAAAGGTAGATCTTGCTGGCGCCGACCTCTCTAATACCAACCTAGGGCAAGCCAACCTCACTAATGCCAACCTCAAAAACGTAAAGCTCACCGGAGCCTATCTCATCAACACCAACCTAGGAGGTGCCGACTTACGAGGCGCTAATCTAAATAGAGCCAACTTAGAAGGCGCTAATCTAGAAAGCGCCAATCTTTGCGGCGCAGATCTAACTGGGGCTACTCTTAGCGAAGCTCAGCTAGCTACCGCCCGGACTAACTGGTCAACCGTCCATATCAACGGACGACGAAGTTTGCTGCAATAAACCCTTGAAGTAGATCCCCAGAGCAACTATCTTGTCCCAAATTTCCAAGAAAAATTTCTAGCTAGACCGCTACACTAGCTCTATAAACCTTAGTAGGAAATTTTGAGTATGTTTGTCGATGAGCTGACCCCATTTGTAAAGGAACTCGCCCGACAGCCAGTCGCTTTTTGTGGTGGTTTTTTCTCTGGTCTATTTCGCTTGGATCTGACCGAAGACCCTGTTAAAAGCTGGTTAAACAAGCAGGGCGCTACACCTACCGCCAGCGATACAGCGGGTGGAATCAGCACCTCGAGCCTAAAAGGACCACAGTCGATCGATATTGACTAGCATTTCTAGGGTGTTGGCTAGATCGAGATAAGGCTATCTATCCAACCTAGCACTCTACGAATCACTCGCTTTGAGCTGCTGATGTCTTTGAGGTTGCTGTCTTCTGCTAATTGGTGAGCGGTAGTGTAATCGGCGATCGCCTGATTCCAATACCCTTGTAGATGATAGGTCCGTCCTCTTTCTGAATAGAGGGTGGCACTCTTCGGGCAAAAGAAAAGAGCGATGTCTAGACACACAAGCGCTTCTTCATAATCATCAATGTCTCTAAAGGTAATTGCCTGGTTGAGGCGAGCAAGAATGTTTAAAGGATCGAGGTCTATTGCCTGATCGTAGTCGGCGAGCGCATCTCGCCAGTTTTGCCACCCTACATGTAGGTTAGCCCGGTTACTATAGGCTCTACTGAGTTTAGGGTTCAGCTCTATGGCCCAGTTGTAATTGACCAATGCTTCGTCGTAGCATCGTAAGCTGCTATACATCAGCCCTCGATTCACAAAGTTGGCTGGGTTGTTGGACTCGCGAGCTATCAAATGATTGAAAACTTCGATAGCAGCGCCATAGTTACCCTGTTTGGCTTCAGATCGAGCCCGACTTCTCAGCAGCAGATTAGCATCAGCGAGAGACAGCCAGCTACCGACATCAAATCGACGGGCGGTTTGCACGCGCCGATTTCTCCGCTTTAGATGACAAGCTGCAAACGGTATGACTTTCAACTTTGACCGATAGTTGGGCTCAGACCAGAGGGATTCTGGAGATTGCATGAACTGGGTCTCCTAAGATGCTAGAGCGTCGATTTAGATTACGTTGAAGAGCGCCTTAAAAATCGATGTTTGACAACTGATAGCTAAACGCCGGATGCGTATTTCCAATGACAAGGCTTGGCTATTGGCTTTGCCTATGCCTCTTGGACTATACACACGCTAATCAACCATTTTGTCTAGAAACAAGAGCGTTACTTACAAAAAGCACTTGAAGCAAAATGGCGACCGCAATCAGAACAGCTTCCTATGAATATTCACTACGAATAGTTATTCAAAAGCAAACAAAGCCTGACCAAAAACGCAGCGAGCCAACTTGCTTGCAGCGTTCTTGATGCAATACTCCCATGAGTCTATGTGGATATAAACCGAGAAAAGACGTAGAGATAGTGGCACCATCCTCAAAGAAAAATTGATACGTGCGTACAAGTACGGAGAAAACAGCTACCTATACAGTATTAACAACAGGCTCATTGTCCGATGGATGTTACAGATACTGTCGGATTCTACGGACCTTCGGCAATCAAAAGCAAAAAAGAGACGGCTCTACTGATCAAGAACCGTCTCTTTCTATTGGGTTTTTTAAGCTAGCTTTTGCGACTGTTTTTTGGCGTCGGCTTTCTGATACCTGATGTGTTCTATCTAAATCCGACAGATGCTTGCCATACGAATGCTAACAGCAAGAAGAAGATCGGCAGAATAGGCAAGACGTTCGATGAGAGGGCCAAAGGCGCGGTAGGCTTCGGGTAGCTCTGCTACCAACAATGCAACATCCATGTACCGGGTATCTCCAAATGCTTATGTAATAGTTGAGGATATTTTATCACGACATGTGAGGTCGCCTTAACAGAGCTAACTAAGTTTGCTGGCTGGCTTAAGCTGGTAGCGTGTTACTCAAGCCAGCTAGCAAACTCATCCATGAAGCTGTCTCTAAAAATAGCGTTGCGAATAGCAGTTGTGAAGCGAATCAGCTCAGTAATGTTGTGAATAGAAATGAGGGTGTAGGCCAGCATCTCTTTGGCATGAATTAGATGACAAAGATAGGCTCTAGTGAAATTCTGGCAGGTGTAGCAGGGGCAGTCCGCATCCACTGGCGTCAGGTCTCGACGAAATTGAGCGTTCTTTAGATTCCATCTGTCTCCCTTGACTAGCGCTGTGCCATGACGCGCAAACCTAGTAGGTATCACACAGTCAAATAAATCGATACCGGCTGCGATCGCTTGAGCCATCTCTTTATACGTACCTACTCCCATTAAATAGCGCGGCCTATCTTCTGGCAGCAGCGGTGTCGTTGCCTGAACAATTTTTTCAATCAGTTCAGGTGGCTCGCCGACGCTGACCCCACCAATTGCATAGCCCGGCAGATTTAGTGTGGCCAGCTCTTCAGCCGCCGCCGATCGCAGATCCAGATGAGTCCCACCCTGAACAATTCCGAACAGCGCCTGATCTTTTGGCCGGTCGTGGGCATTGATACAGCGCTTCAGCCATCGGTAGGTTCGATCCGTCGCACTGACAACCGCCTCTCTTGTAGCAGGATAGGGCGGACACTCATCGAAGGCCATAATCACATCAGCGCCTAGAGCATTCTGAATTTCTATAGAACGCTCTGGCGGCATTTCAATAATCCGACCGTCGCGAGGCGAACGAAAAGTAGCTCCTTCATCGGTCACCGTTCGCATTGCACTCAGGCTAAAGACCTGAAAACCGCCAGAATCGGTTAGCATCGGCCCATTCCAATTCATAAACTTATGAACACCGCCCGCTTCCGCTATCAAATCTTCGCCCGGCTGTAGATGTAGATGGTAGGTATTAGCCAGCACCATCTCTGCGTCGCACTCTTTTAGCTGAGCTGGGGTAACAGTTTTAACGTTGGCAAGCGTGCCAACCGGCATAAATCTAGGCGTATGAACAGGACCATGAGGCGTATGAAACACGCCAGCACGGGCTTTGGTATGGCTGCACTTGGCCTGAAGCTGATAAGTAAAAGCTGTCGAACCAGAAGCTTTAGCATCAGATGCTTTGAACGAATTAGAAGAGCTAGCTAGTGGAGTTGTCAATGGAAGCTATTCTGCTCATCGTCGAGAGAGGCATCCCAACTAGCAGAAAGCGCTTCGGTAACGATGGCCTCTAGGGCGGCAACGTCAATCTCACGGCTGGGGTCGGCGCTGAGAGCCTTTGAGATGGGGGTCAAACACAGGCAGCGGTTGTCTTGCACCAAAGCAAAGCTAGTGTCGTCTCCAGAGCGCACTATCTCTATATAGTCAAAGCTGTGGACGTTCAAATAGAGGCTGCGATTAGCGACAAGCGTTGCCTGATGAGGGTCAGCAAAAGCTTCCATGATAAAACCTTCACCAGTGCTAGTAATTTCGTTGTCCTGACGGTGAATGTAGCGAACGTGTTGAAGTTCTTTTAGCAGTCGAAGCATGTCTGTTTTGTGAACGACAATGCCGTTATCGACAATGCACGGTGCGGGAAGATCGCTAGAGGAATGGTGATTCATTGGAAAGGCTTCACTGAGGCCGGTAGTCGACTCGATCAGGCAGAAAAATTGTGAAGAAAACCCTCACAATCCGAGAGCACACTCTAACAGTAATCGAATTTTTGAAGTTTGCAAGATTAGATATGCAGATCTTGAATTACTTTAATCTAAAAGATTTGCGCTTCATCTTCTAATCATCGACTTGGTAGTTCAAAAACATGTATTAGATCACTGTCAGGTAAGTCAATTGAGTGGTAAAGAAGAATTTCTCTACGGATTACCTCGTACGGACTATCGTATATATGGGCGCTTTTGAAAGATTAAAAGGGAGCCTATAAAGCAGTTCCTGAAAACGGATAGATGCTGAAGAGCTCAGCCACTATTCTAGTTGCGCTGTGGCTGTGAAGGAGAATTCTCTAAAAACAGCGCATCGTAAAAAATTAGGAGTGAATGTAATCAAATTCTTTGGGTATAGCATCGGACGGCTTTTGTCGGGGTGGCATGCGGCCCTGATGTTTTACACGTGCCTGCCTATTCCGCAAAGCTGGCCGTTAGAATTTCGCTGGATTGCCTGTTGGGTACCTTGGGTCGGTGTCGTAGTCGGAGGAGCTTTGGCAGGGATAAATTGGTTAGGAGCAATCGCGCATCTACCAGTCACAGTATCTAGTGCATTGACCATTGTTCTAGGCATTGCTCTGACGGGAGGGCTGCATTTAGATGGCGTGATGGATACAGCCGACGGTCTAGCGGTGCCAGACAGAGGTCGGCGACTAGCAGTGATGTCAGATAGTCGGATGGGTGCGTTTGGCGGAATGGCCGCAATCACACTTATCCTACTCAAAGTACTAGCACTGTCAGCGATTACTCACCATCGGGTTTTTGTGCTGATAGCGATATCGGTCTGGGGACGCTGGGCACAGCAGTGGGCGATCGCCACTTATCCCTATCTCAAAAAAGAGGGGAAAGGCGCTTTTCACAAGCGTGCTCTACCTTCATGGCAACACGCCTTACCTAGTCTTCTCTTAATCGTTCTACTTAATTTAGTATTGGCATTAGTAGGATGGGTGCCCGCCCGAATGCTGACTGCCACCACAGTAGGCGGACTGCTTTTCTCTGTACTAGCTAGCCACTATTTCTATAGACAGTTGGGCGGACATACTGGCGATACTTATGGTGCGGTCGTAGAGTGGACCGAGGCGCTACTACTGTGTGGTTTATCGGCAGGACAGTAAATAGTCGCTAATAGGTGATATCTGATATGACAGAACGCGCGGCATATCGTGCGTTGCACATTGCACGTTGCTTTTCTTGAAGACTTTGCTTTTCTTGAAGAAGGTTGTAGCGTTTGATAAGGCTAAAGGCAAAGCGCCGAACGCTATAGTTGAACAAATATTTGATAAGTAATAAGTTCATGAGTAATTCTTCTCGGGTTAAGACCATCGCAGGTCAAGCACTGCCTTTGGTTGGCAACGATATTGATACTGACCGCATCATTCCAGCTAGGTTCTTGCGAGCGATCACATTTGATGGACTTGGCGAGCAGGTCTTCACAGACGATCGGCAGCAGCGAGCAGATCATCCCTTTAACCAGGCGCAGTATCAGAATGCTAGGGTGCTGGTCGTCAATCGTAACTTTGGCTGTGGATCTTCCAGGGAACATGCGCCTCAGGCGATCGCCCGGTGGGGCATCAAGGCGTTAGTCGGCGAGAGCTTTGCCGAAATCTTTTTTGGCAACTGTGTTGCCATGGGTATCCCTTGTGTGACGGCTACCGCTAGCGATGTCAGCGCTTTGCAAGCAGCGATATCTGCTAATCCAACTATGGAGGTTGTGCTGGACTTAGACAATATGAGCGTTACCGCTGAGACGCTTTCTATCTCAGTCGAGCTTAGCGCAGGTCCCAGACAAATGTTCTTGAGCGGAACTTGGGATGCTTGTGGACAGCTAGTTGCACAGGCGGCAGCAGTTGCTCAGACAGCAGAGCGTTTGCCCTATGTAAATTGGGCCCGTTGAACTGGCAATTTGGACCGGCCCGTTGGACTGGCAATTTGAACTGGTGGATCTAAACCGCGTAAGCTATAGAAAACTGCATAATGCTCTGTTTGAAAAGGGTTGTAGCTGTTGATTGCGCTAGAAGCAAAGTGCCGGGAGCTATGAAGAACTACTGCCAGTTTGAATAGGGATTTCTGACTAAGCTCGCGTTGTAGTATTTCGCCTGACCTGAAACCTCCGTGCCGACCCAGTCTGGCAAGGCCACTGACTGAGACTCAGAGGCCAGCTCTACTTCAGCAATAATCAGGCCAGCATTTTCTCCCTTAAATTCATCTATCTCCCAGACGATCTCACCCAAGGGCAGTCGATATCGAATCTTCTCAATCAAGGGCTGCACACACAGTGTATTTAGCATTTCTTTGGCATCAGCGATAGGGATAAGATACTCAAACTCAGCGCGACTGAGTCCATTAGTAGGACCTTTAATAGTCAAATAGCCTTGGTCACCCGCAATCCGGACGCGAACGCTTTGTCCACGAACAGCGGTGGCAATGTACCCTTGGCAATAGGTCTTGCCTACAGCGTCGGATCGCCAGTTGTTAGAGATAACAAGAAACTTTCGTTCGATTTCTTTGGCCATTGTTTTTATAGGCTTGTTTGGTTGGATTTTACGGGTTTGTTCGGTTGAATTTCAGCTAGTTGAGGTATAGGAATACTTCTATTTCGTTAGCGGTGGGCAATGCGGCGATCGCACCTGGTCTGGTCGTAGTCAGCGCTCCTACTGCGCTGGCATAAGTAACAACCTCTTTTGCGGTCGATTCGTCGGCTAGACAGGCTATTCCCTGTCGCATCAGCTGATGGACAAAACCAGCTGTAAAGGCGTCTCTCGCTCCGCTAGTGTCTTCTACATCAATATCAAACGCTGGCACGCTGCCTACGTTGCCTTTCAAATAGTAATCACAGCCTTTTGAACCTTTACTTACCAGCACACCCTGTAATCCTGGCAGCTGCTGTGCGATCGCGCTCGCTGACCCCGTACCAAATAGCCATTCAGCTTCCTCTTCAGAGACCTTGAGAAACTGAATTCTCTTTAGCAAGTCATAGATTCTGCCGAGTGCTTCAGCAGGCGTTGACCAAAACATGGGTCGCCAATTGACATCTACTAAAACTGCCGCTCTCTCTGCTAAAGCAGTCTCCACCGCTTTTTCTACTGACTGACGAGTGTCCGGATAGGCTAGGGAAAGCGTTCCTAAAATCAAAAAGTCAGCTTTAAACAGACTTGGCGCTAGCGCGTCGGCAAAGAGATGGGCGTCGGCATAGACAGTCTGATCGTCTTCGCTAAAACCAAAGAAGGTGTGATCGCCCGCCTCACTGCTCATGACGTATACCCGACGAGTCGGCGCTTTCAACCGACGCTGCAAACCGCGAACACCCACACCCATATCTATCAACAGCTGAGTCAGCGCATCTCCCCAGGCGTCTTTCCCAATCGCACCGACAAAATCAACTGAGCTACCTAACTTAGCAAGCGCACATGCCACGTTTGCAGGTGCGCCCCCCGGCAGCGGTATCCAGCTAGTTATCTGGTGTCGAGGTACTCCCCGCTGCTCAGTAAAACACTCTACTAAAATCTCACCCAAACAGACAGCGTGGCTCACGGTACTTTAGCAGTCCACTGAGGTATTCCACCGGTTTCATGCCAGTTGCCCTTGTCCCGGTCATCTCATTTTAGTCGTCTAAGAACGTATTCTGAAATATCTTCCAATGCCTGACGGGAAGCCGATGGTGGCAGATGGCTCAAACACTCAACAGCATGACGAACATGTGTCTTCGCCAATACTCTAGAGCGCTCTATCCCCTGACTGTTTCGAACTAGATCAAACGCCTGGCTGAAATCGTCTGGTTCAGAAAATCCTTTCTCTACCAGCGTCTTGAGATACGGTACCTCTTCCATCGCGTACAGTACAGGTGCAGTCAGGTTGCCACTGAGCAGATCGGAGCCAGCAGGCTTTCCTAGCACCTCATCAGACCCAGTAAAGTCCAAAATGTCGTCTCTCACTTGATAAGCCAAACCTAGACTACGGCCGAACTGATAGAGATTTTCGGCCATATCGTCTGACACTTCACTGAGCACGCCCACAGCCTTCGCGCTGTTGGCAATCAGAGTCGCTGTTTTGTAATAGCTTTTTTCTAGATACTCATCTATTGTCAGCGTTGTATCAAAATGCTTTAGCCCCTGACGGATCTCCCCTTCGGCTAGATCCATAATCACCCTAGAGAGTAACTTCACAACTTCCAAATTATCTAGATTCGCTAGATACCAGGAAGACTGCGCAAATAGAAAGTCACCTGCTAATACAGCGACTTTGTTCCCGAAGCGACTGTGTACCGTATCTACGCCGCGTCTAGTTGCCGACTCATCAACGACATCGTCATGGACCAGACTCGCCGTATGGATCATCTCTGTAATCTCGGCCAGACGACGATGACGACTCGTAATGCCCTGATCTGGCTGAGTGGCTCTAGCTAGTAATAGGACGATTGCCGGACGGATACGCTTGCCACCAGCACCAAAAAGGTGTTCAGCAGCAGCATAGAGGATTTTGTGGCGAGCGCCGACAAGGTTCTTGAGGTTGTCGGTCAGCAGCGCTAGGTCGGCTTCTACAGGCAGAAAAAGGGAGGTGGCTGAGGTCATGGAAAACGCGACTCAGGCGAATTAAGTTACGAAATTTTAAGCTGTCTGCTTTTATTCTAAGCTATTGTGCTGTGAAAGGGGCGAGTCGTCTTAAGGGAAAGCGGGACTATTCCTTTGGCCGTGCCCGGTGTAGCGGTGACGTAGCGGTCTCTACCGACTGTCTCTCTGAGTTGAGATGCATAGATATTTCCAGTCAAAAAGTGTTAGAAAATCTAAATATTGTGTTAAACTCTATATAACTAAAGATTTTCCGCTTACAACCTGGCACTACTCGTAGATCATTTTTGATCAGGTTGGTAGCTACACAGCTACTCCTATTCATCGAGACAGGTTCTTCCTAGAAGTTAGCTTCAGTCTTTTCTTAGCTAGTCAGAGTCGATATTCTCAGTTCAGGGTTTGCTTCCATCGAGCCGAGTGATATGGGTTTTTCTGTCTTTAGACTTTTGTTTTTAGACCCTTTTGTTTTTAGACCATAGAGTCTTTGGACTGTAGAGTTTTGGACCATAAGGTTTCTAGACCTTAGATTAGATTTCGAACTATCTGTAGATGTCTTTTCTGAACAAAGGCAGTCGCAGGGAGAAATTCCGCTTTTGGTTTGCCAAAGTGTCGCTTAGGCTTTCTGCTAGATTCATTTTTGAATTCAGCAAATAGCAAAGCTGCTAGTCGGTTATCTTCGCCTTTGCCTTTATCAAAGACGACCCTCATCAAAGACTGCCTTCGTATGAAGGTCGCTCTTCGCTTTGATGCTTTTGACGTTCTCCTCGTTGTGCTTGCCATGCTGCACTTTTCTAGCGCTAATCCAATCGCGATCGTTCTACCTGCCTCAGTCTACTTGTTCGTAGTTTACTTGTTCATGATGTTTATGAGTGCCGGAGCGTCAGATACCTAGTACCAGCCGCTTGGTGCAAAACACCAGGGTTTAGCTAGCCGTCTGACACCCGTAAATAGGGTACGTGCTTCTCAAAAATACATGTTTACTTTGCGCTCGTTACTTGTTAGGTGACGAGCGTATTTTTCTAGCGATCGCGTATCTGAAAAGAAACCGTCTGGACCGTCTGCGAAGCTGCTAGTTCGAGTGTCTCTAACGACACTCGTTCAACTTGGGGGCAACAGCCTAGCCACTGCTGTGAAACCTGAGCAAACTGGAGCGGGTCACCGCTCACATAAAATTCAGTAGACGCCACGCCTGCTTGCGCCGCGTTTAAATTACTCAATCCCAGAATCTCAAGCTCTTGGGCTGCCGCAGCGCTCAAGTGCTTGGCTGGGTCAACTAGCTTAATTCGACTTGGCAGAATTTGTCTAAATACAGGCTCAAGATGTGGATAGTGAGTGCAGCCATAAACCAGCGTATCGATACCTGCAGCAATCAGCGGTTTTAGGTAGCGCTCCGCCACTGCCAGCGTGTATGGGTCATGAATGCGATCGCCCTCAATTAAAGGCACAAACTCCTGACAGCCTACCTGCCAAACCTCAATCGTCGCATCGATTTCCTGAACAGCATGCAAATAGGCATTACTCTTAGCCGTTGCTTCAGTTGAAATCACACCAATGCGTCTGCCAGATTTAACTGCGCCTCTCGCACCCGGCAAAATAATACCTAAAATCGGAATTGGGAACTCCGAGCGTACCTCCTCCAAAACCAGCGCCGAGCTTGTATTACAGGCCATGATGATCATCTTCACATCGAGCGAGATCATCCAAGCAACAATTTCGCGGACAAATCGCAATATCTCACTTTTAGAGCGATTACCATAAGGCACCCTAGCCGTGTCTCCAAAGTAGATAATCGACTCCGCAGGCAAATGAGTATGCATTTCACGCAGCACCGTCAGCCCGCCGACGCCACTATCAAAAACACCAATCTTAAAATTGGAGCGCAGCTTGCTTGAAAAGGCTGGGATGCTCATAAGTAAAAATACTCAATCTGTTAAATGAACAAATGTTCTCTAGAGTTTAGTAGGATTTGGAGACTTTACCAGCCCTATTTTTAACTCTAGAGGAAGAACTTCTGCGGTTACACTCGCGCTTGCTGTCCCCTTTTAGGTAGTTGCTTACTACTAGTTTTCAGATCTCGTGTCTGCTGTGACATACCGTCAAAAGACATATGTATAAACTACTGCACTCTTCCTATGCACCACTTACACAGGCGATCCGGTCGCTTTTTGCAGAAAGCTGCAAAAGCCTGCCATGTGGTAGTTTTCGCCACCTTACTCCGCACACTTCCGATAAGTGCAATTTCTGTTTTGGAAAAGCAAAGTGGCAGCGGTGTGCGTAAACATAGTCTTCCCTTCGAATATGCATCCGTACGCTTACTACAACTTGTAAAAAAACAGGATGGAAAAAGCTCTCAAAGAACATTCCAATAGCGTTCAGCTAACAGACGTGTGGGAACAGAGACCTCTAAGGAGACACGGTGTTCTTTTGTAAACAGCCCCAAACGCTCTGTTCCGCACAAAAATTGAATCTAGAAAGAATAGAAACCTGTCTAGGAAAACCCTGCGTAGAGACAAAATAAGCGCAGAGTTCTACTCTACGCTTATCCAAATCTCGTGCAAAGAAACGCTACGATTCAGCCAGATCCGCAGACACTACTGTAGAGCTGTCCGAGACAGCTACCTCAGTGCCAGCGGAGCTCTCTAGCAAGCTGCCATCGTCATCGCTACTGTCGAAAACTAGCCTCAGCAGCGGCGGCGCGATAAAGGTCGTCACAATTACCATGACAATAATGGCTGCATCTAACGACTCTGACAAAACACCACTAGCTGCGCCTACACCGGCAAACACCAGACCCACTTCCCCTCTAGGAATCATGCCAAAGCCAACCGCTAATCGATTGATTCCAGGCTGGCCAAACACAGCAAATCCGGTAACTGTCTTACCCAAAATAGCAATCACTACCAAGAAGGACGCGATGATTAGCCCCTCTCGATTGGCCGGCTCCAACGGGTTCAGCACGCTGATATCTGTTTGCGCACCTACTGTCACGAAGAAAACTGGGACGAGCATGTCTGCGATGGGCGTAATCTGTTCTTCTAGCTCACGCCGCTTGGAGGTCTCAGCTAAAATCAGCCCGGCTGCAAACGCGCCTAGAATCGTCTCTAGCTGAATTGCTGCCGCGATGTATGAAAGTACAAACGCGAAGATTAGCGAGGTGATGATTAGCTGTCCTCTGGTCTGTAGCTGATCGACTAGAGAGACAAACAGTGGACTGAGCAACCGTCCAACAAAGATAGAGCCAACTAAAAAGGCCGCAGCGCCCAGAACTAGGTAGACCACGTTCAATATTTCAATTTCGCCTGTTTTGGCTAAGCTGGCTACCACAGCTAGAACGATAATGCCCAACACGTCGTCTAGCACTGCCGCACCAATAATAATTTGCCCTTCTTTTGAGCTCAGCTGCTGCATCTCGGCCAATACCTTGGCAGTAATCCCGATACTAGTTGCCGTCAGTGCCGCGCCTGCAAATACAGCCGGGATCGTTCCGATGCCAAAGAGCAGTATCAGACCAGCCGTTCCAGCCACAAACGGAACCACTACGCCCACGACCGCGACGACAGCAGCCTGGGGTCCAACTCGAATCAGCTCCTTAAGATCCGACTCCAATCCGATCTCAAATAGCAGGATAATCACTCCTAGCTCAGCTAAGACTGATAAGGCCTCACTCTCACCGTTAAACACTAGTTGTAAGCTTTCTGGGTCTAGATTCGCCGTCATCTGAATGACATTCATCAAAGCAGAGGCGGGCATCTCAGGGCCTTCAGGAAAAACGATCAAGTTAAGGGCAGATACGCCAACCACTACCCCTCCGATCAATTCACCTAGCACTGAGGGCAGATTGAGCCGAGCACAAAGCTCACCCCCTACTTTTGCCGCGATAAAAACTGTAATTAGACTCAGCAGAACGCTTGCTATGACGAATGAGCCAATTTCTGCCTCATCGACTTCCGCTAAAAGGGGGATTGTATCTGTCCATGGCCCATGCCATAACAAATTGTGGATTGAGATAGGCCATCCAATAGGATCAATCATGCTGTAGTACGGCAACTCGTCGTAGTCTAATTTACAGGAGTGGCTTGCCTATATTTTGTTCATTTGGTCATAAGCTGCCATATCGAATTGACCTATAGTTATTGACCACCCATTGAGATAACCGAATGAGGCCTGGCCCAATTGCTGCTCCAAAGGCTTGACCTAAAGGCTTTGAACCAGGTGTTTCATCCGAGTACTCTATACCAAATACTCTATTCAAATACCCTGTGCTGTAGCGATGGCATTTGGCGGCGGACTTGCGCTAGGCGAGAGGGATTAATTTCTGCGATCGCCATGCCCACATTGTCACCCGCATCTGCCAGCGTAATTCCCCAGGGATCGATAATCATCGCATGGCCATGAGACTGCCGACGAGCGTTATGAAAGCCTGTTTGAGCTGGCGCAATCATGTAGCAAGTGTTTTCGATGGCGCGAGCCTGCAAGAGCACCTGCCAGTGGTCTTTGCCGGTGAACGCTGTAAAAGCAGCAGGCACAATTAGCACCTCTGCCCCCGCCTTCGATAGCTGGCGGTATAATTCAGGAAAGCGAACGTCGTAGCATACAGAAATGCCCAGCTGTCCTAGCCGATCAGATTTGTGGACTTCTGGCATCGCTTTACCAGGGGTTACACGAGCTGATTCTTGATAGGTATTGCCATCAGGTAAGTTGACGTCAAAAAGATGGACTTTTTCGTAGCGCAGCAGCTCTTCACCATTGGCATCAACGAGAATCGCCGTGTTGTAAGTCCGACTGTCTGGAGAAGGCACCGGATAGCCGCCTCCCAGCAAAGTGATGCGATAGCGCTGAGCCATCGTTTTGATAAACTTCTCACTGGCGGATCGGATCTCCTCTGCCTGCTTGAATTTGGCGTCTTCGTCACCCAAAAAAGAAAAGTTTTCGGGCAGGGTGACCAGCTCAGCACCTCGGCGAGTCGCTAGATCGATCAGTTCTTCTGCCTGCGCCAAATTTTTGTCGAGATCGGGCACGCTGGTCATTTGTAGCGCAGCCGCCAAGTAGGGCTTCATAGGTCTCTATAGCCGATAGAACAGGCTTATAATTGTAAGGGCTAGGTTGCATCGTGCGAGCGTTTTGTTGAATGTCTTGGCGCGCTGTAAGGAGCCATGGGCAATAGGAATCATGAAAGGCCGTCTATTTTGCTTGACAGAGGATGGCTTTTACAGCGAGTATGAGTGTTCGTGAAAATGCTCGGACCAGGTTCAAAGGTTACAATCTCTACGGGATCAAAGACCTACCTCTACGGCGATTTAGATTGGGAACAAAAAATTATGGCGTACGCGATTATTGCAGCAGGTGGCACTCAGCTCAGGGTTGAGCCCGGTCGCTTTTATGATATCAATCGTCTGCCGATGGAAGCAGACGAAAAGATTACGATCGACAATGTTCTGATGGTCGAGGACGGCGGCGAAGTCAGTATCGGTCAGCCTTTGGTAGAAGGCGCTTCGGTTAGTGGCACGATAGTCAGCCATCTGCGCGGAAAGAAGGTCATCGTCTACAAGATGCAGCCAAAGAAAAAGACGCGTAAAAAGCAGGGCCACCGTCAAGACCTCACCCGAGTGATGATCGAATCGATCACTGTTGGGGACAAGACTATTTCATTAGATAGTAGTCCATCAGACAGCAGTCCATCAGACAGCAGTTCGGAAGACAGCAGTTCAGAAGAATAGTAGTTCAGAAGGATAGTAGTTTAGAAGAACAGCAGTGATTAAGCTTTTCGTGGCTTAGTGATTGAGCAGGATCGGCGATAGACTGAGGATAGCTATGGCTCGAGAGTAGCTATCCTCAAAGATATCTATGCAGCCATTAATCGACCCGCGCTGAGAGCATAGTTCAGCAAGTTCAGTTTGACAATCCGTCTAGGAATCAGTTCAGAAACAATATCAGTTCAGAAACAACATCAGTTCAGAAATAATAGGAGTTCTAAGAACCATGGCACATAAGAAAGGTACAGGTAGTACTAGAAACGGCCGCGACTCAAATGCTCAGCGCTTGGGCGTGAAAAAGTACGGTGGTGAAGCCGTGATTGCAGGCAACATTCTGGTTCGCCAAAGAGGCACTAAGTATCATGTTGGCGAGAACGTCGGTATTGGCGGCGACGATACTCTATTTTCGCTGATTGACGGCGTGGTGAAGTTTGAGCGCAAGGGCAAGAGTCGTAAGAAAGTTAGCGTTTACCCAGCTGCTTTGTAGGTTGACTTTGCGGGTGGTTTTGAGTCTCAAATATTCAGAGTTGCTCAAAATCAATTGAATTCCGTTAGATACAGAACTCACTTAAGAGCCCGCAACCTGTTTTGAAGGTAGCGGGCTTTTGAAGTCTTATATCGGCATATGATCTATCATCAATTGGCCTGAAAAGTATCGAGGATGGCGACAGTGCGAACAATTGAACTTCCCAGCGGTCGGCAAATTCCTGTGTTTGGCATGGGAACCTGGCGGATGGGTGAGGATAGCAGGAAGAAACAAGCAGAGATCGCGGCGCTGCGACGGGGGATGGAGCTAGGCGTCTCTTTAATTGATACGGCGGAAATGTATGGAGAAGGCGGAGCGGAGGAGGTTATCGCGGAGGTATTAGTAGAGGCATCTCTTCGCTCAGAAGTCTTCTTAGTCAGCAAGGTGTATCCGCATAATGCATCGAGAAAAGATGTGATTGCAGCTTGCGATCGCACTCTAAGACGCCTAAACACTGACTATCTCGATTTATACCTACTCCACTGGCGCAGCTCTGTTCCTCTATCTGAAACACTAGAAGCTTTTCAAGCGTTAAAACAAGCCGGAAAAATCCGCGACTATGGCGTCAGCAACTTTGATGTTGACGATATGAAAGAGGCTGTTGGACTAGAGGGCGGCAACCTAATCGCAACCAATCAGATTCTCTACAATCTAAGCAGACGAGGGGTAGAGCTGACTCTGTTGCCGTGGTGTAAGCGACAAAAGATGCCAGTGATGGCTTACTCACCAATCGAGCAAGGTAGGCTGCTAAGCAACCAGGCGTTGAAGCAGATTGCTCAGGCGCGTGGGTTTACAGAAGCTCAGATTGCGATCGCATGGCTACTGCATCAAGACAACATCATTGTCATCCCCAAAGCCAGCAAAATTGAGCATACCGAACAAAACTACGCAGCCCTAGATATTTCGCTGAGCGCCGAAGAGCTGAAAAAATTAGATATGGCCTTTCCAAAACCCAACCATCCTGTTCCGTTGGAAATGCTGTAAGACAGACAACAAAACTAAAAAGCATCTGTTATGAGTGAGGACGGCCTACCCGATCATCTAAGAGACATACCCAAAGAAATGGAAGAAACTATACGCACAGCGGTCGAGCAAGCGACGCGACACATGGAAGAAGTTGTTTTCCCGGCGCAGAGATTCGTATATCCTAAAGGGCCAGAAATATCCAAAGTAGAAGACAACCACGATTTCTCATATCGTACAGTTGAGTTTGATACGCCTACCCTAGTGGAAAACGTTGTTCAAACCACTCGAAAATCGGCGCAATACTTGATCGAACCTCTCGATCAAAACACTTCACTGGAAATGATTTACGTTCCAGGTGGCTCGTTCATCATGGGCGAACCCGACTTGGAACACTATGCAGGAAAGCCTCAGCACTCTGTTACATTACCAGCCTTCCATCTAGGCAGGTTTGCCGTCACGCAGAAGCAGTGGCAGACGATTATGCACCACAACCTCTCTCTCAACAGAGGCGAAAATCTACCGGTAGAAAACGTCTCCTGGAATGATGCCACCGAATTTTGCAGCAGACTTTCGCGCCTAACTGGCAGAAACTATCGCCTGCCCAATGAAGCCGAGTGGGAATACGCCTGCCGAGCAGGAACAACGACTGCCTACAGCTTTGGAGATGAAATAACTACACAGATGGCTAACTACTGGGACATGAGTGGCGATATCTATTCCTCCACAGATGAAACAGAGCCGATTGACGTAGTTTTAGAAACTGTATCGGTGGGAAGCTTTCATCCTAATGCCTTTGGACTATACAACATGCATGGGAATGTATACGAACTCTGCCAAGACAGATATTTTCAGCAAGCGACGGACATCGTCAGTAGTGGCATAGACTCGTATGATGAAGGACAAGCGATCGCTGTTGTGATCAAAGGCGGATCTTGCGACTATTACGCCTACAACTGCCGATCGGCATATCGATCTGACACACTTCCTTCCTATCGATATGGTGGTACTGGCTTTCGGTTAGCTTGTTCTATTTAGGTCAAGCTCCATCGCACTTACAATCTTGTAGAAATTATCTGAAGAAATCTCACGCTTCGACAGCACCCTCAACACGTTCAAAGGCAGCTACGCCTTGCCAATATTTAGACGCTATCTTGCTCATCTGATCCTGCCTCTAAATCCTCCTTCTGAACAGTGCAACTGCGTACGTATTCTTTACAGCTAAGACTAGTATCGCGATCGCACTAATTTGCCAACCAACCCTCAACTAATTATGATCTGAAGACTAAATACCTCAAAAGCTGTATTCGTCAGCTAGCGCAGTGGTTTTGAACGGTCAGTTTTGGCACCTCCATCAGCATTTCACTCAGTTGCTGGCATTCATGCCGAAAGTAGATGCCTTTAGCCAGCTTTGGGCGCTAGTCAAAGGTGCGATCGCTCTTCGACCCACCACCTTTCAGACCTTGCAAAATCAGCCCAATAGCCTGCTTGCTGCGCTCACCATCGTCTTTATAGCTGGTATCGCTCAGTCCCTCAGTCAGATTGTCGTTCTTTTTGTCAATCAGGTTCGGCCACTGCGCTTTGTGCTCAGCCTGATTATCTCCGCTATTCTGTTCGTCGTTGGCTTCGGCTTTTGGGCGATCAGCACTTGGATGATTATCAATACCGTCTTCAATAGCTACCTTCCGCTGATTGCCGTCGTCCGTACCATCGGATTTAGCTATGCACCGCTGATGCTAGGTGTCTTCGTCGTCATGCCCTACTTTGGTAGCGCTGCCTTCATCCTGCTTTCTACTTGGACACTACTGGCTGTTGTCGTTGGCATAGACGCCATCAGCACCCTAGAGCTATGGGAAGCATTTGGCAGCGTCGCCCTTGGCTGGATTGTCATTCAGCTAATCCAAAAAACAGTCGGTCAGCCAATTGCATCTTTGGGTCAGTGGATTACCAACTGGGCCGCAGGTGAAGATTTGATCAGAAACCGCAACCGCCTCGCCGAAGAACTCTACGCTGGACTCCGCGCACAGATAGCCCAGTCTGATCCCCCCAACCAGACCCCAAACTTCCATTCTGGCAACGTTCCTTTTCAGCCCAGAAAATAAGTCCTCTTCAAACCCGGCTAAACAAGACAACTACCTGTCAAAAATAAGACTATAGTCAATTCCACTGTCATTCGATTCGCCTATGCGCCGTCACCTGATAAAGCTCTGTGCCGCTATCTTTTTAGCGGTAGGCACCATCATTTTGCTCTCACCTGTTAATGACCAGTGGCTACAGTGGTATCTAGCCTTCAATAGCAAACTGTTCCGTTTTAGCTTTGACCTTATCCGTGTTAGCCTGATTGCCTTGGTATTAGCTGGTTTGCTCTCTCCCTTCGAATCCTTAGGCTGGTGGGCTGGTTGGTATGGCGATGGTATTGAGACCCATATCCTTCCTATTCCTCCAACACTCTCTTCTCCGCTTTCTACTTTCCCCACTTCTCGTACTCAGGAAAAACGTCCCACTCCCCAGCGCTACGTAATCTATTTAGACGGCATCTCTCAAAGCTGCGCTGACTATCCTAAGCGCGTTCAAAACTTCTTGGACACACTCGAAGCTGCTCTGCCGTCCACAATGATCTTTGTTCAAGACATCATGGCGTACTCTGCGCTCAATAGACCTTTAACGATCCAAAGGCCCTTTGCTTTGCTCTGGCGCTGGATCAACCATATCGAGTCCCGTAACCCAAACAGTCCGTTGGACATTTTCGTTAACCTACGTAATACCTTTCAAGTAGCCGTGTCTACGGATAATCGCTATGGTCCCGTATTCAATCGAGGCACGGCCCAAGTTATTCTCAACAGCCTACGACAAAAAGGCTACCAGACAGGAGTCCCAATCACCTTGTTAGGATACAGCGGCGGTGCGCAGGTCGCGCTTGGAGCAGTAACCTATCTCAAATATGCGCTAGATGTGCCGATTGATGTAATTTCGATAGCGGGCGTTGTTAGCGGAGATAATGGCGTTGCGGAAATAGAACGGCTTTATCACATTCGAGGAGAGAAAGACCTGTTAGCAAAAATAGGTGCGATCATGTTTCCTAAACGCTGGCCGATTGTCGCTTGGTCGAGCTGGAATCTAGCTAGAGCAGAGGGCAAAGTCAAGTTTATCTCGCTAGGTCCAGTTAGTCATAACGGGTCGAGCGGCCCCATAGATTCGATATCAAAACTGCCAAACGGCCATAGTCATCTGTCACAGACGATGGAGATCATTATGAATATTCTGACGGGCTCACGCTAGTTCTTTTATTTCATCAGCTGTTCTACAACTTCGCTAATAACAGCTTTCAACTTGATTTTAGCTTGGTCGAATGTGGGGCTTTGCCACTGAGGAATAGCCTCTATCTCTAACTGATCGTCTGGTAGATAGACCGGATAGCGAATTTCAATTTGTAGCGCTTCTACATTGAGCCGCTGGCCATAGTGACGAATAATGTTACCTCCTGTAAATACTTTATTTCGGACGACCTGATAGCCTTGCTTTAGAAAACTGTCGTTGACAACATTCAGCGTTTTTTCTGTACATGTCTCTCCCTTTGCGTTCCCGAGACAGACTTCATCAGTGATCAGGCCCATAAAGCTATGAAGATCTAGTAGGTAAACTTTGCCGTGCTGTGCGATCACACGATCCAAAAGCTCGCTCAGCTGACGATAGTAGGGATCGTAGTATTGTTCGATTCGTGATCGCACTTCTTCAGCACTAGGTTTTTCTAGATAAATATCTTGCTTAAACGCCGTCTGCTCTGGCACCACCGCCGACCAAAAGGAGCCAAACAGCGGTGGCTTCGGTGCCCGGTTGAGATCAACAACATAGCGGCTGTAGTTTGCCTGCATTACGGCGATACCGAGGCTAGGAAGAAAGTCATACAGTGGCTGTAAATGCCAGTCTGAATTAGGCAGGGTCTTGAGCTGGTGCGTTGTGAAAGTGTGTGCGATCGCATCCGGAACTTGCAGTCCGCTATGAGGCAGGCTTGCAATAATAGGGACACCTTCTGCCACGGGTGACAGCACAGTAAACAAATCAGTAGGCATAGAAATTCCTAAGAAAGGCACCGCTTGTGAATGAGCAGCAGCATCTCAAGGCTACTCTAACTGCCCGCTTCAATCTGTCTGACCGCTGTCATCGCCGAATAGCTCACACCGGCAGTCCCCTCGCCCGGATGGGTGCTATCGCCTACTAGCCAGAGGTTCTGAATTGGCGTACGTGTAGCAAAGCCAAACGGTCCAAAGGTTGGCACGCGCTGTCCGATTCCACCGACGATTCCCTGAGATCGCCCTGTATATGTCTCAAAGCTTCTAGGGGTTGCCGCCTCTACATGCACTATATTCTCTGACTGTAGGTTGAAATAATCTTTCAATCGGGAAATTGCCGTCTGTGTGTAGCTTTCTTTCAGCTCTTTGTATCCGTTTTCATCGCAGTCATACCACTGCTGCACGTCGGTAAAGGAAGAGGCAATAATTGTTGCTTTTCCCTCGGGCGCTCGGCCATCACCTGCTCTACTTACTGAAACAAAGAGAGAATTGTTCTCTGCGATTGGACCATCGTAATCATACAAAAATTGTAAATGGGGAGGACAGTTGTCCGGGACAGCAGATTGCTTTACGCCTAGATAGATTACAAACGCACCAGAAGAAGGAGGTAGCTGCCTGACTCTCTTGTCATATCCATTCATTCTGTTGTTGTTTGCTAGCTTCACAAGGTTTTGAACAGTAACATTAGCCACTACGTGGTCTGCGACTTCTAGCCAGGAATCGCCCTTTTTGTTGGTTATTCTCACTTGAGCCGGTTCGCCGTCTTCTATCTGTATTGATTCAGCAGTGTGTCTCATATGCAGTTCGCCGCCGTCCCTTTCTAAAGCTGCAAGCAGGCGATCGCTCAGTACTTGCATACTTCCCTGCAAGTGAAACAATCCGTGCGGCGCTTGCGAAACTCCCAGCGCTGTCGCCGCGTATAGGGCCGCTGTTTTGTCCGCTGTCGTTTGTGAATACAGCTTTAGCTGCATATCTAAAAAAGTGCGCAGTCGCTGATTTTCATACAAACCATAGCCCTTTAAAATATCGCCCACTGTCGAAAAGGTGAACGGTACTGTCAGTAGCGTATCGAGACGTAGCGCTTTTAATAGTTGCCACACATCCCATAGACTTCGTGGCGGCAATACCGGATCTCGTTGCTGAAAGCGCCAGCTAAAGTTGAACATCGCCTTCATGAAGGCCCAAAAAGGTGCGCTGCCTGGAAACTGTCTCTCTCGTTCAATCTTCCACTTTTCTGGGTCGCGCCATACGCTGATCGGCTCAGATTCTCCCGGCAAAAAGACCGCGCAAGCCGGATCGCATTCACTAGCTTGCGGTAGATCAATCTCTAAAGTTTCAAAAATCTGGTGATGAATTCCCCCAAGCTCTAACCCTGCTACTTGGGTTGCACCCACATCAAAGGTAAAGCCGCGTCGTTTGAACGTGGAGGCGCATCCTCCTGGGACAATTGCCTGGTCGAATACCTTCACTCGATACCCTCGATGGGCCAGTAATGCCGCTGCCGTCAGCCCTCCAATTCCAGCTCCAATTACTACTACTTTTTTTGACGCGCTGCTAACCATGCAATCGTTACGTTTCTTAAAATCTCTCTTTATTTTAGCGCTCTTGCAAAGCTCTTTTTGACGGTTGGCTAGTCCCAAAGTATTTCGCCACTAGCTCTATCTTAAGACATAGAAATTTCTCCCATCCGGTACATAGAGCTCGCTTTCGGCGATTCGTAAGCTAGAAAGGCCAAACTACAGGTAAAAGAAATGGCAGATCCTAACAACATTCCTCAAGAGGCTCAGCAGCTCAAAGAAGATATCAGCAGCGAGAATGAGGAAACCAGCGAACAGGCCAAATCAGAAGTCGCCAGCACAGACTTTGAAGAAGAATATGACATCGCAGAGAAAAACAAGACAGGTCCAGGTACTCAAACCAGTAATCCGAGTGCAGTAGGCCGCAAAGGGACAGATGCGGGTGACCACGCCACTAAGAAAGCCCAAGTGGATGATATCGATAGCCCCGGAGATAGTGATCCAGACGACTATATGGATATGGCTAAAGACGTTACCAAGAATGTTGAAGCCGAGTAAGCGCTAAAAAAACCGGCAGGTCGGACTTAGGTGTGCCAAAGTCCAGCCTGCAAGCTTGTTGTGACTACTGGTCACCCCTTTCCAAATTGAAGATAAAGGGCACTCCGCTGCTATCTGCACCGCTATTGACTAAGACCCGAGGCATCTGCGCACCGCCTGACTTCCATGCCTCAATCGCCTCTTTTTGAAGCACAAGAGTACCGCCCTGTGCTTTTAGCGTTTCAGCAATTAGCCTCTGAGCCTCAGCACGACCTTTAGCCCGGTTGATCTCGGCTAAGGCTTCTTGCTCAGCTTCCTGCGCTACATATACGGCTCGCTGCGCCCGCTGCTCAGCAATTTGCTTTTCTTCTACCGCTCGCGAAAATTCAGGAGAAAAGGTCAAGTCGACCACGCTCGTATCTAGCACGTCGATTCCATATTTCTCTAATCGCTTAGCCAGCGCGTTATCAAAGTCTTCTTTTAGCAGCACTCGCTGGGTAATGGCCTGCTCGACCGTACGCCGTGCGGCTGCCACCTTGAATGATTCCTGAGTCTGCGGCGCAATGATTTTGTTCACGATGTTTGAAAGTGAACCCTGCTCTCGGCGAATGTCTACAACCTTTGTTGGCTGCAAACGAAAGTTAATTGCAAATCTCGCTTTCAAATCCTGTAGGTCTTTGGTCGAACTCTCGGCTGGAACCTCAAATTTTTGCACCGTAATATCGTAGATGTCTACATAAGACACAAATGGCGGCTTCACATGAATACCTTCTAGCAGGACGCCATTTTGCGCTTTACCCAGCACACTCAGTACGCCTGCTTGTCCCGGATTGATGATCACAAAGCTACTGGCCAGAATTAGGGCTACTACCGTTGCGATCGCGGCGATCACGACCGGCTGATTATTTGCTTTATTCGCGCTCAACTTGTAAAACTCCTCTTATATATTAAGTGTGATTGATAGCTGTGATTCACAGACATGATCAATCGACTGGCTGACAATCGGACGGTCAATTAGACGTCTTCAGCAGTGGGCGTCCCTAATAGCTCTCCATTACCAGAGACCACCTCGCCAATGTCGTAGGCAGCTACGCCTTCGCTAGCAAACTGCGAGCAGGCCGCTACCGCTTGGTCAGACGGCACGATTACCACAAAGCCAACTCCCATGTTAAAGGTATTGAACATATCGCGCAGACTGACTTCGCCTGCTGTCTGCAGCCACTCAAATATCGGTAGCACCGGCCAGCTGTCTAGATCGATTTGAATTGACTGGCTCTCACCCAAGCAGCGCGGCAGATTTTCTGGCAGTCCTCCACCGGTAATGTGAGCCATACCATGAATCGTCAGCTCAGATTTCAGTGCGTTCAAAACCGGCTTTGCATACAGCTGAGTTGGCGTCAGCAGCGTTTCTCCCAGAGTCTGACCCGCTAGGAGGTTTGGTTGCTCTGACCATCCATAGCCTGTTGGTCGTCCGGCTTCTCTGGCGTCACGGACCCCTTCTGCCATAATTTTGCGCACTAAGCTAAAGCCGTTGCTATGGACGCCGCTACTAGCCAATCCGATGATGCGATCGCCCATCCCCACCGCAGACCCATCTAGCATCTGATCTTTCTCCACGATACCGACACAAAATCCTGCCATATCGTATTCTCCTGGCGCGTAGAATCCCGGCATCTCTGCCGTCTCACCGCCTAACAAGGCGCAGCCAGACGTTTTGCAGCCGCTAGCCACGCCCGCCACCACCTGCGCAAGTTGCTCAGGCGCAAGTTTTCCAGTTGCCAAATAGTCTAGGAAAAACAGAGGCTCTGCGCCGATTGTCAGCACGTCGTTGACACACATCGCCACCAAATCAATTCCTACCGTATCGTGTCGATCGAGCGCCTGAGCCAGTTTGAGCTTTGTGCCTACACCATCTGTACCAGAAACTAGCACTGGCTTTCGATAGCCGCTCGGCAGCTCAAAGCACCCACCAAATCCACCCAGCACGCTCAGCACTTCGGGTCGGCGAGTTCCTTCCACCATTCCCTTAATCCGATCGACAAACGCTCGCCCTGCTTCTATATCCACCCCTGCCTGCTTGTAATCCATCAGCCAACTTCTCCAAAGCGCTTAATACAGCGTTACAAACGCAAATTCTTGCTGAGACTATCCGCACGCTAGCCAACCACTTTGCTTCGTCCACTTTCGATGAGTGAGACCCTCGGCACAGCAAAGCGAAGTGGCGAAGGCCATATACAGCGCTCACCAATTAATCTCAGACTCTCACAACGCCATCTGAGAGACAAACTAATCATTCAGGAAGTAAAAAAGAAGGTTTGAGCTCAGAACCTGATGAGTGAGTGCTCATTAAATGTGTAGTTTTATATGCAAGTAGGTGCATAGTCCTCAAAAAACTATTCCACTATGCACATTGAAAATCGACTTTCATTGATTAGTTATCTAGATTAGGTAGCATCCAATACATAAGCATCACAAAATATCAGCCTGTGGGTTGAAGGAGCCGAAAGCCTTTTGCGTTTCGTTACTTCAGGCTTTTGTGAAGGGCTGATAAACTTCTTTTGATGGGGACTTTCTGCAAATACCCCAATTTTTACCCAGATCGCTTCGTGTAAATTAGCGACTGTTGATTTAATTTACGTCGAGGTTAAGCACTGCTCTAACGCAGCAGCCTAGTAAACCGACCTAACTAACCGGTTAGATGCAGTGTCGTCTAGCGCTAGTACTGTTGCAACGTAGTCAATTATGTTTTTGCTCTCACAAGGTCTAATCAAGAAAAAGTCAAAGCAGCAATTTGCGACTAGTTTGGCAGCAGCCGTTCTGCTGTCGGGAATTGGCGCTACTACAGTAGGTGCTCAGCCTGCTAACCGCGCAAACGAGTCTAGCTCAGCTAGTGATAAGTCCGCACAGCTACTCAATGCGGCGGCTGTTAGCGCTTCGGAGACAGTTTCTGATTTTGTATCCGACCCGTCCCTCAGCGATGACATCCTGGTCTACCCTCATGACGTAGACGGTCGCCAGGCCGCTACGCTGTACGTCAAAGATATTCCGGTACTCACCTTCCTGGGTACGGACGTAGACAGCCTGACTAATGGCACAGGTGCAGCCGCGATCGCAGCAAGCGAAACCACCGTCGCCGCTTCAGCCGATGAGGTTCTAGAAAACAATCCTGTACTGCGAGCAACCGAGCTAGGCGCTCAGCTCGATCCAGAAGCGATTGAAGCTACCGATATCTCGGTGCGTTGGCAAGAAGACACTGAAGGCTTTGTAGTCACAGTGGCAGATCAAGACCTAATTGCACTAGATAGCCGCACTATTCTGGCGGATACGACAGACGATGCCGCTGAAGACGCTTTGCAGGTCACAAATCGCCTACGTCGCTTAGTCGGTGGAGCAGATCCGGTTTCAGAAATTGAAGATATGCCTGAGCCCGAACCAGTTGTCGAGGTAGCCCCCGTTCAGCAGGTTGCGATTGTTTCTAGCACGGTTGGCAGTGCGTCTTGGTACGGCCCCGGATTCAACGGCAGACGAACGGCTAACGGCGAAACCTTCAACCAGTACGCACTAACAGCCGCTCACCGCACGCTTCCTTTTGGCACCAGAGTGTTGGTGACTAACCTCTACTCAGGTCGCCAGGTTGTTGTTAGGATCAACGACCGAGGTCCTTACGCAGGCAATAGAGTTATTGATTTATCCGCAGGCGCAGCCGCTGAGATTGGCCTAATCAATTCTGGTGTTGGTACTGTCCAGCTAGATGTGCTGGGTTATTGACTGGCTCTCAACTGACTGGCTCTCAACGCTAAGAATATAGCCGAAAAAAGAGGCTTCTTCACTACAGAAGGAGCTTCTTTTTTATTGCGTGAAAGACTTTGGTGAATGTCGTATATCGGAAGATGGGGCTGCTTTTTGAGGCGGCATATTCGGCGGTGTAAGTGCTGGCTCCCATCAGATCTGCGTTAGATTAATGTGGGCCAATTTGACTGGGGGATGATTATGCAGACACTCAATACGCTTTGCGATCTCCGTCTCTATCTAGAAGAGTGTCGTCAGAACAGCATTGGTCTGGTGCCAACGATGGGTGCGCTGCACGCAGGGCATCAAAGTCTGATCAAGCGATCGCGCCAGACAGATCAAATCGTCATCGTCAGCATTTTCGTCAACCCGCTCCAGTTCGCCCCAAGCGAAGATCTTGACTACTATCCCCGCACTCACCAGGCCGATCAAAGCTTATGTCAGGCGACTGGCGTAGATGCCATTTTCATGCCCACCGTTGCTGAATTGTACGGCACGGCGCAGATAGACTTATCAAAAGTGACCCAAGTCGTGCCGCCCAAGGATTTGGCGGGCTGTTTGGAAGGGCGATCGCGTCCCACTCATTTTCAAGGCGTCGCCACGGTCGTCACCAAGCTAATTAATCTGATTCGACCCACCCGAACCTACTTTGGCCAAAAAGATGCTCAGCAAGTGGCCATTATCAAACGTCTGAGAAAGGATCTGAACTTACCTAGCGAAATTGTGGTCTGCCCAATTGTTAGAGAACCCAGCGGACTTGCCCTCAGCTCCCGCAATCGCTATTTAACCAGTGTGCAAAGGCAGCAGGCAACAGCGCTCCACCGCGGCCTACAGGCGGCTCAAGCTGCGTTCAGCCACGGAGAGCGCAGCGCCGCCGAACTCACTCAAGTGGCAAAAGCTGTCCTGGCAACAGAGCCTGCAATCGCTTTGGATTATCTAGCCCTAGTCCATCCTGATACACTAAAACCTTTGCAAGTAATCGATACCGTAGGAATGATGGCAATCGCAGCAACAGTAAGCAGCCCTGACAAAAACGCTACTAGACTAATCGACAACGTCATCTTGAGCGATCGCGCCCCTATCATCGCCATTGACGGCCCTGCTGGTGCGGGTAAATCTACCGTCGCCAGGCAAATCGCTCACGATTTAGGTCTGCTCTACCTAGACACAGGGGCTATGTACCGCGCCCTCACCTGGTACGCCCTAGAGCAAAACATCGATCCCGCAGACGAAGACACAGTTGCGCAGCTGCTCTCTCACTGCAAAATTCAGCTGATTGCCAGGATTCAAGACGATCAGCCCCAGCCCCCAAAAGTCCAGGTAAATGGTCAAGACGTTACCCAAGCTATCCGCACTTCTAAAGTCACAGGAAATGTTTCTACTGTTGCAGCCCAACCTGCTGTTCGAACTCATTTAGTCAGCTTGCAGCAGCAATATGGTGAGAAAGGCGGCGTCGTTGCCGATGGTCGCGATATCGGGACAAAAGTCTTTCCCAACGCCGAGCTCAAGATCTACCTAACCGCCTCTGTCGAGGAGCGGGCCCAGAGGCGGTATCAGGACTTAGAGACTGCCCAAGAGGCTCATCAACCGCTACCAGAACTAGACGAACTGACACAAGCAATCGCTGAGCGCGATCGCCAAGACAGCACCCGCACCGTTTCCCCGCTGCGGAAAGCCGACGATGCCATTGAGATCTTTACCGACGATCTCACAGCAGAGCAGGTCATCGGTAAAATCTCAAACCTCTACAAAAGCCTGTAATTTTCCTCGATAGCTTTCCCCAATTCCTTCGCTAATGCCTTCCTTCAGCGCCCTCTTGAATGCCCTCTTCCAACGACATGAGTGACAAAGAATCGCAGCGGCGATCTTTGCTAAGAGCAAGACAGGCAATGCCCAAGCGGATTAGAGATGAGAAGTCCGCCAGAATCTGCCGGCACATTCAAAACTGGGCCGTCTTCGGGCAGTCGCGGCTCACTTTGGCCTACTGCACATCTAAGGGGGAACCCGATCTAGGTCTGCTTTTACAGCAGCAGCGAAGCTGGGGGTTGCCCCGCTGTGAGGACAAAACCCTCAAATGGCATCGCTGGTATCCGACTAGCCCCTGGGCGCTGCGCACTGGCAACTATGGCATCACAGAGCCTGATCCAGACTCACCTTTGATCGAGCCCTACAAAGTCGATTTGATTTTAGTTCCCTGTATAGCCTGCGACGTTAGCGGCTATCGGCTAGGCTACGGCGGTGGTTTTTACGACAGAATGCTCAGCGATCCCGCCTGGGCAGACAAACCCACCGTTGGCATCGTCTTTGAGTACGCCCGCGTTCCTCAGCTACCCAGAGACGTTTGGGATATACCTTTAGATGGCATTTGCACAGAAAGCGGACTGTTCTTCAGACGGTAATGCGTCCTGAATCTTGCCCAGTCACGCTAACCACCTAGCGTGAGCGCGACCGAAACCTCATCTTCCGAACGTCTGAGCATAGCCGAAGCCAAATCGCCTCAGTGGCTATGCTCAGCCGAAGTCAATCCCACAGCTTAATCCCACCCAGTAGGCCTAGCATGTTCGAGACAACCGTCACGTTTTCGGGTAGCTCTACCTCAATTTGCTTCACCTCGCCGCCGCCTAGATAGAGATGGTCGTAGTTCAATACGCGCGATAGCGACTCAATTGCTTTGAGCAGCCTTGAGTTCCAGGTTTTGGATCCGATCTTCTTGAGCGCGGCTCTCCCTAGCTGTTCTT
This sequence comes from uncultured cyanobacterium, assembly GCA_963799555.1. Classification (GTDB taxonomy): domain Bacteria; phylum Cyanobacteriota; class Cyanobacteriia; order Phormidesmidales; family Phormidesmidaceae; genus Phormidesmis. Next base: position 43,418 of record CAWCXR010000010.1, read on the forward strand.
CGTAGGTCTCGCTTTTACGAAAGCGGTGGTGAGCTAGCTCTATATTTGGCACCAGATGTCCGTCTGTGAAGAGCGCGGTTCCGAACCCCGTTCCTAACGTAACCACCATCTCGACACCCTTCCCAGAAATCGCTCCCATACCTTGCAAGTCAGCGTCGTTTGCAACTCGTACAGGTCTGCCAACGCTGCTTGAAAGCTGCGCTGCTAAGTCGTATTCTTGCCAGTCAGGATGAAGGTTAACCGCTGTGTAGATCACGCCTTTGCGAACGATTCCCGGGAACCCGACCGAGATCCGATCGAAGTCGTTTTGCCGCTGAGCCAGTTCTTTTACTAAGCTCATTACCGCCTCGGGCGTGGCAGGCTTTGGCGTTTTGACGCGATCGCGCTCACCCAGCGGATTGCCCTCTTCATCCAACAGCAACGCCTTGATCCCACTACCGCCAATGTCTATCGCCAAAGTTTTCATCTTGTCCTCTTCAATATTCTCAAGTAGCCGTGTGCTACAGCTTCCGGCAGTTTGATGTAGCACGCGGCTATTTAACCGTATAGCTTAGACCGCCCAGTAAACAGAACAGCTATCTCGTAGATCACCCAGCTAGCTTTCTGGGCTAAGACCCTCAAATTGATATATTTCTTCAAACACCCTAACCCAACCCACCGAGACAGAATTCAAAATCGCCTCTCCTTTCTCAGCTGTGGCCGCAGTCGCATCGCCCACTACCCCGCTTCGGCTGATATCTTTCATCGTCCAGGCCATCGGCAATCGCCCCTCCAAACTTAGCAAACTCTCTTTTGAAAACGCCTTCGGAAATTCTTTCACCGCCGCCATCATCTCTACCTGCTCAGGCAATAGCGCCAGTAGAACACTAGTCTCAACATCCCCCGCGTGAATGCCTCTGTCGTATTCTTCGCGCCCTACCAGATCGGCCACCTGATGAGGTGCGCCCCACACGAACAGGGGAAACACCATCAGATCGCCATGCTGTACGCGCAAGTCACGCGCCACAATCTCCAAAACCTGTGGCTGGCCGCCGTGCCCATTGACCAGCAGCAGCTTCCGAAACCCAGCGCTGTAGAGACTCTGAGCTGTTTCTATAAGAACTGCTGTGAGTGTTTGCGCAGAGAGGGCAATCGTGCCTGGGAAATGACTATGTTCGTTTGATTTGCCATAGTAGAGCGGCGGTAGGGCATAGGCGGGGATCGCCTCATCTAGCTGATATAGCGCTTTGCCGATGATTGAAGTTGCGATCGCCGCGTCTACCACTAGCGGCAAATGTGGACCGTGCTGCTCGATTGCACCAATCGGCTGAACAATCAGCGTATTCGCCTTGTCCGGCAAATCTCTTACCTGTGGCCATCGTAGATAGGGGAAAAAACGCTTTGGCGGAATGTAGCCATGCATAAGAATACGGTAGAACAGTTAGCGATCTGGCCTTTCGAGCATGCGAGCCAAAGAGAGAGCTATTAGCATAATCCATAGATGTCTGCGTAGTCCCTAAAGATCACTCCGCACAGCGCACGTATAAATAAAACGTGATGTTTCCATAAAACTACAGCAATTACCTATTTACGTGCTTAGAGTTAGCAACTAACTTTAGGAAGCTGCACATATCTTTTAATGTCGATGCTGCAAACACATGCCTTTCGCCTGTGTATGCTGAATTTAACGCTAATCATGCCGTCCGTTTTGCATGAGATTTTGTCTTAACCCTCTTGCTGCCCTGCCCTAAATGAAAAATACTGCCTGTGCTCTAGGCTCGCTAAAACGTTGTTCGTTAGGTGCGCTTGCTTTACTCCTGCCGGCGATTGCGACAGGTGTCTTACCACAAACCGTCCAGCCTGCCGCTGCCTCCAGCTTTCAAAACAGTCCTAAAACCGTCTTGGACGAAGCCTGGCAGCTGGTTTATCAAGAATATGTAGACGGTGAATTTAACCGAGTTGATTGGTTAGGCGTACGTCAGACCCTCCTGAGTGGAGAATATACGAATGCGGATGCGGCCTACGGAGAGCTTCGTCGCGTTCTGGGTAGCCTAAACGATCCCTACACTAGATTTCTAAACCCGGCTCAATACAGTGCGCTTACCGAGCAGACTTCAGGAGAAGTTTCTGGTGTCGGCATCCGGCTGCAAAAGCAAGGCCAAGAGCTTATAGTAACTGGTGTTCTAAACCAGTCTCCAGCCGAGAGAGCTGGGATTCGACTAGGCGACAAAATCCTAATTATCGACGGTCGCTCCAGCCGGAATCTGACTACTGAAGGAGCTTCGCAGTTGATTAGAGGAGATAGCGGCAGTCAGCTTTCTGTGACGCTACGCCGTTTGGATAACAGCGAAGAAACCTTGATTCTGACTAGAGAAACTGTTTCTGTTCCTACCGTCAGCTTTGATCTACAAAGAGACGGCGACATGTCCGTCGGCTATATTCGTTTAGACGAGTTCAGTGCTCACGCTGCTGAACAGATGCATACTGCAATTGATACTCTCACAGAACAAGGTGCAGAGGCGTTTGTGCTAGATCTGCGAGGAAATCCAGGTGGATTGTTACAGGCAAGCATTGAGATCAGTCGGATGTGGCTACCTCGAGGCAGTATTGTTCGGACGGTAGATAGAAATGGCGATAGCGACGAGATCACAGCCAACCGGACAGCGATCACTGACTTACCTATGGCTGTCTTGGTGAATGGACAATCAGCCAGCTCTAGCGAGATTGTTACAGGAGCGCTAAGAGACAACGATCGCGCTGTTGTTGTTGGCAACCCAACTTTCGGCAAAGCGCTTGTTCAAAGCTTGCATGGCCTCTCTGATGGCTCTGGTCTAGCAGTAACCGTTGCCCACTACTACACACCCGATGGGACAGACATCAGCACTCGCGGGATCACACCAGATATCAACGTTTCTCTAACTGTTCAACAGCAGCGGGAGCTAGAGACGAACCCAGCGATTAGAGGAACGAACGACGATCTTCAGTTCACCCATGCAGTGGCGGCTGTCCGCCCAGAAGTGTTAGCTCGAAGGCAGGTAAACGCACCTGTTTTAGCTTCTCCTAGCGCGAAACCACAGCTGCCAAGTCAGCTAGGACGACTCGAGCCATAGGAATCATTCGGCATCCTATTGTGGGCCGCTCCTATCGCTAACGCGCTATGACTAAGCGCTATGACCAAGGACTCTACGACAAAGAACTCTACTGAGAGAAGACGTAGATTTGCTGCGTGTCTAGTTTCTGGCAAATATCGCTGGGCATGATGCTTCGTTTGCCTTTACCATCTGCTGCTAGTGAAAAAGTCTGACGATCTAGCCGAACTTTTAGCTGCGTAAAGGGATCGCCACCGTCAGAGATCAAAAACTCTAGTTGTTCAATATCCTGCCAGCTAGTGAGCTCATCTAGAAGAGATGCAATCGCATTCACATAAGGGTGTGTACAGTCCTTGTACCAGCGATCGCTCGCCAAACCCGGCTGATCTAATCCTAGATGAGCGATCAGGGGCATCTGACCGAACACTGCTACGGCTACAGAGCGAGCCTCTTCCTGAAGCAGTAGACCGTGCTTGTCGCCTATCTGACGGAGCTTTTCTAGCCTTTCATAGCGCTCAGTCGCCGTGTCTTGGCTAAGATCTTCTACCTGACTCCACTGAATTGCCACCGTGACTAGATAAGTCTGCAGCAAAAAGTGGCCTAGCTTCTGTGCCTTCGTCGCCAGGTACCCAGCATTGTAAGTAGTCGCCTCAATCAATAGTGGCACCCGGGCCACCATTTCTAGTCCGTAGCCCTTGAGCCCAGCAATCTTACGAGGATTGTTTGTGATTAATCGAAACTGACTGATCCCCAAATCCATTAAAATCTGAGCACCCATACCGTAGTTCCGCTGATCAACCGGCAAACCCAATCGCTCGTTGGCCTCGACCGTGTCTAGTCCCATATCTTGGAGAGAATATGCCTTCAGCTTGTTTACGAGGCCAATTCCACGTCCTTCCTGTCGCAGATAAACCACAACGCCCTTGCCCGCGCTTTCGATCATCTTCAACGTCGCTTGCAGCTGCATTCGACAGTCGCACCGCAGCGACCCTAGCGCGTCTCCGGTCAAACATTCGGAGTGCATTCGCACCATGATCGGTTCATCTGCAAACGTAGCGGGATCACCTTTAACAAGAGCTACATGCTCAGATCCATCCAGCTGATTGCGATACGCATACACCTTAAATTCACCGAACTTAGAAGGCATGTCGGCAACCGCCTCACGCTTCACGAATCGCTCGTGTCGCAGTCGATAGCTGATTAGATCCGCAATGCTAACAAATTTGAGCTGGTGCCGTTTAGCGTAGTTGACTAAGTCTGGACGCCTAGCCATAGAGCCATTGGGGTTAGAAATCTCACAAATGACGGCAGCAGGATACAACCCCGCTAGCCGTGCCAAATCCACACCAGCTTCCGTATGGCCGACTCTTTTGAGCACGCCCCCTTCCCTAGCTCGTAGTGGAAAGATGTGCCCAGGTCGCCGTAGGTCATGCGCTGTCGATTTAGAGTTGATAGCAACCTGAATAGTGCGTGCTCGATCTTCTGCCGAGATCCCAGTAGTTACTCCCCACTTTGACCCAGCATCAATGCTGACGGTAAAGGCAGTCTGTTCGCTCTCATCTTCAAACGGGCTGTTAGTCACCATCAGCGGCAGATCCAGCTGATCTAGACGCTCCCCAGTCATGGCTAAGCAGATCAGCCCTCTAGCCTCTACGGCCATAAAGTTAACCATGTCAGGGGTGGCAAACTGAGCGGCACAGATTACATCGCCTTCGTTTTCGCGATCTTCGTCATCGACTACCACAATAGAGCGCCCTGCAGCTAAATCTGCGAGCGCATCCTCAATCGGATCGAATTGAAAGCTGTCGTTTGAGCGGCCATCATTACGGGCATCTACCACGGGGGTTCCTTGCACAATTGAAAAAAGTCTTGCTTTTCGATTGTATCGCCAGAGCCGTGACTTCCCCTTTGCAAATAGTCCGCCCTAATCTAGCGGCTTTGTCCAGATTATTTTTTTCTGATTGGGATAGCCCATACCGCTTTGCTCCTGCATTATGCGTGAAGCTTGGGCGGGATCAAAGTTTCTGCTGAACTGCGATCGCAGTTCAGCATTTTCATCTTCTGCCTGAGCAACAGATTCCTGCAGCATGCCTAGACGCTCTTGCTGAGCCTGATAATAGGGCACGAGCTTAGCAACCGTTGTACTCGCAATAACGGCCAACAGCAAATTGACGGAAAGCTTGACAGAAGACTCAAGTGCGATCGCCCGGCGAGCGCCCGCAAATGGCACTCGTTTGGGTCGATAAGACCGTCGAGGTTCTACAGATTGAGCGACCTGAAGAGGAGCTGATTGAAGTGATGATGAGTCGGAGAGAATCGGGCGCTTAGCAGCGTTCATAAAGCGATGATCACCAAAATAGCGAGCTGATTGTAATGGACAGCGTGAATAGCATCGTCCGGGAAATCACGGTTCACACGATATTCGCACACATCACGAATAATTTCCCACGGTTTGCGAGCCTTTTAGACTATTTTTTGATCTTTTGATGAAGCGTACCTAAAAGATACCCAGACGAGATACCAAAAGCCTACGCATCAAGAGCGCTTAGCAACACAGCTTTCGCAGCAGGCAAGCGAAGTGGCCAAAGCTGTAGGAAGTGGCCAAAGCTGTAGATTGAGACATAGAATTCCACCTAATCAAAAACTCCCAGTCAGCAGCTTCAGATAAAGCCGTTGACTGGGAGTCAAACAGGTCTAGAGGACATTAGCGCCGAGTAAGTGCAGAACTTCTTGTGAAGCTTGGCTCTAGCACATGCGCTGATTTAGCGCCGGGCAGTCGACGTTCGATCGAGCAGCGAAGAGCTACTTATATAGCTCAGTCGCTAGACGTAACGCTAGAAATCCAGGAATAAGAGCTAGGCCAAGTGCCAAAAAGATCTGAGAGTCTGATAATGCCATGGTGATTACTATCCTTTTTGCTTGAAAATGAGGTAACACTTCTACGATTGTTTCCTAAAGTGGCCAACATACTGCTCGATTAGTTACTAACCGTTACATAACCGCCCTTTGAGTAAGCCCTCCAATCAAATCGTGCAGCTTCTTTTGGTCAGCGGCTTTGAATAATTAGTAGTGGAGTGTTATCTGCATAACAGCCATATAGTAAGGTCCGTAGCTATACCGGTTAACAAAAGGACTACACTGTGAGGTAAGAACTGTGAGGCAGGAAGTCCATCAAGCAGGTATCCGGCGATCGCATAGGTCAACTCGCTAGCAAAGCCCGATGTACCCTTAACCACTTTCTCCAGTCTTGCACTCAGCTACAAACCTGATCTTTCAGTCAATTCTAGTGACTCACCGTGAACAATCATTTAGAGTCACTTCCTATTGTGAGATGTCCTCTTCCTCTCTTGCAAGCACTGGCGCTACGATGCTAGTGGCTCAAACCAACCTACGGGCTCTCAGCTATTCTCGCATCGGAAACGGCTTTGATAGTAACGGTAATTTTTCCGAGGATAGTGTTGGTAATATCAGTAAGAGAAGTACGAATGCTGTATCCGACTCTAGCTAGCCTGTACCGAGCATGACGATCCCTCCTTTAAGTCGCCCTAGTCTGGATCGCAAGATGATCCGAGTGCAGCGAGATGTCCTAAAAATGGGGGCGCTGGTTGAAAATTCTTGCTTGCTAGCAAAGGAAGCCTTATGTAATCGCAATTTGGACGCTGCTAAACAAATTCCTATTCAAGACAAGCAGATTGATACGCTCTATCGTCAAATTGAGGTGGATTGTACAAATCTTTTGAATTTAGAAGCGCCGGTCACACAGGAGCTGCGGCTGGTAAGCGCATTTATGCAGATGGTGCGCGATCTAGAGCGAATTGGAGACTATAACAAAAGTATTGGCAATTCAGCAATTAAGCTGTTCCCCTATCCGGTTCATGAGTCCATGCAGGAGATTGGCACTATGTTAGACAGATGCCGCTCTATGGTGGCGCTGTGTTTGCGATCGCTCTCCGAACTCGATCCTGACGCAGGACTACGGCTCAAACGCAAAGACGATGTTGTTGATGACGACTATGAAAGGCTATATCAGCAGCTAGTCAACACCCCTTTTATAGCTGGTTCAGTTGAACCGATCGTGCTGTTGGTATTAGTAATTCGCGCGCTAGAACGCATTGCCGATCACGCGACTAACGTCGGCAAAAGAGTCAGCTTTGTGGTGACTGGCGAGCGGAACTGAATGCGTATTCAGAGCAAAGTACCTACTATATGGAGTACGCTAGGGTGCGTTGACTCTTTTATTAAAAGATTTGACAGTACCGACTTAGTGCGGAACCATAGGAAAGCTGTGGATCAAAAAATACAGTTTGGGTGATTCAGGTAGAGCCGATTCGATAGGCTTTAGCCTTAATCTTATAGCTCAAACCTTAGCAGCTTGCTCAGAAGTGGTGCTTTCAACCTATCTTTTGATTTACGACCTTTTGGGCCAGCTAACGGATGCTGATTAGCTAGCGCTACTGACTGGCTAGTGATTTATTAGCTAGCTTGTCAGAATATAGTCGAGCGTTTGCTTACTGTTTTCTTATCTTAGGCTGTTAGCAACGCATCGCTTTACCGTTCGAGATCTTAACGGATTCACTCAAGGATTCATCGCTACATGGAATTTTCGATTGCGTCACTTTTAGCTAATTTGTCCAATGACAAGTTAGTCACCCTCAAAACCTTAGAAAAAAAGCTCAACTGCACGACCGGAGAAGCCTTACAAGATTTGCAGATAGCGCTGAGCGCCCTCGAGCGAACCAATGTTGTAGAAAAGTCTCGTGGCAAATATCGAAAGCTAGAGGACGAGGATGTCATTGAAGGCAAATTAAGATGCTCTAGTAAGGGTTTTTGTTTTGCCATTCAAGATGAAGAAGGCGCAGATGATATCTATGTGCGCGAGAGCCAGTTGAATACTGCCTGGAACGGCGATCGCGTCTTAGTGCAAGTCACCAAAGACGGCAGCAGACGACGCAGCCCCGAGGGTGAAGTCAAGCTCATCCTAGAAAGGGCAAACGAGTCTGTTTTGGCCAAGGTAAAAGCAGGCGAAACCCCAGATAAGTTCGCTGCCATCCCACTTGATGACAGACTGCTATTCGAGCTAGATATTACCGAAAGCGAAGCGGACTTGAGCGAGGCGATTAATCATCTAATCCACGTCGAAATTACCCGCTACCCGATCGCGCAGTATCCTCCTCGGGGAAAAGTCTCGCGCGTTTTAGGCAGCGATGCAGAAGATGCTGCCGATATTGACATCGTCTACTGCAAACACGATCTGCCACGCATTTTTTCAGAAGAAGTCTTTATTGCTGCGCGCAGTCTGCCTAACCGGGTTCGCAAAGCCGATATCAAGGGCCGGGTAAACCTCACAGAAAATGCGACGCTGACTATTAACGGCCCAGATGCGAAGGCCATTGACGATGCTATCAGTCTAGAAATCACGGATGACGGCTATCGCAGACTTGGTATTCATATCTCTGATGTTGCTCACTACGTCCAGCCAAACGATGTGATTGACCGGGCCGCGAGAGCGAGGGGAACAGCAGTCTATCTCGGAGACGAAGTCGTTCCGATGCTACCACCGCCGATTCCGAATGCGCTATGTGCGCTAGTTCCTGACAAGGAGAGGCTGGCGATTTCTGTACTGATTACGGTAGACGACGACGGTCAGGTGCTGGAATACGAGATTCAGCCTAGCGTCATTCAGGTAGACCACCAGCTGAACTACGAGCAGGCGCAGGCCATCTTAGTCCGCGAGGAAGATGGAGAGCTAGAAAAACTAGGATTTAGCCAGGATGATATTGAAGAATTTGAGCCGGTGATGGATTTGATTGACAGTTTGTTTCAACTGTCTCAAGAGGTAAAACAGCGTCGCCATGAACGGGGATCTTTTGAGCTGAATTTGCCTCAGCACGAGTTTCCTTCTGAAGCTGAGGGGCTCGCTGACTATCTCTCACCCAAGTTCGAGTATGACGATGAAGGCACGCTGGGGGCGACGGCTGTCTGTGATCATATGCCAGCGCGAGTTATCGTGATGGAGTTTATGGTGCTGGCAAATCAGCTGGTAGCAAAGCACATCAAGGAGCTAGGTATTCCGGGGCTCTATCGAGTTCATCGAACGCCAGAACTCGCAGATGCGCAAGAGCTAATCAAGCTGTCTAACAACATGGAGTTAACCCTTCAGTTAGAAGATGCGGAACAGGTGAGCTCCAGTGACTATCGAAATTTTACCGAGCAGTTTGCGGCGTCTGATTCTGAGAAAGTGCTGACCTATCTGCTGCTGGCAACTTTGAAGCCGGCGCTCTATAGCGCTCAGCCGGGTCCACACTTTGGTCTTGCGCTAGAGGAAGCCTATACCCATTTTGCCTCACCTGTACGGCGCTATCCAGATCTGTTAGTGCAGCGGTTGCTACATGCGGTGTTTGAGCACGGGCGCGATCGCAGATCTAGCCGCTCGAAAGACAGCGTCAATCTTCGCCACAGCTCCTGCCACGGCAATATCAACTGGAGCGTCTTGCCGCCGAGTGTCCAGCAAGAGATGGAAGAACAGCTTGCCCGTGCTCCGATCAAGCTAACAGAGCGCGAACGGATTGCTCAAGATGCCGAATCAGACCTAATAGGCCTGAAAAAGGCAGCCTTTATGCAGGCGCACACCGGTGAAGTTTTTCAAGGGCTGATTACTGGCGTACAGTCGTATGGTTTCTTTGTTGAGTTAGAAGAGCTGCTGGTAGAAGGACTGGTGCATGTCAGCTCGCTCAAAGATGATTGGTACGAGTATCGCTCTAGACAACAGAAGCTAGTTGGTCGAAAAAACCGTCAGCAGTATCGACTAGGCGATCGCGTTGAGGTCCAGGTCAAAAGCGTCGACTACTACCGCCAGCAGATCGACCTAGTTGCCGTAGGCGGCGGTAGCGAAGCTGAAGAAGACGACAACGATGTCGATGAACCTGGCGAAGAAGAATAGAGCGGAAGAATAAAACAAAGCGTGACTAATCTTTCTTCGCCCGATCTCTCAAGTTCATATTCTCCTGCTCCTGAATCAACAGGTTTGAAGCCCGAAGCCGCTAGCTCTCCTCCACTGATCCTGGGCGTTAGCGGTGCCTCTGGCATGATTTACGCGGTTCGTGCGATCAAGCATCTGCTCAGCGCCAATTATGCGGTCGAACTGGTTGCTTCTCGTGCCTCGCAGCAGGTTTGGCAGCAGGAGCACGGCACACCGATGCCTACGAATATAGACCAGCAGCAGAGCTGGTGGCGTAAGCAGGCAGATGTGCCTTCGGCAGGTACGCTGCGCTGTCACGCCTGGGGAAACGTCGGCGCGAGTATAGCCAGCGGCTCATATCGGGCACGAGGTATGATTGTAATGCCTTGTAGTATGAGCACAGTTGGAAAGATAGCAGCGGGCCTGAGCTCTGATCTGTTAGAGCGGGCTGCTGATGTTCAAATCAAAGAAGGGCGATCGCTAGTTGTGGTCCCTCGAGAAACTCCTTTTAGCTTGATCCACCTGCGGAACCTTACCGTACTAGCCGAATCAGGCGTGCGCATCGTTCCAGCGATTCCTGCCTGGTATCATCACCCACAGACGATTGATGATCTAGTAGACTTTGTCATCGCCAGAGCGCTAGATCAGCTGGATATAGACTGTGTACCATTGCAGCGATGGGAAGGAAAATAAACACTTCACTGGAGATATTCAACCATGCCCCGATTGATTATCCTGATGCTGCCTGTCGCTGCGCTGATCGTGCTAGCTGTTCAAAATAGGGTACCTGTGATCGCGCTCAATTTTTTGGGTGGCAGTTTGCCTGCTATACCGTTTGGTTTACTGATAGCGATCGCAGCGGGCGTGGGTGCCTTGGTCACGCTGCTGCTATACGGACTTATCGGCTTACGTCGTCCGCCCGAGAGCAAATACAAACCCATGGGCCGGCGCGTTCCTTATCCAGATACTTCTGGTTCTAGCAGCTTACCGACAAACCCGACGACTGCGCCTCCCTATTCACCCGCTGAGCCGACAACCACCTATTCCACCTCTGCCTTTGTTAATGATCCTGCGCCGGATGGACCTCCCGCTTCAATTCCGCAGGATGCACCAAAAGACACGTATCGAGACGCGCCCAGAGAAACTTATGAAGAGCCATTCGATGGGCCTGATCTAAGCGCCCAAGATCTGCGCAATGAGTTGCAGAGGAGCTCGAACCACACATCAGACAATTCTTTCGTCGGCTCGATCAGGAGTAATCTATCTTCTGCAAAAAAAAAGTACCTTGATCGCGGAAGGCCCGTTGACGAAAAACCCGTCGGAGACGACTGGGGCGAACTGCGAACAACAGAGCAAATCAACGATTGGGAAGCGGCAACACCCTCGGTCGTAGAAGAGGGGCTCGACAGCCTGTTCAAATTTGGCAAGAGTGCTGGCACGAACGTTGGGCGAATAGCCGATGATATTGCTAGCGGCTGGAATAATCAAAATCGGGGTAACCGCCCGCCTGTTTCTCAGTCCGAGTCTGATTATCCTCGATCTGGAGCCTATTCTGCTGAACCCTATAGTGACGAGCTAGACCACGGTTGGGAGAATTTTGATGACGGCTATGATAGTCCACCGTTAGCTAGCTCTGCTGCGTCTAGTAGCAAGCGAACCTATGGAGATAGTCTATATGAGGAAGAATCGCTCCCTACAGTTAATGAACATGCGGATGAAATTGGACCAGACGGTGTCTACGAAGCGGACTACAAGGTGATCGTGCCACCGTCAAAACCACTAGATGAGCCATCTCTAGAAGATGTTGAAGATGACAGATACTATTCGTAGGAGGTTCAGGTTTCCATATCAGTAACTGGTTGAATGGGACCGCAATTCACCGCTATTGTTTTATAGGTACATTCAATTTCTGCGATGGCTACGCCTGCTACCGATCCAATCAAACAACGCTATACCGCTGGTAGCTGCGCACTAGAGATAATTGTGTGGCCATCGGCTTTGTCGCAGTGGTCAGAGCATCTGGTTGCTGAGCGGCTGACGTTTAGGCTGTGGCTAGCAGATGGAGCCAGTACTACTACCAGTGAGATCGGAGCAGCTAAAACGCTGGTGGCAGAAGGCGATCGCACAGCGCTTCAAGCCGTTACCCAATACATTCAGGCTAGAACCCGTCAAACCCTTGCTGTTTCGGGCTTTACTACGTCTTTATCTAGCACTCAGCCTAGTACCCTGTCTGACACTTCATCTGAGACTGATGCTGCTATCTATCCCCCAGAGTTTCGGTATCCGCAACCGCTTGGCTATCTTCAGCTTTGTGACCTCAATACAGTGCTTAGTCAATTTGAGCAAGCCGTTCTCACGGTGCCAACAACGTTAGATCAGCAGCCAGATGAACCGCTAAGCGAAGATGTTGTTCTACTAGAAGCTGTGCGCGATCGCCGCTCATTTCAGTCCACCAGCGTCGTACGGCTTCCCCATAGCTCTCGGAGGCAGATTGGGATATGGGCAAGCTCTGCCGCCGCTGCGCTGTTCGCTGTCGGACTGACGACAGCGCTCTTATTTAGAGATCGAGCTTCGCAAGATGCGACGGTTGCAAGTAACTCAAATGCTAGTAGTAGAGTCTCTGAGCTAGAGACGGCTCGGCAGAGAGACGGCTCTCTAGGAGACAGTTCTTTGGAAAGCAGTTCTTTGGAAGGCAGCGCTTTAGAAAACGGTTCCAAACTCAGTTCCGATGGTACTCAGCCAGCCGAGACCCAGCCAAGTTTGTCCTCTTCCGATCTTTCTCCTAGCGCTTCTTCAGGCCAGTCCGCTCAACCCCTGCCGAGGATACCTAACAGGCCGACGCGCGATCCAATCGGACAGCCTTTGGAACCTGCCTCTTCGTCCCCTCCGCCAGCGAATCTGCCTGACTTATCAGCATCTACTACGCCTACCGCACCAACACCTACTCGTGGCAGCGACAGTACAAGTGCGATCGCGCCACCACCTGCCATTCCAGAGTCCAGCAGCGATTCTCTATTCGCCGACCAGCTTGAGGCTGCGCCAGAGACAGGCACTGACATTGCTGAAAACAACGCTGTTAGTGGCGCAAGAAGCGCAACAACTCCACAACCAACCGCTTCGCAGCCTACAGAATCAGCCCGAGGAACCACGCAAACCGTCAGCCAGGTACAAAATTATTTCCAGCAGCGATGGCGCGGTAGGAACGGAACGGTACTGCTGTACAACCTACGGCTCTCACCAGACGGAGAAGTGATCGACTTCACAGCAGTCAATGAAGCCGCAGCACGAGAGAGCGAAAATATCTTGCCAACCACCGCTCGACCAGTCTTCTCTACTGACCCAGGGGCAAGCAGTTTGACTCTGCGCGTCTTACTGAACAGCGATGGGACTGTGCAAGTTGTTGACACTAGCCAGTAGTAAGCAAGTTGGTAATACCAACGATTAGCGATTGAAAAACCTAGTGGTTTGAAAAACTAGAAGCTATTGACGATGCTTAGATGATGCTCGAAGCTTGGCATTGCGCCTGCGTCTTTGGGCGGCGATGACGGCTTTGTCCACAGGGAAACCGACAACCGGAATCACCTGAGTCAGGCGATCACGCTCTAGCTGCTTGAGTTCTGTGTAGTCAACGTTGTGGATGCAGTCTACCGGACAAGTATCTATAGCCTCCTGAATCAGCTCTTCTGAATCGCCATCCTGACGAATTACCCGGGCCCGGCCATAGTCAGGCTCTATATAAAACGTATTTCGAGCCACATGAGCACAGTGCGTACAGCCAATGCAGGAAATTTCGTCTACATAGACCCCGTTCTGTCGAAAGCTACCTCCTAGCTCCGGTTCTAGCCCGGTACGCTGTTGAGCTGAGCGTAGCTGTCCGCCCAATTCTGGCTCTAGACCCGAGCGGCTGATTTCACTGTTCTCGGACATGTTCTCAGACATATTCTTTTCGGATATATTGAGCTTTCTGTATTGTTGGGGGGCATTGCTTTGAGCTTGACATACAAAACCCCTGCGTCATTTTTCGATTTCGCAGGGGCGTGGCTGTGCTTCAAGATAATTGAATAGCTCTAAGCACCCCAGCGCTGGAGCACTAGACGGATAGAACCATCATCATTGGTTGCCTGCTCGGAAACCTGAAAGCCCTGACTAGCAGACTCATTTAGCACAGTGTGATAGGCGTAGCGCTGAGTCACCTGGTTCAAAAAACCCTGAACAGACAGAGGCTGCTTCCAGTATTGCAAATCAGCTACTAGCTCATAGTTGCCGGTTTCTGAATCTTGCTTGAAGCCGACATCGTAGCCATTGTCTTGCTCGATGACGATCTCTGCGGTTTGGGTGTCGCCCTGGTAGCCTCTCACTTCCTTAGGACCAGCCTGCCAGCGGACACCTGCGTCGCTGAGCGCTAGCTGCAAGGAAGAAAGGTTACGAAGCTTAGTTTTAATTTGGCTGAAGTGAGACATTTTAGAACCCGGCTAAACAAACGTGTGGGAAGTGAAAGCGTGTGAAAAGTAAAAAGCGATGCTACCAGTTAGAGACTTTAGCTTGAGCGAAGTTCTTGGCAAAGCCGCCAACCGATGAGCGAACAGCATTGGAAACTTGAACCGGCTGGGCGTAGTATTCAGATGTCTTCTCATCAGCCACTACATCGCCTAGCTGAGCCTCGATTGCGGCAGTGACTTCGGCACAAGACGCACCGACAATACCAGTGACAGTTTCTTTTACTCGGCCATCTGGATATATTACAAACTCAAGCGTTTCCATAAATTTGACTGGCCCCCAAGAGGCTATCTAAAAGGCGACGTGACTGGGAAGCGTTATGACTCAAAGCTGCGTCAATGCTAAATTCGACGCTGAATCATCGGCTAAATCGTCAACAGAGCCAGCAGACAATCGAGCGCTGACTAAGATTGCTCATAATGTAGTCAATCTCACTCAAATAAACTAGTTATGTCGCAGCAAAACTTTACAGTCTTTAGCAAGTATTACTAATCGTAGGAGTGTCTACTCACTAATACTATAAGGCTCTCTCCACCTTTATGAAAGCGCGAAAAGGCCAAACGCGCAGTATTCTCCAAAGATATTCCTAATAACCTATTCCGGTAGGTCAAGCTTATGACATCGCCTTTTTTTGAATTTGAGCAGGATTTTGTTGGCTCACTGCGCTGCATTCCAATGGTTGTCCGTCATCACCTTGACACTTGCGGTGTCAAGCTCAAGCTAGAGCATTGGAATCATTTCACTCAGACAGAACGGCAGGCGCTCGTAGATTGGCCGTGTCGCTCAGAAACCGAAGCTCAGCGCTATAGGGAAAAGCTACAGGCATTAATTACGGCTCAGGTCGGTGCTCCAGCTAAGACGCTGGCGATCCAGCCGCATCCGCCATGGGCCGATTCGTCTGCTGTGCCGGCAGCTGTGCGCGAGAAGTTTGCAGAACAAAAGGTACCGCTGACGCTGACACAGTGGGTAGCGCTCAGCGAGCTTCAGCGATTTGCCTTAATTAAGCTGAGTAGACCTAGCCACGAGAACCAAAACTTTATCCCGGCTGTAAAAGAATTCGGGTTGGTATAGTGCGCCGCTATACTGCTCTGTAGCGTTTCTCAGATGTATTTGAGGAACGCGAGTCACTTCGCCTGTTGCTGCGCGGTGCTCTTAGCGAATGCGCCATACCTCAGCAACACGATAATAAGCTATCTCAATGCCTTTATGAACGGATCTAGCCCACCGCCACCGCCACGTCCGCCTTTCTCTAAATCGTCAAAGTCGGTTGTGCGTAGACGTTGTGGGAACTTTTCGACGCCCTGGGTTCGGATTGGATTGCTATGTCTTCTCTATGTGACGATTGGACTAATTTTACTGATACCAGAACCGCCACTCTGGGTTTGGCTAGTAGTTGCGAGCGCGATTCCGCTTTTAGCGCTGGGGCTGACGCCCTCCATCTCGCTTACGAACAAAAAGCACCGTGTGGGTGTGCTCTCATATCTAGGGGGGCTGTGTTTGGTTGTGGCACTCTCGGTTGCACTTAACTACATCGGCAGCAGTCAGAGCCTAGACAGTATTGGATTTAGCGCGGCGGTACTGGGACTAGCGCTGCTAACGCTTTTATCAGTTGGCTTGACGGCTGCAACCGTCATCGTGACAGCTCAAACAGGTGCTCGGCTAATGGTGAATGCGCAGTATTGGCGAAGCATAACGATAGTAATCGTCACCTGCTTAACAGGACTTTGTATTGGAGGGCTAGTTGGGCTGTCGCTAGTAACGCTGCCATAGATAGCGCTGTCATCGAGCACTTTTTGTTGAGTCCCTATTGTCGAGTGTCTTTGAAGAATGTACGCCATTGATTTTGGTACGAGTAATACCGTCGTGACTCGCTGGAATGCCGAGAGTCAACTGCCGGAAACGATCGTGCTGCCAGGTCTATCGATACAGCAGAAGGACAATCCGCCACTGGTGCCTAGCCTGCTGTATGTAGAGCAAGCGGCGATGGCTGAGGAGAGTGTGAAGACAATCGCTGGGAGGGCGGTGCGTGATCGCGGCCTAGATATATCAAGCGACCCACGATTCTTCCGCAATTTCAAACGCGGTATTGGCACTCCAGTTCAGGGGTTCATTCCTGAGCTAGACGGTCATATTCTCTCTTTTGAAGCGGTAGGAAACTGGTTCTTGCACAGCGTAATCGAATCGCTTAAGCAGCAAGACCCTGACTTTGACTCGTTGGTTTTCACGGTTCCGGTAGATAGCTTTGAGTCGTATCGAAACTGGCTAGGTAGCGTCTGCCAGTCGCTAGAGATCAGTCATGTCAGACTAATCGACGAGCCAACCGCCGCTGCACTGGGCTATCAGATCGGTCCCGAGCAGAAAACGCTATTAGTCGTTGACTTTGGTGGAGGGACTTTGGATCTTTCTCTGGTTCAGCCGACATTTGCCAAAGAAAAACCTACGGGATTTTTCCTAAAATGGGGCAACCAGTCTCAATCTCGTCAGACAGAAAACCGCCTATCGCCAAAAACAGTTCGGGTGCTGGCAAAAGCGGGAGAGAACCTGGGCGGGGCAGATGTCGATCGATGGCTAGCGGAACACTTTGCCGAGGTGCAGGCGCTACCAATCACGCCACTAACGCTACGGCTGGTCGAGAAGCTAAAAATTGCGCTGTCTTCTGTGCAGGTGGCTGAGGAAGCTTATTTCGATGAGGAGTCTTTAGATAGCTACGAGCTGAGTTTGACGCGCGATCGCCTAGAAGAAATCCTCACCGAAAAGGGCTTTTTCGATCGACTAGACAATCGTTTAGAGCAAGTCTTGCAGCAGGCTCAACGACAAAATTTGGCGCTCACCGATATTGATGCTGTGCTGCTCGTTGGTGGTAGCGCCCAGATTCCGGCTGTCCAGTCTTGGGCGGCTAGGCACTTTGGCTCGGAAAAAATTAAAGGCGATCGCCCGTTTGAAGCGGTCGCCCAGGGAGCCCTGCGGCTACAGAGCATTGAACTACAGGACTTTTTACATCATAGCTACGGCATTCGCTATTGGGATCGTCGCAACAATGCCCACAGCTGGCACCCGATCATTCAGCGGGGACAGCCCTACCCAACTGCCGATCCAATTGAGTTTTTCTTAGGCGCTTCTAGCGAAAAGCAGCCAAGTATCGAACTGATTCTTGGCGAGCTAGGTGACTCGGCTCCGATGCGCACCGAAGTCTATTTTGAAGGCAATCAGCTGATCACGCGCCAAACTAGGGTAGGTAGCGAGCAGCCGGAAGTGCAGGCGCTGAACGATACCGACAGCGGGCGAACAATTGCGAAGCTGACGCCGCCAGGATTTCCAGGGAGCGATCGCATCCGTGTATTGTTCAATGTCGATACTGAACGCTTCTTGCGAATGACCGTAGAAGATTTGCTCACTAGCGAAACCCTGTTGGACAATCAAGTAGTTGTCCAGCTTAGCTAGAGCTCGTCGTTAGTTGGAAATTCTCTCTGTCTATCAAATCCCAGTTCGTTCAAAAGAGTGAGCGGGGCTAGCTTGTCTGCAACAAAATTGGTGGTCAACTGTGTCACGATCATCACCTGAACAATCGTGAACAGACCAAAGAATAATAGGCCAGAGACAAGCAGACTGCGACGACGAGATGACATTCTTTGATCGAGAGCGGCGAGTGCAATCACACTCGCCGCCGAGACAAACAGCTTTGAAACCAGCAGCATTCCGGTTGCGGTCCAGCACAGCAGTATCAAAGCCGTCATAAAGCAAAACGACAGCAGCAGCCAGTGCAAACGCTCCTCGTAGACTTTCTTCAGCACCGAGGGCAACCCGGCAAACGGCAGTGCCTGGGGATAGCTGAGCGCTTTTGTCACATCAGCCGCAAGCCAAACAGAAGGTAACGATAGACAGACAACAAAAGGCAACCAATGCGGTGGTAGTAGCAAAGCAGCTCTTTCGTAAGGAACGGAAACGGCACCTATTGACCAGCTAGCAAGCAAGCTGAGTATCCATCCGGAAAGCAGAATAGCCGTATCCGCGCTGAATGTTTTAACCAGCGCAGCAGTCAGTCTAGTCTGAGCAGAACTTTGCTGTTGCAAATAGGATCTCCTCGTTGTGAAAGTATTTGCGATCCGAGAAAAGGCGGCACGGAGAAAAAGGGCATGGACAGAAGTCGCAGGGGTAGAGGTATATCTCATGCTTTTGCTTTATCAAGTAGAGGCACTATGCAGAAGGTGAAGCGTAGAAAACAAAGACATCTGACAATAATACAAAAAACAGATAGGTTGAACGATCCTGGTCCTAAATTCCGCAAAAATCCGTGAATATACAAGATATGGATTTTCGTATTTATACCGCGTTCGATCGTTCTCTATGCGCAAATGCGGGCTCTATGCGCAAATGCGGGATACGATGATCGAAAACCACTGCCTAGAAAAAGTTTGAGGGAGATCCTGTTTCTGTGAGTCCAACCTACACACCCGCTGCTGACTCGACTGCTGACTCAATTGCAAAAAGCGAAGCCAGCGGAAAGCGCCCTGGTAAAGCGCTCCAAGAGCAGTCAATTGCTGCCACTGTATCTACCACTCAGTGGACGATTGAAGACAGCGAAGAGCTCTATCGGATCAAGGGATGGGGTGAACCGTATTTCTCAATTAATGCCAGGGGGAATATCACCGTGTCTCCTCAGGGCGATCGCGGCGGATCTCTAGATCTAAAAAAGCTGGTCGAAGGACTAAAGCAAAGAGACTTTCAGCTGCCGGTATTGATTCGGTTCTCTGAGATTTTGGCAGATCGACTAGAGCGGCTGAATGCTTGCTTTGCAAAGGCGATCGCCCGGTTTAGCTATGAAGGCGTGTACCAGGGCGTTTTCCCCGTTAAGTGCAACCAGCAGCGGCACATTGTGGAAGATTTGGTGCGCTTTGGAAAGTCTTATCAGTTTGGACTAGAAGCCGGTACAAAACCAGAGCTGATGATTGCGCTAGCTAGTCTCAATACGCCAGGTGCGCTGATTATCTGTAACGGTTACAAGGACGAGTCTTATATAGAGACGGCAATGCTGGGTCAAAAGCTAGGCCAGAAGCCGATCATCGTGTTGGAGCAGGTGGAAGAGGTGGAGGTTGCGATCGCGACTGCCAAACGTCTTGGCATCCATCCGAATCTAGGCGTACGAGCTAAGCTAGCAGCAAAGGGGTCGGGTCGATGGGGCGACAGCGCAGGAGATAGAGCAAAATTTGGTCTGACGATTCCCGAGATCATCACAGTCGTCGAAAAGCTAAAAGCAGCAGACATGCTAGAGAGCTTGCAGCTGCTTCATTTCCATATTGGATCTCAGGTTAATGCCATCAGCGTTATCAAAGAAGCGATGCGTGAAGCTTGCCAAATCTATGTAGAGCTAATCAGCCTGGGTGCGCCCATGGGTTACTTGGATGTAGGCGGTGGCCTTGGCGTTGACTATGATGGATCTAAAACCAGCTCCCAGGGGTCCAAAAATTACAGCATTCAAAACTATGCGAACGATGTCGTTTTCCATGTGAAGGACGCTTGCGACGCTAGGAATGTACCTATGCCAACCCTGGTGAGTGAGAGCGGGCGGGCGATCGCCTCTCATCAATCCGTTCTTATCTTCGACGTGCTCGGCACCAGCGAAGCCACTCCCGAAGCGCCTAAACCCTATCGAGACGGCGAACACAAGCTTATTCGTGAACTTTGGGACGTATACACCACCGTCGACATCGAAAACTATCAAGAGGCTTTCACTGATGCGGTTCAGTTCAAAAAAGAAGCGGCCAGTCTCTTCAACCTTAACTATCTAAAATTGACCGAACGGGCCCGCGTCGAAAGACTCTATTGGGGCTGCTGCAAGAAAGTTGTAGCTCTACTGCAACAACAAAGCCATGTTCCCGAAGAGCTAGAACATCTCGAAAAGAGCATGGCCTCTATCTACTATCTCAATCTCTCTCTTTTCAAAGCTGCTCTAGATACCTGGGCCATTGGTCAGCTTTTTCCTATCATGCCCATTCACCGACTCACCGAAGAACCGACTAAACGCGCTACCCTCGCCGATCTCACCTGCGATAGCGATGGCAAGATCGACCGCTTCATTGGTCCCAAAGGAACGAAAGACATCCTAGAACTTCACTCGCTAAAATCGGACGAGTCTTACTACCTCGGCATGTTTCTCGTCGGCGCATATCAGGAAACCCTCGGCAATCTCCACAACCTTTTCGGCAACATCAATACCGTCCACATTCACCTCGCTTCAAAGGCTAAAACCAAACAGGGCTACACCATCGAACACGTTGTCCGCGGCAATACCACCGACGAAGTCCTCCAGCAGGTGCAATACGACCCCAAAGACATGATCGAACAGATCCGTCGCCGCTCCGAGCAGGCCCTACAGGAAGGTCAAATTACTATTGAGGAAGCGCGCAAGCTAATGGACAACTACAAAGCGGGCATGGATCGCTACACCTATTTAACGGAATCTTAACATGGATTGGTATATTTATCTCTAAATGAGAAGACCATACCAGCGCTAGAAGGAGATTAAATTGGAAGGTAGCTGTTCCTATTTTAGCTTGGTAGCGAAGCCACAGAGATTTGCTACCGTTCATAATATTGATCCGAACATTTGGTAGTGCATTGGATCTTTAGTAGCCGTCGCGATCGCCCTCAGTCTCAATTCCTAAAATACCTCGGTTGTATCGCTCAGCGGCTAGAAGCACTTGGATCTGACGAGTCGCACAGAGTTCAGAGAGGGCAGCTAAGTGGTCTTTAGAGTCAGTTGAGGAAGATAGTGAAGCAATCAGTGGCTTAAATCCCAAGCAGGCTATCCCGTAAATCAGCTGCTTCGACACCTGTGCGTCTGGATGCTTGGACTGAAAATAGCCACCGTGCGTGTCAATTTTTCCACTAATCATAGCGAAGGTGAGACTCACGTAATTCCAAAAGCTGAGCGATCGCCCGCCCAAAGCATAGGTCAACAGTCCTTTTTTCTTTGCACTATTGCCGGAACCGTCCGTCAGCAGTTCGACGTAGTCTGTACAGTCAAAGACTGTGAACAATTCTGCAATCGGTTTTTGCTCGGATTCTAGAATGTCCTGCTGTCGACTACTGAGCGACTCATCTCTAAGCACGTACAAATACTCTAGAAAAGAGGAGACCTGTAGCTCTTGTTCATCAGCTTCTTGGTGGAGTATCAATCGAGGTTTGAAGCCTCCTTGGTCGCGTGGCTGAACATCTAGTAACTGGCCCCCGTTGGTGGCGTTCGGATCAAAATTGATAACGCCGTATTGTTTTGAGTAGTGACGTGTTGTTGGAGATTTGATTGGCTCGTCTTGAGGCGATCGCACCACCACGTTCCCTAGCCGATAGCCCCCTTCGCGAGTCTTCGATGGAAAGCTAGCATAGTTCGCCGCTGTAGCCGCCAACCTCAAGGCCATATCCCCCTCGTTACTGAATAAATAGGTCTCTTCAAATCGCCGCAGCGACGAGCTCAGAAAATTAGCCCGACCTGAAATAATCGTCTCCGCTGGGATATCTGGCGCTACCAGCACCAGCCGACCGAGTGAAAACACATTACCAATCGCAGAAGAGGGCGTTTTCTCCTTGTTGTTCGTACCCAGGCTGCCAATAGACTGGCGATCGAAAACGTCAGAGAGAATCCGGACAGTATTCGTCACCACAAAAGCGCCCATACTATGACCAATAAACGAGAGCTTGATTTTATGATCAGGTGCTCCACTGCCGCCTCTCTGGTCGAAGACTGCCTTATCTAACTGCCTAATTAGCTCGACTAGATCTGGCACGCCGTAGTAGGTGGCTCTGTATGAGTCTCGAAAGTAGCCAACAATCCGTAGTAGAAACAGCGTTAAAACAAATGATAAGAGAAGCGTTGCCAATACTAAAAGAATAACCCCGACGATGTCGAATCCGAGCGATTCGCTCAATCTAGAAATTGCGCCTACAACTAGAACAAACAAAATGGCGAAAGCGATCGCAATCAACACTCTAAAGAAGATCGGCAGAGACTGCTGAGCATAGCGAAACTTCTGGCCAAAGCTGTCTGAACCCGTACCCTTGATCTCCTCAGATGGCCATCGATAGCCGATTAAAACCGGTCCGGATGAGTCAGAGTAACAGTGTGTTGCAATATGATCTCTGATATCTTGGTACCATCCCTTGATGCCTTTACCGGGATAGGTGCCGCCATCAGCAGAGAAGTCTCCGAGCGCTGTATTATAGCCATGTACAACAATCAGCAGTTCAGCGTTATCTCTAGCGCACAAATCGGCTGCAATTTGATTGATGCCGATGGTCGGATTGCTGACCTTTCCAACTCCATCTTCGACATTGTTAGGCGCGGTACTACCGATAAAATAAGCTGGAAACTTTGCTAGCGTATCCTGAAACGTCCATGGAATTTCCTCTACCGAAAGGAGATATCGGCCTTTGTTTTCTGTTGGCTGACGGCCTGTAGATGGAGTCATTGTGCTTTCCGAACGTGATTACTTTCTGTGCTGTGAATCAGCCTGAACTAGTTCTTTGAATCGATTTAATACAGACAAAACGGAGTACAAATCATTGCCGCGATTGAGTAGCGAAAACAGATTAGATGTAGCGTACTGCGGTGTGTCTCCCTGGACAAGTTTAAGAAACAAAAATTCGCTGCCGTTCATGACAACACCAAAAGCAGGAGTTGGTCCATCGGGTGCAGCCAGCATGTAGGCAAGCGTTTGAGGAATTGCCTTTGTAATCGAGAACTCCGAGTTTTTCGCTTCGATAGTAGTAACCCACAGATTGTCTTGGATGACCACCACGTCGATATAGCCCTGGATAACCTCACCTTCATCCTCTGCTGAAACCTTGATATTTCTCTCGCCGTCTATGCGAAAAGGCGGCTCATAAAAACCGGCAATATCTAGCAAAGGAGAAAGAACAACCATCTTCACGATGCTTTCCATGACCGGATATTCCAGCAGATAGAGATAATTACGCTTAATTCGATCGAGGGCTCTTTTTTCTAATTGACTCACATCTGGCAAAGCCTCAGCCCATTCTGAGAAAAAAGACTCGTCTTGTACAAGCCGTAACCCAAATTTTGTTTTCAGGTCGTGGAGCTTGATTTTTCTAGCAGCGATGGTTGAAGCCATTTAACGATCGAGGAGCTAATATTTCTTCGGATACAGCGATTATAGGTTTTAGCGGATAGATCAGCCGCTTTCTTAAACGACAGCGGTTCTAGCTGGATCAGTTACTGGAAAAGCTTCTGCCAATTTAAGCTGTTCAATTAATTGATTAGAACTCTGCTCTTGTGCATAGTTTTGTTCTGAAGTGGTAATCCCAACGGTGTGCAAGAAATCAACTCGGCCTGACAGCAGCTTGAAAGAAGATGGGTAATGGGTTGGTTTGGTTAAAACTACGCCGGTCAGAAGAGAATGGCTTCCGTCAATAGGCCGTCGTAGTGGTACACGGTCTCCGTAATCCAATGCGGGTGAGCCGCTATAACGACCAACTGTCAGCAGAATGTTGAATGCTAGCAAGCGTTGTAGTGTGACAATTGCCCATTCACTTTGTTGAGTGACTTCGATCACTAGCTCTGTGCCGAATCCTGAATATTCGGATGAAGCATAATTTGATGAGTCCGCTTCCCAAGGATTAGAAGCTCCAGATGTGACATACAGCCAGCTGTTTCTTTTCGAGATGGGCTCAAATTCAATGACGCCATAAGATAGCCAGCGTGGATCATAAGATGGCTGTTGAAAGACCTGTATGAACAATTCAGCTGTCAGAACGAAAATGCCTCTGCGCCTCTTCCCAAAAAGGTTGGGGTATAAATCTTCTTCTCGATACTCCCAAATTTTCTCAAATAGTGTCTTTTCAATTTCATCCATGAACAACGCTTCCAGTGTTCTCTATAAAGCAGTTCGTCGAGAGTCCTGAAACCTTCCTAGGGCTCAGAATTTATGTCTTCTAACAGACTCTAGCTAGTGCCTGATCTTATCTTGGATTGCCGCACTGGTGAGTTGGTAAAAGCGCCAAACGAAGATGACGCCAGCGCTGGCTGCGCCTGTGTACTGGCCAATCCATAGGCCGACTACGCCCCAGCCGACCAAGAAGCAGAGGATGTAGCCGCTGGTGATCCCAATGGCCCAAAATGTGGCCGCACTCAAAATCATCGGCACCTTAGTATCTTGCAAGCCATAGAGCGCACTCATCGCCACCCGCTGCACACCGTCTAGCACCTGCCCCATAGCGGCAATAAACAACAGATTCATCGCGATCGCAATCACCCTCATACTGACTACGCTTTGCTCGTCAAGGAAAAGATTGATTAGAAACGGACGAAAAGTGGAAAGCGCGATCGCAGCTACCCCTAAAAAGACAGCCACCGACCCAACCGCCACCAATCCAGCCCGCCTTGCGCCGTGAATATCGCCCTTGCCAAACCACAGCCCTACTCGCGCTGTCACCGCTTGAGACATCCCGATCGGCACCATAAAAATCAGCGCAATTATCTGAAACGAAATCTGATGCGCCGCCAGCACCTCAGTGCCCAGACTACCTGCCATAAATGCCAGCGTTATGAACATGCCTAGTTCCAAAACCAGCGTCACCGATATCGGCAGCCCCACCGCCACCAGCCGCCGCAAAATCTTGCTGTTTGGATGCTTCCAGCCGCGCCAAAACCGATACTGGTTCAGCTCCGGATGACGCAGAATATACAGCGAAAACAGACCAAACATCAGCCAAAAACTTAGCGAACTGCCCAGTCCTAGACCCAGTAATCCCAAGCGTGGAAATCCAAATTTGCCAAAGCCCAGCACGTAGTTGCAAGCAATGTTAAACACCGTGCCAATCGCGACGACACCCGTGACCACATTTGCCAGAGAAAAAGCTGATAAATAGCCTCGCAGCATCGCAAATCCAAGTGCGGGCAGCACTCCCAAAGAAATACCGCTGTAATACTGCTGCGCCAAATTCACCACCGTTTCTGGCTGCTGCAAAAGCGTCAGCACAACAGTCATCTGACTGAGCAACAGCATAAATGGAATCGTCAATAGGAAAGACAGCCATAGTCCCTGTCTAGCTAAACCCGTCAGGCGGTGCTTTTTGTCTGCGCCGTAGGCTTCGGCAGCTAGCACGCCCACTGACATCACAAACCCAGTCACCACAGTCAGCGACATTTGAAAGGTCGAAGAAGCCAGCCCGCCCGCCGCTAAACTTGCTGTGTTGAGATGGCCCATCATGATGGTGTCTACAAAGCTAACTGCAAACTGGGCAACCTGTGCGATCGCCAGCGGAATTGCCAGTTTCAAAAACGCTTGAGTCTCTGGAATGACACCAGACTTCGCTACCTTTCTAGCTACTTTTGCTGGTAGCGACTGCAATCTCATTTCTTCAACCCGCTAAGAAATCGTGAGCACAAATTCTGAAGATCAACCCAACCCAACTGCTCCACTTCGTCGAGGATCGCCCGCTCCTTTCAAGAGCAATTCTCTATTCCCACCGTGTGTACACCGCCAAAGAACATGTTGGTCTGCTGCCACTGCACTACTTTGTCGGTTCCAAGCTGGTCAGTTTCAGACTGCCAGTTTCGCCGATAACTCTATCTGTCGGCGCGTCCAATCCGGGCTCTAGGTGAAACACGCCATTTTCCCAATGAATGCGAGGCGCACAGACAGCCTGGTCCATTGACATACCAAAGTCCAACACATTACAAATAACCTGTAAAACGGCGGAACGGATTCGATTAGAGCCTCCTGAGCCTAGCACTAGCTGCGGCTTTCCATTGCTTAGAATCATGGTTGGAGCCATCATCGACGACATCCGTTGATCCAGTGGCCAGTTATTGAAACCATGAGGGTTGAGGTCTTCTTCGCCTAGCATGTTGTTCAACATGATTTGAGTGCCAGGAACGATATAGGAAGATCCTTCACCGTTGGAGCTAGTGACGCTAGCCGCGTTGCCTTCGTCATCCATAACGCTGATGTGGGTAGTGCTGCCCCATCGGTTGAGACCTCTGTGCATCAGATCATCGAGTGGGCTTGCATATTTGTCGATCAGGTCGGGAGAGAGAAATTTTTCGGTGATGTCCGGGTCGAAAAGGGCGGTGTTTAGGTGCGATCGCCTTGATTCATTTGTCCACCGCATGGCCTGAGACAGCAGCGTCAAATGCTCGGTCGAACCAAATACCATTGAACCCAAATCAAACCGGTCCAACAGCTCTAAACAAAAGGCAATCAACACTCCACCCGCACTTGGTAGGGGATTCGTCAGCATCTGCACACCGCGATAGTTGATTTTCAGTGGTATCCGCTCAATCACCTGATAGTCACGGAAGTCGTCCAAGCTCAGATAGCCGCCTTTCTCCGCGCAGTCTTTCACAATTTGCTGTGCAATCTCGCCCTCGTAAAAAGCCCTGCGCGCTTCCTCGTCTCCCAATCTGGTTAGATATTCCAGCGTATCGGCAAACTGAGTGGTCTGAAGCCGATCGCCTGCCTGCAATCGTTGACCTGTCGGTGCATAGATTTGTCTGGCCGCTGGCGTAGCTATCAAAATTGATTCTAGCAACTGGTAGCAGTAGCTCTGAAAATCGCTGACGGTGACGCCTTCTCTAGCGAGCGCGATCGCAGGCTCTGCCACCATCTTTAGCGGCAGTCGTCCCAGCTTTTTATGAACGGCTAGCACCCCCGCTAGTACTCCTGGCACCGCCATTGATGCCAGTCCAATATGAAACTCTTGAACCGTATCGCCAAAGTTCGCCTCAATTGGATAGAAATCGGGCTGGTCACAGACCCGGCCTTTGGGCGTCTGAGTGAAAAAGTCAAACAGCGTATCTGTGTGACTATCTGACTGGTGAGCCAGCAGAAAACCGCCGCCGCCGAGGGACGTGAGCGTAGGTTCTACAACGCAGGCTGCTAAGAGAGATGCGATCGCGCCATCAAACGCATTGCCCCCTGCCAGTAGAATTTCTTTTCCAGCCTCAGCCGTTTTCTGATGTCCTGCTGCTACCACACCTGCCATCGCGTATCCTCTAGTAAATAAACCCGATAAACAGCAGTGAGGAAAGTAGGACGCATGTATTACTTTTGCTTGTAGGACCGTTATTGTCGGTAGTAATAATTTAAAGTAAAAGGTAAGCAAAGAAAGGACATTGCCGTAAATGGCTATTATTGCGCTCAAAGCCTGGTATCTAAGCGACTACGAACCCATCCGCGAGTTAGAGAAGCGATCGCACGATCTGCGGCTAGCGAAAAATAGCCTACTGAAGTCAGCGCTGCGAGCCGACTTTTTAGAAGACATCGAAGAAGTCAAACAGGCACAATGGTTTCAGCGCTATCTAGAAGGCGACCGAGTTGAGTTCTATGTCGAAGGAAGCGGGGTGTATGCGATCGCCAACATAGACCTCATCAGCCACGAAATTTACTTTGCTAAGCAAGACTCCCTTTCCAACCTTGATCCCACCATCTTCTTCAGCTACCAGACCGAGTACACCGACTCTAGCGACCTGCTCAGAGAGGCCCTCGACGCCTTTATTAAAAAGTTCAACAATAAGTCTCGCCTGCCAATCAGCCTAGTCGAATCCAACCGACTCAGCCAGGGCGCAGTCAAGATCAACAGCACCCTAATGCGACAGATCAGGCGATCGCTTCTCTTCATCGCCGACGGCACCCCCATCCACACTATCGATGGCACCCCACCCCAGCTAGTCCCAAATCCTAAAGTCTGCGTAGAAATGGGTTACGCCCTACACAGCAAACGCCCAGAGCAGCTAATACTAGCGCAGATGGAACGCTCAGACATGCCTGGACAGTTCCCCTTTGACACCCCCACCCGCAACCGACTGAGCTTCACTAAAAAATCTGAGCTAACAAAAGAGCTGCCAGTGTTACTGCAAGAAAGGCTACAGCGATTCAACCTAGCTGGCTAGCTGAAGAGAACTAAGGAAATGGCCAAAGATCTCTACCATGACCAGGTTAAGACCGCTCTCCGAAAAGATGGCTGGCAAATTACGGACGATCCATACGAGATCAGAGTTGGTGGGGTTGAGATGTACATTGACCTTGCTGCCGAGCAAATTATTGCGGCTCAACGCGGTACGACAAAAATTGCTGTTGAGATCAAAAGCTTTATTAGCCCATCCACTATCTCTGATTTTCACCTAGCTCATGGTCAGTTCTTAGACTATCGCTACGCATTAGAATCGGAGGAGCCTGACCGTACTCTTTATCTGGCTGTTCCGGCAAAAACCTATCAAACTTTCTTTGCTCTAAAATTTATCAAACAGGTGCGAGAGCGTAGCCAAATTAAGCTTTTAGTCTATGATTCGGCGCAGGAGGCCATAGTGCAATGGATCGAGTAGAAACCTATCGAACATACATTCAGCAGCTGTTGACGGAACGGGCAGAGCGCTCTAGGCAGTCACGGAGCCAAGTTGAAGCTCAAACGGTTTTCGATACAGAGCGAGACCACTATCAACTCGTATACGTCGGATGGAAGCGAAATGGTCTTAGAGACTATGGCTGCTTACTACATCTAGATATCAAAGATGGCAAGATCTGGATTCAGTATGACGGTACAGAAGGGGGCATTGCGAACAAGCTAGTTGAGCTAGGTGTCCCTAATCAGGACATTGTGCTTGGCTTCCATCCTATAGAAGTCAGACCCCATACAGAGTTTGCTGTTTGCTGATGCTACGAAAAGTGAGTTCTAGACTAAGGCGTTTGCTGTAGCTCTGGCTTTTCTTCGGGCAAGATAGCGCCTTCTACTGGGCACACCTGTAGACAAATACCGCAGTCAATGCAGGTGTCAAAGTCGATCCAGTACCAGTCAGTGCCCTTCTTGTTCTTACCTGGACCTTCGTCAATGCAGGCTACTGGACAAGCATCAACGCAATCCGCGACGCCTTCACAAACGTCAGTCACAATCGTATGGGACACGGTTTTCTCTCTTTTGTAAACGTTGCACGAAACTGGCCACGTTATTCAGCTTAGTTAACAATCTCGATATCGGGCAAGCCCTGGTTAGAAATCCATGCAATTCGACTGATTTTGCGTTTGCGGGCGATCGCCCGCACCTCATCCGCCGACTGGCTCAAATCTAAACTCATCTCAACTCGCACGACATTAGCCGACTGTCTCGCTTTCTGCGCGTAGCTCAGCGCCGCCGCCGCCGCCGTTTCGTCTGTCGGCACAATCAGCCAGTCGCTAGGAGGCGTCTCCTTCGGCATCTGGCTATCTGGTAGCAATGCTCTATGCAGTTCCTCTATGTTGAGCACAAAGCCAACGCCAGGAAAGCCGTTGCTACCTAGAACAGGGTCGTAAACCGATAGCAAATCGTCATAGCGTCCACCTTGCCCAACCCGCTGAGCGCTATTAATCACTTCAAACACAATTCCTGTGTAGTAATCAAAAGGCCGAATTAGACTGAGATCGAGAATGACGGACGGCACGCTGATACCCTGCTGCCGTTCTACGCCTAAGAGATCAATCAGAGATTTGAGCTGCGATGCGATCGCCTGCTGTTCTTCATTGAGATCAAAATTCGCTAGCTTAGAAAAAACCTCACTCGGCGCACCACGTAAGTCCATCAGACGCAGCGCCAAAGCCTGTAAATCTGTCGACAGATCCAATCCTTCTAGCATGACCCGATCTAGTTTGGCAATAGACTGGCGGACCGCTTCACGCTGATTCTCGGGAAAAGGAGACAGCAGAGAATAGGTTAAAGCCGCCTCGCCTAATACGATGTGCGTATCGGATAGATTGAGCGCACTCAAACAGTCGGATACCAGCAGCAGCACTTCTACATCCGCCATCAGACCGCTGCTGCCTAATAGCTCAATGCCCGCCTGATGATACTCCTGCTGTCCGCCCTGCGTGCCCGTCGCCGATCGCCGAAAGACATTGGCGTTGTAATAAAGCCGCTGGGGATAGGTGACAGAAGCTAGACGAGTCACTGCCGCCCGTGCGATCGAAGCCGTCAGTTCCGGACGTAAACCGAGCCGCTGTCCGCCTAGCTGATTCATCTGTAGCTCAATCACTTCAATCCGTTCAATCGCGCCCCCTGCCATCAGCGTATCCATCGTTTCTACGGTGGACGTAATGATGCGGTGATACCCCCATCGCTGAAAGACTTCCTCTAGCCGATCTTCTATCCAACGTTTTTGAACAACATCTAGTGGGAGCAGGTCTCGGCCACCCGTAGGGGGTTGGTATGTCTTTCCTTCGTATACTTTTGCGGCTAGGTTCCCTTCGGGCATTTATTTTTTCTTTCCACCAAACAATCCGCTCAAAAGACCGCCTCCCTGCTGGTTTCCCTTTTTTGCTCCCTTAGCTGATGCTTTGGAGGCGTTGGCTTTGCCTTTCTTAGAGGTGGCCTGCTTACCGCTTGCTTGCTCTTCGCCCGCGCTGAGTTTGGCCTGCACCGTCTGTGCGGTTTGGTTCTCAGGGTCGAAGCTAAGCGCTTGTTTTGCGTGTATTCTGGCCATCGTTGCCTGTCCAGCTCTGAGATACAGGTTCGCTAGGCAAGCATGGCAAGGGGCGCTTCGGGGATGGGAGGCGATCGCTTCTCGCAACTCCAAAATACCGCGAGAGTAGTCCCGCTGCTCTTCAAATTCTTTGGCGCGACGAATATAGCTGTCGATGATGGATGAATGGCGCGATCGCGCACTCACCGGTCGAGCTGCATTCTGAGACGTTTGTGGTGCAGTATTTGTAGTAGCGGCAGGTTTTGAAGCTGTGGAACTACTAGCCGAGTCAGAAGCAGACTGTGGCTTTGTCTTCATCAGATAGGCTGCGTTGAGCTCGCTGAGTTCGCTAATCGCAGACTCTACTTTGTAGAGGTCGCTAAACTGCGTACTGGCGATCTGCTCAACTGCTGCAGCGTACTCGGTTGCTACTGAGCTGCTGAGCAGCAGCTTTTTGGCGCGATCGCTGGTGAAAGAAATAAGCCCGGGCGATGACGCTAGCTGCTGCTGCTTCATTTTTAGTAAGATCTCATGCTCTTTTGCCGATCTTTCTTGACTTAGCGCTTCATAGGCGGGATTCACTCTTTTGGAAAGTAGTTGGTTAGCAAGCTGTCGCTGTGCTTCAGAAGCCTCCCTTAAGCTGTCGGGATGAAGTTTACGGGCTACCTTTAGATAGCGTTTTCTCACCTTTTGGGGATCTGCCGTCAGAGAAAAGCCGAGCACGGCATGGTGATCAGTTATATCGAGCTGAAAGAGCCCTGCGTTTGTGGTCATAGCCTTTTTCAAATGGGGTTACAAGCTCCAGAGTGCCCGTGATTTTAGCTGGCTATGTGTTTCAAATCTTCTCAAGTCTGATCCTGACTCAGGACAATCTCAAAGGTCGTTCTCTCGCCAGGTGGGGATCGCACTGAAAGCGTCCCACCGTGTTTTTGAATAATGGAATAGCTGGTGGATAAACCCAATCCGGTACCGCCGCCAACCGGTTTGGTGGTAAAAAATGGATCGAAGATGCGCTCTTGGATCTCCAGCGGAATAGCTTTTCCATTGTTGCTAATCTCAATCCGTAGTTTTCTATCTGCTGTCGCCCGGGTCTGAATGCAGATTTCAGGATGTTCATTATCAGCAGCAGGCTGCTCTCGAATCGCGTCGATAGCGTTGGCGATGATGTTTAAGAAGACTTGATTGAGCTGACTAGGTTCGCAGCTAAACGGCGGAATATCACCGTACACCTTGACTACATCAATGGATGGATGCGAGTTAGTTGCCTGTAGCCGATTTTGCAAAATGACTAGAGTGCTCTCTATGCCGCTATGCAGATCAACTACTTTGTGTTGTGATTCGTCTAAGCGAGAAAAATTTCTAAAACTCAACACAATTCGGCTGATGCGATCGCTGCCTAGCCTGACTGACTTGAGGATCTGCTGAATGTCTTCAACCAGAAAACCTAGCTCAATCTCTTTTTGTTTTTTCTCAATAGCAACGGTGGTATGAGGATATTCCTGCTGGTAAAGGGTCAGCAAGCTCACCAGATCATCCACATACTCTTTAATATGAGAGATATTCCCTCGGATAAAGCCGATTGGATTGTTGATCTCATGGGCGAGACCTGCTGCAAGCTGACCCAAGGATGACATTTTTTCAGTGTGAATAAGCTGGGCTTGGGTCTGACGCAATTCTTGAAGCGTTTTTTCTAGCGTTTGGTTTTTTTGGTCTAGAGCGTCGGCTTTTTGGTTTAGGTCCTGGGTTTTTTCGGCGACTTGAGCAGTTAGGGTCTGGGAGTGCCTTTTGAGGAAGACGATAGTTACTGTGCTCAGTGCGAAGCTCACCGTCACCACCCAAACAAGCTGACGATACTGTTGATAGAAAGAGGGTCTTAGGTTCAAAAGTACGCTACCAGGCGGCAGCTTGTTCCGGTTGATATGCGCCCGTTGGAGTTCTACCGCATCAAATGTCCACTGATTTTTAGAGTGGGTGATTGGTTCAATGCTATCGACAGGCGTGCCGTCTAGAATCTTCTCGGCTAGCTGAATCGCCTGCTTGGCATGATAGCTGCCTTCTAGCACCATGCCGCCTACCACACCGTGCCCTAAATGCATACTCGTCTCAGTATAGATAGGATTGGGAAGAGCGGAGCTTAGCCCTTGAGCGGTTTGTTCGAAATCTATTAGGGCACCTTGTTTGCTGCCTTCTCTGAGCTGACCTAGGAGATAGATTGGCCAGTTATCTGGATAATCACCAAGGGCTTCCGAAATTTTGTCGGAGACAATATCGTTGACGATAACTAGATTGTGCGGTGCGCCCTTTAAAGACGCTAGGGTTTGTAGTTCATCAATTTTGGCTATGGCACTTGAACTCGAATCACCGACCACAATCAAATTCTTTGAGCCTGTTTGACGTTTGGCTTCTACAATAGTTTCTAGAATGCTGTGCGTTTCAAACACACCTGTTATCCAAGGAAGGTTGATTAAGTCTTCTTGAACTTGATTGACACCCATGAAAACAACCGGCAGTTTGGGAAAGTATTCCTCGTGGGCCTCAACAACAAGATTAGTCCCAGGATCGTCGGTTACTATCAAAACTTGTAAGTCGGTGTCTCGATATTTGGTGCGCAGATAGTCTAGAAAAATTTGTTTGTAGGGTAGGTCGGGATATCGTTTGGCATCTAGAAATTCGTGATAGACACTGACTTCGTGCGAACTGCTCCTTAACCCCTGGTCGATGCCCTCTTTTTGCTGTGCAGTCCAAGATAGTTCGGGGTTGTAAGAGTGGATGACTAAAACGTTTTTACGATTTTGCGGTGGGATTGTACCGTTAGCAAAGGCACCTTCTGCCCCAATCCAACTCAGCAGTAATGCCCCTATAGAGAGTGCCTTTGAAAGGAAGACTAGCCTTTTGAGGGAGCTACTAGCGGTGAATTGTCGAGAGAGCATAGCACTGATAACCTATAAGGTATTAATACCGTTATAAGCTTTCCCCTCCAGGTTCAGAGCGCCGACATCACAGCATACGGGAGGGTATTGGACCCTAGAACTCTGTGGCTATCACGCGGAAGAAACACACGGGCGATCGCTACTTGTTTGGTTATGCCACCGTCGAAGAATCGCTATGGATTGATGGCACCAGCAGGTATGGGAAAGGTTGAGAGGACAAAGGTAAGGTTGAGAGGGCGAAGCGATCACAAACCCGACAGCAAAGAATTTAAGAAACCGTCGAACGAGCTGCAGTCAGTGAGAAAGTAGCTTAAAAAAGACATGTTTACACCAGTTGAAACAGGAGACGGTTCAAATACGTTTTATTCAGACGAATTCGGAGAATGGTTTCACAGCCGCGAGGGTGCCTACAATGAAGCGCAGAAGACCTACGCGGAAGCGGCAAAAATAGCTGAGCGAGCTAGCGGACAGCGTTTAGCTATTTTGGATATTTGCTACGGATTGGGGTACAACACGGCAGCAGCACTACAGACGGTCTGGCGCATGAATCCGCAGTGTTTTGTAGAGTTAAGAGCGTTGGAGATCGATGTGGAGGTGGCTAGGAGTGCGATCGCGCAAAATCTCACCCGAGACTATCCTCCTACGGTAAAACAAGTTCTAAAAGATCTGGCCACTAGCTGCGAGGCCAAGAGAGAAACGCTCTGCGCCCAATTACTTTTAGGCGATGCCCGCCAGCAAATTAAGAGATTAATCGCCGCAGGATGGAAAGCCGACGCAATTTTTCTCGATCCTTTTTCGCCACCGCACTGCCCACAGCTGTGGACACTCGAATTTCTAGACCTCGTTACGCAATGTCTTGAAGCCGAACGGCGGCGTAATTGTCACCTACTCTTGCGCAGCAGCAGTCCGCTCAGCCTTGAAATCTGTTGGCCTATCGATTGGCTCTACCGCCGCTGGTGGTCGCAAATGGCCAGGTACCATTGCTAGCTTTTCCTCCCACGGCCTATCACCGCTGTCCCAACAAGAGCAAGAGCATCTGCAAACCCGCGCGGCAGTTCCCTATCGAGATCCGACGCTGACTTCGACGGCTACAGAAATACTTGCTAAACGCCTTCAAGAGCAGTCGACTTCTGTGCTACTACCGACCGGTCCTTGGAGAAAACGCTGGGCACGGCTTGATAGATAATGGTGGGTGTTGTGTGCGATCGCCCCAGCTATGGAACCCTCTGCCTACCTCGTCAATGTTCACTGGCTTGCTGAACATTTAAACGATCCCAACATCGTCATTATCGACACGCGCTTCTCACTTCCACAGCCCAATCAAGGCCGCGAGCAGTATAAAGAGGGTCATATTCCTGGAGCCTACTATCTAGATCTCAACCAAGATTTATCTAGTCCAGTACAGACTCATGGCGGACGGCATCCACTGCCAGACTGGGACATCTTCACCGCTAAACTCAACCGGCTAGGCATTCACTCAGACGCACCTGTGGGCCCGACAAGCAGTAGTCATCTATGACGATTCCCGCTTTGCCTTTGCCGCCCGGCTATGGTGGATGCTGCGATATTTAGGTCATGAAAGCACGTCAATCTTAGATGGCGGTATTCAAGCTTGGAACTCGGCTGGGCTGCCGCTGAGTCAAGAGATGCCGTCTGAACGAGAAGGCAGCTTTCAGCCGATACCTCGATCTGATTGGATTGTCGATATAGAGACGGTGAAGGCCCAGAAGAATTTACCGTCAGTGGCAGTGGTTGATTCTAGATCGCCTGAACGCTGGCGCGGCGAAGTTGAACCCATTGATCCAATTGCTGGTAGCGTTCCTGGCTCGGTTAACTCATTTTGGCAAAACGTCAGCACAGAAGCAGGAGAACTCGAAAGCCGTGAGGCATTAGCCGACTACTGGAGCCGCATCGACCTGCAACCCGAAACCATCGTCTACTGTGGCTCTGGCGTGACAGCCTGCGTCAATCTTTTTTCACTGGTCATGGCAGGTTACTCTATGCCTAAGCTTTATCCTGGTGGCTGGAGCGACTGGTGCTCATACCTGATAGAAAACCGACTAATGCAGACTGATTGCATCTTCTACAGTCTGTTTCAAACAGCACCAGACATTTTAGTAGGGCTTATCAGTATGCCAACCGATCAAGCCTATAAATTTTGTTCAGCTGAGACAATAGTCGTATATTAAGTTTCCAGATTTTGAAAGGAAGGTGTTAGCGGGCAGTCAGCAGCTTCGCCAACCATTAACGAAAACGGCTCCGAATTCTAGATGTCAGTTCGAATCTACGGCAATCGCGAAATTAAAACGTTAGCAGGAGAGGCTACTCGGCCAACTTCGGCGCGGGTGAGAGAAGCACTGTTCAATATTTGGCAGGGGCGGGTTTTGGGCTGTCGCTGGCTGGATCTGTGCGCGGGTAGCGGGGCGATGGGGGCAGAGGCGCTTTGCCGAGGGGCAGCGGAAGTGGTAGGGATCGAGCAGTCGGGGGCGGCCTGTCGAATTGTGACGCAGAATTGGCAGAAGGTCGCGAAGTCTGAGCAAAAGCACCGGGTCGTTAAGGGCGATGTCGTACGTCAGATGCAGGGTTTGGATGCCAGGTTTGATCTGGTCTATTTTGATCCGCCTTATGCGGGCGATCTTTATCAGCCGGTGATAGCAGAGCTGGTAAATGTATTGAAGCCTTCGGGCGAGGCTGCGGTGGAGTGTGGTGTCGGTCAATGGCAGCCGACACGGCTGCCTGAAGGGATCGAAATTGTCAGAGAAAAAAGATATGGCAGTACCTGTTTGGTTTTTTTGCGTATTGCCTGACTTGATTCCTCTAATAAGTATTTATAACGATTCAGCGCTGCACGAATGGGCATTTTACGGCACAATATGAATTAAGCAACACGGATGTTGCTAAAGTCGCTGAAGAGGAATTTCGAGATGGTTGCTACTGCTGTTGATGTCAAAGAGCCGACTCAGAAGCGCCTGTCTATGCAGGTTGCGGATATTGCTGAAGATACGACTACGCTGCGATCGCAAGACTGGGATCGCGACAGATTCGACATTGAGTTCGGCCTGCAAAACGGCACCACCTACAATTCATTCATCATTCGCGGCGAAAAAACGGCGCTAGTAGACACCTCCCATGCCAAATTCCGCGAGCAATACATCGCAGCGCTAAAAGGCGAAATCGACCCAGCAACCATTGACTACATCGTGGTCAGCCATACCGAGCCCGATCACAGCGGCTTGATTCGTGACGTTTTGGAACTGGCTCCGAATGCGATTGTTGTGGGCGCGAAGGTTGCGATCGCATTCCTAGAAGACCTGATCCACCAGCCCTTTGAGCGCCAGGTCGTCAAAAGCGGCGAAACGCTAGACCTTGGCAACGGTCACGTCCTCGAATTTATCAACGCGCCAAACCTGCACTGGCCCGACACTATCTTTACCTTTGACCACAAAACCGGCATTCTCTACACCTGCGATGCCTTTGGCGCACACTACTGCAACGAAGACACCTTTGATGAAGATCTAGAGGCACTTTCTCCAGACTTTCGCTTTTATTACGAATGTCTGATGGGTCCAAACGCTCGCTCTGTCGTTTCGGCGATGAAGCGGATGGATAAGCTAGACGGCGAGATTACGACGATTGCGACCGGTCATGGTCCGCTGCTGCGTCACCATTTGGATGAGCTGACCGGGCGCTATCGGGAATGGAGTCAGCAGAAGAGTGACGCTGAGACTCAGATTGCGGTGTTTTATGTGTCGGACTATGGGTTTAGCGATCGCATTGCTCAAGCGATCGCTCGAGGCATTGATAAAACTGGCGTCGGCATTGAGATGATCGACCTGCGCTCAACAGATGCCCAAGACGTAAACGAGGTCGTCAGCCGCTCGACTGGCATCATCATTGGTATGCCGCCTTCTAGCGGTAAAGGCTCCGAGGAAACCCGCGCCGCACTCGGGACCATTTTGGCGGGTATCAATAACAAAAAGACATTTGGTCTGTTTGAATCCTATGGCGGTGACGATGAGCCGATCGACACGCTACAAACCAAGCTGCAAGATCTGGAGCTAAAGGTTGCTTTCGCCCCCATTCGAGTCAAAGATACGCCGGGTGAAGCGCTCTATCAGCTGTGTGAAGAGACCGGGACAGACCTAGGTCAAGATCTGGCGCAGTCCAAGAAGATCAAGAAGATCAAAGCGCTAGATGCTGATTTGCAAAAGGCATTAGGCCGGATCAGCAGCGGACTCTACATCATTACAGCGACGAAAGGCGATGTTCAATCAGCCATGCTAGCGTCATGGATTACGCAGGCTAGCTTTGAACCTCTAGGCTTTACGGTAGCCGTAGCCAAAGATCGGGCAATCGAATCGCTGATGCAAGTAGGCGATACTTTTGTGCTCAACGTTTTAGAAGAAGGCAATCATCTACCGCTGATGAAACACTTCTTGAAGCGTTTTCCACCCGGTGCGGATCGCTTTGCGGGCGTCCGGACTCGGCCCGCAAATAACAAGTCTCCTATCCTGGCAGATGCCTTGGCCTATCTAGAGTGCGAAGTCTCTAGCCGGATGGAACTGAGCGATCACTGGCTAGTTTATTGCACCGTAGAGGATGGGAAGGTCTCGAAAGAAGAAGCTACGACCGCAGTTCACCATCGCCGCGTTGGTAACTACTACTAGGTCTTTCGATGCACTCCTTTAAGACCTAGATTATCCCCTCCTGATGAAAGAGAGAGATTATTATGACTGCTCAAACGCCGACTGTTCAGCCTTCTACAGAAGCAGCTTCTGCCAACTCTGGTCGCCGTGATGTGCAGGTGCTGCCGATCGCGGCGGATACTTTTGTTTTGCGATCGCGCTCTTGGGATCGCCTACGTTTCGAAATTGAGTACGCCCTAGAAAAAGGGACAACGGCCAATACGTATTTAATCAAAGGCAATCTAATTGCGCTAATTGATCCGCCGGGCGAGTCTTTTTCTGAAATTTTCATCGAAGCCCTGAAAAAAGAGATTGATCCACATGCGATCGACTACATCATATTGGGTCATACGAATCCCAAACCGAATTAAAACGATCAAAATCCTTTTAGAACTTGCCCCTCAAGCGACGATTGTCTGTTCTTTGCCAGCAGCGCTTACGCTTAAATCGGCTGAGATCGATCACAAGATTCAGCCGATCAAAGGAGGAACAGAGAATGATCTAGATTTAGGTCAGGGTCACCATCTAGAATTTATCCCAACGCCTACTCCGCGCTGGCCAGATGGCCTGTGTACCTACGACAGCTATAGCGAAGTTCTTTTCAGCGACAAGTTTTTCGGTGCCCATATCTGTAGCGACGAAGCCTATGACCTCAATCGAGAGACTTTGTTAGAGGATCAACAGTATTATTTTGACTGTTTGATGGCTCCGAATGTGCGGCAGGTAGAAACGGCGCTCGACAAGTTGAAAGCTTACGCCCCTCGGCTGTACGCGGTAGATCACGGCCCTTTGATTCGCTATGGCGTAACGGAGCTGACTGGGCGCTATCGCCAGTGGGCGGACAAACAGAAGGGGCAGTCACTTTCGGTTGCTCTGATTTACGCTTCGGCCTATGGCAACACGGCGACGATTGCACAGGCGATCGCGCGTGGCATTACCAAAGCAGGCGTCTCGGTTCACTCCATCAATGCAGAACAGGCCACTACTGCTGAAATTCAGGAAGCTGCCGAAAGCTCTGCTGGTTTTATCATGGGCTCACCGACCTTGGGCGGACATGCGCCGACTCAGATTCAAACCGCCTTGGGCGTGGTTTTGTCAGCAGCGAGTAAAACTAAGCTAGCAGGCGTGTTCGGCTCCTTTGGCTGGAGCGGTGAAGCGATCGATCTTTTGGAAAGCAAGTTCAAAGATGCGGGCTACAGCTTTGGGTTTGAGCCGATTCGGGTGAAATTCACTCCCGAGGCTAGCACTCTGCAATATTGCGAGGAAGCAGGAACAGACTTTGCCCAGCAGCTTAAAAAGGCGAAGAAGAAATCTGCACCCCGGATATCGGCGTCTTCTGTAGAAAAAGCGATTGGTCGCCTCGTCGGTTCGATGTGTATTGTCACCGCCAAGCAAGGCGATATTAGCAGTGCCATGCTTGCTTCCTGGGTATCCCAAGCAACCTTTACGCCGCCTGGGTTTACAGTGGCGGTAGCCAAAGATCGCGCAATCGAGAACTTGATGCATTCAGGCAGCAGCTTTGTGCTGAATATTCTGGCCGAAGGTAAGCACCTAAAGCCGATGAAGCATTTTCTCAAACCGTTTGGTCCTGGTGAGGATCGATTTGAGGGGGTGGAGACTCGTGAGACAGAAGACGGCCAGCTAGTGTTGGGAAATGCGATCGCCTACCTAGAATGCCAGGTCGCCAACCGCATGGACTGCGGCGATCATTGGGTTATCTACGCCACCGTCGGCGGCGGTGAAGTGATAGACAACGATGCTAAGACCGCCATCCACCACCGCAAGACTGGCACGCATTACTAAGCGTTACAATCAACTTTTAAAGGCGTTTTGAGATCGGTGGATAGCGTGGGAAAATCGAATGATCGATTGTTATAGCAACCTTCATGCCAGCTGTTCAGCACGAAATTGATTCTGTCAAGGCTTTTCGGCTTGAGCCAACAGAGATCTATCGATTCTTGATCGACTGTCAGCGGCGGGCGATCACATCCGATCAGGCCAAGATCGCCAGCCTCTCTTTTTCAATTCGGGCGATCGCACCCTGGGCCGTTTTATCTGCCGTAGGCGACCCGGACCAGCGACACTTTTACTACGATTCACCTCAGCGGTCTATCGTTGGAATGGACTGCGCAGTGGAATGCTCGGCGGCTGGAGCAAAGCGATTTTCTCTCGCTCAGGATTTTGTGAGCTTTTGGCAGTCTCAATTTATCTACGCGGATCTAGATCGATGCAGGCCAGCACCTCCAGGTCATTTTTTTTGTAGCGCTACCTTTTTT
Source organism: uncultured cyanobacterium (assembly GCA_963799555.1). GTDB lineage: Bacteria > Cyanobacteriota > Cyanobacteriia > Phormidesmidales > Phormidesmidaceae > Phormidesmis. The sequence continues at coordinate 84,273 of CAWCXR010000010.1, forward strand.
GCAGAACACAGAAAAATGATGCCGCAGGGTCCGCACTTCGAGCCCGCTCATCTGTTCGTGCCCAAGGTGCAAGTAAGCAGACAGAGCGATCGTCAAGCTGCCACCTCTACAGTTACCTTCAACTGCCTGATGACGCTGACGACAGACATCAAGCAAGTCACCAAGGATATCTGCATCCAGCTGAAGAAGTTAGCTACCGCGAGCAATCTGTCTCAAAAAGTCAGAAGTGCTATTCCACATAGACGGACGAGCTACCGAACTAGCCACAAAGATCTGATCAGTTTTGAACCAGCGGTGAAGGCTGCGCTGAAGCAAATTCAAGGCGATCAGCTACATAAAGTTGTGCTGGCCGATGTGATGGATGTAGAGAGCGCGCAGCCGTTTGATGAGGTGCGATCGCTCCAAGCGCTTAGACAAAACCATCTGGACTGCACCGTTTTTTCTGTCAGCAACGGTCGCGGTCAGTCTTTTATCGGCGCTAGCCCCGAGCGACTGCTGAGCATCACCGACGGTCGATTTACCACTGATGCCCTCGCTGGGACCGTCTCACGCGGACTGCTGCCTAGTCTGGATGTTCAGCTAGCGCAAACCTTAGTCAACAGCAAAAAAGAACGGTTTGAACATCGGCTAGTCGTTGAGTTCATTGTGCGACAGCTGCGATCGCTTGGCCTTGCCCCCGAATATAGCGCACTCCCTAGAGTGCTTCAGCTGCGGCATGTTCAGCATCTACACACGCCCATCAGCGCCAGCATCAACCCGTCACAGTCCGTTTCGCCTTTGGATATCCTAGCTAAGCTGCACCCTACTCCGGCAGTTGCAGGTGTTCCGCACGAGCGTGCCTGTCAATTCATTCGCCAGCATGAAACTTTTGATCGAGGGCTCTATGCCGCGCCGATTGGCTGGATTGATACGCAGGGAAACAGCGAGTTTGTGGTGGGCATTCGCTCGGCCTTGCTCAACGGACGAAAAGCCAGACTGTATGCAGGTGCGGGAATTGTGGCTGGATCAGAGCCCCAAAAAGAGCTAGCAGAAATCAAGCTAAAATTGCAGACGCTGCTCAATGCTCTAGTGTAGAACTTCTCTCGTATGCCCATTGATTTTCGTAATACCAACAGTCTTTGGGCCTCTATCGCTGTTGAAACTCTGGCCCGTCTTGGTCTTCAAACCGCCATTTTATGCCCTGGCTCTCGCTCTACGCCGCTCACCTTTGCCTTTGCCAACCATCCAACGATTGAAGCGCTGCCTATTCTAGACGAGCGCTCGGCGGCTTTTTTTGCATTGGGCTGCGCCAAGCGTCAGCATCGTCCGGTGGCGATTGTCTGTACGTCTGGTACGGCAGGCGCAAATTTCTATCCGGCGATTATTGAAGCATATGAAAGCGGGGTGCCGCTGCTGGTGTTTACCGCCGATCGCCCGCCGGAGCTGCGTGACTGTGCGTCTGGGCAGACAATCGATCAAATCAAGCTATACGGCGGGTTCGTGAAGCGGTTTGTAGAGATGGCGGTGCCGGTTGCACAGCCGCAGATGCTGGCGTATTTGCGGCAGACTTTGGTGAGCGGATGGGAGAGTGCGATCGCGTCCTATCCTGGTCCGGTTCACTTCAACTGTCCTTTTCGCGATCCGCTGCCGCCAGTGGCTGAGGTTGGTGTAAATAGCGAGGTGAGTGCGATCGCAACAACGTTCAATCTAGAAGCCTTTTTTCAGGCAGTTTCTGTTCCTATTCCTGCAATCGCGCAGTCTTTTGATGCGATCGCACAGTCCTTGAAAGTCTGGCAGCAATGCGAAAAAGGTATCATCATCGCCGGTCCAGCTGTTCCCATTGACGCCAAAGCCTATTGCAAAACAGTCAACCAGCTATCACAGGCGCTTGGATGGCCCGTACTCGCCGAAGGCCTCTCCCCTCTACGCAACTACGCCGCGCTCAATTCCTCACTCGTCTCTACCTACGACTTCATCCTCAGACAGCCCGAACAGGCGGAGGCGCTAAAACCGCAGGGCGTCATCCAGCTAGGCGCACTGCCGATCAGCAAAGTTCTGCGTCAATGGCTGCAAACTCATCAGCCCCGGCGCTGGGTGATTGGTCCTCCACGGAATCTGGACCCTTTACACGGTCCTACTCATCACATTGCTTCGGATACTGCTCTCAATACCGTTTTCACTCAGCTTGATTCTGTTGTATCGCCTGTTGCTTCTATTTATCGACAGCAGTGGGTAAATCAAGAAAGTGAAATACGTGATGTCATCTGGAAAAAGCTTGCAGCGGAGAGCGCATTAGTAGAAAGTAAAGTAGTCTGGCTATTGTCACAACATTTGCCAGAACAAACTCCTCTGTTTATTGCCAACAGTATGCCGGTTAGAGACGTTGAATACTTTTGGCTGCCAAACAATCGACAAATTCAGCCTGTATTCAGTCGAGGTGCGAATGGGATCGACGGCACCTTATCTACAGCAGTGGGATTAGCTCATCACAACCGACCCACTGTTCTACTCTCAGGCGATCTAGCCTTTCTACACGACACCAACGGCCTGCTCAACGCCCCGCAGCTGTCTGGTCATCTCACCGTTGTGCTCATCAACAACGGCGGCGGCGGCATCTTTGAAATGCTGCCAGTTGCCGACTTTTCACCCACGTTTGAAAAATACTTCGTGACGCCTCAGCAGGTGGATTTTCCTTCCTTATGTCTGACGTATGGCGTAGAGCATCAGCTAGTAAAAACTGTAGAGATGCTAATAAAATACATTGCAGATTTGCCTAAACGAGGCATCAGAGTACTAGAGGTAGCATGTAGCCAAACTACACCCGCAGACTATCGAAAACAAAGCACTACCCAAAGAAAAACTCTCCTAGATCTTCCCTAACTGTCTCTCTTTCTAACAGTTGACAGGAACTTGAATCAGCAGAGCTCGTTTCTATGCCCCTTCTTATCCTATGATTCATTACACTACTACTGGCAACCCTCAAAATCCTCCCCTTCTCCTCCTTCACGGCTTTCTTGGCAGCCACGCTGACTTCTCCTCCATTCTCTCCTCTCTCTCAACCTACTTCTACTGTATTGCCTGCGATCTACCCGGTCATGGAAACACAAACACAGAGCTAGGTAGCTACACTTTCTCACACACTGCTCGAGCAATTCTCTATCTGCTCAACCATCTTAAAGTGCCTAAAACAAATATCCTCGGCTACTCAATGGGTGGACGAATAGCGCTCTATTTCGCCTGTGAGTTTCCAGACCGCATTGAGAAAGTAATTATAGAATCTGCTTCTCCCGGTCTTAAAACAGAAAGAGAAAGAAAAGAAAGGCAGCAGCAAGACGATCTAGTTGCCCTACGTCTGCTCAAAACACCTCTGCCAGATTTTTTGGAACAGTGGTATAGCAATCCTCTATTTTCTAATCTAAGACAGCATCCTGTTGTCTTCGCTGCTATGCTTCAGCGCCGTTTGCAAAACCGACCAGAAGAAGTTGCCCGAGCACTATGCGGTCTCAGCTTGGGTCGCCAGCCATCCCTTGGGAACAAAGTTTCAACGCTGAAAGCTCCCCTGCTAATTATGGTAGGAGAGCTTGACTCAAAGTTCGTTGCTGTTGGCAAAGAAATGTTTAAAGCTTGTCAGCAAAATGCTCGGCAGACAACTCTCTCGACGTTTGAGCAGTGCGGCCACAACCTTCACCTAGTCGCGCCTAATGCTTACACTAATTCTGTTATTCGATTTCTTAATTCGACTGTATTCACTTAAAAGCCTGCTCGGTTTCTACAGTCAGCGTTATGAAAGTGGATGAACAGAAGTATCTGATTCGTCTGGCTGGTCTGACGTGTCGTTTCCAGAAGAGTGGTCTGATGACTCTGTTGGTAGGGGAATGAATCCACTTTCGTTGGGTACTTGTGGAAAACGATTTTCTTTCCAATCCTGCTTTGCCTGTTCTATTCGTTCTAGGCGACTAGAAACAAAGTTCCAGTACTTTTGACGGAATCCTAGTGGCTTGCCACCGATGACTATGGCCTGAGCCTCTGTATCGGCACTAATTTCTACAGCCGTACCAGGTTCGACAATGGCAAGACGATTCTGTTCTAAAGGCTTTCCGCCGACAGACAGTCCAGGAGCGACGCTGTAGATGCCTTTCTGCTGATCGTCTTCAGGGAGACTAAACCGACTACCTGCACTAAAAAGTAGAGACAAATAGATAGTTGGTGAGAAGGTTTGAACGGGCGAACTGTACTTATCGAACTCGCCCGCGAGCAGGGTTGCTTTGGTTCCATTCTCTTGCCACTGCGGTAGCTTGTCATCTGAGTAATGAGAGAAATCGGGCTCTATTTCTTCAAATTCTGTGGGTAGAGCAATCCAGGTTTGGATGGCGTGGAGGGTAGATTCTGCCGCTCTGAAGCTATCGGGCGATCGCTCCGAATGAACAATGCCTTTACCAGCAGTCATCCAGTTCACTTCACCAGGAATAATCTCTTGGACCACGCCTAGACTGTCACGATGTAGCAAGCTGCCTTCAAACAGGTAGGTGACAGTAGCTAGGTTGATGTGGGGATGCGGTCTGACATCGACGCCTTCACCGGGGGGGAAAACAGCGGGGCCGAGATGGTCCAAAAAGATAAAAGGCCCAACCATATCCTGATCGCGATGAGGCAGGCTGCGATATACGCTAAAGCCACCTAAGTCATGCTGTTCAGGAATAAGTATCCGCGTAAGTGCCATTGTATATATCTTGGTTTTAGTCTTGTCAAGACTGTATCGCCAACCGTTGGAGCTTTGCTAGCATCGTTTGGCGTATTTGATGGTAGAGCGTTTACAGACTGACCTTGGAATGGCAAGACGCAATCATGGGCAGGCGCGATCGCCTGATCGCGCCCATACCAAACTAGGCGTGATAGCCAACCCCGCAAAAGCGAGCAGAATAGGAGCGTGCGCCCCGATGATTGAAGACGATCGGCGTGATGAATTCAATGTGAATGTCGCGTTCGTAAGCAGAGGCTTGAGCATAGAGATCGCTGTCGCTAGAGCCTATTGAGATTGAAATGTTTGGGCTAGGTTCCATTTGAAGGCATGATAAGTCCGACTAATGATAGTGCTGTAGTAGACGTAGAGAATGACAATATGCTCCCAGAAAATAACTATGCCAAAGGATTCTTTCGAGTTGTTTGGATGGTAGGTCGTCAGTTGAGCTGGTTGGCTATTGGCGTCTTGGTGTTTTTGAGCCTATGGGTTGTGCTGCCCGCGCCCAATTTTTTCCTGCTGCCGCTGGCTGTGGGTGCGCCGGAGATCAGTCCACTGGTGGGCGGACTAGCTGCGATCGCCTTATTCCTGACGCTGTGGCTCATCCCGTCACCACCCCGTACAGTGATTGCTATGCTACTGATGGCGATCGCACTCAACACTCTGCCGCTCCTACAGCAGCCGCAAGCGGTGGCCAACGCAGAACGCTCTATGAATCAGGCATTTGCCAATCCAGTCGTTGATTCATTGGGTAGCCAGCCAGCTTCAATTCCGGCGTTTAGCCTGTTCAATTTCTATGGCGGCATCCCTAAAACAGAAGTCCGACATCAAGCGAAGATTCCATTCGCAAGTCCGGTAGGTGAGTCTTTGTTTTTAGACCTATATCAGCCGCCATCAGTCGGTCAATATCCGGCAGTGATGATGATCTACGGCGGTGGCTGGCGGACGGGAAGCTCTAGTGAAAATGAGGCGCTAGGACGGTTTTTGGCCGGGCGAGGGTATGTGGTGATTGCCGCTGACTATCGACATACGCCGAAATATCAGTTCCCGGCGCAGCTAGAGGATGTGGAAGCAGCCCTAGATTTTGTCCGCGATCGCGCCGACGAATACGAGATTGACCGCGATCACATAGCGCTGCTAGGCTGGTCAGCTGGCGCGCAGCTAGCGATGCTGATGGGGTTTCAATCATCCGCCGCCTTACAGCAACCAGCAACCCGACAACCAATTGAACCGGTACAGGCCGTAATCTCTTACTACGGTCCTGTAGATCTAGATAACGGCTATCGCAATCCACCTCGGCCAGACCCGCTAGATGTCCGACAAGTTTTGCAGTCCTATCTAGGCGGATCGCCAGACGAGCAGCCCGCTGCCTATGCCACCGCCTCGCCAATTACCTACGTCAGAGCAGCGGCTCCTGATACCTTGCCACCCGCTTTATTGATCTACGGTGGACGCGATCATATTGTGGAGGCGAAATATGGCAAATATCTATACGAACAGCTATTGCGATCGCAAAACACAGCCGTCTGGGTAAAGATTCCCTGGGCCGAACACGCCTTCGACAAGATTTTCAACGGTGTGGGCAATCAGATGGCACTACACTTTCTAGAACAGTTTTTGGCGAAAACGCTGTCTTAGAAAATGTTCCATAAAGGGCAATGTTATGAAGAGCCCGTAATAAGAGACCCGCGATTTATTGGCACCTACGATGTCTTCTTCAAAAAACAATTCTGGCTGCGGCTGCATTTTGCTACTACTGCTTTTAGCTGCGCCAGGCGTTTGGGCGTTTCCTCGACTGGGACGTGTGGATATTGAGACCGCTAGAAACGGCGACTTTAAAGGGGTCTTCGAGCAGCTTATAACAGAGCCCGACTCGTCAAGCGTCAGATCAGCCAGCTCTGATTCGCCAGGGGCAGCCTTAACAAACGCAGACTCAATAGACACAAAGACTCCTGCTGACATTATTCAGATCAGTTTGCCCGAAGTCACTTCAGGCGAGCCGCCAGCCGTACCTCAAAGCGAGCCTACGCCCACCATGTCTGACGCTTGGGCGCAGAAAGAATTTAGAGGCATCTATCTCAGCCGGTATCAGGCGACGAACCGGGCAAGCGAACAAATGATTCGCGATCGCGTCCGCTATTACAAGCAGCAGGGAATAAACACCATTATCCACGGCGTCTGGGGCAACGGCTGCACCATGTACAAAAGCGACGTCATGCAGCAAACGTTTGGCTATTCGAGCTGCCCCAATCAGTTTCGAGATCCGTGGCTAGATTGGCTAATTGACGAAGCTCACCAGCAGGGAATGCAGGTACACGCTTACTTTGAAAAAGGCATCAAGCTAGACGAAAACAGTCCTATCTTTGAGATAGCTACAGCCAAAGGATGGTTCGTCCCTGGCGTAGACAAGACTTATCCGAAGATAGATCACTATCTTCTAAACGTGGACAATAAAGAGGTTGCCACCTATTTTAAAGAGATTTCGACAGAATTTGTTCGACGCTATCCAGCGATAGATGCGGTTCAGTGGGACGACTATGTCGGCTATCACGAAGAGCTAGAAGGAGACATCGATCGAACAGCTCAGCTCACCCAATTTATGGTAGATATTCGCACCGCTGTAAAGCAGGCAAACTCTGCGGTCAGCTTTGACGTGTGTCATCACAATCCGTATTGGGGCAAGCGTTATTTCGATGCGGATTGGGCGAACTGGCAGGTAGATAGAGCCTTTATTCAGGTGTATAACGACGACAACTTTGCGGTAGAGCTAGACTATGTGGAACAGTATCAAGGCATTGCCATCTCGGACGCACAGTTCGATCGCCTAGAGATGCTAGCAAACAATCCCAAGGTCAAGAGCGTTCTGTTGTTTCCTGTAGATGGGAAACCAGAGGAAACAGCCAGACGGTTTGGTGAAGTCTTAAGAGCGGCACAGTAGAGTTGTTGCGAAATAGTGGCAATCGCAACAGCCCTCCCCATCTTTCCCGTTTTTCCTATGCTGCCTCCAGGTAGAAGTTCCATAGACCTGCTGCCGTTAGCATGAGGTGGTCATCGAAATTCTTTTTGCGATTACGGTAGATACTGGAGTTTAGACAAAAAATGTTGAAAGAGCGACCCGTTTTTTCGGATCGCTCAATCGGCGAAACTGAAAGAGAACACAGTGAAGCTATCAGCACAACGATAGCGATGGGTTATACGCCCGGTCAAGAGAGAGGCTGCATCGGAGCAGCAGTCTTTTTAGGACACGTCAGAGAAGGCGGATTGCGAGCAAACCGGACTTTTCGGTTGAGAGAGCAGTGGTGTAAGGAATTTGAGCGCGAGGAGTTGGACACAGATGCGCCCATGTTTACCAGTAAAGTTGACTTCGTCGCTGTAAGAACGATGACACTTTCCGACTGAGAATGACTTAGGGCTCCCAGAAAGTGATAGAAATTGTGGAAATGAAAGGAAACTCATTGAGTTGTACAAACGATTTGATAAGAATTTTCGGGGTACCAGCTTAAAGCGGGACAACAGCCGTTAGGCAAGACGTATCAATAAGCACATCAAATAAAAAGCTCTGCGACAAAGCCCAGAGCCATGTATCGTCACCCTAACAAAGTCAAACGATGGGTAACGATGTCAATCAGTATAAGAGCGCGTAGCCAAAAAGTCGCTGCTTGTATTCAGGAGAATGTAGAGCAGACGCTCAGAAGAATTGCCAGTAAAACAGACATCAGCAAAAGTAGTGTTCACCGTCATCGACAAGCTATAGAGCGTCGCAACCAGTACCCAGAATCGAGCTTTTGGGGAAACAGCAGCAGGCACCGAGTGGCTAGCGCGGTTGGTGTTTGGCATTGTCTACTACTTTGGCATCAAGCAAGGGGTGGGGGCTGAGAGCCTATCGGAGTTCATCTGCGCCGTTCATCTAGATACGCACGTAGCGAGTTCGGCTAGTGCGCTGCGCCAACTCAAGCAGCGGATGAACCAAGCGGTGATTGACTACGAAGGAGCGCAAGCCAAACACTGTGTCCCTTCTGAAGGCCAGGGAATTTGTGTCGGTGCTGATGAGACTTTCTTTGGGTTGCCGGTGCTAGTGCTCCTAGAGCTGAGCAGTGGGTTCATCTTTATCGAAACCGAATGTGAGAATCGCACCTATGCCACCTGGATAGAGCAAGTAAACCAGTGGTGGCAGGATAGCCCGTGGCAGTGTCACTATCTGGTCAGCGACGGTGCTAGAGCCCTAGTGAAGCTAGCCGTATCAGGCTTAGGCTGCGTCAGTGTCGCCGATCTGTTTCACGCCCTGCGAGCGTTAGGCAAGCCAATAGGTCGCTCACTCGGACAACAGGCGGCGACGCTGAAGAAACAACAAGACAAACTTCAGCAACAACTAAACAAACGCCGTCAGGTTGGAAACACGCAAGCCTTACAGGTGTTGATAGAGAACAATGAAGCAGCGCGACAACAGGTTCAACAAGACGAACAAGCCTACCACGAGGCACTTGAGCAGATCACTCAAACTATTCATCCGTTCACCCTCGATAGCCTGCAATGGCAAACCCAAAGGGCGCTACTCACGAATTTGGCACCACCCTTACAACGGCTGTGGGAGCTTGCTCCTATCTACGGCGACCAGAAAGCACAGCAGGCGATTGACACGTTTGAAGAGCAGATTACCTCGTTTACTCAAGCCATTGAGGCTTGGCAGCAGTGGGTCACTACTGCCCTCAACGCGCAAACCCAAGATGTCGCGATTCGCACCTGGGTGCTTAGCGGCTTGCTACCTTGGCTCTACTGGACGCAGCAAGCTGATAAAACCCGACAACCCGTTCTCAAAAGGCGCTATCAAGATGCTGCTAGCGATGCCTTTGACCGACTCTTTGAGCTAGACATTACCTTGCAACTGACAGACCATGAGCGAGAACGATGGGTGCTTTGGGGCCGAGAATTCTGCACTAAGTATCAACGGACCTCCTCCGCAGTCGAGGGCCGTAATGGCTATCTAGCGAAGCTCCACCATGCCCGTCGTGGGTTTTCTGAACAATCACTTAACGTGCTCACTATCATCCATAATTTTGACCTCAAACGACACGATGGTACGACCGCTGCACAGCGTCTGTTTAATCACGATTTTCCAGACCTATTTGAATGGACGCTAGACCATATCGGTGAGTTACCTATGCCTCGCAAATCCTCTAAACCTCAGCAGCACAAACCCTTATACGCAGACGGTTTCCCGGCTTAAGTTGGTACCCCAACTTACTTTTGATCTTCTAATCGCTATGTCGTTCAATACAAAGTCTCCGAATTCTCCGCAGACAAGCTCCCTCGGGACGAGATTATTTTTCTCTGTATTAAGTGGAGCGTTGATCGGGCTTGGAAGTGTGTCTTACTTCTTCTATCAGGCATTGGAAAGTCAGGCGAAACAACAAATTCAAAGAAGCTTAAGTAGTAAGGTCGAATCGATTCAAGGGCAGCTGGCACGAGAGCAGCAAATGCAGAGCGTGATCGCAGTCGTTCAAACCCTCGATCGAGCGGGAATACGTGAATCAAAATTCTACGAGCAAGCGGTACTCGACTTGTTTCAACAGCGATCGCCCCTAACGCTCGGAGCTGGCTTCGGACAACCGCCAAACCGAATCATGGCCGATCGTGAAGGTTCTTGGCTCTATTTTTCGCTCGATCAGAACGAGCCAGATCAGTATGGGCAACGCTTACCCGCTCCTTACGAAAACATCCGCCTGTCCGATCCTTGTCAAATCGATCCGACTTGTCTCTCACAGGAGTATTACACCCTGCCGGTTGCTACTGGTAAAACGGTTTGGATAGAACCGTATCGGTGGGACGGACTGACTATGACCACAGTGACGTCTCCAATTTATAACGATCGTAAAGAACTACTTGGTGTGTCAGGACTTGATATCAACGTCAGAGACCTGACTCGATCCGCAAATACTGCTGTTAGCTGGGACAGTGGCCATTTTGCGATTTTGAGTGCGAAGGGAAACTTACTTGCCTATCCACCCGATCCCCAAAAAGCAGAAGCACTAAAATCATATCAAGATATTTCTGAGCTCAAAGCGGTTTGGCAGCAGATAGGCGACCAGCCATCAGGTCTAATTCAATCTGGACAGAACTACTGGGCGTTTCAGCGGATCGAAGGCGCTCAATGGCTGATGTTAGCTGTAGTTCCAACTTCGGTTGTATCGCTGCCTGTGCTGAAAATTGCCGTAGGTGGAGCTTTGGGCGCAGGTGCAGTATTAGCGCTCGTAGTTTTTCTCTTTGCCCGTCGGCTGACGTTCTCGTCTACGGCCAATCGTTGAAGGATGCTATCAACTCACTGAAGTCGGCCCCCATAGGGAATTGCTTGATGATGATGTTGAGCCTAATCGTCTGTTTCAATATAAGAAAGTAGATGAGCTAGACATCTTAGCCAAGTCATTTGACCAAATGGCAGCGCAGATTAAAACTTCTTTCTCAGTCCTAGAAGATCGCGTAGCCGAGCGGACTTGCGAACTCGAACAAGCAAAAGAATCGGCAGACAATGCTAACCAAGCAAAGAGCGATTTTCTCGCCAACATGAGTCATGAGCTACGCACTCCGCTCAATGGTATTCTCGGCTATGCTCAAATCCTCAAGCGTACAAAAACGTTACCCACTAAAGAGGAATGGCGCTGACTTAAGGCTGTTATCAAGCGACGATGAGCTTCTGTTTAAGAATAGCGCGAGGTTCGTTCATCAAAGGAAAAGCCTTTGGCCGTCGCTTTCGTTTTCTCGGTTCATGTCTGCCAGACCGAATTGGAACAATAGTTTTAGCAACCATATCTGAGAGCAACAGACAGTATCTGTCGCGCCTCAGATTGCCTGCGTCTGCTAGTAAATCACGGTATTGATTGAACGATTGGCGAGTGCCTTGAACCGATAGCCGTAGCGGGTCATCCCCTTTTTCTTCAGCCGCCTGCCACATCAAATAGCGTGATAGGTTGTAGGCCATTAGATGAACATAGATCTCCTTGCGTACCATCTCTGGTGACGACGCTGATGCATGCGAAAGACGCCATCTGCTTTTTGTGCGGCCACGAGTGCCAAGTCCACATAGCTGCCATAGGCTCGGTCAGCCAAGGCGATATCGTCTACCGATAAGGTTCGATACCACTGGCGTGCCAAGGTAATTTCTGACGTCTTAAAATCGGCGATTCGTACGGCGATAGCAGCGGCTGTTGCCAATGAGAAAACGACCACCAGTTTGGCTATCGGAAACCCGCAGCCTGCTTGCTGATTTTTGTGCTGTGGATAGGCCGCTTGATTGACCACTGTGTCAGCCATCACGACGTTAGATCCATCGAGTATCTTCACGACTCGACCCTGCCATAAACACGCGGCTGACGCTTCGGCACATAGCGCTTCACCAGTATGTTCAAACAGCTGACAGAGAACTGTTTCAGGTAAGCGCTGACGCGCTTTGGCATAACCGCCTGTATTCAGTGAAGGCAAAGGCGCGCCTTCAACCGCCAGTCAGCACTGAATTTGCTTGACTGCGTTCGACAGACTTTTATCCGCATCTAGTACCTGATATAGAAATGCCCATAGCGTGACGATAGGCGTGAACAGGCGCTTCCGGTATGTGACGTTAGCGTCCTTTAAGGCAGCTTCGATGATGCGGTCATTAAGAATGCCTGAAAATGGTGCGCCTGCTCGTTCAGACAGTTTGCGCTTGAGTATTTCAACAGAGTGCAGCATAGTAGAAGTATCTTTTTGTGAGCCAAGGCTATTCTCCTTTACAGATGGGGTCCTTGGCCATTTTTCTGACTATGCTGTACTTCTTAAGCCAGCGCCATTCTACTATGGTTGCTAATTCAATCCGCTGGACAATCCGCGATCTGGACGCCATGCTCGACGACAGCGGATGGAAGCGCTATGAAATTATCGATGGGGAGCTGCTTGTGACTAGGGCTCCGCATGTGTGGCATCAGAATGCTGGTGGCAACATCCATATTGAGCTGGGGTTGTGGTCTAGACAGACCAGGCTGGGGAAATCTTTTGAAGCACTAGGTGTAATCTTTACAGACAGTGACGCTGTGATTCCAGACGTGGTGTGGGCTAGCCATGAGCGGTTGGAAAATGGCTTGGATGAGTCGGGCCATTTCGTGATCGCGCCGGAACTGACGGTTGAGGTGCTTTCTGTCGGCGATAAGAACCAACAAAGAGATAGAGAAACAAAGCTTAAGCTCTATTCTATTTATGGTGTGCAGGAATATTGGATTGCAGACTGGCGGCTGAAGCAGATTGAAGTGTATCGGCGGCAGTCCGCTCAGGTACATTTAGTGGCTACGCTTTTGGCAGAGGATGTGTTGACTTCGCCTTTGTTGCCGGGGTTTGAATGTGCGATCGCAACCATCTTCGAATAGCTCAACCACCTCATAGCTTAAAAGGTGATATGGAAAGGTGGTATAGCAAAGACTAGTGCGACAGAAATTGTCCCGCTATCAGTGCCAGATCAAGAAATACTGTCGACACAATCTGCTCTTGATCGCGCAGCCGAGTGACTTCATACTCACCGTCTATGAGTGTGCAAACGGTTAAGGTTGGTCGCTTCGGTTTCCCAATATGGCGAACGCCACCTAGTCCAGCGTAATCAACGATCCAGTGCTAGCGCTGGCCTATCTAATATGATCACGTCTGGTTCATAGCCGGTATCATCGCTGATCTTCACAATGCACTCGCGCGGAATGGAAATACAAACAGTTGGCACGTCCAATTTCAACTATCAGCTCGTCATGGATGAAGCCAGCAATCTCGGAATGTTTTCCTCTGGGTTTTGGCACTTTAAAGATGATTCCACAGCGTAGCTCGTAGCGATATTCTGAGTCTTTGGGATACCACTCTATGAACTGCTCAAAGCTGACAGGTTTTGGTAATGGCGCTATGGGATGTGTAGTTCCTTCGATGGCGGCGGTCATAAGTGCAGTTCCAATGAACCTAACAATACAATTCTACTCACTGATAATGTTTTGCCAAAAACCGGTCTAGCCGATTAGCAAAGTTAGCTTTGTCTCTGTTGTTTAAAGGGGGTGGTCCACCGCCTACTGGCTCTGCGCCGCCTCGAAAAGATTCTAGGAGATTTCGCACGGATAGGCGATCGCCAATATTGCGAGAGGTATATTCATCGCCTCTGGGATTGAAGACATAGCCATCTTTCTCTAACACTTTGGCTGCGAGCGGAATGTCGGCGGTAATTACCAGATCGCCTGCTTTCAACAGTTCTACAATCTTGTTGTCAGCGCCATCAAAACCAGATGGCACCACTAGCATCTCTGCGTGGGCAGGCACCTGTACAGGCTGATTTGCAACCAGCGTCAGTGCGCAGCTAGTTCGCTTTGCCGCGCGAAAAATAATCTCTTTGATTGCGTTTGGACAAGCGTCTGCATCTACCCATATTTGCATAGCTATGTTCTGCATTCGGATGAAGCGAATGCTCCGTAAGGTTGCCAGATTTTTGTGGTTTTTAGTGCTGCAGTTTTCAGTGTTGCTCTAAAGCATTGTTGTGAACAAGATCGGTTGATTTTACTCAGGCGCTTACTTGTCAAACTGCCTATGCTTTTGGACAACTATGTCCTTTCATCTTTTTTACTTAAGTAACCTACCATTATGCTGCTGTCTTCTTCGCTGGGTTTCTGTCTAGTTAAACCATCTCGGACTAGATCAGCGAATACTGCTCGGCGCTCTTGGCAGAATCGTCTAATCGCTGGTGCTTTATCAGCCAGTGTTTTGACGATCAGTGTTTGGATGTTAGGTAATGCGGCTCACCGGGCGATTGCATTACCCCTCACCGCTGATACAGCCCGGTCCAAAATGACTTTCGACCAGCTGATGGACGTAGGCTACGCCGCCTCCCGTCAGGGCGATCTCAACACAGCTTTGATCAACTTCCGTCGGGCCCTAGCGCTCCGGCCCGGAAATTCTTATGCCGCTGCTGCCGCTGACAACATGGCTTATTACATAGAGCATGCTCGTATTACTGCTCGCCAGTGGGAAATCACAAAGCTAGAAACCCGCCTCACTAACGCCATCAATCAAAAAGATTGGGTTTGCGCCGCTACGACCCTCGACGAACTCACCATGTACACCAAGCCCAACTCGCTAAACAGAGCGCGCCTGATCGGTCAACGTGGGGAAGTTACTGGTCGCTTGGATTCCCGACTAGATCACGAAGCCTGGTCTACTGTTTGTACAGCTCAGCGTCCGGTATATTAGGCCGCGATTGAGCTGTAGGGCGATCGGATAAGCTGACTTTTTGAAAATTGCAAGCTGCATGAAGTTTTGTTACATTATTAACGTAACTTTACAAATCCCTTTCGCGAACATTTTTAGACTTTTAGGCTGAACTTTTAGACGGCCTGTGTTTCTGATGAATGTCTGCGTTGGGTGTAGCAGATTGGATGGATGCTTGTCGATTAGGTGTGATCGCGCTCTTAGAAAAATATGTATCAGGCTGTCGTAATTTTGAGCGAATTGACTTGAAAGAGCTTCAGTTGAACACCTTTCAGCTAACGGACGTTCGTTTTTGCTGGGCGGATTTGACAGCTGCCAACCTAGCCAATAGCCGGTTAGATCATGCCGATCTAACTGGGGCGATGATGTGGCGCACTCAGCTTCAGCAGGCAAGCTTACTGTGGGCCAACTTGCATCGGGCGATGATGGTACGCTGTGACGCGCACGAGGCAAATTTCACTGGTGCGAGTCTGTACAGGGCCGATTTGCGACTAGCTAGATTGAGCGGCGCTTGCTTGGCAGGGGCGAATCTACGCGGTGCAAAGCTCTGCTACAGCGACTTGACCGGTGCGGACTTGACTGGTGCGGATCTGACCGGCGCGGACTTGACCGGTGCGAACTTGGCTGAAGCCTGTATCAAAGCCGTCTGCTGGCAGTCTGCCGTACTTTACCCAGGCCAGTTAGACTTGACAGTGGAAACCGCGTTTGAACAGGCAGTAGCGAGTACAGACCTCGATCTAGAACGCCAACCGCTAACGACTGTTTAGTTCGCATCTGAAGGTCACACCAAAAGGCGTATGGAGTTTTATACCTGGCAAGAGTACCGCTGTGCTTATGAGGTAGTTCCTGGAGAAGGTTTACTAGAAGGTGATTCCGCGGAGAGTGCTCTGCCTGCTTTGTTGTTGATCCATCCGATTGGGGTCGGGCTTTCCCGTCATTTTTGGCAACCTTTCATCCGTGCTTGGAAGGCGTCTGGTTCAGTTTGGAAAATCTACAATCTGGATCTGTTGGGCTGTGGAGATAGTGATATGCCGCAACGGGCCTACCGGCCACAGGACTGGGCCCGGCAGCTAGCTTACTTCATTGAACAGGTGACGCAAGAGTCAGTTGTTTTAGTTGTACAAGGTGCTCTCTTGCCGGTTGCGATTGAGCTCATGAGCCTGTCTGTGGCTGAGCGAGTAAAGGGTATGGTCCTTTCTGGCCCTCCAGCCTGGCCGCTGATGACTACACCGACAGCTCAGTGGAAGGTAAAGCTAGCCTGGTCGCTGTTCAATTCACCTTTGGGTAGTGCGTTCTATCGATACGCGCGGCGAGAGAAGTTTCTGAAGTCTTTTTCTGAGCGGCAGCTGTTTGGCAAAGCTGAGGATGTGACGCCTGAATGGCTGGCGATGCTGCATAAGGGATCGCGTGATATGAACAGCCGGCATGCGGTGTTTTCGTTTTTGGCGGGGTTTTGGCGGCAGGATTATGAGGGTGCGATCGCAGAAATTCAACAGCCTGCACTGATCGTGATGGGCAAGGAAGCTTCTACGATCGATCGGCGCGTAGCTCGAGAAGCTGATAGTGAGAGTATTCGTGATGCCGATAAGAGGATGAGAGATTATCGCGATCACTTCTCTAATTTTGAGGGTGTCAGTACTTCTGGGCGTAACATCCCCCCCTATGAATCAGTGAGCGAGTTTGTTAGCGCGGTGCAATCGTTCACTGGTGAGCTTGCCGCGACTACCTAATTGCTGTTCGTCGATTCTGCGCCGTTGGCATCTGTGTTTGTTGAGCTATTTTCGCCGTCTTCAGTAGTACCGCTGGTACCGCTGTCTGTAGTCTCATTTTCATCCTCTCCTACAATCGGCGTCAGGTCCTCTTCTTCAGGAGCAACGGGTGGGGCTGTTCTCACATTGTCGACTGAGATAGCTAGCTGGTAGGAGGTTGTTTCCGCTGAACGATTGACAACGACGAGCTCGTAGTAGCCTGACTGATCGACTCGGCCTGACCAAGTGGTTTGCTCAGAGTCGGCAAAGGCGGAGGGGGTTTGTTCGGTGGGTGTGGGCAGATAAAGGGAGAGAAGAGTGCTGCCAGTAGGGGCACTGAGATTTAGTCGAAGCTGCTGTCCGGCGGTGAGCTGAAGGGTGTAGACTTTGCCTTCGCCAGGAGTAAGGTTTTCATTGAGATCCTGGCGGAAAGAACCGGGTGAAAATTCGACGTTTTCTCTGGCTTCGCCGGAGGTGATAGCATCGACTATGTCGTTGGCAATCGCAGCATAAACCTGACCAATTGGCTCTTGCTGGAACTCTCGATTCCGCTGTGAGGGAAACAGATTAAAGAACTTGGCATCGGTTAGATCATAAAGAGCGCTCGACCCGACATTAACGCGGTTGATTTGCTCTTGCCAGAGGGTGCGATCGCTCTCACCATAGCTGCCCATCGCTGATAAGCTGGCCCTGCTTACCCGACCTTCTAGCCGATCCAACAGATCTAGGGCAATGTTGTCCCATCGAATTCTTAACGGTTCATCATCAGGAGCTTGCGTGAGGGCCTTGCGTCCACCGTCAGGACCACTAGTGAGAAGATTGGGATACTCTTGATAGAACAGCTGATCGATTAAACGAGTGAAGGTATTTTCGCCGATGCCTAGGGCTTCGTAGCGATCGCGAATCTCTTGTTTTCGAGCTGTTTCTTCCGGAGAGAGGTTGCCGGTATTGCCATTGTCAACAACTGCCGATGGATTTGGATCACTGGTGCCAGAGGAAGGCGATCGCGCGATTCGCATCCAGGCAAACAGCATAATCGTACCGAGTACGCCGAGCATGGTCAGCAAGGCAATTAGGGGTGCGCGTGAGCCCGAGTTGAGAAAACCGCCTCTGTCATCATCAGGCGTTGGCGCAGATGTAATGTAAGTGCTCGATTCTGCAGCAGTGGTTCCGTGACCGTCGGCCGCAGCATAGGTAGCCGCGTCGTAGGGTGTGTGGGTCGGATGATGGCTGTCGATGCTGCCCATCTCAGCCATTGGCATTAAGGGGCTTTCTTCGTAGTTAATAGGATTAGCTGTAGCCAGGCTCCCTGGTGGATAGACAGAACTGTAATCCGCTCCTTTTTCATCGGTGATGGCATTGCTAGCTGGGTGCTTGAGCGTAGCAAGCACGGCCTCTGCGGTGGGAAACCGGCTAGCTGGATTAGCAGCTAGCATTTTCTTCAGGATTTGACCTAGGTGGGGACTAAGGCTGTCTATACCCATCCAACTATCCAGGTGTGTGTCGTGAAGTACCTTTGGCTGCTGTCCGGTCAATAGTACTAGTAGAGTGACAGCTAGGCCATATAGATCGCTGGTTGGGTCAGCTTTACCGGCGTTGAACTGTTCTTCAGGTACGTAGCCGATTTTGCCAATACGGGTCAATGCTAAGTCAGGCTGATTTTGAGCACCGTCTATAGAGAGTTCGCTGCGGACGGCGACAGCAATCTCTTTGACGCTGCCAAAGTCAATCAGAACCGGTAGGCCATCGGCATGGCGCAAAATCAGATTGTCTGGTGAGATGTCGCGGTGGATTAAGCCAAGCCCGTGGATGTAGGAGAGGACAGGCAGTAGCTGATAGAGCAGCTGCGTGATTTCGGTTTCGCTAAAGGTCGCGCCGACTTGCTGTCGATCTTGGAGTAAATCCTGGTAGGTTCGTCCCTCTACATAGTCTTGAACGAGGAACAGTCTGCCGCCAGCTTCGGTTTCTACCTTTAGCAGCTGGCGAAATTCGGGAATTTGTCGGTGGCTAAGCTGGTAAAGGACGTTGGCCTCGCGCTCGAATAGCTCTTTGGCTTTGTCGAGGGTGGTGCTGTCTTTCACCTGGGGAACGAATTCTTTGACCACACAGCGTTCTTTGAACCGATGGAGATCTTCGGCTAGATAGGTTTGGCCAAAGCCGCCTTTGCCTAGCTCTTTGACGACGTTATAGCGATCGCCCAGCGGCGAGGCTGCCGAGCTGGTCCCATCTCCTAAGTTCATGCTGATTGCTTCCTTGTCAAACGCCATTCTGCCGCTGATCTTTCAGAGTATAGCAATGAATGCATTCGGCGGATTGCTAAGCGCTCATCTGAGAATAGAGAGTGCGATCGCCAGAGGAATACCGGTAGCCTTCTGGTGTATTTTTAGACGTGCTTAGCCATTTGAACTGCAGCCGGCAGGGCACTTCTATTCTTCTAATATCGTGAGGTCACGATGGGGTTATATGAAATCTTTAGGTCGACATATCTTGGTGGAGTTTCACGGTTGCTCCGCTGAAGTGCTGAATGATGTTCCTCGGATTGAGCAGAGTATGATTACCGCTGCAAAGCAGTCCGGGGCGACGATTATTAGCTCAGTATTTCACCACTTTTCACCGTTTGGCGTCTCAGGTGTTGTTGTGATTCAAGAGAGTCATTTAGCCATTCATACCTGGCCAGAATATCGGTATGCGGCGGTAGATTTGTTCACTTGTGGAGATTCTGTCAATCCGTGGGTCTCTTATGAAAGTTTGAAGGCGGCATTCGAGGCGGCGCATGGCTCGGCGATAGAGTTGAATCGCGGTCAGCTAGATCTGTTGGAAAAGTCGGATATCGACGTAGGTGCAATTCGAGATGCCGCTACGCAAAAGCTGATGCCGCCAAAATATAGCCGCAGCGTTTGGTTTACAGATAGAGATGAGAATATCGCGCTGTCGATTCGGCATAAGGGCGAGCCGCTGTTTCGAGAGCGATCTCCTTATCAGCTAGTTGAAATATTTGATACGTATAAGTATGGGCGCATGCTGACGGTCGATAAGATGGTGATGTGCAGCGAGCGGGATGAAGCGGCCTATCACGAGATGATCATTCATGTGCCGATGTTGACCAATCCACAGATTAAGAAGGTGCTGGTGGTTGGTGGAGGCGATGGCGGCAGCGTTCGTGAGATTTTGAAGCATCCGCAGGTGGAAAGCGTCACAATGGTTGAAATCGATGAAGCGGTGATTCGGGCGTCTCGTGAGTTTTTACCGTCTCTGTCTTCTGCTTTGAACGATCCTAAGCTAGATTTGATGATTGGCGACGGGATTGAATATCTAAAACAGGCTGAGGATGAGGGCTTTGATTTTATTGTGATTGATTCTTCTGATCCGGTAGGGCCTTCGGTCGGACTATTTAGCAGCGATTTCTACAAGGATGTGTATCGCTGCCTGACGCCTAATGGTGTGATGAGCGCACAGAGCGAATCTCCTAGATTCAACCAGACGGCTTTTGTTGATTTGGTTCATTGCTTACAGGATATTTTTGGGATGGCTGACGTATCTCCGTACTTGGCCTTTATTCAGACTTATCCAACGGGAATGTGGAGTTTTAGCTATTGTTCTAAGGGGGGCAGGCATCCGACAGCAGATCTAGATGAGGAGAAGGCGATCGCGTTTGCGGAGCAGCATGACTTGCATTATTACAACAGTGAGGTTCATGGAGCTGCATTTTGCCTACCTACCTTTATTAAGAGGTTGTTGAATGACAGATAGCGCACCTAAAAGCACAGCAGATGTTCAACACTGTATTCAGAGGAGAAAGCAACAGATTATTAGTAGCTTCGATCCAGGAGGCGTTGGCTTAGACAACGGCAACATTTTTGGCTTTCCATTTGACTATGAAACAGCCGATGTGGTGATATTTGGCGTACCCTGGGAGGTAACGGTTTCCTTTCACAGTGGCACGGCAAGGGGACCACAGGCAGTTCTAGAAGCTTCTCCTCAACTGGATTTTTACGACTACGATTATCCCAAAGGGTGGCAGCAGGGAATTTTCATGCCGCCTATGCCGGGATGGATTGAGGAATTAGGGAAAGAACTGCGATCGCACGCCCAAACCGTTGTCCAAGCGACAGAAAAGGGGACTCTCCCACCAGCTATCGATCTGCTAACTGTGAACAAGGGATGTGAAAAACTTAATCATTGGCTTTATGAAGAAACTTGCCAAGCTCTGGCCGATGGTAAGAAAGTTGGCATTCTCGGCGGCGATCACAGCGTTCCGCTTGGTGCAATCCAAGCATTAGCCGAACGGTATCCACGTTTTGGCATTCTCCATATCGACGCGCACTGTGACTTGCGATTTTCCTATCAAGGATTTCAGTACTCTCATGCATCAATTATGAGAAATGTGTTGGATCTAGAACAGGTGTCGAAGCTAGTGCAAGTCGGCGTGCGAGATGTCTCGCATAAGGAGATCGACTTTGTCGAAAGCAGTGAAGGTAGAGTGGTGCTGCATCATGATACGGGGCTGAAGCGATCACACTACGCTAACAAGTCCTGGTATCAACTTTGCCAACAGATTGTTTCAGATTTACCTAGCTATGTCTATGTCAGCTTCGATATTGACGGGCTAGATCCCAAACTATGCCCTGGTACTGGCACCCCAGTACCAGGAGGGCTTGAGCTAGAAGAGGCATTTTGCCTATTAAAAGCAGTCGCAGATAGCCGAGAAATTATCGGCTTTGACTTGTGTGAAACTGGCCCTGATGAATGGGATGGCAATGTTGGTGCTCGTATTGTCTACAAGCTGTGTAATTTGATGGCTTCCTAGTCTTGGGGTTGTAGTCCTAGCTTTCTAGTATCGGGTAGGCTGTAGCCCGATTGAATTTTCTGCGAGAGCTGATAGATAGCGGTATCATTTCTAACAATTGCTTTTGATTTTGCAGCGATAGGAATATAGGCTATGGACCGCGCCGATTTACGCATCGTGTCTTTGATTCCAAGCGCTACGGAAATTGTCGCGGCGTTGGGATATGCCGATCGTTTGGTGGGGCGATCGCACGAATGCGACTATCCCGTATCTGTCCGCGCTCTGCCGGTCTGTACCGAACCCAAGTTTGATCCCGTTGGCACCAGCGGTGAGATTCATCAGCGCGTCACTGACTTACTCGACTCAGCGCTCAGCGTCTATCGTGTCAAAACAGAAGTCCTCGTCAAGCTACGCCCTACCCACATCATTACCCAGGCACAGTGCGAAGTCTGTGCTGTCAGCCTGGGCGACGTAGAACAGGCTGTCACTAAGCTAATAAGTTCCGATAGTCGTAGCGATTCACCTATTCAGGTTGTTTCCTTACAGCCTGAACGGTTAGCAGACATATGGACGGATATGGCACGAGTGGCTACGGCATTCGACAATTCTACAGAAAGCAGAGCCGCTGCCGATAGCATCATTGCGCAGCTACAGAAAAGACTCATTCAAGTAATAAAAGAGACACTACCTAAAGAGAATCAAGTAGCAAAAGAGACACTACCTACAGTCGCCTGTATCGAATGGACCGATCCCCTCATGGCAGCTGGCAATTGGATACCAGAACTGGTTGGCCTGGCCGGGGGAGTAGACTGCTTTGGCAAAGCTGGTGAACATTCTGACTGGCTCAGCTGGGAGGCCCTCACCGCCGCCGATCCAGACATCATCGTTGTTCTGCCCTGTGGCTATGACCTAGACCAAACCCGACAGGCTACCGAAGAGATGACAAAACATCCTAGCTGGCAACAGTTAAAAGCCGTCAAAAGCCAGCAGGTATATCTGACCGATGGCAACCAATATTTCAACCGCCCTGGCCCTCGCCTGGTTGAGTCTGGCGAGATTTTAACAGAGATTATTCAACAGCAGTCCGCAAACCCAACGCGACAACCAGCGGGCTGGCAGAACTGGTATGGTAGAGACTATTAGCCTTCATTTTGTGCTCTAGGTGTTGGACGTATCTGCCTGTGCAAGAAGGCGTGAAGGCAGTGAACGTCCTGATATTGTGCCAGAAGTGAAGAAGGATTAGCTAACTGCAACAATTGGTTAATTCAAGATGATCTTTCTCCAATCAGCTACCGGTAAAAAAAGCAACAGTCGAAAGAGACGCTTGTCCGTAGCATTAACTATGATGTTGGTCGGCGGGTCTAGTCTAGGTCTTTCTAGCTGCGGTGGTAGGTCTGATGCTTCGGAAAGAGTGCTGCGTCCGGCCTACGGTACTCTCGAAGAACTTTTTCAGACGGAGATCGTCAATATTGGATTAGAAGAGTTGGGCTATACGGTTGTTTCTGGCTCTGAGGTAGAATACGACACCATCCATAAGGCGATCGCGAATAACTACCTTGATTTCACGACCGTTCACTGGAGCCTGCTGCACAATCAGTTCGTAGAAGAAAACGGCGGTGCTAGAAATTTGGTTAGTACTGGCACCATTGTTCAAAACGCACTGCAAGGCTATCTGATTGATCAGGCCACTGCTGAGACTTACAGCATTACCGGTTTGGAGCAGCTAAAAGATCCTAAGATTGCTGCTCTTTTTGATACCGACGGCAACGGTAAGGCAAATTTAGTAGGCTGTCCGGTAGGTTGGGGCTGTCGGGATGTGATCGAACATCACCTAGATGCGTATCAACTGCGAGAAACCGTAGAACATGACAGCGACAACTACTTCGCGCTGATAAACCAGGTGATCTCAAAAGTTGAGACGGGTAAATCTGCCCTCTACTACACATGGACGCCTTTGTGGGTAAGCGATGTGCTCATTCCCGGCGAGCAGGTTGAATGGTTAGAAGTGCCCTACACCTCGCTCCCTAGCGACTACAAAGAAGATGTTCAAACCGTTGTAAATGGCAAAAACCTAGGCTTCGCTGTCAACCAAATTGAAATACTAGCCAACCGATCTTTTATAGAAACCAATCCAGCCGCGCGAAGGTTCTTTGAATTGGTACAGATACCCATAGAGGATATCAGCCTTCAAAATCAAAAGATGCGAGCCGGCGAAAACACTCCCGCCGACATCAGAAACCATGCGCAGACGTGGATTGATAGCAACAGAACTCTGTTTGATAGCTGGATAGCAACAGCCCAATAATTAGATATAAACCGGCTGTCGTCTTACAGAGCAATACAGGCAGAGAAACGAAGACAGAAAAATTATAGAGCAGCGAAAGCCTTCTACAGCTGTCCACCGGTTACATCAATTAACGCGCCCGTCATGAAGCTGCTGTCTTCAGCTGCTAGAAACACGTAGGCAGGGGCAAGTTCTTCTGGCTGGCCTGTTCTTTTCATGGCGTTAGCGCTGTCAAACCCGTCTACTTGATCTTCTGGCATGGTGGCCGGAATGTTTGGCGTCCATACCGGACCTGGGACTACGGCGTTGACCCGAATTTTCTTGTCTGCCAGGTTGAGTGCTAGCGATTTTGTAAACGTATGCACTGCGCCTTTGCTAGCTGTGTAGTCTACTAGGAATTTCTTGCCTGTTTTTCCAATGATAGAGCCGGTATTAATAATTACGTCGCCTTCCTTTAGGTGGGGAAAAGCGGCCTTGAACATGTGAAAGTAGCCGAAGATATTGGTCTCGAAGGTCTCGTGAAATTGCTTAATCGTCAGGTCTGCAACATCTTCTCTCACCATCTGAAAAGCGGCGTTGTTGACTAGAATATCGAGCTTCCCAAATTTTTCTATCGTCTGTTTGACTGCGTCTTCGCACTCTTCAGGCTTGCGCACGTCCATTTTGATCGGCAGACACTGACCACCGCGCTCTTCGACCATCTCTTTGGTTTTGCTAGCATCGTCGTCACTAGCGTTGTACAGGATGGTGGTGTTGGCCCCTTCCATTGCATAGGCGATCGCAACGGCTCGTCCAATGCCAGAATCGCCTCCTGTGATGATTGCTACTTTGCCTTGCAGCTTGCCAGCCGCTTTGTAGTTGGACAGATCGCTATCGGGTGCAGGGGTCATATCAGACTGACTTGCGGGATAGGCGAGCTGTTGCCCAGGAATATCTTTAGGATTAGGACGGCGTTCTGTTTCTGTAGACATGGCTAAATTCTTATGCTTGAGTCATCACCTTCCAGCATAAAAGACTCTTTTTAAGAAACTCTCTATCAAGAGTGGCAGCTCGCAGCGCGAATAGACAGATAAAAAGACAGAGTTTTAGGGCTTTGTTTTGCGACTTTGATCTGTGCTCCATAGCGCTCTTTACTTGGCTGAGGTACAGTTTTCAGGCTGAAAGCTTTTTGTTGCAACAGGCCAAGTAACTCGCCTGTACCGAATGCATCCGGTACAGGCTGTAATTCTATCTTTTAGTAAGCTAGACAGTCTCCGCCTGCTGCTGCGGCTAGATCCCACGTCCTTACCGTTCCATCGTAGCCACCGCTGATCAGCGTATCGCCCGCATCGCTAAAGACCACAGAGTAGACAAATCCAGAATGTCCATTGAGCGTGCAGAGTACTTTGCTTTTCTGCCAGTCCCAAACTTTGATGGACTCATCGTAGCTGGCGCTTGCTAGCAGCTTGCCATTGGGGCTAAAGGCTACATCGGCGACTACAAAATCGTGGTCCTTTAGTGTCTGGGTCAGCTTGCCGCTTTCCATATTCCAGATTCGGATGGCGGCGTCGTAGCTACCGCTGGCGGCGTAGCCGTTGTTGTTGACTGA
Source organism: uncultured cyanobacterium (assembly GCA_963799555.1). Classification (GTDB taxonomy): domain Bacteria; phylum Cyanobacteriota; class Cyanobacteriia; order Phormidesmidales; family Phormidesmidaceae; genus Phormidesmis. Next base: position 109,647 of record CAWCXR010000010.1, read on the forward strand.
AAGGCTCGCTATCCGGTCGGCGTTGTTGTCTAGGGTGAGGGTGTTTTTCTGTTGGGCTAGATCCCAGACTCGAATAGTCCCTTCTTGGTCGCCGCTGAGCAATAAATTGGGATCGATTGGATGAAAGGCGATTGCGTTAATTTGAGGGCCGATGGCTTTGAGCGTAACGGGATTAATGAATTCGTCCTCTTTCAAGGTCCAGGTTTTGACCGCGCCGTCGCCGCTACCGATCGCCAGCACAGTATCATCTAGGCTCATCGCGGCGCTTATAATCCGCCCTGAATTGCCGGAGATCGTTTTTGTCAGCTCACCCGCCGGTACTGTCCAAAGATTGATATCGCCGCTGCCGCTAACCGTGGTCAGTCGGCGACCGTCTGTTGTAAAAATAAGGTCGTTTACTCGACCGTTGTGGGCAAGCGATCGCACCGCTTCGGCATCGTTTCTGTTCCACAGTTTGACCGTATTGTCGTAGCTGCCGCTGGCAACCATGGGGCTAGTCGTTCCAGCCGCTACGCTCAATACGGTTGCTGTATGCGATCCTAATATCTCGGTTGTGCTTGTCTGCGACGATTCTTGATCTGGGTCATCCAGGTTGGAGACGACTCTAGCGCCACTGTCTAACTGATCGGATATCAGTAGAAAGATCCCGCCGAGGCCCGCTATTAGTCCCGCCGATAGCAATACGGCAAATAATGGAAACAGGTTGCGATTTTTCGGAGCCATCAGCGAGCAACTACACAAGAGTGACAAGATCAAATGTACATCGCCCATCCGTATAAATGCCGTGATTTCGGCGAAAGTTCATCAGGGCTATATGAGTGATTTCAAATTTATAGCTTTCGAGTTAGAAGCAGACGTATTACAGTCAAGTAAGACATCAAGGACATCAGCTAGCGAACAGGTATGAGATTTGTAGTCGACCCAGCAATCGCCACTAAAATTGCACGGATGAATGAACGGGTTCGCTGGCAGCATTCTGCCTGGAAGGATGCGGGTGTTGACCAGACGCGTGTAGAGCTTGTCTATGAAGACCAGTCTAAAGCGACAGAGGCTAGCGTAGGAGAAGCTGATAGCGCAGCAAACCCCAACCAAGACTTTTCCTTTTTAGTCATTGGTGACAGTGGTACTAGTCGGCACGTGAGGGACAGTCCGCAGCGCCGCATTACCAAGAAGCTATTGGAGCACTCACCCGAGTGTGACTTCATCTTACATACGGGCGATGTTGTCTATTTAGTCGGCTCTAGTGAGCAGTATCCGGACAACTTTATCAAGCCATATCGGGAGTTTCTGGTGGATGGTAAGGCGGTCCACAAAATCCGCTTTGACAAGATGGTCTTCAACATGCCCTTCTTGCCAGTACTGGGTAATCATGATTACTACGATCTGCCGCTGGTCTCTGGCATCCTCAGCAAGGCATTTACTCCTATTCGCAAGCTGCTGCGCCGCCGCATTAATTTTGACGTGGGCTGGCACGGCTCGTATCAAGGGGAAGGCTTTGCTAGGGCTTTTCTAGATTTTGTTGAGCCGCTTGGTCCGCGTCAGCTAGAGGCGCATTTGAAAGCGCACTACACCGCCAAAACAGATACTGGCTATTGTTTACGCTATGTGCCGGGTGAATTTACCCGATTGCCCAATCGCTACTACTCTTTTCGTAGAAACGGCGTTGATTTTTTTGCCTTAGATAGCAACACGTTCAACGCGCCGCAGCCTTTGCCAAAAACAGCAGAGGGGATGGCGCTGCGTCAGCAGATCGAAAGACAGCGCGATGAACTAGATGAACAGATGCGATCGCTGGCATTAGAATCTGCCACACTCAACACAGACATTCCGGAGCAGGCCGGTCGCTCCGCTCGGATCTACGCCAAAATGGAGCAAATAGATGAGCAGCTCCAGGATATCGACAAGCAGCTAAATGCCTCTTTAGAAAATACGACGATTGATACAGAACAGTTGGACTGGCTGCGTGATCGTCTGATCGCCTCATGGCGAGACCCTGATGCTAAAGGTAGAGTCCTGTATTTTCACCATCCTCCCTATGTTACAGAAAGCACCAAGTGGTTTCAGGGGCAGACCTTCGCCGTTCGCATTCATCTTAGAGAAGTGCTCAACGAGGTCCAAAGAGAGATCAAAGAATATTCTCGTCCTCTAGTTGATCTGGTGCTGAGCGGTCATGCTCACTGTTTTGAGTATTTGAAAACGGTAGAGACTGGACACGGCGATCGCAATATCCCGTGGGTCGTCTGCGGTGGCAGCGGCTTCAGCTTGCGCAGACAAAGAAAAGAGGGCGCTGTCTTAGAAGAGTTTGGGCAGCCTGTCGCTGAATGTTATCTGTTCCTGGGTCGCGATGGGCACGGCAGTAAAACCAAAAGGCCTTATACCGCCCTACGTGTGGATGTCAAGTACGCTCAAGGCGAATCGAATCGACCGCAGTTTGTCTTACGTCCGCTGGTAGCAGAACGGGCTAACAGCAAATGGAAAGCCTATGACATCGATCCGATTGCGCTGGGCTAATTGCCCATGTTGCAGCTTCAAAGTATGCACTTTCGAGGGTAGCAGTTTGCGGGATGACTAATGTGCTTGCTGGGAGTGGTGCTTGCTGGGAGTGGTGCTTGCTGGGAGTAGTGCTTGCTGGGAGTAGTGGCTAGACTAGCTTGCTGCCGCATTGAGCGCAGAAGCGATCGCGCTTCCCTACCGTAGCCCCACACTGCGAACAAAACTTCTCGACCTGGGATGGGCTAGTTTGAGCGTCTAGACTCATATTTCCCATCCGCATCTTGCCCATACTCATGCTCATATCCCCCATCGTCATGGTCATCGGCGTCATCGGTGTCATTGGCGTCATCGGTGTCATTGTCTGGACAGACGACGGCTCAGCAGGCTGCATTGGCAGCGGCTCTAGCTGACTGAGCTGCTGCGCAATACCTTCCCCGCTCGCCTCACCACTCACCTGCATCTGAGCCCCCTGAATCGACAGATAGAAAGTCTGGTCTCCAGAAATGGTTGCAACATAACCACCCCCCAATCTATAAAGCTGTGGCAAAGCCTGCCACTGCCCGGTCGCCACGCCCTGACTGCTCTGCTGCTGTTGACCCGCACCGCCGCTATGGACGGTTACGGTCGTCAGAATACCCTGGTTACTCAGATAAAGGGTTTGAGAATTGCCTAAGTCGTAGCGATAGGATGCAGCATTAACCATGAGATATCCGCCAGTGAATAGTTATTTATAAAAGATTCTCTTCAGTATATAGAGGTTGCATGATGCAGACATAGGGTGCCAGTGAGTGCTGATTAGTCGTAGGTGCTAATTAGTCGTGGGTACTATAGCGCTAGCCGCCCTGCTGAACAATATCAGCACCTGTTGAATGGTCGATAGAATCGCTATGGTACAGCCTAGTTTTTTCCTCGTTGGTGCGCCTAAATGCGGAACGACAGCGCTCTGTAAGTATCTCGACCAGCATCCTGATGTCTTTATTTCTCAGCCTAAAGAATTAAATTACTTTGATACAGATTTTAAGACGAAGCAGAGAGTGAGTGACTTTTCTGACTATTTGTCCAAGTTTGCTGAAGCAAAGGACAAAATCTGTGGAGAAGGTAGCACATCTTACCTGTACTCAAAAGCAGCCGCTGAAAACATACACAGATTCAACCCCGGTGCCAAAATCATTATCATGCTTCGCAGCCCTGTGGTAGCGATGCAGTCTTTCCATTCTCAGCTATTGTTCAACGGTTCTAGTGAAGATGTTCAAGACTTTGCGAGCGCGATCGCACTAGAGCCAGAGCGCAAGCTAGGTAAAAGTATTCCTCAAAGATGCGCTGTCCCTGAAATGCTGCTTTACAGCGAGGTTGTTAGTTTTTCTGAGCAGGTGCAGAGATATCTCGATCTATTTGGAACAGAACAAGTCAAAATTGTCTTGTTTAAAGACTTCAAAAAACAAACAGCCACTATCTTCCAGGAAGTACTCGAATTTATCGGCGCTGATCCTACTTTTGAGACTAGCTTCGTCAAAATCAATTCAAACAAACAAGCGCGTAGCCCTTTCTTGCAGTCACTGTTGAAGTATCCGCCGAAGAGACTACTTGAGCTTGGAAAATATTTGCTGCCAGTTCCTCAGGCTTGGAGAAGGCGCATATTAGAAGCAGTAAAGGGAGGCTTGAAAGATCTAAATACCCAAAAGACCTCTCGCCCCCCCATTGATACTTCGCTGCAAAGAAAGCTCACGGCAGAACTCAAGCCGGAAATACAGCGGCTTGAACACCTCATCGACCGAGACTTAAGCGCTTGGTATCAAGAGTGACAGAGTAAGGCTGGCAGAGTAAGGCTGGCAGAGTAAGGCTAGCAGAGTAAGGCTGGCAAAGCAGAAGTGGCAAAGCAGCAGATAGTTAGCGTTAGCTGTGCTAAGAATTCAGCTTCCGCATCTCCCAGGTTGTGAACGTCCCGATTGGGCTCCACAGCAAATAGGGAGCCAATAAAGCCGCTGCCCAAATGGAAACTTTTAGCGTGCCGACTGCTAGCAGCAACCCAACTATGAAACCGGTGCCACCAACAATGCTCGCCACTGTTAGGCTATGTGACCAAAACAGAACTGGCGTAAATGCTATTGTCACCAGCTCTAGCACGATGTAGGCCGCCATCCAGCTCCAAGACTGTGTGCGCTCCCAAACAATGTAAGCAGACCAGCCCCCACAGACAAAGACAACTGTCCAAATTACGGGAATTAGTTTTTCAAAGGTTAGCCACTGTGGTCGCTCTAGCCGCCGGAACCATTTCACATCTTTTGGTCTGATGATGTTGGCTAATAGCGCGATTGCAAATCCTACTCCAGCAATCACCATCCATGATTTCAGCATCGGTCAGGCTCCCTTGTTGATTCGCTATGCTTGCAAAGAACACTGAAAGGTAGGGGACTGAAAATAGGGAAAAGACCTATGTGAGGTTCCATCTTATCTATCTCCCAACTCTCACTGTTTGCCTAGCCCGTCCAAGGCGTCCGAAAAGAAGGAAATAACGTTAGCCCCCCATCTACAAACAGCGTCTGCCCAGTGATATACGCTGCATCGTCGGAAGCTAAAAACGCGGCTACCGCTGCCATCTCTTCCGCAGTCCCAGAGCGGCCCATCGGTATATTGCTTTCAATGTCTGCCTTCTTTTGAGGATCGTCTTTCCAGGGGTTGATAGGCGTCAGCGTTGCCCCTGGCGCAAATGAGTTGATTCGAATATTGTCGCGAGCATATTCTAAGGCTAATGTGCGCGTCATTGCCCACATGCCTGCTTTGCTCATGGTGTAGCCTACGTACCGTGGCCGAGGAATCAGTTCGTGAACGCTGGAGTCGTTAACGATGATGCCGCCGCCGTGACCGAGGAAATGTGCGATCGCCTTCTGCGCACACATAAACGCCCCTTTCATGTTGATGTCGATCATCTTGTCAAACTTAGAGATCTCAATTTCGTGAGAAGGCGCCTGAATCTGCATGCCAGCGTTGTTGACCAAAATGTCTAGACCGCCGAAAGTCTCAATCACCTGCTCAAACATAGAGGTAACGTTGTCTTCTTTAGACACGTCGGCCTGCACCTTCATATCTTTGAGCGTGCCAGCCTCGATTCCTGCCGCAGCGCTCGCCGTTCGCATCTGCTCAAGCGTAACGTCGGCTTCTTCCTCACCTTTGTAATAGTTCACGGCCACGTTTGCCCCTTCTTGAGCAAAGCGGACTGCGATCGCCTGACCGATGCCACTACTTCCTCCTGTCACCAAGACATTCTTACCCCGCAGTCCCCGCATATTTCTCCTCTTTTGATAAAGCCGCTTGAAAGCTAGATATAGCACGTGTTGGTGATAGCTCCGCAACGTATCCATCAAACCATCTGACCTGCTGTGGCCGTTTGCTCTTTAGCTGGCTCTTTTAGTCTTAATCTAACTGCCTGCTCTCCAATATCTACTAATGTCTACTAAAAGAGAGAGACTGATTCCCACTATCTGTAGATGTATCTGGCGTAATAAAACTTTAAGGTTGTGGATGAATGCAACAGAAGGTTTTGACCATTATGGAAAATACAGACTCTCACCCAAAACAGGCCGCACTAGATAACAAAAGCGCTTTTGCGGGCAATCCATCATCGACTGACGACGAAGGATTGAGTCATCTGGGCGTTGACCAGATGGGTGAGAGTGCTGGATTGGACATTCAACCTGAGGAGCCACTCGCAACTGAAGAGAAGCTAGAGGCTCGAGACCAGAACAGGCTTGAAAACGAACTTGAGGTTGAGCTGAGTTCAGGTGCTTCAACCGCTGCTAACGCAGCAGCAGAAGCATCAACGAGTCTCTAGGCCAGCAAGTTCTGCTGCTTAAAAGCAAGCCAAGAACAAGCCGCAGACAGCTATTACAAATTTAAGATGGCTGTCACACTTTATTAAACTTAGTCAAGGAAATTAAACACCATGGAAGACAACGCTGTTGACCAGGCTGTCGAAAGCACAAAAGAGGCCGCAACCTCAGTAATAGATAAGGCTGAACAAGCTGAAGGCAAAGTGCTAGATGCTGTTGACCAGGCTCAAGAGGTCGTTGGCAAGGCAACTCCTGTCACTACCAAGTTTGAGACAGTCGCTAGCCCTTCTGATATCAAGTCTCGTCTAGACTGGGGCGAGCCAGCACTGACTATTATCGACGTGCGCGATCGCGAAGCCTTCAACGACGAGCGGATCATGGGCGCTGTTGCTATGCCCCCAGAAGGCCTAGCTGACCGGGCCAAGCAGACCCTTTCCCCAGATCGCGACATCTTTGTCTACGGCGAATCTGATAAAGATACCTCTGCTGCCGCCATTCAGCTACAAGAGGCCGGATTTCAAAAGGTGAGTGTGATCAAAGGCGGCCTGCCCGCATGGAAAGCGATAGGTGGCGCGATCGAAGGAAGAGGACAAGCCCCGGGCCTTCTAGAGAAAGGCGGTGCCAGCTTGACAAACCAAAACGCTACGCCATAGGCGAATTGGTCATCTAGGCGAATTGGTTATCTAGTCGAATTAGTCATCTAGTTAGATTGGTTGGCTGAAACGTTGCATAGACTCGTAAGAAAGCCCCTAGTGCTCTGTCAGAAAGCGTTAGGGGCTTTCTCATAGCTTTTTAATAGTCGACTAAATGCCTAAAAGCAGAAGGCAGGTACGTAGAAAGGATCGGTTATTGCGACTTTTACTCACCATCTATGATCGATACATTGGCAGAGTAGATTAGCACTCTAGGCTAACGAGTGCTAAATTCTGGAATGCAGAAACTCGTAATAACCGGCATATGGCGAAATTAGTATTATTCGATGAGAAGTCGCGTCAAGCGCTTGAGCGTGGCGTCAATGCCTTGGCAGACGCAGTCAAAATTACCATGGGCCCTAAAGGCCGCAACGTGGTACTAGAAAAGAAATTTGGCGCACCTCAGATCGTCAACGATGGCATCACAATTGCTAAGGAAATAGAACTGGACGACCCCTACGAGAATACAGGCGCTCGTCTGATTCAAGAAGTGGCTTCTAAGACAAAGGATCTCGCAGGTGATGGCACCACTACCGCAACCGTTCTGGCCCAAGCGTTGATTCGCGAAGGTTTGAAGAACGTAGCTGCCGGAGCAAATCCAGTTAGCCTGCGTCGCGGTATCGAGAAAGCGGTTGCTCATCTGGTTTCCGAAATCGCAGCCGTAGCCAAACCCGTTGCCGGTAATGATATTGCCCAAGTCGCGGCTGTCTCTTCTGGCAACGATGACATGGTCGGCGACATGATCGCACAGGCAATGGACAAAGTCACAAAAGATGGCGTCATTACGGTAGAAGAGTCTAAGTCTCTGGAGACCGAGCTCGATGTTGTAGAGGGGATGCAGATTGATAGAGGCTATATGTCTCCTTACTTTGTGACCGATCAAGAGCGCATGGTAGTGGAGCTAGAAAACGCTCGCATTCTCATCGTGGACAAGAAAATTAGCTCCATCCAGGACTTAGTGCCTGTGCTAGAGCAGGTCAGCCGCACGGGTCAGCCGCTGCTGGTGATCGCTGAAGATGTAGAAGGAGAGGCTTTGGCGACTTTGGTCGTCAACAAGGCCCGTGGCGTGCTCAACGTTGCTTCTATCAAGTCCCCTGGTTTCGGCGAGCGTCGTAAGGCACTACTTGCAGATATTGCTGCGCTTACAGGCGGGCAGGTCATTTCGGAAGAAGTTGGTCTGTCGCTAGAGGCTGCCACCATAGACATGCTGGGCAATGCGTCCAAAGTCACCATCACGAAAGATACCACTACTCTGGTTTCTGAGAATGGTAACAAAGACGATATTGCTAAGCGCGTAGAGCAGATTCGCAAAGAACTGTCGCTGACAGATTCTGACTACGATAAAGAGAAGCTAGCTGAGCGTTTGGCAAAACTAGCTGGTGGCGTTGCAGTAATCAAAGTGGGTGCGGCGACTGAGACTGAGCTGAAAGATCGCAAGCTCCGGATTGAAGATGCGCTGAGTGCGACTAAGGCGGCTGTGGAAGAAGGCATCGTCCCTGGCGGCGGCGCAACTCTATTGCATCTAGCTCAAAAGCTCAGTGACCTGAAAGCTTCTGTCTCTAACGAAGAGAAGACAGGTGTAGACATTGTCATTCGTGCGTTAGAAGCGCCGCTGCGTCAGATTGCCGACAATGCAGGCGCAGAAGGCTCCGTCGTAGTTGAAAAAGTGAAAGCCATGGACTTTAACTTTGGCTACAACGCGATGACTGGCGAATACGAGGACCTCTTGAGTACTGGTATTATCGATCCTGCCAAAGTGGTTCGTTCTGCCCTACAGGACGCGGCTTCTGTCGCTGGGATGGTTCTAACCACTGAAGTGCTCGTTGTTGAAAAGCCTGAACCTGAAGCTGCTATGCCCGGTGGTGATATGGGCGGCATGGGCGGCATGGGTGGCATGGGCGGCATGGGTGGCATGGGCGGCATGGGCGGCATGGGCATGATGTAGCCCACCACTGAAAGCGTAGCTTCAGTGGCGGTATAGGTCGTAGTAGTGCTATGACCCTACCCAACTCAATCGGTCAAGTCAAAAAAGGGGTGTTGCTTAATTGGGCAACACCCCTTTTTTCATAATTAAAAACCGTATGTGGCTGATACCAACTCCGAGTTCGGCAACCCTGGCTCACCCGAATTATCGTAAGGGCGTAACATGCTTACCCCTACGACAATTCGGGGTAAGCAATCAGAATTTGGTGTGACTTTCCTATGCTGTTACTTCGCTGAGGACTCTATTTAGCTTGCCGCTTTTATAGCCTTCTAGATCCAGAGTTACGTAGACAAAACCAAAGCCTTTGAAAGCTTCTACAAGCGCAGGTAGGTTCACTTTGCTGACGAATCTAGGCACCTCTTCTGGCATCAGCTCAATTCGCGCTGTTTCACCGTCGGAGCGTACACGAAGGTTGCGATAGCCCAAGTCTCGTAGGTAGCGTTCGGCCCTGCCGACTCGGTGTAGCTTTTCTGTGGTGATGAGTTCGCCGTAGGGAAAGCGTGAGCTGAGACAGGGTTGCGAGGGTTTGTCCCACCAAGGAAGTCCGAGCTGCTTGGAAAGTTCGCGTACTTCTAGCTTGGTAATGCCGACCTCTGCGAGGGGCGATCGCACCCCTCTCTCTTTCGCCGCTGCAATTCCAGGCCGATAGTCCAACAGATCGTCTGCGTTCAATCCGTCCACTACATACTCGTAGCCCAGCTTGTCTGCTAGCGGGCGTAGCGTATCGTGCAGTTCACTTTTGCAAAAATAGCAGCGGTTGACCGGATTCGAGGTGTACTGCTCGTTATCCATCTCGTGCGTTTCTACCACACGGTGGACAATGCCCATCTGCGCGGCCTGCGTCTTGGCATCGTCAAAATCTTCTGGCATGAGAGAAGGGGAATTGGCAGTGACCGCTAGCGCGCGATCGCCCAACACATCCCAGGCTACCTTCGCGACCAGCGTGCTATCAATTCCTCCTGAATAGGCGATCAAGGCACGATTCATTTCACGAAAGATCGCTTGAAGCTGGGCCAATTTATCAGACATATCGAGCTTAGGAAACGTTGCGTAAAACCTCAGCTCTCACTCTAACGCTTCTGCAAAGGTATTGGCTGTCAATGCCAGTCAAAGACCTTCTCCCCATCGTCAGCTCTAGAACTGACGCCGTTCAAACACGGTGACAGTTACCGTTAGTAGCAGCGCCGTATAAATCAGACCGTACGCCGCGTTCTCTAGCAAGCCACCGCCGCTAGGAGGCGCAACAAAGCCGTTGGCGATCTCATTTTTGAGGTTTAGGCGCTCCAGATCTGGTAGCACCAAGAATAACCCTTCGGCGATGCGGCGGAAACTCTCACTTTCGGCAATTTTGTCTAAGGACAAGATATTGCGGGTCTCGTGGCCTACTGCAAAAATAGCTAGCGTCATTAAGGTGGCTAAAAGGCTGCTGGTAATCACGCCGAACATCATGGCAGCAGCGATCAGCAGGACCATTTCTAAGAACATAAAAAAAGTTGCCAGCAGCATCAGATCTAGCTGATAAGGGACGCCACTTGCGGATAGCAGACCTAGCATCAGTACAGTCAAAGCACCGATCAGCACCGCCATCACCAGGGTCAGACCAAGATGCTTGCCTAAGATAAACTCCGTACGGCTGACGGGTTTGGCAATCAGCACCAATACTGTCTTTTTTTCAATCTCTTTGTTGATTAATCCTGTGCCGATAAACACGACAACGAATAGGGAGAGAATGTTGATAGCAGCCAGTCCTGTATCTAGAATCAGCTTATCTTCAGTTCCGGCTGCAACTTCTGGCAGCATGGTAATGGCTAGCACCATAACGATGGCGAAGACGCCGATCACATAGAGAATGCGATCGCGCACAACCTCTAGAAACACATTGTGAGCAATTGTCCAAATCTTGCCCCAGGTGGTCGAAAACGTCATTGCTAAACTCATATCGCTCCAAATTACCTTCTGTAGTAGCAGGTAGTCACTGCTGATAATCAACGAGATGGTACTGCCAAAATAAATCATCGCCCATACAGTGCCCAGTCAATTGGAGCGGTGCAACTTAAAACCAATTTTTTTTGTTTTATCCTTCTCGCCGCTGCTGCTGAGCTAGCTCACTACCGCATTCTACGACTGTAGATCTAGATATAGATGACGGAGCGTCAGCCTGAGCGGGAACGGGGTTGGTCTGCGAATTGGCCTGAGGGTCGGTCTGGGAGTTGGCCTGAGGCGGGACGGACCTAGGCTGGTCAACCGGTAAAATTTTGCAGGTTTTTTGGACATAGAAGCTGCCGTCACGACTGGTGGGACCTGTCCAGTTGGCAATTAGGTCTAGAAAGTAGCCGTCCTCAATGGGTCTGAGCTCTCTAGGCATTTCTATTTGCCAGAAAGTCCCTTCATTTTGTGCATCTAGCGATTCTTTGGCGCGGCGCGCGATCGCCTCTAATCTGGGCTGCCTGGTATACAGCCAGCGCTCCGTCTGATACCAGGGCTGACCAGTGAGCTCCCGGTCAATATCAATAGCCATAGTTTCTAGTAGAGGAATGCCCTGAGACTGGCGATCTCGGCTTTGATTAAAATCATAGACAAACGCACTTCTACCAACACCGCTGACAAGCAAACTAGGGTAGTTGCCGACCCAGTCCTGCACCCGGAAATAAAATAAAATCCAGCTGCTTAGCAGCAAATTAATCAGCGTCGTCATCACCAGCGTCTTCTGCGCCTCTTTGTCGGGTGTTTTGACTTTCAGCTCCCAGTCAACAAAATACGGTAGCGCCATCACACCCGTAGAAATCAGCGGCCAGCAGGTAAAGGCCCAGCGAAACCGGACGTCTGTCCACGGTTTGAACAAGAACATGCAGATGACTGCGCCTGTAATCCATGGACTGATCGAAAATCCGTATACCTTGATAGGATTTTCTTTGAGCGCCCACCAGACAGCAGAGACAAAGAAAATCCAGGCGAAATTAATGAGTAGTGTAACTGCCCACGGATTTCTATTGCCAGTTGATTCAATCACCGTAGCTACAAGCAGCGAAAACAGACTCAACAGCAGCAGCGTCTGCCAGGAAAAGTATTCGTCTGGCCAAAGCAGGTTTTTGACTTCGTCTCTAAAGTCGCGAAAAAGGTTTTGCATGTTTGTTCCGCATTTTTAAAGTGTCCATTCTTCTGCGATAGACCGCAGCAACAGCAGTAGCAGAATCACGCTGAAGCTGGCAGCATTGGCCTGAATAACGGTATCGGTAAAGCTAGGAAGAGAAGAACGCATGCCCAAAGCCCCTCGCGCTTTGGCATAGCGGCTATCTCTAGAGTCCGGCTGCTCGTTTCTTTGGGCTAAAAATTTCCAGGTATCGTCAGTTCGCAGAAAAAATTCTAGTCCCTTGGCTTTGATGAAAAAGGCTAGAAAGAAAACTACGATTGCGCACACGAAAAGCAAAGCTCCGGTCTGAGTTGTCCAGCCGTTAATTAGCAAGTTGTCAAAGAGTATATAGCTGATGATCTGCTCTCTGATAGGGGCAGAAGCCAGCGGCTCTATGACCAAAAAGGCAATCCAGCCAGCGACCACCGTAGCAAGGTTGGTCACTAGAGCGTACTGCACGCTGGTTTGGAATCCCAAGCGCAGCCGCTGCCGCAAGATTCCTGCTTCTATAACAATCGCCACCATCAGAAACAAGATCTGAAATAAAATTGTCCTCAATGGCAATATTGGCTCATAGTCCATTGCAGCCTCCATCCATTCTCAAAGCAGCCGTCTCTTATGCTGTAGCGGTATACCGCATAGGGTATAACTTAGAGGCACATTTGTGTTAGTTTTCTATGCCCAGAACGATTGGTATTCGCACTGCCCAGAGCACCAGCGAGCGAGCAACCGGACAAATTCACGTTTACGATGGCGAGGGTAAGGGCAAGTCTCAGGTCGCTCTAGGCGTGGTGCTGCGCTCTATTGGATTGGGTATTCATCAGGTGATGGAGAGCCGAGTGTTGCTGCTGCGGTTCCTCAAGGGGCCGGGGCGTACCTACGATGAGGATGCGGCGATTGAGGCACTACAGCGAGGCTTTCCGCATCTAATCGATCAGGTGCGGACGGGACGGGCTGAGTTTTTTGGTCCAGAAGAGATTACCAAGTTTGACCAGCAAGAGGCACAGCGTGGGTGGGATGTCGCAAAAGGCGCGATCGCATCCGGTCTTTATTCTGTCGTTGTCCTTGATGAAATTAATCCGGTTCTAGATCTCGATTTGCTGCCAATCGCAGATGTGATCAAATCTCTAAAAAATAAACCCAATCACCTAGAAGTGATCGCAACCGGAAGAGGCGCGCCGCCGCCGCTAGTAGAGATTGCAGATCTGCACTCAGAAATGAAGCCGCAAATTCATCAGAGGGCAACAGATATTGGGATTGAAGGCATCGAGATCTACACCGGAGACGGTAAAGGTAAGTCGACTAGCGCGTTGGGTAAGGCGCTACAGGCGATTGGTCGAGGGATTGGCCAGGATAAGTCGCACCGGGTGATGGTGATTCAGTGGCTGAAAGGAGGAAAAGGCTATACGGAAGATGCCGCGATCGCAGCTCTGCGCAAAAGCTATCCGCACCTAGTCGATCATCAGCGCTGTGGCCGCGATGCCATTGTCTGGAGAGGCCAGCAGCAGCCGATTGACTACATCGAAGCCGAACGCGGCTGGGAGATTGCTAGCACGGCGATCGCCTCTGGTCTATACAAGACCATCATCCTTGATGAACTCAATCCGACCGTAGATCTCGAGCTACTACCAGAAGATCCGATCATCCAAACGCTGCTGCGCAAACCCAAAGACACCGAAATCATTATCACCGGACGCTGCAAAAATCAGCCCGCGTACTTCCAGCTTGCTAGTACGCATTCAGAAGTTTACTGCCATAAACACTACGCCGAGCGGGGGGTAGAACTCAAGCGCGGCGTCGATTTCTAGGTTGTAGATTTCCTGAGTCAAGTTAGGTAGGTGAATGGCAACGTATATAAAAATAGCCAGGTATACTAACCAGTTTTCCATCTGGGATAGCCTCAGGGTGCGTGCTTCAAAGTGCAGAAATTTTGTCAGCAGCCCAGCTCTTTTGCGATTGTTCGCGATCGCCTCGTAGAAGCGCGTTCCGATTCCCATGACAGACTGCCATCTGAGCACAGGTGTCAAAACATGGAAGATAGGAGAGAGACTACAAATGTATGCGATTGCCTCAAACTTAAAGTAGCGATTTTGCTGCCAATCAACCACAACCCAGGAGTTATAAGTCTCCATGTCCTGGCAAATGGAAGGGTCACTCTGCGCAGTCAACAGCGGCGTCCCTGGCAAGATCAAGACTGTGCGCAAGACGTGAACTACCTTTTTACAAAACCCACAGTCTGCATCGTAGTAGAGGGTTAGCCCTCGTCGCTCTGAAGTACTGATTCGCACGCTCAGGCTGTCCCATAAGGACTGAGGTAGGTAGATCGTCCAAGTTGCGATCGCGATCAGATGCAGCAGTGCTGGTTGATCGAAAAACAAGACTGCGATCACATGGAGAAAGATGGAAACAGCGACTAAAGCAAGTCGATACCTTTGAGTGCGTACAGGAATCAATAAAAGCAAGGGCGTCAAAATACCGACTAGCCAAAGGGCGCTGCGGAGCGGGCTGACCGTTCCTAATGCATCGCTGCTCACTATATCCGACCAAAACAGCGTTTCTGGTAGCCAGTAGTTGAGACACTGCTGAACAAGGAGGGCAATCGTAGCACCGGACGCAATAGCGGCAGGAAGTGACGCGATCGCCGTATTCATGGCGCTATCCAAAGAATACTTTGCTCCGAGCGGTAGGAAGCAACTCCAGAAAAGGACTGGAAGCAGTACTCCACCCACGAGCTGAAACTGACCCATTCCTGATAGAACAGCTAAGCCACTGCCGCAAAAACAAAGGAGGGTCACTGTCCTGGTTCTGTATCCAACGAAGAGCAGCAGCCCAAAGATCGTTAGAGCACTCAGAAAAAGCAGATTATAAGGTGGCGCTGAGAGGCCAAGAATCCATCTCCATGAATCGCTAGCGGATGACTCTGGCCAAGTCATAAAGAAACGACTTCTACCTTGACTTGGAAACATCGCCAGGATAATCATCAGCGCTATCAATAGCCGAAAGAGCGCTAGCGACTTGAGAGCAATGATGAAACTCTTGAAAGGATGACGCATACGTGCTCTTAGAAAACAGCGATTGTCGAGCTAGAAAATAAGATCGGTTCTAGAGCATCGCATTAGATACCGAATCTTCGTGCAAGACTTAGAATCTGACGGGCTGACGGAAACGGATCGCTGTTACAACCAGCCAAACAAGCGAAAGAGGAAGGACAGGGTACCAGATTGTTCTCCAGTCAACCAGCCCATACAAATTAAACAAACCGCGAATATCTAGACTGCTATGCCAAAGTAATCCCAAGGTAGTGGCTAAGGCGATCGCTAGTAGCGTAAGACCCTTTAGCGGGACAGGGCTACTTTTAGATTTTCTATCCGAGGACGGAAAGAGAAAATCTTTGATAGCCTGCCAGTCAATGAACAAAAAATACCCAGCCATGATTGGCGTAACGGTTACCACCAGCCATAGCCCGTTGACGGCGTGAAAGACAAGTGCCATTGAAACTAAGAAGTCTCTGATCTTACTGTTGATTAAAGACAAGAAGAAGAAAGTTTCAAAAAGCAGCGTAGTAGCATGCACAGAGAGATATGCTAACGGCGTTTGAGCGATAAGAGGCGCTAGCGGATTGAGTGGTAGGTCGTATACTGCTGCCTCAACATTTCTATTGAGGAAGAAGTTGGCCATCATGTCGCTAGAGCTCAGCCAAATTCCTCCAAAAGCTACCTTATAGATAACAGAACCGAAGAATAGAGCTGAGAAGACAACAAGCAGTGCCCGGGCCGGTAAGAAATACTCCCAGCTAGAATCGTGAGGATCGACGTGAACATTCCGTTTACGCTTTTCAAGCATTGCATCTAGGGAGTAGGTCTTTCCCCAAGCATTGCTGATAACCATAAAGAAGGGAATGTAGAACACCAGAGCAATCAAGGTTCTCTTGCCATCAATAGCCGTTGATAGCCCTTCGACTAGACAGCCGATTATCAGAACAGCAGCGGTCGCTGCTCTAGTCTTATATCCAAAGGCTAATAGGACTAGGGCCGCAACCAGAAAGGCTTCAAGCGTATGAAAGAAGAGGGGTGGTAGCGAAGCACCAAAATCGCTGAAGAAATATTTGACGAGATAAACTCTCTTCTCTACAAAAAACTCAGGCATTCCACTTAGAAAGTCTGAAGAGTGGGTGCTGAGATGCCACAGGTAGAATAGAGAATAGAATATTCTAGATAGGCCTATCCTACCTGCTGAGTTTTTTTCAGGCTGAGTGAACCAGGCGTTCACGCCCAAATTCAGGCTCTGAACTATACTGTGAACTGTCATCTTGTTGAGTTAGTTTTTGGAGAATCTTCCTTTGAAAAACTTCCTAGCATCATCCCAGTAGCAGGCGATTGTCGCTGGATGGGGGGAACTTCTAAAGGATCGATCTGATAGGACAGGTTCCAAGCTTGAATGGTTTGAATCTCGGAGTCTGCATCAATTAGTCGGGAAACAGCGCCTGCTAGATATCTCCTACTTTCATCCCTCACAGGAGTATCGGTGTCGCTAAAAGCCTGCTCGACGATATCGTGAGAAAGGCTATCGTAAGGTATAGACAACAGCTGCTCTGGCTTAACAACGTGGAGATCTCCTGCTGCTGTATACGCCCTAAGCTCCACGATAGATATAGAGGGCTCGGGTGGACGAAATCGCGGTGATCCCCCGCTGTAGAGAATCCAGGTGATCATCGGCCATGTTGTCTCTCGCCTACCTACAACACAAATCCCCAGTAGAAAAAACGCTAAGGAGATTTTGATTAGCTGCAAACTCAAAAGAGAGTCTGAGCTGCCTGTTCGCTTCGACTCTAATGTCATAATGTCTTCCGCAGTCAGCAAGGCTTTATGAGGGCTTTATATTTTACTTGCTCTTCAATCCTATCTATCGACAGTGCTGCGCCTACAAACCCATACGGGATAAATGCAATATTTACGAACTCTTTAAGTAGATCTACCTTTACTTTATACAGTGAAGTCGAACTCTATCGCCGGTATCAGGCAAGCTAGCGCCTGAGAGCAGACGTATAGCGTTAGTCGAATGCATCCGAGAAATCCTGTATCTTCATAGAATGTCTGATTTTGTAGAACAATTGGTGCGCAACCTATCGGTTCCTGGCAGCTCACCAAAGATCTGAGTTGAGTAGTGCCAAACAGCTTCGGATTCAAACATCTGCTGAAAAGCGGGATCGTCGGTAAACTTTCGCCAGCGATTGGTGACATCCAGTGCCCTTGCCTGTCCCTCTACTTCATCACCAGTACCATCAAAAGAGCTGCCGCCGCCGAAGGCGGAGATTATCTCAATGCCTGCATCCGAAAAAGGAATCTCTAGCTGAGCGGCTAGCTCTCGTCGGTAGTCTACGTCGGCGAACCAGCGATTGTAGTTTACGCAGATGCGGCGGCGTTTCAGATAGCGGCTCTCATTCACAAATTCTTTGGCATGTTCTAGCCACATTTCTACCATTGGCAGCTTTTTTGACTTGGTCGCAACGAAGTTTTGCTTCAGACGGCTAGCAAATAAATTAAACGGATCGCGTAGTACTAAGAGATCAAATTGCTTGGCGCTTTTACCTAAGTACAGCTCGCGATCGCGCTCAAAACGAGGCGCAGTAATTTGCTCTAGGCTCCAATCTTCGTAGCTGTAGATCAGGCAGTCTCGCTTGGTCAAATCACCGTTGGCCTGCTGTCTATAAATCTCTGCCTGATGGTGATGTTCCGGATGGTAGCGCAGCAAATTGTCCGATTTGTAGCGGTATGGATTGGTGCCAGCAGCGACGTTGTTGAGCAAACACACCTCCCCTAGCTGCTGCGCCCGTATCCAGTTCAGCACAGCATGATTGCCGCTACGACGCATGCCGACTATGCAGATCTCCTTTTGATTAATGATTTCTGTAGGATGTGATCGCGCTGCTATC
The DNA here is from genome assembly GCA_963799555.1 of uncultured cyanobacterium. Classification (GTDB taxonomy): domain Bacteria; phylum Cyanobacteriota; class Cyanobacteriia; order Phormidesmidales; family Phormidesmidaceae; genus Phormidesmis. The sequence goes on from CAWCXR010000010.1 coordinate 127,705, forward strand.
CTTCTTTGCCAGTCCTGTACGGGATAGACCAAACGCTCTTTTGCCCGAAAGCCTAAGTGGTTTAACCGGCTAAGGGCCTGGCCAAAGTTATTTACTAGGCGAGCAGAAGAAGACATAGCTATGGTTTGTTTAGTAACAGCGCTAGTTTCATAGATTCCCCTTTCGACGCAAGAAAGGCACGACGACCTCACTTACTTTTTCAGCCCAGTCTTCTTGAGCATAGTGGCCGGTTTCTTCTAGCTCAGAAATATCAACGTCTTTGAGCGTCTTTGCAAAGGTTTTGGCCAGTGACACGGGCAGCCATTTATCGGCGGTGCCCCAAGCAATCAGGGTCGGCACTGGCCAGTTCTCGAAGCCCCGATCGATTTCGGGTAGGACGCGCTTGAGCTGAAGCTGTTTGACCGTGGCCAGAAGCGATCGCCCCGCGTCCGAGCTTTTCAAAAACGGCTGACGATAGATCTCTAGGTCCTTATCGCTTACCTCATACGGTCCCCCGCCTTCTAGCGTTCGATCCACCAAGATCGGATCTTGCGTCAGCATGTCGCCCACCAGCGGAATACCCATCTGTGAAATTTTAAAGGGCAGCTTGGCCTCGGTGGTCAGCGGCGTGTTCAAAATCACCAGCCGCTCAATTTTGTCAGGATGCTTGGCAGCGTACAGTAGGCCTACTGAGCCCAAAAAGCCCTGAACGACCAAATGAAACCGACCGATTTCCAGCGAATCCAGCCAGGCTTCGAGCCCGGTCACGAAAGCCTCTGGCGTGTAGTCGAAGTCGCGTTTTTCGGGTTTGGCCGAATAGCCGTGGCCAATCCAGTCAGGTGCGATCGCCCGAAATCCCGCCTCTGCCAAACTGGCCATCACTCCGCGCCAGCTATAGCTTTGAGACACTAGCCCGTGTAGCAAAACCACCGGCAGCTTGTCAGATTCATTCATCGGTAGCGCCTCCCGATAGAACCACCGCAGTCCGTCAGCTTCACAGTCCTGCTCCAAAATTTTTGCCACTGGCCCACTCCTAACGTTTGATGCCTCCTTGAGGTTACTCTCCTAGCGATCCCCAAATCAAACAGCCAACGCTGCAGAGGCCGAAATGCTACTCTAATCCCAGTCAATCCACCCACCATCATGAGCGCCATTCCTGCCGACGACCAAGACGTTGTCCGTCTTCAACAAATCCGCCCCGATCTCTTGAAGCTGCACAAAGCGCTGCTTTACTCTGAGCGGATCGTCTACGAACAAACGCATGGTCCGATTGCCAACAGCGGCGAATTCTTCAGGCTAGTCACCGAAGACGAAGCCTTCGACTGGCTGCGACCCATCTCCAAATTCATCGTTCAAGTGGACGAACTGCTGGACCTGCGCAAAAAAAACGAAGTAGAGCCAGAAAGTGCCGCCATTTTGCTAGAAAAAGCACGACTGATGCTCAAACCCAACAAAGATTCCTCTACCCCCCTGGGCGAGCGATACTTTCAGGCGATCCAAAGAGACCCGAAAATCGCACTCATGCACGCAGACATAGCCGAAAAACTTCGAGGAGAATAGCCTACCCCGCCTTTCTCTCTGGCTGCTTCAGCGTTAGTGCAAACCCGGCTACCATCACCGTTAGCCCCCCAGCCACCCAGAAGGGAAACGAATAGCCAAAGGCAGTCACCAGCAGCCCAGAAATTGCCGGACCCACGGCGTTTGAAATGCTCAGGTACGAGGCATTTAGACCTAGCACTTCCCCTTGCTCTGCCTGATCGCTGCGCGTTGACAGAATTGAGTCTATCAGCGGCATTGGAAAAGCGTTGACTAGACCGAAGCAGCACAGCAGCACAGAAAAAGCCACGATATTAGGCAAAGCAGGCATTAGCAAGAGCAAAATGCCTCGGGCGACCAGTGCACCGACCAGCACGTTGACTAGGCTGAAGCGTTTGCGCAAAGGCTCTAAGGCAAACACCTGTGAGACAAAGGCCAAGATGCCAAAAGCGACGAAGGCGATCGCCAGATTCTTAGCATCTTGGCCTAGCACGTTGATAAAAAACGGCTGGAACGCAAACGTAAAAATTGTAAACGTCGCCCCGTTGAGAAAGGTCATTAGCAGAATACGGCCTACTACCGGACGACCTAACGCGGTGAATAGGCTGACAAAGTTTAGTTTCTTGGCAATCTTTTTAGTCGCTGGTTTGTTATCGTATTGATGGTTAACGTCTTGATGGTCGGCTTGAGTTTCAGCCAAGAAAAAGAAGCACATGATAGCGGCGATTAGCGCGATCGCAGCTGACACCAAGAAACTCATCCCTAATGACGACACCCCCGGCACAGGCGGCACGGTCTGCGCCGCATAGCTCAGCGGTGGCCCAGCAACAAACCCTAGACGAAACAAACCACTGTAAATGCCAAATGCCTGGGTTCGCTGCTCGGGCGTCGTGATATCGCTGACCACGGCCTGTGCGACCGAATTATTCCCGCCCGTAAGTCCGTCAAAAATGCGCGCGGTAAACAGCAGCCAGGGAACGCCTGCGATCGCCGCCAGCAAATTAGAAAGAACCGTCCCTAACAGGCTAATCACCAGCAGCGGCCTCCGCCCCCACCGGTCCGAAAGCTGTCCTAAAATCGGCGTTCCCAAAAACTGCGACAGCGAATACGCCGTTGTCAACAGACTCGCTTCAAAATCACTCAGTCCAAACTGTTTTGCATAGGGATACAGCGTCGGAATGATAATAGTAAAACTAACGGAATTGATAAATGCGATTGAAGCAACTATCCAAAACTGCAGTGGCAGCTTGGGTTTATCACCTGGTGAATCACCACGTGAAGACTGAGAAGGCATTGTTTGTAGATTCTCGCATTTATAACAATACCTACCTTAGTCCTAGTCAGGATTTTCTGACTTGGCTCCTAGCTGCTGCTTCAGGCTAGAGATTTCCCGGTCCCGGTCCTCTACAATCCCCACAACCTGCTTAATCGCCCGCGCCAGCGCCCCCAGCTCATCCGATCGCTCTGCCACCTCATCTATTCCCAAATTGTTCGCTTTGAAGCTGTGATTCTTGACAGCCGCCACAATCGCCTCTGTCACGTAATAGATGTGCGCTAAATCATCAACACTTTGGTTCTGACGCTGCTCGAACGCACCAATTACCTGGTTGTAGCGGGTGGCGATGTGACCTACTTCTGTGAACGGTTCGACTGGTACCCTCAGACTCAGGTCATTGGTCCTAGCCTGATAGTCCATGATCTGAAAGAGTTCATAGGTTTCTGTCTTGGCGTGATGTTCCGAAATATTCAGGCCGATCTCTTCTTCTTCCAAGGAAATCCGCAGCGGAAAAACTTTGTTGACCAGGGTCAGCACCGTCCAGGCGAGGCCAAATGTCCAGACAGCAGCCACCCCAATTCCAAAGAGCTGTACCATCACCTGATTGCCTCGGCTAAGTCCGGTGCCGATGAGATCTAGCTGGCCGAATAAACCTACGCAGAGCGTGCCCCACATGCCCGCTGCGCCATGAATTGGAAAGGCATCTACCGCATCGTCAATCTGCCAGCGGTCTAGGAGCTGGGAGGCTATGGTTGCGATCGCAGCCCCCGTCCCACCTACCACCACCGCCAGCGGCTCGTTAATCACATGGCAGCAAGCCGTCACCGCTACTAAGCCAGCTAGAGATCCATTGATCAGCTGCTCTACTTCCACAACATGGTGCTGCAAGCTGCTAAGACCAGCCGCCACAATCATGCCCGCCACGCCTGCCAGCACAGTATTGACCACAATTCCCGGCACCTGCTCATTTAGCGCCAGCGTACTGCCGCCATTGAACCCTATCCAGCCAAACCAAAGCAGCAGTGCTCCCAACACCGAAAAAGGAATATTCGATCCTTGAATCCGGTTAGACTGCCTTTGATTGGATGGGCCTTTCCCCAAAAATCGCCCGTGCCTTGCGCCGACGACTAGGACAACCGCCAGCCCAAACCAGGCACCCACGCTATGCACAACGGTCGAGCCTGCAAAGTCAATAAACCCAATATTTTCCAGCCAGCCGCCAGCATTCCCCGAAGCGATACCGTTCCAGCTCCAATGTCCAAACAGCGGATAAATAATTCCAGAAATAAAGAACGCCAGCAGTAAATAAGCATGAAACTTTAGCCGCTCAGCCGCTGCCCCCGAAACAATCGTGGTCGCCGTGCCACAGAACATCATCTGAAACAAAAAGAAAACGGCGCGATCTGGCTGGTCGCCAAACGTCGGCACAAATCCGGTACTGCCAAACCAGTTTGCTTCAGAGCTGCCAAACATTAGGGCATAGCCAAAGAGCCAGAACAACCCCGCCGAAATACCGAAGTCTGCCAGATTTTTGACCGCGACATTGATACTGTTCTTGGAGCGAGTTAGACCCGACTCTAGACACATAAACCCCGCCTGCATCAGAAATACCAGGCCAGAACAGAGCAGCAGCCACAGGGTATCCATCATCGAGGTCTCAGTCATCAGGCAGACAGCTCCTGGTGGTTAAAGTGATATCGCTTCAGGTGGTAGGTCTGTGCAAACTGCGGCAGCTTGTCCTGATGACCCAGAATAATTAGCGAGTCATCCACATTTAGGAGCTGAGTCGCCGACGGGCGAAAAATCAGCCGATCGTTAAATCGACGTAGCGCAATCACCATAAAAGCTCCTTTGCCTCGCACTTGTAGCTCCATCAGGGTTTTATCCACAAACGGAGAGCCAGATTGAATCTGCAATTCCTCCATCTGCACTTCCACATTTGCCAAGAACTCATTCAGATAGCTGCGCTCATAGGTATTGTTCAGCAGATCCATCCCAGTCGGGCGCACAATCAGATTAGAGATTTGAATCGCGCTGATGGTGTCGGGTAGCACAATGTGATCGGCCCCAGCCAGACGCAGCTTTCGCTCTGTCGGCGGCAGTTCTCCTCTCGCCAGAATTTTGATTCCTGAATTGAGATCGCGAGCTGTCAACGTGATAAAAACGTTCGTCTTGTCGTCCGGCAGCACCGCTACTAAGGCTTTGGCCCGGTGAATACCGACTTCTTTCAAAGTAAGCTCGTGGGTGGCATCGCCCTGATAGTGGAGATAGCCCGACGCATCCGCCATCTCTATTCGCTCAGGCAAACTTTCAACGACAACAAACGCCTGCTTCGCCTTATCGAGCTGTCCTGACAGAACCTGTCCCATCCGATCGAATCCGCAGACAATCACATGATCTTGCAAATTCGCAATGCTTAGCTGCTTTCGCTGATTGCTAAAGGCGCGGTTAATTTCTCCTTCTGTCACCATCTGTACGAACCCTCCTACGCTGTAGACAGCCGAGGTCGTCCCGGCAATGATGACTAAAATCGTAAAAATTTTTTGGAAAGGCGTCTCCAGCGGCTTGACTTCTCCATACCCCACTCCGAAAATCGTGATCACGACCATATAGATAGCTTCTAATGGTGTCCACCCAAACCACATGTAGCCAAGGATTGCTAGCAGAACTGTTAAGAGGAAAAAAACAACGCCAGTTAAAACACGGCGCGCAGATTCGTGCATAGAGATTCGTGCGTGGAGTATTCGCTAAGGGAAACTAATAGACCCCAATGCCAACGTATGCAGGAATTTGCAGTTCCTGCTGGGTCTCTCGCTAGCTACACGCTGACAGTAAACAAGTTAGGTAGCAATCAAAGTGTGTCTCAGACTACAGAGTCGCTGCTGGCTTATCGTCCAAAGCTCCGCGATCGCACATCCTCTAATTAATAGAACTATCGTTGTCGGTCTAGAACTACCGCGTCTTTTCAATCAGGTCGTCTAGCTCCGCGTAGTCAGGTAGTGTCGTATCGATTTGCTTGCCCTTGCGGATGACAACGCGATCGCCCTGCCTTCTAGCGATCAATTCATTAAAATTCCGCGCTTTGAATACAACAAAGTCTGCTGAACACCCCTCGGCAATTTTTCCTACATTCTTTAGACCCATCATCTCCGCCGGGGTCTGAGTGATTGCTCTCGGCCAGTCTCCAATAGGATGATCTAAGTGTCCGATTCTCACAGATTGAGTGAACACCTCAAGCCCATCGTGATCGCCATACGCGTGGAACGGATCGCGGCAGTTGTCAGAGGCGATCGCGCACTTCACCCCTGCCGCCTTCAGCTCTTTTAGTAGCGTTATTCCCCGATATCGAGGCGTTACTGGCTTCTGGGCTGGCTGGCGATCTTGCAAATACAAGTTACACATCGGCAAACTCACAATCGAAACGCCTGCTGCTTTTACTACATCAATGGTTTGCTTCACCGCTGCCTCAGACTGAACAGACAGACTACAGCAGTGCCCGCAGGTAATTCGCCCTGAAAACTCATGACGAATCGCCGCCTGCGCGACTAAACGCAGCGCAGTGTCATCCGGGTCTAAACTCTCATCCGTATGAAAATCAAGATCCAGTTCTCTCTCTTTAGCTAGCTCAAATACCCGATCAATTTGTTGAACAATCTCAGTATTCATAAACGTCGCCCCTCCCAAAACGCCACCAGTATCAGCTGTCAAGTCTGCCAACTTCTCTCCTTTTAGCGTCATAAAGTAGTCCAGAGAGACTAGACAAACGGATTGCAAGTGAATTTTGTTGGCCCACTCCTGCCGCAGCTGACTAAATACACCAAAACTGATTTCAGCTTGAGCGTCAGCAGCATCTAAATGAGTGCGAATCGCCTGAGTCCCGTTAGCATAGCTGCACTTCAGACCAAACTCAGCCCGTCGGTACACATCCTCCGCTGACCACCGCTGCACTCGATCTTGGCCTGCTGTCTCTAGCGCTTGATCAAATGTCCCATCTGGGTTTGGGCTTCTAGGCCAGATGTGTCCTTTATCTAGATGGGTATGCATATCGACAAAGCAGGGCCAAATTAGCCCCGACTTCAGATCTATCGCAGGGATATCCATATCTATATCAGTCGCAGGCGATCGCATACTCATCAATCGTCCGTCACACACTTCTAAATCTACTGGGATCAACGCTTCGCCACCGTCGACTAGCTGAGATTGAGCGATCGCAGACCCGTTATTCCAACCATCTGCTAATAAAGACAAAGGCACCCGCCCGTTCCGCAACCAATAGTGAGAAGTCTCAGGAATCTGCAAAAAAGAAGTCATTAGCATCTACGTCAAAAATGAATAACGTCGTTCGTTACAATTAAGATAACGCTCAGCAGTTTAGCCACAGTTCAACCATGGTTCAGCAGCTTTCCAAAACAGACATCATCTATCCCGACAGCGACGGCCAGCCGATGTCAGACAATACCGAACAGTTCAAATGGATCGTCACGATCAAAGAAAATTTGGAAGCGATTTTCGCAGACGATTCTGATGTATTCGTCGCAGGTGATTTGCTCTGGTATCCGGTCGAAGGTGATAACAAAACTCGCCGGGCCCCGGATGCGATGGTTGCCTTTGGTAGACCCAAAGGATATCGCGGCTCCTACAAACAGTGGAAAGAAGGCGATATCGCCCCTCAAGTCGTCTTTGAAATCCTCTCTCCAGGCAACCGCCAGAAAGAGATGGCAGAAAAATTTCAGTTCTATCAGCGCTATGGCGTTCAAGAATACTACGTCTACGATCCAGATACGGTCGAGCTTACAGGCTGGCAGCGTATGGATCACTACCTAGAAGTCGTCCAAGAAATCCAAAACTGGACCAGCCCGCTGCTCAAAATTCGATTTGTATTGAAACCAGATACGCTAGAAATTTACCGCCCAAACGGCGAGCCGTTCCTTACTTTTACAGAAATTAGCCGAGAACGTGATGAAGCAAAGCAGCAGCGCGATGAAGCAACACAGCAGCGCGATGAAGCAACACAGCAGCGCGACGAAGCAACACAGCAGCGCGACGAAGCTATGGCTAAAGCCAAGCAGTTGGCGGCTCAGCTTAAAGCGCTAGGAATTGAACCGGCAACAGACTAACCAAAAGAGCTGCTGCTGGTTCAGCGAAAGAACTCATCCAAAACTTAGCTGCCTTGAATTTTGCGCCAGTTTTTTTCTACCCATTCCACGACCTGATTGCCTAGCCGCACATCGTCTAAGCGGTCGATCTCGCGAATGCCAGTGGGACTAGTGACGTTTATTTCTGTTAGATAGCCGCCAATTATATCGAGCCCCACAAAAATCAGGCCATCCTTGCGCAGTGCAGGCGCAACTTGCTGACAAATTTCCAGATCGCGCTCGGTGAGCTGGGTTCTGTCGCTGCGACCGCCGACGGCCATATTGCCGCGGAATTCTTTACCGGTGGGAACCCGGTTCACAGCTCCGATCGGTTCACCATCGAGTAAGATAACTCGCTTGTCACCGTCTTTGGCAGCGGGTAGGTAAGCTTGTACCATCACTGGCTCTTGACCCTGGCGAGTGCTGACTTCGATGATGGAGTTGAAATTGCGATCGCTCTCTTCCAAAAACAGAATTCCTTCTCCTGCCTTCCCACCTAGTGGCTTGAGGACACCTGCCCCCCAGCGCTCTACCGCCTCACGAATTACCTGCTTATCGGTACTGACAATCGTGGCAGGAATTGCCTCAGTAAACTGCAAGGCATACATCTTTTCATTGGCTGCTCTCAAACCTGCAGGCGCATTAATCACCTGAGTTTTCTGACTATCGATGTAGTCAAGAATGTATGTGACATACAGATATGGCACCGTTACCGGTGGGTCTTTTCGCATAAAGACAGCGTCCATCTCTTCTAATGGCTGCCATATAGCATCGCCTAGAGCATACCAATCCGGTTTGCTGATCCAGCGATCGCCCTGCTGGACCACTGGTTCCATCTTCACAGAGCGCAACCATCCGTAGGCTTTGCTCTCGATCACACCCAGCTTATCTACCTGCGTAATAGATACCTCATGGCCTAATACCTGCGCCGCTTCCATCATTGCCACACTCGTATCATGGCCAGGGTCTAATCGTTCAATGGGATCGATGATGAACGCTAATTTCAAAAGAGCTCTCCTGAGAATATTGCTGTGAACCTTTAATACGACTACATCTGCGTGAACAATTACACAAGCTACCTGGCTGACATATCCAGGTCACAAGTTGCTAAACTGCTGAAGCTATCGCTACGAGGCGAACCTAACAGAAATCCCTAAACGTCCTAGTAGCTATCTAACATTGTGACAATTCAAATTGGGTACCATCACCGATTCGCGGCTCTCTTAGAACTCATTAATGTAAGCGGTAACTTGGGAAGAGGGGAATCAAATGCTGAGCAAAGTCGCACAGGCAGCCGTCATCACGCTATCGCTACATCTGTTGATGGGTCTAAACACGCTAGAAGTAAAAGTGGCGCACAATCCTGTGGAACCTGGTGAGGTTCCTGGGGAAGTCATTGTTGCGCTCAAACAAGTCCTGACCCGCCGCTGATATTTTCCACCGTTAACGTCTAGTGCGATCCAGATTGACTCCAAGAAAAAGCGCACCTCGTACAAGAAGTGCGCTTTTTGCTTGAGTATTAAATTGTCATCGCGATCTTTGTGTATCTGCTTTTGCTGAAGGGAATGTAGGAGACTTTTCCTGAAGAAGTCATTCCTCCTTAAGATGAGCTAGCCACCAATCTGGCAGAGAAGGTCATAGGGGAAAAGCTGGGAGAGTAGGATTCTATAACACGACCAGTTTTCGTGCAAGAGATCATTAGGTAGTCGCAGCTGTCACACTGCGTTCGAACTTGAGAGGTCTTGGCGGAGTAGCGTCTTTCCGCGGCTCTACCACAAGTTGGACAATGTACTGTTTGAACAGTGTCGGCTTGGGATATTTTGGAGGGCGTTTGTGAGGTGACAGTTGAGGAAGCTAACATTCCTTTTGCAGCATTATTTAAAAGCTTTCCTGAAGACGCGTTTAAAGCAGCCTTTTGCCTAAACGACTCAAAAAATGTTTTATCAGATACCTTCATAGCCTTCATAGTCTCTAACGTGTTGATGACATTGCTCAATATTTGTCGGTATCAATGCTCTTGCCTGGTCGCAATATTGCAAGCCGAATGTTATGGCTTGAGCACAAGCTACCGACCTCCGTATTATGGCAATTACTAGGAGCTCTCGCAAAGGGGCCAAAAGGTATATAAATTTGGGGATCGCCTGCTGTGAGGATGATCCCCAGGATGTAAGAACGCTTGGTGTAGCAGGGATAGATGAGTATTTATGCTTTGTATCTATGAAAATACAGCTATTACTGCTGACATACTGATGGCTACAACTAAAGGTTTACTTTAGATTCTTCGACGACGGAGTTTACTCTTTGCAACTTTTCTTGATGTCAAAATGCTTAGCAATGTGAAGTTCAAACAAAAATCTGATTTGTCAGACAAAAACTGTATCAGGAAAAACACTTCGTATCTATTTTTAGAAAGTTTCTTCTGCTTGTGCAAATTAGGTGGGATCAGCTAGTTCAAGTAGCAGCTTAGTATCAGTAAGTACGCAAAGAAAGCGCTTTAGTTAGAGATAGAAACTACCCTTGTTGAGGCTGTGTATTTACTGAGCTGTTGATGGCTGACGAAAGCTCATGAGGCGGTGGATGGATGAAAATATTCGTAGATTTGTTGGGCCAGTTGGGGCCCGATACCATCAACGGTAGCGAGCTGTTTGACGGAAGCCTCCCGGATGTAGTCAATTGAGCGAAAGCTGGCGAGTAGCTGTTTGCGGCGGTGGTGGCCTAGTCCAGGAATGTCTTCTAAACGCGATCGCCTCATCCTAGTCATCCGCTTCTTGCGATGAAAGCCCACTGCAAACCGATGCGCTTCGTCTCTCAATCGACGCAACAGCATCACGCCAGGCTGGTCGGCCTCAGTCTCTAGCGACTGCTTTTCACCCGGCAAAAATATCTCTTCATTCCGCTTGGCCAGACTTACCACGCGCAGTTCGCTCAGCAAGTTCATGTTTTCTAGCTCGGCGACTACGGCAGACAGCTGTCCTTTCCCCCCGTCGATCATGACCAGATCGGGCCAGTCGGGATTACCCAATCGCCTTAGTTTGGTGTCTTCTGCGTAGCGGCGGAATCGTCGACGAATGACTTCGGCCATGCTGGCAAAATCGTCTGAATGACCGCTGGTAACGGTCGGATTTTTGATCTTATAGGTGCGATAGTGTTGCTTTGCAGGCAGCCCGTCGACAAAGACAACCTGGGAGGCAACGGCGTCAGAGCCCTGAATATGGGAGATATCATAGCCCTCAATGCGTCTGGGAGGGCCAGGTAGATCGGTGATCTCGGCTAGATCCTGCATGGCTTGGGTGTTGCGATCAGCAAACCGCTGGGTTCGGGCTAGCTCGTACTGGGCGTTGCGCTCGACCATCTCGACCAGTTCGGCTTTGACCTGACGCTGGGGCACTTCTACAGAAACTTTACGCCCCTTTTGGGTGGTCAAAAACTCTGTGAGCATTTCACTCTCAGGCAGTGGATGCTGAGATAAAATCTCGGTTGGGATTTCGACCGGGTCAACTAGGCGGTAGTGTTCTTCGAGCACCCTTTGCAGAATTTCGCCGGGAGTACCGGATTCGGCATCGGCGACAAAGCCCAGACGACCTACCAAACGACCGGCTCGAATCTGGAATAGCTGAATGCAGGCGTGCTGGTCGTCTGCGGAAAGAGCGATCGCATCTCTAGAAACCGCACTTTCTGGCAGGGCAACTTTCTGATTTGCGCCAAGTGTCTCTAGCCCCTTGATCTGATCGCGAACGATCGCCGCTTTTTCAAAGTCAAGCGCTTCGGCAGCTTTTTCCATCTTTGCGTTCAGCAGATCGATCAGTTCGTGCGATCGCCCCTGAAACACCATCGCCACTCGCTGCACAATTTTGTGATAGTCCTCTGGGGTAATTAGCTGCTGACACACTCCTGGGCACTGACCGATGTCATAATTTAGACAGGGTCGGTCCTTGAATAAAGGCTGCTTGCGCTGTCTCAGCGGAAAGACTCGCTTTGCGATCTGCAAGGTTCGGCGCAGTGAACCTGTGTCTACATAGGGACCGTAGTAACGATTTTTGGCATTCTTTCGCCGCTGGCGCGTGATGAAGATGCGCGGATAATCTTCAGACCAAGTGATGCAGAGATAGGGATATTTTTTGTCGTCTTTGAGCAGCACATTGAAATAAGGCTGGTGCTGCTTGATTAGATTGGCTTCTAGCGCCAGCGCTTCGGCCTCTGTATCCGTGACGATGATTTCAATGTCTGCCACTTTTTGCACCATCGTGGCAATTCGCGGCGTGTGATGATGCGCCCCGTCTCGAAAGTAAGAACGCACCCGATTACGCAAACTTTTCGACTTACCAATGTAGAGAATTTGGTCAGTCTCATCCTTCATGTAGTAAACCCCCGGCTCTTGTGGGATTTCTTTTAATCGATTCGCTAGTTTTTCAGGGTTTTGGACGAATGCCTTATTAGGAGTAGAAGCGGTAGGAAAAGTAGACACGTATCAACCATCGACAGACATATCAAAATATTTTAGGACCAGTTTCCCAACTCTAGCGTTGGTTTTTCATGCTTGATTACCGAACGTCAGGCTGCAGGAATCGATTATGCTATTACCGTAAAATTACTTAGAAAGCAGCTATAAAGTATGAATTGATACTACATCTTTCTAAATAGACCCATAGTATTTAGTGATTAATACCTCCATCCAATAGCTTTCTTTCACCTGCAAACTGGTCACCTGCGAACCGGATAAAACGCCTTCCACTCATTAAACACATTGTTTCAAAACGTGAATAATCAAGAATTTGAAAAGCAGTATCAGGAGTCTATGAGCAAAATTTTGAACCAACTACAGTCTATGGCGATTGTCTCTAGCCAGCTAGAATCTATGGCCGTAGACATCGGTACTTCGGTTCAGAATCTCAACGATGTGGTGAGAGAGTTTATAAACTCTCAAAACGAGAAATCATCATCGAGCGATAGGAAAGCTTAGATCGCGGTTGCTCAAATTACAGGTTCCTCAAACTACAACTGCATCAGAGCGAAATCGCTTGTGTCGCCATTATCTAGAGCATTGTCATAGAAGTCGTTAGCTAGAAGCCGTGTTACCTAACCGGCTGCCTGTGTTACAAACGCGCCAATTTGAGCAATTGCCTCGGCTAGAACCTCCGGCGATTGAACTAAGGCAAAGCGAACATACCCCTCTCCCGATTTTCCAAACCCTCTTCCGGGTGCTAAAGCTACACCTGTTGCAGCCACCAGCGAAGCGCAAAAATCAATGGACTGACTGGCCCAATTGTTTGGCAAATCCGTGGGCAGCTTGGCCCAGATGTACATAGTGGCTTCAGGTGTAGGGACCGACCAGCCAATAGCACGAAGCGCCCTGACAGCGGCATCTCGGCGGCTAGCAAAGGTTCCTACCATTTGACTAACGCAGTCTTGAGGGCCGCTGAGCGCAGCGATCGCACCGCGTAAAATCCCCCGATACTGATTGAAATCCACCGTTGCCTTCACCTGCCGCAATGCCTTAATCAGCCGAGCATTGCCGATTGCATAGCCGACTCGAAATCCGCCCATGTTGTAAGACTTCGACAGCGAAAAGAATTCAATCGATACCGATCTCTTTAGATCTGCCTGCAGCACAGACGCGGCAGGCTTGCCGTCAAAGCACAGATCGACATAGGGGAAGTCGTGAACCAGTACGATGTCATGCTGCTGACAAAAGGCAACAGCTTCTTTGAAGAATGATAGTGGAGCGATCGCCGTTGTTGGGTTGTGTGGATAGCTCAGTACCATCATTCGCGACTTTGCCAGAACACTTTTTGGAACGTCTGAAAGCACGGGTAAAAAGTCGTTCTTAGCTAGAATCGGCATGGGGTAAATGGTGCCACCTGCTAGATAGACGCCGCCTGCATGCGACGGATAGCCTGGGTCGAGCAGCAGCGCCGTATCACCTGGATTCATGATGGCCAAAGGTAAATGGGCTGTGCCTTCTTGAGAGCCAATCAGTGGCAGCACTTCCGTTTCTGGATCGATCGCAATTCCAAATTTCTGCTCGTACCACTGAGCAGCAGCAGCGCGAAAACCGTGGGTGCTATTGAATAGCGCATAGCCATGTGTGTCTGGATCGCTTAGAGCCGCTGAAATTGCGTCTAGCACGTGAGGCGGCGTCGGCAAATCAGAAGAGCCTAAAGAAAGATCGATGATGCGCTTTCCATTTGTGATCGCATCCGCCTTTGCGCTATCCATATCAGCAAAGACGTTGGTCTGGAGCGGCGCTAGGCGATCGGCAATCTGCATAAGAAGAAAAAATAATGATGGGAGTCAAAAGTACGAACAATAAAAGGAAAGAGCAGCTGGCCCTAACTTCACCGTTCGTACTTCATCCTTTCGATCAAAGACTGTCTAACTCAGACTTGAGTGCTTCTAGCTCAGCATCAACCGCCGAATCAGCAGGCGCTGCGCCAGTATCAGCCGTAGCCTCGTCAGCCGCAGCCTCGTCAGCCGCAGGTAGAGACCCCTGAGCTGGCGACGAACCGCCCAGCATTTGAGCCTTCATTGCCTCTAGCTCGTAGTCGACATCGCTGCCTGCTTCTAGACTGGCGAACTGACTTTCGAGGTCGGCTCCTGCTAGCTCAGCTGCGGCCTGACCGCTGGCTTCCATCTGCATCACTTTCTCTTCCATCCGTTCGAACGCACCCATGGCGCTGCCAGTGCTGAGCGTGCCTACACTTCTCTGCAGCTGCTCATTGGCTTTGGCGGCACTTGCGCGTGCTTTGAGCATGTCTTTCTTCGTCTTGGCTTCAGAGATTTTGCTTTCTAATGCGATTAGCTGCCGCTTGAGCGTGTCTACTGCGCCAGACTGCTGATCGAGCTGACCTTTGAGGGCGGTAGCGGTTTCGGCCTGAGTTTTTTTGCGCACGAGTGCTTCACGGGCCAGGTTTTCGTCACCTTTTTGCAGCGCTAGCTGGGCTCTTTGCTGCCAGGTATTGGCTTCATTCTGGGCTTTGCTGGCCTGTTGCTCTACTCGCTTTTGAGAGGCGATCGCACGCGCGACGGCCTGACGCATCTGCACCAAGTCCTCTTGCATGTCCATAATCGCCTGATCCAGAATCTTCTCAGGATCTTCTGCCGAACTCACGGCTGCGTTGAGGTTGGAGCGCACGACTCGGCTGACGCGATCAAACAGTCCCATCTTGTTCTTTTCCTTCGACTAGCTACTCAAAAGATACCGCAGGAGGTTATGAGTTTCCTGATTTTTTTATCTTACGTTGCGGAGCGGGGAGTTGGGGACGAGGAATGGAAGAGGTTTGTTTATACCAGCTGAGAGAGAGGAGAAATTTTAGGGCGCAGGGCGGTTAAGGAAATGCCTGCTTTGTAGGCGGCGATCGCACCGACGGCTTCTAAATAGGTATCGAGCGCGATTGCCTGTATGCCTAAATCTTTGGCTTCAACTGCCATTGCCGTTTTGTTTTCCCCGATAGCAATTACCTGGGCCGCGCTCTGGGCCAGGCTCATGGCCGCACTGCCACCAAAGGCCGTAGCCGGCACAATTACCGTGTCGACCGCTTTTGCATCAATGATCTCCCGCCCGATTGATAGTCCAGTTTGACGTTCTGTGACGAATTGGGGGGCGCGGCTTAGACCTGCTAGTACGCATGACAAGAAAGTGTAGCCAATTTCCTCGGCGGCGGAGCGTGGCGAGATACGAGGCTCTAGAGGCAGCGGTGATAGAGCGGGCGCGTGGGCGCAGGGCAGCTTGAACGTACGAACGACTAAGTGACTAATGACCGCCTCAACGCCTGCTAGCGGATCGACGCCTGCTCCCTGTCTATAGGCCTCTAGCGCATCTGATCCTTCGTCGTCTGGGAAACGGGCAATTACCGCGATCGCGCTTACCTTTGCCTCTGAAATCAGTCTTTCCGCAGCTCGCAGCAGGCTCCCTGGATTTGCTAGCGTGCCCCAGGATGCGCCTGATTCGGCTGTTTTAAGCGTTACGCCTAAGGGCTGATCGGTAATGATATGCGATCGCACATCCAATCCTAGGGTAGCCCGTGCGGCGTCGGCTGCCTGAAGATGACGCGATCTCAGCTCATCTTCTACGCCTTGATCGATCACTAGCCCGATTGGATTTTGATGAACCGGACTCAGCGCCCAGCGCCCAGCCGCAAACTGATCTAGCCCATAGCCTTCAACATAGTAGGCATTGTCCATTGGCCAGTACAGCTGCGCTCCATTCAGCACATTTGGATGCGTTATTAGCCGATCTGTCACGCTGGCGATTAGCCGGGCAATCGGCAGCGCATCTCCGGCATAGCCACCCATCGCCGCGCCGATCCCGGTCGGAATAATCAAAACCGTCGTGTGCGGTCTTTTCAAAGCTGACATCATTAAAGCGCGGTGACTACGGCTTCTACTTGAGCAGTGCAATCAGCATCAACGGCAGTGATTGCCCAGCGTAGGGGATCGCCGTGAGCAGCGAGGCGGGCTTCTATGTGCGATCGCAAAGCATCTGATCTCAGTAAATCCGACTCCAGCTGACTTTTACGCAACTCATCCGCCGACACCCGCAGACTAACCGTCAAACTAATCAATTTCGTTTGCAAACTAATCCCTTCCTCTGCTTTCGACGGCTAGGCTTAGCCAAAACTCTTTCCTCGGTTCTTCTATCGGTTTTTGTGATGACTAAGCGCTAGTGACTAAGCGCTATGACTAAGCGCAGTCGTAGGCACCTTGCCTGCTCGCAGAATAGTCACCCTGGCTGCCCAAACTGTCTGGCATACACCTCATCTTCCTTCTCTGTCTCCAGCTTCAAATCTGATGTCGGCAGAGCTACACACAGCAGTGCATACCCGTCCGCCTGTAGCTCTGGGCTCACGCCCATACCGTCTGCCTGATTCACTGTGCCCTCTGTGACCAATGCCGCGCAAGTTGTACAAACGCCCGCACTACAGGAAAAAGGCAGCTCCAAACCTGCCGCCTGAAGCGAGTCTAAAATCGGCTGATCGTCAGGAATTTCGACTGTGTGAGTCGTTCCCTGGTGTGAGACCTGAGCTGTAAACGTACTTCCCATCTTTATCAATTGAGTATTTAGAAGTGTTTGAATTAGATACCTTTCTATGTCGTCCCGCGTTGAGCTCTAGGACGCCTGCACTGGAAAGGCCCGATCGAACTCCTCTAGCAGATCGTCAATTTCTTCTAGCGCCTGATTGACATCAATGCGTAAAGTGCCAATCCCAGGCTGCTCTAGAAGCTTGAGCAGCGACTGACGTTTGGTTCGGATCAATTCAATTCGAGTTTGAAGGGCAGCGAATTCCATGTCTCAATAATTCTCCGGCTTAAGTTACATTTCTTTATGGGATAATCACATTACAGGATAAGCAAATTTGGTTCTAAGCGCATCTGCACGACAGGCAAAAGACTAGCGAACTACTGTCTAGGCACTCTGGCTGGAGTACCCTACCTGAGTACCCTAGCCAGAATACTGTGGAAGCATAGCTAATCCCATTCCAAGCCAACTCCTATCAAAGCCAGTTTTTCGAGACCACCTGCTTCTTTAAGACAACCACTATGCGCAAGATCCCACTCGGCACTGTTCTCCTTGTAGTTGGCGGCATTCTTACAGTCCTCGGCTTTGTCGCCTATGCCCAGGAAAACGCCACCCTCAACCTCGTTGGGTTTTTCTACGGTGTCCCTATCTTGCTAGGTGGCCTCGCCCTGCGAGCCGCCGAACTACCTCCCGTTCCATACACGCAGCCTACTAGCGAAGCTGTGATTGCCCTACGCGACCAGGCTACCCAGACGCAAACACAGGTACGTAAAGATGTTACTCGCTACCGCTACGGCCAAGAAGCTCACCTAGACGAAACCCTAGAGCGCTTAGGGCTGAGTCCCAACGATACCCAGCGCCCAGTGCTTTCTGGCCTGCACGAAGAGCAAAGAGACGGCGCCTATACGCTGGTTCTAGAATTTGACTCGCCTTTTGTCCCCTTCCAGAAATGGCAAGAAAAGCAGCCAAAGATCGAAAACTTTTTTGGTCCAGGCATCACCGCAGAAGTCAGCCAGCAAGCCGAAGAAAAAGTAGCCGTAGCGATGAAAGCAGTCGTTGCTTAAGTAGTTCTACGGTCGAGTAGTTACTTCTCTAGCCTCACCGCATACCACTGAACCGACTCGCCTGGGCCAGTCTCAAACTCACAGTGGGTATTCATCAGATACTGAGCCTGCGCTTCGACGGAGTTCAGATCCTGTAGCTCGCGAGGCACTTTCCCCTCGTGGGTCGTCAAGACTTCCTTAAGTTTTGATAGCAGCTCGACCGGCGTCAAAAACGTTTCCGTGGCATCGGGCGTCAGGAAGACAAACATTTCCTCGTCGTATAGCAGCGCATCTGCCATGATCTTGGCTCCTTAAAAACTAGGTATAGATAGCGCCTTTTGCCTCTCCAAGCAGAGATTTCACTATTTACAAGTGGATAGAGCTTGGCACGCTTAAAGCAAGTGGCGATCGCTCTAAGTCTAGAGCCAGTTTAGAGCCAAAATGATATCGATTTCTTGAGCAGTGAAGTGCTTGATATGCCCTCGGTGCTAAAATTTTGATAGATACACCGCAATCCCGCTCGGATTACCGGTGATTATTCTGACCAGAATACTGCCATAATTTCATTCCTTAGCTGATTTCATTCTTCACAGTTTCATTTCTTACAGTGAAATTGCCTGCACAATAAAACTATTCTGCTTCAATCACCTCCTACCAAATCACCCATGGTTTACACGCCCATCAAACCCGCCGAGAAAAAAGTCTCTAAGCTCGAAGGCATCAAAGAGCGTAGCCAGTTTCTGCGGGAGCCCGTGGCGACTGAGCTGAAAGAAGACACCACCCACTTCACAGAAGCGGGCATTCAAATCTTAAAGTTTCATGGTTCTTACCAGCAGTACAACCGCGACGAAGTTGTCCGTGGTGAAGAAAAGCCGTACTCTATGATGCTTCGCCTCCGCAATCCCGGTGGCTACATTCCGCCCGAGCTCTATCTCACACTTGACGACATCTCCGACAAGTACGGCAACCACACTCTGCGTGCCACGACTCGGCAGGCTTTTCAGCTCCATGGCATTCTCAAGAAGAACTTAAAGGCTACGCTTGCCGACATCATTCGCAGCATGGGCTCTACTTTGGGTGCCTGCGGTGACCTCAGCCGCAATGTCATGGCCCCGCCTGCCCCTTATAAGAATAAGCCCGAGTACGTCCTCGCCCGCAAATACGCTACAAACATCGCGGATCTGCTCACGCCCCAAACCCCTGCCTATTACGAAATTTGGCTAGACGGTGAGAAAGCGGTCACTACCGAAGAAGATCCCAATGTCGTCGCGGCTAGACAGGGACAAGCCGGACGGGTAGAAGGAGAACCTCATCCTGTTGAACCTATTTACGGCGTTCAGTACATGCCACGCAAGTTCAAATGTGCGGTAACAGTACCTGGAGATAATTCCGTCGATGCCTATACTCAGGACATCACGCTTGTTGTTATCACTGACGAGAGCGGCGAGCTAGAAGGCTTCAATGTGATCGCAGGCGGCGGTATGGGGCGCACGCATAACAAGGAAGAGACCTTTGCTCGCATTGGTGACCACGTTGGCTATGTCGACAAAGACGATGTGTATGATTTGGTCAAGGCAATCGTCTTTACCCAAAGAGACTTTGGCGAGCGCTACAATCGCCGCGTATCGAGAATGAAGTATTTGCTCCATCGGTGGGGGCTGCCTAAATTTATCGAGGAAGTCGAAAAGAGATTCGGCAAAAAAATTGATGGCTTTAGACCTTTGCCTGAATGGAAATATGAAGACTACTTGGGCTGGCATGAGCAAGGCGATGGCAAGCTGTTTGTAGGTGTTCATGTTCGCAATGGGCGCGTACACAATGAAGGCAAACTTCGTAACAAGCTAGCGCTCAGAGAAATTGTTGAAAAGTTCAACGTTTCGATGAGAGTGACGCCTAGCCAAAACGTTGTTTTCTGCGATGTCAGCCCAGAAGATAAGGAAGCAATTCAAGCGATACTTGATCAAAACGGCATCACAGAGCACAGCAAGGTGGACTCGCTAGAACGCTATTCGATGGCTTGCCCCGCTTTGCCAACCTGTGGCTTAGCGGTTACCGAGTCTGAGAGAATCATTCCTAGTATGCTATTGCGCATTCGCAGGCTGCTGAACAAGGTCGGACTAAAAAATGAGACGTTTGTGACTCGGATGACAGGCTGTCCGAATGGATGTGCGCGTCCCTATATGGCAGAGCTTGGCTTTGTCGGGCAATCACCGAAGAGCTATCAGCTGTGGCTAGGTGGCAGCCCAAATCAGACTCGGCTGGCGCGTCCCTATATGGAAAGGATGCACGAGGATAGTCTAGAGAAGGAGCTAGAGCCTCTGTTCGTTTGCTTTAGGCAAAATCGGAACGAGGGCGAGAGCTTTGGTGATTTTTGCGATCGCTACACCTTTGAATCACTTCGCACATTCACTGAAACCTACGAACCGATCAAGGCGGTCGGATCTGGTCGTCGTCGCAACCGGGTCGGCGTTTCTGATCAGCTCTTTGCCAAGCTAAAGGCGAAGGCGAAGGAAAAAGGAGTGAGTATGGCTGATGTCTTAGAAGCGGCCATCGGCGATAGCTTGAATTAGAACACATCTAAAATTCGAGTTTGTTGTTGCTAGCTGTCTCTTATCTCTATGGATAGGAGGCAGCTATTACATTATTTAACTAGATAGATTGAAGGCGAGAGAGCTAGGATAAAAAAGAGAAACTGCATTTGTTCGCTAGATGAAACAAGCTCCCAAACGAAATGAACTCATCCGAGTTGGTCGCGAGATCATTGTCCGTCAAGGGTTCAACGCAGCAGGACTCAGCAACATTCTTTCGGCTGCGAATACTCCAAAGGGCTCTTTCTACTACTATTTCAAGAGCAAAGAAGATTTTGGCATAGCAATTATTGAAGACTTTGCGACTGAATACCAGGAGAAGCTAGGGAAAACAATCAGCAACGAGCAGCTCTCTCCGCTTCAGCGGCTAAACAGCTATTTTGCGGCAGGGCTGGCCGATATGGAAGCCTGTGGCTGCGTGAATGGATGTCTAATCGGAAATTTAGCTCAAGAACTTGCAGCTCAAAATGAGGTGTTTCGCGATCGCATCAACCAAATTTTCTCAAGCTGGGAAGAACAGTTTGCCGTCTGCCTAGACGCCGCTCAAACATCGAGAGAGCTTTCGTCCGACACCAATACGGTACAGCTGGCCCAGTTCATCATAGCTGGCTGGCAAGGAGCGATCCTGCAGGCAAAAGTGGCACGTTCAACCGAGCCAATGAAAACATTTGTAGGCACGCTGTTTGAGCATGTTTTTAGTAAATCTATCGCTAGTTAGAGTTTAACTCGAGCAGGAAAACATAATATATGTGCTGGTAGACGACTGGTCTATTATTTTCGCATCTTTGAGCTGGTACTGTTCAGTCTAACCGTAACAACCTTTGGCGTTAGGTCGAAACCTGGTGCCAGAAAGAAGTGCCAGAAAGAAGTGCCAGAAAGAAGTGATAGAAGAAACGATAGGCTCACGTCAGCACACCTCCTAAAATTATTCTCCGATAAGGAAGCAAAATGTCCAACGAACTAAACGGAAAAAAGATTGCCATTCTTGTCATGGACGGCTTCGAGCAAGTAGAGCTAACAAAGCCCCAGCAAGCTTTTGAAGCGGCAGGCGCGCAGACCCAGATTGTTTCACCTCAAAGCGGTCAGGTCCAAGGCTGGAATCACTTTGATAAGGCAGATTATTTCTCAGTGGATGTCTCTATCGACGAAGCTGAGACCGTTGATTACGACGGTTTGCTGCTGCCCGGCGGCGTCGCCAATCCCGATCAGCTCCGGACAGAAAACAAAGCTGTTCAATTCATCAAGTCTTTCTTTGATGCGGGTAAGCCGGTTGCTGCTATTTGTCATGGCCCTTGGAGCTTGATTGAAGCAGGTGTGGTTAAGTCACGCAAGGTCACCTCTTGGCCCTCGCTCAAGACCGATCTGACCAACGCGGGCGCAACTTGGGTCGACCAAGAAGTGGTTGAAGATAGCGGTCTGATTACTAGTCGCAATCCTGATGATATTCCCGCTTTTAACGAGAAAGCGATCGCACTCTTCTCTAAATAATTTCCATCGAAAGAATACTTCTCAGGTGGCACTTTCGTTTTAGGCGACGTTTCAGACGCTGTCTAAATAGCAGTTATTCAGATTAGGTCAGCTTCCAAACTGTTGTAATTTACTTTCCCCTATGGCCAACATTACTCTCTACGGCACTCCCATCAGCACGTATGTCCGCACGACTCGTCTGCTGCTAGCGGGCGCAGGTGTCGAATACGATCTAAAAGATATTGGCATTTTCAACGGTGATAACCAGACAGATGCCTACCTCGACAAGCATCCTTTTGGCAAGATACCTACGCTAGAGGTAGAGGGCAAAATCCTCTATGAAACCGATGCAATTACATATTTTGTCAACGAGAAGTTTGCTCAAAGTAAGTTTGCGCCTGCAGATTTGCTGCTGCGATCGCGTATGTATCAAATTATGAGTATCGTCAATAGCTATCTGTATGCGCCCGCTGTCGGCGCATTGACCATTGAAAATCTGGTAAAGCCCAGTCAGGGAAAAGATACTGACCAACAGGCAGTCGAAGGGGCGATCGCGCCCGCGAAAAAAGCCTTAGAAGCTATCGAAGATCTTATAAGCGGCAGTCCATATCTTCTAGGAAGTGAAATCAGTATTGCTGACTTTTATCTCATTCCTATTTTCGTATACATTTCTAAAACGCCTCAGTTTGATAGCGTTACAGCAGCGACTCCAAAGTTGAAAGAATGGTGGACAAAGGCACAATCGCTTGATCTCGTTAAAGAAATTTGCGGCTAATAGTAAGGTCGAAAGATAAGAAATACAAGAGAATAACCGCTTCCTATGAAACTGAGACTTAAAGATCTAGAAATCAGCAGTCCTGCATTCTCGCATCTAGGCCCTATTCCTAAGAAACATACCAGCGACGGAGAAAACGTCTCTCCCCCTATTCGCTGGCAGAAAGCTCCATCCGAAACTCAACAGCTCGTGCTGATCTGCCACGATCCAGATGCGCCTCTGCCTTTTGGATTCACGCACTGGTGCCTCTACAACATTCCGCCTGATGTCACAGAAATCGCAGAAGGCGGCGGCGATAAATTTACGGAGGGCGTTAACACTGCTGATGGCGAAGGCTACACTGGCCCCGCACCACCGTCGGGACACGGCACTCATCACTATTACTTTTGGCTATACGCGCTCGATCGAGATTTAGAGCTAGGTTCAGACTGGGACAGGATAGATCTATTGGATGCGATCGCTGATCACGTCATTGCCCAAGCTAGATTAATCGGCACCTACGAACGCTGACCAGATTTCTGAAACCCAGCTCTGAAACCGTTGAATTCGAGACTATCAGAATCTAGAATCGTCTGTATCATAGCTAGACTATCAAACCCAAAAACCCAAGAAACAAAGACTTTCTCAACATGAGCGACTTCATCAACGTCCCGCATCTTCTAAGCCCATACAAAATGGGAGATCTCTCTCTTAAAAACCGCGTCGTCGTCCCACCGATGACCCGTGGCCGTGCTGGAGAAGATCGAATTCCCAATGCGCTGATGGCTGAGTACTATGCCCAAAGAGCAAACGCTGGCCTAATTATTTCTGAAGGTACCGCTCCTTCCAAGCAAGGCAACGGTTGGGTTCATGCCCCCGGCATCTACAGCGACGCTCAAACCGAAGGTTGGAAACAGGTTACTAGCGCTGTTCGCGCCAAAGGCGCTGCATTCTTCCTACAGCTGTGGCACACTGGCAGAGCCTCTCACAGCAGTTTCCAAGAAAATGGCCAGCTTCCAGTCGCACCTTCAGCAATCGGGATAGAAGGTGGCGAATCACACACACCGACTGGGAAACAGCCCTATGAAGTACCTAGAGCCCTAGAAACAGAAGAAATTCCCAATGTTGTAGAAGACTATCGAAAAGCTGCTGAAAATGCGAAAAAAGCAGGCTTTGATGGTGTAGAAATTCACGGCGCAAACGGCTACTTAATCGCTGAATTCTTGCAGTCTAAAACTAACAAACGGACGGACAAGTATGGCGGTAGTCTAGAAAATCGCTATCAATTCCTAAAAGAGATTGTCGAAGCGGTCCTGACCGTGTGGCCAGCTAATCGTGTCGGCGTCAGGATCTCGCCAAACGGCGCTTTTAACGATATGGGCTCGCCAGATTATAGGGAGACTTATACCTACGTTGCCAGGCAGCTAAATTCCTATGGGTTGGCTTATTTACACGTAATGGACGGCCTATCGTTTGGCTTTCACGAGCTAGGTGAGCCAATGACGCTGGCTGAATTCCGAGAAGTCTTCGATGGGACTATTATCGGCAACTGTGGATATGATCGGAAGGATGGGGAGGAGGCGATCGCTTCTGAAGACGCCGACCTGATTGCCTTTGGCCGGCCCTACAT
This sequence comes from uncultured cyanobacterium, assembly GCA_963799555.1. Classification (GTDB taxonomy): domain Bacteria; phylum Cyanobacteriota; class Cyanobacteriia; order Phormidesmidales; family Phormidesmidaceae; genus Phormidesmis. The sequence goes on from CAWCXR010000010.1 coordinate 152,129, forward strand.
CAGTACTCCAGACTTGGTTGCTCGTTTTGCAAATGGTCAGGTGCTTAATCCAGACGCGCCGCAAGAGACCTGGTACAGCCCCGGACCCAAGGGCTACACAGACTACCCAGTCTATGAAAACTCCGAAGCCGCAAAAGAGAAAGCTACTGCTTCGGTATGAGCTGACTACTCGCAAGCGGATTAGTATGTAGAGTGATCGGAGGAGGTCTGTAAAGATTTCCTCTATGCTTTTTTACGAAAAAATCTGTGAAATTTAAAAGTACTCCCAACCGCTGCATTCATCATAAAGGCGAAGAAATATGGATCAGTCGCAGTGTCACCGTTTTGCCCGTTTTGTTCTTTGTTAGCAAAGGCATTCGGTATGTACCGCTAGGTCAGCGTGGAGAAGACTTACCCGACGGCGTTGGACTGTGGGGACTACCTGGTGGCTACTTAGACTATGACGAAACTGCAACCCAGGCTGTTTACCGAGAAGTCTGGGAAGAGCTGGGACTAGATATTCCTCAGCTACTGGAGGACTTTCGCTTCGAGGGTAATTTGGCTCATCCTTATGAGGTGTACAGCACGCCGCTGCGTCGGCAAAACGTCACTTTAAAGTATCCGCTGATGTTTCATCTAGACGCCGCTGAGTTACCAGCACTAGCACCACAGGTCTCCCAAGGCGAAGTGGTAGAGGCTCGCTGGTTTAAAGTAGTCGAAGCGTTAGAGATGTCACTAGCTTTCAACCACCATGAAGTTATGCAAGAGTGTTTAGAGCGCTACTACTCTTGATTCCTGCTATTAGTGCTGCGCGGGTAGTTAGGAACAGCTACTAGAATATTAGTTGCGTACTTGATTGCGATAGAAAGTGACATCAAATGGTTCATCGTCGAAGAGAACATTGCGGTTGACTAGGTCAGAGAGGGAATTAGTCTCGTGAATGATGTCCCAGCCAATAGGTGAGAATGTATCTTTGTTGTACACGTTCTCAGCTAGTAATGGGTTTGTGATTACGTGTGAAAGTGCCTCGATGCCGATCATACGAGTAATCAGCGGACCTAGGACTGCGTTTTCGGGGGCATCCTCAGCGTAAAGTCCTACATAGAGTTCGACATTGTCCACGTGTCCATATAGCTGTTGTAAGAGCGCTCGAGTCTCTGGGTCTCCAGAAATTTGGTTGAAGCGGGTTACCCGTGGGTATTGATAGGCTTCTCGGTAGTCGTTGTAGCTAGCCATCTGGGCTTTTCGACCTAAGGCAATAGTGGGCACTTCTGCTATATCAATTAGGAACTCAGGCGTGTTGAAGAGTCCGATCTGAGTAGCTGGCTGCGTGCAAGTTTCTTCAAGAATTGCCCCGATGCCTCTATCTATAATCATTTGATTGTTCCACAGGGAGTTGACGATTGGAATTCGATTTCCCTCATAGATAAAAGTCTCGGGCAGAGCGCTGTGCCATCGATAGACAAAGTTAAACTCAATGGTCATCCAGTTCTCGCGATACCATTTTTCGTTAGGAAAGGAGGCAGGATCGAGAATCACATTAAAATGATACGGAGTGATGTGATTGACGTAATCTTCGATAACAATCCTCATGATTGTGACTAGCAAGATATTGCGAGCCGTCTGAAAAAGTCTCTCGTCGTCCCAGTCTGGATAGGCTCCTACCAAGATGTCGCATAGGCGGTTGTGTTCTCGTAGGCAGATGACATTGAGCATGACGTAGCCGATCTGTACGTTGGCTCTTTCTACTCCCATTGCAAACAGCTTTGCCTTGCGCTCTGGCGGCAGGCGAATCTCGTCGTTAAGAGGACTATAGAGATCTTTGAACTCTTCTTTGACAATCCCTTTTTCAGGATCTTCGTAGAAGAAGAGGGGATATTCTTCACCGCTGATTCGCTGGCTTTTGAGCTTTCCGCCTGTGAATGATCTCAATAGGTGGGTGGTCTTCCGGTTCAGTCCATAGACAGGTGAGAGATCAATCTGGTAGTTGGAAGTGTTCTTGAACCGATTTTGGCTATCAGTGCGAAGAAATCCGTCGGTAAACCATTGAGCCCAGTAGGGAAACAGCAGCGTCGATTTCTCGGAATAGATGGTTTCATCATTGCGTTTGCGAAAGAGAACAGCGACATCTTCTGGCGCTGGTAGGCTCTCGCTTTGGTTGAATTTTGGATCGGGTGGCAGATGACGGCTAGTGTAGGTACGGTCGCTCAGGGAGTCCCAAGAGGTGTAGTTGTCTGGCTTTTTGGGCCTGTTGGTATCTGGAATCCTTTCATCTAGAGACAGCAGGCTAAAAGGATAAGGTCGCGTAGAAACTTTGTAGATTGTAATGTTGGTCAACAATCGATTGACCAGACGGGTTAGCCACTGGCTTTGCTGAACCAAACGCCACAGCCAGGCAAAGCTGGTCAGGACAAAGAACTCTAAACGGTTGATAAAGCCGTCTCTAGACGTGTCTCTTGTCATTTGGCCTCCTTTCTACATATGGCTACGCCTTACTCTTGATCCGATACGCTTCCAGTTTATCTGCGATCGCGCACTACAGCTTCTGGCACTTTGCTCTCAGCACAACCAAGAGCTGCGACTTACGCATTTTTCTACATGGGTCTAGATCTTGATTTGTCGATACGACACGTGAAAAGAGCATACAACTTTCCACACGAGAGCATTCTGAACTGTTTGTAAGAATGAGCATGTGTGTGAAGCTGAAACCTTAATCAAGCTTAATCAAGTCAGTCTAATCAAACCTTGATCTGCATGAGATCTCAGCTGACCGCAGGTAAAGAACCTGCGAGAGCTAGCCTGAGTCTTTTTGCGTTTTGGACGATAAATCAGCGCGTAAGCAGCTGGAACAAAGTAGAGGGCGAGTAGAGAGGAACCGCTGATGCCGCCTGCGATCGCGATTGCCAGCGGTCGCCAAAACGGTCCCCCGCTAATCAACAAAGGAACGAATCCGGCGATGGTTGTGATTGTCGTGGTGACCACGTGACGCGTCGATTTATTCACTACGTAGGCAATGGCCTTGCGATCGCCCGCCTTAGCTTCGACATTCTCATTCAATCCCGACAGCACCATCACGGTGTCATTAATCGCAATTCCTACTAGACCCAACGATCCGATGATTGCCATAAAGCCAAAAACGGCACCAAACACTTTAAGAGAGAATAGCGCCATCCCTACTGAGGCGACACCAACTACCGCGACAACTATCGCCTGACGAAAAGAGCCCAGTGATAGGACCAGCGCTGCAACCATGACAATGCCGAGCAGCGGCACATAGATCAACAGATTGCCCACGGCCTGATCTTGCTCAGATGCTTCACCCCCGTATTCAGTCCGATAGCCAGGCGGCAGCTGAAAATTCTCATCGCTTGCCAGCCGCTCTTCGAAGACTTGCTGAACCGCTGATGGCAGCACCCCTGCAGTAACGTAAGCCTGTACGATATTTACCCGCTGCTCGTTGCGACGAGCAATCTCAGAGAGTTCCGGAACTAGGTCAAATTCGCCTAGTGCGCTAGTAGATCGGGGCGTGCCACCATTTTCTGATTGCAGATCCAAAGAGGCAATGCCGCTGAGATTAGCGCGTTCAGGATTCGACAGGCGGACGCGAACCGGCAGGTTTTCTGTCCCTTCTAGAACCGATCCGCCAACGCTGCCTTCTAGATAGGCGTCTAGCTGCTGGGCGATCGCACTGTTACTCAATCCGCTTTGACGAGCCTGCTCTTCGTCCACGCTCAATCCTAGCTTTGCCAAGGACTCTCCCAAATCGTCGCGGGTAACAGTAACGTCGGGAATACCGTTTAGAACCCGTCGTGCTTCTAGCCCTAGCTGCCTAAGCTCATCTAGATTGGGTCCGTATATCCGTAGCTCAATCGGCGCATCAAACGGCGGACCCTGCTCTAGCTGACGAACGAGAATACGCGCTGCCGGAAAAGCTTCGCTCAGCTCGGCTTGAAGCGATCGCACAATCTCCGCCGCATTTTTATCCGTATTTAACTGCACTAGCGCTTGCGCATACTGTGACTGATTACGGCGATTGTTCTGCAAGTTGTAATAGAACTTTGGCGCACTTTCACCCACAAACCAGTGAACGTCCTCCACTTTTGGATTGTTGAGGATGAGGTCTCTCGCCTGGGCGATTTGTGACCTGGTGTAGGCGATCGCGCTTTGCGGAGTGAACTCTACTTCTATCTGCACTTGGTCACGTGAGACCACTGGGAAAAACTGTTGTTCTAAGCTGCCAGCAGTAATGAAGCCGATGAGTGGAATTGTTAGAGAGAGTGCGATCGCAAGCACTGGCCGCGCCATTGTCCGCCGCAGCGTCCACTGGTAGGGTCGGGCCAGCCGAGGCAGGGCAATACCGTCTGCCCACCAGCTACCAGGACGTAGCAGAAACCTTTGCATCGCTGCAACCGGTCCTCTTTTATTCGCCCTCTGGTTGGCAAGTGACTGCGTCTTTTCCTCCGTCTGACCCAGTAGCCGGCCTGCCAGCGCGGCGATTACCGTCAGCGATAGTGCCAAAGAAGAAATCAACGACACAATCACGTTGAGCGCGATCGAGCCAACAAACTCTCCTGCCGGGCCTGGCATCAGATAGATCGGCGCAAACGCCATCACGGTGGTGATCGTAGACGCTAGCAGTGGTACCTTGATGTAGTCAACGGTTTTCACGACTGCGGCTAAAGGATCGTCACCGTGCGCTAGCTCGATTTGAATCTCATCGACCGCAATAATGGCATTGTCAATCAACAGACCCAACGCAATAATTAACCCCGTTACCGACATCTGATGGATCGGCACGCCCAGTATACTCATCCAACCAAACACGCTCAATGCCGTAATTGGCAAGGCCGCGCCTACAACTATCGCCGCTCGCCAGCCCATGGTCACCATGGTCACCGCTACTACCAGCAGAGCCCCTATGATCAGATTAGAGATCAGCGTCTCCATCCGGTTCTCTACATATCCGCTCTGATCAAACAAGACTTTCAGATTCACCCCTGCGGGCAGCTGCTCTTCAAACTCAGCTAGCACCTGACGCACCTCAACCGCCCACTGGTCAATCCTGCGTCCGGACTCCATCAGTACGCCCGTTACAATCGCAGGCTGACCGCTGACCGAAGCGACATCTTCCATCGGCTGCTGAATCCCTCGACTCACCTGGGCAATGTCGCTGAGTCGGGTAAACTGACCACCGCCCGTTTGAATCGGGATCTGACGAATCTGTTCTAGCGTTTCTAATTCACTTTGAACCTCTATGGCCAAGTCCTGCCGATCGCTCCGTAGCTGTCCGGCTGTGACCTTGGCGTCGCTAGTCTGAATGCGACCTGCTAGTGACTGAGCAGACAGGCCCAAAGCGGCCATTTCTGGCGCATCGACTTCCACCACAATCTCTTCTGTTGGGTTACCAAACAGCTCTACTTCCTCGGTCCCACCAATGCTGCGCAACTGCAAGGCCAATTCTTCGGCAAACCGGCCTAAAATGGCGTAATTGGGCTCACCCGGTAAATCCCAGCTCAGCGAAGTAATCACGCTATAGGCCGCAATCTTGATCTCTTCTAAGTCTGGCTCACTGGTGCCAGCAGGCAGACGAGACTGCGCTGCATCGAGCTCATTGCGCACCTTGGCCCAAACCGGATCAGCATCATCGATCGTGTCCAATAGCTCAATGTTGATTGAGGAGAATCCCACGCGAGAGGTTGAAGAGATCAGTGAAATCTCTTCTAGTTCGCTTAGCTCTGATTCAATTACTTCAGTGACCAGCGCCTCTACCCGCTGAGCGTCTGCACCGGGATAGGCTGTTTGGACAAGGGCTACGCGGCCTACTAGCTCAGGATCTTCCTGCCGAGGCAGCGCCTGAAAAGAAAGCAGACCCCAGGCCAAAATTAAGACAATGGTAAGAACCAGGAGGCGGGTATTGGTGTAGAAATGTTTGACCATTGGTTGGTTTGACCCGGCGCGAATTAACAAGTACGAAATCGGACTTTGAGGCTGCTTGAAACAATTGGCCCACAAATCGGCCTATAACCTGTAAACAGTTGGCAAGAAAACAGCTAACAGGAAAACAGCTAACAGGAAAACAGTTGGCAAGAACAAATCAGCAGTTAGTTTGAGACAAGTTCTGAAGACTTTCTTGATAAGTGGACCTGCTGCTCTGGAACCAGCCGGTGAGCACCGCTAGCAACGATGATGTCACCGGGCTGAATCGTGCCAGCGACTAGGACGCGATCGCCTTCTTGATACAGCACTTCCACAGTCTGCGGCCTGACAATATAGCTCACCTCCGCTGCTGCATCTTCCGGTTCTTCAGACTCTGTAGAAGCCTTTTCAGTTACCACTACATAGGCTGTCCACAGTCCGCGAATACCCTCCGTCAATGCTTCAGCCGGCAGCCAGATGCCTGCTTGTGCAACCCGCTCTGTCAAGTTCAGCCGTACGGTTTGGCCCGGATTTACCCCCGCTGTCGCTCTGGACTCTAGCTCTAGAACAACAGTTTGTGTCCGAGTCTGCGAATCCACCTCCGGTAAAATGGAGGTGATTATACCCGTGTATTTTTCTCCATTAATCTCAACGGTTCTCTCTTCACCTAATCTGAGCTTATTGACCGCTTCAGCAGGTACGCCAATACGAGCTTCTGGAATACCGCTTTCTACTAGCCTGACCACTGACTGCCCTGCACCTACAACAGTCCCAATGTCGATCTTGTGCTCAGCGACCCGTCCGCTGAAAGGCGCGTTCAGCGTGCTTTTTGCAATGGTCACGTCAATATCTGCCAGACGGGCGTCCAACTGTTGAACTACCGCTTCTTGGGCGCTGATCTGCTCTGGGCGGGTGCCGTTTTGAAGCTCCTGTAGTTGACTGCGAGCCTGGTCTAGGCGGGCTTGCAAAGAGCCTTCTCCATAGCTGAACTCGTCTAGCGCTTCTCGGGCGATCGCACCTTGTTCGTAAAGAAACTCTCTGCGAGCTAACTGGGTTCGCTGTAGACCAATCTGCTGTTCTAAATCTTGAACGGCGGCGCGCGCAACTGCAATATCTTCGCGCCTAGCGCCTACTTCTAGCTCGGTTAACTGTGCGATCGCCCGCGCCTTCTCTGCCTCTATCTGCATCCGCTGCGTTTGTAAGTTCTGCACATCCAATCGAGCTAGTGGCGTGCCAGCTTGAACCTGCGATCCTTCCGGCACCAGTAGTGAGACCATCTGACCACTGCGCTCAAAACCCAGCTCGCTTGCTCTGAGTGCCGCCACTTCCCCGGTAAAAGATCTTGAAACGTCGTAGCTATCTACTTGGATTGCTTCAGTTGTTTCAACTGGCAGGCTAATCCCTGCACCTACAGTCTCAGTTTCGGCAGTACTGACAGAAAGCCCTTTCATCACAGGTAGCGCGACTAGTAACAGACCCAACAAGCCTAAACCAATCAACCAGCGCGGAGAAATCTGTCTAAACCAGGAACTTACAGATGCCGAGTATGCGACGTTGGACGGTGGAGAGCTCATAGAAATTTCAAAAATATAAAGAGAGTGAATGGAAATTAAGACGAACGTATGAATGGAATTTGCACAGCCACTAGTAAACAGCCACTAGCAAACTGTGCGCGAGTTTGTGGCTTGCATCCCATCTCACAGCTGCTGGCAGCCGAGAAAAACTAGTCTAGGAATCCCTGTACTCACGGGATTTCTGCAGACTATTGCTACAGTGGGTTCCTGTTTTTACCTGCGGCATTTATGATTGATACAGCAAGACGCCATGTTTAATCTTAATTAAAACGTACGTCTTAAAAAAGATCAAGATCTCTAGACTATGCCTCACGCTTCATCGACTGAAACTAAAGAGCAAATTTTGGACGTGGCTGAGTGCGCGATCGCAGAAAACGGCTATGCTGGCACGACTCTGCGAAACGTGGTTAGTAAAGCCAATGTGAATCTAGCAGCCGTCCACTATCACTTTGGTTCCAAAGAAGATCTGTTTAAGGCGGTAATGGCTCGCATTTCTGGTCCGGTTGTATCTGGTCAGCTGGCGGCTCTAAAAGCGCTGATGGAGATAGATGAGCCACTAACAGTAGAAGCGATCTTAAGGGCGTACTTAGAACCAGCGTTTCAGTGTGCGACTAGCTGTGGTGAAGCGCACCCACTTAGAGGTCAGTTTATTGGGCGATCACGCACCGAGCCAGAACCGGTACAAAGCATTGCCGCTCAGCAGTTTCAGCCCAGTACCGAGCAGTTTTTGGATGCTTTGCAAAGAGCGCTGCCAGATCAGTCGCGATCGCAGCTAACTTGGAAACTCGACTTAGTCGTCGCTAGCTTGATCCGCTCTCTTGCTCAAGTTGGCAAACCCAGCGCGCTATTAGCTACAAGGAATCCTGAAGATTTAGAACAAGCCCTCTCGAAAATGATCTTGTTTCTAACTCCTGGCCTACAAAGTAATTAGGAACATGCGCTCAACAGCATTAATTTGCTATCAGCTTAAGCTCTTACCCTCAGTCCTTGTTTAAGAGTACAGGAGGAGTTTGCTGATAAGCATTGATTGGTCGTAGAACTCGTCTCTACTCTAATGTTTCTGCTGTGATGTTTCTGCTGTGATGTTTCTGCTGTGATGTTTCTGCTGTGATGCTTCTATTTTGATGCTTTTGCTGTGATGGCCGCTTGATAGGCCGAGGCGGCGGCTGACTCGCGTCCTAGCTTTGAAAGGGTGGCACTCATTCGTAGATAAGCGTCGGCGTAGGCGGTATCTAGTCGAATAGCAGATTGGTAAGCTGCGATCGCTTCTTCCCATCGCTCATGCCGATCTAGGGCCGCGCCTAGACGATAGTGTCGCTCGGGACTATTAGGTTCTATTCGAGCTGCTGCCTGCAATAGACCAATCGTATGATTGAACCGGTGCAGCGTACAGACAGAGCCTAAACCCAGATTCTCAGCGAATGCGTAGTCTGGGTCAATCTCTAGAGCAGTGGCGGCTGCGTCCATCGCCGCATCAAATTGGTACTGCTCTTGTAAGGTATTGGATAGGTCGCAGTAGGCTGCCGCGTCGTATAGATACAGGTTGACAGCCGTGCGTAGCATTGCATCAGCCGCGCTGTGTTTGTCTTGGGCGCTGAGGACAGTGGCTAAATTGTAGTGGGCGATCGCATTTCTCGGATTCAGCTGGATGGACTGTCGATAGACTGCTTCCGCTTCTGAAAACCGGTCTTGCTCTGACAGTGCCAACCCTAGATAGTAGTAGCCAGCTGAATTACTAGGCACTTGACGAATCAGCTCCTGCCAAATTGACTCAGCCGCGCGCGCGTTGAATGCTGCTGCTGTCGTTCCTCGCTGAAACAGTTGATAGACGGATTGAGATTGTTGAGACCTATACTGAGGCTGAAACTGTGCTTTGGCTACTAGAGAAAACTCGCTCAAAAGCAGTAGAGATAAGGCACTAAAAGCAAGTAAACGCATGGACTAAGCGAGAGAACGACTCTCTCAGTCTACTCAGTAGAAACGCGTACGAGAATAGTCCTGCTCTGTCATTAATGTCATTTTAGATTCTGCTCACGGCCTCTTAACAAAGGGCAACAGGAATCCTTCCGAAAGCATCAATTATGCTTTCGGAAGGAAAATACAGCTACGAGCTGACTTCATTTTTTTGCTTTGCTGCGGCTTCTGGCTTTGGTTGTTTTTGCCTCATCTTCTTCAGCTACAGCGTCAACCTCAGCAGCAAGATCTACCTCAACTGGCGGTGCGACTACGCTCTCTATTTCGGGCTCGATTGGAATAGCTTCTGGCTTGAGCTTTTCCATTACCTGCGCTTTCACTTTTGCAGCGAACTCAGGATCTTCCTGCATGCGGATGATGGTGTTGTCGCGGCCCTGAGCTACGTTCTTGCCTTCGTAGCTGTACCAGGCACCTTTTCGGACTACGATCTCATGCTCTTCGGCAATGTCTAGCAGACAGCCCAAAATAGAGATCCCTTCGCCGAAGATAATATCAAACTCAGCTATTCTAAAAGGAGGGGCAACTTTGTTTTTGGCAACCTTTACTTTCACGCGAATACCAAACTGATCGTTGCCTTTTTTCAACGTCTGGATTCGGCGAATGTCTAGACGGACAGAGGCGTAGAACTTGAGGGCATTGCCGCCAGTGGTAGTTTCTGGATTACCGTAGGTAACGCCTATCTTGAGGCGTAGCTGGTTGAGGAAAATGACGGTACATTGCGATTTGCCGATGTTACCAGTAATTTTTCTCAGCGCCTGGCTCATCAGCCGAGCCTGAAGACCCATATGAGAGTCTCCCATTTCGCCTTCAATCTCAGCGCGAGGGGTGAGCGCCGCTACGGAGTCAATAACGATTAGATCGACTGCCGAAGAGCGCACGAGCTGGTCGCAAATTTCTAAGCCCATCTCACCAGTGTCAGGCTGAGAGATCAGCAGGTTTTCGACATCGACGCCTAGCTTCTCAGCATAGTAGGGATCGAGGGCGTGTTCTGCATCGACAAAAGCTGCAACGCCCCCTTGACGCTGGACCTCTGCGATCGCATGCAAAGCCAGTGTCGTCTTACCTGAGCTTTCTGGGCCGTAGATCTCAATTACCCGACCTTTGGGCAACCCTCCACCTAGGGCCATATCTAGGGTCAATGCCCCGGTGGGGATAGTCTCCACCTGCATACGGTTAGCTTCGCCCAACCGCATGATGGAGCCTTTGCCAAAGTTGCGCTCAATTTGAGTGAGCACGGAGGTCAGGGCTTTTTGCTTTTCAGAGGAGGCGTTAGCAGCCATAGGTAGTTCCGGAGATTGGTTTAACTAAAATAAGAAGTAGGTTGACTGAAAGTCGGTCGGTGAAGGTAACCAGACGTAGAAATTAATGCAGCTAAAATTCGCTATACTGATTTTAGTACACCTGCACTAAAATTGACATCTCACGAACAACAGTCGTTAATACGCGACGACTAAGTGGCTCAAATGTGTCTAAGCCTAACGCAATCTACACCTTTATCCAATAGAGCTACTCTATCGATAAGCCATAGATGAAGCAGGCTAGAACACTGAGGCGAGCAGGCGCTAATTTTAAGATGTTGAGCTGTAGATATCGAGCTGTAGATATCGAGCTGTAGATATTTAGCTCTAAGATGTCGAAATTAGTGCGTCAGTGTTGGTACTGAACTGTCTGTGCTAGCTCGTCTGTACTGGCCTCTATTCGTGGCGATCTGTTTGGCGACGCCGATTTTAACTATGCAATACTGTGAACTCGTTGATATTCTGACTCAGCCTGATTGGGTAATTGCGATCGCGCGTACAGAACTTGGCTATCGCTGCTGGGTATTCACCCCAGACTTTACCGTTCTAGATGATGGCGAAGTTCATCCTACCCGAGAATCCGCCGCTCAATCCGCTCGCGGACTCATCATGGATTCTAGAGAGATTTGAAGGCTGTTGCGGTCTCGAACGTATCCGGGACCGTAACAGGAAAAGCAGACGGACTTTTGTCGCTAAACACTGATCAGATAAGACATCAGCGCTTAATCCTAAGTGCCTATTTTAGGCGACTGTAATCTCAGAAGCAATATAGACATCCTGAATCAGGTGAAACAGCTTGACGCCTTCTTCCATTGGCCGCTGAAAAGTTTTGCGACCAGAGATCAGCCCGCAGCCTCCAGCCCTTTTGTTGATGACCGCAGTACGAACGGCATCAGCAAAATCGCTATCGCCAGACGAGCCACCAGAATTGATTAGTCCAGCCCGGCCCGCGTAGCAATTGAGCACCTGATATCGGGTAAGGTCGATTGGATGATCGCTAGAGAGCTCGGTGTAGACTTTCGGATCAGTTCTGCCGTAGCTCTCAATTTCGTTGACTGCGCCATAGCCGTTGTTGACGGTTGGCAGCTTTTGCTTGATGATGTCGGCCTCGATGGTGACACCGATGTGGTTCGCTTGACCGGTCAAGTCAGCTGCTAGATGATAGTCTTTGTCCTGCTTGAATACATCGTTGCGCAAGTAACACCACAGAATAGTAGCCATACCCAGTTCGTGGGCGCGAGCAAAGGCTTTGCGGACCTCTTGTATCTGTTGATGGGAACCGGGTGAGCCGAAATAAATGGTAGCGCCTACAGCGACGGCCCCTAGGTTCCAGGCCTGGTCTGCGGAGGCAAACATAATCTGTTCGCTAGTATTGGGATAGCTCAGCAGTTCGTTGTGGTTGAGCTTAACGATGAAAGGGATTTTGTGAGCATATTTGCGAGAAACAGAGCCGAGGACGCCAAGCGTGGTAGCGACAGCATTACAGCCGCCTTCGATAGCGAGTTTGACGATGTTTTCGCTGTCAAAGTAGACGGGGTTTGGTGCAAAGGATGCGGCGGCTGAGTGTTCTAGTCCCTGGTCGACAGGCAGAATGGAAAGATAGCCGGTGTTGGCGAGTCTGCCGGTGGAATAGAGCTGCTGAAGGCTGCGGAGGACTCGAGGATTGCGATCGCTCTGTGCAAAGATCCGGTCTACCCAATCTGGGCCAGGCAGGTGCAGCAGCTCTTTAGAGACTTTGGCCTGGTGCTGTAGTAAGGAATCAGCTTCTTTGCCTAATAAATCAACAATAGAGTCGGGTCTAGAGAGAGTAGTTACCATAGGGGCGATTCTCCTTGCTTTTCGATGCGCTTTCAGCTACTAAGTGTGTACGATTTTTGGCTAGGTAAAGACGGTCTCTCCGATTTATCGTTAAAAAATCCTCACAAAGGATGATTTAGCAACCCGCTGTCTAGTTACACGCGTGTTATCACTCCATACGAGGCTCTGCGGTGCCTCTTGTCACAGACTCTTTCACCGCTGCGGCATATTGAGCAGGCACCAGAACTAGGAACAACAGCCACCAGAGTGTGATCGCAACGCTCACCGGTAGCGTAATCCACAGCCGATGCAGTAGTAACCAGGAAGCCGTAGGAATTGCTATGCCGGTCAGCACAATTGACCACGGCTGACACCACCACGGCTTCGCTTGCCACATAGATTCAGGCATTGAGGATTCATTCAAAATAGCTATCTCCTTGATGCTTTCAATTGTTCTGATTAATTATTTATTTGGCCTGTTTGTTTGGTCTATTGGTGTAGTCCAACAATCTCTACTGGCTCTATCTCATCCGCCAGCTCAAACCCGAAAATTTGAGCGTAGAAGGAAAGCTCTGCGTCTAGAGCTCGCTTGATGTTCTCAGCTTTTCTAAATCCGTGCTGTTCTCCCTCAAACAAAAGATAAGCTACTGGAATCCCTTTCTTCTTCAAGGCATTCACCATTGTCTCTGCTTGGTTTGGTGGCACAATCTTGTCCTCACTACCCTGAAAGAAAATGATTGGGCAGGAAAGCTGATCGACTGCGTTGATGGGCGATCGCGCTTCGTACACAGATTTTTCTTCTGGATAAGGCCCGACTAGGCTATCTAGATAGCGAGATTCAAACTTGTGAGTTTCTGCCGCTAGGCTAGCCATATCGCTGACGCCATAGTAGCTAGCGCCCGCTTTGAACACATCGCGGAAGGTGAGCGCGGCCAGGGTAGTGTAGCCACCGGCACTACCGCCATCAATGGCTAGGCGATCGCGATCGGCTTTGCCTTCTTCTACCAGGTACAGTGCGCCATTAACAGCGTCATCAATATCGACAATGCCCCACCTTTTCTGCAGGCGATTTCGATAGGCTCGGCCATAGCCGCTACTGCCGCCATAGTTGACATCTAGCACCGCGAACCCGCGACTGGTCCAATATTGAATAGTGAGATTGAGTGCGCTAGACGCCGACGCTGTGGGACCACCGTGCGTCTTCACCAATAGAGGTGGCCGCTCAGTGACCGACGCTTCAAAGTCTTTGTTTTGTGGACGGTAGTAGATGCCATAGGCGTTGAAGCCCCCTGTCGTTGGGAAAGAAATGACAGAGGGCTCTGATAAATAGCCGGAGTCAATCTTCAAACTGCTGGACTGACGGATTTCTGTCACTTGCCCGGTTTCAAGATTGAATCGAACCAGCGCACCGGGCTGATCTGTACTTGCGGCCATAAAGACGGCATATCCTTGCCCCACTTGCAGACTGCCGATGCCTGCGTAAGACACGTCAACTTCATCCATAGAACGGGCTAAGGTGTCGAGCTCAGCTAGCTTGGCTTCGCCTTTGTACTGGTAGGTGCAAAGGATATGGCTATTGTCTATAAAGTCATAGCTGCTCTGACCAAAGCTCCACTGTGGTCCAGCAAATTCTGCTTCCATCGGAAAAAGCGGCTCCCCCCGCTCCCCTTCCCATCGATACAGGTTCCACCATCCTGTCGCATCACTGATAAAGTGTAGCGTTCCAGCTGGGGACCATTTGGGCTGGCAAACCGATTCCTTTTCATTGCCGACTAGGCGGTGAGGACGGCTGAGACTGCCCTCTTCGATGATGTCTGCCATCCATAGTTCAGTGCCGTCCCAGGGCATTTGAGGATGGTTCCAGGTGACCCATGCTAGCGCCGCACCATCGGGACTAAGCCGAGGCGAGGCGTAGAAATCGTTACCGCTGACTAGAATCTTGGGGAGACCACCGGAAAGTGGAATAGTGGCGATCGCATTAATCGCTTCTCCAGGCTGACGATGGTCTTCGACTACGCAAACCAGCCGTTGCCGACTGACATCGATGACCATGTCGGTGTAGCGCAGTCCGGCTGCGGGAGTGACGGTCGGCGTTAGAGCCACCGGTTCTTCTCCGGCTCTTTGGCAGTAAAGCCTTTGGTCAGAAAAATTGGAAAAATAGACTGTTCCTTGATGGACTACGTACGCACCGCCGCCATACTCATGAACTCGCGTCCGAACATTCATAGACGCAGGGGTGATTTCTGTGACGCTACCCGGCTGATCTTCTGGGCCGTAGCGGACTAACCGCTGGTGTCCCCCTTCTGTTGGCCGCAACTCGCTCCAGTAGATGTCTGGGCCGTCTAACCTAGCAGTGCCTAAGCGAATAGAGCTAGAGACAATCAGATCTGAAGTGATCGGCGACTTCCAGGAGCCATGAGGCGTCGTTTGCGTCGTTTGAACCATAGGTTTGCAGCACTCTACTATCGTCTTTGAGCTTAGCGCTGTGAGCCGATCAATAGCCAAAACCAATCATGAAAGTTGATAAGGACTGTCCACCTCAAAGCCCAGAAAAATGTCTGTTACGCTAGGCTTGGCGTAGCTTTGACCCTAAGAACTGACCTTTAGAGAACTTCAATCATGCTTGATTCCCACACGTCCACAAGTCGCGGATACTTGAGCCGGACCCTTTTGGTGATGGGTACGCTTTTGAGTGCGATTGCCACAACTGCGCTTCCTGGTATCGCTCAAACTTCGCCACCTCCTCTACCAGACGTTGAACCCGAAGGGCAAGAAACGCCCACCCCCAGCAGCGATCCTCGGTTTGACTGTCAGTTGGTAGATGGTGAATACACAGTTATGTACTTGCCCGAAAACCAGCCTGGCCAAGCCTACAAATGGGCTACCCCTACTCGCATGGGCGGTGGCTGGACCGCCGAGAAGCGCTGCTATGCCATTAGCGATCGTCTAGAATCTTACCGGCCTGAAGGACTTGCTGAGCTGCAAGTTGGCATGGAGAATGGTTACGATATCGTCTGCGCCACTACTGAGCAGTCCCCTGGCGCGTGCAAAATTGTTTTTACCGTGCCACGAGGCCAAAATCCGGTTGTGACTCGCGATCGCGTCTTTGACAACCTCACCATCGCCGACGCCGGCACTGAAACTACCGTCGTCACCACTTTCACAGGCACAAACGATAGCGATCTGCTCGGTGAACTAGGCAACATCCTTGGCAACTACTCGCTTCCTAGCTCACAGACACCTGCCGCTACGAGTAACGGTATAAATCTAAAACCCTTTCTTTCGCCTGCTGATGGTGGCACAGGCGCTGCGTTGAACGCGCCTACAGCACCTGCTCGCTCGCTCAATCCCGATAACTTCCGCTAGAATCTTTCATTGAGATCTCTACTCACTAGACCTGTAGAGAGAGGCAGCTTACAGCAGAAAACAAAAGCCCTCCCCGACATATGTTGGGGAGGGCTTAGTATTATAGACTTTGCTAGCTTTACCGCTATTTCCAGCGTTTGCTAGCTGTACACTTGCAGAAGCTGTTTGACCTTCATCCTCATACAGCAGCTTCATCGCGCTTACTCTTGAGTCGCTTACCGATGAAGCCTAGCATCAGCAGACCACCGATAGCAGAAGGTTCAGGAATCTCCTGTGGCGCATCTACCGTACCCCACTCTAATCCAGATATAGCCCCACTACCAGGGAAGCTGAAGCGTACATCTGTAAGATAGGCATCGTCTATGTCGAATCTGAACATAGAGTTGTCGCCCTGAAATTTGCCAACCTGAGTCATCTTTACACCGTCAGTCGTGGTGACGAAAGTTCCCTGCGTGTCTGATGTGTTTTTGTTTTTAGTGTGGAGACTAGACATCAGCTCATCAATATCAATCTCGAGAATACTGCCATCGGCCCGTGTCCCTTCGACCTTGATCCCGCCGCCATTGTCGTCAATATCCAGTAGTGAGAAACTGTTGAAATCGACAATTCCATCAAAATCAAACAAGATATCGCCGCCCTTAGCTTCATCATCAGCAGTGTAGAAGCCGTTGTTAAAGCTGTCGTTGTTGGATTCTTCTTGAATGATCAAAACACCCCCCTGCTTCTCAATACCAGTGTCAAGCATCTGGTTGTTTGATTTAACCGTCTTGTTGTTCGTATTTCTCTTTCCAGCAAATACGCCAGTTGTTAGATCGATATCTCGATCTACTTTATGGTCTCCACCAAAAACGTTTGTATTGTATATATTGAATTTTGCCTCACCGTTGTCTATACCTTTATCAGCTTTGTACTTGTTAATACCCGTGATGTTTTTGAGCTTCCAACTTTCCCACTGAGTTGTCTGTAGGGTACCGTCGTCGTTGTATCTGATGGCGCTACCATCTGCGCTTCCTTCGAAGTCGAGATTGTAGGTAGCAGCTTCAGCCGCAGGGCTAGTCGCACCAATAGCGGCAATAGTGAGGCTCGCTGTTAAGGCAACAAGTTTACTCTTTTGAACGATGGCTTTACTTAAGGTGTCCATAAAATTTTCGGATGGAGATAACTGCATGTCGCATTTGCTACAATCATATTCAAGCAGCTACGTAAGCGAACAGCCTATAGATAGCCTATCTTCTATCGAAAAAAACACGATGACACTACTTAAGTTGAAGCATCAAAGAAGCGTGATGTTGTTTGATAATAAGGATAGAAAGAATGCTCAAAAATCTAAATACATATACGAATTTTTGAACGAGAATTAGTCTGTTCAAAATTTTTCCCTAGTTAATTGCACTGAGACTACACAGGCTGGCTCTACGGATACTACGCAGATTTTTCTTATCTTTAGATAAATAGTTCTGTTTCCTGAATATTTCTACGAAGACAACTCTGGTATAGCCATCTGAGCAGGCACAACAGGAGCTGGAGAAAATCTATGACCTGCGCCTTTTTTAGTATCTAGCGTTACTTTTGAGGAGTAGTCTGAACTTTTAGACTGGGTGGGATGGCTATCTCACGAGCGGGAGAAGGCTGTGATAGCATTTTCCACAAAGATGACGTTCTGTTTTGACTATCAGTGAGACTTAGAACCACGTACTTTTTCGCGATACTGTGCTGCTTATGTTTGTGTTGAGAGCGATTGCTTTTTTGGTTGCTTCTGTGGTTTTGATGGCGATCTGCTTCGTGATCGCACCGATTGCCTTTGTGACTTTAGAAGCGACAGACAGGGTGAAGAAAGCGCGACTCAAAGGCGGCGATAAGAAAAAGAAAAAAAATGGTGCAGAGACAGAATCAACTTTGTCTCTGCCCATGGGATTTCACTAGAGGACTTTCATCCTTAGTAGTACGTTGATGGATCTGTGCTAGATGCTTCTGAATTAGATAGATGAGTATTAAAGCCTCAAATGCTAGATAGTCAAGCGCAGATGATTATGCACTAGATGCAAGCGAGATGGTCTTGCAGTGCTTTGACGGTTAGCTGATTGTCTTTGAGTGAGCGAATGGCGGCTAGGGTGGCTTTGGCTCCCGCAATTGTCGTCACTGTGGGAATTTTGTAGTCGAGGGCGGTCCGGCGAAGAATGCGATCGTCTTCCTGAGCGGCTTCTCCTATGGGGGAATTGATAATTAGCTGGATGTCTTGGTTCTTGATAGCATCACCGACATGAGGCCGGCCTTCGTGAATCTTCAGGATAGATTCGACAGCGACACCTGCTTGACTGAGTACGCGGTAGGTGCCGCTAGTAGCAACGATGCTAAAACCAATTTCGACGAAATCTTTAGCGATGGGAACGACAGCTGCTTTATCTCTATCGTTGACGGAGATGAAGACGGTGCCTGCCTGAGGGAGGATTTGTCCGGCAGCGAGCTCTGCTTTGGCATAGGCTTGGCCGAAGCTAGTGTCAATGCCCATGACTTCACCGGTAGAGCGCATTTCTGGCCCGAGCAGGGTATCGGTGCCGGGGAATTTGTTGAAGGGAAGGACGGCCTCTTTGACAGAGAGATGAGGGGGAATAATTTCCTTAATTAAGCCAAGTTCGGCGAGGGTTTTGCCGGACATGACGCGGACGGCAATCTGGGCCAAGCGAGCGCCGGTGGCTTTGGAGACGAAGGGAACAGTACGCGAGGCGCGGGGATTGGCTTCGATGATATAGACCTGCTCACCTTGGATAGCGTATTGGATGTTCATCAGGCCAATGACGTTGAGGCGCTTGGCGAGTTTGAAGGTCCAGTCACGGATGGTGGTCAGTACACTCTCGGAAAGGCTGACGGTGGGTAGGGTGCAGGCGGAGTCGCCAGAGTGAATGCCGGCTTGCTCGATATGCTCCATGATGCCGCCAATGACGGCAGCGCCAGTGTGGTCTGCGATCGCATCGACATCGACTTCTATTGCATTTTCCAGAAATTTGTCGACTAAAATAGGGTGATCGGGCTCTACCTGGACGGCGGTGGTCATGTAGCGGACTAGGTCCGTGTCGGAATAGACGATTTCCATGGCGCGACCACCGAGAACGTAGCTGGGTCGAACGACAACAGGATAGTCGATGTCTTGAGCAATTTTTATCGCTTCTTCGTTGCTGCGAGCCAAACCATTGGGTGGCTGGCGAATATCGAGCTCGCGCAGCATCTTCTCAAAGCGCTCGCGATCTTCGGCGGCGTCAATAGAGTCGGGAGAGGTGCCCCAGATTTTGGTTTTGATCTGGTCAGGGGCAGTGTTTTCTAGATAGTACTGAAGTGGAACGGCGAGCTTTAGGGGTGTCTGTCCGCCGAACTGGATAATGACGCCGTCGGGGTTTTCGGCTTCGATAATGTTGAGGACATCTTCTTTGGTCAGGGGCTCGAAGTAGAGGCGATCGCTGGTGTCGTAGTCGGTGGAGACCGTTTCGGGGTTGGAGTTGACCATAATGGTCTCATAGTCATCTGCTTGCAGGGCGAAGGAAGCATGGCAGCAGCAGTAGTCAAATTCGATGCCCTGACCAATACGGTTTGGGCCACCGCCTAGGATCATGACTTTGCGGCGATCGGAGGGGAGGACTTCGCTTTCTTCTTCGTAGGTGGAGTAGTAATAGGGCGTGGTGGATTCGAATTCAGCGGCGCAGGTGTCGACCATCTTGTAAACGGGAATGACGCCGAGCGATTTACGGTATTCGCGGACAGTGTCTTCGCTGGCTTTGGTGGCAAAGGCAATCTGTTTGTCGCTGTAGCCTTCTTGCTTGATGGCCAGCATCTGGGCTTTGTTGATATCGGGTAAGGGGGTCTGCTGGATGAATTTTTCGACGGTGATCAGCCCCTTGAGCTTGTCTAAGAACCAAGGATCAATAGCGGTAAGCTCGTAGATTTCTTCGACTGATAGGCCCAGCTTCATGGCGTGGTGAATAGCGAATATCCGCTCTGGGTGGGGGCGGCGCAGGTCACTGCGGACTTGTGATAGCGTAGGGAGCTTTTCGGGGCGATCGCATCCCCAGCCGGCTCTGCCAATTTCTAGCGATCGCAGTGCTTTTTGAAAAGACTCTGTGAACGTTCGGCCAATCGCCATTGCCTCACCTACAGACTTCATCTGCGTAGTCAGGGTAGAAGAAGCGCCAGGAAACTTTTCAAAGGCAAAGCGAGGAATTTTTGTCACCACGTAGTCGATCGTGGGCTCGAAACTCGCGGGCGTCTTTTCGGTGATGTCGTTGGAAATTTCGTTGAGGCGATAGCCGACCGCTAGCTTGGCGGCGAACTTGGCGATTGGGAAACCGGTGGCCTTTGATGCCAACGCTGAGCTACGAGAAACGCGAGGATTCATTTCAATAACAATTACGTCACCATTGTCTGGATTGACGGAGAATTGAATGTTCGAGCCACCTGTTTCTACGCCAATTTCACGAATGATCTTGATCGAAGCATCGCGAAGGCGCTGATATTCTTTGTCTGTGAGGGTCTGAGCGGGAGCGACGGTGATGGAATCGCCCGTATGAACGCCCATCGGATCGATATTCTCAATTGAACAGATAATGACAACGTTATCAGCTAAGTCACGCATGACTTCTAGCTCGTATTCTTTCCAGCCCAACAACGACTGCTCGATCAAAATCTGAGAGACTGGGCTGGCTTCCAGCCCGGAGCGGCAGATAGTGTCAAATTCTTCTTTGTTGTAGGCGATGCCGCCGCCGCTGCCACCCATTGTAAAAGCCGGGCGAATAATCAGCGGATAGGAACCAATTTGCTGATTAATTTCCCACGACTCGTCCATGGTTTCAGCTAAACCAGACGGACAGACACCAACGCCAATCTTGATCATCGCTTCTTTGAAAAGCTTGCGATCTTCAGCTTTTTCAATAGCGGCTAGGTCCGCACCAATCAACTCAACGCCGTATTTCTCTAAGACGCCGCCCTTTGCGAGCTCGACGGCCAAGTTAAGTGCAGTCTGACCGCCCATTGTCGGCAGCAGCGCATCTGGACGCTCTTGGGCAATGACTAGCTCTAGCAGCGGAGCGGTGAGCGGCTCTATATAAGTTCGATCGGCGATATCCGGATCGGTCATAATCGTCGCCGGATTGGAGTTGACCAGCACGACCTCATACCCTTCTTCTCGGAGGGCTTTGCACGCCTGAGTTCCAGAATAGTCAAACTCACAGGCTTGACCAATCACGATTGGCCCGGAACCGATGAGCATTATTTTTTTGAGGTCGTTTCGACGTGGCATGAGACACCAGGCTCAATAAATCCCAACAATTCTACAGCAAATGACCAGACTGATTTTGGTCATTCTATGGAAATGATAAACATTCCTAACAATGAAAACGAGAAAAGGGGTTGCATGTTGAGCTTGTGACCCCTTTAATAGTAATTATTGTCAACAGTGTAGGTTAATTGTGAAAATAAGTAGACTTCATCTCTGCGGAATTGCTTTGGTGATTGGACTGGGTACAGCGGCTTGCCAGCGCGGGCCAGAAGAGGTCGAGCAAGTCGTAAATCTGTATTCTGCTCGGCATTACGACGTGGATGAGACGCTGTACGAAGAGTTTACAAACGAGACGGGCATTCAGATCAATGTGCTTGAAGGTCAGCCGGATGAGCTGATTGAACGAATCAAGAATGAGGGTGAGGAAAGTCCAGCTGATGTGTTTGTAGCTGTGGACGCGGGACGATTGTGGAGAGCTCAAGAAGCGGGCATTTTCCAGCCGGTGAAGTCTGAGGTTTTGGAAGGTGCAGTACCGGAGAATTTGCGTGAGCCAAGCGGTCTGTGGTACGGCCTGACGACTCGGGCGAGAATGCTGGTGTATAACACTGAGAATGTGGAGCCAGAGGAGCTTTCAACTTATGAGGAGCTAGCCGACCCAAAGTGGAAGGGACGGGTATGTGTACGCAGCTCTGGCAATGTGTATAACCAGTCGCTGGTGGGTTCGATGGTGGAGTCGATTGGCGTCGAGGCAACTGAGGAATGGGCGAAGGGACTGGTGATCAATTTTGCCAGGGCTCCGGAGGGGGGCGATGTCGACCAGATCAAAGCGGTAGCGGCGGGCCAGTGTGATGTGGCGATCGTAAATCACTATTATTGGGCACGTCTAGCAAAATCGGACGATCCGGCCGATCAAGAAGCGATTGCTGAAACGGCGCTATTTTTTCCGAATCAAGCAGACCGGGGAACGCATGTGAATATCAGCGGTATGGGACTGGTCACCGGGGCGCCGCATCCTGAGAATGGGATTGCGTTTATGGAGTTTTTGGTAAGCCCTGAGGCACAAAAAGTGTTTGCTGAAAGCAATAACGAATATCCGGTAGTGGGCGGTGTCGCACTTGATCCGGTCGTGTCTGAGCTTGGCGATTTTAAGGTGGATGTGACGAATGTGGCGTCCTATGGTCGGAATAATCCGCAGGTGAACGAGATTGTAGATCGAGCAGGTTGGGAATAAGCTGGGGTTTGAAGTATCGGCTGGTGGCGCTGGTGCTGGTCTGCGCCTTCACTGCGTGCTATCAGCCGATCAGGAAATTTACTTCAGGCTATGCTTATTGGGAATCTCTCTAGGCTGCGATCGCCTAAGTAATAATAGGCATTATTGAAATTAATGCGCAATAGCGATATGTCCTTTTCTGTTCTATCTTGCTCTGGGGTTACAAAACGATTTACGGCGACTGCAATCCCGGCAGTGAATGAGGCAAGTTTTGAGCTGAATGAGGGAGAGCTGTTGGGTTTACTGGGCCCGTCAGGCTGTGGTAAGACAACGCTGCTGCGACTTGTAGCGGGGTTTGAGCGGCCCGATGCTGGAGAGATTGTGCTAGGTAAGCAGGCTGTATGTGGCTCAGGCACATGGCTACCTCCAGAGCGACGGCACGTGGGTGTTGTGTTTCAAGACTATGCGCTGTTTCCGCATTTAAGTGTGGTGGAGAATGTGGCGTTTGGCCTAGAACAGCTGTGGAGACGGGGACAGCTAAAGAAGAAGGAAATTCGACTGCAGGCGATCGCGTCGATTGAGCTAGTAGGACTCTTGGGAATGGAAAAACGGTTTCCGCATGAGCTTTCGGGCGGCCAGCAGCAGCGAGTAGCGCTGGCTAGGGCTCTAGCGCCTCGACCACCGGTGGTGTTGCTCGATGAGCCTTTTAGCAATTTGGATGTGCAGGTGCGGCTGTATCTGCGGCAGGAAGTGCGCGACATCTTGAAGCAGGTCGGGGCGTCGGGGATTTTTGTGACGCACGATCAAGAGGAGGCTCTGGCGATCGCGGACAAAGTTGCGGTGATGGATCGAGGTCGATTAGTCCAGGTAGATACGCCAGAGCGGGTCTATCATCATCCAGCTTCTCGATTTATTGCAGACTTTGTGACGCAGGCGAATTTTGTGGCAGCGACTTGGCGGGATGGCGGGTGGCAAACGGAGTTGGGTTGGATAGGCCCTTCGGTTGGTGAAGGGATGAGGAAGGAAGCGATCGCGTCAGGAACGGTGCAGGGAGAGCTGATGATCTGCCAGGAAGATGTGCGAATTGTTCCAGACGAAGACGGAGATCTATGGGTAAAGGGGCGGCAGTTTTTGGGCAGGGAGTATCAATACACGATGCGACTGCTGTCTGAGCGGACATTGCAGGTGCGATCGCCAGCGTCTTTGCGTCTAGAAATAGGAACGCGAGTCAGCGCAAAGGTGAACTTAGAACGGGTACGATTTTTCTCTAGAGAAGGTGATTGAGCTATAGCTTCCGGCACTTTACTCACAGCGTACTCAAGTGCTACAACCTTTTCCTGTAGAGCTCAATGCTTAGCAAGCAGTAGAATGCATTCCGCCGTTTGCTATATCCAAACATTTGAACAGACTAACCTTTCTCAATTATTTGATACAAACGCAAAACTTCTGCAACGCTCCATGCCTGAGCGAAGGCTCCTCTGGCGGGAAAAGGTGCATCACCGTCGAAGATTTCGCTGAGGGTGCCAACGCAGCCTGAATGAATCTGCTTAACAAGCGGCCGCAAGAACTGACCAGCAGCTGTTGTATCGCCGTAGACTTTGAGATGGGCTTGGACGAAGGGGCCAAGTAGCCAGCTCCAGGTGGTGCCTTGGTGATAGGCACCGTCTCGTTTGAGGCTATCACCGCCATATTTGCCAATGTAGTCTGGGTGTGATTGGGAGAGCGATCGCAGTCCGTGAGAAGTGAGCAGATGCTGAGCGCAGATATCGACGATTGCTTTCTGTTGTTGTTTGCTTAGGGGCGGAGCGTAGGCGAGCGAAACCGCAAAGAGTTGATTCGGACGAAGGGCTGAATCGTTGCCGTCAGGGGTATTGATAACGTCGTAGCAGTATCCAGCAGAGGCGTTCCAGAATTTTGAGAAGCTGTCGGCGCAGAATTTTGCCAGCTCGAGATAGTCTGACTTTGGTTGGTTGATGCGATCGCAAAACTCAACCATGCAGCGCAGCGCGTTGTGCCACAAGGCGTTGATCTCAATCGGTTTACCAATTCGAGGTGTGACGACCCAATCGTCTACTTTGGCATCCATCCAAGTGAGCTGAGCGCCCTTTTCACCTGCATATATCAAACCGTCTGCTGGATCTAAGTGAATATTGTAGCGGGTGCCACGCAGATGCCAGTCGATGACATTTTCTAGCGCTGGAAAAAGTTCTTCTAAAAGTTCAATGTCTTCAGTAGCAATGATATAGGCGCGAATCGCTTCAAAGTACCAAAAGATAGCGTCTACTGTGTTGTAGCCAGGGTCGTCGTTGGCTTCGGGGAAGGCGTTGGGTAGCATCCCCTGGCTGAGGTAGTTAGAAAAAGTGCGCAGGATAGGACGAGCAATGTCTGGGCGACCAGTGGCGAGAGTAAGACCTGGAAGCGCGATCATCGTATCGCGGCCCCAGTCGCCAAACCAGGGATAGCCGGCGATGATGGTTTTACCGACTGTTGTCTCTTTAGTCTGTGGGTTTGTTGTTGTACGGGTGGCGATGAATTGATCGGCGGCAAGGAGGAGTTGTTGGATTTCGAAAGATGGGGACAGAGCGATAGAGGATGGGAGAGTGTTGTTGGCTTTTTCTAGTAGGTTCTGTTCGTAGTGGTGTCTGGTTTGGAGAGATTTGTCTTCATCTAGGTTTGGATAGGGCTCTGTGCTGGCGGCGATGGTGAGAGTTTCGCCCGGGACGAGGGTGGTGCGGATGGTGGCGCAGTGGAAGTGATCATCGAGGTGGGGAAGGCCACGATATTTTTCCTGGGTAAGGAAATAGTGCTGATACCAGCGGTTGATCGGCTGTAGCTGGCCTTTGGTGTTGAAGAGATACAGGGGAGTTGAGCAGCCGCTGGCTTCTATCTTGAGGCCTCTAGGATGGGAGCGAGTGAGAATCTTCCAGGACTGATTTGAGGTTGTACTACTATCTTTGTCCTGTTGTTTTCCATTCTGCTGGGTCTGACTTTGGGTGACGTGGTGATGGTTACGATGGTTGATGAGGGCTTTTGTTGAAAGGTGAAAGGGGGCAGTGGCTCGCAGCAGATTGTATTGAATATAGGTGGTGTTTTCACCAGGCTGCATCCAGATTCGTTTTTCTAAGATGGCGTCGGCGCAGGCGTAGGTCCAGGTGGGGATGGTGCCTTCGAGATGGAAGCGCACTAGGTGGCGATAGCCATGGCCAGTAGTGGTGCCGCCGGTCCAGCGATCGCAGCTGAGTGGATAGGAGGTATCTAGGTATTGAACAAACTCGTCCAGCTTGGTCAGCAGTAGGGTTCGGTCGAGGGGTGGGTTGAGTGCGGCTACGAGCAGGCCGTGATAGCAGCGGGTGAGTACGCCGGAGATGGTACCACAGCCATAGCCGCCAAGGCCGTTGGTAACTAACCACTCATGGGCTACAGATTGAAGCGGATCGCCACAGATGTCACGATCGAAGTCAACTGCCGGTTGAGTGGTGAAAGCAATATTGTTTGCGGGGCTATTACTCATTGCTAGACCTAGTCAGGAGTTGTGGGGAGCTATCAATCAGATCGGACAGATGACAGCGAATGTGGCATGGCAGAACCTAGCGGCTTTAGCCCGATGCAACTACCGACGACATTGGGCTAGCGGCGGTACGGACAGCTCTTCGAAAACGAGATTTCTAACGCAAAGCTTCTAGAACAAGGCTTTCACTGATCGCAAACCTATGAAGCAAGGTGGCGATCACTACATCAGTCAAGTGAACAGGGCAAGGAGAAATAGAAGGTTGCGCCAGCGTCTTGCCGTCCTTCTGCCCATAAGTTTCCTTCATGACGATGAATGACTCTTTTTACGTTGGCTAGGCCAATACCTGTGCCGTCGAAGTCTTTTGCATTGTGCAGCCGCTGAAAGACGCCGAATAGCTTGGAATAATATTTTTGGTCAAAACCGATGCCGTTGTCTTCGATAGAGAAGATACAGCTTTGACGGCCTTGTTCATCTTCTTCGGCTCGGCTACTGATAGTGATTTTCGCTGGATCTTTGAGCTGAGTGTATTTGACTGCGTTTTCGATTAGGTTTTGCCAGACGCGGCGCAGCAGATTGCGATCGCCGCTCACGGTCGGTAGGTTCTCAATCCTCCAGTGGATGGTGCGCTCTGGGCTATGGGTATCAATCTGTTGCTTCACTTCTTCTACTAGCTGTTGCATGTTAATTGTGCTGTAGTGCATCTCAGCGCGTCCGGTACGAGAGTAATCGAGCAGATCGTCTATCATCTTGCTGGCTTGCTCTGTCAAGTCGACGATGCGCTGTAGGTAGTGCAGCGCATCGTCGTTGGTGATTATTGGCTCAATTGTCTGCTTCAGAAATGTGACGAATCCATTAATCTGGCGGATAGGCGCTCGCAGATCATGCGAGACCGCCATAGCAAATATCTCCAGCTCATGGTTGAGCTGCTCTAGACGGGTAGTTCGTTCTTCGACCCGCTGTTCTAGCGTCTGGTTTAAAGACTTCAAGGCCGCTGCTGTTTCTTTTTGCTCTGTGACATTGTGGGCTAAGCCATCAATGACGACTTTGCCATCGAACTTAACTTGGGTCTCACTGATGCGTAGCCATAGGGATTTCTGTCCAGCGCGTGCTATTTTGACTTCCCTATGCCACTGTCCTTGTCTCGGTAGCTCAGTGACGCTGACAGCAAGGTTCTTTTTAAAAAATAGCTGGGCTTCTTCTATAGAACTGAACCCGAGTAGTTCTAGGAGACCGTCGCTGGCTTCTATTAGCTGTCCTTCTGGCGTCGAGCGAAATACGCCTACTGCTAGCTCATCAAGCAGAAATTTCAGGCGAAACTCCAGTTCAGATGCCTTACGCCGAATCTGGGCGTTGTCCCAAACAGAGCGTACTGCCTGGGACAAGCGAATTAAATGCTTGGGAGATTTCAAGACATAGTCGTCTAGCCCGGCTTTCATCGCTTCTACGGCGATTTCCTGGGAGCCGGAGTCGGTAAACATAATGATCGGACGCTGGTCGTCGTGTTCTTTAACTGCTTTTAAGACTTCTAGTCCTGTCGCCCAGTTGAGTTCATAATCGGTAATAACTAGGTCAAAGTCGTCGGCTTCGAATGACCGATGGATCTGCTCCCAGTCTAGGGCTTCTAGGATCTCAACTTCAGGAAATTCGCGATTCACCTCGCGGATTGCAAGTAAGCGGTCATTTGGATCGTCATCAATGAGTAAAATTTTTTGAAGGGATCGCTCTAAATCCATCAGATTGTCTAGTCCAACAACAGTATCTTTGGCGTTTTTCGCCTTGTTTCGAGGCTCTTATTCAGGGCTTTTATCTAAGTTTATTGGTCTATGTGAATGCAACGCTAAGGGTGTGCGGTATCACGTAAACGCAATAGAGGGATATTCGTTGAGTTTTAGCCAATATGCGTCTAATGCGGCAATCATCCTAGACAAAGCATCGAAGCTGACCGGTTTGACGAGGTAAGAGCTAATGCCTAGTTCATAAGTTTGATCAACATCTAGGCTCTCTCTTGATGAGGTAAGTACGACCACCGGAATTCGCTTGAGCATCGGCTGCTGCCTTAGCCACTCCAAAACCTCTGTGCCCGAACAGCGCGGCAGCTTTAAATCTAACAGCACTAGAGCGGGTAAGGGATATTGCTCGCGATTGTCATACTCTCCTGTGCCAGAGAGGTAGTCGATCGCAGCCTCTCCGTCTTTGACGATATGAATCGGATTGATAGCATTGACTTGCTGAAAGGCGCGCTGGATAAAGAAAATATCGTTGGAGTCGTCTTCAACCAGTAAGATGCTGTAATCGCGAAAATCCATACTTTGACTCCAATCCATACCTCTCAGCTTTCGGCCAGTAAGATTCACCGACTGGCCGAAGTTAGTTATAGCGTAGCGCAGTGCAGATAGTCTGTCCGTCAAAGGAACCTATCTTTGCAGCTGTCCGGCACTATGAGCGCTGTAGTTCAATCCAGAAGCGAGAACCGCCTGTGGGAGCTGGCTCGACACCTACTTGTCCATTCATTCGCTCGATCCCTCGCTGCACGATGGCTAAGCCAATTCCGGTACCGGGATATTGGTCGATACCCTGCAATCGTTCGAAGGGGCGAAAGATGCGATCGCGATGACGGGAGGGAACGCCAATGCCGTTATCTTCCACCCAGAGGCGAATCCACTGAATGCGCTGTTCTGTATGATCTGCTGTGCGCTCTTCTGCCCAAATGCGAATCATAGGCGTGCGTCCTGCCGGAACGAACTTGACGGCGTTCGTCAGCAGGTTACTGATTACTTGTCTTAGTACTCCACGTTGAGCCTGCGCAAAAGGCAGCGGTCCAATCACTTCAACTTGAGGTGGTCGCTCTGAAGGCGAGTCAGCTCCGAACGTAGGGGAAAGTTCGCGCACTAATCTCTCAACAGTGGTTGAGAGATTGACCGAAACTAGCTGAATATCACGGCGACCAAGCTGGCTATAGCTGAGCAAATCTTGAATTAGCTGATCGAGCCGGGAGGCGGAGTCAATTAGAATTTGGGTGTATCGCTGCCCGGTTTCATCTAGGCTGCTGCTGTGGTCCTCCTTGAGGATGCCGGCAAACCCCTCAATGGCTCGCAAGGGCGCCCTTAGATCGTGGGCAACCGAGTAGGCAAAGGCCTCTAGTTCTTGATTGACTTCGCTAAGCTGCTGAGTACGTTCTGCGATGCGACGCTCTAAGTCAATGTTGGAATGACGAATTTGCTGGTCAGCTTTGTGGCGAGTGATGGCTTCGAAGAGGATGTTTGCGATCGCCTGTAAAAAGTTGACATCATTCCCGCTAAAGTTTCGCTGAGTGCGGGTATGCACACCGAGTACGCCAAAGGGGTGATCTCGGGTATTGCCGACCACAGTGCTCATGCCGCTGACTATCCCGTACTGGTCTAGCAGCGGACTGACAAACCGGGTTTCAATTGATAAGTCTGTGACAACAATAGTTTCCATCGAACTGAGCGTGTGGCCAGCCCAGGATATGCGATCGTTTCTAAAAGTGGCCCGTTCGACCATGTCTGGCTGCCAGCCGGTACCCGAGCGTAGCCTGAGTTCTTGACTCTCAGGTAGCAGCTCTAGCACCTCGCAGTAGTCAGCTTCGAGTACCTGCGCTATCTGCGTAGTAACAGAATCTAATAGCACCTCGATCCGGTCGGTTGCGATCGCCTGGCGACCAATGCGAGCAACCGTCGCCTGCTGCGCTGCCTGTTCGTAGAGCGCCTGTTCTGTACGTTTGCGTTCCGTAATTTCCTCGCATACTGTATTGACGCCGATGGTGCGATCGCCATCTTTGAGCGGCAAAAAATGCTCTAACCAGATGCGCTCTACCCCGGGCTGAGCAGGTGTCTCTCCGCGAATTTCTACGTTTAAGCGCGGCTGCCCGGTTTCAAAAATGGGTCGCAGCAGCTGTTCTGCTGAGTCTGCTAGATCGGGCAGCAGCTCAGCCACCGTCCGGCCAATGTGTTCTTCTATCGAAAATCCGTTCATTTCTGCCAACCGCTGATTGATCCGCACAAAGCGCAAATCGGGATCAAGGACGTTTAGTCCTACTGGCGCAGACTGATAAATCGATTCAATTTCAGCTAGCTCCCGCTGCAGCCTTATCTGACTTTCCTGTAGGGCGTTTTCACTTTCTCGCAGTTTGGCTTCGGCCTGTTCACGCTCTAGAATTCTGATTCTAAGCGCTTCGTTGGCAGTGTTTAGCTCTGTGGTTCGAGCCATCACCTGTACTTCTAGCTCTCGGCTAAACTGCTGCTGCACCGCCTGACGATGGCTATCTATGCGGTTGAGCAATCGCCCATTCCATCCGATGACAATCGAGAAAAATACGATACTCAAAACGGTGCGCAGTGCAAATGCGCTCTCAGAAGGCAAGGAAAGTCTCTGATAGACCAGTAGAACAAAGCCACCAAGTAAACTTGGAAGTATGATTGCCCAAGGCAGGATTCGCCGCAGCATGATGCTCCCGGCATATTCCCCGCTAACTTCACTTGTCCAGCCCCGATCTGGGCGAGCGAAGAAAATGCCTAGAGACAGCAGCAGAAAAGAAATTGCCGTGTGGATAGCCATCCCTGTGACGGTGCCCACTTGATAAAAGATAGTGGCCATGTAGAGGTGCCCGACTAGCGCGAGTAGTCCGCTAGTAAAGACAGCAGCGCTTAGACATTGCGCAACCCGATAGTATCTTTTCGACAACAGCAGCAAAGCCGAGCATCCCAAAACTAAGGTGATGGCGGTGTTGGGAGCGGGACGTCCGCCAAGTACGGCATCTTCTGCGCCAGGGGAGACTTCAAACAAGAACTGGTCGATTCCAAAATCTAAACCAAAGCTGTATTCGGCTGAGGTCATCAGACCCAACACAATTACAAAGATACAGAGTAGGAAAATCGTTCCTCCTATTAGCTGCCTAGTCCGGAGCCTAGGCGATTGCTGCTGCTGGTGCCATAGACTCAAGGCGAGACCACTAGCACCTAGTCCAACTGCAGTGTTGGGTTTGAGCGTGATACGTCCTGGGATAACACTCTTCAAGAGATCGATATCAAATATCCAACCCAAAAGTGCAGTTAAGCTAATGCCAATGACAAGGAGACCTGCTCGCTGTGATAAGAGACGAAAAGAATTGTTAGTGTTAGAAGGAATGCCAGCGGAAGTGCCAGAAGGTACGCGAGACATAGAGCTATCCAGAACTAATCGCTTCGATATATGATTCGATGTATAGATCTTACAGTGAATATTAAGAGAGCCCATCGAACTCAAAATCTACAGGATACTAAATAAAACACCCTCCCCACAATGCGTGGGAAGGGCGTTATGGACAGGACTAGACAGCAAATGCCTTTAGAGATAAGGCAGTACTGTGGACCTTTGATGGACGATGAACGTCAGAAAGTAAGTAGAGAGCGAGAGCCTAAGAAAAGGTTTAATTGGCTGTAGACTTTTTGGAGGCTTTGATCTGCCGGATTCCCAACGCACCTACCATTAGCAGACTGAGGATCGAGGTGGGTTCTGGGACTTCTTGCTGCTCAATGCCTTGGACTGCGATCGCGTTAACATCAAAGCCATCTCTGTTCTCTTTCACCTGGGACTTATCAACCAAAAGTATGCGGTTAAACACGCCGCCGGGTGCAAATCCTGCATTAGTAGCACCAGCAGCAGTATTATAAGCACCATCCGCAATATTGGAGATTTTGCCTGCGCTGGTCCATTGAGTGAGGTCGTTAGCAAGGACACCCCAGTCAGCGTCCGCTGCAAAATTGCCGTAATAGATATCTACGCGCTCATCGTAGCTGCCCTGGCCAGATTTATTACCCCACGTGGTTTCCCAGAGGGTGACGTTGCCAGAGAAGTCTTGGCCAAAGTCAAAGATTGCACGACCGCCTAGACCTAAGGAAAGAAAGTCTTTGTTGCCATCGTAGCCGTTGTTGGAATCTGCTGTGAGGTTGGGGGAACCGAGCGCGCCAGCAGTGTTTCTTCTATATGCATCCTGTTGCTTGATCCCGCTGCCAGGATTGTAGTAGCTAACGCCTGTTGCGTAGAGGCTGGCTGCTTGGGCATTGCTAGCTGCTCCAAGGATAACGGCTGCTGTCGCTATGGAGGCGCACTTGATTGCTTTGGTAGAGAGTGAGGGAAGGAATGAAGTATTCATTGGCAAAAAAACTAGAGAGTTACTGAGTGAATGTGAGCCCCTATAATCTATTCGTTTGACTAGGGACATAGCGACAGAGCTTTTGCTGAAAGAGCTACAGCTAGTTCTTCATCTCGCGTTTACGAACAATCAGAATCCAATGCATTATTTGAAGTTGCTGCTTCGGACGGTACAGAGGATTGTTCTGAGATGGAGGTAGATGCACTGTGGTAAGTGGGTTTGGACTGAACTTCATAGTGGTAGAAGATACTTAGGTCACTTGAGAAACAGCGCTCAGTAGAATCAACAGGTGTACCAGCTTCTTCTTGGGTAGAAAGGGATCAATTTTACGTGCGTTCCAATACAAGTCGCGTCAGACGTTCAAGAACCTGTGCTGGCTAAGCGGCATCAACGGTGACATGATGACGCTGTAGTTAATCGTGGCCTCTACTTTAGTCTGATTTTCTCATGTGCAGACTTGAGCTAGATTCATTAAGTCTCATCGCGAGACTTTAGTTTTCCAGTCCCCTTTGTTCGTATGGATTCTCATTCTCAGGCTGGTATCGAGCGGCGGATTGTAGCGCTGAGCGATTTTAGCGTTTCATATATCTTGTTGATGACTACGGCGGGTGTGCTGTCAGCGGTGGCATTGCTAACGAATTCTGTACCGGTGCTGATCGGATCGATGGTGATTGCGCCTGCCTTTCCGCCTCTGGCATTGGTGTCTTTTGCGCTGGTTCATCGGCGAATGGATTTGGCATGGGATGGGGCGATATCTGCGGGATTAGGTCTGGGTGTTTCGATGGCGGCGGCGCTGGTAGCGGCTTGGCTCCTGACGGTGACTCACGTTTTGCCGCCGGAGGCTGAGCTGCTGAATCGACAGCTATTGCAGGAGCGGGTGAGTCCAGGTTGGTATAGCGTAGTGACGGCGATCGCGGCTGGGGTTGCTGGAATGGTAGCAATGGTTGAACGAAAGACAGATACGCTGGTAGGTGTGGTGGCGGCGTTGGCGCTGGTACCAGCGGGGGTGGCGGGTGCGATCGCGTTTCTTTCCAAAGATCCAACAAGAGGGTGGGGAGGCATTGCTTTGCTGAGCATCAACGTGGGTCTGATCATTGTTTCGGGTGCAATAACGCTGCTGTTTTTTGAGCCCAGCGCACAGTTTGATGAACAAGAAAACAAAGTATCAAAATAAAATTCAGGTCTTGTCAGTAGACTCATCTGGTTCTAGATGAGTCTCATAGAAAACAGAACTGATACAAAAGAGCTCTGCTCAATACGAGTCTCAAAAGCGTTAAATATAGACCCAAATGAATCCTTTTTAGTCTCAATATAAGAATAAATATTTTGTTTGTTAATCTGAGGCTAATCTTTTTTTGAATACAGGATTTACAATGCGTGTGTCTTTTGTGATCGATCTCAACGGAGTATTGTGATGGAATATTTGCCTTTAGCTGCCCGGGTGTGTTTAGCGCTGATTTTCTTGAATTCGGGTATCAAGCATGCGTTAGGATTTCCTGGATTTGTCGATATGATCGGACAGACGCTACCTTTGGCTGGGCTGTTGGCCGCTGGTACGGTTTTCTTTCAGCTAGTTGGCGCTATCTTTCTAATTCTTGGTTATAAGGTTCAGATCGGGGCGACGCTATTGATTCTGTTCTTAATTCCGGCTTCTCTTGTTTTTCACAACTTTTTAGCGGAGCCTGGCGAGCTGAGCAGTTTTCTGAAGAATCTAGGGTTAATTGGCGGTTTGCTGCTGTTGATTTACACGGGGCCAGGGAAAGCCAGTATTGATAAAGGGATGTCGGTATAGAGGGCGTGAGTGACAGCTGATTGTATATAGATCAACTCAGTAGAAGAAAAGAATGAGTAAACAGCCAAAGGTGGTAATCGTTGGTGCGGGCTTTGGTGGTATGCAGGCGGCACAGTCTCTAGCGAAAAGTGGCGCTGACGTTTTGCTGATTGATAGAAATAGTTACAACACTTTCGTGCCTTTACTCTATCAGGTGGCGACGGCTCAAGTATCGCCGGAGCTGATCGCCTACCCAGTTCGGACGATTTTACGCGGACGGCGTAGGATGCGTTTCATGCAGACTGAGGTGCGACGGGTTGATTTCGATCGTCAGATGGTTGATACAGGTGAGATTGCGATCGCGTATGACTATCTTGTATTGGCGATGGGGAGTCGGCCTCAGTTTTTGGGGGTTGAAGGCGCAGCGGACTGTGCGCTGCCGTTGACGAGTTTAGAGGATGCGATCACGCTCCGCAATCGTCTTCTTCAATGCTTTGAGCAGGCGAGTCAGACGCTGGATGGTCAGCGGCGAAAAGCGCTGCTGACGTTTGTAATTGTTGGCGGCGGTCCGACGGGTGTGGAGATGGCAGGGGCGCTAGTAGAGATGAAGCGATCGCTCAGACGAGATTATCCTGGACTAGATCTACGAGAGATGCAGATCATCTTGGTGCAATCTGGAGGCAGGCTACTGACTAATTTGCCTGAACGGTTGGGGCGGTATACGGCTCGAAAGTTGTCACGTATGGGGGTAGAAATTCTCTTCAATACAAAGGTGAGCCGTGTGACTGAGCAGTCCGTCACCTTTAATAAAGGTGACTCTGAGTCTGGCTCTAAACAAATGTCTAAGACGGTTATCTGGGCAGCTGGATTAGAGGCGGCGGCAATTGAAGGCACGGATTCAGCGGAAACAGCACGAAAACAAAAGCTCAAGGTAGGTTCTACTTTGCAGATGGGCGATTACAACAATGTTTATGTCATTGGCGATCTGGCGTATGTAGAACAGAATGGGGAGCCGCTAAGCGGTGTTGCACCTGAAGCTTTACAGCAGGGGGTAACGGTGGCAAAGAGCCTTAGCAGACAGATTCGTGGGCGTTCTCCACAGACCTTCAGCTACTTTAACAAAGGTAGGCTAGCGATAATTGGTGGCTTTGGTGGGGTGGGAAAAGTTGGCCCGGTGCTGCTGACTGGCTTTTTGCCCTGGCTTATGTGGCTGGGGGTACATGTGGTGTATTTGCCGGGGTTTCGCAATCGTCTGCTGGTGTTGCTAAGCTGGGTGCAGAGCTATGTGTTGGGCGATCGCGCTATTCGCATTTATCTGCGGTCCTAATTTGCGTAGATGTCTGCGTAGGTGTTTGCATAGTGAGCTGGCTTTGTATCTGCTTTAGCTTTCTGCTGAGAAGGCCATCTGCCAAAAGTCTTCTTCGAGCTGAGCGACTTTCAAGAAGGCTTGTTTGGCTTGAGACTGTTCGGAAAGGCTAGCGGCAGATAAGGCGTCGTCAGCTTGCTGTTCGAGCAGCTTTACGTAGTCGGTAAAGCCCGGGTTGCCCCAGCGAGCGGCGAATTCTGTATAGGGTTCTGGCATGGGGCTATGGGTTTGCCAGCCCTGGTTGTAGGCGAGTTCGATTGCCCAGAAGGTAGTGGCTTGAACGGCGTAGGGCTGGGTAGATTGCGACTGCATGAATTGGCAGTAGGTTTTGCACGTGTCTTGGCGCGGCGTGTCTAAAGAAAGCGATCGCTCTGCGGCTTTAGTTTGGAACCAGATCAGTTCGTCTTTGATGGCGGCTAGGCCACTGAGTAGCGTATCAAAGTGGGATACGGGAGCAGCGGCGAGTAGCTGGGCAGCCATACGGGTAAATTCTGTAACGAATAGATAGTCTTGTACAAGCCAGGTATTAAACTGATCAGGTGTGATGGTGCCCTGCTGACAGTTTTGTAGAAAAGGATGAACTGTTGCTGATTGCCATGCTTGTGGATAATTCGAGAGAAGCGTTGCGCAGGTGAGGGCAGTCATTTTGTTGAAACCGTTTGTTGAACTTGTTTGTTTGGCTGGTTTGGTTGGCTGGGGTGTGACATTTACACAGGCGTGGATATTGTATAGCAAACGTTGTGACTGACGTTCTTTATTGGCATGGACTCTTTGCAGCTGATTCTTTTGGGAC
This sequence comes from uncultured cyanobacterium, assembly GCA_963799555.1. Taxonomy (GTDB): domain Bacteria; phylum Cyanobacteriota; class Cyanobacteriia; order Phormidesmidales; family Phormidesmidaceae; genus Phormidesmis. The sequence goes on from CAWCXR010000010.1 coordinate 188,098, forward strand.
CGCCGGGGACGGACATTGAGGCGCAGGCGATCGCGCTTTCTGAACGCTGGCAGGTTCCTTGCATTTCGGCGGATGACCTGTTGAAGGAAGCAGACCTAGGGCAAAGTATGACGGTGCTGCGCCGACGGTTTGAACAGCCAGATGTAATGCTCAATGGGTTTGTGTTGACAGGGTTTCCGCGATCGCTTTCACAGGCAAAGGATTTTGATGAGCTGTTAGGAAAGTTTGGCTTAGCTAAGACTGAAGTGGCCTATATTAAGGCGACGACTGGAATTTTGATCAATCGATTGCTGCCGAGGAAGGAGCCGGGAGAGTCTATCTCTAGCATCCGCGAGCAGATAGCAAATTATAAAGAACAAGTCTCGCTTTTGTTGGAGTATTATCAGGTGCAATCGCGTTTGCATATGATCAATGGCAGTCGCTCTAGTGCTGAAGTGACGAATGACCTAGTCCAGATAGGAGAGAAAGAAACTGGGGCGGCTCACTTTGTGAAAGACGAGGTAGCTTTAGATGCGTTAATTGATCAGGAATCGCTACTAGTGGTCGACTGTATTGCGTCTTGGTGTGGGCCTTGTAAGCTGGTGTCGCCGTTGATTGACCAGCTGGCGGAGGAGTATGGCGATCGCGCTACGGTGGTGAAGCTAGACTTTGACAATAATCGGCAGGTAGCTAAGCGATTTGGACTGAAGGGAATGCCATCAGTGATGTTCTTTGAGCAAGGCGAGCTAGTGGAGACTTTACGAGGAGTAAAGCCTTATAAGACTTATAGCGATACGATGAATCGGTTTTTGTAGGCCGTGTCTTTCGTTGTTGAGGTGTGTGTCACTTGGGAATGAAACTACTCGTAGGCTATGTATTTCTTGATGCAGGACTAGCAAAGGTGCCGTCAGATGAGATTGTTGCTTAAGTGGGTGCTGATTTCAGGTAGCTTAACACTTCTTGGAATTTTTCTCTTTGAACGATATTCAAGAATCTATTTGCCCCAGAAGTATGCTCCACCCGGTCAGATGGTGGATGTAGGAAACCGCAAACTTCACCTTCATTGTCAAGGCACAGGAAGGGTAACAGTGATCCTAGAAGATGGGCTAGGTCCTGGAGTGGGCGCAAAGTCTGCAATCGTTGGGTGGTCGGCCACTGGTTGTGCTGACGGCAGCAAAAGCTCGCAGCGCAGATCAACTTCCCTCCGGATTCACAGAGGAATATCTTCTGCAGGAGAGAGCTGTCTGGCAAGAACTTCAGGCCGAACTAGCAACCCTATCTTCCAAGAGTCAGCACATCATTTCAGAAGAAAGTAGCCATCTTATGTAGTCGTCCCTGAAAAACTACTCAAAGCTAGAGCGCAGGGCTATTCCAGGAGGTAGATGGCACAATAGAATTGCCAGATAAGCCACTATTGCCGGAAAAAGCTTGCAAAATGAAGCCCTCACCATCGCCTTCAAATACCGAACCGCCGCTATCAGCCTTAGCGCGTCAGATAAACCTGAACCACCCGCTAGTGAAAATGACTGAAACGATAGACTGGCAGTCGTTTGAGGATAAATTTGGTCGGGTGGTGAAAGCAAGTGGGGGTCGGCCAGCATTGCCAACGCGGTTGATGGTGGGACTGCACTATCTGAAGGCGTTGTATGACGAAAGCGACGAGTTAGTAGTGTCGAAGTGGGTGGAAAATCCGTACTGGCAATACTTCTGCGGAGAGCAGATCTTTCAGCATAAATTCCCGTGCCATCCGACGAGCCTGGTGAAATGGCGAAAACAGATTGGCACAGACGGTTTTGAACAATTGTTAGGACAGATTATCCAGACCGCAATGCGCACGTCTGTGCTAAAACCGAAAGAGATTGAACGAGTGAATGTAGACACGACTGTACAAGAAAAAGCAGTCGCTTTCCCGACCGATGCGAGACTCTACAATCATGCCAGAATAACATTAGTTCGCGCGGCCAGAAAGCGAGACCTAAAATTACGTCAAAGCTATGTAAGAGTTGGGAAGTACGCCTTCTTCAAACAAAGTCGCTACCGGGTGGCGAGACAACTCAAACGAGCGAGAAAGTACACTCGAAAACTACGAACCTACTTGGGCCGTGTGATTCGAGATATCGAACGCAAGCTACCGCAGCCAGATGCCGAAATGGCAGTGTTGTTGAATAGGGCAAAACAGATTGAACAACAACAACGAAGTGATTCAAACAAAATCTACAGCATGCATGCACCAGAGGTTGAATGCATTGCCAAAGGCAAGGTTCACAAGCGCTATGAATTCGGTTGCAAAGTGGTACTCGTAACCACCAGCCTCAGCAATTGGATTGTGGGCGCTGCTGCGGTCCACGGAAATCCCTACGATGGGTCAACGCTCAGTGATGTGGTGCAGCAAACGAGCCAGCTGACCGGGGTAACGCCCAAACAAGCGGCTGTAGACAAGGGTTTTCGTGGTAGCAAGTATCACCCGGCTGGACTACAGGTGCTGGTGGCAGGCACTCGCAAGTTCAAAGGGGTGCTCAAACGATTGGTCAAACGGCGCAGCGCGATTGAACCAGTCATTGGCCACCTCAAGCATGACCATGCTCTAGGGCGCAACTTCCTCAAAGGAAAGCAGGCCGACCGAATCAATGCCTTGCTTACTGCTTGCGGGTTTAACCTTCGCAAGCTCTACCGTTGCTGCCTCAATACGGCAGGCAATTTTGCGATCGCCTAGATAACTGGCATTAGGGTTTTTCAGGGACGACTAATTAAAAGGCAAATGGCCTAGCCCTTTTTATCCTACACGTACACAATGCCGATAGATTTGGTATCGACTGGTGGACGTATGTATAGTTAGTCGATAGAGACTCAGGGATTGACAATTTCAGAAGTCCAGCAATCCTCAGCCAGCTGATAGATTAGCCGGTCTTGAGGCTCTCCGCGCAGAGAAAGATAGTCAACTTCTTGAGGCGTAAGTAAGAGGGCGCAAAATGTCTCTAAGGGATTTTGAGGATCGGGTGGCGATGGAGCGAAGGCATCGCTGTCTTCTGTGCGGGTTGATTTAGGATGGGGCCAGGCAAACTGGAGCCGGGCGCTGTCTGAGATTTTTTGCCAGAGCTGGCGGCGGGTTTCGGCTAGATCGGCGGCTGAGGTGTCGGCGGTGGCCTCAGCGGTGATAGCGGTGAGCTGGCCGCGCACTCGAAACTGCTCTCGGGTCTTGGTAAAGTACCAGCAGGCTTCTGTGGCTGGATTTTGCTGAATCTGAGCTATCTTTTCGCTGCGGCGATCGCAGATAAACATTAGCTGATTGGTCTGGGATCGAAAGCCTCTGAAGACCACCGTACGGTTGGCAGGCGATCCATCCGAGCGCAGGGTAGCTAGCTGCAAAAAACGACAGAAAGGCTGGGCGCGATTGCGGTGTAGGGCTCTAGAGAGGGGCGATCGCCACGGTGCAAGATCAGGGCTAGACACAAACTTTAGACATATCCTATACAAAAACTGCTGTTACAGGCTTGTAGCTGATAACAGCTATGGCTATTCTAAAGCGTCCCTGTTGATAGCGTATGGCTAGCGTATGGCCCGGTATTTTTCCTAATATTTTTATATAGGCCAAAATCGCTTATACCTGGGTAATTTGATATAAGTGAGAAGGCTTTAGCGCAGAAGTTACGGCGGCAAGAGCTTTCAAAAACCGCAGCACCTATGAGTACTTTGACAGTTGTTTATTTAGTAGTGGGTCTGGCTCTGTTAGTTCTGGGCGCAGAATTTTTGATTCGAGGTGCTTCTAAGCTAGCTGCAACGATTGGTATTCCTCCTTTAATTATTGGATTGACGGTGGTTGCTTTTGGCACTAGTGCGCCAGAACTAGCGGTTAGTTTGAATGCTAGCCTCAATGGACAGGCCGATATTTCTCTAGGAAATGTGGTCGGCAGTAATATCTGTAATGTGCTGTTGATTTTGGGAACGTCGGCAGTGATTGCGCCTTTGGTGGTTGCGCAGCAGCTGGTACGGCTAGATGTGCCTATTATGATTGGTGTATCAGCACTGGTGATGTTTTTTGGCTTGGATGGACAGATTAGTCGCTCTGACGGTGTAGTTTTGTTTGTCGGCGGAATCACCTACACTCTTTTTCTATTGCTGCAAAGCCAGAAAGAAAAAAATTCTGTAATCCAAGATGACTTTGAGCCGTCTGAGTCGCGATCGCCCACAATCAAAGAAATTGGCCTAAATACAGGTCTGTTTGCCTCTGGTATGACAATGCTGGTTTTAGGCTCTCACTGGCTAGTGGAGAGTGCTGTTACTATTGCCACCTTTTTCGGCGCTAGCCCGCTGATCATCGGCCTGACGGTAATTGCCTTTGGGACTTCTTTGCCAGAGCTAGCAACTTCAGTGATGGCCAGCTTTAGAGGCGAACGCGACCTAGCTGTGGGCAATGTCATCGGTAGCAATATTTTCAACATTCTAGTTGTTTTAGGGCTCACGAGCGCGGTGTCAGAAACCGGCATCTACATCTCCAACTCAGCCCAAAGGTTTGATATTCCGGTCATGCTGGCAGTGGCGATTATGTGCTTTCCGATCTTTTTTACGGATAATCAGGTCTCTCGTAGAGAAGGCGTGCTGCTGCTGTGCTATTACGTGCTGTATGTGGGCTATTTAATCACGAATGCTACGCACCCAGATTCGATTTGGACCGGTTCAATTAATCTAGTCGTAATCCCACTCACGCTGTTGATGCTGAGCCTGCTGAGCTGGCGCACCTGGCTGGCCTTCCGCCGCAAACAAACGGCTAAAGAATAGCTGCTTGCAGTGCCGAATTTAGAGCCTGGGCCAGATGAAAGGGATCGACGCCTAAGATGCTCCGCTGCTTGCTGGCATAGAGCGCAGCTTGAGAATGCCACCATACCGCGCTCAAAACAGCATTCAAACTGGCTGATTTTGAGGTCTGATTGGGTGTCTGATTGTCATCTTGTTGGGCTGTTTCTTTCGCCGTGCTAGCTAGCAATCCGCCCATGAGCCCGGTCAAGACATCGCCACTGCCACCTCTTGCTAACGCTGGCGTACTGTGTGGGTTGAACCAAAGCTGATCGGGCGAAGCGATCGCACTTCTTGCCCCTTTCAGTAAAATAATTGCGCTGCTCTCCATCGCAGCTTGATGGACGACTTTTCCGGGCATAGGTGATTGATAGGGATTATTTTCTCCAGGCGATAGCTTGCCTGGAAATAGCCGCTTGAACTCTCCTGCGTGGGGCGTGAGGACAGTGGGCATCGATCTGGCCTGAAGCCTTTTTCGAGGCTCGTCTTTTGCCAGCAGGTTGAGGCCGTCGGCGTCTAAAAGCAGCGGACACTTGGCGGCCAGTACCTTTTCTAGAAGTGCAGGGGCGGCGGGTGTAAGACCGGGACCGAAGGCGATCGCATCATACTTCTCCAGATCGAACCCATCAGGCAATCTCGCAATTGCGCCCTCATCGGTTTCTGGGCAGCCGATTAGCAACGCCCCCGGAAGCTGAGGCAAAAGCGCCAGGCGGATCGATTCTGGCACTGCTAATGTCAGCATACCGACGCCACTGGCTACAGCGCCCAATCCAGACAGCAGCGCTGCTCCTGCATAGGCACGAGACCCGGCAACCAGCAGCAGGTGACCAGCGGTGTATTTGTGCGCAGTGGCTGAGCGATTCAGAGGGAGATGGGCGATCGCGCATTCATCCGTCAGCCGCTGTACTCCCGGCCTAGCCCCTAGCACTGCCGCCACATCCGAGAGCGGAATATCAAAATCAATCAGCGCACACTCACCCAGACAAGACAGCGTACTCTCCTGCATTAGTCCTCTTTTCCACAAGCCCAGGCAGGCTGTATAGGTCGCCTCGATTGCAGCGCCCATGATTTTACCTGTGTCTGTGTGGATGCCAGAAGGCAGATCGATACTAAAAATAGGAATCTGTTGTTGATTAAGCGTTTTGATATCTGTAGCGCGATCGCCTTCAATTGGCCTCGTCAGTCCAAACCCAAACCAACCGTCAATAATTGCATCGCATCCTGCCAGTTTCTCAACAGAATCAACAAAAGCGATGCCCAGACTCTTCGCATAACGAACATGCTGTGCGGTTAATGGCTTCAGAGTAGAAAACGGCTGATAGACCCGCACCTCATAACCCCAAAAATGCAGCTCGCGGGCTACAACTAAGGCATCGCCGCCATTGTGACCAGGTCCCGCCAGCACCCCAATAGCGCTTGTCGTAACCTGCTTTGATTCGTCGAAATATTCTGCGAACCATTGAACAAAACGCTCAGCAATCCGCCCTGACACCTTTTCCATTAGCGCCTCTACCGGCATGCCACTGTTGAACAGCCGCTGTTCAATCTGCTGCATTTGTTCAGCAGTGACCAGGTAGTGCTGAATCGATTGGCGAGGGGGCATGAGTTTTTCCTCAGAGCTACGGTATCAGCTGTCATATTGCTTATGGCAGCTGATACGAGACTCTACCAGAAGTGGTAGCTTGTCTACGTCCGGGCCAAATTAACGCCTACAAACTCTGTTGCAAAGATTCTTCAGGCGGGTGGAATCCACTTTGAGAAAAGGTGCTTAAAGATCTTTGGGTATGACGATTTGTACTAGGAGCCTCTGGAGAAGATTCGTTGTGCAATAGTCAGAAACTTTGGAGAATCCTGGAAGTTCGTGACCTTGCACAGGAATGTAGCTCAATTTACTTTGACATATGTCCGCCTAGCGTACTAAAGTAGAATCGTCTAATGAGTGGCGAAATTCATGTCTGTTCAAGCTTTCCTCGAAGGTGATTTTTCTGGTAGTACCATAGCAAATGAGACCGTAGGTGACGGGGAGATTCGGATAGAAGTTCAGCCTCAAGTCCTTTTGGCTCCTGGCTCGAACTCTAGCGAGGGCGAGCCTTTGCGTCATATTCTCTTGGGCAGTCCTGGGTCAGTAAGGCAAACAATTCATCTGTTGCATACGCTGCGATACGTGGAGAATGCCCTGTGGAGTCCGTTGGTGACTATTCCTGAAAACAAGCTGATCATCACGCCCCGTCAGGGTGAGGTGATGAGTCTTTTGATCCGGCACATGCGTGAGCGATAGAATGTACAGATAGGAACGTTTGAACATCTGTGTTTGAACATCTGTGTTTGAACATCTAAGTGAGAGCGTTCGGACTGTGATATTTAGAATAAGTTTGCATGGTTGAAAAAATGGAAAAAAGCGGTCCGTCTGACTGGTTTGAGCCTCTATACGCTCAGGCGGATGGAGATACGACTCAGGTGCCTTGGGCTTTGCCAGAAGCGGTATCGTATTTGACAGATTGGCTACGGCAAAATCCGCTAAAAGAGCCACCAAAGAATGGAACAGAGGATAAGAGCCGGTCGGCTGTGGTTGTAGGCTGCGGATTGGGAGATGACGCGGAAGCGCTAGCGGAGGCTGGGTTTGAGGTGACGGGGTTTGATATCGCCGAAAGCGCGATCGCCTGGGCCAAGCAGCGGTTTCCTCGGTCTTCTGTCAACTATGTCACTGCCGATCTGTTCAATCTGCCCGATGACTGGTTGGGAAAATTTGATCTGGTCTTTGACTTTAGAACTATTCAGGCGCTGCCGCTGAGCGTCCGCCGGGAAGTGATCGAAAAGATTGCGGCTCTGGGTGCGCCCGGTGGAACTGTACTGGTCGCGACGTATATGCGGGCAAGCGATCAAGATCCAGGAGAGAATGCACCCTGGCCACTGTCTGCTGATGAGCTGGCACATTTTGAAAGAATTGGGCTGGCGGTTGCCTGGCAAGAGCATTTTACGAAGCGGGACAGTCGATTTTGTGATCGCACCCTCACCCAGTATCGTGTTCCCTAGAAGTTTTTTCCTTGTAGCCTGTAGGTATTTTCTATGCGATCGCAGCTTGCAAAGTATAATCCTGGCGACTACAGCCCTGGCGTCTCTCTGCTGAAGCAGCTGCTTTGGTACTATATCGGCTCGCCGTTGTTCATGAGCGCTCTGGTGCCGGTTTCTGAACCAAAAGCCAAGCTGCTGCGGCTGTTTGGAGCTTCTGTCGGCACGGGGATACGGATCAAGCAGGGGGTGCGAATAAAGTTTCCCTGGCGGCTGACCATCGGCGATGACTGCTGGCTAGGGGAGGGCACCTGGATAGACAATCTAGCACCGGTTGCGATCGCCGATAACGTTTGCCTCTCGCAGGAGGTATATCTGTGTACGGGCAATCACGACTGGAGTAAGCCTTCTTTTGATCTGATTTTGGGGGCGATTAGGATTGAACAAAGCGCCTGGATTGGGGCACGTGGGGTTGTCGGACCTGGGGTAACGATAGGCGAAGGGGCCGTGCTGACATTGAATAGCGTGGCTAATAAATCTTTGGAGTCCTGGACCGTTTGTGCAGGGAATCCGGCAGTTACTCTTAAGAAAAGAACGATAAGGGAGTAGCTGATAAATAACGTCCCATTCCGTAGGGGCGTAGCATGCTACGCCCCTACGGGATGCCGATGCACAACTGGTATGTTATTTAGACGCACGTCCATAAAGGAAAAACTAGAAGAAAGCTAGAAGAAAAAGAAAATAACCAAACAACTCTATGGCTCAGCAGATTCTCACGCTAGGCGACAACATCAACACGGATGACATCATCCCTGCCAAAAGGGGAACTAACGACAATTTAGAGCATCTTGCTTACTACGCGCTAGAACATTTGATTGGTCCTGGCAGTCTGCTGAAATACGACACTATTGAAGCTGGAGAGAATTTTGGCTGTGGTTCTAGTCGAGAATTTGCGCCGATTGCGATTAAGGCGGCGGGTATTCAGAAGGTGCGAGCAAAGTCTTTTGCTGAAATCTTCTATCGCAACAGTATCAATATCGGTCTGCCGCTAGAAATTGTGGGTGAGTCCTCACGCAACCCTGCTGTAGAAGCGATCACTGCCGCCGGAGGACTGATTGATTTTAACCAGCAGCGGCACAAAGGGAGAATCAGCATTCCCAAAAGCAAGACACGAGCGCGGCCCATGACGGTGGCTGAAAAACTGTTGGCTCAGGCGTCTGGAAATGATTACGTGCAGCCTGGAGAGGTGGTGTTTGCTAGGGTAGATTTGGCGATGTCGCACGATGCGATCGCAGGTCCGGTCGGGGCTCTTTTCCAGCAGCACTTTGGACCTGACGCCACCGTCTGGAACCCGGATAAAGTTGTCCTAGTAGCCGATCACTTCATTCAAATCAACGACATTCGGTCAGACTCAGGCGCGATCGCCATGCATCAGCAGATGGTGGACTTTGCCGAGCAGCAGGGCTGTCATCTCTTTGACGTAGTTTCGCCCGGAGAAGCCGCTGGGATTTGCCATGTGCTGCTGCCCGAGCAGGGGTTCGTTCGCCCCGGCATGGTGATTGCGGGCACCGATTCGCATAGCTGCACTTACGGTGCGTTTGGCTGCTTTTCTACGGGCGTAGGCACGACGGACATGGCCAATATCTTTGCCATGGGCGATCTGTGGATGCGGGTACCAGCGACGCTGCGGATCGAGCTGGCTGGCAAGCTGCCCGAGCACCTGAGTGCCAAAGATATTATGCTGTTCATCTTGGGTCAGCTGGGCTGTAGTGGGGCGACGGGGAAGGTGTTGGAATTCGTAGGTAGCGTGGTCGAACAGCTACCGATGGATGAGAGGATGACTCTGGCGAATATGGCGGTAGAGTGCGGGGCGATGTGCGGTCTGATGCTGGTGGATGAAACGACACGGCAATACGTGAAACAGCGTACTAGCGAATCTTTTGTCGAAGTGACGGCTGATCTAGAGGCGTACTATGAGCGGGTGTATCGGTTTGACCTTGACCAGCTAGAGCCGCAGGTGGCTAAGCCGCCAACGCCCGATCAGGTAGTCTCTGTGCAGGAGATCGGTCCAGTAGCCATCACTCGGGCCTTTATTGGCTCCTGTACGGGAGGAAAGCTGCACGATTTGGCAGAAGCGGCGGCGGCGCTGAAGGGGCAACGGGTTAATCCGGCGGTGAGCTTGTTTGTGGTACCGGCTTCGCAGACGGTCAGGACGCAGGCTGAAAAGCTGGGATATTTAGATATTTTGGAACAGGCAGGGGCAATCGTGCTGAAGTCGGGCTGTGGAGCCTGTATCAACGCAGGGAAAGGCGTTCTAGGGGTAGAAGAGACAGGCATCTACGCCACTAATCGCAACTTCAAGGGGCGCAGCGGCGACCCCTCAGGGCAGAACTATCTAGCTTCGCCTAGGACGGTGGCGATTTCAGCGGTACGTGGCGAGATTAGCGGCGCGCTGCCCTGAATTGGGATGACTGAATTCGCGCTCGATACCAGACCTCTTTCTTTAATCAGTAGCAGCATGTCTTCTACCGAAAAAGACCGCTTCTCTTCGATGGCGATCGCTTTGACCACGGATCTAAGCCGCTCATATTCGCGCTGCGGTAGAGGATGGTGCAAATACTGCTCGAACAGATATTGAAAATTGCTGGCTCCGCTGCCTTTGCCGAACCAGATTTCTGGCTGACGGTGGGGAAAAATGCTGTAGCTTTTGCGATCGCGCAGCAACGCACTCACATGAATTCCCGATTCGTGGCGATTGGCCCGATCTGAATAGGGCGTGTGAGGCCAGTGTCCGTGCGCATGCAAATAGGCAACCACCCGGTCTAGCGCGTCGTAGTCGATGCCAGCAACTTCCCAACCAAAGCGCGATCGCAGCCCTCTGAGCACCTGTTCGATCGGCGCGTTGCCTGCCCGCTCTCCAATTCCCCCAAACGTGCCCGAAACACCCGTCGCTCCCGATCGCAGCGCCTGAATCGTATTTTCTAGGGCCAGTCCCATATCGTTGTGAAAATGGACAGACAGGGGCACGCCGTAGGTGCGTTTCAACAGATCTTGAATCCAAATCGCCGTCTTCTCTGGGGTCAAAACACCTACCGTGTCACACAGCAAAAACTGTTCGATATAGGGCGATAGCGTGTTGATGCAGTCTATTAAGAAGTCATTGTCGGCTCGGCTCGCATCTTCTGCGGCGAAGCATACTTTCAAGCCTTGTTCAGTTGCGTAGCGCACATGTTCTAGGGCATGAGCCAACATATGCTGGCGGCTACGCCTAATCGATGAGAGAGGAATATCGTCATCAATCGTTTTCTTTTTGAGCGCTGGATCTCGGGCGACTTTTGGATCTCTCAAAAATAAAAGTCGATCAGAGACCGCATGGAATAAGATTACCTGCTGTACACCGCAGGCTCTGGCGTGCTCGATGGCTGAGCGCCGCATCATAGTAGAGGCAACAACTTGATGCTTGAGACCACAATCGACCAGGTCGCTGGTTAGCTCCGCTTCGCTAGCGTGAATAGCGGGCATTAGCGCAATCTGTCGGACACCTGTTTGTGCGATCAGCTTGGCTAATGATTTTTTATCGTCGAAAAACAGGCCAACCTGCTGTTCTCCGTCCCGCAGCGTTTCGTCCGAAATGAGTAAGTTAAGCGTCTCCATCTATTCAAATAGGAGGGTCAAGGTAAGTATAAATCGTGAGGCAAGCCCAAGAATCTATACAGAGGCAGTCATTATCATGCCATATGTCGTAGCAGATGGCGCTTTACAGACTGGCTCAAAACCCGCTATGGTACTGCATCAAAGCGTCTATTTTCGCGTATGGCTACTTGTTCACTAAGTACGTACAGGCATGACCGTGGCATCTTCAGAGTCTACATCGCAGGCGCGATCGCATCCCGCCGATCAACAGCCAGACCAGCAGCCAGACCAACAGCCAGCGATTGTCCACGGTAGCCCTTTCCCTGAATCAGTCAATCTTCCCGCTAGCCTGAGTGCAGCTCTACTACATGCGGCTAAAACAAAGGCCGGTATCCGCTATTTAGAAGCGGATGGGACCGAGTCGAGGCAGTCCTATGCCGATTTGCTCGCAGCCGCTAGTCAAGTTGCAACAGTGCTGAGCGGTTATGGGCTCGGTCCGCGTGCCACTGAAGCCGATGAAAAGGCTCAACAGGCTGGAAAAGACGACTTTGTTATCCTCCAGTTCTCAAGAAGTGTTGATCTAATTACTGCTCTATGGGGATGTTTTCTCAGCGGCTGTATTCCTGTGCCTATTTCTGCCCAGGCTAATAATGTTAGCGGACAGACGCCGTTAGAAAGTGCGATCGCTCTATTAGAAAATCCGACGCTGCTTACAGACTCACCCGGCCTTGTAGGACCGCAGCCAATTACTGTCCTCACACTTGCGGATATACAAAGCAATCTTCGGACAGCCGATTACTCTAATGAATTATCCGTAGGCAAGTCATCTCTCTTTGAACCACCTCTCTTTGAACCGCCTCTCTTTGAACCATCTCTCTTTGAACCATCTCTCTTTGAACCACAGCTAGACAATCTGGCTCTCCTACTTTTGACCTCTGGCAGCACGGGCCTACCCAAAGGCGTTCAGCTAACCCACCAAAACATCAGAGCAAGTGCCTATGGAATGGCGAGCGTAAATCAGCTCTGTGCTGATGACATCACGCTGAACTGGATGCCGCTAGAGCATGTGGCTAGTCTGGTGATGTTTCACCTAACAGAAGTGTATTTGAGCTGTGAACAGATTCACGTGGCTCGCGAATGCGTTCTAAAAGATCCGCTGACCTGGTTGGACTTGCTAGTGCAGTACCGGGTGAGTGCAACTTGGGCGCCTAATTTTGCCTACGGGCTAGTGAACGATCAGTTAGAAGCGATCGCAGCATCAGAACAATCTACAGAAATAAATAATTGGCGAGAATGGGATCTTTCGTCTGTTCGCTGGATGGGCAACGGAGCAGAAGCCGTGGTCGGTCAAACAGCGCGACAGTTCCTCCAGCTACTGACGCCGTACGGCCTTCCCCAAACGGCTGTTAGTCCTGGCTATGGTATGACAGAGACCTGTTCTGGAATTGTTCATTCTCGTCAGTTTTCTCTGGATGCAGCAACTGCGGAAGATAGTTTCGTGACCTTGGGAAAACCGATTCCAGGTGTTTCTATTCGGATTGTAGACGATGCCGATGCGGTGGTGACAGCAGGAGAGATTGGCCGCTTGCAGGTGAAAGGTTTGACTGTGATGGCTGGCTATTACCAACAGCCACATCAGCTAGAGAGTTCAGCGGGCCTAGATGCGGCAGCCTTTACGAAAGATGGCTGGTTTATTACAGGTGATTTGGCCTTTGTCACAGAAGGTGCGCTGACAATTACGGGTAGGCAAAAAGATGTGATCATTCTCAACGGCGTCAATTATTACAGTCATGAGATTGAGTCTGCTGTAGAGGTGGTAGAAGGGGTAGATGTTTCTTTTACAGCGGCGTGCGGTGTATGTGGAGCAGAGGACACAGCAGAACAGCTCGCCGTTTTTTTTCATCCTGTTGATGGGACCGAGAATGTCAATGCCGTGGTCTCTTTGGTCAAACAGATTCGAACTCGGGTGGTTGAACAGATCGGTATTTCTCCTACCTACGTAATTCCTATCGAGAAGTCGGACATCCCGAAGACAGCGATTGGCAAAATTCAGCGCAGTCAGCTCAGCCGCCAGTTTTCTTCAGGTGAGTTTGATACTCAGATGCGGCAATTTGTCGAAGGGCTACGAAACAGTGTGAAGACTGCTAGCCTCAATCAATCTGAGATAGAACAGCGTATTTCTCAGATTTGGCAGTCTGTTTTGTCTGTAGAAACAGTTGACAAAAATGACAATTTCTTCGAGCTAGGAGGCACTTCCCTTCGACTAATGCAGGTGCTAGGGCTCTTGCAAAATCAGCTCGCGCCTACACTGAAGGCTGTTTCACTTTTTCAGTATCCGACAATTTCTGCGCTAGCTACCCATCTAAAGCCGTCAGGTTCAGATGCCCCATCCTCTGCCTTTCAAAATTCTCTGAAGATCAGACAGCGCAGAGGCTCTAGTACCCAGCAAACATCAGATATTGCGGTTATTGGCATGGCTGGCCGATTTCCTGGCGCTCCAAACCTAGAGATATTTTGGCAGAATCTCAAAGATGGCGTGGAGTCGATTACGTTCTTCACAGATGAAGAAATGCTGGCGGCGGGAGTCGATCCTAGGCTGATACAGCATCCGAACTATGTGAATGCCAGTCCAACGCTGGAAGATATTGATCGCTTTGATGCAGATTTTTTTGGCTACAGTCCGAAGGAAGCCGCGCTGATGGACCCGCAGCAAAGACTGCTGTTGGAATGCGCCTGGGAAAGTTTGGAGATAGCTGGATATGACCCGTTGACTTATGAAGGTGAAATCGGCCTGTTTGCGGGGGCCACGATGAATACTTATCTACTCAATCATGTCTATCCAAACCGGCATACGCTCGATCCAAATGATTCGCTAGATACGTTTACGCTCAGCTCTTTTGGTGGCTTTCAAGCAACAGTTGCCAATGACAAAGACTATTTGACAACTAGGGTTTCTTACAAGCTAAATCTGCGTGGCCCTAGCCTGAATGTGCAGACGGCCTGTTCGACTTCTTTAGTCTCTATTCATCTGGCGGCGCAAAGTCTGTTGCAGGGCGAATGCGATATAGCACTGGCGGGTGGGGTTTCTGTGGAAACGCCGCAGCAGGCGGGCTATCTGTATCAGGAGGGAATGATTCTGGCGAAGGACGGTCACTGTCGGGCCTTTGATGCAGACTCGAAAGGGACGCTATTTGGCAGTGGGGTCGGTCTGGTTGTGCTGAAGCGGTTGGATGAGGCGATCGCACACAAGGACTTCATCTACGCTGTGATCAAGGGGTCTGCGGTCGGTAATGACGGTGGGCAAAAGGTGGGCTATCTAGCGCCGCTGAGCGAAGGCCAGACACGGGTAGCGGCGGAAGCACTGGCGATCGCAAATATCCCAGCCGAAACCATTGGCTATGTCGAAGCGCATGGAACCGGCACCCAGCTAGGAGACCCGATCGAAATTGCGGCGCTAGCTGAGGCCTTTCGACGCTGCCCTAAGCCTTTGAGTACAGATAAACAACAGTTCTGCCCGGTTGGATCTGTGAAGACAAATGTTGGACATCTAAACATTGCTTCTGGCGTGGTTGGCTTCATCAAAACTGTGCTGGCTGTGCATCACAGCCAAATTCCACCGAGCCTGCATTTTCAGCGGCCTAACCCACAGATTGATTTTGCCAGCAGTCCTTTTTATGTGAATACAACGCTGGCTGAGTGGCCAATTAAGGAGACACCCAGGCGAGCTAGCGTCAACTCTCTGGGCATTGGTGGGACTAATGTGCATATGGTGCTAGAGGAATCGGCTGTTGCAGATCGCGATCTCGGTCAAACGGACAGAGAAGAGATATTTGTGCTTTCTGCGAAAAGTAATGCGGCTTTGAGAGGGCTGGCTAAGAAGTACGTAGACTTTCTTACAGATAATCCAGATATTTCTATTGCGGATGTTTGCTTTACGCTGGGAGTTGGGCGATCGCACTTCCCTCATCGCCTAGCGCTAGTCGTCAGCGCTGTAGAAGATCTGAGAACTCAGCTTCAGAGCTGGCTGTTAGAATCTCCTAACTCTGTTCCGGCTGGGAAAGTTGCGTTTCTATTTACTGGACAGGGCGCTCAATCTGCGAGCATGGGCAAAACGCTGTATAAGACGCAGCCGGCCTTTTGCTATCAGCTAGACCGCTGTGCTGAGATCTTGCAGAGGTATGGTTTTGATCTGCTGGGCGTACTCTACGGGAAAGAGAGCGAACTGATTGATCAAACGGAATACACTCAGCCCGTTCTGTTTGCGTTTGAATACGCGATCGCCCAGCTATGGATCAGCTGGGGCGTGCAGCCTGCTGTTGTGCTCGGTCACAGCTTGGGTGAATATGTGGCAGCTTGTGTAGCAGGCGTTTTGGATTTAGAAGATGCGCTGAGGCTGGTGTTGGAAAGAGGCAGGCTGATTCAGACGCTGCCCGAAGGCGGATCGATGCTGTCAGTGATGGCGTCTGCAACAGCATGCGAACAGTTTTTGGAGGATGGAGTTGCGATCGCGGCTATCAATTCTCCTGGAAGCACAGTGCTATCTGGCCCGACGGCAGCTATCTACGGCGTTGCCGACAGACTAGAGGCACAGAGCATTAGCTGCAAACTTCTACAGGTTTCTCATGCCTTTCATTCTGCGCTAATGACGCCGATGCTGTCGGACTTTCAGGCGATTGCAGAATCCATTTCCTACCGGAAACCTACTGTAGAGATTATCTCTAATCTGACTGGAGAAACGGTTGATCGCTTTGATGCCGACTATTGGGTTAGACATCTTCAACAGCCCGTCCGGTTTGCTCAAAGCGTTGAAGCTTTAGAGAGAAAAGACGTTACTACGTTTCTAGAATGCGGGCCTCGTCCGGTGCTGCTGACTTTGGCGCAGGGGACTGTTTCTTCTAATTCCTGTAGCTGGCTAGCCAGTCTTAAGCCCGGTCAATCTGACAATTGGCAAATGCTTTATGGTCTCGCAGCGCTTTACGAAAGCGGACACGATATCCGCTGGAAAGAGTTCTACAGCCATCGTGAAGCTTACCGGGTTCCTTTGCCTACCTACGCTTTTCAACGGCAGCGGCACTGGATGGAGCGGGTAAAACCGGGTCAAAAATCTGTCGCATCTGACCAAAACGCTCATTCACTAGTTGGTCAAAGAATCTCTACTCCCCTTCGTCAGATTCTTTTTCAAAAAAGCCTCTGCTCGACTCAACCTACCTACTTTCAGCACCATCGTGTACAGGATCAAGTCTTGTTTCCCGGATCTGCCTTCTTTGAAATAGGAATTGCAGCGGGCGCTGAAGTCCTTAAAACCGCTCTGATTCAACTAGGCGATGTCTCTATTCTACAGCCGCTGAGACTGTCAGAACAGCCTATAACGATCCAGACGATTCTAACACCAGATGCCGATAGCTATCGTTTTGAAATTCACTCTCAAGAAGAAGATTCAGACTGGATTTTGCATTGTGAAGGAACAGTCTGTGCAGTTGAAGAGACAGCTGCTGATCTTGTTGAAATTGAGCAGACAAAAGATAGATTAGTTGAAGTGCGATCGCCCGAGACTCACTATGAGAACTGCGATCGCGTGGGACTATTCTACAGTGGTCCTTTTCGCAGTCTTGGCAACATCTGGTACGCAGCAGGTGAAGCCTTTGGTCAGGTTCGGGTCTCAAAAGAAATCATCTGCGATCTTCCCCACTATCAGATCCATCCCGCCGTTCTTGATGCCTGTTTTCAGTGCGTTTTGGCAGCGCTGCCCGATGCGGCGAACAGCTATGCGTATGTGCCGATCGGCGTTGAAAGCATTCGCTGCCATCGCCCCTTTCCAGCAAGTAGCCGATTGATTTGGAGTCACGTTTTGCTTCGGCCTGTTAAAGGCGAGGCGGTAGCGGTGACAGCAGACGTACAAATACTGGATGAGAGTGGACAGGCGATCGCGTCTATCGTCGGTTTAGCTGCAAAACGCATATCGCCGCAAACCCGATGGAAAGACTGGCTGTATGAAGTTGAATGGCAGCCCACTGCGGCAGCTGACGGTTCGCAATTCGTCGCCGATGAAAACTGGCTGATTGTTGCAGATGAAGCTGAGACACTAGATGCGATCGCAGTTCAACTAGCGGCCCAAAATCAGAACTGCACAAAGGTGATTTTGAGTAATCGTCACAAACAAACCTCGCAGTATTACGAAGTAGATCGAGAAAATCCAAAAGGGTTTTACGCGCCCTTAGAGAGCGGCGATCGGTGGCGAGGCGTCTTGTATGTTGCTAGTAACAATACAGAAGAGAACTGTAGAACTGCGCTCTATCTAACACAGGCATTAGTAAGCTGCGGACTCTCTTCTAGGCTTTGGTTTATCACTGAGCAAGCCATGGCTGTTTCAGGTAGTGAATCATTAAATGTTTCGCAGTCGCCGCTTCTGGGACTGGGTAAAACAATCGCTATCGAACATCCCGAACTAAACTGTATTTCTCTTGATCTTGATTCGAGTGAAGATGAACGACAGATGCTATCTCAACTAATCTCTGAGATCGGCCAAAAAGGCTCTCAACCAGAGAGCCAGATTGCGTATCGAAATGGAAATCGCTACGTGGCTAGACTCACTCAATGGGCCAAAAGGGACGTTTCAAAGATCGACAACCTACAGCTAAAAGCAATCGAAAAAGGGACGCTGGAGCATCTTGAATGGCAGTCAACCGCTCGACGACCGCCAGCGAGTGGAGAGATAGAGCTGCTTGTGCAGGCGACCGGACTAAACTTTCGAGATGTATTGAATGCTCTGAACCTGTATCCAGGAGAGGCCGGACCTTTGGGCCTTGAATGCGTCGGAGAAGTGGTTGCGGTTGGCGAGGGCGTAGATAGACTGATTGTTGGAGATATGGTCATGGCGATCGCGCCTGCAAGCTTCAGCCAATTCGTCACTGTCTCAGCGGATCTAGCTGTTCCTAGGCCTAGCAATCTCAGCTCCACGGAGGCGGCAACAATCCCGACGGCCTTTTTGACGGCTTACTATGCGCTAGTTGAGTTGGGGAAGCTAAAAGCAGGCGATCGCGTCCTGATTCACGCGGCGGCTGGCGGCGTAGGACAGGCGGCTGTACAAATTGCCCAGCATGTCGGTGCCGAAGTCTTTGCAACCGCATCTTTATCCAAATGGGATTCTTTGAGACAACAGGGAATACGGCACATTTTCAACTCTCGCACTTTGGAGTTTGCTGAGCAAATCAGGCAGCAGACCAAGGAAAAAGGCGTCGATGTTGTTCTGAATTCACTTTCTGGAGATGCGATCGCCGAAAGTCTCTCTACGCTCTCTATCGGCGGTCGATTTCTAGAAATTGGCAAATCAGGCATCTGGTCAATAGAACAAATGAGTCAGCAGCGGCCAGATATTAGCTATCAGATCATCGATCTAATAGAAGTTACCAGCGATCGGCCTCAGCTCATTCAATCAATGCTGATAGAGATTTCTGCTCAGCTACAAAGCAACAGCCTATTGCCCTTACCCTATGTTACCTATCCGGCGACACAGTCCATTGATGCCTTCCGCACTATGCAGCAGGCCAAGCATTTCGGGAAAGTCGTAATCACGCCGCCAGATGTATCATCCACTCATCAGCCAAGAGCGCGTATTCGAGCTGGCGCTACCTATTTGATTACCGGAGGAACAGGCGCGCTTGGACTACAGCTAGCCGAATGGCTCGTGGCTCAGGGCGCGACTGATCTTGTTCTACTGGGCCGCAGTGCGCCATCAGAGCAGGCCCAACAGACTATAGATCGCCTGACTCGGTCTGGAATAACTATTAGAGCGCTCCAAACTGACCTCTCGGACAAGCAGCGTCTGCAAGCAGACCTCATACCTATGCTTCGATCTGATCGTCTGCCGCTTAAAGGCGTGTTTCACTTAGCAGGTGAAATCGATGATAGCTTGCTGCAACATCAGAGCTGGGAAAAGTTCGACCGCGTTCTATCGGCTAAAGTCACTGGGACGTGGAATCTGCATCAAATTACGCAGGACGCTAATCTCGACTACTTCGTGATGTTTTCTTCAGTAGCGTCTCTTCTGGGTGCTGCTGGACAGGCAAACTATGCGGCTGCGAATAGCTTTTTGGATGCGATCGCTTATCTCCGTCATCAGCAAAAGCTGCCTGCACTCAGTATCAACTGGGCGGCCTGGTCAGGCACAGGGCTCGCCGATAGCCTCGAAGTAAAACAGCGCTTAAGTCGCAAAGGCATTCCCTTGCTTGATCCAAACACTGGTTTAGACATTTTGGGTCAACTAATCGAGTCAACAGGAAACGTTCAAATTGGCGTTCTACCCGGGGCGCTAGAAAACTGGCAAAAAATAGGTGTCAAAGACTCATTCTTGATGGATTTGACGCTAGAGAAAACGCCAAAACAAACCGTAGAAAAATCATCGCAAGAACGCTCTGAGCCGGGCTCGTCATCACAGAACAAGCTCAAATCAACTATTCAAGCAGAACTAAACAGCGTTGAAGACGGTAGCAATACAACAGCGCTATCTCGTCACCTTCGTCAGCAGCTTGCCGTCGTTCTAGGAAAAGACGCTGCCTCGATTAAGGATGACAGCATCAGCTTTACAGACCTCGGGCTAGACTCTCTAACTGCTGTTGAATTTCGGAATCGACTGCAGACTAGTCTAGAATGCGTATTGCCCGTGACCCTGGTATACGACTATCCTACCCTGTCAAAACTGAGAGACTATGCCGTAAACTTACTCACATCGCCAGAGGCTAGCTCCGCTGCAAGCTACGATCCTGGTCAGGGCTTTAATCAACAGACTATAGAAGACAATTTAACAAATAATCTAGAAGATATTGAAGATGTTTCTGACGACGAAGCAGAGGCACTGCTGTTGCAAGAATTGAGCAAGCTAGACCAGACATAATCTATGGACCCTTCCCAATCTGCGCTGTCGCCGACAAAACGAGCGCTCATAGCCCTCAAGACGCTTCAGGCAAAACTTAACGCCCTTGAACAGGCTCAGCATGAACCGATTGCCATCGTTGGGATGAGCTGTCGGTTCCCTGGTGGCGCAGACTCGCCTGCCGCGCTTTGGAAACTGTTGCAAAAGAAAACTGACGCAATATCCGAAGTTCCTGTCGACCGCTGGCACAACGACAAGTATTACGATAGCAACCCTAGTATGCCGGGCAAAACGGTCTCTCGCAGCGGCGGATTCATCCCCGATCTATATGACTTTGACGCCTCATTTTTTCGCGTTTCTCCTCGAGAAGCTATCACCCTCGATCCCCAGCAGCGGCTGGCGCTGGAGCTGGGGTGGGAAGCTCTAGAACACGCCGGTATTTCACCAGAAACTTTCGCTAAAACGGCGAGCCAATCTGTTGGCGTTTTTCTAGGTATTAGCAGCATCGATCACTGGCAGCAGGTGCTTGCTCAGTCGCCAGACGAGATTGATGCTTATTTGGCAACGGGCAATTCTCACAGTGTGGCGGCAGGAAGGCTGTCTTTTCTATTGGGTGTCAATGGACCCAGCTTGGCAGTCGATACGGCGTGTTCTTCGTCTTTGGTCGCGGTGCATTTGGCCTGTCAGAGCTTGCGGCAGCAGGAGTGTGAGCTGGCACTGGTCGGCGGGGTAAATCGGATTTTGACTCCGGCGGCGAGTATTAATTTTTCGAAGGCGCGGATGCTGTCAGCCGATGGGCGATGTCGGACGTTTGACCAGGCGGCGAGTGGATTTGGCCGGGCAGAAGGCGGCGGGATGGTGGTGCTAAAGCGGCTGAGTGATGCGCAGGCAGCGGGCGATCGCATCCAGGCCGTCATCCTCGGCTCAGCGACCAACCACAATGGCCGCACCAACGGTCTCACTGCCCCTAGCAAGCTGGCGCAAGCTGCCGTCATTCGGCAGGCTCTGACCGCTAGCCGTCTGACGCCCGCTGATGTGGACTATATCGAAACGCACGGCACGGGAACGGCGCTGGGCGATCCGATTGAAGTCGGCGCTTTAGGACTAGTGTTTGCCGATGCCAAACGGACAAATTCGGTAGTACTAGGTGCGCTGAAGACAAACATTGGCCATATGGAAGCAGCAGCGGGGATAGCTGGATTGATCAAGGCTGTTTTGGCCATAGAGCGAGAGAAAATTCCGGCGAACTTGCATCTCGATCGGCCTAATCCTTTGATCGAATGGGACATGCTGCCTTTTCACTTGCCGGATGAGATGATGCCCTGGCCGACAGGTGCTAGCTCACGAACAGCAGGCGTCAGTGCTTTTGGATTTAGTGGCACAAATGCACATCTGATTTTACAGTCGCCTCCCTATTCGCTGTCTGACACTCAGACGTTCAGGCGTGAAGATCGCAATCTTGAACAACTTGGTGAAGCCTGTGATCTTCGGGTCTGTCTGTTGCCTTTATCAGCGCGATCGCCTGCCGCACTCAATCAGCTAGTCGCCCACTATGTTCAGTATCTGGCCTCTCATCCAGATGTAGAACTAGCCGACCTCTGCTTCACCGCCAGCGTCGGGCGATCGCACTTTCCCTGTCGCCTGGCAGCAGTTGCTGAGTCTGTCTCGGCGCTGCGCCAGATCTTGATCGACGCCCTTTCTGGTCGTTCTCATCCCGATTGTTATTGCAGCGACACCTTTAAAGGTGGCAGTTATCAAAGTGGCAGTTATCAAAGTGGCAGTTATCAAAGTGGCCACTTGGCGCAGTCCTCAAGCTCAAAATCACCTTCAATCTCTCCTCCAGTCGTTTCTCTCGCGGCTGCTACAGCAGATTCTCTTTCAGACCTAGCAAAAAGATATACAAAAGGGGAAATTGTTGACTGGATAGCCCTTTATCAGGGACGAAATCACAGCAAGCTGGCCTTGCCGACCTATCCATTTCAGCGCGAGTACTATGGCCCCAGATAGCTTAATCTCTGCTTTGATTTGGGGCGTAACGCTGATGCGATTTATGGTGTAACTTATACTGAATAAACTGTGAGGTTAGTCGCAATTATGTCTTCTCGTCATGCCCCTAGACGGCCCAGATCGCTTGGTAAGTTAGCTGCGATCGCGCTCACCTTCATCACTCCAATTGCCACCACTGCCTCTGCTCAGACTCAGCTGCTCCAAAGCGAACAACAGAGCGAACAGCCTGCTCAAAATGTATTTGATTCTCTATCTACCCAGGAGCGTGCCGCTCTGAAAGACGGTCAGGTGATGGTCAGCGCCTCTAGAGATGGCAACAACGGCCAGTTTATGGCGCGAGTGCTGATCGATGCACCGATTGCAAACGCTTGGGAGGTGCTGACAGATTATGACAACTTTTATAAGTTTTTGCCGAATATCGAAAATAGTAAGCTTATAGAATCAGAAGGCGATCGCTACAGGTTTGAACAGACAAATGTGATTTCTGTGATTCCCTCTTTGATTGATATTACCAGTCGGATAGTGATTGACTCGATGGAGACCTCTCCAGAGAAAGTATATTTTCAGCTAGTTGAGGGAGATTTAGACGCTTTGGAGGGGGTTTGGCAGCTAGATCCGGTGGTGATAGATGACCAGGGAACAGAGCAAGTTCTAATCACACACCAGGTGAATATTGATCCTGGCGACGGTTCGCCTAGAGGACTGTTCTTTAGTACTTACCGGCTAGTTTTAGAAGATTCACTGATTGCAGCTAAGGCAGAAACTGAGAAAAGAGCAAAACAGTAAGCTCGAATAGGTGATTGCATGAATGGCAGCATCCAGCACGCGATTGTAACGGGCGGATCGAGTGGGATCGGTAAGGCGATCGCGCTTCGATTAGCCGCTCAAGGTGCCAATATCTCGATCGTTAGCCGCAGTCAGGAGCGGTTAGACTCAGCTAAAGTAGAAATAGAAGCGGCTAGGAAAGCAGCCGATCAGAAGGTAGTCACTGTAGCTGGAGATGTGGGCGATCGCACCCAAGCTGAACAGGCTATCCAATCCGCCATAGCACAGCTCGGCCCGCCGCATCTACTGATTACCAGCGCTGGTATCGCCCGCCCCGGCCATTTTCAAGCGCTGTCTGCTGACGTGTTTGAACAGGCTATGGCTACCAACTATTTTGGTACGCTCTACTGCATCCGCGCTGTCTTACCAGCGATGGTGCAACAGGGCGCAGGTCAGCTTTGCCTGATTTCCTCCGGTGCTGCTCTAGTCGGACTCTACGGCTACAGCGCCTACGGCCCCAGCAAATTTGCCGTTCGAGGACTTGCTGAATCACTCCGCGCCGAGCTAAAGCCGGTCGGTATCCGTGTTTCTATCGCCTATCCGCCGGATACAGAGACTCCTCTGCTCATCGAAGAAAATAAAACAAAGCCTGCCGCCACCAAGCAAATTACGGGTACGGCCAAAGCCTGGAAGGCCGACGCTGTTGCCGATGTCATTCTAAAAGGGATACAACAAAACAAGTTCGAGATTTCTCCTGGCGTGGAGATCCAGGTTCTGACCCGGCTACACAGCCTGATAGCACCTGTATTGAACAGATATTTTGATGGGATAGTGTCGAAATACTCCCGTCCGTAGAAAGGTTCACGTCGAGCGTTTTGTTGTGCGATCGCAAGCTCAGCCGCAAACGTCAACTGGAGAGATTTTTGGCTTTCACTGGAAAGCTATCTAGCGATGAGGTTTAGATGCGACGCCATCTGAAGAACTTTTAGTAGCCGTCGTATCAATCAATCTGGGTACGCTGCAAGCAGATATCGCTCTGTTTTGTCTGAGTTCTGGAAGGTCTTGACTGCTATGCTGCTACGCGAGAATCCTTATTTTGCCATTTTGTGTGTGACCACAGTGGTTTCAGGATGTGTGGCGTTTGTAGCCTGGATTCGTCGGGAAGAGGCACCAGCGACTAGGCCGTTTACCCTCCTGATGGGCGCGATCGCACTCCACGCCGCTGCAGGCGCGATTGGGACTGCTTCTGTTGCGCGATCGGCGATTGTTTTTTGGGCTACGGTAGAAGTCGTTTTATTCAGCGCGGTCACGGCTCTATTTTTCACGTTTAGTCTGCATTTCACCGATCGAGGGCAGTGGATAGCACGGCGGCGCTGGAAGATTTGGCTAATTCCCTGCTTTAATATAGGGCTGGCGATGAGCAACCGGTGGCACCATTGGCTGTGGACAGACTTTGTTCCGGTTACGGATAGCCATGTGCTTGATTTTCAAAACGGTCCGGTGCATTTTTGGCTGGCGGCGTGGTCTTATATCTACATGATTACAGGCACGCTACTGGTCGTGAGAAAGGCGCTGCGGGTAGAGAAGATATATCGGCGGCAGGCAGCGATGGTTGTTTTAGGCGCGATCGCACCAGCAGTAGCTGGCAGTCTCTACCTAGTCGATATCGTTCCGCCCGGTATCAACTTGCTACCCATGAGCTTTTTGTTCACCGGTATTGTCTACGTCTTTAGTCTGCTGCGGTTTCGTCTATTCGATGTACTGCCGATTGCTCGTGACAAGCTGATCGAAAATATGTCAGACAGCGTCTTGGTACTCGATGGCGACGATCGCGTCATTGACATGAATCCGGCTGCTTGGATATTTACTCAGCGCATTGCGCCAGTAAAAGAGCAGTCTGATGCCAGGCCGACTCCTTATTTAGGCCAGCCAGTCAATCAGGTATTCCAAGGATGTCCCAGTCTGCTCAAGTACTGCAAAGCAGACTGCAGCACTGAAGTTCTAATCAACATCTGCCAGCACCCGCCGCTACACATCGCGCTACAGCTAACGATTCTATCTGATACTAAAGCCCTTAAAGCTCTTCTCCAGACGCGTCGACACCAAAAGCCTTCTGGCAAACTGTTGGTCATTCGAGATGTCACTGATGTCTATGAAACTCAAGCAGCTCTGAAGCAAACCAATATCACTCAGCACCAAACCCAGAAGGTGTTATCAAGAACAAACAAAATTCTGCTAGACCGGCTGCTGAAGATTGAAGCGCTACAGACCCAGCTCAAAGAGCAGGCGACTCGCGACAGTCTGACCAATTTATTCAACCGTCGCTATTTTGATGAAGCTCTGTTCTCAGAATTTACCAAGGCTCGGCGATCGCACACGCCGCTGTCGGTGCTGCTAGTCGATCTAGATAACTTCAAATCGATTAACGATACCT
This sequence comes from uncultured cyanobacterium, assembly GCA_963799555.1. Classification (GTDB taxonomy): domain Bacteria; phylum Cyanobacteriota; class Cyanobacteriia; order Phormidesmidales; family Phormidesmidaceae; genus Phormidesmis. Next base: position 213,585 of record CAWCXR010000010.1, read on the forward strand.
ACGGACATCAAGCAGGCGATCACGTTCTCCAAACCTTTGCCAGCATTATGCGCCAGCAGGTCCGAATTAGCGATATTGCTAGTCGCTACGGCGGCGAAGAATTCATTCTAGCGATGCCGGGTATGACGTTTGCAAAAGCGCTTCAAAGAGCTGAAAAGCTTCGGACTATCATCAAAGAAACCAAGATTGAGTACAAAGGCTCGCTGATACAAGTGACGATTTCGGGGGGAGTTGGCGCTTTACCGGAGTGGTGCGGTAATCAGGAGGGTCTAATCTCGGCGGTGGATAAGGCGCTCTATGCGGCAAAGACAGGGGGACGTGATCGCATCTGTAGCATTGGCCCCTTTGCCGAGGTACAGCCCGCTGGATGAAAGCTCTGTGTAGCAACGCTCAGGTGCCTGGCTCTGGGAGCTGCCCGATTACCCTAAGCTGATTGCTGTTGTCTGGTTGGACCTCTAGCTGTAGAACCACGGCACTGCCAGAACGAGGGAAAATACTGGTGAGCGCAGTAATGTTCACTTGGTGCGTCACCATCACAATCACACCGGGCTGGTCTTGACTGTTAGCAATATATTCTCGTATCTGGTTGGTTTGAGCGTCGGCTGTGGTGCGATCGCGAAAGAAAGAGTTGAGCGCTGGGAATGGCTCTACCGGGCCGACATCCATCAGCTCAGCGGTCTCCAGACAGCGGCACCACTGGCTGGAAAGCACTTTAGCAATAGGGATATCGCGACGCCGAAAAGCCTCACCGATATCTCTAGCCTGCTGTCGTCCAGATTCCGAAAGATTACGTTGGGTAGTGCAATCTTCCAATTCGAAGTTTTCAGGATCGCCGGTTCCGGGCGCGATCGCATGACGTAAAAGCACAACATAAGTCTCTTGTTCTGCCTGTGCTATCTTCGCCCAAATCATCTCGTCGCCTGTCATCGCAAGCTGAGAAGGTTCTGTTTCAGACGGTTCCACTTCGGATGGTTCCACTTTAGATGGTTTCACTTCAGATGGTTTAATGGAGTTCTGAGCGGTTTCAGATGGTGCAGCAGATGACTCGGAAGCGGTAAGTTGCGAGGAATTTTGAGCATCAGCGCAACCTGCTATCAACAGCAGCAAGCAGATGCTGTACAACCATTTAGACCATCGCTGTAGGCAAGCAGGTGACCTGCGAATGTTAGAAACGTCTAGTGGAGCGCTTAGTTTCATAGTCAATACAATAATTACTGCCAGTCAGCGAGCTCAATAAAGGGCAACAACAGCATAATTGATTAATTTCACCTTCAGCGGCTGCCCTCCAGATCCCACTCACTAAAATCGTCGTTAGTGTAGGCCTTGAGTTGACGAATATCATCAGTAAGATAATCAATTATTCGTTTGCGCAAGTCAGGAGACATTGTTGGACGCTCAATCTTTTCTGAGAATGGCCGATAGGCTATCTTTTCTGCATGAGCTCTGACTTCGAGCGGAAGCGATCCAATTAAGGTAGAGAGTAGTTTGAACATCGGACTGTCTTTAGAGACTTTCAGCCGTCGCTTGCGAGAAGATGAGTGTAGTTTCGTATCGAACTGAAAACGCGGACTGGCAACCGTCGGTCCAAACTTCAAAAGTTCGGATGCGTTACCGAGCGTGAGTTTAAACTGGAAGTCAGCATCTACCTCCAAAAACTCAAACACCCGTCTCATGGTCTCTACAGGAGAGTCCTGTAATTTTTCCGCAGTCAGCAGCAAGATAGACTCGCGGGGGAAAAACTCAAGATATTGCTGAAGTTGTAGAAAGTATTGGCTTCGAGCTATGTAGTAGTTATCTTCAAAATTGGCTAGGGCTGCTTCAAAGGTTCTGTGTTCAAGTCCACACGACAACTTATGAACGTACTGAGAGATTATGCGTTCAATCGGATCTCTCAGCATATAGATGAGTTTTGCTTCAGGTACCACTGAGTGCATTCTCTGCGGTACGCCTAGCCACCGTGGATAATTTGTGTAGTTTGGAGACGACTCTCCGTTTACGCTCACGCTAGGGTCAAACTGAGACTGGTACCACGCCACCCCCCGATGCCAGTTTTCATTTTCTAAAAAGAACATTAGTTCCTTTTGCCTGGACATATAGATTTCTGGATGAGTATTGAGGTAGTGATGCAGGCTGGTTGTACCAGCTTTCATCGCACCAATAATAATTAGATTTGGCAAGCAGCCTACGGTATGTGTAGCGTAGTTAGGATCATCCATAGGTAAGTGTAAGCTAAATGTTCTAGAAGATTGCGGTAGACGCACCCTCGACTGGATTTCTGCTAATTTTAGCGCTCTACTAATAACTAACTGGAGTTTAGACAAAAAATATTGAAAGAGCGACCCGTTTTTTCGGATCGCTCAATCGGCGAAACTGAAAGAGAACAACCAAACTCAGTCGCCCGTGCAAAGCTTCACCGATTTACAACGAATGCGCAAGCGTGCCTATCAAATTATGGGGAATGGTCGAGATGGGCTGTTTGACCTGATGGATGCGGTGCTATCACTATGGGATTCGGAGTATGGCTGCGCTCACTTTGTCACGCTGACAGCTGAGATTAACTGTGACAAGCTGATGCGCCTGCGCCCCAACCGGGTGCTCTATGGTCCACCAGCGGAATACAGTGGCCGAGGCCGACCGCCCAAGCATGGCGACAAATTCACCCTTAAAGAAAAGCAAACCTGGTGGGCCGCTGAAGCACAGCAAAGCGTTCAAACCGAACAGCTGGGCTTACTTAGACTCCGGCAGTGGTCAAACCTAAACTTTCGCCGAAGTCCAGACCATTCGATGAGCCTGATGTTAGTCGAACGCTTAGACGATGAAGGCAACGCCCGCGCCAACCCCCTCTGGCTGGTTTGGGTCGGCGAGACCATGCCCCCACTCGATACCCTATGGCAACTGCACTTACGCAGGTTTTGCACTGAACATTGGTATCGCTTTATCAAGCAAAGGTTGCACTGGTGCTTGCCCCATCTAGGGACCGCTGAACAGACCCAGGCTTGGAGTACGCTCATGCCCCTGATCATCTGGCAGCTCTGGCTGGCGCAGGTCGACTGTGCTGACTGCCCGCTACCCTGGCAAAAACCCTTGGCACAGAAGACCCCTGGACGGGTTACTAATGCCTTCGCGGCCATTTTAGTCGCGATTGGCTCACCCACTGAAGCGCCCAAACCTCGCGGCAAGTCAACAGGATGGCCAAAAGGTAAAAAGAGAACCCGACGACCTCGTTTCCCGACCGTCAAGAAGACCTTTTCCAAACCTAAATCAAAGCCCAAGACGGCGGCATAGCCATTGAAAGGTGATTTCTCCCTTCGGTTCCTCACTTTTGTCGCAGGCATCTAATTTTGTATGCGAGAAGAACAAAGTTTGTCTAAACTCCAGTATCTATACCCAATCGAATTGTACTCAGCGAATCTCACTCGGCGGATTGTACTCGGCGATGGCGGGCAGATAACGAACAATACGAATTTTGGCGATAGCAGTTAGGGACTTCAGCGTAGTTTATTCCTTCGGGAATAGACCGCAAGACTGAATGTTGTGTTTATTACAACTCTGTCACCAAAATACAGACTAACAACTATGTTTTTGGTTTCATACTGAAGAAACTTAGAGAAAATTCTTTGCTGAAGGTCGCTGTAGTTCTGACTTTTCAAGCACTACGCTGTAGAAAACCTTAGAAAGCTGAAATCTCTATTTTGTCCCTTAATTTCGATACCGAATACATGCGTTTTTCAATTTCCGACAAGCCCTTCAACAAGATTGCCAGCATCGCTGCTGCCCTGATGATTCTACCCGTAGCGGTTGCTTGTGACGCTCCAGTAGCAGAGACTACTGAGCCTGCTGATACGGCTGAAATGCCTGCTGATACAGCTGAAATGCCTGCTGAAGGTGAGACTATTGTAGATGTAGCTGCTAGCAACGGCTCCTTCAATACTCTGGTTACTGCTATCCAGAGCGCAGGTCTAGCAGAAACCCTCAGCGATGAAGGTCCTTTCACTGTCTTTGCACCTACCGATGAAGCCTTTGATGCCTTGCCCGCAGGTGTGCTCGACAAGCTGCTGTTACCCGAAAATCAAGAGGTGCTAGCGCAGATCTTGACTTATCACGTCGTAGCTGCTGAGGTTCCCTCTAGCGAAATTACACCTGGAATGGTGGCAACTGTTGAGGGTGGAGAGGTAGACATAGCCGTAGATGGTAGTACTGTAACTGTGAATGGTGCGACGGTTACGATGCCCGATGTTATGGCTAGCAACGGTGTGATTCATGTGATCGATAGTGTACTGGTACCGCCTACTGTTGATGTATCCGCACTCTAAGCGGAGGGCATCCAAGTTGGAAGCTGTGACTAGCCGATGAATGCAGCTAGCTCCTGTCTGCTTATGAAGGGTGGGGGCTAACTGCATTTTGTCGTCAGGCTGCTTACGTAGAATATGCGAACGTGTTTTGCGTTTCACCCCTGTCTTGTGACTCTTAGCGCTGTTCGCTGATTGGCGTCAAGAGTCGAGAGTGACGCTCTACGCTCTATAATGAACAGCCATACGGTATGTCGGAAATTGCTATATTACCTACGAAATAACCTGTGAGAAAGCTAGCAGCAGAAAAGTTTGTCGGAGAGCCAAACCCTAGCACGCTTCTCCTAGAATTGCTGCTATTAACGCTGCTGACGCTGTGTTGTCGGCTACCTTTTTTTTTGAATTAGTAATTGATTGGGATGAGAGTACGTTCATCCTGATTGGGCAGTCGATCTTAGATGGGCATTTGCCCTATACGCAGCTTTGGGATGTCAAGCCGCCGTTTGCATATGGCTTCTTTTCTCTAGCTATCTTGCTGTTTGGCAAAGCGATCGCATCAGTCCGACTTGCGGGGGCACTGGTCGTCGCCTCTACAGCTTTTGTGGTAAATCGGATTACGCAGCGGTTGTGGACGGTTCGAGCTGGATGGTTAGCAGGGATTTTAGTAATTCTGGTGACATCGATTTTGACAGGCGGTCAAGCTGTCATGGGCGAACATATTGCTGTCTTGCCTCTGCTACTGACGCTCTATTTACTACTGGCGCAAGGTGTTACAACTGCAACTTTATTTAGCGCCGGCCTATTCACCTCGATAGCGGCGATGGTGCGGCTGAATTTGGCTTATGTGGCTGTCGGGGTAGGAGTCTATCTGCTGTTGCTTGGTCTCAAGCAGCCGCTGGCCAAACAGGCTCGCAATGGTTTTGCCTACAGTCTAGGCAGCGTGATTCCTATCTTTCTTAGCGTCCTTCCTTACTGGATGGAGGGGATACCGCAGGTGTGGTGGAACTCGGTAGTGGTTGCCTCTTTGAGCCGGGCCAATTCCGACTATCAGAGCTATGAAGTCGCCTTTGGTCTGTTAGGCATTGTGTTGGGTTTCTTTTGGAGTTTTTCTGGGTTTGGTTTACAGGTTTTGTTTTGGGCGGGCGCGATCGCAGGCATCAGGCTGATACTCAAACAGAGTGTCGAAATGCACCCGCAGCAAGAGCTGAACTGGGCCATGATAATTGTTTTTATCCTGACTATACAGATCTCCATCTTCAGCAGTGGCTCTGCCTATCCGCACTATCTGTTCCAAGTTGTTCCTTTCTTAGCTATCTTTTCAGGCGTTTTTGTCGATGTTACTGTTGGACAGAGCCGACGCGCGATCGCGCTAGTTAGTCTCATTCTGTGTCTAAGCGCATATCCGGTCGTCGAGCAATACGCCACTGTCCTACCCAGAGCCCTGACCGGCTCGCCGCTAGACCAGTCCCGCGCCAGACTAATCGCAGATTACTTTACTGATAATGGATTCGAAGATCGCACGATCTACTTCATGGAAGACCACATAGTCCACTGGTATCTGGGCACCTATCCGCTCATCCCTTCTATTGCCCACCCTTCCACCATTGGCAAAGACTACCTGCTTCAGGCTCTCTATGGCCCCAACTGGTCTAGCCCCCTCGAAATGCAGCGAATGCTAGCCCTTGACCCTGAATTTATCGTCAAAGAAGACCCACTTTTCTATTTAAAGCAGCAGCCTGAGACAACTGAGATTCTAGCGAGAATCCTCGATCGCAACTACACTCTCGTCCACGACATTCAGGGAGTCAGCATCTATCGTAGAAATTCTTGACTTCGTAGATGGCGCAGAGTGATGGCGTAGAGTTCTCGATAGAGCATCGAGATCAAAAAGCACTTACTCGGGCAGTAGCAGCAATAGAGCGTGTGAAATAAATTCGGCTAAGAGCAACAAAGACGAGTAACGTACAGCCGATTCTGTCAGCATATGTCCGTAATTTTGGACGGAGAAATCTGCCTCCTGACCCTCGAAATTCCTTCCTGCTTCTGCTTAGATAGGCGTATACGTAAACTTTCATAACAAGAATTTTAGGGAGATCCTATGTACATAGTGCAGATTGCCTCCGAATGCGCACCAGTGATCAAAGCTGGCGGTCTGGGTGACGTAGTCTACGGCCTCAGCAGTGAGCTAGAGCGTCAGGACCATTGCGTGGAGATCATTCTGCCTAAGTACGACTGCATGCGCTACGACCATGTGTGGGGCATGCACGAAGCTTACAGCGATCTATACGTGCCCTGGTATGACGGCGAGATTCACTGCTCCGTTCAGTGTGGCTGGGTCCACGGACGCCTGTGTTTTTTCATTGACCCGCACTCTGACGATAGCTTCTTCAACCGAGGCAAAGTCTACGGCGAATGGGACGATCAGATTCGCTTCGCCTTCTTCAGCAAAGCTGCCCTAGAATTTCTACTCAAAAGCAATAAGCGCCCCGACGTGCTGCACTGCCACGACTGGCAAACCGGCCTTCTGCCTGTGATGCTCTTCGAGATGTACCAGCATCACGGTATGGAAAATCAGCGCGTCTGCTACTCTATCCACAACTTCAAGCATCAGGGCACCTGGGGTGTCGATATCCTCAAAGCCACTGGCCTGAATCGCGCTGAATACTATTTCAATACCGCTCGCCTGCTAGATACCGGCAATCCCTTCGCGATCAACTTCATGAAAGGTGGCATTGTCTATTCCAACTACGTCAATACGGTATCGCCACACCACGCTTGGGAAGCTCGTTTCACAGATATTGGCTGTGGTTTGCAGTCAACGCTAGCTGCGCATCAAGATAAGTTTGGCGGTATTTTGAATGGGATCGAATACACGATTTGGAACCCAGAGATCGATAGTAAGATTCCGGTCAACTATTCTGTTGGGGATTTTGAAAATAAAGCGCTAGTTAAAAAGGCCTTAAGAGAAAAACTGTTGCTAGCGGCTTATGACAAACCAATTGTTGCGTTTATTGGTCGGCTCGATCAGCAAAAGGGCATGCACCAGGTGCATCATGCTCTCTATTATTGCCTAGAGCACGATGCTCAGTTCGTTCTGTTGGGGTCTGCGACAGAACAGGCAATCAATGACTGGTTCTGGCACGAAAAGAATTTCCTCAACGACAACGTCGACTGCCACCTAGAGATCGGTTTCTATGAAGAGCTGGCTCATCTAATTTACGCAGCGGCAGATATTATGATTGTGCCAAGTAACTATGAACCGTGTGGTCTGACGCAGATTATCAGCTTGAAATATGGCACCGTGCCGGTAGTGCGCGGTGTGGGTGGTCTAGTCAATACCGTTTTTGATTGGGATTATGACGAGCGGCCAAGAGAAGAGCGCAATGGCTTTGTCTTCTATGAGAATGATAATATCGCGCTGGAGTCGGCTTTAGGCCGAGCTTTTGATCTATACCAAAATGAGCCAGCGCTATTTGAACAGCTGGCGAAGCAAGGAATGCGCTGTGATTATTCCTGGAAAAAGCCGGGCGAGCACTATGTGAAGGTGTATGAGCACATCCGGCACAAGTAAGTATGCGCCCGTGAATAGGCATAGAAGTGGTCTAGTCCAAACCAATTCCTGAGTGATGGCACCTGAGTGATGGCAATGGAGGCTCGTAGTTATCGAATTGTTGCTTTGCCAGGTGAAGGCATTGGCCCTGAGGTTGTCGAGGCCTGTTTGACAATTTTGCTGGCGATCGCACACCAAGAAGGCTTCACCGTCACCATCGATCGCGGCCTGATCGGAGAGCCTGCCTACCGACATTATGGCAGCCCACTGCCACTTGAAACGCTACAGCTTTGCGAAGGCTCAAACGGCATTGTGTTTGGCGCAGTAACAAAAGGAGGATTGTTAGAACTGCGGCGTCATTTTGATCTGTTCACTAACCTTCGCCCAGTGCGCCCGTCACCTAGTCTGCTCAACGCCTCGCCAATAAAGGCAGAGCGGTTAGCAGGCGTGGATTTGTTGTTTGTACGCGAGCTGGTGAGCGGCATTTACTTTGGCCAGTCGGGACGCGGTAATGACCCGTCATCCGGACCGTACGGTTTTCATACAATGCGCTATGCCGATGCGGAGATTCGGCGGGTGGCAAGGGTGGCGCTGGGCTATGCGCAGCAGCGGCGACAGCACCTAGTCGTGGCGCACAAAGAGAATGCCCTGCCTCATTTGCTCTGGTCGCGGCTGGTAAAAGAAGAGGCGATCGCGTTCCCCTCAGTCACCGTAGAGCCGATGCTAGTCGACAATCTGGCGATGCAGCTAGTGATGCGCCCACAGTCGTTTGATGTAGTGCTAGCTGGGAATTTGTTTGGAGATATCTTGAGTGATTTGGGGGGTGCGATCGCTGGTTCAATCGGCCTACTCGGATCGGCTAGTCTCAACGCCAGTGGGTTCGGCATGTATGAAGCCGTCCACGGTACCGCTCCTGATATTGCCGGAAAAGGCATCGCCAACCCGCTTGGCACCCTCGCAGGCATCATCCTGATGCTAGAGCAGTGGGGCGAATTTAAAGCAGCCCACCGACTTGTCGCCATCCAAGAAGATCTGTTAAGCCAAGGCATCAGAACCTTCGACCTTGCACAGCAGCCACCTTCAGACTCAGAGAAAACTTTAAACACTGCCGAAATAGTCAGCTTATTTTTAGCAACTATTTGGGGGTCAGACAGGTAGAATACACCAGTTGATTGTCTGAGCTTCGTCCGAACTAGTTCAATACGTCCTTATCATCCTATGAAGAGCCTAAACAAGCTGGTCCTAAGTGCCGTTTGTCTCACCGTGTTCAGCGCACCCGAAGCCTCCGCAGAAGCACTGACAAAATCAGATTTCTCTCACTTCTCGGCAAATCAGCTGTTTCCAGAGATAGAAATACGAGAGTTTGAACCACCAGAACTCGAACAGCTAGAATTTGAACAAGGAGATTCCAAACAACAAGCGCTCGAACAACAGATCAACGCCCTGTCAGCTATTTCTTATCCCAATCCCTTCTCTGATTCGGAAGTAAGCTCGAAGGAAGGCGCTGCTTTTCCCTCAGCCAACGAAAACAGCACTCAAGCAGTCAGCTCCGTCCTTTTGACTCAGCTAATAGAAGCTCAATCTGTAGAAGAGCGGTTGGCGGAAGCGCAATCCGCAGCAGATTTATCTACTTCAGATCAGTCTACGCTAGCCCAATCTACAGGGGTAAAAGTCCCTGCGAAGTTTGGCCAAGCAGGCAAGCAGCGCTGGTACGTCCAAGGCGGTGTCGGTGCAGATTTTGACGATGATTTGTTTGGATTGGTCGGTGCTGGCGTCTCTCACTTTTTCTACAACGGGCATAGCATCAACCTGGAGCTAAACGGACTAGCCTTTGACCAGACAGGAAGTAATGCAGTCGGCTTGAACCTAGCTCTGCTGGTGCGATCGCACTGGATTCGCGGCGAAAACTGGTCCATCTACATCGACGGCGGCGCAGGCATCATCGCCACCACCGACGACGTTCCCGCTGCCGGCTCTAGCTTCAACTTCACCCCCCAAATTGGCGGCGGCGCTACCTTCGCCATCAACGACACCCAGCGAATTATGACCGGCCTACGCTGGTATCATATTTCCAACGCTAGCCTCTTCGAGTCCAATCCAGGTCTAGACGCCCTCTACGGCTACGTCGGCTACAATTTCCCTTTCTAACCTCGTTTCTTGCCCTTTTCTCATACTCCTTTCTCCCCCTCCACATGCCCACCGAACTCCTCTGTCTTCTCCTTCTCTCCCTCTGGTCCATCCCTCTCAACCACATCCCCGCCCTTGGCCGCGTTTCCGAAGCCGGGGTCGAATGGGCCGCAGGCAACCGTGACAAAACCGTTGAAGGGCCAACTTGGGTAGGCCGAGCCGATCGAGCCCAGCGCAATCATCATGACAACTTAGCAATGATTGCAGCGGTGATTTTGATCGCGCAGGTGACTGGGCATACCGACGGCTGGACGGCGAACGCGGCGATCGCAATTCTCGCTTTCCGGGTGTTACATGGTGTGACGTATATTGCTGGACTGGGTCCGGTGCGATCGCTCGCCTACGTCGGTTCAATTATTAGCTTAGGAGTGATCGTCTGGCGTATTTTTGCCGGTTGAATGCTCGCTTAAGCGGTCGCTGGCTAAAACCTTTCGAGCACCTAAGTCATATAGCTGCTGTAGATGATCTGCGATTGCACTCGTAAAGCGAGTGGATTCAGACAGCTCACCAAAGATCTCCGTCAGGCTGAGCAAGGGTATCGGATCGCTGCCGCCGCTCTGAGCTTTTTCGATCAGCGTAGCTGCCATTGGGTCGTCAATTGGTAGCGACTGGCCCTGCTCATCTTTCCCGTTGAGATAGCGGCACCAGGCAGCAATAGTGAAGCTCAAGTAATCAATTGAGCCACCCTGTTCGAGTCTCTCCCGTAAGCTACCTAGAACAAACTTAGGCAGCTTGTCCGAACCATTTAAACACAAACGAGAAAGCTGATCTCGCACTTTGGGATTAGAAAATCGTTCGATCAGCGTCCGTTTATAGTCGCCTAGATCGACATCTGGCAAGGTCAGTAGAGTCGGTGTCACCTCATCCATTAGCCGTTCAATCGCCTGCCGAATCAGGTCGTCGCCCATCGCTTCGGACGTGTAGGTATAGCCCAGCAGCGAACCCAGATAGCCGAGCAGTGAATGGCTAGCATTCAACAGACGCAGCTTCATCATTTCGTAGGGATGAACGTCGTCGGTCATCTGGACGCCTACAGATTCCCACTCGGGTCTACCAGCACAAAACTTGTCTTCAACAACCCACTGAATGAAGGGCTCAGCTACCACTGGCCAAGCATCTGCGATCGCGAACTGATCGCTCACCATTTGAATATCACCCGGTGTGGTTGCTGGCGTAATCCGATCGACCATGCTGTTTGGAAAAGCAACGTTTTGATCGATCCACTGTCCTAGTTCTAGATCTTGCAGTTTGGCAAAAGCTGTCAGCATTTTGCGAGCCAGGTTGCCGTTACCCTGAATGTTGTCGCAAGACAAAACGGTAAAAGGCGACAGTCCCTTCTGCCGTCGCTGATTCAGCGCCGCTGAGAGGAAACCATAGACGCTAATAGGCTGATCAGGCTGCTGCAAGTCGTGCTGAATGTTGGGATGGTCGGCGTCGAACTCGCCTGTGCCCTCAATGACGTAGTAGCCTCCTTCTGTAATCGTAAGCGTAACAATTCGGCAGGTCGCGTCTGCCAGCCGATCGATGACCGCTGGCGTTTCTTCTGGGGCGAACAGATAGTCAGTGATTGAGCCGATGACGCGAGCAGTATCTTTTTCTGAAGACCGTTCTACTAGGGTGTACAAACAGTCTTGAGACTGCAGCGCATCTCGCATTTTCTCATCGTATTTCAGCAGTCCTACACCACAGATTCCCCAGCTGCAATCAGGCTGTGGTGAAGCAGACTGTTGCAGATCAGACTGCTGCTCTAAATACCTGTCGATATAGAGCGCCTGATGCGAACGATGAAACCCACCCACGCCGATGTGAACAATGCCATTAGTAACATTGGCGCGGCTGTACTGGGGCAGATGAACTTTCTCAAGCTGCTCGGAAAATTGCGAAAGTGAGGCGTTGTTGAGTGCAATCGGCTTACTTGTTACCAGGTCGAATGATTTTGGACTGAGTAATAGGTCTTGGCTGTCGGTCATGAGACGGCTCTGAATTAGTTTGCTGATAGCTGGACTGTTGAGGGCTAGGCTGTTCGATTAGACGGTGCTTCTGAGCCTTAGGAATGGCAATATCATTTGCATCAAACAGATGACACAGATTTCCATCAATATGAATCGGCACCTGGTCGCGGACGGAGACTTGTCGATCGCCTTCTGCCTGCACAATCAGCGTCTCGCCGCCAGAAACTTTGACATACAAAGAAGTCGCATCGCCTAGACGTTCGACCACCAGAACTTCGCCCATGATCGTCGGATTATTAGCATCGATACGCATATGCTCAGGGCGAATGCCGATGGTGGCGCGATCGCCCACTGTGAGCGTTTTAGGCTGTACGGGCACGGTCACCGTCGCATCACCGGGCAATCTCAGCGTTGTCCCAGAATCTTGAACACTAGTCGTCATCACGGGCAAGAAGTTCATCTTGGGTGAGCCAATAAAGCCAGCCACAAACTTATTGCAGGGGTGGTGATACAGCTCCATAGGCGTGCCAATCTGTTCGACAATGCCATCTTTTAGCACCACAATTTTGGTTGCTAGCGTCATTGCCTCTGTTTGGTCGTGCGTGACGTAAATCATAGTGGACTGCAAGCTGTCGTGCAGGCTAGCCAGCTCTAGGCGCATTTGGCCACGCAGAGCAGCGTCAAGGTTTGAAAGCGGCTCGTCAAACAAGAACACTTTGGGATTGCGTACCAGGGCTCGGCCAATGGCAACTCGCTGCCGCTGACCACCAGAGAGGGCACCTGGCTTGCGATTTAGCAGTGGCTCTAGCTGTAGCACCCGACCGACTTCTTTAGCTCGTTCGTATCGCTTAGCTTGGGCACACCCGCTAGCCGCAGGCTAAAGGCCATGTTTTCAGCGACGGTCATGTGAGGGTAGAGCGCATAGGTTTGGAAGACCATCGCCAGTCCTCGCTTGTCTGGCGGTACGTTGTTCATGCGATCGCCATCGATGATCAGCTCGCCGTCGGTGATATCTTCTAGCCCTGCAATCATTCGCAAGAGCGTAGATTTGCCGCAGCCTGAAGGTCCGACAAAAACAACAAACTCACGGTCTTTAATTTCAAGATCGATGCCTTTGATGACTTCGGTATCGGTATAGGTCTTGCGGATATTTTTGAGGGTGACAGTAGACATAAGTATCTCGACTTGCTGAAGGAATGTTGAATATGAGTTTTATGGCGTTGAAATGGGATTGGATGGTTTGGCATCTATTTAACTGCGCCGAAAGTCAGGCCGCGAACCAGCTGCTTTTGGCTAAACCAGCCAAAGATTAAGATGGGTGCGATCGCCATCGTAGAAGCCGCCGATAGCTTTGCCCAGAACAATCCTTGCGGACTAGAAAATGAAGCAATAAACGCCGTCAGCGGAGCCGCATCAAAGGTGGTGAGGTTCAAGCTCCAGAAGGCTTCATTCCACGACAGAATAATTGAGAGCAGCGCAGTAGAGGCAATGCCCGGTAGCGCCAGCGGCAGTAGAACATAGGCAACTTCTTGATAGGTCGTGGCCCCATCCATCCGATCGGCTTCTAGAATCTCTTTGGGCACTTCTTTGAAAAAGCTGTAGATCATCCACACCACAATCGGCAAATTGATCAGGGTGTAGATAATGATTAGCCCGATACGAGTGTCCAACAATCCAGACTCACGACCCAGAATATAGATCGGCACTAGCACACCGACAGGGGGCAGCATTTTGGTTGAGAGCATCCACAGCAGCGTACTTTTAGTTCGCTTTGTCGGGAAAAAGGACATCGCGTAGGCCGCCGGTACTGCTAACAGCAGCGCTAGGACAGTCGCCCCAACCGATACGATGACGCTGTTCCAGGCATAGTTGAAATACGACGCCCGCGCTTGAACATCAATGTAGTTCTCCAGCGTAGGAGTGAAGAAAAGCTGAGGGGGCGTAGCGACGGCGGCAACTTCTGTTTTAAAGCTGGTGATAAACATCCAGAGGATGGGGAAAAACAGAATGCCAGCGACCAGCCAGGCCAGCAGGCCAATTAGCCATTGGTTGGATTTGTTGTTGTCAGCGGTCATTTTGAGTATTCACCTCGGGTGTTTAGATTGAGAAGTCGTTAGATTGAGCAGCGGTTGAAAATGTTGTTTTTAGTTACTGGTTAGTTGCGTAGGTTGTGGACCCACCCCGTCACTGCGTGCCACCCCTCCGAGGCTCCTGTGTACACACAAGTATGAGACACCGGCTGATAGCCTATGTTGCCGACCCACCCCACCCTGCGGGTACCCCTCTAGAGGGGATTTACTTCAGGCTGTGATGAAGGGGCAATCCATTTCGACAATCAAGCCTGCCTAGCCGATAAAAATTCCCTCTGGAGGGGTGGCGCGTAGCGACGGGGTGGGTCGATAACCCTTGCAGCTCGCCGCTCTTAGGACTCTCGGACTTATGTATACACAGTAGCCTCGGAGGGGTGGCCACAGGCCGGGGTGGGTCCGCAGCCTACGAGTCCTGCCTTAATCTTTTTCCATACGCTTTGCATACACTAGGTATCCAAATTCTTAGCAACACTCCTAATCAGGAAAATCGCTACGATATTCGCCAGCACCACCGCAATCAGGCCACCTGCCGAAGCACCGCCCACGTCGAACTCCAACAGCGCCTTCAGATAGATGTAGTAAGCCAAGTTCGTAGTTGCTAGCCCTGGGCCACCACCCTGTGGTAACGAAGATTTCACCAAAGATAGTGAGAAAGAAGATAGTTTCAATCATGGCGACAACTGCGATCGCCCGGCTCATATGCGGCAGCACCACAAACCGAAAGAGCGCAAACGGCTTAGCCCCGTCCATCCGAGCCGCCTCTATCTGATCGGTATCGAGCGACTGGATCGCCGTCAGCAAGATCAACAAAGCAAACGGCAGCCACTCCCACGACACAATAATGATCAGTGACAGCAGTGGAAAATCAGTGAACCAGTCAATGGCACCGAGCCCCAGCCCTCGGGTAATCTGAGCAAATAGCCCGTTGACCGGGTGCATCAGCATGTTTTTCCAAATCAACGCGCTCACAGTCGGCATCACGAAGAAGGGGGAAATCGCCAGCACGCGAGCAATCGCCCTGACCGGGGAAGTCCTGATTGAACAGCACCGCTAGCAGCGTACCCAGGCCAATCGTAATCACCAGTACCGATCCGACGAGAACTAGCGTGGTGACGATAGATGTCCACAGCGCCGGATCGGTCAGGATAAAGGTGAAATTCCCAAATCCAACAAACTCGCGATTATCTGGAACCAGCAGATTGTATCGCTGGAATGCAAACCAGATGGCCATCGCCAGCGGCACAATCATCCACAGCAGCAGCACAACCACAGAAGGGGCAACCAGCGCTAGCGTCGGAAACTTTCGCTCCTCTTTGGGCCGGTCCTTCGCGGGCGGCGTTGCCTGCGGCGGCTGATTCAATACGGAAGAAGATGTCATGATTTCTCTCTCTTGTGTCCCTTTGCTTAAGACCCTTTGCGTTTATAACCTTTACTGATTCGACCTTCGTCTATTTGCCCTTGATTTATTCGATATAGCCGACATGACGCATAAACCGTTGAGCCACACCCTGTGATGTTTCGAGTGCCTGGTCGACCGAGACTTTCTCTGCGAGCGCCTCAGCGATCCGCTGCCCTACCTGAGTTCCAATCGCCTGGAACTCAGGAATATCTACGTACTGAATGCCTTTGTACGGCGTCTCTAAGGCAGAAGGATTTTCAACATCAGCAGACTGAATTGAGGCCAGTACAGTCTTGGCGAAGGGGGCAACTTCTTGATATTGAGGATTGTTGTAAGTTGATGTGCGAGTACCCGGCGGCACACTTACCCAGCCTGACTCTTCCGCGACTAGCTGAATGTATTCCTTGGACGTTGCCCAGGTGATAAATCGCTGCGCGGCTTCAGGCGATCGCGATGTCGATGGAATCGCCAAAGACCAAGCCCACAGCCAGTTAGACCCGTTGGGATAAGACGCCACAGGCGCAGGAGCAAAGCCAACTTGATCAGAAACCTGCGATACCTCAGGATTGGACAGCAGGCCAGCAGCTACCGTCGCGTCAATCCACATCCCACACTTACCGGTTGAGAACAGCGCCAGGTTCTCATTAAAGCCGTTAGAGCTAGCGCCCGGCGGGCCATATTTATTCAACGTGTCCACATAGAAAGTGACTGCTTCTTTCCACTCGGGCGTATCAAGCTGAGGGTTCCAATCCATGTCGAACCACCGCCCGCCAAAGGTGTTGACCATCGTGGTCAAAAACGCCATGTTTTCACCCCAGCCAGGTTTTCCGCGTAGGCACATGCCGTACAGCCCGTTACTTGGGTCATGTACCTTTTCGGCCCACTCTTTGACCTGCTGATAAGTAGGATTGGCTGGTACCGTAATTCCCGCTTTCTCAAACAGGTCTTGGCGATAGTACAGCATCGAACTTTCGCCATAGAACGGCAGCGCATATAGCGTCCCGTCATTAGAAAGCCCCTGTCGAATAGGATCAATTAAATCGTCAACGTCGTATTCAGCCGGTAGCTGATCGAGCGGCTTTAGCCAGCCGCGCTTGGCCCAAATTGGCGTCTCATAGGAGCCAATAGTCAACACGTCGAACTGACCGCCAGCACTGGCCACATCTGTTGTTGTGCGCTGGCGCAAAATATTCTCTTCTAAGACCACCCACCGCAGCTCAATGTCAGGATTATCGGCCTCAAACTTACGAGAAAGATCCTGCATGACTACCATGTCACCGTTATTAACAGTGGCAATGGTCAGTGGTGTTTGATCGCTTGATTGCGGCCCGGCTCCGCAGGCGTGCAACATCTGTATTAGCAGAACGCTGGCTAGAAACGTCGCTACTACCTTGGCGAGGCGGAATGGACGCATCGCTCAGCTCCTTATTGTTATTAGGTGAACTTCTGTTATCGAGTGAACTTTATTTCGGATTGACTTTCGCTCTTAAATGAACTTCGTCTCGAGTGATCTGTTTTTGATTGACCTGTCTTTGAGTGAACTTTTTTGAGCTTATGTTCAATTATTGAATAAAAGCTCTATAGTCAAAATCATACCGAATTCTTTGCAAGTATGAGAGGGTTTGTATCATTTGAAACATTTCTTGACGTGGAGGCGATCGCGTGGCGGCAAAGACAAAGTTGCCAGCAGCGTTGCTTTTTGATGAGTGACAAAGCCAGCGACATCACCGGGTTTAATTTAGAAGTAACAGGCAGAATTTAAGGAAAAACAATATGGCACTTTTAGGTGGAATAGAAGCCGGGGGCACTAAGTTTGTCTGCGCGGTGGGTACAGGGCCAGATGATATTCGAGCCCTCACCCGCATTCCGACGACAACTCCCGAAGAAACGCTCTCTCAGGTCACTGCCTTTTTTCGCCAGCAGGCAGAACAAGCAGGTGACCTAGAGGCCATCGGCATTGGCGCATTTGGCCCGGTAGACGTACGAGAAAACTCTCCTACTTTTGGCTGGTTCTTGGATACGCCAAAGCCGGGGTGGCAGCAGGTGGACTTTGTGGATGTGATCAACCGTGAGCTGACTGTTCCTATTGGCTTCGATACAGATGTGAATGCGGCAGCGCTGGGCGAGCATCAGTGGGGAAATGCTCAAGGATTGAATACTTTTATCTACTTAACGGTGGGCACTGGCATTGGCGGCGGCGGCCTGGTCGATGGCCAGCCTATTCACGGGCTGCTGCACCCAGAAATGGGACATATTTTGGTGCCGCACGATTTATCGCTCGATCCGTTTCCAGGTTCCTGCCCGTTTCATAAAGACTGTCTAGAAGGGTTGGCCTCTGGATTTGCTATGGAAAAACGGTGGCAGCAAAAGGGCAGCACTCTGCCTGAAGACCATCCCGCCTGGGCGTTGGAAGCGGGCTATCTAGCCACAGGACTAGTCAACTTTATTCTGATGCTTTCACCTGAGCGAATTATTATCGGCGGCGGCGTAATGGAACAAAAACAGCTATTTCCCCTGGTGCGAGAGCAGGTACGCACGAAGCTGAATGGCTATGTAGGGGTGCCCCAAATTACTGATAATATTGAAACGTACGTTGTGCCGCCGAAGCTAGGCGGTAAAGCGGGCATCTTGGGGTCTTTTGTCTTGGCACAGCGGGCCTTGGCTGTGCAACAGTAGGGTAAAGTCAATGGTTAATAAACTATCTTAGTTACGTGACATATAGCCCCCGTGTACATGGCAGACTCTGGTTCGACTAGGCGCGATCGCAAACTCGATTTGGCCGCCCGTGCTGCATGGCTTTATTACATTGCAGGCAATACCCAAGAAGAAATTGCCGTTAAGCTAGACGTCTCGCGACAGGCGGCTCAGCGCTTAGTAGCATTAGCTGTCAGCGAAAAGCTGATCAAATTTCGGCTAAACCACCCGCTCAGCAGCTGCATTGCCCTCGCCGAAGCTCTGCGCGACAAGTTTTCGCTCTCCACCTGTGAAGTGGTCCCGAGCAGCAGCGAGAATTTGAGCACCGGGCTAGGAATCTGCGGCGCAACCTATCTAGAATCTTATCTACTAGAAAAAGCGCCCAGCATCATTGCCTTTTCTTCTGGTCGAACGCTGCGGGCAATGATCGAGCAAATTCCCTCTATGGACTTACCTCAGCACAAGATTGTTTCAATTGTGGGCAATCTGTCTCACTATGGCCGGGCCGGTTGGCACGAAGTGGTGATCCATTTGTGCGATCGCATCAAACGCCGCCGCCTATCCCATGCCCACGCCCGTCGTCGCCACCAGCATCAAAGAGCGCAAGCTGCTCCAAACCCAAAAGTCATTCATCGCCGTTAGGTCTTTAGTCGCCCAGGCCAAAGTCACCTTTGTTGGCATTGGCAGTATCGCCTGGAACGCGCCGCTGCACGAAAGTGGTTTTATCAACGATGACGAAATCAAAGAGCTGGTGGCCTTGGGCGCTATCGGAGAAATCGCCGGATGGGCTTACGACCAGGATGGCATCCTGCTAAAAAAAGGAACAAACACGCGGATTGCAGGCGTACCGCTTGAACAACCGGTTAAGGGTTTGACCATCGGCATTGCGGGCGGCTTGCATAAAAAAGATGCGATCGCTGCTGCCTTGCAAGGTAGGCTCATCAATGGATTAATCACAGACGAGTCTGTAGCTGAAGCACTCCTGTAGATCTACGCCACCATACGCCTCAGCAACAGTCCGTAGCGCCAACACAAACTCATCGGTTGAACCCTCACTAGCCGCTGACAAATATTCTGCTGCTAATTCAGGATCTTTCAATTGTTCAGATAGAAACTCGCTGTAATCAGTATCAATCAGTCCTCTGACTTGCAAGGCGCTCCCTCAACTTCATTTTCATCCGTTGGCTGACTGATTGGGAGCGGTTTGGATCGCCACCGTGAATGGTGCCAAAAGCTTGTGCTGCCGACTGATGGAGTCGCTGCTATTGCGCCTCTTCTTTGCCTCGCCAACCGTGTACTTCTGCTTTGCTCATGCGCTACATCGCAATACAAAAAGCCTCGCAACCTATAAATCAGCGCAGCAATCATCAGCCGTATACAAAGAAATTGTGAAGGCAACTTGCGCACTGAGGGAATCATAAGCCCATCAGTCCTCAGCCCAATCCCTCATCAAGGTGACCAACGCTATCTTCCATTCACGTCAGCGCCACAGCCACCTACTGGCAGATGCGTAAATCCCCAGATGCCTACATCACTATCAGCCAGAGCCTACCGATCCTGCGAGGATGGGCCATAGTCTGGATTGTGGCCTATCACCTGATGGGCAATACCAAAGGGTATCTCGTCCTCAATGAAACACTATTCGCCTTGTCAGAAGGCGGAATAAAGAACATTGTTGACGCTGCACTAGCGCTGTTCATCTCAGCAGGCAACACAGGCGTCAATATCTTCCTGGTAAACAGCGGCTTTGGTCTCACTGCCTCCTGGTGGAAACGTTACGGTAGCCAAGGAATCGACACAATACCTTTAGGAGACTTTTGGCGTAGGCGAGTCTTCAAGATATTTCCGCTTTTCTGGGTCGCCGTCACCCTCTCCATCCTGCTGTATTTTCTCAACTCCGATTGGGCTCCTTTCGGTCAAGAGATTTGGGACCAGGGAATACTTTCTGTTCTAGGTGCTTTATTCACGACCCTTTCAACCCTGCGAAACTTCATTCCCGACTACTACTACTTCCTCAACGGAGCCTGGTGGTATGTTGGATTATCCTTGCAGCTCTATATCGTTTTCCCCTTACTGATTAAACTCGGAAGCAGATGGGGCTGGCTAAAACTGCTGACATACTCTCTACTTTTTTCTCTAGCTTATCGAGCTGTCTTCTCTCTTATACCGATTGGTTCTGCTTGGACAGTCGTCTCTTTCGCATTCTTTCCTGCCAGACTCTTTGACTTTACCTTCGGGATTTATCTTGCCCAATCTTTTCTGTCCCAAGCGGGATCACACAGCAGAAGTTCCCATCATTGGCTGCAAAATCTACTATTCAAGCCGCAGTTCCTAGCTGTAAATTTCAGTTGTTTTTTACTCGGGCTGATCTTCAGATGGTTAGACCATCCAATATTAAACATTTTTCCAGAACCTATGATTACATTGGGTTTATTCTGTGGTCTCGTTTGTCTATCCCAGCACCAGCCCCAAAGACTCAGCCATCTAGCTCAAACAGTTGGAAGATATTCTTACGGCATCTATTTGACCCATATGAACATCTACCTAATCCTATGGCCGATCGCCACGGCGCTAGTCCCCTCCTACTGGCCACGCCTTGTAGCCGTTACGATAGCTTGCTGCGTAATCGGGGCCGGATTTGAACTGAGCTATATCTGGATGCAAGGACGTTCTCTCAAACCTCGCAGACTCTCATAGTCTGGGTACTCTGAGCTTGGTTTTCAGCACCTGCTATGGTCTTATCTACCCCTTCTATTTCCTCTTCTCGTCTATCCGGTCGACAGGTATACCAGCGGCTTTCTAGCAACATTGAGCAAGTCGTAAAAGGTCAATCTGGCGCTATTCGCAAATTGTTGGCAGCTTTTGCCAGCGGCGGACACGTTCTGCTAGAAGACCATCCAGGCACTGGTAAAACCACACTAGCAAAAGCGCTGGCTTTTTCTGTCGATGTCACATTCAAGCGTATCCAGTTCACGCCAGACCTATTGCCCTCCGACATCCTCGGCGTCTCTATTCTCGATCCCGAAAAGCGAACCTTTCACTTTCACGCGGGACCAATTTTTGCCAATATCGTACTCGCTGATGAGATCAATCGGGCTTCACCTCGCACTCAGTCAGCTCTGCTAGAGGCAATGGCCGAATCTCAGGTCAGCATTGATGGCATCCTCAATCCGCTACGCGATCCGTTCTTTGTTATCGCTACCCAGAATCCGATAGAAGCTCGTGGGACATATCCTCTGCCAGAAGCGCAGATGGATCGCTTTGCCATGCAGTTTCGACTAGGCTACATTTCCCCAGAAAACGAGGTGGAGATTTTGTCAAATCAGATGGAAACGCACCCCATCGAAAAAATTCGTCCCTGCGTTGCGATAGAAGACATTTTTTCGCTGAAGCAACAGGTAAAACAGGTCCGCGTGAATCCTGAACTAAAGCGATATGTAGTTGATATCGTGAGTGCGACTCGTCAGGCTGATGGCGTACAGCTAGGCGCTAGTCCGCGAGGCTCGATCGCGCTGATGAAAATCGCTCAGGCACTGGCGCTATTCGATGGGTATGACTTTGTAACGCCAGACCAAATTCAAGAGATTGCGGTGCCGGTGCTAGCCCATCGGTTAGTCATGGAAGCTCAAGCTCGCTTCTCTGGTAAAACAGCTGAGAGTGTTGTTCTAGACATTCTAAAAAACCTACCGGTTCCGGCCTGACGCACTGCATCAACACATTGATCCAACACGCTGATTCCATACTATGAATCGTGCTATCTATCACTTGCTACGGTTCAACCACAGGCTGCGGCATTGGTTAAACCTGCATCTGACGCCCAGCGGTTTGAGCGTACTGGGTGCTTTGTTTGTTTTTGGTCTGATTGGGCTGGATGTCAAACGAAGTGTGTCCTATCAGATTTTTGCCTTTTTGCTAGTGCTGCTGATAGTGGCGATCGCACTCAGCCGATTCACCCGCTACCGATTCAGCGCCGTCCGTCACCTACCTCGCTTTGGCACCGTAGAAGTACCGCTAAAGTATCGGATTGTCCTACACAATCACACCAAACAGCGCCTGACAGACCTCAGATTGAGCGAATCGTTTGCTAGCACATTTCCCAACTTTCCAAGCTTTCGTAAAATCACCTGGCACCAAACCAAAGCTAAATGGCAAAACGAATGGTTCGCGCTGTTAGCCCGTCAACAGCGTGCCTTTTCAGCACCAGTGGCGCTTGCACCGCTAGCGGCTAATAGTCAGGGCGAAGTCATCGCCGAGCTGATGCCGCTGCGCCGAGGACTGCTAAGTTTCAACAAACTGACCGTAGCCTGCCCTGAACCGCTCGGATTGGTGAATCGCACTCAGACATTTGCACTCGCCCAAACTGTTCTAATTTTGCCAAAGCGCTATCAACTGCCCAGACTAGAGCTGCCGGGTGCGAGATGCTATCAATCTGACGGGCTAGCGCTGGCGTCTTCTGTGGGTGACTCAGAAGAGTTTCGAGCGCTGCGGGACTATCGACCGGGGGACTCCCCCCGCAAGATTCATTGGAAGAGCTGGGCGAAAATTGGCAAGCCGATCATCAAAGAAGAACAGTCTGAGTATTCGGTTCGGCATGCTTTAGTACTCGATACTTTCCAAACGGAAGCATACAGCGAAGTGATGGAAGAAGCGATCGCGATCGCCGCTTCACTGGCCTACACTGTCCAGACCCAAGAATCTCTACTAGATATGGTCTTTGTGAATGACCAGGCGCACCGTTTTACTGCCGGACGCGGACTAGGGCAAACAGAGCGCCTGTTAGAGCTGTTGGCCTCGGTAGTGCCCTGTCAAGACAAGGGCTTTGCTTCCCTGCTGCCGGTGGTGCGATCGCATCTCTCCCTACTCAGCGGCTGCATCTGCATTTTCTTGACCTGGGACCGCGATCGCCAATCCCTGATCGAACAGCTGCAGGCCGCTAACATTCCTACACTAGCCCTAATCATCGCCCCGGCCACAGGCTTATCAGCGCCCATCGACAGAAGCTGCTTACGAAACGATCAGAGCAGTATCCACGTTTTGCACATAGGCAAAATCCAGCAGGAGCTATGGACGCTATGACATCAAACAGCCTGAAACTAGACCCTGTGAAATCCAAAGCTGCCGGATTAGAGAGTGCCAGCATATGTAGCCTCTCCGTAGCGCTGTGGGGCTGGCAGACCGGCCTTTTATTTGCCGCCATTCCTATCATTTGCCTTTTAGAAGCGCGCCGCATTATCAAACAGCGCTGGGAATTTTCCCTAGACGATCTAAAGGAAGCCGCCAAACTCAGCAGCGCAATTCTAGCCATACTGTTTGTTGTCTTGATCACCACCAAGAAGTCTCTTTTTATCTACAGCTTATTTCAGTGGCTTCCTGTAGCTGGTCTTCCTTTCCTCCTTGCTCAAACCTATGGACTAGGCGTACCCGCACTACTCAGCGAATGGTTCTCCAATCCTCATCTATTTCGCCGAGGCATTCGAACAAAGCAAAATTTTGTCAACCTATATCACATCTACTTTGGGCTTTGCATCGCAGCCGCCAGTGCTACGCAGAGCGACCACTTTTTCTTCTACGGCGCGGCTACAGGATTAATTGCAATTTTTCTCTGGTCACAAAGACCAAAACGCTCAACGCCGATCCTGTGGGCACTGATGTTTTGTTTGTCTGTAGGGCTAGGCTTTGCTGGACATATTCAGCTCTCTCACTTTCAGCGACAGCTAGAAGCACAAATGATTGCCATGATCGGCAATATCGCCAGCGGCGCAGTCAATCCCAATGGAAACGCCACACAGATGGGATCGGTCGGCAGACTAAAGCTATCTAACAAGATTGCTTTTCGAGTTGCACCTGCGTTAGATTCCGGTCCATCGACAGAAGATACCTCTGGATCTTCTACTTTTCCGCTTTTGTTGCAAGAAGCTTCCTACAATCAGTATCAGCTGTCTGCCTGGAGCGCTGTCAATTCTCTCTTCGATGATGTACCACCGGGTACAGAGGAAGGAGACTGGGTGCTTGGACCTTCAACAGAACAAGATCGTTCGATCATCATTTCGACCGATTTAGATCGTGGGGACGGGGTGTTGACGCTGCCGCGTGGAACTTCTTCAATCCAACAGCTACCGGTTGCAGAAATGCAGCGAAATCAGTACGGAGCGGTGCAGGTAGACGCGACTGGCAATGCTGCCTATAGAGTAAATTTTGGACCGATCCAGAGCACAAATCTATCAGAGACACGACCGACAAAAGCAGATTTGCAAATCCCAAACGTTGACAAGTCAGCGATCGAAACCACGCTAAGTCGTCTTTCTCTAGCAAACCAATCAGAGCAGGAAATCGTCAGTCAAATTGCAGCCTATTTCCAAGACTTTCAATATTCTCTAGAGCTGCTTCGCCCCCAGCCAAACACCTCACCCGTTTCAGATTTTTTGCTGAATACACAGGCAGGTCACTGTGAATATTTTGCCTCTGCGACGGCGCTGCTGCTGCGGGGTGCCGGCATTCCTGCCCGCTACGCGGTGGGCTATTCAGCTCACGAGTTTAGCTCACTAGAAGGGCAGTACATTGTTCGCAGTCGCGATGCCCATGCCTGGACGCTAGTCTATCTAGACGGCTCCTGGCAAATTCTAGACACGACTCCACCTGACTGGGCTGCGCAAGAAAGAGCCATGACCTCTAGGCTTCAGGCTATCCCAGACTTCTTTTCTTTTCTAGGATTTCAAGTCTCTTATCGAGTTCGACAGCTAGGGGATCTGGGTCTAAGAGAGGTGCTATTGATTGTGATACCACTTTTCTGTTATCTGCTTTGGCGCTCCACCCAGGCGTTCAAAGGTCAGCGTCAGAATGCTTTAGAACTAGACAGCGAAAGATTGCGACCGACTCCAGACGGGTTAGACTCGGAGTTTTATCAGATTGAAAAGGTATTGGTTGAAAAGGCATTAGGCGATCGCAACCTCTCTCGACTGCCGACAGAATCGCTTTTGCAGTGGCGCGATCGCATCCAATCATCACTACCCGAACCACAGCAGGCAACCCTTACAGAAATTCTGACACTGCACTACCGCTATCGATTCGATCCTCAGTCCTTGAGCAGAATAGAGCGCCAGCAGCTTCAAACCCAGAGTCAGCAGTGGATAGCCGCATACCTAGCCGCTGAAACTGAAACGCTTTCCAAACACTAGTCTGAGCTGGATATAAATCGCAGTATGATACGAACGTCATGGAAAAAAAGAGTAATATATTATGCCTTCAAAAAAAATTAGTTCTAATGAACAAGCCTTTTTAGAAAAAGTCATGCAGCGCTCTAGCATTCCTGATATTTACGACGCTAGAGATATCACTATCGTTGTTTTGCGATCGCTGCGCGACCTCATGAGCACCGATCTTGCTGACCGCACAGAATCGGAATTTGACGATGAAAAAATTGCCAAGCTCTGGAAAGACGACAATCCCATTGTTGCTGCTTTATCCAAACTCAGACCGCCTCTAAAAATTGATACAGAAACCTTTTTACGCCGCATCCGCCAAGAAGGGGGTGTCCCCAAAAACGTTTCTCCAGAATCCGCAGTCATCGCTGTTTTCTCAGCCGTCAGAGAAGAACTTTCCCCTGAAAGAACAAAGGAGATCGCTAGCTTTCTACCCGATGGGCTCAAAGTCATGTGGGAGCAAATATAGCGCCAAGCACAACAAGGCAGACGCTGAGCAAATACACCGCGTGCATGTCCCCGCTGCGTATCCTATCTGCAGCGGGGACACCAACATAAGGAACTTACACTATGACCGAAACCGTCCCAAGTTCGTCTCAGCTCACAAAATACTGGGATGAGAACGCCACATCAAAAGAATTTTGGCATCCCATTCCCGAGCATGCGATCAAGCGGTACTTTCCGAAAGGCGCAAAGGTACTAGATATGGGCTGCGGATACGGTCGCCTCGCCCGCTACCTCTGCGACTTGGGTTTTACAGTCTCCGCCACCGACACCTCATCTGCCATGCTAGAACAGGCAAAGAAAAACGCACCCAAGTGCGAATTCAAAAACTGTCGCAGTGAGCTAGATTGGGCCGATGATACTTTTGATATTGCCATTGTTGTCACGCTGCTAACGTCTGTCCCCTTCGATCTAGAACAAAGACAGATCATGAGCGAGCTCAAGCGAGTTCTAAAGCCGGACGGCTGCTTGTTTGTGAGCGATTTGCCGCTGCAATGGTCGTCGAGCTATCTAGATAGATACAAAGATGGCTACAAACGCTATGGACAATATGGTGTCTTCGATCTAGATGATGGCGGCACCGTTCGGCATCACGATCTAGGCTATTTTACTCAGCTGATGAGCGAATTCGACTGCCTCGAACTAGAAACTCACGAGGTCATTACCATGAATCAGAACTCGGCTCAAGCAATTCGATACATCGGACGATGCAGCAAATAGCGTAGACGATACAGCAAATAGTGTAATAGATAAAAACAGGACTCGTATATCGTTCGTCGCGCTACATTCTCAAGACCTACACTCTCAGGACTCACACTCTCAAGACTTACTTCTTCTTAATGCTAATGAGATTACACAAAACTTTCTTGCAAAGGTTCAGCGGCATTGGTTGGTGAGTGATTCGTCGTGTTGGCTGCTAGCTGTAGTCAAGAACCGCTGCAGGCTTATCCTGCTTCTACTCGGACAAGACGAATCTCCGTTCTTTGCTGGCGAGCATCTGTTGGACTGATCTCTCCTAGCAGCTCATTGGAACCTTTGCCCTCTGGCGAGATGCTTAGCTCAACGCCGATACCTTTGAGATAGTTGGTGACGACGGTTGCTCTCTGCTGGCTCAACAGCTGGTTTGCCTGAGCATTTCCGGTCTGAGAGGTATGACCAATCACTCGCAAGGCAATAGTCTCCTGATTGAATTCCTTGAGTTCGCTGGCTAGCTGAGTCAGCGTCTGTGCGCCTTCTTCGGTGAGCTGCGCTGAACCGCTGGCAAAGCTCACTTGACCTTGCACCTGAATGTTTCCAATATCAGGAGCCTTTTGGACCTGTTCTGTCGATGTCTGGCCTGCTGAGGTCACTACCGGCAAATCCCCGGACAGCTTGTCGGCAAGCTCTGGGTTGTCAGCCCGAATTAGGTCGATGAGTGCCTGCGTATTGCTAGCGGCTTCGTCTACGAACTGTCCGGTATAGAGATTGGAGATGTTAGTAGGAACGGCGTCAATTCTATTCGATAGCGTCAGCACGGCGGCGGTAGCTTCTATCCGCTTTTTCAAGGTGCCATCACCGAACCAGTTTTTGGCTTCGGTCGCACTAAAAAAGTCGATGCCATCAATGATGCTGGCGGCTTCGTCTACTGAGAGCGCACCGTCTTCGGCGACTTGGGACTGGAGCTGGCTGGCGTCTCTGGCATTGGCATCAATCCGTCGATAGTATTTTTCGAGCAGCAGCGAGATAATGCCTGGATTCGACTGAATTAGCCGATCAGAAGCAATGACTACATCAACGATGACATTGGGGGCGTCTTTGCTAGAGAGAACGACGCTGTAACCTTGCTTTCTTGCCTTAACTACGTATGGCTCCCAGAGAACTGCGATCGCAACGTTCTTTTCAGGGTCTTGCATCAGTGCCCAGGCTTCAGACGCATCGGCAACGGGATTGAGTTCAAAATCTGACAGATTGAATGTGTCAAACTGAGTGTCTAATACTAATGCTAGGTATTCGCTAGGGGTATCGGCTGCATAGGCAATACTAAGCTTTTCTCCCTGCGATTTGGCCCGCTGGACCAGCTGTTTGAGATCTAATAGGGATTTCAAGCTGCTGTACTGTTTGGTGTTTAGCACGACTGCATCCGCGCCAACGGTTCTATCCAATAGACCGATGATTTTGCCTTGAGGTCGCTGCTGTATAAATTGGTCGAGAGTGGTGACTATCAGATCTGCTTCGCCCTGGTCCAATCTTTTTGCTCTGAGGGTTTGGTCAAACTCATCTGCATAGTTGATTTCAATGCCAGAATCTTCTAGAACAGCTTGAAAATCCTCATTGCGAAAGGTGCTATAGCCGCTAAAGGTATCGCCTAGTAGAGTTAGCTGAACGATTTCTTTAGATGGATTAGATGATGCTGGAGAAGCAGTTTGGGCGATCGCAGGTTCAGCTATTTCGCGAGAATTGTCCCATCTCCAGTCTCTAGGCTCAGAGCGAGAGCTTAAAAACATCCCGGCCAGCAGTCCTAGCCCACCGACAACCAGCGAAGTATAGAGCCATGGCTTAGCCGTTGACGATAGCGGTAGGTTGAAGGATGCACGTCTAGCCTTTGGATCTTCAGACGAACCTTGAGTGATAGAGACTGGTCGCGTAATCCCAGGTAGATGACGCTCAATCCAGCCCTCGTTGAAAACTTGAGCGTAGATAGCATTGCTTATGCTCAGCTTGCCATCGGATAGTTTGACCAAGCCAGTAGATAGCAACAGCGCTTGCTCCGGAGACGGTCTCTGTGGCAAATAGCCTCTCTGCAAAACCTGCAGATATAAAATCAACAGCGAATCTCTCTGCTCGTAGCGCAAAAGCTTATCTTCAATTTGCCGGAGATGATCAGCAGCCCTACCATTACGCCAACCCCGTAGGATATTAGTCTTGACGATGGTATCTACGATCTTCTCTATCTCTCCCTTTGCAATTTCTGAAGCACGAGGCAGAATACAGCTGTGCAACAACTGGGTAAGAAACGTTTGTCCGCCTGTCCATCGCTGAATTCTCTTATGTATGGCTAAGAGCGCCTGCCTATCGCCGATCTTCAATAGAAGCGCTTCGTCAAAACTATTTGGGTCATTCACTAGCTAGCTTAGTACCGTCGTTTGTACAGAAATCTCTCCGGATGCACCGCTACAGCTTCTCGATATAGAAATCGTACGGATGTGCTCACACGTCTTTTGACCGCCTTGCGCTTTCACAAAAATTCTACCTATTGAAAACGTGTGAAGCGAAACGGCGAACGCTATAGATGCTCGCACTGAATACATCTCAACAGAGATATTTCGAATGTAGTCAATATACGGAGTGTCTTCTACATATCCTGATGTTTTTAAATAGAAGTCATAAATAGTGTATGTACGGATTGACAAAATAAACTACGTATGGAGCGCTAATAGACACGGTACGAAAACTGGGGGTAGAACAAGGGACAAAAAGGCAAGGTTCTTTTTGATTGCGATCGGCAGCTGAGTGGTAATCTATCGCCGCGTTGCGCTGTATGGTGAGTTGTGTTGGGGTCACTGCTGATATCTACTGCTGGTACTAAGTGGCTCGCTGTCGTTTGGAACACTGCCTTGATTAATCGGAAAGCTAGCTGGCTATCAGCTGTTCTCTCTTCTCGAAATCTAAAAGGATTGACCCTGACCACGCTAGGTGTGGTAGCTGCGCCTCTGTGGGCGTATGGACAACCTGTACCTCAGCCTACTCAGGTAGCGGGGCCAACCATTGCCGATGTTCAAATTCGTCTTATCGATGCATCCGGTACGCTCCGCCCAGATGTCAGCTCGCCCAGCTTCCGTCAAGCGCTTGATCTCCATCCTGGCGATCCCTACGACTCGCACGTCGTGAAAACTAGAATTGAAAAGGTCAAAAACTTCGCCGAGCAGGTCACACTGACCACAGAACCCACCGCCGCCCCTCAGCAAATCGTACTGATCATCACTGCCGAAAGGCCCAACCAGCTTTTTTATGGCTTCGGCAGATTTCCGGAACCTACTGCTCTGCGAGGGCCACTGCGTCCCGATGTTACCGATACCGTGTCTAATCGCGCTGTCGGATTTTCCCTTGGTGCCTACGGCGGACTAGCCGACATCGGTAATAGCGATCAGTCTATTGCCATCGGCGTTGTTGGCGGTGTCAATGCTTTGGGGCTAGAGCTAGACTACACCTATCAATTGGACGGCACCTCAGGACTCGCTGCTAACTTTGCCAACCAGCGTGGTGTAGAAACCGAATTCGACAATGGCGAAATCGATATCGATACGCCTACTGGAGACGATCCGTGGGTCCATCGCATCGGCGGTGGCGTAGAATACTTTCGAGAGGTAAATCCGGCGCTATCTGGAGCAATTGGGCTTTCCTACCAGCGCATCACCGTTAGAGACGATGCTTTCTCGGACAACACCTTTGCCCTAGACGAAGTTGGCAATCCGCTGACCGTCAGCGACAGCGGTACGGATGATTTGCTAACGATCAACCTCGTGGGTGATCTAGACTATCGAGACAATCCTATCAATCCAGCGCGAGGATCGAGGCTGCTGTTCGGCATGGACCAGTCGATTCCAGTCGGTAGTGCCAATATCTTTTTCAATCGAATTAGCGCGAACTACACCTACTTCATGCCGCTAAATTTGTTTGGCTTTGCGGCAGGCGATCGCACTCTCGTCCTCAATGCCCAAGGCGGCACCATACTCGGTGACGCTCCACCCTACGAAGCCTTCAGCCTCGGCGGTCCCAATTCTATCCGGGGCTACGAAAGAGGCGAAGTCGGTAGTGGTCGCAGCTTTCTCCAAGCTACCGCCGAATATCGCTTTCCCATCACCAACTTCAGCGTCCGCCGACAGGATATCAACCTAGGCGGCACTCTCTTTACAGACTTCGGCAGCGACCTGGGCTCGGGCAGCGCCGTCATCGGCACTCCGGCTGAATCTAGAGATAAGCCAGGCAGCGGCTTTGGTGGGGGGTTTGGCCTGCGCGCTGTTACCGGGTTTGGCACCGGTCGAGCAGAGCTAGGCATCAACGACCAAGGCGATATCAACGTGTTGTTTAGTGTGGGCGATCGCTTCTAGAGGGCCAGTCTAATGGACCTAGCCTGAAAATCTATTTATGAGCTCAGTTGAGAAAATGCAGCATCTTCAGGCGATCAATTCGGCGAGCTTCATCCAACGTTCAGTTGCAGAATCAATCTCTTCTGATACTGCTGCAATCTCTTCAGAGAGCTTTTGCAGTTCCTCGTAGTCACTAGGGGGTGTGGGATAGAGCAGTTTTTCTAACTTGGCTTTCTTGGCCTCTAGTTTTGGAATTTTGCTCTCTAGTGTGGCGTATTCTCGTTTCTCTTTGTTAGAAACTTTCCTTGTCACAGAATTATTAGAAGGTTTGATAGCTTTCTGTTTTTCAGTGGTGGCTGCCTTTTTGGTCTCGTCGGCTTTCTGAGCGGTTTTTTGCTCTGCTTTTTGCGCGGACTCTTCTTTCTTCTTCGTGTCTAGATAAACGCTGTAGCTGCCTGGGTAGCGGCGGATATTGCCACCGGGCTCTAGGGCAAAGATGTTCTGCACGGTGCGATCTAGAAAGTAGCGGTCGTGAGAAACGGTGATCACACAGCCTGTGAAGCTCTCTAAATAGTCTTCTAAGACGGTGAGTGTCTGTACGTCTAGATCGTTGGTGGGCTCGTCCAGGATTAGGACGTTGGGAGCGCTGAGCAGGACGCGCAGCAGGAACAGGCGGCGCTTTTCTCCACCGGAGAGTTTGTTGATCGGAGTGTATTGCTGATTGCTAGTGAAGAGGAAGCGCTCTAGCATTTGAGAGACGCTGATCTGGCTACCGTCGGCAGTGGTGACAAATGAGCCTTCTTCTTTGAGGTAGTCCATAACGCGCTGCTCCTCGTTGAGCGCTTCGAGCAGCTCCTCGGAGTGCTGGTTGAAGTAGCCGATGTGGATGGTTTGGCCAATATCAACGGTGCCGCTGTCGGGTTCGAGCTTGCCGGTGATGATATTCATCAGGGTGGATTTGCCCGCGCCGTTGCCGCCAATGATGCCGATGCGATCGCTCGCCGTAAATTCGTAGGTAAAGTCTTTGATCAGGGTGCGATCGCCAAACGACTTACTCACCCCTTCTAGCTCGATCACCTTCTTGCCGATCCGCCGCCCAGCAGTGTCAATCTCGACCTTTCCCTGGGTCTCCTTAAAGGTTTTGTCCTTCATCTCATCAATTCGCTGAATCCGGGCGTTTTGCTTCGTGCTCCGCGCCTTTGGTCCCTGCCGCAACCAGGCAAGTTCCCGCCGCAGCATCCCCTTAAACTTTTGCTGAGAGCTTGCAGATGACGCCTCTTGGTCAGCCTTTTTCTCTAGGTAGTAGGCGTAGTTGCCCGCATAGCTGTACAGATCGGCCCGGTCGATTTCAAGAATGCGATTGGTCACATTGTCTAGAAAATAGCGATCGTGCGTGATTAGCACTAGCGCCCCTCGAAATTGACCTAAATAGTCTTGCAGCCACTCCACCGACTCGGCATCCAAGTGGTTTGTCGGCTCATCCATCAACAACAGATCCGGATCGCTCATCAGCGCCGTCGCTAGAGCCACTCGCTTACGATAGCCGCCCGAAAGGTCGCCGACCCTCGCCTCAAAATCTTCAATTCCCAGCTTGGTCAAGACAATTTTGGCGTTGGTTTCTAGATCCCACGCGCCAGAATCTTCCATCTTTTCGCCAACTGTCGCCAGCCGATTCATCAGCTGATCCAGCTCTTTTCCAGTCGCATGAGACATTTTATGAGACAGCGCTTCATACTCTCGCACTAGCTGCATTTGCTCACCGCAGTCAGCAAACACCTGGTCTAATACCGTTAGGTCTTCATTGATATCTGGCTGCTGAGGCAAGTACACCAGCCGCGATCCAGATTTTGTCAGTCGCTGGCCGCTGTCAATTGGTTCGAGGCCACCCATCATCTTCAGCAGCGTCGATTTGCCAGAGCCATTCACGCCGATGACGCCCACTTTGTCGTCGGGCTCGATGCTAAAAGATCCGTCGCGCAGCACTTCTTTGATGCCAAAGTCTTTACTAACGGATTGAAAAGTGATCAGGCTCATAGAAGATTTGGTTGAGATGTTCGGTGTTGGCAGATTAGCAGTAGGGAACTGACTGGAAGGGACGAAGGGAGTAATGCCTTTATCCTATTGCAAAACCGCAAGAGCTAGCGGCAAAGGTAGACAGTGTAAGGAAAATGCGTTTAGCTTACTGTGGATTTCCCCCTCCCGCTCACCCCCCAAAATGGTATAAGTGTTAAGGTTTCTGAAGCATTTTTGATTCCCGGCAATATCGCTTAAAGAATGAGGTGCTTTTTTCTGATTTTTACAGGAGTGTTGACTTTTGACCGCCACGACAGAAAGGTTTGCTACTGCGCGTCCCGCGACACCAGAGGCATCTTTAGAGCTTAAAGAGATTATCCGTAGCCTACCTCGGGCCTATTTCGAGAAAGATTCGACCAAAGCTTGGAAGCACGTTCTTATCAGCGTATCAGCCGTCATTCTAGGCTACTGTGCCATTGTTTTTCTTCCTTCATTTCTGCTTCCTTTTAGCTGGTTTTTTACGGGCACCGCGCTCACTGGCTTCTTTGTGATCGGTCATGATGCTGGCCATCGCTCTTTTGCCAAAAGCCGCTGGGTAAATGACCTAGTTGGCCATATTGCTTTTCTACCGCTGATCTATCCGTTCCACTGCTGGCGGCTGCTGCACGACCATCACCATCTACATACGAACAAGATGGAAGAAGACAACGCCTGGACGCCGCTGCGAGTCGAAGACTATCTCAGCTATTCTCCGGTGATGCGAGTCCTTCAGCGCAGCATTCGCAGCTATTTTTGGTGGGTGGGTTCGATCGGCCACTGGGCGATGTACCACTTTGATCTGAGGAATTTTAGGGAACGCGATCGCGCCAAAGCCGCCTTCTCTATCGCAGTTGTCGCTATCTTCGCCGCCATCCTTTTTCCCACTCTGATCGCTACTACCGGCCTCTGGGGACTTGTCAAGTTCTGGCTAGTACCCTGGATGGTCTACCACTTCTGGATGAGCACCTTCACCATCGTGCATCACACCATCCCCGAAATTCAGTTTCTCCCAGAATCTGACTGGAACGCAGGCTCAGCGCAGCTAGCAGGCACCGTCCACTGCACCTATCCGCGCTGGATCGAATTTCTCTGTCACGACATCAACGTGCATGTTCCACACCACGTCTCCACTGGCATCCCTTCCTACAACCTGCGCGATGCCCACGACAACCTCAAAGAAAACTGGGGTGAGCACATCGTCGAACGCAAGTTCACGCTGCCCTTCATGTGGTCTATTGCTAGTCAGTGTCACCTGTATCACCCAGAAAAGTCATATCAGTCTTTCCGAGAAGCAGGATTCTAGCTGACGGGTTACATCCTGAAGACGCTGAGGTTCTTCAGGATGTGAGACTCCTTAGGGGTGAGCGTGTCGCCCCCCTTTGCTATACAACTAGACAACTGTCTTGTCTTTGCGGCGCTTCTTTTTAACAGGAGGGCCGCTTCTAGTATTTCGCTGGCGCTTGGGCTTGCCTGTACGCCATTCGCCGTCATCACGGGTTTTGCCCATGCTGGTGATGTTCATGGGGTTGCCCAAGACTTCTACCCGCTGAAGTAGATCGAAAGTCTCTTTGGGAATGCCGACGGGAAGATCGACAGTGCTGTAGTCGTCGTAGACGCTGATGCGACCAATGTACTTGTTGGCGAGGCCGGTTTCGTTGGCGATCGCACCCACAATATGACCCGGCTTCACACTATGCGCCTTGCCCACTGCCAGACGGAAGCGTTCCATACCCACACTCTGCGTCGCCGCACCAGAGCCCGCGTCGCGCCGTCTTGGTTTCGCGGTTTCTTCTAGCAGCAGCGGCTCATCACCCTGCATCAGCTTGGCTAATGCCCCGGCGATTTCGATTGCCGGAACATCGTGTTCCTGCTCGTACTGCTCCAAAATTTTAGTGAAGAACGCAGAATCTTCTTGAGCTAGCGTATCGGTGATCTTTTGTTTGAAGCGCTCAATCCGCTGATCGTTGACCACGTCGGTAGAAGGCATCTCCATCTGCTCAATTCTTTGCTTGGTGGAGCGTTCGATAGAGCTCAGCAGCCGCTTCTCGCGGGGCGTGACAAACAAAATCGCTTCGCCTTCGCGTCCGGCTCTACCCGTGCGGCCAATCCGGTGGACATAGGCTTCGGGATCGTAGGGCATGTCGTAGTTGATGACGTGGCTGATGCGCTCTACGTCGAGTCCTCTAGCGGCAACATCGGTAGCGACTAGAATATCCAACTTACCCTGCTTCAGGCGATCTACTGTTCGCTCTCGCTGGTTTTGAGGGACATCTCCACTCAAAGGCGCTGCGTTGTAGCCTCGAGCCTCTAGCTTTTCGGTCAGCTCTACGGTGGCCACTTTGGTTCGCACAAAGACGATCATGCCGTCAAAATCTTCGACTTCTAGAATACGGGTGAGCGCATCAAGCTTGTGATAGCCGCTGACGGGCCAAAAGCGCTGACGAATGGTGTCTGCCGTTTTAGATTGATTTTTGACCGCCAGCTCCTGCGGTGAGTTGAGATACTTTTGGGCGATCTTGCGAATGGCGTTGGGCATCGTCGCCGAGAAGAGCGCAACTTGACGCGATTCGGGAGTTTGAGAAATGACCCATTCCACGTCGTCAATAAAGCCCATCCGCAGCATTTCGTCGGCTTCGTCTAGCACTAGAAACTTCAGGTTATCTAGCTTCAGCGTGCCGCGCTTAATATGGTCGATTACCCGCCCCGGGGTACCTACGACCACGTGCGCTGCTCTTCTGAGCTGCCGGAGCTGCACCTGATAGCCTTGGCCCCCGTATATTGGCAGCACGTGAAAGCCTTTGATGTGGGAGGCGTAGCCCTGAAACGCTTCGGCTACCTGCAAGGCTAGCTCTCTCGTTGGCGCTAGCACCAGCGCTTGGGGATCGGTATTAGAAACATCAATCTGGGAAAGAATCGGCAGGGCAAATGCGGCGGTTTTGCCTGTGCCGGTCTGCGCCTGACCGATGATGTCTCTGCCGTCTAAAATTGGCGGAATGGTCAGCGCCTGAATGGGGGTTGGCGTTTCGTAGCCAGCATCGTCCAAGGCTTGAAGGACGGCGGGAATGAGTGAAAGTTCTTGAAAGGAGGGTTGATTGGCGGGCATGAAAAACAACCTAGAATCTAGGCGAGTGAAAAGATGACAAGTGAGGCTAATTGATTGAAGGCGACCGGTTTGATCCTTACCCATTCAGAACGCTGACTGCTGGGATGCGGGCCGCTGGGAAGGCTGACGCGCATGACGAGCACAATAAAACAAGCACAGTAAATAGGCTGCATGTGCAGGCAATTCACGGCTACGTATGTATTTCAGCAGCGTTGAGAGCGGCTGGGTAGATTCAAGAAAATAACAAGGGTTATGGACTCGGTAAGGGGGTAACAGGCATCAAAGTAAGGCGATAAACAGCCTTGATTGCCTGTCCCATTTGAAATGTGAGGGGTAGAACCGACTCACCGAGGGTGTGCTGCAATGTGGGGCTCATCCCAAAACGGCGAGGTGCTAGAAAAGCTCTGTGATGAACTTCTATGGCATTCAACCGTGTAATCGCTCTTCTTTAATGAGCGCTTATTCAATAAGCTCTTATTCGATATAAGATGGGCGCAATTGCCCGAAGTGGTAGTATATCGTCTTTTGTTCGATGAGGGCAACCATGATTTTGGCGGGCCGGTACGAAGTGGTTCGACCTTTGGCAGAAGGGGGATTTGGCAAGACATTTTTGGCATGCGATCGCCATCTCCCCAGCCATCCTCCCTGCGTGATCAAGCACTTCCAGCAGCAAAACTTCACCGCCGAAGCTCTCAAAACAGCCCAACGCCTGTTTGACCTAGAGGCCAAAACGCTCTATCAGCTAGGCACCCACTCTCAAATTCCAGCCCTGCTAGCCCACTTTGAAGAAGGCAGCGAATTCTACCTCGTTCAAGAATATATCGAAGGCCAGTCGTTAGAAGCCGCCTTCAAAAAAGTATCAGAACAAAACGAACAAGATCGCGCTGCCTACACCTTCACTCTCTTACAAGACCTTCTAACTGTTCTCGCTTTTGTCCATCAGCATCAGGTGATTCATCGTGACATCAAGCCCGCTAACCTGATTCGCCGAACGGCTGACGACAAAATTGTTGTAATCGACTTCGGCGCAGTCAAAGCGCTAGCCCCGACAGACCTGCCGCTGACCGTCTCGATCGGATCTGCGGGCTACATCGCCCCAGAGCAACAGGCCGGACGCCCTTGTCTAGCTAGCGATCTATACTCTGTTGGCATCATTGCTCTAGAAATACTCACTGGCAAATCTCACAGATATCTGCCCACTAATCCTGTAACCGGTCATATCTCTGTTGAACAGATTACAGAACTGAACAACTCTAAAGATCTAGCGATCTTTATCAAACGATTGATCTCTGTCAGACCAAATAGCCGATTTCCTAGCGCTGCGATCGCGCTACGCGCACTCAATCACGCATCTTCTATCCCACATCTAGATCGAGACGCGATCGCACCCACCGCTCTTCCACCAATCTCCAATCCCCCACTTCCCTTCCACCTCCCCTCCTCCCATCCCTTCCAGCGCACCGCTACCGAAGCTCGCAACCGCCAAGCCTTACTCAACAAAGTCCATCGCTTCTGGATACAGGGCGTTCTAGAACACTCCCTACACGGACAGGTGCTACTAACGCTAGGACTAGAAGAGAGAAACCAGGCGCTCTCCCTGCCCTGGAACCTTAGCTACAAAACAGATCAACAGCCCAGCCGTCCGTTGGATTCGGGCACGCGGGTTTTCGATATCTTTCAACAGCTGGGCGAAGGGCGATCGCTACTGATTTTAGGTGAGCCAGGGGCTGGTAAAACAACAACCTTGCTAACGCTTGCTCGCGACTTACTGAAAATCAAAGCAGGAAATTCTCGCATTCCTGTGATCTTTAATCTCTCTTCCTGGACCGGTGAATCGATAGGGCAGTGGCTAGTTTCTGAGCTCAGCAGCAAGTATCAAATTCCTCGGGCGCTTGGACGCAACTGGGTGAACAATCAACAGCTTTTATTCTTGCTCGATGGGCTAGATGAAGTTAAAGCCGATCGCCAAGAGAGCTGTGCCATAGCGATCAATCAGTTTCACCGGAACTATGGCCCAGAAATAGTCGTCTGCTGCCGGATCAAAGACTATGAGAGATTGGCCAGTCGGCTGGAATTTCAGTGTGCGCTCTATGTGCGATCGCTCACCGATGCCCAGATCTGGCAGTATCTCGATCGATCCGAAACTGGTCTGACTGGCTTACGCTCCCTGCTAGAGCGGAGCAGCGAGGCGGATACAGAGAGTCAGCGCTTGATTGAACTGGCGCGATCGCCCCTCATCCTCAACATCATGGCCCTCACCTACCAGGGCATCAGCGCCAGCGAAATTCCTACCCTAAGCAAAGGAGCCTTGGCTAGAGGAGACAGCTACACCCATCAGCTTTTTAGCGCCTATATCGCCCGCATGTTCAAGCGGCGCGACATACCCAGCCCTTACAGTCAGACGCAAACCCTCCGATGGCTACGCGCCCTAGCGAACAACCTGGTCAACACCTCTCAAACCGTCTTCCTGATTGAGAGAATGCAGGTCAACTGGCTACACTCCAAGCGCCAGCGCCTTGCCTATGGCATTCTCGTTTGGCTTAGCTTTATCGCGATCGCAACGGGTATCGGCTGGCACGTGATCAACCATCGGTCTCTTCCTTTTGCACTCATCATTGGCGGACTGATCTGCGCCAAGATCTTCGGCCTTTACAGAATCATCCCCGCCGAAAAGTTGCAGTGGTCCTGGCCAAAAGCCAAACGCTCTCTTCGACTAGGACTGACCTTCGGGCCGCTGACCGGCTGGCTGCTCAAGCTCACCTTCGCCCACTTGGTTGACCCCACACTCTGCGTTAACGACTTCGGCTGTTTCCTGTCTCTCAGCTACATCGGTCTGTCTTTTGGCACCGTCTTGGGTATTACCTACGGCATCATCGGTGGCCTACGCGGAACCCGAATCGCTACAGTCATCCGGCCCAATCAAGGCATCCGTCAATCTGCCCGTAACGCCGTCATGCTGGCCTCGGTTGCCACTGTTGCCCCGCTTCTGACTTCTCTACTTTTCCAGGGCCAAACCTCTACTGCATTCTGGGCCGCTGCTGGACTCTCTTTTGGTTTGGCACTCGGTGGTGGCGAAGCCTGCGTAAAGCATGGCGTTCTACGTTTAGTGCTTTTCTGTCAGGGGCGAATTCCGTGGAATTATTCTCGCTTTCTAGACTATGCCACCGAGCGAATCTTCTTACAGAAAGTGGGAGGAGGTTACATCTTTGTTCATCGTCTTCTGTTGGAGCATTTTAGCGGTTTAACAGAGGAGGAACAGTCTCGTGGTAAAGGCAACAGCTAGCCTGTCGCGTCAAATCACAACAGCATTGTGCAAAGTGTAGTGCTTGATGCAGTTCGCGATCGCAGTGGGAATAGAGCCTACAAAACACGGCTGTTGTGACCAAGCTAGCAGCGTAGACATTATCTCAGCTAATATGCTATCGATAAGGACAGCCTGCTTTTTTGCCTTTATGGACAAGGCCCAAACTATCAGGCGCGATGTATAAAAATCCATCTCTTATACGTAATTTATAGATCCTATATCATCAGATTTATCATCTGGTGGAAAGAGCTAAAAATCGTGGATGGATCAACTGTCTCTTTTGATACTGTCTCTTTTGATACCGTGCATATTCTCTTACTCGAAGACAACGCGATTGATGTAGAGCTGATTTCCACCACATTGGCTAGCAGCGATTTAAGCTGTCGCTTCACTGTGGTTGATACGCAAGCGGCATTTTGCTCAGCCCTCGATACCCAGACAGTTGATATCGTCCTGGCAGACTATTCACTCCCT
Source organism: uncultured cyanobacterium (assembly GCA_963799555.1). Taxonomy (GTDB): domain Bacteria; phylum Cyanobacteriota; class Cyanobacteriia; order Phormidesmidales; family Phormidesmidaceae; genus Phormidesmis. Next base: position 253,448 of record CAWCXR010000010.1, read on the forward strand.
GCTTTTGATGGGCTCAGCGCTATCAAATTAGTCAAAGCCAGTTCGCTAGACATCCCCTGCATTTTAGTTTCGGGCGTTATGGGTGAAGAGCGAGCTATTGAAGCGCTCAAAAGTGGCGCCACCGACTATGTTCTAAAGCAGCGGCTAGAGCGGCTGATGCCCGCTGTCAAACGAGCCATTCGAGAACACCAAGAAAGAAGGGCATTAATCCAGACAGCCGCAGAGCTAGAAGCTAGCGAAACTCGGTTTCGGACCTCTGTAGAAACGATGGCAGACTGTCTGATGCTGCTAGCGGCGGTGCGCGATTCAGAAGGCATTATCCGAGACTTTACAGTCAGCTATCTGAATGCGGCTGCCTGCGAGTATCTTTCAGTCTCGCAATCCAAGCAAGTTGGTAAGCCTATCTATAGTGTCATTCCAGCGTTCAAGGATACCGCTAGAGGAGCCGCTGGGGAGATAAGTAGTTTTGATATATTTCTGGCGTTCTGCGGAGTAGTAGAAACCGGCTATTCTTTTTCGAGCGAAGTAATTTGCAATGCGTTCAAACAGTCCAATCAGTTTGTTGTTGTTGATGTGAGAGTGGCGAAGTTAGACGACGGATTGGTTCTGACTTGGCGCGACGTAACGGAGAAAAAGCAAGACGAACAGCGATATTTGCGGCTGTTATCAGAAGCTGACGAAGCTCGAAATCAAGCAGAGCAGGCGAATCAGTTTAAGGATGTCTTTTTAGCCGATCTCTCTCACGAATTGCGATCGCCTCTATCAGCTATTATGGGCTGGCTGGACGTCTCAATCAACCGCATGGACAATGAGCAGCTGATAGAGAAGGCCATTCAGACTAGCTACCGTAATGCAGAGCTGTTGGATAATCTGCTTGAAGATCTGCTGAGCATCTCTCAGATCCCACAGAACGGCTTTCGCTGCGACCTGATGCCCCTGACGCTAGAAGAGCTCATCGCGATCGTCACAGATGCTGTCGATGCCTCAGGTCCGTCGGCAAAAGGTAAAGGTGTGGAAGTCACGTTTCTACCTAGTCCATCCTTTAACCAGTCATTAGGACAGTCGCCAGATCTGTTGACAGCTCAGCAACCAGGTCGGATCATGGGTGATTCGACCAGACTACAGCAAGTCTTTCGCAATCTACTTTCTAATGCTGTCAAATTCACGCCCGCACAGGGTCACATTGACATTTCTTTTGAGCAGACGTCGGACTCGGTGACTATTTCAGTGCAGGATACCGGTGAAGGCATTCCGTCCGAGAAGCTTCCCCATATTTTCAAGCGATTTTGGCAAGGAGACCCGAACAGAACTCCATACAATAGCTCTCGTCTTGGGTTGGGGCTTGGGCTTCCTATTGTGAAATATGTCGTTGATGCCCACGGCGGCCAGGTAGTCGCTGAAAGTGCCGGCTCTAATAAAGGCAGTCGTTTTATCATAAATTTACCCTTTGCCTCAGAGCTAGCTGTATCAGACAACCCTTCAATAGACGCTCTAAGAAAAGCACAGACCGATGTTCTTTTTTTAGATGATTCTAAGCCTGCGTCTTCTAGTGCTAAGACGCTGAGTCCTGAGGGGCTGAGTCCTAATGCTTTAGCCGGGTGCCGGGTGCTCATCGTTGAAGATCATCCAGACGGGCTGTACGTCTACAAGTTTATGCTCGAAGCCTATGGTGCTACGGTCGAGGGAACGCTCTCTGCTACCGACGCATTAGATGTCTTTCATGAGTTCAAGCCTCATATCCTCATCAGCGATATAAAACTTCCAGATAGAAGTGGCTACGACCTCATCCGAGCGATACGTTCTTTGCCAGCAAGCGCGGGAGGCGACATTCCTGCTGTTGCCCTTACTGCCTTATCCGAAACGACCTATCGCACCCGTGCGCTTTTAGCGGGTTTTCAACGACACATTACTAAGCCCATTGAGCTTCAAGAGATGGCAACTGTTGTCTCTAAGCTGCATCAGTTCGCCATCGCCAATAGATAAACGTAACTACTCAGGCTTAAAAAATTAGAGACTTTTCTCAGAGCGATGCCGTCAGTCGAGTAACTTGTTACCAATCCACTCCTTTGAAGGTAGCCGTGGGCAAACAAAAGCCGAACAATCAGCTGAGTGAAGCAGAAATCCGGGCCGTTTATGGCCAGGGGGAAGACGCAGTTGTGAGCTTGGTGAGCCAGTTGATGTCACGTCTGATTCAACTGGAAGCGGAAGTCAAAGAGCTGAAGGGCCGTCTGGGAAAGAACAGTCACAACAGCAGCAAACCACCGTCTGGCGATGGCTTTGGCAAACGCACACGAAGTTTACGGCGTAAAAGTGAGAAGCCCTCAGGGGGCCAACCAAACCATCCAGGTCAGACCCTAGAGTGGTGCAGTACCCCAGATTTTATTGAAAAGCACAACGTTGATAGCTGTTCAGGTTGTGGGCATTCCCTGGTTGCTGTCCCTGTCGATGAGGTGTTGGCGCGCCAAGTGTTCGACATTCCCCCCCTAGAGTTGTTGGTCACCGAGCATCAGGTGGCAGTGAAAGGCTGCCCAGGGTGTGGACAGACAAGCCAGGGACGTTTTCCGTTCGAGGCGAGTAATGTCGTGCAGTATGGCCCACGACTCAGAGGAACGATGGTCTACCTGATGGAGCAGCAACTGTTGCCCTCCCATCGTACCTGCGAATGCTTGAGCGACTTGTTCGGAGTGAGTGTCTCAGAAGGTACCTTGTACAACACTAGGGCGCAGTGCAGTGAGTTGGTAGCCCCCCCCAGAGAAGGAGATTACACAAGCGATTCAAGCCGCTGAGGTGGTTCACTTTGATGAAACCGGGCTGCGGGTCAATCAGAAACTGTGGTGGCTGCATGTGGCGGCGACCAACGGGCTCACCTATTATTTCGTTCATCCCAAACGGGGTCGGTTGGCCATGGATGAGATGGGAATTTTGCCCGAGTTCGAGGGCAAAGCCGTCCACGATGGTTTGCAAAGCTACCAGGGCTATGACTGCGAACATTTTCTGTGCAATGCGCATCACCTCAGAGAGTTGCAGTATGTTTTAGAGCACTATAACCAATGGTGGTCTTTTCATCTGAGTGTGTTGCTCGTAAGCATTCACAGCCAAGTGAAAGCGCTCAAAGCACAGGGAAAAACGGCTGTGCCCGATGAAGACTTAGCCGCCCTAGCCGCCCGCTATGACGCCATTTTAGACCAGGGCTTGAAGCAGAATCCGATGCCTCCACCCGACCCCACCCAACCGAAGAAGAAAGGCCGACCTAAACGCTCTATCCCGCGCAATCTGCTCGAACGGTTACAAACGCATAAAGCAGCGGTGCTCGGCTTCATGTATGACTTCGATATCCCCTTTGACAACAATCAAGCTGAACGTGACCTGCGGATGATGAAGCTGAAGCAGAAAATTTCTGGCTGCTTTCGCTCTGAGCAAGGGGCTAGAGACTTCTGTTGCATTCGCGGTTTTCTATCCACTCTGCGAAAGCAGGGCCTGGATGTCTTGGATACGCTTTTCGATCTGTTTTCTGGGAATACTCGCTCGCTCCTCCCTCAGCCTGAGTAGTTACCTATAAAAAGTCCAATCGTTGGCCGTCGAGAGTATAATTCCAAAACCAGGAAAAAAATCAGAGTATCGAAAGCTAGGGATTCCCACTATGCGCGACAGAGCAAAACAGGCACTCGCCAAACTTGCCCTGGAACCGCAATGGGAAGCGCTTTTTGCCCCAAACTCCTATGGGTTCAGGCCAGGACGCTCACCCCAAGATGCACTCGAACAGGTGCACCGATGTATTTGCCAAAAGCCCAAATGGGTTTTAGATGCTGACATCGCCGCCTGCTTCGACAAAATCTCTCATGGCCCGTTAGTTGCCCAGCTCGCCCAAAGTCATCCATCAATTGCACGACAGTGCAAAGCATGGCTGAAAGCAGGCGTGGTGGACAGCGGCCAGATTCAGGCCACGCACGAAGGTGTCCCTCAAGGCGGAGTCATTTCCCCCTTGTTGGCGAACATCGCTCTGCATGGATTGGAATCGCTGGTCAAAACGACGATTGAAGGCGCTCATCTGGTGCGATTTGCTGATGATTTCGTGGTCTTTCATCATGACCGCGAGGCTATCTTCAAAGCCCAGACCTTAATTCGTCAGTGGCTGTCGAGTAGGGGGTTAGAGATAAGGGCCGATAAGACTCGCATCGTTCATACTCTCAATGGCGGTGATGAGTACCCGACTGGCTTTGATTTCCTCGGCACCCATGTGCGACAGTACCGCACGAGGCGACGAAGCATCAACAAAAGTCAGCGGCCCTACAAGACCCTCATCAAACCTAGTAAAGCCTCTCTTAAACGAATGGCGCTGACTTAAGAGTGCAGCATAGCCAGAAAAATGGCCAAGAGCCCTGCCTAAAAAGGAGAATGACCTTGGCTCACAAAAAGATACTTCTACTATGCTGCATTCTGTTGAAATACTCAAGCGCAAACTGTCTGAACGAGCAGGCGCACCATTTTCAGGCATTCTTAATGACCGCATCATCGAGGCTGCCTTGAAGGATGCCAACGTTACTTACCGTAAGCGATTGTTTACGCCTATCGTGACGCTGTGGGCGTTTCTATATCAGGTTCTAGATGCGGATAAAAGTCTGTCGAACGCTGTGAAGCAAATTCAGTGCTGACTGGCGGTTGAAGGCGCACCTTTGCCTTCACTGAACACAGGTGGCTATGCCAAAGCTCGTCAGCGCTTACCTGAAGCCGTTTTATGTCAGCTGTTTGAACATACTGGCGAAGCGCTGTGTGCTGAAGCGACAGAGGCGTGTCTATGGCAAGGTCGAGTAGTCAAGATACTCGATGGCTCTAACGTCGTGATGGCCGATACAGTGGCCAATCAAGCGGCCTATCCACAGCACAAGAATCAGCAAGCAGGCTGCGGGTTTCCGATAGCCAAACTAGTGGTCGTTTTCTCGTTGGCGACAGCCGCCGCTATCGCCGTGCGAATAGCCGATTTTAAGACTTCAGAAATTACCCTGGCGCGCCAGTGGTATCGAACCTTATCGGTAGACGATATCGCCTTGGCTGACCGGGCCTATGGCAGCTACGTGGACTTGGCGCTAGTGGCAGCGCAAAAAGCAGATGGCGTCTTTCGTAAGCATCAGCGGCGCAACAGTGACTTTAGACGAGGTAAACGGCTAGGCAAGAGAGACCATATTGTCACTTGGTCAAAACCAGCCTCTAGTCCCAACGGGATGACACCAGATGAGTTTCAGGCATTACCTGAAACCTTGAGCGTAAGGGAGTTACACTTCTCTATTCGCGAGGCGGGCCAGCGCACCAAAAATGTCACTGTCGTGACTACACTGCTAGACTCAAAAGCCTATCCGAAAGCAAAAGTAGCACAGCTCTATGGGCTCAGGTGGCAAGTAGAAGTCAATCTCGACCATGTTAAAACAACCCTGAAGATGGAGATGCTTCAGGCCCAGTCACCAGAGATGGTACGCAAGGAAATCTATGTTCATCTGATGGCTTACAACCTACTACGCTACTTAATGTGGCAAGCGGCTAAAGAAAAAGGGAATGACTCGCTACGGCTCTCGGTTCAAGGAGCTCGCCAGTCATTTAATCAGTACCGTGATTTGTTAGCTGATGCTGGCAAGCAGCGGTGCGATAGATATCTCCTGTTGCTATTAGACATGGTGTCTAAGGCGATTGTCCCGATTCGTCCTGATAGACATGAACCGAGAAAACGCAAGCGACGACCAAAGGCTTTTCCGTTAATGCGTGAACCTCGCGCAGTTCTTAAACAGAAGCTTATCGCCGCTTGATAACAACCTTAAGTCAGCGCCATTCATCTCTTAAACGGTTAGTGACCAAATTAGGAGAGATTATAAAACGACATCGCGGCTGCTCACAAGAGGCGCTGATCACTGCGCTCAACCCCATCATTTTGGGATGGGCCAACTATCACCGCTCAAACGTGGCTAGCCGTATCTTTGCCTACCTCGATTCAGTCCTGTACTGGCAACTGAGGCGATGGGCACGGCGAAGACATCCTAACCAAAACCGGAAGTGGGTGAGAGCCCGCTACTGGCATACGGTAGGGCGGCGTCACTGGGTCTTTGGGGTGAAGCAAGCCGGGGAGGTCACCCTCAAGCTAGCGAAGTTCTCTGATATGTCCATCAGAAGGCATGTCAAAGTCAGGGGACACAAAAGCTGGTTCGACGGCGATTGGGCGTACTGGGCGGCGCGACGCGGGAAGCATCCGATGATTCACATTCGAGAGGCTATCCTACTCAAGCGTCAGCGCGGGCGATGTCCTATTTGTAGAAGCGTCTTCGATATACACGATTCCATCAAGAGAGACCATGTTCGGCCAATCGCCAGTGGTGGACGGGACGTGTACGACAATCTGCAACTATTACATCTAGTCTGTCATCACTAGAAAACAAGCTGGGATAAGCAGGGCTGGTGTCCTGTTCGTCTTTAGCGTGAGGAAACGGTAGGAGAGGAGTCGTGTGAGCGGAAACGCTCAGGCACGATTCTGAAGGCGGGCGGGTCTTCGTGAGGAGGCTCGCCTAGCTAACGTCACTACGCCTCAAAGTCAATATTGACTGGGTTATTCGATGAGGATTGTTCAAATGCGACCACAGTCGGTGCTGACTGTGGCGCTGTTCCTATCAACCCGTAAAAGGTTGATAGGAACAGCTGCGAGGAGTCCTAGATATTCTAGAGAAGTCATGGGTAGATATGTTCATGAATATAGAACTAGGTAGTTTATACAGGCTCGCGAGTACCATCCAAGCGCTGGTATCAGTTTTTGATACGTGCTGTTGAACGGTTAATCCTCTAGGAGAGGAAGATACCGAACTTAAAATGAATGATGTTCATTGCTTGACCCGACTAAGCTAGATAGGTGAGTATGACTATAGCTGTATAAGAAGCCGGAGAAGGCGGACGATGTAGGCAGTTGCTCAACCGGATCAGGTCAACAGAACTTCATCGGCAATATTCATTGCGAAAGTACTTCTATCCCTATCGCAGTCTGTTTCTATATTCTGAATGCAACAACTACCCATGCGATTTTTTACCACTGTTAGCTTGAGTCTGGCGTCTATTCTGTCAGTTTTGCTGACGCCCGCCATCCGCACTAGCTCGAACTCGACTGCTTACGCACAAAGCAGAGAAGCCATAAGCTGGATAGCATTCAAGGCAGAGATAGCTGGAGAACTAGCGCTAGCTGAAAAGATGTGGAAGCAACACGTTAGTCTCTTCCCCGAAGAGGAACATGGACAGGTTTCTCTAGGTTACATACTGTTAGAACAAGGTAAGGAGGCGGAAGCGGCAGATGCTTTCAAAGCAGCGCTAAACAGCCATCCACGGTCAACAGGTGCGCAGATAGGACTAGGCACTATCGCTCAGCAGCAACGCGACTTTGAAGCAGCAGAGGCCGCGTTTAAAGCGGTCATCGAGACGAATAGAGAGGTTCCTTTCGGCTACTTGTGGTTGGGTCGCGTGCTCAGAGATAAGAAAGACTTTGCGTCAGCAATCGACAACTTTCAGACTGTTATTGAGATAGAGCCGATGGGTCACAACGCAGCGGTTGCCTATTGGGAGATTGGTAAGACGCAGCTGGCTCAGAATCAGCTCGACGCAGCTGAACTGTCCTACCGTAGAGCTGTTGGACTAGACCCAGATGACCTCGCCTTCTGGCAGAGTCTGTCTGGTGTAGTGCAAAGGCAAGGGCGCACCTCAGAACTTGCTAACATTGCGAGCGAACTTAGACGCATCAAAGACAGCCAGGAAGCTCTCGAAGGCGTCAGACGAAGGTTTGGTACAGAGCATTATCAGCAGGAGGCAGTTGCAGCTCAAACTCTTTTACAGAAATATCCAGACAACGTAACCTTTCTTCAAGATCTAGGTCTAGCTCTGCGTAGAATAGGAGAATTTGAAGCCGCTGCCGCTGCCTTTAGACAAGCTACTACGCTCAATCCTGAGAACGCACGAGCGTTCTACAACCTTTCAGCAGCGCTGAGAGACTTAGATCAAACAGCGAACGCTGAAGTTGCGTATCAAACAGCAGCAGCGCTGTACCCCAACATCGAGCGTCCTGGTGGAGAGATGCCCTTAGTGTCTGTTCATACTAGAACCTTACGCATAAGCTATGAAAGTAGATCTTCGCCGCCTGTCCCTCAGACGCTGGCGAGGCTAACAGTATCTGAAGACCCGGCAACATCTGAAGCACCGGCAATTAGCGTGCTCCTTCCTCCTGGGTTAGTTAGATTACCCTCCCTAACTGGAAGTTCCCCATCACTTTCTGCTACGGAAAATCGACTTCGCCTCGATCCGGATAACGCAACTTTTCACGCAGAGAAAGGCATCACCTTATATGACCAAGGCGATTTTATAGGAGCGGAGACCGTTTTTATAGAGATGTCTCGATTGGATCCGCGAATAGCACCTCTAGCCCTTAACAACGCGGGCGTCTCGCTTCATGCACAAGAACAGTTTGAATTAGCCGAAGTGCTTCTTAGGGAAGCGGTTGTTGCTACTTACGATACGCCACAAGATAACGGTCTTTCTCATACCGCGAGGTCAGCATACGAGAACTACAGTGAATTACTTGAACAACAGGGTGACTGGGAAGAGGCTGTAGCACTCTATAAAGAAGCGATAGACCGCGATGTGGAAGATATCTCCAATACTCAGATGTGGTACTCAAGACTACGAGCACCAATGCTCTCTCTGGCACGAGAAAGAGCCGCTGCTCAACGATATGACGTTGCCAAAGACACCTATCGAGAAATGATAAGTCTATTCCCAGAGCAGAGCTATTACCTGGCGGATGAACTGGGAACGATTCTATTCAACCAAGGGAAGCTACTAGAAGCAGAGGTGGTCTACCGAGAGGCAATGACAGCTCAACCAGAGCGAGAGTACTACTTACATAGAGGGTTAGTTGTAACTTTAAACGCGCAAGGTCGTGAGCAAGAGGCTGAAGCAGTCGCAGCTAAAGCTCGTAGCGCTACTGGACAGGAATACTTCAGCATGCTTCCAGATGTGAGGTTGAGTCCGCTTCCTGACTTCAGCATTTTACCTCCTCTACCCTCCCTACTAGGAAGTATTAAAGCGTCTCATTTAGATGTCTACAACGCTCTTGCGCAGGAGCAATTAGAGCACGGGCGATACTACACGGCAGAATTTGCTCTACGTCAAGCCCTTACAGTTGATGAGACTGAGCCAGATAGCTTATTTAATTTAGGCTTATCGCTACTCTACCAGGGGCTTCCTGACAATGCTTATTCTGTTCTCCTGAGATCAGCTACGGCTAACGATGGCAGCGCAGTAAGATGCTATGTCGTTCCTCCTGAAGTGGAGAGTGACTCTTGGCAACCAGCAGACTACCTGAAAATAGGACTAGATTGCCTCCAATAGGCCCCGAAGTGTTAGCTAGGTAGATAGCTCCGAAAAATAAGCTTTGTCTCGGGCTAAGACAGCCGCGTACGCTACCAAGATTTTGACCACTACTAAAGCAACTAATCAGCTTAAAGCTAAAAAGAGAGCCTATTGGAAGGATGCTAGTCAA
>CAWCXR010000011.1:0-448288 GCA_963799555.1 uncultured cyanobacterium
AATACACAGTGTCAACTACTTTCTTTGGAAATATGAAAGAACGACTGAAAGCACCTAGCAAAGGTGGTTTTCGGATGTGATGGGATTACTGATGGCTGTGTCTGACAGGAAAGCTCCATTTAGCTGAAGCTTTTTGCTCTGTGCCGATCTTTTTTAAGAGACACAGTCTTGCATATGCGCGGAGACTATATATAGATATGGTGTTGAGAGTGTTATTCAAGGACGCACGGTGAATTTTCAGTCTGTCATTGATACGTTGAATCGGTTTTGGGCTGACCAGGGCTGTGTGATTATGCAGCCGTACGATACGGAGAAGGGTGCTGGGACTAAGAGTCCTCATACTTTTCTGCGCGCGATTGGCCCCGAGCCTTGGGCGGTTGCTTATGCGGAGCCTTGTAGACGGCCTGCTGATGGACGGTATGGGGAAAATCCCAATCGTTATCAGCATTATTTTCAGTATCAGGTTCTTATCAAGCCTTCTCCTAAGAACATTCAGGAGTTGTATTTGGAATCGCTCAGAGCGCTTGGAATCATGCCGGAAGATCATGATGTGCGATTTGTGGAAGATAACTGGGAGGATGCAGCGGTTGGAGCATGGGGTGTCGGTTGGGAAGTATGGCTTGATGGAATGGAGGTGACGCAGTTTACCTATTTCCAGCAGTGCGGTGGTTTGGATTGTAAACCTGTGTCGATTGAGATTACCTACGGGCTTGAGCGGTTGACGATGTATCTGCAAGAAGTGGATGCAATGGCCAAAATTCAGTGGAATGACAAGCTGACCTATGGCGATATCTATATGCAGGCGGAGATTGAGAACTCTACTTACAACTTTGAAGCCTCTAGCTCGGAGCTTTTGTTCAAGCTGTTCGAGCTATATCAACAGGAGGCGGAGCAGTTGATGGAGAGGGAACTGGTGCTGCCTAGCTATGACTATGTGCTGAAGTGTTCTCATGCTTTTAACCTATTGGATGCGCGGGGTGTGATTTCGGTGACTGAACGTACGCGATATATTCGCCAGGTGCGTACATTGGCGAGAACGGTAGCGCAGCTTTATTTGGAACAGAGAGAGAAGCTAGGTTTTCCTTTACTGGAAAAGGCTGAAGAGAGTTCGTAGGCGTTGTAGCAGTAGTTTGGGATGCGTCAAGTTATATTGAAAATCTTTGTGTTTTTTAAGGATATGGATTGTGGGAACAGGTTTGAGAGGTTTTTTGGAGCCGATCGCGAGTTGGTTTGCGCGGTTTAATTTGCCGGAGCCGATTGTGCATTGGGGGCACCCGGTGATGATGGCGATTGTGGTGTTTGTGATGGGTGGTTTTGCGGCTTATTCAGGTTGGCAGGGTCGGTTGGCGGCTGATAATGAGGTAGGGATTGAGCAGAAGCAAAAGCATGCGAAGGTTGCGCCGCTGATGTATCTGTTTATTGTGTTAGGTGCTAGCGGTGGCGTTTTGTCGTTGGTGATGCAAGGTGAGCCGATTTTGGAGAGTCCGCATTTCTGGACGGGTATGGGGGCGATCGCACTTCTAACAACCAACGCCCTGACCGCAGCAACAAAATTTAGCAAAGGCAACGAAGCACTCCGCTCGGCCCATGCTTACATTGGCAGTACGGCCTTGTTACTGTTAGTTGTTCACGCATTTTTTGGAACTCAGCTGGGGTTGTCCATCTAGGTTCTTTCCAATTCAGAATAAAAGGGCGCTGTGAAAGAGGCTTTGGGAGCTTATCCAAAGCCTCTTTTTCGTGAGGAGACGGATGATGAAAATTGGTCGATGGGCTTCCTATAAATAGAAGCTATTGGGATTACAGCCATGACACCTTGGGGCAGTTTGGTAATGATGAGTGCGTACGTCTTGGGTCTGCTGGTAACGGGAATTACCGAAGCGTGCGTTCTAAGCTGGTTGTCGATAGCAGGGGGCGGCATCCTTTGTATTGGCATTATCAATAGTTTGGTAGTGCCTCGTTTCTGGCGGATAGGCCCGACTAAGAGGCAGTGGTGGGCAGCAGGACTGATTGGATTAGTAGCCGCGAGTTATTGTGTGGCGCGATCTCCTCATCCAGCAACTGATGATATTAGTCACTTCGCGTCTAGTCACGAGCGAAGAGTGCTTGGGGAAGTTTTGCAACTGCCGCAAACGAGTCGTAATGAAAAGGGGAAGTTTTTTCTAGAGGTGCATTCCGTTAGGGGAGCAGGAGATAAGAACACGATTGAAGCGCCTCGTCCTGCCAGTGGCAAGCTTTATGTCACAGCGGCGCTAGCACCGAGTAAGAAACTGTATCCAGGTGAACTGGTAGAGCTAAGGGGGAAAATTTCTGCGATCGCCGACAGGAATGCATCAGAGAAGTCTGCTGGCTTTGGAGAATATTTGTCCCGGCAGGGTTGTTTCGCAAATCTTAGAACTTTTTGGATAGAGTTTTTGCCGGATCAAGAACCGCCGCGTTTGGCCTTGTGGAAGCTGAGAGCGCGGATTGTGTCGGCCCAGGCACGTTGGCTGGAAGAACCGACAGGAAACTTATTAAGCGCAATGACACTGGGGCGCAAGGCAGTGGATCTACCCTTTGAGATCAGGGACAGTTTTATTGCGGCGGGACTAGCTCATACGCTAGCAGCTTCTGGCTTCCACGTTTCTCTGATACTAGCTTTAGTGTTGGGATGTGTGAAATCTCAGCAGGCGCGATCACAGGCAATCACAGGCGCACTAGCGTTAGTTGTCTACGTAGGTCTCACCGGATTACAGCCGAGCGTAGTTCGAGCTGCCGTTATGGGTGGCGGTATGTTGCTGGGACTAGCAACGGAGCGCAAGGTAAATCCGCTAGGTGGGCTAATGATGGCAGTGATGCTGATTTTGCTGGTCAATCCACAGTGGATTTGGGATGTCGGGTTTCAGCTAAGCGTTGTGGCAACGTTGGGACTGATTTTGACGGTGCCTAGATTGATGCGGCTATTAGACTGGATGCCGGTGACGATAGCGACAGTGTTTGCGGTTCCGATTGCGGCGTATTTGTGGACGATTCCCCTTCAGTTGCTGTATTTTCAGGTGCTGCCGACGTATAGCGTTTTGCTAAATGGGATAGCAACGCCGCTAGTGACGTTAATTAGTATGGGTGGGTTTGTGAGTGCGATCGCAGCAATACCGCTACCGTCTGTCGGCAGCTTCATCGCTTCTACTCTCTACTATCCAATCCATATCTTAATCTGGACGGTAGAGCGGTTCAATCAGCTTCCCGGTAGCTCGATTGAATTTACAGGGATGAAAGGGTGGCATGTGGTTGTGAGCTATGGCGTTTATGCATCTATATGTCTGCGGTTGTGGCGGCGAGCTCAGCAGTCATCCGACGATAGTTACACGTCCTTTCTGTTCTAGATTCGACTACAGACTTTATAGGAAATCGTTGTAAGATGTAGAACCATCTTGGAGAGGTGGCAGAGTGGTTGAATGCGGCAGTCTCGAAAACTGTTTTAGGGTCAAACCTAACGGGGGTTCGAATCCCCCCCTCTCCGTTTGAATAATGAACTTATGTCTTCGCCTTTTGCAGAGATGGACTCTTTAGAAAGCTCTGAATTTTTGCCGGAAGTCTATAGCCAGTCGATAGTTGTGGTCGCCTTACATGCTGAGTACAGAGCTAGCGGTGACAGTCAAAGCCGGAAATATCGTTGAAGTAATTAGCTGATTGCCGACAAACATTGATGTTTGATAGGTGCCGTCCACTAGCACCAAGACGCTAACCTGACCTGCAGTCGGATCAACAATTTAGTACTCCGGAACGCTGATGACTTCAAACTGCTTTCGCTTGTCAATGTAGTCGCGTCGGTAGTTTGCCTGACTAGTATTTTTATAGGGCTCACAACCTCAACCACCGTTAAAGGTGGTGCCATAAAACGCTTGATAGCCTGATTGATGTCGGACATCTGCTCAATATAGCCCTCGGCCAAAACCGTCAGGTCCGGTTGTCAATTAGTAGGCAGTCCCGGTGAGGAAAAGACTTCAACTTCTAGCTTTTGCAAATTAGCTCGTAGAAATTGTCAGTGCCATCGTCGTAATCCAAGTATTCATCGAAGGTGGCAAGCCGAGTCCTAGCCTGTGTCATGAATAAAGTCCTACCTACGAATTAGCTTCATTCTGTCAAGTAAAAAACTCAGGGCAGCCAGAAGTTAGGCAAAAGCTGCTGACCTAGTTTGCGAGCGGCGCGATTGATCACGCGAGCGGTTTGAATATGGGGTTCGTCAGGCACAATAGGGATAATATCTGCCAGTTGACCAGTACTAAATTGTTTGATGACGCGGTTAGCCGCTTCTAGACCTGTGACGTAGGCTTTCTCTTGAGACCAAGAGCCATGACGAGTGACAATCCAATCGCCGCTCATGAACACATTGGAGAAGCTGGTAGTGCCGGGTAGCAGATAGCGGTAGCTGCCGGGTGCAAAGTGGGTGACGCCTTGGCGAATGCGGACGACGCTATGGTCTACGATTTTGGCAACGCCAAAGGCTGGGATACAACCAGCGAGATCTTTTTGAACAAGGGGCAGCACTTGCTCATCGCTGAGATTTAGTAGCTGATTGGCGTGATAGTAGTCCACTTCGACGACGGTGCCGGGTTCGTCAGCATATTCGTCGTGCAGAGCATTGAGATCGAAAAAGGTCCAGCCAGTGGTTTCATGGAAGCCAAAGCAGGCGTTTGAGGGGAGCGGGATATCAATTTTTCGGTCGAACCAGAGACGGACAGCGAGGACATCTACACCGCCAAGGTTAGAGAGATTTCGGAATTCGGGGCGATCGCGCAGCACGTCACTATTCGCCACAATCTTCTTCATCCCAGTAATCCCCACTGAGAAAATCACTGCATCTGCCTCAAAAATCTCCTCACCACAGATCACTGCATCAATAGTATTGTCGGCACCAACCCTCACATCACTGACGCGATGATTCGCCAGAATTTTCCCACCAGAATTTTCGATTTGAGTAACCCAGGGTCGGAAGATCATTTCACCGACGGTACCGCGACACCAGCGCACATCGAAATCAGGCTGATGTGCCAGGATGAAGTAATAAAGCATTCCTAGAGCAGCCGCCGCTGAGCATTGTTCACCAGGGGCAAATAATCCAACTAACAACATAGGCTCGAAGGATTCTTTGTAGAGCCGCTCAGAGACGCCATACTGCTTGAACAGCTCGCGGGCGGTCATATTGTCATAGCGTTTCCATGCTTCGTCAGAGTTGTCAAAATCTACTAGCGCATACAGTAACGGCAGCGCGGACATGCGATCTGTCAGCGGCAGGCGTTTGAACTGGGTGTAGACGAAAGTGCCTAGCGGTGTAGGAAGGTAGGGTTCGCGTTGAAAGATAAGCGATTCGACTTCCAATCCAGCCGGGGAGTATTGAGAGGAGCGAGTATAGGGTGTGAATGGCTGAATGCCCAATTTGTCAGTGAGGCCGAAAATATTGCTGTAGGGGTACCAAAAGCCGTGGATGCCTGCCTCTACAGAGCGACCTTTCGGCGTTTGCCAGCCAGCGACTAGACCACCTGGCTGAGCGCCAGCCTCTAGTAGGGTTACAGTATAGTCTTGCTTTGCTAGGTGGTAGGCAGCGCCTAGCCCGGCCCAGCCAGCACCGACGATGACGACTTTCTTTTGGGGAGCGTTTGGCATTGTTTTAGGTGGGTGGGGGATGGAGAACAGGGGAATAGACATAAAAAAGCCACGGATCGATCCGTGGCTTTCTGAATGTTCGCTAGGTCGATGTATGTCTAGCTGGCACCGATTAGAGCAGGCTCTTTAGCGGGAAGGGCTGTGATTTCGCCGTCTTTGTCAATATCGAAGACGACAACATCTCCATCCTTGAGGTTGCCAGCAAGAATAGCTTCGGCAAGATGATCTTCGACTAGGCGCGAAATGGCTCGACGCATTGGTCTTGCACCATATCGTTGGTCGTAGCCTTCTTCGACTAAACGCTCTTTGAAATCGTCAGTCATTTCGAAGGAGAGGTTGCGATCGCCCAAGCGCTGACCCACTTGCTTCAGCAGAATCTCAGCAATTTCTTTGACTTCAACTCTGGTCAATTGACGGAAGACAATGATTTCGTCAATCCGGTTGATCATCTCAGGACGGAAGAACTGCTTCATTTCCTCATTCACTAGATTGCGAATGTTGTTGTAGCGGCTAGTAGCACCGTCTTCTTCAGCAAGTTCGAAGCCTAAACCGCCACCGCCTTTTTCAATGACTTTAGAACCGATGTTCGAAGTCATAATGATCAACGTGTTCTTAAAACTGATCTCGCGACCTTTGGAATCGGAGAGACGACCGTCATCCAGTACCTGCAAGAGGATATTAAACACATCAGGGTGAGCCTTCTCGATTTCATCCATTAAGATGACGCTGTATGGCTTTCGGCGAACGGCTTCGGTAAGCTGGCCACCTTCGTCATAGCCAACAAACCCTGGAGGCGAACCAATCAGTTTGGAGACGGTATGCGATTCCATGAACTCGGACATGTCCAATCGGATCATTGACTCTTCCGAACCAAAGACCGCATTTGCTAACGCTTTGGCAAGCTCAGTTTTACCAACACCCGTTGGACCTGAGAAAACCAAACTCGCGATGGGACGATCCAATCCGCGTAGCCCAACGCGAGCTCGACGAACCGCCTTGGAGACAGCCTCTACGGCCTCGTTTTGGCCAACGACTCGCTCATGCAAAGTGTCTTCGAGGTGCAGCATCATTGCCGATTCGGTTTCGGTAATGGCATTGACAGGAACACCTGTCCAAGAAGAAACAATATCCGCGATATCTTCATCGCTTACTTCAGGCTGTTTCATGATAGAAACGCCGCCTTCTAGTGTGTCCTGAATTTTCTGGGTAAGCGTGGCTTCTTTCTCGCGCAGGGTGGCAGCTTGATCGTAATCCTGCTGCTGAATAGCTTCGAGGATCTCTTTCTGAATCTGACGCAACTCACTACGTAGGTCGCTAGCTGGAATATTGCGTGAGTGGCGCAACCGAACTCTTGAACCGGCTTCGTCAATAAGGTCAATCGCCTTGTCAGGCAGATGACGATCGGTGATGTATCGGTCGCTCAAGGTGGCTGCCGCTTCTACCGCTTCATCAGTGATATTGAGTCGGTGAAACTGCTCATAGCGACTGCGCAAGCCGTACAGGATTTCGACAGTATCTTCTACAGAAGGCGGCGCGATTGTGACTGGCTGGAAGCGGCGCTCTAGCGCTGCGTCTTTCTCAATGTACTTGCGATACTCGTCTAAGGTAGTCGCACCAATACACTGCATTTCGCCTCTGGCAAGGGCGGGCTTGAGTAAGTTGGCGGCATCCATGCCACCTTCCAAAGAGCCTGCACCTACTAGCGTATGGATTTCGTCGATGACTAAAATGACATCTTCCGATTTACGAACTTCCTCGATGACCTGAGTGATACGTTCTTCGAAGTCGCCTCGGAACCGGGTACCGGAAACCAGAAGACCCATGTCTAGACTGATGACACGGCGATCAATCAGCGCTTCTGGCACGTCTTGGTTGACGATACGCTGAGCGAGACCTTCTGCGATCGCAGTCTTACCCACACCGGGCTCACCAACGAGCACTGGATTATTCTTCGTACGGCGACCTAGAACTTGAACGACACGCTCGATTTCTTTGTGGCGGCCAATGACAGGATCAAGCTTGCCTGTAGCTGCGATCTCAGTTAGGTCAGTGCCATATTCTGTGAGGACGCTACTGTCAGATTTGCGATCTGATTTTTTAGTGCTGCCTACACGGCCAGAAGCGACGGGTGTGCTCTCACCAATGACTCGAACAAGCTGAACCCTAATTTTCTCAGGGTCTACGCCTAAGTTCGCAATTACTCGGTAGGCAACGCTTTCAGAGTTTTGAGTCAGGCTGAGCAAAAGGTGCTCAGGCTCTATGTATGGATGGTCGAGCTTGCGAGCCTCTTGAAAAGCCTGCTCGAAGACCTGCTTTACCTTCGGAGTGAAGGGAATTTCTACCGGACCATTGCCGGAACCTCGGCCAATGATAGACTCGACCTCGGTGCGAGCGTTCGTCAGATTGATACCAAACTCGTCTAAGACTTTGGCCGCAATGCTAGTATTCTCTTTGATAATGCCGAGCAGCAGCTGCTCGCTGCCGACAAAGTTATGACCCAGGCGACGGGCCTCTTCTTGCGCCTGCATGATGACCGCGATTGCTGTGTTTGTAAAATGCTCAAACATGTTTTGAGAAACCTCGAACCCAGTTTTGGTGGTTCGCCTATGGCTTTTGTAGAAGGATACAGCGCTTGGCTATAGGGCTACAGGAGACAGGCGTCCCATTAATTTGTGCTGGCTTTAGTTAAGTTATTTGTCTACTTATGTCAATATACTTGTATTTCAGCTGTTCTGGTACCAAGGGAAGCCGTACTCGGTGGTGTGTTTCCCGTAATACACGGAAGGCGGGCAAATTATCTAGGGATAGTTGCTACAGGTACATATACTTCAGTATACAAAACTTATCAGCCTCTTTAATCTGTTAAAGGATCTTTGTTCCCGGGCGATTGCTCTTAGTGGATTTGCGGTGACCTTACAGTTGACTAACCCAGTGAAACTAATTGGAATGTACCCAAAGCGGAGGAACCCAGATAAGTTCCGGGCGCAATGGTATCGTACGACACGTGCCCAGCAACAGACCCAGCACCAGTTAGCTGAAAGCGTGATGACTATCGACTGAAGTCAGATTCACAGATACTAAGGATCTCGAAGTCTTGATTTGATACGCTTTCGATGCGGTGGAAGCCGGTGAGTGTGTAGACGGGCGCTGCATTACCAGCTGCTAATGAACTGTCTGTCGTCAGCGCGATCGCATAGGGATGAACGGTCTGTTCGTAGCTATCTACAATATTAAGCGCCATGCGATCAGGATGGACCTGACCAGAAAAACAGTCAAACGAAGAGTTGGGCTGATAGAAAGCACCTACAGTTTGGTTATCAGAAATAGAGAAAATAGCATAGGAGCTACCAACCTGATCGCGCTGCGGGCTCTGGCCAAAGAGGTAGATACCATCTTCTAGAACAGCCAAATCCTTTGTATAAGAACTCTTTTGGCTAACCACCTGATCGCTTGTCTGACTGACCGTAGGGTTAGCAGAAGTTTGCGCTACGCCGATGGTGGTGAAGGAGAGCCCGAGCACCGTCAGAGAAAGCAGCGATTTTTTCATTGAGCTAACGAGTGAGCTGCCGATTTTACGAGTTGTTTTTGAAGGGCGGTTTAAAGAAGTCATTGAATGGGTGCTCGGTTGGGAGAAGGTTAAATGCTTTGTGGCTGAATCTGCATAACGCCCGAGTTCAAACGACTTTGAAATGTCTTTTGTCCGATTTTTATCTTGCGCTTGCGTCTGTCTTGAGGTGTATCAAAGCTGAAGCTGTCTCTATAACTGCTTACTCTTAAAGGTAAGGGCTTCGAAGCAGAGACCACCTCTGTTGTAGGTAAGATTCTGTCAATAGAAGGGCGGTAGATGAACTGTGACTAAGCAAAGAGATATAGGAGAACAGAATAAGACTCGCGCAGACCTACAGGATTATCTGAGAGGCTTAGACGGTCGGAGTTATAGAGAATACAAAGGCATAAAGGGCGATTACGAATTTCCTGAATTCGGATTGAGTGTGGACTATGTGCAGGGAGATCCTTTTGCTATGCCCAGTCGCATCTGCATTCGGGTAGCTCAGACGGTGGCTGGGTTTCCGGTTAAGTGGATGACTGATTATGTGTGCCAAGTAGCGATCGCAGATTATCTAACTAGGCAAGTGGCTCAAGTGGCCCAGTCTTTGCAGCAAAAGCGCGGTTCTGGCAAGAGTGGAAAAATTGAGATTGCCAGCCCAAGCCAAGCCATACTGCGGCGTACGGCGGTTTGGCTAGATGCTGAAGCGGTCGAAGTCAGGCTGACAGTTGGCCTACCGGCCTTTGGGAGGAAAATTGCAGGGAGCGAAGCAGCGGCTTTGCTCTGCGAAGATATTCCACTACTGGTATCGCAGTGTTTGAAGTACGAAGTGCTAGATTCAATGGCGATAGAGCGTCAGGTCCATACGCTGGAGAATGCTGAGGCACTGAGAACCCAACTTGCCGAAAAGGGACTGGTTGCTTTCATTGCGGCAGGATCTTGTTTGCCGCGTCGTAGCGGTATTGATGAGCGACCGTTGAGTGAGGGTGCTGATCTGTTGGTCCCACCTGCTGATGGCAGTATTGAACTAGACACGCCTCACGGTGGGCTGGTCAAAGGACTGGGGATTCGAGCGGGGGTGACGCTGATCGTTGGGGGTGGCTATCACGGGAAATCTACGCTGCTGCGGGCAATTGAGCAGGGAATCTATAGCCATGTGCCAGGAGACGGGCGTGAGCAGGTAGTCGCCGATGCCAGGACGGTGAAGCTACGGGCAGAAGATGGGCGGAGCGTAGTGGGGGTAGATATTTCTCCGGTGATTAATCACTTGCCTAGAGGACGAAATTCGCGGCAGTTCTCAACGGCGAATGCCAGTGGGAGTACGTCTCAAGCGGCGGGATTGATCGAGGCGGTGGAAGCAGGAGCGAAGGTACTGCTGATTGATGAGGATACGGCGGCGACGAATTTTATGATTCGCGATCGCAAGATGCAGGCGCTAATTGCCAAAGAGAAAGAACCGATTACGCCATTTGTTGATAAAGTGCGTCAGCTTTATGACGACTACGGTATCTCGACGATTTTGGTGATGGGAGGCAGCGGCGACTATTTTGCGGTGGCTGATACGGTGATTGCGATGGAGGATTACCAGCCGAGAATTGTGACGGCGCAGGCAAAAGCGATCACCCACGCAGATTCGGAAACCAGGCAAAAAGAAGGTGGTGATAAATTCGGGTCCATCACATCTCGAGCTGTTTTGCCAGGTAGTTTGCCAGGTGGGAAAGGCGATCGCGGACTCAGGATAAAAGCTAGGCGAGACAGTTTGATGCTGGGCGACGAAACAATCGATCTAAAGGCGATTGAGCAGATTGCAGAGGTGCATCAGGTGCAGGCGATCGCACAGGCAATAGTCTACGCGGATCGCTACTACTTTGACGCTAAGAGATCGGTGAGTGAATTATTAAATCTAGTCATGAACGATATTGAACAGGGTGGGCTAGATATCCTGTCTGAGGACGGTTCACCTAGTGGATATCGGCGAGTAGGTAACCTGGCGATGTTTCGGCGATTTGAACTGGCTGCGGCGATCAATCGATTGAGAACCATCCGGATCGACTGTCTATTTTAATCTGACGAAAGAATACATTAAGAACGCATTAAAACGTCTCCGATTTGCAGGCAAAATCGATATCGTATAGGCAAGATACCTCCTAACTGCGTCTCTACTCCATCTAACCGTCTCAATTTGTTAAGGCGGCAAGATGGAGTTTCTTATTTTATTGTTCTTCTCAGTAGCCCACCAAGTCAGAACAGGCTTGGGGCTCGCTGCCTTCGGCGATACAGTTCTCCCAAGTGATGCGTCGATTTAGGGCAGTCGGTAGCTGCGCTTTGTGGTCTAAGGCTTTGGCAAACCAGTCTAGGCTTTGAGTGTCATCGCCAAGCCCTGCTAGAATCTGAGCCTTTAGATAAAACAGCTCAGGGTTCTTAGGAGCAGCGGCCAGAGCTTCGTTGACAGCAACTAGCGCCTTATCATACTGATCGAGATCTCTGTAGCCGATGGCGATTGTGCGCTGGGTTACGTAGACAGGATGACTGTGTTGGGCCATTCTTGCGATCGCGCCCTCAGGATTTGCGAATGGCAGATTAACAGCCAGCATCAAATCCATTGAGCCCTTGAGCAAATTCAGCTCAGAATCTTCTGCGTCAATTCGCTCAACCGCGTCTAGCTCACTAAACACCTGCTGAAGCATTCCCAGTGCTTTTGGGGTGCCTCTAGCTAGCCCTTCTGTCTTCAGTAGATGAGCGCCTTCTAAGAACAGACCGACGGCTGTGTAGAGATGGCCCCGTAGCGGATCGGTTTTTTTAAGTTCAGTTGCGGTTTTCTGAGTAAGTGCTGCTCGGTGAGCGACTTCATCTAGCCCAGAGCGGCCCTTGAAGTAGGCCATAGCGGCCATCAAAGCATGTACCAAAGGCTCGTCGGCTTCATGTTCTTCGGCTTTAGCTAGCGCGGCCTCAGCTTCTGCATAGTTGCCTTCTTCAAAAATGACTCGAAAGGCAGCTTCTGTATATCCGCCTATGTCACGAGGTGCGTTGGGTCGGAAAGGGTCAGCGGCAAAGACAGGAGAGCTAAGTCCAAGCGTAGCTATACCTAGACCAAATAGTCCATTAAACAGCTTGACTGTCAATCTATGTGCAAATAACCTGAATCCTTTGAAGTCAATCATTCGCGGTGCGCAGAGAGCACCTTTGGGGGCGGATGTGTGCATGGGTATACGAGAGGAACAGGGGCATGTTCTTTAGATAGAGTATAACCAGCTTGTTTTGACGGTTTTTGACTTGAGTATTATTTTGGCGGGCGATCGCAGCGGCACCGGAAAAACCACGTTGACGCTCGCTCTGCTAGCCGCGCTGAAGAAAAGAGGACATTGCGTTCAGTCGTTTAAGGTCGGCCCGGATTACATCGACCCCATGTTTCACAGCGCAATTACTCAGCGCCCTTGCTATAACCTCGATCCCGGTCTTGACTAGCGAAGCCTATGTGCGGCAAAGCTTTCACAGTCACCAGACGGGCGCTAACTTTGCGGTGATTGAGGGAGTCATGGGTTTGTTTGATGGCGCGACTGGTACGGATGATACGGCGAGTACGGCACATATTGCTCGGCTGCTGGAACTGCCAGTTGTGCTGGCTGTCGACTGTGGGCGAATGGCCAGGTCTCTGGCGGCGTTAGTCCATGGATATAGAACGTTTAATGCGCGAGTGAAGATTGCGGGGGTGATTTTGAACCGGGTGGGGAGCGATCGCCATCTTCAGCTACTAAGCGACGCACTGGCGCAGATCGATATGCCGATCCTTGGCATATTTCAACGGGAAAAGGATATTGAACTGCCAAGTCGTCATTTGGGATTGGTCCCAACCGGTGAGGTGGGAGCATTTGAACAAATTGCGGCGCGGTTGGCAGAGATTGGGGAGCGATGTTTTGACTGGGAAAAGTTAGAACCGTCGCTGGGCTTTGACTCTGCTCAGCCTATGGATGGGAGAGTAATGGTCTCGCAGGAGAAAGCGAACGGGCGACCGCAACCGCCAGATAGGGTGAGAATTGCGATCGCACGAGATGCCGCTTTCAACTTCTACTACCCTGACAACTTTGAAATTCTTGAAGCTCAAGGCGCAGAACTCATCTTTTGGAGTCCCCTTTCAGACGAAGCGCTTCCAGCAGCGGATGGACTGTATTTCGGTGGCGGATTTCCAGAAGTTTTTGCAACCGAACTGAGCAAAAACAAAGCTATGAGACTGGCCATTCGTCAGCAGATTGAGCAGGGCATACCTACTTACGCGGAATGCGGTGGACTGATGTATCTTGGCGAGACTTTGATTGATTTTGACCGCAAGGCTTGGCCAATGGTCGGCGCGATTCCTCAAACTGTCGAAATGAGCAAACGACTGACACTTGGCTATCGAAAAGCAACAGCATTGTCCGATGGTCCCTTACTCACGAAAGGCCAAACCATTGTTGGTCACGAATTTCACAAGTCCAGCGTTGTGGAAATGTTGACCCAGCCGATGTACGAAACGCAACGGTATTGGGGAGAAGCCGGAGAACCACAGCTTGAGGGCTATCAGTTGCCCAACCTGCATGCGTCGTACGTGCATCTGCACTGGGGACACCAGTCACAGATAGCTAAGCGCTTCGTTCAGACCTGCTGCAAATATCAACAGCAGAATCGACAGCGAACAACCTTGCTTAGCTAGCCAATTCTCTCAACAACATCTTTCAGAGCTTCTTTTGGATTGGAATAGTCAAAGGAAAAGCCTGCCGCCTGGGTCCGCTCGGGCAGTACTTTTTGCCCTTTTAGAACGACGACTGCACCGTCTCCTAGCAGTGCTTCGATTGCAAAGTCAGGCACCGGCAGCCAAGAAGGTCTGTCCATCACTTCGCCCAAGGTTTGAGCGAGATCTTTCATGCGGACGGGTTCTGGCGCGGTGCCGTTGTAGACGCCGTGCATAGATGGATCGAGTAGCGCTTTTATGAATAGGCTAACAAGATCGTCGATGTGAATCCAGGAAAACCACTGCTGGCCGCTGCCAATCGGTCCGCCTGCGTAGAGTTTGAAGGGGGTGATCATTTTTGCGATCGCGCCCCCATCCCCTAGCACAATTCCCGTCCGAATAATCGCCACCCGCACCCCAGCATCCTTCGCTTTCCTCGCCTCAGCTTCCCAAGCCTGACAAACCTGAGAAAGAAAGTCATTTTCAGCCGGTTCACTCGTTTCAAAGAACTCAGCTGTTTCACTCGTCCCGTAATAGCCAATTGCCGAACCACTGACCAGAACAGCTGGTTTTTGTTCAGCTTTAGTGATTGCCTCTACGAGTTTTTCGGTCCCAACCTTTCGACTGTTCAGAATTCGAGTCTTACGTTCTGCGGACCAGCGTTCTGAGATTGGCTCACCTGCCAAGTTGATCACACCATCGCAGTCAGAAATCTCTGCTTGCCACTCACCCGACTTGGTAGGCACATAGGCCACGTACTCAACAGGCTTAAACTTACCAGCGGCGAAGACCTTGCGCGCCTTAGCCTCACTGCGGGTGAACACTTTTATATCGTGACCTTCTTCGATCAAGCGGTCAACCAATCGAGTACCTACAAAACCCGTAGCACCCGTAACGGCAATTTTCATAGCTCAGCTATATTCCTGTTTTATCAACGCCCTTTAATAGTAGCGAGCGTCGGATGCATCCGTACGCTCGCTAGCCATTTCGCTCTTTGTATATCAATGGTTTTGCTTATTGGAAATGTGTAGAGCTAAGTGACCAAGGCTATAGTAGCGAGCTGTGACAGTACGAACATAACTATTGAGGAGTTACTGACAGTTGCAGAGGCCACTTCTGATAACGAATTTCAAGATCGAATTGACTTTCTGCCTATCAAATAGGACAAAAGTCACCAATTAATTTCTAGCCTTTGACACCACTGCCTGCGTCCGATGGCACAATATATCGCTGAGCTGCCACGAAGAATAGAACGATCGGCACGATCGAAATGACTGAACCCGCCGCAATCAACCGCCAGTCTAAGGAAAAGCTCCCGGCCAATCGAGCCACACCCAACGGCAACGTGTAATATTCTGGTCTGTCCAAAATCAGCAAGGGCCACAGGAAATCGCTCCACGAGCCAATAAAGACGAAAATTGCCAGCGTCACCAAGGCCGGACGCACGGACGGAATCATGATGTGCCACCAGATACCTAGTTCAGTACAGCCATCAATGCGGGCCGCTTCTTCTAGCTCTTTGGGCACAGATTGAAAGGCTTGGCGCATTAGGAAAATGCCGAAGGCCGAGGCGATCGCAGGAAAAATCACGCCAATATAGCTGTTAGTAAGCCCCAGCCGCACAGTCAGTATGTAGAGCGGAATCATCACAATTTGGAAGGGGATCAAAATTGTGGAGACGACTAGAGAAAACAAGACCTCTCTACCCTTGAAGTTCAGCCGAGCCAGTGGATAGGCAGCCAGCGAACACAGCAAGAGGTTGAGGGCGACAGTGACAACAGCGATTAGCGTGCTGTTGAAGAAGTAGCGGCCAAAAGGGTTGGACTGCCAAACCTTGATGAAGTTACCGAAGGTGGGGGAGGTGGGGAGGAACTGCGGTGGAAATTGGAAAAGGTTTTCGGTGGGGCCTTTGAAGGAGGTGCTGACTAGCCAAAGGAGAGGGAGAAGCATCGTGAGTGCGATCGCACCCAACACCCCATACATCAGAACATCTTTTCCCCAACCCTTCCTATCCACCTGAGCCATTCATCCCATCTCCTAGCCGAACTCTCCTAGCCAAACTCTCTGGTCTGCATCAGCCACATGCCAGCGAACGACTCAGAATCAGGACTGTCTTGCACCGCAATGAAATGCACATTGTTTGCCGCCGCCTTCGCTGCCTCAAACCGCAGCCCTTCTGCCTGCGTCTCTGGCGTTACCAAATCCGCTAGTAGCCAGGACTCAATCGTGCCCGTATCCATCAGCAACCGGGCAGTGGCCGTGTTTTTGGAAACGTAATTTGTCGATTCCTCTTTCCCAGCTCTTACTCCAGCAATTTCTAACCCAGACATCCAGGCCGCTAGTGGCGTCGCTCGGTTCGAGTAAATAATAAACCCTGGAATCGGGGTCTCTGGTTCCACACCCGCTGCCTCCAGCGGGAAAGATTCGCCAAAAGCGACATCCCAATCTCTCATATCGGCAAAGTCTTTGGCGGGCAAAGTAACCAGCGCCCACTGCTGACCGCGTAGAGCATCCGGCAAGGGGCTGACCACTTCTAGAGGCTTTGCGATCGCAGCTGACGCACTCGCCTTGTAACCAGGATCGTTGGGATAAACATTTACCTTGCGATCTTCTAGCCACCGCTGTAGCGCCAATGTTCGGCGACTAGGATAAGGCAGCAAGCCGACTTCCTCACAGGCGCGCTTGATCATGTTCTGCATCTGATAGCGAAAGAATCGAACTCTAGTAGGAGAGGTGGAAGATTGTGCGATCGCCTCTTCCAGCGCCGCCTGCAACGTCTCCGAATTCACCTCACTGTTCGACACATACTTGCTATAGCGAAACAGCTTTTCAGGATCGTCCTCTACTGACTGCAATCCTTCGCAAATCAGCACTTCCCAGCGCTTCTTCTTGTTCTCATCCAAAACTGGTCTGGAATAAAAATCCAGCTCCCAAACAGTACCCATAGGGTTCTCAAGCCAATTAATTTAGTTTCCTTAGCCTGAAGCAACTCCCCTCTTGCCTGCCCCGAGCGTAGTCGAGGGTGGAGGGGTGCCCACAGGTCGGGGTGAGTCTCCGGCTCTAATTGTCGCCCTCAGCTACCACCTTGGCAACGTTCTTCGCCCGTTCCTCAGCCTCAGCCATGATCGTCGGCAAATCCTTCAAGATTTCTCCGGGATACTTCTCCAGCACCTGAGTGGACAGCGCAATCCGGCCCCGCTCATCATCAATATTCAGCACGATCGCCTTAATCGGATCGCCCACCTTAAACACGTCGCCTAGAGCAGACACATAGCTCTTACTAATTTGCTTGATATGTAGCAGGCCAGAAGCGCCGCCAAAATCAACAAACGCCCCAAAAGGCTTCAGCGATGCAATAGTTCCTTCAATCAGCTCGCCTTTAGTCAGGCTGCTCATCGCCGTCGCTCTCGCCGCCACCCGCTCAGAAAGCAGAAGCTTGTTGTTTTCCTCATCCACTTCCAAGAAAGCCACATTGATCGTTTCGCCCATCACAGAATCGAGATCCTCTATTCGGCGAGCTAGGTGCGATCGCGGAATAAACGCTCGCAATCCGCTCACATCCGCAGTAACGCCGCCCTTATTGCTGCCAGAGATAGTCACCTCCAGCACATCGCCATTCTCCTGACGCTCACGCAGACGCTCCCACAGCTCCTTAATTTCCATCGCTCGGATAGAAATCACCATCTGGCCATTAGCGTCCTGATCGCGAATGATCAGAAATTTGCGCTCCGTCCCCAGCGGCAGGGCTTCTGCCAAGACGACATCAGACTCAATTGAGGCTTCCTTATTCGGCAAGAAAGCTGCCGACTTGCCGCCGATATCGACGTAGGCTCCATCAGACTCATGGGTCTCAACCTTACCAGTGACTACGCTGCCCCGTGAAAACTGATAGTCTTGCTGCTCTAGAGCTTTTGCGAAATCTTCGGCTGAAAACAACGGAGAAATCTCCCTGGTCAAATTAAATAGTTTTCCAAATATATCGTAGGTCTTCGCCCATAGTCCTATCGTCAAGAATTATTGAGCAGACCCTTAAAAAAACAAATGATCTGCCACGAACGGCAGATTCCCGACTAATCTCTAAGGTAGATAAAAGATGCCGTCATGGGAGCGCGTCATAGTGGTCCAGTTCCATATTCAAACCGATAGCGAAATACCTGCATCCACTCAGCTTTATGATCAAATTTGGTTTGCGATCGCATCCCGCCAATACCCACCCGAATACCGCCTACCTAGCACCCGTCAGCTGGCAATGCAAACCGGGCTCCACCGCAATACTATCAGTAAGGTCTACCGGCAGCTAGAAGATGCAGGCGTCGTCGAAGCCATGCCCGGTTCCGGTATCTACGTCCGCGCCGAAGGCACTACAGAAATTGTCAAACCTGGCTCACCCCTTCTAGAGAAATTTCCAAAGGCTCAAGACCTGGTAGAAAACAGTTTGGACGAGCTCCTGCGTCAGGGCTGTTCCCTGCACCAGGCTCGTGAGCTGTTTATGACCGAGGTCGACTGGCGGCTTCGCTGTAGTGCCAGAGTGCTAGTTACCATTCAGCGAGAAGATGGTGCAGGAGAGCTGATGGTGCGTGAGCTAGAGCAGGCGCTAAAGATTCCGGTACAGCTAGTGCCGTTAGAGGAACTAGAGCAGGTCTTAGCCCAGACTCGTTCAGGCACCGTAGTCACCAGCCGATATTATGTGAACGAGGCCGAGGCGATCGCAGCCCCCAAATCTGTTCGCGTCATTCCTATCGACATCTACGACTACGCCAAAGAGCGCGAACTACTCAAAAACCTGCCCAAAGATACCTGCTTGGGTTTGGTTAGTCTTAGCAGCGGCATCATCCGCATTGCAGAAGTCCTTTCCTACAGTTTGCGGGGTGACGACATCCTGGTAATGACCGCG
Source organism: uncultured cyanobacterium (assembly GCA_963799555.1). Taxonomy (GTDB): domain Bacteria; phylum Cyanobacteriota; class Cyanobacteriia; order Phormidesmidales; family Phormidesmidaceae; genus Phormidesmis. The sequence goes on from CAWCXR010000011.1 coordinate 18,787, forward strand.
CAAACAGAAGATACGCAGAAGCTCAGCGCTGTTGTGCGCAGTGCTCAAACCATCGTTGCTCTAGATACCGCTAGCTATCCAGCGATCAAAGAGGCTCTACTTGCTGCTCGTAACGACATTATTCGACCGCCGGAAATCATCCGCTGTGAAAACTACATCGGAGAAAAGTCGATTGGTCGCTTAAAGCGTGAGCTTGGCTTGGATTAGAATCACACTCGACTAGAAAACCATGCAAAAATAACCTTTCTAGAAAATCAAATGTGGAAAGGTTATTTTTCAGCTGATTTACCGTTGAGATTGTAGATTTACCAAGAGGCCTTACGCAGCGCGACGATTTAAAAGAAGCGGCTGAGATGATCGCAGAGGCTCACGAGCTATGGATAGAGTCCGTTTATAAGCACAACGATCCGATTCCGATGCCACCAACAGAAGTAGAATACAGCGGCAAGACGATGCTAAGGATGCTGAAGTACTTACACCAGAGACTGGCAGAAGCTGCCAATTGGGAAGAGTGTAGCTTGAACCAATACATCGTTTCTCTACTTAGCAAGCGTAACGCAACGAAAACAGTAGAAGCGCAAGCTAAAATCGGCGAAATGTAAGGACAAACACAGCTGGAGAAAGCAGTGGCTTACGCAGTGGCCGAAAGTTTTACAACGTACGCGGAAATCTATCTAGCGGCTCGACTTTTATAAGAACTAGGCGGCAATAGGTGCTTCGGCATCCGCTAAGAACGAGTTAGTGATTTCCAGATAACTTTCTGCATCTTCCATCATTGGAAAGTGTGCTGTGTTAGGCATCAGCACATACTCAATGTTATTGCTCATCGCAGCAGCTTCTTTGCCTAGCTTCGCTGGCGTGATTTTGTCGTATTCCCCCGAAACCATCAGCGTAGGCACTTTGAGCGAGGCAAAGGCAGCAGGCATAGATTCTGTCGCGTGCTTGCTGACAGCGGCCTTTAGCGTACCAAGCGATGTTGCGCCGTCTGCCGCGATGAAATCGTCTAAAAAGGCCTTTTTTTCTTCTAGCGGAATAGAACTCTTTAGAAACCGCTGCATGAACATCTGGGGCGCAAAAGGCACTTTCCCCAGCCATTTCGGGCGGAAGGCGACGACGTAGCCACCGAATAGGTAGAAAGCTTCGAAGGCCCATTTCTGATAGGGAAAGCTGCCGTTGCAGGTCAGAATCGCCTTCTTGACGCGCTCTGGATAGCGATCGAGAAAGTAGAGGCCGATAGATCCGCCCATAGAATGAGCATTCATGTAAACAGGTTTTGTGAGGTTCAACTCGTCTAGTAAGACGTTGAGGTCTTCGGCGAAGCTTTCTAGGGTGCTAAGGTCCGGGTTGGCGGCGAATTGTTCTGGGGAGGGGGAGTGCGATCGCCCAAATCCCCTTTGGTCGTACAGCAAACAGTCGAACCTGCCCTTAATCGCCTCAGCGGTAGAGCGCCAATATCGTGCGGACCCTGCCCACCCGTGCAAAAAAACCATCACTGGCTTTTCATAGTTGCCAGGATGGTCTTGAGTAGAGATCCATTCGTAATAATGATCAACGCCGTTGACGCTAACGTAGGACATCGCTGCTGTTCACCTTAGTTGTGCTTTTTCTTCTCAGAGAATTATAAAAGCGCACGAAGCGTTGTGGAATAACAGACACAAAGCTTTAATCCTTACCTTCTAGCAGACAAACTATTCAACAGCTACGCTACGCAGATTCTGGCTCTGGCAAGGAAGATGGATGCACTAACAGATCTGCTGTTGAGCGATTTTCTACCATTTTGCGAGTGATCGCACAAGTTTTAACGTCGTCCCGTGAAGGTAGCTCGTACATCACATCCAGCATGATTTCTTCGATGATGCTGCGTAGCGCACGGGCACCGGTTTTGCGGTTGAAGGCTTCCTTTGCGATCGCCCGAATCGCATCCGGCTCAAACTCTAGCTCCACGCTATCCATCCGCATCAGCTTCTTAAACTGTTTCACCAAAGCATTCTTCGGCTCAGTCAAAATCGAAACCAGCGTCTTTTCATCTAATGGTTCCACAATTGAAACCGCCGGGATTCGGCCAATAAACTCAGGAATCATTCCAAACTTCACGATGTCGTCCGGTTCCAAGTCCTGTAGCGTCAAAGAAGACTTCTCATCACTGCTGATCTCTTTACCTGGACGGACAAAGCCCATCGACTTCTTGCCAATCCGCTGCTCCACAATTTTGTCAAGACCCACGAACGCACCACCGCACACAAACAAAATATTGCGCGTATCAATCTGAATACAGTCTTGATAAGGATGCTTACGCCCACCTTGAGGCGGCACATTCGCAATCGTGCCTTCTAGCATCTTCAACAGCGCCTGCTGCACACCTTCCCCGGACACATCGCGGGTAATCGAAGGGTTCTCACTCTTGCGCGCAATCTTGTCAATCTCATCGATATAAATAATGCCGCGCTGCGCCTCTTCTACGTCCAGATCAGCAACTTGCAACAGTCTGAGCAAAATGTTCTCGACATCTTCGCCCACATAACCAGCTTCAGTCAGCGTCGTCGCATCCGCTACCGCAAACGGCACTTCCAAAATAGCCGCCAGCGTCTGCGCCAACAGCGTCTTACCGCATCCAGTGGGTCCAATCAGCAGAATATTAGACTTTTGCAGTTCAATATCCTCCTCACCTTCTTCACCCTCAGCCTGTACGCTCAGACGCTTGTAATGGTTATACACCGCGACAGAGAGAACTTTCTTAGCCTCGTCTTGGCCGATTACGTGCTCATCAAGATAAGACTTGATTTCACGCGGTTTAGGAATCTGAGTCAAAGACAGCGAGGAGGACGACTTACGCCGCCGCTCAGTCGACTGATCTCGGCGAGGGGCAGGCGAAGCCACAGACGAATTAGAGTCGAACAACTCCTCATCTAGAATCTCATTGCAAAGATCTACGCACTCATCGCAAACGTAGACCCCGGGGCCCGCGATCAGCTTGCGTACTTGCTCTTGCGACTTGCCGCAAAAGGAGCACTTCAAGTGGGAGTCATACTTCGACATAACCGTTACCCTACCGCAGTCAGCTTAGTATCAGAGAGCATTTGTTTGGTCACAACCTCATCAATCAAGCCGTATTCTTTCGCTTCATCAGCAGACATAAAGAAGTCGCGCTCAGTATCCGCTTCAATCCGTTCCAAGTCCTGCCCGGTGTGATCGGCTAGCATCTCATTCAAACGCTTCTTAAGATATAAGATTTCCCGTGCCTGAATCTCGATATCAGCAGACTGACCTTGTGCGCCACCTGAGGGCTGGTGAATCATAATTCGAGCGCTAGGCAAAGACATCCGCTTTCCCTTAGCACCACCAGAGAGTAGAAATGCACCCATACTTGCCGCTAGGCCAAAGCAAATTGTCACCACGTCTGGGCGAATTTGCTGCATGGTGTCGTAGATAGCCATACCGGCTGTCACAGAACCACCCGGAGAGTTGATGTATAGCTGCACATCTTTCTCAGGATCTTCAGCATCCAAAAATAGCAGCTGAGCCACAATCGAATCAGCAACATCGTCCATTACCGGCGTCCCGAGAAAGACGATCCGCTCTCTGAGCAGTCTTGAATAGATGTCAAAAGCGCGATCGCCCCGACCAGACTGCTCAACCACCATCGGCAGCATGTTGCGAGTCGCCGCCTGAAAAGCAGGAAATCCCGCCTGCAAATTGGCCGCTTGACTAACACTCTGATTTTGATTTAGCGCACTATTGAGAGGGCTCCCCCAATAGAGATCTCGGGGGTTTGATAGCCCACACCATTGAGTCGATTTATCCATATAACCAAGTGAAGCAGCTGCCTACATACGTGCTTAATGTACCGCATCTAAACCAAAACTGAAGTTAAGACGCGATAACACTCTAGCGAAGTCTCTTCCATTCGACATCAGTCGCAACCTGTGCCCAGGCACACAAAGACCGACTACCCGTCTACGACTTCGGTATTCACGACCTCAACTTCTACAGCTTCCGCTTCTGCCTCATCCGCTTCCTCAGACACCGCTTCTGATGCCTCTGCCTCAGCTAGTTCTTCGGTTGACCCTTCCGCTGGTTCTTCAGGAGTCAATGAACCCTCGGGAACTAGCTCAATCTCTGAATTCTCCTTCAGCCACACCAGAATTTTTTCTTTTAGCAAATCTTCATTGACAACCTGGTTCAACCGCTCTGGATCGACCTGACTAGGATCGTCTACTTCGGCCATCATTTCTTCCGTGCGCCCTGTGACCTCTTCATCAGTCACAGCAATAGACTCTTGCTTGGCAATCTCGCCTAGTGCTAGCGTTCGACGCAAGCGCTCAATGGCCTCTGGCTTAGCACTCTCGCGCATGTTGTCAACTAGTTCCTTAGTCAAGAACTGATTGATATCAATTCCCTGACGGCTTAGTTGCATGACGGTCTGAGTGACAATAAAGTCCACTTCCTTCATAACCAAGGTCTTAGGAATCTCAGCTTCGATATACTCCACTAGCTCATCGAGGAGCGCTTTCTCGATATTACCGTCAGTAGCAGTTGTAGCCTCTTCTTGATAGCGAGCTTCGAGAGAGCTGCGTAATTCTTCAAGCGTTTCAAATTCACTGGCTTCCTCAGCGAAATCATCATCCAGCTCGGGTAGTTCCTTCTCTTTCAGCTCTTTCAGCGTAATTTCAAAGGTCGCAGGCTTACCTGCTAGCTCAGCCTGCGGATAATCTTCTGGGAAGGTGACCTCCACTTCCTTCGATTCCTCTAGCGCCATCCCAACAATGCCTTCTACGAAGCCGGGGATGAAGCGACCTTCCTTAATTTCTACCTGAAAGTCTTGAGCACTGCCGCCCTCAAATTCTTCTAGCTCACCAGCCTCATTCGTAGCCTTACCTACAAAGTCGACAACGGTCACATCGCCCGCTTTGGCGACTCTATCTTCAACGGGGACCAGTGTCGCCATATTCTCTCGGTAGCCTTCTATCGTTTCGTCAACCCGATCTTCGTTAGGCTTGATTTCTTCGGCTTTAATAGAAAGCCCTTTGTACTTACTCAGAGTGACTCGCGGAGGCACATCGACAGAAGCCTTGATGACAAAAGGCTCTCCTGGCTTGTAGCTACTAACTAAGGATTCAAAGTCTGACTGTAGTTGATAGTTGCCTAAGGCGTTCACATCTTCTTGCTTGATCGCTCTTTCAATCACGGTCTGAATCATATCTTCTAGCGCCGCTGCTTTGAGCTGCAAAGCACCTATCCTCTGGATCAAAATCTGACGAGGCACTTTACCTTTGCGAAACCCAGGGATATTAGCTGACTTCATGTAGTCCCGCAGCACTTTCTCATAGCCCTGCTTGGATAGCTCAGCGGGAACTTCTATTTCTAGTCCGACTTGGCTATCGGGCAAATTTTCCTGGGTGACTTTCATTTACGAATACGTGGGGTGGTGATAACTTGTGCGATTTCTTAATGCGATTTAGTCGAGGCACGTGAACAGGGTAAAATGCATGCCATTCGTCGCAGTTAGCAATCATACACCTGATCTATTTGTTATGAATAGGCTTCACTAGTTAGATACCCGGCGCCGTCGCATTGAAGTACCCTCGCTACTCCTCGCTTCAGCATATTTTACTCAAGTTAGCTAGGGTGTTTTACTTAGTATTATGTTGTTACAGTGCTCGGTCCATACCGAACTAGAATTAAGCCTATGCGCGAATATCTATGTGCGCGACTCCATTGTAAAAATACTTAGCCTTCAATTAACCAGCTAGACCTTATGCTGTATTTCCTTAGAGTGGCGATAGAGAGGCGATCGCATCACCACCCCCTCAAAGAAAGCAGCCCTCTAGACACTCAGTTCTAAGCAACGAACCCAATTCATTTCAGATTCGCCCAATTTTCACAAACCGCTCAGTTAACGAAACATCTAGCCGCATATGGAGGAGAACGATTTGTCTGATTCCTATAACGTTGCCATTCTAGGAGCTACTGGCGCAGTTGGCACCGAGCTGATTCAGCTTTTAGAAGAGCGTAGCTTTCCTATCAAGTCGTTGAAGCTATTGGCTTCGCCCCGCTCCGCAGGCAGCCAAATCAGCTTTAAGGGCAAAGCCATAACCGTCGAAGCAGTCAGCAGACAAGCCTTCGACGGCATCGATATTGTTCTGGCTTCTGCAGGCGGCTCGATCTCTAAGCAATGGGCCAAAGACATTGTCAACGCAGGCGCACTGATGATCGACAACTCTAGTGCCTTTCGGATGGACGACACCGTTCCACTAGTCGTTCCAGAAGTCAATCCAGAGGCCGCAGAAGCACACCAGGGCATTATCGCCAATCCCAACTGCACCACAATTTTGATGAGCGTAGCCATCTGGCCCTTGCACCAGATTCAAGCCATTCAGCGAATTGTGGTTGCCACCTATCAGTCAGCGAGCGGCGCAGGCGCTAGGGCGATGGAAGAAGTCAAACAGCAGGCCAAAGCAATTTTGGCGGGAGAAACCCCGCCTACTGAGAGCTTTCCGTATCCGCTAGCGTTCAATCTCTTTGCGCATAACACACCGCTCAATGAGCAGGGATATTGCGAAGAAGAGATGAAAATGGTCAATGAGACGCGCAAGATTTTTAGTGCGCCCAAGCTTAAAATTTCGGCGACGTGTATTCGGGTACCCGTCCTTCGAGCCCATTCAGAAGCTGTTAATCTAGAGTTTGAGCAGCCGTTTGATGTTGCGCGTGCAAGAGCAGCTGTTCAGTCTGCATCAGGTGTAAAGCTGGTGGAAGATTGGCAGGCCAACTACTTTCCAATGCCGATTGACGCTAGTGGTCAAGACGATGTATTAGTCGGTCGTATCCGTCAAGACATTTCTAATCCAGCGGGTTTGGAGCTTTGGCTCAGCGGCGATCAAATTCGCAAAGGGGCAGCGCTTAATGCTATTCAGATAGCGGAACTAGTCGTTGCTAAACGGTGGGTGCGATCGCCCGTAGCCGTCTAGATCTGCCGTTCAGGGCTGTAAGACAAACGCCCCCTCACGAATATGGGCCAAATGAATATGGGCCGAATGAATATGCATATTGAACGAGCATGAGTATGACTGACACCTCAGTTGATACACCACCTCCCTCACCGAAGAAGGCTCCCTTTTTTGGTAGAGTCGTCACCGCCATGGTGACGCCCTTTCATAGCAATGGCGAAGTCAACTATCCGCTAACAGAGACGCTAGCTAGTCATCTAGTAGACAACGGAACTGACACGGTTCTAGTCTGTGGAACAACCGGAGAATCACCCTCACTCACCTGGGATGAGGAATACGCTATCTTTCAAACGGTCAAGCAGGCAGTGGGTAGCAGAGCCAAAGTCCTTGCAGGTACAGGCTCGAATAGTACTAAGGAGGCTATAGAAGCTACTCGCAAAGCCGAAAAGCTAGGGCTAGACGGCTCTTTGCAAGTAGTGCCTTACTACAACAAGCCGCCTCAAGAGGGTTTGTATGGTCACTTCAAGGCGATCGCACAATCCGCCCCCGACCTGCCAATCATGCTTTACAATGTGCCTGGGCGCACGAGCTGCAACTTACTTCCTAAAACAGCCATCCAGTTGTCAGAACTTCCCAACGTCATTGCGATTAAAGAAGCCAGTGGGAATCTTGACCAAGTCAGCCAGCTCAGTCGATTAGGCTCTACCGAGTTTGAGATCTACTCTGGAGATGATTCACTGACGCTACCGATGCTCTCTGTAGGTGCTGTGGGTGTTGTCAGCGTTGCCAGCCACTTAGTTGGAGATCGTCTACAAGAAATGATCCAGGCGTTTGAATCCGGACAGGTCAGTCGGGCAACCGCTATCCACCTAATGCTCTTTCCTTTGTTCAAGGCACTGTTTGCGACCACGAGTCCGATTCCATTAAAAGTCGCGCTAGATCTGAAAGGTTGGGCAACCGGAAACTGCCGTCTGCCGCTCTGCAAAGGGTCAGCAGAGCTGCGCGAAGACCTAAAAGACGTCCTCTCAGATATGGATTTATTGAAAGAGAATATCGTATAAGTCGAAATAGAGAGGCAAAGAGAATAGCAGTAAGCTAGATTGATCAACCTAAGGAAAAAGTGCCACCCACAGAGGAAAATTCAGGCAGGCCGGCGACCAAAATGGGAAATGAGCCCAAGGCGACCAAACAAAATCAGGGGAAAGTGCCAAATAAGGCAGAATGTTAAACAAACTGAAGAACAAAACGAGATATCAGACTTTTGTTAGGAAGTTAGGCTACCTTCGACAGAGCTCGGCTCCGTTATACCAGCAAGAAACCGAATGGCCTTGACGGTATGATTTCGGAAATGCGCTCTAGCACTATAGGTACTTTTGACAGTAAGCATCTTAGACGGCAGCGCCGAGGAGAAATCGTCAGAATTCAGGTGAAACTTCCGGCAAGTGAAAAGAAGAATTCACGGGTCAACTACGAGCTAGAGTCTTCTAAAGAGATGAATCAGTAGACAAGACGGGAAACGTATCATAGACTGCACAATGCTTGTACCGATACCAGTCTGCCTAGAGACAAAGCTCTACAGGCCTGGAATTGCAGTATCTCCGAAAATTGCGCAGACAGTGCATAGCCAAAAAATAAGGTGACAGCTTGGCGATCGACTCTTTGAGAGAGGCAGCCCTACCCCTGTGAACGCAACGGCTAATTCACTTCATCCAAAAACAAGCGCAAAACTTCTAGATGAAGCCAGCCGCTTTCCTTCTTTCAAGAATTCAAATTATCATCACAACCAAAGGAAACTACATGAGTAGAAAAACCATCAGTAGTCAGAAACCAAACATCCAATCGTCAAACAGCTCAAAAGCTAGTAGCAGAAAGCAAGATAGCAATACGCTCAAAATCATTCCCCTCGGTGGACTGCACGAAATTGGGAAGAACACCTGCGTCTTTGAGTACGACGACGAAATTGTCCTACTAGACGCTGGTTTGTCTTTCCCTACAGAAGGTATGCACGGTGTCAACATTGTGCTCCCAGACATTACCTACCTCAAAGAGAATCAGCACAAGATTAAGGGCATGATCGTCACTCATGGACACGAAGATCACATCGGTGGTATTGCCTTTCATCTAAAGCAATTCAATATTCCGATTATTCATGGGCCCCGCTTAGCCATGGCTCTCCTACAGGGCAAGCTCGAAGAAGCAGGCGTTTTAAATCGCACTGAGCTTCGCACCGTTGGACCTAGAGATACCGTTCAGTTCGGCAAGCATTTTAGTGCCCAGTACATTCGTAACACACACTCAATGGCCGATAGCTTTACCATGGCGATCAAAACGCCAGTGGGCACTATCATCCACAGCGGCGACTTTAAAGTTGATCACACACCTGTAGATGGCGAATTCTTTGACTTTCAGAAAATTGCCGAATACGGCGAAGAGGGAGTCCTTTGCCTGATCAGTGATTCTACCAACGCAGAGATTCCGGGCAACACGCCCTCAGAACGAGCAGTTTTTCCTAACCTAGATAGAGAGTTTAATAACGCCGAAGGGCGACTGTTTGTCACGACCTTTGCCTCTTCTGTGCATCGCGTCAGCATGCTGTTGGAGCTAGCTCAAAAGCACAAGCGTTCTGTCTTTGTGGTAGGTCGCTCTATGCTGAACGTCATCTCTCATGCTCGCAACCTAGGCTACATCAAGTGCCCAGACAGCTTGTTCAAACCGTTGAATCAGCTGAAGCAATGCCCCAATGATCAGGCCATGATTCTCACCACGGGATCGCAGGGCGAACCGATGGCAGCACTGACTAGAATTGCCAATCGCTCCCACCGCCAAATTCGGATCGAAGAGGGTGACACCGTCATCTTCTCTTCTAATCCTATTCCTGGCAACACTATCAGCGTTGTCAACACCATCGATAAGCTGATGCAACAAGGCGCACGCGTTATCTATGGAAAGGACAAGGGGCTACACGTTTCCGGACATGGATATCAAGAAGACCACAAGCTAATGCTAGCGCTGACCCGGCCCAAATTCTTTATTCCGGTACACGGTGAGCACAGGATGCTGGTCAAACATGCTGAGATGGCTCAGCAGCTAGGCGTTGAGCCACAGAACATTGCTATTGTGAACAATGGCGATGTGATAAAGGTAACCGCCGAAAGTATCAAGGTGGATGGAAAAGTTACCTCTGGTATCGAGCTAGTGGATGCGTCTCGAACCGGTATTGTCGAGCGAAATGTCTTGAAGGAGCGCCAACAGCTGGCTGAAGATGGTATTATCACGGTTTCGGCGACGGTAGATTGGGGCGGAAATCTGTTGGGCGAACCGACGATTAACTTGCGCGGAGTCGTCACCACTAAGTCGCAGACGCAGTGGGAAAGCGGCATTGTGCCAGTGGTCAAGAAGTCAGTTCAAACTCGTTGGAAGGAAGTGCTAGATGATCCGACCGGCGATCGTCCTACTGTAAACTGGGATGGGTTGCGATCGCGCCTAGAAGAAGACACCCGTCGGTTCGTCCGCCGCGAACTTCCAAAACAGTATCCAGTGACCGTCCTCATGCTTCAGCACTTTGATGGTCCAGCCAAGCCAATTGCCATTACTACAGAAGACTCAGACGACAATAAACCTACCCACACCGGCAGACGTAGACGGTCCTTATCTACAGCCTCCGCGTCGTAGTAAAAGGAAAGTGCTAGTGATCACTTTCAGATGAAGAAAAAAGCTTCTAGAGATTTCAGTACGAACAGCTGATATCTAGAAGCTTTTTCACGTTTGGTGAATTGAAACGAGGGGTTCCACTGATTCAGAACCTGTAAAGCAGCTTTGCGATCGCCATATCGACTTGCTTATAGATTGATTGAATTCCCTAAAACTGGGTTGCATATTAATTTTTTATGTACTAAAAGGTGATAAAAGCACACCTGGCGCTATAATACAGCCACAAGAACTGCAAGCAGGGACAATTTCAGCCTGTAGGTAGAATAGTTTCATCAGTAGGTAAGCTTGTGATCAGCAGAACGCTCAGATTACAGCAAAGCCCTAAGTCGCCGTCTAGCTGTAGCGTCTTGTTGTAAAGACAAGGTTCCAACAGTTAAGCGGTGAAAGCAAGTCAGAGAAACATTCTTCCTCAACAGTCGTAGACAGCCTCTCTGTATGAATTCTAAAGAAGCAGCTATCAGCCAATCTGCGCGCTTCTAGAAGAAGTCTCTCACTGTACTCTTCGAATATTGTCTGTGTTGCTTTAGCGTAGAACGCAGTAAAGCAAGTATTACGGCCTTATTCACACTTCTAGCTCGGCCTATCTCTAGAAAACCAACTTTCTAGAAATCTAATTTTTCACAAATCAAGTAGCCATCAGGCGTGAGTCCTCAAACTATAAGGACACGCTGATAGGCTTCAAAGGAATATTGAATGTCCAAGCAAATCGTGATTGCCGAACAGCATCGTATTGCTGCTGTTTTCTCAGAAGATCAAATTCAGGAAATTATCGTAGCGACCGGAAGCCACCAGGTCGGAGATATCTATCTCGGAACGGTGGAAAACATTCTGCCCAGTATCGATGCGGCCTTCATCAATATCGGAGACAGCGATAAAAATGGCTTTATGCATGTCTCTGATTTAGGACCCCTGAAGCTGAAGCGGATGGCAGGTTCTATTACTGAACTGCTAGCGCCACAACAGAAAGTTCTCGTCCAGATCATGAAGGAGCCAACGGGGAATAAAGGCCCTAGGCTTACAGGTAAAGTAACCTTACCAGGACGATACCTAGTACTGATGCCATACAGTCGAGGGGTAAATCTCTCTCGCCGTATTCGCAATGAGACCGAGCGTAATCGACTGCGAGCATTAGGCATTCTAGTAAAGCCTGCAGGTATGGGCCTGCTGATTAGAACAGAGGCAGAAGGCGTCTCAGAAGATGCCATCATTGAAGATTTAGAATCTTTGCAGCGAAGCTGGGAGGCAATTCAACAAGAGGCGATGACAACGCGCCCACCTTCCCTGCTCAATCGCGATGATGACTTCATTCAAAAGGTATTGCGCGACGGCTATAACGACGATGTTAATCGCATCGTTACCGATACAGAAAGCGGTCTACAAAGAACAAAGAAGCATCTAACTAGCTGGAACAACGGACGCATTCCAGCCAACGTTCTCGTCGACTATCACAACGAGTCCACTCACATTCTTGAATACTTTCGGGTAAATGCCGCTATTCGAGAGGCTCTTAAACCTAGAGTGGACCTACCTTCAGGCGGTTACATTATCATCGAGCCTACTGAAGCCCTAACAGTTATTGACGTTAACTCTGGTTCTTTTACTCGGTCTGCAACGTCTAGAGAAACAGTTTTATGGACGAACTGTGAGGCAGCCGTTGAAATCGCTAGACAGCTCAAGCTGCGCAATATAGCTGGCGTTATCGTTGTCGATTTTATTGACATGGACTCGCTCAAAGACAAAATGCAGGTGCTAGAGCAGTTTGGCAAGGCTATTCGAGCTGATAAATCTCGGCCTCAAATCTCTCAGCTCTCTGAGTTGGGTTTAGTCGAGCTTACTCGTAAGCGACAGGGTCAAAACATCTATGAGTTGTTTGGTCAGCCTTGTACTACCTGTGGTGGGTTAGGCCACTTAGCGCACCTACCTGGAGAAACACCAGGAACGAGTAGTCAACTGGAGAGCGTGTCTTCTTCGCGGGCAACCGGATACAGTTCACCCTCACAAAGCTTTTCCAATCGCCCGACTGCGCGTGAAGATCGATCGACTACTTCGTCTTCACCCCAGTCTGAATTTCAGGAGCTAGAGCTGCTAAATCATCCTAGCTACAGTGACAAGAACAACGGTCGAGGTGGCCGCCGTCGCCGTCGTCGTGGGACAGAAGGAACATCATCATCGGCTCGGCCCAATCGTTCGGGCTCGCCAATACCGGTAACGGCAGACAAAGGAACCGATAGAAATGGCGACGACCGGCGGCGGCGTAGCAGCCGAGTTGACGAAAGGATTGAGCGCGAGAAGGCTGAACGAGAAGCTCAGCAGAATGGATCGGGGTACGAGCAGAAAGAGGCTCAGCAGGACGAGCGAGAAGAGCAGAACGAAAGTAAGTCCGTCAACACAGAATCAGGGGGAAGGAGCAAGCGTGTCCGGAATAGCCGGAGGAAGCCTGAAGAGCCGCCAGAACTGATTGCGGTAGAAATGCCCTTGGAAGAGCAAAAAGTGTATGCGGTCATGGGCGTTTCGCCGTTGGTTTTCAGTGAGCAGACAGCTGAAAATCCCCAAAATACAATTGTCTCTGTCGTTCTGCCTGGAGAGGCTGAAGCTTTTTTAGCTGAAGCTAAGAGTGCTGCAGAAACAGCTAGGGTAAACAAACGCGTTATTGAAACGCCAGTTCATGCGAATAATGGCAGCTCAGCAAAGGATAGTTCTGAAGTCGGAGATGATCCAGTTGATGACGAATTGACAGTCAATAAGGCGTCGAGCAATCAGGAAGCTGTCGAAGATAATGACGAGGACAGCGACTTTTCAGGTAAAAGTGCTCCTGTTAAAAGGCGTCGCCGATCAACCAAGCCCGTTATTAAGGAAGAAGCGGCATCGTCACCTGTTCTGAAGTCTGACGAAGATGAAACTGCTACGACACTGGCTGTCATAGATAGCTCAGATGAGGAACAGCCCGGTGGGGGAGTGGAGGCAGAATCAACCTCAGAAAATGCGGAAGAACCGGTTAAAGTGGTACGCCGTCGCCGTCGCCGTCGGTCTTCTGCTAGTGAGTAATATCTTTTGACATCAGTTCGGCAGTGGAACTAGTTTCTAGAATTGCAGGGGTGGATGAAGTTGGTAGAGGTGCCTTGTTCGGGCCAGTGGTTGCAGCAGCGGTGGTTGTGCCGGACAGTGTGATCGCACCCTTACAATCGCTAGGCGTCACTGACAGCAAAGCGCTATCCGCGAAAAAAAGAGCACAGCTTGCTACAGAAATCAAACAGATGACCAGCTTTGGCATAGGGTTGGCCACCGCTTACGAAATCGATCGGATCAATATCCTACAGGCTTCGCTCTTGGCAATGCGTCGCGCCATTTCCCAGATAGCGCCCTTACCTAGCAAGTGTCTGATCGACGGCAATCAGAAGATTCCCAATCTACAGATAGAGCAAGAAACTGTCATCAAGGGTGACCAATCTGTGCAGGCGATCGCAGCAGCCAGCATCGTCGCTAAAGTCTGGAGAGATGAGTTAATCGTTCGACTAGATCGACTCTATCCCGGTTATGACCTTGCTTCGAACAAGGGCTATGGCAGCGCAAGACATAGGGCAGGCATTGCTCAGCAGGGCGTCAGCAGGCAGCATCGTAAGTCTTTTCGCACCTGCCAAGACCGGACAACACAGCATTATCCATAGGAATGTGTTCTGAGATGGCTGCACAGCCACGAGTCGGATATCTCAGGGAAAGCTTGGGTTAGAGAAACTTGATACTTGCTCAGCACTGCTGGACTCTGCCCAGTCGCAATAGTCCGCTATTAGCTGACGCATCAAACGTTGTTTGAGCGTAATCAATATACCGTTGAGCAGACCGTTGCCAGTTCTCACTAGAATAGGACGAGGCATCAAAGTCGCCGCGGGCGGAAGATCAACACTCACGACCAAATTAGCCTGCCCTCGCAGCTTGTTACCCGTTGCCGTTGATTGACTCACCAAATAACCTTGCATATTCATCGAAAACTTCTGGTTAAAAGACTCATAACCTTCTAGATGACACTGACTAGAGCGGAGCCGAACGGACTGCTCCTCTAACCAGACTTCAATGTCACATACAGGCTGTATGGTCAATCCAAGAAACTTAAGTGGACGGACTTTTAGGCGAAACAAATTAGGTCCGAGAACTTCTACCTGTTTCTCATCGACTAGTGCTTCTACCAATCGCTTTGGCTCACTCAAATAGGCATCTATAGAGATAGACTGCTGTGGCACTGAAATGGTGACTGCTTGAGAGGCGCTGAAGCGAACCATGAATAATAAGAAGGAATGTGCAAAAAACGATTACGAAAAAATAGATTACAGAAATAAAAAATAGATAAGTGTTGTTCTACAAGACTATCATTTACACACCCGCGCATTACACCTCCCTGCAGATGATTTCTATTGCACACCTTGGACCAACTGGAACCTTCTCAGAACTAGCTGCATCTGCCTTCGCCAACAACTTTGAATCTGGCACTACATCGCTTAAAGCATATTCCACTATTGCCCAAGCTATCTATGCCACAGTTGAAGGAGAAACCCAGTTTTGTGTTGTTCCTATAGAAAATTCTATCGGCGGCGGCGTTACGATTACTCTCGATACGCTGTGGGAAGTAGAAAATATTCATGTACAGCAGTCGTTTACACTGCCCGTCCAACACGCGCTAATTTCTGAAGCCGACAGCATCGACGATATTCAGACTATCTATTCCCATCCACAAGCGCTAGCACAATGCCGTGAATGGTTGGCAAAGCATTTGCCAAAAGTAGATCTAGTTAGAGCTAGCTCGACAGCAGAGCCTCTACCTAAGCTGAAAGAGGATATAAATGCAGGCGTGATCGCCTCTCCCTGGGGCGCGAAGATCTATAACTTGCCTGTTCTCGCTCATCCGATCAACGACTACGCTGACAACTACACTCGGTTTTGGATTCTTGGTAGACAGCTTTCTACAGGAGGACAATACACCTCCCTAGCATTCAGTCTAGTCAGCAATGAACCTGGCGCATTGCTCAAACCCTTACAGCTCTTTTCGGCGCTCAATATCAATATGAGTCGAATTGAATCGCGTCCGACCAAGCGATCGCTCGGTGACTACATATTCTTCGTTGATGTGGAAGCCAACGCCAAAGAACCCACAATGAAAACTGCCTTAGAAGTTCTCAAGCTGCATACCGCTCAGCTAAAAGTATTTGGCAGCTACGACCTTACAAAGCTTGAACAACCCATTTAGCTCTAGAACTTACAGGAAAAGCAGCTATTCCAAAACGTCCTTCAACGCTGTACGTGCTGCTAAATTGTTGCGAGTTGAGGTTAAGATCTCAGCCTCGCGCTCTAAACGAGACAGCGTATTCTGCATCTCTAACAAAGACTGTTGCTCTAGAGAAACGCCATAGAGCGTACTAGCAACCCAATAAGAAAGCTCCAAGGGTAGATCTGGAACATCCTCAGGGAAATCGATATCTTGACTTGTCAGCTTCGCAGACAGACGAACCACATCTCTTAAGAGTCCGTCTACCTGATCGGCTAGAGGCACTAAGTTTTCTTCTACCGGCTCATCTTCTATCCACTCAACTAAACCAACCCTGTAGGGTGTTTCACGGACATAGTCCAATACTCTAAAGCGCTGCTGACCCAGGGTCATGATCTTCAAGCGATCGTCGGGCATACGCTGGTAATGAATCACCTCAGCGCAGCAGCCCACCTTAGCAATTTCGCCTGTAGTTGGATCGATCATCAGTACACCAAAACGGCGGTCGCCTTGAAGAATGGTGTTCATCAGCATGCGATAGCGAAATTCAAAAATGTGGAGGGGCAGCCGCCTACCCGGAAATAGAACCATCTCAGGCAGCGGGAAGAGCGGTAATTCTCGGACGGCAACTGAGGAGGAAAAATCCATTATGTCTAAGTTAGAACAGCGCCGCAGGCATGTTTTCTCGCGTACGGTATTAGCAGCTATTTTAACGCAGGCAGAAACACCATGCTACAAAGGATCAGGGCAGGAGACTACATAAAAAATGAGGGTATCTGCAAAAGATGCCCTCATAAGGTCAGCTAGCAGCTAATTAGCGGCGGCTAGCTGAGCAGAAGTTATCGATTGAAAGGCTGTACACGCTATAGCTTTACTTCGATGTCCACACCTGCGGGTAAATCTAGCTTCATTAGCGCATCGATCGTCTTAGAAGACGGCTGGTAAATATCAATGATGCGGCGGTGTGTGCGTGTTTCGAAGTGCTCGCGGGAGTCTTTATCTACGTGAGGCGATCGCAAAACGCAGTATATCTTGCGCCTAGTGGGCAATGGAATTGGACCAACGGCAGTGGCATTGGTACGGTTAGCGGTCTCGACAATTTTTTCGCAAGAAGTATCTAGCAAGCGGCGATCAAAAGCCTTGAGACGAATGCGGATCTTTTGCTGTTGAATAGTAGCGGCCATGAGAATCAAGCGCCCTGTATTGCGCCAGTGTTTAGTTTTCTAGGTTCGATTGCCCGAAGGCTGGAAATATTGTTCTTATTGGTGGATTCCGTAGGGGCGCAGCATGCTGCGCCCCTACGGAATCTCGCACTGTTCGTTGATCGCTTACTTAGTGATCTTGGAAACAACGCCAGCGCCGACGGTACGGCCACCCTCGCGAATCGCAAAGCGCATACCTTGCTCAATCGCAATTGGGTTGATTAGCTTGACGTTCATTTTGATGCGATCGCCGGGCATGACCATCTCAGCCGCGCTGCCATCGTCAGCAGTAAAGCTCTCGATAGAACCAGTCACATCAGTTGTACGCACATAGAACTGAGGCTTGTAACCAGGGAAGAACGGCGTATGACGACCGCCTTCTTCTTTGTTTAGTACGTATACCTCAGACTCAAACTCCGTGTGAGGCGTGATGCTCTTAGGCTTAGCAAGCACCATACCTCGCTCAATATCTTCTTTTTGAAGACCCCGAAGCAATACGCCTACGTTGTCACCAGCCATACCAGAGTCCAAAGTCTTCTGGAACATCTCTACGCCAGTTACGGTAGTACTGCGAGTGTCGCGAATACCGACAAGCTCAACCGTCTCACCGACTTTAACAATGCCACGCTCGATTCGGCCTGTCGCGACAGTACCTCGACCAGTAATCGAGAACACGTCCTCAACTGCCATCAAGAAAGGCTTGTCTACTTCACGCTCAGGTGTAGGAATATAGGCATCTACCTCGTCCATCAAAGCATGAATCTTATCGACCCACTCATCAGCACCACGAGCAGTCGTCGGCTCGGCAACTAGCTTTTCAACCGCCTTGAGCGCAGAACCGGTCGCGATCGGAATATCGTCGCCAGGGAAATCGTAAGAACTCAGCAGCTCGCGAACTTCTAGCTCAACTAGCTCAAGTAGCTCTTCGTCATCTACCTGGTCTTGCTTGTTCAAGAACACAACGATGTTAGGCACGCCGACCTGACCAGCTAACAAGATGTGCTCACGAGTCTGAGGCATTGGGCCATCAGCGGCAGACACCACTAGAATAGCACCGTCCATTTGGGCAGCACCCGTAATCATGTTCTTGACGTAGTCAGCGTGACCAGGGCAGTCTACATGAGCATAGTGGCGGGCTTCAGTCTCATACTCTACGTGAGCTGTGTTAATCGTAATACCACGCGCTTTCTCCTCGGGAGCAGCGTCGATTTCGTCATACTTCTGAGCTTTACCGCCACCACCTGCGGCCAGTGTCATTGTGATTGCCGCAGTCAGTGTAGTTTTACCGTGGTCGACGTGACCAATGGTACCGATATTGACGTGGGGTTTACTTCTTTCAAATTTTGCGCGTGCCATGAATTTCTCTTTGTGTTCCTAAAACTAACTATGCGTTCCCTTTGTTTCTAGCGATGATCGCCTCAGCCACATTACGCGGAACTTCCTCGTACTGGCTGAACTCCATAGAAAAGGAGCCTCTCCCTTGGGTCTTGGAGCGGATGTCGGTCGCATAACCAAACATCTCGGCCAAAGGCACCCGAGAGGTAACCTTTGTCACACCGCTTTGCGATCCCATTCCCTCGATCTGACCGCGACGAGAGTTTAAATCTCCCATCACATCGCCGAGGAAGTCTTCTGGAGCTTCCACTTCGACCTTCATCATGGGTTCCAAAAGAACCGGAGAAGCCTTCATCACTGCTTCTTTGACTGCCATGGAGCCAGCAATCTTAAATGCCATCTCCGAGGAGTCAACGTCGTGATAAGAACCATCCACCAAAGTGACCTTTACATCAATTAATGGATATCCGGCTAGAATACCAGATTCGCAAGCTTCTTTCATCCCTTGCTCAGCAGGTCCGATGAATTCTCGCGGGATGGTTCCTCCCACAATTTTATTGACAAACTCAAACCCAGAGCCTTCCTCAGCAGGTTCAAGCTCAATCACCACGTGACCGTACTGTCCCTTGCCACCGCTTTGCCGAATAAACTTCGACTCTGCTTTTGAAGGATTAAGTACGGTTTCTCGGTAAGCCACTTGTGGCGCACCAATATTTGCCTCTACTTTGAACTCTCTCAACATCCGGTTGACAAGGATATCTAGGTGGAGTTCACCCATCCCTGCGATCACAGTCTGATTCGTTTCGGGGTTGATGCTGACCTTGAAGGTAGGGTCTTCTTCTGACAAAGACTGAAGCGCTTTCGACAGCTTCTCCATGTCTTGTTTGGTCTTTGGTTCTACCGCGACTGAAATTACAGGCTCTGGAATGTAGAGAGACTCTAAGACAATAGGATCGTCAGGATCGCAGATAGTGTCACCTGTAAAAGTATCTTTTAAGCCCAGTGCGGCACCAAGGTCTCCTGCACGCATCTCGTCTACTTCGATGCGTTCATCGGCTTTGAGGATAATCAAGCGAGAGATTCTCTCCTTTTTATCCTTTGTAGCGTTGTAGACGTAGCTACCTTTTTTCAAGATGCCTGAATACACCCGAATGAAGGTCAAGCGGCCATAAGGATCGGCCATGATTTTGAAGGCTAGAGCAGCAGCAGGCGTCTCGTCGTCAGCAGGTCTAGTACCGGTCTCTCCATTTGGCAAAATGCCTTCGATTGCAGGCACTTCGGGCGGAGAAGGCAGATAGTCAACAACAGCATCAAGCAGCAGCTGCACCCCCTTATTTTTGAATGCAGAGCCACAGAGCATCGGCACGAGGTTGGCTTTGATAGTGGCCTGACGAATGCCATCCATCAGGGCTTCTGAAGAGATTTCTTCGCCTTCTAGGTAGCGCTCCATCAGATCGTCGTTCGTTTCGACAATCGTTTCCACTAGCAAGGTGCGATATTCTTCGGCTTGCGATCGCACCTCTTCAGGAATATCCATCACCTGGATATCCGTGCCTAAATCATTCTCATAGATATGAGCCTTCATCTGTACCAGGTCAACAACACCCCTGAACTGGTCTTCAGCGCCGATAGGAATTTGGATTGGAACCGCCTTCGCTTTCAGTTGCTCTCTTACCTGCTCATAAACTTTGAAGAAATTAGCACCCGTGCGGTCCATCTTGTTAACAAAGGCAATTCTAGGCACTCTGTAGCGATCCGCCTGTCGCCAAACAGTCTCTGACTGTGGCTGTACGCCACCAACCGAGCAGAACACAGCAATCACGCCATCTAGCACACGCATAGAGCGTTCAACTTCAATCGTGAAGTCAACATGACCGGGCGTATCGATAATATTGATTTGGTGGTCGCGCCAGGTAGTAGAAATAGCCGCCGCAGTGATAGTAATGCCGCGCTCCTTCTCCTGCTCCATCCAGTCAGTAACCGCGTTACCGTCGTGGACTTCACCAATCTTATGCACGACACCTGAGTAGAACAGAATCCTCTCAGTCGTTGTGGTTTTGCCGGCGTCGATATGTGCCGCGATGCCAATATTCCTAACGTCTTTTAATGAGATAGTGCGTGCCACACCAAACCTCCTATCAACTGGCTATGGATGAGCCGCATGCACTCACTGGGATCATGCAGAAGAAACCGTCCACAGCTTAATAATTATAGAACAGCAAAATGCTTATCAGCGTAATAGCCGCTGTTTGCCACTGTGTCTTTTCGACCCGAAGGACATAGCCATAGAGACACTAGCGCAAGCATCCTTCAAGAGAATACTTTGAGAGTCAGGCGCAACTGGGTTCGAGCCTGACTCCGAGGAAAGCTTTAACTATGCCGGATTTGATAACGCTATTTAGTAACGATAGTGGGCAAACGCCTTGTTCGCTTCTGCCATACGATGAGTTTCCTCGCGTTTGCGAACAGCACCGCCAGTTTCGTTAGCCGCATCAATCAGCTCATTCGCTAGCTTCATCGCCATAGTGCGACCACCACGAGAACGAGAGAACTGAGTGAGCCAGCGCAGAGACAGAGCAGTTCCGCGCTCTGAGCGAACTTCCATCGGAACTTGGTAAGTTGCACCACCGACTCGGCGAGCCTTGACTTCTACCAGAGGGGTCGTGTTGCGAACGGCCTGCTCAAAAGTTTCTAGCGGATCGCTGCCGGTACGCTCTTCAATAATTGTGAAGGCTCCATACAGAATCTTGTTAGCGACAGACTTCTTGCCACTGAACATGATCCGACGAGACATCATGCTGACTAAGCGACTGTTGTAAACAGAATCTGGAGGAACGGTGCGTTTTTGAGCTGCTGAACGACGAGACATGAGGTTTCAACCCTAGGCTAATTGAGAAAGTGCTAATGAAAAAGTAATGAATGTTCTTAGCTGCGAACACTTCTTGGCGGAATACTGCCTGTGCATAGCTGTGAATAGTTGAGCTTGTGAGTAATAGAGTCTTCAAACCACCGGGTGCGTAACGCAACGAACCTTTCAGGCTTTGGATCAAGCGGGTCTCAGCATTACCCGTCTCGATTTGTTACCTAGCAGGACCGCACCAAACGGCAGTTTCTCTATTAAAACCTAAGGATCAAAGCAGAAAGCTTATTCCTTCGGTTTTTTAGCGCCATATTTAGAGCGACTCTGACGACGGTCTTTGACGCCCGCTGTGTCCAAAGTGCCACGGATGATGTGATAGCGAACGCCAGGAAGGTCTTTGACACGACCGCCGCGAATCATTACTACCGAGTGCTCTTGCAGGTTGTGGCCGATGCCTGGGATATAGGCAGTCACCTCAAACCCGGACGTTAGGCGAACCCTGGCCACTTTTCTCAGAGCTGAGTTGGGCTTCTTTGGAGTAGTTGTATACACACGGGTGCAAACACCACGACGCTGAGGGCAACTCTTTAGCGCAGGAGATTTGGTTTTTTTGGTTGCTTTTGAACGCTCAGTGCGAATGAGCTGCTGAATCGTAGGCATAAGGCGGGGGATTGTAACTCCGCAAAAAAGTTTTCATAGATTCCGATGGTATCAAGGAAATTTTCACCTTGTCAATCGGGTCTATCATTCTATCTGATTTCATGCCGATAATTAGCATCAATCTATGTACCAGTTTTGTATAAAGGCACTTATCGAATTGCAAACGCAGCGCCGCAGCGACAGCTTTCGGTAGCCAGAGGATTGTCAAAGCGAAAGGCACCGCCCATCAGATCTTCAGCGAAGTCAATGCTGAGACCTTGGATATGTGTTAGGCGATCACGTCTGACCACCAACCGTATTCCTTCAAAATCATAAACGTCGTCTTCCCTATTTACTGTCGAATCTAGGCTTAGCCTGTAGGCCCATTCGGCACAGCTACTAGGCTGCAAGTCCAATCTACATATTGCGTTCGGTTGTTTTTGCCTTCGACGCAATCGATCTATTTCCTGACGGGCAGCAGTAGTGAGTCTGATCATGGGACTTCGTCTGTAAGCATTGACGGTGTAGTTGCTCAAGCTATTGTATTGCAAGCGTACGAATGCATATGTAAACTACGATTGCTCGGCTTTGCCCACCATGCACGCGGTCCTATCATACGAAAACAACGACAGCAGAAAAGCAGGAAACACATTGGCTCCCTGCTTCTTTTAGCTACTCAAAACCTTCTAACAGGTCACAGTAGACACTGCTCTTAGCCTGCTTCCGGTCGTTTATTTTCAACCATTTTGACGAGCATAGTCGTCTTCGTAACGGGTGATGTCATCTTCACCTAAATACTCGCCGTTTTGGACTTCAATCAGGATTAGAGGAATAACGCCTGAATTTTCGAGTCTGTGACTAGTACAAGCCGGTACGTAAGTGGATTGGTTAGTAGAGAGCATGGTCTCTTTTTCTCCGCAGGTGACTTTGGCAGTGCCAGAAACAACGATCCAATGCTCGCTGCGATGGTGGTGCATCTGCAAACTTAGGCGGTGACCAGGCTTAACTTCAATTCGTTTTATTTTGTAACCAGTCGCTTCCTCCAGTACGGTGAACGAGCCCCAAGGTCTGAGCTCAGTGGCTGCGACACCCTCAAAACCCTTCATTTCTGTAGATTTGTCTACCTGCGGAATCTCTTGAACCTGCACCATATCGTTAGTCTCCAATGACTGTATGAAATGAAATAAATAAACTGAATGAGATGAGATGAACTACTCGTTGGATTAACTGTATCTATCTTTGAGTTTGGGAAGAAGTACCGTTGATCTAGCTACAGTGCTAAGACTATTCACAGATTGAATAAACGCACAGCATAGCAACTGCATTTGGGTTGATTCTAGCAATGCACTCCCCCGTTTCGTAAAGTGATGAATGGCACAATCTGGCCTTCCCTACCAAGTCTTTATCCTTTATCAATTGATATTGAAGTGATATTGAAGTTCGCTCATAAATTGAGATTGCTTGATGTTGAGCTGCTAGGGCGAAAGCATCTGCTAATAGCTGGCTGACAATTCATCTAATCCAGTATTTCCTCAGCAATTGGTGTCCGGCTCGTTCAGTCTCCGCCTGATACGAATAGACCTATCCCGTTGTTAACTCTCGCGGCGGTGCGCGGCTGACGGTTGAGAAGCTGCCCCCCAAGATACAGACTAGAAGAGCTGCCACCATCTAGATTAAGGGCATCGACCGCGCCTAGCTGCTGCATGATATAGGCAGTTTCGGTGAGGGTGGGCCCACGTCCGCCTACTCGGTCGTGCATTGTGGCGATGATCCAGGTGCCGTCTGAGGTTTTACCTATAGCGGTTCGTGGTGCGGCGCCTTGTATGAAGTTGGTGCTGAAGCCTTCGAGCTGTGGGTTGAGGACGATGTTGCGATCGCGTATCAACAGAGGCCCACCGCCTATCACATTTGGATACTGCTCGAAAATAGCAGGCTGACTCTGGCTACTCAGCAAAACAGGCGTTCCTGGCGGGAAGCTCTGACCAGCGGTCCGATAGCTCCTAAGCGCTAGCAGATAGTCACCATTCGTAGGAATCGGGACGCTGCCTGTCCCTGCTTTGCCTAGAGTTTTTTGAGCGGTAACCTGGTTATCTTGAACAGTGACGATAATCTCGTTATCGACAATAGGTGTGTAGGTAGTACCCCAGTCTTCTGTATAACGACCAATACCTGCTTTTACGTAGCCACTGTTAACGGCTAAGACCGGAAAAGACTCGCCGACACCTGTAGTAACCGATTCGGAAAGGGCAAATCGATCCATCACCAGATCCCCATCGTCATTCCAAGCCATTGCACCTCTACCTAGAATTGGCCCTGATATCCATTGTCCGGCGCTACGAATAGCTCCAAGTGGCAGCTGGTTATTCCGGTTGAAGAAGCCAGCGTTAACTGCGCCGATCGCCTGGTTGCGCTGCGCTGTGGTCAAGATAGGTTCAATTCCAATAGCCGTGTTGAGACTGGCCTTGATAGGTCTAAGTGTGAGGGCGGCGGGATCAGGCCGAACAATAAACATGTAGACCGGGAAGCGATGCTGGTTCACGCTGACATACTGCTGCCGCCAGCGCAGACCAGGTGCCCAAGCAACATCGCGCTCCACCATAGCGTCACGGCGAATATCAATAACGATCCTGGCCGGATTGCCCGTAGTCCAGATTTGGGGAGATGCACCGTCTTTGGTTTTGATTTTGAGAACGGTCTGACCATTGAGTGGTGCGACGTTTAGCTGGGTAAGAAGGTTGCCAGTGTTCGCCTTGAAGGATCTAACTAGATTCTGAGAGATGCTGCTGGCAACAGTGATGGTATAGCCACTAGAAGCATCCATACGCCAGGTAGCTGGACCGGATAGGTCAATAACAATGCGATCGCCCCATTCCTGCTTCCCTTGGCGAACAGCAGTAGTCTGACTGGGTGGCATCGATAGCTGTAAGGTGTTGCCTGATACTTGACTTGTCCAATCACCTGCCACAGCCATGTCGCTGATATCTAGGTATCGATCAGTCGCGTCCCACCAAGCAGGTAGGTTAATTGCGCTGTCTTGCGCTGTAGGAAACCAACGAATCGGCTGTTGCGCTTCCACAGTAGTGCTCATTAGCTCTACCCCTAGCAGACTAGCCATCGTTGTGCTAGAAACACCAATACGCCCACCTTTACGCTGCCAGGAGCCGGTTAGTACGCGACCGTTCAAGCTGATCTGAGTACCCGAGAGCTGGTCAGAGGCGTTGGCCTTTGCAGCTGAACGAAATGAGGGTAGCTGCAAAGCCTGAAAGGGAGTGAGATGAGATGAGCCTGTACTGGTCTCGATAGCTGATGTAGAGGTTTTGGATTCAAAAAGTCTAGACAGAGAGGTTGAGGGGACAAAATTGTCTCCAAAAGAGGTTACAACGGCCCACCCCATCGTAGTTAGACAGCCAAATGAGACGACTCGTTTCACAGAGCGCTGTAAGACCTGATCTGATAAAAAGCCGAGTGAACACCGACCAGTAGCGTTGGATTTGGATGGCTTTGGGTGCATCAATTCAGGAGGTGATCTCAGGTGATCTTCTATAGGGTGTAAATGAGTCGCGAGGTAAGCGATGGCATCCAGGTTGCTCTTCAGGTTTACCTAAAATAGAGGCTACGTAGGAAAAACGTTTCAGAAAGTTACTTGAATCTTTGTTGATATTTCCTATTGATGTTTCCCTGTGGCCGTTTTTTCTAGCAGAAACAGCCAGTGAGACTTGTTCGGATGCCTGTTTGAAAAGCTTAGCGAGATAGCTATCTAGACAGCGCGCTTAGTCTGCCAGTGCCTGGACTGTCTAGAAGTTGCGAAGGCAGATTCAGAATCAGTGTCTTCTATGAAGGTTCAAACAGGTATGTCACAGATGTTTTTCGGGGAAAAGGGTTATCTGTGAACTTCACTAACACTTAATGTTTCTATATAATTTGAAGGCAGACTCCTTCTGATTCTAGAAAGTTTGACCTGCGGTTCGACCTGAAAGCAAGCTCGTCTGAGCGTTCTCACTAGCGTTTTTACTACAGGTTCTATGTGTGGATTGCTGGTAAGAGATAGGTCTATACTTTCCGGTTTTTGCTCCAAATTTTCTTCGTTATCTTTCAGTTCTTTATTTCAGCAGCAGGTAATACGCGCGTGATTCTCAATCTAACCACTTTTCAGACTGATATATTGGAGCCCTTGGGACCCAGCTGGCTTGTAGAAGAGCGAGATGCCTGTGGTGTAGGGTTTATTGCCGATCAGCAGGGGAGGGCGAGCCATCAGCTGATAGAGGACACGTTGCATGCACTAACCTGCATGGAGCACCGGGGGGGGTGCTGCGCGGATAAGTATTCTGGTGATGGTGCTGGGGTGATGACGGCTATTCCCTGGCAGCTGCTACAGGACTGGGCACAGGAGAATGGAATCGGCGCTTTGACACCTGGAGAAACTGGGGTGGCGATGGTGTTTTTGCCGCAGGTAACTGCGGAAGAAGAAATTGCGCGATCGCAGTTCAAGGAAGCCGTCGAAGCCACTGGTCTAACATTCGCTGGCTGGCGGGAAGTACCCGTTGAGCCGGAGACCTTGGGTCCGTTGGCGAAAGAATTTCAGCCTAGGATTGTACAAGCGGTAATGACCGCTAGCAATCAGAAGTGGGACGACCTAGAGCGATCGCTTTTCCTGGTACGGCGACGCTTTGAGAAAGCTATTGTCCAGCTATCGAAAGGGACTGATGAGTCAGATATTGACACGCAGGCACTATCAGAAGCCTATGTCTGTTCTATCTCTACTCGTACAATTGTCTACAAGGGTATGGTGCGTTCTGAAGTTTTAGGCCAGTTTTACAAGGATTTGCAGAACCCAAACTACAAAAGCGCTTTTGCGGTTTATCACAGAAGATTTAGTACCAATACCTTACCCAAGTGGCCGCTTGCACACCCGATGAGATTGCTCGGTCACAACGGCGAGATCAATACGTTGATTGGAAACATCAACTGGATGACAGCTAGACAAGCGGAGCTCTCTCATCCTATCTGGGGTGAGGATCTAGAGCTGTTGAAGCCGGTTGTCAATGCAGAAAATAGCGATTCAGCGAATTTAGATAATGCGATGGAGCTACTGGTTAGATCGGGGCGAGGGCCCGCTCAGGCGCTGACGATTTTGGTTCCAGAAGCCTATCAAAATCAGCCTGAGCTGACTAACTATCCAGAAATTACTGACTACTACGAGTACTACAGCAGCATTCAAGAACCCTGGGACGGTCCAGCGCTAATTGTCTTTTGTGATGGCAAACAAATAGGTGCAACCCTAGACAGAAATGGTCTCAGACCAGCTAGATATGTCGTCACGAAAAACGGCTACGTAGTGGTGTCGTCGGAAGCAGGCGTTGTTGATCTTCCTGTAGAAGATATCGTCGAAAAAGGTAGGCTTGGCCCCGGTCAGATGCTGGCGGTGAACTTTGAAGAAGGCCATGAGATTCTGCATAACTGGGAGATCAAGCAGCGAATCGCCAAAGCTCAGCCTTATGGTCAGTGGTTGGCAGAGCGGCGTCAGGAAATTGCTCCTCAGCTCTTCAGCGAAGAAACTCGTTTGGATACGCAGACACTGCTGACCCAGCAGACTGCTTTTGGCTATACCGCTGAAGACTTGGATATGATCATCCAAGACATGGCGGCGCAAGCAAAAGAACCTACTTTCTGTATGGGTAATGACACACCGCTAGCCGTGCTCTCTAATAAGCCTCATTTGCTGTATGACTACTTCAAGCAGCGGTTTGCCCAGGTAACGAATCCACCGATTGACCCTCTGCGCGAGCGATTGGTTATGTCTTTGACTACTCAGCTAGGCGCTCAGGGCAATTTGCTAGAGGAGCATCCGGAGCTGGCAAATATTCTGAAACTAGAGTCGCCAGTGATCAATGACACTGAGATGACGGTCATTGAAGAGTCGGGCTTTGAGGTGAGTACGCTCTCGACGCTATACAACATTAAAGGGGGGCCGACTGGCCTAGAGGCTGCGGTAAAGGCGCTGTGCGATCAGGCGGCGGCGGCAGTAAAGGCAGGTGGCCAGGTGTTGATCTTGAGCGATCGCACCAGTCCTCAAGACGGCAGCCAAGGCAACAAAAGCGAAACTACCCTTTCTCCAGAACAAACCTACATTCCACCTTTGGTCGCGGTAGGTGCGGTACATCATTCACTGATCGCCAGTGGTCTGCGGATGAAAACCTCTTTGATCGTGGACACTGCTCAATGCTGGAGTACGCATCACTTTGCCTGCTTACTCGGCTATGGTGCGACGGCTATTTGTCCTTATCTCGCGTTGGAAAGCGTTCGACACTGGTGGGCAGATAGTAAGACGCAAAAGCAGATGGAGAGCGGGAAACTGCCCGTTTCGACACTCAATGGTGCTCAGGCTAACTATCGCAAGGCAATAGACAATGGCCTGCTAAAGATTCTTTCGAAGATGGGAATTTCTCTACTCAGTAGCTATCGGGGGGCGCAGATCTTTGAAGCCGTTGGTATTGGCGCAGATCTAAAGGAGCTTGCCTTCAAAGGCAGTGTGTCTCGTTTAGGCGGCTTGAAGATTGAAGAGCTAGCACAGGAAACCATGTCTTTCCACGAGAAGGCGTTTCCCGAGCTGACGCGCAAACGCTTGGAAAATATGGGCTTTATTCAGTCGCGGCCATCGGGTGAATATCATATGAACAACCCAGCCATGACAAAGCTGCTGCATAAAGCGGTGGAGACTAAGCAGTATGACCACTACGAGATTTATCGCGAACAGCTAAAGGGGAGACCGATTGCGGCGCTGCGGGATCTGTTGGATTTTGTGGGCGATCGCGATTCAATCGATCTTTCTGAAGTGGAACCGGTCGAGTCGATCATGCAGCGTTTCTGTACTGGCGGCATGTCACTGGGCTCTCTGTCGCGCGAAGCGCATGAGACTTTGGGCATCGCGATGAATAGAATCGGCGGCAAGTCCAACTCTGGAGAAGGCGGAGAGGATGCGGTTCGATTCAAGATATTAGATGACGTAGATGGTGAAGGGTTCTCTGATACTCTGCCCCACCTGAAGGGATTAGAGAATGGGGATACGGCTTCTTCTGCAATCAAGCAGGTCGCTTCTGGACGCTTTGGCGTCACGCCTGAGTACCTGATGAGCGCTAAGCAAATTGAAATCAAGATGGCGCAGGGTGCCAAGCCGGGTGAAGGCGGTCAGCTTCCCGGCAAGAAAGTGAGTGAATACATCGCGTCGCTGCGTAAGTCCAAGCCGGGTGTGACGTTGATTTCTCCACCACCGCATCACGATATTTATTCAATCGAAGATTTAGCTCAGCTGATTTTTGATCTGCATCAGATCAACCCGAAAGCGGGCGTGTCTGTGAAGCTGGTTGCGGAAGTTGGGATTGGGACAATCGCGGCGGGTGTGGCTAAGGCAAATGCCGATGTGATTCAGATTTCTGGTCATGACGGTGGGACGGGCGCTTCACCTTTGAGCTCGATCAAACACGCGGGGCTGCCGTGGGAATTGGGACTGACTGAGGTGCATCGGTCTTTGATGGAGAATGGGTTGCGCGATCGCGTCCTTCTGCGCGTAGACGGCGGTCTCAAAACCGGCTGGGACGTAATCATGGGCGCGCTGATGGGCGCAGAAGAATATGGCTTTGGCTCAATCGCCATGATCGCAGAAGGCTGTATTATGGCCCGCGTTTGTCATACAAATCAGTGCCCCGTCGGCGTTGCGACTCAGCAGGAGACGCTGCGAAAGCGGTTCTCTGGGACTCCTGGGAAAGTGGTGAATTTCTTCTACTTTATTGCTGAAGAAGTGCGGTCTTTGCTGGCTAAGCTGGGCTATCGATCGCTGAATGAAATCGTGGGTCGAGCTGATTTGCTGATGCCTCGTGATGATGTGTCGCTGGCAAAGACCAAGGAGCTGGATTTGTCAGCGCTGGTGCAGTTGCCGGATGTGAAGAGCGATCGCGCTTGGCTAGATCATGGTGATGTCAACAGCAATGGCCCTGTACTGGATGATGAGATTTTGGCAGACGCGGAAGTCGCAGATGCGATCGCCAACCACACATCGGTCACCAAGACTTGGGACGTAATCAATACCGACCGGGCGGTAGGCGCGAGGGTTTCGGGTGCGATCGCCAAGCAATATGGCAATACCGGATTCAAAGGCAGCCTCAATCTCAACTTTAACGGCAGCGTGGGTCAAAGCTTTGGGGCTTTCAATATTGCCGGGATGACAATGACCTTGACAGGTGAAGCCAACGACTACGTTGGCAAAGGCATGAACGGCGGCGAGATTGTCATCAAACCGTTCGAGCAGGCCACCTACAAAGCCGAGGAAAATGTCATCGTTGGCAACACCTGCATCTATGGCGCTAGCGGCGGCACTTTGTACATCAACGGAATAGCGGGCGAGCGATTTGCCGTTCGCAACTCCAAAGGCGTAGCTGTGCTAGAAGGCGCAGGCGATCACTGCTGCGAATATATGACGGGCGGTGTAATTGTGGTACTTGGTAGCGTAGGCCGTAACGTTGGTGCGGGCATGACAGGTGGACTGGGCTACTTCTTGGATGAATCTGGTGACTTTCAGACGCGGGTGAATCCTGAGATTGTTCAGGTTCAGCGTGTGCTGACTGAAGCGGGTGAGCAACAGCTTAGATTGCTAATCGAGGCGCACGCGGATCGAACTGGTAGTGAAAAAGCCGAGCGAATCCTAGCTGATTGGGAGACTTATTTAGCTAAGTTCTGGCAAGTCGTGCCACCGTCCGAGGCCGACAGCATAGAAGCAGGTGTGCAAAAAGAGAAGATGAGCACTACGGCCAACTGAATAAAAAAGTCTAACAAAGAAGCCTCACTCGCCTTTCGTCGAGTGAGGCTTTTGATTTTGAGCCCGACCAATAGCATCTTGACGCGACTAGAGAAGCAACATATCATTTGCGAGCTTTCGATCAGAAATGAGCTCTATAGTGTTCGCTACTTTGCTTCATGCGTTCTCAACGAGTTAGATACTTCATCTTCGAGAGTGAAGTGGTCGGTTAGCACACAGGTCATTCAATGCCATCAGCACCTGACTCTTGCGGTCGCCACATGTCTTCCGAGTCTTGGTAAGAAAAGATGAAGTTCATCCCCGTTTCCCTAGTGATGTCCCTGTTATTGGCGGCTCCTGTCAGCGCACGAATCAACTACTTGAGAACAGTATCTAATGGAGCTTTGACTGGGCAAGGTCGGTCAGACACCAGCGACAACATAACGCCTAGAGGGCGCTACTACGATGCCTGGATTTTCCGTGCCGATGCCGGGTCTAGGATCAGCGTCGTCGTAGAAAGCTCAGACTTTGACACGGTTGCTGTAGTGACGACTGCTGATAGGGACTATACAATTGCTAGCAATGACGATATCAACAGTGAAACGACCAACTCTCAGGTAATCATAAACGTGACGCGCAGCAGTGATTTTGCAGTTGGAGTCCTGGCCCGTGATGGCTCAGGGCTGGGAAATTATGCGGTTAGGGTCCGTAATATTACAGCCGCTCAGCCAACTGAGACAAGTGACGAACGGTCTGCCAGGATACGAGAACAGACCAATCGGCTAAACCGCATGATGGGCGGTGGTTCTGAGATGAATACTAATAGTCCCAATTGGAACCCTTTTTAAGGTAGTGTCCTCAGAGATCAGTGCGTGATTGCTGTGATCGCAGCTGGTCGCCAGCATCAACTTCCGCAAACTCTACTTGGACCCGTCGAGTCTGAAGCACCTGCGTCATCACTGTGTCTTTGTGAGTGCTGGGAAGTTCCATAGAGTTGAGGCCAGGGACCAGCTGACCAATTCTTCTAATCTGGGTTTTGAGCATACCCATTACGTCACAGTCAAATTCAAACTGAGCAGAGAGTGCGCCGCGTTTTACTCTCTCTTTGATCACAGATTGCCAAGCCGGTTCACCCACTACCCAAGGATGCTCTTTGACACTGATAGTGTCTGGTAAGGTATCACTTCTCTTTGGATACTTAAATACTTTTTGATGTAGCTGAGCGGCCAGATTTTCTTGACAGTCGAGTGCGGTGGTTGCCGGAATTGGTGCCATCGCAATCTTAGTAGCACCGAGCTGACCCAGTAAGGACAGCAACGCTTGTTCTCTTTCTTTAAACAGGATGGAGAAGTAGTCAGTAACGGGACAGTACTGATTCAGGCGGGCTTTGAAAGGGTGGCGGCGATAGGTGCGACCTAAGATAGGGTGGCCGATGGGGAAAAGCAGCGTAGAGGGGAGGTCGTCTGGTCTGACGTAGTCAACCAGGCGCTCAGACCAGGGCATCAAATCTAGTTTTGCTAGCTGTTGGAACAGGATGCGAGCGTCGTGGTTACGGTTATGAATCCACTGAGAATCTTCTGGTTTCGTATATTTCTCTTGAAGGAGGGCGTTGATTGTCCAAAAAAGGGGTGCTACGTTCTGAGGTAAGGAAAGCGCGGTCAGGGTTGAGATAGAGTTTATTTCCGAGTCGGTTAGGAATGATAGCGCTTGCATTGCCCGTCTAAGATCTATTTCGGCTCTGGCGATGTAAACGTCTGTCTGACCTCTAAGAGCAAAGTGCTTTAGTTTGCGGACCATGTCGCCGGGTTCTTCGTCATAGTCCAAGATATGTAGGAGCGGCCTGAAAAGGGGAACTTTCGCCCTGAGTTGAATCTGACCACCTGTCTGACTTTTGAGCAGCACATCAGTGCCGACTAGCTGAGTGTTTGACTGATCGGCTAGCTGGCTTTTTGACTGATTAGCTGACTGGCTAGTCGTAATATCCATTGACTCGCTTTGAAGACTCGACATGGCGGCTTTTTGGGGAGGCTAGGTATTCGTGTTTAGTAATATAGCTGGCGACGAGGCCTCAGCTTGTAAGATGCGGTACGAAATAGAATTTTAGAAGACTTTCGTGAGCTTAGCTTCAATGTTTATCTAGTTGAAGTAGCTAGGCAGCAATGGCTATGCAAAGTCAATAGGTCAGGAAAGGCTAGAGAAAGTGGGGAAATTGGCTTCTCGCAGCAACAGTCCTGTTTCATCAGGTTAGATTGGTGCTTATAAATAAAGCTTGTTTGGATTTATGTTTTTGCGATCGCTCTTCACGGATATCTCTGCTGCCTTCTCTGATGTCTATAGCGGTTGGATTCTATGGAATCTATTCCTAGCTTTTGTGCCCTTGTACCTTAGCTTTATGCTGTTTCGGCGAAAAGCGCTATCAAAGACCAAACTGTGGGGCTTGACAATACTGATTAGTCTGATTGGCATTGTTGGCATCCAGCCCCGATTGCCTAGAGTGATGAGAGCTCAGATGCAGCTTATGAATGCATTGATGGCAGGAGAGTCTTCAGCGCAGCTTAAGGTCGCTTGGTGGATCGCCTTGTTGCTGGTCTCTATCGGTATGAGCTTCTTTTTGTTCAATCGTCCTAAGAGCGCTCGAACTTTTCTGTGGTGGCTAGGACTGGTTGGCTTTATTGCTTTTTTACCAAATGCGCCCTACGTTCTGACTGACATTATCCATTTGATTAAAGGGACGAGCGGTAGCAACGTTCCAGTGTGGGTGATCGCGCTGGTATTTATCCCTATCCATACGATAGCTATTGTTCTGGGCTTCGAAGCCTATGTTCTCGCTATTTTGAATCAGGCTTACTACCTGAAGCAAAAGGGAAATGAACGATTTATTTTGCCGACTGAGCTTTTGATTCATGCGTTGAGCGCTATCGGAATCTATCTAGGCAGATTCGTCCGACTCAATAGCTGGGATATAGCGACCGATCCAACTAGCGTATTGATGGTTACGCTCAATGCCCTAACGAACAAGCGACCAGCGGCAGTTGTGTTTGTCACTTTTGTGATCTTGACGGTGCTCTACTGGGTCGCTAAACAGCTGACCCTAGGAATCAAGCTGCGTATCTACTACGGCAGACGAGGCGTTGATGCGCTCGACCTCTAGCAAACCGAACTCCAGGCTCCGCTTAGAGTTCGATTGCATAGCAAAGCGCGGATGTATTCGCACTCTGCTATGGCACTTTGCGCTATGGAACAAGGGGTGTAGCCTTTCGTGGTGTAGTAAGCAAAGTGCGGAAAGCTATACCAGCCCAAGTAAGCTTTCTGTTCGCTAACGAGAGGTAGAGTTCTCGCTGGGGAAGTCAAAGCACTCAATGGGCTGGCTAGATAGGCGGATGACGGCCTGATACGCCCAGTCCGTAGGTAAAACGTCAGAGAAAGCAGAGGGAAACTGTCCTGGGGCGCAGGTAAGAGAGGGTTGGTTCGCGTCGGTCTCTAGTTGAGGAACTTCTACGGGTGTTTGTACTGGAACTTGGACTGGCTCAGGTGTTTGCTGCGGTGCTGCTTGAGCAAGGTTAGCTGGCATTGCGATCAGTAGGGCGGCGGCTAGTAGAGATTCCATTGCGGCTGATTTGTAGCTTTTTCTAGATCATAGTCAATGCTCCGAGATGTGTGGGGAAACAAGATATCTCGAGCGTAGAGAATGGATTTTGATTATTCGTATCCGGACTATTCGTATCCCAGGGCGCAGCCGTCTTTGCGCGGGTCCGAACCGCCGACTAGTCGACCTGATTCATTAATCCAGATAGCTTGACCGCCGCCGTGTGGAAGAACAGCGGGAACGACTTTGTGTCCGAGCTGTTTGAGTTTGTCTGTGACGGTAGTTGGGATGCCTCGTTCGACGGCGCAGGTTTTGCCATCGTGGAAAATTCGAGGAAAGTCTAGCGCTGACTGTACGTCTAGGCGGTAGTCCAGCAAATTGGTGAGGAAGTGGGCGTGGCCAGTGGGTTGATACTGGCCGCCCATGACGCCGAAGGGCATGACGGTGCGGCCTGCTTTCTTCAACATGCCGGGGATGATGGTGTGGAGGGGGCGTTTGTGGGGGGCGATCGCATTCCTATGTCCCTCTTCTAATACAAACCCAGCCCCCCGGTTCTGCAACACTACTCCCGTTTTTGGACTCACCAAACCGCTGCCAAAGCCGTGAAAAATAGAATTGATGAAGCTCACTGCGTTCCCTTCTTTGTCTACGACGCACAGATAGACTGTATCGGGATGAGTTGGGAAATCTGATTCCTCTAGAGGTGGGAGGGCTTTGTCCAGGCTGATTTTGGCTCGCAGCTCAGCAGCGTAGTCTTTTGATAGCAGCCAGTCTAAAGGAATGTCGGACTGGTTCGGATCGGCTACGTAGCGATCGCGCACCCCATACGCCAGCCTCGCCGCTTCGCACTCTAAATGCAGTCGCTCAGCGCTCATTGGCGCATAGTCCGTCAAGCTGCATTCCGAGAGAATATTCAGCATGACCAGCGCCGTCAAACCTTGGCCGTTAGGCGGGCACTCAAACACGTCATAGCCACGGTACTGCGTGGAAATTGGCGTGACGTACTCTGCTTGAGGCGCGGCAAAGTCTTCTAAGGTATGGAGTCCACCGAGCGATCGCAAATAAGCAACAATATCTTCGGCCACCTCCCCCGTATAAAAAGCATCTCGGCCATTGTCGGCAATCAGCTTCAAGGTGCGGCCCAGTTCTGGTTGCTGATGGCGATCGCCCGCCTTCGGAGCTTCACCATCTACCAGCAGCATTCGCGTTGCATTCTCAGTTACCTTCAGCTTTTTCGATAGCTGCGCCCAGTCATAGGCCACCCTTGGATGCACCGTATAGCCTTCGGTTGCCAATCGAATCGCAGGCGCAAGTAGCGTGGCGAGATCAGTACGACCGTAGTCAGCGTGCAGCTTACACCAGGCGTCTACAGCACCGGGAATCGTCACAGAATGAGGGCTTTGCAGAGAAATTTGCTGCATTCCTTGATCTACAAACCAGCTCAGTTCAGCGGCACCGGGAGACTTGCCTGAACCGTTGAGCGCAATTACTTCTTCGGTATCAGCAGGCGCGTAGAGGACGAAGCAGTCACCGCCGATGCCGGTCGCTTGAGGTTCGACAACGCAAAGGACTGCTGAAGCTGCGATCGCTGCATCCACCGCATTTCCCCCCGCTCGCAATACATCAACGGCAGTCAATGTCGCTAGTGAGTGAGACGTCGCCGCCATTCCCTTTTGAGCGTAGGCAGGAGAGCGCCCAGGAAGCTGAAAATCTCGCATCTTGAAAGTAGGAGTAGGAGAGCAAAACCACTGTAAGCCATTCTCTCCTAAGCAGAAGTTGCCATTCTGCTAGCCGCGCTACGAGTCTTTTCAGAAATGGGGATGTGAGTAGTCGCATCCGCTAGTCCATAGACAGGCATATTGCCGTAAATGCATTCACACTGGCTCGGGTCTATACGATAAGTTTCGTGCCAAATGCCGACACTGCCATCATCACCGACCTCTCTCGTGAATTGCTGCCAAGATTGCCAGTGAGGGTCGTCGCTGCTGCGGGCAAAGCGGGTCAAATCCTCAAACGAACGCCAGTAGGAGACCATGCATGTTTCCAGCGGCCACATCCGAAAGAACGTGTTTGAACTGAGCAGTCCTTTTTCTGGATTTTTGGATAGGGTTGCCATCATCGGCCCCATAGCCGTCGCTACAGAAAGCCATTTTTTAATCGCCCAGAAGCGGTTGACACGCATGCCAATCAGGAAAACAACGCAGGGTTCTGAGACTTTAGCTGTGTAGCGACCGGGAAAGACGTTGTTCATGTATTTAGTTTTTGGATTGCTTTTGTTTTTGAGAGAGTCGTTACAGATAGTAAAGATAGAAGATAGCTTGGCTAGTCTGAAGATTTGAGGAACCAAAAGGCTAGCTACTGAGCTTTTGGGTGTTTAATCTTCTAATTGAAGCTTTACACATTACGACTGACAGCTTGATATAGGATAAAGCTACTCATAAAAATTGCTTTGGAAAGCACCTGTTTGTAGCCCTATATGCGACGCACATCAAAGGATTTTGCTTTTTCTTACGCTCGCCGATCACGCCTTATCTCACGCCACCAACACCAGTCTTCTAAACTGTGGGCAAGCACACTACTAACACTGCCGCTGGTAGTTTTGTCCTTAGCCTGCGGAAACGGTCGAAACGCTGCTGCTCTTGAGAGTGGAGTTCAAGGGAATGCCTTGTCGTTGCCAGAAAGTGCGATCACCCAAAACGAAACGAACGCCGGAGCAGACGCCGCGAATGCTGAAGTATTAGAGGCGATCGCCGCAACCCAAGTCGTCTACCTAGCTGAAAATCATAACAGCAGGGCCGACCACATCGCCCAGCTCGACATCATCACAGCCCTTGATGAAACCAACGAGCTCGCCATTGGCCTAGAGATGTTTCAGCGTCCGTTTCAACCTGCTCTAGATAGCTACTTAGCTGGCACTATTACTGAAGCAGAGCTGATAGAGCAAAGTGAATATGAAACCCGCTGGGGCTTCGATTGGGAATTCTACGCACCAGTCCTCCGCTACGCCAAAGACAATCAGATTCCAGTAATCGCGCTAAACACACCGACCGAGGCCACCAGACAAGTTGCGAGAGAGGGTCTGGACAGCTTAAAGGGAGATCTACTCAAATACGTTCCGCCTATCGCTGAAGTTGACACTACAAACGAAGCGTACCGAGCCTCTGTTGCTCAGGTCTTTGGCGCTCATGGTCATGGTAGTAGCCTAAGCTTTGACAACTTCTTTGCGGCTCAGGTGCTGTGGGATGAAACGATGGCTGAGAGTATCGTCAAGCAGATAAGCGTCGACGCTGAAAGACAAATGGTTATCCTTGCAGGCGAAGGCCATATTGCTTTTGACTACGGAATTCCTAGCCGCGTACAGCGCCGACTTCCTAGCGTTGACCAAGCTAGCGTCAGGCTCAGTCCTGCCGATCAGGCGGCGACTTCTGGGTTTGCTGACTTCGTTTGGATTACGCCGTAGATCAAACCAGTAGATCAAACCGGTAGATCAAATCGGCAGATTAGGCTTCTAGGAGCAAAGAAGCTGTGGATAAAGAGATAGCGTCTGTGGCTTTGGATGCTCGCAGTTGACCGCAGGCGGCGTCTTTTTCTAGTCCGCGAGAATAGCGAACGCTGACGGCAATACCTTTATCCTTGAGCTGCTGAGTGAAACCTTCAACTCGCTGCCGACTAGGACGCTGGTAGTCTACTTCGCTAATAGGGTTATACGGGATTAGGTTTACGTGGCTTTGAAAACCGCGTAGCTCGCTGGCTAGTTCGGTGGCATGTTCTGGCCTGTCGTTCAAATCGGCCAGCAGAATATATTCAAAGGTCACCCGGCGACCGGTCATCTTCACGTAGTCGCGGCATTCATCTAGCAGCGCTGATAGCGGATATTTCTCGGCGCTAGGAATCAGCTGTGTACGCAAGGTCTGATTACTGGCGTGGAGGCTGACGGCTAGAGTGATCTGCATCTGCTGTTCGGCCAGTCTGCGGATATGGCCCGGAATGCCAACGGTCGAGACGGTGATCATGCGCTGGCCAATGCCAACGTCTTGGTTGAGCGATCGCACCGCACCCACCACCGCCTCCGTATTCAGCAATGGCTCACCCATCCCCATGAAGACAATATTACTTACCCGCCGCTGAAAGTCTTCTTGAACAGTCAGCACCTGATCGACAATTTCATGGGTTTCTAGATTGCGCGTGAAGCCGCCTTTACCCGTCGCGCAAAAGTCGCAGCCCATCGGACAGCCGATTTGGGAGGACACACAGACGGTCAAACGCTTATCTGAGGGAATGCCGACAGCTTCTATAATTAAACCGTCCCTGAGTTTGAGCAAATATTTGACTGTGCCATCAGGAGATTCGGAACGGTGATAGATATGCGATCGCCCTACCGGAAAATCTTTGACCTCAGAGCGCCACTGCTTAGAAAAAACAGTCACCTCGTCCAGCGACCGAATGCCCTTTTGATAAATCCACTGGTGCAGCTGCTTGCCTCGGTAGGCAGGCTGTCCGTGCTGCATCACCCACTCGGTCAGAGCCTCGGCGGAACGTCCTAATAGAGGTAAGGCCAGTTCACTGGACTGCTCAGCAGAAGGTGAGGACGGGGGAGCGGTAATCGCTGCTGTCATTGAATTCTCTGTCGTAATCTTATTCTTTGATTCTAACGTCGCCGTCGTTCATTAGATCAACTAGACCCTCAGTCAGCGCCTTTGGGTCCATAAATAGCACTTTGGAGTTATCGCTTTCGCCAATTTTTTGGTTAGCGGCGACATAACGCTGTGCCAGTAGATAGTGCAGTACTTCTCTGCCGTTGCCTGTATTTGCGATCGCCTCAGAGAGCAAACGCATCGACTCTACATCCGCCTGTGCCTCAGAGATTTTGGCATTTTTCTCGTAGATAGCCGCTCGCTCTCTTTGCATCGCATCCAGCACATTTTGTGGTGGGTCTAGCTTCTGAATCTCAACTCGATTGACCTTTAGTCCCCAGGGCTCAGTAGCCTGGTCCAATTCCTTCAGCAAAGCACGGTTAATTTCATCTCGCGAAGAAAACAGACTCTGAAAATCCATCTTGCCGACTTCAGAGCGCAGCGTCGTAATGACAAGCTCTTTCATTGCGAACTCGACATCTTCAATCGCGTAGTAGGTCCGCTCTAGATCGTAGATACGCCAGTAGATAATGGCATCCACTTCTAGATTCACGCTGTCTTTGGTAATGGCTCTTTGGGGCTCAATGTCCAGCGTCTGCTCTCGCAGAGAATCCTGCAACACCACCGACTCTACTAGCGGCACGATCATATTCACCCCTGGGCCGAGCTTTCGATTGTATTTACCCAATCGCTCTACCAGAGCAGCATTACCTTCTTGAATAATTCGGACTGAACCAACGGTATATCCAGCAATTAAAAAAGAAAGAATAGCCAGAATTGACGAAACCATGAATGGAGACTCTACAAGTGTGCTCTCTAATTAGCACGTTTAACT
Organism: uncultured cyanobacterium; assembly: GCA_963799555.1. Lineage (GTDB taxonomy): Bacteria > Cyanobacteriota > Cyanobacteriia > Phormidesmidales > Phormidesmidaceae > Phormidesmis. The sequence goes on from CAWCXR010000011.1 coordinate 58,575, forward strand.
AAAAAAGTATATCCCTATCGCTCGAAAATGTGAGTTTTCTCCCATGGAGGTTATTAGAAGCGACTGGCTGAAAATGGGCAAAGTATACACAGATGGAACTGACAGTCAACATTTTCTCTTTAAAGACAATGACTCTTCAAAAAACTACTCAAAAGATCTTCATATTCAGCGCTGTCGCGACCTTAGCGGGTGCCATTAGCTGGACAAACGCTGTATCCCCTGCGTCAGCCGAAGTCAACAATTCCGATTATGTCTGCTATCTATATGGCTCGGATGGACAGCAATATGATCTGAGCGCCCTCTGCGGTGTCAGCGAGACAGGAACTCAAGCTGACAAGACAGTAGCCAAAGAGATAGCAGCCGAAGAGGCCGTAGTAGAGGATGAAAGCGAAACTACAGAAGCGATCGCACCGACAGACAGTCCGACTCAGCCAGCATCCCTAACCGGTACAGCCAACACGCTACCTACAATTGAGAATACGACTCGTCTGTTGGCTGCCCCCAAACCTACCGACATCTGAATAGAGTGAGAGAAGAGTCTTCGAGCTAAGCTGCTGAATGCAGTAAAGGCAGTTCGATGGTAAAAACTGTCCGATTTTCAGCGCTCTTGACCGCGATTGTGCCTTCGAGATGTTCGATTAGTTTTTGAGTCAGTGCCAGACCTAGCCCTGTACCTCCTTGCTTCCAGGGATCAGCGCTGGGAACTCGATAGAATTTGTCGAAGATGCGATCGCGCTCTTCCTCAGCAATTTCTACCCCAGTATTAGTCACATTAATCTCCATCGAATGAGGCTTGCCAGCTACCTCAACTAAAATGGCATGTTGAGGCGGTGTGTACTTACAGGCGTTGTTAATCAGCTCTGTCATCACCCGCTCGATGCTGGCTAAATCGGAGACAAGCTGAGGCAGGCTGTCATGAATTGTTAGCATCAGTTCCTGGTCACGACTGGCAGCCCTAGGCATGAAGCCATTCACTAGACCAGGCAGCCAGGCTGAAATATTAATTGGCTGCATCATCATCGGATGGTTGCCAACGTCTAAGCGCTGCAAATCAAGCAAATCATTGATCAAGCTAATCTCACGCTCGCACTCTTCGCTCAAAATGCTGTAATAGCGAGCCAATCGGCCCTTCTCAGTCTGTGGCTTCTTCAGCTCCTCTTCGTCAATGCCGTACTCTTGCTTCAGGGTGATACCTAGCATCTGCAAAGCCACTCGCATACTGGTGACTGGCGTACGCAGCTCGTGCGAAACCGTACTGAGGAAGTCATCTTTGAGCGTGTTGACATGTTCTAGCTCACGGACCTGAGATTGGGATTCCTGATAGAGTCGGGCCTGTCGAATGGCAATTCCACACTGGTTTGTGACCTGCTGTACTAGCCGAATCTCCAGCTCGGTTAGGCATCTGTCTTTGTCGTTGATCAACCACAGATCGCCTAGAACGATCCGGTCGTCCTCAATCGGCGCGGCAAACATAGATACCCGGCCTCGCTGGGGATTAGGAAAAACAGAGCAAAACTGTAGATACTGACCGGTTAGCAGCAGCTGATAGACTTCTGGATACGCCTCTAGAGAGGACACCCGACCCCGCATCGGTGCTAGCCCTGCCGCGCACTCGTGCAGCACCGTCGAAGTGCCTTGCTCCAAATCGTATAGCGCTGTGTTTGCTGCTTTTGCATTCAAGACTTCGACTAGCTCGTCAACGGCAGTCTGTAGAATCTGCTGCTCATCTAAACTATCTCTAACGCGGTCTGTGATTCGCTTCAGCGTGGATTCTAGCTGTCGTGCTTTTTCTAGCTCGGCCTGGTTTGTCTGTAGCTGTTTATGGAGAAAGGCGTTTTCTTGGTAGGCACGAGCGACGTCCGTCACGTTCTGTAGTGTGTTCACTAGCACGGTAGCTGATTGGCTAGCTGCGCCGTTGCCAGCCAAACTAGCCGCTTTAAACAATCGGCGATGACCGATTAGCTGCTGAGTGCCGCTTGTAGTTTCAAATATTAGCGGTTGGCTGCTTTGCTGAGCATCATCGAAAAATAGCTGATCCTGATGAGTTAGCTGCCTAGCAACTTGCTCAGGCAAAAAGGCAGACTCGCTGCGACCAACAATAGCTTCAGCTGATATACCTGCTAGTGCAGCCCCAGCTTCGTTGACGTAGATCCACGTATGCCGGTCGTTCTTTACGTAGACTGGTTGGGCGATCGCATCCAGCATATTCCACATGGCAGTCAATTCAGACGAACTAGTCGATAAGCTCATTACGTGATTGGACGGATATCAGGTACTGCTAAAATGCCCGATTGAACCCTCAAAATATAAGTCATTCTTAATTTATCAGAGTCACCCTCGCACAGATTTCAGTGTTATCACCTAAGTCCTACAGCCTTTAAGTTATGCCGCCCCTGCCATCACCGACCCAGCCGGTCACTCACGCCCTAATCTCACCTGAAACGACCAACAATCTGGAGGCTAGTCTGCCCATCAGACTTGGAATTATGGCCTCGGGTAGTGGCAGCAACTTTGAGGCGATCGCAGATGCCATTGCCGCAGGCACGCTTCAGGCCACGATTGAGGTCGTCATTTACAACAATCCAACGGCAAAGGTTGTCGAAAGAGCTGGGCGTCTAGGCATTCCAGCAGAACTTTTAGATCACCGTACATTCGGCAGCCGAGAGCAGCTAGATGAAGCTATCGTCGATACCTTCAGTAGATTCAGGGTGAACTGGGTCGTGATGGCAGGCTGGATGCGGCGAGTTACGCAGCGCCTGATTTCTGCCTTTCCCGGTCAGATTCTGAATATTCACCCAAGCTTGCTACCTAGTTTTCCTGGTATCCACGCTGTAGAACAGGCACTACAGGCCAAGGTCAAAATTACGGGCTGTAGCGTTCATCATGTAGAGCTAGCTGTCGATAGCGGCCCGATTGTCATGCAAGCAGCCGTACCCGTGCTAGCCAATGACAGTGTAGAAACGCTACAAGCCCGAATTCAAGTGCAGGAGCATTCGATTTTTCCGAAGGCGATCGCGCTTGCCGCAGGGCAGTCTATTGAAGCAATCAGACACTAGCTCAGACGACAGCTCGAATGAGTAGATCAGACACTTCCTGGTTTAACCTAAATAGCCATAGCTTCAGGCATTTCGATTTCAGCATGGTCAAAAGCTCTAACCCTTTTCCAGCGAAGCCGTAGCAAAACGTACGATGCGTTTGTGCGTTTGCTACGGCTCTGGCAGTTGTTGACACGAATAGTTCGTATTTACTAACATAATTTCAATCGAGACAATCCAGTCGGATATATTTAGCTGATCAAGTAGCTTTAAGCAGCTATCTCTTAATCAAAAAATCTTATTAGCTTTAATGAACAACAAAATAAGTTGAAACAACAAGCGCTTTCTAGCTAATACTACTGATAAGTGAAGATCAGCCAGGAATGCCTTTGCATCAATAGTTTTACTGATATACATCAAGTTTGAATCTACAAATTAGTAGAACTAAATGGTTCCCTAAACGAATTAGGTTGGTCAGCAAGATTGCTATATTCTACAGATACGTAAAAATGCTTAACTATCGTCCTTGCAAATTCCAAAATATCCTTTTCATCCGGACCAAAACTCTATCAGAAGAAGATAGAAAAACAGGCATTAAAGGTTATAAGAACATGTCAAAAGTATTGGGATTTAAGTCCTTGAGGTCCAGTTCTAAAGCAGTAGATCTTGAGGCATTGGTTCGTACGGCGATCGCGCACAAAGAGCTATCACCGGGTGTGGCCGCCCAGATCAATCAATATCGAAACGGTAAGCTCACCTGTAAGGAACGTAGAGTTATCGCTGTTTTAGACGACGCGATCGCGAGTGGCTGTATCGTCCCTATTGAGCTACCGGTGATGCCTGCTTCATACCGCAGAGCCATGTGTACGACGACATAGTTCACCCCTGGCGGAGATGCTTAACGTTGAAGTTATATGGGATAAAAGACCAGTGGGCAAAGCACAGTCCCGCTGGTTCTTTTTTGTTTTTTCGCTCCGTTTCTGTCTTTAGATCCTGTTTTCTCTCTTTCTTTCTCCTGCTTTACCCTTGACTAGTCCCCTCGAACTTTCTAGATGGATGCTCTTTTCTATGGGCATCCGAATCAGCGTTCATCAGCGTGCCTCGCTACCGTCGTCGCCTTTCTTGATGATCGCCAATCACCGCAGCTTTTTGGACGCGCCGCTGCTGATTGCCGCTACCGCCCAGCCAGTTCACTTTGCCTGTCATCACTACATGTCTCAGGTGCCGGTGATGAGCGAAATCGTCAACGCGCTAGGATGTTTTCCGCTTGATGGACCGCAGCAGAGAGGGCGGACATTTTTCAAGCAGGCGACCGATTTTCTGCAATCACAGCAGTCCATTGGCGTTTTCCCCGAAGGCACCAAGCCGATGGTCCAGATGACCTTGCCCAACCAAATCAACAGCTTTCACAGAGGTTTCGCGCACCTGGCTTTGCGCGCACCTACTAGCGATCTAAAGATTGTCCCTACTGCTATTATTGCGCTGGAAGAAAAGCAGCAGGATACGATTCCTTTTCGGCTACTTGGCTGGTTCGATCCTAGCGAGCCACTGTTCCAGCAGTCTGGACGGCACCCGGCTGTAATCTATCGCAAGGTTGCCGTTGTGATCGGAGAACCAATTTCGACAGTAGACCTGCAACAGCACTATCACGGTAGACAGGCTGGACGAGTAGCAGCAGAGTTAGCCGATACCTGCCAAGACGAAATTCAGACACTGTTAAAAAAAGGTATGTAGCGTCAGGCTTTGAACCTGACCGGGTGAGGAAGATTGGATACCGTCAAGTTTATAAAACCGCGTACAGAGTTAGAGGCAAAAGTCAGGAGAGAAGCTTTGCGACCGCTTTTTGTCTACCTGCCAGGCATGGATGGAACTGGAGAGCTTTTCCAGGCTCAAGCCAATAAGCTGTCGCACTGGTTTGACTCGCGCTGTCTATCGCTACCGCCACAGGAGAGAACTGACTGGCAGACCTTGACACACCAAGTCAGTGTGCTGATTGAGAGCGAGTTGGGGAAAGACACTGCGTCTTCAGGCAGGAGACGAGGGGTTTATTTGTGCGGAGAGTCTTTTGGCGGCTGTTTGGCCATGCAGGTGCTGACCTATTCGCCGCACCTATTTGAAAAGGTGATTTTGATCAATCCAGCTTCCTCTTTTCGACGGTTGCCCTGGATGCAGCTGGGATCGTTGATTACCCATCAGCTGCCTAATCTAGTTTATCGCTATGGTGCTCAGGGTCTGATTCCCTTTCTGATAGAGCCTTTTCGAGTGGATAGCCGCGATCGCATTGCGCTTGCTAATGCGATGGGATCAGTGCCTGCCAAAACAGCCGCCTGGCGCATGGGACTGCTAGGCAAATTTGAAATAGAGCGGCTGCCTTTGGAGCGGATGACGCATCCTGTTTTGGTGATTGCGGGTGGGAACGATCGACTGCTACCTTCCGCACGCGAAGCCAATAGCCTAGTTGCTCGATTTCCCAACGCGAAGAAAATGCTCTTGCCAAAGAGCGGGCACGCCTGCTTGATTGAGAGCAAAACAGATCTAGCGCAAATCTTGCGGGCACAGCAGTTTCTGCCTAGCACCTAGATTTTTAGCAGACAGGAACAAGCAGGTTTGAGAGCTGCCGCTTGTGCCTCAGCGACCTCTATATCCCGATTTCCTCTATTATCTATAGTAAGTAACGAAGCCTACCTTACACATCCTTCCCATGTCTAGACGACTGCTTGTCTGGTTCCGTCAGCTTATCTGCTTTAGCGCAATCACCCTCTTCGCCATCCAGCTATTTAGTGCGCCTGCCCTGGCTACTAGCCTGTACAGCATGCCACAAACGCCTAATGGCAAGTGGTTTATTGACGAAGCTTCGCAGGTCTCACGCCTAAACGAAGGCAGAATCGAAAGCTCGCTTAAGCAGCTGGCCGAGGAGACGGGCAACGAGGTTCGTTTTGTCACTATTCACAGATTGGACTATGGCGAAACTGCTCAATCTTTTGCCGACCAGCTAGCAGAACGCTGGTTTCCTACCCCCGAGGCGCGTAGCAATCAGACCGTAATCGTGCTAGATGATGTCACTAACAACATCGGCATCAACGTCGGAGAAGATTCGGCAGCGATCGTGAATCAGGAGCTAGCGCAGAGCCTCGTGGGTGAAACGATGAAGATACCTTTACTAAAAGGCAATCAGTACAATCAATCTTTTCTAGGAGCAACTGATCGCCTAGTAGCCGTACTTTCTGGAGAGCCTGATCCCGGTCCGCCCGAAGCCTATGACGATACTGTCGATGTCGATCGCACCTATGCCACCGCAGAAGAAACCGAAGCGACTCGCGGCTCTTCGACGACGGTTGTTATCGTCTTACTAATCGCAGCTACGGTAATTCCAATGGCAACCTATTACTGGTACATGTCGGTAGGTGGATAGCATCCACTTGCTATTGCAGAGTCACTCCAGGGAAAGGGGTATCAGTTTGAGCGATCCGCTATCCTGGTAGGATTCGTATTGCTTCATACAGCTTTACCAAAAGAAACCGCTGTAGGCTTCGCCGCAAGAAACGCAAGATAGGTCACACGTTGTTAATGGACTGGTTCAATCGACTACCGCGCTGGATGGTTTGGGGTTTGGCACTACCACTACTGGCGCTAAACGGATGGGTAGCGCTACAGATTTTTGTCTATTTCCGTGCTCAGTTCACCATCTTTTTGACAGCAACGCTACTTTCTTTTCTATTGAACTATCCGGTTCAGTGGCTCGCTCGCTTTCGGCTGCGGCGATCGCTAGCGATTCTGCTAGTGCTGCTGATCACCGTTTCTATATTAGGCGTGCTAGGTGTGCTTCTAGTGCCACCACTGGTTGAGCAAATCACCGAGCTGTCTGGACGTTTGCCCTCTTGGATTGACTCTAGTACTTCTCAGATGACCGCTTTCCAAAACTGGGCAGTCGGTCTAAATCTGCCAATCGATTTGTCCAGGCTGTCAGCCCAGCTTCAGGCGAGAATCACCACTCAGATTCAAACGATTAGTGCGGGCGTACTTTCACTATTGCCGGATGCCATCAGTAGCGTTGTGGATTTGGGCCTGACGGTGGTGCTGACTTTCTATCTATTGCTACATGGCGAGAAGCTGTGGGATGGAATCTATCAGTGGCTCCCAGAGTCATGGAATTCACGAGCTAGACCTTTGATCAAGCGCAATTTTCAGAATTACTTCTTGGGCCAGTTTACTGTTGCGCTATTGATGGGCAGCGCTATGACCATTGCCTTTGTCGTAATTCAGGTGCCGTTTGGTCTGCTGTTTGGAATTGCGGTCGGCGTAATGGCAATTTTTCCGTTCGGTCCAGCGCTGAGCATCACGATCATTAGCTTTTTAACTGCGTTGAAGAGTATTTGGCTAGGGGTGCGGGTGGTGACGGTCGCAGCGGTGATCGATCAGGTGGTGGAAAATGCGATCGCGCCTCAGCTAATCGGTGGATTTGTCGGCCTCAATCCCGTCTGGATACTCGTCTCACTTCTGCTAGGGACCAAAATTGCGGGAGTTATAGGTCTGATCGTCGCAGTGCCAGTAGCCAGCTCTATCAAAAGCATCTTCGAAGATCAAAAAATTCCGCCTTCGCCTTCGCCCGAGACTCTTGCAGAAACAGAAAGTCAGTCTGCTGACAGTTCAGCCCTGGCCTCTGCGTAGAGGAGTCTGCGCACAGGAAGCTGCCAAGTGCGCTATGGTACCGTGCGAATGCACACTCCAAAAAGGCTATAGCCGTTCGGCAACCTGCTTCAATCGCTGTAGCTGAGCTTCCATATCTTTTTTGGTCCAGCCTGCTGCGAATTGGTTAAACCCAAAGCTAATCAGCGGGTTAGGAATAGTGAATTCAAACCGATTTAGCAGCGTTGTCCCGTTTGATTCGGGCTGACATTCCCAGCGATCGCATCCCTCAAAAAATCCATTGAATCCCCAGACAACTAGTCCAGGGTGCCGTTCAATCACGGTGCTGTGCAGCGAAGGTGACAGCACCGGAATCTTCAGTCGAAAGTCGAATTCGCTGCCGACTGTCATTCGCCAGTCACCAACCGGATCGCAAACCAAAGACGGATTCAGCCACTGATGCATCAGGCGCTGCTCTGTAAAACAGCGTTCCACCGTCGTTGAATTCGCGCGAATGAAAACAGACTGTTCGTAGATGGCCATAAAATAGGATGCAGTGCTAAACGTTGCTAGAGCAAATTAGATAATCTGGTTGGCGGCTCTTTCAAAATCAGCAGTAGCTTCGATTGTTTCAGGAACGTCAAAGAAAGCTTGAGCGATCGCGGCCGAAAAAGTAAACGTATCTACCCCACGCTCTGCTAGCGCGGAAATATCTTCTACATCGCGAATGCTTGCTGTCAACACCCGAGTAGTAGACTTCACACCCTGCAAGACCTCGTGCATAGTCGCTACTTCAGCAAAGCCATCTCTACCGCTATCATCAATCCGACCCAGATATGGAGCCACGTAGCTAGCGCCAATTGCCGCCGCAATTAATACCTGGTGAATAGAGTAGACGGCGGTCAGTGTGACTGGGATACCCGAACGAATCAGCACTTTAGCGGCCATAGTGCCGTCTTTAGTTGCTGGTAGCTTGATCACAATTCTATTATCAAAGCTACTGAGCAAATTGCCGATATTAAGTAAAGCTGGCACTGAATCACCCCAGGCTTGCAAATGAACTTCTTGCATTCCTAGTGCGAACGCCTCTTGAGCAAGCGCTTTCAACGTATTTGGATTGCACTCAACCTCTGCTCTCTCTAGCAGCAGCGGATTGCAGGTCACGCCATAGAACATGCCAGTAGGTAGCCATTTCTTCCAAGCCGCGACATCAGCAGTATCCAAATAAAGCCGCAAATTCGACGTGTTGTTAGTTGCCGGACTGACTGCAAAGGTGTTCATTCACTCTCTCCTCCAACCACAACATCCCTGATTCTAAGACTCGGACCACCACAACCAACGGCCAGCCCACTTTGTCCACCCTTACCACAGCCGCCCGACTCGTCCCAGTAAAAGTCATCACCTATCGCCTCGATATTGGCCAGCGTGCTAAAGACATTGCCCGACAGCGTCACATCCTGAACCGGTTCAGCGATCTTGCCGTGACGAATCATCCAGGCTTCGCCTGCGGTGAAGGTAAACAGCTCGCCGTTTGTCTGTCCGCCGAGCCAATTACGCGCGTAGATCCCTTCATCAATATCTGCGAACAAATCAGCTACTGGCGTTTCTCCCCGTTCAATCCAGGTATTCGTCATCCGCACTAGCGGTGAATAGTGATAGTTCAAACACCGAGCGTTTCCAGTTGGCGTCTCACCTAGTTCTCCGGCGGTTTCGCGTGAGTGCAATCGTCCGGTTAATACGCCGTCTTTAATCAGCTGAGTCGTTGTTGCAGGGGTGCCTTCATCATCATATAGATAGCTGCCGCGATGACCTTCTGGCGCAGCGCCATCAAAAATCTGGAGCGTTTTGGGGCCAAACCGCCGACCTAGAGACATGGTTTCTAGCAGCTCTGGGTTCTCGTAGATCATGTCGGCTTCAGACAGATGGCCAAAGGCTTCGTGAACAAACAGGCCGCTGAGAATCGGATCGATGACGACGGTATAAATGCCGCCTTTGGCTGACGGTAGGCTCAGAGAAGTGACTGCGCGATCGCCCGCCGCTTTCACCTGATCTTCCAATCCGAGCACATCTTCATAAGCCCGCCGCGACCCTATTGTTTCTCGCCCGGTCTGCACCCAGTCGCCCTGTCTAGCCGTCGCTGAGAACCGCATCTCCAGATCAGTCCAGTTCTGCTCTATCAAGGTACCTTCAGAGGTCGCTATCAAAACCTGCTGATAGCTGTCTTCGTAGCGCACAGTCGTTGAGGCAATCTCGGGATGCTGCCCTCTTAGAACTTCAGTGTAGTGATGACATAGGGATTTCTTGTCTGCCAGTGAGATGGCTCTAGGATCTGTGCCAGTTAGGGGTAATGTGCAGGTGGTCTGAACAACATCGATAGATGCTAGCCGGGTAGTGTCATCTCCAACGAGACGAGCCGCGGCGATCGCATCCTCCATCCGCTGAGACAAATCGCTCAGCCGGTTAAAGCTAGCAAATCCCCAGCCCCCACGATAACAGGCTCGCACCTGCCCACCAATTGACACTCCCTCGCTGAGCGCTTCTGGCACATCACCCCGCAGGCGAATCTCACAGCCCTGTGACTTTTCCAATCGCACTGCCAAATAATCTACGCGGTGTCGGTGGCGAGCGATCGCATCACTCACCCGATCTTTATAGACGCCCATACCCAACCCCTCACTAGCACTAGCCACCTTCTGCGTTCCCCACTCTCGACATTCGTATTACCATAAAGCTTATCTTCTTACTTACGATCCTCCCTAAAGAGCAGCACGCCTATGACTGGTGAACTTGGGTACTCTCTCCCTCCCGCTATTCGGCGAATTGCAGCGAACTTCAAGCGAGTTGGCTGGGCTAGCGTGTGGGTACAGACCGTCATCGGCGTCATTGCTAGCATCCTGTTTGTGTTCAATGCTTTGGAGCCAAATACCGGGTTTTCCAGCGCCTCTGCCGACCTGTTCACAACAGTAGGCATTCTGACCATTTTTATCAGCGCGTTTTGGGGCTTTCGCTATGTTCGACTTGGCCGCAAGCTCGGCACTACCAATCCCGACCTGCGTCCTAAACCCAAAGACGCCATTAGAGCTATTCGCATTGGTATCTCTATCAGCCTGATTGGTATGCTGATCACTATTTTTGGCGCTGAAGTGGTAGTTGCCGATCTCTGGACTAGGTCACTGCGCCAGGTCGCAACCTTTGGCGGCATCACCCGAGATTCGTCAGCTTTTATCAACGCTGCAGATATTGCTGTAGTCTTTTCGGTGATCAACGCTATCTTTGCGCACTACGTTGGGCTCTGTGCCTCGATATGGCTAGAGTACGTCACTAATCGTCAGTAGACCGTCTGTATCGGTACTAAAAGCTCGAACCCGGCTGTTGCAAAAAGGCTGTCTCTGCTGGCGTGCTTTGACGACCCAATATCTGGTTGCGATGGGGAAAGCGTCCAAATCTTTCGATCACTTCTCGGTGGCGAATAGCATAGTCCAAGCCGCCTTGAAATCCTGTGTCCAGATTGGGAAATTCCTCAACGAGGCGTTGCATCAGCTCAACACAGCGATTTTGGTGCTGTATGTCCTCGCTGTGCTCAAAGGGTAAGTATGCAAAAAATCGGTGTGCGGGCACTAGCTCACAATCTAAACCAGCGTTGACTATATGCTTTGCCACTGCTAGCGCTTGAGCATCGGTAGCAAAACTGTGGGGATGGCCTCTATACAGATTGCGTGGGAACTGATCGAGTAGTAACAGCAGCGCGACTGCTGACAATGGTTGTGATTGCCAGCTTTTGTAGGCACCCGCCGCCGCTTTGTCGGCATCGGTTAGAAACTGCTGACGAATTTGCTCGTCGAAGGTTGAGTCTTTGATAAACCAAGCTTTGCGGTAGCAGCCATAATCTGGATTGGTGGGCTCACCAAACCAAAAAGAAAGAATAGCTTCAATGCGGGATTCGGCGCGAATAGAATCAGTCATGTTTTAGATACGAGGCACCACTTGCGTTTGTATTTCTTCTTGGAAACTGCCAGGAGAAGCGCATTAAAGAAAATCGCGTCAGTATCAAAAAAGATGTCATCCGTACATTTTTTGGCTTACCCTAAGCCATATATTTCGACTCACGGCTATGTCTATTATTTCTATTGCGATCGCAATTGCCCTACTTCTCGCCGTCTTCAGCTGGCTTACGGGCTACCGATTGCCTATTAAGCGACGCGGCGCTAGCGGTCACCACACCAGTATCTCCCGCGAGCGAGGAGTCTCTAGAAGTACTCGCAAACAGCTGCTAAGGCTGGTTGGCGGCAATGCTCCGGTCGCACAGCGACTGGTTCAAGATGTCAGCGATCGCAATCCTGACAAACCAGAACAGTGGTGCTGGGAAAAAGCAATCTATGATATCGAGCGCGATCGCAGAGCTTGAAACCAGCTTGATATCCTTGCCGCTTGCCGCAGCTTATTTGCCGTAACTTATTTGCCGTAACTTTGTCGACAAAACATCTTTTCTTGATATAAACCACTCAACGCTACCAGCATGATCAGGTAATGTTGAGCAATAAGACACACGATATCAAGATATTTCCATCTGTTCTGTGTTTTGGGCATACTCCTACCGAAGCCTTTGTAGAGATTGTAATGAGTGCCAGCCCCTAAAGCGACATCAGAGCTATATCTACTACCTACTATATAGAGGAATTTTTTAATAATGACGCAAGCGAAGCGGGCACTGCTTACTGGTATCACAGGACAAGACGGTTCGTACCTAGCCGAACTTCTTCTAGACAAAGGCTACGAAGTCCATGGCATTATCCGCCGCACTTCCACCTTCAATACCGATCGGATCGACCATATCTACGTTGATCCTCATCAAGAGGACGCTATGCTCTTCTTGCACTACGGCGACCTCAACGATGGCACCATGCTCCGCCGCATTCTAGAGCAAGTTCAGCCTCACGAAGTTTACAATCTGGGCGCACAGTCCCATGTCCGCGTCAGCTTTGACTCACCCGAATACACTGTAGATACTGTAGCGATGGGCGCACTGCGACTCCTAGAAGCCATCCGCGACTATCAGCAGCGCACCAGCAACGAAGTCCGCTTCTACCAGGCAGGCTCTTCCGAAATGTATGGCAAAGTCCAGCATGTTCCTCAGTCTGAAGAAACCCCTTTCTATCCTCGCAGTCCCTATTCCTGTGCCAAGGTCTATGCCCACTGGCAAACTATCAACTACCGCGAATCGTATGACATGTTTGCGACTAACGGTATCTTGTTCAACCATGAATCTCCGCGCCGAGGCGAAACCTTCGTCACCCGCAAAATCACCCGGGCGATCGCTCGCATCGTCGCCGGTCAACAAAAGAAGCTTTACCTTGGCAATCTAGACTCCAAGCGCGACTGGGGCTATGCCAAAGACTATGTCAAAGCCATGTGGCTAATGCTTCAGCATGAGAAACCAGACGACTTTGTGATTGCAACCGGCGAGACCTACTCCATCCGTCAATTTCTAGACATTGCCTTCCAGTACGTCAATCTCGACTGGAACGACTTTGTTGCCTTCGACGAGCGCTACCTCAGACCGGCTGAAGTCGATCTGCTGATCGGCGATCCTAGCAAAGCCAAAAAAGTCTTGGGATGGGAGCCTGAAGTCAGCTTTGAAGAGCTGGTGAAGCTGATGGTAGACGCTGATTTGGAAGCCATCGGCCAAAAGCCAATGAACGGCAAAAGCAACGGTCTGAACATAGCAACTATTCGTCGTCAAGCAATTGGCTCCTTATCTTAAAATCAATGGAATTAGCAAATAAGAAAATACTAGTCACTGGCGGCGCTGGCTTTTTAGGAAAGCAGGTGGTAGACCAGCTACAGCAGGCAGGCGCTGACCCCGACAGTATTCTGGTGACGCGATCGCGCGACTACGACCTCACCGAGATGGAAGCGTGCAAACGCGCTGTCGCCGGACAAGATGTAATTATTCACCTAGCCGCTCACGTTGGCGGCATCGGCCTCAACCGCGAAAAGCCCGCAGAGCTGTTTTACGACAATTTAATGATGGGCACTCAGCTCATTCACGCCGCCTACCAGGCAGGCGCAGAAAAATTCGTCTGCGTTGGCACCATCTGCGCCTACCCAAAATTCACCCCCGTTCCCTTCAAAGAAGAAGACCTGTGGATCGGCTATCCCGAAGAAACCAACGCCCCCTACGGCATCGCCAAAAAAGCCCTGCTCGTTCAGCTAGAAGCCTACCGTCAGCAGTACGACTTTGACGGCATCTACCTACTGCCCGTCAACCTCTACGGCCCCGAAGACAACTTCGACCCGCGCAGCTCCCACGTCATTCCAGCACTCATCCACAAAGTCCACGAAGCCCAAGTCAACGGCGACAAAGAACTACCCGTTTGGGGAGATGGTAGTCCAACCCGCGAATTTCTTTATTCCACAGACGCTGCCCGTGGCATCGTAATGGCAACCCAAAGCTACTCAGATGCCGCGCCAGTTAACCTAGGTACCAACTCCGAAATTTCGATCAAAGACCTGGCAGAACTGATCTGCGAAGTCATGGACTTCAAAGGCGAACTCGTTTGGCAAACTGACAAGCCCAACGGCCAGCCGCGTCGCTGCCTAGATACAGAGCGAGCTAAACAAGCCTTTGGTTTCGAGGCGAAGACCGATTTTCGCGAAGGGCTAAAGAAAACAGTCGAATGGTATCGTCAACATGCAGAAGTGCTTCAGCTAGCCTAAGTGCGCTGACTCACAACGACCGAGGAAAGTAGAGATGACGCATTTCCCAAGGCAGCTTCAATCGCTACAAGAATTCGATGGCCCTTTCGACGCATTCAAACTCGAAGCGAAAGACTGCGATGTGCTGTTTGCGTCCTATCCAGCAGCAACAGCGATTCCTCCACACACCCACGAAACGGATAATGTCGGTGTGATCACGCAAGGTGAGCTCATACTCTTCTTGGATGGGAAAGAATCACGCTATAAAACCGGCGAGTGGTATCACGTACCGGCCCAAGCTACTCATTCGGCCCGGTTTGATGAGGCAACTTCTGAAATCGAATTTTGGTTTTACGCGAAGTGAGACGGGTCTATTATAATTATGGCGCAGTGCCCCTAGCGAAATAGAAGCGAAATAGCATGGCAGAAGAGCAAAAACCGTCAGACCAGAATGCTGAAAACATCGTAGAGGGTGCAAAGCCTGAAGATACGGTTGCAGAAACGGCAAAGCCTGATGCCGATGCAGAGGGTCTAGAGCAGTCAGAGGATAAGAAAGCGGACGAACCAGTCGCAAAGATCAAAGAAGATACTGGAGAAGATACCGCCAAAACAGGCAACCAGCCAGCAGGCAAAACAGCAGGCGGGGATGACGCTGAGAAGAAGCCAGCTGCGAAGACTGAGGCAAAGCCAGCCGATAAAAAGCCAGCCGGTAAAAAGCCAGCTGCAAAGAAGAAAGAGAAGCCTCCCAAGCTAGAGGATAAGCCTTTCAATGAGTTTATGGAGCAGCACTATTTGCCTAGCCTAAAAGAAGCGATGGCAAAGGAAGGCATTGAAGATTTGAACCTAGAGTTTGCCAAGCGCAAGCTGGAGGTAATCGGCCAAAGCGCTGACGCCCCCTATTGGCAGGTGCAAGGGCAGTGGACAGAAGAAGGTGAGGGCGATCGCAAGTTCAATATTGCCTTTATTGATGAAGACATCACCGGGCAGAAGGTGTTCACGCTAGCTTCTAACGGCAAGGTGCCCAGCACAATCGAACAGTTCATGGGCGATGAGCGACGAATCACCCTAGATCTGATGGTGCTGTATACGCTGCAGCGACTAAACGGCCAGAAGTGGTTGACGCGTAATTGATAGCCAGTTGATAGCTATTCAGTTTCCGCAAAGGTCTTTTGAGCGCTAGCACTTGAAGCTAGCGCTCGCAGTCGTGAAACGATCGGATTCCATCTCGATAGTCGACTATGTTACGAGGGCTGGTCAGCAGCAAAAACCTGAGATAGAACAGCCGGGTCAGGCGAGTGAGCGCTCCTTGCTGCTTTATTTGCATCAGCTGCTGATATTTCCTAAAGGTCCAAAGACCAATAGCGTTTATGGCTAGTCCCATACAGATAATAGTCACTGCAGACCATTTATCAGCCATCTTGACAGAGATATGCCAGGGAATCAGGAAAGCGGCAGCATAGGTGAGCGAATGCAGCCGCTTCCAATTTCTCTGAAGCTTGCGAATGCTCCAGTTGTTTGACGTGACCGCTAGCAGCGCAAAAATAAACAGAAGCAAAAACCCGCTGATGCTCTTGCGATAAAACTCTATGGCTAACAGGTTCGGAGCCTGCTGATAGAGAACGACGCAAGCATGACCGGCTGAAAGTGCGAAAGTCCAAAGGCCGATAGAACGACGGTTCTTCAAGAGAATCCTGTAGAAAGCGCTGTACCTGACGGCTGGAAAGATAACTTTAAAGTTGCTTGGGAAGAGAGTAGCTACATAGGTCAGCATTGCAAAAAGACCTAACGCGTTATCCATTTTCAGATACCCTTGACGACTTCTATAGCTTTCGCCACTTAGCTTCACACACTTTCAATCGGTGGAACCCTTGCTGCGTATAGAGCTAAGTGGTCAGCAATCGCCGAATGCATCCGGTGATCGCTATACAGCGTCGAACCCTTTACTTCAGACAGTGTTGGCGCGCAAAACCACTGTTTTTGACAAAGCAAAGGGGCTAGCTAGCGTACTTTTTCTAGAGGTAGGCACCCAGCACTAGCTATGTTTCATCCCTGCTAGACCTAGATCTATGCAGACACGCATATTGTTGACACCCGTAGCCGCAAACTCTCTATCGGGGCTTTCGGAGCTTTTGAATATGTACTCAGATGTGCAGGCTTTTACGTTGGTATCCGGAGTTTGAGGCTCTAATCGTCAATAATCCCAAGACACGGCACATGTCCTAGTGCAGAAAATGGCGGGTGCCTGTAAAGACCATGATTAATCCCAGTTCGTTGGCAGCGGTAATTGAGTCGTTATCACGAATGCTGCCACCGGGTTGGACAATAGCTTTAATACCTGCCGTGGCGGCTGTCTTAACAGAATCATCGAATGGAAAGAAGCCGTCGCTAGCGAGGATTGCGCCTTGAGAGCGACCGCCTGCTTGCTCTAGCGCAATTTTGACTGCACCCACACGGTTCATCTGGCCTGCACCGACCCCGAGGGTAGTGTTATCCCGAGTTATCAAAATGGCGTTGGACTTGACGTGTTTGACGACTCGCCACGAGAAAAGCAGCTCGGCTAGCTCAGCTTCATTTGGCTTCTTCTCAGTAACGATGTTCCACTGAGCGGGGTCTTCTCTAAGATCGTCTGAGGCTTGGGTCAGAAATCCACCTGCGATCGCCCGCACGCTCTGCACTGGCCCAAAACCCAAATCCGGCAGTACAAGTATCCGCAAATTCTTCTTTCTACTCAGAATCGCCTTAGCCGCCTCACTACAGCCCGGTGCCACCACACATTCTAAAAACGTGCCGGTTAGCGCTTCAGCCGTCGCTTCGTCAATCGATTGATTAAGCGCAACAATACCGCCAAAAGCAGAAACATTATCAGCATCAAATGCCTGCTGATACGCCGTTGATAGAGAATCGGCAATCGAAACGCCGCAGGGATTAGTGTGTTTCAAAACGGCAGCGACAGGACGCTCGTTGCTAGGAAACTCAGCAATGATGCGGCGAGCAGATTCTAAATCCACCAGGTTGTTGTAGCTTAGGGCTTTACCCTGTAGCTGTTCGGCGGCGGCCCAGCCGCTGGCGATCGCACCGCTCTGATACCATCCAGCGCTCTGGTGAGGATTTTCGCCATAGCGAAGGGTTTGTTTGAGGTGACCGTTAACGGCGTAATCGACAGGGAGGGCAGCAGCTTGATTGGGCTGGTCAATCAGCGTTTGCTGCCGGGTAAGATGTTGCGCGATCGCACAGTCATAGTTCGCCGTATGCCAGAATGCCTGCTGTGCGCAGGAAGCACGAAACTCGGTGGGTGGTTTGCCCTGGTTGGCTTTGGCTACTGCCAAGTAATCGTCGTATTGATTGGGATTGCACAGCACGGTTACGTACTGATGATTCTTAGCAGCAGCTCGAATCATCGTGGGGCCACCAATGTCAATCTTCTCGATGGCTGCTGCTAAGGTGACATCCGGCTGGGCAACTGTTTGCTCAAATGGATAGAGATTGACGACCACCAGATCAAAAGCACGAATGTCGTTGTTAGTAAGATCTGATTGATCCGCCGCCTGGTCTGGCCTCGCTAAAATACCGCCGTGGACCTTGGGGTGTAGCGTCTTGACCCGACCGCCGAGGATCTCGGGGGAGCCCGTGTAGTCAGAAACCTTGGTGACTGAAATGCCTGCATTGCTGATAGCCTTTGCTGTGCCACCGCTGCTAATAATCTTAAAATCGAGGTCTTGGGTGAGCGATCGCGCGAGCTCAATCAGACCAGTTTTATCTGAAACACTCAGCAGGGCGAGGCGAGACATGGGCGGTTTTCTAAACGTATAGGACAGGTTTAAAAGAGTACAGGGTTTAGTGATTAGAGAGTAACTCAAGGGCTTGAATCAGGTTTAAACCCGCTGGCGACTTACGCCTAGAGAATAAGGAAATAGGAGAGTGAGGGATTTATGATGGTGAATGGTTTCGTTTTAAGGGATCGGGATTGTGGTTGAGAAATTGAGTCTGAATGCGATCGCAATCACACCGCCAAACGCAGGCGAAAAGCTAGTTGTCTTACTCCATGGGTGGGGGGCAAATGCGCAGGATGTGGCGGGGTTAATCAACACGATTAATATGATCGCTTCGCCAACTAGAGCTTTGTTGCCAGATGCCCCGTTTGACCATCCGATGGTGCCGGGCGGAAAGGCCTGGTACAGCTTTCCAAGCAATTACGACTTTCGCAAAGGGCATGATTTTGCGGCTCAAGCCGACTTACAGGAAAGTCGGCAGCGGCTTTTAAATTGGATGCGATCGCTACCCGAGCAGACCGGTATTCCCCTCGAAAAAACTATGATGGGTGGATTCTCTCAGGGAGGCGCTATGACCTTAGATATCGGGCCGCAGCTACCTCTAGCAGCTATGCTCATTCTCAGTAGCTATAGCCACACACCCATCCCCGCCTGCATCACTCCGCGCCCAGTTCTACTTATCCACGGCAGACAAGACCCAGTCGTACCGCTAGCCAAAGCCCTAGACACCAAATCTCAGCTAGAGAATCAAGGACTTGCACTCACCTATCACGAATTCGACATGGGCCACGAAGTCTCCTTAGATGCCCTCAAAATAGCCAGTCAATTTTGTTTAGCTCTCTAACGTTTGGAAAAGTTTGGATCAGAATTTGTAAATAGCATCCATAGATGCTGCGAGAGCGATTACACTTGATGCACGTCTTGTGTGCTGTGGACGTGCTATAGACGCTAAATTGCCATACAAAACTGTCATACCAATCTTTTGGGGAATGGGCCGCCATGCAATCCACTGAATCGCTTCACTCTGGGGCAACCGTCAACTCAGCCCCACAGACCAACAATCTAATCTCATCTCAAGACATCGCCCAGATGACCCCAGAAGATGTAGCGCAGCTAGCCCAGCGGTTAGAGCAAGACGAATACAACACGCCGTTTGACGGGCTAAAGGACTGGCACCGCCTGCGAGCCGTCGCCTTTCAGCGTTCAGAGCTAGTAGAACCCTACATGCACCTGCTCGACCTCGAAGCTTTTGACGAGTCATAGAGCAACCAACGTACGCCATCAACGCACAGCAGCTTAAACCGCATCTCAAAAGGCCGTGCCTCAAAAAATTCTGATCGGAGTGACAGGCGGCATCGCCGCCTATAAACTGTGCGAAGTAACGTCGACCCTGGCCAAAGCCGGGGTCGACGTTCGAATATTGATGACCCAGCAGGCTCAGAGCTTCGTTACAGCGCTCACATTTGCGGCGCTATCTCGGCATCCGGTCTATACAGATGACGACTTTTGGTCGGCGAAACAGGGTAGGCCGCTGCATATCGAACTGGGGGAATGGGCAGATGTCCTTGTGATTGCCCCTTTGAGCGCGAACACTCTGGCCAAGCTAGCTCACGGACTAGCCGATAACTTGCTGACCAATACAGTCCTAGCTTCAACTTGCCCGGTCCTGCTCGCACCGGCCATGAATACAGATATGTGGCAGCAGCGGTCAGTCCAAAGGAACTGGCAACAGCTAGAGATTGGCAAGTCGGTGTCGCGCTATCACGCTGTTGGGCCAGAAGCAGGGCGACTGGCGTGTGATCGCGTTGGCACCGGACGAATGGCAGAACCCACCGAAATCGTCGCGACAATCCACTCGCTGTGCCATACGAAAGGGTTAGCAGACTTATCGGGAAAGCACTTGCTCATCAGTGGTGGCGGCACCCAAGAGTACATAGACCCGGTTAGATTCATTGGCAACCCGGCCACAGGCCGCATGGGAATTGCCCTTGTGCAAGCCGCCCACCACCGAGGCGCGCAGGTCACCCTAGTACATGGACCACTCACCAGCGAGCTCGTTAGAACTATTCCATCTCCTATTCGCACCGTTGCAGTCACCACCGCAGCTGAAATGGAAACAGCAATGCTATCGACTCTACCCTCAGCAGACTGGGTGATTATGTCCGCTGCTGTCGCCGATGTCCGTCCTACCAATACCGCTACCCATAAGCTTCCCAAGCGGGATCTGCCCACGCAGCTTCCTTTATCTACTGTTCCAGACATCATCGCCCAGCTGGCCCACCAAAAAACACCCAGTCAGAGAATTGTTGGCTTTGCAGCTCAGACAGGCGACATTGTCGCCCCAGCTCTCAGCAAGCTGAAAAATAAACAGCTAGACGCAATTGTAGCTAATCCTATCGACAGGTCAGATAGCGGGTTTGGTAGTTTAAACAACCAAGCTGTGATTCTCTTACTCAGCGGTCAGCAAAAAGAAATCGC
Source organism: uncultured cyanobacterium (assembly GCA_963799555.1). GTDB lineage: Bacteria > Cyanobacteriota > Cyanobacteriia > Phormidesmidales > Phormidesmidaceae > Phormidesmis. The sequence continues at coordinate 79,180 of CAWCXR010000011.1, forward strand.
TCACGGTAGCAAGTTGTCACTGGCTCATCAGCTTTACGATTTTTTAATAGAGACTAACTGACAGAAACTGCTCAATAGAAACTGCTCAGTAGAAACTTCTAGAAAAGAAACCTGACTCTTTTCATCGCAATGTAGCTTCTGGCCCTTTTCAGGTGAAAAAAGCGATTGGCAAAATACGCAGTGCGTTTTGCTATAAAACGCAAGAGGCACCAAATTGTCCTGAGATGAGAGCAAAAGTTAGTACATAGAAAAACAGCTGTCTTTAGCAGGACATATGTACAAGATCAGCGGAACTACCCATCCGGATAAAAACAGCATCAGCGATAATTGATTAGTCCTAGTAACAGCTTCATATCAAAGGGTGCAATCTCTAAGATTGTGAAAAGTCGTTTGTGTGAGCTACCAATTCATCAAATAAGGTTTATATGATAGCCATGATTCATCAACGGTTATCACGGTTTCCGACATGGTTCATACAGAGTCGAAACGTCAACTGGTTACCGATATGGCTACAGACTATCAGCAGCCGAACGGATTCCTTGGCAGAGTATTAACTAGCAGAGCACTGAAAAACTATCAGCAGCAAAAGCTTTCACCAGAACAGCAAAAGGTAGCGATCACAGCTCAAAACATCCCCTGGGGACCACCTTTACCCGCTGCTACCAGCATCACCAAGCGACTGCTTGACATCGCTGGCGCTGTGGTTGGCCTAGGCATTGTTGCCATATTACTGATACCGATTGCGATCGCCATTCAGATCGATCATTCCGGCTCTATCTTCTTTACCCAAACTCGCTACGGCTACAGAGGTCGGCCCTTTCGCATCTGGAAGTTTCGCTCCATGATCCCAGACGCCGAAACGCAAAGACACACCGTCAGGAATGAAGCCAAAGGACTGATCTTTAAGAATGAAGCAGACCCTCGCATCACTCGCATCGGTCGATTCCTCAGGCGCACTAGCCTAGACGAACTCCCTCAGTTTCTCAACGTCTTGATGGGCGATATGAGCCTAGTTGGAACTCGTCCACCCTTACTCCACGAGGTCACCGAATACGAAAGCCACCACTGGCAGCGCCTTGCCGTCAGGCCTGGCATGACCGGACAGTGGCAGACCAGCGGTCGATCCAGCATTAAAGATTTTGAACAGGTGGTCGAAATGGATCTGGACTATCAGGTCAACTGGTCTATCTGGCGCGATATTCAAATCATTTTCAAAACAATTGCTGTCGTCTTCGGGAGCAGAGATGCCTGCTGATGTCGCCTTCGTCTCTTGACATGACGCACGGACAACCTACTCAGAAGCGGGAGCATTCGACGGAGCAGCGTTCTCGGCTTCTTGTCTAGCGGATCTGATCGCATCAACGACCTCAGGAGGCAGCAGCCGGATGCGGCTAAGCATTTCGTTGTCGCTGGTATGAATTTCTTGCAGAATAACCTGAAGTGGAATAACCGCTACTTTAATGCCCAAGTCGTCTTGGGGTAGGTTAGCCAAAGACTCATCCAGGTCGGCATGTGAAAAGTACATTGGAAAAACAGCCTCACCGTCAGGCTGGAACAACGGCGCAAAAGCACCATTGGGCAACTGCGCATAGAACAAAGGCACCCCCCCTCGATAGTCCGGATCGATAGTGAGAGCATGCTCTACTTCTGCCTGCTCAGGCACCAAGACTATCTGCAGAGGCGCTCCCTCGATTTCTTCAGCTACCTGATGAATGCGTTCTAGGTTAGTTGGGACTACTTTTATCGTATCCCTGGCCTCGGGTCGATTCTCAGTGATATAGTCGCTGGCACTCTGCAAAGACACAAAAACTAAAACGCCGCCTGCTCCAGTGAGAGGCCCGTTCTCATCTTCTAAAATGAAAGCTAAGACTGCCTCGCGCTGCTGAACAATCTGCTCTTCTGGAAGAGCTAGCGCCGGACTAGCAAGCAATCCAGGGGCTATCAGACCCATGCTTAAGGCACTAACCGTCAATGTCTGCGCGAAGATGCGATGGATGGGCAGCGTCATAAATCCTCATAGATTCAGCGTATTTGCACCTTACATGATGTCGAGCCTTTCCATATAGCTCAAGCAGAGATGGACAATAGAAATAATTGGCACACCTTGCTTATCGAACCGCCTCTGGAAAGTAGCGTTCTTCCTTTTTTGTATAGCAACTGCGCAATACATTGTGCTAAGCACTTTGCTTTGTTTAAAGGGGGTTGTAGCTGTTGACTATGCTAGAAGCAAAGTACCGGAAGCGATAGGAGCAAGTGGATTCTGTAAGCTACAGATGCCGATCGCAATACAACCCAAAAAATAACAAGCTAGAAAACTGGACCGCGAATATCGGGATGACAGGATTCGAACCTGCGACATCCTGCTCCCAAAGCAGGCGCGCTACCAAGCTGCGCTACATCCCGGCCTTCATACTAGCATGGGTTATCCTAGCTTTTCGTGCGAAGGCAGCAGCAGCGCACAGAAGATTAAGCTAATTGGGATGGATAAAGCAACTGAGGAGTGAGCTTCCAGCATGGTCATGTCTACCAATCATCCGATTGATCAACTGCCTGGATTGAGCAGAGGGCAGCTGCTGCAGCTAAACGAGCTAGGAATCTCGACGACCTTTGATTTATTGCGCCAGGGAAATAGTGTGGCACAAAGGCAACAGCTCTCGGCAAAACTTAGCACGAATATAAAACACATCAATAAGTGGACAGCTCTAGCAAATTTAGCCAGAATTCCGGGGGTAGGCACTCAGCACTGTGGCCTATTGCTGCATGCTGGAGTGAGTACGCCACAGCAGCTAGCAACGATGACAGTGCAGCGCTTACACCCTCAGCTATTACGCCTACAGGTACAGCTTTTCAGGCGAGCTGACCTAGCGCCGGATACAGGCACAGTGGCCAGCTGGATTCAGCAAGCACAGCAGATGTCGACTTCGGCAAAAGGCTAGCAAACACAATCTCAATCGGGATACCAGAACATGCCTTTTATGCCTTCAGGGTCAGGCATAAAGCCCAGCTGCTTGTAGAAATTGACCACATCTGGATCGGCAAAGAGCGTCACATTGCTGATGTCTTCGCTACGCAGCTTTTTGATTAGCTGCTTCATCAGCGCTCTGCCTAAGCCTTTGCCTTGAAAGTCAGGGTGGACAACCACATCCCAAATGGTGGCATTGAAAGCATGATCTGAGGTGGCTCTTGAAAAGCCAATTAGCTTCTTGCGGCTGCCCTTTTGCTCCCACATGGTGATCACCAGAAAGCTGTTTTGAATTGCCTTGCGCACCTTGCGAATGGGTCGACGAGACCAGCCTACGGCGTCACAAAGCTCCTCTAGCTCATAGAGATCGATCGTGCGATCTACGCTAAAAAAGATTCGACTATCGTCGGAGCTTTCGGCTTCTGCAATATAACCGGCACCAGCAGTTTGCTTGGAAGCTGTAGCAACATCAGTGGTGGTGAACAGGCTTTTCCAGAAACCCATGCAGGCAATTTAAGTAACTTTGAACTAAGGTAAGCAGCGTTTGATCAAAGTATATCGTCTGGCAGCTCACTTCTTGAGCCTACTTTGCTGTAGCCCAGGTATCTTTGGACATTTCTGCATCTTTGAGACGATAGCACTCTTGTAGAGAAACGCAGCGCAGTGGCTCGATCGAATTTCTGATCGATCCACCTGAATCCGGGCAATCTAAACCCAGCACAGGATTTTTCAAGAAGCGTTAGCCCAGCTATGGCAACTGGTTTAGAACCGTCTACTTTGGAATTGCTTAAACGATTTAACCGAGCTTTTCCTCAATTTTATGAGCAGTTTGTAGACAGTGAAATACAGCTCCAGAACCTGCGGCTGGCCTATCAGCTTTTTAGGACTGAAAAGGCAGTCATTGAGCTTCATTCGGCGGGCGATCGCACCGTGCTCCAATTCGCCTATCGCAATCAGTCTTTTTTGCTCAGCGACATCTTCGGCGTCCTAGCTGCCTACGGTCTGACCATTCATAGTCTGAGCCTATACGGGCAAATCTACCCTCCTATGCTGGTCTTTGCCAAGCTAGAAGTCTCTAGAAGCGGCAGAGAGCTCACTCCAAAAACCGCAGAAAATGTCAGCCGTGCCGTTCGCGAAGCCCTGTCTGGCCGCTTTGAAGTCGAAGACATGCTAAACGTAGAATTCAACTTGGGAGAAGGGCTATCCGATGTCGAAACCGAATTCTATATCGATCCGGTCTTTCATCTACCGGCACTGCTGATCGAAGCCGAAAATCGGCCTGGACTGTTCTACAAAGTGATGTACACCATCTGGCAGGAAGATCTGCTGGTGCTCAATGCCAACCTGCTGGTTTGGCGAGGTCGAACCCGGTTAATTCTATATCTGCTAGGTCCTAACGAAGGCATCATCCCAGAATATCTAGGACAAAAAATTGCAGAAGGCATCCGCTATAGACTGCTAGGGAAATAAATGGCGTTAGCATACAGAGATGCTGACAGAGAGTATTAGAGGCGTCCCCCACGCCTACGATTTCATCCGCGCACAGACAAATTCCCAAAGCGTAGAGTCATTAGTCGGGGCGCAGACCTTAGTCTTTGTTCACGGCTGGCTACTTAGTCGCGCCTATTGGCATCCTCTAGTACAGACCCTCTCAACTGACTATTCCTGTGTGACTTACGACATGAGAGGGTTTGGGGAGTCAGTCCGCGCCCCTGAACAGAGAGAGAGACAGGCGATGCAACAGATAGGTAGCTCACCACGATCGATCGAGCTCCCAGCAGACCGCACTCTACTTGACCTCAATAGTGGTCAAAAGATAGAAACCTATCAGGCACCTGCTTACAGCCTAGCTGCTTATGCTAAAGATCTAGAATCCTTACTCGATCAGCTAGGACTTGATGAGGTTTGGCTGGTAGGTCACTCACTAGGCGGTAGTATTGCGCTTTGGGCCGCCTATCTACTGCCTGAGCGCGTTAGAGGGGTCATTTGCATCAATGCGGGGGGCGGTATCTATATCGAAAATGAATTCGAGAAATTTCGTACAGCGGGTCAGCAAATGCTGAAGTTTCGGCCTAGCTGGCTAGCACAGATGCCACTCCTACCGAGAATGTTTTCTCGACTGATGGTCAAACAGCCTTTGTCAATCTGCTGGGGACAGCAGCGCATTCGCGATTTTATACGAGCCGACGCACAAGCTGCCAAAGGTTCGCTCTTAGAGTCTACGACTGTAGAAGAAGTTTACCTATTGCCCCAGCTGATTAGCCAGATCTGTCAGCCAATTCATTTTGTCACCGCGACCGAAGACGCGATTATGCCACCGCGCTATGTCCAGTACCTGGCGAGCTTCCACTCAGAATTTGAAAACGGTGAAATCGTCTCTGAGATATCCAACTGCGGTCATATGGCGATGATAGAGCAGCCCGAGGCAGTCGCCCGAATTATTAAGTCCGTCCTCAAAGCTAACAGCCCTTAGGACTTGGCAACGGTAGGGCTCAGCAACGAAAGAGTCTAGTGGTAAAGCTCGGCAACGTCTGTGAGCGATAGCTTGGACTGTGCGCCAACTGTGAGAGGCGATCGCATCCCCTTTTCAAACTGCGCCACAGCCGCACAAGCGATCATCGCGGCATTGTCGGTGCAGTACATCAGCGGCGGGAACAGGACCCTGATGTTTTGTTCTGTAGCCACTTGCGTCAGGGTCTTTCTCAGCTCACTATTAGCGGCGACGCCACCACCAACAACAATAGTGTCTAGATCGTGGTCAGTGGCACAGGCGATCGCACGCTTCACCAGCGCCTTTACCACCGTAAGCTGAAAACTCGCCGCCACGTCCGCTACGGGCACCTCACCTTTGCCCGCCAGCGCCTCAGCCTGTAGCCTCTCAATCAGCCGTCGCACTGCCGTTTTCAAACCGCTAAAGCTAGCATCATAGGGATGAAAGCCACCACCTGGTAGTGAAATTTTGCCCTCTGGTAGGGTGAAAGCTTTTGGATTTCCCTGCTTCGCCAGTCGATCAACTATCGGCCCGCCTGGATAGCCCAGATCTAGCAGCCGAGCCATCTTATCAAACGCCTCACCCGCTGCGTCATCACGAGTTTTGCCCAAGATGACGTAGTCGCCAGTGCCGCGCACCTGAATCAGACTGGTATGACCGCCAGACACCAATAGACATAGAAAAGGCGGCTGAAGGTCTGGTTCACTAAGATATGACGCATAGATATGGCCCTCAAGATGGTGAACGCCTAGGAAAGGTTTTTCGTGAACTATCGCTAGGGTTTTGGCAGCTGTGATACCGACCATCAAAGCGCCAACCAGACCCGGCGCACAGGTAGCGGCGATCGCATCCACCTCATCCCAGCCCAATCTTGACTGGGACATCGCCTGCGCGATCGCTGCGCTTACCGCGCCCACGTGCTCGCGAGAGGCTATCTCCGGAACTACCCCGCCGTAGCGCCGATGCACCTCAATCTGAGAGGCGACCACATTGCTAAGCACCTGAGTACCTCGGACGATGGCTACAGCCGTCTCGTCACAGCTAGTCTCAATAGCTAGGACGGTCGCTGGCAGACAAGCTAGCCGGCTAGTCTTCTGGTCAACAGTCTGATTGATGTTTTTAGGTTGTTCTTTGATCAATTGTTTTTTAGCGAAAGAAGAGAATTCAGCAGACATTTTTGAGTTGAGAGTTGTAGGCCCAACGCCGTTTCAGTCAATAGTTATGAGCCTTTCCAACAAAGTGTGTCAGCAATTGTATCGGGATGTGAAGCGTTGCGGTGCTTTCTTTACGGGGCTCTCACCCGAGGAGTATGATTGCCTACAAGCTGGGTTGGGCTTGTGGATTTTGATGAAACGTTCTAAGGGCAATTTGCTTTTGAAGCGGTGTATCAATAGATAAGCTTACTCCAAAGCTTCTAGTAATGAGAAAGGAAACCTAACATATGCGACGGTTGTTTGCTCTGGCTTTAGTTCTCTGTCTTTCCCTTGGTTTTGCTGCTCCAGCAACCGCCGGAATCGCAGGTGATGATGTAGCAGGTCTAGTACCTTGCAACGAGTCAGCCGCTTTCCAAAAGCGTGCTGCTGCTGCCCCTACGGATGGCGCCAAAGCCCGCTTCGAGTTCTATGGTAAAACCAGCCTTCTGTGTGGCCCCGAAGGACTCCCCCATTTAGTTGTTGATGGTGATTTAGCTCACGCTGGTGAGTTTTTGATTCCAAGTATATTGTTTCTGCTAATCACCGGTTGGATTGGTTGGGCAGGTCGGGCTTATGTCATTGCAGTGCGCAGTGACAAATCTCCTGAAGAAAAAGAGATTGTCATCGATGTGCCCTTAGCGATCAAATGCACTATAGGTGCCCTTGCTTGGCCAGTGTTGGCGTTCAAAGAGATCGTATCAGGTGAAATGTTTGCCAAGAAAGAAGAGATTACGGTCTCTCCTCGCTAGGTAAGTTTCATGAGCTTGTCTAATAGTTGACGAAAAGCTTTGACAGAGAACTTTAGCAAAAAGAATAGAGAACTGAACTCCAAGGAGGAGTATCCATGAGCAGTAATCTTTTGAGATATCTATCAACCGCTCCCGTTATGGCCACGGTTACGCTGTTGGTCGCAGCGGGCGTTTTGATTGAATTCAATCGGTTCTTCCCTGACCTACTGCTATACCCATAGGCTTTAGTTAGCTTCGGTTTGTAGTCTGTTTGGTCATTTACGCAGTTGTGTTGAGTAAGTTTGGAGAACTAAGAAATTAGCTATGCCAGCATCATCAAATTTCATTAAGCCCTATGCGGGCGATCCTCAGATTGGCAATTTAGAAACCCCTTTAAACTCGTCCGGGTTGTCTAAAGCGCTGCTTGAAAATCTACCGGCCTATCGCACTGGGCTCTCTGCTCAGCGACGGGGACTGGAAGTCGGCATGGCCCACGGCTATTTGCTGTATGGTCCATTTGCCTTGCTAGGTCCGCTCAGAGACACTGACGTGCCTGCGATCGCGGGTCTACTTGCCGCAATTGGTCTAGTGCTGATTTTGACCGTCTGCCTGTCTATCTATAGTGGTGCCAATGTCAGCCCCGAGATCTCTCGAAATACGCTGCCTTACAAACCACCTGAAGCTTTGAGCACTGACGAGGGCTGGAGTGAGTTCGCTGGCAGCTTTCTAATTGGTGGGATTGGCGGCGCTGTTTTTGCATTCTTCTTGAGTGCAAATCTACCGCTATTGACTGGTTTAGTAGCAGGCGCTCAGTAGGCTCATTAGCGGACAAAGCTTGTGTGCTTTTGGTGTGCAAGCATATCGGAATCATTGAAATACCCCTTGAATCGTTTGATTCGAGGGGTATTTCGCTTAGAGTTGTCTAAAATAAACTCTTGTTTAACGATCGCATGAGGACTGAGCGGATGGATATTGGCGTACCGAAAGAAATTAAGGACCAGGAATTTCGGGTGGGGCTAAGTCCAGCAAGCGTGAGAGAATTATGTGATCGCGGCCACAAGGTCACAATAGAAACCCAGGCAGGCGTCGGTGCTGGCTTTGACGACCAGGAGTATATAGAAGCGGGTGGCGTGATTGCAACTGACGCCGCCAAGCCTTGGCAGCAGGAAATGGTGGTGAAGGTCAAAGAGCCTTTGTCGGCGGAATATGGGCTGATTCAGGACGGTCAGATCCTCTTTACCTATCTACATTTGGCAGCAGGTAGAAAGCTAGCGGAGAGGCTGATCGAGAGTGGGGTGAGTGCGATCGCCTACGAGAGCGTTGAAAAAGACGGCACGCTCCCACTGCTGATGCCCATGAGCGTGATTGCGGGCAGGCTATCCGTGCAGTTTGGCGCTCGCTTCCTAGAAAAGCAGCAGGGTGGAAGAGGCGTTCTACTCGGTGGCATTCCCGGCGTTAGCTCGGGTAAAGTAGCCATCCTCGGCGGTGGCGTGGTCGGTACAGAAGCGGCAAAGATGGCTGTCGGACTCGGCGCTCAGGTCACGATGATCGATATCAGCGTAGAGCGGCTGTCCTATCTAGAAACTTTATTCGGCTCGAGAGTAAACCTGCTGTATAGCAATACGCCCAACATCACCGCAGCGGTAACCGACGCCGATCTGGTCGTGGGTTCGGTGTTGGTGCCCAATCGCAAAGCGCCTACCCTAGTGACCAAAGCAATGGTGAAAGAGATGCGAGCAGGCTCAGTCATCGTCGATGTCGCAGTAGATCAAGGTGGCTGCATTGAGACGCTAAAAGTCACCTCGCACAGCGAGCCAGTGTACACAGAGCTAGGCGTTGTTCACTACGGTGTACCGAATATGCCAGGCGCGGTGCCGTGGACAGCAACGCAGGCACTGAATAACAGCACATTGCCCTACGTGATCCAGCTTGCGGCGATGGGAATGGACGCGCTAAAGCATGAGTCTGTGATTGGTAAAGGGCTCAGCGCCGCACTTAACGTGCGAAGTCGTCGGCTGGTCCACCCAGCCGTGCAAAAAGTCTTTCCAGATCTTGCCGCTTGAGAATCAAAGGTAAGAATCGAGGACAAAGAGAGGCTGCGCCAAAATTAAGGCTGCGGATCGAATCCTAGCGGACCCGCAACTAAAACTGTAGGAAAGCCTCTGACTGATCGGTTATAAGCTTCTACCGCTTGGTTGTAGCGCATTCGCTCAGTCGCGATCCGGTTTTCTGTACCTGCGATCTCATACTGCAAGTTGATGAATAGCTCACTAGACTGAAGCGTTTGGGTGCTAGCGGCGAACGTCTGGAACTGGGCGATCGCACTTTTCACGGCCTCATCCGCTGCCTGCCTTTCAGCAATAGTCTGCGCCGAAAGGAAAGTCTCTCTGGCACTCCCCAAAGACTCAATCACCGCCTTTTCGTGTCCAGCATAGCCTTGAGCAACCTGAGTAATCTGAGGAATTAAGTCGGCTCGCCTCTGCATCTGATTTTCGACCTGTGCCCATTTGCCATCGACAGTAGACCGGGCGGCGTTGAGTGAGTTGTACACACTACCTGTCCACAGGGCAGTTGCGATCGCTAATCCAACCGCAGCAAAGCCGCCTATTTTCAGCGTCCGTTTTTTCCTCTGGTTCGCTAAAGCAACAGCAGTCTGTTCTGCCTTCAGTTCCTCTAAAGCCTGCTGCATCAGTTCTGGCGGAATTTCCACTTCTGAGCCCGCTGCCTGAAGCTGGTCAAGGGAATAGGACTGATTTTGCTGTTGATACAGCCTGCTGGCTTTCTCCAAAACCGCAGGTACCCATTCTTCTGGAATTGCGTTACTCGAATTCATTATGTTTCAGGGCTCAAGATACTTGTCTATCCTCTAATTACCAGTCACTTCCAGCTCCACCACCACCGCTAGATCCACCACCAAAGCTACCGCTGCTGCTGCTGCTAGAAGAACTAGAGCTGCTACTAGAACTGCTGCTAGAAGAGCGCTGAACTCTTGGAATAGTAGAGTAGGTGTTCTTACTTCTGCCACAAGCGTGACACTTTCGAGTGGTTCGACGAGTACCCGTGGAATATGTGGTGGCTCTTTCAGTCACTTCAGATGATTTTTCTACAGCTAAAGCGCCACATATAGCTACTTCACAGACCTTGTAGATAGGACTGTTGCAGTTAAAAGAAACAATATGAGCGTTCTCTTCATTTACAGGAGCGTGAGCAGAACAAGATGGGCAATGCCAAGCCTCGTACGTTCTGCTTCTAATTCCGAATTCAGCAATCTCCGCTCTGCTTAGTAGGGAAGATAGCTGATCGAAGTTCAGTGGCATCATCGGTCCAGAACAGTCTGCGCAGATAACGATGTTTTGATAGGAGTGCGATCGCAACAGTCGCAGCATGACCGAGTAAGCACACAAAAATCCAATCAGTACAAAAGGAGCCAGTAGCAGCAGCGGACCCGTCAGTCCAGCCAGGATCAAAGCTGCAAAGCACAAAAGCGCTATGCGCATTAGCTGCATGATGGTATGAATAGCGGGTCTAGGCGCTAGCTTCCCAGAGAGCTTTCTATCCCATCGAGCACCCAAAAATATCTCATATCCTAACCATAGAATCAGCAAAGGCGGAATAAAGATAATACTCGTTCCAGAAAAAGGCCAGGTGAAAATAGAAATTAGAAACAACAAAAAGAACACTTGCCATCCGATCTGGACTAAGCGCTTGTGCATGTGATGGGCGATTAGGAAGCTGCCTCTAATTGCCCGCTTGCCACCTCGAATAGTGAGCTCAGGAGACGTAAAGGCGACAACTCTTTCCTTACTGCTAGACCCTCTAGCAGATATGCGATAGAGCAAATTGCTCACAGGATTGCCCAGTCCGCGCAGCTCTGTTCTGCCAGTCGGTGCTATTGACACCATCGGTTTGTACGACTTAGTCAGTGACTTCAGCCATACCATCAATATCGCTGCCATCGACAACAGAGCGACGCCTACACCCGCAACCTGCCCCCTAGTTACCTTATTCGGTTTCACGCTTTGACCGCCAGGGGAAGCGCTCGATGCGGCTGGAGCGGGCTCGGTAGAGCGTGGAATAGGTTGCGAGATCGAGTTGGTTGGTGGTGCGGGTTGTGTCTGAGCAGGCGTAGCAGCGATAGAAACTTCACTGTTGAGCGCTGTAATCATCGCCCTAGTACCCGCTAGTATTCCTGCATCGAAGTTGCCTGCTTTGAATTGAGGAGTGACTTCGTTAGTGAGAATTGCGCCTACTTTCGCGTCGGGTAAGCGCCCTTCGATGCCATAGCCTGTTTCGACCTCATTGCGGCGATCGCCCTTCGATACCAAAAACAGCAGCCCATTATCTTCGCCTGCCTTACCAATTCCCCAAGCATTAAACAATTCAGTCGCAAAGACCTTCGGCGTGGGCGAAGGCTGAGTGTCTGGAACGGTCACTACCGCAATTTCCGTTCCATCAGCGGCTTCTAGCGCCGTGATCATCTGATTAAGTTCAGCTTCCGTACTGTCGCTGAGCATATCAGCCATGTCGGTGACCCAAGATCCATCTTGCTGCTGTGGATTCGGTACCGCATCGATAGGAACCGCCAGACCAGGCGAGAGCGAAAATAGAGTCAGACATCCACTGACACAAAGGCAAAGTGCGCTTAGTAGTAGTCTAGAAGGTAGTTGCCTAATCTTCGTGAGCAGGGAAACTAGCATCATCTAGACCTCGGTTAATACATACCTACAGCTTTCCCCATAGAAAATTTATAGAAGTTCTGAGAAAATACTGGTTGTCAGTTGATGGTTTTGTTGACGAGCATTTCGAGTCGCGTAGTTTCGCGTAGTCAAATCCCCTGACAAGAAAACCGTCGCGGTCCAACTATAGAAAGAACTGCGACGGTAGTGCGAGGAAAAATTAGAAGGCTGTTAGATAGAAGTAAGGCGACTTACCAATAACCTTGCTCTATCAGAAAAGCTTCGAGAGCGTCTGGAAAGCTGTCATGTCGACCGAGAAGATTGCGATCCTCGTCGTAAATGTTCATTCCCGAGCCATACTCAGGGTCTGTGCCGCTGTAGCGATCGAGCATATACGCCCAGGCCGACTCGGATTCACCCACGAGGCTTTTGTTGGCGACATAGGCAGCTAGCAAGCTGTAGGCATCCATTTGCCAATTTCGTTGCTCAAGATCTGCAATCTCTGCATAGAGATAGTCTGGATAGTTTTGAGTCGATTCAACGAAGCCGCTGCCAGTCAAAGAAAAAATCATCGGCGGTGCGACCGATCCTGCATAGCTAGAAAACTTAGCCAAAAAGTTGCTGTCAATCGTGACAAATTCAAATGAACCATCACCGTCAATATCTTCAAACTCTCCGCCGATCGTCTCGTCTAAGCTAAGTTTGTCAAAATTTGTGCTATTCCAACTGTAGACAGTAGTGGCTAGACAGCAGTTTGCACCCCCTGTAAAAGCCTGGATGCCTACTTCCATACCGCCATCCTGGTCAAAATCTCCAATCAAGACATTGCCACTATCTACCGCGATCACAGAATCTTCTACCTTCAACTCTCCATTATGGAAGATCTCATATCTCAGCAGGGGTCGATTCTCTTCCGTAATATCTTCGCGAGCAGTATAAGATACTCTCACATCTACCGGACCTCTAGAGAGACTAACACCCTCTAGGCTTGGGGTCTCATAGCGAATCTCTAACCGAGTCAGCGGCTTCGAGCTATTCGCCGTTTGAGTAATTTCGGCTTCTTTGTAATCGTCAAAGGGTTCAGCTTCGGCATTGCCCTGGTCCTGTTCCATGTCGATTGCCTCAGCACCGCCTTCAGCCTCCTCAACAGGCGGCGGTAGAATTGACGAACCACTTGCTTGCAAATCACCACAGCCGACCGTCAATAAACCAATTGCCGAGAGCATCCAAAGCCAATTTCTCATCGTTTTCCTCTGCGTAAGCGCTTTTGTGTGAACACTTTGATGTGTTTCTGCAAAAGGGTTACTTATTCCATAAGAAAAGCCGCGACACTGACAAAAGCAGGTCGCGGCTATGGTGTGTGGTGTGAGAAACGAAAACTGTAGGCTAGAAAAACTAGCTCCTAAATTGACTTTGAGCGGGCAGCTAACTTTGAGCAGGCAGCGGCTCTGGGCGTAGAGACAGCGTCTGAGAATTACCATTGCGGTTGATATTCAGGCGCAGGTCTCTATCTAGGCCGTTGGCGTCGACAGCTTGCTGTACCTCTTGCCCGGTCGAGATAGCCTCGCCGTTCACTTGGCTGACCACATCCCCAGAGCGCAGTCCGGCCCTAGCTGCTGGTGAACCAGGAACGACTTCGGCGACTAACACGCCGTTATCAACCTCGACTCTAAAGCCATTGTTGGGGTTTTGATTGATAGAATCGCGCACCTCAGCAGTCAGATCCATCATCCTGATACCAATAAAGGGATGGTCGACTTTGCCATCGGCGACTAGCTGAGCAGAGATACGCTGTACCGCATCCATAGGAATTGCAAAACCGATGCCGTTAGCACCTTGAATAATCGCTGTATTCATTCCGATGACTTCGCCGCGAGCGTTTAACAGCGGCCCACCGGAGTTACCGGGATTAATCGCAGCGTCTGTCTGGATGAAGTCCACACGCTTGTCAGGAATACCGACCTGCCCGCTGGTGCGCCCAGTAGCGCTGACGATACCGACAGTGACTGTGTTGTCTAGGCCAAGTGGGTTGCCGATGGCGATCGCAACTTCCCCAGGCAGCAACTCTGCATTGCTTACAGCCAAGGTCGGCAAATCATTTGCGTCTAAATCAATCACCGCAACATCTGTCACCGGATCGCTGCCAAGCACTTTGCCCTCAAATGTACGGCCATCTTTTAGCGTTACCTGTACAGTATCAGCGCCTTCTACCACATGAGCATTGGTCAAGATTTGGCCATCTTCACTGACGATAAAGCCAGAGCCTACGCCATTTTGAGTCCTTTCTCGTGGCATTTCTGAAGGGATCTGATCGCTAAAGAAGCGACGGAAGCTCTCAGGTACGTTAGGCGATCGCTGCGTCACCGTTCGCGAAGCATTAATCCGAACCACCGCTGGTCCTACAGCTTGAACCACCTCAGCCACAGAAGTTGCTTCGGCAGGCACCGTCAGACTGACTGGGACGGCTGTGGGAGAGACGGATTGTTCAACGATGGCGGAGCTTTCGGCAGTTCGATTGAGCGGACTCATAGCGGCGTAGGTGCCTGCTGTGGCTGTACCCGCACCCAGAAGAACCAGCGCCAAAGAAGTTGCTAGCTTACTGCCTCGCTTGTGGCTGCCTCTTTGATTGCTGTCTGTTAGAGGAGAACGCTTGCTAGGGAGGTGTTCGGGGCGATCGACTGTCATGGATTAAATCTGTATTTTTTAAGGACTCCTCCACGGTACCGGGTTGTTTTGACAGCGGGATGACGATGATGTGGCGATCGTGTGAAACTCGCAAGTCCTTCCGATGATGGATTATCGCTCGACGGGCAACTGCTTTACTTGAGGGGAACATAAAAGCTGGTCTGTACAGGCTAGCGATTTCTACAGGAGTCTCAAGAGAATTTTTATGGACAGTAAATCAACCGTTGTCTGGCAGGGAAGCGCTAAAGAAGGCAAAGGAAAAATCACGACAGAAAGCGGCGTGCTGACCGAGTCTGTCTATACCTATGGCACGCGCTTTGAAAACAATCCAGGAACTAACCCCGAAGAGCTAATTGCAGCAGCTCATGCAGCTTGCTTCACGATGGCGACAGCAGATGAGATGGGCAGTGCTGGAATTGAGCCCGAGCAGCTAACAACGGTTGCAAAGGTGACGTTGAGTACTGAAGGGAATGAACCAGAGGTTACCCAGATCCATTTGGATGTGACGGCTAAGATATCAGCTGAGAATAAAGACGCTTTTGAAAAAGCGGCTAAAAGTGCAAAAGAGAACTGTCCTATTTCTAGACTGCTGAATGCAGATATTTCTATGGACACGCATGTCGAGAGCTAGATGGTCTGAGAGCTAGACAGCTTGAGCACTAGATGGACTGGGAGTTGTGACCAAGGCCAAATAGAGCGAGCGCTCTGTCTACCTAGGGCTCGGTCGAGGCAACTTTTCGCCGACTTTTCCTCTGACTGGCACAATAGAGGGGTTCACCCATCGTAGATGCCTTCGTGTTAGCGCCTGAAACCATATTTCCTTTTCAGTTAGACGATTTTCAACTGGATGCGATCGCAGCCCTAAACCAGGGCCAGTCAGTGATCGTCTGTGCGCCCACCGGTTCTGGCAAAACCCTCGTCGGCGAATACGCTATTCACCGAGCGTTAGAGATGGGTCGCCGTGTCTTTTACACCACGCCCCTGAAGGCACTCTCCAACCAGAAACTACGAGACTTTAAGGAAGAATTTGGCGAAGAGAACGTTGGTTTACTGACAGGAGATAGCTCTGTCAACCGAGATGCGCCCGTCGTTGTGATGACAACTGAAATTTTTCGTAACATGCTCTACGGCACCACCATTGGTGAAGTCGGGACATCGCTGCGGGACGTACAGGCTGTTGTGCTAGACGAATGTCACTACATGAACGACCGGCAACGAGGCACCGTCTGGGAAGAATCGGTCATCTACTGCCCGCCCGAAATTCAGCTAGTAGGGCTGTCTGCTACCGTAGAAAACGGCGGACAGCTCACCGATTGGATTGATGAAGTTCACGGCCCTACTCAGTTAATCTACTCAGACTATCGCCCGGTTCCTCTTAACTTTCACTTTGCAGTAGAAAAAGGGATTTTTCCCCTTCTAAACGAGCAAAAAACCAGCATTCATACCCGGCTGCGAAACTATCGCAAGCCGCCTCGCCGACAGCGCGGACAAAAGAAACAGAAAGCAGGCGCAACGCTACCCGGTGTTGTCAGTCAGCTCCAGGCAAAAGACATGCTGCCCGCGATTTATTTCATCTTTAGCCGAAAGGGATGCGACAACGCTGTGCAGGCGGTGGCTAACATGAGACTAGTGAACGCTGCCGAAGCGGAACTGTTAAAGCGGCGAATCGATAGGTTTGTCGATCGCAATCCAGAAGCCATTCGCGCCAACCAGCTAGAGCCGCTGTATCGTGGAATTGCCGCCCACCATGCGGGAATTTTACCCGCATGGAAAAGCCTAGTCGAGGAGCTGTTTCAGGCGGGGCTAATCAAGGTCGTCTTTGCCACTGAGACGCTGGCTGCAGGTATCAACATGCCTGCGAGAACGACGGTAATCGCGAGTCTTTCGAAGCGGACTGATGATGGCCATCGACTGCTACATGCGTCTGAGTTTTTGCAGATGTCAGGGAGGGCAGGGCGTCGAGGGATGGATGTCGAAGGCCATGTAGTGACGGTAGAATCCCCCTTCGAAGGGGCCAAAGAAGCGGCTCAACTAGCGCTAGCTCCACCAGATCCGCTGGTGAGTCAGTTTACGCCAAGCTACGGGATGGTGCTAAATCTGTTGCAGATTCATACGGCAGAAGAAGCTCAAGAACTAATCGAAAGAAGCTTTGGGCAGTATCTGGCGACGCTGCATTTAGTGCCTCAGAAGAGTGCGATCGCCAAACTAGAACAAGACATTTCAATCTTGCAAGATCAGCTGGCTTACATCGATGAGGCAGCGCTAGCAGAATACGAGAAACTGCGCGGCTGGCTGAGAGAAGAAGAGAGACTGTTGAAGATTTTGCGACAGCAAGCAGAAGAGAGAATTGGCAGCAGCGATCCGGTGGCGATTTCATTTGCGATGTCCGGTGCAATTCTCTCTTTGAAGGGTAAGAACATCAAGGTATCGACACCGATGCCTGCGGTGTTAGTGAACAAAGTTCCAGGACCAGGGCAGTTTCCGTTTTTGGTTTGTCTTGGAGCGAATAACCGCTGGTATGTGGCAACGGTCAAAGACGTGGTGGCGCTGCATGGAGAGTGCGATCGCATTCGAGAAGCAGACGATCTCACACCGCCGATAGAACTCACGCACTCACCTGGAAAGTCTCGTAAGGGCAATGAAGAATCCGCTGCCACAGCAGCAAAGATACCTGAAATTCAACCCCTCGAAGCACAGGCCCCTGAAGTCAAAGCACAACAGGAAAAAACTGAGTCAGTCGCCCAAAAGCTATCGGAAAACCCGGTGGCGCAGATGGAAAATCCCAAGGCGGTTGTCAAGCAGCAAAAGCGGCTGAAGAAGCTAGAGGATGAAAGACGCGATCGCCTTCAAAAATACGAGAACCACACCCACCACTACTGGCTAGAATTCGCCAGCCTCATGCAGGTGCTCGAAAACTTTGAGTGCCTCGAAGACAACACGCCGACTGATATGGGCCAGATGTGCGCGGCCATTCGCGGTGACAACGAGCTATGGCTAGGAATGGCTCTGGCTTCTGGAGAATTCGACGCGCTAGAACCGCAGCAGTTCGCCGCCGCCTGCGCCGGTATTCTGATGGAAAACAATCGGCCCGATACTTGGATTCGCTACCGTGTAACCCGTCCAGTTTTAGAAACGCTGGGTGGCTTGCGTAACCTAAGGCGGCGGATCTTCCAAGAACAAAGAAGGCAGGATATTCAAATTCCGGTCTGGCTAGAAGAGGATTTGATTGCGATCGTGGAGCAGTGGGCGCTAGAAGTAGACTGGCAGGAGTTATGTGACAATACCAGCCTGGACGAAGGTGATATCGTCAGAATCTTGCGCCGGACGCTAGACTTCCTCTCTCAAATTCCTCATGTTCCTTACCTATCAGACGCGGTCCGCAGCAATGCCAGACAGGCAGCTTTCTTGCTCAACCGATTCCCAGTCAACGAGGCCCCTGAGTAACGATTGATATCGAGACGACGCTCAACAATACCTGAAATCAAGACCCTAAAAACCACAGCCAGCAGGCTGAGGATCGGCTTCGGCAAGTGCTAGCGCAAAATCAGGTGACAGCGTTGTCGGCTCTAGTGCTTCACCTACCCGTCCAGACATGGCGAGGTTGCTATAGCCATCTGGCTCCATATGTACTCGTACAATAATGGGCTCGTTAGCGTCAATGTCAGTTTTGCTGAAGCCGCCGGAGCGTGTGAATGGCTGCTCATCAACGTGGCTGTGAGCCAGGATGCGCCTGTAGAGCAAGGTGCCATCTTCGGTGATGACTTCCCACCAGTTGGCGTAGCGATCACACCCCGTATCAGGACTACGCACCGTCACCGAAAAAAGATACTGCGATTCAGATTCCGTTATCTCTACCGCTTCGAC
Source organism: uncultured cyanobacterium (assembly GCA_963799555.1). Lineage (GTDB taxonomy): Bacteria > Cyanobacteriota > Cyanobacteriia > Phormidesmidales > Phormidesmidaceae > Phormidesmis. The sequence goes on from CAWCXR010000011.1 coordinate 97,779, forward strand.
GCTAGCCATCGACGTTTCAATAGCTTCAGGGGAAGCCTGTGCCTGTTCGTCCATCGAGCCATCTATGGGCTGAGAACCACAGCCAGCTAGTAAACCGAACAGCGCAGCCGCAGAGATACTTTGTGATAGGGTTTTCATATCAAAGAAAGTTTTCGCCAGGGACTTTCACACAATATCCCTTTCGTCCCTATCTGCTCTAAATACTGTTCTGATTAATGCGCTTCGCGCCAAGTCTGAGCCAGCTGCCGAATTTCAGCTAGCTCCTCTGTCGACATCCGGTCCAGATTCTTCAAAATGAAATTCATCCGTCCCTGGGCACTGAGCTTATCCCTATGCCGATCGAGGAAATCCCAATAGAAAAAATTAAAAGGGCAGGCATTCTCACCCGTTCGAGCTTTTTTGTCGTAGTGACAGCCTTTGCAGTAGTCGCTCATTTTGTTGACGTAGTTGGCACTAGAGGCATACGGCTTGGTCGCTAATACGCCTCCATCTGCAAATAGACCCATACCAATCACGTTGGTTTGCATCACCCAGTCATAGGCATCGATAAAAGCGGCGTGGAACCAGTCTTCTACCGCCTGCGGAGAAAGGCCAGAAATCAAGGAAAAGTTGGAGAGAATCATCAGGCGCTGAATATGGTGGGCATAGCCAGTGCGTTTGACCGTATCGATCGTCTGATGAAGACAGTTAAGCTGCGTATCACCAGTCCAAAAGAAGTCTGGCAGAGACTGTGCGTGCTCGAAATAGTTACGAGAGGGATAGTCCTCGTCGACGTGGTTGTAGATGCCGCGCATGTACTCGCGCCAGCCGAGAACCTGCCGGATAAAGCCTTCGACGCTGTTGAGAGGGATCGGATGATCTGAATCGATAGAGGATTCGTAGGCAGTTGCGATCGCATCGATCACTTCCATCGGCTGCAATAGCCCAGTATTTAGATAGGGCGACAGCAGCGCATGCCACATCGTGTCTTGACCGGTGACCATCGCGTCTTGGTATGGACCAAAGGTAGTGAGGCGATCGCGCACAAAATTATCCAGCACCTGCAACGCCTGGTCTCTAGTCACCGCCCAGCCAAAACCATCAGACTCACCAAACGTCGGATAGTCAGCCGTCTGCACTGTCTTCATCACGGCTTGCGTAATCTGATCGGGCTCAAACATCAGCGGCTTTGGCGGCGAGATCTTTCCCTTCGGTGGTTTCCGATTCTCCTTATCAAGATTCCACTTCCCACCAACTGGCTTTTTGCCATCCATCAAAATCTCGAACCGCTTGCGCCCCTCTCTGTAGAACGACTCCATCAGGAGACCTTTACGAGATGAGGCCCACGACTCGAACTCTGCCGTGGACCACAAGAAATGATTGTTCGGTGTTTGAACAATCTCACAGTTAAGCTCGCAGTTTAGCGGCAGCTTTTCCAACAGCAGCGCAAACGGGCGATCGGCAGGTTCCATCACCCGCAGTTCGTCAATGCTGTTTTGCTCTATCCATTTTTTCAGCGGTGCTGCAAAGGTGTCCGCCGTTTCGTAGGTAACCTGCCAGCCCTCTGCCTTCAGCTCCTCTGCGAAATGACGCATCGCCGACCAAATCAGAATCAGTTTCTGCTGGTGGTAGCGTCGCTCTTTTACATGGGCTAGCGACTCAATCAGGATAATCGGCGTCTTGGATTTTTCTGACTGGCGACTTGCGATCGCCGACTGTCCCTGCCAAAGCTGGTCGCCCAATACCCAAATGCCGATCGCCATACAAGCTCTGAAACTTCTTCAGCTAAATATCTCAGCTACAGTGTAGCGTTAGGCTTATAAAAGAGCGCAACCGGAAGAACGCAATGACCAGCAGGCATAGGTTGTCAGTCTGAAACGCCTTCCTTGATGCCTTCCTCGATAGCCCCTTCACTACCGACTCTGGACCACCGCAAAAGATGATGATGAATCCATCGAATCTCTTGATAGCTGCCAACCACACACAGGCGTGAGCTGGGCGCATCGTGATTGTAAAAGGTGAACGTCAGTTTGGCTCCAGACAGATTCCAACCACCCAAGAAAAAGAAAAAAGCAGGCGCTATAGTGACGTTTTTGACCGACAGCCGAGAATAGTGAAGCTTGCTTTCAGTCGGCGAGGCGTTCACCTTTCCAGTCCTGTCCCGTTTGGACATCAAAGCAGTTGTCAAACTCAGAGAAGTACGACCATTTAATTCCCTACCGAACCTGATAATAGCCTGCTTTCGGGTCGTTCTTTGATTGCGCTTTGGCATGGTGATCAGCCTGAAGAAGATCGGTAACAGCGCGGCGACGACAAGGCCCAAACCAACAGAACCGGTAGCAGCAACAGTTCCACCTACAAAAGTTATGGTGGCTAGGACAGCCAACAGCCAGCTCGCCAAACTCTCTCCTGCGTCTGGTTCAGAGACAATTCCTTCACAAATGCGAGATTCTAAGCATTGAATAGAAAACTTATCTGGAGCAGACTTTATCCTAAAGTCTGCGTAAGCCGTTTGCGGAGCAACAGTTACCTCTCTAGAGGCAGCAGCAGAAAAGATGCGCTGAGCTTGAGAAGAGCTGGATCGATTTGTGGACTGATGGACTGTGGACTGATGGACTGTGGACTGGCACGCTGTGGACTGGCACGCTGTGGACTGATGACTATAGAGTTTAACCAAAGCCAGAGCTATACCCAACTCTGTTTCCACCTCAAAGGAGTCTAGGTAGGGCAGCATTGCCGACAGCTCATAAATCTGCGAATCAGCGTCTGCCTGTCGCGAAGACGTATCTTCTATTTCTTTCTCCTGTGGGTCTGGGCAGTATAAAAGCAGTTTGATAACAACCTGTGCATTTGAGTGGACGTCTGTGGCCAGGAAAGTTCTTTTACCCACTTCTCGACCTAGAAGTTTTTCTAAACGGTAACAGGGCGTCTTTTGAGTGAATTCATCGGCTTCTGTCTTGAGCAATCCTGCCTTAAACGTGGCGGCTGGCTCAATCAACTGCCCGATCATTTGTTCAGCCGCTTGACTGACTATTCGACTGGCGGTATCGTAACGGTTCATAAACCTAAGTAAATCTACAGTAATAATTTATACACAGCATAGAATAAGCACACCTGTTTCCCAGCGTAAATACTTAGAAAAAATACAATACATAAACACAGCGCTCCAATATGAAGAGTAAGTATGTCTAAACCCACGCCTGGAACTCATCAAACGATCTTGGAATGTGTTGGTCAGACGCTGATCGTTGCCTACAAAGAACCGACTAAACAGCTAACTGAAGTGCTTAGCCAGGCCGGATGCGACTGCACTGTTCTCCGTCAGGTTCATCAGCCGGGATACGAAACTTACTCATCCAGCTTTTTGTGCTTGCTGAATCATTGCAACGCTTGGAAGAAGGCGCTGCAATCGAGTCAACCAACGTTGGTTGTAGAAGCTGATTTCGTACCGGTCAAAAATTTTTCTGAACTACCGCCCCCTTTCGATCCGCTAGATACTCAGATGGGGATTACCTGGCTGTATACCTGCGCCTCTCAGATCTACAACGTCTCAAAACCAGATCAGGCCAGCGGAAGTTTAACTGGAACCGTCCAGAAATTTTCTCGCCGATTTGCCCAGGGCTACTCTGCATCGACGGTGGCCTACATCATTACCGCCAAAAGTGCGGCTGCTCTACTCGAGTTAGCAGCGCAGATAGAAAGCTCGCCTGGACCAAAAGCTTATTCAGCCTGGGATTCAGGAATCGAATATTTTCTACGCGAAGCGGGTTTCCACAACTATGTACCCTTCCGCAACTACGGCGAACATGGGGGGTTGCCCAATCCTGAGCATCGCCAAAACCGGTTGAGTAAAGCTCATAGGGCTGATGTGTTGTACGGAGAATTAGCCTTCCCGCCGATGTATGCCTGCGTAAGTGGTCAGGTCAATCGGTGGGAGTGGTGGAAAGTTCGATCCTACGCGCGTATCAAAGGCTGGGGACGGTTGCTGCTGAGTAAGTACTTGCGAGCTGAGGTAGTGAGAAGATCGCGTCAGGGTCGGGATCTAGTGGAGTTTGCGATCGCACGTCACCTAACGATCTAAAGAAAGCGTAAAACTAAAGAAATAGCAAAAAGGCCCAAAGGAGAATCAAGAAGCGTCAAACGTCGACTTTAGCCAGATTCACCAAGGCTTCTCCCGTAACCCGACATCCTGTCCATTCATCCATCAGCACTGCGCCTATTCTCTTGTAGAAAGTAATTGCGCTTTCATTCCAATCCAAAACGCTCCACTCCAAACGGCCACAGTCTTGCTCTACAGCGTAATTAGCTAAGTACTTCAACAGCGCCGTTGCAATTCCCTGACGACGGTAGTCAGGCGAAACGAAGAGATCTTCTAAGTAGATTCCTGGTTTCATTAAAAATGTAGAAAAATTGTAAAAGTAAAGCGCGAACCCTACCGCTTTTCCGTCTGCTTCAGCAACAATAGCTTCTGCAAAAGGTCTTTTACCAAACAACCCCAAGCTCAAATCTGCCGGCGTACCCACCATCTTATGAGCTAGCTTTTCATACTCACTTAGAGCAGTAACCAGCTCAAAAATAGCTGAGACATCTTTGGGAGTAGCCGGTCTAATTTTATACCCTGACATCAAGTTCTCCTGATAGCTCAAATCAATCGACTAGTCACTTTTCCAACAACCAGCTCACGAGCAACCACTCCAAAAGAACGACTGTCGCTACCCTCACTTTCATTGTCACTGAGCACGTAGCAACTGCCGTCATAGAAAGCTTCTGTTACTCGTTTAACCAGCCTCAGGCTAGGTCTCTGCGGATGACGACAGACAACAATATCTCCAGGGAAGATCTTAGCCGTCCTGGGAATCGGATGTACCAGTACATCTTCGCCAGAATGTAGTGTTGGCAGCATGGAGTTTCCAGTGACTCGAAACCGCCACCGCTTGCCCAGCGTCCACAATCCAATTTCTTTCCAATCGCGCCTGAGTTTCATGACTATGAAAGGTTGAAGCTGTAAGAGTTTAAGCTATGAGAGCTGAAGCTATGAAAATAGCAGAGCTGCGAGCTATTGAAGAAGCTATCACTTGGAATATCCTATCCGAAAGTGAGCCGTCAAAGCTGTTGCAATTCAATAGCTTATCGTATAAATTTATACAAAAAAGAGATTCTGCAACACTGTCAAACTAGGGTGCAAAATCTCTTTTCCTACTGTTGCAGATGTCTGCTTACTGACTAGCTAGCAGTATACCAGGATACGTTACGGCTCTTAGTCTCCCAGAAAATATTATGGATCCTCTGGACGGCATCCATCAGTTCCTGACACTGCTGAGTACTAACTTCTACTTTACAAGCGGAGCAAAGCTTTGCGGCTTTCCAGAAGGTATCATGCAAATCAGGGTACTTTTCCAAATGAACTGGCTTGAAGTAATCAGTCCATAGAATCAAAAGCTCATCTTTGGTGATTTGAGCCTGCTCTTCTTTAATAGCGATAAAACGAGACATGGTGTTTTGATAGGACGCCATAGCTTGGGTATCGCCATCTTCTGGGTGCTGCAAGTCCAAAATTTTCTTGGTCATAGAAACGACCGCTTCTGCGGCAATACGGGCAGAAGACGGGTCGTATACACCGCAGGGGCCATCGCAATGGGCTTGAACTTCGGGGGCTGGGAACAAAGCCTTTAGCGTGGAAATAACTGTGCTAAGCATAGGTGGAATTTAAAGAACTGTACGGACTCAGTATACCGCTCATGCTTTTTGGTGGATGAACTTTTAAGCAAGCTGTTAAGCGGCTCTCTGACAGGGCACTGTCTGATAGAGCACTGTCTACTGAGGCCCCGACTGGCTGAGGCATCGACCTACTAAGGCACTGGCTGATGAAGCGCTGCTCGGCATGGCACTGCTCAACGAAATGAGATCTTTTGGCATATAGAACGTTTGTATTAAACTATTACATGCGCCGAAAGGTGGGAATAAGTAGACTTTCGGTGGCAATATCAATAGGGGAATGGAGCAGATGAGAAGGTTGGTAAAAGGCGCGATCGCACTCCTAACAATCAGCTTGTCAGGCAGCTTATCAAGTTGCGGCAGCCTATCCGAACCGGACATCTACGCCAGCCTGCCCCCCTGTGTCGACAGCTACTGCGACTGCGGAGATTTCAAAAATCAGCAGCTGGCCCAAACGGTTTTAGAGGCTTTCGCAGATGATTACTATGGTTTGGATAAGGATCGCAATGGTTTAGCCTGCGAACGGCTGCCACAAACCGATCTGAGCCTGGGCTGGGCGACTTATTTTTCCAACAACGAACACCTGAGCTTAGGTAATCCGAGCAATGCCGGACAGGACGATCCCAACAACCTGCTGGTCGAGCGGGATCAGTATGTGCTCTCCTATAGCCGCGATCGCAACCTTCTAAACTGGGCTAGCTGGTGGGTTGATCCCCGCTGGCTAGGAACAACCGGCAGACAGGACGACTTTCGCGTAGACGGCGGCCTGCCCAAAGGCTTTTACCAGGCAACTCCTAGCGAATATAAACGCAGCGGCTACGACCGAGGGCATATGGTCCCGTCAGGCGATCGCACCTCAAGTCCCAAAGACAACTCGATCACTTTTCTGATGACCAACATTTTCCCACAGGCCCAGGAAAACAATCGCGGACCGTGGCGAGCGTTAGAAGAATACAGCCGCGATCTGGTTTATCAACAGGGTAAGTCCCTGTATGTAATTGGTGGTACCTATGGAGACAAGGGATCAGTCGGCAAGGTCACCGTACCCGGACGAATATGGAAAGTGATAGTGGTAATGGATTCAACAAACGACGAAGTGACTCGGCGGACTGAGGTCGTAGCCGTTGATATGCCCAATAGCGATCGCATCGAAGACGACTGGCAAACCTATCGCACGACAGTCGATCGCATTGAACTCGCCACCGGCTACGACCTGCTCTCCGAGCTACCCATAGCTGTCCAAGCGGCTATTGAAACCAAATAAGGAATCAGCCAAAAAATACAGTCCAAAAAGTCTTCAGAAAAAACATATTTTTGGTAGCGAGCATATCTTGTAGTGTGTATGGATTGTTTTGTCGCTTCTATACTTCATGACCGTTATTGCCGCTCAGAAAACCACTGATGCCATTATCTTCGCCGCCGACACGCTAATTTCAGACGGCTTTGCCCGTTCAACTAGTGCTGATATTGTTCACAGCAAACTTTTTGAACAGAATGGAATGGTAATCGGGACAACCGGACTGTGTTACGAAGGCACCTTGATGGAACTTTTTACTCGCAACCACAAGCCAGTAGAAGCCACTCGCCTAAGCGTAATCGACTTTCTAATCGAGTTTAGAGAATGGGTAAAAAAGAAGGATGGTGGACACACCCCTTCTAACGGCTTCTTGATCGCCTACGACAAGAAACTATTCTGCGTATGTGGTGGGATAGAAGTATACGAAGTCTCGCGGTTTGAAAGTATCGGAGCTGGCAAAGACTTCGCAAAAGCAGCACTATACTTGGGCCATAGTCCTCGAGAAGCCGTTGAGGTAGCCTGTAAGCTTTCCTTGTACTGTAGTGAGCCAATCACTGAGATCACAGTAGAAACCTAGACACTCTCAGCAAAGTGCTCTTTGACAGTCTACTTAACATACATTCGCTGAATATAGCTGTCTGTCGAAGTAGGGAAGATCGCTTTGTAGCTGCGTCGTACCATAGACAGCAGTGAAATTAATCTATTGCATTCTACATGCGCATCCTTCTCTGGCTTCGTAACGACCTGCGGCTTCACGACCATGAGCCTTTTCATCGCGCCGCAGAACAAGGAGCAGACATCATTCCGCTCTACTGTTTCGACCCTAGACAGTTCGCAGAAACCTCATTTGGCTTTCCAAAAACAGGGGCTTACCGGGCACAGTTCTTGATCGAGACGGTCGCGGATCTGAGAAAGGAATTGCGATCGCGCGGTAGCGATCTAGTCATTCGTCAGGGCAAACCAGAAGAAGAAATTCCGTCTCTAATCAAAACTCTAAACATTCACGCTGTCTACTGGCACGAAGAAGTCACCTCGGAAGAAACAGACATAGAACAACGCGTAGAAGCAGCGCTCAATCACCTCAAAATCACTTCAGAAGTCTACTGGGGCGCGACCCTATATCATCCAGACGATCTGCCCTTTGATATCAATCAACTACCCGAAGTGTTTACCCAGTTTCGCAAAGCTGTAGAAAAAAGTAGCCAGGTTTTTCCAACCTTCGCCACGCCAGAAAAACTATCTTCTCTACCGCGCGAAGTAAACTCTGGTGAGCTTCCTAGCCTACCTGATCTAGGCATAGAGCCCAATTCAATCGATGCCAAAGGAGTCCTCCAGTTCAAAGGCGGTGAGAGCGAAGGGCTCAAAAGACTACAGCACTACTTTTGGGACACCGACAGACTTCAAACCTACAAAGAAACTCGCAATGGCATGCTGGGCGCAGACTATTCTTCCAAATTCTCTCCTTGGCTAGCAAATGGCAGCCTTTCCCCTAGAAAGATTCACGAGGAAGTGCAGCGCTATGAGAGAGAAAGAAGACAGAACAACTCTACCTACTGGTTAATATTCGAGCTAATTTGGCGAGACTATTTTCGATTCGTCTGTGCAAAATATGGTCGCAAAGTCTTTCGCAAAAACGGCATCCGCGGATTACCCATCGAGTGGCAGCAGGACTGGAAGCGCTTTGATCTATGGCGCACAGGAGAGACCGGCTACCCACTAATTGATGCAAACATGAAAGAGATCGCATCAACTGGATTTATGTCCAATCGTGGGCGACAAAACGTAGCCAGCTTCCTAACCAAAAATCTAGGGATCGAATGGCGAATGGGCGCAGAATGGTTCGAATCTCTTTTAATCGACTATGACGTATGCAGCAACTGGGGAAATTGGAACTACACAGCAGGTGTAGGCAACGATGCTCGTGGCTTCCGCTATTTCAACATTCCCAAACAATCAAAAGATTACGACTCAGAAGGTGAATACGTAAAACACTGGCTGCCTGCCCTGTCGAACTTACCTACTAACAAAGTACACAGTCCTTGGAAGCTACAGCCCGTAGAACAGAAGCGCTTCAGCGTTCACCTGGGGGTAGACTATCCCAATCCAGTCATTGATTTACGAAAGTCTGTTGAGGTTAGCGAGCAGCGTTATCGAGCAGCTGTGGACAAGAAACGCGCATCATAATCGCACAATCAAAGTTCCAGCGCAGAGGCTACTTGACCACTTTTCCTACATCAGGGCAGTACGTGTTTAGACCAACACATGCGCAAGATAACAGTATGGTGTGACAGATACTGTAGTGGTTGAACGTTTTACCTCTACTCGAAGGTGAGTACGTATGGTCATAGGCGAACTTCAACTAGAAACGAGCATCTATTTCTCGACAATCTAGCCAGCTCATCACAATCGTCTTCCATGCAAAGCTATTTTACACATCTTCATATCTAGCAAAGGCAGGGCCAAACCGCGATCCTCAGACAGTAGCAATCCTATCCAACGGATTCTTTTTTGCAATTGACTAATGCCAAATTGGCAATCTACAGTTGACAGACTTCTTGATTGGGTGCTTTATTGTCTAGGTGTTGATACATGGTTGAGCGTTTATGCATTGGGTGAGTTCCACTCTAAAGCACCCCCAGTCTCAAGCCTATTTGTAAATGCTACCCGCTAATGTTTTACTCGTTAGTGTCCGAAGGTTCAATATTAACAGGCTTCCTCAAAATTTATGTTTTGTGTCTGTTAGGGTCAGCTAGGGTTTCATCCTCGAAGCTAGGATTCTATCCGCGAAGCGCTGTCTAGAATTTTCTAGACAAGCAGGATAGCATTTCTAGCGCTCAGCTATCTATCACCACTGCCTCTGACAGGCATTAAGATATCGTCACCGTGATTTCATACGGACTCCAATCTCTGAAGCACTCGTTCCAGCTTCAGCTTTGTTTAACGACTATTTGTTTGCGTCCAAATTAGTTCCTAGTCGCGCACATATCAATATTTTTTGATACATGCAACTTCACTCAACAGTAAAAGTCCATTGAAAAGACGAATCTTTCGGATGGCTTTCTATTTTCTTGAATAGTCAACTGTCAAGATGATTTTCATGTGAGTGCTATCACGGTAGATGAGGCTATCAATATGAACTAGCCTTGACCAGTGCTAATCACTTCACAGTGCCTTTACAAAAGTCAAGATTTTTACGTCTTTTCTAGGCTGCATCTCCGATGTCTCAACAAACATTGGTAAAAACAGGAAATATCTATGAATACGAATACTCACAGTGTGTCACACGCCGGAAATCCGCAACACATGACACACCCAGAGCTCATGGGGCTAGTACCCCAATCTGCGGTGACTCACAAGGCTGTTGGGAACGGCTCTTGGTTTGATCCCAATACGTGGGCCAACAATAAAGTACCTGGGGACAACGCCAATGTCATGATTGCAGGCGGCGTTACCGTCACCTACGATCAAGAAAGCAACGCACAGCTCAAGACTGTTCGTGTAGATGGAACTCTGACGTTTGCTGCCGACAAAAATACCAAGATGGTTGTTGATACCTTCATCAACATGTCGTCTGGGACACTAAATATTGGCACAGAGGACGATCCAATACAGGCTGATAAAACGGCCACGATTTTGATTGATGGAAATGACAAAATCGACACAAAGTGGGATCCTACTCAACTTAGTCGAGGCGTTATCAGCCATGGTCAGGTGAATGTTTATGGTGCAGATAAAACTGACTTTATCGCATTAAAGGGAGATGCCAGAGCAGGCGATCGCGAACTTGTCCTAGATGATGTTCCCGAAGGCTGGCGCGTTGACGATAAGCTCGTCCTTGGCGGTACCCGATACGATAGGTTTGGCTCCGACAAGAACAACAGCCGCTTCGGTGACGAGGAACTCACCATCACCAAAATCACCGGCAACCGTGTCAGCTTCACCAACGACGATGTCAAATCCGGCAGCAAGCAGGGTGCTCTCAGATTTAATCACGTTCGCCCAGACATTCCCGAGAAAGATCGAATCAAGCTTTACGTCGCCAACACCACTCGCAACGTCACCTTCGAAACCCAAGCCAGCGAAGGTTTGCCTATTGAACAGCGGGGGCACGTCATGTTCATGCACAACCCTGATGTGCGTGTAAACAACGCCGGATTCTACAACCTGGGCCGTTCAGATAAATCCAAACTCGTTGACGATCCTGGTAAGAACATTGATGGATCTTCAGGCAAAGGTAATAATCCGCGAGGACGCTACGCCCTTCACTTCCATAGAACTGGCGCGGATGATATCGAAGGCCAAGCTGCCGAAGCTAGCGGCAACGCAATAGTAGGTAGTCCTGGCTGGGGGATCGTTCATCACGACAGCTATGCGAACATCTCGGACAACGTTGTTTTCGATGTTGTGGGCACTGGGATAGCTGCCGAATCTGGTAACGAAATTGGCTCGTGGCGGAACAATCTGACTATCAAAACTACCGGACAGAGTAGAAAAGTTACTAGCGATCAAGTCAGAGATCGAAAGGACAAATTTGACTTCGGGTTTGATGGGGAAGGCTATTGGGTACAGGGTGCTGCGCAGGTTGCCATGGAGGACAATATCGCTATCAGTGCCAACAACGCTGGTATTACTCTCTTTGGAGACGGACAAGGCAACGAAGCTCGCGACGTCAGCACCATTCTTGTCAAGAATCTTGCCTAGTAAAATTCAAGCGCTTTTTCCAGAAGGCCAAAAGGAAGTTGACATCACCGATGTCCCGCTCAATCAGCTCAGTGGCTTTCAGAGCTACAACACAGAAACTGGTATCAGAGTCTGGTCTCAGCTTGCCAACTTTGACGGTCAGTTGGATCTAAGTAACAGATCACCTAATGCTAGTCATGAAGGCCGTGCTACCATCGATAACTTCACGACTTGGCAAGTGCGATCACGAGGCATCAACACCGACTACAGCTCTAATATTGATTTTGTAGATGGGCTTATTGTGGGAAATGTCGACAGACCTAGAGGAGATGGCATTGTTCACAATCACGCTAGTAGTGGTCTTCGATATGTCGGTCTGAGTGTTCGTGGATTTGGAGAAGGCTTCAATCCCCAATTTCCGGATATAGAGAAAAATGACATAGTCACGGTAGCTTCTATTGAAGACAGCGTTTTTGGTGACAACGACTACAACTTCGCAGAGATCGGAGAGTATAAAAACAAAGTTGCACCAGATGATTACAGCGCACGTTTGGAAGTCGACAATACTACATTCGAAGTTGCTAGAAACAACAAACTACCTGTACCCAAGTTTAGCAGTGCTGCAGGCCGGTGGATTCTCAGTAACATTCGATGCCAGTGAATCCTACGATCCTGAAAAGACAAAATACGCTGTTCGTAGCAATGGCATTGCCAGCTATGGATGGGACTTCGATAGTGACGGAAAAATTGATGACTTTGGCCGCAGCGTTACCCACCATTTTGACAAAGCCGGAGACCAAAAGGTTTCCCTACAGGTTTTAGATAGTCATGGCGCAGCTCAGACAATTACTCAAACAGTCAAAGTGAGTCCGCTAGCCTACAGTAATCCCTTTATAGATGGAGACATCAGCAGCAAGACTAAGTTGGGTAAAATTGGAAGGCTGAGCAGTCTGGTCGCCGGAAAAGGATGGCAAGGCGCTGGCTTTGTCCGGAAAGCTAATGGAACTATGGCCGCAAACGGAGTTCGACAAGCACGACTAGGGCAGGTCATTCAAAACGATGGACTACATAAAGGTGAACAAACGCTAAGCTTCAGACTCAAAAATATTGAGGGCAGCAAGAGGTCTAGCAAGAACAACATAGTAACTGTGCAGATGTGGGGTGTTGATGGCCAGTTCGATGGGAGCCTAGGGGGAAATCAGGGACCAGTTCAATCAGGCACTAGATCTATTGACTAGAGAGCTGTTGTTTCAAAAAACCTACGGCGGCAAAAGCGGTCAATTCTTCAACTTCAAGGACTTTAGTGAAACAGTTGATTTAGGAGATGGTTATCAGCATCTAGTCGCCAGGATAAAAACTGACTTGACTGATGATCGAGGAGATTCCGTTGCCCTAGATTACTTTGAGCTCAGCACTGAAGGTGTTCCACCCACGACGGGGAATCAAAACCCCAACTCAGCCGAACCTTACGAGCTACCAGGCTGGATAGCCCAGTTTAGCTTCGACGAGGGTCGTGGTGCGCTAACCGACAGCAGTAGCTTAGGCAATCGGCACGAGGCGACCCTAAAAGGTAAAGCTACCCGAGGAGAGGGTATTAAGGGCGACGGAATAGCTTTCCCAGAAGCCGGTGTGGTTGAAGTGAAAAACTCAACCAACATTAATTTGAAGAACCACGACGAGCGAACAGTGTCTATCTGGTTCAAAGCAGATGAAATCTCGGAGGAAAGTGGAAGGCAGCTTATTTACGAAGAAGGCGGCGGCGCACGGGGACTGAACATCTACCTTGATGAAGATCGCCTGTTTGTTGGTGGCTGGAACCAGCCTAAGAATGAAGGCAACTGGCCTGGGACCTGGCTAAAGACTGATAACGTTTCTGAGGACACTTGGCACCACGTGTCCCTAGTACTCGATGGGAAGGGCAAACTCTCGCCCAACGCATTTCGAGGCTATTTGGACGGTGAACAGTTTGGTGTAGGCTCCGGCTCTGAACTGTGGAAGCATACAGACGGCATCGGTGTCGGGGGCGTCGTAGGTTCTACCCTCTTTCACGATGGAAAGACAAGAAGCAGTGGGCTAATAGGTATGGTCGATGAGTTAGGCGTCTTCAACAAGGCGCTCAGCGCTGACCAGATTGGGACCCTCGCAGACTCAAGTCTCCTGTAGAGGTTGAAAGCTCATAGCGGTTCCTGGATGCATTCGGGGACCGCGCATCACTTTGCCCGTTGTCATATAAGGCTTTCAGCCAGTGTGCTGTACCTCAGCAAAGTGACAAACGCTATAGTTGAAAGTTCAAGGTCTATGCAGATTTTCTGCATAGACCTTGTCTCTGTATAGACCTCAAACGTGTACAGACTTTGAGCGTATACTTCTACCGACATCCCTCTATGCGATAAAGCCCAGTCATATCGTCAGTACAGTTAGTCAGGCTCTTCTAATCAAAAAGTCTGAAGACATTGAAGAACGTGCTTAGCAAGCGACCGATCGGGCTAACGGCTAGGCCAACCGTATCTGAAAATGTTGCTAGTCCAGATCTATCTACAACCAGGACATCATCTTCTCTCAAAAGAGGATTAGTTTCCTCGTTAGCTCCATCGCTCAAATCTATAGCAACTCGACGTTGGTTGACTGAGCCATCCCTATTGAGTCGGATTAGCTCAACCGTATTGTTGTTAGCTCGTCGAGTGTCGAAGCTACCAGCTGCTAGGAGAACTTGGTTGAGCGGCGTATTCGGTGACACTTGAACTGGACCGGGTCGATCTACCTCTCCTACGACATAAACTGTCACTGCTTCTGGTGAGAAGTTTGCATCTCCAAGCTGGACTGCTTCAGCAGGATCTAAGTTTGTAGCTACCGGAATAGCAATCGTGTCCCCTGAGCGCAGCACGACATCACCCGACATATTTCCATCCTTCAACAAATCCCAAAGATTTACTTGTAGCACTTGAGACTGACCGAAACGATCGGGGCGATAAACTTCAATCTGTCGAACATCAGCCTGAGAGGAAACGCCTCCAGCCAACCGTAAGGCATCTGTCAGTGTTGGGAAGGTGATAGCACCACTATCTTGAACGGGGACTGTGTACGTTCCTGGTCGTTCAACCGCACCGACTACGCCGACTTGAAGCGGGCGTAGGGCAGTCGGCACCAGAGAAACGGTGGGCGATCGCAGATATGGAGAATATCGCTGGGCGATCGCTTCTGACGCCCCCGGCAAAGTCAATCCACTCAGAGCAATTTGGCCAGTTATCGGTAAGCTAATCGTTCCGTCTGGAAGCAGGACGAAATCTCCGCCGTACTCAGGTGCCCCGTATACATCAACACGGACCCTGTCGCCCGGCCCTAGAATATAGTTATTCTCCCAGCCAAGAAAAGATCCTGGTGCTACTGCTGGTACTGCAGCTCTAGCATCATCAGTTTCTACTGGGCTGACTACTGACCTAGCAGGCGTAGGAGAAACAGGCTGAGGCGAAGCGCTAGGCAGAGTCGGTAAGGTACTGTTCTGTTGCGAGATGGTAGTAGAAGCTGGCCGAGAGACTGTCTCCAAAGGAGAAGGTTCCGCTGTTTGCTCAGTCTGGGATGTAGTTATTGCTAAAGCCCCTTGGGGAGACGCCATAGCGCCAACACCACCCATAGCTAGCGCAGCGACCATGTACTTTACAGCAGCGATGTATCCAAAAGATGACTGAGAAATAGACTTCATGGCAAGCAATCGACTCAATATTAATTTCACGCTCTCTCTACTATCCGATCGGCAACCCGACTTCGGACACAGCTGGAAGAGAAATTCTTCCAAAGTTAACCAACCACTCTGATCTAGGCTTCCCTCCATCAAGTCAACGTAAAGCTGTCTCAGTATTGATTGGTATACTCTACTTTGGAAACCCTTCCAAGTAAGTTTGGAGTTATCCGGACATCATAAGACTTCATCAGCAACCTCAGAGCAACTACCTACCTTTTTTGAAGCTTGTGTAAGGACAGGATTTACGAGTAGCCTTTCACTTTCTAGATACACTACGGCCTTGCATAGGTGATGATACGTACATGCCTTCCAAGCATAAAAAAGTGGAAGGCCCATTTGCGAACACTTCGTCCATAGCTTTTGTCACTTGGCTGAGATACAGCACAATGGCTGAAGTCTTTGTGTTGCAACAGGCCAAGTGACTCGCGTTGCCCGAATGCATCCGGGAAACGCTACAAGGCTGTCTTCCAGGGCCGCTCTGATAGGCGCAGCCCTGGTTGTTGCCAGACTCACACGTCTGTCTAGAACCTGCTGGAACATAGAGTGTTATCTGATGGCAGTTGTCAGACGACGTTTTCTAGGTGTTGAGAAATTAGCGTGTTGATGGTCGCAACGTCAAAGCGATCGCGCGCCTCAAACTGGGCAACTTGGGCAATTTGCTCAGTCTGCTGTGGTTCATTACGACAGGACAATATTGTATCCGCTAGTAGCTCAGGCTTTTCTGGTGGACACAGCCAGCCATTTTCCCCAGAATTTACCAGCTCTGTAGCACCACCCGCCGCCGCTGCAATCACGGGCGTTCCGCAAAGCATCGCCTCTACAATGACTCTGCCGAACGGCTCGGGCGCTGTTGACGTGTGGGTGACTAGATCGCAAGCATTCATGAGCTGAGGGATATCTGAGCGAAATCCAAGGAACCTGACCCTATCTTGCAAGCCTAGCTGCTTGACTTGCTGATGAAGCTGAGCTACGTAATCATCCTCTCCGAAAAGAGCGTCCCCAACCAGGATCGCTTTAGTGTCGTCAGGGCACAGGGTAAGCGCTTCCAACAGCACATGCTGTCCTTTCCAGGGAGAAAGACGGCTAAAGTGACCGATCCAAAAGCCATCAGTTAGCTGTAGGTCGGCTCGCAGACGGTCGATCTCTGCGGACGCGATCGCATACTGTTGGCTGTCAAAACCGTTGTACACCACACGGCAAAGCTGCGATCGCCCACCCGCAGCAACAAAGGCCGCCTGGCTCGCTTGAGAGTTAGCAATGACTAATGTGGCCACCCGGTTTGCTAATGTCACCAACACCGTCCGGTTAATCCGGCTAAAGTGGTCGGAAGAAATAATATCGTGCAAATGATACACCAGCGGACGTCGGCTCAATAGACTAGCCAGCGCTCCTACTACAAGCGCTTTTGGAGTGTTGGCATAGATCAGGTCATAGCTGCGAGCTGTGTTTGCGACTGATTGCGCCAGCGGCAATAGCCGACTGACACTGCTCAGGCTCTGAAGCAGACTACTTTCTTTGCGCACGTCAATGGCTTGTGTCGTGAAAACGGTCACTGGAATCTGATGTTTCTCCAGCAGCAGCCGAAAAGGTCCATCAGCCAGCAGGCCCACCATCGACTGGTTTCGATAGGGCTTGGCGATATCCAGCAAACAGAGCTCAGCCCCGCCAGGTGTACCGCTTTGATCTAGGAATAAAATTTTCATCGGAGCATGTTCATCATAGAAACTATCAAACCGCAAAAGCGGCTGTGACAGTGAAAATAGCGGCTAAAACCAAAGACAGAGCTAAAAAGACAAAACCGAGAAGATGGAACCAAAGAGACAGAGCTAAAAATAGCGCTGGCCATCAGGAAACAGGCATCAGCAAAACGTTTCTCACTTTCTGAGCGATGGTAGGCCAGCTAAAGTTCTCGACCGCATAGTCGCGACAGGCAGTCCTATCTGGCAAGTCAATCTCTCCAGAAATAACCTGCCGCAGCGTCTGGCTGATTGAGTCAGTATCCGCAGTCGCCGTAATCAACTTGGGTGATAGGTCCTGCACGACCTCAGGCATCCCGCCAACCGGTGTACAGACAGCAGGGGTACCGCAGGCTAGCGACTCTAGCAAAACCAGACCAAAGCCCTCTAGAGATTGACTAGGCATTACCGTCAGGTCAGCAGCTTGATACGCTACGGGTAAGTCTGCCTCAGGCAAAAAGCCTAAGAACCGAACGTTGTCTGCAAGGCCTAACGCCTGCACTTGTCCTTCTAGCTGCGATCGCAATGGTCCTTTCCCGGCGATCGCCAGCCAGACTTCTGGCATCGTTTCCTTTACGGCTGCTAGCGCTGTCAGCAAATTATCTAGCCCCATGCGATGAACCAAACGACGAGGGGTAAACAAGACAAATCGATCCTGCGGCCAGTCCAACTGAGTGCGCGCTTGCGATCGATCAAGCGTCATCTGAAACTGGTCAGTATTTACTCCGCCTGGAATGATGTGTATCTTGTGCCAAGGTACCTTGTACTGTTCGTGCAAGATTTGACCAAAGGCTTTACTCAATACGATAAAGCGATCGCACCGACGGTACACCTGCTGCTCT
Source organism: uncultured cyanobacterium (assembly GCA_963799555.1). GTDB lineage: Bacteria > Cyanobacteriota > Cyanobacteriia > Phormidesmidales > Phormidesmidaceae > Phormidesmis. Next base: position 115,767 of record CAWCXR010000011.1, read on the forward strand.
ATCTGCCGCTTGACTGCTATTCCCAGCTTACTCGAGCCCTCCTTGTCACTTTCTAGCGCCCAGGGCCCATGAAAATGACAGGTCACAGGTACTTTACGAGGAAACTGACCTAGCAGCGGCAGCCCATACAGTGCGAAATGTAGATTGATAGCGTCATTTTCTCTAAAGCTTCTACGGCGATTTTTGTAGCGATCACGTGCCTGCCATAGCCGTTGCCAAAGCGATCGCGTCGGATCAGCCAAATTTGTCAGCGTCACAGGAAAGTCTGCTGCTTCGGCTGGAAACCCAACGCCACAGAGTTCAACCTCGTCATTGCTAACTGCCAAACTATAGGCCAATTCATAAACATAGCGATCCAATCCACCCGGCGCATCAGGAAACCAGGCATTGCCAACACAGACAATCGAGGCAGACGCAGTATTTACGGGTTCCATATCAACAAGGTCTCGATAAAGGTCACAACTCGCAATCGCTTCAGATTGTCCACGCCAAGCCGCCTTCAAGCCGCTGCAAACACTAAACCTTCATCGAAGATTGAAGTATGGTCTTTACAAAAGAAAGTTTTCACAAGACGAAGCGTGTGAATTGAACATTTAGTCTAAGAGTAATATGCTATCGGCAACAGATATGCTCTCGCTACGTAGCGAGAGCATATCTGTTGTAACTAAGCATCGCTACTATCAATTCAGGTACTTCTTAAGCTGCATCGCCACAACGACTCTAGCACTAAAAACCAAACTAAAAACCAAGCGGATTGGTAAGCGGATGACCATTAAAGCCCACTACTCTCTATGAAACTACAAGCGCAACTATAAGAAAGCTATACAGATGGCATCTAATTGCCACAGCGACGTTTCTTGATCCGCTGACTTAGCCAACTGGCAAGTCAACCATCGAGGAATTTTTATGATTTTAGACTCTGACTCAATCAACAGCCTGAAATCGTTTGACCTAGATTAATACATCTAGGTCTACAGCCAAGATACTAGAATTGGCCTTCAGCAACAGGTTCTGTCACGAGCGTTCGGATAACCTGAACGGACGCCTGCCATACAACCGATGCCCGCTATATAAAGGGCATTGTAAAGAGCAGTTAATAAAAAATGTTGAACTCACAACTGCCCAGGTTAACTGCCAAAATACATAAGCCCAGCCGCCCTTTTAGTAAAGACAATTGATATGCCCTCTCCAAAAAATCTCATATCAACGCATGGTAAAAAAAGTTACCATCTGACCAGATCAACCGCAGTGTGGATGTATTGAGAGACATTAACATAGAAAAAATCATGACATTGGCTCAAAGCTGAATAAAACTGCCGCAGAGAACCTTGTTAGTTGTTTATCATCAAACCTTTCAGACCCTGATCTTGCAGGTTGAGCAATGCTTTTATTCTTATTGCCTCTAAAAAGTTCAAAAGTATCCAACTCTTGGGAAAACACTTGTTTGTTACTTGAGCGATCGCTTCGATCGATCTGCGCCCAGACCCACACAGACTTCAAAGTTTTAGTTGTCTGCCATGAACAGCCCGAAATTACATTTGCACACGAAGCAATTGATTTTCTATGCGTAGACTTTCCGCGTCCTAGACCGGTCAACTATGACGAAGCATTCCCAATGAAGGAACCCAACCGGGACAAAAATAAAAAGATTTTGTTTGGGCTGCTCCATGCCAGAGCATTCAAGCCTTCTCATGTTGTGTTCATAGATGCAGACGATCTGGTCTCGCAGAGGTTGGCTGCTTTTGTCAGCCAAAATCCGGCACAGCCCGGCTGGTATATAGACAAAGGATTTGCATATCTGGAGAACAGTGCAAAGCTTGTACCTATTAAAGAAAGGTTTTATGGTAAATGTGGGTCATCCCACATCGTCAGATTTGACCTACTAGAAAAGATTGCTCAAAAGACCTCACTCGAAACGGTAGACCACAGATTTCTTCACCACCAAGACGTCAGAAGTATGGTCATAGAGCAAGGTGCCACACTATCGCCGCTGCCATTCCCAGGTGCTATCTACGTTACTGACCACGGCGAAAATGTGTGGGCCTCTGCCACCATTTTGCGACAGAGATATGCTCAAACGCCCAAAGCGCTCGCACTGTTTTATCTACGCAAGCTTTATAAAAATTTGATTTCCCAAAAGCCTAGCCCCAAGTTGATAGCTGAATTCGGACTATACAATTTACAATCGCTAGCTCAGTAGTAAAGGGTTCAATCAAACCTTACGCTGACTGCTAGCTTGGACGAAAGATTGCCCTTTTCTTATCAAATTCCTACGCATTTATGGAAAGCTCTTCAACTAGAAAACTCAAATTCTTGCTGGTCGCCCCGTCCTACGCATGCAAGCCTATCACTGGCGGTGGGCAAAGAACTTCCTTGATCTATCAAGCGTTAACCCAGTTGGGAGAAGTAGATGTTCTCCTTTTGGGCTACCAGGACGCTGACGTTTTCAAGCCATATTTTCCGGGCGCTAATGCATTGTATATTGTGAAGCCTGACGAAAATATAGGCTCTACGTTTTGGCGACTCATTCGACCTGCCAGTCCTAGACTAGTCGACGGGGTCGCCTCGGTCTTAGGTGGTCGAAAGCTTTTGTATCAGCCAGATAGCAATATTGGCCCTTTTCTCAACAACCTTCAAGATAAATATTCATATGATTTTGTGGTGGGTCGCTATCTTAGACCGAGTGCCCGTGCGGGTGCGCTCCACACTAACAAAGTGCCCGTCGTCCTAGATATTGACGACCGCGATGACGTGATCTACAAGTCTAGAATCAACCGTCCAGGGACTAATCCTTTACAGCGACTCATTTTTCAGCGCTACATTCAGCAAATGAAGGTAGTCATGGCCGATCTTCTTCCTAGATGCCAGCATGTCTGGCTAGCTAGCGATCAGGACTTAGGCGAAGTGCAACATCCATCTAAATCTGTTCTACCTAATATTCCCTACACCTCTAGTGGCGGCAGTCAGACCCTTGACTCAAGCAGTATTAATGCTAACGCCGACTCCAAAACCGTGCTGTTTGTTGGCAGCTTCGGGCATCGAGTTAATCGTGAGGGTGTCGAACGCTTTATTACCCGCTGTTGGCCTGCTATTCACTCAGCCGTAGACGGCGCGAATCTACGTATAGTTGGCTCTGGTGGCTGGGAAAGTATCAAAGATGACTTTAGCCATCTTCCAGCTGTGAACATTGTTGGATTTGTCGATAGCCTAGAGAAAGAATATGAACAGGCGGCGTTTGCGATCGCGCCCTTATTTGAAGGCGGAGGTACCAAGATAAAAGTTTTAGAATCCCTCTTTTATCACCGCACTGCGGTGGTAACAAGTTATGCACAATACGGATATGAAACCTTAAAACATAAAAAGTCTTTATGGGTTTGCATGGATGAAGCCGCGCTTATTCAAGGCTGCACAGAACTACTTAACAATCCAAATCTTCGCTCGCAGATGGCAGCTGATGGGCACACCCAGGTCATTCAACGCTACTCCTTCGGTTACTTCAGCGATCTTGTCAATAAGACTGTTAGCAGCTTGCTGAAACCACTCGATTAGCCCTTTCTTACTAAGCAGCAAGACCAAGATGGCATCAACAACTATTCAATGACGATAGCTAGTTGAAATTTCACACATAGTTCAACTGCCGAAGAAGCTCTCTCGTCCCATTGGAAAATCACTGCTAGCTGCTCTGATAATTCCTCTTTCCACTGTCCAATCAAGCTCGGCTTAAATGTCGATGGTTCATGTTCAAAAGCCTGACAAAATCTGGCATCTCGAACCTCCAGGAAATCAAGTACTCGTTTGGCTTCTTTTTCTGGAGCAGCGTCTAGAGACTCATACCAGACTTTCAAAATCTTTAATGGTAAAATGTTGTCAGCTACCTCTACAACATTTTCACTTAATTTGCTTAGTGTTATACCCGTATGTCGTATAATTGGTATGGTAATACGTATGACTGTATTAAGTTTTTTCCTGCCTAATGTCCGATGACACCTCAAGGAAGGTGCATCAGAAACTTCTAGGCTTTAAGATACATTAATTTCTAAAAAGGGAATCAGTCTTCAGACCTCTTGCTGGGCTTTTCTAGAAGTTTTCCCAGGCGTTGTTGAATTATTGTACGGATCTGCAAAATTTAGAATTAGCTTTCCAGTATCTATCTATCAATTCATACTTCAGATCAGCCAGTCACTTTTACTTTGTCTTTTTTGTCCCTTAATAGTCTTGCTGGGTTGTCCTAAAGAGGCATTTTATACATCACAAAGTGCTTGTCATAAGCATTGATACTCAAACCATTGAATAAGGCGATCAAAGTCACAATGAACTCTACACTACACAACATAAACAAAGCATCCAGGCAAGTGCTCTATTCGCTCCATCTAGGTAAGTTAATTAGACCGCTTGTCTCCAATGCGGGACCCAAGCGCAGTTTGAAACTTGATACTAAGATATTAGTTGGAACACATCACAAATCGGGGACAGTTTGGCTCACCAGCATCTTCAAAAGAATTAGCAACAAATTTGACCTCGATCTCTTCGTAGCGAATAAGGCAGAATCAACTGAAAACTTTGATATTTTTGTTCATGAACACAGTGAATTCAATTTTGATAACATTCAATTCGACTATAGAGGTATCCATATTGTAAGAGATCCTAGAGACATCATTATATCAGGCTGCTTTTACCACACAAAGTCAAAAGAAGAGTGGCTTCATATTAAAAGACCAGACTTTGGTGGGTTGACCTATCAAGAAAAAATCAATAGCTACAGCTCAATTGATGACCAGATAGCATTCGAGATGGAAAACTCTGGGCTGAGGAATATTTCCAGGATGTGCAAGTGGAACTATGACAATTCTAAGTTTATGGAAGTTAAGTATGAGAACTTAATTTTGGATAGCGATCTATTTCTTTTTCATCGGCTGTTTACCTTCCTGGGCTTTCCTGGAGAAGAAATCCCGTCTGTTCTAAGGCTTGCCTATGATGCAAGTATTTTTTCAGGAAAGGTAAAAAAATCCAATCATGTGAGATCTGGCAAGTCAGGACAATGGAGAAAGTATTTTAGTCCTAGTCACGCCGCTAGATTCGTCGAACTACACGGTGATGTACTGATTAGGATGGGGTACGAAAATGATAACAGTTGGGCAGAGAAGGACAGTCTCTCACAAACTTAAGCAGTCCTTTCAGATGACTTTATCTCTTATGCCCTCTATAGCCATCCTACGTGATTTGTGAAAACGAGTCGTACATGTACATTTTGGGAAAGTCGAAAAGTTCCAGCAACAAGAACTGCTCGAACAAGAACTTGAGACCCTTGAACGATGGCTTCAGTCCCGCGAGTCGGCGGATGCCGTTCTTCGCTTGCAACCAAACATCCTCAATCGGGTTCTGTCTCGAGTCATTCGGCGCAAACTGAATGCAGTGAATCGGCCGCTGTGGGTAGACCCTCGTTCATCTGGGTTAGGAAGTCTCGCAGTTCATGGCTTCTGTGGTAGCTCTACTTCGAGACATAGGCGACATCGTACACCTATGCCAGATGACTCTCTAGCTCTTCTAGCGTCCAGATACTTTTGCACTTTAGCCAGACGAGCACCGCTACTTTCTCTGAAGCGCTCAAGAAGCCTTTCTTCCCTTTGGTGCTGCGGCACGAAGCCCGACATCTTAGACGATTCGTACAGCTGCTTCCACTCGTGGATAGCGCCGAGCGATACGTCTAAGATGTCGACCACTGACTGGTAGTCTCGACCCTGATACAACAGTTTGACCCCTAGCTTTCGTCACCTAACGTCCATCTCTCTTCTTGCGGATGAACGCTTTTAGCTCTTCTATCTGCTCTGTCTTATTGGTAGGCAATCCGTCACGAACAACGACATCATCCATAGCAAAACTACCTATTCGAGTAAGCATCGCGCAGTCTACGCAATTTCTCACTAACTGTGTTAGTTGACAAAATAGTACAGCTTTTCACTTCTCATCGCGGATAGCTATAGCTCTTATGCCTTAGTACGGAAATCTGTTTCAGGATGACTTGGTCGTCGAAAGCAGGCAGATAGGTAGTCGTTCTTTGAAAGTAAATTCGGTAACATTAAAGCAGTACAGTCAACTGACAAAAACGCCTCTAAAGAGACGGTAGGCTTTGTCAGTACTAATTTGTCAGTACTAAACAGTAGCAGTTCCAATGAGAGGTAGGAGCAAGTATTCTGGAATTAAACATCAGTGGAATGCCGTGGCAAAAAAGACTCCCACCTTCACGATGTACTGAAAGTTTATCCATCTCAAGGCAGAGACTGGTCATATCTGATCTATCTCGCACTTGCCTGTGGAGAGTCTTAGCCTGATTTAGGTCAGAAAAGTTAATCTAAATCAGTAGGCTAAGTGCGTTCCGTATCGAAGCGTCGAAGTCCTGCTATTGGGCACGTCGAACGCGACTATATGCCAAAAAGTCACACATAGTTCAACCGCCGAAGAAGCTCTCCAGCCTCTTTATAAACCACTGCTAGCTGCTGCTCTGATAGTTCTTCTTTCCACTGTCCAATTAGACTTGGCTTGAACGTTAACAATTTACGTTCAAAAGCCTGACGAGACTCGGCGCCTCGAATCTCTAGGAAATCGAGCACCCGTTTGGCTTCTTCTTCTGGATCAGCGCCCAGAGACTCATACCGGATTTCCAAAATCTTAGATGGTGAAAAATCTTCAGTTGCTTCTATAGCCGGCTGGGTAAGACCCTTCCAGGCCCAGATGCAACGGTGTAGGTCGCTAGTTGACTCATACTCTGCCCTCCGTTCTGGCTTGACCCAGAACCTAGCATAGGGTCCAATAGGGTAGCCACCGGGCTCATACTTGCCAGAATTCGCAGATTTAGCCGAAAGCCAAGGCTTTTTACTAAACGATAGCGCTGCATCCCGGCCATCTCGGATGATGTGGATGAATTGGGCGTCGGGAAAAGCCTTGTTGAGGAAAGGAATGATACAACAGTTTCGAGGTGTTTTCTCCGCAAACCGTAGATCGCCATTTCCATGGATTCTCATCAGCCAAGCATACACACTTCTATAGAACCATTTGGCTTTGGCATGACTCCATAGTTCGTCATGGACATATCTGGCAGCGGCCTTGGTCGCCACAGGTTCAAAGTGATAAGAGATTTCGGGAATTTCTGCCAAACAACCTCCCAGAAATGTCGTCCCAGAACGAGCAGCACCAACAACAAAGATAGGGCGTCTTAAATTTGGGAAAGCACTTCCCACGACTCGTTTCGATGAGATTGGGCGTGCTTTTGATTGATGAAATAGCCTATCATCTCGAACAGTCCTCTTCGCTAGGGGCAGCAGTCCCTTTAAAGTGATAGGCTTAGCACGCTCTATTGAATGAGCCTTAGAGTGTTCTCCTAGTGACATAGCTGCTTCCTCAATATTAAAAAGTAAAGTCGATAACAATCTAATCTGAATTGATCTGGCAAAGCGGTTAACCCAAACAGATACACCTGTAACGTTTCAACTACCGGGATCTACAACAGCAATCTATAAAAAGGAATGCTCTTTACTGTTCTCTATTAGCCGAGTTACTCATACCGTCAGGATGCTTATGTGAGTTACTTCTAGGTTACAGAATCGTTGTAGACAAGTCTGCAACCTGAAAATGACCGTCTGTATTTAGCCATCTAGTTACATAATATCGAGGTGTTGACCTAGGCTTGTGATTCTAATCTAGAATCCGAGCTCGCCCTTTAGGGAACTCTTATTTTTCTGAGCCGCCAACCCACTATATTTTAGCTTATCAGCTCAGTCATGAATGCGCTTCTTCTCTGGAAGGCTGGCGATTTCTCCTATTTGCTATTCTGCCGTATCGTTTCAGCGAACTATGATTGGCAGGTGGCTAACAGGTAGAGGCCACCCTTTTACACAGCTCTACCAACTTTCTCTTACTTAAATTTGGACAGGAAACCTGCACTATCTTTCGCGACTTTGTAAATCACAGAGGCACCCCAAAAACCAAATGCTTTGTTTAACGCCTTGTATAGTGGAGAGTCTATACTAAGGATGGAGAAGTCTGGCTTATAGTCTGGGTCTGCCTGTCTTATCTTACTTAACACTTTCAGGTAGGTGGAACGTGAAGAGTAATCAGAATAATGCAACAGTGTTCTGAAGTACGCTTCAGCTATAGCAGTACCGTATTCTGTACTTTGCTTATTTTGCTTTAGTTTTCGTTCAGCTTTTTCTGTTCGCAAGAGTTCACTTCTAATTCGATCCTGTTTTCTAGCGGACGAGACCCTTCTTTCGCTAGCGTACTGGCGATATACTGAGTAACAACCAGGCAGAAAGGAAAATTTAGCACCGGTAAGGGCGACTGAAAGGATAAAGTCTCGATCTTGAGAGCACGTAACATTAACGTCCCAGCCGCCGCTGTTGTTAACTGCGTCTCTTGTAAATATCGGACTTAGAGTATGCGCTAAGCGTCTGCCGGTTAACAATGAAAATATAACATCATCTCCAGGCAAATAGAAACGTTCATCAGATGACTCGCCAAACACCAGAGTTCCGTTAGGTAGATGCTTTTGACTTTTGACGCTGCTAAAAACAACATCTGATCCAGTTTTTTCCAACCATTCAACTTGCTTTTCTATTCTCTCTGAGAGAATATAATCGTCAGCATCTAAAAATAATATGTATTCGCCTTTAGAGATCGAAAAGCCCTTGTTTCTAGCCGAATTAGACCCTCCGTTCAGTACGCTTTTCCATCTCACTCGGTCTCCGTAGCTTTTGATGATTTCTAGGGAATTGTCTGTTGAACCATCGTCGATCACGACAATTTCAACATTAGAGTAGGTTTGGTTAATACAACTATCAATAGCCTCTCTAATCCAGCGCTCCGCATTGAAGCAAGGCATAACGACGGAGACTAACTTTTCCATTACGCAACTACCCTACAAGTACCCTTGCAACCAAAATTCTCTCGCATTTCACAACTTTTGCACTCCACAATTCTTGCATTCCATAGCTGTCGACGATGGGCCATGCTGCCTATTTCCATAGCTCAACTCGTGAATAAAGGATTCAACACTAGTATGTTACATCACGTTTGTGTAGACGTAGACAGTCTCGATAGAAAAATATCTGTAGCAATCTGCTCTGACCAACAAGTGTTTTGCTCGCAGAATGCCACTTTACCGAAAACTGAGAGAGCTTGAGGATATAAGCCGCAAAGCCGTGTTCCCTTCAGGGTGGGGATATAGGGTTCACGTCTCTCAAGTGAGTTGTAGCGTGGCAGAAATGAACATTCAGCTTGTGATTAACTGAAACAGTACGGCAAAATAATAAACGGAACAATCGCTAGCCTTACTTTGGAAGTGTATCCTACGGTAGTTGAAGGTCTCTAGCAGCAACTGTCTGGCAATTTCAAGATAATTCTCTATCCTTCTGTAATTTTGGGCGAACCATAGGTGATGATGCCTGAGTAACTCGGTTGATTTCATCGATAAACCGACGCGCGATCGCACCCGTATTATATTCTGTCAAAACAGTCTGCCTTCCCTGCTCAGCTATCTGCTGACGCAAGTCGGAATCGCTTATCATTGAGCTTAACTGCTTGGCTAAGGCATCAGCGTTTCCCTCTTCAAAAACTAACCCGCCTCCGGTTGCACCGATCAAGTTGGGAATTTCGCCCGAGTTCGAGCCGACTACTGGCGTCAAGCAGGCCATTGATTCGATAATCACTCGACCAAACTGTTCCTTCCAATTTGCACGCGTTTCTGAAGGAATGACTAGCAGATCGAAAGCGCTCAAGTAAGTTGGCGCTGCAGGGTGGGGCACATAGCCAAGGTAGTTGACGCGATCGCTCAGCCCAAACCTATCCATCTGATCAGAAAACTCAGGCTGGTAATCTCCAGCCCCAACGACCACCAGCCGCCAAGGAAGCGCTTTGATACTATTCAAAGCTAGAGCAAGCGTCTGAAAGCCTTTCTCTTCTACGATTCGACCCATATAGCCAATCAGTAGCTCACTCTCGCTCGCTTTCAAGCTTGCCTTTAAACCACCGGATTCAGGACGAGGGAAGTATATCTCCGGGTCAATCGCTCCTGGCAACAGTTCACAGGGACCGTCGTAGCCTTTCTCTCTCAAGATTTCTCTAGCGCTTTGAGACCCTGAAAAGGCAAAATCACTACGTTCAAAAACAAAACGCTGTAGCTGCTGAAAAGGAAAAGGATATTGCTTGAGGATATTTTGCCAGGTAAAAAAGCCGATTGGCTTCTTGATACCCAAAGCATTTGCCAGATACACCTGAGCAGTGGCAATACCGTAAGGCTCATGATTGACATAGATAGCATCCGGATCAATTTCCTTCAGCAGCTTCATAAAACCAGATCGATAGAGATGAAGCGGAATATTTCCAGACATCCAAGTAGAAATTGTTATCAATTTTCCAGAGTATTCTGGCCAGCGCTCTGGCACTATTGCCTTGCCACCATATTCGCTCTCCCAATTAGAAGGGACAACAATCGTGATTTCCCATCCCGTCTGCTTCTCAACTTCGGCATAAAACTGCTGATTGATAGGCGTAACGCAAGGATGACTAACTACAAGAACTTTCATTAGAAGCCCTCCCTCCACAAAAACAGGCTGCTGAGTAAAACTGATTAGATAAAACCGATTAGGCCGAACAGAAGAGCTATTTTTTAATTGATAGATGGCGGAAGGTTAAGTGGAACGGCTCGGGACGGCAGAGTATTAGGTGAAAGAGGGAGCAACCGTTGTTCTCGATAATACTTCTTTCCAGCAATTCCTATACCCAGCATTACCCACAACATCAAACCAGAGCTGTCAATAATAAGGCTACCAAACGGCAGCTGAATAATGGTGCTAAACACAACTGCGCGTGTCACAGCCATAAACTTATCGTCTCGACCCTCATTCCCTTCAAATAGCTTGAAGATCAACATGAACAGGCCGCCTGCATAGAAGACTGTCCCAATCCAGCCCAGATTGAACAAAAAGATGAAAATTCCCCAGTCATAGGCTCTATCACCAATTCCCTCACCAACAAAGCTCGTCAGGGCAGAATCAATTAGCAAACCAAACGTTGTGAGCCGGACGTTTGCACTACCGTCGGTTTCTAGGTTGGATAGAGACCCAACGCGATCGCCAATCGCCGAAAAGGAGTTGATAGTCGCCAAAGGGAAGATAGCTAACGCAAAAACCAAGATCATGACGAATATTTGCATTTGATGCTTGGACTTCATTGAGGCGAGAAGGACCAACACACCTACAAACCAGCCACCCCAAGCAGATCGAATCAGGGACAGCAAAAATGCCAGGTACCCAGTAATTAAGCTAGGAACAAGCAATCCGCTACGAACGCTAAACAGCACCAGCAAGCACGATTTCATAATATTGCCAAAAGGCCCCGGAGAATTCAGGGTACTCCAAATTCTGAATCCTCTTGGTTCAGGTCTGCCGGCACTTGTAAATCCGGATTCAGTCAGCCAGAACATGTCCCACTCTGGAGCGTTAAGGTACTGAAATATTCCGTAGCAGCCCATAATCAGAACCGCCCAAACAACAGTCTTTTGAATGACATTGCGATAGCTTGGATAGTCTCGCCAGTGGGTAAACAAGTAAAATCCCATCAACGGAGGAGATATCCACCCCAACAAAGATTTGACGATAGGAACCGGACCAAAACCCTGAACTATCCCAACCAACAGCGCGTAGAACAGCCCAACAAAGACCAGTAAAAAGGGAAACCCTCCCTGCCGAAGCGTTTTGAAGATAGACTGTGCAAGATTGATGGCCGTGATACTGGTCACTAAAAATGGTGCCAGCAAAAAAGGACTGGGCTCAGTGTATCCGCCCGTAAAATCGGAAATTCTACGGATAAGCGGCACTATAAACCACAGCCACCAAACAAAACTGACATACATCGGTGGACAGCGAAGATAGAGAAGCAGCCCGACACCCACTGAGCCGACGGTAAATGCGATCGCCAGCGCCTGACCTAGCCCCAATACAATTCCGAGCGCCGTCAGTGCCGAGAACACAATAATAGCAAGCCAGCCTAAGGCTGAATTAGGATCAGTCTTGGCTACCTCAACATGAGATTTTGCTGACGATATTTGCTGTACTCGATTCACGCTCTACCTCTTCGTTAGGCAACAGTCAACAGATCTGTTAAATAGATGTTTGCTCATGTTAGATCCGCTAGTAGCCATATACTGAGCGATTCATAGCAGTCAACACCTCTGAAGTAACCCGTAGATAACCAGGCAGCTTAGTTTTCCACTTTTCGTCTAGTACAATGCCCTTGCCTTCGTAGCGCATGGGATTGCCGGCAATCGTGTGCTGGCTGCCCTGACGGAAGTTGGTAACGGCCTCTGCTTCAAACTCACACCCGATTAGAGCACAAATTTTCTCGAAGGTTCCCATCGGGTCAGACGCAAGGTCTTCGTAGTTGACCAATTTGTAATCGTTCGGTGCTAGGTGGTTCTGAGCAGTTTTTGTGATCAAATAGTTCTCGATAGACCATTTAAGTGACTGTCTAGCGGTTTCGTAAAGACGTCTGTGGACAAGGTTAGCGTATTGCTTGGGCAGCCTTTTGACCATGGAATAGGCAAACGAAGGCGGCTTTTTAACTACATGCAAAACTTTAATATTGAAGCGCTGTGATCGCGCTAGCCACAGCAATCGATACGGGTCCTTAGACGCATCAATTACCCAGTCTAGCTCCGAGCTATATCGTTCGCGCATAATGTCCAAAAAGGCTTTGAACACTTCGTAGTTGTTCTGGCCGTATACCTCAACTTGTTTAGCTATATCGGCAGGAAGCGCTCCCTTGCCAAAGTCACCTAGCCGATCGAGGCGTACAGTATGCCCAGCGTCCCACTGCTCTCTGAATAAATGCATCTGAGGCTCGGGCTGACTCAGCGGATCGGCGCGCCTGCGCATCTCACTCCAAACAGGACACTCCATCACCGACTCCCCGCAGATACAGGGTTTTACCCCATCCTGCAAAATCTCGTGCGGCCACATGTGAATCTCGCCACTCGTCGTCATCTTAGAGTGAGCGCCGAGCATAGACTCTAACAACGTAGACCCGCTGTGGCCGATACTACCGATGTAAATCAAGTTGATTTTAGGCTGTTGTTCCATAGTCTCTAATTAGATTCCTGTATCTGGTGCTGAACGACTTGATGTTGGATAACTTAACGCTGAATGATCTAGCGATAGATGGCTTTGTGCTAGAGAACGGTTCAGCAAGTTCTTCCAAAAACAGAATAATTCGTAGAAGTGCTTTCAGATACCTGCTGTCTAAGAAGACTAGGCAGATATTAGCTGAGGAGATTTACCTAGTTCCTCAAATAGATCAATATACTGCTGAGCTTTGCTTGTCCAGCTATGCTGCTCCACGATTGCTCGGCCCGCTTTCCCCATCTGCTGCCGCTGCTGCTCAGGACTTTCAGCCAACTTTGCCAACGCTGCTGACAACGCCTCGAACGTCTTCTGACTCAGGCAACACGATACCTGCTGCTGGCGTGATTACCTCTGATGCACCAGTTGTCTCACAGGTGATTACCGGCAGACCTGTTGCCATTGCTTCAGTGACAACCATGCCGAAGGGCTCATACCGAGATGGAAATACGAAAAAATCGACCGTTTTCATAATCTCAGAGACATCAAGTCGATAGCCTAAGAAATGAACGCGATCGCCGATTCCCAATGTTTCAGCGCGTTCTATGTAGGGGCTACCTTCTGTTGAACCCACCACCGTTAGATGTAACTTAGGTACAGCAGCCATCGCATTGAGTACAGTCTCCAAATTCTTTCTATTGGAGCGAATATCACCAACAAACAGCGCCATGGGAACGTCTTCTGGCAGATTCCAACGAGCCCGCTCGGTCTTTCCGGGTACGAATTCCTGAACATCGACACCATTGAAGATAACGCGGATCATATCCTTGGGAATGCCAACGCTCAGCAGTTCCTGCTCTACCCTCTCAGAAACAGCAATCACAACCTTGGACTGACTTAGAGCACGCTTTTCCCAATGCGCATTTAGGGAGGTGTAGAGCCACTGATAGGTTCCTGTTAGATCCTTGCGCTGACGGGATGTGTGAACAGGCGATCGCAGCCAGCCACTATGCAAAAACTGCACCGTATTCACATCGCTAGGGAAAGCCGTCACACAGCCATACACCTGAACAACATCCAGCTGTTCTTTGTGCTTCTTCAACCATTGCGTACTCTGCCAGGAGAAAACCAGATCTCGCAGAAGAATCGACGGCAAATGCTTGACCGAAATATTAATCCAAGTCACCTGCTCGCTTTCTACAAAATCATCTGCAACTTTACTAGCGATCAGCGTAAAGTGATGTCCCCGGCGAATAGCTTCCTTAACAATCTCGTAGTTGGCCCGGCCTTGGCCATCCCCTTTGACAACATTCTGTGAGACGATACAAAATCTCATGAATAAACCCTTCTAAGCATTTTGCCGACAATCTTGAAATTCAAACTAATCTATAATCTGCTGAAGCGATTCGGCCCTAGCTCATAGGCAAACACTACACCTATCCAACAGCTTTGTTCAATTCAGAATCACTCACTTCAGAATCATTTAACAAAAGGGACCAACAGTATCGAACAATCAACATCCTATCGGCAAAACGCCTTACCCTGCGCTCTTACGAAACCCCTTTCTCCAAGTCTGCCAACCCTGCCATTGACCTTGCAGCGATGCCTGAGTTTTTCGCACAGACAGCAACCCCTCTTGAGGCAGAAACCGCAAGCACTGAACTAGGCCACGGTTTCCGCGTGTCCCAATTAGCGCCCCCCAAGCTAGAAAAACGGTGCGTCGCAGCGGCGAAAAGTGCTCTAGCAAGTTCAGCGTTCCGTTGTGAACCTGATTGATATGAGCGGCTGAGGCAAACTGTCGCCGCTGATCCTCGTCGTGCCGCTGCGCCGGATAGTGATCAACCAAAATTCGAGGGTTGTAGACTATCTTCCACCCCTGCCGTTTTAGCGTCAGACAGCAAGCATCTTCAAAAAAGACCTGCGCTCCGGTTCCACGCATTCGCTCATCAAAACGTACTTTTTCCAATGCCTTCCGTCGAAAACCCATATTGACGCCTTTAAGTAGGTCTACTTCTCTGGCACCCCCAATGCCGAAGCTGTGGTTGCCAACGATTCGACCACACCACTGTACTTGTCCGACAACTTCCGTCTCAATGAACTTGATATGAGTAATTCCATGAAGAATGTCCTTACCACCTACTGCTCCAATTTTCTCATCTGCTAAAAAGTGAGATTTCATCTGAGTAACCCAATCTGGCAAAGGCGCAGCATCGTCGTCAGTATAAACAACAATATCGCTACAGGCCGCATCCAACCCGGCATTCATAGCGGCCACGACACCTGGAATCGACACAGCAACTGTCTTTAACGGTAGGGATTCTGCGTCAAACGATTCTAAGAAAGTCCATGTCTGAGTATCCGTATCTCTCGCTACCACTACCACTTCATCCGCAGGGCAATCTTGATTCTTCAAAGCCGTGAGGCAGCGCTCCAAATCCTTCGGGCGTCGGTATGTAGGAACAACAACAGTAACCGTTAACATAGCTTTGATTTCGAATAAAGAAAAGAAGAGTAGAAGAGCAGTGCTACGGTCATTTTAACCAGTTAGAAAGATCGCGATCGAGTAAGTCTTGAAGTTTTAGAATATCCTCTCGATAGGTTTCTATCAGTTGCTGACGAACTTCTACAGGAAATGTAGGCTTATCGCCTGTGTTTTTTCGATGAACATCACGAGCAATTCGTCTACGCATCTGCTCAGGCAGCAATGGCTTAATAGCAGCCTTCAGAGGATTATCCTTCATAAAAAGGTTCTGTAGCCAGCGTCGCTTCGGAATCCCCGATACGTTAGAGCGTGTCAAATCAGGCACAAAGGTCTCATCAACACCCAAGAAGCGATAAATGTCTTGCGCAACTGTCTGAGTGCCCTTGACTAGGTCGTCATAGAGATACACTTTGATTTGATCAGCGTCGAAGCGGTCGAAGTAGCGCTTCAACTGCTCATAATAAAAGCCCCTATGCTGATAGAACCATAAGGGCTGCCAGTTCTCTTCCCGGCGAACTGATTCAGCTTTAAGTCCCTCAGCAAAACTCAGCGTCTCAAAACCATCCCTTACCAGATGAACATAGCTTGAGAAAGCTCGTTCGGCTGGGTTACGTAAGACAGCAATCAGCTTGGCATCAGGAAGAGAATGTTGGATACGCTCCGCCGCTTTTTCGCTATAGAGATAGATAGTCGAGGCTTCCCCGATGGCCACTTCGTCGTCAACCCCTTCAAACAGCTTCTGATAGCCCTCTAACGTAGCCACCGATCCCTGATTGATACCTTGAGTAATCCCGCCATAGTCAGGTTGCTCGCCTTCCAATGCAAAAAAACGAGGCTCTTTTTGTTCACTCATATAGACTTGCGGATGCTGAGCTAAGTATGAATAGAGAGATGTCGTACCAGCTTTGGCTGCGCCAATCATTAAAAAGTTAGGCATCTGCATAATAGGCGTTAACCCAGGTGCTGTGACCTGGGGAGTAAGAAGTCAGTGCGCCAAAGGACCATTTTGTACATCCAATATGACCCAATTTGGCTAGCCAGGACAACGGCTAGAAAGCGTCTACCGTAAAAGAAAGAGCATCAATGTTCATATTCGATAGATTGAATTTGGAACCGTCAAAGAACAAATCTGTATCAAAGCTACCTGCAGTATTCGAGCCAATCGAAGATGCAGTAAATCCAAACACATCCTCATCAGCACCTGAAAGCTCAGCCACACTGAAATCACCACCTGTCGAGAGGAACAGTTTCCCAGATGCGTCAATAGCCGCGCCATCAATATATTCGTTGATATTATCTGCTAATCCAACATCGCTGCCATCGAAGTACATAGACCAGCTTCCGCTCGTGTCCTTGCCTAGCGACGTCGGATTGAACAGCAGTAGATCTGCATTCTCCGCGTCAACCCCAGGAACTTTTGCCTTTCTACGGGTAGAAATCGCCAGACTACCGTCAGAGAGTCTGATCAATCCATCAATATCTTCCCCCCTGTCGTCAGGCCGACATCGCTACCGTCTAAATACATCTCAAAGGTACCAGCTGTCTCTTCTCCTAGTGACGTAGCTGTAAACTTAACTACATCAGAATCATCTACATAGCCCACGCCCTCTAAAGTTAGAGCCTTGCCAAAGGATAGTAGGATCTCGTTGTCGCTGATGACAGTGAAGGCATCCACGTTCACTCCCTTTTTACCCAGGCCAACGTCTGAACCATCGAAGAAAAGAGCAAAGCTGTTGCCATCGTGGCGGACAATGTCTTCAGACCTGACAACAACGCCACCTACGGTCGTACTGTTCCTAAGACTAAAGAGAACATCAGCGCTGCTTCCTGAGTCGCCAGTACCACCATCAGTGCCGCCATCGCCGCCGTCAGTGCCACCGTCGCCGGTATCTGCTTCCGTGATCTCTAGAACTTCGTTAATATCGGTAACGTTCTCTATTCGCTGAACGATGCCGCTGGGCCATTTGATTTCAATCAGGTCAATCTGCGTGTTCTGACCTAGGCCAAAGTGAAGCCGCTGATGGTCCTGCGAGTACTCGTGAACGCCCCCAGTTTGGTCCCGACGCTGGGTCACTCCATCTGGGGTCGTTACATACACCTTCGCGCCGACGCCATCTCGGTTAGTTGTTATGCCTTCTAGGTCGATGTGCAGCCAGTTGTTGCTGTTGCCGTTGTCCCCACCTGTGTTGCGAAATAGCTGCTGAGGCCCTCCGTCAGGACCAATATTGCCCGTTCCGTTGGTCGCAAATAGATCCACAAAACCATCTACGTCGTAGTCAGCCATTGTGACGTTATCCGAGACCCCTGTCGTAGCCGCTAGAGCGCCGCCACTATTGGCAACGGCTATGAACGTACCGTCACCTTGATTCTCGAATAAGATGTTCGCGTTATTCTCTGAGCCGTCGGTTCCTTGGGTGGTGAAGATGTCTATGTCCATGTCGTTGTCGAAGTCGGCTGCGACAACGCCACCAGCACCGCCAGTATCGACTAAGTTGATACCGGCGAGTTGGTTGGCAGCGACTAGTTTTCCTTCGGCGTTAGTCAGCAGCAGCGTATCGCTACTCCTCCTGTTGCTTTTGTTGACGTAGGCATCTATGAGCAGATCGTTGTTGAAGTCGGCAAAGGCAATATCATTCCCTCCTGATATGAGGTTGGAGTTGCCACTTCCTAAAACGTCCGAGGTGATGACGTCAAAGCGGTCAGTAGACACATCTAGAATGGCTGTTGGTTGAGCTGAGATAAGCAGATCGTAGATGTCTCCATCGGTTAGATAGCCTAGTCCGCCAACCTTGACTGTTTTTTTGAAGACGTTGGCTGGGAGAACGTCTGCGCCAACGTCTTCAAACGTCCCATCTTCTTTTTGAAGAAAGACGGTTGTTGGGTTCAATCTGTCAGCCCGCTCAGTTGAGCCGTGGAAAAGGTCGAGCCTACCATCGTTGTTGTAGTCAAACCAGATGGCTAGCTGCGCTTTGGCGCTGTTGTAAGATAGGCCTAGCTCTGCTGCCCTATCCCTTAGAACGCCTCCTTCGTTGACATATAAGCGGTTGGGGTCACTCTGCGCGCCTGTGTTCTCCGGCCTACCGGCGCCATTGCCACCTTCCCCACCTGCTAGCTGAATCAGATCTAGGTCACCATCGTTGTCAAAGTCCGCCCAAGCCGACCCGTGATGGTCGCCTCGCAGTTCTTCTCGGAGGAACACATCAGAGCCATTGTTCACCACGTCTGTAAAGGTGCCATCGCCGTTGTTGACGAACAGGTTACGCCCGGAGTTCCTGTCATTGCTCTTGCTAGGCAGGTGGTTGTTTACCCAAAGGTCAGGAAGTCCATCGCCGTTAAAGTCACCCCAAGCACCTGCACCATAGCTACGACCAGAGATGAAATTACCTGCGCTACTCGTAACGTTCTCAAAGCTAATTTGGCTTCCGTTTTGCTCAACTTGAGCCAGGCGACTGCCCTGTTCATCGCTGAGCTCGATGACCGCCTGGTCTTCTTCTTGCTGAAGGCGGCTGAGCTGTTCTGGTGAGAGCGCTTTCCCCTGCAATAGTTTTGCGAAGATGGCGCCTTCATCCCCCGCACTATCGACAGAACCGTTCAGCAGCGTATCGATATGATGGCCTAGTTCTTCTGCAACCAAAGCGACCAGCTTAGGCATGTCGTTTTGATAGAGCTCAAAGAAGTCTGTAGATAGGTAGATAGTCGCGCTCTCGGCTTCGTAAGCGCCGCTGGCGTTGCCCATCTCTTCGGATGAAAGGAACGCTACTGTCGGCCAACTACTGAAGTCGCCTGTTTGCCAAGCCTCTAGCAGACCAAAAGCCGCTTCAGCACTGAAGTCCTCACCGAAGGCCAGTCGCATCTTGTCTAGATACTCAGCCTCGCTACTGGCAAAACTAGGTAACGAGTCCTGCAGACCTTCTAGTGCTAGCGACAAAGTTTGGTCGAGTGCCACCTGGTCTAGCTTCGCACTGGCGCTATCTGTGCGTGACTGACTATCGGTGCCGATCATCATTTCTAACGACGGCTTTAATAGCTGAGCAGCCTCAGATTGGAGTGTGGTTGTTTGAGTGTCCTCTCCATTCAGTAGCGCTGAGTAGGCGTCGCAAAAATTACACATGTTTTGAATCCACTTTCAAGGGGCTGAAAATTACGAAAAAGCTTTAAGTCAAGTTGAGTAGTCATTAGAGGAGATGCACATCTTCTATACGTTCGACTGCTGCGTTTGGTTACGATTAGCTGCTAGCTG
The DNA here is from genome assembly GCA_963799555.1 of uncultured cyanobacterium. GTDB lineage: Bacteria > Cyanobacteriota > Cyanobacteriia > Phormidesmidales > Phormidesmidaceae > Phormidesmis. Next base: position 135,598 of record CAWCXR010000011.1, read on the forward strand.
CTATTAGCCGTTGATTTTGAGCTGCTCTAGTCTTTAGCTATGTCTCGTTTCGGAGCGCTTTACACCAAATCGGTCCCCACCATCTGAGACAAAATCCAAGTAAAACTGCCCGTGATTTCAGCGGGTGTTGAATTTACCACAGTACCTATGTTGTCCAAATGTTTTCTATGTAGGACAGTATGACTTGATACAAATCTACATTCGATTTGAATATCGGAGGCTACAGCCATTGCATCCTAAACAGAGTCTTTATGAGTGCATAGCAAATTGCACGCAAACTTTAACATTTCATACTGCTTACGTAGAGGAAAACACGAAGGTGTATCTACGCAACCTATGAAGAGCAGAGCATTCTTTGATGACATCCTTATAGAGGCTACTTTGTCAGTCAAAGATTGCTATTTTGGCGAATGGTTAGCCGCTGATCGGCATCAACGTTTCTTATTTCTTGAGACGAGCCGTCGGGCCAGTATACTCGAATCAAATCAATAGAATTTTGATCGGCCACACCGAAGTAAAGACGATAGTGTCCCTGCGAAAACTGAGAACCGTCAAACTGGCCAACACTCTGAAGTTGCTTTCCTTTAGAGGTTGTCAATTCGACCAGTGAACCAATCGCCTGTCTATTTTTGATAGGTCCCTCTAAGTCAATCTGTAGCCAGTGATTCTCTGTCTGAGCACTTGTTTTTTCGACATTGGAGTAGAGAGTTACCGTTGAACCTGGCGGAGCGATTTTATTCCCAAATATTTTTCGATTCAGTAAATAGTAAAGCGCTTTTGGCTTCGACAACCGATAGGATGCAGACCACAACAAATCCAGCGAGCCGTCATTGTTGGCATCAAACCAAGTCGCAAATGACTTCTGTAACAGTGTCGTCTTATCTTTCAGCAGTTGTACAAGCTCAAATGTCTTATCTGTGGTTTGTCTATATAAACCATCGGGGGCTACGTGCAAATCAGCTAGTCCATCGTTGTCGTAATCAACCCAATTGACCGTGTATGACTGGGTTGGAAGCCCTAGCGTTTCTAGATCAGACTCAATATAGCTTCCTTGCTCGTTTGTTAGCAGAGCGTTGCCGCCTGGAGAGGCAAAAAAAACATCTAGGTCACCGTCGTTATCGTAGTCTGCGATCGCAATCTTACTGCTGTCACTGAAGGTTTCAACCACAGTTCCAGGGTTGTCACCAATTCTCTGAGGCTCGAACGTTCCATCTTGGTTGACATACAGCCAAAAAGCCTCCTCGTCTACCCACAATAGATCAACTGCCCTGTCTCGATTTGCATCTAGCCAGACAAACGTCCCGCCTTCGGTAATATCTAAGCCAACATCCGATGCAACGTCCCTAAATCGACCATCTGGCTGCTGCTGATACAGCTGATTGGCATAGGCATGAGTTGCAGTTGGTGGCGTAAAGCACACAGTATAAATGTCCAGCAGGCCATCAGCATCAAAATCCACCCAGGCTGTCTGCAACGCAGGGCAAGCCTTCTTCTCAATGCTGGCGTCATCGATCACGTTAGTATATACAGGGGCTTTCGAACTCACCAGCAGCTCGTCGGTATATCGCTCAGGCAGCGTTTCCATCCTGGCTCTTAGACCGCCACGAACGATGAAAACGTCCAAGAATCCTTCTCCATCGTAATTTGCCCAAGCCATACCGTGGCGGTCTCTCAAATACATCTCAAAATCACGGGACACGGGATTGACCTTGTCAACGCCTACGTACACTTGACTCAAGTTCACATCACTATCCAACTCTATAGAGATCGGTAGGCTCTGATTGTAAGACCCCAAAACAGCTTCGGCATCCTCTGTATCGATAGCAAACGTAGTAGTCGAAATGGTAGCACCAGACTCTATTTCTTCTTCTTTAATGTCAATTCTAAATCCGCTACTTTCGATCACTGTCATTGGAGAGGAGGCCTTTATCGTCCCAGAAAGAAATGCCTCGCCATCAGTCCGAGCCCCTACAGTCGAAGCCAAATTCTTGCCTCGCACCACAATCCGTCTCTGATCCCAGTAGATATAGACACCAGGTAAATCCATCACTGGCGCAGCAGCAGGCTCCAATCCGGGAAAATCTGGATCTTGATTCAGCTTCAACGTAGAAATAGAGCGTTCTTCAAATGTTCCATTTTCCTGTCCAAACAATAAGAACTGCTTTTCACTGTGGTTAGACGTATACACATCTAAAGCACCATCTTGGTCGATATCGGCAACCCCAACATCAAATAGCGCGGGCACATCAGACAGCAGTCCTCGTGGTTCAAACCATTGCTGACCCTTAGTTTTCACACTGAGTTTTTCGAGTCCCTGCTGACCATAAACAGCATTAGTCGCCACGACAACAGCGAACGCTAAAAACGTTAGAACAAGTCCTTTGAATATCCAACTCTTTCTAAAAGACTTAATCATTAGCCAAAACCTTGCAGTGTCCCTCGAGTGTTTAGTTGTAGCTCTTCATCTGCCCGCTAAAGATAGCCGTAAGCAGAAAGTTCTGTATGGGCGATTTTCTCAGCTAGTTTGAGTTCCTCGGTATTTCGACGTTTGTGAATGTTGACCGAGCTTTGGCTAGCTGACTCAAATTTCGCGCGCAGCTGGTCATTCATAGTACATCTGAAGTGACTCACCGCCTGCTCACCATATTGCAAAGGCGATTGAACTAGGTCTTCGTATTTCATAGACAAGATTCGCCCACTGTTTATCACATCCGGACGGGACAGGAAGGCTCGGCATCGGTGAACCATCTCCTTCCACATCCAAATCGAACGAACATAAGGGGTATAGCTCAAAAATTCTTCTTCTCTACCTGATTCAACCCACCAGGGAACATAGCGATGATCAGCTTTTCGGCCCATCGGCATCTCTGCCGTTTTCAGCGTCATCAGTTTTTCATCTGTCAAAACCTTGTATTTACGGGCCAAAGAGTCAGCGCAGTCTCTACCATCCCTGTAGATATGGATAATTCGGCATTCCGGCAAAGCGTTATACACCAGCTCTGGAGAAAAAGCCAAAAATGGTTCTTTGTATACAAACCGCTCTATTTTCCTCTGTCCCTTTAGTGACTGAATTAGTTCCTTTGTGCTCATCGATTTCAAGGACCATTTGTGTATTGAGCTGACACGATTGCCGTAAACAGCTTCAAGATAGTCCTGAATAGAAAACTCAAAACTATTGACAATACACTCATAGGCTTCAGATGGTAAGTCTCGATTTGACAGATGGGCCAAAGCTAAAGGAAACAGATGCCCAGAAGAACACTCAGAATTAGGCAATGCATTAAGCGCTTCAAATAGGAAGGTTGTCCCCGAACGAGGACAGCCAAAAATAACGTTGTACTCGATCGGCATCGAATACTGAAACGCCTCTGAGCCTACTTTGGAGGGGGCCGCCGGTGTATTCGTATTGTTTTTAGCGTGCACCGTATTAGAATTAAATGACATAACCTGAGCTCTTCTGCAAAAAACTAGTCGGCATTCAGTTGAGAAAATGTGGGCTTAGCTAGATTATCCAGCTAGAAAGATCTCTCTGGATCAGAGTCTGTAGATTCAAGATATCCTCTCTGTAGTCAGCAATTAGCTTCTGACGAATTTCTGCTGATAAAGCCGGTTTCTGCTTTAGGTTCTGGCTTCTAATCGACTTTCGCAAACCGTTGGGAATAAATGGTTTGACAATTGTCTTGAGCGGATTATCTTTGATCAATAGATTCTGTAGAGCCATATTCTTAGGAATCGCTGAGACATTACGCCGAGTAAGATCAGGAGTAAAAGTATCCTCAACATTCAAGAAACGACAGGCATCCTGAACAACAGCTCCGCTATCAAACTGTAAGTCTTCGTAGAGATAGACCCTAATCTGAGCTCTATCGAAAAGGTCGAAATATCGTTTTATTTGGTCATAGTAGAAACCAACTCGTTTATAGTGCCAGCCAGGCCAACGCTTCTTTTTAACTCTGCGCTCCTCTTCTTGAGCGAGCGCCTCTTCAAAGGTCAACTGCTCACAGCCATCTCGAACCTGATAGCAAAAGGCTGAATAGGCTCTTTCGGCAGGATCACGTAAAACTGTGATTAGTTTCACATCCGGCAATTGAGCTTTGATACGTTCGGGTGTCTTGGGGACATACAGGTACTCTGTTGAGGCTTCTCCAATAGCTACTTCGCTTGAGGCATCTTTAAACAAAGCAAAGTACTCTTCAGTGCTCATAGGACTACTGCGATGCGTCTTAGCACCACTTCTGTAAGGATCTTTCAAGTAGTCTGTATAGAGTTCTGGCGCAAAGAATCTAGGTTCCTTAACCGGGCTCATGTAAATTTGAGGATGCTCATTCAGGTAGTGATATAGGGAGCTTGTACCGGCTTTAGCGGCTCCTATAATCAAAAAATTAGGCTTTATCATAGGTCATAGAACCAAACTTATTCCAAGTACAGCAATTACATCGAGACTTTAAGCCAGTGGAGAAGGCGCACGCTTGCCGGCAAAGCCCTTTTCTTTTCGACTGAAAAAATGCTGATAGGCCGAGACTGTTGCTTTAAAACCTTTCTGTATCGCTTTCGGGTCTTTTTGTCTAACCAAGCCTGCTGTCATTTTCAGAGGCGCAATTAGCGTGTAAGTCAGTGCTTTTGGTATCGATTTTTCGTAGAAAAAGTATGCTTTGGCCGTTGTGTATAGCTGAGAAGCGAGTACTCGATCCCAGTTACTCGCTCTGTCAACTAGAGATTGATAGTGATTAACCCACAGATTGTCTCGATGGACGATCTTGTAGCCTAGTGCAACTGCGTGACGGGCGATATCTAGCTCTTCGTAACCATAGCGTAGACACTCATCGAACAGAGCTTCTTCGAACAAGCTAACTGGAAAGATGGTTGAATTCATCACCACTGAGCAACAGTCTGAATCACCTACAGGGATCTTCATCGTCCCCCAGAAATCCGCGTTGTGAGGCAAAATCTTTTTAACAGTCCCTTCTCCTTCCCAGCTTCTGTGCTTCATTTCGTAACCCGTAATAACCGATTCAGGCGTCCGAGCAATCAGGTCATAGGCAGTTTCAAAGCAGTCTGACGGTACACACACGTCATCGTCAATGAACATCAGATGGGTGCTTTGAACTCTGCGGATACAAGCGTTACGATTGGGGCCTAGACCTAAACGTGGCCCTGTCTGGTAGGTAACGGCGGGGTAGTTTTTAACCACCGCTTTTGTAGGCTCTGGATCGGGACTATCGTCGCTGACAATCACTTCATCTGGTGTGACTTTGCCTTGAAAAACACTTTCTAGACACTTGGTAAGATCTTCGGGCCTATTCATTGTGCAGATGCACAAACTGATTGAGTGATGGTCTGTTTTCTCTTTCTCTACTGAGGCTTGCATGGTTTGTATTGTGGGAACAGTTTCTAAGGAATAATTTGGTTCTAATACAGTTCTAGATCTCGATGTTCTTCCAGGCGTTGACGTCAAATCCGTAAGTCGAGCGCAACTGTATCAAGTCGTCTTTCAAAACTTCTAGTATTTGATTTCGCTGTGCCTGCGAAAATTTCACCTTTTCCCTTTCTCGGCCTATCAGTCTACGTACCCACTGCCTTTTTTCTTCTGATACACTGCTTGAGATACTTCCTTTAATACCGCTCTTCTTCAACCACTTGTGCCCTGGAAAAGCAATCTCCCTTCTCTGTTCTTGCGAGTTGTACACTACATTGGTCCCTTTAAACTTATAGTTGGGATCAATTTCCAGAAATGTGCAGACCTTTTTGAGAACGCTGAGTGGGTCTTCCTTAAGCTCTTCAAAGTTTAACAAGAGAATATTTTCTTTTTGGAACCGCTTAGTGTATTCCTCTAGCTGCTTGGCATACATAGAGATTTCGATTAGTTCAGGGTCAATTCCTTCGTCAATTGATGCAATTTTTGTCCTAGAAAACATCTGCTGAGCGTGGTTGTAGTGAGATTCAATCCTTTCAATCGGATCTCTAAGGATGTAGATAAACTTGAATGTTGTGCCCTCCGATGCCATCAGCTGGGCAATATTCTCGGCAGCGTTTTTGGGATTTCGAGCGGTGAAGCGTGTGTAGCTAGGTGTTCCTTCTAGGGCAACTTTATGAATGGCTGGATTCCAGTTCCAAAGATCTTGATAGTAGTCGAAACCCTTTGAAAATAGATGGTTAAAAAACTTGGGCTCTTTTTGTCTGCAGGCAGCTATTTCTGGATGCTCCGCCAGATACTGAAACAAACTAGTTGTTCCGCATTTGATTGCACCAATAATGATTGCAAAATTGTTGATTGCCACTTTCTTGTATCTCCTAATGCAGAATTTCTATGCCCGACGAGTAGGTAAGTCCAATCATTTTTTAGATAGATATAGGCTAGACAAGGGCTTTATATACCAACGTCATAGATCTAGTTTCACCTACCTACTTGTTCTAACTTTCCAACGTGTCTAATAGGAAAGATTAGCCTAATCTAGACATTAGCGATATCTAAGCATGACTTAATCAGACCTATAAACCCTTCATCGTTCTACTCAACGATGCGTTTGAGCCAAATTGCATGTTGTGGTATTCCCATAGCTGGCCTTTTTGAGCGAGTAGTTCTTTATAGGTTCCCTGCTCAACAATTTCGCCTTGTTCTAGTACAACAACCTTGTCTGCCTTGACAATAGTAGAAAGGCGGTGCGCGATCGCAACCACAGTTCGTCCAACAGAAAGCTTTTCGAGGGAGTTTTGGATAAGTTGCTCTGAGACAGAATCCAGCGCGCTGGTCGCCTCGTCTAAGATTAGAATTTCTGGATTACGCAGCAGGGCACGGGCGATCGCAATTCGCTGCCGCTGTCCACCAGATAGTCTTACGCCTCTGTCCCCTAACACCGTCTCAAAACCATCAGGCATCTCCTGGATGAATTCTAATGAGTTCGAGAGTCTCGCAGCTTCTAAGAGACGTTCTTGTTCAACGTTCTCCAAGGCATACGCGATGTTGTTTCTGATTGTGTCATTGAAGATAAACGTATCTTGACTAACAACCGAGAGGTGGCGACAGAAAGAATCAAGATCAAGCTTGCGCAAATCAATACCATCGATCGAGATCTGTCCACGCGTCGGATCGTAAAATCGAGGGATCAAGTCAGCCAGAGTCGATTTGCCCGCACCAGAAGAGCCCACTAAGGCAGTTGTTTTGCCTTTCTCAATCGTCAGAGTGATGTTCTTCAGGACTGGCGAAGATGTCTCGTAACCAAAGTCCACTGCATCGAAAGCAATAGAACGCTCAAGCCCGGAAAACTGTATATAGCCATTCTTCAAGTAGGGCTTATCGTCAGTTCTTAGTATCTGCGATAACTTATCAAATGACCCATGGAAATTTCTGATGCCTGCCGTTGAAGAGTTCAAATTCTTGATTAGCGGCAATATTCGAAAGAGAATAAACAGAAAGGTCAATAGAGAGGCAAGCTGCAATCTTCCCGTAGGGACTAGCAACGTCACCGCTAAAATCACCATGATAATAATGATTGTACTAGCAATGCCCTCTACTAGAGGACCTGCCAAAGCCATCAAAGAAATCGTGTTGACCGATGCTTCGAAGAAGTCTTGATTGCTTCGGTTGAAGCGTCTGCGCTCGAACTTCTGTGCCGCAAAAGCCTTAACCGTTCGCACGCCATTGATAAACTCTAGAGAGATAGAGACATAGCGACTGCTGGCCCTAGACCTTTCAATGCTAGCTTGTCTCACGTTCCTAAGTAGAAATAAAACAAGGTAAGACAAGAGACTAAACAAGACGACGGACAGCAACGATAGCTGCCACGACATCAGAAACATTGAGCACAAATAGACCAGTAGTAGAGAGCCCTGAATCAGTATCGAATTAAACAGAGAAAAAGCTTGCATTATCTGCTGAACCTCATTAGTCATACTGTTGAGTACTTCACCAGAGCGGACCTTGGCAAAATAGCTCAGAGGTAGGCGCTGAAGCTGTTCAAAAATTCTTAGGCGTAGCTGATAGCCCAATCTAAACTTACCGATTCCAACGTATTTCAAGGCAAAATACGTGAAGACAGACCGAGCAAGCGTCATTATGATAAGCAGAGTCGATATTCTAGCTAGGCGCGCTGGAAGCGGGGCATTGACAGCTAGAATCCAAACGTCGATCCATTGAATGCCAGTTTTAATAGGCTCAGCGTCTGCATCCGTCAAACTCTGTAGAAACGTAAGGATAGCACCAATCCCAAATCCTTCAAAAATAGCGGCTAGGGTGGTAAAAAGCACTGCTAGAAAGATAATCCGAGGGAAATATTTGAATTCACGCAGAATCAGCTCGTTATTCTTCCAAAATCCAGTTGTTTTAACAAACCGTCGGACGACTAAAGGAACTTTTTTGCTTTTCGCTCGATTTTTCATAGTTTCTTAGAAAGATATTTTGGCTGAACTAGCTTTCTTTTTCTACCGCTGATAGCTTTGGTCCTAAACCCACTGATTTCTCAATAAGCTGTAGGAAAGTAGAACCGACTAATAATGTGCTCAGTTTATCGAAAGCTCGGTTGGCTGAGAATTCACTTCGCCCACATAAGGTGTATTGCTATCGGTAGCACTCACGACGGGGTGAGGTACATCGCTCGCCACGATTCCAATCACATTGTTTACTTGACTCAACGTTGCCAGCGAAGAATTTAGCTCGTCTTCAGTGGTTCGTTTCAGCTGGGCCACCATCACAACGTCGCCACAGCATGCCGCAATCTCTAGAACATCTGCAGTCCCCAGAATAGGTGGGGAGTCTAAAATGACAAGATCGTACCGTTTTTCCAAGGCCTCAATCAGGACACGAAAACGCGGAGAAGAGAGAATCCTCATAGAGTCTTGAGCTTCAAGCTTTGCTGGCAGCACATCGATTGAAGCATCTAATAGCGTAGTTGAAACAGGAACTAACTTCGTAGCAGGTTGATCTAACAGCGTAGAGAGTCCTCTCCCACTAGGAAAGCTAAATCTCTCCTGGAGTGTGGAAGATCGCAAGTTCGCATCGACAATAATCACACGTTGACCGATGCGAGCAGCACTCAATGCTAAACCTACTGCCAACGTTGAGGAACTTTCAGGAGACTGTATCGAAGCAATAGCTAAAGACTTGGTTGAATCGGAGCGATGAATGTTGACGCTCTTGTAAATCAGGTCTAGAGAATCTCGCAAGGAAAGCCAGTAGTCAGATTCTAACCCTTTGCCGTTACGCTGATAGGCGGAAGCCAAGACCGGCGTTCGACCAGCATTTTTGTCTCTACTGGTCGAACCTCCTGTCAAAACGCCTAGCAGAGGAACTGTACTCAATCGCTGTATGTCCTCCGGTGTTCGAACTATTCCGTCCAAGCCCTCACGGACAAAGGCTACTGTTCCACCTAGAACCAAACCAACTACAGCACCTAGCAGCATATTCTTCCGAGGGTCCGGCCCTATTTTCGCACCTAAACCGGGATTTGCCACAACCTGCCAGTTGAACCCACCCGTGGCTAGCTGTGAGCTCAGCGATTCTCGCCGGCTCAACAGCTGCTCTATGACAGCTTGTTGAGTTTGTACTTCAGGCTGCAGGCGATTGTAGTCGTCAATTAGCGCAGGAAACTGGTCTAGTTCGGCTCGAATATCCTGTTCAGTCTGCGCTAGGCTTCTCTCACGAGCAGATAGACCTTCTAGCAAGCTTTCCGTTTGAGCCAGATCCTGAACTAAGTTCAGGTCCAGTGTGCTGAGCTGACCAAAATCTTGGAGGCTATCGGCTGAGGTGAGCGTAGAAGCGGTGTCACCAAGCACGCGCTGCGCCTCCCGCCTCAGTAAAGATAGCTGATTTTGGCGTTGAGCTATCAAGCCTTGGACGCCTAGATCTGCATCTGAATAGATGACCCTACGTTCTGCTAAAGCCAACTCAACCTGCTGGAGTGCATTGAGTAGCGTCTGGAATCGGGCAGACTGACTTAGTCGAGCCGCCGCAATCGCATTGTCTTCGGATAGAGCAACCTGCTCTTGCAAGATCGTGTATCTGGCCAGAGCTTCCTGGTACTGAGCTTCTAAAGCCTGCTGCTCGGATAAGACTTGGTTTAAAGAATCCGCTACTGCTCCGGCTTGCCGCTCCGGGTCAATAACATCTTCATCTTGTCGAAATTTTCTCAGATTGGACTGCGATGAAGACAGATTCCGACGGGCCTCTTCAAACTGAGTATTAATAGTCTTCAGTCCTTGATTTAAACGCTGTTCCTGGCGCTCTAGCGCGTAGCTCAAGTACACCTCTTGAAGCGCTTCTAAAACACGCTCGGCTCTAACGGGGTCAGAATCGGTATAGTTAATACCTACGATACGTGTTTGAGTATTGCCCTCTTTTATTGGAGCCAGACTCAAAGAAACTTTCACGGACTGAGAAGTCAGTTCAGGGTAGGCATCTCTAAGAGAGTCAACGGCTCTTTGTAAGAGTTCACTACTACGCATCAGATTAAGCTGAGTTGCGTAGTTAGCATCTCTTTGACGTTGGGAAAGTTGCCTGTTCAACTCTGCTGGATCGGGATCTTCTTCAAAGTTTGGCTCAATGATCATTTGCATTGAACTTTGATAAACCGGATCTTGACTGAGCGTGAATAAAAGAGCTCCTATCAAAACAAGACTGAACGTACCTAGGACCCACCAGCCCCTTCGGACTAAGACATTAAGAAGCTGAAGATACCCAAACTCTTGCTCTACAGGCTGAACCATATAACCCCTTTGATGAACCAGATCCGTTTTCATTTATAGAATGCCAAATTAATAGCGCATTGATACACAAGGCTCTACAGGCACACTTGCATACCCAGTCTCCTCTATGAACATGTCCAAGTTTTCAATCATTTGATCGACTTTCTCAAAGAATGCTTCTCGCGTGAATCTTTCTTTAGCATGTTGCTGAATAGCTGCATAGTCCCACTCTACGGACTGAGCATCAATCAGCGCCGAGCATAGTGACTCAGCAGTTTGCTCCTGAAAAAGAATGCCTGTTTTCCCAGAGACCTGAGTATCTAAAGCACCACCTGAACCAAAAGCAATCACAGGAGTACCGCTAAAATTTGCTTCGACAGGAACTAAGCCGTAGTCTTCTAACGCTGCAACAACGATAGATTTTGCTTTTGAAAACAGCTTCCTGCGTTCGTCGTCGCTGACGTGCCCTAAGAACTGAATGTTGGTAGCGGCCTTGGCCTCCAGTCGCTGGCGCTCCGGACCGCTACCAATAATGAGTAGGGGCCAGCCCAACTGGTTAAAAGCCTCTACGACAATGTCTACGCGCTTGTAGCTCAGCAATCTGGAAGAAACAAGATAAAAGTCCTCCTTGTGATCACAAAACGTGAAGCAGTCATCGTTTATCGGATAGTTGACCGTCAGCACCTTTTTTTGATATATGCTGCGAATACGCTTGGCAACCGTTGTAGAGTTAGCGACATAGATATCGGGCTCACCTGCGTAGGTAATATCCTGCTTCTTCATATAGTTAAAAACTAGCTTCAAGAAAGGCTCGAAGACTTCAAACTCTTGATATCCACCGAGATAGGTTTTGGTATCCCACAGAAACCTCGAAACATTGTGACAGAAGCAGATGTGACGAGCGTCGGGGCGCTTTTGCACAGCTTTAGCAAAGCTAGAAGAGCTGCTGATGATTAGATCATACTCCTCTAGATTGAGAGCACGAAAGGCTGGAAAGTAAAGCGGGGCGAACAGACGAAAATACCGTTTAGCACCAGGTACATTCTGTAGAAAGGTTGTTTTTACTAAGCGGTTTCGTAGCTCTATGGTACTTTTTGGGTCGTATACGGAGGTGTAAACATCGGCTCCGGGAAAATGGTTGCAGAACATCTCAAAGACTCTTTCCGCTCCCCCCTTTGGTTCAGATAATCATGTACCAAAGCAATTTTCATAACTTCACTGTCTCACTCTCGTTCATACGCATCGCATGAATGTGTACGTTGCAACTTGATGGAAAATACAAATGTAGCCTCGTCAATCTCAGATTACGGTATATACCGAGCCATAACAGGCAGTATCATTGAAATCTCTGTATGGGTTTGCATAAAAATGTAAAGAGGCGGTGATTTGATGAATGCGTTTTGCAAACTATTGCCACCTCTTCAAACAAATAGGTAGGAACGATTCTCATGCAGAGACCGTTACTGCGCGTTATGGCCGAGATATACAAGTGAACCTTGTCCTGCGAGTTCTGGCCTAATCGGACTCTGACTCAGCCAAAGAGCTCAATACGTAAGATGCAAATCAAGAGGGACAAAACATGTCAAACGCTCTGGCAACTCAGATATGAGGTCATGGGCTTGCTAGGTCTAAACAGTCCACAGGAAAAAGGTACGACTGCTGTTGTATTTATGCTGATATGGCGTATTCGAGAATGCGTCCACCTGCCGCACCGACCGTGTGTACTAGACAAGCGTTGAGAAAATCTTAACATCAGAACAGTTAGCTCAGCGCTGCTTGACCGTAAATTCATGCACGCTAAACATTTGTCGCAAAGTAAGAGCGTCGCTCACAGAAAGACAAGGATAGCAGGACCCGGAATCTGCTCCAACTACGTGAAACCAACGTAGGCTGGATGAGGAGAGGCACACTATCAACAGCACTCCGCGATTAAAACAGCAATAGGGCATATAGACTCAATTAGTCGATACCCCCTAAGAGGGATTCGTCTAGAGAGCAATCACAATTTAGCTTGGCGCTTCGTCGTAGGTGCTGTCGTGTATCTGTCTCGACAGGCCGTTCTATGAGCTCCCCAACAGCTAATTCGAGGGTCTTTCTCCTAATTTCCTATAGAAGGCCAAGACGAGCTGAACGACTACAGCGCGAAGATAGTTCCCGTCTTGCAGGCACCTGTCAAATCTGTTCCTGTTGTAATTGCGCCTTCTAGGTATGCACATAGAAGGTTGGCTCTTACCATCGACGCCCCTGTGAAGTTTGCTTCTTGCAGATTGGCTTCTTCTAAGTTTGCCTCGGTGAGGGTAGCACCTTGCAGGTCCGCTCTGGAAAGATCTGCGCCTTTCATGTTGCTATCGCTAATGTTGGCCCCGCGTAGATCCGCACCTCGAATGTCTGCACTCTTAAGGTTACAGCCCATCAGCGTTGCCCCACTTAGAAAAGCACCCGTCAAGCTCGCACCTGTTAGATTTGCACCCATCAAGTTTGCACCTCGTAGATTCGCTCCACGCAAATCTGCACCAGTGAGATTGCACTGCATCAAGTTTGCACCCCATAGATTGGCCCGCAAGTCTGCGCCCGAGAGGTCTGCGCCGACTAGATTGCTGCCCTCTAAATGGGCGCGATTGAGATTGGCTTGACTCAAGTTACTACCGGACAGAACGGCTCCAGATAAATACGCACCTGATAGATCGCAGCCAGAAAGCTCAGCATCGTCTATTCTGGCCCCGTTCAACTGCTTCAGTTTGCCTGTACGGATAGCGTCGATGTCGATGGTCTGGCTCATGGGTATTGACTTCAGGCGGTAATTCTAGGTTTAGCTATTTGGAGACGGTTGTCTCAGGAGATTGATATTCTGGCCAAGAATCGACTACGTCTGGATCGATGATGCCCGTACTCAGTGTCATTTTCAGAGGAATAGAGGGAAGACTTAGTCCTTGCTGCAATCCACTAACTAGAAAACTCAAAATTTCTAATAGCTTTGGATCCCATCTTTCACCCGATCGCGCTTTGCAATCTGCAAATGCATCGGTCACATACTGCCATTCGTTCTCAGCAAAGGGGGAAGGGCGCTGAGTATCTGTGTAGCGGCGATGAGCGACGGCATGTTGGAAGGCAGCGACGAGTCCCAGAATTCTAGCTTCAACGGGAATGTTGTCACCTGATAGTCCGGCAGGCTGTCCTGTGCCGTTCCACCACTCGTGCTGGTGAGCAATAATTTGTGCGATCGCCCGTAATCGGGGCAGAACTCTCAAGGTCTGAGCGCCAGGATTCAACGGACAGCTATCACCTTCCGCCTCTGCCTCCTTAGAATCCATCTGGGCAGGTGCGATTCGATGCAGCAAGCTTGCTAGTCTCAGCCGCTGCATTTGCCACACCGGCAGATCCAAAAATTGACCCATCATTTCGCATAGAGAGGCCACTTCAGCCGCTGCCAGCGGGTTGGTCACGTCAGCAAGATCAGCTAGCTGGGCCATCCGCAGGTAAGCTTGAAGCTCGTTAGAAACTAGATTTTGACTTAACGAATCTGCGAACTTAAAGGTCTCTGTTTCGTCAACCTGGCGATCGCCACCCTTTAGGTAGTCCACAACACGCATCACCACGTTTCCTACTTCCCCCGTCTTAGAAGCTGCTTGAGCATCTATGTCTGCCAAACGCACCTCTAATTCCGTCTTGAGGTCGGTATTGTAGTGCCCGATATGCTCAGCAGTAATTGCGATTGTTTCCTTTACCAAAGCTGGATCAAAGGTCCAAAAACCGTAGAACTTACGCTCTAAATCATTTTCTGGCTGGCCTTGCGGGCCATATTCTTCTTCAGTCAGTTCTTGGCACAGCACCATTGCGCTGTAGGTAGAACCCATAATCATTAGGTGCCATTCTTCTGAAACTGGATCATCTACGTCCAAATCCACTAGCTCAACATTCTCACGAGCACCTGTAGGATGATCTCTAAATCCTGCGCCAGATGCCGCCAAGATCACAATCTTATCAGCGGTGTCCGCTAGGTCAGCGTATCGGTCTGCCTCCTGTAGGTACCACTTCCCTTTCTGAAAAGCAGTCACCATTAGAGGTGAAGTTTTCGTCGCTAGCACTGCGTCTTCCAAAGCATGACACAGAGCCACCAGGGTGTTTTTGTAGTACACCCCAAAGTTGAGCGGTGTACGACCGGAAGTTTGCGTATTACCAGGGAGACCTTTGTCTGACTCTGCTTGTGCATCCTGGCCTAATCCTTTAGGACTACGGCGCTCTTGCATCAACTTTTGAAGAATGGAACCCGCCAACATGCCTTTACACAGACCTTACTAAAACCTTTATCAAACTCATTCAACTAACATGGCCGAGCCTATTGCTCGATCCAATCATTCACTAACTAGCAATTTAGCTGAAATCCATTTTATGATGATACCTCAGCCAAGGTAAGAGTTGGTGGTTTCACGGGTGCGCTCAGCGCTTCGGACAACGGTGCGCGACCCAAGCGCCTTTCCAAAATGTTCATTACCCCTCGACCAAAATCATTTGGGGATTCTTTCATTGCCATTAGACATACATCTCCAAAGTAGGCTCCTAATTCACCTGGATTCCACAGCAGCTTTAGAGCCACCCAAGGTAGATAAATCGCTAGCGGGTTATAGCCCTTCTTGAGAATATCGTTCTCGAAGGCGTATTCTTCTAGGTGAGTATGAGGCTGTAAACCGATGAAGAAGATTGCGGGCTCTACTTTATCAGCCCCGAAGATTTCTTCTAGCTCACGATGGTATGCAATTGTTTGTCTAATCGTTTCATCTCGCTCGTCGATCACGTTGAATGAGTAGTTGACTGAGACGAAGTCATTGAATCCAGCGGCCTTCAAGTCCCGGCAGTTCTGCAAGACAGTTTTCAGGTTGTAGCCCATACGCATCTTTCTAACCAGCTCTTGAGAGCCGCTAGTAATGCCGATTTCGAAGTAGTTCATGCCAGTTGCCACCATCAACTCACACAATCGAGGCGTTAGATTGTCCGCTCTAATGTATGCAGCCCAGTTGATGTCTGTCATACCTGATGACTGGATCTTCTCTAACAGCTCAACAGCATCGTTTATGTATCGCTTAGCTGGAATGAACTGCGCATCTGTAAACCAGAATTTGCGAATGCCTCGATCGTATAGCTGCCGCATTTCTTTAACAACTTCATCGGCGGGATTGATACGTACCTGTTTACCTTCAACCACGGTGTAGACGCAGTAGCAGCAGTTGTGAGGACAGCCTCGCTTAGTCTGCACGCCGATATAAAAGTCTTGTTCTTGGAGGTAATATTCAAACTCCGGCCACATTGCCTCTATGTAGTCGTAGTCGCAAGCGGTTTTTTCTATGGGCGTAGGCTGCTCGTGGATAAGTCGCTCTCGCGGCTCTTCGCCAACGATGTAGCAACGCTCCTGCGAGAAATCTTCGCCCCGCAGCAGCTTCTCCATCAGAGCCTCGCCTTCTCCTACTGAAACGATTGCGCCTTCTGGCAGCATCTGTGGCATCTGCTCATAGAACACGCTGACTGCGCCACCGCCGACGACAACTTTCGCCTCGGGCTGATGCTTCTGGGCTCGCTTCAGACCGCGCTTAACTAACTTCTCGTTGCGGCGTAACTCAGCTAGGTAGGTAGCAGTCATGCGTGCGCCGCCAACAGCTCCGCGCAGTCTGATCAATGGGTTAGAGGCGTAGGCAAATTCAAAAGCATTTTGCAACGGGTTGCCACCTCTACCACCAACAGGAGCATAGATTTGAATGTCGCGCCACGAAAAAACGAGGAGCGTGGGCTGAAAGCTATCAATGCAGCCGTTTAAGGCACGGGTGAAGTCAAGAGGCGGCACCGTACCCATGTCAAAGATTTGCTGCTCTATGCTTGGAAAGCGTTTGTGTACATGATCAGCTAGGTACACAACGCCAATAGGAAAAATGGGGTTGCAAGGGAGTCGGACGTAAAGAATGCGGTCATTCATGGTAGGGCAGCGGGAGATGGCTTATGAGCAGCGCCAGGTAGTTGATTCTCAGATTTTTCATATATCTTTACGATAGCATTGACTTTGGGGAGCGGTCCTCTTTGCCGAAGATTTTTGGACCTTATTCATCAAATTTACTCCTTAAGAATCTAGCTAATTAGTAGAAATAGCAGATATTAACCCTATATCAGGACCATCAATCTCAGAACCATGGCGCCTCTAGATCGAAGAAATGGTTAATCATCTGGCACAGTCCTGTAGATTTTGCATGCTCTGATTGCCTTAGTCTGAGATAGAAAATGAAGTTTCGTTTCACTCTGCGGCGCCACACGTCAGCTGTTTTCCCAGAAATTCCTGTAGTGAATCGCTTTGAACATGAATATACGAAGCCAGCACACAAAGTCATAGAGCATTGTTTATGAAGCTTACGTAATTCTTCTTACTCAAAACTTTGTAGATACTGACCGTTAGAAACGAAAATGCAGACTGTTGACGACGCAGTTTTATGTAGATTTGCTTCGGCGGCTGTTTTTGTTTTGCACAGTGATTTTGGGTCGATTTTGGGTTGTTCGTTACAACAGTTTAAAGTTTTGAAAACCATTGTGGGAACTCTCTGCTGTTGACCTGGTATTAATTGCGGAATGCATTAATATCAGGCGATCCCGACAAATGCCTTGGCTTGGTAGTCGTTATTACAGTCATCTTATTTCTCAGGTGTTAGCCTCGCTAAGTGTGAAGTGTTTCAGACAGTTTCTCCTCGTCCTAAACCATGGCTCAAATCATCGATCCTCTCCCGTCTGACGACGCTGCCGTTATCCTTTGCTGCTACGTCAATGTCACTAGCAAAATTCAGATCGCACGCATTACAAATGTGCCTAATTGGTACTTTGAGCGCGTTGTGTTCCCTGGACAGCGGCTTCTATTTGAAGCAGTCTCTACTGCAAAATTAGAGATTCACACGGGCATGATGGCAAGCGCTATATTATCCGATACTATCGACTGTCAGGGTTTAGCGGTTCAACCTGACAGCGATGAGGCGGCACCTTCTCCTCTGTTCACATCTGAAAACAAATCAGAGAGCAAGGGCCTAGAGGCATCTCTAAGCACGTAGAGAGACGGCTGAAGATATGCGACCGAAGATATGTGACAGAGAAGCATAAACTTCAGTAGAGTTTGTCTGATAAGGCGGTGCGCCTTTGAAGCAACTTACTAGAAAAGGAAAAATTTGTGGATCTTCCTTCATTTATTTGGCTCTGGAGAATAGCGGCTTGGTCGATGGGACTTTCGATAGCGGCTTACACGCTGCTGGCAATCAGCGGAGCCGGTTTGTTTTACACTCGCCCTGACCAGCGTTTTTTCCGTCCCAAGTGGCTACGATCAGCACATTTTGTAACGGGCCTCGCTATGGTTTTACTAGTGCTGCTGCTGTTATCCATCGGTGTCATTGGGACGTTGGGCGAGTTTGGTAGTTTAGGGCATTCAATACATTTGCCGGTTGGGTTAGTTGTCGTTGCATTAACGCTGGTATCAGCGTGGAGCGCGATGCAGATCAGTGCCGACCGGCCATGGGCTAGGACGCTGCACCTTAGTCTGAATACAGCTTTGCTTTTTGCCTTTATCGCTGTTACGGCTTCTGGCTGGGGCGTTGTCCAAAAGTATCTGTAGTGGTTTCGGACCTATGGTTCTTTAACTATATGATCCCTTCGTAGCAGAAGATCTGCACCTGTCTCTCTATCGCGGCCTGCTGGTTCTAATCTATGACCTTTGGCGTTTTACCTTCTCAAGATAGTTTTAAGATTTCTCCTATCATTCAACTCGCCCTTATGTCTTTGTACATTGCGCTGGTGATTCCTTTGCCTTTTCTCTCTGAGGCAACAGATGCGCCAGTCTCGCCTAGCCTTCTCTGGGTCGGGTTCGCTATTGGGGCGGTTGTTTTGTGGGGCGGTTTGAGCGAGCGGGTATTAGTTGATGAAGAGAGGATTGCGGTTACCTATCCTGCTTGGATGAGGGTATTGGGAAGAAAGGGTTGGACGCTTCGCTGGGATGAGATTACAGCGCTGAAGCCGCGTTCAACTGGGCAGGGAGGCATTGTGTATTATTTTTTGAATAAGGCACAGGACCGGGCTTATTTATTGCCAATGCGAGTGGTTGGGTTTGCTCGCTTAGTGGGATATGTTGAGGCAAAGACTGGCGTTGATACTCGTGATATCAAGCCGCTTTCTCAACCTTGGATGTACATTATCTTGCTGGGTTTGACGGCGGGGTTGCTGCTAGTGGACATTTGGACAATTGCGACGGCTAGCAGTTTTGTACCTGCTGCCTAGTCAGGCCACTTGTAGTACGTAGTGCATTGCGCAATGCGTTAGTTTGCTAGGCACTTTGCTTTGTTTGGGGGGATTGGAGCTGTTGATTATGCTGGAAGCAAAGTGCCGGAAGCTATAGATAAAAGGGCCAGTATCTGTGACGATCTTAGTGTTTGAACAGGTGACGATGAGGGCTGCTGGCGTTGTCGAGATTATCAAGGATGTAACTTTCTCCTTGAAGCTAGGTGACTTCGTGGCTTTGGTAGGACCGTCTGGTTCGGGCAAAACTAGTCTGCTGCGGTTGATGAATCGATTAGCTGAGGCTGACAGCGGTCGAATTCGGTTTAAAGGTGAAGATATTCGGCAGATGTCGGTGGTGTCTTTTAGGCGTCAGGTGGCTTTGGTCAACCAGGAAAGCCGGCTGCTAGGTATGACAGTGCGGGAAGCGCTGCGCTATCCGCTCAAGTTGAGAAATCAGCCAGTTGCGAAGATCGAGCAAGATGTTGCTCTATGGGCAGAACGGCTCAAGATTCCGGCAGATTGGATGGAGCGCACAGCGGTGAATCTATCCCTGGGTCAGTGCCAGCGGGTGGCGATCGCACGTGCCTTGATTACACAGCCCAAAGTCCTTCTGCTAGATGAGCCTACTTCGGCTCAAGATGTTGGCTATAGCGAATTTCTCCTAGCCCGTCTTGCCGAACTGACACAGGCAGGCGAGCTAGCTATCGTCATGGCCAATCATCAGATAGAGCTAGTATCTAGACATGCAAATCGCCTATGGCAGATAGAGAAGAGTCGATTGGTAGCGGATATACCAGCCAGCCAGGTTGACTGGTCCAAACTACAGCAGCAGCTAGTCAAACAAGAGCAGGCAGACCAGTCAACCTGGGACTGAGGCGGATTTATCCTAGGCCTTTGCCGCACTATGCGGGTTTGCCGTGTGCGATCGCCATCACTTCCATCGGAGAGACATCAACGTGTCCTACGCAAATCTGATAGCCTACGTTGCGAACCGTTTGAATTAGATCAGGACGACGCGGATCTACCTCGATTTTTTTACGCAAAGAAAGGACATGCGTATCAACCGTCCTCGGATTGTCGATGGCATCTGGCCAGGCACGGCGCAGTAGGTCAATCCGGCTCAGCGGCTCACCCTCAGCCTGAGTGAGTACATACAGTAAGCTGAACTCCTGCGGCGTTAAATCAATAAAGTCGCCCTTGTATCGCACCCGTCTTTGCACCAGGTCAATATGCAAATCGCCATAGTCCACCGCTAGAGGTGTTGTGGTGTGTCGACTGCGGCGAGTTAGTGATTCTACCCGTGCTAGAAACTCCTTCATCCCAAAAGGCTTTTTCAGATAGTCATCTGCTCCCGCCGCTAATCCGCTGACGACATCGGCTTCAGTTATGCGAGCTGAGAGCATCAAAATCAGAGGGTAGCTCTGGTTTCTCAGCCACTGACAGAGCTGCATACCCTGTCCACCGCTGAATTCTGCCTCTAGGACAACTAGGTTGGGCTGATGAGACTGAAAATTATCTCTAGCTGAAACCATGTCAGTACACTGTCGGACCTGATATCCAGCCTGCTGCAAATTCCAACTGAGTAAAGAACGCAAATTAGGATTGCCTTCGATGACCTGAATACTCGTCTTAACGGTGTGATTAACGATATCGTTCACAAAATAAAGAGCGAACTAAATGCCGCTGGCTACAAGTCCTATATCAAAAACAGTATCAGAGCCATTTTCCCAGTTCTGTAATCGAAGTTACGAGAACTAAATCCCTCTATATCGGCACCATATCTGTTGTTTTGAATTGGTCCAGACCGATTTGAGCTGATAAAATACGGACTGTAGCTTTTCTTTCACGATCAAGATAGCTTTCGATCTTTGACCTTCTTCGTCAAGCACTTGAGGACGACAACACTAATGCTTCAGGACGCCAGAACGATTCGCTACTATCAGAGAATTAGTGACACACTCGTAGACTATTGGAACAAGGGGTACCGCTCTGATGAGCTTAGGCTATATGTAGAGGGTTACATTACGTCCTTGCGTCACTCCGGTGCGATTGAATCGTATCTAATCAACCAGTTAGAACAAGAAAGCTTGCGTTTTTTGTATGACACCTCAAACTTCATGGTCGCACAGCCAGAGGTTGAGACAGACTACTACTAGCTGCTGTTGATAGACAACGGCGATGACAAAAGCGCACCGTCCTTCAGAATAGAAATTCTAAAGACGGTGCGCTCTGACTAGAAAGTAAGCTTATTAGAAAGGTTTAAAGCTAGCTATTCGAGCTTTATGTATTAAGAGGCTAAAGCAACTTCTACCGTTTCTTGGAGGTTGCCTTCTTCATACATTTTGATCAGGATATCCGAACCGCCAATGAATTCACCGTTGATATAAACCTGGGGAATGGTAGGCCAGTTGGAATACTCCTTGATACCCTGACGAATTTCTGGATCGGCTAGGACGTCTAATGTCTCATAGGGGGCGCCTAGCATGTTGAGAATTTGCACAACGTTGTTGGAAAAGCC
This sequence comes from uncultured cyanobacterium, assembly GCA_963799555.1. Classification (GTDB taxonomy): domain Bacteria; phylum Cyanobacteriota; class Cyanobacteriia; order Phormidesmidales; family Phormidesmidaceae; genus Phormidesmis. The sequence continues at coordinate 157,079 of CAWCXR010000011.1, forward strand.
GCACTGGGGCATGAGCTTGTTGCCTTTCATAAACACCATAATCTTGTTTTCTTCGACTAGGGTGTCGATTCTGGCTTTAGTTTCTGGAGACATCGCTACCTTTTTAGGTGAGGTGTACTGGTTGAATAGGCTAGATCGAATGAAATGAGCCTTTGGGTCAATCTTATTTTAGGCTGCCACTTCGCTGGGCGTTTTGGTGTCCAAAGAGAGTGCGTGAATGGCTTCTGAGGTCATCGCTGTGTTGACCGCCTGGTAAACAAGCTGATGTCGCTTTACGAGAGTAAGTCCTTCGAAAGCATCAGAGACAACAGCAACTTGGTAGTGGTCGCCACCACCAGTCAAGTCTTGTACAGCAACGTTGGCATCTGGCAGACCGGCCTTAATCATCGCTTCTACTTGGTCAGGGCTGATCATCTGCGTCTCCTGTGGATTTCTGAGTAATCAAGATTAACCCACCCATTATGCCGCAATGTCTGAGCAGCAATGTCTGAAGAGAAATATTTCATGCTGCAACGTTTTGTCTGAGACGAACGTTTTGATCGCCTGAGTAGATCTAGCAACCGAAATGTTCGCCAAGTCCGATTGGCTAGCTAGGCGAGTTGTAAGCAACGCCGACAAAGCCAAGTTCGTAAAGCTGCTGATAGGCTTGCTGACCTAGGCCACGGGTAGGCTGCTGACTTTTGACAACTTCTACAAGCAAGGGAACGGCTAGATCTGGGCGGCTTTGGGCGCGGTAGACGACGGCGAGCTGATAGCTGGCTTGGTCGCGGACCTGAGCAGATTCTAGAGCAAGCGATCGCAGATCTTGATTAACGCGGCTATCCAACCCAACAAACACGCTAGACAGGCTTTGGTAGTGAGTGGAAACGTCGTTAAGGGCTTGACGAGCTTCGATCAGTTTAGAAGCTGCTAGCGTGTAGTTCTGGCTGCTGATAGCGACCTCAGCCTCGCTCATAAGCGATTGACCTGCGGCAATTCCAATCGGACTGTCGGCCTGTCCTACGGCGCGGGTCACAGTTGGCATCTCTGCGGAGGGCTGGGTAGCGGGCTGAGCGTTGGTCTCTGGGTTGACAGCGTCTGACATCTGAGCCTGGGCTGCCAGCGGGAAGGCTGTGGGGAGCGCGATCGCGCTAACAGTCGATAAAGCAGCGGCCAGAGCTGTCGTTTTGGAAGAAACTCCAGAAAGAAGAGCTTTAAAGTTGGAAACCATGATGTGAGAAAGCGGTGTAAAAATCCAGCTTACTGTAGGTGATTTAACCTAGAGTAGGGCATGGCGCTGTCTGTTGTCGCCCTAGCATGTGACTCTTGCCCAAGTGGATTGTAAAAATCTGATGAAGCGGTCTCGGCTAGCAATCTGTACTAAGCTGTGCAGGATGTAGCGAGCTGTAGGGCTCATGAGTCTATCAGAACCTTTTTCAGAGGACCAGCCGGCCAATAGTGCTGTCGGTAGCGCAGTAGGCGTACTGCCTGGACAAGAGGGCATAATTTTGCAACGCGGTGGTGAAGAGCTTCTGCTACGAAAGATCAGAGACAGGCTGACGTTCTGCTGGTCTTTTGAAATGGTTGACGGTGCAGCGAATACGAGCGAAATTAGCGAGCTGTCAGCTCGGTGGCGACCACAGCAGGTGAGGAACATCACGCCTAGTGTTGGCTCGCCTTCTAGTCCCAATCCTTCTAGCTCCAATCAAAGTGCTTTTAGTCGAAATCGTTCCAATCAGAACAGCTCTAATCAGAATGGTCAGATGGAGTGGCTACTGGAGTGGCAGATAGAGGCTTCTCAGTTAGAAGGAGCGCTGACCGATCTGCGAGCGTTAGATGCGATTATCTACGCTAGTCATGTGTACGAGCTAACTATCAGTCCTGGGTCGCTTGCCTATCTGGGAAACCAGCTAACGGTGCAGTTTATAGATGACCTGCTGTTAGACCAAGTCGAGAGCATCGCAGGTGCTGCTGGCCTGATTCGACTGCAACCAGTCCCAGGTAGTGGCAATACGCACAGCTTTAGAGTTGGGCCAGCAGCTCGTCAGAACCCTTTGAAGATTGCAAATCAGCTGAAGCGGAATCCTCAGATTTTGCTGGCTGAACCGAATATCATTATGGCGATCGCACCCCTATATCGCCCTGCTGACGATCGCTATTCTCAGCAGTGGCATCTCCATCACCGAGGCGGACGCGACCTAGCGCCTGGATCACATATCTCTGCTGAAAAAGCCTGGGATATCACCCGAGGCAGTCGTTCTATCACCATTGCCGTAGCCGATGATGCCTTTGATCTCTCCCATCCTGATTTGCAGGGACCAGGCAAAATCGTCGCACCTAAAGACTTCAAAAACAGCGACGGTTTGCCAACGCCCGCTGCTAATCAAAACGAAAATCACGGGACGGCGGTTGCAGGCGTTGCCCTTGCTGAGGAAAACGGTAAAGGAATCGTTGGATCTGCGCCTGGGTGTAGCCTGATGCCGCTTCAAACGACAGGCTATCTGGACGATGTTTCGATTGAGCAGCTATTTGACTGGGCGATTGAGCAAGGTGCAGATGTGATTTCTTGCAGCTGGTCGCCTGCGTCTACCTACTTTGGGCTGTCGAGGCGAATCAGTCAGGCGCTCAAGAAAGCAGCGACTCGTGGGCGAGATGGAAAGGGGTGCGTGGTGCTTTTTTCGGCAGGAAATGCCAACCGACCAGTGGATGGGCAAGTTGAAGAGATGGGCTGGCCAAAGAATGCAGTGCGTGGCCTGACTCGCTGGCTCAGTGGCTTTGCGATACATCCCGATGTGATTACCGTTTCCGCTTGTACCAGCTTGAATCGAAAATCGGCATACAGCAACTGGGGCCGAGATATTTCGGTGGCCGCGCCGAGTAATAATGCGCCGCCGTCAATGTCTCTCTCGATTGGGCGGTTTGACACGGGGCCACTGATTAAAACAGCTTTGCCAGGAAGAGCGGTGTTGACGAGCGATCGCACTGGCGACCAAGGCTATACCACCAACGACTACACAGGCTTTGGCGGCACCTCCAGCGCTTGCCCTTTAGTTGCAGGGGTTGTGGGTCTGATGCTGTCTGTCAATCCCGACTTGAGCGCCCGTGAGGTCAAACAGATCTTGCAGCGGACTGCCGACAAAATTATTGACAAACAGCCTGATCCACAGCTCAACCAAAAATATGGCACTTACAACAGCAGCGGTCATTCCTTCTGGTTTGGCTATGGCAAAGTCAATGCGTTTAATGCCGTCAAAGAAGCTCAGGCAAAAGGGCTGAGTGGATCCTCGTCTAGGCGTACTCTACAAGCTACTTTGAGCGCTAAAAATGAGAGGGAAATTCCTATTCCAGACGATGATCCTAGAGGAGTGTTTAGCCCAGTTTCGATTAGTGAGGGCGGCACGTTGCAAGACATCAAGGTTTTTATTCAAGCCGAGCATGAATTCTTGAGCGATCTGTCTTTTACGCTGGTCGCGCCGAATAAACAAACGGTACTCATCCAGGGTCGTACGTTGGGCCGTCAGACTCGTCTGCAGAGAACCTATTCTTTGGTGGGTACGCCAGCGCTTAGGCGACTGTTGAATAGTCCAGTAGCAGGACGTTGGCAACTGCACATTATCGACCACATGCCGGGTAGCGTGGGCCGGTTAAACAAGTGGGAATTAATGCTGGGTGTTTAGTCCGCTTATCTAGTCGTCTAGAATCGTAAAGTAGCGAGCAACAACATCGACACCATTTGCTGATTATCTATGGTTCAGGCCACTGCTAAACCCCTGACGTTCGACGATTTCATAGCGCTGTATCCAGACGACGGTAGTCGCTATGAACTGCGCTATGGAGAGATGGTGGAGATGAGACCAGTCGGCCCACACGAGCAGGTGATTGCCCTAATCAGGAGAAAACTGGATTTGGAGATTGACCGTTTAGGGCTTCCTTTGTTTATCCCGCAATCTTGCCTGATCAAGCCTCAGCGAGATACTGAAGGATATCTACCGGACATTATTGTTTTAGATAAGGCGCAGGTCAAAGAAGATCCGTACTGGAATAAATCGTCTAGCCTCTCTACAGGTGTGCCAGTCAAGCTCATCGTTGAAGTTGTGAGTACCAACTGGTGGCAAGACGATTACCTCATCAAGCTTGCAGAATATGAAAAGCTTGGCATACCTGAGTATTGGCTCGTAGACTATCGCGCCCTAGGTGGCGTACGCTTCATTGGTTCACCGAAGACACCGACGGTGTGGATATATCGGCTTAACGGTAGTGAATATCAGACGGGGCAATCTTTTGCCGAAGGAGACACGCTGCAGTCCTGCGGGTTTCCAGAACTATCGCTTTCTGTCAATCGGATCATCGATGCCAGCAAAGAATAGTGATGCTAGTAGATAGCCGACATGCCACCATTAACTTTGTCCGATTGGGTTAAGGCTTGCAGACTATCTTGAAGGTCATCGGTCAGACGTTTCGATTGCTGTTTGCATGCGCCTTTGGCATAATTTGCGACGGCTAGCGGTTCGCCAATGTGAATGGTGACGCTACTGCGCCACTTTGGACACAGATCGCTATATCGCAGGGTGATGGGGACGATTTTGACGTTCAAGTTAGGTCGGCTATGTTCGGCTCGCAGAGCGATGCGGGCGAGGCCGGGTTTGAGAGGGTTGATGCGATCGCGAAATATATTCCCCTCCGGATAAATCACTAACATCTCGTTCCCTTGCAAAAGCTCTACACCGTGCCGCAAAGACCTGACTGAAGGCTTACGCACATGCACCGGAAAGCCACCTAGCCGCCGGATAAACCAGCCCTGAATCCCTATACATTCATCCGCTGTGACCATGAATCTGAGGTAGCGGCCCGCCCTTTGTCCAATCAAGCCGACTAGTAGTGAATCCCAGCGAGCCTGGTGAGTCGGAGCGAGGACAACAGGACTATCGGTAGGAATATTTTCTTCCCCGGTGATTTTGATGCGGCTGAAATAAATCGGTAAGACTAGCCACTTACCAATGGCATACATAATGGGTGCAAGCCACGGAGAAAGACGAGATTTGACCGCCGGACAGGGATGATCGGCAGGAAACGCCATATTTGGAAAGTTTGTCAGCATATGTGTGAAGAGGGAGCATCGTAAGTTGAACGCGCATGTGTATCAATGCGATCGCTCAACGAATGCAATGGACCCACACTACACGAGCAGTCGCAGTTAGTCAGGGGCGTCACTGACACTTTCGGGGCTGGCTTGATGTCCGCTATAGCGTTCAGCTTGATCGCGCTTGAGTTGAAGCCGCCTTTGCTTGAACCAGTCTTGTAGCTGCTGGCGACAAGCATCTGCCAAAACCCCACTAACAACTGTCAGCTTATGGTTGGACCCAGGACCGTCAGGAAGATTTAGAACGGAGCGAATGGCTCCTGTTTTTGGATCGCTAGCACCATAAACAAGTAAGCCTAGGCGTCCATGAATGATTGCCCCCGCACACATCGGACAGGGTTCTAGAGTCACATACAGCGTGCATTGATTCAGGTGCCAGTCGCCTAACTGTTTGGCAGCGGCGCGAATAGCCAAGACTTCGGCATGGGCAGTAGGGTCTTGGTCGCGCTCTTTGCGGTTAGTGGCTAAGGCGATTAGCTGATTGTCTGGGCCGACGATGATGGCTGCGACGGGTATTTCTCCAGCTGCGCCGGCGGCTTGGGCTAGGGTGTGCGATCGCCACATCCATTCTTCATGTCGCATCCATTCCTCGTGCGGGACCACCACTTGCTCCGATTTACGACTATTTACGGATTTCAACCCGTCGGGATTTGTATCAAGTGCCATACTAAGTAGAGCGATTTGCCTCTTTCTCGTTTGCCTTTTGTCAACAGTATGGTCACCACCGTAGATTTTCTCAACCAGCTCAATCCAGCCCAGCGCCAGTCTGTAGAGCACTTTTGCGGACCCCTACTCGTCGTTGCCGGAGCCGGGTCAGGCAAAACTCGCGCCCTCACCTACCGCATCGCCAACCTCATTCTCAACCATCGAGTAGACCCTGAAAATATCCTAGCGGTCACCTTTACCAACAAAGCCGCCCGCGAAATGAAAGAGCGGATCGAAAAGCTCTTTGCCGAGCAAGAATCCCTAGCTCGCCACAGCAAACCTTTTCACATGCTGCCTGAGTATGAGCAAGTTCAGCTGCGCTCTTACGTCTACAAGACCTTTATTAAAGGGCTTTGGGTCGGCACCTTTCATGCCCTTTGTGCCCGCATCCTCCGCTACGACATCGAGAAATATCAGAGCGCTGACGGCCAGCACTGGACTAAGAGCTTCTCTATCTTCGACGAATCTGACGCTCAGAGCCTGGTTAAAAGCATTGTCATCGGCACCATGAACCTAGACGATCGCAAATTTAACCCGCGCTCCGTGCGCTTCGCCATCAGCAACGCCAAAAACCAGGGCTTCACTCCCGACCAATACGAACAAGAAAACCCCCACTTCAAAGGTCGCACTATTGCCGAAGTCTACCGCCTCTATCAAAGAGGTCTTTCGGCCAACAACGCTCTAGACTTTGACGATCTAATCCGAATGCCAGTCCAGCTCTTTCGCCAAAACGAACAGGTTTTAGACTACTGGCACCGTCGCTTCCGCCACATCTTAGTCGATGAATACCAGGACACAAATCGCACCCAATACGACTTGATTCAGCTGCTCTCGACCAACGGCAAAAGTAGCAAATTCGACGATTGGAACAACCGCTCTGTGTTTGTGGTTGGGGACGCTGATCAAAGCATTTATTCTTTCCGCGCTGCCGACTTCACCATCCTCATGGGCTTCCAGGAAGAGTTTGGCGATGGCCTAGCCGACGACGAAACCCAAACCCTCGTCAAGCTAGAAGAGAACTATCGCTCCACCTCAAATATTCTCGATGTCGCTAATCACCTGATCGAAAACAACACGGAGCGGATTGACAAGATCCTTCGCGCCACCAGAGGCGAAGGTGATTCTATCCTTTGCCACCGCGCTGACAACGAAACGATGGAGGCGGAATATGTCGTTGGCCAAATCCGTAATTTGGAGCTAAAGAATCCAGAACTTCGCTGGAAAGACTTTGCTACCCTGTACCGCACCAACGTTCAATCTCGGGCATTGGAGGAAGTGCTTAACCGTCACGAAATTCCCTATCGACTAATAGGCGGCCTTCGTTTCTACGACAGACGCGAAATCAAGGATATGCTTGCTTACATGCGGTTAGCTGTCAACCCTGCTGATAGCGTCAGTCTAAAGCGCATCATTAACACCCCTAGACGCGGTATCGGCAAAACCACGCTCGACAATCTAGACAAAGCGGCTAGCGAACTAGGCGTTCCCCTGTGGGAAATTATTCAGGACGAAACCTCTGTCAAAACTTTGGCCGGTCGAGCCGGGAAGAAAGTTACCGGCTTTGCCCAAATGATCAAGGGATGGCAAGAGCGAGTTGAGTCTGTCGGACCTTCTGAGCTGGTTCAAGACGTTCTAGAGCAAACTGGATACATCGAGTCACTGAAATCAAAAGGGACCGAAGAAGAAGAAAACCGGATCGAAAATATTCAAGAGCTCTATAACGCCGTCGTTCAATTTGAAGAAGAAAACGAAGATGCGACGCTGCTAACCTTTTTAGCCAACGCCTCTTTGAGTACTGACAGAGACGATAACGACGATGGCAATCAGGTGACGCTGATGACGCTGCACGCCTCAAAAGGTTTGGAATTTCCGGTTGTCTTTATGGTCGGTCTAGAGCAAGGACTCTTCCCCAGCTTCCGCTCGCTAGAAGACGCCGCCGCCATCGAAGAAGAACGCCGTCTCTGCTACGTCGGCATCACCCGCGCCCAGGACCGACTCTTCATCTCCCATGCCCGCGAGCGCCGCACCTATGGCCACATGCGTGAAGTCTCTACGCCCTCTATCTTCTTGAGCGAACTTCCGCGCGACTACATTCTCGCCACCGTCCCCAGCGCTCTTCCCGAACGCTGGACTACCACTACTCGTCAGGCCAAGCTGAAAAACCCTCAGCCGAATTTGAACAAACCTGGCACTCACGAAAACGACTGGAACGTCGGCGCACCTGTTATTCATAAAGCCTTTGGTGAGGGGAAAGTCACCCATATCTTCGGTGCAGGTAATAAAATCTGCCTCGCTGTTCACTTTCCTGGCATTGGTAAGAAGATCATCGACCCAAGAACAACAACTCTTGATCGCCCAGATTAAAGAAGACATAGCGCAGAAGGGGAAACCCAGATAGACGCTTTGGTTAGAGGTTTGTTCTATGCTTCAACGGCTGAAGCGACAACTTCTCTTTTGTCGAATAGATCGTCAGGTTCGTAGAGGTACTCGAACCAGTTCCCGAAAGGATCGCGGCCATAGAAGGAAGCGGTACCGTCGCGGTGGTCGTGGATCTTTCCAACTTTCACGCCGTCGGCTTTAAGCTTCTTGTAGGCGGTGTCAATCTCGGCTCTGTCGTCAAAGACAAAGCCAAAGTGAGGACCGGCCTGATCATAGTCTGGGCTCATGAGAGCGAGGCCGTCGTTTCCGGCTTTGAGGTAGGCCCAGTCGCTGTCTTGCCAGACGACCTTCATGCCTAGATTTTGATAGAACTGTACGGCCTTGGGGACATCTTCTACACAGACGGCAACGTGGCCTAAGCGCTTCATTTGCATGGGTTCAGATTCCTGATAGCTCGCAATTTTTCGATCGATTGTTTTATCTATTTTAAGGCAGCTACGTATGGCCTGCCGCGATTCGGGCGGTATTCACGAAATCTGACCGCATTTCTCTGTTGAGGGCTAGCCGTTAATATTATAAATATCAAGGACGCAGAGCTATTTTCTTTTTTTGGGATTAGCTTACCGTCTCTAAAGTAAAGCAACGCGAGGATTTGTTCGTATGGAAACCACCTTTGATTCTGACAAGCGAAAGCTCTTTTCGATCGCTTCTCACGGCTCTATTTTTCTGAGTCAACTGGTGCTATCGGCAGGTGTTCCGGCGGCGCTGATGTTTCTTTCTGATGACTCAGTTGTTAAGGAGAATGCTAAGGAAGCCCTAAACTTCCACTTCAACATGTGGCTCTACAGCGTTTTGCTAATTGTCCCGGCCTGGTTGATTATTGGTCTGCCTTTTGTTGCACTACTCGGCATTGTGCAGGTAGTTTTGCCTGTCTTCGCTATTTTGAGCAGCGTGAGCGATCCGGACAAGGCTTACCGCTATCCCTTTATCTTCCGTCCGCTCTAAAGTACGTTCTGGGTACATGCGGTTTGGTTTGGTAGTCAAAGCGGTTTGGTTCAAGCGGAGAGAACACCTTCGGCTAAGTACCAAATTCGCAAAGTCTATTTGGGTAGCCTTCTCAGAAAGGCTACCCCCAACTCAGAGAGTTACTCTTAGTTGATCGAAAGACGGTGCCGTTTTTGTTTGCTTAAGACTTAGGCCATGCGATCACGGTGAATGTCATAGATAGCTTTCTCCACACACCAGTCCGCAGTCTGTCCCGGATTCATCTGGCTGATGTGCTCAACTAGCCTTTCACTCGCTGCCTCATTCCTAGTCAGTGCATTCAACTCCCAAAAATTTGCGGGCCGATTCGCGTGATTCTTCAGCGCTGCCCGCTCCGCAGCCAACTGCCTATCTATTCTTCTCGCGTGCTGTTCCCATAAATACTGCCGCTTTCCAATTCGCCGGCTTGTCCGGAGACTAAACCAGGGAACACCGTGTTCTTTTGCCCTAGCATAGCTGAGCCAAGCTAGCCCAGCGAGCACCCAAAACAATACCCACATTTCTTGCAGACCGAATTTTTGATTCTATTTTTCCCAGGCGGACATTACTTTGGGTTATGAAAATCGGCAATTTAATCTGAGCTGTTTTTGAGCCTCGCTCCTTTCAATCAGTTTCGGGTCGATGTCGAATCATGTTGTTGGGCTTGTATTAAAGATTAACTATACCAACGGTGGAATTGTCAGTCCTCTCAAGGGTCTGACGATTTCTTTTTGAGTCAACCCTTTGGACTGGACAAGCACGCCGAAGCTACCAAGACCCATTGGGCTAATGAGCTGCTGTAGTGCTTCGCGGCGGCGCATGATGGCTTGGATATCTGTGGCTTTCGCAACTGTACCTGAGTTTATTTGGGAGAGGGCGTTGAGGCGATCGCCCAACCCCAAAGCCATCAGAAACAATCCCTGCTGAGTAAACCCAAGACTTGTTAAACCAGCTTTGGTCCCTTGCTTTTCCAAAGCGGTAAAGTCTATGTGGGCCGTTATGTCTTGTTCGCCAACGTGAATAAACGGATCGCTGTGATGACTATGTTTGTAGTAGCACTGCAGGCTACCTTCGGTGCGAGCCGGACTGTAATAGCGTTGGGCTGTATATCCGTAGTCGATAGTAAGCAGATAGCCCCGATCTAGCTTATTGGCGACTTGTTCGATCCAGTCGAGTGCTGCTAAGTTGATCTCTGTTCGGTAGCCTTCTGGATAATTGCTCAAGTCGATATCAACCTGTTCAAAATAGCTTTCCAACTCTGGTGTGGAGAGGTCTCCTAACTGAGTAGAAAAGCCGCTCTCGCCGTAGGTAACGTAAATCTCTTGTAGTCTCTGATCTCTTAGCTCCACCCAATGCACAGGAAAGGCGTCTACTAGTTCGTTAGAAAATGCGCAGCCAGTAATAGGTTCGATTGCGTCTAGCGTTTTCCAGGTAAGTGCAATCCCTTGTTCGTTCCAATGGTTCAGCCGCTTTTGCTGTTCCGCTCGAAGCGCGGCGGATTTTTCTACGATGATGTAGTTGAGTGTGGCGAAGCAGTCAGGATGGTGGGATTGGAGGTAGGCGATCGCATCTCCAGCCACCAGCCCTTGCCCTGCCCCCATCTCCACCAAATCAAATCGGTCGGTCCGACCCAACGCCACCCACATATCCACAAACTGCTCGGCAATCACTTCACCAAAGTCACTGCCCATATGCGGTGAAGTCACAAAGTCACCCTGTTGACCGATGACGCTGCTCGGCGTTGCGTAATAGCCAAACTGCGGATGGTACAGTGCCAACTCCATGAACTCCGAAAAGGTGATTCGCTGCCTTTCACCTTTTCGGATTTTCTGGATAATCACCTGCTCTATATTCTCTGGAGTATTCAACCGCTCTACCAAAGTTTGGCCACTTACTAGGATAGAACCTTAATGAATGTCGCCAGACTTTGTTACTACGATTCAGCCCATAGTTCTGGTGAGGTTTTGGAGACAAGGATGACAACAAATGATTTTGTTGCAGTCGAGAAAAGTGCGGGGCAGATGCCTATGGGTATGCTCCGCACTTGAACGTTTATACGTTAATGACTCTATGCTTCATCCAAAGCCGCAATACCAGGAAGCGTCTTACCTTCGAGCAGTTCCAAACTCGCGCCACCGCCAGTAGAGATATGACTCATTTGGTCAGCAAGGCCCGCTTGCTCGACGGCTGCTACAGAATCGCCACCACCGATGATAGTGATACAGCCTTTGTCAGTGAGGCCAGCGAGCGTAGTGGCAATACCCGTCGTACCCTTAGCGAATGCTTCCATCTCGAACACGCCCATTGGCCCGTTCCAAATAACGCTCTTACAGTCAGCGAGTGCATCTTGAAAAGTTTTTACAGAATCAGGGCCGATATCTAAACCCATCCAGCCATCGGGAATGTCGTCAACGCTTACGGTTTGAGTGTTCGCATCTGCCGCGAATTTGTCAGCTACGATGACATCTGTAGGAAGCAAGAACTCAACGCCCTTTTCCTTAGCTTTTGCTTCTAGCTTCTTGGCTAGGTCTAGCTTGTCTTCTTCTACTAAAGAGCTACCGACACTCATACCGCGCGCCTTGTAGAAAGTGAAAATCATGCCGCCGCCGATGAAGATCTTGTCGACTTTATCTAACAGCGTTTCAATCACGCCAATCTTAGAAGAAACCTTGGAACCACCAACAATCGCAGCCAAAGGACGCTGAGGATTGTCTACAGTCTCTTGCAAGAACTTCAGCTCTTTTTCAATCAAAGAACCCGCCACGGCTGGGCTAAGATACTCGGTCACGCCCGCTGTCGAAGCATGGGCGCGGTGAGCTGTCCCAAACGCATCGTTTACATACAGATCAGCATTTGCAGCTAGCTGCTTGGCAAACTCAGGATCGTTATCGGTTTCGCCGTCGTAGAAGCGGACGTTTTCTAGCAGGGTGACATCGCCATCTTTCATCCCGGCAATCTTGGCAGCAACCTCGTCGCCAATACAGTCATCGCATTTGATCACGTCTTGACCGAGCTTTTCAGACAGACGCGCCGCTACTGGCGTCAGACGCATACTCTCGACGACTTTGCCCTTCGGACGACCGAAGTGACTAGCAAGGATAACTTTTGCACCCTTATCAATCAGGTCTTGAATAGTCGGGAGGGCGGCTCGGATGCGAGTATCGTCGGTAATGTTGCCCGCGTCGTCGAGAGGGACGTTGAAATCGGCGCGTACCAGCACTCGCTTTCCAGAAACGTCAGATGCAGATAGATCAGCTAGCGCTTTCTTGGCCACAGAAGATACTCTCCTAAAAAATATGTAACGTTTATGTGCATCGGCGCTGAAAGCGGGACAAAGCTTGTCTACTGTTGATAGAGTTCGCTTTCGGTTGACTAGGCTCGCTTTTGGCAGATGCGTAAGGCTTTTAAAGATGCGTAAATTTGCCTATGTGTCTATTAGTTTACAGAAGTCTGTGATCTCTTCTGAAACAAACCTGAAGAAACTCCAGCGAAAACTAGAAGTCCATTCCAAGAACCGATTCCAAAAGCCAAACGCTCACTATTAAGAAACTCGGAGGAAACTCCAGCGCTCCTTTGTATGTACAAAACGCTTCTTCTTTCAATCGACTCTAGCCCTAGCGCCAAAAAAGTCTTGCAGACCGCGCTTGATATGGCTCAGCTGTGCGGCTCTAAGGTGATAGTACTCTCTGTCGTCGAAACGCAGGAGCAGAGCGATCCGGCTCACCCTGAACAAACCTCTACAGAGGCAGTGGCCACGCTGCTTTCTAAGAGCAAGAGCGTTTTCGAGCAGCGTGGCTTTGCCGCTGAAACGGTTGAGCGAGAGGGAAATCCAGCTTTTATCATTTGCGATGTTGCCGACGAGGTTTCTGCCGATCTGATTGTGATGGGTTGTCGGGGAACGGGACTAATTGAGGATGGCGCGGAAGAAAGCGTGAGTAACCGGGTAATCAATCTTGCACCCTGCCCGGTACTGGTCGTTCCTTAGGCTGTCTTTGTGGGCTGTCTTCTCTGCTATCTAAAGGTTTAAGCTAGCTATCTAATCTAGTGACTTGATTCTCTATGGCGACTCCCGCAATTCAGTGGTACCCAGGACATATTGCGAAGGCGGAGAAAGCCCTGCAAGAGCAGATCAAGCGGGTCGATGTGGTGCTGGAAGTTCGCGATGCGCGGATTCCTTTGGCGACGCTGCATCCAGATTTGGGTGGGTGGCTAGGTGATAAGAAACGGGTGCTAGTGGTGAACCGGGTTGATATGATTTCGCCGCAGATGCGCGATCGCTGGCAAGCCTGGTTCAAAGCCAACGACCAAGTCGCTTATTTCACAAATGCCAACCAGGGTAAGGGAGTAGGCCAGATTGCCACAGCCGCTCAGAAGGCGGGCACAGCGATGAATCAGCGGCGAAAAGATCGAGGAATGCGATCGCGCCCAGTTAGAGCCGTCGTCATCGGCTTTCCCAACGTTGGTAAATCTGCCCTAATCAACCGGCTGCTCAAACGCAAAATTGTAGAAAGCGCTCGCAAAGCAGGCGTTACTCGTCAGCTGCGTTGGGTTAGAATCTCCGACGAAATTGAACTGCTCGACGCGCCCGGCATCATTCCGGCACAGCTCACGGATCAAGAGGCAGCTTTGAAGCTAGCCATCTGTGACGATATTGGCGAAGCAGCCTACGATACACAAAGGGTCGCTGTCGGTTTTATCGAACTACTCAAAAATTTAGACAAAGCCGAAATCGAAGCGGGCACCGCGAAGTTTCCCCTTCGGACTCAAGCGCTTCAGTCACGTTACGAACTCGATCCGACTGACTGCACAGGCGAAACCTATCTATTTCGACTTGCTGAGCATCAGTTTCAAAGCAGCCAAGAGCGGGCAGCTAGGAAGCTACTAATCGAATTTCGTAAGGGCGTGTTGGGCAATCTGAGCTTGGAACTGCCACCCAGCTAGATGCTGACCCATTCGCCCATGCTGCAAAAAGCCTTATTCACGGTCCATTCACCGACCTATCGGCTTTTTGATCGAGCCAGACAGAAGCTCCGCCCCCGATTTGAATCGGCGGCGCAAAAGCATTTACGCGAGCGGCGAGGTGCTGAGTATCTTTTAATTTCGCTGACCAACTGCGGTAGAACCTGGCTGCGAATTATTTTGGGTCAAGCGATCGCACTACATTACGACCTAGCCAAAATCAACATTCACGATCTGTTCAGACTTTCAGAAGCCGATCCGCGCTTGCCTGCAATCAAGCCGATGCATGAAAAATACGATCAGTTCGGTCACGGCTACGCGAGTCAAAAAATTATCCTATTGGTTAGAGACCCGCGAGATGCACTGGTCTCTCGCTATCACCAACACAAAAGCAAACTTGGTTTCGATAGCCTAGAGCACTACGTCGAAGAGAGCGCAGAACTAGGCGACTATATTCAGTTTTATAACGACTGGCAAACTCATCAAGCGGCGGCGGATTTGCTAGTCGTTCGCTACGAGGATATGAAGACCGACACGCTTAACGAAATTAGTCGGGTTTTTGCCTTTTTGGATTTACCAATTACGCCAGATGAAATGGAGGAAGCGATCGCACATGCCTCTTTTCAAAACATGCGAAAGATGGAATTGAAAGGCGGCAAACAAGTAGGCATCGGCGTCATGGCGGCTAGGGACATCAACAACCCAGACTCTTTCAAGGTGAGGAAGGGTACAGTTGGCGGCTATCGATCAGAGCTACCAACAGAACTAATAGCGGCTATGGATGAAATGGTCAAAACAGCACTGGATCCGGTTTATGGCTATCAGTAATCAGTAAACAACCAGCAACAGGCGTATGGAATAAAGATGGCTGTGTCTAAAACTTCTCGGGCATTGACAGTTTCAGTGGTCGCTCCAGATCTATCAGGCGGTGGCACAACTCGGGTGTACCTAGTGGCAAATGCCCTTCAGCGGCTAGGCTGTGATGTAACGGTGGTGGGTGCTCAGTTTGCAGAGACGCTGTATCCAACGCCGCCTGCCAATCTGAAAGTGAAGGCAGTGCGATCGCAGCGATCTGTTCGATATGCAGTTGCCCTCCAAATGCTTCTTAGCTACATCACAGGCGACATCATTTACGCCATTAAGCCTCGACCTACCAGCTTTGGCACGGCATTGCTCCGCAAGCTCGCTACCCAAAAGCCGATCATTCTAGACATCGATGATTGGGAAATGAGCTGGCATGGTGGCGATCAACAGCACTATCGCCCTGACCCGAAGCAGGTTGTCCGCGACATCTTCAAACCCGGCGGTGCGCTCCAAGATCCAGAACATCCTCTATATCTAGAGTGGATGGAAAACTTAGTCTCTCAGGCTGACGCCGTCACCGTCAGCACCCGATTCTTGCAGCAGCGCTTTGGCGGTCACTACCTGCCCAATAGCAAAGACACCCAAATCTTCGACCCGCAGCACTTTGATCCAGCCGCTAGCCGGCAGAAATACGGCCTCGCTAACTATCGCGTTCTGATGTTTCCCGGTACAGCCCGCCCTCATAAGGGATTAGAAGATGTGCTGATAGCCTTGGACCAGCTAAATCAGCCCGATTTACGACTGGTGATTGTCGGCGGACGAAAGCCCGACAGCTATGAAGACGACCTGCTCGCTCAATGGGGAAAGTGGCTAATTAAGCTACCTCGATTTCCGATGGATGAAATGGCCGAAGTCGTGTCAGCCGCTCATGCTGTTGTAGTTCCACAGCGAGACTATGCGACGGCTAAAGCCCAATTCCCACTGAAGCTAACTGACGCGATGGCGATGGCAAAGCCAATTCTGTCGACAACTGTAGGAGATATTCCAGAAATTTTGAGCGGCTGCGCCTATCTCGTCGAGCCAGAATCACCAGACCAAATTGCACAGCAGCTTTCACTAATTTTCCAAGATTTAGACCTTGCCCATCAAAAAGGGTTGAATGCACGGGAAAGATGTGTGGAGCACTATAGCCTCGCAGCGATGTCCAGGCAGCTACAAACCATTTTGTCTGAACACGTCCGAACTTGTCACTAGGCCTTTAACGAGGTTGTTGATGCGAGGCTATTCGTAGGACCTCTATCACTACCTCAGCACCTTTTCCCATTCATAAAACCAAAAGGTCCATGCATTCTAGACAGCTTTTAATCAAGTCTCTACTTCAATATCCTGTGCTAGTAGTGCTGACCGTTTTGCTAGGATTTTCAGGTGCGCTGTTCAACGGCATCGGCACAGTTTTAATCGTTCCTATCCTGCTAGAGGTTCTGGGTCAGTCAACAGAATTTGCCGCTCAGCTACCCGACATTTTGCAGCGTATCGTGGGGCTTTTTGACAGCGTACCCGAACGCTACCGGCTGCTGTCTCTCGGCTTAGCAGTTGTCTCTTTAATCGTTCTCAAAAATGCTTCGAACTACGCAGGCGCTCTAGCATCAAATAGTCTAAACCGTAAGCTAGCTGCCAATCTGCGACTAGATGGACTGCGGCTGCTGCTAGAGGTCGATCTGGCCTACTACACAAAAACAAAAGTTGGTGATCTAATCAATCATCTC
Source organism: uncultured cyanobacterium (assembly GCA_963799555.1). Taxonomy (GTDB): domain Bacteria; phylum Cyanobacteriota; class Cyanobacteriia; order Phormidesmidales; family Phormidesmidaceae; genus Phormidesmis. The sequence continues at coordinate 173,834 of CAWCXR010000011.1, forward strand.
AATGTAGAGGTAAGCCGGACAACAATTGCCATTCGGACATTGGCAAGGCTGGCGATCGCAATCATCACCATCCTAGTTTTCGTCAGTATTCTGGTCTGGACCTCCTGGCAGCTCACTACTATCTCAGTTCTCGCGCTTGGGCTAGTGGCATTGGTCAATCAGTCTATCGTTCGCCAGTCCAAAGTCTTTGGGGCGCAGCTCTCGCAGCTTTCTCGTCAGTATTCTTCTCGGGTGGTAGAAATCCTTTCTGGTATCCGGCTCGTCAAGGCGACTGCAAACGAGGACACGGAATACGAGACGATCGCGCAGCTCATTTCAGCGCGGGAAGTGTCAGAATATCGCGCCCAGCTGTTGTTCGCAGGAATTGGCCCGATTAATGAAGTCAGCAGCATCGTGGCGCTGATCGCAGTTGCTGTCATCGGGCGGACTTTTATGGGCGATCGCATCGAAACCTTCTCCTCTATTTTGCTCACCTATCTGCTCGTCCTCTTCAGAATGCTGCCCTCTATTGGCCAGCTCAACGCCGCCCGCAGCCAGTTTGCCAACGCCAGCCCCAGCGTCGAGATCGTCAGCGACTTTTTGCGTCGAGACGACAAACCCTTCATGGCTCAGGGACATCGCCCATACTCATCCTTACGAACAGGCATCCATTTTAAGAACCTTACCTTTCGCTATCCAGGATGTGCTCAGCCCATCTTAAAAGACATCGATCTGTTCCTAAAACAGGGAACTACGCTGGCGCTAGTTGGTGCATCGGGAGCAGGCAAATCTACACTGGCCGATTTGCTGCCTCGATTTTACGATCCAAACCACGGTCAGATTCTCATTGATGGCGTCGATCTTAGAGAGCTAGAAATTTCTAGCTTCCGCAAGCGGACCGGTATCGTCAGTCAAGATACGTTTTTGTTTAATGCCTCCGTCCATGAAAATTTGGTATACGGACGGCCTGAAGCCACAGTTCAACTGGTAGAAGATGCGCTGCGCCGGGCAAATGCCTATGACTTTGTGATGGAGCTGCCTCAGAAACTAGAGACGTTGATTGGAGATCGCGGCGTTCTGCTCTCCGGCGGTCAGCGACAGCGATTGGCCATTGCCCGCGCTCTACTACAAGATCCTGACATTTTGATCTTGGATGAGGCGACTAGCGCCCTAGATACTCTTTCGGAGCGGCTAGTGCAAAAAGCGATTGATGAGCTGAGCCGCGATCGCACCACGCTAGTTATTGCCCATCGCCTCTCCACCGTCCAAAACGCCGACCAGATCGCCGTTCTCGATCACGGTCAGGTTGTGGAAACGGGTACCCATACAGAACTTCTTCAGAAAGGAAACTATTACGCACAGCTCTGCGCTATCCAGTTCTCTAAACAGATCAAAGGCGATAAAGACAGTACAGATTTATCGATACTCGATCAAAAAATTGCCAACGCTTCCTACGATATGCGCACAGGGCTCAACGGCATCATCGGCGCTCTTAGTCTGTTGAATGACGAAGGGATTCAACATAGCTCTGAGCAAGATGAACTTGTAGCGTTTGCCTATGAAAAAACATTATCGCTGCTTAGAAATGTAGAAGATCTAGAGAAGGCAAGAGGACTGCAAAAGCGGTAATCTTCCATATCTTCAAAGATTTTCAGCTGTTAAAGATCAGCGTTAAACACACTCAACCAGGAGAAGCTATGCGTGGTGTATATATAGTTGCCAGCGATAAAGTGTCCAACAACGCGATCGCATTACTCAGCAGCCTACGCCTACACGATCCGGACATCCCCGTTTTTCTCATTCCTTTTAGTCCAGAGTCGGCAAAAGTCATTCAGCAGCTCGCTGATCTATATGATGTGCAGCTGTTTCCCGATCTAGACCTAATCGACTCGCTGACACAGCAGATCAGCGAGATCTTTCCGCGTGACTTTTTAGCCCTGCCCAACAAAATGCGCAAGCTCGCCGTCTGGTTTGGTCCGCTAGACGAGTTTTTATACATCGATACAGACATTCTCTTCTTTTCACCTGTAGCTGATACGCTGTCCTACTTAGATCGAGCAGACTTTATCTGGTGCGACTATCACTATAAGCGCGGGCTCGAAGACGTTTTTTCTAACGTAGTCTCAGATCAAAACATATTCAGCAGTGAAGCGCTGAAAGACGTTTTTAATAGCGGACTGTGGGGATCGAGGAAAAGTGCTTTGAGCTTGGAGACGCTGTATAGAGTGTTAAAGGAATGCGCGGATCACCGAGAATACTTTGATTTTTCGAGTGGAACAACAGACCAGCCAATCATGAATTACCTAGTGCTAAAGACAATTCCTAATCGACTCAATATTGCTAAGGCCAACCCAAATGAACCTGGCAGCTGGGGTGGCTCTCCTCATTTTGAAGAGCGGGATCACATTCTCTTTGACGGCGATCGCCCCCTCCGCTACCTGCACTGGGCTGGCACCCCCATGCGAGCAGGTGGTCCCTACCGCGATCTTTGGACCTACTACCGCTACTTAAACGATTCAGTCGGATACAAACAGCTACTCGCCTCTGAATCCGCCAACAAGTCAGATTTCAACTCGTCCACACTTCATCAGCTCAAGCAGACACTCAAGCGACAGCTACGAGGACTAATTCCCAACTAGAGACTTCTGCCTTGGCTAGTAGCTGTAGGCTGTACGACTAGGATATTGGTGCAACAAATTGAGTAGTCGACTAGGTTCAAAAGACCTGGGATCGCTGCGTGATCCCGAGCGATCGACTGCCTTGTGGGTCGTAATTCGATAGTCTGGGACAGTGGTTCGAGCTAGGAGCCATGCCAAAGATTTATATTGCGCTTCGGTATAGCCGCTGTGTCGGCTGCCGTTGTTGTTCTGACCGTCTGGCGGTGTTTCCAAAGAGATATGGTAGGCGAAATTGTTTACAGAGCTTGGAAAACCAGGATTAGTAGAAACGGTCTCCTCACCTGCGGCTGTACGAAAACTAGAATCGCCCGCTCCAAACGCTCGCTGCTCTGGCGGGACAACATAGTAAACCGTACCGTCTGAGCCAATCAGCGTGTGATAGCTAACCTGGTCCTCATCGCGAGGATGGTATCTAGCAAAGAGATTGAGCGCACTCGACGCGGAGCCAACGGTTTCGTGTAGTACCACAACAAACTCGTTGCTGACAGGAATACCATTAGCATCAACCGCAAAACGCTCTCCGTAGTTGCTGGGATCGGCTAACCGCAAAACCTCCTGCGGTTGGTAGCCTACAGCTGATTTGGTAGCACTGAGCGCAACTTCGCTAGAGGCACGATCGGCTGTAGCTGCATTTTGGGCACTGGATTGAACACTATCTCGAACGCTATTGTCCGCAGGCGGTTTACTCGCGGTGTTACTGACTACGACTCTGTTGTCTTTGGCGGCCTCGTTTTCAAGCGTTCCATTATCGATTGACCCCACAATTCCAGCATTCTCCGCCTTTGCGGCGAAGATAGACTGCTTGCGAGATTGGTTGCTAATAGGGGCTGTATCACTAGTTGGGCCAGTCGATACAACCACCGCAACCGTCAAGAGAAAGGCAACAATGCTAGCAGCCCAAACCAACCAAGAACGACGCATAGGGCGACTCGCAATGAAAAAGGCAACAATAAGAAATAATATTCCTCATACTAACGCTCAGTTGGATGTCGTGTAAGCGGGTTCATCAGGTTTGCTTAGAGAACCTCTCCGCCTATACACCTGTCCCAGGGCATAACTACCTAGCATCGCGCTGACGAGCTAAATACTGCCGATAGTATTGCCGGTAGATCAGCTCTAGTCTGCCACTGTAGGCTTCGATGGCAGAACGTTGGCGTTTATAAAGGCCCAGAAACAAGTTAGCAAACAGAAGCGTTGCGATCGCAACCACCAGCCCAGTCGCCGTAGAGATCAGCGCCGTTCCAATCCCCGCTGTTACCTCGCTTGTCGCCCCCCCACTAGCATCGCCAATACGCAAAGACGAAAACGAATTCATCAGTCCTAGAATTGTCCCTAGCAGACCCAGTAGCGGCGCAACCCCAATAATCGTGTCGAAGACCGTATTAAAGCGCTTTAGCAAAGGCATTTCACTTTGAGCAGCACTTTCGAGTGCTAGCCGAAAGTCTTCTGGACTTCCCTGCTCTATAGTGAGCGCGGCTAAAAAGATTCTGGCAATAGGGAACTGGACCTGCTCACGGAGATAAGCGATCGCCTCCTGTGGCTGAGTGCTATATAGCTTCAGCACATGAACAATGAAACGATCCTGCTGCTGATAGAGCTGCAACCAGAACAGTCCTCGCTCAAAAATCAGCGTTGTCGCCAATATCGAAAATCCCAGCAGGGGCCACATGACAATCCCACCCGCTCGAAAAACATTCAACAGCTCCACAATGCTCACTTCCTCTTCAAGACAGACGCTCAGGCCAAGTCTACAGGGCAGACCCACCAGTTTCGCTCTGCATTTCAGCGAAGCCTATTTCATCTATTCACCGAAGGTTGTTGAAAGTTATTGAAGGAAGTCCGTATCGTAAAAAGATCTGCATCCTAGAAAGGACTACATCCCAGGAAAATGCTCAATCTCTGCATAGCCGTTAAACAAAAGCTGCTTGCCTTTTACATCCAGCTGGTTGACCCGTAGAGAGACACCGTCCAAATCAAAGCGTTCTAGGTCCACCATCTGGTTTAGAACACCAATAAAGCCCGGAATCATAGCTTCTGATAGCCAATGAGTATCTTCTGGAATATCATCCGGCTCGAATTCTATATCGGTAAACACTACTCTTCTTCGCCGCTCTACCGCCACCTTAGCCGACAAGCTAATTGGCAAACCGTCACGATTGGGCAAGTCCGTCTTGGCGGTGATCTTTACTCGCTGATCTGGCAGCAGTAGCATCTGCACCTCACGAAAGGACACCGGATCGCCCCCAGATAGACTAGTTGCCTCTTCTGAGGTGACGTCCTTTAGATGCTTTTCGACCAGCTCAGCGCCGAAGGCTTTGTTGATGCCTGCTTCGGTCATAGTTACCGTTGCGATCGCATGGGTAGCCTGCTTCAGTCGAATCTTTCCACCGATTAGCCCGGACATATCAAGCGAAACCGCGTCAGTCTCAAACTCCATAGCCTCGGCTTCAAACATTTTTTTGATGACGAGCCCTTTGCCCTTCATCTGAAAGCTATCGACGATCCCTTGCAAAATCTTGCTCGCCGGAGCACACCGAATAGAAACATCAACCGACTCACTGCGGGTAAACAGTTGCTGGATAGCTTGACGAGCCACAGAACTTAGCATATTTTCGCCAAAGTCCTTGGATGAAGATTGAGAGCCTAGCAGACCGCCTAACATGCTTAAGGGAGTACCTGCACGGAAAGTTCACTTTTACTTGTAACAAAATATGAACAAGTCTGCCATGTAAATTCAAGGCACCTAACCATATAAAGCCTCGTGAGAGAGATGCTCGACAAGAACCACTTTGAATCCTCACCTAGCGCCACCCAACAGTCTAACAGTCAAAACAGCTTTAACCATCAAGCGAATGGTAGTTCCTATGACTTTAGATGCCGATGTCGAAGTTAGCTACACCAGTTGAATCTGCGTGGGGACTTATCAAAGGTCTATTCTGTCGAAATTCTTTGAGAATCCATAATTTCTGTCGATTCCTTGAGAAGAGGTTAAAATCTGCTGTTTTACCCCGCATACAAAAAGACTGCTTGTATCATGTAATGAGTTGTTAGTAAATAAGGTTGATTTAGATCTCCGAAACCAACAGACCTAAGTAACTATGAAAAAGGTAACTATCGAACAGACTGCGCAAGAAGGTGCCGATCTGTTTTTCTGCTGAAAAAATGGTCTTCGAGCTTTTCTTCATTGACCGCTTTGCCTACAGCAAAGGTATCGATATAGATGAACAAAAAGCCAGGTTTAGTCGCGTTTTCTATTGATTTTGACGGTTTCTCATACTTGTACGAAATCTCTTTAGCTAACGAAGCAAATCATTTTTTCTTTGATTGAGAATAGTTGAGGTTCATTCAGTATCTGGGTGAACTTCTAAGCTGAACGAATAGCTCGATGATTAGTATGTAATCTGTGGATTATTCTCTTCGCAATGTAAAAACAGACGAGTGTTTTATCTGGTCTTTCGAGTTTGCATAGCTTTTCTATCTACTTAGCTCTTTCGGCGCCTAGTCCTCTCAACTTAGCTCTTTGCAAATGCCGTTCGGCACATAGATGTCGAATCGCCAAACCGAAGCGCAAGAATTACAAGGCCTAGAGCGCAAGATACTAAAGAGCTTCTATTCGCTCTTATTGTTTGTCTGTGTAGCACTTCAGATAGCGAAGATCACTCCAGCCTTTATACAGCTCCAGCTTTATAGATTGCAGTTTAGTAATCATTTTGACAAAAGCCACCCGCGTTTATCTGGGAAAACACATGTTAAATAACCATCAGATTTTGGGTCACGATTCCGTTTTTACACCCGAACAAGTTTTAGAAAATCGGGGCCGCGTTGCTATCTTTATCGATGGCTCGAACCTTTTTTATGCCGCTTTACAATTAGGCATCGAAATTGACTACACCAAGTTGCTTGGTCGATTGACCTCTGGATCCAGGCTGTTTCGATCTTTCTTTTACACTGGGGTAGATCGTGCTAATGAGAAGCAGCAGGGGTTTTTGCTGTGGATGCGTCGTAACGGCTACCGAGTAATCGCAAAGGACCTCGTTCAGCTACCTGATGGGTCGAAAAAGGCGAACTTGGATGTCGAAATCGCGGTGGATATGATGGCACTAGTTGGGTGCTACGACACAGCGGTCTTAGTCAGTGGCGATGGAGACTTGGCCTACGCTGTAGATGCGGCTAGCTACAAAGGCGTACGAATAGAGGTTGTTAGTCTCAGAGCAATGACCAGCGATAGCTTGATCAACGTGTGCGATCGCTATATTGATCTAGACAGTATTAAAGATGATATTTGCAAAACATCGCGAGGTAGCAGCAGCAGCAGCGCCAATAACTACACCTATCGCCCTCTTTCCAGCCTGTCTGTGCTCGATGAGGCGGAATCGCCCCATTCTTAGAGGGTTGCTGAAGGTTGGATATCAAGAATTAGTTGGTAAGTTGATTGGTTCACTGGCTCTGTTTTGCGGGTCTAATAAGCGATTTTGAAGAATCTGTGGTATCGAGGGACGGTCGTTATCGCCATAGGCGTTCTTGTGCTTTTTGGTTTGCACACCTGCGCGTCTAGGAACGATTTGACCGAGTCTGGTCCTAGTGAGGCAATCGATGCAGAGCTGACTTTGCAGGCGGTGACGTTGGAGCAGCCGGATGTAGATGGCAGCTTGCTCTGGCGACTAGAGGCCGATTCGGTGACTTATGTTCCAGAAACGCAGCGGGCAGAGCTGCGATCGCTAAAAGGTGAGTTTTACGAGGAAGGGAAGAAGATCTACACCGTCGTTGCAGATGAGGGTGAGGTACAGCAAAACGGCAATACGCTGTTCCTTCGCGGCAATCTGGTAGCGACTAGGCTAGAAGACGATCTGACTTTGGAAGGCGAGTTGCTCAAGTGGCGGCCTAAGCAGGGACTGTTGCAGATGGGTGACTTTGAAGATGAAGCGTTAGGTGAGCAGGATAAGTCGAAATCGCCCGTAACTATTTCTGACCCGCAGATTCAGGCGATCGCTCGGTCTTTGACCGTCAACAACAAGCAAGATCGGGTCACCATGAGCGGTGGCGTCACTGCCAAAAGCAAAGCGGAGCCCTGGATAACCTTTGCCTCCGAAGCGTTGACCTGGCTGACAGACCAATCGCTAATTAGAGCAAATCAGCAGCTCACCGTAGAGCGCTTTGACTCTGATGACTACGAAACGCCTACTGACCGACTAGTAGGGGGCTCTGGCAACGCGCGACTAGATGAAAATATAGTCACGCTAGAGCAGTCGGTGCAGCTAGATTCTCTAGCAGAAGGGGTGCGCGTACAGAGCGATCGCGCCGTCTGGGATGTCGCTGCGCAAACCGTAGAGATGAATCAGCCTGTCGATATTGCTCAACCGTCTCGTCAGCTCACGGCTTCAGCCAGTCAAGCTAGTCTGAACTTGGCTGAGCAGATCATCTACCTAGTTGGCAATGTGCGAGCTAATGGTGCCAAGAACGATACTCGTCTGACGGCAGATCGAGTGACTTGGGAAACTTTGACGCAGCAGGTGGAGGCCGAGGGCAACGTTCGCTACCGGCAGGCCGCTAACCCCGAAGCTACGCTGTCTGGACCGAGGGCCATCGGCAATATTGAAGACGGGACGTTGGTTGTGATCGGTGATGAATCAGGCGATGTGATTACGGAAATTGTGCCGGAGGGCTTTTAACGGCTATCGGGGCAACCTACGCTCCTACCCTATGCTTCTAACCCACGCTCTACTGTTCCTCTTTGACCGGACGATTCCGCAGAGAGTCACCAAACTGGTACGGAGCTTGGCCGATGACAACTGTGCTACGTAGCTCTGGCGGTAGCGTTTGCGCTTTGCCCCACTGCTGTTCTAGTGCGGAGAGAACCTGATCTTGGCGTGATCGCAACCCGTCCAATCCAGCCCCGTAGTTCATAATCGAAAACCAAACGATGCCTTTGGTCTCAGTGGGAAAAGCCCCAGCTAGAGAGCTCACCACTGCCAGACTACCTGTTTTCACCACCGCATTCTCCGGTAGTCCCCTATCCCTAACGGTCCCTCCGTCCGCGCCTGCCACCGGGAAGATATCGGATAGCGTAAATCCGCTATCGAGCAGCTGTGTCTGAATAGCTTGCAGCATGAGCACAGTGGCTCTAGGCGATATTTGATTCTCTTCACCTAACCCAGAACCGTTGATCAGCCTGACTTCACCGGATGGAATCTTCGCTACCGTTTCTACTTTGTTAACTACCGCGCTAGCACCGCCCACTGCGCTAGCCATCTGCTCAGCCATGGGATTGTTACTGTAAATGTTCATAGCCTTTAGCACCGCCACCATCGGCAAAGAATCATGACGCAAGAACCAGCCATCAATCGTATCTTTCCGATTGATCGGCTCTATTTTGATGTCGCCACTGATGTCGATAGTAGGCTTGCCACTATCTCCGGCTAGCGTTTGGCCTAGGTTTTGGTAAGCAGTCTCTACTTCGTAGTCCCATTCATTGGCGTTCAGGGCTTGCTTTAGCCAGGCGCCCGAGGTCGTACGATCGGTTTCAAAGTTCATATTGAAATTGCCGACGATAATCAAATCGCCTTTAACTCGGCGGATACCCCGCTGCTGTAAGGCTTTTCCTAGTGCGATCGCCTCTTCCCACACAAACAGCGGATCGTCACCTCCAACTACCACCAGATCGCCCAGCACTACCCCATTCTCAACCTTGCCGCGCCAGCCTACCCACGTCTCGAACTGGTGCGTTGGTTCCCACGTTGCTAGTGCGGCCAAAGTCGTTGCGACCTTGGTCAGCGAAGCCGCAGGCACAGGTACATTCCCCAAATTTTCTGCTACTGGATAGTCGCCTACCGAAACCCAAATGCCCTGCTCTTCCGGTCGGTAGCCCGCCGCCGACAGACTAGATAAATAGTTAGCCACAATCGACTTTGCTGCCGGATCATTTGCGATCACAGATCTAACCCAGGTTGACTCCCAGCGAGGACGAATGTCAACAGCGCTTAAGTTTAGCGGTTTCGCAGGCTCCCATCTGCCCCACAGCCCACCTAGAAGCCCAGTTAACACGCCTGATACTATTCCAGCACCCATCAGCTGCACAGCCCAAAATCCGTTCTTCAGTGGACCTATCCAAAAATCGATTCCTGCCAAAGATACACTATACTTACCGCCTTTGTGGGCATCGGATACCCCCTCGATGCTCACCAAAATGCACTTCATATCTGTAAGCCTACTCAAACCGGCTGCTATCTTTTTCCCTCATCTCCTATCCCCCATCCCCGTATGGCCAGACCCGATCAAAATCAAGTTCTTAGACAGCTGCCTATTGTAGTCGGCGCCATTGGCGGCACGCTCCTGTTTCTCAATCGAGTAACCACGTCGGAACTCAGCGCCGCTCAGTCTAGAGCCGATGCTCTGGGAGTTATTCTGAGCGCACTGTTGATTTTGACCGGGCTGTTGTGGCAGCGCATTCAGCCAAAACTGCCAGAATCAGTAGAGCTAGTTGGCAAACAAGGCTTCGAGTTAGAAGGAGACCTGCCACGCCCCATTCAAACAGAGCTGGCCTGGGCTTCTCATCTTTTGCTGACGAATACTGCCACTCGTAGCGTGCTGGTTTATTACGATGGTCGAGTGCTGCTGCGGCGAGGTGTTCTAGGCCCAGAGTCAGCCGTCACTCCAGGAGCGATCGTGAAGCGCGTTTTGCAGAAAGGAGCGCCTGTCTACTTAGTGAATTTGGCTCTTTATCCAGGACGTGTAGAATTTAATTATTTGCCGGGAAACACCCAAGGATTAATCTGTCAGCCCCTGGGCAATAAGGGTGTTTTATTCCTATGCGCCAACGCACCCCGTAGCTACACTCAGCAAGACGAAGCTTGGATTACCGGCATCGCCGAAAAACTAGCTGAAAGTCTATCGAATCTGCCGCAGCCAGAAACAGTTTAAAGGACTGCATTGATGGTTACTCTATTCGACAGGCGCGGCTTCTTTGGTGCTGCTATCGTCCAAGATCCGGACGGCTACTGTCGAAACTCTAAAGTTATAGTTCTGTCCATCAATTTCTATCGGCGTACCCACCTTGACGGGAACAGCTAGCACCGGGCCATCTTCAGTAATTTGGGCTTTGCCGCCGAGAGTAATCAGCATGTCGACTGTGTAGTCCAGCTCAGGGCGAGGGTCCGGGTATGATTTGACAGTACCATCTGGCTGAGGGACAGCAACGCTGCGTGGTAAAGCCTGGACTTTCTTGACATCAATTTGGCCGTAGGGCTGGTTGCGCACAATAATTTTTGTCGAGGTCGTCTTTGATAGATCAGCTAGAAAGTCTTCAGGATTAAGTACCGTCAACCCTCTGGCAATCACATCGACCTCAATTTCTCTAGTGACGGTGCCAACTTGGGCAACAGACCCGCTGGTACCTGGATAGAAAAAGACTCCGAAGATAACCATGACAATCGCCAGGGCCGCACCCAAATCCAACAGGCTCAGCTTGCCGAAAAGTCGCCCTTTAGAATCCAATATTGCCATTGCCAATCCTCTGCTTTTGCCTGCGCTCAAATGCTTATTCCAGAGTATTTAAGCACACTCTTTCACGGTTGCTCCATTACGAACAATATCTGAGAAGTATCAGCAATTTTTGAAGTGTCACAGAATCAGTCCCTACCTAGGGGGGAAGCCTTTAGGGTTATTTTGTGAGGATATTTGATTAACCCCTTAGCTCGAATTAAAACTTTGGTTCGAGGTTTTTGAATTATCCATCCATTTGTATTGACGGCGATTCACCCATGTTTGAACAATTGCAATTGAGCAGGAAGATACTCATCCGGCGTGTAGCGCTGGTTTTAGCCGGACTGATGATGGCTGTCGGACTCAATGTAGCGACGGCACAGCCTTCCCAGGCAGGCTGGTTAGACCTGATCTTTAGCGGGGTAAGAGTGCTACAGCTCTCGAATCTCTCTGACGCGCAAGAAGTTGATTTGGGTGCGGGCATCAATTCTCAGCTAGTCAACGGTCGACAGGTCAAGCTGTACAAAAACTCGACTCTTAATACATACGTCAATGACATTGGTCAGCGCCTAGCAAGGGTCAGCGATCGCCCCGACATTCCCTACACGTTCCAGATCGTCGAAGACAGCGGGGTCAACGCGTTTGCGACTATGGGTGGATTTGTCTATGTCACGACTGGGCTAATGGCTGAGGCTGATACTGAAGCCGAGCTAGCCAGTGTAATTGGACATGAGATTGGACATATTGCAGGCAAACACGCTGTGAAGCAGATGCGGCAGGCTGCTATCACTCAGGGCATTACCGGTGCTCTGGGTGTGAATCGCGATCGCCTGGTCAACATTGGAACACAGATCGCCTTACAGTTACCTGCTAGCCGTAGCGACGAGTACGAGGCTGACAGACATGGCTTCTACAGCATGGGCCGAGCTGGATACGATCAGTCTGACATGGTCAGCTTCATGCAAAAGCTAATTCGCCAGGGGTCGCCACCAGAATTTTTGAGCACTCACCCCAACGCCGCCAATAGAGTGGCTGAGCTACGGCAGATGGACGAAACTGAGGCCTTTGCCAATGCCACTTTTGGCACAAACGAGGTTGAATATAGCTACGTGGTAAATTCTCTTCGATAGGCTTGCATTCCTCTAAACATCAAATCGCCATCAACTAGAACCCTGGAGGCTACCTCTGGGGTTCTTTGCTGCAAGTATTGGTACAGAAGAGGACCATCGCCACCTGTGAATACGACCGCGCCAGTCGGGAACTGCTGCCACCAGTCGGAGATGTAGTCGACGCAGGTACTGACGAAACTGTATGCGATACCGCTAGCGATCGCACCGTCGGTATTGCTAGCCCATCTTTCTGGTAGCTGGCTTTGCCCAGGCTGTGTCCCGGTTGACAGCGTTGGCATCAGCGCTCCCAAAACAGAGCCCAGCTCAGCCGCCTGCTGACCTAAAGATTGGAGCTGAAGTCTCATACCCGGTAGAATCGCACCGCCATAAACTGAATCGGCGACGCCAGCTGTGAAGGTCAGCGCGGTGCCGCTGTCTATTACTAGAATTGGCCAGTTGAGCGTTTGCTTTGCACCTAATAGGTTGATGGCTCTGTCGATGCCGAGCGTTGGGTATATATTTTTTAGCGGGATGTGCGATCGCAATACAACCTGACTATTCGGTACCACCTGCTGCCAGAGCTCCGTCTGAGCAGGCACGACAGAAGCAATCCATAAATCTATTGACAGCGACACGTTTTGAGGACACGCCGATGCTCTTTGTTCAGACACCAACCCATCAATAATCCGCCAGGCGCTTTGGGGATACGGTTGCTCGCTAACCTGATCAACTGTCGATTTGGAAAGGTGGGAGGTGTGCCAGACCCCCATCAGCACACCTCGATCAAACTGTCCCCAATGCAAACGGGTATTACCGACTACCAGCGCCAGCCAGGATGCTCTCATGGTCAGAAAATTGTTTTAGAAGACTATTGTTCTAGAAAGCTGTTTAAAAGAACGACAAGGGCCGACCAGCGGGTCGGCCCTAAATACAACTATCGAAATTACTATCAAACCGAGATCATTACCGAGCGTTATGCTCAACTAGAACAACAATACGTCAAAGGCCACAAGTTCACCCGCTGACACACAAGTTTGCGGTTGATTAATCGTTCGTTTCGTTGAGCCGCTTTTGCATCTCTTTCACTGACTTAGCCAGCTCTGGCAGTCGTTTGATTAGCGCGGATGATTTGAGAAATATTTTGTGAGATATTGCGGGCGAGCCCGAGACGACTCTGCCAGCCGTAACGTTGCTGGTAATACCCGATTGAGCAGAGACAACTACACCGTCTCCGATCTTGGCTTTGTTCGCGATGCCTACTTGCCCTGCTAAGATCACTCGATTTCCGATAATAGTGCCGCCTGCCATCCCTACTTGGGCCGCCATCGCCACCGCCTCTCCAACCTGGCAGCTATGGGCAATATGCACTAGGTTGTCGATTTTGGTGTTTTTCCTGATTCTGGTTTCGCCTACCGCAGAGCGATCGACTGTTGAGTTGCAGCCGATCTCCACGCCGTCTTCTAATACAGCGACGCCGGACTGATGCATTTTCTCCCACCCCGCAGCTGTGGGTACAAAGCCAAAGCCTTCTGAACCGATCACCGCGCCGCTGTGAATTACACAGTTGTTGCCAATCTGAGTGCGCTCATGAATTACGCAGTTAGCGTGCAAAACCGTGTTTTGGCCGATGGCAGCGTCTGGATAGATGACTGCGCCTGCATGGATACAGGTGCGATCGCCCACTTTTACTCCCGAGTGAATCACAGCTAGCGGGCCGATTGCGACCTCGTTACCAATCTCCGCACCCAGCTCAACAACGGCGCTAGGATGAATGCCCGCGCTCCGGCGGTAGGGCTGATAGAAGCCACTAATGGCTCTAGCAAAGGCTAGCCGAGGATCTTTGACGCTGACCCAAGGTATGTTGCGATCGCCCGCTTCCGTCTGTAAGCCTTCATCGTCAGGCAAGATCAACGCCCCAGCCCCAGTAGTGCTGACGTAGGATGAAAATTTTTCGCCTTCTACATAGCTAAGCTCGTCGCTGCTAGCTTCTTGGATAGCAGCTATACCTTTAAGGGTGCGATCGCCTGCAGCACCATCAATATCCAAACTCGATGCCGTCACCTGCTCACCCAGCGCGGTAACAATCTGACTAAATTTCATAGCTCGTCTTTCCTGCGTAGACCCCAATAAGCTAACAGGCTAAGCTGCCAGAAAAACAGCGCATTCTACGTGCGCCGTCTGAGGGAAAAAGTCCGCAGGCTGAACCCTAGTCACCTGGTAGCCTCCCGTCTCACACAGCACTCGCAAATCACGTGCCAAAGTCGCCGGATTACAGCTGACATACACAATTCGCTCAGGCCTAATCGTCATGATCGACTCCAGCACCTCCGGCTCACATCCTTTGCGAGGCGGGTCCATCATCAAAATATCCGGTCTCACATCTAAATTAGGCAGCAGCGCCGCCACATCGCCAATCCTGAACCCGACATTCTCAATATTGTTCAGCCTCGCATTGGCCTGTGCCTGCACCACCGATTCAGTAAACGCTTCTAACCCAATACACTGCTTTACTTTTTGGGCTAACGGCAGCGTGAAAGTCCCCACACCGCAGTACGCATCTATCAAAACCTCATTCCCAGTCAAATTCAGCTCAGTTTGAATCTCATCCAACAGCCGTTCTGCCTGAGCGGTATTCACCTGAAAGAAAGTCGCGGGCTGAATATGGAACATCAGACCCGCGAACATCTCTTCCAAATGCGACTCGCCCGCGATCAGGAATGTCTCAGGGCCAAAAATGGCGTTCGTTCTCTTCCAGTTTAGATTCACTAACACACCCACCACCTCTGGATACCTGTCCATCCATTGCTGAGCCTGCTCATGAATCCCCTTCAGCTTCACCGAACGGCTAACCAAAGTAATCAATATCTGACCCGTACGCCGACCCACTCTCAGCGACAAGTGCTTTAGATGTCCCTTGTGCGTCCTCTCATCGTAGATTTTCCACTCGCGTGATTGGATGTCTTTCTTTAGATCAGCCAGAATCGGGTCAAGGCGACTATCCTGCACCGGACACTGGTTCAGATTGACCAGCCGATGAGAGCCCTTGCGGTAGTAACCGGCCTTGACATCCTTTGTTGGCGACAGTCCTAGTGGATAGGTTGCCTTATTCCGGTAGCCCAGCTGCTCTTCAGCAGCTAGAACCGAATCAACCTCCACATCTTCTAGCTTGCCGATGCGCGTCAGCGCGTCTACAACCAGCCGGTGCTTTGCTGCCAGCTGTTCGTTATAGCTCGCCTGCTGCCACTGACAGCCGCCGCACTTATCCGCGACAATACAAGCCGGACGTACCCTTTCAGACGAAGGCTTCACAATCCCCGCCGCTTTCCCAAAGCCGTGAGTCGCCTTTACTTTAGTCAGCTTCACCAGCATCTCGTCGCCTGGCACCGTGTTTGGGACAAACACAACCCGATCTTCCCAGCGCCCTACCCCATCACCGCTGTTGCTGAGATCAGTGATCGTCACCTTTACAATTTCGTCCTGCTGCCATTTGGGTACTTCGATCGGTGCTTGCCAAGGGTTAGACACGGCTGCTTTGCCTTCAGCGCTGAGCTTGGATTCTTCGGAAGGCGTTGAAGGCATGGCGGTTACTAGTAAAGCGTAGAGTTAAAGGCGCAGAAGAACGTAAGCAATATGGAGCCTGTCAGCTCACTAGTATGGCTTATTTAAGGCCTTTCGTAAGTTTTGACTGGGTGGCTCCACGCCTGTCCCAAGGCAGAGCAATGCGATTCAAGTCTTACCGTAATATTTCTTAAATGTATTCTCAGGTAGCTAGCAGCGGTGTTTCGCTTTATTTCTAACGAAAAAAATACTGAGAAAAAGGCTATCTATGCTTTCCTTGTTCGCCTAAGAGTCGCTAAACTGTCAATATAAATACAGAGTTATCGCACCCGTAAAACCTATGTCTGTTGTCAGCCAAGTAATCCTTAATGCAGATGACGAACTGCGCTACCCCACGAGCGGCGAGCTCAAAGGTATTGAAAACTTCTTGAAAACCGGCAATCAGCGGATGCGGATTGCTCAGATCCTAGCGGACAATGAGAAAAAGGTCGTAGAACAAGCCAGTGGAGCCCTCTGGAAGCTACGCCCCGACTTCATCGCCAAAGGCGGCAATGCCTACGGACAAAAGCAACGAGCGCTGTGTCTACGCGACTATGGCTGGTATCTACGATTGATCACCTACAGCGTCTTAGCAGGTGATAAAGACCCCATCGAAAGCATCGGTTTGATTGGCGTTCGTGAGATGTACAACGCATTGGATGTGCCAGTGCCGGGAATGGTAGAAGCAATCCGCTGCCTAAAGGATGCATCCTTATCCCTGATGGACGACGAAGATGCCGCTGAGGCTGCGCCTTACTTCGATTACATCATTCAGGCAATGTCTGCATAGATATTAGGTCTTCTATATAGATCAATAAGACAGTTCGTACCAAGCAGGATTGGGCTAATAGCTCGTTCCTGCTTTATTTTGTCCGAATGTCGTTGAAGATGTTCTCTGCTGAGCAAATCTGGTTATGTAGTTGATACACCTGTACGCTCATATGAGATATTCTTAGGCCATTGTTTTCCACCTGCCGTCTGCCATATTGCCAGCTATGGTTTCTTCTGCGCGCCAATCCTTCCAATTCGTTGATAACTGTCAGCTAGGTAGAGTCGTCAAGTCTAATTCTCACTGCGACTACGTCGTCCAGCTAGACACGCCTAATGATGTTGATAGTCCACCGCAAATTGAGGACTACGGGTTTGGTCAGTTTGTGAAATTTGAGAGTTCACGTCACTGGGCAGTAGGCATCATCTACAACTCTCAGCTGTTCAACTCATCTTTCTCAAACAGTGGGCCCAGGCTAACTAGTGCGCCCGATCCGGTTTTTACACCCGATCTGATTCAAGATACCTGCATCCTTCTAAACGTTGCCTTAGTAGGTAGTCTTCAGACTAGAGACGACGGCACTAGCTACGGATTGCATGGCATTCCGCGAGTTGTCATTCCAGCAAATACGCCAGTCTCACGAATGAGTATTGAGGAAGTGCATTGTTTCCACTGCTCCGTAGAGAGTAAGCCGCAGTTTTCCTATTACGGTCATCTTTTGCGCTCCGGCGGAGCTTTTGCGCCCCAGCTAACGGAGCAAGTACTCGGCGAACTGATCGCTACAGAGCTATTTTCGGGTGCAGAACAGAGAGCCCTACAGGTACTGCGCAAGGAGATGTCCTGGAAAAGCGCTATGGGCGCTATGCGCTAACGCACCGTACGACCCTATCGGACGTCCTCTTTTAGCCAACCGCTCTCGATCGGCCATAGAGAAATAAATGGCGGTGGAATAAATTAAAGTTTGCAACATTCCGTTACATAGGTTATATTAAGTACATCGGTTGAGAAACACCTCACTCACTCTAACCAGTGAACGGACCGCTTTCTTTTTTGAAGCGCTCAGCCCATACGTACCTAACTACTCGGAATAATAACAATGACTACTACTCTACAAACACGCCAAAGCGCGTCGTTGTGGGAGCAGTTTTGTCAGTGGGTTACAAGTACTGAGAACCGCCTCTACGTAGGTTGGTTCGGCGTCTTGATGATCCCGACACTACTCGCTGCTACTGCATGTTTCGTAATTGCCTTCATCGCCGCTCCTCCCGTCGACATCGACGGCATCCGCGAGCCCGTAGCCGGTTCACTCATGTACGGCAACAACATCATCTCTGGTGCGGTTGTTCCTTCTTCTAACGCAATTGGCCTACACTTCTACCCCATCTGGGAAGCTGCTTCACTCGATGAATGGCTTTACAATGGCGGTCCTTACCAGCTGGTAATCTTCCACTTCCTCATCGGCGTCTTCTGCTACATGGGTCGTGAGTGGGAGCTATCCTACCGTCTCGGTATGCGCCCTTGGATCTGTGTTGCTTACTCTGCTCCAGTAGCAGCAGCAACCGCAGTCTTCTTGATCTACCCGCTCGGTCAGGGTTCATTCTCTGACGGCATGCCTTTGGGTATCTCTGGTACGTTCAACTTCATGTTGGTCTTCCAGGCAGAGCACAACATCCTGATGCACCCCTTCCACATGTTGGGTGTAGCCGGTGTATTCGGTGGTTCACTCTTCTCAGCAATGCACGGTTCACTCGTTACTTCGAGTTTGGTTCGTGAGACAACTGAGACCGAGTCACAGAACTACGGATACAAGTTCGGTCAAGAAGAAGAGACCTACAACATCGTTGCAGCCCACGGCTACTTCGGTCGTCTCATCTTCCAATATGCATCGTTCAACAACAGCCGTAGCCTCCACTTCTTGTTGGGTGCATGGCCTGTAGTCGGCATCTGGTTTACCGCACTAGGTATTTCCACGATGGCGTTCAACCTGAACGGGTTCAACTTCAACCAGTCCATCATCGACTCACAGGGTCGAGTAATCGGTAGCTGGGCTGATGTACTGAACCGTGCCAACCTGGGTATGGAAGTAATGCACGAGCGCAACGCTCACAACTTCCCGCTTGACCTGGCTGCTGGTGAAGCTGCTCCTGTAGCGCTTACTGCACCTTCTATCAACGCATAGTCATTTGATTATTCTGTGATACGGCAACTTCATAGTTGACTGAAAGCCCCCTGCACCGCTTCGAAAGAGGTACGTGCGGGGGGCTTTTCGGTTTGTTCGTGAGCCTTAGCACTGGAATGGCTAATGTTGTCCCCGAAGTTTTAGCGGCGTACGTGGATAACAGAGAATAACTCCTCACTGTTGCCATCTATTAAGCAGTCTTATTAGTCGATAAGCTTTCCCTTGCGACTGCCTCTTGCCATAGCAATTTTGTTTACAAACCCGTTACAAACAGGACGAAGCTCTCTAGAGACGCAAACACTAATAGGCTAAATCCCAGTCAACACAAGCAATCCATAAAAATTCCTTCTTTGCCAACCCGTTTGCAATATTTCGTTACATATGCTATGATAGGTACATACCGACAGACAAAAGCGTTTGTTTGAACGCCTAGTCCGTCATATACCTATTCACTTTCACCCCGCAATCATTTAATGGTTTCTACTACTACTACTCTTCAAAGAAGCGAGAATGCTTCTCTGTGGGAGCAGTTCTGTCAGTGGGTTACAAGCACCGAGAACCGCCTCTACGTAGGTTGGTTCGGCGTCTTGATGATCCCGACACTACTCGCTGCTACCGCTTGTTTCGTTATCGCGTTCATCGCCGCTCCTCCCGTCGACATCGACGGCATCCGTGAGCCCGTTGCGGGTTCACTGATGTACGGTAACAACATCATCTCTGGTGCGGTTGTTCCTTCTTCTAACGCGATTGGCCTTCACTTCTACCCCATCTGGGAAGCTGCTTCACTCGATGAGTGGCTTTACAATGGCGGTCCTTACCAGCTGGTAATCTTCCACTTCCTCATCGGCGTCTTCTGCTACATGGGTCGTGAGTGGGAGCTATCCTACCGTCTCGGTATGCGCCCTTGGATCTGTGTTGCTTACTCTGCTCCTGTAGCAGCAGCAACCGCAGTCTTCTTGATCTACCCACTCGGTCAGGGTTCGTTCTCTGACGGTATGCCTTTGGGTATCTCTGGTACGTTCAACTTCATGTTGGTCTTCCAGGCAGAGCACAACATCCTGATGCACCCCTTCCACATGTTGGGTGTAGCCGGTGTATTCGGTGGTTCGCTCTTCTCAGCAATGCACGGTTCACTCGTTACTTCGAGTTTGGTACGTGAGACCACAGAAACTGAGTCACAGAACTACGGATACAAGTTCGGTCAAGAAGAAGAGACATACAACATCGTTGCAGCGCACGGCTACTTCGGTCGTCTCATCTTCCAATATGCATCGTTCAACAACAGCCGTTCACTCCACTTCTTGTTGGGTGCATGGCCTGTAGTCGGCATCTGGTTTACTGCTCTTGGTATTTCCACGATGGCGTTCAACCTGAACGGGTTCAACTTCAACCAGTCCATCATCGACTCACAGGGTCGAGTAATCGGTAGCTGGGCAGATGTACTGAACCGTGCCAACCTCGGTATGGAAGTAATGCACGAAAGAAATGCACACAACTTCCCGCTTGACTTGGCTGCTGGTGAGTCCGCCCCTGTCGCTCTCACAGCGCCTGCTATCAACGCCTAGTCTGACGACGACCGCTTGATAACGGCAACCGAACAAACTAAAAAGCCCTCCGTACGCTGTACGGAGGGCTTTTTGCTGTATGAATTATAGTGGCTTATTTTACGTATTAATGAAACGGTTGAAAATGCCTAATACGGATTGTTTTACCTTTTGGCGGCGCTGCCAATTCTCAAAGTCCCTTTGGTAGCGGTAGCCAGACGATTGATAGGCGCGTAGTCCGTGAAGGGCGAGTCCTATTCCCCATGTCAAGATAAAGAATGCTGCGAATCCGATACCGCCCGATATTGAAAGGTTTAGCAGTAGCAAGAACCCGTTGACAACGCTGTAGCGGATGAGGTGATGCTGGAAATTCTGGCGACGCTGCTGGTTAAATACTAATTGCTGAGCGGATTCGCTTTTGAGAGATAGCCATTCTCTCTCAGCCGACCATAGCGTTTCCGGGGCGATGTTAAGCTCGGTGGCGATTTCAGAAAGCTGTTGGCGGGTAAGCTCTCCGGATTCAGTTTCTTTTGCAATCGCAATTTGCAAGATCTGCTGAGCTTCCTCGCTAGCGTAGAGGTCTGCCATGATATGGATGGGGGCTACTACTATTTCTTTAGTTATAGACAACTTTGCGCTAGTTGCGTAGTAGGGAAAACCAGATTTCAACTGGGCAAACTTGGGAAAGCATCAAATTTGCATTGTATTTGGGAACCTATCGCCATGGCTCAGCTTGTTCCAATTCAGTTAGAAGACGGCAGTGAGATTTATATAGAGGCCGAGGACGGCGTTGAACTCTCGCCGACGATTGAGGAAATAGAGCTTACCGAAGTGGAGCCAGAGGAAACGGTCCGTGGCGGTCAGAAAGGATTCCCTGAGTTTGGCTCGCGCGGCTTCAACAATTTGCCAGGCAATGGGTCCGAAGGCAGCGGACAAAAGACGGCAGCGGCGATCGCAGCTCAAAGCTTCAAGGCTATTGAGGGCACCATCCGCACCTACACCAGTCAAACGCTAAATTCTTTCAAGAACATGGGAAATAGCGATATTCACAAGGTGACTCTACAGTTTGGTATCACCGTAGGCGGTGAGGCAGGCGTTCCTTACGTCACTAAAGGGACCGCTGAAAGTAACTTGAGCATCACAGTAGAGTGCGTCTTTGATTCAGAAAAGTAAGTTAGACCATTCCGAGTCTAGAGCTTGCGTTCTATAGTTTCATTCAGACGCTGCATAGTGATATCTAGCTTCTCGGTAGGTGTTGGCTCTGCCTCTACTTCTTCTGAACGCTTGAATCGTGCGAAGGTGCGAACAACCAGAAAGAGTACAAGGCCAATGACTACAAAGTTGATGACCGCAGCTAGAAAGGTGCCGTATTTGATACCACCTGCTGACAGCAGTGCAATATCTTCGACGCCAGCAGCTCCCAGCACCGGTTGGAGAAGTACTGGAGTAATGATGTCCTCGACAAAAGAGGTCACAATGGCGTTGAAAGCGGCACCTAGAATAACAGCGACAGCAAGATCGACAACATTTCCCCGTAATAAAAACTCTTTAAAGTCGGTTGCGAAACCGCTGAGCAAGCTGGTTGCTCTCGCCCTAGTTTGTCGATTAGCCATGCGTGAATACCTGCTTAGAACCAGCGAATTTAATAGACTGAACGTGTCCGCTCTCAGCGATTTCTTTTGTCGAGAGGGTCTCGAATATTGACACGATATTAGTATGTTCTGCTATTTCAAAAGGCCTCTGCGACAGATTCGAGAAGTCGCAGCTAGCTATATTTGTATGATGAACGGTTCATTTATATGAACGGTTCATTTTTGATCTAAGACCATCCAGTCACAGGTCGAGTCCTCATTGCTGTCAGTCTTCTGACTCCAGGGGTCGGGCTCTATCGGATTGTTAGATCGCCAAAGAATTTCAAATTGGCCGTTGTCTTGGGCTTTGCCAACATAGGCGCTCTGGACAAGGCGGTTGTTGGGCCGAATGGTAACTGAGCCACTAGGGGCAGAAAAGGTCTGTTCGTAGGCAGCTGTGTGGACGGCCGTAGGCTGACTGGATTGTGCCTGCTGCACAGCCTTTGCCCACAGGTGGACAAGACTGTAAGCTGATTCCATTGGGGCGCTGAGTACCTGCTCCTTTCCGTAGGTTTGTTGGAAACTGTTCACCCACTTTTCGTTTTCAGGGGTGTCTAGCGTTTGGAAATAATGCCAAGCAGCATAATGGTTACGGAAAAAATCAGGCCCAATTTGCAAAATGTCGGTTTCGCTCAGGCGAGTAGACATGACGAGGTATTTTCCGGATACAAGTCTAGCTTTTATAGCTTTGAAAAAGGCGCGGTTTTGTTCTCCGATCAGGCTGTTGAATATGATGCCGCCTTCCGGGAGAGCCTGCTTTATATCATTGATTAGGGGCTGCATGTCGATATTGATACTGCTGTCTAGGGGTAAGAAGGCTTCTCCAGCAACGGTGCCCCCTTTTTCTTTGAGGATAGCTTTGGCGATCGCATGTACGCTCCGGTCATTCTCACTGACTAGAAAGAACTTTTTCCCGCGATTCCCTAGCATCCAATTAACAGCAGGTTCAATCTGTTGATTCACAGTAGCGCCACCATAGACAATGTTTTTGGCACACTCCTGATCTTCATCTACACCGGGATAGCAGAGCAAATGGTTCTTGGCGGTGACCACAGGTAAGATGGCTTTGCGGCTAGCGGCTGTGTATCCACCAAAGATAACGGATACCTGATCTTGAGCAATGAGCTTTTCGGCTTTTTCGGCGAAGGCGGGCCAGTCAGAAGCGCCGTCTTCTTGAATAGGAACGAGCTGTTTTCCTAGTAGGCCGCCGCTGTCGTTGATTTCCTTGATGGCCAAAAGTTCGGCATTAACAATAGGCGATTCACTGATAGCGAGCGGACCGGTAAGGGAATGCAAAAGGCCGACTTTGATTGTGGATGCACTGACATCGGGTGCGGCTAGCTCTACGCTATCGGATGGCTGTGTACTGTTGGCAGTTGAGGCTCCGTCGATAAAAGACACGTCGGATGGGGCGCAGGCTTTAAGCAGAACAGTGCTGCTAGCTGCGGCTATGCTCGCTGCTGTGCTGTAGCCCAGGAATTTTCGTCTGCCGATTTTGGACATTGGGGTTTGCTTATGCACTACTGCAAGTGAGGAAGGTCAGGAACCTCTTTTTACAATACGACTTTGATAATCGCCTTTCGCAGGGGTTGCTTTGCAATTGAGAAATTAATTTGAAATAATTTCTAGAAGATCCGCGTTACGAGCGTTCATGCACCAGCGCTAGCGCTATGAACGTATGATTTCAAATGCTCAACTATTAATATTCGCCTTATGACTACTGTTGTCGTCGCTACTGGCAATCCGGGGAAGCTAGCTGAACTAAAGGACTATTTAGAGGAATTAGATTGGACGCTGGCGCTCAAACCTGAAGAGATTGAGGTTGAAGAGACAGGAGCTACCTTTATCGAGAACGCTAGGTTGAAGGCTTCGGAGGTGGCGATCGAAACTAATAGCTGGGCGATCGCAGATGACTCGGGGCTCTCTGTAATGGCATTAGGCGGTGCGCCAGGGGTGTATTCAGCGCGGTATGGGGATAGCGATGCCGGGCGGATTAACCGAGTGCTGCGGGAATTGGGTAATCAGACGGATAGGCGAGCTGAGTTTGTGTGTGCGATCGCGCTATCTAGCCCCGATGGAAAAATCGTATTAGAAACAGAAGGCCGCTGCCCAGGCTCAATTTTGACAGAAGGAAAAGGAGCAGGCGGATTTGGCTACGATCCGATCTTCTTTGTGACGGCGCAGGGGAAGACATTTGCTCAGATGAGCAATGCCGAAAAAGAGCGGTTCAGCCATCGTGGGATTGCATTCCACCAGCTGATGCCAGCGCTGAGGCAGCTACAGCTTGAGTAGACCGTCTCAGCTAGAACAGAAAAAAGGCTAATCTCTTCGTTGAAGATTAGCCTCATGTTGTATTGCTTGAAATCACGAGAACTTAGCTACTCAGGTCCGGCTAGTCTGGCCCAGTTGATTTGGCCCAGTTGATTTGGCCCGGTTGATTTGGCCCGGTTGATTTGGCCCAGTCAATTTAGCGCGGTTACACAGCGTTGTTTTTGTTCAACAAGTCTTGAACTTGCCCTAAAGCAGCTCGAAAGATGTTAAAGCCAGCCCAGCCTGCGGCGATAAGTAAGGGTGATAGTACAAGCGCGATGCGGATATCCATTTTGCCCTCTCCAAAGGAATTGCTTAAAAGGTTGTAATAATCTTCTCATATAATCTAACACCTCCTTCAGTTTCACGATGATAAAAAAGCAAAGACCGGTTGCCATTGTCACAGGTGCGTCTAGCGGCATTGGACTAGCGATCGCACAGCACCTATCCAAAGCAGGCTACGACCTCGCTATCTGCGCCCGCCGCCACGACCGCTTAACCGCTGCGGCCAGGGACTTAGAAACCAGCGGCAGCGAGGTATTGATCCAAACGGTTGATCTACGAGACGAAGCCCAAATACTCAATTTCTTCAGCGCTGTTCACGAGCGATTTGGCCGCTTAGACGTACTCATAAACAATGCTGGGCTAGGTCACAAAGAACCGTTGATGACCGGAAAGACAGATGCCTGGCGAGAAATGATAGAGGTGAACGTGCTGGCGCTGTGTATCTGCACTCGTGAGGCAGTGCAGTGGATGCAAAGCGCGAACTCAGGTCATATTGTGCATATCAGCTCTATGTCTGGACACCGGGTACCGGCGATCGCTGGCATCTATTCGGCGACTAAGTTTGCTGTCCGTTCTTTAAGCGAAACGCTCAGACGTGAGCTGCGCACGGCGCGGAGCAATATCCGGATTTCATCAGTGAGTCCTGGCATCGTAGAGACTGAATTTGCGCAAAAGTATCACCAGAGCGCTGAAAAAGCACAGGAAACTTACGGTCAGTTTCCTGTGCTCCAGGCAGAAGATATTGCCAAGGCAGTAATTTACGCTCTCCAGCAGCCGGAGCATGTTGAGGTGAACGATATCCTTGTTCGTCCTACTCAGCAGTCTTCATAAGCAGTTTTCGTAGCTGATTTTTATAAACAGTTCCATTTGCTTACTCAATGACTTCTAGCTCATCTTCATGCAAGTGAGCTTTAAAGGGACGTTTGGCACCTTCTATTTCAAAAGAGGTGACGAACTTGTAGTTTGCGCTGACAGGTCGACCTTCCCACTCAGTCAAAATAGCTGAGATCACCCCTTCCAGGCCTTGAACATCATGAGGCTGGTTGCGGAACTTAGGATGGTTGAACAGCGTTAGAGGGGCTTTGATGCGCACGCGATCGCCAACTTTCATAAATCAAGAGAGATAAAACGGTTCAGTCCACTCATTCTCTCATAACGAGGTTCCTGCCTTCGGTCACTGCCCTTTCCGCACCCCTTCTCCATAAACTGGCTTCCTCGTTTCTGTGAGTGTTTTCATTCGCTGCTGGGCTCGACATCTGGGGTGACCTCTTCGGCAGGACTCTCCGGCTGTGACAAGGGCCTGAAATTGCTCCATAGCAAACCGGCAACAACACCGATCACGCCTAAGACGATTGCTGCCAATAAGAGGGTGACCCAGCCTCGCGTTTTAGTCGTGGATGTCTCACGGCTGGGTGTGATAGCCGTCGAATCATCTGTAGTGAGTGGCGCATCGTCCTCGTCATCTTCACCGTAGAGAAGCGCCCGTGAGGCTGGTGTCATGCCTGCGGGAGGAATCGGTAGAACGCTCGGAGATCTAATACCTGAAGCTTTGGCTGCGCGACTGGAAAGATCCGATTCTAGATCAGAGACTGTGGAGGGGCGATCGCCTAATTGCCCTTCGCTAACTGGGCTAGTCGCGATATCAGCATTGGTTTGATCAGCAGACGCTCCTATTTCTTCATCTTCTTCACCAGCCATGATTGCATTCATCAGCACTACAGCCACGTTGTCGTGCCCATTACGCTGGTTTGCTAGCTCTATCCACGAGTCCACTGCCGCATCTAAAGGCACAATCTGCTTCATAATCAGGCCAATATAATCTGGCCAAGATGTCTCTACCTGATTATTATCGCTGAGGCCATCAGAACACAGCAGCAGAGCTCCGCTTGACTCGAATAAGAAACGTTGAGTGTGTAGCTTTAGCTGTTCGTATTCACGCATACCAACGGCTTGGCTAAGCGCATGGGCGTCGGGCCGTCGTAGCGCATCTGTATAAAAGCTGTTGCCGGCGCTGACTTCTCGCCCGACAATGTCGTCGTCTACGGTGAGCTGCTGGCAGTGATCGGTGGTGAGCCAGTAGGCACGGCTATCCCCGACATGAGTGAGGTATAGCTCGTTAACCTCAGCTAAGCCGTCTGCGGTTTCAACCTTTTGTGGCAGTACTAACGCCATCACTAGCGTAGTGCCCATGCGCTGTCGATCGGCGCGGCCCTGCTGATCGTTTTGCTCAACGATCAGATTATTGGCGACTCTAATTGCCGCTTCGATTTGGTCAATGACGACCTGGGGAGAGAGCGGACTAGTTTGATTCATGGCCTCCGTTAGCAGACTGCGAAGCTGGAGTTGAAGCGATCGCACTACCCGCTGACTAGCCACTTCTCCGCCTTCATGCCCACCGACGCCATCGCAGACAATCGCTAGCCTGGGCAGTAGCGGCAGATCGGCTGTGCTGGTTCGCTGCAATTCAATGCGGCTGGGATAGCAGGCATCTTCGTTTTGGCGCATGGTTGGCCCGGTACTGGTTGCGCCAGCCACCTGAAACTCCATGGTCTTACCGGCTGACTCTTTTAGGAGCTGAGCATTAACCTGCTCTTTGATCGCAGCGAAATCTACGTTGGATGAGCGGAGATTCTGACAAACAGAGCGCAACAGAGTTGCGATTGAAGGTTTGGCTCCAAGGAGATAGGTGCTTTCCCAGGCAGCGGCTAAATCTTCAAAACTGGGCTCAGCCGGATTCGTGGACAGACCAATCAGTCGAACGCGCCAAGCTTCGACGCGGATGTTGGTCTTTTTGAGCAGGCTAGCGGCTGCGCCAAATTCGCTTAGCGGCTCCCATAGGCTGACCATTTGCCAAAGCCAGTATGCCTGGCGAAAGGCCGTGGTGGTTGGCCAGGCTTTTGCGATCGCAGGCATCAGATGACCCTGCCGACTCACTGGCACATTACTCAGCAGCAGTACCGCTTCTCCAGAGTCCTGATGACAGATGCCATAGATACCCGGCAAATTTAGCTGATATGGATATGCCTTTAGATACGGCATCACGAAGCTAGGCACTGGATCGGGTACCTTTGGTGGCTTTTCAGGTTTGGTATCTAGCCAAATCGAAGGGGCGACCACCTGATAGCGACCGTCAACGATATCCCCAATAGGAATTTTGTTGGTGCCATGGCCTAAAGCCCAGACATATTGCTTAAAGAGAGATTTACTCACTTCGCCAGTCATAGATGCCGTCGTTCTTGGTCGTGCTGTTTGGATCACGCTTAAAAAGGGGATTGCCGTTAAATTAGGTATATGGTAAGGGAAAAGGGATTTAGTGCAAATAAATTTGATAGGATTGGCTCAAATCTGCCCAATTATGCTCAATTAATAGAGTGTCCTCTCAATGAACACGTACGCTGAACGCCTGAACTAGGATGTAAAAGACACCCTAACGCAAGACTTGGTACTGACACCGAGTGCATAGAGCCTATGAATCCGGCAGTAATATGGATAACTATTGGCGTCGTCTTTTGCCTAATGGAAGTTTTGATTCCGACAGCCTTTTTGGAATCAGCCTTCGGGATTAGCGCTTTTGGCGTAGCCCTGCTGTCATTAGTCGTGCGTGGTTTGAAGTATCAGATAGTGCTGTGGATGCTGCTATCTGCACTGATTTTTTGGGGACTCAAGCGATTTGTGCCCAATCCCACAGCTTCAGCTTTGCGACAGGCAACAGAAGCTAG
Organism: uncultured cyanobacterium; assembly: GCA_963799555.1. Lineage (GTDB taxonomy): Bacteria > Cyanobacteriota > Cyanobacteriia > Phormidesmidales > Phormidesmidaceae > Phormidesmis. The sequence goes on from CAWCXR010000011.1 coordinate 202,112, forward strand.
AACGACAACTGCCATTCAGCCGGGAAAGATAGGCAGAGTCATTTACGAAGGTATTTCTTGGCAGGCTCGGTGTGAAGATCGCAAAGCCTCTATTGGGCCGGATCAAGAAGTTTTTGTCTTGGAGCGAAAGGGAAACACGCTGATTGTGCTTCCGCTCAGCGTATTTCAATAAGCTGATATCCATGCTTACACAAGTCGATCGAGATGTCTGGGTTGCCGAACAACCAATGCGCTACTTTGGCCTCAGCGTGGGGGCTAGGATGACAGTTATTCGGCTACAGAACCAGGAGGTAGTAGTCATTTCGCCTGTTCGAATGACAGACGAGCTAGCTACACAGCTTGATCGATTAGGCACAGTGGCATACATCATTGCACCAAATCTCTATCACTATTTCTTCGCCGCCGAGTTCAAGGCGCATTATCCAACAGCGACCTTTTGGGCCGCGCCAGGATTGAAAGAGAAAAGACCTGAGCTACCCATTGACCTTGTTGTTGAGCCTACAGCCGTCAATTCGAACGAAAGCGAGCTGTGGAGTTGTCTGGAATTTGTCTTATTCGAAGGCTTCAGAACACTCGGCGCTGGGGGGATGGAGGAGCTTAATGAATGTATCTTTTTCCATAGGGCCACCGGCACATTGATAGTGACAGATACTGCATTCCACTTTGACGAAAATTTTCCGCTACTGACTCGTCTAACGATAAAGATGGGCGGCAGCTATAGAAAGCTGAGTCCCTCAATACTAGAAAAAATTGCCACCCGGGACAGAGAAAAGGTAAGACGATCCGTTGAAAGAGTTCTGAGGTGGGACTTTGAACGGGTAATCATGGCCCACGGCAGCATTATAGAAGCGAATGGGAAGGAGAAGTTTCGACAAGGATATGAGACGTTTCTGGGCTAGGCTACTTTTTGACAGTAGGACATCGTCCATCACTTCTACATAATCTTCACGTTCTTAATTTCATATTCTCAGGCAGAAAATCCCCCGTTATTCAGCTCTTTCTTGATTGCCTCGACTACTGCTTTCGCCTGTCGATAAGCCTCCTCTGATTGTCCAATAGAGGGCAGAGTATTAGTCTGTGTGTACCGCACTTTTTTCGCCCATTCTGACAGTACGGTCAACGCTTCTGTATCAGGCAGCGAGTTCCAGTCCGGTGGTAAGAGCCGTTTTAGTTTGACCAGATCTCGAACGAGCGGAAATTGAAGATCTAGAAAGGTAAGACCAGCTTTAAGTGCTTTTTCGGCAGCTAGCTGTGAGTGAAAGCAGATCTGACCCGTTAGGTGCTGTCCTTTTTCTCTCAATATCTCGACCGTCAGAATCTCGCCATCAGCGGAGGAGAGCCATTCTGCGGTCGAGTCTAGGCGTTCATTCGGTTCGTTCATAAATCACTTTTCCTTCTTCGGTTGCAAATCGTAAAACGCTGGAAACCGAGTGTTTATATTTTTCGACATCTTGCTCTGTCGCAATGATAATGTCTTCTGAAATCGGGCAGTCAGCAAGCAACGTCTGGATGGCCACTGCTTGCTCGTGCTTGTCGTTAACGTCTTTGAAGATAACAAGCAAATCAATATCACTATGAACTGTGGCTGTGCCGTTTGCGTGAGAGCCGAAGAGAATAATCTTTTCAGGATTAAACTCTTCTGAAATGCGCTCTGTTGCTGTCCTAATCCAGTATCTGGGATTTGCATTCTGCCAATCTTCGGGCGCATCGTCCGACAGGAAAGGCTTGGTGTCGTCGACTTGCTTAACAACGGTGATTTGCACAGAATCGCCTGGTTGAAAAGGTAGGTCCTTGAGAAGCACTGTGCCGTCCGGTGCTAGTTCTGCTTCTAATATATGGCGCTTCATCCAACTTCTTTTTGCAGCAGGCTCTTTATAGTCTATAGGCTGCAGGCGAATTGATAAGCCGGTGAGTTAGCGGATGTTGTAGAGTTGGTGGTCGCGGATTTGGATGACGGGGTAGTTGAGCGATCGCACCATCAACTCATTATGAGTGGTCACCACGACCGTAACGCCAATGCCGTTTAGCCTGCGCAAAATATTGAACACCTGACGGGCATTGTCCTCGTCGAGGTTGCCAGTAGGCTCGTCAGCTAGAAGCAGCGGCGGCGTTCCGACAACGGCGCGAGCAATGCTGGCCCTCTGCTGTTCCCCACCAGAAAGCTGTGAGGGGAAGCGATCTTCTTTGCCTTGGAGTCCGACCATTTTGATTGTCAGCGGCAGACGGCGATCGATTTCTTTGCGAGAATAGCCCTGGGCATGAAGGGCGAAGGCGACGTTTTCGGCGACGGTGCGCAGCGGGATGAGTTTATAGTCTTGGAAGATGACGCCGATGCGGCGACGAAGCATGGCTAGCTGATTGCCTTTGAGCAAGCTAATTTCTTGACCGTTGATGTGGACTTGGCCAGCGGTAGGACGTTCTTGTCCGTAGAGCAGTTTCAGTAGAGTGGATTTTCCCGCACCTGAAGGGCCGGTGATGAACAGAAAACTGCCTTTTTTCAACTTCAAATTGATGTCGATCAGAGCCGGAGTGCCGTTTTCGTAGGTCTTGTTGACCTGGCGCAGCGCAATGATGTGTGATGGCGGTGACGGGACTTCCGACGCTTGGGGAGAAGATACTTGAGGAGTCTGACGTTTGGCCGGAGGGGTAAGGAGCGAAGTCATGAAGGGATAGGGCAAAGTGACTCGCAAAGAAAGAGGGTATCTTTGCTTTGCTCTAGACTAAGGTTCCCCCAAATCATGGATTGTTGATGATAGCAACTGACAGAAACGGCAGTGGTTGTACTAGTAGCCAAACTAGCGCTCGAATTAGTCAAACCAGCGAGCAATGAGCTGGTCCATTTCGCCGCTGGCTTTGATCTGAGAGAGGGCAGCGTTGATATCACTACGCAGCGGCGAGTCCTTGGCTAGGGCGATCGCGCTGCCAGTCGACTCTTCTGTCGGCATGATGCTGGCTTCAAAGTCGGGGTAGCGAGGCAGATAGTCCTCCGCAAGGGTGGCCTCGACAATAGCGCCTTCGACCTCGCCCGTATCTACGGCTCTAAACAGCTGATCGAGACTGTCGTAAGTTTCGATGGCGAGGCCGGGGATTTCACCGCTGGTGAGCTTTTGTGCAAAGCGGGCCTGGACACTGTCGCTGCGGACACCGATGGTTTGGTAGCTGAGGTCGCGCGATCGCAAATATCCTTCAATGGAGACCAGTGCATGCCGGGAACGATAGTAAATGTTAGAAAAATCAACTAGCTGCTTGCGGCTGCGGTTGGGCTCTAGCGCCGCCATGACCATATCTACTTCGGCTCCGACCAAGGCAGGAATGAGAGCGTCAAAAGACAGATCAATTACCTGGAGCTGTCGGTCCAATCGCGCTGCAATCAGCTTTGCTAAATCTATATCGAATCCAACGATGGTTCGCTCTTCCTGGCTATCTTCACCGCGCTGCGTCCGGTCTTCTAGCTGAGCGGCTTCCGCTGAGTTTTCTGCCGAGTCATCAGCCATCTGCTCATAGGGTGGATAGTTGGGTGTGGTGGCCATCACCAGAGTTTTGTCGTCTCTGAGCGACTGACTCTCACTTTGCTCATCTGCCGACGGAGCCGGAACGACTGCCGAATCAGTTTCGGCAGCGTTTCTCTCTCTACAGCCAGCACTGACAAACGATAGAGTTAGGCCAGCTAGAAACCAACGTCGCTTCATGTTTTTCTTATTGCTTTGATGACTGCTGCTCTCTTAGCCAATACCAAGACGACGACCAAACAAACTGAGGAAGTGCTAGCATTCGCCGCCATCGCCAGGGCTCTTGGTAGAGCCGGTACAGCCACTCTAAATGCAGATTGCGCATTCGCAAAGGCGCTCGCACTTTGATTCCCGACCAGATATCAAAGCTGCCCCCCACCCCAATCCAGATGGCGTTGGGACAGATAGATCGATATTGAGCGATCCAGAACTCTTGCCTGGGCACACCCAATCCGACAAAAATCAAGTTCGGCTGAGCCTGCTCTAGCTGTTCTAAGAAGCTGTCGAATTCTGTGTCGTTGACGTAGCCATGCTGAATGACAACCAGGTTTAGCTGAGGATTCTGCGATCGCCAATACGCTGCTGCCTCTTCTACAACGGCTGGTTTCCCCCCATAAAAAGCAACCTTTTGGCCACTATTCAGGCCTCCCAATAAATCAGAAGACAGTTCAATGCCTGGATAGCGATACAGTAGCTGACCTCTAAGCAACCGAAAATGCAGCTCAATTCCCGAGCCGTCTGGCACAACTAGATCTGCCGCTTTTATCACTTGTCTAAGCGTTTGGTTTTGCTGCGCCTGTATACACATCTCAGCGTTGAGTGTGATTACATGCGTACCTTTATTTTCTTCGATTCGATGGTTGAGCCAGCTGATGTAATCCTGACTTTGATGGACGGGTAGCCCCATCACCGATAGGGGTTTGATCCCTGCTTGCTTAGCAATCACCTGATTGATCCTTTAATAGTCTGATTCCTCTTCGTATTCCATGACCTTTTTCTTAGGAAGATTTAGAGGCTTGGCTTCGATCAATTCTTCCTCTTTCTCCGGACTAGCCGGTTCGTCCCATACGTCTCCTGTTATATCAACATCTGTGGGTGGTATGTCGACAATATCTTGCTGAGCTGGTCTCTGCTGCGATCGCTGAATTTCTGGCTGCGACTCCCGCTGCCTTTCTCTCGAGCTCTCTCGCTGACTCTCTCGCTGAGGAGGGAGGTCTTCTCGCCACCGCTGTTCTTCGCGAGGTCTTTCGATAGTGCGATCGCGCTGCACTTCCCGCCGTGCCTCGTTCCGAATACCCGAAGGTAGCTGATTAGATGCCGAAGTCGGCATCACATAGCCATCACCGAGTCCTCTATCCCAGGCTGGACTAGCCAGCCCCAATCTTTCTAGCAGACCCATACTGAGCTGGACCAGCTTTTCTTCACTCCCTTCAAAGACGATGATTCGATCGGGCCCTGTGCTCACAATTTCCTCAACCGGCAGCTCGTACGTACTGACGACCTGATCGGGAATCTGCGGCAGACCCAGCGAAGCCACTACAACCGTTTCCAGCTTGCCAGTCACCACATCGAACTTGAAGCCACGCACCCGCCCTAGCACCTCCCCCGATTCCGTAATTACCTCACTATTGACCATGCTGCTAAAGGGCGACACATTGATATCACCATCTAGCACCGTGTCATCGTCCACTAGAATCACGTCACCCATCTGCCGAATATCGCTCAGCAGCATCACCTTCTCGTTGCTAGCGATCACCTTTGAAAGAGCATTTTCTTGTAAACCGACAGCCAAAACTTCTAGCCGATCCATGTCAATCCAAAGCTGACTGACAACGCCTAGGCGACGGCCTGTGCTGCGAGTAATTACCTGTGTGCCTACGATGTCCGAGCGGAGTCGGCTTTGTTCAAAAGTCATGACTATTCAAAAATTGCCTCAAAACGGCAGCGCGGAGCTTGAGGGACTATACCTTATTAGGTGTCTATTGTATCTGACTGGTTTCCGTTTGCTGTGGAGAGAATGCCGAATGGGCTTCTCTGCGAGAAGAGCGCAGCCGAAGTCAGGTTTTATGTAGCTGCTTTGGCCAGGTTTATACCGAGGACTTGGGTGTATGCGCCTCTAGCTTGGGTGACGCCGATGGTGCGTTCGGCGGATTCGATCATGGGGCGGCGGAGGCTGACGACGATGAATTGGGCGAGCTTGGCCTGCTGCTGGATCATTTTGGATAGGCGCTCTACGTTAGCACCGTCTAGAAACATGTCGACTTCGTCGAAGGCGTAGAAGGGCGAGGGGCGATAGCGCTGGAGGGCGAAGATGAAGCTGAGAGCAGTGAGGGATTTTTCGCCGCCGGACATGGAAGCGAGGCGGCGAACCTGTTTGCCTTTGGGATGGGCGACGAGAGTGAGGCCGCCATTGAAAGGGTTGATGGCGTCGTCTAGCTGGAGATGGCCGTCGCCGTCGGAGAGTTCGGCGAAGATGGATTGAAAGTTGAGGTTGACAGCGTCGAAGGCTTCTTTGAAGGCTTGTTTGCGCAGGGTGGTGAAGTTTTCGATGCGCAGGAGGAGTTCGGTACGCTCTTCTTCGAGGGTGGTGAGTTTTGTGGTGAGTTCTTCTAGGCGCTCTAGGGTCCGTTCGTATTCTTCTAGGGCTAGCATGTTGACTGGCTCTAGGGCCTCTAGGCGACGCTGCAAGGATTTGAGGGATTTGTCTAGCGCTTCTAGGGTGAGGTCTTCGGGGATTTCGGGGAGGGGGTCGGGAAGTTCTAGCGCCTGGTGTTCGATGGTTTGATGCAGGTCGTGAAGCTGTTGCTGGCGCTGGGCTTGGGTCTCTTGGAGTCTTTGTAGCTGCCAGTGGTTCTGCTGCTGTTCGTTTTGTTCGATTTTGTAGCGACGCTCGACGGTGTCGCGGGCGGTTTTTTCTTGCTTGAGCTTGTTGTCTAGGATGGCGATCGCACTTTTCGTCTGAGCAATGGTTTCTTGCAAAGTCTGCTGCTGCTGGGAAATTTCCGACTGCTGGTTAATTTGAGCCTGCTGCTGAGTGCGTAAAGCAGCAATTTGCTCTTTACCAAGCTGCGCTTTCTCCTGCAATCTCTGCTGATTCGCGAGCAGCTCCTGCTGCTGTTTTTCAGCGTTTCTCAATCTCTGCTGCTGTTCGTTCAGCTGCGTCTCTAGAGTCCGGACCGCGCCTTGAGCTGCCTGCCATTCGCTGTGGGTCTGTGATTCTTCTAGGGCGGACAGTTCCTGACGTTTTTCAGTGAGCACCTGCTCTTGAACAGGCAGGCTTTGCTCTAGTTCACTCAACCGAGCTTTCGCCTGCGCATATTCATGTTCAGATTTTTCTAGCTGCGCTTTCGCCTGGTTAACTCGTTCTGCGGTGGCTCGGCGCAACTTAGCGACCTGATCGGCCTTGAGCTCATGCTCTCGATACTGCTGACGGGCTTCTATGAGCTCTTTAGATTTTTCTTTTGCTTTGAGCGTGAGCTGATTTACCTTTTGCTCGCAGCGAATCAAGATGGTGTTGATTTCAGTGAGGCGATCGCGCAGCGCCTGAGCCTCCTGCGACTCCCCTGCGGACACTGTGCCGAAATGTAGCCGCCCGCGCTGCCGCAAGCTACCACCAGTCATCGCCCCACTAGACTCTAGAACTTCGCCACCCAGCGTCACGATCCGATACTTACCCATATTCCGGCGAGCTTCGGCCAGCGTTTCAAACACGACTGTAGAGCCGAACACAAACGCAAATACATCTGCGTATCTGTCATCGCAGCTGATTAAATTAACCGCATAGTCTACAAAACCATCCGGTCGATTCCACTTATCTATCGGCTTGAAATTTGGCACCCGAATCTTGTTCAAAGGTAGAAAAGTCGCCCGGCCAGCTCGGCGCTGCTTCAACAAATCAATTGCTTTTGCGCCTACCCGGTCATCTTCGACCACCATAAAGCCCATCCGTCCACCCGCTGCAATCTCTAGTGCTAGCTGATAGGTAGCGTCTACTTGACCTAGCTCGGCTACGATGCCGCATAGACCTTGAATGCCGCTGCGCTTTAGAACTTCAGTCGCTTGCGTTCCTTGCGATTCTTTGATTGCTTGCTCTTGCGCTTCTAGCTTATCTAACTCTCGCTGCTTTTCTCTTTGCTCTTGTAATAGCCGATTCAACGTCTGCGTCTGCGTTTGCAAGTCAGCATCGACATCGACTACTGTCTGAGCGAGCTGCTGAATATGCTCTTGACTAGATGAAGACTGGCTCTGAATCTGGCTCCCTTCCTCTTCAGTAATCTCTGTCTCTAGCGCTGTCAATGTCTGTCGCTGCCCTTCCCGCTGCGTCTCCAGTTGGCTAATTCGTTCTTGCAATCGCACTCGCTCTGAGCGCTGTGGCTCTAGCTGCTCTAGCAAGGTTTCTAGCTGACGACGCAGGTCGGTTTGCTGCTGTACCCAGGCTTGGGATTTATCGGCGATCGCGTTGGTTTCTTCCCGCTTGGCTTCTAGCTGGGCGATCGCGCCATCTCTATCCGCCTGAATCTGCGATAGCTCTTGATCAGTGAGCTGCCGCAACCGCTGGCCAACTGTCAGCAGCTCGCCTTCTTGCGTCTGGATTGCCGTCTGAATCGACGCTAGCTGAGCTGATATCTCTCGCGTAGAGCTACCTAGCGTTTCCTCTTGCCGAACTAGCTGTCTAAGCTCAGCTTCCTGCGTAGCTAGCTTAGACTGTAGGGCTAGATACTCCTCTTCACCCAAAGCTTTGACCTGGGCATTTAGAACCGCAAGCTCGGCAGCGGTCGCTTCCATTTTTTCAGTAAGAGCCACAATTTTTTGCTCGGTCGCTTCGCCTTCTTGATGGCCTTTGGCGATTTGACTGGCGAGCTGTTCGGCTTGCTTTTGGCGCGATCGCCATTGCATCACCCCTTCCCACTGCTGCTTCTCTTGCAGCGTAGCCTTGATCTGCTTATATTTCTCCGCCTTCTTACGGTCCTGATTTAGCCGTTCTAGCTGAGCGATTAACTCTGTCTCGACAATCCGAAAGCGCTCTTCGCGGTCTTTGACCACATCTAGCTTCGACTTGGCCTGATTAATCTTGCGATCAAAGGAGGCAACGCCTGCCATTTCATCAATAATCTCTCGCCGCTCGCGGGCATTCATTGAAATGATGCTAGTGACGTCGCCTTGCAGCACCACGTTGTAGCCTTCTGGATAGATTCGAAAGCGCTGCAATTGTTCGTGAAGGTCATTTAGCGTGCAGGGTTCGTCGTCAATGTAATAGTTTGATGTATAGGTTCCCTGCGCAGTCACCCGCAGTCGCCGGGTGACTTTCCACTCCTGAGAAGCTGGTAAGACTGGAGCCTGACCGTTGCCGTTGCCGTTGTGTCTATTCTCAGCAGCGCCGTTTACACCGTTACGATCAACAACAGAGTCAGATGCTAGCCCGTTTACTAAGTCGTCTTCTGACGCTTCCAGCGGCTGAAAGTCTCCAGCGGTGTCAGATTCAATACCGATCGCGCTGTCTTCGGTTTCTGCGTTACTAATTAATTTGTCTACAACATCGCTGATGTCAAAAGTTGCGGTGACAATAGTTTCTACCGTCGAGCGACGCTTCGCCTGATTTTGATTCACCAGATCGGGCAGGCGTTCTGCTCGCATGCCGCGAGAGCTAGCTAGTCCCAAACAAAACAAAAGCGAATCTAAGATATTTGATTTTCCAGAACCGTTGGGTCCAGAAATGACTGTAAATCCTGGTAGTAACGGAACGTCTGTTGTTCCGCCGAAGGATTTGAAATTTGAGAGTTCGACTCTTTTTACATGCACGCAGGCGGCGCACTGAGTAGTGCGTACGTATGTACCATCAAAAATAGCATTGAATAAGTCGTATTCTTAGCAAAGAATGGTAAAAAAATCATCTCTTTTCACACAACGTCTTAAACATTGTCAATTTCTTTGAAGTGATTTCTCCGAGGTGAAAAGAGATGTTGTTTTGACTGAGTCGTTTGATTTGAACTCTTTTTGAGGTCCCTTTAGCCTAGGCTATTGAGGACGCAGCCAGTAGGATATATCCCTACTCCGTTAATCGTGCGGATTGTTGTTTTATCAGGCTTCTAGCTGATGCAGCTGTTCTATGCAAAATAACAAAAGCTATGTTGACTTGCTTGCGCATCCTTAATACAGGGTGTCTTTGATGTGTCTTTTCCTAACTTGCCCGTGCCGACACTGCTAACGCCAACACTTCTAGGGTTTGATCCAGGACGCGATAAGTGCGGGTTGGCAGTAGTGGGGTTAGATAAGTCACTACACTATCATCAGGTGATTTTGTCACCGAACGTATCGGTTGCAATTCAAAACCTACGAGAGACCTATCCAATATCTTCGATTGTAATGGGCGACCAGACCAGCTCCAAGCAGTGGAAACAGCAGCTGAGCGATTTGCCAAATGCACCCAGGATTATGCTGGTAGACGAGCGATATAGCTCTTTGGAGGCGCGCGATCGCTACTGGGAAATGTATCCGCCCAAAGGCATCAGCAAACTCCTACCTCAGAGTCTACGCAGCATCCCTCGGCCAATTGACGACATCGTCGCTATTTTGCTAGTAGAGCGGTATCTAAACAGGCTCTCTGGAGAAGATTGACCTGAGAAAGAATGATTTGAAGAGATTGACCGACCAAGCCATTAACCACTCACAACTCTGCTCGAATCGTGAACGAGTAATCTCCGCCCGGCTCCAACTGATAGTCAAATTGTTCTAAAAACCGGCCCAGAGGCTCCTGAATGAGAGCTCTGCCCAAAGCTGGCTCTACCATGAGCTGGCCCATTCGAAAGCGCCATCGAAAGCGCCATTCAAACTCATTAGCGCTTACTTCACCCTCAATCCTGCCATTCTGCCAAGACTGATGAGTGATTCTTACGTAGGCGGTGGTAGCAGGTAGATGTTGACTCGAACTCACGCGGCTCAGCAATCCTCTCGTACGGCAAGACCCAGTCTTTTTTAACCTGTATCTTTGATCTGGGACTTTTTCTAAATACTACAGTGCTTTTTCGGTCGGGTATTTGTACTCAGTCTAAAGACTGTCTGAAGATAAAGACTCGCGGCTAGCTCGATCAGCGATATCTTTATTCTCTCTATTCAAGAGATCGCCAAAGACGGTAGCCTATAAACTAGCCCTTTCGCCCTTTTTGTGAATCTATCGTGCCTAAGGTTGGCATTATCTATAACGATATAAAGCCGGTAGCTGCGACAGCTGCCGAGCAACTCGCTCAACATCTAAAAGAACGCGACTACGAAGTCTGTCTTACTACTGGCATTGCTGGTATTTTGGGCTATTCTCAGCCGGGTAAGCCAGTCTGCCACACACCAGTCGAAAGCTTGGTGCCACCAGGCTTCGACCAGGAGATGAATTTTGCTGTAGTCTTTGGCGGAGATGGCACGGTGCTGTCAGCATTTCGTCAGGTCGCACCTCAAGGCATTCCTTTGCTGGCTGTGAATACGGGTCACATGGGATTTTTGACTGAGATTTATCTCAATCAGCTCGACGATGCAGTCGACCAGATAATTGCGGGTAACTGCCACTTAGAAGAACGGGCAATGGTGCTGGTGAATCTCTACAGTCAGGGACATCTGAGCTGGGAGGTATTGTGCCTGAATGAAATGGTGATGCAGCGTCAGCCGCTGACGAGTATGTGCCATTTTGAGGTGCAGGTGGGCCATCATGCACCGGTTGATGTGGCGGCAGATGGCATCATTATCTCTACACCAACGGGATCTACGGCCTATTCATTATCTGCGGGCGGACCTGTCATTGCACCAGGCGTATCTGTGCTACAGCTAATTCCGATTTGCCCTCACTCGCTGGCCTCTAGGGGGTTGGTGTTTCCAGATCATGAGCCGGTGACGATCACATCGGCGAATCCAGAGACGCTGGTAATGGTTGTCGATGGCAATGCGGGCTGCTATGTAGGGCCTACTGACAAGGTGACTTTGGTGCGATCGCCCTACACCGCCAGATTCATCCGACTCAGACCGCCCGAATTCTTCCGCGTGCTCAGGGAAAAGCTGGGATGGGGACTGCCTCACATTGCTAAGCCGACTTCAGTAGAACTACCCTGAAACCAGGCTACAAACGAAGGCTTCAGCCGCAAACCACGATGCTTGAGACAGACGCTCAAGACACATGCTCTAGACAGGTGATCAAGACATGTTAGTCCCAGCTAATTGGCTAGTTTATTCATCCTTACCCTTGTTCCCCCCCTGTTTGCTATGAGTTTGCCTCCTGGTCTCCCTAACTCGCCGCTGGATTCTTCAGTGTCTATGCTCCATTCACCGAGCGTGCTGGTGCTAGAAAGCGACGAAAGCATAGCACACAAGATTGGTGTAGATTTGCACGAGGCGGGCTACACGCCAGTTGAGGTCCACAGCCTACGAGCGGGACTGGCTCAGGCGCGAACGGCAATGCCAGCGTTGATTGTGGTAGCTCAGCGACTAAAGGACGAATCTGGGTTAGACCTGTGTCGTCGGCTGCGCGACGAGAAAAACCGCGTGCCAATTTTGCTGATGATGGCCCACGATGAGCTGAGCGATCGCGTTGCCTGCCTAGAATCAGGCGCTGACGATTATTTTCTTGCTCCCTATCGCACCGATGACTTTATCACCCTGGTCAACGCCTACTTGAAGCCAGAAGCAGCAAGCAGCGAACAGCTCAGATTTGCCGACATGGTGTTGGACGTCAGCCAGCGCCAAGTGATTCGAGGCAATCGTTTAATAGAGCTCACGATGAAAGAGTTCGAGCTGCTGAAATATCTGATGGAGCATCCACGTGAAGTGCTAACTCGCAAGCAGATTCTAGAGAGTGTCTGGGGCTACGACTTTATTGGCGAGTCGAATGTCATTGAGGTTTACATTCGCTATCTACGGCTCAAAATAGACGGGGAAAACGAGAAACGCCTCATTCAAACGGTGCGCGGTGTAGGCTATGTTTTGCGAGAAACCTAAGCAGTGATTCTTCACGGGTAGATCAGAATTGATATGTGTAAAAACAAAACCGGTCTTCCGATGCCGCAAGTGGCTGTGATCTTGACCCTGCTTGTTCTCTGTCAGACTGCGCTGATAGGCTGCACTATGCCTGCTGAGCCAACCCCAGATGAGACAGATAGCGAAACAACCCGCGAGACTACAGACTTAGAAAATTCGGCTATCACACTCAGCGGACCAGGTCAGATACTGCCAGTGAGCGCGGTAGCTCAGATAAAGGATGAAACCTTTGATATAGAAATTGCTAAAACCTCAGCAGAGCAAGCTTTGGGTCTGATGTTTCGCTCGGCTTTGCCAGATAACAGGGGGATGCTGTTTCCCTTCGACCCGCCCAAGCGGGTGAGCTTTTGGATGAAAGATGTGCCGGTAGCGCTAGATATGGTGTTTTTACGAGAGGGGAAGGTGGTTGCGATCACGCCAGAAGTCCCTCCCTGTCCTACGCTGCCCTGCCCTTCTTATGGTCCTGACAATCAGATTATCGATCAGGTACTAGAGCTTCGTAGCGGACGAGCCGCCGAAATCGGACTGCAAGCAGGTGATGAAATCATCATCGAAGCCTTGCCAGGGTATAGTCTTTAGCGATGAATTGGGTAAAGTATCCAGAAGTCGCCGTAGATCAGGTTTGCTTTAGCATCTTTGCTCATCAGTTCCTTTATCTACTACCTTTTGTCTACCTAGAGAGCTAATTCTAAAGAAAGACTTAAGCCGTGCCAAAGAAAGAGGCAGTTTTTGTTCGTTCTACCGTAGGATTACTGAACTAAATAAAAAGCCTTTTCCTCGACCTAAGCTTAGGGATCAAGGAAAAAGACTTGATAAACCTTAAGCAAACAGCTTCTATCAGTCCATGATTTCGAAAGATTACACAAAATTAGTTCAGTTCTTACAGGAAGAACTCTCTATTCCCTCTACTTCTATCAAGCAAGCACTACAGCAGTGCAAACAGGACCCTGCGCCGCTACCAATGGTGCTTTGGCAGCAGGGCGTACTGAGCTTACAGCAGCTAGAAAGAATTTTTGACTGGATGGAGATGGCATGACGCGCAAAGTCTCAGCAGGAAAAGTCCGGCGTGGAAAGATCCTGCATGCAAATCTTCGCTGGTAGACAAGGACTAACTCACTTTGCCAAAGCGGCGATCGCGTCGCTGAAACGCCTTCATAGCCTGGTGAAATTCTGATGTATCAAAATCGGGCCACAGCGTGTCAGTAATGTAAAACTCTGAATAGGCTAGCTGCCACAGCAAGAAGTTGCTGATGCGCATCTCGCCGCTGGTCCGAATCAACAGGTCAGGATCGCTGATGCCAGAAGTGTATAGATGACGGCTAAAAAGTGATTCGTCAATGTCTTCCGGATTGAGATAGCCCTGCTTTACTTGGGTTGCGATCGCCCGACAAGCCTGCAAAATCTCCTGACGCCCTCCATAGTTTGTCGCCACCGAAAAGCGAATACCCTGGTTCGGCTTAGTTAAGGTCACCGCTCGGTCAATCTCCTTTTGGAGCGTTCCGGGCAGCGCCAGCAAATCGCCTACAAACTCAATGCGAACATTCTCCTCCATCATCTCCTTCAGCTCTTGACGCAGCACCCGCTCAAACAGCGTCATTAGAAAATCGACTTCCTTGGTAGGTCGTCCCCAGTTCTCCGTCGAGAATGCATAGGCCGTCAGCGCCTCTATCCCCCAATCGCGGCAGCAGCGCAGCAGTTTCTTCAGCGTATCCACTCCCCGGCGGTGCCCCATGATTCTTGGAAGGCCCCGGTTTTTTGCCCAGCGGCCATTGCCATCCATAATCACCGCCACATGAGTAGGCATCCGGCCCTGCTCTAAGTCTGCGGGCAGTCGGGAAGGATCTATGGCTTTAGCCGTCATTTCTTTTCCTGAGGGGTGGGGCTAGGTAGTTTTCGCCTGAACTTACGCTTGAAAGCATTTAAGAACTTGATCCCTTTAAGACTTAAACGTCGTCCGAGGCTGCGAAGCTGAGGCGCAACTGTGTCAGCATCCCCCGAGGGCGAAAACTTATCCGTCAACAATTCTTTCAGTTTACTGCTGGTCAAGGGGCGATTCAGCAAGCCTTTTTCAGCGACTGAAATTGAGCCTGTTTCCTCAGAAACCACTACACACAAGCATTGCTCTACCCGTTCCGTGATGCCCATAGCTGCCCGGTGCCGGGTGCCGAGCTGCCTAGAGGCATTTTGTTCGGAAATAGGCAAAATCACACCCGCTGCTAGTATTCGCGAACCCCTAATCAAAACAGCCCCGTCGTGCAGCAGCGTGGTTGTCTGAAAAATAGTTTGCAGCAGCTCTCTAGAAAGCTCTGCATTAAGCCTGACGCCGGGTACCGAAAAGTCACTTTCTTCGATAGGCTCATCGGTCTCTAATATCATCAGCGCACCAGTCCGATTCTGAGAGAGCCCTTTCACAGCTTCTACTAGCTCATCAATCACACTGTTCGCTGTGGACAAATGACCTTCCTGTCCGACAAAGAGCTGGGTAACTTCGCCTTTGCCGATCGACTCCAGCAGCCGTCTAAAGTCGGCTACTAGCATCACCGCTAGCGAGACAGAAGCCCCCAGCAAAATCTTATCCATCAGAAAACTGAACACCTCAAAACCCAGCACCTTGCTAAGTAGCGTGGCTGCCATCAAAAGCATCAGTCCTTGTACCATCCAGAGCGTGCGGCGATCGCGAATCACCGACAGCACCGTATAGACCAGCGCAAAGACTAAAACAATATCAATAAAGGTGATATACAAGAGCTCAGACCGATTTCACCTGATTGCTGTTCAATCCTCGTATACTACTGTGCTACAGGTTTGAGCGCATCGGGCAGACAATCGTGGCTCATTAGATCCGCGTACGTTTCCCGACGCAAAATTAGATTAGCTTGGCCCTGGTTGACAATCACAGCAGCCGGGCGAGGAACGCGGTTGTAGTTTGACGACATGCTGTAGTTATACGCCCCTGTGGCAGGGACCACAACGACTTCACCTGATTCGAGCGGGGGCAAACTGGCAGAATGAATGACGACATCGCCAGATTCGCAGTGCTTCCCAGCTAAAGTCACCGTTTCACTGAGGGGAACAGACATTTTACTAGCAGCCAGAACGCGATATACCGACTGATAGGTAATCGGCCTGGGGTTGTCAGACATACCACCGTCGACTGACACATAGGTCCGAATGCCGGGGACTGTTTTCTGGCCTCCAACTGTGTAAGCCGTTACGCAGGCGGAGCCAATTAGAGAGCGACCGGGTTCACACAGCAGCTTTGGATAGGGCAGCCCACTAGAACTACAGGCCGCGACCATGCTTTCGCAGACAGTCTTCGCCCATTCGTCAATGCTCGGTGGATCGTCGGATTCTGTATAGCGAATGCCTAATCCGCCACCGATGTCGATTTCTTCAATAGCAAGGCCGTATTTGCTGGCCGTTTGAAACCAGCGCATCATTACTTCGGCTAGGTCGCGGTGCGGCTGTAGCTCAAAGATCTGCGAGCCAATATGAGCATGTAGACCAATACAGCTAATATTTTCGGTTTCTTTAGCGATGAACTCAAAGACCGTTTCCAGCTGATCTGGGTCGAAGCCGAACTTGCTATCGATATGGCCGGTCTGAATATATTCATGGGTATGGCACTCAATTCCTGGAGTCAAACGCAGCAGAATAGTAGCTGTCTTGTCTGCCGCTTTCGCGATTTGGTTGAGCGTTTTGAGCTCGTGCCAATTGTCGACAACAATGCGGGCGTCAGCGTCTAGCCCTAGCTCGAGTTCTTCTGTGGATTTGTTGTTACCGTGAAAGTACAGCATTTTGCCTGTAGCGCCGGCAGCTGCTGCCGTTTTCAGCTCTCCACCAGAAACGACGTCAATGGCAATGCCTTCTTGGTTGGCGATCGCACATACTGCCAAACAGTTCCACGCTTTAGACGCATACACTATCAGCGACTCGCCTGGGTAGTGCTGCTCAAAAGAGCGTTTGTACTGTCGGCAGGCGGTCCGCAAAGTGTGTTCATCTAATATATAGAGCGGCGAGCCAAACTCTTCGATCAGCGATACTACATCAGAGCCACCAACCGTTAGGTGGTCTTGCTCATTGACAGCTGCTGTCAGCGGCAACAGAATCTGGTTAGGAGAGGTACTAGGAGAAATGTCTGCCAAATACTGCAGGCTAGAAGCTGGAAGGCTTGAACGGGTGGGCGCTGCTGAAACGGTGGAGACCATGAGAAAAGGAGAAGAAGGGTAAGATTATTTAATCAGTGTACAGTTGGCAGCTAAGTAGATAAACATTGCTTTGAAAAGTGCAGTCATCGACGTTAGCTATTGCATTTTTATCATCTAGCTTCTGTGTGACTTCTGAACTATCTAGCTTTTGACTATTTGAAACCACCTAGCGCTTGAACTCAAGATTGGCGCGATCGCGAATGTCAGCTTCCTCTTTTCTGGCGTGCCTACCTCTAATCGCTGCGGATATTCCAGCGGTACTGGCCCTAGACCGGCGATGCCTGGGCGGGCTGTGGACAAAATCAGGATACGAACGAGAGCTAGAAAGTGAGCACAGCGACCTATTAGTCCTTGTGAAAACTAACAATGCGGGTCTGCTTGATTGCCGACTTGAGCAGACGGCTAATCGGTCAATTAATCAGTCAATCGCTGCTACCGATCCCACAGTTTATTCGCCAGATTCTGATACTCATTCCGATATTTACGGTGCGGTAAGTAATGGTCGATTAGAGCTTCTAGGAATCGGTTGTCTGTGGGCCATTTTGGAAGAAGCCCACATCACAACGCTGGCGATTGAGCCTGGCTATCAAAGGCAGAGGCTAGGCTTGCTGCTGCTGACCCAGCTGTTGCAAAAGGGGCGCGATCGCGGCCTAACGAGGGCAACTCTAGAGGTCCGATTATCCAATCAGCGAGCTCTATCGCTCTACCAAAAATTTGACTTCAAAGAAGCTGGTCAGCGCAAACGCTACTATGCCGACGGAGAGAATGCCCGCATTTTGTGGCGCAGTGGATTACAAACAGACGCCTTTTCGACTCAGCTAGAAGGCTATCAGGCGCAGTCGATTTCGCAACTGACTAAAGCTCAGAACTATTGCTTCTACACGGACATGCGAAAATCAGTACGAAATTCGGGACAGACAGGATAAATTCACTAGTTTTTATCAAAGTTGGTAGCAGGAACGTCAGATAGTTTCTGTTTGTTTCGCGTCTTTTCTTAACAAAAATTCGATTCTATTGTTCAATGTTCGAAAATCTCTGTTTTTCTTCGATCAAAAAGCTCCGATTTCTTCCAGATTTCCTTTGGAAGTAGTGAACACCGCACCGTCTCTACGAATTTTTGCTGTGCTAGAATCTCCATAACCAGCCCGTCGCAGGTGATGGAAAACCGCCATGTTTGAACGCTTTACAGAAAAGGCCATTAAGGTCATCATGCTCGCTCAAGAAGAGGCCCGTCGCCTCGGCCACAACTTTGTGGGTACTGAGCAAATACTTTTAGGACTGATCGGAGAAGGCACCGGTGTCGCCGCGAAAGTTCTTAAATCCATGGGGGTTAATCTCAAAGACGCTCGGATTGAAGTTGAAAAAATTATTGGCCGTGGCTCTGGATTTGTCGCTGTCGAAATTCCGTTTACACCCAGAGCAAAACGTGTCCTTGAGCTATCGCTTGAGGAGGCTCGGCAGCTAGGTCACAACTATATTGGGACAGAGCATTTACTGCTTGGACTAATCCGAGAAGGTGAAGGAGTTGCCGCCCGCGTATTAGAAAACCTTGGCGTTGACCTTTCTAAGGTCCGCACTCAGGTGATTCGTATGCTAGGCGAAACCGCTGAAGTTTCTGGTGGAAGCGGTAGCCAAGGCAGAACTAAGACCCCGACGCTCGATGAGTTTGGCTCAAACCTGACTCAGATGGCCGCTGATGGCAAGCTCGATCCGGTGGTCGGTCGTCAGAAAGAAATTGAGCGCGTTATTCAAATTTTGGGACGCAGAACTAAGAATAATCCCGTATTGATCGGTGAGCCGGGCGTGGGTAAAACTGCGATCGCAGAAGGGCTCGCCCAGCGCATTGGTAACAACGACATTCCAGACATTCTGGAAGATAAGCGCGTTGTCACCCTAGATATCGGCTTACTCGTTGCTGGGACCAAGTACCGAGGCGAGTTTGAAGAAAGACTCAAGAAGATCATGGAAGAGATTCGCGCCGCCGCGAACGTGATTTTAGTAATTGACGAGGTTCATACCCTAATTGGTGCAGGTGCAGCCGAAGGCGCAATCGATGCGGCCAACATTCTCAAGCCAGCCCTGGCAAGAGGTGAGCTTCAGTGTATCGGCGCGACTACGCTAGACGAGTATCGCAAGCACATTGAGCGAGACGCCGCGTTAGAGCGCCGCTTTCAGCCAGTAATGGTTGGCGAACCTAGCGTTGATGAAACCATCGAGATCTTGCATGGGCTGCGTGACCGATACGAGCAGCACCACAAGCTGAAGATTTTAGACGAAGCGTTAGATGCGGCTGCTAAGCTGTCCGATCGCTATATCTCCGATCGATATCTGCCAGACAAGGCGATTGACTTGATCGATGAAGCCGGTTCTCGCGTTCGACTGTTGAATTCTCAGCTGCCACCAGCGGCGAAGGAATTGGATAAGGAGCTGCGTCAGGTACTCAAAGACAAGGACAATGCGGTCCGCTCTCAGGACTTTGACAAGGCCGGGGAGCTGCGCGATCGCGAAATGGAAATCAAAACTGAAATTCGTACCATCGCCCAAACCAAAAAAGCAGAAGACGCAGAGGATACTAAGACCGAGTCTCCCAACGTCACTGAAGAGGATATCGCCCACATTGTGGCTTCCTGGACAGGCGTTCCGGTTAACAAGCTAACCGAGAGCGAATCTGAAAAGCTGCTGCACATGGAAGACGTTCTACACCAGCGTTTGATTGGTCAAGACGAAGCCGTCAGAGCCATTTCTCGCGCTATTCGTAGAGCCCGCGTCGGTCTCAAAAGTCCCAACCGTCCGATCGCCAGCTTTGTCTTCTCTGGACCCACTGGCGTAGGTAAAACCGAGCTAGCCAAATCACTGGCCACCTATTTCTTCGGCGCAGAAGAGGCGATGATTCGCCTCGATATGTCCGAATTTATGGAGCGGCATACCGTTTCTAAGCTAATCGGCTCGCCCCCTGGCTACGTCGGCTACAACGAAGGCGGCCAGCTGACAGAAGCTGTTCGTCGTCGCCCTTACACCGTTGTGCTCTTCGATGAGATCGAAAAAGCGCACCCGGACGTATTCAACATGCTGCTGCAAATCTTGGAAGACGGTCGCCTGACCGACGCCAAAGGTCGCACAGTAGATTTCAAGAATACGCTCTTGATTTTGACCAGCAATATTGGATCAAAAGTTATTGAGAAAGGTGGTGGTGGTCTAGGGTTCGAGCTTGAAGCCGACCAAGCCGAATCTCAGTACAACCGCATTCGCTCTCTGGTCAACGAAGAGCTGAAGCAGTACTTCCGTCCTGAATTCTTGAACCGGTTGGATGAGATCATCGTCTTCCGTCAGCTCACCAAAGACGAAGTCAAAGAAATCTCCGTCATCTTACTCAAGGAGGTGTTCGGTCGCTTAGAAGAACAGGGCATCACCCTAGAAGTGACCGAAAAGTTCAAGGAAAGACTAGTGGAAGAGGGCTACAACCCGAGCTATGGAGCGCGTCCTCTGCGTCGAGCAATCATGCGCTTGCTAGAAGATAGTCTGGCAGAAGAGATTCTGTCTGGAAGTATCCGAGATGGCGACACGGCTGTAGTCGATGTCGGCGAAGATGGCAAGATTGTCGTCAACTCTTCTAAGACAGAAACTCGTGAGCTAATTTCTGCGGCTGATTAACTTAGTCTGACCGGATCAACTAGTCACCAGCTGGTTTTACAAATTGAGGATGTCTGAGCAATGCGTCTCGGGCATCCTCTTTTTCTCGACTGTCTGAGGCGCAAGAATTACGCTATGTTCCTACAGCTTCCGATAGCTTGCTATACAAGTCATTCGATTGAATCAAAGGACAACGAGATAAATTTAGATGTCAATTTAGATGTCAATACTGAGCTCTTTAAAGAAGTTTTGTAAATAGACGTAACGCTGTCTTGCGCTCCTCAGCAACCAAAATCGATAATTAAAGGGGGCGCAAACGTGATTAATCCGATCGCTAGTTTTGCGGCTTGACTTAGGACTTTTTAGACGTAACTGGTGGAGTTGCCATGATTGGTGGAATATTCGAAACGATTGGTAAAACTCTAGGGGTTGGCAAGGAAAAATATTTTCTAGAGCTCGACGATGCTGCTGAGGAAACGGCAAAGAATATAAAAAAATCTGCCGCGTCGGCGACAGAGGCAGCTAAGTCCGCTGTAGAAACTGCTAAAGAAACAACTGTCGACGTGGCCGAGAAAGCTCAAGCGCTGGTCTCCAATACTGCGGATGAAGCAGAAGATCAGGCGAAATCAGCAGCAGATAACGTAGCTGATGAGGCAAAGAAAACTGCCAAGGCTGCGGACAAGGCAGTGAATGCAGGGAAGAAAACCGCTGAGAAAACGGTGGCAGAGGGTAAGCAAGCTGCTAATGACACAGCATCCGAAGCGCCTGAAGCACCTGTTCAAGCTGCACCACCATCTGGACCTTCGGTTGAGGATTTGATTGCGAATGCGATCGCATCTACCGAGCCCAAAGTACAAACCGACAATGACGGCAACGTCATGGAAGAAATCAAAAATTTCTCTCCTGACTATTTAGAGACACCTAGTCGATCTAGTCGTCGGCGTCCGGGTCCTAGCCTATCGCCATTCAAAAGCATGGCAAAAGAAACAAATCCTAGACTCAAAGGTTAAGAAGCTTCTTTTCTGACCGTACTTTAGCTACAAGAAAGCCGTAGAGAAAAAGTAACGCTTTCTTTACGGCTTTCCCTTTCCGGATTCTTTATGAGTAGCAGTATATCTAGCATTAGATGCATTCGTACGTGAACGCAGCCTTCTCTTTAAGCATACATCCAACACTGGATATGGTCTCAGTCCTAAATTGACTGCTTTAGTCGGGTAAATTTCGGGGAGGGGTTGTTGCACCCTGATAAAACTTCTGCTCTAGATCACCTAGCCACAGCCACAAAACTACAGCTGCTATAGGAATCGCGGCGAGAAAAGCACTGGCTGATAGAGGAATCGGTCTAGAAGCAATCATCGTCAGCGGCAGGAGCGACAGAAAGATGACGCTCAACACTAGAGCAGCTTTCCGAATTTTTCCAATGCACCGAAGCGCTACAGAGCAGCTGCTGCAGTGTCGGGTATGTGAGTGATAGCGATTCATCAGTGCCTCTGTTGACCGCTGAGGAGGCAGACTCTGGCTAGGGAATGGATCGGCTGTAAATTCGCTAACCCACTTGCGAAAAGCAACTACATAGCAGTCAGCTTGGGTTGGGAGATAACAGGTCTGAGCGTAGGGGCGGTTCTCCAAAGGGGCTTGGCCAGCGCTGCCTTTCTCTAACAATCTCTCCTGAATATGCAAAAAGATTTGGTCGTCCTCCAGCACTCGGTTGTTGTTGATATGGCTATACCAGCGCGGAGTCAGCTTGATGAAAAAGCCCGGCAGCTTTGAAGAAAATTTGAAAGGAAACCGAGCAATCACCCGGCATTCTCCTTTGCGAATGGGCGTGGCGTATACCACCGTCAGCGTTCTGCCAAACTGCTTTGAGGTCAAATCGTGGTACATCGAAGAGGGCGCTACAAAGGTTGTGTGTTGAGTCCCTAGCTGACCTTTGCGCGGTCCTTCCGGCCAAATTCCTTGGAAGCCTTGCTTATCTGAGGTCAATACATCCATCTGCATCGGTGCAGCATTCTCTCGTTTGCTGACCGTCTTGTGGTGCGTGTAGGGAATGTGGCTGACATCCAAAACATTCTCTAACAGAGTCAGAACATCGTAGGGCAGGTCACGAAAGGTATCGAGTATCACCCAACCTTCTGGCTCCGCGTCTAACAGCTCGATCACAGGAACTTTCACGTGCTCAGCGTTCTCTGGCTTGCCGGGATAGACAAAGAGAAGACCTTGGCACACTTTGGTAGGTAGAGAATCTATGCAAGCTCGATTGGATAGATGGGCTTCCCCTTCGAGCGATTGCTGAGGAATGTACTCACAGGCACCACTCCCAGCAAAAGCCCAGCCGTGGTAAGGGCATTCGAGCAGCCCAGATTCGTTGATACGGCCTTCTGACAAGGGGGCAAGGCGATGAGGGCACTGGTCAGCAAAGACACGCCAGAGCTGCGACTTTGGTTCCCACCAGATCACCACATCCCGTTCGAGGATAGTGAAGCGGATCGGTTTAGCTTTGTCTAAGTACTTTACATAGTTGATCGGATACCAGGCTTCAGCCCAATCAAAGTGATCTGGATCTGGTCCACCTGCAAGCTGTTGAGAGGGACTCTCAAGGACTTTAGTTGAGATTTCATTTTGGATAGCCGTCATATGATTTGAGGAGAAACCGTTTGGACTCCCCTATTGTGTTGGTATTGTGTTGGAAAATGTTGTTTGCGAAAGGTTCCTTTGGTGGACCAGGCAAATTGTGACTCAGTGCGATTTCTCCGTCGGTAATTAGCTCGGCAAGATGATTCTACTGACCGGCATAAGCTGATAGAGGCTCTCGAATGAAACGGATGTATAAGTGCTTGAAGGTGGAGCGAAAGACTCTAGGTGCGCCAAAATCGATAGGCATCATCCTGTCAGGCAGCTTCCAGCCGTCAACTTTGACTTCATCGGGCTGATGCAGTGGAAAGTCAATTTCCGACAGCTTTGGACACAGGCCCAGACGAACCGACTCAACGATAGTCGGCAGCTGTTTGTGATCAACGCCCAGTACTTCGATCATCGCTCGATCTAGCGCGAACACGTCGTCAGCGGCACCGAGAATGCCTAGCTCTCTAGGTTCGCCGCCACTAGGTCCATTGCCTTCGTGCCCGATAATGCCATCAATGATAGTTAGCTGTGGCGAGATGGCTCTGGCTGTTTCTACCAGCATCGTGCCAAATCGCTGACGGTCTTTGCCTGCTTCCATATGCCACCAGGCTTTCATCTTGCCGGGGACACAGCCGAATAAATTTTTGACGCCGAGGGTCACTGTTAGCTGAACGTGAGACTTTACCTTGGGCAGGTTGATCACCACATCAGCTTCCATTGCTTCTTTGGAAAGTAGAAAGTTGCCAAAGTCCTGATTTTCGATGGGGTAGCGCTTGCCGTGCATTTCTACGACGGGCAGATCAATTTTGTTAGCCCACTCCAGCAGGCCGTTGGCTTCGGCTACGCCGCGAGCGCTGCCAAACGCCGGGCTATCACCGATAAATGGCTTGCCGCCGACCGCCTGCACCATCTTGGCGACGCAGTACACTATTTCAGGGCGGGTTGTACATTCTTTGGTCGGGCGCGAGCCGGTGAGCATGTTTGGTTTTAGCAGGACGCGATCGCCCCGCTTCACATACCGAGCCATTCCGCCCATCGGTGCGAGCAGTGCTTCTAGCCGCTCAGACAAGGCTTCGACTTCGTAACTCTCGGCGCGAATAAGACTCACTGACGGCATCGGACTTCCTTCCTTTTGGGCGATCGCACACCAATTCTCACATATATTTCTTAATGCTAACCTTTTGGGCCAAGACAAGCGGCACCTGGATCAACGTTGCGCTGGTGCTGCTCGGCACTGGCAGCGGACTGCTAGTGCGCAACCAGCTATCGCAGAAAATGAGAGTCGTTATTACTCAGGCAATGGGACTCACCACTATCTTTATCGGTATCTCTATGGCTACCGACCTGTCTAAAGCCCAAGTTGGCAGCATTGCGGGCGTCATTCTCGCACTGATATCGCTAGCCGTTGGTGGACTATTGGGCGAATGGTGGCAGATAGAAAATCGACTTACGGATTTAGGAAACTGGTTAAAGGCAAAGTTTAAGGGTGGCAGTCTCTTTACCGAGGGATTTGTCGCTTCCAGTTTGCTGTTCTGCATTGGGCCGATGGCGATTCTAGGCAGCTTGAATAACGGTCTGCTAGGAGACAGCACCATTCTGGTGGTCAAAAGCACAATGGATGGTCTAGTTTCGATCGCGCTCACTGGCACTTACGGCATCGGCGTTGGCTTTTCAATCTTGCCGATTATTTTTTATCAAGGCGGGCTTTCTCTGTTGGCTAGCGGATTAGGCCAAGTAATTCCCGACCCAACCACAGCCCCTAGCATCCTGATTGTCACTGGCATTGGCGGCATCATGCTGCTTGGCTTGGGGCTAAATCTTCTGGAAGTAGGAAAAGTTCACGTTGCCTCGTTCTTACCTGCACTCGCTGTAGGTCCACTTATTAGCTGGCTAGTGCAAGCCTTCAACGCTTGATCTGCTTCAATCAAATCCCATCGCTCTCGATAGGTGGCTGAAGAAGCCAAAACTAAAAGCCCGATACTCAATGAGTATCGGGCTTTTACACCTATTTGGTGGCGGGGCATGGATTTGAACCATGGACCTTCGGGTTATGCTTACCACTACAGCTTTCACTGCCGCACTCAATTGCTTCTTACGGCTTGCTTTTTACAGCGATTGAGTCGTTTGCTGGTCTGGACTGTCCCTTCACCCTCGCCTCAGGTACGAAACCTTTGCGTTAGGGTGTCTGCCATCCAGTCTCTACACCTTCCACAGTCTCTGAAAGAGACTTTGGCTTGGCTCGGGATTACCGTGCTAGTGGCTTCCCCGAATTTGACAGATTACACATAGAAATTTCTCTCTATGCTGCCCTGTTCAACTCACTGTTAAGCACATAGTGAGGTTGAACCATTGAGCCCGACGAGCTACCAGACTGCTCTACCCCGCGATGGGGACGCCCTCTTGAGCGCTTAACAAGTATAGCGGGTTACTTCCAGATTGTGACACTTTCTCGAAAAGTATTCTAGCAAGTGGCTGAAACCACCTAGATCATGGACATTTCACCAACGACTTCTATGCGGGTGTATTTCCCTAGCATCATAAATTTGTCGGAGAGCATTTCGGAAACGTCAGGGGTGATCCAGCCAAACTGCTTGAGTAGATAGACAGCGGTGGCATATTTTGCGCGTTTGGAGCCGTCTACGGCTTTGATGGCGATGCCCATGCCTTCTCCAACGCGGCCAATGCACTGAACGCCTTCTGCGCCTGCTTTGCTGACGAGTTCGCCTTCTGTGATCTGCATTAGCTGAGTATCAAAGCCCTCTGGCCCTGCGATCATTTCTGGGTAGTGGGTCATAGCACGGACGATGCGCTCCATTTCTAAGCTGTCGCCAGAGGTGAGTTTGGCGAAGAGGGTAGCCA
This sequence comes from uncultured cyanobacterium, assembly GCA_963799555.1. Lineage (GTDB taxonomy): Bacteria > Cyanobacteriota > Cyanobacteriia > Phormidesmidales > Phormidesmidaceae > Phormidesmis. Next base: position 227,952 of record CAWCXR010000011.1, read on the forward strand.
TCTGGCTGAGCTGCATTAGGTAGGTGGGGACGCCGCAGTTGTCGTGGGCGCAGATGAATTCGTCGGCGGGCATGCCCAACAGTTCGGCGATGCGGGAGACGACTAGCTTTTGGACGGGATGCGATCGCTGCATATATCCATCCAAAGACCATCCTTTTTGCTTACACACCGCCAGCATCCCGGCGTGTTTACCAGAGCAGTTGTGAGCTAGCGGCGTTGTCTTGTCATCGGGAACGGGGCATTGCAAAGAGGCAGGGTCGACATCGCAGCGCCAAAGGATATTGAAAGCCTGACGAGTTTGCTCAATAGTGCCGTGGTGCGAGCTACAAATAATCGCCAGATCTCTATCGGTCAAGTTGAAATGGTCTAGCGTGCCAGTGCCCGTCACAGACATCGCCTGAAAAGGTTTCAGCGAAGAGCGAATAAAAGTGCCTAGTTCTGGATCACCAGCGCTAGCTAGGACACGTCCACGGGCATCGCAGGCGACGGCGTGAACTTTGTGCGTGGATTCGACAATCCCTTCCCTCAAGAGCTGAACGGTTAGCAGGGAGGAAGAATGACGATTCGTCCTATTCATAGGATCTAGGTTCCATGTGTAGACGTTGGCTGAGCTGACAAATAGACGCGCTAGGTCTAGCGCGTCGGCAAGAAGTGAGTCTTGGCCATCTAAATAAACTGCCAGGTCACCAGACTAAAGGCAAGGATGCCACAGATAACGGCAAATGTTTTCTGGAGGCGCAGCAGAGTCGGTTTTACCTCATAGTCGGCGATTAGGCGATCACGGTTAAATACTTCTTCCGGCTTTTCCCACATCTGACCGTCATACCAGCCGGATTCTTCGTAGAAGACAGACTGCTGCGAAAGGCGATCGCACACATGATTCCAGCCAATATACAGCTGCACCAGCGCCAACACAGGCAAAATCAACGCGCCCAAAGACGCGCTAATCACAAACCGAAGCGGCAGCTTGTCAGGCACAAAGCTTACAGCCGCCATCGGCCCAATGACCAGCCAGCTCAACAGCCAGAGAAGAATAATTGGCAATAGATAGCCCCGTAGCACCCGAGTCCCCCAGCTGTAGAACCAGGATTCGCTCATGCTCTCGTATTCCTTAATCGGAATTTGTTCGACCGGCACTGGGCAGCGAGCACTGATGGAACTCTTTTTGATATCGCCGTTCATCGGATTTTTAGAAAGGTCCTTTGAAAGTATCTTAATTTAATGTCTAGTTTGATGGCTGAGTGCCGAAGTCGGCTGAAACTCAATTCGCTCGGCATGTCCCCAAAAGGCTTCTAGGTCGTAGTACTCGCGATCGCTTGGCATGAAGATATGGACCATCACATCGCCATAGTCTTTGAGCACCCAGCGGCCTTCGCTCATCCCCTCAGTGCGCAGCGGCTGACGATTGCAGTGGTCTTTGACTGCGCCTTCTATAGCGTTTGCGATTGCCCGCACCTGTACGTTAGAAAAGCCGGTGACAATCACAAAATAATCAGCTAGATAAGAAATGTCGCCCGTTTGTAAGATAGTAATATTGCCAGCCTTGCGATCGTCGGCTGCTTCTGCGATCGCTAGCGCTAGGGCCTTAGCTTCTTCATCAACAGGCTGCTTAAAGTCGCTATCGACGCTAGGCAGAAGTTCCGTCTCAGGCGTGGCATCGATAGAGGCTGACGACTCCGGGGTATCTCTGATTGTCTTTTCGGCCATGACTTTTAGAGGATCATTCAAAAGTTCTTATCCTTCCTTGCGGGCGGCTTACCCTTCTATCTTACTGAATACCTTATCTATCTATAACTTTCTGCACTTTGCTTAATCTATCTATAAGCGCTGCACCGCCTATCACAAAACGCAAAGCGCCATGGACAATGCGTGAACGCATCCGCGTACTGCTGCTAAATGTGTGTCAGGAGTCTCAGTTTTGGTGACATTGGCATAGTCTTTGAGGATCAGAGCCCAAAAAGTATCGTGAAGTCTGTTATCAAGCTAGCCTCGATAAGGCATAATCCACACTATTCGGGCTCGATTTGAGCAGATTAGTAAAGGGGCATGATGCTTTGATTTTGGGTCTTTTTGTGGGATTGGTTGTGGGTTTTCTCGCAACGGCAATCGTCTTCTGGCTGCTGACACAGCGAATCAGTAAGCTGCTGAGCGCACTGCAAAACAGTCAGCAACAGCTACAACGGTTAGAAAATGAGCATGAAGTTCGCCTACGGACAGCAACCGATCGCCTACGACTTGACTACGAGCAGCAGCTAACCGAAAAAATTGAATATTACCAAGATGAGCAAATTCTACGATCTGAGTTGCAGGCACTAGAGTTTGAGACGCGCCTAAGCGTGATTGAATCGGCCTACGATCGTGAGCTAAAAACGCATCGCTAAACCTGCGCAACATTGAAGCTCTCAAAAAACTATGTCCGGGAAAACGAACCATACAAAACCGAGAACGATTTAGTCGATGGCGGTATTCCACCCGAAATTCATCTTCGATACTAGAGGCGATGCACTATAAAATAGCTAGGACTACTACCCGCTAAAGGACGACCGTATGACCCGCGCAATTATGGAAACAGACAAAGGCACCCTCAACCTTGAGCTGTTTGATCAGGATGCTCCTAACACCGTTGCCAACTTTACAAAGCTGGCAAAAGACGGCTTTTATGACGACCTCAATTTTCACCGGGTGATTCCCAACTTTATGGTTCAAGGGGGATGCCCCAACGGAACAGGTACTGGCGGCCCTGGATACAAGATCGACTGCGAAATCAACTCTAACAAGCATGAAGCTGGTAGCCTTTCTATGGCTCATGCTGGTAAGAACACAGGCGGCAGTCAGTTCTTCATTTGCCATGAAGCGCAGGGCCATTTGGATGGAATCCATACCGTCTTTGGTAAGACCGAAGATATGGATGTGGTCAATGCGATTGAAAAGGGCGATAAAATCAAGTCTGTCACTATCGAAAACTAACGTCTCGAAAAGTTACCTAGTTTCTCAATCCGCCTGGAGCTGTTACACAAGAGCATCTCTAGGCGGATTCGGTTTAAAATGATGAGCCCAAACTGATTCTTGATGTCAATCAATGGTGCTTACACAGACAAAAAATACCCCGATCGAAAGCGCTCAGTCCGACGATCGCCTAGACAGTCTTTACTACTCGCCCATAGGGAAAAAAATACTAACGGGTGTTACTGGATTAGGCTTAGTCACCTTTGTCGTTGGTCATCTGCTTGGGAACCTAACGCTATTTTTCAGTCCACTAGCTTATAACCAGCTAGCTCACTCTATCGATAGCCTAGGACCGCTGCTCTATCTCATCGAATCTGGGCTACTGGCGATGGTAACTGTACATGCTGCGATCGGCATCAGCATCTACGCTGGCAAACGACGGGCCCGACAGGTGCAGTACAGCAAGTATGAAAGTACTGGCGCACCTAGCCGTCAGACGCTGTCTTCTAGAACGATGATCTTTTCAGGGCTGTTGCTGGCTCTATTTCTAGTTTGGCATTTGGCAACTTTTAAGTTTGGGCAGGTGTATAGGCTGCCGGGCTCGACGGACCGCGATCTGGCGCGGTTGGTATTTGAAACTTTTCGGCAGCCGATTTATACGGCTGGTTATGTTGCGGTCCTGAGTTTGCTGGGTTTGCATTTGCGTCACGGGCTGTGGAGTGCATTGCAGTCTATTGGCGTAGCGACGAAGCCAGGCGTGGTTTTGGCTAGTGGCATTTTGGGGAGTGCGATCGCACTAGGGTTCATCGGCCTACCGCTCGCCATCTACTTTGGAGTGCTGTAATGCGATTAGATGCGCGTATTCCAGAAGGACCACTGTCGGGGAAATGGAATCATTTCAAAGACCATTCTCAGCTAGTCAATCCGACTAATAAAGCCAAACACACTATTCTAGTCGTCGGGACCGGGTTAGCAGGCGCAGCAACAGCGGCAACCTTAGCCGAGCAGGGCTATCAGGTCAAAAGCTTTTGCATTCAGGACTCACCACGTCGGGCCCACAGTATCGCAGCGCAGGGCGGCATCAATGCAGCCAAAAACTATCCTAATGACGGTGACAGCGTTTGGCGACTGTTCTACGACACGATCAAGGGCGGTGACTATCGCTCGCGTGAGGCCAACGTTTACCGACTAGCGCAGATCAGTAATCAAATTATCGATCAGTGTGTGGCTCAAGGGGTGCCGTTTGCGACGGGAATATAGCGGTCTGTTGGCGAATCGTTCCTTTGGTGGAGCGCAGGTTTCTCGAACTTTTTATGCGCGGGGACAGACGGGACAGCAGCTGTTGCTCGGGGCCTATGGCGCGATGATGCGGCAGGTTGCGGCAGGGCGGATATCGCTATTTCCTCGGCGCGAGCTGTTGGATTTGGTGGTTGTCGAGGGTCAGGCGCGGGGAATTGTGGTGCGTAATCTGCTTACTGGCGAGTTTGAGCGGTATGCCGGAGATGCGGTGGTGCTGGCTACGGGCGGCTATAGCAATGTGTATTATCTGTCGACGAATGGCAAGAATTCCAATGTGACAGCGGCTTGGCGGGCGCATAAAAGAGGCGCACTGTTTGCCAATCCTTGCTTTACGCAGATTCATCCGACCTGCATTCCGGTGGCGAGTGAGTTTCAGTCGAAGCTGACGCTGATGAGTGAGAGTTTGCGTAACGATGGTCGGGTGTGGGTGCCGAAGCAAGCGGGGGATGAACGGGCGGCGAAGGATATTCCGGAGGGCGATCGCGACTACTACCTCGAAACGCGCTATCCAACCTTTGGCAATCTGGTACCTAGAGATGTGGCTTCTCGTAATGCCAAGCAGGTGATCGATGAAGGTCGCGGCGTGGGGGCAACAGGTCTGGCGGTGTATCTGGACTTTCGCGATGCGATCGCCGCTCAAGGAAAAGATGCGATCGCCGCCCGCTACGGCAATCTGTTCGATATGTACCAGCGGATTACCGGCGAAGATCCCTACGACGTACCCATGCGAATTTATCCCGCTGTACATTACACCATGGGCGGGCTGTGGGTGGACTATCACCTGATGAGTAACGTTCCTGGCCTGTTTGTCCTTGGGGAAGCCAATTTCTCAGATCACGGCGCGAATCGTCTGGGTGCGAGCGCTTTGATGCAAGGTTTATCGGACGGCTATTTTGTCATTCCGTACACGCTCAGTCACTACATTGCGACCAATTCTATAGAGCCAGTCGAGACTTCGGGGGATGCGTTTGCAGAAGCGGAGGCGTCGGCGAGAGCAAGGACGCTGAAGCTATTAAGTATCAAAGGCGAGAAAACTGTGCTGACGTTTCACCGAGAGCTAGGCCAACTGCTGTGGAATGGGGTGGGGATGAGTCGGAGTCGAAAAGGGTTGGAAGAGACGATTGCTGGAGTGCGATCGCTCCGCCATGAATTCTGGCAAAATCTGCGGGTTCCCGGCGAAGCCAACACCTTGAATAAAAACCTTGAATTTGCCGGACGAGTTGCAGACTTTATGGAGCTAGGTGAGCTGATGGCCCGCGACGCACTAGCTAGAGAAGAATCCTGCGGCAGTCACTTTCGCACAGAGTATCAAACCCCTGAGGGCGAAGCGCAAAGAAGAGATCAGCAATATTCAACTGTCTCCGCTTGGCAGTATGAGGGAGATGAGCGGGCGCATACGCTCGTCGAAGAAGAACTCGACTTTGAAAACGTAAAGCTCACGCAGCGTTCTTACAAGTAGACTACTCTTCCAAACAGAACGTGTTTAGCTTTATCAAGCTTATAAGTCTGGTATACGATACTCAGGTCATCAGCCAGTCTTGAACCATGACTATATTCTCTACGGCTTGCTGAGATACTGGAAGGCTGCTTCTTTTTTATAGACTAATCAGACCACAAAGTAGCAAGACCGTGAAGCTAGACAAAAAAATCTAATCATCCTGCCTGAATAGCTGCGCAAGTGGCAACCAGAATGAATGAACCAATTTCGCACCCCCCTTGCTTCAAGAACGAAGATTTTCGGAACGATAGAACTGTATTAAAACTCATAGCAGCCATCAATTATAAAACACACTGCGAGGCCGCAAAGGTAGAGTGCACCTGCATTTTCGGCTTTTTAATCAGTAGTAACTGAAAGATCTCCAAAAACGAAGATTTTTGACACTCTTAATACATTATCAACTTGTTGTCGGCAGGAGGTTCAGAGTCTTTAGTAGTGAGAAAGAAGGTTATTCGGACTAGGCTAATGAGAATATCAGCTTTGACTATAGCGGCCACCTAAGAATCTCGTGATAATTTCTTTGAATCCACTAATATCTAGTACGTTGGTGGTTGCAAGATCTTTAGCAGCTTTATTCGCACCTTTTCGATAAGTCTTGAAAGTCGATTGTAGAAGCTCTGTCTCAGCTAGCTCATTACCTGAAGCGAGTAGATGATTGATAGCAGCGGCAGCATTGCCAAAGTAATTGTGACTGCCAATGCTGCCGCTGCTACGTCAACGATACCAGTAGGAGGTAGAAATGATTTAACGAATAGAAATAGGCTGGTTGCAGCACTCTCCGCTACAAATGTAGGGAGAATAGCAAGTGCTGCTTCAGCTGAGAGAATCTCTCCTTTATATAAATAGTAAAGGCTAGCGATCGCTACGCTTTGCGCCCCAGCAATCCAGGCAGCACTGCCAGGAACGAATCGCACCCCCCACTTTTTTCGATCTCAACTCACACAGACTCTCTGCACCGATCCCTCGCTTGATGCCAAACACATAGATAGCAGCGACCACAAGACGCTGCAACCATTGCTCTCCCGTGGGAAATACCCACAGCGAAGATTCTGGCAATTGATCGCGCTGCCGGATGGCGGTCAGATGGCGATGGACGCTACTCTTAGGAATGCGCGTCTCTGCTGCAATCGAGCGAATCGTTCGATGTCCCGGCTAAGGGAGACCTACTGAGACTTGCTGGCGGCGTTGCCGTATATTGAGCATCACATCCTTGGAATTGCATTTGAGGATACAGTACCTGCTCTAGCGATTTATCGCAGGGCTTTTCCTTCGTTCTTGTCCCGCTTTATGGCGGTAGCCTCTTGAATTATGAATAAGCATGCAAATGTTGTAGGAAGGTGGATAGCAGGTCTTTTGGGTTCAATAATAACAGGAGTTGTTATATTTTACCTTACAGAGGGACGAATCATATTTACAGAAGAAGGAAGTAGAGTGGAAACGTCACGGGTTTCCGATACAAGTCCTACACCTTCTTCCACCACTTCAAGTTCTTCGGATTCTTCAAGCTCTTCCAGTTACTCTGATACTTCAGGTTCCGCCGACTCAACACCGGAGGAGACTTCAATAACCCCATCACCACCGCCTACGCCATCGCCTGGTCCTATTACTCCACCCACATCGCTTCCGTCTACTCCACCATCCGAGTCAGAGGAGACTAAGGCACCTCTATTTTTTATGACTCGTTTGGTAAACGAGTCCGATTTGCACGGGAAAAGCATGTGGGAGCTAGACATTATGCGTAACGAAATATATGCACGCTATGGTCGTCGCTTTCAGAGAGAGGATCTGCAAGAGTATTTCACCAATCAATCTTGGTATACGCCGAAATATTTTCCAGATGAATTTCCATACGAAGTACTTACATCAATTCAGAAAGAAAATGCAGCATTTATACGTGAGTATCAGAACTGAAGACAGCGTTTGGAAGAAATTAATTGCGTCAACCCTTCAGGGCGTACCCTCGGTATATGCGTTGCGTTACTCAAGCCGCACTGATGACCAGATTATTTTGTACGGCGAAGCGAAGCATATAGGAGACCGAAAAAAGCCTGGGAAAGCCCGAAAACCTGTTGATTAGCCCTGAGAGCCCGTCTCCTCAGCGCCCTGCCCAGGTATTTGCTCAGTAGCACATACGGTCTTAGCCATAGTTTACTGAGGCAGAGTAGTTGACAAACTCTGCCTCAGTAAACTCTCTTATTCTAGTACTTTTTACTTTCTCATTATCTAGACCTTTTGAGACGTGAGAAAACCGTGTCTCTTTCAGTGTCTCAAAATAGCGTTCTCAAAAGCTTTTAGAGGTTTTGAGAGATAATCTATGAGAGTTCTTTAGCAAGCGTTAAGACACGCTGATAGAGCTGAGGACTGATACGAAAGCCAGCTTGATCACTCAAGGCGTCCATAACAGGTCGAACTTTGAGAATTAGGCTTCTTTGCTTAGCGATGAGTAGAACACCCAGGATGCCGATGATTGATAGCCCTAGCCGAACAGCTTCTTGCCGCCCTAGTCTTTCATCAATGAGTAGGTCGTCAGCTTGCAGCTCAAGCGCCAGCGCGATCGCACTTGCTTCTCCGGCATCAAGCCCACGCTCTTGTTGCAGTTGACTAGCCAGTTGAGATTGAGAAAGCGGTCTTGTTTGAACCCAATCCAGTTTGAGGATAGCTGGAATAGCTGGGTTGCTAGCTGCCGCAAGTTCGCTGGCAACCACGTCAGGAATAATGACGGTTTGGTAGATAGCTTCTAATAGCCAGAGATGCTCGACCACAGCCAAGTTAGAAAGAGCGGAAGTATCGCTGACAATGATCACAGCCAGCCCCGCTCACGCAGGCGCTGAACATCCTGCTCAAAGTCTTCCACATCGTAGTGAACACAGATACCGCGCTCTGCCAGCAGCTTCTGAAAGTCCATCAGTTCGATTCCGGCAATCTTACTCGCACGGCTCAGGGAAACTCGCTCTTGCTGAAACAGGGCAAAGGCGATTTCCCTCAGCCAGTCGCTTTGGCTAAAGTTCTCGGTCTGACTCAAACTGTCTGGGAGGTTCAGGGTAATTTGCATTGAATTGCCCGCTCGTGTCTACCTTTCATTGTAGAGTTTTGCCTAATGGAACGGGTTTCTCTTCAGTAGGTACTCATGAAGCTGTCTTCGGGGCGATGGGCCTTCGCTCCGCTCTCACCCTGATCGCAAAAGATGCGATGGCAAGGCCACTCCTACGGAGTATCGCACCCCTCCTTTTCCAGCGCATCCATCTGCAAATCCAACTCCTGCTCAAAAGTAGAGACCCGAGCGTAGCCTACTTTCATAATGTCGTCTCAAAACTCGTTCAAGCCATAGAGTTATGACACATAGATAATAAAACAAGTTGTGAGACGCCTCAAACGCGCAGAACTCGTTCACCGCCTTGCCTTCCGAAAGGTGTCTTACAAACGGTGGTTTGCGGACTAGTAGCACACTGTGCGATCGCAGGCTGCTCTTTTTTAGCTAAAACAGCATAGAGATAGAACAGTTGCCTCAGCGTTGCTACGTGCAAGGAACTTCCACCATGCTCGAAGATAAGATTAGCGCGATCAGTGATACCTGCATGTCACTGGCGGAAAAACCATTAAACGTTTTGAAACTGCTGAATCTCCTCATGATGGGGGAAAGCGGACCGACTGGACTGACCTTCCGATTCACATGCACTGTACTAGCCAAATTATGCTTTCAGTGTCGTGGTCGCAGTTCGACAATCTAAAGTTTTTGATAGACAGTGGAATTAAAGATCTTTCTTATAGAAGGATGCCAGTGAAAAATACGATCGAATACAAAGGTTACGTACGGGTGAACAGTCATTCAGTCAAAGGCAACGGCTACTCTCTAAAGGCTCTCTAAAGAATAGATCTCTTGTGAAAATCAATCTAAAAGTTTGGCGACAGGCTGACGCCCAATCCGAAGGCAGCTTCGAAAGCTATAGCAGTCAAAGACATTCAGCCCGATCTGTCTTTCTTGGAAGTGCTGGATATGCTGAACGAGCATCTAACGCTACAGGGAGAAGTGCCAGTCGAATTCGATCACGACTGCCGCGAAGGAATCTGCGGCTCCTGCGGCATGATGATCAATGGTCAGGCGCACGGCCCCCAGCAGCGGACTTCTGTCTGTCAACTGTACATGCGCAACTTCACAGACGGCGATACGGTGACGCTAGAACCCTGGCGAGCGACGCATTTCCGGTCGTTAAAGACTTAGTCGTCGACCGATCGGCTTTTGATCGAATTATGGCTGGTGGCTATGTCTCTATCAAGACTGGTGCCGCACCCGATGCCAACGCAGTACTAGTAAACAAACCCAACGCGGATCGAGCCTTTGACTATGCTACCTGTATTGGCTGTGGCGCTTGCGTGGCGGCCTGTCCGAATGCGTCGGCCTCTTTGTTTACAGCGGCAAAGATTTCTCACTTGGCTCTGTTAGCCCAAGGGAAAGCCAGAGCGCAAAGCAGCGGGTAGTAAAAATGACACAGCAGATGACGACGGAAGGCTTTGGTGACTGCTCGAATCATGGAGAGTGTCAGTCGGTATGTCCGCAGGGAATTTCGATCGATACGATCGCCCAAATGCGCCGAGAATACATTCGCGCTAAGCTACCGTTTGGTTAACAAGAGGACCGTTTCACATGCCCACTGCCAAGTCAAAGCCCCCCAAGTCAAAGAGATCTACACCGATGGTGCTTGTTCGGGTAATCCTGGACCCGGCGGCTGGGGAACATTGATAGAATTCGCCGATGGTCAAAGGCAGGAGTTCGGTGGCCGTGATGCCAAGACTACAAACAATCGAATGGAAATGCAGGCCGCGATCGCCGCGCTAGAATTCCTTTCCGAAGCCGAGATCGACAGCGGCGATGTCATCCTTCACACCGACAGCGAATATCTCAAAAACGGCATCACCAAATGGATCAACGGCTGGAAGCGCAAAGGCTGGAAAACCTCATCAGGCAAACCCGTACTGAACAAAGACCTCTGGCAGCAGCTCGATCAGCTCAGCCAAACCCTAACTGATGAACGAATCAGCGTTGACTGGCGCTACGTCCGAGGCCACACTGGCAACCCTGGTAACGAACGCTGCGATGCGATCGCCAGAGCCTACTCCCACGCCCAGCCGATTTCACTGAAACAGCATCAGAGAACAGCCAGCTCATCGGAATCATCACCCCTTTCCGAGTCAGACCCTGGCATAGCCAGTACGTCAGACCGAGAAATTAAGCCCACTAGTACACCCGATCAAAATAGTGGCACCGAACGTGATCCATCTCACAAACCAGCGCTAATATTTGACGAGAAGAACGTTCAGGAAGAACCAGGTGTCATGACAGCCACAGCCACAGCCAAAAAACAGCTCGCTAATGGTCTCTCAGAAACTTCTAGGATCACCAGAATCAAAAATACCTTAGAAACACTCCAGGTCACAGACGAGCTGGCAAAACAGGGCTATCTCATCACCAGCGCTGAACTTGCCGATTTGATGGATGTCAACGCCAGCGCTGTCACCAGCCGAGGCGACTATTGGGCTTGGCGTAACTGGACCGTCTCCCGAATCCGCCGCGAAGGCAACCAAATTCTCTGGCAGCTAGAACGTATCGACGAGTAGCTTTTTACTGAATCAACCCGGTGGCCAGCTTAATCCTCGTCCGCCCAGCAGGTGTAAATGCAGGTGGAACACAGTCTGCCCCGCTTCTTTACCCGTATTAATCACCACCCGATAGCCATTCTCTAGCTTTTGTTCTCGGGCAATATCACTCACTACAAACAGCAGATGGCCTAATAGAGCCTTATCTTCTACTTTAGCTTCGGATAGCTTCGGAATAGCTTTCTTTGGAATGACTAAGATATGTGTTGGGGCCTGAGGCGCGATGTCGCGAAACGCTAGACACTGATCGTCTTCGTAGACAATGTCAGCCGGAATTTCTCGGCGGATGATTTTACCGAAGAGGGTATCTTCTTGCATAAGGTCAGCTTGCCGCTGCATTAAGCAGTCTTTAGTGGAGCAGACCTATTTTATCGGTACACAGAGTCAACACATAGAGAATCCTTCCAAAAAACGGAGGAATTCTTCAAAAATCAGCATTCATCACAACACCATAGGAGCCCATCATACTGCCAACGCTGAAAGACAGCGGTAAGTTGCTACCTACGCTAACTTTGCCTTCATTTTCTAATAAGCCGCCAATTAGTGGCAGGTCAGCAAAATCGAGCGTGCCTGCTTTCGCAGATTCTTCTGCTAGCTGTCGATTGATTGCAACGTCCGTGTTGATATTCTCTGCGATCGCACTTAGACCAACTTCTGAGCGTTGAGCATCGAATTGGCTAGATTCTGACGGCAATAGGGAAACAACGCTCGCAGACAGCGATTGTGCAAAAGCTGCTTCTCCCCCATCACACAGACAAACTGTACCGACAGTACAAATACTCAAAATCAAACGGTTGAAGAACGTTTTGGAGAGCATACGAGTGCAAAAGAGAAATTGATAAACTTAGCCTACTCAGCAAGAACACTGCATAGAAAGGCGGAATTTACCGATTAATCATATAAATTCTGTCAAGACTACCAACTAGCACTGAGTATATAGCGTCTCCCAGCGGTGACTGAGTGCGAGTGAGGACTTACAGGCTTTCTCGTAACGTCTCAACGACAAATTGACTAGTCTCAGCTGACAGCTCTGGCCACATCGGTAAGCTCAAAACCTGTTCACCAAGCTCGTCACTCGTTGGATTGCTCGGATACTGTCCGTCATAGATTGGCAAACGATCTTGAGGAAAGGGGTAATAGATCATGCTGCTAATACCCGCATTGGCTAAAGATTTCTGAATATGATTGCGCTTTCCGTCTAGAACGCGAATTGTATACTGATGAAAAACATGACCGGCTGTAAGCTCTGGTGTGATTACTCCAGCGACACCTTCCAGCAGCTGACTATAGGTCTCGGCAACCTTTCGGCGCTGCTGATTCCACAGATCGATATAGCCGAGCTTGACCTGTAGAACAGCAGCCTGGAGCGCATCTAGACGCGAGTTGTAGCCCAGCATCTCATTACGGTACTTCTGTTTGGAGCCATGCATCCTGAGCATCACCGCCAGCTCTGCTAGCCGATCATCGTCGGTCGCAATCAGACCACCATCACCATAAGCTCCCAGGTTCTTAGTCGGGAAAAACGAGAATGCGCCGATGTCGCCAAGACTGCCGGTCTGTCTTCCCATCAGCGATTGACGAACGGACTCATCACAGGTGTCTTGACAGCCACTACAGCTACCTTTGTAAACTGCACCAAACGACTGAGCGCAGTCTTCAATAATCTTGAGATTGTGTTTTGCGGCAATGGATTTTATCTGAGTTAGCGCCGCCGGATTGCCATATAGATGCACCGGCATAATGGCCTTAGTTCTTGTCGTAACGGCTGCTTCGATCAAGTTGGGATCAATATTGAAGCTAGTAGCCTCAATATCGACAAACACCGGCTTAGCACCGACGTTACTAATCGACTCCGCAGTTGCAAAGAAGCTAAAAGAAGTAGTGATTACCTCATCACCAGATCCTATGTCTAACGCTCTGAGTCCAATGGTTAAAGCATCTGTACCCGAGTTCACACCAATTGCATGCTTAACGCCTAGATATCGAGCGACATCGGATTCAAATTTCGCGACAGTTGGTCCCAGGATGAACTGACCAGATTCAAGCACTGCATCAATGGCAGATTGAATTTCTGATTTGATTGCTTGATACTGAGGCTTCAGATCTAAAATCGGGATCTTCTTCGATGTCTTGGTTGAACTCACGTCAGCTTTCTCTCTCGTATACGGTCGGACTAGGCCAGGCTCCTAGCCGTTTGCGCGAAGCAGTTTTTCAGAGCACAAACGTTTGTCTCAGACTTTATCACGCCTACTCGCGATCGCCTGACGTGCAGCCACTGATATTAAAGGCTTATTTTTCCGGCTCGTAAACTTCTGGCAAGATGACCTCTTTGGGCCTAAATCTGACTTGGGAATGAAGCCATTCTGTGATCATATGAGGACAATTTTTGCGAGTCCAGCGCAGCATGAACGGTCGAAACACTGGCTTGGAGTGGCGAGCAATCAGCTTCATGATGCGGTTTAGTGGACGCGATCGCACCCGCCGGTTTACCAAATTGATCGAACCCACATCGTAGAGACAGTCCATAATCAGCCGCAGCGTCACTTCCTCTCTGAGGAAAAGGCTTTCTAGCAACAGCTCTACATCTCGCATCCGGTCGTCTTCCAGCTGTTGCTCTCGAATGACAACAGAAGTTTTCGGCGATCTGGAGAGACTTAGCATAGCGAGACAGATAAAAGATTAGTAAAAACAAAGCTCATCCTTCTTAACTTACCGCCTAGCTCCTTAATTTGATGTCTACCTAAAGAAAAACTTTTGAACGCTGAGTGTGGTTGCCTGATTGGCGACTGGAAGTTTTAGTATGCAGATCGAGCAAACGGCTAGGGCACGATAGAGCAAAGGCGCTTGATGATAAGGAACGGACACGCCATGCTCTCAAGAATTTGGAGTGCTTCGCTGATCGGGATCGATGCGCTAAAGGTCGGTGTGGAAGTCGACCTCTCGGGAGGACTGCCGGGCGTTGTGATTGTGGGCTTGCCCGACACCGCTGTACAGGAATCTAGAGAGCGCGTGCGAGCGGCGCTGAAGAATGCAGGCTTCGAGTTTCCGATGCGCAAGGTGGTGATCAACCTAACGCCAGCAGATGTGCGAAAGGAAGGCCCAATCTACGATTTGCCGATTGCGATTGGGATTTTGGCCGCCTCGGAAACGGTGAAGCGCACCTGCCTAGATGAATATTTATTTTTGGGTGAGATGTCTTTGGATGGGACGCTCAGGCCAGTTGCGGGGGTGGTTGCGATCGCAGCAGCAGCCAAACAGCTCGGGTTAAAAGGTGTCGTTCTCCCTTCTGATAACGCTTACGAAGCCGCTGTTGTTCCTAACTTGGAAGTCTACGGATTCAAACACTTGAGTGAGGTAGTGGACTTTCTCAATAGTCCAGAAGACCATCGGCCTGTACAGGTGAGTGAACCTGAGGCTTTGTTGCGATCGCCCGTCCCGGCTCTAGACTTGTGCGATATCAAAGGCCAAGCTCAGGCCCGCCGTGCCCTGGAAATCGCCGCTGCGGGCGGTCACAATCTATGCCTGATCGGACCTCCTGGCAGCGGTAAAACCATGCTTGCCCAGAGGCTCCCCGGCATCCTGCCACCTCTTACCTTTCCCGAAGCCCTCGAAGTCACTCAGATTCACTCCGTCGCAGGTTTGCTCAAAGAAAAAGGCCACCTTGTCAACCAGCGTCCCTTTCGCACGCCGCACCACTCCGCCTCCGGTCCATCTTTAGTTGGCGGTGGTAGCTTTCCAAAACCCGGCGAAATTTCCCTGGCCCACCGTGGCGTCCTTTTCCTTGATGAGCTGACAGAATTTAAGCGCAGCGTCCTCGAATTTCTGCGCCAGCCGCTAGAAGATGGCAAAGTGACTATCACTCGAACTCGCCAATCGGTTGAATTCCCAGCACAATTCACCTTAGTCTCTAGCACCAATCCCTGCCCCTGCGGCTACTTTGGCGACACCGTTCAACCCTGTACCTGCACACCTCGCCACCGAGAGCAGTACTGGGCAAAACTCTCGGGGCCGCTAATGGATCGAATTGATTTGCAAGTGATCGTCGGACGACTGAAACCAGAGGAAGTCACTGGGCAGCCCGAAGGTGAGAATTCAGCGACTGTCAGAGTCCGTGTCGAAGCCGCCCGCAAACAGGCACAAGAAAGGTTTAAAGACTCGCCTGCCCTGCAATGTAACGCCGACATGGAAAGCCGTCATATTCGTCAGTGGTGCCAATTCGACGAAGCTACTCGCACGCTGATAGAAGGTGCCGTTCGTAAGCTGGGACTATCCGCTAGGGCGACGGACCGCATTCTCAAGGTGGCTAGAACCATCGCTGATCTGGGAAATGCATCTGAAATAGAAACTCACCATGTAGCAGAGGCCATACAGTACAGAACTATTGACAGAATGCAATAGTTTTCTGTCAATAGCGATCGCGTGATGGCGAATGCAATGTACCCTTATCCTTTTGATAGAAGGGGAATCGCGGCGATCACGAGTACCCTTAGTAAGTGGCGTCAAGCTGCACACATTTGTGGTTTCAAGAATCGAAACTTGTAGAGGAGTTATTTACCATGTTCGTTAGAAAAGGCATCTTCGGAGCGCTCAGTATGCTGGTGCTACTAGCCGCTACTCAGCTACCCGCACGGGCCCAGACCGTAGCTCAAGATCTCGTTGAAGACACTCAAGCCGTTGAAGAAGTTCAAACCATTGAAAGCACTCAAGCCGAGTCCGTAGCCATCCAGCCAACAGCGGAGCCAACACCTGCCGTCGAAACAGGAGCCGCCGCACTAACCTACGATGGTGCAGCAGAGCCTCTAGAACTAGCGCAGTCTCGTCGGCGCACAGGAAGCACGGCGGCTAACTCTAGTTTTGTTGGCATTGGTGGTGATATTGGCTACGCAGACGATATTTCTTTCGCAGTTATCAGTAAAATTGCGTTTACTAACAGACTAGCTGTCCGCCCCTCTGTTTTGATTGGTGAGGATGTTGCAGTGTTAGTGCCAGTGACTTACGACTTTAGACAGTACGCACCTGAAGCTGGCGGATTTCAATTCATCCCTTACGGTGGCGTGGGTGCAGCTTACAACTCTAGCGATGATAGTGATTCTGATATCAATCTGCTGCTGTCGGCAGGTGTGGACGTGCCAGTCTCTAGACGCTTTACGGTGAATGCACAGGCCAATCTAGGTGTCTTTAACGACACTGATTTTGGGGTGACTGTCGGTGCTGGTTACAACATTGGCAATCTCTTCTAGCCAAGAAGCGTTAATAGACAGAATTGCTATCTAAGTTATTGGTTCGAATACCGCAGCGCTTGTTTCGTCAGCGCTGCGGTATTTTGCGTTTGCATAGTTTCCATTCTCTGTTTTGGTTACGGGAATGATCAGGAAATCGTTCCTAGGTAAACCAATGAGCGTTGCCTCTTCTGAGCATGATGCTACAGCATTCGATCAACTAGCCGAGCTACGCAGCGCTTTCCAGAATATTTGGGGCTATTCCGATTTTCGTGCGCCACAAGGCGAGATCGCTCACGCGATCCTGAGTGGACAAGACATTATTGTGGTGATGCCGACGGGCGGTGGAAAATCAATTTGCTTTCAGTTGCCTGCGCTGATGCAGGCTGGGGTGACGCTGGTGATATCGCCTTTGGTGGCGCTGATGGAGAATCAGGTGCAGGAGCTGCGGGAGAAACGGCTGCCAGCAGCGGCGTTGCACAGTGAGTTGGGGAAACGGGTGCGATCACAAACCCTAACTGCACTTGCCCAAAACCGTCTCCGCCTCCTCTATCTGTCACCAGAGACCCTACTGAGCAAACCGGTCTGGGAAATCCTCTGTCAGCCTCAAGTCAAGATCAACGCTTTGGTCCTAGACGAAGCGCACTGTTTGACTCAGTGGGGAGACAGCTTTCGGCCTACCTACAGGAGACTAGGTGCAGTTCGCTCGGCGCTGCTAGCGACTAAACCTAAAGGGGCAGGTATGGCGATCGCAGCCTTCACCGCCACCGCCGATCCCACCACCCAGAAAGCACTACACACTGTTCTTCGACTGCAAAGGCCCAAAATCATCCGCCTCAATCCCTATCGCAGCAACCTTCACCTCTCGGTCCAAACTATTTGGACCCCAAAAGGTCGTAGGAAAGCACTTCTCAAATTCGTCCAGAGCCAAGGCAAACAGTCGGGCTTAATCTATGCCCGTACTCGTCGTGGCACTGAGAACTTAGCCAAGTGGTTGGCGGCGGCAGGCTATTCGGTCAAGGCATATCACGGTGGACTCTCGGCCATTCGGCGGCGGCAGATAGAGTCAGAGTGGATTGAAGGAAACTGTCAGTTTGTGGTGTGTACATCGGCGTTTGGTATGGGCATCAACAAACCAGACTGTCGGTTTGTAGCGCATTACGAAGTGCCCAGCCTAATCTCTGAATATGTGCAAGAAGTAGGACGCGGCGGACGGGATGGGAAACCTGCTGTAGCGCTTTCTCTAGTCAGTGAACCCACTGGACTGCTAGCGCCAGAAGACAGGCAGCGCTGGAAATTCTTTGAACAAAAGGCTCAGCAGCTCCAGCAATCTGCGCGGCAGCTGGTGAAGCAGATTCCACAGTCAGGAAATATTGACGAGGTCCGTAGCCAGTTCAAAGAATGCGATCAGGCGCTCGCTCTACTGCATCGCGATGGACAGCTGCAATGGCGAGATCCCTTTAGCTATCAGATTCGTACAGATAGTCAATCGAAGGCGGAGCGGTCTGTCTCAGGAGCATCAGTGATGCGGCAATATCTGTTCACGAAGCGATGCCGCTGGCAGGTTTTGCTAGAAGAATTCGGATTTGTGAGAGAGGCAAAATCTATGCGGTGTGGGAAGTGCGATCGCTGTCGTCTGTGAGGGTCATAACTGCGGGCCGCAAGCTATTCTAGGAAAAATGCATCTATAGCTTTCTGCCCTTTGCTATACCTATCCCTAAATAGTTTCTGCTTGCTTTTCTTCATTCGTCATCACTAGGTTGTCGGCAGGTTCCTTTGGTTCTGTGACTGCGTTGGAAAGATCGGGAATGGTGACGGCAACTTCTGAGTCAGTGAGTTCTGATTTGGCAACGGTGGGTATGGATACTCTTTCGGAGAAGCCCCAAGCGAAAAGGCTGAAGATCAGGCTGACCATGACCCATTCTGGGGGAACTAGAGCCGGATCGATGACGCGGACGATAAGACGTATACCAACAACAGCGACGGTGACGAACCCAGCATCTTCTAGGTGGACGTAGATAGCTAGCCAGCGGATGAAGAGTCCGGCCATGAAGCGCAGGGCAATGATGCCGATGGTACCGCCGAGAAGTACGATGAGAACGTCTTTGGAAAGGGCGATCGCAGTCGTCACGCTGTCCAAAGAAAACGCCAGATCAGTCAGCGCAATCGTTGGAATAGCCTTCCACAGAGAGCTGAATCTTGGTCCGGTCGTTTCATCGTTACCGTCATCGCCAGTAAAAAAGTGCTGATAGACCAGCCAGAGCAGGTAGAGCGCACCTGCAATCTCAAACTGCCAATACTTAAGCACCCAGCTAGCCGCCAAAATCAGGGATACCCGTAGGACAAAGGCAACGATGAGGCCAATGTTGAGCGCTTTTTTCTGAAGCGCTGGGGTTTCTAGTCCCTGAGCGATCGCAGCAAGCGCGATCGCATTATCAGCAGATAGCACTAGCTCTAAAAGAATAAGTACAGGCAGTAGCAGCAGCGTATCCCCCCCCAGTGTGGGAGACATTTCAAGTAGGCGGTCTAGCATGTATTCGCTAAAGGGATCAGTCCCTTAAAAAGGATTAGGACAAAAAATTAAAGGCTAGTGTCCTTTTTACCAAAGCCTTTTATCAAAGTGAGGCATGAACGCTCACCCCTATTTAGAATAGATCGAAAGCCGAAGTCATGCTGTTTCGGATTGCCGCCTATCCTCTACCCGTCCTTACCTTGAGTGTCGAAGATTTTCCTGTGTCCATATCCTTTCAAGAATTTAGAGATCGGTATCCAGAGGGCGCACTCGTGGCGGACTTGATTTCTGTCTGCGACGGTCAATACATCGTTCGAGCCAGCGTTTTGATCAAGGGCGAAGCGATCGCAACGGGATTGGCGATGGGTCAGTCAGTAGAAGCGGCTGAGGATGGAGCACGCGATCGCGCACTAGCCATTCTAGGAATACTTAAAGGCGACGCGACTGACAATGTATCAGCATCTGTTGACGAGCTATCAGTTTCTATTCCGTCAGGCTCTTGCTGGAGAACCTGCTTTGGCAGAATCTCCAGAAGAGCCAGAAGATCTAGAAGGTCTAGAAGAAGACCCAGAGGAAGACCCAGAGGAAGAAGATCTCGGTCCACCTATCGATGTCGTCGTCGAACAGCCATTAGCTACATCTGCTCAAAAAGCCTCGGCAGCGGCGATCGCCCTAGAGAACTTCAATACCAGTGCCCTACCCGTCGATCTTTCTGACGTGATCGCCCAAACGGATGTAGAGCTAAGGCGACTAGGCTGGACTAGCGATCAGGGCCGCGACTATTTGGATAAGACTTATGGCAAGCGATCGCGCCAGCAGCTTACTGACGATGAACTGATGAGCTTTCTGCTATATCTAGAAGATCAATAAAAGCCACTTATCTGCGACAGTCAATATTACGGAAGATCAGAGGACTGGCCAACTGTTCCTTTTCCCTGAGAAGATAAACCGGCAAAATAGACCATAGCCTAGACAAAAACATGAAGATCCCCCCTTCTACAGATTCCTCTCCACGCGTCAGACTCAGTGCGCTGCTTTCGGCATCAGAAGCCAACGCCTTGCAGAATCTACTAGACAAACTCACGACTGACGACTTTCATCGACTAGCTGAAGGCGACGAAGAAATCACCGTTTATGTAGAAGTGACGAACAAAATACGCCGTCAGCTCAACGCTGCCGAAGAAATTCCAGTGCTCCCCGCCTACGACGATTGACGAAAGCTAATCACCGGGTGCTAATTACAAGGCTAGATGCGAACTTCGACCATTTTCTGTTTGATCTTATCCGTTTTCGCAATCAGCTCAGCCTGAGTCATTTCTGACTGCTCACCAGAGGCTAACCATTTGAGCTGCACTCTTTCGGCCTCAGCCTCAGCATCTCCCAAAATCAAACTCAAGGGGGCACCGCTGCGATCGGCCCGCTTGAACTGTTTGCCAAAAGCACTGCCGCTGAGGTCAACTTCGACAGAGTAACCATTCTGTCGCAGCTCGTCAGCCAGTCTAATCGACTGAAACTCCGCCTTTTCACCGCGTGAAATCAGATAGATGTCTAGCAGAGGGTCGGTACTATACTCTCCCTTTTGCTCTAGCAGCAGAATCAGCCGCTCTATGCCCATACCAAAGCCGATTGCTGGGGTATCCGGTCCACCTAGCTGAGAGACCAATCCGTCGTAGCGACCGCCGCCGCAGACAGTCGCCTGCGCCCCCAGGTCAGAGGACTGAATCTCAAAGGCAGTGTGAGTGTAGTAGTCTAGGCCGCGTACGAGCCGTGGATTGATCGTGAAGCCGATGCCGATATTAGTGAGATGCTGCTGAACGGCGTCGAAGTGCTGCTGGGAGTCGTCAGAGAGAAAATCAAGCAGGCTAGGCGCATCAGTCACGATTTCCTGAGTGCGTTTGTCTTTGCTGTCTAAGATGCGAAGCGGGTTGCGGCCCAGGCGCTCCTGCGAGTCGCTGTCAAGCTCTGCTTTATAGGGTGTGAAGTAGGCAACTAGGGCATCTCTGTATGCCTGGCGGTCTTCGCCGCTGCCGACGGAGTTGAGATCTAGGCTGAGCGCAGTGAGACCGAGCGCCTTCAGGATTTGGGTTGCGATCGCAATAATCTCCACATCTGCCCGCGCATCCCGGCTGCCCAAAATCTCCACATCCAGCTGATGAAACTGCCGCTGCCTGCCCGCCTGAGGTCGCTCATACCGAAACGCAGGCCCCAAATGCCACAGCCGCTGCACACCGCCTAGAGCGAACAGCTTGTTCTGAATAAAAGCTCTCACTAATCCAGCAGTAATCTCGGGTCGCAAGGCGATCGAACGCCCACCGCGATCTTCAAAGCTGTACATTTCCTTGCCAACCGCGTCTGTCGCCTCGCCAATACCACGGGCAAACAGCTCAGTCATCTCAAAGATAGGCGTCCGGATTTCTCTATACGCCGACTGAGATAGGGCATGACGAGCAATCCCTTCAATCACCACCCATAGCGGAGACTCCGACGGCAAAATATCACGGGTTCCACGGATGGCTTGAATGCTGCTCATAATCCTCTAACTTCTTCACGGTTTTCTTCACGCTCAGAAAGTTTAACGTCCCGAGGAGTCAGCGCGTTAGAGAAGTTCCTCTCTCAGTCCTGTAAAGCAGGGAGCCAAGTATAAAGAGAAATAGGATAGGTAAGGCGGTAAGGCTCTAGATTAACTAGAGCCCAGTATCTGGCAGACGGCAGCAGTTCAACTCATCGATACATACCTTGCCAGACTGCAAGGCCCAACGGACTAGCGCCACTCGGTTGCCAGTAGCTGTCTTGCTCAGTATATTGCTGACATGATTATCGACGGTACGCTTGCTGATCTCTAATTGCTGAGAGATTTCCTGATTGGTGAGGCCAGCCGCAACTAGTTCTACAATTTGCAGCTCCCGCTTGGACAAGTCGTGCCGTGCGCTTTCTATACGTTCGTCTATTAGGTTCTGACCGTCGATTTTGGAAGCTTGGCTACCTGTCATAGGGTCCTTAGTCTGTAATTATGCTTAGTACCAATTGTAGTGAATGAAGCTAGTCAAAATGTTCGGTTTTCTCAGTCTTAACAGAATATTCTTTTCTCAGATGAATAATTTGCCTCGCTTCGCCCGCAGCACCAGAATAAGTTTTGGCATCTCGCTACTGAGTTTCTTTCTAGCTCTGCTGCTGGGGGTCTCAGCGATTTTGACTTTCCCAGTCAACAGCTTTGCAGAACCGCTGGTCGCCATAGACGCAGTTGCGGGAGACACGGCTACGACAGAAACAGGTGTGCGCTCAGCTAAAGGCAGGAGTGATATCTCCCCAGACAAGCTCGAGCAGTTCGCGCAAGCCTATTTTCAGGTGCTGCAATTGCTGAGCGATCGCCAGGCTGAGCTACCCGAAGATGAGACCAGCCCTGCCGCTTTAGAAATTCAGCAGTCTATTGAGGCTGATACGATTAGCTTGATTCAGGGCAGCGGTTTAACACTGCCCGAATATATGCAGATATTAGAGATGGCTAGTCAGGACGAAACCTTTCAGCGCAAGATCTTTGAATAGCGATGCTTAGATGCGTAACGCCTACTGAATCGCGGGTTCTCTATTGGCCTGACGCTTTCTCTGCTCATTTAGCAGGTTGGAGATCACAGAGGCTGGCTGATGCGGATGGCTCCAGGCGAACGCATGGCGAAAGGCCGCCGCCTGACAGGCTCTAAGCCCATCAAAGCCAATCACATCATGAGTGAGCAAATTCTCGTACTCAAACGGCAGCCGAACGTTGTGCAATCCAGCATTATCGGTGCAAATGGCAATGTCCACCCCAGCATCAAAGCAACGGTTGAAGACAGTCTTGAGCTGGCTAATCTCTTCTAGCGTGCCAGTTTGTAGGTAGGTCGTTGGGCAAACCTCTAGGCATTGGCCCCTAGCGGCCACGTCTTTGAGCAGCTCAGGATAGTGCAGCGGAATTTGAATGCCGTGACCGATTCGCTTGAGATAGGGCAATAGCTCTGGGTAGCAGCCATCTTTTGTCTCATAGAGGTGGCCAGTTGTGTTTAGCTCTAGGTTCTGCGCGTGGGTGTACAGGCGCTTGATCTCTTCTAGGTTGTAGGCAGCGTCTCCACCGGCAATATCTACCCCGCAGACATACTCGGGATATTGAGCCGCTAGCTCTATGGTCGCTCGGTTAATTGCGTAGGGTAGCTTAGAGTGCATACAAAGAATTTGCTTGGTCACTACCGGGTACTCGCTTTGCTGGCTGGCGCGGCCTACCACCTCAATGATTTCGGCCATGGCATCGATTCTTTCAACATGGCTCAATCGTTCGGGAGTGCGATAAAACGGTGTGTAGCGTAGCTCTAGGTAGGCCAGATTCTCGAAGATATAGGCACCGCGAATCAGTCGATAGATGAAGTAGGGCAGAGCTTCTTTGGTCTGCACGCTTTCTACCAGCGTATGCAGCTTTAGATAGTCTTCGAGGGTGTCTTTGGGCTGAGTGTAAAACAGCTCGAAGTCGCTGTAGCTATCGAATTGACCAGAGATGTCCGGTCGATTGCGCTCAAAATAGCGCCATAAGACTCTAGGGACTACGGAGCCACCTAGATGGCGGTGAAGTTCTGCATATAGGCTCATTGGGATAATCCTCTAGGAATACTTTTCGATTGAATATTTTTAGCTTTGGAAGAAAGGGGCTCGGTCACTCGGGCGTGACTGGCACGCAACTAGTCGGGGGCTGGCATTCATCAAGGGTCTGTAGAGTGCGGCCTGACAAATACGCCGAAAAGTCAAAAACTTATTAGTTTCTTGTAACGCATAATCACGTATTTCGTGTAAGAGATGTGCCAATCTTCCACACATGTCAATATTCCTTGAACGGTTCGGGCCGGGCAATCTGACCTGTGCGATCTAGCGATCTGACAACTTTTATTGTTGACACTTCACTCAAATCTTGGCGATAATTGTTGTTTGGTTAATCTTTAGCAACGTATTTCTTTTGGCTAACGTTATTGTTATTGGCGCTCAATGGGGCGATGAAGGTAAAGGCAAAATCACCGATTTGCTCAGCAAGTCTGCAGATGTAGTTGTGCGCTATCAGGGCGGCGTCAATGCTGGACACACTGTCGTCGTCGGTGATCAGACTTTCAAGCTACATCTGATTCCGTCGGGTATTCTCTACCCGGATACGGAATGCATTATTGGCAACGGCACTGTCATTGACCCTAGAGAGCTGATTGCAGAGTTGGACAAGGTAGAGGCGCTGAATGTTTCTTCTAAGAATTTATTTATTTCTCAGAGCGCCCATGTAACGATGCCCTACCACCGCATGATTGATCAGGCAGCGGAAGAGCAGCGCGGCAGCAAGAAGATTGGAACTACGAAACGGGGGATCGGTCCGACCTACGCGGATAAGTCTGAGCGTACGGGCATTCGGATGATTGATCTGATGGACGCAGACGGCTTTGCTGAGCAGCTGAAGTGGACGATTGATGCCAAGAATGTCGTGCTGGAGAAGCTTTATAACCTAGAGCCGCTGAAGGTAGAGGATGTTCTAGAGGAGTATTTGGGCTACGCGGATAGATTGCGATCGCACATCATCGACAGCTCCCTGCAAATTTACAACGCTACCCAGCAGAAAAAAAACATCCTCTTTGAAGGCGCACAGGGCACCCTGCTCGATCTTGACCACGGCACCTACCCTTATGTCACCTCATCTAACCCGGTAGCGGGCGGAGCCTGCATCGGTTCAGGCGTTGGCCCCACAGCTATTGACCGCGTCATCGGCGTCGCCAAAGCCTACACCACTCGCGTCGGCGAAGGCCCTTTCCCAACTGAGCTAGACGATGAAGTCGGCAATATGATCTGCGAAGTCGGGGCGGAATTTGGTACGACAACAGGCCGTCGCCGTCGCTGCGGCTGGTTTGATGGCGTTGTCGGTCGCTACGCCGTCCGGATTAACGGCTTAGACTGCCTAGCGGTGACTAAGCTTGATGTTCTTGATGGACTAGAAGAGATCAAGGTTTGCGTTGCTTATGAGCTAGATGGCGATCGCTGCACCGATTTGCCTAGCAACGCGCAGCAGTTTGCTCGCTGCAAACCAATCTACGAAACCCTACCTGGCTGGAAGCAGTCAACCGAGCACTGTCGTAGTCTAGAAGATCTGCCAGAAACGGCGTTAGACTATCTGGAATTTCTAGCCAAGCTGGTTGAAGCTCCAATTGCAATCGTGTCGTTGGGTGCGAGCCGCGATCAGACTATCATTGTCGAAGATCCTATTCACGGACCAAAGCGGGCATTACTCGAAGAGCACACTAGCGCTTTTGGAAAAGTTGCTTAGATCACAGAGTCTTTGACAAGCGAAGCCATGCTTCTGTAGTTATGCACTCAACGCCTTCTACCCAACAACTCTATCAACGGCTGGACTCAACAGCCGCAGAGATATCCGAGTTCTGTAGAAGGTGGCAGATCACTGAGCTTTCGCTGTTTGGCTCTATTCTACGAGATGACTTTCGTCCGACAGGTGCCGACCATAGCGATGTTGATTTGCTCTACGTTAGCGATCCTGAGGCTAGATATGGTTTCAGATTCTTCGATATGCGCGCCGAGCTATCCCGGTTGCTCAGCCGTCCGGTAGATCTCGTTAGTAAGCGAGGAATTGAGAACAGCCGTAACTTTCTGCGCCGTCAGGCCATCTTAGAATCCGCGCGGGTAATTTATGCAGAGGGATCGGCAGTCAATTCTTGACATCATTGTTTCGATAGAGCTGATCTTTGGGTATTCACAGGACATTGATTGGAGTGAAATCAGCACCAAGAATCAAGACGCCATCATCCTACGACTCATTGTTATTGGGGAAGCGACTAAGCGGCTATCACTAGGGTTGCGCGATCGCCATCCTCAAATTCCTTGGAAACAGATGGCTGGGCTCAGAGATATCATCGTCCACAAGTATGACGGTATTGACTTGGCCATTATCAGAGATGTTGTGGTACTGGAGCTGCCGAATATTCTACCTCTGCTGCAAGATTTGATAGATAGCACACAATAGTACGGCCTCTGTTCTTGATGGGATAGATCAAGAGAAAAAGTGCGCGATCACGATTTGTTTGATACGTGAAGAAATTGGGAAGCGAACTCGCAAAATGGGCTGCGTTCCGCATAATGGAGCCAACGCCGCCCCTCGTTTGTCTCTCATGTTGAAGCTTTTACGTCGTCTATGGTCTTGGATTCGGCAGCGTCTGTTTGGTAAAGCGCAGCAGCAGGCGGCACCCGTAGTGGCTCAACGGCAGCTCAGTGATACGGACTATGAGAGCTGTTTGTTTGCGCTGATAGAGAAGGTGGAGGCGGGCGAGAGCTGGGCGGCTTTGCAGGCGGTTTTGATTCGGCGGCGGATGAGTGCGGCGCAGTTAGCGGATTGGCTTTCGGCTTTTAGTGAACGCTGGTCTGGCGAAAGCGGAAGCGTATCAGCCCTGGCGAGGCAATTGCAGGAGTTGGGGGAAATTGCTGTCTCACCATTGGGAGCGGTAGCAATGAGGGTAGGGCGACAGTTGCAGATAGAGAGTCCTACAGCGCCTAGTGTAACACCACGAACCGAATCAGCAGATAGGTACTGAGTTACGATGCAGACTGTTGAAGCAGATCAAAGCTGCTATGCGCTCTCGACAGCGGAACACTAAATATCTTGGTAGAGATAGCAGGGAGCTATTGCCGAATCGGTACGTACGAGCAGGCGATAGAGGTCTATGACCAAAATCGCTCCAGCCATGTCGAGCTTGGCAAGGCGACGCTGTTACGCTAAAGGATTAGGCCGCAATGAGCAGGCGATAGAGAGCTATGACCAGGCAATCGCGCTTAAACCGGACGATGCCAGTGCTTGGAACAACCGCGGCGTTTCGCTAAAGGATCTAGGCCGCTATGAGCAGGCGATAGAGAGCTATGACCAGGCGATCGCGCTTAAACCGGACGATGCCACTGCTTGGAACAACCGCGGCATTTCGCTAAAGAATCTAGGCCGCTATGAGCAGGCGATAGAGAGCTATGACCAGGCGATCACGCTTAAACCGGACGATGCCGCTGCTTGGAACAACCGCGGCATTTCGCTAAACAATCTAGGCCGCAATGAGCAGGCGATAGAGAGCTATGACCAGGCGATCACGCTTAAACCGGACTATGCCAGCTTGCTTGGAACAACCGCGGCGTTTCGCTATCGACGAATTGCTAGGCCGCAATGAGCAGGCGATAGAGAGCTATGACCAGGCAATCGCGCTTAAACCGGACTATGCCACTGCTTGGAACAACCGCGGCTCCGCAGCATTTTCTATAAAGAGAACTATTGAATTCAAGCTTCCCAGTCAATTTGTCTCCACCATTCAACTGAGTCTATCCCACTCTCGGCAGCAGCTACGTCGTAGCTGGCAGCCCCCTAGCGCAAAGTCTCTCCTTGAGTCTTTCAGTCAGCCCGCTTCCTCTAACCTTCAGCAGCTTCTTCGACAACCACCTAGCCCAGAAACACTACACTCCGTCCTAAGTCAACCTATTTCAGACTCGCTAATTCAGTGGCTGACAGAAAATGAACGAAAGCATCCTCATCATGCCAACTCAGCTCTCAATCAGCGCGGCTATCAAGGTGCTGTAGCCAGCTACCAAGCACCGCTCAACAAATCCATCCACCGCGATACCCATCCAGAAGGCTGGGCCAAGCTGCATCAAGCTATCGGGAAAGCTCATCTACGTGAAGCCAACTCGCGCCGTTATCCCCGCCGCCTCTGGGAGAATGCCAAAGACAGCTTCAACGCAGCCCTTTCTGCACCCGAACTAGATAGCAAAGCACCCACACTTTACCTACAGCTTCTAGAATCACTCATCGATCTGTATGTCACTCTCAACGAACCGCAAACGGCTCAAGAACTCCAGCGTCAAGGCCGGGACTTCATCAGCAGACAGCTCAGCAACGACAGCCTTCCCACCGCACAAAAGCAGTCCTTCACCTTCGCGGCTAGCCGCTTCGAGCAGCTCAGCGTCGATAGCCTCATCCAGCAAAACGAGCTAGCCGAAGCTCTCGCCACCGCTGAAACCGGCAAACGCATTTGCTTACGCTGGCTGCTGGATCTCGACGAAGTTCCTCCAGTCGATCTCTCCCATCTTCAGTCGTCTCCACGTCAGGCCGTTCTCTACTGGCATCTCAGCCACAGCCGCCTTACCACCTTTCTACTATTGCCAGGGGATACCACTCCTCGCTTGATTCCTTCTATCAATTCATCTGACGAACACAGCGACGAACGGCCCGACTGGCTTCAACAGCAGCTCGCCTGGGAAGAGTGGCTAAAGGAGTGGAACCAAGACTACATCAGCTACAGCCGCCTCAACAAAGCGATGCCACAGGCAAGTCACCCTTGGCGACAGGGCATGCGCGAACGACTCGGCCAGCTCAGCGATTTGCTCAATATCAAAGCTATCAACGACGAACTCACCGCAGCCAACGGCATCCAGATCGATCAGCTACTGCTCATCCCCCATCGCGATCTGCATCGCTTTCCCCTACACGGCTTTTTCGCTGACTACACCTGTCGCTACTTACCACACATTCCCCTGCACGCCCCGACAGCTTCCGCCAAGCCACTACCCCTCACGCCTCTCCTCATCGTAGAAAATCCCGCTCACGGAGACGCTATCAAAGGAAAGTCAATCAAAGGACTCACTGGCCTGCCAGGTCTACCCTTTGCTGAGCTAGAGTCCGAGTGCCTGCGACAGCTCATTTCGCCCGACGCCACTCACACCCTGGCAGCAAAACAAGCCACAAAAGCTCAGCTAGCAGCTACCCTCCCTGAAGGCTACCGAGTGCTGCACTTCAGCGGCCACGGCGTTTATGACGCCAGCATTCCCGCCCAGTCATGCCTTTTTCTATCTGAAGGCGATCGATTCAACCTAATAGATATCGTTCAACAAGATCTCAGCCAGTTTGACTTGGTCACCCTCGCCGCCTGCGAAACCGCCATCACAGGCAGCGAAAGCCTTACTGATGAATACGTCGGCCTCGTCAGCGCCTTCCTCAGCGCGGGCGTACGCACCGTACTCAGCACCCTCTGGCGAGTAGAGTCAGAGGCCAGTATGGTATTAATCGTCGAGTTCTACCGCAATCTGCGCCAGGGCATGACGCCTGCCCTAGCGCTCAAACAGGCGCAGTATTTCCTATCCGAGGCCAACCGTCAAACCCTGCATACCTGGTTCACCAATGCGCTGACGCTAGTCACCGATCCAGTAATGCAAGTACTGCTAAGAGAACGACAAGAGGCATTTGCTGGCCCTGGTGTTGAGCAGCCCTTTAACCACCCTTACTTTTGGTCCCCCTTTACCCTTACCGGACTCTGATTCTCGGAGTGTGATTTTATGAAGGACGTTGAACTGCTGATTCTAAAATCGTTTGCCTACGCGGTGATGCGGCAAAGCGAATTGCCCGAAACCATTCGCAAACGAATTCAGCACATTGCCCAGTCGTTTGGCTCCCGCGTCGCCGAACTAGATGCCTTAGCTCGGTCTTCTTCACTACTATCACCACACTACCGCTGGGCCTACAGCTATCTCACCAGCAGCGCGGCCGAGCGCGGCATGGGCGTCTCTGTCGTGCCTGCGAGCTACGACGAAGATGGCCCATCCAGCGAGCCTATTAATATTGTCTCTGCCCCAGAACGCTACGATTTTGATGGCGATAGAGAAACGCTCAACGCCATTGATAACAGGGTCAATGAAGCCAATTCGCAGGCGATGCAGCAGGCGCTATCATCTGATAATTCACTTCAGGCGCTCACAGACCTATTGACGCCTAGCTTGTAAGCTCTCAACTGGCGTTCCCGCTTTGCTCAAAGAATGCAGTCATCCTTGTAAGCGATTTTATTTGTGAACGATCTCAATGGCCTCACTGTCGATCTCTTTCTCTATGACCTTTGCGAAGGTCTAGGGAGAAAACCTGAGAAGGTTGCAGAAGTCAGGCAGCAATTTTGGCAGCGGCTGTATCCAAACAGCAATGGCTCCAAGCCAGCTCATATCAGAGAAACAAGCGCCTACTTTGCTGACTATGTAGAGCTACTAGCCGACAAAAAATATGAGGTCTTTCCAGACTCGGTAGATGGCTACTACTACCCCGTGCAGCTCAGCGATACCTACGCCCTACAGGTTGACAGTTCTGGACAAAAAGAACACGCCGATCAGCCCACTTCGCCAGAAACTGTAGAAGCTATCTCCACAGACATCCTTCAAAACCGTATTCATAACCAGCACGGTGGTTTGGGTGAAAGCTGGTTAATTTGGGGACAGCTCAGTAGTCCAGATCAAGATGCTGAAGCAACCGCAAAAGCCTGCTACAGCAGCTTAACGTCTGCAAAAGAACTAAGCTGGCGGCAAGGCTATGTTGGTAAAGGCAGTTTTGGTGGCGCGGTGCTGTACGAACTCCAGCAGATAGACACCTTTCTAGATAGCAAAAACAACAATCATCACGTCTTAATTTGTCTATTTTCCGCTGAGCAGCCCAAAGCCCACGTAGAGACAACGATGAGCAAGCTTTATCGCCACCTCATCCGCCTTTTTCACAACCGCAGCAAGGTGCTGTGGCTATACGAAGAGAGTCGAAAGCTCAAAAGCCAACTAAAAGAAGCCTCAGATACTGTCGATCCGCTCGTTTTTGAACTCTCAAGGCACGTTCAAAAACCCCGCCTCGATTTGAAGGTCTTGCAGCAGCATTTAGCAGATGCGCTACGCGCCGCACATATTTATGAGAAGCAGTTGAACTATCTGAGGGAAAAAGATCCTGAGATTAGTACCAACTTGACTAGTTATGGCAAGCGCGTCGACAAAATGCGCGAGATCGATCCATCTGCCGACTTAGATGTATTGGGTCGCTTTACGACACTCGCAAAAGAAAAATATCTGGGTCAAATTAGAGCTGATATTGCGGCCTTTGAAGGGGCAAGAAAGCCCTTGAGCAACTCTATACAGACGGTGCAGGGCATCATCGATATTGAGCGAACGCAAAATGAGCGGGTGCTCAACCGGACGGTGGCGATCGCAGGTGTTGGCATCAGCGCTGCCTCTCTTGCCGCCTCTAGCATCGGCGACCGGGCAGATAGCTTGATTCAAACCTGGCGTCCTGTGCCAGCCGATCAATCCCCGCCTATCGCCAATCTTTTGCTCAGCGCTACCCTAATTTTGACCGTGAGCTTGATCGTAGGTGGCTTGGCCGCTTGGATTACAGCCGCACTGATTAACCACAGTGCAGATCACAGTGCAGACCCGTCGTAAGCTAATCAGTCGCGAGTAAATCCGCCACGGGTGCCAAACAAAATTCTCATGCGATCGCCCGCTAATCAGGTAATATAGATCCTCGGGCTTGTCTGGCTTTTGACACCTGCCTTATTTTTAATCCCACCACAGACTGAACACACCGACCGAATACACAGAACTCTCATGGATTTATCAATTGAGTGCGCCCAGCGTGCGCCAGAAGACAAGCCCAAAAAACTTCGTAGAGAAGGCACCCTTCCCGCTGTTCTCTATGGACACGATGGTAACAACTCCGTCTCGCTAAAGCTGAGCAACTACGATGCCGAAGCTCTCCTGCGCAAAGCCTCGGTAAATAAGTCGGTAATTACCGTCAATGTGCCTGATCTGCCCTGGAGCGGCAAAGTGATTTTGCGCGAAGTACAGAAGCACCCCTGGAAAAACAAACTTCACCATCTCAGCTTTTTCTCGATTGCTTCGCAGTCCGAGATCGAAGTCAGCATGCCAATCAACTTTGTTGGAGACTCGGTCGGTGTGACTGATGAAGGCGGCACCCTCGACATGGTAATGACCGAAGTTCAGCTAAAGTGCCCTCCTGATGCTATTCCTCAGACTTTAGACGTAGACGTTTCTGAAATGAAGATCGGTGACGCGCTGCATGTCGGCGAGATCAAATTGCCGAAGGGAGCTTCTATTGCACTAGATCCTAATCTGCTGGTTGTGTCAGTGCTCGCGCCTCGTACGGTAGCAGCGGTTGAAGAAGCCTCGGGAGAAGTGCCTGAAGCAACGCCAACAGAGACCATTATGGTTGAAGAAGATATCGATACGGCTGACTCGTAACGGCTCTTTCAAGCATGCCGGTAAGCTAGTTGAAGGACTTGCTTCTGAAGACTAGAAATTGAAGAAAGGGGTTGGGAAATAAGCTTCCTGGCCCCTTTTGTTTTTTCGCCAAGACCGTGATACAAATCCTTCGATATCTACTTTCCCCATTCCCTATTCTTGGAGATTATGTCCGATTCGACTTTGCCGACGCTGATTCAGCAGATGCTTAAACCCAACTTCTATGCGCATCCGGTAGCTGAGCCTATTCAACTGATGCAGACCCATGTCTCATACGTGCTGCTGACGGGTGACTGTGTCTACAAGCTGAAGAAGCCAGTGAATTTTGGGTTCTTAGACTATTCCACACTTGAAAAACGCAAGCATTTTTGTGAAGAAGAGCTGCGGCTGAACCAGCGGGGAGCGGGGAGCTTGTATCTAGAAGTTGTGGCGATTACTGAATCGGCAAAGGATAGCGCGGATGGTGCTAGCAGAGCAGAGGTGAATGGCAATGGCGAACCGATTGAGTATGCGGTGAAGATGCGGCAGTTTCCGCAGCCGGCGCTGCTGAGTGAGCAGTTCGCTAAAGGGCTGTTGGATGAAGAGAAGGTGCGATCGCTCGCCCAAACCGTTGCCAACTTCCACAGCAAAACCGCCACCAGCGAACACATCCGCACCTACGGCACGCCTGAGGCTATCCGTCAGGCATTCGACGAAAACTACGAACAAACTCTCGTTTATATCGGCGGCGACGAGATCACCAAGCCGCAAACTCAAAAACAGTTCGACGAGACCAAAGCTTACACAGACAACTTTTTTGCCACTGAGCAAGCACTCTTTCAAAAGCGCCTGGATGCGGATCGAATTCGCGCCTGCCATGGCGATCTGCACCTCGGCAACATCTGCGAGTGGGAAGACAAGATTCTTCTCTTTGACTGCATTGAATTCAACGAGCCCTTCCGCTTTGTCGACACGATGTTCGATATTGCCTACATCGTGATGGATTTAGAAGTTGCCGGACGCCAGGATCTGAGTCAAGTCTTTCTAAACCAGTACGTAGAAGCTACGGGCGACTACGAAGGGCTGGAGATTTTGCCGCTGTATGTCAGCCGGCAGTCTTATGTGCGAGCAAAGGTCACTTCCTTCATGCTGGGCGATCCTAGTGTTGATCTGGCGGATCAAAAAGCGGCTAGCGAGAAAGCAGCTAGATATTACGAGATTGCCTGGTCATACGTACAAAAAAAAAGAGCCGGTAGTCGCGATGTGCGGACTATCAGGCTCGGGGAAAAGTACAACAGCTAGTCAGCTAGTGAAAGCATCGGGCGCTGTTCGCTTGCGCTCTGATGCGGTACGCAAGCATTTGGCCGGTATCAATCTGTACGAAAAAGGCAGTGATGAAATCTATACGCCGCAAATGACGGATAGGACGTACAGCCGGTTGATTGAGCTGGGTGCGCAGCTAGCGGCTAGGGGCTATCGGGTGATTTTGGATGCGAAATTTGACCGGCGAGCAAAGAGAGAAGAAGCGATCGCACAGACTGCCGCCAAAGATCTGTCGCTAACCTTTTTGTATTGCACTGCGCCGCCAGAAGTTTTGCGTACGCGCGTAGAACAGCGAGCGGGTGATATTGCCGATGCGACTGCCGCAATCTTGGCAAAGCAGTCGATGGAGCCGTTCGAGCCGTTCGAGCCAGTGGTAATAGTCGACACAACTCAGACAGTCAATGAAATTCAGCAGCAGTTGGGCAGCTTGTTTGATTCCATCGCAAAGCAGAGTAAGGTTCATAAATAAAGCTGGTATATTTGGGACTCTGGCCCCTTGCTCTGGCCCCTTGCTCTGGCCCCTTGCTCTGAGTTCCTAATCCGGGCTTCTGTTTCACTTCTTTTTCCTTATTCAACCTAGGATTCGTCGTCGTGGCTGATTTAATCATCCCAGCAGTCATTAGAAACTGGCTGATCTTTCTGATTGCCTTTTTTCTACTGGGCTATCCGGTTCCTTTTAGCATCTTATTTGGTGCAATTGGTGGCTTAGCTGGTGGCATCGCCACTGCCTGGTGGCAAGTCAAAGGCGGTGCGCCGGATGGTCCTAAAGGACTGCCGCCGACAGACCAGCTCAGACGCCCCGCGCCGGACGGTTCCGATGAAAACCCGCGCTTTTCGCTGCCTTTCCTGAAAACGAACAAAGCCAATCGGCGCTACATAGAGCGGAAGAAGCGCGCTAGAGACCGGCGGGTCGGAAAGTAGAGCATGTTTTTTCTTTCAAAGCTTCTTCCGCTCTTTATCTATCCTGTAGGGCTCAGCAGTTTGCTGATGGTACTGGGCCTGCTTTGGCTGTGGCGTCATCCTCGTCGGGCGACGGGAGCGATCGCACTCTCTCTATTCGTCCTTTTCTTCAGCAGCAATCCCATCGTTAGTGACAGGCTGATGAGCTCTTTAGAATGGCAGTATTTCCCACCAGATCCTGTGCCGACAGCCGATGCGATTGTGGTGCTAGGTGGAGCAACAGTGCCAGCAACTGCGCCTAGACCCTGGGTGGAAGTTGGCGAAGGGGGCGATCGCATTCTCTATGCAGCGCGACTTTACAACCAGGGCCGCGCCCCAAAATTGATTTTGAGCGGGGGGCGGGTGCAGTGGAGAGGCGGCAGCGATGAATCGGAAGCGGCCGATATGAAATCATTGGCGATGGCAATGAACGTCCCGGAGAAAGACATTATCTTAGAAGGAACCTCTTTGAACACCAGAGAGAACGCGCTCAACGTCAAGCAGATTCTAGACGCTCAATCGATAGAGTCTGTCTTGCTAGTAACCTCTGCGGTCCATATGCCTCGCTCTGTCGCCATCTTCAAAAAGCTCAATATCGAAGTTATTCCAACGCCCACAGATTACTTGGTCACTACACCCACAGATGAAGAGAACAACACTACGATTAAAGGACGGATTTTGTCTCTGCTTCCCCAGGCCGAGGCGACCGGACGCTTCACGCGGGCGATGAAAGAATACGTGGGATTTGTGTTTTATCGACTGCGAGGCTGGGTATGACCGATAGCATTAGGCCAGACATGAACCGTCTGGGCATCCATTCACGTGCCGTGTTCGAGTATCTGGTGCCACAGTCGGCTGAAGTTAGACCGGTAAGCGAGGCACTACAGCTTCATCAGGCCGCCATCGACTTTCAAAGAGAGGCCGAGTACCGTCAGGCATTTGAAGATTATTGCGAGTGGTACCACAAGCTAGCCGAACAGAATCGAGCGGAGATGCTGGCGATGCAAGGCGACGCGAATTCGGTTATGTGGTGGCGCGGCGCAACTTGACCATAAAGAAGCCGTCCATGTTTTGAAGATGCGGCCATACTTTAATCCAGCCCGCTTCGGTCGGAGCAATTGGGAACGATGGCAGCGGCAATTCAATCGTCCATCCTGCGTTTTGGGCAAGAAAGCTTTCTATCTGCGCTTCATTTTCTGCTGGGTGTAGGGTACAGGTGGCGTAGACCAGAACACCGCCGGGTTTGACCCAGGTGGAGGCGTGAGTCAGAATTTCATGCTGCAAGACAACCAAAGAGCTGACAGAAGCGGGGTTTTGTCGCCAGCGGGCGTCGGCGTGGCGGTTGAGCGTGCCCAGCCCAGAGCAGGGAACGTCTAGCAGGACGCGATCGCCTTGAGCGACAAATGTAGGTTGATTGCGGCTATCGGTCATGATCGGGCGAACGATGGTCGAACCGAGGCGATCGATGTTCTGCTGGATTTTTTTAGTGCGGGATGGGGTGCGATCGCAGCTCCAAACTGTGCCTTCATTCCCCATCAGCTCCGCAATGTGCAGACTTTTCCCCCCTGGCGCAGCGCAGGCATCAATGATCACTTCCCCAGGCTGCGGATCTAATAGATGGCTCACCAGCTGAGCGCTGCTATCTTGTACCGCCCACCAGCCTTCTGCATATCCCGGCAGCTGAGTCACCGCACCTGCATGTGAGGTCAACCTAAGCGCAGACGGAACGCCTTCAACCGGAACAGTTTCTATTCTGGCCTCTGCAAAAACAGCCACCGCCGTTGATAAAGACTGACGCCCAAGATTAATCCGCAAATCAAGCTGAGGCGGCTGGTTAAAGTATTCACACAGCGCGGCGACCTGGTCATCTGGCAACACCTTGCGCCATACGTCGATGATCCAATCGGGATAGCTA
The DNA here is from genome assembly GCA_963799555.1 of uncultured cyanobacterium. Lineage (GTDB taxonomy): Bacteria > Cyanobacteriota > Cyanobacteriia > Phormidesmidales > Phormidesmidaceae > Phormidesmis. The sequence continues at coordinate 264,320 of CAWCXR010000011.1, forward strand.
TGTAGAATGCCTAGCCGCTGAGTGCTGTCTTCAGGCAGCTTTAGTGGATCGGTAGCAGTCTCTAAATTCAGCTCGCGAATGTACTGACGCAGCATGCCATTGACCACACCGCTGAGCTTACCGAGCCGCTGAAATTTCGCCAGATGGACAGTTGTATCGACAACCGCATGATCAGGCACATGGTCTAAGTAGCGCAGCTGATAAAAGCCAAGCCGTAAAATTTGAAGCAGGTCGGCCTGCTGTTTTGCAGCCGGGCGCTTGCCAAACTGATCGATTAGCGCGTCTAATGTCCTTTGCCTGCGGACAGTACCGTATACCAGTTCGGTGACAAGACCTTTGTCTTGAGTGCTGAGTTGGGCGCCTGGTTGAGCACTTGTCTGAACAGCTCTAAGCTTGCGGTCTATAACGACATCAGCAAAAGCGCCCCGATCGACTGCTCGGAGCGCTTCAAAGGCAATCTGCCTGGCTGTTTTAGCGCTAGTTTGTGTACTAGTCTTCGGGGTCTGGGTCAAACTATTTCCGTTTGCTGCGAACGCCACGAGCAGGCATTGCCTTCGCCTCGTCGCCACGGCGTCTCTTGTCACGCCACTCGATTACGGTGAGGTACACCACACCGCCCGTCACGACTATTAGCAATACAAAGGACATCACAGCCAGCACCGTCAGTAGCAGGTTTTGTGATGCCGCATTCAGGAAAGCATCCATTGAAAAGTATCCGTATAACCTAGCAGTCTTAATGTCGATTCTGAAAATCGATTCTAGAAGCCGTTACGTCCCCAGACCACCATAGAGATGGAGAAGGTAAAGCAGGCAAACAAAGAAACCCAACCAAGTGTCAAAATGTCCATAATCAATTTTTCTGTTCTTAAAAAGAGCAAATTCTTCACTTTCTATCATACGGTAAAGTTAGGACCGCCTAGCCAAAAGCGTTGCTGAAAACGGGAGAGATTTAGAACGTGGTCACATCGGAGACGACCCTTGCTCAAGCGCGGCTAGAGTCGATTAAATCTGGTCTAACTGGAGCGGCTGTGGTTGGTCTGATTTCAACGGCAGTAGGGCTTGTAGCAGCTGTAGCTGGTTTGCCTTCACTGGTCCCAGAGAGCGTTTTGGGCTGGCTGGTGAATTTGGCCGTAGCAATGGTTTCGGGTTTCTTTTTTGGCGTTACGTATCGTTACATTGTTAGGCAAGACGATAATTTGCACTTGGGCAGCGGGGCAGTAGGAGCGTTTGCTTTTGTGCGATCGCTCGCCCAGATCGAAGCCACCTGGGATGACACTTTTGCCTTCACTACCTGGCTGTTGATTACGGGCGAGAGCTTCTTGTGGTTTGTAACCGCTCGCTACACGCTAGATTTTGCCATCAACCGGCAGTGGCTCAAGTCAGTGGATTGAGCAATAGATTGAGCAGCAGATTGAGTCGGCTATAGGCTAGCAAATGGCTAGAGCTCGAAGGTTTTGAGGGTACCAGGGGTGCGTTGCATAGATAGGTCGATGGCAGAGAGGATTTTGTTCTTGGCGCGATCGCTCTCCAGACAAGCCACCGCCAGGCGAGCGACGCCTGTCCTTGGAATAGAGCCCGCTACAGACGCATCTGCTGTAAGAATCTCCTGGTCAGTCGCAGGTTGAGATACGAGCCCACCCGGTCGGATGACCGTATAGTCCAGCCCACTATCTACCAAATAGTCTTCGGCCTGAGCCTTTTCTTTTAGCACAGGTCCAAGCGTTTCTAAGACATTAGGCGGCAGAGCGATCGCACTATCACCGCTGCCGATGGAGCTAATCAAGATAAAACGTTTGGCTTTAGCAGCGACAGCCGCATCAATCAAATTCTTGTTACCTAGATAGTCGGGGCGACTGCTGGCGTCCATGCCTGGAACACCACCAATCGTACTAACGACAAAGTCGACAGGGTGAGCGCTGATAGCTGCGTTCATAGCCTCTGCGTCCAGAGCGTCGCCAATTTCAGTATCAATGCCCATCGTCGACAAATCCTCTTGGGCGTTCTCACTTCTTAAAAGCGCTATCACTTGATACCCTTTGACGACTAGCTGGCTAGCAATTTCACGGCCAACCCCTCGACTAGCTCCAGCAAGAAAAACGAGCGTCATAGCATTTTTGTCAGAACAACGTGTTAATTATGACTCTGAATGATCAATCTAGACTCGTTCCCCTTCAGCACAGCCTTTGGGAAATAGCCTCTATAGAATTCGGGTTATCCACACTTCTTTAGAACCGACCAGGAGACGTGTGAAGTCTGTACAATTTAGGGAAACGAACACCTAAAATCTCTAGAGCTTCTAATGATTCCAACCGTTATTGAGCAGTCGGGTCGCGGCGAGCGCGCTTTCGACATCTATTCACGCTTGCTCAGAGAGCGCATCATCTTTTTGCACGGCCAGGTCACTGCCGATTCTATGAACCTGATCGTTGCCCAAATGCTTTTTCTAGAATCCGAAGATCCTGATAAAGACATCTATCTATACATCAACTCGCCTGGTGGCTCCGTCTCTGCGGGTTTGGGCCTGTACGATACGATGAACCACATTCGCCCAGACGTGGCAACTATCTGCATGGGCTTGGCTGCTAGTATGGGCGCTTTCTTGCTCAGCGCCGGCGCTAAAGGTAAGCGAATGATTCTACCCAACGGTCGGGTGATGATTCACCAGCCGTCTGGCGGTGCGCAGGGTCAGGCAACCGATATTGAAATTCAGGCCAAAGAAATTTTGTATCTGAAGACAATGCTAAATGAGGCAATGGCAAAGCACACTGGCCAGTCCCTAGAGAAAATCAAGGAGGACACCGAGCGTGATTTCTTTATGTCGCCTCAAGAAGCGATGGAATATGGCCTAGTCGACCAGGTAATCGATCGCCATGCGGTTGGTAGTCGGCCTACACCCGTCAGTTAAGCTCTGATTCGCATAGTTTTGATTGACACGAAGAGGAAGATTTAGCGCTGTCTTCGTCAAGAACATGCGTGCGCTGATTGCAGCCAACGTATGCAACCTATCTAAGTCTTTGCTGAAATCTTTTCTATTCCTTCAGACTTTTCTACTCGGTTGCGACCTAGTTTTTTGGCGATATAGAGCGCTTGGTCTGCTTGACGGAGCACGTCATGTACAGTGGCATCTAGGTCAGCTTGGGCAATGCCAATGCTGACTGTCAGCTGAATCTTTCGGCCTCGATCGCTCAGTAGGCTTTGGGCGATCGCGTTTCTTATTCTTTCTGCGACCACGCTAGCTTTAGCCAATGATGTTGTCGGTAGTAGAATCGAGAATTCGTCTCCACCCAAGCGGCCAAAGATGTCTTCATCGCGCAAGTTACTAGCACAGGCATCGACCATTAGCTGAATCGCGCGATCACCAGTTGCATGACCATACGTGTCATTGACTATCTTGAAGTCGTCTATATCCAGCATCATTACTGTTGTTGCGACTTTCTTAGCCTGACCTTCTAGCAGCGCAGCTTCAGCTAGATTAAAGAAAAAACGGCGATTGTAGACACCTGTTAGCTCATCCGTTCGGGCCAGATGCCTTAGTTCTTCCTCGGTCACTTTGCGCGCAGAGATATCACTAAAAGAAAACAGAATACAGTCTTCTCTATCGTATTCTAGCCGAATAGCCGAGATCAAAGACCAGAAGGTACTTCTATCGATCTTCTTGAGATAGGCCTCAAAATTGGATACTGGCTGCTTGGTTTCAAGCCGACCTATAAGGTGCTCTCGATCAGCTTGGTTTTCCCAAAAATCAACATCTCGATAGCGGCCCGCCTCTTGCATCGTAAACCCAAACAGCTCAGACGCACGTTCGTTAATAAAGTACAGTTTGCTGGTCTCCATGTGACTGATGACCACAGGAAAAGCAGGTGCGTTGAGAATAGACAACAAGCCTTCTCGACTGGTCATCAGTTCTTGAGTCATCGCGTTGACCTTGTCCAACACGCGGTTGTAGTGAGCTGCGATCGCCGCCGCCTCAGTCTCAGGTTCTATCCATACATGCTGTGTAAAATCACCTGCCATAGAATGACTGTTCATACTAGCTAGGAGCGTCTGAATAGAAGTGCTAGCGCCATGCTCAGAAATATTAAGACCGGTTCGCTCCTGCTCTGCTGTTACCCGACAAGGCAGCACCTGATTCAGTGCCCAAAGTAGACCAAACCCGACCCCAAAGGTGTATAAACCCACCGCCACAGTGCCCACAAGTTGCACTGCTAGAATGCGGCTAAAGCTGTATTCGCCTAACCACTGTTGTGGGTCTCCTAACAGCGCCACAGCCAGCGTCCCCCATACGCCACAAACCAAGTGAGCAGACACAACACCAACCGCATCATCAATCCGAGCGCGGCCCATCGCTCTTTCCGCAAGTGTGCAAAGAACGCCCCCAACAGCCCCTGCACAGATTGCACCGGTCGGTAACATGACATCTGCGCCTGCCGTAACCGAAACCAAGCCACCGATTACACCGTTCATCACAACCGGAACCCTTGGGCGCTTGTGTATAGTCCAGGTAGTCAATAAAGCGGTCATACCGCCAGCAGCACCGCCTTGAGAAGTGTTCACGAGGATTTGAGGTACTTTATCGGTAAATGCCAGCGTGCTCCCGCCGTTGAAGCCAAACCAACCAAACCAGAGTAGAAAGACCCCAAGTACTGCAATTGGCAAATTGTGGCCTTCTATCTGCCTAGGCTGGGGCATGAATCGCCCCAGCCTAGGCCCAATAATCAAGATTGCGGCCAAAGCCATCCACCCACCCACTGCATGTACCGCCGTAGCCCCAGCGAAATCATGAAAACCCAGGCGGGCTAACCAGCCAGAAGTATGATCAAACCAAAGCCCTCCCCAGATCCAATGTCCGGCAACTGGGTAAATGACGCCAGCTAAAATAGTGGATACAACAAAGTATCCCAGAAAGCTCATCCGCTCTGCTACCGCTCCCGAAACAATAGTCGTTGCCGTTCCACAGAACATCAGCTGGAACAAAAAGAATGTATAGTCCTCCCCTCCCCACGAGGCGGTTGGTAACAGGGTATAGCCGACAAGACCAGCAACCGATTCGCCAAACATCAATCGAAACCCAATCGCCCAGAAAATAGCCGAGGAGATACAAAAATCAACCAGGTTTTTGATAGCGACATTGATGCTGTTTTTAGTGCGAACTAATCCACTTTCTAGACAGCAAAAGCCTGCCTGCATGGTGCTGACCAAGATGGCACACAGGATTATCCAGAGCACATCAACATTAGCATCCATATAGTCCGTGCCTAAAAGAAATTCACAGGAACAGCGGTGATATCAGAGAGATCAGCTCTAGAGGAACCACGATATCACTACTTATAGTCTCTACCAACGTTGGAAAGATTTAGGTACTTAGAGAACATTCTGAGGGGAATACCGACTGTCTAGAAGTGAGTTTAAAAAGAGTGAGTATCCACAGCGGCTAACCCAGAAGCCAGCGATAATGGCGTGAGACCGGGTTTTTGGTGCGGTTGATTTACATACTATGTTTCGAAAATGCTGTCGTATCTCTAAGCAGATAGGTTTTGAGAATCTCTTTCTAGAGAAAGAAGATCAACTGCGTTTTAACCTCAACAATAAGAGCGCAAATACGGTTGAATCTATGGTTAGCCCGCCGCCAAAGTCAGCGACCAATTCCAATCCTCGGCTAGAGCAAATCGCTCAACAGGTATTCGGCTACGACCATCTGCACCCAGCCCAGCATGAAGTGCTTTCAGCTGTGTTAGGAGGAAGAGACACTTTGGCGGTGATGCCTACAGGCTCGGGCAAATCAGCAATCTACCAGATTGCAGGGCTGCGAATACCCGGGACGACCATTGTCATTTCACCACTGCTCGCCTTGCAGTTCGATCAAGTTGAGAGCATTGCTCAGCAGGGCACGGTAGAAGCTGCTGTGCTCAACTCAACTTTGAGCAACACAGAACGCGAGCATGTGTTTGAGCAGTTGGCCAACGGAGAGCTAGAGTTTCTTTTTATGGCTCCCGAGCAGTTCAGCAACGCGGAGACACTAAATAAGATAAAAGAGATTAAACCCTCTCTGTTTGTCGTTGATGAAGCGCACTGCGTTAGCGAATGGGGCCACGATTTTCGGCCTGATTACCTGCAGCTAGATAGTGTGATCGAAGACTTGGGCCACCCAGTGACGTTAGCGCTGACAGCGACTGCTTCGCCCTTAGTCAGAAAAGAGATTGTTGAACGGTTGTCTATGAACAATCCGGTTGAAATCGTCGAGGGGTTTGATCGACCTAATATTTACCTCAGTGCATGTTGTTGTCATGGAGAGCAAGAGAAGCTAGACCGTTTGTTTCATGCGGTGGCTGAAGCTGCTACACCAGGGATTATATATGTGGCGACCCGAAAAGCAGCGGAGGAGATCGCTGAAAAGCTAATGAAGCTTGAGTATCTAGCTAGTGCCTATCACGCTGGTATGAAGGCGGGCGATCGCGATACCGTTCAAACCCAGTTTATTGAAGACAAAATCGATATTATTGTGGCCACTAACGCCTTTGGCATGGGCATAGATAAACCCAACGTCCGATTTGTTTTCCATTATCACATTCCTAGTGCGATAGACGCCTACTATCAGGAAATCGGCAGGGCCGCTCGCGATGGAAATTCTGCTATGGCGACGCTGTTTTACCATCCTGATGATATGAAGCTACAGCGTTTCTTTACGGGTAGCTCTCAAGTCGACAAAGACGTTCTAGAGAAGTTAGTAGAGCTGCTGAGGATCTCAAAAGCTTCGATTAGTCAGAGCCAGATAAAAGACCACTTCGATCTATCGCAAGCAAAAACGCAGGCTGCTCTAGATGCGCTTGAGTTCGTAGGATTTATTAAGCAAGAAGACTCAGGAGAGATAGTTCTCGTAGATGCAGACTCTGCTGAAAAGCTGACAAAAGAGCAGGTTATCGAACAAGCAGCAACTCAGCAAGAGCGACACAAACAGTTTAACCAGTCTCGCCTGCATATGATGCGCGGTTATGCAGAGACTAGCGCCTGCCGTAGAGAATATGTTTTGAGCTATTTTGGTGAAGAAAGTGAGACGCCCTGCGGCGGCTGTGATAATTGCGAAAGTGCGGAAGAAGATGAGGTGAAATATCTCCAGCCATTTCCAATAGGCAGCGAGATCATCCACACTAACTTTGGGATTGGGCAGGTATTGCGATACGAGAAAGATAAAGTAAATGTCTTATTTGAAACGGTAGGGTACAAGACTTTTGTGACCGAGATGATTGAGCACTCAGTCCGGTGCTTAGACAGATGAAGAGCGGACACCATTAGCATCGCCATAGCTCGGCAGAATCTGCACAATCTAATCTGCACAATCTTTTGATTCAGCACTCAAAATAAATAGGCCGCGCCTGATGCGTTTAGACTCTGCTGAAGAAATACGAAAATGTGCAAAGATCTAGGCATTCCTGCTCTGCACTTCTATGGCTCAAGATCGCGAACCTTTTATTAGCCTGGCGCTATATCACCTATTCAAGTGGACCGTGGTAAGCCCCCTGCTACACAGCTATCTACGTGGACGCATCTATGGCGCAAAGAAGGTACCAGCAGAGGGACCGCTAATCATCGTGGCGAATCATGCTAGCAATTTTGACCCGCCGCTGCTGGCTAACTGTGTGGGGCGGCCAGTGTCTTTTATGGCGAAGGAGTCGCTATTTCAGGTGCCGGTGTTAGCGCCTGCCATTCGAGCGTATGGGGCGTATCCGGTGAAGCGAGGCTCGGCGGATCGCAGTGCAATTCGAGAGGCGCTAAAGCAGCTAGAAGATGGCTGGGCGGTAGGAATTTTTTTGCAGGGGGTACGTACGTCCGACGGCCAAATTCCTGAGCCAAAGCTAGGGGCGGCATTGATTGCAGCGAAGGCTCAAGTACCCTTACTACCGGTGAGTTTGTGGGGAACGCAGAAGATTTTGCGAAAGGGATCGGCGCTGCCCAGACCGGCGACAGTAACGGTGCGGATTGGAGAGGCGATCGCACCTCCTACGACCAAGGACAAAGCCGAGCTTCGGGCCATCACCCAGCGCTGCACTGACGAAATTCACGCGCTACACAAGATGGGGCGATAGTGCTCGAGTCGGCAGCAGAATAGAAGGCCAAAAGTGACAGAGGCTATCAGTAGCGCACGCGGTAAAATGCTGATAGCTAGTATCGATAAATACACTGTTCAGACGTTGAAGGGCCTTATGTCAGAAGATCTAATGTCAAAAGATTCAGAGTCAAAAGATTTGTATGCAGAACTCGCCCAGATGATGGGGCCGGTTCCCTGGGAGGTGCTAAAGCCTCATGTACAGCGCGACGCGGTAGTAGTGGTGAATGAGCAGCTAGATCTCGTTGAAGTGGGGGTGGCGATCGCATCCGATCAAACCCAAGCAGTAGAACGCTGGATCAATGAACAGCTAATTCACAAACCCACCGCCGAACAGCTCGTCACCTGGAGTAACGAAAACAAAGGCTTTACCTCTTTGATCGTGCAGCCCTACGTTTTGGTGCAAGACCAACTTGTCACTGCTACCAACCCCTCTTTTGAGCAATCTTTTGACCAGCCTCTCGACTAGTCCTGCTGATTAACGACCGTCTATGGAAGACCATCCGCTCTGGAAATACCTAACAACTTTGTCATTAGTACGATATTTGTTGTTGTTTGTCTGCGGATGGGCGGCGGTAGAGCTGTTAGAATACTTTGAAATTGTTGTTGTCATCTTCACCTCTTCAACGATTCTTGCCTTTCTGCTCAGTCATCCCGTGCGCTGGCTGAGGCAATTCTTGCCACACGGCGTTGCTGTGTCGATAGTCTTCTTAGCTGCGCTCACTGCAATCGGTGGGCTTATGACCACGATCGCTCTTGCCGTACTTTCCCAAGGTCAGCCGTTAATCGATAATCTATCCGACTTTTTGACTTCGCTAGCGCCTCGGATCGAGACATTGGAACAGTCTCTTCAGCGGTGGGATTTACAGGTTGATCTACAGTCTTTAGGGTCTCAATTTCGAGATCAGGCAGTCGGACTGCTGGGCGTAGGCATTGACCTATTTCAGGGGCTGCTGAGCAATTTTTTGCACTCGATCTTGGTTGCGGTAGTGACTTTGTTTATGCTGTTAGATGGCGCACGGCTCTGGGACTTTTTGATCAAGCGGCTGCCGTTAGAGCAGCAGGCCCGAATCACAGAAACAGTGCAGGACAGCCTTTTGGGATTCTTTTGGGGGCGACTGCTGCTCTCTATCTTTTTTGGAGCATCGACGTTTGTTGTTTTTCTATTGCTAAAGGTGCCGTATGCACTGACGCTGGCTGTGATCGCTGGACTGTTTGACCTGATTCCTGGTATTGGGGCAACGCTGGGGATAGGATTAGTCTCTTTGTTTCTATTGTCACAAAGCATTGGACTAGCGGTGCAGTCGTTACTTATATGCGTGATACTTCAGCAAGTAGAAGAGAATCTGCTGCTGCCACGCATTATGAAAGAGTCTCTAAATATCAATCCAGTAATCATGTTTTTTGCGCTGATTGTTGGAGCGCGAATTGCCGGCTTGTTGGGGATTTTTCTATCTATTCCGATTGCTAGTATTATTGTCAATCTTTTAGAAATTGATGAGATGAAGGGCAGCGCAGCGCTATCCGACAAGGCCTAACAATGGCCGGTTCGTAGGAACTGTACCTGTCTAGCGCCACACGTCGAGGCCACCCCGCCCTATGGGCAACCCCTCTAGAGAGGGGATTTGTCCCGGCTGTGTGGTATTTAGAAGTCGAGTTGGATTGCTCCGATCTCGACGTACTAAGAACTAGCCAACTCGACGCGTCCGTCAAAATGATCTTTCAGCGCTCGCTCACGGTCGCAGATTTCATAACTTGAATCAGCGTTTGCTGCATTTCTTCTGTTGCAGAAACAATAATTTCTGCCTGACGATAGTTCTCGCACTCTGATGGAGAAGATACAGGGCCGCCGTCGTAGTCAGTTAAGAAGTATCCCATCTCCTTTGCCATCCAGGCTAGGGCCGCCGTATCAATAAACTGAGCACTAGCGAGAATAACGCCTGCGACTTCGCCCGTGAGCAGACCATTAATCGGTGGTACGGGCACTTCTGAGGAATATTCGGTTTTCAGATCGATCACGGGATAGTGCGATCGCACCACATCAGCAATTGGACTCAGCGCTGTCCCTAGCACGACCTTATTCCCTGGGTTCTCTATCTTCAGCGGCTGACACTGATCGAGGTTATCACTCCATACTGCCGACAAAGGTGCCCTGGCCTCGCAGGCTGTAGTAGTAGCGATTGTTGGCAGGGCTCAGTGCGATCGCCGCCTCAAAGCCATCGGCATTAACTACCGTCATCATCACCAGATAATTGGGATGCCCATCCATGTAATAGCGGGTGCCATCAATCGGATCAAGTGTAATTAGATAGTCACCCTGCGGCCCGAGATCAATTGCCCTGAAATACTTCGTGTTGTAAGTAGACTCGTATTCTTCGCCGTAGAAGCGCACGTCAGGGAACTTCGCTAGCAGTGCGACTTCTATAAAGGTCTGAATCGAAAGGTCTGCGTCCGTGAGCGCATTGGCAAACACATGATCGCCATCGTATTTGTCAGGATGAATCGCAATGCGCTTTTGAATCTGCTGTGCGTAGCCGCCCGCCACTTTAAGGAAGGGCAGCAGCTCAGACAGAATATCCTTGGGAGAGGGCAACGTCGATGAGGATGATACAGGCATAGGATGCTCCCCTGTGAGAGGTTAAGTCGTCTTTACTACTCAGCCTTACCCACACTATCATCAGTTAGTTTGGTCCGATCCTGAACTCTCTGCTGAACCAAAGCTCGCAGCCAGTCTTCCGCGTCAGACTCATCTTGTTTTGCCTCATCTAGAAAGTGATACAGGTCGGATTTATCGACGATTGGGAAGATTGGACTTTTTTCTACTTCAACGTAGCCGTCGTTTTTGAGAACATATGTCTGCAAAAACCGACCGTTAAACCGCCAAAGTTCAGGCACACCCATCGCTGCATACAGGCTATTTTTATCAATATCTGTGTGCGTGATATCTACTTCTACGATTAGATCTGGCGGTGGGTCTTGCTGCAAATTCACTTTGCGACCAGCTACCAGGCTTTTGTTCTGGATGTAGTAAGCTTTGTTCGGTTCCGCACCCCGGTCGAGGTCTTCTCTATTCAGTGTGGTAGAACCCATAGTTTTCCATTTCAGGCGTAGTCCGCGAGCCACGATTTTGACGAATGAGGCAATAAACTCGCTTGCCTGTTCATGATCTTCTAACGGCATCGAAATCTCTAACGTTCCTAGGAGATATGTAAGCCTAGCTGCTCTAGTCTGAGGTAGCGCGCTCAGAATCTGCTGATACTGATCCCAGCTGATATTAGGCATTGAGACTCGTTTTTCGCCGCTGGTTACTTGGTGGGTTCTTTCAAGAGCGCTAACCATGTCTCTAACCGTAAGTTGAGTATTGGATTTGTCTTATAGCAAACTGCGCAATGCATTGTGCAGTTTGCAAAGCACTTTGCTTTGTTTGAAAAGGGTTGTAGCTATTGATTTTGCTGGAAGCAAAGTGCCGAAAGCTATAGTATGGCAGATAGATAATTATAGAGACCTCTCCCACACAGCACTACCGCTTTTTATGAAACATATTGCGATCGCAGGAGCCGGACCCGCTGGTGTAGCGACTGCCCTACTGCTCGCACAACAAGGATTGAAAGTCACTTTAATAGAACAAGAGCGGACGTTTGACCGGGTGTTTCGAGGTGAAGGACTGATGCCTTCTGGCCTTGAGGCGCTGTATCAAATGGGGTTGAAGGAAACGTTTGCGCAGATTCCTTCGCGGCGGTTAGATGCTTGGGATTTCTACGTGGGTGGGCGGCGGCGAATGCGGGTGAAAGAGCCTGAGCAGAATGGCGTTTCAACTCGAATTATCAATCAAACGGCGCTGCTAGAGGCGATGGTGGCAAAGGCAAAGGCGCTGCCGAATTTTGAGTTCTGTCCAGGGTGGCAGGTGGTGGACTTTTTGCGCGATCGCGTCAAAGACACCGTAATCGGCCTGCGGATCAAAAAGACAGGACAAAGCCGAGATATTTTTGCAGATGGTGTGATTGCCGCTGACGGACGCTACTCTCGGGTGCGAAAGCTGGCTGGACTGAAGATGGACAAATCGCCTGCGCAGTTCGATGTCCTGTGGTTCAAGCTGCCAGCGCCACCAGCGTTGAAAAAAGGGACGCCGTTCGTAGCTTGTTTGCAGCCAGATAGTCAGTTTGCATTCTATCCATCTTGGGACAATCGCCTACAGATTGGATGGATTGTCGAAAAAGGCCAGGTGGAGAAACTAGGAGGACTCTCTCAGTTCAAAGATCGCGATTGGACTCAGACCTTTGCGACTGCACTACCACCTAAGCTAGCTGAGCATTTTCGCGACTATCGAGACGAGCTAGAAGGGCCAATTTTTCTAGACGTGCAAGTTGGCTGCTGCCCTCAGTGGAGCATTCCAGGACTGTTGCTGATCGGCGATGCGGCTCATCCAATGGCACCGAACCGAGCGCAAGGAATCAACATGGCGCTACGAGATGCAATTGTGGTGGCGAATCACCTGGCAAAGGGAGACAACCGCAACGGAAAGGTGCCAGACGAAGTTTTTCAGGCAATTCAGTCTGAGCGGCAGCCGGAGGTAGAAGCGGTGCAGAAAATGCAGCTATCAGAATGGCGGAAGGTGGCATTCATTTCACAGCCTGGGTTGCCTTATCAAGGATTCAAGGCGATCGCATCCACATTTGGTCGCTTCCCTTTTGCGCAAAATCTTTGGCTGCACGAGCAAAAAGGACTGCGCGAAGGCGTTGTGCCAGTCAGCCTAACCGTTCAATAGCTCTCTGGTTAGATCTCAACGATACAGATTGATGGGATAAGATTGGGCATAAAGCTAAACCGATCAGTTTAGTGTTTGATACAGCAGTGTTGTTGTCAGCTTCCCTATGCCTTCTTTTTTATTCCGTCGATGCCGCTCTGCCTTTGCTTCGCCTGAGCCCAAGTCGAGTGAACTAAATGCGCATAAAAAGTTCCTGTCGCCAGATCTCTTATCACTAGAGTTCTCGCCGGAAGAGTTCTTGAACAAGCCTCTGCCAAAGATAAAAGCACGAACGCTGGGCTTGCTCGGCGGGCTATGCCTTAGTGGGCTGCTGCCGCTGGCAACGGCTCGTCCAGCTACCGCCGCTGAACAGGTAATCTTGACGTATGGCTATGTCGAGATTTCCACCTCTGTTGACGCGCTCAGAACCTACGCCGAAACCGGCAAGGCCAACTCAGAACTCTCTCCTTATATTCGATTTTTGAGCCCCGAGCAAAGAGTCCAGTTTCGTCAGGCGCTACAGGCTAGACAAGACATTAGCCCGGTGAATATCTCTCAGTTTTTGTACTCGGGGATTGGTCAAAATATCTTGCGCTCGGTTGGTAACATCGTTCAAACCAAGGGTCGACTAAATGGTGCTAAAGGCTTGCGAGGAGCGCTAGTGTTAGCGGCTGCCGATCCAGAAGGGCTCTCCTTGTTGGGCATATTAGACTACTTTCCGACTAGGGCAGTGCGCCTAGATTCTAGGCGGGCTTTTCGCGGGTTGGGCTCTTTTACTGGACTGATTCGAGATACGCAAAACGCGATCGCCGCTATTGCTAGCCGCAGCGTTCCTCCTTCTATCCTCGATTCTTCTATCCCGACTGTAGAGACTCTGTCTGAGCCAGGACCATATCAGGTGAGCGAACAGGTGCTGACGTTAGTGGATTTGGCGCGCGATCGCACCTTGCCGACCGATCTCTATCTACCTATAGATGCCCCGCCAGCAGGCGTAATTGTTTTTTCTCATGGGCTGGCAGGCGATCGCAAAGGCTTTATGAATGTCTCTCGGCATTTAGCGAGTCATGGCTATGCGGTAGCGGCGCTCGATCATCCTGGCAGCAACCGGCGGCAGCTAGATGCAGTGCTCAGCGGCAATGAGCGAGAGATTGCTACACCAGGTGAGTTTCGCGATCGCCCCCTAGACGTTTCCTTTTTGCTCGACGAACTCACCCGGCTCAATACCACCGGCAGCGACTTAGCTGATCAGCTAGATCTCGATCGAGTTGGCATCATCGGCCATTCCTTGGGCGGCTACACTGCCCTTGCCCTCGCTGGCGCACAGCTCAACTACGACACGCTACAGGCAAACTGCGCCTCAGACGACTTTATCTTCAATGCGGCTAATCCGTCCATGCTGCTGCAATGCACCGCTCTCTCAGATCCGACTCAGTTCACCGCCGAGCTGAAAGACGATCGGATCGATGCTGTAATCGCGCTCAATCCTGTCACCAGCAGTCTGTTTGGCCGCACTGGCTTCTCTAAAATAGACATTCCTAGCCTGATCATTTCAGGCACCAATGACCCTGTCGCTCCCGCACTGCTAGAACAAATTCGTCCCTTCACCTGGCTAAGTCAATCGCCCAATGCGCCAGATCACTTTCTAGCTTTGATTCAGGGCGGCTCTCACCTCTACGAACCTCCCGATGTCGAAGGCGCTGATCCAACCCTGGCCAGTGGCCTGATCAACAACGACATTCCACTGGTTGACAGCTACCTGGAGGCGCTCACGTTTGGCTTTTTTCAGGCCGAGCTCGATCAGAACGCCCGCTATCGTGATGCCCTCAACGAAGCCACCATCGTGCAGATTGGTCGACAGCCAGTTCCGCTGTACTTAGTAAACACTCTAAGAGCAAGTCAGCTGCGACCTGTGCAACCAGCGCAACCTGCTTCGACCTCTGCCGCACCCTTCTAGGGTGAATACATTAAACTATGACAACAACGTTTGCTGAATAGGTTGAAAACCTAGATGACTCTAAAGATTTACGGGATTCCCAACTGCGGCACTTGTAAGAAAGCGATCGCCTGGTTGGAAGACCAAGATATCGCCTACGAATTCGTCAATACCAAAGAACAGCCGCCTACCAAACCCGTGGTCGAAAAATGGGTTGAGACGCTCACCGCCAGACCCATGCGTAACACCTCTGGACTCTCTTACAGAGCGCTCGGAGAAGAGAAAAAGGACTGGAGTGACCAGCAGTGGATTGACGCTTTTGCCGACGATGCCATGCTGCTCAAGCGACCTCTGTTTGAGAAAGATGGAGAGGCCGTCATGGTCGGCTTTCGCGCTAAAGAAGAAGAGAAATTAGAGAAGCTATCCTCTTGATAGCTCCCCAATATCCAACTAAAACCATGGACTCAGAAACAGATGTCGTTGTGATCGGGAGCGGTATCGGCGGTCTGTGCTGCGCCGCACTGCTAGCCCACTACGGCAAAAGAGTCACCGTTTGCGAGAGTCACGTCTTGCTTGGCGGCGCGGCTCATGGCTTTGAGCGCGAAGGTCATCACTTCGACTCGGGGCCTTCCTTATATTCAGGACTCTCCTACAGTCCCTCACCCAATCCGCTGCGTCAGGTGCTAGATATCATCGGCGAAGATGTGACCTGGGCGAACTACGACACTTGGGGCTGCCGTCTCCCTGAAGGCGACTTTGATACTTCCGTTGGGGCCGACCAGTTTTGTCAGGTGCTGCAAACACTGCGCGGACCCAAGGCCGTTGCCGAATGGAGAGAGCTACAGCGAGTGATGCAGCCACTGGCAAGCGCAGCGGTTGCCCTACCGACAGCAGCGGTTCGATTTGACTGGGGCGCGTTTAGGACCGCCGCTCCCTTTGTCCCAAAGCTGCTAAAGCACAGTCTCAATACGCCGAAGCTGACTGGTCCCTTCAGCCGGATTATGGACAGCGTCATTACCGACCCGTTTGCTCGCAACTGGCTAGACATGCTGTGCTTTCTCCTATCCGGTCTGCCCGCTAGCGGCACCAGCACCGCAGAGGTCGCCTTTATGTTCGCCGACTGGTACCGGCCTGATGTACAGCTCGACTATCCAATGGGCGGATCGGTAGCGCTAGTAGAGGCGTTGGCTAGAGGCGTTACCAAGCACGGGGGAGAAGTTAGGACTGGGGCGCATGTAGCTCAAGTCACTACGAAAGACGGCAGGGCAACGGGTGTCGAATTACGCAATGGTGAAAGGATCGAAGCGCAGACTGTGGTATCTAATGCCTCAGTTTGGGACACGCTGAAGTTGATACCAAAGGGCGTACTGCCGCCAAAGTTTGTTGAAACGCGCTCAGAAATACCACCGTGCGAGAGCTTCATGCATTTGCATCTAGGTATAGAAGCCGAGGGCTTATCGGCAGATCTAGCCTGTCACTACATTGTGGTCGGCGACTGGGAAAAAGGCGTGAAAGCTCCGCAGAATCTGGTGCTAATTTCGATTCCATCTGTGCTCGATCCCACCCTCGCACCAGCCGGCAAACATACGCTGCATGTCTACACACCTGGCAACGAGCCCTACGAACCTTGGAAAGGTATAGTCCGAGGTAGTACGGACTACGCAGCGAAAAAGCAGGCGCGATCGCAAGTCATGTGGCAAGCCCTAGAGCGGGTCATTCCCGATATTCGAGCGCGAACAACGCTGAACTTGACCGGTACGCCGCTGACCCACGAACGCTATCTCAGACGACACGAAGGATCTTATGGCCCAGCTATTCAGGCCGGAAAAGCGCTTTTCCCAGGCCCGCTCACTCCGCTCAAAGGGCTACTGTGCTGTGGAGACTCCACCTTCCCTGGCATCGGCCTCCCCGCAGTCGCAGCCAGCGGCATGATTGCAGCTCATACGCTCATACCCGTTCGTCAGCACCAGCAAACCCTATCCGCACTTCCCACATAACCTCTCCTTACTCCTTCATCTAGCACTCATCTAGCGCTTACAGACTAATCCTGAAGAGAATCGGAGGAAAACGAAGAGATATCCAACCAGACCAACGTGTCTTAGTATTGTTTATCTGAAAAATCTACAGAAGACCAGGTTCAGCGCGGCTATGGCGCAAAGTAACAGCAGTCGATTTGCCATTCTTGCCACACTAATTGCATTTGGGCTGGTCGGTGGAATATCTTTCTTGCTATGGCTATTGACGGGCCGCGTAGATAGAGCGGTCCTTATACAGGCTAATAACAGCGGTAGCGTTGCGCTTAGTGAAGATGTGCCAGAGGCGGTTCGCTCTAGAGTCAGCATGGGAGAGGAGGTGCTTTTCCCGGCGGCTTCGGATGCTAAGCGCGAAGGTGTGGAAGCGATCGCGCAAGGCGATTTTGCCAGCGCCGTCACCACCCTCAACGCCGCTCTCTCCGATAATCAAAATGACCCCGAAAGTTTCATCTATCGCAGCAACGCTCGGATCGCAACTCAAAAAGCGCTAACTATTGCAGTGATCGCTCCAGCAGGCGTCTTATTGGCTTAGAAATTTTGCGCGGTGCGGCTCAAGCTCAAGACGACGTCAATCGCAACGGCGGCATTGATGGACTGCCCATCAGACTGATGCTAGTCAATGACGAAAACGATCCAGCACTGGCCCAAACCATTGCCGACAGTCTGATTGAAGATCCGTCAGTGCTGGGCGTGATCGGTCACTACAGCAGCGACATCACCCTGGCAACAGCCCCCATCTACGAAGAGGGCGAACTCGTCACGATCACCCCAGTGAGTACAGCCGTTGACCTCTCCGGCCTGAGCCCCTATCTCTATCGCACGGTTCCTACCGATAGCTTTGCCGCAGCGGCCCTAGCTGCCTACATGCTGTACTACCAAGAGCAGAAGAGCGTGGCTGTCTTCTTCGATTCCACCAGCGATTTGAGCGCGTCTCTCAAAGAAGAATTCAACAGCTTCGTCAACGCTTGGGGTGGGAATGTGACAGGCGAGTACGATCTATCTGATGAGCAGCTAGATGTCGATAGGCTCTTAGAAAGTGAGCTGTTGACCGATGCGGGCGATCGCGTCGATGCCGTGATGATAGCGGCCAGTTCCAATAGCCGAGAGGTCGCCGCCGATATCATTATCGCTAACCAAAGCGAGCGCACGATTCTCGGCGGCGACGAACTCTACAGCCGAGAAATTTTAGAGGCAACAGGCGTCGACGCTCAGGCTTTGACCGTAGCCGTCCCCTGGCATCTGCTCTCGAGCGATAGTGACAAAGATTTTGTTCAAGCTTCTAGAGATTTATGGAAAGGGGACGTGAGCTGGCGAACGGCGTCTTCCTACGATGCGGTGATGGCGATCGCGTCTGGATTAGAAGGTGACGCCAGCCGAGCCGGACTCAAAGCTGCGCTAGATGATGATAATTTCAGCGTAGAGAGCGCCACTGGTCCAGTTGTGTTTTTACCGTCGGGCGATCGTCGTCAGGTGGACCGACTAGTGCAGGTCGAACCCGGTACCCGCTCAGGGACAGGCTACGACTTCGTGCCTTTTGTGATTGAGTAGACACCTGTGTCTATAGCGTTTTAGAGCAGCATTTTGGAGCAGCGTTTTGGGGGTGGGCATCTACTTTTTTGTCCACTCAGATTAAGAAAAGTAACTTAATCTGAGTGGACTGGTGGGCTCTCTCAGAAAACAGAAGGTTCCTTCGGGTTTCAAAAAATATGAGGGAACCTTTTAAGATTGGGCCTTTTGGCAGATCTAAAGCTATTCGCCTTTGTTATACTTATCTACACAATGTTTCATAAAACTTAATTCCTTTTCTCACAAAATGAACCTCTCCTCACTCGCCAACCTTGTTTTCAAGCCCAACGTCAGTGCAAATACCGCTTCTCAGGCAACGCTGGCGCTAGCCCGCCTTATCCTTGGTCTGATGATGATCCACAACGGTCAAGATAAGCTTGCAGACATCGAAGGTTTTGCTCAGGCATATGTAGCCTATTTGGGTCTGCCTTTTCCTATCTTCCTCAGCTACATAGCTGCTTACACTGAGCTAATTGCAGCGCCTCTAGTCATGGTCGGTCTCTTCACTCGTCCTGCGGCCTTTGGTCTGTTCAGCACCATGTGCGTTGCTATGTACCACCATGTCAAAGTTGCGGGTCTTAGCCTGCCCTACCTAGAGCTTTCTGCCATCTACGCAGCTTGTTTCTTGTATTTCACTGTCAACGGTCCTGGGCTTGTTCTCATTTGATGCGCTGATCACTAACCGCATTGATACTACTGCCCTCTCTGCTAGAGCTAAGCGAGTGATGCGCCTAGAGAAAACTTTTCCAGCTGAGAACATTCAAAAGTCTGAAGTTACTGCTCAGTAGTGATTGTTGAGTCAGTTGCTGACAAGCTAACTCTGTGAACTGTGGACGGTCTTGTGAATTACAAGGCCGTTTTTGTTTTTTGTGTCTGCGATCGCGCAAAGGTATAAAGTTGAAACAACCATTTGGAGCGCCCCTTTTGACACGCACTATCCCACTACATTTTGTCGATGAAGAACAAGTCAAACACGACTACGTCAATCAGTCGGTATGGCTAGAAATGTCCGGCTTTACCGCCAGACCGGGCACTCATTGCCTGCTTCCTTCTGCTGATGGTGAGTTAGATCGCGTACTAGTTGGTAAACCAGATACCTTTGATACCTGGACGCTAGGGGCGCTGGCCCAAAGCCTACCCGCCCAAAAATATGCGCTAGCAGATGACTTCTCCACTGATATTGCCACCAAGCTCTGTCTAGGATGGGTTCTGGGTCAGTACCGCTTTACCCGCTACAAACAGCTTGCGGATGCCCTGCCCGAACTCGAATTTCCTGCTAGCGTAGACGACCGGTACGTCACTGCAGCGGCTGAGGCGACGTACCTAGTTCGCGACCTAGTCAATACGCCAGCATCGGACATGGGTCCACAGCATCTAGCCGAAGCCGCGCAAAAGCTAGCAAAGCATTTCGACGCCACCTGCGATCTTATCCTTGGTGATGAGCTATTAGAAAATAACTATCCAATGATCTACGCGGTAGGTCAAGCGAACAATGCACCCAGTGCGCAGACGCCTCGGCTGATTGATCTGCGCTGGGGTGAAGCAGGCAATCCTGCTGTCACACTGGTGGGCAAGGGCGTTTGCTTTGATACGGGTGGGCTGAATATCAAGGCGGCGACAAGTATGAAGCTGATGAAGAAAGACATGGGTGGCGCAGCGCAGGTGCTGGGTCTAGCCAAAATGATCATGCAGCTAAAGGTGCCTGTGAGGCTGCGCGTGCTGGTTCCAGCGGTGGAAAACAGTATTTCTAGCAATTCGACTCGGCCTTCGGATGTGCTGACTGCTCGTCTAGGGACAACTGTGGAAATTGGCAACACAGACGCGGAAGGCAGGTTAGTGCTAGCAGATGCACTGACTGAAGCCAGTAGTGAAGCGCCCGATCTGCTGATCGACTGTGCCACGCTAACCGGGGCGGCAAGAGTGGCTGTCGGCGCAGAAATCGCGGCGCTATTTTGCAACGATGACGAGACAGCTGAGGCTTTGCTAGCGGCGGGTGAAGCTGTAGACGATCCGCTGTGGCGGCTGCCTTTACACGAGCCTTATCGGGCCATGCTGGAGAGTAAAGTTGCCGATCTAAACAATCTTGCAAATACCCCCTATGGTGGCTCGATTACTGCGGCGCTGTTCTTGCGCGAATTTATTCAAGGCCAAACGCCGTGGATACATATCGACTTTATGGCGTACAACATGCGATCGCTGCCGGGTCGCCCAGAGGGTGGTGAAGCAATGGGTATGCGCGCACTGTTTGAATTTATTCAGGCTCAATTCGGACGATAGCTCGATCCAATTAGGTCGATAGCCTCTACAATTACACAAAAATTTGATGAAAGACATTTGATTCGATGGCTAGGCTCTTGATTCAGTGGGAACTGTAGAGCGACTTTTTGTATCAAATATCCTTGATGACTTTGGATGACTTATCCTTTGTTTGACTCTACTGTTTTTAGCTGCGATCGCTGCTGCCGGGTTTTGCTGTCATGACCTCTACTCCGCCCGTTTCTACTATCTCTACTGCCGTGTCTGATGCTGGCGCTGAGTCCGCTATTTCGCATCCCCGAAGGGGTATACCTGGCGGGTGGCTTTGGCCGCTGGTATGGGCAGCAATTTTGGCAACGGCAGGGGCGGTCAGCTTTCGGGCGGTGTCGGTGATGACGCGCAATCCACCTTTGCCGGACTGTAGTCGGCTTTTGAGCGTCGGATCAGATAGTGAAAGGCTGCTGTGTGCGCAGGCGAGCGTACGGTCAGGTTCGGCGCAGGCGCTTGTGGCCGCGATCGAGATGGTGGAGCCGTGGCAGCCATCTAATCCTAAGTATGAGGAAGCAAACCGGCTGATGAACCAGTGGGCCAAGGCGCTGCTGCCAGAGCTGGAGCAGATGGCGCAGGTGGGTCAGATCAGGCGGGCGATCGCATTAGCGAAACGAATTCCTAGACGGGTCGAGGTTTATCCCAGGTTTAAGAGTGCGATCGCGACTTGGGACAAAGAATGGAGCGTCGGCAAGGACATTGAATCCAGCGTCCAGCAAAAGATCGAGACCCAGAACTGGTCCGGAGCGCGTCGAGCCTTGCAGCGTCTGAAGGTGCTCAACAGCAACTACTGGGTGCTCACTCGCTACGGACAGTTGGAAGAAAAAATAGATCGAGAGGAAACCGGACGTC
This sequence comes from uncultured cyanobacterium, assembly GCA_963799555.1. Lineage (GTDB taxonomy): Bacteria > Cyanobacteriota > Cyanobacteriia > Phormidesmidales > Phormidesmidaceae > Phormidesmis. The sequence continues at coordinate 285,853 of CAWCXR010000011.1, forward strand.
GCCTGTTAGAGAAAGCCAGATCGCTAGTTGCCCTCAGCAATCGGACGGGCGATCTAGATAAGCTAGGAGAAGCCCTCTCGATGATCGAAGGCATCAATCTAGAGACGGCTGCCTGGAAAGATTCCAAGGCTGATATTGACCAGTGGGCCGAACGAGTCTTGCAGTATAGCTTCCAAAAGTGGGAGGAAGAAGACATTGAAGCTGCGATCGCAATTGTGCAGCTAGTGCCGCCCGATTTAGCCGTGACGCCAGAAGCCAAAGACCTGTTGCACTTTGGCCATGCGCAACGCCTGGCCAATAACAAATACGATCAGTGGGCTCCGTCTTATGGCCAGATCTACAACTTGCTAGAAGCGATTCAGGCGGTGCAGCGAATTTCGCCAGATAGTCCCTTTTATCTTGAAGCACAGGACAGCGCTGAGAGATGGCAGCAGAAGCTAGACGATATGGTGCAGCTACAGGCCGCTAGTGCATTAGCCGAGGTTGGTCAAAAAGCCACCTATCAGATGGCTATCGCCAGAGCCGAACAGATTACCCAAGAGCGTCCGCAAAGAGTCCAAGCTCAAACGCTGGTCTCGCATTGGAAAAAAGAAATTCAGAGAATCGAAGATCGCCCCATCTTGAATGAAGCGGTGCAGATTGCGACTAGAGGCGGGAAGGCAAACTTACGGCGGGCGATCGCACAGGCCAAGAAAGTAGAGCAGGGCCGAGCGCTGCGGATAGAGGGGCAAACCTACATCGCCGAATGGCAGGACCGCATCGAAATTATTGAAGATCAGCCGATTGTGGACAAGGCTGAGAAGCTGGCGAGAAAAGGAGATCTGCGAGCTGCGATCGCCCAGGCCGAAAACGTTGTCAAAGGCCGCGCCCTCTACGAAACTGCCCAAGCCTCTATTGCAGAATGGAAGACAGAAGCTGAAATCATTGAAGATCGGCCGATCCTAATCCGCGCCGAAAACCTGGCCGCAATCGGTCACTTCTCAGCCGCAATCGACGTTGCCTATCAAATCACTCCAGGCCGTGCCCTCTATGGCGAAGCCCTCACTAGCATCGCCATCTGGGAAGATGAGCGAGCCTATATCTGGTCTCTAGAGGCTCCCGTCGAACCCGATTATGACGACGACTACAGCTATGATGACGACTACATTGAGGATAGCTACAGCGACGATTTTTAGATGAGTGACGCGACGCGCCCCCCGAATAATCCCAAAAGCAATCCTGGACAAATGCCGCTTCAGCTAATGCTCGTTGATGCTGATCCGGTCTTTCGCCTGGGCCTAAAAGTGTGGCTAGAGCAGCAGAGCGATTTTACCGTAGTCGCCGAAGCTAGCAGCTCAGATGAAGCCTTGGAGGGCGTGCGATCGCGTTTCACCACCTATCAACAGTCCCTCGACGATCCATCCCTACGCCCCAAAGATCGCCCCCCGGCCCCGCCCATCGATCTAGTCCTGCTCGATCTAGGCATCGGCGCGACCGATCCCAGTACCATGCCAGGGCTAACCCTCTGCCAACAGCTCAAGACAGACTTTCCCAGCCTCCCGGTTCTTGTCCTAGGCGCACAGGCCGAACCCGTCCTCCAATCCGCCGCCGAACGCATGGGCGCAAACGGCTACGGCACCCGCAGCATGTCCGTCCGCGCCCTCGCGCAGCTCATCCGCCAGACCGCCGCTGAACCAGATGCTCCAAAGCCTCCAATCGATCCAACTTCTTCTACAGGCTCATCCTCTTTCATTCCTCCTTCCCCATCTCGGCGGTCTTCTCTCTCGCGTCTAGGTGGTATTCCCGGTCCCCTCACCGCTATGCGTATCAGCATGCGGCTCTCGGGGCTCAGACAAATCGACCAGAACATATTTGATGTAAATGTCGCTCGCCAACAGACCACCTCTTGGCTAAACCAAGCCATGCTAGACGGCAAAAAGCGCGAACTAACAGCGGCGCGGTGGCTGATGTCAGCGCTGTGGAGAACACCCAGTTTCGACTCCAATCGATCTTTGCGCTCAACCGGCTCGAGCCCTGAGCGCAGTCGTAGGGTAGACACAGACTGGATCCGGCTATCTCAGCAAACCTCTGCTAGCTACGCTGATAGAACAGCAGCGCGGTATCTAGACCGAGACGCCTTGGTGCCTGGGACAGCAGCGGCTTTGGCCGATATTGAGTCTCGCTTGGGCGGAGCCTTGCAAGGGCGACCGGGCGAATTGCAGAATGCAGTGTTTGAAGGGGTGTTCGCCAAGCTACAGCGGCCACTGAAGAACGTAGGCCAGCAGCCACTAGAGATCGATATTCTACGGCCTGACAAAAAGCTAGAGCTGTTGTATCTGGTGCTTCGTCAGCTGGAAGAACTTTTAGAAGATTTGCGGGCTTCAGAGGTCAAACCCGGTCAGCTACCCGCAAGGTCGGCGCAGGTACTGCAAGATCTATGGGACGCAGTTAATACTGAATTCTTTGGCAAGTACTACACAGTGCGCGTCAGCAATGTGGAAGAAGAGGTGGTGACGCTGCTGCAACAGGAAAAGCCGTTTGTAGAAATGCAGATTTTAGACAATATTCCGCTAGTGCCGGAGCTGTTTGGTCACTGGCTGTTTCAAGAGTCGATGGTGATTGAGAGCGAGAAATATTTGGCGACTACACCGCAGGCGATCGCATACAGTGAACGCCTGCTAGAAAATCTGACCATTCAAGTCGCAAACGCGGTTGTTCAGCCGCTGTTAAACCGCTTGGCAGATACAGAGCCAATTAAGAAAAGCCTGTACTCTACTCGGATGATGTCTTCTAGAGAAATTGAGCGCTTTCGCAACGATTTATCCTGGCGGTATCGCCTGAACCGGCTAGTGAATGAACCAAAAGCTATCTTTGAAAGTAGATACAACCTGTTTGTGCTCACGCCTAGAGGCATTGACCAAACGTCGATATACTCACCGCGTCGGTCAGAACTAAACACGCTGAGAGGAATTCCGCTGGTGGTGACGCTGGCAATAGAGACTAGAGATGCGATCGCCCCCCGCCTGCGCACCGCCATTTCCCTAATCGGCAACGGCGTCGTCTACGTCCTGACCGAAGTGCTGGGCCGAGGTCTGGGCCTAGTCGGACGCGGCATCTTTCAAGGCATGGGCTCCGCCTGGCAAGACACCAAAGGCAAAGCCCGCCGATCCAAGTCCACCTATACCCAGCCGCCCTATCCCAACGCTAGCAACAGCAATAATTCCAGCGAGCAGCCCTACCGCAGCCCCTACGTCGAAAATCCGTACTCGCAAGACGCTAACGAGTGGGAGTAACCGCAGGAAGTGAACTCTCTACCCAACAGGGTTGCTAGGTCACTTTGCGCTGCGCCGCTCTAAGGACTTCTCCTCTTCTCTAAGCTATATGACTTGCTAAAGCATATATCACCTACTAGTGAATCCGACACTGTTGGCGGTTTCTGCTCTAGCCGAGCGATACAAGAAACTTTTCCAGCTAGGTACCTGGAAAGAAAGCGCAAACGCGATCGCTAAAACATAGGCCAAGACCGCATTAGCATTGAGAATCGGTGGAGAGAATAGCGGTGCCAGTAGCAAAAACCGGCCCCACCTAGAAATAGATGTTGATAGATAGAAAAATAGAGGAATGTACCAAACTAATCCCATAATCCAAGAAACTGGATTAAACAGATTAATCAAATTAAGGAACGCATAAAACTGAAAATCGACCGAAGTTCGCTTCGTAGCGATTAACAACAACACTGTCAGCACCAACCCTGAGAGAATAGCGCCCAGCGTGTTCTCAGCCATCCACGGATTCATACCGCCACTGCTAAAGTCATGCATTGCCAGCAGGTTGCTTGAATCGACAGAATGAACAACTCTGTCCACTACGCCCTGTCCATGCAGACCAGTGGGCAGGCCAGTAGTAATCTCTCCAAAGTAATCGGGTAGAGTTCGCTTGAAAAAGTTGATGTAGCTGGCTTTGCCCAAGAAAGGATAAGGCAGGATGAAGAGTGCGATCGCCCACAAAAGCGTATTCCTAACAAACCGCCACTGCCGCCGAGCTGCGTAAAAGAGCAGCAGAACGAAAGGAAACAGCTTAATCATGCCAACAAAAGCTAGCAGAAACGAAGCTAAGGCAGAAGATTTTTCTGACTGCAACAGGCTATACGAGAGAACGCACAGATAGACGATTGACACGTCCACCTGGCCTCGTTCTACCAAAGCCATGACTGGAAAGCTCACCATCACAAACAAAACGGCAGTGTCCGGCAGCGTGAACTGACTGCGCCTGACGAAGTGAAAGCTCAACAGCACCGTAAAAAACAACATTGTCAGCGTAAACAAAAGCCTAGCTGCCATATAAGGGAGAGCGCCCAGCGGCGCGAAGACCAGCGCCGCTAAAGGTGGATATCGAAATCCAGAATACGCATAGCTCTCAGAGTTGACCGGTCCGTAGAAATCCGCTCGCATTCCCACATAGTTAACGTAGGGATCTAGGCCGACTACAACAGATTTTCCCGCCAAGTACATTGAACGAAAATCAATTTGATAGCTTTCCAGCGCGATATAACCTAGAAAGATTATCGGTAAGAAGCAAACCCCGTAAACCTGACCAAACCGCCAGATGTCAGAGCTTTGGCACAGCCGCAAGATAGTCTGACTCCGGGTTGTATGGGTCATGAATCATCCCAAATTAGACCCTAGTTTTGCACAACCCCTGCTAGAAAACAATTTGCCTACCTACACCCCGGCTTAACTGACGCTATCCTATATAGGCGTCATCCGATCTCACCTCTTCACCATCTTCTGGCTTCTCATGGTTCACTCTATTTGCATCCTTGGCGGCGGCTTTGGCGGCCTCTATACTGCCCTTGCCCTCAGCAAACTTGATTGGAAAGAGACGCCGCATGAGATTGTGTTGGTCGATCAGCGCGATCGCTTTGTTTTTGCCCCACTGCTTTACGAACTCGTCACAGGCGAGCTGCAAACCTGGGAAATCGCGCCTCCCTACGAAGAGCTGCTCGCCAACACAGGCATTCGCTTTCACCAAAGCGGCGTAGACAGTATTGATATCGCTGCTCAAACCGTCATGCTCACCGATGGCGACAGCCTCAGCTATGACCGCATCGTCCTAGCCCTCGGCGGCGAAACGCCCATGGATATGGCACCTGGCGTTGATGAACATGCCATTCCCTTCCGCGTGTTAGAAGACGCCTACCGACTAAAAGACAAGCTGCGTCAGCTAGAAGAGGCCAACCCCGAAAAAATCCGGGTCGCAGTTGTCGGCGGCGGTTACAGCGGCGTAGAAATCGCCTGCAAAATTGCTGAAAGACTAGGTGATAAAGGCCGCGTCCGCATCGTCGAAAGGGGAAGCCAAATTCTTCAAAACTCTCCCGAGTTCAACCAAAAGGCTGCCCTCGATGCCCTCAAAGAGAAAAACGTGTGGATTGACTACGAAACCACCGTTACCGAGGTCACTGCTGACAGTTTCTCCCTTAGCTACAAAGACAAGGTTGACACCCTCCCGGTTGATATTGTCCTCTGGACCGTTGGCAGCAAAGTCAGCCCCGCCCTTGATGCTCTAGATCTTCCCCGTAATGAGCGTCGCCAGTTCACCATTGCCCCGACCCTTCAAGTCATCGACAATCCCTCCATCTTTGCCCTAGGAGATCTAGCTGACGGTCCTGATGGCGATGGCAAGCCCGTGCCGCCTACTGCCCAATCCGCTCTTCAGCAGGCCGACTATGCCGCCTGGAATATCTGGGCTAGCCTCACCGATCGCCCCCTACTTCCTTTCCGATACCAGCATCTCGGTGAAATGATGACCTTGGGCACCGACAGCGCCACCCTCACTGGCCTCGGCATCAAGCTAGACGGGAATCTGGCCCACATCGCTCGCCGTCTTACCTACCTCTATCGTATGCCCACGCTTGATCACCAGATCCGCGTTGGCATCAACTGGCTAACTCAGCCAGTGCAAGAACTATTAACCGGTTCAAAAAGGTAGCCATAGGTGAAATGAAAGCTCTTCCCAAAGTCATCTACCTCGACGCTTTCGGCACGCTTTTTGGGGTCAAAAGTAGCGTAGGCGAACTCTATAGCCAGCTCGCTCACGCTGACGGGGTTGCTACCGATCCTCACGCTGTCAATCAAGCTTTCTACCAGAGCTTTGCTGCAGCGGAACGTCTAGCTTTTCCAAACGCTGCTCCTGCTGATATTCCAGAACTGGAATACCGCTGGTGGAAAGCCATCGTTTCAGAAACTTTTGAACGAGTGGGTGCGCTGGGGAAGTTTGAGGATTTTGAGGCATTTTATGCGGGGCTGTACAGCTATTTTGGAACTGGCGATCCGTGGCATGTATACTTTGACACAGTGCCTTCTCTTACGCGCTGGCAGTCTATGGGAATTGAGCTAGGTATTATCTCTAATTTTGACTCTCGGCTGCATAGCGTACTAAGTATTTTGTCGCTCGACACGTATTTTGACTCGGTAACGCTATCTACTGAGGTGGGCGCGGCTAAACCTTCGCATTTGATTTTTCAAGCTGCACTGGCAAAGCACAGATGTAAGCCTAGGCAGGCTTGGCATATAGGCGATAGTGAAGCAGAAGACTACGCAGGTGCTAGGGCAGCTGGTATGCGTGCGGTGCTAGTCGCTAGGTGATGCCCTCACAAACTTTACGTTTGTATAGACAAGAGTTGATACTTCAGGCATATTGCACGATGAACCTCTTTTTATACAGCTAGCGCGATGACTTCCTCCCGTTGTCTACTGTTTGCTCTGTTTTCCACTAGCCAGTTGACGACGGTCTATGCAGGCACTGCGATCGCAGCCATCCCCACCAATACTTTTGAGAATGGGTATCCAAATCCGATCTCAGACGCTTCCCCGTCCCAAAGCTCACAAGACAAGAGATTACAGGCCCACAGCTTACAGCAGCTTGCCGCCCCACAGCCGAGGGCTTCCCCCCAAAATCGGCAAAGGGAGCAGCACAGTAGCCTATCATTACCCAGTATTACGTCAGAGCATGCTGGCTACCTGGCCCAAATTAATCTGCCGTCCTCGATACCGCCTAATACTGCGCCTAGCGAACTGCTCTCACCTGGGGATGTCACACCCGAGCTACGACCAACCGACCGTCTACCGGCTGAAGCGCTACCTCCCAAACTTCCCTCAGTCGAAGAGTTGCTAGGTGAACCGAACGGAGCTGGGACGCCATCTGAGGGGCTAGAAGGTGGCGAAGCAACATTTATCATCGAGAGCATTCAGCTAGAAGGCAGCACTGTTTTTACCAACGAAGACTTTGCTGAGCTGTTTTCCCAATATACCGACGTGCCTATCACGTTTAACGACCTGATAGAAGTGCGTTCGGCGGTCACTGAGCGCTATGTTAATGCTAGCTATATTACCTCTGGAGCCTTTATTCCACCGCAGACTGTAGAGGGTGGCGTAGTAACGGTGCAGGTGTTGGAGGGTTCTGTAGAAGAGATCGAGGTCGTTGGTACTAATCGCCTGAAGCCCGGCTATATTCGTAGTCGGTTAGGTCTGGTGGCGCAGCCGCCGATCAGCGCGGATAGGCTGTTAGCCGGATTGCAACGACTGCAAATCGATCCTTTAATCGAGACGGTATCGGCAGATTTGCAGGCAGGGGTGAAACCAGGGACAAGCGTGCTACGAGTCGAGGTGAGCGAAGCGGATTCGTTTGATGTGATTGCGTCATTGGACAACAGCCGCTCGCCGAACATCGGCAGCATAGAACGGCGAATTGATTTGCAAGAGGGAAATTTGTTTGGAATCGGCGATCGCATCCTCTTCAGCTATACCAACACCAACGGCAGCAACGGCATAGACGCTAGCTATTCCATTCCAGTCAGCCCTCACAACACACGAATCAACTTCGACGCAGGCTACGGCGGCAGCCGAGTAATCGAAGATACTTTCGACGTTCTAGACATCAGCTCTAATGCTTTTTACTACGAAGTCGGCGTCACCCATCCTTTGGTTGAAACCCCCACCCAAGAAATCAGCCTGGGTCTGACTTTCTCTCATAGCGAGAATCAGACTCGTCTGGGCATCGACGATATTGGTGCTTTTCCCCTATCACCCGGAGCCGACGACAATGGCAAAAGCAAAGTCAGCGCCCTACGATTCTCTCAAAGCTGGACACAGCGAAACCAACAACAGGTATTAGCCGCTAGATCACAATTCAATCTGGGTTTGAATATCCTGGATGCGACCAACAACAATGAAGAAGGCATTCCCGACAGTCAGTTTCTCTCCTGGCGAGGACAAGGTCAGTGGGTCAGACTGCTGGGAGAAGACGCACTATTCTTTCTGAAGAGCGACGTTCAGCTAGCGACCGATCGATTGTTTTCTTCGGAACAGTTTGGTTTGGGTGGGCAGCAGTCTGTTCGGGGCTATCGTCAAGACGCACTGCTGCGGGACAATGGCGTATTAGTTTCAGCCGAGGCTCGCCTGCCGATCATTCGCTTTTCAGAAGACAGCATTGTTCAGGTTGCCCCTTTCTTAGATGCAGGCACTGCCTGGAATAATTTCGATGATTCTGACGATACGAATGTCTTAGTGGGTACAGGTGTCGGCTTAGTCTGGGAACACAGCGAGAACCTATCAGCCCGACTAGACTGGGGCATTCCGCTAGTCGATTTAGACAGCACCAGCAACAGCCTGCAGGACAGCGGTATCTACTTCTCGGTGCGCTACAACCTGTTCTAGATTTTCACACAAGGCTATCGCCAGTAGCGGCGGCCATAGACAAAGGTGCCAATAGCGATACCCATCATAGACAGGTAGCTGATACCACCGATAAATAGGCCGGGAATAGGCAGAAAGGATCGAATGAATAGCACCAGCAGAGTGCAGCCGACAAGCGCCCACATAGTATTGGCAGTAAGAATCACCTGACGGAAAAGTCGGGACGTGACTAAAACGGCAAGTGCGCCAACTGCAAAGTAGACGGCTATGGGTAGGACATTAGCAATCAGGAATAAAATCCCATTAGGAATTCTAGCGGCGGCCCCTGACCTTGCAAGAGCAATGAGTCCTGTGGCTAGTAAATAGTCGATGGCGGTGGCGATCGCAATAGTGACGACAGCACTCTTTAGTAGGTCGGTCCAGGGAAGATATTTTAGGGAGCGGAATGGGTTGGCCATTTGGGGATGGGGGATAGGGCTACTGGTCGAAGGTGAGGGCCTGGCCGTGGATGGTGGTGTCAATTTTGCCGCGATCGTAGACAATTTGACCGTTGACAATGGTGATGACTGGCCAGCCGGTGAGATTCCAGCCTTCGAAGGGGCTCCAGCCGCACTTAGTCTGTAGCTCTTCGCGCAGTACAGGGCGATAGGTGGATAGGTCGACGAGGACTAGATCTGCGTCGTAGCCTGGCTCGATCAGTCCCTTATTAGGAATTTGATAGGCTTTGGCGACGGCGGTGGACATCCAGTTGGCGACTTGGGCGACGGTGCAGCGACTAGCCTGGGCCTGAGTCAGCATTAATGGTAATGAGGTTTCTACGCCGGGCATCCCGGAGGGGGCGTTGGGATAGCCTCTGCCTTTTTCTTCTAGGGTATGAGGAGCATGATCGGTGGCGATGAAGTCGATAATGCCGTCTAAGAGAGCCTGCCAGAGAATTTCGCGATCGCGTTCATACTTCAGCGGTGGATTCATCTGCGCCAGCGTCCCTAGCTTTTCATACGCGCTCACGTCCAGCAGTAGATGCTGAGGAGTCACTTCGGCAGTTACCCAGCTAGGCTTGTCCTGGCGCAGCAGCTCGGCCTCTTCGCCTGTGGACATGTGCAAAATGTGCAGTCGTCGCTGGTATTTTTTCGAGAGGCGAAGGGCCAGCTTCGTTGCTAGTAGGGCCGTTTCGTTGTCTTGAACTTTGGTATGCGTGGCCGGATCGGTTTCCCCTGAAAACTGCTCTCGGCGGGCCAGAATGCGAGCTTGGTCTTCTGCGTGGACAGCGATCAGGCGATCGCCCACCGCAAAGATCGGCTCGATCGTTTCTGCCGTATCGACGGAGAGCGGACCGTGGGCCGAGCCCATGAAAATTTTGATGCCACAAGTGGGATTAGCAGTGCGCAAATCGGGCAGGTTTTCGGCGGTAGCGCCGATGAAGAAGCCGTAGTTAACCAGGCTTTTGGAAGCTGCGATCGCCAGCTTGTCTGTCAAAACAGCCTGAGTTGTTGTCAGCGGCAGCGTGTTGGGCATTTCTAAGAAAGAAGTCACTCCGCCTCTGGCACAAGCCCGCGACGCGGTAAACAAATCTTCTTTGTGCTCCAGTCCTGGATCGCGAAAATGCACCTGCGGATCAATCACTCCTGGCAACAGAGTCAATCCAGTTCCGTCAATGGTTCTAGCCTGGGCAGGCACCTCCAAGCCAGTTCCCACCGCCGTGATCTTGCCATCGGCAACAACCACATCTTTCGGTTCTATCTCTCCGGAAGGCAGCAGCACCTGTGCGCCTCGAATGACTAGCGGCGTTTGCGTCATAACTCAACCAAGCTTGCTTTAATATCGGCCCTTCAAGCCTACCGCTGTGCCAACACCAGCGCCAATAAGCCTGTGCCTTCACGGTTAAACTGATAGAGATCAAAGTGACAAAACGCTATTGGCATAAACCTCCCGTCAATTTTAATGTTTTAATCAAAAACAGCTAAGCATTTGCGCGTATCGTCCATTCCTACCGCTCAAATGCCTATCCGAGCGTTTATACTCTTTCAACTGTCGAATTCATAAGAGCTGTGTCTGAAAAGCAACAAAATCCGTGGATTGAAGGACTACAAACAGTCGCCCTCAGCATCTTTCTGGCACTGGGCATTCGTCAGTTTGTCGCAGAAGCTCGGTTCATTCCTTCAGAATCGATGCTACCCACGCTCGAAATCGACGACCGCCTAGTCGTCGAGAAAATCAGCTACCACTTCAATCCACCCAAACGCGGCGATATTATTGTTTTTCGCGCCCCACAAGCAGCCCTAGATGCTGCCCACTCCACGACAAAAGATGCCTACATCAAGCGCGTCATCGGCCTCCCCGGTGAAACAGTAGAAATAAAAGAAGGCAGAGTCTTTATCGATGGCAAAGCCCTAGAAGAAGACTATACCGAAGCACCCCCTACCTATACCTGGGGACCGCAGGTAGTGCCTGCCAATGAGTATCTAGTCCTGGGTGACAATCGCAACAGCAGCTCTGATGGCCACGTCTGGGGATTTCTTCCTCGTGAGAGCATTATCGGTAGAGCTGTTGTCCGGTTCTGGCCGCTACAGCGCGTTGGTGGATTAGACTAAATTCTTCAGCGGACAAGACTAAATTCTTCAGCGGACAAGACTCTATCAGTCTGCTCTGCCTGTGACAGAAAGGGTTACCGATATGATGCATGCAGTAATTTGGGAACATGCAAAGACGCATGGTTTTGTAGTTGTTTTCATAGAAGCCGAACGCCAAATTGTCATAAAACGGGCCGTATTTTGAGTAGTGGGCGGGTATGTTATCAACAAGTGTTGATAATAAAGCCCTTTTCCGTTATGACCAAGCAGCAGCCTCGCTTCTGGGTAGAAGCCTTACAGACAGTTGGTCTTAGCATTGCCTTGGCCTTTGGCATCCGACAGTTTGTGGCCGAAGCGCGGGTAGTACCGACGGGCTCTATGCAGCCCACCGTCGAGATTAACGACCGCCTATTTGTTGAAAAAATTAGCTATCGATTTCAGTCTCCGGAGCGCGGCGATATTATCGTTTTTCAAGCGCCACAAAAGGCTTTAGAGGCTGCGAAGTCGAGTACTCAAGATGCCTACTTGAAGCGCATTGTCGGTTTGCCGAGTGAAGAGATTACGGTGAAGGACGGTCAGGTTTGGGTCGATGGCAAGGTGCTATCCGAAGACTATGTCAAGGCACCGCCCGCTTATGTGTGGGGACCGAGCGTGGTACCAGAGGGACATTATCTGGTGCTGGGCGACAATCGTAATAGCAGCTCTGACGGTCATGTCTGGGGATTTCTGTCAGAAGAAACGATTATTGGTAAGGCGGCAGTTCGGTTCTGGCCGCCAAGTCGGATCGGTGGATTGGATTAGCGTTGATTACTGCGAAGCAACTTGGGAAGTGGGTTAGGAAGCAGCTTGACCTGTTGCAGAGGAATGATTATAGATGACTGGCATCTGGCCTTTCCACTGGTGCCATAGGCTCTCGTCAGTTATTAAGTCAGCCATGAAGTAGCCGACATTGATACGACTGGTGGAGCCTGCGTCAAAGATCGCGCTTCTGATCGGTGAAGGATGCACCTGGAATTCGGTAACTTGTACTTCATCGACTAAGCCGTCTGGACGCACTACGGCCCACTCGATAGCTGGATCGTTCTGCCCAATCTCGGTTCGTAGATAGTCTGCGGCTGCTTCATTGTCCGCATGAGGTGGGAGCAGCAGCCGGATTAGCCAGATGACGCACTTCTGTGCGAATGAAACCGGCTCATGCTGATCCTGGTTGCTATTGCCAGCGGTATTCATCAGTACCACTTTGACTGGCTTCTCTGACCGGTTGACTTTGATAGCGCTGCACAGCTGGTGGATGGCGTCAGCGACTAGCCTACGCGGCTGGCCAAAAACGCCTTTCCAGGTCAGGTTGTGGCCGAGACAAGAAGCTACCGCGACGCATTGACTAACGTGCTGAGCCATTTCCGCCTCAGTAATATTGAGGACGCTGGCGTGGATAATGTCTAGATTGCTGTGTTGCTGGATGGCTATGGGTAGTTTGTTGGGCGATCGCACAATCACGCTGACGTTCTGTCCGCGATTGAGTAATTCCTGGACTAGCAGCCTTCCGGTGGCCCCGCTAGCACCGACTACAAGGATTTTGCTCATAAGTCATCCGTTCCACAGGTGAGACACTTTTCCCTGAATCGATTGACCATCCCAGGGGGTGTTAAAAGCAGAGAGCGATCGCAAATTCTGGGCGCTGACGGTCCATTCGAGGTTTGGATCAAAGAGCGTCAGCTCGGCTACTGCACCAGCCTTCAACTTACCAGTATCTAGCCCGAGACAGCTAGCTGGGCCATAACTCAACCGATGCCATAGCAGCTCTGGTGACCATTCCCCATTGGCAACAAAGGTCTGCCATAAAATAGGTAGCGCCAACTCTAAGCCAATGGCACCGGGCGGTGCCGCGTCAAAGGCGACGGTTTTCTCTTCATAGGTATAAGGACTGTGATCGATGGCGATCGCAGCCAAAACGCCTTCCCTTACTGCCTCAATCAAAGCCTGCCGGTCTGCTGGCGTACCTAGGGGCGGGTCGTGCCGCAAGCTGGGCTGGTAATCATACAAATCCCCAGTATCAAAGCAGAGATGATGCCAAGCGACGCTAGCGGTAATCGGCAGACCACGATCCTTTGCCTGTCGGATCAGGGCAACGCTACGAGCTGTAGAGATGCGCATGATGTGAATAGGCGTCGGAATTTCGGCGACATATTCTAGGAGCATAGCGAGTGAAGAAGTTTCGGAGATCGCACTCACACCCGCTAGCCCTAGCCGCAAACTGTCCACGCCCTCTCTAGCCGCACCGCCGCCTGCTAACTGTCGGTCACAGGGCCAAAGCGCAATTGGTTTTCCCCAAGGCTGCATATATTCCAACAACCGTCTGACCAAGACCGGGTTCATCAGCGGCTGGGCATCGGTAAAACCAATCGCACCTGCCTCCATTAGTTCTGCAAACTCTACGAGCTGTTTACCCTCAGCGCCAAGTGTGACCGTTGCCCAAGGCATGAGATGGGTCTGAGCAGATGCGACGTGTTCGTCACCTTTTTTCGGATTGTGGGCTTTGTGAGTGGCAAGAATGGATGCGATCACACTCACGCTATCAGTCGCAGGCTCGGTGTTAGGCAGCAGTCCTAGCCGGGTAAAGCCACCTGCTGATGCCGCTTGCCGCAAAGACTCAAGCGTTTCCCTGGACTCGTGACCAGGTTCACCGCTTTGGCTGTAGAGATCGATCAGTCCTGGACCTAGAAACTGGCCGCTGCCGTTGATGATTTGGATATCGGTGGGCAGATCGGTGATTTGGGGGGCGATCGCCACAATACGGCCGCCGTCGACCATCACATCGCCAATGCCGCTCGCATCCAACTCATGAACACCGTTAATTAGCGTTGCCTGTTTAATCAGCTGAGCCATCAGTCCCGCGCCATCAATCTCGTACCATCAATCTCGAGCTGTCAATTTTGGGCCATCTATCTTGTGCCGCTCCACCCTACAAAGCGCCAGCCGCCGTCCTATCAAAAATACTGCCCGACAGATGCGTCGTGATATTTGCCGCGCTCAAAATTGGCACGCTATCAGGTCCGCCGTGATAATCGATCACACTTACCGCGCCGTTCCCCTGCTTGAACTGCCAAAACTTCTTTGGCCCCAGTCCGAACAGCTGACACAAAATCGCCTTGTTAATCGCGTCGTGCGCGACCACCATCACTGTCGGCGGCGTCTCCCAAGAATCCATGCCCTCACTGTAGGCCGCGACAATACTGCCCCAGCCCTCTTTTGCTCTAGCCCACACATCTTCTAGATTTTCGCCAGCTGGCATCTGTACTGTCTCAGGCTGACTCTGCCACTGACTCAACATGCCAGGATAGCCCGACTCGATCTCGGTCTCTAGCATTCCTTCCCACTCACCGTGACTAATCTCCCACAGTTGCTCAGTGGTTTCTAAGTTCACGCCTGGGTGATGCTTCAAGATTCCCTCAGCGGTTTCTTTGGGCCGTAACATCGAAGAACTCACCGCCGCGTCGATTTTTACCGCTTTCAAAAACTCCCCTGCCTGCGCTGCCTGCCGATGGCCGTTTTTATTGAGCGGAATGTCGATTTGTCCTTGAAAGCGACCATCTCGGTTCCAGTCGGTTTCACCATGGCGCACGAGTAAAAGTCTGGGGCCTTTGAAGCGCGATCGCCGATCAGGAATCGGCTGACCTAGATGACTAGTCAGATTCAGTGACTCGAGCTGTACGCTATCGTTCCAGCTATCCTGCCCACCGCCTGAAAAATTCAGCACATTGATCGCACAGTTGTCCTGGCCCATACTATTTAAGCTTTCTGGTCCCAGCCCAATCGCAGAACCTACTAGTGCCCGATTGATTGCACTATGCGCCACGATCAAAATGGTCTGTCCCGCGTGTTTAGTCAGAACGGTTTGCCAAAATAGCTCCGCCCGTTCCCAAATATCGCGAACAGGATAGAAATCTGAGGTCGATCCATCCTCATTCGGCAGCGGCATTTTGAACTCTTTTGGCAGCGTCCGCCAGGATTGATACATCTCCGGGTAGTTGGCTTCCACTTCAGAGAATGACTTAGACTCCCATAGCGGCAAGTTGATTTCTTTGATCTGGTCTGTGATTTGGATTTCGGGCGCTGCATTGCCAGCGTTCTTAATCGTTTCAACAATGATCTCGCAAGTGCGTCTGGCTCGCTTTAGCGGACTGGCATACACGGCATCTAGCGCCAGTCCTGAGAGGGTTTTGCCGACGGTGCGAGCCTGTTGCTCTCCTAGCTCTGTCAGGACGGCCATATCGTGATGGCCTTGAATCACCCGACTTGCATTCGAGGTGCTTTGACCATGACGAACAATGATAACAGTGGTTTTCAACGGAGCTGCCTCGCCTTCAGAAGATAGAGATATATGCCAAAGCCATATTACAACGAAGCGCCAGCCGCAATAGGCTATACAGAAGACAGGGGCTACTACGTACAATAGAGAGCATGTCAAAAGTCATTACCTACAGTCCCGCCTACACGCTGGTCCCTACCTACGAGTGCTTCAACCGCTGCACTTACTGCAACTTTCGCCGAGACCCAGGGACTGACGAGTGGATGAGTCTGGAAAAGGCCAGAGAAATGCTGGCTGGATTACAGTCTGAAGCCGTCATCGAAATTCTCATTTTGAGTGGCGAAGTGCATCCTCGAAGCGCTCATCGATCGGCGTGGTTTGAGCATATCTATCAAATGTGCAAGCTGGCGCTGGAGATGGGATTTTTGCCGCATACCAATGTAGGACCGCTAAGTTATGACGAAATGGCGAAGCTCAAGGCAGTCAACGCTTCGATGGGTCTGATGCTAGAACAGGTGACGCCTGCTCTATTAGAGACGGTTCATAAACATGCGCCGAGTAAGCGGCCCGAAGTGCGTTTGGAACAGTTGGATTTTGCGGGCAGGCTGAAGATTCCGTTTACAACGGGGATTTTATTGGGACTGGGTGAAACCGTAGCGGATTGGCAAGAAAGTTTGACTGCGATCGCCCGTTCCCACCAAAAGCATGGCCACATTCAAGAAGTTATTTTGCAGCCGCATCAGCCAGGAGAGAGACAGCGTGAAATGCGATCACCTTGTCAAGGAGAGACGCTGATAAAAGCGGTCAAACTTGCTAAAACTGTTCTTCCTGCGAATATTACTATTCAAATTCCACCTAATTTGATTCTTTCTGATCAGGCGTTACTCGAATGCATCGCCGCAGGTGCGACAGATTTAGGTGGCATCGGTCCGATTGATGAAGTGAATCCGAACTATAAGCATCGCGATCGCAACGCAACGGAAACTCTTCTACAGACGCAGAGCTGGACATTACAACAAAGACTACCTATATACGAGAGATATGACAGTTGGCTACAGACTAGTCTGATCGAAGTGTCTGAGTTCCGCCGTAAGGTTGAGATAGCCTCTGCATAAGTCCTATCTGAAAAGAATTGAATGATCGAAACCTAATTCTTTGTACAAAATATTCTTGGTTCGAAATAGCTAGCGTCGAATGTGATCGTACGCTAGCTAATCACTCTAGAAACCAAACTACACTCGACCGCGCAGCATCTGCGCCATCTCGTTTTGTTTCGGAGAGAGCTCCAGGGCTATCTCTTCTGTGATGCGGCCTGCTTCGTACAGGGCGTACAGCGACTGGTTCATCGTACACATACCGTCAAAGGTACATTTCGGCAGAATCGCTTCGACTTCATCTAACTGCCCGCGTAGGATGTAGTCTTTGATCGCGTCTGTGTTGATCAAGATTTCGTGGAAGGCAGCGCGTTTGCCGTCGGTAGTGCGGCAGAGTCCTTGGGCAACGACGCCGATGAGAGACTCTGCGATCGCAACTCGAATCGGTGCCTGCTGCTCCGGCTCATACATCCCCAAAATTCTCTCCACCGTCTTCACCGCACTATTAGTGTGCAACGTTCCAAAGACGAGGTGACCGGTTTGGGCCGCCTTGAGCGCGGTTTCGATGGTTTCGCGATCGCGCATCTCCCCCACCAGAATGATGTCTGGGTCTTCTCGCAACGAAGCCTTCAGCGCATGACTAAACTTGCGCGTATGCACCCCCACCTCCCGCTGCTTAATCAGCGATTTCCGGCTCTGATGGACAAATTCCACCGGATCTTCAATCGTAATAATATGCTTCGGCATCTCCTTATTGATGTAGTCAATCATCGCCGCCATCGTTGTTGACTTACCCGAGCCCGTCGGTCCCGTCACCAGGATCAGGCCCTTGTGGTAATGGCACATATCCCTGATAACTGGCGGCAAATTGAGCTGCTGCATCGTCAAAATCTCAACCGGAATCAGTCGCATCACAATCGAAGGACCGTTCAAACTATCAAAAATATTGATCCGCACCCGCGAAAAGTCATACTGAGCCGCCCCGTCAAAATCGAGCGTCTCCTTAAATTCTTCAATCTGCTCCGGCGTCAGGATCTCCGTTAGCCAGCTATCAAACATCTCTGGCGTCGTCACCGGAAACTCTGTGCTGTTGATCTCGCCACGATTCCGGTAGCGCGGCACCTCACCCACGCCGACATGAATATCCGAATAGCCCTCATCAAACGCCTTACGGATAATCTTCTCCAGCGTTGGACCCTCTCCTTTCGGACCGGTTGGTAACGGCGGTGGCGCAGCTGCTCGATGTCCAGCCGCTTTTTGCATTGCAGGCGACTGAATCATCTGAGTTTGAGGTGCAGAAGACACCTGTGGTCTTGCCATCGGTGGCACATTGGGACTTTCCCGTCGTGGCGGCGGCGGTGGTGGCATAGCTGGTCTAGGCGGCGGCGATGGCGGCGATTGCAGATTGCTCATTAGGTGCCCCTCGAAAAATTGCAGTGAGTATTTGCGTATATTTCCTGCCCATGCAGTCAGGCTTTATACCCTCTTAGCTTGCCCAACCCCGTCGGGACTAGCCACCCAGGATAGGAGACTCACACGAAGGTAGAGAAAACCCTCCACATCTGCCCAGCCTGGCGTGCTACCCTACTAAGGTTCTATTAAATTCACACATCTGGATTTTCGGGTGTTCGGCGAACTCATTTGTTTCGACTGAATGCGGCCAGATGGAGGTTTTAACCCGATAAAGGAAAAGAAAACATATGCCAGTCGTATCCCTGTCTGACTTACTAGAGTCAGGCGTGCATTTTGGGCACCAAACCAGACGATGGAATCCGAAGATGGACGAATACATCTTCACTTCCCGTAACGGTGTTCATATCATTGACCTTGTTCAAACTGCCACACTCCTCGAAGAGGCCTACCAATACGTTTTGAGGTCCGCAGAAAGCGGTAAGAGCTTCCTATTTGTCGGCACCAAGCGTCAGGCAGCGGGAATCGTTGCCCAAGAGGCAAGCCGCTGTGGTTCCTATTACGTAAACCAGCGCTGGCTAGGTGGAATGCTCACAAATTGGGCCACTATCAAAACCCGCGTAGATAGGCTCAAAGAACTGGAGCGGATGGAGCAGTCTGGCGCACTAGCCATGCGTCCGAAGAAAGAAGGCTCTATGCTTCGCCGCGAGCTAGAAAAGCTTCAAAAGTATCTCGGCGGTATCAAGACGATGCGCCGTATTCCTGATGCAGTCATCATCGTCGACGTTCGCCGTGAATACAACGCGGTTCAGGAATGCCAGAAGTTGGGCCTGCCGATTATCTCTTTGCTAGATACCAACTGTGACCCAGACGTTGTAGACGTGCCTATTCCTGGTAATGACGACGCGATTCGCGCTATCAAACTCGTCATTGGTCGCTTGGCTGATGCGATTTACGAAGGTTCTAGAGGTGGCGGCACCGACAGTGGTAGTGGGACTGCCTCTGCACATGCTACCGACATCTATGACGGCTATGATGGTGCCGATTACAACGACGAAGGTGAAGAGATCAGCGCTGACGCTTCACCAGAAACGGCTGATGTCGCTGGCTAAGAATCTTTTGGCTGAGCGATCGCCAGTCAGATCGCCAGTCAAATTACCAGTCAAATTACCAGTCAAATTACCGGTCAGCTAACAGCTGAGCGCTTCTTAACCCGAATGGGTACAGAAGCTATTACGCTTAGCTCTTTTCCTAATACAGGACTCCTTTTATAGGAGTTCGTGCTCTAACCCACAAGCTCATAACGATAGAACGGAGGCATGATGGCAGAAATTTCTGCAAAGCAAGTCAAAGAACTGCGAGACCAAACCGGCGCAGGAATGATGAACTGCAAGAAGGCGCTTAAAGAAAGCGGTGGTGATGTTGAAAAGGCCACTGAATGGCTCAGACAAAAGGGCATTACATCAGCGGCGAAGAAAGAGAGCAGAGTAGCTTCTGAGGGATTAGTTCACAGCTATATTCATACTGGCGGCCGCGTAGGTGTGCTAGTCGAAATCAACTGTGAGACTGACTTCGTAGCGCGCCGCGAAGAGTTCAAGACGCTGGCCCAAGACGTAGCAATGCAGATTGCGGCTTCTCCTAATGTTCAGTACGTTAGAGTGGGAGACATTCCTGCGGATTTTGCGGAGAGCGAGAAAGCGATTGAGATGGGCCGCGACGACCTAGGCAACAAGCCAGACAACATCAAAGAGAAGATTGTTCAAGGTCGCATTGACAAGCGCCTAAAAGAGCTTTCTCTGGTTGATCAGCCCTTTATCAAAGACCAAAACATTACGGTTGAAGAATTGGTCAAGCAGGCAGTTTCTAAGCTTGGCGAGAATATCCAAATCCGTCGTTTTTCTCGGTTTATTCTAGGTGAGGGTATCGAAAAGGAAGAAGTGAGCTTTGCGGATGAAGTCGCTGCTCAAACTGGCAAAAAGTAGGCTTACGGCAATGAAACATAGCGACTTCCGTGGGCATGCTCTTCGAGAAGGCCACGGAAGTCGCGAGTCACTTTACCTGCATCTGCACAGAGCTTTCAGCAAACGTGCCGTGTCTTGGCAAAGTGACCAGAGCTGTAATCTTCTACTGCCCGGTTTAATAGCTGATAAAGGAGTCGGGTTCTTCTGAAGATGGAGAGTCCGGCTTTCGTTGTTTTGTATCAGCTGCTCTGTGTAGCGAAAGTTACTAGGCTCTGCAGGTCGGGCCTTATAGGTTGGGCTTTGTAAGCTGACAGGTTTAGCCTTTTATGATGGGAAGGCAGACTAATAAAGCCATCGATAGCTGGCGCTGTTAGTTAAGTTTTAAGCGATCTTGCAGCAAAATCGCTATGGTATAGCCACATCTACGGTCTGTGGGCTTGAGCTCGACTGTTGTCAGTGAGAGTGACGTTTTAGAGAGCATATGGTTAAAGCAAGCAGCCAGATTGAAAAGGAGTTGGGATTACTCCAGCAGCGTACTGAAGGTATGGCGATCGCTTTAGACCCGATCTATGAGGGCTATCTGAGCGCACTTGCCGAAGCAAGTAAGCGACAGCTGATGTCTGCGGTCTATCACCTATGTACACAAGCTTATCCCGACAAGTTTTTAAGGCTGTCGTGGAAAGAGCGCAGCGAGCTGCAGAAGGCTTTGCAGGTTCTGGCTTCTCAGATTCGAGCTCAGCTTCAAGAACAGCGAGAGCTTGCTAAAAAAATGAGTCGCCGTCCGCAGCGGAATAGCGGATTAGATTTCTTACATCGGCTGCTGGAATCGAGGTCGTCTGGTGCGGTTATCCACGCATCCGGTGACAGCGGCGAAGATCTGATAGAGAAGCTGTCGGCCCTTGCCCAGTCCAGTCAAAGCTCAAACCAAGACTCAGATCGGAACTCGGATCAGCGAGAAAGTGACCGCTCTTCTAATCTAGATTTTTCTGATCTAGATGAATCAGATTCAGATAAACCAGATAGCACAGAAGATTGGGAAGACGATATTCCGACCGCCGAAGAACACGACGACAGTGAATCTGAGGCGAATGAGAGCCTTTTCACCCGCTCTAGGCGAGAAGAAGATCGGTCTTTTAGAGCGATTGACCTAGAAGATATGAATTTTCCTGGGTTGGTGGAAGCGTCGGACAATGACGCGGATGATGGCTTGGCTGAAGACATAGACGATGAATTTGCTGAGAATGACTTAGATGAAAGTGACTTAGATGAGGATGGTTTAGCTGAGGACGATCTGGAGTTCATGGAGGTGCCGGCTGCCGAGCAGCGGCTGACAATATCCGATGAAGAAGATTTGCTAAGCGCTTTAGAAGGGCTGGCTAGACATTCTGATGCGGAAGAAAACGGATCAGACGACGATATCGAACAGCCACTG
The DNA here is from genome assembly GCA_963799555.1 of uncultured cyanobacterium. Lineage (GTDB taxonomy): Bacteria > Cyanobacteriota > Cyanobacteriia > Phormidesmidales > Phormidesmidaceae > Phormidesmis. The sequence goes on from CAWCXR010000011.1 coordinate 307,301, forward strand.
GCACCCATTCATCTGTTCAAGCAGCAGATGCTGATGGAAAAGGCTATCCAAGACGTTTTCAAGACGGTGTCGGATGAGGTCAATGAACTGCTGCAAAAGGCAAATGTGATGCCTAGCTTTCCGAAGGCGCTGCTGGCGGCGGCAACTGACTCTCAGGGTATTGGCGAGCCGGTGAATGCAGTGCCGAATGTCGTAAGAGTGTCTGTACGGGTAATGCACGGAGACTTTAAGGAAGACTTTAAGGAAGATGCCGAGGAAATGCGCGATCGCAAGTCGGAGTCGTCTGGACTGAGAAAAAACAGACGGCGACGGTCACAACAAAAGCGTGATCGCGCTCAAGGCGATCGGCCCAGATCCAATAGAGCACTGCCTCCTCGTACAAAGCCACGCGACATCGTAGAAGTAGAAACCCTGCCAGAGCTGGCCGCGATTAACCTACAGCTCAGCGAAATTGCTTTTGCTGATCCAACGGTCTCTGCCTGGCGCACTCGCCTTCGCAAAGAGCTTTCTACGCTCAAACGACTGGGACATCACTATACCAAAACGCAGCGATCGCTAGAAACGGCTCAGGCTGAGGATGCCTGGCGCTCCAGCTGGATGGCTGTAGACGAAGACTAATCCACGTATCCCATGTATTAGGCCATGGCGCAGACAACAACACAAAACGCCCAGTCCCGTCCGCCAGCACTACCCGACTGGGTACGGCTGCAGAAGGCGCTAAGCGTAGAGTCTGAGCGTGGCTTCAACAATATAGAAGGCCATCAGCAGCTATTTAGCGAGTTTCTATCCAGTAGCTTACTCAGTGGCTGCGCTGCCTTTTCTGACAATTTCTCTACCCACATCAACAGTGACAAATGGAAAGATCTAGCGGGGCGGTTCAACACTTACGCCGAGCTGTCTTTCTCCCAGCGTCAGCATCTGGTGGCTGATACCCGACGATTCTTGCATCGGGCTAGACAAGCCGCCGACTCCCTGCCACTTCTTGCAGAAAACGGTGCGGCTTATTCTGTCAGCGCTAACGGCTCTAGCTCGAAAGGCAGTAAAAAAAAGACGAGCGCCAAGTCCAAATCTACAGCGGCCAAGCGCAAGTCCAAATCGCCAAAGACTACCGATGTCACTGGCCTAGTCAACCGACCTGATTCCAATCATCCGTTAGATAAACCACTAACCCATCTCAAAGGTATCGGTGCGTATAAAGCTGAGAAGCTAGCTAAGCTAGGTCTGCTGAGTCTGCGCGATGTGCTGTTTTACTATCCGCGCGACTATATTGACTACGCGCGTCAGGTCAAGATCAAAGATCTGGTCCCTGGAGAGACGGTCACGCTCGTAGCTACGGTCAAGAAGTGCAACTGCTTTAATAGTCCCCGCAATTCCAAGCTGACGATCTTTGAGATGACGGTGTATGACAGTACCTCTCGGCTGAAAATCAGTCGGTTTCTAGCCGGGACGCATTTTCGCTCTCGGGGCTGGCAGGAAAGGCAAAAGCGGCTGTATTCACCTGGGTCAGTTGTGGCTATTTCTGGGCTGGTGAAGCAGACGAAGTACGGCATCAATATCGACACTCCAGAAATTGAGGTGCTGGGTGGGCCGGATGATGCCATTGAATCTTTGACTGTGGGGCGAGTAGTGCCGGTCTATCCTCTCACTGAAGGAGTCGGTGCTGATATTGTTCGTAAGGCAGTGGTGGCGGCGCTGCCATCGGTGGTAGAACTGCGCGATCCGCTACCAAAAGCGCTGCGGGAGAAGTATGAGCTGGTGGATTTGGCGGTTGCGATCGCACACATCCATTTCCCTCCCAGCACCGATGAGCTAGCAACTGCTCGCCGTCGCCTAGTCTTCGACGAATTTTTCTACCTTCAGCTCGGCCTACTCCGCCGTCGTGCGCTCCAGCAGCAGGCCCAGACCAGCATTCAGATGGCACCGACAGGCGAACTAATCGCAGCCTTTTACAACGTCCTACCCTTCAAATTCACCAACGCTCAACAGCGAGTCGCCCAAGAAATTCTCAATGACTTGCAAGAAAGCGCTCCCATGAATCGGCTCGTGCAAGGCGACGTTGGTTCAGGCAAAACCGTCGTCGCCGTTGTCGGCATCCTCGCCGCTATTCAAGCAGGCTACCAGGCCGCGCTCATGGCCCCCACAGAAGTGCTAGCCGAACAGCACTACCGCAAGCTAGTCGAATGGTTCAACCTCCTGCACCTCCCAGTAGAGCTCCTCACCGGTTCGACCAAAGCCGCCAAACGCCGCCAGATTCATAGCGAGCTACTGACAGGCGAACTGCCCGTTCTGGTCGGCACCCACGCCCTGATAGAAGATCCCGTTAAGTTCAATAAGCTGGGTCTAGTCGCAATTGACGAACAGCACCGCTTCGGCGTTGCCCAACGTGCCAAACTCCAGCAAAAAGGCGACAATCCCCACGTTCTCACGCTGACTGCCACCCCCATTCCGCGTACCCTTGCTCTCACCATCCACGGCGATCTAGACGTTAGCCAAATCGACGAACTCCCTCCCGGCAGAAAAGCAATCAAGACCACCGTCCTTGGCAGCAAAGAGCGCTCAGACGCCTACGACCTAATTCGCCGAGAAATTGCTCAGGGTCGTCAGGTTTACATCGTGCTGCCTTTGGTCGAAGAGTCTGAAAAACTCGATTTGCGCTCCGCGATCGAAGAGCACGAGCGCCTACAAGAAACGATCTTTCCTGACTTCCAAGTGGGCCTATTGCACGGACGAATGAGTTCGGCTGATAAGGACGCAGCGATTAGCGCCTTTCGTGAGCAGGCTACGCAAGTTCTGGTGTCTACCACCGTTGTTGAAGTCGGCGTAGACGTGCCCAACGCCACCATCATGTTGATCGAACACGCAGAGCGATTCGGCCTTTCGCAGCTTCATCAGCTCCGGGGTCGGGTTGGGCGAGGTGGCGATCAGTCCTTCTGCCTGCTAATGACTAATAGTAAGAGTGATGTAGCCATGCAGCGGCTGCGAGTGATGGAACAGTCACAGGACGGCTTCTTTATTTCAGAGATGGACATGCGCTTTCGTGGTCCGGGGCAAGTGCTGGGCACTCGTCAGTCAGGACTGCCCGACTTCGCCCTGGCGAGCTTGGTAGAAGATCAAGAGGTCTTGGAAATTGCTCGGACGGCGGCAGCTAACTTGCTGGCCCAAGAGAGCTCAGACGGAGATGGACTAACTCGCTGGCCGCTGATGGAAAAGGAACTAGAGCGGCGCTATCAGAAGCTAATGGGCGGCGCGATTTTAACCTAGTATCTGAACTGATGTTAGCTACGCTTGATAGCCAGAAGATATCGATCAGTCGCAGGCTAAAACCATTCATTCACTAACTGCACTTTATCAGTCGCACTTTGCATCAGCTCCGCTTCATATCAGCACCACACAACTGCATATTCAGCAGAGGGCTTATTTGGCCTAGATCTCCTTTAGCCTACGCAAGAAGTCAGCCTCGTCAGGATCGCCGCCTTGCTCTGCTAGATCCGTTTCGGTGCTATACACAGACTCACTTTTACTTAAGACTTTCTGAGCGGCAAACTGCTTAGCAAAAGCCAGCTTCTCTTGAAAAGCACCGCCTAATCGATTTAGTGCTGTGGCCCTGAGTGCCCTTTCATCGTTTCTTTTTTCGATCTTGGCGTTCTGTCCTAGCATCCAGTAATAGCGAATTAGAGGGACGGCCAAGAACGCGGTTCCATAGCCTGCAAGCAGCCAGTATATAGACTGAATAAAGGCAATAAATTCAATACCAATGTCAGCGGTTGGCAGCATGCTCCACAACACTAACGCCCCGACTAAGTTCAGAGCGCCTAATCCGATTGAGAGCATTACCTGGTCAGAGGTGGCGCTGGTAAATTTGCGCTTAGTTTCTTTAAGGTAGGCGCTGACAGCCGCCTTGCCTCTTTGCATAGCAGAGACCTGAAGCTCTGGGAAGTAGTAGACCATGTCTCCAGTCGGACTAACTTCTGGCTGACCGTTGAAACGGGTGAGCACTGGCAGCATGTAGTCTTCGTATTCTCGATCTGATCCTTTACCCAGATTGTCGAGATAGGGGGTAACTTGTTCGGCTGCGATCGCACCTCCATTGTTCGTAATCACGCTACCAATCGCCTGCCATCGTCTATCTTCCAAATCCTCGTTCGGATCGCCATCACCAAACAAAAAGGAAAAGACAGCTTCTAGAAATTGCAGCTTCTCGCCAGACTGCGGCGCACGGCCTCTACCCCCACCGTATTGACCACCGTACCGATTGGCCCCTCGGTTTGGATAGCGCCGTCTACCCCGCCCATAGTTAAAGTCAAACAGATAAAAGATGTTCGACGGGAAGAATATGAACCCACCACCGCCGCTGCGATTGTCCCGATTGTTGCTACCGCCCTGGCTGCTAGCTGCAAGAACCAGAACTAAAATCGCCACAGAAATCAGCACGATCGAAAGCATCAGCATGATTCCGAACGAGATTCGAATGACGTAAAATAGCGCACTCCAAACTTTTGACAGCGTTTCTTGAACGCGCAGCTGCCAATACTTATTTCGCAGCACGTTGCGAAAGTTTTTAGAAAACTCGTAGGCAATCTCTCCAGTCTCAGAGACCTGCATATGCCCCTGCGTCTCTGAGGCCAGTGCTAGCAGTCCCTGCTGCGCCACCTCTACATTTAGACCTGCTTTGGTCGCGACATCCCCCACCGTTACCCGGTAGTCGAGAGACTCCACCGCCTGCATGACTTCTTTGTTTAATTCCACAGCCCTAATGCCTCAGCTACTTGCCGTTGCGTTGTGATACTTCTTTTCTTCAGTATAGAAGTCATATCTTCAGTCAGCAGGTATGGTGAGGTTCGGATTCCTACTAAAATGCCGCCAGTCCTATCATCAAGGAGCAGCGGCATAGAAGTCGTCGTACAGATTTGAAGAAGAATCAGCATCTACCCGCATCGGTAACTAGAGCTGAGAGGTCCGGCCCAAAACCTGGTCTTTGAGTGCGTTCATTTCGCTAGCTAGTTCGCTGCGGTTAGACGCTTTGAGCAAATAGCGATAGACAAACCAACCGCTATACAGCAAGCCAATTAGCTCGAACAAAGGTGCCAAAACAGGAACTTCGTTAATTGCTTCTAGAACGGCCAACGTCAGCTTGATAGAGAGAAACAGGCCAAAGAATAGTCCCAAGGCAATTAAAGGACGCTTATATTCTTGAAAAAATTCACCGAAGTATTTGTCTAGATCGCCAAGCTTGTCAACGACCTGTGCAGTAACTCGCTTCAGCTGTTTCATAGTGTCAGCGGAACCGGTTTCAGTAGATGCGCTGCCGCTAATCGGATCGTTGGTCGGGTCAGTGTCTTCTGCAAAAACGGTGCTTTCTGTCTGTGTGTCTGTAGCCATAATGAGTCTTCCGAGTAAACAACTGAGCTATGTACTCTGCTCCAAAGCCTCTAGTTCTGAAGGAATTCATCTCAAGACATCAGCCCTGAGCGGTCAGTATCAGAACATCAGTGGAGCTGACAGCCACTGAATAAAGTAACAGCAAGCCTCAGAAGCTTTATAAGCTACGGAGCAGATTGGGCAAATCAAGGCATCATAATAGCGCCTTGCTTGTAGAGTGACTATACCAAAGAGGCAAGATATATTGACAAATATCAGGGTTTGCCCTGCGCTGTCATCAATCTATGTATATACCCTAGAAATCGTCTTTCAAAACTAGGTGCCACACAAGCGCTATTTGATGGCTCAATTGTACTACTCAATGTACTATTCAGGGCTTTGGGGCGAGGTTCGTTGGATAAATGTGACGCTTGGTGTGCGATCGCCCATCCAATCACAATCCATTCCCTAAAATAAAAAGCACGTACACCTTCTCGCACTGCTACAGGAGCCTCCCATAGAAAAAATTTACGGTGAGCTCAAAGGACTTAAATCTAGTCAGTTAAAAGAGCTCCAGAGAATTTACCATCAGCGGCTACCTGTGGACCGGGTAACCACCCCAGAATTCGCACAGCGGCTGGCCGCTGTCAGCACTGATATCAATCAGGGCATCTGCGCGTATATTGACAGGCGTGGTCATGTCATTCGTGTGGGTGTCGGCAGTCCACGCAAAACGCAAATTCCCGTTCTAGAACTGCCCCGTTACGGCGCAGAACGTCTGTGTGGCATTCGCTGCATTGCCACTCAGCTAAAGCTAGAGCCCCCCAGTCACAGTGTATTGACAGCGATGGCGATCCAGAGGTTAGACGCTATGGCGCTGCTGACTCTGACAGGAACAGGCTTCAAACGCAAAGGTGGTGGAGCCACCGGATACATTCGCGATGCCTATCTGGCCCACCTGGTGCCCCATCCCGAAGTGCAGTGGGCAGTTTCTAATCCACTGAGTTTAGAAGAGCTAGATCAGCAAGATTTTCTCGATCTGACTGAGGGATTAGAAGAAGAGTTCAGACGAGATTTTGTCGCCCAGCAGGTAGATAGTGATCACGACCGGGTATTGGTGGTGGGCTTACTGACAGACAAGATAGAGGAAGAGTCGTTCAGGAACGGTCTAGCTGAAATTGAGCGGCTGGTGGAGACGGCGGGAGGAGATGTTTTGCAAGTGACAAAGCAGAAGCGATCGCGTCCTCATCCCCAGACCGTGATCGGAGCCGGTAAAGTCGACGAAATTGCGCTATCTGTCCAAACCCTCGGTGCCAACCTAATCGTCTTCAACCGCGATCTCTCCCCCGGACAAATCCGCAACCTAGAAAAACGAATCGGCGTTCGCGTCGTTGACCGCACCGAACTCATCCTCGACATCTTTGCCCAGCGTGCCAAATCCGGCGAAGGCAAGCTCCAAGTCGAACTTGCCCAGCTTGAGTATCAGCTGCCTAGACTCACCGGACGCGGACAGGCCATGTCTAGACTCGGCGGCGGTATTGGTACTAGAGGACCCGGTGAAACCAAGCTAGAAACCGAACGCCGCGCCATTCAAAAACGCATCACTCGCCTGCAAGCAGAAGTCACCCAGCTCCAGGCCCATAGAACCCGATTGCGACAGCGCCGCCAGCACAATTCAGTGCCCTCAGTCGCCATTGTCGGCTACACCAACGCTGGCAAATCCACCCTGCTCAACCGTCTTACCGACTCAGACGTTTACGCCGCCGACCAGCTCTTCGCCACCCTGGACCCCACCACCCGCCGCATCGTCATCAACAACGAAGCAACCCACGAGCCCCAGTCCTTGGTTTTGACAGACACCGTTGGCTTCATTCAAGATCTGCCCCCAGCGCTAATGGACGCCTTCCGCGCCACCCTAGAAGAAGTCACCGAAGCCGACGCCTTGATTCACATGGTCGATGCCTCACACCACGCTTGGAAAGATCACATCCGCTCTGTGATGAGTCTGCTCAGCCAGATGCCCATCACTCCCGGCCCCATCTTACTAGTCTTCAACAAGCTAGATCAGGCCGATACGGACGCTTTGGAACTAGCCAAAGACGAATACCCTCAAGCCGTCTTTGTCTCCGTCGTCAATAATCTAGGCATGGACACACTCAGACAAAAGATCCTTCAGCTCGTGGATTACGCTGTCGTCAGCTGATCACCAACGCAGTGGCTCAATGGCTATCTTGCGGGACTGACACCGCCAGGGGAAGCAGGGTCTGTAGAATTTGTCTCTGTATCTTCAAAGCCAGATAGTTCTGCTAGCGTGCTAAGCGGCTGCGCCCCCAGATAATATTCGCCTTCGATTATCCAGGTGGGATAGGCTTCGATCTCTGCGATTTGGCAGAGTTCTACTTGGGTGTTTAAGCCTTTCTCATCGCATTCTACGTAGGGGATACGGCTAGCCGCGCCGCCGAAGTATTTTTTTTGGATGGCGCAGTGCGGACACCAGTAAGCGCCGTACATTTTGGCCCCGGTGTCTGTCAAGTGATCTGCTAGCGTTGCCTCATATGCGTTGGGTAGGCTGCTACAGCTTGTCAACAGCAAGCTGATGACAAGCTGGCTTTTAATCAGACGAAAAGCCATGTGGACTATATCAAGAGTTACAGACTGTCTGCTGAAGTCTCGGTCATAATAGCGCCAATATGGATCTCAGCGATCGCGTAACCCGTACCTTCAATCTCAGTACATCCACACTCCACAGTCTTAGAGAAGCTGTCAAAATGGAGCGAGATGCTTTTAATTAGCCTGGTTAGACCGTTATTCGACTGTTAGTCGCAAGTGAGCGTTTATGAAATTCTTTCCCAACCTGTCGTCAGTGGGTCTGTTCTTCAGACGGATGGCGACTGTTGCTATCACTCTACTGTTGACTAACAGTTTATGGGCTTTCCCTGCCTGGGCTCAAGATGCCGCCTCGGTCACCGCTACCTCTTCAGCCGCAACGGCGCTTTCTCCTAGCAGTCTCTCTTCAGAAAGCTTTGTAGCTAACGCAGTGCGTTCGGTTGGCGATGCGGTGGTTAGAATTGATACCGAAAGAACAGTGACACGCAACGTCCCGGATATGTTCTATGACGATCCGTTTTTTAGAGGACGGATAGGCGGCGGTTTTCAGAATATTCCTCAAGAAGAGCATTTACGCGGTCAAGGCTCAGGGTTCATCATCAACGAAGAGGGCGACATTCTGACAAATGCTCATGTGGTGAACAATGCCGATCAGGTAACGGTCAAGCTCAAGGATGGCCGTCAGTTTGAAGGGTATGTGGAAGGGGTTGATGAGATTACAGACTTGGCGGTAATTCGAATCAACACGACAGGCGATGCGCTGCCTGTATCTAAATTAGGGGATTCGGATTCTGTGGAAGTGGGGGACTGGGCGATCGCAGTTGGCAATCCCCTCGGTTTAGACAACACCGTCACGCTCGGCATCGTCAGCACGCTCAAACGATCTAGCGCAGCAGTCGGTATCCCAGATAAGCGCATCGACTTTATCCAGACAGATGCGGCGATTAATCCCGGCAACTCAGGTGGACCGCTACTGAATGCGCAAGGTGAAGTTATTGGCATCAATACTGCAATCCGCGCTGATGCAATGGGCATCGGATTTGCAATTCCCATTAATAAAGCAAAGGCGATTCAGGCGAGTTTGTCTCGTGGTGAGCGGATTGCACATCCCTATCTAGGCGTACAGATTGCGACGCTAACGCCAGACATGGCCAAAATGAACAACGAAGATCCGAACAGTGCGATTGAGCTGCCAGAAACTGACGGTGTTTTAGTGGTGCGGGTACTGCCAAACACACCTGCGGCTGAAGCGGGATTACGTCGAGGCGATGTGATCACCAAGGTGGCTGGCTTTCGGGTGAAAGAGGCTGACCAGCTACAGAGTAGAGTGGATCAGGTAAAGGTGGGCGAGCTTTTGCAGGTGACTTTGCGACGGGGCGATCACACTCAACAGCTATCAGTCAAAACAGCCGATCTTTCAGAACAAGAAAGCGCATAGATAGCAATCGCACCAACAAACCTACTGACGAAAAAGAGCCTCAAGATTGAACATCTGTACGTGCTTAGCATGTAGCTAAACGACTCTGTTTTTGAAGCATCATGGCATGGGCGACTCGTTCGGTGAACGAGTCGCCTTGCTGCTGACAGATCGCAGCTATAGCCATCCTACGTGATTTGTGAAAACGAGCCGTACATGTACATTTTAGGAAAGTCGAAAAGTTCTATCAACAAGAACTGCTCGAACAAGAACTTCAGAGCCTTGAACGATGGCTTCAGTCCGGCGAGTCGGCGGATGCCGTTCTTCGCTTGCAACCAAACATCCTCAATCGGGTTCTGTCTCGGGTCATTCGGCCAAACTGAATGCAGTGAATCGGCTATTGCGCCTCGGGTAGACCCTCGTTCATCTGGGTTAGGACGTCTCGCAGTTCATGGCTTCTGTGGTAGCTGGCCCCGTCCCATAGCAAGAGCAATCGCTGACGCTGATGTGGAAACTGCGTCTGTAAGTACTGCAAGTAGGCAATCGTGTTCTTAGTGTTGCCTGCTGAGTAAGCACCGAAGAGCACTCGCTTGCTCAGCAGGTCTAGCGCACCGTAGTAGGTCTGCCGGTCTCGTTCGTTGACGATAGGCACTTCAACGCGCTGGCCTCTTGTACCCCAAACGTAGCCTTCGAGCTCGCCGCTCATCAAGTGACACTCGTCCATGAACAGCACTCTGAGCTGCCCGCGTTCTATCTCGTCGCGGTAGTGTGCCAAGCAGCGCTCGATGGCGACTTTTTTGCTGCCACCCCCTCAGCGTCGCTCTTCGGGTTCACCTTACTGGTCTTCTTCCAACTGATACCCGCTGCGTCGAACAAGTCGTAGTAGCTCTGCTTCGAGCCATAGGCGACATCGTACACCTCAGCCAGATGACTTTCTAGCTCTTCTAGCGTCCAGATACTTTTGCACTTTAGCCAGACGAGCACCGCTGTTTTCTCTGAAGCGCTCAAGAAGCCTTTCTTCCCTTTGGTGCTGCGGCGCGAAGCCCAATAGTCCTGACGATTCGTACAGCTGCTTCCACTCGTGGATAGCACCGAGCGATACGTCTAAGATGTCAACCACTGACTGATAATCTCGGCCCTGATACAACAGTTTGACCGCTAGCTTTCTTCACCTAACGTCTATCTCTCTCCTTGCGGATGAACGCTTTTAGTTCTTCTATCTGCTTTGTTTTATCGGAGAGCGAACTGTCACGAACAACTGCATCATCCATAGCAAAAACACTTATTAGAGAGACCTTCATACAGCCTAGACAATTTTTCGCAGACTGGGCTAGTTCACAAGATAGTACAGCTTTCTACTTTTCATCGCGGATGGCTGTAGTGTTTTACTTAATCTGTTCTATCAAGAGTTTTCTATAAACGACAGATGAGCAGTCTTTCGTAAGCCGTTTTTGATGGAGGAAGTAGATAGCAACAGCTATGCGCTAGGTCAAACGTAAGCTATTCCTTAAGAAATCACTATCTGCCATAGGGAAAGACTTGTATCTGTCGGTAGATAGACTCGCTTAATTTTACTGGTTGTCAAGAAAACAGGTGTTCGATGCTTAGCGCTGGTCGTCTACCTTTCCCCGCCAGCGCAAGCTGTTTTGGTTGAGCTGGATGGCTGTTTTTGGGTTGGTCAGCATGTTTCTGGCAATTGCGATCGCCTGCATCAGCTGCTTCTCATTTAACTGCTTATAGGCAGGCGTCTTACGCGATAGATGCTCGTACCAGCACCCTTCAAACAGATTATCCAACACAATTCTGGCAAAACAGTGATTGAACCGAACAGGCATAGAAACCTGTTTTGCCTTTTCGGGGAGCCGATGGTTGATTAGCTGTAGGTACTGGTCTCTTAGTTCTTCCTGTAAGTTCTTTCCTGGCCTTGGTGTGTTGTCATTCATTTAAAGAAGATTCTGCTGTTTTGTCTAGTGTCTTTACTTTCTATGGTGCTTCCTCCGGTGCGGATGTGCTTGTATCTAGAGCGGTAATCATTTGCACCAGGCCATCTACTAGGCGATCGCGCTCCAAAGGTAGAATCTTATGGCCGTGCAATACATTTTGAATTAGCAGGTAGTGAACAATCGATCCTATGAATATTCGCGCAGTCACCATCGGATCGCGAAGCTGAAGCTGCGTTTGAGCAGCTAGATACCTGGCGAAGCTTTCAATAATCAGCCGCATCAGATTCAGCAGTGCCTGGTCATGCCTAAAGTCATCGGTAACAAAGGTCGCAATCTGCCGCAATACTTCGTCAGGCGGATGGTGCATTTCTGTAGCCGCAAGCAGTTATTCACGCCTTAGCAGATTACTTTCAGTGAGCTGTTGCACCAGCGCAAAAAACAGTCCCTCTTTATCCTGAAAGTATTTGTACAGCGTCGGCTTAGAAACCTTGGCCTCCTTTGCAATTCGGTCCATACTAGCGGCGGCATATCCCTGACTTGTAAACACAGTCAGTGCCCCTGCCAGGATCACTGCTGCCTTATCCGGATTCTGGCTAGCTAGCCGTCCTGACAGGTCGGCTGATTCGGCTTTTGACGAAGGACTCACTCAAAAGCTCCACATAATATATAGCGTTTGCCACTTTTCTTCACACTGTGGTGAGTAAAACCCTTTTAGAAGAGTAAAGCGCCAGCAAGCATACGTAAGCATAAGTTTCTCTACGAGTATGTATTCTCACGCTCGCGGCATCTTCAGCATGACAGAAGTAACGCAGATTTATCTTTGGGCAAGAATGTCCCTATGGCTCACTAGACGGTTTAGCAACATAGGATAGGGACGTTGTCGAGATTGTGTATTATCTAGCCAAACAACGGGGCTATGCCTAAAGGCTGTTGCAATAATTCCGGGCTGATCGCCGATTGGCAGTGGCTTTTTTTGTCTAGTCTCACCGCAGCACCAGAATCTAATGGACTGGGACCCGGCTTTGTTGGTGCGGGCAGAGGAAACGGCCTGACTGAGGGCGACCAGCATGTTCAAACGAAGCGTAGCTATCTCATGTTTTGTAGATGAGTTTCCTTAGCTACCTTCAATCCAGTCTATCTCCAGTCTAAACTCACCGCTTTGTTTGCCTGCTAGCAGCAAGCCCATCTCCTGTATTCTCCCAGCTACGAGCGGAGGAGCATCTTCAACAATGCGTCCACGAAATACTGGCTCAAATGATTGCAAGGGTAAGCTTACGGCTAGCCATTCGCCGGGCCGCGTATCAAATTCGGCCCGGTACGAAACCGTACGGTCGGAGCTATCCATCTTTAAGCGGAACTGGTAGCGGCGTCCGTCACCTTTCACTCGCAGGGCGATCGCATCCACCCCCTCAAAATACCCTTCTTCAACATCACGCCTGACCGAACTAAAGCCACCGTTGTTCTCCAGCGATAGCGCTCCGCCAAACACCCCAACACCTGCTGGCGTCACATCAAAGGAGCCTTGAGATATACCACCCATCACCGTGTCATCGACCGAATACCAGCGGCCAGCCTCTGCTGCAGCCTCAAAATCAATCACAATAGGGACAGATACCATACGATTCAATTGCTCACTCCCAACAGCCTCCTTACTAGGAGGCAGGTTTATTCCAACAACCTTAGCAGTTGTAGAAACCATCAGCCCCACAAAGGCAACTATAATCAACATCCCGGCAGTTTTTAGCATCTCTCAAACTTTCTTCAGTTTCTAGCAGATTTCAACTCTATTCAGACTAGGTTTGTCGCTTCAATCTCAAGGTCAACTAGTATTTTTGCCACTGCCCATCTTTCTCATGTCGGACTATAGCGCGATCGCCATGAGAACAGGCAACAATTCGCCCTTCGAGATCGAGCGCATTCCCATTCTGAAAGTGTGCAGGCTTTCTGAGAGTGCTGACACCAGTGTCATGTCAGCACAGAACGCGATTTCCTTTCACATCACTCCACACCACGCTCCCATCCGAGGGAACATAGACAAGCCGTCTAAAATCTGTGCGATCGCAGCGATAATCAGCAGGGGTATCGCAAAATCAACAATCGCTGCATTTGCCGGATCTTGCACGTCTAAATACAGACCTACAATCTGCTTTGGAAACAGCAGGAAAACAGATGACGCAACCACCATAAAGATAATTGAAAGACTCATACTTATCCACGCTGCTTGCTGAAGACCTAGAAAATCGCGCTGTCCTAGCCACTGCCCAACCCTTACCGTCGCTGCATAAGAGATCCATAGCGGCACCATAAACGCGACCACAATTGTTTGAAAGACTATCTGATGTGCGGCTAAGACCTCGGTGCCTAGCGTGCCAACTAGAAATGTAACTACCATGAAAAGGCCCATTTCGAGCCCAGAGAATAGGCCAATAGGCACACCCACCCAAACCAGCTGCCAGAGAACGCCTGGTTTGATCCGGTGTAGCGATTGAAAGAATCGATAGTTCCGTAAGGCTGGATGTAGCCACACGTACAGCGCTAGGGCAGCAAACATTCCCCACCAGGCAACCCAGTTGTCCAAGGTAGAACGCACTAGTTGTTCTAGATCCTTGCTATTAGATAGCGATCCTTATGTTGCAATGCCACCTAAAGACTGGGCTAAATCTACAACAGAGGGCGATCGCGTCAAGAGAGAAACGCTATGCTATATCCCCTCTGCACTAATTCCTTTGCACAGCCCGCACCGATGCCTCGACTAGCCGCAGTAATGATGGCAACCTTTTGAGCGTTCATAATCATTCAATCTCCCTAGTAGACATCTCTAACTTAATCTGTGCCACTAAAGAAGAGAAGTCCTCTAGATGGCAAATCACCTGTGCCTAGTAGGAAAAGATGCAGACCCTTTTCAACCAGCTACCAGAGCTGATTGCGTTTGTAGAAAGCATCGAGAGCGGTAGCTTTAGCGCAGCGGCGCGATCGCTCGGTACGACCCCATCGGCCATCAGCAAGCGCGTCGCCAAATTAGAAGATCGTCTAGGCGTCCGCCTGCTTCAGCGAACCACTCGCTCACTGAGTCTGACGCCCGAAGGCAGGATTTATCACGAGCGAGTTGCCAAGCTGTTGTGTGAGCTTGAAGAGGCAAACGAGTTAGTCATTGCGGGTGGGAAACCTCGTGGCAAGCTGACTATCAGCACTTCATTCGACTTCGGCCAGAGCTTTCTAGTGCCGCTAGTGCCAGATTTTTTAGCGCAGTATCTAGAAGTTCAAATCGACTTGAGATTAAGCGATCGCTTTGTAGATCTAGCCGCTGAAGGGATAGATGTCGCTGTCCGATTTGGCGATCTAAAGGACTCTAGCTTGATTCGCAAGCACCTCGGCCAGCCTGAATTTGTTCTATGCGCGTCGCCAAACTATCTAAGCAAACGAGGTACGCCAGCTAAGCCAGCAGACCTAGTTGATCACAACTGTATGCGTTATGTCTTTGATGGACAGCCGCTTTCTTATGAATTTTTGATAGATGGAAGCTGGCAAACCATTCCTGTTAGCGGTTCGTTTTATTCTGACAACAGTGAGGCGCTGAAGACTGCTGCGATCGCAGGACTCGGCATTGCGCGCCTGCTAAAGTTCCAGATCAAAGAGGCTCTTGAAAGCAACAGACTAGCTCTAGTTCTAGCAAACCAAAAGCTAACTGGATTAACTGTTCAGGCGCTATTCACCCACAGGCGCAATCTCTCACCACGAGTTCAGGTCTCAGTTCTTAGCTGCCTACTGCAAGACTATCGACTCACTATGAAGGGGACTAAGGGCTCAACGACCAAGAGCACTAGTGTCTAGCTGAGAAATCGCACCAAAGAAGCTAAGCAAGCGTTGCTTGATCGCTTCTACACCGCCTTCAACATTTGATTCTATATTCAAGGGCAAGACGGGATCGTGAAGTGAGAGCCGCAGCAGAAACCATCCTTCTTCTTGTGTACAAGCTACCCGAATCCCCTCATAGTTGTTCGGGACCATCTGCCAATCAGCCTGTGCCTCTACAAAAGATTGCAGCTGCTGTATGACCCCATTACCGTGTGATTTGAAGTCCTCCATCAGGATCTTGAGGCGATATTCTTTGCTTTCGGTGGGTTCTTTTAGATCCAAGATTAGATCGGTGATGACTTGGTTAGACTGACGGGCGATCGCCAGCTCCACCAGCAGCTTACTGACTAGATAAGCGCCATCGTCCAAAAAGTAATTCTCCTTCATTGCCCCGTGGCCGGAGGTCTCAATCGCCAGCCAGGATTCTTCTCCCTCTCCATTCAGGCGTACAGCTTCATTGATCACATTCTTATAGCCGCGCTTGAAGCGATGATGAATGCCGCCCAGACCAGTGATAAATTTTGTTAGACCGTCTGAGGTAATCGAATCAGTAACAATTGTAGAGCCTGGATGCTCTCGTAAAACCACCGCAGCGATCAGCGCAATCAGCTTGTTGCGGTTTAGCTCGTTCCCCTGCGAATCAACGGCTGCCGAGCGGTCTACATCCGTATCAAAGATAATGCCAAAGTCAGCCTTGTTCTCCAGCACAGCGCTACGGATAGCGGCCATCGCTGCCGCGTTTTCCGGGTTGGGAATGTGATTAGGGAAATTGCCATCCGGGTCGAGAAACTGACTGCCGCTAGTGTCGGCTCCTAACGGCGCTAGCACTTTGCTGGCATAGAATCCGCCTGCACCATTTCCAGCATCTACAACAATGTGTAATCCTGTCAGCGGCTGCTCGTAGTTTTCTGTATGGTTCACAGCTCTACGAATCTGCTGTACTAAACCGTCGGAATAAACAGAGATAAAGTCTCTTTCTTCTATCTCTCCCTTTGTTTGTGGGACAACAAACTCGGTCTCATCAGCGCGGGTCAAGATGTCTGTAATATCCGACTTGTTCAAGCCACCTTCAGCGGTAAAAAACTTGAGGCCGTTGCGATTGAACGGTAGGTGGCTAGCGGTGAGCATAATTGCACCGTCGCAGTCGTAGCCTTTGGTGACGGTGCTCATGAACATGGCTGGGGTGGATGCGATCGCAAAGTCAAACACCCTCGCCCCCAAACTGATCATCCCTTTTGCCAGTCCATCTCGCAGCGCCGGACCAGACAGGCGACTGTCTCGCCCCACCGACACCACCAACTCCGTCGCCACCTTATCTAGCTTGTTTGCCAGCCAGCTCACAAACGCCTGACCTAGCCGATAGGCAACCTCCGGCGTCAGATTCACCGATTCATCCAGTACACCTTCTAGGGCCACCCCTCGAATATCCGAGCCGTTTTGCAGCCGCTGCCACTCGTGAGATAATTGCTGCGTAGCCATGATGATCTCTGTTTCTGTAAGACTGACCATAGCAAACAAACGACTCGCTTCTCTCGATGTCGCAAAAAAGCTTCAATCACTTCTCATCTGGAATAAAATTGTGCTCAACCAAATCTTGGCCGCCTCAGACAAAACAACGCTCTCTATCAGCTCATCGCTTGCCAAAGGTGCCTTGAGTATTGCGAGCTATGGCACCATTTTGAGTGTGGGAAGCGTCGGCAGCGTTCTGAGCATCGGCAGTGCTGGCAGCATTTTAAGTATCTGTAGCGCGGGCAGTATCTTGAGTATCGGCAGCGCGGGCAGCATCTTGAGTTTTATGAGCGCGGGCAGCGTTCTTTCTGCGCTGAGCATTAACAGTCGGCTCGGTTTTCTAAAGAATCCAGCTCTCTCATGACAAAGGCTAGATAGGCGCTATGCTCGCCTGCTTAAGACTGTATTGGCAGCTAACTGGTCATTCAAACTGCAAAAAAGTCACCATTTCTCCGGAGGAACTGCTGTAGTTTTCAGCTATCGTTTCTATTTGGCGTAGCTGTCCCAAGGCCCGGCTACAGGGAAATCCGTATTTGGCTTGAACGCGATCACTCGCAATCGTCAGTGATTCGCGAGAGCGTTTCACAAACTCTGTGATGCTGTAGCGTTCACCAGGTTCAAAATACTTTTTGACAATTAGAGAAGGGGAGTAGCAGATTTCTTGCTTGCCGTCAGGCCATTGGATTTTGAAGTTGATTTCGGGCATGGTGCTACCTGTGTTTTGAGCAGTAAGAAGGAAAAGACAAAAAGTAGAGCCTGAGCATAGAGCTTGGAAAGGCAGAGCTTAGAAAGGCAGAGCTTAGAAAGGCAAAGCTTACAAGGGCAAGGTTTTGCAGGGATGCACTTGAGCGGCACACAGATCAAAGTACAGATCAAGATGCATTTTCGCTGAACGCTGCCAGCTGTAGCTTTCAAGGATAGTGGGACCGTGTGAAGTTAGCCGGTTTATCACGTCGGGCTCAATAATCTTTAGCATAGCGGCTGCGATCGCATCCACATCAGCCGGGTCTACCAAAGCAGCTGATTCTGCTGACAAAAATTCCGTAAACGGTGCTTGATTAGAGACCAGAACCGGTAGACCAGATGCGATCGCCTCTAGCACTACCAGTCCCCAACCTTCTTTCACCGAAGGGAATACAAACGCATCCGCTAATCCATATAGCTGTGTTAGCCTCTCGTCCGACACCACCCCCGGTAAGATCAGCCCGTCTGCCACTCTACAGCTATCGACTAAACTCATGAACTCATCTCGATAATCCTGATAGTCAAACAAGGTGGCACCGCCAACAATCATCAACTTTGCCGCTGGTTGTACAGCTCGCACCGCCACAAATGCCTTGAGCAGATTGATCGAATTTTTCCTGGGTTCAATGCCGCCCACCGTCATGTAGATTGGGCCATCGCCGCCGCCAGGCAAAAGACCACGGATATTGTTCATTACGGCGGTGTCTTCTGCTGACTCTTCCCTTACGCAAACGAATCGCTTACTGACACCGTTCACCACCCGATGCGCTGATATACCATAGTCTGATTTTAATACCTGTTGCCACAGCTTACTAACGCACAGGCAGCGATCGCTTTGAACAATCGACTTCTGCTGACAGTCTCTCAGATACGGACTCTGAAAGTTTTCAATGTGATGCACCGTCCGTACAAACTGAGCTAGATAGCCCCTCTCTTTTAGCACTGCCAACGCATTAGCACTTAGACAGTCCTGCGCGTGGTAAATGTCATACCTTAGATTGGCCTGTTCATCTGCCTGCTCATTTGCCGGTTCATCTGCCGGCTTGAGGTGCTGCTCAAAGAAATCAACAAACTCTCCTATTCTCTGTTTCACTAGCGCATTCGTATCGCCCTCACACCCGCTTGCGGGCACCGCAAAGGTGTCAAAATCAACCGCTCTATGAAAGCCTTTCCCATCCTTGTCTAATGCAAAGACACAGGGCCAGTGTCCCAGCTCTAGCAGTGCCTGAGCCAGCTCTAGCGTATGGATGACGCTGCCTCGTGGCTTAGTTGAATAGGTCAACAGTGCAATCTTTAAGCTGGGCAAGCGTTGTTCCTCCCACTGGTACCAAAGCCGGTCAGCGATCGCGCCAAATCCCAAAACAGCGCCTGTTCTTCTTCCAACTGCAGCGTTACCTCAGACCCTGCCTGAATCTCTCCGATCGTCTGACAGACAACTTCATCAGTAGAAAACAGTTCCTTAACCGCTGAAACGTTCTCTACCGGCACACTCAGCAGAAATCCATAGCTTGGAAAGCTAGTCAGCCACCTCGTCCACGCTACGCCATCCGGACGCGGCACGCTGTTCAACGCCAACAGCGCCCCGCAGCTAGAAGCCTCGCACAGCATCAGCAAAGTGCCCGCTAGCCCGCCCATGCTGATATCTTTGCCAGCGCTGCACAGTCTTGCACTGGCGAGATCGCTTAGCTTTGATAGATGCGATCGCAACACTGCTGATTCCGCCATCGTCGCCGCATTCCAAAAAGCGTAGTCGCCATAATAAGCCCCTGCCATATTGACCACTATCACTAGCGCATCTCCTGGTCGAGCATCAAAGCTAGTGATCAGCTCCTTTGCCCGTCCCAGCACCGCTACAGCTAGCCCGTCATAGTCGCTATGGCAGTTGGTATGTCCGCCTACAATCGGGACGCCATAAGCTTTTGACGCGGCTTGCATACCTGCCCAGATCTGCGGGCTCTTGTCTATTGAACGACTCCAGAGCGCATCAACCACTGCGATCGCGCTACCCCCCATCGCTGCCACATCCGATAAGTTCACCATGAGCGCACACCACCCAGCAAACCAGGGATCGTTCGCTACTAGCTGCGGCCAGATCCCTTCTGCGGCCAGCAGCAGATAGCCATCGCCATCAGGAATAGCCGCGCAGTCGTCTCCTAACCGAATCTTTGAGCCATCTACACCTGGCACATACTGCCCGATTGCAGCGGCTGCCGTCTGAATATCTTGTTTGTTCAAGATGCTGGCAGACGATTGAAGAGAATGAACAATCTGCGAGAGCGTTTCCATATGAATTCTGCGCTGTAGCCTATGCGACCTGACGCAGCGGTAGCGCCGGACGCGGCTGATCGGTTGCCGGATAGTAATCCAAGTCGGCCTGCATCAGGTGATGAGGACGTTCTAGAATCTCTATCTCTTCAAGGCTTTGCCAATGAAGCCGGGTGAAAAAGCGAACGTTCTGTAGCTGAACGGTGGCGAGAAAGCGATCGCATCCCCAGGTATTTGCAGTGGTGACTGCCTTTTGAATCAGTCCTTTGCCAATGCGTCCTACTCGGCGAAAGTCAGGGTGTACGCCCAGTCTGCCGCCGTACCAAAGGCGAGGAGACTGCTCGTAGATTCTGACGACGCCAACAATTTGGTCGGGTTTCTTGTCTTCATGGGCGATCGCCACGATTGGATAAGACTGCCGGTCGAGCGCGTCGCGATCTGTTTGTTCAAAGAGATTTTGCTCTTCGCAGAAGATCTGCGATCGCAAGTCAAAATACCGACTGATTTCCTCTGTAGACAGCGCCAGGTTAAAACTGTAGGTTTTTTTAGCCATCGTTTTGTGGTTCTCTCCGTTTGTCTTGGTGCCTAATGCTTCAGATAAATGTTCAAAATGGGTACTCAGGCAATTATTGAGATATCGCGTCCCGTCCCGTAGGGGCATAGCATGCTATGCCCCTACGGGATGCCTTCAAATCTAACGCTCGAAACTAGACAGCGCCGAACAAGCCCCACACTTTGCACAGCCTGCCTTCATCTCACTTGACAGTAGATTCGAGCTTTTCAGCATCTGTCCTATCTTTTGATACAGCTCAAACATCAGATCGCTATTAGGCGGTGGCGTCTGCGCTAGTGGTGTCCCGACAATCGGCACAAATGGCACTACAAAAGGATAAACGCCCAGTCCAATCAATCGCTCACTGACACCGAGCAAAGTCTCCTTACTATCTCCTAGCCCCGCCAGCAGATACGTACTTACCTGCCCCCTGCCAAACACTTCAACAGCTGCCGCAAACGCTTCAAAGTAATAGCTCACCGGCACCTTTGCTTTTCCCGGCATAATCCTGGCTCGCACTGCCGGGTCCGCCGCCTCCAAGTGCATACCCAGGCTATCGACGCCCGCCGCCCGCATCCGGTCAAACCAGCGAAAATCATCCGGCGGCTCGCACTGTGCCTGAATCGGTAGAGCGACTTTTGACTTGATCGCCTGCGCACAGTCTGTCAGGTAGGCTGCTCCTCTATCTGTTGTATTTGGTGTGCCAGTCGTCATGATCATGTGTTCTACACGGTCCAGGCGAACAGCGGCTTCAGCGACTTCTGATAGCTGCGCGGGTGTTTTCTGGGCGATGGTGCGATTACTCTCTAAGGACTGACTAATGGCACAAAACTGACAGGCCGTTTTACGATTCTCGTATCGAATGCAGGTCTGCAAAACAGTGGTTGCCAGCACATTGTTGCTATGCAGTAGCGCAATTTTTGAATAGGGGATGCCATCAGCTGTCTTTAAACCATAGAACTTAGGCTGATGAGGAAAGTTGAGCGGGCTAACAATCTGATCGTCTTTGGCAAGATAAGACTTACCCGTTACCCGATCGATGTCCACTCGGTACGGTGACTTAGCCGCGCCATCGGTGTAGACCGGTACCATGACGGTCGTTTCACCAATCGTCACTGCCTTGTGATCTGAGGGGCCTGCGCCGCCTTTTCGACCCGATGCGCCTACCTCGATCGTCGCTAGATTTAGTCCCTTAGATTGCAAATCAGTAATGATTTGTTGAGCGTTGAAAGGCTCAGCTGACAGCAGTCTATTCGGCGCATATGAAGCAGACTTAGGCATAGGTCGAGGCAGGATTATCAGAAGAATGTGTAAAAGACTCTCGGCTAGCTGAGTGAAGGCTCTCTAAGTCGTTTGTGGAATTGTTAGACTCTGTGACTGGTTCGCTGGTTTGTTCTTTTGCAGGAGGGAGATCTAAAGGGGACTCGGGGAATTGCGAAGCCGTCACAGCGTAAGAAGAGGGATTGACGTTGAGCTGTAGCAGATCGGGGCGGGCGTAGTGACCAACAGAATCCATCATGCGCTTGCGTTTGGTGATTAGAGAGAAGTCTAGGGTGGCGATCGCCATGCCTTCTCCTTCGCGGATCGGCTCAGCCAAATGTACCCCTTCCGGGCTGATAATCGCTGTGTAACATCCACCTTTTAGAACCTTTTGCAAGGCTTCGTTCGGGGCAATCTGCTCCACCTGCTCAGGCGTCAGCCAGCCAGTAGAATTCACCACAAAGCACCCCGATTCCAGCGCATGATGCCGCATCGTCACCTCAGTCTGCTGACCGAAAATATCACCTACCATCGAGCCTGGGAACTGCCCGCAGTGAATCTGCTCGTGTGCCGCCATCAGGCTATAGCGAGCCAGCGGATTGTAATGCTCCCAGCAGGCCAACGCCCCTACTCGGCCCACCGCCGTCTCACACACCTGCAGCCCAGATCCATCGCCCTGTCCCCACACCATGCGCTCATGATAAGTAGGCGTCAGCTTGCGCCGCTTCAGCACACACTCGCCTGTCGCATCAAAGATCAGCTGAGTATTATAGAGAGATCCTTTATCTCTCTCATTCACCCCTAAAACAATCACCATCTGATGCGTGCTAGCCGCTTTGCTGATAGCTTCAGTTACTGCCCCCGGCACTACAACCGCTTCCTCGTACAGTTTCATATGCTCCTTGCCCATCAGCACAGGCGGCAGCACAAAGGAGAAATAGGGGTAATAGGGCACAAAAGTTTCAGGAAAAACAATTAGCTCCACTCCTTCTTTTGCAGCGTCACTAATGGCTTTCAAGACTTTTTCTACCGTCCCTGACTGACTATGCAGAACAGGCGAGAGCTGTACGGCGGCGGCTTTTACAGTTTTGGAGTAGTCCATATGGTTAAAGCTCTGCGATGAACAGAAATTCGTTCATAGTGCTAGGAGTCTTTGGCGATAGATCTTTGGCGATAGATCTTTGGCAGATCTTTGGCGATAGAGCGGAGGGATGCGTGTAGTCGCCGGACCCGCCCTTTGGGCACCCCTCCCGAGAGGGGATTTACTTCAGGCGATGAAGGTAGAGGTGATCTACCTCGATCTCAAACGTCACCCAGCCGAGAATCCCCTCCTGGGAGGGGTGGCACGCAGTGACGGGGTGGGTCCAGCTACCTACGCACCCCACCGATCTCGAAGTTCTCGAAGTCCTCAAAACTGTAGCGCTCCGACTACATAGTCCAAGTGTCTAGAATAAACGCGCCCTCTTTACGATGCATCAAAACAATATCCAACACGTCTAGCGGATTGATCGGTGTGATACCTGGGATCAAAGAAGGCTCGCCGTGTCCGTACAGCGCTTGCAGAGCAAACCGGCAGGCATAGACCTTGCCACCATCTGCAATAATCTTCTCAACTCGATTGTTCATTGCTAGGTGACCGGGAAACGCTTCGTCCCCTAGCTTAGGAAAGCCGCGCTGTATGCCTAACGTAACACCTGGTCCGTATAGCAGTACAGATGTGTCGAACCCTTTGCTGATCAATCGGCTAACTTGCAACAGGTTTACGAGCCCAATAGAGCCTTCAAAAGCAACTGTGTGGAAGGTTACTAATGCTTTCTCCCCTGGTTCCGCTTGAACATCAGGAAATACTTTCTCCTCATAGTCAACGAAAAAATCACCGCTCTGATGCGCTGGCGCTGTTACAGCAGGCATATCAATTACTCCCAAATATTCTGCTCACACCGTAAGAGGTAAGAGTTTCCTATCCAGTATCTGTCGATACAAACCTATGAAGCCTGATCCTTGAAACAGGACGAGCGCTTTGCAATGCTGTTTTGAAGAGCACTGGCGATCGCACACCTGCACAAAAAGACAGTTATCGCCTATCAGCCAGACAGGTCGAGCTGTCGAAAGCACGAGACTGCCAGCTTCCGTAACTTCTGATACAAGAATCTTTGAGCGGTCTTCCTATGGTTAGTAGATGTCCTCAATCTCTGCCCTCACGCCAGGCTAAATTGTTCTTTTATGGCCTCTCAAGTAGCTACGCACTATCCAGTCATTATCGTTGGCGGCGGCCAGGCAGGGCTTTCTGTCAGCTACTGCTTGAAGCAGCGTGGTATCGAAAATATTATTTTTGAAAAACATACTATTGCTCATTCCTGGCAAACCAAGCGATGGGATTCTTTTTGCCTGGTCACACCCAACTGGCAATGTACGCTGCCTGGGTATGAGTATTCTGGAGACGATCCCTATGGCTTCATGAAAAAGGACAAAATTGTTCAGTACGTACAAGACTACGCTTGCTCTTTTGAGCCGAACATCAAAGAGAAAGTCACTGTAGAAAAGATTGAAAGAGACAGTAGCGAATCTGTTTTTCAGGTGACGACTTCGGTGGGGCACTATACCGCCGACCAAATTGTTGTGGCGACAGGGGGATATCACACGCCAAAAGTGCCGAGAATGAGCGCATCGTTCCCTGCTAGTATTTTGCAGCTACATTCTTCGGAATATAAAAGGCCCGAGCTACTACCTGAGGGAGCCGTGCTGGTCATCGGAACCGGGCAGTCTGGATGCCAGATTGCAGAAGATTTGCACTTGGCGGGTCGGCAGGTACACCTGTGTGTGGGAGGGGCGCCGCGATCGGCTAGAGAATACCGAGGAAAAGACGTTGTCGAATGGCTAGACCAGCTTGGCTACTACGATATTACAGTCAATGAACATCCCCAAAAGGAAGCGGTCAGGAAAAAAACAAATCACTATGTGACCGGTCGAGGCGGCGGCAGAGAAATTGATCTGCGCCAGTTTGCAATAGAGGGTATGCAGCTCTACGGCAAGCTGAAGTCTGTTGAAGGCGCTCAGCTAACGCTACAAGATGACTTGAAAAAGAATCTCGATCAGGCAGATGAGGTGGCTGAAAGCATCAAAGGAACAATTGATGAGTATATAGATAAGAATAATATAGAGGCGATCACTGAACCACCCTATAAACCTGTCTGGCAGCCGCGAGATACGCCAACAGTGATCGATCTAAAGGCTAAGAACATCACAACTGTAATTTGGGCGACTGGCTATCATATGGACTTTAGCTGGATAGAGATTCCGGCCTTTGATGGCAAGGGCTATCCTACTCATCAGCGCGGCGTGACAACGGTAGAAGGGCTATATTTTATTGGATTGCCATGGCTTTACACTTGGGGGTCAGGTCGGTTTTCTGGTGTAGCACAGGACGCAGAGCACATAGCCGACTGCATTGCGCTAAAGCACCGTGGCTTCAAGGTCAAAGACTCTGCTCGCTACAGCGTCATCAATGAGGTAGCGATTGGCTCTTGACGCTAGCAGCGGGGTAGCCCGCACTTGCTCATAGCCAGCCTTGCTTTGTTGCTTTGAAGACGGCCTGAGTTCTAGTGCTAGCGTCTAGCTTCTTCAGCATGTTTTTAGTATGGAATTTGACCGTGCGTTCGCTGATGTATAGCTGTTCTGAGATTTCGCGATCGCGCAACCCCTGAGCTAGCAACACAATTACTTCCTTCTCCCTTTCCGACAGAGGCGACCCAGCATTTTGCGTGAATGCAGAGACAGTCAGCATTTCTCTCAAAGGTATTTCTTCTGAAGGTACTTCATTTAAAGACGTTTCCCTTGCAGGTCTATCTTGTCTAAGTAATCTATTCACAGGATGTCGCCGCAGCTGCCACCGCGCTTCTGCTACTGTTCTATTAGTATCTAGCTGAGTTTGGACCGTTCCACCAGAGTGCTCAATTTCAGCAGATAAGTTTCTCAATTCTTTGTTTACGAAAGGCAGGGACTGATCGCCATATTCGATGGCATTAGCAGACAGAATTGCTTCTAATACAACATTCTCTCCTTCATATACCAAACGACAATAGTGGCAAACGCTGATAGAGAGCTGCTTGGCTACTTGAATTAGTCGCTGAGTAATTTCTGGATCTAGCGGCTGCTCCACACCTAGTAGACTGAGCTTCTGTGGACCAAGCAGAGCAGCAAGTCGCTCGGATAGAGAGAGTGATGAAGAAATAGACGGAAATGTCTCTGGAGGATGGACAGCTTGCACTATTTTTTGATGGTTCAGTGAACTCGCTAGTGCGCCAGCCACAGACAAACTCAGTATCCGCAAGATTTCTAAGAATTCGGGAGCCATCACGCTGTGACTGAAGATAGCCAACACACCGATTGTTTGGTTTTTCTCAATTAACGGCAGTCCGGCAAACCCCCGAATTTTGTTTTTGATCGCCCAGTCTCTATCTTTTACCCAATCTTCATTAGGAAGCGCGTTACTCAAGATAGGAATTCGGTGCTGAGCAATCTTCCCGACCTTGAACGCACCCATCGGCACCCGAGCGAAAGACCCGTCTAGCCGAGTGTATAGCCCAGCGGAAGCGACTAGCCGTAGAGCCTGACGGTCGTCTTCTACTAGCCAGATCCGGGCAAAAGCGCAGCCAAAGATTTCAATTAATCCCTCTGTTGTGCAGGCTGCGATTGCATCCGCATCCAGCCACCCTGCAAAGCGATTGATCAGCTCACCACACCGCTTAAGATCAAACAACAGCCTAGGAGCATCCAAACTTTGACGGGATGCAACGTCAGACACGGGTGTACACCTGAACATAATCCTTCATAAAACCTCGAATTGTCCACAGCGGCTGTAGCCAGCAATACGACAAGGGCCACGAAGGTTTCAATAGCGCTACCTACGTGTAGCTACTGTAACAAAAAGCACTTTCAAGAGGGTATCTTGAGTCGGCTGCATTACTCTGCCTTCCACTCAGGATATTAACCCAAACTATCAGTTAATTGTTCTATGTCTACTTCTTTTGCCTCGCGAACCGCTTTCTACAACTTTCAATCAACTCCTGGTCAAGTGGATATCCTGAAAGTTGACGATGATGGCAACGGCGACTTCCTGACGATTTCAGGTGCGATCGCCGCTGCAACCAACGGCGATATCATTATAGTTACTGGAGGCGCTGATGATACTCACAACGAGGCCAATATCGTTGTTGACAAAAGCCTCACCATCCAGGGTGATGCTAATGCCACCATCAACGCGGATCAGCTGGGTCGGATATTCAAAATTGATGACGGAGACAATACGACAACAAGCTTTGTCGATATTGTAGGACTAACTCTTACTGGTGGCTACGCCGTCAATGGATCAGGTGAGAATGACAACGATGACGGCGGTGCAATCTGGAACAGAGAAGATCTGCTTCTGTTCGCCAGCACCGCTGTAGACAACGAAGCTAGTGATGACGGCGGTGGCATTCGCAATGACGGTATCCTCGTTGTTAAGCAGAGTCAGATTCTCTCTAATTCTTCTGGTGGCAACAGTGACACCAGCGGCGGCGGCGGTATTTTAAATACGACTAGCGGCTCTCTTTTCGTAGCCGAAACGACTATAGCAGGCAATACCGCTCTAAACGGCGGCGGCATCCGCAACGATGGTAGATTGATCATAACCCGCAGTACTCTAACTGAAAACGCTGCTACAGGTGACTACGGTGGTGGTGGTGTAGTCAGCACCTTCGATATTTTCGGCGGATCTTCGACGGCCACAGCCGAGATCATCAACACAACTATCAGTGGGAACTTTTCAGCGTCTGCAGGTGGGGGTATTACCGTAGCTGACGGTACGCTCACCATTCGCAACAGTACCATCGTTCAAAACACGGCTGCCATCGCGGGTGGGGGCATCGCAACCCTCGGTGACGTTCAGCTCTATAACTCTATTCTGGCCGGAAATACCGCTATGGATGGAGATGACGGCTATACAGCCTCATTCCCACCTTTTGGCCTGACAGGTGTCATCAACGGTGATGGCAACAACCTAGTAGGTAAGGTAAGTGGCGATGATTCAAGCGAGGGGAGTGTTCGGGGCAGCATTGGGACTGGTAGCGATCTTACGCTCTCTAGCTTGGGTGTAGGTATCAGTGATGTAATAGATACCAATTTGTTGCTTAATGATGGTCTTACTGAGACCCACGCCCTTGTGTTGGGTAGCGCCGCTATTAATGCTGGTAATACGACCTTAGCGCTAGATGATCTAGGCAATAGCCTAACAACTGACCAGAGAGGATATGGGTTTGAGCGAACAAAGGGGAGTGCTGTAGATATCGGAGCGGTAGAATTTCCCAGTTTAGGTCTCTTTCTTCAAGGTGACGATACGAATAACAGACTTTCGGGCTCAGACGAGGCGGACATCCTCAGCGGTCTTGGTGGGAGAGACAGTCTGAAGGGCGGAATAGGTGCTGATACTCTTTTTGGAGGGAACGGTAATGACAGTCTGAAGGGCGGAATGGGTACTGATACTCTTTTTGGAGGGAACGGTAATGACAGATTAGACGGCGGAATGGGCGCTGACATTCTCAAAGGAGATGAGGGAATTGATACAGTTGTTTATCGCAAATCAACCCTAGGCGTCGTAGTTGACCTGAGTAGCACTGTCGCTGCTAGTGGTGGAGATGCTGATGGCGATACGCTTTTCGATATTGAACGGGTTGTCGGCTCTAACTTTGGCGATACGCTGACTGGCGATAGCAAAGATAACAACCTGACTGGGAGTGCAGGTGATGATACTCTCAGCGGAAAGGAGGGTGATGATCGTCTGAATGGCGGTATCGGTGCTGATACGCTCAACGGTGACAGTGGCAACGATAATCTGAATGGCAGAGAGGGTGCCGATACGCTCAACGGCGGTGATGGCAACGATAAGCTCACTGGCGGAGAGGGTGCCGATATCCTCATCGGTGGTTTGGGCGTAGACACCTTCAATCTCAAAAGATTAGAAGACTCGCTGTTGGGTGGTTACGACACGATCACAGATCTTGTGATTGGGAGCGATCGCATCAACAGCATCTCCAAAGTTGCCGCAGGCGACATTGCCGAGCTAGGCACCGTCAACTCGCTCGATCAAGCAGGCATCAGCGCCCTTTTAAACTCTAGCTTTGCGGCGAATAGTGCGGCTGTATTTACCTTTGGTAGCAGTAGTCAAAGAACTTTCCTCGCGCTCAATAATGGAACAGACGGGTTCCAGATCGAGAGCGACGCTGTGATTGATATTACTGGATTCACAGGTTCAATCAGCGATCTAATGATTGTTTGATCTGTCCAATCAGATTCACTCCGCCCATCGTCACCACCCCTAGAACACTTAGTTTTAGGGGTGGTTTCTTTTAGATCAGTTCTGCTACGACTACGAAGGTGTGACCGCACAACCCCACTCAGACCTGATCAGGATCAATACCCAGCTCTCGCAGCTTATCTGCTAGTCGAATTGTCTTTTCCTCAGCTAGCTCTGCCTTCTTTTCAGCTAGCTCCGCCTTCGCCATAACCTCTTGATAGGTCAGAAAAGGAGCACCATCAGGATGAAAGAGAGCTAGCTCATCATTGGCCATATCAAAACGGATTTTTAGCAGCGGACTAGTCCAGTCCAAGCCAATATCTGCGATTGGCGTTAGCCCAAATTCGCCTCGTAAAAATCCGCTTAATTCATTCCGCTCAGTATCGTAAAGGTAGTACTCTTCAACATGATAGCGCTCAAAAAACAGCAGTTTGGCGTCCATCTCACGTCTAGTATTACTAGGTGAAAGAATCTCGAAGACGACCTGTGGCGGAATATCGTCTTCCAACCACTGCTTGTAGGAAAGTCGCTTCCCCTTGGGACGCCTAAGTGCCACCATCACATCAGGCGCTACCGAAATGTCGGAGCGGCCTTCGACAGGATACCAAAACAAATCACCCGCCACAAAAGCCTCTGGCAACAACCCGTCTAGGTTCTGCTGGATCATCACAATCCACTGATACTGCTCTGTGTTGCTCGCCATCGGCTGACCGTCATCATCAGGATAGAAGACTTCTGTTGCCTCAGACTTTTGCAGTTGAGAAACCATCGCCTGCCGCTCCATACGTTTCCAGAGACTACCTTACTTACAACTAGGGTAGCTCAGTCGTGCCCATTAGGTAGCGATCGCACTCCCGCGCTACCCCTCTCCCTTCATTAATCGCCCACACAATCAAACTCTGCCCCCGACGACAGTCACCCGCCGCAAACACGCCTGGTTTGTTTGTTGTATATTCCTCATGCTCAGCCTTGATATTGCTGCGCTCAGTCTTCTCTAGACCCAGCGCATCCATTAAAGGAGACTCCGGTCCAAGGAATCCCATTGCCAACAGCACCTGCTGCGCTGGAACTCTCTTTTCACTACCCGGTACGTGAATGGGTGTAAAGCGACCATTCTCATCGCGCTCCCACTGCACTTCTACCGTGTGAACCGCAGCCACGTTGCCGCTACCGTCGTCTTCAAACTTGGTTGCTGTCGTCACGTAGCCCCGTGGATCTTCACCAAACAGCGCTTTGGCCTCTTCTTGACCGTAGTCTAGGCGATAGATCTTTGGCCACTCCGGCCACGGGTTGCTAGAAGCTCTTATCTCCGGAGGTTTTGGCATAATCTCTAGCTGGTTGATGCTCTTACAGCCATGACGAACAGAAGTCCCTACGCAGTCCGTGCCCGTATCGCCACCGCCAATGATGACAACATCCTTCCCCGCAGCAGAGATATAGTCGTCCCCCGGCTTGCCATCTAGTACCGCTTTAGTGTTAGCCGTCAAAAACTCCATTGCGAAGTTGATGCCGTTGAGTTCTCTCCCTTCGATAGGCAAGTCTCTAGGGCGAGTGGAGCCTGTGCAAAGAATAACAGAGTCAAAATCATTCAACAGCTTCTCAGCAGGCAGATCGCTACCGACTTCAACGCCGCAGGTAAAGGTGATGCCTTCTGCTTCCAATATGTCCAAACGACGCCGCACGATGTCTTGCTTGTCGAGCTTCATGTTGGGGATACCGTAGGTCAGCAGTCCGCCCGGACGGTCGGCGCGCTCGTATACGGTGACTGTATGACCTGCTTTGTTGAGCTGATCGGCAGCGGCTAGTCCGGCGGGGCCAGAGCCGACAACGGCCACTTTCTTGCCAGTGCGCTTTGCGGGGGGACGCGGCACAATCCAGCCTTCTTCCCAGCCTCTTTCGATGATGGAATATTCGATGTTCTTGATCGTAATAGGTGGACTGGTGATGCCCAGAACGCAGGAACCTTCGCAGGGAGCAGGGCAGACGCGGCCTGTAAATTCAGGAAAGTTGTTGGTTTTGTGCAGACGGTCTAGAGCCTCGTGCCACAGCCCTCGGTAGATCAGATCGTTCCACTCGGGGATGAGGTTGTTGATCGGACAGCCGCTGGCCATGCCACTGATCAGCTCACCTGTGTGGCAAAAGGGAGTGCCACAATCCATGCAGCGAGAACCCTGAGTTTGCAGGTTCTCTTCGGGCATAGGTAGGTGGAACTCTTCCCAGTTGCGAATGCGGTCTTCTGGAGAGATTTCGGAGGGTGCTTCGCGAAGATAGTCGATGAAACCGGTTGGTTTTCCCATGTGTTTTATGTTGAAAGTAGAGGGTTGAATGTTAGGAGACAAGGGAATCCCCCTCTGGAGGGGGCAGGGGGTGGGTCCGGGTACTTACGTGAGAGACCGGACCCACCCCGCCCTATCGGGCACCCCTCCCGAGGAGGGGAGTTACTTCAGACGATGAATTGAAAGGGTTAACTACCGCTAACCCTAGCTAGATCGCGAGCGTTTTCTTCAAAGGCGGCTGACATAGCTTCGTCGTTACTGAGGCCGTCGGCGAGTGCCTTTTGAATATGCTGCAAGACTCGCTTGTAGTCGCGCGGCATGACTTTTACGAATTTAGGCAGTGTGCTTTCCCAATCCGCTAGTACCGTTTTGGCTTTGTTGCTGCCGGTCAGCTCCAGATGACGCTGGATAATATCTCGCAGCTCTTGCTGTTCTCCGGAGGTTTCGACTTTCTCTAAGCCGACCATTTCGGTGTTGCAGCGACTGGCAAAGTCTCCTTTTTCGTCTAGAACGTAGGCAACGCCGCCGCTCATCCCGGCGGCAAAGTTACGCCCGGTTGGGCCAAGGATAATTGCTTTGCCCCCGGTCATGTATTCACAGCCGTGGTCGCCAACGCCTTCGACAACGGCCTGAGCACCCGAGTTGCGTACGCAGAAGCGTTCTCCTGCCTGACCATTGATGTAGGCTTCGCCGTTGGTGGCACCGTAGAGGGTGACGTTGCCAGTGACGATGTTGTCTTCGGCGACTAGGTTAGAAGACTTGTGCGGGTAGAGGATAATCTTGCCGCCGCTGAGTCCTTTGCCGAGGTAGTCGTTGGCGTCGCCTTCTAGCTCTAGGGTCATGCCTTTGGGCGTAAAGGCTCCGAAGCTCTGACCGGCTGTCCCCTGGAAGTGCAGATGAACGGTGTCTTCGGGTAAGCCTTCCCAGTGGTTTTTGGTGATTTCGTTGCCGACGATGGTGCCGACGACGCGGTTGATGTTGGTGATGGGAAGGGTTGCTTTTACTTTTTCTCCTTTCTCAATCGCTGGCTTGCAAATGTCCAACAGTTGGGTGATATCAAGAGATTTGTTTAGGCCGTGGTCTTGGGTCTGGGTGCAGTAGCGGCCAATCTCTGGGCCGACTTCTGGCTTATGCAGCAGAGGCGAAAGGTCAATGCCTTTGGCTTTCCAGTGGTCGATGGCCTGCTTGGGCGCGAGCATTTCGGTGCGGCCCACCATCTCGTCCATGGTGCGGAAGCCTAGTTCTGCCATAATTTCGCGCGTTTCTTGAGCGATGAATTTCATGAAGTTGACGGCGTAGGCAGGATCGCCGCTGAACTTGCTGCGCAGGTCTGGGTTTTGAGTAGCGACGCCGACGGGACAGGTGTTGAGGTGGCAGACGCGCATCATGATACAGCCCAAGGTGACAAGGGGTGCGGTGCTAAAGCCAAATTCTTCTGCGCCGAGTAGGGCTGCGATCGCAACATCCCGCCCGGTCTTCATCTGCCCATCGGTCTCAATCACAATCCGAGAGCGCAAATTGTTCAACACCAGCGTCTGATGCGTTTCAGCCAGGCCCAATTCCCAAGGTAGGCCAGCATGTTTGATCGAAGTCTGCGGCGAAGCGCCCGTGCCACCATCGAAGCCAGAAACTAACACTACGTCCGCGTGAGCTTTCGCCACGCCTGCGGCAATCGTGCCGACACCCACTTCAGACACCAGCTTGACGCTGACTCGGGCCGCTCGGTTCGCGTTCTTCAGATCGTGAATTAGCTCAGCCAAGTCCTCAATCGAGTAGATGTCGTGATGAGGCGGCGGCGAAATCAGCCCCACTCCCGGCGTAGAGTTGCGGACCTTGGCAATCCAGGGATAGACCTTCTTGCCCGGTAGCTGGCCGCCTTCACCGGGCTTTGCACCCTGAGCCATTTTGATCTGAATCTCTTTGGCTTGAGATAGATACAGGCTGTTGACGCCAAAGCGACCCGAGGCAACTTGCTTGATGGCGCTGTTTTTAGAATCGCCCTGCTCGTTTGTCCAGGTGTAGCGAGCGGGATCTTCGCCGCCTTCACCTGTGTTAGAGCGGCCACCAATTCTGTTCATTGCGATCGCAAGTGTCTCGTGCGCCTCCTGCGAGATCGATCCATAGCTCATCGCGCCAGTCTTAAAGCGTTTCATAATCGCCTCAATCGGTTCGACTTCTTCGATTGGAATCGGTTCTTGCGGCGTAAACTCCAACAGATCGCGCAGGCGGAAGAACTGCTTGCCCTGCTCATTGACTAGAGTCGAATACTTTTTGAACAGATCGTAGTTGCCGTCACGAGTTGCCTGCTGCAACAGATGAATGCTCTGCGGACTGAGCAAATGCGCCTCACCATCTTTGCGCCACTGATACTCACCGCCTACATCTAGCGTGGCGGCATTATTGCTCCCGGTCGCTAACCTGTTAGGGAAGGCATGGCGATGACGCTGAATCGCCTCTTCAGCTAGCACGTCTAACCCAACGCCCTGAATGCGAGAAGCCGTCCAGGTAAAGTACTTGTTAATCACAGAGTCATTCAGACCAATCGCCTCGAAAATCTGCGCGCCCCGGTAGCTTTGCAGCGTAGAGATGCCAATCTTAGACGCAACTTTTACCACGCCTTTGGTAGCTGCTTTGATGTAATTCTTGCAGGCATCTTCTAGAGAGATATCGCGCAGCAGATGATCGTCGATCATCTGTTGGAAAGTCTCAAAAGCCATGTAGGGATTAATCGCTCCGCAGCCATAGCCCAACAGCACCGCAAAGTGATGGACCTCACGCGGTTCACCAGATTCGAGCACAATGCCTATCCGAGTGCGTGTCCCTTGACGAATCAGATGGTGATGCAGCCCAGCTACCGCCAGCAGTGCCGGAATCGGCGCTCTGCTCTGGTCGATATCGCGATCGGAGAGAATCAAAATCTCACTGCCAGCTTCTATCTCCTCATCGGCCTTCATACACAGCGCTTCCATTGCACCGCTCAGGCCCGCTTCACCCTGATCGGGATCGAACAAGATCGGCAGAACAGAGGTTTTGAACTGGCTATTGTGCTTAATTCTAGTGAGCTCAGCGTTGGTGATGAAGGGCGTTTTGAGCTGAAGCAAACGGCAGCTTTGAGCATCGGGTTCCAACAGATTTCGCTCTGATCCGACGGTGGTGGTCGCCGAGGTAATGATGGCCTCACGGATAGAGTCAATCGGTGGATTGGTGACCTGTGCAAATAGCTGCTGAAAGTAGTTGTAAAGCAGCTTGGGTCGGTTGGAGAGTACGGGCAGCGGCGTATCTGTGCCCATCGCGCCAATCGCCTCTACGCCATTTTTTCCCATTGGAGAGAGCAACATTCTCAGCTCTTCAAAGGTGTAGCCAAAGGCCATCTGACGCTTGGTGACGGCGGCGGGACTGCGATCGATCTCGGCGTCAGCGGCGGCTGTTGTTTTCAGCGCGCCTAAAGAAACCAGATTCTCGTCTAGCCACGTCTGATACGGCTCGGCTGAGGCAATCTGTTGTTTAATCTCTTCGTCTAATATAATCTTGCCAGCTTTGGTATCGACCAAGAACATTTTGCCGGGCTCTAGGCGACCTTTTTTGATCACATCTTCTGGCGCAACGGGCAGCACGCCCGCTTCAGACGCCATGATTACCCGATCGTCTTTGGTGACGTAGTAGCGACCGGGACGAAGCCCGTTTCTATCGAGGACTGCGCCCATCTGAGTGCCGTCGGTAAAGGCAATCGAGGCAGGGCCATCCCAGGGCTCGATCAAGCAAGAGTGGTATTCGTAAAAGGCTTTCTTTTCGGCGTCCATCTCGGCGTGACCAGACCACGGCTCGGGCACCATCATCATCAGCGCATGGGGGAGCGATCGCCCACTCAACGCCAGCAGCTCTAGCGTATTGTCGAAAATAGTAGAGTCGCTGCCACTCGTGTTAATCAGCGGTCTGGCTTTGTCGAGATCTTCACCAAACAGCTTGGACTCGAACATCGACTGGCGGGCGGTCATCCAGTTAATGTTGCCGCGCAGAGTGTTGATTTCGCCGTTGTGGGCGATGTAGCGGTAGGGATGCGATCGCTCCCAGCTAGGAAACGTGTTGGTACTAAAGCGCGAATGCACCAAAGACAGCGCACTTTCCATCTCTGGGTCCGCTAGGTCCAGGTAATACTTACCTACCTGAACGGGCATCAACATACCCTTGTAGACAATCGTGCGGCAAGACATACTGGCCACATACCAGTAACTATCGAGCTCAGTGCGAATTCGATGGGCTCGCTTGCGCACCACATACAGCTTCCGCTCCATCGCCAGCTCATCGGCCTGTGCGCCCAGGCTACCGCGACCAATAAATGCCTGCTGCATAAAGGGCTCGCTAGACTGTGCAGTCGGCCCCAAAGAAGAGTTGTCTGTAGGAACGTCTCGCCAACCCAATAGCGATAAGCCAGCTTCTACAACGATCGCTTCAAAGTCTTTTCTACTCTTGGCGCGGACCTCGCTATCTGGGCTAGCAAACACCATCGCCACGCCGTACTGACCGGGCGCTGGCAGCGTGATGTCCTCAGCGGCTGCGACCTTTAACATGAACCGATGGGGCATCTGAATCAAGATCCCGGCCCCATCCCCTGTATTGGGCTCAGCGCCCACTGCGCCTCGATGATCCAAATTCAGCAAAATGGTCAGCCCCTGCTGCACAATGTCGTGAGAAACTTCTCCCTTCATCTGCACTACAAAGCCCACGCCGCAAGCGTCATGTTCATGTTGAGGATCGTAAAGACCTTGCTGAGTAGGCATTGCCGGGCGATTAATAGAAGGGTTTACAATTTGGTCGGAAGGGGCCATTGCAAAAAAACCGAGGGGTAAGTGTTATCTAAAAATGAAAATGTCAGAGACCTTATTGTGTAGCAAATGACTAGAAACTAAGTCTTTGCTTAACAAAAACACTGGAATCGTATTACGAAATATTGCTTTAAGTTATGGGTTGATTATTTTTGGGTTAAGAGACAAGGCCAACCCTACACTGCTAAGAATCGCTGAATAACGTCGCTATCAAGCTGGCTAGCTTCTCCCGAATCGACGATGCCACCTTTTTGCATGGCGTAGTAGTAATCAGCCTGTTGGGCAAAGTGTAAATGCTGTTCTACGAGTAAAACAGACATGCCGCTGGTTTCAACAATCTGACGCACCGCGTTTTCGATATCCAGAATGATGGACGGCTGAATGCCCTCGGTCGGCTCGTCTAGAACGAGCAGCTGCGGGCGACCCATCAGGGCGCGGGCGATCGCAAGCTGCTGCTGCTGTCCACCACTGAGATCTCCCCCCATCCGAGAGAGCATTTGTTTTAACACCGGAAACAGCTGCAAAATATCTTCAGGCACCTTTTCATTCAAGGGATTTCCCTGCTGCTGCGCCTTAGCCTCCAGACCAACCAGAAGATTCTCTTTTACAGTCAATCTTGGAATAATTTCTCTGCCCTGTGGCACGTAGCCAATACCCAACTTTGCCCGCTTGTTTGTCGGCAGACGCAGGAGAGAACGCCCCTGATAGTCAATCTGCCCACTGCGAGGAGCTAGCAGGCCCATCACGGTTTTGAGTAAAGTTGTTTTGCCAACGCCGTTACGACCAATCAGACAAATCATCTTTCCCTGCGGGATAGTCATATCTACATTACGCAAGATATGGCTTTCACCGTAGTAGACGTTAAGGCCGGAGATTTTTAGTGTCGGCGCTGTGGGAGTTGATTGTTGCGGTGGAAGAGTAGTGGTTTGAGTCATGACATTCTCCTATATTCACATAGCCTGGAGCAAATCCCCTCCTCGGAGCGGTAAGATCTCGCGTCGTCGTACGGCGCTAGGGAACGCCTACCAAGACAGGGGTGGCCTACATGACCGGGGTAGACCTTCGGTGCCTCACATCGCATCCGGGTCGCCTAAGTACACTTTGATTACGCGAGGATCGCTCTGAATTTCGTCCATTGTGCCTTCGCACAGCACACTGCCTTCGTGTAGCACTGTTACCTTGTTCTGTTGTGCAATCTGTCGAACAAATTCCATATCGTGCTCAATTACAATCACACCGTGACTTTGAGCCAAAGACAGCAGTAACTCACCCGTGCGCTCAGTTTCTTCATCCGTCAGTCCTGCTACTGGCTCGTCGACTAGTAGTAAATCAGGCGACTGGGCGACTAGCATACCAATCTCTAGCCATTGTTTCTCCCCATGTGAGAGCAGCGCGGCTGGGACATCGGCTTTGGCACTTAGGCCTATGGTTTCAACCAGACCGCTGACAGTTCTAGCTTCTGCCTTTGGTGTTGGTTTGAACAAAGTTGTCCATACCGTTTTGTTGCGGTTGCAAGAGAGTTCTAAATTCTCTCTGGGCGTGAGGTTTAGATATACTCGAGGCGTTTGAAACTTTCGCCCGATGCCGAGGCGGGCGATCGCATGCTCTGGCAAAGCCTTAATATCCTTTCCTTTAAACAGCGCCCGTCCGGTCGTCGGCTGTACCTTACCGGTGATCACGTCTAAGAAAGTTGTTTTTCCCGCTCCGTTTGGGCCGATAATCACGCGCAGTCCCCTTTCGGCCAGCTTGAAGTTGAGGCCGTCAATCGCCTTGAACCCGTCAAAGCTAACGGTGACATTATCAATCTCCAACAGAGGCGTTGCTGGTTGATGAGTGGTAGTCATGGCCTGTCTCCTAGCTCTGAAGTTGACTCTATAGTGGGATCGATCGGTTTGGCGGTAGGCGCGCCATATATTTCAGCTTCTTGTCGTACGGTTTCGTCTACTTCTAGACGGGGATACGTATTAACCAGTGGGGGTTTGCCAAAGAGCGATCGCAGATCGTCCGCCGCCCGGTAGCGAAACCAGCCAATAATGCCATCTGGCAGCACTGTCACCACAATCAAAAACAGCGCCCCCTGGAAGAATAGCCAGATCTCTGGATAGCTTTCACTCAGCAGCGCCCGTCCCCAGTTCACTGTCAGCGCCCCGATAATAGCTCCGACTAGAGATGCGCGGCCACCAACGGCTACCCAGATCACCATCTCAATCGAGAAAGCAATACTCATATATTGCGGTGAGACAATGCCTGACTGCACCGTATACAGCGCCCCAGAGACCCCGGCGATGCCACCCGAAACGGCAAACACCAACACTTTGAAAGCGGTCGGATCGTAGCCAGAAAATCGCACCCGGTTCTCATCGTCGCGGATGGCTACCAGCATTCGGCCAAAGCGACCGCTCGTCAGCCATCGGCACAGGCCGTAGGTCAGCGCTAATAGAACAACTGTCAAACAGTAGAACGTAAACTGCATGCCGTCACCGCCTACCTGCTGGCCAAACAGCTCGGCGGTGCTGGTCTTGAGCCCGTTGGTGCCGTTAATTAGCTCCTGCTGACCGTTGAAGAAGTTAAAAAAGACGACCAGAGCCGCCTGCGTCAAAATCGAGAAATAAACGCCCCGAATGCGATTGCGGAAAACCAGATAGCCCAGCAGTCCGGCAATAATAGAGGGAATGACAACAATGGCTATCAGCGTAACTGGAAAAGAGTAAAACGGTAGCCAAAATGCGGGCAGTTCAGACACTCCATACAGACTGAAGAAGTCGGGAATCGTGCCTTCGGGCAATCCCTGTAGCTGCAAGTTCATTGCGATCGCATATCCCCCAATCGCAAAGAAAATGCCGTGCCCTAAACTGAGCAATCCGGTAAATCCCCAGATTAAATCGATGCCCAGCGCAACAATGCCTAAGGAGAGAAAGCGACCTAACAGACCCAACCGAAAATTAGAAAGAATCAGCGGGAAAACGACCATCAACAGAAGTGCGATCGCCACTACCAGCAGCACCTCCCAGCGCCGCTGAATTAACGGTCCTCTACGGGTACTAGTACCCGAACCCAACTTAGATCCCGCTTTGATATTTGCTTCTGCCATGATCTATACCTCCGCCGAACGGCCTTTAGGCGGAAACAACCCCGCCGGACGTAGCTGTAAAAATACAATAATCAAGGCAAATACCATTACCTTGGCCATACTGGTCGTTGCAAAAAAGTCGAAAAACGACACTACTGGCTGCAAACCTTCACCAGCGCCTAGCATCAGCGGAATCGTCCCGGAGCCAAACAAGTAAGTGAGAATGCCAATGCCCAACGCCGCAATTACGCTACCTAGCAAGTTGCCAACACCACCGACTACGACCACCATAAAGGCGTCGACGATGTAGTTCACGCCTAGGTTTGGTCCGACCGAACCCAATAGCGTCACAGCAAAGCCAGCAACGCCTGCTAGACCGGAGCCCAGCGCAAAAGTCACTGCATCTACCTGCGCCGTTGGAATGCCCAGACAGGCACTCATATTGCGGTTTTGTGTTACCGAACGAATGCGCAATCCCCAGGCCGACTTTTGCAAAAATAGATACACGCCTAACAGACAAACCAGCGTCAGCGCAATGATAAACAGCCTAGAGGCTGGAAACTGTATCGAGTCAGTTACCGACACACTGCCCTGGAGCCATCCGGGGGCAGTTACATCTACGTTCCGAGCGCTGAACCAGGGTTTTGCCAGCTTGTCATTGGCATTTAGGTTGCCACCGAGAGTGAAGGCGATCGCACCCGAAAGCAAAAACAAAACCGTATTCACCAAATTTTGCCGATATTCAGCAATCTGGGCAAAGCGATTCAGCACCCACCTCCCGCCGAAGAACAGCCCACAGAACACCAGCAACCCAATCACCATTGACCAGCTGACACTGCGAACAAACTGCTGCAAAATCAAGCTTACGCCCCACGTCGCCAGCAGCGTTTCTAACGGCCTGCCATACAGAAATCGGATCACGCCCCGCTCGAGGGCGAGCCCCACCAGCGCCGCCACCACAAAAGACATCGGGATGGCCGCCCAGATATACCATCCCTGGAAGTCGTCGCCCAGCATCTTGAAGCCATTTTGCACCACATAAGTCGTGTAGGCTCCTAGCATCATTAGCTCACCGTGAGCCAAATTGATCACGCCCATCAGACCAAACACAATCGCCAAGCCTAGCGCCACAATTAGCAAGACAGTACCGATACTTATCCCGTTAAACAGCGTCGTAATTAAGCTATTTATCACAACCGTTCCTTCGCCTCCCAAACAACCGCTTCCATCTCATCACAGTTTTTCCACAACCCTCTCATAAAACTGCGTTAGCCAACTGCACCCTTTAATACAAAAAAGGGCGGCAAGTCTCAACGACCGCCACCCCCTCTTTTGGTTAACGACTTACTAGACAATCACTGCCAGACAAAACAGCACCACTTCAAACAATAACGTGGGTCACTTTGCCGAGATACAGTACGTCAACTGAAAGCCTCACACAGCAACAGGTACAACGACTTACGGTTCTTAAATATGTATGTGTTTATCGCCATACATATTCAAGTACTGCAGCAATCATCGGATCTAAACTTCTTCAGCTTTGTATTTGCCACCTTTCTCAGCATCAGACCAGTCACAGGCAAAGCCCTTAGTATCCGCAACGTACTGATTCCAAGGAATCGGCTCTAGAGGACCATCTGTAGAAGAAACAATGTCGAACAATCCGTCTTCGCGGACTTCACCAATTCGAACCGTCTTCGAGATGTGGTGATTAGGCTGCATTGTTACTAGCCCTTCTGGTGCGTCAAAGGTCTGACCGTAGGCCGCTTCGCGTACAGCAGCAATATCTGTTGTGCCTGCCTTCTCTACAGCCTGTGCCCATAGATAGACCATGATGTAGGCCGCTTCCATGGGGTCATTGGTTACCCGGTCTTCCCCGTACTTCGCCTTGAAGTCGGCAACCCACTTTTCGTTTTCAGGACTTTCAACAGTCTGGAAGTAGTTCCAAGCTGCGTAATGACCCTGCAAAAACTCAGGCCCAATCTGTCGAACTTCTTCTTCTGCAACGCTCACAGACATTACAGGATACTTATCGGCCTCCATGCCTGCACTCTTCATCTGTTTGAAGAAGGCAACGTTGCTGTCTCCGTTCAAACTGTTGAAGATCACACCGCCGTCTGGCAGAGCCTGCTGAATCTTCTCGATAATTGGTGTGACTTCGGTATTACCCAAAGGCAGATAGTCTTCACCTACAGTCGTGCCGCCGTTAGCTGCTAGCTGCTCTTTAATAATGTTATTCGCAGTCCGTGGGAAAACATAGTCAGAGCCAACTAAGAAGAACTCTGTCCCTTTGTTTTCTAGCAGCCAGTCAACCGCAGGCTCGATCTGCTGGTTGGGCGCAGCCCCTGTGTAGAAAATGTTCTTCGAGCATTCTTGTCCCTCGTACTGTACGGGGTACCACAGCATGTGGTCTTTCTCTTCAAATACTGGCAACACCGCTTTCCGGCTTGCTGAAGTCCAGCAGCCAAAGACCACAGCGACTTCGTCTTGGTCAATCAGCTTTTCAGCTTTTTCTGCAAATGTAGGCCAGTCAGATGCGCCGTCTTCTTTAACTGCAACAATCTGCTTACCTAATACCCCACCTGCTGCGTTGATCTCTTCAATCGCCAGCTCTTCCGCATCGACAACGGTGGTCTCACTAATCGCCATCGTGCCACTCAAGGAGTGCAAAATACCGACTGTAATCACATCTCCCGAATCAGCTGATGCACCGGCATCAGCGGCGGGCTCAGCCCCTTCTTCCGCTGCCGGAGCGCAGGCCTTCAAAAAAACACTTGCACCCGCAGCAGCGGTGCTGTATGCCAAAAATTTACGTCTACCCAGTTTAGCCATTAGCTAATCCTTTTTCTCCCTAAAATCACACGTCTAACAGTTACAGTCTCAGCGCCCTGCATACCCCTCAGCCTCAAGCTCAAGAGTAAGTCTGATCAAGTAGAATCAACCGCTAGAAGGAAGCTGAATTAACTTTCTGCTGGTAGTTCTACTGATTTTGAGGGTATCCTATGCCTCGAGCAGGCTCCAAGTTGTATCATGTGATACCAAACCGACTGCCTAAGTTTCTGCATGCGCGTGAACTGGTCTTCATATCTACGTGCATCCTTTTATTACTTTTTTGTCATTATTTGTCAGCTTCTCTAAAACAGGAAGTAGCGCTGAGCCATCGGCAACCGGTCGGCAGGTTCGCATGTCAACAGCTTGCCGTCTACCCTCACTTCAAAAGTTTCTGGCGTTACTTCGATATTCGGCATCACACCATTCAATTTTAGGTCGGTCTTCTTCAGTTGCCTTGTCCCAGACACTGCCCGTAGTCGGCTAGCTTGTAGTCCTAGCTGGCTGGCAATATCATCTTCCATCGCTGCCGCTGATACAAACGTCAGTGCCGTACTCGACATCGCCTTGCCATAGCTACCGAACATAGGCCGCATATGCACCGGACCAGGGGTGGAAATGCTGGCGTTGGCATCGCCCATTTGCGCCCAGGCGATGAAGCCGCCTTTCACGACTATCTCTGGCTTCACACCGAAAAAGGCAGGACTCCACAGGCAAAGGTCTGCGAGCTTACCTTCTTCGACTGAGCCGATGATGTCTGACATGCCGTGGGCGATCGCAGGATTGATCGTATACTTCGCCACATACCGTTTTGCCCGGTAGTTGTCGTGTGTTTCACTCGTCTGATCGGGATCTGGCAACAATCCCTTTTGCACCTTCATCTTGTGCGCCGTCTGCCAGGTGCGAGTAATCACCTCACCCACCCGGCCCATCGCCTGCGAGTCCGAAGCCATGACGCTGAACGCACCCATATCATGCAGAAGGTCTTCCGCCGCAATCGTTTCACGGCGAATGCGAGACTCTGCGAACTTGACATCTTCTGGAATGTTTTTATCCAGGTGATGGCACACCATCAGCATGTCTTTGTGCTCGTCAAAGGTGTTGATGGTGTAGGGTCGGGTCGGATTAGTGGAGGCGGGCAGCACGTTGCTAAGCTTGCAAACGGTGAGAATATCGGGCGAGTGACCGCCGCCAGCGCCTTCTGTATGAAAGGTGTGAATCACGCGGTCTTTGAAGGCGGCGATTGTTGTTTCTACATACCCGGATTCGTTGAGAGAATCAGTGTGAATGGCGACTTGTACGTCATACTCGTCGGCAACAGAAAGACAGCTATCAATCGCTGCCGCTGTCGTTCCCCAGTCTTCATGCAGCTTTAGACCCATTGCACCTGCTCGCACCTGTGCGACGAGCTCCTGCGGCTGGCTAGAGTTGCCTTTGCCCATGAAGCCCAGATTTACTGGAAAGGCTTCGGCGGCTTCGAGCATTCTGTGAATGTTCCACGCACCGGGGGTGCAGGTAGTGGCCAGTGTCCCAGTCGCTGGGCCAGTGCCGCCGCCGAGCATAGTTGTTACACCGGATGCGATCGCAACTTCAATCTGCTGCGGACAAATAAAGTGAATATGCGAGTCAATCGCGCCTGCCGTCAGAATCTTGCCTTCTCCGGCAATAATCTCTGTGCTGGGCCCAATGATGATGTCAATACTGTTCTGTGTGTAGGGATTGCCTGCCTTACCGATTTTGGCAATCTTGCCGTCTTTAATACCTACATCTGCCTTGACTACGCCCCACCAGTCCAAAATCAGCGCGTTGGTAATCACCGTATCCACCGCGCCATCTGCCCGTGAAATAGGCGACTGCCCCATGCCATCGCGGATGACCTTACCACCGCCGAACTTTACTTCGTCGCCGTAGTAGGTGCCGCCGTATGTGGTCAGATCTTGTTCTACTTCTATGAACAGTTCGGTATCGGCTAGGCGGATGCGATCGCCCACCGTCGGCCCAAAGGTATCAGCATAGTCACGGCGGCTAATATAGTTACTCATCGTAATATCTAGGAGGGCAAATCAAATCAATGCATCACTTAGCTTGCACTGTCCCACAATATGATTCGTGCCATCGGGCACAAAGACTACTAACTTCGATAAAATTTACAAATGCATATCATCTCGTAGGAAAGCACTGCGTACGTTTTGGACAGAGCATCCAAACAGTAAAACCAAACAGTAAAACAGCGCTTTCCAGGTGGTTTAAAATTGTTAGAAGAACGGAATTTGACAACTTTGCAGCTTTGCGGGCAACCTTTCCATCTGCCGATCAAGTAGGTAAGCTTGTTGTGTTTAATACTGGTGGCAATAAGTATCGGCTAATTGCTTCTGTTCATTTCAACCGAGGCAAACTATTTATCCGTCATATCTTGACGCACAAGGAATACGACAAAGGGATGTGGAAATTATGACAACTATTGCATCGGATATTCAAGCACGGTGGAGTGCGATCGCTCCCTTCCTCACTATTCGCAACGAACAAGAGTACGACAAAAGTATTGAACGCCTGAACGCCTTGCTAGATGAAGTCGGGACTGATGAGGCGCACCCGCTCTACACGTTTTTGGATACGCTAGGAATTGTGATCCAAGCCTACGAAGAAACGCACTATGCCATTCCTGACAGTGACGGAGTAGAAGTGTTGTCTTATTTGATGGATGAACATGCGCTCGCCGAGTCAGAGCTGCCGGAACTCGGTGCGAAAGAAGCCGTCGTCGAGATTTTAACTAGACGCAAAGAG
Source organism: uncultured cyanobacterium (assembly GCA_963799555.1). GTDB lineage: Bacteria > Cyanobacteriota > Cyanobacteriia > Phormidesmidales > Phormidesmidaceae > Phormidesmis. Next base: position 351,927 of record CAWCXR010000011.1, read on the forward strand.
CTCGAACTAGATCAAATTCGTGCTCTGGCAAGTCGGTTTAGCGTCTCTCCTTCAGTTTTTATCTAATATGTTGCGTCTGAAGTAGATCTACTTTTCAGGCAACTTATACTGACCAACAATGCGTTTAGCAAACTCAGGCACGTGCGCTTCTAGCTTTTCCGGATGATTGCGCTGGGTGTATAGATAGTTGCGGGTGAAGTGCGAATCGATCGAGAAACGGGCGTATTCTAGCCCTTTTGGACCAATTTTTTCGATGACGACGCCCATCAGCTTGGCGGCCCACATCGGTAGGGTGACGCCTTTGTCGTAGGCGGGAATGCTGTTCTGGACGGCTTGAGTGCGATCGCCACTGCTCATCACCGGCTGCGTCTCAATCAGCCCTTCTAACAGACCAAACATTTCCGCGCCCGTTTCATTGCGCACCACAATCCACTGCCAGCCAAACGGCGCACCCATATAGCCCACCACAATATCCGCCAGCGAATTTGTGTAGTCAAAGCAGCTCATACAAGACGGCGCAAACACATCTTTTAACTTGTTCGTCTTCAAGCCGAAAAACGGCACCTTCTCTTCCGAGCCGTCTTCGTGCTTGAAATGCACCTGAAAATCCTGCATAAACTCATACGCCACTACCGTGTCTGGCGACCGGCTCGTCGTATCCAAAAACTTCTGCAAGCCTGCTCGGGTGACATTATCCACGCACGGCATCCCCAGCACATACAGCTTTTCTAAACCGATCTTGTCTTGCACTGCTCGCAGCGCCTGAATCTGACAGCCTACGCCAATTACCAGCACCCGCTTCATGCCCGACTGCTCGATTTGATCGAGCACAGACAGATTCGGTGACAAGGTCGGCTTGTTTACTCTAGCTGCCAAGATTTCTTCCGGCGTTCTCGCAATCACAGGCATTGGCTGAAACCGATCGTCCTCGGTGTTTTGCACGCAGACTACGCCTTCTACCAGGCCGCGATCTAGCATCGCGATCGCCAACGTGCTGACAATCCCCGTCCACTGGGCTCCCTCAATAGGCTCCAGCTTTCGAGCTGCCACCATCTGCTGATGTACGCCAAAGTACAGCTCATCTGGGTTGTCTAGATCGCGATCGCGCCCATGATTAGCCACCTCCAAATCACTCACCTGCTGATTCAAAAACGCGCAGGCATCCTTTACATAGTGAATATAAGCAGTGTCACAAAGGCCACACTCGCTGCATCTCTCCTTAGCGGGCTTGGCCGCACCGGGCTTTAGGGGTCTAGCTTTCGCATGGGGTTTGTCTGAAGTACTGGCCGCTGAAAGATGGGCTGAAGTCATATGCAAAGAGCGCTATCTAAAGCAATGTAACCGTGAATTAACCTATGATCACGATACCGCAATCCGCTGGTTGACTCAGGCACTGCCGACCTGTTTCGTAATTTTTCTTTGTTCCTCAACTCTTCAGCCTCTCCTACTTTTTCCCTTATCCAACGCCGTTATCCAATGCCCGAAGGCCCAGAAATCCGCATCGCCGCTGACAAGATCCAACGCGCCATCCGTCCCCATCCCACCACCGAAGTTTTTTTCGCCTTCGAGCACCTCAAACCTTTCGAGTCAGATCTAGCAGGTTGCCGAATCACTGAGGTTGAAACACGCGGCAAGGCGATGCTGACTCACTTTGACAACGGACTGAGCGTCTATACCCACAATCAGCTGTATGGCAAGTGGATGGTACGCAAAGCCTACGATTTCCCCGAAACCAATCGGCAGCTCCGATTTGCCATTCATAACGCTAAGAAATCTGCCCTACTCTACAGCGCCTCAGATATCCAGATCCTAAGCAGTCAATCGGAGATAGAAACCCATCCTTTCTTGAGTAAGCTGGGGCCGGATGTACTCAGTAAAGGGTTAAAGCCAGAAACTCTGCAGAATCTACTGCGCTCAAAAAATCACCAGCGCCGTCGTCTGTCTACGCTTTACCTGGACCAGCACTTTCTCGCTGGAATCGGCAACTATCTACGCAGCGAAATTCTGTTTGTTGCCAGATTGAATCCGTATCTGCGTCCAATAGATTGCACCGACGATCAGCTGTTTGCCCTAGCAGATGCCTCTATCTCGATTTCTTATCAGTCTTACAAATACAAGGGCGTGACTAACGATCTCGATTTAGCCAACCGGCTGAAGTCTAAGGGATCGAGCTATCGAGACTATCGCTATTGGGTATTCGGGCGCGTCGATAAGCCTTGCTACGTCTGCGCTACGCCGATTGTGAAGGAGATGGTGAGCAGCCGCAGGATCTATTACTGTCCGACTTGCCAACCGTTGCAGGCGCCAGTATGACATCTGAGCTACTACACCAGACTTGGCGGACAGTAGCCTAGCCCTTGAACAAACTTAGTCCGAAATTCGGTCAAATCGGTAGGTCTCAGTGCGCCATTAGAGATGATGACTAGATGGTAGCGCTCCATCACCACAGAGATACTAATGCCCAAATCTAGACTGTCGAGGGCATTGGCCAATCTGGGTGTCAGGCTAAAGGGCATGCCATTTTCATTCAAGAATGCTAGGAAGTCACCATTTTGCTGAGGACGAAGACACTCTTTCAGCTTCACCCGAACAACCCATCTATCTATTAAGTAGATTACCGTCACCAGCTCCCGGCGGATGGTTGCCTGTTTAGAAAGGTAGGTCAAGAGCCGCAAAACCAGGCTGGTATTGGCGAAGCAGTAGATATATTGCATGATCCTAGAGACCGCTACATCCAACAGCATAGATCCCAAATCTGTGTAGATCGTGAAGATTCGTCTGGTTTGCAACAATTCTATGAGTAAAAATCAGCTATCCTAGCTCGTTTGCTCCATTTCATCTTTTAGGATGAATATTCTCTACTGCTGAAAAGGTAAAACGGCTGATGACTGTACAGTTGGGAAGGTGACCACCTGCTCGCGAATATCAAAAAATGTCGATGTTAGTATTTGCTTCACAGCGATCGCACCTCCACTGAGATGCGTATCTGACGCTGACTGCCATATCTCTCGCGAAAATTTCTTATTAGTATTTTCCTATAGAAACAATGCAAATCGTTCGCTTGCTAAGCTCCTGTACTCCGTCTGTCATCTTGGCAGCACTGCTAGCGGTTTCTGGCTTAGTCCCTCCTGCTGCGGCAGTATCGGTAAAAAAGCATCCAATCAAAACAGCAACAGAAACGGCACTATCAAACAGCCCTCAAACATCGGCAGTGCGAAACAAAACTGAAGGTGCGCAAGGGGAACTGGTCGGCTCAGAGATTGACTGCGATGGCGATGGAATCAGCAACGAATCTCAGATAGATTTTGACGGCGATGGCATTCCAGATGAGTGCGTGCGCGGCGCGGGTGACATTCCTGAACCGCCTTTTCAGCAGAGCTACACTCCTACTAGCGAAGAATTTTATAGTCGATTGCCTGCAGTTGGCTGGAGCGTTCGGTACAGGTGCGGCGACGACCTATATGAAGTTCAGCTCAGTCGACCAACTGCGGACCAGATGGTCTATAGCGCTCAGGGACTGACTGCTCAGGGACTCATACTCACCAGCAATATTGTCTATGACGATTTAGATCCCAATCTGAATGCACCGTTCATTATTGAGGAACCTGAAAGCGGCATTCGCTACAGCTTTACCCGGCAGCAGGGGGACGAATTTTATGAATATGCGATCACCAACTACAGCGGAGACATCGGTCTATATATTTACCAGACAGGAGAGCAAATTTTAGCAGCGCCTTGCACGGTGATGGGGCCTTAGCTGCCAGTGAACTGATCTAGCGTGTAACTAGCCAAAGGACCGTCGGCAACGTTGCAAAGCTCAAGACGGTAGATAAAACAATTGTTCTAGCCACGCGGACAGTATCGCCGCCAAACTCCGTTACCCAGATCAGGGTATTAACGGCAACGGGCATCGATGACTGCATGACCAAGACTGCTAGATCCAAGCCTTCGAGTCCTAGCGCCTGGCCAATGCCATAGGCTGTGAGCGGTGAAACGATCAGGCGCAAGGCGGCGGCAATCAGCTCGTACTGACCGATCTTTATGGGAATGCGAGAGAGCTGAATTCCTAGAGTCAGTAGGGCAATCGGAATGGCGCAGTCTGCCATCAGCGTCAGGGCTCTATCGATGGCTAGCGGCACTTGCCACATCAGCGATTGCAGTCCGATCCCGGCGAGGGTAGCCCAGAAGACCGGTAGACTCAAGGTGATTTTGAGTCCGGCTCTGATGCCTTGACCTTTTAGAAATACGGGGCCGACGCTGGCGATGAATATAGCAGATGTGATCAGGTAGACAATTGCCCGTTCTAGCGCGGCTTCTCCAAGGGCAAAGAGAATAAAGGGCAGGCCGATGTTGCCTGTGTTGGCAAGTAATGTGGTGGCGACGAGACTTTTTTGGGTGTCGGTGGGGAGTTTGAGTTTTTTAGCAAGCGCGATCGCAATCCCATACAAAACCCCACAGTTGAGCAAAAAGCCCGCCACAATTCGCACCGTAATGCTCACATCCAAGCTGCTGCCATAGACCCCAGTCAAGACCAGTGCTGGCAGTAATACATAGATATTCAGCCGAGTCAGCGTTCTGATATCTAGTAAAAAGGATCGTCCCACCCAGACGCCGCAGAGTGCCACCAGCGCAATTGGCAGCACTGCCGATACCACAACACTCAACCTAATTCACCCAAGTCGTGTCTATTCAAATCACTTGCACCCACAGCTAGCTAGTCCCTTATGCTTAAACAAGTAGCTAAACACACATTTACTTTGCTAGCCCATGTCTTCTGCCCCCACACCTGAGCAGCTTCAGTCCATGCTCAATTCAGAGAACTTTGGCGATCGCATCAAAGGCATCAACCTGCTGCGCGATATCGATCCCGCCACTGCCTTCGAGCTGATCCAGCCGCTCTGTCAAGACAGCAACACCCGCGTCCGCTATGCCGCTGTCAGTCAAGTCTCTACGCTAGGCGCTCAAGACCTTAGCGTGGCGCTTGATCTACTCAGATCCGCTCTTAGCGATCCCGAACCAGACGTACAGGCCGCCGCCGCTGATTCTCTAGGGGCGCTCAAACTCACCGAAGCATTCAGCGATCTACAAACGCTCTACCAAAACACGCCCGAGTGGCTTGTGCAAATGAGCATCGTTGCCTGCCTTGGAGAGATGGGCGATCCCCGTGCCTTTGATCTGCTTCAAACCGCCCTGACAGCAGAAAATTCCCTAGTCTCAGTCTCTGCTATAGGCGCACTCGGCGAGCTGAAAGACGATCGCGCTATTCCGCTGCTGCTTCCCTACTTGAGCAGCGACGACTGGCAGATTCGACACCGCCTAGCTCAGGCACTAGGTCACTTTACCAAGAACCCAGATGCTCAGAAAGCGCTACAAACACTTGCAACAGATGAGTCACCCCTAGTCGCTGAAACCGCCAGAAATCATCAGATTGCTCAGTAAATAGGGAATATGCGTCTGGATAATATTCCGTTTACAGCCATATTCGCGCAGGAGTTTGACACATTAGGCACAGTGCCATGGGCATAGCCGCAGCGGCATCTCATTTGAGCGTACGTATAAGCTTGCAAACGAACTTTTGTTAGTTTATTTGTACTGACAACAGAGAAAGATTGTGGGTCAGTCTCTACAAATAGCAGCCTGGCTCACCGAACAAACATAATGAACAGCTCATCAGGCTACTTCTCAAAAGCCGTCCTTTTGGTTCTAGATTTAATGAATGCTGAATTGTCTTTTAGTATCCGGATAATTCTACAGATGTGAAACAAATGTTGTCCGTGTGTGCTGCTGACCACATCGCTAAGAAACATAGTTATTTGCGTGGTTGTACGGATAGAAAAGGGACTTTCTCTACAACTCATCTTCAAGCGGCAGTTCGAATGAACTGGCTGTATGAACTGGCTGTTGTTGAATGGCTGTATTCTTCTCCAGATAAGGAATGTCAAAGAAATTTATCCAAGCAATTAACTCTTTTAACGAACATTTTCAGCGCACTATGTTCGCCTATCGCTGACATTGAATTTGTATGCTTTGTTTGTTGAAAAGAAGATTCTTGGATATTACATTCGGATAGTACTAATACCAAATATTTTTCACGTTTTAGCTATCTAGCTGAATCTTCTGATAAGCTAGTATCATATCAAAAACGATTAAAATTAAATTCAGTTTTATGTTTCGGTAGATGTGGTTAGCAACACAGCTGCTGCCTGGTCGAATCAGCTCTGTCTAACGATAGACGGCTTGTCGACTCGAATATTTTTTCAACGTAATTGTCCAGCCTGCAGGAGAGTTGCTTAAGTGCGCTACGATGCACCATCTTCTAAGAAAGAGCATAACGACGGCCAGTCTGCTGCTACCCCCCATACCCTCCATACAGATCTCGACGCCGTAAAGCGATGGGATAGCCTTAGCTTTTCTTCGACGCTATACCTCCATCCTATCCTGGATGCCCTACTAGCTCCGATGCCGGGACTTCTGCATGACGAGCTACGGCTGGGACTGCAAGAGGCGCTCGTAAACGCGGCCAAGCACGGCAACCATCTGGACCCGAAGAAGGTCGTATCGGTTCGCTATGCCAGAGCGGACGGCTATTACTGGTGGATTATCTCGGATCAAGGCCAAGGCTTCGAAGAGCCCAAGGCTTGTTCCTATCCGTCCGGAGACAGTTATCTGTTAGATGCTCACGTGGTTAGCGACTGCGGTCGTGGTCTGTACATATTGCACCAAGTGTTTGACCAGGTGCGCTGGAGTAACGACGGCAAGGAAGTTCACCTAGCTAAGCAAATCAGACCGTCTTTTCCATGGCTCACGATAGCTAGCCCCGCTATCGTTGCTAGGCAGATTGAGCTGTGGTGGCGCAGATGGTCTGCGGCGTCGGTGCAAAGTCTGTAGGTGAGGAGCTGTGGGCGCTGCTGTATGGGCGCTGCTTTGTATAGGTATAAGACTGTAGGTACAGAAGCGCGGCTAGTTCAGACTACAGCGTAGGACTGGTAACCGATCTCTTTACACGTCCCTTCTCTCCATGCGTAGGGCAAGGCGGAGCCTTGAGCGTCTTGTTTAGCCAGCCGATGGCTTGCTCTAGTCGAGGTAAAGCTTCTTCGGGTTTGTCTTTGAGCATGTATACTAAGGCGGCAGCGGCCTGTTCTCTAGCACGGACACTGCGATTAGCGCTGAGTCTATGCCAGTCGTGGCTGGAGATAGAAAGCTTTTCTGCTAGAGCCTGAGCTAAGACTTCGGCACTAAAGGATTGGAGTAGGGCGCGATCTTGACCAGTGGATTCTTGGCCAGTAGGACGCGTAGATTGGCTGGGGAGAGGGCTGGAAGTTGTCATTAGTTTCATACAGTAATGGCCATCTATCCTCTGCAGCATATATGAAATTATCCCGAAAGGCTTCTACCAGAGCACCTCATTTACCTAGCGAGGAAGAGCTGGCCAGCTTTGAGCAAGATCTGAAGCAGACGGCTGATGATTTTCTGCTGTTGCGCGATCGCTTCTTCGCCATCCGCCGAGCCAAAGCCAAATACGAAAAGCTGACCTCAGCCGACCTGAGCAATTTACCCGCCGAAGACCTCGCTCAAATGCAAGACCGCATAGAAGCGCTCAAAGTCACCCTAGAAAGTCATCTTCTCTCCTGGCGTCAGATGCAAGAACCCTTCTGGCAAGTCGTCCGCTTCGTCGGCTTAGGGATCGTCATCGGCTGGTTCTTGCATCTCTGGCTAGGTGGCATGATCGGCTAGGCGGCATTTGACTAGTTGAAGTCATAGAATAATAAGAAAAATAGATCCTTTGCCCCTGCTATGACTACCTCCGAGCGCATTAAGCACATTCTCAAACTAGGTCAACCAGGCGAGTCCTTGACCATTCAAGGCTGGGTCAGAACAAAACGCAGCGCCAAAAAATTCACCTTCATAGAAGTCAACGACGGCTCCTCTATGAACGGGCTTCAGGTCATTGCGTCCGAAGATATTCCAGACTATGACAAACATATGGAGCGCATCAGCACAGGCGCTTCTGTTCAAATTACCGGCACCCTCAGCGAGTCTCCTGGTAAAGGCCAAAGAGTAGAGCTACAGGCTAGCGAAATAGAAGTTTTTGGCGAGTCAGACGGTGAAACCTACCCACTACAGAAGAAACGTCACTCCTTCGAGTTTCTGCGCACAATCGGTCACCTGCGCAGCCGCACCAACACACTCGGCGCAGTTTTTCGAGTGCGCAACGCCTGTGCCACTGCCATCCACGAATTTTTCTGGAAACGCGACTTCCTCTGGATGCACACCCCCATCCTGACTGCCAGTGACTGTGAAGGTGCAGGCGAAATGTTCACCGTCACCCGCTTCAACCTTGACAGCATTCCCACCAACAAAGCCGGCAAAGCCGACTACAGCCAAGACTTCTTTGGCAGACCCGCCTACCTCACCGTCAGCGGTCAGCTCGAAGCCGAAATCATGTCAATGGCCTTTAGCAACGTCTACACCTTTGGCCCCACCTTTCGCGCTGAAAACTCCAACACCGCCCGCCACCTAGCCGAATTTTGGATGGTCGAACCCGAAATGGCCTTCTGCAACCTAGAAGGCAACATGGATCTAGCCGAAGCCTTTTTGAAGCACGTCTTCAGCTACGTCATGGAACACTGCGCTGACGATATGGAGTTCTTCAACCAGCGCATCGACAAAACCGTTCTCGAAACCGCCGAAAACATCATCCACAACGACTTCGAGCGCATCACCTACACCGAAGCCATTTCCCTACTAGAACGCGCCATCAAAAACGGCGACAAAACCTTCGAGTTCCCTGTCAGCTGGGGCATCGACCTACAGTCAGAGCACGAGCGTTATCTAGCCGAAGACCTATTTAAGAAGCCTGTCATCGTCACCGACTACCCAACCGAAATCAAAGCCTTCTATATGCGCCTAAACGATGACAACAAAACAGTCGCCGCCATGGACGTACTCGCTCCTCGCATCGGCGAAATCATCGGTGGTGCCCAAAGAGAAGAAAGATTAGACATCCTAGAGCGTCGAATCACAGAAGCAGGTCTACCTAAAGAAGACTACTGGTGGTACCTAGACTTGCGTCGCTACGGCACCGTCCCCCATGCGGGCTTCGGCCTAGGCTTCGAGCGCCTAGTCCAATTCATGACCGGCATGAGTAACATCCGCGATGTCATTCCCTTCCCCCGCACGCCGGATAATCTGGACTTTTAGAAGAGGCAAGGCGCAAGGCGATAAGAGATAGGGATTTCCTCCCCCAATCCCCCCGAAGAAGAGACTTCAGGTGAAAAAGTTGGGGGATCTCTTTTTTTGCTCAGAGGTTGTCGTAACAGGAACTATACAAAATCAGCGGATTGCAACAATAGCCCTTATTCTTAACACGTCGGCTGATCGCCCTAGCCCCCTCTAGCAGCCCCTGTGTATGTCACCAAAAATCCTAGTCGTCTTCAACGGCAAAGGCGGCGTCGGCAAAACCACCACCGCCGTCAACCTAGCCGCCATCTTCGCCGAAACCCAATCTGTTTTGTTAGTAGATGCTGATACGCAGGGATCGGCCTCTTGGTGGGCAGATCGAGGCGATCGCACTCTAGGCTACGACGTAAGTCAAGAAAGCGATCCGACATTGCTTGCTAAACTAAAAGACATAGACAGTTACGAACTAATCGTAGTAGACACCCCACCCGCCCTCAACTCAGCTGTACTCGCCGCCGTCATTCCACTAGCCGACTATCTCCTACTGCCCACGCCGCCCGCACCTATGGACATCGCCGCCCTAGTGCAAACAGTCAAGAAATTCATCCTTCCCTCTGGCGTTGCCCACCGCGTCTTACTCACCAAAGTAGACTCGCGCTCACTAGGCGAAGCACTAGAGGCCCAAACCATGCTCATGGAGCTAGATATCCCCGCCTGCCACGCCTTTGTCAGAACCTACAAAGCCCATGAACGCGCCGCCTTAGAAGGCGTCTCTATCACCCAGCTGAAGGGAAAAAACGTCGCCGAAGCCAAAGCTGATTACAACCGAGTTGCTAACGAAATCAAAAGGGACTGGAAAGACTCATGACCAAAAAGCGGATTGCCGACCTGCTCAAAGAAGAAGTCGAAAAGCCAGCACCAGAAACCGAAGGTGACACAGCCGAACCGACTGTCAAAGCAAGCAAAGCAGGCGCAAAGACAGCAAAAAGCACCGCTAGCAAGACGCAAGCCGCCAAAGCTTCGAGCGCAAAAACGTCAGCTGCAACCTCGGCCAGCAAAACCTCAGCTACAAAGGCCACCGCCACGAAGGCCACCGCCACAAAATCAACCGCAGCTAAATCGTCAGCCGCTGATGCAGCCACACTAAACAAAAAGATCAAAACATTAGAAGCGGCGCTGATCAAAGCAGACTCTCAGATTAGCGCCCTCCAAGACGACGTTGACACTCATCAAGGTCGTATCTTCGAGCTGAAGGACAGCCTAGAAAAGGCAGAAAGCGAGGGCAAAGCAAAAGACGCCGATCTAAAGAAAGTGAGCGCTCAGCTCAAAGAAGCCAGACAAACGATCTTAAAGATTAGCGAGAGTCAAAATGCTCAGCGAGAGCGGATAGCCGAGTCAGAGAAACAAGCCGCCCAGCAGAAGGCTGTAGAAGAGAAAGCAATCAAAGAACAAGCCGAGAAACAAGCCGCCGAGCAAAAGGCCGCAGAAGAGAAAGCCGCTAAAGAAAAGGCCGAGAAGCAGAAAAGCGGCCTGAGCTTCAAACGTCCCTACGCTAGCTACAAATCTATCCCTGAGTATGCAATTCAGCGCGGCACCCCAGCAGGCGGACAGAACAACAGCATGCTGAGTGATGACGATATCGGTTGGGTTGATTAGCACAGCGTGTCGAACGCAGCCTTAAGATAGGGACCGATTGTCTAGGATGGTAGAGATCTTTTAGTTCAAGACGTTATTCATCATGGCTCACTCTTTAGCGATCGCTTTGCGCCGCGCTCTGTGTACAAGCCCTTTGACCGCGCTTCGAGGCGTGATACTCCGCAGGAGTAGCCTTGCCATCGCACTGAGCCTGATCGGTTTAGTCTCCTGCGGAAATCCAGCTGCTGAACAGCCAGCTGGCGATCAAGCAGAAGCGACCATCGAAGAAGTGCCCGCCGGAGCCTCTGCTGAAGCGGCTCCCACTGAAGAAGAGATAGCAGCGATGCGTGCCGAGTGGGAAGCACGCATGGCAAAAGTGCAATCAGTCGTGGATGCCACGCCTCGCGCCGAGCTAATTGGCAGCTCCTCAACTAAAGGTCCGACCGATGCAGAAGTCATAGTGCTAAAGTTTTCAGACTTTCAGTGCCCCTATTGTGCGATCGCCTCCGCCAACATGAAAACCTTCACCAAAGAGCACGAAGACGACGTCCTCTACGTCTACAAACAGCTCCCGCTCGTCAGCATTCATCCCGAAGCAAAACCCGCCGCCAAAGCAAGCTGGGCCGCTGAGCAACAGGGCCAATTCTGGCTCTATCACGATGGTCTATTTGCCTTTCAAGACAAACTAGGTGAAGACTACTATGTCGAACTAGCTGAGCAAATCGGTTTAGACATAGAGCAGTTCAACCAGGATCGCAACAGCCCTGAGGCGCAAGCTGCCGTCGATCAAGACATCGAGCTAGCAAAGGCGCTAGATATTCGAGGTACGCCCAACTTTCTGATCACCAACACGAACCAAAGCTTTCTATTTCCTGGCAATACCCCCTTGGAAGTCTTTGAAGAAGCCACTACCCGGCTAAAGTCCACTCCGTCAGATCTATAAGCATGGCATACGACTCCAATACCTACGGCCAAAGCCCATTTGGAAATCCTCAAAAGCTGAATGGTGATGACGCCAGCAAATCTTCTGTAGAAAAGGGTTCAAGCCAGAAATCAGTAGGCAGCTCATCTGATAAACTGCCGCCTATCTCAGCGATTCCGGGTGCTCAGCCTATCGAACAGCCAGCGGATAAGTTTGACCTTGAGAAAGATACAGACAAAGCCGCTACGCCAAAGCGTAATTCGAGAACATCCAGCAAGTCCTCAACGAAAACGACTCGAAAAGCTAAAAAGCCTAGAACTACCAGCAAGACTTCAAAGGTAGCAAAAGCAGAACCCGAGACAGCTGAAGAGGTAATCGCCCGCCGTTTTCTAGAAGAAGATCGCAACGCCTACCTATCCCTGCTGTACAAAACGGGCATTTCTGGTCTGGTCTGGGCAGTGCTGCGACTAGTTCGCCATCAGGTTTCTGAAAGAGCGATCGCCATCATCAACATCATCATCCATCCAGTCCTGGTTTCTACCTTGGCCCTGATCGGCACCATTGGACTGACTTTTTGGCTGCGTCATCTGCTCAAAGACATCGCTCTTCACACCCAACAGCTCACCGCCGATGCCGAAGCGCCTGATAGCAAGAACTATCGACCCACCTTAGAGATTGTCGGCGACTCACTAGAATACAACCCCAAGCTACGCAAACAGCTTTCTCATCTGTTTAATGCCGCTTCAATCTTGATCTGCACGCTGATCAGCTATGTGATGACCAGTCTGCTCCTGCCTTGGGGATGATTTCAGGCTGCGCCCCTACGGTCCGACGGTCCGACGCAGGACATGCAAATCTAGCAAACGCCCAGGCTTCACCGGGCTCTCTCCGTCTGCAACTGCTCGATCAAATCCTGAAGCTGTTCGCTATCCGCATGGTAAACCTCGTTGCAGAACTGGCAGGTGGCTTCCGCACCATCGTCTACTTTGATCATGTCAGCGAGTTCGGTTGTTCCTAGCAGCTTGAGCGCGCCCATCATGCGATCGCGCGTACACCGACAGTAGAACCTCACCGCCTGCTCATCCGGCAAGATCGTCAGCCCCATATCACCAACCAGCTCTTCAAAAATCTCCGGCAGCGTCTTCCCCGCTCTCAGCAGTGGCGTAAAGCCAGTCAAACTTGTCAGCCGAGACTCTAGCTGAGAAATTAGCGCCTCATCGCGAGCCGCCTTTGGCATCACCTGCAAGAGCAATCCGCCCGCTGCTTCCACGCCATCAGCGCCCGCAAACACACCTAGCACCAAAGCCGAAGGCGTCTGTTCAGAAGTCGCCAGATAGTGAGTCAGATCGTCACCAATCTCACCAGTGACCAGCTCCACCGTACTGGCATACGGCTGACCATAGCCCACATCTCGCATCACATTCACATAGCCCTCTCGCCCAATCGCCACGCCAACATTGAGCTTGCCGTCTGCGCTTGGAGGAATCTCTACCTCTGGCTTCTCTACATAGCCGCGCACGGTACCGTTGAGCCCAGCGTCTACCATCAGACCCTGCAAAGGACCGTTGCCTTTTATCCGAATGCTGATCCGCGATTCAGCTCGCTTCATACTAGACACTAGCAGCAGCCCCGCCGTCATCGCTCTACCCAGGGCGGCTGTCGCGACATAAGAAAGGCGGTGGCGATCGCGCGCAACTTGTACTAGCTCAGTTGTCGTCACTCCAACAACGCGAATACCGCCCTCTGCTGCCGTCGCCCTAATTAACCGATCCGTCATCCTTCTACCTTTTTACTCTGCTCAAATTATTGTATCGCTATGCTATGGGGATGCTGGCGGCTGCACTGTCTTAGGAGCGTACATTAGCTAATCTCAAATCGTTAGACTAGCACCTTGCTTTTTTAGCCAGACTTTTCGCTCGCGGTAGTCTGGCATTACTTTATCAACTTCGTTCCAAAAGGCGTCGCTGTGGTTGCGGTAGTGCAGATGACACAGCTCATGCACGACGATGTAGTCAATGATTTTGAGTGGGGCCATCATGCACCTCCAGTGGAAGTTGAGATGGCCCTGTTTGCCGCAGCTAGCCCAGCGGTAGCCCAGATCTTTGAGCGTGTGGCCAGTGATGCGAACGCCGACTTTGGGCGAGAAGTGTTGGATGCGATCGCCCAGTTTTTCCTGTCCCTTCTTAGCCAAGTAAGTAGCAAACGCTTGCTTAGCCGCTGCGGGTCCGCCTTTTTCTAGTACCTTACGATCGAGGCAAACCCTACCGCCTTTAAGCTGTAGAGCGCAGGATGGATCGGTGACTAGAGCCAGTCGATACGTGCGGCCTAGATACAAAAAGCTCTCGCCGTTGACCCACTCGCGCACCACCGCGCTCGCATTCAGCGCTTTCCATTCGGCTAGGTTGCGATATATCCACAGGCGCTTGCTTTCGACAACGGCGTCTGCCTGCTCCGGCGTATAGCCAATCGGCGATCGCACACTCACTACGCCATCTCGCTCAATCACAATATCTGTCGTTCGGCGCGAGCGACTGGGCAGTAGCTGATATTCAATATCTCTAACGCAGCGGGTAGTCATAAGATGCTATTGAGAGCGGTCGTTGGGGGCTTTTAGCAGGGCGTCGTGGCGATTTTTAGCAAGCTTCATAATTTCAACAGCAAGGCGATCGCGCTTTTGTTTTAGCTCAGCAATGCCAGTCAGGGTGAGCGCGGTTTTGATTGCGCTCCGGGTTCTCTTTTGCTTGTCGCTATTATTCCAGAAGTCGATGCTGCCGATGGTGCCTTGCAAAGTTTCGACAACTGTCTCCATCAGCGCTTTCAGTTTGGGCTTGGCCTCGGCGGGCACTTCGCCATTGGCAAAGGCTTCGTTGGCAATGTGGGCGTAAAAGGTGGTGGCTTCCTGGCTCATGCCGTCTTCGCCCTGTCGACGACCTGCGATCGCCTCGGTGCGAAGTTTCTCTAGCTCCTCGGCCAGTTTCTCCCACTGATCTTGATACTGGTCAATTAGGTTTTCAACCTTTTGCGAGAGGCTGCGGTAAAAGGCGGGATCTTCGTCGTGGTGGACGGTGCAGTGTTTGCGAATGGCATGTTCCATTTCGCTGGCTTTGGCCTCTAGGTTGCCGTCTGCGTGCTGATTGAGCTGGTCGATAAAGTCAGTAGAAAGTAGCTCGACGGGCGGCACTTTTGGATTGATGCCCAGACTAATCAAATGCTGATTGATCAGATCTTTGACCTTCTGTCCAGCATCGCCCAGATCGAGGCTGGTGTCTTTGTAGCGTTCTTTGGTGACGCGCAAAATATAGCCGAAGCGTTTGGCAGGGATGCGGTAGGGATGGCCGATAGGGTTGGGTAGAACAATATCTAGGCTAGTGAGGAATTTCTTCAGGTACACGTCAAAGTCAATGCGCAGCCTTTCGTCTTTGAGCAGTTTGACGGCCTGATGAACCACCTCGGCGTCGGCTTCTACAGTCGGCAAGCTGCCTTCGGCGTACTCGCGCAGGTGGCTGACATGGTGAGTAGAAAAGAGCTGTAGCAAACGCTGATAGCGCTCTTCGAGGATAGGGATTTCGGAGGTAATACTTTTGAGGCCCAGGGCGAGTTCTTGCTGTTCATCGGCGGCGGCGTAGAGAGTGAGGGCATCGGTGAGGTTTTCGGTCAGGCCGATGTAGTCTACGATGTAGCCGCGCTGTTTGCCCTTTTTGACCCGGTTGGTACGGGCGATCGCCTGTAAAAGCGTGTGCTCTTTAATCTTTTTATCGAGGTACATCACCTGTTCTATCGGCGCATCAAAGCCCGTCAGCAGCATGTCGCACACGACTAAAAAGGCAATACCGGTGTTGGCTTTTTCTGGGTCATCAAAGTCAAAGGGCTTGCAAAAGTTCTGGGTCGCGTTCCACGCTTTGGCCTGTTTGCGAGCAGCCGTAACAACAGCGAGTTCGTTAGTGCCATCGCCGGAGATGACCACAGCGGCTTTGAGGGCACGAATTTTTTTGAGGTAGTCTAGATCTACGGTGGGCTGGGCGGTGGGCTGGGCGGCGAGCTGGCGAGCGGTATCGGCGAGGGCTTTGGTGATGGCCGTCTGGTAGCGAACGGCGGCAAGTTTGGAATGGCACACCACCTGAGCCTTGAAGCCATTGGGAAAGATGTGCTGTAGGTAGTGGGCAACCAGGTCTTGGGCGATCGCACCGATACGCGCTTCGGCTTCTAACAAGTCACCCGTTGCGCCGTATTTCTTCTTGATAGCCAGCAGTTCTTGAGGCGTGCGGTCTCTAAACAGGTTCTCGAACTGAGTTTCAAAGCCGTATTTGTCATTGAGGGCGGCGTCAGCGGTGCGGCCTTCGTACAGAATCTGAAGCGTGGTGCCATCGGCGACAGCATCCATCAGGCGATAGGTGTCGATATAGTCGCCAAAGCGTTTGTGAGTTTTTCTTTCGCCGTGGCGCTCGGTGATCAAAGGCGTGCCCGTGAAGGCAATGCGAGCAGCATTAGGGAAAGCCTCGAAGATATTGTCACCTAAGTCCGAGCCCTGGGTGCGGTGGGCCTCGTCAATCATCAGCACAATGCGAGGAGAGGGATTGATCACGCCAAAGGTGTCGCTGCTGGGAATGGCGAGGTAGGTGCCCAGGGCTTCAGCGACTTTGAGCGGGGTGGCGGCGTCTCGCTGCTGAAATTTGTGCACCATCACCATATTGATATCGGAGGTGTCGGTGGCGAGCTGAGTGCGCAGGCTGTCGGTGCTGTCGATGCTGTGGACGCGGCCACCGATCAGGGTGGCGGTTTTGGTGAGCTGCTTTTCAAGATCAACGCGATCGTTAATCAGCAGAATTTTGTAGTCGGCTAGATCTTGAGAGGCGCGAATCAGACGGGCGACAAAGACCATCGTCAGGCTTTTGCCAGAGCCCTGGGTATGCCAAATAACGCCGCTGCGGTCGGTGGCGGTGGTGCCATTACGAAGCTGCTGGATAATTTTGTTAGCGGCGCGAAACTGCTGATAGCGACACACCACTTTGATCCGGGGGCCACCGTCGGTATCCATAAAGACGCTGGTCGTGCGCAGGATGCTGAGCAGGTTGGCTTTGTTTAGCATGCCGTTGATCAGCTGCTGCTGGGGGTTCATGCCTTCGGCGACCTCGTCAGGCTGGGGCCACTGGGTTTTCCAAGGATAGAAGTGTTCTGATCCTGAGGTGATGGTGCCGTAGTCGGCTGCGAGGCCAGTGCTGCGAATTAGCAAGAGGTTGGTATGAAAGAGTTTGGGTTCACCTTCTTTTAGCCCTTGCTGGGCGGTGGCGGGGCGGCGGTTCATGTAGCGCTGAAGCTGTACGAAGGCTTCGGCCATTGGGTTGGCGCAGGTGGCGCTGCCTTTTTTGCATTCCACGACGATCAGGGGAATGCCGTTTACAAATAGAACAATGTCGGGAATGATGCAGGCTTTGACGCAGCCGGGGGTGTCGATGCGGAACTGGTTAATAGCGTGGAACTGGTTGCGCTCGGGGTGGGCAAAGTCGATCAGTTTGACGACCGGATCTTGTTCGCCAGTTTTTTCATTAACGTCTACTTGAGCTTTGAACAGTAGCTTTTGGATGGCTTCGTTGGCTTCTAGCAGCGTGCGGTTAGGCTGGCGACCGATTTGGTCTTGCAGGTCTTGGAGCTGTTTGGCGGTGAGCCAGGAACTGCCATTAGCTGTATTGAGAGCCGCAACGGACTGATTGAAGACGTTGGGAAGCAGCCACTGGCGAAAGGTAGTGCGCAGGCTAGCAGTAGGGTTGGAAGGGATGCCCTGGCCCTGGTCGATGGTTTGCCAGCCAAGGGTGGCGAGCTGTTGCAAGAAGGGTTGTTCGACTTCGGTATATTCGGACATTAAAAGAGAATATAAGAGAGAAAGATATTAGAAGAAGGGCAATCATCATCAAGCAAAAGATTTCAAACGTCTCTTCCTCGGCTGCGTCAAGCAGGCTGCCATTGCGTAACTGTGACCATCCTTTTTCATAGGCAGTCGAGACAGCATAAAAGATTTCAAACGTCTCTTCCTCGGCTGCGTCAAGCAGGCTGCCATTGCGTAACTGTGACCATCCTTTTTCATAGGCAGTCGAGACAGCATAAGGTGTCAGATATGCTCGAAGTGGAACGGGTACGCCTTGGTCGAAGAGAATACGCATCTATGCCGCTACCATAGTGCTGCGAGCGACATGCGCGAGCACTTGCTGGACTTGCTCGGTAGTGACGCCCGGAAACCATTCTACAAACTGTGAAATATTGGTTCCATCTTCTAAGTTTTCAAATAGTGCAGATGCAGGTACGCGGGTACCTCGAAAGACCCAAATGCCGCTGACGTACTCAGGATGTCGCTCTACCGCTTCGCAGGTGGACCAGTCAATCATGCTGCATAGTCCTTTTTGGTTTTATTATAGGCGATCGCACTCTTATCAAATCAAAGGGGCAGTCGCTGTGAAGCGTTCTATCTCGTGGGTTTCGCGTGCTTTTAGAAGGGCCACACAGCTCATTCGAAGGCTCACACCTTTAGTTCACCGACTGTGACATTGACTTCTTTGTATGACACAAAAGTTTCGCATTGAGTAAACAAGCGTTTCAGCCCTGCAACTAAAGGTTTCGGACGTGTAACTAAGCCTTTCAGCTCTGCAACTAAAGGTTTCGGACGTGCAACTAAGCCTTTCGGCTCGTGCCTAGAGGTTTTGGACGTGTAACTAAGCGTTTTGGCCTCGTACCTAAAGGTTTCGGACGTGCAACTAAGCCTTTCAGCTCTGCAACTAAAGGTTTCGGACGTGCAACTAAGCCTTTCAGCTCTGTGAACAAAGATCGGCCAGGATCGCACGAACGAATCTACTCGGCTATCGAAAGGTGCTGAGCCTGATCCTTTCTACGGCGCGGCTGTACGAGCGGTTGCAGCGTAAGATTTATTGGTTCTTCTTGAGGGGTGGGCTGTGTGGGTTTTAGTGGGAGGCGATCGCGGTGGGGTCGGGGGTGACGGGGACTTTGCCAGTGAGGAGATCGTGCATGAGGCCAGATTTTTGTCTTGATAGCTTTCTTAGATAAGTTGCTCTCTTTCTCAACTAATCTCTGATGCGTTAGAATCTTCATCTGCTGACAGTTAATATTGTTCCTTGCATTACAGGGAATTGGCAAATAGCAACTGCACAAGCATGTCGCGATTATGTAGATGTTGTCTTTGACCATGCTGCAATTCTTCTGTCGATAGCACTTGAATCTTTGATTCTCAGCAAACACATTACCGAGTACTAAATAGTCTATTTATCAGTTACTCTGAATGACTAAACGAAGCGTTTATCGAGAGCATAGCTTCTCCTCGGTATCGACATTGAACACATTACCTACAAGGTCTGCGCAATTTGTCCGAGTCATAAGCATATCTCCATCTTTAACTTAGCTATACGATCAGAATCGAGTTGTTAAGTCTTCATGGACAGAGTTTCTAGATTCTAAGAATCATTCAATACTACCTCTGTTTGCAGACTAACATTCAGGACACGCGTCCATTCACCGAGACTACTTAGCGGATGAAACTTCCAAGCAAGCAGGACTCTAATACTGAATATATCTCGATTAAAACTGATAAGTATCTCCACTCTTTCGGAATCCAACCAATCGCACTCTCTCGATAAAGCTCAGGAGCTTGCTCGCGGGGAGGACGCAGTTTGCCATCGGCCCCAATCCCACGGGTAAACAGGTCGTGCATTAGCCCCGCTTTGATGTGCTGGTATTTTTCGATGAGGGCTTCTGTGGATGCGATCGCGTCGATCAATAGTTTTAAAAATTGATCCTATCTTTTTCTGCTGAACTTGGAAAAAGGCGGTTTTGGAAGTGATATTTTCTTCAGAGTCGATAAGCTAATCCTTGTACGAGTTGTTCCCGTTGAAAGTCATTTAGCTTCTTTTCTGAAGTCAGAAAAATTTATAAAATTCAGAAGGTAATAGGAGTCAGCGTTAGGCGATACTCTTAACTTTATAAGGTCAGCTACAATCAAATATTTATCTTCATCATCAGGCACCAATGCTGATCTAGCTGAGGTTCTGCCATCTTTGCAAAATAAATCTCCAGGATATGTCGTGCATCGATTTAGCAACAAGGCTTTTCTTTGACTTGTATATATCTTGTTTTCACTAATAAACTGTCCATCGCCCAACATTCTGAAGCTGTAGGACACGAACCCCATTCTTCGTATAGTCACTTACCTTCAAATCAGAACCAAATGGCCCGTCAACAAAATCCGTGCTGCCATCCCTAGCAAACTCAGACAGAGGCATTAGTTCCCAATCACTCTGATAAGTCCTATCTTTCAGTTGCTTATTCATATCCCAACTCCACCAAAAACGCCTGTAACTATACCGAACCTTTCTCTTGCATCACCCCACACAAATTGCACTAAGCCTCTAAATCCTTCGCCACTTGCTCAGCCTTAGAAAACGACTGCTCCTGAGCTACCCTCATCAAAAACCTCAGCGCCTCATTCACAGCCTCCGCACTCGGAAACATTGCCGCCACATCAGGCTCTAATTACACAACCATCGCACCAAAGCTTTTGCGCTCAGGCCCTAACCGCCTGACCTTTAAACGCTTCAAATCATATTCCGATCGAAGTGTATCGTTTAGCTGTGAATTATCCTTCTTCATAGATTTCTCGCTCGGTTCGCGTAACTTCTCTAGCGCTCACTAAACGAATCACCCCACTCACTCATATCCCAACTCCACCAAAAACGCCTGCAACCGTCTCGAAGCCTCATCCCGCTCCGCCTCAATCGCCTTCGCCGTCACCACATACTTCTACGTTGCTCCATACCACCCGAGCAGAGCGCAACCGCAGCAAAGACAAAAACTCCGCCAACTCAACCAAACCCGCAGCCTCCTGCCGTTCATCTTGAGATAATGCCTGCCCCTCATCCTGCCTATCCAAAAGAAACTGCAAGCGGTTGTGAACCGCTGTCGGTAGCTGAAATTTCGTTAGCTCAATTGGAATCTCAACAACCTGAATCATAGGAGAATCTACTATTTCGATAGACCAACAACAAAAGCCATCATCTAAAGTCCGGGATAAGCAACACACGCTAAAGACACCACCCTAGCCCCCTCATTCTCATAGCCTGAAGCAGATCCCCTCTCGGGAGGGGTGCCCGATAGGGCGGGGTGGGTTCGATGTACACGCAAATTACCGACCCATCCCGTCGCTACGCGCCACCCTTCCAGAAGGGATTTACTCTCGTCAATAAGCATAGGCTACTGCCTCTATCACTCATATCCCAACTCCACCAAAAACGCCTGCAACCGCCGCGAAGCCTCATCCCGCTCCGCCTCAATCGCCTTCGCCGTCACCGCATACTTGCCCCACAAATTCTCAATCGCCCGCACACACTCGCGCACATCCGCCCGCAAATACGCCTCATACAGCCCCATCAGCACCCGCCGCAGCCGTTCCACAATCACGCTCCTCGCCTCATCCGCCGAAATCTTCACCCGCGCACTCTGCACCAGCTCATCCCGCTTACTCTCAATTCCCTTAATCGTCGCCCGCAGCGCCTTCACCTCATCCTCTAGCGCCTTGTGCCGCTCCAGACTCTCCGCTATCCGAGTCGCCAACGCCAACGCCCGACTCCCGGCTTCCATCGCATCCTTCAGCGGCCCCGCATACTCACTCACAACTCCCGCCTCAGCCGCCAATCCCAAAATCCGCCGCCCATTATCAAACTGCGGCGCTTTCTGGCTAAACCCCTCCACACAATAAAACGTCTTCTTCGCCCCCGCAGGCACCAGCCCCGCCCCCTTCAGCTCCGTAAACAGATTCCCCGCCAAATCCTTCACCAGCTTTAGCTGCGCCTTCCACGCTGCCGTCGCCTGCTTCAGCTCGCCCTTCTTGCTCTTCACCTCATCCGCAGGCAGCACCCCCGTCTCCTCCTCATCTTCAAAGTCCTCTTCTCCCGCCGCTGCAAATAGCGCCTGTAGCTCGGCTAGCCGTACCTGCGCGGCTTCTTGCTCTGCCAAGATCTCCGGAAACTGACTCTGCAAAATGTCCTCATCGGGAATCAGCTCCGGCCCCCAGCCGCTCGCCGCAATCGACTTAAAGTCTGCCTTTAGCAAATCCACATAGTTCGCAAACGCCCCCCGCACCTGAAACGGCGTCAGCAGCTTCTGCTCGGACAGGGCGGCTTGAATGCTACCCAGCAAGCTGCTGCGCATCACGTAGACATTACGCGGCCTGCCTTTTTGATCACCTTCCTGATTTTCCGCATCCGGGGCCAGCGCTTCTACAATCGGCAAATTCTCCTGCCACCACGCCGCTAGCGTCTCCATAAACCGCCCGTGACAGGCCACCACGCTCTCATGCGTAGTCACAAACTCAGCAATCTCTCGCTTATTACCCACCGCAGCCGAAAAGTCTAGGTACTGCTCATCTCGATCAACAAAGATATCCGCCTTCAAAGTCTCGTAGTTCCGCCAAAAGTGGGCCAGACTCTCTACCTCTACCCTCGGCACCCCGCCGTGCAAATGCGCCCGTACGTCATGCGGCTCTGGTGGCGGCGCATTGTCTACATAGCGCCGAATATTGCAGTTGTACGCTTCCGCTGCAATCTCTGTTCTAGGCACCCGCCGCGCATATCCTGGAATATCTTTCCCCTGGCGATACGCATAGATAATCTTGTCAATATCCTCCGGTCGCAGATGATTCTGCGCCTTGCCCTCTCGATACTCCCGGTCCGCATTGATAAACAGCACCTGGTCGCGACTTTGCGCCCCCGCCTTGTTCATCACCAAAATGCACGCCGGAATCCCCGTCCCATAGAACAGATTGCTCGGCAGCCCAATCACCGCCTCTAGATAGCCCTGCTCAATAAAATACTGCCGCGCCGCCTTTTCTTCCCCACCGCGAAACAGCACCCCGTGCGGCATCACCGACGCCAGCCGACCATCGTGCTTTAGCACCGCCAGCATATGCTGTACAAACATCAAATCCGCCTTCTTCCCCTTCTCCGGCAGCATCACCGGAAAGCGCCCCGGAAACTTCAAATCCTTCTTGATATAGTTCTGGCTAAACGGCGGATTAGCCACCACCCGGTCAAATCGCTTCAGTTCATTACTCTCGTCCAGGTGCTGCGGCTCGCGAATCGTATCCTCCTGGCGAATATCCGCATGCGAAATCCCATGCAGCAGCATATTCATCTTGCAAATCGACCAGGTCGTCCCCATCTTCTCCTGACCATACAGCGCCAGCTCTTCCGCCCGTCCCCCCTTCTCTCGCAGATAGTCCCGCATCTGAATCAGCATGCCACCCGAGCCTACCGTCGGGTCATACACGCTCATATTCTCCTGCGGGTTGCACACCTCCACGCAAATGCGCACCACCTCCGCCGGAGTGTAGAACTCCCCCGCCTTCTTCCCGGCACTATCAGCAAAGTACTTAATCAGCCACTCATACGCCGTCCCTAGCAAATCAGGAAACTCAAAGTCGCTATCCTTGAGCGGAATCTTTTCAAAGTTCGTGACAAAGTCCGCCAGCGTATCGTCATCTAGCGTTCGCTGACCGATTTTGCGGTTGAAGTTGATCCCTTTGAGCACGTCTTGCAGCGCATCCGCATTGGCATCTTCAATCGCCTCTAGTGCTTTATTCAGCATCGTACCGACGTTCTTTTTCACATGCTTCAGCGCCGGATGCCGAACCAGCTTAGGCTTGTCGTCTTCTATGACCGTCTCTTCCCAACCCTCATTCCACCGCGCCCGAGGCGGCACATAGAAATACTTGCCAAAGTAATTGTCCTTCTCTTCTAGCTCTATCTGAATATCTGCTTCATCCATTCCCGCCGCTTCAAACTCTGCCCGAATCTCCGCCTGCCGCTGCTCGAACAGGTCACTAGCCCGCTTCAAGAACAGCATGCCAAAGATATATTCCTTGTATTCGCTCGCGTCCATACTGCCGCGCAGATCGTCGCAAGCAGACATCAATAGCGATTCTAAGCGGGCCAGCGTTAGCTTCATCAAGACTCCGAACAATAGTGAACAACCGTCAAGGTTCCGGCACTCTACGATATTGACTACTTCGTTAAACCGCAACACATCGACAAAAAAAGCGCCTTCTGAATAATCAGATGACGCTTTAAACAAAGAGAATAACGCAGTTAATCAAAGCAGCGCCTTAGGAAAAAGGCGCTTTGGGAACAGTGACTGCTAGGGTGCTAGCGCATAGCCACGCAGCAGGCTACCGACAGTCTTCGCGGTAATCTTCATCTGTGTGATTGGGTTGGCCGGTACGACAGTTTTATACAAGTAGCTGTCAAAGGTCAGCTTCTGTACGTCGATGTCAGAGCACATTTCGACAAATGCCTCGCGCGATGCATCGCTGCGGTAGAACACGCGCTGCAAGATATCGAGCACCTTGTAAGTCAGGCCGTATTCCTTATCCCAACGCTTGATATATGTCTTTAGCTCGTCTTCTGTTAGAGCCCGCTCGCCACTGTTAGAGAACTCAACAATTGTCTCAGCACACATGCGAGCTGACTTAGCCGCGAAGTAGATGCCTTCGCCAGACGACTTGGTCACAGTACCAGCAGCATCACCTACTAGCGCTACCCGGCCAACAACGCGGCGAGGTCTGGGATGCTCAGGAATAGGGTGCGCTTCTACCTTGATGATTTCGCCGCCTTCTAGACGCTTGGCTGCCCGCTGCCGAATGCCGCGCTGCAATTCTTTGATACGGGCCTGGTTTGGACGCATGGTGCCAGTGCCGACCGCGACGTGGTCATACTTGGGGAAGACCCAGGCGTAAAAGTCAGGGGAGACATCGTCACCGACGTACATCTCGGCGAGCTCTTCGTAGTAGGCCATTTTGTCTTCGGGCAGACGGATGCGCTCTTGGAAGGCGATCGCGTAGTTATAGTCACCCGCGTCAATCGCTCTAGCTACTCGAGAGTTGGCACCATCAGCGCCAATCACCATGTCTACCTTGAGCGTCTTCGCCTCACCCTGCAAACCATCTCGCGAGTGGTCAGCGTAGTGAAGAACGTAAGGATCTTTGTCGTTTCCGGGAATCTCTAGCTTGTGGACCGTGCCGTTGATTACCTTGGTGCCTAGCTTCTCAGCCCGGTCTCTAAGGAAACCATCGAGGATTTCGCGGCGGCACATGCCGATGTACTCATCGTTGTGTAGTGTCTCACCGATGTTGACTTCAACATTCGATGGCGAGATCATCTTCATTTTGCGAACTCGACGATCGATGATCTCTGGAGGCAGATCAAATTCTTCAACCATGCACAGAGGAATGGCCCCGCCGCATGGCTTGGCATTGTCTAGCTTACGCTCGAACAAAAACGTCTCAATGCCAGCCTTTACAAGTGTTTCCGCAGCGGAAGAACCCGCCGGACCACCGCCTACAACCGCAACCCGAAGTGCCAAGGGCTTATGCTCCACGTAATAAATAAACCTATGGAGAGAATCGTATCACCGTCACTTGTGGGAAAGCACTGAAACCCCGTTAATGTTAAGCAGATTGCAACACTGATTTACATTCAGAAAGAGTAGACACGCTGGTCTATAGAAATAGTTAAATTACTTCAGTCGCTTTTCCACTCGCTGTCTGGAATTTTTGCATCGGTCATAACAGCCCGCAAAGTTCCAGGCGGCAGCGTTTTGCCTTTGTGATACGGCACAATAACTTGCAGTTGGCTATCTACATTTCGCCATTTCCTATGACTGCCTTTTTGAGAGACCTTTTTGAAGTTATGTTTCTTCAAGATTTTCTCAACTTCGTCTGCTCTCGACTGACGGATTCGTCCCACTAGACTAAGACTTCTCTAGTAAAGGCGTTCGGACTAATGTCGATAGGATCTGGTTCTAGGTAAAGCGAGATCGCCTCTTTGATATTTTCCATAGCTTCCTCTTCAGTTTCTCCAGCCGAAACGCAGCCAGGTAGCTCCGGGCACCAAATGGCCCAATCTCCAGTATCCGCATCGGGTTCTAGAATTACACGCCATTTCATAGGTGGTCTTCTTTTCCTTCGATTGTCTGCAATTATCGTATCCACCATATCCAATGTTATTTTAGTATTCCTGTTCTATAGCATTAGTCTTATTCCTATAAGTGATAAGTAGCTGCCAGTATGGCCATCAAACCCTCTCAAATTCAGTCAGTACTCAATAGCAAACGGGCGGATTTTTCTAGCTTTGATGCTAGTACTTCTATCTATCTGACTCAATATCGGCTGGCGTGGGATGAGTGGACGGTGTTGTCAGCGACCGATCGTGACCAGTGGACTCGGGCCCAGTCTGGCGATCTCGGTGCGCGTTCTCTAGAGCCAGTCAGCGCTGACGACCAAGGAATCGTTCGTAGTCATCTGCGCTGGGATAATCGAGAGCAGAGCCTGGAGTGGGTAAAGCAGCACTTAAGCGGTGTCACTACTTTTGCGGTGGATGGCTCGCAGGTGTTTCCACAAAAGGATTTTTCAATTCCGATCGCCTTGGTCCAGATCGGCTGGTTTGAAAACCATCACTCAGCAGAAGGCACGTACGAAAAGGATATTTTGCTCGATGTGATGACGCCGAAGGATTTGGTTGCTGACCGATCGCAGCCGATGGATCGGTGGATTAACATGCGCCGTTTCTCCATGGAGGTGCAGCGGTTAACTGACTATATAAAGACAGCGAAAGATCGGGCGGTTGATCAGGGGCGCGATCCGGAGAAATGCCTGGTCTTTTGCGATGGGTCGCTGGTTTTATCTTTTGCTTCGATGCTTGAAGAGAATATTCGTGCCCCTTATGTAGAACAGGTGCTGACGCTGTTGCAGGCAAGCGAAAAGCATCAGGTGCCGCTGGTGGGCTATGTAGATACGGCAGAGTCGAATGATGTAGTCACGTTGCTACGAGCCTTTCGCGATCTAGGAAAGACTCGCGCTATTCATGATGCTAAGCTGCTGAATCCGCTGATGGAGTGGGGCGATCGCACCCCAATTATGACCTGTGATCGCGGCGGCATCCTGAACGACTACCGAGAAATGCAGGGTCGCCTCACCTTCACCTACCTCAAAACCAACGCAGGCTATCCCGCTCGACTAGAACTGCCTAGATGGATCTGGGAAGCGGGTCTTGCCGAGACTGTGATCAATCAGGTACGCGCCGAAGTCATCGTCGGCAGCGGTTACCCCTACGCAATTGAAACCGCCGATCAGACCGCCGTTTTGCAGAGCCGCGATCGCCAAATTTTCTACCGCATCTTGCAAGACTGGGCCGCACAAGAACAACTGCAGCTCAGCCTATCTCAAAAAATGATGAGCAAAGCCAGACGCCGACTGTAAATTGGGAAAACATAGCAAAGGAAATTAGGAAAACACAATAACAAAGAACCATAACTGAGGACGTAATGCGCTCCAACTACCCAATGCTGTGGCTCGCTAGGCTCAAAAGAAACAAACGTCAGGTTCTGTCAGCTCAGCTCGGTTTGTGGTCAGGCTTGATTGTCGCAGGTGCGGCTGTTGGGTTTTCGGTCATGGGTTTTTGGCAGGTGCTAGAGCAGCAGAGCTATAATCTGTTGCACCGGGCAAAGCGAACGCTGGTTGGCGCACCTACCTGGAGCGATCAGATAGCGGTGATTGCCATTGATGACGCTAGTGTTAAAGAGCTGGGTCGATTTCCATGGCCGCGATCGCGCTACGCCGAACTGCTCGATCGCTTATCTACTGTGCAGCCAGCTGCGATCGCCTTTGACATCCTATTTTCTGAACCAACCGACCAAGACGCTCAGCTAGCCCGATCTATCGTCAATAGCGCCAACGTAGTCATGGCGGTCGGTGTGGACAGTACAGGCAATCGGCTCGACGTTACTCCCAGCATTGCCACACCCGCTGCCGGATTCTTCATAGCAGGTGAGTTTATCAATAACCCCGATGAAGACGGCATCAGTCGGCAGCTACGACTCTATGGCGAAGATACTACGCCACCGCTGGCAATTGCCACTCTACAGGTCTATGCCGAAACGCTTGCTATTACTACCCAAGCTACTTCCGCGTCTACCTTCCGCCTAGATCTCGAGCAACCCTTCGAGCAAACTTACTGGCAGCAGGCGACAGGTCGCAGGCAGCTCTGGATTAACTGGCCAGGTGAAGTCGCTGTGTCTGGAAAGGTGACGAATGCGCCAGGCGAGCTTCAGGTTTACTCTTTTGCTGATGTCATTAGTAACCAGGTTGATGTCGGCCTGCTACAGAACAAAATTGTCCTCGTGGGCGTCTCCCTGACTGGGGTCGATGTTCTCCGTACGCCCTTTCATATCAATCCACCGGCAAGCGGTGTCTACCTGTATGCCGCTGCTATTGATAACCTGCTCAAAGGGCGCTATCTTCAGCGGCCTCCTCAGTGGCTAGGAATGCTGCTGCTGGTTTTTCTAGCGCTGGTCAGCAGTCACTGGCTATGGAAGCAGAGCTTACAGCAAAGGCTGATTCTGGTCTTTGGTTTTTCGCTGCTGTGGACCGGGTTAGCATTTGGTTGTTTTTGGCTGGGATGGTGGGTGCCGGTCGCTGCACCTATTGGTACCGTTGTATTTAGTGCGCTGGCCGTTCAGCTGCACGAGCAACGAGAAAAACAACAGCTGATGGCACTGTTTTCAATGCACGTATCACCGGAAACAGCAGCGCTGATCTGGCATCGAAAAGGCGAGATTTTGAACCGGGGCGATCTGGCAACTCAAAATCTGACAGCAACTGTGGTGTTTATGGACATTCGAGGGTTTACGGGCATTGCTGAAACGCTGCCTTCTCAGCAGCTCTTACCGTGGCTGAACCAGTACTTTGAAACCATGACTGACTGCATCATGGAGCATGGCGGTGTGGTGGATAAGTACATTGGCGATGCGATCATGGCGGTCTTTGGTGCGCCGGTTCCGCGTGTACATGCGGATGAAATTCGAGCGGATGCGATCGCAGCTATCAGAGCCGCCATTGAAATGCACGAACGTCTCAATTTGCTCAACTCCAAGCTTGCTAGACAAAAGCTCCCTATCATCAAATTCGGTATCGGTATTCACACCGGTCCTTTGGTCGCTGGTACAGTAGGTAATCGTCAGCGGCTCAGCTATTCCTTGTTTGGCGATACGGTCAATGTCGCTGCCCGCATCGAAAAACTTACTAAAACGCTACCGGAGACCGCTCCTTTTGATGTCTTGCTCAGTGCTGAAACCCACAGCTATATCCATGCGCATTTTCTACTAGAGTCCGTTCATTCAATTGCACTGCGCGGGCGAAAAGGCATATCAGAGCTCTATACGCTCTCAGCCGTTCCCTTTTAGCTGTTCCCTCTTAGCTAAAACTCTCAATGTTCCAATCGCTAGGATGTCTGCTGTATCAGTTTCTTTATCAAATGTTTGACACACAATGGAAACCACGCAGGATCTTTACGGCTGCGATCGCGCTTTTCTCAACAAGCTTGCTGACTATTCCGGCGGCGGCCTACGCTGACTACACGGTCCGCCCCAACGACTCAAACGATCTGGCTCAAAGCAGCTCGACTCTTTTGCCAAGCATCAAAGCCGGCGCAAAAGAAAGAGAACTCATTGCAATTCCAGGGACTAGCGTGTCGCTATCGCCACCTCCCAGTTTTGCCCTCTCTGATCAGTTTTCAGGGTTCATCAATCCAGAAACTCTCTCCAGTATCGTAGTGGCCGAGCTGCCCTCGGCAGCCCATCTAGAACTAGCGTCCCTTTTCGCTTCCACGCCAGAAAAAATAACCGATACTTTCGCGGAGCGAGGGATTACGCTGACTGTTGAAGCTGTCTCTAGCGTTCTGGTAGGCGAAAGCCAAATTCCTCTGATCAAGGGGACTCAGACTGTTGGCGGCGTTCAGATTGATAAGTATTTCACTCTATTTGGTGGAGAAAGCACGATCTTGCTGACAGTGAACGTGGTTGAGACAGAGCCGATTAGCGAGCAGACTATCGTCGAGGTCATCAGCTCGGTCACTATTGCCCCCGTTCTCTCGATCGAGCAAAAGATTGCTGAGCTGCCCTTTAGCTTTGAAGCCACAAACCCTTTCCAAGTTTTCAATGTTTTATTAGGCTCAACTGTCCTGCTAAGCCCTGACGGTGAGTCAGATCCTGCTGGTGAAGCACCGATAATTGTCATTGCTAGCTCATTAAGCCCCGCCCGCCCGGTTGATTTAGCCTCCTTTGCAAGCCAGCTGCTGCGAAACACCGAGGGGTTTGCTGAGGCTAGTATTGTGATGCGATCGCCAGCCGAGTTCGCTGGTGGGGACGGCTATTTTATCCGGGCAACGCTGGCCGACTCCACGGCTGATTCCACGGTGCTTCAATATCTCAGGATTTTGCCGAACAATTTCTACATCCGTATGCTGGTCGTAGGCAATAGCCAAGAGCTAGAGAGGCTTTCACCTGCAATTCAGGCTATTCAAAGTTCGGTGAAAGCTAAAGAATAAGTGGGTTTCGTCCCAGGCAGGGTTATTGAAGTACTCGGCCCATATAGCTTCCCCAGAGCGCGGCGGCCTGACCGCTGCTGCCGTCGGTAGGGCTGTTGTCATCGTTGCCTAGCCATATTCCTGTCGCTATAGCATCACGAGGCACGTAGCCAATGAACCATAGATCGACGTTGTCATTGGTAGTCCCTGTCTTTCCAGCTTCCCCCCGACCGAGATAAGCGCCACTGCCGGTGCCGCCCTGTACCACACCCCGCATCATGCTCACCATCGTATCGGCAACCACCGGGTCCAATACCTGCACTCCCGCATCCGCTGACTGAGAAAAGTCATAGATCACCCGGCAGGTAGAGGGATCGTCAAAATCTGTACAGTCGCCGCTGTCGAGCACCCTTTGAATGCCGTGGGGCCGGTTCCACACACCTTCATTAGCGAGGGCTGCAAAAGCGCCAGTCATTTCCAGTGGCGTCACTTCGCTTTGGCCAAGAATTAGCCCAGGCTCGGCCCGTAGCTCTGAAGTAATCCCCATCTGCTCGGCTAGATCAATGACCGAACCGAGTCCGACTGCCTGAGCAATTCTAAGGGCGACCACGTTTTCCGAGCGAGCCATGCCTGCATACATATCGAGCGCACCCCCCCCTGAGCGACAGCCCGAATAGTATTGTCCTTCCCAGTTGAGGTCGTTGCATGAGAAGCTTTCTCCTGCCGAAATGCCTTGTGCCAGAGCAGCAGCGTAGGCGAAAACCTTGAAGGTAGAGCCGGGCTGGCGCAAGGCTTGACTAGCGCGGTTGAATTGGCTTTCGGCATAGTCTACGCCGCCAACGAGGGCTTCTATTTCGCCGCTTTGAGTGTTGAGTGTGACTATTGCGCCTTGAGAAAAGCCGTAGGTAGTGCCTTGAGTGCTGATGGTGTCACGCAAGGCGCTTTCAGCGGTGGCTTGGGTTTCCAAGCTGAGGCTGGTTTCAACGATGAAGTTTCCTTCTCTGGCTAGCCCTTCTCCCAGGACGCTGTCGAGTTCGTCGAAAATATAGCTGTAGAAATAGGGTGCGATCGCGCTTTTTAGCTGTTCTCGGGCCTTGGGGCTAATTTCGATGCGCGATCGCCTAGCCCGCCTGCCGTCTTCGGCGCTGATCATGCCGAGATTGACCATGCGTTCGATCACGCGATCGCGATACTCCACAGCCGCCTGATAGTCCTGCACCGGATTAAACGCATTCGGCGCGGGCAAAATGCCCACCAGCGTCGCCGCCTCACCGATACTCAAATCCTTGGCATCTTTACCAAAGTAGAACTGAGACGCATCTTCAAACCCATAGAGATTATTGCCGAGATACACGCGGTTTAGATAGAACAGCATCAGCGCATCTTTGCTGTAGAAAGTCTCCAGCTTCAGCGCCACCACCGCTTCTCGAATCTTGCGCACGGCGCTATCTTCAGTACCGACATAGTCTCGGTAGGTATTGCGAGCGAGCTGCTGCGTTAGCGTACTGGCCCCTTCTTTAATGCCGCCTTCTTCTACATTGGCCTTGAGCGCACGGGCAATGCCCCAGGGGTCTATGCCGGGGTGCCAGTAAAATCGAGTGTCTTCTGAGGCGACGACAGCTTTGGGTAGAAAGGGTGAATAGTCTTGTAGCCGGCTATTTTCGCGGTGGGTGATATTGGGCAGTTCGTTCAGCGGTGTGCGACCGGTTTCGTCTTCTGCGGTGACCAATACCGGACCCTGCACGGAATCAGGCAAGGGGCTGATTGAAATTTTGGGCCATTCTAGACCCACAATCCAGAGGGCTAGAAGGCCGGTTAATCCGCTGACGCCATAGACGCCATAGCGCAGTGTGGTGATATACCAGGGCGGCGGATCGATGTAGCGAACGGTGACCGCATCGGCCAGCTCTTCTGGCCCTAGCGTGAGAATATCGCCGTGGCGCAGCGGTCGCTTTGAAAGCCGTTTTTTATTGCGGTAGACGCCGTTGGTCGATCCTTTGTCTCTAATTACAAAGGGTCGTCCGGGGAGGGTGTGATCGCGCGTCAGGGTTAGATGCGTTTGGCTGACGATGGGCGATCGCACCACAATATCGTTTTTAGAAGAGCGACCCAGCAGATAGTGCTCACCTACCAGCGGGTATTCCTGCGTTTTGCCATTAGCATCCGCTTCCACCACCAGCTTTGGTACCCGCGCATCTGGCTTCAGCGGAATCTTAGAAAAGTCCACATTGGCCTGAACAGTCTGAAACGCCTGAGTAATCGATCCTAGGAACGTTTTGGGTGGCTTTGACGGTGGCTTGGGTGGTGGAGAAGTCATAAGCGCAAAGATGAGCTTGATTCTGAAGTGTCTACAGTATAGGAATCAACACAGTGAATGTGAGCAATTTCGCACTCAACGCTCAACCTAACGCCTGTCGGGGCGCTTCCCAGGTTGCGAGTCAGGGAAAAATATGGCGACAAGCAGCAAGCAGATAATGCCAACGTTAATCCAGATATCAGCCAGATTAAACACAGGAAACTTGGTGACCGGAAACACCTGTATAAAATCAACAACTTCCCCAGCGAGAACCCTGTCGATACCATTGCCAAAAGCACCGCTGAGGATAAATCCGTAGCCTGCTGATTCCCATTGGTTGGGAATGCGAACGAACCAGCCGTAAAGGGCAAGTCCCGCACTTACCAGCATCGACAGCCACTTTAGCCATTCCCCGTTATCGCTGAACAAACTCCACGCCGCGCCAGGATTGGTCACAAAGGTAAAGTGCAGCACCCCCGACAAGATCGGAATACTCTCACCCAGCTCAAAATTTTGCACGACCCAAAACTTTGTGAGCTGATCGAGAATGACGCCGATGACTGCCACCAGCCAAAACAGTCCGTTTTTAGGCTTGATTCTACTTTTGAAGGTCATTCTTCTTGGTCTCTGGTCCTACTTTAGGGGTTCATCCTGGTTCTAGAAGAGGTGCTAATAGAACAGCAGTTTGCGCAGTCCAAAAGCAATTAGCGCGATCGCACAGCTCACCATCACCTGCCCAGGAATCTGCCCTACCGAATAGCTCATTATCGCAGTCCCCAGCCCCGGCGAAGCAGGCAACCACCGAAACAAATGACCCAACACCAAATAGCTCACTCCACACAGATGGACCGGCAACAGCCCGCTGATCGCCGCAAACCCTAGCCGTTCTAGCGATCGCTTCGAGCGAAAGGCCAGCAGCCCACACAGCCAGCCCGCTGGAATGAACCCCAGCAAATATCCAAAGCTAGGCTCTCGCAGATACCCTAGCCCAGCCCCCTGCGAAAATACCTCAAATCCAAAGCGCTCAAACAGCACAATGCCCAGCGTGACATAGGCAATCTGAGAGAGCGCCGCCGCGTTCTTGCCGCCCATACAGCCGGTAAATAGCACTGCGCCCACCTGAAAAGACACCCCCAAAGAAGAGATCTCAATTCCACCGCCAGTCCCTTGTAGCCATTCGCTAACCGGCAGCTCAAAGACAAAAGCTTCTAGCCACGTACAGCCAATCGTCAAAATCAGGCCCACCAGTGCCCAAAGCAGCTCAGAAGGAGCAAACACAGTTCACCATCGTCTCAACACAAGCTCAACACAGAGATTTTAAGCCATTTTTTACAGAACGTTACTTTTGCGCAGTTCTCCCTAATTCATTCTGGCGCAAGCTCTACACTTGGTTTCAATACAATTTCTATCTTCTTCGGCTGCTGCTATGTTTCCTTCTCACCGTCCTCGCAGATTGCGATCGCACGCCAATATCCGTCGCATGGTCCGCGAAAACGTCGTCACCACCAGCGATCTGGTCTATCCCCTCTTTGCCGTCCCCGGCGACACCTTCGCGCAAGAAGTCAAATCCATGCCCGGCGTCTACCAGCTCTCCGTCGACAAAATCGTCGAAGAAGCCAAGGAAGTCTACGACCTCGGCATCCCCGCCGTCATCCTGTTCGGCATTCCCAACGAAAAAGACACTGAAGCTACAGGCGCATGGCACGATCACGGCATCGTCCAAAAAGCCACCGAAGCCATCAAGAAGGCCGTCCCCGATCTGGTCGTCATTGTCGATACTTGCCTCTGCGAATACACCGACCACGGCCACTGCGGCTACCTAGAAGTCGGCGATCTCTCTGGCCGCGTTCTCAACGATCCTACGCTAGAGCTGCTCAAGAAAACGGCGCTTTCCCAGGCCAACGCGGGCGCTGACATTATCGCCCCTTCTGGGATGATGGACGGCTTTGTCCAGGCCATTCGCAGCGGGCTAGACGGCGGTGGCTTTGAAGACCTGCCTATTCTTTCCTACGCTGCTAAATATTCCTCTGCCTACTACGGCCCTTTCCGAGACGCCGCCGAATCGGCCCCTCAGTTTGGCGATCGCCGCACCTACCAGATGGACCCCGGCAACGGCATAGAAGCACTCAAAGAAATCGAGCTAGACATAGTGGAAGGCGCGGACATGCTGATGGTGAAGCCTGCCCTTGCCTACATGGACATCATCTGGCGCGTCAAGGAAGCGACTAACCTACCTGTCGCTGCCTACAACGTCTCGGGCGAATACTCAATGGTCAAAGCCGCTGCGCTCAACGGCTGGATTGACGAAGAAAAAGTCGTTATGGAAACCATGACTAGCTTCAAGCGCTCGGGCGCGGACCTGATCTTGACCTACCACGCCAAGGACGTTGCTCGGTGGATAGAGAATTAGTCCGACCCAGACTCGTCTGAAAACTAGCTTCCTCTCCTTCGAGAGTGAGCCAGATCAGAGGTGGTCGTACCAGTAAATTCCACAAGCTGTCTGGGGTTCAGAGGTTTCTATCTTGGGTTAGAGTAAGCAGTAGTTTGGATCGGGGCGAACAGTTGGCACCAGCGGATACCCACAGTCAGCAAGAGCATAGTCAGCAAGAGCAGGGTCAGCAGGAGCATATGCACAAGCTAGATCGCTATCATCAAATTCTGTCGACCTGGCAGCGTCAGCTTCAGACCGATTTGCCCGAACAGTCTGAACCGACCCGTAGCGCGATTGCCCAGTGGCTAATTGGCGATCCTGCTCGGTTCGATCCGATGACCTCTGCTGAGCTCAAACTGGCCTGCAAAGCGATGGACTATCGCTACAGAATCCTGATTTCTCGCTATTGGGGGCTATCGCCGGATCGAGGCTACCAGCGACTGCTACAAAAACTGGGCGGTCTATTTCTAATTCGGACTAAGATCCGGACCTGGATTGCGCTAAGCCGCGATCGCAAACGGGCAGTCAAAGACGTGCTGCAAGAAGTGATTCAGGAAATGTTGCAGAGCGATCGGTTTTTGCGATCGCAGGCCCGGTGGATTGGTGAATGCACAGATAGACTCAGCCTGCGCAACCTGCTGACGCTGGCCACTATCGAAGAATACTGTCTCCGGCCCATTCGCAATCAGCCGCTGCTGGTGTATCGGTTTGTCAACTATCTGAGGCGATCGCAGCGTGGCGGCATGACTCAGGTGCCCAGCGATGAACTCATTCAGCTCATTTCGGAAGAGATGGGCACAGACACTGCCGACGGCACCCTCAGCCTGCTGGATTTTGAGGCGCTCGATCAATACGAAGCCCAGAAAGCACTAGAAAACCAGCAGGCCGCTCGCCAGCTCGTCAAACAGCAGTTCTCTGCCTACCTTCAGGAAAAGCTGGGCACTCAGGCAGTTCAGTGGCTAGATCTGCATCTGCAGGGCTATGCTCAGGACAGCATTTCGCGTCAGCTCGGACTCAACATCCGCGAAGCCTATCGCCTGCGAGAAAAAATCAGCTATCATGCGATTCGCATTTTCACTCTAAAAGAGCAGCCTGACCTGGTTTTTTCCTGGCTGAAAACCTCCCTAAAGCAGCATAACCTGGGTTTAACTACACAGGAGTGGGATAGCTATTGGGCCAGCCTCAAACCAGCTCAACAAAGAATGCTCACTGCCTTTAAATCAGGTGAGCCAATAGAAAGTATTGCCAAATCCTTCGAGCTGACGCCGAAGCAGGTAACCAGTCAGTGGGCAGAGCTATATTTATTAGCGCAAGAAACTCGTGCGGACAGTATTGGGGCTTGAGCATCCGTCTCAAGCGCTCGAATCATGTCGGCACTCAAGTTTTCGACTGCCTGGACTCTTTCCAGGCATCCTTCATTCGTCCTAAATTCAGCTTGAACTCATCCATACCGATCAAGCCTCCTGGCTCTTCATCCCAAGATGCCGACAGCATGCCATAGCTCAATCCCACCACGCCAAGCCCAAAGCAGCCCATCGTTGTCAGCAATACGACAACGGGCGCAAATTCTACAATCTCCTGACTCAGCAGGTAATAAGACAGAAAGAAAATACCGACGCCCAGCGCAATCGGACTGATTGAGAGCACGGCCATCCGCCTGAGCATTCGCTTACTAACGGCTGCAGGGATACTGCCTTTGCCATCCGCTGTGCTCGAACTGGCCTTGCTCGAACTAGGCTGCTTCAAATTTGCAGACGCCTTTGCCTCTGCTTTTCTTCGATTGCTAGCCCGAATCTCATCTACCCTAGCCTGCGCTCTGTCTGATATCCCAGAGCCTGATATTCCAGAGCCACTTTTGTCAGATTTATCGGCCTTTTTGCGGGCCTTCTTGTCAGAACTTTTATTACCTTTTGGCGATTCTGTTTTAGTAGAGGGCTTGTCCACGGGAGATTTGACAGCTTTTTTGCGATCGCGCCCAGGTTCAAACGGCAGCGCCGGTCGATCGCCTTTCTTCTCATCTTTAGCGCTGCGCCCAGACTGGGAAGCCATCTTGTCCTTATCGTTAAAGTCCTTGTCGTCAAGCAAACCGTCAAATCAATAGCTCAGGCGTTCTGACCAGTGCTTCTAGTCGAAAACGCTAGCCGAGGTCTTAACGGCGGATACCTAACTTCTTGATTAGCGTTCTGTAGCGCTCAGCGTCCTGCTTCACCAGGTAGGCAAGCAGGCGCTTGCGCTGGCCGATCATTTTCAATAGGCCGCGGCGAGAGGAATAGTCCTTCTTATTTTTCTGAAGATGCTGACTGAGGGTGTTGATGCGATCGGTCAGCATCGCGACTTGAATTTCCGCAGATCCAGTATCCGTCTCATGGACCTGGTGCTCAGCGATTATTTCCTGTTTGCGTTCTTGTAGCAGAGCCATACGCTTTGTTAATGATTAGACAAGTTGTGAATGTAGCAGTTCTCAATAATATCACAGGCTATTAGCTGCCAAACAATTTAAAGGTCACAGAAAGGATCACAGGTGCAGCGCGGTAAACGAGTTGCGGCTAGGGGCTGCTCTTTCGTAACGGGTTTGCCATAACAGGTTTGGTTGATAGCTCAAGTGCTCATTCGGGAATTTTGATCGAGACACAGCGTTCACTAGTTTTGTCTCCCTCTTCCTTCAGGTTTTGGGCCTGCTCGTTATTTCTATGGTCAAGCGCCTGTTTTCTATCCGGCCTCGCCAGCCAGTCAAAAGAGACAACCGTCCTTATATATATGGAGGTGCTGTTTGCGGACTGGCGGGACTTGCCTTTGGTGCGATCGCGCCTATCCTAACTTTTGCTCAGACCATACAGATAGAGTCTGCTAATGAGCTATCGGTTTCCGCCGATCCACTCCCCGCCGAGATTGCTTCAGCCACGCTGGCTGAGTCTGAAAATGGTCTGAGCCAGAAGGAGCTTAGTGAGCAGGCTGATACGAAGACGGCCCCTGAAGCGGTTGAAGCTAGCGCCATCTCTAAGCCAGACGTGCGCTCTATCTGGTTGGATCGTGAAACTATCGTGAATGCGGGTTCTGTGGAAGGACTGGCACAAATTTTTGACCGGTTTAAAGCGGCTGGGATCAATACGGTGTTTGTTGAGACGGTGAATGCAGGATATCCGATTTATGAGAGTGTGATCGCGCCTGAGAAAAATCCTCTGATCAAAGGTTGGGATCCGCTCCAAGCTGCCATTGATCTCGGCAAGCGCCACGACATGGAAATTCACGCCTGGGTCTGGCTCTTCGCGGCTGGCAACCAGGCCCACAACCGCATCATTGGTTTGCCTAACAGCTACCCTGGCCCCATTCTCAGCGCCAACCCCGACTGGGCAGGCTTTGACAGCCACGGAAATCTAATCATCCCCGGCCAAACTAAAACCTTCCTTGACCCCGCTAACTCCGAAGTCCGTGCCTATTTACTTGATCTGCTCTCCGAAATCGCCACTCGCTACGACGTAGACGGCATCCAGTTCGACTACGTCCGCTACCCTTTCCAAGACGCCTATTCTGGCCGCAACTTTGGCTACGGCATCGCCGCCCGCGAAAAGTTCCGCAGACTCACTGGCACCGATCCCATCACCCTCAGTCCTCGCAACGGCGGCGACTCTACCAGAGCCTATCTTTGGAACCAGTGGACCGCCTTTCGCACTCAGCAAGTCAGCACCTTTGTCGCCGACGCCTCCCAGCGTCTCCGTCGCCAGCACCCTGATCTAATCATTTCTGCTGCTGTCTTTGCCGACAGCAGCTACAAACGAAAGCTTGCTATTCAGCAAGACTGGGAGGACTGGGCCGACCAGGGTCTAATCGACTGGATTGTGCTGATGAGCTATGCCGACACGGTCGAGGAGTTTTCTGCGCTCGTTCGCCCTTGGGTTGTTGAATCTAGCTACCGCTCTACTGAGGTGATTCCCGGAATTAGATTGTTGAATTTACCAACAGCTGAAGCCCGGAATCAGCTACAGATGTTGGAGGATTTATCGACGGAAGGATATGCGCTGTTTGCTGCTGATAATTTGCATGGAGAGGTACAGTCAATGCTGGCTGGATTCTATGGGGAAAGTCAGCAGAATGCTGATGGGGGTGTGGGTGCGATCGCCTCAGCGCCGTGAAATACATGTGTAGCGCATGGCTGAGCGCCTACGTTTTTGAGTATCACAGCGGACTACTGGAGTAATGTTCCGTAGCGTTGTTGTTAAACCTCGCAGAGTCATTAGTTTGAGTTGATATGTCTTCAATAGAACTGGGAAAAATAGAATAGTCTTCCTAAGAACTAAAGGTTCTTTGATATCTGTAATTACTTATGGTGCAATCTCCAAATCGTACCAGTCTCAAAAAAGCAGAAACGAGTCCAGTTGCTCTGTTAAAAAACAAAATCCTTGGTCACACAGCTCGGACCGAAGTAGTTAGGCTTGGATACGTGAGGCTGCCTTTTGCTGTAGAGATAGCGAAGGTTGGATTTGAAGTTGTTGGCATTGATCAAGATCTAGATAGAGCAGGTCAGGTAAATCGGGCTAGTAGCTATATTGGAGACGTTTGCGATCACACCCTCTCAGAAGTTGTTGATTCAGATAGATTGAAAGCTATCTCTTCTTTTAAAGAAGTTTTGGAACTAGATGTCATTACTGTCTGTGTACCAACGCCTCTAACCAAAAATCTCACACCTGATCTAACGTATATAGAGTCGGTTGCTCAGTCCATTAGTAAACAGCTAAGGCCTAGTCAATTTGTTTCCCTAGAATCTACAACCTATCCAGGGACAACTGATGATGACATGCGTCCGATTTTAGAGAGTTTCAGCGGGCTTAAACAAGGAGAAGAGGTTTTCCTGACTCATTCGCCAGAACGATTTGATCCAGAACGAGCATTTTTTGCTGCTGAGACAGTTGTCACTAAAAACGTTGCGTCCTACTCAGATGGTGATAGGTATCCTTGCTAAACGAGTGGGCTGAATGAGCGTATATGGTGATGTGCTCGAGTTTGATGATTCTGAGTATGCATAGACTCTGTTAGTGAGGGATACAAACAAGAATTGCATGGGTTGATAAAAGGTATAAAGCTTCTAACTGTTGGACAGTCCTAGCCCCCCACGCAAAGACGATGAAGAGCATGTTCATGTGAGTTGAAAAACGTTAATACCAACGAAGTACGAATGATGAAATACGAAGAAATTCAGAAGCTCTATCAGGAAAAGCCAAAATACGTTCGCGAACTGGATAGCAGTACGCACGATTACTCAAGGCTGTTGATTGAGACTGTTGAGTGGAAAATCCCTCATCTTATGAATGCCATTCCGTATGACTTCACCCCAAATAGTGTTGTAGAGG
Organism: uncultured cyanobacterium; assembly: GCA_963799555.1. Classification (GTDB taxonomy): domain Bacteria; phylum Cyanobacteriota; class Cyanobacteriia; order Phormidesmidales; family Phormidesmidaceae; genus Phormidesmis. The sequence continues at coordinate 392,143 of CAWCXR010000011.1, forward strand.
TCGGCTGCTTCTGCGGCCACCTGATAGGGAATATGCTTGTGAATGGAAAGTCTGACTTTGAAAGATACGGGTATGACATAAACTCAAACGCAATAGAAATAGCAAGAAAAAATTATGTCGGCGTTGATTTTTTCTGCGAAGATGCATTTGAAACGAATAGGAAGTTTGATTTACTAATTCTTAGTGATATTGTAGAGCACATTGAAGACGACATAGGGTTTCTAAATAAATCTAGATCGATAAGTGGAGCTGTTGTTTTAAATCTTCCTCTTGAAAAATCTATCTCGACCGCAAAGAGAGAATATGGGTTCTCAGACCCGAGTGGTCACCTTCGTGCTTACAGTTTGAAAGACGCTCTTGCTCTAATTGAGAAAGCAAACTTCTCGATTGTATCTTGTCACACTGTTTGCGTTATAGATTCTCCAGTCTTTAAGAAGATAAAACAGTTAGTTCCTACGGAAGTTAGCAAGCCATTGTTCAAAAAAGCTAAGAAAAAAGTTATTGAGAATCTTCAAGGGCTTCCAATGTTCAATAGAATCTATCATAGCTCCAATCTATTTGCTTTTCTTACTCCTAATTAGAATACTTTTGAATGGCATATGCATGTTCCCGTTATTCCGCATTGGCACCCTATTCTAAAAATAAGATCAGCGGATCGTCTTTCAGAGAACAGGCCCATGTGTTGTCAAAGACGAATTGAAAAGTAGGAATGATTGCGTCCAATATCTAAATCTTTCCGAATTCCAAAACAAAAATTCTCAGAAATATCTAGAGTAGGTATTTTCTTCAATAAGGACATATGCATACCGACTGATATGCATTACGGATGGAACCATAGGAGAATAGATTACGTTGAGTAGGGTAGCCCAATTATTTTCAGTATAAATGTTCGTCGAGCAAGGCTTTCAGAAATCAGCATCCTATGCTCAATTTGATATACCTACTTACCTGACATAGTCAATGATGTCTTTTTAGCACCTGAGATAGTCCGTGGAAGAGCGTCAGATATTTAGATTTGCCAGTATTGCCTTTCTAATTGAAAGGAAGCGATACCGCGATTCGAAAATCTCCTTCTCACAAGGATTTCAAACAGATCAGACAAAAGGTCTTTATATCATAGGAAAAGAACTAAGAAACGAGCTATGCTCCCTCTCCAGGAAACTGAACACCGAAAACAAAGTTTTTTCTTGTGTTAGTTGGAGCGAACTGTATTAATAAGAACTATTCTCAAGCATGGTTTGCTTGTATCAACAAGTCAATATGAAACCTTTGTGACATCTTTAGTTGAGTCATTAGCGCTAGGTCAATCAGTAACTGCTACTGTATTCGGTGGTCCGTGCGAAATAGCAAATGAAACGAACGAGAAACTTATTCTTGTTGGCGACTGCTAAAAACTAGAAAAAGCGATAAAACGTATAAAAGACCACTATCTCACTGATTGTGATCCAGCAAGAATCTGAGATGATTATCAATTGAAGTTTAGTGCGAATTCTGTTGTCAGCAAGCTTCTCAAAATATATGCAGATGCTATAACCATTAGCTGAACGTTGCTCTGAATCAGTAAGCTTATTAATCCAAGGAAGGTCTTGACTTGCTTAGAAAAAGTATACTTTTAACTCTGAGTCGACAGGTTTTCGGCTCTCTTATCAGCTTTGCTGCATATACAATCACGGCTAGAGCGCTTGGACCTGTCAACAACGGAACCTTTTCTATTGCTATATTGATAGCAAGTACTTTAGCGATAGTCTTTAATTTCGGGATTAGCTCTGCAAATGTTTTTTTTATTAATAAAGAAAAGATTGACGGGAAGAGTATGATAATCAACAATGCTTTTCTGTGGTTGTGTCTATCTCTAACTGGAATTGTCATAGGCCTTCACTTGACGTTTGGGAACAATTCTCTGTGGCTCCCGAATATACCGCAAAATCTCGTATTGACATCAGTCCTTTGCTTTCCAACATTTTTGCTTCACTCCTATCTATTAAGCATTCTTCAGGGAAACCAAAATTTTGTAGCTTACAACGTATCCTCTTTACTAATTCCAGTCATCAGCTTAATTTTTACTAGTACACTATTGCTCCTGTTCGAACTAAATGCCTACGGAGCTTTTTTAGTATTCGTCGTTAGCTATGGCTCTTCTGCATTAGTTGCACTATTCTACAGTTTCCGATCAGCAGCATCAGGAGAGGAAACTATTCAGGTAAACCCTCTCTCATATTCCAGAAAGGCTTTCTCCTACGCCTGGAAAGCGCATGTTAGTAACGTTCTAACTCTGGTAAATTACAGGGCAGACCTTTTTCTAATTAATCTCTTCCTTAGCTCATATGAAGTTGGCCTCTATGCTGTTTCAATTCAATTAGCAGAGAGGGTTTGGATGCTATCGTATTCTGTAAGTGTTGTGGCGCTACCTAAGCTATCACAGCTTAACGAAGACGAAGAACAGCGAAAACATTTAACTCCAAAGCTCGCCCACTTTACTCTTCTAGGCTCTGCAATCATCTCGCTACCAATGGTCCTTTTCTCACATCCTATCATTCTCGTGCTTTTTGGGACAGAGTTTGAGCAATCGGCAAAAGCTCTGATTATTCTTCTACCGGGAGTAGTGCTGCTATCGTTTGCTAGAATTCTAGCAAACGACATTGCCTCAAGGAATAGACCTGACATCAATATGAATATTTCTTTAATAGTTTCCGGGTCTAACATTATATTAAACTTGTTCCTCATTCCAAAATTAGGCATTTCAGGAGCAGCGGTCGCAACGACAACAGCTTACTTGCTAAATACATGTTTGAGTGTATCGTCGTATGCTTGTTTGAGTAAAAACAGCTGGTACAAACCTTTCGTTGGATAGTGATCTGAGCAGTCACCCAATCTTCGTAACCGTGCCAAGCTCAGAGATCAATCCAATGAGCAGGCAGATAAGCAATGAGTGGGAGAGCTAGCCAACGATATATACCGATCTTGGTGCCCTAAGCACTAAAACATAAATTAAACTGATGCTTAGCGGTTTTGAAAAAGCGCTCAATCGTCCAGCGTTTGTTGCCTCATCGGACGAAATAAACGCCAGAGCAAGAATGAGTCGAAGCGACGAAGCGTAACTCTCGTTTGTTGCCTGCCCTTTTGAGCCAAAACCAAGAGATCGCGAGAGGATAGTCAATCTCGACAAGATTGATCTGGAGGCCCGCATTTTGCCTTGCCCGACAGGTCTTTTAGGTTCGTTCGTCTTGTAGCTGCTGACTGCTTTTTGCCCCGACGAAGACAAGACAGTATATTTTCTTGTTTCTTCCTTATAGAGCCCATTTAAGATCTCAGGAATTGGCTGCAAGCCACTTAAGCATTAGCCTAACGAAGCAAAAGTCCATTTGAGCTTTGGCATTGACCAGCGTTCGTTCAAAATTCTTCGTCAGGCTTTTACACCGCTCCATCCAAGCGTTGGAACGCTCTATCACCCGGCGAGTCGCAATCGGAACAAACCCTGTTTTTCCCTGAGCTGCTTTTTCGGCTTTCGATGGCTTCGGTGCTAGCTCAAACCTAATCTTGTTCATAATCTTTAGATACACTTTCTCTAACGCTTCACTCAATGTGTCAGGGTGATAACCGTTGTCTAGCAAGATAGTAATCTTCGGGATGTTCACAGGCTTCGCTCGAAAGTAATCAAGATTGCGTATGAGCATTTCAATCAATCCAGCATCGTCTGAAACATTCGCAGGGGTGCAAAGGGTGAAGCAGGAAAAACCCAGCGTATCAACCGCTAGATGCCGCTTGGTACCGTTCGTCGCTTTGTAGAAACAGAACCCTTTTGACGCGAAACTCGCATTGCAGGTATTCTTCACAGCTTGTGAGTCACCCATGATTAATGTGGTCCATTTATGCTTTTTTTTACCTGCTCTCGGACGTGCTCATGCAGTAGCTTCATCAGTTTCTCAATACTGTCTGCTTTACGCCACTGATTGTAGTGGTAGAAGACAGTGGAGTATGGCGGTAAGTCTTTGGGTAAGCCCTCCCAATTATAGCCGTTTTTCAGCCGATAGAGCATTCCATCTATCAGGGCTCGATAGCTCCATTCAAGCGGCTTGGTTCTTTTCTTCTGAGGCAACACCCCAGGCAACAGCGGTGCGACCCCGCGTCGCTTTGCGGCGCTAGGGAACGCGCACCAAGACAGCGGTTCGAGGATTTCCCATTCTCTATCGGTCAGACTGCTTGAGTAGCTCATTCTCCCTTGATTTGACGGCTTCTATCATGATGACGCAGTCATTAAGTAGTCATGCATAATTGATTACAATAGGAGTGTTCTTCAGCTAGTGGAGCCATTCCTGCAGTCAGATGTCCCTCACCCTCAGTGTCAGTCGCGAAACCCAAAGTCTTTTGCAGCGGATATACCGTCAGAGTCGCTGTCATCAAGTCCGCCAACGGGCTCACTGCGTGTGGCTATACAGCCAAGGTCTAGAGGTGTCTCAACTGTTAGGAGTCTTTCCAGTCGGCCAAAAGACGATCTACAACTGGCTAAATGCCTGGGAGGAGAGAGGTTGCGCGGGACTCTACAACCGTCCAGGCCGAGGTGCGAAATCAAAGCTGAGCGATGCGCAAAAGGCACAAGTCAAAGCGTGGGTGGAAGCCTCTCCTCGGCAGCTCAAACCGGTCCTCGAAAAAATCAAAGAAACTTGGGATATCAGCCTCAGTCGAGACACCCTCAAGCGCATCCTCAAAGCTTTCCAGATGAATTGGCGACGAGTGCGGCGGGTGCCCGCCAAGCGCCCACCGCAAGCGGAGTATGAGCGCAAACGCTTAGCGCTAGAAATGCTCAAAGAACTGGATATGGCTGGCTTGATTGACCTGTATTACCTGGACGAGACTGGTTTTACCCTGGTGCCACCGATTCCCTATGCTTGGCAAGTGCTTGGCAAGACGCTTGAATTACCGAGTAAAAAAAGTGATCGCTTAAACGTGTTGGGCTTCATGCATCGTCAAAAGGGCATTGAAAGCTACGTTTCTAAACAGACCATTACCAGTGAGGTAGTCGCTAACTGCATTGAGACCTTTTTCCCGGCCGTTGAGAGCCCTACGGTGATTGTCATGGATCAAGCCTCTATTCATATTGGTCAGCGGGTAACAGAGAATCGCGAGCAATGGTCTCAGCGCGGGTTGCATCTGTTCGATTTGCCTACCTACTCACCAGAACTCAATCTGATTGAGATGCTCTGGCGGTTCATGAAGTACAAATGGATTGATTTCAAAGCCTATGAGAGCTGGCAAAGCCTCGTTAATCACGTCGAAAAGATGTTAGTTGGATTCGGTGATGAGTTTGTAATTAATTTTGCATAACTACTTAAAAGATTTCAAATGGGCTATATATAGTTTTCTTTGTAAAAAAAACATCGATTTTGGGTAGAATATACAGAGAGCAATTAAGAACAGCTACATAGGAAAGTTCAACAACACTCTGAGGCAGCGAGCTTCGCGGCTAGTAAGGAAAACGCTTTCCTTCTCAAAGAAACTAGAGAATTGCATCGGTGTGATCTGAAATTTCATTAATGAGTACAACAGTCTAACCAGAGAAAAGCTGATCGAGAGTGACCCCGGCGCTATCTTCTCTATCCTTTGCTAAAATGGACTGCCCTATTATGAACTTCAACCGTTGATTATCAGGAAATGCGTCAACTATAGAGCTGTTTAAACCGATTTCCACACCGCAGCCTATCCCTAGCTATCGAGTCTGGCGGCCCTTGTACACCGAAGATTATGGTCTGATATATATAGTTCCGTTTCTTGTGAGAATGTCTAAAGAGAGCGCTACCTTACTTATGCCTTTCAATGCTAAGAATCTCGCATATCTCTGTTCGCAAGAAGCTCTCTTTATCGAAAAGAAAACTCTTTAATGGATAAGGCTGAAAATGAAGAAAACAGTCCTGATTTATAGAAATCACTTACTTCGATATTCTGAAACATTCATTCAAGCTCAGACTAAAAGTTTGAAGAAATATGATCCTCTTTATGTAGGTTTACGTACCATTCCAGGACTCAGTTTACCGTCAGAAAAGGTTCTAACACTTTGTCAAGGCTATCCATCTAAGAGTGGAGTGGAGATACTTATTTACAAGCTATGTGGTAGACATTGGTCTTTTTTTGAGAAGATAGAAAAGAAGTCCCCCAGTTTGATACATGCGCATTTTGGCCCTGATGGGGTGAAGGCTATGCCGTTGGCGGTCAAACTTGGTATCCCCTTGATTGTCACTTTTCATGGCTATGACATCACTATTAAGCCTTCTCACTCCTGGTTCCTGTCTTACAGTTATTTCATGTATGTGCTTAGAAGACGAAAACTAAAAAGAATTGCGTCGAAATTTATAGCCGTTTCCGAATTTGTAAAGCAAAAGCTGATTCAACAAGGATTTCCTTCAAATAAGATCATCGTTCACTATATCGGTATTGACGTAGAAGAATTTTCATGCGCTTCGCTGCTACAGCGAAGAGATCCTATTGTGCTGTTTGTTGGTCGCCTGGTAGAAGTAAAAGGCTGTGAGTTTTTGATCAGAGCAATGGCTAAGGTTCAGTTGGTGTTGCCAGATGCTAGACTGGTTGTAATAGGGGATGGACCTTTGGAAGAATCCTTGAAAGAATTAGCATCTAAGACTTTGGGAGAGTATCAATTTCTAGGATGCCAAGCATCATCTACAGTTAGGGATTGGATGGAACGTTCTAGAGTTCTGAGTGTTCCAAGTGTTTCTGAAAAGTCTGGCTACACAGAAGCTTTCGGTGTTGTGTTTGCTGAGGCTCAGTCTATGGGATTACCAGTTGTCAGTACGTTTAGCGGAGGTATTCCGGAAGCCGTAGAGCATCGGAGGACAGGCTTTCTAGTTCCAGAAAAAGATGAGAAAGGCTTAGCTGAACATATTCTTACGCTTCTTCAAGATGAGGCTTTATGGAACTGGATGAGCAAGAATGCAGCTAGAAAAGCACAGTCGCATTTCAATATCAGTAAGCAAACAGAGAAGCTAGAAGTTGTCTATTCAGAAGTCTTGTTAGAAAGTCAGAAGTTTTGTTAGGAAGAAAATCTTGCTAACATGAAGCGAATACATCTATGCGAAAAAAGAACTTTGTGACGGTTGTTGTAGAGAAGTGCTACTTTAAGTTTTTTTCAGACTATAGCTTGGCTGCTACTAACTTTCGTATATCCACCTATTTAGCTACTAAAAATCATATGCCGAATGAATATCCATGAGTTTCCTTAAAGGTTCTTTCTGTACTAAAGAAAAGACGCAGTTTGGAAAATATTAAGACCAGGAACGAGCACTTAAACAACCTCTCAGCATTAACATCATACGTGATACTTTCTCCCACGAAATACTCAGACTGATGCTCACAAGACCAAGCTGTATCCTAGGATAGCAACATCTGTCAGAGGCATTTTCACATTAGAACAAAGGTTGCAAACTATAAAGGACACATTTATGGGGATCGGAAAGAAGATTGTTGGGAATGGTTGCGTCGTTCGAGATGACTTTATCGTCAAGCATTGTACTAACAAACGCGTCTTACATGTTGGCTGCACCGACTATCCGTTCTTTGAGACAGCTTTTGCTGATGGTCACTTACTACATGATAAAATCTCAAAAGTTTCGAAGCGAGTTGTTGGCATAGATACTGCATCTGATGACATTTCTACTATGTTATGTCATGGTTACTGTGTCAGGAAAATGGATGCGCAAACAATGTCCAATCAGGCATGGGATGAAGTATTTGATGTAGTTCTTTTAGCCGACGTAATTGAACATGTTATGAATCCAGGGTTAGTAATATGTGAGGCTCGGAAACTCCTCGACCAAAGAGGAACAATAGTTATTACTGTACCTAATACTTTTGGAATTATCAGGTACCTTAAATCAATTCTTCGATATGAGCAAGTCCACCACGATCACGTAGCCTATTATTCATCTGGAGTATTGGAAGCTCTGGCTGAGCGCACGGATCTACAGATGCAACAATCTGCTTGGTATCGTTTTGAGGTTAGGGATAAACGGTTCACCGTATATTTGAGTGCTGCATTAGAGAAAGTCGCTACCGCTTTCTTCCCTTGGTACGCGGAAGGATGCATAGCCGTGATGACTCCTTTAACCGTCGATAATGATGAATGATTTTTCTACCCCTGTCGTGCTCATTGTATTCAACCGACCTGAAATGACTCAGCGAACTCTAGCTGCAATTTCAAAGGTGAAGCCTCAGAAGCTGTACGTGATTGCTGACGGACCACGTACGGCATATCCTGACGATCACGAAAAGTGTCAGGTGACCCGAGCCGTCATAGATACTATCGATTGGAAGTGTCATGTTTTCAAGAACTACGCTGACCAAAATCTAGGCTGTCAACAGCGAATTTATAGTGGGCTCAATTGGGTGTTTGATAAAGTTGAGTCGGCAATCATTATAGAAGATGACTGCTTGCCTGATCCTTCATTTTTTCAGTTCTGCGATGAGTTGTTAACGCGCTATAAAAATGATGAACGCATAGCCGCGATCTCTGGTAATAATTTTCAGTTTGGGCGTAATGACATAGATGATAGTTACTATTTTTCGAGATATCCTCACTGTTGGGGATGGGCAACTTGGAGTAGAGCCTGGAGGCACTGTGACATTACTATGAAATCATGGCCTGAGATGAAACGCCAAAGTATGCTGGCAAGCGTGTTCAACAGTCCAGGTGCTATTCGTTATTGGAGTTCTAAGTTTCAAGATACTTACGAGAAGAGAATGGATTCCTGGTCATTCCCATGGACCCTATCTTGCTGGTTACAAAGCGGACTGACAATACTACCAAATGTTAACCTGGTAGCGAATATTGGCTTTGGGCCAGAAGGGACACACCATCACAGCAGCAAGACGCCGTTCTGTAACGTTCCCGTAATATCGATGAAGTTTCCCCTGAGGCACCCAAAGTTTGTTCTGCGCCATAATAGGGCTGATGCTTTCACTCAACGCCATAAATTTGGGCTTGTGGCAAGAGGTTGGCGCAAGTTTCTATCTTTGTTTCCGTAGATGCTGAACTTATCAATGACCAAACCGTATATTTCTATCAGCCTCTCGTAGTTTGCTGTTCTGAAGTATATCGAATCAATGTTCTGAGCAAGGTTTTTCTTTAGAGAAAGCCACTCTTTAGAATGTGTTTCAATCCATTGAATAGCATTAATTAATTCTTTTGAGGTGGCAGGAGAAAAAACGTACCCTGTTTTTTCGTGCTTTACCATATCAGTAATAGATCCAAAGTCCGTACTGACGACAGGAAGCGAACAGCTGAATGATTCCAAAATAGTCATAGGTGAACACTCGTGCCAAACCGACGGAAATAAAAGCGCGATCGCATCTTTCATCCATTCCGTAACGTCAGACTTCTCCTGTACACCAACGTACTTAATCTGAGAATTCTCTCGCGCTGCTTGAACAACCATATCTTTCAAATAGCCAGGCCCCATAATAATCAGAGGATAATCGGATTCAGCATTCTGATAGCTTTCAATTAGTAGCTGAACTCCTTTTTCATCAATCAGTCGACCAACAAATAGGTAATAAGATCCAAACTTAGGAATATTAGTGGGATTAGGAGTATCTTCGATGAAGTTTGGTTTGAGATAGATCTTATCTTCGCAGATACCTGAGTGCAAAAGCTTAGACTTCTGAAATTTACTCAGGGCTATATATCCATCTATCTTATTCCTCCATGTCCCTTTCCATCGATGATATTGCAGCATCGCGGCTACTGCAGCAGTTTGCGTTCGGGAATTACGGTAACAGGCGTGTCGAACACTATTAATTAGAGTATCGCTGACACACTTTTCGCAGATTTTTCCATCCCGAAAAAGAGTGGTTGATGGGCAGAGCAAGCGGTAATTATGCAACGTATGGATGACTGGAACTTTAGCCTTAGAGCAAGCATGAAAGATAGCAGGGGATAAAAGTGGAAGAATATTATGGACATGTACGATGTCGGGCTTTAGTTCTAGTAACGTTCTAAGAAGCCTCTGATGTGCGACCTTTGACCAAATAGTGTTCTTAGCAAGATGGACTTGATCTGTAAAGTTCTGCAACCGAATATTTCGATTGTCGACCTTCCACGTATGTACACTATGACCGTATGATCTAAGAAGGTTAGCTTCCCGATTAAAAACAGAGTCTTCTCCGGTGCGATCTCTATAGCAGTTGTGAACTATTAAAACTTTCATACTCTAATTTCGTTTCATCCATAATTCATCGTATCTATCGATAGGGAAGCTTTGCGATGTTTGAAAGCTCTGAATTTAAGTAGCTGTAGTACAAGTAAGCCTATGTAGAGAGGATTTAGGTAAAGGTATCTTTTCCAAAGTCGGCTAGGCTCGTGAATCAAACGGAAGACCCATTCCAATCCGTATCTTTGCATCCAAGCAGGTGCTTGCTTTAGCGATCCTGCATGAAAGTCAAAGGCAGCACCAATAGCCAGTACCGGCATATTCAGAAGTTCTCTGTGCTCGTAGATCCAAGTTTCCTGGCGAGGACAGCCTAACCCAATAAAAACAATTGAAGCACCACTTTCCTCAATACTACGAGCACGGTCTGATTTCTCCTTTAGCGAAACTCGTCGGAATAGAGAAGGCTGAACACCTGCGAGTTTCAAACTAGGAAATTGTTCCTCTAAATTCTGTGAGAGTGCTTTTAAAACTTCATGAGTACTACCATATAGGTAAATAGACAAACCCAATTCAGCAGCCCGATCGCACATCTTCAGCATCAACGTCGGACCATACACCCTCTCTTTTAATCCGCACCCATAGAGCCAGTTCAGTGCCCACCGTACGGGCTGACCATCAGGCACAACCAAGTCCGTATGATTTAGCCTAAATCCTTGAGCCTTATCCAGAACACCTGTCATTACACCATGTACAGCAAGCGCCGATACAGTCAAAGATTGCTGCGCCTCTGCTGCTTTGATGACTTTCTCGACGACAGCGTCGTAATCGATCGCATTAACAAGGACGCCCAGTAGATTAAATTTTCCTTTGTCAATCATGCGATCGCCTCCACTGCCCAACGACTGTGATTTTCAGCGTGAATGTCTTCTAAAATCTGAGGAACACCATAAACTTGTTGCCAGTCAGGATAGTGCTGCTGAAATTTTGAATTATCGCTGATCCACCAAATATGATCCCCAACGCGGTTTTTATCAGAGTAATGCCACGTCAGTTTTTTACCTGCAATCTGCTCACAATATTCAACAGCCTCTATCACAGAACAGTTGCTGTTACGGCCACCACCAATGTTGTAAACCTCGGCGCTACGAGGAGACTTATAAAATTCGTAAAAGGCACTAATCAGATCAGCGCTGTGGATATTATCGCGAACCTGCTTTCCCTTGTAGCCATAAACGGTATACGCTCTGTCCGTCTGCACACACTGCATCAAATACGCTAGGAACCCATGCAGTTCAGTTCCAGAGTGACTAGGGCCAGTAAGACATCCACAGCGAAAGCTAACGGTCGGCATACCAAAGTATTGACCATACTCTTGAACCAAAACATCCGCAGCCACTTTAGAAGCGCCAAAAAGGCTGTGTAATGTTTGGTCAATTGACATTCCCTCGGAAATACCTGATTGATACAGGTGTCCGTCTTCAATTTCCCACCTGCTTGCTTTCTCGATCAGAGGGAGCTTGTTCGGGCCGTCTCCGTATACTTTGTTAGTAGAGGTGAAGATGAAAGGTACCTCAGGCGCATATTGGCGAGTAGCCTCTAAAAGGTTCAGTGTTCCATTTGCATTAACAGTAAAGTCTACATGCGGATCGCAGGCAGCCCAGTCATGAGAGGGCTGAGCCGCTGTATGAATAACTACACTAACCTCTCGTTTATATTGCTGAAAGACTGTGCTGATCAAGTCGCAATCGCGAATGTCACCCTCAATATGGCAATACTGCGTTTTTAGCAGCCGCTGTAATCTGTCTTGATTCCATACCGTCGACGCTGCGTCACCAAAGAAGGTAGAGCGCATGTCATTATCGATTCCAACAATGTGGAAACCCTGCTGGGCGAAGAACAATGCCGCTTCTGAACCGATCAACCCGCCTGAACCTGTGATAATAGCTGTCCGCATCGACTATGTGCCTTCTCATGCGCTCATGTTCATTACTGTTCAGCAGGGTACCCACTGTTAGAGAAATTGTTTGCCGCTATGCTCCAGCAAAAGAGATTCGAAATGAGACATCTTTCAAAGCCGGTACTACATATAGCAAAAACAGATATTCGATCTTCTCAAACAAAAATATTCGCTCGTATCTTTAAGCACGTTTGGTATCGAGTAATTATTCTACTGATGGCTGATACGTTAGCCCTAGCGATCGCATGGAGCATTGCCCGGTTTCTCAATCAGTTTTATGCGCCTATCACCGACAAAATGGTTTGGTGGTATTGGTTTGGACTGCCCAGTATTTTCTGGTTTTTTGCAGGTTGTACCTTTATACTCTTTGCAAAATATCGTCTCTATAGCAATTCAGCTAGAGCGAAAGACTATGTCAAGGCAGGCCAGTTGGTGAGTGGTGTCTATCTACTGTCTCTGGTGCTTGGATATTTCTATGACCCCAAGCTAGATTTACCGCGGTCGCTATTTTTCACCGCATGGTTCAGCAGTGTATTTCTCATCATAGTGCTTCGACTGATTACCCATGTCGCGATCACCCGCTTTGAAACAGCCAACCGCCCCATTACCGTGTTTATCATTGCCTCAGCTACCCGCCTACCCAGAATATCCAAAGTGATAGAGCGGCGATCACATTGCAAAGTCGTAGGTGCAGCTATGGCATCAACGGCTAATTCAGCGGCAACATTCAGTGCCATTGTCAAAGCCAAAGCAGAAGAAGTCTTAGCGGAAGATGTACCGCAGGTAGAGCTAGCCTCAGGTCTTTATTGGCGATTACGAGGAGCCGGGATTCCTATTAGGCTGCTGCCTTCTAGCCGCGAAATGCTCTACCGCCGAGGAATGCCCGAAATTTTCTCAGGCATTCCTACGCTAAAAGTAGAGTCCTCCTTTTTTCAGGGATTAGATTATCAGATGAAGCGCTGGGTCGATTTCTTAGCAGCCGCGATCGGTGTAGTGTTTTTGGCACCTGTGTTTTTGGCGATTGCAGTCGCAATCAAAATCTCTTCCCCTGGCCCTGCTTTCTTTCGGCAACAGCGCATGGGGTTGCACGGCAAGATATTTCACGTCTGGAAGTTTCGCACAATGGTTATCGAAGCTACTCAGCTACAAACGCAGCTTGAAACCAAAAACGAGAATGTAGACACCGTCATGTTCAAAATACGCAATGATCCGCGCATTATTCCAATCGGTCATTTTCTCAGACGAACCAGCCTAGACGAACTGCCTCAATTGTTCAACGTCTTGCTCGGTCAAATGAGTTTAGTCGGTCCCAGGCCTCTCCCGCTGAGAGACACAGCCTTATTTGAACCCTGGCACCATATTCGCCACCAGGTGCTACCCGGCATCACCGGACTCTGGCAAATCTCAGGACGTTCGGATATTGAAAACTTTGACGATGCTGCTCGCTTAGATTTGCATTACATCGACAACTGGTCGCTAAACTTAGACCTGGAAATTTTGTTAGAAACCATCAAAATAGTTTGTTTAGGAAAAGGGGCATATTAAGCAAAGTTAGTTTATCTCGATGGGAGATATGGAAATTACGAATAGTACTCTATCGCCCGCTGCTATGCCAAAACGCACTTGGCTCGTTTTGCGCGGCTACTGGCTGGGTTTCTTCGGTCTATTTCTGTTGCTTAGCTTTAGCTGGATTCCTAATAGCTATTACGCAATGGTAGGGTGGCCCTGCGCTTTTATATGGCAAGCCGCGTTCCTTCTGCTCTGTTTCTCTGCCATACGGAATCTTCGACGATTCTCCACTCCTTTCTATTTACTCGGATACGGGTTGGACTGGATAGTCGCTGCCATGCTAGCTGTCAATCTTATCTCTGCTGCGAACGCTGAATTCACAGCAGTAGCGATTTGGAACTTTTTATTCTTCGGCAACCATATTGTTGCGCTGTATCTATTAGTTCATTTACTCAGGAATGGCCTGTCTAGAACCTACTTGTGGCTCTCAATAGTCGTCGCCGGAACAATCACCACTATTGTTGGACTGTGGTTTTGGCAGCCCAATCCTGATATGTGGCTCTCAGATAACTTCTACAGTGCCTTGCGTAATCCTTGGCCCTTAGGACATCACAATTTTGTGGGTGGCTACAACCTGCTAATTCTGCCGCTTTCCCTCAGCCTCTGCGTAGCGCAGAAAGGGTGGAAGAAATGGATGTGTATTTTGTTCAGCAGTGTCATAGCCGTTGGCCTGTACATCAGTGGCTCAAGGGGGGCAATGGTCGGTGCCCTCATGGTGCTTTTACTGGGGATACCCTTCCAACTTTGGCAACATCGTAGGAATATTCGGAAACGTTATCTTGTTGGCAGCGTTTTGTTAGTTTTGATAGCGCTAGCCCTTGCCTTTAGCAATCCGCGTATGAGTGAGCTGTTTGAGTTCTCAACTTCATCGGAAGTTGGCGAGACAGTGTCTGTTGCCGTGACAGACGGTCCTACAAGCGATCGCCTATTCATGTTGCAGGCAGCTAAGGATATCTTTTTGACCCATCCGGTTGTAGGTGTAGGCCCAGGCAACTTGTCACGGGTTTACAACCTATATCGTCCTGTAGAAGCTGGTAGCGGCTTAGCGTTGGTACAACAGCTACACAATACGCCCGCCCAAATCCTAGTCGAACTAGGAGCGCTAGGTTTTGCCGTTTATGCTAGCTGGTTAACTTGGCTGATCAGGATGGGCAGCAGACTCTACCGAAAAGTAAGCAAGTCTACGGATCGATATTTGCTGTACGGCATAGCTGCGAGCTTTGTCGGATATGGCTTTTCTAGTCTCACCGACTATCAGCTAGAGAATGTAGGAATCAGTAGTTCGCTGCTGGTCCTGATCGCACTGCTAGTTAATCTCGGTGATACCTATATTCAAAAAGCAGATACTAGCCCAGCCGTTAGTATGAAGCGATCACGCCTATCGCGTCGCATTATCAGCCTGCTAATTTTCGTTTTTATTGGAGTGAATGTACAGGTCTGGGCAAGATTTGATACGGGGCTGTATCTGAGCCTATCCGCCGCAAAAGATATCAACGCGGGTGATATTGTCTCAGCAGATGCAAAATGGGCTAAGGCCAGCGATCTGGTCTATTGGGATCCAACTTATTCTGTGTTAGCAGCAGAGCAGTTAGTCTCGATCAGACAAGGTGCTGCTAACGAAGAAGACAGAGATACGTTGACCGCATCAGCCATTGAGTACCTAGAATCAGCAGTAAAGTCTGCTCCTAACGACCCCTGGCTAAATCAGAATCTAGCAACGCTATTAATCGAGAATAACAACCCAAGTAAGGCGCAAAGCTACGCTGAGCACGCAACGTTACTCTTTCCACGCAGTCGCAACTACACTTACTACACACTAGGACTATCTTACCTAAACCAAGGAAAGACCAGCCAGGCTAGTCTTGCCTTCTCATTAGAAGCACTCTCCAACCCAGAATTTTTAACCACAGACCTATGGACGAATAGACCCTTCTCGGATCTGCTACCGTCTGTTTTAGATCAAACCATCAACAGCTACCGCCAAATCTTAGCTCAGACGAATCCTCGCTCAGCGCCCTTTCTCTGGTTAAACGAGCAGCTAGCTATCCTTAGTTGGTGGCACCAGAGGCCGATCGAAGGGATTAACAGAGCCGAGCTAAGTCCGCTAGCTCAGCTCATTCTAGAGATTGACAGTAACCCCCAGATGGCTGCTAATTCCATACAGACGTATGTAGAGCAAGCGCCTGATGATTCTAATCTACAGTTGATGCAAGCTTGGTTGTTACAGGGTCAGTACCTAACAGACTATCTAAAAGATTTCAAGGGAACCCAGCAAGAAAAAGACCTGATTACTCGAAACATCAGCGAGCATAGAGATATTCGCGCCTGGACGAATTCCGTCCGACGAGCGCTGCCGTCCCAAGAGCGGCATGGCGTTAGCTTTGCTTATCGAAATGTGTCTGCTAATTATATCAGGCAGATACTATACCCAGGCGTCCTCAGGTCTAGCTTTTTCCTAAATCATTTGGGTCTTTATCAGAAATTGCCCAGAACCTTTCCACAACTAGATAGGGAAATTACAAGATTAAATACAGAGAGATTATCACATTTCTCAAGAAAGTAGCCAGCGAGTACCTCATTACTCCGCATGGGTTCAACGAGACGGGATGCTGTCTCATAGTGCGCTCTCGATGTTTGATCAGTGTGAATCCTTAAAAGAGAATTCAACCTCAAATTCTCCAACCGCAGAGACAGTAACTCTCCCGCCTAATTTTTCAATCTGTTTGATCGCCTGTTTTTGAGTCCTCTCATTCAACGCACTTACCAAAACGCTATTCCATGCCTGCACCTGTGCAGATTTGCTCTGCGGGTTTAGCGCTAGATATTGGGCAGTCTGTCTAGAGATTTCTTTAATAAACTCACTATCGTAGTGGTCGGACTGCTCTGCCCATAGAGCCACGGTCTCAAAAGACTGTTGCGCGGCTTTACCATCGCCTAAGTATAGTAGTTCATCAATAGCTTTGTATCTCCAGATATAAAAGCCATCAACAGGCTGGTTAGGAGAGAGTTCCTTTAAACCTTGTTCTATAAGCTTGATAGATTTGTGGGGCTGTGCCGCATAGAGAGAAATACTTTCCGACAAGAATAGATAGAACTGTCTGTAATCAGGTGTACGTGACAGTACACTCTCAAAAAAGCTAGTCGTGAGGTCGTATCCGAACTCGGCTCTAGCTTCATCATCTCCAAAGTACTGGAGAAAGTCAAGAAATATATAGTTCGCTACGATATTATCGAAGCCAAAAGCAGGAATTTTATTCAGTGCCGCAAGCTTAGATTCTTTGCCTTTTAGCTTTATCTTCTCCTGTTCTATCAGCAATGGCTGACTGCTTGAAGTCAGCCGTTGAAGTAGAGACCTCTGAAATAGGATACATAGAAAGATACCTGAACTAATCCACAAAGTCTTGTAAAGGATGGATAGCAGCCTGCGCCGTTCCTGAATACCGTTAGTGGCGGTTAAACCCATGATAGTAGTCTCGCTGATAGATAAAAAGACAGGAAGGTAGCAACTGAATTACTACCTTCCTGTGTCAGAACATCTAACATATATTGCTAGTGTCTTTTACGGCTGTTTTAGTTAATAGGTTTGAAATTACCACCACATGCAGGTACTGCTCCAGCAGTAGCTAGATCCGCAGCTACTGCTGTATCAGCATCATCACCACCATTAATAGGTGCGGCGTTTGCCTCGCAGAGGATAGCAAGGGTAGTTGCTTCGTTAGTACCAGCAACAGAACCAATCTTCACACCGCCTATGTATGCCTTGAGAGATGAATCTGTATCGACTGCGGTACCATCCCAAGTTATGGCTCTGTTGGTGACACCTACGCTGATCCCTGATGTAGAGTCAATATCATAGGAGTAGTTTTCGGTTGATGCTGCAATGCCTAGTCCGAGCGATGCAATCTCGTCAGTAAATGCATTGTTCTCCAAGTAATGAGCTTGCTGAGCACGGTTCATAGAACCGATGTAGGTCTTTGCTTCAGATTGACGAGCCTTGTTCGCCTGGTTCAAGAAGGAAGGAAGGGCAATAGCCGACAGAATACCGATGATGATGATTACAACGAGAAGTTCAATCAGAGTAAAACCGCCATTGGCCTTTTTGCCTGCAATCTTCTTAACTGCAAAGTGCTGTAGCAGTTTTGCTTTTAGATTAGTTGTCATGAAAAGTGTCTCCGTGATGTTTGAGGTAAGTTGCGTATTGTCTTGAAAAGTCAAGCTGGTCCGCTTGCACCCTGAAAATTTCAAAGTAATTGAAACCCTCCGTGTGATTGGCCTGCGCGGTAACCCGCACAATTGGCGACTTGCTTTCCGCTCCGAACTTAACTTGCCCCTCAATATTTCTTGAACAGTCAGCTTATTTACACAAGCCAAAACAATTCAACCAAAGATTAATCCGTAGTTTGCCGGTACCTACAACAGACTTTCCACACACACTATCTTCACAAACATCCAACAACCCTATCTTTCCCACCCACCTATCAAAATAACTTGCTACTAACAAAAATATCGATACCCCTTCAATCACCCCAAACTCACACACCCGAAGCAACTCTCCTCCTCGAAGGAGTCCCCGCAGGGCCGCTGTGTATACACAACTATGAGGCATCGGTTTATCGCCTTCGTTGCCGACCCACCCTGTCGCTGCGCGCCACCCCTCCAGAGGGGATTTGTCCTGGCTAGGTAACGTTGTGTGGTCACTTTCGATCGCCTTGAGATCGTTGCCTGAAGTAGATCCCCTCTGGAGGGGTGCCCGTAGGGTGGGGTGGGTCGACAACCTTTGCCACACAAGATTACACAACTCTCAGACTTATGTATACACGGTAGCCCGCAAAGGGAAGATGTGCCCGCAACCCAAACCACACAACGATCTTCCTACTCCCTACCCTTCATCGAAATCCGGCAGATTATTGGGATCGAATCCTTGCGATCGCACAAACGCCTCCAAACGCTCTCTTTTCTCCTTCTCTATCTCCACTGCCCACCGCAGCCTTCGCCCCCCATCCTCAAACCAAGTCAAATACTCCTGCGGAAAACCACCCACCTCCCCTCGATATCGCCCAATTCCCAACCCCACCTCCGGCATCCAATACGGCTCACCTATCTGCTGCTGATACACCCCGTCTTCCAGCCGATACACCTCAAAAGGCTGCTGCTCATCCCGCCGCCAAAACACCGGGTTATACACTACATAATACAAAACCCCCATCCGCGCATAAACGCCCATCGCCTCCAGATACTCTCCTCGCGGCAGATGTGACACCACCTCCAGCACCAGCAAAGGCATAATCTCCTTCTCTTTCCACACCTTATAATCTGCGCGCGGACCCTTCTGCTTACGCCGCTCCACCCCCACACTCAAAAAGCCCTCCGGCACCATTGGCACCATCGGGCTCGCTCCCGTCGTATGATAAATCGCCATATTCACCCCAAAGCACCAGTCTTGGCGCTCAGCCCACCGCTCCATCAGCAAAAACAACAGCAGATTAGGCACTAAATTCTGAGTCGTCCCATCCACCGGAACATCTTCCGCTGGCAGCTCAGGATTAGGCGGCAGCGGATGATTCAGATGAGGAAATTCCATAGTCAACACAACCCTTTCTAATTAAAGTCACCCAGTAAACGCCACTTCTTGATCAGCAATCCACGTTTATCACCTGAAGCAAATCCCCGCTCGGGCGGGGTGCCCGAACGGGCGGGGCGGGTCTCAGCGTATGACACAATCTGCCGACCCATCTAGATCCTACGCCTCACTCAGCAGACTCATCCTCAGACAAAAGATCACCCGCATCAATGCCTTGAGCCTTTAATAGAGCTTCTAATTGCTTCCGTCGCACACTCTCCTGCTGAGCAACTGCCTCAGCTTGCTCAGCTCTTAGCCGTGCCTCCTCAGCCGTGGTCTCGGCTTGCACTGCCCTCAACCGTTCTCGCTCAGCTTCAACCTGTGCCCGTTCGCCCGCATCCAGATGCCGATTGTCCCGCTCATCAAACCAAGTCAAAAGCTCTTGCGGCAGTCCTCCAAATTCACCCTGATACCGACCAATCCCCAATCCTACTTCCGGCATCCAATACGGCTCAGACGCTTGCAATTGATATCTACCGCCCTCTAGCTTGTACACCTCAAACGGCTGATGTTTATCGCGTCGCCAGTATTTCGGGTTGTACACCACGTAATACAGCACACTCATCTTCTGGTAAATTTCCAGCTTTTCGCCGTACTCATCACCAGGCTTATGCGACACCATCTCCAGCGCCATGATGGGCACCACGCCCTCTTTCCACACCACATAGCTCAGCCGAGACTCACCGTTTTTCTTGCGCGCTACGCCCAAGCTTAAAAACGCATTCGGTACAATCGGCACTTTGGTGTTCTCGCCCGCCTGGTGATACACCGCCATGTCAACAGCAAAGAACCAGTCCATTCGCTTCGCCCACAAACTGTTCAATAGCACCAGCAGCAAATTAGGCAGCAGATTCTGGTCTTCATTATCCACAGGCGTATCGTCAGAACAAGGCAGTTCAAAGGCGCTAGGAAGAGACTGACGAATATATGCAGAGGTCATAGGATACGTCTCTCATAAGTCGGCTATCTACAATCATAAGCCACTCATCAAAAATTCTCTAACTCTGCAAACTGCCCGCTCGAAGCATGCGCCGCCTCCCCGCAAGTCTTCGGCGTCGGAAAGATTTTCGTCGGATTCGCCAGCCCCTTCTTATTCAGCGCCCCCCGCACCCACTGCATCGTCTCCAAATCCGTCTCGCTGAACATGCTCGGCATATAGCAGCGCTTGTCCGCCCCAATCCCATGCTCTCCAGAGATACTCCCACCCACGCGCACGCACAGCTTCAAGATATCTCCCCCCAAAGCCTCCACCGCCTCCAGCTCACCCGGCACGCTGTTGTTGTACAAAATCAGCGGATGCAAATTGCCATCTCCCGCATGAAACACGTTCGCTACTCGGTAGCCGTGTTTCTCTCCTAATTCTCCAATCTCTCGCAACACTTCCGGCAGTCTCGTTCTAGGAATCACCCCATCTTGCACGTAATAGTCAGGGCTAATCTGTCCCATCGCAGCAAAAGCCGCCTTTCTCCCTTTCCACAGACGCGCCCTCTCTGTTGGATCAGTTGCGTGAACTATCTGTCGGGCTCCATTCTTGTAGCAAAAGTCTTCTATCTGCTGCGCCGCTGCGCTCACCTCTGCCGGAGCGCCGTCTATTTCGATTAGCAGGATGGCGATCGCATCTCTCGGATAGCAGTTCGTCGCCACCGTATCCTCCACCGCATTCAAACTAAAATTGTCCATCATCTCCATCCCCGCCGGAATAATCCCCGCCTTGATGATGTCAGACACCGCCCCACCCGCTGCCTCAACGCTAGTAAAGTCCGCCAAAATCACCTGCACAGACTCAGGCGACTTCAAAATCCGCAGCGTTACCTCCGTGACAATCCCCAGCGTCCCTTCCGAGCCCACCACTACGCCCGTCAAATCAAACCCAGGTATCTCAGCCACCGCCCCGCCAATATCTACAACATCGCCATTCGGCAGCACCAGCTTCAGACCCAAAACGTGGTTTGTCGTCACCCCATACTTCAGGCAATGCACCCCGCCAGAATTCTCAGCGACATTTCCACCGATAGAACAAGCCAGCTGACTAGACGGATCGGGCGCATAATAAAAGCCTGCCCCGCTCACCGCCTGCGTAATCCAGTTGTTAATCACACCCGGCTGTACAACAACTCTTTGATTGTCATAGTCAATATCCAAAATCTGTTGCATGCAGGTCGTCACAACCAGCACACACTCCTCAATCGGCAGTGCCCCGCCCGACAGCCCGGTCCCAGCCCCCCGCGTCACAAAAGGAATCTCTTGCTCATGGCACAGCCGCACCACCGCCGCCACCTCTTCAGTCGTCCTTGGCAGTGTCACCACCGCTGGCCGCTGACGATAGCTAGTCAACCCATCGCATTCGTATACCAGCAGCTCTTCCTTTCGCCGCATCACCCTGTTGGCATCTAATAGCTGCTCCAGCGCCCTCACAACAGGCCGCCAATCCCGAGCTGCAGCAGTCCCATCAGCCAACCGAGTATCTATAGCAGCAACCATAGCCAATCCAAAGGAAGAGTCTTCCCTTTGATCCTAGCGTAGAAGTGCCTAGCCTCCTCGGCCTTTCTCCAATACCTCACCATTCAGCATCCGCTGCGCCGCGTCTAAGAGCGCCTCTTCCAGGTACGGCTTAGTAAAGTAGCCGCTAGCCCCCAAATCTACCGCCATCTGCCGGTGCCGATCTGCGCCGCGCGAAGTCAGCATGGCAATCGGAATCTGCTTGAGCTGGCTGTCTTTTTGCATCCGCGACAGCAGCTCTAATCCATCCATCCGGGGCATCTCTATATCGCAAAATACCAAATCGCACGGCAGTCCAGTCCGTAGCTTATCCCACGCTTCTTGACCATCGCGCGCCTGCTCTACCCGGTAGCCCACTTTGTTGAAGCTGATAGAAAGCAGCTCGCGCACCGTAATCGAATCATCGACAATCAGTACAGTTGGATCAGTCTTGACTGGCGTTTCTTCGATAGCCGCTTCTGCTTCTGACCACAGCATAGAAACGGGTTCACGGCGAACGCGACCTACGGCAATGTCAATCAGCTCTAGAACATCAGCAATCGGCATGACTCGGCCATCACCCAAGATCGTCGCCCCAGCAATGCCCAACGGCTTTGGCACCGGACCTTCCAGTTGCTTAATTACAATCTCTTCTTCGCCAATCACCTGATCTACCTGCACGGCAACAAAGGTATTGGCGCTTCTCAGCACAATGATCGATAGCACATCGTCGTCTTGACTGCCGCCATAGACTCGGCCTCTGCCCAGCGTTCGGTTAAATTTCAGCAGGTCGGTCACAGGGCGAACCGGCAGTAGGATGTCGCGCCAGCGGACACAGTCTTGGTCTTGGTCGTTTTTGAGGATGCGATCGCGCGCCACATCCAGCATATCCTCCACCCCATCCATCGGAAAGGCAATCCGCGCCTGGTTGCTCACACAGCTCAGCGCCTTAGAAATACTCAGCGTCAGCGGCAGTCGAATCGTAAAGCTCGTGCCCTTACCCAGTTCAGAATCAATCGTAATCACACCGCGAATGTCCGCTAGGGCAGTGCGCACCACGTCCATGCCTACCCCTCGACCCGCAAAATCATCTGCCTGGTCTCTAGTACTAAATCCAGCCTGAAAAATCAGCTCATATGCCTCGATATCAGACAGTGCCTCCGCTTCAGCAGGCGTAATCAGCTTTCTCTCAATCGCCTTACGCTTAATAAACTCAGGGTCAATTCCCCTACCATCATCGGCTACGTAAATGACCGTCTGATTCCCCTGGTAAAACGCCTTGATCGTGATTTTCCCTTCTGAGGACTTACCTGCTGCCGATCTCTGCTCTGGCGTTTCGATCCCGTGAGTAATCGCATTGTTCACTAGATGCGTCAGCGGATCGTACAGGCTCTCCACAATCATCTTGTCAATCAGCGTCTCTTCGCCCTCTATCACCAGCGCGGCTTCTTTCCCACACTTGAAAGAGATATCTCGTATCGCCCTAGGTAACCGAGCAGACGCCTGAGAAAAAGGCACCATGCGAGCAGTGTTCAACCCTTCCTGTAGCTGAGTCGTAATCTGTCTAAACTGACGAGTCACCTGATCAGAAGATTCAACCGTATAGCCAATATCAGAAGCAGACTCTCGCACCCTGACAATCAGCTCAATCATCTCCTGAGAGAGCGTATGAAAACCAGTGAATCGGTCCATCTCAAGGGCATCGAAGATCGCACCGGTTGCATGACCTTCTATCTCAGACGTAGTGTTATCGGGCTTGTTGTTCGCAGAAGCATGGGCCTTGCGATTAGAGACCAGAGAGCTTTCTAAAAGCGATCGCTCGTACAGATCGCGCATTCGCTGACCCACATCGTTCAGCTGCTGCACCTGAAACAGCAAGTTATCCAAAAACTGCCGCAGTCGCTCCTGATCTCTCTCCAACGTATTGCGACTAACAACCAGCTCTCCGACCAGATTGCTCAAATTGTCCAGATGCTTGACCGGTACACGCATGTTCTGTTCGCGTAGACCAGCCGTCCTTTGAATCGCCCTAGGCAAAGGACGGCGAGCAGGAATTGGCGCTGCTCCCTCATCTTCTCTATCTTCTAATAGCCGTTCCAAATCTCCAAAATCTTCATCATCCGCGCTGTCGCTCTCGAAGAGATCAAGAGAATCAGCTTCAGATGGCGCAGGGGCAGGCTGAGTTCCCTCTGCCAAGAGCGATTCTAGATCGTCAAAATCGTTTGGTGCGATCGCCGAGCCAACCTGATTTCCTCTCTCCTCAGCCTCATTGGGAAAGTCTAATTCAAGCAAATCATCAAGGGACAGCTCATCTGCAACATCGGGCGCTGCCCCCCCATCTACCACGTCAGCCTTAGCCTCCGAAGACACCTCCTGCATGTTGCTCAGTATTGCATCAGTTGGCAAATCGTTTGACGTGCTTATCTCATCTTTCAAAAGCCCGTCTTCTGAAAGTTCATCTTCTAGGAAGGCATCTTCTGAGATGTCGCTGTTCTGTATCTCTTCCGAGCCAGCTGGATATCTTCCAAAAGCCTCCTCAAACTCTATTAGATCTTCTGGTAACAACCCACCACCATCAGAATCGGAATTCTCATCGCTAAAATCAACATCACCAGCTACAAGATCGAGATCAAATGCGTCATCTTCCTCAAGACCCTGTCCATCAGCTGGGCCATCCAATGAAGAAAAAAGACTGTCCAGATCGTCTTTTGCCGATGCTGTTTCTTTCCCGGCTGACTCCGTATCTACTTCATCAAATTCCAAAGAAAGCGTATCCAAAGAAAGCTCCGACTCATCGGTAGATACCGCCTTATCAAAGTCTGCCCCAGCACCATCCTCAACATCTGATGCTGGCATTTCAGGTTCATCTGCCAACGACGCTAGCGATGGGACATCAGTCTCACTTCGGTTGTCATCAGAGAGTTTTTCAGAACCCTCTGTAAAATCATTCTCCAAAGAAATTTCATCCCATGGATCGTCCGAGAGCTGTCTGTCTGCAAAATGACTAGCTTCGCTATCCGCGGCATCTAGACCGTTGATTGTCTCAAAGTCATCAATTGTCTCCAAGCCACCAACTGTGGTATCAGCTTCATCGTTATCAAGGCTATCAACTCCGAGATCCTCTTCAAACTCTTCTAGAAGCAGATCGTCACTTTCTTCTATAGCAAACTGGTTGCTTTGTTTTTCTAGGGGCTCAGTCCGCACCGAAGCGTCATCACCGAAGAAGAAGCTCTCGATGTCCTCTTCCGCTTCTTTCAGCTTGACCCCCGTCAGCGTTGGAAACTCTATCTCTATCTCGCTAGGACTAACCGGCTGATTTGAAAAGAACCCGGCTGATAAAGTTTCCGAAGAAGCAATTCCTTCTGCTGCAATCTCCTCAGCTGTCAAAGCCGGTTGAGCAGACAGATCGAATCTGGGCTGTTCATAAGAAAGTTCGGAATCAAATGATTCATCGGGAGATGTTGTTTCGAAGCTACTTTCTGCATCTGCTCCGGCGATCTCAAACAGATTATCAGCATCTACTCCAAAAAGTGTATCGGCCCCATTGTCTTCTGCGTCAAACGCACTGCTCTGTGAGCTTGTCTCTCCCCATACGTCATCAGTAAGTGATGCCGTCTCAGCTATTACGTGGCTAGCAGCAGATATTTGATTGCGTGAGGCATCTTCACTATCGAAGCCGCCAAATTTGAGAGTGCTTTCGGTCGCAAACGCTCCGTTTGTCAGTGTTCCGCCAAACAGATCTTCTTCTACATCATCCGCTAAGGTATCTTCTACTTGAGAGCTGTCAGCTACTTCGTCAGAGGGCGTCTCTGTCAGCAAATCTGTCCAGTCATCTTGTTCTGAATCTATTTTCTCAGGGTTTAACCGCATCTCTTCAGAGACGAAGGCATGACCTCCTAGAGTGTTATCTAGCTCTTCCAAATCGCCATCGAACAGATCTGCCAAGCTGTTAAGCTCTTCAGCGCCGACATCTGGTCCGGTAACGTTAACAGTCGCCAACAGTGCGTTTAGAGACTGATCCGCTCTTTCCTCACTTTCTGCACTGCGATTGAGCATAGAAAGCTCTGCAGGAATCTCATCAAAGTCTAAATCCACGCTAAGTCGGTTGAGAGGGTCTAGCTCAGATGCCTCAGATAAATTGGGCTCACGTATATCTACTCCTAGCATTTCACTATCAAGCATCTCGCTATCACTAGAGAGAAAAAGAGAGTCCGACTCTTCACTGTCAGAGATTACGCCATCAGAATCTACTGAAAAAAGCGAATCAAAATCGCTAGACACATCATTCGTCTTTGTATCATCTATCAGCGATTCTGCAAATAGATCATCTGCTGTAAACGAACTATCCGCTCCGGATAAGTCATCTTCTTCTAAGAGCTGATCAATAGAAAGTTCAGAAGCAAGCTCGGAGGACAATTCTGAGTTAAGTTTAAGGGCTTCATCAGCCTGCATCTCTGTCGGCACCTTTGAGCCTGATAGCACTGAGCTTGATGACGGTGAGTCCGATGGTTCCGATATTGACAGAGATGATGCTGGTTCTAGAGCAGCACTCAAGTGAGACTGGTCAAAGTCGCTAGACAAGTCAGCCGTCAGGTCAGATGCCAGGATGTCTTCTGGGAGCAGTGACTGCATAGCGTCAGAGACAGTAATCTCGGAAGGTCGACCCGAAAGAACCATATCTTGAGCATTCTTGATCTCTTTGATCAAGACAGGTGCCAAGGCTCGGTATTCTTTGTCAAGATTGGCAGCGGCGATTCGGGCAGTCTCTATCAAATCACACCAATCAGACAGCTCGAATCTTTGTCCCAGTTTTATGAGCTGGAGGCAAACCATCTGAATATTTTTTCTACTCTCTAGCGTGTCTGGCTGTTTGAATGCAGCCAACATCTGTCTCAATAGCGCTGCGACATCCTGTCTAAAGCTCACTTGGATAGCATCTGTAGAGCTATCAGTACTAACACCATTAGGGCGACCATTGTGCTGGCCATGTGCAACCAAGGTCTTTAAGTGTGCTTCTAGCTGTACAAAAACTGGATCGACACCAGCCATGATTTCCTGTGCTTTCTCGGCTGTCAGCCCAAAAGGACCTTCTAACTGCTCTATGAGATCCTTTAGCCCATCAGAAATTCGCAGGAAATTAGTTTCCAAGGCTCGGTCTACCTGGATCGAAGACTCCTTTAAGACCTTGAAGTAGTCCTCCATACGGTGGGCCGTTTTCTGGATACTCTCCAGCCCCAACATGGCTGCACCGCCTTTGACTGAGTGTGCTGCTCTGAAAATCTCGTTTGCCTTTTCAGAGTCCTCAATAGTAGCCTGAAGGTTTAGCAACCCCTGCTCAATGGTATTGAGGTGGTCCTTAGCCTCCTCAATGAAATATCCCATGATGCGCTGTTGTTGCTCAGGCAGCATAGCCGCGTTCTCCCAATCTATGTCTTTCGCAGACGTACATGTGTAGGTGTTATGGAAACTAACACTAATTTTGTTCGCTTAGGTGTCTTTAGCTGTACTTACCTTAAACTTATCAACCGAAGTTAATAAGTCTTTAGCAACGCCTACTAGATTTTGTAATGATCCAGACACACGCTGAGATTCTTGTGAGGTTTCTTGGGCAGTCAGCTCTACAGATTGCATTACTTGCGCAACGGCTCTAGAGGTTTCAGTCTGCTCGACGGTATCAGCCGTAATTGAGCGTACCAAGACATCGATCCGGTTAGATACCTGAATAATATCGTCTAGGGATTGTTTAGCCTGTTCCGCTAGGCGCGTACCCTCAATGACCTGCTGTGTTCCTTCCTCCATAGCCGTCATTACGCCACCAGTTTCACCCTGAATCTGTAGAACGATCTGCTCAATTTCTTTGGAGGCTTTGGCTGCGCGGTCGGCGAGCTGTCTTACCTCATCGGCGACGATCGCGAATCCACGCCCAGCTTCTCCGGCTCTAGCTGCCTCGATACTAGCGTTGAGGGCAAGCAGATTAGTACGAGAAGCGATCTGTGAGATCAACGCTACGATTTTCGAGATTTCCTGAGAAGATTCAGCTAGGCGCTTAACTTTTCGCGTGGTGTCGGCGACGGTTTCTCGAATGTCTAAGATACCAGCAACTGTCCGTTCCACTGCTTCACCGCCTCGCAACGCAGTTTCAGAAGCCGAACGAGCAACTTCTTCGGCCTCGCGAGCACTTTCAGCCACGCGCTGAATAGAGTCGGTCATTACCTGTACAGAGTTAAGGGTAACGGCTAGTTCTTCGGCTTGACGCAAAGCATCTGCGGAGAGCGACCTAGCAAATTTCTCATTTTCCGTAGACCCCTGACTAACCTGTCTTGCGGCTACACTCACTTGCTTTACAATCTCACGCAGATTTTCAATCGTCAGATTGAACGAGTCAGCAACCGCACCCAGAACGTCAGCAGTCACCTCCGCCTTCACGGTCAAATCACCTCTGGCGGCACCTTCTACGTCGTCTAGCAGTCGAATCACCTGACGCTGTAAGTCTTCTTTGGCTTGCTCTTGCTCCTGTGCTTTTCGCTGCGCCTCTCCCATAGTCGTAGAGATAGCGCTAGCCATTCGATTGAAGCCTGCGGAAAGCTGACCGAACTCATTTTCCGCAAAAACAGTAGCCCTCGCGTTCAGATCACCTTTTGAAATTTGACTGAACCGTTCTTGAAGCTCATCGACAGTTTCCTGCGTACGCTTATCAATTAGATAGCCTAGCCCAGCGACGCTACCAAAACTTACCAGAGCCGCCACGCCACCAGCCGCTAACGGATACAGCCCAGAACCTTTTTCTCCGGTTGCCGGGTCGATTGTCTTAGGCGCTACCGCTAGACTAATAGCACCTACTGCAAACATAGACAAAAGCCCTGCTGAACCAGCCAGTATCAACCGCTTCGTCTGCATAGAGGCATTTTCTAGAGGGGCTAGCACGCCCTGCTTTCGGGGCTTAGGGTTGCTAACTGCTCTCTTGTTGAAAGTGGGCATGGACGAACTTTTTCTACTGCCTATCCCGCCGTCAATTTCGCTAGCAAACCCGTAGCTGGATTTGTCAGCGCTGTCTAGCTCATCTGTGGTGATGGAGGCACTCGAACTTTCGAATTCGCCAAACCGACTAGGAATAGCGCCTACAGACGGACTGGTAAAGCCCACAGAGCTATCAGAAATGTCGAAGTCTGGAATACTATCAAAGTCTTCGAAATCGTCGAAGTTATCGACAAAATCTGTGGATCTCTCTTCGTTTGATTCTTCGTTTGACGTAGTGGTCGTAAAGCTCGATTGTTCACTTGTACGTGAAGCTGTTGATCGTGTATCGGATGTCTCTAGATTGGCACTCATGCCATCGTCGTCCATCATGAAGAGCGTTTTCTCTTCTGTCTGAGACGCAGGTTGCGGATCGAACGATACCCCTTCAAACGAATCACTCTCTTCGTCAACCGAACAGTCATCCCTTTCTACGACAGGAAAATTATCAAAAGCACTTCCGTCGATCGCCTTGTCGGTACCAGTGTCTAGATTATTAGTCTCCAAATCCGGTACTGAACTGTGTGCCGATAGCAGCTCGCTACCGGGAGCCTCGTCCTTACTACCAAAGGCCTCGTCAAATTCCGCCATATCAAATTCAGCATTAGCATTGCTGAATGTTGTCATGTCACTTTCTGAAGAAGATTCAATAGATGATTCGCTCGTAAATGGCATCCCAAAAGGATCGTCTAGTGCAGAGACTAGGGGGTCGTCTTCAAAAACGTTCTCTGCTGTGCTACCTGGCGTGTTGCTAAGATCGAACGGATTTGCATTGTCTTCGGAATCCGATGAGAAATGCTCGATCTCTGATTGTTGGTCGTCAGAAAATTCAAAGGGATTTTCATCGCTAGCAGGTGACAATTCTCTGCTCTTAGAATCAGAACTGTCAAAATCAGCCGGAAATTCGTCCGCGAAGTCACCAAACATTCCTAGGTCGTCGTCACCATAGGCTTCAGTTTCGGTTTCTCCCGACCAGGCTGCAGCATCTGTCTCATCGTCTATATCTGGATTATCTGTATCTGGACTAATATCAATTCTAGGTGTGGGGTCTAAGAGTCCGTCATCGAACTCTTCTGGCATAGGTGATAGCGCTTCTTCTGTAGGGTTCTCTTCTACGTGATCGATTGATTGGCTAGCGTAGTCCAAACCATTATTGGCATAGTCAACAAACTCCGGATCGGATGAGAGCTGTAGAACCGATTTGTACTGCTGCTGGGCGATTTCGTATTGCTGAAGTCCGTAGCAGTAGATATGACCTTTTAGCAGCAGCACGCTCGGATCGCTCGGATAGTCGTCTGCCAGCAGGTCAATCGTTTGAGCAGCTTCCTCAAAGCTGCCCTGCATGTAGGCTTTCTCTGCGGCCTGATAGGATTGTGCGTAGTCCGTAGCCGATGCCATTGTTTCTTTCCTCTTGCCGATTCTGCAATCCTAGTGCTGAAGCTGTAGGTGTTTTATTAAGTAGGGTCTGTGACGATAGGAGGCTAAGCTACCCAGCGCGCCGAGCGTAAGATAGCAATATGATCAAGCAGTTTCAGGGGCTTGTCTGCCTCTAAAGGCCACTCTCCTTTTAAGAAAGGTGCCATTCCGTCTGATGGGTTGGCGGTTACCTCAAGCGCTTCGGTATCTAGCCAATCTGTACCCACTACTTGGTTGACTGCTAGGCCTAGCATGGTACCTTGCTCTTCTACTGCGATGACCGGGATTTCGGCGCGGTCTGTATTCATGGGCTTGGCACAGCCTAGAAATTGTCCTAGATCGGCTACCCAGATGACTCGGCCCTGCTGGTTGAGCGTACCCAGCAATAGAGGTGATACATTGGGCACCGGAGTGATGTGATCAGGTGCGTGCTCAATAATTCGGCGAATCCCTGTGGCTGGTAGCGCAAATTCATCTCCATCGGCAATGAAAAATCGAAGATGAAGTTCACCTTCTGGCGTTTCAATCTCTTGGAGTTCAGGAGCCTGGTCCTTGCCCGATATCGTCTGAAAGTCAGGATTTCCTACCATGATGGACGTTGTCGTTTTTTGGTGTGCATGGGCCTTTTCAATCTCTCGAAGGTTCGCGTATCTCAACCTTGTAGCAGCTGTTTAACGGTTCCAACCAGTTCAGTTGGCTGAAAAGGTTTGGCGATATAGGCATCTGCGCCTTGTTTCATTCCCCAGTAGCGATCAAATTCTTCCCCCTTTGCCGAACACATTACCACTGGCAGACTATGGGTGGCTGAGTTGGCTTTGATACGGCGGCAGACTTCGTAGCCATTCATCTTAGGCATCACAATGTCTAGTAGAACTAGATCGGGAGGGTGTCCTTGTAATAGCTGTAGAGCCTCGATACCGTTGCTGGCAACCGTCACGTTCAGACCACTTTCTTCGAGCAAATGTCTAATTTCTTCTTGCTGGGCGGTGCTGTCTTCGACAACCAGAATTGTGCTCATAATCTCCCTAATTCTGTGACCATTTAACCTGACATCACCCGTACAGCCTGCTGGTCAATCATTCCCTGAGCTGCCTTCAACGTATCTGCCTAGGGCATATTGATTCAACTTTGTTTGTTATGTTAAGGGCTGTTTGATAAATCCTGCGATCGCTCTTTCAGCTTGTTGGGCTGCTGCTAATTGGCATTGTGCGGTAACTGGTTGCTAAGGAAAATGTAGTCCAATTCCTGGGTGCTGGGCATACTGTGAGCCCGATGGTCTGCACAAGTAGAGGGAACTGCCAGCGTGCTTTATCTAGCTGAGACACAAAAGAAGAGTGGATTTATGGGTAGCGGCAAGGCAGACTTTAAGCTGCTTGCTGCCCAACGATCTGAGCACGATTGGAGTAGTGTGCCAAATGAAGAGCTGATTGCTGCGCCTGATGACGCGCCGTATGCTAGCGGTGTACTGGTCATGCTAGAGCTGACTAATAATCGTCAGGTCAAGCGCCATCAAGAAGCAGGGCGGACTTTGGTAGGCGTTTTACAGAATTTTTCTGGTCTGAGCAAAAAGTTTAAGTCTCAAGGTGAAGAGATAGAACAGTGGAAAGAGTCCTTGACTTATCAAAGTCAGGCTCTGAACCGTCGCGAGATGGAGATTGAAACCCGGCAGGAGCAGGTCGAACAGGCTGAGGCAAATTTAGAAGACATCAAGCTACAGCAACAGGAGATAGAGGCGCAAAAGGTTGAGGTAGATCAGCTACAGACAGATATAACGCGTAAGAGCGCTGAGCTAGAGGGAGCTTGGGCACATCTGAATGGTGAGATTCAGCGATTCGAGGAGCGTCAGGAAGAATTTCAGGCGGCGTATCAACCTGAATCGGTCAGCCAGGTTAGTGATGAGCAGGCTGCTCGAATAAAGGCGTCTCTAGCAGATTTGGGGCAGTCAGATTCGAGTGCGATCGCAGTAGCCAATGAGGTAACGACCGCTTTTGAGCTTGTAAACGAATATCAATCTAGTCTGGCTAAAGAGAAGGAGCGGCTGGGGCAAAAGCAAGCTGATCTGACAGCGGCTGAGGCAGATTTGGTTGAGCAAACATCAGATTTGCTAGCAAAGAAGCAAGCGCTTATGGAGGCTGAATCCAAGCTGCACAGCACTCAAGTTCATTTGCAGCAGCAGCAGTCTCTGCTCGGTGCAAAACAAGAGCAAAATCAGCTTTTGACAGACCAGTTGAAAAACCAGACCGAATTACATCAGCAGGTGTACGAGCTGCTAAACGCAGCTGACAAGGTGAGACTAAGCAAGAAAGTTGATGTTGCGGCTTTGGAGGCGATGACGGAGGAGTCTTTGCAGACACTGGTCGCTCAGCTAGAGAAAGACCTAGAAAAGATGGTTCAGTTTGTGAACGATCAAGAAGAGGAATTGCAGCTTCAGCAGGATGATATTGACGATCTCAAAGGAAAGCTGTCTGAGGTGAATGACTATGACCGGCTGCAGCTAGAGACAGAAATTGCAGAAGAAAAAGATCGTCACGTAATGCTGAATCGAACGCTGGTAGGCCAGCGGCGCAATTTACTAGAGCGAGAGGAAGTGCTGAGTCAGCATCGCGCTGTGCTGCTGCGTCGACAGGGGCTAGCAGCTGAGGGTTCCGGAGCTGCAGCTGAGTTGGAACCGGTTCTAGATGAGATTGATAAGCTGAGGGCAGTCCTAGGTGAACAAATTCAGCTAGTAGAAACGGAAAGCGCACAGATTCAGTCTGAGTTGGATTTGCTAAAGCAGACGCGGCAGCAGCAGCAGGATGCTGTGAATGACCAGCGAAAGACAATTGTTGATACAGAATCATCTTGTAGCGAGCAATACAGGGTAGTCGGGGAGGTGCAGGGACAGGTGAGCCTACACGAGTCTTTACTATCTGTAATTGAGGGACATTTAGGTGAATTTCGTCAGAAGCTAGAGTCGGTTTCGGCAACGGTTGCCCAGTGGCAGGAGACAGAAGCGCAGCAGCAGCAGGCGATTGCGATCGCGCAACAGGTCGTCGAAACTCTTAATAATTCAGAGCCTGCCCTCGTTTAATATCTCCATACACCACAAGCGTTAGCAGCAAAAAGCGAGATCACCTTTAGAATTTGGTCTCGCTTTTTGCATGGTGAGTGATTAGGCTTAGAGCATTACAAAGATACTTTCAAAGCTCACATGGCTATGGCAGCAGATTTTATCAAGCTTGATCAGTTTTTAAAAATAACTGATGTTGCTCGCTCCGGCGGTGAGGCAAAGCTGATTATTCGCAGTGGAGAAGTGTCTGTCAATGGCGAAATGGAGCTAAGACGGGGCCGCAAGCTGTACGACGAGGATGTTGTGACGGTAGACGACACCTCGTTCACTGTGCATATTGGACCTTCAGAAGATTTGCCTTAGCCATCTGCCGCCTGATAGCAGCGCACCTCTTGGTATATACCTTCTGATACGCGCCTTTTATACAGTCAGATCGGAAAGAACCTTTTACACTAAAAGGGTGAAAACGACGCAACAAGGAGGAAAAGCATGCAACCCAAGATTGAGATCTATACCTGGAGCCGATGCCCGTTTTGTATTCGAGCAAAGGCTCTATTGGACAAAAAAGGGGTCGAATACACAGAGTATTGTATCGATGGGGATGAAACGGCTCGTAGCAAAATGGCTGAACGAGCTGGTAGAAAATCGCTGCCTCAAATTTTTATTGACGATCAGCACATTGGTGGCTGCGACGACATTCATGCTCTTGAACGTAGAGGCAGTTTGGATGAGTTGTTAGCGGCTGCCTGAAGCTCGTAAGAGAAAGGCGAGTCTCAGCCCGCATTGCCTTGGATATTCTGTCAACGGATCCTACAGGATTCGAACCTGTGACCGACCGCTTAGAAGGCGGTTGCTCTATCCAACTGAGCTAAGGATCCAAAGAAAAGTGCTGTACTAGCTTACCTCGATAGAGAAGATATCGCATCGCTATGCTTATACAAATTGGAGGAATATAGAGTTTGGGTACGCTAGCTCAGCGATAAGTGTCAGCGATAAGTGCTTGCTTGAACCCATGCCGCTGGATTAATGTACGGCCAGCGCTGGGTGCATCTATAGGCGAGCTAGCTGTTTTGCCCGTTTGAGACAAAGATTTTACTCTTTGAGAACATGTGGAGCCGAGTAGTGAACGCTACAGATGCATATATGAAAGCATCGAGAAAAGAATTCGAGCTGATAGGGCTTATTTCCGGTGTTTGTTAACTATTGAAGGCTGTTTACCAAATGTTTGTGCTGACACTCGAGGATGTTCAAATCAGCAGCATCCAGCATCCAAAACGGCCTAAGAGAGTCCCGGTGCTGTCTTATCAGGAGAGGACTTTCTGCCTGCTGAGCGTGTTTCAAGCACATCAACAAGAGGAAGCACAAGCCTCCCTGCGCGATCTGACGGACAACGAAGGTAAGGTCTGCGTATTGTTAGAGGAGGCTCATCGGTTTAGCCTGTGGCGTCACATTCGGATCGACAGAGAATTGCTGAACCCTGTGCTGCCGATTGCGTATGTCAAGTCGTGTCTATTGTTGATCCAGGCGCTGTACGGCGACGTGGAGCAGATTTTGGGACAGAAGCAGGCAAAAGCCTTTGGCGCTGCTTTGTCGATGAATGCTCAGAAACCACTGCAGACGATGGGAGGGCTTGGGGCGGTGCTCAAAGCCAATCCGTTGATTGAAGCTGTACCGGTTTGGGGCGAAGATGATTTGTGTGTGCTGCTGTTAGCTTTGCATCGGCTAGGGACTCAGTTTTTTGGGCGATCGCACTTCGCACTCCGGACGCTGTCAGCACTGGACATATTGCCAGGTAACGACAAGGCCGTTTTCCTCAACTGGCTACGGCTGTCTTTGCTAGGCAATCTCTGGCTGGCTACCTAGGGGACTTAAAAAAGACTGACGATGCAAAATACAAGTGCATCGGCGCTTCTTGTTAGCTCGAGCACTGAATTAGGGCGCAGCATTCCTGAGAACAGGCGACCGCTGTTCTCTTATCAGAAATGGCTTTGATGTGCCAGGTTTAACTTTCCAAAAACTGCCATACTGTATCTATCTGTACTTAGCTGGTACGTTGGTCGAAGGCTACAGCCTTGCTCAAAATAAAGCTAAGTGCTTAACAATTTTTGTTGAGTGCATTCGGCAAAAATTGCTATTAAAGGCATTTGTAAGGATATCGGCAGCATGGCCCCTCGAAAACTGTCTGACTCAGATAAGAGTGACATTGTTGATCTATACAAACAGCCGGAGCAGACCACTTCTACTTTGGCTGAACAGTTTGGCGTCAGCAACAGTACTATCAGCCGTATCCTTAAGACCACTCTGCCTGCGGATGAGTACGGCGAGCTGATCGCGCAAAAGCGAATGTCTTCGGGGACCACGGCTACCAAGACGGAAACTTCTAGCAAGCGCCGTTCATCTAAGCAGACTAGCTCAGAATCTGTCTCAAAAAAAGTTGCTGCTACAACGGACGAGTCAGCAGATGATTCGCCCGAGGCCAGTCTGGCTGACTCCTCAGTAGAATTGCCAAAGCTCAAAAAAACCAGCCCAAAAGATGACGAAGTCACTGCCGTCACTACGCCTCGTCGCCGTCGCCGTCTCAAAAAAGATGACGGCCAGCTGCCTCTGCTTCATCAGGATCTAGATGAAGATCAGAACTCAGACGTAGAAGATACCCAAGTTGCTTCTACGCCTATGTCAAAGGTAGTTCCTGCACCTCCCGTATTAGCTGCAAAGTCAGAAGCTGAGGATGATGATACCGATGAGGATGACGATTTAGAAGGTCTAGATGATACGTTAGGCGATGACTTTGGCGATGACGACGACGACCTAGATGAGGATGATGACGACCTAGATGAGGATGATGGGTTTGAGTTGCCAAAACAAAAGCAGCACGCGGAAGAGGCGGTGGAGATCATGCCGTTAGGCACGGCGGTGATGCCAAAGCCCTGCTATCTAGTAGTAGATATGCGCGCTGAGCTGATTACCTGCCCGCTGAGTGACTTTGGACATCTGGGTCGAATTCCGAGCGATGAGGAGAAATCAACGACTCTGCCTGTGTTCGATAATCACCGGGTGGCTAGGCGGTTTTCTCGTAACAAGCAGCGAGTGATTAAGGTGCCTGACGGTAGTTTGATTACGCGGACAAGTCCTTACTTACAGGCGAAGGGGATTACTCGGCTACTGGTAGATGGACAGGTGTTCGATCTGGTCAGTGCTGACTAGAAATCTGAATATTACAGAAAGCGTTGATAGACAATCGCGCAATAGAAAATATTCTAGCGAGCTTTGGAAAATAGGAGGAGAGTGTCATGCTGCTGCATTTGTCGACTTGGCCTGAGGTGGAAGCGTATTTGGCGCGGTCGCGCGGCATTATTTTTCCGATTGGCTCAACCGAACAGCACGGTCCGACCGGACTAATTGGTACGGATGCTATCTGTGCTGAGGCAGTTGCTCATGGTGTCTCAAAAGCTACGGACGCATTGGTTGGCCCAACGATAAATGTGGGTATGGCGCTCCATCACTTGGCCTTTCCAGGCAGCGTCAGCCTTCGCCCGAGTACGCTGATTGCGTTGATTCAAGACTATGTGAAACCGTTGGCTCGTCATGGATTCGAGCGGTTTTATTTCATTAACGGGCACGGCGGTAATGTGGCCACTATGAAGGCAGCTTTTTCTGAGACGTATGCGGCGATCGCAGATGCCAATCTGCCCAACGCGAGCAACGTCCGCTGTAAGGTTGCAAACTGGTATAAAAGTGCAGCCGTCACAGCGTTAGCCGACCAGTTGTACGGAGATCAAGAAGGCTCTCATGCTACGCCGAGTGAAGTCGCACTGACTCAGTTTGTATATCCCGATGCTATCAAGCAAGCACCGCTGTCGCCCGTAGTTGCCCCTTCCGGTCGTTCTATCTACAATCCAACTGACTTTCGAGCGTTTTACCCAGATGGACGTATGGGGTCTAACCCAGATTTAGCTACGCCAGAACAGGGCAAACAGTTTTACGAAATTGCCGTAAAGGACTTGACGAATGGCTATCTGAACTTCTTGCAAGAGATCTAGCGAGACTTGCGTAGCTTAGCTGATAATTGCTAGTAGCTGGTGCCGAGCTTCTAGTACCGATTTCTTCTGCGAAGAGAAGTCTGAATGTTGAGGCAGTAAAAGTGCTATCACCACTGGTTGT
Organism: uncultured cyanobacterium; assembly: GCA_963799555.1. Taxonomy (GTDB): domain Bacteria; phylum Cyanobacteriota; class Cyanobacteriia; order Phormidesmidales; family Phormidesmidaceae; genus Phormidesmis. The sequence continues at coordinate 429,561 of CAWCXR010000011.1, forward strand.
TAGGCGCTGATGTTGGCTTAACGGGTAAGGTCGTTCGTCAGTTTGATGAAGTCAGGTGCGATACTTATTGGAGCGATGGCGTTGAAGTGCCTATTAGCATTCAGCTAGCGCTAGCGCTTTGTTCTACATTTAATCGGTGCGGCAGCGACCTTTGTCCATTTGTTCAATTTTCGCCTGTCGCTGAGCAATCACCTCGTCTAGAGGCGGTCTGCCTGTCATTGCCAGTCGCCAGTCGGCCCATAGGTCATACAGTTTGTTGACTATCGGGCCGATTACTGGCCACTTGGTCGGCGCGTACAGCCAGCCAATACCTAGTGCATCATAAACTTCTCGAAAAACGGCCACGTTTTTGACCACAGTGCCATCGGCTCTAACCGCATGAATGCGACCCATTGCCGTTTCAAAGTTGATGCCGCCATTCTCTTCTGGGCTGTAGTTCAGATCGGCGATATCTGTGAACTTTACGATGCCACGTCCGGCATCTTTTTTTTGCAAGAAGTTGACTTCTCTAACGCACAGCGGACAGGCCCCGTCATAAAGAAGATTGATTGTCCAGCTATCTTGGTCGCTAGTTGTAGGGCTATGAATTTTTGCTTCAGACAGCGTCATATGAAAAGAAGTTGGGAGAGTGCTCTTTTAGTTTAGCTTGATAGCTATGTCAGCGAAATCATAGCTATCAAGCAGGGCTAAAGTTGAGTAGCTCTAGCACATCGTCGCCTAGCAGTCGCTTGATTAATTTCTCTATCCGCTTGCAAAGCGCACTGTAGCGAGACCCTTTTGGCATTTTTTGAATAATTTGTCCGGCAATTAGCTCCACCCGCTTATCCGCTGCCAAGATCCCAGCTTCCGCCATGCAGTGATACTCGTCTGTCGTAATGAGCCGTAGTTTAGACTGCGCTGGGATAGCTGCTGTCATAGTAGGACGAAAGCTTTAGTTCTAGACAGATTGTAGAGGCTAAAGCCTTTGCTCAGCGGAACTCCTAGTCTGCTGTTAAGTTACTTAGTTTTAGTAGCACGACGTACTGATCTTTCTGAAGCGACAGCACTGCTAAATACCTATTAACTTCTCCGCTTAGACTGTTGCTTTATTCGTTTCTTCAAACGTCCTATTTCTCCTTTGAAGATAAGGACCGCTGGATGTTTGGGACCTATCTCTCGACTTAGTATAGACAAGGATTGTTCATACACTTGTAGGGCCTGTGAAAGTTGCTGGTTTTTCTGATACAGACTGCCCATCGTTCTGAGGCCCATTGCATACGATTGACTTTGAGTTTCCTGACGTTCGACTTTGATGCTTTGCCAGTCTTTTAATAGCGTGATGGCTTCTGCATATCTTTCTTGCTTTTGATAAAGTAACGCCAAGTTATTTAGACTGGATGCGGTGTCGGGATGGCGATCGCCCAGTGCAGATTTCCAGATTTCGAGCGCTTCTACATACAACGGTTCCGCTTCAGCATAGCGACCCTGAGACTCGTACAGTCGCTGCCAAGTTATTCAGACCGGTGGCGGTGTCGGGATGGCGATCGCCCAGTTCAGATTTCCAGATTTCGAGCGCTTCTACATACAACGGTTCCGCTTCAGCATAGCGACCCTGAGACTCGTACAGTCCTGCCAAGTTATTCAGACTGCTGGCGGTGTTGGGATGGCGATCGCCCAGTTCCGCTTTCCAGATTTCGAGCGCTTCTACATACAACGGTTCCGCTTCAACATAGCGACCCTGAGACTCGTACAGTGCTGCCAAGTTATTCAGACCTGGTGGCGGTGTTGGGATGGCGATCGCCCAGTTCAGATTTCCAGATTTCGAGCGCTTCTACCAACAACGGTTCCGCTTCTCCATAGCGCCCCTGAGACTCGTACAGTCCTGCCAAGTTATTCAGACTGCTGGCGGTGTCGGGATGGCGATCGCCCAGTTCCGCTTTCCTGATTTCGAGCGCTTCTACATACAACGGTTCCGCTTCTCCATAGCGCCCCTGAGACTCGTACAGTCCTGCCAAGTTATTCAGACTGCTGGCGGTGTCGGGATGGCGATCGCCCAGTTCGGCTTTACTGATTTCGAGCGCTTCTACATACAACGGTTCTGCGTCGCTATAGCGGCCCTGCGACTGGTATAGCCCCGCCAAGTTGTTCAAACTAATAGAAGTATCTAGGTGACTGGCTCCTAGTTGCTCCTCACAAATTTTGAGAGACTGTTCACAGATAGGAATAGCGTTTCGTATATCGCCTTGCTCTCCCTTAATGCTACTGAGGTCGCGTAACAGCATAGCAGCGTAACGAGGGTTTTGCTTTCTTTGATTCTTATATTCTTCTTGAGCCTGAGTGAAGAGTATTTCAGCCTCTTTGTAGTGTGCTGAATACCTCTTGACAAGCCCATCTAGATAATGAGAAAAGATGCGACCAAAATCGTCTATCCGTTCTGCCTTCTGATGTTCCGAAAATGCCTGGAGGACAGACTGAATGCGGTCCATTTGATAGTACCGCCACCAGTCAATTACTCTATCCAGAAGTCTGTCGGATGGGTTGCTTCCTCCAAGAATTTCATGATAGGCAAACTCAACATCTGCTTCAGAAGATACTCTCATATCGAAGAAGTAATTCGCTGCTCGTTTCGACAGCAGTAGAAACTCTTTTCGATCTTGCTGCCATAGCCTACTCAGCAATACTTCTCGCGTGAGTTCGTGAATGTTGTACCCTTGCCCCTGAAATTCTTCTACAAAGGTCAGTGCCTGCAAATCAGCGAACAGTTCCTCTGCTTCATCCGCTAGCTCCGGTCGCAAAGCTGCTAATACCTGCTCATCAAAAAAGTGAGGAATCGCTGCGGCCCAGAGCATGGAGACAAGTGCCTCTGGCATCTGGCTCATTTGCAACTCCAGCAGAATCCACTGCCGACCCATTTCTGTATCGGCTTGCTGTACTCGTTCTAGCAACTCTTCTATGCTGACCAACTTTCTAGCGCTAATGACAACATCTGATGAACCGTTTTAGGATGTCCTTTTCCTACCAAAGCGATCGCCTTAATAGCTTCTTCAGGCAAATCAAACTGCAAATCAGAGCAAAACTGACACCAGGCAGTAACCTCAACTATGGGAGATAGCTTAAAGTGGTCACATTCGTCACCCCACACAGAATTGTCGGCAGAATCTGGTACTGATTGCCCTGCAATCACCGTAACGACATTCTTCGAGTGTCGTCCAACGGTTCGGAGCCATCTGCTCTCAATCCAATTTTGCAAAGCTTCATTTGCTAACTGATAAGTATCCAATGTAATTACAACTCTACCTTCAAGCTTTTCCAGGTCATCAAAGAATGCTTGCTGTAGCTGTTCTAATCGGTGAGCTTGCGTAGCTGGATCGACATCAGAGTTAATCATGATTGACAGCTTCTCTGCGTCAAACTCATTCTCAGAAAAATCAACTCCTGCTTTTACAAACACCTTGACCTTGCTCATGAAAGTCGGAAACTGCCCACGCCCCAAGTCAACAACGACCTGTGACAGAAAAGCGGCGACACTCGCAACTCCCTTGCAGTCAAACGGCACGTACTGAACCGGGCATCTCTGCTTAAAACGTGTCAGCAAAGATGTCTTGCCCATACCGGATGGTCCTTCGATAAACATAATTCGACAGTCATGCTTACCCTCGGCCATTTTCAGAAAAACATCCAACTCTTTCGTACGATTTGCCAAGTAACGCTGCTTTGCCATTGGTTAACTGCGTCTAGCTTTCCTTACCTTTGACATCACCAGAGGGCTCATCGTAGCCCAGCTCCAGCTTTTGCTTACCATCTACGTCGTTGTCCGAAAAGTTGGCATCTCGCATGCGATACTCACCGTCGCCTCGTAGCTTATTGCCTTTGAAAACCACGCCCGCAGGCTTCTCATCTTCAATCTCGGGTGCCTTTGGCTCCATTTTGGCTTCCATCCTGGCTTTGCTGCCGTCAAACGAAAGGATCGAAAGGCGATCGCGGAAGACGAAAATGATAATAAGTACGACAACCGCGACAATCAGACATAAAGCGATAGCTGTATTCATCAACGTACTTACAACTCCCAGATAATCATCCACAAACGTTACTATAACGGCAATTCACCGCATCCAACTATATCTACATCGGGTTCACCAAATCTTCCGAGTGCTACCAAATATTTCTGCACGGATGACTCTCAACCGTTTCTAAGTCCCCGGCTACGAATGCTTCTTACCATTCGGTTTTCAAAGTGGAAAAGCCATAATCTGGTTATTCCACTCTTCAGCGGTAGAAGCCTCCCAGACTACAATAAGTTCGTCTATCGCCTCGCTGATTGGCAGCTTTTGGGAAAGAATCAGTACGCCAGAGCTTCGCTGAGACAAAATAAATTGACCAAACTCCGTAGGCATTGTTTTACGGTCATGGGTTACGAGCACCCTGCCTTCGCGTGCCGCAATAGCCAAAACTTCCGGGTCTTTGATGCCCTCGAGCTTCGCTGCATTAGCCGACTGAAAATCCAAATCGGGTTTCCTACGAGTAATACCCGAGACAATAGCCTGCCTCAAATCAGCATCAGCTTGAAATCGAACTTTTGTCATACCGGAGTTTGCCGCTGATCTCTCGCAGCTTTCAGCTTTTGATAGAGTAGGGGACTCTTCTCCCTACAGGCGCTTTGCAGTTTGGAAAAATCAGACTCGCTTTCTTCTAAGTACGTATCAACGGTCTCACGGTTGGCAAGGTAAAAAGTAATTGCTCCATAGACCTGTTCCAATGACAGCAGCGGAAAGTTTTGGGCAATAGTCTCAGGCGACTCCCCATCTAAGAAAGAGTAGACAATCGAGTCAAGCGAAATGCGGGTACCTTCGATCCAATACCCAGCGTTTCGTTGCTCGACGTAAGACTTTGTCAGAATAGGCGCTAATGTCATCAGAGTCTCAGGCTCAACGCTAACTATTATCTAAAGTTTATGGCATTTGTCGGCTGATGGTTTGCCGCTGGGACAATCGCTCAAACAGGATTCAGTCATGGCCTCATCATCTGCGGCAGCGGGCGGCACCTGACCGAAAATCATGTCGCAGCTGAGGTCGTCGAAGTCTGGCACCATGGTGAGAGGAATGCCGAACTTTTCAGTGAAGAAGGTTTGGGTGGGGAGCTTGCACATGTTGACGCACATGCCGACGCACTGGCTTTCGTCTAGGTAGCGGCACTTCTTGATATGGACGGCGCTGGGCTGCGATCGCACCTTACCATCCATCCCTTTCACCTCTGCCTCTGCCACCTCACACGGACCGACTAGCCACTCAAACATCTGCGCAGCAAACCAGGCATTTAGCACACACACCAGCCGGGTTGGAGAAAAAACAGTTCGAATTATCCACAGCACCGGTGCTGGTACTAGAGATTGCAGCACTTTGGCAACTACCGCCTGCTGCTCTTGCGCATTACGGCCTCGCATGATCTGCTTAGACAGATCGACAAACCCTTCGTAGTTTGCACCTGCTGCTGTCGAACCGATCGCGTTTGCCATCTTCCGAGAAAACAGCCAGATGAACAGTCGGTCCAATAGATTGTCTTCGTGTACTTCAGCCGTATGCATAACTGCCTTCTAGCCAAGCTAGTCAAGTGCTGACTCTATTATGACTGCATATGGAAATAGTCCGGGCGAAAACTACAGCGAACGTACAGGTGTGTATCTATGTGGCTGCGCGTTATTCGGCCTGTAGTATCTGATTTTGCGGCTGGGTTAGTGCGATCGCACTAGAAAGCTTTCCTTAGGGTAGATAGAGAAAATCTGCTGCCTGCCTTATTCTAGCGGGCAGGCAGCCAGGCACCCGTATCCATCGCGCATACAAAAGCCTGCTTGCAAAAAAGGCTGCGCAAACACTCTAACTGAGGAAAAACAAACTGCGCGACCACTCCAACCACAAGAAAACTGTTTTATAAAAGCGTTTTATTCCTGTATTTCGTTCAAATATTTCGGAGACAGACATAGATGAAAATTGCTGTTGTTGGATTGATGCGCCATCCTATTGCTGAACCGTTTGCGGGAGGGATGGAGTCTCATACCTGGTGGCTGACCAAGAAGCTGATAGAACGCGGCCATGATGTCACCCTATTTGCCAGCGGCGATTCGGACGCTCGATTGAATTTGAATGCCCCTACCGAGAGCTCACTAGCAACCCATCCAAAGGCTCAAACGCTGCTGGGTGAGCAGGCGTGCAACATGTCGGCCTATGCCAGCACAATCAGGCAGATCTGCCATGACCAGTTCGATGTTGTTCATAACAATGCGCTGCATCCGCTACTGCTGCTAAGTGCGGCGGACCTGCCTGTGCCGATGATGATGGTGCTACATGCTCCTGTCTATCCCGAACTGGCCGCAGCGATGCAGTATGCCACTGCTAGAAACGCATCGGGTAACTTAGCAGTAGCGGCAGTGTCTAAAAGCGTAGCGTCTGCCTGGCAGTCTATCGTTGAGTCGGACGTTGTCTACAACGGGGTAGATATTGGCAGCTGGTCTTTTAGCTCAGCGCCGACTCCTAATTTGGCACTGTGGTATGGACGTTTTGTGCCTGAAAAGGCTCCGCATCTGGCAATTCGAGCAGCGCTGAAAGCGGGCTATTCTATGCAGGTAGCAGGTCCGATCAGCGACCGAGACTATTTTGAAGAGCAGGTGCAGCCTTTGCTTTCGCATGAGCGAGTGGAGTATCTAGGCCATCTGTCGCACAGTCAAATGAAACAAGTTCTGGCTAGGGCGAGCGTATTTGTGAACACGCCCGTATGGGATGAACCCTACGGCATTGTGTATGCAGAGGCGCTGGCTTCGGGTACGCCAGTAGCCGCCTTCAACCGAGGGGCCGCTTCAGAGATTCTAGACGAAAGCTGCGGTGCGATCGCCCCAGCGCAAACCATAGAAGCGCTCTCTGAAGCTGTTTTGAAAGCGGCCCAACTTTCTCGCTATGCCTGTCGTGCTAGAGCCGAGTCTTTTTGCAATATTGATTCGATGGTAGATAGCTATGAAAGAATGTATCAACAGCTTATCGACAGACAGCAACAGAACTCAGCGGGCCCAAAAGCAGTACTCAAAGACCTAAAAGTCTCTGTAGCGCGAGAGCTGATTGCGAAAGAATCCGTAGAGCCGGTGGAAATTGCGAGTTGAGGTTTGTCAGGCTTAGGTACGGCGCTCAATCAAAGTGCCGTCGATAGCAAGACTTGCTGGACTCAGTCAAGGTCTAGCTGATCCGCATCAATGCCGAGTTCCTTTAGCTTTGCTCTTAGGCGCTCATTTTGCTGCTGCGCTGCCTCTGCCGCCTGCTGCGCTGCCGCCCCCTCCTGCTGCGCCTGCTGCTTTGCTACTCTTTCTTGCAAAATCTGCTGATCGCTAGCTTCTTTTTCGGTTGGAATCCACCCATTCACATCGTACCAACGCAGCCACTCACGGGTAAAACGCTTGTATTTGCCTTGCCAGATTCCAAGCCCAGCGCTAATTTCGGGGAACCAAACTGTGCGCTCTGCATCTACTGCCATTGGCTGATACCGACCGTTTTGTAGTCGAAAGGCGCTCAGGCTGTCGTCATATCGGTTGTAAATGACATAGTAAGGAATCTGAAGTATTTTCTCGTAAACGGTCCATTTTGTGGGTGGTCTACCTTGCTTGTTCTCTGTTCGACCGAAGTCTTCATCTTCTGTACCAGGAGAGATGAGTTCAACAATGACAAAAGGAACAATTTCTTCTTGCCACACAACGTAGCTCATGCGAAGCTCATCGCTGTCGCAGCCTTCTGGTTTACCAATCACGCCAAACCAGTCTGGGCGCTTGTACCAGTTGTTGTCTGGGTCGTAGTAGAGATTGAGATCGGCGGCCGAAAAAATATCTTCGCTGGTGTAGTCGCTGAGGCGAAAGGTCTCGCTGAGCAGAGCGGGCTGATAATCGTGGAATTCGTCTGGCAAGCCGGGCTCCTCCGGATCTTCGCTAGGCAGGTCGTACATGGTCGGCAGCGATGCCTTGTTGGGCCATGTTTTTTTGGGCGGGCGGAGCGGTTGAGTGAAGGTCATCGCGGGTGGCCTACGGGTGCTGACTCTATTATGACTGTAGATAGGATGAGTGAATTAGAAACGGCGAATCACTAGAAAAGCGATCGCACCTATCACCATCCCCCCTGAAAATAAGAAGAGAATCGGTCTTCTCGTGGTGTCGCTAACGACCTGAGCAGCTGCGGACTCTGCTGGAATTTCTGGCGGTGGCAGTACTGCTGGGTTATTAGCCGCAGTCGCAGAAACAGACTCTCCGGCGGCGACGGTAACGTCAAAGGCAAGCTCAAATGGAGAGAAGTCGGCGACCTGCTTGGGTTCGCCGGTCATGACTAGGGTGTAGAGACCAACGCTAGGAAAAACAAGTTCTGCGCCCGGAATGCCTTGAACGCCGTCGCCTTCAACGGCTGTAGCTCAGGAGAGAGTAGCGGCGCGGCGTCTGCCTGTTTGGGCTGAGCGTAGACTGCGAGCTGACAGTCACAGTCTTCTAGGTTGATGGCCTGACCGCCTTCGGTGCGGAGGGCAACCCAGGCGAGAGTCTCTTCACCTGCGCGCGGGGTGTCATTCGGTTCAATGTGTAGGGTGCCGCCAACATCGTCTGAAATTTCGACTTCGTGGGCGATCGCACCTAGCAAGGGCGTTTGAGATAGCAGTACAGGGCTAAGTCCGGTCAGGATGGCAGCTATGGCTAGTGCTGCGCTGAATCGAACTGCTTTTTGGCGGGACATAGTTTTTTCCTTGAGAGAGGAGAGACCAGGCGGGGCGCGATCGCACCAGCAAAACCAAAGCCACAGACACTGCCAATCCGATTACCATCGCCTGATTTTGCCAGGTCAGCCGCAGTGAACCCCAGTAGCTCGATCCAGATAAGATCGTATGGCCAGCCGCCAGCCACAGAGCCGGAACACCAAGCAAATGTAGCTTTCGCCAGCGATTACCCAGCGCTTTTTGAGCTTTGTCGTAGCTGGTCAGCGCCGCTGGCACCATCAACAAGAAAGCGACTAGACCCAGCCACATACCGACTTGATGCTGTGGCAGCATGAACTTCACCGCTCGCCAGTTCCACTGCCAGGTGTGGCTGACCATGTGCAATACGTGCAAAGCGCTGAGCACAAACGCCCCTACGCCCAGCACCCGGCGATAGCGCAGTAGTGTCGGCCACAGTCGGTTAATCGGCCTAGCAATCAGCGCCAGCATCAGGCAAACTAACGCCGCATAGCCGCTGTAGTCAGTCATCGTGTCGCCGGTTCTCAGCAGCAGTAGGATGCCGACCAACACCGTAATCCAGCCGCCCAGCCGAAAGAGCTGCGATCGCCGATCCTGGCTCAGCCGAGACGCTGTAAATCCCATCGCCACCATCGCTGGCAGCGTGCCTAGACCAAACGCCAGCATCACCGCTGCACCGCCAATTGGACTTTGAGTCGCAGCGGCACGGAGCTGACCAGTGTATAGAAAGCCGCACGGAATTAGACCCCACAGCAGTCCGAGGATAAGAGGTGCGATCGCCTGCTGCCACCTGGAAACTCGACTCATCGATCGACTAATTTGCTCATGCAGCTGCTGTTGCCTAGCTGGATGCAAAAACGGCAGCGCTGGCAAAAAGCCGGGGCTCGCCTGCGTCAGGCCAAACCAAATTAGCAAGACACCGGTTCCAAGCGAGACCACTCGCCTGAGCGTAGAGCCTACGCCTGCAACCTGACCGCCTGCAAACAGCACCGAGCCCAGTGCGCCAATTGCCATACCGACTAAGGCATAGCTCAATAGCCGCCCTAGATTGAGCAAGAGATGAAAGGCTATCTGTTCACGCCATTGACCCGCTGAGCGCTCAGCGGACTGGCCTTGCACAGACTGACTTTGGACAGACTGACTTTGGACAGACTGACCTTGGACAGACTGACCCTGGACAGACAGTGCAAACGCCGCAGCCACCGGACCGCACATACCAACACAGTGGCCAAAGCTTCCTAAAAAGCCTATGGCCGCAGTCAACCATAGATCTAAAGAAGTTGGCATGAGATGACTATCACTGATTGACTATTACTGACAATAGAAAGCTTGAAATGAACTCAGTCAGCGTTGGGTTCGTAGACTTCGATGGTAACGCTATCTTGAATCTGATCGCCTTGAGTCGTTAGTGCCTCATGGCCGTTGGCATTGAGCGTGACGCGAATTTCGTTAGTGCCGCCAGGTAGGTCTGGTAAGTGCGTCCACGCGCCGTAGATTCGCTGGACAGATTTGTCGTTGATGTATAGGTGAGCGTGGCCTTCTGTAGGACTGCTTTCACTATTGACTTTCTCGGGTGCAAAGTCGAAATTAGCCGTGCCCACGTATAGATTCCAGCCCCGTACGGGATCTTCTTCTACTTGAATCGTGACTGCTGGTACCGGAGTCCCGGCGGGTACTTCGATAGCTTTGCTATGAAAGACATCGTGGTTGGTGTTGACGCCTGTATGAGTATGTTCTTCTGAGGCGACAGTTTCTGTGCTTTCCGTAGAGGTGGTCGCTTGGGCCGTCGTCTTTTCGCTCGCCTGGTGGGCTGAATGGTCTTCAGCATTGGGCATGGAATGGCTACAGCCAACGGCTAGCATTGCGAGAGTTGCGATCGCAGCTGCCTTCAAACTGACGTAACGGCGATGGTAGAAAACCATAGAAGTCTTGCGGGGGAAACGAAACTGCATAACATCCTATAGTGCAGATGAATAGATGGGTAGTCAAAAGACAAGATGTCACGTAAATCCGTATAACGAGCGTCGATCCGCCGGGCGTGCGGAAGTGGGTATTGTGATCAAGTAGATATAGTAAGCCAGCGTTTTGATTGGTTTTTATACAGGAGTTTTGGACAGCAGCTATGAATAAGAAACTATGGATAGGCGCAGGGGCTGTGGGTGCGATCGCGCTAATTATCGGCGGCAAGGTCTTGGTCTCTCGGGCTGCTGCCAAAGAACTAGACAAGGCCATTGCTGACGTTTCTGAATATGTCGATGTTGACTATCGCAAAGTAGACGTTTCTTTTCTAGGCCAGGGCACCACCGTGAAAGACGTTGTGGTTACTCCCGTAGCCTCTGGAAATGCGATCAGGATCGACGAGATGACGCTGTACAAGTACGAAGACGAAAACGAAATTCCTACCTATCTGAATATGGCTGTCAGGGGCATCGCTCTAGATGCATCGGCGCTAGGAGAGAATGCAGAAATGTTCTCTGAGCTGGGCTACGGCAAGGAGCTATCGGCCAACGTTGTCACCGAATACGAGTACGAAGCAGGTGAGAAAACAGTAGAGCTGAAGCGGTTGAAGCTAGGCGCTGACAAGGTGGGGATATGGAGATGACCCTTGATCTGGGCAATATCACCTTGGACGAGGCAACCATCAGTAGCCTTCCTTTCTCGCTGTTTGGAGCGCAGTTTGAGGGCGCGAAAATTACCTATGAGGACAATTCTTTTGTCGAGAGACTGTTTGAAACGACAGCAGCGGAAGAAGGAATCAGCGTGAAAGAAGTGAAAGAAGGTGCGATCGCCGGTTTAGAAGACGAAGTGGCTAATAGCGAGAATCCGCTTTCTCCCGAATTCGTCGAGGAGATGAAAGACTTTATCAATGACCCTGACAGCTTTTCAATCACGTTCGATCCAGAACAACCCGTGCCGCTAAGCGCGCTGATAACCATCGGCGGACCCGAAGATTTAGTGGAGCTGTTGAACGTTCGGTTTGAGTCTTAGAGACCCACCCCGACCCTTCGGGCCACCCCTCCAGAGGGGATCTACTTCAGGCAGTGATATTGGAGGTGACCGACCTCGACTCCCAAACGTTACACGTCCGGGGAAAATCCCCTCTGGAGGGGTGGCCGGAGCGTAGCGGAGGTCGGGGTGGGTCGGGAACCTACACGATTTGGATCACTGGTTTGAATCACTTCGCGACACCCTCACTTAATCCTGGTAGCTCTGGCCGTACTTTCCCGGTCAACGTCCCAGAAAATTCCCCGCCGCCGTCCCCATTGCCATCTCGCTGAGCTTTTGTATCAACGGTGAATCCTTTGATCACAATGTAGAGGATCGGTACGACGAATAGGCTGAGGAAAGTGGCGACTAGCATTCCGCCGAAGACCGCTGTTCCGAGCGACTGGCGGCTACCCGCGCCCGCGCCGCTGGCAATAACCAGTGGAAAGATGCTGCTCAGCGTAGAGATTGCCGTCATCAAAATCGGACGCATTCTCTGCTGTGCGGCTTCTAGAGCAGCTTCTGTGATCGAGCGGCCCTGATCGCGCAGCTGGTTAGCAAATTCGACAATCAGAATGGAGTTTTTGCTAGCTAGACCGATCAGCATTACCAGTCCAATCTGACAGTAAACGTCATTCGGTAAGCCGCGTATGGTTTGAGCAATCAGCGCACCAAAAACCGCCAGCGGCACCGCAAATAGAATGATTACCGGATCGACGTAGCTTTCGTACTGTGCGGCCAGTACCAGAAAGACCAGAATAATTCCTAGACCAAAGATGATCGGAGCCTGGTTACCGCCTTCGATTTCTTCTAGCGCCGTGCCTGACCACTCGTAGCCGAAGCCAGCGGGTAGAACCTGATCGGCAACGTTTTCCATAGCAGTGATGGCTGCGCCTGAGCTAACGCCCTGAGCAGGAGCTCCATTGATCGCAATGGAGCGGAAGAGATTGTAGTGGTTGATGGTCTGTGCGCCGGTGGTGTCGGTGGTGGAGATCAAGTTGCCCATAGGGACCATGTCGCCGGTTTGCGATCGCACGTACAGCTTGTCAATATCGCTCGGCGTCGATCGATACTGCTGATCGGCCTGCACATACACCCGGTAGGTTCGGCCCTGCAAGTTAAAGTCGTTCACATAGCGCGAGCCCAGATTGGTCTGTAGCGTACTGAAAATATCGTTGATATTCACATTTAGCGCTTTGGCCTGATCGCGGTTCACGTCAATGGCGATCTGCGGTGTGCTGGCCGCATAGGTGCTAAAGACATTCTGCAGCTCAGGGTTCTGATTAGCTGCGCCCATAATCGCGCCCATACTGTTGGTTAAGTCACTTAATTCAGCATTGCCGCGTCTGTCTTGCAGCTGAAACTCGAAGCCGCCGAAGCTGCTGAGACCCTGAATGGAAGGTGGATTGACCGGTAGCATTCTGGCTCTGGTGTTGCCCATCAATGGCCCGGTCACCCGCTCGATAATCTCGAAGGCGCTGGCATCGCGATCGCCCCAAGGCTTCAAGGTAGTGAAAATCACGCCGCTGTTGGCCGTGTTGCCGCTAAAGCCAAAGCCACCCACTGCAAAGGTCGCCCGTACTTCTGGCTGAGATAGCAAGATCTCTTCGGCTTCGGCCATCACTTCGCTGGTGTAGTTGAGCGAAACCCCTTCTGGTCCACCGATGATAGTAATGAAATAGCCTTGGTCCTCGTCTGGTAAGAAGGCTGAAGGCACGGTTGTATACAGCCACGCGGTTAGTACTAACGAAGCGACAAAGGCGGCAATGACAAAGGGCTTGAACTTGGTCAGCGTTTGTAGCGTGCTGCCGTAGCGATCGCGCAGCCAGTCCAATCCATCGTTGAACGGATTGAATATCTTGGCCCGCCAGCCAGTAGGTTCTTGTCTAGGTCTGAGCAGCAGGCCAGACAGGGTAGGGGTGAGGGTGAGGGCGTTGAAGGTGGAAAGTGCGATCGCAAACGCAATCGTCAAGGCAAACTGTCGGTACAGTGCGCCCGTGGTCCCTGGGAAGAAGGCCACTGGCACAAACACCGCCATCAGCACCAGCGAAGTTGCAATTACTGCGCCGGTCAGCTCACTCATCGACTGAATCGCCGCCTCTACTGGATTCAGTTTCTGCTTATTAATCTTCGAGCTAATATCTTCGACCACCACAATGGCGTCATCGACCACCATCCCCGTCGCCAGCGTCAGACCAAACAGCGTCAGGCTATTAATCGAAAAGCCAAACAGCTTCACAACTGCAAACGTTGCGATCAGCGACACCGGAATCGTCACCGCCGGGACCACCGTCGTCCGCCAGTCTTGCAGAAAGATATAGATAACGAGCACCACCAAACCAATTGCCTGTACCAGCGTCCACAGCACGCTCAGCAAAGACTGCTCTACAAACTCAGTGGTATCAAAACCAATGCCGTACTGCATACCGGGTGGAAAATCCGACGCCAGATCAGCCATTTGCTCTTTGACGCCTTGAGCTACCGCCAGTGCGTTACTCCCTGGCAGCTGAAAGATCCCCAGGCCAATCGCATCCTGCCCGCGAAAGCGCAAAAACGAGCTGTAGCGCTCGGCTCCTAGCTCGGCTCTGCCTACGTCTCTTAGCCGAATCAGCTGACCCGACTCCCCGGTTTGCAGCACCAAATTCTCAAACTCTTCTGGCGTCTGCAGTCGACTTTGCGCCCGCAGGTCAATCTGAAAATTCTGATCGTCTGCTACAGGTGGCTGACCAATCTGCCCCGCACCTACCTGAATATTTTGCTCTTGCAGCGCAGCAACGACATCATCTGCTGCTAGCCCCCGTCCTGCCAGCTTCTGCGGATCGAGCCAGATCCTCATGGCGTAAGTGCGCTCACCAAAAATCTGCACATTGCCCACGCCTGGAACCCGCCGCAGCGCGTCTGCCACATACAGATCGGCATAGTTGCTCAAAAAAGTATCGTCATACTCCTCATTCTCGCTGTACAGGCTCATTGCCAGCAGAATGTTGCTGGTTTCCTTAGAAACGGTTACACCGGCTCGATTGACGGTTTCTGGCAGCTGCGGCTCAGCGAGAGAAACCCGGTTTTGAACATCGACCGCCGCAATATCTTTATCGCGAGAAGAATCGAAGGTGACAACGATGTTGCTAACGCCGTTGTTGCTGCTGTTGGAGGTCATGTATCGCAACCCCTCCACGCCGTTGATCTGTCGTTCGATCACGGTGGTGACGCCGCGTTCTACTGTCTCTGCGTCCGCGCCGATATAGTTCGCAGTGACGTTGATCTGCGTCGGGCTGATATCGGGATATTGGGCGATGGGCAGGGTGGGGATGCTGACCGCGCCGATCAGCAGCATGATCAGGGCGCAAACGGTGGCGAAGACGGGGCGTTTGATGAAGTAGTTGACGAACATGGGTGACGCCGGAAGGAAGATGGGGAATGGGGAATGGGGATGGGGGAGTAGCCCAGTTGCCCAAATGGATTATGGAGTGGGTGCGCCTGCTGGTGGCTGGCTGCCGCCGCTGGTGTCGATGGGAACACCGTCGCGCAGGTTTAATATTCCTTCTGTGATGATGGTGTCGCCGGGTTCTAGCCCTTCGAGGACTTGGTAATCGTTGCCTTGCAGGTCGCCTAGCTGTACGGACTTTAGCTTGGCGACGACAGGGGGTGGGCCTTCGGGTTGGCCCTCTGGTTGGCCCTCTGCTGCGCCACCTGCCTGAGGGCCAGAGGGTGCGGCGGGTGGTCCACCGGCTGCTTCGCTTTCCTCTGGTGGGTCGGGCTCGCCTGGGACAAACACAAAGGTTTCACCGCCGAGCCGGGTGATGGCGGTGGTGGGTACTAGAACGCCAGGGCGCTCATCCCAGACGACTTGGACTTCTAGGCGCTGTTCGTCTTGGAGAGGCTGGGTTGGAGTGGAGAAGCGGGCCTTGGCGAGAACGGTTTGAGTACTGGGGTCGGTAGTTGGTGAGATGAATCGAATGGTGCCAATGGCGATCGCATCATCACTGCCAAATAGGCTTAACCTAACGGGCAACCCGATTCTTAGCTGCTTTGCCTGGTCAACAGGGATCGCAATTTCTAGATCGAGATCTTGATTTTGAGTGATGGTCGCGAGCTGATCGCCTGCTTGAACGTAGTCGCCTAGCTTGACTGGAATGTTGCCGACAATGCCCGCTATAGGCGCTGTGACCGTTTTGTCTAATAGGTCTTGCTGAGTGGCGTTAGCATTGGCGTCGGCTTGGGAGAGAGTGGCCTGTGCGCCTTCTAGGCTAGATCTTAGCGCGGCGATTTCCTCTCTAGCTGAGGCGAGGGCAGATTCGGCAACGCGGCGATCGCGGACTACTTCATCCAACTGATTTTGAGGTAGCGCCCCCTGTGCGACTAGGGCCGCTGTTCTATCGTAGTCATTGTTTTGTAGCTGCAAATCTGCCAGTAGCTCTGTTTGTCTAGCTTCGGCTGCGCGCAGCTGAGCGCTGGAAGAGTCGCGACTAGACCGGGCGGCGCTGACGCTGGCTAGGGCGGCGTTGTAATCTGACTGCGATCGCTGCGAACTCAGCTGCATAATCGGATCGCCTGCCGCCACCGAATCGCCCGACGCCACAAAAATCTGTACAATCCGACCGTCCGCTTCCGGCTGCAGACTCACGCCCGCCTGTGCATCCAAGATGCCAACAAATTCAGAGCTATCCATCAAGGATTCTGACTCGAGCCGCTCCGTTTTAACCGCTACGGGCGGCGGCCCCTGCATACCCTGATCGCCTCTACCGGCAAAAACGCGCCAGGCCAGAAAGCCCAAACCCGCTGCGAGCAGCACTAGGCCTATCCAAGGTATCCATCTGCGAGATGGCTGCCGCCTGAGAGAGCCCAGCGCTGAGTCTGAAGTGGTCGCCATTGAGGAGATGCCTTGGAGATGTTGTATCGACTGCTATGTGTGAGTATATCTAAACTAGTCGGTTTGGTTTAGTTTTATTGAAAAAATACTCGCTGGAGAAGAGCGCCTTTTTAACTTTTTCAGTAAGTCCAGGCATATAGGCTGCTGCAATTGTGAATAGCTTTGAATCCTAGTGCATCTACCCATAGTTTGAGTCCACCGTTTAATCATACCGCCTGGGTTCTGTAACGATATCAACTAAATTTTCTTAGCGCTATCGATAGCGTCTATACTGCAAAAGATTCGGCGAAGATTGCTATATCTAGTGGTGAAACTACTTCATGTATGTGTTTACGACTGACGCTAAACATGTACACCAAAATGGTATTCAATAGGATAGTAAGTTTGTACTTTAGTGCTTTCTGACCGTTCGCTTTAGCGCTTTGTTCCTGGCATCAGTGTCTTTTGAGGAAGTTGGTATGTCTTTTGTTGGTTTGCATATCCATAGCGATTACAGCCTGCTAGATGGTGCGAGCCACATCGATCCGCTAGTCGATAGGGCGCTAGAGCTGGGTATGGATGCGATCGCACTTACCGATCACGGCGTCATGTACGGTGCGATCGAGCTGCTAAAAGTTTGCAACAAGAAGGGCGTCAAGCCGATCATCGGCAACGAGATGTACGTAATCAATGGCGACATCACCAAGCAGGAAAAGCGCCCAAAATATCATCAGCTCGTCCTCGCTAAAAACGACGTTGGCTACAAAAATTTAGTTAAGCTCACCACCGTCTCCCACCTGGAGGGCGTTCAGGGCAAAGGGTTATTCTCTCGTCCCTGTATTAACAAAGACCTGCTAGAGCAGTATCACGAAGGGCTGATTATTACCAGCGCCTGTCTAGGCGGCGAAATTCCCCAGGCCATTCTCAAAAAGCGGTTAGATGTCGCCCGCCGGGTCGCGCAGTGGTACAAAGATCTGCTTGGTGATGATTTCTATCTAGAGATTCAAGATCACGGTTCGCCAGAAGATCGAATCGTAAACGTTGAGATTGTCCGCATTGCTCAAGAGCTAGACATAAAGATTGTTGCCACTAACGATTCTCACTTTATTTCTTGTGTAGACGTAGAAGCTCACGATGCGCTGCTGTGTATCCAAACCGGTAAGCTAATTTCCGAAGACAAAAGACTTCGCTATAGCGGCACAGAGTACCTGAAGTCAGAAACGGAAATGCGTCGCCTATTCCGCGATCATATTGCGCCTGAGATCATCGAAGATGCCGTCATGCGCACCCAGGAAGTCGCTGACAAGGTTGAAGAATATAGCATTCTTGGCAATCCGCAGATTCCTAACTTTCCGATTCCAGAGGGCCATACCAAAGAAAGCTACATGGAGAAAGTGGCTTGGGACGGGCTGCTAGAGCGGATGAGTGTGCAAAGTCGCGATCAGATCACGCCAGAGTATTGCGATCGCATGGACTACGAAGTCAAAATGATGCATCAGATGGGCTTTGCCACCTACTTTCTCGTCGTATGGGACTATATCAAATTCGCCCGTGACAACAATATTTCAGTCGGACCAGGGCGGGGCTCTGCGGCGGGCTCGCTAGTTGCCTACGCAATGGGCATCACCAATATCGACCCGGTTCATCACGGCCTGCTATTCGAGCGGTTCCTAAACCCAGAACGCAAGTCCATGCCCGATGTAGATACGGACTTCTGCATCGAAAAGCGAGAGAAGGTAATCGAGTACGTTACTGAAAAATACGGCACCGACCACGTCGCCCAGATCATCACCTTCAACCGGATGACCTCCAAAGCGGTGCTAAAAGACGTTGCTCGCGTGCTCGATATTCCCTACAACGAATCAGACAAGCTCGCCAAGCTGATCCCCGTTTCACGCGGCAAGCCCACCAAGCTCAACGTCATGATCTCGGACGACACGCCCGATACTACTTTCAAAGAAAAGTACGACAGCGGCGAACTCATCCCCGGCACCAGCGTCACCTTTCAGCGATGGATAGATACAGCCATCACCATCGAAGGCACCAACAAAACCTTTGGTATGCACGCTGCTGGCGTTGTCATCTCCGAGCATCCGCTAGATACCATCGTCCCTCTACAGCGCAACAACGATGGCTCTGTGATCACGCAGTACTACATGGAAGATGTCGAAGC
>CAWCXR010000012.1:0-702133 GCA_963799555.1 uncultured cyanobacterium
GCATCCACCACTCTCCCCACCTCCGTCACCGCCATCCCCAAATCCTTCCGGCCCTGGCCTTTCGGCACTAGCGCCCGCTTAAACCCTAGCTTCGCCGCTTCCTTTAGCCGCAGCTCCATCTGAGAAACGGGGCGAATCTGTCCGCCTAACCCCACCTCACCGATCAGGACAAGCTCTGGATCGATGATGCGATCGCGAAAGCTAGCCGCCACCGCCACCGCAATCCCCAAATCCGCCGCTGGCTCACCCACATTCAATCCACCCGAAGACGCCACATACGCATCCAACTTCGAGAGAGGAATACCCACCCTCTTCTCTAAAACTGCGAGAATCTGTAGCAATCTGTTGTATTCAATTCCCGTTGTCGAACGACGCGGCGAACTATAGCTAGTCGGGCTCACCAAAGATTGCAGCTCTACCACCAAAGGCCGCGTACCCTCACAGGCCACAATCGTGGCAACCCCTGGCACATTCTCTTCTTGATTGCTCATGAACAGCTCAGAAGGGTTCAACACTTCTTCCAAGCCCTTGTCTACCATCTCAAACACGCCCAGCTCATGAGTCGCGCCAAATCTGTTTTTGACCGAACGCAGCAGACGATGACTGGCAAAGCGATCGCCCTCGAAATACAGGACGGTATCTACCAGGTGCTCTAAGACTTTTGGGCCTGCGATCGCACCCTCCTTCGTCACATGTCCCACAATAAACAAAGAGATATTCTCTTTCTTCGCCAGCTGCATCAGCGCTGAGGTGCATTCTCTGCACCTGTGCAACCGACCCTGGCGCTGAGGTTAAGGCCGAATAGAACAATGCTTGAATACTGTCAATCACCGCAACTTTTGGACGTAGAGAATCTAACTCTTCTAGAATGGTTTCTAAATTTGTTTCGGGCAGCAGATACAAGTTTTCTCGAATGCTGTTCGATTCTTGCACCTTGATTGATGCCTAGACGGAGCGATCGCAGCTTCACCTGCTGCCCCGACTCCTCCGCGCACACGTACAGAATTGGCGTCTCCTTCGCTAGCTGATTTGCCGTCTGCAATAGCAGCGTCGACTTCCCAATCCCTGGATCGCCGCCGAGCAGCACCAAAGACCCCGGAACAATTCCACCGCCCAAAACTCGATCTAGCTCCTGATATCCCGACGGAATTCGCGACTGCGGATGGTCTTGAATCTGGTTAAACGTCAGCGATAGCCGAGGCTGAGCAGGCGTTTTCTTGCGACGAGTGCTGCTCGTCCGCGATTTCATGCTGGGCCGAGTGCTGGCAGCTTCTTGGGTTTCCACTACCTGCTCGACTAGCGAATTCCAGCTACCACAGGTGGGACATTTGCCGAAGTGCTGACGAGCCTCTGCGCCACAGGCATTGCAGACATAGACAGAGCGGGTTTTGGGCATGTGCGATCGCCAGTCACTAACAACGAAATCCGAACAAGACTAGTATAAACGTACCTTCGCTGCCTTTCGCTACGGCAAACGCGCCTTTAAAGCAGCCGAATCAAGCAGGCGATCGCCGCAGCGACACAAATCTTTGCACAAATCGTGTTTACGGCGTCTATCAAAAATGAGAAATTCTTCGTCTAACCCTGCTGAAATGATAACTTTCATAAAGGTAAAACCATGACTGGTCGGCATCGTAGCGATTCGTATCAGTTCGCAACAAGTTCGCTATAAACCTTAAGAAACACTAAAACGCTTTACGTCACTAGCTTTCGGTAGGTTCAAACGCATACAATTGATCTGCTGAGACGGCCTTTGGTAAAAAGTTTAGTTGCTAAACGTTATGCACAAGTCATAAACTTTTTGATCGACATTACAGTCATTCCCGCCAGTGGTCTCTTTGTAGCCACGGTTTTATAGGAGTTTACATAGCCTTGGAAAGCGTTAAAGAAAAAATCTTAGTTGTTGATGATGAAGCGAGTATCCGCCGTATCTTAGAGACTCGACTTTCCATGATTGGCTACGATGTAGTCACCGCCGCTGATGGTGAAGAAGCCCTAGAGACCTTCCGCAACACCATTCCAGATCTAGTCGTCCTAGATGTGATGATGCCCAAGCTAGATGGCTATGGCGTTTGCCAGGAGCTGCGCAAAGAGTCAGATATTCCTATCATCATGCTGACGGCACTAGGCGATGTGGCCGATCGGATCACGGGGCTAGAGCTAGGCGCTGATGACTATGTCGTCAAACCTTTTTCGCCAAAAGAGCTAGAGGCTCGCATTCGTTCTGTCCTGCGCCGAGTCGAGAAAACGGGTGCGTCCGGCATTCCCAGCTCTGGCGTGATCACGATCAACAATATCCGCATCGACACAAATAAGCGCCAGGTGTACAAAGGCGACGAGCGGATTCGCCTGACCGGGATGGAATTTAGCCTGCTAGAGCTATTGGTGAGCCGCTCCGGTGAACCCTTCTCTCGCTCTGAAATTTTGCAAGAAGTTTGGGGCTACACGCCTGAGCGACATGTGGATACTCGCGTTGTCGATGTTCATATCTCTCGCCTGCGGGCAAAGCTAGAAGACGATCCTAGCAACCCAGAGCTGATATTGACCGCTAGAGGAACGGGCTACCTGTTTCAGCGAATTGTTGAACCTGGTGAAGAATAAGCCGTTAGATTCTCTAGCTATTCGCTGGGCGTTTACCTTGTAGCGAAGAAATAGGCCCGAGAAGAACAAGTCTGATAGAATTCTTAAAGTTATATGATCCCGATTGGGCCAACAAAAGGGTGGAGCTTTGATGGATTCGACGCAGGTACGCATCGCAGTAGACGCGACGGGCGGTGATTTTGCCCCTGACGAAGTGGTCGCTGGCACGATTAGAGCAAAAGAAGAGCTGGGTATTGAAGTTTTGCTGGTCGGCGATCCAGACAAGATAGCGGCTTCGGTATCGCACCCGGACTTACTCAGGGGCATCGAGATCGTGCCTGCTGAAGGAATTGTAGAAATGCATGAAGAGCCTTTGAGTGCGCTGAGACGCAAGCCCAAAGCCTCTATTAATGTATCGATGGATCTTGTCAAGCAAGGGCGTGCGGATGGCGTCGTCTCAGCGGGGCATTCGGGCGCAGCGATGGCAGCGGCGTTGCTGCGATTAGGGCGGATCAAAGGCATCGACAGACCCGCTATTGGCGCGGTCTTTCCGACGGTGATTGCCAATAAACCAGTGCTGATACTAGACGTGGGCGCGAATGTGGACTGTCGCCCCAAGTATTTAGAGCAGTTTGCCTTTATGGGCAGCATCTACTCTCGCTATGTGCTGGGCAACGATGCGCCCAAGGTGGGCCTCTTGAACATTGGTGAAGAGAAAAGCAAGGGCAATGAAGTGGCTCTGGCGGTGTACAAAGCGCTGAGCGAACAGAGTGCGATCAACTTTGTTGGGAATGCGGAAGGGCGCGATGTGCTCTCTGGCGATTTTGATGTGATTGTGTGCGATGGCTTTGTTGGCAATGTGCTGCTGAAGTTTGCAGAAGCGGTCGGTGAGTCGGTCTTGCAAATTCTGCGAGAGGAGCTGCCGCAGGGCGTGGCGGGTAAAGTTGGCTGTACGCTTTTGAAAGGAAATTTAAAGCGAATCAAGCAGCGGGTAGACCACGCGGAACACGGTGGCGGGCTGCTGCTAGGCGTGGCGGGGATTGCGGTAATTAGCCACGGTAGCTCGAAGGCACCGTCTATTTTCAATGCGATTCGTCTGGCCAAGGATGCTGTCGATAACCACGTGATTGAGCGGATACAGGGCCAATACCAGAAGGTCGCAGCGACTGCCAAAGCCAAGGGTGAATAGCTAACATGACTCAGCCAACTTACGGCGTTGCTTTTATCGGCAGCGGCTCTGCTCAGCTTGAGACAGTGCTGACTAACGATCAAATGGCTCAGGTGGTGGACACCTCGGATGAGTGGATTGCGACTCGGACCGGGATTCGGCAGCGGCATATTGCGAGCGCAGGTGACTCTATTCGATCTCTGGCGGGGGAGGCGGTGGTGAATGCGATCGCCCAGGCAAACCTAGCCCCGACCGACATCGATCTAATCATCCTGGCCACCTCCACGCCCGACGATCTCTTTGGCTCCGCCTGCCAAATTCAGGCAGAAGTCGGGGCGACTCGCGCGGTTGCTTTTGATATTACTGCCGCCTGCTCTGGGTTTGTGTTTGCGCTAGTGACGGCGGCTCAGTTTATTCGGACTGGTGCTTATCAGAATGTGGTGGTGGTGGGGGCGGATATTTTGTCTCGGCTGACGGACTGGCGCGATCGCAGAACCTGCGTCCTTTTCGGTGACGGGGCCGGGGCCATCGTCATGCAGCGCTGCGCAGAAGATCGGCTACTCAGCTTTGAAATGCACAGCGACGGCAGCCAAAACGACTGTCTAAACGCCAGCTATCAGA
This sequence comes from uncultured cyanobacterium, assembly GCA_963799555.1. Lineage (GTDB taxonomy): Bacteria > Cyanobacteriota > Cyanobacteriia > Phormidesmidales > Phormidesmidaceae > Phormidesmis. The sequence continues at coordinate 4,370 of CAWCXR010000012.1, forward strand.
AAGAGTCAGCCCCGCTAGTCGACAATATTACCGTTCAAACCGGTCAGTATCAGCCCGTCACCATGAATGGCCGGGAAGTCTACCGCTTTGCTGTTAAGCGAGTGCCAGAAGTTCTGGGAAAATCCCTTTTTCATGCAGGGCTCTCCACGGACGATATCGACTGGCTGATTTTGCATCAGGCCAATCAGCGCATTCTAGAGGCGGTAGCCGATCGGCTGGGCGTTCCGGGCGATCGCGTCGTCAGCAACATGGCCAAACATGGCAATACCGACGCCGCCTCTATCCCTATCGCCCTAGACGAGTGGGTCCGCAGCGGCAAGATCAAAGCTGGAGATACGCTAGCCCTATCCGGCTTTGGTGCGGGTCTCTCGTGGGGAGCTGCCATCTTGAAGTGGGGGTAGCAGATTTAAAAGGAGTTAAAAGAAATTGCAATGACAAAAACTGCATGGGTCTTTCCTGGCCAAGGTTCCCAAGCCGTTGGTATGGGCGCGGATCTAGAGAATGTGTGCGCCGATCGCCTAGCCGAAGCCGAAGAGATTCTTGGAAAATCTGTTCTAAAAATTTGCCAGGATGAAGCCCTGCTGTCAGATACTCGCTACACTCAGCCCTGTTTGTACGTAGTGGAATGCGCTCTTGCAGACGTACTCAAAGACAAAGGTCAGCAGCCCGATCTAGTTGCAGGTCACAGCCTAGGTGAATATTCGGCCCTCTATGTAGCAGGGGTATTCGACTTTGCGGCTGGCCTGCGCCTGGTCAAACGTCGCGCTGAGCTAATGGCGCAAGCCTCTGAAGGCATTATGGCAGCGCTGATGGGCTTTGATCGCGATGAGCTAGACGACAAGATTGCGCAGACTGAGGGTGTGGTACTAGCCAACGACAACAACGCGGGGCAGGTAGTGATTTCTGGAACGCCCGAGGGTGTGGACGCTATTATCAACAGCGTGAAGTGCAAGCGAGCGGTGAAGCTAAACGTCAGCGGTGCGTTTCACTCTCCGCTGATGGCAGATGCGTCAAAGTCTTTTGAATCAGTGCTGACAGAAGTATCCTTCAACGATGCGACCATCCCAGTAATGTCCAACGTCGATCCGCTGCCCGAGACGAATGCAGCCGCTCTGAAAGAGAGATTGATCCAACAGATGACGGGCTCTGTGCGATGGCGAGAGATTTCTTTGGGTTTGCCAGCAGCAGGTATTGAAGCTGTGGTGGAAGTCGGTCCTGGGAAGGTATTAACTGGCTTGATTAAAAGAACCTGTAAAGGCTTGAAATTGAGCAATGTGAGCGATTTGTCTGCGATCGGCGCTTAGAGCCTGAGGTTAGAAAAGCTAGAGAGCACAGTTCTCTCTAGCTTTTCTCTTGTCGGCGACATTTTGAGCAACAGGAGAGAGTTCTGAATCCTCAAGGGCAAAGTGTCTGGCATAAAGTATTTGAGCTATTTCGTCCGAGAACTTAAAGCTCCACAAGATCCTAAGAGTCTTCTTCCTTCAGATCTCCCGGTTCGTCGATATACATCTCGGGCTCGATCGCGTAGTTATTAGCTAGTCCTTCATTGCTCATGGTTTGGCCTCCAGTCGTATCGATGCTGCCCTTTTGCTCTGTTGTCTCTTTATAATCTTCCCCTTCTCGCTCTTTGCGCGCTGCGGTCTCAGCGGGGACAATCCCTCTATCAAAATTGTCTGTCTGAATGCTATCTTCAGTATTTTTCTCTGGCATGAGTTTAGTCTTCCTTTTTAAAGTGATTGATTATATCGGTCGATATAAGATTCTCCTAAACGGTATAGCTGGGTATCCCTCCTAAGGAAGAGAAACGATGCGGCAATATACTTCTTTACATGAACGCCTTATGTAAGCGTAAATCTATTAACACGATCTCAGCTACTGTCCGCTCATCAGTGTAGGCAGCTACAACCCTTCTCAAACGAGGCAAACTGCACAGTACATTGCGCAGTTTGCTGTATCCGTACATGGGCATGAAACATATATGTTTCACCTGAGACATCAGCCCCATAGAACAAGACTGCTATTTCACAATCGTTCTTCGCTTCAAAACAGAGATGAATTCATTGGGCCGACCGGTTGGCTGTGGCTGACTCCAGTCGGTTGGGGTGGCGTAGTTGAGTTTATACAACAGTTTGATAGTGGATTGTACGGCGGCGAGACTGCCGGACAGGGTGTGGCGGACGGGTTCGGCTTGGGCAACGGGCCGCTGAGTGGGCGGTTTTGCTGCGTTAGGAAGTGTGGACGCGGAAGCGCCCTGAGAAGTAGGGGTAAACATAGTGATTCTGGGATTCCGTGGGTAAGGTGTTCAAGGAAACCCAGAACTCACAAATCCTTAGCCATCCACAGATATGACGTGCAAATCGGGGTGGCTAGAGGTTATCGTTACCCTTAGCGTCCGGGATTGCTTGTGAATCCTGTGCGTTAGCCGTTGGTAGGTGTGTCTGCACCTATCAACGGTGCTAAGGTCTTGTCGAGTTCTGAGAAGGTTACGGCGTTGGGCCATAGCCTTAGAGATGATGATAGGAGTATTTTTACGTAGACGCAAGTAGTGTTTGTGGTGACGTACGGCGTTGTTGCACCATCACTTAAATGGAGAGCCCATAGCAATATGCCTTTCAGCTAGTCGCTTTCTATAGTCTAGCATCGGTGCAATTTTGCTTTGTCAATTCACAGAGGACAGCAGGCTACCGCTCCGCTGGGTGTTGGGCTGAACGGCTTTGAGTTTGCTCTGGCGATCGCCAATCACTGCGCCCATCTGTTGAGCAAAGCGGGGAGCGCGGTTGAGCATTTCCTGGACCGCTTCGACTTCTAGAATCAAGACCTCTAGATCTTCGGTAGCGGTGACGGTCATCGGAGTCGGTTCATTGGCGAGAACGGCAGAATAGCCGAAGAAGTCGCCTCTAGTCATTTCGGCGATGGTGTATTTTTTGCCTTTGGGGTCTTGGAAGAAAGCGATCGCACTTCCCGCCAGTACAAAATGTAGCTTCACCCCCTGCTGCCCCTGCACAATCGGCGACTCCCCTTTGCCAAAGTGGCTAAAGCTCGCCTGATTCGCAATCTCTTCTAATACGTCATCGCCTACCATCGCCATCGCCGGCAAAGACTTCATATAGCTGGCCAACCGTTGTAACAACTCATCTGGACCAACCTTCGGCACATGGTGGTGATAAACGTCTCGAATCGGAAACGGAATCGACAAATTATTTCGCTTAGCCGCATACCAAATCCGCGTGACAAACTCATCCCTAATTGTCGGCACCAGCCTGTAATCTTCTAAGAACAAACGAACCCGGTAGGTAATTGCAAAGTCATCGTAAGAGATTGTCTGTATGACTGGCACAGGATGATCGAGTACACCGTTTGTTCCTAACGCCGTTTCTCGCATCACCTGCTTCACCTTATTAGGCGGATCGTTGTAAGAAAAGCCAATATCGACTGGCTCGACATGACCAGGCTGAGGTCGGTTGTAGTTGCGAATCACCGCCTGAGAGAGCACAGAATTCGGGACGACTAGCATTTCCAGTTCTCTAGTTACGATATGCACAGAGCGCCAGTTCACCTCTGTCACTTTGCCCTTATTGCCGTCTATCTCTAACCAGTCGCCTACCTGAAAAGGCCGCTCAAACAGCAGCGCCATCCCAGAAATCAAGTTGCCCAGAGTATCTTGCAAAGCAAAACCAACAACAACACCGCCCAACCCCAGCGCTGTGACCAAGCCGCCCAAATCTTGACCAAAGACTTCGCGTAGCACTAGGGCAGCGCCGATCGCAATCAAAAATAGCCGAACCAAATCGCGAAACAGCTTTGGCATCTCCGCCTGCCAAGATTGTGGCCTTGCTCCAGTAAAGAGCAACACATTAGCAAACGATACTGTCACCGCGATCAAAGCCACCCACGCTAGCGTTTCAACAATCTTGATAGGCACCCAATCATCGCTAAATTCCAGAACCCGAGTCAACAGAAAGAACAGCGTCGACAGCGGAAGCACAAAATTTCGCAGCTCCCTAACCACTTTCACCATCGGGTGATTGCGCCTGTCTAGCTGCAAGATCAGCTCGCCGACTAGCAGCATCGACACCGGAAAGCCCAGCATCAAGAGTAGCCCCCACCGCAGCCAATCATCTACAAGCGATACATTCATAGCCTCAACGTTCTCCTAATTTCAACAGCAGACTCTCTAAATTTTGACTTGAAAGATAGACAGCTTCTTTCCTCGAACCTCGATAGACCGAACAGGCTCAAATTCGTAAAGATCGCTTATGCTATCGACCACGGCCTCTGTGACATAGATACTGTTCGGTTCTGCCACCGATTGAACATTGTGCGTAACGACTACCGTATCGCCCCACACGTCATAGATCAGGCGCTGTGTGCCCACCGTACCCGCCATCACACCGCCCGTGTGAATCCCTATTCTCATTTTCAAGTCAGTGTCCCATTCGCGGTTGATCTGCGCCACAATCCGAATGGACTCTACCGCAAAATCAATCACTCGTTTGCTGTGATCAAGTCGGGCTACCGATAGCCCGCTAACTGCTAGATATTCACTCCCTGTTGTTTTAATCTTTTCAATGCCGTAGCTTTCTGTCGATTCGTCTAGCGCTTTGACCAGCTCATTCAAAATTTCGATCGCTGGCCTACACTTGAGCTCTTCTGTCAGCTGCTGAAAGTTGAGCACGTTCATAAACACAACCGTGACGCTCTCTGCTTCATCGGCGATCAGCTCCTCACCTTTTCTTAGCCGCTTGGCCACGGAAGCTGGAAACATATTCAACAATAATCTTTCAGTTTCCTGCGTCTTTTGAAAGACGAGTGCGCTAGTTTTGCGATTCTTTTTCACCATGTGATTGAATGCTCTACTCAGCTCACCGAGTTCGTCGTCTGCTAGCACGTCTACTGACACCTCTTTGTGTCCTTGCGCCAATCGGCGAAACCCCTCGCTGAGCTTGTTGACTGGTCTCAGAAAGGCTCTAGCTAGCCACAGAGATGCCAGCGTAATCAAAAAGACCAGTCCAACCGCTGAGATCAAAACACGCCTAGCAAAGACAGAAACAGGCGCAAAGATTTCGGCCTCGTTCATCTGTGAGACAATCACCCATTTGACGCCCTGAATGTCTATCGGCGCGTAGGCGCTGACCACCGGCTCTCCTAGATAGTTAGTCACCGTGTTGACGCCTGATTGTCCAGCCAAAGCTCTTGTGATTGCCCGGTTGTTCACCTGCTGAGTGAGAATAGAGGTTTCTAGCTGCTTGATGCGTTCTATCTGTTCTGGTTCTGTTTGTTTTGCGGCGATCGCAGCAAAATACCTATCAGGATCTTCAAGGCGCACCCTAGAATCTGAGCGCATCGTCGAATTCTCACCCACCAAAAAAGTCTCGCCGCTCTCGCCTAAGCCATCCTCTGCCCAGCGCTGATCGCCCATCATCACGCGGTTGATCTCATCTGCCGATAGCTGTATGGCCATCACCCCTACTAGCTCTACTCCGTCGTAGATAGGCGTAGCCATAAACGCAGCAGGCGCACTATACGAAGGCATGTAGAACTCAAAATCTACCATCGCAACATAGCCACTATTCTGTTTTTGAGCGTCCTTGTAGGCTTGTGCCAAGTTAGAAGTAGCAAAAGGACCAAAGAGTAGACTAGTCGCAAAGTCCACTTCTTTCTCAACAGAGTAAACAACGTTTCCCTTATCATCAATTAAGAACAGATCGTAGTAGTCTAGCTCTTCAACAATCTCCTTGAATATCGGATGATAGAGCGCATGGGCTTCGCTGTACTCTGTGCTGTTACTAGGGCCTTCAAACTCTTCTCTATCACCGATTGAATTAGGATTCTCGACAATGTATTCAAATTGCAAATAGCGAGACAAAATAGAAGAGGGCAAGTAAATATCCGAATCGACATCGAGCCCCGTTTTCTCTGAGAGTATCGGAGCGAATTCGGTGCGATAAAAGTTACGCAGTCCGTTCGCTCGCTGGGCATCGATTGGCTCTGCCTCTACTAAAGCCGATCCGTATGACGAGGCAAAAGACTTCATCGCAGCAACGGTGCTAGGGTTGTTGCCATAGACCTGGACCTCGCTACGCAGCGTCTGAAAATAGTCTTCTATCTGTCCAGATTTAGAAGAACGCAGGCCCGTAAGCTGCTTTTCAAAGCTGTCAGCGAGTGCTTTCTGGCCACTACGATAGCCTTCGTAGGCAATGACGATAATTGAGCCGATACTTACCGCTAGCAGCATCGACATCAGCTTTGACTGGATGCTCAAACGATTGAAACCACGCACGCAATACCCCTCAATAAAAGCAGCGAAATCAGACGAATCGTCAGAAACATTTTTTGAATGAGGAATAGGGATTGAATAAGTCCCGCCGATTGCCTTCACCTCAACCTCTCTCCCAAGTTTGCGAGAGAGGCTCCGGACTCATGTTCCCCTTCTCTCAGGCCTGGGAGAAGGGACTGTGGATGAGGGCGATCGACGATTCAGACTCAGTCAAGTTATCAAATCCTCGATCCTAAGATATTATCTTCTAAACGAAGTCATGCCTTTTCACTCGACAAATACGCCAAACAGCTCTTGGGAACCAGTCGGCGCTGACCATTCAGCGCATCTGCGGTTTTGATCCAAAAGGCTTTGGTCACGCGATCGCCCTCCACTAGATCAAACTGTTCGTCTACCTGATAAAACGCCGCATCTACAAACCGAGCGCGAAACAGCTGAATCAGCTCGTGTTTCGGTTTGCCGTTGAGCGTGAAGATATTCTCCAGGCAGCCTAAGTATTCAATATCTGTCAGCTCGGCCTGAATCTCTTCTAGAAACTCACGAGATAGGGCAGCGGCGCTAGTTTCGCCAAAGTCGATGCCACCGCCTAGAAACCGATAGAATTTTTCGCCAGTCAGTTTATCTTGTCCCTGACTGACAACAATATGACCTTGATGCTCTATTAGGCCCAGAGCAATGGGCCGAATGCGTTTGGGCATAGCTAGTTTTTAGCGTCTACTTTAAGTTTGGAAAACCCAATTTAGAAAACCCAATTTGGAAAACCTCAATCTGGGAAAGCGGCCTCTGGATTCTCTTCAGGAACGGGCCAGTCTTCGTTTTCACCGCCAATGATAATCTGGCGAATTTCTACGTAGTCTTTGCTGAACTGGCGCATAGTATTGATCAAGATGTCTAGCGCGATCGCATCTGTCGTCCCCAGATCAAACCAGCAGCGACTCCACAGCCCCTTAAACTCAACCTCAGCCATGTTGTGCATCAGCGAAAGCAGCGATTGCTCGGACTCTTCCTCGTCGTAGTCAAAATAGCTGATATCAACCCCGGTTTCTTGCACCTGAAGATTCTCAGCATTGAACCCGCCCAGCTTGCCCATGAAAAACCAAGAGTTCAGAATCTCTTCCACATACTGCTGCTCCGCCACAGACGGCACCGTATCAAACTCCAGCCAAATCCACAGATTAAAGAAATCACACTCACGAAACTGAACTAGCACAGCGCTACTCCCACACAGAACCATTAGCACTATACGATTAAATCATTCATCCTTTCCCCCAATGCTTCACCTGCGCGACATCGGCTACCACCCCGCCGCTACCCCCACCCCCATACTCAAGCAAATCTCCTTCGATCTTGCTCCCCAACAGCTTGGTTTGATTGTCGGTCCCAGCGGCTCTGGCAAAAGCACGCTCCTCGAAATTCTCTCAGGTCTGGCTGCCCCCAGTAGCGGTAAGATCTTTTGGAGAGAGAAGCCGCTACTTCCTGACGCCCTTCAGCAGATAGCTGGGCTAGTTTTTCAGTTTCCTGAGCGTCACTTCTGCGGTCATACCGTCTTCGAAGAGCTGCGCCTAGGTCACCCAGAGCTCAACTCCGATCGCGTTTACGAAGCGCTCGCCGAAGTGGGCCTAAGCGACCTGTCCTTACAAGCCTCACCGCAGCAGCTCAGCGGTGGACAGCAGCGGCGGTTAGCACTAGCGGTTCAGCTCATTCGCCAGCCCTATTTACTATTGCTAGATGAACCCACTGCCGGACTGGACTGGTCCATGCGTCAGCAGCTCGTCAACCTCCTAGCCAAGCTCAAGCAAGAATGGAGCCTGCTGATCGTCTCTCACGATGCTGAAGATTTGGTCGATATCGCCGACTACTGCTGGACAATTAATCATGGCCAGCTCTCTAGCGCCAATCCAGATACATTTCGCCGACTGTAATATCCCTGTTCTTCTTTTGATGACCAATACCCTTCCAACTTATCTTGACATCTGGCAATCCACGCTGAACTGGCAGCCGACTATCGCACAGCAGCAGCTATTTCAAGACCTCTATGCTCAGATATTAGAGGGCAATAAGCAGCTAAATCTCACCCGCATCATCGAGCCCGACGAGTTCTGGGAGAAGCATCTTTGGGATTCGCTCAGCGGATTGGCACCCTGGTTATCTGATATGACAGAAGGGTCTATGTCTGATGCTGAGACAGAGACTGAAGCGGACACTGAAGCCGAAACAGAGGCAGAACCGGACTTAGAGGTTGACGAGTCGATGCCGCTGAGAATTATCGATATTGGGACTGGGGGTGGATTTCCGGGCATACCAGCGGCGATCGCACTTTCCCCGTTCTCAATTGAGCTCACCCTGCTGGATTCCACCCGCAAAAAGATCTTTTTTCTGCAGACGCTCTGCCACCAGCTCGGTATTGGCGCTACCTGTATCGCCGAACGCGCCGAAGCACTCGGCAGAGACCCCAACCACCGAGAGACCTACGACCTTGCTCTAGTCCGTGCAGTGGGCTCTGCTGCTACCTGCGCCGAATACGTCATGCCCTTTCTCAAAGTCGGCGGTCAAGCGGTGATCTATCGCGGCCAGTGGACCACAGACGAGACCGAAGCGCTGATCCCGGTAATCGACCTACTCGGCGGCGAACTCACCGACTTGCAGAGCTGGCAGACACCACTGAGCCAGAGCAGTCGCCACTGTCTGTTTATTCACAAAGAGCAGCCGATCCCCCAGGATTTTCCACGAGCGATCGGCGTGCCCGGCAAACTACCGTTGACCTAGCCCTGGTTTTTGATAGTGATGACTTCAACGATTTTCAGCGCTAGCTCATCGGGAATAGCTAGCAGCTGCCGCAGGTCGTCAATGAAGGTCTGTTCTTCTCTAGAGACGATGCCATCGGCAAAGACAAGATCGACCGCCAAGGTAAACGCCGTCGGTGCCAGCTTAGGAGGAAGGGCCGCTTTTGCACTTTTGACTAGCTCTCTGGGGCCGTGCTTTTCTAGGCACTCTAGCAGATAGCTGCGGATGCGCGAGAAGCTTTCTTCAGACACGTCTTGAAACAGTTTCATTCGACTGAGCAGCAGCGTCATTTCTTCATTTTCAGAATCAGAGAGATAGCCGTCCGATGCGATCGCCACTAAACAAATCGCCGTAAACGCCTCCACCGAATTCATCGCCACCGTTGTCTCGCTTTCTGTCCTAAACATAGCGTTGAAGATACCCATAGCCAGCCCTCTACCCCTGATCGATACTCGACCAGTGTTGACAAGCCTGAACGCTTTCTACCAGGAAAAGCCAGCGATATCTGTAGAAAAGATAGACACGCAGAAGATCATACGAAAAAAGGAGGCAGCAGCTACCTCCTCTCCTCACAACCTGTAACCGGTCAAATAGCTAGACGCTTTGACGCATCTCAGACTCTAGCTGGTCGAGTAGAGCCTGGTTGCCCTTTTGCTTGGCAACTTCTATCCGGTGCTGAAGCGATCGCGCAATATTCTGCTGGTGCAAAGCGCTTGATTCTTTGAGCAGGCCGCGTCTGGCCTGCGCTGCTGGGCTGCTGCCAGTTAGCTTACTAGTCAAATTCGCCCAGACGTTTGGAGTAGCGGTGCGATCGCTTAGCTGCTGAATGGCACCCGTGCGAGTGGTCTTGTAAGCTACACCCCGGTAGCTTAAGCGCTCAGCCTGTTGAGGGATAGGCACATGGCGAACGTAGCTGTACTGAGTCTTTTGGCCACGATACTGACCGGCAATGTCGCTGAGTGTAACCTCTAGTACGGGCGGATTGTAGTCGTATTCGACGCCGCGATAAGTAAGTTTCATGCTTTTCGTTCCTTAGAAATTAGCGTGGTTGGTTTAGGAACGCGTTCCTTCGGGGTCAGCGGGAGCTGCTACCCTTACTTCCGTCTCAAACTATCCCCAGCAAGGGAGCGAGATGAACGAAGTCAGATTTCTCTGCTTTCTGTATCCATTTTTACAGTTTGCCCAACGAATAACAACTTGGCATGACATACGGATATCCGTCTCATATTGCTTTAATCCTCTCTGTGCGAGGGATACAGGCTAAATAGCAGGATCTAAAGCGTCTGAATTCTTAACAACGCGATAAATTTAGATACATTTGCTAAATCTAGCGAGTGTTTCATCTAACTTCTTACTTTTGAAGGATGCCTTTAGCAGATCGCTGGCTAAACATTCTTAGTGCGGCGAGAAATCAGTCTTTGTTCGGCTATCCACGCGCCATAGCCAGAGGGTTTTATCTAAAATAGAAAGCTCAGAGCGTTCCTCTGTCCGCTGTCGATCTCGGTAGTCCATTCCCTGCATGAAGTGCATCATTAATCGGCGATCGCAATTTTCCGCCAGCCATCGCTATTGGCTACCCGAACTCAGCCCAGAAGAGAACGTTCAGCGTTTTGGCAAATGCACTAGGGAGCCAGGTCATGGCCACAACTACGTGCTCAATGTCTCACTAGCAGGTGAGCTAGATCGCTACGGCATGGTGCTGAATCTGACGACCGCTAAGGAAAGCATTCACAGAGAAATTCTCGACTCGCTTGATTTCTCCTATCTCAATGAAGTTTGGCCCGAGTTTAAGACAACGCTGCCGACCACCGAGCACATTGCCCGAACGATTTGGCAGCGTTTAGACGCTCACTTACCCATCATCAGCATCCAGCTATTTGAAACACCGGAGCTTTGGGCTGACTACAAAGGAAATGGAATGGAAGCTTATTTAACCGTATCTGCTCACTTCAGCGCCGCTCACCGTCTAGCGCTACCTCGGCTCAGCGAGGAAGAGAATCGGAAAATCTACGGCAAATGTGCTAGCCCTAATGGTCACGGACACAACTATCAAATAGAGGTGACTGTCAAAGGGCAGATTGACGAGCGCACGGGCATGGTTGTGGATTTGGTGGATTTGCAGAGTGCGATCGCCCACAACGTGATCGAGAAATTCGACCACACCTTCCTCAACAAAGACGTTCCCTACTTCACCAGCGTCGTCCCCACCGCCGAAAATATTGTCATATACATCTGCCAGCTGCTCCATCAGCCCATCGCCGACACCGGAGCCACCCTTCACAAAGTCAAACTCATCGAAAGCAAAAACAACTCCGCCGAAGTCTTTGCAGACTCTGTTGTGCTTCACACGGAAACCGAACTAAACCCACAGTCTCTGGTGATGGCCTAGCAATAAATGTCAAAGGTTCTTTGCTTTATCGATAAACGGATACCACAGCAGTGCTGTGCCCAATTCAATCAGCACTGCCACCCGACGGTACCTTTATTAAACGCGCGTCCCTTAACTCGACTTGTATCAAACCGGATCGTTCGCAGACCTCTAGCAATCAAACCACCAGGATTCTTCAGTCAAGCAAAAAGCCATCTCCTTTTGCAAGAGATGGCTTTTTGAATATCGAAACGTCGTTCTAAAACTGCGTCAGGCAAGCTTTGGAACAAGCATCAGCTAGGCAATACTAGCCATTTTTGCATTGCTGCTAGCCAGCAGAGTTTGTAGCTCTTCAGAATCAACAGTTTCCTTTTCCACCAGCATGTCTGCAAGCTCGTCTAGGATGTGACGGTTCTCAACCAGCACCTGCTTGCAGCGGGCATAAGCCTGGTCAACCAACCCTCGAACTTCAGAATCGATAGAAGCGGCTGTCTTCTCAGAGAAGTCACGCTCACTAGCAATATCACGACCGAGGAAGGGATTACCTTGCTGGCGACCTAGCGCTACCGGACCTAGCACTTCGCTCATGCCAAATCGGGTCACCATCTGACGCGCAGTGTTAGCAACTTGCTGCAAGTCGTTAGAAGCACCGGTAGTGACTTCCTCATCACCAAAGACAATCTCTTCAGCCAGGCGACCACCGAGGGCAACGGCCATCTGGTTTTGCAAGTAAGAGCGGGAGTAAAGGCCAGACTCTAGACGCTCTTCACTAGGCGTGAACCAAGTCAAACCACCTGCACGTCCACGAGGGATGATGCTGATTTTTTGAACCGGGTCGTAATCAGGCATCAGAGCACCGACCAAGGCGTGGCCAGCTTCGTGGTAGGCCACTAACACTTTGCGCTTTTCGCTCATGACTCGGTCTTTCTTCTCAGGACCTGCCAAAACTCGGTCAATCGCATCGTTGACTTCATCCATGGCAATCTCGGTCAAGTTGCGACGCGCGGCTAGGATAGCAGCTTCGTTTAGCAAGTTGGACAGATCAGCGCCAGTAAAGCCAGGCGTACGACGAGCAATTTTCTCTAGATCGACATCTTGAGAGAATGTCTTGCCGCGAGAGTGAACGTTTAGAATCTCCAAACGACCAGAGTAGTCAGGGCGATCAACGACTACCTGACGGTCGAAACGGCCTGGGCGCAAGAGGGCAGCATCCAAGACATCAGGGCGGTTGGTCGCTGCGATGATGATGATGCCAGTGTTGCCTTCAAAGCCGTCCATCTCGGTTAGCAGCTGGTTGAGCGTTTGCTCACGCTCATCATTACCGCCGCCTAGACCGGCACCCCGCTGTCGACCAACAGCGTCAATCTCATCAATAAAGACAATACAGGGGGCGTTTGCCTTAGCCTGCTCGAACAGGTCGCGGACGCGAGAAGCACCCACACCGACAAACATTTCTACGAACTCAGAACCGGAGATAGAGAAGAAGGGAACACCTGCTTCGCCCGCAACGGCTTTGGCGAGAAGAGTTTTACCAGTACCGGGAGGGCCAACTAGTAGGACGCCTTTGGGAATTTTTGCACCAATAGCAGTAAAGCGATCGGCGTTCTTCAAGAAGTCGACGACTTCGGTTAGCTCTAGCTTGGCTTGGTCAATACCAGCGACATCGCCGAAGGTGACCTGAGTCTGTGGCTCCATCTGTACACGCGCTTTGGACTTACCAAAGTTCATGGCCTGACTGCCAGGACCGTTGGAGGCACGGCGAAACAGGAAGAAGAGCGCTACTAGCAGCAGGGCCGGAATGATTAGAGCACTGAACAGCTTTACAAAAGCGCTTTCGTCTTGAGTAGGCTGGACTGTGATGTCTACGTTATTTTCTGTAAGCAGATCGACTAGACCAGGATCTTGAGGTAGATTCACTACGACGCGACTACCTGTTCCGTCTGAAGAGCCAAAGCGAGCTTGAGATTTATCCGATGTAATGGATACGCTCTCGATACGTCCTTGCTGAACGTCGTTAATGAATTGGCTGTAGCGACGAGACTGGGTCTCGACGCGAGGTTGATCGAAAAATGCAGTTGCCAATGCGATGACAACAACAACGAGTAGTACGTAAAGACCTACGTTTCTCCAGCGTTTGTTCACCGGGTTAAAGCCTCCTTGGATAGTTGAGTGAGGATGCTTAGTCTTAAAGCTGGTCAATTTCTACAGAAGACATTTGGGACGCTCTAGAACGGAGAGTTCTACAACGAAATCATCTAAAACTGAAACCTAAAGCTCAACACTGATAGCTTAATTCCTTTGTTATTAACTTATGTTAACGCATTTCAGGAATCATCGGCTTTTCTTATGTCAAACCTGTTAGCCGCAGCTGTAAGGCTTTAAGGCTGGCATTTTGGACGTCGTACTTTAGTGTAATGTCTCTATCTAGAATTGTGTGAACGGGCAAAAGCCCGACGACGCAGTTGCTGTAGGCGATCGCATCAAACCTTTCAACGACTGCTCGAGTCCACGGCAGCTCGCCTATGCTCTGGCCTTCTGCACTTAAGAGTGCTTGCAGCCGACCCCGCATCAAGCCCGGCAGGCACAGCTTCGACAATGGCATGCACCACCTATGTTCACTCTGATCCCTAAACACTCCCCACAGATTCCCGGTCGCAGTTTCCAACCATTCTCCCTGAGCATTCGTCAATATAGCTTCTTGGGCACCGCACTGCTGAGCCTGCTTTCTCGCTTGCCAGCAGGCGAGATAGTTGCCAGTTTTATGCAGAGGAAAGCTGCGTAGATAGGCTGCAGGGGCGAGCCAGCAGGTAACGCCCTCGACTTGCTGCTGGCTCAGCGATGGCGGCAAATCACGACCTGTAATCCAGGCTTTGCCGTCGGGGAAAACGGTAATTCGCAGAATCGGGTAGCACGCTTTGAGCTGCTGCGCCCCCTTTCGTATGGATGGCCAGTCGGGATGTGGCCAGGTGAAATAAGTGAGGGACTGGGCGATGCGATCGCAATGCCTCTCCCACATCGTCATTGGATGAGCCAAGTCCTGCTCATACACCCGCAGCGTCGTAAACACGCTCGCGCCAAACCGCAGCCCCGCCTGTAAACTCCCAGTATCAGATGGTAGCCCGACAACGGCCCAGTCATCCTCGTCAAACAGAGCGCCATCGTACCAAAACGGCCTGAGCATTATCCATCCCCACGACCGCTGCTAGAGCCACTACCAGAGCGCTCAAAAACGCCGCACGTCCCGTCAGAAGTTACCTGTAATCCTACTAGGGGAGACTCAGCATTCCGACAGCGCTGTCCTCTCAAATGGCGGCAGTAATAGCAAGTCCGCGTAGGGTCGTCGACCTTAGCAGGCTTCACTCGCATCAGCTCTTGCTGATTGAGCCCACGAATGACCAGCTGATTGCCCTGCCAGCTCGCTTCCACAATTCCTGTATCCGAGAGCTGCGCCCAGCGCGGATCGCTCTCTAAAAGCGCCGGCAATCGCAGCTGTACGCCCTGACCATTCATGTCCACTTCACCTTCATACAAGGTGCCTTGCGGCGGCGCAGGCTGCCAAAATGCCGAGGCCAAAGGCAGCTCAATCACCTGAGCTGGCGTCGGCAGATGCAAGTGATAGCGAGCCTGCAAATCATCCAAACTCGCTAAACTATTGAGCTGACGCCGATCGCCATGTACAAAAATCACATGCTGTGGACGCAGGTTGTGAATCAGCTGCGTGGTCCCCACTCCGTCACAGTGGTTCGTCAGCATATAGTGCTCGACTGCATCTGAACCCACTACAGCCGCCAGCTCTTCTATCCAATCAAAACGACGGTAGGCACCGTACAGCTGTTCTGATAGCTGCGTTTGCCATAGCGAAATACTCTCTACGCTCGGGGCAAATACCGTCCAGTCCGCTGCCCCTACTATTCCGTAGGCACTTGGATGAGTGGCCGGATGCACAATGAAAATTGCCGACTCTGGCTCATCGGCTAGCAGCTCGGGCGACATCTGTGGCTCCAGTCGTCTCACCCGTGGGAGGACCCGCTCGTCCCAGAATAAAGGCTGATGCTGAGCAAAGTTTTGCACCGTTGTTGGCAGCGCCGACAGACAGCCTAGATAAGCATCACAGCCCCTAGCGATCAGCGGGTCGACCCAGACATTAATGGGCTGGCCCGTAAAATTGTGGTGACTGCGCATCAGCATCAGTAGCTCTTGACCTAGGCCCAGCAGCGGGCTAGGAAAGACCGCACGGCCACCGTTCGCTAGTGCCTCACCCAGTCGCTCGACTAAATAATTTTCCTGCTGCTTGCGGTGGGGATGCCTTTCGGTGCCATAGCTGCCTTCGACAATCAGAACATCTGGTTTCAGATTTCTAAGCTCTGCTAGGGGCATTCCGTCGACCAGTCGCCCGTTGGAAAGGAAACAGTCGCCGCTGTAGAAGACGCTGTAGGTGCGCTGCGCCGTCTGGTAAGTAATGAAAAAGGCAGCCGCGCCTGGCATGTGACCCGCAGGCCATAGCTGAACAGATAGCCCAGGAGCGATTTCAACGGGCGATCGCCAGGGTAAGGCGCGGCAGAAATTCGTATTGCTCTGCCCTGGCCAGTTCAAGGGCAGCAGCCGGGTGGTGACCTCACTGGCAAAAATCGGTAAATGGGGAAAGGTTCGATGCAGCGGCAGCAGTCCCCGTATGTGGTCGGTGTGGGCGTGACTGCAAAACACAAAGTCGGCAGGCTGGGCTCGTAGCGTGGTGATATCAGCTAAACCGCAGTCAAGCAAAATAGAGTAGGGGCCAATCTGAATGCTCAGACAGACCCCTTCATCTTCATAGCCGACGCTATGGGGTAGGCAAGACAGCTCAGTCACAGGAAGGCGCTACATGCACAGACCATGTATTGAGTATTGGAAAAACGGTATCGGAAAATTTGAGCATTGGGCAAAGGGTACTGAACAGGCGATCGCGTTAGTGGGCAGATCCGTTGCCGTGATAGTTTTCGGAGTCGTAAAAGCCATTGCGAGTGCCAAAAAATAGGCAGGCCACTGAGAACAAACCGGTCAAAATAAAGAAAACGAGCTTGATATCCATAAAAGCAAATCAATCAACTTCACCTGAGATCCTAACAAGTTCATCAGGACGGACTACCAATTCTTAATGGTTTATAGCAAAGTTGAGCATGCATCCTGACTTGCGAGTTGTGCTGCTTGCTGCTTTATCAAGCGTTTAGCCGATACAGTCGGCCAAAGTGATGTGCCAAAAGTGATATGACTAACAGCTTTAGAGAGAGAACAACTGACCCTCGGCCTTTGTCACAGCGACCCTCTAGTCAGCCTTCGGAATTGATTCTGCCAGCATGGTGCGATCGCCCCTCAACCCAGCTCGCTCCCGATCTGCTTGGCTGTACGCTTCATCGCCAGCTACCTAGCGGTCCGCTCATTCGCGCCACCATCGTCGAAACCGAAGCCTACGCTCCAGGCGATCCGGCCTGTCACGCCTACACAGGCAAAAGCAACCGCAACGCCGCCATGTTTGGCCCGTCCGGTCATAGCTATGTATATCTGATATACGGCATGTATCACTGCCTGAACGTCGTCAGCGAACCTATAGGAATCGGTAGCGCCGTTTTGATTAGAGCCCTAGAATTAGACAGCATTCCATCCCATCTAACGGCGAAACAAACCGCAAAGCCCCACCGAATTTCGGCAGGGCCAGGCAAACTGTGCAGAGCACTAATGATCGATCGAGCCCTAGATGGCGTCCTATATCATCCTGACAACGGGCTATGGCTAGAGCATCGATCGGTAGATATTCCCAGTAGTCAAATAGTTCAGACAACTCGAATCGGCATCACTAAAGCTGCCGAACAGCCCTGGCGGTGGTACATAAAAGACAGCCGGTCAGTCTCAAAGCCTGCCGCGAAGTCAGGTTTATAGTCCCAGCCTCTCGGCTCGATTTCTTTACTCAGTTCCTAGTAATGATTCCCAACGGCAACTACAGCACTAATTCTTTACCACTAGCGGTAAATTTCACGGCGTCTACGTCCCAATCGCTGTTTTTGAGCAGCGTTTCTTCGACACTGCCAAACAGCGCTCTTTGCTCACAGCTAGAGAGTGAAACGAACTGTCGCTGGGAGCCGGGTGCTAGCTGCATGTCGACAACTGCGGTGCTGCCGTTGATGTTGACCTGATAGCCAGCAAGCTTGAAGGCATTGTAGTCAACTGAGCCCATCGCTTTGCCGACGGCGGATGCGATCGCCTGATCGCTCGGCACCTGCACCGACTGTTCTACAAAATCATTGCACTGGTCATCGATCGTGTAGACCGAGACCGTCACCATCTCACTGGATTCGCCTGGCTGCTTGCCGACGCCAGTACTATCCGGATTCGCTTCGACTCGCTCAACTTTGCCAGGCACCTCCGTCGTAACGGGAGGTTTAGTTTCTTTGGCAGGCGTCTCTGTCTCAGCAGTCAGCGATTCATCTGGGTCGACTGTCACCGTCTCTGGCGCAGTCGCACAGGCTGTAAACATCAAACTAAGGGTAAGCACAAGACCCGCCACAGAAGTTTGGCGCAGCCTGCGCGGTGTATGCCTAGGAACATGCTTTTGAATAGATTCTGGCAACCGAACCATCTGACGAAATACTGAGTACAGCACTATATACAAGACATTCTCATCCTACAGAACATAAAGCCTACCTGCTAAATTTATGTGCCAATTTGCAAAGCACGTTAGGTACATTTGCCTTGGCCAATCACTATATAGCGTTACCCGGATGCATTTGGGTAGCGCAAATCACTTGGCCCGTTGTTCTGCAAAGCTTTCACCAGCAAAATCGTATTCAAGCCAAGTGAGAAACGCTATAGTTAGCAGCGCGATGATTCTTTCCCTATGACTACCTTTCCCTGGACCAGACAACATATCATCTCTCTGGCCGACTTTACCCCGCAGGAGTACGAAACTGTCATCAGCACAGCGCTTAGCTTTCAAGGCGTACTCGCCCGACGCAACAAAAAAGTACCTACCTTACAGGGCCAAGTCGTTGCCAATCTTTTTTTTGAACCTTCCACCCGCACCCGCAGCAGCTTTGAACTTGCAGCCAAACGGCTCTCCGCAGACACTTTGAATTTCGCCCCTGGTAGTTCCTCTCTGTCTAAAGGTGAAACCATCCTCGACACTGCTAAGACCTATCTGGCGATGGGTACGGATTTGATGGTGATTCGGCACAAAGGCTCTGGTGTGCCTGCTACGATCGCCCGAGAGATGGACCGGTTAGACTCCGGCGTAGGTGTTCTCAATGCTGGCGACGGACAGCATGAGCATCCGTCCCAGGCACTGCTCGATCTGCTGACTATCTGCAATGCGTTAGACACCGACCAGCCAAATATTGAGGATTTGCGAGGCAAGAAAATAGCTATCGTTGGCGATATTTTGCACTCGCGGGTGGCTCGCTCGAACTTGTGGAGTCTGACCGCTTGCGGTGCGCAGGTCCATTTAGCAGCGCCCCCAACTCTATTGCCCAGAGCATTCGAGGCAGCTTTCTCTGAGCCGCTAGTCACCGAAACCGATTCGATAGAGCGTCAGGTGTTTGTACACTGGGATCTAGAACCCGCCTTAGAAAAGGCTGATTTCGTAATGGCACTGAGGCTACAAAAGGAGCGGATGAGTACGCATCTATTACCCAGCCTGAGAGAATATCATCAGCGGTTTGGGATTACGCGCGATCGCCTCAAAGCCTGTCAGCCCAATGTTAAAGTTCTCCATCCTGGCCCTACTAACCGAGGCACCGAGATCACGTCTGATCTGATGGACGACCCTCAGCTTAGTCTGGTTTCTAAACAGGTAGCCAGCGGCGTTGCGGTACGAATGGCGCTGCTGTATCTGATGGGTGGCGCTAAGAACGGAATAGTGAATAAGCTATAGATCTGTACTTTCTAAGTCGGCATTGGCCTCAGCAACTTTCTTAAACGAGCTGTGTAGCTCTAGCAAGCTCTCTTCGACCGCTTCATTTTCCGGGGTGAAACTGCTGAACAGAAAGACGGTTTGGTCTTCGTAGCCGATGAAAGTTGCGATCGCCCTGCTCAAAGCCCTAGGCCGATTGGATAGCCAGATCGTAAACGCCCGCTGATCGTCAATTGTCACTTGGCCATAGGGGCCCACCGCCGAGCCCTCTGATATAAAGCTATCGATGTTCGCATTGATCAGCGCGCCCGGCGGCGAATCTATTACAAAGATCTCCGTCACCACCTCATCAGGACCACCCTTCGCACCATCGAGAATCTGTACATTACTGTCTTGATTCACCACAATCTGCCAAGATGCCGGATAGTCGACCGATAGCGCCCCATCTGAGTAGTTCGCTGTCGGGATCTTCGCAGGCACTTCTCCAGAATTCGCCTCAGACTCAATTTCGGAATCGGCAGGTTCTAGGTTGCCAAGTTCTGGATTGCCAGGTTCCAAATCATCAACCAAAACCGGATCTACTACTGTCGTGTCCTCTACTTGTGCCATCTGGGTGGGCTCTACGGGAGATGCCATCCCAAACAAGCCTAGAGCGAGCAAAGTCGAATTCGTCAGCATAAGAAGTACCAGTCAAACAGCGAATCGAACAGCTTCTATTATCTCGCTTTGTAACATCTTTGTTAAGATGCCTACATATTCGATCCTTATTAACTTACTAGCATTCCTACTCCCTCGCTTCAAAGCCCCCGCTTCAAAGCAAAAAGAGTCTGTCTCTCGCCTTATAGGAACCTCTATCACCTTTACCGTCATTAACGGAGACGTCTGTCCATGCTGCGCTTGGAAAATATCAGCAAAATCTACCCCACAGGAGAAGTCTTGAAAGATGTGAACTGGGAAGTAAAACCCGGTGAGCGCATCGGGCTAGTTGGCGTCAATGGAGCAGGTAAGTCTACCCAGCTCAAGATCATCAAAGGGGAAGTAGAGCCCACGACGGGATCGATTATTCGGCCCGGTGGTATGCACATCGCTGCGCTTAATCAGGAGTTTGAAGTCGATCCCCGACGGACTGTCCGCGAAGAGTTTTGGACCGTTTTTACAGAAGCCAACAAAATTCAGCACAACTTGGTAGAGATTCCGCTCAAAATGGAAACTGCCAGCCCCAAAGAACTAGACAAGCTAATTAACCAGCTAGACAAAAAGCAGCGGCAGTTTGAAGCGCTAGACGGCTATGGACTAGAGGCCCGCATTGAGAAGATTCTGCCAGAGATGGGATTTGACAGTGATGCAGGCGAACGCTTAGTTAGCTCTTACAGCGGCGGCTGGCAAATGCGAATGGGACTAGGCAAGGTCTTGCTACAGTCGCCTGATTTGCTACTACTCGACGAGCCGACCAACCATCTCGATCTCGAAACTATTGAATGGCTAGAGACCTACCTCAAGGGTCTGTCGATTCCGATGGTGATCGTTTCCCACGACCGGGAATTTCTCGACCGACTCTGTACTTCTATTGTCGAAACGGAGCGCGGCGTTTCGACCACTTACCTAGGCAATTACAGTGCCTACCTGGCACAGAAGGCAGAAAGTCAGGTCGCCCAGCTCAGCACCTATGAGCGACAGCAGAAGGAACTGGCCAAGCAGCAAACCTTTGTAGACAAGTTTCGCGCCAGCGCCACACGCAGCACCCAGGCTAAAAGTAGAGAAAAGCTGCTAGCCAAAGTCGAGAGAATAGAAGCGCCGGTTGCCGATTTGCGCGGGCTGCAGTTTCAGTTTCAGCCTGCACCTCGCAGCGGCAGAGAGGTGGTCACTATCAGCGATATGACCCACAGCTATGACGAGAAGATCTTATTTCTAGGCGCAGAGTTAGAGGTGGAGCGGGGCGATCGCATTGCCTTTGTCGGTCCCAACGGCGCGGGTAAATCAACCCTGCTGCGCCTGATTACCGGCAGCGAATCCCCAGATGACGGCAGTGTTAGCATGGGTAGCCACAACGTGATCCCCGGCTACTTTGAGCAAAACCAGGCTGAAGCGCTCGATCTATCCAAGACTGTCATCCAAACCATCCATGACGAAGTTCCCGACTGGAAAAATGAAGAAGTCCGCACGCTCTTGGGTCGATTTTTGTTCAGCGGTGACGCGGCCTTCAAGAAAGTGGACGCCCTTAGCGGTGGCGAAAAGGCCCGCCTTGCTCTCGCCAAGATGCTCTTGCAGCCTACAAACCTGCTAATTCTAGACGAGCCTACAAACCACCTAGACATTCCTGCAAAAGAAATGTTGGAGACGGCTCTAAAGAACTACGATGGTACAGCGTTGATCGTTTCTCACGACCGATACTTTATCTCTCAAGTAGCAAACAAAATCGTCGAAATCAGAAACGGTGAACTCAGAGTTTATCAAGGCGACTATCACTACTATCTAGACAAGCTCGCCGAAGAGAAAGAGAGAGCTCGATTGGAGAAAATAGAAGCCGAAAAAGCCGCAAAGGATGCAGCTAGACGCCAGAAGCAAAAAGAAAAGCAGCGACAAAAACAAACCGCTAAAAGCTCGTAGCTAAAAGCTCATAGCTAAATACAGAGCACCGCACCGCAGCCCCCAACTAAAGCTAAGCACGTCTAACTAAGCTGTGACTAAGTAGAAAGGCGTGCTTTATTTTTAGGAAGGACTCATGTTAAATGTTTAGTTATATCCATTGATATTGTGTTTTACAGCGCTGTGTGGTCAATCGATTGCATAGTAGCAATCAGACTAAGCATCAAAATCACCATTAAAAAAGTCGATCAAAAACATTAAGTTCAATCTTTACTAACAGGAAACAGAGTTACTTTAGGACTGCAGACACGACCTTAGATTCATGTTTGGTCATACAGCTTCGAGATAGGCACCGAGTAAATTAGCTCAGGTAGCATTCGGCTCAGGCAGCATTCGAACAAGCGGTGGTTCGGTTCAATCAGCTTGTGTCTTGTTCACTGTATTAATCTAGCGGGCTCAATCTAGCAGACCATAGGTGACTGTTGGGGGTATCTATTCAGCCAGCCGGTTTGGTGGACGCTGACAGGTCTTTTTCTAAGCACTGTTCACTGTGTTGTGGTGCGCATCAGCGTCGTATCAAATTCCTATACTGTTTCCGTTGAAATTCACACAGTGCTCGACAGATATAAAAAGAGCTATGCCCTAGCTAGCTGTTGATCGACTCATCTTCTAACTGTTGCTAATCACAGAGGTTTTTTTGGTATGGCAGACTCTCCTATTTCCCCAATGGTACTGGTAATCTTAGATGGATGGGGCTGCCGAGACGACAGTGATGGCAACGCCATCAGCCATGCCAACACGCCCGTTGTAGACAGCTTGTGGGATACCTATCCTAAAGCAAAAATTAACACGTCCGGTAAATACGTCGGATTGCCCAATGGACAGATGGGCAATTCAGAAGTCGGCCACCTCAACATCGGTGCAGGTCGAGTGGTCCCGCAAGAGCTAGTCCGCATCTCTAATGCGGTAGAAGATGGCAGCATTGAGGAGAACCTAGATCTGCTTAAAGTTTGTCAGAAGGTAGCCTATACAGGCAGCAAGCTTCATTTTGTAGGGCTGTGTTCAGATGGTGGTGTGCATGCACATTTAGACCATTTGATCGGTCTTTTGGAGATGGCAAAGCGGCAGGGCGTCGAGGACATCTGCATTCACGCGATTACAGACGGTCGGGATACCAAACCTACGGACGGTGAATTTGCTCTCAAAAAGCTGCAAGATGCTGTCGATCGCATCGGCACCGGGCGAATTGTCACGCTGAGCGGTCGCTACTATGCGATGGACCGCGACAACCGCTGGGATCGCGTGGAGAAGGCGTATCGAGTCATGACCGAAAATGGCGATCGCTTTCCAGAAGATCCTTCGGTCCTATCAGCGCTGAAAACCTCATATGAAAAAGGCGTTCAAGATGAGTTTGTCGAACCTGTGCGGCTCTTACCGGGTGCAGTCGAGCCAGAAGACGGCGTGATCTTTTTCAATTTTCGGCCAGATCGGGCGCGGCAGCTGACACAGGCGTTTGTGATGCGTGAGTTCAGCGGCTTCGAGCGAGATCCAATCTTGCCGCTGACTTTTGTGACGATGACGCAATACGATCCTTCGCTGTCGGTGGGCGTAGCCTTCAAGCCTCAGAGCTTGGATAATATCTTGGGCCAAGTGGTTGCAGATCACGGGCTCAAGCAGTTTCGCACATCGGAAACTGAGAAGTACGCCCATGTGACCTACTTCTTTAACGGTGGGCTAGAAGAGCCGTTTCCTGGAGAAGACAGGGAGCTGATCCCTAGTCCAATGGTGGCGACCTATGACAGAGCGCCGAAGATGTCTGCGAAGAAAGTAACTGATACCGCGATCGCAGCTATCAACAAGCGCGAATACTCGCTGATCGTCATGAACTATGCCAACCCCGATATGGTGGGACACACTGGCAGCATGGAAGCAACCATCACCGCATTAGAGGCGGTTGATGAAGAAGTTGGTCGGCTCGTAGCGGCGATTGGTAAAGTAGGCGGCACTGCGATTATCATTGCGGACCACGGCAATGCAGAGTATATGCACGATGAAGAGGGCCGCCCCTGGACTGCGCACACGACTAATCCGGTGCCATTCATCCTGATAGAAGGAGAAGGGTTAAAGATTCCTGGGCATGGCGCTGAGGTGCAAATCAGGCAAGAGGAAGGCTGTTTGGCAGATATTGCACCGACTATCTTGCAGATCTTGCGGCTTCCTATTCCAGACGGCATGACTGGACAGTCGATGATCGTGCCAGCCGAGGCCGAGTACAAGCAAAGTCGTGCGCCGGTTAAGGTATCTCTGCAAAGGTGAAAAGGCTGTGGAGGTAGGTCTAGACAGGTGGCAGGCAGCGGTCACAACTTTGCCTTTGCGCAGGTTCTATGGGATAAGCTGGATGAGATAAGCTAGAGAGCACCGCCGCGTGTAGGATTTTTCCATGATTGTTACGGTTATTAAAGTTATTTGGGCGATCGCAGCCGTTGGCGTTTGCGTTTTGGTCCTGCTGCACAGTCCTAAGGGCGATGGTCTGGGGGCTTTGGGCGGTCAGGCACAGCTGTTTACCAGTACTAAAAGCGCCGAGGAAACGCTCAATCGGGCAACTTGGCTACTGACGATTGTGTTTATGGCGTTAACAGTGGTGTTGAGCGGCGGGTGGTTGGATGTGGCCGCGCAGTAAGTGCTGTGTGGGTGTGGTGGTCTCGGCCATGCTCGGCCAGCAGGGGTTGATTGAACCCTGAGTGTGGTTGAAGAGAGCATAGTCGTTCGCCTTTGGCGTGGTCGAAGAGTAGCTGGTTAGAGATCAGCAGATTATTTGCTCCTCGATCCTAAGGTTGATTGTTGCGCTGCAAGCTGTAGGACTTTAGCCGTCGGTGACCTGGATGATTTTGATGTCGTGGTTACTCATCAGTGAGGGTAGCTGACGCTTTCCGGTTTCTATCAGGGCCTGGCGGGCTTTGTTGATGATAATTTGTTCTTGGTGAGTGGGGTGGTCTCGATCGGCGATCGCACCGCCTACTTTCGCCGAGACCGCGACTACCGATTCGTCGGCTAGCTTTAGCGGTTCCTTAGTCAGCGCTGACTGTAGCGTCTCGCCGTACTGACGCAGTCCGCTCTTGTCTTTGCCAGTAAGCACACAGAGAAATTCTGCGCCTTCAGCGGCCGTACTATCGCAGTATAGCCAGGTATCGACGGTGACATTTTTGCGGATAGTGGTCGCGATCGCCTCGTCGAGCAGCTTATTCTGACGCTCGCTCGTGTTTACCTCACCTAAAGGCTCACGGCGATGGGCTTCTACAATTAGCAGTCCAATCGAGTCAAACTTGGAATTGCCAGGCTGTAGCTTCATCTGCTGAATCAGAGCAGATAGCGTTTGGGAAAGGACCTTAGAAGAAATTAGACCGGTATTATTATCAATTAAGCCCAGGGCCTGTAGTAAGTTCTGATGGCTTTGACGGAGGGTATCGGTGGTTTGCTCACGGTTGGAGAGGGAGTGATCGCGCTCTTGTAGCTGCTCTTCTAGCGCAGCCGTCTGCTTTTGCGCCCTAGAGATTCGCCATCCTCTTTTGATCAGCGCGGGTAGCAGCACCAGCAGGCCGATCAAAACACCAATCGCCAGGGTAGTTAGCAGCAGCAGCGCCAGCGAGAACTGAAATTGCTGCACAAGCAAATGGACTTCTACTATGTTGTTGTTCTGGAGAGCAAATGCGATCGCCAGAAAAGCAATCACAATAGCAGCAATAATCAGTAATGGCATCGAGAGAGTCCTGTATAAAGACACTTCTAAGCCTACCTTCTCAGCTTACTCAAGGCGCTACGACCTTAGATACAAAGTCCCCCAGAAGCAAGCCAGAGGAGCAGACCGGAAAAGTAGGCTCACGGTCTAGCTCACAATATGGGCATCACATAAGGAATGAGCCAGGGTGGAATCTGGTTCAGGCCAGTTTGCTGGCTCGACAGGCCGACGTATTCGTACTGAAAGTGCAAATTGGCAACGATCGCAGAAAGCCTAGGCTGAAATAGCGGCGACTCATCTGTCAGGCCATCAACTGACTGAATATAATTCTGCAAAGACTTCTGCAATACCTGGGCAATTTCTTTTGTAGAAGCGGTGATGTCTACCATTTGCATGTACACATCGCCTAGACAGTGATAGACAGCAGCGCTGTCCATATCGCTCAACGCATCGATCCCTTCAGCTATTTCGAGCGCGGATTCAAACGCGGTAATAGCATTTTGCTGATAGGTGGGTTTTTGGCTCTGGTCGACAGCGCTGTCTTTAGACAAATCCCAGTAGGCTAAGGCCAGATTGTTGTAGGTGATTGCGCAGGCAGCAGGGTCGGCTTCGGCAGTGCGATAGATAAGAGCTTCCTTGTAGGCGGCGATCGCCTTTTCGTAGACCTCTACGGATGACTCATGCTTCGCCAAACTCCAGTAGGTGATGCCTAGATTGTTTTGCACAGCGGCATAGTCTAGAGGTTGAACGTCTGGATCGTAGCCAGGTAGCGCTTGCTGGTAGGTTCGAGCGGCTAAGCGCAGATTCTGCTCCGTCTCCTCATAGTGAGACAGCTTCCAATAGACCGAGCCTAAACTGTTGGATAGCATAGACTGCTCTTGAGGCGGGGCTGTCTGTGTACTGATAGTGACGGCCCGGTTGTAGACAACTACCGCCTGTTTGAAGCAAGGGGCGGGCTCTATGTAGGCTGCTAACAGGCTGTAAACTGCACCCATGTTGCTATACAGCTGACACACCATAGTAGGATTTTGCTGTAGATCTAACTGCTCTAAAGCCTCTGAGTAGAGCTTGATGCTATGGATCATGCAGTCGACAATTTGCTGCGGATCGCCGAACTGCTGCGCCCTGAGCCAGTAAAGCGTCCCAAGATCGTTGAGGCAGCTACCCAAGTTGGAATATGGACCTTCTACACAGCGCAGGCCAGCTTCGTAGGCGGCGATCGCAGGTTCGATTGCTTCTAGTGTGCGATCGCCCGCTTCAATCAGACTGCGACGCTGATAGCCCGCCGAAAAATAATCATTCGCAGCCTTTTCCCAACTGGCCAACTTCGGTTCATTCGTCGGTGAGAGATCCATTACTTTCGAGCTTGGTTCTTCGAGAGCTGACTCTTCAAGAATCGACTCTTCTAGGACTGGCTCTTCCAAGACAAAGTCTTCAAAAGTCGGCGCTTCTAAAAGCGATTCATCTAAGAAGGATTCTTCTAAGAGTGCCCCTTCTAAGAAAGACTCTTCTATGAACGGCGCTTCTGCGAGCGATTCCGCTAGAGCTGAGTTTTCTGAGACTGAATCTTCTAGGAAAGTGTCTTCTAGAGCAGAACTGACCACTGCTGAATTCACCTGCGAATGCGTATCTGCTGCGTCTGTAGTGTTGACACTATCTGGGATGACAGTCTCTAGAACAGTTTCTCGATCGGTCATAGTGATCGGGGTAATAGTCAGATCGGTCTCTAGATCAGCAGCGGTGTCAGTCTCCAAACCCTCCCAGTCGTCCAACTCACCATGCAGCCGAACGGGTAGTTGTGCTACCTCATCATCCAAGGTTGCGACTAGATCACCTGCTACCGTCTGTGGATCGGTAGCCGGATCGGCATCTGAGAGTAGATAGCTGAGGTTGATGGGGGTGGGGGTTGGATCGCCAACGAATTCGTACAGGCCGTTGCGCCACTGCCAAAAATTCGGCGCAGATTGCTGAATGGTTCGTAGCCAGGGCCAAGACACCCAAACCAGCAGGCTGGTATTGAGCCGAGGCAAGAGGGCATCTATCTTTTCTAGCGATCGCAAAAAGTGATTTTGAACAATTGCAGGCTGGCGCGTCATCTGGCCGAGGCCTAGCACTTGCAGCTGACCCATCGGTCCGCGCTCATGTCCAGACCGCCGCATCCAACGGACTACCTGCCTGGGCAAATGAGCATCCTCGGGCTCAAACACAAGCCGGTCTAAAACAGCACCAGCTCCTGTGGCCTCCATTCCAGCGTCGAGATCGAAGTCGTCTAAGCCGAAATGATCAAACGATCCTCTGCTGTTGAAGATGATGTCATCTTCCAGCTGAGTGGCCAGTCTTTCTTGTAAGACCACACTGTCACATACGGCGATAAAAAGCTGTCTGCGTAGACGCAAGCTGAGCGCAGATCTGAGCGATTGGTATGCCTGCTGGTTTATCCCAAGGATCTGGCGAGACTTTGGCTGAACGGCAATCATGATGGGGCGCGGGTAAATGACTCTGATGAAGTAGCGCCTGGAGGAGTGGCGCTGGAAGAGTGACTACAGGAAGATGGCTTTACAGCTAAGTATTGACTACGGTCTACTACTGTTTTCGGATGCAGAGGGTTCCCTTCAGGAATAATTTGATGCCTCGCTGAAACTGCTATGCTAAAGGCTTACTGAGGCTTTTCGTCATTTACCTATAGCCTTTATAGACAGGCACATCTATCGCCCCTTTAGTTCACCGTTCAATACATGCCGCTTTCTGTCGCTACTTCGTCTATTCGTCAGCACCAGCATTCCCTCGTATGTCAGCTCGCAGATGGGATAGAAACTATCTGGCAACAGCTAGAGCTTTCTCCCTATTACCTACCAGAGGATTTGGGCTATGTAGAAGGCAAGCTAGAGGGCGAAAAGCTAATTATCGAAAACCGCTGCTATCAGACGCCTCAGTTCAGAAAGATGCATTTGGAACTGGCGAAGATTGGGAAGAACCTAGACATCCTGCATTGCGTCATGTTTCCCCGGCCTGAGTACGAACTGCCGATCTTTGGCTGTGATATTGTCAGCGGCAGAGGGCAAATCAGTGCGGCGATTGTCGATCTCTCAGCGGCAACTGCTGAAGGTCAATTGACTGCCGAATACATTAGTCAGCTTTCGCAGACCGCTCGGCCTAGCTACAGCCATCCGCGAGATCTGCCTGACTGGGGAAAGCGAATTTTTTCGGATTTTTGCTGCTTTGTAAAACCAACTACCCCAGCCGAAGAGCAGCAGTTTCTAGTGCAAACTGAAACCTATCTCAGCGTTCACGTGAAGACAGCGCTGAGCAAATCACCTGTACCAGAACGGCAGGCCGAATTCCTCAGCCGGCAGCGCTATTACTGCAAACAGCAGCAGCAAAATGATAAGACTCGCCGAGTCCTGGAAAAAGCCTTTAATCCACAGTGGGCTGAGCGCTATATGACGACGGTGCTGTTCGATCTACCAGAGCCCTAAAATAGGGCGAAAAATAGAGCCCCAAAATCGCTAGGAAAAAGAGTCGTAGGAAAAGAGGCGCGTTTACATGTCAAGACCAGAGGCTAGCGGCGAATTGATTGTGCTGGCTGGACCTAGTGGGGTTGGCAAAGGAACGTTGCTGGCTCATTTGCGCGATCGCCATCCGAATCTACAAGTCTCGACCTCTGTGACTACTCGCCAGCCCAGGGCCGGAGAAGTTGACGGCCAGCACTATTACTTTAAGAGTAGTGCAGCGTTCAAGGAGATGATCGAGCAAGGCGAACTGCTAGAGTGGGCTGAGTTTGCCGGAAACTGCTACGGCACGCCCAAAGGCCCGATCAAGGATGCGATCGCCCTGGGCCAGCGAATCATCTTGGAAATTGAGCTGAACGGGGCGCGTCAGGTCAAAGAAAGTTTTCCAGAAGCGAAGCGAATTTTTGTGTTGCCTCCTAGCGTGGCAGCGTTGGAGACGCGGATTCGCGCTCGTGGACAGGACAATGAGGGTGCGATCGCCAAACGCTTAGCCCAGTCAAAAGTAGAGCTAGCCGCTGCCGACGAATTCGACCATCAAATCGTCAACGACAGCCTAGAAACTGCGCTCAAGGATCTAGAGACTGTCATCTTTAGCTAGGCAACAGTAATGAAAAAGATCTTACTTTCCTGTTTACTCGCGTCATCCTTGTTTGGACTCTACTCCTGCACGCCAACGTCAGAGCCAACAGTTGAGTCGTCAGAACTAGCTGGAAACACCGACCCACCGTCTGATGTGACAGGTTCGACAGAATACAGCAACAGCGAAGCCTCAGCGTCAGACGGCTATGCTAGGCCAACGACATCAGGAAAGCCAAAAGTCTTACTGATTGGGCCAATTGTTGACAGTTCGGAAGACTGCGGTAGCTTCAACACACAGACAGAAATGAATATGTGCGCCAAGCGAAACGCGGATGCGGCCAGCGCTCAATTGGAGTATGTCAAGTCGTTCATCACAGAGTCGCTGACCGATACAGCTAGGACTAGCCTAGCTAGCTCAGAATCTGCGTGGATGAGGTTTCGAGACTTGGACTGCGGCTTTGCTAGAGATCAGTTCACGGGTGGATCGATGGCGCCGCTCATCTATGGTGACTGCCTGAGCAATCGCAATTTGAGTCGGACTAGAGAACTAGCAGGTGAGGGGCAGACATCTCTTGGTTACGCAGAGGCCGACGCTCAGCTAAATGAAAACTACCAGAGTCTTATGGACGTAGTGGGTGGGCCCAGAGCAGACGCGCTGGTGGATGTACAGCTAGCCTGGATTGAGTATCGCGATCGCAACTGCGCCTACGAAGTAACCCACAGCCTGACCTTTGATGGCACAGAAGATCAGTGCCTAGCTCGCATGAGTGAAACTCGCGCAGTCGATCTAGAGCAGGCCGCTGAGCAAAACAGCCTGTAAAATTCGGACAAGATCCCAAACCATAGATAGATGTTGTCAGGTGGAACCAGCTTCACGCTAGCAGGCGTCCGGAGTTTCGCTTTATATTATGGGTGCTGTTTTTGAAATGTCGCTTTTGCATGTGACGACTTTGGCATGACAAGCTCCATCCCCACTCCCGAACATATTCGACTTCAAGAAAGCCAAACACCAGAAGGAAGAGATTGGAAGAGGTGGGGGCCTTACCTAAGCGAAAGGCAGTGGGGCACCGTACGCGAAGATTACAGTCCGCATGGCGATGCCTGGGACTACTTTCCTCATGAGCAGGCCAGGTCTAGAGCCTACCGCTGGGGTGAAGATGGCATTTTGGGAATCTGCGATGACCGCCAGCTGCTCTGCTTTGCCCTATCGATGTGGAATACCCAAGATCCAATCCTGAAAGAGCGGTTCTATGGACTGACTGGCAATGAGGGCAATCATGCCGAAGATGTCAAAGAGTACTATTTCTATCTGGACAGTACGCCAACTCATTCTTATATGAAGGCGCTGTACAAGTATCCGCAGGCGGCGTTTCCTTATCAGCAGCTATTGGAAGGGAATCGGCAGCGCGATCGCACTCAGCCAGAATATGAGCTGATGGATACTGGGGTGTTTGAGTGCGATCGCTATTTTGACGTTCAGATCGAATATGCCAAAGCCGACACTGACGACATCCTGATTCAAATTTCTATCACCAATCGCAGTGACACCGCCGCCGACTTTCACCTATTGCCCACACTGTGGTTTCGCAACACCTGGACCTGGCAGACAGACGCGGTCAAACCCACCATCAAAGCCCAGTGCGTAGACGACAATCTCTCAGTTCTAGAAACTAACCACCCAGAGCTAGGACAGAGCTGGCTATATTGCCAAACGCCAGCCGCTTCCAATGACTCTTCAGCCAACTCTTCTGATAATCAGTGGATACCTTTGGGCAGTGACGAAACCGAGTCTTCTGCTAGAGATAATCTCCTATTCACTGAAAACGAGACCAACAAAGAACAACTCTTTGATGCTCCTAACCCGTCCCCTTATGTCAAAGATGCCTTTCATCGCTACCTAATCGAGGAAGAAACAACAGCCATCAATCCCGATCAGGTTGGTACCAAATCGGCCATCCACTATTCACTCAACATTCAACCTGGCGAAACCCGACAGATTAAGCTCAGACTCGCCAACAGACCTAATATAGAAGATCCGCTTGGCAGCAGCTTTGACGAGACTTTCAATCTTCGTCAGGTCGAATCCGACAAGTTTTATCATCGAGTCTCTCCTGATGTTCATACAGAAGATCTGCGAAACGTGCAGCGTCAAGCGTTTGCTGGCATGATGTGGAACAAACAATACTACCTGTACGATGTCAGCACCTGGCTAAAGGGCGATCCGGCTACAATCAATCCACCCACCGAGCGCAAACGCGGACGCAATCAGCACTGGCATCATCTCGACAGTCAAGACATTCTCTCTATGCCCGATACCTGGGAGTATCCGTGGTTTGCCGCTTGGGACACAGCCTTTCACTGCCTGCCGCTAGCCATCATCGATCCGGCCTTTGCCAAACAGCAGCTCGATGTGATGACCCGTGAATGGTACATGCATCCAAATGGTCAGCTGCCTGCCTATGAATGGGCCTTTGGCGATGTGAATCCGCCTGTGCATGCCTGGGCGACTTGGCGGGTGTACAAGATTGAGCGGAAGTTGACTGGGAAGTGCGATCGCCTTTTCCTAGAGCGTCTGTTTCAAAAGCTGCTGTTGAACTTTACCTGGTGGGTGAACCGCAAGGACACGGAGGGCAACAACGTTTTTGAAGGTGGCTTCCTAGGCTTGGACAATATTGGAGTATTCGATCGCAGCAAGCCGCTGCCCACGGGCGGTAGGTTAGAACAAGCCGACGCCACTAGCTGGATGGCGATGTACTGTCTGGACATGCTCTCGATTTCTTTAGAACTGGCGCTAGAAAATCCTGTCTACGAAGATATGGCTACCAAGTTCTTTGAGCACTTTATCTACATTGCAGAAGCCATGAACGCCTCTGGTGAGAACGCCACTCAGCTATGGGACGAAGAAGATGGTTTCTTTTATGACGTGCTGCACCTGCCCGATATGAGCCGCATGCCGATCAAAATTCGTTCGCTAGTAGGGTTGATGCCACTCTACGCAAACGTCACTCTAGATCAAGAACTGTTGGATCGGCTACCTGGTTTTACAGAACGCTTAGAATGGTTCGAGGCCAACCGCCCTGAGCTTGCCAAGAACATGATTGCCCACGGCGAAAAAGATCAAAAGCAGCGAATGCTGTCTGTGGTGAAACCCGACAAACTGCGGCGCATTCTAGCAAAGATGCTAAAGCCGCATGAGTTTCTGGGTCCGACTGGGATTCGGGCGCTCTCTCGCTTTCATGCAGACAATCCCTACACCTTTGACGTGAATGGGACCATCTACCGAGTAGACTATGAACCAGCAGAATCTAGCATTGGTCTATTTGGCGGTAATTCTAACTGGCGCGGCCCGGTGTGGTTTCCAACCAATTACCTATTGATTGAATCATTGCAGCGCTATCACAAGTTTTTTGGCGATCGCTTCAAGATCCAATGTCCTTACGGCACTGGCCCTCAGCTGAATCTGTGGGATGTGGCGACGAAATTAGAAGAGAGAATGATTGGCACATTTCTAAAAGACGAGAACGGTCGGCGGCCTGTGTATGGCAACAACGAGACCTTTCAAACTGATGAACACTGGCGCGACCACATTCTGTTCTATGAGTATTTCAATGGAGATACGGGAGAAGGGATTGGCGCTAGCCATCAGACGGGCTGGACTGGGCTAGTCGCCAAGCTGATTCATCAGTGCTGTGAGTACAGGGGTGAAGACGTGTGAGGCATCGTTTCCTGAAGTAGGTTCCCTCAAAAGGGATGCCTGGTAGGGCGAGATGAGTCAACAGCAGGCTATCAGCCGCGATCGCACAGCTGTGTATACGCAGTAGCCTGTACAGGAAGGCGATTTTTAAGCTCTTGTACCTCCGTTCGTTGCTACGGATTTGCAAGCATTTGGCGATCTCCTTAAGTTTCCTTCCTGAGGGCTCCTATACACACAAGCCCTACCAATTGCTTGATCTTCAGCAGTGAGCATCTCTATCTGGTGTAAACGACAGATTCCTTTTAGTGGCTGCTTATCACTCTTGATTCACCCTTCAAAAGCTTCTCGATTTCTTCTCGATTGCTGCATAGCTTATGGATAAGCCGTTAGCAGCTTGCTTACAGCTTATCTAAAGTTCATCCGCTGATAACGGAGAAGTTGTTGATATGTATCTAGCTAAACCCCAGACACCTGTTCGTTCTGATAGCAAAGTTGATGTTGTTCCTTTGCCTCAGCTTACTTTTCTAAAACCCACCAAGACTCGCTCATCGCGGAAGCTCAGCGCGACTTGGGTAGTTGAGGGCGATCGCCTAACGTGCAAATGGGTGACAGAAGACTAATACTTCAGGAGAGGGTTCACGGCTACGCGCAAATCCTCAACCCACCTCCACCTGCTTCGTCAAAATCGCCGTCACCTCACCGACCCGCCCGGTCGACATGGACCGACTCCAATCATTCACCTCCGCATAGCCGAGCTTGTGCAATAGCCGAATGGTGCCCTGCAGCGCAGCGGGCGAGCCGAGTAGCAAATGCCGCACCTGCTCACGTGGAATAGGTGCCGAAGGGCTCGCGGCTGAAGCGGTAGCCGAAACTGTGGACGCCGCAGCGCCCTGATCAGAAGGAATAAATATTAGAAGTTCTGGTTCCCAAAAAGACAGATGAACTAGGAAACCAGAACTCAAAAGACTAAAGCCACTCCGCAAAATGTAGTGCACGCTAGGGTGGCTAAGGTACAGTGCCCTTAAGCCACAGACTGCTCGTATCAGTTTGTGAGCCTAGCTGTCGGTGGGTGCTGATACACCTGCCGATAGCGCTTGAGCCAAATGAGTTCTAAAGAACAGGCGTGATTGGCATCGTCGCCTTAGCTATTGACGATAGGATGATTTCTTTGCTGAGTCAAGACTAAGTTGAGTAAGAGCGTCCTGCAAAGGCTGCGATATGAAGCGGAATTGATGCAGAGCGCGACTGATAAAGTGCCGTTGATGACTGAACGGTTCCCGACCGATGCGGAAGGTTTCCTGAGCGTGACTGATTAATTGCAGATAGCGACTGAACGATTCCCGACTGTAGCGATTAAAGTTTGGTAAAAAGTGCCTAAAGAACAACTTTTCACCTAGAATCTTTGTTTGATAGGAAACAATAATCAAGTTGTTACATTATACGGTCAGAGACAGTCGATCAAAGTCTCATAAGACAGATGTTTCTCTGCGGCTATTATCGAGTCCAACAGGAATACTAAGTGGTTTATAGTGTCGCGATCGCTTCTATGAAAAACTTGGCAGCTATCCACATCACTATGACACCAGCTCGTGAATTACAAATCCTCTTCTCCATTTCCCATCTGCTGCTCAAATGCCTGTTGAACTAAACCCATAACATAGGGTAGTTCCTCAAGATTTTCTAACCCGACCTCTACATCGCCATTTCCCCAGCGACCGACATTCGTTACGTCTTTACAGATTTCTCTTGGATCGTAAATATCAGGATAGCGCATGTTTAGCGAAAGCCTTAGTCGCCTTGACTGAGGCACCGCGTCGACAAAATTCGTCTCTGCTTTGTAAGCGACATACAGCTTTAGAAAATCTTCTGTGACGCAAGGGTCTAAAGCCAAAACCTGAGAGCGAAATGCTTCGAACAGCTCCCGCAAAGTTCCTCGTGCTAGATAAGGATGGTCCGCGATTGTATAAGACCGACTTTGTTCTGGCTTGTTCTGGTGATCTGTTAGCAAGTTACTGTCTACCTCTGGTTTGTACCAGACCTCGACCGCCTCATCCGCTAGCCGTTCTGCTCTATTTTGTATAGCTGTTTCATCCCAAACTTCAACCTGCCCTAGCCCTTTATTCAGTTTTAGTGGACTGTATTGAAAGCCTTTATCTTCCAAGTCTCGCTTCACTGGAAAAGGACTATCTCTGTATGTCTGGTTGTAGCCTGTCAGCGTTAAGTTACCGAGCGTATGCAACCATGTTTGCTGAACTTGTTGCCACTCTGGGCCAAGAGCTATCTGCCATTCTTTTGACAACTCTGGATTCTGCGGCAGAATATGCTCAATTGTGTATTCGTTGACAGGCACTCTCTCTTTTCGCTTGGCATTCTCTAGTCGCCGTAGCCAATAGGATCCCTTACTGAACTTGTATAAGTTGCGGGTCTTGATCTCGCGTTTGAATTCACTGTCAGTTGGAAACCGACGGTAAGATGGCAGCTGTGCAAAGTAGACTTGAATGCTTTCTATGTAGCTGTCTTTCTTAAGCGATCGCCCAAATAGTGCGAATGTTCGTCTGTGTGAATTAGTCGGAATTTCACAGACTGCTCGGCGAAGGAGGTAGCTTTCTGTCAGCCGGGTTGCCGCTAATAGGTCGTCTCTAGATAGCAGTCCCTGTTTATAGTCATGATACAGCTCCATCAAAAACGGATAGGCTACATCCACCTTCAACTCGCGCAGATCTTGAAATGCTTCTGCCAGCGCTAGATCAGATTCTCTATCTAGCGCCATCGCACAGTAGTAGCGAGAGAACGTCTGAAGGTCCGAGACGACCTCATCTATATTTTCGTCAGTAATTCCTTGCGATCGCACATGCGCCTTAAACGACTCATACACCGCTTCCCTTTTAGGAATCTCGCCCGTCTTGATCGTAAGATAGTAGCGTATAAACTTATCAAAGTAGCTGCTACCATACGCCTCTTGACCAAAGTCTAGCTCCATTGGTCGCCAGTGGTCTTTATATAGTCGAGTCTGTTTGCTAGGCTCTAACCCCATCAGGATAAAATTGCGAATTAAGTCTGCCTGGCTCAGCTCCTTTCCGGTAGAGTTCATACTTTCAAAAATTAGCTGCGGGTTGTCCTGTCCCCGGTCGAGCGCAACGTCTACGACCACGAGTTTGGCTAATCCCTTACATAGGGCTAGTAGATCGTCTTGGTGCGCGGCAATGAGCCTATCAAAGAACTCAAAGTTCTCTTTCACCCGCACCGAGTAATTCTGTGGCAGCTCTCTCTGTCGAACTAATGAGATGAGCGATTCCTTATCGGTTTGCGTAAGTACGAGCTTGAATGCGCGATCACCATCTCGTTCAATGAGATACTCATTGCGATAGCCGTAGACCGCTTCAGCGAGCGACAACTCAAGGTCGTTGCTCACGTAGACTCGCCAACCCAGTAGCTGGGTTGCTTGCTGGTAGGCTTCGTCATCTAGGGTTGGTTTCACCGTCACCGTTGTCTCTGTGATAGTCCGAGCCGGTTTATCACGGTAAGCGCGTTTGTGCGTCGTTTCAGTGGTGGTTTCAAAGCCGACTTCAACCAGGTTTTTGAGGCGGTAGCGTTGGAGAATGCGGTGGGCGGCAGCTGTGGTTTCCTCAGGCGTACGCCGTTTATGACCGCGACCCGTCAGGTTCAGTTCGTTCAAAGCCTCGGTGGCCTTCTCGATGCGGTTGTCTAACCCCTTTCGTTGTCTTGCAGCGTACTTGAACGAATGCACCACAAACCACTGTTCTCGCCAGGTGAACGAGTCTGTCTCTCGACTCACTGATTGGGTCATCGTGAAGCTAAACCCTTCAGCGATTGGCTCAGAGTCGCCAGGTGGCGCTGAGATTGCCTCAGCCTCACGACGGTTATGCTCAGGTGCGGCGACAGGGGTCAGCGGCTCCTCACCTCGAAAGACAGGGGCAAGTAGTTCGGCTAAGTCGGCTTTAGAGACTTGCTTCTCAGGCAGCGGACACAGGTAGTAATTCTGACTGTGGGCGATGTAGCGCCGCGTCTCTAGCGCTGCCATCTTGCTGTCGCCGACATAGGTCAACCCGCTGGATGCCAAGCTCTGTTGCACTTTCTTTATCTCTGGGATGTAGAGCGGATCATCCGCCTGATTGCCACTGACGATGGTGGTGCTCACCGGTAGCCCCAACGGGTCTAGGGCCGCTTGCGATATCTTCACCTGCGGCAGGTCGGGTCGATAGTCTTTGCTGTGGCCAAATTGAAATAAACCCTCACCTTCGACCGCTCTGTATCCACTGCTCGTCGTCGTGTCTAGACGCACACACGATACGCTCATGTCATACACTCGCACCG
Organism: uncultured cyanobacterium; assembly: GCA_963799555.1. Taxonomy (GTDB): domain Bacteria; phylum Cyanobacteriota; class Cyanobacteriia; order Phormidesmidales; family Phormidesmidaceae; genus Phormidesmis. Next base: position 42,117 of record CAWCXR010000012.1, read on the forward strand.
TGTGACGGTTTAGAACCGTCCTCTAAAGGATCAACCAGATATCGATCACGGATCTTCCGCGCAGAGAATCCATCGAATGGTTCAATATCTCCTAGCCTTCGAGCCAACGCCTCCAAGAGTAATGAGACCGTCGTCAGCCGCTGCTGCCCATCAATCACCAACAAAGGTGACTGATCCATAACTTGAGCAAGCCTCTGTTCTATGTAAACGATAGAACCAATAAAATGGACAGGCGTACGCTGATTGTTACCCGCTGATAGGATATCATCCCAAAGCTGTTGACATTCCTTCTCCGTCCAGGAATACGTACGTTGATAAATAGGGATGACTAACTGTGCAGACTTCTTCAAAAAATCTAGCAGTTTTGCCTCAGTTGCTCTCATCTCTCAAATTCTTCCAAATGTTCCTACTAGTGATATTCTCCCCATTAGTACTGCGGCATCAGCACTGAGTGGTTCGTGTGTGATGACTACCAGCTCTCTTCTAAAGCAAATTGATGCCTATCATCGCCGTAGCACCTGTATCCAAGAAGGAAATCGAAAGACTACGTTAGTCGTAGAATCCGCACCCACCGAAGAGCAACCCACCGACACGAGCCATACGATATAATTTACAATGTTTAACAGTTGGCACCTCTGCCAAACGTTCTATAGCAGCACCACATGAGCTATCCGACACGCTAGTTACGGCGTCTTGTTGAAGGTTAGTCATCGCCGCTAGACTGCCTTTAACGCTCAACAAAAGGGTGTGAGGCCCATATTCACCGTACTTGTAAGCACCACATCTGTATCTGCGGCGTGGTGTGCTTTCAGTTTTTACCACTCAACTAACCAAGAATCACCATGAAAGACCTGACCAAATACCGCAATATCGGTATCTTTGCCCACGTAGATGCAGGTAAAACAACCACTACTGAAAGAATCTTGAAGCTCACCGGCAAGATCCATAAGATCGGTGAAGTTCATGATGGTGCGGCAACCACAGACTTCATGGACCAAGAGCAAGAGCGCGGGATCACCATTCAGTCTGCGGCCACTACCTGCTTCTGGAACGATCATCAGCTCAATATCATCGACACGCCCGGACATGTAGACTTCACCATCGAAGTGTACCGCTCCCTGAAAGTGCTAGACGGCGGTGTCGGCGTATTCTGCGCGTCCGGCGGCGTAGAGCCCCAGTCCGAAACCAACTGGCGCTACGCAAACGATTCCAAAGTAGCTCGCATTATCTATGTGAATAAGCTTGATCGTACTGGCGGCGACTTCTACAGCGTCATTAAGCAGGTTGAAGAAATCCTGGTAGCTAAGCCCCTTGTCATGGTGCTTCCCATCGGTATTGAAGATGACTTTGTAGGTGTCGTAGACCTCCTCACCGAAAAGGCGTGGATCTGGGATAACTCCGGCGATCCCATGAACTACGAAATCACCGATGTTCCCGAAGACATGGTGGAAAAGGTAGCCGAATACCGTGAGATGCTGGTTGAGTCTGCAATTGAGATGGACGACGATGTCATGGAAGCCTACCTAGAAGGCAACGAACCCGACATCGACACCATCAAAAAGTGCATTCGAAAAGGCACTCGTGAGCTAGCCTTCTTTCCTACGTTCTGTGGCTCCTCCTTTAAGAACAAAGGCGTTCAAAACGTACTTGATGCAGTTGTAGACTACCTACCCAACCCCACCGAAGTTAAGCCTCAGCCCGAGGTCGACCTCGATGGTAACGAGACAGGCGGCGTTGCCAAGGTTACCCCTGACGCACCGCTTCGCGCCCTCGCGTTCAAGATCATGGACGACCGCTACGGCGCACTCACCTTTATCCGGATTTACTCCGGTACGCTCAGCAAGGGCGACACTGTCCTCAACACCTTTACGGGTAAAACAGATCGCGTAGGCCGATTGGTTTCTATGCACGCTGACTCCCGCGAGGAGATTGACACTGCCCAAGCGGGTGACATTGTGGCCATCGTCGGCATGAAAAACGTGCAGACAGGCCACACCCTGTGCGATCCGAAGAACCCCGCCACGCTTGAACCGATGGTCTTCCCTGATCCGGTTATCTCTATCTCCGTCGCGCCCAAGGACAAAGGCGGTTCTGAGAAGATGGGCCTTGCTATCAGCAAAATGGTTCAGGAAGATCCTTCTTTCTATGTAGAGACTGACCAAGAAAGCGGCGAAGTCATTCTGAAGGGGATGGGCGAGCTCCACCTCGATATCAAGGTGGACATTCTCAAGCGCACACACGGCGTAGAAGTTGAAGTGGGCAAGCCTCAGGTGGCCTACCGTGAGTCGATCACGAAGCTGCTTACAGATACTTACGTTCACAAGAAACAGTCCGGTGGTTCGGGTCAGTTTGCCAAGATCGACTACACCATTGAACCCGGTGAACCCGGTGTGGGCTTTGAGTTTGAGTCCAAGGTTACTGGTGGTAACGTGCCTCGTGAATTCTGGCCTGCGGTCGAGAAAGGCTTCGCAAACAGCATGGAGAAAGGGCCTCTAGCTGGCTATCCGATGGTGGATGTGAAGGTGACGCTTACCGATGGTGGTTTCCACGCGGTCGACTCTAGTGCGATCGCATTTGAAATCGCCGCCAAATCCGCCTACCGCCAGTCCTTCCCCAAAGCTGGCCCGCAGATCCTAGAGCCGATCATGAACGTAGACGTTTTCACCCCAGACGACCATATGGGCGACGTCATCGGCGATCTTAACCGTCGTCGCGGCATGATCAAATCTCAAAACTCCAACCCAATGGGCGTTCGCATCAAAGCAGACGTACCCTTGAGTGAGATGTTTGGCTACATCGGCGATCTGCGCACCATGACCTCCGGTCGCGGTCAGTTCTCCATGGAATTCGGTAACTATTCTCCATGTCCTAAGAACGTCGCCGAAGAAGTCATCAAAGAAGCCAAAGAGCGTCAGGAAGCAAAGAAGTAAGCCCTTTGGAGTTTCATGACCAGCCATTGAGCTAGACCGAAGCGCATTCCTTGGCTAACGCTGAGGGATGCGCTTCGCTTTTGAGCATTCTTTGATTCGTTACTATCTATTGAGAACAAGGCTTATGGATAAAAAAGCGCTACCCACTGACATCGTCCTCAGCGATACCAAAACAGTGCTGGGTCATCTCCCAATGGACCGCAGCCTTTACCCCGGCACCTTCGTAAACATTGACGGACAAACCTACCAAATTCTCGTCCGCCGCCACCAATATCAGCTCAGACTAGGCCGCTACTATCTCCACAAAGCCATCGTCCATGTCAAAGAAACCCTCGTTCCAGAAGAACGCACCCTGCTCAACGGTACCTGGGTGATCGGTGATATTTCCTGTACATACAACGCCCGATCAGAGCTTGTCCGTTGCGCAATCAATCCTACAGGCCCTTGCGGTGAGTGTGTCCACTACAGCGCTCTACCGTCCGTCTAGAAGACAAGCCGTCTTTTGACCTGTCAACTGACTCCTCTCTAAAGTAAGAACGCTAAACGAGAGAGGACAACTTCAATGAAGGGTTTTATAGCGATAGTAGTTGGCTTTATATTTGGAGCTGTTCTGCTGGTTGTACCGCCTGCGTATGCAGGTGACATTGCCCAAGGCAAACAGGTGTTCGCGACCAACTGCGTAGCCTGTCACGCTGGTGGACGCAACGTTGTGCAGGGCAACAAAACCCTGAAACAAGACGCCTTGGAAACGTATCTAGAAAACTACGGCGCAGAACACAACATCAGTGCGATCGTGTATCAGGTAACCAACGGCAAGAATGCGATGCCTGCATTCAGTGGTCGATTGACCGCTGATCAGATCGAAGACGTTGCGACCTACGTTAACAGCCAGGCTGAAAGTGGCTGGACTAGCTGAGCGTCAACCGCTTCTTAGCTAGGTTTGACAAGATACCTCATAGAGGTAGATTTCATCGATACAAAAACGTGTGCAGAGATCATTTGATTACCAGATGGTCTCTTTTTTTAGCCTTTGATATGACTGCGACGCTACGGCAGGCCACCGATCGCAGCGGCAAATCTTTCTCCAATTGTCTTATATCCCCCCGCAGTGAAATGCACGCCCTCCATCGGCAGATCCTTGGTCGTGATCATGGCAGCGTTTGGAATCTGCAAACTGGCCTGCTGCTGCTGTACGGCCTCCCAGTAGGGTAATTCTTCTAGATCTGTGGGCTGACCCAGTTGAGCATAGACCAATGGCAAGCCTGGATTGCCAACATCGGCTCGAAAGTTATAGGCGAAGGTAGCAAATTTCTCTGCCCAGGCCGCCGGATCTGGGTTTAAGTTGGGAAATTTTTCAGCGGAAACTGCGTCTGTTTCTCCCTGAAAGAACAAGATACCGCTAACAGTTCCCATTGTGGAAGCTGCTCTAACCCGCTTCAGACAAGAGCCATAGAGCGATTGATCGCTAGGATTTTTTTGCCAGTCAGTGATGGATGATCCGCTTTTGGCGCAAGGGATCAAGCCGATGATCTGATTGTTGTTTTCCTCGATTAGGGCTTGGGCAAAGGGCAGAGCCGGACCGAACTTGGCGTTGTTGTCTGCAGAGACCGCATCTACCTGATTGGTGGCATCGTCGACGGGCGAGTTCGAAAGCCGCCAGCGATAGTCATTAGCGAAGGTATAGATATTAGCGCTGGTTCTAACATCTTTTGGAATATCGGCAACGCCAACCATATTAGACTGACCGACGAGGACATAGAGCTTGAGCTTCCCCTGCAGCTGATCTGGAATAGTCACTGATGAACTGGCTGAATCTTTGGCAGTGCTTTGGCGCAGCCTCTCTATTGGAGAATCGCCAATCCGGAAAACTGACTGCAGCAAAATACCTAAGCCGGTTCCTACCAGCAGAGCAAAGCCAACAACAAGCAGAGAGCGAGACGTACGTTTCATGGCACTATTTTCGTACTCACTACACGAAGTCGTAGTGAGTACGCATTAGAGAGCAGATGCGCTAGGCTAAAGATCACTAAAACAACTGGTCATCAAAACCAATTGATATCTTCAGACTAACATTGCAGACTATGGCTAATCTTAAAGACCGACGTAACCAAAACGTAGCGGGCGACTTTTATGTTGATAGTAGCTGTATCGATTGCGACACCTGCCGCTGGGTAGCTCCGCAGATATACAGTCGCGCTGACGCTCAGTCGATCGTCCATCATCAACCCACTACAGAGTCAGAGCGAGTCGCCGCGCTAGAAGCATTACTTGCCTGTCCGACCGCATCGATTGGCACGCAGGATAAACCAACTGACATCCGATCGGTTCAGCAGAAATTTCCTTTGCCAATAGAAGACAACGTTTTCTACTGCGGCTATCACTCGAAAAAATCATTCGGCGCAGCTAGCTATTTCATCCAAAGATCCGAAGGCAATGTGCTAGTTGACTCGCCTCGGTTCACGCCGCCACTGGTCAAGCGACTAGAAGAACTTGGCGGTGTCCAGTATATGTATCTCACGCACCGGGATGACGTGGCCGACCATCAAAAATTCCACGATCATTTTGGCGCTCAGCGCATTTTGCACAGTGACGACATTACCGCTGGGACAAAGGACGTAGAGATTCAGCTATCGGGAACAGAGCCGGTAGCGATAGATGACGATCTGTTAGTCATCCCGCAGCCCGGACATTCAGCCGGACATACAGTGCTGCTCTACAAACAGAAATATTTGTTCACAGGCGATCACCTGGCCTGGTCGGCGCGGTTGAACCAGCTCTATGCCTTTCGTAATTTCTGCTGGGACTCCTGGCCAAAGCAGATTGAGTCGATGAAACAGCTAAGGAAGTACATTCAAAATTATTCGTTTGAGTGGGTGCTGCCAGGTCACGGAAGGCGTTTCTCAACCAGCGCAGAGAAGATGAACCAGCACATGCTGCAATGTATTCAGTGGATGGAATCCGTCGCTTAGCTTATCACTGATGCAGCGCTGCTACTTTGTTCTTGATATCTGGCTATTGGTGTTTAACATAGCTGTTGTGGATGCATCCGTACACACGATTTATCTAAACTCACTGTTGTATAGAGGTTCCGCCTGTAATGTTGTGCTTCAGTTAATTGCCTACATTGTCAAAAACAAAACAACAATACCCGCTATCAAAAAGATACCAATCAATAGAGACGTCGCTACAAACATCCATTCGTATGGGTTACGATAATCGGACTCGGTTTCGTAGTAGTCATCAGGATCGAAGACAAACAGTTCAATCCCATTCTCTTGCAATAGAAGTATTGCCGGATCAAACCCATCCTCTTGTAGCCCATCTACTTGTAATAGAGGAACCTCAGAATCAGCATTGGAAAGCATGTAAACTTGCCCTACTACGACCGATACGCGGGCATCAGAGTAATACTGCCGGTAGTAAGCTATCTGACCGATAATGTCGTAGACGTTGGAGCTATCAAGAACCTCTTCGACTTTAATCAAATGAACCTGGTCACCGTCTCTAGCGAAGATATCGATTCGGGCGCTACCGTGCTCTAACTCTATATCTAAAGAAATATCCCAGTTTTCTTTCAGAAGATGCGCTCCGTAGGCATGTTTTAAAGATGATTCATCACTCCATCGCTGCAGACCGTGCTCATCGGAAACGACGGAGATATTAGCCGTATCTACTTGTGATGCCATGTCATAGTGCTGATAGCTTATGCCATGCTATCGCTTTTCTACTTTGCTTCCATCCAGTTCTTCCCGGCCTGTGCTTCTACCTTCAGCGGCACGGCTAGGGAGACCGCGTTCTCCATCGTTTGTTCAATTTTTGGCTGTAGCTCTTCCCACTCATCCGGCGGCACTTCAAAGATCAGCTCGTCATGTACCTGTAACAGCATGTTTGCCCGGTAGTCTTTAAGCAATTCGTGCAGTCGAATCATGGCGACTTTGATGATATCGGCGCTAGAGCCCTGAATGGGAGCGTTGGCGGCCGCTCGCAAGTAACCGGCGTCGTAGCCGTTGGTTCGCAGGCTGCTGAGATCGATATCTTTGGGGTCTGTGCCCTTCAGAGCTTGCAGGCTGCGGGTGGTGAAGTTGAAGTAGCGGCGACGACCGGCGATGGTTTTGACGTAGCCGAGTGCGATCGCCTCCCGCTGCATTTGCTGCAAATAATCAAACACATTTGGATAGCGCTGGTTGAATCGATCGATAAACGTCTTGGCATCTAGCCTGTGAATGTCCATCTCACGCGCAAACCGAGCCGCACCCATGCCATAGATCACCCCGAAGTTGATCACTTTGGCAATCCGCCGCTCGTCAGTTGTGATCTCTTCTTTTTCCTTATCGAACAGCAGTGTAGCCGTCAGCCGGTGAACGTCCTCATTTTCTCTGTAGGTTTTGATTAGAATCGGCTCTTCGCTCAGATGCGCCAGGATGCGTAATTCAATCTGAGAATAGTCAGCCGCCACTAGCTGCCAGCCCTCTTTCGGTAAAAAAGCCTGACGAATCTGACGGCTAAAGGCTGTGCGGGTTGGAATATTTTGTAAGTTGGGATTAGAAGAGGACAGTCGACCCGTAGTAGTGACTGCCTGATTGAAGTCGGTATGTACTCGGCCCGTGTTTGGTCTGATCAGCGCAGGCAGAGCATCTACGTAGGTGGACTTCAGCTTCGATAGGGTGCGATATTCCACTACGCTATCGACGACTGGATGATCGCCCTGTAGCTTCTCCAAAGTCGCCGCGTCAGTCGAATAGCCGGTTTTGTTCTTGCGCGACTTACGCTTATCGAGCCCAAGTTTTTCGAAAAACAGTTCACTTAGCTGTTTGGGCGAACCCAAATTAAATTCTTCTCCAGCGGCTTCGTAAGCGGCTGTTTCAATGCTGGCTAGGTCGCCTTCTAGCTGTTTGGAAAATTTATTTAGGTATTCTTTGTCGATCCGAATGCCAGTCGCTTCCATATTGGCCAGGACGGGTTCAACCGGTAGCTCTACGTCTGTGTAGAGCTTGCCTAAGTCAAGGAAGTCACGAAGCTCGGCTTTTAGTAGCGGCACTAGGCGATAGGTGACGTGGACATCGCTGCCGCAGTATTGGGCTACTTTTGCGATCGCAACCTCCCCAATCGTCTTCCCCTTCGGCACCAAATCCGTATAGCTAACCGTCGTCAGTTCCAGATATCGCAGCGCCATATCTGAAAGGTTATGACTGTTCTCAGGGTTGAGCACATAGCTAGCCAACATCGGGTCAAACAGCACACCCGCTAGCGTCATACCCGCTCGCCTCAATACCAAGCGGTCATACTTCGCATTCTGAAAAGCCTTTGGGTACTTACTATCTTCTAGTATCGGCTTCAACGCCTCTAGTACAGCCTGCGAGCTTAGCTGCTGGCCTACCGTGTGCCCAACTGGAATATAGGCCAAGTCTGTCGGACCCTCACCCCAGCAGCAGCCAATCCCAACCAGATCAGCTTCTAGGGGATCGATTGAGTTGGTCTCCGTGTCCCAAGCAACTGGACTAGCCGCATCAGTTTGCGCCTTCAGCGTTTTGATCAGTTCCTTTAGCTGAGCGTCAGTGGTCACCGTCAGCGGCTGAATATCTACAGATCCTAGGCCCATACTGCCAACCGCGTCCGTTTCCTCGGCGCTGAAAAAGGCAAGATCTGGGTCTTCAAAATCGTTCGGAACAGGAACCACCTTTGGCCTAGGCTGATAGTCAGACTCACCGCCAAAAGAAGCCTGTAGCTTATTGAGGCGATTGACAAAATGCTGAAGCTCTAGCTTCTCTAGCGCTGGAATTACATCTTCAGGGTTAAACCCTTCTAGCTTGCAAGATCCTAAGTCGGTTGCCCCCGGCACGTCGGTAACAATCGTCGCCAAAGTCTTTGACTGCTTGGCATCTGCTTCTCCAGCCTCTAGTCGCTTTTTGACCGCACCCTTTAGCTTACCAATCGAAGCGTAGATGTTTTCTAGATTGCCGTAGGTATCTAGCAGCTTAATCGCCGTTTTCTTGCCGACTCCTTGCACTCCTGGAATATTGTCAGACGAATCACCGCACAGCGCCTTGTAGTCAATCACCTGACACGGCAAAATTGACAGCTTCTCTAGCACTTCTGCTACGCCGTACTCTTTGGCTGAGCTAGTCCGACTGCCAAAGACGGTGCTCAAATAGATGACTTTAATATCTTCATCATCGTCAATTAGTTGAAAAAGATCCTGATCCCCGCTCAAGATTTTGACGCGATAGCCTTTGGCTTTAGCGCGAGTCGCTAGGGTGCCGATCATGTCATCGGCTTCGTATCCGGGAGTACAGAAAATTGGTAGGTGAAAAGCACCCAGCAGCTCTTTCAGATTTTCGAGATCTTCAGTAAATTCTTCTGGCGTTTCTGCGCGTCCAGCCTTGTAGGTGTCTGTAATCTCGTGGCGAAAGGTCGGCTCTGATAGATCAAAGGTGACTGCCGCATAGTCTGGCTTCTCAGATTCTAGGGTGTCCATCAGCGACTTTAAAAAGCCAAAACACACGCTGGTGGGAATGCCGGTAGATGTCCGCAATCCACCATCGCGGCTGCGAGCAAACGCATAATAGGATCGAAAGGCCAGTGAATGGCCATCTACCAGCATCAGAAGGGGCTTGTCGGCGGAAGAACTCAAAGCGCTATCGAGAGGAACAACCTACTCATTATCAACGATTTTTCCTGTGTTCGAGTGTGCGATCGCTCAATAAAAAAGCACCTAGAATCCTCTAGATGCTTCTGGTCGATTTCTAGTTGTATTCTCTCTTGAGATTTCTTCAAAGGAGAGGAAGCTCGACTGCGTACTCCCATACGACAGTGCGGACAAGAAAACTTTGAAATTAGCCACAGCCAACTGGCTAAATAAGACTAAGCGAAGAAACTTGCTGGGCTCCGAGCAATAGTGTATCAAGAATCACCGTTTTTCTGGTAACAAATCTTCACGATTTTAAGCGAGATTCGATACTTTTGACGGATAGCAGTTTCTGAATTGGCTTGGCGATCATTCTGAACTTCAGCAGTACGAGCTATCTTAGCGGCTTTTTTCGGATTGATTATCAAGCGGTAGCGCCCCCTTGCAATCTATAGCTATGTCAGGTTTTTCTGACATTATCGTTGTGATCCTACTAGTAAATGGCCATAGCATAAGACGGAATCAAACCAAGCCTTATTAGCCATATCTCTGTCAATATAGATAAGGCGTATTTAATAAGGCTTCAAAGCTTTGCAGATTACTTTTCTAGGAACCAGTTCCGGTGTGCCAACGCGATCGCGTAACGTCTCTAGCGTTGCTCTTCGCCTACCGCAAAGGGCAGAAATCTGGCTGTTCGACTGCGGCGAAAGCACCCAGCATCAGTTCCTCAGAAGCGACTTTAAGTCCAGCCAAATCCGCCGAATCTTCGTTACGCACATGCACGGCGATCACATTTTTGGCTTGCCAGGACTATTGGCAAGCTGTGGTATGGCAGGCACTGGTCAGCAGCAAATTGATATCTACGGGCCACCGGAGCTAGGCAAATATCTAGATGCCTGCCGCCGCTATTCCAAAACGCACTCTTCCTATCCGATCAAGGTCCACATCACCGAACCCGGTACCGTCTATGAAGACGAGGACTACAAAGTCGTTTGTCGAAAACTGAAGCACCGCATTCCTGCACACGGCTACCGCGTTGAGGAAAAAGATCGAACGGGGCACTTCGATGTCAGGCGCGCAGCCACGCTAGGCATTCCACCGGGTCCTCTCTACGGCAAGCTCAAACGGGGTGAAGTCGTTACCCTCGCTGATGGCCGCAAAGTCAACGGTGCGGACCTCTGCGGGCCCACTATTCTGGGGCGCAAATTTGTTTACTGTACTGACACTGTCTTCTGCGAGACCGCCATTGAACTCGCCGATAGAGCCGACGTGCTAATTCACGAAGCAACCTTTGCTCATCAAGATGCTGAACTTGCCTACCAGCGGATGCATTCCACCTCCACGATGGCCGCACAAGTCGCCCTAGCGGCCCAGGTGAGGCAGTTGATCATGACTCACTTCAGCCCCCGCTATGCACCGGGGAATGTCCTAGAGCTAAAAGACTTGCTAGCAGAAGCTAAAGCTATCTTTCCAAACACGCTCATGGCTAAAGACTTTTTTACTTATGACATCGATCGACAGACCGAAGAAGCCCAGGGGAAAGTAGCTGTCTAAAGGTCGCTATCCTGGCGGCGAGCATGAAATGAGCTTCAGTCATTCGCAGAATTTAGATGTCATGCGCTGCTGAATTTGACTAAGTCGGTCCTGGCTGTCAACTGGTAGACGCGGTTGAGGAATCTCTTCGTTGGGCCAGTCGCTCAAATCGTTGCAAGGGCAAGGGAATGGATGAACAAACACTTCTGGTGTGGGGACGATCATGTTGCAGCGGGCGCAGCTAGCCATTTCCCACTCTGGTGAGAGTAGATCAGCGATGCTTTGATCAGTCCCCTCTAAGTAATAGGTTGAATTGTTCTGATTTAAGATCTCTGTCCAACAGGCTTCGAATTCAGTGCTGAAGCGATCGCCCTGAATCACCGTCTTGGGCCTGCAGACAATCTGGCCATCTGCGGTAATTACTGACTTTCCTAGCTGCAGCCAATGTGCTAAATAGTGCTTAACCTGAAGTGGAGAGGCCATAAACTCACGAACGATGAATGATGGTTTTGCGCTGCAACTAGCAAACATACCTTAGCTTTGGTTTACACAGATTCTATTTTTTCGATTGGAATAATTAAGAATCTGCTTCGCCAGTTTTACTGAGTTTTATTCACCAACTGGAATACCTATTTGCTTGAGATTGACCGCATAGCCGCTAGTCACGAGGTAGATATCTGTAGAGATTTGACCGATGGCGCGGCTGAGGTTGCCTAGGCGATCGCGGAACCGCCGACCTAGCTCATAGGCAGGCACCACCCCCCAGCCGGTCTCTTCTGCCACCAAAATCACATCCTCGTTCGTCTGTGTTAGCGCCTCTACCAGCGCCTGCTGCTGTAGTTCCCAGCCATCGTCGTCGTATTCAATCAAGTTTGCCAGCCAGGTGCCCAGCGAATCTATCAGTAGGCAATAGCTAGAACCACGCCCCGCGCTGTCCCTTCGCAAAAGCACTGCATCCACCAGCGCAACCGGAACCTCTTCTATCTCCCAGGATTTTGGGCGTCGAACGCGGTGCTTTTCAATCCTCGCCTGCCATTCGAGATCCTCAGAATTCGTCTGTGCCGTTGCAATATAGACGATCTGCCGATCGTTCTGCTCAGCACTTTGAGACGCTAGCTGTTCAGCCCATTCGCTTTTGCCCGAGCGACTAGGACCAGTGATGAGCGTAATAGACATAGCATGAATACTGAAAATGTTCAGGTGTTACAATTCATAGCTTATGCTAAAGTAGGAGACTGTAGTTATACCCGTTTAAGGGATCGCAATTGGAGGTTTTCGCTTGGAGTCTGTTGAGTCTACGGCTACTACGCCTGAATCGGATGCCCGATTCATATTAAAAGTACTTTGGTTAGATAAAGACGTTGCCCTGGCAGTAGATCAGGTAGTCGGCAAAGGCACTAGCCCACTAACGTCCTATTTCTTCTGGCCCCGCAACGATGCCTGGGAACAGCTGAAAACAGAAATCGAATCCAAATCCTGGATCACCGATGAAGAGAGCGTCGGGCTCTTAAACAAAGCCACTGAGATCATCAACTATTGGCAGGAAGAAGGCAAGACCAAGCCAATGACTGAAGCTCAGAAGAAATTTCCTGAAGTTGCCTTTACTGGTAGCTCGTGATTAGCCGTCCAGTTTGCTAAAGTAGCGATCGCGCATACAAGGAAACCCTCTGACAGATGTGCTTAGAGGGTTTTTTATAGTGTTATTGAAGCAGCTATAGCGCAATGCGTAATGCATCGTACCCTGTTTGGAAAGGGTTGTAGCTCCTGGTTATGATAAAAGCAAAGTGTCGAAAGCTAAAGTGCTGGAAGCTATAGATGTCAAACCCGTCTTATTGGAAGGTCTTCTGTCAGTGGCGTCGTGACAATGAGCCTTTAGACTTGCCAGAGAACATTTCTCTGTCTGAGCTGAATCGGTTTGCTGCTAGGTATCGACTGGCGCGAGCTTTTAATAGCATTGACGCGGATGGTTATGCCGACGATACGACAGAGGCTTACGGCGCTGTGCTAAAAGTGTTTCTGGCCTATAGCGCACTTGAGCAATTTCACAAAGCAGTGAAGCCAGCTAAGCCAAGGCAGCACCTGAGCGAACGATGGGCTGATTGGGCTACGTCTCCTGCTGATGGCCTTAGAGGATCAGATGCGATTATTCAGTTTTTGATTAAGACGGTGAGTCACGAAAGTCTGAAAAATAAGCTCATTGCGTTTCAGCAAGGAAAACATGACAACGTTCTAATTGTGGCTACTGCTTTGAGACATGCAGTTGCACATGGATTCATGAGCGTTCATCCCGAGGGAACTTCTGCAAGGGTATCCAAGATTTTTTGCCAGCAGCTGAGTCGGATGCTCCTATCAATCTCAGATCGATCGTTCGTTGATTTACTAGAGTCTTTGTCTATCGATTTTGACCCTAGATAAACCCTGGTTAAATCTACGAATAGTCTCGTCAGTCCTACCGGCTACTCTGCAAACATCTCGGTCAAAATGCTTAGTACTGCTTTTCTTTCGGGTTTACTCAGCTTTCCTAGCCTTTTTACCAACCGAGATTTATCAACCGTTCTAATTTGATCGAGGACAATTTGGCCTTTCTTTCCCTCAAACTGGCAGCTCGCGCGCATCGGGTATTGCCGTCCGCCTGTCGTCATCGGTGCCACAATCGCGGTAGACAGATAGCGATTCATCTGGTCAGGCGAGATAACGACACAGGGTCTGGTCTTTTGAATTTCGGCACCAACGGTTGGATCTAATCTCAATAGAAAAACGTCAAACCGTTTGACTACCACTCCCATTCGTTATCGTCCCATTCGGTTAAGACCGTGTCATCTAAAAGCCGATCGTCTCCACGTTCAGCCATTTCCTTGCACGCTTCTTCCCACCCTACTCTTGGCTGAGCGACCGGACGGATTGTAAGACATCCATCTTGGATGGTTAGCGATACTTGGGAATGGAGTCCACACTGCTCTATCAATAGCTTCGGGATACGAATACCTTGCGAGTTGCCTATTTTGACGACTTTTGTAATTACTCCACCATCTGCCGTATTCATAAGCTTCGCACTAAAGAGTAATTACATTGTAACTACTATCATAGACAGACATCACTCAATATCTCTGTAGAGAATGACGCAGCGCAATGCGTTCAGATACTCTCCCGGGGCTACTTCACCTAAGCAGCAGGACTCATTGTCTTGGATGCACTTAAGGAAGGTTCTATGCCTTTGGCGATTTCCTTTAGCCGCTCTATGCGGTCTTCTGTCGGTGGATGGGTGAGGAATAGTTTCATCAAGCCTTCTTTTGAAAGCGGGTTGACGATAAATAGCGGGGCAAAAGCTGGATTGCCGTGAATGGGGACTTTTTGACCCATCTCTTCTAATTTTGTAAGCGCACGGACTAGCGCCAGAGGATTACCAGTGATTTCGGCGGCTCCTTCGTCGGCTGCGTATTCTCTGGTTCTAGAGATGGCCATACGTAGTAGCCCAGCACTGAAAGGACCAATCACTAGCAGGAATAAGAATAGCAAGAGGACTATTGCCTCGGCGTCCGATTCTAGCTACAGGAAAGTACAGTGCGCCGATAGTCAGAATGCGGCCCAGGTAAGTCAGTGACCCAGAAAGAGTTCCCGCCACGGCCTGGGTCAGGGTGTCGCGATTGCGAACGTGGGTAAGTTCGTGGGCGATGACGGCGTCTAGTTCGTCTGGGGGGAGAAGATCGATGATGCCTTTGGTGAGGGCGATCGCAGCATGCTCAGGATCGCGCCCGGTGGCGAAGGCATTCGGTGAGTCTGACGGGACGATGTATAGCTTGGGATTAGGGAGATTAGCGCGATCGCACAAAGTCTCAATCCGTTCGTACAGTTCGGGAGCCTCTTCGCGCGCCGTTGGCTTCGCCTTAAATGCAGACAGCGCCGCCTGATCAGAATAGTACCAAGACCCAAAGCTACTAAAAGCAGCGAAGGCCAAACCGTAGTACAAACCCTGCTCGTTGCCGACTAGTAGATATCCAGCTAGCACGATCAGTCCGCCGAGCAGCGCTAGCAGTAGCAAGGTCTTTAACTGGTTTATCTGAGCCATAGCAAACCTCACGGGCTGTCAATTTACACCGCTTTTATCAAGCAGCTAGTTTCCAGTGAATCGTAAAGACTGAAAACTATGTGTCTTCCGCAGGTCAGATTTGTCGCGTCTCATACAAAGACAATGAAACGAAAAATCGCCTTAGACTTTCAGCGCCGTGTTGCCGAGTCTAAGACGATTTAAGCTATGAATGATTCGCGGCGAATCTAAATTTTGCCGCCTGCTGCCTGCAAGCGAGCGCGGGCCTTTTTCAGAGCCTGACCCGCCTTGAGTACGCCCTGACGATCATCGGAAGAGACGCTGTTTGCACTTTCCTGGGCTTCTTCGTAGGCTTTTTCCGCTTCGCTCTGGTCAATGCTGTCGCCCCGTTCTGCGCCGTTGACCAGGATGATCACTTCGTCTTCGTCGACTTCTGCAAAGCCGCCCATGAGTGCGATCGCAGTCCACTCCTTTGACCCTTCAGTCGAGCGCACCCGCAGCACGCCCGTATCCAGCGCTGTCAATAGAGGCGCGTGACCACCTAGGATACCGAGCTGCCCGGTAGTGCTAGGCAAAATCACCTCTTCAGCTTCGTCATCCCAAACCGTTCTATCAGGCGCAACAACGCGCACAACTAAAGACATAGCTCTCTCGAAATAATGTTGTTTTGCAATCGGTGATTTTGAATGGTTATCCAAGCCGATCTGTTTGCGTAGGAGCTGTAGGGGCATAGCATGCTATGCCCCTACAGCTCCTACGGTTTCCTACGTGTTACTTAGCAGCAGCGTCTGCCTTCATTTTCTCAGCCGCTTCGATCACTTCTTCGATGCCGCCTTTTAGATAGAAAGCCTGCTCAGGAACATCGTCTAGCTCGCCATCTAGAATCATGTTGAAACCTTTGATAGTCTCTTCTAGCGTCACGTACTTACCAGACATACCCGTAAAGACTTCTGCCACGAAGAAAGGCTGAGAAAGGAATTTCTCAATCTTACGAGCGCGAGCCACAACCTGACGGTCCTCTTCAGAAAGCTCGTCAAGACCCAAAATTGCGATGATGTCCTGCAATTCTTTGTAGCGCTGTAGCGTCGACTGGACTGCGCGGGCAGTGCCATAGTGCTCAGCGCCAACGATATCTGGCTGAAGCATGGTGGAGGTAGAGTCCAAGGGATCTACCGCTGGGTAAATGCCTTTAGAAGCCAACGCCCGTGAGAGGGTAGTGGTCGCGTCCAGGTGAGCAAACGTGGTTGCAGGCGCGGGGTCAGTCAGGTCATCCGCAGGGACGTACACCGCCTGAATCGAGGTGATAGAGCCGTCTGTGGTAGACGCAATACGCTCTTGCAGGTCGCCCATGTCGGTACCCAATGTAGGCTGATAACCTACCGCAGAAGGCATCCGACCGAGCAGCGCCGATACCTCAGAGCCAGCCTGGACAAAGCGGAAGATATTGTCAATAAACAGCAGCACGTCCTGCTTGTTCACGTCGCGGAAGTATTCTGCCATTGTCAAAGCAGATAGGGCAACGCGCATACGAGCACCAGGTGGCTCGTTCATCTGACCGTATACCAAAGCCACTTTCGACTGGCTAAGGTCGTCGGCGTTGATTACGCCGGAATCGATAAATTCGTTGTAGAGGTCGTTCCCTTCACGAGTACGCTCACCAACACCACCAAACACAGATACACCGCTGTGCTCTTTGGCAATATTGTTGATCAGCTCTTGAATTAGGACGGTTTTGCCTACGCCAGCGCCACCAAAAAGACCAACTTTTCCGCCTCGTCGGTAAGGAGCTAGCAGGTCTACAACCTTAATACCCGTTTCAAATACAGCGGGCTTTGTCTCTAGGTCAACCAGCTTAGGCGCAGATCTGTGAATAGGCAAAGACGATTCGGCATCGACTGGACCTTTCTCATCTACAGGCTCACCCAAGACGTTAAAAATTCGGCCTAGGGTTGCTCTACCAACGGGAACGTTGATAGGTCCGCCTAGATCTGCCGCTTCCATGCCGCGCACGAGTCCATCTGTAGAACTCATGGATACTGCGCGAACTTGGGAGTCACCGAGCAGCTGCTGCACTTCGCAAGTAACCGAAATCTCTTGACCGGCAGGGTTTGTGCCAGTAATTTTAATAGCGTTGTAAATCCTTGGAAGTTCGCCTTTTGGGAACTTAACGTCTAAAACTGGGCCAATAATCTGAGTGATATAGCCGGTGTTTGTTTTCTCTGCGGTGGAGACCATTCCTGCGCCTGTCCTACGTTTTAGCTGATACCGCGCCTGAGTGACCTAACCAAAGCAACTCCGAATGTAACTTCTTAATTGAGATCAACTCGCGCCACATTCAAGATTATCACTAGATGCCTCGGCTTTAAAAATTATGAAGGATGAATGATGAGCGATGAGTTTAAACATCGTAGATGCCAAATCAGCGCTGAAACTCTGGTATTTACGCCTTGCCTTCGCTGCTTCATCATTCATTCTTCCTACTTCATCGTTCTTTTAGTTCGGTAACCCGCACTGCCTATCCTGTTGCATTCACCTTGTGCAATTCGGTAAATTAGCACTCAGCGGCAGAGAGTGCTAACTCTCGCTTTTAACTTTGGGTAGGGCCCTGCGAAGATCGCAACTGATTACTTTGCCGGGCTTTAATCATGCGGTATCGGCGACGCTGATATCGGACAAACACAACATTATTTTGGATTCATAGCGGAGAAGTCACAATGGCAGCTATCTCTTTAGGTAAAGCAACACTCAAGCCCTTGGGCGATCGCGTTTTCGTCAAAGTCAGCGAGTCGGCGGAGCAGACAGCTGGCGGTATCATCCTGCCTGACGCAGCGAAGGAAAAGCCTCAGGTTGGCGAAATCACAGCCGTTGGCCCCGGCAAGGTAGATGACAGCGGCAGCCGTCAGTCAATGGATGTGAGCGTAGGCGACAAAGTGCTCTATTCCAAGTATGCAGGCACTGAAATCAAGATGGAAGGTGGCGAGTACATCCTACTTTCTGAAAAGGATATTTTGGCGACTGTTACTTACTAGTCAATTACTTTCTAGTTTTTCTGTTCACTTCACTCATACCCTTCCTACAAACCCCGTACAACTATGGCAAAACGCATCATCTATAACGAAAATGCCCGCCGCGCGTTAGAGCGCGGTATGGACATTTTGGCTGAAGCGGTGGCAGTCACCCTCGGCCCCAAAGGACGCAACGTCGTCCTTGAAAAGAAGTTTGGCTCTCCTCAGATCGTCAATGACGGTGTGACCATTGCCAAAGAAATTGAGCTAGAAGACAACGTCGAGAACACAGGCGTTGCGCTGATTCGTCAGGCGGCTTCCAAGACAAATGACTCGGCGGGTGACGGTACGACGACTGCGACTGTGCTGGCTCACGCGATTGTCAAAGAAGGATTGCGCAACGTGGCGGCTGGGGCAAATGCGATCGCACTAAAGCGCGGTATCGACAAAGCCACTGCCTACCTCGTTGAAGAAATTGCTAAGCAGGCCAAGCCCGTTGGAGATTCTACTGCGATCGCGCAGGTTGGATCTATCTCCGCAGGCAACGATCCTGAAGTGGGTCAGATGATTGCTAACGCTATGGAGAAAGTGGGCCGCGAAGGCGTCATCTCCCTAGAAGAAGGCAAATCGATGTTCACCGAACTCGAAATCACCGAAGGGATGCGCTTCGATAAGGGCTACATCTCGCCTTACTTCGTCACCGATCCAGAGCGGATGGAAGCCTCCTTTGATGAGCCATTCATCCTCATCACCGACAAGAAAATTGCCCTTGTACAGGATCTAGTACCTGTACTGGAGCAAGTCGCTCGTGGCGGTCGTCCGCTGCTGATTATCTCTGAGGATATCGAGAAAGAAGCGCTGGCGACTCTAGTTGTCAACCGTTTGCGCGGTGTGCTGAACGTCGCTGCGGTCAAAGCACCTGGCTTTGGCGATCGCCGTAAAGCCATGCTCGAAGATATCGCCATTCTCACAGGCGGCACTTTGATCACTGAAGACGCTGGCCTCAAGATTGACACGGTCACGCTCGAACAGCTCGGCTCTGCTCGCCGAGTCACTATCACCAAAGACAGCACAACGTTGGTAGCAGAAGGCAATGAAGCCGCTGTGAAGAGTCGTTGCGATCAGATTCGCCGTCAGATTGACGAATCCGAATCCAGCTACGACACCGAGAAGCTACAAGAGCGCTTGGCTAAGCTCTCTGGTGGTGTAGCCGTCATCAAAGTCGGTGCTGCCACTGAAACTGAGATGAAAGACCGCAAGCTTCGCCTAGAAGATGCAATCAATGCAACCAAAGCAGCTGTTGAAGAAGGGATTGTTCCTGGTGGTGGTGCAACCTTGGCTCACCTTTCTCCTGGTCTGACCGACTGGGCGAACAGCAACCTAAAAGACGAAGAGCTTGTAGGCGCAATGATCGTGACTCGGGCGCTGACTTCGCCACTAAAGCGGATTGCTGAAAACGCCGGTCAGAACGGCGCAGTTGTCGCTGAGCGGGTCAAAGAGAAAGACAACAGCATTGGCTACAACGCCGCGACTAACGAGTACGTCAACATGCTCGAAGCCGGTATCGTTGACCCTGCGAAAGTTACTCGTTCTGCTTTGCAGAATGCAGCTTCCATCGCGGCAATGGTGCTGACCACCGAGTGTATCGTGGTTGATAAAGCTGACGATGACAAAGCTCCAGCGGGCGGTGGCATGGGAGACTTTGACTACTAAGTCCTACCTAGTAGATACCAAAAGGATTTAGCCAGACTGAATCCTTTTATTGAATATCTCAGAACCAGGCGGTCTATCTTTTGATGGGCCGTCTTTTTCAATGTCGATGCTACGTTTTAAAGAGGTAGGGCTTTTAAGAAGACGAGTCCTGGCTATTGAAGCTCTTCTAACTTTTATTGATATGACGCCTGATGATTTAACCGATGCGCTGACTGCTAGATTTGGCGGCGCGGCTCAGTATGCGCCTCCCGATGCTTGGCAGGTGGAGACAGAGAAGATGAGACTGATTGCGATCGCAAATCCCCCTTTGCTAAAGCTAATGACACCGATCATGCCAATTGCAGAAGCCCAGTCATTCATCACTCAGATGCTAGAGGCCAACTTTGATCAAACTCAGGAAGCTCGCTACGCCTTTCATCAAAACGTCGTTTGGGGCGTCTCTCAACTCGATTTTGAGACTTTGACACCGCCCCTGTTAGGGCGCACCATCGACCGGCTGACCGAAATGAAGTCGCAAGGCGCGGAAATCTTCTTCTCTCGCTTAATGGAGACGCAAATCACGCAGATCATCACTGCTGCCAAGCTACAGGGACAGTCTTTAGAAGACACCATAAAAACGTTAGACCGCTTCTATTCAGAAGGCGTCATGGGTGAAATGGGCGAGCAGGAGTATCAAGACAAAGCCATGACAGCCTGGCGAAAGCAGCTAGAACGTCTGTGGCCTACGGTCAATATCGAAGGAGCCCAGGAATCATGAGCGATATCGTTGAGCGCCTGAAAGAGGACTATGCTCATTTCCCAGAAGACCAGACCTATAGCCTCTACACAGAAGATATAAAGTTCAAAGATCCTCTAAATTCGTTTTCTGGTGTGGGTCGCTATCGCCTGATGATTGGGTTCATCGGACGCTTCTTTAACAATGTCCAAATGGATTTGCATGAGATTCAGCAACCTAGCCCATCGCTAATAACAATGAAGTGGACACTGCACATGAGCCCGCCCGTGCCGTGGTCTGCACGTCTTTCTATTCCAGGTCACACCGAACTAGGCTTGAATACAGAGGGATTAATCAATTCTCATATTGACTATTGGAACTGCTCTCGTTTGGCGGTCTTGATGCAGGTGTTCAATCGATAAGTTCAGGCGCGCTCATTGTATCCATAGAACACCAAATCATCAGCTCTCTGGCTTGTCAAGCAAATCTGATTTCCAGCAGCGATCGCGCTGAATAAGCGTATGGACTAACCACTTTGTTTGCGAAGTAGAATAGTCGCTGCGGTAGTGACCGCCTCGGCTTTCGGTGCGGAAGTTAGCGCTTTTGAGGATGAGGGCTGCGATCGCCAGTAAGTTCTTCACCTCCCCCCACAGTCGAATCTGCTCAGCGCTTACCGAAGATAATTTGACTGTTTCTCCGGGATTGAGTTTTAGAGCTTTGCTAATAGAGAGCCGGTCGAAGTGCTGTTGCCACTGAGCGATCTGAGCGATCGCCCTCTCCATCAATCCATGCTCTCTACTGATTCCTGCATGAGCCCAAATTAGCTGAGGAATCTCTTCTCGCCATTGAGCTAGCTGAGAGCGCACATCCTCCTCCAAGCTGATTGCCCCAACGTCAACTAAGGCAGTTACCGCCCTCTCATCCGCCAGCTTAATTTGCTTCAGTTGCGCTCCATAGACCAGGCACTCTAGCAAAGAATTACTCGCCAGTCGATTCGCACCGTGGACGCCCGTACTAGCATTTTCTCCAACCGCATACAGATAAGGGATCGTCGTTTCACTGCTGAGCCCAGCAACAATTCCCCCCATCCAATAGTGAGCAGCCGGCGATACTGGAATCGGCTGATTAAACAGATCGATCCCCCAGTGCTTACACACTTGAATAATATTAGGAAAGCGGTACGCAATCCGCGCTGGTTCAATTGGGCTCAGATCTAAATAGACAACGTCTGACTCACTGTGCTTTTGCAAGTGAGAGAAAATAGCTCTACTGACTACATCGCGTGGGGCCAGCTCTCCATCTGGGTGGTAGTCAAATGCAAACCGATAGCCATTGCTATCTAGCAAATGAGCCCCCTCACCTCTGACTGCCTCACTAATCAAAAAGCGAGGCGCATTCGCTGTCGTGAGCGCGGTTGGATGAAACTGAAAAAATTCTAAATCCCTAATTGCAGCGCCAGCTCGCCAGGCCATCGCCACTCCATCGCCCGTACTCGCCTCCGGGTTAGTCGTCTGCGAAAAGACTTGACCGCCACCACCGGTAGCCAGCACAACGGCCCGCGCTGGTAGCCAGCCGATATCGGCGACTCCCTCTGCGTTTGACTTGCTGAGACAAACGCCTCTGCACTCTGCCCGCTTCTAACCACAGATCCAAAGCAAAAGACTGTTCGAATACCTCTATGTTCTTTTGAGCGAGCACCTGCTGGGCCAGAATTGAAACAATCGCATGCCCGGTTGTATCTGCCGCATGTAAAACGCGCTTGCGAGAATGAGCGGCCTCCAAAGTCATTGCCAACTGCTGGTTGTTGCGGTCGAAAGCAACCCCCAAATCCACTAGCGACTCAATGCAGGCTTTAGCTTCTTCGACTAGTAGCTTGACCGCGTCTGGCTCGCAAAGGCCTGCGCCTGCTCGTAAAGTATCGTCAATATGTAGGGCTGGGGAATCATCTGGTGCGATCGCAGCCGCAATGCCCCCCTGCGCCCAATCGCTCGCCGATACTGCCAGCGTATCCTTAGTTAGTAGCCCTACCTTGAGATGCCTCGGCAAGCACAGTGCCGAGTAGAGCCCCGCGGCACCACCGCCCACAACCAACACATCAAAGCCTGCCGGATCAGAAGAAATTGCCAACAAAAAACGCTCCTACGAAAGGCGGCAGGTGTGAAAGTTGTCTTACTCTATCAGTCGCAATGCTTCAAAAGACAAAGCCTTCAGCTAACGTTAGCTAAAGGCTTTATGCAAGTATGGATCGCGGGCTGAGCGTAGTCGAAGCCTACAGATTCAGCGTCACTCAGTCGACGAGGCGGATGCTACTTATACACGCCATTGTTGAAGCGGTCCGCGCCCTCTACCAAAGCCGGATCAGGATCAGAAATTGTGAAGATGTCCATGTTCTTCTGAAGCCGGTCTTTCTCGACTGTCCGCAGGCCAGGAATCTCCAAGATGTCTTCTACGGAATCATAGGGCGCATTAGAAACAACCTTACCGGCGATAGTTGGGTATAGGCCGCGATGCTTGCGAAAAGCAGCAATATTAGTATTGTTCACATCGATTTTGTTGCCATAAGCCGTAGCCATCTTGTCGTCTACAGAGTTACGCAACTCCCTTCCGCCTGCATTGGCTAATATCGCTGTCTGGCTAATGGCACCGTCACCACCAAAAGACAGCGCCATAGCTGGCTGTGAAGCCCCCAAGAGCATAGAACTCCCGATGACCACAAGCGTGATTCCAAAGGCAGCTAACGTACCCAATGCTCTTTTAATTCCTAGTTTCATCCGCTCAAACCTCGCGTTAAATATACTCTCAGCAGCTTTACTAGAGGATATCATTTTTGCGCGGATCTCTGGAGAGACGCTACATCTAGTAACCTAAATAGTTACGGGCTTTTGACAGTTTCGCTCGTAGCTAGACAAAAACCTTTCCAAGTCGGAGAAAGCGCAGCCGTGAGTGATCAAAGCATGTTCATACCCTTTTAGCTCAACCGAATAGCGTCTAAAGGTTGTTTCGTTAACGCCTATCTGCTCTAGCAGGTGGTAGGTCGTTTCACCCACTGACAAATCCAGTCCTAGATGCTTGGTCGAACTTTCAAACCGGAAAGCCGCATTCACCGTATCGCCTAAAGGCGTGTAGTCGGGGCAGTCGCCACTGCCCGCATTGCCGACCATGGCGTAGCCCGTGTTGAGACCCGCCCCGATGCGCAATGGAAAGGGTAAAGGAAACTCTTTGTGAAGCTGGCTAGTCATCTGGTTGAGTTCGCTGATAGCTTTGGCAATTTGCAGCATAGACTGGGACGTCACCTCTTTAGTGCCGTGAACCCAAACTGCCATCACTGCATCTCCGATGTACTTATCGACCCAGCTACCATGTTTGCCAATAATTTCTCCGGCGTAACGGAACCATGTACCGATTGCCGCAGAAAGAATCTTCTCATTGAGCTGACGAGTCATAACGGTGTAGTCGCGAATGTCTACGACCAAGACAGAAATTAGCCTACGGACGTGAAGGGCAGCCGTCGCCGTAGAATTATGGACCTCACCGTCATCACTATCAAAATTAGGTTCGACGACTGGGCAGTAAAAGTTGAGCTCAGTTTGACCAAAGGTAATTTCGTCGCCATTGTGTAAGGTCACTGGCACGCTGACACGACGACCGTTTATAAAGGTACCGTTGCGACTGCCTAGATCGATGAGATAGAACTCGCCAGTCTCCATAAACTGAAGCATGGCATGATTACGCGAAATCCAGCGATCGCCTAGCACGAAGTTATTGTCGTCGCTTCGTCCGACTGTCCAGCAGTGATTGCCGATCAGCGGCATCCGCCGCTGTTTGGTGTCTTTTTTTAGAACTAGGCAGGGTCCAAGTTTTGGAGCACTCTCAGAAGTTGCCACAGCTACCGATTGATATTTTTATTTAAGAGAGAACATAAACTGACCAACAATATGGGGACTACGCTGAAGCAATGCAGGTCTGCTGGGCTTAAAGGTAGCTTCGGTTATTTGGCCGCGGTGCGTAGGCAATCGCGACTAAACGGGTTTATGTACTTTGACGGTATGTTAATCGAATTAGCCAGAACCATGGCAGTATTCGTTGGAGACTTTAAGCCCTTTAAACACATGTAAATATTACGTAGGCATGTAAGCACTCAACCTCAGAGATTAGGCTCAAAAGATCGCTTAAAGCAGTACTCAAAAGTAGCCTAGGCAAAGATAGCAGCTACAAAAAATAGGCTATCGACCAGAATAGTGCTCAACACTGCGCCGCTGAAGGCCCACCATTGGGTACTGTGCGATCTCAGAGGTATAGTACCCAACATGATCAGTAGAGATAGAAGCACGATCGCACAGCCTACTCCTTGGTAGGTTTCCATCCGCAGTAGGGCGCTGTGCAAGACCGTGCCTGCCTGCTCAGGTGGCCCCATCATTAGCGCTCGCCAGTAGGGGATTAGCCCAACGCAGTAAAAGTACAAATCTGTGATTGCGGTACCTAGAAGCGAGCCTAGATAGAAGTAATTCCCGATTTTTGCTTTGCCGTAGTGCAGCAGCAGTAGCACCACAGGTAGACCCAACGCTTCTATAGGCAAATGCACGTAAGGGTCCCAGCGAAACCATCCCCAGTAAACGGCTCCGGCTAGCCAAGTCCAGCTGAAGCCAATGATTAAATCGCCCCAAAGCTGCGTATCGTCTTTCTGTAGTAGCTTCCAGCCTAGAAATAGCCAGATCGCTGTCATTGCTAGGCTAATTTGTGGAACTAGACGAACTAGAGGGGCTTGGACAAAAACTGGGACAGCAACCAGAAAGGCAGCAGCAGCGAGTGCCTGACTACGAGCGCTGATAGGAAGACTGGCAAGCTTACGGGTGATCGATTTGGGAAAAGGATGAGGGCTGGAGTAAATGCTCGAAGGCAGCAAATTTTTTAGTGGGTTGTCTAATGAAGTGTCAGAAGATGAGTCGCTTTCATCGCTCGTCTTGTTACTCAATGAGCTGCTGACGCTACATTTATTGGAAGTTTGCAAAGTCTCAATATCCTTGACTTGTGGCGTAATTGACTGGAGAACTTGCAAGGTATTTCTGAGATAGATTAATCATTCTTAACATAACACGGTTTATCGCAGCTGTGGTTATGTCGTTGTGCTCCGAAAGTAGTGTTGTTTTAAATCGAAGGCTTTTACGGATGTTTTTCATCTCTGTAGAGCTTAGCGAGGAAGTGTTTGGATCGCTTACGAACTTAATGCAGTCTTTACAGATTCCTTCAGGATGTGCTTATAAGAGTAGCGTTAGCAGCTATAAAATGGCGCCGTGGCTAGTTGACGCGTGTCTTTCACGTACGTTGGTGGTAGAGAAAACAAATTGAAAGTTGAGAAATGCCTAATGCTGATACCGGGAATGCTGCTGCCTTGGACAATGGCAGTAGCTGAGGCTGCTGACCAGTCGATTACGTTGGTTCGGGCGATCGCGATTGGAATTGTACAGGGGCTGACTGAGTTTTTGCCGATCAGCAGTACGGCCCATGTAAAAGTGGTGCCGGTTGTACTGGGCTGGGGAGATCCTGGGGTGGCTTTTACTGCGGTGATTCAGCTGGGTAGCGTAGCGGCGATTCTTTGGTATTTCTGGGGCGATCTATCTACAGTAACGGTGAATTTTCTCAAGGCACTGTTTGCCCGACGCTTCAAGTCGCCTGAGTTTCGATTAGGGCTGGGCATCTTGCTGGGGACGCTGCCGATTGTGGTGGTAGGAATGTATCTAAAGCTGTTTGTCCCTGGCTATGAGGATTCGGTTGTACGCTCTACAGCAGCGATCGCAATTACCTCGATTGTGATGGCCATTTTGCTGGCGATCGCAGAACTGGTCGGCAAACGCCAGCGCGATTTTGGCAAACTGGGTCTTTCTGACGGTCTGCTCGTTGGTATTGCTCAGGCATTTGCGCTGGTTCCTGGTGCTTCTCGATCGGGTTCTACCCTCACAGCGGGGCTGTTCATTGGGCTCAAACGGGAAACCGCAGCTAGATTTTCTTTTTTACTGGGAATGCCTGCCATTTTGCTCTCTGGGCTGGTTTCTTTGACTGACGTGATGGGTGCGGATAGTAGAGTTACACTAGTGCCTTTGCTAGGTGGACTGGCGGCGGCGGTGGTGTCGTCTTACTTGGCGATCGCATGGCTCATAGATTTTCTCAAGAAGCACAGTACCTGGGTCTTCGTCTGGTATCGGCTGGCGTTTGGGGCGGTCATCTTGATTGCGATCGCACTTGGGAAACTACAGAATATATAGATCAAACTGTATACACTGACACTATCTAGATCTGTGCGCCTGCCCATGAAAACCACCACCATCTCCCCTGCCAAAATTACTAGCGTGGTATCAGGCTCAATTGCTGAAGAGATTGGCTTTGAAGCAGGCGATCGGCTGGTATCTGTCAATGGGCAGCGGCCTAGAGACCTGATTGACTATCGATTTTTGTGCGCTGATGAGGTGTTGGACCTGGAAGTTCTTGACGCTAAAGGCGTTTCTCACAGCGTAGAGATTGAAAAGGATTTTGATGAAGAGCTAGGACTAGAGTTCGAGACGGCGCTGTTTGATGGGCTGATTCAGTGTGTCAATCGCTGTCCGTTTTGCTTTATCGATCAGCAGCCGCCCGGGAAAAGAGAAACACTGTATTTAAAGGATGACGACTATCGGCTGAGCTTCCTATACGGCAGCTATCTGACACTGACGAATATTCCGCCAGCCGAGTGGGAGCGGATTGCTCAGATGCGGCTTTCTCCTTTATATGTGTCGGTGCATGCAACTGAACCGGATGTGCGATCGCGCCTGCTCAAGAACGAGCGGGCCGCCCAAATTTTGGACCATATTCGTTGGTTTCAATCGCACCGACTGCAAATTCACGCTCAAGTCGTCGTCTGTCCGGGCATCAACGATGGACCTCATCTGGAGAGAACCTTACGTGATCTGGCTGCTTTTCATACGGGCGATGTTCCGGCGGTGATCTCAGCTGCTGTCGTGCCTGTCGGACTCACGCGCTTTCGCCCGGATCAGGACGAACTGGTTCCGGTCACGACCGCCAAGGCACAGGAAGTGATTGATCAGGTCACGGCTATTCAATCTGACTTTCAAGCTGAGCTAGGGACGACGTTTGCCTGGCTAGCCGACGAGTGGTTTTTGATCGGGCGGCGGCCACTGCCTCCGGAACAGCATTACGAGTCTTATCCACAGATTGGGAATGGAGTGGGCTCTATTCGCCTGTTTCTCAAAGAATTTGAGCAGCTGTCTCAAGAGCTACCGGAAAAGGTGGTTTCACCACGTACGGTTACATGGGTGGTTGGCAATGCCGTTGAGCAGGCCTTCGCCCCCTTAGCCCGTCGCCTAAACCAGGTTGAAGGCTTAACGGTGAACATGGCGGCTATTAATAGCGACTATTGGGGTCAGGAAATTACAGTGACAGGGCTGCTAACTGGACAAGATGTGGTTCAGCGCCTGAAGCATCGGGATCTAGGCGATCGTGTTCTGCTCCCTTCATTGATGCTGAAGCAAGGCGACAGCCAGCGCTCAGAAGATGCTTATTTTCTCGACGATATGTCTCTATTGACTCTAGAAAATGAACTAAACTGTTCAGTAACTCCTATTGCCGGACTGCCAGAACTTATAGACATTTGCTGCGGCTCTATTCCCACGCACCGTGTCTTTGAGGAAGGTGTCTCTGTCGGCTAAGCTTAACCAGGTCATCGATCCAACTCATTGAATCAGTCAGTTTTATGCGATATCTCCAATCAGCTGCATTCTTTTTGTTAGCAACCAGCAGTTCGATGTCTTTTCTGCCTAAAACTGCCATAGCAGCCTCAGAAGAAACATCTGTAGATACCGACTTACAAACGGAGATGTCGGTCGAGAAGCAGTCTCAGGAATTGGTATCAAGCACATTCTCTCCTTTGCCTGACTTATCAGCATCTAATAACCAGCCGCTGTTTAGCGAATCGACGCTGAGCGTCCAGACTCAGCCGTCACCCACATATGTCCTATCGCCCACGACCGAGATGAGCGCGATCACAGATAGCTCTTCATCGGAATTTTCACAGCTGCGCGATCGCCTGTTTGGAGAATCGCCCCAGGCGCTCCCAGTAGAAGTAGTCCTCAATCGGCAGAAGATCAGCAATACAACACTCCTTTCGCAAGCTGAGCTCGACCAAACGTCTGTAGATCAAAGATCTGTGGTCGCCGAATCAGAAATTCAGCCAAGCACCGACATAGAACTAGCCCAAGCAACCACCACGCCGGAGCCAGGAGTAGACGAAGACAGCCCTCTTCCAACTCTGACACCTACGCCTGCTAGTTCGACGCCACCAACAGACTCACTTCTAGAGGATCAACCCGCTCCACCAGGTGCTGCCTCAGAAGAGCTAGATCCAGATATTTTAGACTCAAATATTTTAGGTCCAGATGTTTTAGGTCCAGATGTTTCAGATCCTGGAATAAGTGCGCCTCCAAATACTTCGGAACTTGAGATCAATACGCTTCCTGATAGCCTGTTTGCCGATCCTAATCCACTGACCTTTCCGACCACAACAGAAGAAGTCACGATCGAGCAGAACCCGCTCGTTACGCTAGAACAAGCCGTAGAGCTAGCCTATCGCAACAACCAATCACTACAGTCTGCTTTGTTGAGCCAAGAGCAGGCGACTGCTGCTGTCAGAGAGGCTAGAGCCGCGCTCTTTCCCAACGTAGACATCGCTGCCAATGCCACTACTCAAGAAAGCACCCGCCCTACAAACGTTGCCGGATTAGGTGAAGTTGGAGAGCCGAGCGGAGCTGACACAACCATCAGCGGCTCCGCCGAGGTCAATTACAACATCCTGACTGGGGGGTCGCGTCGGGCCAGCATTCGAGCCGCCGAGCTACAAGAGCAGATCAGCACGCTCGCGGTAGAAGTCCAACAAGAACAGATTCGCTTAAACACCGCCAACGCCTACTACGATTTACAAAATGCGGGCGAACAGATTCGGATCAATCAGTCTTTTTTAGAAGAAGCTGCCCGTAACCTACGCGACTCTAGGCTCAGACAAGAGGTTGGCGTGGGTACTCGGTTTGATACTTTGCGAGCCGAAGTCCAGTTTGCGAATGCTCGTCAATCGGTAATCCAATCCCAAAGCCAGGAGCGCACAAACCGGCGGGCGATTGCTCAGCTGCTCAACTTACCCTCCAATGCCAGTATCAGAGCGACGCCAGTTGCCGTTGCTGAAATCTGGCCTCTTAGCTTAGAAGAAAGCATCCTGCTTGCCTTTCAAAACCGGGCTGAATTGGAGCAGCAGCTCTATCAAGCCGATCTCAATGAGGAGCAGCGAAAAATTGCGCTAGCAGCTATTCGACCTAGAGTGCAGCTGTTTGCCAACTACAGCGCACAGACGTTTGTCAATGACAACGACGGGATTCTAGACAACTATTCATTTGGGGCGCGATTCAACTGGACGCCGTTCGATGGTGGCGCAGCTCGTGCTAGGGCTAGGCAGCAGGAGATTGCCAGTCAAATTGCCGAGGAGCAGTTTAGTTTAAACTTGGACCAAGTTCGATTCGATGTAGAGCAGTCTTTCTTCAGCCTGCAGGCAAACCAGGAAAACATTGCTACTTCCGAGGTGGCTGTCGCACAGGCAGAGGAGGCGCTGGCGCTAGCAAACTTGCGGCTACAGGCGGGGGTGGGCACCCAGCTAGATGTACTAACGGCTCAGAGCGAGCTGACACAGGCAGAAGCTAATAACGTGGCGGCGATTTTGGGTTACAACCGTGCGCTAGTTTCAATTGAACGGGCTATTAGCAACGTCAGTACCCTTTTCTAGCTGAATTTTATGTAGACTGTCCGCTTTAGCCACTCTAGACATCGGTGAAAACCTTCTCACTGCAAAGTCGCTCGATGACTTGTTCAGCGGTGAGCAGCCTTTTGAGGACGACTTGTCCGATAGCAGGATCTGCGATCGCCTTCGGTTTCACTTCAATCATCAGAATCGACTCTTCTACCTGATAGAGCCGAAGATTCTCGCCGTCCTCTTGAATATAGAGCGACTGACGGCTGACGTAGGGTTTGCGCTTCCAGGCTAGCTCGTTCCAGAGACCACCAAACTCCCAGACTCTACCGGTGGTCCAGCTTTCAGATAGAAAGAAATATTTCACAGCGTCCCGTCTAAAAAGATAAGTAAAAAGTGAGTGCCCGTTCAAACTAGGACGGATTCATTATGACGGGAAAGGTCCAGCCTCTCGCAAAAATTGACGCACAGTTTTCATATTTGATGAGTCTGATTTTGTGGGTGAGACCGCTTAGACATGTGGTTGAGATTACTGAAATTAGGTTCCTGCTACGATTTTTGCCCGGACAAGCCCTTTGCTTGGAGAAGTAATGAGTGGTAGATGCACCCTGACAAACGCTTTAGATTCCATTCTTACGGGTGGCTCTAAAGCGTTTTTTTCTGTGCGTTTTGCCTTGTTCAAAGAGAGCTGTAGTCCTCTGTTGAGCCAGAGGCAAAGAGCCAGATGCGAATGCCTGTCGTGATAGGCTAGCCGGAAGCATTTGATAGGAAGTGACGGCTATGGCTATGCAGGTAGGCTTGGTGTTTGGAGGTCGCTCTGGTGAGCATGAGGTGGCTATTCGCTCGGCAGGTGCGATCGCCCGCGCCCTATCCACAGGCGACAATCAAACCAAGTACACCGTAGTCCCTATCTTGATCCACAAAGACGGCAGTTGGGAAAGTGGTGCCCCTGCTCAGCAAGTTCTAGATTCTAGCAAGCCCGCTGCCAAAGACGAAGGCTCGATTGGCGAACTGCCGCCTGCCGCAAAGCCAATCGATCGCCTGCCCGATCTGGCCAAACTAGGTAGTATCGACATTTGGTTTCCCGTCATCCACGGTCCGAACGGAGAAGACGGTACCCTTCAGGGCTTGTTCGAAGTGCTAGAAGTGCCCTATGTTGGCTGCGGCGTCTTGGGCTCGTCACTAGGCATGGACAAGCTCGCCTCCAAAAGCGCCTTTGCTCAAGCTGGGTTGCCACAAGTTAAATATCGCGGCGTTTCACGCGCAGAGATCTACTCTAATCCTTGTATCTTCCCCAAGCTATGTGACGACCTAGAAGCCGATCTGGGCTATCCCTGCTTTGTAAAACCGGCAAACTTAGGATCGTCTGTTGGTATCTCCAAAGCGACCAATCGACATGAGTTAGAAGCTGCCTTAGATAGTGCTGCTAGCTACGACCGGCGCATCATTGTAGAAGCAGGCGTTGTCGCTCGTGAAGTGGAGTGCTCGATTTTAGGCAATGACAATCCCAAGGCGTCGGCGCTAGGTGAGACCAGGTTTACTAATGATTTTTATGACTATGAAGCGAAATATACCGAAGGTGCGGCGGAGTTTTTGGTTCCTTCTCCGGTGTCGGATAGTGTGCGCGATCGCATTCAGGAAATGTCCATCACCGCCTTCAAAGCCATCGATGGCTCAGGCATCGCCCGAGTAGACTTCTTCTACATCGAAGAAACCGACGAAATCTTGATCAATGAAATCAACACCATGCCTGGATTCACCGCAACCAGCATGTATCCCATGATGTGGGAAGCTTCCGGCGTCAAGTTTCCTGACCTAGTAGACAAACTCATTCAGCTAGGATTAGAAAGAACGGTCCACACGTAGTTTATCTGGCTGCTCTTATGACTGGTCTGCCAATTAAGACATTTCCAGCAGATCGTCCCTATGCTTCGACGAAGGCACTAGGGCTTGACTTTCTACCTCGAGCGAGCTTTTTAAGACCGATAAGAAACAAGAGATTGGATCAGTCTGGCTTTCGTCCAATCTCCTGTAGTCGCTTTCTCCTGTAGTCGCTTTCTATAAATTGGTACTCGCGCTAGCGTTACGTTCTAAACGGGCACAAACCAGCCACTCGTAACATCGCTAGCCACAATACCTTTGAGCTGAGCTAGCGTTTCTTCAACTAGCTTAATGGCGGTGTACTGTCCCTCTTGGACAACTTCCAACTGACTAAAAGACAGACTTCCTGAGAGTCCCAATAAGTCCATCCCTGCGCCAAAGTCCAAAATCGTGTCTGTGCCTTCTCCAACTGCGAGCACAAAGATATCGCTGCCGCTACCGCCAGAGAAGTTGTCGCCGACTAGGATGTCATTGCCTTCTCCTCCATGGAGGATGTCGTCCCCAGCATCGCCGTAAATGGCATCGTCGCCTTCGTTGCCATAGAGAATATCGTTTCCGGACTTTCCACCTATTTGATCAGCGCCTGCACCACCGTAGATAATATCGTCGCCGCCCGCGACGTTGTTTTGAGGATTGCGTTTATTGAGATCGCCTCGCAGTACATCATCGCCATCGCCGCCTAATATGAAGTCGTTGCCCAAGCCACCAGCGACCGTATCATTCCCGCCAAAAGCTTCTATAGTGTCTGCGCCATTGCCGCCGACTAATGTTTCAGAGGCATCTGTGCCAGCTATGATCTCAGTTCCGTCTGCGCCTTCTACAACATCCAAAAAGATAGCCGTAGGAACACCGTAGGTGCCGTCAGCCGCTAGGCTTTCGACAAACAGCGTATGTCGTCCAGCGCTCAATCCGGTGGTGTCAACAGTGGCCAGCAAATCCTCGACGTTACTATCAAATGTGCCATCTGCCGCCACCATCTCGAATAGCTCCGTACCTGGAACCCAAGACGGTGCGTCAAAGCTATAGCGAGCTCCACCGATCGCTTTAAAGTCCGGTAAATCTAGTCCTTCGGTAATCCCTTGTGAACTGAGATTGCCGTCGTCATAGCGGGTTGAGTCTGCGGTTGCGCTCAGCTCGACAGACAATCCTGCTACGACTGTCTTCAGATCTACGCCAAGGTCAATAGAATCTGGTCCTTCTGAAGTTTGGTAAGGGCGGAACGCTGACTTTGCGGTGTAGTAGAAAGCAGGCGTGACTTCTGGGACGATGATGTCCTCGAAGTAGTCAGTCTGCTCAAAAAATTCGGTGCCCAGCTCAATAGTGTAGGCAGCTGAGCCAAAGGTTTCGTATACCCAGTCGTCGGTGGTGCCATCGGTAGGATATAGGCCAATTGCCTGCTGAACGTCGTACGCTTCGCCATCTAGCCCGGTAAAGTAACCAAACTTTAGGCCCAGGTTGCGAAGACCTTCGGCGTTTGGTGCAGGTTCTGATGTATTGCCAAAGGGATAAAGTACTAGGTTGCCAAAGCTATGAACATCGAGATACGTTCCGGTAGCGTCTTCTGGGGCGGGGGCAAACTGGTCTTCGGGCTTTTGGTCGGGGAACAGGGCGAGTAAGTAGTCGCGCGCGGCTTGAGTCTCAGGTTCTGAGAACGGAAAGGGGCCTCGATAAACATTTGAATTGGGATCTCCACTGGAGCCACCGGGGACTTCGCCAAAGGTAGAGTCGTAGTTGCGGTTGAGGTCTACACCGTAGTTCGGGAAGGGCGCTGGTTCTGCTCCCTCCGGTGGGTTGGGGTTGGTGTTTTTGCGCCACGAGTAGCCCTGCTCGGCAAACTTACGTCCGTCTGGGTTGAGGACAGGGACGACGTGAATTTGGGTGTAATCCAATAGCCAGGTAGCTTCTGGGTCGGTGCCATAGTTGTTGATCAGATCTTCTGCAAAGCGGGTGACGACTTCGGTGGTGCTGTATTCGCGGGCGTGAATGGCACCTTGGAGGTAAAAGATAGGCTTTTCGTAGCCTGGAATATCGGTGGCCTTGTTGGTGAGCTGTAGGGCCTGGATATCGTAGCCTTCAGGTCCGCCAGGAGTGGCTTTGTCGTAGCTGTCGCCGATGTCTACCCAGCTAGCAATGTCAGCGTTGTTAGCAGCTAGGGCTGACAGGTCACGAAAGGTTTGTTCTACAGTGCGATAGCTGGTAAAGCCGGGAATGGTGCTGTCTGTGATTTCTACTGACACCGCGTCTACTGCTAAACCGTCGTAGTCAGGGTCGTCGCTAGTGATGACGATTTCAACATCGCTGGTTTGGTCTTCGCCTTCGTCAATGCCGTCCGCGATCGCACTCACAGTCGAGACTTGTGATTCAAACCAGTTATCCGGCGTAAAGGTAAGCGATTCAATCGGCTGAAGCTGCTCGCCATCGACTACAAAATTGAGTGTGACATCCGAGCTAGGGCGGCTTTGCAGCGTGAACTGAAAATCTAGCGGATCGGGAACGTTGTCTTCACTGACGCCAACATTTGGCTGCGGCAGAATTACACCCGGTGCCAGGTAGTCAACTACCTCGATATTGTCTACGGCCCAAAGAAAAGACCAGTCACCATCAAATCGAAAGCGAAGCTGAGCGCTTTCGCTACCAGATACGTTGTCGGTTAAGTCGACTAGCTGAGGGCCGCTGAACTGTCCGGCTCCGTCTTCAAGATAGGCAACGTCCCAGGTGGTGCCGCCATCGGTCGAGGTTTCGATGTAGATTTGGCTGGCGTACTCTTCTTCGGTAAAGCCAAAATACCACTGATCGTAGGTGAGGAAAGCGCCTTCGGCAGCGGAGGCGTCGAAGATAGGCGAAATTAGAGCAACGCTTTCTTCTGTCTCATCATCGGAAAGGGCATCACTGTCATAGACAGCCACTGGAGAGACAAACGGATCGACCTCTAGAAAGCTGCGACCGCCTGGGTTATCAAATCGCCATTCGTCTGTGGCAGGGTTGCCTTCGAGCAGCGTTTTTGACCATCCAGGAGGCGGAGTCGCACCGCTAGCGCTGCTAAAATCTTCGAAGAACAGAGTGATAGGTTGTTGTTCTGGCACGTTGGTAGACACCTCTAAACAAGGGGCTAGATAAGGGGGCACATCCGTTCAATTAAGTAACGAGAATTCCTCATATTCCGTGCCTTTCAATACAATCAGCTTGATCTCTTCCAAAAGAAGGAGAGATTTAGAAGTGTAAAAAGAAGATTCTTGAAGAGAACAGTAATGTTTTGAGAAAATGCGCTACTTTCTCTAAGAAGATTACGTTTAAGAAGCTTTAAGAGTAGATGCTAAACAAACCAGATCGTGATTCGGTGAAGAGGTTGTAGAGAAGCAATGTTTAGCTATGTGATCGCTCTACTACTAGCTCAGACCTCAGTTCCACAACAGATCGATCAGTCATTCGCGGCGCTGCCAACGGGAACCTACCGCTACCGCTTAGACAGTGGCGATAGGCAGGGTCAAGCATTTGTGTTTCGCAAAAGCGGGTCGGTCGTAATTGGAGCTGAGCTGATGGGCGATCGCATCAGTACACCAACAATTAAGTGCTTTCGTGGTCAGGCGGAGGGCGATCGCATCATCAACATCACGCAGGTCTCTTCTCCGTACAGTCCATCATCAAACTGGGAGTCAGGGCAAAGTATAGAAATAACGGCTCAGATAGGCACAGCTCCTTTAACAGGCTACCTACCTACGGCGTCAGAACAGATTTCTTTAGAAACTTGTATTCAGCTTTTCTGGCGCTGAGAGTCGGTGAAAAGACAAAGGTCAGCCCACCAGCTTCGACTTCACCATCGCCTGTACCTTTCCGCCGTCTGCCTGTCCCTTCAGCTTTTGCATTACCGGACCCATGACTTTGCCCATATCGCGTGGGCCAGTAGCTCCAACCTGCGTAATCACTTCATCAACAGCTGCCTCGATATCCGCATCAGATAGCTGGTCAGGCAGATATTCTTCCAGGATTTCTAGCTCTTTAGCTTCTTTGTCGGCGAGCTCATCGCGACCGGCATCAGTGAATTGTTTGATAGAATCACGGCGCTGTTTTGCGAGCTGCATGACGATGGCAAGCTCTTCTTCTTCGGTGAGTTCGTCGCGGCCTTTGGCGCGGATTTCACTTTCCTTTTCCAGGATGACTTTTTTGATGCCGCGTACGGTTTCAAGACGTAGCTTGTCTTTGGCTTTCATCGCGGTTTTGATTTCTGCGGAGATGCGATCTTTTAAGCTCATGGTTGAAACCGTCCTGGTTGCTTTAACGACTGTAAAAATGACAAATGATGGAAAAACGAGAAAAGGCCCGCTAGCTGCGAGCCTTTCCGGATCGGACCTAACTAAAAGCTCACTGCTTAGTATTCGGGAATGGAAGGATCGACTTCTCGGCTCCAAGCCTGGATGCCGCCAGTGACGTTGGTGCCTTCAATACCGGCTTCTTTCAGAATGGCTAGAGCTTTGGCAGAGCGTCCGCCCATTTTGCAGTGGGCAACAAGCTTGTGACCGTTAAGCATGCCCTTAAGCTTTAGCACGCCGTCGCCATTCTCAATTTCACCGAGCGGAATCAGCGTAGAGCCAGGGATATTGGCAATTTCGTACTCGTTGGGATTGCGAACGTCTAGCAGGAAGTAGTCGTCCGAGCCGCTATCAATTAGTTCTTTAAGTTCTGTCACTGACATTTCGGGCATATTAGAGACCTTTTTCGCTTCTGCTTCTGCAGCTTGGGGAATGCCGCAGAACTGTTCGTAGTCGATTAGTTTATCAATAACCGCGCGGTGCTCTTCAGGCGGCTTACGCAGTTTTAACTCTCTGAAGCTCATGTCCAAGGAGTTGTAGACCAGCAGCCTGCCGCTGAGCGTTTTGCCCTTACCAAGAATGATTTTGATGGTTTCAGTGGCTTGGATGACGCCAATCATACCGGGTAAAATACCAAGCACACCGCCTTCTGCGCAGGAAGGTACCAGGCCCGGTGGTGGTGGCTCGGGGTAAAGATCGCGGTAGTTAGGACCGTCTTCGTAGTTGAAGACGGTGGCCTGACCTTCAAAACGGTATATCGAACCGTAGACATTGGGCTTATCTAATAGAACGCAGGCATCGTTGACAAGGTAGCGAGTGGGAAAGTTGTCGGTACCATCGACGACGATATCGTAGGGCTCGAAAATTTCTAGGGCGTTGTCAGAGGAAAGCCGCACTTCATGAAGATCGACCTGGCAGTACGGGTTGATTTCGAGGATGCGGTCTTTGGCGGATTCAATTTTTGGTTTGCCGACCCAGGAGGTGCCGTGAATGACCTGGCGCTGGAGGTTGGAATGGTCGACCACATCAAAGTCAACAATGCCAATGCGGCCAACGCCAGCCGCCGCTAAGTACAGGAGCAAGGGAGAACCGAGTCCGCCTGTACCAACGCAGCAGACGCTGGCGGCTTTGAGCTTCTTTTGACCTTCGAGGCCAACCTCAGGCAGGATTAGATGGCGTGAGTAGCGTTCGTACTCGTGTTTGGTCAGTTGGATGTCATCCAAGTTTGGGTTCAGCATGGTGTTTGAAAGGGTGAATGGCCGGGTGTGTACCGACGCTAGATAAAGGAAATGACCGAAGCTACTGGCGGCAGGAGCTTCGCTAAGTAAGACGAAAGTTCTAAGGTTTCTCTATGGATTTTTCGGAGAGTTTTTCCGGGCAGAGGAGTTAAGCCGAAACCGGCATTCGGTCTCTAGCTGATGAGGACGACACTCTAATAGATTCCGAGTGAAATTGATGATCTGAGTCTAGCGCCCAGTTCTGAACATCGACAGCTTTACCCTGCCGAACGGACACAATTGTATAGGCGTAGGTGGACCAGGCTAAGACGCGATCGCATTCCGAGGGTTCAGCCACGTGATCGGGATGCGAGTGATAGATTCCGACAATCACCAGCCCTCGATCCCTGGCTTTTTTTTGCACATGCAGCATGTCTTCGGGGTTGATCCAGTATCGGCGCTGTTTTGACTGGTTGGCTTCGCTCGCTACAGAACTCGCTAAATCCGCTGGCAAAACATCTGGGGTCCAGTCATTATCTAAAGGAACGAGTTCAGATAAGTGTTTTTGGATGGTTTGCGTTTGAATAGCCTGCGCTTGAATGGTGGAATCTTGGGCGGTTTCTTGAGCGGCGATCGTCCCCAGCATCAATCCGCAGCACTCTTCTGGGTAGACCCGTTCGGCGTGCGCTGACATATCCGCTAGTTGCTGAGATGAAAGAATAAGAACCACAGTCGCTGTGAGCAATCACTAAAAAGCGCGCGAAAAATCTTCGGATCTAATCTTAGGCTACCGGGCTACGTCGCAACCATGAAATCTTTTAGTAGCTGGTCGACGACTTTGTCCATCGCCACTGAGCGTGACGCTTTGAAGAGAATGCGATCGCCTGCCTGCATCTTCTCTTTCAAGCTACTAGCCAGGTCGCTATGACTAGCAAACTGCTGACTTGGCACACTCCCAGCACCAGCGGCCATCGCTTTAGCCTCGTCGGGATCAGCTAAAATTAGCAGCTCATCAAGTCCTAACTTAGCTACGGTCTCGCCAGTCTGTCTGTGCAAGGCTAGTGACTGAGCCCCCAGCTCTTTCATGGTGCCGAGTACAGCGATATGTCTCTTACCTGGCTGATCGACTAACAGCTGTAGCGCTGCAGCCATGGCTTCGGCACCAGCATTATAGGTTTCGTCTAACAGCAAAATGTCGTTGGGAAGCTGATGCTTTTGGGAGCGACCGGCGGGCATGGAGACGGTGAATCCTTGGGCGAGCTGTTGCCAGTTGAGCTTGAGGGCTCTGAGAGTCGCGATCGCACTCAACAAATTCAGCGCATTGTGACGACCCGGCAGCGGCAGCGGAATTCTGGCACCATCAACAACGACATCATCGCCGTCTATCTGGCCATGAACGTCGCCGCCCTCTAGTCCATACGTAACCTGCAAGCCGGACCAGACCTTGGCAGCGGTGGACATGAGCCGCTCATCATCGTGATTAAGCACAGCAGTTCCGCCTGCGGGCAATTCTCGAAGTAGTTCGCATTTAGCTTGGGCGATTGCCTCTCTAGATCCTAGTCGTCCAATATGCGCTGTACCTACGTTGGTAATCAGCGCCACGTTTGGCCTGGCAATCCGAGTCAGCAGCGCAATCTCTTCTAGTCCGCGCATTCCCATTTCGACCACAGCGTAGTCGTGCTCGGTGGTTAGATTCAGCAGCGTCTTGGGTACGCCAATTTCGTTGTTGTAGTTCGCCTGAGTTTTGAGAACGAGACCAAACTGAGATAGCGCCGCCGCAACCAGTTCTTTAGTAGTTGTTTTGCCGACTGAGCCGGTGATGGCGATGACGGGCGTAGCGCAATGCGATCGCCACCATTGGCCCAATGTCTGATAGGCCAACAGGGTATCGGCCACCTCTATGCGGGGGAGATAATCTGTTTCTGAGAAAACGCCCTTCCTGACGATGGCTGCGATCGCGCCTTTCTCAATCGCCTGACTGGCAAAATTGTGACCATCAAACGTCTCACCTTCTAGCGCCACAAACAGCTCACCCGGACGCACTGCCCGCGTATCCGTCGTCACGCCTGTCACCGTCCTTCGGAGATCTCTTGGCGTGTCTATTTCTACAAGAGCCTTTGGTGCTACATCAAGCACCCTGGCCACCTCACCAAGAGAAGTACTGAAACCACCCATACCTTTTTATGCTCAACTTGCCTGATAGATGATAACAAGCCCCAGACACAGACACATCAAAGCAATCAAAGATCGGCACTAGTCATCCTTCTCAGTAGAAGCCCTATCAAAAATAGCTGTTCTAAGGACCGAACATCGAAACTTGATAGGTTCACAAATCGCTCGGGCAAAATTAGTCCACAAGCAATATCACAAAAAAACTTGATGCCAAGGTCTACCTCACCTGCTGAAATCATGATCTCGAACAGCCGTCTTCCCTTTAGCAATACTGCCTTCGGTTCAGCACCACAGCCCGACAACCGAGCGACTGATTCATACAGCAACAGTCTGATGGACGACCTCTTTGGCGATGTCGATCGAATTCTAGGGGGCGACCTTGGCGACTGCATGACCGTCGTCGATCACGAACCTCAACCTGTTGCCTCACATCCGGCTCGCACCGTTCAGTTGCCTTCTGACTTCTCACCCCGAAGCGCTATGGACATCTATCAGGCAACGGTAGCCGCAGACCGTTCCACGTCAGCGAATCACCAAACTGGCTACCGATCTAGATATCAAGCTGGCGGTCGGCCAGTCACAGCCGATCAGGTTGGACGCTCACCTGCGGGCAATCTTCAGAGCAGCGTGATTCAATCCCCGATCTATTCCTCTTCCGGCGCTTCTGGGCAGAACGCAAACACAGCCACCATCGATATAAAAGCCCCACCTATTCAGTCCGTTTCAAACTACCTCTATCCACTTGGCGCTGACGCAGATTTTTCTTTTGAAAGCACTTCACCTAGGCCCCAGCAAACTATCTTTGAGCCCAAACGTCGGGTTTCGCTACCCTTTTTGATGATGGGCGCGGCTGGCGTGTCTGTAGTCAGTACGCTGGGGCTTTGGACCGCTAGCGTCGCAGCGGATAGCGACTGGATTTCGCCACTTAATACAGAGGCTGCCGCCGCAGAAATGCCCGCTGACTCAGATACTGACTTTCTGGCCTACATGCAAAAAGCGCTAGAAACTATCGGCGCCAGTCAGCTCGGAGGCAACCAGGCAGTGGCAGTCATTCCGGTTGCTGCACCAGCGCTATTGCCGACAACCGTACCCAATGTAAATCCTGTCTCTGCTACAGGCGCTTTGCCAAATCTGCCGAGTCTGCCAAATCCGTTAGCAGCAGCAGCCGACAAGCCCAGCATCATCGAGCGCGTCTTTGTACCGATCTATCAAAATGGCCAATCACAAAACGCAGCTGCAAATTCGACACCTGCTAAGGCTACAGCTGCACTACCGCCCATTGCTCTAGCCTCTGCTAACAACGTCAGGCGACGGCCCACAGTTCCCGTTCCAGAACCAGTTGCGACAGCAGCAGCTTTGCCGCCAGGTGCTCCTACTACTGGGATCTCATCTATTCCTATTGTGCCAGTGGGTAGTCGATCATTACCGTCTCCTGGTGTAGATCTAGCGGTGGGATCATCCGCAGGGTCACCGGCTGCGCTCAACGATGTCACGCCAAGCTCTGAGCTGGTACTGGTGGGCGTTTTGAATTTGGGCAATCGGTCGGCAGCGCTATTTGATATCGATGGCAGTTCACAGCGGGCCTATGTAGGTGATCGCATCGGCCTTTCCAACTGGAATCTAGTCAGCGTGAATGGTCAAGACGTGGTGATTCGCCGCAACGATGAGGTGCGCTCAGTTTATATTGGTCAAAGGTTCTAATTCCTTTGTACCGGTTCTCTGCGCCGATTCACCGCACTGATTAGAGGGTGCGCTAATTTCATGAGCTTATTCGACGATCTCAGCCGCTTTTTAGAAACGCGGCTAGACGAATTCCTGCGAGCGAATCCTCACCTAGAGCTACGAGCGCTCGAAGATCAGCTGCGCGGGCAGGAAGAAGATGCGCTCAGACTATTAGGCAATTTGAAGCGTCGTGAAAAGGAGTTGCAAAGCAACATTTTGGAGACTGCGCAGGACATCCAGCAGTGGCACCAGCGCATAGAAAAGGCCAAGGCCGCTAATCGTGAGGATCTAGTGGGACCCGCACAAGAGAGAGAAGCTGCCCTTCTACGCAAGGGG
This sequence comes from uncultured cyanobacterium, assembly GCA_963799555.1. Classification (GTDB taxonomy): domain Bacteria; phylum Cyanobacteriota; class Cyanobacteriia; order Phormidesmidales; family Phormidesmidaceae; genus Phormidesmis. The sequence goes on from CAWCXR010000012.1 coordinate 84,096, forward strand.
AATCATCTTTGGGGACAGATGAAAAGCGTCAAAGAGCGCATCACTCAAACCACAGAACTGCGCCAGCGAGTCAGCACAAAGCGACAGGAAGTAAAAACAAAAATTGCTCAAGCGGCTGCTACTCAACAGGCGGCTCAAAAAACTGCTCAAACCGCTTCGGATACTGATTGGGGCACCGCAGGATGGAATCAAACCACTTACAGCGCCAGTCAATCCTTCGATCCCCTAGATGAAACCTTCCGTCAGTGGGAAGCCGAAGAAGACCTCAACGAACTGAAGCGAAAGATGCGCGGGTAAGAAAGACGCTATTGCCAGTCGCCTAATGCTACTTCAACAGACTGCCCGGATTCGGTCACCACAGTTAGTGGAAGACTCTCTGAGCTATCTACCCGATCGAATTGAACGATTTGCAAACCGGCTGAGGTGGGCTCTACGGTCATGACGTAGCCGCTGCCGTCCCACTGCAAGCGGGTGATTTGCTGGTTGAGTAGCCAGGCTTCGGCGCGATCGCCCTCGTTGATTGCAACGGTTGCTTCGGGCTCGTAGCAGTCCCACAGCTCGTCTTCTACGGTCCACAGTCCAGATAAATTTACAGGCTCCATCCGAGCACTCAGCCCGTAAGTCGTGAAGCTAATTACCTGATGATCCCAGAACTGACTAGACGCTCTTTTTAGTGGACTCTCTGAGTCATTGCTAGCGATCGCCTCGGCATATCTAGAGTCTTGGTTGAGCCGTTTTGCTTGCTCGCTCTCACTAGGCCTTTGCCAGCTGTCGACCGCCGCGCACACTTCAAATTCTACAGACGTAGCATCTGCTATCGAGTCGGCAGAACTCTCATCTACTGATAGCTCAGCGGTATTCACCTGAGCCAAGCTTTCATTGGCCAGTAGCTTGCTGGCCATAGGGGAGTCAGTGCAGCCCACAGCGATGAAGGTAGCTGCGATCGCGAGTCCTAACTGCTTGATCTGATTAACCTGCTTGCTTTTAATTTTCACTGATCGCACCACTATTAAATAATTTCGAGATATCTGTAGGGCTTGCTGTCTACGGCTCGTTCCAGCATCTACAGCAGTAATGTATTGATTAAACTCAATAGAATAGGTAGAGCTTATTCTCAGAAGCGGAACTATTCGCTAACCCTACGAAAGCGCTTGAGCCTAGATAAGACGTCAGCGAATAGATGACGAGAATCCGTAGGGCTCAACATCCAGGCCTATATAAGCAAGAGAGGCGAACAAAAGGATGTGTCTGACTATACTTTTTCTCTGATTGTTACTTCGTACGAACAGATATGCGAAGTAATGTGACAATCTACTGATTCAATAGTGTGTTCATGATCAAGTTTTCAGAGACGACTGCTCGCTATCTATTGTTCTATCGAAGTCCGAGGATTAGTCTCTAACACCAATACACATTAGATTTCAGACTATCGAGATAGGCTGATGAACTCGATAGAAGTATTATGCACGAGGAGTCTAATGAGATTGCTTTTGGGTAGGCCAGTTTGTAGAAAACGTAATAACTGACTTTGATATCCGCAGCTCAGAATGGGGGGATTGTATGTCTAATCCATCACCGGATAATCTTTGTAATCGTCGAGCCCGCTGCGTACAAGCTTTGAAGTCGCTGCAGCGAGCCGCCGCCTGAATAGAACAAATCGCCTTTTCCCAAAAGATTGACAGCGGCCTCTCGCTTGGTTCCTAGAATAATAGAAGAATCTGCGGCGCTGGCCGTGCGTAGGGCAACCCGACCTGGCAAGTTAGAGCGAATCAGCGGTGTGACCACTTTAGCTTCAGGGCGCTGAGTGGCGATGACTAAATGGATTCCGGCGGCGCGAGCCATTGCCCCTAGTCGTTTGATGCTTTGCTCTAGGGCTTTGGCAGTTTCTTTTTCGGTCATGAAGTCTGCGTACTCATCAAAGATACACAGGATTCGGGGGATCGGCTGGGATTGTTTTTGGTTGTAGGTGCTGAGGTTGGCGCATTGGCTGCGCTCGAAGCGCTGATAGCGATCTTCCATTTCGATTACGAGGCGTTCCATCAGGGCGATCGCGTCCTCGCTGGTTTTCACAATCGGCTCGTACAGCCAGTCCATCGTTTCAAACTCTGGGAAGGTTACTCGCTTGGGGTCGACTAGGGCAACTTTGAAGTGAGCAGGATCGTGCCGGACAAGAAGGCTGAGTAGAAGCGATCGCAAAAACTCACTCTTACCGCTCCCCGTCGTTCCGCCTACAAGAAAGTGACAGGTATTTGGATCAGACAAATCCGCTTCAATCAGTTCCCCGTCCAAGTTAACGCCAATCGCTACGTTTGCCGCTGCTGTATTCTTCTCGGAACCCTTCGCAAAGTAGTCTCGAAAGAAAGCGGCTTGACGGTCAGGCCGAGGTAAATCCACGCTAATAAAGCCTGCTTGAGGTGACATCAGCGGCGGATTTTCTAACCCTAAATGCACCCGGATATCGTCTTCAAACTTCAAGATAGTATTGACTCGTACCCCCAAGTGAGGTTTCAGCTTGACACGCATAAAGGCTGGGCCTAGTGCCGATCCCAGATAGTCAACGCCAACATTGAAGGCTTGCAATACTTCGACTAGCTGTCTGGCCACATTGTCCGCAGTCTCGCTCGCCGCGCCTCCTGTAGAAACAGATTTTGCTGGAGCGGAAGACGCTACGGACGGTGGCTTGGCTGTTGACTTCTGAGCTGTCGGTTTTTCAATTGGTAAAGATTTGACTTGAACCGTATCTACGCGCAGTGATTCAACCTGTAAAGTTTCAACTTTTATCGGTTTGGAATAGTCAATCGCAAAACTTTCTGCGATCGCGCCTGTGACCAGCGGCGGAATGCTACCAGGCGAGATCAGATCAGGCGCTTGTGATTCACCAGGTGCGGCTATAGCCTCTGTTTCAAAGTAGGTTTGACACTTGTTCTTTTGAGGACAGATTTTACACAGCTCAAGGTGGGCTGTCATGGGCGGCGGGTTAGGGCTCGGCGATTGCCAGGCCAGCCAGTTTTTCATCTGCATTAGCTTGTGTGGAATCAGCCGATGCAGCGTGTCTTCTAACAGATCCCAAGGATATTCGACACCATTCCAATCGGGCAGCACGCTGTACACAGCCGAGTTGATATCTACCTTCAGCTTTTGCTTAAGCATGTAGCTATATAGCGCCACCTGTGCCAGCTGCGCGGCAGGATCAATCGCCTGATAGGTCTTGTATTCCACCACGCAAAGCCGCTGCTGCGTAAAGTCGTATACGAGACTATCAAAGCGGCCTCTGACGAGCTGGCGATTACCATTTGGCAGCTCAAACTCATGCTTTATCGACAGCTCTTGAGCCAGGAAGGTTTTGCGAATCACGTCCTTTGGTTTGCAAAGACTGCGATTGCTCACAAGCAGTTCTGCCCAGCGGCGAATGAGTCCGGTGATCCCCTCCCAGAGCTGATTGAGGGCTGGAACTTTGTGGGGTGTGTGCTTGATTGTGTTTTGGACTAGTGGGAAAAAGACGACTCGGTAGAGATGCTGCTGAATCTGCTGAGCGATAGTTTCTGGGTTTAGCTGTTTGGCAGGCGGCGTGAAGAGAGATGCGATCGCCTCATCCGAACAAATGCACTCTACACACTCGTCGCATAGCTTGTGAAAAGCCTTGCCAATGCCGCCGCCCGATGAACTAGATGCTCTGAACATTGTCATCCCACCTTCGTGATGGCCCAAGTACATCAGCCGAGGGCACTCAAAAGCCAAACGCACTTTGGTGACGCTAAGCGAGGCGATGTTGAAGAGTTGGAAGGCAGTTGTAGCGATCGCAGGCCGCGGATTGAAGTGTCGAGAACTTTAGCAGCCTTAAAAGAGTTAGGCGGGCACATGGCAAAGCAACTGATTTTCGGGTGGTGCATTCAGGATCTAAGATTTGAACTTCGTTGCTTCACACAGTGAGTGGATCAGCTCTACAACAGCCGCCGCATCGATCGTAGGCACCTGTTCTTGAGTGTTTTCTACCAACACTTGCATACCCACTAGAAACTGCGTAGTCATGATGTTTAGAATGTAGCGCTCTGCCACTGCTAGAGCCTTGCGGCAGTGAGTAAGCGGTTGAGATGGCGGCGGTGGTACAACGGCTCGCGTCTATTTCTTTGGAGCTTTATGCGGAACAGGGGGGTAGATCAATTTCGGATCATTGCTTTGAAAGGGAACAACACCTAGCTGCTGCAGCAAGGTGCAGGTCGATAAAACACCACTTTCTCGAACAAATGCCTGCAGTTCTTTTACGTGGGGAATCTTAGCACCTATTACCAGTTCGCCCCCTGCCGCTGAGTTGACAATCCGGTGATAAGTCTCTAGGTGTTGAACCGAATCCAAGATCCGGCTTGAGATGAACGTGCTTTTGGTCATCGAAAATCTCTTGATACAGCTGATAACCTTTGTTTCTGGCGTTACCTAGATTCTCTTTGCGGACTAGATAAAGACGCCCTCGAATCCGCGCGTCTTTATCTTCGCGCAGGTCTCATCACATGAAAAAAAGACGTTAAATTACCGTCCTCTGTCCAGACGATGCCGATCTGTGCTGGACTGCCCGTAGCCTAGGAATAGCTAGCGTAAGCATTACTTGGCAAGATAGCAGGTTTAATATCTGAGACTTGCAATGCCTTCAAGCGCTTCTCGCAGGCGACGAATTAGCTCGGGTGAAGAAAACTGTGAAATGCGTCGCAAGTGACTGCCTGTTTCCTTGAAATGCTTTTGCCACATAAGTTCAAAGCTAGCGCGATCGCTCTCCTCTGACGTTGGCGTGATGGGATCAGGCTTGACCTCTCCGGTTTCGTCATCGATAACAGTATGCTCTGGAACTTCAGGAAGTTTACCCGTTCGCTTGAAGTCTCGAATGAGCTGCTCGGCAGACATCAAAGCCAGTCGCGGCAACAGTTTCCCGCCCGGATATTTGTGATCTAGCCATTCTCTAGTCAATGGTGCGATTGATGAGATAGGCGGTGGATCAGCCTGATCATGAAGCGGAGCCAGTCGGAAATTCCAAAGTGCGATCGCCTGATCAATCGTGATTTTAGGCAGCGTCAATTGCTGATCGACGCGAGCGAGGTTAGCGTATTCAATCTCATCTTTATTCGCTCTCCAGTTGCTAGTAATTAAGCTGATTACTACCAAAAAGTTTTTCAGCTTTTCGTTATGGATGATGGTGTTCACATTGAACATCGCCTTCAGCCCCGTCTGACCGTTGGGCATATCTGGCACGTTGTCCAAATTGTCAAAACACAGCACCACCGGCTGAGTAGAATCCGCCAGCCAGCCCAAATTACTCATCATGCGCTGAGCGGCATCTTCAGAATCAATTGATCTTTTCACCCGTAGCAGTAGCAAATCTTCTTCGTCTAGATCTTCTCCCCGCAGCCAATCAGACGCAACTAGCTGTAGGTCAGGGTTCAGCAATGAATAAATCACGCTAAAAAATTCCTTTCCCTGATAGGCCGTCGGAAAACTCGCTCGCATATCGCGAATAAAAACGCCACGTTCGCCCATCAGACGCTTAGCAAAGCCGCCCCGCTTAAAAAAATCAAGCCCCTTGAGCCAGCGCATCAGCTGAGATTCGCTTTGCCCTTCGGGAATTTCCATCAGGCTATCCACCGTTTGCCGCAGCACATGCCGCCAGATGTGCTGACTATCAGACCAGGGGCCAATATAGGCAAAGCAAGCGCGTTCGTTCAGCCGCCTTTTGATTCGGCCCAGTAGATGACTTTTGCCAGAACCAGACTCACCTAGCAGCATCAGACTTCTGGTTTTGTGGTCTTGGGCAATCTGGTCTAGCACCATCTCCACGCTATCCACTACATGCTCGTGAATAGAGGTGACCTCGTGAGAAAGATCTTGCGTTTCCTTCCAAAAGTTACCGGGTCTAAAGGTAGTGGGATCGAAGGGATTTAGATTCTTTTGAATGAGCTGGTCTAAAGATGCCACGCTGGAATTTCTCTGTTGTTGTGACTGCGGATGCTGTGATTTTCGGACGCTATGAAACGGTGATAAAGAATAGATAGCCACCGTTATCTTGCAGAATTCCCGCAGTGACTTGCTCTTGTGTGTACTTACCTTGATCATGTAGAGAATCCAGGTCAATTTTTCCGTCTCTCTGGAGCGCGTACAGGATACTATCTAGCTCTGATCTGTTTAGCGGCGGCTGTAGGGCTGATCGCAGATGGTAGATAGGTAAATAGTTTTCGCCGTCTAGCTGCTCGTCTAGCTGCTGAATTTGACGTAGAACGGCCTGTTTGTCTGGCTTCGTCTGTGAACCAATCGGCATTGCACTGTTTGTTTGGCCACCCGACAAGCTACCTGGCTGGCTCAATGGACGCTGCGGCTGCGGTTGGTGGGTTGGCAAGGAACCGTGTCTAGCTGGACCTAGATTTTCGCGCATGAACTGAAGGTAATGACCTAGCATTGTCGCGGTCGCGATCGCACTATTTCCCTTTGGCTCGTACTCAGTGAGCAAAAACTGCTTTCCTTGAGTGCTCAGCCCCACTTCTTTGATCGTATTTCTAGAAACCTTGATCAATCCACGCTCAGCGAGGTTGGCAAGTAGGCGCTGGCGATCGCTAGCCGGAACCTTTTTGCCCAAGCTGCCAGGGGTCATCGTGCCCTTACATGCTTTTAGTATCTGTAGCTCATCGGGGGTGACTGGCAAGCTGGTGGTGTCTAGCTTGAGTAGCGTGGTACCGGGGGGTGCGATCACAAACCTAGCAATTTCGCTGCCATATTCAACCAGACCTTTCGCCCCTAGCGCTTCGCACGTCTGGTCACGCTTAGTCGCCTTAGTCTCCTTGTTCAACGATATCCCTGAAATTTTGCTGCGATATCCTTCCGCACCCAGCAACCTCAGCAAGAACTTCAGCTCAAGCGTTTCAATTTTTGCCATGCCCACTCTACCGGCTCTCAGCCTTCACAAAGACCCCCACAGTTTAATCAAACTTAGTCGGTCTAATAGCTATTCTTACGTTTTCTTTCCACGTCTACAGACAGGTTTTGCAGGAATTGATTGATTGAAGACAACCCTTTCTCTTTCACCTCTCCAAGGCATATCTCGAGCCCCCACGCAAATTACTCATCAGTTGGCCAATGGTCTCTCCTCAGATGGGACGGGGGTTGATTAAATCAACCTGATTAGTTCCGTTAATATGGGAGTGATGGGCTTAGACTATTAAACCAAGAGCTTTTACTGCTTATTTACTGTCTTTGGCGAAGCCGACGATCCATGCGAGATTTTTTTAAGATTGCAGCTGCTAGCGCTGTAGGAACTTTGGTGGGCCTTTTCAGTCTGGTTTTGCTGCTGGGGATAGGAGCATTCGGACTGGTGAGCGTGCTGCTCATGTCAACCTCGTCTGAGCCGGAGGCTGAGATCGAGGATAAGTCGGTGCTGGTATTTGACCTAGCTACTGATATCGTCGATGGGGCCGTGTCGAATGCAGGCGGACTATTGGATGAGTCTTTTTATGGCGTTGAGCCTTCGGTTTCTCTATACAACGCTTTGCAGGCGATCGCATCCGCTGCAGAGGACGACAGAATTTCGGGTATTTACTTGACTGGTATGCCGTCAGAGGGCTTAGCAACGCTGAAGGAGTTGCGCGAAGCTTTGACTGACTTCAAAAGCTCGGGCAAGCCGATTTTTGCCTATAGTACCGGGCTGCAAGAGCGCGATTACTACATGATGTCGGTGGCCGATGACTTGCTGCTAGCACCGGTTGGATTGGTCGAGATTAATGGGTTCCGCTCAGAGACTCAGTTTCTAGGAAATGCGCTGAAAAAATATGGTGTAGGGGTGCAGGTGGTACGCGCTGGCCGATACAAGTCGGCGGTAGAGCCATTTACGCGGGCGCAAAGTAGCCCTGAAGAAAAGCAGCAGACTGAGATTTTGATCGCTGGGCTATGGCAGGACTTTCTAACGACGGTGGCAGATGGACGTGATGTGACACCTGCGCAGATGCAGACCTTTGCCGACGAGGTCGGGTTGATTGAACCAGAACAAGCGCTAGAATCCGGACTGGTCGACCGGTTGGGGTTTTATGCTGAGATGCTCACTAAGATAGAGACGCTGACCGGACAGAAAGATGCGTCCGAGGAAGATATCGCTAGGGACAACCGGGCAGAGGCAGATGAGCCAGAATTTCCGCAGGTGACGCTGAGCGACTATGCGCGAACTATAGCCATGGACCGTGAGTTTGATCGTGGGTTTGATGAGGAAGATACGATCGCCATTGTCTATGCCGATGGCGAAATTATCGTTGGAGAGGGCTCGGTGCCTGGAACTATCACTTCAGAAGGACTGTCCGCCACGCTGCGAGAGATGCGTGAAGATGACGGCGTGAAAGCGATAGTGCTGCGGGTGAATAGTCCGGGTGGTAGCGCAACGGCTTCTGAGATTATTGCGGACGAGGTCAAGCTGCTAGCTGCTGAAAAGCCCTTGGTGGTCTCGATGGGAAACTATGCAGCATCAGGCGGGTACATGATTTCTGCGCCAAGCGCAAAGATTTTGGCGTCCTCGACCACGATCACAGGCTCAATTGGCGTGTACGGACTGCTGTTGAACTTTCAAGAAATTGCGAATAAAAACGGCATTACCTGGGACGACGTGAAAACGGCGCAGCTTGCCGGAATGGAGACCGTGAGTCGGCCTAAGTCAGACTCGGAGCTGAAGGTACAGCAGGACTATGTCGACAAGCTCTATGGTCGATTTACTAATATCGTCGCGGACGGACGAGATATCTCTTTGGGGCGAGTTGGGCAGGTGGCACAGGGCCGAGTGTGGACTGGGAAGGAGGCGATTCGGGCTAACCTGGTCGACGAGCTAGGGGGATTGGATGATGCGATCGCCCTGGCAGCAAAAACAGCTGAAATAGAAGAATTCAAAGTAGAAGAGTATCCGCGTTTGCCCTCATTTGAAGAACAGCTCCTAGACAGTCTGTTTGGCGCGGAGATGATCAGCTATCTACCCTGGAACAGAGATGCGCTCACCGATCAGCTGCTAAAACTGCGAGAAGAGTTTACGCTGCTAGAGAGCCTGAACGATCCGAACAACATGTATATGCGACTGCCTTTTACAACAGAAATTGAATAGATGCCTAGTCTGGATACCGCATGGTTTCGTCCGGCTGTTGTTGCGATGGAGGGCTATGCGCCCGGAGAATGGCCTGCGCTCGATGCAGGCGTTCTCAAGCTCAATTCAAACGAAAATCCCTATCCGCCGTCACCGCAGGTGATTGCGGCGCTAAACGACGTTGGCGCTGAGCTATTGCGCCGTTATCCAGATCCGCTGGCAAGAGACTTTTGCCGAAAGGTAAGTGAGACTTTTGAGATTCCTGCTGACTGGGTAATTGCGGGCAACGGCAGCGATGACTTGTTGACGCTGCTAGTGCGAGCCTGTTCGGAAGGGAGTGGGCGATCGCTAGCCTATCCGATGCCCACCTACGTACTCTATCGAACGCTAGCAGCTATTCAGCCTGCAAATGTTGTTGAAATTGATTACAAGCAAAAAGGAAAAGAGTGGCTTTTGCCGGTTGATGCGCTTCTAGAGACGGATGCAGCGGTGACTCTAATCGCGACTCCTAATAGTCCATCTGGTCATCTAGTTGCAAAATCAGACCTCCGACGGCTGGCAGAAGGACTTTCTGGCGTGCTGCTAATTGATGAAGCCTACGTGGATTTTGTCGGGGAGGGTGCCGATCGCGCGAATCTAGAACTAGTGCGCGAGTTTAAAAATGTGATGCTGTTGCGAACGCTGTCAAAAGGATATGGGTTAGCTGGGTTGCGATTGGGCTTTGGGATTGCGCAACCTGGGCTATTGGCGGGACTGTTGAAGGTGAAAGATAGCTATAACGTGGATGCGATCGCGCTGAAGCTAGGAGAGGCTGCGATCGCCGACCAAGCCTACAAGAACGACTGCGTCCAAAAAGTAATCGCCGCTAGAGGTCAGCTATCAGAAGACTTGCAGTCACTAGACTTCACGGTATGGCCTTCTTCAACCAATTTCTTGCTAGTAAAACCGCCCAATGACACCGCTCAGTTTCTACAGGCACATCTGAACGAGAAGGGCATTATGATTCGCTATTTCAACCAGCCGGGGCTAGACGACAAACTGCGTATCACTGTCGGTACGCCAGCGCAGAACGCGCGAATGGTACAGGCAATCTCTAGCTTGCTATAGGATAGAAGCAGATTTGGTCTCGAACGAATGTCTTCACCCACTTCCGACCTAGCTTCTATAGCCGCTACAGTATTGGATTCCATAGCACCCAACTCTGTAGAAATTCGGCGTCAGCGGGCATTAGCGGCTGCTAAACAGTGCAATAAAGTTCTAGTGGAAGAGTTCGAAGCGACAGAAGTCATCGTGTTTGGCTCTTTGCGAGGCGATACCCCCTGGCACGATCGCTCTGACCTGGATCTGGCCGTTCGGGGCATCTCGCGCGATTTTATCTTCGAGGCGTATCGACGATTAGAAGATATTGTTCCTAGCTGGCTGTCGTTCGATTTGGTGGCGATTGAGCGAGCTGATGACGGGGTGCGCGATCGCATACTGCAAGTAACCCCTATGCGTGAAAACATCTTTCTGAACACAAAGATTCGGCTAGAAGACGAACTTCGAGCCATTGAAAAGACGATTGCTACCTTGGAAACTCTACTCGCTCAAGCAGAAACCGTTCCTACAATTGCTCTTACGCCAGCATTGGCTGCGTACATAGAGGACTTCTACTCTAGGTGCGAACGAACAGCAGAGCGTATTGCTGTCAGTCTCGACGGTGGCTTACCTACAGGAGATGCTTGGCATCAAAAGCTTTTGTCGCAGGTGTCAGCCCAGAGTGCAAAGGGTCGCCCTCCACTTTGGAGTAAAGATCTTCTAAGAACCCTGGACGGATATCGTACCTTTCGCCATCGAGTTCGCCATCTTTACAATATTGATTTGGATGACGATAGGGTTCTAGAACTGGCTAATGCAGTGCCTGCAATTTTTGGAGAAGTCCAACAGACTGTCACTGTATTTAGTGGTTGGCTGATTGAACAGTCGAATAGCAGAGGGCAATAGCCACCTGCTATGTTTCTGTAAAAGCTTCGGCCTCGACTTCGATCAGCATATCTGGATTGATCAGTCCCTTGACTTCTACCATCGCGGTTACAGGCGGATGCTCTCCAAAGAATTCTTGATGCGCTCTACCAATGGCTTCCCACTGACTGATATCGGTGACATACATGCGAGTGCGAACGACTTGATGCAGTCCTGATTCCATCGCCGCAAGCGTGTCTTTGATGATGTCAAAGCAGCGACAGGCTTGAGCGTAGGCATCGCCAGGTGCAAAAGTGCTACCGTCTGCCGCGATTGGCGCTGTGCCCGAAAGGTAGATGATTTGCCCAGCGCGAAGGGCGCGACAATAGCCTACTTTGGACTCCCATTTTGTATTCGTAAAGTGGCGTTGGATTGCTTGCATCTTGTCCTTGTACTATTTGCTATGGTGGTGTGATCGCTCTCCAGGCCGTGAGTACCGCTTGTAGGTTATCAGGTAAACTCTCCTTACTAGCACTTATCCCAACAACTGTTCCAGAAGCGGTGAGGTACTCGATCCCATCTACAGCTAACACAGGATTTTCGTTGCTGTAGACGACACGATCGAAGTCGGAGAACTGCTGCTGATTTAGAAGTCTCTCAAAACCAATGACTTCGTCTACTGACATCTGATAGACCATTATTGTCTCAATAGGCTGATCGCTCTGAAAATCTCTTATTTTAAGCCAGACTTTGCCATCGGCAGTGAATATCCTGAAAATTGTTGCGTCACCCAAAAAACTATGGCCTATAGACTGAAAGACAATACGAGAGTCAAGCGCACTAGGAACAGGCAGTACGAGCTCTTCTGGGCTCAAGAAAAATGTTCCCACGTAAGCTTTAGTCTCACTTGCTACAGTGTTTTGAACAATCTGTAAACCGTCCTCACTCAGATGATAGACCCACTCTATTGGGCCCGGCTCTTCGCTTGCATAGCCAGGGGTTGCTCTTAGCCCATCAGCAACAATAGCTCTAAATCCCGACACCTGGGACTGTGTGCAAACTACATCAGGCGTACTGATGCCTAGGCAACCGCTATCCCAAATGACAGGCTGTATATCTAGGATCTGCAGACTAGTTGCTGGCTGCTGTGTGTCTTTAGCAGCGGTTTCAAGAAGGAGCCGACTGATTTGAGTAGAGAAAGTGGGTAGGGATTCTAGGCGGAGGCGACTGGCCGTGCGATCGCTCCGATACACCCAACGCTTCTGCTCACTCCTCACCTTTATCTCCCACCCTTTTACCTCACCACCCACGCAGCGCTCATTAGGCCGATTCAGTCCCAAGCATTGGTCTGGCCAAGTTTGTACCGTCGCATCTTCAATCTCGATTGTGTGGAAAGGGATATTCAGCTGTCTGCCTAGCTCTAGCTGTACACGCCGTGCAACTAATCCTGGCAAAGAAGACGGCATGGGTAGATTCGACGATGCCGTTAGTGGTGGTGAAGCAATAGCAGACAGCGCATTTGTGAGTAGCATCAGACCCACGCTCAGGCTAGCAATTCTTGTAGACATCCGTTTCACAGTCTCCATCAGGAAAGTCCTTCTAGCTTGCCTAGGGTTCGTCTTGAATAGCGCTATAGCGTGCTACTTGTAGAATTGGATATAACGATAGAACAGCATTCACTTTAACTCTCGTTTCTCTAGCGTTCTACTCTAAAGCCTTCAAATAGGCTTTGACAGCGTTGGCATATCCTATCTCTAGGGCGTCTGCTGTGAGCGCATGTCCAATGGAGACTTCTAATAGGTTTGGTATCTCCTTAAACATAGGCAAGTTGTCTAAATTCAAGTCATGACCACCGTTGACACCGAGACCAACAGATTGAGCACATTCTGCGGCAGCTCTATAGACTTCAAAGCTCTCTTCTCCATTTCCTTCGCGGTAAGCGGTGGCGTAGGGCTCTGTATATAGTTCTATTCTTTCGCACCCCAAAGGTGGAACAAGCTTTATCTGTTCTATATCCGGGTCCATGAACAAACTGATACGGCATCCGAGTGAATTGAGCTCGTTGATAATTGGCTTGAGCTTTTCTCCATCTTTAGTGATATTCCAGCCGTGGTCAGAAGTGTTTTGAGTCGGGTCGTCGGGGACTAGTGTGCATTGGTCTGGCTTGACTTCTCGAATAATATCCATGAAGGGTGATTCGAGTGGGTTACCTTCGATATTGTATTCGATAGATGGATAATCTTTTAGCAGGCTGGCGAGATCGTAAACATCCACGCGGCGGATGTGTCGTTCGTCGGGACGAGGGTGAACGGTAAGGCCGTGAGCACCAGCTGCGATGCTGATTTCGCCCATTTTGACGACGCTGGGAATTGTCAGAGGGCGAGCATTGCGCAGCATTGCTACCTTGTTGAGATTAACGCTGAGATTAGTCATAAGCCGTTTTGTGAAAGAGGACGCTTACAATTCTCTCACTGTTGAGTTCTTCTCTATAAAAATCTTCTTGCGTGGCTGTAGGTGATAGCTGTAGATAACTATGACTGTTTTTTCTTCAGCTTAGGGACGATGAAATATGCTGCAATCAGATAGAGCTGAATAGCTGATAAAATAATATATTCTTTGCCAAGATAAGGTAGATCAGTGTTAGAGACTTTCGCAAACAGTAGCAGTCCAAACAACAGAAGGGAAAGATGTTTTAGGGAGGGCTTTTCTTTTTTCATGTCTTGTTACACCAGGGTCTGATAATCACGAAACGCTAGCCCGGTTCGCCTTTTTATATCTACAGCCGAGCGGTAATCTCCTCTGGTTCTCTCTGTTACGATTCTTTCTGCCACAGCTATTGCAAGACCGCGAGATTCCATTTCTGAGGCAGTTAGAAAGTTAAGCTGTCGCCAGGTGTGGTTGTCGTCTTTTTGAGCGCTATAGGCAAATATTAGCTGTGGTTCTATCTTTCGGACCTGTTCCTCGGGGATTCCTGCAATCTCAGTGAGTTCTTCGGTGTGAGTGAAGAGATACCCCTCATTGCGCAAAAGTTCGATGTCGTTGGCGTAGACGATGGGGATATTTAGAATTCTTACCAGGTCGTGTTTTGAACAGCTGTTGAAATCTACTTTAGCTAGCGGCGATGGCTCTGGTGTCGCGACGTGCGTGTTCCTTAGCCAAGTGGCCAAGCCGATTTGGACGAACCAGGCAAACCAAAAACTGCCTCCCGCTGCGCTGACAATAGAGAATGCCAAAGCAGCCCAGCCCATTTTGACGCAGTTGCGATCGCCTAGCCGGTTGCTCTCATAGATAATTGAGAGAGCTCCCAATACGGGAACAAAGCACAGGTAAAATGCATTATCGGAGACTTTAGAGTTAGCGATTGGCAGAATTGACAGCTTGGCGTTTGACATTTCGTTTTATCAAGGTTCGCTTGCAATAGTTTTGTAGTTGCAGCTGGAACTATATAGAATCGAAGATCTTTCGACGCTTTGACTCGTATTCTTCAGCGGTGATAATATCTGAATCGTAAAGTTTCTTTAATTCGTTTAGCGCATCGGCCTTGTCTCTAGTCGATTCATTAGAAGAAGGTGAATTGCTCTGAAACGTAACGGTAGGATAGCTGCTGGCTATTCCGCCATTGTACTTTGCATCGAAGGTTCGATCAGGCGTCAGCAATAGAATGAAGGTTTCGAAGAAGGCGATTATTGCCGGAATCCCAGTCCAACAGAAGAGTAGGTAGAGAATACCTGCGCCTGATTCCCCGAGATAGAACCTATGAACACCTATCCAGCCTAAGAAAAAAGCTAAAACAGCAGCAACAACCTTGTTCTTCATTATTTTCCAGATTCAACCAATGAACGCCATAACGGTAGATACAGCCATGTTACTAAAGTTTCCCGATGCTTACAGAACTATCTAACTAGAAAGCCAGAGGAATATCTAAAGACTTCAATTGCCGGAATCATGGCCATATCCACCGCCGCCGGGGGTTCGGATCACTATATCGTCGCCTAAATATACGTCCACCGTAGCGGTCGCCTCTAGCAGCTGTTGAGTCCCATCTTTCTTATAAAGCTTAGCATCGCCAGATTGCCCGGATTCTCCTCCGTCTAGGCCAAAGGGCTTCGTGGTGCGCCGACCAGATAGAAGGTTAGCGGTCATTGCTTCGCGAAATTGTAGGTGACGAATGACTCCACTGCCGCCCGGGTAGCGGCCGCTACCGCCGCTGTCAGTGCGAATAGAAAATTCTTTGAGAAGGACAGGGAAGCGCATTTCTAGGATTTCGGGGTCGGTGAGGCGGGAGTTAGTCATGTGAGTTTGAACGGCGTCTGTGCCAGCGAAACCGGTGCCGTCAAAGTAAATGCCTGCGCCGGAGCCGCCGCAGATGGTTTCGTAGTACTGGTATTGGTCGTTGCCGAAGGTGAAGTTGTTCATGGTGCCTTGGGAGGCGGCGAGAACGCCAAGCGCGCCGTAGAGGGCGTCGGTGATAGCTTGAGAGGTTTCGACGTTGCCAGCGACGACGGCAGCGGGGTAGGTCGGGTTGAGGAGGGAGCCTTCGGGGACTTTGATATCGAGCGGTTTGAGACAGCCAGCGTTGAGAGGAATGGGGGCGGTGACGAGAGTGCGGAAGACATAGAGGACGGCGGCTTTGCAAACGGCGAGGGGAGCGTTGAAGTTGTTGGGCTGCTGGGGGGAGGTGCCGGTGAAGTCGATGATGGCGCTGTTGTCTGAGGTGCCGCTGTTTGGGGGATTGAGCGTGATGGAGACTTTGATAGTCGCGCCGCAGTCCATTGGAACTGTGCAGGTGAGCGGCGTGGAACTGTGCTGCTCGTAGAGGGTGCTGACGACTTTGCGAACGGCTTGTTCGGCGTTGCTTTGGACGTGCTTCATGTATGCCTGAACGGTTTTGAGGCCGAACTGTCGCACGGTGTTTTGAAGTTCTTGGATGCCTTTGTTGTTGGCGGCGATTTGGGCCTGTAAGTCTGCGAGGTTTTGTCGGAAGTTGCGGACGGGATGAGAGGACTGGAGAAGCTGTTGTTTAAGTGCGTTTGTTTGCAGGGTGCCGTCTTTGACGAGGTGAAGGTTGTCTAGCAGGATGCCTTCTTGAGAAAGGTGAGTGCTGTGAGGGGGCATGGAGCCGGGGGTAATGCCGCCGATGTCGGCGTGGTGGCCGCGTGAGGCGACGAAGAATAGAGGATGGGGGAGTGAGCTTCGACTGCGCTCAGCCCCCGGGGAAATGGGGGAGTGGGGGATGAAAACGGGGGCGATCGCAGTGATATCCGGCAAGTGCGTCCCGCCGTTGTAAGGGTTGTTCGACACGTACATGTCCCCTGGCTGAAAAGGCTGTGAACACTCTGCGTTCCGGTCTGCGATTAAAGCTTTGACGCTTTCGCCCATAGAGCCGAGGTGGACGGGGATGTGTGGCGCATTGGCGACGAGCTGACCATCGCCGTCGAAGATAGCGCAGGAGAAGTCTAGGCGTTCTTTGATGTTGACTGATGAGCTGGTGTTTTGGAGGGTGACGCCCATCTGCTGTGCGATCGCCTGAAACAGATTGTTGAAGATCTCCAGCCGTACCGGATCGGGGGCGGCATCAACAGTCTCGTCTGACTCTTCTGAAGGCGTTTTAGCAACATGCGTCAAGACTAGATCTCCTTGGCCCTGCACTTCAGCTTCCCAGCCCGGTTCAATCACGTTTGTTCCTGTATTTTCTAGAATCAGGGCAGGGCCAGTGACCTTTTGAGCTGGAGAAAGGAGATCTCGCTCGTAAACAGGTGCTTCTAACCACTGGTCCGCGCAGAATAGGGAAACTGTGTGCTCTGGCGCTATTTGTTCTGTTCTTACAGAGTCTTCCTGTAAGGGTGTAATCGCCTTGGTTTTGCCAATAGCTTCAGCGGTAATAGTCGCGACGACTAATGCTTTGCCGGGGAGAGTAATACCGTATTGCTGCTGGTAGGACTGTTCGAACTGCTGGATCATTCGCTCTGTGCTAGCAAACTCTACAGTAAGAGCAGAGTCTGTTCCTTCGTAGCGCAGATGGCATTGTTTTGATATTTCCAAGGTTTCGATGTCTCGATCGCCCTGTTCTTTGAGCGTTGCGATCGCACTCCCCTCAATCTCAGTCAATCTCTCTTCTAAATCCGTCACTTCCGCTATCTTCATCTCAACAGAAGCCTCTTTGATCACCCTTCTATCAGCTAGTCCCATGCCATACGCTGAGAGAACACCTGCATAAGGATGAATCAAAATGCTGTGAATACCGAGAGATTCTGCCAGCTGACAAACGTGCTGACCACCCGCACCACCAAAGCAGCAAAGCGTATAGTCACCTACGTCATAGCCCTTTTGCACAGAGATCTTCTTAATCGCATTGGCCATATTGTCGATCGCGATTTTCAAAAAGCCAGCGGCAACCTGTTCTGAGGTTTGCTGAAGTTCAGAAGACGTTTTGATTTCTTTGGCAAGCGCTGAAAACTTTGACACTACAGCTTCGCGATCCAGCGGCTGGTCGCCAGAGGGACCAAAGACATTAGGGAAAAAGTCGGCCTGAATCTTGCCGACCATGACGTTGCAGTCCGTGACCGTTAGCGGGCCGTCTTTGCGATAGCAGGCAGGTCCAGGGTTCGCGCCTGCTGAATCAGGGCCGACCTGATAGCGCGAACCGTCGAAGCTGAGAATAGAGCCACCGCCCGCTGCTACGGTGTGGATCGCCATCATCGGCGCTCGCAGTCGTTACGCCTGCGACCTCTGTTTCAAAGACACGCTCATAGTTTGTCGTAGTTTCTCCTTTGGCATTAAAGTGAGCCACATCCGTGGAGGTGCCGCCCATGTCAAAGGTGATGATTTTGTCGAAGCCTGCGGCTCGGCTGGTTTGGACTGCGCCGACGATGCCGCCAGCGGGACCGGAGAGGATGCTGTCTTTGCCCTGGAAGAATTCGGCGGGGGTGAGGCCGCCGTTGGATTGCATAAAGAGAATTTGGGGAGATGCGGGGATGGAGGAATGGGGGATGGGGGAATGCGGAGCGAAGGCTTGTTCTATGCGGTTTACGTAGCGGCGTAGTAAAGGGGATAGGTAGGCGTCAACTACGGTAGTGTCAGTGCGGCTGACCCACTTGATCAGGGGGCTGGTCTGATGGGATGCGGAGATTTGGGTGAAGCCGATTTGGGTGGCGAGCTGGGCGATCTTTTGCTCGTGGGTGGGGTAGCGATAGCTGTGAAGAAAGGCGGTCGCACAGGCGCGAATGCCTGAGTCGTAGGCAATTTGTAGGTCTTGTAGAACCTGCTGTTCTATCTCGGGGGTGATTGGCTGAAGGATTTCGCCTGTAGCGCTGATTCTTTCTTCTACTTCTATGACCTGCTCGTAGAGCATTTCGGGGAGGATGATTTCTCTAGCGAAGATATCGGGGCGGTTTTGGTAGCCGATGCGGAGGCCGTCTCTAAAGCCTTTTGTAGTGATTAGAAGGGTGCGATCGCCTTTGCGCTCCAATAGAGCATTGGTGGCGACGGTCGTGCCCATTTTGATCGCTGCAATCTGTTCTGATGGAATGGCCTCGTCTTTTGAAAGGCCCATCAGGTCGCGGATGCCCTGGATGGGTGCGTCTGTGTAGCGCTCAGGATTTTCGGAGAGGAGTTTGTGAATGACGGTCGTGCCGTCTGGCTTTTGAGCGACGATATCGGTGAAGGTGCCGCCCCGATCAATCCAAAACTGCCAGCGACTGTCTGTTAGCGGTTGAGTGTTGCTATAGGACGTTGAATGATTTGATGGGGCGCTCATTGACGGGTACTACTTTTTGTGGCAAATTGTTTATTTCTATCTATGGTATTAGCTCAGATCGATTTACTTCTGGTAATGTCATTAGGCTATGTGCCTGTTGTGAAAAGTTATGACCTATTGTCTAGGCGTTACGGTAGAAAAGGGTCTGGTATTCGCAGCCGACTCGCGAACCAACGCAGGAGTGGACTATATCTCCTCTTATCAGAAACTGTTTGATTTTTCGGTACCGGGCGATCGCGTCATCGTCCTCTGCACTGCTGGCAGCCTCTCCACCTCACAGGCAGTGCTACACAGCATTCGACAAGACATTGAATCAACTGCTGAAGGGGTGGATACTTTGTACACGCTTCCTTCTTTGCACGATGTGGCTAGCTACATCGGCCAAAAGCTGCGCACAATTCAAGATAGAGAGCGGACCTGGCTAGAAAAAGACGGTATTGACTATCAGAGTACGTTTATCGTTGGCGGGCAGATTGCAGGCGAAGCGTCAGGCATTTATCTGGTGTATAGTCAGGGCAATTTTATTGAGGCGACGCCGGAAACGCCTTTCTTGCAAATTGGCGAAACGAAGTACGGCAAGCCGATACTAGATAGAACAATTAGCTATGAGTCATCGCTGGAAAAAGCGGCAAAGACGGCGCTGCTGTCTCTAGATTCGACGATGCGATCTAACATTTCGGTAGGTCCGCCGATTGATATGGTGCTGTATGAAACGGATGCTCTGGAGATTCGCAACCGCGTCAGATTGCAAGATGACGATCCGTACCTAGACAAGATTCGTGAGTACTGGGAGCATACGCTCTCAGAAGCCTCTGGCCATCTGCCAGATATTGCCTGGAATCGAATCGAGATTCAAGAAGACTCAGAAAGCGCTTAGACGGATGTTCGTATCGAGCACTGTATTGACAGACTGCCCTGGCTTTAGAGTGCCGAAAACGGGCGCAGCTTGTTTGGGATCAATGGCGGCTGCGATCGCAATATGCCGATCGCTCACCGTCAGTCCCAGCGTTGGGTCAAATCCTCGCCAGCCGCCACCGGGCACATACACTTCTGCCCAAGCGTGTAGATCGTGGGCACTCTGCTCTTTGTTGCTCGCGCTTAAATCCCCTTCCTGATAGCCGCTGACAAACCTAGCGGCTAGGCCAACTGCTTTGCAAACAGCCATAAACAGCACGGTGAAATCTCGGCAGGTGCCCATTTTTTTCTGAAGCGTGATCGCAGCGGGATAGGGCATGCCTTCTAGTCGCTGTTCATAGGTGCATTCGCTCGGAATATGTTGGGTTAGACGAGTGAGGAAATAGCCGACATTATCGCCGACTTCCTGGCGAATGGAGCGGGCTAGCTGAATGACTTCGGGTGCGATCGCATCACTCACACTTCCCCCTATCGGCTCACTCAGATAGGGTCGTAAACGCCACGCTAGCGAGCTAGGATAGTCGATAGGTAGCTGTAAGGCCCACGGCTCAGAGAGATAGTCGAACGGATTTTCTCGGGTGGTGCTGACTTCGCTGACGCTGCGGATTTTCCACGATGTGATCGCATCATCAAACCCGACACGCACACAGGTATTGCCCTGAGTATCTAGAAAATAGGACTGGTGACTAGGCGCTGGGTCGATAGAAAGATCAAACTGATGGAGCCATTGACTGCCATCATTGCGAGGACAAAGCTTGAGAATATGCGGGTGCAGTTGAACCGGGCCGCTGTACTGGTAGTGAGTCGTGTGGGTAATTTGATAGCGCATAGCTGGGCGTCCTTCCCGGTATTATTCAATGGAGGTCGCGGCTAGCTGTTCAGAAGTCTCGACCTCAGAAACCGGGCTCATGATCTGGTTCATTTGACCAGAGCCTGTCTCCGCGTTCGGGGAGATTGTCTGATCCAATGAGTTTGTTGCCGTAGCGCTGACAGAAGGTGGAACGGCAATAAAATCTGTATAGACGCGATCGCCCACCTGATTTAGCCGCAGTTGGAGCCCATCTAGAAACTCATGCAGTCCCTGTGTAAATATTTCCTCAAAGGTGACATATTCGATTTCAGCTCGCAGCTTGCCTAGCTCCCTTTGACTCGAAAAAGAGATATCCGCGCTAGGCCCAATAATGCTTTCTAGCGACCTTTCCGCATGGCGTAAACAAAATTTGATCGAGCGCGGGAACTGGGGGTTAAAGATCAAAAAGCGAGCAACGTTTGCTGGCGTCAGTTCGTGTTCAACTTTGCGATACATCTCATAAGCGCTAGCTGACTTTAGCAGAGAGATCCACTGCAAATTGTCCAGTGGCGAGCCCACTGCTTTGGCAGAAGGCAGCAGCAAGAAATACTTCACATCTAGAATACGGCTGGTTTTGTCAGCCCGCTCTAGCAGTCGGCCTAGCCGCCCAAAGTGCCAGCTTTCATTCCAGGAAGAGGTCGCATTCATCACGCCTACAAAGCGATGGCTTGCCATTTTGACATCTGCATAGAAGGCGTAGACTTCGCGGATATTCTCAGGTCTGTTCTTTGCGGCTTCTTCGACCATCAAATAGAAATCGTTGATTTGCTGCCACGTTTCTGACGAGATGGTTTCGCGCACAGATCGCGCATTCTCGCGAGCCGCCCGTACACAAGAGATGATGGAGTTTGGTGAGCTAGTATCAAATGTGAGAAAGTTTAGGACGTTATCTGCGCTGATTTCGCCATAGCGTTCCTGGAAAAGGATGCGATCGCCTGTCACCGCAATCAGCGGCTCCCACTGCTGCGTCACCCCCACGGGGTTATCCATCAATAAGTTGAGATTCACCTCAACAAAGCGAGCAACATTCTCCGCCCGCTCAATGTAGCGATTTAGCCAATAAATAGAATCTGCAACCCGGCTCAACATTATCTTTACCTATTCCTCGTTCACAACCCAAGTATCCTTGCTACCGCCACCTTGCGAAGAATTCACCACCAGCGATCCTTCCTTTAGCGCCACTCTCGTCAGTCCGCCCGGATTGACATACGGAGCGCCCTCCTGTCCGCACAAGACAAAGGGTCGCAAATCAACATGACGCCCCTGAAAGGACTGATCGATCAGCGTCGGCACCCGTGACAGGCACAGCGTCGGCTGCGCGATATAGCCTCTGGGATTGGCCTTGATCTTTTGTGCAAACTGCTGCTGTTCTTCTTTAGAAGACTGGGTGCCAATTAGCATACCGTATCCGCCCGATGCATCTGTTGCTTTTACAACCAGAGAATCGAGATTAGCTAGAACGTGCGCCTGTTGCTTCTCGTCTTCGCAGAAGTAGGTAGGCACATTTGGAATAATTTGTTCTTCATCTAGATAGTACTTGACCATCTGGGGCACATAGGCATACACCAGCTTATCGTCAGCGATGCCGGTGCCGGGAGCGTTGGCGATCGCCACCCGTCCTTTCCGATACACCTCCATCAGCCCCGGCACGCCCAGCATAGAATCAGAGCGAAATACCTGAGGGTCTAGAAAGTCGTCATCAATCCGCCGATAAATCACATCGATCTTGCACAGACCTTTAGTAGTGCGCATTTTGACATAGCCATCATCTATGACCAGATCCGGACCTTCGACCAGCGCAATCCCCATTTGCTGAGCGAGAAAAGAATGCTCGAAATAGGCAGAATTAAAAGCCCCGGGTGTCAGTAGGACAACGGTTCGATTGCTGATGTAGTCAGGCGTAAGGGCTCTGAGTGTGCTCAACAGCTGAGACGGATAGTCGTCAACGGCCTTGATATCTAGCGCTTCGAACAGGCTCGGAAATGAGCTTTTCATCACGGTCCGATTTTCGAGCACATATGAGACACCAGAAGGGCAGCGCAGGTTGTCCTCTAGCACATACCAGTGGCCCTGGCGATCGCGCACCAAATCGGTCCCAGTAATATGACACCACACCCCGCCCGGCGGCTTCAGTCCCATACAGGGCGGCAGAAAACCAGATGCCGATTCGACAGTTGCCCTTGGAATCACCCCGTCTTTAATAATTTTTTGATCGTTGTAGATATCATCTAGAAAACAGTTCAGTGCAGTGATCCGCTGCTGCAATCCCTTTTCTATCCAGCTCCAGTCTTTCCCAGTGATAATCCGAGGCACGACATCAAAGGGAAAAACCTTTTCCGCCCCCTGCTCATCGCCGTACACATTGAACGTCACACCCATCTTAAAAAGCGAATTTTGCGCTGCCTGCTGCCGCAGAATCAAGCTGTCAATGGGCAAAGATTCAATCCGCTCTATCAGCAGCGCCGCCGCACTACGGGGAACGCCGGACGCTGTAAATAGCTCATCGTAAAAGTCACCAGGATCGTAGGCTTTGAAGGACATGGCAGTGCGACTTGCGATCGCGATTCAGATATACTTACATCTATCGCGTCCTGCAACACAAATGTGTATATCTTCCAACGGACTTAAGATCACAAGTGTGGTAGACCTCTAGAAATACTGATCTAGAAGATACTGAACGTTAATCTATTAGAAAATCTCCTTTCAAAGTAGTGACAGCCTGACCGCTAATGAGGATTCGGTTTTGATCAGAGACAGCCGCTGTATTGCTATCAGGCAGCAGGCACCGGACGCGGATAATGCCACCTCTTGCAGATATCTGCTGTGCCAGCATCTCAGACTTACCTAGCTTTTCTTGCCAGTAGGGAGCGAGCGAGGTGTGAGCAGAGCCTGTTACCGGATCTTCGTTGATGCCAACAGCGGGGGCAAAGTAGCGGCTGACAAAATCATACTCCTCACTGTCAGCTGGCGCAGTGGCAATAATTCCATGAACAGGAAGTTTTTTGACTGCATCGAAATCTGGCTCAAGGGTTCGCAGCACGCTTTCTGACTGAAGCTCAACTAGATAGTTGACATCGTTTTTAGTGACTGTGCGGATATTGCCACCGCAACAAAGAGACTTTATCAGCTCTGGCGTCACATACGAAGTGACCGTCACTGGCTGGGCTGGAAAGTCCATTTCAATCCAGCTCTCTTTCTTCTTTGCACTTAGCCAGCCGCTTTTGGTATTGAAGTGGGCGACTTCTTCCGGCTGCAGATGACCTTCGCTCCACAGCACGTGGGCGCTGGCAAGCGTACCATGCCCACACAAATCGACTTCTGTTGCAGGCGTGAACCATCGCAGGCTGTAGCCACTTTTACCTTTCACCTCAACCGGGAACAGAAAGCCCGTCTCAGAGAGATTCATTTCGGCTGCGATCGCCTGCATCAGATCCTCCTCCATCGGCCCATCCATGACGCACACACCCGCCGGATTACCGGCAAAAGGTTTATCTGTAAACGCATCGACCTGACTAATTTTGAACGACATTTTGTTTGTTCCTTAGTAAACGACAGAATTTGATTTGGTTATTTCAACAACCTGACCTACTCCAACAATAAGATAATGCTGGCGGCTAGCAGTGCGCCCATTGCAAAGTTAAACCATCGCAGCCTAGCAGGATCTGATAGGAAACCGCGCAACGCGCTGCCGAAGAGCGCCCAGCTACAGACACAAGGCCAGTTGAGCAAAGAAAACACAGCAGCCACTATCAGCGTGGAGCCAACCGGCTGCTGTGAACTGGTGTACAGCGACATACTGGTCACCGCCATCACCCAAGCCTTTGGATTGACCCATTGGAAAAGCACGGCGGCCATCGCGCTGAGGGGCCGCGCCTCAACATTTTCTAGCTGGCCTTTCTCCTTTTGGTTTTTCTCTTCTGGACTCTCTTGACTGAGTGAGCGGCTAGTCGCAATTCGCAGCGCCAGATAGAGCATGTAAGCCGATCCTACAATCTTCAGCGCTAGCTGTAGCACGGGGAAGGTGGTAAACAAGAATCCTAATCCAAAACCCACGCACACTAGCAGGGCGAAGAAGCCGCCTGAGATGCCTAAGGTATGAGGCAGCGTGCGCCGAAAGCCAAAGTTAACGCCAGATGCCAGCAGCATAATATTGTTTGGCCCAGGCGTGATAGAGGTAGCGATCGCAAACAAACACAGCGCAATAACAACTTCACTGCTCATCGGATAGTGGACTCACGGTGTTTATTTTCTAGCCAGATGCGTACCGCCTGCTCTGAGAGAAAGGTCAGCTGAGTACTAGTAGAAGGGTCGTAGACTACCCAGCTTGGCGCTTCTGTAGTTGAGTTTCCTGCAGATGGCTGTTGCACTCGAATCGACAAGGATGATTGACCAGTCACAAAATCTATCAAGCACCGGCTCACCCGCTGGAGGGCTGTTTTGAAGCAGCGATTTCGGGAGGGCGGCTCGTCTGAGGAAAGCGTGATCGCCTCTTGAGGGTATCTCTGACGGACGATGTCGTGGAATTCTATCTCTAGGCGATTGCCTGAGCTGAAGTTCAAATTGGTAGTATCGGATCTCATGGCAGTGGGTCTCCTGCTTTCGCAGCCGATAGCAGTGACGTTGGCAAGACAACAGCTTTACTATGGTCTGTTATTTCACAGGAGCGGAAGGTACACTTTCTGCCCGTTTAGCTAGTACAGTTCATTTTTTGATGATTGCCGTTCACTGTACTAGCCAAAGTTCTAGTAACTGTACTAGCTGTTGCTTTCAGAATTTGGATAGTCTATTACAGACGCTGTAAGTGTTTGTGTTCTGATGAAGATTCCCCTCGATCGCCAAGCCAAAAAGCCAATATATTTGCAGATCCGCGATCGCATTCATCACCTGATCCACACTGGCCACCTGCCGCCCGACAGTCAGCTTCCCTCTATCCGTACCCTCGCGCAAACCACCAAAGTCAACAAGCTCACCGTCGTTGAAGCCTACAGCGTCTTAGAAGCTGATGGCCTCGTTCAAGCCAAACAAGGCTCCGGCTACTTCATCACTAGTGGTCATTTGTCTTCAGCGACTCGAAGAAAAAAACAAGGCGCTGCGATCGCGCTCAACCGCCATTCTCAGTCCGACGCGCCTACCGCCACCTTCAACCCGGTCCAGCAAGTCATCCTCCCGACTCAGGACATCAACGATTTTCCCAGTATCTACTCGGCCACGCTCAAATCTCACAATCAGCCAGACTATATCGACTTTGGCCTTGGGTTCCCACAGCCTATCGCCATCGAAGATCTCCAGCGCATTGCCCGCCGTGCGATGAAAGAAGCCGCCACCTTTTACCATCCTGGCGATCCTCAGGGCAATTTGGATCTTAGAGGACAAATTGTTCAAATTCTCTTGCAGCAGGGGCTAGAAATCTCTTTTGAGAATCTAATCATCACTAGCGGTTCCATGCAGTCTCTCTCTTTACTAACGCATCACTATTTGATGCCAGGAGATAGAGTAATTGTAGAAGCGCCCACTTATCATGGAATGCTCTCGGTCTTTCAGCAGCGCGGCGCTCAGATCATTGGTATCCCGATGACTGCCGACGGTATGAATTTGTTCCTACTAGCCCAGTATCTAAAAAGCCATCGGCCCAAGCTGATTTACACCATTAGTACCCTACACAATCCGACCGGTATTACCACTTCTGTTGAACATCGAAGAAAGCTATTAGCGCTGGCAGAAGAATATGATTGCCTGGTGATAGAAGACAACGCCTACGAGCCTTTGAGCTTTGGCACGACCCCGCCGCCTATCAAAGCTTTTGACCACAGCGGTAGCGTAGTTTATGTCGGAACGTTTTCCAAAGCACTGATGCCAGGATTGCGAGTAGGCTATATGGCAATCACAGGCGGCGATCGCCAGGCGATTGTTGAACGCAAGCTACTTCATGATTTTCACGTATCGGCTGCGTCTCAAGCCATTGTGAGAGAGTATTTAGCGTCGGGTCACTACCGACGGCGACTAGCGCAGATCAAACGACTGCATCGCGATCGCCGAGACTATATGGTCCAGTCACTGATCCGTCATTTTCCACCAAGCGCAACCTGGACTGTTCCTGAAGGCGGCACCTTCTTGTGGATTCAATTGCCTGATGCGATCGCCCTAGAATCCCTGTGTCGTGCTGCCGCTGAGCGCAAAGTATTGGTGGGTTCCGGCGCTGCCTTTTTTCCGAAAAATCAGGGCTATCCAGCGCTGCGACTGAACTTTTCTCTGCCGCCAGAAGAGACAGCGCGAGGAATACAGGTGCTAGGTGAAATTTTGCACGATATGCTTGGGCACCAATAGATAGCCTTACAATCAAAAACGCTGTCATCAGAAGCGCTAGAATATAGCGGTCTTGCGCTTTCGGCATAGGAGAGAGTCCCATCATGTCAATCACGGCCCAAGAGCTGGCGAATTTGATGCCAGATGCGACCGAATTAGAGAGCAATGAGCCAGAGACGGAAAGTTCTTTGCACTATCTTCAGCTAGCGCTGCTGGTATCTTGTTTAGAGTGGCTGTGGCGCGATCGCGACGACTTTTTTATCGGCGCGAATCTCACTGTCTACTTCAGCCGAGAACAGCTAAAGAATAAAGACTTTAGAGGACCAGACTTTTTCCTGGCAACCCCTACTGAAAGGCGTCCTCGAAAATCTTGGGTGGTCTGGGAAGAAGGCGGACAGTACCCAGAGCTGATTATTGAGCTGCTGTCTGATTCAACGGCTAGGGTGGATAGAACGCTCAAGAAAGCGCTGTATCAGGATAGGTTTAGAACGCCTGAATATTTCTGGTTCTCTCCAGAAACACTTGAATTTGAAGGCTATCGTCTGGTCAATCGGCATTATGAATCGATTGCTGAGCAAAATGGGCAGCTTTGGAGCGAAGTGCTGGGGCTTTACCTGGGTGCCTATAAAGGAAACCTGCGTTACTTCTTTGAAAATGGTGAGCTAGTACCGACCTTGCAGGAAGCGACCGCAGCGGCGCTGTCCAAGACGCAGCAGGCTCAAGTAGAAGCACGGCAGGCTCAAGTAGAAGCGCAGCAGGCTCAAGTAGAAGCACGGCAGGCTCAAGTAGAAGCGCAGCAGGCTCAAGCAGAAGCACAGCGGGCTCAAGCAGAAGCGCAACGGGCAAAATCACAGAATGAAAAGTTGCGATCGCAGCTAGAAGCATTAGGAATCGATCCCGATCTTTAGCGATTGCAACCCTAAACGCTGAGCCCCAAAATTTCCTCTGCCTTTGCTAGTGCTTCATCTGGATCAAACGGCTTAGTCATGTAGAGATCCGCGCCAGATTCGTAGCCTTGTCTTTGATCCGCTTCTTGCCCCTTAGCAGTCAATAGGACAATGAAAGTATCGTCAATTGCCAGTACCTTTTTGGTCTGATGACAAACTTGATAACCGTTCATCTTCGGCATCATCACATCTAGAAATACGAGATCAGGCCGTTCTGATTCAATTATATCTAGTGCCTCTTGACCGTTGGCTGCGATTAGTAGATTAACCCCCACATCTTCTAAATCTTCTAAGGTTTGTTCTAGTAAAGCACGAATATGGAACTCATCGTCGGCTATGAGAATTGCTTTAGACATTTTTGCAGATAGGATATGAATGAGTAGGCTAGAGAAATTAGAGGGTAGGATTGTTGTGATCGCCAACTAGAATAACTGAGATATCTTCTAGTCCCTTCTCGAAGCGGATAGTTTTGATGATGTCGTGCCCTTCTGATAATGCCGCGTCAACAATTACCATGTCTGGTTTGATAGCACGTGCTTTGTCGAGTCCTTCTTTGCCGGTGCTAGCGGCCGTAACGGCATAGCCCTTGCTTATCAAAACTTCGGCTAAAGCTTTGCTATCGTCATTATCGTTGTTGACTACTAAGACTTTGTTTTGAGAGCTTTTATGAGCTGTCAATAAGGTGTCTACGCTAGAGAGTAGCTCTGCCACATCAATAGGTTTAGTGAGATGTTGATCTCATGAGCGATTCCTGCGACCATTTGACCTAGGCCAGACATCTTTTCATTCTGTACTAGCTGAATCTGTATTCTTTTGAGCTCATCTAGCGTTGCTTCTAAAGCCTGAGCTTTTTCTTCTGCTATCTGTGCAGTGTCAGGGCTACGCGCATATAGTTCTGCCTGGTCAATAGCAATGATCAGCTGATTGCTGACTGCTCCAAGTAAATCTATTTCTTCACTCTCCCAGAGCCTCGCTTGAGTGGTACAGCACAGTAAGCCGACTTGTCCTGTGCGCGTCATCATTGGAAAAGCGAGCAGCGAGCTACAGTCTTTTTACTTTAGGAAGTGTCTAAAATCAGAAGGCCCTAGCTAGTCAACATCATCAATCTTGATAATCTTCTGTTGGGAGAGTGGAGTTGAAACCCTACAGTCGGTACTCTCAATCCGATAGGTACCGATAAGACTAGAAAGCACAGAGGTTTCAGCTTCATTTACAATGGTCATTGTAGATTGTTCTCCAGCTAGCTTTTCTTTGATTAGTTCTGTAGAAAGAACACTTTCCTCGTCAGAATGATGCCACAAAAAGAAGCAGCGATCTAGGCGCAGAGCCGCCTGAATTCTGTAAACGGCGGTTTGTAAGGTGTCAGAAAGATCGAGAGAATTTCTAATTTGGCTAGAAAGCTAAAAAATGATGTCATTTTGGCGGCTCTCTTTTAGCTGCTTTTCGTTGCTTAGTAGGCGAATGACGCTAGCAGCATGACTACCTAATGCGTTCAGCAGCTTGAATTCTTCTGATCGATAGGGTTGGAGCCGAAGCCGATAAAGTACTATTGCACCAATTAAGCGATTCTTAACTTTCAAAGGTACACAGATCAACGCATTACAGCCTTACTTTTCAATGCCAATCTCAGTAGGGAGAAAGCGACTGTCAGCCTGTACATAGTTAACGATCTCACCTCGACCGGAGGCTGCGATCTGTCCAATTAGTTCTTCTCCCAGGGTTAGAGTTAACTGCTGATCTTGGTCCAGATTTTGGCTCTGTCCAAAACTAGCAATACTTTCTAATGTGTTTGTTGCTTCATGGAATAGCAGTAGACTGCCTCCATCCGAGGGTAAAACCTGATGCGCTTCGCTCAATACTAGCTGGGCAATTCTATCGATATCTAATGTATCTGTAATCTGCTCAGACAGTCTGAATAGCAGGGTAATTTCTTTGTACTTATTGAGTAATTCTTGAGTGATATTTCTTTTCTCAAGATCACGGTAGGCTAGATTAGAGAGCAGCTTGGCGGCTGTTCCTGCGCTAGCTCCACCGTAGACCCATCCAATCGTTTCCTCTTCTAAAGTGATAGAAACTTTACCGAATGTTGCTGTCGTTTTAAAAGTCTGTTGATTGCCGAATAAGTAGTCTCCTTGCTCGCTTTGCACGCACAGACTATCGTCCATCGCCTGCAGTACTTCTGTCACTAAGGAGAGCTCTCTACGAAGCACAAGTTTCTTTAAGCTTCTAGATGACATATCAAAAACTAAACGATTTCAATATATTGTGCCCATCATTTCTTTATAGTTACTCTCAGTTAGACTTCCTCAGGCACACGAAAGCATACGTATAGAATGAAAAGCGGTTCTAGGGAAAATTGATGATTTTACTGGCTGTATGGGGTGTGGGACTAGTCGCTGGATTTGTAGATGCGATCGCAGGTGGCGGCGGATTAATCATGCTGCCAGGACTGTTGTTTACCGGGCTGCCAGTGGGGAGTGCGATCGCCACTAACAAACTCTGCGGCACCTTTGGTTCTCTTACCAGTTCTTTAAAGTTTGCTCAGACTGGGCAAGTGAGCTGGCGAGCCTGTGCGCTGATGGGCATTCCCGTTGTCATTGGCGCTTATCTAGGCAGTCGCAGCATCAGTCTATTACCGACTGACTGGGCCGAGCCCGTAGTAATTGTTCTAATGGTAGCGATCACCTCTTTTGTTGTTTTCAAACCCGACTTTGGACTAGACAAATCGCTGCTTGACTCCACATCGCAGTCCTTTCTAAATCAAACCCCTCCCAATCAAAATCATCAGCGTACGCACAAACGCACCCTATGGAGCATCCTAGCCAGTGGTGCAATTGGTTTTCACGATGGCTTCTTCGGTCCGGGCACAGGTGTCTTTTTGGTGTTTTCCTTACTTGTTCTCTGGCCCGTTGATTTCTTGCGAGCTACCGGCACAACCAAAATTCTCAACTTTTTAGCAAACGTAACTGCTCTAATCACTTTTACCTTCGGCGGCGATATTGACTATACTCGAGGTCTTTGCGGCGCTGCTGGCGTTACGATTGGCTCTTTTCTAGGCGCTACTTTTGCCACAAAAAAGGGGGCAAGGCTAATCAAGCCCATCTTCATTGCAGTCACGACAGCGCTAGTAGCCAAACTTTTGTTCGATTACGCAACCAACTAAATACAACCATTTAAATGCAATAAAGCAGATCTGTTCTTTTTTATCTCCTATAGTTGAATTTTTGATAGTTTCTATAGTTTCTTGTCAACGCATCCCGCTACAGCGTCCCTTAAACGAGCCTGCCATTCTCAAATATCGTTCTAAAGAGCCAGCGATCAAAAAATATTCCCTGGTAGGATTATCGCAAATATAAACTCATAACAAATCTACCAATGATTACCGTTCACCATTTGAACAACTCTCGCTCTCAGCGCATTCTCTGGCTATTAGAAGAACTCGGCCTAGAGTATGATATCAAACGCTATGAACGAGATCCCGAAACTATGCTAGCGCCAGACTCGCTGCACAAAGTGCATCCGCTAGGCAAATCACCCGTGATTACAGATGGAAATCTGACTCTGGCAGAATCTGGTGCGATTGTTGAGTATCTGGTAGATCGCTACGACACTGATCGACTAGCCCCTACCCCCAATACGCCAGCGCGACTACGCTATACCTACTGGCTGCACTACGCAGAAGGGTCAGCCATGCCGCCGTTATTATTAAATCTCGTGTTTAATGAAGTTGTAAGCAAGTCACCCTTTTTTATCCGGCCAGTTGCGCAGGCGATCGCGACTCAAGCAAAAAGTTCATTCATTCAGCCTCAGATTGATTTGCACTTGGACTACATGGAAGCCGCCCTTGATAAAAGCACCTGGTTTGTCGCCGATGAAATGACTGCCGCCGACATTCAGATGAGCTTTCCGCTAGAAGAAGCGGCTACTCGCGGTGGGCTCAATGCCAGTCGGCCAAAGCTCATGGCGTTCTTAGACCGTATTCACGACCGCCCCGCCTACCAGCAGGCGTTACAGCGAGGCGGACAGTACGACCTAGTTTAGTCGTTAAATAACTGCACTCCCCCAAAAAGAATGCGCTGCTCCAAAAACGAGGCTAATTCTATCGGACAGCTATCCGACAGAATTGGCCCAGTCCTTAGCCCAAGCTAAAATCTCATTGACTCGCTCAATCGAACCCGCCTCAGAATAAAGTCTCAGTACTGGTTCTGTTCCACTAAAGCGAATTAGTAGCCAGCTGTTATCTTCTAGATTGAACTTGTATCCATCGATGGTTAGGCAGCTATCTACCTTTTTGCCAGCGACTTCTTCAGGTGTGCTGGACTGCAGCGCTTCTAGCAGCTTTGCTCGCACTTCCATGTTCGCCAGCGGCAAATCGATTCGGTCATACTCAGCGCTAAAGTCAGTTTGTTCTCTAAGTGAATCATTCAATTCACCAAAATCTTTACCACTTTGTACTACTGCCTCTAGTAGATAGAGCGCAGAGAGCAAAGCGTCTCGCTCTGGAATGTGATGGCCGTAGCCAATGCCGCCGGATTCTTCACCGCCGATTAGAACGTCTGTCTCTAGCATGCGATCGGCAATGTACTTATAGCCGATCGCCGTTTCATGCAGCGGCAGATCGTAAAGTTTGGCTAGGGCCGGAAACAGATTCGAGCCGCTGATGGTCTTGACGACTTCGCCAGTCATCCCTCGGCGCTGAGTCAGGTGCTCCATCAAGATCGGAATTAGTACTTGAGAGCTGAGGAAGTTGGCCTTTCCGTCCATTCCGGCAATGCGATCGCTATCTCCATCAAAAATCAGTCCTACGGTCAAAGCCTCTGACTGATCCGCTTCAATCGCCTTAAACAGCTTCGGAATATACTTCGGCAGCGGCTCTGGCGCACCCCCTTCAAACAGCGGATCGGCCTCGCTATCAATCTCATTAATCTCCCGCTCTAGCAGCCGACCTACCCCAGTCGCCGCCGCCCCGTGCATCACCTCAGCAAACACCGTCAGTCGGCCCTCATCCACTGCCTTCCGGATCGCCTCAATATCCACCATCGACTGTAAAGCAGTGCAATAGCTAGGCCAGGGGTCAAACGTCGTAATCTTACCCGGTGTCTCTGCTGTCGGCACCGATTGATTGAGCATGGACTCCACCTTCTTGGTCACCTCTGGTGGCACCGAACCACCAAACGCACTTTTCACCTTCAGCCCGTTGTACGCTGCTGGGTTGTGGCTAGCCGTAATCACAATCGCCCCTAGCGCCTTTTGATCGAACGCTGCCCAGCTAAACGCAGGCGTTGGCGCAAAGCATTCTGAGAGCATTACCTCGTATCCGGCAGCTGCGATCGCCTCCGCCGCATACCGGGCAAAATCCGGCGACAAAAACCGCCGGTCATAGCCGACGATCACCGTCTTACTACCATTGCTGCCATACGTCTTCTCCAGCACCTGCGCCGCCAGTGCCGCCACCTTTCCCACCCGGTCAAACGTAAAATCAGCGGCAATAATACCGCGCCATCCATCCGTGCCAAACTTGATCGGTTTGCCAACAAAAGTCGAGGGAGAAACAGAAGCCATGATGGTCTATCCGGTAGCAAAAATAACATCGAATAAGTAGGGCTAGCTTTTGCCCAAAGCCTTACCCACAGCAGTGTACCGACGACATGGTAAAAATACCAGTGATATGAGGACAGGGTAAAGCCGCGCTAGCGCAGGGGCAGATGCTTGGAGCCGTTTGACGCTTTCTAAAGCTATGCTTTCGCCTTCTAGAGAAATGCTCTACAATACTTCAGCGCAATCATGCATATAACCGGGATGTGGCGCAGTTTGGTAGCGCACCTCGTTCGGGACGAGGGGGCCGTGGGTTCGAATCCCGCCATCCCGATTTTTTCACAAGCAGGGGTTTCAAACAAAATAGTGGAACCCCTGCCGCATAGAAGCAAGACTGCTATCTGACAGTTGTTCTCCGCTTCAACACAGAGATAAATTCGTTATGGCGACTAGTCGGCTGCGGCTGGCTCCAGTCGGTTGGGGTGGCGTAGCCCAGTTTATACAACAGTTTGATAGTGGATTGTACGGCGGCGAGACTGCCGGACAGGGTGTGGCGGACGGGTTCGGCTTGGGCAGCGGGCCGCTGAGTGGGCGGTTTTGCTGGCACTAGAGAGAGTGGACGCCAAAGCGCCCTGATGAGTAGGGGTAAACATAGTGATTCTGGGATTCCGTGGGTAAGGTGTTCAAGGAAACCCAGAACTCACAAATCCTTAGCCATCCACAGATATGACGTGCAAATCGGGGTGGCTAGAGGTTATCTTTACCCTTAGCGTCCGGGATTGCTAGCTAATCCTGTGCGTTAGCCGTTGGTAGGTGTGACCGCACCTATCAGCGGTGCTAAGGTCTTGTCGAGTTCTGAGAAGGTCGCGGCGTTGGGCCGCAGCCCTAGAGATGATGATAGGAGTATTTTTACGTAGACGCAAGGGGTATTTATCTTGCTCTCAGGCGATGCGTAAGCAACAAAGATGGCATCGGCTAGGGCTGATTTGTTTAGCTGCTCTCGAAGCAACTGAATTATCTTGGCACGGTATGACTCAGCGACTGAATGGCTATGAGCGGGAGGGTAACGGAGGAATTGAAAAGTCTGTGAATAGACGAACGTCGAAAGCGCTATCTTTCATAGAATTGAATAGGCGTTTGTCTATGGTGAGAAGTGGGGCTTTTACCTGATGCGATAGGGCGACGTAGCTGCCATCGTAAGCACTAATGTCGTATTTTGCGCTGATATCAATGGCTTCTATCATCAATAGCTTGGTCGGTGTGGATTGAATCCTTAGCGCTTTAAGATCGACCAGATTTAAGGCTGCTTGCTCAGCAGAGCATCGACTAGCCCGAACGT
Source organism: uncultured cyanobacterium (assembly GCA_963799555.1). Taxonomy (GTDB): domain Bacteria; phylum Cyanobacteriota; class Cyanobacteriia; order Phormidesmidales; family Phormidesmidaceae; genus Phormidesmis. Next base: position 118,767 of record CAWCXR010000012.1, read on the forward strand.
ACTTAATTAGGACATTGGCACATTCGATGTAAAACAGATCGGGTACGTAAAATTGAGCAAGTGAATTCTTTGCGAGATGCTCAAAGAGCTGATTAACTTTCTCGGTTAGTGGATCGTCAATAAATTGTTTGATGGCGATATTGGTATCGACGACATACTGAAATGGTGGGGTCATCGGTCGCGGTCTGCTTGAATCATTAGCGTACTGTCTGGAAGACCTGAGTCAGCCGGATTGATGCGTGGGCGGCTACGGATACGCGCTAACGCTTCGGAGGTTTTTGCTAGATGCTCTTGCTGTTGTGTGTTGATTGGCGCTGGTGGCGCTGCTTGGGCGAGCATTTGAATGACTACTTCATTGAGGCTGATGTTGGCAGTCGCAGCCAAGCGCTGAATAGACTGGTAGAGGTCTTCAGGTAGGTTCTCTATCTGTAGGGTAGCCATAGTATTCCAGGTTAAGTCTAGGGCGTTTTCAGAGCCTTATTGTACCAATGAGTAAGGGAACTCGCTTAGGGTGGGCGATCGCCCTGGGCTTTTCCATCAATAGCTGCGATCGCTTCAGTTAGAGTTCCAGCTATAGCCAAGCAGACTTTCGGGCTAAGTTAGTTGTTTACTATCAGCTTTTGTCGTCAGAGCGGGTAACTTGTTTAAACTATTTAGATTGATAGGTGCTCAATACAGTTGAGATGGATTGAGCTATCGTCCTTTTAGAATTGTTATTGCCCAAGGCAATCTACGAGTGGAGAAATGCCTGTGTTAAAAACCGTCAGAGATGCCTGTAAGCCACATCCTATGGCGCTTAATTACGCTATGGCGGAGCAAGTTGAAAATTTGCTGGACGTGATTAAGGAAGAGGGCGACGGTTCGGAGTTTTTTCGGAAGAACTACCTGACTAGAGGGATGAACAGCCTGCTGCAAACCGGTTTGCGGCGGCTTGCGGGTAAGTCTGATCAGGCAGTGTGCCATTTAGTACAGGCGATGGGTGGGGGTAAAACTCACCTGATGATTGCATTGGGTTTGCTGGCTGGGAATGACGATTTGAGGTCACAGGAAGTCCCCGAGCTGGCTGAAGAGGCTCCTTTTGCAAATGCTCGTGTTGTTGCGCTTACTGGCAGAATTCAGTACAAGGAGTACATTTGGGGCGAAATTGCTAGTCAGCTAGGGAAAAAGGAGGCGTTTTCTGACTATTGGAAAGATGGTGCTGATGCCCCTGACCAGGTGGCCTGGAAGCAGCTGATTGGGGATGAGCCGACGCTGATTTTGTTGGATGAGCTTGCGCCTTATTTTGACTATGCAGTCACGAAGAAAGTAGGGGATGGAAATCTGGCTCAGGTGGCAACCTATGCGCTTTCTACGCTGCTATCGGCGGCTTTGGAGCTGCCCCGCTGTTTTGTTGTAGTTTCTGATTTGAGCGGCAGCTATCGAGAGGCTTCTCAAGATTTGGGTCGGGCGATTGATAACTTTAGGCAGGAGGCCAATCGCCAGTCGAAGAAGATTACGCCCGTTGATTTAGGCAGCGATGAAATCTATCAGATTCTTAAGAAGCGGTTGTTTCAGGAACTGCCCCCTGAAAGTGAGGTCGAGCGAATTGCCGATGCCTACGCGCAGGCGATTTCTGAGGCGGAAAAGGCGAAGGTGATTGCGAAGAGCACTGAGCAGATTGCCTCGGAGATTCGACGGTCTTATCCCTTTCATCCGTCTGTGAAAGATGTGATCGCCCTGTTTCGCAACAACGAGAACTATCGCCAGACGCGCGGACTGATGCAGTTCATTTCTAAGATGATTCGCTCGGTGTGGAATCGGGGGCCAAATGATGTGTACCTGATGGGTGTTCAGCATCTGAATATGAATGATGCTGAGGTGCGTGAGGAGGTGGTGAGCATTTGTGACTTGCAAAATGCGATCGCGCACGATATTGCCGCTAACCAGGAAGCCGTTGCTGAAGTCGTCGATAGCAGCCTTAACAGCGACGCCGCTTCGCAGATAGCCACATTGGTGATGGTGTCTTCTATGTCTACGGCGGTGGATGCAGTGAAGGGACTGACCAAGCAACAGGTTTTGGAGTATTTGACTGCGCCTGAGCGGCCTGCGATTGAGTTCGATCAGGCGTTTGATGCGGTGAGAAAAGGGGCTTGGTATCTTCATCGCAACAGTAATGATGCTTTTTACTTCTCCAACGTTGAGAACCTGACTAAGCGGTTGGAGATGGAGGCGGTTCGCGCACCGCAGAATAAGATTGACATCGAGATGCGACGACGTTTGGGAGAGATTTTTAAGCCGTCCAATCGCAATGCTTATCAGGAGTGTCAGGCGCTGCCTGTGATCGAACAACTGACGCTGAAGGGGCCGCGCGTGCTGTTGGTGCTTGCGCCGGATAGTAAGAAACCACCGGCTGAAGCGGTGCGGTTTTATGAGAATGTGGTGGAAAAGAACAATGTGCTGATTGTGACGGGCGATCGCTCCGGTCTAGCTGATATAGAAGACTATACGAGACGGATCTATGCAGCCGTTAGAGTCCAGGACGATCTACCTGCCGATCACCCGCAAAAGAGAGAACTGGACGAGAAGAAAGAGAGTGCTGAATATGATTTCAACAGCGCTGTTATCAACACGTTCAACCGTCTGTACTATCCCACTCGTCGCGGATTGACCTCAGCGACGGTGGATATGACTTTTGAGGCCAACAGCTTTAGAGCCGAAGAACAGATTGAGAAAACGTTGGCAAGTACGGCGGTTTCTAAGCTGTATTTGAATATTGAAGAACAAGCTGCTGCCCTAATGGACAGAGCTGAAATGATGCTGTGGAGCAACCAGAAGCGACTGCCCTGGCGAGATGTGCAGATGAATGCGCTGACTAATCCTCGCTGGGTGTGGCTGCCTGCAAAAGGGTTAGATGCTTTGCGAAAGGTGGCCGAGTCGCAGGGACGTTGGCGATCGACGGATGATGGATATATTGAGAAAGGGCCGTTTGAGCAGCCGAAAACGAAGGTTGATATTCTTGAGCGCGAGCATGACGATGCAACGGGAACGGCCAATTTGGTGGTGACGGCGGTTTATCCCAAGGAGGGGGCCGTTATTCACTACGCTGAAACCGTAGAAGTGGACGAACACAGTCCGGTCTTAGACAGTTCTGAAATGACGACGGATAAAACTCGTCTCTACTTTTTGGCAGTCGATCCTAGCAATCGGCATGAGCTAGGAGAGCCTACTGCCTGGAGTAATAAGCTGACGCTGGCTTATCAGCCGAATGCGGCGGTTAACGGCAGGCGGACGGTTGAGCTACAGGTGAAGCCGCGAGGCCAAATTCGCTATACGCTCAACGGTGCGAATCCGAAGGACGGCGATCTTTATACTCAGCCGATAGAGATCGGGGAGGGCGAGATTACGCTCTATGTGTACGCGGAAGATCAGGATGTTTCTACGCAGCGAAATTTCTATATTCCGCCAGTGACGCCGGATGAGGGTCTGGTGATTAAGCCTGATCGACCGGCGACTTTGAAGTACGTGCTGAGCGCAAAGGATACGGCGGATAGCTTTAAGCTGATCAACCGGGTGCGGGAGAAGCAGGCTAGGGTGAAGATTCGCTCTATTGAGGTAGGGCAGGGGGCTAGCAGCGTTTCGACTCGGGTGGGGGCGGATATTGAGGTGACGGCTGACGGGCTAGAAAACTTGGTTAAGGTTATGCGAGAGATTGTATCGAATGACATGGCTGACGTTAAGATCAGTACGCAGAGTATTGAGTTCCAGATGGGGCAGGACTTGGAAAGTTTCTTGCAGGACTGGGATTTGAAGGTAAATCAGGAGAATGTTGATCAGTGAGCAGTCGTCCTAATACCGTGATAGACAAAACTCGGAATGGGGTGGCGGGGGGTTCTAAGGCTTCTGCTTCTAAAGATAAGAAAAAGCTAGAAACGATCGGGTTTGGCTGTCCTAACGATACCGATCCGCATCATTTTGTGGTGACGATTCCAAAGGAGCGCACTAAGCCAGTCACCATTTCGGAGCATTTTGGTCTGACGGGTGAGGCGAACGGACTGCCTGAGAAGATTGATCGGGTGCGAATTAGTAAGGCGCAGTGGCGGGCGATCGCAGACGATACCAAATCTGTTTTGAACGAGCGCTTACGAGACAAAGGCTACAAAACCAGCCGCTGGCAAACCGGAGAGAACAAAGTAGAGCGCTTGCTAGGCAGAGAGCTGACGGTGTTGGTGTGGGCGATTGAGCTAGCCAAGACCGATTTGATTCCGGCGGCGGTCAAAAACTGGGTGGGCCTAAAGCCGGAGGAGCGCTGGTGGCTATTTACGATTACGGCGGCGGCGACGGGGCGAGTAGAAGATAGCGATAAAGGGTGGCGCAAGGCGCTGCGATATGCGCTGACCGAGAATCCGACCGAGGAGCTATCTAGAGACGATTTGTGGGCCGCGCATCAGAATGATTATTCGGAGCTGCCTTTGTTTGAGTTGGATGATGAGTCTTAGGAACGTAAGTTTGACGGCTTTTCCTTTCCGCTCTCCTCTGGAATCATTCAGACGCGATCAGGAAACGTTCAGTCGCGCTCTGCAATCATTCAGTCATCAACTGCACTTTATCAGTCGCACTCTGCAACCGTTCAGTCATCAACTGCGCTTTATCAGTCGCGTTCTGCAATCATTCAGTCATCAACTGCACTTTATCAGTCGCACTCTGCATCAATTCCGCTTTATGTCGGAGCCTACCCGCTTCAATTGATCAGGCCGCGAGCTTACAATGTTTATTCCGTTCTCTGCTTTTCACCTATGGTTATGCCTGTGGTTACTCCTTTATCACTAAAAGACGCGCCTGCTTTGATTGAGGCGGTTTTGCCTGCGCAGAAGCTGTCGGCAGAGGCGCAGAAGGAGCGAAAGGCCGGGGCGGGGCAAACGCTGACGGCGTTGGGAAGCTATTGGAAGGGGCGGAAGCCTTTGATTTTGGCGAAGGCTTGTATTTTGGGCTGTTTGCTTCCGGCGACGGATAAGCCGGAACAAGATCTGGAGATTTTTGAGAAGCTGATGGGGATGGATGAGGCGGCTTTTGGCTATCGGGCGAATGTGAAGCCGGATGTCGTTGCCAGAGCCGTTTCACTGAAGGGCTACGACCCGGCTGAGATATTTACTTTTAAGTGGGATGAAGATGCGGAGCCGATTGCGTTTCCGTATGAGGATAAGCCGGGGGAGCCTAAGCTGAAGTTTCGGTGGAAGCGAGGCGTGGAGCCTGAAGTTAAGAGAGAGCTGATTTGCGAGGCGATTGCCAAGCTAGGGATGACGTATGGAGAAAAGCTGGCAATCTCGAAGCGGCCAGAAGAGTTTGGCGATGAGCTGTATGAAGAGATTTGGGATGAGGTGAATGAGCATTTAGGCACGGAGGCTTTTAGCATTCCTGAACTGGTGGAACAGTTGGGGATTATGCGCTATGGGCATCGACCTAAGGTGGCGGATACGTTTTGTGGTGGTGGCTCGATACCGTTTGAGGCGGCGCGGTTGGGGTGTGATGTGTATGCTTCTGACCTGAATCCGATTGCCTGTATGCTCACTTGGGGCGCGCTGAATATTATTGGGGCGGATGCGGAAACAAGAGAGAGAATTGCAGAGTCGCAGAAGCGGGTTGCTGAAGAGGTGGATGCGGAGATTACTCGGTTGGGGATTGAGCATAATGAGAGGGGCGATCGCGCTAAGGCGTTTTTGTATTGTTTGGAAACGCGGTGTCCGCAGACTGGGTGGATGGTGCCGATGGCTCCAAGCTGGGTAATTAGCGTTAATCACAGGGCATACGCCAAGCTAGTTCCAAATAACGAAACGAAGACGATTCGATATTGAGATGGTTACGGATGCTAGTCCTGTCGAGATGGAACCAGCCAAGAAAGGAACTGTACGTAGAGGAAACTTTAGTATACAAGCTAGATGATAAAGAATTTATCGTACTCCAATAAAATCAATCCGAGGCGACTAGAGAAGACTAATAATGTAACTACAACGATCTTCGTCTATGGGACGATGAAGACTTTATCTCCTCAAGCCGATGATATTTTTCAGGAAAGGCTTTACTGCATTCAGTGGATTAAAGCAACAACTATCGCTAGAAGATCGAAAAGAGAAACTTATTTTTCAGTGCTTAAGAACAAAGATATGGAAGGAGAGAGAAGTATAGAAACATTGTTCAAAGAAAACTTGATAATTGGCAGAGAGACAGGACTCGTCCCTGACATGCCAATTGAGTCGGGAGCAAAACACTACGAACCTGTTCGAACTAGAGGTTGGCAATATTGGCATCAGCTATTCAACCCTAGACAACTTCTATGCCTTCTATTTTGAAGAAATCCGTACGTTTCTAGAGAGTCCTGTAGCACGAATTTGTACAAACGTTGCAAACGCCATTAGATTGGTTTTCAAAGCTTGTGTTTATGGACCACTTCTCCTGCGAGAAAACCGGAGGTGCAGTGACAGGAGACTACTCTAGTTCATGTTTTCTACAATCAGGCGCTTAACATCCTTACTATAACTATGCTTGTCGTTCTTGGTATGACTTCACTCCTGTGTTTATGAACCGTTCAATCGGAAAGTGTGGCATCTTATAGAGAAATTGATGATTCGTGACGAATGAGAAGTCAACTCAGTTTCAAGAGAAGTCTGATATATTGGTTACCGACCCACCATACGCTGATTCAATTAACTACCACGAGATAACAGAATATTTTATTGCTTGGCTGCGCAAGAATCCTCCAAAGCCATTTAAAGACTGGGTCTGGGATAGTCGTCGTCAACTTGCAATCAAAGGTTCCGGTGAAGACTTTCGTCGTGAGTATGGTTCAACGGCTATACTCTGCAATGGCTGACTCACATGCCCGACAACGGCTCGCAAGTCGTCATGTTCACCCACCAAGACGCCAGCGTCTGGACAGACATGGCCGCCATCTTCTGGGGCTCCAACCTCCGCGTCACCGCCGCCTGGTACATCGCCACCGAAACCACCTCCGAACTCAAAAAAGGCGGCTACGTCCAGGGCACCGTCCTCCTCGTCCTACGCAAACGCATCAAACCCGAACAAATCTACAAAGACGAACTCGTCATCGACATTCGCCAAGAAGTAGAACAACAAATCAACACCATGATTGGCCTCAACCAATCCACCAAAAAACACGAACAGCAAGAAAACCTCTTCGAAGACGCCGACCTGCAAATGGCAGGCTTCGCCGCCGCCCTCAAAGTGCTCACCCGCTACACCCACATCGACAGCACCGACATGACCCAAGCCGCCCTGCGCCCCCGCCAAACCGGAGAAACCAACTTCGTCGATGACATCATCGAGCTAGCCGTGCAAATCGCCAACGAAATCCTCGTCCCCGATGGCCTAGAAGCCGAAGTATGGCAAAAGCTCACCGGCAGCGAACGCTTCTACCTCAAAATGCTCGACATCGAAGCCGCAGGCATCCAAAAGCTCGACAACTACCAAAACTTCGCCAAAGCCTTCCGCATCCGCGACTACGCCCCCCTGATGGCCAGCCAAAAACCCAACGCCGCCCAGCTAAAATCCGCCCAAGCCCTGAAAAAATCAGAATTCTCCGGCTCCGAATTTGGCACCAGTGCCCTCCGCGCCATCCTCTTCGCCCTCCACGAACTGCAAGCAGACATCGAACCAGACATCGCCCTGCATCACCTGTGGGAAAACTGCCAAGGACGATACGAAAAACGCGATCGAGACACCATCCACCACATCTGCAACTACCTCGATCTCAAGCTCAAACACCGCCGCCCCGAAGAAGCCTCAGCCGCCCGCATCCTCGCCGGACTCCTCAAAACCGAACACCTGTAACCCTGCCGAACCTACCATGCCTCTAGAACAACGCCTGATCGAAACCATCCGCGTCCTAGCACCCGAAAAACAGCAAGCCGTCCTAGAATTTGCTGAATTTTTACAGAACAAACAAAACGCAGAGCCCCCTCGCCCTGATGGGCCAGTCTTGCTAGCCGAACGGGGGATTAGCACTGAGCAAGCGGCTGAGCTGCGATGGCGTTTTCAGGCGATCGCAGAAGACTGGAACCGCCCCGAAATGGACGTTTACGATACCCTCGGTATCTTATGAGCGAGACCAATCCATACAACGCTCGTCTACGGCGATTCTCCTCTCGCCTTCAGCGGCTAGGTCACGTCTATCTAAAAGACCAGCTTCAGAACGCAAAGTCATATCGCCGCATCGCTGGATACTTTCGCAGCTCTATTTTTGAACTCGTAGACGAGGAGATTTCGAGCATTGATAAGGTGCAGATCGTTTGTAATAGCGACCTCGATCCGAACGATATTCGGGTAGCTCAGAGCGTGCGCGATCGCCTCCTCAAAGAAAAATGGAACGAAACCCCCGTCAACGTAGACGCCCTCCTCCACCGCAAAAAATACCGCCGCCTCTACGACCTACTCAGCCAAGGCAACCTAGAAATCCGAGTCGTTGGCCGCAACTACGCCCCCTTCCTCCACGGCAAAGCAGGCATCATCGAAGCCGCCGACGGCCACAAAATCTCCTTCATCGGTAGCCTCAACGAAACTCGCCAAGGCTGGGACGCTCACTACGAACTGCTGTGGGAAGACAGCTCGAAGAAGGCATCGCCTGGGCAGAAGCAGAATTTGAATATCTGTGGAACCAAAGCGTCCCATTGCCGAACGTCATTATCGAAGAAATTAAACGGTGTAGCGATCGCCAAGAATACACCCGCGTCGAAGACTGCCCCGAACAAAACCTCCCCGCCGCCAGCCTGGTAGAAGCCCCCATCTACCGCAGAGGTGAATCCCTCATGCCCTGGCAGCAAGCCTTCGTCGGCATGTTCATAGAACACCGCCAAACCTTCGGCTCAGCGCGGCTACTCCTAGCCGATGAAGTCGGTCTTGGCAAAACCCTATCGCTAGCCGCCAGTGCCCTTATGGGATGCCTGCTCGACGACGGCCCCACCCTCATCCTGTGTCCTTCCAACCTACGCTTTCAATGGCAAACCGAACTCTGGGACAAACTCGGCATTCCCTCAGCCGTATGGACTAATCAAAAAACCTGGCAAGACCATCACGGCCACCAGATCAAAACCCGTGGCCCCGAAGACGTTGCCAACTGCCCCTATCAAATTGCCCTAGTCTCCACCGGACTCGTCACCCGAGAGACTCTAGAAAAACAGGCGCTACTTCAACGCCACTACGGCACCCTCATCCTCGACGAAGCCCACCGAGCCAGACGAGCCGCCAACGGAGAACCCAACAACCTGCTGCAATTCATCCGCCAAGCCGCCGAACGCTCAAAAAACGTTCTACTTGGCACAGCCACCCCCATCCAAACCAAAGTCGAAGAACTCTGGGACTTGCTAGAAGTGCTAGGACAAGGGGCAGATCATGTGATTGGGCGTATGTTTAGTCACTGGCGTCATTGTGATCGGGTACTGCCTTTGCTTACGGGCGATCGCAGCATTCACGAAGAAGACGAGTGCTGGGAGTTCATTCGCAATCCCCTGCCACCACGAGATGAAGACAGCCTCTACGACCACATTCGCACTGATCTCAATCTTCAAGACCGCGAATACTTCTCATCACTACCTATCACCGCACTAGAAACCTTTACCCGCAGCGAACTACAAGACAAAGTAAGCGAATCTATCGACGGCCTCAGCTTTTTCCAACGCCACAACCCGATTGTCAGACACACCATCTTGCGCCAGCGCCAGACGCTAGAAAATCAAGGACTTTTAGACAAAGTAGCCGTTGATATTCATCCTGGCAAACAGAACCAGAGCTTTCTCTTCGATGGATTAGGCTTACGGACTAGCGCCGAAATCGATTGGGCTTACACAGAAGCCGAAGCCTTCAGCGAGCTGCTAGGCCAGCGCACCCGAGCCTCAGGGTTCATGAAAAATCTGATTCTACAGCGCATCTGCTCTAGCCTAGCCAGCGGCAGATCCACCGCTCATAGACTGCTCAACAAAGACACCTTGGAAGAACTCGAAGACACTTCTCTCATCAGTGACCTAGCAGCCCTCACCTTCGAAGAGAAACACCATCTAGAACGCATCATCAAATACCTCTCACAAAAGCCAGAAGACCCAAAGCTAGAAGCTGTACACCACTATCTCATTCATGAAAAGTGGCTAGATTTAGGCTGTATCATATTCAGTCAATACTTTGATACGGCCAGTTGGATTGCCGACTCGCTCGCCCAAAAGCTACCTCAGACACCCATTGCACTCTATGCTGGCGCTGGTCAAAGCAAGGTATTCAAAGAAGGCGCTTGGACAAGAACAGAACGAGAGGTGATCAAAAAGGCTGTAGGCGATCGCGAAATCCCCTTAGTTGTCGCCACTGACGCTGCCTGTGAAGGACTTAACTTGCAAACGCTAGGAACGTTGATTAATGTCGATCTCCCTTGGAACCCTTCTCGATTGGAACAACGCTTGGGACGCATCAAGCGATATGGACAACGTCGCCACAAAGTTGACATGCTCAACTTGGTTTATCAGGGCACCCGTGACGAAGATGTCTATAACCGACTCTCAGAAAGAATGAAAGATCGATACGATATCTTTGGCAACCTGCCCGATGTGCTAGACGACGAATGGATTGAAGACATTGAAAATTGGGACCGCAAGATGTCTGAATACATTGAAAGTCGTAAGCATGTCAACGCATTCGAACTACGCTACGGCAGTTCTATCCAGCCGGCAGGCGACAGGTGGGAAACCTGTTCCAAGGTTCTAGCCCGCCGGGACATCATCGAGAGACTATCTCAGCCTTGGTAGATACCGCTAAACGCACATATGGCATAGCTTTCGTCAATAATACTAGCGAGTCCGTTCGGCCTAATCGTCGGAGACCTGACTTTCTCTGACTCAACGCTGGCTTAGCAGAGAGATGATACTCTTCAAAGCGATAGATAGTCCTGCCAATGTATAGCCTTCCGCACTTTGCTCGCCACACATAGAAAGCCTACACTCCTTGTTCTATAGCACAAAGTGCCATAGCAAAGTGCGAATGCATCCGCGCTTTGCTATAAAAGATGTTTTGCAGTTGTTCTAATGCACTAGCAAAGCATACAGGAGAAGACTCCTCAATCATGACGGTTCGTAGACTATGGTTTCGATAGGCTGAGTGTATGCGGGCGGCTTGTCTTCTAGATTTCTAGATCTCTCATACAGAGGCTGACTGCCATCTCGACCGTATCCAAACCAGTCATTGTCTTCGGATTTAGCTGAGGCAGACTGATAGAAGATGTCCTTCTGAGGCTGATAGCTAGTCTGGTAGAGGGTCTTTTCTACGCCGTTAACCGCAGTTAGATCGGGCTGAGAAGCTCCTTTAACAGACTGATAGAGATAGTCTTGATTGTTTGCTACTTCAAAGTGAGACTGGGCTGCGGCTTCTGGCAGCGCATAGGCGATAGCTGTCTCATACTGCGGCTGTATCTTGCTAGCAGCTTGGTAGGCGATCGCAGGATTCTCACTAGTGGCAATTCTGTTCTGCTGCCAGCGTTCTCGCAGTTTGTTGGGATTGAAGCCAGCGGCTCGTTGAAAGTGCCACAGACTACCCTGTAGGAAAAAGAATGCTAGATAGAGGTGAGCGTTTGCCAGCCAAACCCGGCTGGTGTAGCCATCGGCCATGCTGGGCTGAGTTTCGAGATAGCGGGGTAGGAAGGCTGACTGTAGCTCTAAAGTCGGACCGTAGAATTTTTCAGGATAGGCAAGTGAGTCGAAGCCGCAGTAAAAGGAGGCGGTATAGCCTGCTATGGCGATGCCCAACAGTGAGTAGGCTAAGATTCCGTCTCCGGAAAAGAAAAAGAACCGCTGAACCCGCTGGAAAGGCGGAACGAGAATGTGCCAAACGCCGCCGACAAGCAACAAACCGGCAACGTAGATATGTCCGCCGACCAAGTCTTCTAGACTTCTAACGTCGAAGGGATGCTTGATGTAGTCAAGAATTGTAGATAGATTGAGCGTAGGCGTAATGACAACTCGAACAGAGTCTGAATAGGCGTCGTAAAGCCCGCCAAAGTACTGCGCTTTGGCAACGAGTAGCAGAGCGCCTAAGCCTAGAAAGATGAGATGATGTCCTAGAATCAGGCCCAGCTTGCTGGCGTCTTGCCACTCGAAGTGGAACTTTTTGGCTCGTTGGGGTGCGATCGCCAAACTCTGAGGCAGCTGAGTATAGTGAAAGTACGCGCCGCCCGCCAGTACAATAGCCGCAACAATATGAATAGCGCCAATCGAAGACCAGATTCCCGTATCGGCGATCGCACCGCCTGAGCTAATACCCCAGCCCTCGGTCGCCAAATGTGGCAGCAGAATCAGCCCTTGAGTATAGAGCGGCTCGTCAGGAGAATAAACAGCTAGCTCAAATAGGGTGAATACCCCAGCCCACAGCATAATCAAGGCAGCTTGAGCGACATGAGCAACAATAAACGTGTTGGAAAGATCGATGAACCGAGCGTTTCCTTCCCACCAGGGATATCGTTCCTGGGTTTGGTCAAAATCTTGCATGGTCATAAGGTTGACTGTGATAAAAGTGTTTGAAAAGAGGTGCCATACACCGACCCACCCCGTCACTACGTGCCACCCCTCCCTAGAGGGGATTTACTTCAGTCGATGATGTTAAGTGTGGCCGACCTCGACAGTCAGATGTCGCATAGCCGGGACAGCTCTCCTCCTGGGAGGAGTGCCCGCAGGGCGAGGTGGGTCAGCATGTGACGATAAACAGGAACCCGTTGAGATACTGACTGCATCTGTTGAAACAGGCTCTCTGGCGGTCGAATTGATAATGCCTATCTCAGACCAGTAATAATATGATCGAGATAGACGCCCATTTCTTGGCCCGATTCGGGGCCTACTCGGTTAGCAACGACCTCTTTCATCGCCTGCACCGCCTGAATCGTCGGCTCAATCGGAACGCCCAACGACGAGTAAGTCTCTTTTAGGCCGTTGAGGATGCGCTCGTCAATAATAGAAGCATCAGCCGCTAGCATGGCGTAGGTGGCATAGCGCAAGAAATAAGTCAGGTCTCGCAGGCAGGCGGCATAGCGACGAGTGGGATACATGTTGCCACCCGGCTGTGTAATGTCTCCGTACAGCAGGCTTTTTTCAACAGTTTTTCTGATGATGCCAGCGGCATTGTTGCTAATTAGGCTGGCGGCTTTGACGCGCGCAGCCCCTGATTGAAAGTATTGCTTGAGCTGGTCGAGGTCGTTGTCTTTGAGATAGAGACCTTTCTCATCAGCGGGATTGATCAAAGACGTAATTGTGTCTTGCATAGTTGTTTCTAGTCTTGGCGATGGATTGTGGATTAAAGACGGGCTAAAAGCGCTGGTGCCTTAGTCCTTTGGAGCTGTTGAAAACTTGGATGCCGGTTGAGTCAGCTGCTTTAGAAGGCGCGGATGAGCTGATCGAAGTAAGGGCCTGCTAAGGCTGCTTCTTCAGAGTTCAAGACGCCTAAGGCGGATTGCTTTAGACAGCGCATCGCCTGTCTGAGATTGGTCAAAGGTACCTGCAAAGAGACATACATATCGCGCATCCCATCTAAGCCAATATCCTCTAAAGGCTTTGAGTTGCCAGCTAGGATGCAATAGCTGACTAAGCGAACGTACCAGCCCTGATCGCGCTGACAGAGCGCTGTCTTTTGCTTGTCGCCACTGTTGCTAGGCGTATTTGGGCACTGAGACCAGAACTGCTGACTGCCAGATTCAACAATTTTTTGTTGGTTTGCTGCCAGCTTTTGGACGGCGCTAATCCGCGTACTGCTGTTGTTGAAGAAGTCCTGGAGCTGACTCAGCTCGGGACTCTCCAAAAAGCGGTCAGCACGATCTGACTGAGCAATGACTTTGGCTACAATACTCATTGATCAAACCTCTCTATGAATTGTTTTTGTTGTCAAAGAAAGTCTATCTTGCACTGACTCTCAACAAGATAAGTCTCGTTGAAACAGGCAATTTCCAGAAAGAGTCAGCGGCTGTCTGAGTCGATGACTTCAACCAGAAAACGGAGCGCGATCGGTCTAAAGACAACGCCTTTGTATCTTCACTCAAAAAGTCAATAGCCTCACAAACTATTGCTATGATTGAATTTTCACGCCTTTGCAATCTTCCAGCTTTTGCTTGGATTGCCTGTAGACGGGCCGTTTTTTCTGCACCATCAATTGTTTCAATTGGTAGGTATTTCTACTTGCTTTCTTTCATCAAAGATAAGAGTGGTTGAACTTACATGGCTCATTTTCTAAAGAACTAGACATATAAGTTCAAGGATGTTTATCTTTGAGCGAAAAATTTTGAGTGTTTCAATTATGCCGATAGATATTATCTCCAAAAAGTCACGAAGCATCGTCAGTTGATTGGATATCTCTAAGTACCTTGCAGGCGACAATCTGCGTGAAGCTTCGAAGCTTTCAAACATCTGCACGTCGGCGCAATAGCAGAGATTCCTCGTAAATCTTTGCCAGCGGTTGCCAAAGTCAATGGTTTACCTAATGCTCAATCATTCCAACAGTTTTTGGTTAACTCACTCTGGCAAGTCAAACAACTTAGAGAAAGACGATGGTCATTCATTCTCAGGTTGTTGAAGGGTCGCAAGCTGATACTGGTTATTGATGAAACGGGTGACCGCAAGAAAGGGCGAACAACTGACTACGTCAAGCGTCAGTGCCTTGGTAGGCGTTCCCTAGCGCCGTGAGACGACGCGGGTTCCTACCGCTACATCGGTAATTTAGGCAAAGTAGAGAATGGCATCGTCTCAGTCGATGTCTACGGTGTGATAGACAATATCACCTTTCCGCTAACGTTCGAGGTGTATAGGCCAAAAGAGAGATTACAAGCAGGCGATTGCTATCAGAGCAAACCAAAGATAGCCGCAGGCATGATTCAAGCACTCTGTGACTTTGGCTTTGAGTTCGAGCTAGTAAGTAGCTAGGCGAAATTAAGTATCAAACGGTCTAGGTCGTATTCACCCTTCTGACTACGCTCAATCATGCCATCGACAGTGGCCTTGGTTAGTTCATCTTCGTACTCAAACATCCGACCAGCCAATTCATGCGTTTTGAGTTAGTGCCACTGTCCTTCAATTGGGTTTAGCTCAGAGCAATCAGGTGGCAGGAATATTACAAAGAGACCTTGAGCTTACCACTGAGGCCAGTGCTGTTGAACCAGCTTACTTTTGTGAATCGTGCAGTTGTCCTGGACTATGAAGGTGAGTTGCTTCGTTTCGGCGTAGGTCTTAGCGGCTTTCGAGGCCAGCCAATTCATCACTTCTAGGGAGCGTTCGCCATTGAATCCGCCGACGCACAGCGCATAGTCGAAGCTCTCGTTCGGGTTCCACACACCCAGGATGCTCACTCGCTGACCTCGGGGTGAGGTTTGTTCAAAGCGTTTTTGCTCACCTACCTTGCTGTAGCTGTAACTCTCTGGGGTCCACTGAGAGCAGCTAGTTTCATCGAGATACTTCAAAGCAATCTGACCAGCAGCAGCTAAGGCCTCTAGCTGAATCAACTGCGCTTTGGCCAGGGCTTTAGCGGCTGAGTCTTGACGCCTCCGATGACTTAGCCGCGTGCGTTTCCATCGATAGTCTTTTTTTTAACAAACGACGAATCCGGTCAGCACTCAGCTTTACACCGCGCTCTGATTCTAGCTTCACCGCTAGCTGGCGACTGTTGTAAGTGCGCTCTTCTTCGTTCAAGCACTCCGTTAAGTAGTCTAAGTCGGCAGGCTGCCACTTCGCCTTTCTGCCCCGACCTTCCTCATCCCAAAGTCCATATAGACCGGTTGCATTCCACTGCTTTATCGTCGTGCGAACCGTATGTTCATGACAGTTGAAGGCTAGTGATTGGTTCGACCTCTACAAGTCGATGCCACAAGCTGATTCTTCAAAGAACCGCTCAAAAGAACTTATGGGTGAGTGGCGATTAATATGCAGCCGGTCAGACAAAATTTTGAAGCTGTAGCTAGCTGTAGCGTTTGTTGCGCATCTTAGACACATCCACATAGATATAGCCCTTGCATAGTCGTAGGTTTGTGTGCATACGCAGGAGGTTAGCCTTCGTAATCTTCGTTAGCGGGAAAGCCGTTGCCTGTAAAGCAAATCAGCACGTTGCTGTTTTGATTATCCCTGAATGGCGACTTTCAGCTAGAAGGGAGTTAGTCACGGCAGCCTAGGCTGTCGCGAGTGGAGACGCCAGTAACAGGATTGGTGCCGTCAGCGCGATCGCACATTTTTTTGACCTGGAAGCGGTCGATGATCGTGTCAGAAAAGTCTGCGCCAGTAATGATAGTGTCGCCAAATGAGCTGCTAGTTGCGATCGCATCCACAAAGATTGCATTTGTTAAATCTGACCCATCAAACAGCACGCGATCGGCAAAAGTTTTTGTAAAGTCAGTCCCTTTTAGGTTCGTGCGCAAAAACGTTGCCTTCGTCAAAATTGTGCCGCTCATGTCTGCCCCCTCAAAGTTGGCATCGCGCGCATCGGCGGCGGCGAAAGAGGTTCCAGATAAATTCTTACCCGAAAAATCTGCGCCGGCTTGATTCGTCAGCGTGTAGTCGACCGTATTGTCCTGTGCCAGAGCCGGCGTCACACAAAGGAATAGCGCCAGCATCAGACCAGCGACGCTAATTACACCAGTTCGCTTCGCAAACTTTCCAAGCCTTGCGGATAGAGCCGCCTTTTTCTTGACTGCTTTTAGACCTCGCGTTATCTGCCGTAACTCCATCGCTTACCTACCTCGCAAAAGCTCTAATTCAACTGATCACGTTCTATGAATCATATCTGAACGAGTCTATTGCTCACTCACCTATGCTAAATCCTTCTGCAAAAGCTCAGAGAAATCTAGATTCTCAGACGCCAGCACCATTACGGTTGCAGGCAAGCCAATAATCCGGTCTTGCAAGGTCTGATAGTAACCCTGGTAGTCATCAGCATCAGGAACAGCCAGACCTAAGAAAACCAGATCCGTATCGGCTGAAGACGTTCGCAAAATCTCTTCGAAAGGCCGCTTGTTCGCCAAAATAACCTGAGATTTAGCGCCAATTCTTAGGCTGTCAGTTAGGTTTTCTAGGTTTACTTTGGCAGCTTCCTGAGCAGCCTCATCAGTGACAACTAGCTTCAAGGTGATCTCCGCTGATCGCCACTGCCAGCTAGTACGCAGTAGATAGGCCAAAATCAGCATCAGACCACCGTTAGACTGCAAACCACCCCACCACACATCAATCTTCTGCTTTGGCTGATTCATATACATAGGAGGCGCTAGCGAATCAGGCGCTTCTGTGCCGCTGTGATCTCGATAGATAACAACATTACGTTTGGCTTCGTGGCAGACCCTGATTGTTTTGCAATAGCGCTCAATGCTTTCACTATCAGGATCGTCAGAATCGCCAATTAAAACCGTATTTGGAATTAGCGGTCCCATACCGTAGGTTTCTAGCAGCTGCTTGGTTCCGATAAATGGATCGTCCGCCGTCACGATCTTGGCAAATGCTTGAACCCCACGCTTGTCTAAAAACTCTCTGAGAACACCTTCAGCTTTCTCTTGCTGGGCAATACTGCGCGAACCGCTCGGAAGAATGCTGGCAACTGTGATCAAACCCCGATTGTGCGTCAGCGCTCTGGCCATTTCGATGAGATACCAGCGCTTAGAAGGTGAGCCAGAAAGCACAAGCAGGTGAGGTCGCCAGTTTTTAGGATCGGCGTTGTCGTCGATGTTGAGAAGAGCAGTGCGGACGATAGTCATCCAGATGCCCTGGCGAACGTCACCCCAGGTGCTCTCGATCTGCCGACGCTCTAGCCAGAAGTAGATCAAAGCGACAATTACCAGTGCGGCAATCGTGGCCACTGGGTTTATTAAAAACATGACGGCAATACAGCCGAGGGCACCTAGAAAGGAAAGTGACCAGTGAACTTTGAACGTAGGTCTAAATGAAGGGCTTTGTAGGAAGCCTTCGAGTCCAGCAGCGATATTTAGCACCATGTAGGTGGTAAGGAAGAACATGGAGAGGACGGGTGCGATCGCATCCAAACTCCCCAACATCACTACCGCCAGTACAATTCCCAACGTAAACAGCGTCCCTAGTCTCGGATCGTCCGTCGGTCCATTCCCTTTCCCTAGCCACCGCAGACTGCGAGGCAGAATGTTATCGCGAGCCAGTGCCTGTAAGATTCGTGGCGCGCCTAGAATGCTGCCGATTGCACTAGAAAGCGTTGCTCCCCACACGCCCAGAATGATCGAGTCGATCTTTAGATAGCCAAACAGGGCGATCCGCTTCATCACCATCAGATCTGGGTTAAGCAAAGCCTGAGAAGCGGTCGGCGTGCGAGTGACCAAAATGTAGGGAATCGCCATATAGATGACGTATCCGACGATGACCGCAGCTATCGTTCCTCGAGGAATAGAGCGGATAGGATCTTTTAGATCGCCCGACATATTGACGCCCGACATGATGCCAGTGACCGCTGGGAAAAAGACCGCAAAAACGGCCCAGAAGCCTACTTTCTCAACTTTGGCTATGTTGATAGCATCGGAGGGTTCGGGGACAACGTCGTGACCCAAGAATAAGGCAATTAAAGAAAGCACGATTGCCGCCATGATGACGTACTGCGCTTTGATCGCAATATCCGCTGAGGCTAGCGCCAAAGCAGTCACTAGCACTGTGGTGATCAAAGCCACAATTACAATAGGCGCGCTCGGATACACCAGCCGTATACTTTCGGCAAAGCCAATGGTGTATAGCGCCACCGATAGCGCCTGCGCAAAGTACAGTGGAATGCCAACCGCGCCGCCCGTTTCAATCCCCAGCGAGCGGCTGATCATATAGTAGGCACCGCCCGCTCGGACAACTGTGTCAGTAGCGATCGCACTGATAGACAGCGCCGTCAAAAACGTAATTGAGGTAGCAATCGTCACAATCGCCATCGTTGGGTACAGGCCGACTTGACCCACTACCCAGCCAAAGCGCAGATACATGATCACGCCTAAGATAGTCAAAATCGAAGGCGTAAACACGCCGCCAAACGTCCCTAGACCTGTAGCCTCATCTTTAGTCGGCAGCGTAGAAGGATGGGGTGATTGTGAAGTCATCAGCGTTTTTCAAAAAGGATGTAATGCGGCACCGTCCTACAGTTTAGAAGGCTTTGGCTTTCTCCACTGATATCCTTCTAATGCTATCTTTCCACAGCCTTTTGGTAGTCTTTTCACACGCATATGAGCTTATCTATCTCCACCCAATGGCAACGTCTGCTCAAAAACGCAGGGACCTGGCAGGGATCTTTTACTCAGCTATCACCACAAGGTGATGTGCTATCTGATACGCCTACAGAAGTAGAGCTAGCGCCCTATGACAGCGACAAAGCTATGCGTCAGGAAGTCCGCCGCTATCTAGACAGTGCGCCTCAGATCCAAAAGCTCGACTATCGCACCCTCAGCCGAGCAACGCGCTTTTTTGAAACGGGCGCTTTTTCACAAGGGTCTATACAGTGGGGCCCTTTTTCTACCTTTGGCGCAGAGTTAGGCCTGATTGCGGGCGATCGCCGTCTTCGCCTAGTGCAGCTTTTTGACGACACTAGCGCCCTCAAAAGCATCACCCTGATTCGCGAACAGCTTAAAGGCTCAGAAGCGCCAGAGCGATCGCCGCTACAGATCTCGGACCTGATCGGCACTTGGCAGGGCAAGGCTGTCACCGAATACGCGGATCTCCGACCAGAGCAACATAGCGAAACTCAGCTCAGGGTTGAACAAACTGGCGAGAACCAAATCAGCCAATCTATTAGCTTTGGCACTGGGAATTCACTGATTACTTCTACCGGCACCATCGACGGCCATAGGATTTCGTTTGTAGGCGGCACCCAACCCGTTCAGGTCCTACTCCTCCCAGACGGCGCTTCATCTACCTGTCCGATTCAAATCACGCCACGTCAACCGCTGTTTTTAGAAGTCGGCTGGCTAATCGATTCACAAACTCGGCAGCGCTTGATTCGTAGCTATGATGCTGCGGGTGCCTGGGTCAGCCTGACGCTAGTAATAGAGGAGAAAGCTAGCGGTTGACGACAGGGTGCTGTCCATAGAAGGGCATGACTGAGGACCAGTCAGGACGATTGCCTTCTCGATATTGGCTATGGGCGATCGCACTCACCCCCATCACAGACTTTGCGATCCCTTCGCCCGCCGCTATCTGGATCTGAACCAGCGGCCTCTCCCAATCTTTCAGCTTTTGGGTCCACTCCTCTTCTAGCAGAACCGCCTCTTCAAATACAGGCACTAACCTGCTGGCCTCATCGCGCCGATAGATTGCGCCGAAAATTTCACCTCGTTTGGCAGGCATCATCACTGCGATGTCCTTAGCTAGAAGCTGAGGACTGATCGCCATATCCATTGCCAATGCCGCTAACGTCGACACGCCAAATAACGGAATCTCTAGCTGCTGCGCCAGCGTTCTAGCTGCGACGACCCCAACGCGCGTACCGGTAAAGCCTCCAGGTCCCTTTGCAACCGCTACAAAGCTCAAGTCTTTCCAGGCGTAGGGCGATATAAACTCCCTCATCTTGACATGTAGATGACTAGAGACATCGCGGCCTAGATCCCAAACTTGGTGACGCTTAACCGCCCCATCTGGAAAACCTTCGACACTCTGCAACATCAGGCCGAGCTGGGGGCTAGTCGTGTGGATGGCAAGGCCGAGCATAGAAAAACTAAACTATAGATCGCTATAGATTCAACCCTACCGCAAACCCGCGAACGAATTGACTTGCCCATGGCCCACTGTGAACTGTGCGATCGCAACTGCCCAAAATTAACTGAACACCATCTGATTCCACGCCAGCAGACCAAACGCAAGCATAAAAGAAACCGCGCCGACCTTGGTCCTACGATTGATATCTGTCCGCCTTGCCATAAGCAGATACATACGCTGTTTACCAACAAAGAACTAGCGGCTGATCTTCATTCGGCTGACCTGCTGCGATCGCACCCGGCTATGGTCAAATTCCTCGCTTGGATCGCAAAACAAGATCCCTACAAAAAGGTGCGAACCCGTAGATAGTCAGACGGTCACTACTTCTCAATTCGCTGGCTTCAGCCGAAATCGCATCATAATTGGTAAGTGATCAGACGCCTCACCCGCAGCGCTGACTACTTGCGTGTCGACCATCTCAATTGTGTTGGGCGTATAGAAGATGTAATCGAGCTTGTACTCGGGCTTGTCGCTGGGGAAAGTCAGATTTTTGCCCGTCCATTCTGTTTGAGGCACGGCTGGCACTAGCTGATCAGACGCTAATATCTCTTTGATAGAAAACTGAGTTTCGCCGTGGTCCTGACCCTCTGCATCAATGAAGGTGCCTCGATTTAGAGCGCTATTGAAATCGCCTACTAGTATCACTGGATAGGTTTTGGCGTAGTCTTCAGCGAGCGATCGCACAAACTTTGTCTGGCTCACCCGCGTCGGCTCATCAAAGGCTTCTAGATGCACATTAATCACAGTCAACAGCTGAGCCCCAACCTGAACTTGCGTCACCTGCGCCAGCCTATCGAGGTAAAAAGCGTTGTAGTAAAAAGGATTGTCTGCTACTTTCTCTAGAACAATGCGGCTATTTTCTTGAATCGGATGGCGGCTGATCACCGACTGGCCTGAGAGCATTTTGCCAAAGTGGGCAGCTAGAGGCCAATACGGAAAGGGAACGTAGTTTTTATCCCAGCTGATTGCGATCGCCCCAAAATCCAGACCTAAACCCTGTGCGATCGCCTTAGACTGGTCCACTTCGTAAGAACGCTTAGAGCCAAAATCAACTTCCTGAAAAGCTACGATATCTGGCTCAAGCTCTCCTAGTGCCGCAATCACCTGCTGCTGATTTGCATCGAAGCCCGATTGATCTAACTTGGTCGCCGTATTATTCGTTAGCCCAGAGAGATAGCCCAGGTTGTAGCTCACGATGCTATGAATAGTTTCACCCGGTACGAAAATCGCGCCATAGTTCAGCCCACTTTCTGGCTCGACAATCTCCGCATAGTTTTGTTGACCGTAGCCACTAGACGAACCCCAGATGTAGAAAAACGCGATCGCCACCGTTGGTAACCCCACCATCAGCCCCAACAGCTTCAAGAAAATCTTCATCTTTTCTCCACGCGTACTACCGCACCCATATAACTTGGCTTCAAACCTGTCCTTTCAACATATCTTGATAGGAATACTTCCCAGGGGTACCCTACTGTAAACATTCTGCCTTCCGTCTTCCCTTTCTGGAGGCTGAGCCCAGCCGCAGCCCATTCCTCTAAATCCCCAAGCCCCTCATTCATACATGTCCCCTCGCAACATCATCTTCTACGGCTTCCTCGCCTTCATCCCTGTCTCCATCACCGCTCACTTCCTTGGCTGGAGCGACCTGATTGTATTCGTTACCGCTGCGCTTGCCATTATTCCGCTGGCGGGCTGGATGGGTACGGCTACTGAAGAAATTGCGGTTGTACTCGGCCCATCGCTTGGCGGACTGATGAACGCCACGTTTGGGAATGCAACTGAGCTGATTATCGCTATTTTTGCTTTGCAGGCTGGTCTTGTAAACGTAGTCAAATCTAGTATCACTGGCTCTATTATTGGGAACCTGCTGTTGGTAATGGGCTTTTCTATGCTGCTCGGCGGGCTCAAGTTCAAAGAGCAAACTTTTCAGCCGACAATTGCCCGGCTCAATGCTTCATCAATGAACTTAGCCGTGATTGCGATCTTGCTGCCTACCGCTGTTGACTTTACCTCTACTGGCATTGAAGAGCCTGTGTTACAAAAGCTGTCTATCGCGGTGGCCGTTGTCCTGATGCTGGTCTACGGCCTGACGCTGCTGTTCTCGATGAAGACGCACTCTTATCTATACGACGTAGGCGTTGCCGAAGAACCGACAGAAACTGTAGCGGCAGAGACTGTCACGGCTGATGGAAATGTGCGAGCAAAGCCGCTCTCTGAAAGCGTCGCCGTCAATTATTCTGGTGACGAATACGCCGAAGAAGCTCATGCTAAACCCAATCTCAAACGATGGGTAGGCGTCTTGATTGCTGCGACTATCGCTGTTGCTGTCGAATCAGAATTCTTAGTCGGTACCTTGGAAGTCGCCAGCAAGCAGCTCGGCCTTTCGGAGCTGTTCACTGGCGTCATCATCCTGCCCGTTATTGGCAACGCCGCTGAACACGCAACCGCCGTCACCGTCGCCCTAAAAGACAAGATGGATCTATCGCTAAATGTAGCAGTGGGTTCTAGCTTACAGATTGCGCTTTTTGTGGGTCCTTTGCTAGTCATCATTGGCGCATTTATGGGTCAGCCAATGGATCTAGACTTCAACAATTTTGAACTGCTCTCCGTTGTTGTTGCCGTTCTAGTCGCCAACTCGATTAGCGCAGATGGCAAGTCAAACTGGTTAGAAGGCACGCTGCTACTAGCGACTTATGTCGTAATTGCTTTGTCCTTCTACTTCCATCCCGTGATTGACGGCATTGGGTAGAATGAGACGCTAGATTTAGCCTGAGTTGCCGGACCCACCTACCGGTCCAAACTAGCCCACCTCAGCGGGAACCTTTTCCAGCATCAGCTTCGATTTTTTCACGGGATCGGGAATGTCAATCGGATACTTCCCATTAAAGCAAGCAGAACAGAAGCTGCCGGTTGCCACCTGAGTTTCTTCTAACATTCCTTCCCAACTCAAATACGCCAAGGAATCAGCACCTAGCTGCCGCTCGATTTCTTCGACAGACTTGGTGGCTGCGATCAGCTGATCTTGGTTGTCTGTGTCGATGCCATAAAAGCACGGATGGGTGACGGGCGGAGAAGAAATCCGCATGTGAACTTCGGTTGCGCCAGCGTCGTAGAGCATTTTCACAAGCTTGCGGCTAGTCGTTCCGCGCACAATCGAATCATCGACTATCAAGATTCGCTTGCCTTCTAGCACGTCTCGCATGGGGTTGAGCTTCATCCGAATGCCCGTTTCCCGCATGGCCTGGGTGGGCTGAATGAACGTGCGCCCGACGTATCGGTTTTTGATTAGCCCTTCGGCGTATGGAATGCCAGAGGCTTCTGAGTAGCCGATGGCCGCAGGCACGCCAGAATCGGGAACGGCCATGACTAAATCCACATCGGCAGGCGATTCTTTGGCCAGTCGCTGACCGATGCGTTTGCGATAGCTGTACAGACTCTCACCGTGGAAAACGCTGTCTGGGCGAGCGAAATAGATCATCTCAAAGACACACAGCTTGCGCTCGGCCTGTGCCCACTGCACGGATTTAGCGCCGTTCTGGTCAATCACTAGCATCTCACCAGGGTCAACGTCTCTTAGATAGGTCGCACCAACAATATCTAGACCGCAGGTTTCTGAAGCGAGCACCAGTTTTCCGGGGCCGTAGCCTGCGCCCGCTTCAGCAGGTGCGGCAGAGCCGATGTAGCCCAAAACCAGGGGCCGAATGCCGTTAGGATCTCGGGTTGCAATGATGCCTTCGGGGGTGCCAATCACCAGGCTAAATGCGCCCTCACAGCGCTTGAAGGCGGCGATCGCACCTGTTTCCCAGCTGTTGCCATCGTTGACGGATTCTGCCATCGCGATCGCAATCAGCTCGGAGTCAGAACGTCGTTATCAGATCGTGATTTCTCTCTAGCAGCGCCGCCCGCAGGCTGTTGACATTCACAATATTGCCGTTGTGTGCCAAAGCCAGATCGCCTAGCCGCGTATTTACTATCGCTGGCTGCGCATTTGCCATATGGCTAGAGCCAGTGGTGGAATAGCGTGTGTGACCGACAGCCCACTGACCTGGCATCGCGTGTAAGTCTTTATCCTTGAAGACCTGAGAGACCAGTCCCATTCCCTTCAAAGTATGAACCTGGCCTTGATCGAAAGTCGCAATGCCTGCCGACTCTTGACCTCTGTGCTGTAGGGCGTACAGGCCAAAATAGGTCAGCGTCGCTACTTCGTTCTCGGGCGCGTATACACCAAAAACACCGCAAGCTTCTTCTGGTTTGTCGGGCCTATCTTCTGTGTCTGTTTGCGCCTTTGCCATCACATCACTAGAACTATTCGTAGACGATTTATCAGCGATAGCAAAATCAGTAGACTGGGACATGCTCGATTCAAACTCCAATGAAACAGCGGGCTACTCTCTTAGAGAGCAATCCCACAAGCGATTGTTCACTACTCTTATAGTAAAGTTGAGAAAAAGATAACTGAGCCGCTGTGCAGCTTCAATGACCAGCATGAAAGCTAGAAAATCTCTCTTCTAGCAGTTTCAACCCTGCCGTTAGAGAGCGTTAACTTTCTTTTAACATTTTTTTAATCTCCGCCTAGATCCTATCATCCTCTGAAATAAAGTCTGGGAGAAATAATAATGAACCCTGTACTTTTTATGGGCGTGTTTTGGTCTGCTTTGAATCGGGACTAATTCAATCGGGGTTAAGTGCATTGGCGATCGCATTCCCCCAGCAGTCTTCAATATCGGCCAGCGATATCGAAATTAAAGCCTGGTCTGAGTTGGAGAGCATAATTTCTAGATTTTGCTGAGCATCGCCAACGCTACCAATCAAACAACACTCGGCCAGATTCTGCTGACAGTAGGCCTCCCAGTCGTCCCGATACGCTTCGGATACTGAGACCAAAATTCTTGCACCCCCTTCGCCAAAAAGGAGAGTGTCTATTCTTAAATCTCCCAGCGTCAGCGTGATCTTAGCTCCTTTGGTGGCGCTGATGCAGGACTCTGAAAGCGCGATCGCCAGTCCTCCCTCGGCGCAATCGTGTGCCGATCGCACCCATCCCTGTCGAATGCCATAGCGGCAAGCCGCCTGTACAGCAAGTTCTAAGTCAATATCCACTCTAGGCGGCTTCCCGGCTACCCTCTGATGAATCTGCTTTAGATATTCGGAGCCGCCTAGTGTAACGACACCACTTCTAGTCTGGTCAGCGCTAACGCCTAGTAAGTAAATCGAGTCGCCAGCAGACTGCCATCCCTGAGCACAAACCTTGGTGAGATCTGGAATCAGACCGACCATACCAACTACAGGCGTTGGATAGATCGGCTGTGGCTTGCCGTCGCTGTCTAGCGTTTCGTTATACAGCGAGACGTTGCCGCCGGTCACAGGCGTCGAGAATTTTCGGCATCCCTCCGCCAGACCTCGGCAGGCTTCGGCAAGCTGCCAGTAGCCAATTGGTTTTTCAGGACTGCCAAAGTTGAGGTTATCGGTTACGGCAACCGGTTCTGCGCCGACGCAGCTCAGATTCCTTGCGGCTTCGGCAACGGCTGCTAATGCGCCTTCGTATGGATCTAGATAGACATAGCGGGCATTGCAATCTACTGTGGCGGCTAGGCCAGTGTTGGCTTTCGGGTTTGGGGTGATTTGCGATCTGAGCCGAATCACCGCCGCATCTGCTCCCCCAGGCATCAGCACGGTATTGTTCTGTACCTGATGGTCATACTGCCGATAAACCCACCGCTTAGACGCAATCGTCGGCGTCGCCAGCAAATCCAATAGAACCTGATTCCAAGGCTTTCCGTTAATACCACCAGCCGTTGCAGTGGGCAGTTCAGTCTCCTGCCAAGCCCACGCCTTTTGCGCATACTCAGGTGGCTCCTTCATCAGCTCATGCTTGTAGATCGGCGTATTATCCGACAGCGCCGTCGCCGGAATCTCTGCGGCTACGCTCCCTTCGAACAAAATCCTAACAATCGGCTCTTCAATTACCGAGCCTGCCACCACTGCCTGCAAACCCCAGCGGTGAAAGATATCAATTAATTCCTGCTCACGACCTGCATGAGCTACAAACAGCATTCTTTCCTGCGACTCCGAAAGCAAATATTCATAGGGCACCATGCCCGGCTCCCGCTCAGGAATCAGGTCTAAATCCAGTTCAATACCAACGCCGCCATTCGCCGCCATCTCTGCTGTAGAGCAGGTGATGCCTGCTGCGCCCATGTCTTGCGCTGCCGCGACTCCGCCAGTCTTGAATGCTTCTAAACATGCTTCAACAAGAGATTTTTCTAGAAACGGATCGCCTACCTGAACCGCCGGTCGATTTGCCTCTGACTCATCGCTTAGCTCAGCGCTAGCAAAGCTCGCCCCGCCCATACCATCGCGCCCGGTCGTAGAGCCCACATACAGCACCGGATTGCCGACCCCCACCGCGCCCGATTTCACGATCTCATCGGTTTCCATCAGGCCAATCGCCATCGCATTCACCAGAGGATTGCCGCTATACGCTTCGTCAAACGCAACTTCTCCCCCGACGGTCGGCACGCCAAAGCAGTTGCCATAGTGGGCTATACCTGACACAACGCCAGTAAAAATCTGCCGAGTCCGCGCGTTGTCTAAGCTGCCGAATCGTAGTGAGTTGAGCGCAGCGATCGGACGAGCGCCCATGGTAAAGATGTCACGCAAAATGCCGCCCACGCCAGTGGCCGCGCCCTGAAACGGTTCGATGGCTGACGGGTGATTGTGCGATTCAATTTTGAACGCCACCTGCATACCGTTGCCGACATCGATCACGCCTGCATTTTCACCCGGGCCGACTAGGATGCGATCGCCCTCCGTCGGAAATTGACTCAGCAGAGGTCGCGAATTTTTGTAGCAGCAGTGCTCGGACCACATCACCCCGAACATCCCTAGCTCAGCCCGGTTTGGATGCCGACCCAGCCGCGCTACGATCTCATCGTATTCATCCGGTTTTAGCCCTTCTGATGCAATGTCTTCAGGCGAGCAAGCTGCGGGCGATGCTGGCGATTCTTTCGGGGGATGGGCTTCTGGTGAGCTGACCGCAGGGGGTGCCATAGGGTTTGACCTTTAGTTGGGAAATCAGCAAGTTGGGAAATCAGCCATTGGGCATCAGCTATTAATTCTATCGTTCAAAGCGGAGCATTTCGCCCATGCAGCAATCGGTATATATTTTCTAATAGCCGTTTAACTAACTCTATGTAGCGATTCCTGGATGAATTTGGGAGTCGTGAGTCACTTTGCCCGTTGCTGCGTAAAGCGTTCAGCTGATGCGCCAGACCTCAGCAAAGTGACCAAAGCCATAGATAGCTGAACGCTTCATTAATCACCCGAGGGTTCTCCATGGCAACTTATCAAGTCACACTCATCAACGAAGATGAAGGCATCAACGAAACGATTGAAGTCGCTGACGATCAGTACATCATCGAAGCAGCTGAAGAGGCCGGTATTGATCTGCCTGCGTCCTGTCGTGCGGGGTCTTGTTCTAGCTGTACTGGCAAGCTGGTTTCTGGCTCTGTTAATCAGGAAGACCAGGTTTTTCTAGATGACGATCAGATGGACGCAGGCTTTGTACTCACTTGTGTTGCTTACGCGACTTCTGACTGCACTATTCAAACTCATCAAGAAGATGCGCTTCTATAGCTTTTAAGTTTGGGGCAACTGTCCCCTTTCGAGGCGGACTAACTAAAGCAAATCAATAGACAAGATTTGTGAAAACTCAAAGCCCTACTGCCTTTCTTTGTAGAAAGCGGGGGGCTTTTTCTACGGGCTAGATCGTGAAGTTTCTCGAAACGATGAATCCATACTTCCTACTTGGGCGTAATGAAAGCAGACAACAGCTTTACAACAACGACAAGCCCATAGAGGCTAGGAGTTGCTGTGGTCAAGGCAACGATTTGCGCTCCCACCGGTACGTTGTTTCAACATATGTCCACAAGCGACAAGTAACGAGCCACTCGTCACTTCACGTTTTGAGATAAGGGACGTATGTTCAAAAAACGTAGCCGATACAACCGCTTATCCTTGCCTTGGATTTATTTGGCGGCGTGTGATCACTAGGGCACCGCCGCCGAACACTAGTCCCCAGAAGGCTGAGCCAATACCTAATAGCGACATACCAGAGGCTGTCACAAGAAAGGTAATCAGCGCCGCCTCCCGGTCTTTTCCATCAGAGAGTGCCGTTGCTAAGCCTTTGCCGATGGTGCCAAGTAGAGCAAGTCCGGCGATCGCCACAATCAATTCCTGCGGCAGCGCCTCAAAAACTGAGCTGACTGTCGCGCCAAAGATACCAACGACGATGTAGAAAACGCCCGCTGCGATCGCGGCCACATACCGCCTGTCAGGGTCTTCGTGCGCTTCTCTGCCCATAGAAATCGCCGCCGTAATCGCTGCCAAATTAATCGCAAACGCCCCAAACGGAGCCAGCAA
The DNA here is from genome assembly GCA_963799555.1 of uncultured cyanobacterium. Lineage (GTDB taxonomy): Bacteria > Cyanobacteriota > Cyanobacteriia > Phormidesmidales > Phormidesmidaceae > Phormidesmis. The sequence goes on from CAWCXR010000012.1 coordinate 147,905, forward strand.
AAACGTCGCCACGCCCGTCCAACCAATCAGGGGCGAAATCGGCGTGTCATACCCAAATGCTCGAATCGTCGCCACCCCCGGCACATTCTGAGACGCCATCGTCACTACAAACAGCGGCAGACCCACGCCTACAATGGTCGCCACCGAGAAAACAGGCATCACAAAAACAGGCTGCGCTAGCTGCAACGTCAGTCCGTCTAGCTCTAAAAGTCCCTGACTGCCCGCAATCAAGATGCCGAGAGCTAAGGCCGAAAGCACGGTATAGCGCGGCATCACCTGGCGCATCGTCAGGTACAGCAGAAACATTCCCATCGTCATCGCAAACTGAGTCTGCATCGCCACAAAAATATTCAGCCCAAACCGCAGCAGCACGCCCGCCAGCATTCCAGAGGCCAGAGACAGCGGAATCAAATTCATCATTCGCTCAAACCAACCCGTAAAGCCACAGACCACAATCAGCAAAGCAGACACCAGAAACGCACCAATCGCCTCCGGCATCGAAACGCCCGCTGCCGATGTAATTAGCAGCGCTGCCCCCGGCGTTGACCATGCGGTGACGACAGGCATCCGATATCGCCAGGACAAAATTAGGCTAGTCAGCCCCATGCCCATGCCCAAAGCCCACATCCATGAGCTGATTTCTGCGGAGGTTGCGCCTAGTGCCTGCGCCGCCTGGAAGACGATGACGCCTGCACTGGTGAAGCCGACAAGCACCGTGATGAAGCCTGCTGCGATCGCAGAAATCGAAAAATCCTTTACAAGTCTCATAGCCTTCAAAGCGAGTAGGTGCGACCTTGAGCGTCGTCGCAAGTGGACACCGCTCAGCCTACCGCTATGACCACCTGCGAGCTTGGACAAAATTGACTTCTCGATAGCGCCCCGGTGATACACCCAAAGCACGTTTGAAAGTACGGTTCAAATGACTTTGGTCGTAGAATCCACAGTTTGCAGCGATCTGTGCGATCGCAATATCCTCTAGAAGCACGGCCTGTTTTGCTCGCTGCAACTGCCAGTGCAGCTTGTATTGATGCGGTGATGTCCCGACCTGCCGGCGAAAGCATCGAATCAGGTAGTAAGGATTAAGATTGACCACACTAGCTAGATCTTGAATAGAAAAATCATCTGTGCAGTGTGTTTCTATGTACGCCCGTACTTTCACAATTGAGCGATTCTCAACTTTTTTGCGATCGCGCCGATCAGAAAGCCGAGTGTGCTTCGCAAAGAAACGCGAGAAAAAATCAAGTAAGAGCGACTGTTGCTCTAATAAACTTGTAGAAAGATCTGTAGGCAGATTTGCAGACTGTTCTAAAGTGGAAAATAGCCGTTTGAACAAACGCTGCGATGAAGCATCTTCGACAATGATATGCGGAAAACAAGGGAGCGCGCGATTGGTCGGATAGCCCAGCTCACTTAAGTAATATCGTACGACTGCTTGACTAATATACAAATTGCGAAATTTCCAGCCTTGATCAGAAGCCGCTTCACCCGTATGGACTTCACCAGGATTGATGCAGGTAAACATCCCAGGACGATGATCGTGGCGATCGCTGCTGTGCCAGCACTGTCCTAGTCCACTCTCATTCAATCCAATCGTATAAGCATCGTGAAAATGCCTGCCAAACTTATGTTTAGCCAGCTTCGCTTCAAATAGCTCTACCCCTTGTATCGAAGCATCTCGAAGCTGAATGAAGTCTGAGTTGTCAGGCATTAGTCCAAAGCTTGCAAATTTTCTCTCTCAATTCTAGAGAGTTTTACTCACAACCTGTCTAAATGCCAGGAATAGGAATGGAGGAATAGTACTAAAATAGCGCTTCCAGAGTCGTCTGGGTTCTTGAACCAATCGATACAGCCACTCTAGACCCAATTTTCTCACAAACTTGGGCGCTCGCTTTACTTCTCCTGCAAACACAGAAAAAGCGCCCCCCAACCCAATCATCACAGCATTTATCTGACCTTTGTGCGCATGCATCCAATGCTCTTGCTTCGGACACCCCAAACACACAAACACCAAACCAGCTCCGCTGTCGTTGATTTGTTGAACTAAAGCCTTATCCTCGCTCACAGTCAATGGTCTAAACGGCAGTGGTGCTTTTCCTGCAACCTGCACGTTGGAAAACTCGTCGTTCAAACGCTGTTGAATCTTTCCTAGTGTTTCAGGCGTAGAACCCACTAAAAATAGACTGACCGGTCGCTCTTCGGCTTTCTTACAGAGCCCTACAAAGATATCCATACCAGCAACTCTTTCTTGCCTTTTGAGCTGAAACCAGCTCATCATCCAGGCCAAAGGCATGCCATCGGGCGTGAGCATATCTGCCCGATGCAAAACGCGCGAAAAATCTGAGTGCCAGTTGCCCTCCATAATCATATGGACATTAGCCACACAAACGACCTTGCTGACCCGCTCATCTGCCCACTGCAGCAGTTTGTTGAGCTGCCCTTCCAAAGAAAGCGAACAGATACTAAATCCAACTATATTTTGAGTAGGCGGTTGGTCGGACAGCTTTCTGTGTTTAGGTGCGTTAGCTAGAAGGTAAGAGGACAGCATGAACAAACAACAAACCTCAGGTAATTATCTCAAGCTCGAACTAAGCTACGATCGAACAGTTCAATCGTTTTCGAATACGGATAGCAAGAGGACAAATGGAAAACTAATCAAAAAGTTAGAGAAAATATTTGTCAATACTGTTCTTGCGATCGCCTTTTACAAAGTTTGCCCATCGTGATAGACCTTAATAACATTCGTTTTTGCAATGCCTTCATAGAGATCCGAGGCGTTTATGCAGCTTTCACGTAGTGCGATCGCCCTTCCTGAGCGCTTCTACGGAGAAGAGAAACGCATTTTTAGCCACTTTCTAACAGCTACGTAGGTGATATTGACTACTGTCTGGGTAGTCTCGACCAGCACTTAGATAGTCTCGAACAACATCTGGGTAGTCTTGACCAGTGTCTATCTAAAGTGAAAGCTTTACCCGTACAGAACGAACATCTTTTTGTTGAGCTCGAGATTTTTGATTAGGAAAGAGACTATGGAAACGGAGAAGACTTTACCAACATCTTTACCAGGCGCTTCCCTCGCTATGCTTGAAGAAGCAGAAGGTGGACTAGACGTTGGTGCGTTAGTCAAAATTATTCGACGCAAGTGGTGGTTAATCGCCGGTACCATGGCCCTGACCATCGGAGCTACTACTATCAAAGTCCTAACCGACACGCCCGTCTATAGTGGCCAGGTAGAACTGCTAGCCGAGGCGAGGAGCACAGAAACAGACATCATCTCCGATGTTCCAAACACTTTAACTGCCAAAGAGAGCCAAGTTGTCAGCGAAGACCTCATCAAACTGCTTGTCAGCCCAAAGGTTCTTCAGCCTGTAGTCGACGGCATTCGCGAAATCTATCCAAGCTTCTGCCCGGCCTCTGGTATCTCTATCGAACAGCAGCCCCTGAGCGCAAACTATGATCCTTGCTACAGAGAGCTAGTCGACAGGTTGGGCGTCGGCGCAATTGACAAGGACTCAAACATCATCCGTGTTACTTATCAAGCTGTGGACCCGCAGGCTGTAAGTGTTGTTCTCGATCTAATCTCACAGGCCTATCTAGAATATAGTCTTGAATCTAAACAAGCGGATATTCGTAGAGGTCTCGACTTCGTAGAACAGAAGTTGCCCGATTTAAGGGTAAAGGTTGACGGCCTTGCAGAACAGCTGCAAACACTGCGAATTTCAAACAATCTTATTGATCCAGCCGCTAGAGGTAGTCAGCTATCTGGCCAAATTGGCCAGTTTTCTCAGCAGCAGCTAGAAGTTCAGGCTCAGCTGCAGCAAGCTAGAGCAACCTACAGCGATCTGGTCCGGCAACTGACGCTGCCTTCAGGTCAAGCAGCGTCCTCCGTTCTAGATCAAAGCCCCAGGTACCAAACTTTACTCAATAGTCTGCTGGAGCTGGATTCACAGATTGCTGAAGCTTCAACAATCTATCGTGATACTATCCCAGAAATGCAGGTTCTAAAAGAAGAGCGAGAGAATCTGCTAGCGCTCATTCAGAGAGAAGGCCGACAGTCTCAAGAAGCCGCGACCAGCCAGATCCGTGAGCTAGAAACGAGAAATCAAGCTCTGAATGAGACGATTCAGGGTCTAAATTCAAACATAGACAGCTTGTCTTTAGTCTCACGACAATACGACGACATTGAGAGAGAATTGCAGATTGCAACGGCTAATCTCAGTCAGTTTCTCTCAACCCGAGAAGGCTTAGAGATTGATGCGGCGCAAAGGGAAGTCCCTTGGGAAATTATTACGCCTCCAACCGAGCCTCGCCCCCAGCCACAGAGCCTACCTCAGAACATGATGTTAGGCGCTATACTCGGCCTTCTGCTAGGCACAGGTGCGGCTCTGTTGCTGGACAAGAGCAAGGGCGTCATCCATACCGAAGAAGATATCCGTCGCACGACAAACTTACCTATATTGGCGAGAATACCTGTTCGTGAGGTACTAGAACGCCGACAGCCTGAAGAAATCCTTCAGCCTATCGGCGCTAGCGTCCGAGGAGGAATTTCTAGTACAGAGAGAACAATCAGAAGCAACGGACACGGAAAAGCACTGTACGACAGCGATCCTTTTTCTGAATCTTTTCGTCTACTGTTCAACAATCTTCGGCTGATAGGAGGCGTAGCTCAATCGCTCAAGTCTATTGTAGTTAGCTCTGTGATGGCTGGCGAAGGCAAATCTACCGTATCTATCTATCTGGCAGAAGCTGCTGCTGCTATGGGACAAAGGGTGCTGCTGGTTGACGCGGATCTTAGGAACCCTCACATCCATAAATATTTAGAGCTATCAAACGAAAAAGGATTAACAAATCTGTTTTCAGGAGAAGAGAATCCTGACGTGATTCAGAAATTCACAGCTGAGCCGAACATGTATGTCCTCTGTGCTGGCTCGGTTCCATTCGAGCCTTCTCGACTGCTTGCATCCAAAGGCATGGGACAGGTTATGGAAAAAATCGAACCTGTCTTTGACCTAATTATTTTTGATACGCCGCCATTACTAGGACAGTCAGACGCTTACTTGGTTGCCAACCACACAGATGGACTTTTACTAGTTACACGTTCGGGCACATTGAAGCAATCTCTGCTAGACAGAGCGATGGAGCAGCTACGACTGGCTGACATTCCGCTGTTGGGTGTCGTTTCTAGAGAGGAAGGCTGATGCGGGTAGGGAAGTGCCCTTGAATAAAGTCCCATTCCATCCGGCCTTCGACTACGCACAGGTTTTAGTCTCAGCTTTACATGTCAGGTATTCTAGTTCTGAGCGAATCCCTTATAGTCCCTACACAGGCTTTGTAAGCACTGCGCTACGTCAGTTCTAAGAGTGGTCGGTTGTATTGCACGTCCGTAAAAGCTTTACAGGAGCCGCAAATAAATAGCGAGACAGTCAATAATTTTTGGTACAGACGGTTCCCGAGGGCTGAGCGTAGTTGTTCGCCTTTGGCGTCCGCTATGTTGTAGTAAACACCGATATGCATTCTGTTGTTTGCTGAGCGCTCATCTTTATAGGACAAGAGTTGTAGTACTATCTTTATAGGATAAGAGTTGTAGTACTTAAGTAGGCTGTAAGCTAAGTGCAGATTGTCATAGCTAACCACTTCGCTCGCTCATAACAAAGGTTTGGTTCTACAAGTTCTCATTAGAGACGTATGTATTTTCAAGTTGCACCATATCATTTCTAAGCGCGTTTTGTTCACCACATGTCACTCAAGGCTTTTATCTGCCGCTAGCTGTATATGCCAGTTCGCAATTCATGCCAGCGTAGACCGATTAGTACGGCAACAAACATCATATATCCAGGTTCTTCTAACTGGGTGAAGATGAATCCATGCAAGATGACGGTCAACATCAGGTATCTAGAGAAGTCATCTTTGCAAAACTGATGCCAAATCGTATAGCCAGTGAATAAATAGGTGCCAAGTCCAAGTACGCCGACATCACCCCAAATACCCATCCAGCCAAAGAGAGGCGAGAACATACTAGATCTAGGTCCAAGACGGCTAGTCCAGACAACATCCCACGTTTCACTAGCCACGGATGATGTAGTTGCACCTAATGGAAGTAAGAGATCTTTGTATCTCTCTAGCATCCATCCTCCTAACCTACTTACAGTATGGCCCGGTCCTATGCCGAAGAGCCAGTTGAGAGGGGAGTCGAAATGGTCAAGGATAATGCGGCTAGAGGCAGTTTTGAGCTGTGTTGCTTCTCCTTGTGGGCCGTATAATGCTAAATCAGTCCAAGTGTTGTACCCGTTGAAGGCAGGTATGTTGTTCATGCACCATAGAAAGGTAAAGACAACAATTCCTGCTGCGATCACGTACTGAATAAATTTTCTGAGATCTTTAATACGGGTAAACGACAATAGAACAAAAGCTACTAGACAAACGAAGGTCACTTGTTTTGTCTCAGCAACGATGTTTTGCGTAATTGCTGCTACAGCCACCGAAACTCTCAACCACAGAGGCGCTGTTTTGACCACAATTAGGTAGTAGAGCGCAAAAGAAACTGAGACACAAGAGCTAACGACATGTCCACCACCAGAAATATAGAAGACGCCTTGAATATTGTCTTGAGGTAGCCCTAATCGAGTGCCTGCAGTGAGCTTGAGCACACCAAAATCTATCAGGAGCTTTTGAGCAAAAGCCAATACAATATGAAAACAAGCAAAGCGAACAATCCACTTTTTGAACCGTTCTAGAGTCTGTTTCGTCATGGGCGTCCAAACTAGTGCAAACAGAAAAAGAAAAGGTTCAGTTAGGATGATGTACGACACTGCAACGTTGATCAAACCCGCACTATTGAGAATGGCGCTGGCGATCATGACTGTCAGCAGCGTACACAGGCTGGAAATTAGAACTTTCGCTGTCGCAATCTGAGTGCGATCTCTGTTTGGCGCTTGGGCAATTACCCAACAGCAGGCTAGGGGAACAAACAGAAAGTGGAGGAAATTAACGGCAGCGGGAAAGCCGATAGTGTCGAGTAGCCGAGGAAAGAACGCTGTCGAAAAGGCAAGAAGCAACAGCGTAGAGCTATCAACAAAGGCTTTGGGCTTATAGGTGATATAGCTGCTGTAAGTCATAGTAGGCTGCTCTGAAAGTATTATTAAGCTTTTCTAAAATCCAGGTAGTGCTTTTTGGGAGTAGAAGGTTTTGGCTGATCTACACCAGCACCTTTGCCCGTTCGTAGATATCTATCAGCTGCTGATAGTTTCTATCGGCTGTGTACTTGGATTCGTATTCGGATCTAACCGTTTTCTGCATTCTCTCGAGAGTGGGTGCGTTGGCTAATAACCAATCAACTTTGTTGGCAAGGTCGCTGGCATCACCTGGTGTAAAGTGGAGCCCGGTGCGCTCTGAATCGACAATCTCTGCGATCGCGCCAATATTAGAGGCAATTACAGGTGTCCCTTTTGCATAGGCTTCTACGGCGACTCGGCCAAAGGTCTCGTACCATTTAGAGGGAAAAACTAAAAACTTGGCATCACCCATCAGAGAATGTACCCGATTCATGGGTAAACGACCTAGCCAGGTGATATTTGGCAAACGATCTACCGCTTTTTGCACCATGTCAGATAGGGGGCCATCGCCAACGATCTTGAGTGGAATAGGCTGATTTAGCTTCTCCCACGCTTCTAGCAACGTATCTAGTCCTTTCTCAACCGATAGTCGACCCACATACAATGCAAAGTCTCCACTACCGCTGCCTACGCCCGGATCAGGAGCGACAAAATTTGGCTTGACAACAATTTTATCGGAGGGAAATCCCGCTGACACAAACTTTCTCTTGGCAAATTCAGTAAGGGCAATATAGAGTGTGACTTTATTTTTCCAGGTGTTGATTAGATTGTGAGCCACTAACATAGCGGCAACTCCGGCGCTAGCGGTTCTGCTTTCCCTGTAGCAGCTGTGGATAACGCCAGGATAGGGGATAGATTTTCCCAGACAGTCTTCACAGACACTACCATTGCGGAAAAAAAGCGCATTGGGACAGAGCAGCCTGTAGTTCCTCAGCGTTTGCACAACCGGAACGCCCTCAGCGCTAGCAGCAAAGTAAACTGATGGAGAGATCAGCGGAAAGAAATTCTGCACGTGAACAATATCGTACTTATTTTTCTGCAACCTCTCTCTGACGTTGCGAAAAGAGCTGCTAGACCAAATAGTTTTTACAGCTAGCTGCGCTGGATTGAAGTCTTGAAGACTGTCGTTATGCTCTTCGTAGGTTTCTACCTGATGTCCCTGGTCGCGCAGCAGTTTTTCTTCTGCGGCACGCGACTCATCTTCTCCTCCTCTAATTTTGTAGGCGTTATGGATAGTTAGAACACGCATTAGAGACTCTCTGCTGTGAGAAGCATTAAATTTTCGTAGACTTGAGCGACCTGTTCGGCTGTGTTGTTCCAGGTAAACCCTTTGACTCGCCTGTATCCCTGTTGAATAAGCTCGTTTCTGTACTCACTATTTCTCATCAGATCTAGCACAGCCGTTGATAAGTCAGCGATGCTAAGGGGATCAACCATAATACCCGAGCTGCCAACGACTTCTGGCAGCGAGGTAACGTTAGAGGTAATCACCGGAATGCCACAGGCCATTGCCTCTAGCAGAGTAATTCCAAATCCTTCGTAAATAGAAGGTGACATCAATACGTCAGACATGTTGTAGAGTTCGATCAAAGCTGAGCTATCTGGTCTATCAACTCGAGTGATCCAAGACTCTAGCTGATGATCGACTATGAATGACTGCTGGGTCTGGTTGAAATCTGCACCAGCTTTGACAAATTGAATAGGTACGTCTTGGTCACGCAGTTCCTTGATAACTTTGAGAATGGTGAGGATATTTTTGCGAGGATGGTTGGAGCCTACATGCAAAATGCAAAACTTGCCAGGAGAAATCTCGTATTTCCGACGGATCGTCTGACGTATTTCTGAAGAGAGAGGCGTGAATGCTGGATCGACGCCGTTGGGAATTGGGGTGATTTTGTTAGGTGCGATCGCCAATAGTTCTACCACGTCTTTGGCAGTGTGCTTGGAGACGGTCACGATGTTGTCAGCCTTGGTAATTCCTCTCACGGCGTACTTCCAGATAGCGGTACTGATCACCGGGAGCTTTGCCTGATCTTGAATGTTCTGCGGCTGTCGAAGGTTGATCAGATCGTGGCAGGTGACTACAACGGGCTTACCCGTTTTGGGTAGATGATAGGCCAAGTGTCCATCACTGTGGTCAATTATGTGGAACAGATCTGCTTGGATACGAGTAGCAAGCTTTGGATATTGCCAGTAGCGCCGGTAGTATTTTGAGATCCCTGCAATGATAGAAGCTACAACAGAATTGCCTTTTGACTGCTTTCTTTCGGGGGGACGTAGCTCTGCGATCGCCCAGTCAGGACGGACTGCGCGCAGCCCGCTTACCAGTCCATCTGCATACACATCCATACTAAAAGAGGCACCCGTTTCTCTGCGTAAAATTGCAACTTTAACCATAATGCCTACCGTTTGCTCTGATCGATAACCTTGGTCCATTCCGCGACCAGTTTTTCTGCAATACGCTTGTGGGTATAGTGCTTGCCGACTCGGTCTAATCCCTCTTGACTAGCTGTTTTGTAAACTGTTGAATCGCTTATCATTTTGTCGAGCACTGTGGCCAGTGCCGCTGCATCGTTTTCTGAAAAGACTTGCCTAGGAGCGTTGATAACGTTTGGAATTTCTCCGCTGTCGGAGCCAACTACGGGAATTCCCATTGACATGGCTTCAATCAAGACATGTCCAAACTGTTCTTTCCACGTAGAGATAGTTCGAGAGGGTAATACTAGACTATCGAATGAAACCATCTCGGCTGGAACGTCAGCATGCGAGACTTTTCCTTTCCAAACGACACAGTCTGCGATGCCTTTTCTCAAGGCATCTTTTTTTAGCAGCGCTTCATCGCTGCCAGACCCACAAAGAATAATTTCAAAGCGATACCCCTTCTCTTTTAGGATCTGAGCGGCGCTGAAGAGAGTATCAATGCCTTTTTCATGGACGAGTCGGCCCATGAAACCGATCCGGAAGGGTCTGTCTTTGGGTTGCGATCGCACATCCCCAGCAAAAATATCAGGATTTACGCCCATCTGGGGCATTATTGCAATATTTCCAGCGTAGCCCCATCTGCGTAATAGATTCGCACCGTCTTGATTTCCAGCCACAATCAGTTTGGCAGTATCTAATACAAACTTGCGAGTCCACTGACGCACTTTAGAAAGCGGGTGGTCTATGTTTTCCCAGCCAAAAACGATGAGTGGTGTACTGGTAACTCTTGCTGCGATCGCCATTTGAAAAGTGGATAGGGAAAAGACTTCTTCTTCTACCTGTAGGATATCTGGTGCATAGTGCCTGAGCGCATTGATCAAACTGCCCAGACCGTAGAGATATCCCCCTGTCTTGCCATTGAAGACAACATTGGCCGGATAGTATTCCACCCGATCGCAGACTCTTTCTAGATTGAAGATTTGATTCCAGCTGAGCGCTTTCCACGGATCGGGTACGAGAAGGGCGACATCAGCCTGATTGGTGTGAGCGATCGCCTCTAGCTTCCCCTGGTTGACGCCCACCACATAGGTATGACTCACAAACAGAATCCGCAGCTTTTTTGGTGAGGATTCTGTTTGAATACTCTCTGAGCTTTTTACTTTTTCTGGCGGTCGGACTATCATCAGATTTCTCCAGCGAAGATAAGCGAGAGTTCTCAAACGTTAAGAATTTAGCTTTTAACCAGAAGAGATTTGCGCAGCCGAAGCTGCCTAGCGAGCCAAATCATCAGCTGCGGACGAGAAGCCGGTGTCAGTAGCCAGTTGATAGCCGGTTTTGCCATCGGCTGAGGCAGCAGTCCTACCCAAAGAAACCAAAGGCTCAAGATGAACTTACGTTTGGCTTTGATTTCTTGGGACTGACTAACGGCTTTAACGCCATAATATGCCAGCGCTATTGAGCGGTCAGACGGGACTGGATGAGCCTGTGGGTCTAGCTTTAGCGATGCGAGCCTGGACCAAATGCGACCAAAGAAGCGAAGCTCTAGATCGTCACTAACGGTATGACCTAGAGCGGGTGCCCTTTTTCTGAGCAGCTCGCATCTAGCAAGGTCGTGTTTGATAAAGCGATGTAGGCGATCGCTTGTCATGGTCGAAATTGCCCACTGATTATTGCCGTGGACTCTGTATACACCCAGAGGCTGCTCGATAGCACGCACTTCCCCATAGAAAGGGACAAGGACGGAAAGATAGTCGTCTGCCATGGTGTTAAAGCTGTCTGGAATCGGCGTGAGCGCCTCCAGCGTGTGCCTACTGAGCGCGTTGCCGCTAGTAGGCACCCCCGCATAAGTGCAAACCTGTAAAAGCTGTCGCCACACTTCACCAGTCGCCAGGCTTTTATTGCCCTGGGGATAGGTGAATCCAGAAGGATTGCCCTCTCCGTTCACAACCTGTAGCCGGTAGTGCACCTTCGATATTCCGGGCTGCCAGCAAGCTACAACCTGGCTTGCCGCTTCGGGGTACAGATAATCATCAGCATCTAAAAAGATGATGATGTCACCTTTGCTATAAGCAAAACCAGTGTTGAAAGCTTTGCCCTGTTTGCCGTTGGTCTGGGCAACTGCTGTGATGCGATCGCCATACCCTTCAATCACAGACCAAGAGCCATCCGTCGAGCCATCATCAACAACGATAATCTCAACATTCTCGTAAGTTTGAGCCAACGCGCTATCGATTGCTTCGTCAAGAAAAGCCTCGTAGTTGTAATTGTTGATAATGATACTGACAGCTAGCGCGTTCTTCACGAATATATCTCCTCACGTCATCAATCGCGACTTTTTGCCTTGCTTTCTTAGAAGCTAGTAGCTTCAATTACCATGTCTGTCTCTATCTGTAATCGCGGATGAGAATCAAACAAATCTACAGCTTTACAGCTCTTACATCACTGCCTCTTAGTCACAGCTTTATACTGTGAGGACAAAAGATCATAGTCTTTCAAAAGTCATAGCCTAACTTTTCAATATCCTCTGTATACCTTTGTCTCACCATTTCCACCAACTCAGAATTGTAAAACTTTTTATAGAGGGGAATGCCCCCTTCCAAATTTCTAATTTGTGACGGAGTTAAGTTGTAACAGTCGTCATAATCATCACAGGAAGCAGAGTAGGCAGTTTTATTTTTTCTCCCTAATTCTATAGGCAATTTTAATTTTTCTCTTATATGCAAAAGATTTAGATTTAAGTTCTCCATCTTTGCAATATAGTCGTAACCTATCTCCGCTAGATATTGAGTTTGAGAGACACAATGAGGATTTATTTCATTGTCTTTCTTCGCAAAAACGTATTTTACAAACTGTTCAAAAGTGATTTTGTCCAAGTATCTGTCTGCTTCATCTCCGTACTCGTAGCTCGCAACAACCTTTGCCATCTTAGAGACGGTATGTTTTTCTAAAGGTAGTCTCACAAAATAATTTGCATAAGTCGAAACCAATCGAGCCCAAGGATTTCGGACGATTGTAAACTTAAAGTAGTCGCTAGACAAAAAATCAGTAGCTGACGCATAGGTATAGTTAGAGAGGCTGTGGTTGAGACTGATATACGTGCGAATCTGCAAATCAGAGACATCGGTCAAAGCTTTCTTCCTTCGACCCTTTGCCAATTGAAATAAAGCCGCCAACATACTAGTGGAAGCATTTTTGTGGATTGGACAATAGATAAATCGGTATTCGTGATTTACGATCAGTCTTCTTTTATACCGGTCTTCATACCTCCAGTCATTGTGCAGCTTGACATTTAGACGCCGCCAGACAGTGTCCCACTCTGTAAGATGCAAAAGTTGTGTTTTATCTAAAGCTGAGGTAAACATTCGCTTTCCCTGTTGAATATATCCGCGCGGTCACTACCCCAGTGAACGATTGTAAGCAAGTATCCAATAGTCAATCAAAGCTGTAGCCAAACATTTCAATATCTTCTTTGAAACGATTTTGAACGAGTTGTTTAGTTTCGTTTGTATAGTAAGTGCCGTAAGGTCTCCTTTCTCTAGTTTTGTTGAATTCGGAAAGAGAAACAGTTAGTCCAACCTTTTGAGAGATCTCCGCAAAATCTGCTGATAGCTGCTCAAATTTGCCGATGTAGTCAATAATTAAGTTGCCACTGTCGTCAGTTAAAAAATCTTTTTGGAGTGTGGCTTCTTCGCGTACCCTCCAGCGGATATATTCATCAAAGTTCTGAAACGAGCTCATCAGTTTGTTTTGAGGATGACTTCTGTATTGACGTGCGTACTCGTACAAAGAAACCTGCCAATCCCAAGGATTCCGGACAAAAGCAAACTTAAAATAGTTGTTATAGACGTCCGGATCTAGCTTGGCCCTAATCTCTTTAGCTTTAGAATGGACACGCACCGGAAAGCTAGACGAGAGATGAAACCTGCGAAGGAACTTAGTCAGTGTTGGACGTACTTCAACAGGAACATATCGAGGATAAGAATCGTTTTCCAGTGCGTTGACAACACTGGTTCCTGCAACTTTGTAAACGTGAATAAAAATGAACTTATGTTTGTGGTTAATCAGCACGATGAATTCTTTATCTCACAGGTCAAAGGAAAAAAGAAAGTAAATCTCATATCCACATAGATAGATCTTTTTGGATAAGATCTTGCAAATTCAGAATATCCTGGCGAAAGTGAGCAGTCAGACATTCTCGCATTTCAAGCGTTAACGGCGGTTTTCCCTTCATGTTTAAAGTGTTGATTCTGCCAGCTATCTCTTTTGTCATTCGTGTTGAAAGTATATTACTGATAGCTGGCTTGAATTTTTTTAGCTGTTTCATGAGTTTGATCAAAGACGGATAAGCAGGAATAGCAGAAGCATTTTTGACTAACACATCTGGTTCAAAATTGTCTTCTACTTCCAAAAAGGAGAATAGGTCGGCATAAAAATACTTAGCGTTGCTTCGCAGCTCTTCATACAAGCATATTTTAATTTGACTTGGTTCAAACAGCTGGTAATACCTTTTCAACTGCTCAAAGTAGTAGCCACTTTGAATGTAGAACCAACCAGGCCGCCAGTTCTGGCAAATACGGCTTGATTCGGCTTCGATAGCATCTTCAAAAGACAGCGGCTCACATCCATCTCGAACCTGATAGCAATACGCGGAGAAAGCTCTCTCCACAGGATTTCGCAAGATGGCAATCAGCTTTACATCTGGGATAGCCTGTTTGATTCTCAAAGGTGCTTTTGGATAGTACAAATATTCTGTAGAAGCTTCGCCAAACGCTACATAACTGTTGCTGCTTTGTCGGCTATCTGCAAAGAGAGCTCGGTAGGTATCATCTACCATCGCAGCTTTTGGTTTTTTGCTACGAAGCGGGGCAGCATAGTTGGTTTCATAAAATTCTGGAGCGAAGAACCTAGGCTCTTTGACAGCGCTCATAAAAATTTGTGGATGTTGGTTTAGGCAATGGTATAGAGAAGTTGTCCCTGCTTTCGCAGCCCCTATGATCAAAAGATTTGGATATATCATCGCCCAGTTTAATTCCTACAGAGAGGCTACTGTCTATGAAAACAAATCAAACCTATAAAGGAACTCAGCTTTAGCATTCGATCCATTCAGCATTTCGCTTAGCATCCTTTAACGCTCTAGGCTATTTTTCTTTTAGTATCAAAAGATGCTGGAGATGTTCGCAACCACCCAGGTTGTTCTTGTTTTATCCGCATTACTTTTCTCCATCAAAAAAGACCGTCCGCAAAGAATGGAAAATAAATTATAACAATATAAATTGTTTCTTGATATGGTAAAACCACTTAAGAAGATAGAATCTACGGCTATCCGCAGATTGAAATCAGGCGAAATTAGAGCAGCCAAGGCTACGGTAGCCAACTACTGAGGTCTCTTTGGATAAGCTTCTGGAGCTTTGAGTTTTCTTCTCTAAAGTACTGTGCCAATTTGTTAGATGTTTCTAGTGAAAGCGCGGGCTTGTCACCGACATTCCATTCTCTTATACTCTTTGCAACTCGCGCTTTTAGTCGATTTGGAAATATCGTTTTGATGGACGATCTAACTAGGTTCTTTCGTTTTAGGAACTTTTGCAAAACCATCGATTTCGGTATACCAGATACGTTTCTTTTAGACATGTCAGGAACAAAGCTGTTGTCTACCTCAAGATAGGAAAAAATATCTTTCACTAAGGAGACGGAATCAGATTTAAAGTCTTCGTATAGGTAGACTGCAAGCTTATCTCGACCAAACGTATCAAAGTATGGCTTGAGCTGCTGATAATATAACCCGCCTCTCTTGTAGTGCCAGAGATGAGCCCAATTGTTGACGATTCTTGCTTCTTCTGCCTTTAGTCCTTCTTCGAAGGTGAGCGTCTCATAGCCTTCTCGCAATAGGTGGGTATAACAGGAAAAGGCTCTATCAACTGGATTGCGAAGAACAACGATCAGCTTTGTTTGGGGAATGTATCGGTAGATGCGATCACAAGCTTTCCGACTATATAGGTAGAGTGGCGAGGCTTCTCCAATAGCAGACTCATGCATGACTGCAGTAAATAGACTTTGGTAATGACCCAACGCAGTAATTGAATCATGATTGATGCTTTGATCGGGATTGCGAAAATCTAGGACTTCGCCTTCAAGTGCAAAGAATCTGGGTTCTTTTACGGCGCTCATGAAAACGTCGGGATGCTGGCTGAGATAGTAGTGAAGCGAGCTCGTTCCAGCTTTTGCTGCGCCGATGATCAAAAAGTTGGGCATCTTCATAATGATAAGTAATACCGGTAGAATTTGACTAAAAGACCATAGAGCCTACTAAATTGTTTCAATTTTGAGCTGAAAACTTTCTGGTTTTGATGTGTTTAATTAGCTGAAATAACTCCACTAACTGCTTTCTGCCGCTGGGCACAATTATCCAAAACAGAGAATAACAGATAAAAAAAGTAACTCCACTTATCATCAAACCCAACAGTATATTGATTTCACGAGAAGCAACGGTTGCGTTGAGTACGACTACGCTAGCAGCGGCGGTTGCGGAGGCGATCGCTGGAATCGCTATTTTGGTCAAGAAGGTGCTAAACCTTAAGGGTGTATCTGTATAACAATACAGGAGAGACCCTACTAGTACTAAAGGACGGCTCAATCCTAATGCGGCGGCTATCCCAACCGCGCCCCATCGCACACTAACTAGAAAAAGCATCACATCAATAACTGAAACAACAAGCCCTGAACGTAGCTGTCTGTTAGTTGTTCCTAGAGACTGGTAGATCCAGACTGTAGAGTGGTTGAGAACACCTGCGATCGCAGCAGGCATCAGCAATAGGAAAATAGGCACAATTTCTACCCACTGCTTACCCAAAAGCAAAATGACAATCCTTTCACCTTCTACAGAGAGAAAGGCAATCAGGGGCATACTAAACAAAGAGACAAGTAGCACTGCCTTATAGTAATATGCACTGTATCTTTTGAGATCGCTCTGCAAGCTACTCAACACAGGAATGATTACATTGCTAAGAGGGAAATTGATCTGAAGTAGGGGAAATAAAAGAAGCTGATATGCTTTGGCATACAATCCTAGTTCGCCTGCGCCCCATACGCGACCAATCAAAATATTATCGGAACTCCGAGAGAAGTAGTTAGCCACCTTAAAGCCGGTAACATTGCTACCAAAAACCAGCATGGATTTCACACCTGCTCCTCTACTCGGTCGCTGAGGCCGCCAGCGACACATCATCCAAACGCCGACTAAGTCGACGACTGCTTTTGCCGTCTGTGTCGCTATTAAAGCCCAATATCCCATGCCTGCGATCGCAGCAGTTACCCCGGCTGCCAGACCAATAGACATAGAAGCGATCTCTATTTTAGCAAGATCACCGAACTGCATCTGTCGTTTCATCAGTGCTTGGTGCTGTACAGTCAATCCTCCAAAGATGAAATTAATAGAGAGAAAGAGGGTGACTGCGGTCAGCCTAGGCTCGCCATAGAACTGCGCAATCGCGGGCGATAGCATGGCTACTACTAAGCAAAAAGCTACACTGAGTCCGACATTAATCCAAAACAGCGTGTTGACCTGATGGTGATTGATGTGTTTCTTCTGAACAGTAGCCGCAGACAGTCCCAAATTCTTAAACAGCCCGATGAAGTTGATCAGGACAATTGCCATACCGAACAGTCCGTAGTCTTCTGGTGTTAGCAGCCTAGCCAAAACAACTGCAGAACCTGTTTGCAACACAAATTTTCCGGCTTGCGCAACAGCAGTTACACCGCCACCACGTACAGTTCGGCCCTTTAAATCGGCTACCAGATGAGTGGTGTCGAAGTACTGATTTTGCTTGTCCGATTGAGAACGGAGGGTCATAGAGTTTGGAGCAGGTAGTCCATGCTATATTCTGCTGTCTTTGAAACGATTGCTTCTAACGCAATCCATGCACTGATGCAGCTGTTGCTATTCAAATTCCTTGGATAGGAAGAGAGATAGTTGCTTTCGTCTGAAAGCAGCTCTGACGGATACAAGAGCCGGTACAGAAACAGTGTATTGAAACGAACTTAGTAGATCGCTGATGTATTGGGCTAAGAATTAGTAGAAGATCAAGCGTAGTCCAGATTTTTCTATCTTCATAGATTTTTAGGAAACTGGGCGTATCTTTCCCTAATTGCTTGCGAATGCATCATTTGATCTTGATTTCAGAAAATACTGGTAGCCGAGCGAAGTTTCTAAATAATAATCTCGAATTAGCTAGTAGCTTTTTCTTCGTGGTTTTGGCAAGAGTAACGATTTTCTCCGTCTGGCGAAAGCCAACTGCCGCTTCGAGCAAACTGTAGAATTGGCTTCTATTTACCTTATTGGCTCTGAAGTCGGGCGAGAGAGTAAGTGCTCTTATTAGATACTGCTTGTACTTAGCTTCATCAGAATCGAAATACTTTCTTGCAATAAGAAAGAATGACTGTGCGATCGCTTCTCTATATACCGGCGTTAGTCGATTTCGATCTGCCAACCTAAGCTCGTACTTTTCGAGAATTTTGATGTGATTAACCAAGTGTCTCTCCTTTGACAAGGTAGAAACCGTCACATTACCGTACCTTCTATACACGGCGTAACATCCAGGTTGATACCTGATATCAGCGCCTCCCATAACAATAGACAAGAAGAAATCTTTGTCCTGCCCAGTCGTTAACGTCTCGTCCCATCCTTCTGTAGCCTCTACCGTAGATCGCCGGAATAGTAAGCACGCTGGAGATACCCACCACCCTGACAAAAGCGATCGCAGCAAGTCTGTCTGTTCTCCAGAGACCTCAATGCCACCCAGCACTACCTTACCGTTTGGGAGATGATGCTGATGCTGCCAGTCTCCGTACACCCCGTCCGCATCAATCTTCTCTAGATAGAGGACTTGGCGCTCAATTTTTTCTGGCTTTAGATAATCATCCGCGTCTAAATACTGAATATAGTAACCTTTGGAAAGCTCGAAACCACGGTTTCGAGCATAGTTTCCACCTCTATTCGGACCACTCTCTGAGATAATACGGCTACCGTAGCTCTCGATAATCTCCGCTGAACCATCAGTAGAGCCATCGTTGATAACAATAACTTCGATCAATAAGTATGTTTGCGCCAAACAGCTATCAATTGCCTCTTTCAGCCAATGTTCAGCGTTGTAGCACGGGATGATGACGGAAGCGAGCTTATTCTTGTTCATTGGAAATTTAGCTGAAATTTTTTCCAGGCTCTTACGCACCTTAATACGATGTGTATACGGATGATACCTAGTTTATAGCCGAAGTTGCGAGCTTCTCTATTATTAAATACCCTGATTGCATATCCAAGATAAGGTTTAGCATCTCTCAAGAACTCCTTGAAAGCTGTAACCGTGGTTTTCTTGGATGAATCAGAAAAATACTGACCTTCTACTACGCGGAGAACCTTAGTTTTGAGGGCATTGATGCTATGGCGGGCAGGGTGAGAGATACAAACTTCATCTGCATAAACTTGAAGATAGCCTGCTGCGTGGACTCGTTTTCCCCATTCGCGATCGCCACCGGATTTAAGCTCTGCGTTGAATAAGCCAACTTTCTTAAAAACCTCAGTGAAGGTAAAGACATTAGCAGTCGCTCCGTAATGTTCCTCTTCAATGTACTTTTCTTGGTTCAGATAGGTGAGACTATCGAATAGTTCAGCGGTTGTTGGACAACCCGGATCCTTGAAAAAGAAATTGATCCGACCAGCAACCATACCACAACCTGGGACTGTTGATAGTCTATTGACGCCTTTCT
Organism: uncultured cyanobacterium; assembly: GCA_963799555.1. Classification (GTDB taxonomy): domain Bacteria; phylum Cyanobacteriota; class Cyanobacteriia; order Phormidesmidales; family Phormidesmidaceae; genus Phormidesmis. The sequence continues at coordinate 167,194 of CAWCXR010000012.1, forward strand.
CTATCCAATCTGATCTCGGAATACAGTCTGAATCGGTAAAAGCAACAATTTCCCCATGAGCCACAGAAATCCCCCTATTCCTAGCCGCATAGGAGCCAGAGTAAGCTTCGTAGAAATATTTCGCATGTGAAAACTGATTAATCACAGCTTTCACATCTTCCTTTGAAGCATTGTCTACAGCAATAACTTCATAGCTGTCTGTAGGATAGCTTTGCTGCTCTAAAGATATAAGACAGTTCTTCAAACGTTCTGAGTCGTTGAAGACAGGAATAATTACGGAAACAAATGCACGTTCGTCGTTCATTATTGAATCATTTCTCTTCTAGCATCGCTTCTTCACCCGGCAGCAGATCTTTGTACAATCTGACTAGCTGGTCGTTGAGTTTTTGTATGTCGTAACTGCTCTTAACAAAATTGTGCCCTGCTTGACCCATTGATTTCCAACTCTCTGGCGCCGATAATAGATAAGTCAATTTCTCCGATAGGGCATCGACATCTTTTTCGGGGACTTAAGAACCCAGAGCGACCATCTAATACGCCTTCTGGAATACCATTGTGCAGTGTAGAAATAACAGGCAGCCCTACACACTGTGCTTCTTGCAACACAAGTCCTTGTCCTTCCATATCTCCATTGGTTGCTGTCACGCTAGAGAGCATAAATAAGTGAGAGGAGCTGTATGTCTCACGAACTTCTTCCTGCGTCATACCACCTAAAAAACAAACTTTTTCGGAGATGCCCAGATCTTTTGCTAGCTGCTTCAAAGAGTCTCCCTGGACACCCTGCCCGATTATGATGTACTCAATATCGAGGTCAGGTCTCTGCTGAATAGTTTTAGCGACTGCCTTGATAGCATAGTCTATACCCTTTTTTTCAACTAACCGACCTACGGTAACTATCCGTATAGGCTTACCTTTCGGCAACTGCCGTGGTGAATATGGATATCTCGAGAGGTCTAATCCTACCGGTAAGATTTCAATCTTTTCCGCAGGGCATCCCAGCAGCTTCGCTTTATTAGCAGTGAACTGAGTGTTTGCAGTAAAGATTGAGCCCTTAGAAAATATCTCCGAGTAAGGAGCAGGATTACGAGCAGGCTTGTTAACATTGACATCGTAACCGTGAAATGTAGTCACTATCTTTGCTTCAGGAGAGCTTACTGACTGTATTAACAGGGCTTTACGATTATGGTTAGCAAAATGGCAGTGAATAATATCGTAGGGTTTACCTTGTAAGGGAGGCATACGTGAGTATATCCAGGCTTCCAATTTGTATGATAGGTCGCTAGCATTCAAGCAAACTAGGCGTTTCGACTGTTTTGGCCTGCGGCACGCTAGAGCTAGTAGGCACAACAGAGCCTTGACTAGTCTTATCGCAGGATTCTTATAAGTGTTTTCAAAGTAAAACGTTCTTTTCTCTAGCTCGTACTTTTGGAAGTCAGCATGGAGCTTAGAATTCTTATCAGGGTTTGGCGTTGCATAGATATCTACTTCGTGACCCAGAATCAATCAAGCCAGTAATCTGGCTAAGAATGAACGTTTTAGATAGTTTTGGAAATATGCCAACAACAAATGCTATACGCATGAAACTGAAAGGTTATGAGCTTTTATTAGGAATAGGTTTTAACCAGAGTAACGAACGGTTTTTTATGTATGTTTCTAGCCGCTCGTTTTTTATTGGAAAGTATCTTGCTTTCGAGTTTTCCAAACTCACCTTTTCATATCCTAGATATTCTACGACTGGACCAAGAAAACTATTCACCAACTCAATCTCGAACTGATAAATCTGAGCTTTCCAACTAGTCAGAGGTTCAGTCGATATCTCTTTAAACTGCTGTCCCGTCGAACTGTTTCCCTTCCAGGCTTCACCTATAAGAGTAGGCGTTGTGAGTGTTTCTGCAAATGGAATCTCTAAAAAATTGGCTACATCATTCATCACCTGTAACGGTTCACTCAATAGTTCTTCATATCTTACAATTAGGTAATTAGTCTAAAAAAGATTTGTTTCTGAAAAGGCTAACTAAGGAACTCTTAATCGAAAGAATGTAATCCCGAAGGTAAGGATAATGTCTTCTTAGTTTTCGACTTTCTGATAGCAACTAAACTAGCATATGGGTTTCTGACAATATGAATAAAACGGCAGTCAGGAAACATCTGCCTCAGCGAAGCTGCAAATTCAGCATTTTCTACGGATTTCTCTAATACTCTGATAGTGTCAGGCAGTTCTTTCTTGTACAGAGAGTAATATAGTGCCTCAGCATAAACCTGAAAGAGGTTAGGAGATATATTGCTGATCGCTGAACTAAACAGATGACTCTTGAAAGCTTCTACATCTATCCTTCCTGCTATGGTCGAATCGGCATACGGATCGTAATGCGAATTCTTTTTCTCGACAAGACGGACTAACGAATTCATTTTTTCCTCAAGGTCCATCTCCTGAGGCCAAGCGTACCTTAAACTGTAGTTGACCCAATCCCCAGTATACTGAAAGTAATGAGCTTCAGTAGGTATAGTAAATAGATCCGGATGTCCATCTAGTAGGCTCCTTAGTAGGCTTGATCCGCTTTTGTGTGAGCCCAAAATGAACACTGGTTTAGTCAGCAGCTTAGCGGTCGCTTCAATGCTTGAATCAGCTTCTGTTTGTGATTTTGTCGCAGACATGTTTTTGCTAAATATCCTTGCTAGGCACGTTTCTTTTGACGATATCGTCTTTCTTTTTATCGCTTTGTGATATTATCCCTAGAACGAGTAATCGATTGCTTAGTTTGATTGATTACTCAATTCAGAACTCTGTCAAGCTGACCGACTGTCTGAAGATTCTGCTCTGTAGTTGAGTGGTTCATTGCTTCTTCGCATGTCTATCTCAGTTTGCTGTGTGGACCGAGTGTGGCGTCATTTTCTCTTGCTGTCTTCTTGACTCTCTGTGGATTGTTTGAAAGCATAGTCGTGTATCTATCGTTCCTACGTGTGCTGCATGTGATGATATCTTCAAATACAATAGCGTTTCGCCGTAGCTCGTACTTAGGACTCGTTTGGAATTAAACTACCGGGTTGTTCATTAGTTGTGCGCATAAAATCGTGCTTTAAGCATCTTAAAATCGGTAGCTTATCTGCGGACGACCCCTTAGTAAGAACCGCACCAACGGTACACTTTCTCTAGAACCACTGCTTTATCTGTAACAAAATAAACGGAGACCCTAGAATTTGATACCCCACCTAGATATATCGAAGCCGTATTCTGACTTCAGTATAGTTAGGTCACTCTTCAGCTCTTTAATAACAAACTCTCGCTGCGCCTCGGAAAGTTTCACCTTTTGGGTCACCTTTTTTCCTAAAAGTTCTCGAACAGCATTACGAGTTCCCTTCGGGGTTAGTTGAGATGGGACAAGCTTTGCCACTAAATTCATTGCAGGCCAAAGTGCTCCATCGATTATCTTCCCTTCTGAGCGATTTTTTGATTCTTTCGCTATAGAATGAGGCATTCTATCAATTTCCAAGAAATCGCATACTTCATCCAAAAGTCGATCTGGGTTTTCCTTCAGCTCAGAAAAGTTGAGTAAAAGAATAGATTCAGAGGGAAACTGCTTGTAGTATTTCTCGATTTGCATAGCATACATAGACGCACTCAGAACGCCAGGATGAATCTTCTCTGGGTTCAATACGCCTTTCAGCTTTTTCCCTGTAAACATAGCATGAGTATAGTGAGATTCTATTCGTTCAATCGGATCTCTGAGAATATATAAAAACTTGAAATTTGCTTCTACCGATGCAATTTTATCGACTGTGTTTGGGAACACACAAGCCTTCGTGTAGTTGGTAGAAGCTTCCATAGCAAACTGATGAATACCCGGATGAAAATCCCATAGGTTTCTATACCAGTTCATTCCTTTTTTGAAGATGGTATCGTCAGAGAAAAAATTGGGTTCTTTCTGGGAGCAAGAAGAGATTTCTGGGTGCTCTGATAGGTAGTGATATAGGCTTGATGTACCGCTTTTCATCGCGCCGACAATTAACAAAAATGTTTCAATATGGGCTGAGGACATGAGTCGTAGAATTGAGATTATTCGGTAGTTGGATCGAACTCTAGAAGTGTTTTCTATCTCCTATCTTATTTTTGTTATGCGTGTTGCATCTTGTGGTATTTCCACAGGCTCCCACGCTCTTTTATTAATGCCTGATAGGTGCCTTGTTCAACAATGCACCCTTTCTCCAACACGACTACTTTATCTGCATTTGCTATGGTTGACAGTCGGTGTGCGATCACAACAACCGTGCGACCTTGTGAAAGTTTCTCGATCGATTCTTGAATTAGTCGTTCTGTAACCGAATCCAGCGCGCTCGTTGCCTCATCCAGAACTAGAATATCTGGATTTCTGAGTAGCGCCCTTGCGATCGCAATTCGCTGCCTTTGACCTCCGGATAAACGCACCCCGCGATCACCCAGCACGGTCTCAAAGCCTAATGGTAGATCTCGGATAAAATCCAGCGCGTTGGCCATTTGGGTAGCTTCGTATACGTCTCTGTCATCAGCGTCCTTAACACCGTAGACGACATTCTCTCTTACCGTAGCATTGAAGATAAACGTATCTTGACTGACAATAGCCATCCTTTTACGCAGTGAGTTGATTTTCAGCTCGCGTAGATCAACTCCGTCAATCAAGATGCGGCCTCGCGTCGGATCGTAAAACCTAGGTAACAAATCTGCTAGAGTTGTTTTGCCCGCCCCTGAAGAGCCTACTAAAGCTACTGTTTCTCCTTGTTTAATTGATAGCGTAATATCTTGCAACACAAATTCATTAGAATGATAGGAGAAATCGACTGACTCAAAATCTATTGACTGTTGCAAACTATGAAAAGACCTATGTCCGTCTTCGAAGTATATTTTATTTTCATGTTGAAGCAAATCGGTGACCGCCTCAAGAGACCCTTGTGAAGCAATAAACCCTACTCTGATTCCATTGAGCGATGATACCAGTGGTATCGTCCGAATCAGTACAAACAAAAATGTCAGCAGTTCGGCAGCCTTCATCTGACCAGTGGAAATTAGCAAACCGTAGGATACCACTACCATACCGACTAGTAGCGTAGCTCCTAACCCTTCAACTATTGGTCGCACCAGTGCAGAAAGATTAATTAAACCAATCTGAGACTTGTAGATCTTGCGTGTTGTATCATAATAACGGTCTCGTTCCAACTTCTGAGTGCCTGAAGCATGAACTGTACGAATACCACTAATAAACGAAAGGGCATTAGCGGTAAACGCCTTATTAGCCTTTGGCACTTCGAAGCCAGCTTTTTTAACCCTGTTAGTCAAAGAGGTTAAACCGACGGACATCAACCCAAACACCAGGACCGAAACTAGAAAGAGCTGCCAGGACAGCAGCGACATTGATACTAGATAGGCCAGCAGTTTAGAACCATGAACCATAAAATTAGAGAGAACGTCAAAGGCTTGTTGAACCTGCATAACTTCTCCTCTGATTGTGCTGATCAGCGCGCCAGGAGTAGCAGTTGAATAAAAGCTCAAGCTCAAACTTTCCAACTGGTCAAAAATTCTACGACGCAGCCGATCCACCAAACCTAAAGAGGCCTGCTTAGAATAGACGTTTCCTAGATAATCAAACCCCGACTTTAGCCACACCCCCAAAAACAGCAAACCGGAAAGCCGATATAGTCTTTCTGCTGCGGAAGCTTCTGTCGCCAGCACTAAGATATTAAACCAGCCAAGACCTGTCTGCAGAGGCGGCTCTTCTGGGTTGGTAAGCCCCTGTAGAAATGCAGCAATGAAGCCAACCATAATCCCTTCAAAAAAGGCGGCTGTGAGGGTAAACACAACTGCTAACGCTACAATCCGACGAAGGTACTTGAACTCTCGCAGAATTAAACGATTTTCTCGCCAGTAGCTAGTTGTCTTAATAAAAACGCGAATAGCATTGGGCAGTTTTAATTTCATGCTGGTTATTGAAAGATAGATATTCTCTTTAAGTCCGCTGCTGATCTAAAGCAGTTAGTTCAGAGTTAGTCCCTTTACGAACTTATTGAACATCCTTTAGATAGAAACAGAAACGGCTCTGATGCACTTTAATAAAGCGCCACCTCTAGTAGGCCTTGAAGACCGTTGGAACAAAGTGGGCCGGCTAAGGAAACCCTACTAAACAGTATTCATCATACAAACTCTTTATCTCATAGAGAGAGATAGGTATCAGGCTGTAAAGAGATGCACTCTATCCTACGCAGACTAAGAACTAACTTTACTATGGATATCTTTCCCTAGTTTCTTGAGAATGTATCATCTATTTTTGATTTGGGAAAAGTAATGGTAGTAAAGCGAAACTCACTAAATCACATGTATCTCTGAAACTGTAGAAGGTCGACAGCTACGTTGTGTCTAGCGATGGACCTTTTGTCTGGGTGATTGTTCAGCAGCGGTTGTCTATTCTGATGAAATTTTATGACTTCTCAACTCTTTGTCCGTCTCAATACGGCGGTTCTTGGTTCGCTGGTAATATTGAGCATGGGAGCACTGCCGTATGAATCAATGGCAGCTGAAATAATTCCTGCGGTGAATGCAGCGGTTTTTGCGCCTGAATCTGTCGGACCATCTACCTATACATTAGGAGCGGGCGATGTCGTCCGCATAGACATTTTTAGAATGCCTGACTATAGCGGAGAGAGTCAGGTTCTAGTGGATGGGACTTTGAATCTTCCGTTGATTGGCAAAGTGGGCGTTAGCGGACTGAGCCTAGAAGCTGCGGCTGCAGCTGTCTCTAGGCAATACGCGCAGTATCTAAAGCGACCAGTGACGACTGTTAGCTTAGTGAGCCGTAGACCTTTGCAGGTAGGTATTGCTGGTGAGGTTTCAAGGCCCGGTTCTTATACCGTGGAGCAGGGCAACACTCAGTTTTCCAGGCTGAGTCAGCTAATTGAGACAGCGGGCGGGGTTACGCAGTCGGCTGATCTCTCTCAAGTGGAGGTGCGACGGGTAGCAGCCGACGACCAACAGATTGTCGTGGTAGATCTGTGGGAAGTAATTGAAACCGGGAATCTTAACCAGGATCTGGTGCTACGTGACGGTGATTCTATTTTTATTCCAACAACGCTAGTGCCTCTAGAAAACGCGGCTTTGTTGGCAGATGCGAGTTTTTCCTCGGATGTGAACCAACCGATCAATGTTGCAATTATTGGTGAGGTTTACCGCCCGGGCCCCTACACCCTACGAAGTGGAGCGGCACGGGAGAACGGAGGAACAACAAGTTCGGCGAGTGGAGGTACACCAACAACGGTGACGCGAGCAATTCAGGTAGCTGGTGGCATTAAGCCGCAGGCCAATGTGCGGAAGGTGCAGGTAGTAAGGCCTACCCGCTCTGGTGCCTCACAGGTGTTCGAGGTAGATTTGTGGAAGCTGTTGGAAGCGGGCGATTTGAAGCAGGATGCAATTTTGCAGGAAGGAGATACGGTGTTTGTTCCACTTGCAACAGAAGTTACACCTCAAGAAACCGGACAGCTCGCGGCGGCTAGTTTCTCTCCTGATACGATTCAGGTAAATGTGGTAGGAGAAGTAGAAGATGCGGGGACTGTTCAGCTTCAGCCGAATACGCCGCTGAGCCAGGCAATTTTGGCAGCGGGTGGCTTCAATAGACGGGCAAGTCGTGGCACTGCGGAGCTGGTGCGAATCAACGAGGATGGAACGGTCAGCCGCACTGAGATCGCGGTTGACTTTGCACAAGGGTTGAGCGAAGAAAACAATCCACTGCTAAGAAATAATGATGTGGTGATCGTGAATCGGAGCGGTTTGGCTGTAGCGTCTGATGTGATCGGCACGGTGGTTAGTCCGTTTGCTGGTTTCTTTAGGTTCCTCAACTTGTTTTGATCGGTCTCCAGGGTTAGCATCTATTCGAGAAGAGTCTTCGATTGAATTAGCTGACAAGACTAGCACAATCGTATGTTGTGGAAATACAAAAAGCGATGGTTCTGTACAGTAGAACCATCGCTTTTGTTCTCGATTTAGGATTTAGCCGTTTTGGCTTACTGAAGTTTTTCGCTGGCGGCGGCGACGCCACTAGCTGGGATTTTGTGGCCTAGTTCTGTGAGGGTGGCTTCTAGGGCGCTGATGGCGCAGAGGAGATCGCGATCGCACACAAATCCCAAATGCCCCATCCGAAACATCTTGCCCTTCATATGATCTTGACCGCCTGCTAAGGCAATATCAAAACGGTTCTTCATCACCGAACGAATTTTCTCAGCATCGACACCCTCGGGCACTACAGAGGTAACCGCTGGACTCGCGTGAGTATCCGGTGCAAACAGCGGCAAGCCTAACGCCTTTATCGCTGCGCGAGCGGCCTCTTTGTGGCGATTGTGACGCGCAAAGATGCTGTCTAGCCCTTCTGATTTCATCATCTCTAGGGCAACTTTCATGCCGAAGTAGAGATTGACAGGTGGGGTGAAGGGCGTGCTGTCTTTATCTGCTGCTTTGCGATATTTGCCTAGATCCAAGTAGAACTTGGGCAAAGTAGCGCTTTCATACGCTTTCCATGCCTTGTCACTGACCGCGACGAAGCCTAGACCCGGTGGCAACATGAAGCCTTTTTGTGAGCCTGAGGCAATAACATCGATTCCCCAATCATCGACAGGAATGTTGTATGAACCAAGGCTAGTCACCGCATCGACGATGATCAGCGCTTCACCATGGTCTTTGACCAGTTTGTTGATAGCCTCTAAATCGTTGAGAACGCCTGTAGAGGTCTCGCTGTGGGTGATGATGACAGCTTTGATTTTCTTTTCGCTGTCGGCGGTTAGCTCTTTTTCAAAGTCGTTTGGGTTGAGCGGGGTGCCCCATTCGGCTTTGATCGCCTGAACGTCTAGGCCATAGGCGTTGGCGATTTGGACCCACCGCTCGCCAAACTTGCCATTACTGCCAACTAGGACGCGATCGCCCGCACTCAAAAAGTTGATAATTGCCGCTTCTACCGTACCGGTGCCACTCGCAGCTAGGGTCAGCACATGGTTTTTGGTCTGAAAGAGCCATTTCAAATTGGTATTGGTCTCTGCGATAATCTGACTAAATTCACCGCTGCGATGCCCAATGGGATGCTTGGCCATCGCCAATAGAACTTTCTCGGGTACCGGAGTAGGCCCCGGAATCATCAGCATTAGTTTATTGTCCATGGAAAAATCGCTTTTAGAGAGAGTGTGTGGGCAAGAATATGATTATCCTTTTTCTAGAATAATAACGATAGGCTTTGACGATAAAGCTTATAACTTCGTGATGATGTCGCCTGCCCCAAAACCTACGAAAACCCTATGGTCAATACAGTCACTGCTCGCTTAATTCAATCAATCCCGATTACGGCTGAAGCGTTTCGCCCCTTTGGGCAACTGATCCGACCACAGCCTGATGATGTCACGTTTAACTTACAAGACGCTCAGCTACAGCTAGATGGAGGCACGCCGCGTTTCTACATCATGGCTCTGCACCAGCGCGGGCGCAGATTTCATCAGATTACTCGCCACGGTGGCTGTACTCAATGTTTGGGAGCTTTAGAGGGGCGCACTTGGTTTCTGGGGGTCGCGCCACCAAATAAGAGTCCCCAGCCACATCCAGACGATATTAAAGTCTTTGAAATTCCAGGGAACTGCTTTGTCAAACTTGAGGTTGGCACCTGGCACGCTGGTCCTTATTTTGATGATGAGACGGTCAATTTTTACAACCTAGAACTAAGTGATACGAACGTTGTAGACCATACGACCTGCGATCTTTTGCAAACCTACGGCATAGCGTTTCAGATTGTGTGATTTGATAGGGGATTAGAAATCTAGAAGTTGACGATCTATGGCTAAGTTCGTGATGTGGGGTAGCTATTGCGAAGGGGCATTAGAAAAGCGCGGTCCTTACCGTGAGGCCCACTTGAAAGGCCTAACGGAGCAGAAAGAAAAGGGACTACTAACAGCGCTAGGTCCAACGGTAGACAACACCAAGGTATTTGGCACCTATGAAGCTGAGAGTGAGGCGACGGTGCGTCAGCTAGTAGAAGGCGACCCTTATTGGCAGAACGGGATTTGGACGGAATATTCTGTCTATGAGTGGAATCAGGTGTTTTAGAGAAGACGGTTAGGATTTGGGGAGGTTGTTGGGATCGAAACCTTGCGATCGCAAAAAAGCAGCCAATCGCTCTTTTTCCTGGTCAGCTTGCTCGGCTCTCCCCTGTTCTTGCCTAGTACGTTCCTTTTCCTGCTCAGCAGCACTCAAGTGTCGATTTCCTTGAGCGTCATACCAGGTCAAAATTTCCTGTGGAAGTCCGCCGAATTCACCCTGATAGCGCCCAATTCCCAACCCGGCTTCTGGCATCCAATAGGGCTCGCTGGTCTGCAGTTGATAGCTACCTGCCACTAACTTGTAGATTTCTAACGGCTGATGCCTATCCCTTTGCCAAAATTCTGGGTTATAGATGACGTAATACAGTACGCCTAGCTTGGCATAGATGGCCAGCTTCTCTTCGTACTCGCCGCCCGGTTGATGAGACACCATTTCTAAAGTCATGATCGGGACAATATCTTGTTCCTCCCACACCACATAGCTTCTTCGAGACTTACCACCCTTTTTCCTTTCAACCCCCAGGCTCAAAAAGCCATCTGGAACGATTGGAACCTTTGGGCTTCCCCCCGTGTTGTGATACACCGCCATATCTGCGCCAAAGTACCAATCCATTCGATCTGACCACAGATGAGCTAGCAGCATCAAAAGGAGGTTGGGCAGTAGATTTTGATCCTCATTGTCCACAGGCGTGTCGTCAGAGCAGGGAAGCTCGATAGAGCCCGGTAGAGCTTTGGCTACAGATGATGAAAGCATAGGAGATGCCTCAAATAGCTCCTGTTTTTTGTGATCTCAATTATAGATAGCTATAAAAAAGACGTTCGCTTAACCGCTGAGCAGGGCTTCAATGAATTCGTAACTGGAGAAAGGACGCAAGTCTTCAATGCCTTCACCAGCACCGATGAAACGGATAGGTAAACCAAGCTGTTCTACAACGGCTAGGGCAACGCCGCCTCGGGCCGTGCCATCTAACTTCGTGAGCACAACACCGCTGAGCTGAGCGGCTTCTGCAAAGACTTGGGCCTGTCTTAATCCGTTCTGTCCGAGCGTGGCATCGAGGACAAGCAGAGATTCGACATTGGCATCAGGTGCTTTTCTATCGATGATTTTACGAACTTTAGAGAGTTCGTCCATTAGGTTCTTTTTGTTTTGCAGTCGTCCAGCAGTGTCAATCAACAGCAGTTCGATGTCGCGAGAGTTGGCGGCGCTGATAGCATCGAAGACGACTGCGGCGGGATCGGTATTTTGGCCAGGATTAGCGATTACCTCTACGCCGCTACGCTCTCCCCAGATTTTGACCTGCTCGACAGCGGCAGCTCGGAAGGTATCAGCCGCACCAATTAAACATTTGAAGTCTGATTTTGTGGCGATGTGGGCAAGTTTACCGATGGTGGTGGTTTTGCCTGCGCCGTTGACGCCGGTCATCAGCCAGATACTGAGTTTGCCTTTCTCGGGTGTAAAGGTGAGGTTGTGTTTGCCCTGAAGTGGCTCCTCTAGCATGTCGCGCAGCAGCGATTTTAGGTAGTTGATGGCCTGCTGGGGCGGCAGCGTTTCTTCTCTGAGCTTGGACTGGAGAGAAGAGATGATTTTGTCGGTAGCTGCAACACCAACATCAGCTTGAAGCAACAGGGCTTCGATTTCGTCAACGGCTTCTTCGTTAAGCGGTCCTTGCCCGACGATGGCCTTTAGCTGGTTGACGAGTCCACGGCGGGTTTTATCAAGGCCCTGACGAAGTTTGTTGAGCCAGGTAATTTCTTCTAGAGAAATTTGGTCGGGGCGGCGGCCTTGGGAAGCGAGAACTTCGGCTGACCAAAGAAAGGCTTCGTCTAAGTCAATGTCGATCGGGACGAACGCTTGCTCGGGTGGTGCCTGCTGAGGTTCGGGTTCGGGCTCGACGATGGCTTCGGCTTGCAGTCGTTCCAACCGGGCTTCTCGTTCTGCTTGAGCCTGCGCGGCCCAAAAAGGCTGTGCAGGAACAGGCTCTTCTTCAGGACTGGCCGTGTCTATAGGCTCTGTTTCTGAAGCGGCGGCTTCTGAACTGATTTCAGTTTCAGCTGCTTCGGCTTCCGCTACAGGCTCAGAGGCTGCGACAGGTTCGGCATCTACAGTAGGCTCTGCTGGCTCTGTTGGCTCGAGATCTTCAATCGTCGTAGACGCTTGAGAGTCGGAAGATTCAGCGCCTACCTCTTCCTCAACTGTCTCTTCCTCAACTGTCTCTTCAGAAATCGCTGTTTCAGGAATCGCTTCCCCAACAACTTCCTCAGGTACAGACTCTTCCTCTGTTTGATCAGAGACTGTCTCGCCGTCAGTTTTTTCTACCTGACGGGCTTGAATATTTTGATAGGCAGCCTTTGCCCAGTTCAGATAGTCTTCTGAGCTGACTGGGGTCTCTTCTTGTTCTGCTTCAGCTGGTTGAGCTTCCTCTTTGGGTTTTTCTGGCTCCTCATAGCTGCGTTGAAACCAGTTGAAAGCTGCCATTCCCTAAACTCACTTATGTAACTTGTTTTCTCAATCTAAGGCGATTGTGGTGTTTCTTCTAGCTTATCAGTCGTACGGCGCAACACCCCGTTAATAAAGCGATAGCCCTCTTCATCACTGTAGCGTTTGGCCATTTCAATAGCTTCATCGATAGCGACTCTCTTGGGCATGTCCATGTACATGATTTCAATCATGGCAAGTCGCAAGATATCTCTATCGACACGAGCGAGACGGCGAATGCTCCATTTTTCCATAGCCTCGTTGAGCTGGATATCAATGGCTTTTTGATGTTTGATCCAGCTGCCTAGCAGATCACAGGCGTAGCTGCGAACTTCGTCGCGGCTCAGTAATTCAGCAAGCTGCTTGGGATCGAGTATGGTTTTTAGCTTGGCGATGGTGATTTTGGCAGTGACGATTGCGGTTTGGATTTGCGATCGCACTTCCCCAATATCCGCGGCCTTCTGCTCGTGCTCTTTTAGCAGCCGATCCGCGCTCTCTACCCTCTTGGCCGCCGACTCTAGCGACTGACGAACCGCCGTCATTGCTTTTTTATTCTCTGGCTGCACGAACATCAGCAGCTCTAGTTTTTCTCCTACTTGATTGATAGCTGCTTCGACTAAGGGAATGGCTGGTTGAATACGCGATCGCACTGCCTCGGAATCAATCGTGCGAGTCTCACTTTCAAGAATCAGCCTCTCACCGCGCTGTAGCTCACCTTCAGCGGTCTCTATGCCTTCTCTGGCATCAGCGGCTAGCGCCGTCATCGCCTTGATTAGCAGTCCATCGAGCTGTTTTTCGGAGTAGTCGGCAGGAGTGCGGCTAGGCGAAGTTTGCCTTTTTGAGAGGTTGTCAGCGAGCTGACTAATTCCTAGAAGAGCCAGTTCACGAGCGATAGAGCGCGCTTTCATTCCGTACCATCGAGCTTGAGTTCAGCCATTCTATCAGCCTTTCTTAACATGCTCAGCGAAGGGAACCCAAAACTCAGCCGTCTTTGACTCGGCTATCTTCGATAGTAGGGCTAAGGGGCTGAGGCTGCACCATCACGGTTTCAGCCGGCAGCGATGAAGTTGGAGCATTAAGCTCTTTGGTCTCGGTGCCGTGAACGCGATTAGCTGGGATTTCGGCTGCTAGGTTCGGACCAACAATACCGCCAGAGAGCAAAACCTTAAAGGCATCCTCTACAGAGATAGAAAGATTGAGAATATCGTCTTCTGATACAACGGAATACCAGCCGCTAGTGGGGTTGGGCGTAGTAGGAATAAAGACGCTAAGCATCCTACCAGGGGTTTCGGTAACGGCAGCGCCAGTGACGAATGCGATCGCCCACAGTCCCCGGCGCGGATACTCGATCAGCACTACCCGACGAAACCGACTCTTAGAATCTTGAAAGATAGTCTGGATCAGCTGCTGGAGCGTTTTATAGACCGAACCAGCCAGCGGAATAGATTGAACAATCCGCTCGCCCAGATCCAGCAGCCACCGCCCCGCAAAGTTTCTGGCCATTAGACCAATCAACAAGATTGCCAGCAGCGGCACCGCAAAGCCAACGGCCAAGTTAATCAGATAACCTAAAAAAGGATTGAGCTCGGTAAAAGGATTTAGGCGATTAGGAACGCGAGTAAGAAAGCGCACAACCCAAGTCGCTACGTTGATTGTCAGCCAGATTGTAGTCGCCAAAGGAATAATGACGACTAACCCAGCGATCAAGTCGTTTTTAATGTCTTGCTTGAATTTTTGCAGCACAGCTCACTCAATCCGCCAGCGCACGTACTGGTCAATATATGTGGAATCTCTCACATCTGTAGAAACTATATCAAATCTACCTGGTTCATTGACGCCCTTGTTGGCTCTCTCTGCTAAATTCTCAAGACGTATCGAGCCAAGTTGAGGTAAATCAATACGCCTATGACATCGACGACGGTCGTGATAAAAGGCGCTGACATCAGCGCCGGGTCTAAGCCGAGAGACTGAAACAGAAAAGGCAGTGCTGCCCCTGCACTAGACGCTAGCACCGAAATCCCAACCAGGGAGATTCCAACCGTTAGCGCAACCGGTAAGTCGGAGGGATCTCCTCCCTGTAGCACGTAGGCCCATGCCGTCACTACAATCCCCAGCATCAGCCCTAAGAAGGCACCCGCTACCGCCTCTCGACGAATAACGGTGGCCGCATTTTTGATCTTGAGCTCATTGGTATTGAGACCCCGGATAACAACCGTAGAGGACTGCGCACCGACGTTGCCGCCTGTGCCAATTAAGAGGGGAATGAATGAAGCTAGGACGACAACCTTTTGTAGAATATCCTGCTGAGACTGAATGACAGCAGCGGTGACAGTGTTGGTAATCAGCAGCACCGATAGCCAGACAACTCGCTTGCGGGCCACATCTAGCAGATTGCTTTGAAAATAGTTTTCGCCGCCCGACTGGACGCCGCCTAGCGTGTAGATATCTTCGGTAGCCTCTTCTTCTAAAATGTCAATCACATCATCGACGGTGATGATGCCGACGAGTCTGTTTTCTGTGTCCACGACCGGAACGACGAGAAAGTCGTAGTGCTGGATCACCCGAGCCACCTCTTCTTGGTCAGTGCTGGTTTGGACAGAGACGACTTCGCGGGTCATGATTTCGCCGATGGTCTGTTCGGACTGACCTAGGACGAGCTGACGCAGCGATAGAATGCCAGTGAGCCGGCGGGCAGAGTTGGTGACAAAGACGTAGTAGACGGTTTCGCTGAGGTCGGCCTGGGCCCGAATGTGGTCTAGGGCTCTGCCGAGGGTCCAGTTTTCCTTGAGGGCAATATACTCCGGCGTCATGATCCGGCCTGCGGTCTGGGCTCCGTAGCCGAGTAGGAGAGCAGTGGCCTGACGCTCTTGCAAGCTGAGCTGTTCTAGCAGGCGGCGAACGACTTTGGCAGGCAGTTCGTCGAATAGTCTGACCCGATCGTCAGGAGACATTTTATCGACAATGTCGATTAGGTCTTGACGCTTAAATTCTTCGATTAAAGATTGCTGAACAGGGGAATCGAGGTTTTCATAGACTTCGATGGCCTCGTCTTTGGACAAGAGGCGGAAAGCGATCGCCTGCATGGTATCGGGCAGCCCTTCGATCGCTTCGGCGATGTCGGCGGGCTGCACAGGGACCAGCAGGGCTTTGGCCCCCCGAAAGTTGTCTTGCTCTAGCAGGGCTTGGAGCTGCGATCGCACCAATTCTCTCAGTTCATGGCGCGACGGTTCTCTAGAAGCTGGCTGAGAGCTAGCCGTGGGGTTGCTGTTTGGCACAAGTTAGCTCTGCCTCCATAACGCGCTGCTGCGATGCTCTATCGCTGTAACGCTCTATAGTCTACTGTCGCAACGCCAGTGTTGTGTGTTTTCTATGCAGCTATGACTAATCCTCTATGACGCAGCAATGCCTGAGTGCTGGGCTCTCTACCTCTAAAGGACTTGAACACTTCCATTGGGTGACGGCTACCGCCAAGCGACAAGACGGTGTCTCGGAATTTTCGACCGATAGCGGCAACCTCTGATTTGTTCTCTAAGCCTGCTTCTTCAAAGGCGGAGAAAGCATCAGCGCTGAGCACTTCGGCCCAAAAGTAGCTGTAGTATCCGGCTGCATAGCCCCCAGAGAAGATATGACCAAAGCTGCATAGCGCTGCATCCTCTGGCAGCGGCGGCATGACTGTTGTCTTCTGGGCGATGCGATCGCGCACATCCCAAACCGACTCACCGCTGTCCTTTTTGTATTCAGCATGCAGCGCCATATCCACCCAGCCAAAATTGACCTGACGCAAGATTGCATTGCCCGTCATAAAGTGGCGCGCCGCCAGCAGCTTTTGATAGTCCGCCTCGGGCAGCGCCTCTCCAGTTTCATAGTGCTGCGCCATGCCAAAGAGCGTGTCACGGTCGTAGCACCAATTTTCCATAAACTGGCTAGGCAGCTCTACCGCATCCCATTCCACATTGTTAATGCCAGCCGCGCCTGCATAGTCCACGCTAGTGAGCATATGCTGCAGCCCATGACCAAACTCATGAAAGAGCGTCTCAACCTCGCTGAACGTCATCAGGCTAGGTTTGCCGTCAACGGGCGGAGACTGATTACACACTAAGTAGGCCACCGGCAGCCGAACCTGAGAGCCATTTTGGTCTGTTACCTTTGCGCGAACAATGCATTCATCCATCCAGGCACCGCCGCGTTTTTCGGCAGGTCGACTGTACGGATCTAAATAGAAATGGGCAATCGTTTCTTGGGTAGTACTATCAGTTACCTGAAAATAGCGCACGTCTTTGTGCCAGACGGGAGCGCTACCGTCAGCACCTGAAATAGTGATGTTGAAGAGGCGCTCAGCGAGTCCAAAGAGTCCCTGCAAAACATTAGGCAGCGAAAAGTAAGGTCGCAGCGCCTCATCGTTTAGATCGAACTGCTGCTCGCGCATTCGCTCCATCCAGAAAGCCAAATCCCACTGCTTAAGCTCAGTGAACTCCGGATCTTGCGCTTTTGCAAAAGCCTTGATTGCCTCGATCTCTTTTTGAGCGGCTTCGTAGCTAGCTGTTCTAAGTTCTTCCATCAGCTCTTCCACCGCTGAAACTGAAGGAGCCATTTTGCGGGCCAGGCTGAGTGCCGCATAGTTGCTAAATCCCAATAGCACTGACTGCTGCTGCCGCAGGTCCAAAATCTTCTCGATCAAAGGTGTGTTGTCTAGCTCTCCAGTCGAGGCTCGAGTGATAAAAGCGCGATAGAGCTGCTCTCTTAGATCACGCCGCTGAGCGTGCCGCAAAAAAGGAATATAGCTTGGCATATCAAGGGTGATACGCCACGGACCAGCTTCAGCAGTCGCATCTTTTTCGTCAGCATCCCTGGCAGCTTGAGCGGCAAGGCTCATTAGGCTTGGCGGCAGCCCGGCGATTTCTTCTTTCTCTGTCAGCGTCAGACTAAATGCTTTAGTGGCGTCTAAAACGTGGTTTGAAAACTGGGTAGAAAGCTCTGCGAGCGACTGCTGGATCTGATTGAACTTTTCTTTTCGCTTCCCTGAGAGGCCAACACCTGAAAGTTCTGCGTCACGCAGGGCGGATTCTACAATGCGCTGCTGAGCGGGCACGAGCGCTTTACTCGCCGGGTTCTCCTGAAGCTGCTTGAGCGCACTATAGATTGCCTGACTTTGACCAATCTGGTTAGAGAACTGGACCAGGGCAGGTTGAACGCTTTCATAAGCTTCACGCAGTTCAGGGCTGTTCTTGACGCCCATCAGATGGCCGAGGATTCCCCAGCTCCAGCCCAGTTTTTCGGTGATGGCCGTGAGCGGTTCGACCAGGGTTTCCCAAGTTGGAGCGGTTGGGTTTGCTGCGGCTGAGGTTGCATCAATATCTGCTTCTATGGCCGAAAGCGAGGCCTGAAGTGAGACGAGTAGCTGCTCAATGCCTGGGACAACATGCTGAGGCTTGATGTCACTGAAGGGAGGTAAGCCTTTGCCAACTAGTAGTGGATTGTTTAGTAGATTGTTGGCGCTGGTGGTTGATGGTTTTGCAGAGGCTGACACACTCATAGGGACCTTTGAGAACTAGTAGGCAAAAAATATAGGCGAAAAGATAAAAACCAGAAAAAGTAGAACTCGTAGTCGTTATGAGTTCTACTTTTATGATACTTGATGAGAGATGCGATTGGGAGGTAGTTGGGGTCTTAATCGTGACCTCAACTATGCACTGGGTTCTGTATAGCCCTGTATGTTTTCAGGGCGTAAGGGGCGCATGATTTGGCTAGCCTGTGAGATCAGAGCCTCTGAGCCCTTGACGACGACCAGATACTTACCAGCGTCGAGTCGATTGCGATAGGAAAGAGCGTCGCCGCCAAAACCGATGCTAGTACCGCCCCCAATAAAGAAGCTGCCCATGCCTCCTGCTAGCCCGCCTAAGATACCGCCGATGATCTGGTTACCTATGGTGCCTGCCCACGGGAAGGTATTGAGACCGGTGATCGCGTTGAAAGCAAAGCCACCCACGAAACCAAAGGGAATGATCCAGGTTGCCATGCGCTTGATTTGCTTCCAGGCGTTATCTTTGGGATCGATCAGGCCGTAGTCATCGGCAGACTTGAAGCCTCTGCCTAGTATGGCTACTTTCTCCATCGTGATGTTTGCCGATTCAAGGGCGGTATAGGCTGATTCTGCCTCAATGCGATCACTCCAAACGGAAACTAAATAGATCATCGCTTGGCACTCTCCTGTTCTTGACTGACTCGCTGACTGGCGCTTTCCTGATTGGCTAGCTGACCATGTTTATGACTAGCTGACTCATGACTAGCCGATCGAAACAGATGATCGTGAGTAGGGTTGTATAGACGCGATCGCACCGCTTGTTCTTCCTTCAGTTCTGACTTATCGCCTAGCTCAATGGATGCTCTATTCGCCAGGGCTGGAGAAACAATATACAGCGTTGTTCGCACCAGATCATCTGCCTGACTTACTTCAGCCATCTGCGAAAGCGGCACTACCTTAATTTGTTCATCTGGCCATCCTACCCGAAAGCAAATCGCTACAGGCGTATCCGCCGGATAGTGTGACATCAGCTGTACCTGTGCCTCTGCAACATGCCGGGCACTCAGATACAGACACAGACTGGTTTGATGCGCAGCTAGGCTAGCTAGCTCTTCTGTCTTGGGCACCTGCGTTCGGCCACTAATTCTCGTCAGGATAATGCTCTGTACCTGAGCGGGAATTGTCAGCTCTACCTGTAGCTTTGCTGCCGCCGCCTGAAATGCGCTGATGCCAGGAATCACTTCAAACGGAACAGCCGCTTCACTAAGTCTGAGCATTTGCTCGTGGATAGCGCTGTAGAGACTAGGGTCGCCAGAGTGGAGTCTGACCACAGACTTGCCTGCGCGTACTCGTTCGATCATCATCGGCGCGATCGCTTCGAGCGTCATCTTCGCGGTAGCAATTTTCTCAGCGTCCGCGCGGGCCGTCTGAAGCACCTGGGCAGGCACCAGAGAATTGGCATAGACCAGCACATCTGCCCTAGCGATCAGTTTCTGAGCCTTGACCGTTAACAACTCCGGGTCTCCAGGCCCGGCCCCAACGATATAAACAGCTGGAGCAAGCTGATCAGAAAAAGTCAGAGAATTCATGCAAACCCTAAAAAAATGAAGTCTAAAAAGATACTAGAACGGATGAAAGACAAACACTGATTAACATCCGAGGAATCCTATCTATAGCGCCAGTATTCATCAATTCACTATCATCATCGGCTATTTTTTGAAGACTGAATAAAGGTAGCCGTCAAACGCCTGAGACTGTCCAAAAATCCTGCATGTTGGTACATAGATGCACCCTGATTCCGAGTCCCTGAGGTCTTTTTGACCTCTGGGGCTTTTTCTTTAGCGCTTATTCTTCGGCTTTCGTCGGTTTCCTCTGCTTTGCTTTCGTTTGGCTAGGTGGGACGACATCAGGCAGACGTTTGCCCAAGCCATAGGTCCACATTAACCCGAACCCACCGACTGCCATTCCCACTAGACTCACAAACTGCGCCATCTTGATTGGACCAAACATTAAGCTGTCGGTTCGCAGTCCTTCTATCCACACCCGGCCAGCGCTATAGGCAATTAAATAGACTAGAAATAGCGTGCCAGCTCTAAATCTGTGAGGCTGTTTCAATCCCCAAAAAAACAGCCACAGCAATAGGGCAAACACACCCAGATTCCACAGCGACTCATAGAGAAAGGTGGGATGAAAGTATTCAAACTGGCGCAGTTCTGGCGGGCGATTAGCTAGAGGGATAAACAGCTTCCAGGGCAGATCCGTGGGTGCCCCATACGCTTCTGAATTAAAGAAATTTCCCCAGCGACCAATGGCCTGACCCAGAATCAGCGAAGGCGCAACCACGTCACTAAGCTGCCAGAATGACAGTCGGTTGAATTTAGCGAAAAGAACAGTTGCCAGCGTCCCACCGATGACTGCGCCATGGATGGCAATGCCGCCCTTCCAAATAGCAATGATGTCGCCCGGACGCTCGGCATAAGACGACCATTCAAACAGCACGTAGTAAAGACGGGCACAGGGAATGGCTGCAACCACAAGCCAGATCACCATATCGCCAACTTTCTCTGGATCGATGTCCCGTTTTTTGGCCAGATGTTGCGATAGTGCTACGCCAATTAGGACGGCGGAAGCAATCAGAAGACCGTACCACCTCAGCGTCAGTGGGCCAATGCTGACAATATCTGGCCCAGGTGACTGAAAGCCTGCCAGAGTACTGGTAGAGGCGGAGAATGTCTCAAAACCCAGGGAGGTAACATCCCGGAGCGTGGAATAGAGGAAGGGAAGCATCTAGTTTTCTACCTCGGCCATTTCGATGACTTCACCATCGAGGTCTTTGACCAGGAAATTAAGGGGGCGATCGCGTCTTAGCTTATGTCGAATGCCCCTCGTTTGCACCTGCATCAGCAGATACTCTAAGCAATCATGGTCAAAGCAAACGTGCCGCTGCCGATTGCGATTGCCCAGGCTCGCACCCCCAATCACATGGAGCTGCGTGTTTTTCTTGAGCTGATACCACAGCCCTTCGGGTCCGCTATATTGCTCGCCAGGAATGCTACCAAGCGTAGAGCCAAAGCTAGATCCGAAGCTGGACGTGCCCATCATGGGGTCCATTCCTGCCGTGCCTAGCGTTTGCTCATAGTTGTAGTAATAGTGCAAAGGAACATCTGCTGCCGATAGACTCAACACACCTTCGTAGAACCGTCGAGCAGCGTCTATATCAGACACCATAACGGTATGAACTTTAGGAGCACCGCGCAAAAAAGCCCACATTGCACCAGCATAGGCAACCAGTAGCATCACCATGATGCCTTGGGTCGAGACCAGCGTATCTAGTGGAATATTAGCGACGGTTATTGCGTTTAAAGCAGAGCTTGTTATCATCGCGCAAGAAGGAAGGTGATGTTATTCATAGTCTACCAACTTAACAATCGTGATTGATTTTATAGACGCTTTGTGGGAAGGCTGTTAAGCATTGGCACTCGATAGTTAGTATCGGATAACCAACAGATCAACGTTCAAACCAGCATTAGATAAACCAACGTCAGACTATGCAAGCCAATCACAGCTAAATAGTTCTGAGTTGATCCACAGTTCTGGCAAGATCCTTATCAACAATAGCCGGGCGATCGCCTAGCCGACGATAGGTGCGCCTGTTCTTTTTATATTTTTGGCCTAGTTTCTGCTTAACTCCTGTGCAAATTCCTACTTTCCCCGAATGCGACCACGAGCTGCTCAAGCCGCTGATTCACCATAGTGACTATTCACTAGTGGATAGTTTGCAGCGATCGCCAGCTGACGGAAAGTATTTCACCGCTCTTTTTTGTCGATATAGCTCAGTGGTGTACTCCTTGATTAGGCACTCTGCCAAATCCCCTGTTCAAGCTGACTATCTCTTCGCCCTAACCTGGCGTCACATTCTCAACGAGCTAGGCGAAATTGACCTGAGCCCTTACCAGCCCACCTCAACTGACCCGTCAGATTTAGCTGAAGAAACTACCGGTGATACCACTGCTGAATTTTCACTACAAGGCTGGCTGATCAACCTAACAGCAGCGCATATTAACCAGGTAAAGCTGCCTGACGTGGAGTCGATTCACTACGTCCTCACAGATGCGCCGCCGCCGCTGTGGTGCTATACGGAGCGGGCTCTAGATAGACTGATGCCCAGACACCGGCTGATGATTCTAATGGCTCAGACGTTTGGATGGAGCGATACGCGCATCTCTGCCTACCTCCAAGCAGAAGGAGAACATCTTTCCGCGCAAGAAGTTCGCTCTGAGCTACAGACGGCCTATAAAGCATTGGAGCGAGCGATCCCCGCCGATGTGCGCACCATCTATCTGGGCCATTCACTGACGGTGCTGCCTTCTCCGGCTGAGTCAGGTCTGATGACGATTGAATTCGAATAGGTGGAACTTGAACAGGCATCAGTCTATCCACTTCACAAGCTAAAGAATGGAAGTGGGTACCTTAGAACCGTGTCGGAAGGAAAACCTCATGGACTTTGGGTATCGAACAAGCTGGCCTCTGAAGCTGAGTGTCGCTGGCCTCCTTACCAGTGGGATGGCGGCTAGCCTGGCGCTGTTGACAGCAGGCGCAACAGTGGGGATAGCACAGCCAGCGCAGGCTTCGCAAAGCTTGACGGACCAGCTGCATGCGCCACCACAGAGTACTTTTCGGCGGCGGCGAGACACCGCTGATGAGTTCCTACTGCTCGGACAGCAAGAGCGGCGATTGGGACAGTTTGAAGCGTCGATTACAGCGCTAAATGAGGCGGCCAGTACCTACCATTATCTCGGGGATCTAGCCGGTATGGGTGAGGCATACCGACAGCTTGTGCAGATACATAGCGCCCTGGGCCAGTACCGCGACGCGGAGCTGGTCGTTCGTCGGCAGCTGGCGATCGCCCGTACTAACCAAAACTTCAGCGACCAGATCCTAGCGCTCAACAACCTGGGCACCCTCAGTCTGCAAACCGGCGATTTAGATACTGCTTATGCTGGCTTTTCTGAAGGGCTGCTGATAGCTCAGGACGTAAAGAGCGATCGCGGTATCGGTCTTTCTCTAAGCAATCTCGGTCTGGTCGCAGCGGCACAGGGATTAGAAGACGACGCTAGAAAGTATTACGAGACGGCTGCGAACTATCGAGCGCGGGCGCGTGACTATGCAGGACAGGCTAACACTGATAGTAATTTGGGCGACATCTATCTGGCGAATGGCCAGACGACTAGAGCGATTGGGGCGTATCGGATGTCGCTGATTCTGGCCAGGCAGGTAGACGATCCTTACCTTCAGCTAAGGGCGATTGATGGACTGATTCGAGCCTATCGCGATCGCAATGAATCCCACATGCTGTCTGAGTATTTAGACAGCCGTATTGTCCTCACTATTCGTACGGACGATGATTGGCAGCGTCTGATGACCCTCAAAACGATGGCCGAACTCAAGCAGGAGGCCGGTGAATGGGCCGCTGCTCAAGACTTATTTGGTCGCGCGCTGACCCTAGCAATGTCCTTGAATCGAAAGCAGATGCAAGCAGAGCTGACCAATCAACTGCGCCAGTTGTCGCTTCAGCTAGACGATTAGATGCCGCGTATTCTCTATGTATTATCCTGAAAGGCCACGACTATACAGCGCCTTCCATGGATCTTCCATCAGATCTCTTAGACCCAGATCTTCCAACCCCGGACTCGCAAAGAGAAAAGTTCCTGCGATTCGATATTGTCAGTCTCTTTCCAGATTTCTTCACCTCTCCGCTCGACTCTGGACTGATTGGCAAGGCGTTGCAGCGAGAAATTGCCACCGTTAAGATCACGAACCCACGAGACTTCACGACCGATAAACACCATAAGGTAGACGATATTCCATACGGTGGCGGCGTGGGTATGGTGATGAAGCCAGAGCCTATTTTCGCTGCAGTCGAATCTCTGCCTGTAATGTCTAAAAGAGCGGTCATTTTGATGACGCCGCAGGGCCGAACGATGGATCAGCTTTTGTTCAAAAAGCTAGTCGACTATGATCAGCTTGTCCTGATCTGCGGACATTACGAAGGGGTCGACGAGCGTGTCTTGAACCTAGTCACACAGGAGGTATCGCTGGGTGATTTCGTTCTGACTTGCGGTGAGATTCCGGCTCTGGCCTTACTCAATGGAGTGGTGCGGCTGCTGCCAGGGACGGTTGGCAAAACCGACTCTTTGAAATACGAAAGCTTTGAAGCTGATTTGCTTGACTATCCGCAGTACACTAGGCCCGCCCAGTTCCGACAGTGGAGCGTTCCTGAAGTGCTAATGTCTGGGAACCACGGGGCGATTGCGCAGTGGAGACAGCAGCAGCAAGAAGAGCGCACCGAGCAACGTCGGCCCGATTTGTTCAAGCGCTGGCAAGATAACACTCAGTCATAGACTACCGATAGCTCGATAAGGTAATGAATAGACACTCTGCTTCAAGCACTAGCAACTTTTATCTATGAACATTCGTATCGGCAACGGGTTTGACATTCACCGCCTGCAGACAGGCCGCAAGCTCATTTTGGGCGGAATAGATATTCCCCACTCGCAAGGACTTTTGGGTCATAGCGATGCCGATGCGCTCACCCACGCCATTATGGATGCGATGCTAGGCGCACTGAGCCTGGGCGATATCGGAGTGTACTTTCCCCCTAGCGATCCAAAGTGGGCAGGCGCAGATAGTCAGATGCTGTTAGCTCAGGTGAATCAGCTGGTGTGCGATCGCGGCTGGCGTATCGGCAACATAGACAGTGTCGTCATCGCCGAACGGCCAAAATTGAATCCGCATATTCACAACATGCGTAAACAACTAGCAGCGACCTTGTCCATTGATGCTGACCAGATCGGTATCAAAGCAACCACACACGAAAAGCTAGGACCAATTGGCAGAGAAGAAGGCATCGCCGCCTATGCAGTTGTACTACTGCGGTCGTAGTCTTTTTACCCTCATCCATCGTCCGTTCGAGTAATTGTCTGTGCGAGTCGGTGCGGAAGGATTTGCAGGGCTTGTCAGCGATACAGAATGCAAAGGAGAAAAGCGCAGTATGCCAGTCTATGAATTGCCCTGTTCTAAGTCGTCTACAAACTACTCCATCCTATTTTTGTAATGCGTGAAAGGGAGGCTAGCGTAAAAAAGGTGCATCCGAAAGAATAGGTAGAGACGACGGCAAAGCCTGCGTAGGGTATTAAATTATACGCAAATCTTTTCTATGTTACTTATACAATTTCTGTCAGCTATCGCAGGATAGACGTTTCAGGAGGCGAATTTTCTCAGGATTATCTATAAAGTTTCTTTAAGTTTCTACGTACTTTTGATTAGAGAGACGAAAGAGAATAAATCGGTGACTTTATTGAACCTAGAACGTAATGGTTGGTCGCTTACCTTCTAATCCAATTGATTTATTCAATTGACCGTACTTCAACTGGTCGCATTTCGAGCGATAAAACAATCAAAAATTCCTGATTAGTAAGAAATTCGATGTGTTCATAAGTTAGAAGCAGATTGCTAAAAGAACACATTGAGCAAGCAGCATATCGCTAGGAAAAACACAGCGGAGTCCAAAAGATTCAGCAGTCTAACCATGCAAAAGCTGGGCACAAGCGATCGAAATCTAGTCACTGAAAATCATCCACGAAGCGAAAGAAGTGAATTCTTTCAAGATGCCTATTTAACCCAATTTATTAAGACGGAGGTCAAGAGTGTGAGTGGAGTTGGCGAATCATCAACCGTATCGGTGCCAGCAGTGAATAGGCCATTTGGCTCAGCATCAAGGCTATCACCCATTAAGGGCTTCTCTGCAAGCCCACCAGAACGCATCGGCGTTCAAGGCGAGTACGACTACAATGGTCTCGCTAAGCGGGTCTCAAAATGCTTTAGTCAATTCATTCAAGAAGACATCAGTCGGCTCAAAGTGCGCCAGCGTGGATGCGTTGTTATCTTGACAGGAACTGTCTCATCTCAGGCGCTGCTAACTCAGCTAGTAACTCTAGCGACTA
Source organism: uncultured cyanobacterium (assembly GCA_963799555.1). Taxonomy (GTDB): domain Bacteria; phylum Cyanobacteriota; class Cyanobacteriia; order Phormidesmidales; family Phormidesmidaceae; genus Phormidesmis. Next base: position 193,283 of record CAWCXR010000012.1, read on the forward strand.
GCGTAGAAGGAACAGCACTGGTTGAAATCTATCGCATGAGGTTTACAGAAGAATAACTGCTTCATGCAACTGCTTCACAGGAAGCCTAGCCTCTACACTTATTCCATCATGCTAGCTACAAAGTCTGTAAAGACTTCTCCTTTTAGAAACTGTGGATGCTCCAGCACCCTTTGATGGAATCCGATAGTCGTTGGCAAGCCAGTGATAGCACATTCTCTCAGTGCTCTTTGCATCCGCCGAATTGCCGTGTCTCTGTTCGGTCCCCAGACGATAAGTTTGCCAATGAGCGAATCATAATAGGGCGGAATTTCGTAGTCGGTGTATACATGAGAGTCCATCCGAACGCCTAGACCGCCAGGGGCTAGATAGCCGCTAATTCTGCCAGGGTTAGGACGGAAGTTGTGCTCTGGATCTTCAGCGTTGATACGGCACTCTATAGAATGCCCCCGCAGTTGAATATCGGATTGAGTAAATGGCAGGCGATCGCCTTGAGCAACTCGGATTTGCTCAGCAATCAAATCGATGCCAGTAATCATTTCTGTAACCGGGTGCTCTACCTGAATCCGGGTATTCATTTCCATAAAATAGAAGTCGCCCTTACGATCGACGAGAAATTCTACAGTTCCTGCACCCACGTAGTTAATAGACTGGGCAGCTCGAACTGCCGCAGAACCCATCTTCTGCCGCAGTCCTTCATCTAGGGCCGCGCTAGGGGCTTCTTCTAAAAGCTTTTGGTGGCGGCGTTGAATAGAGCAGTCTCGCTCGCCTAGATGGACAACGTTGCCATAGCTATCTGCCAGAATCTGAAACTCTATGTGGCGTGGATTTTCGACAAATTTTTCTAGATAGACTCCAGGATTGCCAAAGGACGCCTCTGCCTCGCCCTGCGCCGCTAGAAACATTTTGCTCAGCTCACTGGGATCGCGAACTAGGCGCATACCGCGTCCGCCACCACCCGCTGTTGCTTTGATGATTACCGGATAGCCAATCTCTGCGGCGAGTTTGGTGGCTTCTTCGTGACTGCTTAACAAGCCTTCGCTGCCCGGAACGATGGGCACTTTGACCTTTCGCATGGTGGCTTTGGCCGTTGACTTGTCCCCCATTGCGAGCATAGCCTCAGCTGTGGGTCCGATGAAGGTAAGGTTGTGATCGGCGCAAATCTCTGCAAATCGGGCGTTTTCGGCTAGAAATCCATAGCCAGGGTGAATCGCAGTCGCCCCCCTAGTGAGCGCAGCCGCAATAATGTTGGGAATATTTAGATAGCTTTTACTGCTAGGGGCTTCGCCAATGCAGACAGCTTCGTCGGCGAGCTGGACATGAAGAGCACTGCGATCAACGGTGGAATGGACCGCTACGGTGGCGATCCCCATTTCTTCGCAGGTACGGATTATCCGTAGTGCGATTTCACCACGGTTGGCAATCAAAATTTTAGAGAAGCTCATCTAGCAGCCAGCATCTTTGTTGCTGAGTCATTAAGAAGCTGATCGTATCACGCATCCTTCTGCCGCTTTTTCTTTGCTCTGGGCTTTCACCGATCAGTTGGAATAATCGAGGCGAGCAGGTCTACGAGCAGGTCTATAGGAGCTGTCGAAAAGTGCGCGTTATGCCGTATTGTTATAAATCGATGTTGCCATCGTCTGCGGATGTGGTGGAATTGGTAGACACGCACGCTTGAGGGGCGTGTGGCTCACGCCTTGCGAGTTCGAGTCTCGCCATCCGCATAGTGTTTGTTCAAGTACGCGACCTGTTCAAATTACGGTCTGTTACTACCCCAGCTTGAGAGCCTGTGCAGCTACCTTTGCACGGGCTCTCTTTGGTATGTTCTCTGGTACTATTCGTCTACTTCGTTTTTCTGGCATTTTCGCTTCTCAGTCGTGATTCGGCTTCTTCGTTATGATTAGGAGCAAGAACATAAACTTTTGTAAACGCATTGGCTCTAGACTCTTCTGTCCTTTCTCCTATTCAACCGGCTAGCTGGTACGCTTTGCAACCTCTCTGGCAGGGTGACCAGTCGGTTGTAAAGCAGGGACTGCCTCACGACCAGCTTTCTCCAGCATGGCAGATATTGATGTTGGGAGATGGCTCGCCGACGCGCCACCTACAGCTGCTGACTCGAGAGCCTACGGAAGTAGATGTGATTGACATGTCGCCCGTAGCTGCGGCTGGGGACTTGGCACCACTGCCAATTTCGCAGGTGCCGGGGCCGCATTTACGTCGTCAGGTTTGGCTAAGAACGGCATCAGGTCAGCGGCTGGCTTATGCGACGTCGTGGTGGGAAGCTAGCCATGTCGATGAGTATCTAGAAAATCGCTCGCTGCCGATTTGGGCTAGCTTAGGACGACTACGAACGGAGCTCTATAGGGATATTCAGGGTATTGAGTTTGGCCATTCGATCGCGTTGGAGAAAGCTTTTGAACAGAAAGGGCCTTTCTGGGGACGGCACTATTTGTTCTGGCATCACGGGCAGCCGTTGACGCTAATTTATGAGGTGTTTTCGCCGTATCTAATTCGCTATTTGGGTCCAATGAGTTCGCAATGTGGACAGGGTTAGGTTTGATTTCTAGAGGGACTATTTTTGGACGGGATTTGTTTGGTCTAGCCAGATTTGGGCGCGGATAGGGCCATAGCGGTCTCTAAGCGATCGCTCGACGCGATCGCCAATACTGCTAGCAATAGTCATATATTCGGGATGAAGCGCAATGTGTAGCTCTATCCAAACCTGGCGGCCAACCATTCCTCTTGACAAGATGCGAGTGCAGCGCGTGACTCCTTCTATTTGGCAGGCTATCTGGGCAATGGCTTCAGGTGCGATCGCAGTAGGCTTCAGCAGCAGTGGCAGCTGCTTGTGCAACATTTTCCACAAGCTAGTTACTGCCATCAGTACCAAGACAACTGCTAGCAGTGAGTCCAACCACAAATACCCCCGACTAATAAAAAACAGGCCGACTAGCAGCAGTAACGTCAGCCAGCTGTCAGACAAAATGTGATTGACATTAAGCTTCAGAGCCAAGCTGTTGTTTTGCTCACTCTGATACGCCGCAAATAGTACAGCCCCTAGCAGCAACGCCACTATCACAGAAATCAGAATCACCAGTGGTAAGGTGACGGCTCCGCGCAGCGAAACCTGCGCGGGTTGAAAAAGTGCGATCGCCTGACTGCTAGCAATTAACAAGATTGAGATGCCTGCGAACCCTAGCATCGCCGACAAAATCAAGGCACCAGCTGCCTCACCACGGCCATGTCCCCAAATTTCCTTACCTAGCGTGCGCTGTGGGGAAGCAACCGCTATCAAACTAATCAGCGTACTAAAAGCATCTATCAGCGTGTGCAGCGACTCTGCCAATAGACACAGAGACTGACTGACCCAGCCCGCCGTCAGCTCAATAGCGAAGACCAGCAAAGCTATCCACAATATCATCAGCAACAGTCTGTAGCTAATGTGTCTTTGATGTCCGCTTCTGCTCATAGCCGATGGGCTATTACGGGCAGTATAGTCATTATCTACTCATTTGCCTTTTACATTCACAGACCATCTGTCAGGCTGATTCACTGCCAAACAAATGCTGCCAGGCAAGCATTGTACGATATTGACCAAAAGTCAACTAAAAAAGGATAAAAATTTAAAAACAGAAAGGACACCGACGACTGGCCGTGTTTCGTCTCGGTGTCCTTACTGGTTCGCTCCTCACACTTTATTACTATACGAGAAGACGTTACCTTTGTCATCTTTTCGGGTCGCTAATACAACCGGCACAGCTCTACCAGCGGATAGAAAAATACGGCTGCGTAGACCCTCTTGATTCGAGTCTGGGATTACGGCAGCGACACACCTAGATAGACGAGAGTATTAGTATTTTAAAATACGAAAACCTATTGAGTTTGGCTATCGTTGAACACATACAATTGCTAGCCGTGCGAGTTCTCTTTGCTACGCGAACTTTGCTTGGCCGCAGTAAGGGCAGCATTGATTGGACGAAAATACGAGGCGGATGGCAGTAAGGGCTATGTGTATATGTCACTTACGGGACAGTTCAGCTTCCAACATGCCAGTGGTGGCGTACCAGCCGCCGCTATGAGTGGAAAGGCCCATCAGTGGGGCTTAGTTCTTCTTTGTAAAATGTACGTGAAGTGATGGCATAGCAATGCTTTACTATCACAGTGCAACTACCCCCTAGACGAAACTAACTCCGGGGGGCGGTAGCAGGCTTTGTCCTGGGTTTTGACTGTGTATTTAGGGGTATTTACTGTAGCTTTTGCAGGCGGCTTCTAATATTCCTTTATAAGGCCGTTCGGAAAATGCTGAAGTACTGATAAAGAACGGAATTTACGCATACATAATCTAACAATTTATATTAGTCTACTAAACAAACATATGTGCTTACGTACAGTATCGCATGGTTACTTCTGAAGTGTTTTGAGCTGTGACTATGTAAACGCTTTCACGCGGCGTTCATCTCTATTGAGTCATCAGCAATTCTACTTAGCTAATTATCCATATTCTGAAAAACTGTTTTTTCCTCCTGTCCGCAATCCTACGGATAGAAATATTGAGTAAATGCCTCCTGTCAATCGTCCTCTCACCGTACGACACTCTTTCTTACCCTATAGATGACACTATCTACATCGCTTAGACTTAACCCATCTCTATCTACTATGTCCCTCGCTCAGACAGATAGCGCTCGCCCATTCTTGGCTTGGCAGCGTATCTCTGATTGGGCAACCGAGCATTATCGCTGTCGAACGTTTAACAAGGATGAGAAGATTCCGGCTCGTCCTGGATTGCTCTATCTAGTGCAGAAAGGGTCGGTCCGTTTACTGGGAAATGCTCAGGTTGGTGCAGCGACGAAGAGTAATAGTCGGAGCGATAGTCGCGTTGCTAGGATGCCTCTGGTCGCTTCAGAAGAGGCGTTTTTGGGCTTTGTTGGTGCTGGGCAGCCTTTTGAAGTGGTGGCTCAGCCACCGTTTGCGCTACAGAGCTTTGCGCATGTGGATCAGACTACTGTGATCTGGCTGTATTGGAACGATCTAGATACGTGGCCTCATTTCCAGAAGGAAGTGCTGGATGCTTTTCGTCGGCAGCACCAGCGCAAGCTGCTGTGGCTGAGCACACTGGGACAGCGGCGGACAATCGATCGGCTGCTGGGCTTTTTAACACTGCTGATAGATGAGCACGGCGAGCAGTGTGAACAGGGCTATTATCTACCCTTCCAGCTGACTCATGCCCAGATCGGCAGCGCTATTGGCTCAACTCGAGTGACGGTAACACGGCTGATGGGGAAACTGCGTCAGGGTGGATTGATCCAGAGCTATGACGAGAACTTGATTTGTATCCCACACAGTACTGGCGACTGGAAGACGAAAAACTGAAAGCGAGCTGTGCTTCGAAAGGCGAAGTAGTTGAGGATTACAAAAGACCGTATGTAGAGTTTGCGTACGGTCTTTTTGATGTGCGTTCTTCCTATTCGATGTGTGCGCTTTGTTTCCTACTGCTTTCTCCCCATTTTAGGCTTAGAGAGTTGAGGACTACGGCAATAGAACTCAGCGCCATCAGTCCGCCTGCGAAGCCGGGATTGAGCGATATCCCAAAGGCTGGCAGAAAAGCGCCAGCGGCCAGCGGAATGCAAATGAGGTTGTAGGAAAAAGCCCAGATTAGGTTTTGACGAATTTTACCTAAGGTAGCCCGACTGAGATAAATAGCGGCAATCACGTCTGTTAGATCGTCGTTGATCAAGATGATGTCGGCAGTTTCAATGGCGACTTCGCTGCCGGAGTTGAGGGCGATGCCTACATCTGCTTCGGCAAGGGCGGGCGCGTCGTTGATACCATCACCGACGATTCCAACTTTGTGTCCGGCAGCTTGAAGTGTAGCGATCGCGTTCAGCTTTTCTTCTGGTCTCACTTCCGCACTTACTTGGCCTAAGTTGAGACCGAGCTGCCTGGCGATCGCACTCACAGCGCCCGGGCTATCCCCACTTAAAATCTGAATCTCTATTCCCATAGAAGTCAGCTCAGCGATTACATCAGCTGCTTCTGGGCGTAGCTGGTCTGCGATACCTATCAAACCGATCAGTCGATCTTCTCTAGTGAGAAAGACCGGCGTTTTTCCAGCTTTAGCGATGTCTTGAGCGATATTGTCCGTGGCGGCACTAATCGAACAGCTATTTTTCGTCAGCCAGGCTCTGTTGCCCACAGCAATCGTCTGGGGAGAGACAAGACCAGAAGCAGAATTTTCTGATCGAACCACGGCGCTAATTCCCAGTCCCGCTCTAGTCTGAAAGCTATCAGCACTTAGAAGTGGCAGCTGCTTTTGCTGAGCTGCCTGTTGAATAGCAGAGGCTAGCGGATGACGAGTTCCGCTTTCTACAGTCGCCGCGATCTGGAGCAGGTCGTCTTCAGACAGATCGGCAGCGAATGAAATGCAGTCAACAACCCGGGGTGAGCCCGTCGTCAGCGTACCGGTTTTATCGAAGATCAGGGTATCTATATTTTGAGTCGCTTCTAAGATATCGCCGCCCCGAATAAGCAGTCCTTTCTCTGCGCCGATGCCAGAGCCGACTAGGATCGCGGTGGGTGTAGCTAGTCCCAAAGCACAGGGACAGGCAACTACGATGACTGCGATCGCCAGCTTCAAGCTCACTAACAGCCGTAGCGAGCCGTCAACCGTTTGACCGAGGTGACTGGCACCTTGACCGATAGCCTGGTCAACGCTGAGTGAATTCATCGCAGACATGGCAGCATGATGCATATGACCCATCGCCGACTGAGCGACATCTGGCCACAGCGAAGTACCTGCAAAGTACCAAAAACAAAAGGTGAGCGCAGCGCAGGTTAAGACGCCGTAGGTAAAGTAGCCGGAAATAACGTCTGCTAGTCCCTGGATCGGCGCTTTGCGAGTCTGAGCCGTCTCAACTAGCTGAATCATCTGGCCCAGGGTAGTTTCTGCCCCGGTGCGAGTCACCTGTAGCGTAATTGCACCAGATTGGTTGAGCGTACCGGCAGCAACCTCGTCTGCTGGCTGTTTTTTAACAGGAACAGATTCTCCAGTCAGCATCGACTCATCTAGAGTAGTTTCGCCGATAGTGATGGTGCCATCCACTGGAACTTTTTCACCGGGCAGTACCTGTAGCCATTCGCCTACTTGCACTTGGTTGACTGGGATTTGAACGCTGGCAGTGGAGGCGTCCTCTGGTTTGTCGAGATCGGGCTGGGGCACTAGTCTAGCTAGCGCTGGCTGAAGGCTGATGAGCGATCGCAGCGCACCAGCGGACTGAAAGCGGGCGCGTTGCTCTAAGGTCCGCCCTAGCAAAATGAAGCTCAGCAGCATTACCGGCTCATCAAAAAAGCACTCCCATCCCAGCTGTGGGAAAATCAAGGCGGCCACACTGGTTGTATAGGCACTCAATGCACCTAAGCTGACCAGTGTGTTCATATTGGGGGTACCACGCCGGATACCTTTGAAGCCATCGGCTAGGATCTTTCGAGCCGGGAAAAGAAGGGTAAGGGTAGCTAGAGCGGCGTGAAACCAAAGCGTGCTGATAACTGGAATAGCCAGTAAGGAGCTCAGTGAGTCGCCAAGATTGAGATGCTGAAGGTGACCGAGGATGGAGAGGATTAGTAGGACGGATGCGATCGCTAGCTGGCTCGTCTGATTCTGTTGGGCCTGTTCTTGCTTTGCTAGCCAGTCAGCTTCGGCGCTTAGTCCCAAATCGTCTTCGGACTGACGCAGCTTCGACGGATAGCCCGCATCGGTCAGGATCTGGGCAAGCGTCTCACCGTCGACCTCACCCGTGCATGAGACTGCTGCGACTTCAGTTACCAGATTGACTGTGGCGGAGAGGACGCCGTCGCACTGAGTCAGCTTTTTTTCTACTGTGCTGACGCAGCCTGCACACATCATGCCAGTCACATCGAACACAATCGCCTGTGTATCAGCAGGTGCAGTAGAAGCAGGTGTATCTGAGGCGTGGGCCGGGGTTGCTTTATTGATTGGCTCAGAAGGTGACGGGGCAAGCTGACTCATACAAAAGTATTTGGAGAAGTAGATAGAACAGGAAACTTCTCTCTTGAGCCTACGTCAATTTTTTGTCTCTGTTGACAGACTCACGGCATAAGTTGGTTGATTTTTGAGCAATTTTTTCAAATCAGGGCTCTGTTCTACGCTTCGCTTTGTGGCTTTTCATGAATGTCTTCCTGATCACACGTCACTGCTGAGGAAAGGACAATAATCGTAGATACCTAAGGGTTGATCTGCGGCTGCGATCGCAGTACCTGCAAACGATACCCGCAAGCAGCAGGTATATATACGTACGCGGTGGAACGAAGTTAGCTTTACTGCTTGGATAGCGGAGTCAATCGTATGTTTTCGGATATTGCCCACTATTGGGCCAGCGGCTGCATTGTGGCTCTGGCCAGACGTGGGCTAGTCAGTGGATATCCCAACGGAACGTTTCGTCCGCTGGCTGTGGTGAGCCGAGCTGAGTTTGCAGCGCTGGTGCGCCAGGTTTTTCCGGATTTGCCGATGAAGCGATCTGCTCGCTCCTTTCCTGATGTGCTACCTCAGTATTGGGCGAGTGAGGCGATCGCATGGGCATCAGAGCGCGGCCTGTTTAGCGGCGACGAGTCAGGTCAGTTCTTGCCTAGGCAAACTATTTCTAGGGTGCAGGCCACCGTGGTGCTGATGGCGGCGCTCTCTGCTGAACAGGCAAGTGAGGCAATGAGCTTAGGCGAGGCATCTAAGTCTGCTCAGCAGACGGAGCAGCTACTCAATCAAACGTTCGCAGATGCGGCGGCGGTGCCAAGCTATGGACGAGAGGCGGTAGGGCGGGCGATCGCAGCAAACCTGTTTGAATCTCTACTAGAACCTAGAGTGCTGTTACCGAGCCAGTCAATGACTAGAGGCGAGGTAGCCGCGCTGCTGTGTCGGGCGCTGAACATTCCCACTACCGAAATCACCGCAGAGTCTCTCCTGACACTGGCATTAACACAGGACAGAAAAGCGCTATTTCAGCAGTTTATCCAACAAGAAGATGGCTTCAATGCCGAGAAGCTAGCTTTTCTAGACCTGGGCATTCGCAATTCGCCTTTTCGCGATCAGCCGTCTAAGGCAGCGGTAATTCTGCAAGAGGCCAGTCATAAGGCGGTGCCTCTATCGCTAACTAATGCCGCGCCGTATCCTAGTCGAGGCGATCGCCCCGCCATGGATGCGAGCGGGCTAGACTTTCTCGCTTCTGATATTTTGTCTGCCTGCGTGTGTATCGCCACCTCACAAGCAGGAGAGCTGAACGCTCGCTGGCTGGGTCGAGAGGCATTTGTCAATCGACAGATGTGGAGCGCGACTAAGTTCATTCCACTGCTCAACGTGATTGATCAGGCAAACGGCGTTGCACCTAGAACGCTGATTGATAGCTGCCATGTCCGCCGTGCTGGGTCTGAAGCGGGTTTTCCTTTCTCAGTGCTAGCTGACGGCATTATGTCTTATGACAATCGAGTGGCAACCTCGAACTCGCTGGCTGCAATGTTTAAGCGATTCACAGCGCCAGAGGTTCTGGAAAAGTGGACCCGTCAGCTAACTGGTAACCAGAAGCTATCCTTTCAAGGTCGCTATGGCGAGGTGCCTTTTATTGAATATCCAGAGCTATGGGATTCAAAGACTAGACGGATATTGCTCAAGTCCCCACAGCAGGTGCATCACGGTCAGAATCTAGTTTCTACTTACGATCTCACTCGGCTAATAACGATGCTGAGCTGGCACTGGCGACTGCCTCGGCGAGCCATTGTGCCCAATGTGCAAGGTCACAGTCTGAGCACTCTGATTCAGGCGATGGGCGTGGATACGGCTCGATACATCGATGTGGCGCTAGAGACGCTGGGGCTGACGAAGGTGGTGCGATCGCCCGTGATTGTCTCTAAAAGTGGATTTGGCCGCAGCGATCAGCGCGATCGCACGGAGCTAACCTACTGCGCCCTCGCCGAATTCGATTTGCCTCGAGTGGGTGCTTCTGACCCGACGGCTAGCCATCAGCACTATGCGATCGCGATGACATTGATTGCGGCGCAGCGAACCGGCGACGGCAACCAGGAGGCGAGATTTGTCGATGCACTCATGGCAGCCGAGGTTACAGAAATCATCCGGCGGCTGGTTTTAGGAAAACTATAATCCTCACTGAACCATATTCATCCTGGACTGGAACATCCGCTGCATCCAGCCATCCAGATAATCTCGATTGGCTACCTGTTCTTTTAGATCGCTACTATCTACCGCAAAGGGCATCAGTCCACGCACGGCGGCTTCGGTCACGCAGAACATTGACTTTTGAAAGCTCTGGCTCAGCTGTACACGCACGTCGTCTTTACCACGTACCGATCTTGCGTACAGCGTTTGCAGATAGTCAGGCACGTAGTGGCGCATGTCCTGCATCAGCAGCGTGGGTGGAATGCCCGCACCCCCGATTGGCAGCGGATCTGCGAAGAGCGCCCCGTAGTCAAAATGCTGCTGATCGATCGGAATTTGATGCGCTTGGGCGTTGTAGGAGACGGTGCCAAAAAAGGGCGTGCCTCGAAAGAAGATTGATTCTACGTAGGGAACAGCGGTGTCAGGTAAGAAAGTCAGTCCCGCTTCTGCAGGAAGAATGTCGTACTCAGTGCCAGAGATAGTGACCTTATAGACAATCGGTTTGGTGGCGTTGGCAACCAGTCCGGCCTTGATCAGCTCCACAATCTGATCAATTGATTCGATCTTTCCCTGGTCATAGGCCGCCGAGAGATCCATGAAAATGTCACTCATCACCCGCCAAAATTGACCTAAGCCAGAGTAGTAGGACAGCTGACGGACTTGCTCTGGAAGATACTGTGGAAAAAGCTTATTAAAGACTAGTAAGATCGGATTGGTTCTGGCTTTGGCCTGAATAGCAGGCGCGCAACAGGCCCAAAACTCTTCAGAATCTAAGTAGGCGTCTAGCCCGCCGCCGCCGTGCCACATCATGGTGCGCATGACGTACTCTGCATATTCGTAGTTAATCCGGTCGTGCCATAGATGCTTGATTATCTTCCGAGGGGTGATTTCGCCATCAAAGTATTTGAATAGTGGAAAGAGGTTCAAAAACTGAGTGTTGGCAATGTGTTGCAAATTAATGGCGTAGGCGTTGAGCACGATGCCATAAGCATGTAAAACGCCGACAACTTCTATCAGGTTCTCGGAATTATTGGGCAGTAGCGTACCGCCGGATAGCAACCGATCAATATAGTCACCGATGGAATAGCGTGGAGCCGGTTGCAGGCTGGGGGCTAGGGGGGTTGTAGTCATAAGATTCAGAAATTGGACAAAGCTTCACTGGTAGCCCTAGGGGTAGCTGCACCACCGATAGCAACTACAGGATGGACGTAGTTCGGCATGAAATTGTTCGTGGTTGATTCCATCCAACGGGTAAGCCAAGCGGGCTGTAGTCCGAACGCGAAAATGACTAGGACTAGGGCCATAGCGGGGACGCGATCGCGCCAGCTAACCTTAGGCAGCGTCACTTCCATCGTCCCTCCGGCTCCATCTGGCGCAGCATTCAGCCTGCCAAAGAACACCCGGTTGATCATCAGCAAAAAGTATACCGCCGTCAGACCAGAGCCCAGCATACAGAACAGCGTTTGCGGCCCTTGGCTCTCAAAGCTGCCTCGAAAAACAATAAATTCTGAAATAAAGCCAACCATGCCAGGAATGCCAGCACTCGCCATCGCGCCTAGCACCATCAGCGATCCGATAAAAGGCAGCCCTCTTTCGGGTGCCATCAGCCCTCGTAATATCGTTAAATCGCGAGTGCCCGTTTTCTTATAGACCACGCCGACTAGTAGAAACATGAGCGCTGAGATCAAACCGTGGCTAACCATTTGTAGCTCCGTGCCCAGAATGCTGAGCGGCGTGGCCGCCGCCGCTGCTAGCAAGATGTACCCCATATGGCCAACCGAGCTGTAGGCCACCATCTTTTTCATATCGGTTTGGGCGATCGCAGCCAAAGATCCGTACAGCACGCTCACCACCGCCCACCAGGCCAGCAGCGGCGACAGCGACATCCACGCATCCGGAAACAACCCCACGCAAAAGCGCAGCAATCCGTAGGTTCCTAGCTTTAGCAATACGCCAGCTAGCAGTACAGATATAGGCGTCGACGCTTCGACGTGGGCATCCGGTAGCCAGGTATGAAACGGAAACAGCGGAATCTTGATGCCAAACCCAATTAGCAGCACACCCAGCAGTAGCGTTTGCTGTACCATCGTCAGCCCCTGAGCCAGCGACGGATCGTAATCAAAAGATCCCGTTCCAGACAGCAACACTAATCCTAAAAACGCGCCTAAAATCAAAATTCCGGAGAACGCCGTATAGATCAAAAATTTGGTCGCTGCATAGCCGCGCCGTGCGCCTCCCCAAATTGCGATCAGCAAGTAAAGAGGAATCAGCTCCAGCTCATAAAACAAAAAGAACAGCAGCAAGTTTTGAGCCAAAAATGCTCCAGCCACCGCGCTCGTAATCAGCAGCAGCAAGGAGTAGTACAGCCGAGGCCGCTTCACGCTGTGACTGATATAAACAGACACAAAACACAGCAGGCTGTTGATCGCCACTAACGGCAGCGCAATGCCGTCGACTCCTAGTGAATAAGTCAGTCCTAGCGGCTTCATCCAGGGCAGCGCTTCCAAAAACTGAAAGCCAGGATTGCCAACATCAAACTGAACAATCAGAGCAAGTGTCACTACCAAATTGACACCCAGCGTAACCAACGCTGCTCGCCGGACCTGGTTACTGTCTATCTCTTGAGGCCAGATGCTAATTAGCAAAGCGCCTACCAGTGGAATCAATATCAGCGCACTCAATATCACCGTCAGTTTTTTCCCTTCTTAAATCTGTTCTTTCGTAAATCTGTTCTTTCGTAAGTCTGTTCTTTCGGTCTAATGGTCTTTTGGCTTACCACATGGTCCAAGTCGTCATTAAGACCAGTAGCCCGACGCCCGCCACAATCGTCAATATGTAGCTCTGAGACTGCCCCGACGCGCTGTACTTTAGGCTTTCTCCTCCAAACAAGGACGCCGCGCCGACAAAGTTGACCGCGCCGTCTACGATGTAGCGATCAAACCAGCTGCTGATATTCGACAGCTGCAAAACTAATCTCACGACTGTTAGCTCATACAGCTTCTCTGTATAGAAGTCGTTGCCTAGTAGGTCTTGGAACCAGCGGAGGGGAGCTATGCGCGATCGCGACCAGGCCCGATTCAGCGGCAGATAAAATCCTAAGCCGACACCCGAAACACCCGAACCCACTAGCAGCGACACCGCAGCCACGTTGAAATACTCAGAGGGTGGCAGCAAAGACATTCGAGCCAGCACCAGCGGCAACAGCAGCACAAAGATAGACAGCGTCACCATCGGCACCGCCATCAGCCAGCCCACCTCGGGCGTGCGTCTGGTTTTTGTCTGCGGCTCTCCTAAAAACACCAGTCGAAAGACTCGCACAAGATTGAGCGTACTCAAGAAATTCACCAGCAAAAACACCCCAACCAGCACAGGATGCTCTGCCCACAAAAACTCGATGCCTAGCGCAAACGACCAAAAGCAGCCAAAAGGAAGCACGCCCGTCAGTCCTAAAGCGCCCGTGAGATAGGTCAGTGTGGTAGCAGGCATCCTTGACCAAATACCGCCTAGCTCAGTCAGATCCTGATTGTGCGTGGTGTAGACCACTGCACCGATGCTCATGAAGATCAGCGCCCTGGCTACCGCGTGGGTAAAGAGTAAGAGCAGCGCCACACCTGGCCATTCTGTACCCACAGCGATGAAGACTAAGCCGATGTAGGCGCTGGTTGAGTAGGAGAACGCTCGCTTGAAATCGATTTGTGCGATCGCCACCAAAGACGCCCCCACAGCAGTCGTCGCCCCAATTCCAATCAACACATCTAGCGTAATCGGCGAAATCACCACCACTGGCTGCAGCTTAATCAACACATAAGCCCCACAGGTAACCACCACCGAATTTCGCAAGATAGACGCTGGGCTAGGCCCTTCCATCGCCTCATCTAGCCATAGGTGAAGCGGGAACTGAGCGCACTTTCCCGTCGGTCCAGCGATCAGTGCTAGACCCATCAACGTCGCTGCCACAGGCGCAAGATTGGCATCTTTGACCCAGATATATAGATCGTCAAACTTCAGACTGCCTGCATAGGTACTCAGCGCGACCAGCCCCATCAGCAGCAGCACATCACCCACCCGTTTAGTCAAAAAAGCATCCCTAGCCGCACCAATAACCAGCGGCTGAGCGTACCAAAAACCAACTATTAGATAAGTAGAGAGCGTTAGCATCTCCAATAAAAAATAGGTTGAAAACAGAGAACTACTGAGAATAACGCCACTGATTGCGCCCTCAAAGAAACCCATCAGCGCAAAGAACCGAGCTAGCGCCCAGTCTTTTTCTAAGTAGCCCATGCCGTAGACCTGAGCTAGCAAACTCAGTCCAGCAGTCAGCTCTAGAAAAATTAGATTGACCACAGAGAGATCTAGCGAGGCAGAAAGACTGAGTCCAGCTACCTGAAGCCACTCATAGTCCACCACCTGGGTACCCGTGTTCCAAATCGTCTGTAGCAATAAAGAACCGTGCAGCGTGGCCAGTGCCGTCATCAATACATTTATGTACATAGCTGGCCTAGGTCCGCTCAAACGGATCAACCGAGTGGCCCAGGGAAGTGCTAGCAGCGCCCCCACTAGCCCGTACATCGGAATTAGCCAACTCCACTGGATTAGAAACTGCATCGCAAATACATCAAAAAAAGGCTTTCAAACAGGTGCTCAAGACAAATCCTCAACCAAACCGCCTGACTGTAAACGGCCATCGGCGAACTATTAGCGAATCATGGCAGCGAATCATAGCAAGCACAAAAGATCAGGTGAACAAACTAACTCGATCCACTCAGTAGTTGCCTTGATAGCGGTTAGTTTGCCGATAATTCATTGATTTGGCTGAAGAGAAAAGTTACGCGTTCAATTGGAATGTGGCCAATAAGTTAAGTTTCCTTGGAAGATAGCCATGCTCCAAAAACAGATTTTCCAGGGTCTAGACTTTTTGCTTTTCTAATCGACTACTAGTGCCGAGCGAGCAGCGATAAGCGAGTAGCAAGTTAGGAAAGCCTCAATCAATTCATGAACACTAGAGCGTTCTCCATAATTTCTTTATAATACCTGACCGTTGGGGCGTCCAAGCGCTAGGTTCGGACGAGCTTGGGGCCTTAGCCTTAATACAACTTTGCAAACAGACACAAATTGAGACGGTTTGAACATAAGGTTTAACAATGACCTTTATCAGGGACAATCATTGAGACTTATATTGTCAAAGCGGCGGCGTCATTTTATTCTGAGTTATGACGCCAAGAAGTTATTCAGGAATCTTAAGAGAATTTTAAAAAGTAGAAACAGCTGATTTTGTACGCACTGTCTACTGAAATCTCCGTGGTCAAACGAAGGTTTTTCTATTAAAAATTCACCCTGTAGTAGCTTCCGTATTTTAGGAGATTTCGATTAATGCCTATTGCTGTTGGAATGATTGAAACCAAAGGTTTCCCCGCAGTGGTTGAAGCGGCTGATGCTATGGTCAAAGCCGCCCGTGTGACGCTCGTTGGTTATGAAAAGATCGGCAGTGGCCGAGTAACCGTCATTGTTCGAGGTGATGTTTCTGAAGTTCAAGCGTCTGTTTCGGCTGGCGTTGAGTCGGTGAAGCGGGTCAACGGTGGCGAGGTGCTGTCGACTCATATCATCGCGCGTCCTCACGAGAACCTGGAATTTGTTCTGCCTATTCGATACACAGAGGCAGTAGAGCAGTTCCGTTCGTAGCCATAGCCTGGACTTTTAGTGGCTTATCAGGCTTTAGAGTTTAGCAGGCTGTTTTAACAAAACTGTCTCTGCAAGATTCAAGTTTGTCATTGTCTATCAGGTCTTACAAGGCACTTGTGCCAGGTGGCCTGATTGAATATCAGTTTTATTTTGTTGTGTTGAATTTTAGGAAAAGAGTATGGCAATTGCAGTAGGTATGGTTGAGACGCTGGGTTTTCCAGCGGTGGTTGAAGCGGCTGATGCGATGGTGAAGGCCGCTCGTGTGACGCTTGTTGGCTATGAAAAGATTGGTAGTGGCCGAGTGACTGTGATCGTCCGTGGTGACGTTTCTGAAGTTCAGGCGTCTGTGGCCGCTGGCGTAGAGAACGTCAAGCGAGTCAACGGTGGCCAGGTGCTGTCGACTCACATCATTGCGCGTCCTCACGAGAACCTGGAATTTGTTCTCCCTATCCGCTACACAGAGGCTGTTGAACAATTCCGTGAAAGCGTCAGCGGTATCCGTCCTTACGGTAGATAGGCTTTATGCGCCTAGCGAAGGTGAGAGGGACGGTGGTTAGCACCGTCAAAGACGACAGCTTAATGGGGGTCAAACTGCTGCTGATTCAGTTAATCGGAGACTCTGGCGACCTTCAGGACGATTACGAAGTCGCGGCTGATGTTGTCGGAGCAGGCGTAGGAGAGTGGGTGTTAGTTAGTCGTGGTAGCGCGGCTAGACAGCAGCAAAGGTATGCCCAAAAGCCGGTTGACGCAGCAATTATTGCGATTATCGATACGGTCAGCTTAGACACAGGTCTGCTCTACGACAAGCGTGAGGACTTCAGGTAGGCAAACTTTGGGTAGGCGACTTCAGATGAGTAAATCTGAAATTTGTCTACCAAGAGATCTGTTGATTACGAGATTTATTTACAAAACAGGCGAATCTTCGGATAAGCAAAATTTCAGGCAAGACGTTTTATTTGGGGTAAAAGGGGCAAATGGTCGCCCACAGTCCAAACCAGAGTATGGCTCCCGCTATCCCACGGTTGAGCCTTTCCGCCAGTCCAAAGGTAGAAGCTTCTGCCGATGTCCACGAGTTCTCTTTTATTGAGGGTGATGTGAGCATTGGTGCAGGGGCAATGGTTGCACCTGGCACTGCAATTACAGCAGGTCAGGGCGCTTCTGTTTTTGTGGGCGATCGCGTCAAGCTACTACCAGGAACCCTTGTTGAAGGCGTAGCAGGCGCTGAGGTCATGACCCCCTCAGCGTCTCGCAGCGCTTATTCTATCTACCTCAGCGCTGGCAGCGTGATCGCGCACAAGTCAATCATCCACAGTCCCGCTTTCGTAGGCGTGGACTGTTTTGTTGGATTTCGCTCAACGCTATTCAACGCCAGACTCGGTGATGGCTGCGTCGTGATGATGCACACCTTGATCCAAGATGTCGAAATTCCCCCTGGCAGGTGCGTGCCTTCTGGCAGCATTATCACCTCGCAGCACCAGGCCGATCAGCTACCCAAAGTTCGCACTGAAGACCTGGAATTTGCTAGAGAGGTCATAGGCGCTGCCGTCCAATCTTCCTTATCTAAGAGCATACCTAGCAGTCCATCTAGAAACATCCCTAGCAGGCCGCCTAGAAGCCAGTCTAGAAACCAGTCTAGAAACTCGACTCAAAACATTAAATACAGCAAGCCTACTCAATTTCCTACTGCCACTGAAGGAGCAAACATGCAAGCCCAAAGACTCTCATCCGAAATCGTTCAGCAGGTGCGCTCATACCTCGCCCAGGGATATCGCGTCGGTATGGAGCACGCAGACAAGCGGCGTTACCGCAGCGGCGTTTGGGAAACCTGCACACCGATCAAAGAAACCAGAGAGCAGGCAGTCTTCAGCGCCTTAGAAAATTGTTTGGCAGAGCACTCAGGCGAGTACGTGCGGATGTTCGGCATCAATCCCGCTTTGAAGCAGAGGGTGGGCATGGTTACCGTACAGCGTCCGGGAGATGCACCGATTGCAAAGACAGCGGCTTCAGGGGGTTCCTATGGTGGCAGCAGCTACAGCAACCAGTCCTATGGCAATCAGTCCTACAGCAACAATGGCGGCTCTAGCCAGAGCAGCGGCGGTCTATCTGCTGGCGTTGCTCAAGAAGTTCGCAATTTGCTCAACGGTGGCTATTTGATTGGGACGGAACATGCCGGTCCGCGCCACTATCGCAGCAACGTATGGAAAGTTTGCTCTCCAATAGAATCAAGGAACGAAAGAGAAGTTTTCTCGAAACTAGAACATTGCCTCGATGAGCACAGCGGTGAGTATGTGCGGATGTTTGGCATCGATTCTGGCTCAAAAAGCCGTACCGCTACGACCACTATTCAAAAAGCCGATGGTAAGCCAGTCGAGATAGACGCGCGGCCTGTCGCTAACGCCTCTAATCAAGCGCAGTCGAATGGATACGCTCAGCAAAGCGAAGGCTACGCTCAAAGCGGTGACAGTGCGAGCAGTGAAGTTGCTCAGGCAGTCAGCCGCATCATCCACAGCGGCAACCACGTTGGCGTAGAGATTGCTGACAAGCGTCGCTATCGTAGCGGCATCTGGCAAACAGCGCCCTCTATCAGCGCTAGCAGTGAGTCGGCTGCAATCAACCAGCTACAAAATCTCTTAAATCAGAACGCTGATAAGTATGTGCGGATCTTTGGCATCAACATCCAAATGAAGACGCGTGGCGCAGCAACCACTATTCAAAAGCCCGGTCAGAAAGGTAGCCAGTCTAACTCACAGTCTTCTGGCAGCGGCGCTTCGATCAACGGCAGAGAAGCCACTCGCGATCCGATCAACGCCAATCCTCCCCACTATGACGATCCGGCTTTCTTGAATCGCAGTAACGGCGGCGGCATGGACACAGCCATCATGGACCAGGTGACTCAGATCATCAACCAGGGGCACAAGATTTCGATTGAATTTGCTGACAAGCGTCGCTATCGCAGCGGTATCTGGAAAACAGGGCCTGCAATCAATGCCCGTCGTCCGGCTGAAGCCATCTCTGCATTAGGTAAGCAGTTGGCACAGCACAGTAACGATTACGTTCGCCTAGTAGGAATTGATCCTAAAGCTAAGCGTCGCGTTGTAGAGCTGACCATTCAAAAGCCAGGTCAAAAGCTGGCTCAAGGTGGTAGTCAAAGTAGCAGCCGGTCTGGCTATCGTGGCGTGTCTTCGACGGGCCGCGATCCAATCAACAGCAATCCTCCTCACTATGACGATCCGGCTTTTCGCGGTCAGCCTAGCAGCTACGGCCAAAGCGGTGGCTACAACAGCAATCAGAGCGGTGGCTATGGTAGCAATAATGGCGGTGTAGATTCTAATGTGATGGATCAGGTGACTCAGCTAGTCAACCAGGGGCACAAGATTTCGATTGAATTTGCTGATAAGCGTCGCTATCGCAGCGGTATCTGGAAAACGGGTGAAGCGATTGATGCCCGTCGCCCTGCTGAGGCGATCTCTGCGCTGGGTAAGCAGCTAGCTCGTCATCAGGGTGAATATGTCCGCTTGATAGGGGTAGATCCCCAGGCCAAGCGCCGCGTTCTAGAGACTACGATTCAGCGTCCTTAGATTTGCGATCGCGTGATTAATGCCGTGTGGTGCTAATGCAACCGTCAAACTCTCACCTACATCAGCCGCCGCGCTTAGTTAGCGATACTCACTACTGTGTGGTGGGTGATGTGACGGTGGATTCGACTGCTGCGATCGCACCCGGCGTAGTCCTGCAAGCCCCCTCAGGCAGCCGCATCATCATCGAAAAAGGCGTTTGTCTAGCAGGCGGTGTCTGTATTCAATCTCGTAAAGGTGTGCTGAAAATCAGCTCAGGCGCTAGCCTAGGTGCCAATGTTCTAGTCGTTGGGCACGGCGCAATCGGGGCAAATGCCAGTATTGGGCCTAGCAGCACCGTTATTGATCCCCAGATTGAACAAAGTGCAGTTGTGCCCCCCTGTTCTTTGATTGGACAGTCTGTGGCACAGCCTGATAGCAAACCTGTCGTTGCTCGCACCAGCTTTAGCAACGGTGTCGGCATCAACAATGGTGCTGGTTTTAGTAATGGTGCTGGCCTCGGTAACGGTGCTAGCAATAGCTACTCACCTAACAGATACCAGAGCGTGCCTGCTAAACCAGACTATGCAGCGCCGCCCTCAGATACTGTTGAAAGTACTTTTGTAGAACCGCCGCCTATTGGTCCTAAGGCTGTTGAAATACCAGACCTGAGCGACCAGAATGGACAATTCGTGGATCCGGCTGCTGCCCAAAACAGCTACGGCGGCTTTACGAATGGCGTACAATTAAACCAACCATCTAGTAGTCATTCTGACAATGGTGGTGGACTAGCAAAAAACGGCTCATCTTCGCTCACGACTCAATCGAACGGCTACGTCTACGGTCGCAACCAAGTCAGCCAGCTTATGTCCACTTTGTTTCCCAATCGGCCATCTTCGAAGGACTCGTAGCCCACAGATAGCCTAGATTATCGAAACAAACAGCAGAAACGACAGTTAGCCACCTTAGAGGCTCGCCATGCGCTCAGACGCCACCCCTTCTCCACAAAACCAAGCCGCTAGAATGACCGCAAAGCGGCGCAATCCAATGCGGGATACGGCGCTGGGAATGGTCTCTACAACTAGCTTTCCGGCAATCATCGGCATTGCTGATGCGATGATCAAATCGTCTAACGTATTTTTGGTTGGCTACGAAAAAACCGGGGGCGGACACTGTACAGCCATCGTCCGAGGCGGCGTTGCCGATGTCAGGATGGCCGTTCACGCAGGTGAGCGGATGGCGAAAGAATTTGGGCAGTTTGTGTCTTCGTCAATGATTCCTAGACCGCCAGCTAATCTCGAAGCGGTGCTGCCAATCATGCCGCGCATAGAGGATTTAGAAGGGGTAGGTAGCTCAATGGGAGGAGAAGCCATCGGCCTGCTCGAAACCCGAGGCTTTCCGGCGATGGTCGGTGCGGCAGATGCGATGACAAAGGCCGCAGAGATCACCTTGATCTCTCATGAGACGATCGGTGGTGGGCTTTGTACCATCATTATTCAGGGATCGCTGTCTAATGTTGCGATCGCAGTCGAAGCCGGTATGAATGAAGCCGAGCGCATCGGCGAACTCAATTCAGTCATGGTGATTCCTAGACCGCTGGGCGACCTAGAAAGGAGCCTACCGAAGACGAAGCAAGCAGCAACGCCAGAACCGATGAGGCTACCGCTGAAGCTAGAAGAAAGACAGAAGGTAGAAGAGCGCGAGAAGGAACTCGTCCCAGCAAAGAACGAAGAATTAGAGCCTTTGAAGCGGCAGGCGGTCGTCATTCCTGAACTGGAGACTGAGGAGCTGTAGCGGCTTGGTCAGAAGCCTTTAAACCATAAGCCTGATTAGATTTGAACTCCTCGACTCGATCGCTGACTTTCTCCACTAGATTTGGATCGCCTGCGGTGAACCATTCGATTCGATTTTCTTTTTGAAACCAGGTGCGCTGGCGCTTGGCGAACTGACAGGTGTGCTGGATGATTGCATCGATTGCTGAGCCCAGAGAATGATCTCCAGCTAAGTAACGTACTATCTCCGCATAGCCTAGAGTCTTTAGTAGCGGTAGGTCTGCGCCGTACTCTTGGACTAAATCAGAGACTTCGCTGACTAGGCCCGTTTCTATCATTTGATGCGTGCGGGTGGTGATGCGCGATCGCAAAGCATCTGGATCGCAAGCGAGTCCTATATATAGGATCGGATAGCTCGGCGGTTCTTCTCCTTGCTGGCTGGAAATAGTGCGCCCGCTCACGTAAAAAACTTCTAGGGCGCGTAGGGTTCGGACCTGATCGTTTGGGTGTATTCGGTTGGTCGCTTCGATATCTACCGTTTGTAGAAGCTGGTAGCAGTGTGGCTGTCCAAGAGACTGAAGTTGCGATCGCAGTTCCGGATGAGGCGCGACTCTGGGTATTTTTAGGCCTTTTGTGATCGCATTCACATACAGCCCAGTCCCACCAACCAGCAGCGGCGTTCTCTCTTGCTCTTGATGCATCAGGGCAATCACCGCTCTCGCTCGCTGCTGATAAGCAGCCACCGTCAGCACCTCAGTCGGCTCACAAATATCAACAAAGTGATGCTTTACCTGCTGCCGATCTGACAACGACGGTTTGGCAGTCCCAATATCAAACCGTCGATAAGCCTGCCGAGAATCCGCGCTCAAAATTTCTACAGACCATCGACTCGCCAACGCCATCGCAAGTCCAGACTTTCCTGACGCTGTAGGACCGACAACAATAATCAAATGCGGTTTACTATAGTACAAAAGAACTCATGCCGACATTTAGAAGAAGCATTTCTCAGTGACTTTACCAGTAGCAAAGTGGCAGTTGGATACACCGGTTTTAAGTCACCTATATAAGGTTAAATCTTCAGGAGATTTCTGTTCCGAAAAAAAGGGGGGTTGCAACCCTACTCTAATCAACGTGCTGAAACTGCTCTAAAATCGCTTTTAACGCCGATGTGCTAGAATTCATAGGCGCATTATCATCATGACCTTCTAAACCCCCCTTAGAACGCTTAAGAAGACGGTCCCTATAATTATCTACCAAGACACCAGCCACAAATAGCTACAACCAGCTATAGACAGTCGGCTATAAAAACACTGAAATACCAGCCTAAGGAAACCGGTCGGCACTGACCTCAGGAGAACACGTATGGCAAACAACTACGGCGCTCAGCAGATTCAGGTACTAGAAGGACTTGAGCCTGTTAGAAAGCGCCCGGGGATGTATATCGGTAGTACCGGTCCACGCGGCCTGCACCACCTGGTATACGAAGTTGTCGACAACTCAGTTGATGAAGCTCTAGCTGGTCATTGTACTCACATTACTGCCGCCCTCAACGCCGATGGCTCGGTGACAGTCACCGACGACGGTCGAGGTATTCCTACCGATGTTCACCCAACAACGGGCAAGTCAGCACTAGAAACGGTATTGACGGTCCTACACGCTGGCGGCAAATTCGGTGGCGATAGTGGCTACAAAGTCTCAGGCGGTCTACACGGCGTTGGTGTTTCTGTTGTAAACGCACTCTCTGAGTGGGTAGAAGTGACCGTTTGGCGCGAGGGCAAGGTCCATACGCAGCGGTTTGAGCAAGGGAATCCTATTGGTGAACTCAAAACCTCGAAGGGCAGCAGCAAAACGGGTACGCAGGTTGTCTTCAAGCCAGATGCGGTTATCTTCACGCACACTGTCGAATTCGACTACGACACAATAGCTAGGCGCTTGCGAGAGCTAGCCTACTTGAACGCTGGCGTCGATATTACCTTTACTGACTATCGACTAGAGCTACTCAAATCCGATCAGCCTCGCGTTTCCCACTACTTATATGAAGGGGGAATCAAAGAATACGTCGAATACATCAACAACGGCAAAGAGCCGCTGCACCCTGATGTTATCTACGTGAACTCAGAGAAAAACGGTGTGCAGGTAGAAGCCGCGCTGCAGTGGTGCGGCGATGTTTTCTCTGACAACCTGATGGGCTTTGCCAACAACATTCGCACGGTTGATGGCGGTACTCATCTGGAGGGACTAAAAGCCGTTCTGACTCGAACAATGAACGTAGTCGCGCGCAAGCGGAAGAAGCGCAAAGACGCCGAGTCGAACATGGCAGGTGAAAATATTCGCGAAGGTCTGACAGCAGTCGTTTCGGTGAAGGTTCCCGATCCTGAGTTTGAGGGTCAGACCAAGACTAAGCTGGGTAATACAGAGGTGCGCGGCATCGTTGATTCTTTGGTGGGTGAAGCGCTCACTGAGTATCTAGACTTCAATCCTGGCGTGGCAGATGCCATTCTAGAAAAGGCGATTCAGGCATTCAATGCGGCTGAAGCAGCGAAGAAGGCACGCGATCTGGTTCGGCGTAAGTCGGTGCTAGAGTCTTCCACTTTGCCGGGTAAGCTCTCTGACTGTGCGTCTCGCGATCCTAGCGAATCGGAGATCTTTATTGTTGAGGGTGATTCTGCGGGCGGTAGTGCGAAGCAGGGGCGCGATCGCAGATTCCAAGCCATCCTGCCGCTACGAGGCAAAATTCTCAACATCGAGAAAACCGACGATTCCAAAATATATAAGAACAACGAAGTCCAATCGCTGATTACTGCCCTGGGCCTGGGCATCAAAGGTGAAGACTTCGCACCTGAAAACCTGCGCTATCACCGCATTTGCCTGATGACAGATGCGGACGTAGACGGCGCACACATCCGCACACTGCTGCTCACCTTTTTCTATCGCTATCAGCGCGATCTAGTTGACCAAGGCTATATCTATATCGCCTGCCCACCTCTCTACAAGCTAGAGCGAGGCAAAAACCACACCTATTGCTACAGCGAAAAAGAACTGCAAGACGGCATTGCAGCACTACCAACGAACGCGAAGTACAACATCCAGCGATTCAAGGGACTCGGTGAAATGATGCCGCAGCAGCTGTGGGACACCACCATGAACCCTGAGAGCCGAACGCTGAAGCGAGTGGAGATCGAGGACGCGGCTGAGGCGGATCGGATCTTTACCGTGCTGATGGGCGATCGCGTTGCCCCCCGCCGCGAGTTCATCGAAACCTATGGACCCAGACTGAACATGACCGACCTCGATATCTAACCGGGGTGAGCGGACCAATAGCGTTCCGGCAGAGCCTTCCTCTTTTGTAATCTTCCTCCCTACAGCCTTTTGGCTATAGGGAGCAGGCTACATGTAGGAAGGCTTTGTGGTCAGGCTGTAGCATTAGCATTTTTTCTCAACGTGAAAAAATGTTGCGAAATCTTTCTCAGGATCAAGGTGCATCCTAAGCTTTAAATCTAGGTAAAAGAGAATTTTTAAAAACATGAGCAACAATTTAGCGACCCAGCTCCGTGAGGGCACTAAAAAAGCTCACACTATGGCCGAGAACGTCGGGTTTGTTCGATGCTTTCTGCGTGGTGTGGTAGAAAAAAAGTCTTACCGTAAGCTGGTAGGTAACTTCTACTTTGTCTACTGCGCAATGGAAGAAGAGCTAGAGAAGCACAAGGATCATCCCGTTGTTTCTAAGATTTACTTCCCAGAACTCAACCGCAAGCAGAGCCTAGAAGAAGATCTGGCTTTTTACTATGGCCCCAACTGGCGCGACGAGATTCAGCTAACCAAAGCTGGCAAGCGCTATGTCGATCGCATCCGTGAGATTTCGGCCACTCAGCCTGAGCTGCTAGTCGGCCACTCCTACACACGCTATCTCGGCGACTTGTCCGGCGGACAGATCTTGAAGACCATTTCTCAGCGGGCAATGAATCTATCGGGTAGCGATGGCGTTGCTTTCTACGAATTTCCGACAATTGAAGATGAGAAAGCCTTCAAGGCCAACTACCGTGCCTCTTTGAGTGAAGCGCCCGTTGACGATGCTATGGCTGATGCGATTGTGACAGAAGCAAACGACGCATTTGGTATCAATATGGCGCTGTTCCAAGAGCTAGAAGGCAACTTGATCAAAGCAGTTGGTGTAATGCTATTTAACAGTCTGACCGGCGGCAATCGTCGGGGTAGCACTGAGCTAGCGACTGAAGGCTAATCCTAGTCTCGACTCTTCAACATGCAAAAAAGGGCAGCTACTTATTATCGGTAGCTGCCCTTTTTTTGATGGCCTATACCTCACCAGAGATTAGCCTAGCTATAGCAACCGATATATAGTAAAGCGCGGATGCATTCGTACTTTGTCTTGGTAGGCATTCCCTAGCGCCGTACGACGACGCGGGTTCCTACCGCTGCTATGGCACTTTGCGTTGTGGAATAAGGGGTGTAACCTTTCGTAGTGTAGTAAGCAAAGTGCAGAAGGCTATAGGTACGTGTTTAGAGCCTCAGTATGTAGACGCTAAACATCGGCAAAGTGACAAACGTATAGTGTCCGAGGCAAAGGCATCTGGCTTCAGATCTTTATAATCGATAGCTCATGACAGAATCCACTTCTAACGAACTTAGCAATAGCAGATCGGATTTGTGGCTGATAAAAGTGACTTTGCTATTGGCCAGTACGCTGACGGTAATGTCCGGCGCAACGATTGCTCCGTCTTTGCCAGCGATGGAAGCGCATTTTGCGGGAATCGACAATGCTGACTTTTGGGTAAAGCTGGTGCTGACGGTGCCAGCTTTGTTTATTGTGGTCGGTTCGCCGATTGCGGGGCAGATGGTAGACAAAATTGGTCGAAAGCCACTCTTGCTGGGATCTGCAATCCTATATGGGCTAGCTGGCAGCTCGGGCGTTTGGCTAAATTCTGTGTTTGCAATTTTGGCTGGCAGAGCATTTTTAGGACTAGCTGTCGCTGGGGTGATGGTCAGTGCGACGACGCTGATTGCTGACTATTATCAGGGCGAGGCTAGAGCAAACTTCATGGGTTTGCAGGCCGCTTTTATGGGGTTTGGTGGCGTGCTGTTCCTTTCAGTCGGTGGCTTTGTCGCGGATCTCAGCTGGCGCTTTCCGTTCTTGATCTACCTATTCTCTTGGCTGTTGGTGCCAACCATTCTTTCTGCGCTGTACGAGCCAGATAGTGAGCTAGATGTCTCTCCCACATCAGCAGACGCTGTATCGGCTGCTAACGTATCGTTTCCAGTGAGGCTGCTGGTTTTGATCTACGGCGCGACTTTCCTACAGATGCTAGCTTTCTATCTGATTCCTGTGCAGATGCCGTTCTATTTGCAGCAGTTGACGGGGGCGAGCGCTAGCCAAACCGGACTGGCGATCGCATTCTCCACGCTCTTCAGCGCATTTGCCTCGATGAACTACGGCAACCTCAAAAAGCGCTTCAGCTTCATTAGCATTTTGGCCTTTGCTTTCGGACTGATGGGGATTGGCTATATCGGCATTGGGCTAGTGAGCAGCTATTCGCTAATGCTGCTGGTGCTTGCGCCTATCGGTATCGGCTTAGGACTGATCATGCCTAATCTCAACGTTTGGGCATCTAATGAAGTGCCCAGTGCACTTAGAGGCAGAGCCTTGAGTGGGCTGACAACCTTTATGTTTCTCGGTCAATTTCTGTCGCCGATTGTCTCCCAGCCAGTCACTAGTGCCTTTGGACTGACCGCGACTTACGGTTTGACGGGTGTACTTCTAGCGGTTGTTAGCGCTATCTTGTGGACGTGTAAAAAGCAAGTCTGTCGCTCGGTTCAAAGTAAAGTGGGTCAGACTTGAAGCGAGTTTTGCAAGTAGCTGAGACTACAAGGGATCGAATTAGAAAAGACTGAGTAATTCAAAGAGGATTGTTTGAACTGTGAAAGTAGTTTGTATAGGCGGTAGCCTGAGAGAAGATTCGTATAGTATGCAGGCGCTCGACCTGGTTGCTGCACGGCTGCAGTCATTGGACGCTGAGGTGAAAGTGCTGGATCTTAGAGAGATGACTTTGCCCTTTTGCGATGGGGGAAGCGACTATCCAGATTATCCAGATGTGGAGGTGATGCGATCGCACGTCACCGCAGCGGATGCCCTCGTCATCGCCACCCCTGAGTATCATGGCAGCGTCAGCGGCGTGATCAAAAACGCGCTCGATTTGATGAGCTTTGACCATCTAGAGGGCAAAGTCACTGGCACGATCAGCGTGCTAGGCGGACAGTCCAACAGCAATGCGCTGAATGACCTGCGCGTGATTATGCGATGGGTTCACGCTTGGGTCATTCCCGAACAAATCGCCATTGGTCAGGCATGGAATGCATTTAGTGAAGATGGCAGTCTAAAAGATGAAAAGCTATCCCAACGTTTAGATGGTTTTGTTAAAAGTCTTTCCGAAAACACAAAGAAGCTAAGAACCAAGTAGTCAGAAGTTCACGGAAGTTTCGGGCCAAAACAAAAACAATCAAAAAGCCCCTAGCTTCTCGAGAAGCTAGGGGCTTTGAAGTAATCCTTAGAGACTAAGAATTACAGCGCGTTACCACGAGGAAGAACTTCCTCAGGGAATACAAATTTCTCATGCGGCTGGTCCTGCGGACTCAACCAGGCACGAATACCTTCATTCAACAAGATGTTCTTGGTGTAGAAGGTCTCAAACTCAGGGTCTTCCGCAGCGCGGATTTCCTGCGACACGAAGTCATACGCACGCAGGTTCAAGGCTAAACCAACAATGCCAATCGAACTCATCCATAAGCCCGTCACGGGGACGAACAGCATGAAGAAGTGCAGCCAGCGCTTGTTGCTAAACGCAATCCCGAAGATTTGCGACCAGAACCGGTTCGCTGTCACCATCGAATACGTCTCTTCCGACTGAGTCGGCTCAAACGCTCTAAAGGTGTTCGCATTGTCGTCGTCTTGGAATAGCGTGTTCTCCACGGTCGCACCGTGAATCGCACACAAAAGCGCACCACCAAGAATACCGGCCACGCCCATCATGTGGAACGGGTTCAAAGTCCAGTTGTGGAAGCCCTGCAAGAACAGCAGGAAGCGGAAGATGGCCGCTACGCCGAAGCTCGGGGCAAAGAACCACGAGGACTGGCCCAGCGGGTACATCAGAAACACCGAGACGAACACTGCAATCGGACCACTGAAGGCGATCGCATTGTACGGACGGATGCCGACTAGACGAGAAATCTCGAACTGGCGCAGCATGAAGCCAATCAGAGCGAACGCGCCATGCAGCGCTACAAACGCCCACAAACCGCCGATTTGGAACCAGCGAACGAGTGAACCTTGGGCTTCGGGGCCCCACAGTAGCAAGAGCGAATGGCCCATGCTATCAGCGGGGGTAGAGACCGCAACCGTTAGGAAGTTGCAGCCTTCTAGGTAGGAACTTGCCAAACCGTGGGTGTACCACGAAGTGACAAAGGTAGTGCCGGTCATCCAGCCACCAATCGCCATGAAGGCGCAGGGGAATAGAAGCAAACCGGACCACCCAACAAAGACAAATCGGTCGCGCTTTAGCCAGTCGTCGAGGACGTCAAACCGTCCCCGCGCGGCGGGCGCTTGTCCCATTGCTATAGTCATAAAAAAGATCTCCTATTGGATCATCTATGTAAGACAGCGTAAAGATTACGGCATGGCTTGAGGTTTCGGTGATTGCCGTTTTAGCATCTACCACCAAGACACCAAGAATATAAATGTCGTTTACTAATCTTTACCCTTGTTCTCATTATTATAGGGTTACTTCTCTAAAAAGTCTCCTTAATAAGATATAAAGCTCGCTCGTTTAGGAAGCGCCGCCATGCGATAGCTATACTAGAGGGCGGACTTGACAGAACTAAACTTTAACTAACTGTATGTACATCGTTGAACTTGCGCTAAAGCACACTGCACTGCCCCTGACCGTACAAAAGCAAGATAAGGAAGCAGCTGATGCGGCCTACGAAGAGGCGCTGTCTGCGCTAAAATCTGGCGATCCGGCGATGCTAGAGCTGACCTGTGACAAAGTGACAGATAAGAAGATTGCGATCGCAGTCAGTGAGCTAGCGGCTGTCCAGGTATACGAAAAATCGGGCAGCGCGGGCGCATCAGGAAGAGCCCCTGGGTTCTTTGCACTAGCTGGCGAATAAGCTCGGGTGAGTAGTCCTGCGGTCGCCATTAATAAAGTCAGTTTCAGCTGGCCTTCGGGTGCAAGCGTACTGAGTGAGTGTTCGCTCGACGTTGCACCCGGAGAATTTTGCATGCTTCTGGGCAACAACGGCAGTGGTAAGTCGACTTTGCTAAGACTGCTAGCTGGATTGATAGCAAGGCAGACTGGCAGTATCAAAACGTCTGGTCCCGTTGGCTTTGTGTTTCAAAACCCGGATCATCAGCTAGTGATGCCAACGGTGGGAGCAGACGTAGCCTTCGGTCTGGTCAAAGAGAAGCTGACTATTGAGCAGGTGAGAGCCCGCGTAGAAGAAGCGCTTTCGGCAGTGAACTTGCTGCATTTGCAGCGCCGACCGATCTACGCCCTAAGCGGCGGCCAAAAGCAGCGAGTGGCAATCGCCGGAGCCATCGCTCAGCACTGCGAAATCCTACTGCTAGATGAACCGACTGCCCTGCTAGACCCAGATAGTCAGCTCGATCTGGTCAGACAGGTACAGTCGCTAGTCAAAAGTAGAGGACTGACCGCGCTGTGGGTGACGCACCGACTAGCTGAACTGGACTATTGCGATCGCGCCTTCCTACTAGAAAAAGGTGCCGTCAGCGACAGCGGCAATCCCAAAAGGCTAAAACAAAAACTTCAAGAGACGTAGCTCTACGAACACATTTGCCAGAGTTCATCACCTAGTATTAAGAGAATGAACATCTACGTCAGTCCTTGTTATGGCGGGCAATTCTTCTCAAGCGATCTTATTAGTAGATGGCTACAACATTATCGGTACATGGCCTAGCCTCGTCCAGTTGAAAGACGCACAGGGACTAGACGCGGCTAGAGAAGGTCTCCTAGCCTCCTTAGCCAACTACAGCGCCTATCAAGAATATGAAACCTGGGCTGTATTCGACGCATACGAGCAGCGCACACCTGCCTCACAATCGGTCATTACAAAACATCTCTCTGTTCACTACACAGGCTTTGGGCAAACAGCCGATAGCTACATAGAAAGAGCCTGCGCCAAGTTTCGCAACGATGCCCGCAAGTTCACTCAAAGGCTGATCGTCGCCACCTCCGATAACGTCCACCGACAAACCGTCATCGGCTACGGCGCAGAAGGCATCTCTGCCCTACAGCTACAAAACGAAGTAACCAGCGTCAGCCAGCGAGTCCGGCATCGCCAGAAGCCACCGAAGAAGCGCTCAGGACGTTTCATCGCCAATCTCGACCCAGAAATTCAAAACCGTCTGAGAAAAATGGGTAGAGACGGCGGTTAGTTTTGCTTTTCCAAAAGCTAGGAAAAGCTCCTTGCCAAAGCGACACCAGCTTATGTACTATGGAGTTCCCATTCCTCAGTAGCTCAGTGGTAGAGCGGTCGACTGTTAATCGATTGGTCGTAGGTTCGAATCCTACCTGGGGAGTTTTAATCGAAGTTCCAGTATCAGCGTACTCTGGAGGCAGCTCTTGTCCGACAACTATTGTCGGCAAGTTGCGGCTGGTAAATTTATAGACATCGAATCGGCGGATTGAAGTCGGCTGTAGATAGCACTAGACATTCGCTGGCCTTATCGCTGACGCCAAAATCTTAAGCAAATCTTAAGCCAATTATTCTTAGTGTGACAAACGCTTAATATAGAACAAAGAAATGTTATTTTTTCTGGAAAGTATTTAGATAACGCAATTCAAATCCATGCATTTTGTTAAGAGCGGTGATTAAGTGTAACCATCGCTCAGAACAGAAGTGGTAGCCTTGTCCCATAGCAACACCCTTCATAATATGCCTCGTATACTCGTCATCGATGATGATCCAGCAATTGTAGAACTTGTTTCTATCAACTTGGAAATGGCTGGATATGACACCACTCAAGCAGGCGACGGTATAAAGGGGCAGGCACTGGCCGTCCAGATAGTGCCAGATCTAATTATGCTCGATCTGATGCTGCCGAAAGTTGACGGATTTACGGTGTGCCAGCGGTTGCGTAGAGATGACCGCACAGCTGACATTCCAGTTCTGATGCTGACAGCACTGGGGGAAACTCAGAACAAAGTTGACGGGTTCAATGCGGGCGCTGACGACTATTTAACCAAGCCCTTTGAGCTAGAGGAAATGCTGGCCCGGGTCAGAGCTTTACTCAGACGTACTGATCGCATTCCACAGGCTGCAAAGCATAGTGAAATTCTAAGCTATGGGCCGCTGACGCTTGTCCCTGAAAGATTTGAGGCTATTTGGTTAGATAGAACCGTTAAGCTCACTCATTTAGAGTTTGAACTGTTGCACTGTCTCTTACAAAGACATGGGCAAACCGTTTCGCCCAGCGAGATCCTAAAAGAAGTATGGGGCTACGACCCTAATGATGACATTGAGACAATCCGAGTCCATATCAGACATCTGCGCACTAAGTTGGAGCCTGATCCCCGGCATCCACAGTACATTAAGACAGTCTATGGTGCTGGCTATTGTCTGGAGCTACCGGCTGAAGCCACCCTAAAGCCTGAGCAAGCTGCAACCGTCTAAAATTGTAGACCTTGGAAAACAGGTGGTGACTGAAGAATCGCTAGAGAGAAAGCCAGCTGGCGGACAGGAAACGGACAGACTTGCATAGTGATTGATTTGATCTTTCCCGCGGACGTTAGTTTTGCGGGAATTTTATTAGGAGTGATCGAGATGTTTGGGACTTATCAGCAGAGTAACTTACGGATAGAAATTGGGGCGAGTGCTGAGCAAATTGCGCAGAGTCTGACCCAGCTAGAGAAGCTACGAGAGTGGATGCAGCCCCAGCAGATTTATGGAGTGACGGTGGGCACGCTCAAAGCGCCGCTGACTGTTGGTCAGTCTTTTAAAAGCGCAGTCGGGATTTCTCCTGCGATGAAGCTTGAGTTTGTACGCATCGGGCATCAGGTGGAGCTGATCTCACCCGACGGTATTCGGTTTCTGTTGAGTGGGGGCGTTGACGGTTTTCATGAGTGGCAGTGGGGTGAAGGCTGGGTTCAGTCGCGCATCGAAGGCGTTTCTTTGCTGCCGTTGAATCTGGCTCAAACCGCTGGGCTGCTGCGACTACGACAGCATCTACAAGCCTGACAATATATAGCGGTTTCCAGATGCATACTTATAGAGAAGGCAGCATCTTTGCTCCTGGCATCGTTAAATGCTATGACCTTCTCCAAATAAAGCAAAGTGCTTGGCAATCATCGAGGTCGGCGCACAATGATCTCTGCGGTGCGTTGTTTGGTGCGGGTGTTGATGCCGATGAGTCGAACGTAGTGATTGGGAAAGTCGGCTAGACACTGCTGTAGGCGATCGCAGGCTACTTGTCTATCGCTGGTGTTAAGCGCGGCGTACCCCTGCCACGAGTTCATCTGAAATCGCCGTTGGTCGCTGTGTTCTATGGCGATGCGATCTCCTGAACCCAAAACGCTTTGTAACTGCTGCTGAATAGCTTGGGGCAGCGATGATGAGGTAGGTGGCTGAACAGTAGTAAGGTTTGCCGCAGTAGATTTCGTAGACTGTGAGATTCTTGCTTCTCTTGATCTTTGCCACGGAGATGAAGACGACTCTTTGGCAGCGACGTTTTCCATTCCTACGCTGTAAGGTTTGAGTCCGTTTGCTGCTGGCGGCGTGAGTAGTCCAGGGTCTCTGTGGTGGCGTTGCTGATTGGGCGAGCCACGCGGCGTGAGTGCCTGGTTGTACTCGTTGACTAGTCCCATTGTACGGACACGCTCTTGTTCCTTAACGAGCGTATTGCCTGCTGTGATCAGGCGATCCAGTGTGAAGTGAGGGCGGCTGAAAGTGGGTTTATTAACGGCGTTGACGGTGCTAGCTGCGACGTTTTCGATTCCGACGGATGTAATGAACTGGGTGATTTGTTCGTCATAGAGCTGCGATCGCACCGCCCCAAAAAAATCAATCGCCTGATCCTTGAACGTCTTCACTATCTGCTGAATATCTTCAGCCGGTAGGCCATCACCTGCAAACATGCCGCCGATAATTCCCAACCTGTCTGCTTCGCTAGGCTCCCAATAAAACTTCTGCATTCGCCCGTCGCGAATTAGCGGCGCATACAGCGTGGCAAAATCATTTCCCGTTGCAACAATTGGAATCCTCGGCAGCGCTTTTTCGTCGTAGCTACCTGGCAGCTGCACATTAGTCGGATTGTCCGCGATATTCATCAGCGTGTTGTTCACCAGCTGCGTGTTCACGGTGTACTGCGTCATCCGATCGAACCGGCCCGCTCCAGCATCCAAATCGTTGATCATCAGCACCGCCATCCGACCGCGCACCCGCACAAGCTCAGCCGCCTCCCGGTAGCGCAGTCGAATTAGTTTAGCCGGGTCGCCAGCATCTGGACTTTCTAGCTCGCCGCCAGAAATATAGACTACTTCCACCCCCATCCGCTCAAAAACCAGCTCACATTGAAACGTTTTCCCCTCACCCTTGCGGCCATGAACGCCTAGAATTAAAGGCACTTTGATCTGAGGTAGATCCAAATAGTTCTTGGTGATATGGACGGCCAGTTTATTCAAAAAACTGGGCGCAATGTAATAGGCCATAGGGTTTAATCTTGAGCGAACCAGCTTTGCCAGGCTGGCCATTCTGTCACTAGTTGAGATAGAGCTAGATAGCCAGAAGCTGCTGGATGATAGCCATCTACCGCCGCGACTTCTTGCATCCACAGAGCAGTTTGGCTAAGCGGCTGATAGGTATCTAAATAAGGCACAGATAGCTGATCGCACAGTTCGGCATAGGCAGTAGAAGTTGCAACGGCCCGGCGATTCATCTGGTCATTTTCTACAGCTGGAGGACCTATCAATAGAACTGGGAACAGTGCTTTTGCCTGGGTCAAGATACGGCGTACGCAGTCTACAGAATTAGTCAATTCTACTTTGCGCAAGCCCTCTTCAACCAAGTTGTCATTTGTGCCAAACGAGAAGACAACTCTTTTATCGCAATCTGTTTGAAATCTAAGGTTCGCCTCTGCTAGCCAGCGCACTTCTATCTGCTCGCTGGTGTTGCCACGAATGCCTAGGTTATAGGCGGTGAGCTGGTAGTGAGGCGAGGTCATCGCCGCGCAGGCTCTACCGACCCAGCCTAGATAAGTCGGATCGCCCGTGCCTGTAGTAAAGGAATCTCCAAAAAAGCAAATGCGAATATCTTTCATGCGGCTTACTTTGCTGCTTTGGTCGCTTGGGTTCTCTCTTCTATCTGAGTCAAAGCCTGGAAGACTAGATCTTTAGCCTGTAGTTTCCAGCCCCTTTTTTGGATGAGGATTGCGATCGCACCCCCAATCCCAGTCGCAATAAAGTCCACTGGCTGCGTAAACGAAATTCCAAACAACAATCCTAGCCCGGCAATTCCCCAAAACGGTAGCGCCACTGCCTGCCGCTGACTCAACAGAATATCGTCGAAAAAGTTCCCATGCAGCTGAGCATCTAACTCTGCTTTCACCTGCTGCTGCTGCGAAGGAGAAACCGACAGCGCAATCTTCTGCCGCAGCTTTTCAATCTTCCTAGCATCGGTACTATATTCGGTCAGCTGATCTTCAGCTAACATCACCAAGCGCTCTGTCTGCGACATTCACGTGTCCTTTTTCGTCGGTATTATGTATTTTACCGCACTGACTTATCCACACCTCGATTGTTGTATCGTTAGCGATCAAATAACTACAACATCGCCAGACTTCTCAAGTCATTGAAGCCAATAGAGTAATAAAAATAGGAGGAACAGTTCAACTGTTCCTCCTATTCTACGGCTCAAAAGAACCTACAACAAAGCGAAGCTTAGTAGCGGTAGCCGCTGCCGCTGTTGCTGCCGGGCTTGTGGACGATGAAGCTAACAGCCTGACACTGCTTGACGTTGTCGAAGCCAACAACGCGAATGTAGCAATTGCCGTACTCAGAACGGCAAGCCTGGACTTCGTCGATTACCGCGCGGGTGCTAGATGCGCCAAACAAAGGCAGCTTCCACATAGTCCAGTAGTACTCTTTAGGATCGGAGTTCTCGTTGAACTCAACGGCGGGAATATAACCCATCTGTAAGCAGTAGTTGATCTGCTTTTCGATTTGGCTATCAGTTAAAGGAGGTAGGTACGAAAGCGTCTCAAACCGACGCTCTTTAGGCAAAGTTTTCATGGGAGTTTTCCAGAAGTAAAAGGTGAATGTGAGAAAGCGGATCTAAGGTTTGTCGAAGGGGTCAGTCTCTGGCGAATCTAGCGACGGTTCATCAGAACTGTCTGAGCGAAGATTGGCATCGTCGTCTACAGACGGTTCAGATTCTTTTCTATTGACGCTAGCAGTTAGCTCTTCTGAGGTCATTTGCGTCATTTTTTCCAGCTGCTTTTTGCGATGCCCCATGTTGGCCTGCTGAATATTGGTGGTGAGCATCTCGGGAAGAAATTCTGCAACTTCTTCGGCTAGATGCGATCGCACCGTCATGATTCGGAAGGCCAGCTCGGTATGCTCTATAAGCAGTTCCGAAATGAAGGCTTCGCCGTCTTGGAGCTTTTCACGGCTCGCAAACTCGTTGAGCTGGTGGAATAGCGGCCGGTTCGCTTCTAGTAGCTGACTTAACACAGTGCGAACGGCTTGATAAGTAAGGTAGCTAGTAAGTACCTGAGTCGTATCTTTGGCAATTCGCTTGAGATCCATATTGGGGGGGCATGGTAACACGCCCCGATAAATCTACAGTGCCTAGCTACAGTGCTAGGCACTTTGCTTGTGAAAGTACTAGAGGAGGTTCAGAAGAAACTGTCCTGCCAGATACTATTTGCCCTTGATTAGTCTGGCTTGGAACCAGGCTTAGATAGTATCAACAGTGTCGAATTCGAACTTGATCTCTTTCCATAGGTCAAGCGCAGCGGCTAGATCAGGAGACCACTTGCCAGCTTCACGGAGGATGTCGCCACCTTCACGGCTGAGGTTGCGGCCTTCGTTACGAGCCTGGATACAAGCTTCGAGAGCAACCCGGTTAGCAGTCGCACCCGGCGCGTTACCCCAAGGGTGACCCAACGTGCCACCACCAAACTGAAGGACAGAGTCGTCGCCGAAGATTTCAACTAGCGCAGGCATGTGCCATACGTGAATACCACCAGAGGCAACAGCCATCACGCCCGGCATAGAAGCCCAGTCTTGGGTGAAGTAGACGCCGCGAGACTTGTCTTGCTCGACGTAGTTCTCACGCAGCAGGTCTACAAAGCCCAAGGTCGCAGCGCGATCGCCTTCTAGCTTACCGACGACGGTACCGGTGTGGATGTGGTCACCACCAGACATACGTAGACACTTCGCTAGGACGCGGAAGTGAATACCATGATTCTTCTGACGGTCTAGAACAGCGTGCATCGCGCGGTGAATGTGCAAGAGCAGACCGTTGTCGCGGCACCAGTGAGAGAGGGTGGTGTTCGCAGTAAAGCCAGCCGTCAAGAAGTCATGCATGACGATGGGCATTTCGAGTTCTTTGGCGTACTCGGCCCGCTTGAGCATTTCTTCGCAGGTGTGGGCGGTGACGTTGAGGTAGTGACCTTTGATCTCACCAGTTTCTGCTTGAGACTTGTGAATAGCATCGGCTACGAACAAGAATCGGTCACGCCATCTTTGGAAAGGCTGAGAGTTGATGTTCTCGTCGTCTTTCGTGAAGTCTAGACCGCCACGCAGACACTCGTAGACCGCACGACCGTAGTTCTTAGCGGATAGACCTAGCTTGGGCTTGATAGTACAGCCAAGCATCGGGCGACCGTACTTGTTGAGGCGATCGCGCTCAACTTGGATACCGTGTGGAGGACCCTGGAACGTCTTCAGGTAAGCAACCGGAATCCGCAGATCTTCCAGACGAAGAGCACGCAGGGCTTTGAAACCAAATACGTTACCCACAATGGAAGTGAGGAGGTTAGTAACAGAGCCTTCTTCAAAAAGATCTAGAGGATAGGCGACGTAAGCGATGTACTGGTTGTCTTCACCGGGTACGGGCTCGATATCGTAGCAGCGGCCACGGTAGCGGTCCATGTCGGTGAGCAAGTCAGTCCAGACAGTCGTCCAAGTACCTGTGGAAGATTCTGCGGCGACTGCTGCTGCACACTCTTCAGGAGGTACGCCAGGCTGAGGCGTCATCCGGAAGGCAGCCAAAATGTCTGTGTCTCTGGGCGTGTAGTCCGGAGCGTAATAAGTCAGTCTGTAATCTTGTACACCAGCGCTGTAACCAGCACCAGACTTGGACTGAGTCTGTGAGTAGGACATATTTCCCTATTTCCTGTCTATATTCTGTGTGAATCGAACTAGATATTGACCGAACTCCATGCATCTCATTGAAAAGAGGCAAGCACCTATGCCCAACAGTTCGCCGCTAACCACAAAACGGTGCTAGCGACGGACTCAAGCGATTTTCTGAGTATGAAGTTCGAAGCATGATCGAACCAGCCCAAACCAGCGCCTAGAATACTGCCAGGCAACTGCAAAAACCGGATTAATCAAGGCAAGGTGCTTGCTTCGGGCCAACCAATGAGATAAGCCCGTCAGATAAACCTGTGCTTTTCAGAATACTATCAGGCCACCGATAAGTTTCCTTTTAGAAGTTCTGTATAGCCTGATAATTAAAATTTATGAATGTTGGTGTAGAAAGGTTTCAGCCAATTCCCAGTCACAAAAGAAAACAGTATGACTTGTAACATTCTGTAACTAAAATGCTAAAGCTTTTATGATTCTTTTGGTGAATGAAGAAAGCAGGCTGTGACGACTGCCCACCTTCTTTTATTTTCCCTACGAAGATACATTCGTTCTCTCAGGAATGTTCGGTCTGTAATGCACCCTTAAGAATGTCTTTTTGAAAACTTCTGCTTGGGAATCGATTGATGTAGCGTTAGCGTTAATCGACGAAATTTGGTGGGTACTTTGGGGCTAGCTATTCGATCCAGTCGTCACTAGACGGCGATCAGAAGTGGCTTGCTTTCTCAGAGGGTATTTTCGTGAGCGTTGCCAAAAAAGTCAGTCGGCATATCGTCGGCGCTGCTGCGCTTTGGGGTGCGATCGCAATAACTAGCGGCAACCCCTGGAAGAGCCCGCTAGAAAAAATCCGGTTAAATACCACTGCAAACGCCCAGGTCAACGAGCCCGACATCGGTACGCCTTCTAGACCGCTCACAGTAGAGCGCTCTAACCGTCCCAATCCAATCGACCAAGATTATCAAATTGGTGCGCTGCAAGCTGACTACACTGGCAGCCTTTGGGTGGGCTCTCACCAAGGACTAGCGCGGATTAACCCTGAGACTGGGCGGGTGATTGCTCAGGTAAACGTGCCCAACCGCTTTATCGACGCGATGAGTCAAGACCGGGTCGGTCGAATTTGGCTAGGGACGCCGGATGGACTAGTCAGAGTAGAGCCCAGAATCAATGAAGTAACGGCGCAGAACTATCGACTGCCGTCGAACCGAGTGCTCTCGACACTGATCGATCAGCGAGGGTTTCTCTGGGTCGGCACCGATCGCGGACTGGCGATGATCAGCCCAGACGAAGGCTTGTTGATGACCACTTTGCAGGCGCTGCCGGGCGTCAGTGCAAATACGCTGACGCTAGCGGCAGATGGCAATTTGTGGGTCGGCACGTTAGAAGGGCTAGTCCGGGTGAATACAGCTTCGGGCTACATAACGAATCGGATTACGGATCTACCAGGAAAATCGGCGCAGACGATGGCAGTTGGTCCGCAGGGTCAGGTTTGGGTAGGTACGCCGACAGGCTTGCTAGTGATAGACGGTCGTACGGGGCAGCTTTTGCGATCGGTGACTCAGCTACGAGACAACGATGTAACGGCGCTAGCATTTGATTCCACCCAAAGCCTTTGGGTCGGCACCCGTGCTGGCTTACTCAAGGTGAATCCTTATAACGGTGCGATTGTTGGCCGAGTGCCTAGTTTGCCATCTGAGCACATTTTGTCCATTTCGCCAGATACCGGTAATAAGATTTGGGTGGGCACGACTGAAGGCTTGGGCTGGGTGAGTAAGACAACTGGGCGCGGTACACCTCATGGATCGATTGTGAGTGCTTTTGGTGCGCGGTAATCCCTACCTGAATCATGCTCTGGGAGCTTGGTATCCTGTTTCTTATTAGGTGTATAGCGGCTGAACAGATGCCTGTCTGTGTCAGCGGCTCCAGCGGCAGGGAGAAACAGCCATGATCGTCAACGTGCATCAGTTTGCGCAGTGGAAACAAGAAGGGCAGGCGATCGCGGTTTTGACGGCTTGGGACTATCTGTCAGCGCAGATGGTGCAGGCAGCGGGCACCGATATTGTGCTGGTGGGTGATTCGATGGCGATGCCGGTAATGGGCCACGAGACGACCATTCCGCTGACCCTAGACGAGATTTTGCACCATGCGAAGATGGTATGCCGCGCGATCAAAGATACTCTAGTAGTGGTCGACTTACCATTTTTGACCTATCACGCGAGTCTTTCGGCGGCGCTGCTAGCGGCAGGAAGAGCGCTGAAGGAGACAGGCGCACAGGCTGTGAAGATGGAAGGCGGCTATCCGGATATGGTAGAAACGATTGCCGCTGTCGTGCAGGCCGGTATTCCGGTGATGGGGCATGTAGGATTGACCCCACAGTCGGTATACAAGTTTGGTAGCTTCAAGAAGCACGGGAAGACGGATGAGGAGGCTGAGCGCATTCTTGGTGAGGCGATCGCGCTCGAGAAAGCAGGCGTTTTCTCCATCGTTCTAGAGCATATCCCCGGCGACCTTTCGCAGAAGATCAGCCAGACACTAACAATTCCAACTATCGGCATCGGCGCTGGCCCAGGCTGTGACGGGCAGGTACTAGTGACTTCTGATCTATGGGGGCTTTCGGAATGGCAACCACCATTTGCGAAGGTGTATGTGGATTTGCGAAATCAAGGAATAGAGGCTGCTCGGCAGTTTTGTGATGAGGTGCGATCGCATCAGTTCAAGCTATGACCAGTAAGCGCGATTTAATCGAAAAGCTATCGCTAATAGAGCACGTTGAGGGCGGCTACTTTTCAGAGACTTACCGAGCGGCAGAAACGATAGAAACATCTAGAGACGGTGCGGATCGCTCGATGATGACTTCTATCTATTACCTGCTGACGGACGATCGGCCAATCGATCACCTGCATCAAAACCAGTCAGACATCATGCACTACTTCCAAGCGGGTGCGCCGATTACCTATATCTTGGTTGATTTAGGAGGGAACCTGACAAAGACAAAGCTAGGAATGGCGATTGAGTTGGGCGAAGTTCCTCAATTGCTCGTACCCAAGGGCTATTGGAAGGCGGCAGTCTTAGAATCTGGCGAGTATGGTCTGTTAGGAGAAGCCGTCGCCCCCGGGTTTGACTATCGCGATATGACCATCGCTAAAGCTGATGAAATCCGCGCTCAGTTTCCAGACCTGTGGAATCAGCTAGCGCCTTATGTGCGAGCCTAAACGCAGCTTAGACTCTTGTTAATGAATTGCCTTGATTAGCAATATCAATATATATGCATCGGCGAAATGTATGGCCTAGAAAGGGGTTTGAGGGGCCAGGCTCGGATTAATGCAGGTAAGCTAACCATTAGTAAACCTCTTAAATTTTTATATACCTATGGTTGCTACTAGCACTCGAGTTCCTAACACCGCGCCCGCTGCCCAGCGTGACTATAAAGTTGCTGATATTACCTTGGCAGATTGGGGCCGAAAGGAAATTGCGATCGCAGAAGGCGAAATGCCCGCTCTGATGACAATTCGCGCTAAGTACCGCGATAGCAAGCCCTTATCTGGTGCTAAGATCATCGGCTGCATCCACATGACGATTCAGACCGCTGTGCTAATCGAGACGCTGTGTGAGCTGGGCGCTGAGGTTCGCTGGTCTTCTTGCAATATCTTTTCTACGCAGGATCATGCGGCGGCTGCGAT
Source organism: uncultured cyanobacterium (assembly GCA_963799555.1). GTDB lineage: Bacteria > Cyanobacteriota > Cyanobacteriia > Phormidesmidales > Phormidesmidaceae > Phormidesmis. Next base: position 234,530 of record CAWCXR010000012.1, read on the forward strand.
CGCAGCAGTCGGCATTCCTGTCTTTGCCTGGAAAGGTGAAACCGAAGAAGAATACATCTGGTGCATCGAGCAAACCTGCCACAACGCCGAAGGCGAACTGTGGGATGCCAATATGATTCTCGATGACGGCGGCGACCTGACTGGACACATTCACCAAAAGTATCCTCAGATGCTTGAAAGTATTCATGGTGTGACTGAAGAGACTACTACAGGCGTTCACCGTCTGTACGAAATGCTAGAGAAAGGCGAGCTAAAGATCCCTGCCATCAACGTTAACGACGCCGTTACTAAAACTAAGAACGACAACAAGTACGGCTGTCGCCACAGCCTTAACGATGCCATCAAGCGCGGTACCGATCACCTGATGGCAGGCAAAAAGGCTCTCGTCATCGGCTATGGCGATGTGGGCAAAGGTTCTGTTGCTTCTTTGCGTCAAGAAGGCATGATCGTGAAAGTTGCTGAAGTTGATCCGATCTGTGCGATGCAGGCATGCATGGACGGCTTTGAAGTTGTTTCACCCTACAAAAACGGTAAAAACGACGGCACCGAAGCTAGCGTTGACAAAGATCTGCTTGCTAATATCGATCTTGTTGTAACTGCAACTGGCAACTACAATGTCTGCGGCGCTAATATCCTGAAGAATCTCAAAGCCAGCGCTGTTGTTTGCAACATCGGTCACTTCGACAACGAGATTGACACCGCCTTCATGCGCAAAGAATGGCGCTGGGAAGAAGTGAAGCCTCAAGTGCATCAGGTTTATCGCTCTGATGATGATAAGGACTTCTTGATTCTCCTTTCTGAAGGTCGTCTGGTGAATCTTGGGAATGCAACAGGTCATCCTTCCCGGATTATGGACGGCTCTTTTGCCAACCAGGTACTGGCTCAAATGTTCTTGTTCGAGCGCAAGTTTGCAGATAAGTCGGCTGAAGAGAAAGCAAAGTCTCTAACTGTTGAAATCTTGCCGAAGCAGCTAGACGAAGAAGTTGCTCGCTATATGGTTCAGGGCTTTGGTGGTGTGATCACGACGCTGACTTCAGAGCAAGCTGACTACATTCACGTTGATGTAGAAGGGCCGTTCAAAACTGAGAGCTACAAGTACTAGGCTGAGTTTCGTAAAAGCTAAGGTTCATTGAATGACAAAGAGAAGCTCAGGTGCTGTAGAAGCCCAGGGCTTCTTTAGGTATATGATGAGCCCGCTAGCGAACCTCTAGCTCGCATCAAAGCCGAAGCTGCACACCGAGACCCGCCCCGGCCCACGGCTACCCCTTTACAGGCTCCTATGTGCACACAAGTATGAGACACCGGCTGATAGCCTATGTCGCCGACCCACCCCACCCTGCGGGTACCCCTCTAGAGGGGAGTTACTTCAGGCTGTGATAAAGGGGCAATCCATTTCGACAAGCCTGCCTAGCCGATAAAGCTCCCCTCTGGAGGGGTGGCGCGTAGCGACGGGGTGGGTCGGTAACCCTTGCAGCTCGCCGATTTTAGGACTCTCGGACTTATGTGTACACAGTAGCCTTTACGGGAGGAGATCTACTTCAGGCGGTGAAGCTTTAGGCGATATCTAGGAGCGCTACACCACTCGCTACACTACGCAAAGTGACATAGCAATGTGAGAACGCATCCGCACTTGCCATACATAAAAACTAACGCCACAGCAAACTCATCGCCTCCCCCTGTTCTGGCGTAATCACTAGCCGCTCGCCCACTGCCATGATTGGGCTCCACAGCAGCGGCTCTACATAGTTCAATACGTGTAGCTGGTGAATGGCTTGCCGAATCTCTTCGGGAGAGCCGAGCAGGATATGACGCAGCCGATCTTTGTGACCGCTGCGTTCTGCATTGTCGAAGGGGCGATTGGGTGAGCGATCGGGTGAGCAATTAGGCAAATCAATCTGCAACCCGAACGCAGCTACGCGCAGGTCTGTGGCGGTATAGATTGTCATTTTCACGATTTCTCCACTGAAGTGTTTCGAGGGGTTTGAAGAAAGCGCGAAAATTTAGCCGCCCTAACTTGCAATAAGTCAGGGCGGCTATGGCATCATGGCCATAACCTTTTGACTGGTTACGTCAGTTAAAGGGCGAGCCTGTGTTGACTGGTGACACAATCAGCACGGGCGTTCTGCTAAATTTTCGAGCGTTTAGGCCGCTGTATATTTTTAAGCTGGCCAGTCAAACTGGCAGATCAAATCAAGCAACAACCGTAAAAACTAGCGTATCAGTATTTTTTATTGTGTCAACTCTTTTTTTACAGAAAATCTTGACGTTTACGGACACTTTCCTAGGGACTCAAAAAAAAGGTTAATCCTGCTCACTCTCTAGCAACAGTTCATCTAGCGACTCCGGGAAATCGCCGCGTTCGACTATCTTTCGAAAAGCTGTGTAGCAGTCTTTTTTGTCACCTTCTTTGCGCGGATAGCCCAGCCACAAAATAAATATGGACTTTTGCTCAGGCACTTGAAAGACTTTGAAAAACAGGCGATATCGATTCGGAATGCCCATCTTCTTGACCCTGCTATATTGCTTTAGCGGACCAGTTAGGGCAAATCGAGACGCTAGCGGGTCAGTGGGAATACTCTCCCTGATAGCTCGCATCACTGCCGCGTACAGTTTCACTGTAGGATGGCGAACGTAATCCTCATGTGATAGCTTCTCTTTTAGCCGTCGAACCTCTTTGCGCAAATCACGCCGCTGCTTGCCAAACAACCTTTTCAGGAAATAAATCCGCCATCCGTTGATCATTCGTCTAGTTCAACGCCCACTATGAGATCTTCGTCCGCCTTCGCCATCTCAAGTGTGTACTCTTCTAACTCATCGGAATTCGTAAGCGCCTGCTTCGTTAAGAAATCTAGGTAAAGTCTGAGCATTAGCTCATCTTCTGCCTGCTCTTCAGCCTCAGACTTGGTGATGGAAAACAGCGCAGTATCCGACGAAACTACCTGCACAATACCGTCTGCACCTGCAAAGCCTGGATTTTCCTTGAAAAAATCGCTAGGGAGCCGGTATCCCGACGAATTGCCGATTTTAGCCCAAGAGACTTTATAGCTTTTCCCAGACATAGCGCTTTCCTAGAATAAAGTAACGGCCTGCCACAGTAGACAAGTTATAACTATATGTTATAACTTGTCAGGCCTAAGCTACCTTGAAATCACTCAACTTTCAATTACGTTACAGATGACAGCGTCGGCTATAGTGACGAGCTCGAACAGCTTACCTAGCAAATTATCGAGAACCTGAAAGCGGGACTGGGCAGCTTTCGAGACGCGCTAGACGTTCTTCAATCTTGACGCAAAGATGACGCAAAGATGATACGAAGATCGAGGGTTCTGACACTCAGCAAACGCTGTCAGGCGGCTATTATGACTAAACATCAAGAGCACTTTGTACTTCTATGGCCAAGCTATCGGTTGAGCTACAAAAATACTTTCTGAGCGATGCTGTGGATACGGATCGCGGGGATGATCTGGCGAATAGCTTGGCCGATAGCTTTAGCAGTCAGTCGGGTCCGAGTGCGAAATATCAGAGCGTGAAATCTCAAACGGTAACGCTCAATGAGATTCTAGAGATTGCGGGTGAGCGGACGTTTGGCTTTTTGTTTGTGCTGCTGTCTTTACCTTCGGCGCTGCCGATTCCAGCACCGGGGTATTCAACGCCGTTTGGGATCTTGATGTTTTTGCTGGCGGTGCAGCTAATTGTCGGACGCGATCAGCCCTGGTTTCCTGAGAAGTTTCGCAAGCAGGGATTTGATCGATCGCAGATCCAATCTCTGATCAAGAAAGGTATTCCCTGGCTACAAAGAATTGAGATGGTGGCTAAGCCAAGACTGACACCCGTATGCACGAGTCGAACCGGGCAGACAGTGATCGGGATTGCGATCGCACTCATGTCCATCTCCATGATGATTCCGATTCCACTAACTAACACGCTGCCTGCTATTGGCATCTTCGTCACCGGCTTTGGCCTGCTGGATGATGATGGCGCGATTAGCTTAGCTGGACTGACAATTTGCGCGATTAGTGCGGTCACAACAACAACTATCCTAGTCCTGGTATTTCGGTTGGGTATGGCTGGAATGGAAAGGGTTGTAGAGGCTGCGAAAGACTGGGTAAAGCCGTAGAAGCCAGCTTGGCAAAGGGCGCGAAAGTTTCTAGATGTGGCGAAAGCTATAGTTGCATAAAAGGAATGTCGGGTTCTTTGGATTCTGGCGCAATATAGGTACCTACCCTTCGGTCGGTTGTATGTCTCCTTTAAAGAAATTGTTTGCTACCGCTTCAGTACTAGGAGCGATCGCGCCCACTCTACTAGCCTCACCTAGCCTCGCCCAAAGCTTCAACAATCCCGATCCCTATTTCTCCGACGCTGCCAATCACTGGGCGGCAGCTTGTATCGAAGGGGTGGGCAGCGAGGGATTAATGAAAGGCTATCTGGACGGGCGATTTTTGCCCAACGGCACGATGACTAGGACTGAGTTTGCGGCGGTGATGGCGAAGGCATTTCCCAATGCGCCGACGGTCAGAGAGCGTCCTAATTTTGCAGATGTGGCAGCGGATTTCTGGGGGAGGGAGGCGATCGCTACTGCCTACGAACGCGGATTCCTGACTGGCTATCCTGGCAATGTATTCAAGCCTGCGCAGCCGATCACTCGCGCTCAGGCGGTTGTGGTCATGGCCAACGCTCAGCGGCTGACGCTGGCAGAGAATGGTCCAGCTGATAGTCGGCTGGTCTTGAGAAGCTTCCTGAAAGACTGGCGACAGGTGCCGGAGTGGGGAAGTGATGCGATCGCTGCGGCCATTCAAAAGGGCATTGTCACCAACTATCCTGATGCCAATCAGCTCCGTCCTAGCGACAGTATCACCCGAGGAGAAGCAACCGCGCTATTGTGCCGGGCAAACGAGCAGGGCACAGACGCTCGCTACTATGTGCCAGCTAGATATGTAGCCAGTTTTATCGACCCGCCAGAGCTTCAGTACTTAGGAGAATTTCCAACAGAAGAGTCTGGCGGCATTTTTCAAAGGACCACCGTAAACGATCAGATGCTGTTTTTGGGGACCAGTGATGGCGTCGCCGAGCTATGGAAAACCGACGGCACAGTAGAAGGCACTCGGCAAGTTCGAGAGTTGCAGATAGCGCAGCCTGATAGCAGCAATCTCCGTGCGAATTTTGCTGCTTTTTCGGGGACATCCAATCTTGCAGCAGCGGACACTGACCCTACCAATCAGTCTGTCACTGAGTATTGGATTCAAACACAGCAGTCTCTGCAACAATCCGGGGCAACCAGAAAGCACGTATCTGAGAATTTGGCGCAGCGATCTGACAGAATCCGGTACAGTGCCTGTCGATTTTCTGGGTGACGAACTGACCAGATCGCTGCAAAGCGCTGAGTATTGGGCGGTTCTTAACCACGACTCAACATTCAAAGGGCGCTTTCCCTTCATGGTTCAAACGCCGAATAGTCACGAGCTTTGGCTAACGGATGGAAGAACAGAATTGGGCACTCAGCGCCTGTTAGATATTCCTAATATCAACAGTAATGGCAACAGATATGGTTCTAGTTTTGGGGGCTTCACCATCGAAGACGGCTATTTACTGTTTATGTCACGATCGTTTTTTGCGACTACCTTCTGGCGCACTAATGGCACTGTAGAAGGAACAGAACAAACTGGAACAATTGATGGGAACCTCATGCCTGTTGGAGAAGTAGAAAGAGAAGTAGGAGATCAAGCCTATTTCACACTGGAAACGCCTGAGCTAGGTCGTGAGCTGTGGATAAGCGATAGTACCGAGGCGGGTACAACCCTGGTAAAAGACTTTTTTGTAGGGCCAGAAGACTCTGCGGCAAGAGTGCTAGCTACTATCGGCGAGAATGCGTTTGTTTTGGCAAATTCTGCCGAGGGCACCGGGCTTTGGGCAACTACCGGAACGCCGTCGGGTACACGCCTAGTCAAGCAGCTAGCCTCAGCGCCTGTCCACACGGGCGACGTTATTTTTGCACAGCATGACGGCAAGCTTTTCTTCGCGGTGCCCGCCTCGCTGCGCCCATCAGGACCAGAATCGAGCGTAGAGAGGTATACCTACGAGCCGACTTTCGATCTGTGGGTGACCGATGGTACAGAAGCGGGGACGACCCAACTGGGTAATGTAGTCAAAAGCTACTTTACTGACTTTACGCCTTTTAATGGTCGTCTGTTCTTTAACGGAAATGGGCCTGATGGTCAGGAATTGTGGGTGACCGATGGCACCGTGGAAGGGACACAGCAAGTCGTAGATTTGGCGCCCGGCTCGAGCTTCTATTCGCCGGAATGCCCAACGCAGTCCTTGCCTAGCAGACAAAAAAAGCAGCAAGCACAGTTAAGTCCTGCGCTTGCCTGCGAATTTAACGAGGTCGCCAATAGTAGTACGCCTAGATCGCTTACCGTTCGGGGAGATTTCCTGTATTTTGTAGCGGGCGATCGCGATCTATACCGCACCGATGGCACTGCGCTTGGCACCCAGTTTATTCGACGACTAAGAGGAGAGAATGACGATTACTCTCCAGAAATTACAGCGCTAGGCGATCGGCTACTGGTGACAGGCTATGACAACAACGACAACCGCCCAAAGCTCTGGGCCATACTAGAGCAAGAGCCACAAGTGCTGACTGGCTATCCCTAAATGGATTCGACTGGCTACAGTTTCTATCGAACCTAATCTCTATCTCGCCATATCCACAGTCCTATTTGTCTCTAGCGGTTGACTGCTTGCTCAGCGCCGCACCTAATAAGTAACCCACTACGCAGATCATTAAACCGTAGACATTCACGCCTAGATCCAACGCATACTTGCCGCTGCCGATACTGAGAGCAGCCGGAAATATTGAGCTGCCAGTTGCACTTTCAACCACTCGGATCACGCCAAAGGTGAGTCCGGGCCAGAAGGCGAGATGGAAGCTGAGCGTTCCTGCCTTACGAATGAAAGCAAGTAGGAAGATCGGCGCGAGGCCCATGACCATCGTGCCGCTGATTGTGGTGGCTTGGATCACAGCGGGGCCGACTCTATCGCCCATGTAGAGACTAAACAGAGGAATGTTGCCGAGCAGGGCGATCGCCACGATCCACCAGCGGCCAAATTTTGCCTGGTTCTCTGTAGGTCTGCCCTGTTTGTTGTTCCAATCACGCGCCCCTAGCTTAGCCACACTCGAAAAGGTTGAATCTAGCGTGGACCCAGCGCTAGTAAGCATAATGGCATTGAACACCAACAGCATCGGCAAGCCGAACAAAGCAGGAACGCTCAGAGATGGAGAGCCTTCTACCCCGTTGGCCAGGGCGTAGAGTCCAACAGAACTAAACAACAAAATAAAACCGCCGCTGATGATGCCAGCCAAAATAAAGCCTTTGACCATCACCTTTGGGGAGGTGATAAAGGCGCGATCAGTCATCACTGGATCGTGAAAGGGATAGCTGAAAATTTGCACGGCGGCGAGGCCACAAAAGGTGAGTCCGGCCCGAGACGTTTCGGCATCAACAACGGGTAGACCGTTGTTGGCTAGACCCGGACCGAGCGTTGCTAGGATAACGACTAGCAGCACGGCAGCAAATAGCATCTGAGCGCTGTCGGTTAGCAAACTCGAACGCAGTCCGCCGATCAGACTGTAGTAGACAGTGAAAGCGGTGACTAGCGCAGCGGCAATCCAGTAGCCGGAGCTGCCTTCTGCTCCGAAATATAGGGAGAATACTTTTGTGTTTGACCAGACTTCGTTGAGTAGGCGAATGGCGATCGCAATCAAAAATAGCCGGGCGCAGACCTTGCCATATTTGCTGACCAGGAATTCGGGGATGGACTTGTGACCGCCGACGGTGCGGATGTAGTAGAGCGCGATCGCAGCAGTGATAAAGCTTAGATAGTAAATCGCATAGCCAATACCGCCGGTAATGCCAAAGGTATTGCCCAAGCTAGCCGCATTGTCTATAGACTTGGCAAAAATCCAAGAGATCGCCGCGCTAGAGACTAGCAACCATAGTCCGGGAGCCTGCCCCTGCTGAGACTGTCCTTCAAAAAATTCTGTTGCTGATACTTTGACTGGGGTGGTCTTTTTTACAAGACCAAATAGCGTTATGCCGTATCCAAGTAGAAGCGCCCACGTAAGGGCTTTTGATAGCTCCATAGGTTGTCTTTGTTCTCAAACGATGAATAGTGACTATATCAAACAGTGAACTATAGTTAAGCTCACTGCCTGTCCATATCTAACAGAATTTCTAGCGTAAGCCTTTCAAATAATTTGTGGCTGAGATTTTGATGAGATTTCTGGGGTGCTATTTCTCGGGTACTATAGCTTTCCGCGCTTTGCTATGCGTCACCTGATAGATTGACAGATGACGTAGCCCTGTCCTGTTAATGAAACAACTGATTGATCTCAGCCATGCTGTAGAAGATGGCATGGTGACCTACAAAGGCATTCCCGCCCCCATCATCTGCGACTATCTCACCCGCGAAGCCTCCAAAGCCTACTACGCAGAAGGGACTACCTTTCACATCGGCAAGCTCGAAATGGTCGCTAATACCGGCACCTATATAGACTCTCCTTTTCATCGCTATGCAGACGGAAAAGACCTTTCAGAACTCTCTCTTTCCTCAATCGCTGATTTGGACGGAGCAGTCTTTCGAGTAGATCCACAGCAAACTAGCCACGGCCCAGAAATCTTTGGCAATGCTGACGTTCGAGGAAAAGCTGTGCTTGTCCATACCGACTGGGCACGGCACTGGAGAACAGACCAATACTTTGAAGGCCATCCATATTTGACTGAGACAGCAGCGGTTTGGCTACGCGACGCAGGCGCTAGGCTAGTGGGCATCGATTCGTACAACATTGACAGCACATCAACCGGTGAACGTCCGGCCCATTCTGTTCTGTTGGGCGCTGATATTCCGATTGTGGAACATATGTGCGCCTTAGAACAGATTCCAGACCGGGAATTCAAGTTCAACGCTGTGCCGGTAAAGGTGAAGAAGTTTGGCACTTTTCCAGTCCGAGCCTATGCGGTTGTCTCCTAGTCTTGCTCTGTCTCAATTCGCCCGAGAGCGGTTCCAGGGTAGTAATGCCCTAAGATCTCCTGATAAGAGTATCCCTGCTCAGCCAAATCTTTGGCCCCTAGCTGACTCATGCCGCTGCCACTGTGGGCATCATCAACAATGTCTTGAGAGGCCGCATATAGCGATTCGACAATGCCGCCCTGATGACTAATAAATTCGCCCGCAGTTGCGAGGACAGCGGCTTGAGTGATGCTATCTTCTCTGTTGATACCTTTATAGGCTTGAAATCGCTGAGTGTTGTCTAGGTCAAAGTACGCTTCGCTGGCGGGGCGGATGTTGTGGGTGAGCGCGTAGGATCTAGCGGCGACAGCTTGGGCTTTGAGCGATTCGATCGCCCAAGAGGATGACATTTCACTGCCGACTACGCTGTACAGGTAGTCGCCAAGCAAAACATAGTTGACGGCGATCAGTCCCCGTTCGCGCAGGGCAACAAGCACGCGGCCTCTGTACCAGCTATCGCCAACTGCGACATAGCCGCCATCATCTGGATAGATCCAGAAAACACTGGGCATGGTTTCGCCATCAACTACGATGCCACCGTTGATTTCGGCGAGGGAGGCAGTTTCGGGAGTGAGTATTTTGAGGCTGTTACCGTCTAAGTCGGCGACGGTACCGCCCTGAGAGGTAGCAAAGCCGATAGCGCTGACATCTTTGGCGACGGCGACGCGCATTTCTAAGACGCTGTCGATGGTTGTACCTGAGAAGTCCACAGGCTTAGCAGCCGGGGCGGGTGGAGAGGTAGTGGTAACTTTTTCAACGGTTGGTTTTGGTTTTTCCGTCTTCGGGGTGGTAGCGGCGGCGGCTGGTTTGTCTTTTGAGGTAGGTGTGGGAATGGGTGTGATCGCAGCGCCGGACACTGCCTCTAGCTTCCGATAAAAAATTTGATGGGTCAAAAATAGATCGGCTACCTGTTCTGTGGGTTCCGCGATCGGATCGCCCGCTTTGCGCAGCGGCATCTTAGCCGGATCGGGTTGTAGCTGGGTCTGTAACTGGGCGGGCCAGTCTCGGGTAAACGCAAGGCCAGTCAATCCAGCCAGTATGCCAAAGCCAATGAAGAGTCTGCTAACAGGGAGCCGTTGTACTAGTGATGGACTAGATGACTTCGATTCGTCGACCGTTGAATCATCTGATTTTAGATCAACAGGTTTTGAATCAGCTTCTAGATCAGCTTTTGAACTGGCCTTTGAACTGGCCTTTGAACTGGCCTTCGAACTGGCTTCTGAATCGGCCTGATCAGCAGATGGGTGCTTGATCTCTGTGGTATTCGCTACAACTGCGGTTGCCTGGGCGCTACCAGTGACAGATTGAGTAGTATGCCGAGACTTTAATAACCTCAGTATCAATGGCTGCTTTAGCATAGTTTAAAGGGTTGGATAGGAAGCACCTAAGAGTTGGTAACGACAGTCCATTATGACAACTCACCATAGAAAATGATTCAGCAGAGGCTAGACATTACCGGACAATTACCAGATACTGACTTGGTTCAACATTGCCTATAAAATTTTAATCTCTAGGCAAGCAACTTAACAGCTTGGCGGCTGACAGTCCAACCAGACTAACTAGTCGACCTAAAAGGAATAAGTATTTCTGATGAGTGAAAATATCCCATCTTCCCCACAAAACAACTCGGAAGTCAATTCAAAAGCTGATGCTCTGGTCTTAGTAGCAGGTGCAACTGGTGGTGTGGGTCAGCTAGCCGTTGCCCGATTGATTGCAGCAGGCTACCCGGTGCGGGTGTTGACTCGCAGCGCGGCTAAGGCTGAAGAAATGTTCGTTAGGAAGGTTGAAATTGCGGTGGGTGATATTCGCGATCGCAATACCCTACCCGCTGCGACGAATGGCATCACTCACCTAATCTGCGCGACCGGAACAACGGCCTTGCCCTCTGCCCGGTGGGACTTCAAGAACGACCTTGGCAGTAATCCGATAGAGCAGGCATTGAACTGGGCCAAAGTGTATTTGGACGAAGATTTTCGCAATGCCAACGCTCGCAACACACCCGAGACGGTCGATGCAATCGGCGTTACCAACCTAGTACAGGCAGCGCCTAAAGATCTACAGCGGTTTGTTTTTGTTTCCTCTTGTGGCGTGGCTAGAAAAGATCAGTTGCCCTACAGCATTTTGAATGCGTACGGTGTGCTGGATGCGAAGGGTAAAGGTGAGACAGCAATTCTGCGATCGGGTCTGCCCTACACCATTGTCCGTCCGGGTCAGCTGACGGATGGCCCTTACACTTCTAGGGATTTCAATTCACTGGTGCAGGCGAGTACGGATAGTAAATTAGGTGTAGTGGTGGGCACGGGTGAAACGCTGAACGGTCAGACCAGTCGAATTGATGTGGCGGCGGCCTGCGTGGCCTGCTTGGAAATTGAGGCGGCGAAGAATAAGGCGTTTGAGATTATCAGTAAAGGCGATCGCCCTTCAGAAATTGACTGGACTAGCCTGTTCGCTTCTGCGTAGAAGGATTCTGGTCAAAAGATTCTTTGCGGCAAACAAACCTCACCGATCTCTCTCTTCTGACTCCTTCGTTTGATGGAGGGAAAGCCGCCTGCGCTTTTTTACGATCTAGTCATACAGCAGAAAAGGAAACGCTTCATGGCAGATTCAACAACAGCAGAAAAGAACAAATCAACGGCGGAAAGGAAGGACGGGTCGGAGCAGAAGACTTTTACTGACAAGGTTTTAGAGAAAAGCGGCTTGCAAACCGAGAACGACGTGCAAGTGGCCGCGAAAATTGTTTTTCGGATTTTGCGTGACTTGATGCCGACTGATGAGATTAAGAAAATTGAGCAAGCGCTACAGGTAGATGCGCCTAAAGCAGATATGCAGATTGCAGACCTGTGGAGCGACCCAAATGTGATGGTGGCGTTCTTTAGTCGAATTAGTCCAATCCGGCAGCTAGATATTAGCTCTGAGACATTTTTGTTGCGGCTACAGCAGGAGGGACAGCTACCGAAAGAGACCGATCCAAAGGCAGTGACGCAGGCCGTTTTCTCGGCTACGCAAGATGAGCTTCCTCAGCAGCGTATTGATGAGATTGCTGGGTTCTTGCCTGATGAGATTCGTCAGCTTTGGGAGCAGGCTTAGGCTGTGGGGGCGATCGCGTTTTCGGAGCGCGATCGCCAGGAAGCTTGCATCGAATGGGATGCACCCTCTCATTCATCTCGCCCGGTGTAGCAACCAGGCAATTTTTTTGTCTTTCTTTAGCTTTTGAACAGTGGAATAAAAGGACGTATAGTCTGCGTCCTAATGAATGGGTAGCTTCTAGCGGATGCTTGATTCTCCACCGGGATAACTAGACTTGCGACAGGCAAGATTTACACCAGGAAATTGACGGCTAGCCATAGCGTCAGCAGTGAACCAAATACGCCTAGCCAAAGCTTAAATCGAATGTCCATGCTCTCTAAATAAAGTAAGGTTGCCTTCGCTATCCTATCGAGAAACCGTTGCTTTTTGAGTAGAGTTTGCCGAAATAGGATGGTGGCGGTTATGCGGTGGTGTAGCTTTCGGCCTGTAGCCTGAACATTTCTTCGTAGCGGCCCTGCTGTTTCATCAGCTGCTCGTGGGTGCCGGTTTCGATAATTTCGCCTTTTTCTAAGACGACAATGCGATCGGCCATGCGCACGGTCGAAAAGCGGTGGCTGACGAGGAAGGTCATTTTTCCTTTGGTGAGCTGGCGAAAGCGCTCGAAGAGATCGTGCTCGGCGATCGCATCCACAGCCGCCGTCGGCTCATCCAAGATCAGCACCTGCGCCTGCGACATAAACGCCCGCGCCAGACCAATCTTCTGCCACTGCCCGCCCGAGAGATCTACGCCGCCTGTGAACATTTTGCCAAGCACCGTATCGTAGCCCTTATCCAATTCGTTGATTACCGGATTAGCCCCGGCCTCATCCGCTGCCTGCAAGACTCGGGCTGAATCTTCTCTATTCGGCAGATCGCCAAAGCCAATGTTGTCTTGAGCAGACAGCGCATAGCGAGCAAAATCCTGGAATAGAACGCCAATATTGCGACGCAAGTCTCCTAGTTTAAAGGCGCTGATTGGAATATCGTCAAAAGCGATCAGGCCGCGATCGACATCGTACAGCCGGGTAAGCAGCTTGAGCAGAGTGGTTTTGCCCGATCCGTTCAGGCCAACTAGGGCAATGCATTCGGTCGGGTCGACGGTGAGGGTAATGTTCTTTAGCGTCGGCTGCTGGCTGCCGGGATAGGTGAAGTAAACATCTTGCAAGACGAGTCCTTCTTTGATCGGTGCTGGGAAGGGCTTGGGCTTTCGGGGGCTGATGACCTGAGGGGCGAGGTCTAGAAACTCAAAGTACTGGGAGACGTAGAGATTGAACTCGTAGAGGGTGGCGATCGTTGTAAGGATGCCTGCGGTAGCGGCTTGCGCCTGCTGGAAGGTGCCCGCGTAGAGAGTAAGATCGCCGATCGTGACCAGGCCGCGAATGGCTTCCCATAGGACCAGGGCATAGGCTCCATAGAAGGCGATCGCGGCAATCATCTCGATACTAACCTGAGCAAAAGACTGCCGCCGGGCTAGCACCTGCGACTCGTTGTTGAACTGGTCGCGAATGCTGTGATACTGGCCAACCAGGTGCTCGCCCAAATTGAACAGTCTCACTTCTTTCACATACTTGGGCTCAGTCAGCACAGCGCCAAAATAGTCAGCTAGTCTGCGGCTCGGCGTTTGCCTGCGAGTCATCCAAAAGCGCCGCTCTGAGAACTGAACGCCTACCCAGAAGGTCGGCAAAGCGCTGAGTAAAAGTAGAACAAAGACCAGGGGATTGAACCGCAGCAGCAACGCCAGCAGACCCGCTAGCCGCGTCACCTGGCCGAGCAGCATCAGCGATAGGCGCAGCACCCGCATGGGATAGTTGCTGCCGCTTTGCTGAGCGCGATTGAGAATGTCGTGAAATTCGGGCGATTCGTAGTGGGCTAGATCCAGGCGGGTGGCCTGCTCTAGCATCAGCGTATTGGCATGGAGCAAGAAGCGATCGCTCATTACCTGAGTGACATAGCCATCAAGCTGCTGCAAAATTGCCTGCAATACCAGCAGCCCAAACCCTGCGCCTACTAGCGGCAGCAGCGCTTGTCCCATCACCGTCACCGCCGTCCCTGCGCCCACTAGCGCGACGACCTGGTCCACAATTAGCTTACTGATATATATCTGTGCGGCTGGCAATAATGAGCTAGTCAGCGTCAGCGCTACGCTGACTAGCAGTGCGATTGGGGTTGCAGTCCATACCAGCCGGAACAGGCGCGGCATGTTTTTGAAGATGGCGATCGAACTGGAGAATTTTTGGGCGATCGCACCAAGCTTAGAATTAGCGCTCAAATAACGAAGGATACTTGTAAAGGTCATATTATTATCGTAGCGAATGTTCTTCCCAAAAAAGGAGATACCTTCATGGTTCAGTCGCTAGCCCAAAGCCCGATGAATTTCGACGCTTTCCTAGACTGGTATCCAAACGATGGTCGCCGCTATGAGTTAATTGAAGGGGAGATCGTTGAAGTGCTGCCAACTGGCCCTCACAAAGATATTGGCGGATTCTTAGCGGCTGAACTAAACCTTGAAATTCGCCGCAGCCAAAAGCCCTATTCCATTCCTCGCAATTGCCTGATCCGACCACAGGCAAGTAATTCTGGATATACACCAGACGTAGCGGTTCTTAATCGTGAGCGCTTGGCCTGCGAGCCGCTATGGCCAACAACTTCGGTAATTCAAGACGGCGCTACCGTCCCCTTAGTCATTGAAGTAGTTAGCACAAACTGGCGAGATGACTACGGTCACAAGTTTGTAGAGTATGAGGCGATGGGTATTCAAGAATACTGGATAGTAGATTTTCGAGCGTTAGGAGCGGTTCGCCATATCGGCAAACCCAAACAGCCAACCATCACAATCTGTCAGTTGGACGGCGAGGAGTATCAAATCCAGAAGTTTGTCGCTGATGAAAAGCTAGTGTCAGGAGTATTCCCTCAGCTAGATTTAGCGGCTAGTTCGGTGTTTGCGATCGCTAACGACAGTTGAACAGCCTTTGAAGACCTGTAGTATCTTCTACGAGAGCATGGTTGATACAAAATGATTGATTCTAAGAAACGGTTTTCTAGCCGTGTAGAGAACTATGTGCGCTATCGACCTAGATATCCGGTAGAGGTGATAAAGGCACTACAGGACGGATGTAGTTTAACTCCTGCATCTATAGTTGCTGATATAGGCTCGGGGACAGGCTTTCTCAGTGAGTTATTCGTTGCAAATGGCAATCGGGTATTTGCAGTTGAGCCTAATCTAGAGATGAGGGCAGCAGGAAAGCAATATCTTGGCAGCAATCCAAGATTTAAAAGTATTGACGGTAGTGCGGAGAATACGACACTACCGGACCAGAGTATTGATTTTGTTGTAGCGGGTCAAGCGTTTCACTGGTTCGACCAGGCGCACACCAAGCGCGAGTTCGCAAGAATTTTGAAGCCTAGTGGCTGGGTGATGCTGGTTTGGAATGATCGCGATATCGAATCAACCCCTTTCCTAGTTGCTTACGAACAGCTATTGAAGGAGTATGCAACTGACTATGAACAGGTCAAACATAAACAAATTGATAAAGCTGTTCTATCTAGCTTCTTTGATGCTAGTCAAATTCACGAAAAGAGATTTAGCTACGAGCAGACTTTTGACTATGCGGGATTAAAAGGCAGAATGCTATCGTCCTCTTATGTCCCAGAACAAGATCACCCAAAGCACAGGGAAATGACTGCTCGGCTCCTAGAGATTTTTCGGACTTATTGCGTGGGCGATCGCATCCATTTCAGATACAACACCCGTCTGTTCTACGGACAACCCAACTCTTCTACACTGTGATTTTTTCACTGTAACTTTTTACAAAGGGCAGCAGCGTCTCCATCGGTTCTCCATTTTTCTTTCTTATGTTGACGGCATCAATCGGGATAGGTTGATCGACCGTTTAGCGACCATAGGAAAGATGAGATGATACAAACTGGCTTTGGTAGAACAAGCGCTCTGGAGGGATTCGAACAGCCGTTCGAGTCAACCCAGGCGGTAACTCTCGAAAGTCCTTCAATAGATCCTTCGATAAATACTGATAAAAGCAGAACTTCTGAAGCGCCCAAATCCTCCTGGCCACTACCCCTTTGGGAACGCTTCTGTCGGTGGGTCACTAGTACCGAAAATCGAATCTACGTCGGCTGGTTTGGCGTGCTGGCTATGCCGACTTTGGCAACAGCAGCGATTGTGTTTGTGTTAGCAATTATCGCTGCGCCCGCTGTCGATATGGATGGGACAGGGCAGATGATCTCGGGCTCTTTGCTTGATGGCAACAATCTGATTACGGCGGCGGTTGTCCCGACTTCAGCGGCGATTGGTTTGCACTTCTACCCGATTTGGGAGGCGGCTTCTCTAGACGAATGGCTGCTCAACGGCGGGCCGTATCAGCTGATCGTGCTGCATTTTATTGTCGGCATCATCAGCTACCAAGATAGGGAGTGGGAGCTGAGCTATCGCTTAAGAATGCGTCCCTGGATTTCGTTAGCGTTTACCGCACCTGTGGCGGCGTCTGTCTCGGTGCTGCTGATCTATCCGATCGGACAGGGCGGCTTTGCTTCAGGAATGCCCCTCGGCATTTCGGGTACGTTCACTTTCATGATGCAGTTTCAAGCGGATCATAATATTCTGGCTAGTCCGCTGCATCAGATGGGCGTGGTGGGTGTTTTGGGTGGGGCACTGCTGTGTGCGGTTCACGGCTCTCTGGTCACGTCGACTGTGTTTCGCCCGGTTACAGCAGCAGATTCCGAGACTAGTAAAAAGATAAAAAAGACTAAAACCTACAGCTTTGAACATGCTCAAACCTACCAGCAGACTCTGTTTTGGAAAGGAATGAGATTCAAAAGCTCGCGAGCTGTTCACTTTTGTTTGGCGGCTCTGCCGGTTGCGGGCATCTGGTCAGCGGCGCTTGGCGTAGATCTAGCTGCATTCGACTTTGACCGATTTTCTTTTGAGCTGCCTTCACAGGTTTCTATCAAGAAGACTGTTGTTCCCACTTGGTCCGATGTCGTTGTGCAGGCAAATCTAGGCATCCATGCCGCTGGAGAAACGCTGCCTAACGCTTCTGTCTTTCCTGAGCTAGCTGCTAATCCGGCAACCGAAATTAGGTGGGTCACTCAAGACAGCTAGTGCCTAGATTTCGCGTTCTAAGGTTTGTGTCCTAAAGTTTGTTTATTTCGAAAAAGGAGAGTTCTCATGACCGCCAGTCCTCCGAGAAGGGAGAATCCGGCTAGCGTTGCGACCGAGAAAAGTCCAATCCCTACGTCTTTCGAGAAGTGGGCGAAACCCGGACATTTTGATCGAACGCTAGCAAGAGGTCCGAAAACCACCACTTGGATTTGGAACCTACATGCCGATGCGCATGATTTTGACTCGCATACGAATGATTTGCAAGATATTTCACGAAAGATATTTTCGGCTCATTTTGGCCACTTAGCCGTTGTCTTTGTTTGGCTGAGCGGTATGTACTTTCACGGTGCTCGCTTCTCCAACTTTTCATCGTGGATGTCCGATCCTGCCCATATCAAGCCCAGCGCTCAGGTGGTGTGGCCGCTGGTTGGTCAAGACATTCTCAATGCCGATATGGGAGACGGCTTTAGAGGAATTCAAATTACCTCGGGTCTGTTCCAAATGTGGCGCGGCGAAGGCTTTACAAACGAGTTTCAGCTTTACTGTACGGCGATTGGCGCGCTGGTGATGGCGGCGCTGATGATCTTTGCTGGCTGGTTTCACTATCATGTGCGATCGCCCAAGCTGGAATGGTTTCAAAACGTACAGTCGATGCTCAATCACCACCTAGCAGGACTGCTCGGTCTAGGTAGCTTGGGCTGGGCAGGACATCTGATCCACGTCGCACTACCCACAAACAAACTGTTGGATGCAGGCGTAGCCGTTCAAGATATTCCCCTACCTCACGAGTTTATTCTTGACAAAGCGTTTATGGCCGAGCTGTATCCTAGCTTCGCGCAGGGAATCAGGCCGCTCTTCACGCTCAACTGGGCGACCTACAGCGATTTTCTCACCTTCAAAGGTGGGCTAAACCCGGTGACCGGGGGGCTGTGGATGACTGATATTGCCCATCACCATGTTGCGATCGCAGTTCTCTTCATCTTTGCTGGGCACATGTACCGCACCAACTGGGGCATCGGTCACAGCATCAAAACCATGCTAGAGGATGCCAGACATCCCAACATGCTGCCTTTCTTGAGCTTTATCGGTCCGGTTGGCCACAAGGGTCTATTTGAAGTCCTCACCACTTCCTGGCACGCGCAGCTCTCAATCAACCTGGCTATGCTGGGCTCGTTGAGCATCATTGTGGCCCAGCATATGTACTCAATGCCGCCCTACCCGTATCTAGCGACAGACTACGGCACGGTGACTTCTCTATTCACCCATCACATGTGGATTGGCGGCTTTCTGATTGTCGGCGCGGCGGCTCATGCTGCCATCTTTATGGTGCGAGACTATGTCCCTGCCGAGAATGTCAACAATGTTCTAGACCGGGCGCTGCGTCACCGAGACGTGATTATTTCTCACCTCGTTTGGGTTTGTCAGTTCTTAGGCTTCCACAGCTTCGCTATCTACTGTCACAACGACACGATGCGAGCCTTTGGCCGACCTCAAGATATGTTCTCGGATACGGGCATTCAATTGCAGCCGATTTTCGCCCAGTGGATACAGCATGTTCAAACCATGGCAGTCGGTGGCACGCAGGCTGCGGAGCCGCTGGGCAACGCCCTAGGTGGCATCCAAAATATTGCTCTATCGGGCATAGGGACAACCGCCCCCGGCGTTACTAGTCCTGTTAGCTACGCTTTTGGCGGTGGGATTGTTGCTGTTGGCGGCAAGGTAGCGATGATGCCAATCACGTTGGGAACCGCCGATTTCTTGGTTCACCACATTCACGCTTTTACGATTCACGTAACGGTGCTGGTGCTGCTAAAAGGCGTTCTATTTGCGCGTAGTTCGCGGCTAATTCCTGACAAGGCCGAGCTGGGTTTCCGCTTTCCTTGCGATGGACCAGGTCGCGGCGGAACTTGCCAGGTCTCTGCCTGGGACCACATCTTTCTAGGTCTGTTCTGGATGTACAACTCGATTGCAATAGTGATCTTCCACTTCTTTTGGAAGATGCAGTCAGATGTCTGGGGAGCGGTAGGCGATGATGGCACAGTCTCTCATCTGACGGGCGGCAACTTCGCTCAATCGTCTATCACCATCAACGGCTGGCTACGAGACTTTTTGTGGGCGCAGGCGACTCAGGTGATTAGCTCCTACGGCTCGGCGCTCTCTGCTTACGGTCTGATGTTCTTGGCAGGGCACTTTGTCTTTGCCTTTAGCCTGATGTTCTTGTTTAGCGGTCGCGGCTATTGGCAAGAGCTAATCGAATCGATTGTGTGGGCTCACAGCAAGCTGAGAATCACTACAGCGATTCAGCCGCGGGCATTGAGCATCACTCAAGGCCGTGCGGTGGGCGTAGCGCACTATCTGCTCGGCAGCATTGTGACGACCTGGGCGTTCTTCCTAGCCAGGATGGCCGCCATCGGATAGTCAGCTCAGTTTTCAACTATTACAACCTTCATGCAAAACCTATTACCTCTTTGGAACCATGGCGACAAAATTTCCAAAATTTAGTCAGGAGCTACAGCAAGATCCCACCACCCGGCGGATCTTCTACTCTCTCGCCACGGCTCATGATTTTGAAAGCCACGATGGCATGACTGAGGAAAACCTCTATCAAAGGATTTTTGCCTCCCATTTTGGCCATCTTGCCATTATCTTTCTATGGACTTCTGGCACTCTCTTTCATGTAGCTTGGCAGGGCAACTTCGAGACTTGGATCAAAGATCCGCTCAATATCCCACCGATTGCCCACGCGATTTGGGACCCTCAGTTTGGTCCAGCAGCGATTGAGGCCTTTACGCCTGCTGGCTCGGGCAATCCGGTCAACTTCTGCTATTCAGGGGTGTATCACTGGTGGTACACCATCGGAATGCGCACCAATGCCGATCTGTTTTCGGGTGCTATGTTTTTGCTGCTGCTAGCTGCGGTGATGCTCTATGCGGGCTGGCTGCACCTACAGCCGAAATACAGGCCCAGTCTGGCGTGGTTCAAAAATGCAGAATCTCGTCTAAATCACCATCTGGCCGGTTTGTTCGGCGTTAGCTCGCTAGCCTGGGCTGGGCACCTAGTGCATGTGGCTATTCCCGAATCGCGCGGGCAGCATGTGGGCTGGGACAATTTTCTCTCTGTGCCGCCGCATCCAGAAGGGCTAAAGCCATTCTTTACTGGAGACTGGGGAGCGTACGCGCTCAATCCAGATAGCGCAGAGCATATGTTCAACACGTCCCAAGGGGCGGGCACGGCGATTCTCACATTCTTGGGCGGGTTTCACCCTCAGACCGAGTCGCTGTGGCTGACGGATATGGCGCATCACCATCTGGCGATCGCAGTCATTTTCATCATTGCGGGCCACATGTACCGCACGAACTTTGGCATCGGCCACAACATCAAAGAGATGACTGAATCTCTTCAGGGGCCAGGTTGGGATGGTTTCTTCATCGCGCCGAAGACTGGCCGCGGTCACCAGGGAATTTACGACACCTACAACAACTCTTTGCACTTCCAGCTAGGATGGCATCTGGCCTGTTTAGGGGTTGTGACTTCGCTAGTCGCACAGCATATGTACGCGATGCCGCCCTATGCTTTTATGGCCCGAGACTATACGACTACGGCAGCGCTCTATACTCACCATCAGTACATTGCAGGCTTTCTGATGCTGGGTGCTTTTGCCCACGGCGCAATCTTCTTAGTGCGAGACTATGATCCAGTTGCCAACGAGAACAAC
Source organism: uncultured cyanobacterium (assembly GCA_963799555.1). Taxonomy (GTDB): domain Bacteria; phylum Cyanobacteriota; class Cyanobacteriia; order Phormidesmidales; family Phormidesmidaceae; genus Phormidesmis. The sequence goes on from CAWCXR010000012.1 coordinate 255,493, forward strand.
GTGCTCGCTAGAGTACTCGATCACAAAGAAGCGATTATCTCGCATCTGAGCTGGGTTTCTCTATTCTTAGGTTTTCACACGCTGGCACTGTATGTCCACAACGACTGTGAGGTGGCCTTTGGCAGCCCAGACAAACAGATTCTGGTAGAGCCCGTTTTTGCCCAGTGGATTCAGGCTGTTCATGGCAAGACGCTCTACGGCATCAGCTCGCTACTCTCTAACCCGGATAGCATTGCTTCTACTGCTTGGCCAAATCATGCCAACGTGTGGCTACCGGGCTGGCTAGAGGCGATTAACAATGGAACAAATTCGCTGTTTCTAGCGATTGGACCAGGAGACTTTTTAGTGCATCATGCGATCGCCCTCGGTCTGCATGTCACCACTTTGATTCTGGTCAAAGGCGCACTAGATGCTCGTGGCTCCAAGCTGATGCCTGATAAGAAAGACTTCGGCTATGCCTTCCCCTGTGACGGCCCCGGTCGAGGCGGCACCTGTGATATCTCCGCCTGGGACTCTGTGTATCTAGCCACCTTCTGGATGCTCAATACGTTGGGCTGGGTGACCTTCTACTGGCACTGGAAGCATCTGGCCATCTGGAGCGGCAACGTGGCCCAGTTCAACGAAGGCTCTACCTATCTGATGGGCTGGTTTAGAGACTATCTGTGGCTCAACTCGGCTCAGCTAATCAACGGATACAACCCGTACGGTACTAACAATCTCGCAATCTGGGCCTGGATCTTCCTCTTTGGCCATCTGGTATGGGCAATTAGCTTTATGTTCCTAATTACCTGGAGGGGTTATTGGCAAGAGCTGATCGAAACCTTGATGTGGGCTCATGAGAATACGCCGCTCTCGTTTGGCTATCCCAAAGACAAGCCGGTGGCGCTGTCAATTGTGCAGGCGCGGCTGGTTGGGCTGACTCACTTTACAGTTGGCTATATTGCCACCTATGGGGCGTTTCTAATTGCCTCTACCGGTAGTCGGTTCCCATGACCGGATAGCACCTAGCTTTTAAGTACTGTTGGGGCGATCGCGCTAAACTCATCCTCGCCTCGCCCCGGCGCTCATTCTGCGGACTCTCCTCGTCCCAGACAGGTTCTGACTGCTAGACCAGTCAGAACTTTCTTTCTCTTTTCGCTCGATTTCAGTTTGCCTACCATGTTGCGTATTTAGTGAGGTCACATCTATGCCTGCCAGCGATGCCTACATCAGCGATGATCCCATCCAGCCCTATCAAGGCAATCCCCAGCTAGCGAACCTAGCCACTCCAATCAACAGCTCCGATCTGGCAAAGTCGTTTATCAACAACCTACCTGCCTACCGATCGGGCCTTACTCCCTTTCTTCGAGGACTAGAGATTGGTATGGCTCATGGCTACTTTCTTGTGGGGCCAGAAGTTGTTTTTGGTCCGCTTAGAGAAAGCAGCCACGGCGCTTATCTGGGCGGACTAATCACCGCTATCTATATTTCAGTACTGGCCTGTTTAGGCATCTCTATCTTTGCGCTTGCCACTTTCCAAGGCGACCCAACCGGTACTTATAACTCTCACTCTAGAGATCGCCTGCGCCCGCTGCGCCAGAAAGAAGACTGGTATCAGCTCAGCGGCGGCATCCTTTTGGGTGCAATGGGTGGAGCCCTGTTTGCCTATGCGCTATTAGAGAACTTTGACGTGCTTGATGCCATCCTCAGAGGGGCAATCAACGTTAGCTAGGCATGCCGTTTAACAACAGAACGTAAATCGATTGTCAGCGCGAGTTGCGGACCCACCCCGTCACTACGTGCCACCCTTCCACGGAGGGGATCTGCTTCAATCAATGATAGTAAAAGCAATCTACCTCAACCCCCGAACATCATAAGGCCAGGACAGATCCCCTCTTGGGAGGGGTGCCCGCAGGGTGGGGTGGGTGCTCGGTGTTCAGCGCCAACAGGGACGCCGCTTCCGGCCATGACTAGATCGCTCTCACTCTTTGAAAGGCCACAACAACTTAGACCCTTCAACTCAATTCTTTAGTCCAGGAGATTTCTGATGACAGATGCAGCTCAGCTCAGCGGTACCTACGCCGCCTCGTGGCTACCATGGATTTTGATTCCACTCATTTGCTTTATTCTCCCGTTCCCTGTTTTTGCCGTCCTATTCCTTTGGATTGAACGGGAAGGCGGAGAAAGAGGAGCAATAGGGCAAGACCTGATGGGTCAAGACGTATTGCCTTAAGAACCGTATCGCCTCAAAAACCAATACAAAGCCAAAAGACATTCGAGAACAAGTTATCTAAGAGAGATGTCCTATGCGTAAAATTCTTTTACTCGTGCTAATTGGACTATTGAGTATCGGCATTGTGTTCACTAGCACTGCGCCCGCCCTGTCAGAGCCCTATGCCGACACACACCTGGTTCCCTGTGCCGATTCTCCTGCTTTCAACAAACGGATGCAGAGCGCTCCAGACAACTACTATTTCGATACACCCTATCAGTCTTACTCGGCTAACTCGCTCTGTGGCGCGGAAGGGTTACCGCATCTACAGCTACGATTTGATCGAGCCTTGGATGTGGCCATTCCCTTTGGAATTTTCTTCTACGTGACCGGTTTCATCGGCTGGTCAGGCCGAGCCTATTTAATCGACAGCAACTCTAACTCCAAACCAGAAGAACCAGAGATTTTTATTGATCTAGCGCTGGCCACAAAATCCTTTGTACAAGGGCTGCTGTGGCCGCTGTTGTTCATTAAGGAGCTAACCACTGGGGAGCTGACCGCCCCCATGTCCGAAGTATACGTATCCCCCCGGTAGACCCGGCAACACTTACAGTTTTGGAGAACTCGAATGAAATATTTCATTAAATATCTAACTAGTGCGCCCATTATGGCGACAGTAGCTTTAGTCTCTCTTTCTATCGTCATGATCGAGCTGAACTACGTCTTCCCAGGACTACAGTATGGAACTTACTTTCACAGCGTTCCCTAGTCCATAGTTTCTGATAGTGTCACCTAGAACAAAGGGTCATTAGCTAGGGGAAACAGCCATGAAAAGACATAAACAAACTTGTCTTTTCACGGCTGCGTTTTGACTCTTTGAAGGTCTGAGACGACGCTACTTCGGCCTATCAGCACTTCAACTTTTATATACTTCGACAAGAATTTAATATCTGTTGCTAAAATCATCTCATTAAATACAAATACATTTTGTCGACTGCCTTTGATAGTTACGTGTTTAGCGTAAGTCGGCTATTGTCGCGAGTTGCCGACCCTGCTTTGTGGGGCTAGGGAACTCGCACCAAGACAGAGGTGTCCAATGTCTAATAGGGTGGGCGGGTTTTCAGCATATAAGGCTAAACAGGTACCTTATAGCTGTTTCACCGAAGTGCCTTTGCACTCAAAGCGAAGGCAGGCAAAAGCAACAGCAATTTAACTAACCGTTCTTTAAGATTGGCTTACTAGAAAAATGAGAATATTACTTGTTGAAGATGACGAATCGGTTGCTAAAGTCCTCTACAAAGTGCTGACTGATGAATACTACGTTGTCGATGCTGCCAATGATGGGCGCGTTGGCTGGCAGCTGATGAGTGTCTTCGACTATGATCTCGTTATTCTAGATGTACTGCTGCCGGAGCTAGACGGCATAGAGTTCTGTCGGCAGCTACGCGCTAAAAACTACCTGATGCCTGTGCTCTTTGTCACCGCGCTTGATGCTAGCAGCAAGAAGATTGCTGGGCTTAACGCTGGAGCCGATGACTATATTACTAAGCCGTTTGAGCTAGAAGAGCTGCTAGCTCGGGTACGGGCGCTGCTAAGAAGAGTGAAAAATTCTGTCGTGCTAACTCTGGAGTGGGCGGGGCTACGGCTAGAGGTAAACAGTAGAGAGCTAACCTATCGAAACAACAAACTTTTGCTGACGCCAAAGGAACACGCCATGTTGGAGCTGTTTTTGAGGAATCCAACGCAAGCGTTTAGCCGGCAGGCGATTATAGATAATCTGTGGAGCTACAGTGAAGCTCCAGGAGAAGAGACGATCACCTCCCACATGAAGGGGCTCCGCCGAAAGCTCAAGAATGCGGGCGCGCCTGTCGATCTAATAGAGACGGTTTACGGCGTGGGATATCGTCTAAACCCGATGGAGTCTGAATCGGACTCTGCCGAGTCTCTAGGAGCGGACCCAGATATTGTGGAGGTTCGCCGTCAGCAGACGCAAACGGCGCTGTCGACTCTGTGGATGTCTGTAAAGTCGCAGCAGACTACTCGACTGGCAATCTTGCAGCAGGCGTTTGAGCAACTCCAGAGCGGGACACTTTCCAAAGAAATGAGAGAGTCTGCCTATCGCAGCTCACACAGTTTAACAGGGGTACTCGGTATTTTTGGGCTGGCGTCGGGCTCTGATATTGCTAAACAAATTCAGAACCTGTTGCAGGGTGAGGCTCCGATCTCGGCAGACAATCGTATCCGTTTAGGGGCACTGATCAAAACGTTGAGGACGGTGGTTGACGAGGTGATTGAGCATAGAGAGAAGACAGCCGAAGTGGTTTCAAAAATGCCTTTGCTGGTCTTGGTAGATCCGCAGTTAGAGATTATACCCGCACTGGTGAGCACGCTGTGGAAAGAAGGATTTACTGTGAAAATTTCGCATCACATAGATTCTTTGCTGGCAATGCTATCTTCTTTTGACTTTCTTGATGAGAAGGCTGGGATGAAAGAAACAGATAGCTGTACTCGTCAGGAGAGAACAGTTCCAGATGTCGTGCTGTTGGGGCTCTCTTGGACAGAGTTTGACAGCGATCTAGAAGAGGCTGCGATCGCAAGTCAGTTGAGCAGGCTGGCTGAATTGGTGAATGCAGTGCCGTCTTTGATGCTGTTGATATGCAGCGCCGATGGGTCGCTATCGAGCCGGGTTAGAGCGGCGCAGCTAGGTGACTATCCCTTCTTTTGCAATCCAGACGCGACCAGAGTGGCCAAGACGATTGAGCTATTGCGATCGCACCCCCTTTCCGCCCGCCGCAAGATTCTAGCCGTTGATGACGACTCGCAGCTTTTGCAGGCGCTACAGACCCGCCTAGCGCCAGAGAACTATCAGATCATCACCTTAGACGAGCCGCTAGCGTTTTGGACCACCCTGCAAGATGAGAATCCAGATCTTCTGCTGTTGGATATTTCGATGCCGCAGTTTACCGGCATTGAGCTTTGTCAGACGGTGCGTCAGTCCCCAATGTGGCATCATCTTCCCATTGTGTTCTTCACAGCTCACGCTGAGCCGCACCTTCAGCAGGCCGCATTTCGAGCCGGGGCCGACAATCTGATAGAGAAATCCTTACCAGACGCGCAGCTACTTGCTCAGCTTGAGCGTCAGATGAAGCGATCGCATCTTCAACAGGCGATCGCAGCCGCCAATATCCCTTCTCCTATCTCTCTATGATCCCACGCGCCCTCAGCTCGGCTAGAAACCTAGAAGAACTCCTGCACCGGATGACAGACCGCATCCGGCAATCGCTTGAGCTACCCGAGATTCTAGAAGCAACCGTTGATGAGATGCGCCAATTTCTCAGAACCGACCGGGTTAAACTCTACCAGTTTCACTCAGACGGCAGCGGTGAGGTAGTTGCCGAAGCCATCTATCAGCAGCGGTTACCGTCGCTACTCGGGCAGCGATTTCCTGCCGAAGACATCCCAGAGCAGGCTCGCGAGCTGTTCTTAAAACTCAAACAGCGCAGCATCGTCAATGTCTCTACTCGAGAAATAGGCATCAGTCCCCTGCTGAGCGATGAAGTCAGAGCCACACTGCTTAGAGAACAAAAAGACCTTAGAGAACAAAAAGACCTTAGAGAACAAAAAGACCTTAGAGAACCCAAACAGAAAACGACTCTCTCTTTTCGCAGCGTCGATCCTTGCCATGTCGAATATCTAACCGCTATGGGGGTGCAGTCTTCTCTAGTGGTTCCTATTCTCTATCGGCATCGGCTATGGGGGTTGATGGTTGCCCATCACAGCAGCCCCAAACGATTTGGCAATAGAGAGTTAGAGATTGTTCAGCTAATTGTTGATCAGGTGACAGTGGCCATCTCTCATGCTAGCCTGCTACAGCTAACCCGCCTGCAGGGGCAGCACGAAGCTATCATCAATCAAGCAGTCTCCTACCTACACTCCACGGTAGACGACCCGCTACAGCGAGCCCTTCAGCACGTCGTCAATGAGCTGCGGTGCTCTGGTGGACGGCTATATATCGAATCTGGCCTTCATGCTAACTCTAGCTCATCAGCTGTTAGAACGATGGATCAAACAACCACAAACAGGTGGGTATTCGTCGGAGAACAGCCCGCTCGACTTCCAGCCGGTGTTCAAGCCAGTGCTCAAACCTTTGAGTTTCAAGAATCAGATTCTCTAGAACCAGATTCTTCAGAACTAGAATCTTCAGAACTAGAACAGTTTGGCATCTGGCACAGTTGGCTACAGGAGGAGTCTTCAAATCAGGCTGTTACAAATCTATGGGCAATTTCTGATACAGATACCGTCCAAATTCCGGATGCGATCGCCCATGCCTTTGCTCAAGTCAGCATCCGCAGCGTGCTAATAGTAAAACTAACTCATCAAAACCAGTTTCTAGGCTATCTCAGCCTATTTCGTCGGCCTGTCGATATCGAAACCGTATGGGCCGGACGGCTAGACGATTGCGATTTTAGGCAGCAGCGTCCGCGTCAGTCATTCGAAGCGTGGCACGAGCTGAAAAAGAACCAGGCTTATGACTGGGAGCCTAGAGAGATCGGACTGGTACAAGACTTAGCTGATAGGTTTGCCTCCGTACTCTATCAGACGCAGCTCTACCAAAAGATCCAGGCGCTCAATGAGGATCTAGAACAGCGAGTCTTACAAAGAACCGCTGAACTACAAGAAACAAACAGGCACCTAATCGCAGAAATCTCTGAAAGAGAACGCGCACTTAGCGCCCTGCAAGAGGCTAGAGATTCTCTAGAGCGACTAAGCCTACAAAACGAGCTAATTCTTGAGGCCGCTGGTGAAGGCATTTACGGCATAGATCCCAAGGGCAACATCGTATTCTCAAACCCAGCGGCGGCCAAGCTACTTGGATACCCAAAGGCGGCACTAGCAGGCCGATTTATGCACGACCTGCTCAAACCCGCCAGATCAAAAGGCGATCGTACTCGCTGGCCGCAAAGTCCCATCTTCAATACGCTACAGCACGGTCAGACTCACCACGTTACTGGCACTCTATTTGAAAAGCAGGACGGCTCTAGGTTCCCGGTCGAGTATGTCAGCACCTCGATCCAAGAGAAAGGAAAGATCGTTGGCGCTGTCGTCATTTTTCAAGACATTACTGAGCGACAGGCGATGGATCTGATGAAAGATGAGTTCATCGCCGTTGTCAGTCACGAGCTGAGGACGCCGTTGACTTCCATCCGAGCGGCGCTAGGGCTACTTGCTCAAAACCAGATTGAGATTCCACCTGCGAAACAGCAGCGCATGATCGAGATCGCCTCCTCAAATACCAACCGCCTAGTCCGTCTAGTCAATGACATTCTCGATGTTGAACGCATCAAACTTGGCAAAATCGTGCTGAATAGACAAGCCTGTAATTTGTCTACAATCATGACCCAGGCAACAGACGAAATGCAGGCGATGGCAGACGATCGCAGTATTCACCTATCAGTTTCCTCGCTTTCTATCGAGCTATGCGTGGACCCAGATAAGATTATTCAGACAATTGCCAACTTGCTGAGCAACGCAATCAAATTCTCGCCTGAAAATTCAACGGTAGACATTTCAGCGCAGCAAATTCACTCAAGAGATGTTTCTGTTATTAAAGAGTCCTTGAATGAAAAAGGAAAATTAGCTATAGAAGCTGGGCTTGGCATCGGTGAATCTGTGCTGCTCATACAGGTCAGAGATTCGGGGCCAGGTATCCCTCAAGACAAGCTAGAGACTATCTTTGAGCAGTTTGAGCAGCTCAACACCTCAGACGAAGAGCATCAAGGCGGTACTGGCCTAGGTCTGGCCATCTGCCGCAGCATCGTTCAGCGGCACCACGGCGATATCTGGGCTCAAAGCCAGCTGAACAGCGGCAGCACTTTCTTCTTTACGCTACCAATAGGAGATGATCTATCTTCATAAGAAATGTAGAAACATTTGCTATACATCAGTGATTGCTAGAAACGTTCAGAGAAAGCGGATAGGAAGAACTGCTATGGCTGTTAGGCGTATTTTGATTGTGGATGACGATGCTGATATTCGCGAGGCTACTCAACTCTGTCTAGAAATTACAGGGCAGTGGGAAGTGCTGATGGCGAAAGATGGAATTGAGGGACTGGCGATCGCGCAACTCGAAAAGCCCGAGGCGATTCTGCTAGACATGATGCTACCTGGCATGGATGGCATAACGATATTGAAGAAACTAAGAGAAAACGTCGAAACCAGAAAAATTCCTATTCTTATTTTAACGGCCAAGGCCCAGTCTAATGAGAGAAAGATCTTCGACCAGCTTAAAGTCGCCGCCGTCATCACCAAGCCCTACAACCCGATGACCATTTCCGACCAGATCGTATCAGCACTCGCGGCCTCTCACTAACGTCTGCTAGCTGCTTCCCACTGCGCGCCGGTTTACTTCACAACACGGCTACTGAAATGACTACTGAATAGAAATTTGCACTGGAACCTGCACCAAAGGTTGAAAACTACAATAGGACTACTTAGCAAGTCATAGCTGAGTCCTTTGTCATACCGCTGGAGAGTTTCGTATGCGTCGTCGATTATTCCTGTCTGTTTTAGGTCTGTGCATTTGCGTATCCCTGAGCCTAGGTTGGTTCAGCTCGGCGCGTTCTCAGTCTGTGCCAGTAGCGCAGGGAACAGGGGGCGCGGTGGCCAGTGTAGACACAGCGGCGACGCAGATAGGGATTGATGTGCTGCGCAATGGCGGTAATGCGGTGGATGCAGCAGTGGCGACGGCGGCGGCGCTGGGGGTGACAGAGCCTTTTTCGGCGGGCGTGGGTGGCGGCGGCTTTATGCTGGTCTATCAGCCGAACAATCAGAGCGTAATGGCTTTGGATGGTCGGGAGGAGGCCCCAGCTGCGGTGAGGCCAGATCTGTTTCGCGATCCGGATAGCGAATCGGGTGAACCGCTGCCTTTCTTTCCTAACAGAATTAGCAGCGGTCTGTCTGTAGGTGTCCCTGGGACGCCTTTGAACTGGGCGACAGCAGTAGAACGGTATGGCACGAAATCTTTGGCAAGTCTGTTGGAACCAGCCATTGCACTCGCAGAAAAAGGCTTTGTCGTCGATAAAACTTTTGCAGAACAGGTTGCGCTAAATCAGGGACGGTTCTCAGCCTTTGAAAGTACCCAGAAGCTTTATCTTCCTGGAGGAAACGTGCCTGCGGTGGGCAGTCGCTTTGTAAACCCAGATTTGGCTAAGACCTATAGGCTGCTAGCTGAGCGAGGCGTAAATGTTTTCTATCGGGGTGAGATTGGAGAGGCGATCGCCCAAACCGTACAAGTTCCTCCCACCGTGCCAAATCCACCTTTCCCAGTTTGGCCGGGTCGCCTGACGATCAGAGATCTAGATCGCTACGAAGTTCGAGTACGTCCTGCGGTGGCGAGCAGCTACAGAGATTACACTTTTTTTGGAATGGGACTACCTAGCAGCGGCGGCATCACTGTCGCCCAAACGCTAAACCTACTGGCTAACTACGATTTATCACCAGTGCCTACAGACCGCGCGGAAGCGCTGCACTGGTTGATTGAAGCCGAACGGTCAGCCTTTGCCGATCGCAATGCCTATATCGGCGATCCAGAATATGTAGACGTTCCGGTCGAAGGATTGTTGAACCCTGACTATACGCAGGAAAGAAGCCAAACGCTACCATCAAGCGCGCTAGAAAATGAAGCAGACTACCGGGCGATCGCAGGTAACCCTCTCCCCTACCAGCGAGATCCCAGTCCTAGCCTCAGCGCAGTGCCCGTATCAGTCAAAACGATTGACACAGAAGGTGTCTCAACCACTCATCTTACGACTGTTGATAAAGATGGCATGGTGGTCTCGTACACGCTGACGATTGAATCGACTGGTGGTTCAGGGATGGTAGTACCGGGCTATGGCTTTATTTTGAACAACGAGCTGACAGACTTTGATACCGAGAATCCTCATCCAAACGTGCCAGAGCCGGGCAAGCGACCGCGCAGCAGTATGGCTCCAACGATTGTCTTCTCTCCAGAGGGTGAGGTCATTGCGTTTGGCTCACCGGGCGGCTCGACAATTATCACAACTGTGCTAGGCATTGCGGTGAACCTGGTTGATTTTCGCATGAGTTTAGCGGATGCGATCGCAGCGCCCAGACTCTCTCAGCGCAATCAAGGCATTACCCTAGTCGATCAAAACTTCACCTCTACAGAACTAGGAAAAATGCTGCTGAGCAGCGGACATCAGCTAGATTCAACCGAAGAGATAGGCGCCGCAACAGGCATTGTGATGACCCTAGATGGCACCATGGTGGCAGTAGCTGAACCGACCCGCAGAGGCGGTGGCAGCGCTCGGACAGTCGAATAGAATGGTGCAACAAAATGAGACTTTTTCATATTATCGAATCAACCGTCTGGGCCGTTGCCAAAGAGGGCGGAACGTATGCGCCTGCATCATTAGTCTCAGAAGGCTTCATTCATCTTTCAGAAAAACAACAGGTTGCTGGTACCATCGATCGTTTCTATAAAGGGAAAACCGGTCTTATTCTCCTAGAAATTGATCCAAAGCTCCTACACTCTGTTCTTCGATACGACCAGGTACCAGGCCATGGCGTTTTTCCTCACCTCTACGGTGCGCTAAACCTAGAAGCTGTGGTGCGAGTGTGGGCATCCGCTGCACTTTGGCAGCATAGTCTCAATGATCAAGGCGCTGTTTAGTCGGGAATTCTATGGCTAAACTCTACAGCCCTAGCTATGGTCTCTACAGTAAACATTTCAGATGCAGGTGATGAAGGCGAAATAGCCGCCACGCAGTCGGCGTTCTCCTCCCATATCTTGTGGCAGCAGGCAATTGATCGTAGCCCTGACTGGATCTTTGCTAAGGATAAAAACTTTCGCTATGTGCTGGCCAATCAGAGCTATGCGATCGCGCTAGGCAAGACAGTGGATGAGATTATTGGCTGCGATGACATCGAGCTAGGGTTTCCAGACGCGCTCGTGTTTAGAAAAGATAGCAGTAGCAGCAGTGGCTTCAGACAAGACGATATTGCCGCATTTGGCGGAAAAACGTCTAATCAGCAGCATTCTGTGACAACAGCAGACAGAACAACACGCATTGTTGAGATGCAAACAAGTCCTTTGCGCAATGAGCAGGGAGAAATCTTTGCCTGCCTAGGAACAGCTCGCGACATCACCGATCGCAGGGCAGCAGAAGACGCACTTCAACGAACTCTAGAAAGAGAGGCCGAACTGAATAAACAAAGTCGAATCAAGACAGATCAGCTAGAAAAAGCAATCGCAGATCTACAGCAGGCGCAGTCTAAGCTAGTGCAAAACGAGAAGATGTCCGCCCTCGGCGAAATGGTTGCTGGCATCGCGCATGAAATCAACAATCCTGTTAATTTTATTCACGGTAATCTTAGACATCTAGATGAATATACGAAAGATCTGTTGCAGTTGGTAGAAACTTATCAAAGCTACTATCCTAAGCCGCCAGAGCAGCTACAAGACGAAATAGAAGAGATTGATCTACCCTTTTTAATGGAAGACATTCAGAAGCTGATAGTTTCTACTAAAAATGGAAGCGATCGCATCAAGCGGATTGTGAGATCTCTGCGCAATTTCTCGCGCCTAGACGAAGCAGAATTCAAGGAAGCTGATATTCACGAAGGCATCGAAAGTACGCTCGTCATCTTACAGCATCGGCTGAAGACGCCCGATAGAGGTAAGTTGATCGAAGTCAAACGTGACTATGGCTCGCTGCCGCTAGTCAAATGCTACGCTGGACAGCTCAATCAAGTCGTGATGAATCTGCTAGTCAACGCCATTGATGCACTAGAGTCCAAGCCGATAGAAGAAAGATGGATTCGGATATGGACGGAGTGCATCGAGAGTGAACAGCCCGAGGAAGGACGGGTTTTAATTCATATTGCTGACAATGGCTCGGGCATACCAGAGGAGGTGCAGTTGCGGATTTTCAATCCATTTTTTACAACAAAGCCGGTTGGCAAAGGCACCGGTATGGGCCTATCTATCAGCTATCAAATCATCACTCAAAAGCACGGCGGCAAACTCTATTGCCACTCTACGCTAGGTGAAGGAACAGAATTTGTAATCGAGCTGCCGCTAGAACCTAAGCCGGTATCGTCAGACGAAAGTAGCGCTGAGTAATTGCACGATTCAAAATTTGATTGGCGGCACCATCCTATCGCTAGCGAACGCTGTATTATAAGCGTGTCAATAGGTTGACGCTGGCAGTGAATCGGCCTAACGCGGAGATTGAAATTGAGGTGGAACTGGTGCGCGATTTGCTGCGATCGCAGTGCTTTCACCTGTGGCCTCACCTCTGCCATTTACCGATCGAGCCCGTGGCTTTTGGCTGGGACAATCAGCTGTTTCGACTAGGAGATTTTTTGAGCATTCGGCTGCCGAGACGAAAGGTAGCAGCAGCGCTAATAGAGACAGAACAGACATGGCTACCGCTGCTGACATCGCAGCTACCGATCGCCATCCCGACCCCTCTCTATTGCGGCAAATCCAGCGAAAAATATCCCTGGTGCTGGTCTGTTCTCCCATGGATAAAAGGAGTCTGCTGCCGACATCGAACCGCCGACAGCAGACGAAGGCAAACGGTTTGCAGAATTCTTGAGCAATCTCCACCAACCGGCCCCAGGCTCTATCCCTTTCAATCCATTCCGCAGCGTCTCGCTCACCTCACGCGCAGACAAAATCAACCACTGAATACAGCAGCTAAGCGAGACGACCGCTTTAATCACACCTGCAATCAAAAGCCTCGGAAACAGGGCTCTCTGTGCCGATTCCCAGCTCAGTCCGAGCAAGTCGAAGCTAAGATGGATTCATAGCGATCTGCACCCTCGAAATGTCTTAGTTCATCAGGGGAAAATCAGCGGCGTCATCGATTGGGGAGATACCACAGCGAGCGATCCAGCTGTTGATCTAGCAGCCGTCTGGATGATGTTCTCTCAGCAGAACGAGCGTCAGCAGATTCTTCGATACTATCGTCTTCGACACTATCAGACGCCAGAGATTGAGACTCAAGCACTCGAACACCGTGCCCAAGGATGGGCAGTCTTCTTTGCAGCTGTGTTTTTAACGCAGGGCGCAGAAGACGACCCTATCCAAGCAAAAATGGCTCGAAGAATCTCTCAGAATCTAGAACAGGACGCTTTTGATGTTCACCTCTAAGAGCTTGCGTGACTTATGTGGTTTTAACCAAGACCATATCGCCGTCGATTTTCGCTTCGTAGGTGGCTAAGGGTTCGTTTGCAGGGCCTTCGATGACTTCTCCCTCAGCGGTGAATTTGGAGCCATGGCAGGGGCAGGCAAATTCTGAATTCTCCCAGTCAACGCTACAGCCTTGGTGTGTACAGGTTGAATTTAGCGCAATGACGCTATCTGCATTGGCAGGGTCGCGAATAGCGATGACAGGACCACCCGCAAAAGATTTGCTAGATAAGAAGCCAGCGCTGTCTAGATCTGCAACAGTACCTAGCTCAGCAAAGCCGTCTTCTCCAACGCTGCTACTGGCTGTTTCTGTAGCGGCAGCGCAGGGTTCTGCTTCGGATGTGCCCGCGTCTGCGGTGTCTGGTTCTTCGACAGTGGGGGTGCAAGCTGCGATCGCAACCGGCAAAGACGAAGCCATAAAGCTAACGCCCACCCAATTCATAAATGCTCTACGCTTCATAATTCAATCTCTTTTGGTGTTCTGCCTAACGCTTCAATCAATATATCAACAGATGTGAGCTTGAAACGACGAATGATGTGCCGTCAGTCTCCAGGCTCTAGGAGCTGGCACTGGCACTGGCTTCATCGGTACTAGTCGACAGTTTACTCAGCCACCCCTGATAGCGGGCGGTAGCGGCCAAAACAAACAGCATATCTGCGCCAACCACGCTAGCTAGCATCCACTCAGAGCCGCCCGTACCAAAGCCATAGCTATGCAGACCCGTACCCAGCACAAAGTTGACGCCGTACCAGGCCATCAGCACTGCATTAAATGCCGCAACGCTGGCAACGCTGATGCCAAAGTTGCCGATCCATCCGACTAGCCGTCCGTGTAGCGGCACTAGGTAACACAACAGCGCAATCAGAGCCCAAGTCTCTTTGGGGTCCCAGCCCCAGAAACGGCCCCAGGAGAAGTGCGCCCAGATACCGCCGAGGATAATACCCGAGGTCAACAGCAAGACGCCGACTTGCAGCACTCGGTAGTTGAGCTGAGCGAGGAGCTGGATTCTAGCTTTGGCACTAGGCGTGAACAGATAGCTACCGAGGGCAACGTGACCGATCCCCAGCGCTAGGGCAAAGCTGGCATAGCTGAGGGCGATGGTCGGCACGTGAATACTTAGCCAGAAGTTATCTCGTAAAACAGGGACAAGAGGAGAAATGCTCGGATCTAGAACGGCCGGGAGACTGTCGGCCAGAATTAAACACATTACGGCTAGCGGGGCGGCGGCCAGCAGATAGTATTTGGCTCTGTAGATCAGCTCGAAGGTGAGGGCGATCGCGGCAATGCCAAACCCAACCCAAATCACCGACTCATACATATTCGTCACTGGCGGACGATCGGCAATCTGCATCCGGAGGATAAACCCATAGCTCTGCACAATCACACCGCCGACAAATAGCCCAATCGCACTCCAGTACAGCTCTACTGGCTTAATCCAGACGGTTGCTAGCATCACCACAAATGCGATTCCATACAGCTTCCACGCTTTGGCAAAGGGATGAAAATGGTTGAAAAAGGCTTCTTTATCCATTGCCCCAGCCGCCGGATAGACATCCGGGCTCAAGGCGCGAAGACCTGACTTTAGCTCGGCGGCAAGCGGACTGAGGATAGATAACCGCTCAGGCTCAGTCAGGAAAACCTGCTTCATTAGAGTAAAGTTGGCCAGTAGGGGGGCGATCGCCTCCGCAGAATATAGCGACTGCCCTTCGGAAATGCCCATCCACTTCCCTTTGATATCGGTTGGATGCGGCACAACGGCAATCGTATTGTCATCGACCGAACCCAGCATCAGCGTCAGCCGATCTTCTATGGTCATGGCCTCGCGCTGATCTCGGCTGAGGTCCGCTCCCTCTAGATCGTTTTTGTGCGCAGTGCGAACAATCTCTCCTAGCGCCTGATTCGTCATCAGCTCTTCAAAAGAGAAGTACTTTTGGTCGGGATTGACGCCGATTTGTTCTTTGAGCGGTCGATAGCTAAAGAGGACAAACGGCTCTTTGTTCCAGTCGCGGTTGTTCAACCACAGCGACATGAAAACTGTCATCGAGTCTTCGACCACACCATCGTGCTTGTAGACAGTAGCGCCGTGAATTTTAGCAACGGTTTCCTGGGCAACGGTGTCTAGCGGCTTTTTGCGTCCGCCCTGCTGCACCACGATTGTTTCTAGCGAGTGAGTCGGTGACGGCTGAAATTGACTGAACGGCAGCGCAATTAGCAGCAGACCCAGACACAGGCTAATCGCAAATTTGATTAGCTTCGCTGTTGAGCTAATCTGCGCGGGCACAGCGATCTGGTCAGCTTTAGACAGGTTAGTTTTAGACGGACTAGCTTCGATCTGCTCTGTGGAAAATTGCAGTTCAGAAGATTCGAGATCTTTCGCCTTTCTCTGAGTCGTCTTTCTCTCGGAGGTAGAAGTCATGGGTAGTCTTTATCTTCCTAAAAAGGCATTAAATAGTGGAATAGAGCCGGGCGCAGTCTCTTCTTCGGCGTCAGGTGCCTCTAGCAAATCGGAGACGGCTTTGACGTTTTTCGCTAGTTTCTTGGAAATGGCTCGGCCATAGAACATAGTCGCCACACCCACCGTCACCATCGCTGATCCCAGCCAGGTGAGTCCGGTTACCCACCAGGGCTCTCGCTTGATCTGTAGAGTCGATTGACTCAGATCGCCTGGGTTCCAGGAGGCTTGCGCAATTTTCCAGCCTTTAAACCAGGTTGGATGATTCATCCACACGCTGCGATCGCTCACCCCATCTGCACTGATCGGCGAGTCAATCAACGAGACTTCGCTGGTCCACATCGCCACCGATTCGCTGCCTTCATTGCGTTCAACAATAAAGTTATTCAGCTTCAAACTAAAGGGCAGCTGCAACAGCTTCGGACTAAAGGCTACAAACCAGTCACCCTGCTCGCTGCTAAGCGCCGCTGGCTGTCCCCAGCCGATCCAGACTGGCTGGCTCGATTCATCCGTAGAGACTAATAGAGCAGGTTCGCCTTCTCTCGGTGACCCTTTGGGCAAAGGAACAATCTCTCTTTCTACCGTAGCGCGGGGAATGTAGTCGGCTAGCGACACCTCAAAATCTGCCCAGCCCGGTGTGACAGAATCACCAGGTGCGATCGCCCCGGACTTAAACCCTTTTGAAGATTTGGCGGCATAGTGAAGCTCGCCATCAGCATCGACCACTAAACGAAAGAACGCATCTGCATCGGGATTAGTGACAATGTCATACTCAACGCCAAAGTCAATCGGCTCGCCCTCTGCCTGATTGCGAATGGGCTCAAAGCCAAGATTGCCAAAGATAAACCAGCTCTCGCTTGATTCGCCACTGGTGACTAATAGCTGGATGGCGGGATTGCGCAGCAGATCTGTTGCTGTGGTGGGCTGGCGGCTGCCATCTAGGCGGAAATCGGGCCAAAATCCAGTTGGCTGCACGGTTAAGCGCTGACCCTGCGCTTTTAGATCGAAAGTTTTGTTGAGATCCCGGTCAATATCGATCGCACGAGACTGGCCTAGCCATGAAATATTGACTGTGCCTTTTCTAGCCGTTGTTGCAACCTCTGCGGGCGGGGTTAGCGCAGTTGAAAGCTCGTCAGCGTTTTGGGCTTGAATAATTTGTAGTTCTGCTGGGCCAATATCGATTGTGTCGTAGGCGGCGGGTGCTACTGCTAGCCAGCGCTCTAGAGACTGACCCATGCGATCGCTTTTCAGCACCAGCCTCGCTGCCGGGTTATCGACTTTTCCACCCGCAGCAAACCGCACGGTGTTGATGGTGTTATCGCTGTAGCCCAGCAGAGAAAGACCGCCGACTTGATTAGGAACAACCGTACCGTCAGTCTTGATAAATAGAGACGCTTGCTCGGCAGGCTGTCCTGGCGCGGCGACTTCAACCAGGTCTCCGTCCACCCGGAGCGTGCTGACTGGGCCAGCGTCCGCGCGGGCCAGCATCATGCCCTCTACGCTCAGATGAATCACCGCTGCCGAGCCCGCGATGATGACAACCAGACCCCAGTGGGTGATAGCAAAGCCAATTTTCCGGGCACCTTTCCAGGGATAGCGCAGCAGCGTGGAAGTGCCCAAGTTCACGGCTAGCAGAAACATTAATCCGCCGAACCAAGGGCTCTTGTAGATTTCTTGCTGGACTACGGTTGAGCCGACTTCGGCTTCGTAGAAGGTTGCGCCGATTAGGATAGTTGCGATCGCAATTAGTAGCGGCACCGCCAATTTGATTGATCCTAGAACAGATCCCACGGACTTAGGCAGATGGACTGTCATACACTAAAGCTAGCTTTATAATAGATAAAGAGAATTTTGAAAAGTCAGTGTCGGCAGTAGCTGCGACAGTATCTCTCGTGGTGCATTCCGGTTAAACGCACCAGTTATGTCCAACGACATAGCCCAAAAGATGTATGACTAACAGAGCTCATAGTCAGGGGGTTTTTGTTTTTTGTTTGTATCAGAAGCTGCAAAATCCCCTCGAAAAATTCTCTTTCTACATAAGACATGCGCACTTTTCGCATCAACCTTAGCTATTAAGAGCACCTAATTTTCCTTCAAAGCTAGAGGCAGTAAGCACTCATCAAGCTTCTTCTACTCTGTTAGCAAAAACTGTTAGCAAAAAACAGGAGACCGAAGCAAGATTCTCTAAGTTCTTATGCAACATTTGCTTACCCCTTATGCGGTTCGCTTAAACTGATTTCAATTTTAGTAACTCTGAATACAAAACAATCGCTTTTATCCCCATAGCTTTGTGTAGTACCACGGACGGATGACATGGATGTCAAGTCTGTGATCAGAAATCACGCGCTTACACAGACTTTCAGGTCCATCTTGCGATGTGACCATCGATTGTTTTGGCTGTCTAGATAAAGTCCAGCGTGTCTTCTCATTAATAATCTCTTTTGTATACTCTTCGGAGCGTGAATTACAGCTATGGCATTAAATGTAGAGCTATTGGAGCAGAGCTTCGAGCTAGTCAAGCCGCAGGCAGACGATTTTGTGGTTAGCTTCTACAACAATCTCTTCACTGACTATCCAGCGTCTAAGCCTTTGTTTGAACATTCCAATATGGCCGCTCAGCAGCAGATGCTAAAAGGCGCACTGGTTATGGTAGTCGACAACCTTAGGAAGCCAGAAGTTCTCAGCAAATCCCTAAAAGGGTTAGGCGCTAGACACGTGAAATACGGCGCACTGCCAGAGCACTACCCTCTGGTAGGAAATAGTTTGCTAAAGACCCTGGGTCAGTATGCTGGCACGGCTTGGACCCCAGAACTAGAAAGCGCTTGGACAGATGCGTATGGCGCTATCACTGGGCTGATGTTAGAAGGCGCTGACTACAACAAAACTGATGTAGCGCTAGAGAATGTTCCTCCAGCGGCCCCAGCCGAGTCGGTTCCAGTCGATCCGACAGTCAGCGGCAGAATCACCGGACGAAGCCGGACTCAACGTCGAACTACTTGAACAGAGCTTTGAGCTAGTCAAACCCAAAGCCGATGAGTTCACCGCTAGCTTTTACGAGAATCTCTTGACCGACTATCCAGAAGCGAAGCCGCTGTTTGAGCACACCAGTATGCCAAAGCAACAGCAGATGCTAAAAGGTGCATTGGTAATGGTAGTCGACAACCTTAGAAAGCCAGAAGTATTAGGCGAAGCGCTACGTGGGCTAGGTGCGCGCCACGTAAAATACGGCGCACTGCCTGCCCACTATCCGCTGGTCGGGAGCAGCTTACTAAAGACGCTAGAACAATACGCGGGATCGGCCTGGACACCTGCGGTCAAAGAAGCGTGGGTAGGTGCCTATGGTGCCATCACAGAGCTGATGCTAGATGGCGCGGACTATTCCAAGAACGAAGTTCAGCTAGCTGAGCCCGTGCCAGTGGCTACTGTGAATGAAGTTCAGCCAGTTGAGCTTACGTCCTCACCTGAGGCCGCTGTTGAAACCCCTGAAGGGATCAGCAGCGGTGCGGCAGCTGGAATTATTGGCGGTAGCGCAGCGGCACTAGTAGTTTTGTTGTTGATTCTCTTATAGCCTCAACTGCTTTGCTGCCAATCTATTTGATTAGTGAATCTTTTGTGCTTGTGCTCTATTGGGTTCACAGTAGCTAGCTATACCACCTCTCTATTCTTTTAATGAAGAGTCGTTCAAATCGAAATTCATTCTGGCGAAAGCAGTTCAAGCTAAAATCTGTCATTGTCTTAGCATTGGTCATGCTGCTGGTTTCTGTGTCAGCATCCTTTGCCCTAGAGCAAAAGCAGATCTTCTTGCCAGGAGAAACGTCTGAAGGCCACCACCTGTTTGAAGCCTCTTGTGCATCCTGCCATGAAGGCTTCAAGCAAGTGTCTAATGAAACCTGCAACCGCTGCCATGAGGCAGAGTTGGAGAATGATTTGCACGGCGACAAGAAGTTTCTCGATCCCCGCTGGGCGGCACTTAGAGAGAAAGTGGACGTACTGACCTGCACAGCTTGCCACAACGAGCATGTGCATATGTTTGGCAGAGGCGTACACTTGCAGCCCGACTTGTGTATGGCCTGTCACGAAGAGCTGACGCTGACTCAGCTCAAGAGTCACGAGGGCTTTGCGCCCGATGGCTGCTGGACAGCGGGCTGTCACAACTATCACGAGCACGACACTATCTCGACCGGCTTTCTGCGACAGAATTTAGGACAGCCCGCCATGCTGCCTGTGCAGCAGCTGCCTACAAGGGTGGTCGAAACAGAGTTGAAGAGCGCACCTAAGCCGAACTTGAACAAGGAATTCTTGGGAGGGAAGTCATGATCTCGTTCATGAATCGTTCCAGAGAAGGTGGTTTTAGAAAGGCTGTGGGTGCGATCGCCCTAATCCTCATCCTAACTAGCTCACTGCTAATAGGAACAATCTCTCCGGTATCAGCCGCAACTGAGCAGGAAGTTCAAGAGATTATTGAACTATGGCAGCCCAGTGCCCACGCGCTCAACGACGTAAACTGCGCTAGCTGTCATCAAAACAATGAGGATAATGAATTCGTCGCTAATCCCGATCATGAAAGCTGCAGGTCTTGCCATGAGCAGCCCGTAGACACTTTTTTACTAGGAAAGCACGGGATTCGCTTGCTAGAAGGAGAATCAGCGCTAACGCCAAAAATCGCGCAGATCCCGATGAAGCAGGACGCCTTCGACCAGCAGATGAACTGCAACGCCTGCCACAACGTTCATTCTGTAAATACGATGCAGGCGTCGGTGGATTCTTGCCTTAGCTGTCACAACGACACGCATTCTCTTAATTACGAAAACTCCAAGCATGCCAAAGCGGTATTCGCCAGCCAGCCGCTGCCCCGACCCGGATCGGAATCGGTGACCTGCGCCGCCTGCCATCTCCCTCGGATTACCCACAAAGGCAGCGATGGCATTCAAACGGCCAAGGTAAACCACAACAACACCTACACGCTAAAGCCGCGCAACCGCATGGTAGGAGAAGTCTGTATGAACTGCCACGGCGTAGAGTACAGCTTCAACAGTATTTTCGACGATGACCTTGTCGAAGCCAATTTTGACCGTCCGCCGACATTGCAGCACCAAACCTTTGATTTGATGCGCGCAGCCGAAGAGCGGCGGGTGGGCAATGCGTCTACTTCAGAAAGTGCAGGATAACTGACCTTTTTTGAAAGTGGACATCTCGTTCGTTTTAGTTCCAAATTATTTAGGAAAATGAAGATGTTTCAATCATGGATACAGCGCTTTCGCGTTAAAACAATGGCACTATTTGCCCTCGCTGCAACTATCTGCTTTACAGCAGTTGCCTGTAGTGGCGGCGGTGGCGGCACTGCCACTGCAACAGGCCCAATGATCGCCCCAGACCTAGTTGCCGACTATATTCACACAACGCTCGCTGCCGATAGAACAGCCTATACCCGCCATGTGGTAAACCGCACAAAAGTTCTAGAAGGTAAGCCAAAAGAAGACGGCGTCCTGGACGTAGAATCGACTGAAGGCTGGCAGCAAACTGATGGAGTGCCTCTGCCAGCGCAGATGTTCCGCTTGGGATCTGAGATTGCCAATGAATCGGGGCAGTTCACCTACAGTCTCGTTTCTTCTTGGAATCTCAATGACAACCAAGCGCCTAAAGGCGACTTTGAGACTACTGCGATCGCAGAGATGGAAGAAACTGGCGAGCCAGTCAAAGGCTATCAGGAGGTCGGTGGTCAGGCATATTACTCCGCGATGTATCCCGACTTGGCCGTTGCTGAGGCTTGTGTGACTTGTCACAATACTCATCCAATTCATCTAGAGCGCTATCCCGATAAAGTCTTCGAGATGGGCGAAGTCATGGGCGGTATTGTGATCAACATTCCAGTTGATAGCGTGCCTGCGGATGCGTAGAAGTTAGTATTGGCTGAGTAGCATAGTTGCGGACCCACCTCCCCCTGCGGGCACTCCTCCCAAGAGGAGATTTGTTCCGGCGATGTGTATGAGGTGACCGTGCGCCTTATCACTCATTTCCTGAAGCATATCCCCTCTTGGGAGGGGTGGCGCGTAGCGACGGGGTGGGTTCGCAACCTATGCAAGCAGCCAGTCTCTCTGTCTTCTGAATTTGCGTCTACACATAAGTTCGTGAAGAACAAGGCTATGTTTTGTAGTTGTTTGGACTAATGAAACCTAAATTTTCAACTTTGATTATTCTTACTCTGGTTTCTGCGGTTCTGTTGCTGCCGTTTGCGCTAAGTCCTATCTATATAGAGGCGCTGCGCGATCGCTCTTTCGACTTGCACCAGTTCCTACGCGGCGAACTTTACAAGCAGATTACCGGCTATGTTGCGCTAGTGCTAGTGGTTGCAGAAATGCTGCTGACGGCTAGGAAGCGCAGCCGTAGCTGGCCTTTCAAGGTCAAGATGCCGGGCAGCATTCTGATGTGGCGAAGTCTGCACATTTTTACAGGGGTGGCTTTGCTCGGCGCGGTATTGGTGCATACCATCGGCGTTAGCGGCATTAACTATAATGCAATCTTCCTGTGGTCCTTCTTTGGCGTGACGCTAACCGCACTAGTTGGCGTTGTTGCCGAGACAGGGGTGCTGGAATCTCCGCGCAAGGTCTTTAGCTTTGCCGGAAAGAAAGGCGCTGACGGTTCAGCGGCAGGAGTAGGTAAAGGCACGCTGATTCGAGTGATGCGCGCCGTCTGGTTAAAAAGTCACATATTTTTAGTGAGCATATTTTCGCTGCTGTTGGCCGTTCATATCTTCTTGGTCTATTACTACCGTTAGTTTTTAGGGTGTTATGGTTTCTACGTCAGACTCTACATCAAACAAAAACACAGAGAAAAGCTGGCGGCTGTGGATAGGACTCATCGTTACCGTACTGGCGATGATGGTGACGGTTCTGCTCACTCGCCCGGCTGCCAATATTACGAGTATGACGCCGCTCTCTGGGCTGATGACGCTAAAGTCAATGGCAGCAGAGTCAGTTCCTTTTGATACTGCTTTGACCAATCAAAAGCCGACGCTGATAGAGTTCTATGCAGACTGGTGTACTACCTGTCAAAGTATGGCCGGGACGGTTGATACGCTGCACGAACGGTATGGCGATCGCGTCAATTTTGTCATGCTAGATATCGACGATCCTCAGTGGGCGAACCAAATTGAGAGCTTTGGCGCAACTGGCGTACCGCAGTTCACGCTGCTAGATATCCAGCAGCAGCCTGTCAAGACTTGGGTAGGCAAAGTTCCTAAGCCTATTTTCAGCAGTGTGTTCGATCAACTTTTAGGCTAACGCTGAAATTGTCGTCTTACTTGTTTAGACTCCTATGACACTGCTTAGACGTTTCTTGAAATTATTAGAGTGGGTAGAAAGTGCTCAAGACTTCTTCCACTTTCTAAGTCAGCCGACCGGATTATCGGCGGTGGTTGCGCTACTGGTGTACTTTCCAATCCAAGCACTGGGCTGCGACGGCTTCTCTGCGACAACACTATCTTGCACAATCGCTCTGACCTTGTTTTGCCTGCTAGAGCGCCCAGATTTTTAGGCGTCATTCTTGCCCTGCTATCAGAAATAGCATCTAGCTATGCTGTAGCTGCTATGGATTTTAGTAGGGCATTCCATGAACCACCGTTTTCTGCTGCGACTCGTTACAAACATAGCCGTCTTTTTGCTGACCCTTGCTTGCTTTGGCACGGTTCTGTGGGTCGTTGACGAATTTTTGCAGTGGGATATTCTGCCGCCTGTTTGGAGCTTGCTAGTGCGAGCCGGACTAGTGGCCGGGGGGATCATCGCCTTCGTACTGGTAGTGATGAATTTGTTGCTGTCTTTGGCACTGCTAGCTGAGGCAAATGCGAGCCGAGCTAATTTGCCGGACTATGTGGTTTCTAGCCAGCTAAAGCGGCGGGTACGGCGGAGCATTGTAGTGGTTTTGGTTGCGATCGCGCTAATCATCGGCGGACTGCAAATCATCAATCAGCTCCGAGCCAGAGTCGCTACCCAAACTGCGGAGACCCGCTTTATCGACACTCAGCAGGAAATGGACCGTTCCGTCGAACAGGTGCTTCCCCTTTTTACCGCGCCTATCTTGGATGGGTTAGCAAACAACACCATAGCTGAGCAGGGAGAAATCGGTAATCTCTCGAAACTGTTTGAATCTGTGCAAACCTCTTTTTCCTATGCGCCCAGAATGGTCATCGTGACCCGCGCCGATCAGGCTCCTTTCAAATACGCCAGCATCGACCGCGGACAAATCAACACCAGCAGTCAAGGCAAACTCACGCTAAGCCCACAGCTCTATGCAGCGTTTCCTAGTGAAGAAGAAACTCAGATTATTGAACAGCTCTTTGAAGGGCAGCTGAGTGAAGTTACAAGTCCGGTTACAGGACAGGTGATCAACACACGGGTTCCTAGCTCTTGGGGAGTTTTGGAGCAGAATGGGAGTGCGATCGCCATAGTCTATCTTGAGCAAGGCGACTTCTCCGACTTCAACGACAATTTCAACAACTTCGACTATAGAGGTCCGTACGAATTCCATCACACTGGCCCAGAGCGTCTCATTACAGATTGATAGAGCGATGGTGCAGATAACGTACTGCTTGTGTAACGGATACGAGGTATAGCAGCGGCATATATCATGCTATTAGCCACTCGACTACATAGGTATTGAGCTGTGAAAACTTTAGAAGAGGTTAGTCAATGAATAGTACTCAATAAATTGACATTTCAAGCAAATTACAGCATCAAGGAAGTAGGCATTTTCGGCTCATATGCTCGGCAAGAGCAAACTGAAGAGAGTGACATTGACGTTTTAGTAGAATTTTCTGAGATATCAGACTTGCTAAAGTTTATCAACTTAGAGAACTATCTGAGCGATAACATAGGGGTAAAAGTAGATCTAGTTCACAAGAAAGGACTAAAGCCTCACGTTGGTAAACAAGTGCTGGCAGAGGTTGTTTATCTGTGACAAAGAGAAGTATTAACGACTATTTGCAGGATATCTTAGACATAATCGCTGCTGTCGAGCAGTTCACGGAGGACATTGAATTTGAAGAGTTTTCTCAGAACCTAGAGAAAATCTTTGCAGTCTCGAGAGCCTTTGAGATTATTAGAGAAGCTGTAAAAATATTTCTGATTCAATTAGGGCAAGGCATCCTGACGTTTCGTAGAGAGATATTGTTGGAATGAGAGATAAATTCACTCATGGCTATTTCGATACAGATATAGAAATCATCTAAAAAGCTGCGAAAGAAGAGATTTCTCAATTACGGAGAACTATCTCAGAAATACTGAAGCAATTGCATATGTTGTGATAGAGGACAATTAAAACATTGTCTCTTTCAAGCACTGCTACGATTAGCGACAGACTGCGATCAGTGACAGGCAGTGACGGGCAACGTATTGCTTATACTGCATTCAATCAGCATTCCGTTAATAATTGACGATATGATAGAGCAGGTCGTTGGGGAGACGGGTGAATGACAAACAGTCAGAACGGAAACGGGATGGGGCAGATGATTGCAGCTGTCCTGCTTACCTTGATTGCTGGGGGAACAGCTCCCTGGTGGTGGGACAAGTTTTTTGCTGGCGATTTTGCTGGCGAGGGCAGTCCTAACACTAGCATCGAAGATCCTTCAGGGCAAAACTCATCTTCAGCACCTGAAAGTTCTGGAGACAGCGTAGATCAGGGGGTTGTTCCTATTAGTTGGTCTGATTCGCCCACCCGTCTACGAATTAGTAAAAGCGTGGGAGAACGGTTTTTCTTTAGCTGTGAATCGGGTGGCACAAGCAATTCTCTATACGGTACAGGCATTTATACAGGTGGTTCTAGTATTTGTGAGGCTGCTGTTCACACAGGAAAAATCATTCGTGCTCAAGGTGGAAAGGTGGCGATTGAGGTGAGAGGCCAACAGCAATCCTTCAAGGCTAGCCAGCGAAATGGCGTTCTCAGTAAAGAGTATTCTGCTTATGGAAGCTCATTTGTTGTATTACCCTAGTTCGTTTCTATAGATTACAGAATTCAATGTCGCTGATGCTAAAGATCGAGAACGCTATACTGACTGGCCATGTGGAGCCTCAAACCATTGTCATTGAGAACGGAATTGTCGTTGAAATTTCTCCGGTTGTTTCAGCACTATCTGTTCAAACAGCACTATCTGTTCAAACAATAGATGCGAGCAGTCACCTTGTCATTCCTGGGCTGATTGATCCTCATCTCCATCTCGATAAAGCATTACTTTTATCACAGTTTCCGGCACAGAAGGGAACTTTTGAAGAGGCGTTAGAAGAGACTTTCAAACTCAAAGAAAGTTTCACGATCGCAGACATCCAAACTCGCGCTCGTCAGGTACTAAATCGAGAAAGCGCCTTTGGCACCACGGCTATTCGCTCTCATGTAGAAGTTGATCCGGTGCTTCAGCTCACCTCGCTCAAGGCACTCTTGCCGCTAAAGCAAGAATTCGCACAGCGCCTCGATCTTCAGCTGGCTATCTTTGCCCAGGAGGGTATCACTAATCAACCGGGTACACATCAACTGCTTCATCAGTCTCTTAGCTTAGGCGGTGACTTGATTGGCTCCGCTCCTTACACTGACCCAAATCCTGAGCAAAACATTCGCACTGTCTTTGATCTAGCTGAAGAATTTGACTGCGATGTAGATTTTCATCTCGATTTTTTAGATAACGATGCGCCGCTGCTGTTGCCTGTCGTGGCTCGTGAAACCATCAAACGTGGTTGGCAGAACCGTGTCTGCCTAGGTCACATGACTCGTTTGGCAGGGCTGTCTCCCGAAGCGCTATCTGAAGCGGCCAAGCTCTTATCTGAGGCCGGAATTTCTGTTCTGGCGCTGCCTGCTTCTGATCTGTACATGATGGCGCGTGGCGATACTCATAATGTTCGTCGCGGGGTTGCGCCTGTGCATAGACTGATGGAAATGGGGGTGAACTGCGCGATCGCAACCAACAACATCCAAAACCTCTTCACTCCCTTCGGCGACGGCGACCCGCTCAAGATCTGCACCCTTCTCGCCCAAGCTCTCCAGCTTGGCACCACCGCTCAACACACTCAATGTCTAGATATGGTCACCACCCACGCCGCTTCTGCCATTGGCATCACCAACCACAGCATCACGCCAGGTCACCCTGCTGATCTTGTCATCCTCGATGCCCGCACTGCATCAGAGGCCATCGGTACTGCGCCACCTACTCGGACCACTATCAAGAACGGAAAAATTGTTTCTCGAACAAAACTCAGTCACTCAGTAACCCTGAATTGAGGTTAGGGAAGTTGACGAATCGGGCCTATTGAGGAAGATCTCTGCCTTGCTATAGGTACATGCATTGACCATGATGTTCTATATAAACGAAGTGCGTCATGAATGCATCAACGATTGTATTCGCACGCTATTTTGAGAGGAAACAGTACATGCGTGTCGTTCATTTTAATCCAAATACAGCCCTGCCTATTCTCGTTCTTTTGGCAGCGGTTTCGGCTTGTACGACAGTTGCTAGTGACGAGACCTTCTCAGACGATACCGCTGCGCAGGCCAATATTTCGGTTGTGATGAATTTGACAGATGAGGCCGGTACTGGTGAAGAAGTTGGCACAGTAGCGCTAGCAGACTCCGAATATGGCTTGCTGATTACACCTAGTTTGACCACCTTACCTCCGGGTGCTCACGGGTTTCATATTCATGAGAATGCGGCCTGCGGTCCCGAAGACAAGGAAGGAGAAGTCGTTCCCGGCTTAGCGGCAGGTGGACACTACGATCCGACAGATACGGGGAGTCATGAGGGGCCCTATGGCGAAGGTCATCTGGGCGATTTGCCGCCGCTGTACGTAGACGCAGAAGGAAATGCGAATACCCCTACTTTGGCACCGCGCCTCAGCGTTTCTGATGTTACTGATAGAGCCCTAATGATTCATATGGATGGCGATAATTTTTCTGATGAGCCCGCCGCGCTAGGAGGTGGCGGCGCTCGTCTTGCTTGTGGTGTGATTCAGTAAACGGCCTGCGGTATGGAGATAGCTTCAAATGGATGTCTGTTTTCAGCTAGCACAGCTTGCCGATATCGGTATCCTCATGCGATATATGAGAGAGTTCCACAAGTTCGATCATAGCGAGCCTTTTGATGAAACTCCAGCTCAAGCCGCGATGGAAAAAGTAGTTGCGGACAAGGCTGTTGGCAGGGTGTGGCTGATTCTAGAAGGTGAAGATATTATCGGTTATATGGTGCTGACGCTCTCCTACCGACTGGAATATCGCGGCTATTATGCTTTCTTGGATGAGCTGTACATTCGTGAGGATATGCGATCGCAAGGCATCGGCACAAAAGCTATCGCCTTTCTAGAACAGTCTTGCCAGGACCTAAACGCTGTCGCGCTTCAGCTAGAAGTAAAGAGCAACAATCCAGCCGCAGTCGCTCTGTACGAAAAGTTGGGATTCGAGTGCCAGGATAGAGAAGTCTTTCTCAAACCTATCTCATAGGTCGCGCCCTAATTTTCAGTCCCTCCAAACTCGCAGTTTCTCAGCTAGCAAACAAACGACGAGATAGTTTCGCCTGCCTCATTTGTGCCAGATCTATCAGCGGTGTGCAGGCCCACATTTCATCTAGGGACAGTTCGCCCGCCTCCTCACAAACTTGCGCCATGTCCTTAGACAGACTCAGTCGAATCTGCTGCGCCTGCGAGTGACCCACTGCTCCTAGTCGAATTGCCGCCCCCAATAAACCGGTTACAAAGCCATGAACAAAGGCAATCAGAGCCGCCTGTTCATCTAGCCCCGCCACCTGCGCTACAGCTGCAAACACTACTGGATGCAGACAGTTGATCTGTCCTGTGGCCGTCTGCTGACTTAATTTTTCTAGCTGCGGATGCGGCCAGATTTTACTACCGACCATGAGCAAAGCTCGACCGCTTTGTCGCTGAGCAGTACGGGTTTTCTCAATCGGCGTCTGCGCGAACAGAAGCGCGTCAATCTCGCTGATTTTATTTAGGTCGCTCACTACGCTTGCCCGATGAGTATGCGCTAGTGCTACCAGATCAGTACTGCCGACTTTGTTGCATAGCAGCAGGCTGATGAACGTCTCCACATCATCAGCCTGCTTGATCTTTCCCGCCTGTACCAAACTTTCTAAGCCGTGGGAAAGCGTATAGCTGCCCGAGGGGAAAAAAGAATCTGCTAGCTGCATCAGGGCGAACTGTTGAACTGTATTTTGAACCATGTTCTCAGTACTCTCAAAGTTCTCAATGCGAATGGGTGTGAGTCGAGGCCGTAGCCGAGGGAAAATCTGAAGAAAAGTCTAAGGTGTAGTTAGCAGACTTCAGCTCGCGAACAATATGCAATCCCTCAATCCCCAAGGTTTGAACAATCTCGCGGATAGTGGCCTCTATCGGCTCCGCATTGCCTGAAACTTCTACATAAAGAGTCTCTCCCTGTAGCATTATCGGCCAGTGATGATTACCCATCGTGTGTCCGAGATTCACTAACTGAACTGGAGAATTATAGGCCTTTTGCTCAAACTGTAAGGCAATCACCTGTTGTTTTTGTAAGCTTACTAAAACAGTGCGATCGCGCCTGGTCTTCAGCACATCACCATCCCTGAGCTGCCAGTCCCGCCCTTTCACAATTCCCACAGACTGGCCCGATGCTGACTGCGTAAAAATTCGCCCCTTGCGACAGTCTTTCCGTTCAATGGTCACTTCCAAGCACTGGTTCGCCTTGCGAGCTTCGGCGATTTGGGTTGATAGATCTTTGTCTGCTTGAATGTTGCCAAGGTAGCGGTCAGCGACTTCTGTAGTGGGGATGTTTGTCATGACAAGTTGGCCTAAGCAGGAAAAAACAACAGTTAAAGGGAGTACGGCAAGGGGGCCTGCTGGCGCAATTCTCTGACGCAGTTTACGGCGGATTTAAAGCAGGCTTGCAGGTCACGAGTAGTAGAGGCGATCGCCCGCACAAACAGCCCTCTGTCCCCCGGCAGCACCGAACTCGCTAATTCTACAAAGTTACTTTCTACAGAATTACTCTCTGATGTTAGCGCTTCTATCTGCCGCGCTAGCTTATCAAGGTTTTCTCTGGTCGCGTCCGCTTCGGGCAGGACCAAAATCAGCGTTCCTAATATCGGTCCATCGGCAAACAGATCGTTCTTAACAAAGCGATTGCTCTTCCCGAATAGCTTTATGGCTTCTACGAACCAAACGCTGCCACTGTACGACTGAAGCTGTATTCGACTGAAGAACTCTCGAAACTGGTAGCTTTCCCCACGTGCCAGGCGACCCGGCAATATAATCTCTCCCCAGCTCAATCCAGCATTAGGATGCAAGATAATTTTTGTAGTTTGTTTGAGCGTGGCACTGGCAAAAAGAATCAGAGGTTCTGCAAGGAATTCTAGCGTGGCGCGATCGCCCACCTCAATCTCATACAGTACCGTCGCCCTATCACCTGATGGCATCTGATGCACTTTCGTCGCCGCCTGATCCATCAAGTGCAGAGAGCTTCCTGCGTTCAACTTCACAGACATCCCTAGCACGTCTCCTGCTAGCAGACCCGGCGAGGTATTCATTCGATACAGATAGGCTCGCTGCTCTCTAGCTGGATCAACTCCATCCGCTTCACGCCGAAACAGAGGAGAAACGCTGAGCGGATAGGCCATATAGCGACTTTGCAAGATAGTCTTAGCAGCGCGATCGCAACCCAGCGTCAGTTCCAGCTGCCGTCGCGATCGCAGTTCTCCTACCGGCAGCTCTCCTACTGGCAGTTCTTCTACCGGCAGCTCTTCTAACGGCAGCTCTTCTAACGGCAACTCTCCTGCTCGCGACGCCTCTACAGATACACCTACCACAGCACTACTCAACCCCTACCGCCACCACAGGCTCAGACTTTTGACTGAACAACAGCGTTTTCTGTACAAAATTCACCACCTCCCTCAATCCCTCTCCAGTCTTGCAGTTGGTGTATATTACCGGCTTGCCCTGGCGATACTGCGCACTTTGCGATCGCATCAGCGCCAAATCCGCACCCACATACGGGGCCAAATCCACCTTATTCACCACCGCCAAATCCGACTGTACAAACCCTGGTCCGTTCTTACGCGGAATATCATCTCCCGCCCCCACATCAATTACAAAAACATAGGCATCTACCAGGTCATAGCTAAACGTAGACGCCAAATTATCGCCACCGCTTTCAATCAAAATCAAATCTAGCTGCGGAAACAACAGCTCTAGATCCTGCACCGCCAGCTGATTCATTGTCGGATCTTCTCGAATTGCCGTGTGCGGACAGCTTCCAGTCTCCACACCAATCACGCGCTCCGGTGGCAAAAAGCCCTTCCGCTTCAGCCGATCGGCATCCTCTGTGGTCAACAGATCGTTAGTCACGATAGCCACCTCTATGCCCTGCGCCATCAGCAGCGGCACAATCCCCTCAATCAGGGCTGTTTTTCCACTGCCAACCGGTCCCCCAATTCCCAATCGCGCCGCTGATTTTGGCATCTTTGTTCTAGTATTTTTTCTTCACTGCTTCAACGCCGTCCCGTCAAACTTGCCGTTGAATCCATAGATTTCCTGGCTACCGCCATAGGGTACTAGCTCAACTTCTTTCTCATCCCCCGGCTCAAATCGCACCGCCGTGCCCGCCGTGATGTTCAGCCGCATCTTCTGAGTCTGCTCACGGTCAAACTCCAGCGCATCGTT
This sequence comes from uncultured cyanobacterium, assembly GCA_963799555.1. Taxonomy (GTDB): domain Bacteria; phylum Cyanobacteriota; class Cyanobacteriia; order Phormidesmidales; family Phormidesmidaceae; genus Phormidesmis. Next base: position 287,032 of record CAWCXR010000012.1, read on the forward strand.
GACTTCATAAAAATGGAAATGCGATCCGACTTGAACCGGGCGATCGCCCGCATTCTTCACCACCATCGTCACGATCTCCCGGCCTGCGTTCAGCTCAATCATGTCCGAGCCACCTGGAACAACCTGCCCTGGCACCAAAGGAATCGAACCTTCTTTGTTCTCTGTGTACATTGTTACTCTCCAATCGGATCGTGGACGGTGACTAGTTTCGTCCCATCTGGAAACGTTGCCTCCACCTGCACCTCGTGCACCATCTCAGGAATTCCCTCCATCACATCAGAGCGCTTTAACAGAGTCGTCCCCTCGCTCATCAGCTCACTCACCGTCTTACCATCGCGAGCGCCTTCCATAATCGCCGCCGAGATATAGGCCACAGCCTCGGGATAGTTTAGCTTCAGTCCTCTATCCTTTCGCCGCTCAGCCACCAGCGCCGCCGTAAAAATCAGCAGCTTATCCTTTTCTTGAGGCGACAACAACATTCAGTACTTCTCCCAACCCAACTGCGTCTTCGGTTCTATCATCAGCCCATTCTCACAAAAGTTATCAGCCCTCCTAGAAAACTCAACTTATCTATAGGTTTTCTCATTCATTCGGCCCAACGCTAGCTGCGCTTTTGAAGAAACGCAAAGAAACCAAACTCTATCTTCTACTTCTGTGAATCTTCGTATGGGCTTTCTCTTCTAGTCAGGAAAAAGAGCGACAATCCAGATTAGACGGCTGCTTCTTGCGCAGACTCTCACCTTCTCTAGGAGGATTAAAACATGCCTAAAATATCCGTAAATGTATCTCCCGATACGGCTAGCAAACCCCAGTCAAAAATCCCCCTCCAAAAGCTCTACGAAGATCTAGCCAGTATCGGGCAGATGGATGCGGATACGGGTGCGCAGTGTAGAGAGAAAGCGCAGCAGGTACTAGCGAATCCTAAGATCAGCTTGAACTGGAGAGATGCGATCGCAGAACGCCTACACGAAGCCAACCACGCCCTCGCCAACAAAACAGTCACCGACGGCGACAGCTACTAAGCAGAGGATAGGAACGCGCGTTCAAACAAACTACCGCTGTAGCCCGCAACGAAACGGCTATAACCAGCATGTTACTTAGACGCATACTCCTTAACTATCGTCTCCCAAGTCCCTTTCGGGGGGTTTGGGGGAGCCTGGGCCCCCAAGCAGCGTACAAAGACTCCCAGCAAAGGAGGGGTCTAGGGGAGGAAATCCCCTGATCTTGCCGCCTTGTCTCTCGTCGCCTTATCTTTTACTATTGCCAAACCCTTTGGCCTGCGGCGTCTTCTTCTTCGCGCTTCTAGCAGGCAGCTCCAATCCAACGGGCTCAGCCTTATGAGTAATCCTTGATGTAGGCGGAACCCAGTGGTATTCCGGCTCTAACTCAGAAGGATCGAAATCTTCTTCTTTGGCTAACCCTAGATCGATTTGCACACTCGCCCAAGTACCACAAACGCTGTCATCAATCTCACCGTTGGCGTATACCCTTTCTATCAAATTCGCCTTAGAAACGGCTTCTAACTCGACTAGCGCACTAACTAGAAAGGCATTCACTTCTTCAGAGTTGTGTCGAAAATCTGCTAGCTGTGAAGCCACTCGTTTGATACAGCGCTCTTTCAACTCCGGATATAAAAGTGCTGTATGCTCGAAGACCGCAATCATCGCGATCCGATCCCAATCATCGTTTTTACGATTAGCCAGGAAGAGAGCTACTGGTGCGATCGCACTTTCCCCAATCATCCCCAGTACCCACGGCACTTCTTCCCTGGTCCAGTCTGCAAACTCCTCACCAGTGAACAGACTCAATAGCGGCTCTACCGCAGCTTCCGCCTTCAAAAAACCCAAGCATCGCCAGGCATGGATAGGAGCCCACACCTTTACAGAGTCACTGTCTGCATAGTTCAGCGCTTCGTCCGTCGCCATCTGAATGAGCTCAGGAATGTGCTCAGACGTAATCCTCAGCTCTTCTAGATAGTTTGGCCAGCTCTCAAACTTACGAGAAGGTTTGATCTGAGAGACCAGCTCTCTAGTGGCTTTACCGGGTCCAGCTAGCAAGATTTGCTTAACGATGCGATCGCGTTCTGGATCGGGCACGCTTTTGTCCACCTCTGAGGCAGCTGCCATAAGTGAGCAAGGCCGAAACCGGAGACTGATACACTGCTGAGTCCATCACAACCTGTAAGACGAAATAGCCAACAACAAGAGATAGTTTAGCGACTCTTTGAGCAAACCTCGAGCAGACGCTGCAAATGTTCAAAAAAGTCAACTCTTTAGCCGTCTAGACAGCTATCAACGGCTGCTCAATACTTCTGCCTAGAGCGAGAGTTCGCCACCGACTCCACCAGTCCAATCGCAATAAAATTCGTCAGCAGCGCCGAGCGTCCATAGCTCATCCACGGCAGCGGAATTCCCGTAATCGGGGCTAGACCAATCGTCATACTAATGTTGATCACCGCCTGAAACACAATCATCGATAGAACGCCAATCGCCAGCAGAGAGCCAAAATTGTCCTTGGCATTTTGCGCAATCAGCACCAGCCGCAGGCAAATCAGCCAAAAGGCAAAGATCAAAAACATACCGCCGACAAAGCCCAGCTCTTCACCCACTGCCGAGAAAATGAAATCTGTATGCTGCTCAGGAATAAAGCTCAGCTGCGTTTGCGTTCCATGAAACAACCCTCTGCCCCACAGCTCCCCAGCCCCGATCGCAATTCGCGACTGAATTAGGTGATACCCACCCCCCAAAGGATCTTTATCTGGGTCCAAGAACAGAATCAGACGGTCCTTTTGATAATCTTTCAAAAAGCCCCATAGCACTTCACCTAGCTTCCCAGACATCAGGTTGATCCCAATCGCCGCCACCGCGCTATACAGCGACCAGGGTAAAGATCGATAGGCCACTACGCCCATCAGCAGCACCCAGCCCGCCCAAACCGGCACTGATACATGAAACACAATCGCCGATACCAGCGGCGACGCCATTAGGATCAGCCAGCCCGGGTTCGTTCCACTCCAGTACAGCATCCCGAGCGTGATTGCCCCAAAAACGAGCGATGTTCCTAAATCTGGCTGCAAGAATACTAAAGCCCAAGGCACTGCCGTAATCGCTAGCGCTCTGATCATGCCAAACAGCGTCGGCGCATCTCGATCCTTTAGGGCTGCTGCCAACGTAATAATCGCCCCTAGCTTGGCAAACTCAGACGGCTGCACGTTGAACCCAAAAATTGGAATCCAGCGCTGCGCTCCCAGCCCTTCTGTACCAACGGCCATTACGGCTAACAGCGACGCGATCGTTCCGGCATAGATAATCCATCGCCACTGTAGCAGCACTTCATATCGGCTACGAGCAATCCACAGCGCCAGCACTACACCAACGGCACCAAGAATTAGATGATTAGTCGAAAATCCAGTTTCACCCGTGTATTTTTGAGTGCTGCTGATCAAAATACTGGCAAAGATAGTCACAGCTACTGGCAGCAAAAATAAGAGCCAGTCCACCCCCTGCCACCCGTAAATTAGCTTTTTCCAGCGCCGCTGCGTCGCCGAGTAAGAAGAATATGAATTCATCAAGGAGGGAAGAAAAGGATGGGATGAAGAATCAGTCCTAAGTTAGCGCAGCCACAGAAATCTTGGCAGCCGTCCTCTTGGCAATGGCCATCAGTGCCTGCGCTGAAGCAGACTCGGGATGAGAGAGTACGATGGGCAGCCCGCGATCGCCCCCCTCTCTAACCGGCATCTCCAGCGGCACCTTCCCCAGCAGCTCCACACCCAGCTCCGCTGCTGCCGCTTCACCACCTCCTTCCCCAAAAATGGCATACTGCTTCTCCGGCATATCCGGCGGCACAAAATAGCTCATATTCTCAACTAGACCCAAAATCGGCACCTTCAGCTGCTCAAACATCTTCAGTCCGCGCCTAGCATCCGAAATCGCTACCGCTTGCGGCGTTGTCACAATCACCGCCCCGGCCATCGGTACTGCCTGAGCCAGCGTCAGCTGTGCATCTCCCGTACCCGGCGGCATATCTACCACCAAATAATCCAAATCGCCCCACTGTACCTGATAGAGAAACTGACGAATCACTCCGTTCAACATCGGACCGCGCCATACGACCGGCTGATCTCGATCGATCAAAAAGCCCATCGACACCATTTTCACACCGTGGTTGAAGGCGGGTTCTAAAACTTGCGCACCATTGTCATCGCGCACGGTGACGTTGCTCTCGCTAAGACCCATCATGATCGGCGCATTAGGACCGTAGATGTCCGCGTCAATCAGGCCAACTGCCGCGCCAGTTTTGGCTAAAGCTACTGCCAGGTTGACCGCAACGGTGCTTTTGCCAACGCCGCCTTTGCCGCTGGTGACGGCCAAGATATTTTTCACCCCGTCTATGCCAGTGCGATCGGGTAGAGCCTTTTGCTGAGGTGTTTCAGCCGTTACTTCCACATCAACACTTTCCACACCGGGCAAGGTACGCACCGCTTTTTCACAGTCTTCAACGATAAATTCACGCAGCGGACAAGCAGGCGTCGTCAGGACCAGAGTGAAGCTCACCTTGCCGCCGTCCACCTCTACATTGCGAATCATATTGAGCTCGACCAGGCTCTTTTGCAGTTCGGGGTCTTGGACGGGTTTGAGCACCGTCAAAATGGAGTCTGTATCGAGCTTGGTGATCATTTAGTGTATTGAGTGCGTTTTTGTAAGGGGCTTTAAAGAATATCTGCTCTGGTTCGCTTTTGATCAGGATGGAGTACCGCATGCTCTGCGGCCTGCACTAATGCTGAAGCGACCCGGTTCAGATGAGGCCGCAAGACTGGCCATACCAGCGGAGACAGCCAGCCGCTGAGGGTGACCGAGTATAAAACGCAGGTGCCGCATAGCGTCGAGACAATGCGATAGGTGGCTCGCTCCTGCAAACCCGGTAGCGAAAATACGCGAACGCTGATCAGCTCACCTGGCAGCACACGCTCTACAAATACCTTAGTAGATAGCAACAGGTATCGATTAAATGCAAGGTAGATCAGACCTGGCGTGGCCCGCTGTCCTCTCGGTGCATTCGTGCGGGTGATCAGCGGGTGCCACAGGTCCATATCGGCTAGGTTGTTGACTATCTGCCAGAGGATTTCGGCTGGCGCTGTGCTAGTCGCTATATAGTCACGTTCCATAGAGGATACAAGTCATCAAAAGCCTCAACCTTCAGTCTAGTAGAGCTATCTGGAGTGTTTCAGCAGGCATCAACGATTTACAGACAATTTGTCACAGATTGTCACGCTCTGTTTCAAAGATGCAATAAAGTATTCCAAATCATGTTTGACTGAAAGACAGATATTTTCAGAACAGATGTTTTCTCTGCGCTGCAAAATATTCGCTTCAGTTATTTCTAGGCACCCTATCTAGGCACCATGACTCTTTCCCCTGCTAAAGCTGTTCGCCCGTCCTCTCCCCCTTCATCTTCAAAGGCTCCAGCGCCCGTTTTGCCGCCAGAGGGTTCTCGTGAACGAGTTAGCACAGCGTTTAAAGGGCTACAGGATCGCATCTGCCAGAAGCTAGAAGAACTCGACGGTGGCGGCAAGTTTCAAGAAGACGCTTGGGAGCGGCCAGAAGGCGGCGGCGGGCGATCGCGCGTCATGAAAGCAGGCAATATCTTCGAGCAGGGCGGTGTCGGCTTCTCCGAAGTATGGGGAGACAAGCTACCTCCGGCAATCCTGGTCAAGCGCCCCGAGGCCGAGGGCCATCAGTTCTACGCGACGGGCACTTCAATGGTGCTACACCCTCGCAACCCCTATGTACCGACCGTTCACCTCAACTATCGCTACTTTGAGGCCGGTCCAGTCTGGTGGTTTGGCGGCGGTATCGATCTGACGCCCTACTACACGACCGAAGAAGATGTGGTGCATTTCCACCAAACGCTGAAGGGTGCGTGTGATCGCCACAATCCTCAGTACTACCCCAACTTCAAACGCTGGTGCGATGAGTATTTCTATTTGAAGCATCGAGATGAGCCAAGAGGCGTCGGTGGTATCTTCTTTGATTATCAAAATGGTCAGCGCGGTGAGCTCTATCGTGGTCACAACCAAGACGGCCCTGCTGCCCTCTACAGCCAAAAAGCCGGGACCGCGCCCAAGCGATCTTGGGAAGAGCTTTTCCAGTTTGCAGTAGACTGCGGCGATGCGTTCTTGCCTGCCTATGTACCGATTGTTGAGAAAAGAGCAGGAATGGCGTACGGCGATCGCGAGCGCGATTTCCAGCTCTATCGCCGAGGCCGCTATGTCGAATTTAACCTGGTCTACGATAGAGGCACCCTGTTCGGCCTGCAAACCAACGGTCGCACCGAATCTATTTTGATGTCTCTTCCCCCCATGGTTCGCTGGGAATATTCCTATACCCCAGAAGCTGGTACGCCAGAAGCCAAGCTGTACGACGTTTTCCTTAGGCCTCATGACTGGGCAGAGATGAGCACCTAATCCTGAGCCTTTGGGTACCTTAGGCTAGCGGGCACAGACTAAAGGTGACCCTTTAAAGCAAGTAAGGAGTGGCTACAGATATGGAGCAGAGAGACTTTACGACGCCAAAGGGCGAACCAGTCATTATCTTTTCTCCCTCAGGAAGACTGGATATCACCACCGCCTGGCAGTTTCGGCTCAAACTACAAGATGCGATCGCCAACGACTCGCCCCATATCCTAGTCAATCTCAGCGCAGTCAGCTTCATTGATAGTTCGGGATTGACATCCTTGGTAGCAGGCATGCGTGAAGCCGACAAAGTGGGCGGCAGCTTCAGACTTTGCAACGTTCATTCTGAAGCCAGGCTTGTCTTTGAAGTCACCATGATGGATTCTGTTTTCGAGATCTACAGCACCGAAGCAGAAGCGCTTGCCGTCCCTTTTAAGATGGCAGTTGGACAATAGATATCTCCAACTAGAATCCGCTACAGCGCTAGAACTGCCTGCTCAAAGCTGGCCTGTTTGACCATTTGAAACGGACCCATGAGCGCTCCCCACAGCCCTCGGCCAGTGTCTGGCTCTACGCCTTTGTCATAGGTTTTTAGCAGAAGAGCGTCTGCTTGTGGTCCTATATCAAATCCCAAATAGACATACCGAGTCTGACCACCATAGTCAAAAGAGCATAGTTCACCATCTTTCAGAGCCGATCGGAACTGATAGCCCTTCGTCTGCCCGTTCTCCATGGCCTGATAGCGGATCACCGCACCGCTATTAGGCAGCGTTACTAGATCCTGCTGCACAATTCCCTTCAAAACGTTGGCGTCTTGCCCTGCGCCCCTGAACTTCAGCGGATCTTTCAGTGCGAAGTACTGGCCCTTCAACTGATGCGCCTCTGCCGAATCTGTAATCTGTAAAATTCGCTGTCTATAAGGCGGCTGCCCAGAAATTACATTCTGCTGCTCTAATAAAAACGTGAACTTTTGCGCGGAAGATAGGCTGGGAATTAGCCGTTGCCACAGGCGCAAGTGAACGTACCAGGCAGGCTCAGCCATTGCCTGACGCTTATTCTCAAACTCACCAGCTAGATAGCTAGCAAGCGTTCTAAGCGGATCGTTTGGCGGAGGAAAAGACATAGTCAAAAGGGGCAAACTGCTTGGCAAAGGGACTGCAAAGCGTAACAATTAAGTTTACAAAGAGTATTTGAGTGTTTACTTGTGAACAACGTCCGCACGGTTTCAGACACAAAGCGAGCTTTCTATAGCCAGCACACCCGCCCTATCAATGCGCTCTATCGCCGTGTAGTCGAAGAACTCATGGTAGAGACCCATCTGCTGCTGGTCAATGCCGATTTTAATTACGATTCTATTTACGCACTAGGGGTTGTCAGCACGTATGACCGCTTCATGAAAGGCTATGAGCCTGCTGCTGATCGCGATGCTATCTACAGCGCCATCCTTCAATCGAATGAGGCCGACCCAGATCAGTATCGGCGAGATGCTGAGGAACTGCTAGACGTAGCTAAGTCTATCCCTTCGATAGATCGTTTCAAGTCAATACTGAACGAAGCGAAGACAGATAGCGGTAGCGATACGCTAAAAGCAAACCTACACAAAGCAGTTAGCAATCCCAAGTTCAAGTACAGCCGTCTGTTTGCGATTGGCTTGTACAACGTGGTTGAAGCGATTGACGCTGACCTGCTGCAAGACAAAGACAAGCGCGACGCTCTGATGAAAGACCTTGCCGGTACCATCGGTCTCAACGAAGATTTATTGAAAAAAGATATTGATCTCTATCGCGGCAATTTAGAGAAGATGGCGCAGGCGCAGGAAGTCATGAAGGACATGATCGAAGCGGAGAAAAAGAAAAAGGCCAAACGCGAAGAGGAGAAAAAGCAGCGTGCTGCGGCCAAAGCGGCTGAAGCAGCGCCGACAACTGACGCTGCTGAATAGAGAAGGCTTTGATTCATGGCGACGCTTAGCCTCTGTATGATTGTGAAAGATGAGGCCGAAAATTTGCCTCGGGCCTTGGCTAGTGTCAAAGGGCTAGCGGATGAGATCATCGTTCTAGATACGGGCTCCGGTGACGATACGCCGATGATAGCGGCAGCGGCAGGGGCGAAGATCAATTTTCTGATGTGGGGCGACGATTTTGCGATCGCACGCAACGCCTCACTAGATCAGGCAACCCAGGACTGGATACTGGTGCTAGATGCAGACGAAACCCTCACAGAAGCAGGGCGGCGACTAATTACCACGATTAAAGCTGACAAGCCTTTAGGCCGGATCAATCCTGATAATCTGCTGATGGTAAGTGCAATGCGCCGGGAAGTGAGCGAGAACCAGTCTCCCTACACTCAGGTGTCCCGGCTCTTTCGCAATCTGATGGCAGTCAAGTACGCCCGGCCCTTCCATGAGAGCGTCGATGACAGCATTGATGCGCTAATGACCGCTGAACCCCACTGGCAGATTGCTCAGCTTGGGGAGGCAATGATAGACCACACAGGCTATAGCGTGACGCCTACCGAGGCTATAGATAAGTTTAAGCGGGCTGAGCGGATCATGACTAAGTATCTGGCGGCGAATCCGGATGACGTATCGATTGCCAACAAGCTAGGTGCTCTGTATGTGCAGAGCAAGGAGTGGGAGCAGGCAACAGCGTTGCTTGAGCGCGCACTAGCGGCTGAGAAGTTGCAGCCGCTGACTGAATATGAAGCGCACTATCATTTAGGAATCGTGCGTCGGCAGACAGAAGAATTCGAGGCGGCTGAGGCGGCATATAGAAACGCGATCGCAGTTCCCATAGCCGATCTATTAAAGCTGCCTGCCTATCTGAATCTAGGGGCATTGCTGAAGCTGAAGGGAGATCTAGATGGTGCGATCGCGCAGTACGAAGCCGCCGGACGAATCGATCCAAAGCAGCCGCTGACGTTTTTTAGCTTGGGCGTGGTTCACAGAGCTAAGGGTTATCTTGAACCGGCTATGCGAGCCTATGAGTATGCGATCGCCCTCAATCCAAACTACGGAGCAGCTTATCAGAATCTAGCCGTGGTCCTGCTAAAGCTGGGCAAGCTCCCTCAGTGCAAAGCCGCCTTTGACAAAGCGATCGGCATCGCGCAAAAAACAAACCCCGCTGAAGCTGAACGACTTCGACAGGGCGTAAAGAATTTGGCAATTGACGAAGCGCTAAATTCAGCTTCGAGGTAGCCATTCACGACGGACACCGCATCAATCTACTGCTGATAGCGGTCGTCATTCCAGCGGCTACTGCCTTGAGCATCGACCGTTCTACGAGAGCTTGCCTGGCTGCGGCTGATTGCTTCTCTAGTTTTGGCCCAGGGTTCGGTATTGCCATGGGTACCCGGCTGCCAGCGAGCCTTGTGCTGTGACTCATCCTTTAGCGTGGGGCGATCGGGGTGATTACGAGGCAGCAACAGTCGTTTGCACTTGTACAAGATGTCATCCCAAGTCAGCTCAGGCTGATTAAGCATGTTGCGAAAAGTAGTGAGAATCGCTTCTGACTCATCATTTTGTTTGACAGAGAGCGGTTGAGAAGCTCGCAAAGGGTCAATCTGAACAGCGGCAATGCCCTGGCGGACTGCTTTATAGATAGCTTCAGCATGGGCCTGTCCAGCTTTCTCGTATTGCATCTGCCAGCCTTTTTCGCTGGAGGCGTAAAGCGCAGGCAAACGGTTGAGGGCGTAGGTTTCAACCTCAATCGTTTTGATATAGTCGCGCAGCTTTCCCGGTAGCTGAGATTTTTGCCTAGCGACCTCCTCCGCCACTAGCCTCTCCATTACATTGGTATAGGATCTGTCAGCTTGCGGTGAAGAATCACTCATGGATACAAAAACCTGAACGACGGCAAAAGGAACGCTGATATAGCGATCGCCACTTTGTTCTACTCGCTTTCAGTAGGTGAAACCTTTGCCTTGAATAAGCAAAGTGGTCAGCTAGCATACGGATCATCCGACGCTAGCCATATGTCCTTTGACTTAGATTGCCCATCGAGTTTGGATGATAGAACAAGTCTACGTGGGTCGGCCTAAATCACCACAAGCTGACTGCTGTTTAAGCTAGCAGTGTCTATACCGATGAGGGTGGCCAATACTTCATTAGTCCCCGTGGCGACGATGTCGTTGCCGACAAAGGAGAGGTCGCCGATGCCTAGACCGCCTACCAATCCAATCACGTCCTCAGCACTGAAGTCAGTAATCGTGTCAGTGCCTTCGCCAAGCGCTAAAACAAACGTATCTCCTCCGTTCCCGCCAGTGAGCCTGTCATTGCCCTTGCCGCCTGCGAGCCTATCATTGCCCCCCCCACCAAGGAGAATATCGTTGCCAGCGTCGCCAAAGAGGAAGTCTCTACCATTGCCGCCATCGAGGAAGTCATCCCCATTGCCCCCTTTAAGAACGTCATAGCCTTGCCCACCAAAGAGTCTGTCCTTACCGCGACCGCCGATGAGGATGTCGCTACCGTCTCCGCCGATAAGGATGTCGCTACCGCTTCGGCCATCGATAAAGTCTCTGCCAGCTTTGCCGAGGATGACGTTGGTACCTCTGCTGCCGATCAGGGTATCGCCATTGTTGGTGCCGGGAAGAGTGCCTAGGGCCGCATCGTCGACACCCGCAATGGAGATGGTGACGGTAGCGGTAGCGGTGAGACCATCGCTGAGGGTGTATTCAAAGCTATCGGTGCCGGTATCACCTGCATTGAGTGCTTCAAACTGAGCGTTAGGGTCGTAGTCGAAGTGGCCGTTAGCATTCAGGGTGAGTAGTGCGCCCGAGTCGAGAGTAATTTGAGTGCCGACGCTAGCAGCGATACCGTTGACCTGGGTGACGATGAGGGTATTGCCATCGGCATCGGTGTCTGGGCCGCCGCCGTTATCAGTGAAGACGTTACCGCTCAGTGCAGTATCCTCATCGGTTGACACGGTGTCATCAACCGCATTAAGAGCTGCGTTAGCAGCGGAGGCAGCGCCAAACACCACGTAACTCTCGCCCGAATCGGTGCCGTTAGGGTCGGCTCCAGATGCGCCAATAATCAGGTCATCGATGCCATCGCCGTTGATGTCCCCCGTCCCGCTCACCGAAACGCCGGAGCTGTCATCTGCATTAATACCGTCGAGAGCAAAGCCGTTGCTGCCATCCAAGCCGCCGAGGCTGAGGGCAGCGTCAAAGCCTGCATTGGTGCCAAACACCACGTAGCTCTTGCCTGATTTTTTTATGCCATTGCTGTCGGCTGCTCCTACGCCGATAATCAGGTCATCGAAGCCATCGCCATTGACATCCCCTGCACCACTCACCGCAATACTGGAGGAACCATCGTATCCAGAGTACTCAATCCCATCGATAAAGAAGCCGTTGCTACCATCTAGGCTGGAGAGATCGAGAGCAGAACCGAAGCTCATATCGCTGCCGAAAATCACGTAAGCATGCTCGCTCGAAGAGGGACCATAGCGACGGGCCTGCTGTGTACCAATAATTAGGTCATCAAAGCCGTCACCATTGATGTCACCTGCTCCGCTCACCGAGAACCCGGCATAGGAACTGCCGTAGTCATACGCTCTATCAAGGCCATTAAGCACGAAGCCGTTACTGCCATCCAAGCTAGAAAGGTTGATGGTAGGGCTGAACCCTGTATCGGTACCAAACACCACATAGCTCTCGCTCGAATAAAGGTCATTGGTGGCAGAAAAGGAGCCGTTGCCGATGATCAGATCATCGATGCCATCACCGTTGACATCGCCCGCCCCGCTCACTGAAAGACCGGAGTAGTCACCTGCGTCAATACCATTAATCGCAAAGCCATTGCTGCCATCTAGGCTAGAAAGTTCGAGGGCAGCGCCAAAGCCCGCATCGGTGCCAAACACTACGTAGCTCTCGCCTGAACCATAGCCGTTGGGGTCGGCCCCTAGTGCGCCAATAATCAGGTCATCAAAACCATCGTTATTAACGTCACCCGCACTGCTCACCGCACGACCAGAGAAGTCACCTGCGTCAATACCATTAATCACAAAGCCGTTGCTGCCATCTAGGCTAGAAAGTTCGAGGGCAGCACCAAAGCCCACATCGGTGCCAAACACTACGTAGCTCTCGCCTGAACCATAGCCGTTAGGGTCGGCCCCTAGTGCGCCAATAATCAGGTCATCAAAGCCATCGCCATTGACGTCGCCCGCGCCGCTCACCGCAAGACCAGAGCGATCGTCTGTATCAATGCCATTAAGCACGAAACCGTTGCTGCCATCTAGGCCAGCAAGTTCGAGGGTAGCGCCAAAGCCCGCATCGGTGCCAAACACCACGTAGCTCTCGCCTGAACCATAGCCATTGGGACCGGCGAAATCTGCGCCAATAATCAGGTCATCGAAGCCATCACCGTTGAAGTCTCCCGCACCGCTCACCGAACCACCGGAGAAGTCGAGTCTGTCAATGCCCTTAACTACGAAGCCGTTGTTCCCATCAAGGGAACTCAAATTAAGCTGTGCTGGAAAAGCCACTTTGCTATCATCCTATTTGTTTACAACTGCAGCGACCTGTTGACGCAGGTCGCTTTTCTTTTTGTTCTTGTTACTGCCTCTGAGCGCACTCGGTTCTAATCCAAAGAAAACTAGAGCATCACGAACTGACTGCCGTTCAAGCTAGCGGTGTCTACACCGATGAGGGTGCCCAATACTTCATTAGTACCCGTGGCGATGATGTCGTTGCCAGCAAAGGAGAGGTCGCCAACGCCTAGACCGCCTACCAATCCAATCACGTCTTGCGCACTGAAGTCAGTGATCGTGTCAGTGCCTTCGCCAAGCGCTAGGACAAACGTGTCTCTCCCGTTCCCGCCAGTAAGCCTGTCATTGCCCTTACCGCCTGCGAGCCTGTCATTACCCGCCCCGCCGATGAGGGTGTCGTTGCCATCGTTGCCAAAGAGGAAGTCTCTGCCGTTGCCGCCATCAAGGAAGTCATCACCGTTGCCCCCTCTAAGGACATCGTTGCCCTGCTCGCCAAAGAGTCTGTCCTTGCCCCGACCGCCGATGAGGGTGTCGTTATCGTCGCCGCCGAAGAGGAAGTCTCTGCCACCACGACCATCGAGGAAGTCGTTACCGGCTTTGCCGAGGATGACGTTAGTGCCCTTGCCGCCGATGAGGGTGTCGTCGCCACTAGTGCCGACAAGCGGACCTGAAGGCGCATCGCTGACGCCAGCGATAGAGATAGTGACCGTGGCGGTATCGGTGAGGCGACCGTCGCTGAGGGTGTACGCGAAGCTATCGGTGCCAGTATTGCCTGCGTTGAGTGCTTCAAACTGGCCGTTGGGGTTGTAGTCGAAGCTGCCGTCAGCGCTGAGGGTAAGCAGTGCGCCAGAGGCGAGGGTGATTTGAGTGCCGACGGCAGCTGCGATGCCGTTGACCTGAGTGACAGTTAAGGTATCGCCATCGGCATCAGTATCGGGCCCATTGCCGTTGTCAGCGAAGACGCTACCGCTGAGCGAGGTATCTTCGTCGGTCGCGATGGCATCATCGACCGCATTGGGAGCCGCGTTAGGTGCAAAACCAAACACCACATAGCTCTTACCACGAGAATAATAGCCGTTCGCGTCGGTGGTACCGATAATCAGGTCATCGAAGCCATCACCGTTGATGTCACCTGCGCCGCTTACCGAATGACCGGAGCGGTCATCTTCATCAATGCCGTTGAGCACAAAGCCGTTGCTGCCATCTAACATAAGAAGGTCGAAGGCAGCGTCGAAGCCCGCATCAGTGCCGAACACCACGTAGCTCTCGACCAGCAGCGCTAACACCGTCGGGACCGGCACCGGGTGCGCCAATAATTAGGTCATCGAAGCCATCGCCGTTGAAATCGCCTGCGCCGCTGACCGAATAACCGGAGCGGTCACTATGTCAATGCCATTGATCACAAAGCCGTTGCTACCATCTAAGTTGTATAAGCTTGGGCGATGCACTAAAGTCCGCATCGCCAAACACCACATAGCTCTCGCCTCTAGAGTTTATGTAGCTGACATCACCGTTGGGTTCGGTAACGAACTCATACACACCCGATGCGCCAATAATCAGGTCATCGAAGCCATCGCCGTTGATGTCGCCTGCACCACTCACCGAACGACCAGCGTAGTCATATGACTCAAAACTTCTAAGTACGAAGTTGCTGCGGTTCAAGTCAAAAGCGGCATCGAAGCTCGCATCACCAAGCACCACGTAGATCGCGCCCAAGTCAGGGTAGTAGCTCGGTTTTGCGCTAACAACCAGGTCATCGAAGCCATCACCATTGATGTCGCCTATCCCATTCACTGCATAACCGGAAAAGTCATATTCCTCAACGCCCTTGAGCACGAAGCCGTTACTGCCATCCAAGCTGGATAGCTCAAGAACAGCATCAAAGCCCGCATTAGTGCCAAACACCACGTAGCTCTCACCAGCAGTGCCAAGGCCATCGGGGTCGGCCTGGGGCGCGCCAATGATTATGTCATCAAATCCATCGCCGTTGACATCGCCTATCCCATTCACCGCATAACCTGAGGAGTCGCCAGCATCAATGCCGTTAATGACGAAGCCACTGCTGCCATCTAAGCTAGAGAGGTCAAAAGTAGCACCGAACCCTAAATCGGTGCCAAACACCACGTAGCTCTCGCCTGAAGGCACCATTGCGGTCGGCGTAGGGCGCACCAATAATCAGGTCATCAAAACCATCGCTGTTGACATCACCTGCGCCGCTCACCGAACGACCGAAGCCGTCACCAGCATTGATGCCATTGAGTACAAAGCCATTGCTGCCGTCTAGCTAGAAAGGTCGAGGGCAGCGTCGAAGCCCGCGCTGCCAAACACCACGTAGCTCTCGCCCGAAGAGAGACCGTTGGGGTCGGCCGGATGCGCCAATAATCAGGTCATCGATGCCATCGCCGTTGATGTCACCCGCCCGCTCACCGAACGACCAGAGAAGTCACGTTCATCAATGCCGTTGATCACGAAGCCGTTGCTGCCATCTAAACTCCAAATAAACGGAGCCAAACACCACATAGCTCTTGCCTGAGGCTTGCCCCCTATACACTGGTGCGCCGATGATCACGTCATTGAAGCCATCGCCGTTGACGTCGCCCGCGCTGCTTACTGAAAGACTGAAGAGGATCAATTCATCGATGCCATTAAGCACGAAGCCGTTGCTGCCATCTAAATCTGCCAAATTAAACTGTGCTGGAAAAGCCATTTTGCTATCATCCTTTGTGTTTACAACTACAGTGGCCTGTTGACGCAGGCCGCTTTTCTTTTCTCTGTTCTTGTTTCTGTCTCCGAGCGCACTCGGTTCTAATCCAAAGAAAACTAGAGCATCACGAACTGACTGCCGTTCAAGCTAGCGGTGTCTACACCGATGAGGGTGGCCAATACTTCGTTAGTACCCGTGGCGATGATGTCGTTGCCAGCAAAGGAGAGGTCGCCAACGCCTAGACCGCCCGCCAATCCAATCACGTCTTGCAGCACTGAAGTCAGTGATCGTGTCAGTGCCTTCGCCAAGCGCTAGGACAAACGTATCTCTCTTGTTACCACCAGTGAGGATGTCATTGCCCTTGCCGCCTTCGAGCCTGTCCTCGCCTCGACCGCCGATGAGCGTGTCCTTGCCAGCCCCGCCAAAGAGGAAGTCTCTGCCGTTGCCGCCATCGAGGAAGTCATCACCGTTGCCCCCTCTAAGGACATCGTTGCCCTGCTCACCAAAGAGGCTGTCCCTACCCCTGACCGCCGATGAGGGTGTCGTTATCGTCGCCGCCGAAGAGGAAGTCTTTGCCACCACGACCATCGAGGAAGTCGTTACCGGCTTTGCCGAGGATGATGTTGGTGCCCCTGCCGCCGATCAAGGTGTCGCCGCCACTAGTGCCGACGAGCGGACCAGAAGGCGCATCGGTGACGCCAGCGATAGAGATAGTGACCGTGGCGGTATCGGTAAGGCGACCGTCGCTGAGGCTGTACGCGAAGCTGTCGGTGCCAGTATTGCCTGCGTTGAGTGCTTCAAACTGGCCGTTGGGGTTGTAGTCGAAGCTGCCGTCAGCGCTGAGGGTAAGCAGTGCGCCCGAGGCGAGGGTGATTTGAGTGCCGACGGCGGCTGCGATGCCGTTGACCTGAGTGACCGTTAAGGTATCGCCATCGGCATCAGTATCGGGGCCGCTGCCGTTGTCAGCGAAGACGCTACCGCTGAGCGAGGTATCTTCGTCGGTCACGATGGCGTCATCGACCGCATCGGGGGCGGCGTTAGGTAGCAAAACCAAACACCACGTAGCTCTCGCCTGAATAGCTGCCGTTGGGGTCGGCGTAGGGTGCGCCAATAATCAGGTCATCGATGCCATCGCCGTTGATGTCTCCCGCGCCGCTCACCGAATAACCAGAGAAGTCACCTTCATCAATGCCGTTGAGCACGAAGCCGTTGCTGCCATCTAGCTCAGAGAGCTCCAACGCTGCGTCAAAGCCCGTATCGCGGCCAAACACCACGTAGCTCTCGCCTGAAGCGCTACCGTTGAGCCCGGCCCCTGCGTGCGCCAATAATCAGGTCATCGATGCCATCGCCGTTGATGTCTCCCGCGCCGCTCACCGAAACACCAGAGATCATCCTGCCTAATACCGTTGAGCACGAAGCCGTTGCTGCCATCTAGCTCAGAAAGCTCCAACGCTGCGTCAAAGCCCGTATCGCTGCCAAACACCACGTAGCTCTCGCCTGAAGCGCTACCGTTGGGATCGGCAGTAGGATGCGCCAATAATCAGGTCATCGATGCCATCGCCGTTGATGTCCCCCGCGCCGCTCACCGAACGACCAGAGCGGTCATATTCATCAATGCCGTTGAGCACGAAGCCGTTGCTGCCATCTAGCTCAGAAAGCTCCAACGCTGCGTCAAAGCCCGTATCGCGGCCAAACACCACGTAGCTCTCGCCTGAAAGTAGCTACCGTTGGGGTAGGCCCGTATGCGCCAATAATCAGGTCATCGATGCCATCGCCGTTGATGTCCCCCGCGCCGCTCACCGAAACACCAGAGCGGTCATCTGCATCAATGCCGTTGAGCACGAAGCCGTTGCTGCCATCTAGCGTCAGAAAGCTCCAACGCTGGGTCAAAGCCCGTATCGCGGCCAAACACCACATAGCTCTCGCCGAATCGCGACCGTTGGGGTCGGCCGTTGCGCCAATAATCAGGTCATCGATGCCATCGCCGTTGATGTCTCCCGCGCCGCTCACCGAACCACCAGAGCTGTCACGTTCATCAATGCCGTTGAGCACGAAGCCGTTGCTGCCATCTAGCGCAGAGAGCTCCAGCGCTGCGTCAAAGCCCGTATCGCGGCCAAACACCACGTAGCTCTCGCCTGAAGAGCGTACCGTTGGGGTCGGCCCCGTTTGCGCCAATAATCAGGTCATCGATGCCATCGCCGTTGATGTCTCCCGCGCCGCTCACCGAACAACCAGAGCCGTCATATTCATCAATGCCGTTGAGCACGAAGCCGTTGCTGCCATCTAGCGTAGAAAGCTCCAACGCTGCGTCAAAGCCCGTATCGCGGCCAAACACCACGTAGCTCTCGCCTGAATAGCCACCGTTGGGGTCGGCCCTGTATGCGCCAATAATCAGGTCATCGATGCCATCGCCGTTGATGTCTCCCGCGCCGCTCACCGAACTACCAGAGAAGTCAAATGCATCAATGCCGTTGATCACGAAGCCGTTGCTGCCATCTAAATCTGCCAAATTAAATTGCGCCGCATCGGTGCCGCCAGCGATAGAGATAGTGACGGTGGCGGTATCGGTAAGGCGACCGTCGCTGATGGTGTACGCGAAGCTGTCGGTGCCAGTATCGCCTGCGTTGAGTGCTTCAAACTGACTATTGGGGTTGTAGTCGAAGCTGCCGTCAGCGCTGAGGGTAAGCAGTGCGCCCGAGGCGAGGGTGATTTGAGTGCCGACGGCGGCTGCGATGCCGTTGACCCGAGTGACCGTTAAGGTATCGCCATCGGCATGAGTATCGGGGCCATTGCCGTTGTCAGCGAAGACGCTACCGCTGAGCGAGGTATCTTCGTCGGTCGCGATCGCGTCATCGACCGCATCGGGGGCGGCGTTAGAGGAGGCAAAACCAAACACCACGTAGCTCTCGCCTGAATAGCTGCCGTTGGGGGAGGCACCGGGTGCGCCAATAATCAGGTCATCGAAGCCATCGCCGTTGATGTCTCCCGCGCCGCTCACCGAACGACCAGAGAAGTCAAATACATCAATGCCGTTGATTACGAAGCCGTTGCTGCCATCTAGCGCAGAGAGCTCCAACGCTGCGTCGAAGCCCGTATCGCGGCCAAACACCACGTAGCTCTCGCCTGACCGGCTACCGGTGGGGTCGCCCCCGTCTGCGCCAATAATCAGGTCATCGATACCATCGCCGTTGATGTCCCCCACGCCGCTCACCGAACTACCAGAGCTGTCAAATGCATCAATGCCGTTGATTACGAAGCCGTTGCTGCCATCTAGCGCAGAAAGCTCCAGTGATGCATCAAAGCCCGCATCGCTGCCAAACACCACGTAGCTCTTGCCCGAAGAGCGACCGTTGGGGGCGGCGTAGAAAGCTCCAACAATCAGGTCATCGATGCCATCGCCGTTGATGTCTCCCGCGCCGCTCACCGAACGACCAGAACGATCATCTGTATCAATGCCATTGAGCACGAAGCCGTTGCTGCCATCTAGCTCAGAAAGCTCCAACGCTGGGCTAAAGTCCCCATCGCGGCCAAACACCACGTAGCTCTCGCCTGAACCGGTACTGTTGGGGTCGGCTCCGGGTGCGCCAATAATCAGGTCATCAATGTCATCGCCGTTGATGTCGCCCGCGCCGCTCACCGAACGACCAGAGAAGTCAAATGCATCAATGCCGTTTATCACGAAGCCGTTGCTGCCATCTAGCTCAGAGAGCTCTAGCGCTTTGTCAAAGCCCCCTTCGCGGCCAAACACCACGTAGCTCTGGCCTGAATAGCTACCGTCGGGGTCGGCAGAGGATGCGCCAATAATCAGGTCATCGATGCCATCGTCGTTGATGTCTCCCGCCCCGCTCACCGAATCACCAGAGCGGTCACGTTCATCAATGCCGTTGATTACGAAGCCGTTGCTGCCATCTAGCGCAGAGAGCTCCAACGCTGCGTCGAAGCCCGTATCGCGGCCAAACACCACGTAGCTCTCGCCTGAAAGGATACCGTTGGGGGCGGCACCGGGTGCGCCAATAATCAGGTCATCGATACCATCGCCGTTGATGTCCCCCGCGCCGCTCACCGAACTACCAGAGCTGTCAAATGCATCAATGCCGTTGATTACGAAGCCGTTGCTGCCATCTAGCGCAGAAAGCTCCAGTGATGCATCAAAGCCCGCATCGCTGCCAAACACCACGTAGCTCTTGCCTGAATAGCTACCGTTGAGGTCGGCCCTGAATGCGCCAATAATCAGGTCATCGATACCATCACCGTTGATGTCACCCGCCCCGCTCACCGAATCACCAGAGCGGTCATTTCCATCAATGTCGTTGATCACGAAGCCGTTGCTGCCATCTAAATCTGCCAAATTAAACTGTGCTGGAAAAGCCATTTTGCTATCATCCTTTGTGTTTACAACTACAGTGGCCTGTTGACGCAGGTCGTTTTTTCTATCTTTGTCTTTGGTCTCGTCGGGTCATTCACCCGCGACACTGAGCACCCGTCGAATCTCATCACTACGTATCCCAATCGCTTGGGGCCGCTTTACCTGCGGTAAGGTCACTACGTCGTAGAGTTCTTCCACCACGCCTTCTATGCGCAGGCTATGCACCACATCTCCACTGCGCAGGTCAATCACACTTAGCCCACAGCGCGGCGTCGCCTGCTTTGCCTGTAGCCGTTCTTCTAGCGGCAGCTCGGCAAAGGTCTTGTTCCCCCGCGACTGCGACAGACCAACAACGGCAAAGTCACCCGCAAACGCTAGTCCCCGCAAGTAGCCCGGACAAAACGCAACCGGCTCAAACTTTCCTGTCGCCAGATCGATCTGACCAAATTCGCCCGTCCCCGAGTTCAGCAGCCATAGCTTGTCCCGATACCACCGAGGTGAATGGGGCATCGATAGACCAGTGGCGATAATTTCATTGCTACGCACGTCGATCACACAGCCACCGCCTGCTCGCTGATCGCGCCAGCCATCGGCGACATCGCTCTGACTGACTACACTTACATAGGCAGGCTGTCCGTCTTTGAGTGCCAGGCCGTTGAGATGGCAGCGGTCTTCTGCCGCTAGCTTGGATAGGAACGGCGGATGCCAGATGGGACGAAAGCTGTGCGTTTCACTAGGCGCGGCTAAGCAACCAAACAGGGTGTTGACAAAGACGATGCCTGGTGTGCAGACTCGTTCGCCTAGTAGCTTGGTGCTAAGCGTATAGTCTGTGGTGGTCATGGCCACATCGTGAATATCTATGTCGCCCGTGATGTAGCTCATCTGCGGGACATATAGAGCATCGAAGTCTCCAGATAGCTGACCGGGCTCTAAAATATTTTCAAAGCGCCATAGCTGATATAGCGAACTCAGGTAAAGGCTGTTTCCCGTCGCACACAGACCCATGCAGCGCTCGAAGGTCCGCTCGAATACAGACAGTCGCCCGTCTTCTTGCAAACCAATCAAAAAGAACTTGCCAGCCTGATACGTGGTGAATCCAAGGCTAAGCGCTTGCTCGGCTAGCCAGGCCGTAAACTGCCGCGAGCCTGTGAGCTCCAGCCTGGGCTGAGGAGTCGGCTGGGGTGGTCGCCCAGAAAAAGGAGTAGGCATAGGGATTGGCCTCTCTAAATATAGTTATGTGAAACTTGCTATCAACCCGACGACACTCAATAGCAAAGAGCAACTTCGTCGACTCGACTGAAAGTAGATTATTTAAACGAGGTAGCTCGCCGAAAGTTAGTAGAAGATGCTATCTACAAAGCCCCAACAGCGGCATCCCTGTGTAAGGAATGCGGGTGATAGTCAACTCTTGATCAAGTGATAAGACTTTACGTTTAACAGAAGCAAGAGCTATAAGATTTATTGATATAATCCCTGAGACCTTTAACATACCTTTGTCAGGGGTTCCTCATACGGATTGTTCAAGAAGACTTGATGAAACTATAAGAAAAGGAGATGACGATGGTCATCTCCTTGAAAAAGATATGTCTTTGAAAATAGAGATTTGAGAATAGAAACGCCAATCCGAGGTGCTATACCGTAACGAGTTCGGCGGGCAGCCGCTTGAAGGATAGGCGTTCGTTCTCTACGTCGACAAAGATAGTGTCGCCGGGAAGAAATTCGCTGCGTAGGATCGATTTGGCGATCGCAGTTTCAACTTCCCGCTGAATGGCTCGTTTGAGTGGACGAGCGCCGTAGGTGGGGTCGTAGCCAACGTCGGCAAGAAAGTCCAAGGCTGCGTCAGAGAGCTTGAGCGAAAGCTTGCGCTCTTCTAGACGACGCTCTAAACGTTTGGTCTGGATTTTGACGATGTCACGCAGCTGTGATTTTACTAGCGCGTGGAAAATGATGATCTCGTCGATGCGGTTGAGAAATTCGGGCCGGAACTGGTCGCGTAGAGCGTCGGTTACACGCGATCGCATTTCATCATACCGAGTATCATCGCCGGCAATATCCAGGATGTACTGAGAACCAATATTGCTAGTCATGATGATGATGGAGTTGGTAAAGTCCACCGTGCGACCCTGTGAGTCTGTAATCCGACCATCATCTAAGACTTGCAACAGAATGTTGAAAACATCGGGATGTGCTTTCTCGATTTCGTCGAAGAGAATCACCGCAAAGGGCCGACGCCGAACCGCTTCGGTCAGCTGACCGCCCTCGTCATAGCCCACGTATCCAGGCGGAGCACCCACCAAGCGAGAAACGGAATGCTTCTCCATATATTCAGACATATCAATGCGAACCATTGCATCGTCGGTGTCAAAAAGATAGCTAGCGAGGGCTTTTGCGAGCTCAGTTTTGCCGACACCCGTAGGGCCAAGGAAGATAAAGCTAGCCATTGGGCGATCGGGGTCGGCTAGTCCAGCGCGCGATCGCTGAATAGAATCGGCCACCGCCGTCACCGCTTCTTCTTGCCCAATCACCCGCTGATGCAGCTCGTTTTCTAGATTCAACAGCTTTTGCATCTCCGACTCGACTAGCTTACTGAGCGGAATGCCAGTCCACTTAGAGATGATTTCAGCAATGTCCGCTTCGGTCACCTCTTCACGCAGCAGCGTTTTACCGGAGACCTGCGTCTCTGCAAGAGCTGCTTCCGCCTGAGTCAGCTTTTCCTGTAGCTCAGTCAATTTGCCATACTTTAGCTCTGCGGCCTTGCTGAGATCATAGCCCCGCTCTGCCTGCTCTATTTCCACGTTGGCCCGGTCAATTTCTTCTTTGATCGACTGAATATTGCCAATCGTGTCTTTTTCAGACTGCCACTGGGCGCTGAGTTCACCCTGCTCTTCTTTGAAATTTGCAAGCTCTTCTTCTAGCTTCTCCAAACGCTCAACCGAGCCAGGGTCCGTCTCTTTCTGCAAAGAAAGGCGCTCCATTTCTAGCTGAAGAATCTTGCGATCAATTTCATCCAACTCTTCTGGCTTGGAGGTAATTTCCATTTTTAGCTTGGCGGCGGCTTCATCCACAAGGTCGATTGCCTTGTCTGGAAGAAATCTATCGCTGATATATCGAGTCGATAGGGCGGCGGCAGCAACCAAGGCATTGTCTGCGATTTTGACACCGTGATGCACTTCGTACCGCTCTTTGAGTCCGCGCAAAATCGACACGGTATCCGCGACAGAAGGCTGATCGATATAGACCTGTTGGAATCGTCTTTCTAAGGCCGCATCTTTTTCAATATGCTGACGGTACTCGTCTAGCGTCGTTGCCCCAATACAGCGCAACTCGCCACGAGCCAGCATCGGCTTGAGCAAGTTGCCAGCATCCATTGCACCTTGAGAGGCACCCGCACCAACCACGGTGTGGATCTCGTCAATGAATAGAACAACTTGACCGCTAGATTCAGTCACTTCTTTGAGGACAGCTTTCAAGCGTTCTTCAAACTCGCCTCTGTATTTGGCACCGGCAATCAGCGCACCCATATCTAATGAGATGAGCGTGCGATCTTGCAGAGACTGAGGCACATCGCCGCGAACAATCCGCTGGGCAAGTCCTTCTGCGATCGCAGTCTTACCCACCCCCGGCTCACCAATCAGCACCGGATTATTTTTCGTCCGACGAGACAAAATCTGGATGGTCCGACGAATTTCATCGTCTCGGCCAATTACGGGATCTAACCGGCCTTCACGAGCGTATTCGGTTAGGTCTCGTCCGTACTTTTGGAGTGATTCGTACTTGCCTTCAGGGTTTTGATCGGTCACTTTATGCTTTCCTCTTATCTGCGTAATCGCTTCGGTTAGGTCTTTTTCTCTAATATTGAAAGTTTTGAACAGTGTCTGACCAAAGTGTTTGTCAGCGACGTAGCCCAGCACCAGGTGCTCAATAGAGATGAAATCATCAGCCAACTTTTGTCGGTAGCTGTCGGCTCGATCTAATAGCGTGCTGGCGTGTTTGCCAATGTAAACCGAGTCGCTGCTGCTGACTTTGGGCTGTTTATCGATGAAAGACTGAGTGTGCGATCGCAAATCTCCAACCGACACGCCTAGCTTCTGAAAAATTCGCGATGCTAATCCTTCTTGGTCCAAGAGCGCCAGCATCAAATGCTCTGGCTCTAGCTGCTGCTGACTTGACTGCTTGACAATTTCTATAGAGCTATCAAGGGCGCTTCGAACTTTCTCAGTGAATTTATTGGGATCGTTGATCTGCATGGTTTCTCTCCTCAAGGCGCTGCTGAACGCTTATCGTCACAGCTCGTGGCTAGCCCTTCTCAATGCTTCAAGCGATTTTGTCTGCGGGCGATATCTGTATTGTAGGGATGTATTCCTTACTCACGATTCGGTGTTCACGGCTTCAAAAGGTAGGTATTGCCGCCCTAATAACCTCTACGACTAACGCTTTCTTCTATCAAATAGTACGCAGGAACCTCGTTGTCCCTACGCCGTCTTCTGTAGAAGTTCGTAGGTAAAAACCCCTATGTAGGAAACCATATACAAAGGATTGGTGTGTTAGTTGATGTAGTCCGCCCCACACCGTTACGTCAGCAAAACCGCCACCGTAACGGCAAAATGTCGGTGACGCTAGGTATTGTGTTACCCGTTGGAATCAGCTTCTATACGTTTCAGACGCTGAGCTATTCGATAGATATTTATCGAGGGCAGCTGAAGCCTAGGCGAAGCCTTTTGGATTTGGCGATTTTTGTGGCCTTCTTCCCTCAACTGGTGGCTGGACCCATCGTACGAGCAGCAGATTTTTTGCCTCAGCTGGAGCGCGATCGCACCTTTGGATAGGTCAACGTGCGTGCGTGCCTTGTCCTATTCGCAGTTGGCTTTTTCAAAAAAGCCTGCGTCTCTGACAATTTGGCCCCGATTGTCGACGACTATTTCTGCGATCCCAATGCCTTTAATGCGCTCAGCAGTTGGATTGCGGTCTCGAGCTACACCGTTCAGATTTACTGCGATTTTTCTGGCTACTCAGACATGGCGATCGCGATCGCTGGGCTGTTGGGCTACGAGCTTTGCTTAAACTTCAACTTTCCCTACTTTGCCAGTAGCATTACCGACTTCTGGCGGCGCTGGCACATCAGCCTATCCACCTGGCTAAAAGACTAGCTGTACATCCCCTCAGGCGGCAACCGAGGCCCCAAATGGTTCACCTATCGCAACCTGCTGCTGACGATGGTCTTAGGCGGGCTCTGGCACGGCGCTGCCTGGACGTTTGTCTTTTGGGGACTACTACACGGAGGCGCGCTGGTCATCCACCTGGTCATCCACAAAGAGTGGAGTCAGTTTGCCAAGCAGGTGCCGGCTTTGATGCGGGCGTCTAGCTGGCTGGCGCCTGTGAGTATGCTTATGACATTTTATTGGGTCTGTATTAGTTGGGTGTTTTTTCGTGCCGATAGCTTTGCCTCCGCGCTGACGGTGTTACGGTCCTTTGTACTGCATTGATCGCCTGGTCCTCAAGCGACCAATGCCGGGCTACTGGGCGTCTTTGCAATACTTGCCTGGCTACACTGGTTGACTGCCCGTGAAGTTTGGACCTAGGCAGTCGAGCGGATTCCAACCCAGCTGTTTGCATTGGGATATGGATTTATCGTTGCGGTGCTGTTGACGCTGATGCCGGTTGGTTACACACCCTTTATCTACTTCCAGTTTTAGATTTTCGTCAGGTCTAAAGCAGTGTTCCGAAGTAAGTTCTGTACTGCGGGACATTCTGACCTGTGACACTATGCCAGAATATGAAAGCCAGGGTACAGAAGCTATCACAAAGTAAGGATTCACTCTTGCTTTGTTAGTTACGTTGCTTGTTTCTCTATAAAGCGCTTATCTCTATAAAGTGCTTAGTTGATAGGAGCGCTTAGTTGATGCAACTATCGCAAGCAACCCATCAGGAAATATAGTGCTTGTTCGCCACTTTGCTCCATAAATTTTCAACGAGTGAACCCTTCGTTTTGAATGAGTAAAGTAGCTAGCGTACAGATTCGTCCAACGCTAGCTATACACAGCAGCTCATAGCTAACTTTTAGACAGAAATAGAAATCTTTGTGGCCTCTCGTCATCGCGCTGTTTCCCAAAAGCTATACGCAACTTATCGCAAGCAAAGGCCGCTACAGCGCATCCGACACGTACTGTCGCCGGTAGAATTTGTTCGTTTTTTGACCTACCTCAATCTGCTTACGGTGCGCCGGGTGGTTCGCAATACGTTCCGTCAGCGGCTGCCTAGCCTAGCCTCAGAGATGGCTTATAACTCCATGCTAGGTCTGTTTCCAGCGATCCTGGCTTTGTTTACGGCAATCGGTATTTTCAGCCCACTTCAGTCCACGTTTTTGAACCTGGCTGAGCAGCTAAGTGAAGTAGCTCCCGCTGGTGTACCAGAGCTGATCTATGGCTTTGAAAGCGTGGTTACAGAACGTCCCAGTAAAGGTTTGTTTTCCGTAAGCTTTGCCTTTGCGCTGTGGGCCTCGTCAGGGGCAATGAGTGCAGCAATGCGGGCATTAGACCAGATGCAGCAGATTCCGGTCCGCCGCCGTCGCCCATTTTGGAAAGCCCGACTGGTTTCAATTACGCTCACCTTGGGTACGATCGCGCTGTTGATATCGGCCTCTTGCTTTGTGTTTGTGAGCGAGTGGGCAGTCGATCGACTGATCTATCACAGTCGAGGAGACATTGGCTCATGGGTGGCAACGGCTTGGGGCTATTCTCGATGGCCACTGGCGCTGAGCATTATGTCGGCGGCGTTTGCCTTTATCTATCGCTTCGGGCCGAGCCGCTGGACACCGGGAAAACCAATCATGCCAGGAGCGGTTTTAGCTGCGCTGTCTTGGGCGGTAATTTCGGGACTGTTTCGCTTATATGTCGCTCACTTCGGTAATTTTGTCTACAGCGCGGTAGCGACGGTGATCGTACTGCTGCTGTGGCTGTGGCTGACGTCTTTGGTCATGCTGATTGGGGATCTCTTGAACCTGACGGTTGGGCGAGCAATGAGTGAACGGCAAAAGCAGAAGCTAGCGCATAGACTGCAAACTATTGAAGACAAACACGCCCAGACAGGCGAGTATAAGTAGCCATAGCACTATCCCTGGTAGAAATGACAAGAGCGTCAGCCCTCGCAAAATCCAGACGGCTAGCGTTAGGCAGATCAATAGCAGCAGTAGCTGAGAACCAGGTGTAAGACGAAAGCGTTTAGACATATTGGTTAAAACTTTTGCGGTTCGCTGAAACAATTTGCGGTTCGCTGAAACAAATAGATATAAATATTAAGAAATTATATACTTTTGGTACAATTGGATACGACTTTAACGCTTAAGAGACTGCTAGTGTTTGCTCGCGGTTGAGAGTTTCTACGGAGCTTGATGAGGAGCTGATTGGGAATTCTTCAACCGTAACAGCGGTAGGGATCAGCGGGTTTACTAAAAGTTCACCTGTCCCTCGTATAGGCTTAACCTGCTCTCCGTAGGATTAGGCAATAATGGCAGTGCTTCTACCGGTTGTAGCTTACTTTAGCTGCACGAAATCAAAATCCGAAGGCAAAGTCCGCTTTATTTATTCTTTTGAATTTTATGACAGCTTCTTCGACGCTCTGCGCAATTAATGCTACGACGCTACAGCAAGAAAAGTCACAGCAAGAAAAGTTGCAGCAAGAAAAGTTACAGCAGAGAAAAGTTGCAGCGAGAAAAGTCTTTATTGCAGGGCGATGTATTGATTTCGATGACTTCTGTCACTGCCGGAGCAGCCGTGACGGCGACGATGTACGTGCCGATGGTGCGATCGCAGACCTGGCAACAGCTGACCGACTACAGCAAGTGGGTCCACTACTTTCCTGACATCGTCCAAAGCCAGGTGCTAGAAGCCAAACGTCAGACCAAGACCCACCCCGCCACCCGCAGACTGTACCAGGTCGCTCGCAAAGCCTTCATGATGTTCTCAGCTCAAGTGGAGATCTACCTACAAGTGATCGAAACGCTACATCAAAATATTCAGTTTCGTTTCGAGCGCGGCACCTTTTCAGATTTTGCGGCTGACCTGACGCTCGAGGACTACGGTGCAGGCACGCTGATTACCTATTCTGTTAAAGCAACACCGCTGCTACCTGTTCCTAGCTTTCTGATTGAGCAGGCAATTCGTCACGATTTACCCGGCAATATGAAAACCATGCGCAGAGTCATGTGTGCGGCCTAATTCATTCCACCCGTTAGGCGCTCCACGAGTTATAGCGAGCTGGTTGTAGCGAGCTGGTTGTAGTGAGCTGGTTGTAGTGAGCTGGTTGTAGTGAGCCACAGAAACTCAGCGTGAGAGAATACTGGGATCAAGATACTAAGATCATCAGCTATCTCCTATGTCTAACCAATCGATTAGTCTCGATGCGCGTCTATATGACTATCTACTCTCAGCATCATTGCGAGAGCTGCCCGTCCAAGCTGAGCTGAGAAAGAGAACGGCTGAACATCCTCACTCAAGGATGCAAGTTTCTCCTGAGCAGGGGCAGCTGATGGCACTGCTCGTGCAGCTAATAGGCGCAAAGAAGACGCTGGAGATTGGCGTGTTTACAGGCTATAGCGCTCTGGCTGTGGCCCTGGCTTTGCCTAAAGACGGCAAGGTTGTGGCGTGTGATGTGAATGAAAAAGACTGTGCGATCGCACTCCCCTATTGGGAAAAAGCCAACGTTGCTCACAAAATAGATCTCCGCATCGCCCCCGCTTTAGACACTCTCAACGAGCTAACTGCCAACGGTGAACAAAACACCTTTGACTTCGCATTTATAGATGCTGACAAGAGCAACTACGATAGCTACTACGAAAAATCTCTTCAGCTAGTCAGACCCGGCGGCCTGATCGCCATAGACAATATGCTCTGGTACGGCCGCGTTGCCGACCCAGATATGCAAGACAATCGGACAAAACGCATCCGAGCCCTGAATGAAAAAGTCCGGGATGACAAACGCGTTATGATGAGCCTCTTGCCTGTTGGTGACGGCCTGTTGCTTGCCGCTAAGCATCGCAACGAGCACTGACTTGCACAGTGCGGTCACGGCCTAATTAGCGGCTTGTGTCCACCAGGCGAGCGCGTAGGGTTGTGCCTCTGTTGAAACGGTCTTTTGTTGAATAACTCTGAGCTTGTAGCGACCGGTTGCCGGAATGGGAATAAAGATATGCTCCAAGCTGTCTTCGGTGCTCACTGAAGACCAAACGCTATCGCCAATATTGTCTGTGTCAGCGGGTAAGAGATAAAGATCTAGGTTGCTGATAGGTTGACCTCTGAAGCTTTCACCCACATCAAAGTACTCATCGTCAGAGTCAAGCTCCACTATTCTTTCCCAGCTAAGCGTAGCGTTTAGATAGCTGCCGCCTTTAAGCGGTTGTTCAAAGACATAGTCTTCGGTACTGCCGTTTCCGGCGAGAGTATTGTAGCTCCAACCTTTTTGGGGCACAGCACTACCCGGTTGCCACTGTCCGCCTGCTAGCTGTTCATAGGCTCTAAAAGCATTTAGATGGCCAGTTCCTAATTCGGCATGGAGCGGAATGCTCCGATCGGTGTAAGCGTCAGATTGAGTCCAATCTTTGCCGCCTTCGTCAAGCAGAGTGCGGGCCATCCCTAGCAGTGAGCCGTCGCCAGGATCTTGCATCTTGTCGGCAGAGTTGAGGATAACTGACTTCATGACGAGCGGTTCTCTAGAATCCAGGCTCCAGTTAGCAGCGCCAGAGCGGAATTGGCGGTCGCCAAACTCCTGCAGTAGGGCAACGGTGGCAACAACGTGAGGAGCAGCAAAGCTAGTCCCGCTACTGACGGTTCGCTGTCCATCAGGGTCAAACATTTCGATTTCGCTGCCAGGAGCGACAAGATTAATTGAGCGACGGTTGCCATCGTTTGACTCTACGCTGGGGCCACGGGTAGCGCTAGCAGGTGGCTCGCTACTTAAATTTGCTCTATCTAGACGAACGAATCGACCATTGACCCGCCGAGAGTAAGCGACGTTGATCCCGTTGAAGTTGTCGGTAGGAATTGGAATGCCGCCGCGTCCTTGATTGCCAGCAATCACGTATAGCAGCTTGTGGACGCGAGAAGACCAGTCAATGCACTGGGTTAGTAAAGCGTTGCCGTCTAGAGACGCCCTAGGTCTGGGATCGCGGCTGAGCGGTTCGCCAAAGCTAAAGTTAGTGGCGCGCACGTCACCGCTGTTTTGAAGGGCGATATGCTGAGAGGCTAGGCATTCTTCATTCTGACCAGTGAATTCCGTCAGGGTACCAATCGCATCTGAGTACAGAACAGCGTCAGGGGCGACGCCTTTGAAGGTTTTGTCCTGGCTGATCATGACGCTGGCGACGTTAGCGGCGTGGCCATCGACGGATTCGTCTGCGATCGCAGGCCCGTCTAGTTCAAAAATTCTGCCGACACGCACAATCGAATTTTCGACTGCAATCTTGTCAATGCCAAACTGGCTCGGGCGACCAATTTCTACTTGCCCAATCGCAATCTTGCGACCCGTCAGGTTGTAGGGCGCTTCTTGCAATCGGCGAGCATCGATACCGTCGCTACCTACTGATGATGACAGTGCCAAAGCTGGAACACCCACAGCCAAAGCGCCCAAACTTAGACCCAGTCCACTAAGACGTGAACCCAGACGACGCTTAGGGTTACCGGTTAAATTTGCCATGTTGTCAGAGGCCATAGGTGCCAGATTGATAGGGAGTTGTTAGAAGCAACTTTAGCTCAATCTATCGGCGAATTCTTGGATTATGATGAGCAGGGTTGCAGCTCTCGAAAGCGGACAGTCGCCTGTCAACCGCAATTGGGTTGATTGACTCCAATCGAAATGTCGGAGAGGCGAAATATTTTGTTACAATAGCTACAAGCAATATAGATCCACATCTATACACAACATTCACTTTTAGGAGGCCGCACCCCATGGCAAGAACTCAATCTAATAAATCCGTTGTCATCTCGCCGTCGATTTTGTCTGCTGATTTCAGCCGCCTAGGTGAAGAAATCCAAGCAGTTGATAAGGCCGGTGCGGATTGGATTCACGTCGATGTTATGGACGGTCGCTTCGTCCCCAATATCACTATCGGGCCGATGATTGTGGATGCGGTTCGCCCCCACACAGAAAAGCCTCTCGATGTTCACCTGATGATCGTCGAGCCCGAGAAGTATGTAGAAGATTTTGCTAAAGCTGGCGCAGATATCATTTCTGTACACTGCGAGCACAATGCCTCGCCCCATCTGCACCGGACTCTAGGCCAAATCAAGGAGCTAGGCAAGCAGGCAGGCGTCGTCTTAAACCCTGGCACTAGCCTCGATATGATCAAATACAGCCTAGAGCTATGCGACCTCATTTTAATCATGAGTGTCAACCCCGGCTTTGGTGGTCAAAGCTTTATTCCCGGTATGGTTTCCAAGGTTGAAAAGCTGCGCACCATGTGTGACGAACGCGGCCTCGATCCTTGGATTGAAGTCGACGGTGGACTAAAAAGCCACAACGCATGGCAGGTAATAGATGCAGGCGCCAACGCTATCGTTGCTGGATCTGCGGTGTTCAAAGCAGACGACTACGCGAAGGCAATCGACGGCATCCGCAACAGCCGACGCCCTGAACTGGCGGCTGTCTAAGGGTTGCTTGCTAGATAGTCAGTTGAAGTTAAAGGCTCTCTTTTTGAAAACTGATTAAAAAAAGACCTGCTCTCTATGACGAGAGCAGGTCTTTCTTCGTTTAAAGGTCTTTGATAAAGCCCATGACGAGGATTGAACTCGTGACCTCACCCTTACCAAGGGTGTGCTCTACCACTGAGCCACATGGGCAAAGGCTGCGACGAGGTGGTGGGCCAGGCTGGATTCGAACCAGCGTAAGCATAGCTAGTGGATTTACAGTCCACCCCCATTAACCACTCGGGCACTGACCCTCGCGCGTTTGCAGCCTATAAAATGTATCACACGATGCGCCCAGATGGGAGGGCGCTTTTACAGCTTTCTGCACGGTAGAAGGGAATAGGGATTAAGGCGAGAGGCGGGCTTTTTTGAGGCGGTTGTCTTCGTACCATTGTGCGATCGCAGGCACCCAGTCCTGGAACTGCGGCCAAATCGCCTCACAAAGTTTCTGGGCCTCTAGCTGAGCATCCGCCTTCCACCGCAGGTCGAGCAAATGCATGAGCGACCTAGCGTTAGCAGAAAGCACCCAATGCTGCCGCACATCGAAAGGAATTAGCCCCCTAGCGTGCTCTTCCGAAAAGCCCTGACTGATTCGCGTTTTATATCGCTTGCAGCCTTGCACACACCACTCTAGATCCTCTTGACGCAAGGCTTCTGTGTAGTCGTACTTCTTACCCTGCCGATCGGTATACGAGCCCACTGGTCGCAGATAAAACACATCTTCTACATCCGTCTTTCCGTCCACTACATCCAAAATTCGCGACCCAGTATATCGAAACGAGTTATGCACAACTGCGCCGTTCGCAACAAAGTTGTGCCATCTTCCCTCAACTTCTAAGTCATAAGTTGTCCGGAATCCTAAAAACTCCACATCGATTACAGCAACAGGGTGCGCCGCTAATCTACGCGGCGTTGGCATCGGCTTCTCTTTCCATTTGCGAGGTTGCGTAATCGGCTGAAAGTTCTCAGCAAATTCTGCTTCAAGATTCTGACTATGAATTTTTGTATGACAGTATTTGCAGACACAGACTAAGTTCTCGAATTCGTAGGCCAAGTCAGGAGCAGCAAAAACAGGTACTAGATGATGGGCATGAAGCTTGTCGCCTCTTAGGCCACAGGATTGACAAATGTATTCAAACTTTTCATGCACTTGAGGGGCTATCTGACGGGTCCAAGCACCAACCAACGTACGATCACTTGAGACGCCACCTTTCCAAAAAACAGAGTCGGAGCCTCTCTGTGTACATCTTCTAGCGTTCTCCCGACGTAACTGTCTCTGCTCACTATCTAAATCCAGTTCGTATCCCTTAACGCCTTTGTTCCAAGGAACATCTGCGCCAGCAGACCGCTTGTTTAGCTCAAGACCGTGGCGATAAACCCACTTTTTAATACATTCGATAGAGCAACCAGCAGACCAAGCTATCTGCTCGACGTTTAGACCATCGTTTAGCTGTGACCGCAGCCATGCTTCATCCCGGTACTTGCCACTACCGGCTACAGTCTTTGACCCTTGGTGACGACCAGATGGTAATTCGACTGAATGCTTCTTTGCCCAGTACCTGATAGTTTCAGGCGAGACATTACACAGCTTCGCAATAGCCCTAGCGTTCAGTCCCTTGCGCGCCTGTGACTGGAGCCATCTTTTCTCAGAATAGAGAGCGTCAGGACGTAGCAATCCATTGCACATCACATCGCAGCTTTTAGTGACTGCCAGAACGCTGTGGTCTGTATCAGTCAACAGCCCTACAGCATCCCCCATGTGCTGCCAGCCCTTTGAAGTGAAAAGCCGGTGGTTGGTCGTGCATTCGAGCGTCTTCCCGTCTGCCAACGTCAGTCTGTAGACTGGCTGCTCGCCACTACACATGACTGAGCTGATATTGCTAGTTTCAAAAAAACCTGTGTCTTCGTTGAGAACTCGCAAACGCATCTTCTTGAGTCTCTTTTTGCAATCGCGACGATACTGTCCAGGCGGTTCACCATTTCTCCCTCTGATCTTGCGTTCTCGAATTGCTTTCTCTCCGTGCTCCCAAAGATCGTACAGATCGGCAATCTTGTACTTTCGTAGGCCACCGGACGCATGTACAAAGGTAACTTCGGTATCACCGTTGAGGCATTGCACATCGAAGCTGAGCCCGACACGATGAGTTCGGATTTGCTGCATCGTAGAATGAGGGAAAAAGCCGCAGTTCAGCACAATCTGCGGATGCTCTAGCGGCCCAAAATGACCGCGACCGCCTTTGAGCAGGTTACGAATGACTAGCTCTCCTGCTTTTTCTTCTGAGGGCCATTCATTGCGCTGGTCCCACACAAATTCTTCAGCGTAATCTTGATGCATTGCTGCATAGATCGTCTGCTGTGGGTTAGGGGTCTTTGAAATGACCTCGACTCTGAAGCGATCCATAAATAATGAGAAGGGAAGAAGATAGGCTTTATATTTTCCTCGATCATTACAGGTGAGCGCCTATCAATCCCTACATACTTAATATTTTGTCGGTTTCTACGGTCATCGCTGTTCGGATGCCAACCAAAGCGTAAACCTGTCTGACCTTCTAAAATGTAGACAACTACGTAGAGAACCAAATCTCTGCTCAGATATTCAGGAAATATAGAAGGGATATAGCAACATGGCATTTTTTGGAATGGGTCTTGGCAAGAAGGATGTAATGCCAGGAGAGAAAGAGGCGCTTCCTGGCCGCGAGAAGGAAATGTCAGTAGTCAATAAGCACTACGTGAATGGCAATCCTATTCAAGGCTCGTTCCCTGAAGGAATGGAAACCGCCATGTTCGGCTTGGGCTGCTTTTGGGGCGCGGAGCGTAAGTTTTGGCAGGCGGATGGTGTCTACAGCACCGCTGTTGGCTATGCTGCTGGCATCACACCGAACCCAACCTACCGGGAAGTCTGCTCTGGGATGACTGGTCACAATGAAGTGGTGCTGGTCGTTTTTGATCCGAAGGTGATTAGCTATGACGCTGTACTGAAGCTGTTCTGGGAGAGCCACAATCCTACGCAAGGAATGCAGCAAGGTAACGACAAAGGAACGCAGTATCGCTCAGGCATTTACACGTATTCTGATGCACAGCTAGCGGCGGCCAAGCAGTCTAGGGAAATGTACCAGGAGGCTTTGAAGAAGTCTGGCTATGGCGAAATTACCACAGAGATTTTGCCTGCTCCTGAGTTCTATTACGCTGAGGACTACCATCAGCAGTATCTGGCCAAGAATCCAGGTGGATATTGCGGATTAGGTGGTACGAATGTGTCTTGTCCGATTGGGGTTGCGACTGCTTCGTAAAGACATCTTGAAGTCAGTACGAAAAGCTAGGCAAGCGCAAATGTACGCCACGGTGGTCGATTAACTGCCGTGGCGTTTTTGATGCCATTGCCAGGCGTGGGTAATGATGTTCTCAAGGTCGGCGTACTGGGGCTGCCAGCCGAGGACTTGTTTGGCGCGATCGCTAGTCCCCACCAAACTCGGCGGATCTCCAGGGCGGCGATCGCACGGTACCGCTACAATCTCTTTCCCAGTCACCTTCCGCGCTGTCTCAATCACCTCTTTGACCGTATAGCCATTGCCATTGCCCAGATTAAAGAAAGAGGTCTCGCCCCCTTCAAGCAAATATTCAACCCCCTTCACATGAGCATCCGCTAAATCAGACACGTGAATATAGTCGCGAATGCAGGTGCCGTCTCGGGTATCGTAATCGCTGCCAAAGATAGAGATCGACCCCCGCTTGCCTAAGGCCGCGAACAAAACCAGCGGTATTAGATGCGTTTCGGGATTGTGATCTTCACCTAGGCGTCCTTGCGGATCAGCGCCTGCCGCGTTGAAGTATCGAAAGCAAACTGACTGCAACCCATAGGCAGACTGAAAATCGAGCAGCATTTTCTCTACCATCAGCTTGCTAGTCGCATATGGGCTAATTGGGTTTTGCGGGTGATCCTCTGGGATAGGTACTGTCTTTGGCGGGCCGTAGATAGCACAGGTAGAAGAAAACACTAGCCGCTTAACATCCGCTGCCATCATCGCCTCTAGCAGATTCAGCGTGCCATACACATTGTTCCGATAGTACTTTGCTGGCTCGCTGACTGACTCTCCAACAGCGATGTAAGCAGCAAAATGCATCACCGCCGCTACGTTGTAAGCGCTAAAAATATCGTCTAGCAGCGCCCTATCTGCCGTGTTGCCAACAATGAGCTTGGCCTTCAGATGACGCTCGGCTAGCTCCTGATGGCCATATTCCAAACTATCTAAAATTACGGTCTGATAGCCTGCAGTCTCTAATGCTAAAACGGCGTGGGCACCGATATAGCCAGCGCCTCCTGTGACTAAAACAGTAGGCTTTGAACGATCGGCAGCGTCAGGCGTAGAGACAATAGCCATAGAAATTCTGTGGTGAAAAGAAAAGTGAGGCTGTAAAACGGCAGAATCACGAACCGCTCAGTACTAAGTTATCGCGGTGAATAACCGTTTCAGCGCCCTTGTAACCTAGCAGGTCAGCAATATCTATAGACTGGTGGCCGCAAATCTTCCTTAGGTCTTCATCACTGTAGTTCACGAGTCCTCTAGCAATCTCTTGACCTGACGTATCGCAGACAACAACAGCATCCTGTACAGAGAATTCGCCTTCTACCTCAGTTATTCCCGCTGGTAATAGAGACTTACCAGCCGTCTGAATAGCCCTAATTGCACCGCCGTCTAGGTAGAGCCGTCCAGCCGGAATGATGTTTCCGTAAATCCAGCGCTTTCTAGCTTTTGCCTTACCAGAGTGCGCTTCAAAGAAAGTGCCGATCGCCTCACCTTGCAATATTTTGAGCAGGCTTTCGGGTGTCTGCCCTTGAGTAATGATGGTATGAGTTCCAGCAGCGGTCGCTATCTTTGCAGCTTCTATTTTCGTGGACATACCTCCTGTGCCCCAACTGCTTCCGGCAGCGCCGATGCTGGCTTCTAGCTGATCGATATGCTGCACACGGTTAATCGGTTTGGCCGTTGGGTTCTGGCGCGGATCGGCTGAGTAGAGCTGGTCCACATCAGTAAGCAAGAATAAATAGTCAGCGCCAACTAGGCTCGCCACCAGAGCGGAGAGGGTGTCATTGTCACCAAATTTGAGTTCGTCGATGGCAACGGTGTCGTTTTCGTTGACGATTGGAATGATGCTCATTTGCATAAGCTGCCTGAAGGTGCGATAGCTGTTTACGTAGCGCGATCGCAAAGACAGATCACTGCGAGTCAGTAATACCTGCGCAATCGGTTGCCCCAGCGAAGTAAAAAAATCATCGTACACCCGCATCAATCGACCTTGTCCTACAGCCGCCACCGCTTGCTTTAGCGCCATTGTCTTCGGTCTTTGGGTAATGCCCAAACGAGCGCAGCCAACACCAACTGCACCCGAAGACACCAAAATGATTTGATGACCAGCCCGCTGGAGCTGACACAGCGTTTCGACTAGTCTGCCTAGGGTAGCTAGAGCTAGGTGTCCGGTATCCGCACGAGTCAGGCTAGAGGTCCCGATCTTGACAACAATTGTTTTGAAGGCTGTTTTAGCAGGAGCCTTGGCAGTGGCTTCGTTAGGCTGCGGCATGGGATAAACAGTGGCAAGGCCACTCCTGAGACGGCAGTTGAGACTATCGAAGTAATAGACATTAAAAATGGGGACAGGATAGGACCCGTCCCCAAATATTATGAAATTGGATTTGTATTCGTAAGTTACGTATTCGCGGTTTTTTTAAAATCAAGGTCTTTGAATAATTCGACCCTGAATCTCGTCATTATCTCAGAACTCAGCTGTTCATATCTGGACTTAATGTTCTCTTTAGGCCCTTCTCTAGATCTAGTATCCATGTTCCGTCTATAAGACATAGGCGTTGCGCCTTGCAAATAACTTATACCCTTCATAAGTTTATCTAATTGACGTTACGACCTGGTTAACATTACGAATTGAGGCGAAGATCCGTTCCTCAACACAAATGTTTTCTCTTAAGCTGTTGATGACTTTTTAATAGACAGCCCAACAAGCTATCATACAAGCCGTCTAGTGTTCTTCTACAATTCGACTGATACGGCAAATACCGTGGATCTAGGTAATTCTCATTCAGAAAAGACTAATCCACGGTATACCGTTTTAAGTAGTCCGTGTTACTACTGTAGAAATACGAAGACTTGATTAATTTTCTGTCGGTGGAACCATAGGTGGTTAATTTCTGTCTTGAAAGTTACAATCTACTGGGCTTGACGATGGCCGTTAAACTTTTTTTGATTGGTGGGTAGCCTCTTGTGAGTTTGAAGAAATCATCTATATTGAGGTTTTTCTAAGCTAATCGGGATGATTCTTGTCGACGCACAACAGTCGAGTTCAGTATTTCTCCCAAAATATGGGTACTAGCATCGGTTTTATGTCAAGCAGCCATGAAGAACTGTATTTACAGGAGAGCGCACACATGCAACGGAGGCAGCGCTAAGTCACCATCACTAGCTTCACCAGCTAGCAATGCCTTATTTACTAGATGATCTGTACGTACTGTGCGTACAGGGTCTAACAAAAATTCAGGTTTACCAGCCGATCTATTTTGGAACCACACCTGAAAATCACATTACTCACTAAGAAGGAGCGCAAGGAACGCGGCATGACCCAGGCTAACAATACACTTGAGACTTTAGAGCCCAACACTGGGGCTAAAGCGACTAGTCAGTCAAAAGCATCAGTGACCATCGACTTGACCGGGCAAAGTGAAGCCATCAGCACGGCAGCCAAGAAAGGAGCCGCTAAGACGACGAAAGACGAAAAAGGCGCAGCTACAGCGACTAAAGCCAAAGCAACTCGGGGTGCGGCTAAAGGCAAAGCCCGTCGCCGAACCGCTCAAACGAAGAAAAAGCATTACACCGAAGATTCTATCCGTCTGTATCTACAAGAAATTGGTCGCATCAGACTGCTGCGTGCTGAAGAAGAGATTGAACTAGCCCGTAAGATTGCCGATCTGCTAGAGCTAGAGCGCATCCGCGACGAGATTGACGATCAGCTAGAAGATGAGCCTACTGATGCAGACTGGGCAAATGCTGTAGACATGGCGCTGCCAGCTTTCCGTCGCCGCCTGCATCAGGGCCGTCGAGCAAAGGACAAGATGGTTCAATCCAACTTGCGCTTGGTAGTATCCATCGCTAAGAAGTACATGAACCGGGGTTTGTCTTTTCAAGATCTGATTCAAGAGGGCAGCCTAGGTTTAATTCGTGCGGCTGAAAAGTTTGACCACGAGAAAGGCTATAAGTTCTCTACTTATGCTACCTGGTGGATTCGCCAGGCGATTACCCGGGCGATCGCAGACCAGTCTCGCACCATTCGCCTTCCTGTCCACCTGTACGAGACTATCTCTCGCATTAAGAAGACTACAAAGCTACTTTCCCAGGAGCTTGGCCGCAAGCCGACCGAAGAAGAGATTGCCACTCGCATGGAGATGACCATCGAGAAGCTACGCTTTATTGCCAAGTCAGCGCAGCTACCAATCTCGCTTGAAACGCCCATTGGTAAAGAAGAAGATTCTCGTCTAGGTGACTTCATTGAGTCAGACGGTGAAACGCCTGAAGATGAAGTGTCTAAGAGCCTGCTGCGTGAGGATTTAGAGAGCGTGCTCAGCACATTGAGCCCACGTGAGCGCGATGTACTGCGTCTGCGCTATGGCCTAGATGACGGTCGGATGAAAACCCTTGAAGAGATCGGCCAGATCTTCAACGTCACTCGCGAGCGAATTCGTCAGATCGAGGCAAAGGCACTACGCAAGCTTCGTCATCCGAATCGTAACAGCGTACTAAAGGAGTACATTCGCTAGTCCTAGTCACTAGTGTTCATAGATAGAATCAGGAAGCTCGGGCAGGTGCCCCTTGCTTGTGGATAAGGGGTTAGTTTCGACTTAGGTTGAAACTGACCCTTTTTTCCGAGAAGTTTGCTTTCAATTTCGCCTGGATACACAGGACATCTGAGATCACTACCAAGGTATAAGTACATCCATACTTTGCTGTCGCGATCGCCACTTTGCTGTTTCTACAATTCTTGTACTGACCTATGGCTAAGCAAAAAAGTGAAGTTCCAGCACTAGTGATTACCTTAGTGATAATGGTCGCTATTCTCGGTGGGGCATTTTGGTTTCTAAAGGACAAGGTTTCCCTAGGAGGGGGCTCGAACGAAACCCAAACTGCTGAATCGGATCAGCCCGGAGAAAATCAGTCTGGTGAACAGAGTGCTGATTCTGCCGCCAGCTCAGATTTTGCGGGTGTAACTAATGTGCCTACGGGGCAGTTTCGCTATGGCGGCAGTACTACGTGGGCTCCGATTCGCGGAATAATAACGCCTGCTATTCAACGCAGCTTTCCTGGATTTTCTCTGCTTTATACCGAGTCACCCAATCAATCGCCAGGATCGGGCGTAGGCATTCAAATGCTGATAAGTGGCGAACTGTCATTCGCCCAGTCGTCCCGCCCTACGAGCGCATCAGAAAAACAGCAGTCCACGCAGCAGGGCATTACTCTGCAAGAGATTCCGGTCGCGATGGAAGCAGTGGCGGTCGTAACTCATCCGGATCTGCCCTTATCGGGACTGACGCTATCTCAGCTATCAGATATCTACACCGGCAAGATTACAAACTGGCGTCAGGTTGGAGGCCCGGACCTTACAGTGGTGCCTGTATCTCGCTCGGATCAAGGAGGAACTGTGCAGTACTTTCGAGAGAAAGTTCTAAATGGCCAAGCGTTTGGTTCAGCGGTACAAGCTCAGTCAACGACTACCGCAGCTATACGGTATGTCAGCGATAACCCCGGCGCTATCTACTACGCCTCTGCCCCTGAATTGATTGGTCAATGTACAGTGGCTCCACTACCGATTGGGTCTGATCCTAGAGAGCTGGTTCCGCCTTATCAACCACCATACGTACTGCCGCAAAACTGTCCGGCTCAGCGCAATCAGTTAAACCTAAAGGCGATTCAAAACCAAAGCTATCCGCTGACTCGTCCAATATTCGTAGTAGTTCGCCAGGGCGATCTAGCCTCAGAGGGTTCAGGTAAGGCTTATGCGCAGCTCTTAAAGACCGATGACGGAAAGCGGCTATTAAACGAGGCAGGATTCGTAGCCGTCCAATAGTTAGGCTTGGATCTGGGCATCTGTCCTATGTGCATGCTGTCAAAGATACTGAGGTTGACTCTGGACAAAAACGGTGTGAGTTGGTACGGTTGTTCTTATACGGGTAGCGTCGGATGTGTGACTCTACGGAGAGACTTCGCCAACCTGCGCTATTTAGCTGCTTCGCTTTGTAGGTCCAAGGGTTTTCGCCATTTGGAAATGTCTAGAGCAAAGTGGCAGACACTCATAGTAGATAGCTGGTAGTCGGCAAACTCTGATGGAATCTCTCACTCACGCACAGCAAGAACTATACGATTGGCTTGTTGTCTATATTCGCGAAAATCGTCATTCGCCTTCGATTCGGCAGATGATGCGCGAGATGAAGCTGAAGTCGCCTGCTCCGGTGCAGAGCCGGTTGGACCACCTACGGCGAAAGGGATATATCGACTGGCAAGAAGGCCAGGCTCGAACAATTCGAATTTTGCAGGATACGCAGGGTGTGCCTATTTTTGGCGCGATCGCAGCTGGCTCTATTGTGGAGACATTTCCTGATACCACTACCGTAGAGCGGTTCGACCCGACGGCTCTCGACTTTCAAGGCAGCGACTTTGCGCTCAGAGTCCGAGGAGATTCGATGATAGAAGCTCTGATCGACGATGGCGATATCGTGATTATGAGAAAAGTGCAAGATCCGAAGCAAATTCGCAACGGAACTATTGTGGCTGCACGGGTCGAGTCGGCAATGACTCTGAAGTACTATCACTTTGCCAACGGTACGGTGACGCTTCAGCCAGCGAATCCTCGATTCTCGCCGATGGAATATCCAGCTGAAGAAGTCAGTATCGATGGTGAGCTAGTCGGCGTTTGGCGTAGCCGTGGGCTGGGCTGATAGACGGGTGAATAGATCGGCCTGATAGACATCTCACTTCACATCCCTCTACACCCCTTGTAGGTTGGCAGTAGGTTGGCAGCAGGTCAGCAGTAGGTTGACATCCGCCGATACTCTAAACTGATACTCTGAGTCGTTCAACGATATAACGAGTATGGTCGCTGCTACGAAAAACGCTAAGCCTAGTCCATTGGAGTCTAGATTCTGGTCAAATCGGCTGTATGTAGGATGGCTAGCACTTTCGTCCCTGCTGCTCTTGTTGGGTATTGGGGGCTTTTTTTATCTGGGATCTAGCAGCGCATTATCTCTGCTAGAGGGGAGCGATCGCCCGATTGCGGCTGCCACTTTATTTGTTCCTAGCCAGTCGCCTTTTTCCATCTCGCTACTAGCGCAGCCAGATCGGCTAGCTGCCTTTCTACAGTCGCTAGAAGAGCCAG
Source organism: uncultured cyanobacterium (assembly GCA_963799555.1). Taxonomy (GTDB): domain Bacteria; phylum Cyanobacteriota; class Cyanobacteriia; order Phormidesmidales; family Phormidesmidaceae; genus Phormidesmis. The sequence goes on from CAWCXR010000012.1 coordinate 329,138, forward strand.
AGCAACGTCCACAGACGCTTCAGGAAATAGAACAGGTCAAGCAGCGGCTCTTGGAGAAAACCGGGCTAGACAAGATAGGGCTAGGTTATGAGCAAATGATTCAGTCCTGGATTGGAGATGAGGTGACCTTTGCGCTGGTATCAGCCGATCTAGATGCAGATTCGCTAAATGGTGAGCAGCTAGGCTATCTGGCGGCAGTAGAAGTTGCGCCCGATCGTCAGCGTCAGGCCAAAGAATTTCTGCAGCTATTCTGGCAGCAGCAGGCACTAGCCGGAAAAGTGCCAAACAGTGAACGGGTCAGCGGCGTGCGGATACTGTCTACGACCTCGGATAGCTCAGGCGCAATCAAGGCGACAGCTCTAATTGGCAATCAGTTTGTCTTATTTGCGAATGATGTTCGTGTGCTCCGGCGCAGCATTCGGGTGGCTCAGACCGCAAGCAATCTGGCTCAAAATCCGGCCTATCGCAAAGCCGTCGCTACCCTACCCGACGCGCGAGTGGGGCTAGCTTATCTGGATCTGAACTTGCTAAATGATTCCAAGTCAGACCAGTCTTTTGCTGCTGTCTCTATCGGTCTGACCAAGACCGGACTAATTGCAAATGCTTTACCTTCTCAAACGAGTGGAAATATAGCTGAAGATAAGCCGAGGGAGGCAAATGAGTTTGGAACTAGAGAGGGGCTAAAGTTTTTGCCTGCGAATAGCGAGATTGCGATCGCAAGTCACAACCTGTCTGAGCTCAGAGCGGTCCTGACAACGGTTGGGCTATCTGCTGAGGCGCTACCTACCTTTTTGCAGCCTGAACTACCCGACAAGTCCGGGGATAATCCGTGGGATTGGGCTACGGGAGAGTATGCGCTGGGCAAAGCTGGCAATGGGCGATCGCAAGATTGGATATTGGTTGTTGAGCGAGATGAAAGAGCGATAGCAGGCTTAGATAAGCGAGTGGTCGCCTCTGGCTATAGCAAAGCGCCTATCTCGATTGGAGCGGCAGGAGGCGTGACGGCAACTGCCTGGACCCGGCTGATAGCCCGAAAACGCACTCAGCAACCCGGTAGTGAATTGGAAACGCAGCTACTAGGGCTGCACCTTCAGCAGGCGCAATACGAGATTTTTGCCGGTTCTCTAGCGGCTATGAATAGCGCACTAGAGGCGTCAGAAGGTGTATCGAAAGGAACGCCAGAAGGAGTGCCGGAGGGAGTGGCAGAGAGAATGCTAGAAGGAGCAATAGAAACTTCATTAGTTGAATCAGAACGATTTAAGTCCGCGATTGCGCCACTTGCTAGCCCCAATCAGGGCTATGTCTATCTGGACTGGCATGCGATCGCGCCTACTTTAAACCGCAAGTGGCCTGTTTTCAATCAAGTGGCAACAGTAACCGCTCCGTTCTTCTCCTATATAGAGACAGTGAGCGCAGCTCGTCAGGAGGAGGTCGTCAACTTGTTTGTTCATTTTGAGCGCACCCGCTAAGCGTGTCTGATATCTGGTCAACTATCGTCGCTTGGGGCCAAGGAAACCAGCCAACCGCTGCCGAGCATCAACAGGTGCGTAAGTGGATGCTTGAGCCTGCTCGCGCAGCCGTATGGCAGCTTGACGACTCATCAGTGGCTGTGGCCTTAAGTAAGCGCACTCGGCTACTACAGTTTATTGGACAAAAGTTATACAACGGGAAGATCGAATTACCTCTGCCAGGAGACTGGACAGACTGGATTGCTCCGATGTGGACGCTATGGCTGCCGCTGGCTCTGAAAATCGATCAAGCGCAGCGCAGTAAAGCCTCTGGCTCTGCAGCTCACAGAATTTGGAAGACTCAGGCAGCTCAGGATGCTCAGAGGACTCACCTGTTTGTGCAGGGAATTTTGGGCGGACAGGGAACGGGTAAAACAACGCTTTGTCAGATTTTGCTGCTGCTGCTGGATGAACTGGGTCAGCAGACGGCGGTCCTATCGATTGACGATCTGTATCTGACCCATGCAGAACGCTGCGCACTGAAGGAAAAAGACCCCCGGCTCATCTGGAGAGGACCCCCCGGCACTCATGACATCGATCTAGGCGTACGCACCTTTACTCAAATCAGCAGTGCCCTACCAGATGAACAGGTTGAGCTGCCTCGGTTTGATAAATCCTTGCATGAGGGACAGGGCGATCGCACCCAGACTGAGCTGATGCCTGCACCAACAATCATCCTTTTTGAGGGCTGGTGTGTAGGCACAGAGCCACTTTCTGAGAGTGCATTTTCAACGCTCTCGGAGCTGCCTGAGCCGATTAATACTGAAGCCGATCGTCTCTTCGCCTGCGACTGCAACCGCCGGCTCAGAAGGTATCTAGTGCTTTGGGATTATCTAGATAGCCTGATAGTCTTGCGCCCAGAAGACTACCGACGGTCTCAGCAGTGGCGGCAGCAGGCCGAACAGCAAATGATCAGCGCAGGGAAAAGTGGTCTGAGCGATGAAGAGATTGCCGCTTTTGTTACCTACTTTTGGCGGGCGCTGCATCCCCAGCTATTTATTGAGCCGTTGACGCATAGCAGCCGAGCAGATCTAGTCGTTACGATTTGTCAGAACCATCGGTTGAATAGCCTGTTCATACCATCGTCCGAGCAGTATGAAACAATGTGAAAATCGGTGTAAACTGTCGGCTATAGTTTCTGTTATGGTGCTGACAGCCAGACAAATGGACTGAAAGCTTTCCCAAGCGACGAGTAATATAAATTGCGAAGTGAGCGTATACCCTTACTTCGCGATTATCAGGCAGAGAACCCAAGGTGAGTATGGTGAGTATGGATACAGCCGTTCAAGTGTTGACACCTTCTGGCATTTTAGATGGGACTAAAGCAGAAGAGGTACGCGCTCAGGTTGATCGCGCCTTGTCTGCTGGATCTACTGTGCTGCTGATGGATTTGAAAGAGACAACCTTTGTCGATAGCTCCGGATTAGGAACGCTGGTCTCCGTGCTGAAAACGGTGCGATCGCACGAATGCGAAATGTACGTGTGTTCGATCAATCCACAGGTCAAAATGCTGTTCGAACTCACTAGCATGGACCGCGTATTTGAGATATACGAAAACCGCGAAGCATTTGAAGCCTCGCGGTAGAAGGTGGTCTAAAGAGAACCCGGTCCGAAAAGAAACCGCCTAGAAAAGAACGCCTTAAAACGGAATATCGTCATAATCTGGTGCGGGTTCAGCGGGTGCGGGCGTACTCGCTGCTGCTGGGACGGCTGCCGCTGACGGTGTAGAAGCTGGCGCGGTGCCACTGGCAAATCGACCCTCGGCAATCGGCGTCGGCTCGGCCATCGTGACTGACTGCAGTTCACTAATAGGGCTAATGCGCTGAGCGGTCATTTCAGCTCGTTTTTCTTTGAAGCCTTCAGGTCTTTCTAGCGTATTCATGCTCAGCCGACCTTCTAAAAGGACGCGATCGCCCTCTCGATAGCGCTCCTGAATCTCCTGGGCCAGATTGCCCCAACCCACCACCTTCATTTGACCAGGCGCGTCGCCTTCTCTGAGCCCTGGAAACTTGACAACAAACTCCGCGATCGGCGTTTGATTATCAGCGGTATAACGCAGCTGCGGAGCCTGCACAATTTCTGCCATCAAGACGCAGTTATTCATATGACGCTTTCCTTACTTCCCTGCTCTGATTCGATAAAGTTTTGCACCTTCTGCCGATAGGTTTGCAGCTGCTTATCCACCCAGTCTCGATCTTCACTGTTAGCAAAAATGTGGACAAGCGGCTCTCCGGCATCCGGTAAAATTAGCACCCAGTTCTGCCTGCTAGCATCGACAATCTTGACACCGTCAACCAGCTCCAAACTCTCTGATGGGTGGGTCTCTACAAGATAACGCATGAGCGCACCCTTTATAGTCCACGGGCAGCGCATCGTCTGCGATCGGTGAACCACTCGCGGCAGCTCCTCCCAGATTTGACCCAGCGCTCGCTCTTGAACTAACAGCATCTCGATTAGCTTAGCAACGCAGAACATCGCATCAAATCCAGGATGTAGCTGAGGGAAGATGAAGCCCATGTCGCCGCTGCCTCCAAGGACAACATTCGCTTCGGTATTGCAAGCCTCCATCAACGCCGTGGGGTTTGCTTTGGTGCGAATCACCTTGCCGTCGTGACGACGGGCGATTTCTTCAATCGCGCCCGAAGCCTGTACGGGAACAACAATGGTTCCTCTAGGATGTGCTGTCAGGATCATATGAGCCATCAGTGCGGTCAAAGGCTCATCTCGAATGGGAGATCCGACTTCATCAACTAATATCAGCTGCTCGCCGTTGGCCGAAATCTGTACGCCAAAGGTTGCCTGCAAAGCTTGAACAACTTGACCTAGCTGACCTAGCATGACATCTCGTTCTGCGACTGAGGGCGCAGCAGGATTCAAGCTAGCATTAAGCACAACTGCGTCACAACCCAACTGACCTAGCAGCTGCGGTAAGACTGCGCCCGAGACCGCATAGGCATAGTCGATTACGATTTTGGACTGGCTGCTGCGGATAGATTCAGCGTTCAGATACTTGCTAAAGGCGGTGGTGTAGATATCGACAACGCGGCTGGGATAGGTGACTGAGCCAATTTCGTGTATCTGCGATCGCCTCAAATCCTCTTTGAAGTAGGCACCCTCAATTTTTTTCTCCTTACTCTTTGGAATATCAATGCCGTTTTTATCGAAAAACTCAATCAAGAGCTGGTCTGGGCGCTGAGGGTGCAGCCTAGCGTGAATACCACCGCTCACGTTGAGGGTTGGCAGCACGTATCTTGCCACTGGAATAGACGTCGCCTCCAGGTTCTGGACGTTGATTCCTACAGACATCAGTCCAGCAATCAACGATCTAGAAGCCATCCTGGAAATACTGCGCTGGTCCCTAGAAACCGTGACATACGATCCTGGTTTTAGCGTAGAGCCGTAGGCCGCACCCAGCTTCACAGCGAACTCAGGCGTAATATCGATATTCGCTAGGCCTGCCACCCCGCGCTGCCCAAATAAATTCCGCTGGGCCGTATTGCCCCAGATTAAATTGATATTCAACGTCGCCCCAGATTCAATAATCTTGCTGGGCCATACGCGAACGCCCGGGCTGATTTGCGCCTCCTCGCCAATAGTAGATAGCGCTCCAACAACAGATCCCTCTAAAACATGGGCTCGTCTGTCGACGCGAGTACCTCTACCAATCACACAGGCCCGCAAGTGCGTATCTTCACCAATTACAGCCCCATTCCAAATAATCGGACGCTTTAGGTCAGCGTCGCTGCCAATAGTCACATTGTCACCAATGACCGTACCAGGTTCTAATAAGGCTCTGGGCCCGATACGGCAGTTGTCTCCGATCAAGACAGGTCCATGAATTCTGGCGTCGGGATCAACGTACGTATTTTTCCCAATGCGTACGCCATCTGGATTGGCTGGGTAGTCGTAGTCAATTAGAACCTTCTCAGCTAAGGCGTCGTACTGTGCCTCTCGGTAAGCGTCCAGGTGACCAACATCGCACCAGTAGCCATCCGCCACGTAGCCATACATTGGCTCGTCCTTTTCTAGCAGAAGCGGAAACAGGTCTTTAGAGAAATCTTGTTCACAGTCAGCTGGTAGATAGTCAAGAACCTCGGGCTCTAGAATATAGGTTCCTGTGTTGACGGTATCCGAGAAGATTTCACTCGTGGAAGGCTTCTCTAAAAAGCGCACAATCCTATCATTCTCATCGGTAATGACTACGCCAAATTCAATCGGATTGGGGACGCGAGTAAGTACTAGGGTTGCTTTAGAGCCATTTGCCTTATGAAATTCGATTGCTTTGCCTAGATCAAAGTCAGTGATGCTATCACCGCTGATGACTAGGAAGGTGTCATCCAATAGTTCTGATACGTTTTTGACGCAGCCTGCGGTTCCGAGCGGCTGGTCTTCTTCCACCGCGTAGGTCATCTGTACGCCAAAGTCTCTCCCGTCTTGGAAGTAATCCCGCATTACGTCGGGTAGATAGAAGAGGGTTGCAATAATCTCTGTGATGTCGTAGCGCTTTAAGAGATTGACGATATGCTCAGCGATGGGTCGATTGAGCACTGGCACCATCGGCTTGGGTAGATCACAAGTCAGCGGTCTGAGTCTGGTCCCAGAACCGCCAGCCATAAGTACTGCACGCATAATTGCTCTCCTGATGTAAAAATCTTTAAAATTAATGGTCTCTATCTTGAGCCTTAATCTTGTGTAAGCCTTGATCTCGTATGAGCCTTAGTCTCATGTAAGCTAGTTCAAACAAATCACAGTGCTGATACCTATTAAGCTGACACGGAGAAGAGATCCTTACCTGGTCAAAAGACTAACAGATCTATTCTATAGGAGTGCTGGAAAGCCTGTATCACTGAAAAGATCGCGATTTTATGCCGACCTTCCAATTATCCTGATTTCATCAGCGCTATGATAGGCGGCAAATGACCAACTTAATTAGACATTATTTTGGAGGGTTCGATGAGCGAATTACTAACAATTGTTTTGCTAGGTGTCTATCTAGTCGGCGGCTGGCGGTTTTGGAGCGGGTTCAACCGCACTAACTTTACGGACAAAAAGGTTTTTTTGACTTTGATGTGGCCTGTTCTTCTAGCTTCTAATCAGTCATATCGTAAGAACTTTTCCAAGGCACTCAAAGGCTCTTGATTTTTAGCAGTAATCGGGCAGTCCCTTATAGCCAATATGGCTAACCACAAGAAAAATGGCTAAGTCCAAGAAAAACGCGGCCCAATCTGGTGCGATGGGAACGGCGCTCGGTGATGTGCTCAAGTCCAAGAGCGTCTCATGGCTGCCGATGATTAGTACGGTGGCAAAGCGATTTGATGCGGAGTACGAGGGAAAGCCCTTTGATCTGCCTGAAGAGGTTGAGGCGATGCCGGTTTTTCGCGATTGGGCGGCGGGTTCGCTCAACTCTCGGGTGGCCTCTCCATTTTGGCAGATTGCGAAGCCGAAGAAGAATCAGCACTGTTTGGATTTGGGCTGCGGGTTTAGCTTTTTGATCTATGAGTGGAAGGTCTGGCAGGCTCGGTTCTATGGCCAAGATGTGAGCGAGTTTGCGATCAAGACGCTGCATCAACGAGGACCACAGCTGGATTCCAAGCTGTTTCAGGGCGTGAAGCAGGGGCCAGCTCATCGACTCGATTATCCGCCTGAGAGCTTTGATCTGGTGGTTGCAACAGGATTTAGCTGCTACTACCCGATGGATTACTGGCAGGCGGTGATGGAAGCGGTGAAGCCACTGCTGAAGCCGGGTGGATTTTTTGTATTTGATGTGGTGGATGTTGAGCGGCCGCTGGCTGAGAACTGGGCGATTCTGGAGACTTATCTGGGCGCTGAGGTGTTTTTGGAGACGATGAGCGACTGGCGATCATTGATCAAGCAGGTCGGTGCGAAGATCGTCAAGCAGCAGGACGGTGAGCTGTTTTGTCTTTACAAGGTGCGCTGGCCGTAGGACGGCCGATCGTTTGTGATGTCGGCTGCTCGCATCTGGTTGATTGGCGGTACTAGCGAAAGTGCGGCGCTAGCCGGGGCGCTGGCTAAGGCCGGTATACCGTATGTGGTGACGGTAACGACAGCGGCAGCGCAGCGGCTTTATTCAAAAACAGCCCAGGTGTGGGTGGGCCAGCTGTCGGCGCAGTCGATTGATGTGTTTATCCAGCGTTGGCAAGTGCGATGTATTTTAGATGCGTCTCATCCGTTCGCAAGTGAGATTTCTCGGTTGGCGATCGCAACCGCTGAGCGATTATCTAGCGATCGCTCATTTCGCAATCAGGAAACCGATAGGCGACTAACCAGTGGGCAAACAGCGATCACATACATTCGCTACGAGCGCGATGTCCTCTGCTCTCAACCATGCAGTCCTCAACCATGCAGTCCTCAATCATCCAGCTCTCAATCATGCAGTCCAAACGAGACAGTTAGGCCTCAGGCTGCTATAGACAAGACAATTACCTTTGTGAGATCGATCGAGACGCTGCTAGAGAGCGGTGCTTTAGAGCACCAGCGGGTGTTGTTTACTATGGGCTACCGGCAGCTGCTACAGTTTGCGCCCGATCTAGCCCGTCTGCGGCAACAATCGCAGTTATTTGCTCGGGTCTTGCCTTCTGTCCCAGCGATCTCAGGTGCGATCGCAGCAGGATTTTCTGCCCAGGAGATTATGGCCATCAGGCCGCCGATTTCGATGGTGCTAGAAAAGGCGCTATGGCAACAGTGGCAAATCTCTACTGTTGTAGCGAAGGCATCCGGTGTAGCGGGAGGAGAAGGCGTGAAGCGGGCGATCGCATTAGAATTAGGCGTTCGTCTGATTTTGATCGAGCGGCCTCCGCTGAATTACCCGAAGCAAACAAATTTAATGTCCGAGGCGATTGAATTCTGTTCCGAAACGCTCAGGCTGTACTAACCTAGCGCTTAAGCAGGGAATAGAAGACCATTCTTTATATCTGTGCCTTGACTATTGCTCGATAAGTGCTATCGTGATGGCTACTTTTGGCATTTTGCTCTACCTCAGAACACTCATCCTTTGACATGCAACCGAGGCCAACTCCACCATTTAATTCGTCGGCGACAGGCGATCGCCGCGCTGCTATTGGTGGCTCAGTCGGTTCTTCCGTTGGCACTTCTGTCAGCTCGACCGTGCCCAGTGGGATGGCTGGTACGACAGGTATGACCAGCGGCACTTCTGTCTATGCGCTAAAGGAACTGGTTGCCAGGCTGCAGCGAGAACAGCACAAAATTCAAGATCTGTTGGGTTCGTTGGGCTTTGCCCTACGTAGCCTGAACAATCTCAGTCAGTTTCTAGAACTGATCCCGATGATTGCCAGTCGCGTTACCGATGCTTCGGGGAGTGCCCTGGTAATGTGTCAGCCCGATGGTCATCTGCGGCTAGAGCAGCTGTACTGTGCAGGCAACGATGACTGCAATAGCGTTCGCTTAGCCCTAGAGATGGCGACCAGACAAATAGTCGCAGCTCCAATGTTAAGCGCTTCTGATACCGGGTTGAGTGCGGTTACGAGCGCGGCGATGCTCTCATTGGATCGCTACGCAGGCCGCTATCTAGGCGCGGACTTTCAAATTTTTGGTACCGCTATTATCGTTCAAAATGTTGAGCGCGGCAGGCTGTACGTTTTTAGTCAAGAAGGCGACTATACCTGGACGGATACTAGAGAGAAACTTGTGCGTCTAGTTGCTGATCAGACCGCTGTTGCTATCGAGAACAACAAGCTAACTCACGAGCTCAGACATAAAGAACGACTAGATAGAGAGCTAGAGCTAGGTGCGGAGATTCAGGCGCAGCTGCTGCCGCGTCAGTGTCCACAGATTGAAGGGGTCGATCTTGCGGCCAGATGTCAGACTGCAAACAAAGTAGGCGGCGACTATTACGATTTTATTCCGACGACGTATGCCCAGCTAAGAGAACCCGATGCGCGCGCTTCTCGGGAAAAACCCTGGAATTTTGCAATTGGCGATGTGATGGGCAAGGGTGTCCCGGCGGGGTTAATGATGACTATGCTGCGTGGCATGCTGCGTGCTGAAGTGTTGAATAGTCATTCGCCGGCTCATCTTTTGCAGCATTTGAACTGGGTGATGCGCACTGACTTAGAAAGCTCGAACCGGTTTGTTACGCTCTTTTGCGCTCAGTACGATCCGCTGACGCAGGTGCTGCACTACGGCAATGCCGCGCACAATCCGCCGTTGCTCTGGCAGGCAGCAACAGGACAGGTGATCCGTTTGGATGCGGAGGGGATGCTGTTGGGTCTGGATATGGAAACGCACTACCAAGAAAACCAGGTACAGCTGCAGCCAGGAGACACGGTGATTTATTACACCGATGGCTTTACAGAAGCTGCCGATCGCGATGGTCGTCGCTTTGACGAAGAGAATTTGATTGATTCTTACCGCTGGGCCTGTCGCAACTTAACCAATTCAAATGAGATTTTGCAATATTTGTTCGACATGCTGCAGCGCTTTATCGGCACTAACCGAGAAGCGGAAGATGATACGACGCTGGTGGTGATGAGAATCACGCAGCCTGCGGAGTTTAGGCAGCTGTCTACGCCCGGTCTGGCTTAGGAATTTAGCGGGATGGGTACGTTAGGAGCGCTACGTGTTCTAACGAAATCGCTGCTAATTATGGAATTTTCTGTCTATCTAGCTCAGTTTGAGACGCCTGCTACGGTTACTGCGCCGATTGTGGCTCAGCAGTTTGATCAGGATTTGATTGGTGATACAGGGGTGATGCTGAAGGGCTTCTACGAGTCTGGCCAGCTGTGGGCGCTACTGATCGGAATGGTAATTGGCTATGGCTTCAAGTCTTTTTCGTCCTACGGTTAGGGGTTAACTGCGACGATTTTGCTGCTACTGTATGGTGGATTGATTGAGCGACGTTCGAGTAGTCGTTCGATCTGGGCCGTTCTTTAGACAAAGTAGGAGCAGGGCAAGCGTGGGTAGTCAACCAGTGGGGGCAGGCACAGCGCAAGAAGGCACAGCGCAAGAAGGCGTAGCGCAAAAAGACACAGCGCAAAAAGGCGCAGCGCAGCAGACCTGGAGTCAGCGATTTGAGTCGGCGCTGCATCCTGCGATCGCACAGTTCAATGCCAGTATCGGTTTTGATATTAAGCTCCTGGAATGTGACCTGACTGGCTCGGTTGCTCATGCCAAAATGCTTGCCAAGGTGGGGATTCTCTCAGAGGCGGAGCGCGAGCAGATCGTGTCTGGGCTGGAGACGATTCGGGGCGAATATCGCCGAGGTGAGTTTAATCCGGGCGTTGATGATGAAGACGTTCACTTTGCGGTGGAGCATCGTCTGATTGAGCTGGTGGGCAATGGTGGAAAGAAGCTACACACGGCCAGATCTAGGAACGATCAGGTAGGGACCGATTTGCGGCTGTATCTACGTGGGCAAATCGAGGAAATCCGCGAACAGATCAAAGCGTTTCAGCAGATGATATTTGAGCTAGCGAGTGAGCATGTGGAGACACTGATTCCGGGCTATACGCATCTGCAAAGGGCTCAGCCGTTGAGTTTGGCACATCATTTGCTGGCGTACTTTGAGATGACGCAGCGTGACTGGGAGCGGCTTGGCGATGTGCTTAAACGGGTGAATATTTCGCCTTTGGGCTGTGGCGCTCTGGCTGGAACGACGTTTCCGATCGACCGGGCGTATTCGGCTGAATTGTTAGGTTTTGATGAAATCTATCACAATAGTTTGGACGGGGTGAGCGATCGCGATTTTGCGATTGAGTTTGCTAGCGCAGCAAGCATCATCATGGTGCATCTCTCTCGCCTGTCAGAAGAAATTATCTTTTGGGCCTCGGAAGAATTTCGCTTTGTGACCTTGGGCGATACCTGCTCGACTGGATCGAGCATCATGCCGCAGAAAAAGAATCCGGATGTGCCAGAGCTAGTGAGGGGTAAAACCGGACGCACCTTCGGTCATTTGCAGGGGCTGCTGGTGATGATGAAGGGGCTACCTTTGGCCTACAACAAGGATTTGCAAGAAGATAAAGAGGCAATTTTTGATACGGTGGCAACTGTCTCTGGCTGTTTGCAGGCGATGACGATTTTGCTGCAAGAGGGCATCACCTTCCGCACGGAAAGATTAAATCAAGCCGTGGCAGAAGACTTTTCTAATGCAACGGATGTGGCTGATTATCTGGCGGCGAAAGGAGTGCCGTTTCGAGAGGCGTATAACCTGGTGGGTAAGGTTGTGAAGACATCTTTGGCGGCGGGGAAGCTGCTGAAGGATTTGAGCTTAGAAGAGTGGCAGGCGCTGCATCCGAAGTTTGAGTCGGATATCTATGATGCGATCGCTCCGGCCCAAGTTGTTTCAGCTCGCAACAGCGCTGGCGGCACTGGCTTTGAACAGGTCAAAATTGCTCTAGAGCGCGCCAAGTCTCTGTTGCCGTAGCTTGGGCGCAGTAAGGTCGTTGAGATAGGGACATAAGGCTCTTCAGCTTGTTGGACGAACCAAACAAAAGATAGAAGAGAGCGTAAGCACAGCCGGGGCGGTCAACCATAGCCAGAAGCCCGGTAGCATCTGCTGTAAGGCAAAAGCGGCATAAGGTGAACTTCCCGTAGGTAAGGCGTAGTGGAAGGCTAAGTTAGTCCCTATCCCTCCAATGACGGCGGCTAGAACGGCTGTGATCGCAGCACGCCTATACTGCCGACGGCCAAACAACACCGCAGCACACCAGTAGACTGGATTCGCCAGCCAGCCGACCGCTCCGATTTGCCAGAATAGCAGCAGCGCCAGCGCACCGTATGTTGTCAGTTCCAATCCGTTCATGGTGATAGGAGCCTCATCGAATGTATCAAGGCTCATGTTGCCAGCATTGATTTCTTCGAGTGCTAATCCCGTCGGTACAGCAACAAAACTGAGGCAAGGTAGGACTTGAGCTAGACCATAAACAATCAGCGACAAGAGAAAAAGCAAGGCGCGGATAGACATGACGATTGCTCCGACGGGTTAGCTATCAACCGTGTTCAAATAAATTTCAGCTTGCGGGAGGCGTAGGCACACATGCGCAGCAGCACTAGTCCTTCTTTGACATGGGCAATGTTCGAGCTGCCGTAGGTGCGGGGCTGATAGCGAATTGGCACTTCGACTAGGTGCAGGTTTAGCTTGGCTGCGCCAAAGAGCAAATCGAAATCGCCAAAGGGGTCGAAGTCGCCAAAGTAGCTGCGTCCGGCGGCGAGGCGTTCGTAGTCTTTTCGCCAGAGGACTTTCGTGCCGCAGAGGGTGTCTTTGAGCGATTGTTCTAGTAGGAAGGAGAACATGAGAGCGAAGGTTTTGTTCGCTAGGGTGTTGAGCCAGGGCATCGCTTTTTTGCTGCGGGGATAGAGCAGGCGCGAGCCGTTGATGAATTCGCCTTGCCCGGATGCGATCGCATCAAAAAAGTGCAGTAAATCCTCCGGCGGCACGGTCAAGTCCGCATCCAAAATCATCAGCACATCACCAGTTGACTCCGCAAAACCCAGTCGCACCGCGTCCGCCTTCCCCTTCCCCGACTGCTGGAAGGCTTTGACCGTAAACGGCCCGCGATAGTGGCGCTTTACCCGGTTTATCGCCTCCCAAGTAGCGTCAGTAGAGTGGCCTTCTACAAAGATGATTTCTGTATGGGAGCCGAGCTGCGGCATGCGGGCGATCGCACTCTCAATATTCCCCGCCTCATTCCGCGCCGGAATCACCACCGAGCAGGTTGGCTGTTCGTCCACTTTGCCAAGCGCACGCGGTTCCGCCTCGGGCACGCCTCTAAAATCAGGCCGAGCCACCACAAAATTCGTCAGACAAAAGTGCTGCACAATCGGCAGCGGCGCAACATAGCGATTGAGTAGATAAGACAGTCCCGGCACCTGTCTGGGTATTAAAAGCCGCCGTCCGCGCTTCAGTGGGATATAGCCTGTGATCGAAAGCAGATTCGCCACATCGTCCATCGACAGCCAGTTTTGCTGCGGCTGCGGACAGCGCTGACCGATCGCCTCACCCAGCTTTAATATCGGCTCCCACAGATAGTTATGAAAGGTGATAATCAGCCGAGTCTGCGCTGTACAAAAAGGCTTCAGTCGACTGAACACCGTCTGCACATCGCTAAAGTAGCTAGCTGAATTGGCGCAAATAATATAGTCAAACGTCGGCGGCTCATCGATAAAGCCCTCTACCGGGCCGTCCTCTGCGTAGCCAATCTTTTCAGGCGTCAGCGTTTCTGCATCCGCGCAATAGAATCGCAGCGCTGGATAGTTTCGCTGGGCCATATTGACCGTCACAGGCGAGATATCGACCCCAATGCCGACGCTAGGCTCAGTAGCCGCTAGCAGATCACCTGGTCCACAGCCAATCGCCAATACCCGAGCGCCCACCGGGATCAAGAACCGATGCAGCCGTGCCAAATCTTGATAGTAGTAGTGGTTGATGCCGTGCCAGCGGTCCAATTCTGGTGCGACCCGATTGAAGTGATCCAGTATCAGCTGCTTATGGGCGCTGTAAGGGTGGACGGGCGGCGCAAGAGTTTGAGACACGAGCTGTTAAGAGGATGAGGAAGAAAATTAGGCAGGTCTAAAATTCTACATGCGAATGAGACGCCAGTTGTTTAGCTCTATTACTGTTTCATAGCCGTCAGCGGCTAGAATTTCTGATTGAACGTCACGCGCTTGTACTTGATCTGGCGGCAGTTGCTCTCCTCTATAGATCTTTTTCTCCTTACTCACCCACACGTAGGTACCGGGCGGAATGTCTTCAACTGGCGGATTTAACTGACTAATACTAGGGGTGTGAAACGCCAAAATAATTAAATCCTTGTACAGCGCCGGGGGCTGCTTGTAATTAATCACAAAATCTACTGGGGCGTCTCGCACTAGCGATGCCACCGGATCGGTCGTGGCCGCTGCCTTTAGCTCGGCGCTGTAGTTTCCCAAAAAGCCAGCAACGCCTGCCAGCGCTAGCGTCAACCAGACCGGAAGTAACCAAGTCGCTAGCCATCTTCGCGGCTGCGACATGAAAACGGGTAACAAGGTCCAGCCCAGCCCCAAAATTAGGCCCAAGGGCGCATAGGCTCGAATGTCTGCAAGGAAACCGCTTGGGACTACGAGACTGGCGATCGCAATCCCGCTCAAGATCAAACCCAAGGCCGAAAAGCTATAGCTGAGTAAACGACGGGGCCAGCGGCTGGACTGCGTAGCGATTTGGTGAAGTGCGATCGCCGCAAACCAGGCCATAAAAGGATGCAGCTGCAGTGTGTAATAAGGCGTCTTGGTGGTAAATGACTGTAGCATCGCCGCCAAAATAAACGGATACAGCAGCAGCCATCGATGCGGATAAGCTGTCTGCTGCTTTTGCAGCGAAAGTAATTTGGTCCAAAACCCGGGCTGGCGCAACGCCATCACCGCTCCAATCACCGAGAACAGCGCCCAGGGAAACATATTCACCGGAATATTCCAGAGATAGTAAAGCGGTCCTCCGTCCGAATGATAAGGGCGATCGCTGAGCTGGCCGATTTTGCCAAACATTGCGCCCAGCACCCAGGGGCCGTACTCAGCCACGCTAAAGCCTAGCCACAAAACGGTCGGCATAAAGCCAACAACTAGACCGAGGTAGATTCCCCAGTTAGTCAGATGGCGATGGCGACGGTGCTCAAAGATCAGGTATGGCAGAAGCGCGATCGCCGGTAGCGCCACCATAAACGTCTTGATCAAGAAACCAACGCCAAACATCGCGCCCGCTAGAAAGCCAAACGCCAAACGCTTTTTTCCTACCGGTCTTTGTCTTTCTTCTGTTCGCCGCAGCTCTGTCTGCTGCTCCGCCCTCAGCAAAGCCCAAATCGCCGTCAGCTCCACACTCACTAGCATGATGTCCTGTGTCGCCAAATGGCTGAACTGATTCCACAGCGAAAACACCATAATCATTAGCCCAGACAGCAGACCCAACTGACCAGCGCTGATGGCATAGCGCCAGCGCTGCCGTGCAAAAATCCGTTTACCCACGTCACCGGTCAGCACTACAGCAAGCAAGCAGGCGATGAACGTCGGTAGCCGGGCTATCCGCACAGCCCAATCTGCACTGAGGCTTGGCAGATCAAATAGCTGATAGCTCAGCATCATCAGCCAGTTCAGCAAAATGCCATGGGTATAAAGCACGCTGCCCCAGGTCTGCCGTCCTAGCCACTCGCCCGACTCCAGCATAAAGCGGCTTTCTAATGCATAGTTGCCCTCATCGTGGGCCATGAAGCTAGGGTGCGTTTGGCTGCTGGCGATCATCAGAGCGCTCCAGCCGAGAAGGAAAAGAAGATTGTGTCGAGTGGGTGACATGGGCAGAGGCGAAAGAAGTGAGAATCTTTACCCATCAGGAGGTAGGTAGCTGAGGGGGCGGCGTGCGCGTGGGTTTACGAAAGCCGCTGCGACGGAGAATGCGCTTTTGCCTCTGTCTGGCCAGAGCCTGCAGGTCAACGTTACGGTCGGTTTCGTCGACAATTTCACCGGTTAAAACTTCTAGAGTGTCTTCTAGGGTAACTACGCCTGAGACACCGCCGTATTCGTCGACGACGACCATTAAATGCTCGCGCAAAGACTGAAAGGTCTTGATCAGTCGGTCTGTGCGCTCGGTATCTGGAACATAGTGGACTTCGCGCATGACGCTTCTGACGGCGGCATCCCCTTGCCCTTGGACTAGAGCAGCTAGTAGCTCTGCTTTAAGGGCGACGCCAATGACGTGATCGAGGTCTTCTTCGATTACCAAGATGCGGGTGTGCTGAGAGCCAATAATTTCGTCTTGCACCTCTCGCAGGATGGCAGAGCCGGGGATGAAGGTAATGGCGACTCTAGGTGTCATAATATCGGCGGCCATTAGGTCATTCAGTCGAAACACGCGATCGATCATTTCGGCTTCGTCGTCTTCGATCAGGCCCTCTTGGTAGCCTAAGATAGTCAGCAGCCTGATTTCTGATTCGTTAGTGATAGGCCGTTTGTTGCCTTTGGTCAGAGGGGCGGTAATTTTCTCTAGCAGCCAGATAACGGGCGTGAAAATGACAGTTGCACCGCGTACGGGAATCGCGATCGCCAGACCGATGCCTTCTGCGTAGCGCTCGCCTAGCGTTTTGGGCAAGATCTCGGCAAACAAAATGATTGAAAACGTCAGCACTGCTGAGAAAATGCCGATGCCAGTGTTGCTAAACAAAGTCGCTGCAATTCGACCGACGACGATGCTGCCAACGATATTAAAGATGTTATTGAGAACGACGATGGTGGCGATGGGCCGAGTGACATGTTGACGAATGCTCAGCAGCGCGATCGCACCTGGACTATGCTTGTTTTGTGCTAGCTGCTTTGCCCGCAGCAGCGGAATAGAGAGCAAAGCTGTCTCTGCTCCTGAGCAGAAAGCAGACCCCAAAATGACAATAAAAACAGCGACTGCGAGTTGAAACATGAACAAGATGTCGAATGAGCGTTGACCCACTCGCGAAAAACCAAGCGAAAGACTTACGCGAACTAGTCAGCGAAATTCGTCATTCATCACTCATCATTCCTCATTTCCAAGATATGATGCTTGAAAATTGTGATTGAGCTAATCACGATTGATGCCAATCGTGACCCATAAGGTACTAGAACTGCATTCCCCTATGAGTGACACCATCTTAGATGTTCAAGGTCTAACTGTTGAATTTGCATTGGCAGAGGAGCAGGGCGGTGGCAGCGTTCGAGCAGTAGACGACATCTCGTTTCAGCTAGAGCGTGGCCAGACTATTGGCATCGTCGGGGAGTCGGGTTCTGGCAAGTCTGTGACAGCATTAGCGGTAATGGGCCTAGTGCCCACGCCGCCAGGAAAAGTCACTAGCGGGCGCGTCATTTTTCAGCCGGATGATCGGCCCATTGTCGATCTTCAGCAGATTCCTAAGCGGCAGCTGCGGCGCTATCGAGGCGGCCAGATCGCCATGATCTTTCAAGAGCCGATGAGTTCGCTCAACCCGGTCTATACCTGTGGCTTTCAGCTGATAGAGGCGATTCGCCAGCATCAGAGAATCTCCAAGCGGGCGGCGCGTGAACAGGCGATCGCGCAGCTAATAGAAGTGCGTCTGCTCATTCCCGAGGTCCAGCTATATGAGCAGATTCGCGTAGAACTCGACAGCGACAACAGCGCCCTGATCAATCGCGAGGTCAAGCGTCGTCAGGGGGCAATGCTCGATCGCTTTCCGCACCAGCTCTCGGGTGGTCAGATTCAGCGGCTGATGATCGCAATGGCGCTCTCGTCGAATCCGTCTTTGCTAATTGCTGATGAGCCGACGACCGCGCTTGATGTCACTGTGCAGTCAACGATTCTAGATTTGCTGCGAGAGCTGCGCGATCGCCGGGGCATGTCGATGATTTTTATCACTCACGATCTGGGTATCATCGCCGAAATTGCCGATCGAGTGGCGGTCATGTACCAGGGCAATATCGTCGAGTCGGGCGCGGTTTTCGATATCTTCAAAGATCCACAGCATCCCTACACCAAGGGGCTGCTGGCCTGTCGCCCGCAGCCCAGTCAGCGGCTCCGTCATCTACCTACTGTCTCAGACTACATGGAAGAAGTGATCGGACCGGAGGGCGATCGTATCATTCAGGCCAAACCTCAAGACGACTATGGAACTGGGCTTCCTCCCGTGCGGGAAATCAGCCCACGCGAAATGCAAATTCGGCTGAACGCACTTGAAGAAAAGGGGCCTTTGATCACCGTTGAGAACTTGAAAGTGGGCTACCCCGTACAGGGTGTCTTCGGTCGAATAGAACGTTACGTGATGGCGGTAAACGACGTGTCGTTCAAGGTCTATGAGGGTGAAACCTTCGGCCTGGTTGGAGAATCGGGCTGTGGTAAGACGACGCTGGGCCGAGCGCTATTGCAACTGATTAGGCCGATGGGCGGCAAGGTGTGGTTCGAAGAGCGAGAGCTAACGCAATTACGGGGGGGGCAAATGCGCAAACGCCGCCGTGAAATGCAGGTGATCTTTCAAGATCCCTATAGCTCTTTGAATCCGAGAATGAGTATTGGCGAGGCGATCGCTGAACCGCTGAAGATTCATGGGGTGATCCGCCGTCGAAAGAATCTCAAAGAGCGCGTAGAGTACCTGCTAGAGCGAGTCGGACTAGACCCAAGCTGCCTCAACCGCTTTCCTCACGAATTTTCTGGAGGACAGAGGCAGCGGGTCTGTATTGCTCGGGCGCTATCGCTTAGTCCCAAGTTTATAGTCTGTGATGAGTCGGTGTCGGCATTGGATGTGTCGGTACAGGCGCAGGTGCTGAATTTATTGAAAGAGCTGCAAGAAGAGTTCAAGCTGACGTATATCTTTATTTCGCATGACCTGGGTGTGGTGAAGTTTATGAGCGATCGCATCATGGTGATGAACGAAGGTCGCATCGAAGAGATCGGCCCTGCAGAAGAGATTTATCAGCGTCCGCGCCGAGACTATACTCGTCAGCTAATTTCTGCTATTCCCGAAGGCACTTTGGAGAGAATTCAAGATTTGCAGGTAGAACGAGAAAGACAAAAGGCACTATTGTAGTCACGACACGTTTGTCTCGCTAGATTCAACAACCGTCCTAATATAATTTTCTCTGTACGTTTAAGGTTTCGGCATAGCCGTTCTTGCCATTTTGGGGCCTGCTACTGTTTGTGCAAAGGACTTTGCACAAACAGTAGCATCGTAGAGTTTTGCTCAATCTTCAGAGGTTTACTCCAAAGTTGTTCAATTTTTTTGTGCGATCTTTGTTGTGCGATCACATTTACAGGCTCATCAAAGAGGAATACCTGGAAAAGCGCGTATAGATAAGAATTTATACGTGTACAGTGTCAAAGCTATCTAAGTTAGCTTTTGCGATTTCTTCTAGAATGTAGTCTTGCTCAGCTTCATCAAAGAGTTTGTAGAATTTACTACCCTGCGTTTTATATATAGATTTGGTGGATTTAGTTTTCCAAGGTTCGTTCTGTAAAACAATCTCTTCTGCATTGCTTTCTCGATTTAGCGCTGCGGCCACGTCAAACTCAATATCCAAAAAGCTACTAATCTGCTCGATTGTAGAGGTAGGGCTATCAACTAGCGACTCATACTTCACCAGATGATGATTGGGTTTATCTATGTGCTTAGAAGTGGCCTCTACACACCTTATCCACTTACGCAAACACCGATCAACATTCCACGGTCCGTCCCAATCCTGCGGATATTTTTGTGTCACGTCGGCTAGAGACGCTACTACGTCCGAACCATCTCGAACGATGTGAATGAATAATGGGCTGTCGACGCTAGACTCTATGAAATCAACAAATCTGATATGGTCAGGCGTCTTTTCGATCCAAGCAGTTTTTCCTTGCTCACTGGCAGTCTCATCTAACGCTTGGATGAATGCTCTAGTATGTTGGTGAAGCGATGATGCGTACCATGGTAAATATGCTTTTACTTCTTCGCAGCCAATCTTAGATAAGAAATCTTGAAAGTTAGGTCTTGAATGTACCGAGGCAAGTCGTAGCTTTCTTCGCGGTAGCTTTCGTCTCGCAAACAGTGCCGTGAAGAAGTGAGATTCTGGGAAAGAAATAATAGATGAGTTAGAAGCTAAGAGGCTCTGTAATAGGGTCGTTCCTGAGCGCGGACAGCCAACAATAAATATTCTTTTCATAGTAAGAGTGTGGTGCCTCCTAGATGATCTGTTGAACGCTTTTACGAATTTGGAAAACAAACAGCAAACTAGAAAATCCCCTACATAGATAGAGAGTTGTTTATAGTCACCGACTGAACTTCTCTGAAGCCAGTGATGTCATTTGTCGACTCGAGCTTGAATAACCGTTCTGGTTCGGCTCAAGATTCAAGTCAAAGCCTGCTCTATCAGGCGGGAAATTGAGCGCTCTTGGCTAATTTTTTCTGGCTAACTTTTCCCTAGCTAGTAAAGGTAGGACAGCAACGTTTTTCGCATAGTCATTCATCCCATACAAGCCCGCATCATGTGCAACCATGCACTTACTACATTGGCTTGATACTACCAGAATATTCCGTAGTTCTTCGTAGTGATCAGCAAGGATTCACTGGAAATTTATGTAATCCTATAGAGCGTCTCAGTTTCACAGACATAGCTCTGACGTTGAGCAACCTATTGCTGTGATCTTGTATCGCTTTTGAGAAGCCAGCTCTTTCCTCTCAATAAGTCTTTCTCAACAAATTGGGTCCAGGTCGCTGAAGTGTCTATTTAGTCATGGAGTCTTGGTCAACTATGCTGTGTAGTTCATCCGAGTCAGAACAAGATCCAGTGTAGTGCGGATCTGATCCTTCCCTTTGATTTGTTTTTGCCCGGATGCACTTTTTTATGCGCGTACTGCTGTGCTATCCATTCTGATTAAGGTGTAAAAGCCGACTTAAACTATCACGCTTGCGGAGTATGCGTTCGGAAAACCGCTACATGTGGGTAATAGCAATAGGAGAGTGATAGTCGGTGGCTGCGCTCAAGGTATAAAATGCTGTATTACCTGTCATAAGATGCAGCTCTCCTATCTACCGAAAAAAGCGGCTATATACCTTCACGTGCAAGCTTTATCAGATATAAACCAACAGGTATTGCTTTGCTAAAGCCTGAGTGTATTTACGTACATAATCGTTGAAAGTACGTTTTTCTGGGTAGCATACTGAGTCCAGGGGTGCGTCGCGATCAAGGTCTCAGCTCACCTAAGTACTACGTTTTTATGCCCAACGCTTATATCCAGCTTGCCAGCCAAGGTAGAAACCATTGGTGGCGGTACCTAGCAGGCTCTGTTTTTACGCTCTTTCTTTTTGTCGCTGGCGGTACGCTCACACTAGGCATGTTTGTTGTCTACATTGCTAATGACAGCGACCCGAATACTCAAGTGCTGCCGCCCGAGTCTGTAGCAGCCGGTCAGCCTTTCATTGTTGGTGTTTCTCCTATAGTTCTCTACGTCGTCTACAATCTTGCATTTCTCTTCTTCTTGATAGGTATTCATCTATCGCTGCGCTTCCTCCATCGCCGATCTTTTCAGACTTTAATTACGCCTGCAAACAAAATAAGCTTGCGACGCGTTAGCCAAGGATTCACTGTTTATTTCCTACTCGTCGTCATAGAAGTCATCATTAGCTATGCGCTTTCGCCTCGGGAATTTACTCTCAATTTTCGGCCAGGAGCTTTCTTCAGTTTTCTGCCAGTCGTTGCTGTTTTGACCTCTCTCCAAACGTCAACGGAAGAATTATTCTTCAGAGGGTACCTCTTGCAGGGTGTCGGCTATCGGTTGGGCAAATGGATGGCCATTCTCTTGTCGTCTATACTCTTTATGCTGTTACATCTGTCCAATCCAGAAGTTACCTCTCAAGACAGTTGGGTTGCTGTTGCCAGTCTGGTGATCTACTATTTTTTGATCGGCGCTGTCTTGGCCTGGATCACAGTCAAAGACAGCGGTCTGGAATTGGCATTGGGCGTTCACGCTGCCAACAACATCGCTACTTTCCTGCTGGTGACTAGTACTAATAGCGTTATTCCTTCGCCAGCAGTCTTTGTAGTCAGCGAGCTCAAGGCGAATTTTGGTATTGTCATTTCTACAGCGCTATCGCTATGGATATTCTCATTTGTGGTGTTTAGACTGCTTAGACGCCCACAGATAGAGCGAGATTAATTGGAAAGGGTTATCGTGCGAACAGAAATTTCGTAGTGAAAGTTGGACAGTGTCGCAGCAAAGTTGTAGGAGGCATCTTTGCTGGTCTGGAATGAAATTATTGCCTGATCGTTTACTGGTTGATCAGTTACTTCCTGATCATATAGACGCTACCTTTCACATCACGACCCTCAAAGCCTTTTACACTTACAGGCTGACGGGTAAATTTCAGGTTGGCCTGCTTTAGTGCGTAGCGAAATCCGCCGCGAGTGGAGCGATCGGAATCGCTGAGTAAGCAAACGCCGTCGGGCTCTAGTACGGTTTGAATGAAGGAAATTAGCGGCGCTATGTTGCGCTCTTCGTAGATAACGTCGGCAGCCAGAAGCAGAGGGACTTGGAGATCAGGAGGGAATCGCCAGTCGAGGGGGAGCTTTTCAAAGTGGGTGAAGCCGTTTGCGATCGCATTCGCCGCAGCAAAGTCCACAGCTGTCGCGTCATAGTCACTAAAAATAACGTGCATACCCAAAGATAGGGCCACAATTCCGGCTAGACCCACACCGCAGCCGATTTCTAGAGCCCGGTGGTTGACGGGCCAGGTTTGCTGCATCAGCACGTTGCCCAGCATCTGCGAAGAGGGCCACAGCTCTGCCCAATAGGGCATGTACTGATCAGCGTAGAAAGCGGTCTGGGTACTAGGATGGTCTAGCAGCTCATCGGCATTTCCGGGATAAGCGATTTGAAAGGTGCTTGATCCAACGATGATAGATTTATGCACCCGCTGACGGACGGCTTCTATCGGCGTTGTGTGCAAAAAGGCAGCTGGGTCGGCAGAAGACATAGAATCGAATCGAGATGACTGTATCGATCATATGCTATGTACACGATAGCAATACCATTTTCTTGGACCCTGTCAAACAGACTATGCACAAAAAAGATCGGGTCAAGAACAGTCAAAATAAAGGTCGACGCTGGAATATTTTTATTCTGTTCTATCTCATCTTGTCTATTGTGCTATTGACGCTTTATCCCTACCAGTTTCAGCCGTTCTCTGCTTCTGAGCAGTGGAAGTGGGAGTTCACGCTGCAAGACTTTACTCGAAATGTGCTGTTCTTTGCTCCGTTTGGTTTGGTCGTTCGTCACCTGTTTAGAAAGCCACACGGATTTTCTCTTCTAGCCGGACTACTTTTGAGCTTTTCGGTGGAAACAACGCAGCTATTTCTCTCTATTCGAGCTAGTAATTTCAGCGATTTACTCTCTAATGGCACTGGTACGCTGCTGGGCTCGCTCTTTCATCAGTGGGCATTTGCGAGTAGTCTGCCCGGCACCGTTGGGATACCCTTTGCCTTTATGCTGTTGCCTTTGTGCTGGACAGTTGCGCTACGAGCGGATCTAGAGACCACAGCGACTTGGGCGATTGTACCGGTTCTGCTAGCAGGTCTTGTTCTGCTACATACCATCGTTTTTGCAAGCGATTTCAAAAGTTCGCAGTCTAAAGGTTCACAGTCTAAAGGTTCACAGTCTGAGGACAACAAGAAGAGCATCATCATTGCTTTGTGGTGCATCGTTGTACTTTTGCCACTAGTAAGCGTCTTTCACCTTACGGGATTTGTCTTTGTCGCAGTGGTTCCTCTTGCTCTGAAGCAGATTCAACAGCTCAGTCCTCAAGCCAAAAAGCGTCTGGTTCTAGCAGCGTTGCTGTCGGGCTTTATCTTTGCGGCGTCGATTAATGGTATTTGGTATTTCACCACCCCAAACCCAATCTGGAAGCCATCCAACCCGATCTGGAATATAGGTTCTTCCTTACGACTGATAGAGGTTGTACTTTCTGGCATCGCTGCTCTTAGCAGTCGTTTTCTGATCGAGCAGATGCCAGAGCTGTGGCCGGGCCAGGAGCCAGTCCGATAGCCAGTCGATTCCCTGATGCTGTAAAGCTGCTAGCTGTAAATTCCAGATTCTGACGGTGCCGTCAGCGCCTGCGGATAGCAGCCGCTCGCCATTGGTATCGAAGTCTACATCCCATACCACTCCCTCATGGCCGAGCAGCGACGGCAGCAATTCTCCAATCCCACTGAGCTTTTGTATGGGCTTTTGTATGGGCTTTTGTATGGGCTTTGTATGGGTTTTTGTATGGGTTTTTGTATGGGCTTTTGTAGAGCTTCAGCCAGCAGGGGCCATAGTCTCACTGTGCCATCGTCGCTGCTGGAGGCGAGAAACTCTCCGTCGGGGCTAAATCGTAGGCTTCGCACCCAGTCTCTATGGCCTCGCAGGGAAATCGGTCTGGGTGCTAGCCGCATTTGGTCTGATGCTAGCTGATGTACCGACCACAGCAAAATCATGCCATCTGCCCCACCTGACGCTACAAACTTACCATCGGGGCTAAAGGCCGCGCACCATACGCCGCCTGTGTGCCCTTCGATGGTTTGGAGCAGGCCGCTTTCAACGTGCCAGAGGCGCAGACTATTGTCCTCACTCGCGGAGATTAGATAGCGACCGTTCGGGCTAAAGTTCGCTGACCAGACCGTGTTGGTATGATCGGTGAGTATTTTGAGTAGCTGGCCTTGTTTATTCCACAGGCGTAGGGTGCGATCGCTACTCACAGAAGCCAATCGTTCGCCATCTGGGCTGTATCTCACCTGCCAAACCATATCGCCGTGGCCTTGCAGAGTCTGCAATATTTTGCCGTCAGCCTGCCGAATTTGTATTGAGTAGTCCGCACAGGCAATCGCATACTGAGTCCCATCCGGATGCCAGTCGACGCTGTGTGCTCCTCGCTCTGGCAGTGCGATCGCGTTCAATAGCTCGCCAGAATCAGTCCACAATCTCAACGTGCTATCTCCAGTAGAAAGTATCTGTCTTGAACGACCTGTTCCTGTCCGCCAGCGCGCACTCCAAACAATACCGCCCTCTGCTTCGGAGCCTTTCAACACTGGCACCGTTGGTCCGTCCAACTGCCAGATATGCACCTGGTCATCGTCACCCCCAGAGACGAGCGATCGCCCGTCCGCGCTCCAGGCCACGCTATGCACATTGCTACGGTGCTGAAATATTTCTAGTATCTGCCCATCTAATCCCCATATCCGAATCGTCTGGTCATCACTCGCCGAGGCTAGACGGAGCCCGTCGGGACTGAATGCTACGGCCCTTACCCAGTTCTCATGTCCGTAGTAAGTTTTCAGCTTTTGCCCATCTACGCCCCACAGTCGGATGCTGTTTGTATCTCCAGCAGCGGCCACCTTCGTCCCGTCTGGGCTAAATGACACACTTCTCACCCAACCGCGATGCCTACGCAGCGTGAGCAGCAGTTCACCCGTCAAGCTCCACAGGCGCACCGTTTTATCTTCACCGCCAGTTGCTAGCAACTGGCCATCTGGGCTGAATTTTACGGTTCTCGTCCAGTCTTCATGCCCCTCTAAAGTATTGATTAGCTCACCGTCTAATGTCCATAGCCGCGTGGTGGTATCGCTGTAGGTCGCTGCAATGATTGAGGCATCGGGACTGAAGCTGACGCTGGTGACACTTGCCTGCCGGAATTCTATGGTCCGAACAAAGTCTCCGCTGGCTCGCCACAGTCGAATGGTGTGATCTAGGCTGGCGCTGACTAGATATTCACCATTCTGGCTAAAGCATACGTCGATCACACCTGCACTGTGCCCTGTTAGGGTTCGTATCAGCTCACCTCGCTGGGTCCACAGCTTCAAGGTGCCATCTTCGCTCGCAGAGACAATGTGGTAAGGGGCCAAAGCGCTACAGTCTACGGCCAAAATCCAGTCGCGGTGACCGGTCAAGATGTTTCTCTCATGAATGCCGTAGACCGCTGCTGCCAGACATAGCGTTGTCTGCATTCTTATGAGAGAATTTTCTTGAGATCGAACTTGGGACTGGACCTGATTAGCGGCTTGCAAGGCTTTGGCAAGGGCTTCTAGTCCATTCCCAGAGAGGCGAAGCGATCGCGATAGGGCAATTAAGGCTTCAATTTTGGCAAGTCTGGTTTGCTGGCGAGCGAGTGTCGCCTCAGCTAAGGTTTCAGACTGGGCGGCCAGCGCTTTTTGTAGCTGGTCTTCGGTTAGGGTTCTGCGATCGCGCTCCACCCGCAGTACTTCCATCAAGCTGGCCTGCTGCTGATCTTGCACTAGGCTGGCCAGATATTCATGTACGAGCTGATAGCGAACGCCAGAGACCTCTGGCACCTCAAACACCAGACCAGAACCGATAAAGATATCCAGCACCAGACTCAGCTGTTGCGGTGTGTTTTCGATTCCAGCTAGGGTTAGAGGCTCCCGCAGCTCAGAGAGACTTTTGAGTGGACGGTTTTCGCCTTCACTCAGCAGATATAGAACAGAATTAGCCACCGTGCGATTTTCTGGACCACAGTCATAGATAACGTTATTCAAAAAGTTGTTTAGCAGCTGCTTTTTGGGCGATCGGCCCAATGCTACATACGCTGAGAGCGTTTCTATTTTTTGTCTCTGTAGCTGAGCGCCCACAACCTGCAGTTCAATCGGACGAACCTCGCCAGTAAGCGCGGACAGGTCCGCAACCAATGCCGAAACTAATGTTGGCTCAGGAGAGAAGGCTGAGGACTCGCTTAGCTGGTGAATTAGGGTCTCAGCTGCCTTTGGTGTGAAATTTCCTAGATAGTAGCGGATTTCTTTGCTGAGAATATCGTTGTCAATAGTCTCTAAATCAGCATTTCGATCCCACTCCAAGAGGTAGTGTAAAAAGTCTTCTCGCAGCGAAAGCACGACTTTTACGTAGGCTAGATCCAAACAGTCTCGTAGAAAAACATACAGCTCTCTGCGCTCGGAAACGTTTGGATACTTGTAGAAAAAATCTTCAAACTGATCAAGGATCAGAACAACCTGCTTATATTCTTTCTGTGTGAACTTCCTCAAGGCCTTGGCCAGTCCGACAACAGCAGTTGCTTCAATCGAGCGACCAACCGCGCTGTCTTCTCTATCTAAGCTATTTTCTCTTAGACTTTTAGACAAAACTTTGCCAATCTGTTCCGCCCAATCGCCATATCCGCTGACAAGTATGGGCAACGTTGTGCGACCTTCTCTCATCAAGCTGCGCAGTTTGGGCATCAGTCCCGCTTGTAGAATGGAGCTTTTGCCTACGCCCGACTGCCCATGAATCACCACAATCGGGTAGCGCGGCTGAGCCAGTCGCTCGACTAGTGCGTCGATATCTTGAGCCCGGCCAGAAGCTTTGATAGCAGCAGATAGGTTTGTATCAGTTTGAGCATTTGAAGGAGAACTTGCAACCACAGAAGCGGGCTGAATTTGGCCAGCACCGATAAACGCCCTTAATCCAAAGAGACTTTCAATACGGCGCTGTTCTAGCTTGACTTCAAAGGCTTCGGCGTATTTTCTATGTCTAAAGTAGAGCGTCCATAGCCGATCTAGAATCTGCCGATAGAGCGCGAAATTATAGTAGGGATTTGTGTTTTGTAGGGCGCACTCTAGCTGTTCTGTTGCTGTCGCGGTTTGTCCTCTTAGCTGATGGGTTCTAGCTAGGAGATAGAAGTATCCCCCGCGTTGATAGCGCAAGATTGTTTTGTCTAGAATACCAGTGGACAGATTACTCGGCTGAGAGATCTCTAACGCTCTGAGGACGAAGCTTTGAGCGGCTTTAATATCTTGGGGAGTAGGATGGTTGTTGTTTTGGGCGAGGAGGGCTTCGGCGAGATAGCCGTAATCCTGTGCTAGTCTGATCGGCTCGTCTTGATGAAGAGGAGTGGCTTTTTCGGCGATCGCAGTCAATTCATCCCAGTCTTTCAGCTTTTGTACTACCTCTTCTAGAGACGAAATAAATCTGGCTATCCGATCAAACCGCTGCTGTTGCCCGAAGATATTTAGAACAGCTTCAAAGTACTGCTTGCTTTTATAAGCAGCCGTCCTATAGACGTTGATCTCTCTAGCCTCTGACTCTGCATAGCCGCGCCACCATAGTCCCAAGTGAAACAGAA
Source organism: uncultured cyanobacterium (assembly GCA_963799555.1). GTDB lineage: Bacteria > Cyanobacteriota > Cyanobacteriia > Phormidesmidales > Phormidesmidaceae > Phormidesmis. Next base: position 357,210 of record CAWCXR010000012.1, read on the forward strand.
GCACCGCTTCTCGATCTTTTCGCTGAGCGTTTTGCTGACTGTCTATTGTCTCGGCTGTGTCAAAGGCGCTGTGCTCATCTTCAATCAATTTGCCCTGCCAGTGCAACAGGCTCTTTTCGTAATGGCCTCTCGATTCCTTTAGGGCGCGTCGACGATGTAGGCTACGCCCTTGCAAGAACAGCAGACCGGCCAAAAGATCGAGGCTGACAAACTGTTCGTGTTCTGGAGGGATCTGAGTGATTTGGGCGATCGCAAACGTCAGCTCTCTAGCCGCAATCGGTTCACTCACGCTAGCACTTAGTGGCAATCGCCCTGGCCACAAAGAAACCGCATTACCCTCTAAAATTTGATTGAACGTGTCATCTGCCTGTGCCGATAAAATCTTTACTAGCGAGCTGAGCGGATAGTCAAATCGAATCGGCGTTGCGGCAAAGCTCTTTAGATCGGGCGCGTAGCGATTCATTTGTCCGAGCACGGTGTCGTTGACCCAGAGCACGACTGGATACGGAAAGCGTTTGAGCAATTCATCTCGTCCTAAATTAGCCGCTTTTAGCAGTCTCACTAGATCGGAGGCACGGTTGGGAGGCTGATTGGATGAGCGATCAGCGTGAAACAGAGAGCTTTCTATTTCCTCTATTCCCACAACCATCAGCGCTTTGTTGTTCTCGCTTGTTTGCCATTGAGATTGTTCAACAGTATTTGTGGCTGTTTTCTCTGCGATCGCATCTCGTAAATTGGTTGCATCCGGTGGCAGCAGCACAATATTGAGATCTAGATCCGCACTGAGCTTTGCCAGTAGCACCTGTCGCAATCGTCGATAGTTGGCCCGCGCCAAGACCAAAGAGAACTGCCCCTGACCTAGCACCACAGCGCGGCGCAAGCTATTGAGCGCTGCTTCGTTGTGCTCAATGCTGTTTGAGTCAATACTACTTGAAAGTGGTCTCAAACTGTCTGACGATTGACCGGGTTGTTGCTCCATGAATAATACCCTAGCGATTCGCCTGCCACTGTCTGTACTTCTTAGTCTCAGCCAAAATAGGATTCAGGCCAAACCACCGCCCCTCACTGTCTCTATACTCGTACAGAAACAAACTGCGCAGCAGTGGATTATAGGCTTCATTTCCCTGATCGTCGTCCTCACTGATCGCAGTGAACAACAATCGCCATTCTTCAGCATCAATTAGGCCCACTAAAGCATCGCGCTCATCTCTTATGACTGATTCTAGTATGGCCTTGGTAATTGGCGGATCGCCCTTTTGTAAACAGCCGTAGAGCAATCGCATCAAGTTACGCATGTGGCCGCCACTGACTGCAACCAAACGGTTGAGTGTGTCTGGCGAATCGAAAACGACATCGATTTTTTGCCAGCGATCGCGCGCCAAGACAGTCGGAAAAGCCCGCGCTAATATCATCTGTTGCAGCAGCTGCCGCCCTCTGGGAAGCGGCTCACCCGTGCGCGTCGTCACCGGCACCATTGCCAAAAGCTTTGGCGCTATACCAAATCGGTTCGACAGCCTAGGCAGCTCATCTGAGAAAATTAGCGCCAGCGGAATCGTATACACTACGTGGCAATCTAACCGCTTGAGCTGCTCACCTCGATCGACAAACAAATACTCCGACTGGCTGCGGCCATCTGCTCTGCTGATAGGGTCAATTCGATCCAAATTATCGGCAATTACCACCAGTCCCTGCTTCCCTTTCGCTCGCAGCTGCTGGATTGCCACTGCCAGAATCTCACTGTTGATCGAATCGATGATGCTCTTGGTTCTTGGCTCCAAATACTGTCTGAGCTGACTGCGCATTTCGGGGCTTTCCTTTGCCCGCGCCGTAATTGCCGCCACGCCCACAGAGAAGCTGACATCGCTGATATCCATGGGCGATCGCAACGTCTCCAATAGATTGCGAAACAGCGTCTCTAGCTTGGTTGGCCGCAGTCGAATCCCTTCTGCTTCTAAACTCTCTGTCACCTGATGGGCGATCATCAGCAAAATATCGCTAATGTCCACATCCGCCATTTCCAGGTCTCGATCGGACTCGAAATACACGACATGGAAATTCTGTTGTTCTAGTCCACCCTTCAGCCGAAACAGCTCCGTAGACTTGCCGCTGCCAATGTGCCCAGTAAAAAGCTGCGTCGTCGGATCGATCGGCGAGAGCTGTACAATCGTCCGGCCAATTTCGCTGACGATATCACCGCCGCGCACAGAAGAAAAATCGACGTAGTATCGCCGATCTTCGAGCTGAGCCACCTTTAGCGGACGGCTAGGGTTGGCAGCGCGATAGAAACGAGGGAGATCGAGAGCCATAGAAAGAACCTGAAGCAAGCATTCATAAGGTTGCTTGTATAGTAGAATACATTGTTACTCAACCGCATGTGATGCGAAGCCCAGACTTTCTGAATATCTGTTGTCGAGTCAGCCTGCTTACTCAGCCTGCTTACTAAGCCAAAGACGCAAGTTTCTTGATGATTCTCAGCGTTTTCTCTAACCCTGCATCTTGATCAATAACAAACTCTTTAGAGCGAGCATAGCTGGCTATCTCTTCTCTCACCAACTTGAAGAACATGAAACTTCTTCCATTACTGACCATTCCATACGTTGTTCTTTGAGTTTTGGGTGCAGCTAGCATGTAGGCTAATATCTGAGGAATTCCCACCTTGAGAGAGAAACCAGCCTGCTTTGATTCAATTATAAGCACCCAGATAAATTCTTTAATAATCAATGCATCTAAACGGCCTCTGATCTTCTCCCCGCGGTCAGCTGCAACAATTTCGACAGATTTTTCTGCGTCGAGATAAAAGGGCGGTAGAAACAGACCGGCAGTATCCAACAGTGGTCCAACAATCGTCATATTGACGCTACTTTCGAGGACAGTGCGTCTTTCCATATTTACGTATGTGGCTTTTATCCGCTCCACTCGCTCCTGTTCAAAAATCGTGAGCTCTGGCAGATTTGTTTTCCATTCATCGAAAAAGCGGGCATCAGTGGATGGTTGCAGCGAAAACCGTTCCTCTACTGCACTCAGCGTTAATTTCTCGATAGCAATGGTTTGAGTCATAGATTTCGGGTCATAGATTTTAGTGCAGAACCGTATAATAATCATAATTCATTTAATCCTTGCCGCTGCTATGACTGGCGTCCGGATTTCGCAAATGTCCGGTCCTCAAATCAATGATGTCTCCCTAGTCGTGAAACAACAGCTATCAACGCTTCAAGTGACAGTCTCTTTGCACACGCCGTGACCAGTTTCCCCGTCGTTTATCACCCGGCCTATGTGACGCCTCTGCCAGACGGACATCGCTTCCCCATGCCGAAGTTCCAGCTTTTGCGGGATCTGTTGGTGCGCAACCATGTCATTGCAGAAGCCCAGATCTATCAGCCGGGTGCTCCTCCAATCGAATGGCTAGAGCTAGTTCACACGCCTGACTATGTCCAAGCCTATTGCAGCGGTACGCTAGATTCCAAAGCCCAAAGGCGCATTGGACTGCCTTGGAGCCCAGGATTGGTCCAAAGAACCTGCACCGCAGTGGGTGGCACCATACTGACGGCAAAATTAGCTTTGCAGCACGGCATTGCCTGCAATACGGCGGGCGGTACTCATCATGCCTTTCCAGACTATGGCTCAGGCTTTTGCATCTTCAACGATTTGGCTATCTCGATCAAAGTCTTGCAGTCCCAAAACCTAATCCGCAGGGCTCTGATTATCGATTTAGATGTGCATCAAGGAGATGGTAATGCCTTTATCTTTAAGGGAGATCCCACCGTTTTTACGTTTTCGATGCACTGCGAGGTTAATTTTCCAAGCCGCAAGCAACAAAGCGATCTAGATGTGCCGCTCGATGAGAATACGGGGGATGCGGTCTATCTAGATGTGCTGCGATCGCACCTTACTCCACTACTTGCCCAAGTTAACCCTGACCTAGTTTTGTACGATGCGGGCGTAGATGTACACAAAGACGATCGGCTAGGAAAATTAGCGTTAACGGATAGTGGGGTGTTCGAGCGCGATCGCACGGTCCTTCGAGCCTGCTATAGCGCTGGTTATCCGGTCGCCTGCGTCATCGGCGGCGGCTATGGCAACGACATGAACGCCCTAATTTATCGTCATTCGCTGCTACATCGCGCCGCCAAAGCTGTGTTAATGGCAAAATAGAAACTGACCGCCGATATTCTTTCTCACGACCCAGCCACTTGCCGACATGCCTGTAACCGTAGCCACTTTTTATAAGTTCGTGGCGCTTCCCGACTACGCAGATCTTCAGCATCCCCTCAAAGAGATCTGTCAAAGCCAAAGTGTAAAAGGCACCATCTTGCTGGCGGCAGAAGGAATCAACGGCACTATCGCTGGCACTCGCCAAGACATCGATAGAGTAATCGCTTATGTTCAATCCGATTCGCGCCTAGTCGATATCGACATCAAGGAATCACTGACAACAGCCCCTCCTTTTGAAAAGCTCAAAGTCCGCCTTAAAAAGGAAATCGTCGCTATTGGCTTACCGGAAGTCAACCCCACACAAACAGTAGGAACCTACGTTTCTCCCAAAGACTGGAACAAGATCGTCGCTGATCCAGAGGTCACTGTCATTGACACTCGCAACGGCTACGAAGTTGGCATGGGAACTTTTCAGCGTGCTAAGAACCCTCAGACAGAGGTTTTCAATGAGTTTCCTAACTACGTGAAAGAGAATCTAGATCCGAAAAAGAATAAAAAAATTGCCATGTTCTGTACGGGTGGCATCCGCTGCGAGAAAGCCTCCTCTTATATGCTTGCTCAGGGCTTTGAGGAGGTCTATCATCTCAAAGGCGGCATTCTAAAGTATCTAGAAGAAGTGCCAAAAGCAGAAAGCCTTTGGGAGGGCGAATGTTTTGTCTTTGACGAGCGCGTTGCTATCAAGCACGGCCTTGAACCTGGCACCTATGCTATGTGCTATGCCTGCGGACATCCTATTTCTACCGCCGATCAGCAGTCTGCCGACTACGAAAGTGAAGTGTCCTGTCCTCACTGCATTGGAGAACTGACTGAAGAGAGGCGCGATCGCCTTAGGGAAAGAAAACGGCAGCGGCAGCTCAACAAAAAGACAGCTGAGAACTGATAATCCGCTGGACCTGCCAGCATTTATTCTGTTGTAGGATGCTGAGGAATGAGGATTTAATAAAAGCCGTTTTCGCGGACCGGTAGGTTTTGCCTTCTCGTAGTTGATGATGCTAGAAGCAAAGGAGGTCTAGGGCTAAGTGCTTAGTAAGTCGCCCTCAGTCGATCGAGTAAGTACTCGCCTGATGTAATCGGCGGATACTTAGGCGGATTGTTTTTGTCCTGGCAGGTGGGCAGACAAGCGACCTGAGCATTGGCGTCGGGCTGACAGAAGAAGGCGATCGAATACCGATGATGCTCAGTTTTGTCTCTTTGAGGCAGCGCTACCCTATGCCTGGTCGAGAGAAAGACATCGTTGCTCCAGCGCTGAAGCAGATCGCCTGTGTTGATGAGTACCGCGCCAGGCACGGCAGGGGCCGCTATCCATTCTCCACGGGCATTCAGTACCTCTAGTCCACCGACACTGTCCTGAAATAGCAGCGTCAGTGAGCCATAGTCGGAATGGGCTCCGGCGCGAATCTGACCGGATTTGGGACTCGTCTGTAGCGGTGGATAGTGCAGCAGTCGTAGCGTGTAGCCATGGTTTTGATGATGTTTTGTGAGGGCGTCGGGCGGTAGAGAAAGGGCGATCGCAAAAGCCCTCAACACGTTATGTGCTCCTACGGTACATTCTTCGAAAAACTGGGTGATGCGCTGTTGGAATATTGGATGACTAGCTGGCCAGCGATTGGCCATCAGCGTTGGATCTTCTATATCCGAGGGAAACTCTCTGCCCACGTTAAAGGCTTCTTTGAGATCTCCAGGCTGGCTCTCGTCTAGTCGCTCTCTCTCCATGCCCACATAGCCCCGGTTACTGTTCTCGCTAGACCAGGCTACCTGTAGCTTTTTGCTCATGGGTAGATCGAAGAAGCTGTGCGCCTGGGTGAAGGCTTGTGCGATCGCTCCGTCGGAAATTCCATGGTTTCTCAGGTATAAGAAACCGACGGTGTGGCAGGCGTGATAGATCTGCTGAGCAACTTGTCGCTGCTGCCCAGTATCGTGCTCAGTATCATTAGTTGAAAAGGGGGCAAAATCAATTAGTGGAATATCGACTTTGGTATCAGCACGCATAAAAGAATCTCAAGTAGGGGATTGTTCCCAAACGATTTTGCCACTATGTGTTTGTTCAGCCTGTATTAGAGAGATCTTTTTGTTCAAATCTATTCCCTCATCTGTTCCTATTCAAGTTCTGGCAAGCCTGCACTAACGTGTAGCTTCAGCTACATAGCTCGACTGACCAATCCTGAGAGCCTCGGTTGGGATAGCATCGTACCTGACGACCCGCCCATATCATCTCCCATACATCTTCCTCAGCAGCGAATTCCAGCCAATAGCGCATTCCTTCAACCGAATCATCAAGTAGTCCGGTTTGAGTCAGGATGACAGTCGCCGTCGTCGGCGTTTGTTCCACCGTAGTCGCCTCCTGGGCAAAATTGCCTTCCCCCGGCTCTTCTATGCCAAAGGCCTCTAGGGCGATTTGTTCTGGATCAGCTCCAAACCGGCGGTCTTCGGCAGGTAGAGGTACCTCGCTGTAGGCAGAACGGGCTTCTTGAGATTCGGTTATCAAGTCAGACCCATCCTCTAAGTTTGGAGATGCAACACAGGCGGCAGTAGTGCTGAGAAGGGCGATCGCGCCCGCGTAGCTCAGTAATCGAGTCAGCATAGTTGTCTTTAGATCCTCTCGGCGAAGCTAATCAATCTAATTTTTTCACATCATAGAGCCACATACAGAAAATCAGTCGTACGAAGTGATAGCTTAATGTTTAGAGCAGGCTCCAGAGGAAATGGCAAAGGCATCACACAAGGATAGACTTTCTCTGATCGAAGAAATCACGACAGCGTTCGAGGGTGTAGCACGCGAAGATGGCGTCACTTTGCATGAGGCGATGGTGATTGACGATTATGGCAGCGCAGAAGAATGCGCTGAGGCGAGGAAAAAAGACACGGAAACGAAATGGCAGGATGTCCCAGCAGATGATATTTGTTCTTCTGATGCAGTTCTCAGCTTTTTAGACAACAAAGGCTTTCATTACTACATTCCGGCCTACGTAGTTTGGTATCTAGAAAACATTGATCATGATGATCCTGACCATCTATCGTCAAATGCATTTAGCTCTGTTGTTTTCCACCTGACTTACGAGCTGAAGGGCCAGCTAAGGGATAAGTCAGCCGCTAGATTAGCGAGGGCTGAAAGATTTGAGTTCTTTACTAATGAACAGCGGAGGGCGATCGCCCACTTCCTTGAATTTGAGGCAGAACGAGAGGAAAAATTAGAGAGACAGCATATCAGGGCGTCTCTATACCAGGGCGGGCTACAAAAGACAGAGGTCAATAAAATCTTACAGGAACATAAGATAGAAGATGGTGAAATAAGACAGGCTATCAAAAGCTACTGGGGACAGTTTATGTAGCTTTGCTGGCTTCGCTAGAGATAGCATTGATTCAATCACTGCCCCCTCTGATGATGCGTACGAACTGAGAATCAACGATGCGAGGTTGCCCATCAATTGTTCTTAGTGTGAAAGTTCGTTCTTCTCGTTGAATATTGGCATTGGGATAAATGTACGTGTTTTGTCCGATCAGCGTAAGCGTTTCCTGGGTTTGATTGGTGACCACCAGATTCTCTACGGTGACGCGATCAAACTTTTCAAAGAATTCGCGGCTAAAGGTTTGGGCCAATTCTCCCGAGAAGACAGCAACGGCATCGTTCCAGGACCGATTGGAAATGTCGCTGTAGAAATTTTCAATTAGTGCGATCGCTTCTTCAGTCGAAGGTGCAGGTTCCGCAGCTAGACCAGGTGTAGGTTCTGGTGTAGGCGTAGATATGGGATCGGGTGTTGCAGGCTCTTCTTCGATTGAGGGCTGCTCTGAGGGCTGATCAACACGCTCTGAAATGTCTGTCTGAATCGGCCTATCTGGCGGCCTATCTAGCGGCCTATCTAGCGGCCTAGCTGACTGTGATACAGCTTGATCCGGTACATTGTCGTACCGGGCTAGTAGGCCCATACTGAGCAGGGCAACAATTCCTAGACCTAGACCAAAGGGCAGCAAAAGATGGCGACGAGAAGGCTTTGAGCGCGCTGCTAATTTACTAGTTCGTGACGGGTCGGACTGTAGTGGGCTAGCCTGTGATTCGTTGACCTGCGGCGATATGGCTATAGTTTTAGCTGTGGTCGGCGATCGTAGAGGCTGAGTAGGATCAAGCGGGCGATGGTCGCTCAAATCATCCGGCTCGGGGCGAGCATACTCTTCAGGAGTGGGCGTGATGAACTGGCCAAGCTCAGTGGGTAGACAGTTCAAGGCGCTAAGCGCAACTGAAGCAGTCGGGAAACGGGTGCGAAAGTCATAGCGCACCATGGTATCTAAAAATGTTTTGAGCGCGGGATGGATGTGGGGGGCGATCGCCCCCCAGCTAATTTCTCCAGTCTCAGAATCGATTGAAAGCGTACTAGGGTGATACTGGGTTAACCCTTGAATCGCGATCATGCCAACAGCGTAGATGTCACTGCTAAAGTGAGGACGACCTGCGACCTGTTCACTAGGCATATAGCCTTGAGTGCCGATAGAAATAGTTCTGCCTAAGCTCGACTGCGCCTGAGCGATCTGGACAGCTACCTGTTTGACTGCGCCAAAATCAATCAGCACCAAACGGTTATCGAAATCGCGGCGAACCAAATTTGAGGGTTTGATATCGCGATGAATTACCCGCTGTTCATGCACAAACTCCAACGTGTCCAACAGATCGCCTAGAAAGCTAATTGTCTTGGCCTCTGACCAGCGAGCTACCGTCAACGTGGCCGAGCTCAGCTCAGCTTCTAACAAGTGACCCCGGACTAAATCCTGTACCAGATAAAACTCTTGATCTTCTTCAAAATGAGCTAACAAACGAGGAATCTGAGAATGATCGCCGAGCTGAGAAAGAACATTGGCTTCTGTCTCAAACAGTCGTCTAGCGATTCGTAGCTCTTCAGCATTGCTAACTTGAGGCTTGAGCTGCTTGACAACGCACTCAGGATAACCCGGTCTATGTCGGTCTTGCGCTAAGAAAGTTTGTCCAAATCCACCGGCTCCTAACTGCCTTGTGATTTGGTAGCGCCCCCCTAACAGAGGCATACCTTCTACATAGTTCGGCAGATGAGGTCGGTTGCTCATAGAAGGTTGACTACGGAGGAAAGAGTGGACTGTGGATATTAGATCTTAGTCCATCAGCGTATTGATGTGCTTTTTGTAATTTGGAAAAGTATCAGACACACCACAGTGGTAGAAGACAGCATCCTTCATAGCCGCCTTCTCCTTAGCCATCTGCTCATAAGCGCAAAGTTAATCCGAAATTACTATCCAAAATTACTGGGCCAGTAAAACTCAAGATTCGCAGGCAATGCCATCGTTGTCGCGATCTCTGCTTTGGGTGTAGTTAGCATCTCCTGGGGTAAAATCACTGCCGACGCCGCTAGCTCTTAGCTCTTTACAGGTGCCGCTTACGTAGCTGCCTTCGACCTCCACAACAGATAGCGCGATCGCTGCTGCCTGCCGTTGTGCAATCTCTGCTTCCCGCTGTTGTTCCTGGGCGATCGCCGCGGCTGCTGCCGATTCAGCAACCTCTCTCTGCGCGATCGCATAGTCGTAGTTGCGCTGATACTGAGCTATTTTCAGCTGCGCTTGGCTATAGTCGCTGCTGTCAGTAGGGATATCTCCTAGAGATGAAAGGGCACGCTGCCACTGATCAGAGATCCTCTCCCAGTCTGTGGACGACTCGGCATCAGCAAGTTTCTCGGTGGCTGCTGTCGCCGCTGATATGGCCTCTTCGTAGGCGGTGGTTGCGATCGCGGCTGTCTGCGGAGGTGCTTCAGCCGCCGCTACAACAGGCCGCTCGGCGCTGACGGTTTTGGGTTCATTCGATTCGCCCGCTAACGCTGATAGCAAAAGGAGTCCCGAGAGAATCGAGCCACCGATTTTACCAGCGCGAGGCCAGTGCGTCAGCCACAGCAGCGGAACACCCAGAGGCGGAAACAGCAACAAGCTACCAATAATCCAACGCTTTTGCTGATACCACTTTGGTCGACTGTAACGAGTTGACATTCAAACATCCATTAGAGACTTCCTTCTATTTACGGCATAAGCGTTCAAACAGAAGAGTGCTTTCAGGAAACATCAATCAAACTTGAATGGTGCTTCTTCCCATCTTCACAGGAGAGACCTGATCGCGGATGATTGCCTGAGCAACGCTCTTTCGCCGTTTCCTTTGAGCCATTTACAAGCAGAAGTAAGCGAGAACGATAATGTTCTGGGCATCAAGATTCTACTAAGGTTAAAATGAAATAGCTCTGTTCGACCTGAAGCAAAAAAGGCTAAAAAAAGTATGCGAAAAGCACAGGTCTAGAAAGAAACCTCGTAGCAGAACTGCTTCAACAGAGGCTTCGGCCCAGACAGCAAACAAAGCAAACAAAGCAAACAAAACAGCAAAAGCAAAAGCAAAAGCAAAAGCAAAAGCAAAAGCAAAAGCAAAAGCAAAAGCAAAAGCAAAAAGTGCTTCGGTAAAAGAGACAAGCGCTCAGGAGAGAGCTCATGCCAGCTGATCTATCGTTCGTTCAAAACAGTGGTGATTTACCTGATAGAGTGACTGTTGCTAACGACCAGCCGGTTTTAGTCGAGGGTGACTATGTTTTAGTGATCTTGAACCGGGCCTTACGAGGCGAAGACAATCCGGTCATTGACGCGGCGCGTCATCAAGCGCAGGTGCTGGGCTTACCTATCGCTGTCTACAGTGAGCTAGATGAGCAGGCTGACTGGGCGAACGACCGGCTGTTCTACTTTGCTTTGGGTGCGTTTAGAGAATGTGCGATCGCCCTCAAAAAGCGAAAAATTCAGTGCGTGCAGGTTCTCAAGCGGAAAGGGGAAAAAGACACTATGCGATCGCTTCTTTCCAAAGCCGCTGCCATCTATACCGACGAAGATTATACCTTCCGCGATAGAGCCAGATTAGATAGAATTTTGATGATCGCCCGTCAAGCCGTATTCTTTGTAGACGCTGCTAGACTTATCCCTACGCGAAAACTTCCAGAAGGACTCAAGACAACCCCAGCCTTCAGAAAAGCGCATGGAGAACTTAGAGATCACTATGCGAATCTGCGAAAAGTGGTCTTAGTGGGCGACATAAAAGTACAGAAGCTGTCACTATCAAACGAACACAACTTTGCAGACTACAGCGATACCGATATTAAAGAGCTGATATCGCAGTGCGATATTAACCACAGCATCAAAATCTCAGAAAAGCACCCACCCACTCAAGCCGAGATAAAGTCTCGAATCAAAGTTCTAAAAGAGAAGATCCTTGCTAAATACAAATGGATCAGAAACAACGCTGCTTTAGAGCACTCCACCTCACAGCTATCGCCCTATCTGCACTTTGGCATGATCAGCCCACACCAAGTCCTAGCCGAAATTGAATCTTCAGACGTTCCTAAAACCTACACCTGGAAATTTCGAGACGAATTTTTAACCTGGCGAGAATGGTCTCACTACCAGGCTTTCTACATTCCTAATCTGCACGAATATGAAGCCCTACCAGAGAAAGCAAAACAAACGTTAGAAGACCATGCCGCCGATCCGCGCCCTGAGCTGAAATCAGATCAGGGCATTTTGAACGGTCAAACGCCCGATAGCACCTGGAATGCTGCTCAAAACGAGTGGTCGGATACTGGGTGGCTACACAACAATCTGCGGATGTACTGGTCAAAACAGATTCTGCGCTTTACCCAAACGCCGGAAGCCGCCTGGAAGATGGCCTGCTACATCAATGATCATCTCTCTTTGGACGGTAGAGACCCTGCAACCTACGCTTCTATGCAATGGGCCTTTGGCAATGCGAAGAAAGGCTACAGCGAGAAAGAGATTTACGGATGGGTAGCGCCGAAGTCTGACCGAGCTATTTTGAAAAGAGTCGGTATGAAAGAGTGGATCGAGCAAAGGCTATGACAAGGGCTTTACTCATGGGAATTGTGTAAAACAAAGTGGCGATCGCTACAAGTCCATCGATCGAACGGTTGATCGGCTGTGGTGAGCAAGCTTCAACATTCACAACGATGATTAGTTAATCTAAAAGAATTTTTCAGAATCGTATTGTACTGGATGAGCACTTGCATAGGCTTACCGAATCTCACACAAGGTCTTGTTTGAGTTTTGCAGCGGTAATCGGACAGTGAATGTTGTCCCCCTCTCCGGTGAAGAATCACAGAGTAGCTGACCGTGGTGTTTCTCTACGACGATCTGATAGCTAATAGCCATTCCCATTCCGGTCCCTTTCCCCACCGCTTTGGTAGTGAAAAAGGGGTCAAATATTCTGTCCTGGACGGCTGCTGTTATCCCTGGTCCGTTGTCTGAGATAGTGATGACCGCTTGTCCTGCCTGTAAATAGGTTGAGATCGAAATCTCAGCGTTCGTGGCTTGCGATTCCTCTAGAGCATCGATCGCATTAGCAATAATGTTCATGAAGACCTGATTGATTTGCCCTGCACAGCAAGCAACGGATGGTAATTCTCCGTACGATTTAGTGACTTGGATTGCTGAAGATTGAGGATTGGCCTTGAAACGGTGGCTTAAGATGACGAGCGTGCTGTCTAGGCCGTCGTGCAAGTTAACACTCTTGTACTCAGCCTCGTCCATTCGAGAAAAAGTGCGTAAGGACAGCACGATTTGCTTAATGCGCTCGGCCCCCATGCTCATAGACTGCATCACCTTGGGCAAATCTTCTGACAAAAACTTGAGATCAATGTCTTCTGTGCAGGCTTGGACTTCTAGTAGCGGTTCTGGATAACAGTCTTGATATACCGACAGTAGCGTGAGCAAATCTTCGACGTACCGGTTGGTATGTTCGATGTTGCCATAGATAAAGCTGACCGGGTTATTGATTTCGTGTGCGACCCCGGCGACCAGCTTACCCAAGGCAGACATCTTTTCCTGCTGGACAAGTTGGAGTTGCGCATCCCTCAACGCCGCGATCGCCTTTTCCAGACTCACCTTTTGTTCGGTAAGGGCCTGGGTTTTACTCTCTAAACGCTGCAAGAGAGTATGCACAGAAGCAATAAGTTGATTTATCGAAGTAGCTAAACCTCCGACTTCGTCCGAGGTAAGGACAGGGGCTTGTAGCTCAAAATTTTGAGTGCGTGTGACAGTGCGAGCAACCTGGTTAAGTGAACGCAAGGGAGCTGTAATCGCCTGACTCAGCTTTGCAATTAAGAATAGCGCGGCACCTACTGACAACAAAACAAATCCCGTCGAGATTTGGAAGCGTAGGATATCAGTTGATTCTATTGCTCCCTTTGCTGCTTTGAACTGAGTTCTGGTCTGCTGAATAAGTGCCTGTAGTTCCTCAGAAAGTTCATCCACATCAGAGACGATGGCACGTGGCTCAGATAGCCTCAATCCAGCGATCGCAGCCTCACCGTTTTCACCGTTTTGAATCTGGGTTCGGGATGTAAGAGCAAGGGTTAATTCGTCCAGCTCGTAGAAGTAAGCATTGAAAGTGGGACCGTTTCTTCCTACAAATGCTTCAATGTAGCTTAGGGCTGGGTTACTAACGCCATATGCTAACGGTGTTGTCTCACCATACTGTTGCAGTGTCAGCCAGGTTGCCTGGAGACCTTTGTGGTGGCGCACCAAATCATCAAGATATCTTCGAAGCAAATCATATTCGCTTTGAGCCATCAATTGATATCTGGAGTTTTGAGTTTGGAGAAGTTCGACTTCTAAGTGATTGAGGTCATCCAAGCTCTCAGCAAGCGCTTCTGCAGTTTTGACAGACTTGTACTCGAAATAGTCACCCGCTACATAGCCAAGCAGGACACCACCAACTGAGATGATCAAGACACCTATGTATCCAGCCGCAATCTTCTCGCGTAGTTGGAAGCGTTTACGCAGATCGTACAGTCGCGGTTGTGCCATGCGTGGTCAATCGTAGAGAGTCGATAGGGCTTACTATTTTACCGATTCAGAGTTCCCTAGAAAGACTATAAAAGGTCAACATTAGGCTCTTCCGAGCTTTTATCGAAACCGAAAAAAAGCAGCGATACCACTACGCCGCTAATCGTGTGTAAGTTGTTTGAAAGAACTATCTGAAAGTCTCTAAAATACTGCGTTTTGTAATCGTTGGCTAATCTCGTTGATACGAATTAGCTGCTGAAAAATTAGCGGTAGGGCGTAGATGTCTTTCACAGATCCAAACACGTAGGAGAGCACTGTGAAAATACTACCCGACGAAGGATTCGGGGCAGCGGCAGCGGTAAAGAGCGAGAATATAACCAGACTAGATAGCATCAATTCGGAGAGGCCAAAGTTGATAGCCTCTAGATCCGAAAGGCGAATGCGATGGCCGGTCAACCGCCGAAAATGAGCTTGAGTAAGCGGAGCTAAACCAGTCGAACCCGCATCAATCTGTTGCTTCAGCTCATTGTTAAATTCGTAGTTAAGTCGAAAGGTTTGTTTTTCACTCTGCTGAAATACCCAATCAACCAGTGTGATCGTGCGTGTTTAGCGTCCATGTACGGTTAGCGGTAACCCCGTTATCAGCAAGAGGTTTTAGAGTAGAAGTCAAGCGATTCATAGCCGTCTCCCCCTAAATACCTGACGTTTACTACAACCGAGTATAGCCCGGAAGCCATTGAGACTGCAGTAGAGCGGGTCGTGGCGTTTGGGCGAGAGCTGTTAGTGGATGTGCCAGAGCAACTACTAGGTGTGGTAGAACGCCAAGCGCGTCAGCTATTGAAACAACAGTCAGAATTAAATGATTGTCGTCAGCAGTTGGCAGCGTTAGAGCGAGAAGTGGAAACGCTCCAAGAGAATCAAATTGCCTGCAGCGCGGTGCCGTTCCGGATTTATGAGGAAAAAGCGGACGCAAGCATCGAAAAAGCCAGGTCGAAAACCAGGTTATCCAGGCGCATGGCGACAATCGCCGCCGCTTGCGGCGAGTGACGAACACATCGAAGTGCCGCTAGGGCAATGTCCAGACTGTGGCCATGATTTAGACACTGGGCTCAGCGAGCAATAGAACAGACCATCATCGAAGCGCCCTTGGTGGTTCCTCGTATCATTCGCTTGCGCACCTGTCGCAATTATTGTGAGCACTGTGATGCACAGATCAGCTCTCATCATCTGTCGCAAATATCAGCAGCAAAGGGAGTTGCCGGGACGCACATAGGGCTGAGAGCCTTAGGTCTAGCTGCGATATTGAATAAAGCGTTGAAGTTGACTATGCGTAAGAGTACTCAAGTGCTCAATCAACTGCTGGGCATAGCGCTCGGTGGGCGATCGCAGGCGTTAGATTGGGTTGCTGAGCGGCTGAGCGGTGACTACGAGCAAACGCCTTCGTGCCAATGAAGTAATTCACACCGATGAAACTGGGTGGTGGTTGGCAGCAGCAGCTATACTCTGTGGGTCTATACCAACCAAGATGCGACCTACTACCGTATTGTCGACAGCCGAACTCGATCGACGACTGAAGCCTATTCCGGGCAAGGCTTCAGTGTCTTGGTCAGCGATCGTCTGTCTATCTATGATGGTATCGAAGGTGAGCAGCAAAAGTGCTATGCCCACTATCTCGAAGCGCTGTCCAAAGCCTTGCACAGTGAAGCAGTAAAGGCTCAGCCTACTTATTAGAACTCAGAGCGTTGCTTTGCAGCGCGATGCTACTCAAGCAGCTTCAAGCGAGTCACCCGATGAACGAAGGCGGTCACTTAGGCACTCGCTAGAGACTCGATTCGAGCAACTGTGGCGATTCCGAGACCGCCAGACGACCATGGCCAAGCAGAAGAAAAGGTCCGCAACCGCTTACGAAAGCAGCAAGGTCATCTGTTCACGTTTCTGGACCATTCAGCGGTCAATGCGACCAATAATCTCGCAGAAAACAACTGTGCCCAGCGGTGATTAGTCGCAAACTTTCCTGCGGCAACAAAACACCTAGCGGTGCAAACACTTGGGCTATTCTAGCTTCGCTGGCCGCGACCATGCCGCCACAGGGCGCCTCGTTCGACGAACGAGACGCCCTGCGGCGGCGCTTAAAAACCAATCTGCTTAGCTGTACGCTAAACACGTACGGCCGGTCTACAGACCGACCGTTTCAGGCGTATCTGAGGTCAATCAGAAAACATTTAAACCGTGCCCGTCTTGTCGTCAATCAAACCATCTCCCCCAATCAGGGTAGAAGGCATGGTGTCTGTCTCAGACGCAGTCTTCTTTTCAGCCCCACCAATCATGCCGTCACCAGCAATCAGATCCAAGCCGCCTTCCCGGTCGTAGGCTCTAGCCGTCCGGTCGTCTAACACCATATCTGATAGCGCCATGTCATTATTCAAGAACGTACCGTCAAAAGAGGTATCAACCTCAGGAGACGTCGGCTCTTCGTAAGCATTGAAGCCTGTACCTGCCGGAATCAAACGACCGATGATCACATTCTCTTTCAGGCCGCGCAGCCAGTCAGACTTACCCTGGATAGCCGCTTCGGTCAGCACGCGAGTTGTCTCCTGGAAACTCGCCGCCGAGATAAAGCTGTCCGTATTCAGTGAAGCCTTGGTGATACCCAGCAGCACAGGCGTATAGTCTGCTGGCGCCATGCCTGTGATCGACATTGCCTCATTCACCTGCTCTAGCTGGCGAATCTCAATCAGCTCGCCCGGTAGCATGGTAGTGTCGCCACCGTCTTCTAGCCGCGCCTTGGAGGTCATCTGCCGGACAATGACTTCAATGTGCTTGTCCGAAATATCGATCCCTTGGGACTGATATACCGACTGCACTTCGTTCACCAAGAAAGACTGCACTCTCTCCAGGCTAAGCATTGCCGCTTCGTGAGTACCTTTGGTCTCACGATAGTACTTGTAAAACACCTCTAGAATCTGGTGAGGATTCGACGGGCCGTCCGTGAGTGCTTCACCCACTTCTACTTTTTGACCATCACCAATCACTAGGTTTTGACCCGGCGTAACCGGATAGTCAGTGACCACACCGTCGCTCTCAATCACCTTGATCTCAACGGTTTCATCTTCTGCGTAGACCACCTGCGCTGTACCAGGCCGCTCTGCTAAAATGCATGCTTCCTTAGGCTTGCGGGCTTCTAACAACTCTTCGATTCGAGGTAGACCCTGAATAATATCACCAGTCTTAGCCCGCTCGAATACCAGCAGCACCAGGCCATCACCTCGCTGTACCAGATCGCTATCTTCGATGTGTAGCACCGCGCCAGTAGACACTCGATAGGGCCTAGCTAGTCTCATGACCACTTCGTCACCGTTAACGGAGATCACCTGCCCTGATTCAATGGCTTTGACACCAGGAGCAATCTCAGTGTTGTCAACAAGCAAATCACCCTCGGAGACCGTTGGCTGATTGCCGTCTGTAGTGACCGTAATCCGGTCGGTGTCACGCACTATCAGAATCCGTCGAACTGACTCTAGATCCTCACGAATACCGCGAATCTCGCCAGCTTCCTTCGATCGAATTTCGGTCCGCGCAATCACCGCGCCCGGCTGAATTTCGTCACCGTCTTCTACCAGCAAGCGTGTGCGCGTGCTGCCCTGAGTCTGGTCCGCTTCAATGTCACGGCGAACAACAAGTGTCTCTAATACCACCAGTTGCAGTCGCTGTTTAGCGTCTTCATCATCGCTATCGGCTTTGAGTTCAATATCGGCAGTGAGCTGACTACCACCTTCATCGATATCTAGCACTAGCTGCGTCCGCAAGATTTCTAGCCCTTCTACGGACTTCACTCGCTCTCCGTCTTTGTAGAGCAGGCGCTGAATAGCCTTGAGGCTAATGCCCTTGTCATCGCTATCGCTTACAGAGGCTTGACTAGGAATAGAGGCCTCATCAGGCACTTCAAACTCTTGGACGGGGCGCAGTAGCAAGGCTGCGCCCTCAGGCGTCTCTACGTACTCAACGTAGCGAAGCGAATCAGCAACTACGCCAGGCATGACTTCTTCGCCCGCGTTGACAATGTCGCCGCCCTTTTTACCCGCATCGTCTGGGCTATCTACCATATGGATATCGCCAGGACGGATCACGATCTCACGCAGAATGTCATTCTTCTGGGTGACTTCAACCACGCCATTAGTCTGACAGAAGATATCTTTTACGACTTCTGTACCGGCTTCAACGTACTGTCCGTCTTCTACCATCAGCAAGGAGATGTCTTTGTTGATTTCGTGCGCTTCTTCGGGAATCCAGAGCAGGGTGCCGCCCTTTGTTATCTCATAGCCAGTCTTGGCCTTACCGCGTTTGGATACTTCCACTCCGGCAAACTTAATGATGCCACCCGTCTGAGTACGGAAAGTATCATCTACTAGCTCTGCTACAACCTGACCGTTGGTTACTTTGGTGCCAGGAGTCGCGTTGATCGAGAATTTTTGTCCAGTAGACGTGTTCAAGAAGTAATGTTCACGACCCTGGCCACTTTCGATTTCGACCTCAGCGCGATCTAGGGCAACAGAAGCGGTGATGATTTCGACTTCTCGGCCTCCCTTGCCATCGTTTGAGGTGTTGGTAAGTCGAACGATACCGCCGCGCTCTGTGATCAGCTTGGTTTCAGCCAAGACGCCAGCAGCCTCAATGCGATCGCCATTCTTAACAACCGGTTCTGCGCCCGGTGGCAGGTTATACACCTCGCCAGAAAGCACCCACATCAGACCGCCACGCTGTGCCAAGCGAGTCATGTTGCCTTGGCGATCAGTCTTCTCTTCCTGGACTAGCCCATCGAACTTCACTTCCCCGGACAAATCGGAGGTAACGTCCTTACTTGCTTTCTCAGTGACCTTTCGCACTCGGCTAGTACTAGGCATCTCAGCGATCATGTCGCCTTTTGCAATTTCATCACCATCTTTGGCGAACAAAATTGCATTCTTGGCTAGCGATACAGAATATTCCTTGCCGTTAGACTCGATCGCAATCTGGCAGTTCTCATCCATGACCAGGGCATCTTCACCGTGGCGCGTCCGGAACTGTCGTGTTTTCAGCCCCTCTGGAATGCGGATAACGCCGCCGCGCTTAGCGTTGACTTGGGGAGCCAGTTCACCCGTGAACGTACCGCCCGTATGGAAGGTCCGCATCGTCAGCTGCGTTCCCGGCTCGCCAATAGACTGCGCCGCGATAATACCTACCGCTTCGCCAAGATCTACCATGTGAGAATGAGCCAGACTCCAGCCGTAGCAATGTTGGCACACGGAACGGGCCGCTTCACAGGTAAGCGCTGAACGTGCTTTAACTTCTTTGACCTTAGCTGCGCCGATCTCTTTAGTAAGGTCGTCAGTGATGGACTGATTGCGAGCTACAATCACCTCACCTGTTTTAGGATGGACAACATCTTCAGCCGGAACCCGACCTAGCAAGCGATCCTTCAAAGGAATTAACACCCGCTCACCGTCTGTCATCGGACGAACTGGAATGTAGCGATCGGTGCCGCAGTCAATCTCACGGACGATTACATCTTGAGAGACGTCTACTAAGCGACGAGTCAAGTAGCCAGAGTCAGCTGTCCGTAGAGCAGTATCTACTAGACCCTTACGCGCACCATACGAGGAAATGATGTACTCGGTGACCGTTAGACCTTCACGGAAGTTAGTCTTGATTGGCAAGTCAATGATTTCGCCTTGCGGATTGGCCATCAGACCGCGCATGCCCACTAGCTGACGCACCTGGGAAATGTTTCCACGTGCGCCCGAGTTAGACATCATATAGACGGAGTTGAGCGGATTGTGGTCGCGGAAATTTTCCACCACTTTGTCTTTTAGATGCTCGCTGGTGCTGTTCCAGGTATCGATTACTTTCTGAAAGCGCTCTACCTCGGTGATTTCGCCGCGTGTGTAGCGTTCTTCAGTATCGCGAATTTCTTGCTCGGCAGTCTCTAGCATCGCCTTTTTACTGGGCGGTACTTCTAGGTCTTCTACGCTGATAGAAACGCCTGCTTTGGTGGCGTATTTGAAGCCCAGACTCTTGATCTCGTCGGCCATCTGAGAGGTCCGAGCGGTGCCATAGTGCTCAAAGGACCAAGAAACCAGATTTTTTAGCTGTTTTTTATCGATTACTCGGTTTCGGAATACTCTCGGTTTTAATTCTTTTTGCTGCTCTGTCATGCTCTACTATTTCCTCTCGAAGTCTTGCTTTGCTGCTGGTTGCCAATGCTGTTTCCAACGGTTGCGTCGGCAAACCTCTTGATAGGGCTGGCCGACGCTTGCCGATTTGTTTTGTTGTTCTGTTGGTTTATCTCTGCCGGTCTGACTGATTGTCTACGAATCTATTCAGCCAGTGCGCCTAACACCGCATGGTTGTAGATGATCCGTCCTGGCGTCGTTTCTACATACTGAGAAATTACATTGCCAGATTCGTCTTCTCTAACTCGGCGGAATTTGTAGGTTTTGGTCGATCCGCCGTTGCTATCGTCTTCGACTTTGATGGGTTCGCTGTCGTCCTCTGAGGTCTCGACTTCGCCTAGGAAGCGGAGCCAAACTCTAGCGTGGAGATCGACGTTGCCCTGTTCGTAGGCTGCGATCGCATCCTCCATATTCGCAAAATAGCGCCCAGCCCCGTTCTGCTTGCCAGGATTGTCCGCCGTCAGGTAATAGCAGCCCAGTACCATATCCTGACTAGGCGTAATGATCGGTCGACCCGTTGCTGGCGAAAGCACATTATTAGAGGCCAGCATCAATAGTCTGGCCTCCGACTGCGCTTCTAGAGACAGCGGTACGTGGACTGCCATCTGGTCACCGTCAAAGTCAGCGTTGAACGCCGGACAAACCAGCGGATGTAGCTGAATCGCTCGGCCCTCCACCATGATCGGCTCAAACGCCTGAATGCCCAATCGGTGCAGCGTCGGCGCTCGGTTCAGCATAACTGGATGGTTTTCGATCACATCCTCTAGCACTTCCCAAACGCTAGGATCATTGCGCTGAATCAGCTTCTTCGCCGCCTTGATGTTGTTCACCAGGCCCTGACGAATCAACCGGTGAATCACGAACGGCTGAAACAGCTCAATCGCCATCTCACGCGGCAATCCGCACTGGTGAATCTTCAAGTTCGGACCTACCACAATCACCGAACGGCCAGAGTAGTCAACCCGCTTACCCAGGAGGTTTTGACGGAATCGGCCCTGCTTGCCTTCGATGATGTCAGATAGAGACTTCAGCGGTCGGTTGTTTGCACCGACGACTGTGCGACCGCGACGACCGTTGTCGATTAGGGCGTCTACTGCTTCTTGCAGCATCCGTTTTTCGTTTCTAACGATGATTTCTGGTGCCAAAATTTCCTGCAGACGAGCCAGCCGGTTGTTCCGGTTAATGACTCGGCGATACAGGTCATTCAGATCAGAGGTTGCAAAGCGACCGCCGTCTAACTGCACCATTGGCCGCAGGTCAGGCGGGATCACCGGGATCACATCTAGCACCATCCAATCGGGCTTGGAGCCAGTTGCAATAAAGTTGTCGATTACGCGCAGACGCTTGATCAGCTTGGCGCGCTTTTGCCCTTTTGAGGTAGCAATCGTCTCTCGTAGCATCTCAGCAGTTTCTTCTAGCTGCAGATCTTCTAGCAGCCGCTTGAGCGCCTCGGCACCGATACCAACTTCGATTCCAGACAGCTGCGATTCGTCCGCATAAAGCTGGTCCTCAATTTCCATCCACTGATCTTCACTCAGCAGCTGTTTGTAAGAGAGGTTATCTGCGTTACCAGCATCTAGTACTACGTAAGCGTTGAAGTATACGATTTGCTCAACGTCGCGCAGCGGCATGTCCAGCAAGATCGCAATATAGCTAGGAATGCCCTTCAAGTACCAAACATGGGCGACCGGTGCTGCCAGCTTGATATATCCCATCCGGTGGCGACGGACTCTAGATTCAGTGACTTCTACACCACAGCGCTCACATACAATGCCCCGATGACGCACACGCTTGTATTTGCCACAGTGACACTCCCAGTCCTTTGCAGGGCCAAAGATCCGCTCACAGAATAGCCCATCCATCTCAGGCTTAAGCGTTCTGTAGTTGATGGTTTCTGGCTTGGTGACTTCTCCAACCACAGTACCGTTGGGCAAGGTCCGCTCACCCCACTCTCTGATTCTCTCTGGCGAAGCAATGCCAATCTTGACATAGTCAAACCGCTGTTCTACTTTCGGCATCCTTTGTTTCCTTACTATCTATTCCCTTACAACTTGACGAGATTTATGAGCGCTTCTTTTATCTATAGCTGACGCTCATCTGTTCTTATCCATTTGGCTAGCTTGCTTTGTCAGATCCCAATCCTAGGTTCTTATTCAGTTCTTGAGATTAGGTTCTGAGCTTTCTGAGCCTAAAGAGGCTGTGGGGGTTGATTTTCCACCAGAGATGTGATTGGAGAGCCACCTTCGATGCCGGAGCCCAAAGGTGCGATCGCCGCCCCAGCCGCTCCAGCCGTACCCATTGGCTCTTCTCTCGAAATCGATTCGTAGGTTGGACGAGACGGCGTCCGGCGATTGCCTACGTCTGCCATCAAGTCAACCTCACTATCTCGGCTAGTCCCATCTTCTTGTGTCTCCAACTTATGAACCGCTATGTCCAAACACAGCGACTGCAGCTCTCGCATCAATACCTTGAAAGATTCAGGCGTACCCGGCCTGGGAATAGCCTTTCCTTTCACAATTGCATTCAGCGCTTCATTCCGGCCCTGCATGTCATCAGACTTCACTGTCAGCAGCTCTTGGAGCGTGTATGCTGCGCCAAATGCCTCTAGCGCCCATACCTCCATCTCACCAAATCGCTGGCCGCCTTGCTGCGCCTTGCCACCCAGCGGCTGCTGAGTCACTAGCGAGTAAGGGCCAGTAGAGCGGGCATGGATCTTATCATCCACCAAGTGAACTAGCTTCAGCATGTAGGACTGACCCACTGTCACTTCCTGATCAAACGGATCGCCCGTACGACCGTCATAAAGCTGAATCTTGCCAGGGTTATCGGGATTAAATACCCAGTCTTTGCCGCTGTGCTCACGGGCATCTTGCAGCTTACCGTGGGTGGTTTCTAGTGAAGCTTCCTCGCCATACATTTCGTCGAATGGCGTAACTTTGAACCGAGCATCCAGGTTCTGCCCAGCCCAGCCCAGTAGCGCTTCAAATACTTGACCCACATTCATCCGCGAAGGCACGCCTAAAGGATTAAGCACAATATCAATCGGCGTTCCGTCTGGCAGATAGGGCATGTCCTCAACCGGTAAAATTCGAGAAATGATCCCCTTATTACCGTGACGACCTGCCATCTTGTCGCCAACCTGAATCTTCCGCTTTTGGGCGACATAGACTCGAACTACCATGTTCGCGCCAGGGGGAAGCTCGTCACCCTGCTCACGAGTGAAGACCCGTACGTCTACGACGCGGCCCTTCTCACCGTTGGGAACGCGCAGAGAATTATCGCGCACGTCTCTAGCTTTCTCACCAAAGATGGCTCGCAGTAGCTTTTCTTCCGGTGGCTGATCCGACTCACCCTTAGGCGTCACTTTGCCGACCAAAATGTCACCAGAGCTGACCCAGGCACCTACACGGATGATGCCAGTCTCGTCTAGCTGACGCAGCGCATCTTCGCCAACGTTCGGAATCTCCCGAGTGATTTCTTCAGGGCCTAGCTTGGTCTGACGCGCCTCAATCTCAAACTTTTCAATATGGATAGAGGTGTAAACGTCTTCATACACCAAGCGTTCGCTCAGCAGGATAGCATCCTCATAGTTGTAGCCCTCCCATGGCATGTATGTAATCAATACGTTCTGACCCAGGGCAATTTCGCCACCCTCAGTAGCAGATCCGTCAGCCATCACCTGACCTGCAACAACCTTGGTCCCTTCAAAGACAAAGGGACGCTGATTCAAGCAAGTGTCCTGGTTCGAGCGCTGATACTTCTGCAATTCATAGGAATGAACTTTGCCTTCATGATCTGTCACCTTGATCCAGTTGGCATCGACATAGCTGACCACACCGTCCGTACGGCTGATAATGACCATCCCGGAATCGCGAGCAGCCTGAGCTTCCAATCCAGTACCGACTAAAGCTCGCTCAGGTCGCAGCAAAGGCACTGCCTGGCGCTGCATGTTTGAACCCATCAGCGCCCGGTTAGCGTCGTCGTGCTCCAAGAACGGAATCAGTGAGGTCGCAACCGAAATGATTTGCACCGGAGAAACCGCTACGTAGTCAACTTCCTTGGGTGAGGTCACCGTAAAGTCTTGGCGGTATCGCACTGGTACAGACTCGCCCAAGATGTTGTTGTCTGAGTCAATTGGCACATCGCCAGGAGCTACACGCAAATCATCTTCTTCATCAGCCGTCATATACACGGCTGGTTTATCTTTGATAATTTGGCCATTCACAACTGGGAAGAAAGGCGTCTCAATGAACCCAAAATCGTTCACGCGGGCGTGCGTTGCCAGTGAACCGATCAGGCCCGCGTTGGGACCTTCAGGCGTTTCGATCGGGCAGATTCTGCCGTGGTGAGAAGGGTGAATGTCTCGAACGGCGAAGCCTGCTCGCTCACGGGTGAGACCACCTGGGCCGAGGGCACTGATTCTGCGCTTGTGAGTCAGCTCAGCGAGTGGGTTAGTCTGGTCCATGAACTGAGACAGCTGGCTGGAGCCAAAGAATTCTTTGATGGCTGCGACCAGTGGCTTGGGGTTTACCAACGAAGCTGGCGTCAAAGAGTCGGCATCAGAAACCGTCATCCGTTCTCGAATGATCCGCTCTAACCGGTTTAGTCCGACGCGGACCTGGTTTTGCAACAGTTCACCTACGGAGCGAACTCGGCGGTTGCCCAAGTGGTCAATATCATCGGGATTACCAATGTCAAACTCTAGGTTGATTAGGTAGTCGATCGCTGAGACGATATCTTGAGGCGTCAGCACTCGAGTCGCTTCGGGGATGTTCAGCCGCAGCTTGCGGTTAAGCTTGTGACGGCCAACTTTGCCCAAGTCGTAACGCTTGGGATCAAAGAAGCGAGACTCTAGCAACTGCTGTCCACCGTTGACCGTAGGCGGCTCACCCGGACGCAACTTACGATACAGCTCTAGCAAAGCTTCTTCTTCACTAAACTGGCCTTCTTTTTCAATAGTCTTTTGAAAATATTCGGGATGGCGCAAAGAGTCGAAGATTTCGCCGTCGCTGAGCCCCAATGCCTTTAGCAATACCTGCGCGGACAGCTTGCGGGTTTTGTCGATGCGAACCCAGACCAGATCGTTTTTGTCGGTCTCAAACTTTAGCCACGCGCCCCGGTTAGGAATCAAGTTGGCTGTGTAGGTACGGCGACCATGCTTGTCTGTTTCGGCTTTGTAGTAGACACCGGGACTGCGAACGATTTGGTTGACAATAACTCGCTCTGCACCGTTGATGATGAACGTACCGCGATCGGTCATCAGCGGCAGATCGCCAATAAAGACTTCCTGCTCTTTAATATCACCCGTTTCCTTGTTGATTAGTCGGGTGGGGACGTACATTTGTACTGAGTAGGTACTGTCGCGCCGCTTGGCCTCGTCCACCATATATTTTGGAGCCTTGAGCCGGTAGTCTTTGCCCAAGAAGTGCAGCTCTAGCTTACCTGTGTAGTCAGTGATAGGGGAGAAGCTTTCTAGCTCTTCAACCAGTCCCTCTCCTAAAAACCAGCGGAAGCTAGCCCTTTGGATCTCGACTAGATCGGGCAGCAAATGAACCGGTGCAGGTTTCGCGGCAGAAGAATTGACGGCAACAGAATCAACAGTGGTAAGCGTAGAGTCAACAGTGGTAATAGTAGAGTCAGTCATGCGTTCCTCAAAAAATCGCGCCCAGCAGGGCAAGCGTTTACAAAGAATAAAAAAGGGATGGAAGGACGGGAAACATATAGGTGACAGCAAGAAAGCAAAAGTGCTAGCTTTTCTTTGACTTCTCCTCTAGGTTTTCCTCCGGACTTTTAATGGAGTGACAGGCAATGTCGTAGAGTTAAGCGTTCTAAAACAGTGAGCTTGCGTTGAAAATTTCCTACCTGTGAGTATTGCTCAGATAGTAAAGTCAACCTTGGCTTTTACTGTTAAGAATTGTAATATCTGCCTGTATAAGTAGAGGAGGTCAGGGAAATTCGAGCGTTGAATTAGCAAAGGATGGGGTGATTGGGGTGATCTTTTTCAGAGAACGGGCGTTCGCTTCAGCTAACATATAAGGCTTGTATCCTATGTAAATGGGGATATTGAGGTCTTTCTATTAGTGGAAGGATTTTGCGGTGGTCGGCAGACGTATCAAAAAATGTTTTTTCAGCTTATCTATCATAAGCTAAACGTGCAGCCTAAAACTATCAGAATGTCAAGATGTTCGAGCGCTAGGGCTAGAGGGTGGACCGTTCAAGCTGTTTTTTGGGGAAATTTCTATCGTCTTTTCAACGAATTGGCCTTGTAATCTTTGAGCTTGCGCTGGCTGGCTACCGTCTGCTGATTTGCGGTGTCAGGTTTACGGCATCAAAAGCTCGATGGGAAGCTTGAATAGCTGTTGTGCGTTACGTGTGGTTTGTTCGGCAAGAGTGGCCAGAGAGACGCCTCTGAGGTCAGCAACATGTTCAGCGACGTGCCTGACAAAAGCTGGCTGGTTACGTTTTTCTTTGCGCTTGGGCACAGGAGAAAGGAAGGGACAGTCTGTTTCTACTAGGATGCGATCGCCCGGTACCATCTTCGCTGAAGCCTTCACCTGCTCTGCACTCTTGAATGTGACAATCCCGCTAAAGCTGATGAAAAAGCCCAGGTTCAGAAAACGCTGAGTCTCTTCAGGATTGCCTGTCCAGCAGTGCATCACACCATTGACGCGACCCTTCTTCTCAAAGAATGCCTCCAGCAGTTCAGCCATCTCATTAGCGGCTTCTCTACAGTGAATAATCACCGGCAGATCGAGCGATTGAGCGACTTCTAGCTGGGCGATGAAGGCTTGTTTTTGAAGCTCTTTGTCGTCAGCTTTAAAAAAGTCGAGTCCCATTTCGCCGACGGCAACCACCTTGGTATCAGATTGCGCTAGGCGCTTGATGTCCGCTGACGTAGTCTCGCTCCATTTGTCCATATCTAATGGATGGAGTCCAACTGCAAAGGAAACTTCTGGATAGCGCTGCGCGATCGCCTGAATTTTCTCAAATTCGCTCGGATCGACGCAGGAATGAACCAGATGGGCAACGCCCGCTTCTCTCCATGCCGTAGCCACGTCATCTCTATCAACGTCAAAAGAATCGAAATTGATATGAACGTGGGTATCAACAAGACGCATGTGCTTATTCGCTTTCTTTGCCAGCTGCTTCAACGGCGGCAGTTGTCTCTTCAGCAGTTGTCTCTTCAGCTACAGAGGTGGTTTCTTCAACGACTGTTTCTTCAGCGGCTGTCTCCGTAACGCTTGCTGAAGCAGGTGTCCCTTCAGTGATCTTCAAAGCTTTAGCTAGGCGAGATTTGCGTCTAGCACCAGCGTTCTTGTGAAGTACGCCGCGCTTGACAGCTTTGTCGATCTTGCTGACAGCAGCTGACATCCTTTCGCGTACCAGCTTGCTGCTCTCTTCCGAAGGCTCAGAGGCACTCGCTTCTAAGGCCTCGTGGTATCGCTTGGTCAGGGTTTTGACGGCTGATTTGTATGCTTTATTCCGCAACCGATTCCGCTCTGCAACTCGTATGCGTTTGATCGCAGATTTTGTATTTGCCATTGTACTCGCGCTAATCGCCCTTATATCAATTAATAAAACTATCAGAATGAACGATTATAGCATCGAAGAATCAGTTGTGTGACCAGATTTTCTGGGGAAGGTGCAGATATCATGCCTGGGATCTGAGCTGTCGGCTGGCTACCCTTTGGAATTCCACGCTAAGCTAGTAAAAAGTGGTGAATGGCTGCTGCCGTTTGCCTTGCTTGACTCTGTTGCCCTTTTCTTTTGTCTTACATGCTGCGAATTATCAACCAGCTAGGTGATGCTAAAGCGGAACTTCAGCGCATTTGCGATCGCACCCACAATGCAGAGGTCGCGGATGCGGAGGCGACGGTCAAGGAGATTGTGGAGGCCGTGCGGCAAACTGGGGATAAAGCACTACTACACTACACCGAGAAGTTCGATAAGCAAACGCTGACAAGTACGACTCTAAAAGTAGACGGCGCTCGGCTAGATGCTGCCTACCAGCAGATTTCGCAGGACTTATTACGAGCAATTCGTAAAGCCTGCACCAATATTGAGAAATTTCATCGTCAGCGACTGCCAAAAAGCTGGGTGAATTTCGAGGACAACGGCGTAGTCCTAGGTAAGCGCTATGCCGCAGTCGAGAAGGCAGGTATCTATGTGCCCGGTGGTCGAGCTAGCTACCCCAGTACAGTGATGATGAATGCCATACCGGCACGAGTGGCTGGGGTGAAGCGAGTGGTCATGGTGACGCCGATTGGCCGAGAGGGCGCGATCAGCCCAGCGGTGCTAGTAGCAGCGCAAGAGGCGGGCGTAGAAGAAATCTATCAGGTGGGCGGAGCACAGGCGATCGCAGCTTTAGCCTATGGAACCTACACGATTCCTGCTGTAGATGTGATCACCGGACCGGGTAATATCTACGTCACTCTGGCGAAGAAGTATGTGTATGGCAAGGTGGGAATCGATTCGCTAGCAGGCCCGTCTGAGGTGCTGGTGATTGCGGATAGCAGCGCGAATCCGGTGCATGTGGCAGCGGATTTACTGGCGCAGGCTGAGCACGATCCAATGGCAGCGGCAGTGTTGATCACAACCGATAGCGCGATCGCCGAGGCCGTTTCTGAAGAAGTCGAAAGGCAGCTAGCTCAGCATCCTAGACAGACGCTGACAGAGAAGGCGATTGCTCACTACGGCGCTGCCATCGTTGTCGATACGTTGGCAACTGCTGCGAAGCTATCAGATCTTTTTGCCCCGGAACATCTAGAGCTAGAAGTGGAAGAGCCGTGGGAGCTACTGCCGCTGATAAATCAGGCGGGGGCCATCTTTCTGGGCCACGATACGCCGGAGGCTGTAGGTGACTACTTGGCGGGTCCCAATCACACCTTGCCGACCTCGGGTGCAGCTCGCTACGCTTCACCTTTGAGCACCGAGACATTTATGAAGCATACTAGCCTAGTGCAGTACAGCCGCAGCGCTCTGAAGGAAGTGGCAGCAGACATCGAAATTTTAACCCGCGCGGAAGGATTGCCCTCTCATGGCGATTCGGTCCGGCTCCGGGTAGAAGAGCCCTAGCGGTGAAAAAGGTCTAGTCGTAGAAAAGCTGTAGCTATAGCAGAATTCTCAACTTAGCGAGCAAGCGTCGTCGCCAATTGAGTTTGTAGCTCTTGTGGACAGTCCTCTAGCCGATCTCTATTCTCAACGATCCAGTGCAAAATCAATTTTGTAATAGAGACCTTCTGACGAATGGTTCGTAGTGTCTTCGCCAGATCGATTTCTTGAGCAGTGGCCGCGTGGGATAGATCGAACATGCCAGTTGCAGCGAGATCGATCATGCCAAACTCAGCGTCTAGATAGGTAAAGTTCTCTAAAAAATACATTGCGCTTTCCCAGCACGGTGGACTGATTTCGAGCTGATTGTTCATTGTCCACATCGTGTTCATAGTTTGGCGCACCGGTTGTTTTCCACCTTTTGTGTGCCCTACCTAGGCAAGTCTAAAGAAGAGAGAATAAGAGCTTAGCGTTGGCATCATCGGAGTTTGAGTTTGCAATGAAGCAGGTAGTTGTCCGTGCGTTTGGCGGCGTTGAGAATATAGATGTAGTGACAGTGGATGCCCTAAGTCCTGGGTCGGGTGAGGTAGTGATTCGGCTGCTAAGTGTAGGAATGAATCAAGCAGATCTGATGGCGCGGCGGGGGGAGTATCGGCTAAGTTCGGGAGAGCCGCCGTTTACACCTGGCATTGAAGGAGGCGGGGTGATTACGGCGATCGGTGAAGGCGTGAGCGATCGTGCGGTAGGTCAACGAGTCATTTTGACTTTGGGAGCAGTTGCTAGACGGGGAACGTACCGGTCGGAGTTTTTGGCGGCTGCTGCAGAAACGGTGGCTGTGCCTGATGACGTAGATGACGAATTGCTGGGCGCACTTTGGCTACCTTTTTTAACAGCTTGGGGGGCGTTGGTATGGCGACAGGATATTCAGTCAGGACAAGTAGTGATGCTGCCTGCGGCGAGTAGTAGTGTTGCGATCGCGGCCAGCCAAATCATCAAGCAGCGCGGTGGTATCACTATCGGCACCACCACCAGTCCAGAGAAGGTTGAAGCTCTAAAGCAAACAGACGCTGCTCAGTACGATCACATTGTGGTGACGAGCCAGGCAGAAGACGAAAAACCCTGGTGGCGAACGGTCAAACAAATTACGCAAGGAAAAGGAGTAGATGCGATCTTTGATCCGGTGGCAGCTGGAGACTTTTTGAATACTGAAATTCGGCTGCTGGCACCAGGCGGTACGATTTGGGCTTATGGCTTGCTAGGAACACCTGATACGGTTGATGTCTCGCCGTTGATTCGTAAGGATGGGGCGATTCGGGGCTGGCTGCTGAACTTTGTAGTTGGGACGCCTGCTGAGACAGAAGGCTATCAGCACATTTTAGAGCAGGTAGCTTTGGGCAATTACAAGTTGCCAATAGCAGGAAAGTTTCCGTTGGGGCAGGTGAGAGAGGCGCATGCTGAAATGGAAGCAGGCACACATATCGGTAAATACGTTTTGCAGCCAAGCGTTGAGCCTTTGTAGTTTTTGCCGCTGGAACAGTTTGTTGAAGATTGCGGCTGGCTATTGCGTGGAATTTCCACAGATTCTATTCGCGTTTTGGGTTTTGTCTTGCATTTTTAAGAAATTGCGGATGCGATCACACCCCTGCTGCATCAGCGTTTCAAAAGAGTCCAATGCCCAAAAGTTAACGGTGCCGTCAGCGCCAGCGGTAA
The DNA here is from genome assembly GCA_963799555.1 of uncultured cyanobacterium. GTDB lineage: Bacteria > Cyanobacteriota > Cyanobacteriia > Phormidesmidales > Phormidesmidaceae > Phormidesmis. The sequence continues at coordinate 388,229 of CAWCXR010000012.1, forward strand.
TTAGCTGCTGACCTTCTGGTCCGAATTTGATATCTTGTATTTCTTTTGGGTGAGCTTGCCAGGTAGCAATCTGTTCTTGTTCTGTTGTATTCCAGAGCTGAACAGCGCCTGTGCGATCGCCGCTAGCGACAATCTCTCCATCGGGACTGAATGCCACTACGACCACCGACTGACTATAAACTTGAAACGGCGACCCAACTGACTTTCCAGCTTTCACATTCCACAGTCGCACTGTTCCATCTGCGCCCGCACTAGCCAGCAGATTGGCATCTGCCGGACTAAACGCGATGCTGTTGACGATCCCAACATGCTCTTGCAATCGTCCGCTGACGCTGCCAGTCTGCGTATCCCACAGCTGAACCAGTCCACTATCGCCCGCACTAGCTAACTGTTTTCCATCGGTGCTAAAAGCCAGCTGATTAATCGACTCTCCGGCTTGACTCAGCACCTGCGTTTGACCGTTTGATCTGTTGATCAACAGAATTTTTCCTTGAATCGCAATCGCCAGTTGTTCACCGTCACGACTGAGTGCGATACTCTTGGCTACAACCGTCTCAGGCAGTTGGAGAGATGAAGACTTTCCAGGCTGCGTCAAGTCGCGAATAGCACCAGCGCCCGTTGTAGTTATACTCGCCAAGATGTTTCCGGTGGCATCGACAGCAATATCTTGTATAGCTGACCTACCATTAGCGTTGATGCGTTCTGGTACTGCTTGCGCTGATATCTGATTTTCTGTCTGTGCTATGGGCTGACCTGCCACTGTCCAAAACAACAGATTTCCATCTGCGCCACCGCTGACTATCTGAGTTCCACCCTTTACTAGCTGAAGCCGTTTGGTAGCATCTGTTGGTCTGGTGACTTGTAATCCGGCTCGGGTCCGCGTTGTCCAGATGCGGGTGCTGCTATCGTCGCCAGCGCTGGCAATTTGGTCGCCATCTGGAGAGAAGCTAACGCTGCGAGCAGGACCAGTATGATTACGAAGCTGGGTAATTGACTCGCCTGAGAAGGTCCATAGCTTGACAATCCCATCTTCGCCAGCAGTAGCAATTTGCTGTCCATTCGGGCTGAGGGTAAGGTTCCAGAGTCGCTGAGAATCGGCTCGCCAGAGCTGGGTGCGATCGCCCGTTTCGACATTCCATATTCCTACCTGTCCATCATCGCCTGCCGCCACGATCTGTTTTCCACCGGGAGTAAATACAGCAGACCAGGCATGCTGTCTGAACTCTCGGATCAGCTGCCCCTTGAAGTTCCACAGCTTGATACTCTCCATATCTGTTGTAATCAACCAGGGTTGTTGCGGATGGAAGTAAACGCTTTTCCCTCTAGTAGAAGTCGTCTGCCAGCTGATCGTCTCAACTTTGGAGCCATACTGCCCTTGTTTGAAATTCCTTAAGAACACTCTGCCGTCTCTTCCCAAGCTTGCTAACCATTGACCATCAGGGCTAAAGTCGACATAGCGAATTGTTGAATCTATTGTTTGATTTCTCGCTCCGCTGTCTGTTTCCATATGCCCTGTGAACTCGTCTATTTCTTCTCCTGTCAGCGTCCAGAGGCTCACGATTCCGCTTTTGCCTGCGCTAGCAATCCACCGCCCATCTGGACTAAACTTTGTTAGCTGCACGCCTTGACTGTCTGCTTGCCACTGAACGATTTCTTGTTTTTCAACATCCCATATCGCAATTAGCCCATCTTCGCCCGCTGTCGCGATTTTTGTTCCATCTGGACTCCACTGGCTTCGGACTGGGCCAGAGTGGCCTCCAAAGCGGTTCTGTTCTTGAACGTTCAACATAGCCCACTGAAGGGTTCCTTGTACCTGAGTTTGGAGCGTGTTCGATGGCTTCAGCCAGTTCAGCAACGGATGCTGAAGCGAGTTTCCGGCTGAGAGACTGTAAAGTAGGCCTTCGAGTGAGTGACTTCGCCCCAGATTTAGTCGGCCAGATTCTCTAGAGAATCTGGTTGCTTCGATCTTTGACTGGCGCTGACCGATGAGTGCGGCTATCAGTCCGGCGCTAAGCAAGAGTATGACTGCGAAGGTGCCACCAGTTCTGAGCCGCCCGTTCAGCCGTTTACGGGCAATACTGCGCTGAACGAATTCAATTTCCAATCGGTTGAGCCAGTGTTTGGATGCATTTAAAGTCTGACTTAATATGTCTAATCGGGGATCTGCGTTCCAGAGAAAACGATTTTCTTGTTCTTTCTCCCAGTCTAGTGCTGCGGGCGTTAGTCGGCGCTGAAGCGTGAGGTTTTCTTCTTCTCTTTGCCAGGTAAGGAGTCGCTGCCACCCGCTGATTAGAGCATCATGGGCTGGTTCTACGTAGGACTCTCCAGCGAGGTCTTGGCCTTCGACAAGAAGACGTGCGGTTGAGTAGGTTTTAACGACTTGTTTAGCACGTTCATTTTCGGCCCCAGCATACTCTAGCTCAAAGAGTGGCACCCGGCGACGGCTGACTTCTGCGCCGCTAGTGGCGACCATGCGCAGCATAACGTTGCGAATGGTATGGGCGTAGGCGGGAACCTGTTTGACTAGGGCGTCGTACTCCTGGTCGGCTCTCTGGGTCAGGCTGCGGACCACACCGCCCATAGCTTTATAGTCAGATTCGAGAACTGCTCGGTCGAGAGAGTCTCCTTGTTGCTGGGCGATGCGCTGTCGTTCAAGAAATTTTAGATAGAGTTCGCTGAGAGTAAAAGAGAGTAAAGGCAAAGCACCAGGCATGTCGGCGACTTCGTTGATAATCTGTTCGATGAGGGGATAACGCGTGTCGTCTGACTGGAAGTACATGACTTTGGCGCTAGCGGGCTGTTCGATAGCGGCTCTTAGATCGGCGCGAGACATGGGAGGCAGAATGAAGCGAGCAGCGTTCCAGTAGGGGGCGAGGGGGGTGGATTGGAAGTGGGGCTCGAAGTCGGCGCGGAGGGTGAGGATGAGGTGAAATGGTGGATGGGGGGATAAGGTTTGGGGGGACGAGGCTTTGGGGTCAGGGGTTTTGAGAGGAGAAAGTGCGTGGGCGATATTTAGGAGAAAGCGTGATCGCGTTGCTTTATCACTGGCGAATGTGAGCAGCTCTTCAAACTGATCGATCACCAGTAGAAGTCTTTCGTTTGGGTGGGTTTGGCTCCAGGATGTGATTGCAATAGCGAGACTGTTTTCAGTGAGTTCACTTTGTTGAATTGAATTGTTGTTTGAAATCTCTTGAATGATCTCGGCGAGAACTTTCAGAGGATTGGCGCTAGGACGAAAGGGTCCGAGGATTTGCCAGGTGGGGGCTGTTTCACCAGGTGAGCGAAGTAGGGGTAAGAGTCCGGCCTTGACGAGGCTGGATTTGCCGCTGCCGGAAGGACCGATGACGACGGTGAGCGGATGGGTGGTGACCCTTTTTTCTAGCTGGGTGATGCGATCGCGCCTACCAAAGAACAGATCGGCATGTTCTTCGTCAAAAGATTCCAAGCCTCGGTAGGGATTCTGAGTTCGATCGAGCGGTGGGGCAGGTGGTAGGTTGAGCGGATGATCGGGGGTGAGAAAAATGTATTCGCCTTTGTCGTGTTTGCCGAGGGCAAAGAGGCTGGGGGTTTGACGCTGGCTGCTCTGGTGAGTGGGTGGTTCGATGCGATCGCGTAAATACAAGTACAGCTCTGTAGCCGTAATCACGCCGTCGCCTCTAGGTTGGTTGCCTGTCGCGGGCGGTGAGGCGTCGGCTTCGCCTGCGAGCGCTTCTAACAGGGCTAAGGCAAAAGGAGAATGGGTGCCCTGCTGACCGCGCGAGTTTTGAAACATGAAAGAATCAAGCGCGGTTTGATCGTAGGCAGTAGAGGTAATCACCTGCCAGGCTGGATCGAGTAAAAACCGTTCATAGCGCTCTTGGTGAATGACCTCGGGGACGACGCTGATATCGCGGGTGCTAGACCAGCGAAAGGCTCCCGCAAAACAACAGTCAAAAATAGCGAGAAAGTGGCGGCAGGGCAAGGAGATCAGAGCTTGCTGAAGCTGCACCATCGAAAGATAGGTCTGAATGCTGCCGAGGCGAGCGTCTTGAGGAATTAGGAATCCCTCGGGGCCGTCGTCGCCGTTGAGAGCAATGCCGTGACCTGCAAAATAGAAGATTAGCCGATCGGTAGGCTTGACCTGGTGGGGTAGGGTTTTGTGAAGGAGTTGAGTGAGGTGTGCAAGCGTAGCGTTTTGGTCGGTGAGTAGGGTGGCTTTGTAGCCGTGATGGGTGGCTAGGAGGGTTGCGATCGCGGTGGCGTCTGCAACTGGCGTACCTAGCTGAGGGATACCATTGCCGTATCTATTGATGCCAATAGCAATCGCTAAGCTTCGATCAAACTTTGCGCTAGTCATACTTTTCTGGTTTGAAGAAAATGGGCGATCGCCGCCGCTGGCCTCAGAGATTGGCTTGAGGAAGTAGCTTCAGGGATTGACTTCAGGAACGGCTTCAGGGCCTGTCGGTGTTGAAGCGGGCTTCTGAGCTAGCCCAAAGATTATTCCTATTGCTATCAACAGTCCTACAATTCCTAGAATCCAAAGCTTGGAAGACGAATCGGGGGTTTCGCCGCTTTCTACTTTTGTCTGGACGGGGTCGCCTTGAACAAACGGATCGGATGGTGTGGACAATTCTGCCGGTTCAGAGGGTTCGGACGGCTCAGGCACACCCTCTGAACCGACAGAAGCGGAGGCTTCACGCCTGCCTGAACTAGATACTTTTGAATTAAGTACTCCTTGTGATGATCGAAGGCCTGTACCCACTACCGCTTCTGTCAGTGATGCTAGGCCCGCCGGATGGACAAAATACTCCAGATGGTTGCAGGCAGTCGGTAGCTGTCTGGGCGCAGGGGATCGCCCTTCTGGAACAAACACAATGCTGTTGACTGACACCGCAATGTCGTTCGGCTGTTTGAAAAACGGCAGCTCTACTAGCTTTCCTAGCCGCTGCATAATCTTCTCTTTCAACGTCTCAGCTGCTGCCGTCATCAACGACGTATTACCCACGATCAAGGTATAGGGAATGCCAGGATCAGGAGCCTTTGCCAATTCTGCCAAAAAGTCTGATCCCGGCTGCATTTGGTCGAGCGACACATCTATAGTCTCGATTCGCTTCAGCAGTCCTTCTAGGATCTTCAGCGGCGCAGCAACTATGGATAACCCATTGAGTGCAAACGATACAGCTGCTGTGACCCCGGCCTGCACCTGCGGCCACGGCGAACCGTTATTGGGCGTTCCTAGCATAATCAGGTGATTCACAATCTCCTGACCGCCCTCTTGCTCGATAAACCAGCGAGAGACTAGCCCGCCCATAGAATGTGCGATGATATGGACCGTTTTCCCATGACCAGGTCGAAGACCGACGGCGGCTAATCGTTCCTTTAGCAAACGCGCATTTTGATCGATTGTTGTGTTCAAGTTTTCGTAGTCAAATGCCAAGACCAAATCGTACAGGTCTCCGATAGGTGTACTGCTGTCTTCTAGGGTGGCGATCGCACTATCCAAACTCGGCAGCATACTCTCGGTATCGCCGAAGATCCCGTGAACGTAAATGGCGATGTTCTGAGCCTCGGCGACTTTAGCTTTGACAGCGTCTACTTCGCGGATGTATGTGACTTTTGGCGCGACGGCTTGCCTAACGGTTGACTGCGCGGGTTTTTCTAACTGTGCGATCGCCAGCAAAGGATACTCAAAAGCCAGCCCCAGCTTCTTATTGACAATCTTCTGGAAGAAAATCCGTACCGAGCCAGTAACGCTACGATTGCCCTCACTAATAGGCTCTGTCAGCCGCTCAATTATAATTTCAGTCTTGCCCGTTTTAGACTTTCTGCCATAGCCCAGCGGTAGATAAAACTCACCATCGTGAGCAATCGGCAGCACATATTCATCGTCAGCGAGTGGCACCTCTGCCTCGATCACCAGCGGATTTTCGGCGGTCACGGCCTCTGGACTGCGGATGTTGTTCAGCTCGATTGCGCTCAGTCCTGGGTCGCTGGCCCGGCTCTGCGTGAACTGAAGCGCTTCGGTGTGTGCTTGCAAAAGCGGTGGCAAAATAAAACTGCCTAAGTCGCGGGTGGACTGCGACACTGTGGTCAGGCGTGCGTTTGCGCCTAGGCCCGAATGGGGCCTGATGGTGACACCTGCGCCTACATTGGCTGACCGAGCGCGATCAACGGGTGTAGATAGCTGCGGACGGACAAAGGTGAATCCAATCTGGTTAGCAACCCAGTCGTCGTAGACTTCCTCTTCTTCGTTTGGAAAACCAATATCTCGGGTATTCACCCGCTGCATCAGCCGATTGAGACTGCCACCGCCTGCACTGCTAAGCGATCGGGTTGCCCCACTGACTAGCGGGAATCCCAGTTCGCCTAGCATCATCAACGTTGGGTCAAACTCATCTGTACAGGCAATCAGCTTCAAAATATCTCGACATTCCGTAATGCCCTGTCGCCACAGTTCATCAGCGATCGTTCCATTGAGAGCCGCTCCATTGGCAAACCAAATTTCCTGATCGGGTGCCAGTCGTACTAGGCTAGTAACCCCGTCAGGTCGAATCACGGCAGCTTTGAATCGCTCGGTCAAGTAGAACAGCGCACAATAGAGCGTTTGGTTACTGGTGTTGTGAAGCTTGAGCCGAAATTTGGGGGGCGTCCACTTTTGCTTAGCTGTATTGTATTTGTAGTCCAGCCGAATCTGGGAGCTTTTGATTTCTTTGGCGGCGTCCGGGGTGGCTTCTTCCCCTGTATAGATCTTGAGTTTGACTGCGCCCTGAATCTTGCTGCTAGCCGGACTAGAGAGTTCGGCAATCGTCTTCCATCGGGCGATATGCTCTAGATTCTGGGCGACTTTAGCTGCTGCGAGCGTGTCGTATCCGCGTACGGGCGTTACTAGGGCGCGGTCGGCGGTCGGCGAAGCAATCGTGTAGGTGTTGTCTTGGATTAAAACCCGATAGGCTGCGCCGTCGATTTGATCAACGGTGCGAACGTACAAAGATGCCGATTCCTGTGGACCGATGGTGGCGATCGCACGCTTCAAAGCCTCGATCCCCGTCGCATCTCCTTCTAGATATACCTGCAATGGCGGCAGTGGTGAGCTAATGACCACTGCTTTGAAGGTATTGTTCTGGTCAGTAAAGGTGGGATTGCTACTATCAATGCCTCTATACTTAACAGTGCTCAACTGAGCGAGAACTTTAGTAATTCCAACCTGCGCAATCGCCTGCGATACATTTTTCATCTGCTGGGCATCGGCATCGAATGGATAGACCGCTAGGATTGTCGTTTCATCACCCACAGACGGCTGTAGTCCGTGAATTGCTCCGCCATCAATGCTCCAACCATAGTCTTTGCGATAACTGATGGTGAAATAGGGTGGGGTCGACGCGATCGCTCCCCCCAGAAACGGCCGCTCCAGATCTTCTGCATTCGTCGCCTCCATCTGTGGAGACTGTTCCGGCATACCACTGCGAATCAATGCATTCGTCCGCTTAAACAAATCTCGATAGCTCAAGCTGCCATTGGCCTTACTCAACGATTCCTGCAAAAAGTGAGAAAACGCTCCCCGAGGAATGCCGCTGCCGTGATATTCCTTTGCCTCTTCAATATTGCTACAGGCTGAGAGCACCACATGACGGCCCAGCGGCATCTGAAGCGACATCGGCGTCTCTGCCAAACTGCGCGTAGATGCCTTTTCACCTGGAGCTGTCATTGCCAGAGCGTCATCTGGGCTGAGCAAGAAGCTCTCTAGCGGGCGATCGCGATAGTCGGCCTCAGCTCTACGCGTTGCCACCTCTCCCGCCTTTCCCAGACCATTTGGGGTGACTTCTCTCGTTCCTGATCCCGAGTGACAGCAGTCCAAAACCACCGCAATATGAGGCTTGTTGGCATCGACCTCGGCAATTAGCTGCCCCAGTTCCTTGTCCGCTAGATCCCAATGCTCATCATCAATCCGGCTGTCATAGCAGACCAGCGTCTCCATCATCCGCTCCGGCGATACCGGCCAAAAAGCCTCCGGTGCTTTTGCCTGAGCCCCATGTCCAGCATAGTAAAACAGCACAACATCGTTACTATTCGCCTGCGATAGATGTCGCCGAAATCCGTCAATAATACCCTGGCGAGTGGCCTGCGAATCCGTTAGAACCTGCAAATGTAGACCAAAGTCATCTGCTGCTACTCGCCCTTCTAAATAAGACTGAATCCCCTGAATATCGTTGACACAGCCTCGCAGATGTGGAACGCGCGATCGCACGTCATACTGATTGAGCCCCACCAAAAGAGCATACAGATTTCGGGCCATAAGTCTTATCTCACTAACTGCATTCTCTTGTGCATTTTTTGAACAAAGAGTACGCCACAGCAACGAAGGCTTTACTCGTCCAAAGCGTTTATCGAAAACATGTGGAGCATAGTGGCAGATGTTACCAACCACCAGCCAACTCTACTCAAACCAACTTTACTTGATACATGCCGAGTATTAACGGATACGTAACGTATTTTTGCAACTCTTTCTCCATGCTTCTGTACGGAACTTTGGGGCAAACTCAAAAGTCAGCAATTTGGCCTAGCTAACAACAAGAAATAACAAGAATAGTTGATTTGTCTCTATTCACGCATTTCTAACTTTGTAAATATACGGAAAAATGATCTAGTAAAGCAGATGGCTCTACGCGTTTATGCTCAGGTGATAGTCGATACGTACCAAAATTAGTTGATGCTAACGTATCAACTTCAGTGATTTTCAGCAGAGGCACTCATCCCTTACACATCAATTTTTTTTGTTCCAAGCTAGATAGGGGGAAACACTCCCCTGGCTGTTCTCTTATAACTTTGTGTATCTTTTTGGAAGGCAGACTTCTCAGTATTTTCTCTAATCAATCTCAGTTGATTATCAGGGCAAATGCCGACATGTTTGTGCGAGAGAACAGAGTTTTTTACTGCGCTCTCTAATTGTCAAAAGGGTGTTTTACACATGTCACGAGACGCACTAGTTGTTGGTATTAATCAGTATCAGGCCCTGCCTATGCTCAGCGCTTCAGCGGCAGATGCGGAGGCAGTAGCCGCCCGCTTGCAGGCACAAGGTGAGTTTCGAGTACAGCGTATGCCAGAAGTCATCAGCAAAAAACGCGCTGTGGTTGGACAGCGGCGTGGCGTCACTGCACAAATGCTAGAAGATGCCTTGGTAAAGCTATTTAAGCCAAAAGGGAAGAGCATTCCTACAACGGCACTGTTTTACTTTTCTGGTCACGGTTTGCAGCGCGAAGCAGGCATTCAAGAAGGCTACTTAGTTACCAGCGATACCAACCCTAGCCAAGGTAACTTTGGCATCTCTTTGGACTGGCTCAGAAGGTTGTTGCAAAGTAGTCCTGTGCAGCAGATCGTCGTTATCTTAGACTGCTGTCACAGCGGTGGGCTACTCTCTTTTAGAGAAGCCGATCCGGGCGCTCGCCAGGGTGTTGATCGGCTCTTTATGGCAGCTTCTAGAGAATATGAAGCTGCCTATGAAGCCCTCGAAGGCCAGCACAGCGTCTTTACCAAGGCTCTGCTTTCAGGGCTCAATCCCTATGAGCAACAGGGCGGCAAGGTCAGCAACTACAACTTGAGCGATCACGTTAGTCAGCAGCTGCGGGGTGAGCTTCAACAGCCTTTGTTCGAGAGTTCGGGCAGCGAGATTGTGCTAACTAGGGTGAGCGGATTGAAAGCTGCTTTCTCTAAGACACCTATTAGTACCCTGGCTAGACTCAAGCAGATGTCGTTTGGCTTTTGTCCCTATCGCGGATTGTCTCCCTTCGACGAAGCTCATGCTGACTACTTCTTCGGACGCAAGGCGCTGACAGATGAGCTTTTGAATAGGGTAGAATCGAGCAATTTCTGCGCCTTAGTAGGGGCCTCTAGCAGTGGTAAAACTTCACTGCTGAGAGCCGGACTGATGCACCATCTGCGGCAGGGCGATCGCATTGCCAATAGCGCTAGCTGGCAGCTAAAGCTGATCACACCCACGCAGCAACCACTGAAGGCCCTCGCCGCTGCCTTCACTTCGACCAACGCAGACAGCATTCAACGGGCTGAACAAATGCATCAGGCTGAGCGCATGCTGCGTGCCCACCCAGGGAGTGGATTGGCACAGATCATTCGAGCGGCGTTGATGAAACCAGGTGAAACATCAATTCCCTCGCTATCCAAACTGTGGCTGATTATCGATCAGTTTGAAGAATTATTTACGCCTGAAGCCAGTGATGAGATAGCCGAAGAGAGACAGCTTTTTATTCGCTGCTTATTGAATGCGATCGCAGATCCTAGCCTTCCTTTTGGCATTGTTATTAGCCTGAGAGCAGATGCTGGCGACGCGTTGATCGACTACCCAGTGCTCAAGACGCTAGTGGAGGAAAATACTGTACTTGTCACGCCTATGAGCTATGAGCAAATCAAAGAAGTAGTTCAAAAGCCCGCTGAGAAGATGAGCCTGAAAATAGACGAAAATTTGCTCTACACGCTCATGCTTGATACCAACGGCGCACCCGGTGAGCTGGCACTGCTACAGCAGACCTTACTAGAGCTGTGGCGTGCTCGGAGCAACAATCTCCACGGTGGTCCGAGCAATGCTCCGACGCTGACAATGGACAGCTACCTATCGCTGGGTGGTGTAAAAAATGTAATGACGCTGCGGGCCACCGAAGTTTATAAAAGTCTAAGTGAAGAGATGCAGCGAGCGGCTAGGCGGATCTTTCTAGCCGTCTGCGAGCTAGGAGAAGGTCGAGAAGATCATCGCAGACGCGCCTTTCGCAGTGAGCTGATCAACGAGCGGTTCCCGGCTGAGGTAATCGATTACACGCTAGACAGGCTATCGGCAGAAAGGCTAGTTGTCGTCTCGCAGTCCACTTTGGCGACGAGCTGTTGTTCTGAGCAAGGTCTGGAGATGCCAGCGGCAGCTTGGCAGACTCAGCAGGACGAGTCTTCCCCCTTAAAGACCTGGTTCTTGAACAATTTGTCTGCAAAGTCTGCGCCTTTACTGAGCTCGCCTAGAACAGTAGAAATTGTGCATGATTCTCTGGTGACTGACTGGGATCTGCTGCGCAGCTGGCTGTCAGAGTCTCGCAGCGTGCTACGCCAGCAACGACGGCTCGAGCGTAGCGCTCAAGAATGGGCAGAGCGTCAGCGGCCAAAGGGCGCTGAATATTTACTGGGCGGCACTCAGTTACAGGACGCGATCGCATTTGCTCAGCTCCATCGAAACGAGCTATCAGAACTATCTCAAGACTTCGTTGCCATCAGCCGTCGAGTCCAAGGACGGCTGAAGTTTCGTACCAGTATGCTGATTCCAATTGCGCTAATTGCGGGCATAGCGGCGTCTCTCGTCAGCCGATTTGTCTTTCCACCTGTGCCGCGAGTACCCATCCCAGCAGAAATCCAGTCTCCAGCTATTGACGAGGACGACGCATCTGCCACATCGATCGAATCTACTGCTGCTGAAAATCAATCCTCTGAAAGCCAGCCCTCTGAGGTCTTAGGCCCCTGGCAAAAGAAAAACCCATCCACAACAGTCACTGCTTCCCCTGAGATGCCAGCACTTCCTGCTGCGGTCACTGAAGGTAACTACGTCGTTATGCCTGCTGGTCGAATGCCTTCTCTCTCCAATCCAGACGAAGAAGTTGAAGTGTGGTTCATCTCACCAGAAGAGCTAGATTCACTATCACCCATAGACTTTTCAAAAAGCAATGCTGCCGAATGATTCAGCCTTCAAAGAGTCAGCACATGAACTAGCACCCACTAAATCAATGCCCAACAAACACCCAGTGAATCACCGCTGACGTGAATCAGCAGCGAGCAAATCGTCTATGCTTGGCGTAATTTGATCCTACGCTGACGCCAGAATGCAGATCCTTTCAGTTGCGCTTACCAACTTCAAGACTCACAAAGAACAGCAGTTTCACTTCCAGCCTGGTACAAATGCTATTTGTGGCGAGAACGGCGCTGGAAAAACCAGCATTCTAGAGGCGATCGCCTGGGTGCTTTTCAACTATCAGGGCAGCTATACCAAAGAAGACTTGATTCGCAACGGTGCCAGCAGCGCTCAGGTTAGAGTCGCCTTCATCTCCAGTCGCGACAGCCGCACCTACGAAGTCCAGCGCTCTACGACCCAGGGCTATACTCTCTACGACCCACAGCTCGCCGAAAAGCTCCCCTACACCCGCACCAAAGACGAAGTTCTCCCCTGGCTCAGGCAAAACCTAGGCGTTGCTCCAGGTACAGATTTAGGCCAGCTGTTTGCTAATACTATCGGTGTTCCACAAGGAACATTTACAGCCGATTTCTTGCTATCTACCGAAAAAAGAAAGCCAATTTTCGACACCATTCTAAAAGTAGAAGAATATAGAGAGACCTATCGCCAAAGCAACAGCCTGAGAAGATATGCCGAAGCACAGGTGCAAAGGCTGAAAGATTTGGTCGAGCAGTACGAAGAATCGCTACAAAGCTGGGATGAGCTGCAAAACCGGCACCAGCAGCTTCAAGCAGAGATCGCTCAGGGTGAAAGTCATCTAGCGCGATTGGAGTCGCAGAGAATAGAACTCTCTAAACGACGACAGGAATTACTTGTTCAGGCCGAAAAAATCCAACATTTGCGCCAGCAGCAGCAGCATCTGAGCAGTCAAATAGAAGCAAGAGAGCAGACACAAAAGCGAATAGCAGATTCTTTGAGCCTAGCCCAACAGGCAGCAGACACTTGTCAAACGCAGCGTCCGGATTACGACGCGTTTCTAGCCGCAGAGCAACGGATCAAAAAGCTTTCTGCGGAAGGGAAATCCAGACAGCAGCTTAGTCAACAGCAGCAGATCGTTCAGCAGTCTCTATCCAAAAGTCAACAGGAACTTGCTCGACTAGAAGCCAAACTAGAACAGTTTGCCAGTGCTAGAGAGGAGCTAAAAGGGCTCGATAGCGTGATCGCAACGCAGACTCAGATGGAATTCCAGCGCAATAAGCTACAGCAGCAGGTTCAAACGTTTGCAAGTGTCCGCATCCAGCAGAAAGCATTGAAGCAGCAGGAGGGAAATGGTCTGCGAGAGGAGAAACAGGTAGAGCGCGAGATAGCTCGTCTAGCGGGATTAAAAGAGACGCAGTTACAGATCGCAGAGTGGGAAAATCAACAGACGCGAATTCAAGAACAGTTGAGTCGGGTAGCCGCAGCTCAGCAGTTTGAGCAGGAAATTCAGACGATGCTAAACCAGGGGACTGCCGGTCAAGATAAGTATCGCAAGCAAGTTGCAGAGGCTCTAAAGACGTTGGATAGCTGGGCGCAGAGCATTGATAGATTGAGCATAGATCAGGTGGCTTCAGTGAAAGACGCCCTGTTTCAAGGTGGTATCCTATCAAAAAAGACGCTGAGTCGTATCGATAATATTTTGGCCGATCTGACTCAACAAACAGACAAAAAACAGCTGGAGAAACAAAGCAAAACGCTACAGACTCGGATCAAACAAGCCTATAGGCAGGTCGGTGAACTGGCGGGCCTGCCCACTCTAGAAGCAAAGCTCACTCAGCTACAGACGCAACAACAACAGATCGTTCAGCAGCTCAGTGAATTGACCCAGCAGCTGACTTCAGAAGAAACAGCTACCCAGTCCCTGACGCAGCTAGAAGAACAGTTGAAACGCTTGGACAATCCCAAAGGTAAGCAGCAGCTAATTGAGCGGAACCTAAAACAGCAGAGTGCGGTAGAGCAGCAGCATAAGACACTTGGCGTCACTCGAACAGCAGACGTGCAGCAGCTAGAGGCGATCGCATCCCAGCTCAAAGCCTTTGACCATCTAGATGAACAAATTCAGACTCAACAGCAAATCCGCCAGACTTACCAGTCCGGATATCTGCTGTATGTGCAAAATCAACAGGCCGCTCAGCAGGTCGCATCGCTAAAGGCAGAAGATGAAGCCGCTCGTTCAGCCTATCAACAAAGTCAAACTCAAAAAGCTGATATCGAAACGCAGCTTGTAGCCCTCACAGAACGCTTTGATCCAGATACGTTCACTATTGTTGAGAAGCAGTACACGGACGTCAATTCTCAAGCAGACCGGCTGCAAGGCAGTTTGCCTCAGCTAAAGCAGCGATTCGTCGAGCTTACAGACCAGATTGACCGGCTAACGGCAACCGCTCGGAAACGCGATCAGGCAGAAGCTGAGATCAAACAGCGCGATCGCATCAAACGATTCATCAACTATGCGCGCAAAGTCTATAAAGACGCTGGCCCTAGAATCACAGAACGCTATGTGCAGAACATATCGAGAGAAGCCGATCGCCTGTTTCGCGAACTGCTAGGCCGGGCAAATGTGGCATTGACCTGGAGCGCAGACTACGAGATTACGGTTCAAGAAGGTGCGCATGCTCGGCGATTTATTAATTTGTCAGGCGGTGAACAGATGTGTGCAGCGCTGGCGGTACGGCTGGCGCTACTAAAGGTATTGGCTGATATTGACGTCGCCTTCTTCGATGAGCCGACCACCAATATGGACCGGCCTAGACGCGCTAGTCTTGCAGAGGCGATCGCTCGCATAAAATCGTTCAAGCAGCTGTTTGTTATTAGCCATGATGACACCTTTGAGCAAGTAACTGAGACGGTGATCACTGTTGAAAGAGAGGCCTAAAAAAGTCTCTAATCAGAGAGACTGAGCAACGTCTTTATGAACTCTATCAATCTTTTTTGTTCAGAGCCGGGAGTATACAGGTGACTCAGGGCATTCTTGTGAGTATCTTAGTGCCTATTTGACGGGCTGCCTGCTGGGGAAATCAGTATGCTTGCGATCGCTTCTTTGTGCTGCCCATGAACCACCATCAGAGTACAGCGAACATACAGCCAGTTCCAGCTTCTTTACCTAGCCGATCTTCTGCAGAGTCGCTGAATACAAAGACGCTGAAACAGATTTTCAAGCTGTCGCCGATTGGGATGACTATTCTAGACTTAGAGGGTCGATTTCTCAGTGCCAATCAGAGCTTTTGTGAGGCGGTTGGCTACGAAGAATACGAGCTGATTGCGCAATCGTTCACTGATTTCACCCATCCAGAAGATATTTCCTTGTTGGCAAGGTTAGGCAAGCAGCTACTCTCAGGTGAGCGGCAGCATTTTCAGGCAGAGACTCGCCATACGACAAAGAAAGAGAAGACGCTGTATGTGGACCTCACCGGGACAATGGTGCAGGATAGCCAGCAGCGCCCTATTTGCTTTTTGTTGCAGATGGTCAACCTGACAGAGCACAAATGGATGGAGGCGCAGCTACGTCACCGCGCTCTTTATGACGGATTGACCGGACTGCCGAACCGGGCTTTGTTTGTCGACCGAGTAGATCAAGCTGTGGTCCGGTTAGAACGCAACGTTGATGCGCAGTGCGCGGTTTTGTTTCTCGATGTTGATCGGTTCAAAGTGATCAATGACAGCCTTGGGCATTCGATTGGCGATCAGTTGCTGAAAGCATTAGGCAGACGCTTGAAATCCTGCATTCGCCAGTCTGATACGTTAGCGCGGCTAGGTGGAGACGAGTTTGCAATTCTGCTAGAAGAGATCGATGGGCTAGATGAGGCACTGATGGTGTGCGATCGCATCCACGCCACGCTCAAAAGACCTTTCAAGCTCAGCAGCTATGAGGTATTTGCTAACATCAGCATCGGCGTTGTGTGTAGTGATGTCGGCTACGAGCAGTCTAGCGATTTACTTCGTAATGCCGATACCGCACTCTACCGAGCCAAAGGTCAGGGTGGCGGCTGCCATACAATCTTCGATCAAACAATGCATGAGCGAGCCGTCGCACTGTGGCAGATGGCGACTCAGGCTCACTTCGCAGTAGAAAGAGAAGAACTCAGTTTGCACTATCAACCTGTGATTGATATTCGGACAGGACAGGTTGTTGCGGTAGAAGCCCTGATTCGGTGGGATCATCCTCAGTATGGCTCGATCTCGCCTGGCGAGTTCATTCCAGTCATGGAAGAGACTGGCGTCATCACGCTGATTGGACACTGGGTTTTGAAAGAAGCCTGTCGTCAGGTTTGCCGCTGGCAGCCGCACCTGTCTAGCAGCAATCCAATCAAAATGAATGTCAATCTATCGGCTCGTCAGCTGGCCCAGAATGACCTAGCGCAGCAGGTAAAGTCAGTGCTCGAAGAAACCGGACTGCCTGAAAATCTTCTAAGGCTAGAGATCACCGAGACCGCAATCATGAAAAACGCTCAAGAGGGTATGCGAGTGCTTGAACAGCTCAAAGAACTAGGAGTAGGGCTCTGTATTGATGATTTTGGCATCGGATATTCTTCTTTGAGCCGATTACAACAGCTACCAATCGATTTGCTCAAGATTGACCGTTCCTTTGTTCAGCACATTGGCCCCAGGGGCGAAAATACGGAAATTGTCCGCACGATCATCGATCTAGCGAACAATTTAGGAATGGACATTGTTGCTGAAGGCGTAGAGACCGAAGAGCAACTGACTGGGCTGCGATCGCTCGGCTGCTACAAAATACAAGGCTTTTACTTTGCTAGACCCATGACGCCTGAAGCAACATTTCAGTTCATCAGGAAGAGAAATCAAGCAGCTATCGACTGTATTGAATCGGCATCTGCCTGAGCGACGTTTGAAGGTATCAGATCTCGAGATCCAAGACCTCGAGATCTAGGCTTTTGAAGTCTAGGCTTTTGAAATCTCAGCTACAGCAGCCGGGTTGCTGTAATCACTTAGTGTAGGTTGCAAAGTCTCGAGCGCGGGCTTCATCGGTTCGGGTGAATTTTCAAAACCAGCTTGAGCACCCACTGCGAATGCAACCAACCAGCCAATAATAAGTAGTGCTAGAACGATAGCCATATGTCGAAGTTCCTTAACTAGATCAAATCGGTGCGTTGACGAACGCGGCCTTTCTTACATTAAGTAATGTAAACCAGCAGAGATCCAAGCGTCAACTCAAAAGTCAATGAGTATAAATACTTTATAGCTTCAACACAAACCAGGGGCTGGGTTTACGCTTCTTTCAGATCATTCTTTCTGTTCGCTTTTTATTAGTACTGCCGTCAATGGCGGCTGATGGCGGACGACAGAGCGCTTCTAAGCTGGTGACGCTGTAGTCAGCATAAGCTTCAAAAGGAAAGCTGCCCTGGGGGTCTAAGTAGACGGTGGCTGTCTTGGCATTGCGTCCAGTGAGCAGATCGAACTTATGGTCTCCGACCATCACAGCGTTGTCCGGTTTGATAGACCAGTTGGCAAGCAGTTTTAGGATGCCGTCGGGCTGAGGTTTGGGCGCACAGCAGCTGCGGCCCAGAATGTTATCAGGATGAAAAAAGTCGGCTAGGCCACAGGCCGCCAGCGTGATGTGGGCAATGTCTTTGGTGTTGCGAGTGAGGATACCAATTTGCTTGCCTTGTGCTGTAAGCCTGCTGAGCAGATCGTGTGCCCCCGGTTGCGCAGTAGCCTTGTAAGCGATGTCTATTTCGATTGCGGTGAGCTGTTGATTACGTTTGGCAAGCTCCACGGGTGAGAGGCGCTCTAACGCTTCTAGAATCGGCTGATCTGGTGGCAGGCCAAGGGCGCGGCTGATGGCAGGAAAGTCGTGGAGTCCTTCGGTCAGGGTGCCGTCCATGTCGAAGATCCAAGCGGTGCGGGTGTGAAGCATTGAAGAGAATGATGAGGGATAAAGGATGAAGTAGAAAGTGGGGACTGGTAAGATCCAGGTGCCTATTACAGATGCGCGAATACCAGATGCGCGAATACCTATGACTACGATTAACGATAATTATCTCAAGCTCAAGGCGGGGTATCTATTTCCTGAGATTGGCCGCCGGGTGCGGGCCTATACAGAGCTTAATCCCGATGCGCCTGTGATTAAGCTGGGGATTGGGGATGTGACTGAGCCGCTGCCGGAGGCTTGTCGGACGGCGATGATTCACGCTGTAAATGAGATGGGCGATCGCGCTTCCTTCAGAGGCTACGGTCCTGAGCAGGGATATGGATGGCTACGAGAGGCGATCGCCAAAAATGATTTCAAGGCTCGTGGCTGTGATGTTGATGCATCCGAAATTTTCATCTCTGATGGGTCCAAGTGCGACTGCGGTAATATTCTCGATATCTTTGGGGACGACAACAGCATCGCGGTGACTGATCCTGTCTATCCCGTCTATGTCGATACTAACGTCATGGCCGGTCATACCGGTGATGCTGATGAGAGCGGTAAGTATGAGGGCATCAACTATCTGCCGATTAGTGCTGATAATGACTTTGCTGCCGAGATTCCTTCAGACAAAGTCGATCTGATCTATCTGTGTTCGCCGAACAATCCGACCGGCGCAACCATGACCAAGGATCAGCTCAAAGCCTGGGTGGACTACGCCAAGGCAAATGACTCAATCATTCTGTTTGACGCTGCCTACGAGTCCTTTATCACTGACGATTCGATTCCACATTCAATCTATGAAATCGAAGGCGCACGCGATTGTGCGATTGAGTTTCGCTCTTTTTCTAAAAATGCCGGCTTTACGGGTACTCGCTGCGCGCTAACGGTGGTGCCAAAGTCTTTGAAGGGCAAGGCAAAAGATGGATCGGATGTGGAGATTTGGGGGCTGTGGAATCGCCGCCAGTCGACCAAATTCAACGGTGTGTCTTACGTAGTGCAGCGAGCTGCTGAGGCGATTTATTCCGAGGCTGGTCAGCAGCAAACTAAGGAATTAGTCAGCTTTTATCTAGAGAACGCCAGAATCATTCGTGAACAGCTAACGGCTGCGGGTATCCAGGTCTACGGTGGGGTGAACGCGCCCTATGTGTGGGTAAAAACGCCTGATGGACTTACCAGCTGGGACTTTTTCGACAAGCTGCTAAATGCCTGCAATATTGTGGGAACGCCAGGCTCCGGTTTTGGCGCAGCGGGTGAGGGCTATTTTCGCATATCGGCTTTTAACAGCCGTGAAAATGTAGAAGAAGCGATGAAGCGAATTACTGAGAAGTTCAAAGTGTAAAAGTTCAAAGCGCAGTTGGGATAGCCAAGAAATTAGTGAATTGCCTGGACAAAAGGCTGCCAGGCTTTCACAGTTTCTAAGATGGTGCGATAGCCGAGGCTGTTGGGATGGATGCCATCTGCGCAGAGGCGATCGCGCACCCAATCCTCACTTTCTTCGCTCCATCGCTTGAATAGATCTAGATGCGGAATCTGATGCACTTCGCATAGCTGACGAGTGATTTGATTGTAATGCTGCTGCTCAGTGCGACTAAAGTACAAAATATTAGCGTATGGCATGGCTGATGCATCGACAGGCACCATGCCTACAAAAAATACGGGGCAGAGCTGCCGCGACTGAATTAGGAGCTGTTTGAGCGTTTGGGAAAAGCTTTCTCTATCGGTGACGGGGCGTCCGTGGGGGTGACCAGCCCTAGCGCAGTCGTTGATGCCGACCGAAAGGACGAGCAGATCTGGCGTGCGATGTCGCAGTTCGCCGCGATCGCAAAATTCCCTTTCCAACCGCTTGGCCACCCTGGCTACTCCATCGCCACGAACGCCCAGATTGTAGATAATTGGCCCAGACTGCTGCGGATCTAGATATCCTCGTCGCAGCCGTTCTACCCAGCCGCCGCCTTCACTGTCCCCATAGCCGTAGACCAAACTGTCACCGACAGCAATGACTTTCTTGGAATGAGTCTTGAGGTGGCTCTGGGGATAGGCAGTGACCTGTCTGACGTTGAGCTGAGTCTGTGGAAGCGTTGCCGACATGGAATACGTTGAGTATGAATACTTCGAGCTAGCCCCACAAGGAATAACACGAAGCCAAACGGCTTTGCAAATGTTCACACTGCTGTATTGACTTGGTCGAGGCGCACTTTTCAGCCAGGTCTCACGTCAGGTGCTGAGCAACCTTTGCCGCGAGTGTGTCGGTCCAGCGATCTACGATGCTGGCATCGGCGGCTTCTACCATGACTCTGATCAGCGGCTCGGTGCCAGAGGCTCTGACTAGAACGCGGCCCTGATCGCCCATTGCTGATTCTGCCTGGGCGATCGCACTTTGTAGGGCATCGCAGCTTTGCCAGTCACGCCGAGTATTGGGATTGTCGACTCGAACATTTTTCAACCTTTGCGGATAGGTTTCAAAGCTTTGGGCAACTAGCTCTGGCAGCGAACAATCCGCCTGCTTCAGCAAATCTGCCAGGTGCAGCGCTGTCAAAATGCCGTCGCCTGTCCAGCTGTAGTGATGACAGAGAATATGGCCAGATTGTTCGCCGCCTAGCATGGCCCCTTGATTGATCATTTCAGCGTGAACATGCTGATCGCCTACCTGGGTGCGGATTAGGATGCCGCCTAGCTTTTGCCAGGCCCGCTCAAATCCCAGATTGGCCATCACGGTTGAAATAATCGTGTTGTTCGGCAGTTTGCCCGCTTGAGTCAGGGTTTGCCCCCAAAAGTAGAGGATATAGTCGCCGTCAATCACTCGGCCCTGAGAATCTACTGCCATCACGCGATCGGCATCGCCGTCAAAGGCAAAGCCAATATCAGCCTGTAAGTCAGCAACGGCAGTTTTGAGACTGCCCAGATGGGTAGAGCCGCAGTCTACGTTGATGCGATCGCCATCTGGCAACCCGTGTAAGATTACAACGTCAGCGCCCGTCGATTCAAAGACCTGCTTGGCAACGCGGGTAGCCGCGCCCCAGGCCAGATCCAACACAATGCGCATACCACGCAGATTGGGATAAGGCTGAAATGGCTGATGCAGAAAATCGATGTAGCGTTCAATCAGATCAGGACGCTGATAGGTGCGCCCCCACTGCATGGAGTGTGTTTCAGCTTGGGTGGTCACTGCGGCTGTAGCCAAGGCTGTGGGTAAGCCGTGACCACGTAAGGCCAACTCGATCTGTTTTTGGATAGTTGCCGATAGTTTGGTGCCTGTAGAATTGAAAAATTTGATGCCGTTATCTTCGGGGGGATTGTGGCTAGCAGAGATCATGATGCCGCCCGCATTGCCCGTTGCTAGGTGCGCGACCGCTGCGGTTGGGCAAAGCCCTAAGTTCCAAACTTCTAATCCTGCTGTGGTGAGTCCAGCGGCCAAGCCAGAAGAGAGCATGTCACTAGAAGTGCGAGAGTCTTGACCCAGAATAATGGGACCACTTTCGCCGTGGGCAAGAAGCACTTGACCTGCCCAAAAGCCCACCTGAGTGGCTAGTGGGGCGGTCAGCATTGTGCCTGCTTTGCCGCGAATGCCGTCTGTACCAAACAGGGGAGTATCGGGTAGGACAGGCTGAACGCTGCATCTGTCGGCAGGGACGGTTTGGAGGGACGGTTGCGCTGACTGTTTTTCTGCTGGCTGTTCTTGTGGGATCTGTTGTACTGCGGGTTTTACTGCGGATGGATGTGCCGTAGGTAATTTCTGGCCAGCTGGTTTCTCGCTAGCTGGTTTCTGGTGAGTTAGGTTCTGGACCGGTGTTGGGCGATCTATTGAATTTCCCTTAATTGAAGAACTCACCATATTTTTCACTCCTACAATACAAAACAGACAATAAAAACAGATATTGATGAAATCACTGCGTACCGATTGAGGGGTACTGCCTAAGTGTGGAGAATATCACCTTAAACTCAAGATTTGTAACCGGTACATTGATTCCTGTCAATTTATTGACTGGTCACTACTAGTGAAAGTTGCTGGATATAGTTGGATGCTTACTACGCAGCGTATATTCTTGGCGTCAGTCGTAGAATTTGTCTCGTGTGTACACAATGATTCTTCTTTTTCTATGCAGTATCCCGTTCAGTTTCAGCAAGGCATAGACGAATTCAATAGCGGCCAGTTCTACGCCTGTCACGACACGCTAGAGGCAATCTGGATGGAAGCTGAGACAATAGAGAAACCTTTCTATCAGGGAATCTTGCAGATAGCGGTGGCTTTTTATCACCTGGGTAATCTTAACTGGCGCGGTGGGGCGATTTTGTTAGGTGAAGGGATCGCTCGGCTACGCAAGTTTGAACCTGAACATGAAAGCGTGGATGTAGAGATGCTGGTAGATCAGGCGGTGGAATGGTTGACC
The DNA here is from genome assembly GCA_963799555.1 of uncultured cyanobacterium. Lineage (GTDB taxonomy): Bacteria > Cyanobacteriota > Cyanobacteriia > Phormidesmidales > Phormidesmidaceae > Phormidesmis. The sequence goes on from CAWCXR010000012.1 coordinate 410,223, forward strand.
CTGGTGCAAGCGTCAGGCGAAGTAGGGTTGAGCGCGGTGATGGACGAGCCACCATTTCCGTTTCCTCAGGTACGCCAGGTTTCTAGCTGAGCCAGCTTTGCTAAATGGACCAGATTGCAATACATGAGGTGTGATTAGCTCTAAGGTATGAATACTGGCATCGTCCACCCTGTTGATAGGGATCAATTTTTCTTAGTATGGCTTCGGGTGCCTAATTTTTCGTCTACATTCCTCAATTAACCTTTCTTTGAACTAAAGCATGCTGCATTGGCGATCGCGCTCTACTTTTCCGCCTTCTTCCCACCGTGCCAGATTTAGACTGGCTCAGGTTTTTTGCGGATGTGCGATGGCTTTGGTTTTACCACTGGCGACTGCCACTTTGCCACCAGAGATATTGCCAGTACTCACTGAAGCCGCTGCTCAATCAGGTGGGGGCGCACTTCAGCTCAAAGCCTCTCGAGTAGAAGCCAATTCCAATACGGGTGTGGTCACCGCTACGGGCAACGTGCGGATCGACTATCCCAGCCGCCAGATCTTTGCAACAGCGGCGCAGGCTCAGTACTACAGCCGCGATCAGCGCATTGTGCTCAGCGGCAATGTGGATGTAGAACAAGAGGGCAATACTTTACAGGCAGAAACGGTGACCTATCTGATCGCAGAGGGTCGATTTGTAGCCACGCCTGGGGCAAACAGTCAGGTAGAGGCGGTCTACCTATTGCCAGATAACTCGGCGTCTACCGGGTCAGGAGGTGGGTTCACCCCGGCGCCGATCTCCATTCCGACGCCACCGGACGAATTGCCACCCGAGCTTGGTCCTATTAATGTCGATAATTAGCAGTCCATTAGCGAGGTCTCTTTTTTGAAACTCGTGCTTACAGATGTTCAAAAAACATACGGCAGGCGCACGGTTGTCAAAGGGGTGAACCTGTCGGTCGCTAGGGGTGAAATCGTTGGTCTGCTAGGGCCAAACGGTGCGGGAAAGACGACGACTTTTTATATGGCGACGGGTCTAGTTCAGCCGGATGTGGGGCAGGTGTTGCTCGATGACCAGAACATTACTGATCTGCCGATGTACAAGCGGGCGCGGCTAGGCATTGGCTATCTAGCGCAGGAAGCAAGTATCTTCCGGAATTTGAGCGTGCGAGATAATTTGCTGCTGGTGATGGAACAGACAAATGTGCCCTACCATTTGCGCGGTGAAAAGCTAGAGCGATTGCTGATGGAGTTTCGACTAGAGAAAGTGGCGGATTCTTTGGGCATTCAGGTCAGTGGCGGCGAGCGACGGCGGACGGAGCTGGCTCGGGCGCTAGCAGCAGGGCTAGAAGGGCCAAAGTTTTTGTTTTTGGACGAGCCGTTTGCGGGGGTAGATCCAATCGCGGTTTCTGAGATTCAGACGATTGTGGCGGAACTACGCGATCGCAATATGGGCATTCTCATCACCGATCACAACGTCCGCGAGACCCTACAGATTATCGATAGAGCCTACATCATGAGTGATGGCGAAATCCTCGCCTCCGGTAGCGCCGCCGATCTCTCTGACAATCCCCTCGTCCGCCAATACTATCTCGGCGAAGACTTCAAACTGTGAATCCTCACACCCCTCCTCAGAAGATGCCCTCTCCCACCTTCACCCAACGGCTCTCCAGCTGGCTGCCGCGCATAACGATCATGGATCGCTACATCGCGAAAGAACTCACTTTGCCGTTTCTTTTCGGTGTGGGCGCGTTTTCTTCTATTGCTGTTTCGATCGGTGCGCTATTTGAGCTGATTCGTAAAGTAGCCGAGGCCGGATTACCCGCTACGCTGGCATTTGAAATCTTTTTGCTGAGCCTGCCTACGTTCGCTGTGCTCGCTTTTCCGATGTCTACGCTGCTGGCCACGATGATGACCTACAGCCGGTTTTCCAGTGACAGCGAGCTGATTGCGATGCGAGCGTGCGGGGTGAGCGTCAATCGCATTGTCATTCCGGCGATAATCTTGAGCCTGCTAGTCACTGGTCTGAGCTTTTCTGTTAACGAGGTGATCGCGCCAGCAAGTACAGAGCGAGCAGCCGTTTTGCTCGCCAGAGCCTTGGACAACGAAAAACCTCCATTTAAAGAAGGCAACATTGTGTTTCAGCAGCAAGAGCCTGCCGCTGACGGTTCAGGAGACGAGTTAGTAAGGTTTTTCTATGCGCGTAATTTTGATGGCACGACGATGCGTGACATCACAGTGGTGGACTTTTCTCAAGAAGAATCAGAAGACGGCCTAAAGCAAATCGTCAGTGCTGATGCAGCGACGTGGGACTTCTCGCGAAACCTGTGGGAATTTACGAACGGCACTATCTATGCGGTGTCGCCCAGCGGTTCTTTTCGGCAGATTATTCGATTTGACAAGCAAGATTTGCAGCTGCCTCGGACGCCTCTAGATCTAGCCAATCGCCCGAAAAAGCAAGAAGAGATGAATATTGTTGAGACAAAGGAATATCTAAACATCCTACGGCAGACAGGTGATGAGCGAGCGGTACGCAAGCTGTCCGTAGCCATTCAGAGAAAGTATGCAATCCCCTTTGCCTGTGTTGTGTTTGGCCTGGTCGGCTCGGCGGTTGGCGTGCGGCCTCAGCGAACCGGCAAGGCAACTAGCTTTGGCGTCAGCGTGGTGATTATTTTCGGCTATTACCTGCTGAGCTTTATCACCTCAGCAATGGGAGAATCTGGCGTGATTACCCCATTTTTGGCTGGCTGGTTCCCCTTGTTTGTGGGACTGAGCGCAGGGATATTCCTCCTAGGTCAGGCCTCTCGTCAGTAGACAACGGCTTTTCTTTCCCTACTTTTCCTTACCACCGTCTGCACTGAGACCGTCAGGAATTCCTAAAGCGTGGGCTGAATTCTCCAAGGACGGAATCCGGCTCGAATGCACTGATCTAAAGCGTTGTCGACGGTAGTATCAGCGGCGTCGCTGATATCTACTACGCAATTGCTGTAGCGCTCTGGTAGTAGGCTGCGCCCGCAGTTTTCTAACACTTTTGCGGAGGGGGCTTCTAAGAGGCTGTCGTGGATGCCGATGGTGCAGTTGGCGACTTCGATAGGGCGGCGCGATCGCCCACAGACAATCAGCGCACTCTCCGACGTTAGTCCAGTAAATTCGCTAACATCAACTACGCAGGCGCCTAGCGCTTCTGGATAGCGAGCAGACGCGCAGGCAGCGATCGCACTATCCTGCGCAACGCCTGCACCAACCATCCCTGCCGTACAGTCAAAATAGTCTGGGTCAGCCGTATAGTTTGGGGCTGCTGCCGTAGCCGCATTTGCTCCTAGCAACACCATGCCAAACGAGACCGCTCCAAATGTTGCCGCTGCCGCAAACCTAGCGCCAGCTTCAACCCCGGTTTTAGCCAGAGTGGAGAGAAAACGATCAGTCAAAGAATCGGGCGTCAAAAAAGGTTTCATTGGGAGTCTCATTTTCTTGGTTCGCTCTAATCTAATCTACAGTGAATAAAGCGAAGATGACCGATTACGTACAAGCAGGTTTAAAGAGAGGATTTGATATGCACCTGAGCGAAATTACGCACCCTAACCAGTTGCATGGTCTGCCCGTGAGCCAGTTAGAGAAAATCGCGCGGCAGATCCGAGACAAGCATTTGCAGACTATTGCCGCCAGCGGTGGCCATTTGGGGCCAGGGCTAGGGGTTGTCGAACTAACGCTAGGACTATATCAAACGCTTGATCTCGACCGGGACAAAGTGGTCTGGGACGTAGGCCATCAGGCGTATCCTCACAAGCTGCTAACCGGTCGCTACAAAGACTTTCATACGCTCCGCCAGCAGCACGGCGTCGCGGGCTATCTGAAGCGGACCGAAAGCCGGTTTGACCACTTTGGTGCAGGCCACGCTTCGACGAGTATTTCAGCGGCGCTAGGGATGGCGATCGCCCGCGACCTCAAAGGTGAAGACTTCAAAGTCGCCGCTATCATCGGCGATGGTGCTCTAACCGGTGGGATGGCGTTAGAGGCCATAAACCATGCCGGACATCTGCCCGACACCAACCTTGTAGTCGTCCTCAACGATAACGAGATGTCAATTTCTCCTAACGTTGGCGCGATCCCTCGCTACCTCAACAAAATCCGCCTGAGCCCGCCGATGCAGTTCTTGAGCGACAACCTCGAAGAGCAGTTCAAGCAGCTGCCCTTTGGTGAGTCTCTGACCCCTGAGCTAGGCCGTGTCAAAGAAGGGATGAAGCGGCTGGCTGTTCCTAAAGTAGGCGCCGTCTTTGAAGAGCTTGGCTTTACCTATATGGGGCCAATCGACGGCCACAATCTGACAGAACTAATTTACGCATTTAAAGAAGCACACAAGCACGGCGGCCCAGTGCTAGTCCACGTCGCCACCGTTAAGGGTAAAGGCTACGAAATCGCTGAGAAAGATCAGGTGGGCTATCACGCCCAGACGCCATTCGATCTAGAAACCGGGCTAAAGATTCCGGCCAACAAGCCAAAGCCACCAGGCTATTCCAAAGTCTTTGCAGAGACGCTGATCACGCTAGCGGAGAAAGATCCCACCATTATCGGCATTACCGCTGCGATGGCTATCGGCACTCGACTAGATCTGCTACAGGCCAAACTCCCGAAGCAGTATATCGACGTGGGTATTGCCGAACAGCACGCCGTCACCCTCGCAGCGGGCCTAGCCTGTGAAGGGATGAAGCCAGTACCCGTAATCTATTCCACCTTTGTACAGCGGGCCTACGACCAGATTGTGCATGACATCTGCATCCAAAAGCTGCCGGTATTCTTGGCACTAGACAGAGCCGGTATCGTCGGCGTCGACGGTCCGACGCATCAGGGGATGTACGACATTGCCTTCTTGCGCTGCATTCCTAATATTGTGCTAATGGCTCCTAAAGATGAGGCTGAGCTACAGCGCATGGTGGTGACCGGCGTTGAATACAACGGCCCAATTGTGGTGCGCTATCCCCGTGGCAGTGGCTACGGCGTACCGTTAATGGAATCTGGCTGGGAGACGCTGCCGATCGGCAAAGCCGAGGTGCTGCGTCAGGGCGATGATGTGATGCTAGTAGGCTATGGCGCGATGGTGTACCCGGCGATGCAGACTGCTGAGATCTTAAGTGAGCACGGGGTAGAGGCTACGGTGATCAATGCCCGCTTTGCTAAGCCTTTGGATACGGAGCTGATGCTGCCGCTGGCTGAGAGAATTGGCCGGGTAGTCACGATGGAGGACGGTTGCATTAAGGGAGGCTTTGGTTCGGCGCTGGCAGAAGAGCTGAGCGATGCAGAGCTGACGCCCGTGCTACTACGTTTAGGCGTACCGGATATCTTGGTTGATCACGCTTCGCCCGATCAGTCCAGGGCTGAGCTGGGTTTGATGCCAGCGCAGATGGCAGAGCGCGTGCTCAAGAAGTTTGGACTAGGCAAGGTGGCTCTAGAGGTTGCCGAGAAGGTCTAGCTTAGGCTTTGGATCTACTAAAAACTACATCGAAAGACCTACCCTGCTTCTGAACGCGGGGTAGGTCTTTTCTTTTGATAGAGAGCAACGACTTGCCGAATCAGTCGACCGAGTAGTTGACCTAGTGAATCGTTTTGGCGGCTGCCCTGAGCCAGGTCCGCTAGGATGCAGCCGGACCCGACGATCAGGCCGACTGAGCCCAGCGTGAAAAGGACTAGGGAGATGACGATTAGGCTATTGAAGTTGAAGAGCGATCGCAGGCTCAATGCCAGCAAGCTAACGCCAAAGACAATCAGCGCTGCATGCAGTATCAGCATCCCCACATGACTCCACTGATATTGATGGTTGAGCTGAAGTCGATAGTCTCTCACCCGTTTGAGGTTGGCTTTGATATCAGCTTTGCTCAGGTCTGGTTTGTTTAGATCCGGCGAGAGGCCGATGTCTTGAGGAGAATGGGTGAGCTGTTGATAGCGCGATTTTATTTGATGTAGCTGCTGCAATAACGTATTTTGGCGTAGCCATGCGCCACCTAGTAAGCCAGCTGAGAGCAGCATCATCAATGCTGAATTAAGAATGAGCAAGATAAGCTGATTAGTCTGTTCGATACTCATAGGTCAAAGATACGTTCAGCAAAAAAGAAGATGGTTCAAATGTACTAAATTATTTTTGTGAACACAAGTGTAGGGGTATCAGCTTTGAATTTCGCAACCACAGTGTTTTGATAAATGAAGTGTCCTGCGAGCTAGCCCATGGCTTTTCAATCGAAGCGATCGCGCATCTTCCTGTTTTTTATCATTGGTTTTGGTGTGGCACTAGTAGCAGCGCTGTTGAAGAGTGCGATCGCTTGGATTGCCGATATCTACCTTTACTCTCTACCCTGGGTCGGCGGATTTCTGCGCAGCGTCGAATTGGCCGAGCTCTCCAACCTGCTGGTCTTTGCCCTGCTAGGCGGCGGCATTGGCTCTGCCACCTACTTCCTGCCCCGCCGTTGGAACCACAAGGCCAAACTCGCCTTGCTGATTGTGCTTAGTCCCTTCGTCTTCAGCGCCAGCTACCTCACCCAGCAAAACCTATGGATCAGAAAAGTCGCTGCCCATACCAACATCACCTACCAAGACGCTAGAGACACCACCAACCGCTTTTTAGAGCGTGAAACTGGCAACCAGGGTTACTTCGGCTACTTCCCCTTCAGCACTCGCATATCTGACTTGCCGGTTCAGCGCGATATCCTAAGCTCTGACCTAGCCGAAACGCCCAACGACCTACTCACCGAAGAATTAGCCAGCTACAACGATCCTAGAGCAGATGCAATAGCCTTCATCTTCAAACAGGTCGGCTGGCTCATCCGCTTTATGTACGTCACTATCGCCGCTCTGACCGGTCTGATTTACTACTTCAAAGGCTGCGACTGGGCAGAAGACACCCACCAGCGCGTCGCCAGCAGCTCCCCACCGCACAGAAAAAGCAAAGCGCCTTGACCCACCCTGCACCAGCCCCAACGTCAGCCGCCGCCCGTGCGCCTTCCTTGAGCGTGATGGTATTAGCCGGTGGCCGCAGCCGCCGCATGGGAACAGACAAAGCGCTTCTGCCAATGGAAAACGGTCAGCCCCTGCTGCTAAAAACCGTCCAGTCCGCCCAATTACTGACTCCAAACGTCATCATCGTTACCCCCTGGCCCATCAAATATCAGACGTTGCTACCAAACACCGTCACCTTCATCAAAGAACCCTTGCCACCTACCAACCCATCCACGCCGGTAGTCTCAGCTGGACCGCTCAGTGGCTTTGCGCACGGATGGCAAGCCGTATCCTCGGACTGGTGCCTCCTCCTAGCCTGCGACCTGCCCTATCTAGACCTTGCCGTCATGCAGCGCTGGTGGACCTGGCTTCAAGCAGAATCAACCAGAGAAACCCTAGCCAACCAAACCGACGACTCACCCACCCCCATGGCTTCGCTCACCCCAGGAAAAAAAGGCTGGGAACCCCTGTGCGGCTACTATCATCGTCACTGTTTACCCTCACTCACTCAGCATGTAGACAGCGGCCAAAAGTCTTTCCAATCGTGGCTGTCAAAAATTTCTATCCTCACCTATCAGCCAGTCCCCAAACGTATGCTGTTCAACTGCAACACTCCCGCTGACTGGGCAACTACAAGCCTCCGATCGCGACTTGCAAAGTAACGTTGCGAGATATGAGTTTTCTTGTTCTCGAGTGCTGTTTCAACAGCAAACTTGCGCTCTTTACGGTCCCTCTATCCTTGCTAAAGCCTTTCGAATGGGCGCTTTGGTTGAATATTAAGCTGTGTAATGTTTTTCTCAGGCGATCCCGTACGGCGTCCCTCGCTCCTCTATGATTGAACAATAATTATTTGCAGCTGTTTACAAAAGTCTGGAGATTCAAGCGTGGCTCTTCCGTTATTGACCTATCCCCCCAAAAGTCAGAACCAGCGGGTTGAGGGGTACACCGTCCAGGGCGATGACCAGCCCACCATCTATAGTGCTGAAGCTCTGCTGGAGTACAGCGAGATGACTGAGCTGATCAACGCAGCTTATCGTCAAATCTTTTTTTACTGCTTCGAAGCGGACAAGGAGCCTTTCTTAGAATCACAGCTTCGCAACAGTCAAATCACCGTGCGTGACTTTATCCGCGGTCTGATGCTGTCTGATACGTTCTTGCGTAACTACTATGCAAAGAACAGCAACTATCGCTTTGTAGAGCAGTGCATTCAGCGAGCTTTGGGCCGCGATCCTTACAACGAGCGTGAGAAGATTGCCTGGTCTATCAAGATTGGCACCAAGGGCGTTGAGGGCTTCATTGATGAGCTTCTAGACACCGACGAGTATATGGAGAACTTTGGCTACGACATTGTGCCTTACTACCGTCGTCGGATATTGCCTGGTCGCGAAATTGGACAGCGTCCTTTCGACATCAAGTCTCCTCGCTACGACGAGTACTACCGCAACATCCTGGGCTTCCCTCAGCTCTTGTGGCAAGAAGAAGTTCGCCGCTTCAAGCCTCAAGAGCAGAAGGCCAGTGCCGGTAATCCTTCCCTGTACTTGGATATGGCTCGCAGCGTCAATCCGCGTCCTGCGCAGACACCTCGCACGAACCTGTCTTCTATCAACATTGGGGCGACTGTGCCCTTCCGCAAGCTAGGCGTTCCTGTTGCTCCTGAACCTTCTTCTCAAGGCTAAGTTCGGGATTTCAATAAAGCAACAAACGCTTGCCAGTCCTTTCCTCAAAAGGTTATAGGCCGAGATGGGTTTTCCATCTCGGCTTTTTTTGTGTGAAGTAGGCTTTGCTTTTGATTTTGGGGGCTGAAATGGCGTGATAGTCTCTATGCAGGATATAGATGAATACTTAATATATTTGACGGTTTATGGAAAAGGAACTGGCTCAGTTTAGGCTCGAAGATGGGACGGCTTTTTTGGTTGAAGTCGATCAGCCGCCTGCGGTTAGGGGTAGCAGTGTTCAGCGAGTAGCGGTGCCGAGAATAAATCAGATGGTCTATGAGGCGAATCAAACGCTAGAAGAGGCGCTAGATCAGGTGAGACCAGTGATTTCTACGGTGGCGGCGCGGCTGAAGTCTGGGCTGACGACGCCTGCGGATGAGGTGGAGGTGACGTTTGGGCTGAAGCTGAGTGCGGCGGCGGGGGTGGTATTCAGCTCTGTGGGTGGCGAGGTGACGTTTGAAGTGAAGCTGAAGTGGCCGAAAGATAAGGGATAGATGACGGCTATTGAGTTTGGGGATGGTCAAAAGGCTATTGTTCAGGTTTATGACGAAGGTGGCTGTGCGATCATAGGCACTGGCTTCTGGTTAGGGGGGCGCTATGCGCTCACCTGTGCACATGTTGTGACGGATATGGTGCGATCGCCTGACGGAAAGGCGATAGAAAGTTCTTCTGTTCGATTAGCTTTTGACAAGATCGGAAAAAACCCTTTTGTTCAACTGGCCTTTGATGAGGCTCGTCAGCCAAAGCTGGTAAGGGCAAAGGTAATTTACTACCATCACAATCCAACAGAAGGCTTTGAGGATGTGGCTGTGCTGCGGCTAGAGGAAGCTGTTGCTTTTGAGCATGTGCCTATTCGCTTGCCTGCTAGCTTTGGCAAGGAGCTGGATTTTGAGCTTAAAGCCTTTGGCTTATATGAATGGGGAAGGTCTGGGTCGGACGGTGACGGCGATTACTAACAGTGGCTCTAAGCGCTGGGTGCAGGTGGAAGGATCAAACGATAGAGGTCTGCCAGTTTTAGCGGGGCTCAGCGGGTCGCCGGTTTGGTGTAAGGAAGACAAGATGTTTGTGGGTATGGTGGTCGCTCGCGATACTCGAAAGGACAAAGTTGGGTTTATTATCCCGACAACGGAGTTGATTGCACCGATGCGGGTGGTGCATCGTCGGTCTTTGCAGGACATTTTGGACCCATACAGCTCGCGGTTGTCTAGCGATTTTGCAACAGCTTATTGGGTGTGTCGGAGGGCTTTGTTGCACAAATGGGTCGATAGGTAGCTGCGGAGGGTAGAGGGAACTTGGTAAGTTGCAGTTACCACAACAAACAACGCGCTCAATGACTTCTCACTACAAAATCCGCAACTGGTCAGATTGTAACGCTGCATTAGTCAGCCGAGGTAGCCTTGACGTTTGGCTAGACGAAGCTGTTTTAGCCGCTTGGAAGAACACCCAGAGAACAGGCAAACCAGGAGCCTCGAATACGTACAGCGACTTAGCGATAGAGACGCTGCTGACGCTGAAGTCGGTATACCGACAAAAGCTCCGTCAGACCATTGGGTTTGCCCGTTCGCTGTTCAAGTTGATGTCGGTCGAGCTAGAGCTGCCTCATTACAGCACGCTGTCACGTTGTGCCAAACGACTGAAGATAGACCTCTCAGTGATGCCAGCGCAGGGCAGTCGCCATGTGGTGATTGATAGCACGGGTGTCAAAGTCTATGGAGAGGGTGAATGGAAAGCCCGTAAACATGGGATTAGCAAGCGCCGCACCTGGCTGAAGCTACATGTCGGTATAGATGAAGAGACGGGCAAAATTCTAGCGGCTGTAGTCACGCCTAACTCAATCGGTGACAGCGAAGTGTTGGGCGAACTGCTCAATGAGGTTGACGATGAGATAGAGCAAGTGAGCGCAGATGGTGCCTACGACTGTGGCTACGTCTATGACTACATTGATGAGCGGGATGCAACCGCTGCGATACCGCCGCGCAAAGATGCCAAGATTTGGTTTCATGGCAATCGTAAAGGGCCAGCACATCCTCGTGATGAGAACCTCAGACACATTCGACAGATAGGTCGCTCGGCTTGGAAAGAAGAGATTAACTACCACCGTCGCTTGCTGAGCGAAACTGGGATGTATCGACTCAAAACCATTTTCACAGGAGAGGTGTGTGCGAGGCAGATTGAAACGCAAACGACAGAGCTGATGATTGAGTGCAAGGCGCTTAACAAAATGACGCAGCTAGGAATGCCCGATAGTTATCCGGTTGAAGCCTAGAGAATGATCTCAGTAGGGAGCCTCTATCTCATTTTTTATTCACGCAACAAAGCCGTTTGGATCTGGACAGTAGTGGATCATTTCCAAGCCCGGTATTCTAGGTTGGCTCGTGGGTGACCATAGTGCTCAAACGTTTGAAGCTTTATGGTAAGTAGCCAGCTTTTGGCAGTGCTTCTTCTACGTTACAGATGGCGACAAGGTCTATCCTCAGTACATTCTGGACGGTGACCAGATAGTCAGCAAGACTTACATGATTCGAGTAGAAGGCGAGAACACACGACTGAGGCATTATCTAGCCAGGTTACACTGCAAGACGTTGTGCTATTCCAAGTCCGTTGAGATGTCAAAGCATTCCAGTCGGCTCTTGACTCACTATCTCAAGTTTTGGCAGGTGCCGATTCCTTCCCGACTCATTTTTCGATTCAGCAATGCCCAGTCTTTGGTAGGTATAGCGAGCTAGTCTATGAAAGTTGCCTTCTATTTGAACCTGCAGGGGGCCGGACACTGTCGGCGATTTGACGCGATCGCACCCCACTTCTCTCCTGAATTCGAGCTCGCTGTCATCGGCATGGACGGTCCTCCAAAGATTGCTGATATAGGGCGCCCAGTTGAACGGGTAAGCGTCCCTGGATACGGCCCCAAATCGCATAATCCATTCGTACAGCAACAAACTGCTCACGAATACCACGATTTCTTGGTCAACCACGGGGCCAATACGCCGTTCACCGCAGCGATGGTCTCTTTTTTAAGCCGCTGGCAGCCAGACTTGGTGGTGTCGGACGTTGGCTTAGAGGCTTCTATCCTAGCTAGGATGTGCGGCATTCCGGTCATCTACGGCAGACAGCATGGCAAAAGGTGGGACAAAGGCCATGCGCTAGCTTATGACTGGGCCTGTTCTTTGATAGCGCCTTTCTCTAAAGAATTAGAACAGCCAGACTGCCCGCAGTGGATTAGAGAAAAGACTTTTTACAGCGGGGGATTCAGTCGATTTACAGACAGAGAAAAAGCAACAGAAGCGCCACCTGGCTATTCAACAGAAAGGCCAAACGTCCTAGTGATGACCGGCTTTGGAGGCACACAAATCACGCCGCAGGATGTGGCTACAGCAGCAAGTACGACGCCGCAATGGCAGTGGCATTTTCTAGGAGCGCACGCTATTGACTCACCGTTTGTTCATTCGCCCGGCCTAGTCAAGGACGTATGGCCCTATCTTTGTCATGCGGATATAGTCATCGCCAACGCTGGGCATAATTCTACGATGGAGATTGGGGCAGCGAGCGTGCCTTCTATCTGTATTCCCGCGCCGAGATATTTTGACGAACAGGAATGCAAGGCCGCAGTGCTAGAGGCTATGGGACTAAGTATTGTTTCAGAAGGATGGCCTGAGCCTACAGATTGGCCTGAGCTTTGGCAGCGGGCGATCGCACTTTCTCCCGATCGCTGGCAGACGCTTCAAGACGCAGACGCTCCTAAGCGCACTGCTCAACATATTGAAGCCATCACCAGACAATGCCGCCGATCAGATCCGCCATCTCAGCCTAAAGGGGTGGCGTCCGCAGCACCTCTAGCTGATCCCCCTCTAGTGACCATTTGATATAGCCTTCATCTGCAAACACCGTCAGCCAGGAGGACATAGGCCATTCCTGCCAGCGCTGATAAAAGACTTGAGCGTTGTGGACAATGCTGTCAAAGTTATGCCAAGGGGGAACAGTGCTGTGATGATATTGGTGAAATGCGACAGCATTCGGCACCCAAAGTAAAGGAACAGATTGCGCTCTAGCTTTCCAAGCGAAATCAGTGTCTTCTGCGCCATAGCCAGGATAGCTCTCGCTAAACCCGCCTAGCTGGGCAAAGACAGAGCGATGCAAAGCAAAAGAAAGTGACCAAAACAAACCATAGTTAGTCTCTAGAATGCCTTGAGTCAAGCTAGAGATATCGCGTTTGGGATTTGGCTGGCTCTGAGATTTTAGAAAAGAGTCTGTTTCATCATCTTTCCAATTGATATGTATGGTCTTTTGCAAATATTGAACAGCGCCCATTGTGATAGCGACAGGCGATCGCACACAAGCCTCCTCATATGCCTTCACCAGTGCCGCACCTGGAATGCAGTCCACGTCCAAAAACAGCAGCAGATCTCCAGTCGCTCTTCGAGCCGCAAAGTTACGAGATTGAGCCAGCGGCAGTGTGGTCTCACTACTATCGTAACGAAAGTGATGACAGGCAAAAGGCCAGTCGCCTAAAGGTTCCGCTGGCTCATTCATATGGACCACGACGCATTCATCAGGTAGCCTACTAGACCGCGCAAGTCCCTCTAACAGATTCTTGAGATGGTGAGAGCGATCGCGCGTTATCGTCAAGACAGAAAGTTTACTCACTTCGTTCACAAAACCCAGTCATAAAAAAGTGAGCGTCAGCGGCAAAGCCGTCCGCTCACTATAGCGCTTGTCACTTTGCTTGAGATACAGCACACTGGCTGAAAACCTTGTGCGGAAACGGAAAAAACAACGAGCGGTCCCCGAGTGAGTCCGGGAACCGCTATATTTTGAAAAAGTTTCGTCAAGCCATCTGCTGTAGAACAAACTACCGGATCGACCTAACTAGCCATCGTATATTCCTTCAGGCCGTGACCAGTTCGACGTAGCGTTCGTAGCGCTTTGCGTTCAATCTGGCGAACGCGTTCTCTGCTAATTTCCAGATTGTCGCCGATCTGCGCTAGCGTTTTCTTCTTGCCATCATCTAGGCCAAAGCGCATGCTGATAACGTCTCTTTGCCGATCGGTCAGCTTAGCTAGCAGCTGCGCTATATCCCTCTTTAGAAGGCTTTGCGTCGCATAGTCTTCTGGAGACTGTCCGTCTGACTCTAGCAAGGCTCCTAGCTCTGTATTCTGCTCGCTGCCAATGCGCATGTTCAAAGAGAGCGGTAGTCTGCTTTGTCTTTGAAGCTCTCTTACCTTCTCGACAGGAATATCCACTCTGTCTGCGACTTCCAAGACAGTAGCAGGACGACCTTGCTCAAGAGAAACTTCACGCTGGGCCTTTCGTATCTTGGATAGCTTCTCGTTTATGTGGATGGGTAAGCGGATTGTCCTTCCAGTATCCGCGATCGCCCGCGTGATCGCCTGACGAATCCACCAGTAAGCATAAGTCGAAAATCGATAGCCCTTGAGCGGATCAAACTTTTCAACGCCGCGACACAGACCCAGGCTACCTTCCTGAATCAAATCCATCATGTCGAGCTTGCTGCCCCGGTACTTCTTGGCAATTGACACCACCAGACGCAAATTCGAGCGCATCATCTTATCTTTCGCTCGCTGGCCAATCTCAATCGTTTTCTCCAAATTCTCTGGAGAAAAATCCGCCGCCTGTGCCCACTCTGCCGTAGTGGGCTCTCTATCCATCGACTCAGCTAGCTCCTCTCGGATAGACTCGAGACTCATTAGCTGCTGTACGGTTTTCCCCAAAGTAATTTCTTGCTCGTGAGTCAGCAAAGGGAACCGGCCAATCCCCTTCAAATATCTGCTGACTAGGTTAGAAGAGCTAGACTTACTATTCATAAATTATTTGTATCAAATTTATCTACTTGGATATATTGACATACTCAGAAAAGTAAGGCATCACCCAAAAGCAGTAGATCCGTAGATCTATCCGAAGAACTCTTCGCAAAACTATTGCTTGCGCACGGACACATACCCAACACGCAACGGCTGAACCCACCGAACGCAGCAACTTTGAGCAAATTGACCCATCGGTTTGATTTGTTCTGGTACAGCGACTCAACTATGCGCCAATCGAAGCAATCGACTTACGAAATACAGTCTTATCGACCTCAGCATCATAAAAATCGCGAATTCGAGCTTCGTTCTCGAAACCGTCTCCTGAAATGCAAAAGCCATCAAGCAGACGCAGGTTTGTTTGTCAAGATAGATCTGCCGCTTGCAGAATTACCGACGAGCGTGACACGGTTATAAGGCATATCCACTTCCTGTGATCGCGCACTGCTGCAAGGCGATCGCACTAGAAATCACAGTACGCCCAGAGACACCTACCTCACTGACTTTGCTATCTCTGTTTTTAAACAGCCACCGCGATCGAAAGCCGCTAAGTGGAAACAACAAACAGTTGTGGTTTGCTAGATCCATTGGCTGCTGAAGAGGCTGCGATCGCCGTAGATAGGCGGGACTCCCACAGACCACATAGTGAGTCGGCATCAGTCGTTGTGCCATCAGGGTAGAGTCTGCCAAAAGTCCTAGCCGCACGGCGATATCAATGCGGTCAGTCAACAGTCAGTCAACAGATCGACCACTGCATCGGTTAGCAGCATATCGACAGTGAGATCTGGATACAGAGCCGAAAACTCAGGTAGAAGCGGCACAATACAGTGATGTCCAAAAGCAACAGAAGCCGTAACGCGCGGCGTACCTTTTGGTTGGCCAGACATGTCGGTGGTGATATCAATGGCCTGCTGAAACTCTTCTATCAGAGGCTCAATCCGTTCAAAATAGGTAATTCCAGCTTCGGTAGGTGACAGATTACGGGTAGTGCGTTGGAAGAGCCGAACTCCTAGCTCTTTCTCTAGACTGGCGATCACACGGGAAACTGAAGAGGGTGCTAGATTGCGATCGCGTGCCACCGCCGCAAAGCTTCCCTGTTTCATCACCTCTGCAAAGAGTTGCAGAACCGATATATCCATAGCTGAAATCCAGTTGCCGACTGATAGCGTTTGTCCGCTGCCAGGATCGTATCTGACCTGGCGATAATTCGTGCGAGAAATGCACGAGTGTTGTTCATGAGCTGGCATTTATTACTTCGTTTGCAGCAGATAGAGTTGGTCATGGTTCGATGCGAGCCAAGAAAGCTTACTTGTTAAAAGGTTCAAAGGAAGACCCATGACCCGGATTGCATTCTTAGGTACGGGAGCGATGGGATCTCGCATGACTCAGAATTTACTTCAGGCTCAGCATCAGCTGATCGTGTATAACCGTACCGCAGACAAGCTAAAGCCTTTACTCGATCAAGGAGCGGTCTACGCCAAGACCCCCAAAGCTGCCGCGCGCCAAGCCGATGTTGTAATCAGCATGGTCACAGATAATGAGAGTTCTCGTAGCATCTGGCTCGACCCTGAAACCGGAGCGACGTCGGGCCTGAGCAATAACAAAGTCGCAATCGAATCTAGCACCCTGACCGTTGATTACACCCGAGAACTTGCCGCTGCTATCACCAGCCGGGACGCCACTTTTCTCGATGCGCCTGTGGTAGGGTCTTGGCCCCAAGCCGAAGCCGGAAATCTCATCTATTTAGTTGGAGGAGATGCCGAAACCCTAATGCAGGTGCGGGGACTCTTGTCAGATGCAGGCGGCGGCGCTGTCCATCATGTAGGCACAGTCGGTCAAGGAATGGCGATGAAGCTGGCAGTCAATGCCCTATTTGGCATTCAGGTAGCAGCACTAGCAGAAGCCATCGGCACGTTGACCAAAAGCGGCATTTCTGAAGAAAACGCAATGGCACTTTTAAGAGAGCTACCGATTCTCAGCCCTGCGGCCAAGCTAGCTGGCAACTTGATGCTTACCGGCAATCACGCTCCGCTGTTTCCCATTGGCCTGGTTGAAAAAGACTTTCGCTACGCGATCGCAACAGCCCAAGATTACAACGCTGAAGTGCCCGTATCCGAAGCACTGGGTAGTGTTTATCAGCGTGCGATCGCTCAGGGATACGGTGCTGACAACATCACTGGAGTAATTCAACTATTCACCTAATTCTTTTTCTAAGAAAGCCTACATTTGCAAGTTAAACACAAATGACTCTCACAACTGAGAATAGAAAAGTAGCCTTTTGTCGTACAAGGTCTGCTGTGTTTGTATGAGTTCTTCAATGGTCACCGCCTGCGTATATCCACATGGGCTCTGTTTTGCCAGCCCTCATAAATCCACACTTCTTGTAAAATGCGATCGTATCCCCATCGGCCACTAGCATTTGCATATGCATTCCCTCATACCGCTGCTTTAGGACTTCCATGATTCTGTGCCCAATTCCCTGTCCCTGATAGTCGAGATGAACCAACAGGTGAGGGTAATAAACTACCAAGAATCCATCTGAAATCGCATTCCCAATGCCTACTAGTCTCGTATTATGCCAGGCCGAGACAAGTGAATGAGAGTTGAGCAGCGCCTGATGTAACAGCTTAGGTTTTTGCGCTGACGACCAGCCATTTGATTCGTAGATAGGGAGAATTTGCTCGATAGCAATATTTCGCTGTTCAGAAAATGTGATCATCTCTATCTCACCCGTTTATTCTGTAGCATTTGATAGCACATAAACGATAGTCGATAGACAGATGCGGCGAGCAGCACCGTTCAGTATTGTGTGATCTGATCGCGCCTACCCAAACACTCTTTTGCAACTTAGCCTCACCACCGACCAAAGCGAAAATCTCAACGATAAGGCGATCGCAATTCACCAAAAGCTCTGCGTTGAATACGGCTGCCCGATCGCTTACTTTCATAACTTAGACCCGCTGAGTGAACTCGTCTCTTCTCTGCTCTCTCATCGGACCAAGAACAAGGACTCGGGTCGGGCATTCAAGCGGCTAAGAGCTACATTTTCAAGCTGGGAGGCGGTTCGAGATGCCGATACAGAGGCGGTGGAAAAGGCGATCGCGCCCTGCACTTGGCCAGAACAAAAAGCGCCTCGCATTCAACAGATCTTGAGACAGATTACGGAAGAAAAAGGCACGCTCTCAGTTGACTTTCTCGCCGATACTTCTGTTACAGAAGCCAGAGCTTGGCTAGAGACGCTGACGGGCGTTGGTCCCAAAACTAGTGCTGCCGTTCTAGCCTTTAGCACCTTACGCCGCCGAGCCCTCCCCGTTGACAGTCATCATCACCGAGTAGCAGTTAGAACAGGACTAATTCCTGCTAAGGTTTCGGTCGGCCCCTCTCACCCAATTCTAGAAGCGCAGCTACCGGAGGACTGGACAGCTCAGCAGGTGTACGACAATCATGAAGTGCTAATGCTGCATGGACAGCACTGCTGTTACTACCGAAAACCTGAGTGCGATCGCTGCGTCATCCTCGACCTTTGTCCTTTCGGACAGCAGGCCACACAGCAGGCCAAAGGAAAATGATTTGTTGACCGATCGGTTTTTAATTGCTATATTGAACTCGTGAAAGACAACGTTCCATCAACGGTGTTCTATAGCAAGACTGTGTAACTAGACCGTATGGCTCGACTCAGAGAATTTGATACAGAGGTTGTTTTAGACTCGGCGATGCAGGCTTTTTGGCTGCGTGGCTACGAGGCAACGTCTCTCGCGGATTTGATGAAGGCAACTGGTTTACAGAAAGGGAGCATATACAAGGCGTTCAAGGACAAGCACTCGCTGTTTATACTGGCTTTGCGTCGCTATCTCGATCAGGTAAACGACCGCCATCGTCAGTACCTGAAAGATTCTGCCTCACCAAGAACAGCTATCTCTGAGTGGCTACAAAACATTATCGAGAGAAACGGTAGTGATGAGACGCGCCGGGGCTGCTTTATGCTGAATTCTCTAGCGGAGCTGGCTCCTCATGACGATGAGGTCAAAAAGCTACTGTCAGGGCAGTTGAGCTATGTGCAGTCTTTGCTGCGGCAGGCGATCGCCAGCGGACAAGCCACCGGAGAATTTAGAACAGACATCGAAGCAGAAGAGTTGAGCTTTTTAGTGCTTAATCTGCTGCACGGTTTGGTCACAAGTTCAAAGGGCTCATCGTCTTTGGAAGCGCTAAAACAGCAGGCCAATACCGTAGTAAAAGTATTAGTTTGATGCAGAATCGCTGCACATCCGGCATTTGCGTTCGGCTTTTTTGGCGTCATTATTGACCAGTAGGTTCCTAATTCTGCTTAAGCCGATCATACTAACCCATTCGCATTAACTCACTCACATTAGAGGACATCAGAGGAAACACAATGACTACTCAAACATCACTCTCATCGCAGCTCAAAAGTCAGGCCGAGGGCACCCGAGAAAAGCTACCGACAGAAGCCGTTGAGGTCATGTCAAAGGCAACTGCGGATCTAGAAAGCTCTGGTATAGTCAGCAACAGTCTAAAAGTAGGAGACAAAGCGCCTGACTTTGAACTACCTGATCCGACTGGCTCGCAGGTCAAGCTGAGCGAACTGCTGAAGAACGGTCCTGTAGTGATCAACTTCTACCGGGGTCAGTGGTGTCCATATTGTAATCTGGAGCTACGGGCGTTTCAGCAGCTACTACCAGAGTTTCAGCAGGTCAACGCTCAGGTAATTGCCATCTCTCCCGAGCTGCCCGATAATTCTTTGAGTGTGAAAGAAAAGCGCGATCTCGCTTTTCCTGTGCTGAGCGATGTGGGTAATGCGATCGCTCGTCAATATGGCCTAGTCTTCACGCTAGCCGCCGAACTCCGCCCGCTCTACAAAAACTTTGGCATTGACATTGCTGCTAGTAACGGCGACGACACCTATGAGTTGCCCGTACCTGCGACCTATGTGATCGATGCCTCTGGAATTATTCGCTACGCCTATGCCAGCGCCGACTACACGCTACGCGCAGAACCCTCAGAAGTTCTGTCGGCGGTAAAAGCGCTTTAGCTATCTTCGGCTACCCCTGATTTTGACTGGTCATCTCTACAGCCAGTTACCTAGCAAGATATAGGGAGCCCAAAAGCGTGGATGCTGATGGCTTTGACTGTCGGTATCCGCGCCATTGAGTATCTGTAGCTGGGCGGATCTAAGCGCCTGGGCTTTGGAAACATTGGGCTGCTGGAGCGCCCGATAAAAGTAATTGGAGAAGAGTGCTCCGGTTTCGTCGTCTAGGTTCCAGAGGGTAGCTAGTGTGCTACGGACGCCTGCTTGAACTGCAACACCTGCCAATCCTAGGGCGGCGCGTCTGTCTCCTAGAGCTGTTTCGCAGGCGCTGAGAATGAGTAATTCTATGGCACCTTGACGACTTCGGTCGCTTTGGCGGAGGAGCGTGTTGAGCTCGTTGACTTTGACGGGTTCGTCCCAGGCGAGGATGAAGGTATCTTCAGCATTGGAGCTGAACTGTCCGTGGGTGGCTAGATGAACGACCGGATACGAGGTATTCTGGATCAGCGTAGTGAAGTCCGCCTTGGTGAAGTCTTCGTTTAACAGAACGCGGCTGTTGGTAGTTTGTTGAACCTGAAATATCTCTTCTCTAACAAAGGGTAGATCCGAGAATCCATGACGAGCTTCGCTAAGTCCGGCAATTAAGGTGGTCAGCCCTTTGTTCGCGATTGGCTGTGGGGCTACGAGCTGCAGTCCGGGAGCAATGGCAATGCTGTAGTTTTCGACTAGGTATTGCTGACCGTCATAGAGCGCGGCCATCGGAATGTTGCGCAAGGAACCGTCTAGAACGAAGACCAGCGTATCAATGTCATTACGCTCAAGCGTGCCCTGCACGGGGCGGATAAGCAGATCATAGAGTCCGGCTGAGAGCGTTTGGAGATTGTTGATTGAGAAGGGCAGGCGGAGATTGGTTTGGAGCTGGTCGAGGCGTTCTTCCAACGCTATCTGAGTAACGGGGATGGTGTATTGTTGCAGGGGACGACCGGGCAGCTTGAGAAGAATTTCGAGCCGGTCAGAGAGAATAATCGGATAGAGGACAGCGGTAGGAGAATTGGTGTTCTCGATGACTTGTTCGATGTCTTTGCTCAGAGGAATGCAGGGCTGGGCAAAGTAGTTTTCAAGTTCAGCGAGCTGTAAGGATTCTATGGCGAGCTGTGCTTTTTTAAGCTCTTGCCCTGCTCTTTGAGAAGGCAAAGTGTCTGCTTCTAGGCCCAGGGTATTAGAGGGTTTGGGGCCGCTCAGCAGTAAATCAACCCACTCTCGGTAGACGGGCTCCACTTTCTCTTTGAAGTCGAATCGTAGGTTGGGTGCGATCGCAATCAAGTTCCCTCTTAGTGTCTTCAGGTTATCCGCCGCCCGCTCGTAATAATCTATCGCCAAAGCCCTTCGATCCTGATGTCTATACACCCTACCTAGCGCCCACTGCCACTGATAGGCCAAATCGGGAGCCTGCAACGCTTCGGCAATGTCCAGCGCCCGCGTCAGTGCGATTTGAGCATCGGATAATTGCCGTTGTCTGGCATATAGTTCGCCTAGGTAGCCGAGCGCATAAGATTCAGCGCGGCTGTCTGCGAGCGTTTGTGCTTGCTTCCAGGCAGCTACCAGGTTATGTGCAATTGACCGAGGTGCAACTGCATCGTCTGAGATGGGATCTCCTATTCGGTAATCTCCTATCTGGTAATCTTCTATCTGGCAATCTCCTATCTGGTGATGGGCAAGTTCTAAACGGGCATTCATTGTGATTTTGTTAGCAGGCAGACTCTCTATTAGCGATTGAATATCTGCGTAGAGCACTGCGATTTGCTGTCGGTCGTTGATTTTTCTTAATGAAGGCTTAGGGAAAAGAGCCAGCCAGCTAAGCTGCGATCGCAATCTCAACTGCGGCGTAGTCGCAATCTCAATCACCCTTTGATAGTGTTCCGTCGCCTGCTCTATCTCTCCAACAGCAGCAGCGATATGGCCCAAGCTAAAGACCAGCGGCGCAATTTCTACTGTGTCTGATCTTTGAGCATTGAGGGATTGTGCGATCGCCACTGTTCTTTCTATCGTTGCCTTGGCCGCAGACAGATCGCCAGTCGCACGCTGAAGATCTGCCAGCAAATGCAGACCCTTCACCTTTAGAACAGAATCTGGCTGATCCGGCAGGTTGAGCGTTCTGAGCTGAAGCAGTGCGCGACGGTAGAATCCCAGCGACTGTAGCTCCTGAACCTGAGCAATCTGTCCTCGGAGTTGAGAGTCTGAGACACTGGCAAAATCCACCTGAGCAACTGCCCGCATTGAAACGGTTAGAAACCGCGAAGGTGCAAAGCTCAACGCCAAAGACAAACAAAAACAGACAATTAGCACTAGCGATCTATGTTGCAATGGCTTCATTATTACTGTCCTCAGATCTGCCTATCTTTCTTTCTGCTTATCTTCATCTCTGCTTATCTTTCTTTCTGGGCAATCGCTTGATCAAGGCAAGCGTGATAGTGAGCGCTATTCGTCGCAACAGCGAGCGGATCTGGCGCGACAAAGACAACAGTTCCTTCTTGATCTCGCCGCCATCCGTTTGCTTCGACAACCGTATTCGTAGACGAATCTCTGAAATCGCGACCAGCACCGATACTGTCAGCTACCACGTCAACTATCACAGCCTCACTGCGGATGACGTCTCTAGGGCTAAGAGCCATACCACCCTGTCCTGTCACCACAAAAGCGTTCTGCCCGGCGCTATCTGCCAGGCAGCGCTCAGCGATTTGCCCTAGGGAAACCGTATCAGCAGGAAGCTCAACAATACCCTCAGTCGGATCGAGTTCAAGATTGTTGAAAACAATCGTACCATCGGTGCCAAACTCAGAGCTAGCGCCGATATCGTTAGTCCCGTTGCCCTCGATTGTCCTACGCGCCTCCAGTCCTAAAATGCTTTGCGTAGTGACGGTGATATTGCCACCCGTTCCCGAGAATGCGTTGGCAATAATGTCACTATCTTCACCAGGAGCCGCAACAATGAACCCAGTCGGCGACAGGATGTTGACATTTCCACCGTCTCCGCCCGCCGCCGCCGTCCCTGCCGTTGCCGAAATCTGGCTGTTATTGCGCAACAGCAAGAAATCTCTCACATTGAAATTTAGAATTCCACCATTGCCCGACCGAGACTCTGCTGCAATGCGACCGTTATCAAGTATCACCCGATCTGCTGTAATCACAGCATCTCTCACAGTGCCTAAATTCTCAATCGGCGCATCCCCGTCAGTACTCACCGTCAGTCTGGCCCCATCACGCACAATCAGCGAGCCCGTTGTCAGCTCCAATCGCCCCGAATCGCCAGAGCTCTCTGTTCTGGCAAACAGGCCAGACAGGCCATTATCAGCTCGCGAACCGGACAGAGTAACCGTCCCCGCGTCGACTATTAAATCACCCCCTCTGCCCGCTCCGTTTGTGCTAGTAAAGACGCGACCGCCATCGGCAACTCGCAAACGTCCTGTAGAAAGCGCGATCGCACCAGCATCGCCAGCACTATCACCGCTGCTAGATGAAGTGATAGTGCTAGCAGCCTCTCCTAATTCCCCTTCTACCACGACTGATTCAGCAACTATGATTTCAATCCCCTGGCTGTCACCACTGCCACGAGTACCCGCATCAATCTCCCCACCCAGGCGTACCAGTAAGTTTCTAGCGAAGATCTGAATTTCGCCAGCAGCCTGCTTCCCGGATGTTCTTGAAATCAACCGACTAGGGTTTGCCGAAGAAATCCCAGAGATTTCTACCGTGCCCTCAGGAACATTGATAATCAATTTACCGCTCATACCATCTCCGATTGCGGCAGTAGAGACTTCAGCACCCTCTCGAATGTTTAACTGTCCTGCACTGATCGTAATGGTGCCTGCTGTGCCTGTCGCTTCTGCACCTGATTGCGACAGCAGTTGACTCATCCCGAGCAGGTCGAACACGCCACCTACCTCTATGTGAATGTCGCCCCCGTCACCCGCACTCAGAATGCTGGTCGATACGAAAGACGCTTCGTCTACGCGCAGTCCCCCCGCCGCTAGGATAGAAAGGCTGCCGCCAGCTAAATCACCAAAGTTAGAGCTCAAAACTTCAGCAGCTTCTAGATCAATTTGGCGTCCTCTTAGGAGAATTCGACCACTCGCGCTGTTGTCTTCTGCACTAGTCGTATCTACAAATCCGCCCGCTAATAGCTGAATGTCTCGTAGCTTCTCTCCCAGTTCGTAGCCTGATTCTCCAACTTCTGTCCTTTCATTCTCTATCTCTAAACGTGAGATTAGCGCATCGTCTGCTGGCAAGACATTAATTCTGCTACCAGGAGCTAGGCTCATCAGCTCAACTTGACCAGACGGCGCAATAATACCGCCTGCTGTAAACGTGATTCCATTACTCGCGAATAGAACAGTCTGACCTGTATCAAACTCAAGAGCTGCACCATCGATAGAAATTCCCTGAGAGGTCTCTCCTAGTGAGAGACCAATCGGCTGACTCACCGTCAATAGAGGAGCAGTCTGAGGGTTGACGCTATCAAATGCGCTATTGTCCGAAAAGATAAGCGATTCCGCCGTACTGAATACCGCAGAGCCACCTGTGTCAACAAGCGCCTCCGGTCCAAAGCTCACACCCGCCGGATTAATGAAGAAAAAGTCGATCCCGCTCGCCCTGATTGTGCCATTGATCGCTGACGGTTCTCCACCCGTTACCCGACTGAAAATAGAACGGGTGTTTGGCCCCAGTTCGAACTCAGCGGTCTGCTCATCCGTAAGAGAAAAGCGCTCAAAGCTGTGAAACAACAGTTCAGAATTAGCACCTCCAATCGATCCTCCACGGATTTTGTAGCCATCCTCGAGATGCATAACGTCAAGAGGCTCAACGTTGGTATTGTTGAGTCCAGACAGTGTCTGATCGCTAACGACTTCAGCCATTACCGCTGTTGTTCTCGACAGCGGAATGACTGCTGAAATCGAGATGAAGGCAAAGCTTAGAAAAAAGCGATGTCGTAGTGAATATTGCGATGCTAAATCAGCAGCATCAGAGCAAACGTTACTAAGGGGCATAGCTGTAATCTGCTCACAAAGACTGAAAGCAGCTAGGTAGAGCTATCAATAACCCTACCAAGACTTGTCTGCTGAGTAACGAGCACACTACAAATCTATAGCGTTTGTCTCTATAGCGCTTGTCTCTGTAGCGCTTGTCTCTGTAGCGTTTACCACCTTGCCGAGGTACAGCCCACTGACTGAAAGCCCTATACGACAACGGGCAAAGTCGCCCAAGATGGACCTATACATACGCACCTGGCTGTATTAAGACCTAAATTAAGACCTAAAGGAAAAAATTGGGATTCCTTTGATAATAGACTTCCAGAGTTTACCGAGGCCTAGTTTGCTTTTCTTAGACTTACCTTGGTTGGGCTGAGATAGCGAACCCTCGTGAAAATCAGCTCGAGCGACCAGACAGGGATTATCGGACACTAGCTGATAAGGCTGTGCGCCTGGCATGTAGGAACCGACGGCTGCTAGCTCTGTCACATCTCGCACAGAAGGACACTTGCGAGTAGAAAATGGTGCATAGGGACTCAGCACATCCGGCATGTCCGTATTCCCAATATGAGCAGAGGTCGGCACGCCTTTTACCTGCTGATTCACCCGAGAATAGCCCATGGCATGACCCACTTCGTGCAGCGCAACCGTAAACAAATCAACCACGTAGGCGTCAGGCAGCTTGCTGAGCAGCTTGGAGCTTTGCTGAACTCTATCAGAGGACGCCGCGATTTCTTCTAGAGAGCCAAAAACGGCAGAGTCGAACGGATCGGTATCTAGAAAGAACTTGATCGGAACTTCCTTCGACTGGCCTGCTTCGTCGATTTGACGAATGCTCAATAGATCGCTGTTGAATAGGATGGTCGCTTCTGTGCGATCGGCTTCACTACAGGTGCTCGAAGCGGGCTTGCCGGGCGCACCACAAATATGCAGGGCCAGGGCCTCGTCTTCTACAGAAGGAAAGTCTGTTGTAGCCGACTTTCCTAACTTTTTGAGCGCTTTGGAGTCGTCTTCATTAGCCGTTTTGATACCACCGACTAGACTGCCGGCTAGAACGCCGTCGGTATGGGTTTGGTTGGCAACGCCAAAGTTAGCCCAGCCAACAGTTACCTTGAGGTTGGGCAGGCTGGCATCGTCAAAGGCGCTCTCCCAAACGGTGATAGCATTGTTGACTAGCGCTACGACATCAGCCGGATTAGTAGAAGCCCCCTTCCCTTCGAGCAGGCTGGGCTGGGCCGATCGCATATCTTGAACAGTCAGGGTCTTTTGGTTGAGGGTGCCGACACCTTCTATAATCTGGGGATCGCAGGTTGGATCTTGGCTGCACGAAACCGCCTTGCCACCGCCGTTCTCTGCACCAGCGCGAATTCGGTGGGCTGCGTATGCGGGAGTGCTATCTGCCAAGAGCAGCGTAGCCACCAGAATGGCAACCAATATACGACGCATAATCGAAGGCTTTATGTTCATTGTTTGTGTTCTTTGGAGAAAGAGATGGAGGAAAAAAAGACTGGGGTCTACGAAAAGGCGTAAATTCGTAGATGCATTTACCCTAAAAGTTGTCAGACAAAAGTTGATGAGATCTCAGTGATATCTTCATTGACCTTTCAGGTGATGCCCAACACTTTCTGCAAAGACTTCATAAATACCTAGAAATAAACACCTAGAAAAATTAGTTTGATAATGACTCGCAGAAGACGACTAGCAATATATCTCTACATCGGATGATATTTTCTCCGAACCGTACTAGCTCCGAACGGCACCAGCTCCAAGTGGCTCTGGGCCGTAGCTATTCCAAAACTACATCTGATCGATTTATGGATTAAAGCTTGCTGCTGAAGTCGCGCTATGGATAGAAGGGTCACCCTAAAACTGAATGAAGGTAGCCTGACATCAGGATTCTCGGTCACGTTGCTAATGGGCGAGGAAGGTGCGGTGCCGTCTGTTGATATTTCAGCTAGACTGCCTGCTGCGCCTCACCTACGGTCGCTATATCAGCAGTGGCAGGTGGCCTATCGACATCTGGGTGCCGCTGTTCGTCTAGAGCCTGATCCCGTTCCCTATGCGACGAATGTTTCTCTCTTGGGTGACTGTGGCGACCTAGCCGATCAGCTGTGCGCCGCGTTTAACCGGTGGCTGCGTACAGATTCGTTTCGACCTATTCACGACAAGCTACTAGAGCATCTGAGCGCAGCAGATGCTGTGCGGTTGATTTTACAGACTGCGCCGGGGATTGTGCAGCGACTGCCCTGGCACCTTTGGGAAATCTGCGATCGCTATCCCAGACTAGAAATCACCCTCAGCGCCGCCACCTACGAAAAAAGCGCCGTGCCCAGTACCTGCAACCGCGCCAAAATCCGCATCCTCGCCATCATCGGCCAAAGCCAAGGCATCGATCTCAAAACCGATCGAGACCTGCTTGATCATCTGCCCGATGCCGAAGTCCATTTTCTGCTCGAACCCGACCTCAAGACCCTGAGCGATCGCCTTTGGGAGCGCGAAGGCTGGGATATCCTGTTTTTTGCTGGGCACAGCGCCACCAAGTCACTCAAGGAATCCGTGCAGGCGTCTCTGTCTGAGGAAGCGCGGCAGACGAGCTACTTTTCGCCACCGACCAACGGCGAGCTATACGTCAGTGAAGCCTCGCCCATCATCATGTCCTCTCTCAAAAACCCGTTGAAAAGAGCGGTAGAGCGTGGTCTCAAGATCGCCATTTTTAACTCTTGTGACGGTCTGGGGCTAGCCTACGCGCTAGCCGATCTCCGAATCTCTCAGATACTGGTGATGCGCGAACCGGTCCCCGATTTGGTAGCCCATGCATTTTTGAAGTCCTTTCTCGATAGGTTCTCGCAGGGCGAATCTTTGGCCCTATCTGTCCGCGAAGCTCGAGAAAAGCTGCAGAGTTTAGAAGATGGTTTTCCCTGTGCTTCGTGGCTACCGACGCTTTATCAAAACCCAGCTGACCCTCCACCGACCTGGCGATCGCTGCTAGCCTCAGCGCCTAAAAAGGCCGATCGAAAGTATCGGCTAGTGGGCGCTGCATATCTGCTGACGACTGCACTATTGCTGACGCTGCGTTCCTTTGGCTTTTTTCAATCGTCAGAGCTGCGGGCCTTTGACCAGATGATGCAGCTACGACCCAAGGAAAGTCCTGATTCTCGTTTAGTTCTGGTGACGGTAACAGATGCAGACTTGCAGGCCCAAGATCCTGAAGATAGAAGGGGGTCTTTGACCGATGGCGATTTGCTAGAGCTGCTAACGATTCTCAATAGGATGGAGCCGCGTACGATCGGGTTAGACATCTACAGAGACTATCCGGTGAGAGCAAATCAGCCGGAGCTAGCGACTGTTTTGAAGAATCAGCCTAATCTTTTTGGGGTGTGCAAGAGCCGAGATATCATGGCAGATAGCGAGGGAATTCCGCCAGCACCAGAGATGACAAATACTGGCAGAGTCGGCTTTAGTGACTATCTGACTGACCCGGATGGCATCGTTAGAAAACAGCTAGTCTCGCTGCAGCCAGACCCGGTATCGCCCTGCAAAACTGAGTATGGACTAGCTATGTTGCTGACGCTGCACTATCTCTTGACGGAGGGAATCAGTGCTGAATTTACCAAAAGCGATGAGCTAAAAATAGGCGGCAAAGTACTGTCAAAGCCGTTTAATGGCAACGATGGTGGCTATGTCAACAGTCCCGATCAGGGCTGGCAGATGCTGTTGAACTATCGCAGTTTACCGAAGTTAGAAGATATTGCTGAGCAGATTACGCTGACGGAATTTCTGTCGGGGAAGGTGTCTGCTGAGTCAATTCGCGATCGCATCGTCATCATCGGCAGCACTGCCAGCGGCTTTGACGATGACCAGTGGCTGACGCCTTATAGTCAAGGTGCGAATGAAGAAACCAGGGGGGTGGTAATGCAGGCCCACATGATCAGCCAGCTGGTGAGCGCCGTTCTAGACGACCGCTCGCTGATTCAAACCTGGCCACGCTATCTTGATTTTCTTTGGATTCTGTCGTGGGCGGGCTTGGGTAGCTTGCTGATGGTGGCGCTTATTAGTGAGCGAAATCACTTTCTTGCTAAGCTTCTCTTAGGTTTGCTGGTAAGTGAGGTGGCTCTGTTTGGCCTTTGCTGGCTGCTGCTGTCGAAGGCTGCTGTCTGGGTGCCTTGGGTGCCTGCTGCGATCGCGCCTATTGCTGTCGCTACGACTACGCTTGCACTCAGGCGTTCTTCAGAATCCTCTGCTTCTGCTCACTCTACCTATCTACCTACGTTCCTAGAGACCTCGTCATGACTTTCCCTCGGATGATTTTTTCGCTACTGGGCCTGTTTCCTTTCTTGACAGTCGGTCAAGTCGAGGCCCGCGCGGCGGAACCCTTCCAGCCCGGCTCTACATCAGTCTTGCTGACGCAGGTACTGCCGAGTGCGCCACTCCAGTTCGTGCCACCGGCAGCTCCGGAGCGCGGTCGTCCTCCTGGCAGGCATCAGGGAGGAGCTAGCAGGGGCGGCTGCGATCTGGCAGGCCAGCCACCGTTAACTGCGCTGATTCCTTTTTCTAAGTTAGAGAAATCGCCTGACGTGAATGCAGCAGAGGAGAAAGCAACAGATATAGAATCAACAAAACTGAAGCAACAGTCTTCTAACAGTCAATCTTCTGAAGTGTTCAGCCTGACGATGCAGGCGCGTCCCTCTTTTTGGTTTTATGTGCCTTATTCATTAGAGGCAACACCGTTAGAGTTTGTTCTACAAGACGAAGACAACAATACGCTTTACCAGAGTAACCTGTCTGTGAATGCGGTTGACAGCAGCGATCGCGGCATTATTCAGATTATCCTGCCTGACGCTGCGCCCGCGTTGCAGCCAGGGATGACCTATCACTGGTATTTTATGGCTTATTGCGACCAGAGCGATCCTAGCTTTGTCGATGGTTGGATAGCGCGATCGCCTCTTCCACCCGTTGATTTTCTCGATACTGCCACGCCCAGAGAGCAGGCGAGATTCTACGCTCAGCACGGCATCTGGCAAGAGACGCTGACATTGCTGGGTGAGCGCTACAGAGAAAGCATGACGGATGCGGACGCTGCTCGCGATTGGGAAAGTTTGTTGGAATCGGCGAATTTGACTCAGGTGATGGAGCAGCCGCTGGTGGATTGCTGTTCTTTGGAATAGCGATCGCAGTGGTTTGATGGATTGAGGTTTGGCGGATTGAGGTTTGGCGGATTGAGCGCTAGTCTAGGCAACATCCCACCTTCTCCTAATGTGGAGAGCCAATATGTTAGACGACATCAACATGACGCCAGATGAGCTGCTGACCGAAATCTACAGCGCTTTTGAGCCTTTTTTGCCGCCGCCGAAGGGGACGTATGTGGACTGTGAGGAGGTGCGGGGTCGGTGGAATGTGGTACGTGAGCTGGGTAATCAGATTACGCGCTCGAAGGTGCCGACCTGTCAGCTCTACAGTGGGCATCGCGGTGTGGGCAAGACGACTGAACTGCTGCGGCTAAAGGATTATCTACAGGGCAAGTCGTATCAGGTTGTTTACTTTGCGATCAATGACGAAGATGTAGAGCCGAACGACACTGAATATGCGGATGTGCTGTTTGCCTGTACGAAAAACCTGGTGCAGACCGTGCAGCTACGGGGGCGAAATCCGCTGATTGACTGGCTGCGCGATCGCTGGCAATCACTAAAAGATCTAGCGCTGACCAATGTAGAGTTTGACAGCTTGAGCTTTGAGCAGCAGATTAGTCAGTTTTCTAAGATCACGGCGAGTGCTCGGGCCGTTCCTGATATGCGCCGAGCCTTACGAAGACAGCTTAATGACAGTACGCCATCGCTGCTGCTAGCGCTCAATAGCTTTATTGCTGAGGCGATGGAGACGTTGCCTCAGTCCTGCAAAGGGATCGTCGTGATTGTAGACAATCTGGATCGAATTGCTGAGAACAAGCCGGATGGACGCAGCAATTTTGACGATATCTATCTGAACCGTAGTGAGCTGATGCGCGGGCTAGATTGCCATGTGATTTACACTGCGCCGATTCAGATGATCTATTCGCCTCGGGCGACGCAGCTAGAAGATAACTATGGCAAGCCTGACGTTTTGCCGATGGTGATGGTGAAGTCGCTCTCTGGTGAGATGAATGTGGCAGGTATCAACAAGCTGAAGGAAGTAATTTGTCGGCGACTGTACAGCATCGATCCACAGCTAGCAGATAATCTAGATGGCTATGTATTTGAGAGTGCGGCGACGTGGCAGCGGCTGTGTCTGATGAGCGGCGGGCATATGCGAGTGCTGATGCAGATGCTACAAAAATCGATGGACTGGACAGAAGCCCTGCCGATTACGGCAGAGGCTGCACAGATTGCGATTGAGGAGCAGCGAGATACGTACAGGGGTGGGCTCAATCGGGCTAGATGGGAAGTGCTAGCGCGAACGCACGTTACCAAGCAGTTTGAGAATGATGAGGCGGCGCTGTTGCTGCTGCTGAATCGCTGTCTGGTGGAATATCGCTATTATGATGAGGAGATGAGGCTAAGGCAGTGGTGTGATGTGCATCCGCTGATTGAGGGCTTTGATCAGTTTCAGGAAATGTTAGCGAAGCAGCAAGCATAGGCTAAGTGAACAGAACAGTTAGTAAATGAGATCTAGACAGTAATGTCTGATAGCCAAGACAGTACTATTGACGAAACCTGGCTGGTGAAAGAACCACTAGTCATAGATTCGTATGGGTCAATTCCTGCTGAGGTGCAGACTGCGGCCAGATCGAAGATAGATGATCCAGAGGCGCTGTATTGGTCTTTGGTGCGATCGCTTAGACGCCGTAAAGGGTTTGGCATTCTCTTTTTGCAGTGTACGCCCGCCAAGGGGCAGGAGATATTTGCTCGGCTGAAGCAGGATTTGCATCGGAAGCGGTTGGAGCGGCTGACGCTGTCAGAGCCAATCAATAACTTGTTTGCGCTAGTCAGAGAGAGAGAAGAGATTGCTCAGACAGATATTCTGTTTATTGAAGGAATTGAGCATTCGCTGTCGCCATATATAAAAACGGAAGCAGGTCGCAATGACTATTACAAGCTAGAGGTCTTGCCACCAATTCTAGATAATGTAAATCGGCTGCGAGACAACTTTCGCGAGCGGTTTCCGCATTTGTGCTTTGTGTTTGTGGTGCCGCCTTTTGCGCTGAAGTATTTTATGTTTCGAGCAATTGATTTCTTTGCTTGGCATTCGGGCATTTGGAGATTTGCGCCTGAGAAAGAACAGATCGAAAGAGATACGGCTAAAGCACTGGGGGGGAATTCTTCTGAATATGAGCGTTGGTCAGAACAGGAAAGACAGAGCAAGATTCAAGAATTACAAAACCTAATTGATCTCACGAATCAGTCTGATGAGAAAAAAGCTGCGCTGTTGTCAGAACAGGGAATGGTCTTTGCCGCTGCGCAAAATTGGGCGGCGGCGTTGCGCTGCTTTGATGAGGTGATTGAGCTTAGGGAAACAGATGCTAATGCTCATTTCCTTAAAGGTTACTCACTCGATGAATTAGGTGAATATGAAGAGGCGATCGCCGCCTATGACCAAGCCCTAGCGATTAAACCCGACGACCACGCAGCGCTGTATAACAAAGGCTTGCCCTCAGTGCCATCGGCAGAAACGAGGACGCGATCGCCGCCTATGACCAAGCCCTAGCGATTAAACCCGACTACCACGAAGCGCTGAATAACAAAGGCTTGCCCTCAGTGCCATCGGCAGAAACGAGGACGCGATCGCCGCCTATGACCAAGCCCTAGCGATTAAACCCGACAACCACGAAGCGCTGAATAACAAAGGCAATGCCCTCAGTGCCATCGGCAGAAACGAGGACGCGATCGCCGCCTATGACCAAGCCCTAGCGATTAAACCCGACAAACACGAAGCGCTGTATAACAAAGGGCAATGCCCTCGAGTGCTCATCTAGGCAGAGAAAGAGGACGCGATCGCGGCCTATGACCAAGCCTTAGCGATCAAACCCGACGACCACGAAGCGCTGTCTAACAAAGGCGATGCCCTCAGTGACATCGGCAGAAACGAGGACGCGATCGCCTGTTGCAATCAAGCTATTGAAATCAAGCCAGATTACGCCTCCGCCTGGTACAACAAAGCTTGCTATCACGCACTACTTTCCCAAACGGCTCTATCTATTCAATGTCTCCAAAAAGCGATCGCGCTAGAAGGCGGCACCAAATACATCGACATGGCCAAAACCGACACCGATTTTGATGCCATTCGCGACCATGCCGACTTTCAAAGGCTGCTGACGATCAGCAGTTAGCAAGTAATATTGAACTTGCTTATACAGCGACT
This sequence comes from uncultured cyanobacterium, assembly GCA_963799555.1. Classification (GTDB taxonomy): domain Bacteria; phylum Cyanobacteriota; class Cyanobacteriia; order Phormidesmidales; family Phormidesmidaceae; genus Phormidesmis. The sequence continues at coordinate 443,113 of CAWCXR010000012.1, forward strand.
GCCTCTGCCCGCTCTGTCAAAGCGGCTGCCTGGAGACGCAGCCTTTGGATGAACAACGGTCACCGAGCAAGGCGCATGACGAGTTAGATAGCTGCTGATGCTGCTTTGGTTCGTGCGATCGCGATTGCCAGTCACAATCAAATCAACATTATGAGCCTTTGCGACTTCGCAGATTTTTCTTTCTGGCGTTCCCTGAACTTGCAGATGCGTCGTCACCACTCCAGCGGCCTCAGCGTCTGCTCGCCTTTGCTTTAGCAGGCTACCGTAGCGGTCTTCAAACTGCTGCCACTCCTGCTCATACTCTTTTTGGGCAGAACTTTCTATAATTCTTGCATAGCTGCCTACCAGGAGCTGAGGATGCCTAGGACTGTCGAATGAGAACGGATTTAGAACATGCACCAAAAGCAGTTCAGCGTTGAGCGCTTTGGCCATGTCCAAAGCCGTATCAAAGGCCCACTCGCTAGAAGCTGACTCGTCTATAGTGACTAGAATTTTGTTCAGCATGTGAAATAACTCCTGTGTTTGAAATGTTTTCTGTATACTATGTTACCAATTGTCGAAGGTTCTAAAGCAAATAGCAAGAGAAAATTGATATTTTGTAGCAATTGCTACAAAATATCAATCCTTGGAAGATTCCTGTTTAGCGTCATACGCCGAGACCCACCCCGTCACTGCGTGCCACCCCTCCGAGGAGGGGATTTGTCCCGGCTATGTAACGTTTGAAGATCGGGGTAGATCACCTTTAGCATCAGTGCCTGAAGTAAATCCCCTCCAAGGAGCGGTAGGACCCCGCGTCGTCGTACGGCGCTAGGGAACGCCTACCAAGACAGGGGTGGCCGCAGGCCGGGGTGGGTCTCGGTGTATACGCTAAACAGATACCTCCCGAAGGGAGAAGGGGAGCTGGATCAAAGTCCTTCTCCTCTCGGGAGAAGGATTTAGGATGAGGGCGAGTGCAAGGCATAGCAAGCCTTTTCAACATTTATCTCATAGTTATGTATACACCGAAGGGGTATGGGGCGAGGAGCAGGACGTTATCTTACAACTCCCTCGCAGCTCCGCTCAGGCTTCTGATCGAGCTACAGACAAGCTCTACCCAGCGAATGGGATTCGAGCAGTAAGATGTATTCTCTGTCACCTATTGTGCGACGATCGTTGCAATCATTGAATCCATTTCTGTATGGCATCCTCAAAGCGCCGAAGAAAACGAAGAAGAGAGAGTGCGCTCAAACGCGAAATTAATGATCTAGTGCGCGGGCTCTGCGGCGGATTTCTGTTCGGCATTCCCTTGCTATATACGATGGAAGTGTGGTGGATCGGCTCGTCGGTGTCGCCGCCGCAGCTAGCGGGCGTGCTACTAACAACGCTGTTGGGTACCTATTTACTTAGCCGCACGGCAGGCTTTCGCAAGTCGCAGGCCACTACCGAAAGAGAAGCGATCGCAGATGCAGTAGAGGCGATCGCGCTCGGCATTCTCTGCGCCTTCACTATGCTCACCATCTTCCGCCAAATCACCCTAGAGACCCGCTTCAGTGGAGCCATCGGCCAAGTCGTCTTCGAGAGCGTCCCCTTCTCTTTGGGCGTCGCCCTATCTAATCAGTTCCTAAGAAACTCAGACGACTCAGACTCAGACGACTCAGACGAGACCTCCAACAACCAGCTAGAACCCAATAATTCAGAATCCAGCAAACCAGAACTTGGCGAAATGGAGCACTTCTTTCCAGAAGACAACCTCAACGAGACCATTTCAGATATTGGCGCAACTCTACTAGGCGCACTGATTATCGCCTTCAGCATCGCTCCTACTGATGAGGTTACTGTTCTAGTTGCCGCCGTCAGTGGACCGTGGCTGATGGGACTAGTATTTGTCTCACTTCTACTCTCCTATAGTATTGTTTTTCAGGCAAACTTCACCCGCCAAGACCAGCGTCGCCTTCAAAAAGGACCGTTTCAAGGTCCCCTTAGTGAGACCGTTTTCTCTTACTTACTGTCGCTGACGGCAGCAGCACTGATGCTGAGTTTCTTTGGAAAAATCGACACCAGCGCCTCAGTTGGTCTGGCCTTTAGGCAGGTATTGATTCTAGGTTTGCCTGCTACTATCGGTGGCGCTGCCGGGAGATTAGCCGTATGAGCAAAGCAGACTCAGGTAAGCCAGATGCAGACAATTCAGAGCCAAACAATCCAGACGTACGAGAAACAAAGTCCAATCCCAAAGAGTCGCGTTCTGCCGCTGAACAGATCAGTTTCTTTATTGCCTTAATTATTTTGCTGGGCGTGGTTGGCAGCGTGGGCTATCTGTGGGTGAGCGATCGCGCCCAATCCCCCGCCGTCCTCCAGCTATCCACCACCAGCATAGAACAGCGCGAAGCCAACTACTATCTTCCCTTCACCGTCACCAATCTCGGCGGACAAACCGCCGCCACCGTCCAAGTCATCGCCGAACTACGCATCAACAACGAAATTGTCGAACGGGGCGAGCAAACCATAGACTTTCTCTCTCGAGAACAAGAAGCCGAAGGCACCTTTGTCTTTGTTCGCAATCCTGATGAAGGCGAACTCACGGTCCGAGTCGCTAGCTACTCAAAACCGTAGCTCAGCTAGCCTTTGCGGTTAACAAGACAGCCAAGGCAATACACACTAAACCGTTTCAGGGTCAATTCCAAGTTCCCTTAGCCGCTCAGCTAGGCGCTGTGCTTTTTGCTGTGCTTCGGTGGCGGACTGCCGTGCTTCGGTGGCTGTCCTCTCCGCGATTTGAGCCGCTTCTGTCGGAGAAAGTACCAGCTCGCCCTCAGCCGTAAAGTATCGAAGCTGATTGTCGTGCAGTCCCAAAAACAAGCCGAGCTGACGGCTCCATAGCTGTCCGCTTTCGTTAGCCTCAATCGGTTCGTATTGACCGCCTACTAAAATAAACCCGGCAAATTCGAGGCTGACTGGATCGAACCAAAAATATTCGGGCAGGCGAAACGTATTTTGATAGAGGGCTTTCTTGGTTGTTCTATCTACCTTGGCAGTACTGTCTGATAAAACTTCTACAATCACGTTTGGATACTTACCTTCCTCTTCCCAGATTGTCCAGCTTTTCCTAGAACGGCGCTCTGTATCAAGCACCACCAGAAAGTCTGGTCCCCGAAAGTCTCTAGTTTTAGTTTGCTTCTGACTGAAGTACACAGTCAAGTTTCCAGACGCAAAAAAGTCTGTCCGATCTCGCCAAAGCCACTCCAGACTGGCAATCAGTATGAAAATTTGCCGTAGGTGTAGATCGCTTTCCAACTCTGGCTCATCACTATAAAGGTCAGTGGGTGGCAGCGAAGTACCTAGCTGCTTCGCTATTTGTTCAATTGACAGCTCTTCTGATGACTCATCTAATGACTCGGTTTGCGGCTTTTGGGGCTTAGGCGTAGAGGCTAGCGGAACATCTTTGGCAAGGACCATAGCAGACCTGCGGTAACTGACGGCTGACTCTATCTTAGGACGATATTCTAGGATTTGGCGTCTGACAGTGCAGTGCGGGCCATTGATGCGATCGCCCGATCGGTCGCCTTCGGCAGCTGATAATACTTGCCGCCTGCCGTCTTCGCCAGCTCCTTGCCAAAACCCGTAGAAACAAACTTTCGCTCTGTATCAATCACCAGCATCTGATAGCCAGTCGCGCGAATGTTTGCCGCAATCTCCAACAGTTCTGCTTTCAAGTCCGGTTTCTCTTCTGTTGCATCAGGTTCATCACCCAGCGATCTGGCCAAAGGCACGTTCCCCCGACCGTCTGTAATCGCCACAATCACCACACTGCCCACATCACCAGACTTTTGCGCGTTCGTGCCGACTCTTACCGCCTGTACCAGCCCATGAGCCAGCGGTGAACCACCCCCACAGGCCATCGTCTCTAATCTACGCTTTGCAGACGTGATCGATCGCGTGGGTGGCAGCAGCACTTCAGCCTGTTCACCTCGAAAGGGAATCAGCGCCACCTGGTCACGGTTCTGATACGCATCCGTCAACAGACTCAGCACCGCACCTTTGGCATTTTGCATTCTGTTCAATGCCATCGATCCAGACGCATCGACAACAAAGATGATCAGCGAACCCGCTTTACGAGCCAGCCTTTTAGCACGAATGTCTCCTTGTTCTACGACCACTTTGCGATCGGGCTGCTGTTCACGGCGAGCCTTCTGATAGGGAGCAGCCGCCCGAAGCGTAGCATCTACCGCAATCCGGCGAGCCTGACCGGGCGGAATAAAGGGCTTGATATATCGGCCTCTTTCATCCGAGAAGATCACGCTGTTCTTGCCCGATGCGCCCTGCTTGCTAGTGCTTTCAGCAAAAGACATCAGGTTTTGATCCATCACCACGCCTTCTGCATCAAAGACAAATTCTTCGGGGATAGAAGGTGGCGTCTCAGGCTGTTCTTCTTGCTCCTCATCTTCGTCATCTTCGCTGTCGGAGTCGTCATCTTGACTATCATCAGACTCGTCCTCCTGCTGATCTTGCGGCGGTGGTGGCGGCGGCGGCGGTGGCTGCTCATCGTCCATCGGCGGAATCGAGCTAGAACGCGGCACAATCACTAGCTCTACGGCGCTACGCAGGTCGTCGGCATTCACAGTAGCGCGACCGTCTAGAGCGGCGCAGGCTTTGGCCACGCGAACGGCAAACAGTTCGGCCCGGTGCCCCATAACGCCGCCACGCATGGCTTCGGTGACCAGATAGCTGATTTGGTCGGTGGTGATAGTCACGTCCTTTAGCCACTCGCGAGCGAGGACGATCTGAGTTCTAAGGGTGTCGATTTCTTCTTCAAATTCAGCGAGGAAGGCTTTGGAATCGTTAGAGAACTGGTTGACTTTTTCGACGGCGGCGACGCGATCTTCTAGGGTGAGTTCGGCGTCTGCGGAGAGTGCGATCGCAATTCGATCCAACAAATGCTCCCGCAAATTCCCTTCTTCCGGGTTATACGTCGCAATCATCAGCGGCTGACAGGGATGCTGAAAGCTAATCCCTTCTCTCTCAATCTTGTTGCGTCCCTCCGTCAGGGTCGTCAGCAACAGATTGCTAATCTGATCGTCCAACAGATTAATCTCGTCGATATAGAGCACGCCTCGATGCGCTTCTGCCAGCAGCCCAGGCTGAAAAACACTTTCTCCCAACCGAATAGATTTCGCCACGTCCACAGAACCCAGCAGGCGATCTTCCGTCACACCCAAAGGAATCTGAATAAACGGCGCTTTGATTACTTTGGTCGGCAGCTCATCAAACGGCGTATCTGGCGAAAACCGACTTGCCGTCTCGTCATCCCATTCGGCTGGCTTCGTCGGATCGCAGTTACAAGACTCTTCAATAATCTCAATCGGCGGCAGCAGCTGATACAGCGCCCGAGCCAGAACAGATTTGGCCGTGCCCCGTCGTCCGGCAATCACCACACCGCCCAATCCAGGATCTACCGCCGAGAGCAACAGCGCAAATTTAATAGAATCCTGGCCAACAACGGCCATTAGAGGAAATGCGTCAGGGGTGTTATTGGTAAGCAGCGCTGGCATGGAGGGAGGCTTTTGGTTGTGTGTAAAGAAGTCTCGGAGAAGAGGCAAGAGACCCACCCCGCCCTATCGGGCACCCCTGTCTTGGTAGGCGTTCCCTAGCGCCGTACGACGACGCGGGGTCCTACCGCTCCGAGGAGGGAATTTACTTCAGGCGATGAGGATAGGGGGAATCTACCTCGATCCCCAAATGTCACACAGCTGGGACAGATCCCCTCCTCGGAGGGGTGGCACGCAGTGACGGGGTGGGTTCAGCAACGCAGGCTGCCACCGGGAACTCTTTCTGGTTCTTCTATTCTAAGACGGTTTCTAAGACTACTGCCGTCCCATAGTGCTACTACCCGGAATAATCGGCACTTCTACCGCTTCTCGGAAGCCTTCAACGCTCTCATCAAACTGAATAGGCAATACGCCAATCACGTTCTCATGCGGACGAGGGATGATCACCCAGGTTTCTAGTACCCCACCCGGCGCGTTTTGAGCCGCTTCTACGCCAGCTTCCATCGCCGCTTTGACTTCTGAGACATCACCTCGAATATTGATACAGAACCGGGCGCTCCCAGCTCGGATGTAGGTAACCAGGGTCACTCGACCGGCTTTGACCATCGCGTCTGCTGCGGCCAATACGGGAGGAAACCCTTTGGTCTCCAGTGATCCAACTGCCTGTCCCATCTATGCTCTCCTAAACGTGAATGGAGGCCATGCGTTTGCCATTGCTATGACTCTATGAACTCCATCACTGATTGTAGGGGAGAAGGGGGACGCTCTCAATCAGGTAAAAGTTTATGTTTCTTATCGAAGTGATGAGGCTGTACGTGCATTGGCAGCCTCGCTACTCCACAAACGGCAAAGACTCTTCTGTATAGTCCAGCTCCAATGTAGTCAGCACATTCTGAGTGGGATTCGGAATCAGAGTATGGGCATAGGCACCGTCGCCATAGCAGGCATTGGCAGCTTTAAGACCCGCTTCTAAAGCCGCTTTAGCTTCTGCGTTGGGCCCGCGCACGACAACATACTGATGACCGCTGTCAGCCGGGGCGATCTTGATTAGCGTGACTCGACCGGCTTTGACCATCGCGTCTGCTGCCGCTAAGGATGCCGGAAATCCGTGGGTTTCGATAGTCACAACAGCGATAGGCATGGGGGAAACGATGAAGTAGGAAGGATGAATGATGAAGTGAGGTTTCGGATGGATTACTCACTTTTCTGAGTTCATCATACGCTGCCGTCCGAGCCGAAAGGCAAAGACTTCTCCCCATTCATTATCCATCGTTCATACTTTAATCCCGCTCGGTCGCCCCTCGGTGGCAATCACGCGATCGCATCCCGACTCTGGATACGCCCACGCATAATAGCTCTCCTTCGGATTCCCCCAGCACAGCAGCAAATACAGCTCACTGCGAGTAGCTTCAACATCAGCCCATTCTGCGTTCTCAATCAGGGTCTCTACCCGCTCGGGGGCAATCGGTTCGGGTGGGTTCCCAGCTCGCCACAGGTTCAGATTTGCGATCGCCCGCCGCCAAAAAGAGATCACCACGCCCTTGGCCGCACCCAGTCTCAGCTTGTCTTCAGCAATAGCTGTGAGCTGCGGATGAATCTCTGGAAAGCGAACGGACTCTCCCTTGAAATGGCACTCGCGCCAGACGATACCTGAGACGCCCTCGGCCACCTGATACTGATGAATCTGTTCGCGAAAGTCCCGAAAAGCGTAGATCTGACTGAGCTTTTGGGGACCAATCGCTTTGGCAATGACAGGATCGTGGATGCGGCTGTCTGTGCTTAGCAGCAGGCGATCGCCCCGGACAGCAGCTTTCATCTCAGCATCGAGAATGTCTAATAGCTGGGCGGTGGTGTAGGCCATAGCTCGCCGGGGATGAGTTTGAAGTCATTTTAACAAGACCAGCGGGTGAGCAGCTTAAGACAATCAAGAAAATTGCTTCAGTGCTTCAATCAATAGGGCGTAGAAGCCTTCTACATCAACTGTTTCTGCCACCTGCACCGTCGAGTCTGAGCTGCCACCGTACCAATCTACGACCGTTCGCCCAAGAGTGTGCTCACCTGTGGTCTCAACTTCGACGCCTACGGTTCGAGCGGTAAATAGGTCGGGCTGGTGCATATAGGCCAGCACGCAGGGATCGTGTAAGGGGCCACCGGGTAGACCATAGCGCTCTAGATCGGACTCGCCGTAGAATTCCAACATGCCAGCGGCAGCGGTGCTAACAGGGTTGCCAATGGCGCGAATGCTAGCTAGGCGTTCTGGCGTTGTAAGCACCTGGTGCGTGATATCTAGCGTGATCAAGGTTGTGGGAATGTTGGCGCTCAACACAACTTGAGCAGCGTGAGGATCGACGTACATATTGAATTCGGCGGACGCGGTGATGTTGCCCTGGCTCATGCTGCCGCCCATAATTACGAGCTGGGAAATTTTTTCAGCAATCTGCGGACATTTGATCAGGGCGACAGCTAGGTTGGTGAGTGGACCTAGCGCGGCAATTCGCAGAGGCTCTGAGGCGCTCAGCAGCTGCTCTATGAGGAAGTTCACGCCGTGCTGAGCTGGCTGTGAGGAGTTAGGACTAGGATCGGGAAGGTTCGCACCCTGTAGGCCGGTTGCGCCGTGGATGTCTTCGGCGGTGATGAGGGGTTTGAGCAGGGGCCGGGGACAGCCTGCAAAAATAGGGAGATCTGGACGGCTGGCAAGGGCGCAGATTTTGCGGGCGTTGCTGGTGGTGAGTGGAAGAGGAACGTTGCCAGCGACGGTGGTGATGCCGAGGATGGGCAGATCGAGGCCAAGGGCGAGGAGGATGGCGATCGCGTCATCTACACCCGGATCGCAGTCGATGATAATCGGTGCCGACATATTATAGGTATTCCGTTTTACGATAGTTTAGGAGCCATGTAGCAGTGATACGACCTGCTATGCGGATACTATTTTGGCGATGGTGATGATTCGGAATTTGACTAAGCAGGCAGCTGCACGGACAGCTCTACAGGCGATCGCATCTTCCTCTGCGCTGCTGAGCTTGCTGGTGCTTTCAGGCTGTGCGGGCAGTAATCTGGGCGATCGCGTTGGCAGAAGCCTAGAGCCCGATCCTCAGCTTGCTGAACGGGATGGTAGCACCGATAGTCAAGCTGAAACGGCTGTTACTGACAGCCCAAGAGTAACGGTCAAGCCAGCGGCTAATACTAGTGAAATCGACAGTGCCGAAACCGACAGTGCCGAAACCGACAGCGAGGACTCAGACAGCCCCACCGCGCGAAGCGACCAAAGCTCAGCAGCCTCCCAACCGACGGCAGCTGGTGGCTATATAGATCTCGATAAAGCGCCAGAAGAAATCCGACCCTACCTGGCCGATCTGCTAGATCTGAAGCTGTTGGCAGTGCGATCGCCTGCCGCCAAACCCGCTACAGCGGGTGCTACGCCATCTCCACCGCCCAAAGCCAACGAATTTCGCCCCAACCAAGCCACCACCCGACGCGAATATGCCCGCTGGCTTCTAGCGGTGAACAATAGATTCTATCAGAGCAATCCCAGTCGCAAGATCCGCGCTGGTGTCACCAGCAGCCAGCCCGTCTTCCAAGACGTTCCTATCAGCGATCTTGACTTTGCCGCTATCCAAGGACTTGCTGAAGCCGGGATTATTCCCAGTCCGCTCACCGGCAGCAGCACCACCCTTACCTTCCGCCCCGATGCACCGCTAACTCGCAAAGACCTGCTGCTGTGGAAAGTGCCGCTAGATACCCGTCAGCCACTGCCCGCCGCCACAACCGATGCTGTCAAACAGGCTTGGGGCTTCCAAGACGCCGACAAAATTGAGCCCCGCGTCTCCCAGGCGCTGATTGCTGACTATCAGCAGGGCGACTTTTCAAACCTGCGCCGAGCCTTCGGCTACACCACCCTCTTCCAGCCTGACAAAGCAGCCACTCGGTCTGAGAGTGCCGCTGTCCTCTGGCGGCTCGGCAATCAGACCGAAGGCATTACTGCCACCGAAATCCTTGACCCTACCGCTCCGGCAACCGACGCCGACGCCCAAGGTAATGACTGATTCCACGCTTGACAACACTGACGTTGGGGGAAATGCCATCAGCAGCGCTGAGCACGATCTCTGGGATGACGATCGCTTCTTTGACACTGTCTCTGAGCTGGTCATGCTGCACTCACCCAGCGGCGTGGAAGGCGAGGTGAATGATTATTTGCTCGCTAGGCTCTCAGCGTTAGGTGTGGATCACTGGCAGGATGAGGCGGATAACATAGTGGTGAAAATTCCAGCCGCAAAGAGTCAGGAGACAGAGAAACGAGGAAGCCTAGTAATTACGGGTCATAAAGACGAAATTGGCGGGATTGTGAAGGGGATAGAGCGCAACGGTCGGGTGTCGGTGCGGGCTTTGGGCGGTGCGTATCCGTGGGTGTATGGGGAAGGAGTAGTGGATTTGCTGGGCGATCGCACCACTGTCAGCGGCATTCTCAGCTTTGGCTCGCGGCATGTATCGCACGAGTCGCCACAGAAAAAGCTGCAAGCAGGAAAAGCGGTGGAATGGCCCTTTGCCTGGATAGAAACAAAGCTGTCAGTAGGCGAATTGCAGGCGGCAGGCGTGCGACCTGGCACTAGAATGGTGGTGGGCAAGCATCGCAAGCGCGCCTTTAGGATGGGCGACCATATCGCTAGCTATACGCTAGACAACAAAGCGTCCGTGGCAATTTTGCTAGCGCTAGCAGAACAGGTAAAGTCACCGCCGATAGACGTGTATCTGGTCGCCTCTGCCAAAGAAGAAGTCGGCGCAGTCGGGGCCCTGTATTTTACACAGCGCAACCAGTTTGATCAGATGATTGCGTTGGAAATCTGCCCGCTCTCCAGAGAATATCCGCTGATCGACAGCCCAACGCCTGCCCTGTTTTCACAAGACAGCTACGGTCTGTACGACGAAGGGCTAAACCGAGAAATTATGACCGCCGCCGAGCGCATGCATTTACCTTTGCAGGTAGCCGCGATTGAAGGCTTTGGCAGCGACGCTTCGATCGCCATGAAATTCGGCCATGTCGCTAGAGGCGCTTGCCTGGCCTTTCCCACCGAAAATACCCACGGCTATGAGATTGCTCATCTAGGTGCGATTAGAAACTGCTACGAGGTCTTAAAGTCGGTGATTGCTGGCTCATAGGGCGATCGCGCCCTCCTGTCACAGCTGCTATAGCTTCCCCATCCTCTCTCCCCTGTGTGTTCAGTCCAAGACTGACCGCTGTAGCGCCGGACTCCTCTCTAGCGCCTGATTCAGCGCCTCCCGCTTAATTGGCTTGCGTAAATAGTCGTCCATTCCTGCCGACAGACACAGCTTGCGGTCGCTATCCATCGCATTTGCCGTCATCGCAATGATCCAGATATCCCGATGCTGTGGCATCTGACGAATCTGCCGGGTGGCTTCTACGCCGTCCATTTCCGGCATGCGCATATCCATCAAAATTACATCGTAGTGCTGATGTTTCAACGCGGCCAATACCGCCGCCCCAGTGCAGGCCAAATCCGCGCGGTAACCCAATATTTCCAATAGCCGTAGGGCCACTCGCTGGTTGGTTCGGTTGTCTTCTGCAATCAAGATCTTGAGGGTGGCGCGACTTGTCAACGCAGTGGGCCTGGAGATTAGCGTTTTGGGCGCTGCGCTCAAAGTGGTCGGACGAATAGAGCGCAGCGCTTGATAGAGAGCGGATTGTTTAACAGGTTTCCATAAGGTGATAGCCCTGTCTGCGATCGCTTTGTCTGTGATGGATTCAGATGTGATCGCATCTGAATCGCCCTTTATCGTGCTTAGAAGTATGATCGGTCCCTGGAAATTGCTCACTATGCTGCGCAGCTCAGCAGTCGAACGGCTCCGATCTGCCGAGCTGTGGATAATGGCCTCATCCAGAATCAGTCCGTCCAAAGTTGACATATTTCGTGCCAGTGCCCATGCCTCAGCTAGAGACTTCGACTGCACCGATTGAATGCCCACTGCCTTCAAGCTGTGAGTTAGCTGCTCTCGCCGGGTCAAATTCGCATCGACGATCAGTAGCCACGTATCTCGCAGGCCAATTAGGTACTTAGGCGGTGGCAATACAGCCTGCGTGCCCCGCGTTTGAAAAGTAAAGTAAAACTGACTGCCTTTGCCCGGTGTGCTTTTGACCCAGATATCGCCGCCTATTCTTTCAACTAGTCGCTTGCTAATAGCAAGGCCCAAGCCGGTGCCACCATACTCTCGAGTTGTGGAAGCGCTGGCCTGACTGAATGGCTTAAACAGCTGAGGAATACGATCAGCTGGAATACCAACGCCCGTATCCTTAACTTCAAAACAGAGTTCATACCGTCCTGGGTAAGCTAGCTGTCCGGCGCTGCTGTTGGCTGTGTTGATAGTGTTGCTAGCCTTGCTTCGCGAGAGAGGACCCGCATGAATAAAGCTCCCAATTCTTTGACGTAGTCGTTGCCAGCCAGTCAAGCTTTGCATTTGACCATAGGGACGTGCCTTGACGCGTACAGTAACTTCGCCAGCGGCAGTAAACTTTACTGCGTTGCTCAGCAAATTGCTCAGAATCTGCTGTAGGCGAACCGGATCGCTCATAATCATGGCCGGAACATTGGGTGCGATCGCATAGGCCAGCTCAACACTTTTTTCTGCCGCTCGAGGCGCTAACAGCTCAATACTGCGTTCGATCGTTTCCGCAATGTTGACCGGATAGTTTTCTATAGACATATGCCCTGATTCGATCTTAGAAAAATCGAGCACGTCATCGATCAACGCCATTAGGGTTTGGCTGCTGCTCTGAAGGGTTTCTGCATACTCTTTTTGACGGTCGCTCAGCGGCGTTTCTTGCAGCATCTCCGATAGATTCACGATCGCATTTAGCGGCGTCCGAATCTCATGACTCATCGTGTTTAAAAAGGCTGAGCGGACCTGTAGCAGCGCGTTAGATTGAAGCCTACGCCAGATGATTACAAACAAACAAGTCCCAAAAATGACCGCAACCGGTGACACCACCGGCAGCAGGTAGCCGATCCGCAACGCCGTCATACAGATCAGCAGCCAGATGATTAGCAGTAAAAAGGCAGTCAAAAGTTGGACCAGCCAGCCCCAGCGAAACAGCAGTCCGCTCAAAATCGGTCCACCCAACAACAGCAGCAGCAGCACAATCCGATCGGACGGAGGCCGTAGCCAGTTCCGGTTGAGCAGATTATCGGCGACTGCCAGATGCATGTATCCACCAGGGACTGGCCAGCGATAGTTAAACGGCGTTCGCATCGGCGTATGGCCAGCAGTCACCCCATAGCTGACAAAGATAATTCTGTCCGCAAAAAAATCAGGTGGAACAGCGCCGCTGAGTATATCAACTAGACTCAGCGTAGTGAGCTCACTAATAGGCCCTGGCCAGTTGATTTGAAAATTGCTGAGACTGGCAGGAACATCAACCCATTCGTGATCTAGACCATAGGCTTGCACAGCCGCTACCCCCAAAGCTGGCACATCTCGATAGAAAGCTTCCACCGAACGAGTGAATCCATCTCGGTCGATGGGTAGTCGCAGATGGCCCGTAGCAATCGCAGCGTTAGCTAGTATGGGCACAGGCTTGATGGCTTCTCCTTCTGAATTCCATATCTGACCCAGCACCACCTGGCCCCGTTGACTCATTGCTTTGGCCAAACGCACCGTCGCCGATTGGTTGGTTACTCTGCCAGTCCCGCCACCAGTTCCATTGCCAGTCTCACCGCCAATTCCATTACCAATTCCATTGCCAATCTCACTGCCGGTCCCATTGCCAGTTCCGTCGCCGCCTGCGTCTGGCAGGATGCTGCCCGCAGGCGGACTGTCCGAAGCGACAGAATCAGACAAAATCAGGTTGAAAGCGACGACGCTGGACCTGTCTTTGCCGAGTAGCTTTAGCAGCTCAGCATAGTAGTCTCGAGAGATTGGAAACTGCCCGATTTGATCGATCGTTTTATCATCGATGCTGATCATGACTAGGCGGCTATCCCAACCGTGAGCGCCGTGCCAGCGAATCACCTGATTGTTGACCATTCGCTCTATTGGGGCAAATGCCTGAAGGGACAGCAGCACTACTGCTAATCCGCTGGTAATCAGTCCGGGTATCAAACGGCTGAGACCTTTGAATCGTGTACCCATTCTCAAAATCACGGTACTACTAGCTCGTACGCTTGCTTGGTTCCTAGCGGTGTAGTCACCTGCACTTTGATACGGCGGTCCTGCGGCAGTTCAACAGTGAGATCAAACTGCCCAGCGTCATCTGTGTTGCGAAGCTCTTCACTGACTTCTAATAGGTTAACGGGATCTGTAGAACCTGAGACCTGAGCAAGACCACCTCTAACCGGTTTGAGAATGGCGACGAATAGCGTGGGATCGTCTCTGAGTAGTTCAGGCAAGGTTGGTGGCTCGCCGGGGCGTACTGTTGACTGCTGGTCGCCACTGACCAAAACAGTTTGGTTTTGGGCGCTCAAAGCTATACCACCTTCTAGAGTCGCAACGCCAGTCTTTCCATCGGGCTGCACGCTAACCCCAAAGTCCGTACCGCGTACGCCGCTGACCCCAGCAGGTGTGTAAATCTCCAGTTGGCTATCGGGGTTTGTGAAAGGCCGAACCCGCAGACGAGCCTGACCTCTAGGAACCAACAGCTGAGTAACATACCCACCAGATTGAGTGACGCTCAATGTTCGGATTTGTAGCTGAGTCCTCTCAGCGACAAAGACGTTTGCAATGCTTACATCGACAGCTAGCTGAGCGGAAGAGTTTTGTCCTGTGATTAGCTGATCGCCGACTCGACTAAGACGATCTCCCCTTCGTACCTGGCGAGGGCTACCGCCAAAAGGTACTAGTTCAACATTTCCATTGAACTGTGTAACGCTTAGCCAGCGAGCTCCTTCGATTCTCCACAGTTGTCCGTAGGCTGGTGCTAGATAGAGTATCAGTCCCAATAGGGCAACAAGCAGCAAGGTAGGCCGGACTTTGAACATAAGCTTTGTCTGCATTTATTCAGCTGCACTCACTTAAGCCACATAGCCGATAAGTCTATGTCTCCTGCAAATCTATCTGTCATCTGAAATACAGGGTGTATGGACAGCTGTCTTCACTAAACGCATCTTACTAGACGCATAGATAGTTTCATCAGTGGCTGTAGACGACACGAGCTGGGTAGCCATGGCTTCGCAATATTCGACGAATTGTTTCTGCGTCCTGACGGTTGCTGAAGCTAGCGATTTGGATGTAGCTACCTATGCGCGATCGCGTTGAATAGGCATCTAGCACGCAGGTTCTAATCCTGCCTAGAGTCGCTGCTGAGCCGTCCATCACCACCACTCGATAAGGACGCCCAGACTGGTGCCCAATCACAATGACGCCATCTGCCGTTTGGGTATTGAACCGCTGGGGTTCTGAGAACAGAACGCATTCTGCTCGGGCGGGCCGAGAAAAAGCTGCCCAGGCGATCGCGCTGATTCCCAGCCACCTGAGCAAACGTTTGCCTTCCAAGTAGCGGCGTTTCCAACAACTCATGATTACAGCTTGAATCTAAACCCTTAGCTTAGCTACCGAATTAAGGCTGTTTACACTTTTAGTATTCTATGAATCTTCTGAGATGCTTGCGATTGCTCGCTTGTTCGTCAGCGGCAAAGATAATCTAGCCCCCGTCAGCCGATGGCCGGTCATCTTGGGACTCAAAACTCGGCGAGGTTTAGCTGTGATATCAGAACGAGTAGCCGCAGAATCACTGGCAGCGCCCGGCAAATCGAACCTGCCAAAAGTTTCCAAACGTTGCGCATCGGGTACTTCAGCTGCTGCACTGGCACTCGGAACGGCGCTACGACTAGGTTGCTCTACCGGCGTATGACCTGCCACCGCTGGCAAATAAGCCGTCAGGCCAAATACCAACACAAACGAAACTAACCCTAGGCTGAACTGACGCAGCGGCCCGCGAATGAAGCGTCTCAGGGCTAGTAGCGCTGGCGTAGGAACCACCTCGGTAGCAGCAAGAACGGGTAACATTAGCTCAGCAAGAAGTAACATTTGTTCACGTTATCAGAAAAGCCGATGCAAATCATAGTCTTGCTGAGCTAATAGCGAATACGTGGGTCGACATAGGCATTCAGAATATCGATTGCAATACTCACCATTGCCACAATCCCAGCAAAAAAGACCATAAGCCCCTGCACTACTGGATAGTCTCGCTGACTAATTGCCTCATACAGTCGGTTTGCTAGTCCTGGCCACGAGAACGTCACCTCTGTGAGTACCGCGCCCCCTAGCAGAGAAGCAAACGTCAGCCCCAAAATTGTAATCACCGGAATCATGGCATTCTTCAGTGCATGCGCCGTAATAATCCGAAACTCCGAGATTCCCCTAGCCCTAGCTGCCTCTACATAATCCGCCTTCAGCGTCTGTTTAAGATTTACCCGTACAATCCGCTCAAACACGCCACTGATCAGCACTCCTAGCGTCAGGCTCGGCAGTGCTAAATAGTACAGCGTCGTGCCAAACTGCGCTAAATTTCCATGCAGTAAGCTGTCTAGCAAATACAGACCCGTCGGCCCGCTCGGCGCTAGCTGACCTAGTGGAAAGCGCGTCCCAATCGGAAACCAGCCTAGCTGCACCGCAAAAATCAGCTGCAAAATCATCCCAAACCAATACATCGGCACCGCATAGGTGACAATGCCAAAGACTCTACCGCCCGCATCGAATACGGTGTTTGGCCGAGAAGCCGCAATTGAGCCCACCGTCAGCCCTACCGCCGCCGCAATGATCATGCCGCACAGCGTGAGTTCCACAGTTGCTGGAAAATGATCGCCGATAATCTGCCAGACAGTTTGACCTTGGCTCGCCAGTGAGCTACCCAAGTCAAACGTAAATAGCTGAGTAATATAGTCGATGTACTGCTTGACTAAGGACTGATCGAGCCCTAGCTTTGCCCGCATGATTTGTTTAGCAGCTTCTGGGGCGCGAGGGCCTAGCAGCGCGTCTACCGGATCGCCAGGTGTCGCTCGCATCAGCAAGAATACAACGGTGGTGATCGTCCAGATCATCAAAGGGGCAAGGAGCAGCCGGGAGATGACGTAGAGGCGCAGAGAGTTGGTGCGGGACGACATAAGGGCGGACGTTTGAGCGTAGTCGAGTGGGGGAATAGGAAATAGAGAGGTTGTTACTTCGCTGCTGTTTCTCCGCTGTCTTTGCCGATTTGCCAGAGTAGAAACTGCTGGTTTGGCTCGATGGCAACGTCGCTGACATCAGCGGTAGTGAACACGTAGTCTTTGGTTTGCCAGAGAGGAACGTAGGGGACATCATCGATCATTAGCTGCTGCAAATCGGCGAAGATGGCGTCTCTTTTGATGGGGTCTTGCTCGGCGTTTTGGTCGGCGACGAGCTGGTTGGCTTTGTCGCTGTAGTAGAAGGAGCCGTTGGCCTGTGTGGAGCCGACGGTGCAGAGAGTTTCATTAGAGCCCTCGTCGCAGGTAAGGAAGGGCTGGACAAAGTTTTCGGGATCGAAATAGTCAGGGTACCAGTTGGAGAGGACGCTGTTGTAAGCGCCGCTTTCTACGTTTTCCCAGAGGGTAGCGGATTCGGCGGTGCTGACGGTGACGTTGACTAGGCCAGGCAGTGCCTGTTCGATCGACTGCTTGATGGTCTGGGCGGCGACCTGTCTGGGGGTAGATGCGGAGGGATACCAGATCTCAAACGCCAGCGGATTGGCTTCGGTGATGCCAGCCGTCTCTAGGTACTCTCGAGCTTCGTCGAAGTTGCCGTCGCCGTAGGCTTCTTCAAAGACGGGGTCGTAGACAGAGAAGCTTCTAGGGATAAGGCTGTAGAGGGGTTCGGCTTGGCCTTTGAAGGCGCGATCGCTAATCAGCTGACGGTCCATCATCGCCGCTACCGCCTTGCGCACATTCAGATCGTCAAACGGCGCAATCTTCTGATTGAGCGATAGATAATTTACTACTGTCGAGCCGGCTTCAATCACCTGCCAGTCATTGCCAGCAGCGTCTTCTTCTAGCTTAGAAATTTGATCAGGATCGAGTGTTTGATAGGCTACATCCAAGCCACCTGAAGTGAACGTGTTGTACAGGTTGACCGCGCTGGTAAATACCTGAATATCGATACCCTCGTTAGCAGGTTGCTCACCCCAATAGTCTTCGTTCACATCTAGCTTGATTACATCGCTACTAAAAGAGGCCAGCTTATAGGGACCAGAGCCAACGAATGTGTCGGGATTGAACTCGCCCGCACCCAGTTTGTAGGCTTCAGGAGAGACGGGCGTCACCCCAGAAAAGGTCAGCAGCGAAGGAAAAGCGGCAAACGGCTGTTTGAGAGAGATAGCCAGGGCACCGTCCACAGAAGCAACCGAGTCAATCTTGCCTGCGAGTAGCGAAGCCGGACGACCGCCATTCTCCATAAAGCGCTCGATCGAAAATGCCATTACTTCGGCAGTGAAAGGGGTGCCGTCGTGTAGGGTGACATCGTCACGTAGCGGGATGGTGTAGGTGAGGCCATCGCCAGTGACAGTCGGCATCTCGGTGGCGAGCTGAGGTACCAGGTCGGTAGTGCCGGGCGTGTAGGTATAGAGGCGATCGCCCATGTTGTAGAGCAAAATGCCTGGGAAAATTTCGTAAGCATCGGCTGGATCTAGCGTACGGGCACTGAGCGTGGTGCCGATTGAGACGCGATCGCCTGAAGCCGCAACCTGGTCTGGAGACTGATCGCCACCGCAGCCAACGACCAGCACCAGACAGAGGCTAAACAACCCAACATAGCGCCCTATCTTCAGGAACCATCGCCTAGAGAGCTGACCGTTAAGCTGACCTTTAAACAGTGGATTGGCAATCATGGGCTGCTTGTGTAACCTACAACACGTCATTATGAGCGATGGCCAGTAGATTAGCAGAAAAAGCCGTGCTAGTGAGCGTCCCGCAACGTGCCAGTTCAGCATCGCCTACTGAACTAGAGCAAACTAAATGCCCAGTTCACCTAGTTCAAAGCTTCTTGGCCACTGACCTCAGCTAGCCCAAAGACACGCTCCTGAAGCTGAGTCGTAATCAGATGTGATAGCAATCCAATCGGGCCAGCGAATAAGCACAGCACCAGAGAGTGCCTTGTCCAAATTCCCTTCTCTCTGCCCTGCCAATAAATCCAGCGCCCGACAAACAAATCCATCACAATGTAGTGAATCCAGCCCGTCGCCATCACCCGCTCATCTGCAAACAGCTCAGCCAGTGTGCTCAAAGTAGGATTCGCAAACGATTCCATAGACGCTGAATCAATACTATTCACAAAACAGTAGAGATAGGCCAACGCTAGCGGCACAAACATCAGCACCGAGCCCATTACCCGCCGCGTCACCCACCATCCCGGCAAAACCACCATCAGCACCCAGAACGGCAGCGCAAACAAATTCGCCCCATCATACAAATATTCAATCAGCATTTTTATCAAAACCTACTGGGTAAAGTGCAACTGTCAAAGCAGTCAAAAGTGCTCAGTATCTGACAGCTTCCGGTCAAACGTTGCTGTTCTCAGACAACCTGCGTGCAGATTGACCTGTCCAGTTAAATAATCAAAAAAATCTCCTTGACCTTCCCTGTATTGCCATAGTGCTGCTCGATAGACAGATTCGTTCTCAACCAATATCCTCCGCTAGCTCAAGGAATCCTTCTAGTACTGCCACAAGCTCAGACTTTCTGTACTTATGCGTCGACTTCAATACCTATACCGTCTCGCATAAAACGATATTGCTTACCAGTTAGGTTTCGTTTGTAGCCTTTGTCAGATCTAGACAATTACGTACCTTGTTCCACTGTTCAATAGTATCCTTCGTCAGGTAGCGAACCAGTATATTCGTATCTAATCCTTTCATCAGATTCCGTGGCATTTTTGGCGATTGCTCTGTCCATCTCCTCAAGCGAAATGGCGCTTTGTCCAGGACGATACAACATACCAGAGAGCAATCCGAGATCATCCACCACTTTGACTACAGTTTCTTCGTAGTCGGACGAGTCCTCGACGCACCGCGCTACTGCCTCTGCCTCTGCCTCTGCCTCTGCTGCCGATATAGAGTGGTGTTTTTCTTTGTTCTTTGATTTCAGAAATTCTAAGAATTCGCAGACAAGAGACAAGATTGACTCCGGGGCATCTTCCATTGTCCGAATAATCATCGATTTAATTTCAATTTATAAGTCATATCAGCAAGGCACGTGATTTTTGCATGCTTACTTTCATCATGTATTTTAGTTCTTTACACAGCAGGTCTTTCACGCAAGATACCAAAATCAGCATGCATCATAAAGCTAGCGCTGTAAGCTATCGTAAAAGCAGTAGAAACGCATCCGCACTCTCAACACTAAACAGCCATGATGATTTTGCCAGGATCTCCCATTCGAGTCACCAATGTTGACGATACCTACTACGGATTTGAAGGCCAGGTGCAGCGCGTTACCGATGGCAAAATCGCTGTCCTATTTGAAGGCGGCAACTGGGACAAGCTAGTCACCTTCAAAGCTTCTGATCTAGAAGTTGTGAAGCCCAAGCGCGGGAAGAAGTAACCAATGCGTCTGCCGCTGCCGCAGTTTGATACTACCAAGCGTCGTCCGAGCCATATCGCTGAAGTGATTGAGACGACCACAACCGAGTTTTTGGCTCAGTGTCTAGAGCCCGAAGATCTGAGTTTTCCGGCCATGCCGCCTTTTGGCAGCTGGGCGAAAGCTTATGACGAAGAAGCCGCGAACCAAATCTATGGCGTGGTGTATCACGCCACGACGAGCCCTCTAGACTCTGTGCATCGAGCCAGAGCCTTGGGAATGTCTTTAGACGATTTGCGTGAGCAGCAGCCGCAAATTTTTGCCATGCTCAAAACAGAATTTCGAGTGGCGATCGTGGGATTCGTACCGATGCAGGCTAGCCGCAAGCGTAAGGGCGAGATGGAGCTAGGCAATCGGTACTATCAACATCTGCCGCCGCGTCCACCGCAGGTACATCAGGCTGTGCATCAATGTGAGCCGACAGAGGTAGTCCAGTTTACTGAAGAGCTCGACTGGCTGCGAACGCTGTTGCAGGTAAGCGGTGTACCAACTGAGAGTCTGGTCGCGGCGGCGATTCGCGAAGTGTACAACCTGCGCGATTTGGACCGTGACTGGTTAGTGCGAGCAGGTCGTATGGTCAGCGTATTGTTAAAGGACGATTACGATCGCCTACGAATGATTCTCTCTCAAATTCACCCGTAGTAGCCGCCCCTTGACTACGCCCAGGGGGCTCGGCGATTCCCGCTGGCTGAGCGTAGTCGTAGGCGCTTCGCCTTCTCGTAGAGTAGTCACAACCTACCGATCTTCTCCTAAATGCAGACTTACGACACAATCGTCATTGGTAATGGTTTAGCGGGCGCAGCTATAAGCTATGAACTAGCCAAAATAGGGCAGTCTGTTCTATTGATAGATGATAGCGGCGCCGATAGCGGTACGCGCTATAGCTACGGTGGTATCGGCTATTGGGCCGGAACAACAGATCTCACAGAGACCTTGTTTCGCGCCGGAATCATTCGTCATCGAGAATTGCCAGACGAGCTAGGCGCAGATACTCAACTACGAGAGTTAGATCTGTTGTTGACAGTAGAAAAAGGCGAAGAAATAGCGGGTGTAAAGAGAAGCTATGCAGCACTGCGCACGCCGCCTCGATTTGTTTCTGTTGAAACTGCCTGTGAGATTGAGCCGCAGCTAAACCCGGACGCGATTGAAGGCGCGTTTACGGTTCGCCATGCGCATATCGATCCGATGTCACTCGTAGCTGGGTACAACCAAGCGTTTCGGCGACTGGGTGGTCACCACAATCTGTCGGCGGCGACGGGGTTAGTCAAGATTGGGAATACGGTCACTGGCGTGACTACTGAGGCGCAGGCATATCCGTCAAAAACCGTAATTGTCTCGGCAGGGGCATATAGCTTGCATTTGCTGCAAGCGGTGGGGGTGCAGGTGCCGCTATATTTCACGCATGCAGAGATTGTGGAGACCGATCCTTTGGACTTTGAGGTGCGATCGCTGATCATGCCTGCGGTGAATACTCGTACTGATGCAGAGTCTGCTGCACCCGATCCGTCTGAATGGCAAAAGCCAGATCACCAGGTTATGCCGCCTGTGTTAGAAGCAGGCATTATTCAGTTCAAAGACAAAACTGCTCGAATTGGACAGATTAGTCGGTTTCATACCGCCTTTCTGCCCCCTGCCGATCCAAAGGTAAGCGAGTTAGCGCTAAGAGATGCGATCGCTCATCTCGTTCCCCGACTCAAAGATGTCCCCGGCACCTGGCGACACTGCCTAGTCACCTTCACTCAAGACAACCTGCCCCTGCTTGGCCCGGTTCCCGGCGTTGATGGACTTCATCTTTTCAGCGGCTTCACAGGGCCTTTTGCGCTAGTCCCCCCGGTAGCACAGCGCTATGCTCATCACTTCAACCAGTCTTCCGACAAGTTGATAGAACAGATGATGATTTCCCGGTTTTTGTGAGATGTAGAGTGCGTAGTCGGCACGGTACGCTTTGACACTTCAGGATGCTTGTCACACATCCTATTAAAACCAGCCATCACACTTCGTCAAATTTCACGGTCTCGTACAAGTCTGCCAGCTCAATTCCTACGCCTACTGATGAGAGTGTAAAGCTGCTCTCTAGGCCGCTGTAATCTCTAAACAGCCATTCATTATCTCTCTGCCTAACGTAGTGCGCTACGTGCGGGCGATGCTGTTCGATCAAGACGTACTCTTGGAATGATTCGATAGTGCGGTAGTAGGTGAACTTGTCGCCTCGGTCATATGCCTCAGTAGA
The DNA here is from genome assembly GCA_963799555.1 of uncultured cyanobacterium. Classification (GTDB taxonomy): domain Bacteria; phylum Cyanobacteriota; class Cyanobacteriia; order Phormidesmidales; family Phormidesmidaceae; genus Phormidesmis. The sequence continues at coordinate 465,450 of CAWCXR010000012.1, forward strand.
GTCAGAAAGCGTTTCTGCAATTAGGATTGGATTCATCACCGTGTCTTGGCGACCGGGCTGTAGCAGCGGAGGGCGTGGCGTTATCATCACGTCTGGATAGGTATAGCGATTGACTTCGGGCAGCCAAAGACGCTGATCGGTGACGAAAATGCTGTACGGCTGCTTTCGTAGTGCAGATTTCAGTAGAAAAATGAAGGTTGCCGTAATCTCATTATGCGTGGGTGTACCCCCTGACATCTCAACAATCTCTCCGTTACGGAACTCATGTCGAAACTCAGCTTCTACTTCTAGCGCCAGATATTCTTCGGCTGTGTGAGACTGAGTGACAGGTACGGTAGCGGTCATTGTCTATGCCCTCACTTTGCTATATCAATTCTGCTAAGGTCTGACCATATTTCATCAACTTCAGTAAACTTAGCAAATTCCCGATGCTCGTGAACATTGCTGTGTCTCGGGCTGGGTTATTCTATGAAGGAATTTGCCCCACCTAGAATGATTGATGGACCCTGTAACTTGGAGCTGGCTAACGTGTGCGTGGCTGATTCAGACCTCAGTTGGCGGTATTGTCGGCAATCGCCTGGATGCTGGGGCTATGGATGTCTGGGCTCAGGGGTGGCAGGCGTTTAATCAAAAGCTGCGAGGGGACTATCGCGCTCCGATTAATCAGGATTTGGCGGTGGCTGTCCATAGGGCCTTTTTGCTGGCTCAGCTCAGCCTGATCTACGACTGTCTTGATGAGTTTACGGGCGGTACTTGGACGGAGCATTTGCCTAGCGAGCCCTCTGTGATGCCAGGATTTGCGCGGGCAGATGTCGAGCAATTGGGCGGTAAATGGAAGCGGGTTAAGGCGCAGATTCGGGCGCTGGAGAAAGGGAAGTGTCCGCCGATTTCGATGCATGCGTTGGAGATGTCGGAGGCACTGATTGGGAGCGATCGCACCACCACCGAAAAAACACAGCAGCGACTGCGATCTGAGCTGCCTGCCTTATTCGAGGCGTCTGACCCTGAGGGGTATCGGGTGCGGGCGATCGCACAGAACACTGGCCTTCTAGAACGGGTTTCAGCTTTCTTCGCCTTCGAGCTGAAAACGAATCCGACGCTACGCGGATTGTTTCAAAACCAGCTTTTGACGCAGATCAATGAGCGGCTGCAGAGTCTGTCAGCTCAGCCAATTGCGTTAGACGAGATAGAAGGAAGGCTCAAGCAACTGGCAGATCAGCTTCCGGACGTGCTAGCGAGTATCGATAATTTGGAAATCGCGGTCCAGGAGCTGGGTAAGAGCGTCAATGAGGTAGGGTGGCTGGTTGCTAATCGGACTGATGATCTGATTGCGCTAGCGATTTCTCATTCAGATGACCTAGCGGAGCTAAAGCGGCTGGTATTGGATTTATCGAGGCAGTTGCAGCAGCAGTCATCTGCTGTAGTGATTGACGCTGACAAGATTGCGTCTGGGGCAAAGGAAAGAATCAGACGAAGGTCCGAACCCGTTTATCTATGGACCAGCGGTGCCGCCGGAGTGCTTTTATGGACGGAGGGAGCAGCTTGCTCATATTAGGCAGCGGATTGGGGGGAGGGCTCCTCAGTGTGTGAATGTTGTGGGCCTGCGGCGCAATGGCAAAAGCTCTGTGCTGCGATATGTGAAGGAGCGGCCTGATGAGTTCTTTTTGCCGGGGCAGAAGCCGATTGTTGTTTTGCTAGATTTGCAGGATAAACGGTTCCATCAGCCGATTGGGATTATCGAGGGGCTGCGGCGAAATATTGAAAGGCAAACGGGGAAAGCGCCCTGGGCGAAGGCGGATAATGAAGACTTGTTTGAGGTGGAGGATGGATTGGAGGCGTTGCGAGAGCAGGGCTATCGGCTGATTGTGATGTTTGATGAGTTTGAGGCGATTGGCGAGCGGTTAGAGATTTTTCATGATTGGGGTGACCACTGGAGGTCACAGGCTTCGGCGGGTCGGCTGTCGCTGGTGATTTCGAGCAGGCGACCAGTGAGTGAACTCTATCAGACGCTGGGGCTGACCTCTCCGTTTGGCAACATCTTTAGCACCGTAGTATTAGGTGCCCTCGATCTGAGACTCTTGGCAGACACTATTGACGGACGGTGAGCTTTCAGCGGAGAAGTTAGATGGGTAGATGAGCTAGGCGGGCAGCTACCGTACTACACGCAGCTTGCTGCCGCTATGATTTGGCAGCATGGTCATCTAGAGGTTGCTCGAAAAGGCTTTCGAGCAGCAGGCTGATAGGCTATTCGTGGCACTGTGGCGTGGCCTTAGCAAATCAGAGCGGCTAGCGCTGGACTATGCGGTTAATCCAGCCTTACCGCAGCCGCAGCTATCGGTTGTTGAGACGCTAATGCTTCATGGTTTGCTTCGCGCGGATCAACAGATCTTTAGCAAACCTTTTTCTGACTTTGTGCAGCGTCAGAGGAGAGCATCGTTATGAACAGATTTTTGCGAGAGACTTGGGAGCTGTGGTACTGGGCGATGTTTTGCCCATCGAAGCTGCAACAGCGGATGAATGACTGGGCCCGGCAGGAAAATGGCGATACAGATTTCTACAGACATTCTTCTATTGTCTATAAACTGGCGATTTTTCTTCCAGTCTCTATTTTGCATTGTTCTTCTCAGCATACCTTTGGTCGGCATCTATAGTCGCTACCCCGACTTCTCTAGCATGGTTACTTTTACCAGTCGCTCTAATCAGCGCCTACGGAGTGGCTTTTTTTTTCCTACCTATTGGCCTGCACTTTCCTTTAGTCTTTTCTCTGGTGTATGCGACTACCCCAGATACGGTAAATGAAAACTTACTGGCCGGTTTTCAAGCAATAGGAGAAGTGATTCCTTCTTTCTACGCGCTTTCTCTTAGGTGTTGTGACTGGATCTGTTTTTCTTGGATTCAATAGTGCGGGCGTTTATACCTTGTTAGAGCGACAGCGACAGGCGCTAGCTCGAATAGTTGTTGTAGTGGGTAGTACCATTTCTGTTTCAGCTGGTACTTGGATTGGAAGTCAGTCACTTCTATTTACCTTGTTAACGGAAGTGCTGTTGCTTACTTTATATTGTTTGTGATAAGGTTAAGTGAAGATGCGCGGTCGTGCGGCGTTACGTGGCGGTTACGCTTGCGTGTGGGTGGCATTGCGGGACGTCGTTGTTGCGCGCGTCGCTGCGGATGGCGTTGCGCTCGTCATTGCGGTTGTCGTTGCACTCGTTGTTGCGGGCGTCTGCACTCGTTGTTGCGGTTGACGTTGCAGTTGTCGAGACGTTGTCACGCTTGTCGTTGCGGTTGTCGTTGTCGTGTCATGCAGTTATCGTTGCAGTTGTCGTTGCAGTTGTCGTTACGGTTGTCGTTACGGTTGTCGTTGCGAGTATAGCTGCGTTACCACTGTTTCTTTTTGTGCGGCTGTTTGTCTACTAGCGTTTAGCTGTTCCTACGCTCGCCAGCGACAGTTAGGTTTATGGATAGGAATTGTTTTCTTAGCTACTTGGTTTGGAGTCACTGAACTGGCAGGCTTTGTTTGCTTTGCCCGTATCCGTTGCTTTCTACTATCGCTTTACCCCAGAGTATGTTTTGCTTCTTCCTGTTTCGTTCAATCGAGACTTTAGCTTTTTTAATCACGCAAGATTGAGTCCGAACAAAGCCGCGCCTCTCTACGGATGAAAGCAACGAAATTAAAAACAACGAGATTCGGTTGAAGCGACTGCCACCTTTCAGCAGCGAGCTACTCTGGTTTACTCTTCCAGGACACGAGCAGCTCTTAGCAAAAGTGTTTCAATCAAACCCTGCTTTGGGGCTACAGGCTTTGCAGAAAATGCAAACCTCTCCTTTGCCAGGACCGCAGCAGACTGTCGCCAAAGCGCTTCCTTTAGTTATCACTGACTATCTCTCAACCTTTAGAGATGCTGTCAGCTTTCAACAACTCCTTCCCGAGCCCAAAAATGCTGATCCCAAAGCACTGTTAAGAACTCTCTTACCTAGCTTTTACACATTCGCCGAAGAAGCAAAAACTACTGAACTGTTTCCATCTAACTCTGAACTTGCTTCGGTACTGCCTCGACTGAGAAGTATTGCTCAGGACACAGACGCTGCCCTGCAAGCCAGCAACTCTGCACTTAAAGAGCGTGGTCTAGAAGGTATCGCTGCTCGGTTAGAGGCCCTGCCTACCCAGCTACCAGCTTTAGGACTACGTTCAGACGCTATTCAACGGTGGACAGCCGTCATCCACCGCTGGCAGCGCATTGTCGAATACGAGCTGTCTGAACAAAAGAAAGTCTCTCAAGGTGAACTGCTTAACCCCTTTCAATACGGCAATCCACTCCGCCGCAATCGTACCGACCTATTCAAAGGTCGCCAAAGCTTTGCCGAAAACATCGCTCGCATTCTGCTAGATCGCAACCGCCCCACCATCATCCTTCACGGCCCCCGCCGCTGCGGCAAAACCTCCTTTCTCTACAACCTTCCTCGCTTGCTACCTAGTCAGTGGATACCTATATTCTGTTGATGCTCAGAGCAGCGCCGCTACAACCGACGAAGCCGGATTCTGTCAGAGTCTGGTTCGCGCTATCTGTCCGCGATGGACGCAGCCAAGGCATCAAGTTTCCCGCTATCCCCAATCGCAGCGAGTTTCTAGCCGCACCCTACATCACGCTAGAAAATTGGCTCTTCCAAGCACTAGATGATTTATCAGAAAACGATTCAGAGAAACGCTTGCTGATAACCATTGACGAGTTCGAAAAAATTAGCTCGGCAATGGATGAATGTAAGCTGACAGTCGCCCTCTTCGACGAGCTGCGCAGCCTAATCCAGCACTGGGATCAGCTCGGCTTTGTCTTCTGCGGCGTCCAAACCCTCGACGAACTCGGACCCAACTGGAGCAGCTACTTCATCAGCGTCGTCCCCGTCGAAATGCTCTACCTCCAGCCCAACGAAGCAACAGAACTACTCACCGATCCAGATCCCGAATTCTCTCTCTCCTACGCCCCCGGCCTGATTGACGAAATCCTCCAGCTCACGCAGTGCCACCCCAACCTGCTCCAGCTCATCGGCGCAGCCCTTGTCGAAATTGCTAACGAACGCCACACCACCACCGCCACCGCCGATATGCTGCAAGCCGCCATCCCTCGCGCCTTCACCCTCGGCACTGCCTACTTCATTAACGTCTGGACAGAATTCACCGGCAATCCACAAAACTCCGCCGAAGTTCAAACCGGACAAACCCTACTCAAAGCCCTAGCCGAAGACATCCAGCCTGATGCAAATGCTGACGATCTGACCAAGCAAGCCCTACGTCGCATGGAACGCTACCACGTGCTAAAGCGAACTAACGGTCAGTATGCTTTCGACATTCCCCTAATCCAGCGCTGGGTCAACGAACGCGCCATCCTAGAATGAAGCAAAAGTTACCACGACGGCAGAAGCTGGACTAATAGAGAATGAAGGCAAACTAGAGGACGGTTGCCTTTGCGATCGCACAAAAGAAACAACAAAGCCACAGCCCCCCACAAGCACAACCGCAGCTATAACTAGAATAGCCGTACGCAGTCCTTCGCCACCAGCAACGCTATTGAGCGCTGGATACGAATAGATAGATTCCCTTTCAAAAGGCTGCGATTTAGCTACAGCCTTTGCCGGAGCGCTGCCTGCTAAGAGTTCGGGCAGCTCAGTAGAAATTTCAATCAGCTTAATTCCAGATGCGGTCAGAAAAGTAGCTGCGGCTGGCTCTTTAATATCTTGAACAACAACAACTTTTTGCCAGCTCGGTGAAAAGCGACTACAAAAATCAATCTGAGACTTCAGTAGAAAAGCGCTCGCCTGATCTAGAGAAAGCGTGCAAAAAATGATTGCGCTATCGGTCAGAATATCAATTGTGCCTCCCTGCTCGCTAATAGTCTTGTCGACAAAGACTACCTGTCCCGCTTGCTTGAGGTGTTTGGCATAAGCCGCTTTCAATTCTGCATCTGTTTGGAAAACCATGCGCCCGCTGGAGTCGTCGCTGCTCCACTCTGGTTTTGCTTCACGGTACTACGCTGTATGGGCAATAGAACGTGATAAGAGCTACGAAATAGCGGTTTCTTCGGCGGTTTCTTTGGCGGCATCGACTTCGCAGGCAGCAATGCTGACCCAGCTGGTCGATCCATCTTTCCAGTGCTCTTTTTTCCAGATGGGAGCGTTGTGCTTGAGGGTGTCAATCGCGTACTGGCAGGCGGCGAAGGCTTCAGCGCGGTGCGGGCTACCAATGGCGACGAGGACACTGATCTCGCCGACGGTGAGTTTGCCAGTGCGGTGCTGGATAACGACACGGGTGATGTCTGGCCACTGCTGGCGAATCTGGGTGGCGATTTGCCTGAATACTTCGATGGCCATGGGTTCATAGGCTTGGTATTCGAGGGCGATGACGGGCTGTCCGTCGGTTTGATTGCGAACCATGCCGCTGAAAAGGGCGATCGCACCATTTGCCCCATCTTCTGCTAATGCGTAAGCCCGAGCTAGATCGAGCGGGGAAAATGCGATCGCAAAACTGTCGTGCGGATGTGATCGGGCCAGACGAGCGTCACGAGAAGAAAGATCTGCAAACATAATTTATCCGTAACCATTGGTCCGTAGACGGTGTAGTTTGTATGAACTTACGATTGCAAACCGTATAAACACCGAAGCATTCTAAACTGTTACGTAGGATAGACAGATGGAATTGAGTTGTCAGATCTGTCTGAGACTACCTGCTAGAAGCAGCACAGCTTCTCTATGAACATCATGATAGTGCTTTGCCACCCATGAGAAATACTTCCTCTCGCCCGGTCTTAGCTCCTTTCAAGCGCTACTAGTAGGTGGCTATTCCCGCATTTTTGACTCCTACCGGAGCGGCTGTAGGCTATCTGGCGCTGACGCCAAACGCATACGAAGCGAGCGCTATGCTGTCGGTGGAAGACGAGCGAGCCAGCGTTTCGGATATCGGTCAGGCGCTCAGTGAAACCGACGATCTAGGCGGAGCCAATCCAATTGTGACTCAAGCCGAGGTGGTCAAGTCTCAGAGCATTTTGCGAGTGGCGCTAGATTGCTACGCGGAGAAATACTCTGGAATGATCAGAACCGGATAAGATACTCAGCCAGTCGCTACCTTGCCGACAGGAGATCAGCTTGGAGAAGCGCTGATAGTCAACATTCTATCAGCGACAAATATTGTTGAAATTCATCTAACAAGCGCTGAGCCCAGCCAGGCAGCGGATATTGTCAATGCGATCGCGCAGGCAGCCGTGACCCAGAATGTAGAAGACATCAACTTTCAGGCATCGGCGGTTAGGTCTTTGCTATAGCTTTTGCCACCTAGCTTCACACACTTTCAATCGGTGAAACCATAGCAGAATGGACTACTCTCGGTGACGGATCAAAATCAGCAGGCGGTGAGCAGTTTGGCGGCGTTAGAGCAAGAGGAGCGATCGCTGATGGCTGCTTTGCAAGAAGTGGCGACGCGCGATCAGCGGCTGAAGTCGGTGACGGGTATAGGTTCGTCGGAGGCGGCTTGTGCAGCGGCCAGAGTAGAACAAGATGCACAGCTAAACACGTTGCGATCGCCTGCTATCCGCTAACTTTCTCGAATCGCCGCCGCAGTGGCTTCAAATACTCGTCGTCGATCAAGCGCCCTGACTCAGAGAATAGTGGCTTCTAACAGGAGTAGCGATCGTGCTGTATAGGTGCTCTAGCATGGTTATATTGCGGCTGAGGGTGTAGCGTTCTAGGACACGCGATCGCGCCTTCTTCCCCAACAGCGCCGTAATATCCGGATGCTCTCGAAACAGCGGTAGCAACGTTTGCAGTTGACTAGAGACCCTTTGCGTATCAAGCACAATCCCTGCGCCTTGGTCTAGCACTTCCCCATCCGCCCCAGCGTCAGTGGCCACACAAGCCGTACCACAGGCCATCGCCTCCAACAGTGACAGCGACAGCCCTTCTACTAGCGACGGCAAGATAAACCCATCCGCCCCACGCAAAATCTCAATCCGCTGGTCCTCATTCGCCACGAAGCCCAGCCAAACAACGCTGCTGTCTGAATAAAAGGCTTTTAGCGATGCCTCTAAAGGTCCACTTCCAACAATCGCCAGCCTGTCCTGCGCATGCATATTTGCCGCCCGCCATCCTTTTAGCAGCGACTCTACATTTTTCTCCATCGACAGCCTGCCCTGATACACATACAGCTGCCGAGCACCCATCTGCTGCTTGATACCCGAACGTCCTGGGGCATAGCGGGAGATGTCCACTCCGTTTGGAATGACCGCCACTCGCTCTGCCGGTACTCCTAGCTTCACAAGCAAGCTGCGCTGCACCTGAGAAAACACAATCACTCTGTCATAGTTAGCCAGTCGTGGCGCATAAACCTGATAGGCCAGATGCTGCGTACTAGAAGACAGGTTTCGCCGCTTGCTATCAAAGGCCGGGTGAAACGTAGCCACCAGCGGAATACCTAGATCCTGACAAATTTCCGGCAGCTTCAAGTCCAGCGGCGATAGGATCAAAGACGCATGCACCACATCGGGCTTTAGCTTCTGCAGCGTCTCACTCAGCCGCCTAGCCGAACCCAGCGCTGGAATCGTCAAAATCTGCGACTTGAATATAAAAGGTAGCGACACCTCCTCATAGCTCACAGAGTCTTCAGAGGTATTATCAGGCGAAGCAAAGTGTAAAAATGTAACCCGGTGGCCTCTATCGAGCAAGGCATTCGTAATCTCTCTGCCGTAGGTAACATTGCCGCAAAAAGGAGATTTCTTACCAAGCCATGCAATATGCATCTAGTTCGTTAAAGCGCTTTTAAAACCGTCTCGAAGCGTAAGTGATTTCACTCACCAGCTAATAGCAGTATAGGCTCATTGTGTAGAGACTATGACTATTCAGGGATCAGTTTATCAAAACGAGATACCTCTAAGACACGCTCTACAACTGATATTAAGCGGTTTCTTCCGTCGATGATGCCACCAAAGACCAGGTGAAAAAGCCACCCACAGCGACCAACATCGCTAACAGCCCGAACACAGTCCGTAGACCCAAAAATGTCTCAGCGATCCCAGCCAGCGCCAGCGGCAAACTGAGAGCAATATTAACGACATTGTTTTGCAAGCCAAAGACTTTGCCACGCATTTCTTCCGGTGTCTTTTCTTGAATAGTCGTCTGCATCGGAATACCGATCATCGCTCCAAAAAAGCCCAGCCCCACCAGCAGTACTAGGCTTGGTCCAATCTGAGCAGGTGCTAAAGACAGACCCGTCAAGGTTGTCGCCATGCCCAACGAGCCCACCAGTCCTAGCTGTGATCGAGAAAATCGCTGGCCGAACTGACCAATCGCAACCGCGCCCACAGCCAATCCCACGCCCCCTGCCGCCAACAAAAAGCCAAACTGAGACGAGCGCAGCGATGGAATTACCTCTGCTAGCCGTACCGCTAGCACCGCCAGCGCTGCAAACACAGAAAACAGCACAGTTAGCTGAATCAAAGCGCTTCGTACCTGCACCTGATTTTTCAGATACAGCAGCCCGTCCTTAATATCTTCCCAAGCTTTCGAGGGCTGGGTCGGTTCAGTTTTGACCTCATTGGTTGTAATCAGCAGCAGCAGCACTCCCGCCACTATATAGCCAAGACCCACCAGCACTGATTTGCCAGTGCCCGTCCCCTGATCGATCGGCGCTAGCCAGGCATCTGCCAGGGCCAAGACTGGCTCACCCACCGCGAATCCAACAATCACCGAGGCCATCATCGTAGTGGTGTAGAGCGAATTGGCCGGCAGTAGATTACTTTCTTTGACAATCAGCGGAATCGCCGCCTGCTCTGCTGGTGCAAAGAACTGAGTGAGCGTAGAGATTAAGAACGTATCTAGCAGCAAAATATAAAAGCCTACTGGCAGGCCAGCCACATCCCAGCCCTTAGTGACCCAGAGCGAAACCGGCAAAACAGCCACTAGCAGGCCGCGCAATATATTCGTCATCACCAGCACCGGCTTCTTTTTCCACCGGTCTACGTACACGCCTGCCAGCGAACCAAAAAGTACAGCCGGGATGGTAAAGGCAATCATAATCGCCGACACCCAGCCGCTAATCGTCTGGTCAGGCGACTTGAATGTGTCAGAAATAATCGCAATCATCAAGACCAAGTAGATCTTGTCAGCCATCTGTGAGAAAACTTGACCGCTCCACAGGGTTAGAAAATTTCGGTTTTGAAAAACAGGCCATAGTCCTTCAGCGCCAGAGACCTGTAGCGTTTGGGATTTTTTGGATGCTATGGATGATTTCTCTGGCGGCTCGGCTGATGGTGACTGACTAGACTTATCAGTACCCTGAGAATTGCTGCCGTGAGAATGACTGCCATGGGACGAATTAGTTGGTGCTGCAGCATCCTCGAACTTTTGATCTCCATTAGAATCAAGCTCCTTTTTATCGGAGCTGTTGGAGATGCTGCTGGGGCTGGTAGATTCGCTGTTGATGTTGTCGATGTCGGACTCAGGCTCGCGCAGCATGGGTGGATGGTGTAAAGCAGGTGTCGATGAGAGCAGCTGACCGGATGGGCCGATCGAATTGATACTGAGCATACAGACGCAGAGCCTGTTCGATATTCAACCACATTCGGTGAGGGCCAGCGGCCTGTAGCATGCCGGTTGGCGAACCGTAGGCTGAACTTTGGCCTGACGACAGTACGCCTGCTTTCATTGTGCCTGACATCGGTTCAAATTGTTGGTCGGATGTCTGGCTCATTTGCGAAAGGATCAAGTCAGGTTTGCTGAGCTGCTGCATAAGGGCGAGTTCGGCGGCGGTAAGGTGGGCGACGATGCCGAGGCGGTTGGTGATGTCTTTGGTAACTTGCTTTTTCAGAGGGGAAGAGGGAGATAGGGCTTGGAGAGTTGGGGAAGAAGCCAAGGGGGCCTCAGCGTATTGCGTGGTGGCTTCGCTGACGGCAAATTCGTTTCTTTGATCGGCGATGCGCTGCCGCATTTCCTGAAGGTGCTCGTTTTCTAGCTGCTCGATGGCTCGGAGGGTGACGGCACCACCAGAGCAGACGCTAAAGGCTACTCGCCAATCTGGATTGCTAAGGTCAATATCCAAAGGGGATCTCGACAGGCAGCAGCGATGTACTTCTGGAGCGACGCCTGCTAGGGCTAACAGGTGGAAGGTGGCCTGAGCTAGGCAAGGTAAAACATGGGCTGGGGGGGAGGTCTCGATTCGAGCTAGGTGCTCTATCAGTAGATAGTAAAGCTCTTCTTGCGGCTGTTCGCTTAGGGCAAGGGACAGAACTATCTCAGCGAGGTATTGACTGGCGGTGAGTTTGACCAGATTTTTGCTGAGGCCGGGGAAAGAGCGGATGGTTTCGGCTTGGACAAGCTTGTCCAAGGATTTACCTTTGACGAACAGCGCTTCGTTGACGACGAAGAGGCCAGAGCGCCCGGCAAGCCTGGATTTGTGCTTGCGAGCACCAGGCGCGATCGCCCTGATCAACCCATACTCTTTGGTTAGCACAGTCACGAGCCGATCGGATTCGCCCATCGGCATACCCTTTAGGTTGATGCCGGTTGCCTTGTAGTTGCGCTGTGTCATTAGCTAGCATCCTCAGCTTGTAGCTTCAGCAGCGCTACCCCACGTGAGGTGCCTAATCTAGTCGCTCCAGCTTCGACCAAGGCGATCGCATCTTCAGGCGTCCGAATTCCGCCCGAGGCTTTGATGCCGATGCGATCGCCGCCAATCTGCCGAAGTAGTTTCACGTCCTCTACCGTCGCCCCGCCCTGCCAGCCCGTACTGGTTTTCAGGAAGCTCACACCTGCATCTAGACAAATTTCGGCGGCGAGCTGTTTCTCTTCTCTGCTCAAAATAGTGGTTTCTAAGATAGCTTTTACCGGGCGATCACACATCTCGACAATCCGAGCGATTTCCTCATGCACCTTATTGGTTTCCCCCATCTTTAGCCAGCCCAGGTTAATCACCACGTCTAGCTCGCTCGCCCCATTTTCGACAGCTTCTTGAGCCTCATACAGCTTGACTCTTTGGGTAGTTGCACCGCTGGGAAAGCCAATTACCGTGCAGACTTTAATCTTTTTGTCATATAGCCTTTCGACGGCTGTGGGGACATGGACAGGATAGACGCACACCGCTGCAAATCTATAGCGATCGGCTTCGTCACAGAGTTTGAGGATATGCTCTGTCGTAGCAGCAGGGGCTAGCAGCGTATGGTCGATCAAAGGAGCCAAGTCGATCTCGGATGACCGGCTGCTAGATCGGCTGCCAGATCGAGTACTTGATTGGGCCTGGGTAGGGGTCGTCATGAGTTGTCTGTCCGTAGAGGCTCTATGGCTGCGACTTATCATTATCCTCGAATCAAAGGGGAATGGGAGTCTGATGCCGGGCAATCTTGATAGAAACCTACCTTTTCACTCGCTGTATTGGTCTATATATGGACAAGCCGCTGATTTCAGCTATTATCTGCACCCATAACCGCGAGCAGTATCTGGGTGCTGCGATCGATAGCCTGTTGCGGCAAAGCTTTGAACGCTATGAGGTGATTGTGGTCGACAATGCTTCGAGCGATCGCACATCAGAAATCGTCAAAGCTAGACTTACCCATTCCACTGGTCCAAACCCCAAACTTCGCTACATCCATGAGCCTACGCTCGGACTATCGGTAGCCCGCAATCGCGGCGCAGCAGTGGCAAAAGGCGAGGTGCTGGCGTATCTAGATGATGACGCTGAGGCCAGTGCTGGCTGGCTAGCAGCCCTGTGGGAAGTGTTTGCGCAGGAAGAGAAAGTTGCGATCGCGGGTGGCAAGGTCACCTTGATCTGGCCACCCAAGACAAAGCCTCCTAAATGGCTCTCTGACGATTTGGCCAGCAGCCTCGGCGCTTACGATCTCGGCGATCGCCTCACCTATATCCAAGACCCCGCCCTCACCCCGCGCGGCCTCAACTACGCCGTTCGCCAGTCCTTTCTCACTGCCGTTGGTGGCTTCGACACGCACCTAGGCAGGATCGGCAACAACCTGCTTTCTAACGAAGAACAGCAGCTCACTCGCCTAGCCCTCGACAACGGCTGGCAAGTGGCGTACGTTCCAACTGCCCTGGCCGCTCACAACGTCGCTCCAGATCGGACAAAACGTGGCTGGTTTCTACGGCGTAGCTGGTGGCAAGGCATCAGCGAAAGCTCCCGCGAGCAGGCTAGCGGCACAGCTGGTCCTTGGCAGATCAAAGCAGGAAGCGAAAGATTCATCCGTGGGCTGTACAAAGCAATTAGATACAGCCGTCAGCCTGCCCAACAATTCGGCAACCTTGCCTATGCCTACGGTCAGATTGCTTACTTGGGAAGCGTCGTTCGTCACTGGCTCCACCGACAGACCATGCCCTAAGTACTATGCCCTAAGTACTATGCCCTAAGTACTATGCCCTAAAGACCACACCCCAAAGACTATGCCATAGAGCAAACTCATCTACTATCCGATTCGGCTACCGCTTTGCTTCGCACTTGTACTGCTAAACCTGATCAAAACTCATGACTTCTATCCCCGTCTCTGTTCTTATCCCAGCTAAAAACGAAGAAGAAAATCTGCCCGCCTGTTTAGCGAGTCTGGCACAAGCCGATGAAGTCTTCGTTGTCGACTCTCACAGTGACGATCGCTCTGTAGAAATTGCCGAAAGTCTTGGCGCAAACGTCGTTCAGTTTGATTTCAATGGTCACTGGCCAAAAAAGAAAAACTGGTCCCTAGAAAATCTTCCTTTTCGTAATGAGTGGGTGCTGATCGTAGACTGCGATGAGCGGATCACTCCAGCATCTTGGGCTGAAATCGCCGAAAAGATCAAAGACGCCAACTTCGATGGTTACTATATCAACCGCCGCGTCTTCTTCCTGGGCCAGTGGATTCGGCACGGCGGCAAATACCCTGACTGGAACTTGCGCTTGTTTCGCCATGCAAAAGGCCGCTACGAAAATCTCAACACAGAAGCCATCCGCAATACCGGCGATAACGAAGTCCATGAGCATGTAATGATCCCCGCAGACAAAGTCGGCTATCTCAAAGAAGACATGCTGCACGAGGATTTTCGCGATCTGTACCATTGGCTTGCTCGTCATAACCGCTACTCCAACTGGGAAGCGCAGGTCTACCACAACCTGCTCACTGGCATGGATGAGCACGGCACTATTGGTGCGGACCTGTTTGGCGATGCCGTCCAACGTAAACGCTTTCTCAAAAAGATCTGGGTTCGACTGCCGTTCAAACCTTTCTTACGCTTTGTCCTGTTTTACATTCTGCAACTTGGCTTTTTAGATGGCTACGCAGGCTATGTCTACGGACGTTTATTAAGTCAATACGAATATCAAATTGGTGTGAAACTCTATGAGCTAAAGTTCGGCGGCAGACTCAACAAAATGGATACCCAAAGCAAACTATGCAGCCACAGTTTTGAGACTGAGCCAGACGCAAAGCCCTTAGGACAGGCGATCTAAGTAGCTACTTTCTGCTGTTGACTATGATGTCAGCCTAGTTCGCCAATACGAAAACGGCGAAATTAGAGAAGAGAAAATCGATCTCACTCACTTGATAGACGAGTATCAGATAGCAGAAGGCGACGTGATTGTAGTGTCAAAACGCGGCTATCTCTCCGTCATTGACGGTATCAGCCGCGTTCTCAATCCGCTGGCCGTCTTTAGATTGTTTAGGTTCTAGCGATGACTGATACAGACGCTTAAGCAAAGACTACAGACGCACACCGGCTTTGGCTGAGGCGATGATTTGTAGCGCTCGCCACTTTGCCATGATTCGATTAACGGCTAAGCGCTCAGCCTAGTTTGATACCCAAAAGGTTCATACAACCGAATTAAGCGATGGACTCAGTTCACCCGCTGCGCGAAAGGAAATAGCCGTCGCTTGAGTTTTTTGCAATTCGCCCCTGACGCTTTTCGGCCGCTTGATTAGCGTGGGGCCAGGGCTGATTAGGAACGTCGTAGCCGAGAAACCCGCACAAATTTTGCCAATTGACTTCGCTCTCGTCCAGCCTCAGATGAATAAAGTCTGAGCGATCGCGAAAGTAATCTAAAACCTCAGCATTGTGACGTTCGTAGCGCCTTATCCAAATCTCTTCATGCCCTTTGGGACAAGGCATTCCATAGATGTGTCGGTGAATCGCGTTCGGCCACCTCACAAAGTCGCGGACGACACTGTTAATCCAGTGATCTGTTTCCCGAGTCACCAGCAAAAACTTGCTGCCTGGATACTTTTCAAGGCCCAATCTTCAGCGGTCTGCATCAAAGGGCAGGTTTATACTGTTAGAAGCTATTCTGCTTGGCTCCCAGATTTTATGATGACGCCCAATTAGTTTCAAGAAAATCGATAGCGCAAATGTTATGCCGAACATTCCAGCCTCCGCGACTAGGGGCAGTGTGGGGAAAACACGCTTATCCACATTTTCAGTCAGTTTCTTCACGTCCCTGCGCGCTATTCACCTATCCTAGTCGACTAGGAAACCCCTAGGAACCTGAAATTCTAGAAGTTGTTTCACCACAGGAAACAATTGAAAATCGATCGGTTGATATCTTGCCCCAGAAAGGTTCAACTAATGAACTCGGTTTTGATATTGTCCATGCACAGCACGGTTTGACTAATCGCCGCTTTCCTTCGCCAAGATCACTGATCAAGCCGCTCTACTTTAAACTGCTTCGTCAACTATCTGAACCGGTTATGGGTGGCAAGGGCGAATTCATCTTCGATACCCGTGACAGAATAGCCTTTCACGATGGCAATATTGCCCATGTAATCTACATGGTTTGCCCTATGGCGCTCTATCTTGAAGCGCACGGTTTCAAACTCAAAATGGTTATTTGTAAAAACGCCCCTTCTTTTTCGAAGGAGCTGTATCGCCTGCTCAAACTACCTTTTATCTGCACAGATAAGGCTGTTGTTGGCAATGTCTTAACAACACAAACCACCATTGAACATCTCGGTTTGTGGAGAGTCGGTTCCTATGGCTCCTATCTAAATGAGGTTTCTTGCGAAGAATATCAACCTGACACGTCTGAGAGGCTCTTCATATCATGCAAAGGTACTAGCCGGTCGCTGACAAATGAAGCTGAGATAGAAACAAACTTACCCGCAGAGGGTTTCAAAAGGTGTACTTCGAGAATTTACCAGTTGCTCAGCAGTGGTCGCTATGTCTCAATGCCAAAGCGGTTGTGGCTATTCATGGGGCTGCCATTGCCAACCTAGCCTTTAATTCAAATCGAGCAAAGCTAGTTGAACTGTTGCACCCTGGCTATGCCACGAGATTCTACCGTCGTTGTCAAGCAGCCATCGGTGGAGATTGGTGCGGCGTGGTTGCCAGAGTTCCTGAAAACTTAGTCAGGGATTTGGAACAAAAAGGCCGAGCTAAAGAATTTGCCACTCACGATGTCACCGTTGATCCTACGGCTCTCAATAGGGCTCTCGACTACATAGGTCTGTAAGGGAGGTACGCTCAATAAAGCACCGTCCAATAGCAATAAGTATTGCATTGGGGTTCAGCGTGCTGAACCCCAATGTAGCCGATTTGCTTACGCAGTTCAGTCAGATGCTACTTTGTTGCACCTAAAATCTCTTTGTTCAAAATTCTGAGACTGCTTTCTTGAGCTGAACGTAGCCCTCCCATCAGGGTAAGCAGGGTTGTTTTACCCGAGCCAGAAGGCCTAGTCATTATCACAATTTCTCCGGCTTCGATATCAGCGTAATGTTGTGCAGAACTTGCTTTTTGAGTTCGCCGCTGCCAAAGCTATAGCTGAGCTGCGCGATAGAGATGACTGACTGAGAGAGAGATTGAGGACTTTTGTGAGTGAGCGTAGTCGTGTCCATAGCAAGTTCGACCTGGGATGTGGGCTGAATTAATTAAAAGATATCAGCAGGATCTGCCGAACGCAGTTTCCCCAGCGCAATCAGACCAGAACCGCTGCATATGACAAGTGTTAGAGAAAAAACAAATACAGCTCTACCCGTTTCCATGACGACTGGTAGCGCGGTAGCAGCATAGGTGATTTGGTACAGTCCAAGCGAGAGAACAAAACCTGGAATAAATCCTAGAACTGCAAGTGCGAGAATTTCTTTGTCAATAGATTGGGATGTGAGTGCGACCACAGAGCAAACAGAAACGGCTGTCTTCAAACTATTATCCTCATAGAACCCATTTGTAGCGCTAGGAAACAGGCAATATCACTGACAGCAGCAGTTCGAGAATTTCCCGCTCTAGATCGGTTAGGCTGCTTGAACAGGCCGTAAGCACTGGGGTAGAGGCCGTTCACCAACTTACGGTACTTTTGCTAAGACACCAAATGGACTCTACAGGACCAGAGGGAGAAGGAAGTGGTAATGCTCCCAGACTACCCGGCTTCTCGCTGGTCTAACAACCGAGTTGCAGGTAGCTGGATTGGTAACAGGGAAAATTCTTAGTTGCATTGTTGTAACTAAGAATTCTTATATTACATTGTTGTAACTTTTAAGTCTACCAACAGTTTATCCTTCGGCAGGCAGAGACTCCGGGACATCGAGTTTGCCTACACTCAAGTAGAACTTTTAGAAAAAGAGTAAATAATGAAAACAACTGGCCTCTCAAAAAACCTTTCTTGGCAACGAACAGTGGGTCTACTGTTAGCAGCTTCTATGACTGCACTCGCCGCCTGTGCCGAAACGCCTTCAGAAGTAACTACACAAGAAGAGGCGACCGAAAACGTTACAACCGAAGAACTTTCTGATGGCGCAGAAGGTTTGATTGGACAAATGGTTTCTCTCCGAGCAGAAGTTGAGGAAACCGTAGATGACACTTCTTTCTTACTGGAAGACGATCAGCTGTTCGGTGGTGAGGATATCTTAGTTATCAATGCATCTGGCGAGCCATTCGTGTTGATAGAGGGTGACGACACCGACGTACAGGTGACTGGTGAAGTGCAGCAGCTTGTCATCGCTGACTTCGAAACCGAATATGGACTAACCCTAGATCCTGCTCTGTACGCTGACTACGAAGATCGCCCCGTCGTTGTGGCACAATCTATCGCACTTTCCCCAGACCCCGGTGACATCACTGCCAATCCAGAAGCCTACTACAACAAAAGGATTGCTGTTGCAGGCGAGATAGAAGACAAGCTCGATGGCAACACCTTCACGCTAGACGAAGAAGAACTCTTTGGCGGTGACGATCTGCTAGTCATATCGATGATGGCATCGCCGCAGGCCCAAGACGGAGAAGAGGTGACTGTTACAGGCGTCCTGCGCCCCTACGTGAAGGCAGAGTTTGATACTGATTACGACCTTACGTGGGATCTATCCGTTCAAGAGCAAGTAGAAGCAGAATATACTGAAAAGCCTGTCTTTGTTGCCGATGAAGTCTATCCCTCTGCTATGTAACTGCTATGTAACTGACAGCAATAGAACTAGCGATAGCATCGCTAGCTCACTAGACAAAGCTCAATAGACAAATCACTTTCAAACGAGTGCCTGGTAGAATATTTGCTAGGCACTCTCTTTTTTACATCAGCTCAGCATATGGGACAGGCGACTAGAGTAACGACAAAAAGAATTGCAGTTGTTTTCGACTTCGATGAAACGCTAGCGCCAAGAGATAGCTTCGCCGTTTTACTAGAAAGCTGTGGGCTCGATCCAAAAGAGTTCAAAGAGAGCCGGGTAAAGACTCTAGTGCAACAGGGATGGGAAAAGTATCTAGCTAGAGCCTATAGCTTGATTCAGGAGTCTCAACAGCGAGACGACAAGATCACTCAAGATGAGCTGGCTGAGGTCGGACAGAATATTCAGCTATACAAAGGAACAGATAAGCTTTTCGAGCGGTTAGAGCAAAGGATTCACGATATTGGCGATGATATCGAGCTTGAGTTCTATATTATCTCGGGCGGCTTTGTAGATATTCCACGTAATACGGCGATCGCTAAGGATTTCAAACGTATGTGGGGCTGCGAGTTTCACTACGACGAGACAGGCGCAGTTGAGTTTATAAAAAAGCAGATGACGCACACGGAAAAGACGCGCTATCTGTACTATATCTCCAAAGGTATTGAAGACTCTGATAACGAAACCGATCTAATTTACAACTATTCAAGTCTGTCTCAAACCGACCTATACATCCCACTAAGCCAAGTGATATATGTAGGCGATGGCGCTTCTGATGTGCCGTGCTTCGATGTTATGCAACAGTACGGTGGGATGGCTATAGGCATCTACCCAGATGGTGGCAGCGCCGGAGAATGGGAGTACATGGAAAGTATTAGCCAAACTCAGCGACTTTCTAACTTAGTTCCTGCGGGGTATGAAGAGGACTCTGAGCTGATGAGATCTCTCTATCTCTGTGTCGAGTGCATTGCAAAGCAGATTAAGCTCAGTCAGCTCAAAGAAAAAGGCAAGTGAGACAGGTGAAACGGCTTTACGGTTGAAAGGGAATGAATCTGAGCTAATTTTTCTTTGGAGAGACGGCATAGAACAACAAAAGAGGTCTTCTTGTTACTTTGTCTCGCCTCTCCATTTCTGTTTAAGAGTTTTGTTCAGGAGAGATGCGCCGGTAGCGTGCCTGAACCATCAAGTGGATACCATAGGCTAACATTCCAAACGCGATGATACCCATCAAAAAACTGCCAAAAGGCTGCTGCTGGATGACCTGTAATGCTCCGGCTGTTGTTTTGGCCTCGCTGGCGTCGGCAGATCGCGCTGCCTGTGCAAAGAAATAGCCCACAATTGTGGAGACGATGCCTTTGCAAATGAGTCCAAACCGTCCGATGCGAACTGCCCAAGTTTGTTCCGTTTGGCTCATCTCAGACAGCTTCAGCTTCTTGCGGAACTTGATTTTAATGCCGCGATAGATGCAGAAGAATCCATAGGCTACAGTGGCCGCTGCGACTAGCCCGACTAACCAGCGACCAAAGGGCTGGGATAGTAGGGTCGCTGTTTGCTGGCTAGAGCCACCGCCGCTACCGTCAGATGATGATCCACTGCTGAATGTAATTTTGAATGCGGTAAGGGCTAAGCCCCCGTAGACTAATCCACTTACTGCATAAGACAGGCGGCGAAGGATATTTTTAGCACCCTCTTCGTTGTGCTCGGGGTCAAAGATGGCGGATACAAAGCGCCAAAGGACGTATCCCAGCAAACCGACGGCAACCAAAAACAGCATTGTTTTGCCGAAAGGCTGGTTGGCGATAGTCTCGAACGCGCCGGTTGAGCCTGTGGTTTTACCGCCCCAGTTGAAGGCCGCTTGAATTGCTAGCAAGCCTACTATGGCGTAGACAATACCCTTCGCGGCGTACCCAAAGCGGGCTAAAAGCTCGATCCATTTGGCGGTATCGCTGCGGCTAGATTCTCCTAGTGGTTGATGGGTCATGACTACCTATAAGTGTGAATTTCGCAAATCTGAGTCTGTATCGTCGCCATTGAGTAGTAACGGATACTGATGGCAGTGCGACGTAGAAATTTCGAGTCTAGCGATTTTGCAGAGCTCTGTTGGGTTTAGATTACTTTCTTTAGACGTCCGCTTTTGATAATCTGTCTGACTGACTGACAGCGTTTAAGGCTCTTTCTAAGGCTGTGATGACTGTGACTAGCCAGAGACTACCAATCAGAAGTGAGGCAAGCACATCGCTAGGCCAGTGTGCGCCTAGCGCAAGTCTTGATAGCGCAATCAGGCCAATCCAGAGCGTACCAAATGCGATCGCAGCTAGCTTCTCTAGCCAATTTTGCGAAGTCCTTTGCCACAGATAAAAGATTAGACCGTACATGGTGATTGCCACAACGACATGGCCAGAGGGAAATGAGTGAAGACTGGGCGCGGCTAGACCATCGGCAATTAAATTAGGGCGATCGCGGCTCCAAGTGCCCCAGCTAATCCAGACCAGGGCAAACTGGCCGATGTAAGTAGCGACAACAGTTGCCGTAATCAACGGCTGCCTAAACCAGGCAGTCAGCGCAGTCAACGTCAGAAAAACAGGTAACATGCCGACCAGATTTCCTGGTGATTCCCAGGTAACGCCCTTGGCAAAACTAAGCGGCGATCGCTCTTGCCAAAGCATTAGCCATTTTTCATCCCACGCTTGCATCCAAACCTGTTCCCAGCCCATAGCAAACCGAGTGAGCACATAGGCAACGAAGGCACACAAGCCCAAGCCGATTGCCAGTGTCTTCCACCACCGAGTCCAAGCAGCACCTGGCAGAGAGCAGCTATCTTGCCAAAATCTATGGGAAATTGTGCGTACGCCCCCTGGTACAACTGTCTTGTATTTTTGAGCCATAACCGCTTCTTCGTCACTTTTGCACTGCTGTCGTTTTGGCTACTATGCAAGATAGGGGGGTAGGCTAGCATCCCTCTGTCGATAGGCTCGATAGGTATCTTGTAAGATGTCTATGGCGAATATACCGGTGGACGTTCGGCATAGATTAGGTCTAACTGGAACTGATGCTGTTTGGATGGTTTTGAGGAGAGTACTGCGATTTGCGATCAGCACATTTCAGATTGCCAAGAAGGAGCTGCCCATTTTTCTTGCAACACTACTACTGCTCTTTCCCCTTCAGCCACCAACTGAGCTGACTTGATTTCAGCTTGCATTCTATCTGCAGTGACTCCCAAAATTAGGACAGCACTGAGGGAGAGTAAGCTGTAGTCCATATAGGGCAAATCAAGCTCCCTCAGCTCAAGGAAAAGGGTAAATGAGATAGGTGAAACGCTCTCGCGATTCATGCCTCCTCACATAGGTCTAGCTTTCCAGCGTGAAGAGCGTCATCTCAGGTGGACAGAACACTCGAATCGGAATGATGCTCATTCCAATACCGACGTTGACATATAGGTTGTTACCTTCCTTTCCGTAGCCTTTTGCCCAGCCGTCGGCGTATACCTTGTCTTTCTGCGTAAATCGCAGCCAAGACCACTGTGGCGAGTTTGGCAATCGAATCTGCCCCCCGTGCGTATGGCCTGATACTGCCAGCGGCGCAGTGTTCGGCGGGAAAAGTTCGAAGCTATCTGGATTGTGCATCAGCGCCACTCTAGGACTGCCTTCGGGAACATCCGATAGCGCCGCATCTACGTTGTCGTCATTCGACCATAGAGAATCAACCGCGACCAAGTAGAGAGGTTCGCCGCTCTCTGGTAGCTGCATAGCAACGGACTCATTTTCGAGGACTACGACACCAGCGGCTTCTAGTTCGGTTTCCAAGCTGCTAGCTAGCTGCTCCCCAGGGTTAGCTTTTTTGCTGCTCATACCGTAGTCGTGGTTGCCCAAGACGGCGTAGGTCGGAATTCCTGCTTCTACTAGCGGCCTAACGATGCTAACGGCTATCTCAATTTCTTCTTCGGGGTTAGGCTCAGCGTGGTAGATAAAGTCGCCGCTGATTAACACGGCAGCAGGACTCGCTTCAATCATCTGCTCGACGCTGCGCCTTGCGGTGCCGGGATTACCTGCCCACATGCCGATTTGAAAATCTGACAGCTGACCGATTTGTTTTCCTTCCCAACTAGCTGCGAGATTAGGAATCTTAGCAACTTCCTCTTCGGTATCGAGGAAGCGCGGTTCGATAAAACCCCAAATTGCGAGTAAGGCGATCGCACCAGCTAGTCCTGTAGCCGCATACTTTAATTTCTTAATCATGATCTTTTCTCTCAATGTTTGTCGACAACGGTGAGAGGCTTCTATCTCCTCTTCAGCAGCAATTGAATCAATCGCTTAATAGCGCTGGGCTTTTGATCGCGGTCTTCAGAGCGTCCAAAAAAACCAAGACACCAGTCATACGAGCCAACCATTAGACGTGACACAATGACCTCCTGACGCTTTTTGATAGGTATGCACATCAGTCTTTCCATGTGCATACCATCTGAATGTTAATCAAATCTTGGCGAAGATATGTACAGCCTTTCATCTCAATCTAAACTCTTCTTCTGCCTTTCAGACAACAAAGCTTACATTTCAAGGAGACCTCATATCTTGCACCAATCTATACAAGCGCCATCCGGCCTTGGTTTAATGAGCACGTCAAAGCCAAATTGAGCGGCGATATGAGTGTTTATTTTGATCTGCCTGAGTAATTGAGTCCAGAGCACAGAAGGCAGTAGTTTTTCTAAGCTCAACCTAGCAGTGGCCTTCCAATCGAGGGTAGGCGGCCAAGCCCATAGGTCAATCCAATGGCTTGGTTCAATTTTGGGCGATTTGAGGTAACACTTTCATCACAAAATAGACCATCGTCATTGATGGCCTATCCAGCTTTTTGTGCCAGTTTCTACGCTCTCTGGAAGCGCTCGAAGCCCAGCAATTCCAGCCAATGTGGATGAGCTTCACCCGTCAGCAACTGCTTGGGACTTTTGCCCACCCGCTCTGGCTTCAGCGACCTCATAAAGCAACGGCTATTTAAGAAGAATTGCAGCAGGCTCAGATAGTCGTCACCCAGGCTTCGCCGCAGAAAGAAGTAATTGCGTAAGCGTGAGTTTAGGTTTTCCACCATCGAGCTGGCTCTTGGCGTTTCTTCAAGCGCTTTGCCCACCGCCTCCATCACGTCGTGAAACTTTCCAGATAGCTTACGGTGTAGCTGATTCCACTGTTCCCAGTAGGCATTGGAAGTGGGCGGTTTCCGATGCAACAGACAGACCTCTCGAACTGCCTGAAGTGGCAGCTCAAACGCTGCCGCAATCTCTGCAAGCTTCTGGTCCAGTACACCGGCAAAGGCCAGCAGCTGGTCGCGCTGGTTACGCAGTGCCTTCCTCAGTTGTCGGATCGCGGGATAGCGTTCATCTTCTCGCTGTTTCAGTTCACTCACAATGAAGTCAAAAAGCTCCTGGCGCACCGTCAACGGTGGCCCTGCCAGAGCCAGCTGGACTCATGGGAGCGATCACACTCAGGAAGGGGCAGCCATTCAGCCTACCTGAATGCGATCAAAGTGTGACCCGAAAATGAACCGTCCCACTAGACGAAAGAATTTTAACGTCCCTACTGCACCACCTAACGATTGTTCGTAATACTTGTGCTCACCATGCACGGCTTTGGAATCGAGAGTTTGCTGTGATACCGACGCTGCCCAAACAATCAGATCTGCCGTTTCACAAGAATGACCGCCGCAAAATCTATAGCACGCTGGTGTTCGCGCTTCATCTCATGAATCAGATTAGTCCTGGGCATCACTGGAAGAGACGTCTCATTGAGCTGTTCAGCCACCACGACGTTGAGACCGACGCGATGGGGTTCCCTAATGGATGGGAAAGCCATCCACTATGGGCTTAGATTGGGGTCAAACTTTAAGCTAACTTTTTTGAGACCGCTGAAAAGAGGGCGAACGACGGGACTTGAACCCGCGAATGGTGGAATCACAATCCACTGCCTTAACCACTTGGCCACGCTCGCCATAACCGGTCCTTAGTATAGCACCGCTTTTTGATCAAACTCTACCTTTGCCAGACTTTTCTATGCAGCTAACTAATTAAAAGTTGCAGGAGAAAAATGCAGAAAATGCAACTTCTGATACACCACCTTGTGGATCAAATCTTTAATAATTTATATAGATGAGCCACATCTTCAAAAAATCGATATCAATAGATCTAGGCATTTACACATACATTAGGGGTTTGCTTTGAAACCAGTAGTCGCTTCAACTGCATACTTACTCATTTCGCATGGTAGCCGTGATCCTCGCCCTCAGGAGGCGATGAATCGATTAGCAGATTTAGTTCGCTCGCAGTTGGAAACTACTTTGAGGCGCGAAAATTCTGACGATTCTGATGTTAGCTCTGGAGTTGAGCAGCCATCAATGGATTCCTCTTTGGGTATGACGTCTGTATTGATTAGACCTCGACTGGAAAAGTCAACTGTCAGCTCGGACGTAATTGTAGGGACAGCTTGCTTGGAGTTGGCAGTGCGGCCTCTGGGTGAGCAGATCTATGAATTTGGACGGCGGCTGAAGGCGGCAGGGGTGGAAGAGCTGAAGCTGCTGCCGGTTTTTCTGATGTCCGGAGTGCATGTGATGGAGGACATCCCGAAAGAGGTAGAAGCGGCTGAGGACATGCTGAAGGGTTCTCTCCGGCTAACGCTGTGTCCGCACCTGGGTAGTCATGAAAATATTTCTCGGGTTTTGGAAAATCGGCTGACGTCGGTGGAGGCTGAGGGGTCTTTATTGGTAGCTCACGGCAGCCGTCGGAAGAAGGGGAACAAGGTAATTCAGGGGCTGGCCAAGCAAATTAATACGAAGGTGGCTTATTGGGCAACACCGCCGGATATTGAGTCGCAGGTGATCGAGCTGATGCAGCAGGGGTGTCAGCGGCTAACGATTTTGCCTTATTTTCTGTTTTCGGGAGGGATTACCGATGCGATCGCGCACCGTACAGAAGAACTTGCCGAACGCTTTCCAAAAGTACAGTTCCGGCTATTGCCAACGCTAGGGGCAACCCACGAAGTCGCCGATCTAGTAGTCGATCTTATTAGCGCATAGCCGGATCGAAGCACAGGATTTGATAGATAATAGAGGACTTGCGAGGCGTATCACAGATGGCAACTTGATCTAGGTAAATTTGCTTGAATGATGCCTAGCCTCCACCATGCCACTGCTATCTATGTCTTCTAATTTGCCTGCCTCGAATGCTGCACTCCAAACTTCATATCAGCCGGCTCAGCCACCGCTCGGGAAGGTTTATCTGGTCGGCGCGGGTCCGGGCGATCCAGGGTTGATGACGGTGAAGGCGAAAACACTGATCGAGTGCGCTGATGTGGTGGTGTATGACGCGTTAGTGAGTGAGCCGATCCTAGACTGGATCAATCCTAGGGCCGAGCGAATTCATGCGGGCAAGCGGCGGGGCAGACATTCGATGTCTCAGGCGCAGATTACGCAGGTGTTGCTGCAAAAGGCTCATGAGCATGCAGTAGTAGTACGCCTGAAGGGAGGCGATCCGTTTGTGTTTGGCCGGGGCGGTGAGGAGATGGCGGATCTGATAGCGGCGGGGGTGCCGGTTGAGGTGGTGCCAGGAATTACGGCGGGGATTGCTGCGCCTGCGTATGCAGGGATTCCGGTGACGCATCGGGGCTACAGCACTTCGGTGACGTTCGTAACAGGGCATGAGGCGGCAGGGAAGTATCGACCGGATGTGAATTGGAGCGCGATCGCACAGGCGTCAGAAACCATCGTCGTCTATATGGGCGTACACAACTTACCGAACATTACTCTGTCATTGATCAAAGCGGGTTTGCCAGAAACTACAGCAGTTGCTCTGATACGCTGGGGGACTAGGCCCGAGCAGGAACAGCTGATCGGGACGCTGGGCGATATTGTAGAGCAGGTAGCGCAGACTGGATTTGAAGCGCCTGCGATCGCAGTGATTGGCGCAGTGGTGGAATTGCAGCCGCTGCTGGCTCCGGCTTCTCCTGTGAACGGAGAGCATTGGGAGGCAGTGGGGAGAGTAGAGCTCTAGAGAGTTGGGAATTGGGAAAGTGGAATGGAGCGGACGGTTGAGGCAGATGTGCCGGAGCGATTGGACCGGTGGCTGGCGGATAACGGAGAGCTTTCTCGCAATCGGGTGCAGCAGCTGATTGAGCAGGGGGCCGTATTGGTGAATGGGCGGGTATGTGATCGCAAGAAAGAACTGGTTGGAGCGGGCGATCGCATCACGCTGACGATTCCGGAAGCCGTGCCCTACGAACTTACGCCCGAAAACATTCCGCTCGATATCCTCTACGAAGACAATCAGCTGCTGATTATTAACAAGCCTGCTGGTATGGTGGTTCACCCTGCGCCAGGTCACGCAACGGGGACGCTGGTTCATGCGCTGCTGTTTCACTGTGGTGAGCAGTTAACAGGTGTCGGCGGTGTTCAAAGGCCGGGCATTGTTCACCGATTGGACAAGAACACGACGGGCGCGATGGTGGTGGCAAAAACAGAGCTAGCATTGCAGAGTTTGCAGGCGCAGATTCAGGCGAAGACGGCTCGGCGTGAGTATTTGGGTATTGTCAACGGCGCACCGAAGGCGAAGCAGGGGACAGTGGATCAGCCGATTGGTCGCCATCCCAAGCATCGAAAAAAGATGTCGATTTTGCCGGTGGAGGAGGGCGGACGGAGGGCGGTGACACATTGGAAGACGGTGGAGCGACTAGGCAACTATACGCTGATGCATTTTCAGCTAGAGACGGGGCGAACGCATCAGATCCGGGTCCACAGTACTTGCTTGGGGTTGCCGATAGTTGGCGATCCGGAGTATGGGTCGGGGAAGTTTCCGGGGGCAAAGCTGCCGGGTCAGGCGCTACATGCGTTTCGGCTGACGCTGAGTCATCCGGTGACGCGGGTGGTGGTGTCGGCAGAAGCGCCTTTGCCGCAAAGGTGGGAGACGCTGCTGGGGCAGTTGCGATCGCGCCAGCGCTAATATAGCAATACCAACAGCAGGGGGAGACTCAGATGGTACAAACCGTCTCTGCAAGCAAAGTAACGCTCTATGATCTTGAACAGAAGTTTGAGCTGGAGCGGACTGACGATCCTGCGTTCTTTTCGGAGTGGCAACACGCGCTGCCGGATCTAACTGATGCAGAAAAGCAGCGGCTAGATAGGGTTACTGCTTCGGTTGCCAACCTGGAAAGACGTTCTGTTCGAGAGAATACGGTGAAGCTGGCTGTGTTGGCACCGCTGATCGATCTAGCGGGACTGTTTTTGCCACCTTTCTATGTCAGTACAGAGGAATCTGTTGGGATTGAATCGGCTGATGATGAGCTGATTGTGCAGGGGCGAATTGATATTTTGGTGCTGAAAGAGGCGCTTTGGTTACTGGTGATCGAATCGAAGCGGGCCACTTTTTCTTTGCAGGTGGGCGTTCCACAGATATTGTCTTATATGCTGGCGACGCCACAGAGGGCGCACCCTGTGTATGGATTGGTGACGAATGGGACGGATTTCGTGTTTTTGAAGCTGGCGTTTGAAGGGAGGGTTGTGTACGGGCGATCGCGTCAGTTCATCCTCGGACAGGATCAGGATCTAGAACAGGTTCTAAGGATCTTGAAGCATCTTGCTGACCTTTTGAGTCAGGCATAGATGCAGTGCTTGCAGGCAACGTAAAGGCAACCCCAATAGGCTGTGTACTGCTGAGCTGAGGACTTGTTAAGCACTAGAGTGCTCCTTCCAATCTCTGTAGCTATTGTAGCGCTGATGTTTCGAGGCTCCAGGATACTAGCAGACAAGACTCGCACTGGAGAAAACCGTGATCGCGTTACACGCGAGAAGAGGTAGAGGGCAAAAGGGCAAGAAGGGTAAAGGGTAATTAAGTCCTTGGGGGCCGAACAACACACCCGAAAACCGATGTTATAGACCCAGTCGGTGGGCACAACTTTGTCACGCCAATGCGAGCGACAGTGCGCTGGCTGATAGACCCAAGAACCGCCACGTATTACGCGGCTAGCCCCTTTCTCTTCAGCTGAAAAGGCACTGCCATCCGTAGGTATTTGGTCATACTCGCCATAGTGGTCTTTGCACCATTCCCACACGTTTCCATGCATATCACACAGGCCAAAACCGTTAGCGATGCCAAAGTGATCCACAGGTGTGGTTTCCTCTATACCAAGACACCTGCTCTACAGGCCGATTGTCATCTTTGAAATGTGCAGGATCTGCCTTCAGCGCTCAATTCACCTGCGGAAAGCTCGCGACGACTCGCCACTGGGCCTGAGTGATTGGGTAGCGACCCACGAAAAACGGTGGAACCGAGACCTCGTGCTGCACCTCATCTGCTTCGCGTTGATGCTCATCAACTGGAGAGCCCATAATGAACCTGCCAGCCGGAATCAGCAGCATTTGCAGGGGGATAGCTACACCTGTGCCATCTAGTGTTTCTGTGTAGTAGCGGGCGATCGCATGGTCAGCAGCCTCTACACCCTGCTCGAAAACCTCGTCCTAGCCCGCTACCAAAAAGACAAACTGCCTCAACTGCAACTGCTCAACAGCCAGCTGTTCGATATTGGTGCAACAACGCCGTCCAAAGCTACAGAAGAGCACTATAGCGGCTCCCGGATGCATACTCGAAGAGGAGGCTGTGCCTACAGGGACCGCGCATCACTTTGCCCGTTGTTGCATGAGGCTTTCAGCCAGTGTGCTGTACCTCAGCAAAGTGACAAACGCTATAGTCCTATGCAGGATGGGAATTGGACTAACTCCTCTAGCTAGCTTCTTTGGCTAACTTCTTCGGTCTGTATCTATCAATTTGAACAGCAGCTATGACTATCTCTCAATCTTCTAAGATGATTTCTAGCCCTGTTTTTCTCGTAGGCTCTGAGCGTTCAGGCACGACGCTGCTACGGCTCATGCTCAATTTTCATCCGCAGAATGGTACGGCGTGGCTTCCCGCTCAGTGGCTATGACAAAATTCAGCTTTCGTGGGTTGAGCGTCTGCAGTTGGGATTTCAAAACTGGCAGGCTAAGGCGTTATTTCAGATCAAGCGCTACGGCTCAGGTCTGTTCCTGGCAGACTTTATCACTCGAAGATTAGGTTTGCGCTGGCTAAATCGAGCGTACAAGCTAAAAATTAATCAAATTCAGCTCAGTCAGCTGAAAAAGTCGTGGTGATGAGCTGGTGATGAGCTATTGCGTATATGTCTCAGTAAGGTGACATCGCTACCCCACAGGAGTTCGATCAATCCTCGCAAGACGTAAAGTTCTGACAGCCAATGCTTTCGGGAAGTGGCGTGGGGGGTCCTGTGAGCTCCAATCCGTTAGCTTGAAAAGCATTTTCTAGGCGCTGGATGCGGCTATCTGTGAGTGGATGAGTTTGCTGCCATTCGGCGACGGGGCTAAAGATGCCAAGGTCATATTCTTCTGACTGAATACGCTTGAAGAAGTCTAGGCTGTGACCAGCGTGGGGGTAGCGGGCCATGATTAGTGCGATCGCATAGTCATCAGCCGCACTCTCTTGGGTTCTGCTATGGCCGCGTTCTGCCAAATTCAGAACATTGGGAACAACCGCAGAGGTCGGCCCCTGTCCTAAGCCTAGCAAACCGCTGACCGTAACAAGGACAAGCGATCGCCCTAGCGCATTCAGCGGATCGCGGTTGTGCAAATGGCCCAACTCATGAGCCAAGACAAACGCTAGCTCATTTTCACTTTCAACATTAGAGAGAAGTCCTTCTGTGACCAGCAGATAGCTACCCGCTGTAACCATCGCGTTTTCTTCAGGCGTGTCTAGAATGCTGATTTTGACCGGCGGATAGTCAACGGCAGGAATATCAGTTTGCGAGAAATCCTCTTGAAGTGAAGTCGTTAGATCTTCTAGGTAGTCTAACCGGCTGTCGTTGGCATCTGTTCTATTCGGCAGTGAACTGATCAGACTCGCGCCAATTCTTTCTTCGGTTTCTGGGCCAATTCGCTTGACTAGCTGTCCGGCTATTAGCCCCAATGCGACGTAGACGACTATCCCGAACAAAGTCACCGTTCCTAGCAGATACGCCAGATTCACCAGCGGATGAACCGGCGTAACGTTGACTTCTTCAGTAATTTCTTTGGGAACGAACTTCATAGCAGTGCCTACCGAATAGCCGTGCCATAGGCCAGAATTTCGACTGCTGACATCCCCTGATCGCGAGACTGCCCACCGATGCTAGAAGTCTCAAAGCGGACATTGATTACCTGAGATGCGCCCCATGCGATCGCCTCTTCTTTCATCCGCAGCAAAGCCTCACGACGACCGCGATCGACCAGGCTTTCATAGACCAGCACACGACCGCCCACTAGGTTGCGCAAGCTCGCAGAAATGGTTTTGAAATAGTCATTGGCAACCACCACACTACCGACGAATAGCTTAGCGTCGTGGGCGTACGGCAGCGCTTGTTTAGCACCAAAGCTAATCATGGGCACGTGCAGCGTTTTCTTCTCTCTATCCTTGATAGATGCGTAGTGCTTGGCTTCGAAGTATCGGCCTGCAAAAAAGCCAATAGCCATTAAAACTAACGGGAACAACAGCTCCATATATCCACCTCAAAATTGTATCTAGTTCTAAAAGACTATTCAGCTCTAAAGAATCTCGTAGTTTGCTTGATGCCAACTATTTGACTTTGACCGCAGTGCCATAGGCAAAGAGTTCGGCTGCACCGGGTGCAATCGAAGAGGTCGCAAAGCGGATATTGACAACGGCATTGGCACCAAGCTGTTCGGCCTGCATCACCATGCGTTCAATCGATTCCTTGCGCGATTCTTGCAGCAGTTCGGTATAGCCTTTGAGCTCGCCACCGACAATATTTTTGAAGCCAGCAAGGATGTCTTTACCAACGTGCTTGGCGCGGATAGTGCTGCCTTGGACCAGACCGTAGTGCTCCACAATCTCTTTGCCGGGGACGCCTTCTAGGGTGGTGAGGGTGAGGTCGTTCATTTTATAAAACTCTTTAAGTCTCGGATAGTTGAGGTTTGTTCCCTATAAATCAACACGAAAAGTTGATATACCGGATAGTGCCCGATTTCTTAACACAGGCTAACAGCGCTACAGCTCCTTGTCCCCCGATTCTCGGACCAAATTCTCACGACCAAATTCTCAGGTCCAAATTTTCATGCCTTGAGATAGGTATTGAAGAAAGTAATCGTCTTCTCCCAGGCATCCTCGGCGGCAACGGCGTCGTAGTTTTGGCCGGAGGGGTTGGCAAAGGCATGGCCAACGCCGGGATAGAGGTTGATATCAGCAGTTTTGCCAATATCATCGAGGGTCGATTCAAAATTTTGAACGTCTTCGACTGGAATAGAGCTGTCTTCTTCCCCGAAGAAGCCGATGATGGGCATGTCCAAACCATCTAACGCTTCGGGTGCCAGAATTAGCTGGCCGTAGTAGATGGCCATAGCATCAAGATCCGAAGAGAGCAGCAGCCCCGTGCGCAAGGACCAGTTGCCGCCAAAGCACCAGCCGATAGAGCCTAGCTTAGGAGCGCTGTATTCGGCTTCTAGGAAGCTGGCGGCTTGGCCGATATTCTCCTGGGCAGGGCCAGGATTGTCCATAACTGAGCGCATCAGGTCGCGGGCAGCCTGGGGATCTGTAGCCACCTGTCCGTTATACAGATCTAGCGCCAGAACGGTATAGCCTTCGCCTGCAAGCCGACGAGTCATCGCCTCGATGTTTTCGTTAAGCCCCCACCATTCATGGATTGTGAGGATAGCAGGGAGGCTCTCGCTGATAGGCTCAGTGGGCTGGGCTAGATAGCCAGTGATAGGCTGTCCGTCAATGGTGGCGTAGGTAACGGCTTGGCCAGTAACGGGAACGGTAGGATCGGCAACGGCAATTGGGGTAGCGGTTGGTTTGTCTCCTGCATGCTCTGTGGCAAGGGTTTCGGTAGCGGCCTCGCTGCTAGTAGCCTCAGCGGAGCTAGCGCCGTTTGACTGAACTGCCGTATCGGTTCCGCAGGCTTGGAAGAGCAGGGTGATGGAGAGCGCCATTGCGAACAGCCAGCCCCACGTGCCTTTGACTATAGATCTAAGCGTAAGACCTTTAAGCTGAACGCCTCTCATTTCTTCTAACTGCCGATGACAACTTCTCAATCATGCTGGTTCGGAGACAGATGCAAGCCAATTGTTTAAAAAAGTTTCTAACCAGCGATCTACGTTTCGGCTGTGATGGCGGTGATTGTCGATCTGCTGCTGTTTGTCTTGAGTATTAGGTGCGCCAATTAGATCCGCACCGTTGGTGCTCCAAAAGTCGACCATATCAGCAGTCATTTCGGGATGGAACTGTAGGCCATAGGCGCGATCGCCCCATCGAAAAGCCTGATGCGGAAAGTCATTTCCTGTCGCTAGCAAAACGGCTCCCTCTGGCAGGTCAAAGCCTTCCTTGTGCCACTGATAGATCATCATCTCGTCGGGAAAGTGCGATCGCCCTGCTTCAGTCGCATAGATCGGATAGTAGCCGATCTCTTCTACCGCTTTCCCATGCGGCCCAACCTCCGCGCCTAGCACCTTTGCCAATAGCTGCGCGCCTAGACAGATTCCTAAGTATGGCAGCTCCGCCGCTAGCGCCTGCCGAATCCACTCTATCTCCTCGTGTAGATAAGCCTCATTATCGTTGACGCTCATCGGTCCGCCAAAAACCAGCACCCCGGCGTAATCATCAAGACACTCGGGTAGCGCATCACCGAGAATAGGGGCACGAATGTCTAATTGAAGTCCCATCGACTCCAGCTTCTGTCCTACCAACCCCGGTACAGAGGTCTCTTTATGAATCAGGGTTAAAATCTTGTGCCGCATTATTCAAGCAGTTTGAAAGCTCAAATCATACAACAAAGCTACGTTCGGTCTTAAACATCTACATCTGGCTGATCTTCGTTGCTAGAAGAAGTACCCGAAGATTCATACAGCGCGTTCAGCTTATCTCTAGCATCTTTGATAGAGATAGAGCGCATAACGAGCAGTGGCTCATCGATTACACCGCCGCTGTCGTTGAGAAGTTCAGGGTGGGGAACCGGGCGATCAGATTTTGCTTTCTGTACGGGCTGACGCACTTCGGTGCCCAGCCTGACCATATTGCGAATCATATTAGAGACAGCAAAGACAGCTAGAACAGTAAAGGCAAGAACGTATAGCAAATGGAACATAGTTATAAGCAAGGAGGGCGTGGGTGGGAGCGACTGGCTTTAACGATCGTGGTAGCTGAATCGATTACTGGCTTGGATTGTTAGCTTGGGTTATTGGCACTGTCTCGACGGTAGCGCATAGCGACGCTCCAGCATTCATTAACAAGCTTGTGCCAGGTCATCACGACTTTCATCTCGACGCCAGCTTGGCTGTCAGTAGCAGAACATAGCGCTTGAGAAACGCTGACTTGCTTTTGAGCGGAGCGAACCCTTGCGAGGAGATCGGTTTGCTCCGTAGGGCTCAAAAAGCTGAGATTTTGTTCTTCGAGCAGGGTAATTGTCCGACCAAACCAATGCTGAAAGTCATCTAAGAGGGGCGGCAAGACTGCTTTTAGTAGATTGGTATCTTCTGGAGGGACAGAGGGTGAGGCCATAGAAGTGCGGGTCCGGCTGGCGGCTCTCTCTATATTAGTACGATCTCCCTCTCAGATGTTGTGATGCGGAGGGTAGAAAAAGATTAATCGGTGGGTGATTCGAGCCGGTGTGGACTACCAGTGTAGTCGGTGGCGGTGGCCTCGATCTCATGAAGGGTTTGCCAGCCTGCTGCCCAAAGAAGGCGGTTCTTCAAAACTTTGGCGTTGATCCAGAGGCGAACGCTAGGATCGCAGGCGGCAACGAGTTCGGCGAAGACGAGTTTGCCTTGATTTTTTCGGTTAGCCACATGGAAGTGTCGCCAACCGAAGGTTTTCTGCTGGGCGGTCCATTTGGAGCCGAGGAGGTGGGGAAATTTTTGTTTGGGCACGGGGAGGGAAGATAGGGAATGGGAGATGGGGAAGTGGTTGGTTGTGCCGGTTGGTTAAAGCGGGTAGATGCTAATATGCCTTGTCTATGAAGTACCTACCCTATTTTAAGGGCTTTAGATTTAAAGGCGGTTGAGGTGCATCGATGATTGAGGTAGATGGGCTGAGCAAGGCGTATGGGTCTACGCTGGCGATCAAGGATGTGACGTTTGCGGTGGAGCCGGGTGAGATTTTGGGCTTTCTGGGCCCGAATGGTGCGGGTAAGACGACGACGATGCGGATTCTGACGGGCTATTTACCGGCGACGGCGGGGACGGCTCGGGTAGCAGGAAAAGATGTGCATGCTGAGTCTATGGCGGTGCGCCAAAGGATTGGCTATCTGCCGGAGACGCCGCCGCTGTATCCGGAGATGACGGTAGAGGGCTTTTTGCATTTTGTGGCGCGGATTAAGGGTGTGAGTGCGGGCGATCGCACGACAAAAGTCTCCTCGGCAATTACCCGCTGCAACCTAGAAGAAAAGCGCCAGGTGATGATTCGCAAGCTGTCAAAGGGCTTTCGTCAGCGGGTGGGAATTGCGCAGGCGATTGTGCATAATCCGCCAGTGATCGTGCTCGACGAGCCGACGGTAGGACTAGACCCTAAGCAGATCATTGATGTGCGAAATCTGATCAAGAGTTTGGCAGGGGAGCATACGATCATTTTATCGACGCATATTTTGCCAGAGGTGAGCATGACATGCGATCGCATCACCATCATCAACCAGGGCGAAATTATTGCGACAGATAGCCCGGAGCACCTAGTCGAACGGCTGGCCGGCGAAGGCGGCTATTGGGTTGAGCTAGATGGAGAAGTAGAGAATGCTCTGGCGGTGCTGCGTTCGGTGCCTGGAGTGGTGAATGCAGAAGTGAGCGCAGCAGAAGGACTGGCGGCGGGGCATTCGCGCTTTCAGGTAATGACGGGGGCGGCAGATGTGGGCAATGCGATCGCAGCTCAGGTTGTCGAACAGGGTCTGGGACTATTTGAGCTGAGTCGCAACCGAGCGAGCCTAGAAGACGTATTTATTAACTTGACGATGCGAGAGACAGCGACGGAAGCTGTTCCGAGACTTCCGACTACAGCGTCCGCCAGGAACCTCAATGCAGCGCGGCCTGACGAGCTAGCTGAGGAAAGGGCTGAGGAAGAGGCTACTAGAGAAGAGGCTGTTGAAGAAGATCCTAGTGAGAAGAATCTACGATGAAGACGTTTATTAGCAACCTGCTGGCGATCTACCGGCGGGAGCTTCAGAGCTACTTCAAATCGCCCTTTGCCTATGTGATTGCAGTGGTGTTTTGGATAATCAGCGGCTTATTTTTAATTGTTTTGCTGCTATCACCCAGCGGCATCATTGCTCAGGTCAGCGCCTCTGATCAGCTTGGGGTTGGCCAAACGTATGATGTGCCATACGAGTTTTTGAAGATATACCTCAATCTGCTGGGCTCGCTGTCGATGTTTGTGCTGCCGATGCTGTCGATGGGGCTGTACGCAGAAGAACGCAAGCAAGGCACACTAGAGCTGCTAGCAACTTCGCCTTTGACAAACTGGGTGGTGGCACTTGGCAAGCTGCTAGGCGTGGTCACGTTTTATAGCGCAATGCTAGTGCCGCTGATGGTGCTAGAGCTGATTGCCTTTAGCGCTAGCGATCCGGCATTTCCGCTGTCGCTGTTTCTGTTAGGACACGGCGGATTGTTGTTGCTAGGAGCGAGCACACTAGCGCTGGGGATGTTTATCTCTTCTCTGTCGGATAGTACGGTGCTGGCAGCGGTGATGACCTTTGGCGTGGTGCTGCTGCTGTGGGTGGTGGATGCGATCGCAACGGCTCTACCTGGACCGATTGGCTCGTCGCTTAGCCACCTGTCATTGCTCACGCATTTCACTGACTTTACACAGGGAGTCTTTGACACCAGCGGTCTAATTCTTTTTGTCTCCTATATTGTTCTAGGTCTGTACCTAACCGCTCAATCGATTGATACGCTGAGGTTCCAGCGGTCGTAATTCTTATGAAAAATATTCAGGGCTTGCTCAAATATCTCATCTGGCCAGGGATCATGCTGATAACAGCAGGGATTGTCGTGGGCCTCTTGAACAGTTGGACAATTGTAGCGGTAGCGCTGCTGGTCATTGGGCTTTTGCTCTTAGTAGCCAGCATCGCCGCTGGTGATTTTGGCATTTTCAAACTGGGATTTTGGCAGCAGCGCTCTACCCAGGCGGGTACTAACGCAGCAGTATCAGTTTTCTCTGTGCTGCTAATTTTAGGCCTTATCAACTTTATCGGCGCTCGCTACGACAGCCGAGTTGACATCACAGACGGCCAGCTGTTGACGCTCTCTCCAGCCTCCCAAGAGGTGGTGAGAAATTTGGAGACACCAGCTAAAGTTCTGATATTTAGCTCGAATGCAAACGCTAGCGACCAGCAGCTACTGGACAACTATCGTCGATACAACAGTGAGCTGACTTATGACTATATTGATCCTTTTGCCGAACCTCAGCTAGCACAGTCTTTCGGTGTCGAGGTAGAGGGTGAAGTCTATGTGCAGTCCGAGAGTACAGGCACGGATGAGAACACACCTCAAACTGTAGAAGACCGACCGCTTTTGGTGCAGACGGTCGACCTTCAAGAGCGCCTGAGTGAAAGACAGCTAACAAACAAACTGGCCCAGCTCAGTCAAGGCGAGACGGCAGCTGTGTACTTCTTGCAAGGCCATGATGAATACGCTATCGATGGCTCGACGCCGGGGCTATTTGAAGCGGCCAGTCGGCTAGCAGACGAGAATTTCTCCGTTGCGGCACTGAACTTAGCAGAGACAGACCAGGTGCCCGATGATGCAGAGGTGGTAATTGTAGCCGGACCGCAGCGAGCACTGTTCGACACCGAAGTGATTATTTTGAGAGACTACTTAGAGTCTGGTGGAAGTCTCTTGGTCATGGTTGATCCACGGGTGAGTACAGGCTTAGAAGCGCTGATGAGTCAGTGGGGTGTGGTGCCAGAAAACACGGTTGTGATTGACACCTCAGGCGGCGGGCAGCTAGTGGGGCTAGGTCCGGCAGCGCCGCTGGTGACGGACTATGGCGATCATCCAATCACGGAAGCCTTTGGTCAGGGGCGATCCTTTTTTCCGGTGGCAAGGCCTTTGCAGATCAGAGAAGTGCCCAATATAGAAGAGTCTCCTCTGTTGTTTACGAATCAAAATAGTCACGCGCAGGCACTGGCAGATGGCGATGAGCTGACGGTTGATCCCAATCAGCCGCCGGAAGGTCCGTTTGCTCTGGGAGTGGCGCTGAGCGGGCCGGATGAGGCGCGGATGGTGGTGATTGGCAATTCGAGCTTTGCCACCGATGGGTTGTTTAACCAACAGCTAAATGGCGATGTGTTTCTGAACGCGGTGAGCTGGCTGAGCAAGGTAGAGAGTCCGACGCTGGAGATTCGACCCAAAGAGGCAACGGATAGACGGCTGAATATGACGGTGCAGCAGCAGATCTTGCTGACGGTGCTGGCACTGATCGTGCTGCCGCTAGCGGGGCTAGTGGGGGCAGGGGCGCTTTGGTTGAAGCGTCGCTAAGGGAAATGGGGAATGGGGAATTGAAGGGAAGAGAATTATGTTGAATCGTGGGACGCTGTTGTTGTTGGTGAGTGCGATCGCGCTGGGCGGTGGTGTTTTACTGTTTGAAAACAGGGGCGATGTGGATCGTTCGAATGGCGTGGAGGAGGCGCAGGGTGAGCCGCTGCTGCCGTTTGAGGAGAGTGCGATCACACAGTTCACGCTAAACCGTCCGAATGAAGCCGATCTGACTTTCGTGAAAGATGAGTCAGGAGCCTGGCAGATGAGTGAGCCAGAAGAGGAAATGGCGGAAGGGGGTGCGATCGCCTTTCTGCTGAGCCAGCTGACGAGCTCTTCTAATCGAGTCATCAACACGGATAGCAACAGCCTAGGAGACTTTGGCCTAGACAGCCCAGAAGCTACCGTCACCTTAGAGACAGAAGAGAGCACCTACCAGGTATTAGTCGGCAGTGCTGACTTCGGCGGCGATCAGCGCTATGTGCAGATCATCAATCTAACTAACGGTTCGAACAACACTACCAGCGACGAGACTGAAGCAGATTCGACTGACTCGGATGAGGCTGACACCTCACCAGAAGTTGAAATCCATCTCGTTTCAGACGGGATTATCAACGCAATTGGACGCCCGACGAATGAGTGGTTAGTAGCTGAAGAGAGCGAGGCTAGCGTTGATGGCGCTCAGCTCAACGAGAGTGAACTTGATGCTGGTGAGGCTGATAGTGAAGCCAAGAATGACGAGGCCAAGAGTGGCGAGGTCAATTCTGAAGAATCATCAGCCTCTAATAACAAGGAAGCAGATTAGCAGCGGATACACCACAGAAGCTGCTAGTTCCTCACTTCCGATTGACCAGCGGGCTGAAAGACGCCTCTTTCCCGGTCATTTTGCCTGACGACATTGACCAACAAAATGATCGCAAAGAGCAGAAACACGACCGCTATGCCACTGGTCAGAGAGAGATTGTTGGCGTCACGACTGCCGGTTTTCTCTTGAACGTCTTTGCTTTTCTTCTGCCCAGGATGCTCAAAAAACTGGCCGTTGCAGTTCAGACATTGGTAGTAAATACTCATCTTGTCGGCAGCTTTTTCGGGATCGTTAGTAAACAGCTGATGAGCGTTGCAGTTAGGGCAGACTTTCTTACTTTTATGGTCCTTTATTAAAGAAGATGGCATGATCGATTTCCCCGGTAGATGTGTAGTTGCAATGAAGTCGCATCGTTAGAATTACTGACTGGCGGGTCGAATTCTATACAATTTCATTCAGTGTTATAGATGCCACCCTGATTGAATTACGGCCAAAAGATGTACGTATCTCTGAATTTAAGAATGTAGTGAACTTACTGATGCCTACCTTGCTAAATTAGCAATCGAATCTTCGATGGTCATCCGTATAGTGAGTCTCTATAAAGAAATCAGACAATTTTTATCGAATTCCGTAAAGACCGAAATATCTGATTAAACAACTGCAAATGCAGAGAATGCGAAAGTGCAGAATTTTCTAGTGTTTCGGCAGCTTATTCCCCGGTGTTTAATTTTTGTAGCAAGTAAAACGAACAGCTGTCTTTGTTCTTCTATCAGGTGTTGCATTAAACCTTGCGAACTAGATAAAGTCAGACGTTCTCTCTTGGATACGTCTGACCGATGATATCAGATGCGTTTGACTGTCTTTAAGAAGACGACTTTACTCTATGAAGGAAAGCTCCAGGTAAGGTAAATCTGGTTACCGCACTCGTGTAGACCGTCAGCTACGTCCAGTACAAGAGGTGAGCATCAGGGAAAATCTGTTCTATTTTTTCTTCGAAGAATTTGCGAAGTGCCTGAGTAGTCTCTTTGTCGTAGACGTACTTGATGCCGCCAAACTTGTTGCGCTTGGTGGTTCTCGACTCCATCTGCATGTCCAGCTCACTATTGGGATACCACTCATTTAGCACCTGCTTTGACTTTGCGGTGAACCGGTGGCTGATCAGCTCAAATGTCAGGTCGCAGTCAAAATTTAGGGCAGTAGCGATTTCTTCAAACAGCTGACCATAGCTGTCTTCCCAGCCTTCAAATGCCATGATCGGCGCAACCACGAAACCAACTGGATAGCCACCGCCACCCTGTTCTTTCGGGAGGGCTAGCGTTCTGAGAGCTTTGATGCGATCGCGCACGCTGGCCGTCCCCCCTTCAAACCCTTTCGAGACCGGATCGGCATTGATACTGACTCGGCACCGGGTTCGTCCATTATGTTCTATCTCTAGCAGCGGTCCAACGTTGTCAAACTTGGACACCCAGCGCAGTTGCTTGTTTGGCTGCGTTCCAAAATAGCGAATGCACTCACCCAGGCTACCAGTTAGATGCTCCAGACTGAGCGGGTC
Organism: uncultured cyanobacterium; assembly: GCA_963799555.1. Lineage (GTDB taxonomy): Bacteria > Cyanobacteriota > Cyanobacteriia > Phormidesmidales > Phormidesmidaceae > Phormidesmis. The sequence goes on from CAWCXR010000012.1 coordinate 505,699, forward strand.
AGTATAGCAGCTCACTTCAAAACTTGTGGACGCGCCATCTTCTTTTACAAAGCGGTCTGTGTTCTCCAGAATAGCTGGCAGGTTCCCATAGACGCGAATTACAGGCGGTCCTGAAAGGCTGCTAGCCAGATAACAGTATTGACAGTGAGCCGGACAGCCTTCCGCGAGGTGAAACTGCCAGTCAGCAGAAGGCGGAATTGGCTGTAGCTTGAACTGACCGGGCGGCGCGGTGACCACAGCCATCGTCTGTTTGGCTTTGGCGTAAGTCTGGCGTTCGTCTTCGCCGCGTAGCCCAGTCACTCGATTGCTTTTAAGCTCGGTGATTGGCAGTCCTAAATCACTCACCCTTTGATAGATTTGCTGCCCCCAGCTTTCTTCTAAAGCAGCGGGGGTGAAAAGTACCTGCCGAGGTTTCCATAGGCGCGCTTTGTTCGATGGCTGATCAGCAGCTTTCTGTCGAACGGCAGACTCCGGATACGCCTGCTGGTTGACGGCTAGATCTTGGACAGAAGCGGGGGTGATGAAGGCATTGGTACCTAGCGGCATGAGCTATGAGGAAGTGATGAACTTTGCCTCATTTTGGCAAACTATCTATTTGCTTCTTCACCCTCAGAAGGCTGAGCTACAGGCTTTGATCAAACGCGATCGCTAGACCGAAGTGAATAGCGTTGAGAGTGAGATCAGGTTCACCACGCCCATGATAATCATCAGTCCAGCGGGCATAAACTTGCGCGTTTTAATCAGCCGAATGATAAAGACAATCACTAGTACAAGGCTGACAACACCTGCCAAAAGCGGACCAGCAGGGCTCCTACCATAGAGCATGTAGGCAGCAATCAGCAGTAGAAATCCACTAATCACACCTGAAATGAGCGAGACCTGGCTGCCTGCTTGTCTATAGCCGATGGCTCCACCTGCGATCGCCAGAATGCCGTAGATCAAGGTAAACAAAGGTGCAAAAGTGAGATTCATTGGAATGCCCCGACTTGTAACGCGGCCATGAATAGGAATTATACGGTGAGATCGCGACGCAAACTCTTCTCCAAGAGCTGCACCCGAGAGAAGCAATCACGGCTAGAGGCAACTGGTCTATTCTATGAAACTATCCCTGTTGTGGATGTTGCCATAGGATAGAGACTATTACGAAATCAAACCAGGTGCGCTATGGGGTCGGATGCGACGGCAAAGCCATTCCAGGAAAATACTGCCACAGTTCAGAACTACTATCAGAAATCCGCCTCGCTGCTACTTTATCAGTCAGTGTTGGAAAGTGACGTTGGTCAAGCTTTCATCCGACTATTAGCGACCCTGATGCCGCTCGAAAAAACTGACTCGGAAGCGACTGTGACCTGCCGCCGGGCCTATGGTAACTGGTTTCTTGCGCTTGCCAAGCAGCAACAAAGCTGGCAGCAACATCTCATTCAACAGATTCTGATTGCCGACAATCCGTTTTCGCAACAGGCGCAGCGTCTCTCTGTTGACAGTATTAAAAGCACAGCTAAGAGCGATCTGCTAGATCGTTTCAATCCGGATATCCTCGCCGCCGCTGATCACGATCTTGCAATTATTCACAGCCTCTACAGACTGTCGACAAAGCAGGTCAGCGAGTGGGTCAAAGAATTCTGTGGGGGTGTGACTGTCCCTGCTATTGAGTCATTCCACGAACCTAAATTTCCGGTCAGTTTTCCAACTGAACCAGATTGGAAGGGTGCTACCCAGGAACTTGCCGCCTACTACCGCGACCAAGGCGTCGGCATGTTTGGGCAGTTTGGCGCGTTCAGATGGCAGGCTGATCCTACTGCGCTCTCTGCTGCTGGTCGGCTTGTCGGCATTCGAATGCCAGACCCAATCCAGCTATCTCAGCTTGTCAGCTACGATCACCCAAAACAGCAGCTCATCCAAAATACGGAATCCTTGCTACAGGGCTACACTGCTCAAAACGTCCTGCTCTACGGCAGTCGCGGCGCTGGTAAGTCTTCTTTGGTGAAAGCGCTGTTGAATAAGTATCGCGATCGCGGCCTCCGTCTGATCGAAGTTCCCAAAGTCAATCTGCCAAATCTGCCTCAGATTCTAGAACCGCTGAGCCGCGCGCCACAGAAGTTCATTGTCTTTGTCGACGATCTGTCCTTTGAGGATGACGACGAAGACTTCAAGGCGCTCAAGGTGGTACTCGAAGGTGGCGTAACCGCTCGCCCTCAAAATGTGGTTGTATATGCAACGTCAAACCGTCGGCATCTGATTCGCGAATTCTTTGACGAGCGCCCAAGACCCAAAGATGCTGATGAAGTTCAGGCTTGGGATACTATGCAGGAAAAGCTTTCGTTTAGCGATCGCTTTGGTCTGACGCTGACCTTTTCGCCTGCTGACCAGCCGACCTATCTCACCATTGTTCGCGAACTTGCTGCGCAGGCTGGTCTAAAAATAGAGGCCGACAACCTAGACTGGCGGGCCCGACAGTGGGCAACTAGAAACAATGGCCGATCGGGTCGTACAGCTCGGCAGTTTGTTGACTTCTTGATTGCAGAACAGGGAATACAGTAGCACAGGCCAGCCGGTACATTCTGACCTGCGGTAGAGGAAAGGTTAGTGCGTTCTACCGTTTGATGAAGCTGTTTCCCGTTCGTGCTTCACAGTCGTATTCGCAGACATATCATTATGGTTTCTTCCTCTACTTCAGCCAGCGATCGTCCAGCGGCTGAGGTGCTAGCTTTGCCTGACTCAATCCGGCGTTATTTTGAAACCGCGAATGCTGGTGAGTTTGAGAAAACGGCGGCACTGTTCGCAAGCAATGGGGAGCTGGTCCCTCCGTTTGAGAAGCCAGTTGTGGGGAGGGATGCGATCGCCCACTATCTGACCACCGAAGCCACTGGTATGGAATTCACACCCCTTAAGTACGAACAGGGCGAAGCCGATAACTTAGAGGATGAAACCAACCCTTCAGACCCATTTCATCGGAGCCTAGTTAGAGGAAAAGTCAAGACCGCTGTATTTACAGTCAACGTTGCCTGGGAATTCGCGCTCAATGAGGATCAGGAGATTATCAGCGTCAGGGTCAAGCTGTTAGCAAAACTGAATGAGCTATTGAGATTAAAGTCATAGCACGATGTCTCGATAGGCTAGCACGAGGCTCAAGGCTATAAGCAGCAGTATTGGAAGCCACAACCAACCCTAAAGATGTAGCTGAACTACCTCAGACGTAAGAGGCTATTGATGAAGCTGTTCTAACTTCCGAAGGGCGTCTTTAAACGGTGTAATTCACTACTTTATAGACAAGCAAGCAATCTTTGAACATTTCTAGAAGAGCCTTCTCAGAAGTCTTTTATCTTTGGATAAAAACTGAACGAAAGCTATTAGAAAACAAAAATTTAGCGCTTTTGAAATACATACATAAGGAGATAATTTATGGCTACTGCCACCGATTACACTAAAGCTCAAACTGAATACAAACAGCAGTTCGATGCACTAAACGCCGACGAAAAGTTGGCTACCCTCTGGTACGTCTATGAAGGAATAGGCGAAGAGAGACTCGAAAATCCAGATGATAACAAAGAGTCCGATAGCTCCTCTGACTTGTACAGCCAGATCAAGGAAAAGTCTCAAGAAGATCAGCTTCAGTTTATGCGCAATGTTCTCTCTGGCGAGAGCAACGACCTCACCAACGCGTACAGCAACTTGAGCAACACTACAAAGATTGCTCTTTGGTACCGTTTAGGTCAGGGCATGGCAGATGGAGCCGTCATTCAGGTTCCTAGCGACTATGATCTATCTGACGAAGCCAAGCAATTAGTTAGTGCGATTGACACTATCAGCTTTGAGCAGACATACATCTTTGTGCGCGACGCTATCGTTGGGTAATCGCTATTGATATATGCGCCAGCATACAGATGTATCCGTGCGCTGGCGTACTACCTAGCTCGGTAGCTTTGGCTATCACCAGCGTACCGAGCTAGGTAGCCAAAGCTATAGATGACTAAAGCTAGCCAGAGCCGCTATTTTATATAAGCTGACCTCTTATATCTTTACTATGGCGAGCTCTAATACGCTACAAACCGTCACTCTTGGACCCAAAGGCCCAGAAGTTCCTGCTCTAGGACTTGGCACTTGGTCCTGGGGTGATTCTCTATTTTGGCAGTATGGCAGCGCCTACGGTATCGACGAAGTTCGCGCCGCCTTCAAAGCCTCCTTAGCCGCTGGCGTCAATTTCTTCGATACGGCTGAAGTCTACGGCCTGGGCAAATCAGAAGAGCTGATTGGTCAGTTCATCCAAGAAGTCATGTCAGAGAGCGATACCCCCGCCATTATCGCAACTAAGTACATGCCTGTGCCGTGGCGCTTTTCTGCTCAATCTGTCGCCGATGCGCTAACTGCTAGCCTCAAACGCCTTAAGCGCTCATCCATCACGCTGTATCAGGTACACTGGCCCTTTGACTTTTTCATGAGCCAAAAGACATTGATGAACGCCCTAGCTGACGAAGTGGAGCAGGGACGGATCAAAACTATTGGCGTCAGCAACTACTCCGCCAGGCAAATGCGCGAAGCCCATAGCTATCTAGCCCAAAGAGGCGTTTCCTTAGCCGTCAATCAGGTTCAATATTCTCTACTGCACCGCAATATTGAAACAAACGGCGTCATGGAAGCAGCTCAAAATCTGGAAATGACGATTTTGGCCTATAGCCCATTGGCACAGGGTTTGCTAACCGGCAAGTACACAGTGGGTAGCGACCTACAACCAGCGGGCGCAAGGAAATTAGATCCTAAATTCAGTAAGAAAGGACTACAGAAGATAGAACCTGTGCTGGCCGCTTTGAGATCCATCGGCGACGCTTATGATAAAACTCAGGTGCAGGTCGCTCTGAACTGGCTGATTTGTAAAGGTAACGTCGTCCCAATTCCAGGCGCAAAAAATGCAAAGCAGGCAGGTCAAAACGCTGACGCGCTCGGCTGGGAAATGACGGAGGCCGAATGTAAGCAGCTCGACAACGTGACCTCCCCTTGGCTGAAATGATCTAAGTTCCGCGAAGAATGTAGTGCTATGGCAAAAAACAATCTACTTGACACTCGTACCGCTAGCTTTAGCGAATTGATTAGTAATGGTCGAATCTACAGAGTGCCCACTTATCAGCGCGACTACTCTTGGGATCGAGATAACTGGGAAGACCTCTGGTTAGATATTCTTTCTTCCCACAAGACAAATCACAGTCACTACATGGGTGCGATTGTACTTAAAGGGACAAAAGACGACAGCACTATCACTGTTATTGATGGACAGTAGAGACTCGCAACTTTAAGTATCTTGGCAATTGCCATCATTGAGAAGATAAACACTCTAGTCAGAAGAGATATAGAACCTATTAATAATCAGGAACGTCAAAGCATTCTAAGGCGAACTTACTTAGGTGACAAAAATCCTGGTTCACTACGGTACTCTAGTAAGCTTTTTTTGAGCGAGAACAACGACAATTTCTACCAGGGCAACTTAATTCATCTTCGAGAACCTAAACCGTTTCGCAAATTGCGAAAATCTAATCAGCTTCTGTGGAGAGCGTTTGAATATTTTTCAGCTAGGTTAGATGACTTAGCTGAGATTGTGGAAGACGGCGCTCTTTTATCAAAGTTTCTAACTGAAACTATCGCTCTGAAACTACTCTTTATTCAAATTAATGTGGAAGACGAGGTCAACGCGTATGTCGTCTTCGAGACTTTGAATTCGCGTGGAGTTGAGTTGAGTGCTACGGACTTACTTAAAAATTATTTGTTTTCCCAATTCAAAGATTCAGAAGATGACTTGATCGCAGCTCAGAGAGAGTGGCAAGAGATAACCAGGACTGTTGGTATGGAAAAGTTCCCTGAGTTCCTGAAATACTTTTTGAGCATGACAAGACAAAGGGTCAGAAGTAATCAACTGTTTAAGCTGACTAAAAACAAGATTGATAGTCCAGAAAAAGCTTTTGAGCTTTTAGAGCAACTGAATGGCCTGAGCACCCTGTATGTGGTATTTGGAAATTCAAACGACAGTCTCTGGCTAGATTTTCCCAATGCCCGCATGATTAGAAATCACATCGGCGAATTGAATTTATTCAAGACAAAGCAAGCTTATCCTGCGCTGTTTGCTGCTTACAGCACTTTTGACAAGCAGGAATTTGAAAAACTACTGAAGATTATCACAGTGATTTCTTTTCGCTATACGGTTATCGGCGATCTGAACCCCAACGACTTAGAGAAACAATACAATACATTAGCGAATCGGATATTTGAAGGGAAGGTAAAAAGTCCGAGAGCCGCCTTCGGCATAGTTGCTTCCGCTCTGTATGTTAAAGACGAAAAGTTTTTTCAAGATTTCTCTTTGCTTTCTCTAGCGAATCGCAACAAGAAAAAAATAATTCAGTATATTTTGAGACGCTTAGAGGAAGACAAATCAGGAAAAGATATTGCAGAAAATAGTTTCTCTATAGAACACATCTTGCCTCAAAATCCAAATGAAACATGGATGCAGGATTTTCAGGATGATGAAGTAGATGATGCAATCTATCGATTAGGAAATATGACGCCTTTAGAGCAAGCTCTTAACGCGAAAATAGGCTCCAAATCCTACGACCAGAAAAATGAATATTACCGTCGAAGTGCCTATGAAATCACCAAAGATATCAATGCCAATGAGTGGACAATGACTTCTATCGTCAACCGCCAGGAGAAATTGGCCCGGAGAGCTGTAGATATTTGGCGAATAGACTATTGAGTCTATCGTTCTAAGTATGCACAGAAACCCAGGTGCTATCTTGGTTCATTGACTTTGAGAGGGCGACGAGCACAGAGACTAATTCAGTGCCAGCTTCTCCTGAGGAGATGGGCGATCGCGCATTGCTTTGAATGCATCTGACAAAGTGATTGCATACGTTCTTCAAAGGTTCTGAAGGTGATACTGCGATGGTTTTGCTTTCAATATCGGAGGGAATGAGCCAACCGTCTTGGTTACTAAACTGGCCACGTTTTAGGGTGAGGGGGCTCTGAGTATCCATCTCATCGAAGATAAGGGTGGCATCGTCGCCGACAACGCAAAGGCGACGCTGTTTGTCGTGGTTGACCCAGCAGAGATGAATAGTCGCCTGAAATCCGCTGGGATAGCGCAACTGACAGCACACGGTATCCGCTAGTCCGTTCGGCGATAGTGGTGTCTTTATCTGTGGTTGTAGCCAGCTACTGCCATGCGCTTGCACTTGCACAGGACTCTCACCTAGCCAGTGATTGAAGATTGAGATGTCGTGGATAGCTAGGTCCCAAAGTGCGTCAACATCACGGCGGACGGGACCTAGATGGGTGCGGGTGGCGTAGCCGTAGCGCGGTTTGCCGAGGCTAGGGAGAGCATTTTTACCGGCGGTGACAGCGCTGTGGAAAAGATAGGTGTGATCGACGATGAGCTGACGGTTCTGCTGTGCGGCAAGATCGCAGAGAGCTTGGGAGCTGGCAACGTCTAAGGTGAGTGGTTTTTCGGCGAGGACGTGGAGCTTTCGCCTGAGAGCGGTTTCGATGAGTTTGTGATGGGTGGCGGCTGGAGTGGCGATCGCACAACCCACAACGCTTTCTATGTCCATCGCTGCCTGCCAATCACTCATCACAGCTATCGAAGACCCGTTTAACTCATCAGCCAGCGTCATCAGCCGAGTCTCAGATGCTTCTACTACGGCTCGAAGGCGAATCTGCGGATGGTTCAAAAAGTTGCGCAGTAGATGGGTGCCCCAGCGCCCAGCACCAAACAGCACTAAATCGATCTGCTCTTGGCTCGGTGAAGCTTGCGTCATGGTGAATAGCTCTAGGCGTGGCGTTCTCTGTCAGAGTGCCCAATCAGAATTGCCTAGTCAGAGCTACCCAATCAGAGCTGCCCACCTGAATCATCGATAACCTGTTTGAGGGCATCAAATGCGATTCTGGCAGCGGCTTGCTCAGCCATTTTCATAGAGCGTCCTCTGCCTGTACCCCAAAGCTTCGACTGAAACCAGGCTTCTGCCTGAAATCGCTCTTCATCGCCGTGGGCCTGGCTGATTTCGGTGACTTCGTAGGCAGGTAGCGATTTGTAGTGAGACTGGGTGAGCTCTTGCAGAGCGGCTTTGTAGTTTTGTTTGGCTGGATCGGTGCGCAAAGACTCTGTGAGCTGCTCGAAGTGGATGTCTAGCCAAGGACGAATTAGGCTCAGATCGTTCGTACTGAGATACAGCGCACCTAGGATGGCCTCAAAAGTATCCGCTAGGCGAGAGTCGGTGCCCGCTTTATCACCGGCTGCGCTCTTGGACAAGATTAGATAGCGGTGGAGGTGATAGCGTTTGGCGAGGGTGGCCAGGGTGCGATCGCTGACGATTTGCGATCGCACCGCCGACATATCGCCCAGCGCCATATCTGGATAGCGCTCCATCAAAAACTCAGCTGCCGCCAACCGTAGCGCCGCATCTCCTAAGAACTCCAGCTTTTCATTGTTTCTTTGCGATGAGCTAGAAATATCCACCCGTGCCAGATCCAAAAGATCTAGCCGCACATCCGCCTGGCAAACCCTTAGATCTGCCAGCAATGCCGCTATCTCCACAGAGCCATCAGCCACCCGGAGCGGGTTAGGCGCAGCGTGTTCTAGGTCAGTACTTTTTCCAGCCATGAGCCTATCGAGCAAAAAGAATCTAGAGCTGGACCTAAGCCGGGTTCTGTTCTCCATGAGGTAGGTTAAAACCTGTACTCACGAGGTGGTTATCTATCTGGGACGCCTGTTACCAAACGCCTCTAGCGGCACACTCAAAACGGAGCTGGTAAAAAGTCAACCGTCGCTCCTTCGGCCTTGCACCCAACCGGGGTTTACCTAGCCAGCACCTCTCGATACTGCTGGTGCGCTCTTACCGCACCCTTGCACCCTTACCTGTGAAAGTCAGAAGTCTTCATCCTTTCCATCGGCGGTATGTTTCTGTGGCACTATCCTCACGGTCACCCGCACTGGGGGTTACCCAGCAAGTTTGACTTTTAGGGAGCCCGGACTTTCCTCAGGACAGAGACAGATTTTAAAGTCCGTCTCTGTCCCGTAACCACTGAGCCAACTCTAGATAGATAGTGTATCGCCATTCAACAGCATCTTTCTATCGGATGCTTCCAACAGTTCTAAATTGTCTCAGTTCTGGATCATCGACTCGAGACCGGCTCAAGCTACTTACCCCAAAGCCAGCTACGTAGCTGCTGTCTATTCCGCCCTGTCCTTCGGAGCAGCCACCGCAAAGGCGGCAGCGCAATCTGGTCGGGCTTGATCTCTAGCTCAAAGCTGAAAGGAACCAACAAATTGATCAGCTCGGTATTCGAGTCAGTCACTCGCTTTAGGCCCACCATCAGATCAAGGTTATAGAGTGGCTGAATATTTTTGCTTTCTTTTGTTGGATCGGTCAGTTTTGACATCCCTAGCCATTCCTTCAGGTCAACCAGCGGCTTACCCAGCTCCATCTGGTTATTTTCAGCGTTGTAGAAATAGTTTCTTTCGATGGTGATGTTTGATGTAACTGTTTGCCCTGGGTTCACTACGCTATAAATTTGCGGTTGAGATAAGTCTCTTGGCATATTCGGCGCACTTCGAATAATTCGGTGTCCCTGTCCGAACATTTCCAAAGAGCTGTGGTCCCAGTCTAGATAAATCTGCATATCGGGAGCGCTGTTGTTAGCTGTAACCGATAGATACAGCAGTGGTTTAACCGACTGCTGGCCTGTAGGTTTAACCTGAATGTCGATTTTGGGCTGATACACGCGTGAAATGGCTGCATCGTCGAGGCCCAAAGCCCTTAACCCAAGCGACTGACCCGGATTTAAATCAGAAATGTCCGGCGAGTCCCCAAACAGTAGACAGAGCCCCGGAAATTTTATTTTGCTGTCCTTGATGCCTCTCTCTTCCGCGATTGCTTTAACTTTCAGATGGCGAGCTCGTGCCTGCAAAGAGAGCTGCGCTTGAGTCTGTTCGGCCAAAAATGCTTTGTCTACATGAATGATGATCTTGTCTTCTAGCCGGTCCTCTAAAGACAGGGCCATCTGATACAAGACATAAATTACGACTAAAAAATATACGGTTAGAAGAAACGCATCCATAGCGGCTGTAGGAGATTCCTCCCTGAAGATGTCGGCAAGGCCATCGGTAAATTGCCATTAAGCTTACACCGATCCTGCCAGAATAGTGCATCTAGCCTGTGCCTTTGTTGCGCTACAAAGAACCTATCGTACTGCCTCTTCTTTCTTGCTCAGACGTTTTACTTGGATAAAATTCGGATCATTAAGGTGTGGTTAATACTCCATTTATACAAGGGCAATTTGCTCTAAAATTTAGGTATGGAAAAACACTTCAATAGTTGACCAGTTAGGCGTTCTTACTGATTAGCTCTTTGTTGTTTTTCCTGATTGGAGGGCTGTTTAGAGAGATAGAAGAAAAGGAGAGCTTCATTCTTTTAGCAGATGTTTTTCCTTCCGAGAAAAACTATGATTATATGGGCTAGCCAACACCGTAGTTATAGGTTGCTTTTGCTAGCAGTAAATGTATTAAGAGTTAGCCTTTCGTCAACAGTCAGCTGTCTCTTAACGTATCAGGAGGAGACTGAAGGTATTATGAAACTGTTCACTGGTTCATCGGTCAAAGAAAGCCTTTTATTAGGCCGTCTAGCAACTTATTCAGCAGCGATCGCACTGAGCGCGGTAGGCGTGATGACCTTATCGGCTCAGCAGGTAGAGGCAGCAAACATAGCTGACGTTGCCCAGCTTATAGAAACCGGCGTTTGCAAAGGCTGTGACCTGACAGGAGCGAACTTAGCAGACGAGCATTTGATTGGTGCTGACTTGCGAGAGGCAGATCTGTCGAATGCCGTTCTCTCCGGCGCTAACTTAGAAGGCGCTGATTTAACAGGGGCAATCCTAGTCAACACTGATTTGAGCGGCGCTTTTCTGACGAATACTTTGCTGGACGAGGCGCTAATTAGAAATGTGGATCTGTCTGATTCAACGCTCATCTACACCAGTTTAGAAGGCGCTGATATTAGAGACGTTAATCTGCTCAATGCAGAGGTTGTGAATACGCCAATCAGCATTGGTGGTAGCTACGACCAATAGCCGCACCAGTAGCCTAACTCGGTGAGCACTTCACCCTACTACTAACACTTCTGTAATTTTTCCGCGTTGGCTGGCCTTGGAATTTATTGAGCGGGCGGCGGTGATCGTTTTGATTGTGAAGTCTGCATACAGCTCGCGAATAAAAAGGCAGTCAGAGTTAGAGGCAAGAACCTGTACATTTCTGCTGGCGAGCTGTTGGATGACGTTTAGAAGAGCGGTTTGCTGTTCGGTGGCAAAGCGATACTGGCTGTAGGCGGTGAATTTGCTGGTCTGACTGATCGGATGATAGGGCGGATCGAAGTAGACGAAATCTTGAACGTCTTTTGCTCGCTCGGTAACGGCAGTGAATGGCTGCTCTGAGATATCAGCAATTTGGAGTGCGGCGGCAGCGGCCTGCAGAAGATCGGATGCACAGATTTTTGGATTTTTGTAACGACCAATCGGAACGTTAAACTGCCCTTTTGAATTTTCTCGGTACAGACCGTTGTAGCAGGTTTTGTTTAGATAGATGAAACGGGCAGCGCGGGCAATCGGGTCAGTTTCTGGCGTAGCGCGGACTTTGTAGTAGTGGGTTTTGCTGTGCTGATGCTGATGGCTAGCTAGCAGGCTGATAAGGGGGGAGACGCGATCGCGCACGCACCGATACACATTTACCAATTCGGGGTTCAGATCGCTTAGATATGCCCGCTTGCCTTGCGCGTGTAGCTGTGGAGCCAAATGAAAAAACAGCGCACCACCTCCCAAGAAGGGCTCATGGTAGCGCTGGAAATCTACAGGCAAAAAAGGTCGGTACTGTTCTATCAGCCTGGATTTACCACCGGCCCACTTGAGAAAAGGGCGAGCCGCCGCGATCATTTGAGTGTCCCCTGTTGAACCGGTTAGGGATGAAGCGGTCAGCGGCGGTGTCATAGATGAGCTCTATTGAAAAGGCTACCTGGATAAAACAGTATAAATAACACTTGCGGTAGGATAGTGACTAGTAACTCTAGTCAGCGTAACCTGTTTTTTCGGCTCTTTATCCTTCAGCTATCATGCAAGAGTTTTTTGACAATATATCGCGCTATCCTCGCTATCTAATCAGCTTCTCACTAGGCATCTTTTACAACGCGATCGCTCCCCTCGTGGCTTTACTCAAGCGGCCTACAACGGCGATCGCTCTAATCAGCGCCACCATCGCCTTTTTCATTGGTCTTAGCTTTACCCTCCGAGCGATGCTGGGCCTAACCTAGAGCGGTGCTGAACACAGCACAATCTCGGACCTCATTCCTTTAACTATTCTTCAACTCAACATGGCAACTAGCAGACGAGTCGCAAAAGTCTCAGCCTCAATCAAACGGGAAGTCAGCCAGATGCTGCTAAACGACATCAAAGACGACCGGGTCGGCGCAGGTATGGTCAGTATCACCGACGTAGATGTTGCCGGCGACTTGCAGCATGCCAAAATCTTTGTCAGCATTTACGGTACAGACGAAGCCAAAGCCGAGACAATGGCAGGGCTAAAAGCAGCCGAGGGCTACGTACGCAGACAGCTTGGCCAAAGAATGACCCTCCGCCGCACGCCAGAAATTACTTTCAAAGAAGACCGGTCCTTTGATCTTGCAACCAACGTGCTGAACGTAATTAACCAAATCAGCGCCGAGCGCAAAGCTGGTGATTCAATTGATGCTCAGGAAGTAGACGATGTTGACTCTCCCTAGCTACAGACGATCAAACCTCTCATACACTCGCCTGAAGTAGATCCCCTCCTGGGAGGGGTGCCCACAGGGTGGGGTGGGTCGGCAACTTGCGCTACACACCGGACCCACCCCGGCTCGATGGGCCACCCCTCCGAGGAGGGGATCTATTTCGGGATGTTCTTTAAAGAAGCAGACCACGATGTTGACTGCCCTTTTGCCTAGTCCGGATACGCTGACGCTCGCAGAACAGGTAGCGCAGATGATGGTCGTGCGCACGACGGGGCACTTGTTTGATCACGAGGTGGAGTATCCGCAGTGGGAAGCGACCAATGAGCAGTTGCAGCGCTATCTCTCATTGGGGATCGGTGGTGTTATTTTGCTGGGGGGCAGCGCGGCTGAAGTAGGGGTGCGATCGCATCAGCTTCAGCTGTTGGCAAAGTACCCACTGCTGATAGCAGCAGATATCGAGGAAGGCGTCGGTCAACGCTTCAGCGGGGCAACTTGGTTTGCGCCACCTATGGCATTAGCAGAAATTGCGCGGAAAGATTTGACGCTGGCTCTGCGGCTGTCTGAGCAGATGGGATCGGTGATCGCACAAGAGGCGGCTGCGGTCGGGCTGAACTGGCTGCTAGGGCCAGTGGTGGACGTGAACAACAATCCAGATAATCCAGTCATCAATGTGCGGGCGTTTGGGGAGACAGCTGAGATAGTAGCGCAGTTGACCAGCGCATTCATCAGGGGAACTCGGGCTACAAAAGATGGCGTCTCGGTGCTGACATCAGCGAAGCATTTCCCTGGTCACGGTGATACAGATGTGGATTCGCATCTGAGCTTGCCAGTGCTGAATCATAATTTTGAGCGGCTGCAGGCCCTAGAGCTAGTGCCATTCGAAAGTGCGATCGCATCCCAGGTAGACAGCATTATGACCGCACACCTACAGCTACCAAAGGTTGACCCCAAGCACCCAGCTACCTTATCAAAAGTGGCGCTGAGCGGATTATTGCGACAGGACATGGGCTTTGGTGGTTTGATTGTGACGGACGCGCTGGTGATGGGTGGCATTACTCAGCAGTATGGAGAGAATGAAGCTGCCGTACTAGCAGTAGAAGCAGGTGCAGATATTGTGCTGATGCCAGAAGATGTCGAAGGCGCGATCGCTGCCATCTGCCAAGCGGTCCATAGCGGTCGAATCTCTGCTGAGGCTATTCGCCAATCCGTAGAGCGAATCTGGCGAGCAAAGCACAAAACCGCTAGCCTGCTGGTAACAGATGGCATGTCTCGCCATGCCTGGCAGCATCAGTCTGTGCCGCCTGTGCAGATAGAGCAAATTGCGACCGAAGCATCGCGATCGCTCGCGGCAGAAATCTTGCAAGCCTCACAGCAAGTGACCCATCCACCCAGGCAGTCGTTGGGTCAGGCGATCGGTCCACCGCTGATCCCAGGACAAAATCTGGTGCTAGTAGACGATCTGCTGCACTGTCGATTTCTAGACCGGACTGCGCCTGCGGTAGCTCTGCCAACTAGCCAAGGGTACAAACTGACGCTGCTAGATAGTCGCAACGCAGATGTAGCAAACTGGCGCACAGATGTGACGACACTGGTACAGCTGTTTATTCGGGGGAATCCCTTTCAAAGTGGGAGAGGATTAAGTGCGATCGCGTCGGAGATCATTCAGGCGCTCAATCAAAACGTGCAGGCTGTGGTGATCTATGGCAGCCCGTATGTATGGAGAGAGATTCGACCGCTGCTGCCAGCAGGAACGCCCTGCGTGTTTACCTATGGGCAAATGAAAATGGGACAGGCGATCGCCCTAAAACCACTCCTGCATCCACACAGTCCAGGAATCAGCTCACCCGCAACAGACAAAGCTTTTACAGACTGATTGAGTCTGTTCTTTCATAAACCCTGCCCTACAAACAGCCCTCCTATACTGCCTAATCTACGGCCTAATCCAACCCCGGTGCATTTCTACTGCGGGCTGAACACGCCGTTGAATATGCAGGTGCTCACTGTTGCAGTTGAGCAAAACTGAGCTGCAGGTTTATCAGAAAGAAGATGTTGAAAACCCAATACTTGTAATCCTCTTAGTTTCTATCGGCTGTCAGTATCGCTGAATACAATAAACCTCAACTAGCAAACCTGATGAAGATTATGTAAAGCCAATCTTCATTAGGTTTGCCCCCAGTGCGCGCTTGTTATGCTTTCACACATGAGTTACAGTTCGTCACAGCTAAAGAACACAAGGTTATAAAAGTCTTCTCCAACTGCCACGGCTAAATCTGCGACTCAGACCTCAGCAGGAAACAACGCCTGTTTCCCCAACACCTATATCTCGATTACGCATGTTCAAGCAGCGCTGCCACTATGGGACCGTACTAGCTCTCCCGCTCTTGAACATCTAGACATAGTCGAATTCTTAGGAATAGTTAAGTGTTAGTGACGTTCAACAGAAGTTGACGCTCGACGCCATCTGTTACTTTTGATAGTTGCATTCACATCCAATAGCTGCTTCAGTAGCTCCATTCAGTAGCTATGGTCGACAGTAAATAGTCGACAGCAAGTGTTGAATATTCTTCATCTTCAGAAATAGCTACATAATTCCTATGAGCCCACTCCCTGATTTACCGTCACTCTCCATCATTGTACCCGTACACAACGGAGGAGAAAGCTTTCGAAACTCTCTTGAGAGTATTCGCAAATGGCGAGCAGATGCGGAGGTAATTGTTGTCGCCGATGGAGAATCCGACGGCAGTTGGAGACTCGCCGAGCAATATGGATTCAAGGTAATTCTATTGCCTGAGTGTGGTGGACCCGCAAGAGCTAGAAACATCGGGGCAAGAGCGGCTGCCGCTGAGCTGTTGTTCTTCACGGACGCTGATGTAGAGATTCATCCGGCAACCGTGCCTAGACTTCTTTACGCCTTCAAAGAATCCCCTGACATAGTCGCTCTGATTGGATCTTATGATGATGCGCCTGGTGCCAGCAACTTTTTGTCTCAGTACAAAAATCTCTTTCACCACTACACTCATCAGATCTCTTCAGAAGAAGCTTCTACCTTTTGGGGAGCATGTGGCGCTATCAAAAAAGACATTTTCTTATCTTTGGATGGCTTTACAGAGAGCTATCGGAAACCCTGTATTGAAGATATTGAGTTAGGGTACCGCATAAGGCAGGCAGGTCACAAAATCGCGCTCTGCAAGCATATTCAGGTCAAGCACCTGAAGCAGTGGACGCCTTTCACACTGCTTCGAGCCGAAGTTTTCTATCGAGCCCTTCCCTGGATGGCACTGCTGCTCAAAATCAAGCAGGATAACCCACAGCAGTATCGACAGTTTTCTAGCGATCTAAATTTGAAGTGGTCTAGCCGATTGAGCGTTTTACTGGTTGCCTGCTTTTGTTTGGCTGCTGTCTTCTCCTTCTTTTGGCCGCTGCTGGCGTGGGCTACGCTGCTATGTGGGCTCTCGCTTCTCGCAATCAACTGGTCTGTGTATCGCTTCTTCTACAGGAAAAGGGGCTTTTGGTTCGCGCTAGGGGTCGTACCCTGGCACTGGCTTTACTACTTTTATAGTGGACTAGCTTTTGTAATTGGCATCAGCCGCCACAACACAGCTCGCTATCTGTCTACGGTGGGTATGCGCCCAGCAGAAAGCATGAGTCGTTAATCTTAGTCTTAAAGGAATACATCAATGGTTGATACAGTAGTGATGGGCGCTGGCCCAGCAGGGTTGACGGCGGCTTATGAACTAACAAAGCACGGTAAGTCTGCTGTGGTCTTAGAGCAAGCTGATAAAGTTGGTGGAATTTCTCGGACAGAAACCTACAAGGGATACCGGTTTGATATTGGCGGACACCGTTTTTTCACTAAAGTAGGAGAAGTCCAGCAGATTTGGAAGGAGATACTAGGCGACGAATTTATTCAGGTTCCTCGCCTTTCTCGGATTTACTACCGAGGAAAGTTCTTCGACTATCCGCTCTCTATCGCTAGCACACTAAGCAATCTAGGTGCAGTTGATAGCAGCATGATTATCCTCAGCTATCTAAAATCGAAAGTCAATAGTAAGCTCAATCCTGGGCAAGAAGCAGAAAACCTGGAAGACTGGGTGATTGAAAGATTTGGAGATCGCCTATACAGAACTTTTTTCAAGTCCTACACAGAGAAAGTTTGGGGTATTCCTTGTAACAAGATTCAGGCAGAGTGGGCAGCTCAAAGAATTAAAGGACTTTCCCTCAAGAAAGCAGTACTCAACGCAGCCTTCGGTAGCAACGACACGAAAACGCTGATCAAGGAATTTGACTACCCCATTTACGGCCCCGGTATGATGTGGGAGCGCTGCCAAGAGATCCTAGAAGGCAAAGGCTCTCCTGTCCATATGGAAACTCGGGTGACAAAAGTAGAGCATGACGGCAAGCAAATTAAAAGCGTCACTGCCGAGAAAGATGGCAAAACCATCGAGCTTACTGGCGATAGCTATGTTTCTAGCATTCCGATTACCGCGCTAGTCCGCCGGATGGACCCGGCTCCGCCCGAGCCAGTCTTGAGCGCCGCTAGCGGGCTGAAGTATCGTGACTTTTTGATTGTGCCTTTGGTAATTGACCTCGAGAAGATTTTTCCAGATAACTGGCTCTATATTCACAGCCCCCTCTTTAAGGTGGGACGGATTCAAAACTTCAAGAATTGGAGTATGGCAATGGTGCCAGATCCTAAAAAGACCTGTGTCGGTATGGAGTACTTCTGTAGTGAAGGCGACACTCTGTGGGAGATGTCTGATGAGGACTTGATCAAGCAAGCTGGTGAAGAGATTGTGGGCCTGGGCCTAGTGCCCGATCTTAAATATGTGCAGGACGGAACCGTGATTCGTCAGAAGAAGGCATATCCTGTCTACGATGGTCAGTATCGTCAACATTTGGCTGTTCTCCAAAAGTACCTAGCGCAGTTTGAAAACTTGCAGACTGTGGGCCGTAATGGAATGCACAGATACAACAACCAGGACCACTCCATGCTGACTGGATTACTGGCAGCAAAGAACATCTTGGGCGAAAAGCACGATTTGTGGAATGTCAACGTAGAGCGCTCTTATCATGAGGAGTTCACAAAAGAACAGTGGCAAGACGCCAAAAAGCCCGAGAAAGAGGTCGAAGCCTACGCTGGCTCAGCAGCCAATTGACCTAGGCTATCGGCTTACTGATCGAGTAAATGAAGGTAGTTCATGAAGGGTTCTGACAAAAGAGAAAATGAGCTATCAAGAGACGCAGCCGCTGGTCACTATTGTGGCAGTCCCGCCGCAAGCGCTTTAGCTACAGATAACCCTCTTCGGAGAGTTGTTGTAAATACACGCAGGTTCGTTTTGATCTGATTTGTGTAGGGAGTTAGTTCGCCTGCTAAAGCGCGTGATTCTAGGTACGTATCTACTTTCTTTCGTACTGTCAAATTCTATGGACTATCCTGTCTTTTCTGTTGTTGTACCAACATACAACCGGCCTCAGCCTTTGCAAGGATGCCTGAAGGCACTTTCTCAAATCGATTATCCTTCTGATTGCTATCAGGTGATCATTGTCGATGACGGCAGTGCGCAGCCGTTGGACGCAGTCGTGGGCCCTTTTCGCGCTGAGCTGGATGTTGCCCTTTTGCGACAAGAAAATGCGGGTCCTGCCGCAGCGAGGAATGCTGGTGCGAAGTTTGCCAGGGGTCAATACATCGTCTTTACAGACGACGACTGTATGCCTGCTAGCGACTGGTTAGAGCAGTTTGCGATCGCACTTGAACATCATCCCGACGCTATGATCGGTGGCCACACAGTCAACGCCCTACCTCAAAATTTGTACTCCACAGCTTCGCAGGCACTGATTGACTACATCTATGAGTATTACGGCTCCACAGACGCAGGAATTTTCTTTGCGTCTAACAACATTGCCATGTCGCGATCGCATTTCTTAGAAATTGGTGGGTTCGACGTTTCTTTTCCACTGGCCGCCGCCGAGGATAGAGAGCTGTGCGATCGCTGGCAGCAGTACGGCTATCCGATGCGATACGCGCCAAAGGCCACCATTCAGCACGCTCATGCGCTTTCTCTAAAGTCATTCTGGCGACAGCACTTCGGCTATGGCAGGGGCGCTTTCTGCTTTCACAAAGCTAAAGCTCAGCGCACTGAGAAAACTATTCGAGTTGAGCCCATAACTTTCTATACGGATTTGCTTACCTACCCTTTGAAGCAGGAAGAAGTCAGCGTGCCTTTGCAGGTGTCAAGCTTGTTTTTTCTCTCACAGGTAGCAACTGCTACCGGTTTCTTCTGGGAGAAATGGAGAGAGCCATCAGCAAAACAGTCTGATGTTTAGTCGGGCGATCGCGCTATTAGTCGATAATGATTTCTGCTGCTAGCGTAGTGAGCTGTAGCTTCCGGCCCTTTGCTTCTGACACAATCAACAGCCACAACCCCCCTCGAATATAGCAAACTGCACAATGCACTGCGCAGTTTGCTATATATGGCCAAAGCTACAGCTGAAAGAACGGATGGAATCGGCGATCGCGCCCTTTTCTATCCGTTCTAGAGTTGAGAGGGATACTAGAGAGACTATTGACCAGCCACAGCCGCGCGTGATTCCTGCTTCATCAGTACAAAACCAACCCCCAGCCAAAACAGCAACAACCCGACGGTAATCAGCAGAGTCGTTACCAGCCCCAGGCTAGCGATCAAGGCAGGAGCCGCTGCGGTAAAGAGACCACCGCCCACAATCGGTTCGAAAAAGAGCTGCTTGTAGGCAAAGCTTTCGAACGCGCCGGAATTGTTCTCAGGATCTACCATGCGCAGAAGCAAGATACCGGTTGCGGTAACGCCCATTGACTGGCCCAAATCTCCAACTGCTTTTTCAAACCAGTAGTCTGGGAAAATGCGCGGCGCGTACCACATGAAGAAAGCGATATTCCACGCAATCCCAGCGATGCTCAGGGTCAAGAAAATACCAAGATTGCCGCCAATCACCTGTAGAGAGATGGAAGCAAGCGCGGTTACAACCACAACATCCAGCGCCATGCCAGCAATATTCTTGGTCAATCGTGGAATAATCAGCGCATCAAGATTCAACCGCACCATCAGCATTTGAACAACGATGCCGCCAATCAAAGCCATCGGAAAGAGCGGTACGTATTCCATGACTGTAAAGCCGGTACTGGCCCAGGTAAGCGTCTCTAGCAACACTAGCCCCTGTTGAATTATCCAACCGATTACAACAGCAATCCCCACAAATCCAAAGTTGAGCGAAAGCGGATCGATCAGCAGGCCTCGAGTTAGTTGCGCTCGCCGCTCTCTCTGCTGCTCTGTGTCGGTATGAGAGAGTTCCGGTAGGTCATCCCCTTGTTCAACATCACTCTCTCTTGATACCGAAATATGCTGTTTTTTACGAGCCCAGTCTGCTAGAAATGTGCCGGTTACAATACCAGCGATAATACCAACAGTCGCTAGACCCAACGCAAGGTCAGCCCCCTCATCAAAGCCTAGCTCTCCAAACGTTGAGGCCATTCCACCAGCCGTACCGTGTCCTCCCTCAAATCCGATCTCAATTAACGCTCCCGAGATCGGATTTGCGTCGAATAGAGGAATCAAAATCACCAGGGTAACTAGAATACCAACAACGTACTGCCCCCAAGCTAGACACTGGCCAAAGACGACTTGAGGTGCAGCCTTCCGCCAAATCTGTTTCGGACTAGGAATAATCTCTCCCAAGAAGAGTGCAGCAAAGACAATATTGATAAAAATACCTGGTGCTTGAGACCAGGTTTCGCGAATCGGTTCGGAGAACAATCCTTGGGAAAGCAGTGTGCCTTCTCCGGCGATCGCAGTAACGATCGCACCTAATACCTGCGGACCTAGCAGCAGCGCGATCGCCCCTGCAACAATCGACTCAGGTAGATAGAGCCTTTGAATCCAGTGAATTTTCTGTTTAACAATTCGGCCTGCTAGAAGTAGTAACGCAATCCAGACAAGCGCGAAAAAGACATCTCGAAGTGCAAGCATAGCGGTAGTGCCATAGCAACATTTGTCTCGTACAGAACGAACCAGTAGTTGCTATCCCTGTACAAGCTATCTAGTATTTACGCTGAAACAGGAATGACTTTAAGTAACAATACTTACGATCTTTCACAACTCTATCTTTTGACAGAGCAAAGCTTAGTTTTTGACAGAGTACTACTCCTTTTGATAGAGAAGCGAGGCGGATGCTGTATCCTACGACCGTTGGAATCCCTTTTCGAATGCTTTGTGGCGGCGCTACGCTATTTCAGAAAGAGAAGTACACAGTACTATTGCCTCCTAGACTGTTCAAATCACAGGATATCTTTTCGCTTTTGTTGCCAAAGGCTGACACTCAGACACACGAGACTGTGGACGCACAAAATTCCCCAGTTCAGCAGGAGATTGCTCCAGGTTGCCTCATAGGTGGAAGTACTTTCAAAGACAGAGACTATTCCCTCTATGGGTTTGGGTGCCATTTTGTTGACGTTTAATCCAGCGGCGTAGGCTCCAATTGACCAGCGACTCATCATTATCCAGGAGATAACTCTCGAAGCACCTTCTAGTTTGAACAAAATGCCAGAGAACACGATTTGAGGAATAAGAATAAGAGGAAGAGTACTGTTAGCTTGGGTCGGATTGCTGACAAAAGAAGAGATCATCAGGCCCAAACTGGTGCTAGCCAGCAGGGTCAAGAAGGTGGTGACGAGTAGGCTAAGGCTCCACGGAACTAGATCGGGTTGGGGAGACTCGAAGCTGAGGATAATGACGATGACTAGTAAGAGCGCCTGAATGACGGCAAGTCCAGCGTGAATAGAGAACTTGGAGCCTAAATACGGGATAAGGCGAAGGTTGACTAGGCGTTCGCGCAGATAGATATTCGCTTCTTTAACAATAGTCTGTGCGGTGCCAGAGAGTCCTACCCAGATAGTGGCACAGGTAAAAACGAACAGAACTTGGAGGGCAAGCGGACCTTGAGCAGGATCGATAGGAGAGGGGGGTTCGGCAAGAGGGTTCTCGGATTGAAGGGCGAGACGGATGAGAACTATGCCGATGGGTCCGGTGAGGAATAGGAGAAGAAGGCTGAAGCGATCGCGTCCCACCAGCTTCAGATACCGCCGCCCTAGAATCAGCCACTGTCGCCAAGAGGAGGTCTTTTGTCTTTGAGGTTTGTTTAGGGGCTTTCCTGAAAGTGCTGAATTACCAGCCGTACTTAGAACAGATTTCACGTACTGCGTATGGTCCGGCGAGTTCTGAAACTTCTGCGCCCAGTACTGAACATTCTTGGCGCGTTCTTCATCGCTGTTGCCCTCATCTAGCTCGATATAGATATCGGCAAAGTATTTGAAGTCGGCAGGCACTTCAAAGAAGGTCATCGCTGCCTTGGGTGGACCGAAGTAGCAAAGCTGACCGCCGCTGCCCATGAAGATGATGCGATCGCACACCTCCAGATTAGACGTTGCATGCGTCACCAGCACAATCGTTCGTCCGTCGTTAGCTAGCTCTCGCAGCAGCTCCATCATCTTTTTATCTAGACCTGGATCGAGCCCCGACGTAGGCTCATCGAGAAAGAACAGCTTTGGATTTGCCAGCAGTTCTACAGCGATACTCACTCGCTTTCTCTGTCCACCGCTGAGCTGAGCAATCACCGTATGCCGAACGTGAGAGAGCTTAACCTGGTTCAGTGTGCGAGTGACTGCCGCCAGAATATCTGTATCCGGTGGTAGGCGCAATTCGCAAGCGTAAGAGAGAACTTCTTCTACCGTCAGATTGTAATGAACAATATCGTCTTGAGGCACATAGCCAATTTCCGCACGGTATAGATCGAAGTTTTGCCTCAGATCGTCTCCGTTGAGTAGCACAGTGCCAGAAGTCGTCGGTGCGATGCCTAGCAAAGTTTTCATCAGCGTTGACTTTCCTGCGCCGCTGCCGCCGACAATCGCTACAAGCTGACCCGGCTCAATTGCTAGAGAAACGTCATTAAGAATCGTTTTCTGAGTCTTGGCATAAGTTACTTTACGCACCAGGTTTAGCGCATCGATCCGGAGCTGATCGCCTCGATCGAATATCTCTAGGACTTCGTTGCGAAAGAGAAGCGTGAACGGACCGATTTGGATGATATCGCTGTCTTGCAAGGCGTAGGGTTGGATGAGGCGATAGCGGTTGACATAGGTACCGTTGGTAGAGCGATCGCGTAAGACATACCTTGGCCCCTCCCGCTGAATCGACGCATGATACCGAGACACCGAAGGCGCATCCAGCGTCATCGAGACCGCATTCGTCACTGCCGCTGGCTCTCTTCCCAGCGCCACCGTAGCTTCTAGCCCCCGCAAAGTCAGCTTCGTCTGCTTCAAGTGCGCTGTAATCGGCACACTGGGCTGCACGACATAATCCATCAAAATCATGTTCTGAGGATTCTGCCCAATTTGAAACTGCACATTTTTCTCTAGCACCATGCCCGGCTGAATTGTCACCCGCGTATGGCTGACAAACAGACCGTTCGTACTGGGTTTCGATTGGCCATCGCCATCTTGAATACGGTAGTGCTCACCTTCTTGGGTAAAGACAATATGCCGCCCCGAGACTACTCCCCAGCCTTGAGGCGGCACTACTAGATCCGCCCAGGTACTATCTCTGCCCAGACGATGCACAGGCTGTGTGAGTTTGTACTGCAGGGTTTGCCCACGATTGTTTAGTTCAATATGCGGATCAGTGAATAGCGCCGTGGAAACAGGACGATTCATGTCTGTGTACTTATAAAATGAACGTAGTTGAGAAGATGGAAAGGCAGCTTACAGAACTGAAAAGGCGAGAGCTGTACGAATAGATACGCTATCCTCTGAAAAACAAAGGCAGTACAGCTCACTGTATCTTTAACTAGATTTTTGTTTGTTGCAAAGGGAAAACCCATTACAATTCATCAAAAGTAGGAGCTTGCCGGCAGTCTATGGTTAAGGCGCGATCACTCGATATCTGCGTATGTTTCGGCTGTGGATATTTCGGGTGCAGATATTCTTAGAACGGTATCGTTCCATCTATTCATTTTCATCTATAGGAAATACTTTCGATGCCTTCAGAGAGTTTGCCAGAAAATGCTGCCAACGAACGACTCGGTGACACGCCTCTCATTTTGCTGAGCAATCGCTACAAGGTGCTGAACCTGCTCGGCGATGGTGGCTTTGGCAAGACTTTTCTGGTTGAAGATCTGCACATGCCCTCGAATAGGCACTGTGTGCTAAAGCAGCTAAAGCCAGTTCATGACAAGCCCGAGCTAGCGCAGATGGTGAAAGATCGCTTTGAGCGCGAGGCAGCGACGCTTGAGCATCTGGGGGAGGGGCATGACCAGATCCCGCGACTGTACGCCTATTTTCAGGAGGGGGGTGAGTTCTACCTGGTAGAAGAGTGGGTAGAAGGGATGACGCTGACGCAAAAGGTGCAGCGTGAAGGGCCACAGAGCGAGGCGATGGTGCAGGCGGTGGTGGCGAATTTGCTGAGCGCGATCGCCTACGTCCACAGCCAAAAGATGGTGCATCGAGATATCAAGCCCGACAATATCGTCCTCAGAGCGCGGGACGGAATGCCGGTACTGATTGACTTTGGTGCGGTCAAAGAGACCATGAAAACCGTCATCAACAGTGGTCAACAAAGCTCGCACTCTATCGTGGTCGGCACCCCCGGCTACATGCCCAGCGAACAAGTATCAGGTCGTCCAATCTACGCCAGCGATATCTATAGCCTTGGCATGAGCGCTATCTACATGCTCACAGGCAAAATTCCGCAAGAGCTATCCACCGATCCACAAACCGGTTCACTTAGCTGGCGAAGCTACGCACCTACTGTCAGTAATGGGTTTGCCAACTTTTTAGACTGTGCTACCCACGTCAGTCCTCAGAGTCGGTTTACCAGCGTGCAGGACATGCAATCCGTACTCAACACGCTGATGATGAATCAGATGGGCACCGCAACGTCTGCGACGATGACTGCTCCTACGACCGCATCGCACTCGTCACAAACTGTTGCGTCTTCTGCACCGTTCACACCAGGACCAGCACCCGGACCAGTAACCGGGCCTGATACCATCGCCGTTGCGCCACTAGGTGGCTTTGGTCCGACCAACCGGTCGCCGACTGATCAACCCGGCGCTGCCGCCTATCAGAGCGGGCCCTATCTAGCTACTAACCAAACGCCAGCACAACCATCGCCACAGTCGAAAGGACAGTGGAAAGGCGCTGTTATTGTCGGCGGTATGGTCGGCTTCAGCATTTTGATCGGCGCGCTGGTGCTAACTCAACAAATACCCGGCTTTTCGTCCAGAGATTCTGACTCTCCTGACGCTGTTGTAGAAACAATAGAGGAGACGCCCACACCGACACCCACACCTACCCCAACACCTATACCCACACCAGCGCCAGTTGCGCCGCCGACTGCGGAACCTGCGCCAGTTGCACCGCCTGCTGCGGCTCCAAATGCTAATGGATCTGTTGTAGGTCAAACAGGCAGCAAGAACGTCCGGGCTGGAGCTGGCACCAACTTTGCGGTGGTCGACACGGTGCAGACAGGCAACCGGATTCGGGTGGTGAACCGGGCGAGTGATGCTGAAGGCTTTCCCTGGTATCAGATCATGACGCCTAGTGGTGCGCAAGGTTGGATTGCTGGACAGCTAATTCAGATTGATGGTGACGCCGCGCCGCCCTCAATCCCAGCACCCAGACCGACGCCCAGACCGACGCCTAGACCCACACCGACGCCGGTCGACCGAACAAATGCAACTATCGTCAGTGAAGAGTCAGGGAGTAAGAATATTCGCTCTGGCCCTGGAACCAACTATCCTGTTGCGCATATTGCCTATCCGGGCGATCGCATCATCATTCAGACCAGCGCAGTCGACTCAGGCGGCTACACCTGGTACAAAGTCACCTTTCCAAAATCAGGCGCACAGGGCTGGATCGCTGGTCAATTAGTTAGACGAGACTAAGCTCAAGCTAGTATCACAGAAGTCAAGATCGCCGCTATCTTTGAATCCTACCGGCTTAGTGCCTACTGCCAGACTTTCCATGCTGTCAAAATTGTTTCACGCTATTCCTAATCGCTATCGTCTGATTGCGATCGCTGCGGCCACGGCAATAGGAGTTCAGCTAATCGGGCTGGCGGTCTACTTCACCTTTCCAAAGCCAGCCTCCAAGCCTGCCGACACGGCTAGGCCCACAGTAGAAACGAACGAGAGTTCCCCATCTACTGCTTCCAAGCTGATCATTACGCCAGTTCCCAGCGGTTCTACGCCTGCTGATTCTGATTCTATTCCTGGTACGAGCTCTTTAGACCCTCTGCAGAATCCCCCACAGCTAGAGGAGTACGCAGCGCAATACAACAGCCTCGTCACCAAATTTAATCACTTTCCATACGACGAAGCCTATGGCGGTGATATCGAATCAATTGGCCTGTTTACCCGCGAATCCTATGAGCGCGAGGAATACCTGCACTACGAAGCCGCTGCCGCATTCGAGCAGATGAAAGCCGCCGCCGCCGCTGACTTTATTAAAATCCAGGCAATCTCTGGCTTTCGCACCGTTGCTCGCCAAGCAGACCTCTTTAAGGCTCAAGTTGGTAAGCTCGGTAGCGAAGCCGCCGCTGCCAAACTCAGCGCGCCACCCGGCTACAGCGAACACCACACTGGCTACGCCGTTGATATCGGCGATGTTACGCTACCCGACACCGACATTACCTACAACTTCCAAAACACGCCCGCTTATAACTGGCTGCTTGCCAATGCCTACCTCTATGGCTTCGAACAGTCTTTCCCCGAAAACAACCAGCAGGGCGTTAGCTTTGAGCCTTGGCACTGGCGCTATATCGGGTCTGACAACGCCGCTAGTGTCTTTGCCCAGAGCCGATCCTTACTTGGTGATTAAGCAAAGGTGATTAAGCAGAGCTAAAGTCTCGGTAGCCGAGCAGCATCAGCGTTCGGTAGCCAAGTGGCATCACAGTGGCATCACAGTGGCATCACAGTGGCATCACAGTGGCATCACATGCCCATCGTCGCATAGCCAGAATCCACATAGATCACCTGTCCAGTAATCCCGCTAGACAAATCACTGCACAAGAAAGTTGCTGTATTACCGACTTCTGTTTGCGTCACGGTACGCCGCAGGGGCGCTATCTCTTCGACGTGATGAATCATATCGAGGATGCCGCCAATTGCAGAAGAGGCCAATGTCCGAATCGGGCCAGCCGAAATGCCATTAACGCGGATGTTTTGTGGACCTAGATCAGCGGCCAGGTAGCGAACGCTCATTTCTAGAGCGGCCTTGGCTACACCCATTACGTTGTAGTTGGGCACAACCCGTACGCCGCCCAGATAGGTCAAGGTGACGATGCTACCGCCCTCTGGCATCAGGTCTTTAGCGCTTTGGGCGAGCCGAGTCAGAGAATAGGCACTGACGCTAAGGGCCAGATCGAATCCGGCGCGGGAGGTATCGCTGAAGGCTCCAGTTAAATCATCGCGGTTGGCGAAGGCCAGACAGTGAATCAAAATATCGAAGCTGCCCCATTTGTCTTTGACGGTGCCAAAGAGGGTGTCGATCTGATCGTCGTCTTGAACGTTGCAAGGAAGAAATAGGCTGGGATTGAGGGGCTCGGTCAGGTCGCGGACTTTCTTTTCAGCGCGGCCTTTCTCATCGGGGAGGTAGGTGACACCGATCTCCGCACCAGCGGCGTGAAGCTGTTGGGCAATGCCCCAGGCAATGGAGCGATTGTTGGCAATGCCGGTGACAAGGGCTTTTTTTCCGGTCAGATCTAGCATGACTCTTTATCTATACTTTGTTATTTGCGCCTTAGGAGCATACTGAAAAAAGGGGATTGCCGGATAGGGGCTTTGTTTTGTAACGCTGAACACAAAACACTCTTGATGGCATAGGCTTTAGTGTATGTAGCATAGTGAGCTTCTCCTGACATTTTTGGTTTTGCTCTCGTAAAAGTCTTGACTTTTTGATATGCATAGGCCAGTTTAGCTCCCAATCCCCTTCTTCTTTCATTATGATCGCAGTCCCCAGTTCGCCGATCGCTGATATGTTTCGTTCGTTTATAGGTGGAGCGCTGCCGCCGGTAGTCGAATCATACGAGCGCAACAAGACGATTTTCTTTCCCGGAGATCCAGCCGAACGGGTTTACTTTTTGACGAAGGGAGCGGTGAAGCTCTCTCGGGTGTATGAGGCTGGTGAAGAGATTACGGTGGCTCTGCTGCGGGAAAATAGCGTATTTGGCGTGCTGTCTTTGATCACGGGCGACAGATCAGATCGCTTCTATCATGCTGTGGCGTTTACACCGGTTGAGCTGATGTCTCTGCAGGCGGATCAGATGAGCGTGGCGCTCAAAGAGCATCCAGAGCTGTCGGCGATGATGCTAAGGGGACTGTCTTCGCGCATCTTGCAAACTGAGATGATGATCGAGACGCTAGCTCACCGAGATATGGGCTCTCGGCTAGTGAGCTTTTTGCTGATTCTCTGCCGTGATTTTGGGGTGCCGGGTAATGAGGGTATTACGGTTGATTTGAAGCTGTCCCATCAGGCGATCGCGGAAGCCATCGGTTCGACTCGAGTTACAGTAACCCGGCTACTAGGAGATCTGCGTGAGCAGGGCATGATCTCTATTCACAAGAAGAAAATTACGGTCCACGACCCGGTAACGCTGTCTCAGCAGTTTACTTAGCCTCGGACTCTAGAGAGTTTTGGTCTACAGGCGGTTTCAATTTTTAATGGGGTAACGATCTCGCAAGGACTGGTGACTTCGTTACCCAAGACAATCAGTTACTATCTTGGTGCGGGTGGGCGTGCTTTTTCTCTGACCACGATAGGGGTGAATGACTGGATTTATATTGCTGTTTGCAGTGGCCTGTTTGGGTGGTGTGATCGCGACGGTTGGCGATCGCATTGGCATGAAGGTGGGCAAATCTCGCCTGAGCCTATTCAACTTGCGCCCGCGCCAAACGGCTACGTTAGTGAGCGTTGCGACTGGGATGCTAGCCTCTTTTTCGACGCTGATGCTGCTGATTGCGTTGGATAGCCAGCTGCGCAAAGGTCTATTTCAGCTAGACGATATTCAGCAAGACCTTTCCCAAGCCCAGACTGACTTAGAATCGGCAGTAACAGAGCGAGAGACTGTAGAAGGGACACTAGAAGAATCGAAATCGCTACAGATAGAGGCGCAAGATCGGCTGAGAGACACCAACCGTTCTTTGCGCACGGCGATCGCTAGAGAAGAAGAAACCCTAGACAACCTGGTCGAAACCCAAGATCGTCTAGATACGGTATCCGCGCAGATCGGTAGCTTGAGCGATGAAATCAGCGGGCTGCGATCAGAACGGCAGCAGCTGATCGAGGAACAAACAGCGGTGCGATCACAAATTGCCCAGCGCGACCAAGCGCTTCAGGCCCGCAATCAAGAGCTTGCCGACCGCGATCGTCAAATCGTCCAGCGCAACCAGGACATTGATGAACGCACCCGTCGCCTAGAAGATCTCCAAGCACAGCAAACCCTGCTCACCGAAGAAATTTCCCGTCTGGACGACGAATACCAGGTTCTACGCCTAGGCAACGTAGCTATCCGCCGCAACGAAACCCTAGCCGTCACGCTGGCTCGTTCCGACTCGGTAGAAGCAGCCCAACGCGCCGTAGAAGCAGCCCTAGTTGAAGCCAACCGCTTAGCCCTACGGGCTATCTGGCCTGGCCTGAGTGAAATCAACGACTTTGCCATTGAGTTTGATACTGACGCCGTTCAGCAGATTATCGAAGCGACCGCAGATACCAGAAGCTACATCATCAGAGTCTCCTCAGCTGCTAACTATGTTGTTGGCGAGCCCTGTGTCGGAGAAATCTTGAACATGGAGGGTGAGCCCTGTCTACAAGTCAACATAGAAGCCCCCGTCAATGCAATTCGATATGCCCCCGGTGAGACCGTTGCTGCTGTGCAAGTAGACCGAGAAGATCTGGCCGACGAGGATCTCGCAGAACGCTACAGAGCCCTGCAG
This sequence comes from uncultured cyanobacterium, assembly GCA_963799555.1. Classification (GTDB taxonomy): domain Bacteria; phylum Cyanobacteriota; class Cyanobacteriia; order Phormidesmidales; family Phormidesmidaceae; genus Phormidesmis. Next base: position 535,503 of record CAWCXR010000012.1, read on the forward strand.
ATCCGGGCCGAAATTCAAGCTAGAAGAGATGGCATCATCTACTTCAATCCAATTGTTGCTAGAGGGCTCGCCGAGCCAGTTTTAGACTTTTTACGTCAGGTCCAAGCCTACGATCAGCCACTAGAGATTCAGGCGATCGCTAGCCAGCCAATCTACACTATCGGTCCTGTCTATCTAGGACTAGCTGCTGTTCAAAACGAGCGCGTGCTCTTTACCACCCAAAATTTGCAGACCGATCGACCCGATGTACTTGGCCCTTTCTAGCTAAGCGCCGCTTAATTTTGTATCGAGAAAATAACACTCTGCAACAAAAATTTTCTTGATCAGAGCAAAAGCTTACAAGAGCATAACGAAATTAGACTTTTCATCATAAATTTGACGGCAAATCTGACAAAATCTTGCGGATGATTACTACTTTCGCAAAAGTTAAGCAAATCTTTTATTCAATGTATAAAATAAATCAGCAGTTTTAGAGCAAGTGTTAAAAGTTCCAAAGTAGTTCATCTACAGCTTTGGTCACTTTAGCTTTATAGCGTTGGTCACTTTGCTTCAGATGATTTCCACCTCGTGAAACTCTCGCTTCTAGCAAAGCAAAGTGGATGAGCGATCACACGGATGCATCCGACGCTAGCTATGACCGACCATCGCTGTCCCTTTACTCACCCGCTATCGGAGCTTCCCAATGAAGTTTGAAGATATCTATCAGTTTTTTGAAGATCCGCCGCCGGTTTATCTCAACAAAGAACTTGCTGTTTGCTACGTTCTTTCAGTGCTCATCCGTCACGACTCATACGGCACCGAGCTCATTCACGCCATCGAAAAAGACTATCCAAACTACCGTCTCTCTGACACAGTGCTCTACAATGCCCTCAAGTTCCTTGAGAATCAGGCTGCGATCATGGGCTACTGGAAAAAAGTAGAGGGTCGAGGTCGTCCTCGGCGGATGTATCGTCTTCGCCCAGACTGGCAGATGAAAGCTCGTGAGCTAGCCGACCTATGGCAGCGCTATATGGTAGGCAAGCAGACGGCTGTATCAGTCATCCCTCAAAAGAGCGGCATGCAGCAGGTCACGGCTACAGTCCGGCCTATTCCCGCTGGCATTAAGTACGCTGGCTCATAGCTAGCTCCTTCTCCTTTCCTTTCATTGCATTAGAGCTGTCTGTAGAAGACAGAGTGCGCGATCGCAAGCGCCTTCAACGTAGTCAACCCGAACGCTGTAGCAGTTATTTGCCACAGCGTTTTTTACAGGATATTTTTGTAGAACAGTGAAGACGTGGCATATTGAATACTATTCCCCTGCTGTTGTTTGATTCGGAGTCGCTTTCTTTCCTGTGTTTACCGACCCTACTAGAGCCTCTACGCTACTGCTCACCAGCCTAATGGTGATTGGGCTAGTCTTTTTTATCCGGGCCTCCACAAAGGACAGAATAGAGGTAGCTCAGTTTGGCTCTACTCAGTCAGCAGAGCCTTTGCAGCAGGCAGTCATGGACTACTTTCAAAGCCGTGCTTACAGGCAGATAGAACCCACCTTAGAAGATGCGAAGGGCAAGAAGCAACCGGTCGTGGCTGCGCTGAAAGACGACGCGGCGGTTACAGTAGCTGGCTTAGTAAGCCCTAGCTGGTTTATGGCCGTTTTCTTGTCGACTTTGGCGGCAGTAGGGTTCGCTTGTTTAGCGCTAGTGATGGCGACACTTTTTCCTGGCTGGGGCTGGGTAATGTTTGGACTGGTTGCCGCTTCACCGCTGGCTGGCGTTTTTTATTGGCGGAAGTCTAGCCGCCCGGAGAAGGTGGTGTTTAGAGTGGAGACGGAGACTGAAGCAACTGAAGACTTTGTTTCTAAGCTGACGGTCAAAGGGCATCGAGATGAGCTAGCTGAACTCAGGAATGCTCTATCATCTACGCTGAAAGCTTGGTAAACACGTAATTGACGGCGTGTTTCCTCCCCCCGAAGGTGGCACCAGCACCGTCTTCTTCTGCGAATTGCTGTCACTGCGCTGCCTTTTTCGCTGTTGAACGACCTAACAGCTTCAGTTTTTGACTTTTCATCGATTGAAGACCTGTACTATTGGCTGCAAACTCGTCTGAAGAAAGAAGATGAGCTTGTCGAAAACGACGATACAGCGGGTTGAAGCAGTGGCTTTTTGCTCATTTCAAGGTGAAGAGGTTCCAATCGCTACACCTTCAGACAAACTCAGAACTTACACATACGGGCAACCTGCTCGGCTTTACCTTTGGCTTGTTTAGAAAACTGCGTAATGCATTGTGCAGTTTCCTAAACACTTTGCTTTGTTCGAAAAGGATTGTGGCTGTTTGTTCTGCTGGAAGCAAAGTGCCGGAAGCTACAGATACTCGAGTCGATAAGCATCTATAGATCGGTGGCTCGCATGCTGATCTGTTCAGCGTCTTTGCCAACGCTGAACAGGTATAACACTTTCACTGACTGCAACAACATTACAAATCCTAAAGCGCTTCCTTTAAGACTCCTATTAGCGTGGGAGTGCTAGCTGGGTCGTACTGAGGTAGGGAAAGAGCGTAGTAGTTCTACGTAGATTGCATATCCATAAGAACAGCTCAGCGGTCGCTAAAACTCACAGTAACTACTTAGACTTTTTGCTATCAACATGGGTTTTATAAGAACAAGCAAGAGAGTAATGCAAAGCTTCTATGTTTTCATCTATGTTTTCACCTATGCCGTTCTTGCTATAAGACACCAAGAAATCAAGCTAGCACTTACTTCGTTTCTTTCTCGTCATCTTTGATATAAGACTAATCAAGAACAATTTATTTATGAATAGAACAACATCCTTTTTCGTAGCCTATGCCAATGTGGAATCAAGTCTCATCAGGTTTATTCTCGCCGCACTACATTCCTCATGGACACTGCTATTTATGGCAGACACCGCTAGTAGGGCTCCATGCTATCAGCGATGGTGTGATTGCACTGTCATACCTTTCTATTCCTGCGGCGCTGGTCTACTTCATTCGCAAGCGTAAGCACCCTTTTCCCGTTCGGCTGACTCTGCTCTTCGGCAGCTTCATTTTGCTATGTGGTGTCGGCCATTTGTTTGATATTGTGACGCTCTGGTATCCAATTTATTGGATATCAGGTGCGATTAGAGCGGCCACGGCGTTGGTATCTGGCTACACAGCTATAGAGCTGACGGTGCTTTTACCGCATTTTTTGGCTATGCAAGATGTCAATCATAGGTTGGAGGCCGATGCGCAGGCGCAGGTAGCAAAACGAAGAGAATTAGAAGAAAGTCAGAAAGTCTTTAGAAGCGCTTTTTATGATATTCCGATTGGGATGGTGCTGGTCTCGTTAGATGGCTTCTTCGAAGAAGCGAATGAGGCTATCTTGAAAATTTTGGGTTATTCCAAAGCAGAACTGCTGTCCATAGACTTTCAGTCAATTACGCATCCGGAAGATTTAGAGACAGACTTTACGCTGATCAAGGAACTACTCGCTGGCGAGCGTCGATACTATCGGTTTGACAAGCGCTATTTTCACAAGCTTGGGCATATTGTTCCGGTTGAGCTGAGCGTTGCTTTATTGAGAGATGCCGAGGACAATCCGCTGCTTTTTATTGCACATATCAATGACGTTTCAGAGCAGAAGCGAATTAACGCATCTCTACAGGCTGCGACTCAGGCGGCAGAAACTGCGAACAAGGCGAAGAGTGAGTTTCTAGCGATGATGAGTCACGAGATTCGTACGCCGATGAATGCGATGCTGGGAATGACTGAACTGATTGGAGAGACTGCGCTAGACAATCAGCAGCAAGACTTTATTGAGGTGATTCGCACAAGTGGCAAAACTCTGCTGACTGTGATTAACGATATCCTCGACTTCTCTAAGGTCGAATCTGACAAGCTAGAGCTAGAGGAGGGAGAGCTAGATTTGTATGAGTGTATTGAAGATATTCTTACCTTGTTCTATAACCAGGCAGAAACTAAGGGTTTACTCTTGAACTGTTTGGTTGAGCCTCCTTGCATACAGAATACCTTTAAAGGGGATTCTGTTCGATTGCGACAAATCCTGAGCAATCTGGTCAACAACAGCATTAAGTTCACAGAAAAAGGGGAAGTGAGCGTACGCATAAAGCTTAGTAAGGTTGACGCTGCTGATGCTGTAGCAGCTAATAGTAAGACCGGTGATGCAAAGTCCGATCAGATCCCTACTTTTTATAAAGTACAGTTTTCTGTTAAAGATACGGGAATTGGGATTAGCCAAGATAAAATCTCTCGTCTCTTTCAACCCTTTAGTCAAGTTGATTCTTCGGTGACTAGGCAGTATGGCGGAACGGGTCTGGGTCTAGTAATTAGCAAGCGCCTAGTTGAGATGATGGGCGGCGAGCTATCGGTCGAGAGTGAATCAGGCCAAGGCTCTATCTTCCATTTTTCGCTAATGATGGAGACTTATGAAAATCCTAGCCCCGAGACCTCGTACTGTCACAGTCAGATCACCCGCGCTGATGTTGATTTGAGCGGCAAGCGGCTACTGATCGTAGCGGCAAATCAGACCAATAGTGAGTACCTGTCGCTACAGGCTGAATCTTGGAATTTAAAGACTACTACCGTCACATCAGCAGCGGCGACGCTTGCTAAATTAGCTGAGTATGACTTTGATGCGATCGCAATCGATGAAGCCGAGCTAGAGATAGATAGTGTATATCTAGCCTTGAAAATTCGAAGACTAGAAAACCATCAAAAGACTCCTCTACTGTTGCTTCAGCGCCACAAGAAATCAACAAAAGAGCCACTGAACGAACTAGACGTTTGTACAAAGCTGCTTAGACAACCTATCAGGCGATCGCACTTCTACGAGGCTCTTGTTCAGCTCTTACTCAACAACGGTAATCCTACCAAGGATACATATCAAACTGAGGAAGAGAATGGTCGCAAACATCGGCCTGCGCATTCGCTAGAACAACTTGCAGTCGCAAAGCTGCCTGAAGACCAGAAACCGCTAAAGATTCTACTGACAGAAGACATTGCTCTCAATCAAAAAGTAGCCTTACATATGCTTGCTGCCTATAGCTATCAAGCTGATATCGCTAACAACGGAGCAGAAGCTTTAGCCGCACTGAAACACAAGCAATACGATCTAGTCCTGATGGATGTGCAAATGCCCGTAATGGACGGCTTAGAAGCCACTCGAAAAATTCGTTCAGATCCGAGCATTAGCCATCAGCCTCATATCGTCGCGATGACAGCTCATGCAATGCAAGGAGATCGAGAAGAGTGTCTTGCTGTTGGGATGAATGACTACATCAGAAAGCCGATTGGCAAGCGGGATCTGTTGTCCGTATTGCAACAGTGTCCTCAAGCCGCGACAGCAGGCGTTAGATAGGAGCGCGATGTCTAACTAACGAATAATGTCTCAGAACCTAGATCAGCGATCTCGTGACAACAGAACATAGAAATTCACATGTCTATAAACACGCAAGATGTCCACACGCTAGATACACAAGCACTAGAAAGTCTCAGCAGTGACAGCGCCTTTTTGATTGAGGTGTGCGACAGTTTCTTAGCAGATGCACCTGATCGAATAGCAGCGGTGAAGGCTGCGATCGCACAAGAAGATCCCGCCAAACTCAGCAGCAGTGCCCATGCACTGAAATCACTCAGCGGCTGTGTCGGTGCTATGGGCCTACACAAGATCGCTCAGGCCATAGAAATTATCGGAAGAAACAACCACACAAAACCAGCGCTGCAACTGATAGAACAGATCAAAACCGAATACCAAGACGTTCAGGTTGCTATCCAAGCTTACAAAAATACCCAATAGGAAACGTTCAGACAGAAATGCTCAAGAAAAATGTCCGCTAGAAAACGCCCACCAGAACAACCACCATGCTACAAGCTACCGCTATCACAAAAGTGAGTGAAATTGCTGCTCAGCCTCCAACCGAACCTAGCCCCGCTATAGAAGATAGAGAGTCAGACCGTCTATCAATTCTAGTTGTTGATGACGAACCCACCATCCGACTACTACTCCGCGTCGCCATGCAAAAAGAGGGTTTTCGAGTAATAGAAGCGAGCAACGGAATAGAGTGCCTGAACCGTTTCAAGCAAGAACGTCCCGACATCGTTCTCCTAGATGCTGTAATGCCCGAGATGGACGGCTTTAGCTGCTGCGCTACGCTACAAGATATATCTGACAAGCTACGATCCAGTTCAGAAGAAAAAGCATCAGTGCCTATTCTTATGATCACGAGCCTAGACGATTCACAGTCGGTTGAACAGGCATTTGCGGCTGGCGCTAGCGACTACGTAACCAAACCAATTCACTGGGCTCTACTTCGTCATCGGGTCAGAGGACTGCGAGATAGTATCAAACGTCAGCAAGCTGAAACCCAAATCAAAAAGTCGCTCAAAGAAAAAGAAGCCCTACTAAAAGAGGTTCATCACCGAGTAAAGAACAATCTACAAATTATCTCTAGTTTGCTAAACCTTCAATCCAACACCATCGAAGACGAGAACGTCTTAGGATTCTTTCGTGAGAGTCAGAACCGAGTTCGGCTAATGGCCATGATTCACGAAAAGCTCTATCAGTCTAGCGATCTTGGGAAAATTGAGTTAGCAGACTATATTCAAGATTTGTCAGCCCATCTACTCCGCTCTTATGGCATCAACCATAGGCATATTCATTTAGATATTGCGATTGATAGCATTACCCTAGAAATAGATACTGCTGTTGCCTGTGGACTGATTATCAACGAGCTAATCACAAATTCTCTGAAATACGCATTTCCAGCGCAGACCACAGCTCAGACCGTTCAGGGAGAAATTAAGATTGTGGCAAGACTGACTGACATTGAACATTTTTCTATTCACTACAAAGATAGTGGCGTCGGCCTGCCGGATAATTTGGATATTGAAAATGCTAGAACGCTAGGGTTGCAGCTCATCAGCAGTCTCACTGAACAACTAGGCGGTCTATTGACAGTCGGTAATCGCCCGGCAGAATTTAGATTGGATCATCTCTTGTTGTCGAGCTAAAAGCGCTATTAGAAAACTGCGAATAGATAACGTACCGCTCTGCACTCACCCCAAATTCATTTTGGCAGCTATCTCACATCTAATACAAGGAACATCGTTATGGCGACTCAACTGGCATCTCAACCCACTATCGACCTAGCTCCCGCCAAAAGGGTGATGATTGTTGAAGACGAAAGTGTGATTGCGCTAGATATCAAGACTAGCCTGATGCGACTAGGCTACGACATCGCGGGCGTAGCGGCTTCTGGGGATAGCGCCTTGAGGAAAATTCAGAGCAGCCGTCCTGATGTAATTTTGATGGATGTTCATCTCAAAGGTGAGATGACAGGAATTGACGTCTCCGAAAAAGTCAAGTCGGAGCTGCAAATTCCGATTGTGTACCTGACGGCTAATGCAGATAACAGCACATTCAAAGAGGCTAATCAAACCGACCCATACGGCTATTTGCTAAAGCCATTTGAAGAAAGAGAGCTGGGAATTGCGCTTGAGATCGCTCTCCACAAGCATGAGAAAGAACAAGTTATGCGTTCTAGCGAACGCTGGTATGCGACTGCTTTTCAATCCCTTAGCGAAGCAGTTGTGGCAACCGACCGGCATGGCGATGTGATCTTTATGAATGCGCTGGCCGAATCAATCACAGGATGGCCTTTATCAGAGGTACTAGATCGACCCATCACCGACGTTCTAACGCTTCAAAAAGCTATTCAGCAATTTGCCGATACGGCCCACAGCTCCAAAGGCACTGACTCAGTCCTAGAGGCAGCTCTGAAAAAGACACTGGATGGCACAGACGATGTAGTGCAACTGCCGCACCAAACTCAGCTTCTATCGCGATCTTTGCGAGTTTTTCCTGTAGAGGGTAACGCAGTCGCAATCAGGGACACAACAGGGTACATCACCGGTAGCTTGTTCACCCTTAGAACGCCTACCGCAACAACGCAGCCAAGCGCGCCACTAACGTCATCATCATCACCAACGACATCAGACTTGGCCCAATCGGAACTAGCAGCTAGCGGCGCTTCTGATAAAGCCGGAAGATCGATCAGTGAGCGCGAAATCGGCTGCGTAAAAACGTTCATCGAATCACTCATACGCGAACAGCCTACCTACTTTGCTAGTGGCGATCTCATTGCTAGTCATAGCAGAGATGTAGTCACACTTACTAGCCGCACAGAAGGACCTATTGTTACCGGTAAGTTGGTAAGAAATGAGCTGACGGCTATAGTCAACCGCAACTCAATGTACTGGGAAATTGTATGTCATTGTCTAATTGAAAATAGCTTTTTTCCAATCAGTCAAAGAACGAATGGCACCTGCTATTTTCAGTATTGCACCATTCCAAAAGACTGTCAGGTATACCGTACTAGCGCCGCAGAGCTGTGGGAAGTGTGGCACGGAAAACCCTGCCCAGGACAGGCTCGCGACACCGCCAAAGGCTCTAAAATCTCTAGGGATAATATGATGGTGCTACGACGTGGTAGCTGGTATCACATTCAGGCGCTGTCGCTGTCGGACGATACTGTTAAAGTCACAACAATTGCCGGGGAACTCTTCACTTCAGCAGAGAACTTGTTGGTTTGGGGAACTCAGATGTGGCACTGACGCTGGTTTGACGCCACGTGCGGTGTGTACAGAAAGCACATTAGACCAACAGCATACAAAAAGGGAGAGATGGTAATTCATCTCTCCCTTTCTTTGTCTAAACTAAGTCAATTCTACGGTTAGTCTTGACGCTACAGGGAAACTGCGACTTCTTCCTCTTCTTCGCTCATGAGTAGGCGAAGGCTAGGAAACAAAAAGTGGTTCTCTTCTACGTACTGAGCACCAAACAAACCTTTCTCCGCCCAAAAATAGCGGTCGGTCGTATGCTCATTACGCTTTACTAGCAGTAGAGCAGGTGGACAAATGCCCTGAGCATGAATATAGTTTCGAGCCGCTGTGACTGGTTTCTCTTCACCGCTCTCAATGCTAAATTGAGGAACTGACTCTAAAATGCGTCGTCCTTCTAGGCGACGACGGCTCTTTCGCTTGCGTCTTCGTGCCAACTTCTTCCCTCCAGTAGTGTGATTCAGGATGTAGCAAGAGCTACAAAATGATTAAGACCTTGCAAAATATATCAGGTACAACTTAGAATTTCAAGTTGGTTTAAAAAATTCCTCATCGTCTGTTTTCGGCCAAATTATAGAGTGCGTTCTATAGCAGGCAATGGTTCTATAAGTTGCAGGAGAGACTACTCGCAAGGAAATGTATTAAGGAATTGTTAAAAACTTAACAATTCCTTCTTGATACCTATCCTTAGACTCACCGATCTCGCTAAACCTAGCCTGTTTCGTTATTATTTCATTCTGTTTCGTAGACGTTTATGGCCGCAATTGCCAGTCCCGAATTTTTGTCGCTCTGTCAGTCGCAGCTGCGTTTGTTGACTGAGCAGATGAAGGAGTCTTCTGCGGCTATCTATATAGCTAAGCTGGCTATGGGCGATTTAGGCGAGTCAGCAAGCGGGGCTTATGCTCGCGAGCAGCCTGATTTTGCGCCTGTTGTCAGCTATCCAGAATCGATCGACCGCTGGGTAGAGAACTTTGAGGGGCGATGGGGCGGCGGCGACTCTGGAACCCTGGCTTTGCCGGGAAGTGCCGATGCGCCGTTTGCTGTGGAGAGCCTAGCCGATGTAGAAGGCGCTAGGGAAGCGGGTGAAGCAGTTGCGGACCGGAGCGATCGCCCTTGGCCAGAAGTCCCATCAGAGATCCGGTCCGACCAGCGGTTGGTGGTGCCGCTGGTGTATACCGATGTCGTGGTCGGGCTGCTGGTGACGGTGCGGCGCGATCGCCCCTGGAGAAACGACGAACAGCAGCACATCGAGGCCGTTGCCCAGATGCTGGCAGCGGGCTGCGTCCTAGAGCGGCGCAATCAGTGGCTACAGGGACAGCTCTCTACCAAGCGAGAGCTACAGAGCCGCCAGTCAGAGATATTTCATAATTTGCTGCACCAGTTTCGCAATCCGCTGACCGCAGTGACGACGTTCGGTCAGCTGCTAGTACGGCGACTAGAGCCAGAAGATCCCAATCAGCAGGTGGCGACGGGAATTGTCCGCGAGAGCAAGCGACTGCGGGAGATGGTGGCGCACTTTGACGAGACAGTAGCGATTGGCGATACAGAGCTAGCCGAGGATGTGGCGCTCAGTCCATCGCTATTACCGGCAGCACCGCTGAGCTTACCTCCCAGTTCGCAGGCCGATCTTCAGTCCAATGAGTTAGTACCAGGCGGCTTGCCTTCAACGACTGCTTTAGTCGCATCCGACTCTGATGATACTCACTCTGACGGCAGTCAAAACGCCCGTCAGGGGACCGGGCTTGGTCATGCCCTGACGCTATCTGCTCAGTATCTACCTGATATTGTGGAGCCGATTGTGGCTGTCGCTGACATCGTGGCGACAGAGAAAGGGGTGAAGCTGCACGCACAGGTTGCGCCGGATACGCCGTCGGTATGGGGTGAAGAAGAGGCGTTAGGCGAGGTGGTGAGCAACCTAGTCGATAACGCGGTGAAGTATTCGCCTGTGGGAGCCGAGGTATGGGTGCAAACAGGGGTGAGTCGGATACAGCAGGCTCAGCAGACCGAGCAGGGTCAATATCAGGGAATTGTGGTGAGTGATACGGGGCCGGGGATTCCGGCTGAGGATCTGGTGCGACTGTTTGAGCGGAATTATCGGGGGGTGCAGGCTGAGGGCGATATTCCAGGGACGGGATTGGGGTTGGCGATCGCACAGTCACTGGTTGCCGAGATGCAGGGCTTTATCGAAGTGATTAGTCCGGCAGTAGGAACGCCGTGGCTACCGACAAGTGCTTTTGACGCTGAGTCTGGGCCAGGAACGGTGTTTATCGTATGGTTGCTAGAGGTAGAGCGTCGGGCAGTGGACTGAAGTCTTGCGACACCGTTACTATTCGTCTCTTGCCTTTAACAACGACATTGGGAAGGTATAGACCGTGGTAGGAAGTAAGACAGCGACCAGACGTATCTTTAAAGCTCAAGCCCGTTGCGGCTCGCTATGTGCCGGAAGTGCGATCGCTAGAAATCGAGTTTGAGAACGGCAGTAGCTATCGCTATCCAGTAGATCAGCTAGACTTTAGCCGATGGAATGGCAATGCCCATGTCCCACTAGAGCCCAGACCAACCGATGCAGATCTAGAAGCCGTTGCACTCTGGCCCAGTGGTGAGATCGTTGAGTTTGAAAACATAGATCAAGGCTTTGAGGTAACACAGCTCATTAGCGAGCTGATCAGCTAGGTCGCCGGCAGCACCGCTTGGATTAATGAAGTAGACAGCCAATCGCCAAATTGATGACTAGAGACAGCTTTGACTAGTTGTTTATACTGCTTCTCATGTGGTTTGTCTTGTGAGCGCTCATGCCTCTATTTGAAAGTGCGATTGGCGGTATTGCCGTTTCTGTATTCGATCAGGCGATCAAGGCAGGAAAGTATGCGGCGAAGGAGATTAGAGGTGCCTATAGCGAAACTCAACACGCGCAGCGCGTCATTGAAGCCTCTAATACGTACATAGAGAACTACATCAGGTGGCAGTGCAAGATAAAGATTATGCCGGGGCTGATGAAAGAGCCTCTAGATTTAGAGAAGATCTACACAACTGTCAATTTGCTGGATGACGAGGGCCGTCGTGCCTTCATTGGACTAGAAGAGCTAGAGGATGGGTATCGGGCTCAGGGGCGGCGAAGCTTTGGGTCTGATGAGGCGAAACGACTCAAGGGTATGGACGTTGCCAATGCCAAGCAGTTTCTGATGGTGCTGGGCGGACCGGGTATTGGCAAGTCTACTTTTTTACGGAAGATTGGCTTAGAAGCGCTGAAGAAAGACGGTCAGATTCATCAGGAGTGCATTCCTGTATTTCTAGAGCTGAAGAAGTTTCGGGAAGAACAGATTGATATCAAACAGAAAATCGTTCAAGAATTTGACAAGTACAAGTTTCCGGCGGCTGAAGCTTTGGTGGAGTCTGCTTTGGACCAAGGGAAGCTGCTGGTGCTGTTTGATGGATTAGATGAGGTGCCTTCGCAGAATCTCAACCACGTAATCGAACAGATTGAGGATTTTGTCGATAGGTACGACAATAATCGCTTTGTGTCGTCTTGTCGGATTGCGGCCTATCGCAGTAGCTTTCGTCGATTCACGGATGTGACGATTGCTGAATTTGATGATGAACAGATTAAGCAGTTTATCGATCGGTGGTTTGGTTCCGCAGAAGATGAAGATCTAGGAACGGCTGATAAGTATCGCGAGCTGCTGTTTGAAGACAAACACAGAGCGGCAAAAGAGCTGGCACAGACGCCGCTGTTGCTGACGTTTTTGTGTTTGGTTTATGACCGGGAACAGACTCTGCCGAGCAAGCGCAGTGTGCTGTACGAACGGGCGCTGAATATTATTTTGCATGAATGGTCTGCTCAAAAGCGCTTGAAGCGAGATCCTGATTTACGAAGGCTTTCATCCAGAATTAGAGAAGCTGATGCTGGCGAAGATTGCCTACGACAGCTTTGTAGCAAGACCAGCTCTTTTTCTCTAAAGCTGTTGTGACTGAGAGAATTGCGGCGTTTCTGTCGGACACGCTGGATGCGCCGAGAGTATTTGGATGCTGATAAAGTTTTGACAGCTATTGAAGTGCAGCAAGGCATTTTGGTGGAGCGGGCAACGGATGCCTATTCGTTCTCTCATTTGACGCTTCAGGAATATTTGACGGCGCTGCACATCGTAGAAGAACAGAAAGAAAGAGAGTTAGTTGATGAGCATCTGACAGATGAGAGCTGGCGTGAGGTCTTTCTGCTAGTGTCAGGGTTAATGTCGAATCGTTCGGTTCAGCTCTTGACAGCAATTGATCGGAAGGCTCGAACCTATATTGAGCCGTATCCGAAGCTTCAGAAGTTGGTGAGTTGGGCTGCGGTGAATAAGGTAGGACCTTCGGAGCTATCTCAGCGGGCGGCTATGCTTGCGATCGTCATCGCCATATCAGCACAGAGCTATCGCCATCTTAGCTGGCCACTTCGAACAGCTCCTAGCAGCTTCGACCGCCTATTGACGCTAGCGCCATCGCCATAGCCAGTGCCAGAGCTAGATCGCCATCGTTAGCGACAGCCTATCGACAGCGCTATCGACAGTGCCAGCGCTATTGCCATCGCAGATCGAGAGCCATCGCCACAGCCATTAGCGTCGGCGGTATCGCCAGCACCATCGATAGCGCACTATAGCCTAGCAGTAACAGCGCTATCAACAGCGCCATCGACAGCGCTAGTGCTAGAGCCAGCGCCATCGTCAGAGCTACACGAGCTAGCGATCATCACTTTCTCAATGCTCAAAGTCTTTGAGTCAATTGCGACTAAGCTCTCAAATCATCAGCAACTCCTACCTACCGACAGAGGACTCTTCTGAGACATGGCGAGACATGGGCAAACCAACTTCAGCTTATCTGGTTGAAATCTCTAGAAACTCAGATGCGGAAGAGTATCACTTTCTCTGACGAGGAAGCAGAAGCACTTCGAAACTATCTTTACGCTAACGAGCTACTCATTCAGTGCAAGGAGGCTGCTATCCGAGTGTCTCGCAGTGAATGGGAGGCGCTAGAGCGACGGCTGTTGACAATGGACGATGGCACCCCGTCGGCTGATGCATAGCATTGCGCTGGGTGGGAAGCCCTAGAGACCTAGAATCACCAAGCCTGAAGTAAATCCCTTCTGGAAGGGTGGCGCGTAGCGACGGGATGGGTCCGGCCATGCGCGTCACACATCGAGACCCACCCCTGCGCCCCTCCAGAGGGGATTTACTTCAGGCGGTGCTATTGAAGGTGCTAGCTCGCAAGCGTCTCAGGCAGTCAGCTTGACCAAATTTCTCTCAGTCACCAACGGGACTTGCTCAGTCACACTCGGGAACCTTTCCGCACCGTCCGGGAATCGTTCAGTCACCAACGGGACTTGCTCAGTCGCACCCTGCAATCGTTCAGTCACTAACGGGACTTGTTCAGTCGCACTCTGCAATCGTTCAGTCATCAACGGGACTTGCTCAGTCGCACTCTGCAATCGTTCAGTCATCAACTGCACTTTATCAGTCGCACTCTGCATCAATTCCGCTTTATATCGCTAGCGTTCTGACTTGGCTCATCGCAAAAATCAGCCTATGTTCAATAGCTAAAGTGTGATGCCTATCATGCCGAATTTTCAGAACTCACTTGACTCAAGCGCCATCAGTAGGTGCTACAACACCCGCCGACGGCTAGGCTGACAAACTGATCACGCAGTCTGCAAGCTTGAGGGGCACTGTACCTTGGCTGCTTCGATTTGCACTACATTTCGCGGCGTTGCTAAGGTCAACAACTTTATGCGGATGCATTCGTATAAAGTTGAGCCGCGTCGCTGAGATAGCCTATAGATACTCGCCAGTATTGTTGCGGTAAACGACGTGGCCAAATATTAGAAGTTCTGGTTTCCTAGTCCACTTGTCTTTTTGGAGACCAGACACTCATGTTTATTCCTTCTACTGAGGGCGCTGCGGCGTCCACTGATACGGCTGCTGATACTTCCCCGGCAGCAGCGGTTCCTTTGTCTACGTTGCCGCGATCGCACGGCCAAGTTCGCCACCTACTGTTTGCCACCTACTGTTCGGCCCTTTGAGCATCGTGCAAAGCACCATTCTGCTGTTGCATAAGCTGGGTTACGCCGAGCCGAGCGACTGGAGCCGCCCGATTCCGACAGGCAGACCGAATGAGGTGATGGCGATTTTGACTAAGTGAATGGGTGACACACAGTAAGTGATGCATCCGAGTTAGAGGCGAACTGTAGACGGGCTAACCTGGATAAAACTGAGAGACTATGCTGATGTGTTCTAGATAACTTTCGCGTGGGTAGTTAAGGAAAGCTTATGAATGATAGATAGAGCTTATATGTTTTCTCTAGTGACATTTATTCAGCTTATAGATAAGCTGTTTACAGTTCACAGCAAACCTCTTACTCAGGCTCTTGATATGACCACCACCACTATTTCAGCTAGAACAAATCCTTCTGTTGAGCTGCGACCACAATCGTCCAAATCAACAATTGAGAACCGTCTCAAAGCTGCTCTAGAACATGCGCGGCGTCTGACTCAGATGTACGGTCATCAGAATGTTGAAGCAGCGATCGCGTGGGAAACCGTGGAAGAGATGAGGTCTGCTCAGTTGAGGCAACCAGCACCCTCATACCAATCCGCATTCGATCGCTACTGCGTAGAAAATCCTCACGCTCGTGAATGCCGGTTTTATGAATGTTGATACGTGGTGTTTTGACCCCGTGTCTTGCGAATAACTCGCGCCTGCTTTCTTGATTACATGTCTACAGCTCTGTCCACTTGAAAAGATTTGCCTAGCTAACTCGACCAGGCTCAACTACTACGCATCATGAGGTCGGAAGGCATTGTCAGGTCAACAGAGCCTGATGAATGTTCCTAATAGGCCCCTAGGACAACGACTTTACACCTTTATCTTTTATTCCTACACGCCATGCAAACCTCCTCCTCTCCAAACTCCCCTCGTTGGGCTACTTGGCTCAATGGCGCTCATGTTGTTCGCGTTCTAGAACTCGTGCAGGATTTGATTGTAATTTCTCTTTGTATTGGGCTATTCAGCTTTATGGTGATGCAACTGCGAGAGATGTTTCTATCGTTGCTGCCACCGTTGAACTTTCCTCATGTCACCTCAGACATTCTGTTCCTACTAATTATGGTGGAGCTGTTTCGGCTGCTGATCATCTACCTAAAAGAGCACCGCGTATCCATCGGAGTGGCGGTAGAAGTGTCGATTGTTTCAGTGCTGCGTGAGATTATTGTACGCGGTATCCTCGAAACTCCGTGGACTCAGGTGATGGCCGCTTGCTCTTTCTTGATTGTTTTAGGAGGTTTATTGGTTGTCCGAACCTGGATTCCGCCAACTTTTGACGGGATCGATCCAGAGGAACAGATTTCCCGTCGTCACCGGGTTCGATTTGCCCGTGAGCTAGCTGAAATGAACGCCAAACCGGATGCTTGATGGCTTCGTTCTTTACCCAAGGCTTCAACTTAGCCCCGAACTAGCGCAGGTGAGTTCGGGGCAATTCTGTTCAATCAAACTAATATTTTTAACGTTGAGATAAGCCTTTCAGCCGTCAAAAGTCTGTTTAGATCAGGTCATTGAATCAGCGCATTAGATCAGCGTACTGGCTTAGGGCGATCGCATACTAATTGCGCACTGACGTGAGAGTGAAGTTTCTAGCTTCTAAGCGATCGTGGATTACCTCTCATTTCTGTAACAAGGCCAGTTCTAGACATTTTCAACGAACTGAATCAGGTGTTTGGCTTTTCACCGGAGGCTCTCACTGAGGTAACTTTGCGCAGTAGGTCAAACCAGAAGCTAGCACCCATAGAGAGGGCAAGGGCGGTGATTCCCCAACCAACGACTCTTTGTGGAATGAAGGGAATAGGCCAATCTTCTTGAGCGGCTTTCTGCGCTTCGAAGATGCGTTCGCTGCGGCCTATAGGAAGGGGATAGTCGGCAAGGCTAGCTTCTACGGCTGCGCTGATGGAGCGCAGTTCGCCTCTGATATCTGTAGTGAGCGAACCTGTGGGCAGGGTTTCTGAAAGGTCATTGATGCCGAGGTCTTCAGAAAGCGCTTCGGGGGTGTCGATGCCGCGAATTTCGAGCTGGTCGGCGGTTTGTAGGATGCTGTTGCGAACGGCCTGGTCTGTGCTGAGCCGCTGAAACATGTAGAGGGTGTCGGCATTGAGGGTGAATGCGATCGCTAATCCTACTAGCAGCCCAACGCCTTTGACATTACGCCGATAGACACCGCCGGCTCTTTCCATACCGTTGTCAAACCAGCTTTCGACCTCTGCTTGCAGCTGCTGTAGCTCCGTGCCAGCGGTGTTGATCTTAGTCTCGGCTCTACTGGCTAGGGTCGCGAGACTGATTTGTAGGCGCTGCGGAATGACTTCTTCTTGCAGCTTTTCAAGGGCGCTGAGAACGGCGTCGCCTTCTTTTTGAGCTAGGGTGACGAGCTCGGCGTAGGTAGATGACGAGGGATCTAGCAGGTCAGTAAGATCCGCTAGACTGGGCCGCAGCCTAGCGAGTAGAACCTCGTTGGTCTCGGCGTGACCGCTTAGGCCAACGCGCAGATAGCGAATTCGGTTAAGAAAGGTTTGAATCGTGTCAGGATCTGCGCCGAAGTCGCCTAGAGAAGCGTCAGCGGCCCTTGTCTCAAAAGCCTGAAGCTGATTTAGGATCTGCTCTACGGCGGACGCTAGCGTGAGACGGCGGGCGGTGAGTTCGGAGGCAATTTGAGTGGTGGACTGTTCGAAGAAGACCAGCGCAGCGTCCAGCAGGTCTTCTTTTTGCAGACGGGCACGCAGCTCGTTAACAATGTCGTGTAGGGGGATAACGGCTTCTTCTTCTACAAAGGTGCTGAAGCGCGATCGCACTAATATCTGCTGAAAGTCTTTCAATCTCAAACGCTCTATCAAGCTAGTCGCAAAGGTTTCGGCGGGAATATAGGACGGGCCGCTGGTGCGGTTGCCAAACACATTGCGAGTAAACGTAACGGTGCGATAGATGGCACCGATGCCATGGAGGAACTGACGCAAAATAGAGGCACCCCTACCCTGCGCCTCGTAGTTGAGGTTTTCGATCAGCGGACTGGCATAGAGTTCGTCAGCCAGGATTCTGGCTGCTTCACGATTATCTACAGGCGGCGCACCGCTAGTATGTGGGACGCTATCGCCTGCGAGCAGCTGTTCTATAGAGCGCTTGAGATGTTCCGCTCGCCATTGAAACAGAGCGCTTAGAATTTCTTGGATTTCACTGGCGACTAGGCTCAAGGTTAGATAGACGAAGATCAGTCCAACTGCAATTTCTAAAACAATCGGCAGACTCATGGCAATGACGCTGTATGGGGACTGTATACGGGCGGATAGATAGGCCCGTAATTAGAACAGGAGATCAGCAGGAAAGCTCAAAAGGAGAGCAATAGTTCTCTGTTCGTTTGAACCGTACCATAAGACTCTGTTTATACATCATCAAGCCAACAAAAAAGGACACGTCACGGTGTCCTTTAAGCGCTGTACTTCAAAGGCATATTTATTGAGCTTTTATACCTACGAAGCAGACAATGTCGACTTGATTGTTCTTGATAGTCATCGACATTAAGCAAGCAACTCGCGAGCACAGCTGTAAGTCTCAAACATTACTCATCAGCGTCGTCGTCTTGGCCGAGCTGCTTTAGCTTGATGTGCTTTCGCCCTAGAGATATTTCAAACTCATCGCCTGGCTGTAGCCCCATTTGCTTGGTGTAGGCGGAGCCGATCAATAGATTGCCGTTAGATTGAACAGTAATGCGATAGCTAGCGCTGCGACCACCTCGCCCTGTTCCTATCTGAGTGCTATCGATTTGAATCCCTTCAGCTTCGATCAGCGCATTCAAAAATTTCATCATGTTAACGCGGGTCACACCACTTTTGGTAACCGTGTAATACCCACAGGTTCTAGCTTTTTCTTCTCTTGATAGGTGCTCTAGTTCTTTTACCTTTTTGAGCAGTGCTTTCCCAACGAGGGCATCTGTATTTGGATTGTTGACCATTTATTTAGTTCGGGTTTCTATACGGATATACAACGCTGTGAACCGCTAACACCAAGCGAGTGAGGTTACGCATCGAGTACAGCGATGTGTAACTCTATCTTCTGTGCTACTAAGCAATGCTACGTAGCACTAATCTTCTCTTATATTCACCTTCAGCTGTTGGAATCTAGTAATTTCAGCTCTCATCATAAAACCATACTTCTAAATCTGTGTAAACGACATAGGAAAGTCACTTTATTATGTTGGTGAAAAGGCTGACGTTGATAACACGACAAAGGACGAAACATCTCGATCATTATGCTGGTTGTGGACGCATCTTTTGGTTCTAAAAAGTTAGCTTTAGCCAGGGAAATGGCCGAGCGAGATCTTAATTCTGAATAGGCTTCTATGCCTAAGATAAGCTGTACAAATGAAACTAACTACCCGTGGCCACTACAGTGTGAAAGCGCTACTAGATCTGAGCCTTCAGCCGGCTGGATCGCTCTCTTCTGTGCGCGCGATCGCCCAGCGGCAGCAGTTGCCTGCCCCCTATCTAGAAAAGCTATTGATTGAGCTGAGGCGATCGCACTTAATCGATTCTGTACGCGGCGCTCACGGCGGCTATAGGCTCGCTAAGGCTCCTGCACAAATCTCGCTAGGCCAAATCCTAGAAGCCGTCGGGGAATCGGCCAGTTCCGTTGCTGTGGAAGTCGCCACTCCTGCTACACAGACTCAAGCCGAAGACTGGGTGACCTCTATGCTGTGGAATCGGCTAAACCAAAAGCTACAGGAGGCGTTTCATAGCATTACGTTAGAAGACCTTTATTACGACGCTCGTAGCTGGCAGGCGGCCCAGGGAGAGGGTGCTAGCTTTGTTGTTTGAGATTGTTGGGTTTGAGTTTGCTAGGTATGAAAGTTTTGGGTTTGAGAGGCTTGGGTTTGCGATCGCTGTTACCAATAGTCAGCTCTCACAGGTAGCTCTGTTGATAGCGGCGGCGGGGCTGGACTTTGTGGTGGGCGATCCCTGGAGCTGGCCGCATCCTGTCCAAGCAATAGGAAAGGTGATTGATATCTACGCCAAGGCCGTTTTGAAGCGCGATTGGTCGCCTAGGGCGCTGCGAATAGCCGGAGTGGGGCTGGCTGTTCTGGCGATCGGTGGAACGGGCGGCTTGAGCTGGCTGAGTCTACGGCTTTTAGAAAGCGGCTGGCCTGTAGTCGCCTGGGTCGCAGAAGTAATTTTGCTGGCAAGCTGCTTTGCCGGGCGCAGCCTTAGACAGGCAGCAGCAGACGTGCTAGCACCGCTAGAAAGCGGTGACATTGCGAACGCCAGACAAAAGCTAGCTCTATACGTAGGTCGTGATACCGATCAGCTATCGGCAACGGAAATCCATCGAGCGGTATTAGAGACGGTGAGTGAGAACGCAATTGACGGCGTACTATCTCCTCTATTTTTTGCAATTGTCGGCGCTCTAATAGGGGCCAGCGCACCGGTAGCATTAGCGTACAAAGCTGCCAGCACGTTGGATTCTATGGTGGGCTACAAAGAGGCTCCGTATACCGATCTAGGCTGGTTCAGTGCTCGGTTTGAAGACGGGCTGACCTGGATACCCTGTCGAATCAGCGTCCTAGCAGTGGCGCTACTGTCTGGGCAGCCAGGTCGAGTTTTGCGAATTTGTCGGCAAGATGCACCTGCGGACCCTAGTCCAAACGCAGGCTGGAGCGAATGTGCCTATGCAGCGGCGTTGAACGTTCAACTGGGGGGCGACAATATGTATAGAGGTAAGATCAAACACAAACCTCTATTAGGCGAGCCGACGAGGCCAATCACAGCCGATGTGGTTCGACAGACACTGGGGCTGACTCGCTATGCTTTTTGCCTGGGCATCGTCGCAGGTACATTTATGCTCTTGGTCAGAATATGATGAAAGTCCGTACAAAAAAGCGGATTTTTGAGAGGAGACCGATGGCTCAGAAAGTAGTTGATATTTTGTCTGCTGAGGAGTTGCGTCGTACGCTGAACCGTCTAGCGTCAGAGATTGTAGAGCGATCTGGCGATCTAGATAGTCTGGTACTGCTAGGCATTCATACTCGTGGCGTGCCGCTAGCCGAATCTTTGATGGAGCAGATCGGACGGTTGGAGAGGATTGCGGTGCCGGTTGGCGCGTTGGATATCACCTTTTATCGGGATGATCTAGATCAAATTGGCGTGCGGGCGCCAGCGAAGACGGTAATCCCGTTCGACCTGACGGGCAAGACAGTGGTACTTGTTGACGATGTGATCTACAGCGGGCGAACGGTGCGGGCGGCGCTGAACGCAGTGCATGACTACGGCAGGCCAGGGGCAGTGCGACTTGCAGTGCTAATCGATAGAGGCCATCGACAGGTACCGATCCATCCTGATTTTGTTGGGAAGCAGCTGCCGACATCAAGCGACGAGTCGGTGCAGGTGTTTCTAGAATCTATAGATGGTCGTGATGCAGTAAAACTGACGCGAACGTAAAGGATTATGTTGTGTGCGATAAGTAACACAAAGTGCTTAGCGAAATGCCCGACGCATTAAGCATTTCACTATAAAATACTCGCAATTGTCTCATTCCTCCTTTTGCTGTGAGCCCACCTTTTTCTATCGAATCTGATGCTCGGCTCCCTGCGCAGCCAGCGACTCAGCGAACCAGTCACTCAGTTGGTAAACTAGCCAGTCAACAAGTCAGTCAGCAAACCCAGGGTAGAAAGGCAGATCATCTGCGGATCTGCTTGGATGAAGATGTTCAAAGTCATAGAGTTACGAACGGCTTTGAGCGCTATCGGTTTGCGCACTGCTGCTTGCCAGAGCTGAACCGCGATGAAATCAGCCTGCGGTCGATTTTTTTGGGCAAGGCGATCGCTACCCCGCTACTAATCTCTTCAATGACAGGCGGCACAGAGCAGGCAAGGCTGATCAATCAGCGGCTGGCTAAGACAGCCCAGCGCTTTGGACTGGCGATGGGCGTAGGCTCACAGCGGGTAGCGGTAGAAAATCCGGCGCTGACTCACACCTTTTCAGTGCGGCAGTATGCGCCGGATGCGCTGCTATTTGCCAATCTGGGTGCGGTACAGCTGAACTACGACTACGGTATGGCGCAGTGCCAGAAAGCGGTGGACGCGCTGGAAGCAGACGCGCTGATTTTGCATCTAAATCCGCTGCAAGAGGCCGTACAGACGGAGGGCGATGTGAACTTCAAGGGGCTGTTTGCCAAGATAGAGCGGCTGGCAAAGGTGCTGCCCGTGCCAATTATCGCGAAGGAAGTGGGCAACGGTATTTCGGCGGTGATGGCGCAGCGGCTGATTGAGGCGGGCGTCGCCGCGATCGATGTGGCGGGGGCGGGGGGAACCTCTTGGGCACGAGTAGAAAGCGAGCGAGCGAAAGATGCCAAGCAGCGCCGGTTGGGCAATACGTTTGCCGACTGGGGAATACCGACAGCGGAGTGTTTGACGAGTATTCAATCGATATTTCAGTCGCGAGCAGAGTCAAGGGTGTCGCCAGCGGCGGTGCCGTTGATTGCTTCGGGGGGACTGCGTAACGGGTTGGAGGCGGCAAAGGCGATCGCGCTAGGCGCAGATCTTGTCGGGATGGCGCTGCCATTTTTGCAGGCGGCGAGCCGGTCAGAGGAGGCATTAGCGGAGTTGAGCGAGGCGCTAATTGCTGAGCTGACGACGGTTTTGTTTTGTACGGGCAGTGGGTCGCTGCTGACGCTGCGGCAGCCGGGAGTGATCGAGGAGAAATGAGGCTTCGGCTATGCTCAGCCACCAGGGATGGGGAGTAGGGGATGGGTTTGTTCTCTTTGCAGCTCCTGCTATATCGTTCAAGTCAGCAGGGGGAATATTACAAAAGATTATGCCGATTCAGAAGCTCCAGGAGTTCTCGTTTTTTCAACTGACGATATTCTTCCAAACCAGCTTATTCAGTTATTTTGCATAGCTGCGCTCTAGTCAGACATTTGACATCAGACTTTAGCTGGTACGAAAGCGACCTGGGTAAGTCAAGCGATGTCTTCCAAGTTTTGGAGTTCCATCAAACGGGGCCAGCTTCAGCATTGGTTGCAACTCCTGAACCAGCTAGAGTTACGAACAAACCAGGCAGCAACCTGATCTTTTTTCTCAAGTGCAGTCCCATGACGATTTCATCTCCTAAATACGCAAGCTGCCAGATGGTATAGACTTCAACGCCAGCTCCACTAGCCTAGACTGAGACAAATCTCCTTTATCGACGAAATCTTTAGAGTAACTGCACAATAGAAGACACACCGGCAGGTAGATTCTTTATCTTTCAACTTTTTACAACAGAGCCAGATATCTCACCAAGATAATCCTAAGCTATTGAAGAATTGTTTTTTGAACATTTCGACTGATCTGGGCATAGTAGAAGGCAGTGACCGTGGTCAACACGCATAAAACATAAAACAAACACGTAAAATACGTACGAGCATGAACTTCAAGATACGACTGAAAAACTATCTCGCTTCAAAACTGCGACCGAAGCTTCTGAGTTTGGTGTCACTGACTGAGCTAAAAGCACCCTTGAAGGGAACAGCCCACTTTTATCCCAGCTTGTCAGAAAGTATAGCCACCGCAGAAGCTCCTGACATGAATTTCTTTCCTGATGCTACACCTGTGCAAGAATCGGCTTACAGCACGCCAGACATCTATACCCTACAGCTGAACAACGTATACTTTTGCCCTCGGTACAATCTCTTACACACTCAATCGCGGCAAATTATCAAAGAATCTATTAGTACCCGGACAGATTTAGCGCAACTAAGTCTCAGTGCTTTTTATCGGAATAGTATCTACAATTTTGATGAGCCTTGCAGTCTATTTCGCTCTCATCACAACCCGTACTATCATACGCTAATCGATAATCTGCCCAGGCTTTACTTACTGCATCACCCAAGGTTCCGAGAAATAGACGATATCAAGCTGCTATGTGCAGATCAACCGACAGATATAGAAGAGTATTTTCTTCACAAGCTCTTACCTGACAATGTTAGCCCCGTATTTCTAGATAAAAATAAGCTGTATCGGCTCAAAAACCTCATTTTTCCAAGCTTCTTAAGCCGTAGATTCTCGGGCTATTTACCGACTGAGTATCGAAGATGGTTCGTTGAAAGAGTGGCTCCTAAGCGCTCTAGGCAAAAAAACAAACGTATCTTCATTTCGCGAATTGCGACAAGAAAAGGTCCTCAGCGATGCATTCTTAATGAGGATGAGCTTTTTCAGGGTCTTCGACCTTATGGATTTGAGCGATATGTACTTGAAGAATTAAGTACCGAAGAACAAATAGCCCTTTTTTACGATGCTGAGACTGTGGTCGCAGCGCATGGTGCGGGGCTGACAAATACTATTTTTTCTTCCGAAATCAAAGTCATTGAGCTATTTCCCGCGCCTTTTGTTTTACCTCACTTTTATTTTCTGGCGAAGTCGCTTGGACACAGCTATCAATATTGGTGTGCTGACAGGAAGGATCGTCACGATAATTTCAGCGTTAATGTTTCAGAAGTACTCAACCTAGTCGAAATGTTTGAAAAGTCTCAGTTGGCGAACTGATCGGTGCGGTGTTTTCCTTTGAATGACCGCTGAGAACAACGAACAGTCTTCCAAGACTCCAAAACTGTTAAACAGCGGCGCACGGGTGCATTGTTACGCCGCCAGTCATTTGGCCTATTGTTGAGCAAAGGTTTCTGTACTGTAGCCAAGTGAGAAGCGCTATAGTACATTTGTCTAGACTCAGATATCATTCGGCGCTGTTGTATGGCGATTATCTCCTCCAAGCAATCGGCCTCTGACGGGGACGCTAAAAAGCGAAAGCGACCAAAGGGAAGCGAACCGACGCCACAAGCTTCACCAAAAGCTATTGAAAGCGAATCGACGAGTCCACCAAAAACAGATCTATTAAAAGGAGAAGCGAGAAAAACAGAACTCGCTCGTCACGAAGACGGTATCCGACCGGAAGCAATCAATGACTACATCGGACAGAAAGCACTCAAAGAAGTCTTGAGCATCGCGATTCAGGCAGCCAGATCTCGCCAAGAGCCGCTCGACCATCTTCTACTCTATGGTCCGCCGGGACTTGGCAAAACCACGATGGCGCTGATTTTAGCGCAGGAGATGGAGGTTGATTGCAAGATCACAACGGCTCCGGCTTTAGAAAGACCCCGAGATATTGCTGGACTACTGGTGAATCTAAAGGCGGGCGATGTCCTATTCATCGACGAGATTCATCGGCTCTCGCGGGTAACGGAAGAAATTTTGTATCCGGCGATGGAAGATGCCAGATTGGATATCACAATTGGCAAGGGGCAGAGTGCTAGAACTCGGAGCATTCCACTACAGCCTTTCACGCTCGTGGGGGCGACGACTCGGGTAGGGGCATTGGCTTCACCGTTGCGCGATCGCTTTGGCCTGGTCCAACGCCTCCGATTCTACGAGATTGACGAGCTCACTCAAATTGTCCTACGTACCGCTGATGTGCTCAAAACGGACGTTTTGCCTGACGGCGCAGCAGAAATCGCCCGCCGCGCTAGAGGCACACCACGAATCGCCAACCGGCTGCTCAGACGAGTCCGCGACTTTGTCCAGGTAAAAAAGCTCGGTCCCATCAATCAGCAGACAGCCGCCACCGCTTTAGAACTGTTCAATGTCGATCCTTGTGGGCTCGACTGGACAGACAGGAGGCTGCTGACACTAATGATCGAAAACTTCAACGGTGGACCAGTGGGTCTAGATACAATGGCCGCCTCCACTGGGGAAGATTCACAGACTATCGAAGAAGTCTACGAGCCCTATCTTTTGCAAATTGGCTACTTGCAGCGTACGCCCAGAGGACGAGTCGTTACCCCAGCCGCCTGCAAGCATCTTGGCTATCAGGTGCCGCACAACCGTTTCTTTGTGCCCGATGCGCCTCTGTTCAACTTTATTGACGCTGAAGAGCCCACGTAAAAAGGTCTACACTTATTGGGATCGGTAATTTTACTCTATCGACCCAGACATTAATGATCCAGGGAAAAGTTAGGATTCGGAACTTAGTGCTCATCAGCGCTATTATCTTTAGCGCTATTGTCTTTGGCCCGCTACCTGCTCTAGCGGACCATGACTGGGGAAAGATTGGCGATCTGAGGCAGGCGGCCTTTGCGGCGACGCAGGCTGGAGAATTTGACCGGGCCGAAGAAAAGTGGTCTGAGCTGATAGAGCAGCTGCCAGAAGAAGCAGCCGTATGGAGCAACCGGGGCAATGTGCGGGTACGGCGCAATGACTTGGACGGCGCGATCGCAGACTACAACCAGGCGATTACCCTTGCACCCGCTGAGCCTGATCCCTATCTGAACAGGGGCGCTCTACAAGAAGCACTGGGCGAGTGGGACCGCGCGATCACAGACTACAATCAGGTTCTGCAAATTGATCCAGACGATCCCGCCGCTTACAACAACCGAGGAAACGCGGAAGCTGGACTAGGAGAATGGGAGCTTGCAATCGCAGACTATCAAGCAGCCATCACTTTACAGCCTAGCTTTTCTCTCGCCTATGGCAACTACGCACTAGCGCTCTACGAAGTCGGCGATACTCAGAAATCTATGCAGATTATGAAAAGCTTAGTGCGCAAGTACCCTAGCTTTGCAGACATGCGTGCTGCGCTCACCGCCGCCCTATGGGAAACCGGAGCTAGGGGCGAAGCCGAAAGCAACTGGGTTGCCGTTGTTGGATTAGACACTCGGTATAAGGATCTCAATTGGGTCAAAAACATTAGAAGATGGCCACCGAAGATGGTGACTGCTCTAGAGCATTTCCTCAAGCTTTAAATTCCTCAAGCTCTATATTTCTCAAGCCCTAAAGGCATTGGGGACTAGGTCTGCGTACAAATCTCATATCGCAGAACCAATATCTTTGAGCACAGAGTTCAGCAAGTAGGATCTTCCTTTTGTGTCTACACAAGCTCACTGCCGTATTTAGAAAGTATCAGCGGATACACGGAACTACGTAAATCCACAGCGAGCTACCATATCTAGACTCAATGAATCTTTCTATAATTTAATAGCTAACTACCATGAGCTGCCCTTCATCAGATGTCACTAGTGTCCACAAATCGTTAATGAACGCAAGCCTTGTTCTGGTTTTGCTTTAGTAAGGCAGAATGTTCGGGAAACGTGTCTTAACGGAGCCTCTCCCTCATGACTCACTCCCATGCTATCCATAGCAATAGCTTTGATTTTATAGCTTTAGCTGTTGTTGATCCGTAATACGTTTTCCTCAAAAGCAGTAGGTATTTCCTATGGTTAAGCTGTAGAAAAGACAGGTGCAACCGCATCCAAAACTAACCGTGTCTGCGTATTAGTTCTATGGCTTTGCCAAGCCCTTGTTTAAAAACTTTGCAGAATTTAACATACTTTCCACTTGATCTCTTTTTAATAAGTGAAAAGGCTTGCCACTCGTAAACGTATCTGACAACCGCCATCCGATTGCCCAACTCTGACTGTACAACCTCACGAAAGTTGGCGCAGTCATATACGACATGTCAGGTCTTTCATGACTGTCGTGTCTTTCTCATCTACTTCTGTCCCGCTCAAGCGGAGAGTCTGATATGTTTAAGCCTCCTCTACAGAGCTCGTCATCTTCACCGGTTTGCCCTTCACCTTATGTCTCGAAAGGGTCTGCTTCGCAACAGACGACCTGCCTATTCAATAGGGAAAGTCCCCAAAACCTTCAAGATATTAGCCTTCAGGAAGATCAGGTACTGCTGCTACAGCTTATCCAGCTACGTCTTATTCAGCAGCGACGCCTTAGAGCAATCGAGCGGAGAATCCGCGCCACGCTTGACCTGTCGACTATCTGTGGCACGACTGTCGTAGAAGTCGCGAGTCTATTTCAGGCCGACCAAGTTGCATTAATACAATTTGAACAGGCAGCTGGAGTCTGTCGTCAAATAGCTCGCTACTGCCAAGATCAGTCACTAGCTTGGCGATCGTCACTGACTTTTTCTGGGGCTGACTTTTCCTCACTTCTAGAGCTGCTGTGGCAAGGACAACCGATCTGCCTGTCTAAAGCAGATGCATTAATGCGATCGCGTCCCACCCTCGGACAGGATATCCAAAGATGGCAGGCGCACTGGCTTGGCAATTGGTTGCTAGTGCCAATCAAGCAATCCGTCCCCCAAAATATAGAGCCCGCTTCGCAGTATTGGGGAATTTTTGCTCTGTCACTGCCGAACGATCAAGAATGGTCTAAAGCTGCAATCACCGATGCCCAAAGCGTTGCTATCGAGCTGGCCGCAGCCATGTCACACAGCTCCCAGCACCAAGAGCTACTCACTACCAACGAAGAGCTGCAGAAGCTGGCACTCTCTGATGGGCTCACCAGCCTAGCCAACCGTCGCCGATTCGATAAATACATCAAAGACGAATGGCAACGGTTAGCTAGAGAGCAGCAGCCGCTTTCTTTGATTTTGTGTGATATAGACCATTTCAAGCTCTACAACGATGCCTTTGGCCATCCGGCGGGCGATCGCTGCTTAATTCATATCGCTAGAGCGCTGCTTCAAGTTCCTCAGCGGCCCGCAGACTTAGTCGCCCGCTATGGTGGAGAGGAGTTTGCTATCGTCCTGCCCAACACCGACACTCACGGCGCATGGCGCGTCGCCCAAAACATTCACGAAAGTATCCACGATCTACGTATCCGCCACGTAGCTAGCAACGCTGAGTCCTACGTCACCATCACTATGGGTGTTTCGACCATCATTCCAGGACATGACAATACGACCCAGATGTTGTTACAGGCTTCAGACATCGCGCTCTACTACGCCAAACAGCAGGGTCGCAATCGCACCTACGTCAATGGCCACTACAACACCATCAACCGTCACAATATCTCGCCCGAAGCAAGAGCAACTATGACTTCCAGGCTGAAACTCACGCCAGATAACTGACTGCAGCTTCCGTCGTATTGTCTGCGATAGTCGTATTATCTGTGACAGAGGATCTTACGAGTTCGCGCAAGGCTCGGGCAGCATGCCCGGCGTTGGGTCGTCGCTAGATCTGATAGTTAGCTAGCCGTGCGAAACTGTCTGCGCTCAAGCTTGCACCGCCGACTAAGGCACCGTCAATCTCGCTTTGAGCCATAATCTCATCTACGTTGGTGGGTTTTACCGAACCACCATACTGGATAGAGACTTCTTTGTTGCCTAGTAGCGCGCGAATCTTACCAATCACAGCATTTGCATCTGCAGATGCGCAAGTGTCCCCTGTTCCAATTGCCCAGATCGGCTCATAGGCGATCACTAGATTAAATTGATTCACATCAACCAGCGCTTTTTCAACCTGGCTTGTGATCACGGATTCAGTCTGATTGGCATCGCGCTGCTGCTTGGTTTCACCGACACACAAAATCGGTGTCAGACCATTCAGCTGGGCCGCCTTCAATCGAGCATTCACAGTCTCATCCGTCTCGCCAAAATACTGCCTGCGCTCGCTGTGACCTACTACCACGTAGCGCACGCCTACTTCCTTCAGCATAGTGCCTGAAACCTCTCCAGTATAGGCACCTTCCCGTTCCCAGTGGACATTTTGAGCACCGACTTGCACCCGGCTGCCCTGCAGTTTATCGACTAATAGACTCAACGTAGTAAAGGGAGCGCAGAGCACGAGTTCTCTCTCGTCAGGAACACCTTCTAGCTGAGGCATCAACTGCTGCACAAACGCCAAGGCATCGGCCTGGGTTTTGTACATCTTCCAATTACCAGCAATTACAACTTTTCGCACGGATATTCTTCTGTAGGCACAGCACCCTAGATCGTACAGGTAAACCCTGACTCCGGGCAATTTTGTATAAATTAAAAAGAGACCGACCTTTTAGCCAGTCTCTTTTTCGATCCCTTTAATCAAGGGCTTGAGCAGGATTCAGCACGCCCCTATGCTACGCCTGCCGCCGCTTTCGCCTTTTCTGCCTCGTCGGGATGGATGCCCAGACGAGTCAGGTTTACACGGCCTCGACTATCGATCTCACGTACTTTGACTAACACTTCATCATCTACATTCACCTCGTCTTCTACCTTATTCACCCGGTAGTCAGCGAGCTGAGAGATGTGAATCATGCCTTCTTTACCCGGCATAATTTCCACAAAAGCGCCAATCGGAATCACGCGAGTGACCTTGCCCATGTAGACGTTGCCGGCTTCAGGGACGTGGGTAATGCCTTCGATCATCTTCTGAGCTTGCTTGGCCTTATCAGAATCGACCGCAGAGATAGTGACCGTGCCGTCGTCTTCAATATCAACCTTGGCACCAGTGGCTTCGGTGATCGCCTTGATTTGCTTACCGCCTGGTCCAATTACCATACCGATTTGGTCGGGCTTCACCTGCATAGTCAACAGGCGAGGGGCATAAGGAGACACTTCATCGCGGGGCTTATCTAGAGCTTCTAGCATCTTTTCCAAGATGTGGAGCCTAGCAGGGCGCGCCTGGTTGATGGCTTCGCTGATTACTGCCATCGGCAGTCCAGTGATTTTCATATCTAGCTGGAGAGCAGTAATGCCGCTGTCGGTACCTGCGACCTTGAAGTCCATGTCGCCTAGAAAGTCTTCAATGCCCTGAATATCGGACAGGATACGAACCTCGTCGCCTTCTTTAATCAGGCCCATAGCTGCACCGCTGACCGGCTGACTGATGGGAACGCCCGCATCCATCAGCGATAGCGTCGAACCACAAACCGAACCCATAGAGGTCGACCCGTTGGAAGATAGACACTCAGAGACAACGCGAATGACGTAGGGGAAGTCTTCTTGCGCGGGAAGGACTGGGATCAGGGCACGTTCGGCTAGAGCACCGTGACCGACTTCACGGCGACCGGGAGATCGCATTGGTCGAGTTTCACCAACAGAATAAGGCGGAAAGTTGTAGTGATGCAGATATTTCTTTTCGTCGCCAGGATGAAGGTCATCCATCATCTGCGCATCGCCTGGAGTACCTAGCGTCGCTACAGACAGCACTTGGGTCAGCCCTCTACGAAAGAGGCCAGTACCGTGAACGCGGTTGGGTAGTACACCGGTTCGACAGGTGATTTTGCGAATTTCGTCAAGTTTGCGACCGTCCACTCGAACGCCTTCGTCTAGAATTTGCGATCGCATTAGCTTTTTAGTCAAACTTTTGAATGACTTGCCTAGCGCTTTGCTGCTGCTATCAACCGCTGCGCGAACGGGATCGGATTCCTCTTTGGCGGCGATTTCTTCAGCGATGGTCGCTTTAATCGCATCGAGTTTGTCGTCTCGCTCAGACTTGGATTGATCGAAGTGCTTGAGGACTTCTTTGATGTCGGTAGTGGCGCGATCGCTCAAAAACGTTTCCAGGCTAGGATCGATCACGGGCGCTGGCTCAGTAGGCCGATCTAGTCCTAGCGCTTCGACGAGATCCAACTGCGCCTGAATTAGGTCACGAACTACTTCATAACCAAAATCGATCGCCTCGATCACATCCTGCTCAGGCAGTTGATTCGCACCTGCCTCCACCATAATCACGCCATCAGGAGATCCGGCCACAATCAGATCTAGCTCGCCATCTTCGATTTCTTGGTAGGTAGGATTGATAATAAAGTCATCGCCTATCAGCCCCACGCGCACAGCCGCCATCGGACCGTTGAAGGGAATTTCAGCCAGCAACACCGCAATCGAGGCACCCGTTGCCGCCAACACGTCGGGGGGAACATCTTCATCCATAGAGAGCGTGGTGGCTACGATTTGAATGTCATCACGAATCCATTGGGGGAACAATGGTCGCATAGGTCTATCGATCAGTCGGCTCGTGAGTGTTGCTCGCTCAGGAGGACGGCCTTCTCTACGCAGGAATCCTCCTGGGATGCGGCCTGCAGCGTACAGGCGTTCTTCGTAATCTACTAGCAAAGGGAGGAAGTCAATACCTTCTCTACCACTAGAGCGTGTAGCTGTGACTAGTACAGCCGTATCGCCAGAACTTACAAGCACCGAGCCACCAGCCTGTGGGGCAAACAGCCCGACCTTCAGATGAATGTCTCGACCGTCGATTGAAATCGACTTATCAATTTCTTGCATTGATGCGTCCTTAATTCTTTTTAGTTTTCTCATTTTGTGCTGTGGCAATCGTATCACTGATGACGAAGCCTTGTGTCTGCGGTTGGAGAAGCGGTCAAAAACTTGAGTTGGCCTGCTTCAATAGTGGCTCGATCGTTTACTAGAGACTTGACTACCGCACTGCCAAAGTCGCGCCACAATGTTCAATCAACATTTGACCTTTATTGTTCTTTTACTATGGCTATTCTTGTAACTGGCGCTGCCGGGTTCATCGGGTTTTACCTATCTCTGCGTCTATTAGAGTCGGGCATATCAGTCTACGGCATAGACGTGATTAACGATTATTACGATGTCTCATTGAAAGAGGGCAGGCTTGCCAAGCTAAATACGTTTTCAGACTTTACCTTCGAGAAGATAGACGTTGGTGATCGCACCGCCCTCAGCGATCTTTTCAAGCACCAGTCATTTGACTGTGTAGTCCACCTAGCGGCTCAAGCAGGGGTACGCTACTCACTGAGCAACCCGCTGGCATACGCAGATAGCAACTTACTAGGCTTTGTCAATATTCTAGAAGGTGCTCGTCATAGTAATCTCAGCCACTTAGTCTTTGCCTCTTCTAGCTCTGTCTATGGCAAAAATGAGAAAGTCCCCTTTGCCACCGATGATCGCGTGGACCATCCGGTATCGCTCTACGCCGCTACCAAGAAGTCCAATGAACTGATGGCCCATGCCTATAGTCATCTATATAACTTGCCGATAACAGGACTGAGGTTTTTTACAGTGTATGGACCTTGGGGTAGGCCCGATATGGCGTATTTCAAGTTTGTAGACGCGATCGCCAAAGACAAACCTATCGATGTCTACAACCACGGCGAAATGAAACGCGACTTCACCTACATAGACGACGTTGTCGAAGGCATCATCCGCGTCATAAATCATCCTCCTACCGCTCTCACCACAGAGGAAGCCGCAGCTCAGCAAAAGGACACCAACGCCCCCTACAAAATCTATAACATCGGCAACCACAGTCCGGTTACACTCATGGACTTCATCACTATCATCGAAACCGCGATGGGTAAAACGGCCAAGAAAAACATGCTGCCAATGCAGCCAGGAGACGTACCAGCGACCTACGCCGACGTACAAGATTTGATGGACGATGTTGGATTCAAACCATCGACCCCCTTAACTGAAGGTATTCAAAAATTTGTGGATTGGTACAAAGCTTATTACGGCGTAGCGTAAGTAAGCTACGCTCAGCTCCCTACGAGCCAACCGGTTGGCTGAGCGCAGCCAAAGCCAAACTTTCCGGGATACACCGTCTGAAGTATGACCGTCTGAAATATACAAATGGAGCTAAGGAGATTCGAACTCCTGACCCCCTCAATGCCATTGAGGTGCGCTACCAGCTGCGCTATAGCCCCTTGTTTCTGCAAGCAAGCCGGATAAATCGGCATTTGCTTAGACTACTATAGCTTCTGTCGCATCGCACAAGACAATCACATCGGTTGAATGACTTGTGAGACGAAGAGCAGTCATGATTCGCAAAGCTGAACTGCATCATTGCTTTGCTATATAATTACGTAGAAACGAGAATCGCGTCAATTCCCTATGACCGCTATCCCCCCCAGCAATCCCAGCACCGCATATAGCGAATCTGATCGCACAGAAGATCAGGTCAACAACCAGTCGGAGATTCAGGCGACTGTCAAGAAGCTGCGCCGTAAAGAAGGTAGCTGGGTCGACTGGGGCAAAGCCTGCCAGGCGCTACAAAAAGCAAAGATGAATCCCCAGGCTATCTTTGAAGCTACCGGATTTGAGCCTATTCAGCAAAATCAACTGATTGTTGCCGCGCAGGTCTTTGACTCTATGCTAGCTGGAGACGTCAGCGAACAGGCCAGGGCCCACTACCAGACCAGAGGCAGCGACAGCCTCTACGAATTTAGAATCCTACCGCAAGAGAACCGTGCTGCCGCTGCTGATTTTGCCTTCAGCAACGGCTTAGACAGCGAGCAAGTCAGAGAAATTGTTAAAGGTCTTAGAGACTTTTACTACAGCGAAACACCACCACCTGGCTTTGACAAAACCATGGGTGATGGCGCGGCCTACTATTACTGGCGCTTGGCAAGGCAGCAGAGCGACTTAC
Organism: uncultured cyanobacterium; assembly: GCA_963799555.1. Taxonomy (GTDB): domain Bacteria; phylum Cyanobacteriota; class Cyanobacteriia; order Phormidesmidales; family Phormidesmidaceae; genus Phormidesmis. The sequence goes on from CAWCXR010000012.1 coordinate 569,319, forward strand.
AGACTAGGTCTCGCCTAATCGCACAAGGCTTAAGATTTGCGACTTCTGTGAGCGCCCGTAGCAAAATCGAAAAGCTCCTTACCGACTTCACAGTAGTTGCGACCAAGCCTGCACCTAGACTGCCGATCTTTCGGTTGGAAAGTGAGGCAGACTCACCGGTTATTGTGCCAGTAGCTGGTCAAATGCCGATCGCGACAGAAGACTACAGGCAAGTCCCTATGGTCGATCCTGAAGATTCTTTCGGCCTCGTGAAATTTTCTGGGACGGGTGCGTGGGTACCGATTCCTGGGTGGCAGGTCATCCTCAAGACCGAAGATCCTATTGCGCTGCTAGCTAAGTATGGACAGCTACCCAATCCACCTGATGGCTATGATGACGAAGATGTGTTGATTGTGGTTGACCGCGCCAAACGTCAGTGGGATGAGTTTAGCTACTACGTTACCGATGCAGGTGGGCAACTGGAGATCAGCTGGTTTGAAGAAGCGCCTGACGTTCAGCTTTTGGGCGCGATCGCACTGATTATGCGTCCCAAAAAGATATTCGACGAAAATTACACGCAAGAGTACTGGCAAACAGACGAATAGGAGGTACACCCTATGGCACTTGAGCGCCGCTTATCTAGAGAGATATTTGCTGAAACCGAAATCGTTGAACTCCGACAGGTCTGCATGACGCCTAGCGGACTCTTTGAGCCCGGTAAGTACCTAGCCGGTCAGCTCCCCGACGCCGCCTTCGAGATGGGCCTAGTCGAAAGCCTTCCTCCTGTTCGCGGCAAAAGCGAACAGATCGGCTCACCCTCATCGAAACCAGAGGCCAAGACAGGCAAATCACAGGCTTAGCCGTCGTCAGCTTCATCATTCATCGTTCATACTTTCCCCGGAGCCCTCCCATTTACACCCGCCCCCTCGCTAAACTGATCGAAGAATTTCAGCGTCTACCCGGTATCGGACCTAAATCGGCGCAGCGCTTGGCCATGCACATGCTGAAGCGACCCGAGGCAGAGGTGAGGGCTTTAGCGAATGCGTTAGTAGAAGCGAAACAGCAGGTGGGTCAGTGCTCACAGTGCTTTCACCTGTCGGCTGAACCGGTATGTAATATCTGCCGTTCTATGTCTCGCGATCACACCACAATCTGCGTAGTCGCGGAATCTAGGGATGTGATCGCGCTGGAAAAAACGCGCGAGTACAAAGGGAGATATCACGTGCTCGGTGGCTTGATTTCACCAATGGACGGCATTGGCCCAGAACAGCTAAATGTTGGACAGCTAGTACATCGGGTAAATAAAGAAAACACCAGCGAGGTAATCTTGGCGATCAGCCCTAGCATTGAGGGTGATACGACTACGCTGTACGTAGGGCAACTGCTAAAGCCGTTTACAAAGGTGACTCGGATTGCGTTTGGGCTGCCGATGGGCGGCGACTTAGAGTATGCCGATGAAGTGACCTTAGCAAGGGCGCTAGAAGGCAGACGAGAATTAGATACCTGAAGTCCTTGGATTCTTTGAGTTTTAATGTTGCTGAAGATTAGGATGCCTAAATCTCGACAGCCCTATGTCCTTCCAGAATGTGGCGGCGTAGATACGCGAGACCTATGTCCGGTGAATTAGTCACTTTGGTTTGAGTGATCTTCTATTTGGGCCATCTATCTGCTTGATCGATCGATCGATCTATCTGAGTGATCTACAGGTGAACAGAATCAGTAAGCCAGAGTTTCTAGCGTTTCGCGCAGGTAAAGACGCACCATCTGCTCTACAGAAGCGTTTGTAGTGATGGTGGTAGTTTGCTCGGCTTGCCAGCTTTGGAAACCGGAACTAGCTGCGATCGCACTCTTCAAGCTCTCCCAAAGCTCAGCGTCTTGTGCAGCACGAGCAGGGCTAGCAGACGATGGATTTGTCATAGGTGGACTCCATTCAGACAGTTAGTCTTGGTATTAAGGGTTGGATTTATCGACTCTCTCAATAGATAAAGGATAGCTCAAGCCACCAACGCATACTGTAAGAAAAGCCACAGTTCGTACCAGCAAAACAGATGCGGCAACAAACCATGCCACTCAACTCTAGACTGGTCGCTTTTATCCCTTCCCAGGTTGGTTGTCATTGGCTTCAAGAACTCTGATCTTTGTGTAGTCATCTACCACTTGGAGGCTCTGTGCGATCGCTCTCACTAGCTACTTAGCTAAGGCGCTAGTCTGAAGGTCGGTGTCTATAGGATACGTTAAGACAAATTTAGTTCCATCTGAATGTTGCAACGGTTGTAAGGTGATGGGTCTCTAACTACTTTCTCAAACCCCAACTTTTGATATAGGTTAATAGCTGGCTTGAGAGCAGTGTTGCTCTCTAGGAAAACACTATTTGCTCCTAGCTCTGCGGCCCTATCTGTGGCCGCTTTACCCAATAGCCAACCAATACCTTTTCCCCTAGCCGATTCTGTGACAGCCATCTTAGCGAGTTCATAGACCCCATCGCCTGCCTTCAGTAGCGCGCAGGTTCCCACTATCTTGCCATCGAGCTGTGCCACGAAGATGTGTCCACCAGGCTCGAGAATCTTCTTTTCTGGACTATCGAGCGACTGACGATCTGTTTCTTCTATCTCAAAGTACTGCTCTATCCATTCATAGTTCAAATGGGCAAAGTCTGATCGAAATTCTGGTTGATAGTCCAAGATACTCACGGATAAATTCTTGCGAGCCTTGCGGACTACTTGGACACGCTCAAGAAGGCTTTTGTTAGTTAGCAGGAATTCTACTTCCTTAACGGCGGCCCATAGGTCGTTCTGAGCCGCAGATAAAAGCGTTTCAGTCGCTTGTGCTACGTCAGAACACTGCTGTTCAAAGTCAGGGATAGCCTGCTTTCCTATGTCAGAGAGACTAACCATACTCACTCTTGCATCCTGCTCACTCTTTCTGACGTTTACCAGTCCCTTGGCCTTCATCTTTTTGACTATTTGACTGACAGAGGGATGCGAGTGGCCAATAGCTTGAGCAATCTCGGTAATAGTTGCACTTGCTTGCTTGGAGAGAACGTACAGCACCGGAAACCATCTCGGATCTGCCGGAACACCATAGAGCCTGTAAACTTCGGCGGCATCTTTAGTCAGCGTTTCACTCATCTGTCTGAGCCGACTACCGAGCGCTACCTTTCCCACCTTTGTATAGAAGTCCATCAAACCATAAGAAGTTACATAAGCACTTACATAACACTCTACCAACATCGGTATTGAGCCTTGTTTAAACCGATTTAACCAGAGCGAGCAAACTTGGCTTACGTACTAGGGCTCTGATTCGTTCTCGGCAGGCAGTTTCTCAGGAACTATAATTTCCGCTTCGTCATCAGTGTTTACAGTCGGTTCCGACACTGTCGTCGCTTCGACTGTAGGTGGCATTGCATCTTGCTCCAGCGGCTCTGCTGATAATGAAGCTGGAATCGGTTCAGCATTTGCTGTGGTCGATTCGGGAGTTGTTGGAGCTGGTTCAGCAGGTTCTGAGACATTGTGAGCAGGTTCGTCAGGTAAGAGCTTGTTGAGCCTGATGCCTAGTATGAGGAAGTCGGATGCGATCACACTCTCATCCACAGCAGGCACCCGCTTCAAAGCCTGTGGCCCAATCAGCAACGCCCTACCTGCGCTGACAGAAATCTGCATGAATGTGGAGGCGGTGAAAAATGCGATCGCACCACAAATGAACCCGGCTCTGGGCGTAAACAACGGACGAATTTGCGGCAGAATCGTATAGATCTGCGCTAGCAGCCACAGTGAAAAAATGGCCACCAGCACAGCTAGAGCCTTGATTTGCCAGGACTTGAAAACCTGTAGACACCGCCGCTGATCTTCACTCAGCGCAGCAGGCTTCAGTGCTGACGGCGGCAGACTAAAAACGTAGAAGGGCTTGAGCCACTGCATAACCAGGGCAGGGAGAATGCCGAACAGTGCGATCGCCCAGAACTGTCCTTGAAAAGGCAAAGCAGGCCCTGCCGAAGCAAGCCCTGCCAAGCAAATATCCAGCAGCAGGGGTACAAATGCCAGCCCGGCGAAATGTACCCACAGATAGCGATTCTGCTGCAACTCAATCATCGCCGTTCGGACTCCTATTCAGTCCTTTAGTCGATCCCTACGCCCGCGCTAACGTTCGTCGCTGTGACACCATCTTGAAGGCATCAATAATATCGCCTTCTTTCCAGTCGTTGAAGCCGCCTACCGCGATACCGCACTCAAAGCCAGAGTTGACTTCTTTGGCATCGTCTTTCATCCGCTTGAGCGAATCTAGGTTGCCTTCATACACAATTTGGCTGCCACGATTGACCCGAACTCGACAGTTGCGAGTCACCTTACCAGAGAGGACATAGCAACCAGCAACGGTACCTTTGCGCACAGGGAAGACCGCGCGAACTTCTACCTGACCCAGTGGGTCTTCAACCAGCTCGGGCTCTAGCAGACCTTCCATCGCACCTTCGATATCTTCTAACAGTTTGTAGATGATGTCGTAGTCTTGGATGTCTACGCCCAGATTGTCAGCGGCCAATCGAGCACTGTTTGAAACGGTGGTGCTAAAGCCGATAATCACTGCGCCACTGGCAGCAGCAAGATCGACATCAGTTTCACTAATTTCACCCGGGGCGGCCATCAGCACTCGAATTTGCACCTCACCTTGAGGCAGCTGTTGCAAGGAGCCAAGAATTGCTTCTAAGGAACCCTGTACATCTGCTTTTAAGATCAGATTCAGTTCTTTAAGTTCACCTTCTTTGGCTTGCTCAGATAGAGAGTTGAGGGTGACACGACGTGAAGCCATCGTTTGAGCTAGGCGAGACTGCCGCTGCTCAATTGCCTTCTTATCGGCAGCAGCGCGCGCATCTCGCTCTTCTGCATACACCTCAAACTCTTCGCCCGCGGGTGGTACGTCGTTCAGACCCAACACCTCTACAGCAAAAGACGGCTTCACAGTTTCTGAGCGATTACCTCGGTCATCGACCATCGCTTTCACTCGGCCAAACACGGGCCCAGCAGCGAAAGCATCACCGACCTTCAACGTGCCGTTTTGAACCAGTAGCGTAGCCACAGGACCACGGGCTTTATCTAGGTGCGCCTCAATCACGGTACCGCGAGCTAATCGCTCAGGGTTGGCCTGTAGGTCTTCGACTTCAGCGACTAGCAGCAGCATTTCTAGAATGGTGTCTACGTTCTCGCCTGTAATCGCACTTACCGGCACCATAATCGTGTCGCCACCGTACTCTTCAGGTACGAGCTCATATTCCATCAGCTCTTGCTTGACCCGATCTGGATTGGCGGCTTCTTTGTCAATTTTGTTGATAGCGACCACTATGGGCACACCCGCTGCCTTGGCGTGACTGATAGCCTCGATCGTTTGCGGCCTAACGCCATCGTCAGCGGCAACCACTAGGATCGCGATGTCCGTGACTCGAGTCCCCCTCGCTCGCATAGCCGTAAAGGCTTCGTGGCCCGGCGTGTCTAGAAAGACAATCTGGCCAGATTTGCGCTCACTGTTAGGGTTGGACTTTAGATCGACGTGATAAGCACCGATATGCTGCGTGATCCCGCCAGCTTCACCTTCTGTGACCTTCGCCTGACGAATGTAGTCGAGCAGACTAGTCTTACCGTGGTCTACATGACCCATGATCGTAACCACAGGCGGACGAGCAACTAGGCTGTCTCGATCTGCGTCGTCGATCATCTCGGTAACTTTACGAGCTTCTGGCGCTTCTTCGGCGGTGACCGCTTCTACGTCGAACTCGGTTGCTACCATCTCAGCAGTTGGCATATCTAGCGTCTGATTGACGTTAGTTGCGATCCCTTTGAAGAAGAGCAGTTTGATGATGTCTGTCTGAGGCACAGATAGCTGTTCAGCTAGGTCATGGACGCTGATCCCGCCAGTCAAGACAATCATTTCTGGTCTTTCGGGTGCAGCTTCTTGCCTGCGCTCACGACGCTCACGGCGAGAGGGTGTACGCTGCTTTGACTTCTTGGTTGTCGGTGCAGGTTTAGACTGACGCTGCCCTTTGGGTTTGGGCGGACGCATCAGCGAGAGACTCATTTGCTCTTGAGAGACTTCGCTACTAGCTGATTCTAGATCCTCAAAATCGTCGTCGTCGTCGACGATAACGCGCTGGCGCTTGGTCTTGGTGACCTTCTTGGGCCGGATTTCTTCTTCCTCTTCTTCTCCTCCAGCAGTGCGATCGCGTCTCTTAGGTGGACGAGGCGCAGTCGGACGGCGCAGCTCTAGAGCCGGATCTGCGAAGGTCTGATCGTCATCGCCATCGGTTTCGTCATCCGTATCAGTACTTTCGGTAGCCGTCTTTCTAGAGGCGGGACGACGTAGCTCTACGACCGGCTTTTTGGGTGCTGGGGGAGCAGACGAACCACTATCGCCACTGCTGTCTAGCCGAGGGCGACCCGGACGAGAATCTCTAGGTGAATCGTCATCAGAACGGCTCGGACCGCTGCGATCACGTTTCAAAACAGGCCGTGCTACTCGGCTACTGCTATCGCCATCGTCGCTTCTGCCTGATGCAGGCTTAGTAGAAGGCCGAGAAGGCGGTGACACCAAGCGAGGCTTGAGCTGATCTGGGCTGGTGGCACCAGAAGTTGTCACGATTTTTTCTGGTGATGGGGCAGGAGGCTGTGGCGCTTCACGAGCGGAAGTGGGAGCGACGGGTTCAACAACACCAACGCCGGCAGAAAGATCAGCGGTCGGTTTGGTCGCAGATGGACTGCTGGCAGATCCACTACTAGCTGTAGATCGACTTCCTGGCCTTGGGGGTGGCGCGGACAGCGTAGGTGACTTGGGCGCAGCTGGCTTGGCAGCAGGCTTAGTCACAGCAGCAGGCTTATCAGCCGAAGCCGAAGCAGTCTCGGCACGATTAGCCCCAGGCGGTGTCGCTGGCTTCGGGTAGCGACGGATTTCTAGAATCTGCTGCTGACGAGGGCGAACGGGCTTGGCCATTGGCTTTGTGCCAGGGCTGCGGGCAGGCTTGTTGGCTTTAGGAGGACGCGCCGCACGGCTAGCGGGCTTGTAGTCAGATGAACTTGCCACTTTCTTAATCTTGTCGGCTTCTTCTTCTGAAATAGTGCTGCTATGGCTTTTGACCGCGATGTCTAGTTTTTCGCAGATCGCCAGAATATCCTTGTTTTCCAGTTCTAAATCCTTTGATAGCTCATAAATTCTCACTTTGCCTTTGTTCATCCTTATCCTCTTAAGACCTGACTTGACGGAATGTGTTCTACATAAGACCTTTTGCCCTTATCGAATTAACACGCTTAGCTCTTTAGCATAAAGTAAAGCGGCTGCTGCTCTATAACCTCTATTGGCAACTTCTGTTAGCAACTTAAACTAGCTGCTGTTCTACAACTTTAATACAGCAATGCACTTTGACTCCACGCTCTCATACTTCATCGACGAGAAACTATTGTAATCAATACATTCTGTAATGTGGGTGGGTTCTCTATAACCTTTGTCACTTTGCTGAGGTGCAGCACATTGTCTAAAGGCTCCGGGCGGCAGCAGGCAAGTGACGCACGGTTCCCGGAGGCATCTGGGAATCGCTACAGTCTAGCCTCTAAAGCCTGATAAATTTCGGGCGGCACCGACGTTCTCAGCGCTTTTGCTAAGCGATTTTTCTTTCTCGCTGCGCTTAAACAGCTGACATTGGGACAGATGTAAGCAGAACGCCCTATTCCACAGTCTAACTGTATCTGACGATGCGGATAGGTACGGACTACTCTCCATAGCCAATCTCGGTGAACCGTCTGCCGACAGCTCACGCACAGCCGGTGATTTTTCTCTGACATCCCTATTCTTCTTCAGCAGTTTCGACTACCTCAGCGACAGACTCTGCTGCGGATGGTGAGGATGCGATCGCATCCTCACCATCCGCGTCTTCAGCTACGTCGGTCGTTGCTCCTTCTGCGCCATTGGCTACATCTGCCTCTTCATACGGGTCTTCAGAATACGAATCAGCACTTTCGTATCCAGCTTCTTCATAATCAGCCGCAGTCGCTTCAGCCAACGCGGCCCTAGCGGCTTCCTCCGCTTCTTGCTCAGCGGCCCTAGCGGCCTTCAGCTCTTCTACGCTGATCCCCGCTGCGGCGGCCTCTTCAGCTAGCTTCTTCTCTTCAGCAGCAGCCCTAGCTTTCGCTCTCCATTCTTCAGCCTCCGCGATTTCGGCGGCTTCTTCTGCCGCTAGTCTTTCGGCTTCTTCTGCCGCTAGCCTTCTAGCTTCGGTAATTTCAGCAATCTTTGCGTCTTCAGTTTCGTAATCATATTTGGCTGAGTCTTTGATATCTATTTTCCAGCCGGTCAGCCGCGCTGCTAGGCGAACGTTTTGCCCTTCTTTACCAATAGCCAAGCTCAGCTGATCTTCGGGGACTAGAACATGCGCCTGACGACCTTCCGAATCCATCAGCCGGACTTCATCCACACGAGCAGGACTTAAACCGTTGGAAATGTAAGTAGAGGGATCGGGCGACCAGCGAATGACGTCTATTTTTTCGCCACGCAACTCATTGACGACGACTTGGATTCGCGATCCCCGCGCACCAATACACGCACCGACAGGATCAACATCACTTTCTACCGTGTCAACGGCAATCTTGGTTCGGGGACCAACCGACCGAGACGGTGGATTGGCCTCACGCGCGACGGCTACAATCCGAACGACCTCATCTTCTATTTCGGGAACCTCGTTGGAAAATAGCTCAACGACCAGACTCGCATCCGATCTCGATACCAGCAGCTGTGGCCCGCGATGAGACCCTTCGGAGACACGCTTGAGAGCAACGCGGAAAGTAGCGTTGGCCCGGTAATTGTCATTGGGTAGCTGATCGCGTTTTAGCAGTTCAGCTTCGGTGTCGGGCTGCCCTAAACCACTGCTGACGGCCATGATTACAGACTGCCGTTCAAACCGCAGCACTCTCGCATTTAAAATCGAGCCTTCTAGATCCAAGAATTCTTCTTGGATCAAACGACGCTGCTGGTCCCGTAGCTTTTGGGCTAGCACCTGTTTGGTTTGGATCGCGGCCATGCGGCCAAAATCTTCTTTCTTCTCTGGTGTCACGTCTAAGACCACCTGGTCTCCAGCCAAAGCTTCGGGTGCAACTTCTTGTACGGCTTTTAGCCCAATTTGATGATCAACGTTTTCGACATCTTCAACGATGGTTTTCTCAGCCAATACACGGAAGCCTTCTTCTTCTACGTCTAGCTGCACGTCAAAGTTATCGAAATATTCTTCATCGAACTGGGCGTTGATTTCTTGGGTTCGCCGATAGCGCTCGTAGCCTTTTAGCAGAGCTTCTTGCAGGGCTAGCTCCACCGCTGATTCCGGCAGATTTCGCTGCTGGCTGATACTCTTTATCATGTCTTGCAAACCGGGCAACTCTACCATTGACATTGAAGTACGACCTCTCTAAAGGATACAAATAACGTGTTAGCTTAGCTTCGCTTCATAGCACCTGACGACCGTTGAGTCGAACAGGCATCTGTATGGCTCAGTCCTCTTCACTGATGAGCTGAACGGATTGAATCAGCTCTCGGGGAATTTTGATGGGTCTTCCCTTCAGATTGAGCGTGAGTGTGTCGTCGTCGCGACCGATGAGACTGCCTTGCCAGATCTGTTTGTTTTTATGGGGCTCGCTGAGTTGGACTTCAACCGGAAAACCTTTGAATACTTTGAAGTCCCGATCGCTCGACAGAATATCAGATACGCCTGGACTAGACACCTCTAACACATAGGCATCTGGAATTAGCTCCGACTCGTCTAACGCTTCAGTCAAAGCAACGCTCAGCCGCTCACAGTCGTTTAATCCAGTGTCTTCCTGAGTAGGATTGCGTACATCTACGCGCAAAACGGGCGGGCTTTGGTTGGTTTGAAATACAGCATCGACAATTTCTAAACCAACGCTGCTGGCAATAGGCGCGGCCAGTTCAATTAATTGAGGAATTAAAGGATGCGTCATAAAACAACCCAGAGGATAAGAATCCACGGGAAAACAAATCAGAAAAAACAACCAATAAAAAAAGCGGGCCCCTAAGAAGCTCCCACTTTTCGTAGCGGTCCGAACGGACCAGACGAATTAGGCCAGAACCAGAAGTCGACCAGTTAAAGGTCAACCGAATCTGGAACAGTTGATCGGCTCGGTAATGACTTTTGTCAGACCTCGTCTAAAAACTGTGTGAGGATAAGTCTAGCGCATGGGCTGCGAAAGATATAGTTTTAGGTCACATGGAAGACGGCGGTATGGGGCGACGCGATCGCCCGGTCGCGTGATAGAGCCGATAGCGAGACGCCTGTAGTTGCTCGGCATCTTCACTGGCAATTTTATCGACATAGTTGATCTTGATTTCTTCTAATAGGTCTGCAATCAGCGTACGAATTTCTTCTAGCGTTTCTTCTCTTTGTAGTTCGCTACGCAGATTGTTACCAAAGCTAGCCACTAGACTGCCGGTCAGCTCACCTCCTTTTTTATCAGCAAAGGCATCCTGTAAAGCTGAGTTCAGGGTTTTGGACAGCTCGGCTACTATCTGGCCAGAAATTTGGGTGGTAAATCCCTCGAATCCTGGCATCACTTTCAGCCCCTGATAGGCCGGAGCCTGATGCAAAGCGCTCACTACGTTGTGCTGTAAAAGCGCATCTAGCTCTGGCTTTATCCTTGGTAAAACTTGATAGATCACCACATCCGTCAGGCGCTTGGCGATGGTTTGAACTTCATCGACACCGTTGATATCCACGTATTGGCTGCGGTCGGTAGCCGCTGAAATCCAACGGCTAATCTCACCTTCTTGCACCAGCCTTTGCAGCTGGTCGATCGCTCGTAATAGGACAATTTCGGTTAGCTCTACGGCAAACTGGCTAACGACTGCGCGGCTAAACCGATTGCGAGCGGGCTCTAGATCTATCCAGTGAGCCTGGTGGAGCCGCACTGTGACCGGGATAATTCGCAGCCAGCGCCAAAAGCCAAGAAACATTGGCACGTCATAGATGCGCCACAGCATGGCATCTGACCAGGTAGTCCCGGTGCGACGATGGCTCAGTACATAGGTTCGCGCCAAAAATTCTGCGGCAAAAATAGCCATAAACCAGATGTCTATTCGCCAAAACAAGTCGACGGGATTACCACGCTCATTGATGCCGCGGTAGTAGTTAGTCTCCATCAGCGGCCTGATTTCTTCGTCGAAGAAAGCAATATTCTCGGCTGCTGCATCTGGACTGAGATCGGCTCGCCAGAATGCTCGAAAGGCGTCTTTAGAAGATTCTTGATCCATGCGATCGCGCACGGTATTCTTGATTCGCTCCAAAGTGCCGGACTTATCAGCGACTGCAAAGGGATCTTCATCGACGATTGCAACGCTTTGCTCTCGCAGCTGATCGAGTAGTCTACTTGTATTTAGCTGGTCTGCGGGAGCACTAGAGTCGTTCGCAATCTGCGCTGATAGCCGATCGACCAAAGCGAGATAGGCGGTCGTAGTTCGCTCGGGCTCGATGCCCTTTAGCTGCTCTCCATACCAGATAGTCGGCTGAGGCAGCGTCTTTAGGTACAGATCGCGAAAGCGGATGTAGCTCAGATCGAATAGAACCAAAACGAGATTAATCAGCGCGATCGCAGCCATCACCCGCTCAAACCAGGTGACAGATGAGACGACTCTTGCACGGCGAGACTTAGTCGGGGAAAGCGTCATGCGATCGCTCCAAAGATAGAAATCAGACCAAAAACGCGGCCTATAGCAAGGCTAGGACAGCGGTCTTCTGTTGACCACGATAAACTAAAGATAAAGACATTTACTTTTCTTTACAGTCTCTATGATTGCTACCGCTCCCGATTTCACCGCCCCATCACCCCCTGTCGTTCCGCCAGCCTACGGAGGCGCTTACTGGACCTGGTCCGGCTATCGAGTCCACTACGTCCATGACGGAGAAGCGCTTAGAAGCGAACATCCAGAAAGACCGCCGCTGCTGTTTATCCACGGCTTTGGCGCGTCTACTGACCATTGGAAGAAAAATATCGCTGGCCTAAAAAATCAGTTTGAAGTGTACGCCGTTGATTTGATCGGATTTGGTCGCTCGTCTAAACCTAGCAGCGGCTACAGTCCACAGCTCTGGCGCGACCAGATTTCAACCTTTATCAAAGATGTTATCGGCAAACCCGTTGTCGTTGCTGGAAATTCTATCGGTGGGTATAGCAGTCTATACACAGGTGCAACCTGCCCAGCCGAAGTAGTTGGCGTCTGTATGCTCAACGGTGTGGGCTCTTTTAGTGAGCAGAAACCAGGACAGGCCCCTAATCCTTTTCAAGAAGCAATTGGGCAGCTAGTCAAAACTGTGGTTCTTTCTCCCTTTCCCAGCTGGGTTATCTTCCAGTTTGTCCGCAAAAAATCGTACATCCGCAGAACGCTAGAGCAGGTGTACGTGAACAAGGGAGAAGTCACTGAACAGCTGGTCGAAGACGTTTATCGACCTGCTACCGACCCCGAAGCACCAGCGGCATTTGCGGCTCTGTTCAAAGCTGAACGCGGCGAGTATGTAGACGTATTGCTCTCGCAGATGACCTGTCCGCTACTGCTGATTTGGGGAGACGCTGATCCTTGGATGGATACCTATAGCCGAGGTCAGCTGTTTCAAAAGCACTACGCCAATCTAGAAGAGCATCACATCAACGCAGGCCATTGCCCTCACGACGATGCCCCCGTAGAAGTGAATGCTCTGTTGACTGAATGGGTGATGAACGAGGTTGTTGGATCAACCGAGCAGGTTGCTGGAGGCTGGGTAGCTTTGGGGTAGGATGCTGCGCTTGATATACAGCGGATGGCGAGGTTGTCCAGAGCGATTGAGCTGAAGGTAGGTAAGTTTGGACTGGTGGGGGGCTAGGAGCGTCAGGATAGTGCGATCGCGCCCAGCCAAACTGCCCCAATTCCCCCAAGCCAGCACCACCCGATCGGCTTCCTCAACTGCCTGCAACAGGTAGCGGTCATTCTCCTCACCAACTGGATCATCCGCCTGTTTCAGCTCTGTTGGATACGGCGTGCGATAGCCAAACAAATTCACAACAGATAGCGCCGCATACTGCCACCGCTGAGCGAACTGCATACAGGCTCTAAGCGTCGGATCGTCCAAGCTGGCATCTGCTCGGCTTGGGTTTAGCATGACAAACGCAACAGATCTGCCCGCTGCTTGCCACTGTCTACCCAATCGATATCGATATCGGCCCGACCGATCAAATACTGCCGTTCTTTCGACGACATCGCCTACTTGTTTCTCTTTCAACATTACCGACTACCAACAACCGGGGTGATCCTTTGGACGTTTTTCGCAAACTAGAACCCGAACTCCAGCGCAATCTTATTATTTTCTTTGGCGCGGCGCTCTGCTTTTGGGGCGGACTGTCGGGCATGATTCCTAACTTGGCCCTGTATGTGGGCAGCTTTGGCGCTAGCAATCAAGAGATTGGCTGGGTGATGGCGTCTTTTGCCGTCGGGCTGCTAGTCTTTCGTCCGCAGATGGCTAGGTTGACTGACCGGGTGGGCCGTAAGCCTGCGCTGTTAATTGGGGTGGTTGTAATTGCGATCGCACCAATTCTCTATCTAGCGGTTGGTCTGCTACCACAGGTTATCTGGTCACTGCCATTTCTAGGCTGGCGGATGAAGAGCGCAACCGTTCTACTAGCACTGGTACGCACGTTTCACGGTCTGAGCATAGCGGCATTTTCGACGGCGTATACGGCAGCGGTTGCTGATTTGGCCCCGCCTCAGCATCGAGGCGAGCTGATTAGCACGATGAGTCTAGCCAATCCGGTCGGCCTAGCGCTGGGTCCAGCAATAGGCGGCTATCTGTCTGGTAGTTTTACGCTGGCCTTTTTGACGATGACAGGGATGGGGACAGTGGGAGCGCTGTGCGTTTTGTCTGCAAAAGAACCCGCTCGTAACAAAGAACTCTCTCTAGCTGAGAAGTCACGATCTGGCATAGAGCAACGCGACTGTCGATGAATCTGAGGATCGCCCTTTGTTCTGGAGCCTGCTGCTGACGCCACCGATTCGGATTCCAGCGCTGATTCTATTTATGGTGGGGATTGCCTTTGGATCGCTGGTGACCTTTATGCCGCTGTACGTACAGTCACAGGGGTGGGAGTTTAATATCGGATTGATTTATACGGTGAGTGCGATCGCCTCTTTCTCTACTCGCACATTTACCGGTAGCGCCAGCGATCGCTTCGGCAGAGGTCGATTCATTAGCCTGGGCATTTTCTTCTACAGCCTTTCAATGTTCACCCTATGGCTATCCAACAGCCCAGAAACCTTACTGCTTGCCGGACTCTTCCAAGGTATAGGCAGCGGCACCACTATTCCAATCATCGCGGCGCTCATGACCGACCGCTCACTTCCCAATCAGCGCGGACTCACTTTTGGTCTTTGTCTGACGGGATTCGATCTCGGCATTGCTCTAGCTGGCCCCCTAATGGGGCAACTCGCCGACTACACCGGCAGCTACGCCCTTGTCTTTGCGATATCGGGCTGCATGACCTTACTCGGTCTAATCATTTTTATCACTACCTCTAGCAAAGACGTTCCGCATTCTGTTCGGTTTGCACTGAACGGCGGTCGCGATGTCTATGCAATCAAGTAAGGGGATAGGGAAATTGAGAAAAAACGATGGCGGAGACTAAGCCTCTGCCATCGTTTTTTTGTGAGCGAGCCTGGAGAGATTTGAACTCCCGACACCGTAGTTCGTAGCCACGTGCTCTAGTCCACTGAGCTACAGGCCCACATCGGGTTTTAATATTAGCACAAGACTAGCGCATCCTATCCCATCTTAAGTTGTTCACTATGCAAAACTCAGACGCTGGCCAAACGCTCACTCATTTAGACAGTCAGGGGCAAGCTCAAATGGTGGATGTTTCTACCAAGGCAACAAGCGTACGTCAGGCTACAGCCACCGGAGCAGTTGCGATGCAAAGGGCAACGCTAGCGGCCATCCAATCCGGCAACGCGCCGAAAGGAGATGTCATCGGCACAGCCAGACTCGCAGGCATTATGGCAGCCAAACAAACCTCCTCGTTGATTCCGCTTTGCCACCCGCTCCCCCTTAAAAAGATAGAAGTCACCATAGAACCCGATAGCGACCTACCTGGTTATCGTATCTACGCCACCGTCAAAACAAAATCCGAGACAGGGGTAGAAATGGAAGCGCTGACCGCCGTCTCGATCGCAGCGCTCACGCTGTACGACATGGCCAAAGCCTTAGAAAAATCGATGTGCATCGGTAACATTCATCTGGTCGAAAAAGTCGGCGGCAAATCTGGCCATTGGCAAGCACCGTCCCTTTCCCAATCCCCTACTCCCTTACAATAGAAACAACCTAACTGAGACAACCTCTTATGCCTCCCCGCTGGCCCCGTAAACCTGACCGGGTGAACGATCCCGAATACAGACAGTTTGAGGACCGCATCAATCTCGCGGTACATTTTGCGATCTTTGGCGCGGTCAACTCTTGCATGGGATTCTTCAATACTTTGAATCCAGGATCGCTGCCGTTAGCCAAGACAATTTCGCTAGTTTGGGTAACTGGATTGCTGGCGCATGCGGTCTATTTTTTTGTGATCGCAGACTACTCCACCAAGCCAGCCAGCGGCGACTAGCTAGCCCATTCAACTCACCTGAAAACCGAACCCCAATAAAAAGAGAACAATCATGGCTGCCTCCAACGCCTCCGAAAATATTGAAGCCCTAGCCGCAGAAATTGGTGAAAACATCTACATGGACATCGCCAAATGGCATCTCTATTTAGGGGTTGCTAAGCTGCACACGCCGCTAGCAGAAAAGCTGATGCCAATGGTTGCCAGAGATGAAATTTCTGAAGATAGCGTTACCCAAGTCCTCGCAGACATCCCAATCAAGCTGGGCGGCGGAAGAAAAACAGTTGCCCTATCCGACCTGCTACCGATGCAATGCTTAGTCAACCTGATCGATTTATTAGAAGACTACCAACGCAAACTTTGAAGACGCACCCTCTACAAGCACTTTAAAGAGGGAAAAAGCTACCAGAAGTACTGAACGCTCTAGCATTTTTACGAACCAATTCAAAATTCCGCCTTTCTAATAAACGAAATAAAAGTTAGTATAAGTACACATAGAGTTCAGCACTTTCAGATAGGAGAACAATGGGAATTTTAGAATTTGTGTTCGGAAAAGGCGCGCCAAAAGACGATACTGCACCTAAGCAAGCCTTTTACCTAAACGATGACGATGCCAAAAGCTTTGGCAACATCGATTACATGCGCTCTTCGAAGACAGTCAGACGTACCTTTGCTAAGAAAAAAGGTCAGGCTGAGCACATGGAAAGCGTGAGACAGATTTCTTCGACAGCGGCAAAGAGTCTTGATGCCAATAGCAATTCTTCTGGGCCTTCGCAGGCCGCCTCTACGTTCAATTCGTACAGCTCTCCTGCGTCAGCCCCCAAGCCTGAAAGCACGACTTCTTCAACTGAAAGTGCTCCCAAGCCCCAAGCTGCCCGCCGCAAGCCTGCCAGTAGCGACATGGACATGTTCCGCAATATGGCCAAAGACATCCGCAAGTAATTACGCTTTGCTGAGTTCGCCACTAGGTAAGTTACGCGCTACGAATGCGTAGGTTAAAGCAGCATTCTAAACGATGGTCTATCAACTGGTAGGCCATCGTTTTCGTTTTTATGGATGCAGCAGTCGCCGGTTCATGATGGGTACCTGACGGATCAAAGTCACGCAGCGCAGCACCATTAGCACCGTCAGGGATAGCCAAAGCAACTGCGGACTGTTCAACCAGATAGCTATTAACGCCAGTGGGAAAAATCCCAGCAGTACTGATACAAGAATGCTGTTACGCAAGACTCGTCCGGCTGTGAGTCCTAGAAAATAGCCATCTAGGGTAAAGGCTACGCCACCAAAGCCTAAGACTGGAATCAGCCAGGGAACGTAAGTTGAAATCTGAGTGAGCAAACTGTCGTGACTAGTCAGCAGGCTAAAAAAGGAAACGGGCCAGACGATCAAGGTTAGGGCGATCGCAATCCCCAAAAGCACGCTTCCGCCCGCCCCTAGCCACAGCAGCCACATTAGATCGCCCACCGAACGCTGCCCGTAGAATTTACCTGCATAGCTCTCGACCGCCAGCGCTACGCCATCCATAAAATGAGCCGCCATCAGCACTATCTGCATCAGCAAGGCATTGATTCCCAAGACCGTTTCGCCCAAGCTCGAACTAAAGTTAGTGAAGCTCGACATGGCTAGCACTAGTGCCAGAGTGCGAATCAGGATATCTCTGTTTAAACCAAATAATGCGCTTAGGGCCGCTGGCTGCCACAATCTCGCTTCAATCTGTGGCCAAAGATGCCACGGAATAGAGTTAGCAAGAATAACGCTAACGCCGACAGCCAGCATCACATATTGACTCAGTGCGGTTGCGAGTCCCGCGCCGTAGCTCTCCCAGCCCAGCCTTCTAATAAACCAGTAGTCCAACGCAATATTGCTGCCGTTGCCGATAACAGCTAGCCAAACAACCTGGGTGCCTTTGCTACGGCCTAGCAACCAGCCCAGTAGAACAAAGTTGACTAGCACTGCGGGTGCGCCGATGATACGACCCTCAAAGAAGGCGATCGCAGCCTCTTTTACCCCCGGGCCCATCTGCAAAAAGTAGAATCCAATCGCTGCGATCTGCCCCCGTAAGCTCAGAACTACGACGCCTGTTCCCAAAGCCAACAGAGAATTTCGCAATAGAATTAGCCAGATGTCCGTTTCATCACGGCGACCTACAGCTTGGGCAACCGGCCCAGTCGTCCCCATCCGAAAAAAATTAAAGCTCCAGTAGATCACATTGAAGATAATCGACGCTAGCGCCACGCCATTCAAATAGCGAACGTCAGGCAAATGACCCAGAAAGGCGGTATCGATCAGCCCTGCTAGCGGCACCATCAGACTAGAGGTGGTGTTGGCGATCGCCAGCTTACAAAACGGGCGTATCCATCCCTGTGTCCGGTTCAACGATAGCAAGATAGGTAGTTCCCCTCAATTCGTTCCCCTTGACTAGTGGGCAACCTAGACCAGTTACACGATATCTAAAAACACAGTCTTCTTTTGCAAGGAACGTCATGAATCGCAGCGGACTCGTAGCTCTAAAGGCAGCTCTCAGTATCACGACATTTCTCGGTGGCATGCTAGAAACGCTGCCAGCTCGTGCTGATGGCATCACTATAGAAGACGCTTCAGTCACGATCGAACTGCCGGTTTTCGATATAGATGATGCCTCGAATCTGTCTCCACTCGAGCGCGTTCCTGCTGAGCCACTTTCTCGGCCACCCGTTCAGCCGCTAGTTCAGCCGTCAGTCCGGCCATCAGTCCGGCCAGCTAGCAACAGTGCTATCGATCCGACCCCAGAGACTGAAGCCGCTGCAGTTGAGTACGTACCGGTCGCGGCAACCGAACGCTACAACCGAGGCGTTGAAGCTTACAACAAAGGAGACGATGCAACTGCCATTGAGAATTTCACATCCGCGATCGCAGCTAATAGCGAATATGCTGAAGCCTATTTGTTTAGAGGCGCTATCAAGCAGAGTTTGGCAGACTCTACGGCGGCGATGGCTGACTATTCAACCGCTATCTATCTACGCCCAGACTATTCGCTAGCTTACTTCTACCGAGGTGCTTTGCTGTATCACACTGGAGATATAGCCTCGGCGATGAACGATTTTGAAACCGCAGTGGCGCTCGACCCTGCACACGTGGGCAGTCACGACTATTTAGGCGTTGCGCAGACAGAGAGGGGAGATTTTGCAAGCGCTGTAGTCAGCTTTGATAGGGCGATCGCACTTGACGCAGCATACGCACCTGCCTACATGCACAAAGGGGCAGCTTTAATTGAGCTAGAAGATTATGAGAATGCGATCACGCCGCTAGACATCGCCATTGAGCTCGATAAGCAATACGCAGAAGCCTTTATGAATCGCGGAGTAGCCTACTACCATCTGGGCACCCTGCCAGCCGCGTTAGCCAATCTAGATCGAGCTATCAAGCTCAACGAAGACAATCTCGAAGCCTATTACAACCGCAGTCATATCTATTCGGCGTTGGGGCGTCCGACGGATGCTCTAGCCGATGTCAACTATGTTCTCTCAGTTCAGCCAGATTCGCTGAAGGCGTATATGACTCGCGGTACCTTGTACAGCGCTCAGGGAAAACACGAAGCTGCGATCACAGACTTCAACCGCGTCATCGAACTCGATGCCAACTCCAGCGAAGCTTATCAGCAGCGAGCACTGGTCCGCCTAGCGACAAACCATGTCTCAGACGCCCTAGACGATTACGATAGTGCGCTCAGCCTTAGTCCCGCTAGCCAGCACCTGTACAAGGGACGGGCAGATGCGTATGCAATTCATGGCAACCTGTCATCTGCGATCGCCGACTATACCTATGCCATCGAGCTAGACAACAGCTACTCGGCTGCCTATGCCGCTCGAGGCCGTTCTCTATACGAGTCGGGCGATGCTCAAGGAGCCTATCAAGACTTCTCACAGATTATTCGCCAGGACCCAACCGTCGATGCGGATATTTACTATTACCGGGGAGTTACTCTGATGACACTAGGAGATAGCTTCGGCGCACACAACGACTTTCAGATCGCCGCCGAACGCTATCTAGTCGAAGGCAGAGCAGATGGCTATCGGGCTGTTATCAACCGCATGAGTAGACTGTAGGCTCAATTCGCGTTATCCAAAATTCCCATGCCATCCAAACCCATGCCATCCAAGAGAGAGCTGTAAACTAATGACAGCTCTCTTTTTCTATGGCTATTATGATTCGGCGCTTGGTTAGTTTGTTACTGTTGCTGTGCTGTTTCTTTCTACCTGCGCTACCGGCCAGGGCATCTTTACCGCTAGCCTCTTTGCACACTTATCACGAGCGCCCTGGACAGACGACTTTTCGATCGAAGCAAAGCTTGCGCGATCGCACCGATCGCTCTTGGCAAATCATTCTTTTCAAACGCTACCAGGCTAGCGAGCTACAAGGACTCTATCTCAGACTTGTCGGCTTTCCAGGACTAGTCACAGTCAATAGCCGAGCGCCGCTGAAGATCGCGACTGGATCTAGTCTGCAATGGCAAGCTGCTGCTGAACTAGACCCACAGACAGCGGAACTGCCAGACTACGCGGGGCAATACGACGTAAGGACAGTGCTCTCAGAGCTCTCAGGCGATATTCCTTTGCAGATAGATATCACTTTAGGCGATGGCAGTATTGCAGAGCTTGTCGTTCCCCCTTTCGCAGTGCATGAATGGCGAGAGCTAACAGCATCTTCTTCTAATGACATTCCTGAAGCTTCTACGAGCTAAGGCTGCTCACCCGCATGGTATGAGCTACGCACCAACGGGCCAGAGCGCACATGAGAAAACCCAAGGTCACGGGCGATCGCACCTAGCTGCTCGAATTCTGCTGGCGTCCAGTATTTTTGGACCGGGAGATGAGCGAGAGAGGGGCGCATGTATTGACCGATGGTAATGCGATCGCACTCCACCGCCCTCAAGTCTTTCATAGCCTCGACGAGTTCAGACAGCGTCTCTCCATGACCAACCATTAGCCCCGACTTAGTTGGAATAGATGGGTCAACCGCCTTCACATAGCGCAGAACGTCTAGCGATCGCTCGTACTTTGCACCACGTCTGACGGGTGCCTGCAAGCGTCTGACTGTCTCCACGTTGTGGTTGAAACAAGCGGGGCGGGCGATCGTGACCGTTTCTACCCTCACCCGCTGCTGCACTCTCGCATCAACCCCATTCCAAAAGTCCGGCGTCAGTACCTCAATTTGGATCTCCGAATTAAGCTCACGAACGGCCTCCATCGTCTTCACAAACCAGCCAGCCCCACCATCGGCCAAGTCATCCCGCGCTACCGCCGTCAGCACCACATACTTCAGACCTAGCAACTTCACAGACTCTGCCACCTTTGCGGGTTCTGCTAGATCTAATGGCATCGGCGCATGCCCCTTATCCACCTGGCAAAACGCACAGCTACGGGTACAGGTCGGCCCCATCAGCAAAAAAGTCGCCGTCTGATTGGCATAGCATTCACCCCGATTCGGACAGCGCCCTTCCTCACAAATCGTATGAATCTGCCGCTGCTTAATCACCTTTTGCACCGCCGACAGCTCACTTGCCTTCCCAATCGGTCGCCGCAACCAATCCGGCATAGCCAAAATCTCAGGCCGCGCCCGGAACTCTTTCATCTGCTGACTGTCTACCAACTGACTTTCCACTAACTGATTGGGTAATGCACAGGCGTACAGGTACATCCGCGTACGTACTCACGTATGACCTGTATAGCGGAAATCTACAGAGCAGAAATTTACGCCGCGACAGCACAGTGATACCACCAAACATGTACGCATCCACACTTGCCATACATTCTAACGGTCTATTCTCCGTTCCCTATCCCCCATCTGCGTGTTCTATCAACACTGCAATCTGGGCAACTTTAAAGCAGGCGTGAAGCGGTCATGAAGCGCAAATCTTTGCCCTTTTCAAACAATAGATTTCGCATCAGTCGCACATCAATTTGCCATTCACTAATATTTCTTGCCCTTCACCAGATAGCACCAGGAGTTCGTCGTGGCCAACCATAAAATTCTAGTAATCGACGATAGCAGAGTTATTCGCGCTCGGGTACGAGACATGCTACCCAATGGTAACTTTGAGGTCATTGAAGCAACCGATGGCATTGAAGGGATTGACGCCATTCGCGCTCAAAAGCCCAACCTGATTATGTTGGACTTTTTGCTACCCAGGATGAGCGGCTACGAAGTTTATCAAGAAATCCAGTCAGTTCCCGAATTTCAGAGCATTCCGCTAGTCATGATGTCTGGCCGCCGCGAAGAACTAACAGAAAAGATTCAAGAACCCTTCGAATTCTTTGAATTTATTGAAAAGCCCTTTGAGCAAAAAGAACTGATTGGTGCGATCAAGGGCGCTATGGCTAAAGCGCGTAAGGCTCGCCCTCAGCCAGCGACACCTACGGTCACTGGCGATGGAGGTGCCTCGGCTGACATCGCAACTCTACAAAAGCAAGTGGAGTTGCTGAGCAAAGAAGTCGCCGCTCTTAAAGTTCAAAATAGCAAAATCCTCGCATTCATCAAGAAGAAGCTGGCGTAGAAGCCGACCGAGGAGCTAGCGAGGCTAATATTCTACGGTGACCGGCGTGTGGTCGCTGGGTCTTTCTAAGCCGCGCGGTTCGGTATCGATGGTGCAGCTTGCTGCCTGTTCGTAAAGCTCCGGGGAAAGGTAGTGATGGTCAATTCGCCAGCCAGTGTTGCGGGCAAAGGAGTTGGTGCGATAGTCCCACCAGCTAAAGTGACCGCCTTCTTCGGTAAATTTGCGAAAGGCGTCGGCTAGGCCGATGGAGAGCACGTCGCGAAGGGTTTCTCTTTCGACCGGGGACGACATGATGTGTTTGTCCCTGTTTTTGTCTGTGTAGATGTCTTTGTTTTCAGGGGCGATATTAAAGTCGCCGCAGACGTTGAGCTTTTGATGCACGGCTAGCTGTTTGGTTAGGTATTGCTTCAGCAAGGCGAGCCAGCTGAGTTTGTATTCGTACTTTTCACTGCCGATGGCGGAACCATTAGGAACGTAGAGATTCACGATTCGTATGTCGCCCAGTACGCCGCTGATGACTCTTTTTTGAGTGTCTAAATTACCTACGGTAGCTTCATCAAGGATGGCACCAAAGCCCTTTTGGATATCTTCTAACGGTGCTTTGCTAAGTAAGGCGACACCGTTGTAAGACTTTTGGCCGTGGTAGTAGGCATGGTAACCGATGTCAGTGAATGCCTGTTTAGGAAAGTCTTGATCGATGACTTTGGTCTCTTGAAGACAGAGAACATCGACGGGATTGGCCTGCAGCCACTGGCAGACGTGCTCTAGTCGGGTGCGAACGGAGTTAACGTTCCAGGAGGTAACTTTCATATAGCTTTCTAGTAGGCACTGGGACAAAGCAGAGCAAAGTCCCTGTATTCTATGCCGCGATGGAAAGTCAGATCTGTAATTCGGCGGGATTTAGGGTGGACCAGCTCTGCCGGATAAGGGGGATGGCATTACAGGCGATGAGAATAGCGATCGCACCACTGACCACCCCATCAGCCCAATACCACTGATACTTTGAAATCAGTACTGCGCCGACCAGTACGCCCAGACAGCTACTTGCATCCGCCACCATATGCAAGAAAGCGCCGCGCATGTTCAGATTATCGTCTGCGTGGCTGTGTAGAAGATAGGCGTTGAGTCCATTGATACCTAAACCAACGGCTGCGGTGATTGCTACTGGCTGGCTCAATATCTCTGTGGGTAGCACTCGCAGTTCTTCTATGGCTTCCCAGCCCAGCCAGCCACAGACAATCAGCAGCAATACGCCGTTGACTAAGGCGGCGATCGCGTTCAACCTTTCAGTATTCGCGTTCGATTGAGAAGCTTGTGACTGAGAAGTTTGTGACTGGGCAACTTTACTCGCAGTCCACAGTGAGAGGGCGATCGCGAATACGTCGCACACCATGTGTCCAGCATCCGCCATCAAAGACAAGCTGTTGGTATGGAAGCTCACCCATAGCTCAGCGATAGAGAAACAGGTGATGAAGACCAGGGCAACTTTGAGCGATCGCACCTGCTGCGGTGTAGCAGGCACACCATGATGATGACAGGTGCTAGAATGACAGCCCTCGGAATGATGATGCTCAGACATAGGTAGTCAGACGAAATCGGTACGGGTTGGCAAGATAGAATAAAGCATATCCCCAGTGATACCCAAGATATGCCATAGACGGCCAGTTTCTATAGCAGTCCATCGTCTACTTGCACTGTGTACTACTCGAAGGACTACTCGAAACATCATGGCCAAATCAAAGAAATCCAAGAGTGCATTTGGCAGGCCGTCTGACAGACCACTAGAAGGTGAGGATCTGATAAAAGAGACCTGTCGTCGGATTCGAGCCGCGAAAGGACTGTGGGATGCACATCGTAACGCCGCCTGTCGCAACGAGCGCGAAAAGGCATTAGCACTCTATCACCAGCTAACAAAAGAACAGAAAGACAAAATTCCTCAGCAGTTAAGAATTTGGCTACGCTACCGCAGCGAAAAGTACTTTGGCCCGCATCAAACTGCACCGGGTCAAGCCAACCGCTCTGGTAAGAAGAAAGGAAAATAGAACTTCCGATTAACACCTGTTCTAAAGGGCGGGCTAGCGATATTAGCCGATTATCAGTCCAGGTGTATCAGTAGCTGATCCGCTGATTCTTCACTATCTACAGACAAAGCGTATCTACAGCGAAATCGCACAATCTTCTAACGAACCTAATTGACTGTCTGAAGAATCACTGAGATATTAAGGTAATTTCATAAATTGAAAATCTAGGCTTTATGATGCGTGTTAACCGTTCTACCCTCGCAAAGCTCTGCCTACTAACGGCCCTTACCGTTCCGGTTCAGCGGTCGGCCTTTGCGGCCATCACTCAGGGTGCTCCTGAGGTAGACAGCACTCAGCTGCTGATTGCTCAAGATTCGGTCGAGACAGAACCGATGCCAGCTGCAACTAGCCTAGATAACAATCTCACAGCGACGGTCGACGAAGACGGTCTCGTTATTGTTGAAAATGCAGAAGGTGAGACGGTTGCGGGGCCTTTGACCGAGACTGGCGGGGAAGTGACAGCTTTGGCCTTCAGCGATGATGGTGAGACGCTAGCCACCGGTACGCAGACGGGCCAGGTGCGTTTCTGGAGCGTTGATGGTGAGCCGAAAGGGGACATTTTTCAGCCAGTTGTCGGTGATGATAATGCGATTACAACGCTGAGATTTGAAGATGACGAAACCCTTTTTGTCGGGGCTAGTCAGGGACGGCAGGGGCTATGGGGATTAGACGGGCTGCCGCCAGGTGAGGCGGTGGTCGAGGGAGCAGAAGGAGATGCGATCGCTTCTGCCGATACTGGAGAAGGCGTTACTAATGGGCCACCGTGGTGGGTTTGGCTAATTCCACTGCTTGGCATATCGGCTTTGGCATGGTTACTTCTGAGTAGGCGTCAGTCAGAGACGACTACGACCGAAGCACGTCGGCAAACCTCTCCAACGGCCACCGTTCCACCACCCGCAACCGACCCAGAAACCGGTAGAGAAGTTTCTAGCAGAGCGCAGACCGTTATCTCGACCGATCGCGTTGTTGATGAGTCTAGAGTCGTCGGATCTGATACGGGCACCGAGTCCGCCGCTGCTATAGCCTCTGTCTCATCTGTTTCAGGAAGCACTGATTTAGGAAGCACTGATTTAGGAAGCACTGATTCAGGAAGCACCGTGGTTGAGAACTCACCGATTCAAGAGTCAACTGATTTAGAGTCTCCGGATCTAGAAGGCACCAATCTAGACATATCGACAGCCTCTTTGACTTTAGATGATGGGGGTGTAGATGGCAGCGCAACCGGGTTAGGAGATGAAACAGCAGATAATAGCGGCAGTCTCCGAGATGACGTGGATCTCGAAGATGACGATCCGTGGGATGACAATCTAGAACTGACTTTAGACGACGAGTCTGATGACGAACCGCCTGTAGAATCAGCTGAATCCATCCTAGCTAGAAGCCTCAAACAGGAACCCACGGAACGTCCTGCGGTCGAAATGCCTGCAATTGCGATGGAAATGCCTGAGCTTGAAGTGTCCGGTATTGAAGCGCCTTCTGCCGAGGCCCCTTCGATCGAAACGCTTCCTGTCGAAAGTTCAATCGAAGCACCCTCTGTTGTCGAGACATCCCCTGTACTTGAGACGCCTGCTGATGAAGCGCTTGCGGTCGAAAGCCCTCTTGTCGAAGCACCACCTCTCGAAACGTTGGCTCTCGAAACACTGCCTCTTGAAACACCTGCGTTCGAAGCACCGCCTTCTGGCACGCAGCTTAGTCGCGATATTGACAACATAGAGCCCACTCGCGATACGGTCATCGCAGAGACAGAGACTATTCTCGATATTGAACCCACCAGAGAAACAATCATTGGTGATAGTACAGTAATTTTTAGTGGGGCTGCGGTCGCTGGCGTAGGCGCAGCGTTAACAACATCCAGTGAAGCGGCGTCAGCTGAGTCTCCAGTATCAGTCAGCAACAGAGAGACTAGCTCTTTAACTATTGAAGAACTTGCGAGCGTAGACGGCGTTCTTGCAGACTTGCCCGATGGTTATAGAGAGAGCCGGATTGTTTTATTGCCTCGCGATCCGGAGTGGGCCTATGCCTACTGGGATGTCTCCAACGAGCATAAGGAAGAGCTGCGTCAGCAGGGTGGCCAAAGGCTGATGCTCAGACTCTACGATGTCACCGATCTCGATTTGACATCGCAATCGCCTCACAGTATGCGGCAGATAGACTGTCACGAGATGGCACGGTCTTGGTACCTGGAGATACCGACTAGCGATCGCGACTACATTACAGAGATTGGCTATCTCGCAGACGATGAGCGCTGGCTGCTACTAGCTAGATCAGCGTCAATTAGAGTACCACCCATCTATCCGGCGGACTGGGTGAAAGATCAGTTCGTCACTATTGACTGGAAAGAGCGACTAGCGGGTCGCACTTTCGGCGATTTGGGGCGCGCCTACGGCCCGGAGGTAACGCCTATAGAAGACAGTGAAGGAATAGATCTGCCGAAAATTTACGACGATCTATCTGCGCTGACGCAGAGCCAGGATGGGCTGAGAGTCTCAGGTTCGCTGTATGGGTCGATGCAGCAGGCACTGCCGGGTGCGCTATCACCATCGGGAGGCGCGTTTGGGTTAGCAGGACCGGCTGGACCAAAGGCTTTAAATACTTCTGGCATAAATATGTCGGGCCTGACGATGTCCGGAATCGGGTCGGGAGCTTCCGGATTACCAGAGCGATCGCGTAAGTTTTGGCTAGTCGCTGATGCAGAACTGATTGTCTATGGCGCAACCGAACCGGATGCCACGCTCACGATTGGAGACAAGATTGTCTCGCTCAACCCGGACGGCACCTTCCGCTTCCACGTCTCATTCCCTGATGGTGAAATTGATTATCCTATTCGCGCAGTGGCTGCCGATGAAGAACAGACGCGCTCTACCCATCTTCACTTTGAGCGCGACACCCCAGAACGCGACACTAATTCCAAAGACGAAGCCGAGGACGAGTGGTTCTAGCGAACAGTTTGGTCTGGAATGTACCTAATTTTTTGGAGTTATGTCGTATAGTATGAGCTTCATAAAATTGAGCCGGTTGGTTTAGGCCAAAACGAAACGGCAGCGCGATCGGGAAAGGTCGCGATCGCAGCAGTATTGAAAAAGAGGAGCCCCCTTAACATGTCCGACTCATTTAAAATTCGCCGTCGCCGAGCCCTACAGCTTTTCGCAGGCGCTTCTGGCGCAGTCGTGCTTCACGCTTGTAATTCCGGTACGACTACTAGCGAGACCGAAACAGAGGCCACGGATACAGAAGCCGCCAGCAGTCCTGAGACAACGATGTCTCTATCGCTTGGCACAGCACCCTGGGTCGGCCAAGTGCCGCTATACATCGCTCAGGAGAAAGGCTTCTTTGCTGAGGAAGGACTTGACTTTGAACTGCGTAACTTTGGCGACAGCGGCGGCTATCTCTCTGCTTTTTTGGCAGGTCAGCTAGACAGCCTTTCACTAGTTAGTTCAGAAGCAGTCACCCTCACAGACCAGGGCAAGGACTACAAGATTGTTCTAATCCAAGACAATTCGGTCGGCGGCGATGGCATTTTGGCCAAAGACAGCGTTACCAGCATCGAAGACTTCGCTGGGAAAGAAATTGCTGTAGATACCAGCGGCGTTAGCTACTTTTTCTTGCTACAGGTTCTTAAGGAAGCCGGCCTCAGCAAAGACGATGTTACTGTGATCAATACCGATCCGGCGGCAGCGGCGGCAGCGTTTCAGTCGGGCAATGCCGATATCGCCGTGACCTATGCGCCCTACCTTCAAGAAGCCGCTGATGCCGTTGAAGACGGTCGAATCATCTACGATTCGAGCGAAATGCCGACTGCCATTATCGATATGTATATATTCGATACGGCCTACGTTGAGGAAAATCCTGAAGCGGTTCAGGCATTTGTTAATGCAATCTTCAAAGGGCTGCAGTTCCTTCGAGACAACCCGGACGAGGGTCATGCAATCGGCGCAGTCGCGCTGGACGTGGAGCCAGAAGATGTCGCAGGCGATCTCGAAGGGGTGAAGCTGCCAGATAAAACCACCAATATTGAAATGATGGCCGAACCTGACAGCGATCTGTATGTGGCTGGACCTTTGAAAGAGCTAGCTGACTTCCTACTGAGTGAGGAGCAAATAGAATCAGAGGTGGGAGACTTTGCACCGCTGCTCGACCCTCAGTTTGTCGAAGCATCACCCTCCTAGAATATCCAGAGAATATCCAGGTTACTCGTGCCCCATTCTCAAAAACGCTATCTCAAACCATCGGTATTCTGGAGCATCCGTCAGGGATTTCCCGGCTGGCTGAGGCCGATTCTAACCCTGACGGCGCTGGTAATACCGCTGGGGATTTGGAGCGCTTTGAGCTACGGCGGCTTTGTTGATGAGACTTTTCTGCCGACGCCGCCAGCAGTGGTCGCGGCAGGGCTAGCAATGCTGCAAAACGGGACGCTGGTTACTGACATTCTGGCTAGTTCTGTTCGGGTGATGGCTGGGTTTGGTTTGGCGGCGCTGGTCGGCATTCCGATTGGGATTGCGATGGGCACGTTTTACAGTATGGATAGTCTGTTTGGTGGGTTTGTAGGCACGGTGCGCTATATGCCAATTGCCGCTTTCACGCCGCTGATGATCGTCTGGGTAGGGATTGATGAGCTGCCGAAGGTGCTGATTGTCTTTCTAGGAATTGTGCTGTACAACGCGATTATGGTGGCGGATGCGGTGAAGTTTATTCCTAATGACACGCTGAATGTGGCTTATACGCTGGGGGCTACTCGACGGGATTTGTTGTTTCGCGTAATTTTTCCAGCTTCGCTGCCTAGCATTATCGATACGATGCGAGTGAATGTGGCTGGGGCCTGGAATTTCTTAGTGATTTCTGAGCTGCTGGCCGCAGAGAGTGGGTTGGGGTATCGGATTGTGCGATCGCAGCGCACCCTCCAAACCGACAAAGTTCTATTCTGCATTTTGGTCATTGGCTGTATTGGCCTGCTAACAGATCTAGCTTTCAGGCTGCTGGCTCGCTGGCTGCTGCCCTGGGCCGACTCTACCCAGCACTGATAGCAGACTATGGCCTATAGAAAAGCATTTAACCCACCACCAGCTGACTCGCTCCAGGCTGATTCGCGACCCGCGGCCTCGCCAAAGTTAGAGATTCGCGATATTACCAAAGTCTTTGGCAAAGGCAAGCAGAGCCTGGTAGCTGTCGATCATGTCAGCGTGCAGCTAGCGCCTAATGAATTTAGCTGTATCGTCGGACCGTCGGGCTGTGGCAAATCGACGCTGCTAAACATTGCCGCTGGACTGATGCAGGCAACTAACGGAGAGATTCTGGTCGATGGCGAAGTCGTGCCGGGACCGGGAGCCGATCGGGGTATGGTGTTTCAGAACTACACGCTGTTTGCCTGGTTGTCGGTGGCTGACAATGTAGCGTTTGGGCTGAAGCTGCGCGGATTGCCGAAGCATGAGATACGCGATCGCGTTGCCTACTATCTAGATATCGTCGGCCTTAGCGACTGGGCACATGCCTATCCCAAGGCGCTATCGGGCGGGATGAAGCAGCGGGTTGCGATCGCCCGCGCCCTCGCCAACGATCCAGAAGTATTGCTAATGGACGAACCTTTTGGCGCGCTAGACTCACAGACCAAAGATCAGCTACAAGCCTTCTTCCACGACCTCTGGGAAAAAACGCAGATCACCGTCTTTATGATCACTCACGACGTAGAGGAAGCCATTTTTCTCTCACAACGAGTCCACATCATGAATAGAACCGGAAAGCTGCGCGAAACTGTAGAGATTGATCTGCCTGGGCATCGAGATCTGGACCTGAAGCTGGCACCTGAGTTTTTAGACATCAAGCGGCACGTCATTCATGCGCTGCGATAAACAAAAACCCAGCGAGGAGCCGTTCGTTCAAACGTGCCTCCGTTTCGCTGGGTTCATATTACTCACGCTTGGCTATAGTTAACGATTGAGGCAACTCGCTATGCCATCGCAGGCTGGTCCATCTGAGCGAGTCGGTCAGCTAGTAGCTGCTCCAGCTCTTCTAGCGCCTTAGTAAAGCCTTCTATCCCTTCTGCTAGCTTGTCGTTGGCCATGCGATCACTCTTATGCATTTCGTCAAAAGTAGCTTTGTCTATAGAGAGCTTCTCAATATCCAAGTCCTTTGAATTTTCAGGGTTGAGCTTGCGAGGAAGATCGCCTTCTGTTTCAGACAGAGGACTTAGCAGCTTGGGTGAGATTGTTAGCAAATCACAGCCTGCTAGCTCTTTGATCTCGTCTAGGTTGCGGAAGCTTGCGCCCATGATTTCGGTCTTATAACCAAACTTTTTGTAGTAGTTGTAGATTTCGGTTACGGACTGAACGCCGGGATCCTCTGAAGGTGGGTAACTGTCGCGACCGGTGTCTTTCTTGTACCAGTCGAGAATGCGACCGACAAAAGGTGAGATCAAGGTGACTTCGGCTTCAGCGCAGGCGATCGCCTGATGCAGACCAAATAGCAGCGTTAGGTTGCAGTGAATGCCTTCTTTTTCGAGGATTTCAGCGGCTTTGATGCCTTCCCAGGTGGAGGCGATTTTGATGAGGATGCGATCGCGGCTAATTCCCGCAGCTTCATACTCACCAATCAGCTCACGCGCTGTTGCCAAAGTCCCTTCAGTGTCATAAGACAGGCGAGCGTCCACTTCTGTCGAGACTCTTCCAGGAATGATCTCTAGAATCCGCTTACCAAAAGCAACCGCCAAATGCTTAAACGCCTCCTTAGCAATCTCTTGGTCCGAAGCGCCATCTCCTAACGTTTTCTGTGCCTGCTGCAAGGTCTCATCCACAATGCTCTGATACTGAGGCAGCTGAGCCGCCGCCGTAATCAAAGAAGGGTTAGTCGTGGCATCTTGAGGCGTAAACTGTTCAATCGCACCAATATCTCCCGTATCCGCGACCACAGTTGTTACTTCTTTCAGTTGAGCTAATAAACTCATAGGATAAACCTCCTAATTGTTGGCAATAATCTGCCCCAATTGTAGTCAGCACGTCCAGGAATAAACGTCTCTCATTAGACATTAAACCTAGAGAATATCTATAGAACTTCTATCGCTCAGTAAACGCTGAGGCTGGCTTGATCCTTTGATATGTACAGACATTAGCGCTCTTTATTGAAGGTTTTCCTTAGAAAACCTATCAAACAACGCCTGTCGGTGTCGGCTCCGGTTCGACTTCCATCATCGACTCAGAAGCGTTCCGCTTTGGCTGTGCTGCTTTCAAACGACTGGCATTTGCCTCCTGGTTACCCAGCTCATGGCTATCTGGATTCTGACTGCTACCTATGTGCTCATTGCTGTCTATGTACGCATGGCTATCCAAATGCTTATCGACTAGCTCATAGACCGGCAAATCGAACCAGAAGGTAGTCCCCACCCCAACTTCACCCACTAGATTGATCTGGCTATTGTGCTTGTCCATAATATTTTTCACAATAGACAGCCCCAAGCCAGTGCCCTCTAGGGTATGCACTCTATTTTCTACTCGGAAAAAGCGCTCGAAAATAGCAGCCTGGTCTTCGTCGTCAATACCAATGCCCGTGTCGCCAATCTCAATTCTCACACTCTGCAACAGGTTGGGCTGAGCGCTCGGCGCGTTGTAGGCTCGAATCACGACTCTACCCCCCGCAGGTGTAAACTTCAGCGCATTGCCGACTAGATTGCCAAAGACCTGAAGCAGCAAATCATAGTTTCCTAAGATAGCCGGTAGTGGGTTTTCGATATCGCCTTCCAAGGCAATCTGTTTATCTCTAGCGTTGAGCTGATAGGTTCGCAGCACCTGATCAATCGGCTGATCCACCTCGACAGCAGAAAACTCGTAGCGGCGGTTCGATTCTAGGCGGGACAGATCAAGCACATCATTAACTAGGCGAGTGAGCCGATCGGTCTCGTTGTTTGCCGTAGCTAGGAACTCCCGGCGCTCCTGTTCGCTCAGGTCTTCGCCATATTCGTGCAGGGTTTCAATAAATGACTTGATATTGAATAGAGGGGTACGCAGCTCGTGTGAGACGTTGCTGATGAACTGACTTTTGGCCTCGTTGAGCGCTACTTCTCGGGTAATGTCTTGCAGGGTGATGGCCATACCTTTCACATTCGCTCGCGACTGATCCAAGACAGTGTTTAGCAAGACGCGAATAGTGCGATTGCCGTCTAGCATGATTCGAAATTCGCTGCCTTCGTGCGTTTCGCTAATTAGCGCCTGGGACAGAGCAGGCGCAAGCTGAGCGCGAACTTCTGGCTGAAGTCCATCAAGAATGCTGCCGCTAAGCGTTCCACTAGCCTCCCAACCGAGCATCCGCCGCGCCGCAACGTTTGCTAAGACTGGGTTGGTTTTGGCGTCTAGCAAGATCGCACCGTCAGCAATTGTAGAGACTAGACTTTCTAGCTTGGCCTTCTCTGCGGTCAGCTCTTCGATATTCTGCTCTTCGTAGCGCTCTAAGCGCTCAGCCATATCGTTAAAGCTGTAGATCAGTTCGCCTAGTTCGCCGCCCAAGGGCAAATCAATTCGCTGCTTGAAATTACCGGCGGCGATGTTTTTCACCCCCGTCGACAGCTCTTTGATCGGCTGCGTGATTGTCAGCGCGTTGATGACTGCGCCCAAGATCACCATCACCCAGATCGAGACAAAAACGGCAACGGTCACATCGCGGGTTAAATGAGAAGAGGCTACCACTGTTGGGTTCGGGGTGATGCCCATCGCCAGCATACCTTTGTATTCGCCTTTGACCATAAGAGGAACGAACACGTCAGTGACGATGCCTACCGGGGTCATGTGCTGACGAACCATAGGCGAGTCGCTGCTGCTGGTGTAGTTAGCTGGCAGCTTCATCCGCCTTCTAAGCGTCAAAGAGTTTTGGACGGCGGGTTCGGAGTAGGGAATGCCGAAGAAAATTTCGCCCGCCTGGTCGGCGTAGAGCATGTAGCGGACGTTAGAGGTGTTTTCGTAGAAGCTATAGGAGAAACGGGCGAGCTCGGCGCGATCGCCCGTTTCGATCAGCGGCGCAGCATTGGCGGCTAGCAGTACGCCTAGGTCACGACCAAAGCGAGTGTCGTTTAGCTGGGTGTCTTGCTGAATAGTATTGACGGCCCAAAAGGTGAGCCCGCTCATGATCAAGGACACTAGTAGCGTAGCGCCTGTCATCAGTCGAGTTTGCAGTGTGAAGTCGCTCCACCACTTGGCGAGTAGTGCTTTGAGTTGGCTAAGCAGTTGCATGAGGACTTCTCTGACTAGTTCTCGAGATTGATTCCGTATCCGTCTTTAAGCTGAGTGTAACTAAGTATCTACGAAGGCTAGCGTATTTATAACGACCAGTCTTATTTTGTTCATACTATTCTAGACGCTGGTGCTATTCCGCGATCGCGGACTGGTGCGAATCCGTTGACTGGCCCTTGATTCGGTGGCCGATGTCGCGGCGATAGTAGCTGCCGGGAAAGTCTATTTTGTCAATGGCGCTATAGGCTTTGTCCAAGGCAGATTGGAAGTCGGGCGCGATCGCACTCACACCCAAAACCCGTCCCCCAGTACTCTTGAGATCGCCGTCACTTAGCCGAGTCCCGGCATGGAAAACTACCGTATCTTCCGAATCTGCATCGTTCAAGGCAATCGGTAGTCCTTTTTTATAGGCTGCCGGATAGCCTTGCGCTGCCATTACCACGCAGGCCGCCGCCGCCGCTTTCCACTCGAACGGTGGCAGTTCCGCCAAGCGCTGTTCGCAGCAGGCCAGCACAATTTCATCGAGCTGCGTTTCGAGCAAGGGTAAGACCGCCTGCGTTTCAGGATCGCCAAATCGACAGTTGAACTCAATCACTTTTGGATCGCCCTCGGGAGTGATGATCAATCCCGCATAGAGCACCCCTCGATAGTCAATACCTCTAGCCTTAAGCGTCGCTAGCGTCGGATCCAAGACTTCTTTTTGGACACGTTCCAACAGCGCGGGCGGCATTAGCGGTGTTGGAGAATAAGCGCCCATACCGCCCGTGTTAGGACCAGTGTCGCCTTCGCCAATTTGCTTGTGATCTTGGGCGGGCAGCAGCGGGCGGATCGTTTGGCCATCGCTCACCGCAAGCACAGAGACTTCTTGTCCTTCTAAGAATTCTTCGATCACGACGCGATCGCCCGCTGCGCCGAAGCGACCGCCAAAGGTGGATTCAATCGATGCGATCGCATCCTCAATTGTCATGGCGACGCTCACGCCCTTGCCAGCTGCTAGCCCATCGGCTTTGACCACGATGGGTGCGCCCTGTTTCTGGACGTAGGCGATCGCCCCTTCAGCCTCAGTAAATACAGCTGAAGCTGCCGTCGGTACCTTGGCCTCGGCCATTAGCGCTTTCGCCCAGGCTTTACTCGATTCGATCTGCGCTCCGTCTTGGTTCGGTCCAAATACTTTAATGCCCTGTGCTCTGAGCGCATCAGCCAAGCCTTCCGCTAGCGGTTGCTCTGGTCCGACTACCACAAAGGCCATATTGTTCACTAACGCGCACCGGGCGATGCCTTCTGCTTCGCCAATAGACATAGCAACGTTGCGACAGCCCGGTAGTAGCGCGGTGCCACCGTTGCCAGGGATGCAGACAACTTCTGTCACGTTGGGCGATCGCAGCAGTTTCCAGGCTAATGCGTGTTCACGACCACCACTTCCGACCACAATTGCTTTCATAAACGAGGACAACCCTGTCAAATCGATGCTCAAGACAGACTACATCTTCTTGTCAAGATTGTCCTGTTTTCCAACTTGTCCTGTTTTCCAACTTGTCCTGTTTTCCAACTTAGAGAGACGTCGCGTTGCTATAGCTTTGCGTATTTTGCTCACCAAGCTTTCCGCACTTTGCTTACTACACCACGAAAAGCTACACTCCTTGTTCCGTAACACAAAGTGTATAGCCGATGCCTTCTATTTTTTGTTGCGCGCGTCGCGGTTGTACTGAACCAAATCATTAATACCAGCTCCGTCAGGCAATTGACTAGGGGTAGATAGCTGCCGTCGCTGGGCAAAAGCAGATCCTTCAAAAGCGAATAGAACAACAGGGGAAAAAGCAACCGCGCCTAGCAGCGCGAGTGAGATTGAAAGGGTAAGACGTTTCATGGAAGGTTCCTATTTAAGCGAGAGATTTAAGCGGAGGAAAATGTATTCCTCGATACCTAAATAGGATAGCTACCATGCATGGGAGATGTTCTGAGCCGATAGTAAGAAAGCGCTTAGCGTTTTCTCATATTGCCTTCGAAGAGTTGCTTAAGGCATTCTCATCAGCTGAGACCGCTACAGAACAACAGGCAACTCTTCCCGCAGAGTAAGCATGCATCCTTAACTTTGCGACACAGCCGAAAAATTCTAGGAATTCGACTACTCCACGGTTACCGACTTCGCCAAGTTGCGAGGCTGATCGACATCTAGACCACGCCGCGCCGCGATGTGATACGACAGCAGTTGTAAGGGAACGACCGTCAATATCGGTGAAAGCAGCTCATCTACGTCAGGCACAGGCAGCAGCGCGTCAAATGTCTCTTCGGCCTCTGGATCATTCATCGGCACGACGCCGATCAGCCGAGCATCTCTGGCTTTAGCTTCTTGGGCATTAGAGAGCACCTTTTCGTAGACCGGGCCTTTGGTTGCGATCGCCACCACCGGTACCTTCTCATCTAGCAGCGCGATCGGTCCATGCTTCATTTCCCCAGCTGGATAGCCCTCCGCATGAATGTAGCTGATCTCTTTTAGCTTCAGCGCACCTTCTAGCGCAATCGGATAGTTGATGCCTCGACCCACAAAAATAAAGTCCTGCGTATCCGAAAAATCATGAGACAGCTCTTCCACATAGCGCTCCTGACTTTCCAACACCTGCTCTAGCTGAGCAGGAAGCTGGCGCATCCCCTCGATAATTTCCGCCATTCGCTCTAGCGAAATCGATTTTCTACGATACGCCAGCTCCAAAGACAAAAAGTAAAACGCCATCAGCTGCGCAACAAACGTCTTCGTCGCCGCTACGCCAATCTCAATCCCAGCCATCGTACCCATCACGTGCGGAATTAACCGACTCAGTGAGCTATCTACCCGGTTAGTAATGCCAAGCATGCGCGGTGCATAGTCATCGTCGCCTCGTCCAGCGCTCATTTGGGCTCGACGGGCCTGCTCCATTTCTAGCGCCGCCAGCGTATCCGCCGTTTCACCCGATTGCGTTACCCCGACTGTCAGCGTGTTCTTGATCATCGGCGCAGGCGCGTAGCGAAACTCCGATGCATACTGTACAAACGTCGGAATTCCTGAGACCTGCTCTAGCAAATATTTGCCAACTAGAGCTGCATGCCAGCTAGTGCCACAGGCCAGAATCTGAATATGCTGCAAATCATCTAGCAGCGTGTCTGGCAGGTTCAACTTGATTGGAGACTGACCACTTTGTACATCCCAGTTCGTATCTAAATAAGTTTCCAAACAGGTACGCACCACCCCGGGCTGCTCGTAGATCTCCTTAAGCATGAAGTGTTTGAACCCCTGCTTTTCCACCATGATGGGGTTCCAGTTCAGCGTTCGAGGGTACTTTTTCAGCCGATGACCAGAAAATTCGTAGACCTCTACACCCATCGGCGTCAGACGCGCTAGCTCACCATTTTCTAGCGTCAGCACCGCCTGGGTATAGGGCATGATCGCTGGCGTGTCTGAAGCACAGAAAAATTCGCCTTGACCAAAGCCAATCACTAGCGGTGCCTGCTGACGGACCACAATCAGCTCGTCAGGGAAATCGGCTGACACCATCGCCAAAGCAAATGCGCCCCGCAGTCGATTCACTGCTTGACGAGCGGCTTCTAGGAAACGAGATTGTTCTGTTAGAACAGCACCCTCCGCAGGATGCCGCAAATATTCGCTGATCAGATGGGGAATGACTTCTGTATCGGTATCAGAGCAGAATTTGTAGCCCTTTTCCTTAAGCTCTTCTCGAAGCTCTCTGTAGTTTTCGATGATGCCGTTCTGCACGACTGCTAGCCGCTCGGACTCATCAGTATGGGGATGAGCGTTGTGCTCTTCAGGTTTACCGTGGGTGGCCCATCGGGTATGTCCGATTCCCAGCCTAGCCGGATCTTCTAAGCCTTCTAGCTTTGTTTGTAGGTTGATTAGCTTGCCTTTTGCTCTAGTGCGGTGGAGCTGCCCTTCGGAAATGGTGGCTACGCCTGCCGAGTCATAGCCTCTGTACTCCAGCGTTTTTAGCCCTTCAATCAAGATGTTGCTGGCGGTGCGCGTACCAATGTATCCAACAATTCCGCACATACAAAAGACTCCTAGAGACGATAAGGATTGGCTAACCTACAAAGGCTACCCTAATCAAGATATTCTGATAGAAAGTATTTTGACACTGAAGGTAGACTCTTAGTGTAACGGTTGATTCTTAGCCTTTGTAGCTTCGACGACGAGGACTGGTAGCTCACTTACTTCGAGGATAGAGCGAGCTACCAGTCCTACGTGCCTTTTATCTCCTACAGGCGGTTTAGTGAAAGTTCCTAAATCAGTGGATTCTAGATCTGCAGCGGTTTGACCGCTTTTCCCAATCACAATATCTGTTGCATGATAGGTTTTGGCAGCTTGTAAGATTCCTCTCGCAATAGCGCCAGAAGTAGTGACAAACTGATGCCGAACGTCGGCCAGTAGGCGGCGGGTTTGGGCTTCTAGATACTTTGATTCTGTACTGTCTGGCTGTTGACAAACGTGCAATACAACGATGTTAGCTTCGCTGTGACGGGCAAGCTCTGCGGTTTTGAGTAAGACTTGATTGGCAGTTGGAGAATAGTCGATCGCTGCGAGGAGAATAGGCGTTTGCTCTACAGCGACCTTGGTCGGATCGACTTCATCGCGCTGTAATAGTTTGGGCGCAAACGTTGGAATTGCCCAGGCTCCGAGGGGTGCGGTGATCAAGATAGATAGCGCTGCGATCGCCAAAATTACTTCCCCACCGTCAATTCCCATCGCCAACGGAATTGCCCCAATCGCCGCCTGTACAGTCGCCTTTGCCGAATTTCCCGGCAGTAGAAACAGCCTTTCTCGGCTCGTCCAGTTGCTGCCTAGTGTAGATAAATACCAGCCGAGCGATCGCCCTACCAGTGTCCCAATCGACAACAACAACAATCCCAACCAGAAAGTCTCTTCTAAAACGCCGATCTGAATGCTTGCACCTAATAAAACAAACAGAACGATCTCTGCGATCGCCCACAGACTGTCGAACCCTTGTCGCAACTGCCTTGCCAAAGGCATATCGAATTCAACGACAAAGAATCCAGTCGCCATCACCGCCAAATAGCCCGAGAACAGCGGCACCGCCTGTGCCACGACGACCAGCAATAAAGCACTAGCTGCAGTCACCAGAGTGCTTTGAACAATCGTTCGAGTCAGCTGGCGGCGCACCACTAAATGCACCAGCAGCTTTGCGCTCAGCCAGCCCAAAGCAAGGCCCAAGACAACCTGAATCACAACTTGAAAAGGCAGCATTTGCAGCGGACTCAAAACCAGGCCACCGGGCAAAGCAAACCCAGTCGCTACGCTCCCGGCTGCTGGCCCCTTAGACAGAAACGCCAGCAGCAA
Source organism: uncultured cyanobacterium (assembly GCA_963799555.1). Taxonomy (GTDB): domain Bacteria; phylum Cyanobacteriota; class Cyanobacteriia; order Phormidesmidales; family Phormidesmidaceae; genus Phormidesmis. The sequence continues at coordinate 608,108 of CAWCXR010000012.1, forward strand.
ACTAAATACCAGCAGTAACAGCACATCCGACAGTGCGCTGCCCATCAAGATCGCATCGGGAATGCCCTTCCTCACCCCATAGCCTAGCTGCTTTAACCGCAACATACCGGGCACGATCACCGCCGGAGACTCTGCGCCAACCACACAGCCCAGCAATAGCCCAGTCAAAAAATCGAATTGGAATAGCCAGATCGCACAGAAGGCAACTGCGATCGCCTCAAAAGCCGCAGGCAAAAACCCCAATCGCAGCGCCACCGTCCCCTGCTGAGCTAGCTTCTCACGATCTAGCCCTAGCCCCGCCTTCATCAAAATCACCATTACCGCGACCGTACGCAGCGCGTCTGCTGAGCTAAGCACCTCGGTACTAATGACATCGCTTAGCTGAGGACCTAGCACGATGCCCGCGATCGCCATTCCCAGTAGCGCGGGTACCTTTAGCCACTGAGCCAGACGCCCAGCTAGAAAGCCGCCTAGCACAATCCAAATCCAGCTCGCTAGCACAGCTTTCTATCCAAACGAGACTATCCCACTTTCGATAAAGTCCAACAGTACCTGTCGATGCGGACCGCCGAGCGATCGCATCTCTCCCAGCTTCTCAGAATATTTCTGGCCCGATCGCACCTCCGCCACCGAACACAGCGCCATGTCTTGTCCTTCATTCAGATCCAATCCGCTTGATGGCAGTGTCAGCTCAGCGTGATAGTAGTAACGCTTGTAGCCTGCGCCTACTCGCTCACAAAATAGATCGACTTGAGCCGGAACATAGCCGATTTCCTCTCCAAGCTCACGCCGCACGCCGTTTGCTGGCGTTTCATCAGCCTCTATGTGCCCGCCAAAAAATCCCCAAACGCCAGGATAGCGAATGTAGGGCAAATCGTCTCGTAACTGCATCAAAAAACAGCCGTCACGATGCAGAATAGCCATCGTTACCTTTATCAGAAGCTGATCCATGTTTTCATAGCAACTAATTCGTGATAGCTCAGTAACAATTTTTCTTGATGTACGGGCATATTATCCGAAAGGAACCTGTTTGCTGCGTTGGAACAGCTGCTTGCAGAAACACTAACTACGTGAGCCAGCAGTGAGATAGCTTCAAGGTAGACCTCTACGACGCAGGGTCTGCCTTTTTTTCGTTTTATTGATCTTCTTCTAAATACACAGCAAGTTTTCTTGATATAACGGGAATATTAATCGTACAAGCAGTTATTCACTGAGTCGGAGCAGCACTTTATGGGGCCCTCTGCGTGAATCAACAGTGAGATAGCTCTGAGCAGACCCTTGTTGTTTTCTTGGGTCTGCTTTTTCTCATCCAAACAGTTCTTATCCAAACAGTTCTCAGCCGAACATCTTGCTCAAAAGTTTCTGAACGATCTGGACGCCCGTCACTGCCTGCCAGCCAAACAAACCGACCAAGACAGTGTTCAGGGCGATATGCGTGTAGCGAGCTGTGTCATTGCCGTTTTTCATGAACGGCACTAGGGAAGCCGAAGAGGCAATCAGCCCCACCATGCCCAGGCCCGCTAGTAGATGGGGGCCAAAGAACAACTTGCCGTTGTTGATATAAGTAGAGGCCATGCCGCCTAAACTGACAACGACCATAGACGCGAGCAGCACCGAACCCGTCTGGTGATGACGAGCCAAAAACTTGCCCTTGATCAGCTCTTTCTTTTCTTCACCCGTAGCTAGACGAGTCTGTCTATGCTGATATCCTAAATAGGCGGCGTAAAGAGTCAGCGCAAAAATCCCCCACATCAGCACGGGATGAATAAAATTAAGCCATGGTTTGATCGCATCTATAGTCTCGGAATTCATAGCGCCAATTTAAGATTTATTACATATTTTAGTATAGCGAAAGGTCTGAATTAGCCAACCGCTTTATCTGCTGCCCTACGTACCGATCGCAGTCATTCGATGAAAAACTTTCGCTCACTCACCATAAGTACGCTGCTTGCCCTATTTACGTCTGCTTTTATAGTAGGCACTCAGACACCTGTGATCGGGCAAGAAGGACCGCCGCCCGCAGACACTAACACCCCAGCCGTAGTCGAAACAGAATCTACGCCCGATCTCGAACTCGATGAGATTGTTGAAGATGAGCCGACTGCCGAAGACGACCGGGTGTCCGAAGATGAGCAGGTTGCTGAGGACGAGCCGACCGCTGGAGACGAGCAGGTTGCTGAAGAAGATACCATCGAGAATGGCCCTCCAGTCTTGACAGCAGAGGAGCGGGTTCGCAGAAAGATTTTGATTCAGGCGGATAGAGAGTACGTAGCTAGAAATTTTACAGCCGCTAGAGCGCTCTACCAGCAGGCCAAAGATCAGACATGGCTTCTCCCCCGTCAGTTTGCATCTCTGCCACCGGAGCCTTTCAGCGATGAAGCTTTACTTTCCCCGGCAGCGGCGGTGTATTGGAGAGAGGCGAAAGCCGGGATGGACAATCAGCGGCCTGCGCAAACGCTGACGGCGTTGAGACTGCTGACAGCTGAGTATCCGGCGTTTATGCCAGGACATTTGCAGTATGCTGCGGCGCTTCAGGCTAACTGGCAAATCGAAGCCGCTAGTAATGCGCTTGAAACTGCGCTCACGGACTACCCCGGGCAAAGCGATCTGCTGCTGGCTCAGATCGAGATGATGATGACGCAAGAACAGTGGTTGGAAGCCACGATCGCATCGCGTCAGTTCGTCGCGCTCAATAGCGATCACCCAGCGGTGCCTCAGCAGCGGCAGCTCGCGGCTGAGAATTTGAAGCGCTTTCAATCGGAGACTAAAGCAGAGATTCGCAGTGGTGCGATCGCCAATGTCGTCACGGGAGTTCTCGGCTACGCTCTCACCGGCAGCATCTTCGGTCCCTTTACAGCTGCCAACTCGACGATCCTGCTTCTCCAAGGAGAAAACGCCGTCGGTGGCCAAGTCTCAAGTCAGATTCGCCAGCGTCTGCCCATGCTGCAGAATCCAGAAGCCGTCGGCTACGTCCGTCGCATCGGCAACAGCCTGTCTCAGGCTACTGGCCGCCGTGACCTCGAATACGAATTTCACGTCATCCTTGATCCCACACTCAATGCCTTCGCCCTTCCTGGCGGCAAAATCTTCGTCAATGCTGGCGCTATACTCGACACCCGTTCCGAAGCTGAACTCGCCGGGCTACTGGCTCACGAACTCTCCCACGCTGTCCTTTCCCACGGCTTTCAGATCGCCACTCGCAGCAACCTCAGCAGCAGCATCGCCCAGTATCTGCCCTACGGCGGACTGATTAACAACGTCTTTCTCAGCGGCTACTCTCGCAATATGGAACGCCAGGCCGATATCGTTGGTACCCAAATTCTCGCAGCTAGCGACTACGCTGCCGACGGTGTCTACAATGTTATGGTCACCCTCAACGAACAGGCCCAAGCTAGTGGCCGCAACGTCCCCACCTGGATTTCTACTCACCCCAATCCCGCAGACCGCGTCACCTATCTCAAAACACTAGTCGAACGTGGTGGCTATGAGCGCTACAGCTACGAAGGCGTCGCCAGCCACGAAGAAATTCAGGCTATCGTTGCTAGAGAGCTGGCAACCTACCGGGCCCAGCAAGCAGCGGAGCAGTCACTAGAAGAAGTCGTTGATGATGCTGTTGAAGAGCATAGACAAGACGAACCAAGACAAAGAAATTTGTATGATGCAGTAGAGCGATTCAACTGGTAGAGACAAGCATGATCAAGGCGGGTAAGGGAAGCTAGGCGGACACGGCTTTATCTTTTGATCCAATTCGTTACAATTCTCAAATTCTCTTCTTCCGTGCTTTTCTGCTTGGTACACTGATATGCATCAATGCCCGGATATAAGGTCAGTCAAAGGAACTCATGGTCGCAACCAAACCTAACAAGACGCAGTTTGACGAAATTCGTCCCGGTGTCAAGGCACCCGCCAAAGATACAATTCTGACCCCTCGGTTCTACACTACCGATTTCGAAGAAATGGCGGAGATGGATGTCTCTAGCAACGAAGAAGAGCTCAAAGCTATCATCGCCGAGTTCAAGGTCGACTACAACCGCCATCACTTCGTCCGCGATCAGCAGTTCGAAGGCGCATGGGATCACATCCAAGGCGAGCGCCGTCAGGTTTTCGTTGAGTTTCTAGAGCGCTCTTGTACCGCTGAATTCTCTGGATTCCTACTCTACAAAGAACTCGCTCGTAAACTCAAAGGACGCAATCCTATTTTGGCCGAAGGTTTTGACCTGATGAGTCGAGACGAAGCACGGCACGCTGGCTTCTTGAACAAGGCCATGTCAGACTTTGACCTTCAGCTTGACTTGGGCTTTTTGACGAAAAGTAAGAAGTACACATTCTTCAAACCTAAGTTCATCTTTTATGCCACCTATCTTTCTGAGAAGATTGGCTACTGGCGTTACATCACCATTTTTCGCCATCTAGAACAAAATCCTGAAGATACCATTTACCCAATCTTCAACTTCTTTGACAACTGGTGCCAGGATGAGAACCGCCACGGTGACTTCTTTGCAGCCATGATGAAGTCTCAGCCTCAATTCCTGAACGATTTGAAGGCTCGCCTGTGGTGTCGGTTCTTTTTGCTGTCGGTGTTTGCCACGATGTATCTGAATGACATCCAGCGCAAGGGTTTCTATGCAGCGCTGGGACTGGATGCTCGTGAGTACGATATCGAAGTAATTAAGAAGACAAACGAATCGGCAGGTCGCCTCTTCCCAATTGTTCTGGATGTGGAAGATCCTAAGTTCTTCGCCGAGCTAGACAAGTGTACAAAGCACACTGCTGCGGTTAGTGAAATCAGCAAATCTGGCCAGAATAAAGTTGTCCAGACTTTGCGTAAGATTCCTCACATCATCGCGGTGGGAAGCAAGCTTTTGAACCTTTACTTCATGAAACCTATCAGTATGGATGCGAATCGTAATACGGTTCGGTAGGAGACGGCTCGATTAGCATTTGGCTACAAAACAAGCAAAGAGAATACAAGCAAAGAGGGGGTATCTATTGGTGCCACCTCTTTTTTGTTGCTGTCAGATATTTTCTTGGTTGAAGATAGCTAGTAATTTTTTGCAAAGAGTGGCCTTTCAGCAGCAACTAAACTTGAATTCAATGTCTTATCAATTTTTCTTGATTGAAATGGGCATAATTCGCTCATGTTCATAAAAACGCAGGACTGCATTCTTACGTTGCTAGCCGTACTACCCGGCAGTTTTATCTAGCTCTTTGTCTATGCAGCTAGTCTAATCAAATGGCAGAAGCTGTAGATGAACTATTGACGAGAAGAACTAAAGAGGAAAGTGAATAGTAGTATCAGAGTGTTGCTGATTGAAGACAGCTTTTCAGATACCTAGACAGTAGAAGCAATTGTCAGCTCGTCGGGCCTAGATAAACCGCATTTGCCTCATGCAAAACGGTTCGAGGAAGCACTTACAATGCTGACGCAGCAGATTTATGATTTGATTCTGTTGGATATTCATTTACCGGATGGAGAGGAATTAGATCTAATAAGACAGATAAAGCGGCATATGCCAGAAGTGCCTATTGTTGTAATTACTGCTTTACAGGACGAAGCTGCCGCTGCGATTTTAGAAGGCGATCAAGATTGCATTATCAGAGGTCTTTTGTGTCAGGCTGTCACAGCTAGGTTTTACTTATGTAGGCAATTTGTTGGTTCGCCGTATTCACTATGCGACTAAGCGGGCTGAGTCGATCAGAAGCTTTGAGAATGAGCAAGGTCAATGCGTACAGGTAGAGAGAAAGAAAGATGAAGATATTTGGAGTGGGACTTCAAGAACAACCAGATTTACTTTTCCTGGCGCTAGCAATCTTTATTAGGCATCTATGGCACCCAGCTAGGCTGTGACTCAAGCGAGTGGACTGCTCGGATTCATCCTCTAGATCGCGATCGCTTTAAATGCAGCTTACAAGACTATCTCGCTCACCATCAGCAACAGTTTTACTGTGAGTACCGCATTCAGCACGTAGAAGGTCACTACATTTGGGTGCTCACCACTGGCAAAGCGCTGCGGGACGAATTTGGAGAGACCTATCGAATGGTAGGGTCGCAGTCTGATATCACCGCTCGAAAGGAGAAAGAAGCAGCGGTCGATCAGAGAGAAGCAGCCTCCGTCGCACTGTATACGGTTGGAGCTGGGCTGCTATCAGCACAGGCAATGCTATACATATACGAAGGTCGCTACGACGAAGCAGAGCCTCTGTTGCAAGGAGCTCTGGTAATGAGAAAAGCGCTTCTAGGTAGCGAGCACCTAGAGGTTGCAGCTAGCCTCTATAACCTCGCCTCACTCTATGATAATCAGTTCCGATTTCAAGAGGCTGAGGCGCTATTCAAGGAATCTCTATCTATCTTTCAAAAGGTTCTAGGGTCAAACCATCCTCATACTCAGCGAGTCGAAGTGAAGGTCACGATGATCTGCCGTCTGAGTCAGGCAGTAGGGTTGTTCAAGGATCCAGAAGACATAAACCTGGAAGATGAATTCTGAGCGATAAGTGCTATAACCCTGTCTTTTTGAAGGAGGTGATTTGACTCCATTCCAGCGCTGTTAGAGAGTGGCATGCGATCGCCTGACTGTGGGAACCATGAATTTTATTAAAAGCGATCGTATTCAAGTTCCATTGAATACTATTACTATGAATAAGCAATCTATCTTTCCAGGGTTCCATGCCCTCTCAGAGCCGATTCGCATACAAATTATCGAGATTTTGCAAAGTGCCAATGAGCTTTGCGTCAGTGATACAGCGCAGAATCTAGGTATTAACAAATCCAAGCTTTCGTTTCACCTAAAGACATTGAATCAGTCCGGTCTGGTAATTGCCAAACGCTAGGGCCGGCACATATATTACAGCCTCAATACAGCTCAGTTCTCTATGTTAGAAGAGTACCTCTCTCAATTGAAGCAGATAGAGGAGAACTCGTAAGAAGAAGGTTACTCAGAACATACTGTTATCAGTAAATTTGTAGGACAAGGGCTGTAACATTTGAGTATGCTGTAAGCTAAGTGCAGATTGCTATAGTAGATTCCTAAATGTATTCTCTATATTTGGTAGTCCTCTCTTACCCATAGCGCTAAGCCACCGCCTCGGCCTCTTGCCGCAATATGGTCTGGCTCGACCAAAAAGAACGAAAAGAAAGCCTGATCTTTCAACGTTTGTTCCTTGAAAGCAGCGTCGCGTTCCGAGCCTCCACGCAGCCTGCCGCTATAGGCAGACCATTTGCCCAGCTTCACCTTAAGCGCTGTAAAGTCAAAACCAAGACTGTTAGTCTTCTGCCAAAACTGAGTCGGACCATCTAGCCGCAGTTTGATAGGACCACAAGTCACCGAGTTAGTAACATGGCCTTGATTATCTTCCGAGCTATCGTCTGAGAGAGGCGCATACGCGATCGCAATCCGAACAAACCGAGGAATGAACCGTCCCTTTCCAAGCGTTGTCACATCGCTCGCCCCCGGACGCGGCTGCATCTTTCGAGTCCCAGAGACAAAGCCCAGTCGCCAATCGCCAATTAGCTGTTCATAGTCGTAGTGCTGTTTGGTGTGTTTCTTAGCCTTTTCTACCTGCAGTAGAGCATCAATGACTCCACTAGTGTCAGGCGCTTTGCCCTCTCCTTTGAGATATTGAACAGCATCAGCGATCGGCTTGAGGGTCGAGTCGCCAGCTGAGTGAAAGGTTGAGCCTGTAGGTGAGCCGGAAGAAGGTGCAGTCATGGCATGTGCGTTCCAATATTTTCAGAGCTTTCTCATATGCTTGCCTTGCGACTTGTTACATTTGAGTCTGAGGTTAAGTTACTACGGGTTATCTAGGGGAGTTCTATGTCAACCAGCTCTATCGCCGAGCCGAATAGTCAGAGTTTAATCAATGCTATTCCTACAGGAACCAACCACCAGCTTGAGCGCATCCATTTAGAAGTAACCAATGTCTGCAACTTCAAGTGCGAGTTTTGCCCCGATGCCATTATGGAGCGCAAGCGCGGCCATATGGATATCGCCCTGCTCGAACAGGCGCTTGACGAAATTGCTGACTATAGTCTAGCCAACATTGTGGCCTTTCATCTGATGGGCGAGCCGCTGATCTATCCGCATATTTTCGAAGCGATCGAAATGGCGATCGCCCGCCAGCTAAACCTTCATCTCACCACCAATGGCAGCACCTTTCACATTCGCCCCGAGCACATCCAGAAGCTAGTCTCTTCTAGCATTCCTAAAGTCACTATTTCTCTACAAACGCCCGATCCAGATACCTTCATTATTCGAGGTGCGCCGCCCAACCTTCAGCCTGATCAATACTTCGATGGGATTACGCGCTACGTGCAGGCAAACTTAGCAGATGAGAGTTCAAACACGCGGGTTCATCTCAAATTTCTAGACACCACGCCGCATCCGTTTCTGGTGCCGCACAAGACAATGCATGTGGTGGAAGGAAAAGAGCAGATGCAAAAACAGCTACGGGAATGGTGCGATCGCCTCCTCTCCAATCTTCCTACGAACCATCCAGATCGCCCTAGCCCTGCCGAGATCACCCGCCGCCTCGCCGCTCACAAGCCCGGTCGCTGGCAAGTCATCGAACTCACCCCAAAACTTGCCCTCGAAACTTTTCCCCTCGATAGCTGGGGCAACGTCGAAAGCACCACTGTCATCCCCGCTAGCTTTGGCTACTGCAACGGCACCAGCGACCAGGCAGGCATCCTCTACGACGGCACCGTCGTCCCCTGTTGCAAGGACTACGACGGCAAAATTCCTCTCGGCAATCTCAACAGTCACAGTCTCAGAGAAATTCTTTATCAGCAAAAACCCGCCTGCGCACTCCGCGAGGGCTTCGATAAGTTTCAAGTGATCAATCCGGTCTGCAAACGCTGCATGGGCGCAGACACTCCGCAGAAATCACTGCTCCGTCAAATCGGCTCTATTGCCTACTTCAAGGTTTATCACCCAGTCATGAAGAGACTTAACCCAGGCTGGGGAGAAGTATAGACACCCGCTTTCTACAGTCATGCAAAAGTACAGGGATCTACTACCCTTTCGACAGACGCTGCTGACGTGATTGAACATCTATCTACAGCAAGCATACGAGCAATATCTATCTACAGGAGTTTTGTATGACATTTGACCTATCAAACCGGACTGTTCTGGTTACGGGTGCTAGCAGCGGCATTGGCGCTGCCTGTGCGCGGCAGTTGGCCTCATTTGGCGCGAAAGTGATTCTGTCAGCACGACGAAAAGAGAAGCTTCAGGCGCTAGCCGATGAGCTAGAAGAATCTTATCAAACCGAAACGTTACTGTTACCTTTAGACGTGCAAAATGCAGAAGAAGTAACCGATTCGGTGAAGGGACTGCCCACACCGTGGAAAACAATTGATGTCTTAGTCAACAATGCAGGACTAAGCCGAGGATTAGATCCGCAGCAAAGCGGTGTGTTGCAAGACTGGGAGGAGATGATTGATACTAACATTAAGGGTTTGTTGTATATGACCAGAGCAGTGGTGCCTGGAATGATAGAACGGCAGATAGGCCATGTGGTGAATATTGGTTCGATTGCAGCGCGACACACCTATCCGGGCGGAAGCGTATATTGTGCAACCAAATCAGCAGTGAAAGTACTCTCTGAAGGATTGAAGATAGATCTGTTGGGAACACCGATACGAGTGACCAATATTGAGCCGGGACTGGTAGAAACAGAATTTAGCGACGTACGATTTCGAGGGGATACTGACAGAGCCAAAAGTGTATATCGCGGCATGACTGCTCTGACGCCTGACGACATTGCAGATTCTATTTTGTTTGCAATCACACGTCCGGCGCACGTAAATATCAGCGAACTGTACATTATTCCTACCGACCAGTCTTCTGGAACGTTAATCAATCGAAATGTTGAACCGTAGTCCGAGATACATAAAGGGTTTGTCGAAGTAGCTACTCTACCTTGCAAACAGGTATGTGAATACATAAATACATGCTATGCATACGGTCAGTACATAGCTAGGACTAATGCGTGGCCAGTGCATAAGAGCTTTTTTGAAAACGTCTGAACCGCTCGCTTTTTCTTTTAGAGACTTTTTTCCCAATGGTTATAGATTTTAGTGCGAAGCAAGTAGCAGCAAAAGCAGAATCACAAGATTCAGAGCTAGACAAAGAAAGTTTAGAGAAAGCAGATCAAGAGAAAGCAACACTTGAAAAGATGGATGCTGGCTCGCTTTGGCATGCCTTAGCGCAGCATAAGCCATTTGCGCAGAAGCCGCCTAAATGTATCAAGAGTGGTGTGGGCTGCTATGTCACTGATAGCAACGGCGACGAATACTTTGACGGCGTGTCTGGCCTATGGTGCGTCAATGTGGGCTACGGTCGCCAAGAGCTAGCGGATGTGGCCTATGAGCAAATGCTGAATTTGTCTTATTCACCGCTGACGATGAGCCACGAGCCGGGTATCCGCTTAGCTCACAAGCTGACAGAGCTGCTGGGCTATGAGGGGAAAGTGTTCTTCTCGACGAGTGGTTCTGAAGCTAATGAGACCGCCTTCAAAATCGCCAGACAGTATCATGCTCAGACGGCAGCGGCTGGTGCGGGTCCAAGATATAAGTTTATCTCTCGCTATCGGGGCTATCATGGCAACTCGATGGGGGCGCTCAGTGCTACAGCGCAGGCTGAGCGCAAGCTGAAGTATGAGCCGCTAGTGCCAGGATTTATGCATGTGAATCCGCCGTATTACTATCGGTTTGGCGATGGGCTCTCGGAGGAAACCTATACAACCAAATTGTTGCAAGAGTTGGAAATGACAGTCCGCTACGAGGGCGCAGAGTCAATCGCGGCGGTGATTGTAGAGCCGATTATTTCTGGGGGCGGGGTGATTGTGCCGCCGGATGGATATTTGCGCGGGGTTCGAGAGATTTGTGATCGCACCGGCATTCTCCTAATCTACGACGAAGTTGTCAACGGCTTTGGTCGCACGGGCAAAATGTTTGGCCATCACCACTGGGGCGTAGAACCCGACATTATCTCGTTTGCCAAGGGGCTGACGAGTGGATATATGCCGCTCTCAGCAACGGTTGTAAAGCAGCATATTTTTGAGGCTTTTCTAGATGAGACTCAGCCAGGGCAAAAGAGCGATCGCCACTTTCGCCACATCAGCACCTATGGCGGCACGCCGGCCTGCACAGCCGTAGGACTGCGCAATATTGAAATCATTGAGCGCGAAGGGCTAGCAGATCGCGCGGCTGAAATCGGTGCCTATCTATTGACTCGACTAAAGGAACTGCTAGAACATCCGAACGTCGGTGATGTGCGCGGCAAGGGATTGCTGCTAGGCATTGAGCTGGTCACTGACAAAGAGAGTAAAACGCCTTTGGACGATGCCAGCATTGCCGCAGTGATGAAAGGTTGTCTGGACCGACGGGTGATGATTGGTCGCAACAGCAACACTATTCCAGGTTTTACAAATGTTCTAATTATCTGTCCACCACTGATAATCAATCATGCAGAAGCCGACAAGCTAGCTAATGCGATCCGCCAATCTATCTTTTCACTACCCAAGAGTTAAGGGGCATGCGTCTGAATAACCCACCGTTTACAGCCCTATTTGTTGCAAAGGGCATAGCGTGCTATGCCCCTACCGTAATCGGCGTTGTCGTAGGGGTTTAGCGTGCTAAACCCAGCGCAACGAGTTTGCCGCAGCGGTACTTTATTGAAGCGCACGTCCCTAAGCACTATCTCCAACAATCCTGTAGGGTATCCCATTCGCCAGAGACTCGGCTGAAACGACTGTTCAACCGAGCTTTGTCTTTTTGCGAGCATCTCAAACAGACGCCTATACGCCCTATTTTCAACTGCTGATCGCATCAACCCTAGCGGACTGAACAGCCTTTACTGACACACGCGACCTAGTCGCTCGAAACATGCCAAACCGACAGAGACCACTGCCGAATGCTAGACGCATTAGCAACAATGTCGGCACCTCGCGCACAGACTTTATAAAGCCAGCAGACCCAAACTTCACTAGCCACTGCGGTCGGATAATCCCCTGCCAAATCGAATCAATCCAAGACGGCAAGGTCTCCTCCGCCCAGTCCGCTGTTTCAACGGAACCTTCTACCATACCGGTTGATTCCAACAGTTCAGAAAACCCTTCTATGCTAGAAAATTCAGGGTGCGACCACTGATCCAACAATTGTCTCATTACCGGCTTTTCCCACCAGTTCAGCGGATGACGGCGGTCATCTCGCTGATTCCAGTCACCGACCACTAGCAATCCACCTGGCTTCAGTACCCGCAACAGTTCCTTTGCAAAAATTGCCTTATCTGGCATGTGTGGACCCGCTTCTAAAGACCACACCACATCAAAACTTTCATCTGGGAAAGACAGCGCCATCGCATCGTCCACCATGAACTTTGCGCTCAGTCCCGCTGGCGTCAGCTCCGTTGCCCGTTTCACCTGGCCTGGACTAATTGTCACCCCGGTCACATCAAAGCCATAGTCTCTAGCTAACATTCTGCCGCTGCCACCAATCCCGCAGCCCACATCCAGCAAAGTCGATCCAGGCGCGCATTTATCTAGCCCACCCCACTTCACCATCTCATGCACAAAGTCATACTTTGCCTGCCGAAAATCCTTCTGCCGGGGCGGCGAACCATAGTGACCTAGATGAATATGCTCACCCCAATAGAACTCCAAAATGCCATCCTGCGTCCATTCATCGTAAGAAGTCGCAACCGTATCTGATGAGTCGTAGCGTCGAGGCGTCAATAGGTAGGCAGCTATGGCCACAGCAGGCAGTGCTATCAGCAGGAAGAGGAATAAATTCATGAGAGGAGGCAAAAGCTCAAGAGCATTGTGTGCCTTCATAGTACTATTTTTGCCTTTTGCCTCGCGCCTTTTATCTCCAGGTACCAGACTCTGTAGGCAACCTTGTAGGCTGTAGAGGTTTCGCATTTCTAGCGACTGCCCTATGACATCGGCTACCGAAGACAACAGATCAAAGTTCTCCTTCTCGCAGCTAGGACCAGGCTTGCTGATGGCGGGGGCAGCGATAGGGGTTTCGCATCTCGTGCAGAGTACGCGAGCCGGGGCAATGTACGGCTGGGGAGCGCTGATTTTTGTGCTGCTGGCCAATCTAATGAAGTATCCGTTTTATGAATACGGCCATCGGTACGCGGCAGCGTCTGGACAAAATTTGATTCAGGCGTATTGGCAGCAGGGAAGACGATTCTTTGTGCCGTTCATGATTATCAGCGTGATTAGCGCAGTGGGTAGCTTCGCGGTGGATGCGTTTGTGGCGGCGATGCTGTTGCAGTATCTGTGGCTGCCGCAGGTGTCGGCTACTACGCTAGCGATCGCAGTCTTGCTCTGCTGCTGGGGACTGATTGCGGTAGGCCGCTATCGGCTGTTTGAACAGATGACGAAATGGTGCGTGCTGCTTCTGTTTGTAGCAACGGTGGCGGCGGTAGTGATGGCGGTTTCGACGGCGGTGAGCGGGCTGTTGACTGAGCCAGTCACAGACAACCTTAGTTCCATGGTGCTGGAAGTTGTATCTACAACTGATAGTGGCAGAGGTTCGATTTTTTCGATTGAGGCGTTGCCTTTTGTAATTGCGTTTATGGGGTGGATGCCAGGTGGGTTGGAGCTATCGGTCTGGCAGTCGCTATGGGTGCAGGCAGATAGCCAGGACAGCGGCGAGACGGCTTCGATGGCAGAGGCGAGCTTTGATTTCAATTTTGGCTATGTGCTGACGGTGATATTAGCCTGTTTGTTTCTAGTGCTGGGGACGCTGACCTTGCCGGAGCAGGGGATGGCCGAGGAGCCAGCGGCGTTTGCGGGTCAGCTGGTGGGAATGTATACCAGCTATATCGGCGCTTGGGCGGAGCCAGTGATTGGGCTGTGTGCGATCGCAGCTATATTCTCCACCACCTTTACCGTCGTCGATGCCTTTCCCCGCACGCTAGAAGCTGGTATTCATGAGCTGTGGCCTAGCACGAGGGCAAGCACGCTGCCGATTCGAGGTGCGATCGCCCTTACTCTAATTGTTCTAGCCGCACTTCTCCTCAATCTCTTCACCGCCGGATTCGAGCCCCTGATCAACACCATCACCATCATTGCCTTTGTGTTCGCCCCTTTCTACGCATGGCTTAACATCCGCAGCATTCGCACGCTGCCTCTAGAAGCCCAGCCAAAGCCGTGGCTGCTTCGTCTAGCAACAGTTGGTCTAATCTATCTATCCGGCTTCAGCCTATTATTTATCCTCTTTAGGTTCGTGCTAGGTCCTGATCTAAAGCCGTTGAAACCGCCGCGTAGCTACTTTGTATAGATATAGACAAATCGACTGTACAGACAAATACAGGTGAATCATCGTTGGAATCATCGCCGAGAAGCCCATCATCACACCGAAGTAAATATTCTTGATATTCTCTCGACCCAGCGGATCACGTACTGCACTTTCCAAACGGTTTTCATACTTCGATGAGCTTTCCGCCAGCGATACAGAAGTATGCTGTAGTATGCCAACTAGCCAGCCAGACACCGAAAACACCATCAGCACCCAAAACGTCGCCAAAATCGCAATCAGCACGTCAATACTTAGATGCGCGATGTAGCTCGGCAGTGAGGTCGTCTTCAGCGCTCGTCTAGCAATCCACACCGTAATGAAGAAAGAAACGCTGTCGAACAACGCACCTAGAAAGCCTACTGGGAACTGCATAATCAGGTATTCCCAGCGCTCACCACTCACCGCGAGTTCCTGCGGATAGGCCGTAATAATCGCCAGCCAGTAGCAGCTCATATTCAACAACATGAAGAAGATGAACAGCTTTGGAAAAAACAAAACTAAGCGGCCACGCTTGCGCTGGTAGAAGGTGAGGAGATTGGAGAGCGATCGCCGCCAGATCGCCATCACTGGCCGCAGGCTAAGTTTTCGATGTCTCATTCAGCGCTCACAGGCAAAGTGATAACAGTATGCTACTTGCGCCAATCTATGCTTCTTTTCTTCTGAGCGCTTCTAGAATTTCTCTTTGCAGTTCAATTTGTTCTCTTAACAGTCCGTTGTTTAGCTTGATCGCTTCTGTGTTTTCGTCCGCAGTGGCTTTCTGCTCCGTCAACATCTTTCGCGAATACCTGTAAGTATACTTAAAGAAAAGAAACAAGACACCAAAGGTAATAAAGAAGACTATCAATGAAGAAATAAGATCGGCGAGAGATTCATTATCTGTAGGTTCCTGGTAGGTTTCAGTAGCCTGCATCTCAGTATAGTGATACGTGACACTGGGGCGATCACCCATCGACTCAAAAGACACCATTTTGAACTCCCCGACGCTTCGTCTGTGACTGTTTTCTTTACATCCGCTCTAATACATTAATGCCCAAAAGCGATAGTCCTAGTTTCAAAGTCCGCGCTGTCAAATCACACAGTACTAGCCGAGAAGTTCGCTGCGGCTCTTCCGCTTGCAAAACAGAGCACTGGTCGTAGAACTGGTTGAACTTCTGGCTCAGTTCAAACAGATACTGGCAGAGTCGGTTCGGTAACAGTTCCTGCTCGACTTCTGCTAGTACTTCGTCTAGCTGCAAGAGATGCTTTGCTAAAGTCAGTTCGCTCTCTTCGGCTAGCTTCACCTGTGCGTCCAAGGTCGAAAGATCGATCTCTCCTTTGCGGCTAATACCCTGCACGCGCACATACGCATACATCATGTAAGGTGCGGTATTGCCCTGCAAGGCTAGCATCTTGTCATAGCTGAAAGTGTAGTTACTGATTCTGTTTTGACTCAGGTCAGCGTACTTCACCGCGCCGATGCCGACTTTCTCAGCCACGTTTTGAATGAAGTCATCTGATTCTGTTCTTTCTTCTTGTTCTAACCGAGACTCTACATCGGCACGGGTGCGTGCGATCGCCTCATCCAGCAACTCTTGCAAAGGCACTGCCTCACCCGATCTCGACTTCAGCCGCTTACCATCCTCACCCTGCACTAGGCCAAACGGCGCATAGCTCAGCTCTATCGATTCTGGTATCCAGCCAGCTCGCCTCGCCACCTGAAAGAACTGAGAAAAGTGATTCGCCTGACCTGCATCCGTTGTATAAACAATCCGATCCACCCTGTCTTCTCTGATGCGATAGCGCAGCGCCGCTAAATCTGTTGTCGCATAGTTGTAGCCACCGTTCGACTTCTGCACAATCAGCGGCAGCGCCTCACCATCTTTGTTCGTAAATCCTTCTAGAAAGACGCACTTTGCACCATCGTCTTCTACTAACAACCCGGACTCGTCAAGATCGGTCACTACATCCGCAAGGTAGGAATTATAGAAAGACTCTCCCCGATCGATAATGTCTTCGGAGATATTCAACAGATCATAAATCTTGCGATACGACCGCTTCGATAGCTGACAAACCCGCCGCCAAGCTTCCAAAACATCAGGATCACCCGCTTGCAACTTCACCACCGATTGTCGAGCATTTTCCTTAAACGCTTCATCAGTATCAAAGCGCTTTTTCGCCTGACGATAGAACGTAGCTAGTTCTCCGTTTGTAGAAGCTTCCGCTGCGGCTTGCGGAGTCGGGATACGCCTCTTGCAGATAGGCGATCAGCATACCAAACGGCGTTCCCCAGTCTCCTACGTGGCTCACTTTCAGCACGTCGTGACCTAGAAATTCCAGCACCCGAGCAAAGCATTCGCCAATCACTGCCGGACGCAAGTGGCCTACGTGCATCTCCTTTGCAATGTTTGGGCTAGGGTAGTCTACTAGTACCTTTTGCGGGGGGTCGGCTTTGGGTACGCCTAGGCGATCGCTGCCATGCACAGCCTTTAGCTGCTGCTCTAGGTAGGCCGTCTTGAGCTTGAAATTGATGAAGCCTGGTCCGGCGATAGAAGGGGGTTCGCAGAGGTCAGACACGTCTATGTTTTCTGTGATTTTGGTTGCGATCGCCCTTGGATTCATCTTCAGCGGCTTCGCCAAAGACATCGCCACATTCGCCTGAAAATCTCCAAACTTCGGATTATTCGTCCCCACCAGAATCGGGTCAGTCTCCTGATACTCATCGCCAAACGCAGCCACCAAAGCAGCCTGCACACGATTCTTCAGTTCATTCAGCGTTGATTTCATAGCTCTATGTTCGGAAGCTCGCGCCGCCAGTGGTCCCCAAACTGATCACAAATTGGCCTATTAATATACTAATAATAGAGGTCTATCCGTAGTAAGCGAACCTCAGACTTAGAACACCTATTCGTTGAGCCGATCAATTACCCACTGCCGGAACTCCTTCTTTGCTTTTCCTTGGCTCACAACCTTAGCTCGCCCTACAGAATGCTCAATCACTTCCTTAGTCAGCCAAGCTGGGAAAGAAGGACTTTGCGCCACTTCCACCTATTTTCCATCGACCAAAACATATATCCTCAGTTGCTCATCGTCATACCGCCACAGCTCTTCTACGCCTAATCCCGCATAAGCTTGCGGTTGCGCTTTAGACGTTACGCCAATTTCAATTGCCAGCTCTGGAGGCGGGTCGATACTTAGGTCTAGTCTTGCCTTACCCAACACTCTTTCATAGTTCCGAACATAAAAGCAGTCATCAGGCTCAACGGCTTTGCTCATACGGTCATTTTTGAACGTCGAAGACCCCAAAGAGACATAGCCCCGGTCCAGCTCTTCTAGTATGATTTTGACGAAATCGCTCATGCAGACTTTGGCGAACTCATGCACAGGCATCGGTGCCACAATAGTTAACGTCCCCTCACTGTAAGCAATACGAGTATTCCAATTCTCACCCAACTCCTGCAAGGTCGTTTCAAATTCAGACCAACTGACATCCTGAATTTCAACGGTCTGCCCCTCAGGCACCCTAATTTGCCGCGGCTGTAGCGTCGCCATCACGTTTTCTTCTACAAAATCGCAACCACTATGTGAATCTCTATTATCGCGTACTCAGCCCTCAAATATCTCCCCACCCTCTATCTCGCTATGCCCCGCCCCACAAAAGCAGAAGTCGCCGCCTGCCACGGCCAAACCATGCCAGACATCATCGCGCCCAATCTCGACGTGCTCTTCTGCGGCATCAATCCCAGCCTCTACTCAGTCGCCATCGGCCACCACTTCGGCAGACCTGGCAACCGCTTTTGGAAGGCTCTTTACAAAGCCGGGTTCACACCTAGACTTTACGACCCTAGCGAAGATGCTTCCTTACTAGAGCTAGGCTATGGCATCACCAACATGGCCCCTCGCGCTACCGCTCGCGCCGATGAACTCAGCAAAGACGAGATTAAAGCAGGTCGCAAGCTGCTGTCGGACAAAATCCGGACCTACCATCCTAAATGTCTTGCCTTTCTAGGCATTACGGCCTACCGCATTGCGTTTGGTGAGCCCAAGGCCAAAATCGGCCCTCAGCCAGACTGGGAAAACACGCAGATCTGGGCACTCCCTAACCCCAGCGGACTCAATGCTCATTACCAAGTAGATAATCTTGCGGAAGTCTATAGCTGGGTGCTTGCGTCCGTGAAAAACAATTCAGTCTGATTGGCTCTATAGCTTTCGCCACTTAGCTCCGCGCATTTTCAACCGGTAAAACCTCTGCTGCGTATGGAGCTAAGCGGTCAGCGGTCGCTGAATGCATCCGGCGATTGCTGTTTGTTGAAGTTGCGCGATCGCACCTACTCAGTATCTTCTACAGATTTAAAGTAGCGATCCTATCGTCAAAGACCAGAGTTATTCAAATATACCGATGTCATCCTACTCAGTACTTACTCGTTCCTGGCAGGTTGTAGATATGAACCACTAGAAACAAAAAACAAAAGCAGCTTGTTCAGAGAATTTACTGGAGAGTATAGGGATGAGTGGTATCCGTATCCGTAAAGCAACTACAGAGAAGCTCCAAGGTTTCACGGTTATTTCATATGGAGATCTCTATTAGATTCAATGTAGTCGTTTACACGCCATTCATCTCTCACCAACTATGAAAAGATACTTTTTGAACGCTACCTTGCTTGCAGCCTCCTTATCACTTTTAACAGTCACTGGTGCCAAAGCTGAAACTGTTGCTGATGGTGGAAATCTCAAAGATTCTGACATGGAACTCTTCGAGCTATTCAATGGCTTAGTTAATTCCGAGCGTCTAGCGTTGGACGAATCAGCACTGCCCGAACTATTCGCCGACTCGCTTCGTTGGGACAAAATGGCTAGCGATATCGATGTCTTCTTCATAAACGAGGGTGCAGGCTATAGAAACCAACTTCTGTATTCCATCAACGGAGCTCAGAGCACTATGCTCTTTGAAGACATTGCTTCTAATGAGAGCATTATCAAAGAAACTGCGGATAGAATTACTAAGTATGGAAACCAGATTGCGAAACTGGACACAGCAATTTCCACGCTAGAAGAAGAAATCGCATCCGGCAGTCTCACAGCAGAGGAAAAAGCCGTCAAGGAGAGTCAGCTAGCTGACAAGCAGGGCAAACGGCTAGCCAAAGCAGAATTTCTAGCAGTAGAAAAAACCCTAGGTAACAATGGCGTAGGTGCCATGAGACTTGGTGACGGCAAAAGTATTGGCGATCTCTCAGGAGATGTTGCTGTTAACTTCTTTCTCAGAGAAGACGGCGCTCGTCAGCCCAATGGCCGTCTATACGGTGCTGATCCCACAGCAAATGAAGATGGTCTACAGCATATCGTCGCCAGAGAGCTCAGATACAAGGATGACAATTGGGTGCTGATTGGCTTTGAGGATTTGTATGGCGTCCACAAAGATGAAGGCGGTATCTCTGATCGCGACTTTAATGATGTGGTGTTTGCCGTTCGGGGTTTGATAGGCGATCGCATTGAGCCAGAAGAAGTCTCGGAACCAATGACGGCAGCAGGTCTTCTCGTATTCGGCGCACTGGCGCTAGCTCAGAGCCGCCGTCGCCAACCGGCTATCTAGATCAGCTAAAGCTATATATGGAGTTACTTGCAACAGCAGGCCGGATACTGATTAGTATTCGGCCTTTCTTAGTTGCAGACAATTCGAGAGTGATATTCAGACTCGCTCATCAAGTCGAGTGTGCTTTCTACCCGGTCTAGAAAGATCTTGCCTTTGATGTGGTCGTATTCGTGTTGAATAATACGGGCCACGAAATCAGTGAAAATCTGTTGCTGTTGCTGACCATGACGGTCAATGTATAAAATCTCTATTTCCTTGGAGCGCTTCACCAAGCCCCGCATACCCGGTACGCTCAGGCATCCTTCCCAGCCAGCAACAACTTCGTCAGAGTAGTGAAGGATTTCTGGATTGATCATAGGCGTGGGCTCCATCTTTGGTGCGTGGAGATAGCGCAGGTTCGGACGGGAAGCAACGATGAACAGCTGCAAACTCTGAGAGACTTGAGGCGCAGCAATACCAACGCCATTACTTTCGATAGTGGTAGAGATTAGACCGTTGACTAGCTTCTGAACGCTAGGATCTTGAATATTGCGAACCTCTTTGGCAGGCGATCGCAGTACCGGATTCCCAATCTCTGCAATCTTCAAAGTTTTATCCATACGCCTCGGCAAATCTCCTTAATCTCACTTTAATACAGAGTTAACCCGACGACTATGCAAGCTTAAATCTCAGCTATGTTGCCTATGGTTCAATGCTGACGTAGATAGTTATACATAGTACCTTTTGTGACTTCTGTCGAACGTCGTCCGGTTGAAATTTCATCAGAATCTGAGCCCACAGCGCTACTTGTCCAACAGCTCAGTAAGTCCTTTGCCGACAAAGTCGCGGTAGATCAGGCTAGTTTCCGAGTCAAATCGGGCGAGATGGTGGCTCTAGTCGGTGCCTCTGGTTCGGGTAAGTCTACGCTGCTGCGGTGCTTGAACGGTCTGTATCATGCCGAAGGTGGAGCGGTTGAGATTTTTGGCTCTACGCTGCAATCAGACGGAAAGCTTCACGCTAGCGTGCGTCAGATTCGCGCTCAAATAGGATTCATTTTTCAACAGTTCAATCTGGTCAACCGGCTAAGCGTTTTACAGAATGTCTTGATCGGGAACCTGGCCTGCACTTCGCTGTGGCGTTCTGCGCTGCGGGTATTTAGCACAGAAGAGAAAGCGGCGGCGCTAGCAGCGTTAGAGCGGGTCGGCATTTTGGAGCAGGCTTACAAGCGGGCGGCGCTACTCTCGGGCGGGCAGCAGCAGCGAGTTGCGATCGCGCGCTGTCTGATGCAAGGAGCCAAAATCATTTTGGCGGATGAGCCGATCGCTTCCCTAGACCCTGAATCGGCGCATCGGGTGATGAAGCTGCTGACAGAGCTGAACCAGGAGCAAGGCATTACGGTGGTGACTTCTTTGCACCAGGTGCAGATGGTTCGCGCTTATTTCCCTCGGGCGATCGCGCTACAGGACGGCAAGGTCCGTTTCGATGGGATGACCAGAGTATTAAATGACGATCGACTCGGCCAAATCTACGGAGCAGCCGCAGAAGAGCTGGTTCGGCGAGGACACAGCGAGTTTAGTGAGGTGGATGTGAGCGTGTGATTTGAACGTGTAGATTTTGACGACCGAATTGTTTCCATATCCCACTTTTGTAGTTTCTAACCATTCACAACAATGTTGAACAATACTTTTAGACGAAGAACTGCTCTATTTGCTCTTTCTGTTTTGGGTGCGGCTACCCTGGCTAGCTGTAGCAACAACGGAGCATCGGAGGTCGCTACCGAAGGAAGTGCAGAGGGTACAGACACCGCAGCAGGGGATGTTTGTGCGCCTGAATTAGCAGAGCTTGATTTTGGCATTATCTCGACTGAATCACAGGACAACCTCAAGCCTAAGTGGGAGCCTCTGATCGCAGCCATGTCAGAGGGCATCGGAAGACCTGTCAATGGATTTTTTGCAACTGACTATGCTGGCGTAATCGAGGCAATGGGTGCGAACAAGATCCAGATGGCCTGGTTTGGTGGCAAGTCTTATATCGAGGCGGCAGAGCGCTCTGAAGCTGAGGCGTTTGCTCAAACTGTTGCTTCTGATGGCAGCAAGGGCTATTACTCTTACCTGATCACAAACAAAGAAAATCCGATTGTTCAGAACATCGATCTAGAAAAAGGTGATGGCGACAAGTATGTGGTTGAGAATGCCGAAAGTTTGACATTCGCCTTTAACGACCCCAACTCAACGTCTGGCTATCTGGTGCCTAGCTACTATGTGTTTGCTAGCAATAACGTTAACCCTGAGCAGGCATTTTCAGAGCTGATCTATGCGGGTAGCCATGAGGCCACGGCGCAGGCTGTCGCCAATAATCAGGTAGATGTAGCGACTAACAACAGTGAGTCGCTAGTCGATCTAGAAAAGAGCGATCCAGCCGCTGCGGAGAATGTCCAGGTAATCTGGACCTCTCCTGTCATTCCTAGCGATCCGATCGCCTACCGAAAAGATTTGCCCGACTGCCTAAAAGATCAAATCAAGGACTTTTTCTACACCTACGATGATCCTGCTGTGCTGAGTGACCTAGAGTGGGGCGGCTTTGATGAAGCAGGCGATGCTGATTGGAATACAGTTCGAGAGCTAAACATTGCTACGGAGCTGCTGGAAGTACAGAACGACCCGAACCTAGACGAAGCTACTAAGGAGCAGCGAGTCGAGGAGCTGAATAAGGAGCTTGAGGCGCTGTAGCTTTTCTAGAGCCCTCATCTCCAACCCTTCTCCCGCAGGAGAAGGGAGCAGGATCTAACTCCCTCTCCCCTCAGGAGAGGGTTGGAGTGGGGGCGACAATGAGTAGGCAGATAGCCACCTTATTTACTTCTTGTTCCTAACGCTGCACATCTTTTTTGGCATTTCATCGCTGTTCTATCTACGGCTTTCTATGGCTTCTTCAACAGAGCGAGTTTTGATTGAGACATCCCCCAAAGTAAAGGCAATGCTAGCAGCCGAGGAGAAGCGGGTTACGACGCTGCGAATTGGCTATCTGGTGGGTGCGATCGCCGTTTTGATCTTTTCAGCTCAAGTCAGCGATATCAGCCTAGTTGAGCTATTCGAGGGCAGCGGCACTATGGCTGAATACGTCGGTCGCTACTTTCCACCAGATTTCACTGACTGGCGGTTTTATCTAGCAGATATTATCGAGACGGTGGCGATGGGCATCTGGGGGACGCTGCTAGCAGCAGTAGTGGCGGCTCCGATGTCGGTCTTTGCTTCGGAGAATCTGTGTCCGGTTTGGCTAGTGCAGCCAACTCGGAGACTGATGGACACGATGCGGGCTATTAATGAGGTGGTGTTTGCGCTAATTTTTGTGGTAGCGGTGGGGCTAGGACCGTTTGCCGGGGTGCTAGCACTGTTTGTGCATACGACGGGTACGCTGGGGAAATTGTTTTCGGAGGCGATCGAGAATATTGATCCTGGCCCGATTGAGGGGGTAAGAGCAAGCGGGGCCAACCAAATTCAGGAAGTGCTGTTTGGGGTGATTCCGCAGGTGATTCCGCTTTGGATTTCGTTTACGCTCTATCGATTTGAGGCAAATGTGCGCTCTGCTTCTGTACTGGGGATTGTCGGTGCTGGCGGTATCGGCGTTTCGCTGTATCAGAGCTTTCGCTCGTTCAAGTATCCAAAGGTTTGCGCGATTTTGCTTATCTTAATCGTGGCAGTGAGTCTGTTGGATCTGCTATCTGCAAAGCTGCGGCGACAGTTGATTTAGCATGATTAAGAAATCAGAAATGGGAGCGGCAGATGAGTGTTTTGTTGATGCTGACACTGGGACTAGCGGTTGGCGCGGTTAGTGGATTGATTGGCATTGGTGGAGGCGTTTTGATTACGCCTGCGCTGATCTTTCTGTTCAAGTTTTCGCAGCAGCAGGCGCAGGGGACTACGCTAGCCATGCTGGTGCCACCAATTGGTATTTTGGGTGCTTGGACTTACTACCAGCAGGGGTATGTAGATGTGCGGGCGGCGGGACTGCTGTGTTTGGGATTTGTGCTGGGTGGCTGGATAGGGGCCAAAGTAGCCATTGTGCTGCCAGCGCTGTTTCTGAAGCGAGTCTTTGGAATGGCAATGCTAAGCGTTGGCGTAAGAATGCTGTTCTTTTGACCTGTTTTTTTGCCGGAAGGAAAGGACTGGCTGCAAAGACCAGTTCTCCAGGGCTATATCTCCAAGACTAACAAGGCTAATTCTCGAAGACTAGTTCCATGCGATCGCCCCGAAACCGTGCTACCCCGTATTCAATTACCCGACCGTGCTGATCTACGTTGATAGATTCTGCCAGCAGGATAGGCTGATTTAATGGAAGCGACAGGTGATTGGCGTCTTTTGGCTGAACTAGCCGAGCAGATACGCTGGTTTGCTGACGGATGTGATCTACGCTGTAGCGGTCGCGCAGCCAGCTCGAAATGGACCCCGTATCTTTTAGCTGTTCGATGCTGTCGGCAGATAAAAGATCGGAAAAAAGAGAAAGAGGAAAGTGGCTGGTACCCACGCTAATAGGACTATCGTCGGCGAAGCTGACTCTTTCTATTAGGGCGACGGGCGCACCGACTTCAAGCGAGAGTCTTTTGGCAATGGACCCATCAGCGGCTATTTCGAGCGATCGCACCAACGCTGATCGAACTGAGTGCCCTTGCGCTTTTAGCATCTGGTTGTATCGGACTTTTTTGCCGATGGCATAGCGGATCGGTGCGGTAGCGACAAAGGTGCCTCGACCTCGCTCTACGCGCAAAATGCCGTCTTGACGCAGCAGCGCGATCGCCTGCCTGAGCGTATGACGGTTGACGCGAAACTGCTCTGCCAGTCGCTGTTCTGCCGGTAGCCTGTCACCCACTTTCAGCTGTCCTGTCTGAATGTTTTGGCGCAGCCGATTTGATATCTGAATGTATAGCGGCGCGTCAAGATCATTCATAGAAAAAAGTAGCTTTGTCGTTAGGAATACTTGAATTAAAAATCGGCTAGCTCTATTATCTTTTTATATCGATATTTGTCTAGATGTCTAGACCACGCATCTAGCGTAAGCCGGTTATTAGCGTGAGTTGCTGACCCACCCCGTCACTGCGTGCCACCCCTCCGAGGAGGGGATCTGCTTCAGGCAGTGAGCTTAGGGGGATCTGCCCCAACTCTCAAACGCCGCACAGCCGGGACAAATCCCCTCTTGGGAGCGGTAGGAACCCGCGTCGCTTTGCGGCGCTAGGGAACGCCTACCAAGACAGGGGGTGCCCATAGGACGGGCCTCAATGTGCAGCGCTAAACAGGCACCGCCTAGACAAATATCTATTCCATGTCCAATTGCAAATTACTGAGTTGAGCATCTAACCTGTGGTGAGTCCGGCGACAGCTTTAACTAATCGACAAGAGTGGATGGGGATATTGGCAAAGGCGGCTGTACAAGAGCTGGAGCCGTTAGTGGCGGCGCTGCGAGATGTGCCGAGCTATCGGTTTTTGCGATCGCCCGAGACAGGACTGACAATGGTGCGCGGACGCGCTGGTGGGGTGGGTCAGGTGTTCAACCTGGGTGAAATGACACTGACGCGGTGCGTAGTGCAGCTGTTTGCTAAGTCGGAGGTTGAACCGATAGATAGGCAGGAGCCGATCATGGGATTTGGCTATGTGGGAGGGCGATCGCATCGTCACGCTGAGCTAGCGGCGCTGTGCGATGGATTGTTGCAGCATCGCGACTGGAGAGAAAAGGTGTGGGCGTCTGTGATTGAACCCTTGAGAGAGATTTCTGATAAGAAGAGAGAACAGCAGCAGCAACAAACGGCGGCGACGAAAGTAGATTTCTTCACGATGCTGCGGGGGGAATAGAGGATGGTGTCATCTACGCTTTTACCCGGTTTTGAAGATCTCACTCGCGATTCGCAGCAGACTTTTCGCGCTTTGCTGACGGCTATGGCTGAGCCTGGGCGGTTTTGTGCGATCGCAGCTGAGCTAACGCCACCCGCAGGTCTTAGTATCGGTTGCGCCGCCGCCTGTCTAACTCTGCTCGATTTTGAGACGGTTGTTTGGATTCAGACAGGAATACCAAAGGAGACCAAGAACTGGCTGCAGTTTCATACAGGCTGCAAATTCGCAGACGACAAGCAAAAGGCTAACTTCGCTGTGATTGGCAATCCTTCAGCAATTGATATCAAAGATTTCTCCTGGGGAAGCGCAGAGGCACCCGAAAACTCCACGACCTTATTGATACAAGCAGACCAGTCACAAAAATCTACTGTGACGTTGAGCGGACCTGGAATTGCAGATTCTCGTACCGTATCTTGCGCCTTTCCCACTACTTTCTGGACACAGTGGCAGGCGAATCACAGCGCCTACCCCAGAGGCGTTGACTGTTTTTTGTTTGAAGGACGGCAGGTTTTGGGACTGCCGCGCACGGTACAGACTATAGAGAGGGAGACTGATTAAATGTCTTATGTTGCAGCGAAGGGTGGTGAGAAGGCGATCGCCAATGCTGAACAGCTGCTGAAGGCTCGGCGTCGGGGCGATGCAGGCGTACCAGAGCTAAGCCTAGAACAGATTAAGCAACAGATGAGCTTGGCAGTGGCTCGGGTGATGGCAGAAGGCAGTCTGTACGACCCAGATTTGGCGGCGCTAGCGATTAAGCAGTCTTGGGGGGATTTAGTGGAGGCGGTATTTTTGCTGCGAGCCTATCGAACGACGCTGCCCCGGTTTTGCTATACGCAGCCGCTGGAAACTAATGAGATGGCGATCGCACGGCGGATCTCTTCTATCTTCAAGGATGTTCCTGGCAGTCAACAGCTAGGGCCAACGTTTGACTACATTCATCGTTTGCTCGATTTCAAGCTGGCCGCTGAAAATAATCAGCCTGAGTGTCCAATGAGCGAAGCGCTGAAAGAACCCGTGCCTAGAGCGATAGATACGCTTAACCAGGAAGGGTTGATTCAGCAAGAGGCGGCACCAGAAGAACAATCTGAAAACCACTCCGAAAACCACTCTGAAGAACAAACTGATGAGAAAGCACCTTTCGACCTCACTCGCCAGCCGCTGGAGCTGCCTGCCGGACGAGATGCCAGGTTGCAGAACTTGGCGCGGGCCGATGAGGGCTATTTGCTAGGGCTGGCCTATTCGACGCAGCGGGGCTATGGCAACAGTCATCCATTTGCAGGAGAGATTCGCGTGGGTGAGGTAGAGGTGGTGATCTGCCCGGAGGAGCTGGGATTTGAGATTGCGATCGCCGATATCACCGTCACCGAAGTGCAGATGGTGACTCAGTTCAAGGGAAACAAAACGCTGCCGCCACAGTTTACTAGAGGCTATGGACTGACCTTTGGCTACAACGAACGGAAGGCGATGGCGATGGCCTTAGTAGACCGTTCGCTGCGGGCAAAAGAGTTTGGCGAAGAGGTTCAAGGACCAGCGCAGCAAGAAGAGTTTGTGCTGTATCACTCGGATAATGTAGAGGCTCAGGGATTTGTTCAGCATTTGAAGCTACCGCACTATATTGATTTTCAAGCAGAGCTGAATTTAGTGCGGAAGATGCGAGCAGAGCAGAGAAAATGATGTCTTCAAAAGTAACTACTGAACCAGGCTTCAACTTCGCCTATCTCGATGAACAAACCAAGCGTTCTATTCGGCGCGGGCTGTTAAAGGCGGTGGCCATTCCGGGCCATCAAATTCCGTTTAGCTCGCGGGAAATGCCGATGTCTTATGGTTGGGGAACCGGAGGAATGCAGGTAACCGCCTCCGTAATCGGAGAAAATGACACGCTAAAGGTAATCGATCAAGGGGCGGACGACACGACGAACGCGGTGAACATCCGGCGATTTTTCAAAAAGGTGTGCGCCGTTGCGACGACAGAAAGAACAGAAGCGGCGACGCTGATTCAAACGCGCCATCGCATACCAGAAACGCCTCTGCAAGCGGGACAAATTGTGGTGTATCAGGTGCCGATTCCAGAGCCGCTGCGATGGCTTGAGCCGTCTGAGCCGGAGACTCGCAAGATGCATGCGTTAGAAGAATACGGCTCAATGTATGTAAAGCTCTACGAAGACATTACTCGCTATGGGCAGATTGCAACGGCCTATGACTATCCGGTGATGGTGAACGATCGCTACATGATGCGACCTAGCCCGATTCCAAGATTTGATAATCCCAAGCTGGATATGAACCCGGCGCTACAGCTATTTGGTGCAGGACGAGAAAAGAGACTATATGCGGTCCCACCCTATACGCGAGTGAAGAGTTTGGATTTTGAAGATCACCCGTTCACAGTAGAGAGCTGGGATCGGCCCTGTGAGTTTTGCGGGGCGACGGATAGCTATCTAGACGAGGTAGTGGTGGATAACGACGGTGGGAGGATTTGGATTTGTTCAGATACGGACTATTGCGAACAGAATCAAATAGAACAAGACCAGAAAGAACAGAATAAAACAACAGAGTAATTCTATGCTAGCTGATATGCAGCCTCTATTGAGCGTTGAACAACTCACAAAGACTTACGGGAGTATTGTGGCGTGCGATCGCATCTCCCTCTCTCTGTACCCTGGTCAAATCCTCGGGATTATCGGCGAATCGGGGTCCGGGAAGACGACTTTGCTGAACGCGATCGCCCATCGCCTGCCAATCGACAGCGGGCAAGTGACGTATCACACCCAAGCTCAGCAGTTAGGCAGTCAACAATCAAACAGTCAACAGCTAGAACAGCAGTCGATCGATCTAGCCCAGTACAGTGAACCTCAGCGACGGCGACTGATGCGAACAGAGTGGGGCTTTGTCCAGCAAAATCCGCGCGATGGTCTGCGGATGAATGTGACGGCTGGAGCGAATATCGGCGAGCGACTGATGGATGTGGGCTATCGGCACTATGGCAATATCCGCACAGAGGCGATTCGCTGGCTAGACCAAGTCGAAATTCCAACCGATCGGATCGATGCGCTGCCCAGCACTTTCTCTGGGGGGATGCAGCAGCGGCTACAGCTAGCGCGGGTGCTGGTGACCCAGCCAAAGCTGGTGCTGATGGATGAACCGACTGGTGGACTGGATGTCTCTGTACAGGCAAGGCTGCTAGATCTGTTGCGCCAGCTGGTGCGGCAGTTTAATCTCAGCGTAATTTTGGTAACGCACGATATTGGTGTGGTGCGGCTACTGGCGCATCGGCTGATGGTGATGCAGGGCGGACAAGTCGTTGAACAGGGTCTGACGGATCAGGTGTTGGACGATCCGCAGCACCCGTATACTCAGCAGCTGGTGAGTGCAACGCTGGTTCCGTAGGGTGTCGGCCCACCCCGTCACTGCGTGCCACCCCTCCCGAGAGGGGATTTGTCCCGGCTTGTGATATTCGAGGATCGAGGTAGATCGCCTTTAAGATCCTTGCCTGAAGCAAATCCCCTCCTGGGAGGGGTGCCCGTAGGGTGGGGTGGGTCGGCAACTCACACAACTACCTGACTCTCGATTAGTCTTTTCGACAACAAATTTCACCATTCGATTATGGTTTCTTCAACTGCTGTTTCTCTTC
Source organism: uncultured cyanobacterium (assembly GCA_963799555.1). GTDB lineage: Bacteria > Cyanobacteriota > Cyanobacteriia > Phormidesmidales > Phormidesmidaceae > Phormidesmis. The sequence continues at coordinate 637,468 of CAWCXR010000012.1, forward strand.
TTCTAAGTCGACGGGTTCTTCTAAACCAGAAGAGTCTTCTGAACTGTTGATTCATGCCAAAAATCTACACAAAACATTCACGCTACACGCTCAGGGCGGGCTGCAGTTAAGTGTGCTAGACGGTGTTTCTTTAAGTGTAAACAAAGGAGACTGTGTGGCATTGCAGGGACCGTCGGGTTCTGGCAAATCTACTTTGATGCGATCGCTCTATGCCAACTATCGAATCGATAGCGGCGCTGTCTGGATCAGGCACCAAGGTAAGTGGATAGACCTAGCACAGTGCAAACCACATGAGCTGATAGCCATTCGTCAGCACACAATCGGCTATGTCAGTCAGTTTCTACGGGTGATTCCTCGGGTGGCAGCGCTGGACGTAGCGGCTGAACCCTTGATGGAAGTAGGCGAGATAGAAGAAGCGGCGAAAGCGAAGGTGCGATCGCTCTTCACCCGGCTGAATCTACCCGAAAGGCTGTGGCCCTTGTCTCCAACTACTTTTTCGGGCGGAGAAAAGCAGCGAGTGAACATTGCTAGAGCGTTTGCGGTCGACCGCCCAATTCTCTTATTAGACGAACCTACGGCTGCTCTAGACGAGGCCAACAGAGAAGTTGTGATTGAGCTGATAACAGAAAAAAAGGCTCAAGGGTGCGCGCTAGTTGGCATCTTTCACGACGAGGACGTGCGATCGCGTGTCTGTAATCAAACCTTAACCTTCGAGCCTCATTATTAACCTCTATTAGAGCTACGCCGCTTTCTTATATTCTGATGAAAGAACAAACCTATACCAACTACAGACTACAGCTCCCTGACCAAGAGGTACTGGGAACGCTGGTGGTTCGCGATGGGCGAATTGCGGATATCCAGCCAGGGACAGTATCGACCGGGCAGGACGGAGACGGGCAGTATCTCCTACCTGGGCTAGTAGAGCTACATACAGACAATCTTGAGCGATGTGTTTCGCCTAGACCTGGAGTGCGATGGCCGATCGAGGCGGCGGCCACTCATCACGATCGCGATCTGGCAGCGGCGGGAATCACGACCGTGTGCGATGCGATCGCAGTAGGCGATGTCACCCCAACTTCTCTGCGAATGACTGAGTTTCAATCGATGATCGATGCGATCATGACCCGGCAGCAGGCTGGAAAGTTTGCGATCGATCACCGTTTGCATTTGCGCTGCGAGCTAGCCTACGAGGAGGTGGCCGCGATTGTTAGTCACTACGCTGAGCATCCTCTACTTTCTTTGATTTCGGTGATGGACCATACGCCAGGGCAGCGGCAGTTTACCAAACTCGATAAGTTTAGAGAGTATTATATGGGCAAGCACGGCGTCAGCGAAGATGAGATTGATGATTTTATCCGCGATCGCATTGCGGCTCAGCAGGCTTACGCTAAAACCAGCCGTCAGGCTTTAGTTGAGCTAGCCAGGGCGCATGATTTGGCAATGGCCAGCCATGATGATGCAACGGTTGAGCACGTAGAGCAAGCCGCTGCTGAAGGTGCAACTATCTCGGAGTTTCCAACAACTTTGATTGCGGCGAAAGAAGCGCGTCAGCATAGTTTACAGGTGCTAATGGGTGCGCCCAACTTAGTCTTGGGCGGTTCTCATTCGGGCAATGTTTCAGCGCTAGAGCTAGCTGAATTAGATCTGGTCGATCTGATTTCGTCTGACTATGTGCCACATAGTTTGTTGCTTTCTATCTTTATCATCGCGCAGAAAATACGAAAGCCTGTGCACGTGGCGATGCGTCCGGTGACGATTAATCCAGCAAAGGCGATCGGTCTTGAGGGCGATCGCGGCAGCTTGGAAGTGGGTAAACGCGCCGATCTGTTGACCGTTCACCTTGAGAACAACATTCCCTATCTCACTGGCGTAGTCAGTCAAGGTGTGCGCGTCGCCTAGATTCCTAGTTTTGAACCTGATTCAATAAACCAGGCTTAGCGCTTAGGTCGTTTGACTATCGGCCTGTTTGAACTGGATAAGGACCAGGGCGGACGTTTAGGGTGACGGTCTGACCGCTGCGGTTGAGGGTCAAGGTGATCGCATCTCCCAAACCCGTGTCCGAAACAATCTGCTGCACTTCATTCGCATCCGTGATTGTCCGATCGTTCATTTTCTGAATGACATCTCCTTTGCGCAGTCCAGATTGCGAAGCCGGAGAGCCCTGCACAATCCCCGCAACCACTACACCAGAATCGGCTTGCAAGGATGCATTGAACTCCTGGCTACTGTTGAGTTCTGTTTTCAGCGCTGGCGTCAGGGTAAGCATTTGAATACCAAGATACGGATGATCTACGCGACCTTTTGTCACGAGATCGCTAGCAATCTTTCTCGCCTGGTTGATCGGAATCGCAAAACCCAGTCCCTGAGCATTGCCAATAATGGCCGTGTTGACCCCGATGACTTCGCCTCGTTCGTTCAGCAGTGGGCCGCCGGAATTGCCGGGATTGATAGCTGCATCGGTTTGAATGAACTGCACGCGCTTGTCAGGGACACGAATTTGGGCGCTGGTGCGTCCGGTCGCACTGATAATTCCTGCCGTGACCGTGTTGTCTAGTCCCAAAGGATTGCCAATTGCGATCGCCCACTCACCCGGACGCAGCGCATCCGAATTACCTAGCGTCACCGTCGGCAAATCTCTAGCATCAACCTTAATCACCGCCAGATCGGTCAGCGAATCCTCACCAATCACTTCACCGCGCAGCTCCCGGCCATCTTTGAAGGTTACTGTTACCTCATCCGCACCTTCTACCACGTGCGCATTAGTCACAATCGTACCGTTTGCATCCAGAATGAAGCCCGAGCCTGTTCCCCTCTCCACGCGTGACTGAGGACCCACATCGCCAAAAAACTCACGGAAAAACGGATCGTTAAACCCGGCAGGCAGACGACTAGTGACAGTTCGAGCTGAGTTGATCCGCACAACGGCAGGGCCGGTTCGATCTACTGCGTCCGCGATGAAATTAGCACTACCGATGAGCCTTTCTGTACCTGATGCCTGAGCGACGAGTGTTTCGGAGGGAGTCGTTTCAGATAGGGGTAGAGGAGTGGTCTTCAGCGTTGTCTCTGGCGTATCAAAAAACTGCGCCGCTTCATAGAGAAGCGGCTGGCTGGTAGAAGCAGTAGAAGCAATCTCTCGCCCTGTTACCACCAGCACAGTCCCCGCACTGGCAGCGGTGACTAGTCCATATGCCAGCATCTGCTTTAGCCAGAAACGTAAGGGACTGCGGCCAGCAGGCGACAACCTGACAGACTGTTCAACAAGATTGTCGGGCGCGGTACTCCGTAGGGGCGGCTGTGCGATCGCGCTCTTGTCTTGTTTTCTTTCAGACTGTTTGCTTTCAGACTGCTTCATGTCCAGTTCCAAATAATCACAACTACCTAATTTTGGTTTTAGCAGAATAACTGACAATCTGTGGTATCACGCAGTGCCAGTTTGAGTGCCGATTGTAGTGATAGAAGACAAGTGCGGCTAGGGATATGGGGAGAGAATGGTTAGTGCGATCGCACTGCCTTTCAAACTGAATCTCTCAAACTGAATCTCTCAAACCGAATCTCTCAAACCGACCACTCAAAAAGCTGCTGATCGATGAAGCAGCTTTTTGATGGTTCTCTCAAATTTCAGAGTCTTTTCAAAAAATTTCAGAGCGCATCGAAACCTGATTCAGTAAGGCATTCTCACGATCTCTGACCAGCCACATCCGACACTATCTACAGATCTCATATCCCTTTAGGACGCTATATCTAGTACGCTATAAACTCTCAAAGGACATTGCCATCAAACGTTTGTAACAATGGATACTCTGACAGTAGGGCATCTCTAGCTTTTTTTAGATTATTGTCTGCGAAAAGACGCAGCTAGCCTTCAGATCTATCGAAACTGCTTCATAAAACCGCTTTATTTCACCGAGGTAAGCTCGCCTGACTTTTGATGGAGGACTGGCCACATTTTTGTGTCGGTTCAGCTATTCATAAGTAGGCTTACCCAATTTTCATCCCAGACATACTAGAGGTGGACCTGTGGCCGTCATCAAAGAAGACCTTTGGAATCAAGTTTTAGAAAAATTAGCCCTGCAGCTAAGCGCTCCCACCTTCGAAACCTGGATAAAGCCAACAAAAGTTCAGGCGCTTTCGGCAGAGCAGCTGGTGCTGTTGACCGATAATCCCTTCGCTCGCACCTGGCTACAAAAGCACTATTTAACCCAAATTTCTACCGTCGCTTCAGAAATTCTTGGACATGCGATTACCGTCATCGTCACTGTCAAGGATAGAGACGATACCGAAAAGCCACCGAACCCATCAGAAGCAACGACCGACTTTGCGCCTACCGTTGTTAGTGCGACCAGAGCAACCAGCTCGACCAAGGTCAACCAGGGCTCTTCTGATCTCAATCCCAAGGCTGTTTTTTCACGTTTTGTAGTCGGTGCAAACAATCGTATGGCCCACGCGGCGGCGCTGGCCGTTGCCGAGTCTCCAGGACGAGAGTTTAACCCCTTGTTCTTGTGCGGCGGCGTTGGACTCGGGAAGACCCATCTAATGCAGGCCATTGGGCACTACCGCATGGAGAGCGATCAGCAGGCTAAGGTTGCTTACGTCTCGACGGAGACTTTTACGAACGATCTGATCGCCTCTATTCGCCGTGACACGATGCAGCGCTTCCGCGAGCAGTACAGAGAGGTAGACGTCATCCTGGTAGATGACATTCAGTTTATCGAGGGGAAAGAATACACCCAGGAGGAGTTTTTTCATACTTTCAATACGCTGCACGAAGCGGGCAAGCAGATCGTCCTAGCCTCTGATCGTCCGCCCAATCAAATTCCTCGGCTGCAAGACCGGCTGTGCTCTAGATTTTCTATGGGTTTGATCGCAGATATCCAGTCGCCTGACTTCGAGACGCGCATGGCAATTCTGCAAAAGAAGGCTGAATATGAGCAGGTGGCGATTTCTCGGGACGTGACTGAGTACATTGCGTCGTCTTACGTGACGAACATCAGAGAACTGGAGGGAGCACTGACGCGCGCGATCGCATACACCTCTATTTCAGGTCTTCCTATGACCGTAGAAAACCTGGTCCCTGTACTAAATCCGCCGGTAGAGCGTGTAGACTCTTCACCAAAATCGGTCATCAAAGCCGTTTCAGAAGCCTTCAAAATTTCCCTGGAAGATCTCAAAAGCAACTCCCGCAAGCGTGAAATCAGTCAGGCTAGGCAGGTAGGTATGTACCTGATGCGCAAGCATACCGACTTGAGCTTGCCGAAGATCGGAGACCAGTTTGGCGGCAAAGATCATACAACTGTGATGTATAGCTGCGACAAGATCGCTCAGCTGATCAAGCGAGATTTGAACCTGGCTCAGACTGTGAGAGAAGTAAGCGATCGCATCACCCTAGCTTCCAATACCTGATAGACGGCGACGAGTCGCAACCAAGAGCATCGTCCCTCACAAGCAAAAAGCGCTTAGATCTGCTATTGATCTGGGGCGCTTTTTTCTATTAATGGCACTGCTAAGAGAACGGGTTGTTAGCAGTCCCCAACCTGGCCTCTGTAATTGTCAAGAAACGTGGCTCGTACTCAGGATTTTCCTGTGGAAAACTCGTGCTCTCCTGTGGAAAACCTGTGGATAGAATGTGGGAAACTTTTGCTCTCCTGTGGAAAAGAAACCATCTTCTGTAGGGGTTGTGGAAAACTATGGAAGTTTTCCACAGGTTTTCCACAGGCGCTTATCCGCGCTATCTAGTCGATAGCCACAAACTGCGTCAGTTATCCACACTTTCCACAGCCTCTACTACTACTATTTAAAATAAGTTTTAAAAAGATCTAAGAGGGAGAAGAACAAAAGCAGCACTAGAAAATGTTCTTACAAAACCCTATTGCTTTGGCCTGTTGCAATGGGCAAATAGGGTGATACTATTGGGCATCTTCAGAGTCTTCCTCCCTGATATCCGTCAGTCCTTTTGTCTTCCCAAATCCCAAGCAATGAAGTTCAGCTGCCCGCAAACCGAATTCAATTCACAATTTTCCCTGGTTAGCCGAGCGGTGCCCTCTCGTCCTAGTAAGCCTGTTCTGGGAAATGTTTTGGTAACTGCCGATACAAATGCCCAAACAGTCACCCTAGTAGGCTTCGATGAGACTTTGGGTATTCAGACTACGTTCGCTGCGCAGGTCGACGAAAGCGGCGCTTTGACACTTCCAGCTAAGCTGCTCGGCGATATTGTTTCTCGGCTGCCCAACGAAGACATCAGCATTAGCGAAGAAGATGACGAACCTGTCATCACGCTAGCTTGTTCCGCAGGTCGATATCAGGTTCGTGGGCTGAGCGCAGAAGACTATCCGAACCTACCTGAACTCGAGTCGACAGAAGTCATCAAAATTTCGGCGGATGCTCTGATCGAAGGTTTGCGAGGTGCCCTTTTTGCCACCAGTAGTGACGAAACCAAGCAGGTACTTACAGGCGTACATTTGACTGCAGCTGAAGAAAGCCTGGAATTCGCGGCAACAGATGGTCACCGCCTAGCCGTTGTCAACACCGTTGATGATGCTGGCACCTCCACCCCCAATCTAGAGATGAAAGTCACCATTCCTGGCAAGGCTCTTAGGGAGCTAGAGCGCATACTACAGGCCTATCCCAGCAGTGAGCCTGTTGCTTTTCAGCTAGACGAAACTCAAGTTGTCTTCGATCTGGGCCGTCAGCGCATCACTACTCGCCTACTAGAAGGCCAGTATCCTAACTACAGGCAGCTAATTCCCACCCAGTTTGAGCGTCAGCTAACGCTAGATAGAAAGCAGTTCGTATCTTCTTTAGAGCGGATTGCAGTGATCGCCGACCAGCGCAACAATATCGTCAAGCTGTCTATCAATAACGAACAGCAGTCTTTAGCGCTCTCTGTCGAAGCTCAAGAAGTCGGTAGCGGGCTAGAGAATCTACCGGCTCAGGTGACAGGCGATGACCTAGATATCGCTTTTAACGTGCGCTATCTACTGGAGGGGTTGAAAGCGCTGCCCACCTCTGAAGTGCAGATTCAATGCAATACAGCCACTAGTCCTTCCGTTTTAACGCCGTTAGGCGGTACAAAGATCACCTACTTAGTGATGCCTGTTCAAATTCGTAACTGAGACAGTATTACCCCTATTGTTTCATTCATGGCGTTGGGGTTAATCTGTTCCCACTACTGAATGGAGATAAAGTCATGAGCCTACTACTTGCAGCTTTGATGTTTGGTACTGTTTTGGTGATGTTTAGTAAGGAAGTTCTGAGCAGTTAGAGCAAAGTGAATACTATTGCTTACACCCGAATTGTCGCCGTAGGGGCGTAGCATGCTACGCCCCTACGGTTTTGTCGCGTGAATCGGGGTTTGTCGAACTCGGCGCTGGTATAACTATGCGTCAGCACCTACGAGATAGCTCTTGTCAATGAGTTTACGAGTACCAGAAATTGCCTTTAGGGCTTGGTGCCGAAGAATTCAATTCTGTAGTCCGATACTTTTACCCCTGTCTCAGCTTCAACCCGGGCCAATATCTCCTCGGGCAATGTGACGTTAATATCGATGATTTTCTGCGTATCGGTGCAGTTGACGTGGCTGTGAGATGAATTGCTGTGACCATAGAGCCGACCATCGGAGCGCTCTACACACTCAATGATGCCCTGCTCAGAAAGCGCTTCTAGATTTTGGTAGACCGATGTATGACCAATCTCTCTGCCTTGCTGGTTGAGGCAGTTATAGATCTCCTTGGCAGAGAGATGCTCCTTTTCTTGCCAAAGCAGTTCTAGAACATAGCGTCGCTGCCGACTCAACCGCATGCCCAAGTCCTGGCACCTTTTGACTGCGCCATCCAATGATTCTATAGGTGCTGTAAGGTCAGTCGCTGTAGGATCGACAGAAGTTTGCATAGCAGCGTTTGGTTTTTCCCATTAAGCCGTACTCACTTCCACTTTAGCCCGAAAAATCGAAAACTGTCTATCGACCTCAAACTAAGCACTGTCTAGTTTTGAGCAGGAATTGTGTTTTCTACTCGCCACAGTGAGCCTTCCTCTGGAGAGTCAGAGGCTCTCGTTTTTGCAGCTTCTTCTTCGCGAGGAAGCACTGTCTTTACCAGACTATTCAGCCGCTGCTGACGGGCAGTTTTGTTCGATTCAATCGGACTGATATCTGCTTCTGACGTCAGCGCTGTTTGTGATTTGGGATTGTTTGCCACCTCTGTATCTATCTCCTGAGCGTCTACGCTTTCCGTGTCTAAGCTGAAGATATCTGTTTCGGTGGGCTGTGACTTAGGCTGTAGCTCGGTCGCTGCGCCCTCTTGCGCTGCTAGGTTCTCAGCGGCTTCAGAACTGGTAGATTTAGAAGATTCAGAAGATTCAGAACTGGCAGATTCAGCACTTTCAGCTAGCGCGGTAGGCGTCAACTCTTCGGTCGATCTAAATGCAATGCCCATTTCCTCAGATCTCTTTGAGTGTGGTAGCTCAGCTGTTGATCCATCAACCAAGGGCGTAGAGACTTGAGTTGCTGCTAATTCAGAGGCTGGGTTCTCCGTTGGCTCTGGCCGGCTTGCCTGTGCTGACGCCTTTTTGGTGCCAGCCGAGTCAGCGACGGTTGGGGTCTCTGCTTTGGGTGGCAGCAGGAATGACTCGTATAGATCTGGCAAGCCAGATATCGGCTCGTCGCCGAGCGACTGCGCGGATGTCGTGTCCTCTAGGCCGATGTGCGGTAGGCTCTCTAGACCGCTGCTTCCCACATCCGGTTCAAAAGCCTTTAGCGCTTTTGAAATAGCCACAATGCGTCTTTCTTGATCCCTACTAATGCTGTGGATGTTGTTACCTAGTCCAGGTGCGTTCCAGGCACGTGTGTCTGGATCGAGATAGGCGTAGGTGCGTGCCCAGAGGATGGCATCTTCTCCTTTCATCTCTAGTCGGTGAGCCTGTGCGAGCCGTTCAATGTAGCCACCTCTGTCTAAAGCTGCTAAGGGTGCCTGGTTGGCCAAATCTAAGGCGTTTAACTTCTCTTCTAGGGACAGCTCGACCCCTAGTTGGGCAGCTTGGTGCTCGATCTGAGAACCCTGCCGCTTCAAACGCTGAAGTTGTTTTTCGTCGGCTTCCTCTGGGCTACTGGCCCCGTGTTGATATGAGAAGGTACCCAAATTCCATACGCCATTGCCTGGATCAACGTGACCGTAGTAGGCGGTAGTGCGATCGCCCTGCCAATGACGAGTCCCTTCGGCGCTGCCCACTGTCCGGGCCACGAGTGAATCGCTGCCATTTTGAAATATCCAGCCGCCTAGGCCTAGATTCTCAAGGGAGACTTTGTCCACACCCTTTACAGCTTCATCGGCTGTGGATACTTCTGGTGTTGTTTCTATCTCTAGAGCTTCTAAGGCAGTATTTAGATCGGTTGCGGCAAAGGAGAGTGCTGCGCTGCCTGAGCCTGAGACCTTTTTGTTTACGGCTTCTGGACTGATGGCTTCTGAAGTGGTGGCTTCTAGGCTTGGACTCTTAAGATCGGCTTGGGCGTAGTCTCTAGCTGCTATTGTACCGGGCGTGAAGCTGAGCCCGATATCTTTCAGCGCGGTGCCTTCCGACTGAGTTAGTTCGCCTTCAACGGTGGCAGTTGTGGTTAATTCAGCTATCTCTGTGGAAATAGGCGGAAGCGGTGCTGGAATGTATGCCAGCTTATTAGAGCTGATAGGAATAGGCGCAACGGGAACGGGAAGTCTTTTATAGTTTCCCTTGGAGACTCCAGGAAGCTGGGCAATTTCAACTTCCTTGTAGGTTTTTTCAGAAGACTTAGAAGGACCGGGTGAGACTAGCGGCGCATCAACGGACTGCGCTTCGACAGGCGATAGGTCAAAACTGAGGCCAAGTTCACCTTCTGCGGCTTTAGTTTGAGTGCTGAAGGTAGCCCAGCTCATGAGAGTTAGTAACACACCAATAGCAAATAGATAGGGAGATTTCAGCATCTTGGAATTTGCACAGCTTCAATAAAAGACAAAAGTTCGTGAGCGGTAAGCGTCGGTATGTTTCTATGATTGCTTCATGACTCTAGGGCCTTCTCTAGAACACCTCTAGCGGGTTCAACAATAATCCAGGTCCCATCAGGCTGTCGTCTGAGTGTGGCAAAGCTCAGATACTGACCCCTGCCAATGACCTTGCCTGCTTTGATCGATCCGTACCTGACCTTATTCAACCCACATAGTCGAAACAGATAAGCGGGGATTTCTGGTGTCGAATAGAGGGTACAGTCATCAACTTCACTGAGCTCTAAATCGCCGTCAAAGGGCGCTTTAATCTTTTGTTTTTCTAAGTAAAGCGAGATATCACCTAGGCTGCCAGCCACCGAGTTTCCGGCGACTTCATCACCTGGGTTGAGACTCCACTGTTGCTGTAGCGTAATGTTACGAGACTTTGGTGTAGAACCTGCGCTGCAGCCACCCAGCAAAAGTATATTTGACAACAACAGTATATAGAAGAACAGTGAATGCTTCATAGCGGACGGGACAACAGAGTGTGAGAAAGGACAGGAGAAATCACTCAAAGCTTGAAGTCGTATCCTGCATACTCACCGTCTTCGTATAGGATGATGAATGTTTTATCGGGCGCAAATGCGAGAGGGTAGGCTTCCCTTTCTGCCTCTACACCTGCGCGAACGTTGAGAGGGGCAAGCTGACAGTAGGGCTGGTCTACAATCTGACGGATACGCTGTTTGCTGTCTCTTTCTGGAATGGTGAGTAGCTCGGCTAGCTGTTGCCGAGAAAGCTGCGCAGAGTTCAAAATTTCTCCTGTGCAGGCTGTTGAAAGTTGTTCGACAGCTTTGCTTTGACCTGCTCCACGAGTAAAAGCCATCGGGTCGCTAAGAAGCGTCTTGACACCATTGAAATCTATTAAAAGACCGATTAGAGCAAGCACCAAACCACCAGCAACAATTGGTTTGATAGAAGCGGCGGACGGTTTTCTGAATAGGGGAGAATTTAGCATTATTTGAGGTCTCCGAATGGACAAAAGACTATCTTGGAAGGTGATTTTCGTAGGTGGTTTTAGAGAGTGCTACCTACGAACAAACCCAGCAGTGCTGAACCGATGCGATAGGTCGCACTCATATCTGTGGACTTGGAGAGAACGATTCGGTAGATAGAATAGGAGATAGCACCAACGAGCACTAACAGCAGCGGCATCTGCAGGAACGGATGGCTGATGACCAGTGCATTGAGAAGGACACGTATGATTACAGCGCTAACAAACCAGATTGTTCCATCTATTAGAGGGAAATCAACTAGAGGGAAATCAGCGCGGCGGCCTAGCCACTTTGATGGAGTATCGCCAGTGTATGCTGTGCTTTTTCCTGCTATGGACTGATCTTCTTGCAGGTGGGCTTTGGACTCAGTTCTAGGTCTGGTTCTATGCCTGACATAGCGCTTCAGACGAGTGATCGTACGTTTGTAGGGAGAGGCACCTTTGCTCTGTTTATCTCTATACTTTTCGCTACCACGCTTTTCGTCTTGGTAGCTTTCGTTTTGGTATACTCCTGTTCTGTGTCTTTGGCCTTGCTTGAGATATTCACGAACATCAGGACCGTTAGTGACAGGCTGCGAGAATGGAACAGTCAGAGACTGCTGTCGGCGTAGAAGCTCGGCATTATCACTGGCCTCTGCTTCTGCCTGGTTCAAATTCACGGCGGTATGGGTAAGGCAGAACTGTCCGTAAGTGTCTCTTTCTATATTAGGTAAGGAGGCAGTAGAGGACTGTTCTAAAAACTGGTTGATCACATTGAGCTGCGGATGAGTGTGAATACCCTGATGGCGAAGATGAAAGGCCGCTTGCTGAGCGGAACGCTTGAGATGCAATAGTTCTTGCGCTTGCTGTTGCGATCGCTCGTTAATATTGCTCGCCAGTATTTCTAGCTGAAATAGCTCTTGAGCAATCAACTCATCAGCTTTGTCAGACGCTTTGTTAGACACTGTACTAACAGCGCCTGTACTAGTAAGCGGTGTACTACTGGGGACGCTGCTGTCCAAGACATGGTGAGACGATCCATATGGCTGACTGACCGCTCGCTTCTGTAGTGCTGTGATTGCGGCGGCTGGTGGCGTTGCTTCTGTCTTGGCTGCCAGTTGCCTGTCACGAGCTGGCTGTGGGCTTTTGGAACTGTTGATGAAATCGCCCTTCGGACGAGGAGGGGCCCAGGGTGGGGACAGAACCTCACCCCCCCTGTGGTCAGTTTGTAAGGAGCGTAGTTTTTCGCGGATCGCCTGTAATTCCATGTCAGTTTTTTCCATCTTTCTACATGCTGGCGGGGCACAGAAGCAGAAAATAGCGTGCCGGGCTTGTTAGTAATACAAGTGTACTATAAACGACGCGAAAAACAACTGATATAAACCGAATGCTGATAGTACGTTTTGATACATCGGATCTGATTAGTCAGCCTCAGATCGCTAGAATACCTGCTGTTGAGCACTTATAGGCTGAATCTTGCTTGGCTCATATGGCGAAGAACGACATAGTCTATTCGTACTATCGCATCGATTTCCAGTCAATATTAATTGGTACGTCGTATTATGGGCTGACACAACGGTGCGATCGCCCCCATGCGCGTCGGGACTAAATTTTCAGAGCAAATTAATACCGGAGCCGAAATATTGCTTGATAATGTCTTGCAGAGGAACCCGTTGAGGAATGCTGGAGATTAGTAAAATCCCTAGGAAGCTACCTCAGGGAGCGAAAAATTGTGTAGATATTGGGAGTGTATGTGCCGATGGCAAAAGCTGATTGGCGGATTCTGCGGCAGATTTCGCGGCAGTTTGAGCCGTTTAGTTCTCATCATATGACCCATAGCTCGAAAGGTTCCGTGGTCCCCAAAGAGCCCGACCATCCGCTCTATCACTCTGGGATGGCTATCTTGCTGGCTGGTCAGGTGATGCATCGGCTGCTGAGAGGACGATTTGGTCGGCGTCAGATCATGGACCATATGATGTGCGCTGGGCCTCGCTGCGTTGCCTCTGTGGTCGCAACGAACGTTTGCACTGGAATTATCTTTGCGATTCAGACCGCTAGAGAAATGTCTCGTTTTGGCGCTATCAGCTCTATCGGTAGTGCATTCGCGGCTGGGTATTGCGCCGAGCTAGCACCGCTACTGACGGCAGGTGTGCTGGCCTGTCAGGTGGGCAGCGCATTTGCCGCAGAGATCGCTTCTATGAAGCTGACGCAGCAGATTGATGCCCTAAAGATGCTGCGGACGGACCCGATCGACTACCTAGTAATGCCCAGGGTGATTGCCTGTGGTGTAATGCTGCCAGTGTTAACTGTGCTGGCGTTGTTTTGTGGCGTAACCAGTGGGGGACTGTTAATAAACTATTTCTACCAGTTGCCGATGGGGGTCTTTTCGGGTGGCGTTCGAGCCGCTCTAAGTGTGTCAGATGTACTACTGATCATGTTCAAAGCAGTGCTGTTTGGCTGGGTGATTGGAATCGCTAGCTGTAGCCGAGGACTGACGGCGGCGCTGCATGGCAAAGGAGTTGGACAGTCGGCAACTTCGGCAGTGGTAACTGCCTGGATAGCGCTGTTTCTGATTGATTTGATTGTTGCCTGCTTCTCTTTGATCTCGCTGGTCTATTAGCGCTGGTGTTTCAGCTCCAGCGTGTAATCTGTTAGCGTCACATCTTGGAGGCCCACCCCGTTAGATGTGTACTAGGCTCCAAGTACTAGTACTATCCTTCAAACTGCTGCGTGTGAAACTGTGCGTACCGCCCGCCTTTCTCTAAGAGTTCTGGATGCGTTCCGGATTCTAGAATCTGACCGCGTTCTAAAAAGAGAATGCGATCAGCTTGTCTAACGGTGCTGAGTCGGTGCGCGATGATGAAAACGGTACGGTTTTGCATGGCACGTTCTAGGGCTTCTTGTACCAGCGCTTCGGATTCTGGGTCGAGGGCGCTAGTGGCCTCGTCTAGGATCAGAATGCGTGGGTTGAGTAGGATGGCACGGGCGATCGCAATCCGCTGCCGCTGCCCTCCCGAAAAGTTGGTGCCTCGCTCGCCTACCCAGGTGTGATAGCCCTGAGAGAACTGAGTGATGAACTCGTGCGCGTTGGCAACTTTTGCCGCTGCCTCAATCGCGTCATAGTCTAAATCAGTCTGGCCATAGGCAATATTTTGAGCGATGGTTCCTGAGAATAAAGCGGTTTCTTGTGGAACGGTGCCAATCTGATGACGCAAGCTAGCGATTGTGACTGTCTTGATATCGATACCGTCTACGAGGACTTCTCCTATCTGAGGATCGTAGAAGCGGGCAAGCAGATTGACGATGGTTGTTTTTCCTGCGCCGGAAGGTCCGACTAAGGCAATCACTTCACCGGGGCTGACGACTAGATCCAGGTCGGTTAGAACGGGTTCGAGCGATTCGCCGGTGTCGTAGCCAAAGCTGACGTTGCGGTATTCTACTTTGCCAGTGATGGCGGGTAGGGCGATCGCATCTTCTCTCTCCACCAGCGTCGGCTGCAAATTCATCAGCTCGAAGACTCGTTCTGCGGAGGCTTCGGTCTGTTTGTACAGGTTGTAGTGCTGAGTGGTGAGATCGATCGGGTTAATCAGGATTGCGATCGCAGTCAAAAATGCCACAAAATCAGTTCCCTCCATTTGCCCAATCGAAATCTGCCACGCGCCGACTAAAAACAGCAGCATAATGCTCAGCGCCTGCAACAAACCCACCGCCGGATACTGCACCGAAGTGAGATACTCTGTTCTAAATCTAGACTGGCGATTGAGCAGTGCCTCTTTGTGAAATCTCTCTTTCTCATAGTCTTGCGCCGCAAATGCCTGCACGATCCGGATACTGCCGAACACTTCTGTGAGCAAAGAAGACAGACTAGAAATCGCCGTCTGATTTTTACGAGAAAGCAGCAGCTGCCTTTGACCAAACTGACCAATCAGAAAAGCAACCACTGGCGCAATCAATATACCCGTCAAAGAGAGCTGCCAGTTGAGATAGAAGATATAGGCCGCCAGCACCACAATCTGCAAAACGCAGGAGATGAACTGCTGAGACATCTTGAAGATAACTTCGCCAACTCGATCCACATCCTCCGTTAGCCGGTAGGTCAAGTCTCCCGTTTGCGACCTAGCAAAATAATCAATGCCGAGCCGATGCAGGTTGGCGTAGGCTTTCTCTCTGAGCGCCATGACCACATTGAGAGATCCTTTAGTGGCCGACACCCTTTGCGCGTACAAAAAGCCACTCTGAACCATGAAGTCCAACATGGCTAGCCCCAGCCAGTAAGCGGTTGTCTTGACATCGCCTTCTCCGATCGCGCCTGCTGCCTTCTTTGCCAAGTGCGGCAAAATCGGCACCGTAATCACGTAGCCAACAACGCAGATAAACGTGATGCCAAAAAAGGCTTTCTCTGCCTTGAGGAAAGGCCATAGGTAGCGATAGCTAGAGTCTTTTTCAGCAAGCTTATCTTTAGCAAGCTTTTTTTCAGAAAGACTTTTAGAAAATTTGGTAGCAGAGGAGTTCACAGCGATCGCGTCTCAAAAAGGTATTGAATTAGTTGGGTTATGTACCAGCTACAGCAGCGTTCCCTTCGGACTTCAGCGCTGTAGCCTGGTCTAGATGGATCAAAATTAGATTCGCAATCCGGGCCGATGCGCCAAAAGGTCCAAACCTAGCCTGTCCATTCTCAACACAGGCTCTGGCATAGTCCTCATCTTCGACCGTTTTGACCACGCAAGCCGCCGCCTCTTTCAGAATCTCTGGCGTCGCGGCCCGCTTCCCAATCGTCTGTACTGATGAGCCCAGCAGTCGGTCCTGCGCTTCTGCAAACGCATAGGTGAACTGCGGCCCTTCTCCGGCAATCTGCACAATCGGCTTGCCGATCGCCATCGCCTGATCTACCGCCAGTCCCGCCATGCCGACAACCACGTGACATCGACAAGCAATATCGCTAAACGCATCGCTGTAGCAAAGAATTTCTACTGGCTTTGGATAGCTGGCATCGCCGCCCGCTTGCAAACTCACCCAGGTTCTGTTATCTGAAGTGTGTTTTGTATATTGCCAACTTTCGGCGGCTGCAATCTTTTCGACTTCGGCCATTACGCTAGGAACCAACGCCGCCCTAAATTGGAGCGTCGGATTTAACTGGGCCGCCTCTAGCGCCAGCTGCATTTCTAGCTTGAAGTTGCGCACGGCCTCAGCAGTTCTAGATCCTGGCAGCAGTGCAACCATCTTCTTGCCTTCGCTCATTTGAAGATCTTTGCCTGCTGGCCTGAGTCGATCGAGAGAAGGTATCCCGCCAAAGGTCACCTTTGAGAGCCCCTGTTTTCGCAAATCTTCGGCTGTATAGGCGTCCCGAGTCGCAACCGCTTTGCATCGCTCTGTCTTCAAGATTTGCCACAAAATCAGGTCCATGTTTAGCTTGCCTTCGTACATGGCTGACAGCGGAGAGATAAAGGAGACAAACGGTTTGCCACTGAGGTAGGCGAAGGCTTGACCAATGGTGTCGCCAGTGGCTGCAACAAAGTCGACTTCGCCGATGTAGTCTCGCATTGCCTGGTATTGCTTCCAGGTCATTGTCAGTAGGCCAGCGCGGATATCGTCTATCAGGCGCAGGCGGTTCATATAGGTGAATCCACCGGAGGGCAGGTTGTAAGTGGGTCCGACGATCGGTACGTTAATTTTGCGGTAGGCATTGCCTTCACCGACGATGGGCAGCGCGGCAATGTCTAGCTCCGGTCGAATGGCGCGCAGCGTTCTGATGATGTGAGAAGAGTGGTTGTCTTCACCATGACCGTTACTGATATATAGAAGGCGTTGGGGCATCGCAATAAGCTCCGGGCGAGCTGAAATATTATCGTACACCGCTATCGGATAGGCTTTAGTTTGCGCCACCTTCTATATCTGCACGTTGAATTGCTTCTATAAGGGGGTTGTCAAAGCAAGGTGAGAATGCGTAGTTTTGAGTTCATTCAACCTGATTTGTTATATGCCTACTTTCTCTGTTCGCCGTAGTTTTGCAGGCGTCCTCGGCTTGACGCTAATGGGCGGATCTTTGCCGGTTGGATCGATGCCGGTTGGATCGATGCAGCAGGCGATCGCACAGTCAACGGCCCAACCAACTCCACAATCACCCACGATTGACGAAGTTGTAGACTGTGAGCTGCTAATCGTCGGCGGTGGACTAGCAGGCACCGCGACCGCCTATGAGAGTTTGCGGGCTGGCCGTACGGTCTGTATGACAGAGATTACCGACTGGGTTGGTGGACAAATTTCTTCTCAAGGAACCTCAGCACTAGATGAAGCGAGAAAGCAAAGGGAGCTTTTGTTTTATTCAGAGGGCTACAACGAGCTGCGTAGCCGAATTAAGGACTTTTATGGTGAGCTTAATCCGGGCGGGTGCTGGGTGAGTCTGTCGTGCTTTTTGCCGGACGATGCGAATACGATTTTGAGCGGCATGTTGAACGATGCAGCTAGGCAGGGGGGTGGTGAGCTGAAATGGTTTCCGGCAACGGTGGTCAAGGAGCTAGAAATTAGCACGGACGGTCGGATGATTGAAAGTGCGATCGCTATTCAGCACACCCCCCAACCCGGCACTGCACCACTCAACACAACGCCACTGTCCGAGACCTTTCTTGATAGCTATCAGTACGAAGATTCTGATCGATTTGCCAAGGACATCATTCAATTCGTGCCCGCGCAGGGCGATCGCACTGGCAATTCACCCAAAGCCGACTGGTACGTCGTAGAAGCAACTGAAACTGGCGAAATCATTGCGCTCTCCGGTGTGCCCTACCGACTGGGCCTAGACCCTCGCTCCCATCTCAATCCCTCTTCTCCTACCGAAACCGCCGATCCTTACTGCACGCAAGGGTTTACCTACACCTTTGCGATGGAGCGCACTGCCGAGGCAAAAGCTCAGATCAAGCCGACGTACTACGAGCAGTATGAGCCTTACTTTAGCTATGAGCGATCGCGTCCAAACAACGACTACTTCGACTACGTCTTTACCTATCGCCGCATCGCCGCGCCTGACCCTCGGCCAGAAGCGAGACAGTTTGGCGTGTCCGCCGTCGTCCCTGGCGATATCTCTATGCAGAACTGGACCTGGGGAAATGACTATCGCCCCGGCACCGCCAAAGACAACCTGATCTTCAGCGCCGATCAGCTAGCGGCAACCGGACAGCTAGAACCGGGTGGCTGGCTTGGGGGTCTGCGCGTAGACACGCTGCGCAAAGGCGAAGAAAATGCCTATAGCTATTACTACTGGCTGGTGGAAGGCACGACCGACTCGCAGCTAGGGCCCAGCGTTAAGACGCCCAACCCCAGCCACCAATTCATCGCTGGCCTTGACGCTCCGATGGGAACCGCTCACGGCCTATCAAAATATCCCTACATTCGCGAAGCCCGTCGCATTATCGGTCGTCCGTCGGTGACCTATCCCAACGGCTTTAGCGTCAGTGAAGTCGATATCTCTAAAGCCGACTATCGAGACGACTATTACAAAGAGTCGTTAGGTGATAGGCGCTACCTAGAACTGTGGCAGACGCTAGCTGGACTCAATGCGGCGAGTGTGATTGCCAATGACGTACCTGCCGAGGATATCGTGAGGCGATCACGCTCCACCATCTATCCAGACTCCGTTGGCATTGCTCAATACGCCATCGACTTCCATCCGTGCCTCACCGAATATCCTGCTGAAGCCCCCGGCAACACCGAACGCGCCAACATCCGCAAAGCTCATGGCCAAGCCTATCCCGCCCAGATTCCGCTACGGGCAATGATTCCACAAAACATCGATAACCTTCTAATTGCTGGTAAAACCATCGCTACTAGCAACATTGCCGCTGCCGCCTATCGGGTCCATTCCTTTGAATGGTCTGTTGGCGTGGCCGCAGGAACGACGATTGATTTTGTCCTAGCCAACGACATTTTGCCTTATGAGCTGACAGATCAACTTCCTGCCTATGAGCCCGACCTAGAGAAACTGCAAAAACGGCTCAATGCCAATGGCAATCCGACTGCCTTTCCAAACACCTCTATCTTTAATCTCGATTGGGAGGATTGGCGAGTATGGTAAATGGGGATAAAATCCTTTGAGAATTTCCCAGGGTGTGGAAGTGATTAGCGCTACTGCGGTATAAATTTCCTGCTGAGTACGCGCCGCTTCACCACGGATTGCCGATCATCGTAAATGCCGACCAATAAAACGGATGCGAAAAGTCCCACCTACCGCTCATTTCTAGCGATGGTAAAAAGGTGATAGGTGAGGCGTCTGGCCCATAGACATAGCCGTCTTCGATTCCCACTTCCCCGTTTAATAGCTTAATCTGCGCGGCCCGAAGCGCCTCTGCTTTGACAGGTGCATTCCTCAACTGCGAATAGAACTGAGACATAAACCCTAGCGTCCCCTCATCGCTGACTGGCCACAGGCTAGCTAATGCCGATTGCGATCCGGTTTTGACCGCAAAGCCAGCGAATCCATACTCTGAGCCAGCGTCACCTAAGGCAGTATTACAGGCGCTTAGAACAATCAGGTCTATCTCTGCGTCGCTGAGTTTTAGCCTATCTATATCAGCCAAAGAAAGGCGCTCGTTCCACATTTGTATGTACGAGTTCTCTAGATCGCCTGAGTTGAAGGCGGCATGGGTGGCCAAATGCACAACGCCGTACTGCTTGCTCTGAACCTGCTCTGCTAGATTCTCTATAACAAACGCTTCGTTGATAAAAGATTCGCCCTGCCATAGCTTATCTGCAATCAGAGTCAGCTCGACATCGACAGCGGGCAGGTCGGGCTGTTGTTCAAACTTGGATGCGCCCATAGCCAGTACGTTTGTTTGACTAAATGATCTGTTGCCAATACTGCTGTATTCAAAGTCGGTGAGACTAAAAGTGGGCAGCAGACCGATGCTGTAATCTTCTATTAGATAGCGATCGCCGCTGTGCAAGGCCGCTAGTGGTAAAGTCCTTAGGCCCGTGTCTAGTACAAATCCTAGACTGCCGATTTGTTGCTTCTCTAGTTCTTGAACAATGGGCTGTACAATCCAGCTGTATAGCTGCTGTGCTGGGTCCAGATATTGCGATCGCTTGGAGAGTGGGTTGTTGATTTGACGTCTGAGGATATGACCTGCGGCTTCGACTTGCGATCTCGTTATTCCCCACAGCCGCTGCCGAATGGGACGCCCCGATTGGGTAATCAACATCACTTCTAGCTGATCATCAGGCTGTACTAGGCGTTCTGTTGAGCTGCTCACGGGTTGTTCAGCCGCCGCATCCGGAACAAAATAGACGTATAAAAGAGCTGGCGCTGTGCCTGTTGTGCTTTCTACTTTTTCTAGTGTTCTTTGTACCTTGTTGATAGAGGTGATAGCAGGCTGCATTCCTGTAGCTGTCGGCTGCAGATACTGACTAAATTCTGTTCCAAGAGAAGTTTCTAATAGTGAGAAGGTTTCTTCTTCTTCTGTTTCTACCGTCGCGAACTGTGGGATTTTGAGTTCGTCTGTGCTGTTCCGTATACCCCGATTCGTCAGGGTGATACTCTCTAAGTCAATACTTTCGTAGGTAATGCCAGACCTGATGCTCCTGCTGTTGTTTTCGACGTTGCTTTGTCTAGCGATACTGAAATCATAGAGAGAACGATCCTCACTGCCATAAGTAATCTGAATGCTGCCGTTCTCCGCCCCGGCGGTGGTAATACTAGCCTCACTATTTGGAACAACGCCAGTCACCACTACGGAATCTTGCGTATCAATAATGATGTTTGTGGCAGCGCTGCTGCTGCCTCGCGCATCAATGAACTCGACTTCGATACTACCCAAGCTGACTAGATTGATTTGACCGGATTCATCTGTAGCGTCATTGCCTGTTGCCGTGATGATGCCAGCAGTGGCAATGCGCCCATCGCTAGAAGAAAGAGTGACATTACCGCTGCGAGCCCCCCCTGAGGTATCAATCACGCCTCCAATCGAGATATCCGTTTGGGCTTCGATCAATATATCATTGCCGATTTCAGTACCGCTGGTATCTAGCGCTTCTAGTATGCTGACGCTACCGCTGCTACTGACGATGCGGATATCTTTGTCAGATTGTGTGGACTCGGCGGTTGGGAGACCGCTACTGCCGGTTGCAACAGCTGCTGCAACGCTGATATCTCCACTTGCTGATAGGATAATTTCTCCGGTTCTAATGCGGCCTGCGGTGATACCGGCTCCGTAAATGTCAATGGTTCCACTAGGTGCTGAGAGGTCAGCTTCGAAGGGCATCTCGAACTGCCCTGCTCCGTTGTTAGCGTTCGCTCTAAAGGTTGCGTTTGTTTCTCTTTTAAATGCTAGTTTATTATCAAGCAGATTGTCTAAGGTGATTCCGTTGGTAGCTTCGATAGAAACCACGTCAACAATACCTTCTTGCAAGTTGCCTTCTAGAAAGTCCTCGCTTTCTAAATTGTCGTCCTGCGAATTGTCGTTCTGCGACCCATCGACTTGCAGATCGTTGTTTTGAACATCTTCTTCTATCGAATTCTCTTCTGTCAAATCTTCTTCAACCATCACAGTGTCAATGCCACTAAGTCTGACTTGATCGCCTATGACGCTGATCTGTCCACCCGAGCTGCCTTCGGTAGACAGGGCTCCTGATGCGATCGCCCACCCGCCCGTTTCTACAATCGTCTGCGGCTCGCTACCCAACTGAACCGTGCCATCTGGGTTGACGACTAGCGTAGTCGCATCGCTATCACTTTGATCAAAGCTGCTGCCAGTAAGCATTTCACCGATAGTTGCTGGTGTAATATTGCCAGCATCTGAGAGCTCCTGCACATCTATCTCAAACGACAACGCCTGAGCGTCCTGACTGATTCTGATTAGTCCCTCTCCTTCGATCGCGGCCAGCGTCACTTGGCCCGCAGGTGCGCTCAAGGTGCCAACGTTGAGGACAGTACCGCCGACTAGTGCAATCACCTGCTGGTCACTGACCTCTAATCTGCCTAAATTTGCGACAGCTCCGGCCTGCGTGCTGCCGAATTCAAACGCAGTGGGGTTCCCATTCAGTTTGGCGTCGCTGTCTTCTCTGTGGGTGCGATCGCTCGCGGCAAACAGTCCATCTGCAAACTCGATCCCAGTCGCAGTCGTAGCTGTAAAGCCTCCAGATAAATTCAGTAGAGCATCAGGACCTATCAAAATGCCCGCTGGATTGATTAGGTAGAGGCCCGGCTGATTGCCACCACTGGTTTGAATCTGGCCATTGATAATGGACGCCTGGCCGCTAACGATTCTGCCGAAAATGTTATTGACCTGCGACGGCACGATAAAGTTAGCCCTCTGCTCTGCGCTTAGATCGAACTGCTCGAAGCTTTGAAACAGATTGTCGCCATCGCTAGAAAGCTGACCTCCCGAGATGTCAAAGCGATCGCCGACAGAGTCTACTTGCGTATTGACTTCATCCTGCGCAGAAATCACCTCTGCAAAAGCCGACGTATGACCCGCAAGCGCACCTAGCAATGACGCTAGTATTGTGAAAAGATGAGATATAGCTATACGCTGGTTTCTACTTTTACGGCGGGCGATCATACTGAAACCACTTTCTCCATTGAGAAAGCTTTAGAAGAGGCTACGCGAAAACTAGCTGCTGCACAGTCTCATGCTTCCCGCTTTGCATTTTGCTAGCTCAGTTGATCGAGGCTTTTGAGTACGAATGAAGATGAGACTAACAGTAACGTCTGGGTCTGTAGCAGCGGACTATAGAGCAGACTGTAGCTTTGTTCACTCGGCTGAAGTCCATATTGCTGTTCTAAAAGCCCTGTATGGCACTAATCTGAGCGAATTTGCGCGTACGCAGATGCAGCCTTCTCTTGAAGCATGCATTCGTACGCTGCTGTAAGCATCAAAAGAAAGTCAGGACGGGTAGGTATGGAATCTGCAGACAGTTGGCAAAATTGGGTAGTCGCTATCGGCTACCTATCCTTCACTGTATTCATTATCTGGCAAGTGATAAAGCCGCCAAGAAATTAGTCGCTACTGCCTATAGCGCTATGCGACTTCTGTAAGCCGTGGGTCTGCCACCAGCGGGCGAGCTTGAAGGGTATGGAGGTTGTTGAGCTTACTGGCTATGATTCTTTGAGGCTGAGGAGCAGAGAGTGCCTGAACGAGGTCAGCTTCGATTGCGTTCCAGCTATCTTTTGAGAGGTGCGGTGAAAGCAAAGAAAGAATATCTTCTTCGTTTGTATAGAATGTTCTGGCGAGAAGAGAGACAACGGTTTGTCTCAATATGCCTTGGGTGTCTTCTTCTATGACCTGCGCTAGTCCTACGGCTAGGGTCTGAGCGGGCATGTTCTCCAGAGCTTGCAGGGCGAGCTGCTGAACTTCTGTCTGAAAGCGAGGCTTTGGGTGTGCCTTTGACTGAGTGCGAGTGCGACACTCCGCAGGCATAGCTCTGCCATCGTGTGAAGCAAAATGATACGCGATCTTGACTAGTGAAAGAATGGCAATCCGGCCAAACTTTGGAAACAGATCTGCTATCTGCCTGCGAACGTTCGAGGAATCTGTGGTGACAAACAAATGACAGGTAAATCCAAAAAACTGTTCAAAAGTTAAGGAATGCATTTTCTCGATTGCATTCTCGGCGTCGGAGAGCTGACAGATAAGGTGCATATCCTGGCTCTGAAGGGAGTGCTGAGCGTGGAATGCGTTGCTATTGGCCGTAGGTAGAGCTGTCATGTAAGGATTGCCAGCAGCTGGCTGGATGCGAGTAGGGCACGTTAAAGCGCTATGTAGCTATCTGTATAAAGAAGTCCTTGACTTGAGCGATGCGATGATCAACCGCACTTGAAGCACTGGTCAAACCAATGGCTAGACACTAAGCAAGAAAGCGCAAAAACAGAAGCGAGATTCAAAAGAGGACGATAGTTGAAAGGTGATTCTGGCTGTGCTGGTCTTGATTAATGTGTGGTTTGCTCTGCTGCCATCTAGTTTTACTAGGTTCAAAACCGTATTGCAATATACAAAACGAAATATTTTGATGAATAAAGTTATGCACTCATGCCGTGAATGCTGTCTGAGGCAGCTGTTGAAACGACGCGAAGTGCGTGAAAATGAATACTGATAAGGGTTTTCACTGATGCCTCTAGTAAAAGCCAGCGCTCTGTAGTTTGCTGACATCTTGTTATGGATTTCGGATATTGATCCTGATTTCTCAACCGATATCATGGGCTAGTATCAGCGGGTATCGTCTGCGAACCATCTCTATCTAAACGTGAATCTCTATTTAGAGGGCACTACAGTTTAGAGGGCACTACAGTTGCGCCTTGTTGCACTAACTATTTGTTGTTGATTTTGTTGTCGACGAAGGTGCGGATCTGTTGAATCAGGTAGAGATCTTCATAGCTGAGTCTGGCTAGCGCTTGAATAACGTAGGTTTGAGTGCGCCGATGCAGTCCTATTTGCGCCATTGTCGATTGCAAAGCGCTTTTGAGCCTAGCGTATTGCTCTGTGGGCATGCGATCGCGGTTCAACCTTTGGTCCGCAATCTGCACTTGAGTTTGCGACTGTGCCAGCGTGAAGCTATAGAGCATCACCGCCTGCGCCAGGTTCAAAGACGGCTGGGCGACACTCTGTGGAATTGTCGTAACCAGATCACACTTTTCGATGTCTTGGTTGCTCAGGCCCGACCGCTCACTGCCAAAGACGATAGCGACTTTACTGACCAGATCGCCCTTTTCGCTAATTTTGTGAGGCAGATCGAGGAGCGAAACATAGTGATACTTCTTGATCCGGTGGCGAGCGGTAGAGGCGCAAGCTAGATCAATACCCCCCAGCGCATCGGAAAGATCCTCGTACTGGGGGGCATTTTCTAGAATATGTTCTGACCCGTGTGCCATGGCTCTAGCAATCCCGCTCAGCGGATCTGCTTTGGTGCGAACCAGGCGCAGGTCTGTGTGACCCATGGTGTTGATTGCACGCGCTGCGGCACCGATGTTACCTGCTTCGCCGGGTTCTACCAAAATGAATGAGACTTGAATCAATTGAATCTAGCTCTAACTTTGAATGAAATTAGCTGCTGACCTTGCCCTTACTTTTCTCGACGTGCTCTAGCATCTTCGCTTTTTTGGCCTCGTCGCCTTTAGTGGGTTTGGAAATGCCTAGAGGGATGGTGGCGCTTTGAGCGAGGTGCTGTCGAATTTTATCTTTGCTGGCCATAAAAAGTGAGTCTGCTTATGTTTATTCAATAAAATAGTAAAGGATTGTAAATACAAACGGATCTCACTAATGGTAGAGCGGGTGGCAGATCGAGCAACTGAGCGGGGAGTGCAAATAGCGGTCGTCGGTGGTGGGGCGGCGGGTTTCTTTGGGGCGATCGCAGCTGCATCCCAAAATCCTCGCCACCGCGTCACTCTCTACGAGGCCGGACCTGAGCCACTTGCCAAAGTCAAAATCTCTGGCGGTGGCCGCTGCAACGTAACCCATCACTGCTTTGATCCGGCGCAGCTAGTGCAGAGCTATCCGAGAGGTGGCAAAGCTTTGCGGGGTGCATTTAGCCGGTTTCAGCCCAAAGACACGGTGGAATGGTTCTATCAGCGCGGCGTCAAGCTAAAGACAGAAGCCGATGGGCGTATGTTTCCGGTGACGGATGATTCGGCGACGATTGTCGATTGTTTGCATCGGGCCGCGCACAGAGCAGGCGTGCAGATTAAGACGCGATCGCCCATCACCCGCGCCCAAGTATTAGAGCCGTCGTCAGAGACTAGATTCCGCCTACAGCTCAAGTCCGAAACGGTGGAGTGCGATCGCCTACTGCTTACCACTGGCAGCAGCCCGACCGGGCACCGCATTGCCCAGTCGCTCGGTCATACCATTGAGCCGCCTGTACCCTCACTATTCACCTTTAATATCGCTGACAAGCGGCTACATCAGCTCAGCGGCGTGGCGGTTGATCCGGTCATTTTGCGGCTGAAGGTAGAAAGCGCTGACGCCAAGAAGAAAGCCTCGAGCTTGACTCAGACCGGCCCTCTATTGGTCACGCATTGGGGCGTGAGCGGTCCGGCGGTGCTGAAGCTGTCGGCCTGGGCAGCAAGAGAATTGCAGGCGCAGAAATACCGGGCACAGCTAATTGTGAACTGGCTGCCAGCGGTGACGCAAGATCAGGTGAGAGCTGAGCTGCAAAGGGTGAAGGCGAGCCGCAGTCGACAGGCGATCGCGACTCACAGCCCGTATGCAACGCTATCCAAACGCCTGTGGCAGTACTTGCTAGGTCGTATCGACATCGACAGCGCCCTTACCTGGGCCAATTTGTCTAAAAAGCAGCTGAATCAACTGGTCCAATCTTTGACCCAGGGCAGCTATGACATCGCTGGAAAAGGCGTGTTTAAAGATGAGTTCGTCACCTGTGGCGGCGTGCGGCTAAAGGAAGTGAACTTTAAGACGATGGAAAGCAGACAGTGTCCAGGTTTGTATTTGTCTGGAGAGATCTTGAATATCGATGGGATTACCGGTGGGTTCAACTTTCAGAGCGCTTGGACGACAGGTTGGTTAGCGGGATGTGCGATCGCAGAGTGTATGTGATCTATCCTTCTTTTATCCTTGTCGCTTTTTCGGCCCCGCTTTATGAAACGGCCTTTCCTTTTCGTCAGTGGTTTTGTTCTTTCTGTAGTTTGCAGCGCTCCTGTTTATGCTGTTGAACCTAGCTACAAGCTGATAGACCAACTCGATGCTCCCAATGCCGACGCGACTAATCTAGATGCCCTTGCTATTCCGAGAAACCCCACTCCCCAAAGCATCAAAGTGGGTACTAAGGAAATTGTGCCCTTTGTCTTTTTAGACGATGAAGTGCCCTACGGCTACAGCGTGGAGCTGTGGAATAGAATGGCTGATGACCTGGGTTTTCAGACTGAGTGGGTGCGCTACGAGTCTGTGGGCGAAATGCTAGCTGCGCTTTCTGAAGGCGAGGTGGATACTGCGATCGCGGGTATTTCGATCACGGCAAAGCGAGAATCGCGTGGGATAGATTTCTCCTATCCATTCTATCGGTCGGGCTTGCAGATAATGGTACGTACAGAATCGTCTAATCCAATGGTGTCGATGATGTCTGGTTTATTGAACTGGCAGGTTTGGAAAACGCTGCTAGTTGTGCTGGCGGCTAGCGCCGGAGTAGGAGCGCTAGTGTGGATGGTAGAGCACAAGCACAACGAGCAGTTTTCGAGCCGCCCCGTCGAGGGAATTGGACAGGGCATTTGGTTTTCGATTGTGACGCTAGGAACCTTTGGCTATGGCGATGTCACACCAGGCAAGCTGCCGGGGCGAATTATTGCAGGATTGTGGATGGGGGCTAGCTTTTTTATTGTGGCTGATTTTATCGCGTCTTTGACAGTAGGGCAGATGGCGACTAGTCGGATCTCTATTAGCGATCTTAGAGGGAAGCGCGTCGGCATGATCGATGGGACGACTGCGGAGGAGTATGTGCGATCGCAGCCGGTAAGGAGCGCTGAATTTGAGACTTTTGACGATGCGATCGCTGCGCTAGAGTCGGGTAATGTAGAAGCTATTGTCCACGACTATCCCACGCTGAGGTACGTTGCTAGCCGCAATCCTGACACCTTTGAGCTAGCAGGTGAGCCGCTGACGCAAGAAGACTACGGCGTCGCCTTCAGAGAAGGATCGGACATGGCAGAATTGATCAGCCAGGAGATTCTCTTGCTGAAAGAACAGGGGTATATGCGATCGCTCCGAGAAAAATGGTTTGGCTCGGATCAATCAGAGCTTTAGTCACAGTATGTTGTTGACACACTGTTCGTCGTAGGCAGGTCTGTCAGAAAGTGTGACGTTTTCTAAACGGTCCAACTCGATCTCACGTTTACGACTCCTGCACGTGCGCTAATGATGAAAAGCTTTCTGTTTGTGCCGCTTGATATGCGGCGTTCTGTCGATGACTATGTGGCGTTCTGTCTTTCCGGCTCGTGAAGATCAACCTAATTGGACTGCGCTCTCTACACTGTCTCTGGCCCTAATCGCCGTTTCATTTGCGCCAATCTTCATTCGATTTAGCGAAACGGAGCTAGGGGCTAATGCAACGGTATTCAACCGGTTTGCAATATTCGTATTGTGCTTTGGCTCTGTCCGCTGGGGCAAGCAGCAAATTTCTACAGATGAAGATGCTGCCACTTCGGAGCCGTTAACTCTTCGTCAATGGCTGTTGCTGATAGGGGTGGGCATCAGCTCGGTGATTTCGTTAGTACTTTGGGCAATGTCGTTGGAATATACAACGGTTGCCAAATGTATGTTGCTGAATAATTTGACGCCGCTGTTTACAAGTTTGGGGAGCTGGCTGCTGTTGGGGAAGCGCTTTGATAAGCGGTTTTTAGTGGGGATGTCGATTGCGTTGGTGGGTGCGATCGCGCTGGGCTTAGAAGACTTGCAGGGAGCCGAGGGTTTCTTGCTAGGTGACTTCTATGCGGTGCTATCGGCAGTCTTTCTCGGCACCTATTTTCTGATGGTCGAACAGCTGCGCGCTCAGTTCTCAGCGACGACCATTTTACTCTGGCGCTGCGCCATTGGCAGCGCTGTGCTGCTTCCGATTACGTTACTTACAGAAGGACAAATCTTCCCAGAGACAAAAGTCGCAATCTTGGCAGTGTTGGGCCTAGGGTTGATCAGCGAAGGCCTGGGGCAGCGCTTGCTAGCGGACTGTATGAGCAAACTCTCTTGTAGTTTTGTCGCGTTGTTTTTGCTGCTAGAGCCGATTGTCAGCGCCCTGCTCGCGTGGCTGATCTTTGTAGAGCGATTGAGCCCAGTTACCTGGGTGGGATTTGCGGTTGTGCTCACGGGGATTTATATCGCTCAGGCAAGCGAGACATCGACGCAGCCATTAGCCACCGAGCAAGTGACCGTCAAGGTTTGAAAAGATAGCAGCGCATGGGGAGAAAACAACGCAGTCCATGCAGTCCATAAACGTGACAACGCTGCTCACTCTAATCGCTTGGCTACGGTATACGAAGGACGCTGAGATTTTTCGCGTTGGGTTTTGACTAGGCGAAAGTCTCGATCAATATACAGGTTGTCCAGCCGAGGTCTCGCTTTGGATATCTGCTGGTACTGCTTTGTCGCAACACGAGTAGTCCGTTGAGTTGGTAAATCTTGCTGTTGAGATCCAGGTGACTGCTGCTGCTTGGCTACAGCTTTGTCGAACCAGGCTTGAGCAGTTTCAGCATTAAAGGAGACAGAGCCAAAGCGCAGAGACTGTTGAATAGCGACGTTTTGAATATTCCAATAATCCTGGCCTGCTTTGTCAGGTGCCAGTGGATAATCCGGTTCACCATCAGCTTTTTGAACAGAATAGCTCTGCATAATCATCAAATCGTAGCTGAGTAGCCAGCGAGAGAGCCAGCTCAGCACCTTACTCTTTTGCCCAGGTTTGTACCGAGCCAAGTTGGCATAGTAGCCGTTGTCACCAAATATTTGATAAGACTCGTGATGTATCCGTCCTGGCAGGATGTCCTGAAAAGGGTTGGTAGACCAGACCGGAAACCACACCCCTTTCAAGAGCGGAATCTGCTGACTCAGCTCAGGCGTAGGATTACGTTTCTCCAGCTCGTTGAACAGCGGCATCAGAGTCTCGTTAGCAAACCGGACTTTTTTGGCCATTGGCTCCGCGTCGTGCGCCTCCACGTGCTTTAGCAAGCTGAATTTCAAGCTAGCCGTATCCGCCTCTGCTATGCCAGTAGGTTCAAACGGAATTTCTAATAAAGATGAGTTCATGTCGAGCCTGGTTTCTAGACAACAATTCCTGTGAGCTTTTGTCTGTAGATAGGATCATAACAAACTAGCTGATTGTGCTGGTTCACTTAAAGCCCACTGAAGATCAAAATCATGCCTTCAGGGCTAAAGTCAAAGAAATAAACAACAATCACACGACGCGAATGGCGATCGCGGCTGTAGCGGTTCCTAGACGCATACTCGCATTAGCAAGCCTAT
Organism: uncultured cyanobacterium; assembly: GCA_963799555.1. Taxonomy (GTDB): domain Bacteria; phylum Cyanobacteriota; class Cyanobacteriia; order Phormidesmidales; family Phormidesmidaceae; genus Phormidesmis. The sequence goes on from CAWCXR010000012.1 coordinate 667,383, forward strand.
GGAAACCGCTGTACTTTCTACGTTTTTTTCCCAGCAGCGATCTAACGAAGCTCTAGCCTGACGCGCTTAGTCAAGATGGCCATGACCTCATTGGGTCTGCCGGTGGAGATGGGCTGGCTCCAGTCATTAGGTTCGGCGTAGTTCAGTTTGTGCAGTAGCCGGATGGTGGACTGGACGGCGCTGAGGCTGCCGAATAGCATATGACGGATGGGCTCTTGCTCGCAGGTAGGCGGTGGTGGTGTGTCGGTTGATGTGGCGGCCTGTGAAGGACTCGCCCCCGAATTGTCAGCAGGTGAAACTGTGGACGCGGGGGCGTCTGTGATGGAAGGGATAAACATGAGATCTGGTCTCCGGGTATACGTTTAGAAGGAAACCAGAACTCAACCTACACTTAGCCACCCCACGAAGATGTAGAGCAAGTCGGGGTGGCTAAGGTAAAGTAACCCTAGCGTCCGGGATTGCCAGTGTTAATCCGGGGGGTTAGCTGTCGGTGGGTGCTCGTAACACTCGCCGATAGCGCTAAGCGAAATTGAGTTCTGAGACACTGCGATCGGTATCACAGCTTAGAATTGAACATAAACTGAATCTTTGCTGTAGTCAAGTTGCTGTAGTCAAGCGCGAGTTAATCGTTCAGAACTGAGGCGAAAGGATGATGCGTCAACAAATTTCTTTATGGATAAGCTAGCTCGGTATCGCCAAATCATTCAAAAAATTCTGTCTGAATATTGAGACTGGGCTGCTGGCGCAAATCAAATCGGCGTACAGGAATGTGTGTCTTTTGATCGAGTGCGCGATCGCTACTTCTGGTTTTCGGTAGGGTGGAGTGGAAAACAGCGAGACTTCAGTATCGCTGTCTATCTTAGAATCGAGCAAGATAAAATCTGGCTCGAAGAAGACTGGACAAAACAAGGCATCGCCAACGAACTATTAGACGCTGGCGTACCCCCCGAAGATATCGTGCTGGGATTTCAGCATCCCAGCAAGCGTCCACTTACCGAGTTCGCTACCGCATAGTTTCACTACCCGCGTAGCTCTATCTTGAGCTGCGATCACGCCTTCAACCAGTACGACTGCAAAGTAGTTTGGTAGCAGCATTATCAAAAAGATCTGAATTGACCTCACGCCTACAGTTGCGGTGGGTATTATGGCTAGGTGCTAAAGAACGGGCTGATTCAGTCTCAGGTCAGGGTATGGATAGCATGCATATACGAAATCAATAGGCGGCTACAGGCGACTATTAGCGGAAGACTTCGACGCGCCGTTGCCAAATTCATTCTGGCTAGGACTGGCTAGGAGACAACGAAACTACTACTTGATACCCTAGGGCAAAGCTATCCATCAGGTTTACTAAAGTGTCTTCTATCGATTGGTTTAACCCCGAGATTCAAGCCGCGCTAATTTCGGGAATATTTACGGTTTTGAGTGCGCTGATTGCGGCAGTCGCTGCTGCCATAATCGGACAGACCATAGCCGATAGACGTAAGTTAAAAAGAGATCTTGCGATCGCTATCAACGATATCGCTTTTCTGCTAGCAGTAGAAAAACTACACTGCGAGCATAATAAGTAGACGCTCGGACAATCCAGAAAAAATACAGTTCGTGCAGTCGCAAGGGACTGTGGCCAATCATTCTCCAGAAAGTTCACGCCTGGAAGAGTCCGTGCTAACGACATAGTTGAATAAAAGAGCGTAGTTGCAACCAAACTCAACGCCTTACACTACCTACGAAAGACCACCACATAACATCTTTTGTAGCGAAGAAGACAAAGGCTATATCGCTAACACCTGAGAACAACAAAATGACGCGATCGCTCAAAAACAAGCCGCCCTCCTCAACGCCATCACCGCCCAGCTATAAAACAAAGCCGTTTATTCATCTGCCTCGTCTCGTACAGGATCGCCCTCAGGTGGATGACGACCCACCTCAGCATCTGCAGCTCGAATATTGACAATTCTTTGTCTGTTCAAATCAAGTGCGGCTACCGTAGCCTTCCCCACCGAAGTCAACCCCACGATCGTCAGCTCATCACTAGCCCAAGTAAAATGATCTGCCCACTGCGAAGAACGCGGATCAAAAAGCGCAACCTCGCCGCCTGATTCAGGATCGACCCCTCTAATACGGTTCCACTTACGACGATTGCAATGAAAACAAGCCAACGCCAAATTCTCTAAATCATCAGACCCTTCAAGATCTAAAGGAACAACGTGATCCACCGTAAATTGAACGTATTGCCACTGCTCCGAAGCATGACAATACTCGCATAGGTAGCCAGCTCTTCGCCGCACCTGACGCTTAATAAAGTCAGAAAGCTTACTACGAGGCACTGCTTAGGAAGCCTGCTGCGCTTCAGACAAAAAGAGATTGCGCATTGTCCTATTCACAAAACTAAGATAATCGTCGATCTCCTCGTAGCTATCCAACTCCTCCTCTTCCTCCTGACTCAGAGATCTCTCCGTTTGCATCAACAGAAGATCCTGAATACGCGAGCAGATAGCATCTGTAGCTCGAAAGATAGGCACACCCTCTTCCAACTCAATCCGCACCGCGCCTTCTATCGGTAGCGTCTTTCGCAGGTTATCAAGTGTTGGCAGCACAGGTAAAGTCATAGCATACGCCCAGCATGGCAAACTACAGTCATCACATCGTTCACTGTGAATGTACCATTATAGTTGAGGGCAAAGGATTAGATAGTGTTAAACGGAGGCTAAGTCGAGTGAGATGCAAGAACTGAAGTATTTAGATATGCGTAGCTTACCGGCCTATCCTTTTGTAGAGGCTGCTCGATACTTGCGCATTCCCGTCAACACCCTATGAACTTGGGTAAGAGGACGGTATTACCGAACAGAGCAAGGAAAGCAATTTTCTGAGCCCTTAATCAAGCTGCCTGGCACAGATGCAAAGGAGCTATCGTTCACTAATTTGGTAGAGGCCCATGTGCTGAGAGCGGTTCGCATGGAGCACAATGTGCCCTTAGATCAAATTAGAATTGCCTTGAATTTCATCCAAGAAGAGTTAGGGCTTGCTCATCCTTTAATTCGAAAAGATCTGTTGAAGACAGACGGTCGATCTATCTATGTGGAGTATCTAGAGCGGCTGTTAGATGCTTCAAGAGGACAAATTGCAATCCGAGAAACGCTTGATATTTATTTGACTCGAATTGAAGCTGGTATCGCTGCCCGGTTGTTCCCGTTTATTCATCCTGACGAGAAGGACGATCAAAGACTGATCGTCATCGATCCGGCTATTTCGTTTGGACATCCGGTGATTGCAGGAACGGGCATTCCTACTAAGGTTCCTACTAAGGTACTGGCTGAACTGCATCAGGCGGGTGATTCGCTAGACGATTTAGCGCTGGACTATGACTGCGATCGCACACTTATTCAGGTAGCTGTTGAGTATGAAACTAAAGCAGCGTGAACTCAGAATCGCCAGCATTTTTTACAGATGAGTGTCTAGGACGGCGTGTTCCTCAAAAATTACAAGAAGCAGGACTCAATATTCCACTCTATCTGAATAACTTTGAGCCCGCGGTTCCAGATGTGGAATGGTTGCCAGCAGTAAGCAAACCTGGCTGGGCCGTGCTGACCAAAGACGAAATGATTGGGCGGCGAGTGGCAGAGCAAGCAGTCATAGCATAGTGCAACGCTAGAGTTTTTGTGATGGCCTCGACTGGAATCAACACTCAAGTAGTCGCAGAGGGATTTGTCAAAGCGTATCAGGCTATGCTGCGGTTGGCTTCGGAGCATGACGCACCATTCATTGCCAAAGTTTACAAATCGGGTGAAGTAAGACTATGGAAGGATTGCGATCGCTTAAAAGAACTTTTGCAACAATACTCTAATACCGATAGTGCTGATGATTGACAGCCCTCTGGCTTGCCATACTGAACATAAACCATATTAGTTTCGTTTCAGCATAGATGCATTCTAATACAGCTCGTATTTCATTAGCTGGCAGAGCAAAGCGCCATTGTAGACCGGGACGCGAGAGGCGGATTTCAGCCCAATGTTGCTAGAAAGGGCTTTGTTGCCGCTGAGGACGTAGGCGGTCCAGCCCTTGAAGCGTTGTTTCAACACGTTGCCCAGCAGTTTGTAGAAAGCGCCTAGGTCAGTGTCTTTGCCAAGTCTTTCTCCATAGGGCGGGTTGCAGAGCAGGATGCCGCTATCGGCGGGGGCTTCTACGTCAGCCAGCTCGTTTTGTTGGAAACTTACAAGATGTTCTATGCCACTTTTTTGAGCATTGTTATGAGCCTGAATCAGGACATTTGGATCGCGATCGCTCCCCCCCACAAAAGCCAGTAGCTCTGTTTTCTGTTGTTCCTCTGCCTCAGCGATCATGCTTTCCCACAGCGCATCGTCATAATCTAGCCAGGTTTCAAAGCCAAAGCGCTCACGAAACAAGCCCGGTGCCACCTGCAAAGCCTGCAATCCCGCTTCTAGCGGCAGCGTCCCCGACCCACACAGCGGATCGAAAAACGCCTGATCGGGCTGCCAGCCAGATAGCTGAATCAGCGCAGACGCGAGAGATTCTTTCAGCGGGGCCGCGCCGACAGCAGGCCGATAGCCACGCCTATGCAGACTGTCGCCAGAGCTGTCGAGGCTGATAGTAGCCCGGTCCTGGTGCAGGTGAACGTTGATACGCAAGTCGGGTTCGTGGGTGTCAACGTCGGAGCGATGGCCAAAGACTTCGGTTTGCTGCTCGACGATTGCGTTCTTGACTTGCAGTGAGGTGAAGTGGGTATGGTTGAGCGCGTCTGTTTTGCCAGTGGCGGTGACGGCAAGGGTGCGATCAGGGGTGAGATAGTCGCTCCAGTCGATGCGCTGGACGCCCGCAAAGAGATCTTCGGCAGTGGCGCAGTCGAATTCGTTCAGCCGCAGCAGGATTCTAAATGGGAGTCTGGCCCAGAGGTTGACCCTGTAGAGGAGGGTGCGATCGCCCTTAAACTCCGCTCCACAAAATCCTGGCTGCACGTCCTTTGCACCCAACCGCTCCAGTTCTTCTACAACGAGCGGCTCTAGCCCTCTAGCAACGGTTGCAAAATACTGGTTCATCAAAACTCTTCCTTGGGCGGGGTTGACGACGCCCTACTCCTTTGCCTGCAGCCAGTCTAATAACAATGATGTCACCGGACCGGGCTGTTCTAGCTGCGGTAGAACGCCAGTCTCTGATACTACCTGAAATCGCGCGATCGCCTCAGGATTTAGTTGAGCTAGCCGCCGACCTAGCGCCACCGAAGTGAACTGGGCGTCTTCTCCCCAAACGAAAGCTGTCGGAACTTTTAGCGCCTTTACAAATAGAGAAAGATCAAAATACAGATCGCCTCTGAGAAAGGAAAGCGCTGCGTATTCGGCATTCGGCTGCTGAGCGGAGGCGAGATAGGCAGAGACGGTTTCTGCTGATAGGCGTTCCGGCTTAGAAAACAAGAAATTCTCTAGAAAGTTGCGGACGGCGAGCTCGTTGGTAGCTCCCAGCGTATAGACCAGCGTGTCTAGAAACGGCAGGTTGACGATGGGCTCAGGTAGCCGTCTGCCTGCACCTTTACCAAAGTCGTTGAAGCCAGAGGGACAGGTGAGGAATAGACGGCTAAACAAATGCGGTTTTTGACTGGCGAGCCGAAGGATTAAGCCTGCGGTGAAAGAGCTAGCGACGGCTACGATTGGCTCGATAGCTATCTGCGAAATGAATGATTCTATGCTGACTAGATAGTCGCCAGTGGTATATCGGTAGGCCGGATGTGCAGACGCGCCCCACCCAACTAGATCTGGGGCAATCACTGTATATTGCGAGGCTAGCGCTGAATAAACCTTTGACCACTCATAGGCAGAAGCGCCGCCACCGAAGTTGTGAAAGAACACGACTGGGGGTGTGGGGTGCGATCGCCTCCGTGAATTTGACGGTGAACTCGCCTGCGTGTAGTAAACAGTCTGACCCAGCTCGGTAAAGACTGACTTCTCCCCAAATCCAGACGGCTGGAACTTCAGCATCGCGCTCTCGTTGAAATAACCGAACTATCCTAACGATCAAAAGGTTATTTTGCATCTTGATTTAGGCGTTTTCTCGCAGTTTCGAGCACTTGATTATGCCGACTTATACGCAGCTAACCTGACATCTGGCTACCAGCTCATCTCTGTTCAATTTACAGTCCTTCAAAAAATCGCTGATCTATCTTGGTCGGATCGTAACTTTGATCATGTCTCCTCGATTCATTGCGTTGCTTTCCATCGGAAGTACGCATCCGGCACTAGTGGCATCCAAAAGAAACTTATCAATTTTGATTGGTTCTTACAGAACCCTGGGAACTCTTTAGCGACACTCGCTATACTATCCCTCTTGAGTTTGAACAAACCTCTGCATTGAACAAAGACTATGACACCTGAAACGTACAGAACAGTTTTTACCAGAGCCGTGACTAGAACTTTACTAGCAGCCACCGTACTGCTCTCTAGTCTTGTCACTTCTATCGGAGCAGCCAACGCTGAGGCACCGATAGATGACGATCGCCTTACTAGCCATGATTTGGTTGAAGGACAGCTGAGCCAGTCTCTAGCCATGCCGTCGGTAAAGTCAGATATCTTTAGTGCCGCGCAGTCTCACACTACAGTCTCGAACCTCACGCGACGGTCGTTGAGCTTTCATGCGGACCCGATAGCTGGCTTCTCGAAGCCGTCCGTATCATTGGAAAGTCTGCTCGCTTCTATCCCAGTGCGTAACGAGACTGCTGTGAACAAGACAGCACTGAGCGAAACTGAGACTAGCGCGATCGAAACTAGCGCAACCGAACTGGCTATTGATTCGAGCAGTACTCAAGTCGTGCAGCTTGCTCAGGATTTGGGCGACAGCTTTGCCCCGGACTCTCCTGAAGATCTGCGTCAGCGTCTTCTAATCGACCCTGACGCTCAGTTTGATCCTACTGTGCCAGTAGAATCTCCCAAGGCCGTGCCGTCTTCTACCTTTTTGGTGCCGTCTGCCTATGGTGCAGATTGGGGCGATACCTATGCTGGGCTTGCAGGGTCAACCGGCTCTAATAGGGATAGAAGCACAGATGGTTCTGCTGCGATTGGTATTGGCTTTGGTGATGCGGTCAGAAATATTGGTGTAGAAGTCGGTGTCGGTATCATCAGCCTGGATGGATTTGCTGACGACGGTATCGTTGGCTTCAAGCTGCACAAGATATTTCCCCAAGCGGGTAACCTAGCGGTGGCAGCAGGCTGGACCAACCCGATAAAGTGGGGAAACGCGAATGACGCAGAAGATACTTTCTATGGCGTAGCGACGAAGCAGTTTCGCTTGCGGCCAAACGCGTCTAACCAAATGCCGCTGACGGCTTCTTTGGGGGTGGGGACAGGGACTTTCCGTTCGGTCGGGGCGATTGACGCTGATGACAACGGGGTCAACGTCTTTGGTAGTGCAGGGCTGCGAATCATTCCTCAGGTGTCTGTAATTTCTAGCTGGAACGGTACTGGCTTAGGGCTTGCAACATCCATAGTTCCTATAAGGAGATTACCGTGGGTGCTGACGTTAGGTGTCTCTGATGTGACAGGCAATACTGACGAAGGTGCTCAGTTTCAGGGTTCTTTTGGGTATGGCATTCGCTTTTAGACGCCTTCAGACGATAGAGAGATAGTCGCTAATCAGTAAATAGCCAGCCGGTAGACTAACTATCCGAGCATAGAAATCAGCTACGCTATTACAGTGATTAGGCTCTAAGAATCTAGCTCTGACAGTCTGAATCCAATAATTTAGATCTAGTAATTGATATCCAGCAATTTAGACGAGAGGTTTTTCCAGTGCGACTTTTATTCAAGCTTCCTTTGTTGAGCGTGGTAGGTGTGCTTGCTACTCAAATGACTTTTAGCGGCAGGGCGATCGCAGGTAGTGAGCCCGTTATTATCCCAGATTCTTCTACCAACGGCCTTGGCGATACCTTTGCTGATGAGCCTGAGGGCACATCAGTTTGTGCCCTTACCGTAGAAGGACTAGTCAACGAGTTCTTGAATACTATTGGAAGAAACTTGTCTACTCCAGCTGGTAGCAATCAAAGTTTGTCTAGCTCTAATCCGGATGTAGAAGCTGTCCGTAGGGCAATTTCAAGCGACAGTCAATCTAGCTTAGAAGAAGCATTAGCGAGCTTGCAGCAGCGGATTTCAGATGATCTAGGTGGTCCCAAAGTTGTTCTTTATAGAGTCGAAAATTCGATAGAAGACATAGAAGCTGCGGTAAAGACATCAAACGAGACGGTTAATGGGCTAGACGACGCGACTATAGTCGCCGCTTCTGAATCGCCAGCGCTTGCTGCTGTGCTGAAATCGCTAGAGAATGCCAATGCTTCACTAAATAGCGCTCCATGTATCGGGTTTGGAGACGATCAGGGTGAGTTCAGCATGCTGAGTATTGTGCCTGGAGCCGAACCGGTTGTTGAACTAGAAGAGCCAGTCGTAGAAGAGATGCCCATGGTTGAGGAAGAGACAGAAGTGCAGCAGCCAGCGCCTGAACCAATTAGAGGCTTGTGGTAAGTCCTCTTTAAGCAGTAGAAATAACAAAGCGAGCGTACTGTCTGTACGCTCGCTTTGTTGTCTGTTTATAGAAAGACCAGCTATTGAGGGCTACGGGTGGCTTATTCTTTTACTGGCGAGTTGCTAATTTCTCTTACCGTTAGTATCGGATAGCAAGGGATAGATTTGGGTCCACAGATGCCTTCGACGCTGCCACTGGCAGTTATGCTTTGGCCGACATAGCTCTGTAGTGGCTGTCCGGTAAGATACGTACGACCGACGCTGATGCCTTCTATATAGTAGCCATTGGGAGAAGGATGGAGCGCATTTTCGTCGTAGCTGTATTGCGCTTTGAGGGTGCCTTCTACAGAGACGGGTGGGGCGATGGTGGCTTTGTATAGTTTGTTGAGCTGCCAGATCGTGAAGGTGCCGGCGGCTGCGCCCAGGATAAAGGAAATGCTGGCAACTGCCCAGAGGGTGGGCTGCGATCGCTCTCTTCTTCTTCGGCTTCTACGCGGCTGCTGCTGAGGGTCTTGAGATATAGCTGAAGTAGTCATCGTTTACGTCCTCCCCTCCGTAATTTCTATGTATTCAATTTTATCGATAGGGGCCGTTGCTTGTCAGCGGTAATCACCCGCTTTCCCGACTGGTTCTTTTATACGCTCTGCTAGGCGCGTCCCTGTACGTAAGCTTGTTTGCTGCTTGAGCGATCAACGCTGTGGCAGTGGACAGCTGAGCAACTGAGCGTGCTTGCTAAACAACAGATTCTCTCGGTAGTCGATCGGGCAGTCAATCACAGTAGGCACCGTTTGTGTAAGCGCTTCTTTGAGGGTCGGCAAAAACGCCTCGGCCGATTCAATTCGATAGCCTTTTAGATTCATACTCTCGGCTAGCTTAACGAAATCTGGGTTGTTGAACTTGATATACGAAGACTCGTGGTAATGGGATTCTTGTTTCCATTCGATCAGGCCATAGCCGCCGTCATTGAAGATAATAGTGACAAAGGCGGTGCCTAGACGATGGGCCGTTTCCAGTTCCTGGCAGTTCATCATAAAGCCGCCATCACCCGTGACGGCAACTATCTTACGATTGGGATGTACGAGCTTGGCCGCGACACCACCTGGAATCGCGATTCCCATAGAGGCAAAGCCATTTGAGATCAGGCACGTATTAGGCCGGTTGCAGTGATAGTGGCGAGCAATCCACATTTTGTGTGCGCCCACATCGGAAATCACAATGTCTTCGGGCCCAAGGGTTTGGCGCAGGTCATAGAGAAGCTTTTGGGGTTTGATGGGAAAGCCTGTGTCGGTGGCGTATTTTTCGTAATCTGTCTGCATCTCGGCGCGCAGAGTGGCGATTCTGCTGCTTGAAGCTTCTGTTGTTTTACCGTCTGACGCTTTGGTGCTGGCTGTTTGATCCTGTGGACGGTGGATTCTCTTACTAATTTCGTCTAGCGCATCGGAGATATCACCAACAATCTCGACGATGGGAATGTAGCTGCTATCGATTTCGGCGGGGGTAAGTGAGATGTGGATGATCGGTAGGTCGCCTTTTGGATTCCACTTCTTGGGACCGTACTCGATTAGATCGTAGCCGATGGCAATAACAAGATCGCTTTCGTCGATAGCGCAGGCAATGTAGTCACGCTGCTGTAGTCCCAGGGTCCAGAGCGATCGCACATCCGTATAGTCGAGTACGCCCTTACTCATGAAGGAGTTGGTGACGGGAATGTTTTGCGTTTGAGAAAAGCGGGTAATGGCTTCGCTAGCGCGGTTGCGGATGGCTCCGTTGCCAGCAAGGATAATTGGGTTGGTGGCTTGGGAAATTGCGATCGCAGCCTTTTGCAAACTCTCTTCAGACGCGACTGGGTGAACAGGCGGTGCGACTCGTAAAGGGACGCCTGCTGCTTCCATTCCAGCAATATTTTCCGGCAGATCAATGTGAATAGCGCCGGGCGGCTCGCTCTGCGCCAGCTTGAACGCCTTGCGGACGATTTCGGGCGTGGTATCGGGGCGGACAATCTGTTTGTTCCATTTGGTGACGGGTGCAAACATCGCCACCAGATCGAGATATTGATGCGATTCTATATGCATCCGATCGGTGCCCACTTGTCCAGTAATCGCCACTAGCGGCGCCCGGTCTAGATTCGCATCAGCTACGCCCGTCATCAAATTGGTCGCACCTGGCCCCAGCGTAGAGAGACAAACGCCTGCCTTGCCAGTTAGTCGTCCATATACGTCAGCCATGAACGCTGCACCCTGTTCGTGCCGAGTCGTGATGAACTGGATAGACGAGCGTTTTAGCGCTTGAAGTAACTGTAAATTTTCTTCTCCGGGTAGGCCGAAGATGTATTCAACGCCTTCATTTTCGAGGCAGCGGACGAGGAGTTCGGCGGTGTTCATAGAGTAGGGAAAGGGGAGAGAATGGGGGAAAGGGAGGGAGATTATTTTATCCAGACGGTTTTAGCGTTAACGAATTCCAACAATCCATAGCGGGCTAGCTCTCGACCGTATCCAGACTGATTGATGCCGCCGAAGGGTAGGCGCGGGTCGGACTTGACTAGGCCGTTGATGAAGACGGCTCCGGCGTCTAGCTGGTTGATTAGCTGCTGTTGTTCGGCGGGGTCGGTTGTCCAGGCGCTGGCTCCTAATCCGAAGCTGGTGAAGTTGGCGAGTGCGATCGCACTTTCAATATCGGGTACGCGAAAGACTAGCGCCACGGGGCCAAAAAATTCTTCTTGGTCGGCGGGTGTGCCGGGTGGAATTTGAGTAAGAACGGTGGGTGGATAGAAGTTGCCAGCTTGTAGCTCGGCGGGCAGCTGTTGCTTTAGCGCTTTGATATCTGCGCCAACTAGGGCGATCGCACCTTTGTCTACGCAGGCTTGGACTTGTTTATCCAGTTCTTTCAGGATGCCGGGTGTTGCTAATGGACCAATATCAGTTTCTGGCTTTAGCGGATCGCCGACGACCTTTTGTTGGAACTGTTGGGCAAACCCTTTTTCGAAGTCGTCGGCAATATCGCCTACTAGAATGAAACGTTTGGCAGCGATGCAGGACTGGCCGTTGTTGAGCAGGCGGGCGGTGGCGGCAGTGGCGATTGCATCTTCCAAGTTCGCACTGGGCAAGACAATAAACGGATCGCTGCCGCCTAGTTCCAACACAGCCTTTTTGATGTGCTTAGCGGCGGCAGCAGCAACGGCTGATCCAGCGGGACCGCTGCCAGTGAGGGTAACTGCTTTTACTCTGGGATCGGCAATAATCGATTCAATTGGGTCAGGACCGATCAGCAGGGTTTGAAACATGGCGGAGGGAAAGCCCGCTTTGGTGAAAATGTCTGCGATCGCCAAGGCAGACTGTGGCACATTGGACGCATGTTTCAACAAAACCGGATTACCCGTCATCAGCGCAGGTGCAGCCGCCCGAAACACCTGCCAGAACGGATAGTTCCACGGCATCACGGCTAGTAAAATGCCAAGCGGCAGAAATCGCACGTAGCTCTCACTCGCGTCAGTTTTTGCGGGTTCATCTTGCAAGAAACCTTCGGCTTCGTCCGCGTAATATCGACAGACCCAGGCGCACTTTTCGACCTCTGCGATCGCGCTTTTCAATGTTTTGCCCATCTCCAGCGTCATCGTCCGGCCAAAGTCATCTTTGCGGGCCAGCAGCCCTTCTGCGGCTTGGTGCATCCACTGCTTACGCTGCGAAAAAGATACCTTCGGATAGCTCAAAAAAGCGGTTTGCGCCTGTGTTATCGCTTGTTCTATCTGATCAGAAGTCAGCGCTGAATAAGTTTCAATCGTTTCGCCAGTTGTCGGATTAATGCTTGCGATCGCCATCACGCCCCCTTGCCGTCATTCACCGGCTCAACCATATTTATTCTCTTTTCCTTTTCCACTTTCTCGTAAAGGCTTTTCCTTATCGAAGTAAGACCGCAGTTCGTATAGATTGTTATAGATTGTTTACGTGCCACGGCTATTTCATCGCTAAGGTTTTAGCTCGCTAAAATGGAACAGCCCTGGTGATATAGCTCTGGCTGCCTCGTTCTAATTTGGTCTAAGTCCTATGCCTCGTTGGTTTAATACCGCTGGCCCCTGCCAACTTGAAGTTCACTATATGCTGCCTTCTGTAGAGCGGTTACCTTCTGTAGAGCGATTGATCTTACAGCGCGGCTACTTTGTCATCCATGCGCCCCGTCAAACGGGTAAGACGACAGCCATGTTGACACTGGCTCAGCGATTAACCTCTGAGGGAAAATATGCGGCGCTGATGGTTTCGGCAGAAGTAGGCGCAGCCTATTCTCAGTTTCCTGAAAAAGCTGAGGTGGCTATTCTAAGAGCTTGGCTCGATGCAGCCACCTTTTGGTTGCCATCAGAACTTCATCCGCCGGACTGGTCGGGATGTTCATCTATTGGTCAGGCTCTGAAGCTATGGGCAGAAACCTGTTCGCGTCCGATTGTCTTATTTATTGATGAAATCGATGCGTTGCAAGATGAGGCATTAGTTTCTGTGCTACGTCAGCTGCGAGACGGCTACCCCCGAAGACCTGCGGGCTTTCCCCACTCTTTAGCGCTCGTTGGATTGAGAGATGTGAGAGATTACAAAGTAGCGGCTGGTGGGAGCGATCGTCTCGGAACGGCGAGTCCGTTCAATATCAAAGTTGAGTCTTTGACGCTGCGGAATTTTACTCAGACAGAGATCGCGAGCCTGTATGAGCAGCATACGGCTGATACGGGTCAGGAATTCATCCCAACAGCCCTACAAAAAGTCTTCGAGTTGACGCAGGGCCAGCCCTGGTTAGTCAGCGCTCTAGCCCGACAGATGGTAGAGGTAATAGCCCCCGATCCTTCGCTGGCTCTAACCGTAGAACATGTGGAGCAGGCGAAGGAAATTCTTATTCAACGGCAGGATACGCATCTCGATAGTTTGGCCGAACGGCTGCGAGAACCCAGGGTACGGGCCATCATCGAGCCAATGTTGGCAGGACAGGAGTTGGACAATGTATCTAACGAAGATATTCAGTTCGTGTTGGATTTGGGACTCTGTGTGATGAGTCCGAAAGGTGGACTTGCGATCGCAAATCCGATCTATCGAGAAGTTCTACCCCGAGTGCTCACCGTTCCACCAATAGCCTCTTTGCCACAGATTGCACCCACGTGGCTGACGCCATCCGGTGAACTCGATTTACAGGCATTGCTAGAAGCTTTTCTACAGTTCTGGCGGCAGCACGGGGAACCGCTGCTGCGGAGTGCTTCCTATCATGAGATTGCGCCTCACCTAGTGCTAATGGCGTTTTTACATCGAGTTGTGAATGGCCATGGAACGTTAGAAAGAGAGTACGCGCTTGGCAGCGGACGAATGGACTTGTGTTTACGCTACGGCCAGATTACTTTGGGTATCGAGCTGAAGGTATGGCGAGATGGTCGGCCCGATCCGTTGCAGGCGGGGCTAGCGCAGTTGGATGCTTACTTGAGTCGGCTAGGAACAGACTCTGGATGGCTGATTATCTTTGATCGCCGCAGTGGGATACCGCCGCTTGAGGACCGCACTACAGTGGAAGTCGTAGAGACGCCAAAGCAGCGCCAAGTGACAGCTATCAGAGGCTAATTGCAACAAAACAGCCCGGTTTACAGGCAGTCATTGGTTTGATGCTTTTGAAAAAGTGTTGTGTTTAAAGATGTCAATCTGTCCATATTGGTAAACCTTTGAACTCAAAATTAGAAGATTCTCTTTGAGATTACTGATGTCAGCTACTTTACTTACCGATGCTAGCCGCCGCTTAGAGAAAGCAGCTCAGTACGCTCCAATCTCTGACGATGCGACCGAGCGGCTAAAGTTTCCAAAGGCGAGTCTGAAAGTAGCGATTCCGGTGCGAATGGATGATGGCAGGCTGCGGGTGTTTGAGGGGTATCGGGTGCGCTATGACGATACGCGAGGGGCCACGAAAGGTGGCATTCGCTTTCACCCTCAGGTATCGCTAGATGAGGTGCAGTCGCTGGCGTTTTGGATGACGTTCAAGTGTGCGGCGGTGAATTTGCCCTTTGGTGGAGCGAAGGGTGGAATCACGCTGAATCCGAAGGAGCTGTCGAAGTTTGAGCTAGAGCGGTTGAGTCGGGGGTATGTGGATGCGATCGCAGCTTTCATCGGTCCAGATCTCGACATCCCTGCGCCAGACGTGTATACCAATTCCATGATTATGGGTTGGATGATGGACCAGTACAGCATCATTCGAGGAGTGCGATCGCCCGCCGTCATCACTGGCAAACCCGTCAGCATGGGCGGCAGCCTGGGTCGCGATACGGCCACCGGGACAGGCGCGTTCTTCGTGCTTCAAACCATGATGAAAAAGTACAACAAATCTCCTGAAGATTTGACCGTCGCTGTGCAGGGCTTTGGCAATGCCGGTAGCGTCGTTGCTCGTCAGCTGTTTGACGCTGGATACAAGGTAGTCGCCGTTAGCGATTCCAAAGGTGGCATTTACAACAGTAAAGGACTGCATATTCCAGATGTGCAACAGTTCAAGCAAACTCAACACGCGATGAAAGATGTCTATTGCGAAGACTCGGTTTGTAATGTTGAGGGCCACGATACGCTGACGAATGAAGAAATCCTGGCTTTGGACGTGGATATTCTGATTCCGGCGGCGCTAGAGAATCAAATCACGGCCAAAAACGCAGATGGCATTCGCGCTAAGTACATTTTTGAAGTGGCGAACGGTCCGGTGAGCGCGGATGCAGATGCGATTTTAGACGAGAAAGGGATTTCTCTTTTTCCAGATATTTTGTAAATGCGGGCGGGGTGATGGTCAGTCACTTTGAATGGGTGCAGAACCGCAGCGGGCTGTATTGGAAGCTGGATAAGGTGAATAGGGAATTGCGATCGCGCATCACCGAAGAAGCTGAAACTATCTGGCAAATTGCTACCGGCAAGGAAGTCTCCTTTCGCACCGCCGCCTACATTCACGCGCTTAGCCGTATCGGTGAAGCCCTAAACGACCGGGGTACCCGAGATTATTATGTTCGATAGTATGTTGAAGCGACTAATGTTGAAGCGACTAACGGAGTAAATAGTTACCAGTGATGCCGACGAGTGAAAAGCGCCCTGACTGACTGGCAAAAGGCTAGTCAATCGGCTCCTCTGGTTGCTTGGAGAGTCGGCCATCTTCCATATAGACGATACGATCGGCGATGTCGAGAATGCGGTTGTCGTGGGTGACCAGCAAAATGGTGCAGCCCTGATCTTTTGCCAGGTCGTGCATGATGTTGACCACATCTCGGCCTGACTTTTTGTCGAGGGCGGCGGTGGGTTCATCGGCGAGAACAATTTTAGGACGGCTGACTAAGGCGCGGGCGATCGCAACTCTTTGCTTTTGCCCGCCCGAGAGATCTGCCGGTAAGTAATTGATGCGATCGCCCAGTCCAACCTTTTCCAACATCGCCGTCGCCTGCTGATGTCGTTGCCGCCTGTCGAGATTTCCCTGCACTTCTAGGCCCATCTGCACATTCTGTAGTGCCGTCAAACTACCGTGAAGGTTGTGCGCCTGAAAAATATAGCCATTGTTCCGTCTGGCCTGCACAAGCTGATTCTCGTTAGCATTTAAAATCTCATGGCCTACCACGTTCAAGCTACCAGTCTGAGCCGAACGCAGTCCGCCGATTAGCGTCAGCAGCGTTGTTTTTCCTGAGCCAGAAGGCCCGGTCATAATCACAATCTCGCCAGCGGTAATATTCATATTGATGTCAAACAAAACTTGCTTGCGCAGCTTGCCTTTACCAAAAGAATGATTGAGATTGTGGATAACAATTGAAGGTGTTTTTTGCATGGTTTTAACTCTAAAAAATATCCGCCGGATCGGCTGACTGAAGCCGCCTAGTCGCAATCGCTCCAGACCCAATACACATAAGAAAAGTCATCACCAGGACCTGCACCGCTCGACCCACCGTCATCGCAATCGGCAGGGCCGTCGCCGTCATCGTCAGCTGATACGCACCGAGCGCAATCACCAGACCCGGAATAAAGCCCAGCACAGACAAAATCAGCGCTTCTTCCAACACAATTCCCAACAGATAGCTGTTGCGATAGCCCATTGCTCTAAACGTGGCATATTCAGCTAGGTGCGTATTCACATCCGTAGAGAGCACCTGATAGACAATGACTACGCCGACAATAAATCCCATCGCCGACCCTAAGCCAAACACAAACCCAATCGGAGAAGCTGAATTAATTTCATCTAGTTCAAAGTCGACATAGCCCTGCTGAGTGAACACAAGCACATCTTCTGGCAAATGCTGTTCCAAATCTGCACGCACCTGCTCTACATCTGCTCCTGGCGTCTACGTTGACCAGTCCCAAACTGGCCGTACCCGCATCTCGCCGACCAAATAATCGCAGAAAGTTTTGATCGCTGGTGATCAAGGCACCATCGTCTGCAAAGGAAGCACCTACCGTAAAAAGTCCAGCAACCTCTACTGTACGTCGTCCAATCTCTGTTCTCACCGTTTCACCGGCTTGCACTTGCTCGATCATTTCTGTATAGTCTCCTCGCGACCCCTGATCGAACAAAACAGTATCTGGCATCCGAACCAAGGCTAGATTCTCGTTTACATCGGCCAAAGCGAAAGCAGGACGCGCCGGGTTTTGGCCAATGACTAACATCGAAGTCTTTTTGCGCGTCACGGGATTTCGCCAGTCTGTTGAACCGATCTGAAGGGCGTCGCTACTGGCAACTCCTGGAACATCCAAAGCCTGATACAGCCTGCGCCGAGAAATCGTCCGCAGCTTGCCAAAGTTTTTAGCTTCTGCACTGATGATCACCAGATCCGTCTGCAAAGCCCGAGGATATTGCGTGTTACTTTTTACCAAAGCATCGGCAAAGCCTAGCTGCATAAAAATGAGAATGTCTGCAAAGGTAATGCCTGCGATCGCAGTCAGCAGCCGCAATTTATCATGCTGAAGCTGAAGCAAACCCAGCGGGGTACGGTCTTTAATCGCCTGCAAAAAACCGAGCTTAACCAATCCAACCATCACAATTTCTCCTTATTCTGTTTCAATCGTGGCGGTTACTTGCAAGTTGGTAAAACTAGCAACCTTCTCACTCGATGCCGGGTCCAAGCTGATATAAACTTCAACAATTTTGGCGTCAATATTGATAGCGGGATCTTCATTCACCACAGCCTGCTGCTCAACTTGCAAACCAATTCGCTCAACCTGTCCGATCAGAACCTCCTCAATCACAGGTGTTGTGATAGTCACAGACTGTCCTGGCTCAACCCTGGGAACGTCATCCTGATACACTTCGGCCACTACCTGCATTTGGTCAGTATTGCCCAAAGTGAGAACACCAGCATCGGCCAGTCTTTCACCGGGGCGCGTCAGGATTTCGACCACTTGTCCGGCCATGGGCGATCGCACCTCAGACTGCGCCAAATTCGCCCTTGCCTCTGCGACCCGGGCGATCGCTGCTGACACCTCAGCCTCGGCTGTCGAAACATCCACCAGGCGAACTTCTTGAATCTGGTCTAGTGTCGCTGCGGCCTGACTGATTTGCTGCTGGCTAGTTGTCTGTATCCGGCTCAGCGCGGCTCTGGCTTCTTGAAGCTGCCGTTGAGCCGTGCTGAGCGCCAGCTGCCGAGCGTCTCGCTCTGACGTAGAGATCGCCCCTCTCTGGTTTAAAAACTCGTATCGATCGGCTTCAAGTCGAGCGTTAGCCACTTCTGCTTCTAGCCTAGCGATCACCGCATTCTGGGCGGCGATATCACCAGCCTGCGCCGCTTCCAACCGCAAAACTTCAGCTTGCTGTGCCTGAATCTGGCCTGTTTTTGAGCCCGCCTCGACTTGGGCACCCTGCGCCCTAGCAATCTCTACTTGCTGCTGGGCGCTTCGCAGAGCCGCCTGTAGCTGATCTCGGCTGTCTAGCACCGCGACGACCTGATCTGATTCGACGCGATCGCCTACCTCTACCAGCAGCTCATCTAGCCGACTGCCTTGGGCCGACGTTTGCGCCGTCAAATTGATCAGCTCACCCTTCGGCTCCAGCTCGCCCAGCGCTGAGACTGTCACGATTTCGGGCGGCTGTGCGGCTAGTTCAGCGGCGGTCTCTCTCTCTGCCACTCTATCCTGGTGCGATCGCCAAGCCGAGAACCCCACCACACCCAGAATCAACAGCCCTGCAATCAATAGCCAGCGAGAAGAGAGACCCGAAAGCTGCTTTCCTATAGACGACTTACCCGAATCCGGTTCAGTAGTTCCCTGGCTGCTCAATACGTCTGATACGTTCATACGTCCCCGCAGATGTAGTGGATAAAGGCTTTGTTTCTCTATAATACTAAACTGTTTAGTAAAGTCAACTGTACGATTGTATATACTACGAATATGTATGTAGGAGCTGACTTAGCCTTTTGGCTCCTGACATCATCTCTTTTTTGATATAGCAGCCAAACTTTATGGAATCCACCGCCAATACGCCCTCAAAAGAACCAGCCAGCAAGGGGGCGTGGCCTAGCCAAGGGAAATCAGCAGACAAGGCGCAGGCAATTCTGACAGGAGCCTTAGAGGTCTTTACGACTCAGGGCTATGCTGCTGCGAGTATGGACCGGCTAGCAGCAGCAGCGGGCGTTTCTAAACCGACGATATACAGCTACTTTCAGAGTAAAGAAGGACTGTTTGTGGCGTTGATTCAACACTTAGTAGAAAACGACAGCTCGCCCGCAGAAGTTCTTCCAGAAGCGATTCGTTTGCAGCTACCGCCCGAGAAAGTTCTCTCACAGATGGCCACGTCCGTACTAGAAAAGTTTTCAGCCGATCAGCCGATGCTAACGCTGTTTCGACTGATGATTGGCGAATCCGAGAGATTTCCTATGCTCACAGAAAACTTCGTACGCGAAGTGGAAAAACCGCTCCTAGAAAATTTCTCGGCGTATCTCGCGGCGCAACCTCATCTTCACTATCCAGACCCGATGGTGGCCGCTCGCATGTTTGTTGGAACTATCGTGCATTACATTGTGACCCAGTTCGTACTGCACGGGGATGAGATTTTGCCGATGGATCGCGACCACATGATCAAAGAATTAGTGCAGCTCACGGTGCGGGCCGGAAGACCTTAGTCAATCTAGCAATGCGCTAAGGGACAAGACGCTAAGAGACGAGACGCTAAGAGACAAGGCGCTAAGAGACGAGACGCTGAATGAATCGCTTGAGGTTCATTTGCGATCGCCCAACCACAACAGCCCGCCCTCTCTACCAAACCTCTGCTGCCTTACTCGTCCGCTGAATCGGCATTAGGAACAGGCACTGCTGGAGCTGCAACCTCTGGCGCAGGTTCTGCCGAAGGAACTGCTGATGGGACTGTCACTGGTTCGGGTGCTGGTGCAGCATTAGGAGTGACGATTGGTGCAGAGGGCGCTGGTGCAGCATTAGGAGTGGCAACTGGTGCAGAGGGTGCTGGCGCGGTGGGTACGATGTTAGGAGACTCAGCGGATTCTGGCTGCGGGTCTGTATTGACAGCAGGAGAAACAGGGGTAGGAGAAACAGATTCTGCCGGGGCAGGGGTAGAAGATTCGGGGGAAGGTGGTGTGGCGGTATCTTCTGGAGTGGTGACTGGAGGGTCTTCCTGGCTATCTTCTTCGGATTGAGGAGAAGAATGGGTAGGAGAAGATTGTGGCGTAGGAGTATTAGTAGAGGAGGCGGGGACTGCCTCAGTGATAGGTGTGGGTCTTGATTCTGTGATGGCTTCCCTTTCAGGGGCAGGGGAGGTGATAGACTCTCTTTCACCTCTGCGTTGGGCTGCGCGCGATCGCCGTGAGCCTTCGGTCACAAAATCAATCTCAATTGAGACCGATCCTCCCTGACTGCCGCCATCTATCTTGTAATTGCGTGCTGCTTCTAAAGCTGCCCGGTCTATGGCCTCGTTTCCGCTAGACTCTTCTAGAAAGGTACCGATGACATTGCCTGCTTCGTCATACTCCAATTTGACCGATGGCGAACCTTCAATTTCTGCCTCTAATGCTCTTCTGATACGCAGGGCGATCGCACTGACGACACCTCACAGTGTCGCTCCCGCGACTCCTTGAGTTGGTCGCGGAGCAACACCGGCAGGGCTAGCAGATGAGGATGTATTACTAGATCCCGATGTATTACCAAATCCCGATGCGTTGCTAGATCCTGTTGACGTTGTCGCCGTATCAGACTCCCCCTGTTGGGCGCGGGAACGTCCTAGCCGTGACCTGAGCCTACCAAAAGAGCGGTCTTCGCTGCTCTCGCTATTTTCTGTATTCTCAGACCTCTGAGAATTACTTTCATCCTCAGAATCAGCACTCTGTTCCGTATCTTCAGTGGTTTCACTAACTGTCTCTAGATCGCCTACTTCTGTTGTATTTTCGTCTGTTACACTCTCTTCCTCAGAGGTAGTCAGCGGATTCTTTTGTTCAAAGTCTTGGTCTTCAGATGCTTGATTTTCGGCGGCGGCCTCTCCTGTTAGCGGAGCTGAGGGCACGGTACTAGACGGAGAAGGCTGAAATGAAGTAGCTGCAGGAGGCGGGCTGATTTGGTTGGTGGGTTGTTCTTTTGATGCGATCGCGTCAGTGCGTGCTTTCACACCTTTTGGTGACAAATCTTCTAGCGGCAAATCTTCTAGCGGCAGATCTTCAATGCTATCTGTAGACGCTTCCACAGATTCTGTTGGTCCTGTGACAATAAGAGAAATTCGTTCTGGCTGATTGACACTATCTAAATGCACAAACGAAATTAAGGGCAACAGCCCTAGGTGCGCACCTACCGCAATGAAAAGTCCACGCAAAAGCCACCTTTTAGAGACCGCTTCCTCGCGCACATGCTGATTCAAACAGGTTTGAGAAAGGCTCATTAAGACAGACCTAGCGCCGCATCAAAATTACTCGCCTACGATCTTATCGCATACTTCGCGGCCTAAATTTGTATTTATAGATAGGCATTGACAGATTTCTATAGCAAGCAGAATAGCTGACCATTTAGTGAGCCAAAATTAGTGAGCCAAAAGAATATGAGTAGCTTGACCTGCTGTCAATTGACAGTTTTTTTATAGACAACGAAGATCGAGCCCACTACCGAATTATTACTGAAAGATGGGCGGGTCAGATTCTTGAGATCAAAGACGCTTGGTTATGTGTTTGCGACAGTATGTATGCTGTTAGCCTCTAGCGTAGGAACTAGCTACGGAAAGAATTCGACTATTGAAGAAAGAACCAAACAAAGAGCAGAGCATCCGTCTTCACCCTCTGATATACAGCTTGCTCAGCGGACTGATACCATCGAGATTGTTGACGTTCAAATCGTTCAGTTGGCTGATGGTCTCGGGATTGTTCTAGAAACATCGGCTGGCGAGCTGTCTCGACCCTTCACTTCCGTGAACAATCGCACGTTTACAGCGGAGATCGAGAACGCGGTACTGGCACTGCTAGCAGGGGGTAACTTTCGCGCAGATTCACCCATTGCGGGATTTGATAGCGTTGAAGTCATTCAGCTAGACTCGCAGCAGGTGCAGGTTTGCGTAGTTAGCAGCGAACCCGTCCAAAGTACAAACGTCGATATTGCACAGCAAAGCCTAACGTTTAGCATCATTGCCAGCAGCGAACCTGCTGCCAGTGACCTAGACGAAGAGGGCGCTGATGAAGAGAGCGCTGACAGTGGCGATAGATTACGCCTGATTGTGACGGCGGAAAAGCGACCCGATGAGGTTCAAGACATCCCCATTAGTCTGACGGCGTTTTCAACTGAAGACATTGACGATGCAGATATCGACTCGCTAGAAGACATTGCTGGTTCCACGCCAAACCTCACGGCATACACACCCAACCGCAACTTTGTTCTCTACAGCATTCGCGGCCTGAGTAATTTCAACTTTCTCTCTAGAGATCCAGCCGCTTTTTATATTGACGATGTGCCCTACGATTACACCAGGTTTCTCGATCTAGATCTGAGCGATCTCGACCAGGTAGAAGTGCTGCGTGGTCCTCAATCTACGCTCTATGGGCGCAATGCAATTTCAGGCGTTGTCAATATTACTACCCGTAGACCCACTAACGAACCCGAGTATAGGTTGACCTCAACCCTCGGCAACTACATCAGCCCAGAAATCAGAGCTTCTGCCAGCGGCCCTATTATCGAAGACGAGCTATTTTTCCGCCTATCCGGCGACCTCAAAGATAGAGAAGGCTATTTAATCAACACGACTACCGGAGAAGATATTGACTTTGAATCCGGCGGTGGTGGCCGTGCTCAGCTGCTATGGCAACCTTCGGATAGCTGGGAAGTGCTGTTTAATACCTCATTCAATCGTTATCGCGACGGTACACTGCCCCTCAGTCGCCCTGATCTCAATCAAGATCCTTCCGAGACCGACATCAACGTTGATGGGTTCAACAATCTAGATAACAATACGCAAGCTCTGAGTGTCAACTACGAGAACGACAGCTTACGGTTCACCTCGATCACGGCGCGAAGGTTTTCCGAGCAGTCCTTTGTGAATGATTCTGATGGCACCATACTTGATGAGTTGGAGCAGCTAGTTGATGTCAATTCCACTAGCCTGAGTCAGGAATTGCGCCTACAGTCTGCTCAGGCAGAGGGGCCCTTCACATGGTTAGTGGGTGCTTATGTAGAAGATAGAGACTTCGATGTCGATCGAGAAGGCTTTCGTTTTGGTGCTGACTCTGCATTCGGAGAGGGGATTAGCGTCACTAGAGCCGCCCTAGAAGAAGAGACTTACGCAGTCTTTGGTCAGGCGAGCTACCGTCCGATCGAGCCGCTCACGCTCACAGCTGGCCTTCGCTACGAAGTATTCAACAGTAAGTTAGCCAGTTCTACAGCCAGTTCTGGGGCTACTTTTGATGACGAAACCAACAACGGGACTGAATGGCTACCTCGCTTTGCCCTAGAGTACGAAATCACGCCAGATGTCATGGCTTACGGCTCAATTTCCAAAGGGTACCGAGCCCAAGGGGTCAACTACAGAGCCTCGATTCCCGAAGAGCTGTTTTTTGATGAAGAACGCTCTTGGAACTACGAGGCGGGCCTGCGAACCTCCTGGTTGAATGATCGTCTAACTGCCAACATTTCTGTATTTCACAATCCTATTAGTGACTATCAGGTGCCTTCGACAGATCCCGATTCAGGGCTGTTTGCTCTGGTAGACAATGCTGATGTCACTATTAATGGATTAGAGGCTGAGCTTCGCGCTACGCCTATCGATGGCCTGGATTTTGCAGCTGGATTTGGCTGGCTAGATGCCACCTACACAGACTATGTAGATCCAACGCTAGGTAATTTTAATGGCAATCGCCTGACCTACTCCCCAGACTACACCTTTAATTTGGCCGCTCAATATCGTTCTGCTGACGGTATCTTTGGCAGGCTGGAGCTACGGGGGTTTGGCACTACCTTTTTCAACGATGGCAATACGCTCAAGCAAGAACCCTACGTTTTAGTCAATGCGCGAGCTGGATATGAATTCGATGAGCAAAAAGGACTTTATCTATTTGTCAATAATCTTTTTAACTACAGAGCTTTTGCCACTCAGGCCGATTTCATTACATCCTTGCCTTCTACTTATGGTGCGCCTACAAGCGTTGGCCTCCAATACCGAATGGAGTTTTGACACGCTGTCGTTTGATTCTCCACGGTTACTGAAGATAAGCTGAAGGCTTGCTCTCTACCACCAACTCTCGTAATCGTTATGCTCAACGGTCAGTCTAGAAGGTTTCTAAAACTAGCGGCGGTATCTGGCATTTTGCTGCCGACGCTTGCCCTTTTGGCAACGCCAACCGCTGCTCAGACCATTGATAACGCCATCGAGAGCGAGATGGTCACTATTCAGTTTGAGGGGATGGTCGGAGATGAGCCTTTTGCCTGTGGTGATACCTACAATCTGGGCACGCAAAGCAGCGCTGTGACGCCGCTGGATTTTCGGCTATATGTCTCTGAGGTGGCTCTGATAGACGCAGCAGGGAATGCTGTGCCGCTGGTGCTAGAACAAGATGGGCTGTGGCAGCATCAAAACGTCGCCCTACTAGATTTTGAAGATAAAACAGGTGGCTGCGCAAACGGCACCCCTGATACCCGTGCTCAGGTCGTAGGGGCCGTTCCTGCTGGCGACTACACCGGGCTGAAGTTCACACTCGGCGTGCCGTTTGCGCTCAACCACATCGATTCCACGCTAGCGCCTTCGCCGCTGAACCTCACCTCGCTCTGGTGGAACTGGAACTTTGGCTACAAGTTCGCCCGTATCGATTTTCAGTCTGTGACAGAGACCGCTAGTTCACCAACAGAAGTGGGAACAAAGACGGACGCAGATGCACCGAGAAGCATAGCTCATACGGATGGAGTCGATCCTTCACAGGCGTTCGCGATTCATCTAGGCAGTGTGGGCTGCCAGATGGATTCCGCTCAAGCTCCGGTCAACTGCACGTTGCCTCATCGCCCGGAAGTTGTGCTCGCTGACTTTGACCCTACCCAAAATGTTGTCGTTGCTGATATCTCGGCGCTGCTAGCCGATACCGACATGTCCCAAAACCAGGAAGGAACCGCTGTTG
This sequence comes from uncultured cyanobacterium, assembly GCA_963799555.1. Lineage (GTDB taxonomy): Bacteria > Cyanobacteriota > Cyanobacteriia > Phormidesmidales > Phormidesmidaceae > Phormidesmis. The sequence continues at coordinate 692,433 of CAWCXR010000012.1, forward strand.
GCTGTATGTCGAATCCAGCAGATGGTGACTGTACTGGAATTCTACAGAATTTCGGACTGCCGTTTAGAGACCTGCCTGCGGGTGAACAGACGCTCTTTAGCGTCCAATAGCGTTAGCATTCAACAGCGCGTTGAATCATCAGGTTTAATGTACAAAGAGGAACACTACGAGAACTATCTTGGAGAAGACGGTTGCTGATCGGTCAGAGCGGAAAAAGGAAATTGCTTCGATGGGCTCATTGGCTGCTAACAGGTTTGTTGGTGTTCTGCTTGTCTGTTGGCTTTGACCGAGCACTTGGCGCGGACGTTAATGTGCCAGCAAGTAATGTACGGGCAAGCAAGGCCGACTCCGGTGAGTTTCAGTGGAATTTGCCTAGCTGGATGCCTAGGCCAGTTGTTCCTGATGACAATCCGATGAGTGCTGCCAAAGTTGAGCTAGGACGGCAGCTATTCTATGAGCCACGCCTGTCGGTGACGGGAGACTTTTCCTGCGCTTCTTGTCATATTCAGAGTCTTGCTTTTACGGATGGGAAGCAAACGCCTACCGGTGCCACCGGGCAGCTTCATTCGCTCAATTCTATGAGTTTGACCAACGTCGCTTATAACTCGGTGCAGACCTGGGCAAACCCGCTGATGCACAATTTAGAACAGCAGATGCTGGTTCCGCTGTTTGGAGAAGAACCGATTGAGCTAGGAATGGCGGGAAAAGAGAGCGATCTGTTGGATAGTCTGAAAGCAGATCCTGATTATTTGGCGCAGTTTAGTACTGCTTTTGCAGAAGAATCGCCTGTTAGCGTGCGGAATGTGGCGCGGGCGATCGCAGCTTTTGAGCGCACCCTGGTTTCTTTTGATTCGCCTTATGATCGCTATCGGTATGGGGGCGATCGCACTGCCATTTCTGAGTCAGCCAAACGCGGCGAAAGCCTTTTTCGCAGCGAGCGCATGGAGTGCTTCCACTGCCACAGCGGACTTAACTTCAGTGACTCGGCTCGTCACGAGCGCTCGGGCTTTACTGAAATCGCCTTTCACAACACAGGACTCTATAACCTAGACGCTAACGGAGCCTATCCACCAGGCAATACGGGTGTTGCCGAAGTGACGCTCGATCCCAACGACATGGGCCGATTTAGAGCGCCCACCTTGCGGAATATTGCCTTGAGCGCCCCCTATATGCACGATGGCAGTATTGCCTCGCTTTCAGAAGCTATTGACCACTACGCGGCTGGTGGACGAACAATAGAAACAGGGCCTTACGCGGGTATCGGCAGCAACAATCCGCTCAAAAGCTCTTTTATCGAAGGCTTTTCAATCACAGCTGGTGAAAAACAAGATTTAATCGCCTTTTTGGAGAGTTTGACAGACGAAACCTTTCTCACTAATCCGGCGCTGAGCGATCCGCATGACGCTCCAGAGGGCAAGTCCGTAGATATCGACAGCAAGTAGTCTCTTTTAGGATGTTTTCAGGGGGTTTCCATATGGGTGTAGTCGAAATTTTCTCATCGGGTGGCATTGTGATGTGGCCACTGCTTTTGTTTTCGCTGGGTGCGATCGCAGTGACTATCGAGCGAGGATTCTTCTGGCTACGACTCAAGAAAAAGAACGCCAGGTCGTCAAAGACGTTTTGCAGGGCTACCGAACTAATCCACCAGCCGCCTTCGCCAAACTCAAGCAGCACATTGATCTACCCATTTCTCGCATTTTTTTAGAAGCCCTAGAGCTAGAGGGGGCCTCTCTCAATCAGTTTCGCCTAGCGCTAGAGAGCGCCACGCAAGCAGAACTTCCCTTACTCAAGAAATTCAATACCGTCTTTGAAACTATCGTGGCTGTCGCTCCTTTGCTTGGGCTGCTTGGCACCATTCTCGGACTGATTCGTTCGTTTGCTTCGCTCAATGTAGGCGGACTCGGCGGGGTCAATACTGGCTTAGTCACAGGCGGGATTAGTGAGGCTTTGGTCTCAACGGCTGCGGGCATGATTGTGGCGATTTTTACGCTGCTGTTCGCTAATCTGTTCCGTGGTTTTTATAAGCGTCAGATAGCCTTGATACAAGAGTACGGCGGACAGTTAGAGATTCTGTACGAATGGCACTACAAAGCAGTCAATCAGCCAGTAACGAACGAAAAGGAGACAGCGCATGCGAGTAATCGATAGCGAAGCTGACACCCCTTTAACAATCAATATTTTGCCTATGATCGATGTTATCTTTGCGATCCTGGCGTTTTTTATTATCTCCACGCTTTTTCTCACCCGTTCTGAAGGATTTTCTGTTGATCTGCCCGAGGCTGAAACCTCGCAGTCACAGCAAGAAGTTTTCATTACCGTCACTGTGGAAGCGGATGGAAATATCTCTATTGATAAAGAAACAGTTGCCCTTGATGAGCTAGCTCAAACAGTGAAATCTCAGATAGGCGATCGCGCAGAAGCGTTAGTTACACTACAGGCAGATGAAACCATCGACTACGGTAGAGTTGTTGCAGTGATGGATCAGCTGCGTCAGGTGGAAGGGGCAAGTCTGGGCATGGCGACACAGCAACCTGCTCAGCGCTCAAAGTAGTATTGAAACGAATCTATATCTGTGTGTAACGCTTAGCCGAAAGTCTTTAATCAAATAAGAAACAGGCTGTCAATTGCGCTTTGAGTGGGCTGATGATGACTTTGTAGATATTTAATGATATTCACAGTAAGCTCTCCCTAGTGAGAGATAGATTTTTGCATTCCTTTCACTGCTGCATCTACTTAGGAGAATCTACTATGGTTTCGACTGTTTCAGAGCGTTCTATGACAACGATTCAAGGTGAGCCTGCCATTGTGCTCGAAAGAATGCCTGCTAGCTGGCAAAGAATCGCGACAGGGGATTGGATGGATGAACACAAAGTCTATACCGCGATGGCTCAGGTGTTTTTGGCGAAGCACCAGCGTGGCAATGTATTGTTTTGTGAGCGCTCCGAGTCAGCGCACTTGAAAGCGGCCTATTGTGAAGGCAATGGCCAACTGGCCTATGAAGCTGTTGAGCACTATGGAGAAGCCTTCTTACCGGAAAGCTATCCCGATCTCACGAAGATTCGGCAGGCGATCGCAGCTGCGGAATCCGAGCAAACGAACGAGCGACTAGCATTAGTGGATACGGTCAGCGATTTATTTGTTGAACTTGGATACAACGTCCCATCTACTTTTTATTGGACGTTTCTACATCCTCTACAGCGCGCTAATTTATTTGAGCTACGGTCCTTCCGCTTCAGTGAACAGGATTTGAGCGTAGCTAGGTCGTTTGATGCGATTTTGCACGGCGGTTATGTCTCTATGCTGCGGCGGCTAATCGACAGCATTTCTAGTCGTCATGGCTATTTTATCGAGCATGGCTGTGGGTGTGAGAATCATCTGGCCAAGCTCAAACCTTGTGATTCTCCGTTTGACTATCAGTTGCCTGCTCGCAACCCGGCGAAAAACGCTACGGGCTTTCTTCTGGAGCGTGATGGAGGAGTATCTGCCGTTCGAACAGCGAGCCGCAACTCGCCTTGTGTATGCCGACAGCGAAGATCTGGAGTAGGGGCGCACATTAATAAAAGCCATTCCCGTAGGGGCATTGCATGCAATGCCCCTACGGGAATATGCACCAATAACCGACTGGTGCTGAACACATACGCCAACTTGCAGGGCTTTTTGCGAGATATCTCTCTTCGTTTTCTCCAGGCTAAGCTGGCACAAGCCGATGTTGTTCTGTTGCTTTGGCTGCGGTCAGATTGATATCTCCAGCATTGCAGTAAGCTCGCCATAGACTGCCATTGCGGTGGAGCAAAGAACCCTGGTCAGTAACACAGATAGCAACGGAAGCATCTTCACTGGGGCCTCGAAACAAAGTGGCTGTCTGATGATAGCTACCGCCGAGTTCATACTCATTGCAGGTGACTTTTAGCTCATGCGTAATGAATGTTTTGTTCATGCTTTTGCAATACGTTTGAATTTGACTAAGCCTGATGCGGATAAACTGCTCTCGTTCAGCGACTGATTTTGTCTGTGCGATTGTTAGAGTCTCTTTCAACAATCGACGTAATTCTTGCTTGATGCTGTCCATAGCTTTACCTCCTACTGTTTCAAGTGGTGGCAATGCTCCCTGAAACCACAACTAACTTAGTTCATACAGATAGATTTGTCGTGCTGGGTCTGACACCCTACAGAAGAGGTGCTGAGGCGTACGCAGAAACATCCGGATGTCAGTCTAGTTTCCAGAAAGTTATAGTGAAGTTTGCGCACAACTTTCTCTAACTTTTAATATGGCGACAACACTGCTAACGTTGGGGGGTATGGCCTGTGCTGCCTGTGCCAACAAAATTGAAGTGACGCTTCAAACAGTGCCTGGTGTGGCGATGGCTCAAGTGAACTTTGCGTCTGAACAGGCAAGCGTTGACTATGACGAGCACCGTACGACGCTGGAGCGAATTCTGGCAGCGGTGGTTGATATTGGTTTTGAGGCTGATGAGCTAGATGACTCACTGAGCCCTTTAGCTGAAGATACAGCAGCCCAAACCGCCAAAGAAAATGCACGAAACTTGCTGCGAATGAAGGTAATTGGCGGCAGCATTGTGAGCAGTTTGTTGGTGGTTGGCTCTTTGCCTATGATGTTAGGAGTTTATATTCCAAACTGGCCAACGTTTCTGCAAAACCCTTGGTTACAGCTGTTTCTGTCGACGCCAGTGATGTTCTTCTGTGGGCGAGACTTTTTCGTAGGTGCCTGGAAATCACTGTGGCATCATGCCGCGACAATGAATACGCTGGTGGCTTTAGGCACCGGAACGGCTTACCTGTATTCTCTTTTCGTCACGCTTTTTCCAACAGTCTTGCGTGCGCAAGGCTTGACAACTGAAGTGTATTACGAGGCCGCGATGGTGGTGATCACGCTGCTTTTGCTAGGACGGTATCTAGAGAGCCAGGCAAAGAGCAAGACCTCGGAGGCTATTCGACAGCTGATAGGGCTACAGGCAAACACTGCTCGGGTTGTACGTGAGGGCCGTGAGGTTGAACTGCCGATTAGCGCTGTTGTTGTTGGAGATGTGATTGTTGTCCGCCCGGGGGGAAAGTGCCGGTCGATGGTGAGGTGGTAGAAGGCGCTTCTACGGTTGATGAGTCGATGGTGACGGGTGAATCAATGCCGGTGAAGAAAGGTGTGGGTGAAGAGGTTATTGGCGCGACGATTAACAAGACAGGACGCTTTAAGTTTAGGGCTTCGCGGGTGGGAAAAGAGACTATGCTGGCACAGATCGTGCTGCTGGTCAAAGAGGCCCAAGGCTCGAAAGCGCCGATTCAAAAGCTGGCCGATCAGGTGACGGGGTGGTTTGTGCCGGTGGTGATGGCGATCGCGATCGCAACCTTCCTCGTCTGGTTCAACGTGACGGGCAATCTGACGCTTTCTCTCCTACCGACGGTGGGCGTGCTGATTATCGCCTGTCCCTGTGCGCTAGGGCTGGCGACGCCCACGTCAATCATGGTAGGGACTGGAAAAGGCGCTGAGAACGGCATTTTGATTAAAGGTGCCGACAGCCTTGAGCAGGCCCACAGCCTTCAGACGATTGTGCTCGATAAAACGGGGACGCTCACAGAGGGGAAGCCAACGGTTACGAACTATCTGAGTGTGCATGGCGTCTCCAACCAAAATGAGATCAAACTGTTGAGGCTGGCGGCTGCCGTTGAGGATGCTTCGGAGCATGCGGTGGCTGAGGCGATCGTACGCTACGCCGAGCTTCAGGGGATTAGGCGAGATTGCCTGCCCGCTGTCACAGAGTTTGAGGCAGTCACTGGCTGTGGCGTGGTTGGCTTAGTAGAAGGACATTTGGTGCAGGTAGGCACCGAGCGGTGGCTGAAAAGTTTGGGCGTTGATGTGATTTGGCATCAGTCGCCGCGAGCAGCCTGGGAATCAGCCGCTAAAACAACGGCATGGATTGCGGTGGACGGGAAAGGTGAAGGACTAGTGGGCGTTTCGGATGCCCTGAAGGCTTCTTCTTTGGGGGCGGTAAGAGCGTTGCAAAAGATGAAGCTAGAGGTGGTTATGCTGACAGGGGACAATCAGCAGACAGCGGAGGCAATCGCACAGGCTGTTGGTATCACTCGCGTATTTGCCGGGGTACGGCCTGATCAAAAAGCAGCGCAGATCAAGCAGCTACAGGCGGAAGGAAAGCAGGTGGCGATGGTTGGTGATGGCATCAATGACGCGCCAGCACTGGCTCAGGCCGATGTGGGGATTGCGATTGGAACCGGGACAGATATTGCGATCGCAGCTAGCGACATCACGCTGATTTCAGGCGAGCTTCAGGGTATTGTGACCGCCATTCAGCTAAGTAAAGCAACAATTGCCAACATCCGACAAAATCTTTTCTTTGCATTCATCTACAACGTAGCAGGCATTCCAATCGCAGCGGGTGTCCTTTATCCGCTGTTTGGCTGGCTGCTGAACCCAATTGTAGCAGGAGCCGCAATGTCTTTTAGCTCAGTTTCCGTGGTCACTAACGCACTGAGACTGAGAAACTTTCGACCTGATAGAATTTCTCAGCATGTGTCATAGAAGTGGGTTTGAACAGCAAGATGAAGCGTACAGACCCAAGATTCTATTTGGCTTGTAGCCTATTGAGTACAGGCTTGCTAATAGGCAGCAGCGACCCTGTTCAAGCTCAGCTCACCGGCATGAACGCTGAGGAATTTCGCTATATCGAACAACCCTTGGCACTGAAAGTAGGCATCACAGCTGCGGGTATCGGGCTGATGAGTTTCGAGCTTTGGTGGTTCTTGTTCAGTCGGTCTAGAGCTAAGTTCGAGAAGGTTAAACAAACTACTGTGACTTCAAAAGGAAGAAGAAAAAGAAAGCGGAATCTTAAATCCTCTTGGCTTGGATTGCTCCGACTCAAATCAGCCTATAGAAAAGGCAGTTCACAATGCAGGCGGTGAAGCTCTACTTCCAGTGTGGAACTCTACCCCAGCTAAAGAAAGTGAAAATGACTTTTCACAGCTTGAGGCAGACAGTCATTTCTGTATTCACGACGGTATTGAGAAAGCTAGCTACGCAGTACTTGTTGAAGATGAAAGATATCCTCAGTTTTCGGCGAGCCTTGGTTAGGACCAAGAATTGGACAGTATGCGCATGACGCGCACGAGGCATCGGTGTGTCATTACGCGCGACTCCCTGAGCGAACAAAATAGACCGAGGCCGTACTTCTTTACTCTTTCTCTAATGCTGTGTAGTCGCAGAATGTGCGTAGGCCCAGTTTGAGTACCCACAGGACGGCGATGGCGGCAATGGCTGGATTAATTGGCAAAGTAACAATATCAATTACGTAAACGATCAGCCCGGTCAGCAGGGCGGCTTTGCCTGGATTTTTGTTGTAGGTTTCTACTTTTTCGCGAAAGCTGTCGTCGCCGCAGATCTCTTTTCGCAGGTTGCGCAGAAAGATGGTCTGTAGGCTTTCGCGGTCTGCGCGGTAGGCGGCGGTGCCTGCTTCGGCGGCGATCAGTTCTTCTAGGCTGGCTTCTAGATTACCGTTGTTTTGGTTGAGGAGAGTAACGGCGGGCTGGGCGGCGGCGTAGTCTTGCAATAGGGATTGGGCGGTCTGGAGTTCGGTGGGGGTGAGCTGGGTGGGCATGGGAGAGGGGGCGAGGGGCGAAGGTTGACTGGAGAAGTGTAGCGGATGAGCCGCGATTGTAGGAAAACTGTAAGGATTTGCTCGGAATGTCTGAAGGTTTGGCTGGATTAGTTAATATGTGAAAAATTTGATATTTGAACTGCTCCTATTCAAACTGCTCTACCGGGCCGAAGATCATGCCGAAAATTACTATCCGCGAACGCCAGAACACAAATCGGACAGCCGAGGGAGAGTTTGCGGCGACGGTTAGTATTGATGAACAGTCGGAGTACCCGATTACGGTATGTAATCCTTTTAGTGAGAAGCAGGAGCAGCTTCTGGAATGGTACTTTGAGCACTGGCTAGAGTGGCCTTCTGTAAAGGCGTATCAACTAAAGGCAAAGCAGGCACGGGAGAGCATTCGCAAATGCGGCGAAGCCCTGTTTGATCAGGTTTTTGCCGATCGTAGGGCGTATAGTGCCTATATGGATCTGCAAGAGAACCTGAATCAGGTACAGATTGAGATAGAAGGTTCGCCTGCGTTTCAGGCGCTGCACTGGGAGGCGCTGCGAGAGCCGTTAGCAGATTCCATCAATGAAAGTAGCAGTCCAAATCTACCGCTGTCGGTAGACTGCGTCATGCTGCGAAAGCTGCGCGAAGTAGGCAGCGTCCGGGTGGACGAGTCGCCGGTGGTGAATCTGCTGGTGGTAATTGCCCGACCGGGCGAAGAAAACGACGTTGGCTACCGGACGATTTCGCGGCCTTTGATGGAGATCATTGCCCAGAGTCGGCTGCGAATAAATGTAGACATTTTGCGGCCTGGTACGTATGAGGCGTTTGTCAAACAGCTAGATGCCAAAGGCGCAGGCTACTACCATATTGTGCATTTTGATCTGCATGGTAGCCTGACAACCTACGCAGATCTGATGGCGATCAACGAGAAAGCGGATGACGGTAGTGCTCTAACCTATCGGCGCGTGATCGATAAGCGGCGGTTTGGACGAGATGATTTACAGCCATTTGAAGGAATGCGGGCGTTTTTGGTATTTGAGGGGGAGACTCGCGGTGAGATGGACTGCGTGGAGGCCAGCGAGCTGGTGCAGCGGCTAAAGAACAAGCGGATTCCGGTGTGTTTGCTAAACGCCTGTCAGTCTGCGAAGCAGGTAGGCGGGGTTCGACTGCGCTCACCCCTCGGGCAGGAGGGCCAGAGAGACGAGGGGGAGAGTTTGCTGGACGTGCAGGAGACTAGCCTGGGCGCTCAAATGATGGCGGCGGGGATGCAGGTGGTGGTAGCGATGAGCTACAGCGTCACGGTGAGTGCGGCAAAGATACTGATGGAGGCACTGTACAGTAATCTATTTGCTCAGGCTGCTGGAGATGCGGATCTGGTCAAAGCAATTTGGACAGGACGGCGAGAACTGCACGACCGTAAGCGGCGACGAGCAAACTGGAATATGGAAATATCGCTAGAAGATTGGCTGCTGCCAGTGGTGTATGCCAACGGTAGAGCAGATTTGAATCTGCGAGCGTTTACGCCGGAGGAAGAAGAGGCTTATTACGAGGCGGAGGATGGACGGTTTCGATTTGAGTCTTCTGAGAAAAAGGCGACCTTTGGCTTTGTGGGGCGTGACCTGGAGATCTTGAAGATTGAGAAGGCGCTGCTGCGGCATAATGTGCTGCTATTACAAGGGATGGGCGGCACGGGGAAGACGACGCTGCTGAACTATTTGCGTGACTGGTGGCAGCGGACGAACTTTGTGAAAGATGTCTTTTACTTTGGCTATGACGAAAAGGCGTATACGCTGCAACAAATTTTGTCCGAGATTGGTAAGCGCGTATTCAAGAAGTTTGAGTTTGCGAATTTTCAGGCGATGGGGCTGGCGGCGCAGCGGCGGAAGCTGGTGGCGGTGCTGAAGGCGGAGCGCTATGCGATTGTGCTGGATAATTTGGAGTCGGTGACGGGGGAGGCGCTGGCAATTCAGAATACGCTGCCGAAGGCGGAGCAGGAGGAGATTCGGAGATTCTTGCTGGCTTTGTCAGAGGGAAATGCAGAAGGGCAGACGAAGGTGGTGCTGGGCTCGCGGAGTGATGAGGCTTGGC
>CAWCXR010000013.1:0-47847 GCA_963799555.1 uncultured cyanobacterium
AGAACTCACTTGTAACGTGACAGGCGAAGACATCAAGATTTTGGTTTCGGGGAAGGGAAGTTTGGATGTTGGCATCTGGGCCGCGATAGGCGATCGCCATATTCTAGAAAAAGCGCTAGACCGCACTATTTGCATAGAATTAGCTGAACAATAAATCTTGCTCTCAGCTTCCATAGCTGACTATTCTAGACTTTGTAGATACTCGTTGACGTATGACTGACTAATCCGTTCCTGCTCTAATCGCTTGTGTTGATTAACAAGGTACTCATACAAACTATGCTCAGGATTTGTGAGATGGCTCAAGTCCTCAGCTTTTTGAGTGGCCACGTCTACTGCAAATGGGCTGAAGCGAGCGTAGGTTTGCTCGTCCATCATTACAGATTGGGTTTGGGGGAAATGCGATCGCACCTGTGAGAGAATCCCAAATCCATGCTCATCCATATCTCCCCAGTAGAAAATAGGACACCGTAACAGCCACTCTGTGTCTCGCAAGCGGGCACTAGCAAAACCACATCCAAAAATAGCAATACTGTTTTCCAAAGGTGGTAGCGTTAGAAAAGTCAGCATGTTTTCAGTGATAAAGCATCGAGGCATTCCAAATTCTAAGCGCCTAAACTCAGAGATAGTAATGCTCATATCGGAAGTCTGGAGACAATACTTCTCCATAATTACCCCGTCTAGAATCCTCAACCGAATCAGCGATTCGGGATACTTAAGTGAGAACCGTTTCTCAAAAGCATACTTCTCGCCCGTCTCTACACTTATCAAATTTTCGGTAGGTAATAGCACTTCTAAAAGGCTACGAAGTAATGCTTTATTTTGCTCTATGAACTTTGTATGTACTGCGATAGGCAGCTCTCGAATATAAAGATTAGGTTGTAGGTTAGCCACAAAGTAATGGCATACCTTCAGCAAATTTTCCCAGTCTCCAGCATTATCAACGATTTTTAGAGGGTTGTCGCAAATCCATGTTCTTAGGAGCAGTCCGCTATCCTGTATGAGTGCTGCATTCGATTTGAACGTTGAAACCTCTTTTTCTTTTTTAATAAGCTTTAAAAAGTCTAGTTCTGTTTCAACAAAGATTTCCTTAGGTAGCGACTGCTCTCCGTAACTGCGAGTCTTTCGCTGTCTCAGCACAAGCTGATAGCCATATCCTATAGTTTCCTTCGAGTTGTCGATTAAATCGGCAACTGCTTTTTTCAAGACGATAAAGTCTTTCGGCAGCGCGCCCACAGGTAGATTGAAAGGGAAAAATGATTCCCCTGTAACTGTCGTGATTAGAAACCGCTTATAGTTTCTCTTTGCCTTTCTTGCTATTTCGTCAGAGCTAATCATGACTAGGTGCCCAAAGCAAGGTTGCGCTCTTGTCGGTACTTTTCAATAGAAATTGGGTCAATTCTAGAATAGTTGCCTTCAGATGTGTTAGAAACCAAATGAATGCTCGAAATATAAGACTCAATTACGTTGATCTTATCTTTGGGCGTGATGACTAAAAGCTGAAGCTGAAGATTTTTGAACAGTTCCATAGCGTAGCGAGCATTGCTATCGTCCGATTTGCTAAAGGCTTCGTCGATGACGGCAAAGCGGAAAGACTTGTTTCTGTTTGTTTCGTAGGCAGGCTCCTGATTTATGCCGAACTGATAGGCGATCGCACTAGCCAAAATGGTGTAGGCTAGCTTCACCTTCTGCCCACCTGATTTGCCCGAAGAGTCAGTGTGATGCTCTTTTTCTTCGTTATTTACTCGGTAGCGCTCACTCACCGAAAAATCAAGCCAGTTGCGCACATCTGTTACTAGCTTCGTCCAGCGATCGCCCGACTTAAACTTCTCAATCAGCCGGGTGCGAATGTTCTGAAATCTCGCTTCATGGTCCTCAGCCGACCTATGTGCCACATTTCCCAAGCAAATTCTCAAATCGTTAATGAAGTCTTGGATTTCTATATTTCGGGTCGTATCACACCGTAACTCAATATACGTTAAGTCCGTATAGTCAATCTGCACCAGCGACCGATTTAGGTTCTCGATTGCCGTTTTGATCTCCTGTTCCTGTTGCTCCAATCCGCTCTTGAAGATCAAAATGGCGGTTACAATCTTCTCGTCCATCAGTTGCTTAAACCGATCCTCGTGTCGAGGCAAGTCATCCTGCTCAATTCGCGCCTTTAGCGACATGTAATCGCTGAGGTAGTCCTTGCTCGCTCCTACCTCCGACGTATCTTCAGAAAAAGCGTTCTTGAACTTGAGCATGCACTTTTCAATAGACGCTAGGGCACTGCTGAGCTGCTCGCGCTTCTTCGTCAGCTGATTTTGAAGCTGTTCTCTCAAAGCTGCTTCATCCTTTGGAATGGTCCTCAGCGTCATCTGACACTCTGCTAGCGCCTTTGCCATACCCTTCTCAAAATCACTAGGACTCGTTTGAATATCTGCTTGCAGCAGTTGCTTACAGTCTTCTTTCTCTTGCTTGTTTCTATCCTGCTCGTTCTCGAGTGTCTGCAGCTCTCGCAGAGAGGAGTCCCGTTGTCCTTCAGCTTCTTTGAGCTCTTCTTTAGTTTTTTGTAGCTGCGATTCAAGCTGTTTGAGCTTGTTAGAAGACGCCTTCAAGGCTGCTTTTTGTTTTTCCAAATCAAGACGATCAAGTTCCGCTGTACGCCAGTCCACCTCAGCAAAATCAGCAATTTGCATAAAGTCTCGCAGCTCGTTTCCTAACTGTCGCTTTCTCTCCTGCTCCTGCTCAATCGAGCGAATCTGATCAACTGCTAGAGACAGTTCCGTCTCCACTTTCCGTAGAGCTTTCTCTAACGCCGTAATCTTGTCGGCATTGTCCCAGCCCAAAATGTACCGAGAGCGCTCGCCTATCTTAAATCGGTCATCCTTTTCGTGCCGCTCGCCACCATGCTTTATCAATCCCGTAGGTACGATCGCCTTCATCTCTCGCTGAAACTGCCCCATCGCCTCACAGCAGACGTAGTTGTACTGCTTCGTCAGTCGGTCTCTTAGCCACTGTGTGAACGTTTTGTTATCCTGTTTTATGCAAAGTTTGTGCGGCACCCGACCGGGTTCAAACGCCCGCTGTGTTGGATTTACGTCCGTAGACGTTACCCGATAGTAAACTAGTCGGCCTTTCAAGCGCTTTCTGTCTACATAAGTGTTCACTGCCTGATAGTGCGCTTGCGGGACCAACAGACACAAACCAAAACTTCGCAGCAGCCGTTCAATCGCACCCTCCCATGCTTTTTCTTCTGAACGAATTTGAAGAAGTTCACCAATGAAAGGAATCTCGCTGCTTTCTAGATTGAGAGCCTGAGTAAGGCGATCGCGAATCTCCAAGTTTTGTGCCGGAATTTGACTCTTCCGGCTCCGTAGAGACCTCAGCTCATTCGCCAAATCGCTCTGCCGCTGCTGCAATCTAGACTCATGCAATTTTTGCTCATCTCGCTGCACCTTCAAACTTTCTAGTGCCTCATCAATCTGATGCTGTAGCGTCTCTCCTTTCGTTCGCGCCGCATAAAAGCTCTTCTGATCGCTGTACTCAGCGAGATCTAGTTTGGCAGCCAGACGGTTATATTCTTCGGCCTGCCGCTTTTTGGCACTAACTAATTTTTGTGATCGCGCAAGCTCTTGACTCAGCTCCTGTAGCCGTTGCCCCACGCTATCTTGCTTGATCGAAAACTCTAGATCCTTCGCCCGATCGCGCAAGGTAGTCGAGAGGCGATCGCTTTCTGACAGTCGGTGCTGAGCCTGGATCAGTTTCTCCTCAATTTCTTTAAGGGCTATCACCAGCAGATCCAGCTTTTTTCTTGCAAAGAATACAGGCGTAGCTGTCAGAAACTGGAATAAGTCTGCTACTTCTCCCTCAAACTTGGTATAGCGCTTTGCGGCTCTCGTCAGTGGCTCCAATGCCTCTAGCTGCCTACGAGCCTTCTGAATTGCCGTGTGTGAAATTGTCAGGTTCTCATAGCTCTCCAACAGCTCCTGAATTTTCGTTTGCACGTCTGCCTTTTCTAGCATGTGTTCGCGCACAAAGTCATTGAGCCCACCAATTTCCTTGATGCTCACCGTCTGATTAAATAAATCCAATGCCTTTTCAGACTGAAGCCCTAGCTGCTTTCGAAACGCTACGCTGTATTGAGAAAACTGCTCAAAAGTTTTAACACCGCTTGCCTGTAGGTGCTTTTTGAGAGCTGAAATGTTAGACGCTTGCGAAAAATGTTCTGTTACGGTGAGTTCAGTATCTGTGATCGCAAAAAACTTCCGGATACCTGCGTTCTCTATCCACAAAACTTGCGCTAATGTTACGGTCTTATCCGCCGCCTCATCTCGAAAATACGCCAGTAGCACCGATAACTTATTCTTCTCCCTCAGTAGCTTTGTCTTCGATCCATAGGATGTCTCCGAGCGCGTTCGTCCAAACGCCCCTTGCACATAGCTCTTCTCATTTCTCTCCTTCTTTTTGCCAGCCGCGCTCGAAGCCTGATTATAGCTGCGCCGAACATTGGGTACTAGCAATGTCAACAGCCCATCCACCAGCGTCGATTTTCCTGACCCATTTGCTCCAGTTAGCAGCGCTGTTTCCCCATCCAAAGCCAGCTCCCAAGGCCGTTTGTCAAACGTTCCCCAGTTTAGTACCTCGAACCGTTGTAGTCGAAAGCCTGATAGCTTCGTCCCGTCCGTTGAGGGCTTTGTCGAGACTGATAAATCGACTACGCTCAATTGATCGCCACCTAAAGAAGTATCCATTCCCTACTGAAGCCCCTCCAATTTCTCTTTTAAATTCTCCAACATTTCGGCATCAATCATCGCTTTCAAAATAGGCCGCACCTCATAATTTTCCTCCTCACTTGCCAATCGCCTCAAAAACCCTAGCTCTAATGCCTGATTCACGATCTGCATCACATTCCGTCGAAAATTACTCTCATTGTTTTCCGCTGGCAAGTAAGGCTGCAACAGATCTCGTAGTCGCTCAATATCTAACACCAAGCGTCCAGTATCCGCACTCGCATCAAACTGAAGCAGCTGTTCTCGTAATAATACACAAAACACCGTCAGCTTAAAGTTCAGTCGCCGTCTGGCAGTCAATCTGGGCAGCGGGTCGCCTAGAAGATCTGGGTCTGCATCAGGCTGTGAGAGATAAGCAAATCCTTCAGTCTCATAGTTTTTCACCTGCAGTCCGATCCTGGCAAAATAGTCCTCAATCTGCGACAGATAGCTTTGCAGCCGATCCCAATGCAAATCATTACTGTAAATTACGCCCTGCAGCAGCTTCAAGACAACAGGTGCATAGGGTTGAATAGATTGTTGAACAGATTCAGATGGCACCATGAGAACAAGCTTGGTAGCGACAGAAGGTAATCCGAGGCAGCTTTAGCTGGAGCTGTGTATCCGACTCTAAACTAGAGACCGTGATGAGATCTATAGTATCGCTATCTACTGAATGCTGTGCCGAATGCGTTGCTAGAGAAAGATAAGCCACCACCTCTGGTAGACCCTGCTGCACCGGATAAAGCTGGATCAGTTCCATGAAAGAAACCGTAGATCGCTGCTCTAGTGTCAGATCTATCCGCTCGACCAAAATCGCCTCGTCTACGTAAAACTGTTGAAACAGTTCATCCATCACCGCCGTATTCTGTTCGTCTTCTAATAACTCCGTAAAGTCCAAAGAAAAAGTCGGCGTTTCAGACTCTTCCAAAGGATGCAGTGGACGCTCAATAACTAAGTGAGTCATCGGATCGCCTTCCAACGTCCAAAAGTCCAAATCCGAAGGTTCACTTACGTTAGTAGCCAGCCTTTGTACGGCCTGAATCAGCTCTGCCACTCGCTTATCTTCTCTGACACTACGCTCATCTAGCATCTGCCGCAGCTTCTCAGTTAGTCGGTGGTTAGACTGCACAATGTACTGTGCCGCCTCTAACAAACTGTATTCAATCCGCCGCAACAGTCCATATCTATCGGTGAGCGGCTGCAATTCTTCTACCTCGTACACAGCCTGAATCATCGCTTTTAGCTCTGCCCGCCGCTCGCTAGAGAGTAAAAACTGCCAGAACGTATAGAAACTCCGTCCTTGATCTGATTCCTTTAGTGCCTGGTCAGCATCCAGCACGCGCCCAATAACCGCACCGCGTCGACTCCCCTCCTCTAGCTGTGCGGTCTGCACGTTGCGCGTCAAGTCTCTAAAATTTTGTTCGACCACTTTAAAGTCAGCGACTAGCTGTCGCGTCATCTTATTAGCTGTCAAAAATCTCTCCTGTAGCTGCGTTTGCGTAAACGTAGGCACCTCACCCGTTTGACGAATTTCATCGATCTCCTGCTGAATCTTCTCCTTGTCCTGTTCTAGCTGAGCAATCCGAGCTTCTGTATCCGTTGTGCTACGGTCCTGTATCTCTTTTAGCAGAGAGAATATTTGCAAGAATCGAGACTCTGTACCTACAAACTCGTCACGCTGCTGTAGGTCTTCTACCCAAGAGATTGCCTTCTCCGCTGCAGACGTCAGGCTCATCACCGGCTCGTCATCGGTATCGAACGTCTTCCGAAGCCATTCGTTATCACACCAGACCTTGAGATATTCTTTTGGCGATCGCCATTCTCCATGCGGATCTTTTGCAGGCTCTAGTTGTAAAAATTCCAGATAGTTTCCTAGCTTTTCCTGTAGCGTTACTTGTGCGATCGCCACCGCCTGTTTCTGCTCCTTGAATTGAGTGTGCAAAAAACTCACAATCAAAGCCGCATTCTGACTCCGCAGCAGCCTAACTGCCGGAGACTGCTTCAGCTCATACTCGATTTGCCGGTAGTCCATAGTGCGTTACTTCCCGCTTACCGAAGATGCTTTAGATTTTTGGACAACTTAAGCTCAACTTAAAACATCTAAGTTAGTATGCACAAGTGTGCCCAAGCACTGCTCAAATGAGTTACCAATGGGACTCTGACAAAGCCACCTCTAATCGATGCAAACACGGCGTTGACTTCGCCGATACAGTGGTTGTATTCGGCGATGACTTATCTATTACAGTTGAAGACAAGGGTTTCGAAGAGGAGAGGTTCACCACGATAGGAATAGACGCGCTTGGACGCATTCTCGTCGTTGTGTACACTTTGCGCGATCAAGATGTGCGTTTGATTTCTGCTCGCAAGGCAACTCGTACCAAACGTCAACAATATCAAGAAGGGTAAATTATGGAAGCTGAATACGATTTCAGTCAAGGGAAACGGGGTGCTATTGATCCGATGCCACTCGGAAAAACTCGAATCACTATTCGCCTTGACAATGAGATCCTAGAGTGGTTTCGCCAGCGAGTACACCTAGCTGGCGGTGGAAACTACTAAACCCTGATCAACGAGGCGCTAAAGCAGCATATCCAAAATCAGCGAGAGCCAATAGAAGAAACGTTTAGACGTGTTCTAAGAGCTATCCATTAGGCACGAATGTGTAGAAGCGTTGCAGAGAGGGAGATTCGGGCGGGGTCTGAGCGAATATATTGTCAGTTGTAGAAGCGTTACAGTTGCAGTACCGGGACCGTTTGCTCAAAGCCTTAGCGACTTACAGCATCGTTGCCTGGCGGCTGATGGCGATCACCTACAGAGCTAGACTGACGCCCGAGATTAGCTGTGAAGTAGTTTTCACCCCGTCAGAATGGAAACTACTGCGGCGGCGGTTTGTACTCAAAAGTCGCTCGAAACAGCCACCCTCGCTTCATCTAGCCGTCAACTGGCTGGCTCGTCTCGGGGGCTTTCAGAGTCGTAAGGGCGATGGGGAACCGGGCATCAAGACCTTATGGCGTGGCTACACGAAGCTTCAGCATCTGCTCGAAGGGGCTCAACTGACTAAGAAAACATAGGCCATACATGACTTCCAGCGACTTGTGCCTAATGGATAGCTCCTAAGAGAGGTGGCAGTGGCATTCACTGGAACGATCTAGACGAAGACATCAGTACTCAAAACCTCATCGTTGGACAACCTTCCGGTGAAAGCCAAAAGTCTTTTCAGCGATGGCTAGAGCAGAGAGTCCAAAATGGACATTTACAGCAAAGCTAGCCAAACTTACGAGGGGCTTTTGGAAGAGAAGATGTTGCAATTCTTCGCTGTTGAATGACGCAAGGCTCTCGTAGTCGGCTCTGCCCCCACAAAAGCTAACAAATCAGTCCTTTTCAGCCTGTGGTGTAGTGAGTGCGATCGCCTCCGGATCAGCAGGTGCTGTTGTTGTTGCACCGTCACCCGGCTAGCTGTTCACTTCCTCAATTACTTCCGCTTCAGCACCCTTCGAGGCCACATTAGACTCTTCTGACTTAGCCACTTCGCCCTGTTCTGCGTCCATATCGGGTGCCATAGCCGCTTCGGTCAACTTTAAATCTTTCAGATCTGCCATAATTATTTTCAACTTAAATGTAATTTACAACACTCTTTGAATGCAACCTGAAACACCTTTTCTCGTCTTCATGCAGCAATAGAAAGGATAAAACAGATGGTTACTAGCTAGATGCGTTCTCAGAGAATCTTTTACCCAAATCTACAGAAGGTGCGGGTGTTGAATCTTCTTCTACTTTGCTGATAACGTCAGCCTCAGCGGACTTGGCAGTCTGCTCTAGCTCTTCTGGCGTAGCGGTTTCATCGGCTGCGGACTCTTTATCTATCGACGTAGTGTCGTCGGCAGACAAAGCTTCTGCATCTTGACTAGGCTCTGCCGCAGCTGCGCTGGGAACAACAACTGCCTCAGAGATATCTTCTGGCCTTTGAGTCGACATAGCAAGATCCTCGTATTTTTTGAACAAGCTATCACTGTTGTTTGTAATTCGATATTACCTTCAGAGGTATCTTTGAAAAGCTATAGAAGATCATACTAAACCCATCCGACGAGATGCAGACAGAGTCCAACTGCGCCTCCAGCTACGACTAGCCAGGCTGAATTGATTTTGAAGCGGAAGACTAAAATGGCACTCAGAACAGCCAATCCAACTGTCACCCAATCTACTAAAGCAGCTTGTCCCAGCGTGTAGGTGACTCCAGCCATCAGTCCTAGCGACCCGGCATTGACACCGTCTAGAAAACCGCTAGCCCAAGGCGATCTACGGATTTTTGGCACCCAGGGGTTGACTAGACCGACTAGAAGAAAAGCCGGTAGGAATATGCCGATGGTGCCAGCGATCGCACCCCCGTTCCCCGCCAACAAATACCCGACAAACGTAGCCGTCGTAAAAACAGGCCCAGGCGTAATCTGGCCAATTGCGATCGCATCCAAAAGCTGCTGAGAAGTCAGCCACTGCTGCTGCTCTACCAAATCTCGCTGAAGGAAAGCCAGCAACACGTAGCCGCTGCCATACAGCACACAGCCAATCTTTAGAAAGAACAAAAAGACGCCAGCCCAGCCCACGGACACTGCTGTTGTCGCAGGTCCACCGATCTGCGCAAGCGAACCTGAAATTGGCAATAAAAATGCACCTATCCCGATGTTGTCACGAGCGTGCCAGTTCTTCACCAGCATCACTGTCAGTCCAGCTAGTAGTAACAACAGAATTTCGTTGATTCCAGTGAAGTAGAGTGCGATCGCGCCAAATCCCACCACAGTCGTCGGCAGATCCTTTGCAGCTTTCTTACCCAGCTTCCATAGCGCCTGTAGCACCACAGCAATAATCACAGGCTTGATACCGTACAGCAGCCAGCCTACCTGCGGCACCGTTTGATAGCGCACATACAGCGCCGCCAGTAGCCACACCAACACCATCGCTGGCAAAATGAAGCTGCCGCCTGCTACGAACAGCCCTCGCCATCGGGCTCGCTCATAGCCAATATGAATCGCCAGTTCAGTAGAATTTGGCCCAGGCAGCAAGTTCGTAACACCGATTAAATCCAGCAGCTGTTCCCGGCTCATCCACTGCCGCCTTTTCACCACCTCGTCATCCATCATGGCAACGTGAGCCGCCGGTCCGCCAAAAGCCACCATTCCTAGACGGAAGAACACACTCACCAGCTCCACGAGTCTATGTCGCTGTTGGTCTGGAGGTAGCGATGAGTAGGCAATCGGCTCTAGTTGATGCTCTTTCATGTCTTGATTCACGTCACTACGCTCCACCAAAATATTAAAGCCTCCTCGACACACAGAAAGGGTTCAAACAGCTATGCTCGCATCGCTAGGTTAAGACAAGGTAATCATGTGTTCCTCAATAGATGGAAACTATTCCTGCCTACATTATTTCTTAGTTGTTCTCTGCGCCTATAGCTATAGGAATTATTCGTGCGAGTACTCGCTGACTGTCGCTTATAAATTCCTTGCTCACGAAAGGAGATGTCATTGCGGAAAGCAGGCCACCATAGTCCAGCCCAAAGTTCACCTCATCGCCAATCTGTAGCGGGTGGTTTTCGCTATCGAGAATAATGTGATCGCTGCTAGACCCCAGAATCTCCAGGTTGTGCTTAGACTTCAGCCCAGCGGTTAAAACGTCCTGTCTACCTAGTGCGACGATTGATCGAGATCGGATTCCTCGATCTTCAAACTTAGGAATCTCTCCAAAAGCATTTGAGCAAATTTCGCCAAAGGGAAGCGAGGCTTTTCTTTTGGACTCTATTACTTCGGCAACCATCTGAAAAGTTTGAGTATGAAGTCCTGGAATAGGCTGTCCGCCAACTGTTTCACAGCCCAAAAGAATAGATTCTCCGATCCGAAGATTGTTGATCTCTTCAATCTCTTGACCAGAATTTGCCCATTCATAGTTGGCCGAGTTGCCGCCAGAGACGACCGTCAGCCGAATCCCTAGCTCGCTTTGAACAATGTGTACTAACTCCGAAAGCATACTCATGTTTCTGTGGCTTGGCTTCACACCACCATAGCAGGCTAGATTGCAGCCGATACCTATCACCTCGATATGAGAGAAAGCAAACGTCTTCCTAACGAACTTCACCAAGTCGCAAGGAAGCACGCCTTCACGCAAATCGCCTAGCTCCACCATAATAATTACCTGGTGGACTTTGCCTTGGACTTTCGCATGATATGAAAGTTTTTCTAGCGTTTTCAGCTCTGTATTGAGGCTGATGTCTGCGCTTTCGACTATCTCCTGAGCTTGACTAGGGGCGGTACGTAGAAGCACTAGCCGAGCGGATATTCCGGCTCGTTTCATTCTCTGAATATTTTCGATGCGTGAGTCGGCTATGAATTGGACACCGCCTGCAATCATTGCGCTGGCGATCGCAGGTTCTCCTAATACTGCCTTGGACACGCCCATGAGGGAAATTCCCTTTTGTCCGTAAAAATCACACAGAATGCGGGCGTTCTCTTGGATCTTAGAGAGAGATATCTCTATTCTTGGAAGACAAAGCTTCATTTATTTTCAGACGATAAAGTCTGATGAGTTGCCAATGAAAAATGGCAGTTTTGTTTAAGTGAGCCGATTCGGTTAGTTGGCTTTTGTCTGGCTTTTATCCAGTTTTTTCTGGAGCGATGGAAAGCTGTCAGCGAGTGCTTGAACAAGCTTCTGACAGCCGTCACTCAGCACATCTGTTGTTGGTAGCTGAAACTGGTTTTCATAGCGCTTTATAACAATAGGGACTTCACTGGCTGAAAGCCCTTCATGGCTGAGTGCGATCGCTAGTACCCGCGCCGTAGAAATCGCCTCAATCAGCTGAATCTCTCGCTCTACAGTCGGCATCGGCAAATCAGGGAAATCGCAGCGAACCTTTCTAGCTGGAGGATGCTGAAGAATAACGCCATCCGGCATACTTCCTTTCAAAATACCAAGAGAGCTCATAAAGGCAGGGTGACTGACAGCACTCTGGCCCTCAACCAAAATAATGTCAGGGCTTTCCTGCTCAAATGCACTCACGACGGCGTTTTCTATCTCACCGACAACAAACTGAGAGACCAGCGCGTCCATCGACACACCATATTTAGCTCCCTGCATCAGGCTAGTCTGTCCCGTAGCTACCAAGAGCGAGTGAATTCCAGCTGCGTTCAGCGCTTTGTTGAGTTCTATCGCGGTCGTCATTTTCCCGCAGGCGCAGTCTGTGCCAAGCATAGCGACAACAGGAATCGTCACCTTAGCAATATCACCGGTAAACGCGTGCAAATTCGCTAGCTCAGGCGGCTTACGAATGTCTTTGATCTGAACGTTGTATTGCGCAGCCGCAGCGGCAAACTCAGCGTCTTCAGAGAAAAATTGATGGAGACCGTTAACAATGTCCATGCCTTTTTCGATAGCCGCTAATATCAGCACCCTTTCTTCAGGCAGGATGTAGGCTTCTAAAGGTGCCTTTCCATAGATGTAGCAGTCTGGCGTATCGGGTAGATGCTCTAGCGCATCTTCCAAGTCAGCAAAAATTGGAATGTTTCGCGTTTGCTCGCCTAGCACTTTCGCAGCATCTTGACCTGCAAGTGAGCTATCTAAAACTCCGACAATTTTGTAGATTTCGGAATGGCGAATCAATCCGTTAGAGGTTTTGCCGTCTACTTTGCCGAACTGTTGCTCGCAGTAAACTAATGCCGTTTTGATGGATTTGTCCTGCTAATGCCCTGGGCAGATCTGCCAGACCGTTCGCTGGCATGCTTCTAAAATCAGTGCGTGATGACTTTGATATCAATCTAAATGGTAACATATGCTACTCTTTTCTAGCTGTTATATCATCCTTACAGCGACACATCCTTATAGCCTCGGCGCACTCGTCAGAAATTCAATTACTGCTGCTGCGAAGGCTTCTGGCGCGTCCTGCTGCACCCAATGCGAAGCGCCATAGAGCGGCCTGAAGATTGCCCCCGGAATTTCTGTTGAAAGCTGTTCACCATCCTCTGCCTTTTGCCAAGGATCATCCATTCCCCAGAGGACCATTGTCGATGCAGAGATGTCGCTATGTCGGTCGACTAAGGCCATCGTCTGGTTTGCATTCAGCGCAGAGGCATTTCGAAGCAAACTAAGCTTGCCTTCTTCACTGGCCCAAGGCGCAATAATCCCCGCTCGAAATTCAGCAGTCAACTGGCTCTTGTTCGACAGTCCAGCAGATAAGCTCTCTTCTAATGCTTCCACTAGGTCGGTGATTGAGCGAGTCTTCCACCTCAACGGATGACCAAAGTCAAGCATGTCATCGTCGAATCGGTCGTAACACACGGAGTTTGCAATCACTAAGCGCTCCACTCTCTGTGGGTATTCGATTGCCAGAATTAACGCAACTGCTCCGCCTGTGTCATGTCCGACGATGTCTACTCGATCGAGATAGAGCGTGTCTAGAAGTGAACTGATCATTCTCGCCTGGTCTTGGAACGAACGGTCAAAGCAATCTCTACGATCCGACCAACCATGACCCAGAAAATCAGGAGCGATTACTCGGTATCCAGCTTGAGTTAGCAAAGGAATGACCTGATGGTAGAGATAGCCCCAAGTTGGGATGCCGTGCATCAATAGAACGGTACCGTTGTTGTCTATACCAGCATCGATATAACGGATAGTGACAGCGATATGAGCTACAGTTCCTGGGGAAAGCGTGACTTCTTTCTGCGCGGCTCGAAAGGCTTTCCAGTTCTTCCAATTTGACACCTCAGCGCTCACTCTAGTCACTATCTACCTCAGCAAAGTCTACCTCAGCAAAGCGATCGCAAGCTTCCACTAGCGCACTCGTAATCCCTACCTCCGTTGCAGAATGTCCGGCATCGTTGATGATGATTAGCTCCGACTCTGGCCAAGCTCGATGGAGTTCCCAGGCAGACACCATTGGGCAAACAACATCGTAGCGGCCCTGCACAATCACAGTCGGAATATGGCGAATGGCATCAACGTGATCTAGTAGCTGACTGGGACTATCAAAGAAGCCACCATTGATAAAGTAATGACATTCAATTCTGGCAAAAGCATCTGCAAAGCTGCCTTCACCAAAGCGTTCAACCAGATCAGCATCAGGAATCAGTTTGCTAGTGCTCGCCTCCCAAATCGACCAGGCCTTAGCCGCCGTTTCTCGAACAGCATCGTCGTCACTGGTCAATCGCCTGTAGTACGCTGCGACCAAATCGTCACGCTCTTCGGATGGAATAGGCGCAAGGTAGCCCTCCCAGGCGTCTGGAAAAATGTTGCTGGCCCCAGACTGATAGAACCACTGAATCTCTTTGGGGCGTAGCATGAAGATGCCACGCAAGATCAGGCCGCTGCACCTGTCCGGGTTGGTTTGTGCATAGGCCAGGGCCAAGGTGCTGCCCCAGCTGCCACCGAAGACGGTCCACTGCGGAATGGAAAGGTGCGATCGCAATTTCTCAATATCTGCGACCAGATCCCAAGTTGTATTTTCGGCTAGCTCTGCATGAGGCGTACTCTGTCCACAGCCGCGCTGGTCAAATAGAATAATTCGCCATCTAGTCGGATCAAAAAACTGTCGATATATCGAAACAATGCCGCCGCCAGGTCCACCATGTAAAAAAACGACCGGCTTACCCGTCGGGTTGCCCGCTTCTTCGTAATATAGCGTATGTAAATCTGAGACCGGCAGTCTGCTGTGGCGGTAGGGCTCAATCGGCGGATATAGCTGACGCATAGCAAGCACAGAAAGATCGCTTCTAGCCTCTAACTGTAGCTTCTGTCGAGCTGCTCATAACGCTATCTTCGGCTTAGAAAGCCTTACAGGACCACAAGCAACTCGATCTAAGCCTTTTGAGGGACTGCTTGCTCTTGAATAAAGTTGAAGATGACTCTCCACTCCCCAGTCTCGGGATCGCGCAGAGAGATGAACGGATTGGGTTTGAGGCACTTATGTTTTGGCTGGTGCATAACGCATGTTGTGAACCGACTTTACTAAGATACTGAGTATAAAAGCGAACGGATGTGATAGCCCTAGGTTCTAGAGATGATATTCGTCACAGGCTCATAGAGTTTACGGATAGTTAGCTTTTCGATGGGTTTCTTCCTTAGTAGATCTACGGTTGACGAGTTTCTCGTTCTACTATGTTTCCCACTGAATAACGATCTTTGGTACGGTTCAAGGGGTATGAATATGTTTTTGATAAAAGCGCTCATAAATAATTAGAAAAATAACTTGAAGAAAATAACTTGGCAAAATATTTGTAAGCCATCTTCAAGATTATAAGTACGTAGGCCCAGGGGCATAGCAGTGATGACGGTAGAAGTTTGGCCAGGAAAATCTCATCCTTTGGGAGCGAGCTGGACGGAGGGAGGTACTAATTTCGCACTGTTTTCTGAGAATGCGACTGCGGTGACTCTATGTTTGTTTGACGAAGCCGGGCAGGAAACGCAGGTTCCTTTGCCTCAGATGACGAACTACATCTGGCACGGCTTTGTACCAGGAATAGGTCCCGGTCAGGAGTATGGTTTTCGAGTAGATGGCCCCTATCAGCCAAAGGAGGGCCATCGGTTTAATGTCAATAAGCTGCTGATCGATCCCTATGCTAAAGCGCTAACTGGTGATATTCGCTTTGGCCCAGAGCTGTTCAGCTTTCCGATGGATGATTTTACAAACCGTGATCGCGACCTAGACTTTTCCTTGACCGACAGCGCGCCAGCCATGCCAAAAGCTGTTGTCACTGATGACGGCTTCAGTTGGGACGGCGATCGCCACCCTGATATCCCCTGGGATAAAACCGTTATCTACGAAGTTCACGTTCGCGGATTTACAAAACAGCACGACAAAATTCCAGCTGAGCTCAGAGGCTCCTATGCTGGCATGGCCCATCCCGAAGCGATCGCGCATCTAAAAAGCCTCGGCGTCACTGCTGTTGAACTGTTGCCTGTCCACCACTACAACGTCTATCCCGGCCACCTAGTCACCACCGGACTCCACAACTACTGGGGCTACGACTCACTGGGTTATTTTGCGCCTCATGCTGGCTATAGCGCCCAGCCGGGTCAGCAGGTTCAGGAGTTCAAAGCGATGGTCAAAGCCCTACACGCAGCCAATATCGAAGTCATTCTAGACGTGGTGTACAACCATACCGGAGAAGGCAACCACCTGGGGCCAACCTTCTCTTTGCGCGGTATAGACAACGCTGCGTATTACCGGTTAGTAGAGACTACACCTCGCCACTACATGGACTTTACTGGCTGCGGAAACTCCTTAAACGTGCGCCATCCCCAGGTTCTGAAGCTGATTATGGACAGCTTGCGCTACTGGGTGCAGGAAATGCACGTAGATGGCTTTCGTTTCGATCTAGCTTCAGCCCTAGCTCGCGAACTGTACGAGGTGGATCGACTGTCCTCATTTTTTGACATCATCCACCAAGATCCAGTTCTCTCTACGACTAAGCTGATTGCTGAACCTTGGGACCTCGGGGAAGGCGGCTATCAAGTAGGTAACTTCCCGCTGCTATGGTCTGAGTGGAATGGAAAATACCGCGACACGATTCGCGACTTTTGGCGAGGTGAGCGCTATAGCCTAGGCGATTTTGCCTTTAGGTTCACTGGCAGTTCGGACCTTTACAAAGACGATGGCCGACTTCCCCATGCCAGTATCAATTTCATTACCGCGCATGACGGCTTTACACTCAATGACCTCGTCAGCTACAACGAAAAACACAACGAGGCCAACGGAGAAGGCAATCGCGACGGTGAGAGCTACAACCGCTCTTGGAACTGTGGTGCTGAAGGAGAAACCGATAATCCCGAGATCCTGGCGCTTCGAGCCAGGCAGCGGCGCAATTATCTAACCACAATGATGCTCTCTCAAGGTGTGCCAATGATTCTAGGCGGCGATGAGATGGCTCGTACAACCAAAGGCAACAACAACACCTACTGTCAAGACAGTGAGCTTTCTTGGTTTAATTGGCAGCTAGAGGAAGAGGCGCGATCGCAGCTCAACTTCACTCAAAAATTGATTGCGTTTCGTCAGGCGCATCCAATTTTCTGTCGTCACAACTGGTTCTTTGGCAGAGAGATCCACGGATCTGGCGTTGTCGATATTGGGTGGTTCCATCCTGACGGTACGACGATCGACGATCGCGAGTGGCACGATGGCTCAACTAGGGCAATCAGCATCTTTTTAAATGGTGCAGAGATTCCGAACCTAGATGAAAAAGGACAGCGAATTTTGGATGATAGCTTCTTGCTCTTTTTCAATCCGTCTGGGAGCAACCTCGACTTTAGGGTGCCAGCTTCTGTCAATGCTCAAAAGTGGCAAGTTTTGTTAGACACAAGTAAGTCAGATGGATTTGTCCAAGAAGGAACAACGCATGAACGGGATCAGCTAGTGGAGGTAGCATCGCGATCGCTCGCTATTCTATCTTGTCCTCACTGCTTTACGACAGTTAGCGGTGAAGCAGCCTGCGACAGCAAACCAGAAGAGTGCTCAATCAATTAGTAATACAGATGTCGTGCTATCCCAAAATTTACGAAATTGTTAAACTCATTCCTCATGGCAAAGTAGCCACCTACGGTCAAGTCGCTGACCTTGCTGGACTTATTGGCAAGCCTAGAGTCGTCGGCTATGCGCTCTATCGAGTGGTTGACAGTATGGAAATCCCTTGGCACCGAGTGATCAACGCAAAGGGAGAGGTTTCTAGATCTGCACTGCGAGATGGAAATGACGACCTACAGCAAAGCCTGCTCGAAGGCGAGGGGATCGTTTTCAAAAGCCGTAGGCTAGACCTCAACGTCTATCGCTGGAAGCCAGACTTTACGGCGATAGATCAGTTGAGAGAATCGCCATGAAGTAATGCAGAGCCTATGAATGAGACATGGCGCACTACGCCTCATTCTGCCGAGCTTCGTAAAACCAAAATGCCTTCAAACTGGGCACAGATGTCCTAACTACCCACAGCGACCATAGTTGCCGTGCCGACTGAGTTCTCGGCCTCAATAGTTAGCTCTGCGGGCTCTGGAATGTTATGCAAACTGGTTTGAATTTTCAGAGCGCCCTCTGTCTGTAGATCCTCTATATAGCCCTGCTTGGCTTGCGTGGCCTCGGTTTCATCTTTGAATGGTCCGAAGTAATAGACGCAATTAGGTTCTGCCGTGGTGATTTTCACCCACCAAGGGTTAGAAAAGAAACTGAACAGACCGCTGAAGAAGTTTTTCATCACAGTTTTGGCGAATAGCTTTGTGTTGTGGACAGTTTTTCTTAGTTAGATAGTTGAAGTTAGGTCAATACCCGAGAGACGAAACAGGAGGAATAAGGCAGGAAAGCCAAAGGACTCGCTATTTTCTTCGCAGGCAAATTGTAACCAGTTATATTATTTTGCAAGAGTTCATTACGTTTCTCTTCTGAGGAATAATATCAATTAAATCAAACCAAATTGGTGTATTTGCTTACTATCCAAAAGACGCTTTCAATTGTCTAGCAGCTCTAATTTCGGACTCTCCGCTGATCCCTCTGATAATCTTTCCCTAGTCAGCATAGGAAGCTTGTTTACCCAGGTTTGACGGTAGATCTCGTAGAGGGCCATGCCGGTGGCTACAGATGCATTGAGACTAGGTGTCTTGCCACTTAGCTCAATAGACACAAGCTGATCGCAGAGGTTTTGAACAGAGAGGCTAAGTCCGCTACCCTCCGCACCGACGACTAGAACAACCGGGGCTGAAAAGTCTGTCGTATAGATAGGTTGAGCAGCTTCTGCGGCTAGGCCATAGATCCAAAAGCTGTTGCTTTTTAAATACTCTAAAGAACGACCCAAATTGACAACTCTAGCTATCGGTATATTTTCTAAGGCACCAGCAGATACTTTAGCAACAGTTGAGGTGACGCCAACAGCCCTACGCTGCGGGATAACAATGCCCTGTGCGCCGATCGCTTCTGCCGATCGAATAATAGCACCCAGGTTATGGGGATCGGTGATCCCGTCAGCGGCAACAATCACCGGGCGACGAGATTTGTTCTTTGCTTGTTCAACTAGCGTTTCTAGCTCTACGTATTCGTAGGCAGCAACTTGAGCTACAATTCCCTGATGGCTGGCTCCTTGTGTCATTTGGCTGAGCCGCAGGTTTTCGACTTCGTCGATGACGGTACCGTTGGCCTTGGCGATCG
Organism: uncultured cyanobacterium; assembly: GCA_963799555.1. GTDB lineage: Bacteria > Cyanobacteriota > Cyanobacteriia > Phormidesmidales > Phormidesmidaceae > Phormidesmis. Next base: position 18,919 of record CAWCXR010000013.1, read on the forward strand.
CAATCAAAGGCCTAAAGCGGGAGTCGTAGTGAAGTTTGGCTGTTACCCAAAGGCGATTGAGCGATCGCCCTGTTTCGATTGCCGATTCGACCGCGTGGCGTCCGTAGATTAAATCAGGGCTGGAATCTTCGTCTGTAGTCTCGAAAGAGCTATCAGAGCGACTATCGAAGCGGCTATCCGGTCGGCGTTCAGAGCGACTGCCAGAGAATTTGCTAGCAGGACGACTGCCAGGAGCGCTATCAAAACGTTTTTTGCCAAAAGATTTTTGAGGACGGTCGCCGTCTGTACGTGTCTCGAATGACTTTTTGGGCCTACTATCCTCCTGTCGATCTTGTCTAGGTCTAGGCTCGTCTGAGCTGAATGATTTTTTAGAGCTAAATTTGGTGCGATTAGGATCGCCGGGCGAGCCTGAATATTTGCTGTTGCGCAGTTTGGGTTTAGCGCTGGGCTTACCGCCAGATTTTGAGGTTGGCTTTGCACCGGGTCTCGCGCCGGGTTTGGAATGAGGATCTAGTCTTTTTTTCTTGCGAGAAGACTTGAAAGAACGCTCTGATGGGTTGGATGACTGTTCTGGTCCGCTCACGCGCAAGTCCTCTAAATAGTGATTGAAATCGCGGTAAAAATAATGATTGAAAAATAGTGCTAGCGAAAGGAAAGAATATTCTACAGACACGACGGCACAGATTTAGGATGCCACTGACTCAACAAATATTTGTCTGGAAGGTAGCCTTATGTCGTCAGCAGATCTAACAGAGCAATCAATCTAGGCTGATCGCTCAGATAGAGAAATCCAATCAAGGTTTCTAACCCCGTGGCTTTTTGATAGTCCTGGCCACTAGCTCGCCTGCTTTTTCCAGTAGTGGCATTTCGCCCTCTTCTCACTAAATCCCTCTCAGCGTCGGTAAGGTGAGGGCCAAGGATGTCGACAAAGTGCGATTGTTGCTCAGCTTTAACCTGGGTAACGACCTGCTGATGGTAGTCGCGAATGCGTTTAGCCGGGAGCAGGAGACGCGATCGCACATGCAGCTCAAAAACCGCGTCGCCGATATACGCTAACGCAATTGGAGAGATAGCATTGAGTTCGCTGTTAGTGAGTGGCTTGCGTTCTTGCCTCTGAGCGTCTATGAACTGCTCGAAGCTCTCGCCGGGAGAATTTCCCATATTTACAAACCCTTACGCGAACTCTGCTGACCAGCTCAATGTCTAAATTTCTGACATTCTAGCCCTCAGCTTTTTAGATTTTCGAGCGCAGCCTCCACATTTGGCTGTAAAGACAGAAATTGCTCTAATCGAACGAGTTTGACCGTTTGAGTGACACGGGGATTGCTGACAACCTGAACGCTGCCGCTTTCGCCTTTGGCTTTTTTGACCAGACGAACTAGTGCGCCCAGACCAGAGCTGTCAACGAAATCGATCGTGGAGAGATCCAAAATAATGTGAGCAGGACCATCCTCAATATACTTGTTAAGAACCTTGAGAAAAGTAGGCTCTGAAAAAGCGTCTAAAAGTCCAGTAAGGCGGAAGATTTGACATTTCCCTCTGACTTCGCGGGTGCCTCTTAGACTCACTGTTAGGGTAAGCGACTCAGCGATGGGGTCCTCCTATTTATGCCTAGCATTGAACGACAATATGACGATTAAGTATAGGACAAGATACTATCGACTGCAAGATAGTTTTTCCTGCTTCTTCGCCGCTTGTCTACGGTTTTCAGACTACTCTGTCGTGAGATTTCGTACTACAGGGATTGTGACCGTTCGCGCATGGCCTGGACAAAGTTGGCGAACAGATAATCGGCATCGTGAGGTCCGGGGCTCGCTTCAGGATGATATTGCACAGAGAAGACGGGGAGCTGCCTGTGGCGGATGCCTGCAACGGTTTGATCGTTAAGATTGAGATGGGTGATCTCGACCTGCTCTTCGTTGATGGAACCGGCATCCAGCGCAAATCCGTGATTCTGACTGGTAATTTCGACCTGTTCTGTGAGGCCACAGGGTTGATTAAGGCCACGATGACCAAACTTAAGCTTGAACGTTTCAGCCCCTAGAGACAGTCCTAGAATCTGGTGGCCCATGCAGATGCCAAAGGTCGGAAGCTGACTGGCTAATAGCGACTGGGTAAGCTCAGGGGCTCCTATGACAGCAGCGGGATCGCCAGGACCATTGGACAGGAAAATGCCGTCAGGCTGATAGCCCAAGATCGTATCGGCGGGCGTATCGGCTGGAACAACGATGACCTTGCAGCCGTAGCTGGCGAGCCTTTTGAGAATATTGCGTTTGATACCGAAGTCGAGAGCAACCACAGTCAGTGGCCGTTGATCTGTATTTTCAGCCTTGTCTGAAGCGGTAAAAGCCCAGTTCTCTCCAGTGATCTCTTCCCACTCGTAGACCTTATCAGTAGTGACTTCCTTGACCAAGTTTAGACCTTCCATAGGAGGAAGCGTCTGTAGCCGTCTAAGCAGGTCGTCTGGATCTAGAACTTCGCTGGATATAACGCCATTCATGGCCCCGACGCTGCGGAGCTTGCGGGTGAGGGCTCTGGTGTCAATACCGTGAATGCCAGGAATTTCGTGGGCTTTGAGATAGTCTCCAAGGGACTGAGTGGAGCGCCAGTTGCTAGGGCGATCGCAGACATTTTTTGCGATCGCACCTCTGATATAGGGCCGTATCGACTCTTCATCTTCAGGATTGACGCCTGTATTCCCTAGCTCTGGATAGGTGAACGTCACCATCTGTCCGCAATAACTCGGGTCAGTCATCACCTCTTGATAGCCAGTCATACCTGTATTGAATACCACTTCTCCCATCGTGGTACCGGTCGCACCGAAGGACCATCCTCTATAGATAGAACCATCTTCTAGCACGAGTAAAGCAGGTTGGGCAGCAGGATTAAACATAGTAGCTGTGATGAAAATCCGTATAAGACGTAAAAAGGACAAAACTCAGTTAGGGCAATGTAAGGAAAGGCATCCTATAGATCTACAATGTCCCGCTTTTATTTCTTTCGTCGCTTCATATTATTGCCTAGTTTTGTCGGATTAGCGTGCTGTGCTTGTCAGCCTACATCGACAAGCACAGAAATTATCTTTTCTAAAGATGTCAAAAAAGCAGAGAGCCAGACTAATTCGTCTGCTGAGCGAATTGACAATCAAGCGGGAGCAGAGCAGCCAGTTTCTACGGCTGCAGTGGCTGACAATAACAATACAGGAACTGTGATAGCTAAAGATGCCGCACTTAAAGCTGATAGCGTAAACGGTGTAGCAGCCTCGATTCAAACATCTCTGGTAGCTTATCAAACCGGTTTAGAGCTAGCATCAAGCGCTCATAGACTTAGCCAGTCAGCTATCTCTCCTGACGACTGGGGACTGGTGGCTAGCCGCTGGGATAGGGCTGCCGATCTGCTCAAGCAGGTCACTGCTGACAGTGAACATTATCAGCTAGCTCAGCAAAAGATAGCAGACTACCGGGAGAACGCTACGCAAACTCAGGTCAAAATCAAACGGCTACAGAGCGAGGTATATATTCCTTTAGCCCCAACTGCCGCTCTAGAAAAGCCAACACTCCGAGCCGATCACAATAGCGATCTCACAATAGATAAACGCCGAGTGCGCGTCCCCATCGTTCGGCGGCTCCACGGAACCCCAGTCGTACAGGTCACCTTCAATGGAAACCAGACCTACGAAATGATTCTAGATACTGGTGCTAGCCGCACACTGGTTACAAGGCAGATGGCTAATAATCTAGAGATAGCAATAACGGATCGGATGATTGCAGCAACGGCTAGTGCTGCCAAAGTCGTCTTTGATATTGGTCAGGTACGTACTATGACAGTGGGTTCCGTTACTTTGAACGATGCTCAAGTCAGTATTGGTGATGCTGTCGGAATTGGCCTACTCGGCAATGACTTCTTAGCAGGATACGACGTTATTATCCGTTCAGGAGAAGGTGTCGTTGAGTTAGTAGAATCCTGATGTTTAGCGCTAGTGCCAGAAGGCGCGGTGGCGGTACTTGCTAGAGAGCTTTCTCCCTAGCTCGAGGGCTGGAGTAGCTCTTTGCGTAGCCTGATTGAAACGCTTAGCAATGTCTGAACGAAGGCTGACTGCACGAGAGGTTTTGGTGATTTGGGCTGTAATCGAGCGAGCTATGCTAGGCGAATTTTCTATCGAAACCTCTTCTGCACTGGCAGTATCTACACCAGCAGGATTAAGTAGATTGAAAATTGGCGTAGAGGCTTCATCACTGAGCGTTGAGATAAAGACTTGCATTGAAGAAGCCAATGAGTCTATTGGTGTGCCAGTTGCAGACTCTGCCACCGGTAAATAAATCATCGATTCCGACGATGCGCCTAGCGACTGCAGTCCTTCTAAAAGAGGAGAGGATGAACCGTCTGTTTCTAAGTCTTGAATAGGCGCTATGTCTTGGATAGTGACTAGAGGAACTAAGTTTTCTAGCTGAGAGTTGAATAGTGTTTCTACCTGTGCGAAGTCTGTCTGAGTAGAATCAGGACGTACAAAACTAGACTGTGTAAAGTCATCGGCAGAGGTTTGGAATTGTACAACTAGCGCAGATGGCCCCCGGTAAGGCATTGATTGAGTCAGATTCTTTAGAGTTGGGCTTGTAAACGCTGTCTGTTCGGGCATTAGACTCGATATCGTTGGCTGTAGTGCCGATAGTCCCATTGATGGTGCGACAGGTTCTGTCAATGATGCGCTAGACGGTAGTGTGCTATTAGATGCTGTCCCATTAGATGACGTGCTCAAACCTGCGTCAACAGAGGCATTGTTCGGAACGGTTGCGACTAGATTAGACGACTGACTGGGCAACTCGATTGCTGGCTGGAGAACTGGTATTTCTGCGGGCATCAAAGTTGGTAGTGGATCGGCTACAACGCTCGAATCTGTGAACGCGCTAGTTGGCCCGTCTTGTCTGGCTAAGCCGAGAGCGACACTGGGAACAGCCGCCATAGAATTCTCAGCAGGATTTTGCTGCCTGCTCAGGAGAATAGCTGTTCCTAAAGGAACGTCTTCTGCATCTGCAACTTCTCTAATAGACGTAGAAGCGACAGGAGATAAAGAGTTAGGTGCAAGGACATCTGCCTGTGATGCGATCGCCTGCACCTGCGGAAGAAGCGACGGCAGGACATTGGCAGTATTGATTGACTCGACCGCTGGGTTAGCAGTTTGTACAGCCATTGTTGACGGCATTTCTAGAGTCGAATCAGAAATAGGCGTCGCAGCCGTGAAGGAGGGTAGATAAACCTGAGCGCTGCTGTATGAGTCGCGGTTAGTAGCTAGCCCTGGAGTATTGTCATTGAGGTAGGCTCTAGCCTCGGCTACGGGATCAGGACGAGGGGCAGTGTATGTCTGGATTAGCTCCTCTGTCAGAGAAGTGGTCACTGTGAGTGGTGGACTCACCTCTGCATTAGAAGCTGGTTCGGTAAGAAGTGAAGTGACTACCGGAGTGTCTGGGTTACTAGACCCGGGCTGTCTGAAAGATTTTGGTTCAAAGGATCGACCAGTACGCGCTTTCGAGGCCTGGTTAACGAACGCTTGAGCCTCATCTGAGAGAGCTGAGGGTAGAGTGAAGTTACTATTGAGGCTGTTGAACGAGGCTGCTGTTTCGCTGGAATCGGGGACTTCAAAGCTCCACTGGTTAGTAGGTGTTTTGCTTTGAGCGCAGCCAGTGATTGCTGTGAGCAGAACCGCCGAGGCAGTAACTTTACGCATGATTTCGTTAACTCTCCGTGTTGCCTTTTCGCTTACTCAGAAGATTACCCAGTGTATGAGTCTGGAGGCGCACCGATTAAGTTCCCATCTCCGCACTCTATTTATGTGCAGGAATTTTGTTTCTGTGCAGGAATTCTATTTCTGTGCAGGAATTCTATTTCTGTGCAGGAATTTTGTTTCTGTGCAGGAATTTTATACAGAAATATCCGCTGAACGCCTTAGACACACTCTAGATAAACCTTTATGTGGGGCTATTTACTCATTAAAGTAGCATTCTGTCTGGTTGTGTATGGCTGTGACTAAGTATTACCACGGTCTCTCTAGGCAATCTTCAAACAACACTAGAACAGACTCAAAAATAAGCTAAGGATGGCAGAATGCTGGCAGCGCTTAGGTTGTGTATTCTGCGTTAATTTTTACGTAGTCGTAGCTGAGATCGCAGCCCCAAGCCTTAGCGGTTCCAGGACCATTACCCACATTGACTTTGATAGTCACGGGATAGGATAGGACCTCTATTGCATGGGTTTGGTGGCTAGTGGGTGTTTGAGTCTTGATCTCCGGATTGCTAAGTAAGATTTTTGACATAGCTAGAGTGCTGCTTTCGGCGCGCTGCTTGAGATAGGCGCTGGCGGCGGCACGGTCGAAAGGCTGAGGAGTGCCGTCTTTCATCAAGGTAAAGTCACCGAGCGTGATGCTGAGCTCGGTCTGATCGAAGGGAGTTCCTGCACGTCCGGCGGCTCCAGCGATGCGGCCCCAGTTTGGATCGCGGCCAAAGATGGCGGACTTGACCAAAGATGAGCCAGCAATGGTGCGGGCAATCTGTCCAGCAGCGCGATCACTCATGGCTCCGGTGACAGCAACTTCAACCAGGCAGGTAGCGCCCTCTCCATCGCGAGCGATGGATTTAGCGAGATGAATACAGACTTCGCTAAGCATGGCCTCTAGCTTGTCTGCTTCGGGTCCGGCTTCGGTGATTGCTGGTGTCCGTGATTCTCCATTGGCCAGAGCGAGCAGGCAGTCGTTAGTGCTGGTATCACCATCAACGGTGATTTGATTGAAGCTTTTGGCGGTAGCGCGGCGCACCATGTCTTGCCACAGCGGCGGCGAGACAGCGGCGTCGCAGGTGACGAACGCAAGCATAGTAGCCATGTTGGGATGAATCATGCCAGAGCCTTTGGCAGTGCCGCCAATCCGGACGGGACGGCCACCGATCTGAGTTTCGAGGGCGATGGATTTTGTGATTAGATCGGTGGTGACGATTGCTCTAGCCGCACTGTCGCCGCCTTCGTAGGTGAGGCTTTCTACCAGTTTGGGGATACCTGCTTGAAGCTTGTCTATTTTGAGGCGCTGGCCGATAACGCCTGTGGAGGCAATCAGAACGCTATCTTCTGACAGATTAAGGGCTTTGGTGAGAGCCTTGGCGCTGGCGATCGCATCTTGCTTGCCTTGCTCTCCGGTGCAGGCATTGGCTTGACCAGCGTTGCAGAGAATCGCCCGGGCAGAGGGCTTGGTTTCGAGCAGTTCCTGACAATAGTCAACGCAGGCGGCGCGGACCTGGCTAGTCGTGAAAACGCCAGCGGCGATCGCATCGCAGTCAGACACAATCAAAGTGAGATCAGGCGAGCCAGACGGCTTCAATCCGGCGACAATGCCTGCGGCCCGAAATCCTTTGGGGGCGGTGACGCCGCCTGTGATTAGCTGCCAGTCTGCCATAGTTGCTTTTCTCTAGAGTAAGGACGCGCGTTTATACGCACTATACAAGTTGAGGATTATACCAAGCGACTTAGCATTCGACTCGAAAGGCCTATGCTTTAAATGCGGGGTTGAGAGTAAAGAATATTGAAAAAAGCGATGCGTCTAGACACGGTAGCCTCGGCAGAAACAGACGGTACTAGGACAGGTTTTCTCGAGCGGCAGCGGTGGCTGTGGCTGCTAGGTGGTGGCGTGCTGATGGGAATCGCGCCGGTAAACGCCTGGCCGCTGGCATGGGTGGCAATGGTACCGCTCTGGTCGCTGGTTTACCGACAGGCTGCTCAGACGACTGACCACTCCTCTGGCCAACGGATTACCGCTAGTTTTTGGCTAGGCGGCGCGATCTGGGGAGTGGCTTACCACGGGACGGCGCTGTCGTGGATTACTGGGCTGCATCCGCTGACCTGGATGGGGGTGCCCTGGCTAGGCAGTGTTGCGATCGCACTACTTTCGTGGCTGTTCATCACCTTATGGGGAGCGGCTATCGGCCTGACCTGGATAGGACTAATGTGGGCAATTACTCGCAGATTTTGGGTGTCTGGAATCAGCCGAGTGGTCTTAGGCACAGCGTTGTGGTGTGCCGTCGAATTCGTTTGGAGTAGCGGGCCGCTGTACTGGACATCGCTGAGCTATACGCAAAGCCCTGGAAATCTGTGGGTATTGCAGCTCGGTCAGCTGTCAGGCCCAATTACGGTGACTGCAGCAATCGTGGCGGTGAATGGACTGTTGGCAGAGGGTATCTGGGGGCGATCGCGATTTGCGCCTGGAACATCTAGAAACCTTGGAATAGCAAAAAACGAAGGGCGCTCTCGGTGGTGGGTGCGGGCGATTGCCCTATTCCTGCTGCTGCATCTAGTTGGTTGGGGGCTGTATGCGCGGCCCCTAACAGATAGCCGTGAGAGCCAGCTGTCGGTTGGGCTGATTCAGGGCAATATTCCCACCCGTGAAAAGCTGACGAGCAAAGGGATCGAATCCTCTCGACAAATCTATTTAGCAGGCTATAACCAGCTGGTGAGTGAAGGGGCCGATCTGGTAATTACTCCGGAGGGTTCGATTCCTCAGGTATGGAATGCCTTTCTACAAGGTCGAGACCTGCTGCTTAGAGCTGTTGTTGATAAAGGTGTGCCGCTAGTGCTGGGAACATTTGTCCATCAGGATATTGCCAACAGCCAAACGCCCCTGACGCAGAGCTTGCTAACGCTGGTACCAGAGGGCAATGTGGGCGGACGCTATAACAAAATCAAGCTAGTTCCCTTGGGAGAATATCTGCCGTTTGAAGCGGTGTTGGGCGCTGTGATTGGTCGGCTGTCGCCGTTTGGCGAAAGTATGGTGCCTGGTGGATTCGATCAGGTGTTGGAAACGCCGTTTGGCCCGATGGCGGCAGGCATTTGCTACGAGTCAGCATTTGCGGCGCTGTTTCGAGGGCAGGTACATCGAGGCGGACAGGTAATTTTTACAGCTTCGAACAACGATCCCTATCCACGTCGAGAGATGCTACAGCAGCATGCGCAAGATGTCATGAGAGCGATTGAGAACGACCGCTGGACGGTGCGAGTAACGAACACTGGAATTTCTGGAGTAGTTGATCCAAAAGGGCGATCGCACTGGATATCAGAACCGAATACGCTAGTGACGCATCTAGCTTCTGTATACAGGAGACAAAGTCGCAGCGCCTACGTACGGTGGGGCGACTGGCTGACTCCCTTCCTGCTGGCAATAGCGGCTGTACTAGTCTGGTTGTCAAGAGGGAAAGACGCCAGCCAGAACGAATTACCATAAAGCAGCGCGCTCAACTTCTTCGGTGGGTAAGGCTGCACACAGCCAGTTTCCCTGTCCCAGCTGATATTTCAAAGAGATGAGCAGACTGAGCTGCTGAGCCGTTTCTATACCGCTAGCAATGACGGTCATATTGGCGCTTCGACCGAAGTCGCTAATTGTCTTGACCAAGTTGACGTCATTAGAATAGGAGAGGTTTTGAACGAAGATCGGATCGATTTTCAAAGCATCTACTTGGAGCTGATGCAGACGGCTAAGAGAGGATTGGCCTCTGCCAAACCCATCTATGCAAAGTCCAAACCCTAGTGATTTGATAGCGCTGAGGTTGGTCGTAATAGCCGTTTCTTGGCTGAGCAGGAGCGACTCCTCGACTTCTAGCTGAAAGGCTGAAGCAGGTAGCTGATATCTTTTGAGAGCAGTTTGCCACTGGGGGACTAGTTGGGGCGATCGCAGCTGAGTAGCGGAAACGTTGAGATGTAGCTTGAGGTTTGGTCTAGGGAAGTGCGATCGCCGCTCGGCTTCAGCCTTTTGATTGGAATTAGAAAGTCTCCACTTTGCCAAGTGCTGACACGCCTGGTCGATCAAAATCGGTGAGAGCTGGCGAATAACATCAATCTGTTCTGCAACGCAAACAAACTCCCTAGCGCAGATCCAGCCTTTTTTAGGATGCCTCCAACGCAGCAGCCCTTCCAACCCAACCAACTGCGTCGCTTGCAGGTCGAAGATAGGCTGATAGTGCAGGCCAAACTGCCCGTGAATCAGCGCCTGCCGCAGGTCATTCTCTAGAATCAGACGATCTTGCGTTCGATTTTGAAGTCCGGCGTCAAACACCACAAACTGTTGGTCGCTCTGGTTTGGCTCCTCTTGAATAACGATGGGAGAGTTGACCCCATTTTCCTGCTGTTTTAGCTGAAGATTAATCTGTAACTGACTTTTTTCTTTTGCCTGCCGCTTAGCCTGATACATTGCCGTATCCGCATCCTTGAGCGCCGCTTCTGCCTGCAGATACCCCAGCTGACTGAAGGTAATGCCGATGCTGGCACCGATTGAAATCTGCCGACCTTCGATGGCGAATGGCTGAGTAATTTGCCGCTGAATCCGCCTGACCACTATAAACGCATGACTTCTGCCAGTGATATCATCTAGTAAAACGGCGAATTCATCTCCACCTAGCCGAGCAACTAAGTCACTTTCTCGCAGCAGTAGCTTGATCCGATTAGCAACATGCGTCAGGAGCTGGTCGCCAATCTCGTGTCCTAGGGTGTCGTTGACAGGCTTGAAGCTGTCAAGATCTATAAATAGGACCGCGTATTGATGGTTAGGATTTCGTCGAGCGAACCGAATAGACTGCTCTAGACGCTGTAGAAAGTAGCTGCGGTTGGGTAGCCCAGTGAGGGGATCGTGTAGGGCACTATAGCGTGAGGCAGCTTCACGCTTGAGTAGAGCAGACTGTGCTTTAAATAGAAGATGCAGAGAAGCACTCAAGTTAGCTGTTCTTTCTCTGATGCGCTGCTCTAAGCCCTCGTTAGCCTGCTGAAGCTGTTGACTCTGACGGCCAAGCTCCATTTGCGTCACAACTTGACGGCTGAGCACCTGGAGCGCTTTCACCTGTTGAGGAGTAATTTTTCTAGGCTGATAGTCAACCACGCAAAGTGTGCCTAACGCATAGCCGTCGGGTGTAGTTAGAGGATGTCCCGCGTAGAATCGGATGTGGGGTGGTCCCGTGACAAAAGGATTATTGGAGAACTGTGGGTGGTGACTAGCGTCTTCGACAATTAGCGTATTCGCTTGCTCGATAGTACGAGAGCAAAATGCAACGTCGCGCGGTGTCTCGCTAATGCCTATACCTACTTTTGCCTTAAACCACTGGCGATCAGCGTCAACTAGCGTAACCAAGGCCATTGGAGTTCTCACAGATGTACGCAGTTAGCTCGACGATATCGTCATAGATCTGGTCGGGCAGTGTATCTAAAATGCTGTAGCCCTGAAGCTTTGCAAGCCGCAATGTTTCTTTAGCTGACCAGGAAACTGCTGACATTACTTTGGTGCCTGATGGGTGCTAAGGATCTAACACGTACGCCTGCCGACATAGCACTCGCTAGAACAGAACAGGCTAGAATCCCTTGATTGATGAAGAGTTGCGGATTCTAAAGCGCTTTATCTGGTATGTTCTGTACTGTTAAGCTAGCTGAGCTATGATGATCGGTTGCAGATGTATCCTGTTGGAAATGTCTAATATTTAAAGGATATTTCAAGGAAATGCAGCCCACTACAGCATAGCTTGTGCCTGCCATATTTTTGTATTTTAGGTAACAAATAGACAGATTCAGAGTAAATCAAAGCTCCAAGGCTCATCTTCGAGCTTATCCTCAGTCTAGCTCCTTTGAGCATACCAGTCTAAGATTCTGTTCCAGGCCCACCATCTATCGGTGTCTTGATAGTGCTGCTGACAGGCAGGGGAGCTGATGAAGCCAACATGCCCGCCGTGCTTGCTCATTATCAGGTCAATAGCTGAGTTCTCTGCACAGGCAGACTCGACATCTGGAACCAAGGTAGGATCAAACAGCGGATCGTCAGCGGCATAGAGAATCAAGGTTGGTTTGGTGAGCGCTGGCAGCATGTAAAGGCCGCTCGTGGCTAAATAGTAGTCGGCTACGGACTTGAAGCCGAGGCGAGGGATGACCATTTCTTGATCGAAGGTCCAGATGCTATCCACACGAGCCGCCGCCGCCGGGTCAAAGGCAGTAGGGTGATCTTTTTGAAGCTGACTGAGAAGCTGCTTGAGCTTTCGAGTAATAGCTTTCTCGAGATATTTGCCGAGGGGAGCTTGGGTAAGATAGGTGAGCGATCGCAATGATTCCAACGCCGGACAAATCACTGCCCCGCCTGCAATTTCCTCACTGTCTAAGTCTAAATCCGCACCCCATTCAGACAGATCTTGCGCAGCTTTTATTCCCCATAGCGCTAGCAGCCCACCAAGGGAAAACCCTGTGAACCAAAACGGAGCGGGTGCACCCATCTCTTTTGCCGCTGCCGCAATCCGCACAAAATCTTCCCCTTCGTACAGCCCATCAGAAGTCAGCGTCGGTGAAAGCTTCGCCGTTTTGCCATGCGCTCGCCAGTCGAAGATAACCACTGCATAACCGCGAGCATAGGCTTTGCGAGCCATGAGTCTGAGAAACCACTGGTCTTCTAGATCGCCTGTAATGCCGTAGGTGCCAACGATCGTGCCAACTGGATTAGGCGGTACAGCTATCAAGGCGAAGATAGGGACTTGCTGTGCGCCTACAAAAATTTGTTCCTGGTAGACAGGTTCAGGCTCTGCAAGTGTCTTCTCCCATTGGTTACTAGCTCGCAACCCAGCATAAAGCGTCATCAGTAGGCCGTTGCTGAGCGGCCACGGTGCGCGGTAAGAGACGGATGACATAGCTCACTTCACGTATTCACTAATGTTTCTTAGCGATCCTCAGCCTTTCTTCCGAAAGAGGAAGCTAGATTTAGCTGCCTTTTTCCTATGATGAGGGCAAAAGAAATCAAGCAAATGGTTGAGCTATCTAATTCTCGTTCCTCAGCGAGCAGCGACAGCGGCTTCTTTAGTACCTACTTCTTTGACATTGGTTTGTTTAATATTAGCTTCCCACTTACGTGGTTCGCTAGCTCGGCGGATATTGCGCCAGATCTGAGTGGCGGCTTTGGTACCATCAGCAACTGCGATCGTTACTTGGTTCATGCCTTGCTTTAGATCACCGATTGCGAAGATGCGTTCGTGAGTCGTCTGAGTCATGTCGTTGGTGATTAGGTTCTCGCCATCCCAGGTAAGCGCCTCAATCCCTTTTAGATAGTGATTGTGATAGATAGAGCCCATGCTGATTAGGCCAGTGGTCGCTTCGACGGTAGTGCCGTCAGCAAGGGTGACACCGCTCATTCTGTGGTTTTCGCCTTCAAATTGAGTGATAGGAGACTCGTAGAGAGGATAGCCGTGGTCGGCTAGCTTAGCCTTCATTGCCTCACTCACAGGGAATTTGTCGTCGGTAAGAACAGAGATATAGGGCGTAAACCAGTTCAAAACGAAAGCTGCATTGATCTGCGCTTCTTTGCCAGCGATTAGGACGGCCTTTTGATCCCACATATCAAAGCCATCACAAATCATGCAGACGTGAAGGGTATAGCCCGCATAATCGTAGACATTCTGCATGTCTTCTAGTTTCGGCAACACGTCCATTACACCAGAAGCTGCAATCACGTATTTGCTATGTAGCCGATGAGATTTCCCGTTCTTTTTGCCGACGGTAATATCAATAGAAAACGTTTCGCCTTCGTCTGTGACTTTATCTACAAACGCTCTGAGGTGGTCAGCGCCCCAGCCTACTGCTTGCTGAGTGCCATGACTCAATATTTTGGCTCCTGGCAGATCGGGATCTATGCCTAGGTAGTTGCGGGTTTCTTGCATCCAGACGGACCGCCCTCGGCCTTTTTCAATCACCAGGCACTTCAGCCCGTAGCGAGCCAGATAGATAGCTGCAGAGAGTCCTCCCATACCGCCGCCAATAACGACCGCGTCGTATAAGGTGTCTAGCTTAGTTGTGATGTTGGCGCTGTTGAGTTTCATGGCGGATTAGCTAAATGAGAAAGACAGAAGGGAAAGTAGAAGAATTGCTCTAGAGAAAAGTAGGAGAACTACTTCTTTCTCAAGATTTTTATCTCCTACTTCTCTGGTTCAGTTTTACGTTTTCATTTTTTATCTATCCGACAAATTCTTTGATTGCTTCGACGACGCCTGGGGCATCTTCACCCTTCAGATAAGCGAGCATCGTATCTGCGTCGGAGACTTCAAAGGGGTCAGTAGGGCAGTTGTCCCCCATACCTGCCTCAGTAAAGACTTTCTCGATAGTCATGTCGTCAACGAGCATGGAGTAGCGCCAGGAACGACTGCCAAAGCCAATGTTGGACTTATCGACCAGCATGCCCATGTTGCGAGTGAATTCGCCGTTGCCATCAGGGAGAAGCTTGACGTTTTTAGCCCCTTGCTGCTTGCCCCACTGGAACATCACAAAAGCGTCATTAACAGAGATGCAGTAGATTTCGTCTACGCCCTGAGATTTGAACTCGTCGAACAGCTCCTCATAGCGAGGCAGGTGGTTGGAGGAGCAGGTAGGAGTGAACGCACCCGGAAGAGAGAAGACGACGACTTTCTTGCCCGCAAAGATTTCTTCGGTAGTCGCATCTTGCCAACGGTAAGGGTTTGGGCCTTCTACAGATTCGTCACGAACGCGAGTTTTGAGGACAACACTGGGGACTTTGGTGGGGACTTTTGAGTCGGTACTCATGATACAAGCTCCTGCTGAATGATAAATAAAGGCTGAACATTTTTTAAGTGTTCAATCGAGCCGACTGATCAAGCCTGATCAAATGAGCCGACTGATGAACTCGCTCAACTTATCTAAGAATAGTTCTTATTTAGAAATTTATCAACTAAAGGAATTAAAAGAGTTTAAGAACGAAGTCAATACAGGTGTAATTCTAATAAGTAAGTGTTACATTTGTAGTATTAGATGCACAGTCTGGAGTTAGTTTCAGGCGCTTGCAGGTTAAGTTTGAGGGCAAGGCTTATGTCACGACGAGTAGACGAGATTGTACAAACGCTAAAGTCAAAGCGTTTGCGGGTGACGCCTCAGCGGTTTGCTGTGTACGCTAATTTGCTGGGCCGAAAGGATCACCCTACGGCTGAGCAGCTTTTGACGGATTTGAATCAGAATGGTCCAACGTCTTCCCAGGCGACTATCTACAGTTCGCTTCAGGCGCTGCGAGATGTGGGCCTGATTCGCGACGTGCTCTTAGAAGAAGGGGTGTGTCGGTATGACGCCAATGTGGGCCTGCACCATCACTTTCGCTGCAACCAGTGCGGTGCAATTGAGGATATTCCGTGGGAGCAGTTTCAGCAGATGGATGCCGCTCCATTGCGCAATGGGCTGAAGATGGATAGCTATGAGGTAACGGTGCATGGGATGTGCGATCGCTGCCAATAAAAAGCAGCTCAATCTCAAGGTCGGGCCAGTGCTGCCGTAGGATTTTGAACTGCCTGTAATAGAGCGTAGAAAGGCTCCCAGTTATCTTCTTCAGTGATCGATTCCCACACAGCTTCTATTCTTGGTCGGTGCAAAGCTATCTTGGGATTCGTCTCAAGTAGACACGCCTGCACAGTGTTTATGGCTTCGGCGTTCAACTGGCTAAGCGCCTGCTGATACAGGTTTCGCCACTGTTGAAGCTGCTCGGCGGCTTTGGGGTCAGAGTTTTCTACGGTGGCTTGAAGAATGAGGGTAGGGTCACTCTGCCAGCTCTGGTCGAACTGCTGAGTGAGGGTGAGGAAGAAGTCGTGATAGCCGACGCGGGTTTGTTCTAGCAGGGTGAGGGTTTGACTGATTAGGTCGCGGCTGAGGGTGGGCTCTAGATCTTTAGAAAAGAATCCGAGCTTTTTGAGCAGGCGATCGCAGTAAACCTCCGCATATTTTGGCTGGTACTGCGCTAGTCCCGCCTCTAGCTCTTCTGCATCCACAACGCCATCCAAAGCCACTGCCAGCTTTTCCAGATTCCAGTAGCATGCACCCGGCTGATTGCCGTAGCAGTAGAGCCCTGAATAGTCAAAATAGGCAGCGGTAAATCTAGGGTCGTACTCATCCATGAACGCAAAAGGTCCGTAGTCGAAGCTTTCGCCTGTGATCGACATGTTGTCTGTATTGAGCACGGCATGACAGAATCCAGCAGTCATCCACTGGGCTACGAGGGTCGCTAGCCTTTCGGTGAGTTCGGCAAACCATTGTGCGTAGCGCTCTTGTTCCGCTGCGACAGTCAGCAAGTGAGGGTAGTAGATTTCGATGACGTGATCTAGTAGCTTTTTGGCCAGATCCGGGCGCTTGATGTAGTGCAGCCGCTCGAACGTGCCAAAGCGGATGTGTGAGTGGCTAAAGCGCACCATCACCGACGAGCGAGTAGGGGAAGGTTCGTCGCCACGCTGGAGGGCTTCGCCAGTTTCGATCAGGCTGAGGGTGCGAGAGGTGTTGACGCCAAGAGCGTGAAGCGCTTCGGAGGCGAGGATTTCGCGGATGCCGCCTTTGAGCGTGAGGCGTCCGTCGCCGCCGCGAGAGTAGGGCGTAGGGCCAGTTCCTTTAGTCCCAAAGTCGTACAAATTGCCGTCAATTCCACGAACTTGGCCGTAGAGAAAGCCGCGTCCGTCGCCGAGGAAGGGATTGTAGCTGCGGAACTGATAGCCGTGATAGCGCAGGGCAAGGAAGGGACTGTAGTGGTCGGTTTGCTTGCTTTGAAAGTGACCAAAGGCTTGGATGAAGTCTAGGTCGCTCACTGCATCAGCCGCCAGCCCTAGCTTTGGCAACAGCGCATCGTTGCGGAAGCGCAAAACGTGATTGGGAAAGGTAGCAGGCGTAACTTCGTCGTAGTAATCCGCACCAAGGTCGGCAAGGGCAGGTTCGTACGGAAGGGTCAGTAAAGGATTGGTCACTTAATCAACCGCAGTGACTCTTTTCAAATTCAGCACGTCAGAGAGTTTGCGGATATGAGAGAAGGTTTGATTGAGGTGGGCGTGGTCGCGAATGTCAATGCCTAGATCAATCTCGGCGATCTGATCGGGATAGGTCTTGACGCCCGCTTTATGCACGTTGATCTTCAGATCGGACAGGCGGGTGAGAATGTCTTTGAGAACGCCAACTCGATCGATGACTTCGATCCGGAGCAGGACGGGGTAGGTATCCGGCTGGCCAGCGGTACTGTCGGCCTCGTTCCAACGTAATGGAATTAGGCGCTCACCAGGAATGCTTTTCACATTAGGGCAGTCCTGGCGGTGAACGCCGATGCCTCTGCCGCCGCTGGACACGACCCCCAAAATAGACTCGCCAGGAATGGGATGACAGCAGCCTGCAATGTAGTGTAGCAAGCCTTCTAGACCAGCGATTGGAGCGTGGTCTAAAGCAGTGCGACTGGTAGGGGGTTTGACAGCAGGGATTTCGTTCTCTAGAGAAGCGGGCTCTTCGGTCGGGGTTGTGGGCTGAGCCTCTTTGATGGCTTCTTGGAGCCGGTTGACAACTGCGTTGAGGGTGACTTCGCCATAGCCCAGTCCTGCTAACAGATCGTTGACAGAGGAATAGTTACAGCGTTCGGCAACGGCCTGAGCGGGATCGGTTTTGAGCATGGCGTCGAGGCCGCTTTTGCCCATGACTTTTTCGAGCATGGCGTGGCCGCGATCGCGATTCTCGTCTCGATGGAAGTTCTTGTACCACTGACGAATTCGGTTCCTGGCCCCGGTGCTGACCACAAAATTCAGCCAGTCTAGGCTAGGGTGACTGTTCTTCTGCGTGATGATTTCAACAATATCGCCGTTCTGCAGCTCTGTGTTGAGCGGCACTATGCGACCGCTGACTTTGGCCCCAGCGCAGTGATTGCCCACTTCGGTATGGATTCGATAGGCAAAATCAACTGGCGTAGCGCCTCGGCTGAGCGGCACCACATCGCCGTTGGGCGTAAAGGCATAGACCTCCTCATCGAACAGGTTGTTCTTTACATCTGAGAGATATTCTTGAGCGTCTTTGAATTCGTTTTGCCAGTCGAGCAGCTGACGTAGCCAGGTGAATCTTTCTTCGTCTTGGCCGACTGCGGTGTGACTGTTGCCAGATTCTTTGTACTTCCAGTGGGCAGCAATACCGTATTCAGCAATATGATGCATTTCGACCGTGCGAATTTGCACTTCGATCGGGCGACCGTGGGGACCGATGACCACCGTATGTAGCGACTGATAGCGGTTTGGCTTTGGCAGTCCGATGTAGTCTTTGAACCGGCCTGGAATCGGACGATAGAGATCGTGGGCAACCGCGAGCGCTCGGTAGCATTCGTCTTTGGTATTGACGATCAGGCGGACTGCGGAAATATCGTAGATCTCTTGGAATTCTTTGCCCTGACCGTGCATTTTCTTGTAAATGCTATACAGATGTTTGGGCCGACTGCTAACATCCTTGCATTTGATACCGAGCTGGCTGATGCCCTCTTTTAGAACATTGCTGACCTGCTGTAGGCGCTCTTCTCTATCGGCACGTTTATCGACGATCAGCTGAGTTAGCTCACGATAAGCCTCAGGCTCTAAGTACTTGAAGCACAGGTCCTCTAGCTCCCATTTAAAGCGACCGATACCTAGACGGTTAGCTAGCGGTGCAAAGATCTCTAAGGTTTCGCGAGCGATTCTGACTTGCTTGTCCGGGCGCAGGTGCTGAAGCGTACGCATATTGTGCAGACGGTCGGCTAGCTTGACCACAATGACGCGGATGTCTTTGGCCATTGCCAGAAACATCCGGCGAAAGTTCTCGGCCTGCTGTTCAGTTTTGCTGTCAAAGTTGAATTTAGAGAGCTTGGTGACGCCTTCGACTAGATGACGAACTTCTGCGCCAAAGATAGCTTCGATTTCATCGGCGGTGACCTCGGTATCTTCGACCACGTCATGCAGAAAGCCAGCGGCAATCATAGCACTATCTCCGCCTAGACTGCGAAGTAAGCCGGCTACGGCGACAGGATGTGCGATGTAGGGATCGCCGGAGGCCCGCATCTGCCCTTTGTGAAGCTGGTAAGCAAATTCAAAAGCTTGACAGACAAGCTGGTCACCGATAGCTGGCGAAGGAGATATTTCGGAGGGGTTGCTTTCGGCGATCGCGTCTAGTTTAGAAACCGCAGGAGATTCTTCGACTTTGGCACCGTGCTCTAGTAAGCAAGATGACAACCAGGCTGGTAGTGAGCAGTCTTGGGGTAGGTCAGCGGTTGCGGTTTCGATCATAGCGGCAGGCGCTCGTCTTAGGTGAAGGTTTACAGAAGGAGCAAGTGGATCAGGGAACCTGTCAGGAGGGTTAAGTTAGTTGAAGCGAAATTCACTACGAAAAAATAAAAATCACAATGTGGCAGCTAGGGATCAATTTCTGCCAAGAATGAGACTGCTATTCCTATGTGTATGACCCTTCATCAGCCAGGCATATTGCGTTGACTGCCTAGTCAAATGCTAGATCCCATTAACGCCACTTTGGCCAATTAACTGGTCAATCAACTGGCCGACCGATCGTTGCTTTGTAGGAATTGAGCTGAAGCTATGTTCGCTTAAAAGAACAAGAAGTTAGATGACGGTATGGTAAAGCGTTGGTGATTTTTTAAGTTTATTCTTTATAGAGGTTGCCTGCACAGAATTTGTGTAGTCTCAGATACAAGAGCTAAGGTAATCAATCATAAACAAAACTGTCCCTTTAGTTTTAAAACTTAGGCGAAAATACGGTTTGAGTCGCTCAATTTGGCGTGGTTTCTAATGGCGAAGCTTGGGGATCAACTAGGTGAATGG
Source organism: uncultured cyanobacterium (assembly GCA_963799555.1). GTDB lineage: Bacteria > Cyanobacteriota > Cyanobacteriia > Phormidesmidales > Phormidesmidaceae > Phormidesmis. The sequence continues at coordinate 38,544 of CAWCXR010000013.1, forward strand.
CTGCGATCGCTTCAAGATCTTCAGGTGTTAGTAGAAGATGAAACAAGCGATCCGGCGGTAATTCTGCTGCAAGCTAGTTCATTGCAGCCTCAGTTTCGGTTGATTGTCGAAGCGATCGATACATCTGAGTTTTCCTCTGCGGTGGAGCAAACGCTAAGGCCTTACCAGACAGAAGCGCATCGCCGGCTGCGGTTACTGAACGTTGAAAGCATGAAGCTGAAAACGGCTAGAGCACCAGAGACGGTGAGTCAAGCGCGATTGCGATTGAAGAATCACGTCGCTCAGCTACAGCAGTTTGTTAGTGCGATCGCGGACGAGATCTAAGCTTTGTTCGCATGCCTGCTTGTGCGCTGATCTTATAAGCGATGCTCTATAGTGATGGTCGCTCTACTGTGAGGCTATGTACTGCTATGCGCTGTCCAAAAGAAACGGAAATTGAGCTGTCGGCAAGTGTATTAACGAAAGGGTTAGAGGCAAAGCGCTGCCCTAGCTGTGACGGTAACTGGCTGCCAAAGTTGAACTACCAGCGATGGCAAGCGATCAACGCCGGGCTAGAGGCCATTCCAGATAAGGTGCTGCCCTTAGCGCTAGAGAGCGACTTTACAACTGCGCCGCTAGACGGGCGAGCAGGACTGTGCCCAGAATGTGGCGCTTATCTAAAAAGAGCGCGAGTGAATCTGAAGCAGACGTTGTTTTATGTAGAGCGCTGCCCTATCTGCGAGGGTCTCTGGTGCGACAAGGGCGAGTGGAAAGTGTTTGAAGCGCTGGGTTTGCATATTCAAATTCCAGTCGTGTTTAACCCAGAGTGGCAGTCGCGAGTTCGGGTGATGGAGCAAATAGAACGGCAGCGGCTGGCAGTTGTAGAAAAAGTCGGGCCAGAAATAGCTCGGCAGGTGTTTAACCTGGGAGAGCAGTTGAAAGAGCATCCTCACGGAGACTTTGCAGTCGCCTATTTGATGAGACAGTTTAACAAATAGGTCTTTATAGGTCTTTCTTCAGATTTCTTCCTTATATCCTTAGTTGATCACAGCAAACTGAAAATTCATGGTCGATTCTGCCGCCGCTCTCACGACTAAACCGCCTTTGCTAGAGGTGAGAGATTTTAAGGTGTCTTACCCTGGCCCTTTGAACTGGGCAGTGGATGGGGTTTCTCTGTCTTTACAGCCAGGAGAGAAACTGGGGCTTGTCGGCGAATCGGGCTGTGGGAAAAGTACCTTGGGACGGGCGGCGATGCGGTTGCTGCCAACCGGATCGCGGGTGGAGGGGAAGGCGCTGTTTGAAGGACGATCGGTGATTGATTTTTCGCCGGAAGAACTGCGAAAGTTTCGTGGAGAAGCGGTGTCTTTGGTGTTTCAAGATCCGATGACGCGGCTAGATCCGCTAATGACAATTGGAGATCATGCGCTCGAAACACTGCTGGCGCATCGGCCCGATCTAGGTCAGAGGCAGGCAAAAAAGATTGCAGTGGCAACCTTGGAATCAGTGAACATTCCAGCGGATAGGTGGGGACAGTACCCGCATGAATTCAGCGGAGGGATGCGGCAAAGGGTGGCGATCGCACTTGCCCTAATTCTCAATCCTAAGCTAATCGTCGCTGATGAGCCGACGACTAGTTTGGATGTGACGGTGTCGGCGCAGATTCTAGATATGCTTACAGAGCTGTGCGCGGCGCGGGATATGGGGTTGATCTTGATCTCTCACGACCTAGCGCTGGTAGGGGAGTATTGCGATCGCATTGCCGTGATGTATAAAGGCAAGCTGGTAGAAAGCGGCCCAAAAACAGAGGTATTCTACAATCCACAGGCACCCTATACCCAGATGCTGCTAGCAGCGGCGCATCAGCTACAGTCGGCAGGCGCACAGAACTCAGCAGCGATTACCAGTGAAGCAACCCCGGTGGCAACACCAATTTTGAGTCTAAAAAATCTTACTAAGCACTACGCTTTGGAGCAAGGATTAATCGGTCGGCTGCTGCGGCAGGAGCCACCAGAGCCGATTCGAGCAGTAGACGGCATTTCGCTGGATCTGTATCCAGGAGAGATTCTAGGACTGGTTGGAGAGTCTGGCTGTGGAAAGAGTACGCTGTCGCGAACGCTGCTGCGAATTGTGGAGCCGACCTCTGGAGAGATTATTTTTCAGGGAAGCGATTTCACCAGTCTGTCGCGCTCGGACCTGCAGGCGAAGCGGCGAGACATCCAAATGATCTTTCAAGACCCGCATGCCTGTCTCAATCCGATGATGACGATCGGACGTGGGGTGGCAGATCCGCTACTAATTCACGGGTTGGCCAGTCCGACTGAGGCCAAGCAGAAGGTAAATGCAATGCTGGAGCGAGTGGGATTAGTGCCTGTTGAGGACTATTGCGATCGCTATCCGGGAGATATTTCGGGCGGGCAGCAGCAAAGGGTGGCGATCGCGCGGGCTCTGATTACGCGACCAAAACTGGTGGTCTGTGATGAGCCGGTCAGTATGCTGGACGCGAGCGTACAGGCGCAGGTGTTGGAGCTGATGTTGGATTTGAAAGATGAGCTAGAGCTGACTTACTTGTTTATCACGCATGATTTGTGGGTGGCGAAGTATTTGTGCGATCGCATTGCCGTGATGAACAGCGGTAAGATAGTGGAAATTGGTCCTACAGAACAGATCTTTAGCGCTCCAGCTCACTCGTACACTAAGACGCTGCTGAAGGCTGCACCAGCGTTAGCAAAGTCATAAGCAGATTAGGGAGGAAGAATAGCTTGTCTTTTTACCAGCGTCAAAGAGATAAATCTAGTTAAAACAACACTAGCTATCAACAATAACTCGGCTTATAAACTCTAAGCAGCGGTCCTTCTAAAGCTTCAAATGTAGAAACTATATCCTGAATGCTCACACGTTCCCCTCTGAAGCAAGACTAAATAATCTTATCGCTGATACCAGTGATAGTGGCTCAGCAGCTCTTGCTCTTTTTACCGTTTGACTGCTTTCACATAGATGCATTTTTGCTTTCGGCTTACTTCAAACAGATCTATTGCTTCGAACAGCCCACTTAGCTTTGCATAGCCATAATTACGAGGGTCGAAGGATGCCTGATTCTTGATATGAGCGCCTATGGAGGATAGCTTTGCTCCCTTATCGCACTCTTGCGTACTTTTTATTGCACTTCTCAAAAGATTCATCAGCTTCGCATCTTGCTTCAGTTCTTTGCCTGTCTTTCTGTCAGCTGTTTCAACTTGCGAGATTTCTAGATCATCTGATTGTTCTATGGATTCTAGATACAAAAAGGTAGAACAGGCACGGACAAAAGGAGTGGGCGTTTTCCTCTCACCAAAACCATAGGCTTCTAAGCCATTAGTCAAGATTCGCATGATTAACGGAGTGAAGTCGCAGTCGCTAGAGACAATAGCAAAAGCATCCAATTCGCGTGTATACAGCAGATCCATCGCATCAATAATCAACGCTGCGTCGGTGGCATTTTTCCCTTTTGTGTAGTCGAACTGCTGTACAGGATGGATAGCGTATTCGTGTAGGCACTCTTCCCATGGCTTCAGCTCAGATTTTGTCCAATTGCCATAGGCTCTGCGGATATTCGCAACGCCGTATTTGGCAATCTCAGAGAGGATTGAACCGATTTTATGAGCAGGCGCGTTGTCTGCGTCGATTAGCAGGGCGATATTCGATCTTGGCGGTTGCATGAATCATTCCCTCAATACGCATAGCTAGAATGCCCAGAATGGAATTGAGGAAGATTAGAACTGAAGATAGGGGTATAGAATGCTGTGTAATAGCGCCTAATCCTATAAAAACTGGGCTCAGCCTACTTGTCGAAGACCTACTTTTTCCTGACTCAGTTCTCTATGGACAATCGTTCCAATCTGAATTGCTTCGTTTAGCAGTCGACCGTAGTCGCTGGCGTCGTCACTAACCTGCAACAGCTGCAGAGTCACTAGATTTCTCTCTATGCTGGAAAACATTTCTTGTCGTCTAGCCATAAACTGCTGATGCTTTCGCATGACTTTCTCAGTCATCAGTCCACAGACTAGGCTTTCTCGAGTCAGGTGTAGTGCTTCGATTACGTCTTCTTTATTTTCTAGACTCAGGCTACTGCTTTTAGCTGCACCTAACTCTTCAAGAATTTCAACAGCTGAGACCATCTCGTTGAAGCGATCGATTTCGTCGAGTAGGTGGCTAAGGGTGAGCAGGCGTCTGCCCTCTCGCCAGCGGTAGTAGGTGCAGGCAAGGGTGAGGGCGATCGCACCCAACGCCCCGAAAGGCAAAGCGCCCCAGACTACCTGCGTATTGTCGTCACTGATCGACCGAGCCAGCATCAACGTCAAAGGCAGACAAAAGATCAGCCCCACTACCAGCAGCAGCCCTAGTTCGCTTAGCAGTGCCAGCCGATGCTCCGGCAGAAAAGCCGTCTGACGATAGGCCCAGCCGATTGTGATATCGCCTATATCTAGCCCGGTAATCTCGTCTAGCTCCCGCTGAGTAACTCTCAAATTATCTAGATTTTTCATGACTGATTTTTTCCTTTTTCTGCCCCCTTCTCACCTAATACAGACCGAGCATATAGCCGATTGTTTTGAAAACTTGGGAATAGAAGTTGCCTTCGATTTCGGGCCTAAAGATTTGGAAGGTGCGATCGCTAGAGCCCACAAAAGGTCGCAGCGTCCAGCCCAGCTGAGAACCAACTAGTCCATACAGCACCACCCAACCTTGCAACAGCTTCAGCCGCAGCTTTTGGTCAAAGCCATCTGGACCAGCCATGTCCACCATTCCTTTATAAAACAGCCGCACGCCGACACAGCCAGTAATGGTCATCACTAATACGTTCAATAGCAAGAAGAAGTCGTAGCCTCTAACTGAAATCAAAAAGAACAGAACGACTGGTGCAAAGCTGAAGAGTAAGACGCTGATGACAGAAACAGAGGTCAGCGCCATCGTGACGTACTGCTTGAAGCTAAGCTTAGAGCCAAATAAGATATCGAAGAAGTAAAGCGTTGGTACACAGATCAACAGGGTAAGCAGGTACAGCGCGGGCAGCTTGATCGCCGAAGAGACAATCTGTAGGCCGCCGCCATATGAGCCGACAATGCCGCCGTAGATGGCAAAGAAGAAGGTGCTGGCAATTAGTAAAGAGCCGATTTTACTTTCTAGCTTGGTTTCGCTGCGGACTTCTTCTAGGAAAGTGCGGCGATCGCGCAGCAGTCGAATCAATACAGAAAAATGGTTAGAGCTACGGCCTTTCGGTCTAACTTTTAAGGAATCTTGAGTCATGACGGTTGAACGCTCCTGTCTAGTGTTTGGAATCATGCTCCCTGGTTTAGGGTGCTACAGGTGTGGGCGATCGCATTCCGCAAACACGCTAAGCTAAAACAAAGGGAACCTCAGCGATCGCGCCAGTAGCTAACATGCAAACCACAGACAGCCCGCTCAAGCTAGATACCAGCCTTCCTACGAATGAACCGACACCTAGCGAATCGCTCAGCTTTGACAGCAGCGCCCCGCCGCAGCAAAGCCTGATCGACGCCTGCGTTCACTGTGGATTCTGTTTGCCCACCTGTCCCAGCTACCGCGTACTCGGCAAAGAGACCGACTCTCCCCGTGGCCGAATCTATTTGATGGACGCTATCAACAAAGGAGAAGCCCCCCTCTCGCCCACCTCTGTCGGACACTTCGACACCTGCCTGGGCTGTCTCGCCTGCACGACCGCCTGCCCCTCTGGCGTGCAATACGATCGGCTCATCTCCAGCGTCCGCCCTCAAATACAGAGAAACCACCCTCGTTCGCTCAAACAACAGGCTATCCGCCAGCTGATTTTCTCTCTTTTTCCCTACCCAGACCGTATCCGCCTACTCCTAGCGCCCCTCGCCATTTATCAAAAATTGGGCATTTCAAAACTCCTACAAAAAACAGGTTTGCTCAAAGAAATCTCTCCGAACTTAGCGGCAATGGAGAGCCTGCTGCCGCCTGTTACCATCAGCTGCTTTGCTGATAACCTCCCCGAAGAGGTTCCAGCAACAACAACAAAACGCTATCGAGTAGGCATGATTCTTGGCTGCGTTCAAAGAGTCTTCTTTGCGGGTGTGAATGAAGCCACCGCGAGAGTCCTGACAGCTAACGGCTGCGAAATTTTCATACCTAGAAGCCAAGGCTGCTGTTCCGCCCTTCCAGAACATCAAGGCGAAACTGCTCAGGCTCAGGCCCTAGCGCGCCAAATGATCGACAGCTTTGAGAAATCAAACGTAGACTACATCATTATCAACGCCGCCGGATGTGGTCACACCCTCAAAGAATACGGTCATATCCTAGCAGACGATCCAGCTTACGCAGACCGCGCCAAAGCCTTTGCGGCCAAAGTTCGTGATGTTCAAGAATTCTTGGCCGAGGTTGGTCTTACTGCAAAGCTTCATCCCCTGCAAGATCAGCCGCTCGTAACCGTTTATCAAGATGCCTGCCATCTGTTGCACGGTCAAAAAATTAGCCGTCAGCCCAGAGAAATATTGCAACAGATTCCAGGACTGACACTGCGAGAGCCCCTAGATGCTGCTCTTTGTTGCGGCAGCGCAGGCGTCTACAACATGCTTCAGCCCGAAATCGCTGAAGAATTGGGACAAATGAAAGCAACAAACCTGGTCAAAACAGGTGCGACTTTAATCGCATCGGCGAATCCAGGCTGTTCTCTACAGATTAAACAGTCTTTGGGAAAACAGGAAAAAAAATTGATGTTGAAGCATCCTATGGAACTGTTGGATCTCTCTATTCGAGGCGAAAAGCTATAGCTCAGCGTCGGATGCGTTCGGTGGTTTAGCGTTTAGCGTTTAGTGCTATCTCAGATCTTGCACCAGTCTTGATAAGCGCAGTCAGGCAGTGGTTTGATGACAATGTCAAAGCCAAAATGAGCAGCAATATCAGCGTTACGCCTGACCTCTTTGAGTAACTGAGACCACAGTAGAGACGGTAATAACTTCTCGAGAGTCAGCCGAGCGGTAGCTTTCCAGTCTAGCTTAGGGGGGCCAAGCCCACAAGTCAATCCAATGGGCGAGCAGGTAAGCAATCAATGAGAGAATCAGCCAGCGATAGACCCCGATTTTGGTACATTAGCCAAAACAATGCAGACCAAACTGATGTTTGGCAGTTTTGAAGAAGCCTTCTATTGCCCAGCATTTGCGGCCCAATCGGACGAGATAAACGCCAGAATAGGGATGTGTCGAAGCAACAAAGCGCAACTCTCGCTTATTGTCTGCGCGTTTGAGCCAAAACCAAGAGAGCGTGAGCGGATAGTCAATCCCATCAAGGTAGACCTGTAGGCCGCGTTTTGCCTTGCCTGGCAGGTCTTTTAGCTTTCTGCCATCTTGTAGTCGCCGAGAGTTCTTCACCCCGACAACCGCTCGCCATCGGCGCTGACTGTCAAACGTCAAGGTCATTGGGCTCTTCCCAGCTTTTGGTGAAGCCGGAAAGTAGGTAGGAAACTGTAGATCGCCCCTTCCGGTGATCTCCCGATGGAATTTCTTCAGTCTCTGCTGCCCGGTGCTGGTCTGCTCCGTTTAGATAGGTATGAAATAGAAGGCGGTGACCGCCTAACGCTGAGCCTTTCCTCTACACAAACGATAGTCCCTTGCCCGCTGTGCAGTGGTCTAACTCAGCGCGTCCATAGCCACTATGAACGAACGCTCGCCGACCTGCCCTGCGTACATTTCAGGCTCAGACTCATCCTTCAAGTGTGCAAGTTTTTCTGCCCGAATGCTGAGTGTCGCCGCCGCATCTTTACCGAGCGCCTGCCTGAAGTAGCTTCTCCCTGGGCAAGAAAGACCGCGCGGTTTTTACAGCGGCTCCAGGCAATTGGCTTAGCCCTTGGTGGCGCAGCGGGTTCACGATTAGGCGATCGCTTGGGCTATGCGATCTGCGGCAGTACCCTGCTAAATCATCTGCGACATCTGCCATTGCCGACGTTTGAGACCCCCAAAATGCTAGGGGTAGACGACTTTGCTTTTCGCAAAGGCCACAACTACGGCACCATCCTAGTCGATTTAGAAACGCATCAACCTATCGCGCTGCTCGCCGACCGCAAAGCAGAAACGCTGATTGAATGGCTACAAGCTCACCCTGGCATCGAAGTGCTCTCTCGCGACCGTTCTAAGACTTACAAAAGCGCGATGGACACAGCCGCGCCCGCAGCCATACAGGTGGCTGACCGCTTTCACTTGGTCAAGAATTTGAGCGATTACTTAGAGCAGGCACTGAACGGGTATCGAGCCGAACTCAAATTAACTGAGCAAGCGCAGCATCACGCCATAGTGAGTGCGCAACCAGAAGCCACAGTCGTTGCAGTCCCGCAGCCGACAGCCACTGCACCCGCCCGACAGACCATCTTGGAAAATCAGCAGCGGCGAGTGCAGCTACAGCAGACCATGAGAGAATTACGAGCACAGATGTGGACACATGTTGCCATTGCTCAAGAAGTTAGCGTGAGCACCCGCACAGTGGAGCGCTACCTAGCGGCACCCAACTTTCCAGATGTCCCCGCTCACTTTCGCACTTTCGGCAGCGGCATCCTCGACCCCTATAAACAGCAGCTTTTAGTTTGGTGGAATACGGACATTCGAGAGCCGGGTGTGCTGGTAAAACTGCTGCGACAGGAAGGCTATGAAGGTTCTATGCGAACTGTTCAGCGATATATTAAAGGGCTTCGTCAAGCACAAGGCTTACCACCTACTCGTATTCGCGTGACGCATTCTTTACCTCAGGTGAGTGACCCCCAATCACCGCCTTTCACCCCGAAACAAGCTGCTTTCTTAGTGACTTTACGACCCGAGAATAGAGAGATAGAAGAAACGGAAATATTAGAACGAATGACTCAGCAACACCCTGACTTAGCCAGCATTGTCACAATTGCTGATGACTTCCTGCAACTGTTGAGACAGCGACAATCAGATAAGTTTGATGACTGGCTGTTGAAAACGTTAGCCTCTTCTATTAAACCCTTGAAAACCTTTGCGAAGGGACTGTTAGATGACTATGCGGCGGTCAAAGCTAGCATGACGCTAGAGGTGAGTAATGGCCCAGTTGAAGGATTAAACAATAAGCTGAAAATGCTCAAACGACAGATGTATGGCAGGGCTGGGTTAGACCTGCTAGCCAAGCGCTTTATTATGGCTTGAGGATTGGGTCAAAATGGAAAGCATTTGCTACTAGGCAGACCTTTTTACTCGTTCACCAAAAGCTGGGAAGAGCCGGTCATTGTCTGACGCGACAGTCGGATTGTCGGGTTAGCTGTTATTGCGCGACACTGACATTGGTGGGTGACGATAACCGGTTGTCG
>CAWCXR010000014.1:0-12500 GCA_963799555.1 uncultured cyanobacterium
AGTGCAGCGTCATAGGCAGCGATCGCGTCCTCGAATCGGCCTAAGTTAGCTAGAGCAACGCCCTTGTTATAAAACGCTTCGTGGTCGTCAGGTTTGATGTTGAGTGCAGCATCAAAGGCAGCGATTGCGTCCTCGAAACGGCCTAAGTTATCTAGAGCAACGCCCTTGTTATTAAATGCTTCGTGGTAGTCAGGTTTGATGTTGAGTGCAGCGTCAAAGGCCGCGATCGCGTCCTCGAAACGGCCTAAGTTAGCTAGAGCAACGCCCTTGTTATAAAATGCTTCGTGGTCGTCAGGTTTGATGTTGAGCGCAGCGTCATAGGCAGCGATCGCGCCCCTAAAATCTCCTCGATAAAAGGCTTCGTTTCCTTGTTGAAAGTAAAACTCAGCTTGTTGCTCAGCAGATGGCTCAGACGCATTCGCTTCAACGTCGTCATTCTGCTGAGGGTGCGCTGCTACCGACTGCGGCGGCTGCGGCATTGTATTACCTTGCGTCAACAGTTGCTCGCCGAACGTCCCAGACAACGCGCTCAGCTCGCCTAGTTCACTGTCTGCCAAAGCCACCATCTGCTGAGCCAGCACAGTATTATCCGCCGAGCTACTGAGCAGCCCCTGCCCAAACCGCCGTAGCCACCCCACAAAACTGGGATCGTGCTGCTTCTCGCCCAGTCGATCTTGTAGCTGCGCCGCTGCGTTTTCGCCAGCCGTTTCCTGCAACGCTAGCAGCGAGAAATATAGCTGCTCGTACTTGCGATCGCTCAGCGGTTGCAATGTCGGCTCACTTGTCGCCTGCTTCTCTTGTCGCTGCCAAGGCCATCTCATTGCAAAGCTGTCCCAATCTAATCACCGTAAACTTATCATCTCTTTCCTTCAGCGATTGAGTCATCAAATGCACTTTATTAATCGCATACGGCATAAAATATCTATTTGGCTCAATACTCTATGGAAAAGCTAGCGCTCTACCGACAATTCGTCCAAGCGCTGCTCGAAAAACGTGCAGCCGTTGCTAATCAGTCGTCTAGGCTAGAAGCCGTAGAAACCGTATTGGTTTTCGACACCACGCGCGACCACTATCAAGTCGTGACGGCAGGATGGAAAAATGCTGATAAATATTTGTACTACTGTTCTGGACACGTCACGATTAAGAAGGACAAAATTTGGATTTTGCACGATGTATACGAAGTTGCGATCGCAGGCCAGCTAGCCGAACTCGGCGTTCCCAAGCAAGACATCGTCCTCGCTTACCATGCGCCTCACGTTCGTCAATACACAGACTTCGCGGTCGGATAGCGAGACGACAGAGCGTGCCTACTTGTGATAGCTGCCGTTATTCAAAATCGTTTTGGCGCGATACAACTGCTCTACTAGCATTAGTCTGGCTAGCTCATGCGGGAAAGTCATGGCAGAGAGGCTGATCATTGGATGCTTTTTGAGGCGATCGCACACCCCCTCCGGCCCGCCAATAAACAGCACCAAAGTCCCAAACGCCTCTCGCCCCAACCAGTTGGCGAACTCCACAGAATCACGCATCTGACCGTACTCTGCCATAACCACCAACCGATCTTGGCCACCGAGCAATCCCTCTAGCTTCTCAGCCTCTTGCGCCTTCCCACTGTCTTTGATCTCAATAATTTCGACTTCGGGCAATCGCTTTATATATAGATCTATTCCCGTTTTCAGCCAGGGCTTCTTGACCTTGCCTACCGCAATAATTTTGACCTTCGGAAAGCTTTGATTCATGGAAGTCTTCAACCGCGCTCAGCCAATTTCTCGTTCTGAAACTACTTGGCGGTCGGATTCATTTTGCGCTCTAGCAGAGAAAAAGCCTGTGAGGCAATCACGTTCAAAACTAGATAGATCAAGGCGACTGTAAACCAGATCTCAAAGGCTCGAAAGTTTCTAGCTACAATCAGCTGACCCTGACGAAACAGCTCCTGATAGCCAATAATCGCCACTAGACTCGTGTCTTTGAGCAACGTAATAAATTCATTGCCCAAAGGGGGAATCATCCGGCGCAAAGCCTGGGGAAAGACGACGTAGCGCATGGTCTGATTCGGCCCTAGACCCAGAGATTCTGACGCTTCTTTTTGCCCGGTCTCGATTGACTGAATGCCCGCACGGACAATCTCTGCTAAGTAAGCGGCTGAATTAAGACTCAGCCCAGCCACCGCTGCGGTCCACTGATTGAATGTAAAGTCAATGCCGATCGATCTCACTAGAGGCGGCACCCCAAAATAAATCATAAACAGCTGTACTAGCAGCGGCGTACCTCGAAAAAAATCGATATATATTCTCGCCGCTATGCTGATCAGCCGAGATTTAGAAAGCCGTGCGACACCTAAAAGAACGCCCCCAATTGATCCTAATGCAACCGCAGCGGCGGTCAGCTGTAAGGTGATAATCGCCCCCTTCAAAAGGGCGGGTAGCGCAGCAATTATAAAGCCTAGTGACTTTTCCAAAACTTAAGCTCCAGTAAGGGCAGGAAGGGACGTGTCTATAGCTTTCGGTACGTTTTTTCAAAAACAATAGCGTTCGCCACTTTGCTCCGCAGGTTTTCAATCGGTAAACCCCTGATTTGGAAAGAGCAAAGTGGTCGGTTGGCGTACAGATGCGCTGGCCAGTCGCTACTCAACCATGTCAGCTGGAGGCTCTGCTTTAAACCATTTCTGATAGATCTCTGCGTAGGTACCGTCAGTCTTTACTTCTTCTAGGCCAGTGTTGATCGCCTCGGTGTTGTCAGAGCCTTGGGGTAAGGCAATGCCATAAAACTCCTCAGTCAGCAGCTGTCCAACGACTTCAATGTTGGGAATGTTGCCAGTAGCGATCGCATCCAAAGTTGCCGGTGCATCATTTACTACCGCATCAACGTTGCCATTGGCTAGCTCTTGCAAAGCCAGAGGCGCGGAGTCAAAAGTAGTGACTGTTGCCCCTTCGACGCTGTTAGCTGCGTCGGCCCCGGTAGTGCCAATTTGCGCAGCAATTCGCTTTCCGTTCAAATCATCTAGCGTCTTAACATCGGTATTGCCTTTCTGTACTGCGATCGCCAGTCCTGCCTTGAAGTAGGGATCAGAAAAATCAACTGTCTGCTTACGCTCATCAGTGATTGTCATACCGCTGATGGCTGCATCGATCGATCCACTTTGCAGCGCCGGAATCAAACCGTCAAAAGGCAAACTTTGGAACTCAACGGTTTTGCCTGATTTTTCTGCGATCGCATTCATCAAATCGATATCAAAGCCTTCGATGTCACCGCTGTCGCTTACCAACTCAAACGGTGGAAACCCCGGCTCTGTCCCGACAGTTAGAACGCTGTCGCCGCCGCCCGCAGAAGTGTCCGCTGGAGCGTCCGCAGAGCTGCCGCTGTCGCCGCCACCTCCGCAAGATACGACCAGGCCAGCCATCGCCACACCCAAAACAGCCGACTTTAGAAACGCAGCCCGTGTCATTCTCATTATCAAAAACCTCACACTTCGCAGTTAATAGCTACCTACAGCAACTTAAAACTTAATCCTCTCTTAACCTACTAAAGTTGTGTCTATAGGGCTAGGAAAATTAAATTTTTCTATCTTAGTTGCCTATTATTGCGCTCTATCGCGCTGAAGAAGTGATCAATGCTACCTAAACGGTATTTAAAAGGCTAGATGATACTCTTTGAATAGACTCCTTGGCTGACAGCCGCCGTTCCTATGCCAGAGCCCGCCCCTGCAATTATCAGCGCCAATTTGCAAAAAAACTTCGGTGCCTTATCCGTTCTCAAAGGCATCGACTGCCAAATCTACAAAGGCGAAGTAGTCTCTATCATTGGCTCTTCTGGCTGTGGCAAAAGTACGCTGTTACGCTGCTTTAACCGACTAGAAACCATCAGCGGCGGTCAGCTGATCGTCAACGATATCGACCTTTCCTCGCCCAACATGAGCCGCCGTCGTTTGCTAGAGCTCAGAGCTAAAGTCGGCATGGTCTTTCAACAGTTCAACCTGTTTCCGCATCTATCAGTGCTCGAAAATTTGTGCCTCGCTCCTCAGAAAGTGCAGGAGCAGTCGAAAAGTGAAAGTCGAGAAACAGCTCGCTTCTATTTAGAGAAAGTCGGTCTCAGTGAGAAAGTGAACGCCTATCCGGATCAGCTCTCTGGTGGTCAAAAGCAGCGAGTTGCGATCGCCCGCGCCCTCTGTATGAAACCTGAGATTCTCCTGTTTGACGAACCCACCAGCGCCCTAGATCCCGAGCTAGTCGGTGAAGTGCTTCTAGTCATGAAGCAGCTAGCCGAAGAAGGCATGACCATGGTTGTGGTCACCCACGAAATGCAGTTTGCGCGTGAGGTCGCCAGCCGAGTCATGTTCCTTAACAAGGGCCAGGTAGAAGAAGAGGGCAACCCCCGCGAAGTGCTCGCCAACCCTCAGAGCGAAAGACTACAGGCTTTCCTCAGCCGCATGAGTATGACGCTAGCTCAATAAACGCTAGTCAAACAAAAGCCCTTTTCCCGCCGCCATGATATATAGCTAGCGTCGGATGCATCCGTACGCTAGCCGACCACTTTGCTCTTGCAAAATAAAGGTATTACTTATCGAAAGTGTGTGGAGCAAAGTGGCGAACGCGATAGAAGCGACGCGAACTTCCAGCATCCTGGAAGTTCTTGTAAATGAAAGGAATAATGACTCATAGCAAGTAGCTCATTCTTGGATCGGATCGATGCTGCGATAGGCCGCCTGAAATCCCATATGGACTCCATAGGCAATAAACCCTATGCCCAAAGTCGCCAGTATCCATTCGTCGGTCGGATTGTTATTAAACAGCTCTAGTGCATCTTCTGTCGTCTTGATCATTTCAGGGTCAAACCGCCAAGCTGCGCCAAATCCATAGAGCCCAATCAGGACGTACACTACGCCGCGTGCAGCGATACCCACTCGTCCGACAATAGACGCCCAAGTCTTGGCCGTATCACTCATCTGATGTCGCTTCAGACGTTTGCGAAACTCAGCCTTGATCGCCCGGTAAAAGTAATAGCAGCCAATAACGAAGAACAACAAACCAATCGCGCCCACAAATACTCGGCCCATCGGCCTGACCATAATCTCGTACGCCCAGCCCTCCGTACCCTTTCCTTCTTCAGAGGGCTTTCCCGTCAAAATATCTACAACGCTGTAGGCAATACTGGCGTACACCAGTCCGCTACAGCCATACCCAATTCGCCGCACAATACCAGAAAACTCATTGCCGCCGCCATGTTCCGGGTCCCAAAATGCCTGAATGAAGCGCCAGACGACATACCCCATCAAACTGATCGCAATAATGGTGACCAGCGTTCTACCCAAAGGCTGGACGGCAATTGTCTTCAAAACGCCTGTAGAACTAGTGACATCTCCGCTGGTCAAATCGAAAGCTTCCAACAGCGCCAGTAGCCCTGTGCCACCATAAATAACGCCCTTCGCCCCATACCCAAATCGGGCATAGCCAGCGATCCACTTTTCAGCAGGATGATCGTGTTTTTCCGCTTTTGCCATCTGCTCTCTGTCGTTTATGGTCTATGAGTGAAACCCAAGTGTCCTCAACTTTACGCCGAAATCCTGACGAAAGTCATCACTCACGGGCCAGAGCATCGGTTGACTAAAACTGCTGACTAAAAATCATGCTCTAAAATAGCAAGACCTCGGCGGTAGATCTCTTTGGCATAGTCTGTCCATCCACCCTGCCCCCAATAGCGAAAACAGCTCGTTTGTAGCAATAGGTTATGAAGCAGTGCATTGCGGTAGCGAGGTTGTTTTCTCAATGCATCAGTGGGTTCTCCTGTCGCTGCTATTTTCTGATGGAATCGATTGCTCAATTCTTCCATCGGCGTTAGCACGTCGCTATAACCCTCTACCCAACTTCTATCGTTGGTCCACGACCCACCCGCCATACTGATGCCGTCAGGGGATTCTTTTAACTGCGCGATCGCATCCCATACCTTCTCTGGCGTCACCTCTCCCTCTACTCTCTCCCACAGCTTGGCCTGACCAATTGCCTGACAGCTCGGAAAATCATCCACGCCGACACCTGCGTCCGCCAGCAGCTCCAGATACTCCGTTCCGTTAAAAGCAACCGTTCCCTGTTTGCTACCGCCCATCTCGTGCCAAGCTCGCTTGAACGCGCTTGGAAACTCATTCATCATCACTCCACCATTCTCTCCATCCGCAATCTGCGTCACTAACGGAGGAATAGTTTTGTTTCCCAACTGCTTCGGCCCTAACGTTTTGGCCTCGTAGTATGGCTGCATCTGTCCCACTAGCTTCGTATCCGATCCCTGCGTCTTAATCAGCACGGCAATTTCAGCTACTTCGCCCGACAGCCCTCTTGCTACTAGCTTGTGAGGCAAATGGGTCTCTCGAACGCCCTCTCCAGTCAGCGTTTCAATCGTGTGCTCTTGCACCATCATCCACTGATAGCCACAGTCTCTCAGCGCCTTTACCAAGACGTACAGCGTCTCAGGATGATTCGGTAGCTGCATCTCTGGCAGCGAAAATCCCCGTACCCTTTTCAGTGCTTTCTTCCCGAATATTGCAGCGAAATGATGCTGCCAAGCCTGAATATGCAGCTTGATATCTGGCAAAGGCGTTGATCCTGCTACCCCATGTCCCCAAAACGTGCCAAGCCACTCTACATACGGCTGATATTGCTCATTGCAGGTCACCCGCTTCAGCTTGTCCAAAATATCAGTCCGGCCCATCTGCTGTATCCCCCACAGCAAAGTCCCTGAATAGTCCAGCATCACTCTGGGGTTGCACCCTTGCTCAACCAGCTCAGGAATAAAGTCTCCAATGCGGCTATAGCAGTAAGCAAAAGGCCCCGCATTGTGGTTGTCCCCATCGTAGGGATGCTCAAACATATGCTGTAGGTTGCAAATCAGCTCTCCTTTCTGACCTGCGGGGATCGTGGGTTGATGCATGTGCAAAGCAACCGCAAATCCAGCAGAGATATCTGATAGCCGCAGATTAGTTTGAGATAGAAAAACGGGATCGGATTGGCTCGCGATCGCTTCAAGCTCATCCTCTCGCCCACAGAAATCAGGAAGTCCTTTTATTAGCCCTGGCAGTTCATGAGAAATAGCTGTAGCTGAAGCCATTTGTGTTGCCTTAATTGTGTGTAGATTTTAATAGTACAAACTGTGAAAGGATTCGAGTCTTAACAGCTCCCAAGGACCGTGATTTCTCGAATCGCCTATTCTAATGAGCTGCTCTCAGCGCTAGTCGTAGTAAGGTCGACAGCTAGTTCATCTTTGAGCCAGTTGAGAATTTGTAGACGCTCGCTCTCCGTCAGATAAAACCGCCCCGACTCCCTAGTTCGCTGATGGATGTCCTCCATATCCGACTGAGTGAGCAGTTCTGCTGTCAGTCCCACATCACAAAGAATGTCGTCTTTCCCAGTCTGATCCAAGTTTCCGTAGCGGTATCGGCTAATCTGCTTCCCCAATCGATTCAGCGTATACGTGTCTATATCTTCAAGTCTGTCTCTACGTTCTATAGCAATCAATTCTCCAGCGACCATTTTTGCGTAGTCGCTGTCCAACATATCAATTTTGATGATGCTAGGCTGGCTATCAGCAGGCTGGCTATGGGATTGATTGGTCATAGACATATTTTTAGGAACGTTGGCCTTAGCCTAGTCCAATAGCTTGGCTATTTTGGGTGCCCCGTTTCGTAAATTAACTTTGCTTTATGCGCATACTCAGATCGAGCCAGTGAGATCGCGTAATCGGGGCGCTGCTAGAGATATAGTCCACACCCGTCTCTGCCACCCCTCGGATAGTCTCTAGCGTGATGTTGCCAGACGCTTCAATTTTGATGCGCTCACTTGCAGCTCGAATGGTTTTTACAGCATCACGCATCGCTTCTAAAGGCATGTTGTCGAGCATAATGATGTCGGCTTTGTGTGCGATCGCCTCATTCACCTGCTCCAAACTCTCCGTTTCCACCTCTATGGTAATTGGATAGGGAATTCGCTCTCTTATATATTTAATTGCTTTTGCGATCCCCCCCGCCACCGCAATGTGATTGTCCTTAATCATCACCCCATCGTCCAACCCCATCCGGTGATTTTGCGCGCCCCCTACAGAAGCTGCATACTTCTCAAGTAGCCTCATTCCCGGCGTCGTTTTCCTTGTATCAACAAGTTGCGCTGGCAGATCTGAGATGGCATCTGCATATTGTCTAGTCATTGTGGCAATTCCACTTAGGCTCATCGCTAAGTTAAGAGCCACACGTTCTCCTGTCAGTAGGGTGGAGAGCTGGCAGGAAATGTTAGCGATGATGGTGCCTTTTTTGATGCGATCGCCCTCAGCGACTTCAGCTTGAAACCTCACGTCCTTATCCAACAAAGAAAAAATACGCTCTGCAACCGGCAGCCCTGCAATCACTCCCTCTTCTTTTGCCACCCAGTAAGCCTGCCCATCCACCTGCGCTAACTCAGCCAGTCCATCAGTCGTTCCATCTCCCCGTCCGATATCCTCCTTCATCCAAGTTATTAGTAGTTCATCCAAAACTATCCAGCTCGGCAGCATCCCACTCACCCAAAACTAAAAAGAAACTTACCCGAGCATAAACCCAAATCGGCTACGTCCTTTGTGTATCGAGGACTACCAACGTTTGAAAGCTGAAAAATCTTCCTGATAAGCAGCCAGCATTGACGAACAAACGACTAATCCTGAACAAGAAAAAGACTGAAAGCCTTTCTACAGACAAGCTTTCAGTCATTTCGGATATTTCTCAAAGAACTAGTTGACACTGCGTATCAAACAGCGTTATATTCATTAGGCGCTGAAGGGAGCGACCTGCGAGGGAAGCGACCTGGGGCGATGGATAGCACCTAGAAAGTTGAATAATTTAGAGAATTAGAATTTAACGAGACCCTCGTTAAAGAATGATAAATTGCTTTTGATAGTAGCATAGCTATTGTTGAGAAGCAATTGGATAGCTAGTAAATAGCTTGAGTAAAGACAAACTGAGTTGACTAGTCTTTCGGGACTGGGAGATTCACCTAAAATGGAGAGTTTGATCCTGGCTCAGGATGAACGCTGGCGGCGTGCTTAACACATGCAAGTCGAACGGACACTTTCGGGTGTTAGTGGCGGACGGGTGAGTAACGCGTGAGGATCTGCCTATAGGACCGGGACAACAGTTAGAAATGGCTGCTAAAACCGGATGTGCCGAGAGGTGAAATATTAATAGCCTGTAGATGAGCTCGCGTCTGATTAGCTAGTTGGTGGGGTAAAGGCTTACCAAGGCGACGATCAGTAGCTGGTCTGAGAGGACGATCAGCCACACTGGGACTGAGACACGGCCCAGACTCCTACGGGAGGCAGCAGTGGGGAATTTTCCGCAATGGGCGCAAGCCTGACGGAGCAACGCCGCGTGAGGGAGGAAGGCCTGTGGGTTGTAAACCTCTTTTCTCAAGGAAGAAGTACTGACGGTACTTGAGGAATCAGCATCGGCTAACTCCGTGCCAGCAGCCGCGGTAAGACGGAGGATGCAAGCGTTATCCGGAATTATTGGGCGTAAAGCGTCCGTAGGCGGTTTAGAAAGTCAGTTGTTAAAGCCCACAGCTCAACTGTGGATGGGCAATTGAAACTACTAGACTAGAGAGTGGTAGGGGTAGAGGGAATTCCTAGTGTAGCGGTGAAATGCGTAGATATTAGGAAGAACACCAGTGGCGAAGGCGCTCTACTGGGCCATTACTGACGCTGATGGACGAAAGCTAGGGGAGCGAAAGGGATTAGATACCCCTGTAGTCCTAGCTGTAAACGATGGACACTAGGTGTTGCGCGTATCGACCCGTGCAGTATCGAAGCAAACGCGTTAAGTGTCCCGCCTGGGGAGTACGCACGCAAGTGTGAAACTCAAAGGAATTGACGGGGGCCCGCACAAGCGGTGGAGTATGTGGTTTAATTCGATGCAACGCGAAGAACCTTACCAGGGATTGACATCCTACGAATCTTCTTGAAAGGGAAGAGTGCCTTCGGGAACGTAGAGACAGGTGGTGCATGGCTGTCGTCAGCTCGTGTCGTGAGATGTTGGGTTAAGTCCCGCAACGAGCGCAACCCTCGTCCTTAGTTGCCATCATTAAGTTGGGCACTTTAAGGAGACTGCCGGTGACAAACCGGAGGAAGGTGGGGATGACGTCAAGTCATCATGCCCCTTACATCCTGGGCTACACACGTACTACAATGCAACGGACAAAGGGCAGCCAACTAGCGATAGTGAGCTAATCCCATAAACCGTTGCTCAGTTCAGATTGCAGGCTGCAACTCGCCTGCATGAAGGCGGAATCGCTAGTAATCGCAGGTCAGCATACTGCGGTGAATACGTTCCCGGGCCTTGTACACACCGCCCGTCACACCATGGAAGTTGGCCACGCCCGAAGTCGTTACCCCAACCGTTGTACGGAGGGGGACGCCGAAGGCAGGGCTGATGACTGGGGTGAAGTCGTAACAAGGTAGCCGTACCGGAAGGTGTGGCTGGATCACCTCCTTAGAGGGAGACCTACTAGGTAGCAGCTTGAAAGCATTTTGCAAATAGAGCGTTACTGTAGTCACCTAAGGTCGTTGAGGGTTGAGTTAGTTTGAGTAGTTAAGTCTACAGATTCTCTAGATTATTCAGGTGCTTCTACCGAACTGATATAGGCCGAAAAGTCTAAGTTAGATAGGTAGGCAAAGACACCGAGAGATAAGGGCTATTAGCTCAGGTGGTTAGAGCGCACCCCTGATAAGGGTGAGGTCCCTGGTTCGAGTCCAGGATGGCCCACTTTCATACTGCAACTATCGACTGCACATATGGGGGTATAGCTCAGCTGGTAGAGCGCCTGCTTTGCAAGCAGGATGTCAGCGGTTCGAGTCCGCTTACCTCCACCACTACCACGAATCGAATTATCAAAGATTATTAGCTGCGACTAACAGCTACAGAGCGAGAAAGTCAAAGAAATCAGCATCTGGTAATGCCTTATTGCAAGTGACATTATAGACTGCTGGTCTTTATAGACTAGTAAGAACCTTGACAACTGCATAGAAAACTATAAGAAAGCAAAGGTAGTTCGAATGTTTTGCAGAGACATTTGAAAACAAACAAAGCCCAGCTTTTGCATGAGTTACTAAGTGATACGAATCGACAACGTAAGTTGAAGAGGCGTGTGAGTTAGTTGATGAATGTAGGAGATGTAAGCGAGATGATTTTCTTTTAACGAGAAGGTCAAGCTACAAAGGGCTCACGGTGGATACCTAGGCACACAGAGGCGAAGAAGGACGTGGTTACCGACGAAACGCTTTGGGGAGCCGGAAGCAGGCATTGATCCAGAGATATCCGAATGGGGCAACCCAATAACATCCCACTGAATATATAGGTGGGAATGAGCGAACGCAGTGAACTGAAACATCTAAGTAGCTGTAGGAAGAGAAAGAAAACTCGATTCCCTTAGTAGCGGCGAGCGAAGCGGGAAGAGCCTAAACCATTGGTTTTTACTGATGGGGTTGTGGGACAGCGTGTGGAATCTAGCGACTAAACGAATCACTTGAAAGGTGAACCGCAGAGGGTGAGAGTCCCGTAGTTGAAAGTTTAAGGATACTAGCTGAATCCCGAGTAGGCCGGAACACGAGAAATTCCGGTTGAATCCACGAGGACCACCTCGTAAGGCTAAATACTCCTGTGTGACCGATAGAGAAGAGTACCGCGAGGGAAAGGTGAAAAGAACCCCGGGAGGGGAGTGAAATAGAACATGAAACCGTGAGCTTACAAGCAATTAGAGCACGATTAAACGTGTGATAGTGTGCCTGTTGAAGAATGAGCCGGCGACTTATAGGGTCTGGCAGGTTAAGCAGTAAATATGCGAAGCCAAAGGGAAACCGAGTCTTAATAGGGCGTTAGTCAGATTTTATAGACCCGAACCCAGGTGATCTAACCATGTCCAGGATGAAGCTTAGGTAACACTAAGTGGAGGTCCGAACCGACTTCTGTTGAAAAAGGAGCGGATGAGGTGTGGTTAGGGGTGAAATGCCAATCGAACCTGGAGCTAGCTGGTTCTCCTCGAAATGTGTTTAGGCGCAGCGGTACTTATTATAGTCGGGGGGTAAAGCACTGATTCGGTGCGGGCTGCGAGAGCGGTACCAAATCGAGTCAAACTCAGAATACCCGATGAACAGAGTGCCAGTAAGACGGTGGGGGATAAGCTTCATCGTCAAGAGGGAAACAGCCCAGACCACCAGCTAAGGTCCCCAAGTCAATACTAAGTGGCAAAGGAGGTGGGAATGCAGAGACAACCAGGAGGTTTGCCTAGAAGCAGCCATCCTTAAAAGAGTGCGTAATAGCTCACTGGTCAAGCGTTCCTGCGCCGAAAATGAATGGGACTAAGTATTGCACCGAAGCTGTGGGCTTGCATTAGTGCAAGCGGTAGAGGAGCGTTCTGTTGTAGTGAGAAGCATTAGCGAGAGCAGATGTGGACGAAGCAGAAGTGAGAATGTCGGCTTGAGTAGCGAAAACTAGGGTG
>CAWCXR010000014.1:15000-190475 GCA_963799555.1 uncultured cyanobacterium
AGTCAGTTCGTTCAGTTTTCTTAGACAAATTAAATAGTTCTGATGGAAGTTTGATGTCAAGGTGGGTTGATTCTCCGTGGGCTTCGTAGCAGCGTAATACAAATTCATCAGGGTTACCTTCAGACGGTTTTAGGGCAGACAGGATGACGTTGGAGTTGTGAATTTCTAGGAAACTATAACGTTTTGAAGTGCTGTTGCCTGGAACCTTTTCTTTTGTTTGTATGTTCGTATGAGATACGACTTCTTTCGGTCGATAGGTGATAGGAGGGATATTGAGAGCACGAGCGTGTTGAACAGTGCGGGCTTTTTGCCAGGTGTCGGGATGAGGGTAAATAGCGTAGGTAAATTGGTGGATGCCTTGGTCGGCTGACGGATCGGGCCAAGTGGGAGATTTGAGAAGGGTGAGGCGGATGTGGTTTGGGCTGGCGTCGAAGCCATGTTTGCAGTTGGTGAGAATGCTGACGCCGAAGTTGCGATCGCCTATATCAGCCCAGCGTAGTGCAGGGACTTCCCACTGCGCTTTTTCGGCTTCGGTTTGGGGGTTGGTGGTTCGAGCGATCGCACCAAAAGGCATTTCATAAGTAGCTACGTCAGAGGGCGTCGCAACTGGAAAGTTCACCTTTAGTAGAACTTGTGCCTCTTGCCAGAGGATAGTGCTTTGAATAGCTAGAAAGGGGCTGCCACTATCGAGGATGTAGTCTTGGCAGATGGTGGATTTTTCTGTTTTGTGGATGGTGCGGATGCATTGGCGAATGGGTCCGGTTTCATGCCATCGGACTGAGGTTAGTTCTGGGTCAGGAAGAGGATTTTGCTCGTAATCTGACGCTATGTTCCACGCATCCCAGTAGCCGCTGCGATCGCTGAAGATCTGTAGCTGGTTTCCGG
Organism: uncultured cyanobacterium; assembly: GCA_963799555.1. Classification (GTDB taxonomy): domain Bacteria; phylum Cyanobacteriota; class Cyanobacteriia; order Phormidesmidales; family Phormidesmidaceae; genus Phormidesmis. The sequence goes on from CAWCXR010000014.1 coordinate 15,886, forward strand.
GAGAGCTAAAGGCTTCTGACTGTGTTCTCTTTTCTATTAGGCTGTCTATCTGCCCAGTTAGTGAGTTGATGGAAGCTTTGAGAAAGTGATTTTCGAGGATGTATGTGGTGGGTGTAGGAGCGTCAACTGGAGCTGTGCTTGGTTGAATCCAGTAGCATTGATAGCCTAGTGCGGGAAGATCTGAAGCTAAGAAGGAAACTCGATGGGGCGATTGTTCATTCGACAGTTCGGGAGCAGTTTGGCATGGAATGATCTGTTGGTCTTGGTTGTAGACAGTCCAGTATAGGGATTGTTCCTTTGGATCGATTGTTGATAGGTCGAAGGTGATTACGGTGTCTCGTGGCCAGGTTAGCGGGTTGAAGATAATGATAGGCTTGGCGTTCGGATGAGGTGGATCGGGAAGTCGGATAGTGGTAGCGATCGCCCTCAAACTTTCGTCTAATACTCTTTGACCTATCTGTTGAACCCGTTCCCAACCTTTATTTGCTTCTACAAAAACTTCGGGGATGGAAGTACCTGGCAGAATGTCATGGAACTGATTGAAGAGTAGGGATTTCCATGCTGTTTCTATGTCGGCTTTTGGATAAGGGTGATTGGCTGTGAGCTGTGCGATTGTTGCGAAGACTTCTGCCTGGTAGAGGAGGTCTTCGCTCTGGCGGTTGTTGCGCTTTTGATCGGCGTGGGTGGTGTAGCAGCCGCGATGGAGTTCTAGGTAAAGTTCGTTTTGCCAAGTTGGGAGGTTGGTTTCAATTTGCTTTCCAACTTGGTCTAGCTGTCTGGCAGGAAGAGAGCCAATGTATTTGTTAGGACTTGTGAAGTTCAAGGTGGGGAAAAAGGGTGATCTCTTCCAACGCTGAGCTTTTTCTAGCATGTCTCGGGTGGGGCCACCGCCGTGATCGCCAAGTCCGGGAAGCCAGAGGGTGTTGGGAATGCCGGTATCGGTTTCCCAGTTTTTGGCGTGGGTGGACATTTTGATGGGATCGATGTCGGTGCCGATGGGGGGGAGCATAAGGCTGAGGATGCGGCTACCGTCGGGAGATTGCCACCAGAAGAGCTGGTGAGGAAATTCGGTGGTGTCGTTCCAGGAGAGTTTGAGGGTGGCGAAGGTTTCGATGCCGCCCTGGGTGAGAAGCTGAGGTAGCTGCCAGCAGAAGCCAAAGGAGTCGGGGAGCCAAGCGATTTTGCTGATTTGGCCAAACTTTTCTCGGCAGTAGCGTTGACCGTAGAGGATTTGGCGAACGATCGATTCTCCACTAATGATATTGAGTTCGGGTTCTATCCATAGTCCGGCGTCTATGCTCCAGGTGCCTGCTTTGACTTTGTTTTGGATCTGCGTAAAAAGTTCGGGGCGGTTGTGTTCTAGCCATTCGAAGAGGGCTGGGCTGGAGTGGGTGTAGGTGAGTTCGGGGAAGTCTTTTTGTAGGTTGAGGATGGAGCGAAAGGTGCGTTCGGCGGCGTTCCAGGTATCGGCGATGGGCCAGAGCCAAGCCATGTCAAGGTGGGCATGGCCGACGCACTGGATTTGTCTGGCTTTTAGCTGTGGGCTGTAGTGCTTTAGCGTTCGGCGGAGTTTGCTAAGGGACTGTTGGAAGGGGTGGATGGTTGCGGGGATGGGGATTTGCTCGGAGAGGTTGTCCCAGAGATTGAGGGCGTCTTGAGGGCTGGGGATTGGGGATTGAGGATTGGGAGAGAGGGTTTGCCAAGGGAGTTGGGCGATCGCACTCTCAATTTCTGACTGGCTATCGGGTTCTAGGGTGGCGAGGACGGTGAGTTCGTCGGCGATGAAGCTGGGTTCGGGGGTGGGGTGATGTGGGGGGAGTTCGTAGGTGAGGTGCGATCGCACTAGCGCGCCGTCGTCGTGACCGGGGCTGACCAATCGAATGGCAATTTGAAAAATTTGGCCGGGTTGAGCGCTGTCAGTGAGGCAGAGGCGGGTGAAGCATTCAAACAGATCGCCTGACTGTACAAGGGTTTCGTCAACGTAGATTTGTGCGTCTTCTGCCCACCATGTCAGTGAGAGTCTCAGGATTAGTCCGGTGAGTGGATATCCTTTGAGGTGGGTGGGGACTTCGATTTTTTGATAAAGCCAGACGACGTTGAGCCCTCTGCTCCAGGCAATGTGTTGACGGTCGTTGAGGGGGGCTGTCGGCCAGTTGGTGGTGATATCTGTGGTGAAAATATCCTGTAGTGCGAGGTTATTGTTGGGACTCTCGTTGTGCTGTTGCCACTGTGGTTGGATGTCTTGAGTGTTGAGCTGGCGTAGGCGGTGGAGGCTGGTTTGTAAGCTGACTGAGAGTGAGAGGATGGGATCTGAGGCCATGACTTCCGGTAAACTTTGGGGTGAAGCAGCGGTGGGCGGTGGGAATGATGTCTGGCCCGTATCAGAGCAATATATTACGGTTTTTGGTGGGGCAGTATCGGGCGGGGGTTGACCGGCATCGGCGGGCTGTGATGACTACGCAATCGACTGTGGCTCTGGGTGTTGAGGTGGGGTCGGTGCTGGCGATGACTCCAGTGTATGCTGCGGTTCGGATGTCTCAGTCGGCGAAGCGGAAGTTGAGACAGTCTATGACGAATCGGCGTTGGCTAGAACCTCTTACAAAGGTGGTGGGTCAGCTTAAATATTCTGGTGTAGGCGGGTTGGTCGTGCGGTCTCGACTGTCGGTGACTGATGACGCAGAAGCGAAGAAGACGGCTGGTGTTGGCTTGCAGGCTACAGGTGTTTCTGTCTATAGGATTATTGCTCAATCTGCGGTGAAGGCGATGGGTATTGTACGGGCAGCGGTGGGTTGGGTCGTGCCTGTCGATGCTGTGGAAGAGGATGAGACTGCGATCGCGCCTTCCTCTACTCCATCTGATATTGTTCAGCCTAATAGCGCTCATAATAGCGCTCAGTCTGGTGAAATATCTTCTGATAAAGCTCAGGGCAGTTTGGTTTGGCCAATTCACTCTTTTTGGGTTGCTGTGCTGCGTGCGATCGCTAACTCAAAGTCTCGGCGGAACGTCAAAAACCTAAAAAGTGCCTTCGCTACCTTGCCAGAAGCTACAGCGAAAGCATTACCAAACAAGCGGCTATCAAAACGATTGAAATCGGGGCGGATGAACGCTTTGCCGCTACCTAGTAAGTCGGGAGGTGATTTGATCTCTGTGTCTGTTTCAGAAGTTGATTTAGATATCGGCTTAGAAGCTGCGGCTGATAGATTATTGGATGCGAAGGTGGTTGCGTTTGAGTATGTTGAGCATCCTTTGGAAACGGTGCTGAAATGGATTGATCGCCTTTTGACTTGGGTTGAAGGTCAGTGGCAGATACTGATGGAGGTCTGGCGACGATGGCTTTTAAGAAGGCGAAACAGCTAGATTCAAGAGAAAAGGGGGAAGTCAAAACGCTGACTTCACCCTTTTTCTTTTTCGGTCTATTGTCTTGACTGAGGCTAGACCACGTGACCTATGCGAACCACTCTTCTACCGCTTCTGCTTTGGTGTTGGTGTTTCGCGAAAGTGTCTTTCTCTCGAAGTCCATGTGGATGGAGCGAGACTGCTCACCGTCTTTGGCGACTGCCACGATGGGGTAGCGAATCACGCCGTCTTGGAAGGACACGTGGAAGCGGAAAGTGCCGTCTGGCTCTAGCTCGATCTCTTTGCCATCGATGGTGACGGTAGCGTCGGGCTCAGTCGCGCCGTAGACGATTAGTTCTGCGTCTGCGATTAACCAGAATTTACGAGACTTCGCAGGAGGTGCGGAGGAGAACATGCCTGCGCCGGACATGTTGATTCCAGATGCGGTGGGGAGTGCCCAAAGCCCCGCACCTGATGGGAAGACGTACGAGCTGACTGACTGCTCTGGAACCTGGTGCATGGAGCCGAAGAGTGAACCTGCTATGCGCATTGCTTCTGCGGACTGAGCTTGGGCAAAGATGTCGTCGTATAGAGGATTTTCACCCGCTTGATAACCTGCTTTTCCAGTAGCAGCAGCAGCAGTAGCGGCGGTGGCTGCTTTCTGACTGGGGGAGACCAGATTGGCGACGTTGCGATCGCGAAGCTCTTGCTCCCAGCTAATAGTGACGAATTTATCTTCGATCCAATCGGAGGGATAGACAGGAGGAATGCGGACTGTGGCTGAGCGAGAGAGCATTAGCCAACGGCCATCGTCGCAAATGTAGCCGACTTCGATGGAGTAGTCGCGATCGCTAACCGGAATTGGCAGATACCATTCGCGAGCAATTTCGCCGCACTCATATTGCTGAAGGCTGTGTGGGCTCTGAGTGTTGATGTCGATATCTGTGACATCGTAAAAGCGCAGGGCAAGACGGCTGCCACCTTGGTTACGAAGTTCCTGCTTGTGCTCATTGGGAATGTCCCAGTAAGCGTACGCCCACTGAGGATCGCGCGGCAGTAGAACGATACGGCTTTCACCGTAGCCGCCGGGGAGATCGCCAAGACCTTCATCTACGCTGGCTAGATGTTCCATGCTCAGGCTACGAGTCGCTACAGCAGTGGATGTGCCACCAGCGGCTTCAGAAGCATCGGTAAATCTGGAGGCTTCGGCAGCGACTTGACCGGTTATAGGCTCGGGTGTAGAAGGGATGTTGCGAACCCCGGCTTCGGCCTGTTTTTGCTGAATGGCGGCGACGAGCTCAACCTTGCGCATCCGGCTGTATCTGGAGACCTCGTATTCGCTGGCTACTCTGCGTAGCTGGCGGAGAGTCATTTCTTCGAGTGGGATGTTGGGTACTGGCGTTGACATGATCATGTTATTCCTCATTTTTATCCAAAAGTCGATCCCAAAAGACTGTGACTCGGGATCACCTTTTGTATCGATATCTTAATAATAGGATAGATATAGCGATGGGGATCACGACAGATAACGATAAATTTCCAAAGATCGCTGTGATCCCTATATTTTGGGATCGACTGGGATCAAAAAGTTATGAGTTCATGACATGAGCGTGTACTTTGCCTTCCCTTTGTTGATACTTCGTAGGCTCGCTGAGATTGCACTGACTGTCATCTCTGGAGAGGGATAATGGGGGCGTTGGAATTGTGTGGGACTGTGGCTAAACCTGTTGAGAAGGAAGGGCAGCGAGGTCAGATTATTGGGCGGGTTTTGCCGGGGGCGGTGAGATTGTGGTTGCAAACTCAGGTAGATCGGGTGGAATCGCTGGTAGTTGAGCTGGAGGGGCGCGATCGCCAGCTGATTTCCGGCTATATTCCTGGCGTCGTTGTCTCTGCTGAGAACGCTATCTACAAAGGATTGCAGCTATCTCAGGTAAAGCTTGGCGCTGAAGATATTCGGATTAATCTGGGTCAGGTAGTGAGGGGAAAGCCGCTACGTTTGATGAAGCGGTTTCCGGTGAAAGGGCAGGTGATCTTGAGTGATGCGGATGTTACGGCTTCGATGTCCTCGCCTTTGTTGGCTGAGGGGCTGGCTGATTTTTGGCGATCGCTGGTTCGGCTGCCGGGTTTTGCTGAGGCGGTGACGCGGCGCTATGGGGTGCGATCGCTCCAGCCAGATACCAGACTGCATCGCGCTCAAATCCAATTAGGTGAGGGCTGTTTGGCACTGAGCTTTCATCCGCAGAGTCAGGGGCAAACTGACGAACTGCCAATTATCTTTGGCACAGCGCTGTCTGTAGTTTCGGGGAGTTACCTTCAGCTAACGTCGCCTTGCTGGTTGGATGATGTGGCGATGCTTGCTGATATTGAGCAAGGTGAGCCGATCGAAGCGCTGTCTGACTTCCGCTGGAATTTGGGAGAGGATACTCAGCTAAGTCGGCTGAGATTTGCAGCCGACACAGTTGGCCTGTGAGGGGCAATTGATGGTCAGACCTTAGTCTTTGCGAAAGCATTGAGCTGGTTTTCAGTATCGGTTCAGCAGAGGTAACAGATAGACGACTAGGTAGTAAACCAGGGGTGCGGTGAAGACGTAGCTGTCGGTGCGATCGAGAATGCCGCCGTGTCCAGGAATCAATGTGCCTGAATCTTTGACGCCAGCATCGCGTTTCATCAGGGATTCTGTGAGATCGCCGAGCAGGCTGGAAATGCCGATGATTGTGCCGAGGGCTGCGCCCGTGAGCCACCAGATTGACCAGCCGAGAGACCAGGCTCCGACAATGCCGACACTGATACTAGCGCTGATGCCAAAGATAGCGCCTTCTACGGTCTTTTTTGGGCTGATATCAGATAGAGGCGTGCGGCCAAAGGCGCGGCCAAAGGCATAGGCTCCGATATCTGCGCCCCAGATGCAGGCAAAGGCGATGAACGTGATTGTGAGCCCAGCGGGGAAGCTGGCCCAGTTAAAGGTCTCGGGGAAGTAGCCGCCGAGAGGAAGATTGGTGACTTGTGTGCCTAGGTCACGTAGACGAATCCAGTAGGTAGGAAGATAGCCGCCGTAGAAGAGAGCCAGAATGGAGGCCGCAACGTCGGCGATGGTGGCAAACTTTGGCTGGAAGAGGAGATAGAAGCAGATACAGGTGCCTGCGAGCGCCAGGGTCGCGTCGGCAACGGGCGGTGCGATATGAGCGCTGACTAGCAGAACTTGACTGACGACAAGCGTGGTTTTGGCGGCTGGATTGATGCCTTTGGCGCGGACTAGGCCGAAGACTTCTAGCTGACCTAGGTAGACGATGACGCTAAATCCCAAGGTGAAGTACCACCCGCCCAAGACGATGATGGTGAGGGCGATCGCGATCGCGACAATTCCACTAGCAATGCGAACCCACGGCATAGACGTGTTAACTCAGGTGAACGGCAGTCTCACGGGCGCGCAGTTGCGGAACGAGAGATGGTATCAATCAATAGAGGCTGATCAATACAGTCAAGTCTAGCTTGATTGTTGGGCGTTCCTCTCTATTCGAGTTTGTCGCCGCTGATGATGAAGATGGGATCGAGCGCGGCGAAGACCTGTCGGTTGCCTTTGGTCTCCAGGCGGTTGACGGCTGGCTGAGCGACTTCGATGTTGCGGACCTGGAGCTTTGCAAAGGTCTCGGAGGCGGTGTAGAGAGTTTCTAGATTGTTGGCGGTGACGACGATGCGGCCATTGAGGATGAGTTTTTCCCAGGCGGCTTTGAGGGTGGTTTGGAGCGGTGCGCCTTCGATCAGGATGCAGCTAGGCTGACCTTTGATGTGGTTGAGGCATTCGGGCGCACAGCCGGAGACGACTTCTATGTTGGTGATGGAGAAGCGATCGCAGTTGGTTTTGATTAGCCCAGCGACTTCTGCATCTCGCTCGACAGCGGTGATTTTTCCTTTTGGGCAGAGGAGAGCAGCTTCAATCGCGATGGTGCCTGTGCCCGCACCGATGTCCCAGAGGTGAGCATCAGGCTTGAGTCGCAGATAGCCGATTACTAATAGGCGAACTTCTCTTTTCGTTAGGGGAATGCCGGGAAGCTGCTGAAATAGCTGATCGGGGATGCCGGGGGTGGCGTAGGGCCAAAGGCGGGACATGGGTGGCAGGGGGACGGGATTAGGTGAATGGTAGCAGGACTTACTTAGTCGCACACCGCAATCGTTCAGTCATCAACGGGACTTTATCAGTCACACCCGGCAATCATTCAGTCATCAACGGGACTTTATCAGTCGCACCCGGCAATCATTCAGTCACTAACGGGACTTGCTCAGTCACATCCGGGAACCTTTCAGTCATCAACGGGACTTTATCAGTCGCACCCGGCATCAATTCCGCTTCATATCACTGGTGAGTTAGTGGATGAGCGTGAGGATGGTTTGGAGGGTGGGGTCGGTGTTGCCGGTGATTGAGCTGCCTGCGTTTTTGAGGGTTTGGAGCTGGGCGATCGCGCTTTCGGTAATGGTTTCGCCGGGGAGTAGAAGGGGAATGCCAGGGGGGTAAGGAGTGATGGTTTCGGCGCAGATCTTGCCGATGGCATTTTTTAGAGGAAGGGGTTGTTTTGGGGCGAAGAAGGCTTGGCGGGGGGAGTGGGGGAGTGGGGGAGTGGGGGATGGGGAATAGGGTTCAAGTCTGCGCTGCTGAGGTTTGTGATTTCTCGGATATTGGTTAGGATAGATCTGTGAAGCCCCAGATGAGCTGATCGATGTCTTTTGGGGTGTTGCCGAGGGAGATGATGAAGGTGAGGGTGCGCAGGGCAGGCAGTTCGCAAGTGACGCCGTGTTTTTTGTGGAGGATTTCGTCGGCGTCGAATCCGGTGATGCCTAGTGGGGAAACGTCTACGCTGAGGCGGGTGCGGTCATCTGAGTCGAGAACGTTTAACCCGGATAGCTTTTCGATTTCTCGATGTGCATGGTTTGACATTTCGAGTGTTTTTGACATTAGCTCTTTTCCCAGGGTTGCCATCTGATAGCGGGCGGCGTCTAGGGAGCCGAGGAGGAGATAGCTGGGGCTGGTGGACTGGGTGAGCTGTAGGGCTTGCGAGAGGCGGGTTCTGTCGATGCGATTCTCCGAGGGAGAGGCTCCGCCAACGCCCTGCACGTGCAGCATCGCAGCCTGCGTAAAGGCGCTAAGGACTTTGTGAGCAGACTGGACGGCGATGTCTGCGCCTGCGGATAGGGCAGAGTCTGGCAGGTCGGGGTGAAAGGCGAAGTGAGGGCCGTGGGCTTCGTCGATGATGAGCGGGATGTTGTGGGTGTGGGTGAGTTGGGCGATCGCACTCAGGTCTGAACAGATCCCCTGATAAGTTGGCGAGACGATCAGAACTGCCCTGGCGTCAGGATGTTCGGCTAATGCTGCTTTGATAGTGCTGGGCGAGACCTCAAGCGGCATATCCCACTGAGCGCTGTAGGACGGCTGAATGTAAATCGGCACTGCGCCAGACAGGATCAGTCCAGAAATTGCAGAGCTATGAACGTTACGCGGCAAGATCAGCTTATCCCCAGGCCCACAGGTAGCGAGAATGGCCGCTTCGATGCCACAGGTTGAGCCATTAGCTAGAAACCAAGTCTGTTCTGCGCCGAAGGCGGCGGCAGCGAGCGTTTGGGCTTGTAGAATGACGCCTTCAGGTGCAAAGAGATTGTCTAGCTCAGGAAGTTCGGGCAGATCGGCGCGGAAGACCGCATCCCCAAATAGCTGCCGGTGTCGATCGGTAATTCCCTGCCCGCGCTTGTGTCCCGGCGTATAGAACGCTGCATTCTGGCGGGTAGCGCAATGTAGCAGCGCATCAACTAACGGTGTGTTGTGTTGGTCCATGTGAACCATTCACTTTTCGTCACTCGGATCGCAGCGGACTTCAATCGTGAACCCATCCGGGTCGTGGAAGTAAATGCCTTTGCCGGTCGGTCGGATGATGGGGCCTTTGAACTCGACTTGTGCTTCAGTAAGCAGGGCCATAGCGCTTTCCATCTGGTCGGGAGCGATGTCAAAGGCAAGATGGTCAGCGCGGGTGAAGCCTTTGGACGGATCGGGATCGGCGGGTGCGTAGTCGGGTTCCCAAAAGAGGTCGAGAATCGTGCCGTCTGGCGTTTTGAAGTTGGTGACTTTGCCTTCAGCGACGAGTTTGACTAGGGTCTTGGGTACTTCGTCTCCTGACTAATTTGTGTAGTCCGAGGATGCTGCCATAGAAGTCGCAGGAGGCTTGCATGTCCTTTACGTTGAGGGCGATGTGGTGAACGCCGCGCAACATGCCAGGGTTTAGGACGGTGGAATGAGCAGTTGAAATGTCCATAGCCAGAAGTTGGGTAGAAACGCTTATGAGAAAAGTTGATGTTTGGATTGCGATCGCACTCATAGCGCCAGGTTCAACGCTTCGCGATTTTTAGTAATAATGATAGAAGCTTTATATTGATTTATCACCGCACACTAGTTCCTACAGCAAGGGCCCTTATGAAAAGTCTGTTCTTAGACCGTCTAAAAAGTCCTGAGCGTCCTGTCTTGGTGTTCGACGGTGCAATGGGAACGTCACTGCAAATGCAGGAACTGACGGCGGCAGACTTTGGCGGACCTGAATACGAAGGCTGCAATGAGTATCTGGTAGAAACGAAGCCTGATGCAGTAGAGAAAGTGCATCGCGGCTTCTTGGAAGTGGGTGCAGATGTGATCGAAACTGATACGTTTGGTGGCACTGCGCTGGTCCTGGTTGAATACGATTTGGCTGACAAAGCCTACGAATTGAACAAAAAGGCCGCCGAGCTGGCTCGCAAAGCCGCAGATGATTACTCTACGCCTGAAAAACCTCGTTTTGTGGCGGGTTCGATTGGTCCGGGGACAAAGCTGCCAACCCTGGGACATGTGGATTTTGACACGCTGAAGAATGCCTACATCGAGCAGGTAGAAGGTCTTTACGACGGCGGTGTCGATCTGATGCTGGTGGAGACGTGTCAGGACGTTTTGCAGATCAAGGCCGCCTTGATTGCGATTGAGGAAGTCTTTGAGAAGAAGGGCGATCGCCTGCCGCTGATGGTCTCGGTAACCGTAGAGCAGCAGGGGACTATGCTCGTTGGCTCAGAGATTGGGGCGGCGCTGACGATTCTAGAGCCGTTTGGTATCGACATCTTGGGCTTGAACTGTGCGACAGGTCCGGCAGAGATGAAGGAGCACATCAAGTATCTATCGGAAAATTCGCCCTTTATTATTTCCTGCGTGCCGAATGCAGGTCTGCCTGAGAACGTCGGCGGACAGGCGCACTATCGCCTAACGCCGATGGAATTGCGGATGGCGCTGATGCATTTTGTCGAGGATCTGGGCGTGCAGGTCATCGGCGGTTGCTGCGGTACGCGACCTGACCATATTGAGCAGCTAGCCGATCTCTCGAAAGATCTGACGCCTAAACCCCGACCCATTGGCGAACGGGGCGAGCTTCCACCCTATGGCGAGCTGCCTTATATGCCCGCTGCGGCTTCTATCTACAGCCCTCAGCCTTATGAACAAGACAACTCGTTCCTAATTGTGGGTGAGCGGTTGAATGCCAGTGGCTCGAAAAAATGCCGAGATCTGCTCAACGCCGAAGATTGGGACGGTCTGGTGGCGCTAGCAAAGTCTCAGATTAAAGAGGGCGCTCATGTTCTAGATGTGAACGTGGACTATGTGGGCCGCGATGGTGAGCGCGATATGCGAGAGCTGGTGTCTCGGCTGGTGACGAATGCGACGCTGCCGCTGATGCTGGACTCGACTGAGTGGGAGAAGATGGAGGCGGGCCTGAAGGTGGCAGGCGGCAAGTGCATCTTAAACTCGACTAACTACGAAGATGGTGATGAGCGATTTTTCAAGGTGTTGGAACTGGCGAAGCGCTACGGTGCGGGTGTGGTGATCGGCTGTATTGATGAAGACGGGATGGCGCGGACGGCGCAGAAGAAGCTTGCGATCGCACAGCGAGCCTATAGAGACGCCGTGGAATACGGCTTCCCCCCCTACGAACTATTCTTTGACACCTTGGTGCTACCGATCTCGACCGGGATAGAAGAAGACCGTGTAAACGCAAGAGAAACCATTGCCGCCATTCGGATGATTCGTGAGAATTTGCCTGGTTGCCATGTCATGCTGGGCGTTTCCAACGCTTCGTTTGGTCTAAACCCGGCGGCTAGAGTCGTACTGAACTCTATGTTCCTGACTGAAGCTATGAAAGCGGGAATGGACGGAGCCATTGTTAGCGCCAGTAAGATTCTGCCGACAGCAAAGATTGAGCCTGAGCATCAAAAGACTTGCCTGGACCTAATTTATGACCGGCGTGAGTTTGACGGCGATGTCTGCACCTATGATCCCTTAGGCGTACTGACAACTGCCTTCACCGGTAAGAGTTCTAAGCAGCTCAGAACCACGCTGGATGAAGATCTGCCCCTAGAAGAGCGGCTAAAGCGTCACATTATTGACGGTGAGCGGATCGGTTTAGAAGATCAGCTAACGAAAGCCTTGGAGCAGTATCCGCCGTTAGAGATTGTCAATACCTTTCTGCTCGATGGCATGAAGGTGGTGGGGGAACTGTTCGGATCGGGGCAGATGCAGCTGCCGTTTGTACTACAGTCAGCCCAGACAATGAAGTCAGCAGTGGCTTATCTAGAGCCATTCATGGATAAGGCAGCTGATACGAGTGGGAAGGGCACCGTAGTAATTGCCACGGTGAAGGGCGATGTACATGATATTGGTAAGAACTTGGTAGACATTATCTTGTCTAACAACGGCTACCGGGTTGTGAATATTGGCATTAAGCAGCCAGTGGATAGCATCATTGCGGCTTACAAAGAGCATCAGGCGGACTGCATTGCGATGAGCGGCCTGCTGGTGAAATCGACCGCGTTTATGAAAGAGAATCTAAAAACTTTTAATGAGCATGGAATTGACGTTCCGGTGATCCTGGGCGGCGCGGCGCTAACGCCGAAGTTTGTGAATGAGGACTGTCAGAACACTTACAACGGTCAGGTGATCTATGGCAAAGATGCATTTGCAGATTTGCATTTTATGGACGCGCTGATGCCTGCCAAGAAGGCAAACCAGTGGGACAACTTGAAAGGCTTTGCGAATAGTCATCCGATGGGTCAGGTGGAGAAGAAAGTCGCCATCAATCACGCGATCGCAGAACAGAGTCCGATCTGCCGGAAGTGATTGATACGCGCCGCTCTGACGATGTGGCTGTTGAGATTGCTCGGCCTCAACCACCTTTCTGGGGACCAAAGCAGCTTGGTCCGGAGGATATTCCGCTAGAGGAGCTGTTTGACTATCTAGATATGCAGGCGCTAGTGGCTGGGCAGTGGCAGTTTCGGAAGCCAAAGGGTCAGTCTCGTGAGGAGTACGACGCTTTCCTCGCAGAGAAAGTAGATCCTATTTTGGCCGAATGGAAGCAGCGAATTGTAGAAGAGAAGCTGCTAGAGCCAAAGCTGATGTATGGCTATTTTCCTTGCTTGGCCGAGGGAAATACGCTGCTATGTCTATGACTGGAAAGCGGCGCAAAAGGGAGAGCCTAGCGAACCGGTGACTTCGTTTGAGTTTCCTCGTCAGCGATCGATGCGACGACTGTGTATTGCGGATTTCTTCTTGCCGAAGGAGAAAGCGAAGCCGGGAGAATACGACGTTTTCCCAATGCAGGCGGTGACGATGGGCAATATTGCAACTGAGTTTGCTGGCAAGCTGTTTGCAGCGGATGACTATACGAACTATCTCTACTATCACGGTCTGGCGGTGCAGATGGCGGAGGCGCTAGCAGAGTGGGCGCATCAGAGAATTCGATCTCGAGCTGGGCTATGGCGAGCAGGAGCCGGAAGGGATTCGGAATATTTTGGCGCAGCGCTATCAGGGATCTCGCTATAGCTTTGGCTATCCGGCCTGTCCGAATATGCAGGATCAGCCAAAGCAGCTAGATCTGCTAGAGGTGGAGAAAATCGGTATGCATATGGACGAGAGCGAGCAGCTGTATCCGGAGCAGTCGACGACGGCGATCGTGGCGTATCACGAGGCCGCGAAGTACTTTAGCGCGTAGTAGGTTGTGCTTTGAGTCTGGGCGGCAAGAGCCCACCTCCCCCTGCGGGGACTCCTCCGAGGAGGAGATTTACTTCAGCCGAGGTGGAGGGTTGGTGTTAGGTCACTGGGGTGGCTGAGCGTAGTCGAAGTCACCAGCCTGCTTCTGATTGCTCGTGGACGTATTGCGCGATCGCACTAATCTCTTCCACACTCAGCTTTTCTGCATATGCGGGCATTATGCCTTTGCCCTGGGTGACTATAGCGGCGATCGCACTCACCTCTCCATAGCCATTACGCACCATTGCACGTTGCTTTAAGTTTTTGCCTCGGCGGATAATGTTGCCACCATTGGCATGGCAGGCGGCGCAGTTTTCTGAAAACAGAGACGCGCCAGAGGAAATCGGTTCTGGCTGCTCGGGAAAAGGCGTTGCGATGGTGGGGGGTGCGATCGCCAGCCACAGCAGCAAGCCTGCCACTCCAAAGAGCGAGCGACAGCCTACTAGAGAAAGTGGAAAGCAGGCGCGAATAAACCCCAAAAATACAGTCACATCCAAGCCTCTTGAAAAACAAGCGATCGCCATCGGCGAGAGTAAATGACGCCTCTAGCTGATAGCGAACTCGTATTACTTTATTAGAAGTTATGCTGAGCAATGTCTCAATAGAATAAAAAGTATTGATAGAAGTAACTTGTATGACTATAGACATGAAATACGAGACATCCAGGACTTGTAGAGTGATACGCTATGAATTCTTAAAGAAGTCTTAAGAGTTGGATTTACTTCGTTGACCGCTGCCTATTTCTACACAAAGAAAACCTTTTGCCTGCACAGTTTCTCCTTGGCGTTTTTGTTCCTCCCTCATCCCTGGTCGAGCCTTTGCAACAGCTGCTCGCACAGCAACGCTTTGTAGTTAGCTGGAGCCAATCTCCTTCGGAGTTTGAAGAATGGGTGGTGAGCAATCGTCATCGCGTCGACTGTCTGATCGTTCAGGCTGCTGAAGATTCTTTCCAGGTTCTGACTCGACTAAAGGGATACGATATTTTGCTGCCCGCACTAGCGCTATACTGCTCTGAATCTCAGTCTTTACCCAGTAAAGAACTGTCCGAGAGCGTAACCTTCCTACAGGGCCAGCGTACTTATCACAGGGCGGTTGTGGCTTCCGATATTCGCGATTTGGACGCGATGGATGATGCCATCTATCAGGCGGTAGACTCCTATTTGCAGTTGCCTACTGAAGTAAGTGCGGATGAGTTAGAGCAGATAGGGGTTAGCTCAGAGCCTGGGCGCGATGGCGACAAGCGGTTGTTTTTGCTGAGCTTGCAGCAGCAGCGCTTGACCGAGAAACTAAAAGAAAGGTTAGGTTACGTGGGGGTGTACTACAAGCGCAATCAGCAAAATTTTTTACGCCATATGAATGCACAAGAGCGTGATGAATTCATCGATAAGCTGCGCCAGGACTACCGACGAATCATTTTGAATTATTTTGCTGACGACGAATCGATCAACCAAAAGATTGACGATTTTGTCAATGTTGCTTTCTTTGCAGACATGTCTGTGCCCAAGATTGTAGAAATACATATGGAGCTGATAGATGACTTTTCGAAACAGCTAAAGTTGGAAGGGCGCAGCGATGAGGTGCTAGCTGACTATCGTCTGACGCTGATTGATGTGATTGCACACCTGTGCGAAATGTACCGGCGTTCTATCCCACGCGATCGCTGATCTGCTCTGTGCGATCGCTAGCCTACAGTGGTTCTTTCCGTTCATTGGGCTCTAGTAAGGCCTCGAGTGTATAGAGGCCAGTCATTTCTACTTTTTGCCCTTTTTAAAAACATGCTTAAAACATAGATCCCATCGAAACACAGGCTCTTTAAAACTACTTTTCTTGTGGAACATACCCATCGTTGAGATCCCATGAGTGCTTCGAAGTCAACCTATGTCCTGAAGCTTTACGTAGCCGGGGATACGCCAAGCTCTAAAAAGGCGCTGATGACATTGAAAGCCATCTTAGAAGAGAGCTTTGAGGGAATATACGCACTGAAGGTAATTGATGTCAAAGAGAATCCGCAGCTAGCAGAAGAAGACAAAATCATGGCGACGCCAACCCTCTCCAAAGTACTGCCGCCGCCTGTGCGCAAAATGATCGGTGACCTGTCGGACCGCGAAAAAGTTTTGATTGGTCTCGATCTTCTCTATGATGAGATAAAGCAAGGTATGCACGATTAGGGATCTTGATAGAATTTCCCAACGCTTCTTTTAAGATTTCCTCCGAAGAATTTTTCAGCTTTTAAAAATACCTATGAACTCCGTTTCGTCTTCATCTGACCCAAAGGCGCAGACTCGCCTAAAAGGGGTGCAAAAGATTCGCACCATGATTGAGGGCTTTGACGACATCAGTCATGGTGGCTTGCCAGTGGGTCGCTCTACCCTGGTAAGTGGTACCTCTGGCACCGGGAAAACGCTACTGGCTGTCCAGTTCTTGTATCACGGCATCACTTATTTCGATGAGCCCGGAGTCTTTGTCACTTTTGAAGAGTCTCCGGAGGATATCGTAACCAATGCCTATAGCTTCGGTTGGGATTTAAAGTCCTTGATCAAAAGCGGCAAGCTGTTTATTTTGGATGCCTGCCCTGACCCAGAAGGGCAAGAGGTCGTCGGCAGCTTCGATCTATCTGCTTTGATTGAGCGAATTCAGTATGCCATTCGTAAGTACAAAGCAAAGCGGGTCTCGATTGATTCGGTAACAGCCGTTTTTCAACAGTACGATGCGGCGGAAGTGGTCCGCAGAGAAATTTTTCGGCTGTTGGCTAGGCTAAAGCAGATGGGAGCGACCACGCTGATGACTACCGAGCGCGTAGACGAATATGGTCCGGTAGCTCGCTTTGGGGTAGAAGAGTTTGTCTCCGATAATGTGGTGATCGTGCGTAATGCCTTAGAAGGAGAGCGCAGACGACGAACGATGGAGATTTTGAAGCTGCGCGGCACGACTCATATGAAAGGGGAGTATCCGTTCACGATCACCGACAGCGGGGTGAACATCTTCCCATTAGGGGCAATGCGGCTGACTCAGCGCTCGTCAAATGTACGAGTGTCTTCTGGTGTGAAAACGCTAGATGAGATGTGCGGCGGTGGCTTCTTTCGCGATTCAATCATTCTGGCGACAGGGGCGACGGGTACAGGCAAAACGCTACTGGTAAGCAACTTTTTGGCAAACGCTTGCGAAAATGGTGAGCGCTCGATTTTGTTTGCGTATGAAGAATCCAGGTCGCAGCTCTCTAGAAATGCTTCCTCTTGGGGTATCGATTTTGAAGAGCTAGAGCGAGAGGGTCTGCTGAAGATCATCTGCGCGTACCCAGAATCAGCCGGGTTGGAAGATCACTTGCAGATTATTAAGTCGCAGATTGCCGAGTTTCGTCCAGCTAGAATTGCGATTGATTCGCTATCGGCACTAGATCGCGGGGTGAGTAACAATGCGTTTCGTCAGTTTGTGATTGGGGTGACGGGCTTTGCCAAACAGGAAGAGATTACTGGCTTTTTTACCAACACGACAGAGCAGTTTATGGGCTCTCATTCGATCACCGATTCGCACATCTCTACGATTACAGACACGATTCTGATGCTGCAATATGTAGAGGTGCGTGGCGAGATGTCAAGAGCGATCAATGTCTTCAAGATGCGGGGCTCTTGGCACGACAAAGCCATTCGCGAATATATCATCAACGAAAATGGACCCCAGATTCAAGAATCGTTCCGTAATCTAGAGGGCATCATTAGCGGGTCTGCTCGGCGAATTCCTTCTAACGAAAAGAATGAGCTATCACGAATTGTCAATGCAGTTCGCAGTGACGACGACTAAGACAAACGATGATGACTAAAGCAAGCAGCAATCGCTAAATACAACCAATCGCTAAAACGAACATGAAGGGATTCGAACCCCCGACCCTCAGAACCGGAATCTGATGCTCTATCCAACTGAGCTACATGTCCATAGATATAAGCGCTAGAAGGTAACCCCTAGCAGCTAAATTTTAGCACCTCTTCTTCAGATGGGGCGCAAGTGCCTATAAGTAGTTACTGACTGTTACCAACGACACCTTCCCTCTGGCTAAATGATTTAATGAAAGGCACACGTTAGGGGCGCTGCAATTGAGCAGTGAGTAGGGCATGAAACGTAGACGCATATTAGGCTATGGTGCCAGCGCTCTTGGCACGACTAGTTTGGCTGCCTGCACCCAGCAACAGGGTGGGGGTGCAGTTAGTGGTGATTTGCCTCGGGTGCAGTGGCGGATGGCAACGAGCTGGCCGCAGTCGTTGGATACGATTTTTGGTGGGGCGCAGACGGTGTGCGATCGCGTCTCTGCCCTCACCGATGGCCGCTTCACCATCGATCCCTTCGCCGCTGGTGAAATTGTCCCCGGTTTGCAAGTACTCGATGCGGTGCAATCAGGCACCGTAGAATGTGGCCACAGCGCCGCTTATTACTACGTCGGCAAAAACGAAGCCCTAGCCTTTGGCACGACCGTCCCTTTTGGCCTAAACGCGCAGCAGCAAAACGCCTGGTTCTACCACGGCGGCGGTTTAGACGCTATAAACAAACTGTACGCCGACTTCAACGTCATCAGCTTCCCAGCCGGTAATACCGGTGTCCAAATGGGCGGCTGGTTCAAAAACAACATTCAAACCGTGAGCGATTTGAATGGTTTGAAGATGCGCATTCCTGGGTTTGGTGGAAAAGTCATGGCCGAGCTCGGCGTGAACGTGCAGGTGCTACCTGGGGGCGAAATCTTCCTAGCCTTGGAGCGGGGTGCGATTGATGCCGCAGAGTTTGTCGGACCGTACGATGATGAAAAGCTAGGTTTAAATGAAGCGGCGACATATTACTATTATCCCGGCTGGTGGGAGCCAGGTGCAACGTTGGATACAACAATAAATTTGGAGGCTTGGAGCGCTTTGCCCGTTGAGTATCAAGAAGTCTTTAAAACAGCTGCATACGAATCGAATATCAATATGCTGGCAAAGTATGATGCACTCAATGGTTCCGCCCTGGAGAGTTTGGTCTCTAAAGGAACAGAACTAGTTGCCTATAGCGATGAAATTTTGACGGCAGCCAGTGAGGCGTCTACTGCACTGTTAGAAGAAAGTGCCGGTAAAGATGCTAGCTTCAAAGAAATATATGAAAGCTGGAAACAATTTCGTGATTCTGTTCGAGGTTGGAACAAAGTGAATGAGCTAGGCTTCGCACAGTTTGTGAATAAGTAATTTCATCCGATAGCTAGCTGTAGCGCGGTGGAAAGACGAAATCCTACAGATAAAAATCGTCTGCGGAGATGGATACTTCTGCGTCTTGAGGTTGTCCGTTTGTGCTCATGTCAGGTTCTGCGCCTAAAGCAAGCATTTGGAGAATGGTTTGGCCACTGGTTGTGGTGAGGACGCCCCGCTGCAAATCGTCCCAGATAGGAGTGACTGTGATTAGCATCTGACGGCCTTTTGCGGTAGCGCTTAGGCGTTGAGTACGGCTGTCTTTTCCAGGGGAGATTGCGATCCAGTCCTTTTGGACCATACGATCAATCGTGCGGCTGACGGTGGATTTTTCCATGCCAAGCGTCCTTCCGAGCTGGCCGGGCTGGATTTGTTTTTTGCTGACGATAACGGCAAGAATGTTGAGCTGGTTGACGGTCAAACCATGGGGGCGTAAGGCTTCGTCATAGAGCCGGGTGATGGTGCGGTTGACTTGTCTAAGTCTCCTGGCGACGCACTCCTGTGACATTTGTCGGGCAATCTCTTGGGCGGTCTCTCTCAGTAGCGGTCTGGGCCCACTGGCGCTGTCTTCGACGAAAACCATGGCGGTCGTTGGTTGAAAGTCAACAGGGGGCAGTGATGTTCTGCCGTGCGGTTGAATATACAACCTAAGTGGCTATTATGCTAGGCACTAGCTAGAAAAGACAGTCGTCGTTGCTACAAGCTTTTATTAGCCCGGTTGATGCTACTGGCTGATTGAGGGAAGCCAGCTTACGAGCTGTGGAAAGGCGATGATGGCAACTAATACCAGTAATTGAAGCGATATGAAAGGAATGACGCCGCGATAGATGTTGCCGGTAGTAACTTCTTTCGGCGCTGCGCCGCGCAGGTAGAACAGCGCAAAGCCAAAAGGCGGCGTGAGAAAAGAAGTTTGCATGTTTGCGCCGATGATGACGCCGTACCATACCAGATCTATGCCGAGCTGTTGAGCGACAGGGGCGAAAAGTGGAACAACAATAAAGGCAATTTCAAAGAAGTCGATGAAGAAGCCGAGTAGGAAGATTGTGGCCATGCTGACGACTAAAAAGCCGATATCGCCACCGGGTAGATTAGTCAGTACATCGGCAATGAACCGATCGCCGCGCAGGCCTCTAAATACTAGGCTAAATGCGGTAGAGCCGAGCAGGATGAAGATGACCATGCTGGTAGTGCGTAGAGTGCGATCGCACACCTCTCTCAATCCCTGTAGCCTCAGTTGACCTTTGATGGCAGCTAATACCATCGCGCCAAAACACCCCAAGGCACCCGCTTCTGTTGGGGTAGCCACACCAAAGAAAATACTGCCAAGGACCAGTAGAATTAGCGCTAGCGGTGGCACCATCACTTTGATGATTTTCGTGAAAAGGGCACTGCCGCGAATATTGATCAGTTCGGCGGGCAGCGCGGGCGCAAGATCTGGGCGGATGAACGCGATCGCCAGCACATGCACCACAAACGCACCAGCCATCATCAATCCCGGAATCACCGAGCCTAAGAACAAATCTCCAACAGAAATTCCTAGCTGATCAGCTAAAACAACTAGAACAATACTCGGCGGAATAATTTGCCCTAGCGTTCCAGAAGCCGCAATCACGCCGCTGGCAAGATCTTTGTTGTACCCGTAGCGCAGCATCGTTGGCAAAGAGATCAAGCTCATTGTGACAACAGTTGCAGCTACTACGCCTGTTGTCGCGGCCAGTAGCGCACCAACTAGAACAACAGCTACGGCTAAGCCTCCTCGAATCCGCCCAAACAGAGCGCCCATCGTCTCTAGTAGATCTTCCGCGATACCAGATTTATCTAGCATCGCGCCCATAAAGATAAAGTAGGGTATAGCCAGCAGCGTGAAGTTGTTCATGATGCCGAAAATTCTTTGCGGCATGGCTGTTAGAAAAATTGGATCGAAAACGCCTAGGGCGATGCCGATAATGCCAAAGAGAATAGCAACACCGCCCAGAGAGAAGGCAACTGGATAGCCAAGCGAGAGCAGCGCCAGCGCACCTACGAACATCGCAGGACCTAGCCAGTCGGTAATCATCGAGTCTCTCCTTCGGGCGCGGGTTCGATTAGATGGCCTTTGATGATGGCCCAGTTCTTGATCGCGTCGGCGATGCCTTGCAGAATCAATAGAACAAAGCTGACGAGAATCATCGACTTGATCGGATAGCGAATCAGGCCACCGGGATCGGGGGAGGTTTCTCGGACGGCCCATGACTGAGCAACGGCTTCCCAGGAAAAATAGAGAACGAGAACAGAAAAAGGAATTAGGAAGAAAACGGTGCCGATGAGGTCTGCGATCGCCTTTCCTCGCCGACCAAACCGCGCATAAAACACATCGACCCGAACGTGCTCATTGTGCTGCAAGGTATAGGCCGCACCCAACAAAAAGACTAGATCGAACAGATACCACTGCGTTTCGATCAGACCGTTGGAGCTGAGATTTTGACCAATAGCGTTACCGACGTAGCGGCCTAGCACGTTCCAGACACCGACGCCAATCATGACGAGCACTAGCCAATAGGCCAGTTTGCCAATCGCGTTAGTAAAACGGTCAATTTTGCGAGCGACCTGAAGGAGAGACTGCACGGCTTCTGACCTCGTCTATTCTCAGACTGGCGGTATCAACGACTACAAGCAGTATCTTACCGTGAGGTCGTGCTTACTCAGATGATGTACTTAATCCAATCTAAATACCCATTTAGATAGCAAAAAATCGCCTCGGCTCAAACGTTAACTCTCAGGAAAAGATTCAGGGTGAGCTCAGCACAACCGCTTAGAATAAAGAGCATCTTTAGCTGCTACCGCCAAGTTTCTAAACACCCTCTATGACTGCCTCAAAAGCTGCGAATAAAACTACCAACCCTCGCGATCAAGTGGATAACCACGGGATTCCTGAACGATTGGCCAAGCATACGGTTCGCTACGCTGACTATCGCGAGGTCAACCGCGAAGATATGACGCCGATGATGCGGCACTATGCGGAAATTAAAGATCAGCACCCCTACGCACTGCTGATGTACCGAGTGGGTGACTTTTTCGAAACGTTTTTTCAAGACGCGATTACGATCGCTCGTGAGCTAGAGCTGGTGCTGACGAGTAAAGATTCTGGCAAGGCGATTGGCCGGGTGCCACTTTCTGGAATTCCTCACCATGCGTTAGAGCGCTATTGCGTACAGCTGGTGGCTAAGGGATATGCGATCGCAATCTGCGACCAGGTAGAAGATCCGGCCCTGGCCCAAGGACTGGTCAAACGCGAAGTCACTCGGATCATTACGCCAGGAACCGTGATTGAAGAGGGTATGCTGAGCGCCCGTCGTAATAACTTTCTAGCAGCGGTGGTAATCGCGGGGGAGCACTGGGGGCTAGCTCACGCCGATGTATCAACAGGTGAATTTCTCACAGCGCAGTCTACTGACTTAGACCATTTAGCCCAAGAGCTGATGCGGCTACAGCCAGCCGAAATTCTGGTGCCGACCAATGCGCCCGATTTAGGTGCGCTGCTGCGACCTGGTGAAAAGTCTAGTCAGCTGCCCGACTGCTTGCCAGCTCAATTTTGCTACACCTTTCGCTCACAGACACCGTTTACCAAATCAGAGGCTAAGCAGCGCCTACTGGAGAGTTTGAAGCTGCGATCGCTAGAAGGTGTCGGCTGCAATCATCTACCTTTAGCCACTCGCGCCGCTGGTGGTCTGCTCGAATATTTAGAAGACACCCAAAAATCTAGCGTGTCTCCTCTGCAAACGCTGTCGACCTATGCGCTGAGTGAATACCTGATCATTGATCATCAGACTCGACGAAATCTAGAAATTACCCAGACCTGTCGAGATGGCATCTATCATGGCTCTCTGCTATGGGCTCTTGATCGAACCGTAACGGCGATGGGTGGAAGGGCGTTGCGACGATGGCTCCTACAGCCGCTGCTGGCGATCGACAGCATCAAAGCTAGACAAGATACGGTCGAAGAACTGGTCACCGAAGGCAGTCTCAGGCAGCAGTTACAGCAGTTGTTAAAGCAAATTTACGACCTTGAACGACTAGCAGGGCGAGCAGGATCGGGTACGGCCAATGGTCGAGATTTGGTGGCGATGGCGGATTCTTTTGCTAAGCTGCCAGATTTAGCTGGGTTGATGTCTCGTGCAACGTCTCCTTATTTAGTGAAGCTGCAGTTTGTACCGCCTGAGCTGGAGGAATTGGGAACGGTGTTGCGATCGCACCTAGTCGAAACCCCGCCGCTCTACCTCACCGAAGGCAACCTGATTCGTGACGGCGTTAGCTCACAGCTCGATCAGCTCCGCACCCAGGTCACCACCGACCAGCAGTGGATTGCTAACTTAGAAACAACAGAACGAACTCGCACTGGCATCTCCAATCTCAAAGTTGGCTACACCAAAGCCTTTGGCTACTACATCAGCATTTCTAGAAGTAAAGCCGACCTAGCCCCGACAAACTATACTCGAAAGCAAACGCTCACTAACGAAGAGCGCTATATCACGACTGAGCTCAAAGACTGCGAAGCCAGACTAAACAATCTCAATGAGCAAATCCACCAGCTCGAATACGACCTCTTTATCAGTCTGCGTAACCAGGTTGCCGAACACGTTGGCTTGATTCGTCAGGTGGCTGCTGCTGTCGCTGCGGCAGATGTCTTAGCCACGCTCGCAGAAGTCGCTGTCTATCAAGGATACTCTCGCCCCGACATTGTTAAGGGCCGACCTGTTTTTGTTGAAGACGGTCGCCATCCGGTCGTAGAACAGTCTTTGCCAGCGGGTTTCTTTGTCCCGAATGACACGGCCCTCGGCAGCGTAGAGAATGCCTCTACGGCCATTGTCCCAGATCTGATTATCTTGACCGGGCCGAATGCAAGTGGTAAAAGCTGCTATCTGCGTCAGGTGGGACTAATTCAGCTAATGGCACAGGTGGGTAGCTTTGTCCCGGCAAAGTCGGCGATGTTAGGTGTGTGCGATCGCATCTTCACCAGAGTCGGCGCAGTAGACGATCTCGCCACAGGTCAATCTACTTTCATGGTCGAGATGAACGAAACTGCCAACATCTTGAATCACGCCACCGCCCAGTCTCTTGTTTTACTAGACGAAATTGGCCGAGGTACGGCTACATTCGACGGTCTCTCGATCGCCTGGGCCGTCGCTGAACATCTTGCTACTGATATTGGTGCTCGCACTATCTTTGCCACTCACTATCACGAGCTAAACGAACTAGCCTCAATTCTCTCGAATGTTGAAAACTATCAAGTCACCGTCAAAGAGATGCCCGATAAAATTATCTTTTTACATCAAGTTCGACCCGGCGGCGCCGACAAGTCCTATGGGATAGAAGCCGGACGGCTAGCTGGATTGCCCGCTACTGTCATCAGCCGAGCACGGCAGGTGATGAGTCAGATAGAACAACACAGCAAAATTGCCGTAGGTCTAAGAGAGAATAGTGAAGATGCTATTAGCTCGTCAAAAGTAACTTCTACAAAAGTGACGCCTACGAGAGCGACCAAGAACCAGAAGAAGTCTGCCTCCTCTCCGCCGATTACTTCTGCTGTTGCTTCTCCAGTAACAGCAGAAGAAAAAACAGCGCGTCGGAGTTCTGTAGATGTGTCGATCCAACAGACGCCAGCAGATGGACCCGAAGAACAGCTAGATATGTTTGGATGATACTTTTCTCTCAACCCATACAACAGTTAGCCTTGGATGTAGTCGGCTACAGTGTCTCTGGGTCGATGTTGCGATCGCGCAATTTCTGCAACAGCTCGTCCATCTCTTGCTGCACCTCTTCAGCCTTTTGCCTTTCTGCTTCAGCTCTCTGCCTCCCTGCTTCAGCCTTTTGCCTTTCTGCTTCAGCTCGTTGCCTTTCGGCCTCAGACATCAGCTCTGCCCTGTTGGAGCGTTGCCTTTCCTGAAAGATCACAGAATCCTTTGTGAGATACTGACTGCCTGCTTCGTCATACCAATACAGCCAGTCTCTAGCCGGTAGCAGATACTCCCGGCCCCTAGCAATTCCAAGCCCTAAGCCCAGCTCTGGCATCCAAAAGGGCATTCCTTGCTGATGGATGTATTCCCCGTCTACCAGGCGATACATTTCAAAAACATCGTGCTTGTCCCGCTTGGAGTGCTTCGGATTGTAGATGGTGTAGTACAGAACACCTAGCTCAGCATACAGTTTCATTTTCTCGTTGTACTCTTTACCAGGCTTGTCCGAGACGATCTCTAAAACCCATTGAGGCATCACTCTTTCTTGCCAAATCACATAGCTGAGCCGCAGATCTTTTCCTTCTCGATAGTGGGGAACGCCTAAAGCGAGCATGGCGTCGGGATCCACCGCAGGCGTTTTGGGTTCGTAATAGACGCCGATATTCGCCCCTAGGAACCAATTATCGCGATCACTCCAGGCTAGCTCTAGGACACCGCGTAGCAGGATCGGTATGAGTAATTGCAGCTCATTATCCACAGGCCGACCGTCAGTAGAGGGGAGATCGTGCTCAGTCGGCAGATCAGCCGAAAGTAACTCTAGTGGTTTGAACTGTACCATGAGAAAAGATCTGCCTCTAGGCAGGCCAAAAGTTTATTAAGATCGACAATACATCTCTATGTTAATGCACCGCCCCAGATGAAAATCTATCGCCTGCCAGCTCGCTCAGACAACTATATATTTGTTCTACATAATCCAACCGACAACACTGCTGCTGTCGTCGATCCAGCAGATGCGCCTCCGGTTTTGCAAAAGCTGGAAGAACTCGGCGCAACTCTCACCACTATCTTCAACACGCATCATCATAACGATCACGTTGGCGGCAATCGCGAACTGTTAGAGCGATTTTCAAAAGCCGAAGTCTACGGCGGCGCGCAGGATCAGGGGCGCATTCCAGGGCAGCGGCATTTTCTAGGAGATGGCGACCAAGTTTCTTTTGCTGATCGCACAGGTCAAGTCATCTTCGTTCCAGGTCACACCAAAGCGCACATCGCTTACTACTTTCCACCTGTTGATGTGGATCAACCTGATGAACCGGGCGATCTGTTCTGTGGAGACACACTGTTTGCGGGTGGCTGCGGGCGGCTGTTTGAAGGAACGCCGACTCAAATGGCGACTTCTTTGGCCAAGCTACGTCAGCTACCGGACAATACCAACGTATGGTGCGGCCATGAATACACGCTGAGCAATCTGAAGTTTGCGATCACGGTTGAAGGTGAGAATCAGGAACTGCGATCGCGCCTAGCCACCGTAACGAGTGCCCGTCAGCAAAACCAACCTACGGTTCCCTCACTACTCTCTACCGAAAAAGCCACCAACCCCTTCTTGCGCTGGAATAGCCCTGCCCTTCAGTCAGTAGCTAATAGCCAAGACCCCATCACCGTCTTTGCTTACATTCGCAAGCTAAAGGATAATTTCTAACGGTTGCACCTTTTACACAAGTTGCCTAAACTAGAAAACTGCGCTGCGATGGAAAGTAAGTATTAAGAGCAATGGCGAAAAAAAGAACTCAGCTGGTCCTTAGCCAGGATGTTGACAAATTAGGCAACACTGGCGATTTGGTAGAAGTAGCCCCAGGCTACGCTCGTAACTACTTAATGCCTCGCGGTTTGGCTTACCGGGTCACCCCCGGTGTCCTCAAGCAGGTAGAAGTCCGCCGTGAGCGCGAGCGTGCCCGTCTAGAGGCCATCAAGCAAGAAGCCGAATCCACCAAAGTTGCGCTCAATACCATTGGCCTATTCACCGTTAAAAAGGCGGTTGGTGAAGATGAAGCTATCTTTGGTACCGTAACGACTGCCGAAGTCGCAGAACTCATCCGAGCCAATGCGGGCAAAGAAATCGACAAGCGCGACATCGATTTACCTGATATCAACAAGCTCGGCGAATACAAAGTGGATATCAAGCTGCACAGCGAAGTCACTGCAACTATCAATCTTCGCGTTGCCCCTGACTAAATAGTCTTGGCTCGAGCAGCCCCAGTCCAGCAGAACAGACCTCAGCAGCATAGTTCTCTATAGTCTAGAAATAGTACAAACGTTCGGTTAATTTAGAAGGGCAGGAAGTCACAATCGCTTCCTGCCCTTTTACTATTGAAGGCATCCTTTCGCTTTCTGAACTCTCCCGCCCTCCCCCTTGCTACCAATGGCTTCTCCTGAATTCCGCTTCAAACCTGCCGCCGATCGCCTCCCACCCCAAAATATCGAGGCTGAAGAAGCTATTCTTGGTGGCGTTTTGATCGACCCAGAAGCGATCGGTCGAGTCACAGAAATCCTGATTCCCGAAGCGTTTTACATTGGGGCCCACCGCAGCATCTACGAGGCCGCATTGGACCTGCAATCGAGGGGAATGCCTACTGATTTGATGGGCGTGGCTTCATGGCTAAAGGACAAAGGGATTCTGGAGAAAGTCGGTGGGCAAAGCCGATTAGCGCAGCTGGTCGATCGCACTATCAGCGCGACTAATATCGACCAGTACGCCAAGCTGGTGATGGACAAATACACCCGCCGTCAGCTGATCAAGTCTGGGGGGGAAATCATTCAGCTAGGCTACGAAACCGAAACGCCTTTAGAAGATGTGCTTGATCACTCTGAGCAAACTTTGTTTGGCATTACCCAAGAGCGTCCGACTCAGGGACTGACCAAAACATCGGACATTTTGACAGATACCTTTACGGATATTGAGCAGCGATCGCTCGGTATGATCCTGCCTGGACTTTCTTGTGGGTTCTATGACCTAGACGCGATGACTCAGGGCTTTCAGCGTTCTGATTTGATCATTACTGCCGCTCGTCCATCGATGGGAAAATGCCTCAGCGCTAATGCCGAAATTCTACAGGCGGATGGCTCTGTTAAAACTATTGAAACTATCTATCACCAGCGCCGAGCTAATTTGCTTACGCTCAATCAGCGACTACGCTTTGAGGCAAGCCAACCTTCTGCCTTTGTAGATGACGGTATGAAACCGGTCTTCAAGGTCACCACTCGTTTGGGAAGACAGGTTGAGACGACGTTGCCTCACCCTTATCTAACGATGAAGGGATGGCGACCTTTGTCTAAACTCTCGGTGGGCGATCGCATCGCCGTCCCTCGGCAGCTTCCCGTCTTTGGCAACCAACCCATCCCCGAACATCAGGTCAAACTACTGGCCTATTTCATTGGCGATGGTGGATTAACTGGTAGCTCACCTATGTTTACCAACGCTAACCCGCTGATGCAAGCCGATTTTACCGAAGCGGCTTGCCAGTTTCCGACTGTTAAAGTCAGAGTTAATAGCAGTCAGGGTTCTCGAACGCCTTCTCTAGCCGTCGCGACAGATTCTGAGCAACTCACGTTACAGCGGCAAGCGTTTGGACAAAAACTTACGCAGCTAATGCAGCTCAAGACAATAACTGGGAGACAGCTAGCGCAGTCAATAGGCGTCAGTCCTTCTTTAGTCACGCAATGGCGACAGGGCATATGCGCTCCCGAGCGGCCAACCTTTGACTTGCTATGTGCCGCACTAGAGGCGACAGCAGAGCAGCTAGCACCGGAAGGATTTGAGACAATTCGATGGACTGGCAAGAATCCCGTCAGCGCTTGGTTGGAGGATCTCCATCTTTGGGGATGCAATGCTCACAATAAGACTATTCCTCTCCTTATCTTCACGTTACCTAAAGCGCAGCTAGCTCTGTTCTTAAATCGATTGTTTGCGACCGATGGCTGGGCATCTGTCTTAGCTAGTGGGCAAGCCCAAATCGGGTATGTCTCAGTCTGTGAAAAGCTCGCTCGGCAAATTCAACATCTGCTATTGCGCTTCGGTATTATCGCAACGCTTAAGCAGCGCCAGGTAAAGTACAAGGATGCGCGACGACCTGCTTGGCAGTTGGATATTACGGATGCGACCGCTCTCAAAACTTTCGCCAACGAAATCGGTATTTTCAGTAAAGAAACAGCTGTCAATCAGGTTGTTGAAGCTGTACAGGCTAGAAAATATCACACAAATAAAGACCTCATTCCTACTGAAGTTTGGAGCGCTCTACATGCTGCTAAGGGTAGGGAAAGTTGGACTGGACTAGCCAAGCGAGCTGGGCTTGCAGGAACAAGTAATATTCATGTTGGCAAACGTGCATTAAGTCGTTCTCGCCTTTCAGCTTTGGCCAATGCGGTAGCACATCAACCGCTACAAGATATTGCGACCAGCGACCTCTATTGGGACGAGATCGTTTCTATCAAATCAATCGGTCTACAGCAAGTTTATGATCTGACGATTCCAGAAACCCACAATTTTGTTGCCAACGATATCTGCGTTCACAACACAAGCTTCGTTTTGAACGTTGCTCGAAATATTGCTGATGAGCACAAACAGCCCGTTGCTATTTTCAGCTTAGAGATGTCAAAGCAGCAGCTGATCTACCGATTGCTGTCCTCTGAGGCAAAAATTGAGAGTGGTCGCTTGCGAACCGGACGGATTGCTCAGCATGAGTGGGGGGCAATGGGCCATGCGATTAACACGCTCTCTGAACTACCTATTTTCATTGACGACACGCCCGGAATTGGGGTGACAGAAATTCGGTCAAAAGCGAGGCGATTGCAGGCTGAGCAAGGCGGTGCGCTGGGGCTCATTCTGATTGACTACTTGCAGTTGATGGAAGGCTCTGGCGACAACCGAGTGCAGGAATTGTCAAAGATGACCCGATCGCTAAAAGGGCTAGCTAGAGAACTCAACGTTCCTATTATTGCCCTTTCACAGCTTAGTCGTGGCGTAGAATCTCGTACGAACAAAAGACCTATGATGTCTGATCTACGTGAATCTGGAGCCATAGAACAGGATGCTGATTTAATTATGATGCTGTATCGAGAAGAGTATTACGATCCTGATACACCCGATCGCGGAATTGCCGAAATTATCCTTACGAAGCATCGGAATGGACCAACTGGTACTGTCAAGTTGTTGTTTCAACCAGAATATACACAGTTTTTGAACAGAGCTTCTGACCTATCTAATCGGGATTAATCAACAGGATGAAAAGTGGCTAACAGGCCTGAGAATATTACGGTGATGCTTGAACAACCCAACAAAATTTAGCCAACAAAATTTAGTGGTTACTTGATTTCAAGTCATTTCTGGTCAACCTGCTGTAGTTGAAAACCCCTGAGCATCAGACAAGCGCTGAATGCTCAGGGGTTCAAAAGATTACATAGCCTATCCCAAATGCATCCCGCACAGACTGTAGTGATGTTAGCTGCCGATTCTCAACAGCTCTACATCAAAAATCAAGGTTGCGTTGGGTGGAATCACGCCGCCTGCGCCACGAGCACCGTAGCCAAGATCGGGGGGAATGATCAGCTTGCGTCTGTCACCTACTTGCATCAGGCCAACGCCTTCATCCCAGCCTTTGATTACCTGGCCTTGACCGATGGTGAAGTTGAAAGGCTTGCCGCGATCGCGCGAACTATCAAACTTCGTCCCATCTTCCAAAGTGCCTACATAATGCACATACACCCGATTACCTGGCTGAGGCGTAGCTCCATCTCCTTCTGCAATCACCACGTACTGCAAACCAGAGTCCGTCGTAATCACTTCCTCATCTGGCACCATTGCATCTTCTGCCATTGCATCCTCTGGAGTATCATCTGTTAACAAATCACTTGCACTTTGCGCTATCAGCGTTTCTGAACGCTTTCCGGCAGACTGTTCTATTGCCGCAGGTGTGTTAGAAACGTTGTCCGCAACTGCTCTTTCGCTATCACCACCAGTGAACTGAGCCACCAGCAATACCGCGCAGCAAGCAACCACCACGCCAAAGCTAATTAATATTTCTCGCATAGTTCCAATATAGACAAGCTCTTCAAAATCAAAAAGCTAGAAAGTTTACTACTCGCAGTTTACTACTCAGCCGCTGCCTAGCCTACGACGTTCTTAGCAGTCAGCGCCACTGCCTGTTTTCGAGGTCTCGAATCTGGCGCTCCAGCCGATCGAGTCTGCCGCGCAGCTCATCCATCTCTGCCTGTCGAGGCACCCCTAAATCTTGCATAATGTTACGCACTTGCCTTTGCATTTGCTTCTCTAATGCGCCCTGATCAATATTGAATTGAGACATGAAGTCATCGACAAACCCTTTGGCCTGATCTGGGTCCAGCTTGCCGTCGCGCACTAGCTCTTCGCTCATTTGCTTTACTCGTTCAGCGACTAGCGAAGTGGTGCCAATGCCAAACATCAAAAGCTGTCTGAGTAGATTAGAGCTGTCCATAAGTAATCTCCACGAGGCAAGAACAAAGACGCAAATACCTCCCTATTTTGACAAACTATGTCTATCAGCGGCGGGCGGTTTACCGTAAGGCATCTTGCATGCCGCTAGCTCACACTCTATAAATCATCAGCTTGGCTATGACGACCTGCCCTCGGTGCGATCGCGCCATTTCCCCAACAGCTGTCAACTGTCCCCACTGCCAGCTCGTTCTCAAAGCCCATGGACACCCTGGCATGACCCTCCATCGGGCCACAGGTGAGACTTCTTTGTGCGAAACCTGCGCCTACGAGGTAGATGATAGCTGCAACTTTCCGCAGCGGCCCAACGCTAAAACCTGCACCCTTTACCAAGATATCAATCAAGCTGTCATTCCGCTTTCAAAGCCAAGCGCAAGAGAGATCTATCCTCTGCCATGGTGGCGAAAAATTAGCCGATTCTGGGCAGGAATGATCGTTCTAGTTCTTATCAGTTTGGTCCTGTCCATTCTGTAGCTTAAGAGTTGAGACGAGGTGTGCGATCGCTCGAAAACTGTGCTATTACGAACATCACAACGGTTTTTCCCGATCACGTAACCGTACTCAGATAACCGTGTTTAAACAATTTTACTGAGCCGACCGCATTTTTTTTACCACCTTATTCGTTTAGAACTATGCTGGCATACACAACTCTCACCGATATTCTTCAACTGCCTACTGCTCTCGAAGCTGTTGTCTATGCAGGTGGACTGGTTTTCATTCTGGTCTGTCCATACCTTGTTCTCAACCTAGTAGACAAAGTGAATGCTCCGACAAAATCCTCTCAGGATGACGCTAGCAGTGGCCAAGGCGACCGCTAGAAGAGCGAACTATAGAAGAAGGTCTCTCCTGCGCCTAGGCGTATCGCGGATAGCAGCTACTTCAGCCGAAGGCGAGGCTGCGGCAATAATCTCGTTGGAATATGATTCAGGCTGAGTATCAGAAGCAGGAAGCTTTATCCCTGTCTGTTCTACCTTGCTAGCAATCATGTAAGTCACATATTGGCTCACCGAAACACCCTCACTTTTAGCAAGGTCTTTCATCTGAGCATGAATCTCGTCAGGAATCGTCAGTGTCAAGCGGTGCATTGAAAGTAAAGCCTTACTCGTTTTTGATGCTATGCCTCTCTCATTACAGGCTTTTGCAGTCACTATCGGGAGGCTTTGTCTATCAGATATCAAAGAAAATAAGTTGTTATGTGAGACATATCTTCAAGAGATGTGCAGCGGTTGGCTGATTTGACCAGAAGTCAGCCAACTTCAATCTAAATCGGTAAGAAAAGGAGCACCGCTCTAGGTTTCCAAAGTAATGCTCTCTTTACCTAGCTTTTAATCGGGATTTCTGTCCAGTTCTGACTTTAGCTATTTGTTGAAAACTCATCTCTTGATAGTGGCAAGCCGACAGCTAGGTTGCTCAGCTAAATCGGTATAAGCTTACTGACGAGGTCGAACAGCAGAGACAACAGGCTGCTCTGAAGGTACACCACCGACAATATCGGGCTCATACCCAGCTGCTAACGCGCTGTTATAAAACCAGCCTGCTGGCAACGCGCCTAAAACAGGGGCGACCCAAAATAGCCATACCTGAGCCAGATACTCAGCTCCAGAGAATAAAGCTGGCCCCAGGCTCCGCGCTGGATTTACGGAGGTGTTGGTCACTGGAATGCTAATCAGGTGAATGAGCGTAAGTCCCAAACCAATTGAGATAGGCGCACGACCATCTGTGGAACCTAAAATCACCACTAAGAACATGAAAGTCATCACGACTTCAGTGAGGAAGCACGAGAACAAATTAAAGCCACCTGGAGACAGATCGCCATAGCCATTCGCGGCTAGACTTCCACCAGCAAAGTCAGGCTGACTGGAGGCGATTAGATAAACCATGCCAGCGCCTGCGATCGCACCCACCACCTGCGAAACGATATAAGGCAGCAGCTCGCTACTAGAAAAGCGCCCACCGGCCCACAGGCCAAAAGATACAGCTGGATTCAAGTGACAGCCTGAGATATGACCAATGGCATAGGCCATTGTCAAGACCGTCAAACCAAACGCTAAGGAAACACCGACAAATCCCAGGCCCAGTGGAAACGAAACATTAGGGGCAATTTCGCCGCCGACAAAAGTCGCTGCTAGGACGGCGCTACCACAGCCGCCTAACACTAACCAAAACGTGCCTACGGCTTCAGCCATGCACTTTTTAACTAAAGATATTCTTTAAGGCACTCCGAAAATTCGAGTTTTAATGCCGTGGAAGTATTGCTGCGATCGCATCTCACTCTGATTAAGCATCAGAATGCGTACAGTAATATTTTCAGACAAGAAGTATAAAACGCTACGCAGATACGCTTAATGCTTTGTTTCAACAGAACTTAATGAAGCGATAGCTTACGATATCTTCAGTAGAACTCAATGTGTCATGCGCAACGTCAGCCAGCGCTTATCAGTGAAGCGGATGTCAGCACTGGAGCGAAATGCATACTCACTGCAAGCGAAGCGCATACCAGCACAGAGAAAAGACTACAATTGACTTCTTAGAAACCTGCACGAATACTGTTCAGAAACCATCAGAAACCAGCGGTCTCAGCCCGCTATTGATTGATTAACTTATGACTTCCACCCTGATCTCCAAAAGTGAAATCGCTGAAGCTGTCGAGCAGCGCCGCAACTTTGCGATTATTTCTCACCCAGACGCCGGTAAAACGACCCTGACCGAGAAGCTATTGCTCTACGGTGGAGCCATTCATGAAGCGGGATCGGTTAAAGCTAGACGTGCGCAGCGGCACGCGGTTTCTGATTGGATGGCCTTAGAGCAGCAGCGCGGTATCTCAATCACCTCCACCGTGCTGCAGTTTAGCTATGACGACTACTGGATTAATCTGCTGGACACTCCGGGACACCAGGACTTCAGTGAAGACACCTATCGCACCCTGGCGGCTGCTGATAACGCGGTGATGCTAGAAGATGCAGCTAAAGGCTTGGAGCCGCAAACGCGCAAGCTATTTGAAGTTTGTCGGATGCGCGATATGCCAATTTTCACCTTCTTCAATAAGCTGGACCGACCAGGGCGTGAGCCGCTGGAGCTTTTGGACGAGATCGAGCAGGAGCTGGGACTAACTACTTATGCAGTGAACTGGCCGATTGGGATGGGCGATCGCTTCAAAGGCGTCTTTGACCGACGCAAAAAGCAGGTGCATTTATTTGAACGCACGGCTCACGGCAGCAAAGAAGCCAAGGATTTGGTCCTTGACTGGGGCGATCCGAAGATTCAAGCACTTGTCGGGGATGAGCTATTTGAGCAGTTTTCAGAAGAGCTAGAAATGCTCGATGAGATTGGTCCCCAGCTAGATTTAGAGATGGTTCATGCGGGCCAGATGACACCTGTGTTCTTCGGTAGCGCCATGACCAACTTTGGGGTGGAGCTGTTTTTAGAAGCCTTTTTGGACTATGCGCTAGAGCCGGGTGTTCATGAGAGTACGATTGGTCCGGTGCCGCCGACTAGAGAAGAGTTTTCAGGATTTATCTTCAAGCTACAGGCCAATATGGATCCTCGGCATCGCGATCGCGTTGCCTTCATCCGCGTCTGCTCCGGCAAATTTGAGAAGGACATGGTCGTCAATCACGCTCGCACCGGCAAAAACGTCCGTCTCTCCCATCCCCAAAAGCTGTTTGGCCAGGGCAGAGAGTCTCTAGAGACGGCATATCCTGGCGACGTAATCGGCTTGAACAACCCAGGCGTCTTTGCCATCGGTGACACTATATATCAGGGTGAACCCCTCGAATATGAAGGCATTCCCTTCTTCTCTCCCGAGATGTTTGCCTATCTCAAAAACCCTAATCCCTCTAAGTTCAAACAGTTTCGCAAAGGTGTTTCCGAGCTCCGGGAAGAAGGCGCAGTCCAAATCATGTACTCTGCCGACGAGTCTCGGCGCGATCCGATTTTGGCTGCTGTCGGTCAACTACAGTTTGAAGTAGTCCAGTTTCGACTAAAAAATGAGTACAACGTGGATACGCTGTTAGAACCCATCGGCTACAGCGTTGCTCGCTGGGTTACAGGCGGCTGGCCTGCTTTGGAGAAAGCCGGACGAATTTTCAATACCGCAACGGTCAAAGACAGCTATGGCCGTCCCGTTCTTCTCTTTAAGAACGAATGGAACTGTCGCCAGGTAGAAAGCGATCATCCCGAACTCCAGCTCAGTAATACAGCGCCTGTTGTCTCCGGAATGCAACCTGAAGATATATAGTCATTACTCTTGTGCTGTCAGCGTGTCTCCAAGGGTGGATGTTCCCTTATCAGACATCAAAGACACTGAAACAATAAGCGCAAGCTTGGTTCTTCATTTTCTTCTGAGACCTATGGCACAAAAAGATATTGCACAAAAAGGCGAGGAGATTCTTAATCAGGTCACTAGCGCGGTTGAAGAAGTTAGTAAAGAGGTTGTCAGTCGAGTGTCTAATCTAACCGAGGGCCAACCCAAAGAAGCGGCAGAGGAAGCTACAGAAAAAGCGATTCAAACAGCAGTTGGGCAGGCGATAGAGGTGCTGCAAGTCGCTAGCGATGAAGTCAGAGAAAAAGGTATAAATACCGAGCGTGTCACCCTGAAAGCAGGCGTAGGCATTCCCAACATAGCCCAGCTTGAGATCAGCACAGATGTCCCTAGTAAAAAAGAGGACAGTCGAGGAAAGGGATTCGAGGTAAAGGTCAGCTAGAGCCTCAAGTCAAGAGTCTGTTATCACTGTCTGTAATTTGGGCATGGAAAGTCAGTATTTTCACTGGCAAAAATGTGTAGTTGATACAGTCTCCTTCCAAGACGTTAAGCCTTACTAAGGTTTTTGCTATGCGATCCCCAAACCTTAGTCTAGTGGCTAGGATTGAAGGGTAGCGAGGTTGGAGCGCCGGCAGGGGTTTCGTAGACTATGACTATTCTTTGTTTAGCGTTTGCTGTCCTAGCACTGACTATTTTGCACGTTCCCAGTGTCATGTTTACGCTTGGGATCGTTACCTGTCTAGTTATCTTCAGCATCAAGCTGTTCTGGACTGTGCTACAAACGTTCTCAGCACCAGAAACCGTGAGAATTGATTAATCTATCTACGCCGATAGCGGGTAGTCATTCAAAAAGCGAGTGAGATCTTCTATTGGATTTCACTCGCTTTTTGTATATACAGCAATTGCCGGATATGCTCGGCGATTGTCCTAATAGACGTTCCCTAGCGCCGTACGACGACGCAGGTTCCTACCGCTGCTGACTACTTAGCTCTATACACATAGCTCTATACACAGCCGAGGTTTCGCCGATTGAAAACGTGCGGAGCTAAGTGGCGAAAGCTGTAGTTTCGTTTGTGTCTAGTTCATCTGCTGTCTGCCTTCGGGCGATCGCCAGTACCAGACCAGCGCCAGGGTGATTTGCTTCAGCGGCCAGTACAGCGCCGCAATTATCATAAAGGTAATCAGGATGATTGTTATCGGCTCTGGCTGTAGCAAATCTCGTACGACATACAGTATCAAACGCTGCGGACCAGTGATAATATCCCAGCTATTGAACCGTGGGAAACGTCCCAGATAGATGCCCACCGCACACAGCATATGTAGCGTTAGCTCAGCGGGCAAAACCCATCGACCCCAGCCCCGCTTCGCTAGATAGCGACCCAGATTCATCAAAGACGATACATACGCCTCCATGCCAATCAGCATAAATAACAGGTACTGCGGAATCAAAACCAGCACAATAGTCGGTAACGACGCCCCTTCTTGAATAAAGCTCACCAGATGGATGATGTCTGTCAGCACGTATGGCGCGTTAGGTAGGAATGCCACAAAAAGTGCACATCCTATCCACCAGATCCAGCGACGGACATCAGAAGTGCGATTCCTTACAGGAAGAACTTCGCTGACGCGAAACAACCACAGGCTGAGCACCCACGGAATCAGGGCCAAAAAAGTATTCCATATCATGAAGTAAGCACTGCGGTGTGCAGCGTTTAGTCCGGTAATCAGTGCATCTGTCATTCCGGCAGCTAGGCTGGGTAAGTGTGTCATAGAGAGCTAACGAACGTAAAAGCAAGGGCAAATGGGCTATGTCAGGTGTAACCCTCAGCTCAATTAACTACGTCGTCACGATGAAGGATTTCGGATCTATCAAGGTAGTGGGATTCAAGCATCTCTATGAAGATTCGTTGATAAAAAACAAGGCGAATCTCAAATCGTGTAGGAGCTCAGGGCGATTACCCGATAAAATGGTCCGGTTGCTTTAGGCGATAGATTCCCTTGATAGAACGCTATACCCTGCCCGAGATGGGCGACCTTTGGACAGATGAATACAAATTCAAAACATGGCTCCAGGTAGAAATTGCCGTGTGCGAAGCCCAAGCGCAGCTGGGCCGTATCCCCAAAGAAGCGGTAGAGACTATCAAAGAGAAAGCCAATTTTGATGTCGAGCGGATTCTAGAAATCGAAGCCGAAGTCCGCCATGACGTGATCGCCTTTTTGACCAACGTCAACGAGTACGTAGGCGACGCTGGTCGCTACATCCATCTAGGCATGACTAGCTCGGACGTGCTAGACACTGCGTTGTCTCTGCAAATTGTTGCCAGCCATCAGCTGATTTTGACCCATGTCGAAAATCTGATTCAGGCCATTCGTTACAAGGCGCAAGAGCATCGCGATACCGTGATGATTGGGCGATCGCACGGAATCCACGCCGAGCCTATGACCTTCGGCTTCAAGCTAGCGGGCTGGCTAGCCGAAATGCAGCGCCACCGCGAGCGCCTCAACCGCATTCAGGACGAGATCGCCGTCGGCCAAATCTCTGGCGCAGTCGGCACCTATGCCAATATCGATCCTGAAGTCGAAGAGATCACCTGTCAGCTGCTGGGGCTCAAGCCCGATACGGTTTCTACTCAGGTTATCTCTCGCGATGTCCATGCCGAATTCATCATGAGCCTAGCGGGTCTGGGTGCTTCCATAGAGCGCTTCGCTATCGAGATTCGGAACTTGCAGCGCACTGACGTTTTGGAAGTAGAAGAGTTCTTTTCTAAGAAACAGAAAGGATCTTCGGCGATGCCTCACAAGCGCAATCCAATTAAGTCAGAGCGGCTGACGGGGATGGCTAGGATACTGAGAGGGAATGCGATCGCCGCCCTAGAAAACGTCGCCCTTTGGCACGAGCGCGACATCTCCCACAGCTCCGTAGAGCGCGTCATCTTTCCCGATAGCTGCATCCTCACCCACTTCATGCTGGTTGAGACTACCCGGCTGATCAAGAATCTGCTGGTTTACCCAGAGAATATGGCCCGCAACATGAACCTTTACGGCGGCGTTGTCTTCAGCCAGCGCGTCATGCTCACCCTAGTCGAAAAAGGTATCAGCCGAGAAGAGGCCTATCAAATCGTGCAGTCCAACGCCCACCAAGCCTGGAACACCCCCGGCGGCAACTTCAAAAAGCTGATCGAAAGCGATCCACAAGTCAAAGAAAAGCTATCCCCCAAAGAAATCACCGAATGCTTCAACCCCGACTATCAGCTTCGCAACCTGGATAAGATCTACCAGCGCCTAGATATTTGAATCTAGATATTCCGAAGTGCAAATACGCAATCAAAAAGCCACGCCTAGGACTATAGGTGTGGCTTTTAAACGCATTTATTAGTCAAACGCTTCTAGTCTTGCGCTTCACTTCTCTTCGTCAAAGTACTCATCATCTTCGTCATCAGGCTTGTCCATTTCATCTTTAAACCCGCGCAGCGTCTTACCCAGTGCGCCGCCTAGTTCAGGAATCCGCTTTGGCCCAAACACCAGCACAGCGACAACGCCAATAATCACCATCTCCGGCACACCTAAACCAAACATGACACCAGATCTCCTAAAATACGCATCTCTGCTTTGAGCTATATCATAGACGTACAGAAGACTCATCAGAAGCACTAGAGAATAGTTAGGTAAGTATTAGTCGATTCCGTCGGCAAAATTCTCAGCGTTTGATTTTGCAAATCAGGCTCCAAGCCCAGCATTTCTAGGGGAATAACGCCAATGAGCGCTTCCTGCCCACCAGGCAGCTCTAAGCACTCAAAAGTGCCCTCTCTACCGCAGAGCAAAATCTTGGCATCCTGAAAGATGCGCGCTTTACTGATGCCATTAGCGGTAGAGACCTCAACCTCTTTCAATAGCTCCAAACCCAACTTTCCAATAGTGTCTGCTGGTAGGCACAGTGTCGTTGCACCAGTATCTATCAGAACATTCTTCAGTACGACAGAGCGAACTTCATCGCCCGAAATAAAACCCTTTATAGCGAGACCTTGATCTAAACGGTTAGTGATCGTCACATCGGTCAGAACCTTACCCATAGTATGCTTTGCGTTATTAGGCATATAGATTTGTCCAATTACTATATGCCTATTATGACAAACATCTATAGGTAATATTTCACTGATGTCTCACTGGCGATGACGCTGCTCTAACCAGCTACGCAAGCCTGCTTCAGAGGTCCGGGAGATAGTTTGTTCAGTCGTTGGATCGTAGGCAAACCAAAGTGTATCAGTGGATGTTTTTTTGGTCCAGACACGCACCTGCTGAGAGTTGGTGAGAAGATCAACGAGGCTGCTGGCTGCTGACTTCATCCACCGGGAGATAGGTGGGGCTATACTGTCAGCTTTGTGCGGGGTGGGCGGTACGCGCCATAGCTGTTCTAAGTGCTGGCGATCACATGCAGTTGAATGAGTCATAGCAAGTCTCCAAAAGAAGATTGTTCTTTTACCTTGAACTAAATACAGCTTAGAGAATCTGCTATGAGGCAGCAAAGCACAGAGCGAATAGGCGCTATGCAAAAGATAGATGTGCTATTGCAGAAGAATCGCGATAGCCTAACATAAAGCAAGCTACCGGAAGCGAGCCATGGCCGGCAAACCCGCGAAGACTCTCCGAGACAAAGTCAAACTTTCTCAGCTCAGAACGCTGATCACCGTGGCTGCTACTGGTAGCTTTAGTGAAGCTGCTTTGCAGATAGATGTCAGTCAGTCGACGGTGAGTCACAGCATTGCAGCACTAGAAGATGCGCTAGGGGTGGTATTAATTCATCGGGGACGCCAGCGAGCATCTCTGACGCCTGTGGGCGATCGCATCCATACCCAAGCCCTAGCAACTCTTGAGCTAATTGACGACATGGGCAAAGAAGCCACCCGCGCTCGTGGCGTAGACGGTGGGCTCGTGCGGATCGGTGCCTTTCGCAGTTTGGCCAGTGAGATTTTGCCGAGTGCGATCGCTCACTTTCACGAACACCACCCTACTATTCAAATTGCCATTATCGAATACGATGGCAAGCGCGAACTCATAGACTCACTCCACGAAGGAAACGTCGATTTGGTTTTCGCAGATCTGATATTAGGAGGAGACTGCGAGACTTTCCTAATTATGGAAGATCCTTTTGTTGCACTGCTTCCACCCAATCGCTCGGAGATTCCATCTCAGCTCTCTTGGGATGATTTACGTCAGCATGCTTTAATCACCTCCTCTAGCGACTGCTGTAAAAGCATTGCCGCGCATCTTCAGCAGGCTCGTCCACCGATTGAAGTAGATTATTTTATCGCTAATGATTCTACTGCCGTCAGCATGACCCGACAGGGCCTTGGTATCACGCTGCTACCCGAGCTAGCGACCAGACCTGTCCCCAGTGAGGTTCGAGTGGCTCAGCTGCCGTTCAAGATCACCCGACCTCTGGGAATTAGCTGGCCCACAGATACGCTGCTAACGCCCGCTACCTACGCTTTCTTAGATGCTTTCAAACATCTAAATACAGGATCTCAAAAGGGCATGTCCTCGTATAGTGAAGAGTATGGTAAGGAGCATGCATACGCGAAAAAGAGTTAGGTAGGCAAAGGATAAAACGCAATTTTTCAATGAGAAAACTACTATTTCTATTGCCTGGGACGACTAAGCGCTTTTTTGCTGGAGGGCTCACCGCCGAACTCAATACGTTGAAGCTGACCCAGCAAATTTGCGAAGCAGAAATTGTCACCTATCGTCAGCGAGAAACTAATACTCTCTTCCTAGACGACTTGCTGTTGGCTCCGCTAGAGAACACAATAGGTCGCTGCATCTTCGTTGTCAGCTGGGGATTTGACGTGCCAAAGCTGCTGAAGCGACTGGGCGATCGCCCCACCATCTACCACGCCCACAGCACTGGTTATGGTTTTGCTATTCCACCTCGCGTGCCTATTCTCGCTGTTAGCAACAATACAATGGGCTACTGGGGCGAAAAAGCACTGGGCTCATTGATTTACCACCTGCCCAATGAGATTTCACCCGCTTTTGAAAATCGACAAATGCCTAGAGATATTGACGTTTTAGTGCAGGCTAGAAAATCTTCCGAATATCTGTTGCAACAGCTAGTACCTGCCCTAAAAGAGAAGTGTCATGTTGTTGTATTAGACAGCTATGTGGAGGATTTAATCGGACTATTTAATCGCACAAAGGTCTATCTATATGATTCGGCGGAATACTGGGGAAGGTATCGACTCACCGAGGGATTCGGTCTGCCTCCTATGGAGGCGCTGGCCTGCGGCGCTCAGGTGTTTTCTAGCGTGAATCACGCGCTATCTGATTATCTAGATCCAGGGTTTAACTGTCACAAGATTGCTGGCTATTCCACTAGCTATGATGTCCGAAGGATAGTTGAGATTGCCAAGAACTGGGAGCACTTTGCGCCTGTTCCCAACTCCTTTTTTGCGCCTTATCGCAGTGAAACTTTGATCCCTAGACTCAGGACTATTCTGACAGAGATCAATGCCTTCTTTGACCATCAAGCCGCTAATTCATCGGATATTCCGCAGCTTACTCGCTTCCGAATTGCGCAGCTAAGCTTAACAAGACTCATGTCCAAGCTCTCCTCCAAATTGGGAAATTGAACGATAGCTGCGTGTGTTTGCACAGCGGCTAGGCGCAAAGGCTACTCAGTGTTTTCCCAAACACCAACAACCTCTACACAAGCTTCATAAACTGAGTCTAAGAAGGTAAGTATTTTGTGCGTAGATAGTACATCAATGTTTGTTGATTGGGTAAGTTAAGTCTATAGACACGAGTTCTTGAGAATTTAGGAGCCACAAAAAGGCGAAAACTAGCTAGGTACGGCTGGCTAGTCGGCGACTGGGAATGTTTCGTTTGCCAGTGGCGAATTGCAGCAGTTGGTAGATTCGTTGATCGAATTATCTGGCGAATTCTGAGGCGTCAGCTTTTGGTTTGACAAACTTCTAGCGTGTATCTGGTGCAGGCTGTGAATTTGAGCGTCTCGGCGTTCTTGTCAAAACAGGTGGGCACAATCAAAGTAAGTTTTTTCTAGCTATCAGTAATGGCTATCTTTTCTTCTGATTCAATTGTTACAAAGCGTCTGAACCAGCGCTATGAGGACTTGCGGCCAATTGGTCAACCTTTTGGCTATCAGCAAATGCTGGCCAATGACACCTGCCAAAAGCAGTCTGTGGTGATCAAGTCCATCAAGATAGAAGAGAGTACGTTTGCAGGCGATATCGCTTGCTTTGAAAAAGAGATCCATCTGCTGAAATCTTTGA
Source organism: uncultured cyanobacterium (assembly GCA_963799555.1). GTDB lineage: Bacteria > Cyanobacteriota > Cyanobacteriia > Phormidesmidales > Phormidesmidaceae > Phormidesmis. Next base: position 58,282 of record CAWCXR010000014.1, read on the forward strand.
ATCACCCGACGATTCCTCGCTATCTGGAGTCTTTTCGGCTGGATACGTCTGAGGGAAAGGGGCTGGTGATGGTACAGTCCCATCAGGGTGGTCAGACCCTAGCGCAACAGATGGCGGCGGGCAAGCAGTACGATGAGACTGAGATTCGTGCGATCGCTAAACAGCTCTTACAGGGACTGACTTACCTACATGGCAAAGGGCTTGTCCACAGAGATATTAAGCCTAGCAATATTACTATCGCTACAAAAGCTTCGGGGAGCGCTCAGGCTGCCTGGTTGAGCTTTGGCACCGCGCAGTATGTTCACGCGCAGCAGCCCGATGCGCTGGTCGGAACCTATGGCTATATGCCGGTAGAACAGGTTCGCGCTCAAGCAACATTCGCATCCGATCTGTATAGCCTGGGCGCGACGCTGATTCATTTGGTGACTGGCTCTCATCTGGGCGAGCTACCGCGCAACGGGCTGCATGTGAAGTTTGCCTGTGCTACCTCACGACTCAGCGCTGATTTTCAGCAGTGGATCAACTGGTTGATTGAACCACAGGTGTGCGATCGCCCCACCTCTGCCAAGCAAGCTTTGGGTGCGCTGAATCGCCTCCCTTTGGCCATGCTCAAGCGGCGCATCTGGCAACCCTCGAAAGCACAGACGATGCCCGTGCCAATCACCACTCGCGGACGCAATCACTATCAGCCCTTCTTTACTGAAATTCAGTCGCAGAGAGGGCTAAATTCTTTCAGGTTATTGATTCGCCCACAGGGGCTGCAGTCCAAAGCATGCCATTTAGCAATGCCACCACTGCTGGTGGGTCTGACAATGCTAGTAGCAGCCCTATACTTGATTAACTTGATCCACTTTTCTCCTACTATGCTGTCGAGCGCAGAGGGACTAGCGGCACTTGCCGCCGCAATCCTGGCTACGGTCAGCTGTACCTATAGCTTTCGCTTTCTGCAAAATGGCTGTCGTCAGCTCGATATTGCACTGCTGCGACGTATTCAAATTGAGATAAACGACGATGTGCTGCTGATTTCTAAAAAGCACTGGCTGCGATCGCCTAGCTACTTAGTCAACACAAAAAGAGAGAGCATCTACAATATCAGCTCTTTGCCTGACGGCAGCGCTATGAGAATTTTGACAAATCACAACCGGACCCAGACGCCCTGCTCCTGCTACAGGCTAAGCGTACATGATGGCGCACTCACTCAGCGTGATATTCGCTGGCTGACATCTTTGTTAAATGATTGGTACAACCCTGCATAGGGTGGTTCCACAGACAGCTAGACCTCACTGTTCTTTGTAGTTCGTAGAGTCAATAGTTTGCCAGCCTAGTCTGCCCGTAGCTCAATTCGGTTTCATTTTTTGAAACTGCCTCATTCTCCAGCGCTGCTACTCACATAATAGAAATTAGTTTGATGATGCATAGCAACCGCTGTGAATTATCAGCAATGTGTGACTAACTGCTGTGGTTCTCTGCTCGCTCCTCTAGAGAAACGCAGCAGTTTTTTTAGTCCTGTCTGCTCTTCAAAAGCTGTTGCACTAGCTCGATAAATCCTTCAACTTCAGGTGCAGCGGTAATATATGCTGGCGTATGTGTCAGCACAGGTAGATAGTTGTAGACATTCGCTACCCCTACAGAATGGGGAAACTGATCGGCGTCGAATAGGCTAGCATCGTTTGGGCTGTCGCCTACAGTCACTATAGAGGCCGCTAGCACTGTTGGAAATCTTTCCTGAAGCACTCGTTTTAGCCCAATTGCTTTTGCCTGCTTTTTCACCTTGATGTGGCCCTGAACTGTGCTGTAGGTAAAGCCCATTAGCTCGTCATCGCAGACTGTTTGCATCCAGGTAATGTCTTTATCCGTTAGCCCGTCGATATCGAAGGTCCAGTCGGTAATGCGATAGGGATTGTCCACAGATGGGGTCAGATCTGGGTAGCGCTGGCGCAGATGATTGAAGAGAACTTCCAGGCGAGCGCGATGTCGGCTCATGCGAGGAATATCTGACAGAATTGTCGCGCTGCTGGTTTGCTTGTCTATGTAGACGCCACCATTTTCTGCGATCGCACCCACTACTGGCAAATAATGTACGATGCCGCTGACCCATCCTGCCGAGCGACCCGTCACAATCATCACCTCAATACCGTGCTGACTAAGCGACGAGAATGCCTCTAGCAATGCTGGGGTAAACTCTCCTTCCTTAGTCAACGTGCCGTCCATATCCGTTGCTACTAAACGAATATCCTGCCAAAAGCTTTGCCTATGCGTAGAGGCCAATGCCTGTGGTGCCATGGTTCATTCCCTGCTTTGCTTGCCAGCTATCAAGATTATCTATTTTGACGGTCGCCATGGGCATACTCAGGGCAATTCACTGGCCGCAGCCATGTCAACCGGCAATCCATCACAACTCGTGCTCAATACTGTAGCCCAGACGCCAGCGGTTTCCCCTGCCCCGTCAAAAGCTAACCTCTGGACATACAGCACAGGCGGTTTGTTTATTCTGCTAGTCGGACTTGGCCTTTACTCTTACTTACAAAATCGTAAGCTTCAAAAGCAGCTTAAATTTGAAAGCTATAAAAACAAAGAGCTGCAAAAACGCATCAAGCTCGCGCTCAGTACCATCGTCAAAATGGAGCGAAATCCAGATCTGATCCACTCGCGAGACTTTAATCTTGACTATCTGCGGATGCGGATGGAAGAAAAGCAGTTTAACTTTGCCATTGTTAACCAGCTAAAAGTCAAAGTAAAACAGCGGATTAGCGAAGCCCTTCGCCCTCAGCAGGCCAGCACTGGTATGGTTGGCATTGCCAGCACCAGTCCTCGCAGCGTCAACCAAATTTTTGACGTAGAGTACATATCACCTAACGATCCTAATAAAAGAAAGCGCGTCCTCTTTAGAATTCAGATTCAGATGACTAAGCTACCTGCTCAAACCACCTCTAGCACCGTAGAAGATATCGTCAAGTGTATAGAAGACTTTTTGAATCCAAAAGAAGACGGTAGCTTCTGGCAACCTACGCTCCAGGGCCGGATCGCCAATATGAAATGGGACCAAAAAGCAAAGCCCACGCCGCTACTGCTACTTCAGCAGACAAACGAGGGCGTAAACGTAACCTTTAGAACAAAGAAGAACAAGCCTTCGATCGTTTAGTAGGGGTACAGCGTATATGCGCTGATCCCGTAGGGGCATTGCATGCAATGCCCCTACGGGAATATTTGAATAAACCCGGCTTACCTGAGCCAGTTCTTCAACCGAGCCGCAACCTGGGGCCGACGTAGTTTTCTCATTGCTTTGGTCTGAATTTGTCTAACCCTTTCTCTAGAAAGCTGAAAAATTCCACCCACTTCTTCGAGCGTATGCGTTTCTCCAGTTGTCAAGCCATAGCGCAAAGCAATAATCTCCTTCTCTCTTTCTGTCAGCACCTCAGTAAGCACATCAGAAATTTCCTGACGCATCATGGACTCACTAATCTGTGACTCAGGCGAGAGAGAATTGCCGTCTTCTAGTAGCTCCATCAGCTCTGTATCTTCACCTTTGCCCACGCGGTGATTCAAAGAAAGAGATTTCCTCTGAACCTGTTGTAGCGTACGCAGTTGCTCAGGCGTCATATCTAGTGCGGCAGCTACTTCGACTTCAGTAGGCGTACGCTGCAACTCCTTACGCAGTTCGCGCTGAGCCTTTTTGAGCTTGTTGAGCTTTTCGACAATGTGAATTGGCAGGCGGATAGTGCGCGCATCATTGGCAATCGTACGAGTGATGCCCTGACGAATCCACCAGTAAGCGTAGGTGGAAAACTTGTAGCCCTTATCTGGATCGAATTTTTCGGCGGCGCGATTCAGACCTAGCGCCCCTTCTTGAATGAGGTCGAGAAAAGGAACGCCTCGGTTCAGGTATCGCTTGGCAATCGAAACCACCAATCGAAGGTTGGAGCGAATCATCCGACGCTTGGCCGCTCTAGCCTGGCGCAGCTTTTGCTTGAGCTGCGTTTCGGTGTAGCCAAAGGCAGCAGCTAGCTCTGCCTGAGTGGGCCGTCGACTAAGCTCTTCACTTGCTTTTTCTGAGTATTCTTCAATCTCAACAATGATTCTGACTTGTCTGGCTAGCTCAATTTCTTCGGTAGGCTGTAGCAGCGGGTAGCGGGCCATCTCTTTGAAAAAGGCTCCGACGGCATCATCAGTGGTCGATTTGCGGTAGCGAACAGATGGAGTCGCGTCATCGGAGTACTGAACAGAATATTGGATGGCATCGGAGTCTTCTACAGCCGCGTCAGATTCTAGAACGCCAACTTCGGGGAGGGGTTGAGTGTCCAAGTCATCACTTAGAGCGCTTCCCTCTAGGCTGTCGTCGTCGTCATCTAGAGCGTCTGCTTCGTCATCCGTATCTGCCGCCACACCTATAGGAGCAGTTGAGCTAGCATACTGATCGTCGTCGTCATCCGCATCGTCATCGCCAGCATTCCAAATCTTCATCAGTAGATTTTCGCTTCGGCTATCGCTAGAGCCTTTGCGGTTCTCTTCGCGCAGCAGGACACTGGCCGAAGTAAGATTTCTATCTATATGGCCTACTTGCTGGTCTGGGTTAACAGCGGCAGTCGATCTTTCCCCTAACTTAATAGAGCTGATGCTGGTGGATTTTGGGGCTGTCATATTTATAGAGAGAGGTGAACATCAGAAGCGACTTTCGGAACTGAACGTCTTAGCTGTGTCTTAACTACGTTTATGTCGTTACGTTTCTACGTTTATATATGTATTTCTTTAGGAGTAATTACCGCTTACTATAGCAATCCATTATTGAGACGTTTGTATCCTTAGCGGCGGCTTATCTAGGTGAAACCCTAGAAAGCTTGACGGGTGGGATTTTTGTTTTATTGTTACGTTTCGTTGTTGGGTCTCATATTTGTTTGACTTTCCTTTCTTCGACAGCCTGTCTAACCTTTTTGTATTCGGTTTTACTGTTTTCAACTTATCTGACTACTTTTAATCCATGGGTCAAGCCGAACAAAAATCAGAGACTGTGTGGGCCGAAGTTTTGGTTGACTGTCCTGGGGCTTCTGAGAGCGCCGCTGAGAGGGGCTCTGATACATATGTATACCGTGTTCCTTCTGATCTAGCAGTTAGCTCGGGTGATATTGTTGGGGTGCCTTTTGGTGCTCAGCAGGTAGGTGGAATTGTTATTCGCATGCTGGCACATTTCCCCAAAAATGTTTCCACTAACGCCATCAAATCAATTGAAAGCGTCATTAACAATACCTTTTTTACTAAAGAGTATTGGCAGCTATTAAACCGTGTCGAAGACTACTATCAAACGTCTTTGATCCGGATAGTTCGAGCTGCCTTGCCCCCTGGGTTGTTGTCTAGATCACAGCGCAGGGTAAGACTATCTCGACCTGTCTCAAAAGAGGCAATAAAGGCGGCTAGCTATCAGTCTAAGCTCTCTCAATCGGCGCTTCTTTTGATAGAAGTTCTAAGTGGTTCAACGGAGGGAGACTACAGCTGGCAGCACCTAAAGCAACAGATTAAGGCTCCGAAAAAAACGGGATCGGTAGCTCAAGCCTTGCGGCAGCTATTGCGACTAGGTTGGGTAGAGAGCTATCTGGTGTCGCCGCGATCGCCCCAACCCCGAAAACGTCAGGCGGTTTTGTTGATCCGCACTGTGCGATCGCCCGCCCCCGATCTGAGCTCTCGTCAGCAAGAGCTAGTCACCGCTTTAGAACACAGCGGCGGTGAGCTATGGCTTAGCGATGCGCTCCAGCAAATGAAGACAACAAGTCAAACGCTGAAGAAGATTGAGGCGCTGGGTTATTTGGCGATCTCACCTAGAGAAGTGTTGCGATCAAGCAGTCATTCCGAGGCTCTGCCCGACCAGCCCAAAGCCCTCACTGCCGACCAAGCAGCCGCCCTCTCACAGATTCAGCAGATGCGCGGTCGCGAAGAAGCACTCCTACACGGCGTGACAGGATCGGGCAAAACAGAAGTGTACTTGCAGGCGATCGCCCCTTATCTTCAATCTAAAAAGTCAGCGCTAGTCCTCGTTCCTGAAATCGGCCTGACGCCACAGCTAACCGATCGCTTTCGCAGTCGGTTTGGCGACTTGGTCTGCGTCTACCACAGTGGCCTATCCGAAGGCGAACGCTACGATACCTGGCGACAAATGCTCACAGGCGAGCCTCTAATCATCATCGGCACCCGCTCAGCCGTCTTTGCCCCCCTACCAAACCTCGGCATCATCATCCTGGACGAAGAGCACGACAGCAGCTTCAAGCAGAATCAGCCCATGCCCTGTTACCACGCCCGGCAAGTCGCCCGATGGCGCGCTGAACTAGAAGACTGTCCGCTCATCCTCGGCTCAGCCACCCCCTCTCTAGAAACCTGGATACGCTTCAAACCATCCAACCCCAATAACCCTGGTGTCTCACACACCCATTCTCTATTCCCCCGGCTCCGCTACCTTTCCCTCCCCACCCGCGTTCACGCCCGCCCGCTGCCGCCGATTGAAATTATCGACATGCGTAAGGAACTGCACGAAGGCAATCGAACTATCTTCAGCCGGACGCTACAAACAGCCTTGGAGGATCTGATCGAGAAGGGCAACCAAGGCATCTTATTTATTCATCGGCGAGGGCACAGCAGTTTTGTGTCTTGTCGTAGCTGCGGTCATGTGATGGAGTGTCCTAATTGCGATGTGTCGCTGTCGTATCATCAAACCCATGCTGAAGCATCAGCCCGGCTACGGTGCCACTACTGCGGCTTTGCGCGGGGCCATCTAGAGAAGTGTCCGGAGTGCAGCTCGCCCTACCTCAAGAATTTTGGCAGCGGTACGCAGCGAGTCGTGAACGACTTGGCGAAGTATCTGCCGCAGGCTGAGTGCATTCGCTTCGATAGCGATACAACTCGCAACAAGGGAGCGCACCGGGCTTTGCTGACTCGATTTGCAAAAGGAGAAGCCGATCTGCTGGTAGGTACGCAGATGCTGACCAAGGGGATCGATCTGCCGCAGGTGACTCTGGTGGGGGTGATTGCCGCCGATGGACTGCTGTTTATGCCCGATTTTCGAGCGAGTGAGCGGGCGTTTCAAACGCTAACGCAGGTGGCGGGTAGGGCTGGTAGAGGTGAGCAGCTAGGGCGGGTGATTGTGCAGACCTACAGCCCTGAGCATGCGGCAATTCAGGCATTGACTGCCGCTAAAGGTGTCTCTGGCGAAGGCGCTGAGTCCGTCGTTTCTACAACGCAGACGATGGACCAGTATGGCCAGTTTTTGCAGCAGGAGCTGGGCGATCGCGCTGAGCTTCAGTACCCTCCTTTTGGCCGTCTGATCCTGTTACGGTTGAGCGGCTTAGATCCTGAGACGGTGGAGAATGCGGCTACTAGACTCGCTGACAAACTAGAAGTGCTGCTGCCAACGCCTGCTAGCTGCGAATTGCTTGGCCCTGCCCCTGCCCCCATTTACCGGGTGGCCCGTCGCTATCGCTGGCACATTTTGCTGAAGCTCACGCCCGAGACGCCGTTGCCCAATCTCACTCGCCTGCGTCCACCAAAAGGAATCAGCTTAACTGTTGATGTCGACCCGCTGAGCTTGTCTTAAAAAGATCGACGGGTTACTCAATTTGGGTTCGCGCGTCAGCTAGTGAAGTACAGGTAGGCAGCAAAAGGTAGCAGGTTAGCAATAATCAGCAGCGCCTTTGTCCAGCGCGATCGCACCTTACCAAAGACGTACACACTCGCAACCAGCATCAGTAGCCCTTCTAATGTGCTCACAATACCGCCGTAATGACTCGGGTCCCAATACGACACCGGACTCTCGAATCGAAAATTACTTAGCGGCCAAAAGTGTCGGTGCCCATCGTCGTGATGAACGGGCAAATCTTCTAAACAGTGCAGCAAAATACTGGCAAACAGCAGCGCAATGTCCGTTCGCTTGGCATAGAGCATGATGCCCATTCCCAGCAGTGCCAGCGGAATAGAGTTGAAGAAATCGAAGGTCAATTGCCAAGACGGTTTGTAATACTCTGTACGCCAAATCTGCGACTCAGGTATATCTGTCGCCACCTTCAGCCAGAAATAAAACCCAAACATTGCCAGATCGGGGATTAGCGCTCCCCAGATAATCAGCGGATTCCACTGTGGCTGCTGCTTGCGGCTTAGTAAGGCAAGGTTGAAGATAGCATGAGCAGGCGTATTCATAGTGATAGATCCGTCCGCAGGCACGGAGGAATGATAGTCTTTCCGATCGAAACGTTACAGTAAAGTGGCTGATCCATCCTCGATTTTTGCTATGAAGCTTGGCTCTTCGCTTGCACTCTTGTCTTTGTTTGCGCTTGGTGGTGCCTTGATTGTCACCAACCCAAATGAAGACGACTATGCGGCTTATCTCTCTCAGCGGGTTTCGACCGAAGCCCAAGCTGCCCTTTGCGATTCAGAAAAGTTCACCAACTGGTTGGGCAGAGTTGGCGCGGCTCTTAGTCAGGCCTGTCAGGGCCTATTGGCAGGTGGCGAAACACTATCAGAAAGCGAAGTTCAGAGCCTCATCAAAGACAGCACGGAGTACAATAGCTGGCTGTTTTTTAGCACTTATGTCACTCAGACACCGTTTGGAGATTACAAAGCTATTGGTGTTTTCGATCGGTTCATTTTGAGACCTGTAGATAGCGAACCAGAGACTGCCAGTGAATAGGCCAATCTATCTGGACTGTAATTCGACCACGCCAGTCGATAAAAGGGTATTGGCGGCGATGCTGCCCTTTTTTACAGAATACTTTGGCAATCCAAGTAGCTTGACCCACAGCTATGGATGGCAAGCGGAGGCGGGTGTGGAAAGAGCAAGAGAGATTTTGGCGAGTGCGATCGCCGCTAACCCGGTCGAAATCATCTTCACCAGCGGTGCCACCGAAGCGAACAATCTGGCTATCAAAGGCGTTGCCGAATCCTATATGACAGAGGGTCGACATCTGATTACGGTGCAGACAGAACATAGCGCGGTGCTAGAGCCCTGTCGCTATTTAGAAAAGCTGGGCTTTGAGGTGACTTATCTGCCGGTTGATTCTGACGGCCTAACTGAGCTAGAGACGCTAGAAAGCGCCTTTCGGTCAGATACGATTTTGGTCTCGGTGATGGCAGCGAATAATGAGATTGGTGTCTTGCAGCCGATCGAACAGATTGGGAAGATGTGCCGCGATCGCAATGTCCTTTTCCATACCGACGCTGCCCAAGCCCTCGGCAAAATTCCGCTAGACGTAGAAGCAATGCACATCGACCTGCTCTCTATGACCGCGCACAAGCTCTATGGCCCTAAGGGCATCGGTGCGCTCTATGTTCGCAGAAAAAATCCTCGCGTGCAGATTGCTCCGCAGCTACACGGCGGCGGTCAAGAACGCGGCATCCGATCGGGCACGCTGTATCCGCCGCAGATTGTCGGCTTTGGTGAAGCGGCGAGGTTCGCAGTAGAAGAGATGGATGTAGAGTCCGAGCGGCTGAAAGCGTTGCGCGATCGCCTCTGGAGTCAGCTATCCACACTGCCCGGCATTCATCTCAACGGTCATCCGACGCAGCGATTGCCCAACAACTTGAATATCAGCTTTGATGGCGTAGATGGTAATAGTTTACTCTTGGCGCTTCGAGACGCGATCGCGCTCTCATCTGGCTCTGCCTGCAGCTCTGCAAGGACAACCCCCTCTCGCGTGATGAAGGCGCTAGGGCGTAGCGATCAGCAGGCAATCGCAACCCTGAGATTTGGACTAGGCAGACAAACTAGCGCGAAAGATATTGAACAAGCTGCTGCGATCGTCAGCCAGGCTGTGAAGTCGCAACTTGAAGCAATGGTGTAGGTTTGGCAGCAACGCTCAGGCCAGGGAGAGAATCGCAAGCTAACAGCTACGCAGCAGTCTCCAGTCAGTCAATGCCTGCGACAATAAAGGTTGACTTCTCTTGTGCGATCGCTCTATTACTTAAAAACTGTTGCTCAAAACTGTGACTCAAAACTATGGCTCAGAAAACGCAGCGTAGCTTACTCGGCGGACTGTTTGGCAACAAATCTCAGCCGCTGACTATCTCAGTGATGCTGATGTACATCGGTATTGTGATTACGGCAGTCTTTGTCCTGGCGGCTCTGTTTGCGCCGCTGATGCAGAGCTGGGGATGGATACAAGATCCGACTGCGGGCCTGACCAATCCGATCCACGAGCCTCCTTCGGCAGCACACTGGTTTGGCACGAGCCGGCAAGGCTACGACGTATTCTCTCGGACGCTGTTCGGGACGCGAGCGGCCTGGCACGTAGTGTTGCTGGCGACGGCGATGAGTGTCGTCGTGGGAGTGCCGCTGGGTATGCTGAGCGGCTATCGGGGCGGCAAGCTAGACCGAGCGCTGCTGTTTTTCATGGATACGATTTACACTTTGCCGGGGCTGTTGCTGTCGGTGACGCTAGCGTTCGTTGTCGGAAGAGGCGTGCTGAATGCAGCCGTAGCCCTGTCGATCGCGTATGTGCCGCAGTACTACCGGGTAGTGCGCAACCACACAGTGAGTGTGAAAACGGAGCTGTTCATCGAAGCGGCGCAGTCAATGGGCGCGTCGACCTGGGCGGTGCTCTCTCGCTATCTGTTTCTGAACGTGGTGCAGAGTGTGCCGGTTTTGTTCACACTGAATGCGGCGGATGCGGTGCTAATCTTAGGTGGATTAGGTTTTCTTGGATTGGGACTGCCTGAGTCTGTGCCGGAGTGGGGAGATTCCTTGCGGCAGGCATTGGACGCACTGCCGACTGGGATCTGGTGGACGGCGCTGTTTCCTGGACTGGCGATTACAACAATGGTGACCGGGCTGTCGCTAATCGGCGAAGGACTCAATGAGTTTATCAATCCTTTGCTGCGCCGTGAGAATTGGGATTAGCCAAAGATGTTCTACCAGTGAGACTCTCAGTCATAATGCTTTAAAGGCAATTGAAAAGGCAACTGAGCCCCCCTTTGGTTATGTCCTCGAAGTCATCTGTGCGCAAACAAACTCTTCAAGAGACTTTTGACGGTCTGACAGACAGTCAGAAATCGATTGTCCAAATGTTTGCACTGCTGTACGAGCCGACCAATCGCACTCTAGCCCATCAGTGCTGGCTTGATGGGACTTGTAAAAATATAGCGACAGAATCAGCAGCGCAAGCGGATGGCATTTTTTTAGAAGAGTATTTCTCGGAACGGCTCAAGCTATTAGGCTCAAAACCCTTCAGTCAGACGGTCACTCAGCTGATTAAAAAGGGTGTACTGATACAGCGGCAGACCCAGGGGCCTTGCTGTCACCCGGATCTACTAGAGATAGCCTGTCGGGAGGCTGTCCGAACCGACATATTTGAGCCACTGACTCAGGCGATAGAGGCGGTCTTGCCTGTGCCAAAACATTTCCGTAGCGATACTCGCAATTTTCGCCGACCGGGGGAATTTATGCGATCGCTCCGCTTTGCCATTTACCGACAAGACAATATCGAAATTGACGCTTTGTACGCAGCGATCAGCCAGGCTCACTGGCGATCAGACATGGCCTTTTTCAACACGCTGCGAGAAATATTGACCAATCCTTTTGATTCAGACTGGATGCGCAGCCTGTCCAAGCCGTTTTGTGAGATGGGTCTGAGCGCTGTTTTAGGAGATTCGATAGAGCGCTGTGTGCCCGCCCCGGATGCTTTTATACTGTTGGAAGAGATCTACGCGGAGCAAGAGAGCGCAAGAGAAGAGATTGCAAAGCGAGAGACAGATAAAGAGAATAACGAAACCGATCTAGACTTTAGTACAGAACTAGCACTGCTATATGCTGAACAGCTCTGGATGAGGGGATGGGTAGCCCAAGCTAGTCAGGTCGTCGCGGCAGTAGAACACAATGACGACCTGCCAGATTATGCTCATCAATATTACGCTTTGCGAGGCGCGATCGCCTTTTTGAACGATGATACGGCAGGTGCGATCACGCAATATCATCTTGGCCTGCTCGCAGCAGGAACAGAACCCGATGAACAAACCGCCTGGTTCACCCTGCCTGCGGCTGCTCTCTTTCTCTTGGCGCTGCTAAAAGAAGGTAGCGCTGCCTCACAGCAAGAACTGACTCAATTGGGACGCCTGATCCAAACGCAACCCGATCACTGGCTGTTTGAAAGTACTTCTCTACTGCTGAGCGTCTCTAAAATGCAGCAGGGCAGCTTCAGCGATGTGCTAGACACTATAGAGGAGCTAAAAGGGTACACAATCCGATCTGTCGGCATACCTGCCTTAATAGAAAGCTGTAGTCTCTACTGGCTTTCGGTAGAGCATTTGTCAGAATGGCTCCCCGATCAGCTCGCCCATCTGGGCCAAACTGCCCTAAAAGCGGGCTATGGCTGGTTCGCCTTAGAAGCTGCCGATTTACTGATTCACTATCGCCCAGAAGATAGTCTCCATACGGAGATTGCAGATGCGCTTCGAGAACAGACAGCAACTGTTTCTTTGATCGAGAGTATTCAGCCCAAAGCGCCGTGGGAGCTTTCTTTGAGCGCTCTTTCTCAGCTCACTGAAGCGCTAACAGAAGCTGAAAATTCTGTTGCATATGATAGCTTTCGTCTGGCGTGGCGATTGCAGTTTATCTCTGCTAAAAGCTGGTCGCTGACGCCACTAGAACAGAAAATTGGCGTCAAAGGGAGCTGGACGAAGGGCAAACCTATCGCGATCAAAAGGCTAACCGACGACTACGAAATTCCTGACTACGCCACGGCGCAAGATCGGCGCATATGCGAAACGATCGAGGTCAAATACGAACAAAGCAGCTATTACTACAGCGCTTCTAGCCCTGTCTATTCCTTTACTAACCGTACGCTGGTGGAGCTAGTCGGCCATCCCCTGGTGTTTTGGGAAGATTCTCCTAGTGTTCGCGTCGACCTGGTGAAAGGTGAACCGGAGCTGATTGTTAAGCGCCTAGAGGGGGGCGATCGCATCACCCTTTCTCTGTCACCCCCGTTACGAGATGCCGATCTGCTAGTTGAACAAGAGACCCCCACCCGACTAAAAGTGATTCCAGTGACGGCAGATCATCTTCGGATTGCGGTACTGCTGGGCGCAAACAACCGGCTAGAGGTGCCTATCCGGGCAGAAGCCCAGGTGTTGCAGGCGATCGCATCCGTCGCCAGCTTGGTCACTGTCCAATCTGACATTGGCGGCGGGGTAGAGGCCGAATCTGTCCCTGCCGACGCCACGCCTAGAATGCATCTACTGCCCGCAGGCGCAGGGCTCAAAGCCTCGCTGCTAGTCCATCCCTTTCCAGAAGGCGGCAGCTACTATCGACCGGGCGAAGGCGGCGAAACCGTAATTGCCGAAGTCGAAGGCAAGCGCCTCCAAACTCAGCGCGATCTGACAATGGAGAAGGCCAATGCCCAGGCGGTAATTGACGCCTGCCCAATCCTAGACAACGACGACGAAGAATCTGAAGCTACGGGCGAATGGCTGATCGAAGCCACCGAAGACAGCTTGGAACTGTTGCTGCAATTGCAGGCACTAGGCGATGACATCGTCATCGAATGGCCCGAAGGTGAAAAGTTCCGGCTTTCTCGTCAGCTCGGGCTCAATGACTTCAAGTTTGACGTGCGTCAGCAGCACGACTGGTTTGCCGCTAGCGGCGAAGTCCAAATCAGCGAAGATCGGGTGATGGATCTGCAACAGCTCATGGCTCTGCTAGACAGTTCTCCAGGGCAGTTTGTCGCTCTAGCAGACGGCGAGTTCTTGGCCCTTACTGATGAGTTTCGGCAGCGGCTGAAGACATTAGACCGGCTTTCTCAGCGTCAGGGTAAGGATCTGCGTATTCACGGTCTGGCCGCGCTGGCCCTAGACGAGATGATGAGCGATGTCGAGCAGCTTGCTGTTGACCAGGCATGGCAAACCCATATTCGAAAAATAAAAGCCGCCTGCGCGATCGAGCCCGAAGTGCCTGATACATTGAATGCTCATCTGCGAGACTATCAGGAAACGGGCTATACCTGGCTGGCTCGATTGGCTAACTGGGGCGTGGGTGCTTGCCTTGCTGATGATATGGGCCTGGGCAAAACTTTGCAGGGGCTGGCCCTGATTTTGAGCCGCTGTAGCGAGGGGCCAACGCTGGTGATTGCACCGACTTCTGTGTGTATGAACTGGGTGAGTGAGGCGGCGCGATTTGCCCCAAGCTTGCAAGTCAAAGAGTTTGGCGCGGTCAGCCGGGAGGATCGCCAGAGTCTGTTAGATGGCTTGGGCGCAAATGAGCTAGTGGTGGGCAGCTATGGCCTGTTGCAGCAAGAGGATATGGCCGAAATGCTCCAGGGTGTCACCTGGCAAAATATCGTACTGGACGAAGCGCAGGCGATCAAGAACTATGCGACCAAGCGATCGCAAGCCGTGATGGCGCTCTCGGGCAGCTTCAAAATTATCATGACCGGCACCCCGATTGAGAATCATCTCGGCGAGCTTTGGAATCTGTTTCGCTTTATCAATCCTGGTCTGCTGGGGTCATTAGAGAGCTTTAACCAGCGATTTGCCAATCCGATTGAACGCGATCGCGATGATGCGGCCAGCGACGCGCTCAGGCGACTGATTCAGCCGTTCATCTTGCGCCGTACGAAAGATCAGGTGCTCAAAGAGCTGCCCTCGCGCACCGAGATTCTGCTGCCGGTAGAGCTGAGCGCAGAGGAGAAGGCTTTCTATGAAGCGCTGAGACGAGAGGCGCTAGTCAAGCTTAGTGAGAGCGATGCACAGGCAGGGCAAAAGCATTTGCAGGTACTCGCAGAAATCATGAGACTGCGGCGAGCCTGCTGTAATCCGTCATTGGTCCGGCCAGAGCTAGCGATTCCTAGCACCAAACTAGAACAGTTTAGTGAGCTAATCTCAGAACTGTTGGAAAATGGGCACAAGGCGCTAGTGTTTAGCCAGTTTGTTGATCATTTGAAGATTTTGAGAGCCCATTTGGAATCACAGCAGATCAGCTATCAGTATCTAGATGGCAGTACGCCTGCCAAAAAGAGAAAGCAGGCGGTAGATGCATTTCAGAATGGGAAGGGCGATGTGTTTCTGATTAGCTTGAAAGCAGGGGGCTCGGGCTTGAATCTGACGGCGGCGGACTATGTACTGCATATGGACCCTTGGTGGAATCCGGCAGTAGAAGATCAGGCGAGCGATCGCGCCCACAGAATCGGCCAGCAGCGCCCCGTCACCATCTATCGCCTCGTCGCCAAAGGCACCATAGAAGACAAGATCGTCGGCCTGCACCAGGTGAAACGAGACTTGGCCGACAGCCTGCTAACTGGCGCAGACATGAGCAGCAAAGTTTCGACAGATGAGCTACTGTCTTTGATTCAACAGTAGTGGTCAAGGACACGAGGGAACTACTGCTAGAGAGTGCCCTGTCATGAGCCTATAAGCCGCGATTAGATAAAGCACCGCTGTTGCTAGGTTCGTTGCGTTGGGTTTGGGTTCGAGTCTGATGACGAGCTTTCTTCTGAAAATCTTTTCTCAAAATATTCTCTTAAAATCTTCTATTAAGTCTGTTTTTGTCCGGAAGATGAATACTCGGCAGTATTTGCTACCGGCAGTCTGTTGGCGCTTACGGAAGATGACGATCTCTCTACGGTATTTGTTACCGATAGTCTGTTGGAGTACGGGGGGCGTTGCAAATTTCGTTTGATACGATTTGAGACAAGTTCATTTCTGCATGCTATGTCTCCCAACCGCCGTAGATTTATCCGCTTTTTTGAATATGCTGCTGTTTCGGCTTCGATAGTAGGCGCGATTGCAACTCTCGCCACGCAGAAGCCCGCTTATGCTGTAGCTCCCCTTTCTGTCTCTGCCGCCCTGAACTTAGTGGGCCGTCGTCAGCAATCGCAGCAGCTAGATGATACTATCCAGCGAGAGTCTCAAAAAGCCTCAGACTCTGTAGGTTTTCTACAGCAATTTGATCAGCGTATAGAAGTGTTAGAGCAGCAAAGATTGAGCCACCAAACGGACATAGAAACACTCACTAAAACTGTTGATCAGCACAATAAACAGATCAGAGCAAAGCTAAAATCAAAAAGTGCTGCGTCTGCTCAAATTACTGAATCCATTCGGACCCACTTGCGTACACAAGAGCAGAAGCTAGTAGAACTTGAAAGCGATCGCGATCGTGACGCTCTAGCCATTCAACACCTAATAGAAGCTTTGGAGCAAACAAAAACACAGAACAAACCTGTATTCGCAAGCCTTCAGCCCGTCCGCAGAGCGGTGTCCAATGGACAGTCTAATCAAAACTGAACAGACAGTCTGAAGGCTCTGCCCTATTACTTTTCTAGAGACGTGTTCAGGAAAGATAAGGGATTGCTCATGTTTTCGGCGAATCCGAGGATATTGCGATCGCGCCACTCGTACAAAATCTCTCCTTCAGCCCCAATCAAAAAAGTTGCCCCGCGCTGCGTCAAATACGCCGCATCCGGCACATAGGTCCGCCAGTTGCTCAGCACTTCACCCATATTCCGCAGTCGTAAAGTTGCTAACTCAAATGGCCTTTGAAAGCCTTTACCGCCCGCCCTTTTAAAAACTTCCCCTTTCAAGGCAGGCAGCGGTTTTGCCTCGATCACTTCGTTATCAGCAATGAGCTGCGGAGCAGATTTGTCACCCGCGTAACCGCGAAAGACTTCTTTGAGCGTGCCAGGACTGCCGATCCCAGCACACATTAGCAATAGATTTAGGTAGCCGTTCTTCTGAGCGTCAAACCCAGGCAAAGCGGCAGAAAGTCCCTTGTAAAGGTCAAGCTGCTGATGGAGTTCGGCGGTGGGGTCTATATATAGATGCGCTGATGGAAAGCCTGTGTAGTCGCAGAACTTTTGTCCGGCGGGGCGATCGCCGATGGCGACGGCTCGTACTTGGACATTCGCCGACTGTAGGTGCGGGCGGTTGCGCTCAATCCACCAAGCGTATTCCAGCGTGTCAAAGTCACCTAGCTGCGGCCATACTAAAACAAGCAAAGTCTTAGTGGCATCATAGGAATCGAACAGTGAAGCGCTTTGTCCGTCACTGACTCGGAAAGGTTTAGCCGCACGTAGGATTGAATAGGAGTTCATAACGATGGCTCAAATTTTTGACGGAAAGCTGTTCGTTCATTATGGACAGGCTTATATCTTCACATACAGAGGATGCGAGTTCTACTTAGAAGACTGCTTTACCGGATAGATCAATGGTCTGTGTGGAACGATTGTACCGGGTGTCGTTTTTCTTATAACGGGTTTGCATACTGGCGACGTAGGTTTGACCGTGAAGGTTTTGAAGTCTCGGCTTCCGGTTGACGTAAGCTGGGAAGAGATTGTGTAGCAATCGCCGGATGCATTCGGCGATTGCTGACCACTTAGCTCTATACGCAGCAAGGGTTTTACTGATTTAAAGTATGTGAAGCTAAGTGGCGAAAGCTATAGAAGCGCCGTTCACGGTTGGGGCAGAAGTGGACAAGGACGGTCCTAGAATAGAAGCCTGGGATGGTAATTTGGTATGCAATCTCCCAATTGCATCAGGCAACTATCGCATTCGCTACTGTGCTCGGAATATGGACAAGGCAAAAGATGTGGATACTCTGCTAGAGAACGAGGACACGATTGATTTTTACGCTTTGTATGTCTGGCCAGATGAGGTAGCTCTAGACGAAATCAGTGACTTCTCCCGACGTTGACCGCTAGGCGGTACAACGCGAGCTTCCCTGGCTCGCACCAAAGAGTTTCTGCTTCACACGGTCTTGTCTAGACTGAGCGAACCCAGCCCCCGACAGATCCCATCGACAGACGTTTTGAGTACCCGATATTCCACGGGCGTTGATTACTTGAGCCGCCGCTATATCACGCGGTTTTGTTGAGCCGCATTCAGGGCAGTGGCTGACTCGTACGCTCAAGTTTTTTTGCACTCTAGCGCCACAATCAGGGCATTCCTGAGAGGTGCCGTAGGCATCCACCTGAGCGTAGTAAACACCGCGCTTGAAGCACACCCACGGCAGCACCTGATTGACAAACTGCCCCAATCCAGCATCCAGCGTATGCTTACCCCAAAAGCCCTTTGCCATAATCCTGAAATCAAGATCTTCAACAAAGATACTTTGAGCGGTATCGCACAACTGATGTGCCAGATTGAACTGCCAGTCCAAACGAGCAGCAGCAATCTGTTCATGTACTTTGCCCATCTTCTTGATCAGCTTTGCACGGTTATTAGAGCGACTTTGCTTCCCCTTCAGTCGGCGTTGGAGCAATTTAAGCTTCCTTTGCAACCTACCGAAAAAGCGCGGACGTTCTACCTGCAAGCCATCCGAAGTAGACAGAAAGTATTCCAGCCCTACATCTATCCCGATGCTGTGACCGTGTGGCGCAACATCAGGAATAGAAACGTCAGCCTGAATACAGAGCGTGGCATACCAGCCACTATGTTTACGAACGATACGAACTGTTTTGACTGTAAACCCATCAGGAATAGGGCGATGCAACACAATCGGCATCAGACCCAGTTTTGGCAGCTTGATTTGGTTGTCAACAACCGGACTCTCTTTGAACTGAGGGAAGAGGAAAGAACGATATTGACCGAACTTTTTGAAGCGTGGGAACCCGTGCCCCCTTGCTTTCCTAGCTACAAACGCAGCATCTACACGGCGCAGCGGTTCTTGAATTACCTGAGATTGAATATCTTTGAGGTGAGTTAGAACCTGCTTCGCAGCGGTCAATGCATTCTGTTGTTTGTAGTAATCGGGGTAGGGCGCATCTGCCGACATGATGTACTCACCAGACAGGGAACACGCATTGATAGCGCACTTCCTAGCGTTGATCCAATCTTTCCGCTCACGCAACGCATAATTGAATACGCTGCGCAGCCTCTCAAGCCAAGAACCCATCCGGGTTTCTTGCTCAACAGATGGATAAATTCTGTACTGGTAATTCATTGTAAACATGCATCTATTATAGCATTTTAAGTAAGTCGATAAATCTACTTAAGCGATAGTTAGATTAAGATTGTTCGCTCTTCACTCACCTGTCTTTCATCCCGACGCTCAATCAGAGATTAGAGCGCGGGACTTCCCGCCGACTAGTTAAACAAACTTCTAGATCTGCTCGTTACTGGCACAACACAGCGCAGGACTGGACCTAACGCGCAGGGCTAGGCCGGAACCCAAACGGAGACTGAACCAGGAGGACAAAAGAACTTTGCCCAGCCATTCTGATCTGTGGTGATAGCTTTCTCAATATGTCCGGTAGCGTCAATGTAGGTGCGATTGGGCTGGCCGACGTTCATTCGCTTGGTGCCGCGATCGCCGTTACTCATTACCACTGCCATTCCGCCTGGATATTCCTCCGTACCTAGTCGCGTCCAGCCAATCACATTCCGATGATTGAAGTAGTCTTTCTGCGGGCCATAGCCGCAGGTGTGTCGCGCTTTTAGAAAGACATCTATCAGCATTTTGTGACTGACTAGGACGATGTCACAGGTCTGGCCATCCCATCCGACATCTGTATAGTCAGCCCCGTAGTAATCAGCATAAAAAACGCACGGATAGCCGTCTTTTCGCAGCAGAATCAGCGCGTAGGCCAAAGGCTTGAACCAGGGTTCGACCACAGATTCCAGTGATTGCAGCGGCTGAGAATCGTGGTTGTCAACCAGGGTGACTGCTAGCTGTGGACGAGTCTTGACCAGGCTGTTGTCAAAGATGCGACGTAGGTCGTAGTGATTGCCTTGCAAGCTAGCGTGATGAAAGTTGTAGTGCAGCGGTGCGTCAAACAGTGGCACCATGCCGTCGGTGAGATCGATAAACCTGTGCAGCGCCTCGATCTTGCCAGACCAGTATTCGCCCACCGAGAAGAGCGATCGCCCGCTGTATCGCTGCATGTGTTTCATCCACTGCGGAAAAAATCCGGCCCGCACATGTTTGACCGCGTCGAATCGAAAGCCGTCTAGATCGGTAATATCGACATACCATTCACCCCACCGCCTCAGCTCTTCAGCGACTTCTAGATTTCTGACATCTAGATCGCAGCCCATTAGGTAGTCGAAGCTGCCTTTTTCTAAATCAACTTGATCGTCAAAGACTTTGCCTTTAAACAGATAGATAGCTTCATCTGCCTCTGGTTCGTCGCTGTTATAGTCGGTTGCGTTGAAGTGCCACCAGTGCCATTCCATATCGGAATATTTGCCGTCGCGACCAGGAAAAGTGAAGTGGGTCCAGGCTTTGATTGGCTGCTCATCGCCAATTGCTTTGTGGCGATTGTCAGGGCAAACAGGCGTTGCCTCGAAGACTTCTTCTTTATCAGCGCCGAGCATGTGATTGATTACCACGTCGGCGTAGATGTCTAGTCCTGCCTGCTGAGCCTGATGGATAGCGCTGACGTACTCTGCGCGGGTGCCGTATTTTGTCCGGACTGTTCCTTTTTGGTCGAATTCG
This sequence comes from uncultured cyanobacterium, assembly GCA_963799555.1. GTDB lineage: Bacteria > Cyanobacteriota > Cyanobacteriia > Phormidesmidales > Phormidesmidaceae > Phormidesmis. Next base: position 78,668 of record CAWCXR010000014.1, read on the forward strand.
CCTAGGTCATAGCGGTCATAAACGCTGTAGCCAACATCGCGATCGCCCTCCGATCCCTTGTAGGCAGGCGGTAGCCAAACAGCCGTTATTCCCGCATTAGCTAGGGCTTCCGCCTTTGCGGCCAGCTCATCCCATAGAGACCCATCCGCTTCCACATACCAGTGGAAGAACTGCATCATGACGCCGTTAGTTGCAACCATATAATGGAAAATCCTGAAAGACGCTGAGATTTGAAACTAGCTTAAGTGATGTCACAAATTATTGAGATCGAACTTAAGAAGTAAACTTTTCTTAAGCTTTCTGCGCAGACGATATACATCCAAAAATTAGATAGCCCAATTAGCGTCAGTACTAACCTGTAGCGGCAAAATACTGCTGAGATCCCAAATCAAGGGTTTCAAAACCTGAAACGAGGCCACTTCTAATCGAAAAACAAGAGAATCTGTTGATGTTACAGCTAGGCGACAGATACAGACACAATTCGGATAGGCACTTCTATGAAACGCTTTTGGATGCTTCTATTGACCGGTTCGGCCTTAGCAACGTTTAGTTTGGGTGGCTGTGCCCAGGCACCTACTAAGACCCAAGAAACTGCTGCAAGTCCAACGGTGGCAGAAAGTGGAGCGGCACCGACACCCGCTAATGCCGAGGCGGATTTGGTCAGCGGACCAGATAGTCGGCCTCAAACGAGCAGACCACAGCTGGTTAAGCGGGCCTATTTGTCTATGGGTGTGGAATCTGTAGAAGAAAGCTTCGATCGGGTGCGTCAGATTATTCAACAGCAGCAGGGTGATTTGTTGTCTTTGCAGGACAATGACGATCGCCAGCGCTATCTAAGCTTCGAGCTGCGGGTGCCTCAAGAAAGACTTGATGCTACGCTAGACGCCCTTACTGCGCTAGGCGAAGTCCGTAACCGCTCAATTATCACAGAGGATGTGTCTAGCCAGCTAGTAGATTTGCAGGCCAGACTGAAAAATGAGCGCCAGTCAGAGGAGGCACTACAAAAGCTGATGGAGCGCTCTGGAGACATTGCTGATGTGCTCGAAGTCTCTAGAGAGCTGAGCGGTGTTCGTCAAACTATTGAGCAGATGGCAGCTCAGCAGCAGAATTTGCAGACGCAGGTGCGCTACTCGACGATTGCTCTAGATTTAGAAAGCGCGATCGCACGCGCACCAGATCAGCCTACTCTCACCTTCCAGCTGTCTAATTCTTGGCGTTCGGCAACTCACTCCGTAGGGAGCTTCACTACGAATCTTTTGCGAGTTGGCCTTTGGTTACTGGCATACAGTCCCTACCTGATGGTTTTGCTGTGCGGTGCAGTATTGGTTAGAAAAGTTCGGCTAGCGGGTCGTGGCTAGAGCGATAGTAGAGGGAATCGGCGAGAATTCTAGTCAGAAGTGAACAAAGGCAGTGAACAAAGGCACAGTGGCAATTCAGTACATACCTACGCCTTAGGCTCTGAATAAAGCAGAAGTCAGCTATCTGGAGAAGGCCAGTAGCCGATGGAACTACCAGAGGAAAGACCTGTGGAAAACTCTGTGGAAAACTTTTGAGTGACGCAAAACATACAGAAAATCCTTAGATAATTTAAGAAAATCTAAGTTTTTGTGATATGGCTACGAGTCCCTGACAGTCGCTGGTTGAGAAATGTTCAATAGTACACAGTTGCGTATAAACACTTATGTGTTTTTTATTAGAAGTTTTCCACAGGCGCACTGAGGCTAATGCAAACATTCCGGATAAATCGCCGCTATTCGCGTAGAAATAAAATCGGAATCAGAGATCTCTCTTTTATTCATCAGCAGTCGCATGATGTCTCGACCCAACTTTACTGCAACGCTTTAAAGGCACATAGCTTCCCCGCAAAAGTAAGGAGCTGAAATCACATTTCCCACTAATTTTTACAGGGCGAAGATTTGCCGGAAGAGTCCTCCCTTATTGTTCTTCCCCGCGATCAGCTGGTGTAAAAGCTCGTACTGCCAGCGGTATAAAAAACTCTCGCCATGAGCCGCAATATTGCGGAGCTTGCTGATCTGATCGAGGCTGGAAGCAGCTTGCTTTGCTTTTGCACTAAAGCAGGTGGACATAGGATGCTCCCACTGAACCAGAAACCGGGAAAGTAGCTGGCGATCGCGCCTCGAAACCTGCCCGCCGCCGTTGACCTTGACCATAGAGACCCCTGATTCTGGACGCGATCGCGCCGACAGCTGCCCAGATTGAAACGATCGCCACTGCTCGGCTAGTAAAGGCGGCACCATCCCGATTGTGTACTTACGCGTCGGACCTAGCAGCACGCCCGCTATCTCCGTCACCCCCTCATCTAGTAAAAAGCTGTAGAGATCGTGGAAAAACGGATTGACCACCTCCCGCTCTACAGCAAAACTCAGACGAATTCCTGCTTCTGAGTAGTCCGCAATATTGGCGTCAGAGCCGCTAATGCTGATGAGCTGATCGTTTTTGTAAGCGGCGAGTAGGTCTTGCTGACTGGCCGGCTGCAGACAGAACCAGACGTTGTCTCCGATGGCATCGCGCACCTGTTGTTTGATATTGGCAGCAGTAGGCATCGGCACAGGGCTAACTTGCACCTGAAGCCTCTCAATATGGGCCTCTTGTCCCTGGATGGTAGATTCCTGAACCTGCATCTTAGACTTCAGCTCTGCAAGCTGGGCCTGCTGCTCTCCAGAGAGCTGGGTAATCTTCTCTTCCAACAGCGCTATCTGGGCCTTCATGGTCGCGATCTGACCATCTTTCTGCGCTAACAGCTCTTCTTGCTTGATCAATACCTGTGTTTTTTGCTTGACCTCTAACGCACTCAGCCCCGCGCGAATCAAATTGAAATAGCCCAGCTCTGCGATATCTACGACTTGAGGCGTCGTTTCTGGAAGGTATAAGAATCCCTGACGCTGGCTCATCTGTACGACGAGCAGATGTCCTTCGCTGTTCTCAATCGTGAGCTGCCTTTCTCCGTTTGTGGTTTCTAGAGTGCCTTTGTAGCGCCGCTTGCTGTGGTAGAACTCAACATGGAGAGAGGCCTCAATTGCAGGCAAGCGGGGAATGGGGGGCGGGGTGGAAACTTCAGGTTGGGTGGGGTCGATTAGTGGGGGTTGAGTGGAGTCGTCGGAGTTGTCACTGCTTAATTGGCTACTGCTGGACTGGCTACTGGACTGGCTATTGCTGGAAGAATATTCTGGCTCAATTTCTTCGGTGAGGCGCGCTAGGGGAGATGATAGTTTGGCTTCTTTGTAGACGTTCGGAAGGGTCAAGCTGGTGCGAACTGAGCTGGGATCTTCGGACTTTAGCTTTAGCGGTTCGGTGACTTCGGTGGTGACTTCTCCTTTGGCTGGTGCTGAATCTGGGACGGCTACTGCTGGATTCGGTGCATCTGTCGCTGAATCCGGAGCGGCTACTGTTGGATCTAGATGTGATGACGCTGTCGACGGAATTGGTGCTGGCTGTAGAGACTTTGAGGCGGTGGTTGACTCGGTTGTAGACCAGGGACGGATTCCCGCATCTGACTGGGCGAGCGGACGAGTAGGCCGAACGCCGACTAGCTCTAGCTCTACGGTACGGCGGTCTTTCCATTCGTTGAGGCGGAGTTTGTAGGCGATGTCTACGGATCTAGGGAGGGGATGATGTTCACCCCAGCGCCAGGCGATCGCTTTAATCACGACTTTCTCGGCGGTGTCGTTAGCTGCGTGGGCTACTGTCAGCTTTAGGTGAGCGTTTGTTTTCCCAATTACTTTTTGCTCGACGATCGAGACATTAGCAGTCCAAAATATCGGATCGGGGTTCTCGATGCCACAGGGATGAATCTGGTCGATCTGCCGATAAAGATCTAGCGTTACCTCTGCTAAGGGCGCATGGGCATCTACTGCTACTAGCGGCTTTAGGTGGTCTAGCTGTAGATGCTTGCGGGCAAAGTTGCTGAGCCTAGACTTGACCTGTCTGAGCTTGTTTGCTGGAAAGGAGAATCCCCCTGCCGCCCGGTGACCGCCGTACTTATCTAGCAGATCGTCACAGAATTTTAGTGCTTCAAATACGTTAAATTCTGGAATGCTGCGGGCCGATCCGCGAATCTCTTTCCTGTCTTTGTCTTCGTAGGTGCCGATGAAAACAGGCACACCATAGCGCTCTACTAATCTAGAGGCGACAATACCGATGACGCCGTGATGCCACTCGGGCTGAACGAGGACTAGCACCCGTTCCTTTGTTAGATCTAATAGACCTGCTTCTATCTGCGCTTCGCACCATTCCACCGCCTGCTTCTCGATCAGCTCACACATTTCGCGGCGCAGCAAGTTCGTTTCTTCGCACTGCATTGCCCGCTGCAAGGCTACACCTAAGTCATCAGTTGTCAGTAAGTCAATCACGATTTGCGGATCGGCAATTCTCCCGACTGCGTTGATCCGTGGACCCAGTCGAAAGCCGATCGCTTCGGGTCTAAGAGCCGTTTCCTCGCTGAGTCCGGCAACTTCGATCAGGGCCTGTATGCCAGGGATCAGCGATTTGGGTAGCAGCTTGAGTCCTCTTTTGACCCAGCGTCGGTTGACGCCTGTGAGCGGGGCGAGATCGGCAATGGTGCCAAGGGTAAAAAGTGCTAGCAGGGTGGCGGTGAGATCCTGCATCTTGTCCAGGCGCTGGGCCAAGCAGACGGCCAAAATATAGGCGACGCCAACGCCCGCGACGCCTCTGTAAGGGGAGGTTTCGCGAATTAGCTTGGGGTTTAGAATAGCGTCGGCTGGGGGAAGCTGCTCGGGCAGATCGTGGTGGTCAGTAAGGATGACGGTGAGACCGAGTTCTTTGGCGCGAGCGACGGGAGCATAGGCGGCGATGCCATTGTCCACAGTCAGGATAATGCTGCCGCCAGTGGCGTGAAAGTCTTCGACGATGCGCTGGTTGATGCCGTAGCCCTCGCTCATGCGGCTGGGGATGGCGTAGTCGACCTGTGCGCCTAGGTACCGGAGCGATCGCATCAAAAGTGCCGTACTGGTCATCCCATCGGCGTCATAGTCACCGCAGATCAGAATTTTTTCTTTGATGGCGATCGCATCTACTAGCCGCTCTATGCTTATTGCCAAGTCTGGAAACTCGTCTAGCGGCGAAGGCAGCTGAATGGTTTCAGGGTCTAGAAACTCCCACGCCTGCTCTGGCGTGTAGATTCCCCGGTTGATCAGTACTTGAGCAAGCAGAGGCGAAAGTGCCGTAGCCTCAGCAATATGGTTAGCCTGAGATTTTTGTGCAGGAAAAATTTGCCACCGCTGTTCTGGAACCGGTCTAGGCGATTTTGGCGGTGACTTTGACGGTGACTTTGCAGATGACTGGGGAGACGATTCTGGAGACGGCTCTGCTGAAGCAATTTCTCCTCCAGCTAGAGCCGTTTCAATAGTCTGTTCTGACACGTTGGACCACAAAGATTAGAGCAGATGAAGGCAAAAAAGCACTATACAGCGCTAACTTCGCACTCTACAACACTTTTGAGCGAGTCTATAGGGGAAAGCGCTATAGATCGCCTGTTCTAATCATAGCGGATGGTTTAGGCGCAGTGCCGTCACCGTCATGACGCCCTGGCAAATTAGAAAGCAAATTGAGTGGCTTTGGCAGCCGTTTTAATAGACTAGGACTCTGCCGTCATTGGAGACATGGACAGCGCGATCGCTATCATGACCGCTCGGCAGCAGCTCTACTTGCAGCGTTTGCGCGTCCGGGCGGTGCAGAACGGCGCTCACAGCCTGATTGTTTTCGTCCCAGAACACCAGTGACATTTCTTCATCCACGCCGACTAGCGTCTCAATCGCAAAGTCTGTCTGTGGCATCAGCCGAGGCAAGTGAACGTCCAGCACACGCTCTAGCTGAATCAGTCCATTGGTGTGGTTGATGAACTCAATGGTGATAGGTTGACCGGGCACAAACCGAATCTGGTTAGAGCCGCATTGATAAGTGCAGGGCACTGCAGATGGTTCAACGGCATGGGCGCTCAAGACATCTGTGGTTGGAGCAGCTGTGGTTAGGGTGACTGTGACAAGTGCGGCGATACAGCTAGGTAGCTGTTTCAGTCTACTGAAGAATTGAACGGGCCAGTGCTGGGCCATGGTGCGGTGTCCTTCGATCGCAAGTATGCTCTTAAGCTGCCCAACCGTTTCCCCTGCTGCTGTCCGTCAACACCACGATCTATAGAAGCACTGAGTTGCTTTTGTCCGCTGTAGTTTCCAAGAATATGCGCTAGACAGAAGTTTTCAGCCGCTAGCTGTGAACTCTTTTGAAGAGACTGTTTCCTATCGGTCGATATTAGCGTTTTTGAAGCGAGTCTTTTTCAGCTATGACAGAGGATATGGATAGGACCGTAGAACCCGAAATCCCAGAGACTAAAACTTCTCGTGGCATCTATATATTGGCCAATGATGTTGTGTTCGATCAGCTAGTCGCTTTGATCAACAGTATCGAACGAAATCTTGGAAGCAGCATGCCTGTCTGCATTGTCCCTTATGACGATAGGACTAAGCGATCAAAGCTAGCTACTGCGGAATATCCGCAGGTTCAGTGGTTTGAGGATGAGGTGAGCTTGCAAAAATGGGAAGGGTTTGCAGAGCGGATCTGGCGATCGCACCCTACCGCTTTCGACGTATGGACACAAAGAGGTATAGAAGGCGTTAACCGGATGGGGATGCACCGCCGGTTCTGCTGCTTTGATGGGCCGTTTGAGCAGTTTGTCTACCTAGATGCAGATATCTTAGTCATGGACTCTTTTGATCTGTTGTTTGATAGTTTGAGCAATTACGACTTTGTTACCTATGACTATCAATACAAGGATTTGAGCCATGTGTTTGATGTGAACTCGAATCGATTAACGGATGTTTTTCGGCCCGATCGCTTAGAAACGGAAATCTTCTGTGCCGGTCTCTACGCTGCCAAAAAAGGACTGTTCACAGATACTATGCTGACTGAGCTACTAGCATATCTGGAATCTGGAGAGTCCGACATCCTATATTTTAATGGGCCCGATCAGTCGATTTTGAACTATATGGTGATGAGGTCTGGTATTGATGCTGTCAACCTGTCTCAGCACCTGCCTGCAGAAAGAAGAACAGGCTGCTGCGTCACTTCAAGTCATTTCTCCGAAAAAGATCACGTTCTATTTGATCAATCAGAACGACTCATCTATCTGCACTACATTGGCGTCAGCTCCAAATTCTTCCAGCAAGTTTGCAGCGGACAAAATGTTCTCTTTCCCTATCGCGATCTCTTTCTTTACTATCGCTATTTGAAAGCAGAAACTATGCCGGCTCTAGCGGGTCCTGCCGTCCAATACGATCGGCCCGAAAACCGCAGCCTACGCCAGCGTCTATCTCGCAAAGTCCGTCAGCTATTACCAGGGTAATCTGCTCCCATCCCAAGAGAAGAAATCTCCACTATCTTCAATAGTTACATTCTCCAAGACACTCAATAGTTGAGCGACTGTTCTTTCTGTTGAAAAAAGCTTCTCAGGCGCGACCCCTCTTTGAAAAGGTTTCGAAAGTCTGGTATCTGTTGTCCCAGGATGCAGCATCACAATCGCGGTCTTTGGACTGCGCCTGCCGTATTCAATAGCAGCTGTCTTCAAAAACATATTCAGCGCTGCTTTGGATGCTCTGTAGCCGTACCAGCCGCCGATGCGGTTGTCACCAATGCTGCCGATTTTTGCGGAGATGGTAGCAAAGATGCTGGGTTCAGCATGCTTAAACAGATCCAGTAGATGTTTTGCTAGCAGCGCCGGACCAACGCTGTTGACCTGAAAATAAGTCAGTAGGTTTTCCGCATCAAGCTGTCTGAGTGCTTTTTCCGGTTGCTGCCGATCGCTGTGCAGCAGTCCGACACAGTTGATCGCAATATGGAGATTGGGTGCGTTGGCAAAGCCTCTCTGTAGGAGAATTGCCTTCACTGCGGCCACTCCCCTTTCAATCTGAGCCTCATCGGTGATATCCATCTGGATTAGATGCAAACGATTAGGGTGCTCATCAGCTAATGCCAATAAGCTGCCTGCGGTTTGCTTTGAGCGATAGCTTGCAAACAAATGTACAACCCGATGCTGATTCAACAACTGCTGAACAAAGGCCAGTCCAATCCCTTGAGTTGCGCCAATAACCAAGGCATTAATGGTCGTGACAGCTGATAGTAGCATGAGCTAAAACCTAGGACGTTGGGCGCTTTGAGCTTATCACTTTTTTCTTTTTTGAGCTTGGCACGCTGTATCTGCACTGCGCCTCTACGTGGGCAAATATTTTCAATGCTGGGGGATGCGATCGCATGAAACGCGTTGGCGACAGTTCTCTTCTAACCACTGATGAGCTTCTTCTAACCGCTGATGAGCTAACTCCAAATCTTCTAACTGTTGTTTTTGCGCCTGAATAATGGCCTGCTGTGCTTCTAGCTGCAGACTTTGGTGTCGAATCCTAAGCTGATTTTTAACTCGCGCGATGACTTCTGCTGGATGAAAAGGCTTGTTGACGTAGTCTGCTGCTCCTACTTCGAAGGCTTTGACTTTATCAAAGGTTAGATCCAGTGCGCTCAAAAAAATAACTGGGATATCCTCGCCTTGTTCAGTTGATTTAATTTGCTGGCAAACCGTGTAGCCATCCATCTCTGGCATTACAATATCGAGCAGAATCAAGTCGGGCTGGAAACGAGGAATATTGCTCAGTGCTAGCGCACCGTCGGGAGACTGTCGTACGTTATATCCTTCTTCAGTGAGTAGCTTTCTCAATAGCTGTAAATTCTCGAGGCGATCGTCTACGACCAGTATCTTGGATCGCTCGTTTGGCGAATGAATATTCATAGCTTGAGAAAGATGTGATGGAAATAAGCTTGCGAGTTTACTATTCCCTGAGTGTAGGTGTGTCCATATCGGTGAGCATACGGGGAGTATCAATGATTATTGATGCATCTAGAATGGGCAGCATAGATTACGCAGATCATGCTTGCTGCTGGATGTTGAGGAAGTTCGCTTGTGAATATTCTGTTGGTTGAAGATGATTATCTGCTGGGTCGCAGTACGGCCCGTCTACTAGAAGCGTCCGGCCAACATAGAGTGAGGCTAACTCATAAAGCCGCTGATGTTTTCAAGCTCTGCGAGGCCGGGAGTATTGAATTGGTATTGATGGATGTGAATCTGCCTGGGACTTTTTGGCAGGGCAAGGAGGTTACAGGGGTCGACTTGTCTCGGATACTGAAGCTAAATCCGATGACCCGGCATCTGCCAGTTGTACTGCTGACGGCGAATGCTACAGAGATAGATGAAGGGAAATTAATGAGTGCCGGGCTGGCTGATTTGGTTTGTACGAAGCCAATTAGAGATGCAGATATGCTCTTGTCCGTGCTAGTTCAGCTAACCAGTGCGTCGAGGGTATCTAAGCTTGGTATAGCTGCTTCGTAGGATTGGGGTGTTAGAGATGAAGACGCTAAAGAACAAGACTTTATAGAACAAGATGCTAGGACTGAGTCCCTGCTAGCTGACTGCTTTCGATCGTGTCTAACAGCTTTTTGTAAGATAGACTTTTGACGCTCTCTCGAATGGCAAGTGATAGGGGTTTGTGTTCGTCTGATAGCTGAGCTAGTAGAGCCAGAATGGTGTCATCGTCTAGGTCTAGGATTGCTTGAGTCAGCTCGTATCGCCAGGTGTCAGAAGTATTCTCGAAAAGTTCTGGTGTGAGAGCTGGAATAGCAGGTTGATCGGGTAACGCGCTGCTGTCGGCATACTGATAGCGGACGTTCAGGTGCTCGGCTAGCTTATCGAATATTTCACTGGCTCGAATGGGCTTACTGACAAAATCATCGCAGCCGCTGGCGATCGCAGCCGCCTTGTCCTCTGCAAAGGCGTTGGCAGTTAGCGCAATGATCTGAGTCTGATGGTGAGGGTTGAAACTCGATGCTTTTTCTAATGCCCTAATGCGCGTCGTGGCTTCTTCTCCGGTCATTACCGGCATGCGAATATCCATCCAGATTAGGTGGGGTTGCCACGATTCCCAGTGGGCGATTGCCTCTTTGCCATTTTCTGCTTCACGTACTTCAAATCCGACATTTGTCAGCATGTGAGAAATTAGTTTGCGATTGATCGCTACGTCGTCTACAACCAAGATTCTATAGGCGAGCTGACCGGATGCTAGGCCGATTACTCGCTTCGCAGTCCCTTTTCTTTCAGTCGATAGGCTGAGCGCATTGTCAACAACTGCAACAGGAACATCGAATGAAAAAGTAGATCCTGCGCCTAGCTCAGAGTCAACCGTCAGATTGCCTCCTAGCAGTTGAATGTATTCGTGTGAGATAGCTAGGCCCAGTCCGGTACCATCGTGCGTGCCTAGACCGGATTGAGTTTGGACAAAGGCTTTGAACAGATGGGGCTGGTCGGCGGCGGCGATACCAGGTCCGGTGTCTTTGACTGCGAAGGTGAGCAGCGTTGTAGTTTTTACAGCGATTGGGGAATCGCTGTCTTCTAGTTCTAGTTCTTCTTTACTGATTGCTTCGGCGTTGGTGTTTTGTAAGTCGGGATCTAGCTGGCTGGCTGTTGGCTGGCCGTCTATAGATAGTGTAACCGTGCCAGTAGCTGTGAACTTTACGGCATTACTCAATAAGTTGATCAAGATTTGCCTGAGCTTGAGGCGATCGCTGAAAATAACCTGAGGCAGGCTTGGCGATCGCACCACCAAAAAACGCAGACCTTTCTTACCTACCGCGCTACCAAACATTTGCTGAAGCTCATCGATAAGACAGTACAGATCGAACTCGCTGTAGGTCAGCTCAACCCGCCCGGCTTCAATTTTAGAGATATCTAAAATATCGTTAATCAAAGTCAGCAAATGCTCACCGCTGCTGTAGATAATGTCTAGATTCTCTGCTTGATCTGGAGCAGGATCAGACTCTTTTAGAACGTGTGCAAAGCCCAGTATGGCGTTGAGCGGCGATCGCAGTTCATGACTCATGTTAGCCAGAAATTCGCTTTTAGCGCGGTTTGCTGTTTCTGCTGCTTTTGTCGCTTGAGCTAGCGCTTGAACCGCCTGTTTGCGCTCAGTAATATCTTCAAACACGTATAGATAGGCAAAGGTAGCGTCATTCTGTTGTACCGGTCCATATATGCGTCTGAGCGTCCGACCATCTAACAGAGGGACTTCATCTTCAACAGTTTTATTGCCCTGAGTAAAGTCTTTCTCGGTAGAATCTGCAACAAATCTGCCGAGATCTATATTACCAAGGCAGGCCATCAATAGCTGTTCTCCATTGATGCTGCCACTCTTTACCTCTGCTTGTAGATGTTCTAGCTGCCAAATCCGATAGAATTCGGAATTTACAAACAGCGCTTCATTGGTGTGGCAGTCCATGACGAAAATACCTGTAGGCGGCAGGTCGTTGATGGCGCGCAGCAGCGCACTACTTCGATTTAATTTCCTTTGGGCTTTCTTGCGCTCTGTAATGTCTACCAATACGCCAAGCATACTGCCGCTACAGCTTCCTTCATCACATTCAGCGGTGGTAGAGAGCAGTACATCAAGACGACTGCCATCTTTTTTGATGAACTGGCAAAGGCGGTTGCGATCTAAAGAATCTTCTGTAAGCGAGGTTGTCGCCTGACTAATGTCCTGCTTATACCTATCCACAACAAAGTCTAATAAAGATCGACCAATCACATCTTCTCTCTCATAACCGAGATTTTCTAGCCAATAGTTGCTGGTCCCTACGATTCGGCCATTTGCATCCACAGAGTGCAGCATCGCTGGCGTCTCTTCGTACAGCTGCCGGTAGCGAGCTTCACTTTTTTGGAGAGCCTTGAAGGTATTAAGATAGTGAGAAATATCAATCTGAGTGCCGACGTAGTGAGTCACCTTGCCATCAGCACCCGTAATTGGCGAAAACGCTACCTCGCTCCAAAAGGAACGTCCGTTCTTACGATAGGTCTTTAGCAATACTTTGCAGGCGGTCCCGCTATTTACTGCGTTACTGATTACGGCTAGGCTTTCCTGCTCCGTTTCTTTGCCTTGCAAAAATTGATAGCTACGGCCCAAGACTTCTGTTGCTAGATAGCCAGTGAGCGATTCAAAACTAGGGCTCGCGTAGACAATGGGTAAGTCTGGCTGCTGTGCATCGCAGATGATCAGTCCACCTGCGGTATGTTCTATAGCCTCTCGCAAGACTGCTGAAGACAGCCGATCTAAGCTATCTGACTTAATACTATCTGACTTAGTGCTATCTGACCCATCGACCAATTCATAAGTCGATGTCTGTGACTGCTGAGATCCGAGCCGATTGAAGATGAGTCGACATACGCTCACAGACGCACCGCAGCAGGCTAGCGCTATTGATAAGTCGAATAGCGTCTCGAGTGGCATTACAACCATCGTATTGGTTCCTTTTAGCAGCAGTCATTGGCACTACTAAAATGTTGCCCAAAAGAAAGGTCATCAGCTAGGTATTTCACGATTTAGACGGCGCAATCAAGTCTACGAGCGTGGTGATAATGCGATCGCGCTCCATCGGCATCGTCGCCGCCGCGCCCAGCATCCTTTGCAGCATCACAAAATAGATTAGCGATCCCATAAACGTCCGCGCAGAGGCCGCAGGATCGCTTAGCTTCAGTTCACAGCAAGATGTTAAATAACGTGTCAGTTCATCCAAAACTGGCTTAGCTACATTCTGGATGTAGGGTTCAGACAGCTCAGGGAATCGACCTGATTCACCGATAATGAGCCGCATGAACTCACAAAACTGAGAATTGCAGGCAGCCTCATCCAAAATCTCTTCAGCCAAATGAGTTAGAACCTGTCTCGGTTCACCCCGCAGCGTATTTTCTCGGCGTAGATCAAAAGTAGATGAGCGAAATTTTTCTTCTGCCATCTGCTGTATCAGCGCAGAAAATAAGCTGGCCTTGTCTTGAAAGTGGCTGTAGACCGTTGCCTTTGAAACGCCTGCTGCTGCCGCCACTCGATCCATACTAGTCGCCGCATAGCCATTGGCTAGAAACTCTTGCTTAGCCCCGTGCAAAATAGCTGCCGATTTAACAGCTGATTTCTTACGTTCAGGGCGACTAGGCGTTTTCACAAATTAAGCATCGACACGACAAAAAGCACCTGTATCCTCTGACCAAGCACCCTACCTAAAAGCCGCTCTTAGCTGAAGCCACAAGTGGGCTTATTATATTGCGCGCGCTGTAACCACGTCGTCATTACTTTGATAGACGCTCCCTTTCTGGGCACAGATCACAATTGACAGATAGTCCATTTGGTTCTTCTTATCCAAGAACTGTTGGTTCATACCGCTATAGCGGCTTCTGCGATCGCTGCGCTTCTCCTCGATTCGCGAAATTGGCGTCAGCTCAACATTTGTCCACCCGCAACCCTCGAGCACATCTACATATTGATAAGGCCGCATTCTATTGGGAATTCCTCGGAAATAAAAAGCATCATAAACAAACTTGGGATACCGATAAATATTGTTCGGATCTCTGAAGCCACTTATTGACTACACGCCAGTCATATTCAATACATCGCTGACTTTCTGATATCTCAAAAGGCTTAGGTGAGGTGTAGCCCTTTAGGAGATGCTTTGCCTTCGCCAACCCCAAAAAAGCGATCCCAGCAGTAAAGAAGAATGCATCTCGCACAGCCAGCATCGGGTAGCCTCCATTGTCGTTTTGAATTAATTATGAAACAATTATGAAAAGTGAAATGATTATGAAATTTGCTGGTTTCTATGAACCGTCTCTCCGCTATCGGAAGTTATCTCAATAGTCAGCTTGGAGCGTTCAGTGCTGGCTGTCTATCGCTTGCTCTAGCCGCAAGTCTAGGTGGCTGCGTATCGTCTGGAATTCCGGAAGGAGCCAGCGGGACGGCCAGCGAAAGTAGCGATCTGACTGCCCAGAGCGAGCAAGTCTCTGACAAAAAGAAAGTCTTGACTACTTTCACCATTCTGGCGGACATGGCGCAAAACGTTGCTGGCGATACGCTCATAGTTGAATCTATCACGCGAGTAGGCGCAGAAATTCACGGCTACGAACCCGTTCCTAGCGACATTGCCAAAGCGCAGCAGGCAGATCTTGTGCTGTACAACGGCCTAAGCCTGGAACGGTGGTTTGACCAATTTCTTGGCAACCTCGATGGAGTACCTACTGCCGTTCTCACTGAAGGCATTACGCCTATCCCTATCACTGAAGGCCCCTACTCTGACAAACCCAATCCGCACGCATGGATGTCTCCTAAGAATGCGCTGATCTACGTAGAAAACATTCGGCGAGCACTCGTAGAAATCGACCCGGCTAATGCCGATGCCTACAACGACAACGCAGAAGCTTATAGTCAACAGCTCAAGGCGATTGATACAACGCTTGCGAGCAGCCTGACCTCGGTTCCCTCGACGCAGCGATACTTGGTGACCTGTGAGGGTGCGTTCTCTTATCTAGCACGTGACTATGGCTTAGAAGAGATATACATGTGGCCTATCAATGCGGAACAACAGTCTACGCCAAAGCAGGTCAAACAGGTCATTGACAAAGTGGAAGGAAACGACATATCGACCGTCTTTTGTGAGAGCACTGTGAGCAGCAAATCCCAAAAAGAGGTGGCCAAGGCCACCAATGTTAGTTTCGGCGGCGATCTGTACGTAGATTCGCTCTCTGGTAAAGAGGGGCCCGTCCCCACGTTCTTGGACTTGTTGGAATATGATGCTCGGTTGATTACAGATGGGCTCTTAGAAAGAGCACCTTAGACGACTGCTTTTTTTGATCGAGGCTATTGTCTCTACAAAACGTTTGATATTTCGCTCTAACCTTCGTCATCTCTTGTTGTTTTAACCTATGTCTTACTCGGCTATTCGCACTCAGCAGTCTGATACCTATGGCATTGCTGTAGACAATATCAGTGTCACCTATAGCAACGCTAGGCTGGCACTCTACAATGCTAACTGCTATATAGAACCAGGCACAATCACAGGATTGGTCGGACCAAACGGTGGTGGCAAATCTACGCTGTTTAAAGCGATTATGGGTTTTCTTTCTCCCAGCCAGGGTCATGTGTCTATAGACGATTTGTCGATAGATGCAGCTCAGAAGCAACAGCTAATGGCTTATGTCCCACAGGCGGATGAAGTGGATTGGGACTTTCCAATCAGTGTGTTTGATGTGGTGATGATGGGTCGCTACGGCTATATGAATATGTTTCGCATTCCCGGTCGTAGAGATCGTCGAATTGTTAGAGAAAGTTTGGCGCGGGTGGGAATGAGTGAGTTTCAAGACCGCCAGATCGGAGAGCTGTCGGGCGGGCAGAAGAAGCGGGCTTTTCTGGCAAGAGCTTTGGCACAAGAGGGCAAGGTGATTTTGCTAGATGAACCGTTTACGGGTGTAGATATCAAGACGGAGAAGCGCATGATCACTTTGTTGATGCAGCTACGTGATGAGGGGCATACGATTTTGGTGTCTACGCATGATTTGTCTGCTATTTCTACATTTTGCGATCGCGTCATCCTTCTCAATCAAACTATC
The DNA here is from genome assembly GCA_963799555.1 of uncultured cyanobacterium. Taxonomy (GTDB): domain Bacteria; phylum Cyanobacteriota; class Cyanobacteriia; order Phormidesmidales; family Phormidesmidaceae; genus Phormidesmis. The sequence continues at coordinate 94,161 of CAWCXR010000014.1, forward strand.
CTCGCCGCAGGCACGACCGCCGAAGCATTCACCGAAGAGAATCTTGCCATGACCTTTGGTGGCCTGCCGCTCAGCAGCCTGAAAGCTAACCCACCGGGCAAAACGCTCTACAACCAAGAGCCTAGTCAACTACCTGATCAATCACACAATCAATCACACAAGCAGCCTGGTCATCCGCTCATCCGAGTGGCAAACGCTGAACCCAGGAATTTGGACTCGTGAATGCCTTGCTAGCAATTTCGCCTGAAGCTATTGGCAGCTGGCTGATTGAGCCTTTTCAGCTAGGATTTATGATCCGGGCGCTGTGGGTGAGTTCTTTTGTCGGGACCGTCTGTGCGGTGCTCTCTTGCTATATCACTCTGAAGGGCTGGTCACTAATGGGAGATGCGGTTTCTCATGCCGTTGTGCCCGGTGTAGTCGTTGCCTATGCGTTAGGACTACCGTTTTCGTTAGGCGCGTTTGTTTTTGGGTTTAGCGCGACGGTAGCCATTGGCTACGTAAAATCTCAAACCAGGCTGAAAGAAGATGCTGTTATTGGCGTGATTTTTACAGGATTCTTCGCATTTGGGCTGGTGCTAGCAACTAAAATTCCTAGTAACATTGATCTTTTCCATATTCTCTTTGGCAACGTTTTAGGTATTTCTCAACAAGACATTATCCAAACGCTGATTGCTGGATTTTTGACGCTGGCAATTATCTTGTTTCGGCGAAAGGATCTATTGCTTTTTTGCTTTGACCCAAACCACGCAAAGGCGATTGGACTGAACACTCAGGTAATGTACTATACGCTACTGTCAGTGCTAGCTTTGACGATTGTAACGGCGCTACAGACAGCAGGAATTGTGCTAGTAGTGGCGATGTTAGTCACGCCCGGTGCTACGGCTTATCTGTTGAGCGATCGCTTCGATCGAATGCTGCTGATTTCTGTTGTGACCAGCGTTCTCTCTTGTTTTTGGGGAACGTACATCAGCTATCATCTGGACGCTTCAACTGGTGGCTGTATTGTGGTGCTGATGACTACATTTTTTGTCGTGGCAATGCTGTTTGCGCCAAAGTATGGGATTTTGTCGCAAAAGTTTCGCAAACGCTTGAACGAAGTGCCTATGCAACCTTCACAAGACGCCTGACTGAAAAAGCGGTTAAATAGAGTGCTCTCTTTCTCAGTTGTTTGATGGATTCGTTACAGCGACTCATAGCTTTGGATCGGCAACATGTGTGGCATCCGTACGCAGCGATGCCGAATCCACTGCCTGTCTTTCCAGTGCGTTCGGCAAAGGGCGTACGGATTGAATTAGAAGATGGGCGATCGCTCATCGACGGCATTTCTTCCTGGTGGACCTGCATCCACGGCTACAACCACCCTCAGCTCAACGCAGCCGCCCATGCTCAGATCGAACGCATGTCTCACGTAATGTTTGGCGGACTCACCCATCGCCCAGCGGTTAATTTAGCAAAAAAGCTGATTGATATAACGCCTGCTGATTTGCAGCATGTGTTCTTCAGCGATTCCGGCTCCGTCGCTGTTGAAGTGGCTATGAAAATGGCCGTGCAATATTGGCACAATCGCGGCGAAGTGGATAAAAATCGGTTTCTCACTATCCGCAGTGGCTACCACGGTGATACGTTTGCGGCTATGTCAGCTTGTGATCCGGTAAACGGAATGCATCATCTGTTTCGTAGCATGCTGACGCAACAATATTTTGCCGACGCGCCCCAGGTTCGATTTGGCGAAGATTGGCAAGAGGAGGATATTTCCAGCTTTTCGGCGATTTTAGAAGAGAATAGCGATCTCATCGCAGCTGCCATCTTCGAGCCGGTTGTGCAAAACGCAGGCGGCGTACGCTTTTACCATCCTGAGTATGTGCGCAGAGCCAGTGAGCTATGCAAACAGCACAATGTTTTATTGATTCTAGATGAAATTGCTACCGGGTTTGGCCGCTCCGGAAAGCTGTTTGCTTGTGAGTATGCAGAGATCTGTCCAGACATCATGTGTGTCGGCAAAGCGCTGTCGGGTGGCTTTATGTCATTGGCCGCTACGCTAACTACTAGTCATATCAGCAAAACTTTTGCTGCTGGCGAAGCGGGCGTGTTTATGCATGGGCCAACGTTTATGGGAAATCCTTTGGCTTGTGCGGCGGCGCTGGCAAACTTGGAGCTGTTAGAGAGTTACGACTGGCAGACGAAGGTTAAAGAGATTGAAGCGCAGTTGAGGATAGAGCTTGAGCCCTGCCGAGCTTTGGCGGCAGTGAAGGATGTGCGGGTGTTGGGTGCGATCGCAGCTGTCGAACTCCACAACCCAGTAGATATGTCTGTTATCCAATCTCAGTTTGTAGACAAAGGCGTTTGGCTGCGGCCTTTTGGTCGGTTGCTGTACACTATGCCGCCGTACATTATTCAATCGGCTGAGCTGAGTGCCATCACGTCTGCAATCTGCGAAGTTGCTGCTGCGCTCTAACTTTAGTTTTGATGTACCTCTAATATCGCTTGAACTTCCTGCGGATCTATGTCTAAGCGAGTTGCTATCTCATCTGGTCTGGTGGGATGCTCAGAATCGTAAGGGATGCGATCGCCATCTTCATCACCGCCGAAACAGGCAGCGCCCATTTCGCTGCCATCTGATCTAAAGACATCTCCGTTTCCAGAAGATAGGGAATCGCAGCTCAACGAACAGAAGCTAAGGGAGTAGCTGATAAATAACGTCCCATCCCGTAGGGGCGTAGCATGCTACGCTCCTACGGGATACCGATGCACAATTGGTATGTTATTTAGACGCACGTCCCTAAGTCCGTTTCTAGCAGCTCAGCAATTCGCTCCAAAGAAATATCTATCTTCAGCATGGCACCAACCGTAGTGATTCTGCCTTCCTCTCGGCCTTCTGCCTTCACTTCTTGAAAGAATCGGGATTTCCGTATCCCAGGAATGGTGATTATGGATTCAATCTCAGCTCTATCTACGTTCCCTAACTTGTAAATCGGTATCGTTACTATCAATTCTATGAAATTTTGTACTCTCCTGGCATCCGGCAACTCCGTCCGGCTTCTTTCGACCAGCCGTCTGCCCAAAGCTGGTACCTTTGTCTTCTTGATAACCACTAGTTTGAGGAGACTCAGCCCTGTAGACAAATCTTCAGAATTACCCAACTCGTCTAAACAGACACGCCGAAAGTGAGGGCTATTAGCAAAATCGCTATACTGCTTTGGCAGACCGGCATCTGGACTGCACCTCGTGAATATCAGTACAGACTTCCAGTCATTAACAGGTTGATAGTCGTGTAGATACAGAAAATCTCGCTGGAGAAAGCTAGAGTGCAGCGTCCCTTTTCGCTCTGGATAGCCCTGTGCTTCTACAAAGACAATCGGTAAGTCAGGCATACGAGCTGATGGGACCAGGATATCGTCTAGCCGAAAGCTAGTTTCTTTGACTTCCCAAGAGCCGAAACCGCAGGCAGGAGCGCCGGGGGGGACAGTATTGCCTAACAGCTCGCAGATGATGGTAGGCTCGTTTCCCAAAAACACTTCTATTTGTAGAGGTCATAAAGGAAAGTAACTAGTAATATAGCAAGGCTAATTTCGTTATTAGCTTGTTGTTTTTCATAGAGAGTATGGCCGCTTCCAAAAAAACTCGTTTCTCTTGGGTAGGACAGTTCCTAGCTTTTGTTCCAGGGAAAAAGTCCCCCTATCACTCCGCTTTTGTACAGGTAGTCGCCGCCGAAAAAGGTGCGCCAGCAGGTGTGCTGCAAAGCTATCAGGTTAAGCTGGACAAAGATATTAGAGAGACAGCTTCTGACTCTATCGATGCCCGAGACTGGGTCAAAGTCGTGGGGAAAGGCAGGCTGGATAAGGATACGGGGGAATTTAAGTGGAAGGCCGATAGCATTGAGAAAGTCTCACTTCAGGTGGTGGCTGAGGTCAAGGAGAAGGTGGAAGCGCGATCGCAATCCCCAAGATCTAAATCAGAGCCATCTAAATCGGAGTCTAAGTCGCTTGCTGCATCCACACAGATTTCCGCAGCAAAGGCAAAGCCCGCCAGGATACTAATTTGCCAGAAATCTAGCTGTCGTAAGAAGGGCGCTCAAAAGGTGAGCAAGGCGATGGAAGATGCGATCTCAAAGGCAAAAGCTTCCGATCAAATCATACTCAAATCGACTGGCTGTCTAAAATGCTGCAAAACTGGTCCAACTGTTGTTGTTTTGCCAGCGGGTGGTAAGAGTAAAAAATCAACTAAAGAGAGATATCGAAAAGTGACGCCAAAAACAGCTAAAAAGATTGTTGCTGGCATGTTGTAGTGTCTGAAGCACGGTCTTTGAAACGCAATTTCTGAAGCGTAGTACTTGGCCTTAGCGGGGAAGAATAGAACGCTGGCAAGCAGGACAAACCGCATGCACAGAAAGCTGACAGTCCAAGAGCTGATAGCCAGCCTTTTCTGCTGTTTTAGCGCCTGCTTTTAAGACGGAATCGTTTTTGAATTCGATGGTCTTGTTACAGCGAACGCAAATGAGATGATGATGATGATGGGGGGCAGGGCGGTTAATTTCGTACCGTTTTTGGCCTTCTGCAAGCTCTAACTCTCGTAGAATACCCATGCGAGACATTAGCTTCAGGTTTCGATAGATAGTAGACAAGCCAATAGGTTCGCCTCCTTCTCTTAGCAGTTCGCAAAGATCCTCGGCGCTGAGGTGACGACCTTCGGGCGTATTTTGAAACGTTTTGAGGATAGTTTCGCGTTGAGGAGTCATGCGCCAACCGCGCTCGTGGAGTTCAGCTTTTAAGGCAGATGGCGTATAGACGACCATGACTTTTTCCCTTTGCTTTCTATCAATAGTGTTTTGTTAATGAGAATGATAGCGAACTCTTTCTTTATTTGCAATAGTGCTGGCTTATTGAGAAGTGACTTGGGTGTGGCAGCTCTTATCTGTATGACAGTTCGGTTCAGTATCCTAGACTAGGTGTATCAGACTTTATTTTTTACTCGCTGATATATGCGGCTGCGTCCCTCTCTTTCCCTTCCTCATTCTTTGCCGCGACCGAGCGGGTGGGCGATCGCAACTTGGATAACGGCTGTCCTGGTTTTTCTCCCGGTACTTGTCGTCCTCGGCAGCATCTTTGCCGATGCAGGCGATGTCTGGACTCATTTGGCGCAGACTGTCCTGACCAAATACGTCACGAATTCCATAACGCTGATGATTGGGGTTGCCATTGGCGTTCTCACCATTGGAGTCGGTACAGCCTGGCTGGTAACGATGTGCCAGTTTGTCGGCGTGCGATTGTTTGAATGGGCGCTGCTATTGCCTTTGGCCGCACCTGCCTACCTGTTGGCCTATACCTATACCGATTGGCTAGAGTACTACGGGCCAATTCAAACGGGACTGCGATCGCTGTTCGGCTGGCAGCAGGCGAGTGACTATTGGTTCCCCAATGTGCGATCTGTGTGGGGTGCGATCGCTATGTTTACCCTCACCCTCTATCCCTATGTCTACATGCTCGCCCGTGTCGCCTTCTTGGAGCAGTCCGTCTGTACCCTAGAAGCTAGCCGTTCGTTAGGATGCAATCCCTGGCGCAGCTTTGTCAAAGTCGCGATTCCGCTGGCTCGGCCTGCCATCATCGCTGGGCTTTCGTTAGCGCTGATGGAAACGCTCAACGACTTTGGTACGGTTCAATATTTCAGCGTCGCCACCTTTACCACCGGTATCTATCGGACGTGGTTTGGTATGGGAGAGCGCGTTGCGGCCGCGCAGCTTTCGGCGATGCTGATGCTGTTTGTGCTGGCCTTGATTTTGTTAGAAAGATGGTCTCGCAGGCAGGCAAAATACTATCAGGCGAACAACAGTATGCAGGTGCCGACGGTTTATCGACTGACGGGCGGGCGTCAGGCGCTGGCTTTTTTAGCCTGTCTGTTGCCGATTGGGCTAGGACTGCTAATTCCGGGCGGTTTGCTGGCGCTGATGGTCCAAAAAGACTGGGAAAGGTCGCTGGGCAGTCGCTTTGGTGAGCTGGCGACGAATAGTTTGATCCTAGCAGGTATCACAGCTGCGATCGCGCTGATCCTCTCTCTCGTGCTGGCCTACGGTCAAAGGCTAAGCGGCAGTAGTCCTATCCGTCTAGGCGTCAGGCTGTCGGCGATGGGATATGGGATTCCAGGGGCGGTGATTGCGGTTGGCATTCTCATCCCCGTGACTGCGCTGGACCGGACGATCGCTTCCTGGTCGAAGTCAGTATTTAACAGCTCACCCGGTCTACTGATCAGCGGCACTATCACAGCGCTAGTATTTGCCTATCTCGTGCGTTTCCTCGCCGTTGCCCTCAGCTCGGTTGAATCAGGACTAGGCAAAATCCGACCTAATCTAGACAACGCTGCTCGCAGTCTTGGCTATTCTCCGACGAAGACACTGATCAAAATTCATACGCCACTAATGACTAGCAGCTTACTAACTGCGGTCATGCTTGTTTTTGTCGACGTGATGAAAGAGCTGCCTGCCACTCTGGTCATGCGTCCTTTCAATTTTGATACGTTGGCGGTGCGGGTGTATCAGTATGCGGCTGATGAGCGATTAGCTGAAGCCGCTGCTCCGGCACTGACCATTCTAATCGTGGGTCTGTTGCCGGTGATTGTGCTGAGCTGGCAAATTAGCCAGAGTCATCGCATTAGAGAGTAAAAGTTTTTTGACGGATTGCTAGGGTCCACGTGACCCTGGAATTTATAGTGAGTGTCAAAGCTTTGATGGCACTCGCACACAAAAAGCTCAGATAACTAGATACTCATAAGTTTTATTGACATGACTGATTCTCCTGCGTCTGCCCCTCCGCTTGGTCTAAAGGAACCGCTACATCCCTTGAAAAATCCGGTGGCGTGGCTACAGGCTTTTTGGCAATTCTCTCGTCCTCATACTGTTATTGGCACTACCCTCAGCACGCTAGCGCTGTTGTTGATTGCGATCGCAGCTTCTCTGATCTCTCTTCCGACAGGGCCTATTCTCGGCAGCTGGTTAATAGCATGGATTGCTTGCTTGTGTGGCAATGTCTACATCGTCGGGCTCAATCAGGTAGAAGACATCGCCATCGATCGGATCAACAAGCCTCACCTGCCTGTGGCTTCTGGCGAGTTCACTAAGCGGCACGCGCAGAGACTGGTGTGGTTGACAGGTGCGGGTGCGATCGCCCTTGCTCTAATTTCTCAAAACGTTTATCTAGGGCTGACGGTTGGTCTCAGCCTCGTAATTGGCACTGCCTATTCCCTGCCGCCTGTCCGGCTAAAGCGCTATCCTTTCTGGGCCTCGCTGTGTATTTTGTTAGTCCGTGGTGCCATTGTGAATCTGGGTCTATATCTATACTTTTCAACGCAGCTAGGACTGGGTGCGGCGGTACCGGCTCGGGTGTGGGCGCTGACTCTGTTTGTGTTGGTGTTTAGCTTTGCGATCGCAATTTTCAAAGACATTCCCGATCTCGAAGGCGATCGCCAGTTCAACATCTCTACTTACACCTTGCAGTTAGGCCAGAAAAGAGTCTTCAATCTTGCTCGCTGGGTACTTACTGCCTGCTATGGCGGCTTGATCGTATCCGCGCCTTTCCTGGCTGGCGTCAACGCTCTCTTTTTGATCGTTGCTCAAAGTATCGGCATTTTCTCTTTTTGGTGGCTCAGCCGCCGAGTGGATCTCGACCCTACTCCCATTAGAAAAGACATCTCATACCCTGCCTTCTACCAGTTCATTTGGAAACTCTTCTTTGTCGAGTATCTGATCTTTCCTCTTGCCTGTTGGCTCTCTAGTTAGCTGGTCTTTTATGGGTATAAGACAGTTCGCAGTCCATCATCCACTTTCTCTTGAGAAAAATATACTGCACCTATGCACCGTGCGGAAGCTAGCTATCCTTTTTACTGGGCTGCAAAACAGTTCTCAAACCCAGCAAAATCAGCATCATACTCACTATCATCCAGGGCGTAACTGGTTCGGCAAAGAACAGCCAAGCTAGTAGCGCTACCCAGACGGGTACGCCGCTGTAGACGATGCTTGTCGATTTGGTTGGGCCGATGCGTTGGGTGCTAATGGTAAACAGCAAATAGCCGATACCAGATGCGCCAATGCCCATGTAAATTATGCCTATAACAGAAGGAAGAGACAGCGCAGGTAAACCAGTCGCCTTCAGCTCTGGGAGGACTAAAAGAGAAAGCTGAGCGACACCAAACAGTGCGCCATAGTAGCTCATTGCTAGTCCGCTGTATCGTTTGCCGAGGTGCCGTAGCAGAATGGAATAGCAGGCCCAGCAGAGGACTGCGCATAGCATCAGTAGATCGCCGTTGTTGAATTGAAGCTGAAGTAGCGCTGCGAGATTGCCGTTGGTCAGTAAGATCAGGACACCTAGAATGGCGATCGCCCCCCCTAGGTAATTTTTCACTGCCAGCTTTTCTTTCAAAATCACCGCTGCCAGAAAGCCTGTGACCACTGGATTGAACGCATTGATGATGGCTGAATTTGCAACTGCCGTATAGCGCAAGCTAGAAAAGAAAAAGAAGTGATAGCCAACAACGCCTGTGGTGCCAAGCAAGAATAAACAGATCTTGTCTGTAATAGAGGCGGCGTTGATACGTGGCCCAATATCTTTTTTCTGCCACACCAACAAACCTAGAAAGGCACTAGCAATGACATAGCGTAGTAGCGTGATTAGCAGCGGTCCCATCTCCTCGGTTGTGTACTTGCCAGCAACAAAGCTGCCTGCAAATAGTAAGCTGGTCAAGACTGCTAGTAAGCTTTGACTCCAGATCCTGCTGTTTTTCATTTAAGTTGTCCCTATGAAGCCGATTGCGATCGCTGTATTTGATATTGATGGTGTGGTTCGAGATGTGGGCGGATCTTATCGGCGGGCGATCGCAGATACCGTAGAACACTACACCAACGGCAGCTATCGTCCCACCATAGAAGATATTGATCAGCTTAAAAGCGAGGGCATTTGGAATAACGACTGGAAAGCCTCCGAGGAAATGATCTATCGCTACTACGTAAAACAACAGCAGCCTCAGCCAGACGCTACGTACGAAGAGATCACCGACTACTTTCAAAAGCGCTATCGCGGCCCCGACACCGAAGATCCCGACCAATGGACTGGATACATCGCCAGCGAACCCCTCCTACTTGATAAAAGCTATCTGAACACATTGGCTCAATCAGGCATTCCCTACGCTTTCTTTAGTGGAGCTACACGTGGCTCTGCAAACTTTGTCTTGCAAAGACGGCTTGGGCTTGACGCTCCCATTCTCATTGCAATGGAAGACGCTCCTGGCAAGCCAGATCCGACTGGTCTAATGCTGTGCGTACGGCGAGTAGAAGCGCGACTGTCTGTTGATGATTCCTTGCCGGTAATATACGCAGGTGATACAGCCGCAGATATGAAAACCATCATGGCTGCAAAACAACAGTTTCCCCAAAGAGAATGGTTGGCAGTTGGAATTTTGCCGCCTCACGCTCAGCAGAATAGCGACTATCAAGCTAACTATGCCGAAAAGCTGAAAGCTGCAGGCGCGCTAATCGTGCTTAAAAACGCTCAACAAATTACAGCCGAACAGATAGAGATTTTGTTGTAAAAAGCAATTTTTAGTTTTCAGCACCAACGTCCTCAAATAGTGTTAAATAGTGTATTTGTTGGATTGAGGTGGGTAGGTGACAAAGTCGAAAAAGTTAGCGTTTGCGCTAGAACAGATTAAGACTATTCAAAGATTGGAGACTTTGGCTGAAGGTGATGTTGTTGCATTACGACAGATTCTTAAAGGCAGGCAGGCGATCGCATTCCCACCTACAGCCAAACTCATCATTCGCCATGGTCTTATCCAACTCATCCCCGATCTAATCACCGCTTTTCAAAGGCTGCTCGACAAAGGTGAGAAAACAGACCCTGGCTGCAAAGCGAAGTGGGCGATCGCAAACACTCTCTACCAGCTAGAACAACCCGATACCGATCTCTTCCTTTCCGGCATTCGTCACATACAGCTAGAACCCGTCTGGGGTGGCACCGTCGATACCGCTCCACCGCTGCGAAGTCTGTGTGCATTAGGTCTAGTCCAGGCGAACTATCCTTCTGTACTCGACGAACTTGCGGATTTGCTGGCCGATGCCAAACACGATGCTAGGGCCGGAGCCGTCCGGGCAATTGGCTACAGTCAAAACCCTGCTGGTATTCCGCTGCTACGGCTGAAGGTACACATTGGTGACCCGGAGCCGCAGGTGATGTCAGAATGTTTTGTGGCGCTGCTACAGCTGTCGGCTGATCAGGCTCCTATGGTGATAGAAAGGTTGGAGATGGGTAGTGAAGCCGAACAAGAGCTGGCGGCGATCGCACTCGGAGAAGCCCGCATACCCGAAGCCTTTGCCGCAATTAAACGCCAGTGGCAGCGAACCCGCATAGCCGAACTGCGCAGTAGCTTTTTGCTGGCAATTGCCACAATTAGAACAGAAGAGGCGATTGACTTTTTGATGACTTTGCTAGAGCGTGGCAATCATCAGGATGCTGTGGATGCGATCACAGCTCTAGAAATCTATCGGCACACCACCGATATCTGGCAGCAAGCCAAACAAAAAGTCGACATCAGAGGAGATACCGACTTGATCGTGCTGCTGAATCGATCGCACTGCTAGCGCAGACTATGCCGACGCTTTGTTCTGATCAGAAGCTCTAGCCTGATTGGGCTGCTCGTGCCGCACGCTGAACTGCCAGGCATCCGAGAAAATGTAGTGAATTTGATTGTGAAAGCTCATCGTCTTCAGATTGTCCCATTCGTTCTGATCTAGCCACACGCCATGACAGTAGCTACAGCGATCGATATAAAAGTTCAAGCCCTTACCAACTCGTGATTTTCGCATCAGGCGAGCACAGTCAGCGCAAAAAATAGCTGTTTCATTGTCAGCTACTGGTAATAGCCCTCTGTGGGTGTTCAAGTTGACGAGTGCAGGTTTGGCGTTTTGCCTGTCCGTAGAACGGGTCGACTGATGCGAGTCCAACCACTCCCAATACTGTTCAGAAGAGAGCCAATGCCCAAAGCATTGATCACACTGACGCGCTAGCAAGCCAGTGTCTAAGCTAATTTCTTTGAGCGAATCGGTACGACATATCGGACATTTCATAGTAGTTGCACTGTAGATGATCAGCAGATGTCTTTGAGTCTGAACATACCCAACTTGTCACAGAAAATATTGATGGGTTGTGTAACTATCAGAGGCTGTTCCACTTTTTCTGCAATGTACTTTTTCTGCAATGTATGGATAGCGCTAGCTGAACTTACTGGCTGTCTATATCATCAGCTTCTGCGTTTAGCTTTCTTTGAGAAATAAGGGCCACTCGCTTGGAGAGCCTACAGAGCTAACAATATTCATCCCAGCCTGCTGAAAGTGTCCATAGGTTTCGTTCGCGGTATCAGTAAAATCAATTACATCGTGAACGACTACCGGCGATGTGCAATCTTCTAGTAGGTATATCTTTCTAGCTAAGGTCAGGTCGCGTTTTTTGATTTCGCCTAGCAGATCGCTAACCGTCCAGGCTACACAGTGACTCTTAGCCTGCCCTGCAACTATAACAGCGTCGAATTCGAGCAGATGTTGAATCAGCCGATTATTTTTTTGGGCGATCGCCTGACCTTGTTTGTCAGTGAGCACTTCGGGGCTAAGAACGGAGTAATTTTCGGTGAGTGGATTGTCTCCTTTGGCCTCGAATTGGGTGGGATGAGAACGTACCATACTATGGAAAAAGCAGGCTTCTTCAAAGGCTGGCACTAGTGCATGGCCAATCCCACCTAGCATGGAATGATAGGGCCAGATAGTAAGCGGATACTTGGCGCGATCGCTCAATTCCTGAACATAGTGATGGGCAAAGGCTGTTACATCCGTTGTTGCTGTCTTGTCCTGCCGATAAGATAGATCCTTTGCTATCAAAGGGTTTACCCTCCACTCTCCCTGTTCTACCTCGTCAAATGAGATCATCGTCATCGGCTCGGGATGTTCACCCGCTGCGTTCACCCAAAAGACAGAATGAAAGATCTGAACAGCATTGTGAGTATCCATCGTCGGAATGATCTCTGTGATCATGCCTAGGTTGCGATACACGAATTCGCAGAGGCGTCTAGTATCATCGACTGCGCCAACACCAGATCGCCCGCCCACAAAAAGCTCGAAATCTGGCTGACAGAAGGTGTTTTGAACATCGATAGCCAGTAGGCAGACGCGGGCTGTGTCTGTGCGTGAAGCTGTGATTTTGTGCGCTTGGCGATGGGCGATCGCATCGGCAGCGCGTTTTTGGTAGGGGATACGCCAGATCTGACCGACGGTTTCTAGATCAAAGAAGGCAGGAATGGGTAGTTTCATATCGTTGAAAGAAAATGCAGAAGCAGGCTTTTAGCTGGCCTTTGAATATTGATATTTAATTTCTTTGGGTTTGGTCGACCTGTTCGATCTTCTAATCAAACTCTAGCCTGTCAACTGAGAACATAGCCGTAGGTTTTTGTGTAGCGATCGCAAAATCTCAAAGTCATATCTTGCAGCGGCTTATCTAATTTTTCGAGACAGGTTTGGGCGATCGCATCTGGCACGCCGCCATAAAAAGCTTCGGCAATGCTACCTGTAATGGCTCCCATCGTATCGGTATCTCCGCCTAAAGAAATTGCGTTGCGGATAGCGTCTTCAAAGTCTGTCGATTCCAAAAAGGCAATGATTGACTCAGGCACACTCCCCTGACAAGATTCGCAGAAAGAATAGGTAGGGCGAATCTCTGCGAGGGTGCGACTAAGATCGTATTCAAAAGTCTGTTCTGTAAACGTCTTGATTGCCCGCTTGTCGTGCCGATTACGCGCCAAGAAAATAGCAGCGGCAGTAGCCTGAGCGCCCTTGATGCCTTCAGGATGACTGTGGGTAACTGCTGCTGATTGTCTGGCCTCGTCTAAGATTTTCTCCATAGTGTCATAGGCAAATCCGACAGGACTGACGCGCATCGCCGAACCGTTGCCCCAGCTGTTGTATGACTGCGAGCTGGCCGACTGTGCCCACTGACTAAACCGAGCGCCGTATCCACCCATAGGATTTGGATATTTCTGGGCGTAGCGCTTGATAGCGGTGACATAGTCGCCATCATGCAAAATCGCATCGGCAACAGCGACAGACAGAATGCTGTCATCTGTAAAGCTAGATTGAGCAGTGAATAGCGCAAAGTCTTTGCGTTTGGTTCGATTAAACTCGTAAACCGAGCCGATGATGTCACCAGCGATCGCACCTAACATAAAATCTCCTCAAATCCCGCTTAGTGTTAAAATTACACTAACACAGCTGTTATAGCGAAGCCTTCTGCATCGTGTCAAGTGTGTTCTGTTGGCATCTCACTTCACTTATGGCTTATACATACGTGTATCCCAGGCCCGCTCTGACTGTAGACTGTGTCGTCTTTGGCCTAGAGAAAGACGCAGCGTTGAAGGTCTTGCTGATTTGCCGCAAGCTTGACCCTTATAAAGGCGCTTGGTCTTTGCCGGGTGGCTTTGTCCAGATTTCCGAGTCTGTAGACGCAGCAGCAGCGAGAGAATTGAAAGAAGAAACTGGCGTAGACGGTGTTTTTTTAGAACAGCTATATACCTTCGGTGAGCCTGGTCGCGATCCGCGTGAAAGAGTAGTGTCTGTGTCCTATTATGCGCTGGTGAACTTGCAGGAGTATCCTTTGCAGGCTGCAACTGATGCAGCCGATGCGCAGTGGTTTGATCTATCGGCCACGCCAGAAATGGGATTTGATCACGATCAGATTTTGGAGCGTGCGATCGCCCGCCTCAAAGCCAAAATTCGCTACGAACCTATCGGTTTTGAGCTATTGCCCGCTACATTCACCCTCTCTCAACTGCAACAGCTATATGAACAAGTTCTGGAGCGCAGCTTAGACAAGAGAAACTTTCGCTCAAAGCTGTTGAAGATGGACCTACTGATTGATACCGGCAAAAAAGAAACAGGTGTAGCGCACCGGGCGGCAAAGCTATACAGATTTGATGCGAAGAAATATCAATCGCTAAAAAAGAAGGGTTTTAGCTTTGAGCTATAGATCGCGGTTTAGTCAAACTCTCAGATGAATCGTTTGCTACAGCGCATGCTATTCATAAGTATCGCAAGCGGAAGGAAAAAGGAGTGGGCACGACAGGTAAGGGGAATAAGTTGAATCGAGTGGGCGTCATTGGAGGTGGTCAGCTGGCTTGGATGATGTCGGCTGGTGCTAAGGCGCTAGGTATTGAGCTGTATGTTCAGACCACAAGTGATGAAGATCCGGCGGTGAAAATAGCAAAGGCCACCCTGATTGGAGCGGTTGACGACGCCACTGTGACCGCGCAGCTAGCTCGGCAGTGCGATGTAATCACCTTTGAAAATGAATTTATTGACTTGCCAGCGCTGCGTCAGCTAGAAAGTCAAACGGCAGATAGTGAAATTGTGTTCGCGCCCTCGCTTGATGCGCTATCGCCCCTGCTCGATAAGTATGATCAGCGGCTTTATTGCGATCGCATCAATCTCCCCTCCCCCCCTTTCACTACGCTAGAAAGCAAAGCAGATCTGATCAGCCTGCCAGAAAACGTAGCCTCGATCGGTCTACCCCTAGCGCTCAAAACCCGTCGACATGGCTACGATGGGCAGGGAACTTTCATTCTCAAAACGCTGAACGAGGTAGAAGCTGCTTGGGAAAAACTGGGCTATCAGCCGGTTCTACTAGAAGCCTTTGTCGAGTTTGAAAAAGAGCTGGCGGTGATGGTAGCTCGCACCGCGTCAGGTGAGATAGCTGTCTATCCGGTGGTGGAAACTGAGCAAATTGACCAGGTTTGTCGCCGGGTGATTGCCCCGGCTCGGGTGGCAGCAGCAGTTAAGAATGAGGTGAATGCGATCGCAGCCACCCTAATCAACAGCCTAGAATTCGTTGGTATCCTTGGCATAGAGCTGTTTCTGACCACCCAGGGCAAAGTTACCCTCAACGAGATTGCCCCGCGAACCCACAACTCTGGTCACTATACTCTAGACGCTTGCTCTACCTCTCAGTTCGAGCAGCAGCTCAGAGCGGTTTCTAATCGTCCCTTAGGCTCCACCGCGTTAAAGAGGCCTAGCGCAGTCATGATCAACCTGCTTGGCACCGAATCGGCAATCGACGATTACCAAGCCAAACGTAATGCCTTATCACAGATTCCTGATGCGCACGTCTACTGGTATGGAAAGAAACAATCGCGCCCAGGTCGAAAAATGGGCCATGTAACAGTCCTGACGGGCGCTCCAAACGACGACGCTGCAATAGCTGAAGCGATTCGGACTGTGGAGAATCTTTGGTATTGACCTCGCTGCAAGCTGTCATAGCTTTTGAAAATCTAATCGATAGGGACAATAACCGTCACTCTTCTGTATGGATTTACCCTTGTCGAATTTAGGAAGCAGTTCGTTATGATGTGTTCAGTTCGGCTACGGCGTTGGTGACTGCCAACAATGTTTTCTGATCTATGTTTTTCATTTGTAGGGTATCGAGATGCTGCGGCGGCAGTATACCGAGCTTGTCCTTACCGGACCTGCACTCGGAAACTATTAAGCCTTCAGCCGAGATTCCCACCTGGTCACCCCAGGTCAAAAACTGAGGTAAGACGGCGCTGCGGTCGAACTAACTAAGATCCTTTCCTTCGGGCGAGGATTTTTGCTTTTTAAAGCGGCGTTCAATGCAATACATTTCCAGGCTGCCGATTTTTTGGGTTTTGTATCGCACAAAAGCTGCTAAACGGGTTCTCGCCTCGCTACCATCTATAGACTGGCCATCTTGTAGGTTTTAGCCTTTGAACCCAACTGTTTCTCGCTCTGCTGCCAACCAAGCAACTCCCTGCCAAGAAACCTCCTTGCAGCAAACTTCCTGCCGACAAATCGAAGCAGCAACGGTGACGACGTTGCCAAGCGGACTGACGATTATTCATCACGAGATGGCAACGCCAGCAGCAGTCGTGGATGTGTGGGTGCGAGCAGGCGCAAAGTTAGAACCCGCTGAGTGGTCTGGGATGGCTCACTTCTTGGAGCATATGGTGTTCAAGGGGACTGAGCGGCTTGCGCCAGGAGCGTTTGACTGGGCGATCGAGAGTAGAGGCGGGCTATCAAACGCGGCCACCAGTCACGACTATGCACATTTTTACATTACGGTGGCGGTGGATGCGATCGCCCAGACCCTTCCTCATTTGGCGGAGCTGCTCTTGCAGGCCACTATTCCTGCTGATGAATTTGACCGCGAGCGTCAGGTTGTCCTAGAAGAAATTCGTCAGGCCAATGACGATCCAGACTGGATCGGCTATCAGACGCTGTGCGAGCTGCTGTACGGCAATCATTCCTATGGCCGGGCGGTGCTGGGTACGCCCGAGGTTTTGAAGGCGCGATCGCCTGAAGAGATGCGCCAATTTCACCAGGCCCACTATCAGCCACAGAATATGACTGTCGTCGTCACTGGCGGCGTAGATTACGCACAAGCGATCGACCTGGTAAAAGACGCATTCAGCCAATTTCCCCAGCCGCCGCAGTGCCTCAAATCAGAACCCGTTGCGCTATCCGTGCCCAAGCCGCAGCGCCAGATTTTAGACCTTCCCTATCTAGAGCAAAGTCGACTGACGATGGCCTGGATGGGACCTGGTGTCACCGATTTAAAGGCAGCCTGTGGTCTGGATTTATTGAGCGTGCTGCTGGGCAGCGGTCGCACATCGCGCCTAGTTAGAGAGCTACGAGAAGAGAAGCAGCTAGTTCAAGAGATTAGCAGCAGTTTTTCACTACAGGCGGAGTGCAGCGTGCTGAGTGTGGCTGTTTGGCTGGAAACGAAAGATTTGGAAGCAGTCGAAGAGATTGTGTGCGATCGCCTCACCACCCTAGCCAAAACTCCCATCACAGAGACAGAACTTGCCCGCATCAAACGCCTCTTACTCAATGACTACGCCTTCTCCACCGAAACCCCCGGCCAGCTCGCTGGACTTTACGGCTACTACGCCACCATCGCCACCCCAGAACTCGCCCTGACCTATCTACAGCAGATCAACGCCATCACCGTCCAAGACTTGCAGCAGCTAATCCAGCAGTACCTACAGCCCAACCAATACGTTGCCGTCATTCTAAAACCATCTGCCGAAAACTGAAGAAAGTCCAGACAGTCGGGCCAATACAGAAGACACTAAATACAGGCGCAAACAGCACCTAGCCCCCTCCTTCTTTGAGAATGCTATTCTGCTGTAGACGTTCCGCCTTGCTCTATTCCCCATCTCCCATCCCCTATCTCCCCTTCCCTCGTGACCTCCACCCTAACCAAACAGCCCGCCACCCTCCGCACCAAACTCGCCAACGGCCTCACCGTCATCGCTATCGAAAACCCGGTCGCCGACATCATTTCTGCCCGCTTCTTCATCCGCGCCGGACATGCTTACGAGACCTCACAGAATTCCGGAACCTTTGATCTGCTAACGGCAGTGCTGACCAAAGGCACCGGCGATAAAAGCTCTCTAGATATTGCTGAAATTGTTGAATCTATCGGCGCGGGTTTGGGGGCAGATGTCTCCTCTGACTACAGCACCGTCAGCCTCAAAACCGTCTCCTCCGACTTTGAAACCGTGCTTGCCCTCGCGGCTGAAGTGATCAGATCGCCTAGCTTCCCCGACTCAGAAATAGAGCTAGAACGCCGTCTGATTCTACAGAGTCTCAAGTCCATGAAAGAGCAGCCTTTCAGTGTGGCCTACAACCACCTGCGAGAGGCTCTCTATGCTGGCCATCCCTATGGCCTGACCACTGTCCAAACCGAAAGCTGTATCCAGTCGCTGACTAGAAATGATCTTCTATCTGCTCATCAGCAGTATTTTCGCCCAGACAATATGGTGGTCACCGTGGTGGGTCGACTTTCTCCGACGCTTGCCGTCAAACTAATGGAACAGTATTTTGGCGACTGGCAAGCCCCGAGCGAACCGTTACCACTGCTACAGTTTCCAAAGGTGCCAGCAGCCGCTCAGAAAATTGTCACTGTCCAAAATACAAATCAGGCTTTTGTGGTCATTGGTCATTTGGCCAGTTCAGTGACTAGCCCAGACTATGCCGCCCTCAAAATCGTCAGCACTTATTTAGGCAATGGGCTATCTAGCCGCCTATTCGTCGAACTGCGCGAAAAGCAAGGCTTGGCATACGATGTCTCCGCTTTCTATCCCACCCGTCTGGGGGCTTCACAGTTTGTCGCCTATATCGGGACCGCGCCCGAGAATGTTCCCGTTGCTCTGTCCGGATTGCAAAGCGAGCTAGCACGCATGACCACAACCCCGCTGACTGCGGAAGAGCTACAGGTAGCGAAGAACAAGATACTGGGTCAGTACGCTCTCGGTAAGCAGACAAACGGTCAAATCGCGCAAACCTTGGGCTGGTATGAGGTACTGGGACTAGGTATTGAGTTTGACAAAGCATTTCAGCGGGACATTGCTGCCGTTACGATTGAAGAAGTCCAGGCCGCTGCCCAACGCTGCTTTGTAGAGCAGGTGCTGTCTGTGCTCGGCCCTGCTGCTGCCGTCGAGTCTTTGCGCTAAATGTCTACCTCTTCCTCGTCTACCCCCTTACAGCCTGTCTCCTCGCAGACTACTTCCTTGCAATCAAATGCGTCTGTCCCTTCTACCTGGCAGTGGCAAGGCTTCACGATTGGCTATCAGTATGCAAGTCCAGCGCAGTCAGACCAACCGAACTCACCAGAGTCAAAATCAGCATCAGCAGACCTGCCAAGGTCAGAACTACCGGAAGAAGACCCGCCAGCAGTGGTAATGATTCATGGGTTTGGTGCGTCCAGTATTCACTGGCGCAAGAATATTCCTGACTTTGCCACCCGCTACAGTGTCTACGCCATCGATCTTCTGGGCTACGGAAAGTCGGCTAAGCCCACGCCTGGTGAGCCGTTGGACTATACCTTTGAGACTTGGGGACAGCAGGTCTTGGATTTCTGTGAGCAGGTAGTGGGCCGTCCTGCTTTTTTGGTCGCTAACTCTATTGGCTGTGTCGTGGCTATGCAGACAGCTGTGCTGGGTCCGGAGTGGGTACGAGGGGTAGTGCTACTCGACTGCTCTTTGCGCCTGCTACACGATCGCAAGCGTCAAACGCTGCCCTGGTACCGCAGTGTTCCAACGCCGTACATTCAAAAGGTGCTGGGGTACCGACCGCTGATTCAGCTGTTTTTCAAGCAGCTAGCTAAACCCAAATCAGTCAAGAACATCCTTCGTCAGGCCTATGGCCGCAAAGATGAGGTCACAGATGAGCTGGTATCGCTGCTGCTAGAGCCTGCTTTCGATCCTGGTGCGGTGGATGTTTTCTTGGCGTTTATTCGCTACTCACAAGGGCCGATTCCTGAGGATTTGCTGCCTCAGCTGTCCTGCCCGGCATTGATCCTTTGGGGGCAGGTAGACCCGTGGGAGCCAATTGAGCTAGCCCGGGCCTATGCTGACTATCCGGTGGTGGAAGAGTTCATCGAGCTAGAGGGGGTAGGCCACTGCCCTCAAGATGAAGCGCCCGAGATCGTAAACCCCATTGTGATGCAGTGGATCGCTCAAAAAAATACCCCTCATCACGGCCTGACGAGGGATAGGGGCAACAGTTAAACGCTTGTGCTGTAAACACAATGGCCGTTGACTTTACGAAAACAAAGTAAACCTGTGCCGATTTGTCGAGTGCCACAAAAGCTATACCCAAGTTTCTTCAAAAAACAGCCAGCTAATCCCTAAGCCGATTAGAGAAGTGATCACCATGATTGCGAAAGAACGCTTGGCTCCGACTCTGCGAGTGTATAGATTGATCCGCATCAGCAGAGCGGCGGCGATCATGACTAAAAAGTAGCTAGATATCTTTGCCCAAGCTAGAACGACCACTGCCAAAGAAGCACCCGCAAGTGCCATGAAAGAGTAGCCGACATCTGATTTGAAGCCAAGTAAGAGCAGGTTACGAACAGGTCGCCAGCAGATGCTCAGCACGCCGCACTGAAAAATGATGTAGGCAACTGCCAAGCTCCAAATGGGCCCTGGAATTTGGCGCTCGTGCAGAAATGAGCCAAAGGCAATATTGGCCAGCAAGACTAAGCAGATCGAGAGCCAGGGAAAGGCGCGCATGGCTTTTATAGATTGGTGGAGATGGCTTGGACCGGGCAGCTAGGCAGGCACTGTTCGCACATGATGCAGCGCGATCGCACAAACATCAGCTTGTGCGTTTCCAGGTCCAATCGCAAAGATTCCGTCGGACAGACGCCCGTACACAGACCGCAATGCACGCAG
Organism: uncultured cyanobacterium; assembly: GCA_963799555.1. Classification (GTDB taxonomy): domain Bacteria; phylum Cyanobacteriota; class Cyanobacteriia; order Phormidesmidales; family Phormidesmidaceae; genus Phormidesmis. The sequence goes on from CAWCXR010000014.1 coordinate 114,429, forward strand.
CTATCCTGGTCGATCACAATTTCACGGCTGACCGTCGACACTTCAATATGGTTCGCCTGCAGCCATTCAATCGCCTCATCTAGCTGGTCGATATCGCCTGATAGCTCCACCAGCAGCTTCCCAACCTGATCGGGTGCAACATGGGCGCGGAAGATGTTCGCCGCCACGTTAAAGTCTTTTGCCAGCCTGTAGGTGATTGGCATGTGGATAGTGCGCTTTGGGAAGGTAAGCGTCAGTCGCTTTTTCACGGCATTAGTGCGGTTTCACTAAGATTCAGTGCTATCAGTTTATCGCTTGAGCAGGTTGCAAACCTGTGCGCTGCTGGCTAAACACTCCCTCTACCAGCATCTAAAGGGATAAGATAAGTAAAGCTATCGTTTACAAACAAACACATGTCGGTCGAATCATCAGAAATGACCAAGCGGGTCAGAAACTTTGTTGTCGTGGCGATCGCAGCTCTCCTCAGCGTCGCTCTCGTCCTCGGTATGCAGACTAACTCACCTGCTGCTTCTCTATCTGAGATGGCTGAGCAGTCCATACCGCTAGAATCTGCCATGGCGAATAAAAAACCGACCCTGATCGAGTTCTATGCCAACTGGTGTACTAGCTGCCAGGCAATGGCTCCCGATATTCAAATGCTCAAAGAGAGCTATCGCGATCGCGTCAACTTTGTCATGTTAAATGTCGACAATACCAAGTGGCTCCCCGAAATGCTCAACTACCGCGTAGATGGCATTCCCCACTTCGAATTTCTCTCTGCCGATAGCAGCGAACAGGGCGCAGCCATCGGCGAACTGCCCCGCACTATCCTTGCCGAAAATCTAGACGCACTCGTCGCCAAGCAAACCCTGCCTCACGCCCAAATCAGCGGCCGCATCTCCGACCTAGACACGGCCACCAATCCGATTAATTCATCTGCCAACGCCTCAGATCCGCGCAGCCATGGCGCACAAGTAGGCGCACAGGTGAACCAAGGTTTCTAACCAAAAGTCTCTGGCCAAAAGTCTCTGGCTAAAAGTCTCTAGCTACAGGTTCTCAACGAAGTCGGATGCCTCCGGACCGCAGACATCAGAAGTATTGCCCAAAGCTCCGCATCTTTCTCTATAGATCATGCGAGCGGTGTCAGGAGGAAGCTGCTCGGCATAGTCCAACGCTTTATCAAATGAGGCAATACTGGCGGCTGTCTCCTGCTGTCGCCGCTGTAGCTGTGCCTTCAGATAGAACAATTCTGGATTCTCTGGAGCGGCCTGTAGGGCCTGATCAACGGCGGCTAATGCTTCAGCGTTCTGTCCTAGGTCTCGGTAGCCCAGCGCAATGCCGCGATAGGTCAAGTAGCTAGGGCTGCTGTACTGTGCCAGTCGCTCGATGGTCTGTTCAGGATTAGAAAAGGGCAAATTGACCGCCAGCATCAAATCCATAAATCCCTGAATTAGATTGAGTTCTGGGTCAGCCTTATCAATCTTTTCAGCTTCGTCTAAGTGGCTGAACACCTTCTGTAGCATTCCTAATGCTGTCGGTGTACTACGGGCGACTCCCTCAGTTGTCATCAGGTGCGCACCGTCCAAAAAGATGCCAACTGCCGAATAGAGATGCCCTCTCAAAGGACTTCTATCCATCAAAGCTGCCGCCGCTGCCTTGGTCATTTCTGCCTGCTGGGCCATCTGGTCATAGTCGCCATCTAGGTATGCCATGGAGGCAGCTAAGCTGCGAACTAGGGGCTCGTCACCTTCAGAAGCTATCGCTGTCTCAATGTCCTGACGAGCGCTACGGTAGTCCCCGTCTTTGAAGAAGGATTCGAACGCTGCTTCTGTATCGGGTCCGATATTGTAGTCGTTGCCTGGACGAAAGGGATCGCCAGCCAAAGCAGGACCAGATAGTAGAGACAAGGTCAGTGCTACCGACGCCCCGGCAAGCGTCAGGCCTCCCCGTTTTAATAGAGGAAGGAAATTCATCAATCGAGATGTCGCTGTCCGAAACGTCATATGCCTGTCCTTAAATAGAGTAGAGAAAATAGAGCAGAGAAGGTGATTTTTATCGCGTTAGAGTTGAGTATAGCGATCTAGATCCAACGGCTATAGGTCAGTCTGTGAAGCTATGCCATCTGGCATAATCGCATCCAAAATCACGGTTCACTCACTGTTTGACGCTGCCGCGATGCACTGATACTTTTGCTGGCGGGTTCCTTCGGTGCTGATCTGCTCACCCGCTGCTGAACACGTCTGATTAGGCCACGCAACTTCCGTAGGAAAAGGAATTTCGCGCTTGGGTTCTACTAGCCAAAGGACTGCGTCTTTTGGAGGGGTTCCGTTGATACTAGGTTGCCAGCGGTTGGCACTGGCTGATTCGGGTAGCAGTGCGATCTGATCACTTGAGTTCGGAGGAATAGCCAATATATAGCTCAGAGAAAGCGCCCGATAGCTGTCTTGTCCAGGCGTAATTAGAACAACCGTAGGAGCGGACTCAGCCGCGATGCGTCGTCCAACCTGACCGGGCAGGAAAGGCTTTAATAGGGCCAGGTCATAGCTAATTAGAATTTGACTGAGAATGCCTGCTGCGATCACGGCAGTCAGCACCCAATGCCGCCGATTTAGCCCGATCTCTTCTACGATGAACCGAGAGTTATGCAGCGGTGGGTTTGTCATAGTCAACACAAAGCGCCGCCGTCGTAGCCCAAGGGCTAGCAGCACACTCACCGCCGGGTACAGCATGAAGAAATAGCGCGGTGCTCTAGTGAGATCTTTTCCTAACCCGTAGGTTACGAGCATCATGATCGCCAGTACGACCAGGCTATAGCTCACAAGCGCGCCCTTTGCGAATCGAGAGGCATCTAGAGACGTATCTAAAGACGCATACTGCTGAGACGTTTGCAGCTTGGATTCATTTTGCCAGCCCCGGATGAACTGCCACATCACAACGCCAAATAGGCCCAGCATGATTAGCGCTGATGGCAGCACAATCCACAGCGGCATCTGCTCTACTGGCAGCATAACCAGCATGAACACCGCTGCCGCTAATGTCTGAACCAGAGGATAGAGAACCGTTTGATACAGCGGTATATCGTGACTTAGCCAGCTGGTGCCTTCATTGCTCTGTAGATGTGCGATCGCGCTCGGCATCCAAGGCAGATACACCAACGCTGTGCTGACGATCGCCAGCAGCCAGCCGAATGCCTGAGTGGCTGCCTGTTTTAGCGTCTGAGAACGATTTTGTAATTGTCTGAGCAGAACAATCGCAGTGACTAGCCACTGAGCAATAATACTAAAGCTATAGAAGTAATGAACGTATAGGCCTAAGGCATTGAGTCCAATCCAGCTGAGCCAGCGAAAGAGCGTGCGATCGCCCTGAAGCAAAGCCACCCAGTTCAACAGCGCAAAGGTGGCAATCGCCATTGCCAAACTATAATGTCTAGCTTCTTGGGATAGATAAATGCCGTAGGGTGATACCGCCATCACCAGCGCCGCGAGCTGACCGACGTGGTCGCCCGCCACTCGCCTGCCTAAATAGAACACACCCGCAACAGTCACCAGACCCCATATCACCGCAAAAGCCCGCAAACTCCAGACAGAAGTCCCCACACTTTGCAGCCAACCATTCATCAGCATAAAAAACAGCGGCGGATGGTTGCTATACGTCGCCACCGCCTTTGCCGCCTGCCAGGGCGTCCCCGGATCAGAGATCAGCGCCCAATACATCTCGGGTGGCAACAACTCCCCAAACGGAACGATCTCTAAACTTTTTCCCAGGCTGTAGAAAGCGGTATAAATCTCATCTACCCAAAGCGGCTTAGCTGCCAGCCGGTACAGCCGCAGCCCTGCTGCTAGCAAGAGCAAAAGCGGCAGATGAAACCACTGAGACGTTCTAGGGGCCCTGGCCTTCGACAAAAGAATGCGCTCACAATGCTTCCATAGCATAGTACCGGACCGCTCGTCCCTAGAAATAGCCCTATAGCCTCAGTCAAAAAACAACAAATTATCGAACTTGTCTCTCAAAAAAAGACATCGAACAAACCTGTTCGATGTCTCTCTCATTCAGTCAGATACTGAGCTTGCGCACAAGCTCTATGGTAGATAGCTATCTAGCAGAAGCAACCGCAGGCACCTTAGACTTCTGCATTTCGCCTAAAATCGCCGACACATTTGCTTTGGCATCACCAAACAACATCTGCGTATTCTCTTTGTAGAACAATGGGTTGTCTACACCTGCGTAGCCGACAGACAGGCTGCGCTTCATCACTACAACATTCTCTGCCTTCCACACTTCCAACACTGGCATCCCAGCAATGGGACTAGTCGGATCGTCAAGCGCACTGGGGTTTACCGTGTCATTAGCACCAATGACTAGAACAACATCGGTCTCGCCAAAATCTTCGTTGATTTCGTCCATTTCCAGAACGATGTCATAGGGTACATTTGCCTCTGCTAGCAGCACGTTCATATGACCGGGCAAGCGACCTGCGACTGGATGAATGCCGAATCTGACTTTGGTGCCGCGATCGCGCAAAATCTTTGTAATATCTGCCACCGCATGCTGAGCTTGAGCTACCGCCATGCCATACCCTGGCGTAATGATCACGCTGCTCGCTCTAGTCAACAGCTCAACCGTTTCCTCCGTTGTAGTCGCTGTCGCCTCACCACCGGGTGTGCTGCTACCGCCGCCTTTCACCGCTGGCGCATTGCCGAATCCACCGAGGATCACGCTCAAGAAAGAACGATTCATCGCCCGACACATAATGATACTGAGAATCGCACCACTGCTACCCACTAGCGCCCCCGTCACAATCAACAGATCGTTTGAAAGCATGAAACCTGCCGCTGCTGCCGCCCAGCCAGAATAACTGTTCAGCATCGAGATTACTACCGGCATATCGGCCCCGCCAATCGCTGCCACCAAGTGAATACCCAGCAGCCCAGCCAAGCCGCACATTCCTATCAAAGCCGGTAGGCCAGCCGTTCCTACTGCGCTTCCGGAAGCCTTCATAAAGACGACTCCAAGCGCAACCGTACCGACCAACAAGCTGATATTTAACAGGTGACGACCAGGTAGCGTCAGTGGCTTACTGCTGATAATCGCCTTCAGCTTGCCAAAAGCAACGATGGAGCCAGTAAACGTCACTGCGCCAATGAACACACCCACATAGATTTCTACTAGGTGAATGGTTTGTTCCGCCCCCACCAGAGCAGCTTCCGGCTGCAAATAGTTGCCAACGCCGACTAAGACCGCCGCTAAACCTACGAAGCTATGCAGCATCGCTACCAGCTCAGGCATTGCTGTCATTTCAACCCGAGAGGCCATCACCGCCCCAATCAGCACGCCTGGAATCAACACGCTGACTAGCGCTACGTAGTTAGTCAGTCCTGCGCCAAAAGCTGTTGCCGCGATCGCCAGCACCATTCCGACAATGCCGTACAGATTGCCGCGTTTGGCTGTCTCCTGATTAGAAAGACCACCCAAACTCAAAATGAACAAGACGATAGCCGTAATGTAGGCCAGCGTCACTAGATTGTTTGACATGATTATTTCCTATAAGTTGAGTCGCTGATTCTGCGGGATTACTTGCGGAACATTTTGAGCATCCTCTGCGTGACCAGAAAGCCGCCAGAGATATTGATGGTGCCGACTAGGATTGCGATCGCACCCAGCACACTCGTCGCACTCCATCCCTCTACTACCGGGCCGCCTAGCTGTAACAATCCACCAATAATAATGATCCCGCTAATCGCATTCGTCACACTCATCAGCGGCGTATGCAAAGACGGACTCACATTCCAAATCACCTGCCAGCCCACAAAACAGGCCAACACAAACACCGTAAAGTGAGACAAGAAAGACGCCGGAGCCGTCAGTCCGATCGTCAAAAATAGAGAAGCCGCTGCGGCAATACCAATCCACTTCACCAAATCTCGAACAGCAGAACTCTTTGCTTCTACAGCCGGAGCGACTGCCGTAACCGGAGTCTTATTTACAGCAACAGGCTGCGGTGGTTTCTCCGGTCTAGGTGCAGGCCAAGTGACCTCACCCGCATGGGTGATCAGCGCTCCACGCACCGCCTCATCTTCAAAATCAATCTTGTAATCATTAGAGCCACCCATATCGCTAAGCAAATGACAGAGGTTCGTGCCATAAAGCTGACTTGCCTGACTCGCCATCCGACTCGGGAAATCGGTGATACCTACAACCGTTACCCCATTGTGTACAGACACCTCACCTGGCTTCGTCACCGCGCAGTTCCCGCCCTGCTCAGCTGCCATATCTACGATTACAGAGCCTGGCCTCATTAGCTCAGCCGTTTCCTGCGTAATCAACAGAGGAGCCCGCTTCCCTGGAATTAGCGCCGTGGTGACGATGATGTCCACCTCTTTTGCCTGCTGAGCAAATAGCTCCATCTCAGCCGCAATAAATTCAGGACTCATGGTCTTAGCATAGCCACCTTGACCCGTACCATCTTCTTCAAACGTCAGCTCTAAGAACTCAGCACCTAGGCTTTCAACCTGCTCTTTGACCACAGGCCGCGTATCAAAAGCGCGTACGATCGCCCCTAAACTCTTCGCCGCACCAATTGCCGCTAATCCTGCCACGCCCGCGCCAATTACTAGCACTTTAGCTGGTGGTACCTTACCCGCAGCGGTAATTTGCCCTGTAAAGAATCGCCCAAACTGATTCGCCGCCTCAATCACCGCCCGATAGCCAGCGATATTGGCCATAGAGCTAAGCGCATCCATTTTTTGCGCTCGGCTAATTCGAGGAATCGCGTCCATTGCCAGTACCGTCGCCTGCCGATTGGATAGCCGCTCAACTAAGTCCTGGTTTTGTGCGGGCCAGATGAAGCTGATCAGGGACTTGTTAGCCCCCAACATGTCTGCTTCGTGGCTACCATTAGGATGCTCCTGCGGTGGCTGTACCTTTAAGACGATGTCGGATCTTTCCCACAGGTCGCTGGCCGTCTGCACAATCTCACAGCCAGCCGCTTGATATGTCGCATCGCTGAAGTTTGCACTCTCACCTGCCGCGTGTTCAACTAGCACATCGAACCCGAGCTTTTGCAGCTTCTTGACAGTGGTAGGGGTGGCCGCTACCCGTCGCTCGCCGGAGCCTATTTCTTTGGGAACGCCAATTTTTCTGGATGGCTTCGGCTCAGTAGAACTGATTTTGGCAGCATCTTTTTCAATTGCCAGGGTCATAGCATCTCCTTACTTCTGAGGTTTGGGCAATTTGGGCCACTAAATCTTGACAGAAGAGAAATCGACTCAGCTTAGAGTGCTTACAAAGATTGATGTCTGTTCGTATAAGTTTTTGAAGCGCTTTGCGAGTCTACATAACATTTGCGCCGCTGCTCTAGCCTCTATGATGCAGCTCTCAATCAGGCGTCAGCAGGCTATCTCAGCAGACATTCAGTTAACAAACCGTCCACTGGAAGATAGGGGGATAGCTGCGACAGTGCTAGAAATATACTAAGTACACGTACACTGAGTACACGTATTTAGTCTCTTTGTGTGAGGAATTATTGCGAATGTCTGCTAAGCGTTCTTTCAAACGGTCTACGGCCAGATTTTCTACGGCTCGGTTGTTGTCGGGGCTAGCGCTTTCTGGCGTGGCGATCGCAACCACACTATCTGTATTACCTATTCAGCCTAGCGCTGCTCAGACCAACCCAGGCATCACGCTTTGGGGCGGCGTCGATTCCGAATATCGCCTGCCCTATACCCTGCGAAACAACCAGCCTCGCAGTACCAGAGCGCAATACTACCTACGAGTGCCAGGTACACGCATCGATAGTGCTGTTTCCAAGCTCAGCATCACCTACCCCGAAGCCTTTACCGAGCGGAACGGCTCTTTTGACACTGACGAGATCCGAGTTCTTAGAGGTCGTGGGTCAGGCGGTCGTGAAATTTCTGTCGATGAAGTCGTTTGGATTCCTGAAGCCAGCCGCTTAGAAATCTATTTAAATGAGGACATCCCTGCTGACACCAGTTTCGTGATCGACATGTCCGATATTCGTAATCCCGACCGCTTCGGTATGCACCGATTCAACTTACAGGCTGAATCTCGTGGGGATGTCCTACCTCGCTATCTAGGCACCTGGGAACTGTTGGTTGCAGAAGAAAGAACCAACCGGTAATATAAAGGGTCCGTGCCTGCCAATCGTTACGTTTCGATGGCCTCGATCGGCAGACATCGGTACGCATGAAGGCTTCCAAACTAATTGAAAGCTTCTAGTAGTAAAACCTTTTATTAAGGCCAGTTTTTAGCGAGACTGTAGCAGGAGAAAACAACCGATGACGAAGCGCACCCTAGGCGGAACTTCCCGCAAACGCAAGCGAGTGTCTGGCTTTCGTGCCAGAATGCGTACAAAAAATGGCAGAGCTGTGATTAAAGCTCGCCGCTCTAAAGGGCGTGCGCAGCTAGCTGTCTGAAAGTCTAGCTGTTTGAGATATTGTGTCCCTTCCAAAGCAAAATCGGTTGAAGTCATCTCGTGACTTTAGCCGAGTCCATCGCAAAGGGCAGCGAACCACTACGAATCATCTAGTAATGAAAGCGCTGAAAGTCAACGCTTCGGAAAAAGTAGGAAAGGGCGTAGACGGTAATCCATCTACGCCCTTGTTGCACGCAGGCTCAGATTTGCATGCATGCTCAGGGCCGCACTTTGGCATTTCGATCAGTCGGAAAGTCAGCAAGAGAGCGGTCGTTCGCAATCTCATCAAAAAACGTCTACAAGCCATTATTTACCAACGCTTACCCACAATCGATCCTCGTTGGCAGGTAGCGATTGTGGTGCGGCCCTCTGCGGTGGAGTGCAGTTTTGACGACTTTTTGAGAGAATTAGACCATCTGCTGAAAAAGTTGGAAAAAGTTGCTGATGAATAGCGGCTCAGTCAGGTACTGCTCAGCGAAACTGCGTTAAGAAGAGGTATTTCGTGGCGATTAAGGAAGATGTGTACTATGAGGGCGGTCCTCATATTGGCGAGCTGATATTTAATATTGGACTGGCGTTTACTATTATTTGTATTCCCCTGACTGTCGGGGCAGTTGTGAGAGCGCTATGGTTGCGCTATCGGATTACAGACCGGCGGATCTCGATCACAGGGGGCTGGATGGGACGCGATCGCACCGACATCATCTATTCGGAGATAGCGAAAGTCGTCACCGTTCCTAGAGGGTTGGGTGCGTGGGGCGACATGGTCGTGACGCTCAAAGACGGTAGCCGTATCGAAATGCGCGCCGTTCCCAACTTCAGAGACCTCTACGAATTTATTACTGACAAAATCTCACCAAATGCCAAAGTCGCTAGTGGTGCTATCGGTACGGCTTGATAGGTGTGGCAAATCAGGATTAGGTGAGTTCGGCAGGTGAACATAATGGGCCCAGACAACATTAAGACAGTCCGGCCGAAATAGTGCGGTTAACCGAAGGAAATGAGTGGTCTCAGCTAGCAATTATTCCAATCGAGACAGATTGGCAGCCCTACTCACCCCCAAACTCACCTGCATTCAGATAAATTAGACATAGCAGTCTAATCACAGACTGAACAACTATAGACAACTACAGAGCGCACGTATGGACTTCGGTATTGGCTTCCTTTCAAACAATGTAATGCTGCCGATCCTAGATTTTTTCTACGGAATTGTGCCTAGCTATGGGTTGGCTATCGTTGCCCTCACCTTGGTAATTCGATTCGCGCTCTATCCGCTCAATGCGGGCTCTATCCGCAACATGCGGAAGATGAAAATAGCCAACCCGCTGATGCAGAAGCGGATGGCAGAAGTTAAAGAGAAATATAAAGACGATCCGGTCAAGCAACAGGCAGAGATTAAAGATATCTATTCTGAGTTTGGCAATCCTCTGGCGGGCTGTTTCCCAGTTGTGCTACAGATGCCGATTCTGTTCGCGCTGTTTGCCACCCTACGAGGATCGCCGTTTGCCGACACAGCACTTCCAGTCAACCTCAAACTGGTTCCACAAGAAGCGATTGAGCAGGTAGAGCAAGCGCCGTTGGTCAACAAGCCCAGCAATATCTTTGTTGCTGATGGCGAGCACTTTAGAGTTAGTACGGTGGTGCCGACGGGTGAAAAGCTAGCCATCGGTGATACCACCAAAATCGAGCTACGCTCTGTCGACAACAAGTCTCTAGATGACCTTAGAGAAGAATACAGGGAAGAAGGCGTAGACATCACGCCTGAATGGGAAATTACAAAAGGCGATGATATCGCTTCGATTCAGCAGGACGGCACCATCAAGGCATTAGCGCCTGGTGATGTCACGATCCAGGCTAAGGTTCCAGGGCTAGCAGCTGACAAAGGCTTTCTCTTTATTGAAAAGCTGGGTCGCATCGGTGTGACAGGCGACAACGGAGAAATCCATTGGGATATTCTCGGCATGATTGTCTTCTTTGGTTTGAGTCTGTACGTCTCTCAGCAGGTGACCAATTCCGGCAACGCGGCTGCTCCAGATGGGCAGAACGATCAGCAGCAGGCGATCGCAAAGTTCACTCCAATTATCTTTTCTGGCATGTTCCTGTTCTTCCCGTTGCCAGCAGGCGTACTGATGTACATGGTGATTGCCAACGTTTTCCAGACGGCACAGTCGTTCATCCTCTCGCGTGAGCCACTGCCAGAGAATCTACAAAAGCTATTAGATGCGCAGGAAAAGCAAGCCGCTAGCAGCAACGGCAGCGGTCGTGAAAAGCTGGCTTTTGAGCCAGGTGCGGCTAAGCGAGCAGCAAAGGCTGAAGCCAGTAGCAAGAAGGGTAGCGGCAAGAGTAGCAAAACAAATACAAAGACCGACACGAAGAAGAAAGTGGCCAAGAAGAAATCTTCCTGACACCTTTTGCGCGACTCATGCACAGGCTTCGTCGAATTAGATTTCGCGCGTGATTAGACCTCGGTGAACTGTGCTCAAATCCTCTATCGACAGCGTTTGCGCGAAACGCTCCTTTGGCTAAAATAGCCCCTGTGTACATGGCCTATAGGAGGCGTAGTGCTGCGTTCCTAGAGCGATAACTTTTAGACGAAGACGTTAAGTGCTGCGCACTCTGGTGCTAACGCTGTAAAATCTGCTAAGCAACCTGCAAGGATAGCGCTGGTCGCAGATTCTCTCAATTGGACGGGCAAGAATATGGAAAAAAGTATTAGCTGGCTGGAGAAACTGCTGGAGCTTCAAGGTCTAAAGACTGGTGTAAGTGGCCATCAAAACGATGGAGAGTTAGGAGATGACAGCTACTGGCTGACGATTGATGCAGAGTCGCTTTCGGATGCAGAAATTGAAAGCCTGATTGGCGATCGCGGTCAGAATCTCGATTCCACCCAGTATCTTGCTAACACCATTTTGAACATGGATACCGACGAGTCCGAACAGTGCTCGTACACAATTGAGGTCGACGGCTACAGAAAGAAGCGCCAGACTGAACTCAAAGCGTTAGCTGACGAAGCCGCCGATAGAGTGCTCAACCAAGGCCAAACTGAGTACGAGCTGAAGGGTCTTTCTGCCGCCGAGCGCAGACAGCTACACGGTTTAATCGGTGGACAGGACGGCTTGGAAACCTTCAGCAGAGGTCGTGAACCGGAGCGTCACCTGGTCGTGAAGCTAGTAGATGCCGGTAGTGACAGCACTGACGCTAACAGCAATAGTGTTGACGCTGAGGAATAGCCGCCTCGGGAATCCAATGTAGTTATCAAACCATCCTACGACTGATGAGAGCTATTCATATTCCGCAGATTTTGAACGCGCCGGACAAGACAATTTCACTAGATGTAGCGGACTACCTGCTTGATTTGGCAACGCTGACGCCGGTAAAAGGTGAGTTGAGCGTGCAGCACAGGGGCACCTTTTTGGAAGTGAGTGCCAGAGCGAGTGCGATTATGACGTTGGAGTGCGATCGCTGCTTGCAAAGCTACAACACCCGCGTACAGGTCGACACCTCAGAAATTCTGTGGCTAGAAGAGCCAGCGCCAGTAGAAGCCGGACAGGAAACAGAAGTCGAACTCGAAGACCTTGTAGAATCGCTACCGCCCCAAGGGTATTTCAAGCCAGATGACTGGCTCTACGAGCAGATGTGTCTAGCCATTCCCCAAAAGCAGATTTGCCGAAGCGACTGCGAGGGTATCGAGATCACGAACAATCCCCCTGCGAAAGTAGACGATCGCTGGGCGGTGCTTTCTGTGCTGAAGCAGCAGCTCTCTGAGTAACTCTGAGTAATCTCTGAGTAAGAGGTGCTTTTGTCAAAGCGCTCATCCACTGCGCTTCTAGTTCTTAGATTCGAGTGCCTCAATGCGAGCTCTAAGCGGCAGGGCGATCGCCTCTATTCTCTTCTGCAATTCCGCCTCGGAGTATCGCACCGGAATATGCTGCGAGCAGTTCTCGCTAAAGGCATCTATCTCAAACAAAATTGCCCGCTCAACTTCAGCTGGATAGTCCGGCATTCTTAGCCGTTCAATCAGCTCAGCATTCGTCTCGACATACCTGGCTCTCCCCCAGACCTTGATCCGGCGACGATGACGATAGTCCATCAAAAATAGATAGGCCTTTTTCTGAGCTGGTTTATGGCTTGAAATATTTCCCACCGTTACGTACTGCACATTGCCAGAAAAGTCCGCAAACCCCAGCGTTTTCTCGTCCAACACCTGTAAAAAGCCAGGTGGCCCACCGCAAAATTGGATGTATGGATAGCCGTTGGAGCTGACTGTCCCTAGATAGAAGCCGTCTAGCTGCGCAATAAAGTCCGCAATCTCTGGCGTCACAGTACTGTTCGCATCGCCTTTTGCGATATAGCGCTCATACGTTTGTCGAGATCCTCGTGCTGCCTGCGCTGCCTTCACCTCAGGGGTAAAGGCTAGCTCACCGAATTTGCGTGCCATAGTTCCGTACCGTACTAGTCTCTTTGCTTTCTAAGTTTCTTTGCTTTCTAGGCTGCTTCTCTTCATAAGCCTCTTTCCTCTCTAGATTCCCACCATTCCTACGAAGTTCGGTAGCTGCTTCATCCGCTCAATCCAGGCTAAAACCTGCGGATAGCGCGAAAGGTCGATTTTGCCGTCTGGTGCCAGCGCTACGTACGGAAAGACAGCAACATCGGCGATCGTCACAGTACTGCTAGCCAGCCAAGCTTGGGCAGAGAGATGTCGATCTAGCTGCGTCAGGATGAACTGCGCTTTTTGCGTGGCGCGTTCAATGTTGATGGCGGACACTTTAAACAAGTGGTAGAGTCTGGCCGATTCTGGACCCTGGCGCACCTCCCCTGTCGTGATCGACAGCCAGCGGATGACTCGCGCGATCGCACTTGCTTCTAGCGGCAGCCACTCTATGGTATCCACCTCATCCCCGTACTGACGCGCCAAATATACCAGCGCTGCTTGCGCATCAGCGACTACAGTCTCACCGTCAATCAGTACGGGTATCTGGCCAAAAGGGTTTAGGGCTAAGAACTCTGGCTGCTTGTGCTCCCCGTTGAGAATATCTACATCGATCCATTCATACTCTAGTTCCATCAAAGCCAGCAGCAGCTTCACCTTATAAGCATTGCCCGAGCGCACATGACCGTAGAGCTTCATCATTAAGAGGACCTTTTTGTAGCGGCTTTTGTGGACAGCCTTTCAAGAATAAACCGAATAAGCAAGACAGAACCTGTCCGCTAGCTGCACTCACCGCTAGCGCAGCCAAGAATACGTTTGGGTCCATAGCTAAAGATACGATTGCACTAGAGGTATAGAAATGGACAGGAAGCTCAAAGTTAAATCGGCAAAGGCTTATGATCTAAAGGGTGATGAAGCGGAGCTGACGAGAAGCTGAGATGGGTTTTAAAGATGAGCTAAGTTTATTAGTGCGATCGCGCTATCCCCTAATCTATATCCCTACTCGAGAAGAAGAACGCGCTGAAAAAGCGGTTGCTGAGTGCGCCCAGTCTCTAGGTAGCGGTAATGGCAGTAGCCGTAGCATCTATACCTGGGACTACGTAGACGGCTATCAGGGCAACCCTACAGACGCTGGCTTTGCTCGGCGCAACCCGCTTCAAGCGCTAGAGCTGATCGAAAAAATTCCCGCCTCAGCCGCTGCCCTCTTCGTCCTGCGAGATTTTCATCGGTTTTTAGAGGACATTGCAATCTCTCGCAAGCTGCGTAACCTGCTAAAGCTGCTTAAGTCTCAGCCCAAAAACATCATCATCCTCGCTGCAGAGCTCACCATCCCTAGTGAGTTGAGCAGCGCTATCACCGTCCTATCCTTTCCCCTTCCTGACGTTGGCGAAATTCGCACCGAAGTCGAACGTCTGCTTTCGGCTACTGGCAGCAACCTTTCACTGCGAGATACCGATGAGCTAGTCCGCTCCTGTCAGGGGCTAGCAATGGAGCGTATCCGCCGAGTCCTGGCTAGAGGCATTGCCGCCCACGGTAGCTTTGAACCCAACGACATCGACCTCATCCTCGAAGAAAAACGCCAGACTATCCGTCAAACTCAAATCCTAGAGTTCTATCCAGCTAGCGAAAGAATCTCTGATATTGGCGGATTGGACAATCTCAAAGATTGGCTGTTGAAGCGCGGTGGCGCTTTTTCTGAACGAGCACGGCAGTATGGATTGCCACATCCTCGCGGGTTGATGCTAGTCGGCATTCAGGGTACCGGAAAATCCCTGACTGCCAAGGCGATCGCTCACCACTGGCACCTGCCCCTCTTGCGTCTAGACGTGGGCAGACTTTTTGGTGGACTCGTTGGTGAATCAGAATCACGCACTCGCCAGATGATTCAGCTAGCCGAAGCCCTTGCTCCCTGCATTCTATGGATTGACGAGATCGACAAAGCTTTCGCTGGATTCGACGGTCGCGGTGACTCTGGTACTACTAGTCGCGTCTTCGGCACCTTTGTCACCTGGCTAGCCGAAAAAACCTCGCCTGTCTTCGTAGTCGCCACCGCCAACAACATCCAAGCATTGCCACCTGAAATGCTGCGCCGAGGACGCTTTGATGAAATTTTCTTCGTCGGATTGCCTAGCCAAGAAGAGCGTGAAGCTATTTTCTCTGTTCACTTGAGCCGTCTACGCCCCCACAATCTAGGCAGCTATGACATCAACCGCCTCGCCTATGAAACCCCCGACTTTTCTGGTGCGGAAATCGAACAGTCTCTGATTGAAGCCATGCACATCGGCTTTAGTCAAAACCGCGACTTCACCAGCGATGATGTCCTAGAAGCCATTAGCCAAATCATTCCGCTAGCTCGCACCGCCAAACAACAGATAGAAGCGCTACAGCAGTGGGCTGCAGATGGGCGAGCGCGGCTAGCATCCAGGCAATCTCCGCTAGCTGAGCGGATCGAGCAGCAGCGCAAAGGTGAGAGTTAACGCCTTTACCAATTAACCCCTTCACGCTATAACCATAAGAATCTTTCGTCTTGGCACTGCATCATGGTGATGAAGAACTTCCTGCTAGGTCTGAGCAAATTCATTTTGGGCCTGATCTTAGCCATGCTGATCATGACATTGGTAGGCGCTTCTATGCTCAGATACTTCATGGCCCGCAATGCCGAGCTGCCAGAGCGCCCCACCTATACCAACGACCTCCCCGAAGAGCCTCAAACCGCAGTCAGCGTACCTGCGAGCCCCTCTGAGGCCGACCAGCTTCCAGCAGAAACTTCCTTAGAAGTAGAAGCTGAACTCGAGCCCGAACCCAAACCCCTTGCAGAAGGTACTTATAGTGCGGTGGTCACGCAGCCAGTCGGTCTCATCCTTAGAGCTGGTCCAGGGACAGACTATGAAAATATCGGCGGAATTGGCTATCAAGAAAGTATCACTGTGATTGGTGAAGACAGTGGCTGGCTCAACGTTCAGCTCAGCAGCGGAGAAGAGGGTTGGATTAAGGACGGTAATGTTAGCCAATAGGTATGCTCAATCAGAATTGCCAATCCCGGATGCTAATCCGAAGTGCTTGTTTAAATGCCATAGCACTTCGGTCTAGAGATCTGCGGTTTGAGCGCTGCGGTTTGAGAGTGGTGATTTGAGAGCGGTAGTCTGAAAGTCATGTTAAGAAAGCTCTCTCAATTCAACGGTTGATTACAGAACCTATCTGGATAGCCAGGCAGTGTCACACCCGGTGATACGTTGGAGCTGCTGATAAAGCTAGCCCTCTATCGGGCCAACTACCTATGCAAGAATCAGGGAAAGACTGGGCAAGTTCACTGTTGATCGCGGCGCTGGGCGCGGGTGTTATCACCAGTTTTGCCGTTAGTTTGGGACAAAGTCCGATTGATGGACTGGGGATTACTGCGATCGCAGCCATGCTTGCGGTGGTTATTGACAGTCTCCTCTAACCCTCCGCTTTGGGTTTTCTTTTTATACGCTCTTCTATGCTATTTGTTACCAATCGAGTCCTCGAACAAGGACTCACACCTCTGCCCGCTCCTGGCGTAGATATTCGACTTACTCGCTCTGTAAACTTCGTCCTAGAAAACAATCAAGCAGAGCAGTCCTTCTACTGCTGTCGCCGCACTGGACTTTTCGACTATACCGAAATTGGCAGCAGCAACTTCTTCGACGAACTCAAAGCCATCAAGGCCGACCAGCTCTTGTTCCTCATTCACGGCTTCTCTACGCAGCCAGAAGACGCCTTTGCTCAAACCGAACGACTCCAGAACTTACTCGACGCCCTCTATCAAGTCGATAAAACCCAATCCATTGAAAGCCCAAAGATAGTAGTCATTCCACTGATCTGGCCTTGCGACAACGACTTCGGTAAGGTCCGCGACTACTTTGACGATCAAAAATCCGCTGATGCCAGCGCTTTTGCCTACATGCGCCTCATGCAAAAGTTTCTACAATGGCGAGAAGAAAACAGCACCTTAGATAATCCCTGCTTCAAGCGAGTCAACGTCCTTTCCTTCTCTATGGGTAACCGAGTGTTGCGCGGCACGCTTCACCTGTCTGCCAAGTACTATCCTCAAAACAGCCTGGGCCTCCTTTTTAGAAACGTCTTCATGTCTGCTGCTGATGTTGTTAATGAAACCTTAGAGCCTGGCAAAACAGGAGGCGTTATTCCTCTTGTCAGTCGCAACGTTGTTGTCTACTACGCCGCAGACGACTTGGCCCTTCGTGCTAGCAAGGTGGCCAATGTCAACAACGCCTCTCGTCGGCTCGGACACACCGGCCCAGAAGACATCGCAAAAGCGCCCAAAAATGTTTACGCCATCGACTGCGATGACTTCAATAACAAATATGATCGCGTCGGCCATACCTATTTTCTAGAAGATCCACGGACTGGCGATGCCGGATTGCTCCTACGCCACGCCTGGCAGTGTATGCGTACAGGCCGCGTACCCGTCGACCCTGCTAGAGCCAAGCCAATCAACCGTATAGAAATCTTGAATAGCCCCGAACAGATTTAAAGCTAGCTGATGCAAAACGCTGGGAAGCAGCTCGAAATACGCCTGTTCTAGACTCAGTTAATCACCATTCAACAAAAGCTCCCATTCAGACAGACAAGAACTTTTGTTGAAAAATGAGTGTTTGTGTTTCCTAAAAAGTAGGCAACAAAGATTAGTTCAGCACTTCTAGATAATCACGAACGCGGTTGCGGCGTTTGGGCTGACGTAGCTTCTGTAGTGCTTTGGATTCGATTTGTCGGACCCGCTCACGAGAGAGCTCTAGCGTACGGCCGATCTCGGCCAAAGAATAGGGGACGCCGTCACCTAGTCCAAAGCGAAGGGTGATGACTTCCTGCTCACGTGTAGTCAGGTCGGTTAGCAGCTGGTTGAGATCACGCTTTAGCGACTCGCGCATTAGCTGCTCTTCTGGAGAGATATCTTCGGTCTCTAGCAAGTCGCCTAGCTCTGTATCACGATCCTTACCGACTTTAGTGTCGAGTGAGACTGAACGCGGCACTTTTAGCAAGACTTCGCGGACCTGAGCGACGGTCATGTCCAGCTCTTTGGCGATATCTTCGACTTTGGCGGTGCGCCCCTGGGTCTGAGAAATCTTGCGCTGGGCTTTTTTAATTTTGTTGAGCTTTTCGGTGATGTGGACCGGTAGGCGAATGGTGCGGCTCTGGGTTGCGATCGCGCGCGTAATTCCCTGTCGAATCCACCAGTAAGCGTAGGTGCTAAACCTGTAGCCCTTAGTCGGGTCAAACTTCTCAACTGCTCGCTCTAGCCCTAAAGTGCCTTCTTGAATCAAATCCAGCAGCTCTAGACCTCGATTCTGATACTTTTTGGCAACAGAGACGACCAAACGCAGATTTGCTTTGATCATGTGCTCTTTGGCCCGCGCTCCCTCTTTTTGAATGTCAACGATTCTCTCTACGCTGAGGCCAGCTAGCTCCGCCCAAATGCGTTTTCCTTCTGCTAATAGAGGCTTGAGATCTTTGATATTAATGTCTGCAACTTTGGCCCAGCGTTCCAATGAAGGTCGGTGGCCTAGCTTCGCTGTCAACTGCGCTCTGGTTTTCAACAGATGGACATAGATCGCTAGCGGCCCATCCCTCTCTTCCGCAGCTTTGTCCCGTAGGGCCAGAAGCTCCATATGCTGCTGCACCTGCTGCGCTTCAGCGACTTCTTCGTCGCGCTCTAATAGATTGACCCGGCCAATTTCTTGCAAGTAGAGCCGGACTAGATCTGTCGAACGAGTGGCTCTCGGGTTGGCATGGGCTTCTGAATCCAATCCTTCGATATGCACATCACCGAGATCATCTTCGTTTATGTCTAGATCCACATCAGATGGTTCTTCTACCGTGTAATTGTCACTATCCAATGGCGTAGTCGCCACAGAGCCAGCAGTAGATTTTACGACAGAGTCGAATGTAGCTTTCATGATGGTGCGAGATAGCGAGTACAGGTTGAGAATCGGCGAGGCTCACCCTTTGTAAAAGGAGTATTCCCAGCCGATGGGGGCTTAGAGCAAAAAAGAGACCTTGCTAGGGCCATCTCATTGCAGAACTCTCAGATCAAGCAGCAACTATTCTGCCAGCTTCATAAAAGAGAAAAGTAGGCAACACCCCCTTATCTATACGCAGGGGTAAAGCATCTTAAGGAAAGATATTTCACCGGATATTGATAGCGGTGTGATTCGGTCGTTGATGACCTAACTGCCCTATTGAAGAGATACCAGCTTGCTTTCACTTGATTCGAGGCGGCTATTCCAGGTTTATCATTGGCACAGACCGAGACGGCGATCGCACGAGACGGCCTAGCTTACAAGGAATTGCCCAAGAAATCGGTAGGCGTAAGGTGTTAGCTGCGACGGCAATGCTTTGCTTTTAATAAACTTATCGAGCCGTGCGCTGTGACTGCCTGGTATTCTGGCTTTAGTCGATAAGTCTTTTCATTTCACTGTTACAGCGAACGAATGCATGGGTAATCCAACTTCCATTGTGGAAGAGATGTTTGAGCTGCTGCCCACTTTGCGCACTCAAATATATTTCAAAACGTCGCTGACGGCGCTCTCCCATGCGATGGAAGACCAGGTCTTGGCGGGTTCCGAGCAGCCGCTAATCATTGCTAGCTTTCAGCAGGAAAGGTTCTATCGACAAGAGGCACATCGCTACGTACGAATTGGCGAGGTAAGCGATCAGGTTTATGTGCTCTCAGCTACTGAGACGCAGTTTAGTGAAACCGTCAACGGCTACGAAAAGATAGATTTTGACGAGGAAGATGCGCTGAGCGAAGAGTGGCATCTGGTCGTGATTGGCGAGCATTACAGTGCAGCGCTCATTTGCCGTGAGCGTCAGCCCATGCTGGTAAATGCTAAGCGATTGAGCATAGAAAGTGCTCCCAAGCAGAGCGATTCTCATCTAGATCAAAGTCGCCGGTTTGAAGGTATTTGGACGTTGGATCGGCAGGTTGGGTTGCGAGCGGCAAAGCTACTGCTAGACCGAATTCAGGAGTATCGGCCAGAGCTGGCTGATAAGATTGCTCTAGCGTGTGATCGCTTCATGACTGATATCTCCAGCACCCCTCCGGATTTGGAGACGCTTGAGAAAGATCCCTTTGCTCAGCGGCTGATTACCTATCTGCAAGCAGGGCAGTACAAGCAACTGAAGGCCTATCGGGCGATCGCACTTCAAGAGCAAAGGGCTCGTCTGATCAATTCGATTACGGCAGCTATTCGTAAATCGCTTAATCCAACTGAGATCTTTGCGATCGCAGCCGAAGAACTCGGCAGCGTTCTAGACGTCAGCCGCTGCATCATCTATCGTTGCTATGCTGACGATCCAGACGCCACCATCCATCACGAATATCGCCAGCCTCATATCACCTCATTGGAAGGCGCTACCTGGCCGCTAAAGCACAATCCGCTCTACCAGTGGGTAAAAGCTCAACGTCAGACCCTAGCCATTGACGACGTTACTGGCGCGGCCGATGGTCCGCTCGAAACCCATCCAGAAATCGATCTCAGTACTGTCCAGACCCGGCTACGGCGCTGGCAAGTTTGTGGCTGCCTACTCGTACCACTCATCCATAAAAACCGGCTGCTCGGTATGGTCGAATTGCATCTAGATGGCAATCCCACCCGGCATTGGATCGAGGATGAAATTAGCTTGACTGAGGCGATCGCCAACCAGCTCAGCGTTGCGCTAATCCAGGCCGAAGCCTACGCTCACCTAGAAGACTTTAACCAGCAGCTAGCCGATCTAGAACGCACCCGCAGCAACCTGATTGCTATTACTGGACACGAACTGCGTACGCCTCTTTCCACTATTCGAGTCTGTTTGGAAAGCCTGCTGACAGAGCCTGATATGTCCGCCGATCTGAGGCAGGTGATGTTAGACACCGCCCTTACTGATGCCGAACGGATGCGCAAGCTAGTTCAAGATTTTCTCACTCTCTCGCGGTTAGAAAGCCAGCGTGTAGAGTGGAACCTAGAATCGCTCTCTTTAGAAGAATGCGTAGCCTTAGCTCTCAGCAGCCTCCGCTGGCAAAACTCTTCCAACTCAGCGCCTGCTATCCGGATCGAAACAGACCTACCCGACGATCTTCCCTTTGTTCGCGCCGATGGTGAATGGATTGTAGAAGTTCTCTCAAAGCTACTCGACAACGCCTGCAAGTTTACAGAAGGCAATAATAGTGAAACCAGCAGTAGTAATGAAACTAGTGGTAGCGAAGCTGATAACCCAACAGCCTACGGTAAGGTGACTATCAGCGCCGAAGTGAAAGACCAAAATACCGTTGAGGTGATCGTTGCTGATACGGGTCGCGGCATTGAATCTGAGCGATTAGAGACTGTCTTTGAACGGTTCTATCAGGAAGAAGGCGCTCTGCGTCGATCCGTTGGCGGCACTGGGTTGGGACTGGCTATCTGTCAGCAGATCATAGAGGGGCTAAAAGGCAAAATTTGGGCAACATCCGCTGGTAAAAACCGAGGCACTCAGATTCACTTCACGCTGCCTGCGGTCGGTAAACCACCCCGCTATCTATCAACCAATCAACGCCCAAAAGAACGACCTATTAAATCAGGCAGTAAGCGGACAGCCTCTAAATCGCCTACGAAAGGCCGCTAGCTTGAGCGATGCACCGCACTGGTTGTCTAGCTCATCAAACCGTCTTCGTTCTGATGAGCGCAGTTAAAGAACTGTTACGCTTCTTTTCTGGCTTGTTCAAGTGTTCACGACACGATGTTACGATTTTGGTCATCAAGGTTGAGAGAGATTATTCATGGCACTAACTGGCTCAATGCCCAAATTCGGCGGCAGCACCGGCGGTCTCCTAACGGCAGCTTTCGTAGAAGAGCGTTACGCGATTACCTGGACTTCTGAAAAAGAACAGGTCTTTGAAATGCCCACAGGTGGGGCAGCCGTAATGAATGAGGGGGAGAATCTGCTGGAGCTTGCTCGCAAGGAGCAGTGTTTAGCGCTAGGCTCTCAGCTCAGAACTAAGTTCAAGCCCAAAATCACCGATTACAAGGTCTATCGTATTTTGCCTAACGGCGAGACCACCTTCATACACCCAGCGGATGGCGTTTTCCCTGAAAAAGTCAACGAAGGTCGTGGGTACAGTGGCAAGAAAGAGCGTCGCATTGGTGAGAATCCAAATCCTGCAGCTGTTAAGTTCAGCGGTCAAGAGACCTTTGAAACTGATATGAAGAAAACTAACGTCAAGACAACTGGGCTACCTCGTCCATAGTTATCTGTTTGTACCTCCTGCTTGTACCTAAAGGGCTTAGATAGATAATTAGATATCTACAATGGCGAAAGGGCTGCTATCTTTTTAGCTGTCCTTTCGCTTTTTTATAGCCAGCACCGGGTACATATCCCTGATAGCCAAAACGTACTGTCAATTTTTTAAAGTCTCGCCTCTGCAGTGCTTCCTACCATGATTTTTCCAGACTTTGAAACTTTTTCAGACCTGGCTGCCCAGGGAAATTTTGTGCCGGTATATCAGGAATGGGTAGCTGATCTAGATACTCCTGTTTCGGCTTGGTATAAAGTTTGTGCAGGGCAGCCCTATAGTTTCTTGTTGGAATCGGTGGAAAGCGGCGAGACACTTGGGCGATACAGCTTTTTGGGCTGCGATCCGCTGTGGGTACTAGAGTCTAAAGGCGATAAAACAACGCAAACTTTCCGCGACGCCAGTCAAAAGGTCTGGGAGGGTAATCCGTTTGATATTCTGCAAGACTGCATTGCGCCTTTGACCCCGGTTCGCCTGTCCCAGCTGCCGCCTGGGATTGGTGGGCTGTTTGGCTTTTGGGGATATGAGCTGATCAAGTGGATTGAATCGACCGTGACGACGCACGATCGTAGTGAGGACGATCTGCCGGACGGGCTGTGGATGCAGGTGGATAATCTGCTGATTTTTGACCAGGTGAAGCGCAAGGTCTGGGCGATCGCATACGCCGATCTCAGAGATCCTGATGTGGATCTAAGAGAAGCTTATGATGCGGTGTGCGATCGCGTTACCAATCTAGTCACCAAACTCCGCGCCCCTCTGAGCGAAAAAGATACCCTGCTGACCTGGACCTCGCCTGAAGCTAGCACCGCCCCACCGCTGGCGTATACCAGCAACCGCACCTCAAAGGAATTCTGCAAAAGCGTCGAAAGAGCCAAATCTCACATCCGCGCTGGAGATATCTTTCAAGTTGTCATCTCCCAGCGCCTTCAGGCTAGCTATGACGGTAACCCCTTCGATCTCTATCGGTCGCTGCGTCTGGTCAATCCATCCCCGTACATGTGCTACTTTAACTTCAACGGCTGGCAGCTGATCGGCTCTAGCCCTGAAGTCATGGTCAAAGCGACCACTACTGGCCCTGATACGCCGATGCAGGCGACCCTGCGACCAATTGCAGGTACCCGGCCTAGAGGGAAAAACGCACTCGAAGATGCTGAATATGCTGCCGATCTTTTAGCCGACCCAAAAGAAATTGCCGAACACGTCATGCTAGTGGATTTGGGTCGTAATGACCTGGGCCGTGTCTGTGCTAGTGGCACAGTCGAAGTCAATGAGCTGATGGTGATAGAAAACTACTCTCACGTCATGCACATTGTCAGCAACGTGATTGGCGAGCTGGCCCCCGACAAGACCGCCTGGGACTTATTAAAGGCCAGCTTTCCAGCCGGTACCGTCAGCGGCGCACCCAAAATCCGCGCTATGCAAATTGTCAACGCCTTAGAACCCGATCGCCGGGGCCCCTACTCCGGTGTCTACGGCTACTACGACTTTGAAGGCCAGCTCAATAGTGCCATTACCATCCGCACAATGGTCGTCCAGTCCGCCGCTGGTGGCGGCCAAACCATTAGCGTTCAAGCCGGTGCTGGACTAGTCGCAGATTCCGTGCCCAAGAGTGAGTATCAGGAGACGCTGAATAAGGCGAAGGGAATGTTAGAAGCGGTGCGGTGCCTGAAGGTATAAATGCCTTCATCCTAGTTGACAGTATGAATCGGTGGATAGATTGCTGTCCAACCTGCCAAAATGCTGCTTTATGCTTGCGATCTCATCGCCTCAATAATTTGACTGTTCGCCTTCGGAAACGGATACTGATCGATCTCATCAAGCGTGACCCACTTTACCTCATCGCTTTCAAGCGGTTGAGGGTCACCACTGAGATGTTTGCAGTTGAATACGTTGAGCGTCACTTTGAAGTGGGTATAGGCATGTTCAATAGTGATGAGCTTGTCTTGAACGGCTATCTCAATACCGAGTTCCTCTTTGATTTCGCGTTTGACGCATTCTTCTGGCGTTTCGCCGGGTTCGATTTTGCCGCCTGGAAACTCCCACAGGCCACCGAGCAAGCCTTCTTGCTTGCGGCGATCGATCAGGATATTACCTTGGCTGTCGGTGATGACGGCGACGCCGATGTGTTTGTGAGGAAGCGGTTTGCGAGATTCTGTCATGGGAAAGCGGGAAACGGCATTCTGATTGTAGGCTGCGCAGCTCTTTTGCCAAGGACATAGCAGACAAGCGGGATTGTGGCGGGTGCAGAGAGTCGCGCCCAAATCCATGATGGCTTGGTTGAAGTCTCTAGGATGCTTTGGGTCTAATAGCTGCTCGGAGAGATTCCACAGCGGCATTAGGGCTTTGTTTGGAATGGCAGGGTAGGCAATCAGTCGGGAAAGGACTCGTTTGACGTTGCCATCGAGTATAGGGGTGGGGGCGTTGAAAGCGGCGCTGAGAATACCGCCTGCGGTGGTGCGTCCGATGCCTTTGAGTGCGATCGCACTTTCTAGCTCCCGAGGAAACTCTCCGTCAAATTCGGCCACGATTTGCTGGGCTGCCTTATGCAAATTTCTGGCCCGAGCGTAGTAGCCCAGTCCTTCCCATAGCTTCAGCACGGCCTGTTGATCGGCAACGGCTAAAGCTTGAACCGTGGGGAAAGCCTGTAGCCATCGCCCGTAATAAGGAATGACGGTTTTGACCTGGGTTTGCTGGAGCATGATCTCCGACATCCAGATTGCATAGGGATCTCGAGTGCGTCTCCAGGGAAGATCTCGGCCTTGCTGCTGATACCATCCGAGCAGCGATCGCCTCAGTTGTGCAGCGTCATCATCAGATACAACAAAGCCCGGCAGAACTAATTCAGCCGAGCTAGTAGATCGAGTGTGTAGATTTGTCCTACCTCTGGCCATTGATGACTAAGACTCTGTGCCTTTGTCAAAGTCTTCGCCTTTGTCAAAGTCTTCGCCAAACAGTGCGCTGCTGAAGCTTTCTTCAAAAGCAAGACGCTGCTCCGCGCCGCGTAGGAAATAGCCGCTCATCATGGCAGAAGCCAGCAGACGGCCCAGGTTCTCGCGGTTTGTGGTAACAGAGACATCAAACTGACCCGAGGGGAGACCACCTAATAGTCCGATCACGTTGTGCTCCATTACCTGCATCACTTCGGATGAGTCTGGACGCGATAGCTGAGTGATCGTATCTGGGTCCATGGACTTTACATACTGGAGTAGTGAGTTGTCTGTCATAGGTTTGGAGTCGGTGAACTCTGGGATTCTTCCGGTTACATCATCCATGCTGATACCTTTGAATAGCTAGAACGCGATTCTATGATTGGTTTCGCTCTATTGGTCTGGCTCTACTGGTTTCGCTCTACTGGTCTGGCTCTACTGGTTTCGCTCTGCTGGTCTGGCTCTAGGGTATAAAGCCTTCTTTCCTTTGGTTACTACTGTAACAGTGATATTTTAGATACCACATTAGGTGAAACCGAATGGTAACCGAACACACAGCTTCGGCTCCGCTCAGATGCCGAGCATGGGCGCTTACCAGGTGGGATCGTCGAGGAGATTGATTTCTATCGGCTTGGTTGTGTTGGGAATGGCGGTTAGGCAGGCGCGCACCGAGTCCTCAAAACTGTCCTCAGAGCCGTCTTCAGAACCATCTTCAAAGCCACTCATTTCGACTTCGCAGGCATAGCAAGAACCCATCAAGCAGCCGGTGGAAATATGGACGCCAGCTCGATGAGCAACTTCTAGAAGGGCTTCGCCAGGTTCAGCAGTGGTAGTGATGTCGTCAGGTAGAAAGTGAATCTGAATAGTCACAAAGTTACTGTCTCGAAGTGTGTTGAAAGATCGGCTGAACGATCAAAGAACTACGATCTGAGCATGGCGACTAGGGTCGTATGAGCATCGGCAGCGTCTTTGAGTTCGTGGTCGAAGGGGATGCGCAAGGGGAGGGTTTGTCCCTGAACTTCAGCGGTTAGATCCATGCCAGCGTTGTCGATGGCGGTAAGTGTGGCGGCGGTCGCTTCAGCTTGATTGCCGTAGCGCTGGGCGTAGGTGAGGACGGCTGAGGCATGGTCTCTGTTCATGTGCTTGCAGATGCGATCGCTGATTTTTGCGTCAATTTTCTCAGATTCTTTGGCGGCTGTATTCTCTGACATAGTCTTTTTGCCTCTATACTTCGACGGATCAAATGGGACAGATTAAGTGAGACGGATCGAACGGGTCTATGTTTCAACAGAAATTTCAACAGAATGGTTTTGGCAGCAAACTATCCACAGCGCTTTTCCGCAGCACTATTGAATCTTGACGACTCCACATTTTGACAGCGGTACAGTCCTTCTATAGTGTCTCGAGGCCTCTATATCTCGAGGCCTCTATAGACTTTTGCAGTAGACTTTTATAGTCTGAGTTTGCGCTGGGCTTTTGCTATTCCAACCAGTGCTATTTTAACCAGCTGACACGCCATTTTCTATGAGCGCGAGTTTACACCCTTTGCCTACTGGCACCGTTTTCGAAAGTCCAGGCTCTCATCTCACCTACAGGGTTGTGGGTCCGTGTTGCCGCCTGTATGACCGGGATCAGCTGCCTTGGCCCTGCTGTCGAATCCAGTGGCGCAGCAAAGAACCTAGCTGGCGACGCATCGGGAAACGCTTTACGGTTGATCTGTCCACGCGCAAGCACCCTTCGTATTGTGTGGAAATTATCGGACAAAGCTATCGCAGTGAGCCTATTGTCATGACACTGTACCCGGTTAGGCTATCAATGGCGCAGCAGAACTGGTGGCATACAAAGCGAGTGGTGAAACAAAGTATTGAACGGCCTATTGACGGCGAATCTGTTCAGGAACAGTTACTCGGCAGCCTTGACGATGTTCTATGCCGGACCAGGTAAGCGTGTCACAGGTACTGGCCATAGAGAAGTCTGCGCTCAGATGTAGAGTATCGCGCAAATCAGCGCCGTCTAGAATTGTACGCTCAAGAATGGTTCTGTCTATGTAGGATTCGCGCAGGTCGGCGGCAATCAATGAGCTGCCGCTAAGGTCGGTGCTGTGGAGGATAGCGTAGCGTAGATCGGCGTTGTCGAGATTGGCCCCGCGCACGCTGGCATAGGCAAGATTAACGTCTATCAGGTTCGTACTTTGTAGCTGGGCACCGTCGAGATTGGCATAGTAAAAGTTGGCTCCTTCGAGGTCGGCTCCGGTGAGATCTGCGCCCGATAAGTCGAGTCTACGCAAGTCGGCATCGTGAAGGTCGCATCCTGGACAGCGATTGGTTTCTATTAGCTGTTGAATAGCGACCGGATCGGCTGCGATCGCACTTTCTCCCGTCACCCACGCGGTCCCAAAAGCACTGATTGCAACTGTGCCGACTGTAAAAGCGCCCCTGCGGTAATAGCACACACGAAGCAAATCTTTTATCCCTATATACATGACGCGGACAGACCTTTTGCAACTTGACTCAGCCACAGCGATTGTCTGTGGCCCTTGCTATAAGCTGCCCAAATCATCACCGGCGACCCACGCAGTCCTAATTAAGCGCTACTCACACAGCCTTTAAGGGACATCCCCTTATCTGAATAGCTATCTTCAGCTATTCATTCCACGGACAGCCTTCACAACATATCTTGAGATGATTGGGCTGATATTGCAGGTAATCTGTACTTAGTTGAATCAATAAAATTCGAACTATTAGCCAAGCTACGTGGTTGGCAGCTTGGATTTCCGTGTCTTCCTGTCGGGTGTGCAACCCTCACGCTGTCGCCGACCATCGTGAACTCTACTATTACAAAGGATACGCAAAGATGAAATCATTTCGACTCACAGTTACTGCGCTCGCCGCCGCTACCGTTGCCGTTACTGCTAGCAACCTGCCTTCTGCTTTGGCACAGAGCCAGCCTGTAGCCCAGAGAGCAGCTGGATCAGCTAATGCTATTCAGCTTGCACAAGCCTCTATGTTTGGCATGCAAGAAACGGCTCAAGAGCCCTATCTCCTAGTCGCAAATCCCACTTCCAACATCGGTGGCAACCAGCGCTATGGCCTGATGATCCTGGAGCAAAGACAGCCCTCCCCGCCTTGCTATTCTCTGACAGGTTCTAATCCTACCGTTGTCACACCGCTGACTTTCAACAATCCATCCTGTGGTCGCAGTACAGACACCAACGGCTATCTGCTGCGGACTGCGGGTTCTGATATCAAATACACTCCTGTTCTAGAGCGAGAAAACGGCGTTTTAGTGCTTTATGCGCAGCCTTCTCCCTTTGCTGGCAGCGGTGCTAGAAAGTTTGTGATAGGCCAGACCGACGGTATTGTTCCTGGTGGCTACACGAAGATCTTTTTGAAGTCTGGTTGGAGACTTGCTAAGCAAACCTTTGAAGGCGATGTTACCGGTCGTACCTATATCGCCAACGATCTAACCACTGCTGAGCTGATTCAGCAGGACGCGCCGGTTGTTGCTGGACCCACCGACCCTGATATCTCTGGTCCTGTAGTTGTTACCCCGCCTGCTCCGGAGTCTTTCCCAGATGTCGCAGGTGATATCTACGCAGGCGAGATCAACCGGGCCGTCCAGCTAGGGTTCATCTCTGGCTTTGCAGAGGACAATACATTCAGGCCCAAAGCAACCTTGACTCGTGAACAGCTGGTATCGATTGTGGTTGAAGGGCTAGAAGTTGCACCTGAGCGCGAAGCGGCTGTTGGCAATTTGCCTTTTGCCGATGTACCTGCTAACCGCTGGAGCGCGGCGAAGATTAAAAAGGCTCAGGAGCTGGGGATTATCAGCGGCTATCAAGACGGTAGCTTTAGACCCGCTAACCAGGTCACTCGCGCTGAGCTAATTGCGATTATGCGTCGTGCCGCCGAGTATGAGAACAGCACCACTGATTTAGAAGCTAACCAGACAGGTGCAACGTTTGTGGATACTGACGGACACTGGGCAAAGGATGCAATTTCTGAGCTTTCCGGCTTCTGTGGTGTGGCTACGCCGTTGAATGAAGTTGGCAGCAGCTTCCGTCCTGATACACCAGCGCTGCGCAACTACGCGGCGGCGGCAATGGTCCGTTTGCTTGACTGCAGCCAGACTATAGAAGATAGAGTGTAGAGATTACACTCTATCAGCCTCATTTTTGGTTTCCGTGTTGAGTAAGTAAAACTTGCCCTAGCTAACGATTGTTGGCTAGGGCTTTTTTTGACCAGATTTGAACAGAGAGGAGGTTTTGTTTTCTGTCGCCTGTCTGCTGTTACTGTTTGCTGCCGCTGAGGATGCCGTAGCGGATTAGACCTCGGCTAAAGCCTGTGGTCATGAGCGCGATCGCAGCCGTCCCGCGAATTGTTTCCTCTCCAGCCTGAAAAATACCAGCAACAGCCTCAATATTCAGGGCCGAACGCACCACATCCTGCCAGAAGAACTCAACCTGCCTTGACCAGTCCGCCATCCTTACGCCCGTAAATCCAACTTCCTGAGCAAGGCTGCCGTAGGCGTCTAGAGAAATGACATAGGGTAAGTGATACAGCTCGTATAGCCGATCTAGGTGCTGGCTTTCGCTATCGGTAAGGGGGCCAGCGAGGGTGTGAGTGGGTCTATGGCACCAGGTTGCCATTAAGAACGTGCCGCCCGGTTTTAATACGCGGTAGCATTCTCG
This sequence comes from uncultured cyanobacterium, assembly GCA_963799555.1. GTDB lineage: Bacteria > Cyanobacteriota > Cyanobacteriia > Phormidesmidales > Phormidesmidaceae > Phormidesmis. Next base: position 144,171 of record CAWCXR010000014.1, read on the forward strand.
CAAAAAGCCGGGCTTGTCTGGCATGTGTTCGCCGCTTTCCATTGACCAGACAAAGTCGAAGGCATTGCCTGGGAAGGGCGTAGAGAGTGCGTTAGTGACTTGAAACTGGACAGCAGGTGCGTGCGCAGTCGCAAAGTTCTCATAGGCAAGAAGGTCAATGCCCTTTTCGGCAGCGCGTTCGCCGGCACGTTTGGCCTGAACTGGGCTGAGGGTGATGCCAACGGCCTGAGCATCAAATTTGCGGGCAAGATACAGGGTACTGCCACCGATGCCGCAGCCTACGTCTAGAATCGTTTGCGCGGTGGTGATATCAGCCCATTTCAGCAGTTCTTCGATCAGATCGATCTGGGCCTGTCTACGATCTTTGCGGTGCTGCCCATTTCTGCCGTAATAGCCATGATGCATATGCTCGCCCCAGGTTTTTTCCCACAGAGGGGATGAGGTGTCATAAAACCGCTGGATTCTCTCAGCTAAGGGCGTACTTACAGTCATCGATGTTTTGGGTCCGTTGTAGAAGATTGCTAGAAGATTGGTCATATGGTAAGTCAATCTTCTGGGTTACGCTGGCTTTTATGAATTGCTCTTTGTCTGGTGCCTTGAAGGTGCTTTTGATGAGTTTATGACCGTCCCTAGAACGATCTGCTTTGGCTTTTTAGTGCTGATTGCGGTTGGCACGTTGCTGCTGCTGCTGCCCTTTTCTACGGCCAGTGGGGATTGGAATAGTCCGCTGGTGGCTTTGTTTACGGCGACTTCGGCAGTGTGCGTAACTGGTCTGATAGTAGTGGATACGGGGAGCTATTTTTCTTCGTTTGGCCAGGGGGTGGTGCTGACGCTAATTCAGCTAGGCGGGCTGGGCTACATGACCGCAACGACGCTGCTGCTGCTTTTGATTGGTCGACGGCTATGTTTGAAAGATAGGCTGGCGATTCAGCAGGCGATGGATACCTCTGAGCTGTCGAATGTGAAGGCGCTGGTGATCTCGATTATTTCAATGACGGCGATTTTCGAGCTGACCGGGGCCTTTTGTTTGATGCCGACTTTCTTAGAAGACTTCGGCTTGGGCCAATCGCTATGGCTGTCGATTTTTCATAGCATCAGTGCGTTCAACAATGCTGGGTTTAGTTTGTTTTCCGATAGCCTTGTACAGTATGCCGAGATTGCCTGGCCGATGGTGGTGATTTCGGTGCTGATTATTGTTGGCGGGATCGGCTATCAGGTGATTATGGAGGGGTTCATGTGGGTACGCGCACGCTTTCAACGTCGCAAGACTCACAGCGTCTTTTCTCTTCACTTCAAAATTGTGACTAGTACGACGCTAGCGCTACTGCTGCTGGGGACGCTAGCCTTTTTCCTAATTGAATTCGACAACCCAGCCACGCTGGCGGACAAGCGCTTCGGTGCAAAGATACTGCTGGCTGGTTTTCAGTCGGTGGTGATGCGTACGGCGGGATTTAATTCGATCGATATCGGCGCGATGGAGACGAGCAGTTTATTTGTGGCGATCGCACTGATGTTCATTGGGGCTAGCCCCGGCAGTACAGGCGGTGGCATCAAGACAACTACCGTTCGCATTTTGATGGTCTGTACGAAAGCGGCGCTCCGGGGCAAAGAGGAGGTGAACTGCTATCAGCGACAAATTCCGATGACACGAGTGCTGAAGGCGCTAGCAGTGGTGGTTGCTTCGGTGATCAGCGTAGTGATTGTGACGATGTGTTTGTCGATCAGCGATCCAGACTTACAGTTCATTGCTATGTTGTTCGAGACGGTGTCCGCGTTCGCGACGGTGGGTCTTTCGACTGGCATTACCGGCGATCTATCCGTGTGGGGACAGCTATTTATTATCGCCACGATGTATATCGGGCGAGTGGGCATCTTGCTGTTGATGTCGGCTCTGCTAGGTGATCCGAGTCCTAGTGCGATTCATTTCCCGGAAGAAGATTTGCTAACAGGCTAAAGCTGCTGATAGACCGAGACTGTTGATAGATCGTAATTACCGGGAAAAACAGAGATTAAACAATTTGATAGGACTGTAGCCCACTGGTTTCTAAAGGCAAAAAGACCGTCCAAGTTGTGCTTTGGTCTGGTCGCTCACGAACCGTGAGTTTGGCACCGAGCGCATGAAAGAGATTTTTGGTGGCTTCTAAGTTCAGGCTCAGCCCACCGGTTTCCGGTTGGAACATGAGCAGATGACCTAGGGACTGGAGCGGCGGTGTGGTGCAGGCATGATGAGGGTTTGGCTGATCGGGATCAGTCTGGGACTGAAACTGGAGCTTGAGCTGGTTGCCAGCGTGAAGAACGTGAAGCTGGATATGGCTACCGGGCGAGACGCTATGGGTAAAGAGCTCGACTAGACCTGTGAGCACATGTTGAAGCATGGTGGGATCGCTAGCCACCATCGGTAGATCTGGCGGTAGACCGACTTCTAAGGAGAGATTGCGACGCTGCGCAGCCTGCTGCCACTGAGGAATGGCATTTTGGAAGACCTGGCTGAGCGCGATCGCACTCAAAGGCGATCTGGGTGACTGACTGGCGGCCTCTAGCTCTACTGCTTTAAAGATCAAGCTGAATCTATCAATCTGCTGAGTGCATTCGAGATCGATACTTTGCAGGCGTTTCACGACTTGAGGATTGAGATCCTTACGCTTGAGCAGTGATCGCGTATAGGTCCGAATGGTCGTAAGCGGCGTGCGAATCTCGTGGGCCATCGCCTTTAGAAAGGCACTGTCGGAGGGTTGTTCGTGATCAGCGCTAAGGTCTTGGAAAGCTGGCGTATCGTTGCCTTTTCGTTCGCTCTGTAGATTGCTCTGCAGATCTCTGCTCGGCTCACCTTTGAACTCTTTTGGGGATTCATTTTGCGGCAAACAAGCTAGCATCCAGCGATTGAACTGACTGACGATACGGTAGCTGGGCTCTGTAGGCGCGAATCTTTCGACAAGGGTCTCAATGAAGTCTAACTGCTGCGGACGCGTTAGAAGGATGCGCGATCGCAGCAGTCGCCATACCGAGCTGACCACTTCCGGCATAAAGGAAAACTGAAAGCTCAGCTCACTATCAGCATCTTCGCCTAGGACCAAGACCAGTGAAAACTGCTTGGTCAAAACTAGTGCGAACTGTTCTTGAGTAAGCGGGTCATCTTCTAAAAGCGGTAAGAGACGAGTCGTATGGGCCTGCTTGTGAAATGTTTTTTGAAAAATTCGCTCTACTGGAGAGAGGGCACTGAATGCGGCGAGTGCTTCTGACGAGTGGGGTACAAAAGTCCAGTTGGCAAGCTGTGGAAACAGGTCGGGGTCGTTGAGTAGTGGAACCGGACCTGTCAGTAGCAGCGCCTGAGGCTGCTTCTTTGATCGCTTATTACTTTTAGAGACTGCGTACCGCTGCTGATTGAGAAGCTGGGTAAGCGCTGCGATCGCGCCCGACCATTCGCGGTTGGCCCTCTGCTGTCGAATGTTTGCAGCTAGTCCTTCACTTAGCGTAGGAATAGTGGATATGTCACCATTCTGACCGTCCTGGGCAAATTCTCCCAGAGCAACCAGTGCGCTGATAGTCGGTAGAAGCTGCTCAGGTGCGCCCATAGAATTTACAGAACAAAGTATGTCAGCTGGAATCTGTGTATGCAATGCGTTGTCTCTATTCACACTACCCGGAAGCCTTTTGACTTGACTATGGGTAGAACCGAACGTTTGAATTCGGTGCTAACAAGTGTTGAGCAAGTAACGATGAATGAGCGCTATGAACAATCGGCAAATCAGTGAAATACCCGGCGATCCGTCTGAGAAAGGCTGGTCGAAGAGCATCTCAGATAGCGTTGTTTCTAACAGGACGCTGCGTGTGATTGTTTGCCCCGGGTTCAACCAACTGGAGCTAACGGAGAGATTTGTGCGATCGCTTCCGGCCTTTACCCGCCCACACATTGTGCATAGCCTGCCAATTTCACCTTTTGATATCTATCAGTGGATGAGCGACACCCTGGGCAACCCCGCAACTCAACCGCCAATTGTAGGCATCGGGTTCAGCGCTGGCGTTGTAGGACTAGCAGGGGCTTTACTTCTATGGCAACAGTCAGGTGGTAAGGTGGCGCGACTGTTTGCAGTCGATGGATGGGGAGTACCCGTGCTGGGTCTAAACGTTATTCGCATTAGTCACGACCGATTTACGCATATAACAACGCTGCCTCTAGGGGCTGGCAACATCAATTTCTACGCAGATCCGGCGGCAGGTCACTTGAGATTGTGGGGCAGTCCAGATCAGATAATGGGACGCTCTGTGCCCTGGTATCAGCTGGCTGAAGGCGCTGGGGAACAGATGAGTGCGCAGGCCTTTTTAAGGCGATCCCTGACGGCAGCGTTCGCCACCTGACGTATCAGGCTCCACGAGATAAAAAGTTAAGAAATGACAACAACCAAAAGAATGAAATCTTGTTGTTCGCTAGGCTACAACTTACACTAATTAAAAGTGTTTTTGCATCAGCAGTAGACATTCTCAATACTGTAGAAAATGCTTTAAGGAATAATAAAAAAGTGAGGCTTTATCGTGAGACGCTCCCCTTTGCTGATTAAGATCTAGAGTCTCGAACAAAATATTTTCCTAGAGAAAACCTCCCAAGAAAGGCTGACCGCCTTATTGACAGAAAGTCTTTTCTAAACCTCATAGTTTGCATTTCCTTCGGTACCGTCTATGGCCTCTCCTGTTACGTTTACATTAGATTCTCCTACGTCTACCCAGCGAGTCAGCGGTGCCTATGCGCTGATCGATAGCCTGGTACGTCACGGTGTCAAGCATATTTTTGGCTATCCGGGCGGAGCCATTTTGCCCATCTATGATGCACTCTACAAAGCTGAGGCTCAAGGACACGTTCAGCATATTCTGGTTCGTCACGAGCAGGGTGCTGCTCACGCCGCAGACGGTTATGCTCGCGCCACCGGAGAAGTCGGCGTGTGTTTTGCAACTTCTGGTCCGGGTGCGACCAATCTGGTAACTGGGATCGCCACGGCGCAGATGGATTCGATCCCGATGGTGGTGGTTACCGGGCAGGTGACTCGGGCGGCAATCGGCACCGATGCCTTTCAAGAGATTGACATTCACGGCATCACGCTGCCAATCGTGAAGCACTCCTATGTAGTGCGCGATCCCAATCAGATGGCGCAGATTGTGGCAGAAGCGTTTTATATCGCCAAGACGGGAAGACCCGGTCCGGTGCTGATTGACGTACCCAAGGACGTGGGTGTTGAGGAGATCGATTATATTCCGGTGAATCCCGGCGATGTGACTATTCCGGGCTATTCTCCTGAGATCAAGATTGACGACAATCAGATCGATGAGGCACTTGCGCTGCTGCACGCGGCAGAGCGGCCTTTGCTATATGTGGGAGGAGGTGCGATCGCATCCGATGCTCACGCCGAAATTCAAGCGCTGGCCGAAGCGTACTTTGCACCCATCACCAACACGCTCATGGGTAAAGGCGCTGTAGACGAGCACCATCCGCTCTCTGTCGGTATGTTGGGCATGCATGGCACGGCCTATGCCAACTTTGCCGTCAGTGAGTGCGACTTGCTGGTGGCAATCGGTGCGCGCTTTGACGATCGCGTTACCGGAAAACTCGACGAGTTTGCCTCTAGAGCAAAAGTCATCCACATCGATATTGACCCGGCTGAAGTTGGCAAGAACCGTCTGCCTGAAGTTCCCATTGTCGGTGATGTCAAAGCTGTCTTAACGCGGCTGCTAGCGCGGATGCAAGACCAGGCAGCGCCAGATGCCAACAGAAGCCAATCCTGGCGAGACCAGATCGAAACTTGGAAAAAAGATTTCCCGCTACTGGCTCCTGTATACCCAGATGATATTTCGCCTCAGTCCGTCATTGTAGAGCTGACCACTCAAGCTCCTAATGCCTACTACACCACTGATGTGGGACAGCATCAGATGTGGGCAGCACAGTTTTTGAGAAATGGACCCCGCCAGTGGATATCAAGCGCAGGGCTCGGCACAATGGGCTTTGGCTTGCCAGCAGCAATGGGTGTGCAGGTTGCTCTGCCGGATAGTCAGGTCGTCTGCGTCAGTGGTGATGCCAGCTTCCAGATGAGCTTACAGGAGATGGCGACGCTGGTTCAGTACGGTATCAATGTGAAGACAGTCATCTTGAACAATGGCTGGCAGGGAATGGTTCGTCAGTGGCAAGAGACGTTCTTTGGAGAACGCTATTCTTCTTCTGAGATGACGATTGGCATGCCGAACTTTGAGCTGCTAGCCGAGGCATTTGGGATGAAGGGGATGACGGTCAGCGATCCGGATGAATTGGCAGATGCGATCGCGCAGATGCTAGCCTATGACGGTCCGGTACTGATGAATGTGCAGGTGCGTCGAAATGAAAACTGCTATCCCATGATCCCACCCGGCAAGAGTAATGCGGACATGGTAGGTTTGCCCGACAAGCCCAGACCAAAGCGTTGACCGACAGCATTGCTTGATGGCGTCAATTGATGGGCGTCGACCCGCAGCGTTGATGCTTTGGCGTTAATCCTTATCAAAGCAGGGGATTTATAGATTTAACTAGCCTTTTGCGCTGACTGTGACTAACAGTTGGCGCATCTGTTGTTTTAGGGCTTGATGGTGATTAATTTATTGGCTTGGCCTGCGTAATTGTGCAGAGATTTCACCCATTCCATAGTGAATTTCAGAAAAAGTTGATATTGACCTTGTTCTTTTTCCATTCGCAGGGTAGTATTCGCGTAATTTGATATGAGGAATTGCTACAAGATAGCTGGCGTCAGGTGCATCCATGCGCTAGCTGAACCCTCAACATCACTGAGTACTCTTTCAAAACAAAGGTTTTACGCATTGAAACGTGTGAACCAAAGTAGCGAACGCTATATCCCAAGCGCTTCCTCCTAAACGCTTTCTCAGTATGGGGTAGCCTCCCTGCCAAAGCTTATTATTCCTATCCCTACATAGCCGCATGGTTTTCGCTACAGCCTTTGACCCTTCTGAGCAACCTACCCAGAAGTCGCCCACTCAGCAATTGCCTTCTCAGCAGCCGTCCGGGTACCAGCCTGATCCCTCCAACCTCGCCCCTGCTCGCCAAACTAGCCAGCTAATCGCTAGAGCCAGTCGGGTGAGAAAGGTGTCTGACCCGATCAGGCTAGAGAAATGGGCAAAGAAAAATGGCTTAAACCTAGCTGAGAACCTAGAATTATCAGAGCACGAGTTCGTCGGGTATGACAGTTCAACTTCGGTCTCTGCGCTTCCAGCTAGACGAGTGCGCAAAGATGAACTGGTCGATCGCTCATCGATTTTGGCCCCTATCGAGCTGCCCAAACAGCCTCCCCTACCGCTTGGCCTGAGACTGCTGCACCGGTTCCAGCAAGGATCGACAATTCTGACAGGGCTACTCGTCGCTAGTGCTTTGGTCATCTATGGTTCAAGTGTGTATGTCGATAGATCGACGAACCAGGCTCTGGCGCAGCTGAATGCCTTGCAAAGTGAATCGCAGCAGCTGACCACCGCAAATGAGTCTATCAAGCAAAGTTTGGCAGAACAGGCGGTTGAAGAAAACTCTGGTTTAAAACCTTACGAATCTGGAGATATGCTGTTTGTCACGCCTGAGCCTCGGCGAGCAGCTACAGAAGCTGAAGAGAGTAAACAGCCGGAGCGGTTGCAGCCTCTGGGCTACTAGCTGGGGCGTCAGGCCGAGTACCAGAACAGATATTGATTACTTTTGCTCTTTCTCGAGTCTCTTGAGGCGAAGAGAGAAAGAAGACAAGGAAGATGGGGAAAGGAAGTTCTTATGGGTGCATCTACTGAACCGGCACGCCAGCCGCAGCCAACGCCGCCGTCGCGGCAGCGGTTTAGCCGTCGGACAAGCAATATTAGACCAGGGGTTAGGCCGAGTCTCAAACTAGACTCTAAACCACGGCCTACGTCACGGTCAGTTCGCAGCGCTAGTCAGCAATCTCCTCATCTGCGGCTGATTAGCGTGTGGCTAATGCTGATGCTGGCGATGGTTGGACTGAGTGGCCGCTTGGTCTATTTACAGCTAGTAATTGGCTCCGATCTAAAAGCGATGGCCCAAGAGCAGCAAGCGATTCAGTCGACCCCTCGAAGTGCAAGGCGGCAGATTGTCGATCGACAGGGCAATGTGGTGGCGATGGATCAGGTGCTGTACACGCTGTATGTGCATCCCATGCTGTTCAAGCAGCCTCTGGCAACGGTTGCGACGGCGCTCAGTGAGGTGATGGAGCAAGACGCGCAGTCTCTAGAGCAGCAGTTCCAAGCGCAGGAGAGCGGAATCAAACTGTCTACAGACGTTTCAGAAGAGACGGCTAAGCGGCTGCGATCGCTAGGTCTAGACGGTCTCGATTTGGTATCCTCACCACGGCGGATTTATCCCCAAGGTGAGCTGTTTTCGCAGTTGACTGGCTATGTGGATTTAGACGGTGTGCCCAAAGCGGGGATTGAGCTTAGCGAAAAAAACGAGCTGACTTACGACGAGCCTGAGTCTAAAGAAGCTGCGCCTCTACAGCTAGTGACCCGCGACGATCTGAAGATGCAGCTGACAATCGATAGTCGGCTACAGCGAATTGCTCAGGAAAATCTGGCAGCTACGGTCGCTGAATACAAAGCCAAGCGTGGTGCGTTGATCGTGATGGACGCTCAAACTGGAGAGATTCTCACGCTAGCAGTAGCGCCGACGTACGACCCGAATCGCTATTACGATGCGGATTTAGAGTATTTTAAGAACTGGGCAGTGAGCGATCTGTATGAGCCAGGATCGACGTTTAAGCCAATCAACGTGGCGATCGCATTAGAAAACGGCAGCATTGGACCCGACGACACCATCTATGACGAAGGGCAGATCCAAGTCGGCGGATGGCCCATTCAGAATGTTGACTTCTACTGGAATGGTGGTCGAGGAAGTCTTTCGATTACAGACGTTTTGCGCTATTCGAGCAACGTTGGCATGGTTCATATCATGCAGAAGTTAGAACGCGCTGACTATTACGCTTGGCTAGAGAAGTTAGGACTAGGTAACACGACCGGTGTCGAGCTGCCTGGAGAAACCAGCGGTCAAATCAAGAATCGAAATCAGTTTATTGACAGTCCTGTTGAGGCGGCGACGACGGCTTTTGGTCAGGGATTTTCGCTGACGCCTTTGCAGCTAGTACAGCTTCATAGCACTTTGGCCAACGGTGGCGAGATGGTAACGCCTCGAGTTGTGCGAGGACTGGTGGATAGTGAAGGTGAGCTGAGCTGGACTCCAAAGAGAACAACACCCAAGCGGATCTTTTCTGCTGAGACGGCGCAGCAGGTGCTGAATATGATGAAAGAAGTTGTGGATGACGGAACAGGATCATCCGCTAAAATTAGTGGCTACCAGATCGCGGGAAAAACGGGTACTGCGCAAAAAGCAACAGAATACGGCGCTTATGGAAATCAGCGAATTACCAGCTTTGTAGGCATTGCTCCGGTCAGCGATCCCCGCTATGTAGTGTTAGCAGTCGTGGATGAGCCTCAAGGCGAAAATGCCTACGGGGGAACAGTTGCTGCACCGTTAGTCAAGAAAATGTTCGATTCTCTGCTAGTGCTAGAAGGCGTGGCTCCAGATCAGCCTGTCACTAAAACCACGGAACCTGAATCGCCAGAAGCTGAACCAGCGGCAGTGGGAACGGACTAGCGCTGTATAATCTCACTCATGAAATACATCGTTGGGATAGACATTGGCACTAGCAGTACAAAGGCCGTGGCTTTTGATATAGAAGGGCGACAGCTGGCACGGAGTGCGAAAGGATATCCGCTAAACGCGCCTGTGCCAGGTGCAGCAGAGCAGGATGCGGACCAGATTGTGCAGGCGGCGACGCAGACAGTTGCGGAAGTTGTGGCGAGTGCGGATTTGGACTCTCATGAGCTGTTGGGGCTGTCATTTAGTACGGCGATGCATACGCTATTACTGCTAGATGAGGATCACCAGCCGCTGATGCCTTTGTTGACTTGGGCCGATAACCGGAGCGATCGCATGGTCCCCTCGGTTCGCGCTCAAGATGCTGATCTCTATGCGCGAACGAGTCTGCCAATCCATCCGATGTCACCAGTGGTGAAGCTGGCATGGCTATTTCAAGAGAAGCCCGAACTTTGTGAGCAGGCGGCGCGGATCGTTTCGATTAAAGAATACGTGCTGCATCACTGGTGTGATGAGTGGGTGGTGGACCTCTCAATTGCTTCGACGACGGGTTTCTTGAATTTGAAGGCGCAAGATTGGGATGAGGGCGCTTTGAAAGTTGCGCATATCAAACCCGCTCAGCTCTCTAGAATTGTGCCGACGACCTATCGATTGAAGCTACAGGCTGACTATGCGCAGAAGATGAATGTCCCTGCAAGTATCCCTGTGATTATCGGTGCAAGCGATGGGGTACTGGCTAATCTGGGGGTGGGTGCGATCGCCCAAGGAACCGCTGCAATCACGCTGGGAACAAGCGGCGCAGTGCGGCAGGTTGTGGAAACGCCAGTCACTGAAAGCAAGGCTCAGCTTTTCTGCTACGCGCTGACGCCGGATCGCTGGGTGATGGGCGGTGCTGTGAACAACGGCGGGTTTACTTTGCAGTGGACAAGAGATAGCCTGGTGCCCTATTCGGTGCCGCCTGATGAAAAGTGTGAAATGAATGTGGAACCGAGCCATTCGACTTACGAGCGGTTGACAGAGATGGCGCGGGCGATCGCTCCTGGCTCAGAGGGGTTGATCTTTCATCCTCATCTGCTAGGCGAAAGGGCTCCGCTGTGGAATGCACAGGCGCGGGCCAATTTCTTTGGCCTAGGGCGCAATCACGGTCAGGCGCATCTGGTCCGGGCGGTGATGGAAGGTGTGCTGTACAACATGCATACTGTGTTTAGCTCACTGGAGCTAGCAGGCGGTGAGGTAGAGACGTTGCGAGCATCTGGTGGGTTCGCTCTGTCGGATTTGTGGCAGCAGATACTAGCGGATATTTTTGATCGACAGATTCTGGTGCCGGAAGTAATTGAGAGTTCGGCGTTTGGCGCTGCGGTCGTTGCGTTTGTGGCTTTGGGAGAATGGTCAAAGCTGGAGAATGTGGAAGAGAAAGTTGCGATCGCCCACACCCGCAACCCCATTCCAAAAAACGTGAAACAATATCAGAAAATATTGCCAATCTACAGCGCTCTGTTGAACGATCTAAAACAACACTATAGAGACTTGCATGAAGCTATCAAAAACGGTATCAATCCAGATGAGCCTTGATAGCTGGTTTCCAAACAGTGAATTTTTAAGAGATGGACTCCATCTGAAGAGAGAGAATTATAACAGATGACAACTCTCTTCTACTTTTGACAAACTATTGATGAGTTCAGCTCGCTCAACCTATGAGCTCAGACAGAGGAAAAACGTAGAGAGACCTTACACACTGAATGTGTACGTCTCTATATTGGAAGCTTTTTTAATGTCTGCTGAAAAAAAATGCGCCTTGGCGCTAGGTCTCATCTTTACTTTTTTAGGAATTGCTGGACTGATTCCTTCTCTCGTTTCTCTACCTTCTGCTGCGATGTCGGGTGCTGCTCCGATCGCCGCAGACCAAATTCCTGCGACTACGGGCGCTAACTATGCTGCTGCCTATCTCCGAGGATTCGGGTATGTGTTTGGGCTCTTTCCCACGAATTTGCTGCACAATATTGCGCACTTGGCCGTTGGCCTAACCGGTCTATACTCTGCGACAGGCGATCGCGGTGCCTTCAACTACAACAGATTCTTTGCCATCAGCTATCTAACTCTGGGCGTCATGGGCCTGATTCCAGTGACCAATCACTTGTTTGGATTCATGCCTATCTTTGGTAACAATGTCTGGCTGAATCTGGCTACTGGTGCGATCGCCGCCTACTATGCCTTTGTCTGGCATCCTCAGAACGCTGACCCTACTGCTCAGCTATAGATACAGCTGCAAGTGTACGTAGGCGCTGCGGCTAGAGCTTCTTTAGCCGCAGCGCATTAGTCACAACCAAACCTTCTCTATCTCTGTATTCATGACCGCCTCTGTCAGCGATCGACGGCTATGTTGTCGTCATTACGAATTAAAGACTACAGTTGGCTATAGCGTATGAGATGGTTTGATTATGACTAAGGATACGACTACTGAAATCTGCTTGAAAATTGGTAAGGTTTCTAATCGAACGGGAGTAGCTGTAGGTGCCTTGCGCTATTATGAAGAGTTGGGATTGCTGGCATCTAGACGTGGTAGCAATGGATATCGCTACTATTCTCCTACTGCTGTGCGGCAAGTGCTGTTTGTTAAAAAGGCGCAGGCGTTGGGCTTTTCACTCGAAGAGATTGGGGAAGTGCTGACGGTACATAAGAAAGGCAATGTGCCATGTGAATTGGTGCGATCGCTGCTTCAAGAGAAAATCGAAAAGCTCGCTGTTCAAATCCAAAGCATGACTGAATTCAAGAGCGAGCTAGAACAGTACCGCGATCGCTGGGCCAACACAAAGCCTGCAATACAGCCAGAAGATATCTGCCCTCTAATTGATACGATCCCGCTGGCGGATGTCATCCGTAGTGAGTAAATATAACTAACTATTTACTCACTGGTGAAAAAACGTGACAGATCTCGGTAGGAGATTCTATCAGCAATGCTGCTGGTCACTCTAGAGAATGTTCCAACTGGAAAACATTCTCTACAAGGTAGCCTAGTCAACAATGTCTGATATTCAACTTGCACTCGATCTAGATACTCAACTTGTTACAGTTGAAGATTCTTCTCCAACTATCTCTGTCCAGTGGGACAAGATTGTACAGCAGGCCGTAATCAACACCAGCGTAGGGCCGACCATCGGTGCGCGTGCTTTCGCGATTATGCATACGGCCATGTTCGATGCCTGGTCTGCCTATAGCTTAGAAGCCATCTCCACCCAAACTGGCGACGACTTTCAAAGGCCCGTCTCAGAGCGCACAAACGCTAATAAAATCGCAGCGATGAGCTTTGCTGCCTATCGAGTACTGTCTGAACTCTTTCCAGAAAGCGAGAATATAGCGCTCTTCGACAATCTGATGACCTCGCTAGGGCTGGATAACAGCAACAATACCACCGATACCACTACTGCCGCTGGCATTGGCAATGTGTCCGCCGAAACTCTGATGGCCTTCCGCCGCGCTGACGGATCAAATCAAGAAAATGGCTATGCCGACACAGTTGAATACGACCCCGTCAATATAGATGCTAACAATATTGTTGACTTGCAAAAATGGACCTCTGAATCTGTCCCAATCGATGCCATCAAGTCTGTTGTAGAAGGTGCGGAATTTTCAGGCAAGCAGCAAAATTTCCTGACGCCTCAGTGGTCAATTGTAACCCCGTTTGCGCTAGAGTCTCCTAATGCTTTGCGACCTGAAGCGCCTGAACCTTTCTTGTTAGTCGCGGCGACTGTTGATTTGGAAAAAGGCACGATTACCCTAACGGGTGAGACTGAGGCTAGAAAAATCACTGCTGATATGGTGGGTACGGTAGGTGAAGCCGGTAAGTTTATTAATCAAGCCTTTATCGACCAGGCAGAGCGCGTAGTGGCGGCGAGTGCAAATCTAACTGATGAACAGAAGCTGATTGCAGAATTCTGGGAAGATGGGGGCGGCACTTCTTTTCCCCCTGGAACCTGGCAGACTTTCGGTGAGTTTGTTTCAGCTAGGGATAGCAATAGTCTAGATGAGGACGCGCTGCTTTTCTTGAGTCTTAGCAATGCCCTATTTGATGCCAGTATCGCGACCTGGGAAGCCAAAGTCTTTTATGATTACGTTCGACCTGTTCGCGCTATTCGAGAGCTAGGCAAGCTGGGTCTGCTGAACAACGCTGCGGTTGGTACGGATGAGGTCACTGGAGAAACTGGTTTTGTGATTCAAGCCTGGGGTGGACCGAATCAGGGAACAAAGACCATACTCGCTGACAATTTTTTGACCTATCAGACGCCGGGTGGAAATGCCTCTCCACCATTTGGTGAATATACCTCAGGGCACAGTTCTTTTAGCGCGGCAGGTGCAGAAATTCTGAAGCGGTTTACGGGTAGCGATAATTTTGGAGCTGCGGTGACCTTCGAATCAGGCTCCTCTCGTTTCGAGAATCTGCTAACGCCTACAGAGGAAATTACTTTGGACTGGAATACTTTTACGGCGGCGGCTGACGAGGCTGGACTTTCTCGTATCTATGGTGGAATTCACTTCGATGATGGTGATTTGAACGGGCGTACGCTGGGGAGACAGGTGGCGGATGGAGCTTGGAATAAAGCGCAGGGTTTGGCGCGCGGGGCCGATATTGTCACGTTAGATTTTCGAGCGGATGAGTTTAGCTTTGATTCGGAAGTTGGCCTGATTGTTGTAGATGATGAGACTGGTAGCATAGACGGTCTTTCTCCTGGAGATGAAGGCTATCTTGCGGCGGCGCTGGCTCGAGCTTCCGTGTTGTTCTCGGCGCTGCCCAATAATGCAGAACTTGAGTCTAGTTTGACCGCGCTTAGCACTCGCTCTTTTCTCAATGGTAGCTACGTTAGCTTTTTCTCTATCAGTGGCGGTACGATGGATGGCTTTCTGCGTGATGGCATTGGACAAGTTTCTCTATCTAGTACTGATTCTCTATCTAGTATTGAACAGATTACTGAGACAACTAATTTTGATTCAACCGTTGCAGGACTGAACCTGACAGCCTCACTATCGAACTTTGCAGTTGCTGGAGTCGGATTACAGGGCAGTACTCAGTCCGAGATTCTAGATCTGACAGGACTGAGCGCTGATGCTGAAGTTACTTTCACGGTTCAGAGAGAAGCCGCCTTCAACAATGTTGTTGGATTCTATGTCATTGACGATTTGACTGGGCAAATTACCGATTCTACGGGTAATACTTTCTCTCCAGAAGATACATCAGACTATATTCGAGCTGCCTTGGAGAACCGCATCGCTGATATCTCTTTGAGCGCTGATAATAATAGCGCTAGAACCTTCTCTGCTACGCTGTCAGCGGGCCAAATTCTTGCGCCATTTCTGATTGTGGACGGCACAATTGACGCGCTGATAGACGATGATATGGGCAACGATCCTACTATCTGCTTTCCGTTTATCGGAGCAAATTCAGACGGCAGCGATCACGTTCGCCTGTTTGGTAATAATACCTTTGGCTTTGAAGATATGGCGGGCGGAGGCGATCGCGACTTTGACGACGTGATTGTTCAAGTTGAGTTTGCCTAGGCTGCGCTTATCGCTGCTGCGTAGCGGAACGAGGCAATCTAGAAGATTGTGACGTAGAAGGCCGTGGCGTAGAACGCTGACTGATCAGAAGCGGTATGCTCAATAAGCCTAAAAGCGTGACTAATGCTGTCAATACCCAGATGGTCCAGCGGCTAGGACGATAAGCCCCACGCTCTATCTGATGAAATACCTGGTTGTAGCGCCAGCCTGCTAAGACGATGACGGCTACGCCCGAGATCACAAGGCCGAGCCCCAACAGCTGGGAATTGGCAGCAGAGGCGTTAGATGTGTCACCGGTAGATTGGAATTCTTGAAGAAAGAGTCCGAAGCGGGCGATCGCAAACCCAAATCCGATCAGCGAAATCGATGTTCTTAGCCATGCTAAAAATGTCCGTTCATTTGCCTGATGCTCTCTTTGGCGGTCCATGAAGTCGATCTAGAAAACAGCAGTAGGCAAATAATCTGGTAGCTTCAGAATTCTAAATCTGGCGCTACACAACAAACCTGTCTAGCGCCGTTTTAAGAGCCTCAATCTCTTCTTCGATATTGCCTTCAGCCGCCGCGCGAGTAATGCACTCACTCAAATGCTCATCTAAAATTACTCGTGCTACTCGGTCTAATCCGCCGCGCACGGCGGCTACTTGAATCAAGACATCTGGGCAGGGTCGATTCTCTTGCACCATGGTTTTGATGCCGCGAATATGACCTTCTAGACGCGATAGCCGGTTCACGATCTTCTTGAGAGAAGCCTCGCTGTGAACGTGAGAGTGTGACTCTAGAGCGGATAGATCCGTTTGAGGATGCGAGTGCTCGATCGGAGTATTGGCGATCGCACTAGAAGGTAGAGAGTTTGTAGTCGAAGGGGTGGGGACAGAAGACTTCACTGAATAACGCGCTTGTAATAAGGAAAGACGACCGGAGCTAATCAATTTAGCCAACACGCTACCTAGCATAACGAAGTCGATAGTTTAAATCTAAATCTCTTAAACAATGCTTCACTTCCCTGCTTCACTTCCTAGTGAGGACACATGCCCCCCTAGGGCATTGCAAAGGCTAGAAGCAATGCTCCATGATTAGTGCCACTCCGTAATTATAAGGATGGGTAGTAAGAATGAAGAGACATTATGGTAGTCGAAGCCCGCTAGATTCACTTCGTCAAAGGCGCAGGCTATCTCACGCAAAAGGCCCATCGCTGCTGGCGGCGGCTCTGCTGGCGATCGCAGCAGTTGGCTGTAGTGAGACCGAGCCTCAGGCTGTCGGTCAAGCTGATACGACAGCATCAGACGAATCGGGAACGCTCGAGATCCGCGCCAATGGAGAAGACTTTGTTCGTCAGGGATTTGTTTCTAAAGACGGATGGAATATCGAATTCGATCACCTCTACGTCACGCTAGCAAACGTCACTGCTAGCCAAAGCGAGCCGCCGTTTGAACCAGGGAAAGGAGAGTTAGTAGCGCAGCAGCAGGTCAAGATTGCTGAGCCGGTCACGGTGGATTTAGCCGCAGGCGACGAAACCGCCGATCCGGTCTTAGTCGGTGAGATCTCCCCGGCACCTGCTGGTCGCTACAACGCGCTGTCCTGGAAGCTCGCTCCGGCAGCAGAGGGACCCTCGGCTGGCTATCCGCTGATGTTAGTCGGCAGCGCAACCAAAGCTGACGCCGCTGATGCTACGCCTGTCGCCTTTCAAATCAGCCTAAATGAACCCTATGCTTTCACCTGTGGTGACTTCATTGGCGATGCCCGAAAAGGGATCTTGACCGCTGACGACAATGCTGATCTAGAAGCAACTTTCCACTTCGATCATCTTTTTGGGGATGGAACTGCGCCAGCGACCGATGAAATTAATACAGGTGCGTTAGGCTTTGAACCAATTGCTCAACTCGCTGAAGACGGTGTTGTGAATATGGATAGTGAACAGCTAGAAAAATCGCTATCAGAAGCAGATTATCAAACGTTACAGAATGTGTTGCCTAGCTTAGGCCACGTCGGGGAGGGGCATTGCGAAGCAATCAACTGAATTCTTTAGTTTCTAAATCTTTAGTTTCTATAGCGTCTTTGACAGTTGGCCTGTCGCTGCTGTTGAAAGCACCTAGCGCGCAGGCTCATGGCGCTGTAGTCGAAGTGACCCCTGCGGCTGTCGAAATCAAAGCCGCTTTTGATACGGGCGAGCCGATGAGTGACGCGCAAGTTCTGATCTTTTCGCCTGCTGACGTGGAGACACCTTGGGCAAAGGGCCAAACCGATAGCGAAGGCCGATTTGTATTCTCGCCTGATCCTGCGGCGGGAGAGGATGCTGTGGAGAGTGGTCGCTGGGAAGTCACTGTCAGAAAAGCCGGACATGGCCAGACAACGAGCTTTATGGTTGGGGATGGAGTTTTGCAAGAGTCTTTTAGTGGCGCGGCTAGTGGCACGGCTGTCGCTAGCCAGTCTCGTTTTACGCTGCAGCACTGGGTTAGCGTTGGCGCGATTATCTGGGGCTTTGTGGGCACGGCGCTCTACTTCAAGGCCAAGGCTTCTCAGGCCAAGGATGTGCAGTCTGCTAGTAACCGTTCGGACGTGCCATCGACGGCGATCGCATCTAATATCTCAAGTGATGTGACCAGGAGCGATCGCTAGTGCATATCCCGGACGGTATTGTTCCAGCGCAGGTCTGTATTGCGGGCTATGGATTGACGGGGCTATTTACCTGGTATTCGCTGCGCCAGATTAATCGGCAGGGCGATCCTAGCGCCAAAATTCCCAAGGCGTCTTTGCTAACGGCTGCTTTTTTTGTCGCTTCCTCTATCTATATCCCGATTCCACCGAGCAGCGTTCATTTGGTTTTGAATGGCTTGCTGGGTGTGGTGCTGGGCTATTTTGCCTTTCCCGCGATTTTGATTGGGCTGTTTTTTCAGGCGCTGGTAGTGGGGCATGGCGGCCTGACGACTTTGGGCATCAACGCTTGCATAATGGGCATCCCGGCACTGCTGTCGTACCATATCTTTCAGCTCAGGCATGTGGGTAACCCAAAGGGGAAACGAGATCCGCTAGACGAGCGAGCCGAAAGAACTAGGGTGGGCCTGTTTGCCTTTTTAGGTGGTTCTGTTGGGCTAGCACTAGCGGCGCTAATTTTTACGGGGATCGTGGTCACGACGGTGCCTGCTGACTTTGACTTTAGAACAGAGCGGGTTGCTATTTTGACACTGCTACTTTTGCATGTGCCATTAGCTCTTTTAGAGGGGACATTTACGGCGATGCTGGCTGTTTTTTTGCACCGGGTAAAGCCAGAACTGCTGGCTGGGAGATAGAGACCTATGGCGCTGGCCAATTTTGAAACCTATGTGAGCGGGCGATCGCGCCTACACACTTGGACACCTAGACTAAAGCTCATCAGCCTAGGTCTGCTGATGTTCGCCTTTGCCGCTGTCAGACATCTGCCTTTAGTATTGCCGATGCTCGCTCTAACGGCTGTTTTATATCTGCTCTCTGAGCTGCCATTCTCTTTCTTGCTTAGGCGGCTGCGCTATCCAGGGCTATTTATCTTGATGGTGGTGCTGGTGCTGCCGTTCTCGACTGGCGAAACTGTTCTCTGGCAGTGGGGCGGCTTGGCTTTGCGGCAAGAAGGCATCGAGAATATGATCGTCGTTGTCGCTCGGTTTCTCTCAATTTTGACCCTAGGATTTATTTTGCTAGGGACGACACCGTTTGTAACCTTGCTGCGGGCACTGCGATCGCTAGGGCTCCCTCCTCTAATTGCCGATATGACTTTGCTCACCTATCGCTATCTGTTTGAAACCGCAGAAATGCTTGGGACCATGCAGCGGTCGATGCGGCTACGAGGATTTGGGCAGCGGCAGCGCCGGTTTCGGCTAGAGCGTCAGGATATGCAAAGACTGGCAGGACTGCTAGGAACTTTGTTGATTCGGAGCTATGAGCGCTCAGAGCGTGTCTACAAAGCAATGCGGCTACGCGGCTATGGCCAGCTCAAGCAAACTATTGTGAAACCATCTGTCGATAGCAGCAGTGCGCTGTTGACTGGCTTTAGTGCGATCGCAGCGATGAGCTTTGTGATTGCGGAATTTTTCCTGCCAGCTCTCAATTTCTAGTAGCTGTGTTTGACCACTAAGCCTAGCCATACCTTCAATAGAATTAAAAGAATTAAAAGACCCTTTAAAACTGCCCCTAAAAACTGCTTAGCCAAGTAAAGTCACTGTAGATGTCAGGATCGTTAGAATGAGTTCAGTTTTTACCCAGCAGTCCGTAGAGAGCGAAGCGTTTCCAGCAGGAGTAGAGCAGGGAGCTCGACAGGAATCACAAACAGCGAGAAACGCGATCGCCACCCAAAATCTCACCTTCCACTATCCAGACTGTGAACCTGTTCTAGATGATATTTCTCTAACTGTTCATTCAGGTCAGCGCCTCGGCATCATCGGCCACAATGGCTGTGGCAAGACGACCCTCTTTATGCTGCTGTGCGGTGTGCTTTCTCCGACGGCAGGCGAGGTTTCTCTTTTGGAACAGCCCGTTGAACTTGGGCAGTTTCGCTCAGAAGTAGCAATGCTGTTTCAAGACCCAGACGATCAGCTATTTTCGCCTACCGTCAGAGAAGATATTGCCTTTGGTCCGCAGAATATGGGATTAGACCCGGAAGCGGCTACCGCTAGAGTGAACCAGGCGCTGACAATGACTGGAACAGAATTTTTGGCTGACCGGACGCCGCATCATCTCTCTGGTGGCGAAAAGCAAATGGTGGCAATCGCTGGTCTGCTGGCTATGCGCCCTGAGGTAGTGCTGCTAGATGAGCCGACCGCTAGCCTGGACATGCGCACTCGCAGGCGGCTAATCGGCTTTCTGCAAAAGTCTGCTGAAACGCTGCTGATCTCTTCTCACGATTTAGAATTTGTACTGGAGGTGTGCGATCGCGTCCTGCTGATTGACGATGGCCGAATCATTGCCGATGGCGACCCGCTAGATATTATGGGCGATCAGGCGCTGATGGAAGCCCACGGGTTAGAGAAACCTCATTCCCTGATTCCTCACGTGCGCCCTCACCATCGTCGTCTGTTGGCAAATGATTAGACGAGCTTACTGCTAGCTAGTGCTAGGCTGATCCAGCCAATAATAAAGGCCAAACCGCCCAAAGGCGTAACCGGTCCCAGGGCTTTAATTCCAAATAAGCTCAGCCCGTAAAGGCTGCCAGAGAAGAGTACAACGCCCGCGACAAAGCACCAGCCTGCAGCGACGAGTTCTTTGGCTTCTGGGTTTTGGCTGATGAGCAGGGCGATGATTAAAAGTGCGATCGCGTGATACATCTGATAGCGTACGCCTGTCTCGAAGCTGCCCAGCGCGGTTTCAGTCAGCTTTCCCTTGAGCGCATGGGCTCCAAACGCGCCGCCTGCGACGGAAAGTGCGCCGAGAATCGATGCGATCGCAACAAACAAACCAGCCATATCTCCAACCCCTTATACCAACAAAACCGGTCGACAATTTCCTAAGCTTCTGGCAAACGAAAGCAGTAAACTACTGTCCCAGACTCATCTACATCAAACTGCGCGTTCATAGCACCAGACCAAGTATCTAAGAATGCTTTGGCCTCGCCTAGTGAAACTTGAGCTAGCATCGCGAACTGAACGGCGCTGATGCGACCATTGTTAGCCTTGATTGCTTTGTAGAAAAGAGACTGGAGCTTTTGCGAGTGGATGAGGGTGCGATCGCGCTCTAAATCTCGCAGTATCCACAGCGCCCCTGCCCCTACCGGCAGACCAATTAGCAGCCCGGCGGTCACGGTCTCTCGTTTTCCCTGCCGATTCGGATCGCGATCGAGCCCTGTCTCTATGGCTCGGCCCAAACACAAAAAGCTGAGCAACAGTCCCGTCGCCGATAGCGCAATTCCAGTAATTCGTTTCGCATTGCCCATTTCAAGCAGCGTTTGCGCGGGTGGCCTCTAACAGTCTAGAAAAATAGAACGGTGCCTTGTTGAGCGATCGCCGTTCGATCTTCCAGCCATTTTCTTCTAACGCTCTAGCCACGTCAGCTTCTCGATGCAGATAGGCCCGAGTTGCTTTACTCGGACCAGGAAAGAAATCTCCCACCTTTTTCAAGGTCGCATAGAAGCAGGTCTTCGGTGCGAAGCTCATCAAAATGCGGTCAGTGGCTAGCGAACTGAGATGACGAATCATCTCGTCGGCTTTCTCTTGGGGATAGTGAATTAATACGTCTAGGCAGACAACGGTGTGATAGGTGCCTGCGATCGCCTCTAAATCTTTTGCTTCAAACTCTGGCATCCGTTCAGGAGATAGCTCGTCGCCGAGCGCTGCTTTTGCTCGCACCTCAGCCTCGCCCACCATCTTCTCCGAAATATCGCTAGCAAACACCTTTGCCCCCATCTTCGCTAGCGGAATACTCAAGCTGCCAACCCCGCAGCCCGCATCACACACCGTCACCTGTGAAAGATCGTCATCTTCTGCAAACCATTCGAGCACGTTGTCAATCGTCTTTTGATGTCCCGTGCGGATATTCGCCTGCACCTTGTTGACTTCGCCATCACCATAGATCCGCTGCCAGCGCTCAAAGCCTGTCGCGTTGAAGTATTCGCGAACAACAGCCTTATCATCGATTGTGGAATTGGTCATAGCCGCTGGTAATAAATGCTTAGTGTCTAGAGCCTGCGACTTGATCTTAATACGTTTTGGATGAGCTCACCCCGATTCTTTGAGCGTTGATAGTCTAGTTAGCAGATGGAGCCGTTGTTTCAACCGGGCCGTTAGTTTCGTCTTTAATGACTCCTTCATCCTTAGCAAATATATCCTCGACTTCTCCGGATGGCTCGGTGCCTGGTTCCGAGCTGAGAAACGCCTCGCGCAAGGCTGTGTTATGCCCTTTGTAGGCATTGACTACCATGCCCAACAGCGGTGCCTTCAGGCTTTGCAAGCTTTCTAAAGCTGGCCGCAAGGAAGCTTTCGTGGTTTGATCTAGCCTGACGACAAGCACCATGCCGTCGGTGTGACGATTGACAATTGTCGCATCTGCCAAGCCTGAAATGGATGGCGTATCAATAATCACTAGGTCAAAAGAATGTCTGTAGTGGGCTATTAGCTGCTGCATCTTGGGCGAGCTGAGCAAACTGGCTGGATTTTCAACGCTTTGTCCGGCGGTCACTGCGCAGAGCTTGCCGTCAGGGTGAACCTGCTGAACCGCCTCGACTGGCTTGAGATCTTGGCTGAGCAGATCGCTTAGCCCTACGTGGTTGGATAGCTGTAGAACTCGATGAAGCTGTGGACTGCGCAGAACCGCGTCAATCAATAGAACGCGCTGTCCCATGCTGACAGCGGTCTGCGCCCAGTTTAGCGCCAGCGTAGATTTGCCATCACCTGGCGTGGCAGAGCTAATGGTAATAACGCCTACCGGCCCAGCGGCCTCGCTCATCTGCAAATTGGCGTGCATCACTCGCAACGCTTCGACAAATTCAGCAGAGCTGTCGTATTCATCTAATAGAGAGAGGGCAATAAAGCTCATCGACTTAGACACTTTGGCGCTGGCTTTGATTGCGAACAGGCGCAGGCGACTGAGCAGTTTTCGCCTACGCTGCTTTCCGGTTGCGCCGATGCCCTCGTTCAAGAACAGCTGCTGGTTGAAGGGCAGCAGTCCTAACATAGGCAGTCTGACATCATGCTTGAGTTCTTCGGGCGTGTGATAGGTATTGTCTAGCTTGTCTAGGGCAAAAGCGACACCGCAGCCTAGGGCGATTCCTGTTAGCAGGGCAGTCAAGATACTTTTTGCAATGTCAGAGGGAATGGCCTGGGCAACAGGTTCTTTGACTAGCTCCCAGGGCAGCTCTTGCTGAGCGGCTTCGATTTGCAGCTTTTGCTGTGCTTCTAGCAGACTAGTGAGACTGGCGTTGGTGATTTCTAATTCTTTTTGTAGGTTGCCGTATTCACGATTGATCGTAGGCAGAACCTGGATTTGTTCTTGTAGTTCTGTCTGGCTTTCTCTGACGGCTTGTAGCTGCGTTTCTACGCTCTGTTGTTGAATGGAGACATCGGCGACTCGGGTATCGAGAAACTGCTGAGCCTGTTGTTCTAGCAGCGGTAGCAGATTCTCACGCTGTTTTTCTAGCGTCTTGATAGCTGGGTTGTCGGGTCGAAACCGAGTGAGTTCGGTGGCAATTTGAGCATCAATTGCCTGAATCTGGTTGAGAATTGTTTGATAAGCGCTGGCTTGCTCTAGAGCAACTTGCATTCCTTGATCTTGTTCTAGAACATTTTTTTGCGATCGCAGCGTTGCGAGAGCCTGCTCCAATTCCTGCTGTTGCTGAGCGAGCGTTGCCATACTGTCTGTAATCTGCGTAGAGCGCGCGGCTGGATCAACAAAGTTATTCTGCTGCTGAAATCGCTCTAATCTGTTTTGCAGATCGTTGAGGCGCTTTTGTAAGGTCTCAATCTGTCCTTCTACAAACTGCAGCCCCTGACGCAGATAGGTCTGACGTTCGCTGAGGCTATATTCTAGATAGGTCGCTGCTAAAGAATCCAAAACGGCTTGAGTCTGAGTCGCTTTGTCGCTTTGGTAGCTAATCTGTAGCAGTTTGGTCTCGCCAAGACGGCTAATGTCGAGCTGGTTAGCGAGAGTGCCGTAGTCAAGCTGTAGATCCTCGGCGACAGTGCCCAACAGCTCTGGGCTCTTGAGAATGGCGATTTGAGTAGGGTAGTCTAGCGCCGCCGAGCGATTGCTGTTTCCAGAACTTTCTGTAGGAGCCGCCAGACTAGCATTGTCAACGTTAACCGGTTCTACCAGGATCTGAAAGTCCCCTTGATAGAGGGTGGTTTGATTAAGCGTTTGCCAAACGGAGTAGCCGAAAAAAGTGGCTGCGACCCCCACAATCACCAGTGCATGGCGTCTAGCAATTCCTAGCAGTGGAGCCAAACCAGTTGCCGGCTGCGGCGGTGGTGAAGGGGGACTAGGCGGCGGCAGTCTGCCCGTTGCTCCCATTCCGATAGGGTTTGACACGAACTAATTTGGAGAGAGGGGCTTGCATAGCTCAAGAACAAGGTGGGCGACTGAGTTAGGAAGATCTGTTGTAGTAAAGAATCGTGTGAAAAGTCGTGTGGCAAAACACCTTAGAAGAGAAACAAGAAAGGCCAAACTAAATTAAACGATCTTGAAAATCCACCGATCGCATCGTCAAATTGAGCTCTGGCAGAACGACCGACAATGATCACATCGTTGGGCCGCAAAATCGGATTGGTTTCGGGATTGATATCTTGGGATAGATCGACATCAATAGATTTTCGATCGACGGTTCCGTTGGGGTTAAACCGAACTAACGTCGCTTCGTTTTTCGAACGTCGGTTCAATCCGCCTGCCACTAACAGGGCTTGATTGAATGAGCTATTAGCTCGCAGATCGAGGCTGCCAGGGCTTTCTACTTCTCCGATAATGCTGACTTGGATAGTGCCAGTAGACAGAGTAGAAGAAGCTAGCGTAGCAATCTCTGAAAAGGGCAAATCGTCTGCGGTAGGTACTAGCAAGGTATCCCCTTCTTGCAGGACCAAATCCTGACTAAGGTCTCCGGTTTGAAGCGCCTCCCACAGGTTGATGTTGAAGATCTGATCTGCGCCTTGGCGAGTTCGCCGTCTGAGCTGAATCTCTCGCAGGTTCGCTGAAGAAGTGATGCCGCCTGCCTGCTGTAGCGCCTGAACAGCGGTGATTTGACTACCTTCACCCCCTAGCCGATAGGGACCGGGCTGGGTGACTGCGCCCACAATCGCCACACTAATTGGCTGTGTAACGCTTGCGCCTAAGTTGGAATCTGACAGTTCGTTCAGCGCGACTCTAGCGACTTCGGGGGCTGAGGGGATAATAATAGCGTCACCGTCTTGCAGAAAAATATTTTGGCTGATATCGCCATTTTGAAGGAGCGCTAGCAGGTTTACATCGAGGGTTGTTGGAACGCCGTTTGCGCCCTGACGCTGGACTTTTACCTGCTGGAGGTCGGCGGCTTGGGTCAGTCCGCCTGCCTGCTGTAGCGCCTGGAATATTCGAGGGTAGGTGGTGCCCTCAGCGGCTAGGGTGTAGAGACCAGGCTGAACGATTTCTCCTGCGATCGCAATCTGCATAGGCCGCTGTTGCAGCACGTTGATGGTGACAATCGGTGACTGTAGCTGATTCACGTAGCGCTGTGCGATCGCATCGCTGGCCGCATCTAGCGTTAAGCCTTTGATTGTCAGTCGACCAATCAAAGGCAGGTTAACAGCGCCACTAGTAGAGATGCGCTGCTGTCCGCTGTATTCTGGAACGTTAAAAAAGACGACTTCAATAATGTCTCCTGGGCCGAGGATGTAGTCTTCGTCGACGCCAACGCTGAAGCTATTAGGAGTCGTACCAGGCGTTGTGGTCCTAGAAGGGAACGTACTAGGAGCGGGTGTGCCAGGAGTAGTTGAACTAGGAAAAGTGTTAAGGGAGTTTGTGCTATCGACGGACTCAGATGGTTAACTGTTTCTGGCGCTGGTCCAGCGTATTTTGAGTAATTGCGGTTGACTGTGATGGGGAGCTCAGGCGTAATTCGCGTTTCTGGGACTGAGCTGTTCAATGGGACAGCTGCAGTCGGTGCTAGAGTCCGAGGAAGAGGCGGTTGGCTACTGAGATGTTTCTGCATGGAATAGGTGCAGATATTGTCACGCGTTGGGCTCTGGTCTAGGCCTCGCTGATGGGCTCAGTGTCAGCATCGGTAGTGGAACCAGTTCGTCAGTTGCTGTTAACTTTGCGTGATGAGTCAAACGCTGGTCGCTTCTAGTTGGCTGAACCGGTCGTCTGGCGTAGCAGGTCTGCTCAGCGCTAGCAGGTCTCTAGCGA
Organism: uncultured cyanobacterium; assembly: GCA_963799555.1. Classification (GTDB taxonomy): domain Bacteria; phylum Cyanobacteriota; class Cyanobacteriia; order Phormidesmidales; family Phormidesmidaceae; genus Phormidesmis. The sequence goes on from CAWCXR010000014.1 coordinate 170,215, forward strand.
AAAGGTCTTTGCCGAGAAGGCAGGCGAGCGTTGGCTTACTGTCCTAGCGACTACTGCCTGTATGCGTCTGAGATTCAGATCGGTTGGCAGAGGCTCGAAAGAGATGGCTAGTGCCTTGGCCCGGTGCGTAGGATAGCGATCTGAGTCAGACAATGATGGCTGAGCAACTGATTCTGGCTCTGATTCGATCTGACTAAACGACTAGTCATCTGTGCAAAAGTGGGACTAGGAGTAGCACTCTATCTGGGGCTCTGTTATCTGGTGATCTGTTATTGGGGACGTTAGCGCTCGCAGATGCTGAGATAGCAGATGCTTTGGTTTCGAAGATTTCAGCTTTAGAGGTTTCAGCTTCGAGGACTTTCCGACGAGGCCACTCCGACATGACTATTGCCATACCAGGCTGCCAAGCCGGTAGGTGCAAGCACAAGGCTAAGAATAAGTTTACGCATAATTTGTATAGAGGACCTTGTCACGCAGGAAACCCACTTGCAACTATTCGATCTCTTAATGTATCTATTTCTCGACTACTGGTAGATACACATGCTCGCACTATTGATCGGGACAATCACATAGATAAGTGAGAAACTTTGACGAAAAATCATGAAGATCGTAAAGAAGACAGGGGTTACTAGGTGTCGTTCGGCAGTCAAGTACTTATGAAGCTTGTTTGAAAGCAAGGTCTTGTCAATCCCTGCAAAGATTAAAAAATGATGTGGTGCGAGATCACAAAAGACAGGTGATTCACGACGGACTCGACTTCTTCATGAAGCTTTTGTGAAGCTGCAGGCTACGTACGTAAAGATACCTAACTCTTTAGCCAATTGAACTTTAAATGTTTCGTACCCGAGACCACGAATAATAGCGAGTAGTCTATGACTTGCAATTTTGGGCAGTTAAATGGAGGAATTCTAAAGCGATAAGCCACTAGAAAGCATCTTTCGGGAGATCGTTTATGACAGTACCGTAAATCAAATAACTTTGATTCTTAAAGAAGTCGGATGATTGGCTTCGCAATCCTTTCCAAGCTGGTATCGTTTTTACTGTTGGTCGTTGTAAACCACTAAGGCTGACCTTACGCAAGGTACCATCTATCTGTTCTAATTAGACTATTTTGATATCAGGGTTTGATATGTTCTATAGATTGGAACAAACAATTTATAAGCGAACAATTTGGAGTTCTTGCACCTACCGCTCCAAAGCTAATCGAGAAAACTATAGTCATTTACATCCGCATAAGTGCATCTGTATGCAGAACATGACTAATTTGATACCGTTTTAGCATTGCTCTGTTCATATTTTCTAGGACAGGCCAAATTAGCTGCTTGCTAAGTCATGCTTGACCCAGATAGAAGATGATTCCTTCGACTTTTGTCTAGGAAGCTTCGTTGACAAACAAAGTCACTTTATCTGCCCTTTCCTCCAGTAAACATAGCAATTTCTGTCTTGCAGTTCTCTTCTAGTGGGCTCGGCTTTTTAGCTTGATCCTCTTTCTTGATAGCTAGTTGAACAGACCTATTGAATATCCTATCTGAAATGGCAGAGATACTGCTAGATTTATCTCGCAGACATATTGCTTGCAGACGAACTGGCCAAAACAAACGCGCAGTCTTTCTCTACGCTATTTACAACTTAAGCAACTTTTAACACAATGATAAGCTCAAAGAAAGCGTATGGGACTCGTCAGACTGAGACTTATAGGACATTTGACCTTCTTGGTGAGTTTGACGACCTCTCCACTCAGGCATTTTGCTACATCTAGCCAGTCGCACTCGGATCTAAAGCTGTCTGTAGTAACACAGTTTTTCCCGCCTGATTTTGCGCCTACTGGTCAGCTCATTGAAGAGCTGGTGAGGCATCTGGGCAACCAGGGTGTGAACATCAAGGTGTTTACCGGACAGCCTGGATATGCCTACCGGAATTCTATTGCGCCTAGATTGGAGCAGCGGGGGGATGTGGAGATTGTGCGATCGCGCACAACCAGCCTTTGGGGCAGTCGTCTTAGGGGTAAAGCTCTCAATGGTCTCTTGTTTTCGCTGCGAACAGTGCTGCACCTGGTTCGCAACTGTCGCCGTCGCAATCTGGTGTTGATTACAACAGCTCCGCCCTTTTTGCCCGTACTGGGTTACTTGGTGAACATCTTCTTTGGGATGCCTTATGTTTGCCTGCTGTACGATCTGTATCCCGATATTGCGGTGGAGCTAGGGGTCGTCTCTAGTCAAAGCTGGATTGCCAAGGCTTGGCGAGCTTTGAACCGGCGGGTTTGGCGGCAGGCGCAGAGTTTGATTGTGCTGAGTCCAGATATGGAGCAGCGGATTGTGGATCTGTGCCCGGAAGTAGAAGGCAAGGTCCATGTCATTCATAGCTGGGCGGATTCTAAGCAGGTTTTGCCAAGACCAAAAGCAGAAAACTGGTTTGCCAGGCAGCACGATTTAGTCGATAAGTTTACGGTGCTGTATTCAGGCAATATGGGTCGCTGTCATGATATTGATACGATATTTGAGGCGGCGCTGCGACTGCGAGATAAGCCTATACAGTTTGTTTGTATTGGGGGCGGGGCAAAGCGAGAAACGCTTTTGCAAAAAGTGAAAGAGGAAGGTTTGAGCAATTTTTTGTTTTTGCCTTATCAAGACAAAGCCAATCTTCCTTATTCTTTGACGGCCTGTGATTTGTCGCTGGTAAGCGTGAGTCCGGGGATGGAGAGTTTGGTTGCGCCGAGTAAGCTGTATACGGCTTTGGCTAGCGGTCGGCCGATTGCGGCTATCTGCCCACCGCAGACTTACTTGCGATCGCTCCTAGAAAAAGCGCAGTGTGGTGCGCACTTTGACAATGGCGATAGTAAAGGGCTTGCGGACTTTATCTACGAGCTAAGTCAAAACAAACAGATGGCAGCAGAGATGGGTAAAGCCGCTCGCCAGTATCAGGTCACCCATTTCACACCTGAAAATATTGCCCGACAGTACAGCGAGGTGCTGCATCATGAACCGTGACTGAAGCATTAAAAAGTATTGATTAATTTAGCTTTTAGGTGATTGACTGCGACCCGCGAAACCCTATATTCTACACTGACGGGGTGGTCTATCTCTAAAGAAGAAATCAGGGTTCATGTTTCGTTAGTTCGTTTTTGATATTTTCTATCAACCGAGCGAACTAATAGATTGATTGTAGAAAGTCTCAGACTGAATACTCTCTGAATAGATAATTACTACGGAAGATTAACTTAATGATGACAATGAAAAAGATGAGCTTTGGCCTAGCCACGGCTGTGGCGATAACGTCAGGAATTGTTTTGGGTGGTTCACCTGCTCAGGCAGCTAGCTTGGCTGACAATCCTCTGACAGGAATCCTGAGCTGTCAGATCTAGATGGTCTTATCAAAGTTTGGACAAGAACTTCATTGACTTCGGAGCTGATAACTGGTGTTGGCAGTTCAGGTAACATTGGCACAACCACACCTCAGTGACATCAGACTTTTCGACGAGCACAGGTAGCTTTAGAAGCATTACTGAGCGGTTCGAATCAAAGATCTTGAAAATCAGTAATGGAATTCCCGTCAGGAGGCATTGCTCAGTTCCTAACTTTTACTGATGCTACAGGTCACTGTAAGCTTTGACCTTCAGAGCGTTATCACTGTAATCTCTACCAATGACAGCGCTTTGACGGTGACGTTGCGAGGTATCTTCGTCGCAACTGGTCAAGTCAAACGATCCTCAATGGACTTCGGTCAATTTCGTCTAACGAGATACGATCAAACGATAGGAAGTATTGAACTTACAGCCTATACCAACTCCAGCAGTGCTTCCTGGCCTAATCGGTATGGGCGTTGCGGCTCTACGCAAAAAGAACAAGTCTGAGGAGGCAGAGCTGGTTGAAGCAGAAGCCTAACTGAGACGAATTAACTAACTCGACTCTCGATCGGTACAGTTAGTCCCTGACTGGATGCATCTTTGATCAAGACTTGAGCGTACTTTGTAGGGACTGACGAGTTTGTCTCTGTTTAGCGTTACACACCGAGACCCAAGAGCGTCACTGCGTGCCACCCCTGTCTTGGTAGGCGTTCCCTAGCGCCGTACGACGACGCGGGGTCCTACCGCTCCGTGGAGGGGATTTGTCCCGGCTATGTGGCGTTTAAAGATCGAGGTAGATCGCCTTTAGCTTCGCTGCCTGAAGTAAATCCCCTCCTCGGAGGGGTGCCCGTAGGGTGGGGTGGGCCTCAGGATGTGACGCTAAACACGTATTCGCTCGCAAGTCCCTACAGACCTACCAAAAAGAAAACTACACGACACATCAAACCCGCAGAACCCGACTGTTGAAAACCTAGTAGCGCTGTTTAATTGCTATTTGCGCTTCTATTGCAGCTAAATCTTTACCAAGTTCGCAGTCTACTAAAAACACGTCATCCGATCAAATCTTTCTTGCAGAGAACTCATCACTAGGATGAGCCCTGAGCTTTTCTCTACTGCCGTTGAACAAAACTATGGCCTACGTTTCTACTTCTTCTGTTCCACAGTCCAGTCGGTCTATCAACAATGCTCTCAGCATTTGTCGTGTAATCGGCCTTGTTTGCGTGGCTGGCTTCATCTTCGACTTTCTAATCTTTTCCCTTCCCCCTAGCCCGCGCAGCTTGGAATGGAGAATTGGCGTAATCCAGCAGATATCTGAGCGCAGTATTATTTTACTGTTTGGGTTAGGGTTGCTCATTTATAGTATTGCGGGCACTAGCCGGAGTAGCGCCAAGCTGATTTCTAGAGTCTCTATGGGCATTGGGGTTGTTTTTTTCCTTTTGTGCTTGCTTTCAGTAGCGGATGGACTCAAGCTCCAGCAGCAAACAATCAATACTATTAGCACTCAAGAAACGCAGCTACAAACTCAGATCCGCGATGCTCAAAGTGCGCCAAGTGCTCTGCCTGAAAACGTCAGCATTGAAGATCTAAAGCAAGCTTCTGAGCTGTTGACGCAACAGGCCGACACCCTGCGCCAGAACGCCAAAACTACTGTCCTGAAGACGATTGTCAACAGCATTGGCAATTTGATTTTAGCTGGATTGGGACTGTTGGGATTGGGCCGTGCTGGTATGACAATTTTGCGATCTAGAGCGTAGATTATCGATGAACATATCCCAGGTCGGACATTCCCTCTCTCAGATCTTTCAGCAATTGTTTTCGCTCGTCACATACCTGTATCGTGACTCTAGGGCTGGCGGTTGGTCTGATCCATCTACCTTTTTGGCTGAGAGATGTGGTCCTGGGTACGTTGGTGGGGGCGGGCAGTTCTTTGCTATTGCTGGCGGTCTCGGTCGGTGTCTATATGGTTTGGCAAAAGCGTGCTCAGCTGGCTGAGCTGGTGCCCTCTCCAGAGGATCGCTGGATTGGCTATTGCCTGATCTTTGGCGGTGTCTGTGTGGCCCCTTTGTGCGCATCGGCGGAGTGGTCTCAGAAGATTTTGCTGATGATCATTCTGTTGGGAGTAGGCTTGAGCTCCTGGGGAATGCAGTTCTTTGGTCGGTACCCGATTCCTGTTTTTCTGATATTTTTGGGTCTGTTTCCGAACGCTTACGCTGTAGGTAGAGAAGTGTGGGAGGCATTTACGCCGCCGCATATTCTGGACAATACGATGGCAGCGATCAGCACCTTTGGACTGAGTCTGATAGGGCAAGAGGCTGAGAATACGGGCAGAGTCATCGATCTGGCAGGGAAGCCTGTGTATGTAGATTGGGCCTGCAATGGTTTCAATCTATCGGCGGAGGTTGCCGTTGGCAGTATTGTTTTGGGCTTTTTGCTTAAGCAAACGCTGCCGAAGGTGGCGCTGCTAACAGGGATTGGTATCGCTTTAGCGCTGACGTTTAATGTGCCTCGGATTATGCTGATGGCGATGGCGAATGCCTATTGGGGAGAAGCGTCGTTTAATTTTTGGCACGGTCTGTGGGGCGGGCAGATCTTTTCGATGATTGTATTTACGCTTTATTACTATATTTTGATGGCGGTGATTGATCAGAAGCCAGCGAAGGTTAAACGTTAGGAGATTGTAGGGTCTTTTGGTATTTGCATAGAGCACACTATTGCAAGACTCGAACAAAATCTTTTTTATGTACTGATATTGTTGTTTCTTTTTGAAGAGAGATTGAAAGATGTAGACTGAGTCCGTTGAATAAATCTTGATTTCTTAGTATGCTTCTATGCAGATATACTGAAATTGACTATCCGGTCTGTTCCTAAGTTTCTAATCTCTCTGTTGGTATTGCCACAAGGGTTGCCTGAATAGGGCTCATTCAAACTAAATCATTCAAACTAATCTGAGGAGCACATTCTCGGATTGCTCTAAGAAAACTGTCTTATATAATTAATGTTGGAATTGGAATTGTATGTCTTTGCAGCTTCAGATAGAGACGCCTCGTCGGCGGAACCGCAAGCGACCCAAGCAGCGGCGACGCATTTTTTGTCCGGTTCATGGTTGCTATCTAGATAGCGCCGGGCCAAAGCGGCATCTCTTTGCCGACCAGGCTGAGCAGCTGAGAGCGCGGGGCATCAGCCATAGAAAATCGCGGATGATTGTCGCGACTCTGACAACGGTTCCGCTGGATGGAGAGTGGCTAGAGCCCTTTTGGTGCGATCACTGTGAAGAGACGCAGTGGTACCATGTGTGTAAGCTGGGCGATCGCGATTACGCTCTGTCTGTTGCTCCTAGAGACCTGTGGATGCAGGCAGCAGGCGTTCTCGATCCTGAGGGAAATCCTTCGGTTGGGGAGTTTACTCGCCGCAGCGCCAGTATGACTGGCTACCAAGGAAAAAAGCAGTTCAACTTTGTTCGCTAGACCAATTGTTCTAATCGCTACTTTTCATATTTTCACCCTTTCAATTTCGCACAATTAAAACAACCGTTCTCTTTCAGGAGATGCTTTGCAGGTCACTTTCGATCTCGGCTTTTCCTAACGTAGCCTTTACTGCCGCTGAGCAAAAGGCCGAATGGCAGGATTGATCTGCCCATGCTTAAATCACATTCTCGAAGCTGTCAATCAAACCGCTCTTTTGAAGAACCTGTTGAAGAACCCTATTAAGACTATTAAGGATCGAGGATTAAATAACCTGCTGATCTCTACCCGGCCACCCTTCGACTACGCTCAGGGTTCGGTAACGGCAACTTACGATGGCTGAGCGCAGTCGAAGCCAAAACCCACCGGTCCGCGAAAGCGGCTTTTATTAAATCTTCATTCCTAATACAGTCTGCTAAAGCAATCTAGTGAAACTATGAGAGAACAAAGGGCTGCGGCTACGCCTGAACTGATTATTGAGGCGGGACGCACCGAGAAGCAGTATTGGCAGGATATTTGGCGCTATCGGGAGCTGTTTTATACGCTGGCCTGGCGCGATATTTCTGTGCGCTACAAGCAGACGGTGATTGGGATTGCCTGGGCGCTGATTCGACCTTTCTTGACGATGGTTGTCTTTACCGTGGTGTTTGGCAATCTGGCAAAGCTGCCTTCGGAAGGGGTGCCGTATCCTATCCTGGTATTTTCGGCGATGCTGCCCTGGCAGTTCTTTGCAAATTCGTTGAGTTCGGCTAGCGACAGCCTGATTAGCAATGCCAACTTGATCTCCAAGGTGTATTTTCCTCGGCTAGTGGTGCCGACGAGCGCGGTGGTGACTAGCTTTGTGGATTTTATGGTTTCGGGGATTATCCTGATAGGGCTGATGGCCTGGTTTAACTTTGTGCCGAGCTGGCGAATTGTCCTGCTGCCACTGTTTATCTTGATCTCTTTTGTGGCTTCTATGGGGGTAGGGCTGTGGCTGTGCTCGCTGAATGTGAAGTATCGCGATTTTCGCTATATCGTGCCGTTTATTGTGCAGTTTGGGCTGTATATTTCGCCAGTGGGATTTAGTAGCAGCATTGTGCCCGAGAAGTGGCGGCTGCTGTATTCGCTAAATCCAATGGTGGGAGTGATCGATGGATTTCGCTGGGCGATTTTGGGCGGAGAGTCGCAGATTTATTGGCCGGGGTTTGCGCTGTCGATGGGATTGGTAGTGGTGATCTTTGTGACGGGGGTTCAGTATTTTCGGAAGGTGGAGCGGACGTTTGCGGATGTGATTTAGGTTGTTGTCCTTTGAGAGGCTTTCATGAAAGCTTTTCTTTCGGGGACACTGCGTTCTGAGGTTGCTGTTTCTTTGCTGTGCTGTCGACTTGTATTTTGCTAGGTAAGACAGACACGTCCGCAGGTGATCAGTGAGGCAGCTTAAGATGGCTCGTAAGCCAACTGGCACATAGACTACCCTAGGAGGATAGACGCTTGAGCCTGTTCATACGGCTTATGAGGTGCAAAATGTTGTTCAACGCTTACAAAAGAGTCAGTCAGGTTATTAGTGAGTTTCAAGTTGTCTACACGGAGTCGGACTTTATTGTTGAGAAGCCGGTTCGAGTAGATGATTATTTTCGAGCTGAGCTGAACCTGGTTCTGCAAGAAGGCGCTGTGGATACTTCTGAATATGCGATTTGCGAAAAGTTTATCTATCCGGTACTGAAAGAGGTGTGGAAGTCTTATCGAGAGCAGCTTTTGCTGTGGAGCCATCCGGCGCTGGCCTATGACCAAGTGCTTTCGGGCGTGCCAGACTATGTGATTGCAAAGAGGTCTCCTTTGGGCCGGGTTGTGTTCGAGAAGCCTTATTGCATTGTTGTGGAAGCGAAGCAAGATGATTTTGAAGGCGGATGGAGTCAATGTTTGGTAGAGATGATTGCGGTTCAGCGGATTAATGAGAGGCCGGATCAGATCGTTTTTGGGATTGTTTCTAACGGTAAGCTTTGGGAGTTTGGCCATCTGTATGAACTGACGTTTACTAAGCATGTCAAGACTTATCTGCTGTCAGATTTGGATGCTCTGCTAGCGGCGCTTCACTATGTGTTTGAGCAGTGTCGACTGTTTGTTACATCTGCGGCTTGTGTGGGGGCGTAGCGAAGCTGTTTGTGTTTTGATGTGATGATGTGAGTGGATATGCGATCGCAATGTGTGGTTGCTAGATCTGCTTATGCTGTTGCTAGATCGGCATAAGGGGCGCTGATGTAGCTGTCAGTGGATGTACGATCGGCTTGAGTGGATGTGCGATCGCGCTTTTGTGTTTGAGCGTTTGCTTATAGCGTTATTGGAGTGTGATAAGCAGTCGTTATTTTGCTTTCGGTAGATCTACGATCTGCTTAATCCGATGCTTAATCTACAAAGCGAGCCGTATCGTTTGCTGCTTTTGTTTTGAGATGAGCGAATCAAAAAGTGACTTTTTATCTAAGAACTCTGAGAATCTACGGTCAAAGTCGCTAAGTGCTGGTAAAGTTTTTGACGTTTCTGGGTGGTATTTCTGAGGAGGCTATTGAGCTAGCTTGCTTATGATTGGGGCGATAAACGTTGTACCTCTTTTAGGAGCATCTAGAATTATGTCAAGAAGAAAGAAGAGTTCTCGTGTGTTGGAGAAAGCGGAGCGCCGGGTGGCGGCGGTCACCTCGATTGATCCGAAGCTGGATTTGGGTAATGGCCTGACGCTGAAGGGGTATGAGGGGGCGCTGGGCGATACTCGTAAAAAAGTGAGCGAGTATAATACGCTGCTCTCGCAGGTGGATCGGATATACAACGAGCTGAATGCGTCGGAAGATGTACTGGCTGATTGGTCGGAGCGGATGCTGAGCGGGATCGCCTCGACGTATGGTCGCAGTAGCGATGAGTATGAAATGGCGGGCGGTCGACGGCGGCAGGAGCGGCGAAGACGGCGGGCGACGGTGTAGGCGCTTGAGCTGTAGATAAAAGGCAGCCGATATTTTCTTGAATGGCGAGGATGCAGGAAACTGTGTCCTCGTTTTTTCTTGGGAGTGTGGTTAGGAGGCTCTATATTTATGTATGGAGGCACACCGTAGAGCAACTCCAGAGCAGAGACCTCTTTAGAGAGAGCAGTTAGCATATGAATTCGTTGCCGCCTGATCTGGTAGAAAACGTTGTTCAACGGTTGGTCAGCAATCTACAACCGGAGCAGATTATCTTGTTTGGTTCGTATGCTTATGGGCAGCCGAATAATGACAGTGACATTGATCTATTGATTATTGTCTCAGATTCTGATGAGCCGGGCTATCGACGTTCTAGGGGAGCTCACAAAGCTTTGAGAGGGTTGGGCGTGCCGAAGGATCTCATTGTAATGACGCGCGATGAGGTAGATAGGAAGGCGACTGTTCGTAGTTCGTTGGTGAGTCAGGTCTTGCGAGAGGGCAAAACGCTCTATACGCTCTATGGATAACCCCAAAGCTGATGAGGTGAAGCAGTGGCTGATAAAGAGTCAGCGCAATTTACAATCGGCCCGTGTGCTGCTGTGTAGTGAGCAGTCATTGTTAGACGCGGCAGTGTATCACTGTCAGCAGGCTGCGGAAAAAGCGCTGAAGGGCTATTTGATGTTCCAGGATGCTGCACTCCAAAAGACTCATGATTTGGAAGTGTTGATAAATCTGTATGCAGCTTATGAGCCGAGGTTTCGTGAGCTAGAGCCTGTGGCGTATGTTTTAACGACGTATGCTACTGAGTTTCGCTATCCAGGAGATGTGATGGAGCCAGAAAGGTTTGAGGCTGAAGAGGCGGTGGAGATGGCTAGCTCAGTTCTGAGCTTTGCAGTCGGTTTGATGCCAGATGACGTTGCGATGTGATACGCGCAGTTGTTTGCGTGGTGGGTCTCTTTGTTTATTTTTAACTATTTGATTTATGTCTGATACTGTCATTCGTGTCGAGAATCTGGGCAAGAAGTATGTTCTCGGTCGCAAGCAGGAGGGTGAGCGATATACAGCGCTGCGCGATGTGATTGCGAATGGGGCTAAGGGAGCGATTAGTCGCTTGAGAAATCCTCGGTCTAAGGCTTTAGAATCGGAGCTGGATGAGTTTTGGGCGCTGAAGGATGTTTCTTTTGAGATAAAGAGGGATGTTAGATTATTCTAAATGATGGGAAATATTTTAAAATTTTGAGATTAAAGAAAAAAATTAGTATAATTATATAATAAAATTAAATAAAAAAAAAAAAAAAAAATGGCTGATTAAAGAGTCAGCGCGATTTACAATCGGCCGTGTGCTGCTGGTAGTGAGGAGTCACTATTAGACTCAGTTGTATATCACTGTCAGCAGGCTGCGGAAAAAGCGCTGAAGGGTTATTTGATGTTCCAGGATGCTGCACTCCAAAAGACTCATGATTTGGAAGTGTTGATAGATCTGTATGCAGCTTATGAGCCGAGGTTTTGTGAGCTAGAGCCTGTGGCGTATGTTTTAACGACGTATGCTACTGAGTTTCGCTATCCAGGAGATGTGATGGAGCCAGAAAGGTTTGAGGCTGAAGAGGCGGTGGAGATGGCTAGCTCGGTTCTGAGCTTTGCAGTCGGTTTGATGCCAGATGACGTTGCGATGTGATACGCGCAGTTGTTTGCGTGGTGGGTCTCTTTGTTTATTTTTAACTATTTGATTTATGTCTGATACTGTCATTCGTGTCGAGAATCTGGGCAAGAAGTATGTTCTCGGTCGCAAGCAGGAGGGTGAGCGATATACGGCGCTGCGCGATGTGATTGCGAATGGGGCTAAGGGGGCGATTAGTCGCTTGAGAAATCCTCGGTTAAGGCTCGGGAGTCGGAGCTGGATGAGTTTTGGGCGCTGAAGGATGTTTCTTTTGAGATAAAGAGGGGCGATCGGGTTGGCATTATTGGGCGAAATGGTGCTGGCAAATCCACGCTTTTAAAGATTTTGAGCCGGATTACGGAACCGACCGAAGGACAAATTGGTATAACAGGTCGAGTTGCTAGCCTATTAGAAGTGGGCACAGGATTCCACCCAGAGTTGACCGGAAGAGAGAACGTTTTTCTAAATGGTGCAATATTGGGAATGGGAAAATCGGAGATTCGCCAGAAGTTTGATGAAATTGTAGCGTTTGCAGAGGTAGAAAGATTTCTAGATACGCCGGTGAAGCGCTATTCCAGTGGAATGTATGTTCGATTGGCATTTGCAGTGGCAGCACATTTGGAACCAGAAGTTCTGATAGTAGATGAAGTTCTAGCAGTCGGTGATGTAGCTTTTCAGAAAAAGTGTCTTGGTAAGATGAAAGATGTTGGGCGGCAAGGGCGAACAGTTCTATTTGTGAGTCACAATATTGCCACTGTAGAACAACTATGTTCCAAAACGCTGCTACTTAATCAAGGTAATCTAATATTTCAGGGTTCTACGGATGAAGGCATTAGCCTTTATGCCAACCGTATCAACCAGCTACAAAGTAGTGAGAACAATGCATCCGCTTATTCGGATACCCATCTGATGGGATTGTCAAACCCTAGTCTAGAGCTAGTGAAAAATGACAAAGATAGTGATCTTTACGTGAGTGTAACCATCGATTGCTATCGGCCAACGCAAGGGGTTGGCGTAGCACTGACTATCACAACTCAAACAGGTAATCGCGTTGTGAGTATAGGACCTAGGTTGCACCGACAGATGCTCCCCCCCTTCGAAGGAAAAATGGTTCAGCGCTTTTGCTTTCCTGAAATTGACGCAGTATTAGCAGGCGGTGATTACTTAATATCCCTGTCGTTAGTGAGACCTAAAATCGAAAACGTAGTTAGGTTGGAGCATGTGTTGAAATTTGAGTTGACCCCTAGAATTATGTATCCTGATGGGGTGCCCTTCGTCCACAATGATTTCGGTGTGGTCATGCTGAAACCTCACATTCATATCGAAGAAGTTGATTGCAGCATAGGATCTTTATCCTCATACGCTCCTATCGTTTGAGTGCATCCAAGATAGATTGTTTCTAGATCTATTAAAAAGTCGACATGAGCGGCCTAAGGAAGACGTATGTTGTATGCGCAACTTAAAGAAGTGGAAGTACTCTGCTGTGCAGCTTTCTATCTAATCTGAGTATAGCTGGTCACCCGAGTGAATTTCTTCTGCCAAGAAGCTTAAATTCTTTAGTTCATACTGACGATGATGTCAGTCGTGTACATAAGCCTATGACGCATTTTGCTACAGACAACAATGTTAGTGGCGTCGAGATAATCGATAGAACGTGGGAGATATTGGAAGACGCCGAGGCTAGTCTCAGCAACGCTCTCTCGCTGATAGTTGAAAAACGAAGAAATCCAAATGAAATCGTCAACCGATCCATCTAGTCTCAGAATAGTTAACTCGCCGTTTCAGTTGGACTTCCTAACTTTGGGCTTTCAACGAACCGGAACCACTGGTCTGATGAAGGCGCTTTGTGAGTCTTGCGATATTGCATCAATTCCTCTAGAAATCTCTTTACCTTGGTTCTTTTCTCAACAAAAGGGGCCCTTCAAGATTCGTCATGACTCCACCCTTCATAAACGGTTGGCACAAGCAGCACTTTCTGCAGGCTATTCCTCTAACGAGCAGGGAATAAAACGCGGGGCCAAAACTGCCCTTGGATCAAGCGACGAATTTGAGGATTCAATCGAATTACTGCAGGCTTGGGTACCAAACCTGAAAGTGATTGCAATTATGCGACACGATCTATTAGCGACTGCTGCTTCGCTACTCAGAGCACAGCAGACTGATCAGTGGCAAGTATGGGACGACCAGCAGCGTGTAAAGGCTGCAGCCCCTGTTCATGTCCCACTGTCGTTCGTGAAATATCTTAGATGTGAGCAACTACGTTTTGAGTATCTTCTGAAGAATAGTTGTTTAGATCTGATTTGGGTTGATTATGAATCTGAATTTAAGGACTTTCCTTCTCTTATTAAGAGGTGTTGCGATTATCTTCAGGTTTCACCCCCCGAGAGCATTGAAAATCATGGGCGAGTGTCTCCACCGGTTGAAACGTTTGTCATAAACTATCCAGCTGCCCGGGAGTTCGCTGATCGACTCGCTGCTCAAACAACTTTAGAAACTGTGAATTCGATACACCTTCCTAAAAGCCTATCGGAAAGAGTGGCAAGACGAGGAAGGCGGATTTTTGAGTCGTGTTTTCTGTCAGCTTCAGCTTGGAAACAGTAAATGAAAGTTGTTTTTGTAATTGTAGTAGACCAGAAAGTTAAATTGTTATACGAGTTGATAGCCGTAGCGATGGCAATCAAGCATTTGTCTCCAAACGTGGAAATTTTCATTATTTCAGACCGGAAAACATCAAGCTTATCTCTCTTCCAAGATGCTGTAAGACATCTTGATGCAAAGCCGCGAATCGTTGATCTTGGATGTTTCCAAGACCATGCCGCAGTTGTTCGCAGTCGTGTTCTAAAGTCGCAAATGCGTGCTCTGGTTGAAGGAGATTTTTTATACATCGATAGTGACGCTCTCCCTTTAGTTGACTTGAGACAAGTGTCTGTTGCCAAATCAATCGCAGCAGCACCGGATGCGTCTCAAGTAAATACTAAGTCCTTTACGCCAGACTGGGTAGTCCGCGAGTATTGCGCAGTTGGCTGGCGATCCGAACCAGGTATCTATTTAAATAGTGGCGTAATTGCGTGGAAAGACGATCAAAAAGGCCGAGAAATGGGGCGATACTGGCATGAGCATTGGCTAGAGCTGTATTTGAAAAGAAATATTTATAAAGATCAACTTTCTTTCAATTACATGATCAACCATTTCCGTGACTCGACAGAGGTGCTGGATCAAAAGTGGAATGGACTAGTAACTGCTGATGCAAGATTTTCTAGCCAATCTCTTGTTTATCATTACTTTACTTCTGGATCTCGTAAGTTTCCCCATTTGCTAGATCGGCTTGCGCAGACCTTAAGTGAAACAGGGGAATTCGATGTCGCATTGTTTGACAAATATCGTCATCTTAGAGATCCTTGGGCGGGTAGACCAAAAGGACTTCGTGAAGCCCTTGCAACCAAACGGTGGGGTAATGTGCTCTATTTTTGTTTCCGTGGACTGATACTTAGGAAACCAATTCCTGTTTATATTTTAGAGAGACCTCAAGAATGAATTTAGCTCGAAATATTCGAGAGTCACTGCCCACCGGACTCGCGTACAGATTGTTGTGTTTGAAAGCAGGACGCCACCATGCGTTGAAGGTTATTTCTGATGGGTTGATGCGGCACTGGTTCCGTCAGATGGGAGCGTGAATCACTGTTCAGCACTCGGCTAGATGGCATAGCGCATGGTTAATAGTTGAATCTAAGAGAGTCCAACTTCTAAGATACCTAGTTTCACAGCCGGAACAACTTTGGTCGTGAAATGAACGCGCACAAAGTTATGGACGAGCCAATAAACATCGAGTGTGCGCTGTAAGTCTTGCCGAGACTTCGCATAGGTGTTTGTTTTACGCCGAAAGGCTGCATTGCGCCGTCGTAGGGAAGCATTGAAAGCTTCCACATGGTTAGCATGAATCTCTGAGTCGGCAACTTGATGTTGGGTTTCAGGGTGTTCAGGAACAGGCGTCTGGTACTTTTTTCGTCTACGCCCTGGTCGTTTTTTCGACCCTTTATTCTTTAACTTTACCCGGACGCCTTTGGGCAACCGTTTGGCTGGTCGCCCCGGTCGCCCCGTACGGAGCACGTCATGACAAATCTCAAACAATAGGTTACCGTAGCGACGTTCACCATCGGTCAATAAGCTGATGCTACCGGTTTGGCTGATCACCTCGGCTAAGCAGTTCAGTGCCTGCTCAAATAACTGTTTGTCTTTGCGACCACAATGTAATTCCCATAAGAAGCGGCTGCCTCGCTCCATCAGCACAATCGTCCAGCCTTCAGAGACCGAGGGCGCTACATTCTTATCGACTTTGGTGTAGAGTTCATCGCCTTCTATCTCCTGATGAATAAACTCATGCAGCAGCGCATAGAGCATCAGCGTCGGCTTGAGATCGCCTAGCCGATGTTCCCAGTCAATCACACTTTTCTTCGAGACCTTGAAGGTACGGGCCGTCGCATTCAGGCCCATCCCTTCACTTCTCGCCATGAGCACCGCTATGATTCGGCTTAACGGCGTTGTCAGGCCAGCAATCGGGGTCGCAAACGTCTCGCTATAGTAGATATCACAGCGGCGGCAATGATAGATAGTCCGACTGCCATTAGTTTGAGTCGCATAGCGCGTATGCACTCGAACCTCTTCACTAGCGCAGCAGGGACACGGGTGGGAAAACAGATTCATAGTACGACAATGGGAAACTTATATTTTCTCCACCTATTATCGCCTAGGCTATACACATTAAGACTTTATGCTATCCCATTCGGCGGAACCAGTGCCACCCCTCCTGAAGAGGATTTTATAATGCCTAAAATTTATTTCTATATGAGAAAAGCTACAAGAATAGCAATAGGGATTTGGCTATTTTTCATTCATAAAATTAAACAAAAAGGTGAAAAGCTGCCTACTAATAAAACAGCGAAGAAAGTGTTTATAGACTTGAAGAGCAGTCCATACCGTAGATATTTGTATTTACTCATCAAGTTTTTTCATGCAAGTGGATACGAAGTTGTTTTCAAGGCAAATCCATATTTTATGTGGAACTTGATTGAAGATAATTTTTCAAAACTTCTTCTGACGGAAGACCGAGTAACCTTCTCTGTGAAAAAACCTGAAGGCTATGATTTACTAATCAGTGATTCGAATAGCTCAAACGTCATTTCTGTTGATTATTTTACAGGACTGCTTCATGGCACTCAAAAGTCATGTGATTTAGTCGAGGAATACTATATACCAATGGCTATGCATCCGGCTATGTATTCAGACGATCTATGGAATTTAGAGATTGACACCTTTTCTGAAAGAAATAATAGCGTATTTTTTGCTGGGTCTTTTGATGAAGGCTCTCGAAATTTTTTCTCAGGTTACAAGCAGCTTAGCAAAGACGGAATATTTGAAGTTTTAGATAGGATAGAAATTTGTAAACTTCTGATTGAGGAAAATGCTTTTTTCCCTCAATCCTACGAAGCTCTCATCAGATCTGTCAACCAAAAGGAAAAGCAAATAATTATTGTAGATACCGAAAAGTTTTCGATACCTATACGAGATTTAAGAAAGCTGTTGGCTAGATATATCTTTTTCTTAGCTTGTCCTGGTGTCATTATGCCTTTATCGCACAACATTGTTGAAGCTATGTCGGTTGGAACAATTCCAATTGTTGAAAAAGTATATGCAGAGCTATTCATACCACCACTTCAGCACGGCAAGAACGCAGTTGTTTTTGATGGTAGAGAATCTCTGTTGAAACAGATTGAAAGTGCTTTTCTGATGGATGCTGAAGAAGTAAGCAGGATGATTAGTAATGTTTTGGCTTACTATGAAAACTATCTCTCTCCATATAAAGTCGTAGAGCATATTGTTAGAAACAAGCCTAGAAGAATGTATCTTTTAGGCGAACATCACAGTGTCTATTGGTTGAAGAAAAACATAGATAAAAAGCAGCATACTTCATGAAATCAGAGATTAGCGTAGTTATTTGCACTCACAATCCACAACTTAATTACTTAAACAAAGTATTAACTGCCCTAAAGTCTCAAACGCTTTCCCCAACGCAATGGCAGCTGTTGCTAGTTGACAATGCTAGCGATAGTGTACTAGCAACGGTGGTTGATTTGACCTGGCATCCTTATGCACATCATGTGCGCGAAGATAAATTAGGCCTGACAGCAGCGCGTCTGCGAGGGTTTTGCGAAGCTAAAGCTGAGATCTTAGTTTTTGTTGATGATGATAATGTGCTTGCTCCAGACTACTTAAAAAATACGCTTGAAATTTTTCGGCAGCATTCTAAGCTGGGGGCAATCGGTGGTAAATCTCTTCCCAAATTTGAAGTAAACCCAGAGCCATGGTTCGAAAATATTAGTCCTCCTTTGGGAATTAGAGATTTAGGTGATGAAGCTCAAATTTGTTATTGGAAAGATATAGAAGAATTCCAGAAGCATTATCCATCTTTTGCGCCTATTGGAGCTGGACTAGCCATTCGTACACTAGCAGCTAAGATGTATACAGAGAAAATTACGGGTAACCACACTAGGCTAGCACTCGGGCGCACAGGGAAAAGTCTTGTGTCCGGTGAAGACAACGATATCGTTCTGACACTCCTTTCAGGAGGTTGGGGAGTTGGATATTTCCCACAGCTTGAGCTCACCCATCTAATTTCTGCTGAACGCCTGACTAAAGCCTACCTAGCCCGACTCAACCGTGCTTCATCGCGATCATGGGTGCAAGTTTTAGATGTACACGGTATCCGCCTCTGGCCGAAAATTTCTCGCTGGACTGTACTACCTCGGCAAATTAAAGCTTTTCTTCGTTACCAACCCTGGAAAAGTCCAGCTTCCTATATTCGTTGGCAAGGTGCTTGTGGGCTGTTTGAGGGTCAAGCTGAATTACTTTAGAGCGTCATCATGATTGCAAATTCACAACCAAATTGCTTACGGAACTTAGCAAAGAGATGGAACTTAGGCTCTCTGCTTTATCGTACCTATTATGTTCCTAAAGGTTTTCTCAGAAAATGCTACAGGAGAGGGGCTAGTAATGTGGCAATTGATTACTGGTGTCGCCTACAGATGGAAGCTTCTGCGTATCGTCTACCCACTATCGAGGTCAATAAGTCTCAAGAAACATACAATATTTATTTCTTAAGTGGTCGAAAGTTCTGGTACCAAACCGTTTTCTGCGCTTATTCGATGGCTCAGCACTCGAAGATTTCACTGCGCCCAGTCATATATGATGACGGCACTCTAGCTCTGGAATATCAAAAAGAGATTCTACGTATCTTCCCAAACGCTCAGATACATCTCAAAGATGATTTAGATAAGAAGATCGAAACTCATCTACCTGCTTGCAAGTTTCCCTATTTAAGAGAGCGACGCGAGAATTATCCAAACATTCGCAAGCTCACAGATATTCACATCGGTAGCGAAGGATGGAAACTGGTGTTAGATTCGGACATGCTATTTTTCAGACAACCAAATACCTTGCTTGATTGGTTGCAAAATCCGACTCAACCCTGCCATATGGTAGATACTGAGACATCTTATGGGTATTCACCAGCTTTGACAGAATCTCTAGCTGGCGCAAAGCTAGCGGAGCGCGTCAATGTAGGTATTTGTGGTCTAAACAGCAGTGAGCTCGATTGGGAGCAGATTGAGCATTGGTGCAAGACTCTGATTGAGAGTGAAGGCACGCATTACTATCAAGAGCAAGCGCTGGTGGCAATGTTGATGGCTGGGCGAGACTGCATTGTGGCTGATGAGAGTAACTATAACGTTATGCCAGCCGAGGAGGAGGCCATCAGTCCAAAGGCCGTGTTGCACCATTACGTCGCGGATTCTAAGCCTTGGTACTTTCGATATGGTTGGAGGTATATAGTTAATACTGTTCGATCGTCCTAAGAGCTACAAGGAATGTTTTGAAGTATGAGCGCTTTAGTTTCTATCTTGATTCCTTGCTATAACGCTGAAAGATGGCTTTCCGAAAGCATTAACTCCGCTTTGAACCAAACTTGGCAGAACATAGAAGTTATTGTTGTAGATGATGGCTCTACAGACGATAGCTTGTCCGTGGCACGTACCTACCAAAGCGACAACGTGAAAGTACTTAGCCAGTCCAATCGTGGTGCGAGCGCGGCTAGAAATCACGCGCTCAGCGTGGCACAAGGTGATTTCATTCAATATTTAGATGCCGATGACCTATTAGCGCCAAACAAAATCGAGAAGCAGGTTCGACTTTTACAGAGTATTGAACCCGGCTATGTTACATCAGGAGAGTGGGCAAGGTTCTATCAATCTCCGGCTGAGGCTCGGTTCGTTCCTCAGTCCCTTTGGAATGATATGCTTCCGACCGAATGGCTGCTAAGAGCATGGGAAGAACACTGCATGATGCATCCAGCTGCTTGGCTTGTTCCCCGCTCCATTTCTGAGCAGGCAGGCGTGTGGGATGAGCAGCTATCGCTTAACGACGATGGTGAATACTTCTGTCGAGTGGTCTTAGCTAGTAAAGGCATAAAGTTCTGTTGGGGAGCCAAAACCTATTACCGCTCCGGTAACAGCAGTCTTAGTGGATCAAAATCCTACTCTGCTTGGAAGTCTGCCTTCCGTTCTCTGGAGCTAGGAACAAGTAGTCTACTGAAGAGAGAAGATAGTGAAAGAACTCGTCATGTCTGCGCAACTGTCTTTCAGCGCTTTGTTTATGAAGTTTATCCAGCCGCGCCTGATTTGCTGGAAGCAGCACAAACGAGAGCTCAGCAGTTGGGCGGATCTGACTTAAAGCCGTCTGGAGGACCAACCTTTAAGCTGCTCTCTGATGTTGTAGGGTGGCGAAAAGCAAAGCAGCTTCAAACAGTAGGATATCAGTATGGC
>CAWCXR010000015.1:0-964363 GCA_963799555.1 uncultured cyanobacterium
GGCATTCATACAATATCAGCAAGAAATTGAACTAAATCCGAAGCTTTACAATGTTATTCAAATTCGGTACGAAGGTGCAGTCGAAACTACGTGAGTATCATTATCAGACTCAAGACTATTCAGATTTCTAGACCACTTTAGCTCACCGAAGATCATCTTTTTCTCAGTGCTTTCTTATGCAAGTAACTACATCGCAGCTTATTACCTGCCGTCAAATTCTGATTTGTACTTTTACATCAATCTAACTACAACCGCTTTTCTGGTCTTGTCTTTGCTCTATCACTCGAAAACTTTTGGTTGCAGGCGGTCGCTTCTTTCTAGGCTTGATACCAAGTTGGGAGACCTATCCTATCCGATCTACTTATTTCACTGGCAATCAGCAATAATTACAGCGTACTCAATAGGATTCGAAAATAGGTCCTTTACTTCATTTTACTTCGGGTTGCTCGCTAGCGTTGCTTTGGCTTTCATAGAGATAAAGCTACTTTCTGAGAAGGTAAATCTGCTTAGGTAGAGGGTAAAGAACGCCTTGCCTAACTTTATCTAGTATTTCTTTCATCCAAACTTTAACCTTACTCCGAATGTCTCCTATTCCGTTGGTCTCTATACTTATTCCTTGCTACAACTCTGCTCCTTGGCTGGCTGAAGCTTTAGAATCAGCGATCGCTCAGACGTATAAAAGTAAGGAGATTATAGTCGTAGATGATGGTTCCAAAGATGACAGCCTGCTTATTGCAAGAAGGTACGAGCGCTCCAATATTAAAGTTATTGCTCAGAAGAACGAAGGGCAAAGTGCAGCAGAGAACCGAGCTTTACAGGAAGCACAAGGAGATTTCGTTCAATATCTGGACGCAGATGATCTCCTAGCGCCTAATAAAATTCAGAAACAAATGGTTCTATTCGAAGATGGAAACCTAGACTATATCGCGACTTGCGAATGGTCGCGATTTTACCGATCTCCGGATGATGCAATGTTTACTCCGCAGCTTCTGTGGGCTGATTTTGACCCTATAGATTGGTTGCTCTGTGCATGGGAGAATCATTTAATGATGCATGGGGCAGCTTGGCTAATCCCACGTCAAATCGCCGATCGGGCAGGAAAATGGACTGAAGAACTCTCGCTAATAAATGACTTCGACTATTTCAGCCGTATATTACTCGCAAGCAAAGGCATAAAGTTTTGTTGGGGAGCCAAAACCTATTACCGCTCCGGTAACAGCAGTCTTAGTGGATCAAAATCCTACTCTGCTTGGAAGTCTGCCTTCCGTTCTCTGGAGCTAGGAACAAGTAGTCTACTGAAGAGAGAAGATAGTGAAAGAACTCGTCACGTATGCGCGACTGTGTTTCAGCGCTTTGTTTATGAAGTTTATCCAGCCGCGCCTGATTTAGTAGAAGCAGCACAAAGGAAAGTTCAGCAGTTAGGCGGATCTGATCTGAAACCGTCTGGAGGACCAACCTTCCATCTGTTGTCTGACCTTGTAGGGTGGCAGAAAGCAAAGCAGTTACAAACATTAGGATATCAGTATGGTTATGGTAAGGCGGCAATTGGCTGGAGACTAAAAAAGCTAATGGAGAAATATTCTTATCGATCGAGACCCGAAAATAGCTAAATGCCTGAGAGCAAACAATGGCAAAAATCTTAATTCTGATTGGAGGTCATCTTTGCACCGCGCCGCGTCCGCAAAAAGAAGCTGAAGCACTGTCGGATGTAGGTCACGATGTAACCGTACGTGGCTTTTGGTTTAACTTAGAGCTTGTAAATCGCGATCGCCTGTTAATTCAGAACAAAAAATGGAAATTCTTACCCATTCTCGACTTTCAGCCTCAAAATCGTTTTAGCAACTTGCAAGTTCGTCTACAGTCACGTATTGCCAAAGAATGCTACCTGCGCTTCAACGTCTTTTCCCCTAATCTGCTCGGGTATGGCGCAAAGTCTATGCTCAAAGCTGCTCGCCAGGCTCATGCAGATTTAACGATTGTGCATTCAGAAGCAGGTTTGTGGGTTGGAAATCAGCTCTTGGACGAAGGGTTTAGTGTCGGGGTAGATTTTGAAGACTGGTTCTCCGAAGATTTGCCTCTCGAAGCTCGAGCTACTCGGCCAATTGCTCAGTTAAAAGCTCTGGAGAAGCGGCTCATTCGAGAGTGTCAATACTGCCTTACCACCTCTCATGCGATGGCAGAGGCCATGGCAGAAGCTTATCAAGCTCCAAAGCCGACGGTTGTTTACAATAGCTTTCCCTGGGCAGAGCGATCACAAATAGATGGGCAGATTCGCGATCGCAAAAACCTCAAACTTCCTTCTCTTCATTGGTTTTCACAAACAATAGGCCCTGGAAGGGGATTAGAACTTCTTTTTCAAGCACTTCCTCACCTCAATGTTCCGCTCGAAGTTCACCTGCGAGGAGATCATTTCAGAAGCTCCAGCCAATGGTTAGAAGATTTAATTCCAAATGGTTGGCAGGAACTTATTTTTGTTCATTCAACAGTACCCAATTCAGAATTATTGTCGCGCATTTCTGAACACGATATCGGCCTTGCTCTTGAAACTAGCGAAATCTACAACCGTGATCTAACAATTACAAATAAGCTCTTCCAATACCTTCAGGCAGGTTTGGCAATAGTCGCTACTAGCACTGCTGGGCAAAAAGAGGTTCTTGCTATTCAACCAAAGATTGGTAAACTATTGAATAAAAATGAACCATTAGAATTAGCTTCCGTAATCAACAACATTATAGAATCGCGAAAAAGGTTGGAGGCGGCTAAACAGGCATCATTAAAGGTAGCCTGTGATGGTCTTTGTTGGGAGATAGAGAAAAATAAGCTAATACATCTCATTGAGTCTGTATTAGCCAAACGTCAGAACAGTGGCTAGACTTTTCTCGCATTCTCAGTATGCTTATTTCTCTAAAGATATAATCTTTGGTTCTTTTTGAGAATTTAACAAAATATTGGTAATTAGGAAGTAAAAGTTGTAGTAAATTAATGATTCTTAGTTACGCTCGATTATGGCCGTTTGGGCAATCGTCTCTTAGTCTATAGTCATGCCCTAAGTTATGGGTTAGACAAAGGTATACCTGTTCGGAATCTTTGCTTCCGACCTTGGAAAAACTACTTTTATGGCCCTAAAAATAATCAAACAATAATCGAAAGAATATCTCCAGATAACCGCTCAGCTCTGAAGGTGTACCGAAATCTTTTCATTCGAGGTCTAATCCCACTACAGAAGCTCACCTCTCGCGTACAGGTTATAAATTCTGGAGAAAAGGGAGACCTTGATAGTACTGTCTCTGAGCTTGCGTCTATAGTAGTGTTGTATAGTTATGGGAAACGGTGCTTCAGAACAATCAAGACTCATCAGGAAAAAAATTCGTCTCTTCTTTAAACCGATAGAAAAATACAGCGATAGCGTTGATAGATTAATTTCAAAGAGAGTATCTCAAGACACTATAAAAGTGGGAGTACATATACGAATAGAGGACTATAAGCACTGGATGGGAGGAAAATTTTATGTGCCTCTATCAAAGTACGTAGAACTGTGCAGCCGCCTATATAAAAGAGAGGGAAACATACATTTTTTTATCTGCACAACAGAATCTTGTGTGTCATCTAGTTTTTCTGAAATTCCTCATACTATTGGACTTGGAAGTGTGATAGAGGATTTGTATCTTCTATCACAGTGTGACTTGATTGTTGGTCCACCTAGTACGTTTTCCGGATGGGCATCTTTCTACGGAGATGTTCCTTTTGTAGAAGTCTTGCCTGGCACAGATGATATTGACCCAAGCAAGGCATTTATTCCCTATCTAGACGATAGAAACAAAGTTTCAGAAGCTACTAGATGGGTCTTGCACTATTAAAGAACCAAACCATGCATAACGTTACACTTCAGATAAACCTTTCTCCTGGTGATATCTCGTATGCGCGCCTGACAATACCAGCTTTAGTCTTGTCCCATCGCTCTCATGTAGATGAAACGCTGGCTATTGTAGATTGCTGTCGCCCACAGAAGACTAAAATTGTCGATTCTGATCGGCGTTTTCCCTTAGAAAAATTTAACCAGCGCGTCGAAAAGATCTGCGAGATTGCCGAGAGTTTAAAAGAGAAGGGTGTTTTGACCGCGTTATCTATTTGCGTCCCAAAAATTCGCTTCAACCAGTCTTAGCGCGAAAATATTTGAACAACTTGGTAAACGAAACTCACGACTATGGCGGTTGCGCGCTCATGTCTTATCTCGCAGGTCTAGAAGTTTCTAAAACGCAGTATGTACTGCATTACGATTCTGATATGTTACTTCATCAATCACCCGGATATGACTGGTCAGTAGAAGCTAAAGAAAGAATGGAAACAATGCCAGCAGTAGTTGCCTCTACTCCTAGAATCAGTCCACCTTTTAGCAAGCAGGTCGGTATCCCAGATGCTCCTAGCCGCCATGAAGGCCGCCCTTTTACTCTTGCTGAGGGCGGTTGGTACAATGACTGGTTCAGCACTCGATGCTTCCTTATGGATAGAGAGAAGTTAAAACAATACCTACCTTTATTGCAAGGTAGTCTGGTAATAGAAGCACTAGTTACTAGACTACTAAAACGAGGTTTTCCGCGATCACCAGAAATTATGCTATTCAAGCGGGTCGGAAGGGGAGGGGGGCTGACGCTGAACATGAGTACCGAGAATGCCTGGCTTTTACATCCAGCAACAAAACCAGAAAGCTACCTTCAACTGTTGCCTAAAATACAAGAGTCTGTAAAAGAAGGGCAGATTCCGTTTGAACAAAGAGGACATTCAAATATTGATATAGAGGCGTGGAAAAGTTTTGTCGGATAACAATCAGAAAATTCAGTTCTTACATTGTTCAACGCTAAATATCTATATATGCGTATTCTTCTAACAGCTGACCCAGAACTGCCCGTTCCCCCCAGGCTTTATGGTGGTATTGAGCGTATCATTGATCTTCTAATCATAGGCATACAGGCCAAAGGTCAGATCTGTTGGCCTTAGTGCCCATCCTGACTCTTCAAGCACCGCTGATGTTTTTTTCCCTGGCTTGGTCGCCAATCTCAACACGCTCAGATGCACTCCGCAACACTAAGGTCGCTCTTCGATCTGCGGTTCAGAAGTTTCAGCCCAATGTGCTTCACAGCTTCTCTCGTGTTGCTTACCTTACACCCATGCTCAAATCTTCCCTACCAAAGGTGATGTCTTACCAGCGAGAGCCCACCGCACGTACAACTCGTTGGGCTTCAAAGCTTGCTGGCAATAGTCTAACTTTCACGGGCTGTAGCGACTATATCTGCCGCCAAGGTCGCCCCAATGGAGGTACATGGCATCCTATCCACAATTGTGTCGTTCTAGATAAATTTACTTTTCAGTCGGAAGTGGCTTCAGATGCGCCGCTAGTATTTCTCAGCCGTTTAGAGCGGATAAAAGGTGCTCATACCGCGATCACAGTTGCCAAAAAAACAGGTCGCCGTCTGATCATCGCCGGTAACCGCGTAGACACCCCCCAAGGCGAAACCTACTGGCAGCAAGAAATCGCGCCCCATATAGACAAAGACGGAATCAAATACATTGGCCCAGTCGACGATATTCAGAAAAACGAATTGCTAGGTAAAGCGGCTGCGATGATCGTGCCAATCGAGTGGAACGAGCCTTTTGGCATAGTGTTTGCAGAAGCGCTCGCCTGCGGCACACCTGTGATCTCTAGACCCACAGGCGCACTCCCAGAGATTGTCCGACACGGCACAGACGGCTTTTTGATCGATACTATCGACTCCGCCTGCGAAGCCGTTCAAAATCTTCCTAAAATTAGCCGACATACCTGCCGCCAACGCGCCGAACAACACTTCTCTGCAAAGGTGATTGTCGATCAGTACGAAGCGCTTTATCGATCGTGCCTAGCAGGAATTGATAAAGAACCAACCGCCTATGCGCGAATGACTTGAATAGTGCGATCGCCCTTCATCTTCATAGAAAGGAAAATTCACATCATTTTAAGCCAGTTAAAAATTTCATTTGCCGTCAAGCTCAGGTCAATATTACCCGGAATCATCAACTGAGCATCATCCTGACATAGCTCTGGAAGTTTATCCGGTCTCAGCACAAGAATTGAACGATCTTTAGGATCGATCAGCCAACCAGTCTTGCAGCCAAATTCCAAGCAATGCGAGATATTTGCCGTCACTCTATTTGAGCTTTGGCCAGGAGAAAGTATTTCAATCACCCAATCTGGTGCAACGAATACATCATCTATTGGAATACCGTCCTTATCGAACTCAATCTGGTGCCAGCTGAGAACGGCAATATCAGGTACTAAAGAGCGATCTCCGAACGTACAGCGTAGTTCTGGAAAGGCATAGGCAACTTTGTTAGGTTTAGTGGCAGCATTTATGGTTGTACAAAGTTCGCTTTGCAAAAGAGAATGTTGACGCTTGGGCATCGGTTTCTGAAATACTTTTCCATCGATGTATTCGCTAGCAGGCTTGGTCTCTGGAAGAGTCAGAAACGTCTTGAGAGTTAGAGTCTGGGTGGTTGCAACCATAAAGATCCATCCGACCATTCATAGAAGTGAGCTACGAGTGTCAGTATAGCAACCTCGGTTTATGTATCTTGACTTATGTATCTTGACTGGGCGTACACAGCTCTCAAAGTATACTGCCGACGGCTCAGAAATGAACTAGCCAACCCTTGTGCTGACAAGGTTAGAGTCTATAAAAAGTCCAATCGTTGGCCGTAAGTTACCATCGCTGCTGCCTATGCGCGGATGACTTGAATAGTGCGATCGCCCTCCGTCCGCATCTCCTCCACCGTTGTCCGCTCTTCAATCGGCGGCAACCCCTCTCGCTGATCAAAAATCACTAGCCACCCCTCATCCACCCCCAGCCCCGCCAAATACTGATCCAACTGCTCCAATCCCTTCGCCAACGGCTCCTTCTGGCCATCTCGCCACACCTTCAGCTCCATCCCCAGCGTCACCGCCCCATAGCGCAAACACAAATCCATCCGCCGCGACCCAATTGCATATTCTCGCTCCAGCGTCCCACCCCCATTCACCACCCGATGCAAAAACGCCATCAACACAATGTGGGGAGCAATCTCGTGATAGTGAACATTAGCCAACAACGGCTGCCCATTCTGTCGCCAAAATGCTAAAAACGCCTGCAACAACGCATCCGGATCTAACGTGCCCTCTACAGTCAACCAGCTTGGAGTAAGCTGCCCTAGAGATATCGTTGTTGTATAAGCCAGCATTCGAGGCAAGACCTCTCGGTAGATAGGATTAGCGATCGCCAAGTTTCCCGTTTCGTCGATTCGGCAAAGCCCCAAATCCAGCAAAAAATCCACATCATCCACAGGCACATCGCCCAAATCTCGCCCCGCTAAGATCGGCTCTAACACAGCCTTCACCCGAGGCTCACGCAGCCGCTCCGCCAAACTGTCAATATGCGTATCGCGTCGCTGAATCAAAATTTCCTTTGCCTGATTCACATGCTCCAAGGTCAGCGGTTGAGCAGTATCCGGCTGAAGCACTTCTACCATCTGCCGTGCCAGCGCATTCACTAACCAGGGCTGTCCCTGCGTCAGCTCAAAGGCTCTAGCAGCCGCTTCTGGTGTAAACACCTGTCCCGTATCATCGGTATGCTGCTGGTACAGCTCCGCCACCTCCGCCGCGTTAAAATTCCGCAGCGTCAGAGATTCTACCTTGATATTAAACGGGCTAGAAGTGTTAAGCCGCTCACTTCCCCCCGAGGCGACTTTATAGTCTCGAACATCTCGCAAGCCCACTAAACCCACCGACTGCGGAAACCCGCCCGGACGATTGGGATAGCCATCGCGCAGCTGCCGCAGCACAGAAAGCAAAGCCTCATCTTGCAGAGCGTCAATCTCATCAATAAACACCACCAGCGGCAGAGATAAAGACTCAGTCCAAGCCTGCAACGCCGCGCCAATCTGCCTGCCTGCTTCTACCGGAGGCCATGTAGGCGGATTCAGCTCTGGCGGCAGGCGAAACTTAGCAGCCCCTCTCCAAGCGTCTAGAATGGCTGCCTCGGCTTTGCCCGGTTGAGAAGAGAAGACGGCACCTACCTCTACTGACAGCATGACAGCCACATAGCGCCCGCTCGCCGTCAGCTCCTGTGCTAGCGAAAGTATCAGCGTCGTCTTACCTGTTTGACGAGGCGCGTGGAGAACGTAGTAATTTTCCTGCGCAATCAATCGCTCCAACGCACCTAAGCGAGTCAGCGGAGACAGCATGTAATGTATGTCTGGCTTGCAAGGACCAGCCGTATTAAACCAACGAGGCATAGCATAGAACGCTTAGAACAGCTTGATTGTATCGCTTATCTATCTTCTACTCCCTATGCCTTCATCTGAAATAAACGCCCACTACTTCGAGCACCCACCAAGAATTAACAAAGAGCCAGCTGCCTATGCGCGGATGACTTGAACAGTGCGATCGCTTTGCGTCCTTTCCACTTCTACGCTTGTCCGCTCTGCAATCGGTGGCAATCCCATCCGCTGATCAAAAATGACTAACCAGCCAGTCTCCACATTCAGCCCTGCTAAATATTGATCTAGCTGTACCAAACCTTTCGCTAGCGGATCTTTTTCACCCTGCCGCCACACCTTCAGCTCCATCCCCAGCGTCACTGCCCCATAGCGCAAGCAAATGTCCATCCGTCCCATGCCAATGGCATATTCTCGATCCAAGGTGCCACCACCGTTGACGACTCGATGCAGAAACGCCATCAAAACAATATGCGGTGCAATTTCGTGATAGTGAACGCTTTTCAACAAAGGCTGACCATGCTGCCGCCAAAAATCTAAAAAAGAGCTTAGCAATTGCTCCGGCTTCAGTCTTCCTTCCTGATCCAGCCAGGTTGCTTTAATCAGAGGCAAAGTGTCCTGCGTAGCACCCGTCAATACGCGAGGAATCACTTCCTTGTAAATTGGATTGGCAATCACAAAGCCGCCCTCCGGGCTACGGCGCACCAAACCCAAATCAAGCACAAACTGCCGGTCTTCGTCAGGAATGCTTCCCATCGATTCACCTGCCAGCATCGGCTCAATGATCGCCCGTATACGAGATTCTCTCAGTCGCTCTGCCAAGCTGTCTAGGTGCGTATCTCGCCGCTGAATGAGAATCTCTTTGGCGGCGTCAATCGTTGAGACTGTGACAGGCTGCGTGCGATCGCACACCAGCGTTTCCACCGCCTGCCGCGCCAAGGCATTCACTAGCCAAGGCTGACCTTGCGTCAGCTCAAAGGCTCTAGCAGCCGCTTCTGGTGTAAACACCTGTCCCGTATCATCGGTATGCTGCTGGTACAGCTCCGCCACCTCCGCCGCGTTAAAATTCCGCAGCGTCAAAGATTCTACCTTGATATTAAACGGGCTAGAAGTGTTAAGCCGCTCACTTCCCCCCGAAGCGACTTTATAGTCTCGAACATCTCGCAAGCCCACTAAACCCACCGACTGTGGAAACCCGCCCGGACGATTGGGATAGCCATCGCGCAGCTGCCGCAGCACAGAAAGCAAAGCCTCGTCTTGCAGGGCGTCAATCTCATCCATAAACACCACCAGCGGCAGAGCCAAAGCCTCAGTCCAAGCCTGCAACGCCGCGCCAATCTGCCTGCCTGCTTCTACCGGAGGCCACACCGGCGGATTCAGCTCTGGCGGCAGGCGAAACTTAGCAGCCCCTCTCCAAGCGTCTAGAATGGCTGCCTCGGCTTTGCCCGGTTGAGAAGAGAAGACGGCACCTACCTCTACTGACAGCATCACAGCCACATAGCGCCCGCTTGCCGTCAGCTCCCGCGCTAGCGAAAGCATCAGCGTCGTCTTACCTGTTTGACGAGGTGCATGAATAACGAAATAGTTACGCTGATTGATCAGTTGCTCCAACGCACCTAAGCGAGTCAGCGGAGACAGCATGTAGTGAATATCAGACTGACAAGGACCAGCCGTGTTAAACCAACGAGACATACACAACTCAAAAAAACAGCTAAACCGATTGTATCTCTTTGTCCTTTCGCATCTGTAAACAGTGAATCGTAGACTGCTCATTATCAGCCCTCACTTTCCGCCTATCAATGCTGCCGACCATCAGCGAGTACGAATGTCACTGCCCTACTTCAAGCAGTTTGGCTGGGACGCGCATGTTTTGGCGATACAGCCCGATTGTATTGAAGGCGGTGTGAAAGATCCCTACTTGAGCAAAACGGTTCCGTCCGATATTCCAGTCACTTACGCAAAAGCACTCCCTGTCCGACACACCAGAAGAATTGGACTAGGCAGCTTGGGACTACGTAGCTTTCCTTATCTATTGCAAGCAGGCGATCGCCTACTCCAGCAGCACAAGTTTGACCTAGTCTTTTTTTCTAGTACAGTCTTCACTTCAATGGCATTAGGCCCACGTTGGAAAAAAAAGTTCGGCGTGCCCTACGTATTAGACTTTCAAGATCCCTGGTTGAGCGATTACTATAAGCAGCCAGGAGCTGGCTCGCCGCCAGGTGGACGGTTAAAATATGGCTTCTCCCAGTTTCAGGCAAAGCGACTAGAACCAAAGGCAGTTACTCAGTCGAGTCATATCATCAGCGTTTCACCCGCCTATCCCAAAACGCTACAACAGCGGTATCCTGCACTTGATTCGGATCGGTTTACAGTTTTGCCGTTTGGCGCACCCGAAACTGATTTCGAGCTGTTGCGATCGCTCCAAATCAAGCAGAAAATATTTGATCCTAACGACGGCAAACGGCACTGGGTCTACGTCGGCAGAGGCGGTGCGGATATGGCCCTGGCAGTGCGATCGCTCTTCTCAGGCATTCAAGTCGCGCGACAGCAAAATCCCGAACAGTGGCAATCCGTTCAGCTCCATTTCGTAGGCACCAGCTACGCACCAAAAGAACTAGCAGCTAAAACAGTAGAGCCAATCGCGAAAGAATTCGGTATTGCTGACCTAGTCGATGAATATCCCTACCGGATTCCCTATTTTGAGGCACTTCAGGTACTGGCTGATAGTGATGCAATTCTACTAATTGGTTCTAATGATGCAAGCTACACCGCATCAAAACTCTACCCATGCGTGCTAGCTCAGAAGCCGATCTTCGCATTGTTTCATCAACAGAGTTCTGTCTTGCCAATCCTAAAGGCTTGCAAGGCTGGAAATGCTGTCGCATTCTCTGAAAGTAGCCAGCCAGACACCCTACTTTCTGAAGTAACCACTCAGATCGAGTGGCTGCTTTCCCTGCCAAGGCGCTACCAGCCTGACATTAACTGGCCAGCCTTTGAACCCTATACCGCAATTGAAATGACTCGTAAGCAATGCATGGTTTTTGACAGGTCTCTCACGTCTCACCAATCAGGAGGTATGTAATGTATCCAACTGACTCACCAGACCACTATGCTTCTCCTACTGTTCACTCATCACAGCGCAGTCCCCGACAGCTATTAACTACATTTTGGCTATTAACGGCCTTTTTGTTTAGCTATGAGTTCAACTCCACCGCAACTGACAGTACTTCGCTAAAACTAGCGGCAGGGTTAGTGACTGCCTGCGCCTTGTTGCCTAGCTATCTTTGGTGTTCAGAACGAGCTCACGGAATGCCTATCTTTCCACTATTTAGCCTTTCTTTTCTGTGGACATATGCCTTACCGCTCGTGACCGCCAATCCAGGCGTAGGAGCCTATCCGCTCTCCGACCGCCTCTATGCTGGATATACGGCTGCTGGTTTCTTAGCGATCGGTACATTTGTCTGGTTTCAATTCGTTAGATCTATCCCGCCAAGTCCACTAGAATATCGAGCAATTGATACTCGTAAAGGCACACAGTTCTTTTTAATCTGTCTGGGGGGGAGTGTCCTATTCAATATTGCACTTGCCGGTGAATGGTTTTCAACTGACTTTGGATTGTTCTCAACTATCCGCAACATCGTAATCGCGCTGACTGCATTATCAGCTTTCGTGCTCTCTTACCGTCTAGGCAAAGAGGAGCTATCTAGACACCAACATATACTTCTAATATTTTTGCTGATAAGTTTTGCGATTAGTAATGCAGTTAGCTTGCTACTGATTGGGTCTGCGACCACATCGGTAGGCGCTATTTCCGCCTTCGTAATTGGAAGAAAGCGTATTCCGATAGCCGTGATCTTACTTCTAGCGCTTTCCCTTTCATATCTACATGCTGGGAAAGACAACATGCGTGCTCAATACTGGAAAGACAATCAGCAGAGCGTTCAGCTTCAGGTATGGGAATATCCAGCGTATTATGCAGAGTGGAGCGACTACGCCAGTAGAAGCTTTTCTAGACCAACAGACAATATGGAACCAGAAGAAACTGAGCAAAGCTTTTTAGAACGCTCCAGCGTAATCCAGATGCTGCTTTTGACTCAGACAAACAGCCCCGAATTTATTCCACATATGTATGGCGATACTTATGAAATTTTGCCAGGTATGATTGTTCCTCGTATCTTAAATCCTCAAAAATTACGCAGTCACGAAGGTACTTACAGGCTGAACGTACACTATGGGCGACAGACTTACGAAGAAGCAACGAGGGCAACCATTGCTTGGGGGTTATTAGCTGAAGCCTACGCTAATTTTGGTCAGGCAGGATGTGCAGGGCTAGCCATTATACTAGGTTCGCTTTATGGAAAGGCAGCAAGATGGAGTATCAATGCTCCGATTCTTTCGATTCAATCTCTCGCCTCTGTTCTGATGCTGACTTTCGCAATTCAGTCAGAATGGACAGCTGGCGTCTACGTTGCCGCTTGCTTCCAATACTTTGTGGTACTGGCAGCTATTGCCGTTGTATTGATGCGTCGCTATCCTGCTTACTACTTACAGTCCGCTACGTACGCTGAATAACATGGCGCTCGTTAACTCGCAGCTTTTGGGATGCCAATGCAGAAATTAGCGATTGTTGCCTCTCACCCTATTCAGTACTATGCCCCGTGGTTTAGGTTTATCAGTCTCAACACAACTGAATTTCAGTTTAAGGTTTTCTACCTTTGGGATTCTGGCATCGTATCCGCAGTCGATACCGGCTTTCAGCAATCGATCCAATGGGATATTCCCCTGCTACAGGGTTACGACCATGAATTCATCGCTAATACTAGCTCTAATCCAGGCACTCACCACTTCTGGGGTCTGCAAAATCCCACACTTCTCTCTCAAGTAAGCGCCTATCAACCCGATGCCGTTTGGCTGATGAACTACAACTACGCCAGCCTCTACCGATTCATCTCGAGCTGGAACACTCGCAAGGCTCCTCTCTTGTTCCGGGGAGACTCGCATCACCTATTTCCTCGAACAGGCATCAAAGAAAAAATTCGACGCAAGATTGTTTCAACTATCTACAGTCGAATTGACGCCTTTCTCTACGTTGGCAAAGCCAACCGCGAATACTTTTCTTATCACGGCGTGCCAGATGAAAAGCTATTTCTATCTCCCCACGCCATCGATAATAGTCGCTTTATCAGCCAAGCAACCATTGCCGCGCAACAGGCTCAGGAATGGAAGCAAGAGCTAGGTATTCCTCACGACCATCAAGTCATTCTGTTCGCTGGTAAATTTATTGAAAAGAAACGTCCACTCGACTTGCTCGACGCCTTTTTCAAAGCGCAGCTAAACAAAGTATCATTACTCTTTGTTGGTTCAGGTACCCTATCTATAGAGCTTAAAGCCAAATCAAAAGAACACGCTCACGTTTACTTCGCACCTTTCCAGAATCAGACCCAAATGCCTAGAGCCTATGCCATCGCCGATATAGTCGTACTTCCCAGCTACGGTATCTACGAGACCTGGGGCCTTGCTATCAACGAAGCCATGTGCCTTTCTCGTCCTGTCATTGTCAGTAGTCACGTTGGCTGCGCCCAGGACCTCGTCCACCCCTACGAAAATGGACTGATTTTTCCAGCTGGCGATATACAGGCACTAGCAGACGCCTTAACAGAAGCGTTCTCAGACCCAGCTCGCTTAAAAAAATGGGGGCAAAATAGTCAAGAAATTGTTTCCCGTTATAGTTACGAGCAGTCAACAGAAGGTCTTTTGCAGGCTTTAGCATATCTCCAGGGGAAACCGTAGATGCCCTCCAAGAGTCTGAAAAGAGTCCAGATATGGTCGCCTAATCTATTTAACTTTAAAGGCGGCATTCAAGTTTATTCCGGCTACTTGCTACAGGCATTCGGACAGATTTGCCCTGAAACTGACTGCGATGTTTTTCTGCTGCACGACAAATCGCAAGATCCTGAGTTTCTTTGCTCCGATAAAACAAAATTCTATTTCAGCGGTGGATGGCCTGCGCCCGTTCGTAACCTTGCCTTCGCGGTTCGACTCACTATTCAAGCTATATGTCAGCGACCAGATCTGATCATTACTACCCACCTAAACTTTACTCCGGTTGCCTATCAGCTCAAGCGCCTGCTAGGTATTCCCTATTGGACTACAGCTCACGGCGTTGAAGCTTGGGATGTTCAGCGTCCGGGGCTGCGTCGGGCGCTGCAAAATGCTGACAGGATTTTAGCGGTGAGCAACTATACGCGCGATCGCCTCTTAAAAGAACAAGACCTACACCCCGATAAAGTTTCAGTTCTGCCCAACACCGTCGATACTCAGCGCTTCACTATCGCAGAGAAACCCGCCTACCTGTTAGAACGCTACGGTTTAAAGGCCGAGCAGCCAGTAATTCTCACCGTTTGTCGCCTTTGCAGCACCGAGACCTACAAAGGATACGAGAAGATTATCGAGGCCATTCCCCACATCCAAAAAGTAATTCCAGACGTTCATTACCTAATTGCAGGCAAAGGCGATGACCGCTCTCACCTCGAACAGCTCATTGCCCGCTCTGGCCTGCAAGCGTGCGTAACGTTGGCTGGATTTGTCCCGGATGCAGAACTTTGCGCCTACTATCAGCTGTGCGATGTCTTTGCCATGCCCAGTAAATTGGAGGGGTTCGGCATTGTTTATCTTGAAGCGATCGCCTGTGGCAAACCGGCCATAGGTGGCAATCAGGATGGGGCAATAGACGCACTTTGTTACGGTGAATTAGGTGTTTTGGTCGATCCGGATGATGCGCGTGCGATCGCTACGGGATAACAGACATCAATCCTAAAAACATATCCTAATCCGCTTCTCTACGAACCCAGTCTCTACGTCAAACCGTTATCGATATCTATGGACTTGAAGCGTTCAGCCAAAGCTTATCTACCCTGCTCGAAAGGTTTCGAAATCGCTGATCGCATGAGCAGCCGTTTCTATAAGAAAGTTTCTATCTAATCAATACAGAGAACATTCATGAGTTTGCGAACGTTTAGATTTTTATTAGAGCATCCACTGAGCAGTAAGAACAAACCAAAAGCTTTTGGTCGCTTCTTGTCATGGCAAATAAGAAGCCGTTTAATAGGGAAGCCAGTCGCCTACAGATTCGTAAACAAAAGCAGATTGCTTGTCTATCCTGGAATGACTGGTGCAACCGGTAACATATATGCGGGATTGCACGAATTTGATGACATGGCCTTTGTATTACACGCGCTAAGACCTGAAGATTTATTCGTCGATGTTGGTGCAAATATAGGCTCATACACTGTGCTAGCAGGTGCCGCAGTAGGTGCAAATTGTGTTTCTATAGAACCAGTCCCATCTACGTTTCGCCACTTAGTCGAGAATGTAGACTTAAACGATTTAAAGAACTGTGCCGAATGCCTGAATATAGGGCTAGGTAAAGAAAGCTCAACACTCCGCAATGATAAAGGCTTACGGAACTTGGAGCGATTTCAAAGTAATTTGTCAGAGCGATTGCCGAAGAGGTATCTAACTTTGGATGATGTCTTAGGAAGACGGCATCCTACCGTTATTAAGATAGATGTTGAAGGCTGGGAGTCCAATGTGATTGCAGGCGCTCAGCGTGTCTTCTCTGGGAGAGAACCAATGGCTATTTTAATAGAATTCGGGTTAGGGGAACGGTACGGCTTTGACGAGAAAGTGCTCTATCGGAAAGTTTTAGATTTCGGCTTTGAACGAGTCACTTCCGGCACTTTTTGAGCAAGTGACGCAAGAACAACAGCTGAGTGGAGGCAATATGCTCTTCATAAGGCAGTTGGATTACTTTAGAGAGCGAGTAGAGTCTTCGCCTACTTACAAAGTTCTAGAGATCGACATTTGAACCGTCTCGACTATCCCAAGTTTTTGGTATTTCCAATTGGGAAATACATCCTTCGGCAAATGTTTTGCAATGAAAATATTACACATTATCCCATCAGTTTCACCTATTAGAGGCGGACCTAGCCATGCCGTACTCGATCTAGTTTATGCCCTGCGCCAAAGTGGAACTGATGCCGAAATCGTCACGACTAACGATCACGGGCCAGACCTGCTTGATGTTCCTCTCCTAGAAAAAATCGACTACCCTCTACTAGGGTCACCTACAGCGCGAGTGCCCGTTCGCTTTTTCCCTCGGTTTTCGCCGAATGTCAATGCTGTTCGTGAGTTTGCCTTTTCAAGCGCCTTGACGCAGTGGCTGTGGAAAAACATCGCTAATTATGATTTGATTCATGTCCATGCCATATTTTCTTACCCATCTACCGTGGCGATGGCGATCGCCAGACAAAAGAAAGTCCCTTACCTCGTTCGACCGCTAGGCCAGCTATGCACATGGCCGCTTCAGCAAGGCGCTAGCAAAAAGCAGGCATATTTACGTTTTATAGAACTTGCCAATCTCCATCACAGCCAGGCTATCCATGCAACCTCCGACATGGAAAAAGAAGAGATAGCAAACCTAAACCTACGTGCCCCTACTTTTATTTTGCCCCACGGCTTAGCCATGCCGACAGAAATCCCCAATGCTAGGCAGCGGCTAAAGCAAAAGCTCGGCTGTTTGGAAACAGATAGGATTGTTCTTTTTCTATCTCGGCTACACGAAAAAAAGGGATTAGACTACCTAATTCCGGCCCTGGGAAAGCTGACAAATTATCCATTTAAATTTGTGCTAGCTGGTAGCGGAACTGCTGAATACGAGAGCGAAATCAAGCAACTATTAAACGAACACGGCCTTGCGGAGCGAACTTTTCTGCCAGGATTCGTAGAAGGTGAGCTAAAAGATTTGATTATGCAGGGAGCCGATCTTTTCGCTCTAACGTCTCACTCTGAGAACTTTGGCGTAGCGGTCCTAGAGGCAATGGCAGCTGGCCTGCCAGTAATTACCACTCCTGGTGTTGCCCTGTCTAGCCAAATAGATCAGCATCAGCTGGGTAGTGTTGTACAGCTCGACGTTGACGATATTGCTCAGCAGATTGCTACATTCTTCGAGACTCCAGCGTCTGGTATAGACATGGGGAAGCGGGCTAAAGAGTTTGTGCGTAGGGAGTACTCGTGGGAGACTGCGTCACAGAGATTGCTCAAAATTTACGACTCTATTCTTGCTAAAGGCAAAATCCCAGAACCATGCTTGATGCCATTACCCCGCTCATCTTGACCTATAACGAATCGCCGAATATACGTCGTACGCTTGAGCAGCTAACGTGGGCTAAGAAAATTGTCGTTGTTGATAGCTTCAGCGAGGATAACACGCAATCGATTGTGTCATCTTTCCCGCAGGTGGACTTCTTTCAGCGTCAGTTTGATACCCACGCTACTCAGTGGAATTATGGCATCGCCAAAATAGATTCCGAATGGGTACTGTCTTTGGATGCAGACTATGTGCTCTCGCAAGCACTCAGTTTCGGAACTAAAGGCGCTATCAAATAGTCAAGCAATTAATGCTTATTCCATTAAGTTTAAGTATTGTGTTTCCGGTACGCCGCTACGTGGTTCGATTTTGCCGCCTCGTCAGGCACTATTTCGCAGAGGTAAAGCGGCTTATATCGACGATGGCCACACCCAACTTCTGCAAGCAGAAGGCGGCACTTCTACGCTATCTAGTTACATCTATCACGACGATCGCAAACCCATGAGCCGCTGGCTGTGGGCGCAAGATCGCTATATGGTAATCGAAGTCAAAAAGCTGTTGGAAACGCCTGCGGCGGAGTTGAGCTTGGGCGATCGCATCCGAAAAAAGAAAATCATTGCCCCCTTCATCATTCTCATCTACTGCCTTATTCTCAAAGGCGGCATTCTAGATGGATGGGCCGGTTGGTACTATGCCTTTCAGCGACTATTGGCAGAGGTCTTACTTTCGCTACGTCTCATAGAAGCAGAAACAACTCACCCGATAGGCTAGCCAAACCAGCTTTTTATGAGTATCAGGCAGTATCTTCGTATTGGCATTCTAGGCATAGCTGGTTTCGCCATTCTTTGGGTGGTTGGCTTGAGTGTGCGCTTAGCAATGGTTTCTCGTCGGGTGCCTCAGCCTCAGGCCGTTTTCGTGCTGGGTGGGGGATCTGCTAGAGAAGAAACTGCCGCTGAAATTGCTCAGTACTATCCTGATTTGCCAATCTGGGTCTCTTCTGGCACTCGGCTCGATCAGGTTTTGCCGATCTTTGAGGCGGCTGGTATCTCCCTAGATCGACTGCATCTAGACTATCAAGCTTCAGATACGGTGACCAATTTCACCACCCTAGTGCCCGAGTTCAAAGCAAACAATGTTCAGCATCTCTATCTACTGACCTCTGAGTTCCATATGCCGAGGGCCAAAGCGATTGGCACGATTGTATTGGGCTCTCAGGGCATTGTATTTACACCGATTGCGATCGCCAACCTCCCAACTCAAGAAATTACTCAAGAACCCAACTCAAAGATAGCTAGAGATATTATTCGCTCTTTGCTTTGGCTAGTCACAGGGCGCACAGGCGAGAAGCTACGGGAACCACTGTTGTTTCCACCAGAGTAATCTAATTGGAATGCAATCTTCATCGCCTGAAGAAAAGTCAGGTTTTTCTATGAACAACAGTTCTCCAGCCGGCTTTCCGCTTGCTGGCAGCTCACCGCCTAGCAGGTACGCTTTGGCTACCTATATTGTCGAGCGGTTGCAGGCTGTAAAAGGCGACTTGACTGCTGGTTTTGAGTGCGATCGCAATTCCCCCTGCATTCCCAGCGGCGTTGTCGACGATCTCTTGCCAGCGGCTATAGCGAGGAAAATCTACGATGCGTTTCCGCCGACCGCTGATATGCTACCGCTGCAAGACTGGCGCGAGCATAAGCACGTTTTCATGGATATGGATCGAGGACATCCGCTGATAGCGGAGATTGTCTATGCGTTTCAAGATTCGAGAGTGGTTTCATTGATAGAAGAAATCACAGGGTTAGTGTCTCTGATGCCTGATGAACTGCTGTATGCAGGAGGGGTCAGCGCTATGGCCGAGAAAGGCTATCTCAATCCTCACTTAGACAACTCTCACGGCAAAGATGGACAATATTACCGGGTTGTCAATTTGTTGTACTATGTTTCGCCCGGTTGGCGAGCTGAAGACGGCGGTAATCTGGAGCTTTGGGACCGAGGGCTTGGCCATTCCTGTCGGACCATTGCCTGTCAGTTTAATCGGTTGGTGATAATGGTGACGCATCAAACGTCGTGGCATTCGGTAAGTCCTATTGGTGAATTGTCGGATGGGCCGATTGGTGGGCCGATTGATGGGCGGTGCGATCGCGCCCAAAGACGGTGCTGCGTTAATAACTATTACTTTTCTCCTAATCCTGTTGGCACAGTCGAATACCGACATGTGACTTCTTTTAGGGGGCGGCCAGATCAGCCGTTCAAAGATGCCGTGCTCAGAGCAGATAGCTTTGTCCGCAATCATATTCCCCGAGGGCTAAAGAACCTAATTAGAAAGCCGCAGTATTACGAAAAAGAATCAGCGAACGACGCTCAAACATGAAAGCCAAGCAGTACTAATTTGCGTTTTCAGCTTGTGGTTTCCCGATGGAGTAACAGACGAGTGTAAGTCGGAGTGATACTCCTCTAGCAGCAGTTGTTTATGAATACGGCGAATACTCAATCGCTGCGGTCTTTGTTCTCGGTGGAACCGCTGGTCGCGAACGAAGCATCTCAGTCGATGCACAGGTTCAAAATCTCGCGCCACACGCCAGCACTATTGGCAAATAGCTATTACTTTAGCAATACAGAGTGGATGAAAGGCTACCTGATGTGCCATCAGACGGCAGCGTTTAAAGGGCGTTGGCAGACATTGATGGGTAGCTGGCAAGACCAAGTTGTGGTTGATGTTGGCTGTGGTCCGGGGAATGTTTACCGGGCGTTGCGAAAGCATTGTGGCGTGCCGCGTCTGCTAATTGGGATTGATGTGGCTGAAGGTGGACTGAGGATGGCTCAGTCTCTAGGCTATACGCCAGTGCTAGCCGACGCGCAGCAGCTGCCGTTTGTCTCAGAATTTGCTGATATCGTGGTCGCTAATGCGATGCTGCATCACTGTGATGATATGGCGCAAGCATTGCGAGAATCGGCGCGTCTGGTTCGTCCCGGTGGCAGGCTAATTGTTGATCACGATCCGCAGAGATCCATGTTTGGTCGCTCAAAGATGGCCAAGCTGATCTGGCATATGCGACTGCCGCTGTATCGCTGGCTAAAGCGGGGGGGACATGCCACCGCAGACGAACAGCTTTGGAGTACAGCGACCGAGGCCCATCATAAACCAGGCGATGGGGTAGATGCAGAGTTGTTCTATCAAGTGTTGGAGCCGATGGGCTTTGAGATCCGGCTGTATCCGCACAATGCCAGAGTTGGTAGTGAGGTGGTGGAAGGGCAGCGAGGGTGTTCTCCGTGGAAGGTGCGCTGGGCTCAGCGACTGTCGGGGGTTGATCCTGATTCTGTGGCAGGCGCGATGGTGTTGATGTGCGTGGCGACGAAGCTGTAGCGGATGGCTGTAGTAGGAAAGCTACAGCCACCAAAATTCGTCCTTCTAAATTATTAAGCTTTCTTGAAATGAGTAATTTGCGCTTGTAGTATTGATCCCGCTCTGCGAGAATGTCTAAGTAGATTAGTGCAAGTGTGTCTAATGAAATTTACACAATGCCTTTTCTACGCCAGCTGCAACCCGGCTCGAATCTGAGAATTCTTTCTTCCAGGGATTGATTCTTTTGGGATAGCCTTCAGGAAGCAGGCAGGTGGAAAGAGGATAGGGGAAACGTATTCCACCCATTCCTATCTCTCTAAAATAGCGGTTAACAGAAAATCTGTACTGTCTGTTTTGGAGACTTCTACATGGCGATGCAAAACAGACAGGATGTTTACAGGGCATTAATGCCTGGTTCTAAACGCCCTCGAAGTGTTTTCCAAGTCATAGGGTGTATTAGTGCGTTCGATCCAAATTCTTATACGAAAAATATGAAAAGACAATTTTTAACCTGTGCCCTAATTTGCGGGTACGCTTGCTGTATCTACTTTTGGTCCGGCTGAATCCGTTAGTGCTCTTAGTCTAACTGGGACAGCTTCTCAGAAAAATGGTACGACTGACGTCGATGTCAACGCTACGATTGAGGATATTTTAGGCGGTGTCAAGATTTCCCTCAATGTGAACGATGCAACGAACACAGGTGACATACTATCTGCCTTCTTTAATTTCACATCTGTTCCTTCTAACCTATCAGCTTCAGGAGTGTTAGGTTCCAGGGCAAACACCAATGGTACTGGACAAGGTGGCTTTGGCGGTAACGTTGGAGCTGCGTTTGATTATGCCGTCAAGCTCAGCGAAGTGGGATCATCAGGAGGGTCTCTTACCTCTCGATGTTCAATCTCTTGGGCGATGATTTGGACGTAACAGATTTCTACAACCAACTTAATGAAAGTTGAAAGTAAGAAGTTTTATGATTAAATTTGCACGAATCGTCTTGCGGTTGTGCAGCAATTAACGGTGGTCAATCGAGTTGTAACCAGTTCAGCACTAAGCAGTTCGCGGAACAGTGACAATTTGGATCTGCTCCTCACTCCCGTTCCTACTCCCGCTGTCATCCCCGGACTCATCGGTGTGGGCGTGGCTGCTATGCGTAAAAAGAAACACTCAGACACAGAAGCTTTAGAAGGTTAGAAATTCTTTAGTTTACATAGTTCTGTGATCTCTTGAACATAGAGCTTCTTTCTTTGAGAGTGGCTGTCTCTGAAAACAACTCGAATTAAAATACCCAGGTGCAAATGTTTTGTGCCTGGGTATTTTGTGCTGCCAAAAAATATTTCGCAAACCGCAGCAGTCAGCGGTTGTACGCTAATAGAAGTCTTCTTCGCCGAGGATGAGGACAATATCTAATTCTCCGAAGACAACACTCACGGA
Source organism: uncultured cyanobacterium (assembly GCA_963799555.1). GTDB lineage: Bacteria > Cyanobacteriota > Cyanobacteriia > Phormidesmidales > Phormidesmidaceae > Phormidesmis. The sequence goes on from CAWCXR010000015.1 coordinate 22,197, forward strand.
CTATTTCCGTCTTAACCACGACTAGCAGTCGGCGCACTTTCTTGTTCTTTGGCTAAATGAGCTACCAGATTCTGTGGAAGATCCTCCTTGCCTATTGAGGCGAGCTAGAATAATGGCATTTCTACATACCGACACGATACCCGGATAGTCATCCAGAAGGGTCTCCCTTCGAGCATTATGGGATGTTGCAAAGTAAGGAGGCCATTCGATATGCCAGTGAGATCGTTGACTTCGTCGATTATGAAGTGGCCAGGCCGCGATGAAGTGCATGACGCTATCAATCGATGGGCTGAGCAGTGTGTTCAGCATCTTGTTAACAAAGCTGAAGCGCCAGTAGTGCTAGCTGTAGGCTATTTTGGTTCCTATGCCCGGGGCGATTCGGGCGTCGGCAGCGATCTGGATGTCATTATCATCATTGCCGAGAGCGATCAGCCATTCGAGCGTCGAGCAAATATCTGGGACTTCAACACCATTCCTGTCCCGGTCGAGCCGCAGGTGTATACGCTCGGCGAATGGCAGCAGCTACCAGAGCGACTTCCTCGCTTCTATAAAACGCTGACTACAGAAACCTGCTGGCTACTGCCCCTTCAGGATAGACACGCCTAAAGCCTTCGCCCTATACCACAAAAGATCAGTGCTACGCTGTGGTCAGCGCTCTTGGGTTCAGATATGTCTTCTCCTCTATCGCCATCGCCAAAACCGCCATCGACATCATCATCGCCAGTCCCAAAGTCAGAAATACCCAGACCTCCGAGTGAAACGCTCCCAACCATGTACGATCTCCCCAGTGAGTATCCTGAGGAGCTAGGCTTGCCAGACGAATTTCATCAGTTTCAGCCCCAGCTTTTAAGAGAAACCTGTCAGCCGACAACGGTTCCAGCCGAGCGAGCGTTTGTGGGGAGCGATCTAAACATCTACTACGATGTTCACCATCCGGGCTGGCACAAGCGTCCAGATTGGTTTCTGGTACTAGATGTGGAACGGGCAAGGCAGCAGAACGATCTGCGGTGGAGCTATGTGATTTGGCAGGAGGGAATTGATCCTTTTTTGGTGGTAGAGCTGCTTTCACCAGGGACAGAAGCGGAAGATCTAGGACAAACGCTGCGAGAGGTCAATCAGCCGCCGACTAAATGGCAGGTCTACGAGCAGATACTGCGCGTTCCCTACTACGCTATTTTCGATCGCTATGAAAATGACTTTAGGCTCTATCAGCTCGTCGGCACTCGCTATCAGCTAGTGGCACTCTCAGAGCAGCGCTACTGGTTTGAAGAGCTGGGCCTTAGTTTGGGGATATGGCAGGGCGAGTATGAAGGGGCAATGGGTCAGTGGCTACGCTGGCAAGATGCGGCGCATAGCTGGATACCTACGGACAAACAGCGAGCAGAGCAGGCAGACGAACGGGCAGAACAGGAGCACCAGCGGGCAGAGCAAGAGCGTCAGCGGGCAGAGCGACTAGCGGAAAGGTTGCGATCGCTCGGCATCGATCCTGACTCAGTCGAATAAAGCATTGCTCATCCCTCGCTTTCTGGCGTAATCTCTGTCTCCAGCCACCGCAGTAAATCAGAGACGACCGTATCAGCGTCTAGATCATTGTGGGGCTCGTGATAGCTCCCTGGATAGATCTTCAGCGTCTTGTCCTGGCTGTTAACCTGCTGAAAAATTTCCTCGCTGCCAGAAGGCGAGATTATGGGGTCTGCTTCCCCATGCGTTAGCAATAGCGGCAGATCGAGCCGATCTATATTTGCTTTCACCCAGTCGAGCGTGCTGAGTATTTCGCTGCCCCAGCGCAAAGTAACAGAAGAATGCGTCAGCGGATCTTCAGCCGCCTGGTCGGAGACTGAAGGATCGCGAGAAAGACCGCCTTTGCTCAGGTCCATGCTGAGGCTGAGTCTAGGTAGCAAGCCGGAGAGTAACCGAGCCAAGACCTTACGCCGTCGGCTAGCGGTACCAGTAGCGGGCTGAAATGGCGGCGCGCTGACAATCAGCCCTCGAATATTCAGGGCATTGAACGCAGCAGAATCGGCGCTGCGTAAAACATAATCGAGCACAATCAGCCCGCCTAAGCTATGACCCATCAAAAATAAAGGGGCATCAGGCTCTTGCTGACGGATAAGAGATAGAAAAGCCTGCGTATTGTCGCGATAGTCTTGCCAGCGGTTGATATGGCCGCGCTGACCTTCGGACTTGCCGTGGCCCTGATTGTCATAGCCAAAGACGGCGTATCCTGCGGCTGTCAATCCTTTGACGATGCGGCAATAGCGTCCGGAATGCTCGCCTAAGCCGTGAACAATCGCTAGGATGCCTTTGACATTGGTTTTAATACTGGCAGTCGCGGTGTTGTTAGACTCAACGGATGGCGTGCCATTCTCCTTGGTAAAGAATTGGCTAGCACCTGCGGTAGCCTCTGGACTAGAGACCCGGTCGACTGATGGTGGATACCAGCTTTGGTAGAAAAGCTGTAGCTCATGTGCGCCGAGAAAGGTTCCTTGAGGATGAAGCGGGGTCGAGGTCATTACGGCTGAAAAAGGCGTAGGCCAAAAAAGGGTGGAATCTGTGAGAACGCAGCTAGTCGTAAATCTTTGTAGTAGTTAATTTACAAGATTTCTTTGTAGAACTTTCCTACAAGAATTTTTCCATAAGACTTTTTCTAGAGTTGCTTTCATAGGATTTCTACAGTGCCGCGCTGACCATCAATGCGAACATGCTGGCCCGTAGTCAGCTTTTGTGTGGCCTCGCTCACGTTCATCACGGCAGGAATACCATATTCTCTAGCAATAATGGCTCCGTGGGAGAGCTGACCGCCCACTTCTGCAATTAGCCCACCGATGCGAGCTAGCAGTGGCGACCAGCCCGCATCGGTGTAGGGCACGACCAGAATAGTTTTGGCGTCGATGTGACTGATGTTCTTCGAAAGGGTCTCTAGTACATACACGGTGCCTTCGACCTGGCCAGCGCTAGCCCCAATTCCCTTAAGTACGCCAGTGGAGACTGGCAGCATAGCAGTATTTGAAGTCAATCTGGCGGCGGCCTGACCATATATCAAGTAGGGCAGTCGGTGCTCTTTTTGGCTTTGCCAGTGTGCTTTCTCTAAATCAACGTTTAGGCGGAGTTCGTTCGCGGGAATAGGGTCGCTGAGCTGAGCGCGGATATCTGACCAGGTGATAAAGAAAATGTCACCTTGAGATTCTAGCTGGCCAGTTGATAGCCAGCGACCTTCGAGTTCTACGAAGCAGCCACGTAGGTTTGCGAGAAAGCGATCGTAGACTTCGGCAACGCGGCCTTTCAAGTCCAGCCGAGCTTGGACCTGCTTTAATTTCCAGCTGGATTGGTTTGCAGGCTGGTCTTTGTTGGCGTCTGGGTCGAACTTTTTTCGATTGGCCGTCGGATCTTCTGGGCCGAGGAGATACTGGGTGAGGAGTTCGCGCACAGGCTGGGGAGATTCACGCCAGGTAGGGACGGCGATGTCGGTGGCTACTTCGCTGAGGTAGCCGTACTGCTCAAGAAAGCGATCGATCTGTTCAAAGACAAAGTGGCCTTCTGGATGTTCAGAGATAGCTGCGAATAGAGAGGCGCTGTTGTTGGGCGTTTGTAGATCGGGGGTGCGGGGCGATGCTAGGCCTAGTTCGGGGAGGCGCGATCGCAACTGCACTGCCATCTGCTTAATTTCCTCTAGCGCTCTCACTTCTGGATTTCGACTGCTGTCCAACGCCGCCAAATCCACTTTCAGCACCGCCTGCCTCAGCGCCAGACTCAGCGGCGACAAAATGTTGTAATAGGTCGCCTGCTTTAGCAACGCTAATATCTCTTCAATTCGCGCTACCACCGCCGAATCTTTTAATTCACTGACTGGCCGATCTTGCCACCGCGCCAGGGCAGGTGCAAAATCTTCACGGTCAGCTTTGGCAAACTGTGTGGGCAGGCTGTTTTCTTGTCTGAGCAGACTAAGCAGTCCAGGTAGATTTCGCAAGGTCGTCAGCAGCGGCGGACGCTGAAACTTTGCCCCGCGCGTGAGAAATTCTAGGCTGTCGGGCGGTAGACCCATGCGGGTGAAAATATCGCCGAGCAAGGTGGCATTGAAGTAGGCGCGAGCATAGTGCAAGGTCGCTGTTTGCGAAAAGTCAATTCCCTCAGCGCGGCCCTGAAGCACGGTCGTAAACAGATCGCCCCACACCCCGCAGGTGAGCGGACGATTGATCGACCAGGTCAGCGGGCGAATGGCTCCGGGAATCACTTCTGCCGCAATTTTGCGTGTCCAAATCGGCATCAGCGTGGTGATAGGGCGGCTCTGCAATACCCATAGCTGCTCACCATCAAAGGTCCACTCGACATCTTGAGGAATCCCGTGAAAGGTCTCTTCTAAGTGGCGTGTGAGGTAGGCGACCTGCTGAATTAAGCCGTTTGGAACCTGGCCATGTCCTTCCATCTGTAGGACTGTGCCTTCAGGGATTTGCCAGCTGGCCTGCTCAGGTAGCTCGCCAACGCTGACCTGATAGCGCTCGGGCGTAATCTGCCCAGAAACCACCCGACTGGCATCACCCGGCAAGGCTTCGACAGTGACGGTATCACCCATATGTGTGACCGGATCGCGGCTGAAGGCAACGCCGGAGTAGGTGCCGAAAATGTGGGGCTGAACGAGGACGTTCATTGTGCCGTCAGGTAGGCTGTGATCCTGACGGTATCGAACTGCGGAAGGGGCGTTGTAGGCGTTTAGGCAGACGGTGATAGCACGTTCTAGGGCTTGAGGACTCGTGATTTCGGTAACCGAGACATATTGACCTGCGGCGGAGGCGTTGAGACTATCTTCTCCGGTTGCAGAGGAGCGGGCGACGACGGTGATGCCTTGACCGCTGTCGGTGGTGAGATTGGGATTGGGAAAGACGGCTTTGATCAGCGCGGTAGAATCGTCGCCTGCGGGCAAAACGTAGCCAGGCGGGACGGGATAGCCGAGGGCGTGAAGATGAGAGAGGGTGGCAGCTTTGGGGCCAACTTTGCTGGCTTCCAAGGGCTGACTGAGGGAATGTAGGGCGCGATCGCCTTGAAAAAAACGAAACATGCGGCGAGATTCTCCGGCACTATTAGTAGCGCTTAGCGCTAGGTCATCGGGAATTTTGCTATAAATCCAGGCAACTAACCCTGACAGACAGGCCACGATCACGATGCGCATACCGTCTGTCGGATGGCGAAGCGCCGTAAGGACGGGCATCAGCACGAGCACAAACAGCTTGCCCTGATCGCGCATCCTCAGCAGTGTAAAGCCCACAAAGCTAATCAAAAAGGTGAGTCCAGCCACCACTGGATCGTAGGCAAAAAATCCCCAGGCGACGTTAGTAGTCCCGGCTCCCTGGCTCCCCCAGTAGCGGCCCATGACGATAAACATCAGCGAGAGAATTGGCCAGACGGCGTCGTCTCCAAAGAAGTAGCGAGCCAGCAAGATAGAGAAAATGCCCTTGAACGCTTCGGCGGCTACAGCCAGAACGCCTGCTAAAGTACCCCCGTGGTAAAAGGCAGCGGAGACGCTGACATTGCCTGTCCCGAGTTGGCGTAGCTGCTTGCCCGTCAGCAGTTGGACGATCCAGCCAGTGAGGGGAAGTGCGCCCAGGAGGGGGACTAGGGTGAAGATTAGAAGAGCGCCGAGGACTTGGGCCATTTGGGGCGAGGAGTAGGGAATAGGGGACGGAGGAATGGGGAGTGCTTGTAATTCTAGGGTAGGGGCCTGTGGTTTTTGAAAAGGACTATGGATCTATTAAGGAAATTAGTTTAAGGAAATTAGTTGCTTCGACTAAAAAAGACATCGGCTTGAGTGCAGAGAAAAGCTGCTTTGCCAATGTCTTCTTAAGGGGATTGAGACTTTTCGAAGGGTGAGCCAAGCTGGAATCTAGAACTACAGGCTCATGGAAGGGTTCCCTTCGATTGATAGCGTCTGCTCGATTTCTAGCAGACGGGCAACGCGGTCTTCAGTAGCAGGGTGGGTGGAGAAAAGTCCGCGCATCATCTGTTGGGGAAGTGCGTTGATAATTAGCAGCGGTTCGAATGCGGGGTTGGCGTCCATCGGTAGACGCTGAGCGCTAGCCTCTAATCGCTTGAGTGCAGTGGCTAGGGCGCGAGGATTGCCAGTGAGCTGGGCCGCCCCGGCATCGGCGGCGTATTCACGGGTGCGGGAGATGCCCATCTGAATGACGGTAGCGGCCATAGGTGCGAGGAAAATAGTGGCAATCAGGGCAATCGGGTTGGCACCGTTGCCTTCGCGATCACGACTACCGCCAAAGAACATGCTGTATTGAAGCATTTGGGCTAGGAACGCGATCGCGCCCCCAATTGTGGCCGCTACCGCCTGAGTCAGCGTATCGCGATTGATGATATGAGTCAGCTCATGAGCCAGCACACCCTCTAACTCTTCAGTAGACAGCGCCTTGACGATGCCCTCTGTAACCGCCACCGCCGCATGCTCTGGATCACGGCCTGTCGCAAAAGCATTCGCCGCAGCACCCGGGACAACGTACACGCCAGGCATAGGAATCTCAGCTTTAGCCGCTAGCCGCTCGACCATACTGTAAATTTCAGGTGCCTGAGCGCGCGTTACTGGCTGAGCGTTGTAAGCTTTCAAAGCAATCTGGTCGGAGTAGAACCACGACCCAAAGTTGGTAACAGCAGCGATACCCAGCCCGAGAATTGCGCCTGTACCACCGTAGAGCGCGTAGCCGATAACGACAAGCAGGCCCGACAGCAAACTTAGCAGCGCAACGGTTTTAAGCTGACCTTTTTCCATGTCTTGTTTCCTAACTATTGTTATTCTGTTTTTCTTTTACCTACATGGATACGTACGGACTTCCACCTGTCCGAATGAGCAGTCCTAATCAGACAATGGTAGCCAGTCCGAATATCTGTCATTGTAGAATACGGTTTAGGGAATAAGTCTTCTACCTTAGGGATGGAAACCGAAAGAGCTGGCGAAGCGATTGATGAGCGTCACTAAAAAGCGAACTGGAAAGCCGATGAGCGCAGTCTCTAGAGAAAGCCGACGAAAAAGCAAAATAGCTGTTGTACTTTTGATGTTCTTTGGCGTGGGCACAGCACTGCCAGTCCTGGCACAGACAAAGGCAGATGTGAGATTTCAGGAGAATGAGTCAGCTGTTATCACGTCTGAGAGGGACACCACTTCTGTGGCAGTTCTGACTGATACTCACTCTGATCTTGATCGAAGCATTGCTCAGTTTATCGATACAGAGACTAGCCACCTCAGCTACGCCGAAAAGCAAGCGCTGCATACCTTACTTCAGCTAGAGCTTAAAGATAGTGCTCTCGTAGCGCTCTCCTCTCTTTCCGACGCCGACACCACCCAGTTTGAAAAGCAGCTAGAAACTCAGCTGAAGAACAATCCCAAATTAAACAATCTGTCTTCTGGTATGGCCTCTCTCAAGTTTTCACCTGCTGTTTTCGCTGCGGCGCGCCTAGCTGGATACCTGCGCAGCATTGGCAAAGCCGTTCTGTTTGGCAATGCAGTTGGCGCTATTCGCACTGCCGAATTTGACTTTCCAGCCATGTTCTCTGCACTTTCCTCTGGTGATACCCAAGAATTCACCAGCCTGCTTTCAGAAGCCCTGCCGAGGCAAACCACTTTTGTGTCAGCCGTCAGCACGGGGGCTAATTTTGCCTGTAATACTGCTACTATCGACCTGACGCCCGGACTGTGCGATCGCTTCACCGGATTCATGCGCAGCACCATCGTTAGATATCAGCGATCGCCTAGTCCGAACAGCAGCACCGTTCGTTCAAGGACTAATGAGGTAGTCCAGAGCCATAGGCAATCTCGCTATTTTTGGCTTCTGCAACCAATATCCACAACGGAACATTCTCCGTTGCGATATCGTGGTTGATAGCCACAACGTCATATCGGCCTCTGATGGTTTTGTCGCCATCTTTGACTTCAATTTGGGCGATGTTCTCTTCTACTTTCAGCTCAACAGGGCGACTATAAAGACCAGTCAACCGCAGCAAAGGAAAGACAGTCAGCGCCTTGATTAGTCCCTCACTCACCTTATCAGCATCAAGATAATGCCAGAAATCGTCTGCGCTCTTGGCGATGTCTTTTCGCTCAGCAGCAGACAGCTTATCAAGCGGTAGAACGTCCAGATAGCGACCTAGATTTCTAACCTGTTGAAATCCAAGATGCTTTTTGACTTGGATTTACGCTGAGACTGCTTGCGTTCAGTAAATCCATGGACTAGGCATTCGCACACGCGCTTACTCGCATATCATAGCGGCTCCGCTAACACGCTAAGCTAAAAGGACTCTAAATTTGACCTGCCGCTTGTTGCCTACGTAGGCTGCCTGCTTCCCTATGAGTCCAACTAAAGATCAGCTACGCAAACGTATTCGACGTAATTTGGTTTGGATTGGCCTGCTAGTGTTCGTCTGGCTGATCTGTAGTGGAGAAGCGGCAGCGACGACCTTAACAGAGCGTCAGCGATCCTTTCCCGACTGGACGAGCAAACCGACTGTGCAGGTCTCCGACGGGGACTTGGCCTACCCCAAGTGGATGGCGGGTACCTGGCGGATGAGTTCTACGCTGATCGATATGGTGGCTCCATTGGCTCCTGAGATTGTGACGCCTGGGTTTGAAGGCAATCGGCAGTTTTTGCACAGGGCGGTTCCGGCGGTGATCCGGTTTGTGCCTAAGGCCGCTCATAGGGGAAGCTTTTTAGGTCGGGCGTTGCCTGCGATTCTAAAAGATGCCGACGAAAAAGACATTGAGATTGTCTCCGATCGCGCTTTTAACGGGTTGAGCTTAGCACGGGCCTATCTAGGTGACGACTGGGTTGAGGCAGTGAAAGTAGACCCGGACGATCCTAATCGACAGATTACTTTTCTCAAGGATGATCAACAGCTAATTTCCACGGTCACAGGGCGACAGGTAGAGACCCCAAACCTAGGAACATTTGCCACTACTGAGATCTTTCAGCAGTTTTTTCGCAATCCTGGTCGCTCTTTTACGGCAGATGATGACACTCCCACTGTGTATTTGAACGAAGTGGAAAATACGACAGTATATCGAAAGCGCGGCGATGCGAATTTCCCCATTGTTGCCGACCAGATTACGGCGATTTATCTTTCGCCGCAAGACCCCGACTATTTCAAAGCCAAAGGACAGCCGGTGGCACTCTATCGCTATCAGCTCTCCTTTAGTCCGGTGCAGCCAAGCGCTGCTTTTGATGTGGACGGTTAGGGTGAGAACTAGCGGCGGCGAGGGTCGTAGTTGGGTGGATAGCTAGGTGGATAATCTGGCGGATAGCTAGGAGGGTAGTCCGGCGGGTAGTCGTTTGGGTGAGGGTAGTCGGGATAGCCCGGCTCGCTGCGGGGCGGATATCCTCGGTCATAGCCGCCTCTGTCAGGTGGACCACCGTAGGGCTGGCTGCCGTAGCGATCATCGTAGTAAGGCTGGCGCGGGGGCTCCGAGTAGCGATCGCCCAAGACGCTACTTTCTACATGCATCTTTAGCTGCTGTGCCATCCGCCGTAGTCCTTGGCGTTCGTCTTGGCGAATGAAGGGCAAGAAGACTTTTGACAGAATGCCAGAGAACAGCTCGCGATGGATGTAGTGGGTCCGACCGGGCACGTTTTCGCGTAGCTCAAAGATATGTTCGCTACGCATACCTGGAATGGTGGACACCCAACGCATCATATAAGGTGGGCGCACCATCGTAATCAACGGCTGAAATTCGGTTTCTTCATCGCCCTCTAGTCGCTGCATCGCTAAGAAGATCTCGCCGCCTCGGGTGATACGCAAGCCTGGATCGCAGTCGTACAAGAAGGTGTTCCAGTAGCGCCATTGATCCTTGCGAAGCAGAGCCTCCCAGACGACACTTTGAGGGGCGTTGATGTCGATTTCGGCGTAGAGGGAAGGCATGGAGGAGAAGGATGAGGGATGAGGAACGGGGTTGGATTTGGTTGATCTTATACTTTTGAGAGCTGATCTGCTCGGTCAGTTGTGCCGCAAGCGGTTGGCTGGTCATTCGTCATTCACTGCTCCTGCTTCATTGCCTGCCCTAGCGGTCCTAAAAAGAGATACCCTTTTACTCATCATTCCTATCTCAAATTCTTTAACTCATGGTCAGTTTGACACCGAATCCTAGCTACAGTTTGACACTCCGTATCAAGTTGCAAAATCAGGTGGGTGAGCTAGCGGCGGTGATAGCAGCGATCGCACAGGCGGGCGGCAGTCTCGGCAATATTGAAGTCGTCGAAAAAAGTCGGGAATATGTGGTGCGTGATGTATCGGCGGATGCGTCTAGTACAGAGGCAGCGGCAGAGATTGAAAAGACGGTGCGATCGCTCAAAAATGTCGAAGTCCTGGATGTCTACGACCGCACCTTTGCTTTGCATAAGGGCGGTAAACTGCGAGTAGAAGCCAAAATTCCGCTGCGAGAGCAGGACGATCTGGCTATGGCCTATACGCCTGGCGTAGGCAGGGTATGCATGGAGATTGCTAACAACCCTGAGAGCGTTTACGACTACACGATCAAGGGGAATACGGTGGCGATTGTCAGCGATGGCAGTGCGGTGCTGGGTCTAGGTAATCTAGGTGCGGCGGGCTCCATGCCAGTAATGGAAGGTAAAGCCATGCTGTTTAAGGAATTTGCCGGGTTAGATGCCTTTCCGATCTGTCTAGATACGCAGGATACCGAGGAAATCATTGAGACGGTGAAGCGCATTGCACCTGTGTTCGGAGCGGTGAATTTAGAAGATATCAGTGCGCCGCGCTGCTTTGAGATTGAGAAGCGACTACAGGCGGATCTAGACATTCCAATTTTTCATGATGATCAGCATGGTACGGCGATTGTCAGCTTGGCGGCGCTGACGAATGCGCTGAAAGTAGTAGGAAAGCAGATTGGTGAGATTCGCTTGGTGATCAACGGGGCTGGGGCAGCAGGGTTGTCAATGGGTCGGCTGTTCAGACGAGCGGGGGTGAAAGATCTGATTATTTGCGACTCTAGAGGGATCATTGGAGGCGATCGCACCAATCTAACCGAAGCCAAAAAAGAATTTGCAATCGACCAATCGGGCACGCTAGCTGATGCGATGAAGGATACTGATGTATTCATGGGGGTGAGTGCGCCGGGTGTTGTCACTGTAGAGATGGTGAAGTCAATGGCCACCGATCCAATCGTGTTTGCAATGGCCAATCCGATTCCCGAAATTCAGCCCGAGCTAATCAAAGAGATTGTTGCAGTTGTGGCTACCGGACGCAGCGATTATCCTAATCAGATCAACAATGTGCTGGCGTTTCCAGGAGTGATTCGGGGCGCGGTAGACTGCCGTGCCAAAGAAATTACAACAGAAATGTTTTTAGCAGCGGGGAGTGCGATCGCTTCTCTGATACCAGATAAAGAGCTCACCTCAAACAACATCATGCCCTCGGTCTTTGACTTGAGAGTTGCCCCTGCGGTCTCAGCCGCTGTGCAAGCAGTCGCTAGATCCTCTGGAATTGCTATGAAGTAAGAAACGTGTCAAAGCTCACCTACTCGCTATCAATCTATCCATTTCATATAGATGCCATCGGTCACGTGAACAATATCATCTATATTCAGTGGATGGAAATTGGCAGAGTGCTGCTGCTAGAGTCGGTCGGAATGCCGATTGTAGAAACCATAAAAGCAGGTTTTGGTCCCGCTTTGGTAGAAACCAGTATCAGCTACAAAATGCCGCTGTACTTAGGTGATCAGGTCTCAGCCTCGATTTGGCTGTCGCAACTGTGTGGTGCCTCAGCAAGGTTAGAGTTTGAATTTTTCAACCAGAATGGAGAATGCTCAGCGATTGGATCGCAGCGAGGCATCTTTATTGACCTCAAAAGCAAGCGGCCCAAGCGATTGAGCAAAGAGCAAAGAGAGAGATTTTCTCAATACCTGATAGTAGATCAGCGATCGAACCTGTAACCGCAGGACGAGTCTTGCGGATCGCGCTTTGTCATAGACTATTTCATAAGAAAGCTATCAATCGAGGACATAAGCTCATGCTAAACGAAGCAGCCAAGAAAACCATACTCCGCAAAATCCCCCACGGTCTATATGTTTGCGGCACGAAAGATGGAGATGATGTGAATGGATTTACTGCAAGCTGGGTGATGCAGGCATCCTTTACACCACCGCTAGTGGTAACTTGTATAAAAGCGGATTCTACGTCTCACGCGATGGTGAAGTCTAGCGGCGTCTTTTCGCTAAGCGTATTAGAAGCGGGCCAAAAGGAGATTGCGCAAAACTTCTTTAAGCCTCTGCGACGAACAGGCAATAAGTTTGAAGACATCGAGTTCTACGTGGGTGAAGAAACGGGCTGCCCTATCATCAAGGACTCATTAGGCTATGTGGAATGTAGAGTCGTAGGCACCGTGGAAGAAGGCGATCACACTGTGTTCGTCGGTGAAGTGATTGGCGCGGGCGAGCATCGTGAGGGCGAGCCGCTGCTGCTAGAAGATACTGGCTGGAATTATGGTGGTTAAGTGGTGTATCCGTCCAGCGGCGTGGGCAGCGTATGGATCTATGCCGAGTATAGACAGCGTATTGATCTATGCCGTTGGAGAGTGGGACGATATCTGCAAGGTGACATAGTAATAGAGAAAAATTGTGTGAGCGTGGTCTGATGGTTCCTGACTTTACGATAGGTGTCGAAGAAGAGTATCAAATTATCGACCCGCAGACGCGATCGCTCACCGCCCGCTCTAAATCCCTGATCCAAACCAATCAAGACGCCGATGTCGAGCAGGAGATAGTGCATGAGTTATTTCAGTGCGAAGTAGAGATTGCAACGGATATTTGCCATACGCTGGATGACGTCCGTCAGGCGCTCGTCCAGGCAAGAACAGCCGTGATCGAAGCCGCGCAAGAGAACGGAGCTGCGATCGCAGCTGCTGGCACTCATCCCTTCTCTCCTTGGCAAGAACAGCAGTTCACACCCAAAGACCGCTACTACGCGCTGCAAGAAGACCTCCAGCAAATCATCGAAGAGCTCATCATCCTAGGCTGCCACGTCCATGTTGGTGTCGAAGATAGAGAGATGGCCGTTGAGATCTCCAACCGCTCTCGAATTTGGTTGCCTCTACTGCTATCGCTCACGGCCAACTCTCCCTTTTCTGAAGGCAAAGATACCGGTTACGACAGCTATCGTATGGCCTTATGGTGCCGCTTGCCCACCGCCGGGCCACCGCCATTCTTTCAAGACTACTCCGATTATCAAGGCTTTATTCAGCAGCTAATAGACACCGACATCACTAACGATCCGACCAAAATCTATTGGGATATTCGCCTGTCCGAGCGCTTTCCTACGATTGAATTTCGCATGTCTGATGTGTGCGCCAGCGTCGAAGAAGCGGTCATGCTAGCCGGGCTGATTCGGGCGCTTGCCTACACCTGCTATCAAGATGTCATGAATAATAAGCCAGCTGTACCTGTCCGTGGGGAAATGCTAAAAGCTGCTATGTGGCAGGCTGCCCGGCACGGCCTAAGCGGTGACCTAATCGATTTTGAAACAACAGAATCCATTCCTGCAAAGGCGCTCTTGGCATCTTTCATGAGCTACATTCAGCCAGCGCTAGCCCATTTTGGGGATGAGTCGATAGTGAACAAAGAAGTTGAGAAAATTTTGAGCGAGGGCAATAGCGCTCAGCGGCAGCGAGCGGTATATAGGAAGACGGAAAGTATGGAGGCCGTCGTCGATGAAATAGTCAGGCGCAGCGCCCTACAGACAAACGCAGCGTCAAAGCCCGACTGATGAATTAGGGCTTTCCACGTGCCTGGTAAGATAGAGACCTCTGTGTAATTTGCATAGAATATATCAGTGCCATAGGGGGTTAGCCGCGATGTTGAAACGGTTGATGGTTTGGCTGCTCAATAGATTTCAGAAGATTGTCAGTGCCTTAGCGGGCAGGCGGGACAGTGCGCGATCGCAAGATCCTTCCAAAGGCGCTCTCCCCGCTGACAGCTTATCCGAAACCCCCCAAGGTGGACTAACTCGCTCAGATATCAATATCAACACCGAAGCGCCTGCTGCTCAACGCGTGTCTCTCGCAGCCGCTATTCCTGTCCGCGAGCCGCAGGACCTTGTCCAACCTCCTGAAACCGATGCCGCCCCAGAATCACCATCTAAAGGAGCACTTGCAGAAGACGTTGATACCCATAGAAGGCTAGATGCTACTACTGCCGCCGTCTCCGGGGAAGGGCCGGTCATATCGACTATGCCGCCCTCAGTATCAGAGCTAATGGCTACTGACGTATCCTTTCAATCTGCCACTATTGATGCAGGATTGACTTCACCCTCCGTAGAAAAGCAAGGAAGCTATCAGCTTCCGACCATATACGATCTTCTGCCTGCTATCGAACCAGAAGAGGACGAAGAAGACTCTCTGGTTACTGAAGAGCCTCCGCTCTTTGAGAGGTCTTCTACCTTTGAAGAGCCTTCTGTTTCTGAAGAAATTGCGGAAGGAGATATAGACTCGTCAAATGAAACGATAGTTGAACAGGCAGTACTGTTCAGCTTCGACATTTACGAAAGCGAGATAGAAGACAATAATGACGCAGAAGAAAATAAGGAGATAGAAGAAAATAAAGAGATAGAAGAAATAGCTGGTTTAGAACAAGCTATCCAAACAGGTGCAGTCGGTCAGACAGAGGAAGCTGTCGAAGTAGAAGCAAGGCAGGCAGAGGATGTAAGCAAAACAGAGGATATAGAATCGCCTGAGTCTTTGGGTGCGATCGCAGGAATCGATGATCGCCTACTATCGGTGCTCGACACTGAGATATTTCCTCTAGATTTTTCATCTGAACTCTCTGACGAAGAATGCTCTGATGAACAGCCAGTCCACGAGATTCTGATTGACGCAGACTTGGCCGACGAAGACGCAGCTAACGAAAGCCCAGTCAATGAGCATCCGATCGATAGAGCTTCGACGGATGGAGAGCTAACGGACGGAGAGCTAACGGACGGAGATCTAACGGATGGAGATCTAACGGATGGAGATCTAATTGATGAAGAAGACTCTATCTCTAACGACCCGCTCACTTCAAAGCCAGATAGCTCACCTTCTGCCACACCTAGGCTACGAGACCCCGAGCCGGTCAATCCATGGTTAACCGCCGTTCCTAAAGCATCTCAATCATCCGAGCAGATCGTCACGACAGCGGCAAAGATTGAAACGAAACCTGGCCTCGTCAAACTCCTCTTCACGATTAAACCAGGTAACTATCACGGCTACATCGCTCCAGACGATGGTTCGAAAGATATTCTCTTTCATCAAAAATACATCAACGCCGAGATCTTCGACAAAATAGAACGGGGGACACCAGTAACGACAACCGTGAAAACAATCGAAGGGAAACTGTACGCAACTCACGTAGAACTACGTGAAAAGTCATAAGAAAAGTCGGTAGGCTGGATTGCCGCTCTCGTTCCAATACCGATAGCCCAGCGTTTGAAGAAACGACTGCCACTGAGACATTTCTTGCGGCGGTACCTGCATCCCAACCACGATTCTGCCGTAATCTGCACCGTGATTGCGGTAGTGAAACAGGCTGATATTCCAGTCTGGACTCATCGCCGTGACAAAATTGGCCAGTGCGCCTGGTCGTTCGGGAAACTCAAACCGGTAGAGGAGCTCATTTTGAGCAAGCGGTGATTTGCCACCTACCATGTAGCGTAGGTGCATTTTGGCTAGCTCATCATCTGTTAGATCCAAAGTTTTGAATCCGTTGTTTCTAAACTTATCGGCGATTGCTTGCGCATCCGCCCGATCCTCTATCTTGATACCCACAAAAATATGCGCCTGATTTGCGTCTGCGATGCGATAGTTGAATTCGCTCAAGCTGTGACTGCCTAGAATATCGCAAAATTTGCTGAGGCTACCGGGTTTCTCCGGGATAGTGACGGCAAAGACAGCTTCTCTTCTTTCTCCAAGCTCGGCGCGCTCTGCCACGAAGCGTAGCCTATCGAAGTTCATGTTAGCTCCGCAGGCGATCGCAACCAAAGTCTCCTGGCGAATCCCCTCCCTTTCTACGTAGGCTTTTGCGCCCGCAATCGCCAATGCTCCCGCTGGCTCCAAAATTGACCGGGTATCTTCAAACACGTCTTTAATCGCCGCGCACGTATCATCCGTCGTCACCAGCAAAACTTCATCAACATACTGCTGACACAGCCGAAACGTTTCCTCGCCCACCTGCCGTACCGCTACACCGTCGGCGAACAGACCCACCTGATCCAACCGCACCCGCTCACTCTTTGCCAGTGATTGACTCATAGCATCTGCGTCTACCGGTTCTACGCCAATGATCTTGATCTCGGGGCGCAGTCGTTTTACGTAGGCTGCAATGCCCGAAATCAATCCACCGCCGCCGATTGCGACAAAAATGGCATGAATTGGCTTTTGATGCTGCCGCAAAATTTCCATGCCAATCGTCCCCTGACCAGCAATCACATCTGGATCGTCAAATGGATGTACAAACGTCAGCCTTTTCTCTATCTCTAGCTGACGCGCACAAGTATAAGCATCGTCATAAGTATCGCCATGTAAAACGACGATACCGCCTCGCGCTTTCACCGCGTCAATTTTTACCTGTGGAGTGGTCACTGGCATGACGATCGTCGCTGTCGTACCCAATTCTTTCGCGCCAAGGGCAACGCCTTGAGCATGGTTACCCGCCGAAGCTGCAATCACGCCACGCTGTAGCAATTCTGGCGGTAGCTGCGCCATTTTGTTATAGGCCCCACGCAGCTTAAACGAAAAAACAGACTGCACGTCTTCTCGTTTAAGTAGCACCCGATTGTTTAGCCGATCGGACAACCTAGGTGCTTGCTCCAGGGGCGTTTCTTGTGCCACATCGTAGACGCGAGCCTTCAAAATGCGTTCTAAGTAGTCAGAATAAGCCACTAGGTTGCCAACCGGTGATAAGCGTCAGCCTATACTGTACGCGCTTAATTCGACGCTGACTACTCTACGCCGACACTTGGTAGCCCACGTCAATGCGATCGCCCGATCCGGGTATTGATAACTGTGGGCAATCTTTTGGCCGATCTTAATGTTTAGTATGGGCTGTTTCGCTAAAGCTATCAGCTGCGACTTCAACTTGCGTGTGGCCCCGTTGGGATGAGATTCATTCTCCAGCAGTCTGAGCAATACCTGAATAAAAGCCTTATCCTCTATCAGCAGCTAGGGACTGACAGCAATATCGCCGCGACTCTTTTCTCGTTAGCAAACACCCTACGGCTGATGGGCGATACCGATAGCGCCGAGCAAAAATACAAAGCTGCCGAAGCCCTCGTACCTCAGTCGATTTTACACGCCAGAGCCCAGCTCAATCGGTTCAGCCTATTGCTAGAAACAGAGCAGTGGCAGTCGGCTCAGCAGCTTTTGCCTGGATTACTCACAGATAGAAAACCTGCCGCCCAGTCGTCAAGCTATCTATGCCCGGATCAATTTGATTGAAAGCTTGATGACAAGGCAGGATGAAACCCATCAGCCGATAAACTGGCTTGCTCTGGACGCGATCGCCTCGCTGCTAAAAACAGGTATTCAGCAGGTCCGCACCCTTCAAGATAGCCACGCACAGCCATTCGTACTAGGGCAGCTAAGCAAACTATATGGTTACACGGAACAACGAGCAGATTCTCAGCGACTAGCACAGCGGGCGCTCACTCTCGTCCAAAGCAACAATGCCAAAGATATCGCCTATCGCTGGCAGCAGCAGGTAGGCTTTGCCTACCTTTATCAAGGTAAGACAGAGCAGGCCATCGATAGCTATACCGCTGTGGTAGATACGCTCGCTCAGGTGCGACAAGATCTGCTGGCAACGAACTCTGACGTTCAGTTTTTGTTCAAAGAAACCGTAGAGCCGGTATATCGCGAGCTTGTCGGCCTGCTACTGCCAGAAGACGCCAGCTAGCAATCGCTTTTGCAGGCTAGAGATGTCATAGAAGAGCTACAGCTTGCTGAATCAGAAAACTATTTTCGCTCTGCCCGTGTGGACTCTACTTCTGAAGCTATTGATAGATTAGACGATACAGCAGTACTGTACCCAATCATTCTCAAAGACAAAGTAGAAGTTATCCTATCAACGCCAGGAGAGATTTTGCGTCACTATCGCACCTGGCAGAGCGAGCAACAAACCAACTAACCGATCGGCAGATTCTACAGGTATCTTAATCCCATTTTGTCCGGAGGAAGACGGCTAGACTTTGCGAAGCAAATCTACGACTGGCCAATCACCCCCGCCGAAACAGTACTCAAACAGCAAGATATTCAAACCCTCGTCTTTGTCTTAGATGGGCAGTTTCGCAGAATTCTCATGGCGGCTCTATATGATGGGCAGCACTATCTTCTAGAGAATTGTTGTACTGCCGTAACGCCAAGGCTTAGACTGTTAGGACCGCACTTTCAAAACCCCAAACCTCTGAAAGCTTTGATGCTTGGCCTGACGGAGGCCAGAGGCGGATTTTCTGCGCTACCTAGTGTAAAAACGGAGATAGAACAGATCTCCACCCGTGTAAATACGGAAGTGATTTTGAATGAGGGCTTTACAAAAGAGAGACTGGCTACTGAAATCGAGCGAATTCCTTTCCCAGTCCTGCATCTAGCTACTCATGGCCGGTTTGGTCCCGATCTGGCAGAGACTTTCCTATTGGCGTGGGATGAGAGAATCTCGGTAGGCAATTTGGATGAGTTGTTGCGATTACGTAGAGAACAATCTGAACCGATTGAACTAATGGTGCTCAGCGCTTGTGAAACCGCAGACGGTGATAACAGAGAGGCTTCGGGCCTTGTGAGAATGGCCATTCGCTCGGGCGCTAGAAGCACACTAGCAACACTTTTGTCGGTCAATGACAGCTCTACAGCAGCGCTGATGATAGCATTCTATCGAGAATGAGCGGACGCGGATTTGACAAAGGCAGAAGCGCTACGCCGAGCTCAAATAAAGATTTTGCAAAATCCTCAGTACTCTCATCCCTACTATTGGTCCGCATTTGTTTTAATTGGGAACTGGTTGTCCTAGATACAAGATAATATCCATGAATAAACGTTCTATGTATTCTGTTTCTTCTATTGCAGGAGTATGCCTATTTAGCCTGCTAACAGGGGCAGGAGCCATTGCGCAAACCTCAGCGCCATCTTCTAGTGCTCTACCTTCTGGAGCGTCAGCTGTCCCAATCGGGTTCGTTCCACCAGCCGACGATCGCGCCCCAGAGTATACAAGACCTGGCGGAACCCGCAGCTCCTGCGATGCTATCTCGATACTGCCAGAGAACGGTACTGGATTAACCGTAGCCGCTCGGCCAATGCTACAAGCCTACTTCAAATCGGGCGTAGAACAGATTTGGCTAGCAGTCAAAGCTGTGGACGGTAGCGAGTACTATACTTTTGAAGACGACGACTACCTAGAGATTCCATTAGGTGGCGGTCTAGTAGAAGTACCTCTACCCAAGACGCTAGTAGAGCTCACCCCAGACAAGCCGTATATTTGGTCTATCGTGCTGATGTGTGGCGATCCGCTAGGCCCTAGTACGCCTGTAATTAACGGTGGCATAAAAAGAGTATCTCCTGTGCCTCCTGCCTATGGGGATTCTACGCTGTCTCTGTCAGAGAAGGCGAGCGTGTATGGAGAATCAGGTCTATGGTATGACCTGATTTCAACGCTGACTTTGCTACGTCAACAGCAGCCTGAAAATCTTCAGGCAGAACAAAGCTGGGAGACTATCCTACGCTCAGTGGGCCTAGGCGTTATCTCTAGTTATCTCTAATAGTCCCGAGAGCTAATTACAAACATCTAGCGTCAACGCGCAACAGATGTACTCTTATACCTACACCCATATACCTACATAGACAACCCCGTGTAAAGCCAGTCTTTGCACGGGGTTTCTGCCATCTTCGTACATCTAGCGCAAGATGCAGACCGTATTTACCAAGCGCAATCTAATTGAGATGGGCATCCTGTAAATGTCAATCCTCTCATTCTGCTTACTCTTTCATTTTGCACTATGCTTTCTCAGCTCGGGTATCAACTTAGCAAAGGCCGCAAGACTATTGCTGTTGGTCTGACCTTAGTGGGAGCAATTTCTCTAGCAACGATTAACGGTCTCTTTGAATCGGCTGAAATTGGCATTTTAGACCAGTTTTTTCGGCTACGTGCCGGTCATGTGGAGCTGGATAAGCGCATCTTGATTGTGACTATCTCAGAACAAGATATTACTGAGCTAAGCCAGTGGCCGATGTCTGACGGCACCCTTTCTGCTCTACTAAATGCCATTGATGAATATCATCCTGCTGCCGTCGGCATAGATCTCTATCGTAATCTACCGATTGCACCGGGCAGTGAGGCGCTGAGTGAAACCTTCGAGCGACTGCCGACGGTGATCGGTGCTGAAAGAGTGGTTAACGAGACAGTTCCGCCTCACCAGACGTTACAAAAACTACAGCAATCAGCATCGGTTGATTTAGTCGTAGACGACGACGGACGAGTCAGGCGCGGGTTGATGGCTGTCTTATTGCCCAGCGGAGAGCTTAAGCAGTGTATGGCTGCTACCCTGACTTTGATTTATTTGGACAGACTAAATATTTCTCCTCAGATCGTTGAAAGTAGCGATCGGCAGGCTCTGATATTGGGGCGCGCTAGAATTACTCGCTTTGAAGAAGATGACGGTGGATACGTTGATGAGGATGATGGTGGCTATCAGATTCTAATGAACTACCGAGGGGGGCATCAAAAGTTTGAAACTATCTCTATGTCAGCCGTACTAGCTGGAGAGCTCACAGATGAGATGGTGCGCGATCGCATTGTTCTAATTGGTTCTACGGCTATCAGTCTCAACGATCTCTTTCATACGCCGATGCACACTAGAGTACCTGTGCCTGGTGTGCATATTCACGCGCACCTTATCAGCCAGCTACTAGACGCGGCTATAGAAGGTAAACCGTTACTTAGAACCCTACCTACCTATGCAGAGCTGTTGTGGATTGCTTTCTGGCTAGCAGCCACAGCAGTAACCCATCGCTCTATTTTGCTTAGCAACTCCGTCAGAGCCAACCTATCTACCTGGGAGATTCTAACCCGGTTAACTGTATTGAGTAGCGCCCTAGGAGCGACCAGCTACGCTTTCTTTTTGTATAACTGGTGGCTGCCAGTTGTTCTCCCTTTTGCCTCCGTTGTGAGTGTAGTTGGCGTCAGCGTCAGTCGCCGACATAGGCATTTTCAACAGCTAGCAGCGCTAGACGAGCTGACTCAGGTGGCCAATCGGCGCTACTTCGACCAATACCTTGCAGATGCGTTGCAGCGATGTGAGCATGTCTCGTTAATTCTTTGCGATGTCGATTACTTTAAGCTGTTTAATGATCTGTACGGTCATCCCGCAGGTGATGCCTGTTTGCAAAAGGTTGCTCAAGCGCTGAAAATAGCAGTACGTAAACAGGATCTGGTCGCTCGGTATGGCGGTGAAGAATTTGTTGTTATTTTGCCTGATACGCAGCTAGAAGAGGCGCAGAACATAGCCGATAAAATCCGACGACAGATGTACGCACTAGAAGTCGTTCACGAAGCTTCAAAAGTAGACAGGTGTGTAACTCTTAGCGGTGGTTTAGTCAACGTTTCAGCAAAAGACGCGTTGCTTTCTAGCCAGGTTGTAGAATACGCAGACAAAGCGCTATACGATGCTAAGCAGTCTGGCCGTAATCAAATTCTTACCAGTCAGTGGCGTTTGGCTCACGACCGAGACTGTAATGATGGCAAGAGCGATCCGTCTGACTGCGTGGAAGTGACGTGATATAGGTATGAGAATTTGATAGGTGATTTAGCGGTAACATAGTGCGACTATCCTTTAGCGGCTTACCACTTATATTGATCATGCTCACTCACATTAGAAGCTTTCTGCCTGAAGATATAGAAGCCTTAGTCAGTATGTACAATCACTATATTGAAGAAACAACAATCACCTTCGATATTACCCCTCACACTGCTGAGCAGCGCCGCGAGCATTGGCTATCTCACTATCATTCTACTGGCCGACATCGTCTACTGGTCGCCGAGTGCGACAAAGCGGTAGTTGGCTACGCTAGCAGCAGCCGACTTCGGACAAAAGCTGCTTACGATACTTCTGTGGAAACTAGTATCTATGTTGATATGTCGTTCCATGCTAAAGGAATTGGCACCCAGCTGTACACAGCCCTTTTCGATGCGTTGAAGACAGAAGATGTACATCGAGCTTACGCGGGTATCACTATGCCAAATGACGTGTCTGTTGCTATGCATGAAAAGTTTGGGTTCAAGCAGGTAGGGCTATTCAAAGAGGTTGGGCGAAAGTTTGAACAGTATTGGGATGTGGCCTGGTTTGAGAAAGAGATTGGTTAGGTATAGCGTTCGTGTCCACAAGGAAATCGCCCTTGAAAGGGTTGAAGCTTTCAAAGGCGATGATTTAAGAGTCTCTCGTAATTAACTCAAGAGATATACAGAAGACAAACTAGGAGGGTAATGGCTTCCTGTAGGCGTTGACTTAGAACAAGTAGCCAACGCCTACAGTAAAGCCAACTTCGTTGTTGTCTGCAAAGGGCTTGTAGTTGACAGAGCCGTTTGCAACGTATCTGCGAGCGAAGCGGTAATCAGTACCTGCAACGAGAGCAAGGTCAATCTGGTCACCGTCGCTGTCGCCGCCTAGATCACCACCAATACCAGCGCCTACGAAAGGATTGAAGGTAGCTCTACCAGTACCTACGCTGAAATCGTATGTTAAGGGGACGAGGTAGGAGACGGCTTCGTCGTCGTCGAAGTCAAAGTCTGTTGAAACAGAAGGACGAATAGAAAGATTATCTGTGATTGAAACTTTGCCGTTGACAACAAGGCCGTCTTCGCCGCCGCCGATACCTACATAGTTGTAGTTAGTGGCTGTTTGCGCTTGTGCGGTGAAAGGTGCGGCTAGAAGGGCTGCTGCTGCGATCGCAACTGTAGCAGATAAGCGAGAAAAGAATTTCATGGAACGGTCCTCAAAAGGTGGAGAAATAAAAGTGTTGAAACTGTGTCGAAAAAAGTGCGATAGAAAGAAGCGTTTGGGTTAGAAATCTTGTTTCGTTTCGCATGTATAAGTTGTATCGCTTGGGAGGATTGAATGCGCTTTCACTATGGACACTTTGCGAGGGTGGACTATCAGACATCTACCTATATGGGCGCAAACTCGTTGTTTTGCGGTGTGCCAATTCAGGCGCGTGGCTGTATTCGACTGCATTGCAATCAGGTTTCTTCTTCTCAACAATTCGCCAAATGCTTTGGAGGCAGTATTCTGAGAGAACTGTTGGGTTTGTAGGCTGATATGGACGGATTGGTGATGGGAGAGGATGGCTGTTGTAGGTGCTGGTGGTCCGCAGGCAAAGCAGACTATATGGCCTATCACGATACTGAATGGGGCGTACCTGTCGCGGACGATCAGCGGCTGTTTGAGAAAATCTGCCTGGAAGGATTTCAGTCCGGGCTGAGCTGGCTGATGATTTTGCGTAAGAGAGAAAACTTTCGATCGGCCTTTGCTAATTTTGACTATAGGCAAGTTGCTCTCTATACCTCGGCGGATGTAGAGCGACTAGTTCAAGACAGGGGCATCGTGCGCCACCGCAAGAAAATAGAATCGGTCATCAACAATGCCAAGCGAGCTTGTGAGCTGACTGAATCTTTTGGTTCGCTAGCGGCTTATTTTTGGCAGCATGAGCCAGCGGCGACGGAGCGGCCCGTACGCTACGACTACGAAACGCTGAGCACACTTAGTAAGACGCCAGCGTCAATCGCAATGAGCAAAGATTTGAAGAAACGAGGCTGGTCTTTTGTGGGACCGACGACGGCTTATGCCTTTATGCAGGCGATGGGGATGGTGAATGACCATGTGGAGGGGTGCGAGTGGCGATCGCGCAGTGAGAAGCTGCGACGAGAGTTTGTCAGACCGAATGCCAGAGCGAACGTAGAAGGAAACAACGCGGCAGGGCAGATGTGAACCGATCAAACTCAGCCGTCTACAGCACAAATTTCCTTTTTGCCCTTAACCACAGCGGCATGATCAGGGAGAATAGAAATATTAAATTTTTCTAAGCCTTTTTTGAAAACGCTGCTCACTGCATCGAACGCTTCATAGGCTTGAAAGATATAGACGTGTTTAGGAAATAGCTCAATGACAGCCACCCAAGCTAAGCCCAAATCTACCTTTCCCATCGATTTAAGCGCCTACAAGCGGATCTCGCTTGACCCTGCCAACAACAAGCTGACCGACGAACAGCGCGACGCGCTCAAGGCCAACATTCAGCTTTGCCGCGAGACCATCGTTTTCTTTACAGCAACCGGCGGAGCGCGGGGCGTAGGTGGTCATACAGGCGGTCCTTATGACACGGTGCCTGAAGTGATGATCATGGATGCGCTGTTTAGAGGCAATCCCGACAAGTTCGTGCCTACCTTCTTTGACGAAGCTGGTCACCGCGTCGGTACGCAATATCTAATGGCTACGCTCAATGGCGATTTGCCTGCTGAAGAGCTGATGAAATACCGCGCTGCGGACTCCAAGCTGCCGGGTCACCCAGAACTAGGCTTGACGCCAGGTGTGAAGTTCAGCTCTGGTCGCCTGGGTCATATGTGGCCATTCGTGAACGGTGTGGCGCTAGCGAACCCTGGCAAGACGACTTTTCTGCTCGGTTCTGACGGGGCGCAGCAAGAAGGCGATGATGCTGAGGCGGCTCGTTTGGCAGCAGCGCAGAGCATCAACGTTAAGCTGATCATTGATGACAACGATGTGACGATTGCTGGTCACCCTTCTGAGTATTTGAGTGGCTACAGCGTGCAGAAAACGCTGGAGGGCCACGGTATCAAGACGTTGGTTAATGACGGCGAAGATATTGATGCACTGTATGCGAATATCTGCGAGGCGATCGCAACTGACGGCCCGATTGCCGTCATCTGCAAGCGTCCGATGACCGTCGGCATCGAGGGGCTAGAAGGCACCACTCACGGCCATGACGTAATTCCGACTGACCTAGCGATAAAGTATCTAGAGAAGCACGGTCGCCAAGCAGCTGCCGACTATCTCAAGAACATCAAAAAGGAAAAGCACAACTATGAGTTTCGAGGCTCTAGTGACGAAGTCGGCTCTAACCGCAACGTCTTTGGTCAAGCAGCGGTAGAAGTCCTAGGCAAAATGAGTGACGCCGAGCGCAAAGAAAAAGTGCTGGTTGTCGATTGCGACCTAGAAGGCTCCTGCGGTCTAAACCATATTCATAAGGCGTACCCTGAAATCTTCGTTAGCGGCGGCATCATGGAGAGGGGCAACCTCTCGGCGGCGGCAGGCTTCGGTATGGTAGAAGGCAAGCAAGGCATCTTTGCTACCTTTAGCGCGTTCTTGGAAATGTGCATTTCTGAGATCACCATGGCGAGATTGAACAAAGCCAACCTGCTTTGCCACTTCTCCCACTCTGGCATCGATGACATGGCAGACAACACCTGCCACTTCGGTATCAACAATATGTTTGCCGACAACGGCCTGGATGACGGTTACGAAACTCGCCTGTACTTCCCAGCTGATGCCCACCAGATGAAGGCTTGCGTAGAGAAAATCTTCCATGATCCCGGTCTGCGATTTATCTTTTCCACTCGCGCTAAAGTGCCGATGCTACAAGACGACAGCGGCAAGGATCTATATTCAGAAGACTACACCTTTGTCCCTGGTAAAGATGACGTGGTTCGTGAAGGGACAGACGGCTACATCGTCAGCTTCGGTGACGGGCTCTATCGTGCCTTGGATGCTGTCGAGCGTTTGAAGGAAGAAGGGTTGAATATTGGCCTGATCAATAAGTCTACGCTCAATGTGGTCGATGAGCAGATGCTAGAGAAGGTCGGCAGCTCGCCTTTAGTGATGGTGGTTGAATCTTTCAATGAGAAGACTGGTTTAGGTGCTCGCTATGGCACCTGGCTGCTAGAGCGGGGCTATACACCTAAGTTTGCACATGCGGGTACGCATGAAGAAGGGGGCGGCGGTCTCTGGGAACAGTTCTATCATCAGGGTCTAGATCCTGAGAGCATCATGCAGAAGGTGAAGAAGCTGGCTGGTAAGTAAGTTAATAGGGGCTTGCGCTGAAACGGTAAGTCCTTCTACTCGAAAGCCCTCTCGGTTGCAAAACCGGGAGGGCTTCACTCTTGAAAGATATCGACGTAGGGGCGGAATGGGTTGGTTGCGGGTGTATGATCCTTTTGTTGAGAAGAAATTTGGAGCGATCGCACCATGCCCGCAGAATACATAGCCGATGAAGCCGCATTCGATACGTTGATCAAAGGAGATTCTGTGGTGGTAGTTGACTGTACAGCTAGCTGGTGTGGTCCTTGCAAGCTAGTTGCGCCTCTGATGGATCAGCTCTCAGAAGAATTTGATGGAAAAGCGACCGTTTCTAAGCTCGACCTAGATTCCAATAAAGACGTTGCCAAGCGTTTTGGCATCAAAAGTATTCCGGCTGTCATGTTCTTCAAAAACGGCGAACTGATGGATACCCTGATTGGCGTGAAGCCTTACTCTACGTTTAGTGAAGCGGTGACTTCTTATCTGTAGAAGGCTATAGAGGCTGTATGAGCAATCCGAATAAGAACAAGAAAGACGATCCAAGCCTGATCAAGACGCCTCCAGAGACGCTGTTTGCAATTCTAGTGGTGGCACTGCTAGTACCGCTGCTGCTGGTCGGATTTATCTCGCAGTAGTCATCGTTTGCGGACTCTCGTCGTCGTAAGTAGTGGTCTTACTCCTAAACTAAGACATTATTCGGGCATCACAACACTAGCGCATTGCGTATACTCTTTGTATATACACAGGCTAATATACCATTAAGTCAAACATGAAAACAAAAGTGCAAAAATGGGGAAACAGCCTGGCGTTGAGGATTCCAAAGTCGTTTGCTGCTGAAACTTTGCTAGAACCTGATACAGAGGTTGAGCTGAGTTTGGTGGATGGCAAACTAGTCGTTACACCCGTTGTGCAGCTGATTTACTCGCTAGAAGACCTCTTGTCAGAGATTACCGCTGAGAATATCCATGAGGAAGCTGATACGGGTACTTCTGTAGGTCTCGAAGCCTGGTAAGTCATGGTCTATGTTCCTGAACGTGGAGATGCTGTTTGGTTGGACTTTAATCCTCAAGTGGGCCGGGAACAATCAGGCAGACGACCAGCGATTGCACTGTCTCCCGCTTCTTATAATCGAAAAGTAGGATTAGCTGTTTTTTGTCCGATTACCAGCAAGCTAAAGGGTTACCCTTTTGAAGTATCTATTCCAAAGGGGCAGCCTATTAGCGGAGTTGTTCTTTCTGACCAAGTAAAAAGCCTTGACTGGCGGATACGTCGAGTAGAGTACGTCGTCACGCTTCCCGCAAATGTTGTTGATGAGGTTCTTGCAAAAGTTAGAGCTTTGCTGCTGTAGTTCTGTCTAAATCACTTGCTCGCTTTCTTTGTCGAAGAGGTGGAAGCGAGTGAGGTCGAACTGTAAGTTTAGCGCTTCGCCAGGGGAGATTTTGGCTCTAGGGTCGAGGCGGGCGATGAATTCGGTACCGTCCTTGAGGGTGAAGTAGACGATGACTTCGTATCCCATGAGTTCGATGACTTTGGCAGTGGCGGGGATGCCGACAGGAGCGATGCCGGGCGGGACGTACTGCGGGTGGTAGATGCCTTCTGGTCGGATGCCGAAGATAACAGGGCGACCCTGAAATTCACTATAGCGCTCTAGCCGTTCAGCGGGGATGGGAACCACCATGCCGCCATCTGTTTTGATCACTAGTTCGCCCTGCTGCTGTAATAATCTGGCCTCGAAGAAGTTCATCGACGGACTGCCTAAGAAGCCTGCTACAAAAATATTGTTGGGATGATCGTAAACATTTTGAGGCGTGTCGATCTGCTGCAAGATGCCGCCGTTCATGACGGCAATGCGAGAGCCCATCGTCATCGCTTCGGCCTGGTCGTGGGTGACGTAGACGAAGGTAGTGCCGACTTTTTTGTGGAGCAGGCTGAGTTCGGCGCGGGCCTGGACGCGCAGCTTGGCATCTAGGTTGGAGAGCGGTTCGTCCATTAGGAAGACGGCGGGCGATCGCACAATTGCTCTACCTAATGCCACCCGCTGCCTTTGCCCACCCGAAAGCTGCTTTGGCTTGCGATCTAGCAGCTGTTCGATACCTAGCTGTCGTCCAGCCTCTTTCACTCTTTTGCGAATCTCGGACTTGGAAACGCCTTTGAGATCTAGGCTAAAGCCCATATTCTCAGCGACGGTCATATGCGGATACAGCGCGTAGGACTGGAACACCATCGCGATATCTCGATCTTTTGGCGTGACGTTGTTGACTCTTTGACCGCCGATGTAGATGCTGCCGCTGCTGATGTCTTCTAATCCAGCGAGCATCCTGAGCGAGGTGGTTTTGCCACAGCCTGAAGGTCCGACTAGCACCAGAAATTCTTTGTCCGCTAGGTCAATATTGAGATCTTTGACAGCAGTGAATCCGTTGTCGTACTGCTTGGTTACGTTTTCAAAGGTGACGCTAGACATGGCGCGAAGAGGAATAAAGAACGGGGATGATGGACTCTAGCCTTTGACAGACCCGGCTAGCAGGCCGCGAACGAAATAGCGCTGTAGGGAGAAGAAGACGGCCATCGGCACTAGCATGGAGATGAAGGCTCCGGCGGTGAGTAAGAACCAGTCTTGACCGCGATCGCCCACAATATTTCTCAGAACCAGGGTCACGGGCGCAACGTCTTGATTGCCGCCTAGGTACACCAGCGCCACGAGCAGATCGTTCCAGACCCAGAGGAATTGGAAGACGGCGAAAGAGGCGATCGCGGGCATACTCAGCGGCAAAATGATGCGGGTAAAGACATTTAGATGCGTTGCGCCGTCTACTGTGGCGGCTTCGATCAGATCGCGTGGCAGTGAGCCAATATAGTTGCGCAGTAGATAGACGCCAAGCGGAAGACCGTACGCACTGTGGGCCAGCCACACGGCTAGATAGGTACCCGAAAGGCCGACTGCGTTATAGGCTCGCAAGATGGGAATTAGCGTCATCTGTAGCGGCACTACCAGCAGACCCACGGTAATGACAAAGAGCATCTGGCGACCAGGAAATTCCATCCAGGCGAGGGCATAGGCGGCGAAGGTGGCGATCGCAATCGGAATCACTGTCGCCGGGACAGAAATCACCAGACTGTTCAAAAATGCCTGTCCCATCCCCTGGTCGAACAGAACCTGGCCATAGTTGCTGAGCGTGAACTGGGTGAATTCAAACGGATTGATAAAGACGGTCCACCAGCCGCTGTTGACCAGATCGTCTGCTGGGCGAAAGGAGCTGATCAGCAGTCCCAATGTCGGCAGCGTCCACAGAATCGCGATCGTGACCACAGCAATATGAACGGGCGCTTTGGCGACAATGCGCTCAAACTTTGATTTTTCTTTGCGGCTGTTTTGGTAGCGAGGGCCAGGTGCTTTGGGCTTTGGCCCGGGCAGTTGAGGCTGTGGCGATTGGGGCGGGATTGATCTAGCGTCAGTCATCGATTTAGCTCCTGCTGGCGAAAGCGGCGAATGTTGGCCACCATGACGGGGATAACGGCTACGAGGAGGATGACTGCGATCGCACTACCTCGGCCAAAATTACGAAAGTTAAACATCTCACGCACCATCCGACTAGCAATCACATCTGTGTCCAAATTGCCGCCCGTCATCACAAAAACGATATCAAAAACCTTGAGCACTAGAACAATCACCGTCGTCGATACCACAGTCACCGTTGGCATAATCATCGGTACGACAATTCGCCGAAAAATCTGAAACTCGCTCGCACCGTCAACTCTGGCCGCTTCGATCACATCCTTGGGCACTCCCTTAACCGCCGAGGACAGCAGCACCATGCAAAAGCCTGTCTGCAGCCAGATCATAATCACGATCAGCGCAAAATTGTTGATACTCCGATCGACCAGCCAGCCCACCGGCTCGAATCCCAAGGTAGTCACAATCGCGTTCAGCAGCCCAATTTGCTCACTGCCGCCTGGTCGATAGGCGTAGATAAACCGCCAGATCACGCTGGCACCCACAAACGAGATCGCCATTGGCAAGAAGATCAAAGACTTTGCTAGCGGTTCGTATTTCACCCGGTCAACTAGCACAGCAATGATCAGACCCAGTCCCACGCTGACGCCCGTCACCAGCACTAGCCAAAGCAGGTTGTTGCGAAACGCAATCAGCATGTCCGGCTCAGTGAAGGCAAAAACGTAGTTTTGCAAGCCGACAAACTTAGACGAATCCTGGCTAAAAAAGCTGAGATAGATAGTGCGAATCGTCGGCAGGACTAGGTATGCGCCTAGCAGCAGTATCGAAGGCCCAACATAAACCCAGGGCAGGATCTTTCGCTGAGTCTTTTGCGAGAAAAGCTTTTCCACCAGAATATTGAGGCCATAAAAGATGGCAATTACGCCCCCCGATCCGAGTGCGATCGCCAACAGCGCCTTTAAGATCAGTGATACGTTGCTATTCATGATCAGCTTCTATCCACGATCAACTTCAAGACATTCAATCAGCTGCAAGGCTAGAGGACCACCAGCGTCTGCCTACTCTGGCCAGCTAGCGTCGATGGTTTTGGTCACCTCTTCTGCCGGTTCGCCTACTGCAAAATCGATAATTCCAGACCAGAAGGTGCCAGTACCCACAGCGCCTGGCATCGTATCCGAGCCGTCAAATCGGATAGCTTCGGCATCAGCCAAGATCTGAGCGATCTTTTGACTAATCAAATCTGGATAGGCTTCTACTGAGACCTGCTTGTGAGGAGAGATAAAGCCGCCCAATCCAGCCCAAATCTCGTGAGGCTGCGGAGTGGCAAGATACTGCATGAGAGCGCGGGCTTCAGGCGTATCGTTGAACATGCCAAAGGCGTCGCCCGCGACCAAAATCGGCGTGCCAAATCGACTGTCTATCTCCGGCAGTGGAAAAATATCGTAGTCTACTTTGGGTTCTTCGTCCTCTGGGAAAAAGGTAGCAATAAAGTTTGCTTGCCTGTGCATGTAGCAGCTAGGCGGGTCATTGAAAAGCCCTTGAGGAGAATCGCCAAATGGGGTAGAGACTGCGCCGATCGCTCCGCCGTTTACGTATTCGGGATTGAGCAGTATCTGGCCAAACTCATCAAAGGCGTTAATGACTTCAGGTGAGTCAAAGGGCAAGTCGTGTGCCACCCACTGGCTGTAGGCTTCGGGGCCAGCCGTGCGCAGCATAATGTCTTCCACCCAGTCCGTACCGGGCCAGCCACTGGCATCACCGCTCTCTAAGCCGATGCACCAGGGAGTTTCCCCATCAGCAGCGATTGTGTCGCTCAGCGCAATCATCTCTGCCCAGGTAGTTGGAATGTCGTAGCCTTTGGCTTCAAAGGCGGTTGGCCGATACCATACGAGGCTTTTGACCGAGGCTCTATACCAGATGCCGTAGGCTTCGTCGTCCACGCTGCCTAGCTCAATCCAAGTGTCTGGATAGGCGGCTCTGAGCGTGCTGGTATCGATAAAGTCGTTGAGCGGCACTAGCTGCTCGGCCCTAGCAAAGTCGGCTAGGAGCCCTGGTTGTGGAAACATAGCCAGATCAGGCGGGTCGCCTGATTCCACTCTGACGGGTAGCAGGGTAGCAAAGGCGTCGGTACCTTCATAGATCACATCAATGCCAGTCTCTTCCTCAAAGGGGGCTAGAGCCTGCTCTAATTTTTCTTGCTGTTCGCCGACGATTACGCCTAGAACGGTAACGGTGTTTTCGGCTGATTGATTGGATGCACCATTACAGCTAGTGAGTAGAAAGAGTGAGCCGAGAACAGTTCCAACCAGCTGATAAGAAAGTTTTTTATCAAGGGATTTGTTATTGAATTGACGAGTGGGTTTTAGAGAGGGCTTCATCATGAGAGTTTATGCGGGAGCCATTAAGCGTAAGACTAGGTATAGCGCTTATCTTGTAGGAACTCAAACCTAGGGTAATAATCAGTGATAATGAGGATGGATTGATTTTGCGGGTTGGTTGTATGGCGACTGTGTTTGTTGATTTGATGTGGCAATGTCTCAGCTAAAGCTTTTTCCTGACGAGCTGTCGACCGATTTTCCGCCCTGTGATTTTCCGCCCTATAGAGTGCGCGAGAGTAAGCGGGCTAAACACGTCTCGATCAAGATCTCGGTAGAAGGTGAGGTCGAGGTGGTGGTACCGCCTCAGTTTGACAGTACTAAGCTGCCGGAGATCTTGGAGCGGCGGCGAAGCTGGATTTTGAAAACGCGATCACGTCTACTAAAAGATCGCGCTAAAACCGTCGACAACTGGCAAATCGAAAAGCCTGAAAAAATCGTCTTTCGCTGGCGGTCGTCTGATCTCGACGAAGGCTTGGAGGACAAGAGCTTAAAGGAGAAAGGGTTTGGTTATCAAGATAGCGATCAGCTAGAAACCTGGACCATTCGATACGTGCGATCACCCGGTAACCGCACCACCTGTATCCCGGAAGCTGATAACCGCCTAACCGTCACCGGCAACATCGATCCTCTTGATGCTTGCCAGGGTGTCTTGCGAAAATGGCTTGCCCACCGCGCTCAGCGAGATCTAGCTCCCTGGCTTAGAAAGCTAGGCTTTGAGCTAGATCTTCCGTGCAATCAGATCTCTGTGCGTGGCCAGAAGACTCGCTGGGCTAGCTGCTCTAGCCAAAAAAACATCAGCCTCAACTACAAGCTGCTATTTTTACCTCGACCGCTGGTTCGCTATGTCCTAATCCATGAGCTGTGCCATACCGTTCATATGAACCACTCAAAGGCTTTCTGGGCACTCGTCGAGGAAAAGCAGGCTGACTATAGCTGGCGAGACCAGGCGTTAAAGAAAGCCTGGCGCTACGTTCCTCGCTGGGTAGAAGATAAATGAGTCAGAACCTGAGCCAGTCTGCGCACATTTCTGCTGCTGGTAGCCTGGAATGCCCTCACAGCGGCTATCACTGGCGCGGCCAGTCCGAACGCTTCTTTGAAGGGTGGTACTTGCGGGTGACTTTGAGTGCGTTGGCGGGCCTCTTCGAAGAATCGCCCAAACCTTCGCCTTCATGTACTCCATCGACGACCCAGCAGGCAACAGTCCCTACAGTGGCGGCGCAGCCCAAATCCTTGGCCCCAGCGAATCCTACTACTGCCGCACTTTTCCAAACGTCCGTCGGTTCCAAGCTAGTCCTCATCGATTAGCTGTCAGCCACTGGCGAACAGCCGATCGCTCAGAAGGCTACCAGTTCACAGCGCACCATCATCAGGGCAAACTGCTCACCCCATCCGGCAGCGTACAGGCAGAGTGGGACTACACCATCGAGCCGATATCAGCTTGGGGGAAGCCCAATCAGCTAAAGGCAACCGCTGGCTGGCTATCTTACCTACCCGTCTTTGAACCGGGATGGCAGGTGTTGATGGCTCACGGCATAGCGTCTGGACAGATACGCTGGCAGGGAAAAACCTACGCCTTTGAACGTGAACCCGCCTACGCAGAAAAAAATTGGGGTGGCGCTTTCCCCTCCAAGTGGTTTTGGCTACAGTGCAACGCCTTTACCGACGAGCCGGGGCTGAGCATTACCGCAGCAGGCGGCGTCCGTGACGTGCTTTTTCTAAAAGAAAACGTTGGGCTAATCGGCATTCACTATCAAGGCGAATTCTACGAATTCTTCTCGGCTAAAACAGCCTTCTCTTGGACTGTAGATCCTTGGGGTTACTGGCATCTAACCGCCTGTGACCATCGCTATCGAGTGAAAATCACGGGCCGTGCGAATGACGAAGGTGCCTACGTCCGCGTGCCGACCCGCCAAAGCTTGCAGTGGCTGTGCAGGGACACCACTCACGGCGAACTGCAAGTGCAGCTGTGGTCAATCAGCGGAAAAATAGTTGTAGAGGCAACTAGCAACTTGGCAGGGTTAGAAGTAGGTGGTGGTCCTTGGGAAGCTACTTGGACTGAGTCAAGCTGATTTCAAAAGCTGAGGAGTCTTGCTATAGTACTTTGAGTGATTATCGGTTGAATCAGATGTGCATCTGCCATCGTGACTCATCCGATAAGCATGTGGGGCTGTGGCTCAGATGGATAGAGCAAGCGCCTCCTGAACTACCGGGCACCGTATGGGGAAACCCGACGTGTGAATGTAGTCAAATTCGGTGAAACCTAAGAAGTGAGGTGATCACGGTCAAGTGACCAATTGCAGCATTTTAGGGCAATACCGAGCCAAGCTCAGAAAGGAAAGCTGTTTTTACTTTGGGTGAGTTCATTAGTCCTTGTCAAAGTAGACACTTTCCCGTAGAGAAGGTGTAGAGACTAGACGGCTACCACCTAAAAGCTGGCGTTTCATCGCTGACTCACGGTGAAGGTATAGTCCAGAGAGTGGGGAAACTCACACAAATCTGAAGCGCTAGGTCGCGCGTTCGAATCGCGCCAGTCCCGTTACCACAAAAACCAGGCTTTTCAGGCGATTGAAGCACTCAAACCCGCTAATTTCGCCTGTTTTTGTCTACTAAAATATTGGATAATATTGCATAAGTTTAGATAAGTTTACGCTGCGAATTAAGCCTGTGGGCAAAAGAGCTTACGGAAATACTGACGCTAATGGTGTCTATATGAGAACGACTATCCAAATAAGTGAAGAAGTCCTTCAATCTGCGACACAACACGCGCTGACGACGAAGTGAACGCTGACGCAGCTAATTCAAGATGCAGTTGTACTCTTGATAGAACAGGAGCGAGATGCTTTTCCTCCGCGCACGGTAGAGCTACCAACCTTCAGAGGTGACGGCACCTATCCGGGTGTGAATGTCAACAGTAATTCAGCACTAAGAGAT
Source organism: uncultured cyanobacterium (assembly GCA_963799555.1). GTDB lineage: Bacteria > Cyanobacteriota > Cyanobacteriia > Phormidesmidales > Phormidesmidaceae > Phormidesmis. Next base: position 57,047 of record CAWCXR010000015.1, read on the forward strand.
CGCATGGATTCATCGCACGAAGGATAGAACGCGATGTATCTATGTGACGTGAATATCTATGTGACGTGAATATCTATGTCAATGCTCATCGGGAAGAAAATGCAGGACATGAGTTCTACTACCAGTGGTTAACAGAGCAGCTTCAGGGAGATACAACGTTTCTCTACTGTGACTGGATTCTAAGTTCATTCGTCCGAATTGTGACGCATCCGAGGATATACAAAAAGCCTACATCTCTAGAGCAAGCACTTGCATTCGCCTCGCGCATAAGAAGTCAACCGAATACCTTGGGTGTGATGCCGAGAGTTGACTATTGGCCGATCTTCGAACATTCGAACAACTGTGTTTAGAAAGTGGTTCTACCGGTAACTTGGTCCCAGATGCTGGTCTGGCTGCCTTGGCGATAGAGGTTGATGCTATTTGGGTCAGTGCGGATAAAGATTTCAAAAAGTTTGAGCCAACTCTAACCTGGCAGTGGTTACGTCCAGCCTGAGCTGTAAGAGAAAGCTTGCATGCTGCTACCCCATCAGGATTACGTTGTCGATGACGTGGATGATGCCATTGGTCGCTTCGATATCCGCAGCGACAACGGTGGCATTTTTGACTTCAAAAGCAGGCTCAACTCGAATCGGAATCGGAGAGCTTTCTAATGAGGTCAAACTCTCTTTTGTCGCCAAGTCAGCTTTTTGAAAGGCTCCAGAAACAACGTGATATTTCAGGATTCTAGCTAGCTGAGGCGGATTATCGACTAGCGTTTGCACGGTGCCGGGGGGTAGTTTGGCAAAAGCATCATCTGTGGGGGCAAAGACGGTGAAGGGGCCACCTTCGGCTAGCGCCTCGACTAGTCCAGCGGCTTGGACGGCGGCGACGAGGGTGGAGAAGCCGTCTGTGCTGACGGCAATTTCGACGATGTTGGGCATAGAAGAGAAGGATGAAGAAGGAACTATGAAGGTGAGACGGGGCCGCTGGCTTGCTGGATTGGGTTTGGAGTAGTTAGCGGTAGCTTTGGTCTTGAATGTCGTCCAGTCTGGCTTCGGGGCGTTTGAATCGGTCTATCTGTTGCTCAAAGAAGGCGCGGTTGGCCTTTAAATGCTCAGGGTTGGGGTCGTCTAGGGGATACAACAATGCGGCTCGAAGGGCTTGGATGACGGCTGAGGTGACGTTGTACATAGAGCGCTGGAAGGTGATGCCGAGCTGAATGAGCATGTCATCTTCGCCGCGTCCGTGCTGCTTGTATTCTTCAACTAGGTAGTCTGGCAGGAAGTGCAGCATGTCTTGCATCAGGAGCGTGGGGGGAATGCCAGCGCTACCAACCGGGAAAACGTCGGCGTATAGAATGCCGTAGTGAAAGTCTTTTTGTTCGTCTGGAACCTGTCCGGCCTGGGCGTTGTAGGATTTGGTGCCTCTAAAGGGAGCGGTTCGATAGAAGACGGCTTCTACGTAGGGGAGGGCAGCTTCGTAGAGCCAGGTAAAGCCTTGAGATTTTGGGATGATTTCGTAGCATTTGCCATCTATGTAGGCGTGATGGTAGATGGGGCGACCTGCGATCGCAAAAATCCCATTCACCAAAAACTCCATCGCTTCCGGCACGGTAGTCATCTTACCTTCATCGTAGAGATCGCTCATCTCAAAGAAGACGGGAGCCATCACTTCCCAGAACAGCCCGAGATTGGAATAGTAGGACAGGCGCTTGACCTGCTCTAAAAACATTTCAGGAAAGAGTTTATAGAGACCAAGCATGGCCGGATTGCCTTTGAAATAGGCACGGATAGCCAGATCGCTATTGGTCCGATACTCTTCAGTATCTAGATAGGCGTTGAATGCTGGATTGATATCTTCATGCCAGAGCATGGCATCCATGCAGGCTTCAGCAAACTCCATATTGACGCGATCGTGCCAAAGATGATGCAGCAATTTGGGCAGCTTGCGACCGCTTTCTCCTTTCTGCATGAACTCGCGCAGCTCTGGATGAGCATCCCCTGGACCTCGCCAGATGCGGAGTGCCGCTTCATCACCGGCATAGGCATTTTGCCGATCCAGATATTCATCAGAGATGAAGTATTTGAAAGCAGGTAAGGGATTGAGAAAGACCCGTTCGGCAATGTACAACAGATCTCGCCAGTAGAAATCCATCGGCACTGCGTAGGCTTTGTAAATACCGATAATCTGCTTGAGATTGTCTGGAGTGTCGGGCAGCATCGAACCGCCAGCTTCCAGGCGGTGAATGACTTCGGAGAATTGGTGGGTAGAGGAGGGTAGGGTTGTTGGGCTGGCGGTGGTGGCTGGCATAGCTGACGGTAAGAAAAGGAAGGGTTGGAAGGCAGTTAGCGTGTGTTGAAAATAGAGATTGCTGGGCTATGGTATTTGGACAGGAAGCGTGGGTTTAGGGTGAAGCGCGATTTGTGAGGGTTGAGTAATAGGGACGGCGGCGATGAGTCTAGCGGATGTAGATTCGCTCCAAACGACTAGCCAGTTTGGCTGTAGGCCAAGCACAAGCACTAGAGAAGCGAGAATTAGAGCGGGTGCCTTTTCGCTGTTGGTGACTTTGTTGTAGTAGGCTTTTTGGTTGTTTAGGCGGCCAAAGCAGGTGCGGTTAATCAAGATGACGAAGTAGACGGCGGTGAGACCGGTGCCGACGACACAGAAGAGGGTGGCGATAGGATAGACGCTGTAGCTGCCCTGGAAGACTAGGAACTCGGTAATGAATCCGACGAGTCCAGGGATGCCAGCACTGGCCATACCGCTGAGGACCAGCAGAGCGCTAACCAGGGGTAAACCTCTGAGGGGATTCATCAGGCCGTTAAGCTGATCGAGCTGGCGGGTGCCGACTTTGGTTTCGACGACACCGACTAGATGGAACAGTAGGGCCAGAATTAAGCCGTGGGAGACCATCTGGGAGATTGCGCCGACTACGCTGAGTTCGGTGAAGGCCGCGCCGCCGAGCATGACATAGCCCATGTGACCAATTGAGCTGTAGGCGACCATGCGCTTGATGTCTTTTTGCGCGATCGCAGTCACCGAGCCATACAAAACGCTCGCCGCTGCCCACACCGCCAGAAATGGACCTAAAAAAGCCCAGGCATCAGGAAACAACCCCAGTCCGAAGCGAAAGATGCCGTAGGTGCCGAGCTTTGCCAGGACGCCACCGAGCATAATCGCGACGGGTGGAGAAGCGGAGACATAGGTATCAGGCAGCCAGGTATGGAAAGGGATCAGTGGGATCTTGATGCCAAATCCAACCAGCAAAATGCTGAGTAGAACAATTTGTGCGGACAGCGGAATATCGTTTTGCAATGCCTGATCGTAGGAAAAATCGAGCGTGCCGCCGAGCAAGACGGTGCCGATAAATCCGGCAAAGATAAATGCGCCAGCTAGCGCGGTATAGAGCAAGAATTTCGTAGAGGCGTATTCTCTTTTCTCTCCGCCCCAAATTGAGATTAAGAAGTAAAGCGGAACCAGCTCTATCTCGAAGAGTAGGAAGAACAGCAGTAGGTTTTGAGCGAGGAACGCGCCCGCCACGCCACCGCTGACTAAAAGCATTAGCGAATAGAAAAACCGAGGTCTTTCCATAGCCGTGCTGCTACTGCAAATGGCAATCCAGGTAAGCAGACTATTGAGCGCAATCATCATCAGCGCCAGCCCGTCTAGGCCAAGATCGTAGTTCAGCCCTAACATCGGTAGCCAGGACACAAACTCTCGCATCTGGAAACCGGCAGTGTCTAGATCAAACTGAGTAAACAGCACAACTGTCCATACTAGAGACAGGCTAGAGACAACCAAAGCCGAATTGCGGGCATTGGTTGCACTCAGCTTCAAAGGCAGAAAGGCGAGGAGTAAAGCACCTAGGGACGGTAGCCAGATGAGAGGGCTTAGCATTGTTTTCTTTTATAAAGGAGGCTGACTAAAAGCGCGAAAACTAAAAGTGTAGAAACTGAGAACCAGAAAACTAGAAAGAATTAAACAGAGAAGTAGCCCCAGCTGAGGTAGACACAAATACCAACGACAAAAGCCGCAATGGTGAAGGCATAGAGCTGGAGTTTGCCAGTGTTGACATACTTCAGAGCCTCGCCACTGAACAGAGAGCTGATACCAACGAAGTTGACTAGGCCATCGACGACATAGCGATCTATCCAGTCTGTGAGCTTGGAGAGTTTGTCAACCAGTGCGATCGCAGTAACCTGATAGACCCTCGGCGTATAAAAGTCGTAGGCCAGCAGGCGATTGGCCACAGCAGGTATCAGCTTGGTTGGGTTCTCCGCTCGCTCGAACACATAGAAAACACTTGCCAACGCGGTCCCAGCAACGCTAGAGAGAAATAAAGTCCAGCCTAACGACCAGCTCAGGCCCAGTTCTGCTACTGGATACAAAGAGAAATTTCTAACGATAAGAGGCATATGCAGAACAAGACCTGCCATTACTGCTGTCGGCAGAACAACTAGCCAGATAGGTTCTGGGGCGCGTGCGGTAAAAGCGGTGCGATCGCCCATAAACATCAGCCCAAACATCCGCACTAGCGCAAAGCTAGCAACCCCATTGGTCAATACAACAATGCCGACTAGTCCCCATTGCCCGCTTTGCAACAGCCCCTCGGACATCGCCATCAGCGACCAAAAGCCACCAAACGGCGGCAGCGCGATCAGGCCAACAACAGCCACTAAAAAAGAGAGTCCCGTCACCGGACGACGACTCCACAGCCCGCCCATCTGAGTCAAGTCTTGAACGACCACATTCAGCATGATAGAGCCCGTGCTCATCGACAGCAGCACCGATGCCACCGCATGCGTTAGCACTAGCAGCAGTGCCGCCCAGCTCTGCCCCGTACCAACTGCGATAAAAATCAGTCCCATATAGGTGCTAGTCAGATAGGAAAGCACCCGCTTAGCATCAATCTGAGCAGCGGCAATCAGCGCTCCGCCTACCGCTGAGACAGCGCCAATTGCGATCGCTAATCCACTTGCGACAGGAGAGAGCGCAATCACCGGCTGTAGCTTTACGAGCACCCAAGCACCAGTTGCCACTACGACCGAATTTCTAAGAATCGTCGTCGGCAGCGGCCCTTCCATCGCCTCATCAAGCCAGAGGTGCAGTGGAAACTGAGCGCATTTACTAACCGGACCTGCTACCAGCGCCACGCCGATTAGCGTCAAAGCCAGGGGTGACACCGTTTGCGTGCCTGAGAGGACCGACTGCGACCAGTCAGCAAGCTCAGTAAAATTCCAAGTACCCGTCAGCGGATAGAGCGCCAGCACCCCCATCAGCAAAATCAAATCGCCGACTCGTTTGGTCAAAAAAGCATCTCTCGCGCCAGTCACAACCAAAGATTGGTTAAACCAGAAACCCACAATCAAGTAAGTGCCCAGCGTCAAAATTTCCAACAGAATGTAGCTAAAGAACAGCGAATCGCATAGCACCAGCGCCGTCAGCCCCGCTTCAAACAGGGCCAGCAAAGAATACATCCTGCCCCAGCCCCAGTCCATTTCCAAATAGCCCACCGTATAGATCTGGACCAGCAAGTTCAAGACTGTGATCACAACGCTAGCGCCCAGCGTCAAAGACGACAGCTCCAACGGCAGCGTCAGATTTAAGTCAGCCACCTGAAGCCAGGACAAACTTAGAAACTGAGCGGGCTGATGCCACACCGCAGCAAAGGCGATGCTGCTATGCACTAACGCGATGACAGTAGTCAGTAGGTTCAGATAGCCTACCGGACGAGGGCCGCTACGCTTGATAAACGCAGGCGACCAAAAGACAGAAAGCAGCGCTCCGAGCAGGGGATAGCAGGGAATGAGCCAGCTAGTTTGGGCGAAAAAGTCAGCATTGAGCATAGGTGTTAGCAATTAAAGCCGCATTTGTATGAGCTATGAGCGCAATCACAAGCCTTTGAAAGCATGCATAGACTAGAAGCTATGAATAAACCAAAACTTGCGGATTAATTCAATACATAGAATATATCATCAGCAATATCTATTCCGGCGGCGAAAATCATTGAATATTTCTAATGGTTGTTTAGGGTTGCTTATGAATGCGGTTACAGCAGTCCCTTCAGCTAGACTTTCCAACCGAAGGGACTTGTGAGGTTATTGTAAGCTGCTGAGACAGACGGCTAATCAGATCGCCTAGTAAAAGTTAACAGCCCAGCAGTTAACAGCCTAAAACTCAACAGCCAGTCGGCGGAGTAGCTGCTCCAGCATTAATTCGAGAAAAGCCGCTCAAGTTGAGCACCGAGTTGTTGTAGCGATCGCCCGCTACCCGGTCACCTAGCTCCAGCGTCAGGCCCAAATCTAGATAATTCCGCCCCAGCACGTCCGCACCTAGATCGTTTGTGAACGCCTGCCCGGTGACGATATTGCCCTCTACGCTGCCCGTGACACAGGCATTGAAGCCACCGTCAAAGTCGTTGAGGTTGCCGGTGATGGTACTGCCGGACTTGTTAAAAGTGAACAGTCTGCCGCCGCTGTTGGCCAGTTCGGCGCTACTTACGTCATTTCTCAGGTTTGTAGCAGAGGTGACGCGATAGTTGCCGTCTGGAAGGTTTGCGATCGCACTCAGTGGCAGCTTGCCATTCCCACTTGCTCCGCTATTAGCAGTGTTTCCAGTTGATTGAGTTCTGTTGTTGATAGTGATACTCACAGACTGGTTAGACAGCGGCTGGTTGATAGTCGTAATCGAAGAGTTTCTAATCGTTTGACAGCTAACGGCTTGATTGGTGCTGGTATTAGCCGCGATCAGTCTGCTGTCGACTGGCTGGCTATCGAGCCTATTTGGGACTAGGGGGTTGTTAGTGAGGGTTTGCCTAGTTGGGCGATTGCCGATTTGCTGACTATCAAGCCGGTTGGGAATTAGGGGATTGTTAGTTAGCGGATTGGTACGGTAGTAGCCTCTGCCTCTATTGGTGTAGAAGCTGGTGTAGAAGCGCCTTCTAGTCGAGTAGCGCGTTCGGCCAATATCATTGCCGCAAATTACGTCTGATCCTAAGCTCTGCAAATCCTGAACGGACCGGTCAAAGCCGTAATCAGTGCGGCGAAAGGGGCCGCTGCCGAAAGTGCCGAGATCTTGACTGTAGCTAGGAAGTGAGGCCAGAACGACGGTAGCGAGGGCAGTTGTGGAGACGACAGCAATTCTTGCTGAGCGCCGCAATAGTGAATCAAACATGAGGGCTATGAATATTCTTAGTAGATTTTACGTATCTATTTACACCCGTATAGTTAATTGTACTGAATCTTTCTATGGAGTGCGCAACTAAAAAAAGGACTGGGCTCGAAAACGTTACTACTCATAGCGTTCATCACTTCCCCCCCTTTTTGTGACAATTGAAACTCTCGTAGAAGAGTAAGGTTGTCAGCAAGTGTACGTAGGCGTAGCCTTCTCTTTGAGTATGCATCCGTACGCGAGCTGTAGCTAGCTGGTTGGAAATCCCAACAGAGGTGTAAGACTTAGATGTATGAGCTACCTCTACTGCTATATGAGGCTTTTGATCAGCGATGTGTACCTTACACAAGTGACCAAAGCAATATCCCGTTTCCCGGATGCATTCGAGGGTCGTTAGTCACTTTTCCCGCTGTCATATGAGGCTTTCAGTCAATGTGCTGTACTTTGGCAAAGTGACAAATGCTATATCAGCGAGCGATTTCAGGAGAGGCGCAAACTTATCTCATGACTGACTTCAAAGACAACCGCCAGCTCGTACTTGCTCTGGTCTGCACCGCAGGATTCATGATGATGCTGGATTTTTCTATCATCACCGTAGCGCTACCCGATATTGAGATAGCGCTGAATTTCTCCCAGCAGATTTTGCAGTGGGTAGTTAGTGCCTATGCGCTGACCTTCGGTGGTTTTTTGCTGTTGGGAGGTAGAGCCGCAGATCTATTTGGCAGACGGCGGATGTTCATTATCGGACTGATGCTGTTTGTCCTTGCTTCGCTAGCGGCGGGCCTAGCCCAGGGCAAGATTATGCTGCTGGTGGCCAGGTCCATGCAGGGAATAGGGGCGGCGATCGTCTCGCCCTCGGCGCTGTCTATTTTGATTGTGACTTTTCCCGAAGGGCCGGAGCGCAACCGAGCGCTGACGATTTGGGGCGCAATGGCTGCAAGCGGTATTGTGGCAGGCGTTCTACTAGGGGGACTGATTACTAGCGCGTTGAGCTGGCGCTGGGTGCTGATAGTGAACGTGCCAGTCGGGCTAGTGGCGCTGATGTTGACGCCGCTGTTGCTAAAAGAGCGATACAAGCGCCCACCGCCGCGCTATATCGACTGGCCAGGAGCGCTGGCTATCACTGTTGGATTAGTCGGTATTGTCTATTCGTTAGAACGGGCCGGGAGTATCGGCTGGCGTTCTATTCAGCTGCCGATCGCGTTTGGAATTGCGGTGATTTCGCTGATAGCTGCGCTTTGGATTGAGGCGCGATCGCCCGCCCCGCTTGTTCCCCTACTAGTCTTTCGCCGCCGCTCTATTATCAGCGGCACCCTGCTCGGCGCGCTAATGAACGCATCTTTGAGCGCAGGCGTCATCATCTTGACGCTGTATATGCAAAAAGTGTTAGAGTATTCGCCGCTACAGACCGGACTAGCCTTTCTCCCGGTTGCTCTAGTAGCGGTCGGCAGTGCTCCTTTTGCGCCCAGACTAGCCGACCGCTTCGGCACTAAATACACCCTGGCTGGAAGCATTACGCTGGTCGCGGTGGGTCTGTTAGCACTAAGCCGCGCACCCGTACAGGCGAGCTTTTTCGCCGACTTATTGCCTGGTGGAATTGCGATTGGTCTTGGAATTGTGGTCACGCAGGTCTCGATTAGTATTACAGCCACTAGCGGCGTCAGCGATAGTGAAGAAGGTCTAGTAGCCGGACTGCTCACCACTTCCCAGCAGATCGGCTCGGCGCTGGGGCTGGCAATCTTGATTGCAGTGGCGGCTATTCGAACCAAGGCAGTTAGCGGTGGGGCGATCGAGCCATCGGCAGCAGCGCTAGCGGCAGGCTATCAGGCCGCGTTGCTAACAGGGGCGGGTTTTGCGGCTTTGGGCGTGGTAGTGAGTCTAGTAGTTATCCGCAAGAAGGGATGGAAGAGAAGAAAGGAATGACAGCGCTAGGGAATGCCTACCGAGACAGGGAATGCCTACTGAGACAACGGGTCGAGTGACCAAAGCTATATTTTCAAACGGTGCTTCAGCAGCGCGTAAAATGCACGTGATAGCTCTCGTCGGCTCAGCGGCGTCCGGTCCTGCGCCAACCGCTCGAACGCTTGTCCAAAAGCATCTGGCACTGACGCTTTGACTAGATAGGACAGCTGCTGTCGCGTAATCGGCGTGTCCGGTGAAAACAACCCTCTACCAATGCCTGCAATCATTCCCTGCGCCTTAAGCGTTTCGATATTGCTGTAGGCCCAGTGCTTGCCGGGCTGCACATCGCTAAAGCTAGGCCGAGTGGGAATTACTTTCTCTAGCTGTAGCAAACTCACTAGTGCCGTTGACACCACAGCCCTAGTCACGTTCGCATAGGGCCGAAAGTGCAAATTGCCTTCGTTTTCGCTACGAATAATGCCCGTAGCTGCCATCACCTGAATCGCTTCAAAGTCCAAGTCATTGTGACTCACGTCATCAAACCAAAATAGCGGGACGCCGTTGCGAGCCATAAAGCCCTGAAGCTTTCTAAGCAGTGATGTGGTTTCTACAATCCGACGCGGGCTTTCGCCAGTCCAGGCGGCGAATACGGCTAGAAATCCGCTGGCTTCACCGATTGCCCACTCCATCGGGTGCATGCGGTAGGCGGCGTTAGTGATGTGGGTGGTGCCGATGCTTTTGGCGGATAGGATGAGGCCGTCAGTGGTCATAGGGACAAGCGATCGCGCGGGCAGAGAAAAGGGCAAAGCAATCACCTCTTTACCTCTGGGGGTAATATGCCCTTCGACCAGGTTGCCGTGCAGGTCTAGGTAGTGATATTGGCCGATGCCAAGGCTGTCGTCAAACGCGCGGGCGCGAGCCTTGTTCGGGAAAAATGCCTCGGCCACGTCTTCATGACGGATGGTGGTGATGGCGATGCCGCGTCTGGCTTCGCGGATGTAGGGTTCGAGGGCGATGCCATCGAGGGTCCAGGTGAGATCGCCTCTGGGTTTGAGGTCTTTCGCGCCATGGGTTTGCAGGTAGTAGATGTAGGCTTGGGCGCGATCGCGTGCCCGCTGTACCAGTTCCTTTCGCTCGTCCCTGCTGATGCCGATCAAATGCCCGCGTCGAAAATCATTCCCGCAGCACTGACCCTTTTGCGGATGTGCCGAAGTTCCCCAGTTGATTGCGGCAACATCACCAGCACTCACGGTCTTTTCATTAAGCGATTGCCTAAATACTCGTCGATAGCGAAAGATCCCAAACGGTTCAAAAAAGTCACGCTTCGACCAGCCGCCCCCGCGGTTGATCCAATAGTCTTCAGTAAAATCGTTTGGATTTAGCCAAGGCTCTTTTCCGTAGCCGTCCGGCGCTGCCATCCGCCGTCCCTGCCCTGGCATAGTTCGCTCTACCATTACGTTGAAGGTAAACGACTGCTGACAGGCTGGAATCGCCTGCTCTGGCAAGATCGCTTCCCCGGTATCGTTGCGGGCTTCTTGGCCAACGCGCGAGGGTAGGTTGCCCAGCTCTAATAAATCGCCAAAGTCTGTTGCTTCTACTGTCACCGGGGCCATGACTGTGAAGCGATCGCCCGTTTTTGTGTTCTGAAATTTTACGCCTGTGACGCGCGATCGCTCCGCGCTTCTAGCGGGCGTCTGCGGCCCGACATTTCCCTCCGGCGTCTGGGTCTCTACTATCAGCACTTCTGTGGGTTCGCTATCCACCACCAACCGCAGCTTGCCATTCTCCAGGTACGGTATCAGCGGCTCATTCAGCGCGGCGGCGGCCACCACAGGCGTTGTCGTCATTTCGCAAACCCAGGCTCCGCCCGGATTGTTTTGAACTCTCCCTGCCACTGGCTGCAATTGCCGCTGCCGTTCGCGAAACCACCGCTGGCTTTTTGAGATCGCAAACTCTTCGCCATCTACCTGGCTAAAGCTTGCTCTTTGCTTAAGCAGATCGCCATCGTCTGTAGCAGGCAGTCCCTGAGCGGTAAACTGTCCGCCCACCACCTTCTGCGGCTGGACCAGACACACATCCACATTCATCCGCAGAGCGGTCAGCGCTGTAGTATAGGCCGCAGTCGATCCGCCAACGACCAAGATCGAACAGTTCAGCGTTTCGTCTACTGCTGGTCGGGTAAACGCCTCTGCTTCTAGCACGCCATTTGTCTGACTGATTCTACTCACAGCACTCTCCTTCTATATTGGCTCTGCCCACGCCAACCCCACGATGTTACAGCTAAAAGTCTTACATTCTCATTTTCTTAAAACGTTTAAAGCAGCGTAAAAAGTATCTAAGGCACTTTTTGCTACATGCTTGTCGAATCGCGTGGCTAATTTTCAGAGATTCCTGACGGGGTCTCTGCCGGTAGCTTGATGACGAATGTGGTTCCTTGCCCTACGGCGGATTTTACCGTCAATGTGCCACCATGCTTTTCGGTTACGATTTGGTGCGCGATCGCAAGTCCCAGTCCTGTTCCTTTCCCCACTGCCTTAGTTGTAAACTGGCGATCAAAAATTCTCGCTTTTACTGATTCCGGCATTCCTATTCCATTGTCTTGTATACAAATTTCAACCCAGCTTTTATCATGTGGAACCGCCGTCCGAATCGTGATTTTTTGAGAATTCTGTTCTATATCTTTGAAGGTTGTCTTTTGGGCAACGTCGTCAAACATATCGATCGCGTTGGCCAAGATATTGATAAATACCTGATTGAGCTGACCAGGAAAACAGTCAGTTAGCGGAAGATCTCCATATTCTTTGACAACGCTAATATCGGGACGATACTCGTCAGCCTTCAGACGATATTTCAAGATCATCAGTGTGCTGTCGAGCCCTTCATTCAAGTTGGCGCTGGTTTTACGGTCAATATCAGTACGAGAAAAGGTGCGCAGGCTAGTACTGATACCCTTGATTCGATGCGTGGCCTCCTCCATTGAGTTCAGCAGCTTAGGAATATCCGCCGTCAGAAAGTCCAGGTCGATCTCTTCGGCATGCTCTTGAATAGCAGGGGCCGGAGCAGGGTAGTGTTGTTGATAAAGAGCTAGATGCTCAAGTAAGTCTAGCGTGTAGGTTTTGCCGTTTCTGATACTGCCGTGCAAGAAGCCGACCGGATTGTTGATTTCGTGAGCCACTCCAGCGACCAAATTACCCAGAGTCGCCATTTTCTCATTTTGTACGACCTGTAGCTGAGACTGCTGTAGCTGCCCCAGCGTAGCTTCTAGTTCAGCAGTCCGATTAGCGACTTCATCTTCTAACTTCTCAGTTAAAAGATAGAGACTCACTTGAGTTCGCACCCGCGCTAGTAGCTCTGTTTCACGAAAGGGTTTAGTGATGTAATCAACAGCTCCTAGAGAGAATCCTTTAGCAATACTTTCGGCGTCTGATAGCGCAGTGATAAAAACTATGGGAATATTCGCCGTGTCAGGATTCGCCTTGATCTGCCGGCAGGTTTCAAACCCGTCCATGCCTGGCATTTGGATATCCAGTAGGATCAGGGCAGGCTTTTGTTCCTGTAGCTGCTGTAGGGCTCGCTTTCCACTAGTAACCGCAGCAACAGAATACTGAGCTGAGGACAGAACCTCATCCATCACTTCTAGATTAGCAACAGTGTCATCTACAACCAGAATCTCAATATCTCTCGTAGACTTAGTCTGCGTCTGTCTGTTAGACATCGGCTGATTCTCCCGTCAAATGGTTGTGTAGTTGCTGTTCAATATCTTCTGAACGGAACTGACGAGCTAGCTCTAGGAGAGAGTCGGCAAAAGGACCGTAGGCGCTGTCATCGACTTTGAGGGCTTCGAGCTGCGATCGCAACTGCCGAACTTGATTTCGCTTTGCCAATTGCAACAGCGCTTCTAACGCCTCGCGTGGCGGCACCACTATCTCAGTTGATGGCGACATCGGCGCGTCCGCTATCTCTGCGTTTTGGTACGTCCAGCGTAACGGTAAATGTTTTGCGAGTAGCTGAAAGAGTTCTGCCGAATCAACAGGCTTGGGTAGAAAATCATTCCCGCCTTGCCTCATCGCTAGCTGCTGATCGGCCTCTGAAACCGACGCAGAAGACACCAGTACGATAGTTTCCTTTAGCTCGTCTCTCTGTCGAATCCGGCGCAGGCACTCAGTTCCATTCATGACCGGCATGGCCAAATCCATAATTACCAGATCGGGCGTTTGAGCTTGTAGCATATCCAAGCCCACCTGGCCGTTCTCAGCCTCTAAAATCGCGAATCCTAGCGGCGTTAGCAGCCCAGATACAACCGCGCGATTTTCCCATCGGTCGTCTACCACCAAAATGCTGTAGCGCTCATTATCTTCCGCTTTGCCTTCATAGCCCACAATCCGATTGGACCCATCGACCGACTGCTGCTCTACCCAAGTTTCAGCCAGCGGGCAACTGATCGCAAAAGCAAACTCACTGCCTGCGTCGAGCTGACTGCTGACGGTGATAGTGCTGCCCATCAGCTGAACAATGCGCTGACTAATTGCCAGACCTAAACCCGTGCCCTCAGACTGCTTTTTCTGACTGCCTACTTGCTCAAAGGCCTCAAACAGTTTGGCTAGATCGGCTTGATCAATGCCAACGCCAGTATCAACAATCTGAAACTGCAAAGAGATTTCAGCTTCAGAGCGAGATTGAATCTCAACTTGGAGAGTGACGCTGCCTGTCTCGGTAAATTTGATCGCATTTCCCAGCAGGTTAATCAGAACCTGGCGCAGGCGCTTTTCATCGACCATGACCCCTTTTGGCAGCTGAGGGGGCGGCTGATAGATAAACTCTAGGTCTTTTTGTTCAGCCTTAATCCGGCACATTTCGACTACGCTTTGTAGCAGCGAGGGCAGATGAACGGCTGTAGAGACTAGTTCAAGCTTGCGAGCCTCTATTTTCGAGAGGTCTAGAACGTCATTGATCAAAGTGAGTAGGTGAGAGCCGCACTGATAGATGACGTTGACACCCTCTCTCTCCTTTCCATCTAACGTCCGCCCCAAAATTTGGGCATAGCCTAAGATGCCATTGAGCGGCGTTCGCAGCTCGTGGCTCATGTTAGCCAGAAATTCGCTCTTTGCCTGGTTGGCCAGATCGGCAGCTGCTTTGGATCGCTTTAGCTGCTGCTGCTCGAAGGTTTGCACCTGCCACAGCACGGCTAGCATCGTTCCAGTCAGTCCAAAGACAACCACCGCCATCCAATCTAACGGGCGTAGCTGGCCGTCGATATTACCACGCGGAATCACTAGAGCGACCGACCAGTCTGCCTCCTCCAACGGAACGTAAGCAACGTATTGTTTTTCACCGTCGATTTCAAAGAGGCTGAGCCCAGATTCTTGAATCGCTAAGCGTTGGGCAACCTCAGCTAAACCTAGATCGCCGTAGTCTAATAGGCTGGGCGCAGGAGTTTCGATTGTAGACATCAGCTCAGCATTGGGATGAACAATGGCTTCGCTTTTGGAGTTGAGGGCAAATGCGTAACTATCCTCTCCGTAAGTGAGACCATTGACCACCGCTTTAATTTCTTCAGTTCCGACGACTGCGTTAACTGCCCCAATGGGCTCACCGAGCGGATTGTCTAGCGTTTCTTCTCCGGAGAAGGTTGGTATTGCAAATACAACAATGCTGCGATTGTTGGAACTACGCGACAGGAGCGGATCAGATAAGCTATCTACCCCCGCCATTGCCCCTTTAATATGCTGGCGATCGCTTAGGTCGATAGTGCCGTTCTTATCAGGAGTGTCAGTGGTATACAGCAGCATATCGGCATCGGTCATGCCCAGATAGAAGAAATCAGGCAGCCGTTTTTCTTCTATCTGTAAATAGGGCTCGATCGCCTGCCAGTCCATTGTCCGAAAAGTAGGATTGTTTGCGATCGCAGCCAAAGCCGATTTCTTATCCCCAATCCAGCGATCGATTTCGTTGGCTCCCTGCTGCACTTCCAAAAAGGCTTTAGCCTGCAAATCTTCTAATGTCAGATTGCGTACCCGCTGGTAGCTCCAGTAGCTAGCCGTGCATACAAAGACAGCCGTTCCACCCAAAAGTATCCTTGTCCAGCCAGTCTTGGACTTGATCGGTATGGATGACGGTTTCTGAGCGGATTCGGGCATGGAAGATAATCGTTGAAGCCATCGATTCCACCAGCCCGGTCTCGACTGCTCGAAGGAAGTGCGGCCTGTCATAACTATCTCCCAAAGTCTAAGCGTCCATACACAGCGCACGCGATAGATACAGATGTCAGTAATGGAACTGTGATATGGCTTCTGGTGGAAACTTCAGGTCGCTATCGTGTACCAAGCAAAGGAAAGCTCGTCGGATAACACGCCTTCGGCTTTTGACTGTGCATCAATAAAGTTCCCGAGCAGATGGAAGCCGCAACACAACCCGGATTAAGGAACCTAGAAGGTCTCCATCAATAACTTGACATTAGATAGAGCCACACAAGATTTGGCTTGCGTGGCTCCAACTAGCTGCTGAACTATTCCCGTTAGCTAAGGATTAGATAATATGCACAACTCCAGATTCCTCATCCCCAACCCTTCTCCCAAAGGAGAAGGGGTCCGGAGCTAGATCCCTCTCCTTCGGGCTACCGTGTACACATAAGTCTGAGAGTCCTAGAATTGGCGAGCTGCAAGGGTTGCCGACCCACCCCGTCGCTACGCGCCACCCCTCCAGAGGGGATTTTTATCGGCTAGGTAGGCTTAATTGTCGAAATAGATCGCCCCTTCATCACAGCCTGAAGTAAATCCCCTCTAGAGGGGTACCCGCAGGGTGGGGTGGGTCGGCAACATAGGCTATCAGCCGGTGTCTCATACTTGTGTGTACACAGGAGCTCCTTCGGGAGAGGATCGGGATGAGGGCGACGATGAGTAAGCAAACGGCCAGGTTATTGAATTCTCGTTATCTAACTATTGAATGGCAGCCCTCATTCTTCGACTGGTGCGTAAAAGGTACCTTCTACTTCAACAATGTCGTCTTGGTTGAGGCGATCCACCTCGACAATGGTGCGCGGCGGATAAGGGCCATCGCCCCAGAGTTCTTCCTGGATTTGGTTGACGATGGGCCGGTAGCGGTACATGTCAGTGACGTACACGACTAGCCGTACGGCATCCTGTAGGGAAGCACCTTCTGATTCTGCAATCAGCTGCATATTTAGAAACGCCTGCCGTACTCGACCTTCCTCATCGGGGACTAGGGCGTTGGCTTCAGGATCAATTCCTCGCATTCCCGCCACGTAGACAAAATCTCCTGCTCGCGTCCCTAGTCCCCAAGTAGCGGTGGGGATGATGCCGCCTTCCGGAGAGAGGTTTATGACACCGTTAGGAGAGACGTTATCCTGGGCGGCGACTGGAAGAGCAGCCACTAGCAGGCTTGAAATTGCAGCTGTTGAAAAGGCAATCGGTTTCATTCATTTAGATGTGATATTACCAACAGAAACTGTAGAAAGTTATCACGACACTTTTTGTGCTTTTTGATACAAAGTCATCTGAAAGAATACGAGTCTATCCGCGTCTGATTCTACTTACAGCTATCTCTGTTGTTTCATCATCTGCTGCTCACTCATCCTCTTCCCACACTTCAAAAGACTCCACGTCAATCGGCTCGACATCTGTCAAGTTAGGATTTTGAGGATTGATTTTGTTGAATGTTTTACCCAGCGCTCGCCCAAACGCCGTTCTTCCCAATCTCTTTTCTAAGCCCTTATTGCCAATCTGTTCCTTCGCCTTTTCTCTAGCTTTCTGCAGCTGCTCTTGCATTTGCAGCTTCACCTGCTCCGTTTTTTCCTGAAGCTGCTCCGAAATATCTGGCATCTCTTCCCCATTCTCCGTTCCCCATTCCCCATTCCCTTTCTTTATTCCCCGATCCTGTCCAAACCGCTTCGCCTGCTGCCGCACGCGATCGCCCACCTGCCCCGCCAAAGACTGACCTTTTTGCAACAGCTCGCCTAGATCGGTTGGTATTTCCGGAAGCTGCTCTGGTTTCCAGCTAGGTTTCAACGGTTCTGCTACTTTTTGGGGCGGTAGATTTAGCAGCTGATGGTAGGGCTGCGATCGCTGTGCATCCTCTTCTGCAATCATCATTCGCTTACGCCCGGCGCTGATGATCATCCGAGGCTCAATGGCATATACGCTAGTTGCTATAGCCTCCTCCAATTCCTCCTCTCCATAAAGCGCCGCCGAGTCCTCAGCCGCCTCAACTGCCTCAACCGCTTCTTCTTGCACTTTCAAAGCAAACAAATATCGCTCAACCTGCCCGCTGCTCTGGTCAAAGCAAAGATCGACCACTCGCCCAATCAGATCGCCCCCATCTGTCCAAACTTCCAGATCCGTCACATCCTGCGCAGCTGATAGCCTAGACTCTACCGCCTCAGCGATCTCGGCCTGCACCACAATTCGATCCTTACCAATCTTCACTAGCTGCGCCCAGTCCAAATTCTGCCGCCGCCCGATCAAACCCAGCGTCTTGTAAGCGAGTCCAACGACCCTGGCCTGCTGCATATCCACCAGCAGATGCTCCACCGCCCCCACCTCCTCAGTCGTCTCGTAGGCCATAATCCCGCGCCCTACCAGCTCACCTTGACGAATGATTGCTACGTCCACCGTGCTCACCTCCAAAACTTCAGTTAGGTTGTATTTAGTGTAGCGATACCGAGACCAAGCCTATGAAAGATCCCTATTTCTAGAAAGCTGGGTCTGTGGTCCCCTTTCAGTCAGGCTGAAGCGGATTGGCAAAAAATCCTAAGTGATTCGCAACCGTTCTCTCATTTCCTGGAATTTTGGCATGGATGACAGCGTTGAGGATTTTTGCGTCATTGTCGGATGCGATCGCCAGCGTAGTCGATCCGCCTCCATCTAGCTGAACTGCACTCTGCGCACCCAAAGTCTGTAGAAAATCCGCGACCTCGGGGCGAGTCATGCCCTCACTGTACAAAGGCTGTTTCCCATCCACTAGCAGCAGCCAAAGCGTTGTCCCTTCAGCATCTAAAGCCGCTACACAAACTGGGTAGAACTTAGAAAACGTTTCCGAATCTTTGGGAGGACGATTCTCTAGGTTCAATCGCAGACCCGCAACCGCCTGCTGAGTGCTCGGATGGACAAACGCCATCATCTCGAATTTCCGCGTGTCCTTCGAGAAAGCAAAGAGCAGGATGGTTTTGATCGCCTGGAGAAACTATCTCACCATCAGAAATGGCTAAACCCACCAGGTTTTCTGGATCGCCTTCACGGGGTCGATAGTGCCAGGGCGTAGTCTCTTCAAAGGGATAAAAGAAGTTGGCGTTAACCGCTAGCTGTAGCTGATGGGTTTTCAGAAAGCTAGAGGTCTTCTGGGCAATCGTCTCGTATTGTTGTTCAGATGGTTGCTCAGACAATTGAACAGAGTCGTCTATTCCAGGCGTCACAAAAGGAACAATTCCGGGTGTACCCAGATCGATCTCTAGTAAGTGAATTAGCTGCGGTCGGGGGCGCTGTTCAACATAGCGACCATAGGTGATACCTTCAAACAACGGCTGCTGTTTGATTCGCCCACTTGGTCGGCTTACCATGCCGTATCCATACCAGACTAGCGGGAGTAACAGACCCGTCCAGATGAGTGCTTCTTTCCACTGTTTGAACCACTGCCCAGAACGATTCATCGCCGCTTGTCTCTAGAGACTGATTTAGTTTTATACCATGATGCCTTCTCGTTCTAAGCGTGCTTCCTTGGCGAAACTTTTGCTCGTGACTGGCTTGTGTTGCGCAGTACTTTTTGCCTTTCATGCGCTGAGCGTACTGATGTTTGCGGTGTTAGGACTGGTGCCTAGTAGTCCTAACTGGTCGAAAGGTTTGATTTTGGCTGGGGTGCTGGCGATCGCATCCATTACCGTTTGCTTGCAAAGTCTGACAGCTAGACAGTCACTGTATCGATTGCTGGGAACTATCAGCAGCATTGCATCCGGCGCAATCTTGGGTGTGTTTGTCTCTGGTCAAATCAGCGGACAGCAGCTTTCTTGGGTTGTTGTCGGACTGATAATCGGTGGTCTTTTGTTTGGAGCGGTCGCTTTTTGGTCGTATGGCGTTCGGAAGAGCGAAAGCAGGCGGTTGGTTGGGGGTGCGATCGCACTCATCAACGGCCTTTGCGCCTATACCCTAGCTTTCGGACTAGGCACCTGGTTTTTCGCAGCCCTGACAGCAAACTCTTGGATACTTGCCAGCATTCTAGGTATAGCAACCTCCTTGTCTCTACTTGCAACCCGTCGCTCTTTAACCGTCTTCGTACGATGGGTCGCCCTCAAAGGATCGTGACGACTAGCTAGTGACTTCACATACAAGGTGACGATGTACAGTGTTGTCGTACCTGACTACAGTTCGGACAGTCGGGAAATTCACAGACGAGAAGAGATCGTAAAGGTGAGCGAAGTCACCCGCAGTAGGGAATCCTAGTGATTAAGCTAAGAGCAAGTTTTTTTGATACGGCTGCGAAAAGAACATGGATTGTTCGTGAAAGAGGCGTAGAAAGATATCATCCTGCTAGTTTCAACAGCTTGCATCACTCTCAGTTTTCAAGGAATTTCTATGGCAAGCAAAGTTACGCCTCTCTACGCTGAAACTCGTATTCTGTTAAACCTGTGGGCGCTGGAAAAAACTCCCGTTGCTAAGGGTCACTTTGTCCCTAGCGGCAAGGCTTACAACGCGGCGTTAGAGGAACTTGTAGACGACAGTAGCCTAGCAAGAACGCCAAAGCCGAAGCGTAAAAGCACAAATGTCTATTCGCTTACCAATAGCGGCAAAGAAAAGCTAGCAAAAAGCCTAGCAGACGAGGCTTTCGTGTTTAGCGCGAGCATCGGCCCAAAGACTACCAACGCGCTCTTACGCTGGATACGAACTGCAAGTTTGCCCATGCCCAGTGAACAGATAAACCCAGAGGCGGCTCAAAATCACCAAAACGGTAGCAACGGCAATAGTAGCAACAACGGCAGCAACGGTAAGGCTGCTCAGATTAGCTCTTACGAGGAATTCACTGAGACAGCGCTTAAAACCTATGACCAGCTCAATCAGGACTACAACCTGGATGACTTGGTACCCATTTATCGAATTCGTCGGGAAATGGGCGATCGCATTCCCCGTCAGCAGTTCAACGAATGGCTGCTAGAAATACAGGCTCATGACCTCGTGCAGCTCATGGGCAGCAACCTATCCAACGTTACCGCCGATCAAATGGAAGACTCTTTGACTATTCCTGGAGCGGGCGCTAGATTCTTTGTGAAGCGACTATCGTAGCCAGCTAGCTTCAAAGCAACAGACCCACGCACTCTTTCAGCCCTAAATACTAATGCCTGCTTCCCAAAAGAGATCTACCGAGTCTGCTATTCTCTCTGCACTAGATGCGAACAATCCATTTGAGAGACCACCCGTTGTAAGAGAACAAAATATTTGGGGAGATTCTTTTCCAGATATTCCTTCGCTAAATGCAAAGGCGTCTGACAACCTATTTGACGCGGCAAGTCAGGTACGAGCCGCCGACTCCGAGCTAGAAAAGATTACTTCGCTGATCTTCTTGTCTGATCGCGGTGTTGGTAAAAGTCATGTCATCAAACGAATTCGAAGAAGACTGCAGGCCACTAGCGAAGGTATTTTTATTTACGCTAGCGCCGATAGATATGGCAATTTAGCACTGATTAACTCTCTTTTTCAACAGTCTATTGCCGAAAGCCTAGAACAGCAGAGTGGTGAAGGCGTGACCCAATGGCAAGAGATTGCCGCCCTGGTTGTGGCGGACGCCATGAAATCAGTGAATCCTAATGCTACTGTGCTAGCCGCTCTGGAACTGGTTGAAAAGTTCGATCTAGCCTATCAAAGCAAGCGATCGCAAGGCAAAGACCTAGTAGGAGCCTTGGTCAGAGCTGTTCGGAAGTTGGCTATTCAAAGACAGTGGCCCGAGACTGATAGCTACGTTCTACGAGCACTGATTTGGACGCTTTCTGAGGAACGCGGATCTTTGGCCGTAAAGTGGTTGGCAGGTGAAGAACTCAGCGCTGAAGACGCCGCCGATCTGCGACTACCTCTCAACAATAAAAGTGAAGGCGAAGCGAATGCTTCAGCACCTACTGTTGTAGCCAACCTAATTTCTTTAATTGGTGAGTATAAAACGGTTGTTATTTGCTTCGATGAGCTGGATACCACCGCCATTGATGAAGACGGACGCAATGCACCCTACCTAATTTTGGACTTGGTCAAGCGATTGTTTGATTCGGTAAAACAGTCGTCTGGAGCCAAAGGCGTGGTTATTTTGACTTCGGTGTTGCCCAATGCCTGGAGTCAAATGAAGCAGTTGCAGATTTCGTTAGAGAGAATATCTGCTTACAGCGACCCTATCAGCCTGACGTACTTGAATGAAGAAACTGCCGTAGATTTGTGTGCGCTAACGCTGGGCAAATTCTATGACAGAAAAGGCTTAACAGCTAGCGATCCGATATATCCATTTACCCAGGAAGAGATTTCTGCGTTTGGAAAGGGCAGGCCATCTGCTCGCGAAGCACTAAAATGGTTTGCCACAAAGCTTGATGAGAAACTAAAGGACATCGGACCGCCTCCACCTCCACCTACAGAAAGGTTTGAGGCAGCTTATCAAAACGCGCTCGATCAGTTCGATATAGATGATCTCAACAACAACGAAGTAACGGCTTCTGCGCTACGGTTTTGCTTTGAGAAAATAGCGGGAATTGAGAGGATCAAAGAACAGTCGATCGAAGGCGTAGTAGTTGAGCGTGTGGAAGAGATTACGCCACGCTCAAAGAACAACGGGCGGCTAAACTTCAAAATAGTGGGCGAAGAGAATGGCGAGTCTGTCACTATCGGGCTCGGGGTAATCCAAGAGACTCATGGGCTTTCGGTAGGGGCTGGATTTAGACGACTGCTCGATAAAGAGACGTTTGGACTGTCGCGGGGGTGTTTGGTGCGATCGCGCGATCGCAAAATTAAACGCTACTGGGACTCTTTTGAGTACTACCAACAGCTGATTGCCCAAGGCGGCGAATGGGTAGACCTTACACCTGAAGAGATCAAGCCGCTGCTAGCTCTGCAATACGTTTATGAGCACCATGAAAAGTTCGATCTCACCATCAAGCGGCTAGATTCTTTCGCGTTTACTCGCAACCTGCTTCGGAGCAATCCGCTGATAAAAGAGATCTTGAGCCGCCCGGTAGGTCACGTTGCAGAAGAGGCGCTAGAAGGTGACGAGCGTCAAATATTGAATACAGACGTTGATCCTAACAGTACAGACACTGACCTCTCTCAGGCGTTGAGCGTTGACGATGAGGAACTAGAGAACGACGAGATCAGAGCTGACCTTGATGATCTAGCGGCAGCATGACCATACTCAACGTTTCGCTATGCCTGCCAGAGCTAGACATTTTTGCCCTTCGGCAGGGGCATTCGATCGTAGCTGTGACCAAGCGATTTATCGTGCCGGGGAAATCGTTTGCATTGCTACCTTGCCGTGACGCTCACAGCGCTGCTCAGTTAGAACAATATCAGCCCGATTTTTTAGCTCATGCACAAGTCGAATCTACACCGCTCGCAGTGACACACTGGGGAAACTGTGTGCTCTGTCAGCAGCTGACGGAAAAGGAGGTTATTGATGCGATCGCCTCCCACACAATCTGGACAAAAGCGGCCCTATCTCAGCAGTGGCAGGACTCGGTCTCGCCCAAGGGAAGCAGCCTTTTCCTTGCGTTTTTGCGAGTTTTCTCGCTGCCAAAAGCGCTTGATGTGGCGATCGCACCCGCTTGCGAACAGCTTTACAAATTCGTGCCGCTACCTAGCTATACAGAAGTCACCGAAGAATTTGTCCTGAGTCCTGAAGAGTTCACAGCCGCGAAAGAACAGCTTCTATCAGCACAAGACCCATCAGCACAAATCAAAGCCCCACTGCCGCCAGAGAAAAAAGTTCCTACTCCGCCAACCATAGAAGAGATTTTAGGAGCGCCAGACTGGGTAGAAAAAATTGCCGAGTACGGTCACTCTAGCGACGGCTATACCTTTGAAAAATTAGTTAGGAAAGGACTTGTAGCGCTAGGATTTAGCAACTCATCGGAGAAATTGGCCGCAAGCCTAGACCCTAAAGCTACAGGCGGAGCAGGCGGATTAGACTTCTATGCTGACCAGCCTTACAAAATTGTTGGCGAATGCAAAGCGAGCAAAAATCAAAAGATCAATAGCGATGCGGCAACCCAGCTAGTGAAGCTAGGGCTCAAGAATTTACGGCACGATGAATACCCAGATTGCATCAAAGTAGTCGTTGCTGCTGGAAGTTTAACCGCAGACGCTAATCGAATCGCCGAAGGGCACCGTATCAACATAATCCGCCCTAACGTTATGCAAAAACTGGTAGCTAGCAAGCTGCTGTTTGAAGATGACTTCGATCTGTTTCAGTTGAAAGGTTCTCTAGAATCAAAGCCCTTTGGAGAAGAGGCTAATCAGAAGATCGATCGACATATAGATTGGTGCCATAGCGAATGGGCAGAAAAGCAAGAATACAGAAAGCTGGTCGAACAGATAAACACGACCTTAGAAGAACTATCAGAGCAACCTATCGCTTTACAGTCTCAAGATTTCTCTGCTTCTGAAATTCGAGCCCATCACAACGCCAAATTTCAACCAGTCGTAACGACCGCTAAAATAAAGCAAATTCTAGAGAATCAGTGTATTCAAGGTCTTCTCGTCAATAAGCGCACCCATGCAGACAAACCTATCGGTTACTATCTCAGAAACTAATAGTCCCTAAGACGAAAAGAGCATTTTCCAGATTGACTTAATAGGGACAATATCTTCAATATCAAAGCACGTAGAGTGTAGCTTCTAACCTCCTCGCTGCTGCAATGGTTGAGGCTGTTACTCAACCAGGTTCCAACCGTACTAAGCGGCCATCGGATTCATCGGTCAAGACGTAGATCAATCCGTCTGGGCCTTGGGCTACCTGCCGCACTCGCTGGCCGATGTCGATGGGGGTTTGGCTGAGCACCGCACCTGAGTCATCTAGCTCAATATGCATAATAGACTGCGAGACAAGTCCACCTGCAAACAGATCACCTTGCCACTGTGGAAAGAGGTCACCTCGATATAGCATCAGTCCAGAAGGGGCAATCGAAGGAGTCCAGACGACTAAGGGATCTACCATACCAGGGCGCGATCGCTCCGATGAGATCTCTCCGCCAGAATACTCGCGGCTGTAAGTCACCAGCGGCCAGCCGTAGTTCTCTCCTGCAACTATCCGGTTCAGCTCATCACCGCCCCTGGAGCCGTGTTCTGTGGCCCAAAGTTGACCTGTCACCGAATCAACGGCCATCCCCTGAATGTTGCGATGGCCATAGCTCCAAATTGTTGGATCTGCTTCGGATGTATCGACAAAAGGATTATCGTCAGGGACCGAGCCATCGTCGTTGAGCCGCACTAATGAGCCCAAATGACTGCCTAGATTTTGAGCCTGATTGCGAATCAAGTCGCCCTCTAGAGTCACAGGCGGATTGCCGCCGTCGCCAATCGAAACCAACAAAGTGTTATCCGGCATCCAGGCTAGACGAGAGCCAAAGTGCTGAGTCCCTTCTTTCGTACGGTTTGCCTCAAAAATCACCTGCCAGTCAGAAAGCCGACTCCCGTCGAATCGGGCGCGAGCAACCTGCGTGCGATTGGCTGAGCTAGTGCCATCGGCGTAGGTAAAATAGACCCACTGATTTTCGGCAAACTGAGGGTGAATAGCAATATCCATTAGGCCGCCCTGCCCTCGATTTAGCACCTCAGGTAGACCGCTCACAGGCGTCGGGTCAAGCACTCCATCTTTGACAATACGCAGTCGCCCCGGTCTCTCGGTTATCAGCAGGGTGTCATCGGGTAACCAAGTTAGACCCCACGGATGCTCTAGTGACTCAATGATTGTGACTATTTGTGGTGCGGGAGCTGCCTCTGGCTGGTCGGCTGAACTGCTAGAAGCCACTTCTGCTGAGGGTGTTGTCTCTGAGGCGGTAGCTGAGGACGTTGGCTCTGGGGGTGCGATCGCGGATGAGGCACATCCCGATAGCGCCAAGCCTAGCATCAGAGTCCTAGCGATAAAGAGACAAGATCTGTCATTTGCCATAGTAAAACTAAATTAAGGTTCTTCCGAGACTAACAAAGCAGCACTTTAGCCTACTTTCTATTTAATCGGATTTTTTTGATTCCGACATTGACTCGATTGTGCCTCTGTTCCTTTTTCTCTAGCAGCTAGTATTTGCGGGTAGGGCAGTCGCCCTCAGCTTCGACAAACTCAGACGCTGTGAGCCAGAATAGAGCTGTCCCCAAATTCCAGTTCAACGGTCCTATGAGCCCAAACTTGCACAACAGTAGAAGGGTTGGCGGCACTAGCCGTCGTCGCTTCCTACTGCGATCGCCCGCCTTTCTAACCGTCTTCACGTTTGCAGCCTGCAGCCAAACTGCCCCAAAGTCCAGTCCGCAGTCGGCCAATCTAGACACCAGCTTAGACACTCGCGCCAAAAGCCTGCCACCGACCCCTACTTGTGATCCTAGTGCGATCGCCACTCTCAATCAAACACCAGGCCCCTTTTATAGCGCTAACTCACCACAGCGTCAGTCGCTAATAGAAACAGATACAGCAGGCAGCAAACTGATAGTGACTGGCCAAGTGTTGACAACAGATTGTGTACCGCTTGCTAATAGCCTAGTTGATGTCTGGCAAGCGGATGACAAAGGGCGGTACGACAATACAGGGAACAAACTGCGGGGACACCAGTTTACGGACGCAGAGGGCCGCTACTGGCTCGAAACCATTGTCCCAGGTCTATATCCAGGGCGAACTCGCCACTTACATATCAAAGTGCAGGCACCTGATCGCCCAGTATTGACCACTCAACTCTATTTGCCTGAAGAGCCTCTAAATGAGAGAGATTTCCTCTTTCAGCCGGAGCTGATAATGGCCACCCAGGACACTGCCGACGGTCAGCAGGCCCGATTTGATTTCGTTCTTCGCTAAAGTTGCTCCGTTCTCTTCAGGCTTTTCCTCAAGCCGCTGCGCCAGCAGCTTCTTCGCACTTCACATAGAACCATAGCGTTTAGACTCTCTTATCTAGCGTGACTTTGACGCCGCCTTTTGGCCGTAGCGTAAATCTTGGGTCAATCTCGATTGGCTGTTTTGAGACTAGGCTGACTTGGAAGCGCTGTGCGATCGCGCTCAAAATCATCACCGACTCCATCACCGCAAAGCTCTTGCCAATGCAAACGTGCGGCCCCGCCCCCCAAGGCATGTAGGCATACTTTGGCCGGTTGGTCACTCGTTCCGGCAAAAAGCGATCCGGGTCAAACCGTTCTGGGTTCTGCCAAAAGTCAGGATGACGCAGCGTGAAGTAAAAAGCAATATTCAAAATAGAGCCCTTCGGAATAGCGTAGCCGCCGATCTCATCATCTTCTAGCGCAGCGCGGGGTGCCAAGCCCATACCTGGCGGACATAGCCTCAGCGATTCATCAAAGACACGGCGAGTATATTCCAGCTTGGGCAGCTTCTCAAAAGTTGGCTCGCCACCCTGTAGAACAGTATCTACTTCTGAGCGCATATTTTCAGCCACTTCAGGATGCAGCCCTAGCAAGTACCAGGTCCAAGCCAAACTTGTTGCAGTTGTATCGTGTCCAGCGTTAAACAATGTGATAATTTCGTTCAACAGCTCAAAATCACTCATGCCCTTGCCAGTCTCTTCATCTGTTGCAGACATCAGCATCGAGAGCAGATCGTCGCCTTGATCCGGCGCTTGTCTACGATCCTGAATAATCTTTAGCACCACGCTATCGATCGTCGCCTTCGCCTGTCGAAACTGACGATTTGGTTGAGTCGGCACCCACACCGGCAGCGACAGCGGCGCAGTCAACCGACCATATACATACTCTACGCCCGTTCGCAAAGCCTGACTAAGCTGGTTAGACTCATCGCTAATATCCACGCTGAACAAAGCCAATCCCACAATCTTCAGCGTCAGTCGCTTCATCTGGGCCGCAATATCAATTATCTCGCCAGCAGGCTTCTCTTCCCATTCACGCAGGAGCGATTCCACACATTTCCACATCACGCCGTGCAGCCGCACTAGCTGCCTTTGGTGAAAAGCAGGCTGCATTAGTCGCCGATGCTTCTGCCAAAACTCTCCTTCACTTGTAAACAGTCCCTGCCCCTGCACCAAGCCCATCGGCTTCAAAAAGAGATCTGGTTTCTCATAGTTTGCTGCATTCATCGACAAGACATATTCAGCATGGTCCGGATGCGTGGATAGAAAGATATTCAGCCCCGGCATCACCCGTAGTCGCACCAGATCGCCATACTCGCGCCACATCCCGCCTAGATACTCCAGCGGCTGAGACTGAAGCTGCGACATTTGGAAGAGAACGTATCCAGACGGGCCTGGTGCTGTAGTCATGCAATTTTCAGCTCTTTGAAGCCGGTGTTTGGGTCGAAGATGCGCTGGAAGCTAGTGTTTGGCAGGAGTGCGATCGCAATCTCCAAAGTCGTATAGACAACGCAGCCATACACCACATGCCCACCCTTGCAATCACCGTTCGAGTCAGCCACGCTCATGTGCAGGTGAACGCCCTCGTCGCTCAACATTCCCGACAGGGTAAGCACTTCGCGTTTTCCAAATAGCTCCGTATGGATGTTATTGCCTGCAAAGCGCAAGCAAGTTGTAGACAAGCTGCCAACAGCGCCTAGGATCACACCAGCGCTAATTTCTTGCTCCCTAGCAAAGTCTTCTAAATACTTGCGAATGTCTGTATCGGGAGACAGCCTCAACGCTATCGTTTTGATTGTTGCTTCAAACATTCTTACGAGCCACTATTTCTGACAGACAACCTCTAGTTTGTAGCCGTTTGGATCGCGGACGTAGGCAGCGTAATAGTTGGGATGATACTGAGCGCGGATGCCAGGTGCGCCCTCGTCGGTGCCGCCTTGTGATAAGGCATTTTTGTAGGATGCGTCTACCGCTGCTCGGTCAACGGCGCGAAAGGCCAAGTGAAACCGAGGCGGGTCGGGTAGTTCGCTTAATCTTTGCTGGTCGGAATCTTTGGAGTATAGCCAGAAGGAAACCTGCTGCGAATCGACGTAGGCGGCGATACCGCGATCGCCCATCGCAAACATCCGATTGATTCCTAACGGTTTCAGCACCGCATCATAGAACGACAAACTCTTATCTAAGTCAGTTACGCCAATCGAAAGATGGTCAAACACTCCTACGCCAGCCCTACTAATTTCTCACTTAATTCCCAAAGCTTGCCTGCTTTCTCAGTGTCTGCCGCTTCGTTCGAGACTTCTTGGCAGAAGGCGTCGCGGTTCTTGTCCTGGCGGTTGCCCCAGCTCCAGTAGACGCCAGACTTGTTGAAGCCTTCTTCAGCGACAACTTTGGCAACGCGATCGCCCGACTCTTCCTCAGATACATACCCACCGGTAATATTCTTCTGAAAGAACGGGAAGATCACCTGAAACAGCTTTGGAGCATCTCTAAATAAATCCGACTCTGCCACACAGCCAGGGTACAGCGCATTAAAAACGATACCCGTCTCATCGTGATAGCGACGGTGCATCTCTAGCATCGTCAGCATGTTGCAAAGCTTGCTGTCTTTGTATGCTTTCCCAGGTTTGAACTTCTTGCCGTCGATCATGGCGATCGGCGACTTGAATCCTAGCTCCATTCCTTTTAGATCGCCCAAGTCAGGCGGCGCAGGAATTGGGATCTTACCGCCTAGCTCTTTAGGGTTGGCGGTTACAGTCCCTAACGTTACCAGTCTAGGCTCTGGATGAGAAGACTTCTTCATGTCTTCTAGCAGCAGATTGCACAGCAAAAAGTGACCGAGATGATTGGTAGCAACGCTAATTTCGTAGCCGTCGGCACTACGCTCGGGAGACTTGAGGCTGGGTTTGTAGATAGCGGCGTTGACCACCAGGGCATCGAGCGATCGCCCCGTCGCCCGAAAATCCTCAACGAACTGCCGAACGCTGTCCAAAGAAGACAAGTCCAACTTGCTAATTGTGTAGCTACCCTCTGACATTCCCACTTCTTTGGCCACCCGCTCCGTCTTTGGCAGATTGCGGCACGCCATGATCACATGCCATCCGCGTTCTGCAAGCGACTTAGCAGCATACAGACCCACACCAGAGGAGGCACCTGTAATAATTACGTTAGAACTTTGGGGCTGTTCCATGAGGGTCAATTACACTTCAAAAGTTGCAGTTCAAAACGACAGAGAGATGCGTCAAACAACGCGATTAAGCTCATCATTTATGCTGCCATATTGTTGAACAAACACAACCAATCATTACCTTTTGCAAAGTTCAGTAAAGGTTCGACAGCGTCTTTAACAGCCACCAGTTAAGTAGCGTAACGCCCATCTCTTTAGAGCCTTCCTTGTTTAACAGCGATTAAGCTACGTCTAAAGACGTTGTGACAGTCATCGACTATATCCTGGGAACGGACAGAAGCACTCACTATAATAGCTACTGTCTGGCGTTGAACTCGTAAACTCACTTCCTAAGGCATATGCAAATCACGCTTAGTTCGCAGCAAAGCAAAGCGCTCGAATCTCTCTCTCAGTATGGCGGGTATGCCTCTTTAGAAGATGCAATTGACGTGGCTCTTTTGCTGCTTGCCGATGAAGTAACTAGGCAGAGTCCAACGGAATCACCGGAGTATTTGTCGTGGGCTGAGCAGACGAGACTGAAGATAGACGAAGGTGTAAAAGCCGTAGAGCAAGGGGCTGTTTTTGATGCAGAGGATGTGCTTGCTCAGTTACGAAATAAGGTTGAGGCCGCTAGATCCGCTTCAGCATGAGAGCGCTACGAATTACGGCTCCAGCTAGCCAAGACTTAGAAGAGATCTCTGACTATTTCCTAGAGAAGAACGTGGATGCAGGCGACCGCTTCGTAGAAGCGTTTGGACAGAGATGCCAACACATCGCACGTTTCCCTTTTATCGGCAAATCCTATGACCGCATAAAAATCGGATTGAGAGGCGTATCCTTGATGGACTACATCATCTTTTACTACGTTTCTGACGATGCTATAGATATCCTGCGTGTTATCAGCGGATATCGCAACTTGAAAGGCATCTTTACTGAATAGACAGAAGTCATGACAAGTGCTGGTCCAAGAGTGTCGACTTCAACGGAGCTACCTGCGATGCGAACCAGTGCGTCAGGTCTAAGTCCTGTCCTTGCTGTCTTTCCTCCAGTTGCGTTGCCAGCTCAGACATTAGGCTTGTCCGTGGCTGTTCGTCTAGCGCAATATAGTCAGAGAGCGTGCTTAGCAATGCTAAATACTTCTCGACGCTGTATATAGACTGATGCTTTTCTATAGTCACTTCCGTCTGCTCAAACCAGCCTGACTCTCCAATGGTCTGCGCGAAATGGTCAAAGTTGGTCTGGTAGTAGTCTTGTGCTCGCCACTGATAGCGGATTTTTTCACCTAGCTGATGCTTTTCATAGACGGGCTGTAGATACTGACAAATCTCTTCATTCGGCTGAGGTGGCGTAGCCCATAACAAGATTAGCGAGCCGCCTGGTTTTAGCGCTGCCGCTGACTTTTGACAGGCTACCTCTGGAGAGATCCAGTGAAAGGAGGTGGCGGCTAGCACCGCGTCGAATTGTCGGTCGTCTAGCTCGAATGACTCAAAGGTGCTGTTTGTGATTGTCACCTGCGGGTAAGCTTCGCAGGATTTTCGGGCTAGTTCACAAGCGGCGGGGCTAGGCTCTACGCCGTGCATTGTCAAACCTCTCGCGGCGAAAGAGGCGGTCGCTATTCCTGGTCCACAGCCGATTTCGAGAACAGAATCCCCTGATGTCAAGCTAGCTTTCTCGATCGCACGATCAATCAACGCATCAGGGTAGGTAGGTCTCGCCCATCGGTAATCTGGGGCGGCGGCGTTGTACCACTGCCGCCGCGCTTCAGGGCTATGGGTCTGATCAAAGGACTGATACCAGTCGTACCAGCTAGTTTTCTTGTTGGCATCTGTCATAAAGAATTCGCTCGCTTTGTCGATAGCTAGGTTTATTATCTAGCGTCTACGACCAAAGGAACGCCGTTACTCGTGGCTAGCACTACGCCTCGACGCTTGGGTGTGACGGGTTCATCATTAGCGAGATGAAAAGCGTGCTGAGTCAGTAGGGTTGCCAAAATCAGGTTGATTTCTAGCTTGGCGAGGGCGTAGCCAAGGCATCGGCGACTACCGCCGCCAAATGCGATGAATTCTGATGAGGAGAACTGTTTATCTATGAAGCGTTCGGGCTTGAATTCTTTGGGGTCTGGGTAAAGGTCTGGTCGGTGATGCACTGAGTAGATAGCCGGAGCGAGGTAGGTGTTTGGTGGGAAGGTGCGACCGTTGATGGTGACTTCTTCGGTTGAGATGCGGGGGGCGGCAATGGGGGCAATTGGGTAAATTCGCAAAGTTTCTGAGGCGACGGCGGTGAGGTAGGGGAGCGATGCGATCGCAATCGGATCCATGTCTTCTCCTAAACCATCCAGCTCTGCCATCAGTTTCGCTTTCACATCAGGCAGCTTGTGTATCCAATACATCGCCCAAGCCAGCGCCGTTGCCGTGGTTTCATGGCCAGCCATCAGCATCGTGATTAGCTCATCCTTTAGCTCGATATCCTGCATCGGCTGCCCGTCTTCATCACGGGCTAGTAGCAACAGACTCAGTACGTCATCCCTTGATTCACCGTCTTCTGCATCAACAGATTGCGATCGCCTTTCGTCGATCTCAGCTTGAAGCAAATCGTAGACCTGTCGCCGGAGCCGCACCAATTTCCCCCACGGACTCCACTTGCCCCAATCCTGCTGAAACCAGCGAAAGAAAAGCATACTAGAGCTGACCGGAGAGTCAGTCATGTTTAGCAACTGGACCAATAGAGACTTAATCTGCCCGTAGCGATCGCCCTCTCGCAAGCCAAACACCGTCTGAAGAATCACTTCTAACGTAATCTCTGGCATCACCTCACTGGCTAGGAACCGATCGCCAGGCTGCCAGTGGCTGCTGGTTTCCTTTGTGATTTCACAGATAGTTTCTGCGTAGGCTTTGACTCTAGCGCCGTGGAAAGGGGGCATCAGGAGCTTGCGATCGCGCCGATGCCTTTCCCCATCTAGCACTAGCAAAGAATTATCTCCCAACAAAGGCCGCAACAGTCCCTGCCCTTTCCCCGATTCAAACTGCTTGGCATCCGCCGCAAAAATCTCTTTAATCGCCTGCGGATCGCTCAAAAATACCAGCGGCTCAAACCCAAAAAGATGCATCGTAAACGTATCGCCGTATTTTTCCGCGCACTCATCCAAGTAATCGTAAGGTCTGCCAAGCCAGTTGATGAGCTGCTTGAGGCTAGAGAGCGCTACTGGATTGGGAAGTGTCTGCATGTTTCTACTTCTTTTGGGTTGAGCTTTTGAATTGAGCTAACTATCGAGATAGATTGGGCTGCACGATATCCAGCCAGAGTGCGAAGTTACGCTGGACCCAATCCATCCCGACTTCGTTATTCAGTCTGTTTTCTGAGGCTTGTCATTATAAAGCTTACTCAAAATATCAGCATTTCGATTAACCACCGTAGCTACAAGCTTCAAATCAACCCTCGTCAGCAAGCTCAGACAGACTGCCGTGCTGTGAGCCGGTTAAACGACGGTCTGCGGGAAAATTTAAGCATGTATTCGTACATCTGTTTGAGATTTAGGATTAGGATCTAGGAGCTTTCATGACCCTTCACTCGGTCTCTCGCAGTATTGCAAATGAGGCAATGTGAGCCGATCAAACGATCGGCATCCGGGGAAATTTGAGCATGCATTTCTACGTCTATTTAACATCTAAGAATAATATCTAGGAGCTTTCATGACCCTTCACTCGGTCTCTCGCAGTTTTGCAAACAAGGTAAATCGTCTGCTGAATCAGCCTGACATTGATGAATTGGAGCTACAGGTGAGTGACAGCCTCGATAAGATCCAAAAGATTCAGGCACAGCATTCAGCGCTTTCTCGGGTGCTGGTCAAAATTCGAGCTTGCGTAGATAATGACGAACTCTTCGAGACTACATCGCGTGAAACCTGCCGATTGCTAGGGACCGAGAGAGTTGCTATCTATCAGTTTAGCGATGATTGGAGCGGTGAGTTTGTCAGTACTTTCACAACAATTGATGATGATTGGGACAAGGTATTACCCTTTGGCAAGAATATGGTGTGGGAAGACACCTACCTACAGGAAACCAGGGGCGGTCGCTACCGATCTAATGAGACCTCTGCAACTGCGGATATCTACAAAGCAGGTCATGCTCGGTGCCATATCGATTTATTAGAGCAGTATAGGATTAGGGCCTTTGCGATCGCACCTATCTTCAAAGGAATGAAACTTTGGGGTTTGCTGGGGACCTATCAGCATTCTGGGCCGCGTCAGTGGGAACCGCTTGAGATTGATTTTCTGGCTCAGGTCGGTTCTCACTTGGGGATTGCGATTCAGCAGAGCGATCTGATCTCCAAGCTGCAGAGGAAAAAAGACGAGCTTAGAAATTCAGTGACTAGACAGAAGGCACTCACTGAAGTCGTTAGCCAAATTCGATCCTCAATAGATGTTGAACATATCTTAAAAACGACCTGTGAGGAAGCTCGCAAGCTTTTGAATGTGGATCGCGTTGCCGTCTATCGATTTGAGGAAGACTGGAGTGGAGAGTTTGTCAGCCATTTTGGCTCCAAGGCTACGGACTGGGACAAAGTTGCCCCCTTTGGTAAGAACCTGGTGTGGGAAGATACTTACTTGCAGTCTTCGCAAGGTGGCCAATATCAATATGGTGAGACAACTGCTGTTGAAGATATCTATAAAGCGGGTCACGTGCGGTGCCACCTGGATATTTTAGAGCAGTTCAAAGTTCGAGCCTATGCGATCACGCCCATCTTTGTCGGGAAGAAACTATGGGGATTACTGGGCGCTTACGAACATACGGCCCCTCGTAGATGGGCGGAGGTAGATGTAGACTTTTTGGCTCAGATCGGCTCACAGCTAGGCGTTGCGATTCAAAGCTCAATGCTGCTCCTAGAAACCAAAAACCAGGTGGAAGATTTTCAGAAAGCATCCGATCAGCGTCAAACGCTCTTTGATGTAGTCTCTAAAATCCGAGAATCTTTGGATCTAGATACAATCTTTGCCAATCTTTCTATTGGGGTGAGGCGATCGCTTGCAGCCGATCGAGCTGGTATCTACAAGTTTGATGCTGACTCGGAATTTAATACTGGCGAATTTATTGCTGAAGATGTACTCGATGGCTTTCCGGTCGCGCTGAATTCAAAAATTCGGGACCACTGCTTTGGAGAGAACTATGCAAGCTTCTACAGAAAGGGCCGTATCTATGCGGTGACAGACGTGCAGACGCTGAATGTCCAGCAGTGCTATCGCGATCTGCTAGAGCAGTTTTCCATTCGGGCGCTTTTGATCGCACCGATCATCAAGGACGGTGAGCTGTGGGGCCTGCTTTGTGTTCATCAGTGCGATCGCCTTCGCGAGTGGGAGGAATCAGATCGACAGTTTGTACAACAGATCTCCGACCAGCTCAGTATTGCGCTAAAGCAGTCAGAACTTTTACAAAAAACGAAAGCACAGGCGGCGCAGCTAGCAGATGCCTTTAAGGAGGTAAAGCAAACCCAGCTTCAGGTTGTTCAATCTGAGAAGCTGGCAAGCCTGGGTCAGCTAGTAGCCGGGATCGCTCACGAAATCAACAATCCAATCAACTTCATTCACGGAAACCTAACCTACGCGGAAGAACACACTCAGGAGCTTTTGAATTTGATTGAAGTGTATCAGCGCCACTGTCCACCTAATGAGGTGATTACAGCAGCCTTGGAATCCGCAGAAATAGACTACATTAAGGAAGACCTAGCCAAGATAATACATTCGATGGACGTAGGCACTGAACGGATCAAGAACATTGTTCTGTCCTTACGGAATTTCTCGCGCTTAGACGAGGCCGACTTCAAAGCTGTTAATGTCCACGAGGGAATTGACAGCACGCTAATGATACTAGCTCACCGGCTCAAGCCTTCCCTAGATTTCCCGGGCATCTTGGTTGAGAAGGAGTACGCAGCTCTACCGCCGGTAGAAGCCTATCCAGGTCAGCTCAATCAGGTATTTATGAATCTGACTGCAAATGCTATTGACGCCTTAGAAGAGCGTGATGCCAAGCGATCGCTTAAAGAAATCCAAAAGAACCCAAGCAAGATCCGGATTTGGAGTGAGGCGGCTGGAGAAAATGCTGTCTCTTTTCATATCGCTGATAACGGCGAGGGCATTCCAGCAGAGATTCAATCTTCTCTGTTCGACCCTTTCTTCACGACAAAAGCCGTCGGGAAAGGGACGGGTCTAGGACTGTCAATCAGCTATCAAATCATCACAGAGAAGCATAATGGGAAGCTAAGTTTCTATTCCGATATCGGTCAGGGCACCGAGTTTGTCATCGAAATTCCGATTCGACAAGGGAGCGCTTCAGTCGCCTAAAACCCGCCCCGGTTCTCACTACTTCCCTAATCCAGCTCTGCTTCTATAGAATAAAACTAGCAGTACAAGGTAACTTTCTCATGCAACTGAAGCGTCCCATTCTGGTCGGCGGTCTAGGTCTTTCAGCTAGCTTATGGCTATTGAATGTTGTCGGTCATTCGCCAGTCGGTCATGCAATGGGCGATAGCTCTAGTTTGCTAGGGTTGGTTGCCGTCGGTGCAGGTGTTTGGCTCTTTAACAAATCCAGAGGGACTGAGCTAGCTATCGAACCGCCTTTGGCAGTGGGTCCAGTAGACCGGGCCATGATCGAGAACGTCATCACGAAGATCAAAGCTACTTTAGAGACGCTGGTAGAAGAGCTTCCGGATGAGGCTAAGACGGACAAAACGCAGCCTATCTGGTTGCAGATTGAAGCGAAACAGAGTGCGATCGCCCACCTCCTAACCAGCCTAGATAGAGAGACACTTTCTCTTGCTGTTGTCGGCAACAAGTCTTCTGGAAAAACAACACTTATTTCTCAGCTAAAAAGCAGCTGGCAGTCTGAGCAGCCAACTGTAAAAGAGATTCTAGAAGTCAATGGAGAAGAAACGCTGCCTGCTACTGATGTAGACCTAGTGCTTTTTGTTGCGGCTGGCGATCTGACTCAGTCGGAGCTACGGCAAATTCACACCTTGCTCAAAGCTGGTTACCGACTACAGATTGCCTTGAACAAGCAAGATCAGCTACTGCCAGCCGATCGCCAGTCGGTGCTACAGCAGATTCAAACACGGGTTGAGGATTTGGGAATTGGGGTGAGTGCGATCGCAGCCAACCCAGCCATCATCAAAGTCCGCAAGCACCAAGAAAACGGCGACATCGAAGAGTCCACCGAACGCCCCGAGCCACAGCTTGACACGCTCACTGCCAAGCTTACTCACTTAGTCGAAAACGAGACTCAGCAGCTCGTCCACACAACAACACTTCGCCAAGCCAAAGTGCTGCAAACAGAAGCTCAACAGCTCCTCAACGCCCAGCGGAAGCAGCGAGCTATGCCCATCGTCGAGCAAATGCAGTGGATCGCTGCCGGTAGTGCCTTTGCCAGTCCGCTGCCCAGCATAGACCTGCTTGCCTCCACCGCCATCAACGGCCAGCTTATTATCGACTTAGGCGCGGTCTATGGCCAGACCTTTTCTCTAGAACAGGCAAAGAAAGCAGCTACCTCTCTGGCCGAACTCCTCGTCAAACTCGGCTTAGTAGAACTCTCGACCCAAGCCTTCGGTAGCCTGCTGAAAACTCACGCTGCTACCTACGTCGCCGGAGGTGCCTTGCAAGGCGTCAGCGCCGCCTATCTCACCCGCACGGTAGGGCTCAGCCTGATTGAGTTTTTTGAAGAACAGAGTCTACTGTCAGCAAAAGAGAGAAAATTTGCCTTTGCTGATATGGGTGATCGTTTGCAAGTTCTCTTCAAAGCTACAAAGCAGGGAATGGGTCTGCAAGCCTTTTTGCAACAGGCACTCTCACATCTGCCAGTAAAAGCAAAGTCTGCTGCTGCTTAGAGATTGCTTTCAACAGACCAGAGTTAGTTGAAAGCAACCGGCTAAGGTTGTTACAAGTCGAGACCCACCCCTAGCCCCTCTCAAAAGGGGATCTACTTCAGGCGATGGCGATAAGGATATCTGCCAAGTACACATTCGCCTAGCCAGTCCAAATCCCCTCCTCGGAGGGGTGCCCGCAGGGCGGGGTGGGTCTAGCCCCCAAAGAGATCAGCCAGCATATCTCTATATCAAAATCCTCATGCCTGCAACAGAGACCAAGCCATCTCCCAATCCCCTTGTCGATCAGGCCCGCACTAGCCTTCGACAGGCCATAGATCGCTACATTCCCCAGCTCAAGATGACGCAGCTCACTGAACAAGAGCTGATCCGTCAAGCCGCAGTCAAGACTGGCATCGACCAGCTGACTGCCCTAATGAAAAAGCTGGATAGCTCGCTACTTAGAGTCGCTGTCTTTGGTCTAGTGAGCCGAGGAAAATCCGCCGTTATCAACGCTCTCGTCGGTGAAAATATCCTGGAGACCGGGCCGCTCAACGGCGTTACTCAGTGGCCGCGCTCTATCTACTGGAAACCAACAGAAAGTGATTTAATCGAGCACTTACCTGAACAATTAGCTCAGTCTAAAAAACCAGCTCAGCTTAAAAAAGAATCATTGAAGCTCGAACTCATCGATACACCAGGGCTAGACGAGATAGAAGGGCAAGAGCGTGAAAAAATGGCCCAAGAAATCGCACGGCAGGCCGACCTGATCTTGTTTGTGGTTTCAGGAGATATCACTAAAACAGAATATCTCGCGCTTCAAGAGCTCTACGCTACTCGAAAGCCGCTGCTGCTAGTATTCAACAAAATAGATCTTTATCCCGATGCGGATAGAACCACTGTCGCCAACAATCTACAAGCGCTGTGGCAAAAAGCAGAGGAGAAAGCCAATCTTCCAGCGGGTGCCAAGTTAGTTGACGATATCGTTATGATTTCTGCTGCGCCTGCTTCGATTCAGATTCGGGTGGAATGGCCAGATGGTCGGATCACGGAGGAATGGGAAAATCCACCGGTTCAGATAGAATCGCTGAGGCAAAGACTATTAAAGATTGTTGTAGAAGAAGGACCGACGTTGATTGCCCTAAATGCACTGCGGCAGGCAGGCATTGTAGAAGAGACTTTGTCAAAGGAGACGGCGGAGCTGAATCAGACGAGAGCGGATGAGCTGATTTGGAAGTATGCGAAGTATAAGGCGATCGCAGTAGCCTTCAACCCAATCGCGCTGCTCGATCTGCTCGGCGGCGTAGGATCAGACATGGTGATGATTCGCGCCCTCTCACAGCTCTACGGCTTTCCCATGACCCGCTTCGAAGCTACCAGGCTATGGCAGTCAATCATCGGCAGCTCTGGCACACTACTGCTCAGCGAATTTGGCACTAGCCTAATGTTGGGCTTCGGCAAAAGTGGCGCAGCGATTTGGAGCGCATTCGAGAGTTTTTCTGGCCTGACTGCCTATGCCGGAGCAATGACGGCTCAAGCAGGCGCAGCGGGCTACGGCACCTACGCAGTCGGACAAGCTGCAAAAGTCTACTTACAGCAGGGCTGCACTTGGGGACCACAGGGCGTTAATACCGTAATGCAGGACATTCTTTCGCAAGCAAAAACCGACTCTACGCTAGAGAGATTGCAGGCAGAAATTAAAGAAACTATTGGCAATCCGCAGGCATTAAAAGAAGAGCTTGAGGCTGTGCGCTCCACAGGAAAAGAAAGCAAAGAAAAAGCGACTATGCCATTAGCAAAGTCGCACTCTTCCGCTTTATCTTCAAATATTGAAACTTCAAATATTCAGCCTTCAGATGTCCAGTCTTCAGATATCAAGTCTTCAGACACTGAACTTTTAGACGAACCGCTGGAATAAGTTTGAAGCGAACAAGTCGCTAGCAAGCACCTTCGTTCTTGTTCGCAAATGGCCAGAAAAGGATTTTGCCTGATTCGATCTCTGTCCGAGGCTCCAGCGCATTCTTCATCAAAGGCTTTGGCTGTACGGCGGCGGCATCGACAAGGCGTCTTAGCTGCTGCTTGATCGCAGAAGACTCGGTTGCAGAGTTTGAAGAGACGCTAGATAGTCCAGTCTCTTGACTCCAGAAAGTAATCGCATACCAGGTCTTGGGTCCAAAGAAGCCAGCCTCTTCTGTCAATCCATATTCGGCCTGAAACGCATGGACCGCCTGCTTTGTAGCAGCATCGAATAGGTCTGTAATTTCGCTACAGTAAAAATTTAGCTCTGTGAGCCGAGTCTGTAGCTGGGCAACGGCTGGTCCGCGATCGCCCTCATACAGCGTCTCTAGCGGCAGCTCAGCAGCAAATGTCTTAACAGTCATAATTTTTACAGGTTTTTATAGGTGGTCAAAAGCGTATGGCACCATTATCCTCGGACAAATACCAAAATGTCGCTATTTATACAAAATATTTTTATTTAAGTTGTCAATGATACAGAATGTCGAGGTCTTCTTCCGCGTTCTTATTCTTCTTCTGCCTGCTCACCGATGAGAACTCCGCCAAACTTCTCACTAATCCAGTCGAACTTAATTTCTCGTAAGTAGTCTACAGTCCAGGTACTTCGGCGCTGCAGCATGTGGTTGGGATAAGTATGAGCCACGCCGACCACCGGAATCTCCGCGCTTTTCGCCGCCTCAATTCCAGCAAATGAATCTTCAATCGCAATGCATTCGTTAGGCTGCAAGTTCAGGCCAGGATTTGCCTGGTTTAAACGTTCAAGCACCAGTAGATAGCTATCTGGCGCTGGCTTGCTGCCGACAGAGGAGACATCATCCCCCGTGACGATAGTCAAAAAGTACTCAGCCCATTCTGTCCGAGCCAGTACGTCAGTGACTTGCTGACGCTGACTACCTGTGACAATTGCCATTTTGATGTCAGCAGCCCTACAGCGAAAAATCAGATCGTCTAAGCCAGGGTAAAGCGGCAATTTGGCTAGACTATCTAGCCACTGCTTATAAGCTAGCGACTTTTTTGCCAGCATTTTGTCCAAAGCTGCATCGCTGGTCGTCCGCCCTCTTTGGGCTAGGAGCGCTTTCAGGCAGGCGCGATCGCTTCGCCCCAAACACACCTGCTTATAATCATCCGCATCGGGCCGCAGGTTTTCATCTAGCAACAGCTGATTGGTCAGCGTCTGGCGAATAGTCTCATCGTTGATGATGATGCCGTTAAAGCTAAAGAGAGCTGCCTTTAGAGTCATAGAGCGAAAAACGGTAGCTACCGAGCGGGAAAGTCGCTCCATTACTTAGCAGCCACCCACATCAGCGAGACAAATGATACAGAGATTGTAAGTTCTTTTGAGTACAAGAGCTCGCTAAGCCCAGCAATGTTCCAAGCTAAGAGTAGATATAGAAATGGTCGATGCATATACAACCCTCACCCTTTCCTAATCCGGTCACTACCGATAGTGTCAATCTGCTCCTACCGCTCAAATAGCGGCAGCAGCTAGTGACAGCAGCGTAAACGAGTCGTCAATCCGACGTTGAACAAGCGATAATACAGACTCAGTGCGTATAGTCCCAGTGCCTACAGACTTGATACCTACAGCAGAAAAGAAGACAGCCAACAAGGAAACAGCAAACGAGCCAACAACTGTGGATGCTATCGTCATTGGCAGTGGACTAGGCGGCCTCGTCGCAGGCTCACTGCTCGCCCGGTATGGACGGCGAGTTGTGATCTGTGAGAGTCATACGCTGCCCGGTGGTGCGGCACATGCCTTTAGCCGCCAGCATCAGGGCAAATCGTTTACGTTCGATTCTGGGCCTTCTTTCTATTGCGGACTAGGCGAGGTTGGTTCGGCCAATCCCTTAACCCAAGTGCTCTCAGTGCTGGGCGAAAGCTTGGAGACTGTACCCTACGAACCGTTTGGCTACTACCATCTGCCAGAAGGAACCCTACCGGTCTATGGCAATGCAGAGAAGTATCAGCAGGCGATAGATCAGTTCAGTCCGGGCGCAGCAGATCAGATGGCAGCACTAGAAGCGCGATTGTTGAAAATATATGCACCTTTGAAAGAAATTCCGACTCTAGCGCTAAGAGCTGACCTACAGATGGTGCCTCTGCTAATGAAGCGGTACCTGGCTGCGATCATACATCTCATTCCCACCCTTCCAGATCTTGGGAACTCTATGGGCCAAGTCATGGCCCCCTACGTCACAGATCCCTGGCTCAAACGCCTACTCGATCTAGAATGTTTTCTCCTTTCTGGGATGAAATGCGACGACACCGTTGCCCCAGAAATGGCCTTTATGTTTGGAGAACGGGCTAATTCTGTGATTGACTATCCCATTGGTGGCAGCGGTGCGATTATAGATGCGCTAGTACGTGGACTAGAAAGCTGGGGCGGTACGCTGCGACTAGGCACCCACGTCCAAAAGATTATTGTTCAAAACGGAAAAGCAAAGGGCGTTCTCCTCAAAAACGGTGAGCAGATCAACGCTGATACGGTTATCTCCAACGCCACCCGGTGGGACACCTACGGTCGTCTGCTAGATCCAACAGACTTACCTGCTGACTATCGACAGAAAACGCTCTCTACCCCCACGGTTGATAGCTTTATGCATCTGCACTTAGGCATTAGAGCAGACGGGCTAGAATCAGTCCCGATTCATCACGTTGTTGTTCATGACAATCAGAAAGACATCACGGCACCGGGCAATACCTGCATGGTGTCTATTCCTACGGTTCTCGACCCGCAGCAGGCTCCAGAAGGGTATCACACGGTACATGCCTACACGCTAGAGCCCTTTGAAGGCTGGCAGAAAGACGAACATTATGAACAGAAGAAAAGAGAGAAAGCAGAAACTCTCTTTCGTGCGGTAGAGAGGATTATTCCTGACGTGCGCGATCGCATCGAACTAGAAATGATCGGCACGCCCCTAACCCACAGCCGCTTCCTACGACGACACAAAGGCACCTACGGCCCAGCCATCTCTGCCAAAGCAGGCCGATTCCCCAGCGGCAAAACACCGATAAAAGGACTCCATCTCGTCGGCGATAGCACCCTTCCAGGAATCGGAGTCCCAGCCGTCGCCGCCTCCGGTATCCTCTGTGCAAATAGCCTGGTTACTCTCAAAGAATCACTAGGCTTACTCGATCAGTTGAAACAATAACAAAGTCACTTATTCGAGGTTGATCAGATGCTGCTTGCTCACATATCAGATTTGCATGTTCTAGAGCCAGGTGAATTAGCCTATGACGTGGTAGATACGACACCGCTGGTGGAGCGGGCGATCGCGCACCTGAATAGCCTCTCGCCGGATCTAGTCGTCATCACTGGCGATCTCGTCCACA
Source organism: uncultured cyanobacterium (assembly GCA_963799555.1). Classification (GTDB taxonomy): domain Bacteria; phylum Cyanobacteriota; class Cyanobacteriia; order Phormidesmidales; family Phormidesmidaceae; genus Phormidesmis. The sequence continues at coordinate 99,500 of CAWCXR010000015.1, forward strand.
ACGGCCAGATCGCCGAATACCAAAAACTCCAGGCGATGCTACAGCCACTGCAAATGCCCGTCTATCTCATCCCAGGCAACCACGATAGCCGAACGCCAATTCGTAAAGTTTTCTCAACTCACGCCTATCTACCAACCGCCGGTTTCTTGCAATACACCGTAGAAGACTATCCGATTCGACTGATCATGCTAGACACCAATGTGCCAGGAGAAAGTCGCGGCGAGCTAGATACCGAAAGACTAGACTGGCTAGATCAGCAGCTCAGCGGACAGCCCAATCGACCCACCATTCTATTTATGCATCATCCGCCCTTTCCGAGTGGCATAGACCTAATGGATAGCTGCGGACTCACTGGGATACAAGACTTAGAAGCTGTCGTCAAAAGATACGACTGCATCCAGCGCATTGGCTGCGGGCACGTCCATCGCCCCACGCAAAAGCTCTGGGCAGGAACACTCGCCTACACCATTCCTAGCCCCGTTCATCAAGTCTCTCTAGATCTCACAGGCGATGCCAAATCCGCCACCTTTGTCATGGAGCCACCCGCCTATCAGCTTCATCTGTGGAATGAAGAAAGCGGTTTAGTTTCACATACGCAATATATCAATCAGTACGACGGCCCTTACTCTTTCTTTAAAGCTGAAAAATCCGCTTCAACCTAGACACCTGCCAAGTCAAAGTGGATTCGTCAACTTAAGACCGTAGAAACTCTTCACAAAATCAGAAGTAAATCAAGCAATCTATTTTTTCCCCTGAGTCCGCTGCAACGCTTTTAGCATGTGGTAAGTGATCAACAGCTGAGTCAGGGCCAGCGGATAGCTTTGCAGCGCCTCGCCAGTTGTTCCTACGACTTTACCAATATCCTGATTACCTTCTAGGCTACAGAACTGGCCCAGATAGGGGACTTCTTTACACAGAATGCGCTCTAGCTGCTGTACCTGTTCCTCGTTGGCATGGCCGTCTACAGAGAGCACATCGACAGGTTTACCCATATCGCGATCTAGCAGTAAGCGAATCGCATCGCCCAAGTCATTCCCCTGATCGTCCAGTATATGGGTGAAATCGGGGTGAGGAAGCGTCGGACGTAGAACCAGCTTGACGTTCAACAACAGGTCGTTGCCTTTCTCGTCTTCAGCATCGGGAGGCAGAAAAGAAACAATCACGTCAGACCACTGCCTTTGCGGGCGAATAAACGCTTCAGAATCAGGCTCACGCTTGCGTAGCGCTTCAAGCACCTGTTCGTCAGTGTAGCCACGCTTGCGAGTGTCGCGCTTAATTTTCCATTTAGCTCGCAGTTCCTCGGGCGGTGCCAGATATACCTTTACGTCATAGGCATCACGCGCCGCCTTAGTGGAATAGCCTAGCAAACCCTCTACGATGACAAACTTCTTCGGCTGAATGTATTCAGGGGCATCGAATTCACCCGAGGTATGGTTATAAATTGGCTTTAGAATTGCTTTGCCATTGCGCAAATCCTGCAAGTGCTGCTCGATGATGTCGAGATAGTTACAGTCTGGGTGTAGGGCAGAAATGCCCATCTCTGCACGCTGCTTACGGTCGTAGCGGTGGTAGTCGTCGGTGCAAATGGCTACAACGTTTTCCTCACCTAGCACCTGCGCGATGCCCCGGGTCAGGGTGGTTTTGCCTGCGGCGCTATCGCCCACGATGCCAACAATGATTGGACGCTCAGCCATGGTTCCTCCTATTTTTTGTCTCTCGTAAAAGCTTTTTTCATTACTTAACACACCTCTAATTCTAGGGAGCAACGGTCATTGACTCAAGCGTTTGACATACACTTTGAGCATATCTGGGCTTTTCTAAGCCGTGCGCTCACTGCCGTGGCTCTCATTTGTTCTCTTCTCACCGTGTACTTTCACTGTGTACTTTTCAACGTTGCACACGCCATCACCGCCGACTACTTCAAAAGAGAAGTCAGCTTAGAAGGGCTCTGCACCTCGTCCGGTCTAAATCTGCAACAGTTGGAAGATTTGCTAGAAAGCGCCTCCGCTCAGGGGTTTGACATCACCTTGCATCGGTACATGCTGATGTTTCACATGGAGCACTGCGTATTTTGTGCCTTTTTGCCAGAAGGAACAGATTTTACGAACTGCGGTCGACTTGGTGAAAACATGAGGTGGGGTTGCGCGATCGCACAGGCGCGGACCTCTTAGCTGACGTGGGCTGTCGTAATACCCTCTTCACCAGCAAAGCTCAAACCGGGGCAGAATTTGCAATCGACTGACTGAAAAGGGCGCACGCATTTTCGCATTGAGTTTTTAGACGAAACATCCGGAACAAGTCGTCGAAACACTATGCGCTTATCAGAAATTAGTCGATGGGAGAGATAGACGGGGGTGGCTTATGGCGATCGCTCAACCTCTCAAACCAGCTAAGCCTCACCAGAGGAATCTTAAAAAAGAAGCATCGATAATCGTTTAGTTGTGTCTCTAGTTGGGTTGGGTAGACGCTGAGTTTAGCTTGCCGTGCTGAGTTCGTAATGTATTGCTAGGACTTCACTGTTCTGCAAAATGGCCATCGCATATTCACGGCCTTGTAGATCTGCAAACTCAACCAGATATTGAGGACTCTCTTCACCGTAGATCTCTACGATGGTTCCGACTTGACCAGTAGGTAAGTAAGCTATCGACTGGGACTCTGGCTCAACTAAAGTCAACCGCTCTATAGGAATAGGGCTGATATTCGCAATCGTGTCTAAAGATTTCAATACGACCATCTGTTTTACCTGATGAATGCAGAAATCAATCGAGGATTGGGTGCTGTTGAAGTTGTTTCCCACAGAGTACGAAGAATGATTTCCTCATCGTTAGGTACTGCCCAATCGACTTTCCATACCTGTCCGAACCTTGTATCAGCTTGCTGAACGACCTCTTCTTCCACCGCAGCTCTTTTGGCTAATTCTCGCAAAATTTCTGCGTTCTGTGTTGTAACTCCTAAAGCAGACGCAAAAACTTTTGCCTTATGTTTTCCTGAGGGATGTTCAGTGTTAAGGCAGTAGTTCAGTAATTTATCTATGGGAACAACGGCGTGATGGCCATTTCGCCACTTCATTACGTAATGAGTGACTGTTTTTTCACTGTATCCAATCCTTGCTAGCTTTCGTCAATGACTGCATCACGATCTAGTAACAGCAAATTTCGGAGCTGATCGGTATCTAGCTCTGTCAGCCACTGTTCACCTGCGCCTACCACCTGCTCAGCCAGTGCCTTTTTGCTATTAATCATTTCGTTGATCCGCTCTTCTAGCGTGCCAGTACAGACAAATTTATGTACCTGGACGTTCTTAGTCTGGCCGATGCGGAAAGCGCGGTCAGTAGCCTGGTTTTCAACGGCGGGATTCCACCAGCGGTCGAAGTGGAAGACGTGATTGGCGCGGGTGAGGTTGAGGCCGACGCCACCAGCCTTGAGCGACAAGATGAAAATTTTCGGCCCATTGGGATCGAGCTGGAATCGATCGACCATTTCTTCTCGTTTGTTCTTCGAGGTGCTGCCGTAAAGGAACATAGATTCGGTGCCGAGGCGGTGGTCCAGGTGGCTGCTGAGAAGCTTGCCCCACTCGGCGAACTGGGTGAAGATCAAAGCGCGATCGCCTTCCGCCACTACTTCTTCCAACATCTCATCCAATCGCTGCAACTTCCCCGATCGCCTGGACTTCCCTAGGCTATCCTGCTGAAGAAACTGCGCCGGATGATTACAAATCTGCTTGAGCTTGACCAGCAGGCCCAAAATCATGCCGCGTCGCTGTACGCCTGTCGCCTCATCGATTTCACCCAGCGTATTATCTACCAGCTTTTGATAAAGTCTGGCCTGCTCAGAAGACAGCCCACAGAAGACGGTCATCTCCTGTTTTTCGGGCAGATCTTGAATGATACTGCGGTCGGTTTTTAGACGGCGGAGAATGAAGGGTTGGACGAGCGATCGCAATGTCTTCAGCGAATCGGTATCCCCATACTTTTCAATCGGCGTCGCAAACCGCCGCTTAAAGAAATTCAGCGGACCCAGATAGCCAGGATTGAGGAAATCCATAATCGCCCACAGCTCAGAGAGTCGGTTCTCGACTGGCGTACCGGTTAGGGCAATGCGAAACTCACTTTCAATTTCTCGCACGGCCACAGACTGCTTTGCCGACGGGTTCTTGATATTCTGCGCTTCATCGAGCACCATCCCTCGCCACTCAATCCGCTTGAGATCCTTTAAGTCTCGCTGCACCAGGGTATAGCTGGTAATCACCAAATCCAGCTTTTCAACCGCCTTCACCAGCGCCGATCCCTTCGGCCTTTTATCCCCGTGGTAGACCAAAGTCTTCACCTGATTAGGCGCAAACTTGCTCACCTCTCGCTGCCAGTTCGTCAGCACAGACGTAGGACACACCAGCAGCACAGGTCCACCCAGCGCCTTTTCCTGCTTCAAATACAGCAAAAAGGCAATCAGCTGAACGGTTTTCCCCAAACCCATGTCGTCCGCAAGACACGCGCCCAGTCCCCACTGCTCCAGGAAAGAAAGCCAAGACACACCTTTCGCCTGATAAGGGCGCAACTGCCCTACAAAGCCATCCGGCTCTGTCATTGGCTCCAGGCTCTGATTTCCCGTGGTCATTGTCGTGATCAGCTCATCTAGCTTGCCGGACGCATCAAATTTCACAACCGGCAGCTTGTCGATTAGCTGATTGTCGCCAGTGCTGATGCGTAGCGCTTCTTCTACCGAAAGCTTAGTCTGACCCTTGCGCTTCTCAAAAAAGTCTTTGGCAGCTCGCACATCCTGTGGCCGCAGCTCTATCCACTGACCGTTAATTTCTACTAGCGGCGTGCCTTGCGTAATCAGCTCGTCAAATTCTGCTTTGCTCAGGACTTGACCGCCTACCGACAGATCCCATTTGAAGTTCAGCAGACTCTGTAAGCCCAGCCGCTGAGTTTTGGGTGGAGCCGTCGCGCTGATTTGCAGGCCCAAACGGCTAGCGCCTACCTTGCTCGGATCGACCAGGTTGTCGGGTAAAATCACCCCAAACCCGCTGTCTTGCAATCGCCAAGCAGTTGTTTTGAGGAACTGAAAAGCCTCAATTGGCCCCAAAACGCATTCAGTCGGGCTGGGGTCAATTAGGGTTTGCTTAATGGGTTCATAGAGCCGAGTTGCGCGGCCTAGTCCACCTAGAAGCGTTTCTTGAGGGGCCTCTATAGTGCGTTCCTGATAAGAAAACTCATCGGTAGGATGCTGCCAGATCAGGTTGGCATCCACTCTGTAGCCGTCATCGTCGATCGCCTGCAAGCCGTAGCGTAAGGTCCAGTCCTGCGTATTGGAGGTCGGCGGAATCATCTGAAAGCAGGTGCGAAATCCTTCTACCGTATCGGTGAGGTTCTGGAGAGGAGCAGTCCAGGTATTGATGGCGTCGTTGAGCCGCACAACGCCTGCTGGGGTGCTTTCAAAGTGAGGATCGGCTACGCCGAGCGCGTCTAGCCATTCGCGCAAAGGCAGATCTTTGCTCAGGGGGGCGGCGTTGGGCAGGGTGTTGGCACCGGCAAGGCTGCGGACCTGAGCATCGACAACGGTTTCTAGAAAGCTGCGGACGAGTGAATCATTAGAGCCCGGGATATCTACTCTGAGGGTGGAGGCTTTTTTGGCGACTGGGGCGGGGTAGCTGCGGCAGATTAGGGGGATGCGATCGCAAAAATCTTTCAGCCGAGTCTGATCAGTGGCGCTATCTAGCAAGAGCTGCCAGGATGCGATCGCGCCCTTCTTGTCACCTCTCACCACCGGCACAAACTTCCCACGGGCCAGCAGATCCAGACACCACCGCGCCAGATGCGACCAATAGCGCAAGTCATCTCCCACAAATGCACTCGTCTCCGACTGACCCAAAGGCAGCGCTGTCAAAAACTTGACGGCGGTCGTAGCCTCTAGCAGGCCGCCAGAAACTTCCCAAGGGTGCAGCACTGGCGCAACTTGGTCAGCAGCAGATAGTACAGGCAGCAATCCTACTGTTTGTCTTGCTTCATCTTGGTCTGACTTTTTAGAAGCTGACTTTTTAGAGACTGATTCGCTGAAAAGGGTGGGCAAGGCAATTACTCTAGACTGCCAGCGGCCACTCTGTGAGACTTTGCGACTAGCGGCTTGGCCAGTAGCTTTTGTGGCGGCACCTTTCTTAGCACCTTTACCGCCACCTGACGCTTCAAACACTGCCTGCATCCACGACAGATCGAGCTCGTCGCTTTTTTGAAAGCTACTGTGCAGCTCACTCGACGATAGCTGATAGGGATGAGCAGGCGGCGTCGACTGTTTTTCTGATCCGGTCAGATCCGATAGCGGCATGGGCTTAGCCTTTCGCCAGGTCTCTCCCCATAGAAAGAACCGCTGAAGGTCAGGTAACCAGTTGCCGTGTAAAGTCGCCATGGGCAAAAACGCTCAAATGTATCTGATTTTAGAGATGAAAAGTTTAGAGAAAGTCTAATAAGCTTGAACAAATCCCCGATTGGCAGGGGTGGCACGCAATGATGGAATAGGTCTTCAGCGTATGGCACTGAATGGTTACAAAGCTTCAAGCTTTCTCTTCAAACTGCTCATAGGCGGCAACAATTCGCTGGACCAGGGCGTGACGAACCACATCCGCTTTCGTTAACTCACAAAATTCAATGCCTTCAACATTCCTCAAAATCTTGCCTGCCATCGCCAGCCCTGACTGCTGATATTGGGGCAAGTCAGTTTGAGTCACATCGCCTGTGACCACCATCCGCGAATTGAAGCCCAGACGAGTCAGCACCATTTTCATCTGTGCAGGCGTCGTATTCTGCGCCTCATCCAAAATGACAAACGCATTGCTCAGCGTGCGCCCCCTCATGTAAGCCAGCGGCGCTACCTCGATCACGCCTTTCTCCATCAGGTGCGGAATACGCTCAGGATCTAATAGCTCATGCAGGGCGTCGTACAGGGGCCGTAGATAAGGATTCACCTTTTCTTGCAAGTCACCCGGCAGAAAGCCCAATCGCTCTCCTGCTTCCACCGCCGGACGAGTCAAGATCAGCCGCTCGTACTCTTCATTCATCAGTGCTTTGACGGCGACCATTGCGGCCAAAAAAGTCTTGCCTGTGCCCGCCGGTCCGGTGCAAAAGGTGAGGTCGCTAGTGCGCAGTGCCTTGATGTACTGCTGCTGGCGAAAGGTTTTGGCGCGAATGATTTGGCCACGACGGGTGGTCGCAACGATGTCTTTTTGGATCGACTGAAGTTCTTCGGCTCGGTGCGTATCTAGGGCGTGAATGGCGGTGAGTACGTCGGTGACGGCGATCGCCTGCCCCTGACTCCAAGTCGGCTCTAGCGTTTCAACAATTCGCTTGACTCGGTTCACCTGATTTTCGGTGCCAGCAACGCTCAGCTCACTGCCTCGCAGCACCACCGTTGCACCCGTTTGCTGGGCGATGCGTTTGATGTTTTCTTCCCGAGGCCCTGCTAGTGCGATCGCATTTTCAGGACTCATCAAGCCGAGCTTATAATTTCCCATTCAGCTAGTAATAGAAACCAGAGGTATAGCTATCATCGAATGCCCGTTTTAGAGGGAAGTAAGGTCGCCAGAGCTGTAGAGCAGACTATCGATCGAACCTTTGATCAATTGACCAAAGTAAAAAGCAAAAGGCCAAGCGATGCAAGCACCCTCAGCCTAACGCTTTCGATTGCGGATTTCAGTCAAGATTTTGGCTATGAGTCAGTTTTCGGCTTCTTCTTAGGAGGTGCAGGATTGGTGCTCGCGCGCTGAGGTGGCTTTCTATCGTCACCACTGCGACCGCCGCTGCGGCCACGGCCACCACTGCGTCCTCTATCGCGATCGCCACCGCCGCTGCGCTCAGATTTCTCCGGCTGCGGCTCACCAAAGACGCTGAGATTAACCGTCATATCCTCAAGCTGGCCAGCGACCATGATTGTCTGACGAATCGCTTTAATATTGCGACCGCCCCGGCCAAACACTCGGCCCTTATCTTCCGCCTCATTAAATGCAGCTCGCAGCCAGAGCTTTTTCCCACCGGACAAGGATTCAATATGGAACTTGAGCTCCCCTGGCTTATCCAGGAAAGGCTCCATCAGATAACGTGCTAATGCTTCGTAATCAGCCATGTCTCTTGTCCTAAATCAAGTCGAAAACAAGCCTACCTGAGCTGCCTTGTAAAAAGTCCGCAGGGAGTAAGCCTAAAAAGAGCAAAGAGCGATGCTAGCTGCTGAGCTGCTCATATACATTCGCTCTCTTCAGAATATGCTCAACAGTCTTTGTTGGCTGAGCGCCTTCCTTTAGCCACTTTACAATCGCGGGCACTTCTAGACGAGTCTCGTCAGTCCTAGGATTGTAAAAGCCTAGCTCTTCTAGCGGACGACCATCGCGACGGTCTTGTGAGCGCATAGCGACTATACGGTAGCTAACTTCGCGCTTTTTCCCGTAGCGCTTTAGTCGAATCTTAATCATGTGCGATTTAATAACGGCCTAGCCGAACAACGTAAGAGTACTAAATTCAGTAGTGTGAACTGATTAGAGCACTCGATTTTAACACCGACTGTCGATTTGAGGCAAAGTTTCGTCCTAGTTTTCCAGTTGCCTACAATTCCTTCCTACAATTCCTTGCAGTCTAGTCCTCATGATCCTCAAACGGATCGCCAAGCTCCTTTGCAGGTGGGCCAAACGCTGTGTACACCGCAAACGCCGTAAAGGCAAAGACAATCGTCCCAACGGACACAATAAGAACTGTTGCAGAATCTAAGTTTTCCATTTAATTTTTTTCGTGATTTCCTCTATGATATTACAGAATATAAAGTAAAAGTTTACCTTCGGTTTCCTCATGGCACAGCGCACAAAACTGGGCAACCTCCTAAAGCCCCTGAACTCTGAGTACGGCAAGGTCGCCCCTGGATGGGGAACGACGCCAGTGATGGGCGTATTTATGGTTCTATTCCTTGTGTTTTTGCTAATCATCCTTCAGCTATACAACTCCTCTCTCATAATTAACAACGTTGACGTGGACTGGAGAAGCCTCGGCGGCTAGGCCAGTTTTTGAGACATGCGTACCATCCCGTAGGGGCTCAGCATGCTAAGCCCCTACGGGTATTTTGCCGATATTCGATTAGGGGCGGGTGCGTAATGCATCGGCCCTTTATAATTTCAGGCAGTAGAAAAATCGTTGGATAGAACAAAATGAACATCTTTGGAATTGGCCTACCTGAGATGGGCCTGATCATGATTGTGGCTTTGCTAGTGTTTGGTCCTAAAAAGCTGCCGGAGATTGGTCGCAGCATGGGTAAGGCAATGAAAGGCTTTCAAGATGCCACCAAGGAATTCGAGACTGAGTTCAAAAAGGAAGCCGAGCGAATTGAGAAGACAGTGGCTGAGCCAATGAAGGCCACGTTAGAAAAGCCTCGGGCCATCGCGCCGGACAAAGCTGCCAGTAAAGAAAGCGAGCCTACCGAAGCCGAAATTGTCGAAGCCGAAGCCGAAACCGAAGCCGCCGAAGCTGAGGCCGCTGAAACCGAAGTCGCTGAGACCAAAGTCGCCGAAACTGCTGACGAGTCACAGCCAGCATAAGCAGATCAGCAAAAGAGATGGTAGGAAACCCCTCAGGCACTAGAAAAATAGCCGCAGAAGATGAAGCTCCAAAGATTGTGCTGCCTAGACTGATTGTCGGCCTTGGCAATCCAGGAGCAAAGTACGAACGCACCCGGCACAACATTGGATTTGAGATCGTCGATGCTCTGGCCAAAAGTTTTCCAGGCGTTTCGTTAGCAGACAACAAGCGCTTTCAGGGGTCGACAGGCGAGTTCCGTAGTGCTGGCGGAGCCTCCGCGCCGGACAATCGCATCGTTTTGCTAAAGCCGACTACCTACATGAACAAGTCTGGGCAGGCTGTCCGAGCCGTATTGGACTGGTACAAGCTAGCGCCGACTGCCGTACTGGTGATATACGACGATATGGATTTGCCGACGGGAAAGCTGCGGATGCGGCTGTCAGGCGGGGCGGGTGGACATAACGGCATGAAGTCGATTATTGCCCATCTGGGTACCAAGGAGTTTCCGAGGCTGCGAGTGGGTGTGGGCAGTGCGGATAAAAGTGGCGATCGCGATGGCGCTGTAGTCTCACACGTCCTTGGTCGCTTTTCTCCAGAAGATAGAAAAATTGTCGATGCCGTCATTCCAATGGCAGTTGATGCGATAGATCTAAGCCTGCGAAAAGGCGTAGAGCGCTCAATGAACTTGTATAACGGTCGCGAAGTCGAGCTTTAGGCCGCTTCTTTGAAAAATCCAGCTGTCGGATGGTTGATCGAATGATCGAGATGAACTACACCACTCGTCCGGCGGTTGACGCTGATATTGAATGGCTAGATCCGTTTTACGAAGCGCTGATGAAACCCTATGTCGAGCTAACTCATCAATGGGACAAGACAAAGTTTAGAAAGTCATTTTCCCCTGAACATACTGGTATTATCCAATCCGGCGGACAGGATATTGGTATGTTGAAAGTTGAGCGCAAAGACAAATATATTTTCCTTGGCGACATCCAAATTAAAAAAGAATTTCAAAGCAAAGGAATTGGCTCACGGCTAATCAGTGAGTTAATTCAACAGTCTAAGTCTGAGGGCTTGCCCATTCGTCTCAGAGTTTTGAAGGGAAACCCAGCGATCAGACTCTATCAGCGTTTGGGGTTCGCAGTGGCTAGGGAATTAGACAACTGCTACCAGTTGGAATACGCCGTGTAGGGACCCTAAAGCGCTTATGCGTTCAACAGCTAGCGCTGTTATTCGGCAACTTTCCGAAGCAAATGTAGATTTGCTGCGAGCCTTACTGCATGTTTTTGGAGATGCTTTTGATGAAGCAGAAACCTATAGCAGCGCTCAGCCGGAAACAGAGTATCTTCAGCACCTGCTTAGCAAAGATCACTTTATTACACTGGTCACCCTCAAACATGAAGAGGTAGTGGGTGGACTAACGGCCTACGACCTTCAGAAGTTTGAGCAAGCGCGAAGTGAAATTTATATCTATGACTTGGCTGTGTCATCTGGGCATCGCCGAGAAGGTATCACGACAGCCCTTATCGAAGCACTAAAAGGAATAGCCGCCGATCGAGGAGCCTATGTGATTTTCGTCCAAGCTGATCTGGGTGATGATCCTGCCATCAGCCTCTATACAAGGATGGGGATGCGAGAAGACGTACTACACTTTGATATCCCAGTATGGGAATAAGCCTATGATAAAGGCAGTACTTCCAGACACTGTGAACATTTTCAACGCAATACAGTAGTACTAAATCTGCTCAGCTACGAAGAGCACTCTTATGAAAACAATTCGACTCAAGGCTCATGTTGAAACAGATGGCTCATTACAAATTCAACTGCCTGAACATAGTAATGAAGAGGTAGAGCTGTTAGTCGTCTATCAGCCAGTTAGAACTGTAGAGAAGCGCCAATGGTCTCAGAAGTTCTTAGACTTGTTCGGTGCTTGGGAGGGGGAGCCTCTAGAGAGAGCTCCTCAGGAAGTCCAGCCCAATCGTGATGCATTGCTCTAAGCGGAATAGGTAAATGCTTTACCTTCTAGATACGAATACCTGCATTGCCTACCTTAATCGCAGCAGTCAAGCAGTTTTTGACCACTTGCTAGAGCAATCACCTGAGGATGTTTGTGTCTGTGATGTGGTTAAGTATGAGCTTTATTACGGGGCTTATAGGGGTACCTGTACGGAAAAGAATTTAGAAAAACTACAAGTGTTCTTTGGGGAGTTTGTAAGCTTGCCTTTTGAGGGTAAAGCTGCTGAGATATGTGGAGCTATTAGGGCTAAGCTACAAGCAAAAGGAACTCCGATAGGTTCCTATGATTTTCAGATTGCTGCTATTGCACTAGCGAACGGCCTCACTCTGGTGACACATAACACTAAAGAGTTTGAGCGAGTTCCAGAGCTATTAATAGCAGATTGGCAAGTTGACTGATAAACCATATTACGGTTGACCCCACATCCTGCACTTTTGAAATACTTGAGTGCGGACTCTTCACAGGGCAAAAAGTGGACTTTAATCGATTCTTCGTTGGAACGATAGGAGTGAGAGAAAACTTACTGCGCTTTGACTTCCTAGTATGAACAGATGCTTATGATAGCTGGCCCATTTTTCCGCTTTGGTAGTCTGCGATCGCCTCCCGAATCTCTTGATAGCTATTCATCACAAACGGTCCCTGGCCGACAATTGGCTCATTAATCGGCTCACCGCTCAGCAGGAGTGCGATCGCCCCTTCTGCTTGGTCAATACGAATGTGTCCGCCCGCTGAATCAAACAGTCCAACCTCTGCTTCTTTGAGCATCTGAGATCCGTTTACACGCAGCTCACCTTTGAGCACAACAAGCAGAGTCGTATCACCGTCAGCAAGCTCAAATTCTGTAGTTTGGTCATTGGTGAAACGTAAATCCCAGACCTGCATTGGCGTAAATGTTTGCGCTGGTCCGGTACTCCCTGCAAACTCACCCGCAATCACCCTCACCGTTCCTCGATCGTCAGCAAGATTAACCGTTGGAATCTGCTGACTCGTAATCCCCTGATAGCGCGGCGGTGCCATCTTATTTTTGGCAGGCAGATTCACCCAAAGCTGCACCATCTCGAACGGGCCACCCCGCTGAGCAAATGCCTGACTATGAAACTCCTCGTGAACTAGCCCAGACGCCGCCGTCATCCACTGAACATCACCAGGACCAATAATGCCGCCCCCGCCCGCTGAATCTCGATGTTCCACTTCTCCGTCGTAGACGATCGTCACTGTTTCAAAACCGCGATGTGGATGAGTGCCAACCCCACGGCGCTGGTCGGTCGAAGGAAAAGTTGTAGGCCCAGCGTAGTCCAACAGCAAGAACGGACTCAGCGCTTCTCCTCTTTCGAGATAGGCAAATAGCGTTCTGACTGGAAACCCGTCACCTACCCAATGACGATCCACAGTTCGCTGAATATGACGAAGCGCTTTGGGTATCCGATTATCTGCTACTGAGACCATTGCACAAGTTCCTAGCGATCACGGCCAATACCATTCCATACCAGGATAGCCAGTAGCGCAAAATTCGACGCTAACGGCTACGGCACTACAGAAACAGTCGTGCCAATTGCCAAATGAGCAAACAGCTCGACAATATCGGCATTGTGCATTCGCACGCAGCCGTTAGAAGCCGCTTGACCAATTGATTCTACGGTTGGCGTACCGTGAAAGCCGAAAACGCCTTCGCTATTGCTGGCAAATCCAATCCACCGCAGGCCCAAGGCGCTGTTGGGACCAGGCGATCGCACTTCCCCAGTCCACGGACTTTGCCAAACCGGGTTCACCACCAGCTGCGACACTTCAAATTCTCCAGTTGGCGTCGGCGTCTCAGCGGTCCCAATCGCTACTGGATAGCTGCTAATCAGTTCGCTGTCGTTATATAGATAGACTCTGCGATCGCCCAGATCGAGCACAATTCGATTGTTTGCCAGCCGCGCCTTGGACGTTTCAGTACGAGTGACTGAATAGGTTCTGAGTGCATTCTCGCTACCGGCTTGATTAGCGCCTACTGGTAGCGCTGTACCACCCAAGAAGACGCCAACACACAGCAAGGCCACTGTCTTAGCTTGCCATCGGCGATTCTGTAAATTGTTCAGCTCACTCATGTCGATTCATTTAACAGCCATAATGAACTACTTTCGCATATCAGTAAGGTTCCAGAATGTCCAGCTGTGCCAATGAGGGCGCTGCTTCTACTCTTTTACTTCTGCTTCTGACTATGCGTTTCTAGACCAGCATTCTGGCACGCAAAACTACAGCAGATGCTTAAACCTTTCTTCTTTGCCCAGCGCTTTGACAGCCTGTTTGATTTCCTGAGTGCGATCCTTTCTCACAATCAAAGTTGCATCGCCATCGCGTACTACGACAATATCCTCCAATCCAATCGTGACGATGACTTCATCCGGATTCGCACTGTACAAGATGCTGCCAGCGGTATCGATACAGACGTGATCACACATCTCTACGTTGTCGTCATCACCCTTCAGCAGCCTTTCGATCGCATTCCAATCGCCCAAATCATCCCAGCCAAAGTCAGCTGGAACTACGTAGGCCCGGTCGGTTTTTTCCATCACCGCGTAGTCAATGCTGAGTTTTTCTAGCGTTGCATAGGCATCTACCCCTTTTTCGAGTAGGGCATTGGTCATTTCGGGGGCATGGGTCTCTAGCTCGGCTATCATCACGGCCGCTGGAAAGATAAACATGCCGCTGTTCCAGCTATATTTCCCACTATCGAGGAATGATTCAGCAGTGGGCTTGTCGGGCTTTTCGGCAAAGCGGCTGACTTTGTAGGCAGGCAGATTGGTAACGCTGCCAGCGCTGAAGCTGCCAGCTGAGCTGCCCTGCTCAATGTAGCCATAGCCAGTAGAGGCAAAGGTCGGGGTGATGCCTAAGGTCGCGATCGCGCCTGCACTCACCGCTAGATCTGCCGCAGCTCGCAGCGTATCGCAATAGCGCTTCTGGTCTGTAATGTAGTGATCTGCTGGAAAAAAGCCACAGATAGCATCGTCACCATAGCGTTTGGCGACTTCTATGGTGGCCCAGGCAACAGCAGGCGCGGTGTCCCGGCCCTGAGGCTCAACTAAAATATTCTCGGTGGGCATCTTGGGCAGCTGTTCTTTGACGCCGTCTGCGATATGGGCAGCGGTGATTACGAACATGTCATCCCAGTTGGCTAAGGGCAATAGTCTATCAGCGGTGGACTGCAGCAGTGAGCGATCGCCCCCATCTAGACACAAAAATTGCTTTGGACGCTTCAGCCGACTCACCGGCCAAAAACGTTCTCCTTTCCCACCTGCCAAAATAATAGGAATAAAACGAGCCATAACCGCTACTACGCCACCGAAGATTTCGGACCATACTACCGTTCGACTTTCAATCGGCGGTAGTCCGTGAGCTACAATTCCCTTAATAATTGATTAACAAAATACAAACTTGAAAGTATCTTCACACCTGTTGCTTCCAACCTTCTTATGCGACAGAGAATTATGCGACAGAGAAACTGTCTCATAGATAACGAGTCACCTAGCCGGTGTTTGGTAATTTCTAATATGAGTTAGGCGTAAAGTCTTTTGTTAGTCTCAGCCACAATCAGATCAGCCTGCGTCTCTTTGATCAGTCGATTTTTTGTTAACCTCATAGCCGCCGCCTCTCAGCATGACTACTCAGCCCAACGAATCAGAGCCTAGTGCTGAAGCGCAACCGATCTCCACACAATCAACCTCTACTCAATCCAGCCGTACTCGACTATCACCGCCAGCAGAGTCTAGATCAGCGTCTAAGAATGCGACATCACAGTCGCTCGCAGCCCCCGTTGCTGAACGCAAAGCCACATCTGTGACTGTCTGGAAAGAACCCACCCATACGTCCCGCATTCGTATCCGCCCGCTCTTAAAGAATGCGGTGTTGGCCGCTACCTTTGCTGCGACTGCTTTGCTGACAGCTGGGTTGGGTGCGATCGCCGTTATCACCTTTCCCTTCCCTCGCCAGGTTAGTGGCGAAACCGTTGCCCCGCCCCTTACGGATCTGTGGCGCTCTGGCTTTCGCTATCAGGTAGCCCGTCCTGTCAATATTCTCGTCATGGGCCTAGATGAAGCTAGAGATGTCGAAGGAGCCACTCCAGAAGATCTCGTTGGGCGCACCGATACGATGCTACTGGTTCGGGTCGATCCAGAAGAAGACATTGTTAACATCATGTCGATCCCGCGTGATACCCGCGTCGAAATTCCGGACTACGGCTTCGACAAAATTAACCAGGCTAATGCTGAAGGTGGAGCAGAACTGGCGGCTCAGACCGTTAGCTACAACTTTAGCAACGTAGAAATCGATCGATACGTCAGAGTCAGCACCACTGCGTTCAAAGAAATCATTGATCTAGTCGGTGGCATTGAAGTTTTAGTGCCCAAGGCCATGAAATATGAGGATAAGACTCAGGGGCTAGTGATTGATCTAGAGCCTGGTTTACAGACCTTAAATGGCGATCAAGCCGAGCAGTTCGCTCGGTTTCGGCAAGATTCTTATGGTGATATTGGTCGAGTACAAAGGCAGCAAATCTTACTCAAAGCGCTGCGCCAACGGTTGACTAACCCGACCGTATTGCCCAAGCTACCGCAGATCGTTCGAGTGCTGCAAAAGCGCATTGATACCAATCTCAGTGTAGAAGAACTGCTGGCACTAGCAGGCTTTGGGCTAGATTTAGAGACACAAGACCTACAGATGGTGATGCTGCCGGGTCGGTTCAGCGCACCAGAAGAATACCGCGCTAGCTATTGGCTATCCGATCCAGCGGTCAACAGCGAAATTATGCGTACTTATTTCGACGCGAACACCGCTGAATTTGTTAATGATGCCGGCGTCAATTACTATGAGTCGCCTTCTGATTGGGCGCTCAGCAATCTTAGGGTCGCTGTGCAGAATGCAACTGACGAACAGTACGCCAGCTCCTCTATGGCTGAGTATTTGAGAGACAAGGGGTTTGTCGATGTGTATGTCGTATCTGATTGGGCTGATGTGGAGCGAAAGACATCAGTCGTTGTGCAGCGAGGAGATGTCGGTAGTGCTAGAGCAATTAAATCTATTCTTGATCTAGGCCAGGTCGTTTCTGAATCTACAGGCGACATCGACTCTGATATCACGATTCGCGTAGGCGAAGACTGGTTAGAGCAAATCGATCCAGACTGGCAGCGCCTTCCCTATGATGGACCTAGATAGCTCACGGATAGAAATTAATCCGTAGAAATGATATGAGCGTATTGTCAATTATTACGGCGCTAGTATTAGCCTGTGGATGGGTGGTTCTGTTCGCGACGCCAGTCAACATAGGATAGTCTTGAGAGTGCGTCAAAGACTCCAGAACTCAGTTGGTGCTTTTGTTATTGCGCTGTCTATTGGCGCGTTTGGTGCTTGTTCGCCTGCGCCGCAGACGGCTGAAGATTGGCATCGTCAAGGAATTATTCAGACTCAGAAAGGCGATCTTGACCGGGCAGTTGACAGCTTTGATCGAGCCTTAGCTTTAGAAGCTGACAATGCAACGATGCGGGTGAATCGGGGACTTGTTCGCGATGAGCTGGGAGATTATGAGGGTGCGATCGCAGACTACAGTCAGGCGATCGCGTTAGATCCAACCATAACTGCAGCACATTACAACCGCGCTAATTCTTACCACAACCTGCAGCAATACAGAGAAGCCGTAGACGACTACACCAAAGCCATTGAGCTAGAAACAGGTTTTGCCTACGCCTATGTCAATAGAGCTATCAACTACGAATTACTAGGAGATATCGAGCCAGCGATTAAAGATCTAAACCAGGCTTTAGACATTTTTAGAGCCAACAACGACCAGGAAAACGTTGAGAGAATCAACACCAAACTCGCTGAGTTTGGCCAGTAATCATTCCGATTAAATCAGGCAACGCTAGCAGGAACTTTAGCTTTGATAGCAAAGATCTTCTCAATCACTTCCTGAACTGCTTTGTCTGGTGTGGATGCGCCTGAGGTGACACCGACTGAGATCTTGCCAGCCGGTAGCCAGTCCGATTCGCTTATTAGCTCATCACTATGGAGCGGTTTGTGCTCTATGCGATTGTCAAGACCTACTCTCTCGGCGCTGTCGATGTGGAATGAGGGCAGATTTCGCTCGATGGCAATTTCTTGTAGGTGAGTTGTGTTTGATGAGTTGAAGCCGCCAATGACGACCATCAGATCGATATCGGCTTCTACCAGGCTGAACATCGCGTCTTGGCGTTCTTGAGTGGCGTCGCAGATGGTGTTGAAGCTGTGGAAATGATTGGTGAATTCTACCGGACCATACTTCTTTAGCATGGTGCGCTCGAAGAGCTTGCCGATCTGTTCGGTTTCACCCTTTAGCATAGTGGTTTGGTTGGCGATGCCGACAGCGTCCAGATCTCGATCTGGGTCAAAGCCTTCTGAATGGGCATTGACAAATTTGGTGAGGAATTCTTCTCGATCGCCACCGCTGAGAATGTAGTTGGCGACGTACTCTGCTTCCGGCAGATTTAAGACGACTAGATAGGTGCCAGCAAATGAAGTCGTAGCGACAGTTTCTTCGTGCTTGTATTTGCCGTGGATGATGGAAGTGAATTCTTTTTTCTTGTGCTTTTCTACCGTATTCCAGACTTTGGAAACCCATGGACAGGTCGTATCGACGATGGTACAGCCTTCGTCATGCAGTAGCTTCATTTCCTGAACGCTAGCGCCAAAGGCTGGCAGGATGACCACATCGCCTCTGCCAACCCCCGAGAAGTCTTTTACGCCGTCTTTGACTTCGATGAAGTGAACATTCATTGCCTTTAGCTGCCGGTTCACTTCGGGGTTATGGATGATCTCATTGGTGATCCACAGCCGCTGTTCGGGAAAGTGCGCTCTGGCTTCGTATGCCATAGCGACGGCTCTTTCGACGCCCCAACAAAAGCCAAACGACTCGGCTAGATGGATGGTGACCTCGCCATCTATTAACAGATTGCCGTTTGCTCTAATTTTTTGGATCAGGCTGCTTTCGTACTCTGATTGCATTTGCCCAGCGATCGCAGCTTTCTCTCCAAATCCCTGATTGCGATAGTAGTTCTTGGAATGGTTGAGTTCGCGCTTGAAGGCTTTGGTATCCATGAGATTATAAGCTTATCTATCAGTGGTTTTATCTAGCCTATCTTATGGGCCTATCGTACCGGGTTCAATCGCAATCTATTGAGCGAATCCGATTCGTGGCTAAGGCATAGCTGACTATAGAACTGGCTATTGAAGTTCTAGCTGGGCATACAGGGCGATCGCACTGCGCCAAACCAGATATCCCTGCCGGTTCAAATGCAGCCCATCGGTCGTCAGATCGGGCCGCAAGGTACCGTCGCCGGTCACAAAGATGGGATACAAATCTAGATAATAGGCTTGGTTCTCGACTGCGATTGCCTTCAGTGAATCGTTCATCTTCTGAATGCGTTCACTAGGCAAAGCTGCTAGCTTATCCCGACTCTCCCAGCTTGATTCCTCGCCTCCATGTGGCAAGATTGACTGAACGACTATCTGTGTATCTGGATGCTCTTTCTTCAGTCGGCGGACAATTTCTCTATAGTTGTCCAAGATCTCTTCGTCTGATTCGCCCCAGATCAGATCGTTGATGCCAATCATCAAAAACACTGCTTCGACATCGTTGTCTCTTAGCAGGTCTAGTCGAGCCAGCAATCCTTTGGTCTTTTCACCGGAAATGCTCTGGTTAATCCATACCCGACGACCCGGCATCAGCTCTCCTGGAAACCACAGGCTGAGCGAATCCCCAAGCAGTACGCTCAGATGTGCAGGATTTCTGCTGGCCATCATTTTGGCATCTTCGGCTAGAGCTTCGCGCCACTGTTCGTAGCTGAGTTTGCGACCACCGCTGGGATGGGGTAGCTCTGGAATGCTATCTGAGATCGCCGCGTCAATCACTAGAGGATTTTGCAACTGCTCGGTCGCGTATAGTCCCTTATAGTCGGTCGATCTCTCGTGTGCGATCGCTAGTACCGTCGTAAACAGCAGCCCGTTTATCACCAGTGACAAGGCCGCCCAATTTGGAATCCTCGTGAACCAATTAACCACAAACGTATACCTTACTCAGACCGGAACCCCATTCGACAAACTGCACCTGTAGCGTTCGCCACTTTGTTCCACGCATTTCTAATGAGTGAAATCTTTACCAAGACAGCGCAAAGTGGCCAGCCAGCGTACGGATGCATCCGACGATAGCTATACAGCTTGAAAGATTTTAATCTGAACAGAGCATCCTGCCTAGTTAGCAGCCTTATTTTCCGTAAAAACACGCGATCGCCCACGTCAAAGAAAATCACCTTGATCTTCTGCTGGATCTCTCCAATGCGCCCGTAATACGCCAAAGTCTACAGGCAATGTTTACACATTGAACCGGAATAGCATCACGTCGCCTTCCTTGACGGTATATTCCTTGCCTTCGCTGCGTACTAGCCCCTTTTCCTTAGCCGCTCCCATCGATCCAGAAGTCACCAAATCGTCATAGCCCACTGTCTCAGCGCGAATAAAGCCTCGCTCAAAGTCGGTATGGATGACGCCTGCCGCCTGTGGTGCCACCATCCCAGCCTTGATAGTCCAAGCTCGCGTCTCCTGTGGCCCCGTCGTGAAGTAAGTCCGCAGCCCTAGCAAATCGTACGTTGCTCGAATCAACGACTGCAAACCGCCCTCTTCTACGCCCAATGCTTCCAAGAAGTCCGCCCGCTCATCCTCAGGGATCTCTAGCAGCTCGGCCTCGACTTGCGCAGAGACGATCACCACCTGCGCTTCCTCACCTTCTGCATGAGTGCGCACTTCCTCTACCCACTGATTCCCCTCTGCCAGATCGTCCTCAGAGACATTCGCCGCATAGATTACCGGCTTGCGTGTCAGCAGACCCAGCGGCTTGATAATGAGTGCTTCTTCTTCATCTAGCTCTACCAAACGAGCGGCTTTCCCTTCATCTAGTACCGGCTGTATCTTTTCAAGAATATCTAGCTCAGCTTGTGCCTCTTTGCTGTTGCGAGCCTGCTTGCGAATGCGATCCATCCGCTTCTCTATTTGAGAGAGGTCTGATAGCGCCAGCTCTAAGTTGATCACTTCAATGTCGCGCAGCGGTCCGATCGAACCGGATACATGAATGATGTCGTCATTTTCGAAGCAGCGCACGACGTGAATAACCGCGTCCACCTCACGGATATTGGCCAAGAACTGATTGCCTAGCCCCTCTCCCTGACTCGCTCCTTTAACCAGCCCCGCAATATCGACAAATTCGACCCGCGCAGGCACAATTTCCTTCGAGGTAGAAATATCAGCTAGTGCCTGCAGCCGCTCATCGGGTACGGCCACCACGCCCACATTTGGCTCAATGGTGCAAAAAGGGAAATTTGCGGCCTGAGCCTTCGCGTTCGCAACAACCGCATTAAATAAAGTAGATTTTCCGACGTTGGGCAGTCCAACTATTCCGGCTCTGAGCATAGGGATTAGGGTGGCATTTTATATAGCTGTCTCCAGCATAAAGGGAATAGGGGATATTTCTTCTGTTATGCTTTGGCTAACTTTTACAAGCCCTCATCAAACCCTTACAAAATCGTGGTCAGTACACCGTCGAGCGTTAGTCAGTCAAACCCTATCAGATCAGAACTATCAACCGCCAAATCCGTCCGCGATCTAGCTGTTGGGGTAGTTAGTAGGGCGGTCAGCCCTCTATTGATAGGCATACTCTTGGCGGCTGGCCTAGGTAGCTGTCGGTTTCGTACAGATAACAGTGTCGATACGCCCACCTTGCAAGATCAAATATTCGAAAGGCCAACCGTGCTAGAAAACATGGATACCGGCGTCAAGATTACCGTTCCTCGTCAGTGGGAGGCCGGAAGCTTGATGCGGCGTGATGCTGATATTTATGCAACCTATCCAGCTCAAGATCTCTACGCTAGCGTGCTATCTGAAAATAAAGCAGTGCTCAACCAGTTTGATCTAGAAGATAATGCTGAGCAGTATCGCTGGTTGATTGAAAAAGAGCTGAGCGACTACGAAACGTCG
The DNA here is from genome assembly GCA_963799555.1 of uncultured cyanobacterium. GTDB lineage: Bacteria > Cyanobacteriota > Cyanobacteriia > Phormidesmidales > Phormidesmidaceae > Phormidesmis. The sequence continues at coordinate 121,093 of CAWCXR010000015.1, forward strand.
ACCCGTACTGGTGTGGATGAGGTGGATGGGGATCCGGCTGTTCAGTATGAGATCAGGGGGCAGGTAGACGGTGTGCCCGTAGTGTATCTACACACTACTGTGCAGGGTGTGAACAGCTACTATCAAGTTGTCGGCTGGACAAGGAGAGACAGCTACGCAGACAATAAGGAAACGCTTCAAGGAATTATTGCGAGTTTTGAGGGTTCCTAGTGCTTTGGATGCGTGTTTTGATATCTGGAAATATAGATTGGTATGCAGGTTCAATTTTTTCGTAGGGTTTGTCTCACAGTGCTGTGTGCGATCGCGCTATCCGGTATTTGGGTCAGCATTTGGACTACGCCAGCTTGGGCGAATGTCGATGACGACAGATACGACGGCAATATCTTCGCGCTGTACGCAGGTAACGGGTCCATCGTCCCACCCAAATTCAACCTAGCTCAATCCTTCCAGCAAGATAAACCTACCCTGCTGGTTTTCTACGTCGATGACAGCCGCGATAGCAAAATATTTTCATCCGTGGTCTCTCAGCTGCAAGCGCCATACGGCAGAGCGGCTAACTTTGTTCCAGTCGCCGCCGACTCCATTCCTGTAAAAGATAGCTACGAACCCAGCGAAGCAGGCTACTACTTCAAGGGCTCCGTACCACAAACTGTCGTATTCGATAGTGAGGATAACGTAGTCCTCAATGAAGTCGGGCAGACCAGCTACGAGAAAATCGACGACAAGCTGCGCGAAGTATTCAATCTGTTACCGCGCGAAGAGTCCACAGAACTGCGTCGCCGTTCGATAAACGAAGTCAACAGTGAATTAGTCCAGCAATAAGCACGAAATCTAGAGGATTCGACTCGACTACCGTCCTGCTTGGCTAGGCAGGTAGGGCAGACTCTAAACAATTCTAGCCCCCTCTTTTTGGAACTTCTACTAACCTATAGAAAGTCTCAAAACCTGAAACCAACTGTGTCAATTCCTCAAGTGCAGTACACCGCCCGCTGGATGAGTCGTTTGTCAGATATCCCAGCAGCGCAGTGGGACGCAATGGCAACGCCACTGCCGACGCCCGCCTTTGAGTGGGACTGGCTGAACAACATGGAAATCTCCGGTAGTACTGGCCCCAACACAGGCTGGCTGCCAAACCATCTCACTCTTTGGAAAGACGATATTTTGGTAGCAGCAGCCCCTCTTTATCTAAAGGGTCATAGCTATGGCGAGTTTGTTTTTGACCATCAATGGGCGGAGCTGGCATCGCAGCTGGGCGTGGAGTATTATCCGAAGCTGTTGGGAATGTCGCCTTTCACACCAGCAGAGGGATATCGATTTTTGATCGCGCCGACTGAAGATGAGGGAGCGCTGACAGAGACGATGGTACAGCTAATTGACGAGTTTTGTCTGAAGCACAAGGTATCGGGCTGTAATTTTCTGTATGTCGATCCCGATTGGCAAGAGCAGATGGAGGCGCTGGGCTTCCACAAGTGGCTGCACCATAGCTATGTGTGGCAAAACCGAGATTTCAGCAATTTTGATGACTATTTAGCTCAGTTCAATGCCAATCAGCGGCGAAATATTAAGCGTGAGCGCAAGTCTGTTGAAAAGGCCGGAATTCACTTCAAGGTGCATACCGGTGAGTCGCTGACGCCGGAGCTGTGTTTGAAAGTGTATGACTTTTATAGCGATACCTGCGACAAGTTTGGCTGGTGGGGCAGTAAGTATTTGACCAAAGATTTCTTTCGGCAGCTGTTTCCGGTTTGGCGCGATCGCGTCGTAATTTTTGCCGCATACACAGCAGAAAATCCTGACGACCCTGTAGGAATGTCCTTTTGCTTGACCAAAGGCGATCGCCTCTACGGTCGCTACTGGGGATCTTTCGAGGAATACAACAACTTACACTTCAGCGCCTGCTATTACGAGCCAATTGAGTGGGCGATCGCAAACAACATCAAAACCTTCGATCCCGGAGCAGGCGGCAGACACAAAAAGCGTCGGGGCTTTCCTGCTACTCCAAACCACAGCCTGCATCGCTTCTACTCCTCCAAGCTTGGCCAAATCCTAGAAAACTACATAGGTCGTATCAACCACGCTGAACAGTTTCAGATCAACGAAATCAACGAAAACCTGCCGATCAAAAACCTGACCGAAGACATTCCACTCACCGAAGAGTAGATTTTTTGAAGATGAGAGGTGTCAAGAAGCGGTGGTATGAATGGCTTTGCTAGCTTCCTATCAACAAGGTTTGCAAACTGCAACTCTGTATCCTCAGCCAGTCGCGATAAAATAATGGACCCCTACAGTTCATGCGATTCAAAGCACCCCAATGGCAACCGCAACTCCTACAAAGCCAGAGACAGCCTTCGCCAAACAGCAGGCGCTGGCCTCGCTAGACGATAAGCTTTCCAAACGTTATATAGAGCTTGATCCTGCGGGCTATTTTCTGATCTATATAGATACAGAAGCTGACCTGATCTGCGCCAAGCACTTTACCAACACCATCAACGAAAAAGGTCTCGCCTGCGATCCCGAAACCGGCAAGCCTCTATCGGTGCGCGGCAACGTTGTGCGCCAGGAAACAACGATTTTCACTGGTCGCACAGCCAAAGAGCTTTGCATGAAAATTTTTGAAGACAAAGCTAATCCCTGCCCGCTCACGTATTTAGAGCACGCAGCTTATCTCGGTCGCGAGTTCGTACGAGCAGAAATAGCGCTGATTAACGGAGCGGAATACATCCAAGATTGAGCCCCACAAGCTTCAGCCTTCCTCAATGGAGCGAAAAACGTACAGGATGGAACAAGAAAGACTGAGGCAAGTAAACAGCGTGAGATATAGAGCAGTAGTGACAAACATAAGACGATTGAAGAAACTTCGATACTAGAAACTACTGCCTGATAGCACCGAAATCCGTGCAAAAAATCAAACTACCCCTTCATCGGGGCACTCTCTGTCTACAGCAATGCAGGTTTGGATTTTGTCAGCGCTCAGTCCTCAAGATCTAGGCAACTATGGCGAGCAGCTAGTGTGTCAATGGCTTACTCAAAAGAACTGTCAAATATTGCAGCGCCAGTGGCACAGCCGTTTTGGTGAGATTGATTTGATTGCGAAGGGTGTTAGTGGGCAAGGGGCACTCAGAGCTGAAGTTTTGGCTTTTATTGAGGTCAAAACCCGTAGCCAGGGAAATTGGGATGCAGATGGGTTACTGGCGCTGACTCGCTCGAAGCAAAAGAAGCTGCGAATGACGGCTCGCTATTTTTTGGTGAAGCATCCGTATCTGTCTGAGATGCCCTGCCGGTTTGATTTGGCTTTGGTCAGCTGTCATCCGAGTCCGCCTAAGCATCGGCTGAGTTTACAGGTGCCAAGCGCTCATCAGTATTTAGCGCTACAGGCATACCTGCGCGATGCATTTTGCTAGAGTCTGATGTTATGGCCTGATGCTATGCAAGTGTCTCTGGGCAGTAGCCAAGGCCAGTGACAAACTGCTGACGAAATTCTTCTATCTCTACGCGGTCGGGTTTGCCGTGGGAAACGACGGCGACCTGATAGCGACGCATGACATCTACTGCGGACTGGCCCATTTCTAAACCCCACAGCGCCATTCGGACCCTGAAACCAGGCTCGTAAGGAGTGCCAATTTCGTTGAGAAAGGCAAGGAAATTTCGCTGCGATCGCAGCGTAGCGCTATCGTGCAGTTTTACCTTCACGATCCATCCATTGATTTGGTGAATCACTGTAATGAACTCTACAGGTAGCTGCGCTGCGCACAGCAACCGCTCAACTACCCGTAGCGATAGACTTGCATTTGCTAAGTAGTAGATGTATTCCATCAGTTAATGAGGGGAGTGCTACAGTCTTGAATACTCTGACAACCGCTACACTTGGCCTTACGTTGATATCTTAGTTAATTAAAATCGCTTTTCCATTATGACCCACTTATTTACCCGAAACGGCACTTTTGTCATCAAGTCGTAGACTAAGTTACAGATAATTCACAGATAGCTGGGTGTAGAGCCTATTTATGACGGATGTTCAGGCTAGCGATCGCGCATATCCCAACCCAGACCACCAGCTGAGCGCTTATAGCTACGCTCTGCCAGAAGGTCGAATTGCCCAAAATCCAGTTACGCCGCGCGATAGCTCAAAGCTACTGGTCATAGATAGCCTTAAAAGCCACCGCCACCAGCATTTCTACGATTTAGTGGACTGGCTGCTACCGGGCGATTTGTTAGTCCTTAACGACACAAAGGTGATTCCAGCTCGGCTATACGGTCACAAGTCTAGCGGAGCAGCAGTTGAAGTGCTGCTAATCGAACCAATAGAACACGACCGATGGCTAGCGCTAGTGCGTCCTGGCAGAAGAATTCAGCCGGGAACTGAACTGATATTTGAAGACCAGCAAAGTCCACTTATGTCGGCATTAGTAGAGTCGCGCGACGAGATGACCGGTGGCAGAATTCTACAGCTCATACCAAGAGTAGATGAGCCTATCGATACGTTGATTTATCGGTTGGGACAGGTGCCGCTGCCACCATACATTTCCCTGTCAGAGTCGCTACCTGAGCAGTATCAAACGGTGTTTGCCCAAAAGAAGGGTGCGATCGCAGCCCCCACCGCCGGACTCCACTTCACCCAGAGCCTTCTAGACAAACTAAGCGTCAAAGGTATCCAAACCGCCAAGATTACTCTCCACGTCGGCATCGGCACCTTCCGCCCAGTCGAAGTTTCCGATATTGAAACGCATCAGATGCACCAGGAGCGTATCGAAGTATCAGCAGCAACAATTGAAAAGATAAACCAGACAAAAGCTAACGGCGGACGAATTATTGCAGTTGGTACCACCTCAACTAGAGCCCTAGAAGGAACAGCTGCAATCTGTGGTGAGCTGCAACCATACACTGGGAAAACCGATCTATTTATCTATCCGGGTTATCAATGGCAGGTCATAGATGGCATGATCACAAACTTTCATTTGCCAGGTTCTAGCCTAATGATGATGGTAAGCGCGTTGATCGGGCGTGAAAGGCTGCTAGCAATCTACGAAGAGGCGATTGAGCAAGACTATCGCTTCTATTCTTTTGGTGACGCTATGTTGATATTGCCCGAGGCAACTCTGAAGAGTTGATACTTTCGTCCTCTCTCACAGCGGAGTTTTGCGCCAGCCTTGGTCTACGCCTTTGATCTATGTTTTTGATTGGATACCTTATCTATGGCTGAGCATCTCTGCTTCTAAAAAATTCCAACGAAAAAGCGCCTCCCGAAGGAAGCGCTCTTTTGCTTGTGAACCCAAGCCAAAATGTCCAACACGTGGCAGAAACATCTGACAAAAGGATTCACACTAATCAACTAATCAAGCTAAGTAATCAAATTATCCAGCAACGCTAGACAAAAAAGATCTATGCGTTGATAGAAGGTGCAGTCAAAGCAACCGGTGCTGCTTCACCAGCAGCCAAGTCAAGCGGGAAGTTGTGAGCGTTGCGCTCGTGCATTACTTCCATACCGAGGTTGGCACGGTTCAGTACGTCAGCCCAGCTACCAATTACTCGACCCTGTGAGTCGATGATGGACTGGTTGAAGTTGAACCCGTTCAGGTTGAACGCCATCGTGGAAATACCTAGTGCGGTAAACCAGATGCCGACTACAGGCCATGCACCCAACAAGAAGTGGAGGCTACGGCTGTTGTTGAACGATGCATATTGGAAGATGAGACGACCGAAGTAGCCGTGGGCTGCAACGATGTTGTAGGTCTCTTCTTCTTGACCAAACTTGTAACCGTAGTTCTGCTGACTCAGTTTCAGTGGTCTCACGAACCAAACTGAAGAGGTAACGAGTGAACCGTGCATTGCTGAGAAGAGCGAACCACCGAATACACCGGCTACACCCAACATGTGGAAGGGGTGCATCAGGATGTTGTGCTCTGCCTGGAAGACCAACATGAAGTTGAACGTACCAGAGATACCCAAAGGCATGCCGTCAGAGAACGAACCCTGACCGAGCGGGTAGATCAAGAAGACTGCGGTTGCTGCTGCTACAGGAGCAGAGTAAGCAACACAGATCCAAGGGCGCATACCAAGACGGTAGGATAGCTCCCACTCACGACCCATGTAGCAGAAGACGCCGATGAGGAAGTGGAAGATTACCAGCTGGTAAGGACCGCCATTGTAAAGCCACTCATCGAGTGATGCAGCTTCCCAGATGGGGTAGAAGTGAAGGCCAATTGCGTTAGAAGAAGGAACAACCGCACCAGAGATGATGTTGTTGCCGTACATCAGAGAGCCAGCTACGGGCTCACGGATGCCGTCGATGTCGACGGGAGGGGCTGCGATGAACGCGATTACGAAACATGCAGTCGCAGCGAGCAGTGTCGGGATCATCAAGACGCCGAACCAACCTACGTAGAGGCGGTTCTCAGTACTTGTAACCCACTGACAGAACTGCTCCCACAGAGAAGCGCTTTGGCGCTGCTGTAGAGTAGTAGTCATTATGAATCCTTTTTAGTTATCGAGGTACGAGGCGGAGCTGCAAAATATCAGCTTTCGCCCATGAACTTATATTAGTAGAAGCGAGTAGTTTTGTAAAGTTTTTTGAGCTTCTATGTGAGCAGTTACTCCCATAGGTACAAACAGCTAAGTCAAAAGGAATAGAAACACCGAAAACCTATCCTTGCAAGGGTGTTCGAGAACTCTGAGTAGATAGAACCCAGAGAAAACCGACTGAATTTGGCAACTCACAACTATTACGAAAAGCTTAAGAAGTTTCTAGCTTCTCAGAAAAGACTTTGTGTAGGTGGTTTCTATCATCTAACTATCTTTCTCTTCCTGTAGTTACTTTCTGTTTTGTAACAGCTCTAGATAGATGAACGGCTTCCTAACTACAGCAACCCAACCACCAGGATACGAATCGGTCTGGCTACCGTTATTGGCCGATAGCAGCATGACCGCCTTTTCTACTTGCTTAAAGCTAGGTGGGTCTGGCAGCACTCGCTGCAACAGTTGCTTAATGACGCGACGTTGAAGCGATCGCGGCTCAGCAACCAGAGCTTCGCGCTGTATCCTCCAGGCTCGGCCATTGTCAACTTTGCTGACGGTCTGTCTATACATATAGTCAGCTTGCGACCTCAGATAGTCGATGTCGGCGGCGGTGATTTCGGCAAGCTGAGCTAGCGCCTGCTCGATTTGGGGATTGAAGTGCGATCGCAAATAAGGTATCAGCTCCCGACGAATTCGATTACGCCGAAAGCTCAGATCCTGATTGCTGCTGTCTTCCCACACAGGAAGCTGCTGATCCTGGCAAAACTGTGCGGTTTCGGCGCGAGTGAAGGTCAGTAGGGGTCTGCCCAAAGTAACCGTTGGTGGTTGGCTGGCATCCAAGGGTCTTGTCCAATTCAGGGTACCTAGGCCATCGGTGCCCGTTCCTCTGATGAGGTTATAGAGGACAGTTTCTGCGCGATCGCTTTCTGTATGTCCCGTCACTACATAGTCAAAGGACTGTTCTCTGGCAATTCGCATAAAGACTTCATAGCGCCATTGCCTAGCCGCCGCCTCACTCTTGACTAGTGAACTAGCAGCTACCTCCACCCAGACCGGCAACCGCCACTGCTGCGCTAACGCCATCACATGTGCGGCATTCTCGGTAGAATCTCTCCTCCAGCCGTGGTCGCAGTGAACTAGTCCCAGCGTCCATTGCCACTTAGTCTGTAAGTCGATGAGTAGCTGAGCTAAACATAGTGAATCCTGCCCACCAGAGACCGCTATCAAAACGCAGCTGTTTCTAGGAAGCAGAAGGCGCTGACGTAATAGGACATGCAGCTTGTTGTGAGCTGCTGACCAGTTCGCTGGCACATCCGGCGCATCATCCATTGATTTCGCCCTTATTCTCCTATGGCTTAGTAGTTACAGATCTAACAGTTACAGCTCTAGCGACTATCTCAGCTCTCTCTTGTAGCTTCATCCTTGGTCTCAGCAGCCGTCTGCTTCATTTGCTCGGCAGCTTCGTTGATCCGCCGCTTCGCTCGCTGTACCCAGTCGCTACTATCTTCACTGCCGCCGTTTCTACCTTCGTTTGCCTCTCGAACCTCGCTACGAAGTCCACCCGAGCTCTCACCGAAAGTGTCTTTAGAAGCACCTACTTCGTCTAGGACTCGTTGATATCAGGTTGCGCCGTACTCTTGAAACCATCAATATCATCATTGCCGTTCGCTGCCTTAGTGCTAATTGGACCTGTAGGTTCATCTGTAGTAGTTGCTACAGTAGTAGTGGTCGGATCATCTGGTATAGCAGCCAACCCAACATCCGCTGCACCTGCTCCGCCTGCAACAGCTAGTCCAATTTCAGCTTCTTTTCCTGAACCGCCGTCAATATTTCCAACGGTACTACTATCAAGATTGCTGACAATGCGGTCGTCCTGAACGCTATCTAAATTAGTACTTGCGATACTAGTACTCGCTTCATTAGTACTGTCGCTACTGGAACTTGTGGCATAGCCAGTTTCTTCTTCGCTACTGTTCTTACCAGCTGCCCAGATTAACAAAGCTAGTCCTGCTAACGGCAATAGTAGCCACCACCATCGGCCACGCTCAGCATCCAAGCTGCTGATGTTGCCCGATTCCTCATCGATCTCCCCTACTATATATTCGCCTTCAACATCGTCAATACCGCTACGGATGGCATCAGGGTCAATCCCCGCGCCCAAAACGCCATTCGCGCCCTCAGCTAGCAAGTTCCCGTCCGCATCGATCAGCTCTCCTTCTGTATCGATCAAAAAGCCTTCTGAGTTTATCAACTTCCCTTCAGTATCGACCAGCTGTCCATCGGCGTTTAGCGTTCCAATGCCTACTATAGGAGCGACAAGCGTACCGTTAACATTAGTTTTTCCGGCATCATTCGTCTCAACGACAGCATTAGGAGAAGTGCTGCTAGAAGCCTCAGCATTTCCTGCGGTCTCTTCTGATCCTGTTGTTGGACTAGCCACTACCGCTTGGCTACTATTGTCCGAAAGACTGACGCGTGCTACGGCGGCCTGTCCGGCCTGCCCTGTTGCATAACCCAAAAGTGCAGCAACAGCAGGCAAGGTGACGCCCCTCGCATAGACGAGAGAGTAAGGCTGAGAGAAGGGATAGCGTGGGTCTGTTGGAGGTGTTTTGTGAAGCTGTAGTGCTTTCAGACTGGGCTGATTGATTAGCTCACTGACTAATACGTAGCCAATACCGTTCGGGCCGAGCTCTTCTGTTAATGCCTCCGCTGTATCGCTCTGAAGAGTGGTTGCGCCAGTGGCTGCCTCAAAGGGAGCAGAGCCAAAAACAGGATAAGATTTGAGCGACTGGCGAATCTCACTGGTAGCTGGTCGGTCTACCAACTCGATCGGGCCAGAACGTCCCGCCGACTGTAGACCATTCAGTGATTTCACCTCTGAAGATTTGAGCAAACTGATTGCCGGTTAGGCTCTGTGCGAACGGATTACTCTTATCTATGACAATGGCAATCTTTTCACGTCGAAGCGCAATTGACTCTAGACCCTTTGCTTTTTCTGCTGCTGTTAGGGGACGACTGATAGCTGCGAAGTCGGCGTTATCGCTAAGGACATCCTGAATGGCTTGATCGGCAGTCTTAACTTCTATACTGACTTTGCTGCTCGCATATTTATCCTCAAAGCCTTGCTGTAAGGCTTGGCTGAGCCTTTCCATACTGTCGGAACCGCTGCTGATGCGAACTTGGGTGCCTTGCGGAATAGTGTCTAGAAGGGGAAAACTGGTCGCCTGAGGATTGGCTGAAGGCCTGGATGTCTGCGCTAAAGCTAGCAGTGCCTGATTAAGCGCTATCGGTTTTGTTGGGATAGTAAAGGCGAGCAGTGCTGCGATTGTCAGCGCGGGAACTTTTTTGTGATAAACCATTGTTCCAAGAACACCTCTGATATATTTTGGTAGCCTTTAGAGCACTTGCAAGATACTTTAATGAAGGTGAGCGGTGTAGGTGTAGCTATCAGGATATCTATGCACATTACACGCTAAAGCTGCTTTATTAGATGCTCACTCAACTTATCTTTTCCTTGAGTTGAATGACTGTCCAAGCAATCTACTCTTATTCGCTGCTTCTATTGAATCAGCTGTTTCTATCGGTAGTAGTTTACTGCTTACAAGTGCAGCACTACCGCAAATCAGATGCTCCTAACAACCGTGAACAGCTGGGGCTCTCCGTATTCGCCACTAGACTACAAGTATCAATTAATTTCGATAAAACCGGTATATTTATCACCATGCTATGTTCCACAAAGCAATAGTGTTCTAAGATAGCCAAGTCTTATAGCTTGTTGGATAGGGCTTTGGCTCTTTCTCATTTGAGTTAGAACATATCGGCCAAAGGGTGTCGGCAGATGGTTCCAGATTTTTCTTCTCCTCAGAATAGCCCGGCTGCTGAGGGCATTGACTTTAACAATTTTATATTAGAGATCGAGCCGGAGCCTGCATCGACAGAGGTTTCTCCCGTATCTGCAAAGGGGCAGATAAAGCCGGAAAGCAACCCCAATTTGCAGGTGCAGTTCAAGAGTGAGGGTGGCCGGCTGCTGCTGATTTTGCCGCCTGCGCCAGAAAAGAGCCGGAATCCAGTCTATTGGGAGGAGCTTCGGCAGCAGCTCAAGGGGCGTATCAGTGGCGGTGAACGCTTTTTGCAGCCGCATACGCCGGTTCATCTGATCGCTCGCGATCGCCTTCTAGATAGCCAGCAAGTACAAGAAATAGATGCCCTGCTCAGCGACGCACAGCTACCGCTCAAGCGAATCTACGCCAGCCGCCGTCAAACTGCCGTTGCCGCTGCAACTGCTGGATACTCTGTAGAACAGCAGACTACCTTAAGCCATTTGGGACAAGGTCAAGAAGCTTCTCGTCAGGCAATGGACGAGCCGCTGTACATGCAAACTACGCTCCGCTCCGGTGTGGAAGTGCGTCATCGGGGCACAGTGATCCTGCTAGGTGATGTCAACCCCGGTAGCTCTATCGTGGCTGAAGGCGACATTTTCGTCTGGGGTCGTCTGCGCGGAGTTGTGCATGCGGGAGCAGGCGGTAACGGCCAGTGCCGTATCATGGCGCTGCATATGCAGCCGACTCAGCTACGCATTGCGGATAAAGTAGCGCGATCGCCCGACGATCCGCCTGCTCAATACCAGCCAGAAGTCGCCTATGTTGGCCCCGATGGCATCCGTATTGCGCTCGCATCCGAGTTTGCTCTTGCTGATTTGACTACCCCAGGGACTCCCCCAGAGAATACATGAGCCGCATTATCGTTATGACCTCCGGCAAAGGAGGTGTTGGTAAAACAACCTGTACAGCAAACTTAGGAATGGCCTTAGCCAAAGCCGGACAGCGCGTTGCTGTAGTCGACGCTGATTTTGGCTTGCGTAACCTGGACCTGCTGCTGGGGTTAGAAAATCGAATCGTCTACACTGCCCTAGACGTACTTGCTGGAGAGTGCCGACTAGATCAGGCACTTGTAAAGGACAAACGCCAGCCAAATCTAGCGCTGCTGCCCGCCGCTCAAAATCGCTCCAAAGAATCTATCAAACCAGAGCAGATGAAGCGTTTGGTTAAAGCGTTGACCAAGGTCTACAACTTTATCTTGATTGACAGTCCTGCCGGTATCGAGATGGGCTTTCGCAACTCGATCGCTGCTGCTCGTGAAGCCATTATTGTGACTACGCCAGAAATCTCGGCTGTGCGTGACGCCGATCGAGTGATTGGTCTGCTAGAAGCCAACGACATCAAGGCAGTTCGCCTGGTGATTAACCGGCTACGACCAGCGATGGTCGCAGCCGATCAGATGATGTCGGTCAAGGATGTACAAAGCATTCTATCTATTCCGTTATTAGGTGTAATTCCTGATGACGAACAGGTGATTGTCTCGACCAATAAGGGTGAGCCTTTGGTCCTAGAGGACAGTCTTTCCAAGGCAGGGATTGCATTTACGAACGTTTCTCAGCGTCTACAGGGCGAGAAAGTGCCTCTCATGGATCTGAGTATTGAGAAAGAAGGCTTCTTTACAAGGCTCAAGAAACTGTTCAGAGGATAGGCTAAAAACGCGATCGCTCCAACCCGTCCTTTGCAATCGCAGCTTCAACTGGCTAACATCTGCTGGCATCGATATTACGGTGACACCCCTATGGCAATTCCTTTTATCAGCGACTTATTAGAACGACTCTTCGGGCCACCAGAAGACCCTCATAGCCGTGACGACGTCAAGAGAAGACTCAAGATTGTACTAGCTCACGATCGGCTGGCCCTAGATCCGCAGACACTAGAAATAATGCGTCAGGAAATCATTGCCGTAGTCTCGCGCTACGTAGAAATCGACTTTGATTCGCTAGAATTTTCCCTGGCGACCGATCAGAGGATGACAGCTTTGACCGCTAACCTCCCTATCCGTCGAATCCGTGCCTTGGACAGTAGCCCAGATGAGCCGATCGCGCCTGAAGCAGAGGCCAGTAAAATTGAGCTAGCTTCTCAGTCAGAAATTATGGCAATGGATGCCGAGATTGCTAGAGCCGCCCTGAGAAAATTCGGACTAGAAAATCGCGACGATTCCGATCCGATCAATGCTCCTCTGGACATTGACCGATCTGGACTAGATGATGACGCTGCAGACGATGATTTCTCTGAGCAGGACAGCGACTCTACGGCTAGCGATCCGGCTGAAGAACCTACCCCTGAAGTTCCAGATATGTCAATTCCAGATGCATCAGTCGAAACTATTGGTAAGGTGGGCACAGAAACAACATAGGCGTCGGCAAAAAAACGGCGCAAAATCTAGATGCTACATCACCAAACAGTTTCTTTAAATCACGCTGCCCTAGCAGATCTCTTGAGCGAAACAGAGAACTTACTTATTCTTCAAGATTTAGACGGCGTCTGTATGCCGCTGGTGAACGATCCGCTGACTCGGACAATCACCAAAAGCTATTTAAGTGCAACGACACAGTTTGATGAGCACTTCTTTGTATTGACCAACGGTGAGCATATTGGCAGAAGAGGGCTCCAAACCATCATCGAAAATGCGGTGGGCGGGGCAGAGATTGCCAAAGCTCAAAAGCTTTACCTACCCGGACTAGCAGCGGGAGGCATCCAGTGGCAGGACCGGAACGGCACCGTTAGCCATCCCGGTGTGAGCGCAACGGAGTTGGATTTTTTGGCAGAGGTACCTGAGCGTATTGAACGAGTACTCAATGATTTTATAAAGGCTCAGCATGCCTTCGACGCGGACGAGCGTGCTCGGTTGGTGCGATCCTCTGTACTAGACAACGTGGCTTCACCAACTGCTAATCTCAACTCCCTTCACAAAAAACTGGTTGGCAACTCGGATGCTGCCTCCAGTGAGGATATAGAACATTTTGTACAGCTGCAGCAGCACATGGTTACCCTGATGGAAGAGCTGCTACAAGAAGCGGAAGCAGCTGGGCTGGCCGATCAGTTTTTTATTCACTATGCCCCTAACCTTGGACGCGATGGATTCGTTCACGAAGCGGTTTGGTTGGCTGATGCCGAGAGTGCTGGCACGACTGACTTTCAGTTTATGCTGCGAGGTGCGCTCAAAGAAGCAGGCGTGTTGGCACTGCTAAATCATTACTTTTTTGTACGTACGGGGCATTACCCTTTAGGCGTGGACTTTGATGCTAGGCAGGCACCGCGATCGCTCGATGACATGCTCAAGTTGGTGGTCCAAAACTTCGATCCATTGCTCATGCCGACGATAGTGGGCATCGGCGATACAGTCACGAGCCAGGCTGTAGAACGTAACGGCGGTTTGGACTTCAAGCGCGGCGGGAGCGATCGCAACTTTCTCCAGCTCATCCAGAACATTGGTCAAGCCATTGATACCCCTGCCTTGCGAGTGTTTGTCGACAGCAGCGGCGGTGAACTCCGCAACCGTCGTCCTATTAGACTAGGGAGCAACGAGCAGGGTACTCCTATTGTGCTAGACGGTATTGGCGATCCTAGAGACAACAGCGATCCGCTGACTATCAACGTGGTCTTTCCCGGTGGACCAGAGGAATACTGCCAAATGTTTCAGCAGGCAGCAGACAAGCGCAAAACGTAAGGCGTAAAACGCAAAGCGTGAAGGTACACAGCCAAACTCATGACCAAAGTCTCTCCCAAGACGGAAATTTGCAGACTATTCCAGTAAATATAGTTAAGTTTCATATACATCGCTTATGATATCTTTAGAAAAGTACAGTTGAGCAATCATGAAAAACGAAACGCCACTCGTCCCTGTAGAATCGAATACTGCCTCTGCTGCTCTCGACAATAAAACCCTTGGTGTAAGCGCTACTCGCTACTACAAGCCAGAGCCTCGACTGGGCTTTACCCCTTATGCAGAGCTTTGGAACGGACGCTTGGCAATGGTTGGGTTCTTCGTCGCACTCATCTTCGAGCTTTTATCTGTTCATGTCTTTTAAGAGACAGCCACTAGCTAGTCTGCTTATAGCCGTACCTTTCGAGCCAGCGTTGCCTCGTTCGATACCTCTTTGCAGCTGAAGCATCAGTTTCTTGGAAAGCCGAATAATGTAATAGCCTCAAGTTTCCCTATGCAATATCTGGAGGAACTTGAGGCTTTATGCTTTGGGCGAGCTGGCTTTGAAACATAGCCTTGATGTCATCGCGGCGTACTTCTATAGCCTGGTCGCGATCTTCATTCTCCAAGAAAATTAGGCTGTCAACCGGGCTGATAGAAGGTAGCTGAAACAGTAGCTGTGCAACGGGTATAGGGGTTGCCATCAGACCCGGATTGCTAGCGGATAGCTTGTCTCCTGCAGCGGCACTCAGCGATGGATAGGCGTAAATCACGCGCTTCGGTTCAGAAGGAGCATCCTTGCGGGCAATAGTCGCCTGTAGCCACTGCCTGCCAGCCGACTGCAAGATGTAATACTCCAAATGCTGGAGCCGCTGAGCAACACTGCGAATGACAGGTGCAACGACCTGAATCGCCTGCTTTAGATTAGCCTCTGGGGGAGCTGCCTCGATCAATACTTTCAGCTGCTGGTCAATAGTCATACAAAAAGGCGTCCATAGAATCAGGTGCAAATAGATCAGATCTAATCAAATTTAATACTTGTGTGAAAATCTAGTCAGATTGTTTAAAGAGATGTTCAAAGATTGGAGTGATCTGTCTATTCTCATATTGGTGCCTACTATCTACAGATCTCGACTATAGCTTTCGGTCCCTTGCTTTTAGCACGGCCAAAAGCCATAGCCCTTTTCGAGTGAAGCAAGTTGTTTAGCAAAGTGCTTCACAGAACGCGCACTGCATTGCGCGTTCTGCCACACAAGAGATCTAACCGAAAGGTCAACCATCAGGGAATAAGTATAACTAGCAGTGGAAACGCTTTTTGAACGACTCTCTCAAAGGCTTAGTGCGCAAACTAAAGCTTCGATTCAACACTGCCGTGAAGTCGCCGAGCGTATTGAAAAAGATTCGCGTCGCGTGTGCGCAGAAAGCCATCGGATTCAGAATTCTGGCGACATAGAAGGCTGGGAAAACAATCTGGCAGACATCAGACTGGCACAGTGTTTGAAATACGCTCAGCTAGGTTCTACCAAGGGACGACTAGAGCTACACAGCAGCTTGAGCGCAATTGTCTATCGCTATATGACTCCGCCGCAGGTGCAGTCTAGCTACCAGGCTCGGATTGCGCTGATAGAAGACTTTTTGCAAAATTTTTATGTAGAGAGCATTAACGCTTTTAGGCGGGAGAACGAGGTATCTACTATCTATCGACCCCGCTCTCTATTAGAGCTAGCTGAGTACATGGCTTTTACAGAGCGCTACGCCAAGCGGCGGATTCACTTCTCTGGAGGTCGCAGCCAGCAGCTAATCATCTTGCGCACCCAGACTTTCTCTAAGCAGCAGCCGCCAGAAACGGTAGTGGATATCCAACAGGCTATTGAGGGCACAGACCCAGATCATCCTCGAACAGCGCCCCTACAGCGTCTGCGCGAGGAACTCGTAACTGATGATACCAATGTCGAAGGCAAAGAAACGGTTAGGAGTCAGGTAATCGAGCGGTTGATGAGCTACCTAGTAGAAAAAGGTCAGCAGGACTGCGCTGACTATTTCAGTCTGCGTTTGAACGATTTGCCTACTAATGAAATAGAGGAAATTCTGCAAATCACACCGCGCGAGCGAGACTATTTACAGCAGCGGTTCAAATATCATTTGCTGAAATTTTCCTTTGCACACAACTGGGAGCTAGTTCACGAGTGGCTGGGGGCAGAATTATGGAAGAATCTAGGACTAACGCCCTATCAGTGGACGCATTTTCAAACTGAGATGAATCCTACCCAAGAAAAGATTTTGGCGCTAAAGCAGCAACAGCAAAGCGACCAGGAAATCTCTAACCAGCTGGATATCACGGCAACCCAGTTGAGAAAGCAGTGGTCTAGCTTACTGGAGAAAGCCTGGGATATTCGGAATGTATAGCAAGATGCATTTGTATTGTGCTGAACACTTTGCTTTATTCAAAGAAAGTTGCAGCGTTTGATGATGTCAAAAGCAAAGTCCCGAACGCTACATTAAAAACCCTTTCCCAAATCTATCCGGACTAGCACAGCGATGTGTGAATATTGACTCAGATAGTACTCAGAACTTGCTTTTGTGACTGCTGCGAGTCTTTGACCCGACGTTTTCTATACCATTAGGTATGCCATCAGGAAACTGTTCTACATCAGCAGTCAATTCATAAGGGAGCTTGTTCATTCGGAGTCGGGTCTGATGCAACGTCTAGTAAGCCTGTCCACCAACAAGGGAAACGCTGATCTACGGATTTGGCTTTAAACCCATCTACATTTCTAGGAGAGCCACGTTCAATTATTTTTTGACGTTTTGACGCTCCTAGAGTTTTCGCGGCTTCGAGAGAGGTATCTTTACCAGATAGATTCTCTCAGACGGCTCAGTCGTTTAACTTCGGAGAAATCCACGCTGTGCAAGAACGTTTTCATTTTCTAATCAAACAACGTCTCATGTCGGAGTACGAAAAGTCGCCGTTCCTTTTCCCTTGGGAATCGGAGCTGTGTGAGTATCCGGCTAATGTGGCTGATCCCATCAGTGCGGCCTATACTGCGCCCGGCGCAGCTCCTTCGCTCTGGAATCAGCATTTGAGTTCGCTTAAGGTGCCTGGGCTATTGCCCCAGCCCGTATTGAATGCTTTATTCAAACGGTGCCAAGAGATTGCCCTATCGCCAATTAAGCAAGGGGTTCAGTTGGTTCGTGCGGTTGAGGCATTGTTTCCTGCGCAAGGTGCCATGCTAGAGCCGATTGCCGATATCGTGCTGGTGCCTACCTATCGTTCTGATAACGAGACACAGTCAGCTGTGCTAGAGCAGATTACTCAGCTGGCAGACGACTACGATTCTGCTAGCCCAGAGCAACAGATCGCGCTATCAATGATGGCCGCTCAAGAAATATTAGGTGCGATGACGCTGTCGTTGTCTGCGCAAAAGCTTGAGGATAGCCGGGAATGGCTCACTGCTCATGGCCTGTTGAGACTGTCAGCTAGCTACGTTGCTGGTAGCACTGATAGTCAGCTCATCATCAAAGCTGTGCTGCCGGAAGGTGGTCAGGTGCGGTTATGGGATGGCAATGTAGAAAAACGGGCGCTGCGCTCACAGCCTGGTTCCCTAGATCTCAACTGGGGTAGCATCTCCTCAGAAAAGATGTATCTACTAGAAGTCTCCTTGAGCTCTGAGGAAACGTTGCTCAAATTTGTGATTAAACTAGAGAGCTGCTAGAGGATGCCTTTGTTGTAGCTTAGTTCAGAGACCTGGCCTGAGCTTGGGCTGATATGGCTTTGCTACCCATTGGCATTCGCTGCAGAGTCTAAAAATGCAGGTCAAAAACAGGAATAGGATCTACCCACCATGGTCCGCTTCGGTATGTCGAGGCGGACTTTTTCGCAATGAGGCTTTTGAGGATTAGGGATTTGGCTTCAACTGTGCTCAGCCAAACGAGAGGACCAGGCATTGGGATACTGTGTAGTTGCCCAGCTGTCGCGAGTGTAGTCGTAGGCTTTGCCTTCTCGTAGAGCGGGACGGCTGGTTAATTGTCATTGTCTGTTCACATATCGGCGCTTTATCGTTCGCTACTTTGCTTTATGAGCTGTCAATTCATGAAACCCTTGTCTTAGCAGGCCAATCGATGCTTCTTGAGGTGCCGTAAGTGTACGTCGACTTAGTCTTTTGCTTAGCAATATGTATTTAGTGCTAGCGATAAATAGCCCCTCTCGTTACTGAAAAGAGTATCGCTGTCGACTGGAGTAGCGTTACAATCATTAACCTGAATCAGTGCCCATCGCTACACTACAAGACAGACTCTATCGCTCGACCTATGTTGCATGTGCTGTATACAAGCGCACTCGCATTCTCTGTATTGAAGTCCTTATTCTTTCCTCATACTGCTTCCTATGACTTCTCAAATCCTCGTGCCCACTGTAACCCCTGCTGTCTCTATGCCGACAGTCGAGACTGCTTTTCAGCCAGCAGATTTCGATCAAAATGTGATGTCGACCTATTCTCGCTTCCCAATCGCGATGGAGCGCGGTGAGGGATGCCGTCTGTGGGACTCAGCAGGACGCGAGTATCTTGATTTCGTCGCGGGGATTGCAACCTGTGCGCTGGGTCACTCTCATCCGGCGATGATAGCGGCGGGGACTGCGCAGTTGCAGAAGCTGCAGCACGTTTCAAATCTGTACTACATTCCTGAGCAAGGGGCGCTGGCTCAGTGGCTGACTGACCACTCTTGCGCTGACCGTGTGTTTTTCTGTAATTCGGGTGCGGAGGCGAATGAGGGGGCAATCAAGCTTGCTCGAAAGTATGGCCATACTGAGCTGGGTATAGAAGCCCCGATTGTGATTACGGCGAAGTCGAGCTTTCATGGCAGAACGCTGGCGACTGTTACTGCGACGGGTCAGCCAAAGTATCAGAAGAATTTCAACCCGCTGATGCCAGGGTTTTACTATGTGCCGTATAACGACATAGAGGCGTTGAAAGCTGCGATCACAGATCTAGATGCCGATCAGCGCCAGGTAGCGGCAATCATGCTGGAGCCTATGCAGGGGGAAGGCGGCGTTTGCCCTGGCAACCCGGTGTATTTCAAACAGGTGCGTCAGCTGTGCGATCAGCTTGGAATCCTGCTAATTTTGGACGAGGTCCAGGTGGGGATGGGTCGTACAGGAAATCTATGGGGCTATCAGACGGTAGGCGTAGAGCCGGATGTATTTACCTCGGCGAAAGCGTTGGGAGGTGGTGTTCCAATTGGTGCGATTCTGACGAAGAGCCATTGTGATGTGCTGCTTCCTGGCGAGCATGGAAGTACGTTTGGCGGTAATCCTTTTGTCTGTGGGGTGGCGATGGCTGTCTGTCAGACGCTGGAGCAAAAGAATGTGCTGGAGAATGTGCGATCGCGTGGAAAGCAGCTTAGAAAAGGGCTCAAATCAATTGTCAATAAATACCCTCACTTGTGCGAAGGCGTTCGGGGCTGGGGCTTGATCAACGGCCTGGTCTTGAATTCGGAGAGTGGCACTGCTGCGATAGATATTGTCAAAGCGGCGCTCGAAAAAGGACTGCTGCTGATTCCGGCTGGCGCTCAAGTTGTGCGGCTGATTCCGCCGCTGATTGTGACTGAAGCGGATGTAGATAAGGCGCTCAGCCTGATTGATGAGACGCTGGCTGGTCTGTCTGACTAATTTGTTTCCAACCAGTTTCTATCCGGTTTCTAACAAGGCACCCTGATGAACGGTCAGAATCTGGGATTCTCTGAGCCATTTGGCGTCAAACGCGCCCAGATGCGTGGTGGTAATCAGGGTTTGAAATCGGTCTTCGATGGTTTCTAGTAGCTGATTTTGACGCTTTAGATCCAGTTCGGCTAAGACATCGTCTAGCAGCAGCAGCGGTGGTTCGCCGATGACTGCTTCAATGAGCTCTAGTTCTGCCAGCTTCAAAGCGAGGACTAGAGTTCTTTGCTGTCCTTGCGATCCGTACTGGCGAGCGGGCGTCTGGTTGATTGAAAAGTCGATATCATCCCGATGAGGACCAGCTAGAGAAGTACGCTGATGATATTCGGCGATCGCTCGCGATTTGATCTTTTCAAAAAAGGCTTGCTGAATGCGGTTGGGATCGCTTAAATAGTCATCCTCAACTAATCCCTTCTCTCTTGATAGCTCGTCTGATAGATCGCCTCGTGTGGAGATATCCGTAGAGATGTTCGGTTGATAGGTGATAATCAATCTTTCTGTATCACCGCTGATGGCCTGGTGCCAGGACTGAGCCAATGGAATCAGACGCTGCAACCCGCGCGATCGCCGTCGAATCACTCTGGTGCCTGCGGTCACCAGCTGGGCATCCCACAAAGCCATCTGAGTGGGGTCAAGCGGCTGGTTGCTGTCTTCGTCCGTATGCTGCTTGATAAAGGCATTGCGCTGTTTTAAGACCTGGTTGTACTGCTGCAATATGTAGGCATAAACAGGCTCTAGCTGGGTGAGCAGCGTATCTATCCAATTGCGCCGCTCACCAGGACCACCACGGACTAGATCCAAATCCAAGCTAGAGAATTGAACGGCGTTGAGATTGCCTAAGAAATCTTGCTGCCGCTTGAGCGTTTCTCCGTTTAGCACTGCGGCTCGTCGTCCGCCGTTGCGCAAGCCTAAGGTAAGTTCGCTAGGGCCGATGTCTTTTTCTAGCTGAGCTTTGATGTGGCTGGTGGTTTTGCCTTCCTGGATCAGGTCGCGATCGCGACTCGTTCGATGCGACTTCAAGGTGGCCAGTAATTCGACAGCCTCTAGTAGATTCGACTTTCCTTGAGCATTGTCCCCTAGCAGAATCGTCTTGGGTGCGCAAAAGGCTACAGACTGGCTCTGGTAGTTGCGAAAGTTCTGTAGGTAAAGATGTTTGAGAAACATATACCCCAGTTTAAGCCCAGTCTAAGCCACTAGTCCAAAGCTCGTTTTAGACTCAGTTTGAGTTAGGAGCGCGGCGGTAATCTGCGCCGAAGCCAGCCCACGAATATCTTTTTTCTCTACTCAGAAAATGACAATGTGGGTGCTATAATTTCTAAGCGAAAGCGATGGGGTGTCGCCAAGTGGTAAGGCAGCGGGTTTTGGTCTCGCCATTCCTAGGTTCGAATCCTAGCACCCCAGCTCTGTTTCAGCGAGTTGGTTCCAATTGGACTAGTTTCGCTCGAGCTAGTCTAAGTTAGGTCAGTTCGATGACTGGCATAGACTTTTAATCATCAGCCGTTGCCTTTCTAGGTAACAGTCAACTGCAAACTTAAAAGCCGCTCCTGGTTGATTCTAGGAGTGGCTTTTTGTGTTTCCTTCCAGCTTTTCTTATCTTCTTCCAGAGAAGTTTACGTATATAGCGGTTCCCGGATGTATTTGGGAACCGCTCGCCGCTTTGCCCATCGTCACATAAGGCTTTTGATCAGTGTGCCGTACCTCAGCAAAGTGACAAACGCCATATGGTCGTACGAAAACTCATCAGGACGAAAGGCAATCACCGAAAGAACCGGAACTTAATGTAGATCAAAATCTGTGACAGTCAGATCATTATGTATACTTCTAAGTTTTTGGGTAGCCCACTTAAAGAAAAGCTGTCCGGCTCAGATCTATTTCCTCTGTTTTGTGATTACCACAAGTTTAACGAGAACGTTAAAATCTTCTTTCTGGGCAGTCATCAGGGCGTTGCCCGCCTCGCACAGCAACGGATCAACAATCGCATTGGCCGCGAGATAGTTGTCAGTGAGTATTCTCCCCCTTTTGGATTCGAGCATAATCCTCAAGAGTGCCAGAAGATTCTGTCTATTATTGAGCAGTCATCAGTCAATGTCGTTGCTGTCTGCCTAGGCGCACCTAAACAAGAACAATGGATAAGCAGCCAACTGCGATCGCCTGCCCGGTGTTGACATCTTTATGGCTGTCAGTGCTGTAGTTGATTTTGAAGCTGGTATACAGAAGCGATCGCCACGCTTCCTCAGTCGGCTGGGCCTAGAGTGGTTGTACCGGCTAATTCGTGAACCTAGGCGACTGTGGCGTCGCTATCTGCTAGAAATCATGCCTTTCTTTCTCATGATATTGGTAGAAAAGCTGAAGCGACTAAGACGCTGGTAGTCTCTAGAAAACTGGTAGTCTTCAAAAAACTGAGCTTTCACAAAGCGAGCCTCACCTATTTTCTCCTACAAAGAAAACCAAAGTCTAAAACCAGTGGTACTAGAGCATGCTAAGTGAGGGCGCTATAGTAAGCAAAGATTTAGTCTAGGGCAGTGTGTGATCGCATGGAAGGCATTGAAGACAAAAGTAGAACAATGAGGTATTCTGCCGCTGTCGTGCGACGAGCTGAGAGATCGGTGTGGTGCTCGCCTTTCTATGTCAAGCTGCTGGCGGATATGCGCGATCGCAGCGTCAGCGTCCCGACCATCGCCGAAAACAGCGGTGCCATCAAAGGCTATACTCAGCAGCCGCTATCCGACGTCTCGACTGAAAGAGAACTAATGTGGCTAACCTCGGTCGGCATCTTGCGTCGTGAGGTCGACGGACAGGGGCTGACAGATAGCTTTCGGTTGACCCCTCTGGGCTGGCAGCTCGTAGCCAAGTGGCAAGATAGCGGCTGCGTAGATAAGCAGGCAAATCTATCTGACTTTATTCAGAACGCTGCGCTTCGATGGCTGAGACTGCCTGACTGGCTGGTTTAAGCCTGAGTGTTCAGCGCCGGATGGCAGAACTCAGAAGGTAGTGCATACCTTTTTACCAATCCCGCTAAATCCCGCAAAGGTTAAAAGACACGGGCACTTGTCTTTGCATCTGTTCTCAGTTTTAAACGCTGTCTCTTGACTGAGATGGAATTGGCATTTGAATCGTAAAGGCAGTGCCTTTGATAGCGCGTAAGGGGCTCGCACAGATGTATTTGATGTGAAAAATCATGCTATGGGCGTCGATTCATCAACTTTTTTGACTCATATTTGACCAAGTTTGGGTAATGTGAGGGGTGTACAACCAAACAAGGGGCACTATTGGTGAAGTCAATAATGGTAGTGGGTACAACCTCCCACGCAGGTAAATCCATGTTAGTGACTGCCCTTTGCCGCATTTTGAGCCGTAAGGGATGGCGAGTATCTCCGTTCAAGGGCCAGAACATGGCGCTCAACTCATATGTCAGTACAACAGGTGCTGAGATCGGTTATGCACAGGCGGTGCAGGCATGGGCAGCCGGGGTCTCACCCCAGGCGGAGATGAATCCGATTTTACTAAAGCCTCAGGGAGATCAGACCTCTCAGGTCATTCTTAAGGGGCGAGCGATTGGCACAACAACAGCTCAAAAATATTACGAAGAGTTTTTTAGTGCTGGCTGGCAGGCTATTCAAGAAAGTATTGCTAGGCTCAGCCAGGAGTTTGATCTACTGATTTGCGAGGGTGCTGGCAGTCCAGCAGAGATTAATCTAAAGCACCGCGATCTGGCAAATATGCGGGTCGCTTGCTATCTAAATGCGCCGACTATCCTAATTGCGGATATCGATCGTGGGGGTGTGTTTGCTCATATTGTCGGCACTTTGGAGCTACTAGAGCCGGACGAGCGGGCGCTAATAAAAGGCATTGTGATCAACAAATTTCGAGGTCAGCGCTCTATTCTTCAGCCGGGGATCGATTGGTTAGAAGAGCGGACGGGTATTCCGGTGATCGGAGTAATTCCGTGGATTGATGAAGCGTTCCCAGCTGAAGATTCGCTCTCACTATTAGATCGGCCTACTGTCAAGTCTCAATCCGAAATTACAGTGGCCGTGATTCGGCTGCCGAGAATTTCTAACTTCACTGATTTTGATGCGCTAGAAGCTGAACCTTCGGTGACGGTCAAATATTTGACGCCTAGAGATCCGCTAGGATATCCAGACGCAGTGGTTTTGCCGGGAACGAAGACGACAATTGCCGATCTACTGGTTCTGCAGCAAACCGGTATGGCAGAAGCGCTAAAGAACTACGCTGCCGCGGGCGGTACGGTGATGGGTATCTGTGGCGGATTTCAGATTATGGGACAAATGCTAGCTGATCCTGAAGGTTTAGAAGGTCAAGAAGGCCGCTTCGATGGGTTGGGACTGCTGCCCTTGCGGACGGTGATTACCAGTCAAAAGGTGGCTAGACAGCGGACGGTAACCTCGAAGTATCCGCAAGAAGGACTGCCAGTGGTTGGCTATGAGATTCATCAGGGCCGAACTCAGCTAGTAACGACGGCGGGGGATGAGGACGAGGTCAAGTTCATGTCTATCTTTGACGATCGCGGCTTGGGCCTTGTCGATAGTGGTCAGTCGTTGTGGGGCACCTACTTGCACGGCATTTTTGACAATGGTCCCTGGCGGCGGGCATGGCTCAATCGATTGCGTCAACAGCGTGGTTTAGGATCTATGCCTACAGGGATTGCCAACTATCGTGAGCAGCGCGACAGTATGTTGAACAGCTTGGCGACTACGATTGAAGAGTACATTGACCTATCGCCAATTCTGCTCTAGAGAGTAGAACCGGATAGCTGAGTGGCTGGGCAACTCATCTGCAGTTGTCCAGGCTAGCTCCAAAGGCTAGCTTATCAGTAGCTCTCTGGTGCCTTTATGTAGACTATCTACAACTAGTGGCTGATATCGTCTAGGCTTTTATTGACTATTTAGGTAGATGCGTGGCCATTAGCTCGGTCGTTTTTTTGTCTTTAGCTGGTCTGTTCTCGGGCATTCTGGCTGGTTTCTTAGGTATTGGTGGCGGGACGCTGCTGGTTCCTGTGCTGTTACAGCTCGGCTTTGAAAGTCATGCGGCGACGGCAACTAGCAGTTTGGCTATCTTGGTGACCTCTACTGCAGGAAGCGTCCAAAACTGGCGGATGGGCTACCTACAACCCAGACAAATTTTGCTGCTAGGAATACCAGCGGCGATCACGGGATTCGTTGCTGCGCTGCTAGTAGATGGCATTCCTCAATACTGGCAGCTGATTGGGTTTGGCCTTTTGATGTTGAGTAATTTATACCTGGTATCGCTCAAGAAGCAAGTGATTCAAAAGGCGCAGTTTCGCGAGCCCAGAATGGCGCTTGGTCCGGCAATTAATCCGACAATGGCTCGGACAGTCACTGGTACAGTCGCCGGATTTATGGCGGGACTGTTTGGTGTGGGTGGGGGAGTGATTCTGGTACCGCTACAGATTTTACTGCTGGGTGAAAGCATCAAGACAGCGGTCCGAACCAGCCTAGGTGTGATTGTGATTACATCTGTTTCTGTCTGTATTGGCCATGCTATTCAAGGCAATATTCGCGTAGTCGAGGGGTTGATCTTAGGTTTGGGTGGTTTAGTCGGCGTACAAATCAGCACGAGATTCTTACCGCGATTGAGCGATAACACCGTGACACAGCTGTTCAGGGCGCTGTTGATTGTTCTTTCTATCTACACTTTCTGGAAAGCGTGGTCGATCTATACAGCTGGCATCGCGTAGAGCCAGTGCGCAGCGATGTGATTACAAAGGTGAGCGTCCTAGCCTTTGCAAAGGGTTTGAGCTAGGGCAATATCGAAGTATTGTGCGTCTTTGACCTTTCCAGAGATGACTTTGAAGGGTTGGCCAGGTTCGCCAAAGTCGCTGATGACAAGCGTTGCTTTTGAAAAGTCTTGGTCACGTGTGTAGTTGTTGACAGTGACGATAGTCTTAAGCCCGGTTCGAGTAGCGGAGAGTAGACCGTTGTTAGTGTCTTCGAAGCCGAGGCAGTTTTCGGGGGGAAGATTCAGGTGAGCCAAAGCATATTCGAAGATATCGGGCGCAGGCTTTTTGTGAGGGACCATGTCACCTGCAGCGATTACTTCAAACCAGGTCATGCTTTCTGCGCCGAGAGTGTTTTCTAGCAGAGCCTGGACGTTGGCAGGTGTGGTGGTAGTTGCGATCGCCAATCTCACACCTTTCTCTCTAGCCTCATTCAACAGCCGCTCCACCCCGGGCCGTAGAGGAATTCGGCCTGCTGCCGCGTACTGCTTGTAGTACTGAGTCTTGGTCGCATGCAGTGACTTGATAAACGCTGTCAAATCCGCGAATCCTGCTGGTACAGCAAAACCAGGTTTGGACTCCTTGATAAAGGCGCGGATTCTTTCCTTGCCGCCTGAGACTTCTAAGAGCTCTCCATAGCGCTCTACCGACCAGTTCCAATCGAGCTGGGTATCTGCAAATGCTTGGTTGAATGCGGGTCTGTGGCCATCGCGTTCTGTTTCGGCTAGGGTGCCATCCACGTCAAAAATTAGTGCTTTTAGTTCGGCCATGCGCTTATCCTTCTAGGGCTAAGTTACTCCACGTTGATACTACAGCCAATGACTATCTGTTCTAATAATCATCTTCCGCACTTGTTGTATTAGGCAAATCTTGATAATTTCGCTGGTCTGGACGCTGGGCATTCTAGAGGCTGATGCAACTGGAGAATGGGTGTGGCGACAGAAAGGGCGTATTGGTTGGCATGGTCGCAGATCAAGCAGGTTGGACCAGTGACGGTTAAACGGCTGTGGGAGCATTTTGGATCGCTAGAACTAGCTTGGCAAGCGGCGGCAGGCGATCTGCTGACAGTCGATGGGATCGGTCTATTGAGCGCTGAGCGAATCGTCGCGATTCGGTCTAATCTTGATCCTGATAGCTTGCTATCCGAGCATGAAAAGAAGAATGCTGCTTTTTGGACGCCTGCGGATGCGGACTACCCAGCGCTGCTGTTTACGATCAACGACCCGCCACCTGTGCTCTACTATCGCGGTGCCTTGCGGCTGAACGATGCGAATGGACTGACGGTGGGTATGGTGGGCACTCGGCGACCTTCTGCCTATGGCAAGCGGTGGACTCAACGGCTAAGTCAGCGGCTGAGTCAAAAGGGAGCAGTGATTATCTCTGGGCTAGCGGCAGGCATTGATACAGAAGCACATACTGGCTGCTTGTCTCAGCAGGGCTCGACAGTGGCCGTGGTGGGAACAGGGGTAGATATAGTGTATCCAGCTAGAAATAAGAGTTTGTACGAGCAGGTAGTCCAAACAGGGCTAGTCATCAGCGAGTATCCAGATGGAACCGGGCCAGATAAGACGCATTTTCCGCAGCGGAATCGAATTATTGCGGGACTGAGCCGAGTAACTTTGGTGATGGAAGCGCCAGTGAGATCGGGAGCGCTGATCACGGCGAGATTGGCTAATGACTACTGCCGCGAGGTGTATGCGCTACCGAGTTCTTTGGAGAATGATCAAGGTGAAGGGTGTCTACGTTTGATTGCTGAGGGAGCGCAGATAATTTTGGGTGAGCGAGTTTTGGTGGAGGCGTTAGAGAGTTTGCCTGCGGTGTCTTTGCCTGCGGCGCCAAATCAGCTGGCCGCTTTTGAAAAAGCTATCTCCGAAGAGGACACGTCTGAGAATATTTTTGAAAGACCAGGCATATTCAAGGAAACTGTTAGCGGTCCGATTAGTCTAGAGAAAGCTTCTTCGGAGCTAACCCCGGTGCTAGCTAGTGTGCTAAGTGCGGTGCCCATCGAGCCAACCGTCTTTGATCATATCGTTCGGCAGACTCAGATGGAAACGGGAGCTGTGCTCAGCGCTCTATTTCAATTAGAGTTGTCGGGACTGGTAATCCAGCTACCGGGTATGCAGTACCAGCGGGCGTAGCTAGAGAGGCAGGTTTAATACATCGTTCGTAGGGAACTTTTAATTATGGAGCCAAGAGCAGATATTCCTGAGCGTATTGTTCAAAATATTGCCAAGAGCTTGGACCGCTCAATCCATATGACTAGAGAGATTACGCGGCTGAACTCAGTTTTGTTTATGACTTCGATTGTTAGCGCTGCTTCAACGACATTGATTACGACGATAGCAGCAGCGCAGGGGCCTGTTGTCGGTGTGGGTACGCCGGGATGGAAGCTTTCTTGTGGAATTGCGGCATTTTTTGGCTTTGTAACCACTCTAGCAGAGGGGTTAAAGCATCAGACTAATGACAAGATGACACGCAGTCGATTGTGCATAGAGCGACTGCGACTGCTAGATATCTCGTTGCGTCATAGCAAGCGACCTGTGGAAGAAATTGATCGTGAACTGGATGAAATAGTCCGTGCGTATCCAGAGGCGATGGGCTAGGTAACGTTTCCGCCGAGTAAGACCTTTGTTGATTTAGAGCAGAGCGCTCAGCTAGCATACGAATGCATCTGACGCTAGCGATACTGTCATGCTAGAGCGGCTAAAGGTGACTAAACAGAGCAAGCTAGATGCTAAAGCTTTGGTTGTCTTCGTTCGTCTGTTCCTGGCTTTGTCCTTCGTTAGCTTGCCTTTTGGTCTGTTCTTTTAATGGCTTCTGTAACCCATCGCGCTCAGCCTGCTCTTGATTTTATCCCGCCTAATTACAGTCCACTGCTAAGACGGGCAATGGGACCGCTGATGCCTGTATGGACTAGCTGGCAGACGGGTTTAGCTGAGATAGAGTCGCGTAATGTAGAGACTTTGGCAAAGCTTTATCACGATTTTGAGATGGGAAAAACTCGGGTTCTACTAGCTTTTCGCCACCCAAATCCGACCGATCCCTACGTGCTCAGCCAGCTGCTGTGGCGAGACTTACCACGGACAGCCAGGCAAATGGGGTTGCCTTTAGGAACAACGCATTCTCACTTTATTTATGATCGCGGCATTCCGCTATGGGCTGGAAGCTATCTGGGCGGGCTATTTTCTCGCTTGGGCGGTGTCCCCATTCAGCGAGGTAAATTAGATCTACAGGCGCTGAAGACGGCGCGACATCTTCTAGTGAACGGGCGATTTCCTTTGGCGGTAGCGCCGGAGGGGGGAAACAATGGGCACAACGAGATTGTGAGTCCGCTGGAGCCGGGGATTGCACAGCTAGCGTTCTGGGCTCAGGAAGATTTGCTGGCTCAAGGGCGCGATACGAATGTGGTGATTTTGCCGTTGGGGATTCAGTATCGCTACATTGATGAACCATGGCAGGCGCTGCGATCGCAAATCAGTCAGCTAGAGGCAGACAGCGGTTTGGGGCCGGTGGGTGATTTGGATTTGTACGGGCGACTCTATCGGCTGGCGGAGCACTTGTTGACGCTGATGGAGAACTATTATCGAGAGTTCTATGGGGCAACGTTTGAGTTGGTAGATGGGGAATTGGCTGATTTGAATGAGAATGATCGGCTGGCAGTTCGGCTGCGATCGCTCATAGACGAAGCTCTAAAAGTGGCTGAACAGTATTTTCGCCTGCGACCTAAAGGATCGCTGATCGATCGCTGCCGTAAGCTAGAGCAGGCAGGCTGGGATCGCATTTTTCGAGATGACACAGAAACGCTCTCACCGGTTGAACTAGGGCTGGCCAACCGCATTGCAGAGGAATCAGATCTGCGGATGTGGCACATGCGCCTGGTCGAGAGCTTTGTCGCTGTAACGGGCCATTATGTCAAAGAACACCCCAGCGCCGATCGGTTCGCAGAGACGGTTTTGCTATTGCGCGATATGGTCAGCAAGATCAAGGGTAAGACAAAAGGACAGTCGGTAAGTGGGCTGCAGCTAGGGCCGCAGCGGGCGATCGCAACAGTCGGTGAACCCATTGCGATCGGACCGCTATTTTCTGGCTACAAAGAGAAGCGGCGACAGGCGGTTTCCAAGCTGACTAAGGAATTACAGGAGGCAATGGAAAAGATGATTTTGACGTAGATCGTCTCTCTACGAATGACCTTCATCTGACTGCGTCAGCGGCTGCATCTTTTCGGCAAGGACCGCATAGAAAGGATCGCCTCCACCTAACCCCATCATATGCAAAATAGCAGGGCTTTCTGACTTGTTGATGACGGTCTCGATATTTCCAAAGCCAGGAACAGAGTCGAAGTATCGCTTGACGAGTTCGACGCGGCTCTCTTCACTGCCGTCTCTCCACAGTGCGATCGCCTTTTGGTAAAACATCCGATTAGAGAAACTAAAGATTGCGATCCCGCCGGGTTTAAGAACTCTGTAAACCTCGGCGAAGATTTGCTCTGGATACTGGATGTATTGAACAGAGACCGTGTTGACCACCGCATCAAAAGAACAATCTTCTAAAGGCAGCGTCTGATTTTCGTTGAGATTTTGAACGAAGTAATGATCGAGCTGTTTGTTCCGAGCAAGTTCTTCGGCGTTAAGCCCGTGACCAGCGACGTAGGCGTAGTCAACGTCACCGGGGAGATGCGAGACCCAGCTACTCATCAAATCGAGAACGCGGCCGTTGGGAGAAATGCGATCCCGGTATAGCTTGGTCAACTGCGCGATGAAGCCTTCATCGACGTGAGTGACGAATCTGGGCGAAGCATAGAACAGAGAATCGTTAGAGGGATCAAGCTTATTTCTTTGAGTGGACTCTAGCAGCATGGAATAGGGGCGTAGGTGATTTCTCTTCTCAGTGTAGGGAAGGTGTAGGGAATTGGACGTGCGATCGCTTCCAAATCGTTTTAGGAAAATGTGCTAAAAGCCTGTTAAAAGCGCCAGTTTGTGGTCTATATGCCATCGAATTGTTGCCACCGTGTGATATCAGTAATGTTACGGATCTAGTGGTAGATAGCGTTATCGGCAATAGAGCACCGCACTCAGTACCACATCTAGCATTTCAAACAGGCCATGCATGAGACTGATATGACTAAGGCGCTGATCTTGACGGTCCAAGACTGGCTGTCAGAGCAGCCAGGACATCCGGCAGTAGAGCGAGTGCATTTGACGGTGGGTGAGTTTACCTGTGTGGAGCCAGCGAGCCTACAGTTTGCGTTCAGCGCCCAGACTCAAGGGACGTTTTTAGACGATGTGGAATTGGTGATAGACGAGACGCCTTTGATTGCGTTCTGTCATGACTGCCAGCAGGAGTACAGACCCAGAATGGGATTGCAGTATGCCTGTCCGTCTTGCCAGTCACCGATGGATGACATCCGCTCTGGGCGAGAGCTGAAGATTGGCCGGGTGGAATTTTCGGCTGGCTCGCAGATTGAACCCACCCGAACCCAGTCCGCTCCAGCTGCTCCAGCCACAGATCGAGACACACCGGAGACACCTTATGCATCAAACGTTTGACGCTGCTCTAGAGATGAATTTGCTCCATGCCAATCAGCACGGCGCGGATCAGAATCGCGATCGCCTGGATAAATGGGGCGTTACCTGTCTAAATCTTATGAGTTCTCCGGGGTCAGGAAAAACTCAGCTGCTAGAAAAAACGTTGCAAATACTACAGCCTGAGCTGCGAATGGCTGTTATAGAAGGAGATATGACTACTCAGCTAGACGCGGATCGGCTGCGTCAGCATGGGGTTCCCGTCATCGCGATCAATACGGGTAGAGCCTGCCATTTAGATTCCAAGATGGTGGCTGGTGGTCTGCATCAGTTCGCTCATGAGCAGCAGCCCGAAGATTTTGATTTGATGTTTGTTGAAAACGTTGGCAATTTGGTGTGCCCTGCGGAATTTGAAGTGGGAGAGCACGCCAAAGTAGCGCTGTTGAGCATTACAGAAGGAGAAGATAAGCCGCTCAAATATCCCATCATGTTTCGCGAAGCGGACTGCCTTTTGATTACTAAAACAGACCTAGCGCCCTATCTAGACGTTGACACCGAGACCATCATCAAAAATGTACGTCAGCTAAATTCTAAGACAGCGATCATCCTGGTATCGGCGAAAACTGGTGAAGGATTAGATGCCTGGTGCGATTGGGTGAGACAGTGTGTCTCGCAGCAGAATCAGACCGCCAAAAGGGATGTAATGGCGGTTTAGGTTGCGGATGGTTTATTGCCTTTAATGAGATGTTTATTGGTTTTAATTCAATGATGCGTTTTGATTTCTTGCGTTTGCGTCGTCGTCCTTTGGCTGCCTGGCGGGTGTATCGAGCGATGTTTTCAGCTTGTGAATGTTTTATGGATTAGTAGACACGCTGACGGTTCATCAGCAGATGAACCGTCAGTATGTCTATCGCTAAATAGTTGTTGGCAAACTGGTAACATTCGTAACCATACGTAGGTGCGTTTGTCGGCATCATTGCGTTGTTGTACTTTCAATTTTTTGTGAATTTCACGTCCTCTATGAAAAGACGCCAGTTTGTTTCTCTGTGCCTAGCCTTCTTTTGCACTTTATTTCTTACGGTTAGCTGTGGAGGTCCGTCTGCCGATAGTGGCAGCGAGTCATCTGGTGAGGCTACCAGTGAGCCAGCAGGTGAAGCGATCGTAATTGGATACAGCAACTGGGCAGGCTGGTGGCCCTGGGCGATCGCAGAGGAAGAAGGTCTATTTGCTGCGAATAATGTCAATGTCGAGATGCGGTGGTTTGATGGCTACGTCGAATCGATGGAGGCCTTTGCCGCCGGGCAGCTAGACGGTAACTGTCAGACATTGAACGATACTATTTCGTTCGCAGCCGATGCGGTAAATGGCGAGGTTGCCGTCCTCGTCAATGACAACTCTGCTGGTAATGACAAAATCATCGTGACTGAAGAGATTAATTCGGTCAGTGATTTGGTTGGTAAGCGGGTAGCTGTAGAAGAAGGCGTGGTTGATGACTTTTTGCTAACGCTCGCCTTAGAAGAAGAGGGACTTTCTCGGGATGATGTAGAGATTGTTCCTTTGGAAACTGGCGCTGCTGCGGCTGCGTTTGCCGCTGGACAAGTGGATGCTGTCGGAGCGTTTCCTCCTTTCTGGTTGACGGCCCTAGAGCGTGAAGGTAGTAAGGAACTGGTGACTTCTAACGATTTCCCCGGTGCGATTCCTGACCTGCTAGTGATGAGTCAAACAATTATTGATGAGAGACCTGAGGATGTCCAAGCGATCGTGAATACCTGGTTCGATACGCTGGCGTTCATGGAAGAGAATCCTGACCGGGCCGATGAGATTATGGCAGCTAGAGCCGATGTGACGGTAGAAGAGCTACAGCTGCTAAAAGAGGGAACCCGGATGTTTACGATAGAGGACAATTTAGAAGCCTTTAGCGAGGGCGACGAGATTAAGTATCTATCAGCGGCGGCAGAAGAGATGGCCGATTTCATGGTGGGCGTAGGCTTTATTCCAGAAGCTCCTCCACTAGAGCCAATCTTGGACGATCAGTTTGTCAAAGCCTATGCGGAAGCTCAATAGATGACTGTGGAATCTGGCTCATCTGCTTATTCGCCGATCGCGTTGCTATCCAAGCGTAAGAGCCTAAAGCCAAAACTGTTCTGGCGACTGGGTGAGCCGATTCCAGCTGGTTTGAATTGGGGCCTACGGATTGTATCCGTTGTTGTTCCGATTTTGCTTTGGTGGTTGCTCGCTGAGAGTAGCTTAGTGAATCCGAAGTTTTTGCCTTCGCCAATGGACGTGCTGGCGGCGTTTGGCGAACTGTGGAGAAAGGGGCTGCTGATCGAGGATACTAGGGCGAGTGTGATGCGCGTTGGTATCGGTTTTTTGCTGTCGGTGATTGTTTCGGTGCCCTTGGGTATTGGCATGGGGGCGTTTGCGGCAGTGCGATCGCTGCTCGAACCAATTATCGGCATCGTTCGCTACATGCCTGCGCCTGCCTTTATCCCACTACTGATTATCTATTTAGGGCTAGATGAAGAGCCAAAAATTGCGCTAATTTTTATCGGCGTCATCTTTTTCAATACGCTGATGATTATGGATGCGGTGAAGTTTGTTCCTAAGTATTTATTGGAGGCGACCTATACGCTGGGCGGATCGCGCCTGCAAACGCTGTTTCAGGTGATTACGCCTTACGTGGTGCCAAATATATTGGACACCCTGCGGATTAACATGGCATCGGCGTGGAATCTGGTAGTGGTGGCCGAGCTGATTGCCGCAAATGAGGGCTTGGGGAAACGGATTGCGATCGCGCAGAAGTTCTTCCGCACCGACGAGATTTTTGCCTATCTGATTGTGTTGGGTGTGATTGGCTTTTTGATCGATCTTTCTTTGAAGCTGCTGCTGAAAGCAACCTGTAAGTGGGCCGTTGAATAATGCATCTCGAAGTTTCTCGGTTATACAAACAGTTCGAGACTCAGAAGGGCACTGTCAGAGTGCTCGAAGATCTCACCCTGCACGTAGAACAAGGAGAATTCGTCTGTGTCGTTGGTGCTTCCGGTTCTGGAAAATCTACGCTGCTGAGACTGGTTGCAGGGTTGGAACTACCGACTACAGGTCGAATCAAAGTCGACCAGGAAGCTGTCGTAGGGCCGGGCGCGGATCGAGGGATGGTGTTTCAAGACTATACTTTGTATCCCTGGATGAGCGTGCAAAAGAATGTGGAATTTGGACTGAAGCTGCAAGGCGTCGACAAAAAGACTCGGCGAGAACAGGCTTCGTATTATCTCAAGATGGTGGGACTAACGCAGTTTGCTCAATCTTTGCCAAAGCAGCTATCGGGAGGTATGAAGCAGAGGGTTGCGATCGCCCGCGCCCTCACTAGCCAGCCCAAAATTCTGTTGATGGACGAGCCCTTTGGCGCACTTGATGTGCAGACCAAAGAGAATATGCAACAGTTTTTGCTCGACTTGTGGGCGGATACAGGCACCAGCATCTTGATGATTACTCATGATGTGAGAGAAGCGGTCTTTTTGTCGCAGCGAATCTACGTGATGACCGCTAGACCTGGCACAGTGCAGGCAGAAATCAAAGTGGCATTGGGTTCTAAGCGAACGGCTGCTACCCGCGAGAGTGGCACCTTTAAAGACTGTCAAGATCAGGTGACCAGATGGTTGACCCAAAACAAGGTTTCGGAGGCGCTGGTTGCAAACAGACCTTAGGAAGGCGAGGACCTAGCAAGTTCAAAGTCAGCCTCAAGTCAGCATTTGATCACTGACCTCTGAGGGCTAATCCTTTCACAGGCGTCTGTATCAGACTGCGCCAGAAAAACGACCCGATATAGGCGAATCACGGCATAATATTACAGACAGTTGAGGGTACAAGTAGTACGTTTACTAACCTTCAACTACCCGTCTGTACAGAAGGTGAGTGAAATATGCTTGAGTCTTATCGTAAACATGTTGAAGAACGTGCTGCTTTGAATGTGCCGCCGCTGCCATTGGACGCGGACCAGACATCGGCTCTTTGCGAATTGCTCAAAGCGCCTCCTGCGGGTGAAGAGAACTTTTTAATGACGCTTTTGTGCGATCGCATTGCCCCCGGCGTCGACCCCTCCTCCTATGTAAAGGCTTCCTTCCTCACTGCGATTGCCAAAGGCGAAACCACCAGTCCGCTGATCTCACCCAGAAAAGCGGTCGAACTCCTTGGCACTATGCTTGGCGGCTATAACGTCACCGCTTTAATCGCGCTACTGAAAGACGAGCGCGAAGAAATTGCCCAGCTTGCAGCAGACGCACTAAAGAAAACCCTGCTGATATATGACGCTTTCAACGACGTGATCGATCTCGCCCAAACCAATAGCTACGCCAAGCAGGTTGTAGACGCCTGGGCCGCTGCCGAATGGTTCACTAACAAGCCTGAAGTCCCAGGGGCGATCACCGTCACTGTCTTTAAAGTACCTGGCGAAACCAACACCGACGATCTGTCCCCCGCGCCGGATGCTACTACTAGACCAGACATTCCGCTACACGCTCAGGTCATGCTAGAGTCCAAAATGGACGATCCGCTGGGTACGTTGGCTGAGCTGAAAGAGAAAGGACATGCGATCGCCTACGTCGGTGATGTCGTCGGCACCGGCTCCTCTCGTAAATCCGCCATGAACTCCGTCATCTGGCACATCGGCGCAGATATTCCCTTCGTCCCCAACAAGCGAACCGGCGGCTTCATTCTCGGCAGCAAGATCGCGCCCATCTTTTTCAACACCGCTGAAGACTCCGGCGCTCTCCCCATTGAGTGCGATGTCAGTAAAATGAATACAGGCGATGTCATCACCATTCATCCCTATAAAGGAGAAATCACTGCTGGAGGAGAGGGCGAATCAGGCGAAGTTATTTCCACCTTCACCCTTGTCCCCGAAACCATCCTGGACGAAGTCCGCGCAGGCGGTCGCATTCCACTGATCATCGGTCGCGCCCTCACCGACAAAACCCGGATTGCATTGGGCCTAGAGCCATCAGACGTATTCGTGCGACCTTCCGCCCCAGTTGATACCGGCAAAGGCTTCACCCTCGCCCAAAAAATGGTCGGCAAGGCCTGCGGTTTGCCCGGCGTGCGTCCTGGCACCTCCTGCGAACCTCTGATGACCACCGTCGGCTCGCAGGACACCACCGGTCC
Organism: uncultured cyanobacterium; assembly: GCA_963799555.1. GTDB lineage: Bacteria > Cyanobacteriota > Cyanobacteriia > Phormidesmidales > Phormidesmidaceae > Phormidesmis. The sequence goes on from CAWCXR010000015.1 coordinate 157,277, forward strand.
CATGACCCGCGACGAGATGAAAGAGCTGGCCTGCCTGGGCTTTAGCGCTGGACTCGTGCTTCAGACCTTCTGCCATACCGCCGCCTATCCGAAGCCTGTAGACGTTCAAACCCATGCGACGCTGCCCGATTTCTTCGCCTCCCGTGGTGGCGTTGCTTTAGATCCTGGTGATGGCATCATCCATTCCTGGCTAAACAGAATGCTGCTGCCCGACACCGTGGGTACTGGCGGCGACTCACACACACGTTTTCCACTTGGCATCTCCTTTCCAGCTGGTTCAGGTCTCGTTGCCTTTGCCGCTGCGATTGGGGCGATGCCACTAGACATGCCCGAATCTGTTCTAGTTCGATTTAAAGGAGAACTTCAGCCCGGAATCACGCTGCGAGATGTGGTTAATGCAATTCCTCTAGTTGCTATTCAAAAAGGTCTTCTCACCGTCGAAAAAGAGAATAAAAAGAATGTCTTTTCTGGCCGCATTCTGGAGATGGAAGGTCTCCCCAATCTAAAACTAGAACAAGCCTTTGAACTCACCGACGCCTCAGCCGAACGCTCCTGCGCTGGCTGCACTATCAAGCTTAGTGAAGAAACCACCGCCGAATATCTCCGCTCCAACGTAGCTCTAATGAAGAACATGATCGCCCGTGGCTATCATGACGAAAGAACGCTGGCCCGTCGCATTGCTGAGATGGAGCAGTGGCTAGAGAATCCTTCTCTGATGAGCGCGGATGCAGACGCTGAGTATGCAGAAGTGATCGAAATCGATCTCAACGAGCTAAAAGAACCTGTCGTTGCGGCTCCTAACGATCCGGACAATGTGAAAACGCTATCAGACGTGGTGGGAGACAAAATTGACGAAGTTTTTATCGGCTCCTGCATGACCAATATCGGCCACTACCGCGCCGCCGCCAAAGTGCTAGAAGATGAGGGCACCGTCAAAGGTCGTCTGTGGATTTGCCCGCCCACTCGTATGGACGAACAACAGCTTCGCAAAGAAGGCTATTACGGCACCTTTGCGGCCTCGGGCGCTCGCACTGAAATGCCTGGCTGTTCACTGTGCATGGGTAATCAGGCCCGCGTGGAAGATGGCGTCACCGTTTTCTCTACCTCTACTCGCAACTTCAACAACAGAATGGGGAAAGGCGCTCAGGTGTATTTGGGTTCTGCTGAACTCGCCGCAGCCTGCGCGTTGTTGGGTCGCATTCCAGACATGAAAGAGTACTTAGAAGTTGTTGCCAGCAAAATCGATCCGTTTGAAAGCGAAGTGTATCGCTACCTCAACTTCAATGAAATCAAAGGATTTGAAGATGAGGGTCGCGTAGTCGCAAAAGAAGAAGAAGAAAAGATTGAAAAAGAAGCGATCGCCGCCAAATAGATAGAATATCCGGAATTAAGGAAATAGGCCCTCATGAAGATTTTCGGTTTTGGCGTACAAAGCGCCGACGATAAGCTAACTCCCATCACATTTGAACGACAAGACCCACGGCCTGGCGAGGTCGCTATCAAGATCACCCACTGTGGCATTTGCCATTCTGACCTGCACCAGGCTCGCAACGACTGGGGCAATACGCAATACCCTTGCGTTCCAGGTCATGAGGTGTCGGGAGTCGTCACGGCGGTGGGTGAGGGCGCTGGGAAGTTCAAGGAAGGCGATCGCGTTGGTGTAGGCTGCATGGTCAACAGCTGTCAGGTCTGCGATCCCTGTCAGCACGGCGAGGAAAACTACTGTGAAGGCCCCAAGAGCTTCACGCTGACTTACAACGGCCCTGCTAATCCTGACGGCTCGAATACCTACGGGGGTTACACGACCGATATCGTCGCTCGCGAAGAATTCGTACTGCGAGTTCCCGATGCGGTGCCCTCAGAGATGGTCGGCCCCATCCTTTGCGCTGGTATCACGGTGTACTCACCCATGAAACACTGGAAACTGCAAAAGGGTCAGAAGCTGGGCGTTGTGGGTATCGGCGGGCTAGGACATATGGCCATCCAGCTAGGTAAGGCGCTAGGCGCTGAAGTGATTGCCTTTACCCGCAGTGCCGACAAGAAAGACGCCATCCTTGAGCTAGGTGCAGATCAGGTCGTTATCTCGACGGACGAATCTCAGATGGAATCAATGGCGCAGAGCCTACACCTGCTGATCAACACAATTCCTGTGCCTCATGATATTGCCCCCTACATTGCCCTGATGCGGCCAAACTCAGCCCTGATTGTAGTTGGCAACTTGATCAGTTTCCCTGAATTTTCGCCCAGTGCGCTGGTTTTCAGTCGAATCACGCTGGCGGGTTCTCTTATCGGTGGCATTGCCGAAACCCAAGAAGTGCTTGACCTGTGCGCCGAACACGGTATCTCACCCAAGATCAAGATGATTGGCATCGATGAGATCAACGACGTGTTTGACACGCTAGCGAGCGGCGGCGACGGTGAGTTTCGCCACGTTATCGATATGGAGACCTTGCGAGACCATAAGACTGTCAAAAATGATGATGCCAAAGCAATCCCTAATCCCGATCGCGGCGAAGTAGTGAATCGCAAGTAAGGACTCAGGCTAAAGCTTTATAATAATCATTGAGCATAAGTCTTTAAGAGATGACTAAAGTGGCTGCTAGATGCGGCTTAGCAAAAATCTCCAGATATGAAGGTACTCGCTGTTCAAACCACCGCAGACGGCGACGCTCAGCGCAACTCACCAACGAAACACAATAGATAAGGATCGGACTTGATGAATAACACCCCCGACACCGCCCCTGCACAATGTCCCTTTCGCGGGACCCGCGTTGGCGGTGCGCTTGGCTCCAAACCGCAAACTGACGACTGGTGGCCAAATCGGCTTCAGGTCGAGCTATTGCACCAGGAATCGCCTCAAGCCAACCCGCTACGGAACCTCGATTACAAAGAAGCGTTCGAGAAAATCGACTTCCAGCAGTTGAAAAGTGATATTAAAGCGCTACTGACCGATTCGCAGGACTGGTGGCCAGCTGATTATGGTAACTATGGACCCCAGATGGTTCGTATGACCTGGCACTCCGCAGGTACCTACCGAATCGCAGACGGTCGTGGCGGAGCAGGTCAGGGGATGCAGCGCTTCGCACCCATTAACTCGTGGTGGGATAATGGCAATACTGACAAATCGCGGCGGCTGCTTTGGCCAATCAAGCAAAAGTACGGCGCTTCGCTAAGCTGGGCCGATCTGATGGTTCTAGTGGGCAACTGCGCGCTCGAAATCATGGGCTTCAAGACCTTTGGTTTTGGTGGCGGCCGCATTGACGCTTGGGAAGCGGACCGGGCTACCTATTGGGGCCCTGAGTACTGGACCGGCGGCTCATTCGAAGCAAACGAGAATGGGAAGAAGCACGATGGTCATCCAGATGAGATGGTCACTCGCGATGTGCGGTGGGTTGGTGAGCCGGACGAAGAGTACTATGACCTTGAGAACCCACTCGCGGCCTCACACCAGGCGCTGATTTACGTCAATCCAGAGGGTCCAAATGGCGAAGGAGATCCTGCCGCCTCTGCCCGCGACATTCGTGAAACCTTCGCTCGTATGGCCATGAACGACGAAGAGACTGTTGCCCTGGTCGCTGGCGGACATGCCTTTGGTAAAAGTCACGGTATGGTCGCGCCAGATAAGATTGGGCCAGCGCCAGAAGGTGCGCCGATTCAGGCCATGGGTCTGGGATGGCAGAATCCCGAAGGCACCGGCTTTGCTGAATACACGATGACGAATGGCATCGAAGGATCGTGGACGCCAGACCCGACTCAGTGGGACAACAGCTATCTCACCAATCTTTTCAACTACGAGTGGGAAAAGACAGAGAGCCCATCGGGCGCGGTGCAGTGGAAACCGAGTAATCCAGATGCGCCAAAGACGCCAGATGCTCACAAGCCGGGCGTTGAGCACAATCTGATGATGATGACTTCGGATATTGCGCTGAGAGTTGATCCGGCCTACAACGAGATTTGTCAGCGCTATCTCAATGACTTCGATCACTTCAGCGATGCGTTCTCGCGGGCTTGGTACAAGCTAACCCATCGAGATCTAGGACCAAAGACGCGCTATCTCGGCCCAGAAGTCGCAGAGGAAGATTTTCCTTGGCAAGATCCGATTCCGGCGCTTGACCACGAAGTTGTGAATGAAGCCGATATCAGTTCTCTCAAAGACAAGATTCTGACAAGCGGACTCTCTGTCTCGGCGCTCGTGTCAGCCGCTTGGTCGTCGGCGTCGAACTACCGCGACTCTGACAAGCGCGGTGGTGCGAATGGCGCACGCGTTCGCCTAGAGCCTCAGAAGGACTGGAAGGTCAACCGTCCACAGGAGCTTGGTCAGGTGCTGTCGACGCTTGAGGGAATTCAATCAGAATTCAACGGTGCTCAGTCGGGAAACAAGAAAGTTTCAATGGCGGATCTAATTGTCCTCGGCGGCTGCGCTGCGGTTGAAAAGGCTGCCAAAGATGCCGGAGTCGAGGTTGATGTTCCATTCACTCCAGGTCGGATGGATACGACTCAGGAGCTGACTTCCGACATTGAGAGCTTTGAATGGCTAAAGCCGGTCTCTGATGGTTTCCGTAACTATCACAACGACGCTATCGGCTACAAGGTAAAGGCAGAGCGTATCTTCCTCGATCGCGCCCAGCTGCTCACGTTGAGCGCACCTGAGTGGACGGTTCTTGTCGGTGGACTTCGCGCCCTCGACCAGAATTACGATCACTCAAAGCACGGCATCTTTACTGACAAGCCTGGTGTCTTGACCAATGATTTCTTCCGCGTCTTGACTAGCATGGACTATGAGTGGAAGCCGGTTGATAATCGCGAGATGGTCTTTGATATCTGCGATCGCAAAACAGGCGAAACAAAGTTCACAGCCACCCGCTGCGATCTGATCTTCGGCTCGAACGCAGAGCTTCGTCAGGTTGCCGAAGTCTACGGCGCCAATGATGGTCACGAGCGTATGGTCAAAGACTTCGCCGCAGCTTGGAACAAGGTGATGATGCTCGATCGCTTCGATCTTCAAGCCTAATAGTCTGATTAAAACAAAGCCCAGGTTTCACTAGTGAAACAGTCGGGTGTGGGAATGGTAGTTCTGCTTAGGACTACCATTTTTTCTTTGTTTGACATTCGCAAACTACAACAATCTATACTTAACTTCCATCATAATCAGCAGCTAAAACTCTTTTCAAACAAAGTAAACTACACAATATCTTGCGCTGTTTGCTATACAAATCCGCTCTACATAGGAGAGGAATTGATCACAGTATATGCAACTCATGCCATTCACCCTACATCTGCCAAGAATGCTTCAACTTCGGCTGCTATTGGCATGGCACCTTGAGCCCCTGAACGGGTGACGGCGATCGCTGCTACGGCGCTAGCATAGCGAATTATCTTTTGACATAGGTCGTAGTTGCTCAAAACTATCCTCAGATCCGCCGTCGCCACCTGGCAGAGCGCCGCCGCCAATCCGCCGTTAAACGCATCCCCTGCGGCAACCGTATCTACCACGTCTACTGCAAAAGCCGGAAATTCGAAGATGCCAGCTCCGTTAACACACACACAGCCCTGTTTTCCTAGCTTCACAATCACCGTATCAATGCTCTGCTGCTGAAGGCTTTTCGCAGCAGCGATCGCGCTTTCCACATCAACAACATCTATTCCCGTCAACAGCCCCGCCTCTATCTGGTTCGGCGTCAAAACAGAGATATGCTCACAAAAATCTCTTTTCAGTTTTCCTTGAGCTGGTGCCGGATCAACAATCACTAGTAATCCAGCTTCATCAGCTAGTGCCGCCGCCTTCCGTACGACTGGCAGTGGAATTTCAAACTGAAGCAACAATATCTTTGCTCGCTCAGGCGTCTGTTTTAGATAGGTCGCTAGCTTCTCTAATTCAGCGTCACCGACTTCACCATTCGCACCTGATACAACAACAATTTGGTTGTTGTCAGGTGCAACCGTAATCAGCGCTGTACCTGAAGGTTGTTGCGTACTGACGTTGACTGACTGCGTATCGATGTTTTCGGTCTGGAGCTGCGATCGCAACCTCTCTCCAAACCCGTCATCTCCGACCCGGCCCACCATCGCCACGCTCGCACCTAGCCTTGCTACTGCGACCGCCTGATTCGCGCCCTTTCCACCTGGCACCGTCTCGAAGCCAGACCCTGTTAGCGTCTCTCCTGGCTGCGGCAGCCGCGCTACCCGTGCCACCAGGTCCATATTCAGGCTACCTAGCACCAAAACATCCATTCTCTATTCCCTACTCTCCATTCTCGACATCCTCGCCCTTCCCCAAATCCACCGGAGGCCGATCCGAACTCCACCCCCACCAAACCGACCCACACTCACACTGATAAAATTCCTGGTACTTCCGCTTGCGCCCATTCGTGAATACAGGTGCCCGGCGATTCAGCCAGACTGCCTGTGCCTCTGTGCTGCTGGCACCACAGCTAGGACATCCAAACGGCTGAGCATGGACGGCATCTTTGGTCCAGTCTGGCGGCGTCGGGTCAAATGCTTCCATGGATGTAGATCTCCGTTGATTACAGTGTCGCCTACATTATGCCGCGTCACTTAGCCCGCAGTATGAAACGGTTCTAGCGACAATTGATGTAGTGAGCCAAGTGGCCAAAGCTATATAGTGAAATAAAGCAAACATTACAGACGGGATTCCTACTGTGAAAGCCATAACCTTACTCGGTTCAACCGGTTCTATCGGCACGCAAACGCTCGATATTCTAGAGCAATATCCCGACAAGTTTCGGCTGGTGGGCATTGCCGCAGGCAGCAACGTGACGCTGCTAGCCGAGCAGGTAATGCAGTTCAAGCCAGAGATTGTAGCTATCTGTGATGAAAGCAAGCTAAGCGAACTGAAGGCGGCAATCTCTTCTCTAGACCCTCAGCCAATTGTCGTCGCAGGTGAAGCGGGTATTGTCGAAGTAGCTAGCTACGGTGCGGCAGAAGCTGTCGTGACTGGTATTGTTGGCTGCGCCGGACTGCTGCCCACTATCGCCGCGATCAAAGCGGGCAAAGACATTGCTCTAGCTAATAAAGAAACCTTGATTGCAGGTGGCCCGGTCGTTCTCCCGCTGGCAAAGAAGCATGGTGTCAAGCTTTTGCCTGCCGACTCTGAACACTCTGCTATCTTTCAATGTCTGCAAGGCGTTCCGGAGGGAGGTCTACGCACAATTGAACTCACCGCGTCTGGCGGCGCTTTTCGCGACTGGTCCGTAGAAGACTTGCCCAAAGTCACGATGGCCGACGCCATCAAGCATCCCAACTGGTCGATGGGCAAAAAAATCACCGTAGATTCGGCCACGCTCATGAACAAAGGTCTAGAGGTAATTGAAGCCCACTATCTGTTTGGTATGGACTACGACGATATTGATATTGTCATTCATCCGCAAAGCATTATTCACTCTATGATCCATTTGCAAGATACCTCGGTGCTGGCACAGCTAGGCTGGCCCGACATGCGCTTGCCTTTGCTTTATGCGCTTTCTTGGCCCGAGCGAATCACTACTGATTGGAAACCACTCAGCCTTTCAGAACTTAGTACTCTCACTTTCCGCAAGCCTGATCATGCGAAATATCCCTGTATGGATTTGGCTTATGCTGCGGGCCGCTCTGGGGGAACCATGACAGCGGTGCTGAATGCGGCGAATGAGCAGGCGGTGGCACTGTTTTTAGAAGAGAAAATTCACTATTTGGAGATTGCGAAGGTAATCGAAAAAGTGTGCGATCGCCATCGCAACGATCTCAACACTAGCCCTGGATTAGAAGATATTCTGGCAGTCGACCAGTGGGCCCGTGCCGCTGTCACTGAGCTAACCGCCGCACTTGCCTAAAGCTTAGGCCCCGTCTAATCAGTGGGATTCGTAATTAGACTGGCTTACACTGATTTACATTTCCAGAACCTACCAGAGAATTGAGGAGACCTACGTGGAAATTGCATTGACTATAGGTGCGCTTGCGATCGCAGCCGTCATTTTCTTCTGGCTCCTCGACTTTCTAAAAGACACCTTCAAAGCTACCCTGATCGTCTGCTTCTTCCTACTCGGCCTATGGCTAGCCTTTGGCATCGGACCCACCGAAGTCTGGGAAACTATCCGAGGCTGGCTTCCCGACTTCCTCTTCCCTCAAAATGCAAACTGAAAGACAGCAGGCTTTTTGGGCTAATCCGCGAAAGCTCCTCTCATTATCTGGGAGGAGCTTTCAGCTCGTTGTTTCCCCAAGATGAGAAACCAGAATTATTCGGCTAAGACACTAACTAGCTCCTTTCGAACAAATCGGGTATTTGATGCTGGAGACGTTCCACTAGTCGTGATTACAACATTGTGGCTGCCAGCAGTCTTGATCTGAGGAAACTGAGTTATAGTCACTCCACTCTTCGCTCCATTGAAGAGGTTGGTATTACGAATAGATCCAATGGCTGAACTAACTTTTTGGCTGATATTGGCTAACATCGAAGTCGGCAACGGAGTCGATTGAGCAAAACTCAGAGACTCCAGAGTCGAAGAAATATCTAGATCAAGACGAGAGGTGAGTGAGCCAGTAGATTTGGGCTCTAGACCAGTAGAAACCGCACCTATTCGGTTAAACGATGTATTCACCTTGAGACCAGGTACCAATTGAGTTAAGGGAGTAGCTGATAGATAACGTCCCATCCCGTAGGGGCGTAGCATGCTACGCCCCTACGGGATACCGATGCACAATTGGTATGTTATTTAGACGCACGTCCCTAAACCCTGTTGGCCCAGTTCATTTGTTCCTATTTCTCTAGCCTGTACAGTTCTGACCTGAGGGGCAAAGATATCAATGCCGTTACTGGCCCGCAGCTGATCTCTCAAAACGTTGAGTTTGAGCAGCGTGGGATCGATATCGTTGCTCAATTTAGGATCGATCTGAATTTGGTCTAGCTGTTGTCGGTAGCGGTCGATGAGGTTCGGAGTCGTAAACCTAGGAGAAAAGATCTGGATCCTGGTCGAGACACCTGTAATCAAGCGTTGTCGGTCAAATACCTGCGTAGGAATTTTCGGAGACGTGTTCAGCGCAATTCGCTGTTTTAACTGCGGTAAGGCAATCCTGATATCTGATTTGACGAAACCGCCAACGGTATAGCGCGTATGCTGAGTCCGCTTCGTTTCTACCTCGATATACCAACGTCCTGCTCGCGGTTCTTGGATTTTGAACAGAACATAGCCTTTTCCTTCAATACGCTGGACGTAGGCGCTGTTCTGACTCAGTAGCTTACCGCTTGGATCGCGCAGGCGTATACTAATGTCGCGATCGCGCCGAGGCTCACGAGGCATATAGCGCAGTGATTCATCGACCCAAGTAACACTGAAAGTTACCTCCTCTGTCGATGCATCAACAAAAGCAGAGACTCGACTTTGGGAAGCTAGAGCCGATTCATTGACGATAATGCCCGTGCCAGTGACCTGACCTCGAATGTAGTTGTAAACCTCAAAGAGATCATCAACAGTAGGCATAAAGTAGTAGCGCCCTCCAATGGAATCAGCCATTTGCTGAAGCAGCATCTGGTCAGAAGCAGGATCCATCGCACAGGTATAAAGAGGCGTACTCCCTGGTAGCATGGCGGCGGCAGCGAGTGCTGATGGTCGAGAGCCATCACTTTGGGCACACCCTTTGTTGTCTTTACCATCGGAGAAGAGGATTATAGCCGGCGTCCCGCTTGCACCTGATAGTAGATCGCGGGCTTTGACAATGCCATCGCCCATATATGTACACCCATCAAAGGTAATGTTATCGACCGCTGTACCAGCCGCATTTTTTATCGGATCTCCTGTAATCGTCTGCAAGTTAGGAGAAGGCCCAGCAGGATATTCCACTTGCCCATCATCACCAAAACTGACAGCCGCCAGCTCATCGTTGATGCTCATAGAATCGATAAACTGCTTACTAGCAATTCGAGTCGCATCAGCATAGCCGCTAGAAACCATACTGCTAGAGCGGTCCAGCACTGGAACAACACTCACTGGATTGGCTGCCGGGACATCAGCATTGTCAATCACTAGCGCGAAATCTTGCCAGGGTGTCGTCACATCTAGGCGAGCACTCGCCATCAGATCAGCCGCAATGACTCTTACTTCGTAGATGCCTACCGGATTGAGGATATAGACGCACTCCACGTTGTTGAGACGATCAAACGTATCATTCGGATCGCTAGGGTCAGCATAGGAGAAGCCGTTGTTGAATACATTGCCCTTGTATACATTGCCTGTTGCTAGCTCAGTCACCTCTAGGTCGAGATCATTGACCAGAGCAGGATTGGCACCTGCGCCAGCTGCCACATCGGTCCAGACAATGGTAATTCGTAAGGGTCTAGCTAGCTCATTGGGTGCAATCGTAATCTGATATTCTTGGTCATCTGCAGTGAAAGCGTGACGCTGGGCGGAGCGTAGTTAATCCAGCGCACGTCAGGCTGACGTGCCAGTTCTGGCAGGTTATCAGCGTCAATTTCCACAGTCAGTGTTTGGTATGCGTCAGAAGAAACGCCTTCTGTATTTTCTTCTGAAACAATCTCTCCACCTAGAGCTTCAATAACGGCTCGAATGCCTTCCGTATCTCCATCATTATCGATACTAATGCTGACATCAGGAAATTAGATTCTGCGAAGCCTTGAAAAGCAGGAAGAGCCTGTAAAATTTGGCATCAGAAAATTCTTAGAAGCTCAAAAGAACAACAATCTACTATTCTGTTCATCCAAACAGAAATATTTTCTAGTTTTCCTGAAGGCATTAGGTTGAAGGCATTAGGTGCAGAAAGCTTTGAGCGAATAAGGCCATTGCATCAGAAACTTCTGCACGTGTTCAAGGAGTCATCTCCTCTGGCGACCGGCTCAAAATCAGTTTTCTAGATTAGAACAGTTTTACAATAGCTACTGATCACATGCTACCGGTAGTACCCTTCGGGGTACTATCACCGGTCTTGTTTCCATACAATGGGATAACGAAATAGGACGAGTGAGTACGTTTTAGTTCAGAAGTACTTTTGAACCAAAGTTTCTAGAGGGTTCTATCAGTTGGCTTCTGTCTAGCACCTCAAACGCCTACAGGAGTCTCTGTTCTTTGTTTGATCTCTTCCACGAACGTGTCATCCTTTAGCGCCGCCTCAATTAGTCCTGAGAACATTGGATGAGGGGTATTAGGCCGCGACTGAAACTCTGGATGAAACTGACAGGCAATAAAATAGGGATGGCTCGGCAGCTCTACAATCTCGACGAGTCTTCCGTCTGGAGACGTGCCACTGACCACAAAGCCCGTTTCTAGAAACAGATTGCGATAGGCGTTGTTAAACTCATAGCGGTGGCGGTGACGCTCATAGATCACCTCCTTCTGGTAGAGCCTGCTGGCCAATGTATTCGACTCGATTCGGCAAGGCCACAGCCCTAAGCGCATAGTCCCACCTAAATCCACCACGTCTTCTTGTTCAGGCATGAGGCTGATAACTGGGTTCGCAGTTTCCGAGTCGAATTCAGAACTATTAGACTGCTCTAGCTTGGCGATATTTTGCGCCCACTCCATCACTAGGCACTGCATTCCCAGACATAGACCCAGGAATGGAATCTGCTTTTCTCGGGCGTATTGAATAGTTTGGATTTTGCCATGTACGCCTCTAGATCCAAATCCGCCTGGAACTACGATCGCGGCGACCTCTTTTAGATATTTCTGAGGGCCGTGCTGCTCAATGTCTTCTGAATCTACCCAGCGAATTTTGACCTCTGTGTCAAAGTGCGTTCCGGCATGGCTGAGAGCCTCGGTCACCGATAGATAGGCGTCGTTGAGCTGCACGTATTTACCGACGATCGCTACTTCCAAAGATTTACTAGGACTATGCATCCGTTGAATCAACGTCATCCACTTGGTCAGATCGGGCGATCGCTGCTCCAGTTGCAAAAAGTCTAGCGTTTGCTCGGCTAGCCCTTCTTTCTCCATATACAGCGGCACTTCGTAAATGCTTCGCGCATCTAGCGCCTGAATCACGCGCGGGAGCGGCACATTGCAAAAGCTGGAAATTTTCTGCCGCAGTTCTTCTCTCAGGGGCCTTTCGCTGCGGCACACCAGGATGTCCGGCTGAATCCCGATCGAGCGCAGTTCTTTGACCGAGTGCTGAGTAGGCTTCGTCTTCAGCTCATGCGCCGCTGGAATCCACGGGATCAAAGTGACATGCATATACAACACATCATGCGGACCTACATCCTGTTTAAATTGGCGAATGGCCTCTATGAACGGCAAAGATTCAATATCACCCACCGTGCCGCCGATTTCTACAATCACCACGTCTGGATTGCGGTTACGAGCCACCCGATGAATCCGCGCCTTAATCTCGTTGGTAACGTGAGGTATCACTTGAACGGTGCCGCCCTCATAGTCGCCCCGCCGCTCCTTATTGATCACCGACTGATAGATCGAGCCGGTTGTGACACTGTTGAGCCGTGACATGGACGTGTCGGTAAAGCGCTCGTAGTGGCCTAGGTCTAGGTCTGTTTCTGCGCCATCTTCGGTGACAAATACTTCGCCATGCTGAAAGGGGCTCATTGTGCCGGGATCGACGTTAATGTATGGATCCAGCTTTAGAATTGAGACTGAATAGTCGCGCGATTTTAGTAGCCGTCCCAGGCTAGCGGCCACAATGCCTTTACCAATACTGGAAACTACACCGCCGGTAACAAAGACGAATTTGGTCATGAACTTTTTTGCAGGACTCAGGCGCAACTCGTCAATTGTGCCATAAGGAATAGAATGCAAACGGATGTTGATTTTTCTTCGTCGAGATTGCTTTGAAGGATGAAAATTATGGTTGATCAATCGGCATCTAAATTTAAATGGAATATACGAGACTTGGAAGTGCTACCGCGCAATGAGTAGAGCACTTACGAGATTATCGACGGAGAGCTGTTTGTGACCAAATCCCCCACGTCAGGCATCAAGAGATCGCTTATGAAATATGCAGTACTCTTAGCCTTCAGTCGAAGCAGTCAGGGTGCGGCAAGCCTCTGCTCGCGCCGGGTGTAACTTTATCTGATGCTGTTCTCGTGCTTTAGCTGATTTACGGCAACTGTCACAGCAACTATGGCTAAAGCGCTGTTAGCTAAAATGCTAGGGTAGAATGCATCAAATTTCATTTTCGATGCAGCTATTCTAAGGGAGTTAGTTTGTGGGTGTTTTTTGCGATCGCGCGCGTCTTAGTACAGTAGGAAGTGCCCTGTTAGGTAGCGCTCTAGGACTGGTCACGCTTTATCCGTCCAGCTCGGCGATCGCCCACACTCCAGACCAATCGCCATCTGTCCTCACAGAGCCAGCCACAGGCATCGCTCAAGCTCCCATGCAGTCTCCTCCTGGTAGCCTGTTCATTACCTATCCGCCTGCTGAACATCAGACGGTAGCCGATCGTATTTTCTTCATCGGCACCGCCGACCCGAGCGTCCCCGTCACGATCAATGACCAGGTTATTGAGAACCGCAGCGGCGACGGACATTTTGCCCCGACTCTGCCGCTGGCGCTTGGCGAAAATGTATTTACTTTGGCTCAAGGCGACGAGAGTCTGACTTTGACTATCAATCGGGTTTCAATAGAACCGGTACTGCCAGATGGGATCGGCTTTGCCGAAGGGTCGCTGATGCCCGCTGAAGACATCGCCCGGATGCCAGGAGAGCTGATTTGTCTGAGTGCGATCGCCCCCACAAACGCCACTCTATCCGCCACCCTCGGCAGACAAACCATCCGCCTCGCTCCTCAGTCAAGCGTTGATCTACCCCCAAATTCCGCCGTTCTCACTGACCAAACAGATCCTCTTAGCCCACAGGCCAACAGCAGCGCTACCGAGTATGCAGGCTGTACCACTGCTGATCGTGCTGGAACCTTGGGTGCGCCTCGCTTCACCCTCCGAGCCGAAGGAAGAACGGTCACCGCTACGGCCCCTGGTCAAGTCAGCATTCTTTCTCCTACTAGCCTAGAAGTTGCAGAGGTGACCTCCTCTCAAGGTGTTGCCCGCGTTGGTCCTAGCACCAGCTATTCACGGATTACACCGCTACCTGCAGGCACTCGCGCGGCGGTGACCGGACGAGAGGGCGAATGGCTCAGACTCGACTACGGTGGCTGGATAAAAGAGGCTGAAACTACCGTTAGCAAAGCATCTGTCCCCCCAAACAGCATCATGAGAGGCGTCAGCGCTCGCCAGGTTGGAGACTGGACAGAAGTTGTTTTCCCCTTACAAACCCCCGTTCCAATCACAATTCAACAAGACACTCAGTCTCTTTCTCTGACACTGCACAACACTACACCGCAAACAGACACCATCTATTTTTCTAACGATCCAGCTGTAGAGCGAATGGATTTCCATCCACTGCTAACCGATAGCGCTGAGTTTGTTTTTCATTTCAAGCAACCGCAGCAGTGGGGGTACAAGACCCACTACGAAGGCACTAGCTTAATTCTCTCTTTACGCCACGCGCCGCCAGGAAACAGTCTAAGCGGCACTACTATTCTGTTGGACCCAGGTCATGGCAGTAATGAAGACTTTGGTGCTCGCGGACCTACAGGCTATCCTGAAAAAGATGTCACCTTGATTGTCTCGAAGTTGCTGCGAGATGAGTTAGAAAGCCGGGGGGCTAGCGTCGTTATGACCCGTGAGGGCGATGACGATCTCTTTCCTGCTGACCGTGTAGAGATTATCGATGCAACAGAACCGACGATGGCTTTGAGCATTCACTACAACGCGCTACCCGATGCTGGCAATGCGCTAGACACAGCAGGAATTGGAACTTTTTGGTACTATCCACAGGCTCATGATTTGGCTACCTTTCTCCATGACTATCTGGTGAGCAATTTAGGCCGCGAATCCTATGGTGTCTTCTGGAACAACTTGGCGCTGACACGACCTTCAGTCACGCCCTCTGTGCTGTTGGAACTAGGCTTTATGATCAATCCAGAAGAGTTTGAATGGATCATTGACGACGCCTCTCAAAGAGAATTAGCTAAAACGCTCGCAGATGGTGTTCAAGCCTGGCTACTGGCGATTCAATCATAGAGACATCTGTGGGTAAATAAAGCACAAAAGGGACTCACATGACAGTATTCTCTCTTCCCGCTTTCAACAATTCCGCGCTTTGGCAGCAGGCGATGACTCACAAGTCTTTTGCCAATGAGCAGCCAACTGCGGTACAGCATAATGAACGGCTGGAGTTTTTGGGTGATGCGATTTTGACCTTCTTAAGCGGAGAGTATCTGTATTCTCGCTTTCCTGATAGGCCCGAAGGTGAGCTAACGCCAATGCGGGCGGCGCTAGTGGATCAATCTCAGCTGTATCACTTCGCTCAGGAGCTAGCCCTAGGCGGATACTTACGGTTAGGTAAAGGGGTAGAAAAGGAAGGTGCGAGTGCTCGCGTATTGTGCAGTGCCTTTGAGGCGCTGGTGGGTGCGTATTTTTTGGATATGGGGCGAGATGTGCAACGAGTGAAGGACTATGTAGTGCCGATGTTTGAGATTGTGATCGCATCAGCCATAGAAGCAGGTGTGAAAGACGATAAGACTCGTCTACAGGAATGGGTGCAAAGCGAAGTGGGTGGTGTCCCTGAGTATGTAGAAATTGGCAGTCTTGGCCCCGACCATGCCAAAGAATTTGTCGTAGAAGTCCAAATTAGCGGCAGGCCCTACGGCCGGGGTCAAGGACCTAGCAAACAAAAAGCCCAAAAAATGGCTGCTAAATCAACGCTAGAAATACTGAAAATATAGCTTTTTCAGTAAGGTGAACTAAGTAGCAGCTGCTATAGCACTTTGCCTTGTCTGAAAAGGTTTGTAGCTGCTAACTATGCTATAAGCAAAGTGCCAGAAGCTATATGTAGACTCAGCTCAACAGGATGCTAACTAATGGCTCCCTGAGAACTTCATCTTTAAAGAGTTTTGGTAATTGCGTCGGTCCACTTTGAGTTAGTATGCTCTCTCGGTCTCCCCTTTCTGTAACCGCTACTCAGCAGGCGTCTGACGTTCTGTTAACGGCTTTTAGGAACGATGAAAATTGATTGAATATGTTTTGTGAAAGCTCTTTCCTAAGAAAGAGTGAATCCAATTTTCTACTTTGTTATTCTTGCGGATGCCGATAGGAAAGAAGCGTTTGCCTATGCCTGTTGGGCACTGTTAAAACATCAGTTTTTAATTCCCTTCTGCTTTTATCGGCAATCTTTTCCCAAAGGACCGAAGATAGGGTTCGAGAGGTAAAAACTGCTCAACTATCAATTTGGAGATCAGGACCACTATGGCTATTAACGACGACCTTTCTAACCAGCCTCCTAAAGGTGTGACTGGTAGAGAGCCAACGCCCGAAGAAGTTGCCCGTCACGACGGTTATATCCGGGGCCGTAACGACGAAAACTATGTGCAGGGCAGCGTCAGAAGCCAGGAGCGTGCGGTTGCGCAGTCTCGTGCTAATGACAGCGCAGCTAGTGGCATGGTCTTGGGTCTGTGTATTGCATTACTGGCAGCGGGTGCAGGTGCAGCGGTTTATTTCTTGGCAGGCGATCGCACCGAGGTCGCCCCAGTCGTAGTTCCTCAAATCGAAAGGGAGAAAACTACCGAGAAGGAAACCACCATCATCGAAAGAGAGTCACCCGCACCTGCGATCACTCTGCCAGATGTAAATGTCCCAGACGTAAATATCCAAGTGCCAGATGTCAACGCGCCGGATGTAGATGTCACGAATGAAACGCCAGAAGCCCCCGCAGAAAATAAAGAGGAAACTCCCGAGCCCGTCGCTGAGTAACTCACGCCTAGCGCGATATTTCTGATCTCCTGCCCAATGTCAGCCTGCTTAGTCTGGCAACGTTAGGCAGGAGATTCTTTTTGGGCTTCAGCGCTCTATAGCTTTCCGCACTTTGCTTACTACACCACGAAAGGCTACACCCCTTGTTCCATAGCGCAAAGTGCCATAGCAAAGTGCGAATACATCCGCGCTTCGCTGTAATACCGCAAGCAATGCAGTCTGCTGTTTGCTATGACTAGCGGCTTAGCCATGCGATCGCCTCTCTAATCCAATCCTCTGCTTCGGCGCTTTTGCTTAGCGTACTGCCTTTGCCTACGGCTACTAATGCCTTACTGATCTCGCTATTACTATAGCCAAGAGCCACCAGCATCATCTCTACATCTTCTTGCACCGCTGATACCGGTCCGCTCGTTGGTGCCACAATCCCAGAATGCTGCCGCCACTCGCTCAGCTTTGTCTTCAGCTCTAGAATGATTCTCTCAGCTGTCTTGTTTCCTACACCTGGTGTTCGAGTCAGCACCCGGGCATTGCCATTGACCACCGACTGAATCAGCTCATTGAGTCCGAGCGCGTCCAGTAGCGACATCCCCATCTGCGGACCGATCCCGCTCACCGAAATCAGCAGCCGAAAGACATCCCGCTCAGCCTTGCTCACGAAGCCAAACAGCACCTGCAAATCTTCTCGACTTTGCAGATGGGCAAAGATCCTAACTGAATCCCCAATCTGCGGTAGCTGACTGAGGGCTCGTGGGTTCACCTGTAGGTCATACCCCACGCCGCCTGCCTCCACCGTCACGATCACGCGACCGTTGGGTAGCTTTTGGCTATCCGCCAAAACGCCTTTGACGTACCCAATCATGAACGAGTGCCAGGATTCCGCTGAAGGGGGGGACGTTCTGGCACGGCTCTTACTGGCGTTGCTTCTCGGCGGGTCGCCGGACGAGCCGCTCCGGTTGCTGGGTTGAGCTGCACTTGAGGCGTGGTCGTCTCTGTATCTAGCGACTGGCCGCCCTGAATTTGCTGACGCCCGTTGCGCAAAATATGCAGCATTTCCATAAACTGACGCTCCATGTTCTCTAGCACCTGGTCGGCATAGGTGTCGGCGTCTTCTTGAATAGTCTTAGCTTCGTTGGTGGTGCGCGTACGCATTTCTTCCCACTCTTTGCGGGCCTGAGTTTGTAGCTGCTCGATCTCACTTAGGGTCTGGCCTCTAAGCGCCGCACATTCTTGCTCTGTCTGGGCTCTTAGCTGCGCGGCCTGCGACTCAGCCTGACGGATAATCGCCATCTCATTGAGAATAGCCGCCGCCTGCTTCTCTGCCGACGTGATAATTTCTTGGGCGTACTGCTCCGCCTCCATCAAAATTTCTTCGCGCTGCTGAACGATCTGTACAGATTCTTGAACTGCCGCAGGCAAATTGACCCGGACCACATCTAGCTGATCGAGTAGCTCATCTTCGGATACCATTGTCTTCCCTGAAAGCGGTACCCGTGGGCTTTCAAGTACGATTTCCTCAATGCGGTCCAGCTCTTGCTGAATGCTGAAGCGCTCGGAAGCTGGAGCTTGGTAATATTCGCCGTTTGCAGAGGTATTCACAAAATTTTTCGGTAAGAGATCTTCAAGAGGTAGATAGCGTGTTTGCCACTTTACTCCACACCTTTTCAACGAGTGAAATTCAATGAGTAAAACCCTTGTGTTTGCAAGAGCCAGGTGTTTTGAAAGCGCGAGGTGGATAGCGCACGGGTACATCCGAAGCTATCTATACTTACAGTCGATAGGCCGCAATTTTCACCGCTAGGCTATCACTAACCTGTTTTTTGTATTCCCTTTTATATTATTGAATAAAGCGCGTTTTTAATGTCTATTCTTCTCATAACATTCTTCAACATCATGAGCAATGTGCATAGGCACTAAATGATCGATAGGTCCGCCGAAGCTGGCGATTTCTTTGACCAGGCTACTGCTCAAGAAGCCGTACTCGGTAGAAGTCGCTAGAAACACAGTTTCGATTTCGTGGGAGAGCGTTTTGTTCGTATGCGCCATCTGAAGCTCTTTCTCAAAATCAGAAAGCACTCGTAGCCCTCTGATTAGCACCTGAGCCTGACGCGCTCTGGCATAGGAGACTGTTAGACCGTCAAAGCTGTCAGCTTCGATATTGCCAAGGTGCCCAGTGGCCTGGCGGATCTGCGCTAACCTTTTCTCGACTGAAAAGAGGGGATTCTTGCCCGGATTGCGGGAGATGACGACAATGACGCGATCATACAGCTTGCTGCTGCGGGTAATGATGTCCAGGTGGCCTAGCGTGATCGGATCAAAGCTACCAGGGTAGATTGCAATCATGAGTGGGGCAAGAGAAGATGAGAGGGTTCTCTAATTTAGTGTATGACCTATGCCTCTAGCTATCTTGAAGTTCTCGTCTGAAGACTGCGGCATCTGCCACAAGATGTCCTTTTATGATGAAAAGGTAGCAAAAGAGCTGGCGCTGGATTTTGTCAATATCAAGATGCAGGATACGGCAACCTATCGCAAGTATCGCCAGGTGCTACTGAGTCAGTATCCAGACAAAGCAGATATGGGCTGGCCTACGTATATCGTCTGCGACAATCTAGAAGGCGAGTTTGAGATTGTTGGTGAAATCAAAGGAGGCCATCCGAAGGGAGAGTTTCGGCGGCGACTGCAGACCGTGCTAGATAGTGTGAACTAAGAATCGCGAATTAAGAAGTGCGAACTGAGAATAACGTCACTTCAGTCAATAGCCCAGCTTTGGAAACTACGCTGCTGCCAAAGCTGGGCTATCTATATATGCGTGGTGATTGATATATGCGTGGTGATTGATATGGGCAAGCAGCTCGGATGCTACAGAACGCCGATATTTGCTAAGCCAAGAATAGCGCCTGCGCCAATTAGATGGCCCAAGCTAGTGACTGCTAGCAATGCGGGCAGTCCCAATCCTAAGAACATGCCAGAAGCAGGTTCCGCATCAGGAATTTGAATCACTTGCTTACCGATAGCAAAGGCGAGAAGATTACAGACGATCATGACTAGGGCAACAGTTGGACCCCACTCGGGAGTATGAGGGACTGTGCCCAAAGCAGCAACTAAAGACAGCATTTAAACGCTCTCCAAAAAAGATTTGATGACAATAAGCGCCTGTACATAATGCGCTCTCAATTCTGATTTGAGTACAGATATGCGATCGCGCAAAAGACAGCAGGCATCTATTTGGTTCTCATCATTCCACGAAGATGGATGGGAAGATGTGAGAATCAAGTGTATTCGTTGTAAGAGTTAACACTTTTTTTGAGACGGTATGTTGAGGATGCATTGTGGTTAGAGGATTACTGTGGTTGCCGTTATTGGCTGTATTCATCGGGCTGACTTGGGCTGGCTGGAATGAGTATCGAAAAGTTGAGGTCTATAAGCAATGGGCAGCCCAGTTCGAGCGGGCTAAGTTTGATATCTATGCGGTCCTGGGACAGGAAGGGGATCAGCTGACTTGGGGACTGCCGACGCGCAATGGAGTAGTGGAGACAGAGACTTTGAATTTGCTTCAGGTAGAGCGTCTGAGTATGGAGGTGAATGGCCAGAAAATCGATCCGGACCAGCCGCCGAGTCGGGGCCGCTTTGCGCTGGGGTTTACTTTGAAAGAAGGAAAGACGATGAGTGTCCCATTTACGGATGGCGAGATGGCGCGTCAGTGGTTTGATTTTTTGGCACGTGAGTGGTCGCTAACATTAGCTACCCCAAAAAAAACAACCTAGGGTAAAGTTTTACGTGCAGCTTATTTCTATGAACCGCTCACGGTGTGTCTTTGGTTGAAAACTATGCTTCCTTCATATGACATCGTCCAGGGTATGAGCGCGCCCAAAGTAGACGATCTAGCTGAGCGGAGACGGCAGCTGAAGATCAAGCGCAAGATAAAATTTTATCAGCGGGTCTGGCGATCGCTGGCAATGATTGGTTTCGCGGGTGGAATGGTGTGGCTAGCAACCTCCCCAATTTGGCTGTTGCGCAGCGCCGAGCAGATAGAGGTCAGCGACAATCAGAGGCTCTCGGATGAGAGTGTGCAGGATTTACTGGCGCTGCCCTATCCACAGACGCTGCTTGAGGTCGAGCCAGATAAATTGACTCAGACGCTGGCAGGCGAGGCGGCGATCGAATCAGCAGTGGTGAGCCGGAGACTGATTCCACCGGGGTTGCATGTACGAGTAACAGAGCGCCAGCCGGTAGCGATCGCACTGCTCAGTAAAACCCAACCCGTCCAGACCATTTCGGATCAGCCCCAGCCTTTTCAGGAGCCTGGCCTAATTGATGCTCAAGGCTACTGGATGCCCCGCAATACCTTTTCGGAGCTGGGCACAGAGATTGTTCCTCCTGCCCTGACCGTAGAAGGAATGCGACCCGGTTACGAGGGAGCCTGGCAGGTGATCTATCGAGAAATTCAGCGCAGTCCAGTAAAGATTTCTGCAATCAACTGGAGCGATCCAAACAATTTGATTTTGCGCAGCGAGTTAGGCTCAGTGCATATCGGTGCGTTCGGAGAGAAGTTTGCCTTGCAGCTAGCTGCGCTTGATCAGCTGCGATCGCTTGATCAGGAAGTTACTTCTGAGAAAGTTGCCTTCATCGATATCAAAGATCCTGAAAATCCAGTCATAGAGATTTTGCAGGCAACCGAGCAGTCCCTTTAGGCGTTTGCCAGTTAGGTGTTTGCCAGTTAGACATTTGCTTGTTGGCCTTTTACCAGCCAGATGTTTCCAGTTGAATGTTTGCCAGTCAGACGGTCTAGCGACGATTTCGCTAATGGCATCACTAGCGCTAAAACAACCGGGTCAGTACAGAATTTGGCTTTTTAATCAAGTTCCCCTATAGTGGACTCAATTCGACGCAGGTAAAGAAAATACGGTTATCTGTGCTGTTTTTTTAGAGTTCGCATACACTCAAGCTAAATATTTCATGTTTGAGTCCGGTGATTGTTGCTATTTGACTCTATAATCCTTCCCTAGGGGAAAGTAGAGAAAATAGAAAAAACGAAGCGTCCGCGCCAAGCACTCAGACAGGCACTCAGACAGGCGCTCAGACAACCGACCAGACGATACAGGCAAACTGTGGACCGTGACTCTATTTTAGAGAGCTAGTTTTAGCTGGTTACGGCCATCCTCTGCTACAAGTTAACTCCGTTCTCTACTTATACATACCCAAGAAAAATATCAGCTCACCCTATGAATAACGCATCCCCTCATACAAATTCTTATGCGAACGATGGGTCAGGTGTACAATCAATTACTGCAGCTAGTAATGGCAGTGCGCTGTCAGCGGAAGGGCCGATGAGTGGAGATATAGTACCAAGCAGCGTTGCAAGAATTAAGGTGATCGGCGTCGGTGGCGGTGGCTGCAATGCGGTTAATCGAATGATTGACAGCGGTCTAGCTGGCATCGAGTTCTGGACAGTGAATACCGATGCACAGGCGCTGACCTATTCGAGTACGACCAATGCGATGCAGCTAGGGCAAAAGCTAACTAGAGGTTTAGGCGCAGGTGGTAATCCTTCAATCGGCCAGAAAGCGGCTGAAGAGTCGCGTGATGAAATTTTTCAGGCTGTAGAAGGCGCTGATTTAGTCTTTATCACCGCTGGTATGGGTGGCGGCACGGGCACGGGAGCTGCTCCGATTGTGGCAGAGTGCGCCAAGGAAGCCGGTGCCCTGACGGTAGGCGTAATTACGCGCCCGTTCACCTTTGAAGGCCGTCGCCGAACGTCTCAGGCCGACAGCGGCATTGCAGCGCTGCAGGCCAGCGTTGATACGTTAATTATCATTCCGAATGACAAACTGCTGTCTGTAATCTCTGAGCAAACGCCGGTTCAAGAGGCGTTTCGAGTGGCTGACGATATTCTGCGTCAGGGTGTGCAGGGTATTTCGGACATCATTACTATTTCTGGTCTGGTGAACGTTGACTTTGCTGACGTGAGGGCAGTGATGGCGGATGCAGGTTCGGCGCTGATGGGTATCGGCGTAGGCTCTGGTAAGTCCAGAGCTCGGGAGGCTGCGATCGCGGCGACGTCTTCCCCACTGCTCGAAACTTCTATCAACGGCGCGGGTGGCGTTGTCTTTAACATCACGGGCGGCACTGACCTGACGCTGCATGAGGTCAATCAGGCTGCTGAGATCATTTACGAGTCAGTTGATCCCAATGCGAACATCATCTTTGGTGCGGTGATTGACGATCGCCTACAGGGTGAGATTCGGATCACGGTGATTGCCACGGGCTTTAGCATGGAAAGCCGTAGCATTCCTTCGATGACTAGTGCCAAGGTGATGCCGATGACACGCACACCTAGCGCTGCGTCAGAAACTTCTCCCTCGGACCCAACTACAGAAGAAGGATCAGCCGAAGAAACTAGCAATCAGCCGGTGATTTCACCAAACTTAGATATTCCTGAATTCTTGCAGCGCCGTCGTAATCGATGACTTCGATTCCAATTGCTCTGACAATCGCGGGCTCTGATAGTGGCGGTGGTGCGGGCATTCAGGCCGACTTGCGTACGTTTGCGTTTCATCAGGTGCATGGCACTAGCGCACTTACCTGCGTCACTGCGCAGAATACGACTGGCGTTGTCCGTGTAGACGCGCTGCCGCCGGAGGCTGTGATTGCTCAAATTGAAGCGGTCAGGGTCGATATTGGTGTACAGGCGGCGAAAACTGGAATGCTGCTGAATCAGGCGATTATTGAGGCGGTGGCGGACTATCTGAGTGCACAGCCGATTGAGCAGCTGGTGGTTGATCCGGTGATGGTTTCTCGGACGGGGGCCAAGCTGATTGACGAAGGTGCGATCGCGGCGCTCACCAGTCAGTTGCTATCCTTAGCCGCTGTGCTAACCCCAAACCGCTACGAGGCCCAGATTCTAGCCGACATGCGGATCGATACACTGTCTGACATGCGTTCTGCTGCAGAAAAAATTCATGCTCTCGGTCCCAAGGCTGTAATTGTTAAGGGCGGTGGCTTTGACAATGAGCTGCAAGGGGTGGACGTTTGGTTTGATGGTGAGCGGCTAGAGACATTGACCACTGAGCTGGTAGATACGCCAAATACGCATGGGACTGGGTGTACGCTTTCTAGTGCGATCGCAGCCAACCTTGCCAAAGGGAAATCGCCCTTCACCGCCGTTACTGAAGCCAAGCACTACGTTACCGAGGCGCTCAGACACTCGCTTTCTATCGGCAAAGGCCAGGGACCAGTCGGACACTTCTATCCGCTGCTCTAGTCTGTCTTGTCGCGTTTATTCTAGTCTTCTGGCGGCTGTGGCCAAACCGATTCCCAGTCGCGACAGCTTTCCGTCTCAGGGCCGTAGGGATGCATCGCGCAGACCATCATCTCGTCGCCATAGGCCATGCCGTGATAGTTGGTGCAGCCTACACAGGTAGGATGATTTTGCAGCCAGGGGTTCACAGTGCGGCTAATCGGCGCGGTGACCTCCTCTATCCAAGGCGTCAGGTGCTGGTCTAGATAGAGAAACCCAGATTCTAGCGACTGGTCTATCTGATCGCTCCAGTTTCTAACCGTGGGTCCAACGACTCTATCCACCTCGTCCATCACCGCGCTAGACACTTCAATTAGCCGATCGGCGACTTCTTCGGTCTCTTTTGCCGTCTCCCTAGAGACTTCTTCAAAGAACTCGCTTGTCTCTCTAGCCATTTCGTCGGCTATAGCATTGAGCCTATCTTCCAACTGCTTTTGCCAATCGTCCATTGCTATCTCCTTTGCCTAAATCCTACGGTGATGTCCGTCTTGTCAAAATATTCTGTTAGCTTCAACCACTGCGGTCCTTTTCGAACTTTGCCAGGACGCTTTTTAGCCACTGTAAGCCGAGTCCTTGTTGGTTCGAAGCGCAGCTAGCGCTATTTAAGCCGTTTTAGCTCACTACGTAAAGCTTCTACTTCTTTACGTAAGGCTTCGGCCTGCCGCTCTTCTTCGGTCGAGGCGTCATCATCAAGAATCTGAATCTGACGAGGACCGCCAGCATCTGTCGCATGCTCACTAGCGATAGGCACTTCGCCTGCGGCCTGGGCTCTTTCTACCATTTCGTTCATCATGGTCTGGGCTTCTTCGGTGGTCAGCTCACCACGGGCAACGAGTTCATCCACTAGCTTCTGTGCCTGAGCGCGTAGGTCGCCAAACGCGCCGCCCGCCTTTTCCTGTGCATACGAAGCGATGCCTACGCCTAGGTAAAAAGCCTTTTGTACTAAGTCGCCAAAGCCTGCCATGAGATGATTGCCTCGCTAATTCCAGAAAAGTAGTCGGTTGAGGAGCCTGATGCTTCTAGGATAAATAGCCTTTCATCAAATAACCACCGCTTAAACCGCCCATATCAGGTGAGCAAATCCGAATCAGGTCTGCTTTGCGATTGCGCCTTTAAAAGACGAGAGGCCCGAAGTCCACGCCTATTACAAGCATCCCGTATTGCTGCTACCTTCCGGTCCTGACAAGATTTGGGCGTTGTAATTGCATGGGTCCGAGCCATCTCTACAATAACATTACTTCCGCCTGAGCTGGCAAGTCTCAACGCAGACGATCGAAATCAGCCTGAACTAGTTAATATGTACTCTAATCGAAATGACCTGTTGATACAGCGTACGTGTCTAGCGTCAACAAAGGATGTTGATACTGGTGAGCTGCCTACGTTGCCGACCCACCCCGCCCTATCGGGCACCCCTCCAGAGGGGGTCTACTTCAGGCGATGAGGCTGAAGGCGGTCTATCGCAACGCTCAACGCTACATGGCCAGAGGAAATCCCCTCCTGCAACGCTTATGTCTGATGCTAAACAAACACGATACAGCGCAGGACTTAACCTGTCAGCATCGACACAAGGCCGAGGACACAAAAGCTGTATCTAGCGCACGCAACTTTTTAGTTGAACGCTCAACGCCATCCCTAGCGTTTCCAGACCCGAAAAGCTCTACAATACCCATACCAACTTCCCCCGTCCCCAATCCTCATGGGCAACCCCCATATCCATCCTGATACCATCGACGACGTTCGCCAGCGAGCCGATATCGTCGACATCGTTTCCGAGCAGGTCGTCCTCAAAAAGCAGGGCAAGGACTTCGTCGGCCTCTGTCCCTTTCACGATGACAAGTCGCCTAGCTTTAGCGTGAGTCCGTCGAAGCAGTTTTACTATTGCTTTAGCTGTGGGGCGGGGGGAAATGCGTTTAAGTTTTTGATGGAGCTAGGGCAGCGTTCGTTTGCGGATGTGGTGCTGGATTTGGCACGGCGCTATCAGGTGCCGGTGAAAACGACGGAGCCCGAACAGCAGCAGGAGCTACAGAGAAAGCTGACGCTCAGAGAGCAGCTGTATGAAATCGTGGCGGTGGCGGCAAAGTTCTATGAACACGCTTTGTTTCAGCCGGACGGGGAGCAGGCGCTGGCGTATCTGCGCGATCAAAGGCTGTTAGCTAATGAGACAATCAGGCACTTCCAAATCGGCTATGCGCCGGAGGGCTGGCAGACGCTGTATGGCTATCTGGTGGACCAGAAGCGCTATCCGGTGGGGCTAGTTGAGCAGGCGGGACTGATTGTGCCGAGGAAGGAAGGGACGGGCTATTACGATCGGTTTCGCGATCGCATCATGGTCCCGATTCACGATGCCCAAAATCGGCTGATCGGCTTTGGCGGGCGTGGACTGACAGCAGATGCCAAGCCCAAGTATTTGAACTCGCCTGAGACCGAGCTATTTGATAAAGGCAAAACGCTGTATGGGCTAGACAAGGCAAAAGCTGCGATCGCCAAGCAAGATCAGGCGATTGTAGTCGAAGGCTATTTTGATGTGATCGCCCTGCACGCTGCTGGCATTACCAATGCGGTGGCCTCGCTGGGAACGGCCCTGAATGCTGGTCAGGTCAAACTGCTGCTGCGCTATACCGAATCCAAGCAGATTATCTTTAACTTTGATGCGGATGCGGCGGGCGTCAAAGCGGCTGAGCGAGCAATCGGAGAAGTCGCGGATATGGCCTATCGAGGCACTGTGCAGCTGCGGGTGCTCAATATTCCTGATGGCAAAGATCCCGACGACTATCTGCGACTGCATACGGCAGAAGACTATCTGGCTCTGGTTAAGTCCGCACCGCTGTGGCTTGACTGGCAGATCGGCAAAATTGTCAGTGGCGCAGACCTGAAGCAGGCCGATCAGTTTCAGCAGTGCTCGCAGTCGATTGTCACGCTGCTGAGCGACATTGCCAATGCCGATACCCGGACACACTATATTCGCCACTGCGCTGAAATTTTCAGTCAGGGCGATGGTCGAATCGTGCCTTTGCTGGCCGAAAACTTGCTGGCCCAGGTTCGGCGCAAGCGTCGCAATCCTGGTAAACAAGAGGCCAAAGACAGCAAAAAGCACGATACGAAAATACTCAACCGCAGCTTTCTAGAAGAGGCTGAGGCGTCGCTGCTGCGAATTTATATTCACTGCCCGGAGCATCGCCAGACGATTGTCGATGGCCTCGATACTCGCGATCTGGGGTTTGGCTTTTCTCATCATCGGGCGCTGTGGCGGATGGTCACCGAGCTAGCCCAGATCGAGGAGTCAGAGACCATGCTCGAAACGCTGCGCAATTTTTCAGCGGAGTCAACCGGGCCGCTTTCTCAGGTGCATCATCTGCTGTATTTGGATGAAAAAACGCGGATAGATACTGTGCGTGAGCCTTTGGTGATTCGAGCTGCGATCGCGTGTCTAGAGCGCAACATGTGCGAAAAGCGCTACCGGCGACTGCTAGAACTCTGGCAGGCAGGCGACTTTTCCCAAACGCCTGAAATTCACGCTGGCTATCAAAAACAGATCGTCGCCGAGAAAAGTCGGATCAACGAGCTAGATAGAGAAGAACGCAGCGTCGACTTTGTTGATTTGGCGGGCGTGCCGTGGGTCGGCAACTTCGCGCTACACACCGAAACCCACCCCTAGCCCCTCCAGCGGAGGGGATCTATCTCAGGCGGTGAGTAATGAGCAAGCTGCTCAACTCGAACTGTTATCTCCGACTACAGAGCGGCTACGATACTGCTGGCCATCAGTGGCTCAGTGGTGAGGATGCCTTCTATCTGCGCCATGTAGAGCATTAGGTCCATTACCCGATTGGAATAGCCCCACTCGTTGTCGTACCAGGAAAGCACTTTGAAGAACTGAGCATTGAGCTCCATGCCTGCTTTCGCGTCGAAAATGCTAGAGCGCGGGTCGCCGGTAAAGTCGGACGAGACCAGTGGCTCTTCGGTATAGCCCAGAATGCCGCGCAGTTCGTTTTGGGCGGCTGCTTTCATGCGATCGCAGATTTCGGCATAGCTGGTTGCTCTTTCGGTGCGGAAGGTGAGATCGACGACAGAGACATCGGGGGTGGGAACGCGTACGGCCATGCCGGTGAGTTTGCCTGCGAGTTCAGGTAGGACTAAGGTCACTGCCTTGGCCGCACCCGTAGAGGCCGGGATCAGGTTTTGGCCAGCGCCTCGACCGCTGCGTAGGTCTTTGTTGCAGGGGCTATCTACGGTGTGCTGGGTTGCCGTCGCCGCGTGGATGGTGGTCATCAAGCCTTCTGCTAGGCCGAAGCTATCGTTGATGACTTTGGCGATCGGCGCTAGGCAGTTGGTGGTACAGCTGGCGTTGGAGACGATGCGATCGCTTGCAGGATCAAACGTTTCATGGTTCACGCCGACTAGGAAAGTCTGTATTTCTGCTGGGCTCTTGGTAGGCGCGGAGATGATGACTCGCTTGGCACCAGCGCTGAGGTGAGCCTTGGCAGTGTCATGCGTTGTAAACAGACCAGTTGCTTCGATTACGTAGTCAGTCTCTAATTCTCCCCAGGGCAGTTCTGCCGGGTTGCGAATAGAGGTGCAGGGAATGAAGTGGTTGTTGACTAGGATGCCGCCGTCTTTAGCTTCTACTTCACCAGGGAAAGTGCCGTGCGTAGAGTCGTACTTCAGCAAGTAGGCAAGCGTTTCGGGGGGAACCAAGTCGTTGATCCCGACGAACTCGATGTTGCTGTTGTTTACCGCTGCTCGAAAGACCAATCGGCCAATGCGTCCAAATCCGTTGATGCCAACTTTTAAAACAGCCATAGGAAAATAATGTTGAGGGTCGTCATGAATGTAAGACAGATAGTCGCGGCTATGTGATCGAAGCGACAAGTGCCTTCTGGTTTCATTTCACTAGAAAAAATCCGAAAAGCTCGATATCCACACTTTTCCTTCAGAGTTGGTCGCTGTGTTGCCTCAGTGATGTAAATGAACGTAGCAGAATGTACAAAATAAGTAACAATACAGCGCGGCTAGCACCGTAATGACTAGCGATGCGATCGCCGCTGCCTGCTTGACTCAATAATTTTTATCTGCCTTTACGGAAAGCCAGATAATCAGCGAGTAGCTATAGCCAAAGCAGTATAAAAACCTTTATAGCTCATGAAACTAAAAACCTTTGCACTAGTGGGAACTAGTCTGTTGGCTTGGGCGTTGACCACAGCTTCAGCAATAGCAAACTGTAACGATCGTCCTGCTAGTACAGACTGGTACGGTCCGATGATGGCAGAACATTTTCGACAGCTCAAAGCCGATCCTTTTTATTTAGAGCCTGGAGTGCTAGATCGCATCGAAGGCAGCAATATTTATCTCACTCCTAAATTTGAGACTCTAAGGGGCGATCGCAAATCTTTCGTGATCGACAGTCTGATGGATTTTGAGTTCTCTGACTATTTGACTAGCGAAGAGCTCGAAGCCAAGTACCAAGGTCCTGGTAGCGAGGGAATTGGCACCTGGCCCTACGATATCGTGGCTAGCGATGGCCGCAGCGCTACGTCGTGGTTCGAGAAGATGGCGCACAGCTGGGTGTCAAACAGTTCTAGCGCTAACGTTTGAACCTATGGCATCAGGATTATCAGCGTAGGCGAGCTTGGATAAAGGCCAGGGTGCGATTCCAGGTAACGGTTTGGTTTGTCAGCTGCCTAGCGAAATGCTGTCGAATGCTTTTGATCTCAGTGGGTAGAAGATTTTGGGCAGTGAGGCGATCGCAGTACTTACTCCCTTTTCCAAGCCACCGTTCTATCAAGTCTGTTGTGATAGTCAGCTGCGTGGGCAAAGTCACCGTCTCGATCTCACAGTCAAACCCGGCTGATTCAAAATCACGCTGCAAGTCAGGAATATCCCAGTTCACCATCGGATCTGTTGGATTGTTGTACAGGTCGCTTTCCGCTATGCATAGCTGTTCATATAATCTTGCTTCTATCTCTTGAGCATTCAACAGATTCGACAGACGCTGACCCAAGCAGGGAACAGATTCTACAAGAACAACAGATCCTTTTGCTGTCGTCAGCTGACTAAACTGGTGAATTGCGCTCAGCTTGTCGGGCAGTCCCATCAAGACGTTTCGACCAATCACGCCGTCAAAGCTAGGTAGCAAGCGAGACTCTTCTGTTGCTTTTTGCTGCAAGGCACGCAGCCAGTTAGATTCACTGACCGACAGGACAACTGGCCTAGTCAGCTCGCTGAGCATTTCACATTGTTCGACTAATGCTTCGTATTCTTTGGTCGATTGGGCGCAGCTATAGACGCCGCCTTCAGGTACCTGGCGGACGGCTTCCCAGGTGAGTAGGCCGGTGCTGGCGTTGAGATCTAGCAGGACGTGGTGACGCTGAGGGTTGAGCCGGGTGAAAATGCGATCGCGCACCTCCCCTAGCTGTTCACCCAACACGCCCGTCGCCCGCTGTAGCCATTTATCCTGCGGCTGATTCAAGGGTCCATAAGTCAGTGCTTCTGGCTGCGATCGCTCACTATTACTCTCCACCAGCGCCGCTAGCTGAGCCTCTCGCCGCCGCGCCACCTGCACCTGAATTCCAGCCTCGTAGCCCTGGTCCGAAGGCTGGTAAAACACCTGTCCCTGCAAGCCGCTTGGCAAATACTGCTGTGCCACCCAGTGATCGCGGTAGGCATGTGGATACAGGTACCCAGCTCCGTGGCCGAAGCCCTTTTTATCGCGGGTAGCATCTCGCATCGCATTGGGCACATCGCCTTCGCGCTCATCCTTGACCGCCGCTAGCGCATCAAAGAACGCCATCACACTGTTGCTTTTCGGAGCGGTCGCCAGATACAGGGTCGCCTGCGCCAAAGGATAGCGACCCTCCGGCATGCCCACTCGGTCGAATGCTGCCGCGCAGCCTGTCACCACCACTACCGCATTCGGATCGGCCATGCCCACATCCTCCCCGGCTAGAATCACCAGCCGCCGAAAGATATAGCGCGGGTCTTCTCCGGCATACACCATCCGCGCTAGCCAATAAAGTGCCGCATCTGGATCAGAGCCGCGTACGCTCTTGATAAAGGCGCTGATGATATCGAAATGGGCATCGCCTTCTTTGTCGTAGAGCACTGCCCGCTGCTGAATCGAATCTTCTGCGACGGCTAGATTAATTCGTAGCTTGCCATCGCTGTCTGCCGGAGTTGTTTCTACCGCAAGTTCCAACGCATTTAGGACCGTTCGCGCGTCGCCGTTGGCCACATTTACCAGATGGTCTAGCGCATCAGTCTCTATTTGAATTGTTTGTTTTCCGTATCCCCTTTCAGAATCGTCTAGCGTCTGCTGAACAATTTTCTTGAGGTCATCCGCGCTCAAGGGCTTGAGCTGAAACACCCGAGAACGACTAACCAGCGCTTTGTTCACTTCAAAGAACGGATTTTCAGTCGTTGCACCAATTAAAATGACCGTGCCATTTTCCACCCAGGGCAGCAGCGCGTCTTGCTGAGCCTTGTTGAACCGATGCACCTCATCGACAAACAAAATCGTCCGTCGTCCGAACTGACCGCGATGGGTTTGAGCGAGTTCAATCGCCTCTCTGATATCTTTGACACCGCCCAATACCGCGTTGATCGCTACGAACTGCGCCATTGTCGTGTTGGCAATCACTCTTGCCAGCGTTGTTTTCCCGGTACCTGGTGGACCGTAGAAGATCAGTGAAGAGAGCTGGTCGGCTTGGATGGCGCGGCGAAGCAGGCGACCGGGACCGATGATCGCATCTTGTCCAATGAATTCGTCGAGCGATCGCGGCCTCATCCGAGCCGCCAAAGGTGCCTCGGACTCTATCAACCGCTGGTGCTGATGCTCGAACAGATCTACCAAAACGCTTTGCCAGTCTCCATAGCTTCAGCCAAACCTAACGCACTAGCTGAGCAGGTTAGACGTACTAGCGCACACAATAAGCGTACACCTAAGAAAACCATTCCTTGTGGGCAAATTCCAATGAAACGCTAAGCTTCGTAGCTTACAAACGGTAAGCTCTCTCCCTGTGACTTAACTTCTAAAAATTGTTGCTTCTATGTATCCTCTATACATCTCCTATGCATTAGTGAAGAAATCAAACAGAAGAGACTGCGGATCGGTCGACTGACATCAACAACACCCGAAGAGGCGTGGATTGGCAGATGAAAGTGAAAGAGGCAAGCGTAAACCTCACTTCCATCTACCCTAGAATTAGGCCACAGAATTAAGCGCTGATGCTGCGCTAGTTTTTAACGCTCTAGCCGGACCCGCTTAGTCAGGATAGCCATGACTTCGTTGGGTCTGCCGGTGGTGATGGGCTGGCTCCAGTCGTTGGGTTCGGCGTAATTGAGCTTGTACAGTAGGCGGATGGTGGACTGTACGGCGCTGAGGCTGCCGAATAGCATATGGCGGACGGGCTCTTGGTCGCTGGCGGGTGGTGGCGGTGCGTCGGCTGAGGCATTGGCTGATATGCTGGCGCTGCTGGCCGTTGAATGATCAGCAGGTGAAACTGTGGGCGCGGGTGCGCCTGTGATGGAAGGAATAAACATGAGATCTGGTCTCCGAGTATACGTTTGGGAGGAAACCAGAACCCAACTAAACCTAGCCACCCCACGAAGAAGTAGAGCAAGTCGGGGTGGCTAAGGTAAAGTAACCCTAGCTTCCGGGATTGCACGTGAATCCGGGGGGTTAGCTGTCGGTGGGTGTTGTTAGCATCTGCCGATAGCGCCAAGTGAAATTGAGTTCTGAGACACTGCGATTGATATCACAGCTTAGATCTGAAGATAGGACGATTCTTTGCTGTCGTCAAGTTCAGCGAGGCTGATGTCAGGAGATGGCGAATTCCTAGTTTGGGTGGCTACTGCGTAGACGTAAGTCCGAGAGATTTTAGATCGGTGCGTAGCAAGGGTTTTCGACCCACCCCGTCGCTGTGCGCCACCCCTCCAGAGGGGATTTTTTCGGCTGAGCGACGCTATATTGCCGATTTCGATCGCCTTCAATATCATCGCCTGAAGTAAGTCCCCTCTAGAGGGGTGCCCGCAGGGCGGGGTGGGTCGGTAACGTAAGCGATCTGCTAATTTCTCATAGCGTGTACACACTAGGTTTGGATGAAGGGAACACTCAAAAAACATCGCACCAACTATTATTGATGTCGGTTCAATGTTTACGTAGGGATACATGGCTAAGAAGAAGTCCGATATTTACTCGTCGCTGTGGGCTTCTTGTGATGAGCTGCGTGGCGGCATGGATGCCAGTCAGTACAAAGACTATGTGCTGTTTATGCTGTTCATCAAATACATTTCGGACAAGTATGGTAATTCGGATGATTTTGCGCCGCCAGTAAAGATTCCATCCGGGGCAAGCTTTGTTGATATGGTGGCGCTCAAGGGCAAGAGCGATATTGGCGACAAGATTAATACGCAGATTATTCAGCCGCTGATCGAGGCGAATGAGCGACTAGCGCGCAGCGACTTCCCAGACTTTAACGATCCGAATAAGCTAGGGGAAGGCGATGCAATGGTGAAGCGCCTGGGAAATTTGATTGGCATTTTCCAACGGCCTGAGCTGGATTTTTCTAGAAACCGAGCAGAGAATGACGATATTCTCGGCGATGCCTATGAGTATCTGATGCGGCACTTTGCCACGCAGAGCGGTAAGAGTAAGGGGCAATTCTATACGCCTGCTGAGGTGAGCCGGGTGATTGCGAAGGTGATCGGCATTTCGCCGGAGAATGCGGTAGCTGCGACCACGGCTTACGATCCGACCTGTGGCTCGGGTTCGCTGCTGCTGAAGGTGGCGGATGAGGCCGGGAAAAGGATCACATTAGAAGGACAAGAGCGAGATGTGACGACAGCGGGCCTGGCCCGGATGAATACGATTTTGCACGGGTTCCCGACGGCAAATATTTTGTCGGGCAATACGCTGACCTCACCCAAATTCAAGGATGGGCAGCGACTACGCACTTACGACTATGTGGTGGCAAATCCACCGTTTCTCGGATAAGACCTGGAGTACGGGGCTGACGCCTTCGGCGGATATGTATGAGCGGTTTGTGTGGGGAGAGCCACCGAGTAAGCAGGGCGATTATGCGTATCTGCTGCATATTGTTCGCTCGATGAAGGCGGGGGGTAAGGCAGCGTGCATTTTGCCGCACGGGGTGCTGTTTCGGGGGAATGCGGAGGCGGTGATTCGGCAGGCGCTGGTGCGTTCGGGCTATCTGAAGGGGATTATTGGTCTGCCTGCGAACTTGTTCTATGGGACGGGGATTCCGGCGTGCATTTTGGTGCTGGACAAGGAGAATGCGGCGGCGCGGCGCGGTGTGTTTATGGTGGATGCGTCTAAGGGATTCAAGAAAGACGGGAATAAGAACAGACTGCGAGAGCAGGATATTCACCGGATTGTGGACGTGTTTAACCGGCAAAAGGAGACAGACGGCTATGCGCGGATGGTGCCGTTTGAAGAGATTTCAGACGAGCAAAAGAATGACTACAACCTGAATTTGCCGCGATATATTCCGAGTGTGGATGTGGAGGATATTCAGGATATTGAAGCGCATCTGAAAGGGGGAATTCCGGAGCGCGATATTGACAGCATGGCGGCGTATTGGGCGGTGATGCCGACGCTGCGAGAATCTTTGTTGCAACCTGCCAATCGGCCTGGGTATATGCATTTGCGCCTGCCTGTAGGCGAGGTGAAGGCGGCGATATCAGAGCATGAGGAGTTTGCGGCGTTTGATGCGTCAATTAATGAGATTTTTGCGAACTGGGTGGAGGAGACGCGGCCTCGGCTGATGAGGTTTGGCGTGGGCGATCGCCCCAAAGCGTTAATCGAAGAAATCGCCGAAGATCTGTTGGAGTTTTTTGGATCTGCGCCGCTGTTGGATGCTTACGATGTGTATCAGCATTTGATGGATTACTGGGCGGAGGTGATGCAGGATGACTGCTATATTCTCTCTTTTACTGGCTGGGTAGCGCGAACGGAGCGGGTGCTAGAGGAGGTAAAGGGCGGCAAGAAAAAGGGAGAGATGAAGGATAAGGGCTGGGTGTGTGACCTGGTGCCGAAGCCGCTGGTGGTGGCGCGGTATTTTGCGGCGGAGCAGGCGGAGATTGAGCGGTTGGCGGCGGCGGTGGATGCGATCGCAGCCGAACTAGAGGAGCTAGCCGAAGCGCATGGTGGCGAAGTTGATGGAGACGAAGGCGCACTGAATGGGGTCTCTAACAAGAGCGACGCGCAGGAGGCTTATGCGCGGGCGGTGGTGGAGCTGTGGGGTGAGGCGGACAAGGCAGGCGCGGATGAATACAGTGAGCTGGTCGATAAGGCAGATAGTAATGGAGCGCACCTGCGCGAGCTGGCGGCGCGTGATTACTTTGCACCGTTTGAAGAATAAAAAGGGGACGCTTTCGCTGAAGGTGGTGAAAGAGCGGTTGGAGGAGCTAGTGCGTGGGCCGGAGTATGAGACGCTGCGAGACTACGTAGAAACAGACAAGCGGCAGAAAAGTGCGAAAAAGGACGCTAAGACGCTGTTTGAGCTAGCGGAGGAGCGCACAGTAGCGCGGCTAAAAGCGGAGCCGGATGCGGAAGATCTAGCAGGGCTGCGGGCGGTGGTGCGGTATTTAGCTCTGTTAGATCAGCAGGCGGAGCTGAAGGAGCGGCTGAATGGGAAGACGGTGAATAAAAAGCGGGTGCCGGGGCTGATAGAGGAGTTGGATACGCTGGCGTATGAGAAGTATCCGCAGCTGAGTGAGGACGAGGTAAAAACGCTGGTGGTGGATGATAAGTGGCTGGTGGTGCTGGCGGCGGCGGTGCAGGGAGAGCTGGCGCGGGTGTCGCAGCGGTTGACCGGAAGGATTCGGGAGCTGGCGGAGCGGTATGCGGTGCCGCTGCCGAAGTTAGAAGCTGAAGTGGATGAGCTAGCGGCGAAGGTGGCGGGGCATTTGGAGAAGATGGGGGTAAGTTTGCGAGATGGCGGGTAGTGAATTTGGGATGAAGCAATTAAAAGAACGAGGATATCGAGCGTTGGTTAGTGAGTTAGGGCCTTTGGATGCTATTCGCTTTTTACAGCAGATGGGTTGGGGGACTGGTGACTATACTCGGGAGCGCGAGATGCTAATAGGCTCTGTCAGTAGAGAAGAGTTCTGGCAGGACTTGCAGAGCATTAGAGACCGAAAGGCTGAAGATGAAAGATAAAATACTCAATTGGTCAGATGCCGTCTGACCAATTGAGTTGATCTCGTTATGAAGTGTTTAATATAGGGCTAGCATTTGGTTACTGAAGTTTCTACATAAGGCGAAGACTATGATTACGACTACTACGGATATTGGCACGTTGATTACTCGCATCCCTGACGGAGATCGCCGTCCGGTGATTGCAGGAACAAGAACGTCAGTGCGGGGGATTGCGGTGATGTATAAGCAGGGGGCAAATGCGGAAGAGATCATGAGGCGGAAGGGGTATCTAAGTTTGGCGCAGGTGTATGCGGCGTTGGCTTACTACCATGCGAATAAAGAAGAAATTGAGGCGGATTTAGCAGCACAAGAAGAGGAGTACTTTCGGTTGGCTGCGTTAAACGAAGCTAGCCGAAAGCATCAGGACTTGGCATGAGTAGGATTTTGCTGTACGTCGATGAAGACGCGATGGATGGAGACTTTGTTGAAGCTGTGAGGGTAAGAGGTGTAGATGTGATAACTGTCGCAGATGCTGGAATGCTGCATAGAACAGACGAGGAGCAGCTTGCCTGGGCAACTGAAAGGGGGCGAGTTCTTTTTAGCTGCAATGTTGGAGACTTTTACCATCTGCATACTGAAAGACTAGAGCAGGGAATGTCCCACGCAGGCATTGTCTTAGTGCAACAGCAGCGTTATGGCATTGGCGAACTTATGCGCGGTGTTTTGAGTTTGATGTATGCGCGCTCTGCTGAGGATATGGTTGATAACGTGGAGTTTTTGAGCGGTTGGATGTTGCGATGAGCGAGTGCTTAATGCTGAAGCAGAAATATCAGCTTTATTGGCCAAATGAGGAGCGGCGGGATCTGCCGCAGGCTTTGCATGATTTTGGACAGGATATTGAGAATTTACGAGAGATAGGATGATTGCGATCGCACTCGAAAACACTTCTGCGATCGCACACCCAGCGGCAATCGATACGCTAGCACTAAAAGCTGAGCGCGTGTTGATAGATGAGCAGCGATCGCACCCGATAGATAAGCGGCTGAATCTTCGCTGTATGGGTGTTTTGGGCGTTTTGATAGAAGCGATCGCGCAGGTAATCGCTGAGGTAAAACCGTCGTTGGATGCGTTGATAAGTCTGGTGGGCTTTTGGGTCGCGAAACCTTTTTGTGATGGTGTTTTGAGATTCGTAGAGGAGGGAGAGGGAAATGAGTAGTCAGGTGCCGGAGGGGTATAAGCAGACTGAGGTTGGGGTGATTCCGGAGGATTGGGGTGTTATTCACTTAGTACGAAGATTGCGAACATCTTCAGATGCTAGGGATCACTAGATGCAAATACTGGTGATCAATAGCTCAGGTGGCAGTTCCTGTCTATCGTGTCGAGATGTTCAGAGACGGACGATTAGATCTAGTCAGAGACTGAGATTTCATCAGAAGAAGCAAGTCAGAGCATTCGATAAAAAGGATATCGCTTTGAGATGGTGATGTATTGTTACTGATGGTGGCACGATTGGTAGAGTCGCGGTCTTGGGACAATCTGATACTGGAAGTGCATGCTTGATGTGCATGACAAACATGTTACTTGCTACAGCTTAAGATCAGAGTGCTTAACATAATACTTATTTCTCATATCTAGAGTTCTGGTTCAGCATACTAGTCAACAGCTTCTGCATAGTAGGAACACAGAGCATAGTATTTCAATCTTAACAACATATCGGAAGCTTGCCGTTCAGTTACCTACCACCGTATCAAGGAACAACAAGCGATCGCATCCACCCTTTCCGACATAGACAACCTGCTAGCCTCACTAGATCGGCTCATCGCCAAGAAGCGCGACCTCAAACAGGCCACCATGCAACAACTCCTCACAGGCAAGAAACGCCTGCCAGGATTTGATAGAGAGAAAGGATATAAGACAGACTGATGTTGGAGAGTATTCCTGATGACTGGAATGTTATACCGTTAGAAGACTCTATGTACAATACAGTGGCTTGCGAATATTCGATAGAACGATCGTCGAGATGGCACATCGACAGTCAGTTACTAGACGATATCATTGCTCAACTGCAACATATTAACTCTGGACAATGTTAATGAGTACGATAGAGCTACATTCTATCTGCTGATAGCTAGTTGAAGAATAGCGATGTATTACTGCAAGATACTGGTAACATTGGCAATCGTCGTAAGCAGAGTATGCAGCGTCTATCACATTAGGCTCATTATAAGCTGAATTTAAATGTAGACGCATTCGATAGCTAATTTCTTTCATCTGATTTGCTAAGAACTGAAAGTATCGTAAGAGATATCTGAAAGGCTTCGGTACAAGCACAGCCTAGACATAACTGACAATGCTTCAAAGCTACTTGAGATAGATCTACCTGCCATATAGAAGAACAAACCGCCATCGCCCAAGTCCTCACCGACATGGACACCGAACTCACCACCCTCCAAACCCGCCGCGACAAAACCCAAGCCCTCAAACAAGCCATGATGCAAGAACTCCTCACCGGCAAAACCCGCCTCCTCCCACCCGCCACCGCCAATGTCTAACCCACCCGCCAACCAACCCCGCCCAGAACGCGCCACTCAAAACCGAGTCGTTCGCCTTTTCTGTCCTATCTCAACCACCCAACCCGCCACAAAAGCGATATCAAACCCACCCATCGCAAAAGAACAACCCGCCCCCTACAAAACACAGTCCGACACCCTCACCACCCTCGGCTACCGCTACCTCGGCAACTGGCAGCACAGCGAGCCAACAACCGCAACATCGAACCCGACCTCCTCCGCGCCAACCTCACCACACGCGGCTACACCCCCGCCCACATCAGCGCCGCCCTCCAACAGCTCACCACCGCCGCCGACACCACCGGACGCGACCTCTACCCCGCCAACCTCGCCGTCTACCAGCTCCTCCGCTACGGCGCAAAAGTAAAAATCGCCATCGACCAACCCTACGAAACCGTCCACCTGATCGACTGGGAAAACACAGCAGCCAACGACTTCGCCCTCGCCGAAGAAGTCACCCTCCAAAAAAATGATGGGAGCGGCCACGAACGCCGCCCCGACATTGTTCTATATCTCAACGGCATCGCCATCTGCGTCATCGAACTCAAACGCCACTCCGTCGAAATCGGCGAAGCGATCCGTCAGCTCATCACCAACCAAGAAAAACAGTTCAACCAGCCCTTCTTCAGCACCGTCCAGCTCCTAATCGCCGGCAACGACACCGAAGGACTCCACTACGGCACCACCGGCACCCCCGAAAAATTCTTCGTCCAGTGGAAACTCCAACAGCCCAGCTCCGAACCGCCTACCCCCGGCTACCTGCTAGATCGCCCCCTCGCCGAACTCTGCGACAAAACCCGCCTGCTCGACATCCTCCGCAACTTCATCATCTTTGACGGTGGCCAAAAGAAAGTCCCCCGCCCCCACCAATACGCCGCCGCAAAAGCCGCCCAAGCCCGCATCAAAAAGCGCGAAGGCGGCGTCATCTGGCACACCCAGGGCAGCGGCAAAAGCATCCTCATGGTGCTAATCGCCAAATGGCTGCTAGAACACGACCCCGATGGCCGCGTTCTGATCATCACCGACCGCGACGAACTCGATAAGCAAATCGTCGGCATCATGCGCAACGCAGGCGTCGTCGGCGAAGACGATCCCTCCCCCCGCATCACCTCCCGCCAGCAGTTCACCGCCAAACTCACCGACACCCGCCCCCGCCTGCTCTGCGCCCTCATTCACAAATTCGACCTAGACACCAAAAGCCCCCCGCCCGCCGTTCAGGGCCGCTTTTACGTCTTTGTAGACGAATGCCACCGCACCCAGGGCGGCGACATGAACAAGCAGATGAAACGCTGGCTCCCCAACGCCCTCTTCATCGGCTTTACCGGCACGCCGCTGCTACAAGCCGACAAAAAGACCACCCGCGACACCTTCGGCACCAATATTCATACCTACAAATTCTACGAAGCCGTCGAAGACAAAGTCATTCTCGATCTCAAATACGAAGCCCGCAACGTTCCCCAGCGCCTCACCTCCCAAGCGCAGATCGACGCCTGGTTCGACGAAAAAACCAGAGGACTCAACAGCTACAAACGGGCCGTCCTACGCAAGCACTGGGCCAACATGGAAAAACTGATGAGCGCAGGCGATCGCAAAGCCCGCATCGTCAAAGACATCATCTTCGACTTTGGCACCGTGCCCCGCCTAAACAACAACCAGGGCACCGCCATCCTCGTCGCCGCCTCCATCTACGACGCCTGCCACTACTTCCGCCTGTTCAACAGCACCGACTTTGGCAAATACTGCGGCATCATCACCTCCTACCAGCCCAATCACAACGCCATCTCCCGCGAACCCGCAGACAGCGACGAACGCTACAAATACGACACCTACACTCAGCAAGTGCTCACCGCCAACCAGTCCACCACCGCCTACGAAACCGAACTCAAACGCCGCTTTATCGACGAACCCGCCAAGTGCAAACTGCTAATCGTCGTCAGCAAACTGCTCACCGGCTTCGACGCGCCTAGCTGCACCTACATCTACCTCGACAATCAGATGAAGGATCACACCCTATTCCAAGCCATCTGCCGCACCAATCGACTAGACGGCGAAGACAAAACCCACGGCTACATCGTGGACTACAAAGAACTCTTCGAGCAGGTCCAAAACTCCATCGCCGTCTACAACTCCGAAGAACTCGAAACCGAAGAAAACGGCCTAGATAGCAACATCATCCTCAAAGACCACCTTCAGGCAGGCCGCCAGCAGCTAGACACCGCCCGCGAAGCCCTCGCCTACCTCTGCGAACCCGTCCCCCATTTTGAAACAACCGAAGAGCCAAAGAAATCGAAAACTACATCTCACTACTTTTGCGGCCACGCCGAAAACCCCACCGACCTCACCACTACCGAACCCCTCCGCATCACCTTCTACAAGAGCCGTCGCCACCTTCACGCGCGCCTACGCCAACCTCTCCGGCGACCTCGAAGCAGGCAGGCTATTCTCCTACCGAGATCACCGCCCTAGAGCAAGACGCGCGCTTCTACACCGAAATTCGCAAAGCAGATCAAGCTAGGCTCCGGCGAAGAGTTAGACGTAAAACCCTTTGAAGGCGGCATGAGACACCTGATCAACTCCTACATTCAGGCCGACGGCTCCGAAGTGCTAGGCAACCTCAGCAATGTGTCTCTGACAGAGGCGATTATCGACACCGGCATTCACGATGCGATCGCCCAAAAGCTCAACCACAAAAAACTGTCCAATAGTGCGATCGCCGAAACCATCATCAACAACATTCGCAAAACCATCATCCGCGACCAGCTTACCGATCCCAAATTTTACGAAGAAATGTCCAAACTGCTAGACGATCTAATCGCCCAAAAGCAAGAAGACACCGAGTACTATCAACAGTTTCTAGTCGATGCCGAAGCCCTGGTAAACAAACTCAACCGTCAAGAACCGGCTGACGATATTCCAGCTCTATTACAGGGCAAGCCCGGTGCGATAGTGCTTTTTGGTAACTTAGCGAGTATCGCAGCGACTAGCTTTAAGTGTCCAACAGATGAAGAAGAGAGAAGTGCGATCGCCCTCGCCCTAGACACCGCCATGCGCGAAAACGCCCCCGCCAACTGGAAAGGTGACAAAATCCGAGAAAACGAAGTCCTTAACGCAATCTTCCCTATAATGAACAGAGACCACACCGCCACCCGAGCCATCTTCGACATCATTAAAGAACAATCCGCTTATTAGCTCTCTTCCCAATCCTCTGCCGCCAATGCCCGAAACTCTTCAAAAAGAAACCATCCAGCTAGGCGAAATTCCGATAGAGATCACCTTCAAAGCGGTCAAAAACGTTCACCTTTCTGTGCATCCACCCCACGGCCACGTCACCCTAGTCGCCCCCACCAAAACCAGACTAGAAGTCGCCCGCGCCTATGCCATCAGCCAGCTCGCCTGGATAAAACAACAGCAGCAACAGTTCAACGATCAGGCCCGCGAATCTCCTCGCCACTTCATCCCCCGAGAGAGTCACTACGTTTGGGGCCGTCGCTATCTTCTGTCTGTTGTTCACAGCGACGCCACCCCCCACATCACTCTCGATCACAAACGCATCACCCTCCACATCCCCCAAGAAACAAACGTACTCAAACGCGCCGCCCTTTTCCACACCTGGCACAAATCTCTACTCCACGAAGCCATACCACCGCTGATTGCCAAATGGGAAGAAAAGCTAGGCGTAAAAGTCTCTAACTACTATCTCCAATGCATGAAAACGAAATGGGGTAGCTGCAACGTTAAGGCGCGCAACATTCGCCTCAATACCGAGCTAGTCAAAAAGCCGAAAGACCTGCTTGAGTATGTGGTCGTTCACGAAATGGCTCACCTGTTAGAGGCTAACCATAGCGATCGCTTCACAGCAATACTCGACGCTCACTATTCCACCTGGCGAGAAGCTCGCGCAGAGCTGAACGCGCTACCCCTTGCACCTTATGAGCTAAGTCGTCCACAACAGTAAGCAGCGCAAGGCCGATACCGGTCGAGCACCTCACCACTGCCATAAGCTGATCTCTACCAAATTTCGTGCAGCATTCGCACGATGCCACAAAAAATCCAGAGAAGTGAGCACTTCTCTGGATTCAACTTATTTAAGTGTGATCGCGATCTAATGTGGCTGCTATCTACCGCTTAGCCAGCTTCTTCTTACCAACTTTGCGCAATCGGATCGACTCCGGTGTCACTTCTACCATCTCATCCGGACCAATGTACTCTAGCGCTCGCTCTAGGCCCATCTCCATTGGCGACTGTAGCTGCACTAGCTCATCACCCGAAGCTGCCCGGTGGTTAGTCAGCTGCTTGGCCTTACAGATATTCAGCTCTAGGTCTTGCGGACGATTGTTTTCTCCGACAACCATGCCTTTGTAGACCTTTGTACCAGGCTCAATAAAGAACGTGCCTCTATCTTCAGCGTTCTTCAGCGAGTAGAAGGTAGCGACCCCTTCTTCAAACGAAATCAGCACGCCGTTCCGACGAGTATCGATATCGCCAGACATCGGACGATATTCTAAAAAGCTGTGGTTCATGATGCCGGCACCGCGAGTCGCCCGCATGAATTCACCCCGGAAGCCGATCAGGCCACGGGCAGGAACGACAAACTCTAG
The DNA here is from genome assembly GCA_963799555.1 of uncultured cyanobacterium. Classification (GTDB taxonomy): domain Bacteria; phylum Cyanobacteriota; class Cyanobacteriia; order Phormidesmidales; family Phormidesmidaceae; genus Phormidesmis. Next base: position 200,648 of record CAWCXR010000015.1, read on the forward strand.
CTGTGCGCGACCATCTCCCGAAACCATCATGTCCTGTAGCTCAGCTTTACGCTGGCCCAGTCGCTCCATACAGCCGCCGACTGCGTCTTCGGGGATGTCTAGCACTAGCTGCTCAAAGGGCTCACAGGGCTTGCTGTTCACTTCTCGGTAGATTACCTGCGGCTGGGATACTTGAAACTCGTATCCTTCACGGCGCATGGTCTCGATCAGGATGCCTAGGTGCAGCTCACCCCGGCCAGAGACAGCAAAGCGATCGGGCGAGTCGGTGTTTTCTACGCGCAAAGCAACGTTGGTTTCTAGCTCGCGGAAAAGGCGATCGCGCAGCTGACGAGAGGTGACAAAATCACCCTCCTGTCCGGCAAACGGTGAATCATTGACTGCAAAGGTCATTTGCAGCGTGGGCTCGTCTACCTTGATTAGCGGCAGTGCCTGCGGATCGGTGGCACTGGTGATGGTTTCACCAATATTGGCATCTGCAAAGCCTGAAACGGCAACCAGGTTTCCGGCAGTCGATTCTGGAATCTCGACTCGCGCCAGACCCTGGAATCCCATCAGCTTAGTGATTTTCTTCTTCACAATCGTGCCGTCTTCTTTCACCAGAGCGCACTGTTCGCCCTGACGGATGGTGCCGTTGTGAACCTTACCAATGACGATGCGGCCCAGGTAGTCGGAATAGTCGAGCGTCGTGACCTGGAGCTGCAAAGGCTTGTCAGGGTCGCCAACCGGTGGAGAAACGTGATGAATAACCGCTTCAAACAGAGGCTTCATGTCTTTGTCTTCGTCTTCCATTTGCTCTTTGGCAAAGCCGGTCAGACCGGAAGCAAAAAGATAGGGAAAGTCGCACTGGTCATCGTCCGCGCCCAGCTCAATAAAAAGATCTAGCACCTTATCGACAGCGGTGTGGGGATCTGCCCGGGGACGGTCAATCTTGTTGACGACTACGATTGGACGCAGCCCTTTTTCGAGTGCCTTTTTCAAAACGAAACGGGTCTGTGGCATCGGGCCTTCGTTCGCATCCACAATCAGCAGACAGCCGTCGACCATGCCGAGTACGCGCTCTACCTCTCCACCAAAGTCTGCGTGACCAGGTGTGTCAACGATATTGATCAGGGTGTCGCCGTAGTAAACTGCCGTGTTTTTCGACAGGATAGTAATCCCTCGCTCTCGCTCCAAGTCGTTAGAGTCGAGGACACAGGTAGGCACCGCTTCGTTGTCACGGAAGATGCCGGACTGCTCTAGCAAAGCGTCGACAAGTGTAGTTTTGCCGTGGTCTACGTGGGCGATGATAGCGACGTTGCGAATGGGAAGGCTCATAGGAGTCTCGGGGATGGCTGGAGTAGGCTGAGCTTAGAAGCTCATGAAAGAAAAGTTCAGTAGAGGATGAAAGCTCAGCAAAGAGCGACTGTCTGAAATTTACAGCTTTGCAATAAAGGTTTACCAATTGTAACTTATGCGATAGCGACCCAACACGAACCTAGTCGCTAATTTAGCTAGGCTACAGAAGTAGATACTGCCTAGTGCGCTTGAAATCCGGTCAAAGTCTTACGCAGCGAACAAGGTGTCAGTCGAATCAATGACTAGAGATAAATAGCCAGCGAAAAATAATGCCCCGACCAAGCAGAACAGGTCGAGGCACGAGTTAAGTAGCGGTCTGGTCTATAAAGCGTTGATCCCAGAGCGTTGATCCCAGAGCGTTGATCCCAGAGCGTTGATGCCGGAGTATCTACACCATGACGAAGCTAGCTGGGGCTAGCGCTGTGGTGTCTATGCCTGTCAAGATAGCTAGCGTCTGTTCACCCAGTGAAATCGTGTTGCCCTGGAAAGAGAGCGAGCCTAGCGTCAGGCCATCGGCCAGTCCGATAAAGTCTTGATTTATCTGAAAGTCCACGATGGTGTCAGTACCTTCGCCTGCGGCTAGCACAAAGGTATCGGCTCCCTGACCGCCGGAAAAGTCATCGCCTGTGAGGATGTCGTTGCCGAGTCCGCCGCGCAGGATGTCGTCACCGTCATCGCCCCAGATCTGGTCGTCGTCGTCACCGCCGAAGAGGATGTCGTTGCCGCCTTTGCCGCCGATGCGATCGCGCCCCGCCCCACCATAGATCACATCATCATTACCAACACCAACTTGAGCGCTGCGTAGGTTCAGATCACCGCGCAACACATCATCACCGCCGCCGCCAAAGATAGTATCCGCACCCAAGCCACCAGCAATTAAATCATTGGCATCGACTAGCACCACCGCCGTGCTAGAGTCTGTGGCCGTCAGGTCGGCTGCCATTCCAAAGACCGTTACTTCATTGACTACGCTCGTCTGCTGACCGGTGAGTGTATCCCCGCCCGTAGTGCCTAGCGTTGTGAGATCAGCTCTAGATAGCGTGGCCTCGTAGGTTGCGATCGCAGATTCACCCGCTGCCAGCGTCTGTCCAATTAGGTCTCTAAGTTGAGACACCTCGCCAAAAGCGCTATCTACAACTTCGCTAATCGTCAGCGTCACATCACCCGTGTTGACCACTTCAACCTGAAAAACGACTTTGCCATCGTCAGCTTCAACTTCTTCGCTGCCAAAGCTGCGATCGCCATCAGCATCTACTAGCGTCTCAACACTGAGCATCGGCTCAACTGGTGGCTCAACGGGTGGCTCAACGGGCGGCTCAACGGGTGGCTCAACGGGCGGCTCACCCTGACCAAAGACTACATAGGCTAAGCCAGCTACTTTATCGTCTGGATCTGCTGCTATGAAATCATCGATGCCGTCATTGTTGAGATCACCAATGCCGCTAACCTGCTTGCCTGCATTGATAAACTGCTCGAAAAAGCGAAAGCCGTTGTCACCATCTAAATCAGCAACATTCAAGAACCCATCTTCTCCGAGGTCGTCATCACCGAATATTGCGTACCCGTAAGGAGAAAAGATCGTACCGACCAGCAAATCGGCGATGCCATCGCTGTTGATATCACCCGCGCTGCTGACCGAGTTGCCAAACTGGCTAAAATCGCTGTCGCCATTGATTACAAAACCGTTGTCGCCGTCTAGCTGGGTAGAAACTTCCAAAAGACCTGTGTTCCCTAGCTCCTGGCTGCCAAAAACGACAAAGCTACGGCCCGCAGCATCGGCTCCCCCGTTGGCGAACCCAGGTGCACCGACAATAAAATCGTCAATGCCATCGTTGTTGACATCGCCTGCGCCGCTGACAGAACGGCCTAAATCGTTGCCGCGATCGCTCCGCAGCACAAAGCCATTATCCCCGTTCAGCTCAGACAGGTTAATCAGCCCATCGCCGCCCACGTTGCCGCCGCCAAACACCACATAGCTCTCGCCGGACGGCCCCACCCCAGCGCCCCCAACAATCAAGTCATTAACGCCGTCGCCGTTGACATCACCTAATCCACTGACGGCACTACCCGAACCGCCCAAAAGATCGGCAACGCCCTCTAGCGAAAAGCCATTGCTGCCATCTATATCTAGCGTATTGAGCAGACCACCGCTAGCAATATCAGATCCGCCAAACACCACATAGCTGCGGCCATCGAACCCACTTCCGCTCTCCGCAAAAGCTCTAGGTGCGCCTACGATAAAATCAGCAATCCCATCATCATTAACGTCACCGACGCCACTGACAGCCGCGCCCAGAGACTCGCTAAACCTAGTATTGCTAGCGAACGTAAACCCATCACTGCCGTCGATCTGGTCTGCGATTAGCGCTCCACCAAAGAAGTCCGATCGCCTACCGCCAAACAAAATTTGAGCTTGGCCCTTATCCGCACCCGGCGTGCCAATGATCAGATCGTCAAAGCCATCATTGTTGACATCGCCCACTCCGCTGACGGACGTGCCCGAATAGTCTATAGCCGCTGCCCCGTAGACAGTAAATCCGTTAAGGCCATCGAGCGCGGACACGTCAAAGCTACCGCTGCTGCCGACCTCGCTACCACCAAAAATAACGTAGCTTTCACCCGCCGAGAAAAATAGGGAATCATTCAGGCCATTAGCATCTGGGTTACCGATGATCAGATCGTCGATACCGTCACCGTTGAAGTCGCCTGCGCTGCTGAGCGATCTGCCCAAGTCGTCGCCAATACTGAGACCTGGGATCTTAAAACCATTTGTACCGTCTAAATTACCGAGATCAAAAGTAGAACCAAAGCTCATAATTTTTAAGATTGAAGATTACAGCCGAAGCTGCTCATCAATATTTCTCGATGGTTCCAGGCTATTCACCAGCCGGAAGATGAAGCTGTTATCACACTCAGGTCAAAAGCCTGTGAAGACCTCTTCTATGTCGGTATTGCTGGGTATCGCTGCCTGCTAGCCTATTGGTAGTCAAGACTTCACACAACTTCAGTAGATACACTGCTTTCTATCTCACACAACCAATGCTCGAACAACAGACTCATGCAATCGTAAAGGCGTTGGATAGCATCAAGATTGGTAGACTTTTTCTTAGAACGCTATGCGTGAGCGCTTCTATCTTTCCACTCAAGAACTCATTACGTCTCTGGCTGCTGCGGCTGACTATTAATCACGAACAGGGTCCTATTCGCATAGAGTCGAACTCGTCCGAAGCTGTTGTATTATGCGTTGTCAAGAATGGAGAAAGTCTTGTTCAAGCCTTTATCGACCACTATCTAAACCTGGGTTTCAAGCACATTTTCTTCTTAGACAATGGCTCTACGGATGACACTACTAACATCATTAAATCAAATAGGCAGACTACGCTATTCTCTTCCCACAAACCTTTTAGAAGATACTTTGACGTTTTCAAAAACTTTCTAATCAACACCTGCGGGCGTGGTCACTGGTGTGTCATTGCTGATATAGACGAGTTTCTTCATTTCCCGTTAGCTAGAGGGTTAGAAGACATTTTAGTATATCTCAATCAGCATGAGTATGACGCTGTCTGCGTGCAAATGCTGGACATGTTTTCAAAAGAGGGAATTCAGCTTTCAGAGCGAACAAGAGCTCAGAGTTTAGAGAGTTTGAAATCTGTTTTTCGCTACTACGACGTCAGTCACATAAGCAAAAGAGATTATGTGCGCAAGTTTCAGCTAGACATTCATTCAGAACTAAAGTTCTTCTATGGCGGCATCCGTAAGGAAATTTTCAATCGAAATTGCTTCTTGACCAAAGAAACAATGTTCTTTGCCCATTGGGGCACACAGATGAAGTCTTCTCATCTGCTGAACTATGCGAGAAGAGCAGATTTTTCCATCGTTTATCTGCACTACAAATTTACTGAGGACTTCTATCCGAAAACGCTAGAAGCTGTGGAAGCTGAGAATCACTGGAATGATAGTGCGGAGTACAAAGCTTATCTAGCTGTCTTGCAAAAAGCAGCATTGGAACAGAAAGAAGTCTTCTCACTATTGCAACCTTACTCCAATGAGCTTAGAGCAATAGACGATTTAATCGATGCCGATTTTCTGTTTGTTTCTGAGCAGTTTCGTGCTGCTGCTGCTGCTGCTCATCAGGCGGCATCTAGTCTGGCACTGCACTCGATGCTATAGGCGCAGTCATATGAAACTTTTCTACTACCAGGCTAAGTCATCTATACAAAACTTTGGGGATGACTTAAATCCGTGGCTGTGGTCGCGACTGCTGCCAGAGCTAAATGAGTGCGACAAGAGCATTTTTGTCGGCATCGGTACTCTGTTGAATGAGACTACGGCTAACTTAGTCAGCGGCGCAGAAAACGTCGTTTGCTTTAGTTCAGGAGCGGGATATGGTAGAAGCTTTCGCTTTCAGCAACCGCCGAACTGGAAGATTTACTGTGTCCGAGGGCCGCTCTCAGCCGGGCGACTGAACCTGCCGGCCAAATCTGCCGTTACGGACGGAGCAGCTTTACTGAAGCGTCACTTCTCCCCTGTGAGCGAGGCCGAACGCCGCTACGCTTTTTCTTATATGCCTCATTTCCGGCACCGTCTTGCGCCGCTGTTTGAGACTGTTTGCCAAAGAGCAGGCATTCACTATATCGATCCAACCGCAGAAGTCGAAGAAGTGATTGCGGATATCTCACAAACAAAGGTGCTCATCAGTGAGGCAATGCACGGGGCGATTGTAGCCGATACGCTAAGAGTGCCCTGGATACCTGTGCGCACGAGTCCTAGAATATTGCCGTTTAAGTGGCGTGACTGGTGTGCGTCTGTGCAGCTACCCTATCGCTATCAGGTCATTAGCGGCGCAAAGTCGCTTTCTTTCACGGATTTCAAATACCCAATTCGGCCCTATCTACAAAAACAATCATCGATAGTTACTCTGTTGGATGGTTTTAGAATGAATGATTTTTCCAATGCTCTTGGACAAAGCTTACCAAAAGAAAGTACAGAAAGGAGATTGGATAAGCTGAGCGCTCAGCTTGTTTCAATTACCCAAGAGACGCCTTTTTTGAGTTGCGATCGCACCCTAGAAACCCTAGTCGTCAGACTAGAAGAATGCCTAGACAAGCTAAAACGAGATATACGATAGCGCAATCTCGTTTCTAACTCTCGATTCCAAACATGGACAGTTCAAGTACCGCACTCTCAGAAACAGTGTCAATGAGAATGCAGCAGTCACATCATCAGTTCCGATAGGTCAGAACCTACACAATCACAAATCTATCTGCCGATAGCGTCGTAGTGTCTACACCTGTCAAAACGGCTAGCGTCTGCTCACCGAACGAGATGTTTTCGCCCTCGAAGGAAAGCGCCCCTAGCGATAGGCCATCAGCTAGACCGATAAAATCGCTCGCGTCAAAGTCCACAATCGTATCGGTGCCTTCGCCTGCGGCTAGTACAAAGGTGTCGGCTCCTTGACCGCCGGAGAAGTCGTCGCCTGTGAGGATGTCATTACCGAGGCCGCCGCGTAGAATGTCGTCGCCGTCATCGCCCCAGATCAGGTCATCGCCCTCGTCGCCAAAGAGAGTATCGTTACCGCCTTTGCCACCGATGCGATCATTCCCTGCACCGCCATAGATGATATCGTCGCCGCCTATTTTGCCCGCTTGAGATTTACGAGAATTGCGATCGCCGCGCAATACATCATCGCCACCTAGACCGCGAATAATGTCATCGCCCAGGCCGCCCGCAATCAAGTCATTGGCATCAACCAGGACCGAAGCAGAGCTATCTGCTGTAGCCGCGCCGCTGGCGTTAGAACCGCTGACGGTAACCATATTGACTGTTTCGATCTGCTTGCCTAGCAAAGTATCCGCACCAGAGGTTCCTAGCGTTGTTGCCGATGATGCAAACAGCGGAGTCTGATAGGTCTCGACTACTGACGCACCAGGTGCTAGCGTTGTGCCGACTAGCGCGGCAAGCGCGGCAGGAGCAGCGGTACTATCAACAATGCTATCTAGTAAGATATCAACTGTACCTGTGTTGGTAATTTCAACCTGGAAGGTAGCAACATCTTCAGTGAGGAGTTCTTGGCTGCTAAAAGTGCTGTCTCCATCCGCATCTACTAGTTTCTCCACGCTAAGCTCTGGATCAACGACAGGTGGCTCAACTGGCGGTTCAACTGGCGGCTCAACCGGTGGTTCAACCGGTGGTTCAACCGGTGGTTCAACCGGTGGTTCGACGGGTGGCTCAACTGGTGGCTCGACTGGCGGTTCGACGGGTGGTTCAACCGGTGGCTCGACTGGCGCAATGTTAATCGCGACCGTGTCTGTATCTGTCCCGCTATCATCGTCAGTAACAGAAGCAGAGATAGTCACAGGGCCATCTTCTGCATACAGGTGATCGAGGCTGAAGCTAACCTCACCCGTTGCAGCATTGACCGCACTCACAGTTAGTGCGCTACCATCGCTCGTTGAAGAGAGAGAGTCACCTACGCTGAGCGCGCTGATAGCGGACAAGGCAAAGTCCGCACTAGTGCCATCGCCCCAGTCTACAGTCGCCGTATAAGTGTCCAGCGTACCAGGATCGCTGAATGTTCCAGTCAGTGTCAAAGTACTGTTCTCATCAATGTCGCTTGGCTGGTCTAGTTCAACATCCGGTGCAACATTGTTGATTCTGATAGTAGTAGAGTCAGAATCTTGGTTAATGTTCGAGCCAACCCCTGAAAACAGGTCCAGTAGGTCTTGAATATCCGTGAATTTCTCAGCATTGGGGTCTAGAACTTGCAGATCTTCTAGCTCCGAGTTCGCTCCTACACCAAAAGCTCTCAAGCTCTGACCTAGCGTACTAACGATAGTATCAGTTTCAATAGCCCCATTCGAGCCAGTATTTCTTTGACCATCTGATAAAAAGATTACGCTGCCCTGTCCAGGTGCTGTTCCAGCGTTGTTGAGAGCAATAATGGCCTGCTGCAAACCAGCTTGAAAATTGGTTGTCGCACCAACGTTTGGCAGCATGTCCAAAGCTTGCTCGACGTCTAGAACACCGTTGTTGTCTGCATCAGCGTTCGGGGTAGTAAACGTCTGAATGCCTGCTTCAACAGGATTTAGATCTGCCAGCAGACCAAAACTACCGTAGGCGGCGATCGATACTTTAGAAACATCCCCTAGTCCTCGATCGATTAAGTCCTGATTGAGCGCCTTAAAAGCAGCATTTTCTGCTTCTCGAATGCTATCGCTAAAACCATCGCCATCTACATCAATTCCAGAGGAAGCAGACGTGCTACCAGAGTCGTCTAATACAAAGACAGCATCTGTTCCAGACAAGACCTGCTCTGTTGCATCAACAGTAACGTCGTAAACATCGAATGCGGTGCCAGAAGGATCATCATCGAAGTACAGGTTCGAAATGTCAAACTCGATGATGCCATCATCAGCTATCTGGTCGGCACCCGTCCCATCGTCACTCACCGTGATTAGCTGTGCAGGTGCGGGCGCAGAGAGATCGCCGAAATTAATCGAGAGACTGACATCGCTGCCTGGAACGCCGAGTCCGACGATGCTGCCTGTGATAGAAGCGGTGCCATTTTCATCAATAGGTGAAAGGGAATCTAGCAACAGCTCGAAATTATCCATAATTAGTCTCGTTGAAAAACAGTTTTTCTGAATTAGATTGCTTACACACGTTTTTCTGAATTTGATCGCTTATACACATTCAGCGAGCACTTGTGTAAATGGCTTGATAGCCATCTACAAAGAAACTAATCTGCTGCCTTAGTCTCTTAGCTGCCAAGAACCTATCTCACGCAGTCCGCGCGAGCCCATCAGTCCAGTGGAAGAAGTGTGATAATTTTTGTAATTAGCGAAAAAATATAGAGGAAGAACAAATGTTGGAAGGTGACTCCTAAAGTCCAAGGCTTAATCTTCTTATAGACATAGTCGTCTACTAGAATGCACGCTTTTCAAAATGCACCCTAAAGCGTGTCTGTCATAAATACTTGGAATACATCAATCCTGTCTGTTGATTCACCTTCCACATAAAATAAGCTATCTCGTATCAGCACCTAGTTATCAAATCACAGCAAAATTATTTGTTTTCGCCGACACAGTGTTTATATCATTACTGCGAGGCGGGTGTCAGTACATTCACGGACTATAAGCATAAAGTTTTAGTGAAGAGCGGTGAATGCTGAATTGGTATCTGACTTGTATTACCTTGAAAGTCAGATACGAAGGGAGATGTATCAGCTTCATCAAAAGCTCAAACAAAGCTCTCTAAATTTGTCTTCTGTTTCACAAGGTGCTGGTGTTTATCAAAAGGAGAAGCTAAGCAGCTTTTGGAAAGAGCCTGCAATCGTCAGAACCTGTTTCTCTGTGGGAGGGCAAAGCCTAAGAGGAATGCAGGCCAGTCGGACTGTAGATACTTGTGACCAATGCTATAGCGTGACTGCCACGCATTCTAATCGAGTGCTTCAGCATTCACTGGTAGCGCTATCCCGCAGCGACGGCAGTACTGAGCGTCTTCCTCATGACCTAGCAATCCGCAGTTAGTACAGGTAACGCGCAGCGAGTTTTGTACTTTGGTGAACTGCTGAATGAGGTTGCCGACCTGGGTAGGAATTAAGGCTATTCCGGTCAGGATCATCATGATGGTCAGCCCTCGGCCTAGCTCTGAGGTAGGGGTGATATCGCCATAGCCGACGGTGGTCATGGTGACGACCGCGAAGTAGATCGCGTCTAGGAAGGTGGTGAAGCTTTTGGCATTGGCTTCGTGCTCTGCCTGATAAATCGCGCCTGCGTAGATGAAAATGATGGAAAATAGAGTGAATAGGATTTTGCCAAAGATTAAGCCTTCGTAGCCGCTGAGTCGGTTGAACCAGGTTCTTTTTTCAAAGAAGCGAGCGAGCCGGAGGATTCGCAGCCACCGGATCAGCCGCAGGAATCGGACATCTAGTGCGCCTAGCAAAAATGGCAGGATGGAAACCAGATCAATCAGGCCGTACAGACTGAAGAAGAAGCGAAGGGGCTTTTCGGCGGACCACAGCCGCAGCAGGTATTCGAGGGTGAATAGCGCCAGGATGACTTTGTCGGCAGTCTTGATAGTGAGCTGTATGGCAGGGGATAGCGGGTAGGTCTGGATAGCGAAGAGGAGCAGCAGATAGAAGAATGAGGAAGGCGATCGCACCATTCACCACTAGACTAGCCGTCGAGTCTTTGCCCTCAATGACTGATCTAATCTGCTCTCGTAAAGTCATGTAGCGAGCCTATCCGAATTATTTTCGCAGGCGATAAAATTACTGAGTCTACAAACATAGGAGCTTGCGCGGCACCCGAGCAAATCTACATGGCTTTCATTCAAACATCTGACACGCTGACTACACAGTCTTTATCGCGATCGCACCCCTCAGCAGACCAAAAAGCCACGGCTAACATCGCTCCAGATGACTCTACCTGGCCAATCAAGCTACCCTCGCTACCGATCAAGCGACCGCTGCTGATGGTGGGTCACGGCACCCGCAACCCCAAGGGTCGCCAAGACCTAATTGATTTTGCCAACATCTACCACAGCCTAGACCCCTCTCGTCCGGTCATTCCCTGCTTTCTAGAACTCACTGAACCCAGCATCCAGGCAGGCGTAGACCAGTGCATTGAGCAGGGCTATACCGATATTTCCGTGCTGCCTATTCTGCTCTTTGCCGCCCGTCACAATAAATTTGACGTTACCAACGAGCTAGATAGAGCTAGAGAACGCCATCCCGGTTTGACCTTTCACTACGGTCGTCACTTCGGCATCACGCCTGCCATTTTCGATCTGTGGAAGGCTCGTCTGAAGCTACTAGATACGCCTGGGAACAATCCACACGGCATCGCTCGCGAAGACACTACGCTCTTGTTCATCGGTCGAGGCTCTAGCGATCCGGATGCCAACGGCGATGTCTACAAGCTGGCCCGGATGGTGTGGGAAGGCAGCGGCTATCACACGGTAGAGACATGTTTCATCGGCATTACGCACCCCAGATTAGAAGAAGGCTTTAGGCGATCGCACTTCTACAATCCCAAGCGCATCATCGTCCTACCCTACTTCATGTTCACTGGCGTGCTGATGGAAAAAATTGGGGAGATCGCCGCTCAGCAGCAAGCCCTCACCCCCCACGTCGAAATTGTCACCCTCCCCGAAATGGGCATTCATCCGCAGCTATTGCGAATCCTGCGTGATCGCGAAATTGAAACCCAGCTCGGCCAAGTCGCCATGAACTGCGAAGCGTGCAAATTCCGCCTCGCTGCCAAAGGTGACACTAATCACGGGCACGGCCATCATCACGGCCACGACCATCACGACCACGGCCACGATCATTCCGACCCAGACCCCTACGCCCAGCCCGAGAAATATCATCAGCGCATCTGGCAAGTCCCGTAGCTCCACATCCCCTCTCCTCATAATCTCCCCTATGACCTCCTTCAAAGTCGGCGATCGCATCCGCCTCCACACCCGCCCCCCCTACCTCAAAAGCGACGACAACATGCCCATGCTCCGTCCCCCCGACCTAGTCGAGATTGGCGAAGAAGGCACCATCCTCAGCCGCAAACCCGGCGGCTACCTTGGCGTTCGCTTTAATCGGGGCAAGTTTTTAATCGACGCCCAATACATCGAGACCATCGATTCCTCAACCGATTCCGAATCACCATAGATAGATAACTCAAACCGCTTTCCAAAAAAACTTACGATAGCGCTCGGTCCATGTGCTACATTTAGAACCCGTGCGAGGCGAACAAAAAACTGCTGCAAACACCACACAGCAGGTTCCTAGCTTCGAAAAACGCGGGTCGCTAGCTCAGTGGTAGAGCATTCGGCTTTTAACCGACTGGTCCTGGGTTCGAATCCCAGGCGACCCATTTTGTCTGCTGTGCCCTAGCAAGCGCGATCGCAAAAGTATTACAGACTGCAAAGCCAGTAGTAAATACCTACGACAAACAGAAAATCGCTGACAACGGCCTAGAACGCTGCGCAGCCTTATTTCGCGCGGCGTTTTTGCAATCTACACTTCCTCGCAGACAGCCCGGATCAGCGAAGCCTACCAAAACAAATGACCAGAGGTTTATGTTTTGACATACTATTAAATTGATAAGAACCTACACCTATCGCAACTTTAGGTAACACTTTAGAGAAGCAGGTGGGTTGACCATCTCGCAACAAAATTAGGAGGATATGGAATGGCGCTGGTACCTATGCGGCTGATGCTTGATCATGCAGCTGAAAACGGTTACGGAATTCCTGCATTCAACGTAAACAACTTAGAGCAGATCCTGGCAATTATGCAGGCTGCTGACGAAACAGATAGCCCAGTTATTTTGCAAGCTTCACGTGGCGCACGGAAGTACGCAGGCGAAAATTTCTTGCGCCACCTAGTCATGGCAGCGGTTGAGACCTATCCTCATATCCCCGTCGTCATGCACCAGGACCACGGCAACGGCCCTGCCACTTGCTACTCAGCAATTCGCAACGGCTTTACTAGCGTGATGATGGACGGCTCGCTCGAAGAAGATGCCAAGACACCGGCAAGCTTTGAGTACAACGTCAACGTCACCCGCGAAGTCGTCAAGGTCGCTCATGCGATCGGTGCCAGTGTAGAAGGTGAGCTAGGCTGCCTAGGCTCACTCGAAACGGGTCAAGGTGAAGCAGAAGACGGCCACGGCTTTGAAGGCAAGCTCGACAAGGATCAGCTATTGACTGACCCTGAAGAAGCTGCCCAGTTCGTAGAGGCGACTCAAGTAGACGCTCTTGCAGTTGCAATTGGTACTAGCCACGGCGCGTACAAATTCACCCGCAAGCCGACTGGCGAAATTCTCGCAATTGACAGGATTGCTGAGATTCACAAGCGCCTGCCAAACACTCACCTGGTGATGCATGGCTCTTCTTCTGTGCCTCAGAAATGGCTAGAGATCATCAACGCCCACGGTGGTGCTATTCCTGAAACTTACGGCGTACCCGTCGAAGAGATTCAGAAAGGCATCAAGAACGGCGTTCGCAAGGTGAACATCGATACCGACAACCGTTTGGCGATTACTGCTGCCATTCGCGAAGCGGCAACCGCTGATCCAAAGAACTTCGACCCTCGTCACTTCCTTAAGCCTTCTATCAAGTATATGAAGCAGGTTTGTACTGACCGCTACGAAGCCTTTGGCACTGCTGGCAATGCTTCTAAGATCAAGCAGGTTGGCGTCGAAGTGTTTGCAGCTAAGTACGAAGCTGGCGAGCTAGATGCAAAAGTCAAGACGGCTGCTGCTGTCTAGTCAGGAATTGTTTGGCTAGAGTCACTATCTAGCTAAATAAAGAACAGTTCTACAGACAAACCCCGAGAGGTTTTACTACCTCTTGGGGTTTGTTGTTTGTGCCAGGGTAGGTCCCGTTTGATAGAGACTGATCTGTGTCGGACTATAGAGCATAGACACTTTGCAATTAGTCATGGTTAGTCATAGAGCTTTCTAGAAATCAGGGCTTATTCATCCTGATGAAGGCTCAAAGAGAATTACTCAAGGAGAATCTTATGACTAGTCAAACCGTAGCCCCAAACGTCGATGCACCCGCTGGAGAGACCATCGGCATCTATAACGACCGGCAGTCCGCGCAGAAAATTCGGCAGGCGATCGCATCGGCTGGCATCTCAAAGCAAAACGTGTTGGTTGATGACCATATCAGCCCAAGTACGCATCTAGAGGCTCTGTCGACTACCTCTGGCCCCGAGGCAGGTTTTCTAATAGGTGCTTTTTATGGCGGTGTGGTTGGCCTAGTGATAGTCCTGACTGCACCATTTTTAGTAGAGGGAATGGCCGTTGATAGCACTTCGAGTCGACTTCTAATACTGGGAGCAACAGTGGTCGGCGGACTGCTAGGACTGCTCTTTGGCAAACAAATCTACGATGCTCAACCCAAGGAGCAAAGGCAAAAGTCAGATCCTTCTATCCCTAGAACATTTCGGATAGTTGTGCAAGGCTCACAAGATGAGATTGAACAGGCAAAGGGGATTGTACGCGACATTGAGGTCAATCAGCAGTAGGTTTGAACGACTTTTTTATCTGGGATTGTAATTGCCTACCACCCATCTGAAGCTCTCGGAAAAGCACTTTTCTGAGAGCTTTCTGCTCTACAGCTTTGTTTTATAGTTCTTTCTTAGTGTTCTTTGAACTTATCGCTTATCGGATTGATAATTAGCTGCCCAGGTGCCGTTATGTCCTCAGTAAGGCGCTAGCAGGCTTTCATAGGGCTCGAAGTTCTGCGTAAAATCTACTAGGCTAAGGTAAACAAGCTGATCGAAAGAATCGATCGCTGTGCAAAAAAGGTATTAGAAAAAAGGGAGGCTGTTTTGGCTAAACGAAAGGGAATTCGGCAACAGCTCTCCGGGATAGCAGCCTCAGGACAAGCGTTAGAAAAGCAGGTCCAAGGCTTGTTAAAACAGAACAAGCACCAGATGGCTCTGCGTAAGCTTCAACAGGGACTGAAGCGAAATCCTGAGCAGGCGATCGCAGTTACAGAAGCAGATATTTGGCTGTCGCAGGGCAAATACGAGTTCGAGCGATCGCGCTATTCGCAGGCTGAAACTGCTCTTTGCCAAGCGTTGAATCTAGAGCCAACTGACGATACCTACTACTGGCTAGCAAAATGCCTGTTGGCACAGGACAAGCAGGCAGAAGCGCTGGAGCTATTTCAGTCTGCTTTTGAACGCAAGGACTTGCCAAAGGAAATGGGTGGTTGCTATCTAAAGCTGTTGGTGCTAAATGGTCAGATCGATCAGGTGCAGACGCTGATTGACTCACAGTCAAAGCGGTTCTTCGCGGCGCAGCTGCACTGGGCAAGAGGAGCGATCGCGCTCAAATCAAACCAGCCCGAAGCTGCTCTTGACCATTTTAAGAAAACAAATCGCCCGATCAGCAGAGCGGATCATCTAGCTGCCTGGACTACCTACGCATATCAACAGATGGAAAGCTGGGCTGAGGCTGAAACAACGCTGTCAACCGGTACTCAAGGCTTTTCATCTAGTATGTTTGAAAGTCGAAATTTCATCAGTAGAAATCAGCTACATCCCGCTCTACGGCTGCTGCTGCTGTATCAGGTTGCTCACACACATAGAGCGCCTAGGGGGTTCTCCTACGTGAACTTTGATGCCTTGGAAACAGGCAGACTGAGCAAGCGTGACTATGCTGGCTGGATTCTAGAGCTGTTAGCCTTTATTCGCGATGACAATGTTCATGACGCCGCCCATCTGAGTATCGAACCGCCTGCTGGCATCATGGACGAGTATCCCGCGCTAAAGCCGCTAGCTACCCCTATTCTTTTGCTGGCTGGCGAACAGGCAAAGCAGCAGCAAGAGCTAGAATGCAGCGTCGAGTTCTGGGGAAAGGCGCTTGAGGAAACCGGGTTCGAGCCTAACTTGGCCCTCAATCTGCACAAGGCGCTGGACTTAACCGATGACTCTAGCAAAGATCTCAAACTACTAGATCAGTTCATCCGCTGGCTACGACAAGAGGCTAAACACAATCCTCAAGCCTGGCCAGAAACAAGACTAAACGCCGGGCTAGCGCTGCTGCACTGCTGGCGAGCAGATGCGCAGATATATACGGGACGCGATCGCGACGCCATCAAAACGGTTCAAATCGCCGAAAAGTTAGCCCCTGAACATCCAGAGGTTTTAGGTAGAAAAGGACTAATTCTCTACACTAAAAGCAGAGCTACCGGCAGCTCCACAGACAAAGAGGAATCAGTTGAGCTGCTGACTCAAGCTCTAAAGAAAGGGAGCCGGTTTCAGGAGATTTATACTATTCTCTGTCAAGCCTTGGCAGAGAAGCCGACTGCGCTTAAAGAGATTCGCCAGAAATACGGCCCAGCCTTTGGCGATGCTGGCGCTGAGAGCGAGGTAGAAATTCCCGACTGGGTAGAAGCCTTGGGATTTCAGCACTATAGGACGATGGCGCAGTTTATCTCTGATGAAACCAAAACTAGCGCACCGATTGAAGCCTGTCGGATGTTCCTGTCAGCAGCAATAGACGAGCCTAGCAGCGGTCAAAAGATTACGCTCGATCAAGAACAGGCGGTAGCTGAGTGGGAAAATTTCCTGGCGGCTCATTCGCCCACCGAGCAGGTGGAGATCATCAAGGCGATTTATCTGATTGTGCAGCAGCACGCCAAGCGCAATCAGAAGGGCATAGTCGCGCTGCAAAGGAGCTATCTCAAGAAGATGGCCGATCTGTCGAAGCAGCAGGTGCCGGGTGCGGATGTTGGCTATTTACTCTTGCAGGCGATCGCCTCTACCAACCCTGACGCGACCACAAAAGTAGTCACTGCTGTGCTGAAGCGGACCATCGAGCCGAGCAAAACCCTGGCCCAAGCCCAGTTGGAAATTCGTCAGTTTGGGCAAAACATCGCTTTGAAAACGTTCATTGAAGCTCAGCTCAAGAAAGATCCTCAAAACCCGCTGCTTCTACTGGCAGCAGCGACTCTATACAAACGGGAATCGGCTCAATACGATACCTTTTACGAACGGGGCTTTGAACTTGCTCGCCGCCTACAGGATGCCGAAGCGCTCCAAGCCTACCGAGCAGAAGACTGGTGGGTTGCCCAGGAAAGGACTCGTCGAATCGTCGGCCCTAACCTTGACCGGTTGAGCGATCCTAGCCCAGGTGACATGCTCGATTTAATCAGACAGATGGCCAGAGAGGCATTTGGCGGGTCAGTGCCAGATAACGTAATCGATCAAATGCTGCCGGAGCTGATAGCTGAAATGGGAGGCGGCTTTGAAGAGGAGGACGAATTTGGTTTTGACAGCCTGTTTCCGCCAGTGCCTAGGCCGCCTACTTTCGGTAAGTCGAAGGGTAAGAAATCTTCAAGAAGACGCAGGTTCTAAACGCGATCGCCTCTCCTTTCCTCTCGCCTCTCCCTTTGTTCACTTTCCTTAGAGCCATCTATGCAAGAACACTACGAGCGCCTTGGCCTGTCTGACGGCGCAGCCCCCGCCGAAATCAAGTCTGCCTACCACGCTCAGCTCAAAGCCTTTCCCGCTCACAGCCACCCTCAAGAATTTAAGGAAATTCGCGCTGCCTATGAAGCTTTGCGCAAAGCGCCGACTCAAAGAAAGGATAATTTCTTTGACCCAAAACCCATTGAGGCCAAGTTAGATGAATCCCTGTTAACCGAACTCAAAGAGAAAGCTACAGCGGCAGTCGATGTCACTTTAGAAGATCTAATTTTATTAACTTTTTGACAGCAGTAGAACAGATGACAAGATCCCCTAGAGAACTGGCCAGCCAAAAAATTCAGCTGCGTAAACAGCAGGAAAAACTGCTCACCGATCTGCTGAGCGTTGTGGACGATCTAGACCGGGCGGCTGAACACTGGCAGCGAGCCGCCGGAACACAAGCAGCGCCAGCCTCAGAACAGAAAACCTGGTGGCAACCTTTGCAACGCTTTTGGCAGCGCTTAGCCAGGCAGAAAGCAACAGACCCGGAGCCGATGACAGAGGTAGTGACTAGCGCTCGAGAAGGCGTTGAAATGATTCGAGAGTCAATGCTGGCTGTATTGAGTCAGCATCAGGTAGTGCCGCTGCCCGGAAAAGGAGAGCCGTTTGACCCAGAAACGATGCATGCGTTGGGACAGCAGGCGGATGCGATCGCGACTCCGAACACCGTATTGCAAGAAGTCGTCCGAGGCTACCGCTGGAAAGATCGCATTTTACGAGAGTCTCAGGTAATTGTTGCCGTTAGCCCTAAAGTAGGAGAATAAGCGATGAGTAAGGTTGTAGGAATTGATTTAGGGACGACCAATTCGCTGGTGGCGACCCTAGATCAGGGCCAGCCGTGGGTGATTCCAGATGAAGATGGAGAGCTGCTGTTGCCTTCGTATGTGGGCTTGAGTGAGTCTGGTCAGCTGTTGGTAGGACAGTCAGCACTGCGGCAGTACGGAGCTGCGCCGGAGCGGACAGTGAAGTCGATCAAGCGGCAGATGGGAACAGACTATCGGGTGAGGCTAGGCGAGAAAGAATATAGCCCACAGGAGATTTCGGCGGTGGTGCTGCGATCGCTCAAACAGAGAGCCGAAGAAACCCTAGAAGAAGAAGTCAATCAGGCAGTGATTACCGTCCCGGCCTATTTTACCGACGCTCAGCGGCAGGCCACGAAAGAAGCAGGCGAGATCGCAGGCTTCGAAGTGTTGCAAATCTTGAATGAGCCCACAGCGGCGGCGCTGGTCTTTGACGATCGCGCGGAAGACACCGAAACGGTTTTAGTTTATGACCTGGGCGGCGGTACCTTTGACGTGTCGATTGTCGAAATGACGGGCGATGTCACCGAAGTGCTGGCCAGCCACGGCAACAATCGGCTCGGCGGCGATGATTTTGATCGACAGCTACAAAGGCATCTGGCCGATAAGTTTTCGCAGATGCATGAAATGGACGTGCCCGACGATGCTGCTACGCAGGCGCGGCTGCTGCGGACCGCCGAACAGGCCAAAATGGCTCTAAGCGAGAATGCATTTACCACCGTTCGCGAACCTTTCTTGGCGAGCAAAGGGACCACGGCGCTGCATTTAGAAACAGAAATTGCAAGAGAAGATTTTGAGCATATGATCACGTCACTGTTGCAAGAGACTTTGGAGGCGATTGACCGGGCGCTGAAGGATGCCGAGATGGAGTCCGACAGTTTAGACCGAGTGATTTTGGTCGGCGGCTCTACTAGAATCCCATTGGTTCAGCGTTTGGTAGAACAACATTTGCCGGGGATTTCGGTCAATAGCTTTGATCCTGATTTGTGTGTGGGCCTAGGCGCGGCTTTGCAAGCAGGGGTGCTAGCCGGTGAGGAAGTTGATTCAATTCTGGTGGATGTGATTCCGCACTCTCTGGGTGTTTCAGCACTGATGGAGACAGAATTTGGCTTCATGCCAGACTTTTTTAGCGTGATTATTCCACGTAATAGCGTAATTCCGGTGTCGCGATCGCAAGTCTACCGAAACGCCAGTGACGACCAAGAGATGGTAATCGTCGAAGTGTATCAAGGTGAAAACACCACCGCCCGCGAAAACGTTCCCCTCGGTTCATTTAAGATAGAAGACTTGCCACCTAAGCCCGCAGGCGCACTGCTGATAGAAGTTCACTTTGATTTTGATCTCAACGGCATCTTGACGGTTACCGCAACTGAGAAAGGCAAAGGACAGCAGAGTTCGTTTGTAGTCAACGATGCTGAAACGGGGCGGTTGTCTAGCGCGCAGTTGGATCAGTCTAGAGATGCGATCGCTTCCCTATTCGACATTCCCGCTATGCCAATATTAGATGATGGTTTCGACCCAGAAGAAGAGTAGCCCTCCTTGAAATCACTGCTCGGACCGCTCCACAGCTTGTTGATAACCGTCAATAGAACCTATGTCCCTACGATAGCCCCAGCGACTGAAGCCACTTCGACTCAACATCAGAGAAGATAGGCGGTGGTGGAGATTGACGGTAGTCGAGAGTAAGGTCGTAGGCGGCTTCGTCGTAGATTGCCGCAAAGGCAGACTGCAAATCTAGCGGCACATCGGGCTCAGGCGATTGTAGAGGAACGGGGATGACGGGAAGAGGGATTGGCAGTTCAACCGGCCAAATTTCAATTTGCCTGGACTGGGCGCGGGTAAGGGCGATACAGTAAGGAACTTTCGGCAGGCGAGGTTGAGCAAAGGGACGGGCACCGCGTCTGAGTAGGTCAAGTTCCAGGAGATGTACGTCGGCTTGGTAGAGCCTTTGTCTCTTTTGGCGGTAGGTCGTCAGGCCCGGTTCGCGTTTATTGACCGGGGACAGAATTTCGATACTGGTAATGAGCTTGTTGTTAGCCGTGTCGCGAATTTCGACACTGGTCAAACGAATTTGCACAGATTGGGTAACCGGAAGGGCCAAAGCAGGGGGCGTAATCGTGAGCGTACTGCTGTCTAAAGACTGAGTGAGACGCTGCCTCTGTGAGGTTTCTACAACCTCGACGTCAGGATAGAGGATGCCAATTTCGCCCTCCGGGAAAGGATCTTCAGCCATATAAACTTCTAGACGAGCTACATATTTAGGCCGCAGCAACGGGGTCAAGGACTGCCTAATTTTGCTCGCTAGGGCACTATGCACATCAGGCCAAAGGTAACCTTCGAGATAGGGGTCCATACCGGGAAACGGAGAAGGCATCTTAAACAGTCCTTAGGAAATCAATTGCTAGGTTAGCTTTGCGAGCTCGAATCATCGTCTAGCCTGATATCAGCGCCAATCCAATTCTAAAGATTGTCTAGCCAAGTAAAAACGCATTCTTGACTTTGTCTTCCGTCGCTCTCTTAGGGCAAAGCCGTCATACAGGGTAGCCGCAAATGCATGAGGTGCTAGTTGTTTTCGCCTGCAAGAGGTTTTGGGTGATGACGTGATCGCGCACCGCCTTCCAGTCGCGCAGCTCTACAAACAGCTCCGCCACCCGCACTGACTCCTGAAAGAGTAAAGCTCCTGTTGTGAAAGCCATACTGTATTTCGCCGGTATACTGCCTATCTTCAAACCACTGCCATAACAAGACGATTCTATAGATTCTAGCCGCTCACGCCAAATAGAGAATGACCGTAGTACGAGTACCACTTCAGCAGATAACATCATACTTTACATAAATATCGTCTATAAGTGAGATTTGCCATCCATAATGATTGGAGCAAGACAAAGTGCCTAACGAACGAGAGGACACCTGTGAATCATCAAAATGTCTTAGATCAAATATTTAGTGTGTTCGATAACGCAGGCATCACCTTCGCTAGAGAAGAATTAGGCCTACAAATGCTCGCCTGGGTAAAACTATCGGCTTTGGATCGACTGCCATCTGAACTAAAAGCTCCGAATAGGAGCGTATTCAGTAGTAGCAAGCAGCTGGTAGAAAGTATGAGCAGAGCTTTGAAGTGGGCTAGCGATCATGCAGAAGACAGCAGCCGCACACAGCTGTTTTACGGTACTGACTCACGCTACAAAACTATTCCGCTCTCTAACTTAAAGCATCTCCTTGAAACTGCACAGGCAGTCCAGCAGAGACAGCTACTCGACAGCCTAAGAATTCCGACTCACGTTTACCAGTCGCTATCGGATGCCGAAGACAGCAGTTTCCTGCCCGACGAGGTTATTAGTTTGATGACTGAGTTAGTGCTAGGCGGAGACACTACAAAAAGTCAGACTATATATTGCCCCTACGATAACTACGCACGTTTCTCTCGCAGCATAGCGCTATCAGGAGGGCTGCCTTATTTAGAGAGCAATATTCCTAGCAGTATTCCATGGCTAACGAGCATCCTCTCAGACCTTGACTTCAGCATTAGCTTCGGCGAATTTCTCACTCAGCCAGCGTTCAGCCAAGGCCTGTACAAAAACAAGTTCGGTACTGCGATCGCTTCCGTACCCCCTGGTAAGACAAGCAGGGCTGTTGTAAAGCCAAAAAGTCGTCTGGATATGTCGCCCATAGAAACGACATCAATGGCTGTGTTAGCCGTGCTAGATATTATGGAGCAGACAGCTAACAAGGCAGTTATCGCCGTTCCCAATAACGTTCTTTTTGGGACGGGCGCAGCGCGATCGCTTCGTCAACATCTGGTAGAAAAGGGCGTCGTCGCGTCTGTGATCAGTATGCATCCAGCCTTGCTGTTCAAAACCAGCCTACAGTTTTCAATTCTCGTTCTAGACTTCACCAAGCGCCATGAGCATATTCAATTTGTTGACGGCGGTGCAGACGACTTCATCGAAAAAGATGGCCTCAATCGTGCCTATCTCAAAAACTGGGCAAAGCTATCACAAGCCATCCAAACAGACACGCATCCATCAGCTATCCAAAAAGTAGCGATTAAGCAGGTTGCCAACAACGACTACCCGCTAGAAGCTTCCTGGTATATTCCCTCTTCAAAACGCAATAGAGCTTACGCCATCATCAACAGCTCGGTCAATACATACGCTCAATCACAGCTATACAAATGCGCCGATATCTTTCGCTCTTCTCCACGACTATACAAAGAAGGAGAAATTGAAGCTTTTGAGGTAGTTACGTCCAAGTTCCCTGATTATGGATATCTTTCTAACCCTGGGAAATCTGTCTACGTCAATGCACAAGCGTTAGATAAAAAAGAACACGAGCTATTTGTTCATCCTAATGACATTCTAATATCGATTAAAGGAACAACTGGGAAAGTCGCGATCGCGCCCACCAATATCCCACCACCTGGGGCGGGAGGGTGGCTTGCCAACCAGTCCTGCCTGATCCTTCGCGCCGACCCAGAAGAGGTAGATCCTATTATTTTGTTCATGTATCTCAAGTCTGATATCGGTCAGATTCTTCTAAAGCAAATTGTTTCGGGGGCTAAGACACCGCTTATTCAGCTCAAACCGCTCAAGAATCTTACTGTTCTAATTCCAGACAAGGCTAGCCATAGTCATCAGAAGACGATAGAGATCTTTGCTCAACAAGTCAGTCTACAAGAACAAATTCAGCAGTTAAAAAGTAGGCAAAGTCAGTTGAGTAAGGACTGTTGGAGTCTTCACAGCTAAACATCATTCCTTCAAATAACACAAAACAATACGCAATGAGAGGTTTTGCACCATGACTATCCTACCGCCTGATCCTAATCAAAGTAAGTCTCAAAAATCATCATCCAAACTCATCAATCCTATGCTTAATTCAAAAAGAACAACTGCATTCACTGCGATCGCTGCGATTCTAGCAGCCGGAATCAGCTTTAAAGCAAGCATCAACGTCTCTACCAATAGCGCTCAAACAGCAGAAACCACCCAGCAGCAACCGATTCTCCCAGGCACTTATGAACGAGTCAATATGGATATGGCGATCGTAGAAGCTCAGGCCATACTAGGTCCAGGCATTGAAATCAGCAGCTCCAAAACAATAGAGCTTTACCAGTGGAAAGACAGGAATGGAAACTGTATCACCGCTACTTTCAAAGATGGCCTTCTTCAAGAGAAGAATAGACGGTGCTTATAGCTAATACGACAAAAGATGCAGCTCCGAAAACATTCTCCTGTTCTTACCTTTTGCTAACAACGCTCGGCGATGCCCGGCGATCGCGCACTTCCAAAAACACCAGCAGCGCATTCACATCCGCCGGATTCACTCCGCCAATCCGCGTGGCCTGCCCCACCGTCAGCGGCTTCACTTTGTTCAACTTCTCTCGTGACTCCATCGATAGCGTCTCCACCGTCATATAGTCCAGATCTTGCGGCAGCGACCGATTCGTCTGACGAGAGACCAGATCAATCTGCTTTTGCTGGCGCTGAATGTATCCCGAATATTTAATATCAATTTCAGCACCTTCTTTCTCAGCTTGAGCTAAGTCCGCATTGCCCAGGCCATAGCTTTCTAAGTTCTCATAGTGGAACTTGGGCCGACGAATTAACTCGGCTAGCGTGACTGAACCCTTGATTCTCTGTTGAGTATTCGCGTAAATCTGTTTACCAACCGAATCTTGTTCTTTCACCCTTTCGGTATGCAGCCGCTCTTTTTCAGCGACAATATTCTCTTGCTTTCGTTGATATAGCTGCCAGCGGCGATCGTCGATTAGCCCAATCTCACGGCCTAATGGCGTCAGTCTCTGGTCAGCGTTGTCCGAACGTAGAATCAGTCGATACTCTGATCGCGAGGTCAGCACGCGGTACGGTTCGCGCAGATCTTTGGTACACAAGTCATCAATCAGCGTTCCGAGGTAGCTACCCTCGCGTGGGAAGACAATCATCTCTTTTTCTTGGACCAGACGAGCCGCGTTGATACCGGCGACCAGTCCCTGCCCAGCAGCTTCTTCGTATCCAGTCGTACCGTTAATTTGACCCGCGCAAAAGAGTCCTTCAACTTTCTTAGTCATCAGAGTCGGAAAGCACTGAGTGGCAGGTAAATAGTCATAATCCACCGCGTAGGCAGGGCGCAGCATTGTACAGTTCTCTAGCCCCGGCAGCGTTTGCAGCATCTCGACTTGCAGGTTCTCAGGCAGACCCGTTGAGAAGCCTTGAATATACAGCTCTGGGTAGTCACGGCCTTCGGGCTCAATGAAGATTTGGTGGCTTTCTTTGTCAGCAAATCGAACGATCTTGTCTTCTATGCAGGGGCAGTAGCGGGGGCCTTTGGCTTCGACCCAGCCGCCGTAGACAGGCGAAAGGTGAAGATTGTCGCGTACCAGCTGATGAGTGGCGGCAGTGGTGCGAGTCATGTAGCAGGGAATTTGCTCGCGCTCTTGCCAAGCTTCTGGGTCGAAGCTGAACCAGCGCACGTCTGTATCGCCCGGTTGCTCTTCGAGTTTGCTGTAGTCGACAGAGCGCTTGTCTACGCGGGCAGGGGTACCGGTTTTGAGCCTGCCAGTTTCAAAGCCGAGACGGCTCAGTGTTTCACTCATGCCGATGGCGGCGGGTTCTCCAGCGCGGCCAGCGGAGAGCGATTTTTTGCCAACCCAGATAGTGCCGTTGAGAAAGGTGCCAGTGGTGAGGATGACTGCTCTACAGCCAAAGGTCATGCCAAAGTGGGTTTCGAGACCGATGATTTCGCCCTGGTCGCCCAGCACCAAATCAGTTGCCATGCCTTCTCGTAGGGTCAAGTTCTCCTGATTCTCCACTACGGACTTCATGACAGCGGCATATTCGCGTTTGTCGGTCTGCGCTCGCAGTGCCCATACAGCGGGACCGCGTGAGCTGTTGAGGATACGCTTTTGCAGATAGGTGCGGTCGGCGATTTTGCCGATTTCACCGCCGAGGGCATCGACTTCGTGGGCTAGCTGCGATTTTGCCGGACCACCGACGGCAGGATTGCAGGGTTGCCAAGCGATGCGGTCTAGATTCATGGTCAGCAGCAGCGTCCGACATCCCAGACGAGCGGCAGCAAGGGCAGCTTCGCACCCGGCGTGGCCAGCACCGACGACAATGACATCAAATTGGTCTGAAAAGGAAACGCTCATACTGACGGACGGTGGTGTTTGGAGTTTTGGTTAGAGCTAGGGATCTGGAAAGCTGTCTGAACTCATTCTAACGATTGGTGGGTATGCCTAACTGATATTGACAAGGGATGACCTAGTGAGGGGGAAATTCTGCTAGTTTGCAGATATAAATAAATTTTTTCTTAAGAATCAGGACGTATCAAAAATGGACTTCGGTCAGCTGCTAGCGAAACAGAAAAGCGCCATTATTGATATCTGGATGGCGAAGGTTCGTGAAGATGGACGGATCGAAAGCACTCAGGGTTTAACCTATGAGGCGGTCTTGGATAGTTTGCCAGCGCTACTTGATGCGATCGCGCACCTCCTCTCTGACCCTAAGCCTTCAGACATTCATACCGCCATCGATAAAGCTAACGTCCATGGCGAACTGCGAGCGAACCAAGGCTACAACGCGGGTGAGATTGTTCGTGAGTATAGCGTTCTGCGCAACGTCATCTTTGACACGCTAGAAGAAAAGCTGCTGGCGAGCGACCCTCTGCTAACCCTACGGGCCACTCGGCTGGTAGATGGCGTATTAGACAAAGTAATTGCCTTTTGCCTAGAGCGCTATACCGACGAACGTCTGCGCGAGATGAACTGGCTGTACGACGAGATGATGCTCAGTAATCAGGAGCTAGATCGCCTGATTCGCAATGAGCAAAAAAATATGGCCTACCTTGCTCACGAGCTCAAAAGTCCATTGAGCTGCATTATCGGCTACTCTGACTTGTTCTTACGGCAGCAAAATGTTACCGACAAGCCCGATCTAAGCTTTATTGAGCAGGTGCTGGCGAACGGCAGGCGGCTGCTGAGCATGATCAACGAGACGCTAGAAATTTCCTACTACAGGTCTGAGCAGATGACGATCGCTTTAGATTCTGTCGATATCTGCCAGCTAATTGAAGAAGTCACTACTGTTTTGAACACGCTAGCTCAGCAGAAAGCGCTATCGATTGAAGTAGACTGCCATGACGATATTGGACCGATGACTACCGATCGAACGCGGGTACGGCAGATATTAACTAACTTGATTAGCAATGCGGTTCGCTACACAGAAAATGGCCGCATCACTGTGCAAGCACAGCGGGTACCGGACGAGGCAGGCGATGTGGTAGAAGTAGCGGTGATGGATACAGGGCTAGGAATTGCAAAAGCTGAACAAGATCGGATTTTTGAGCCGTATTATCAAGGGGATGCGGGGCAAAAACTGGAAAGCAGTACGGGATTAGGGCTGGCGATCGCCCGTCAGATGATAAAACTGCTCCAGGGCAGCATTCATCTCACCTCCGAACCGGACGTAGGCTCGACGTTTACCATCGTCCTACCACTTCACTATCAGCCAGAACCTCAGCTAGAACTTCAGCCAGAGCCCCAGCCAGAAGACGAGCCAGAATCCGTTGACACCCTTCAAACCGCATAACCTACAGGCAAGCCAAGTTATGAACCCGCCCGCCCTGATTGCATTCGACTTCGATGGCGTGATCTGCGATGGCCTAATCGAATACTTTGAGACGGCCTGGCAGGCGTATTGTCAGCTATTTGAGCCAAAAGAGACAACACCGCCAGATGAACTAGCAGAACGATTCTATCCCCTGCGCCCGGTGATTGAAACAGGGTGGGAGATGCCCGTATTGGTAGCGGCCCTGGTGCAAGGAGCCGAAGATCAACAGATTATTGACGAGTGGCCAGAGATGGCGCTGCCGTACTTAGAAGCGGCAAATCTGACTAAAAAGCAGTCCGTACAGATGCTAGATGGCGTACGCGATCAAAAGATTCAGTCGGACTTGCAGAGCTGGCTAGACCTGCACCGGTTTTATCCGGGAATGATTGACCGGCTGAAGACACTGTTGGATAGCGGTCTGCCAATATACACTGTCAGTACGAAAGAAGGGAGATTTATTCAGGCGCTGCTGGCTCAAAGTGGGGTGGATTTTCCGCGCGATCGCATCCTGGGCAAAGAAGTCAAACGGCCAAAATACGAGACATTGCGTCTGCTAAAAGAGGAACATGAAGCAGAAGACATCTGGTTTATTGAAGATCGCCTGCCCGCGCTCAAAGCAGTTGCCGAGCAGGACGACTTAAGCGCAGTGCAGTTATTTTTGGCAGATTGGGGCTACAACCTAGAGAGCGATCGCCAGTTTGTAAGACAAGACAACAGAATTCATCTATTATCGTTGCAGCAAGTAGTACGGCCGTTTGACAAGTGGCTATAGGCAACCAATGCTCGACCTTTCTAAACTCGCCCGTCAAATGCAGGGCATTAGCGATCACCTGTCTAAAGAAGCCGAAGCTGCAAGGCGTCGAGTAGAAGTGGCTCAAAAGCTGATGGCACAGTCAACGGCGAATCAATCGCAGTTGACTCAGCAGTTGAATGACTATCGCGATCGCCTTCTCTTCGCCGCTGCCGAACCGATCGAACCGCTAGGCACAAAAATTGCCCTACAAAAAGCACCAGAAGCTCACACCGTCATCTCTTCTGACGGCTCTCAAATCTCTCCTAGCCACCATGAGATTGCCTACTGCTATCTGTTGAACATCAGCCGAGTTATCATTCACTACGGTCAGAGCCGGTATCCCTTACTCGATAGCCTACCAGAAGTCATCTATCGCGCTGAAGACCTCTATGCCTCTCGTCAGTGGGGCATCAGCACAGAAGAATGGATGAGCTACAAGCGCACCGCTGCCGAAGCGATCATGCTATCCGAACTAGGAGAGACCGGCCTACAAAAGATTGGGTCAGTTCCGAGCCTAGCGATGACAGACGGATCTTTGATCTACTGGTTTTTAGAACAGATTCCCGTCGCCGCTCGTGATGAAATCTTGTTACCAGTGCTAGAGGCCTGGAAGCAACTACGTGAAAAGAGAATCCCGGTGATGGGCTACATCAGCTCCTCTCGTAGTGGAGAAGCGCTAAACTTTCTTCGGCTGCAAGCCTGTCCATACGAAGATCCAGACTGTCGCACTCACTGCGAAGATCAGCGAGCGCAGATGCCCTGTCAGGTCTTTTCGCCTCTACGCGATGTGACTCTATGGGCGACGACGCTAGCGCCGGGTGAGCGAGGCCCGCTGTGGAAGAGTTCAGCAGATATTTTGAGCTGCTACGGCGAACATACGGTGTATTTTTGCTATGTGCATGTGGGCGCGGAAGTCGCGAGAGTAGAGTTTCCGCAGTGGGTAGTAGAAGATAGTGAACTGCTTGATTCGGCGCTGAGCTTGATGCTAGCGCAGGTGCAAAAAGGATTTGGCTATCCGGTGGCGCTAGCAGAAGCGCATAACCAAGCGGTTGTGAGAGGGGGCGATCGCACCCGCTTCTTCACCCTGCTAGAACAACAAATGATCCGCGCCGGACTCAAAAACGTCGGCACCTCGTTTAAGGAAGCGCGTAAACGCGGCAGCATTGCCTAGAGCTTCACTTTGGCACATACACTAAGCGCGAGATCTTACTGCCTAACCGATTGAAATCCTTGGGATTTAGAGTTGCTAACCGTTCTACTCCTGCTACCAGCGCTGCCTGAGCAATGATTGCATCAAAGATGATACCGCTAACCAGTTGGTGTGAAGCTGCATTTTCTATCAGCGTCTTGTAGCCATCGGCAGATACGCTTACAGGTGTTAGAGACTCAAGCAAATCGAAGATAACGGCTCTCGCCTCCTCTGGAGAAACCTTCAAAGGGTTGGGCAGTCGGATCATTACCGAATAAAGTTCAGCTGAACTATGAGTCGAAAGATATCCTTGGACATCTTTCTGTTTCGCCATTGCTAGACAAGGAAAAGCTAGTGAGTGATTAGGATGACCGCTGATTATGGCGGGAACCAACACGGAGGTGTCGCATAAAACCTTCATAGCCCGCTCTGTTTAATCAAATCTTGAATTCTTTCTTCCCTTATTTCTTCGATAGACGTATTGGTGTCAAATTCATCCGCCTGTCCAGTTTCTACAACCAGAACACCTTGCTTCCGACACAGGCGTCCAGATACATGCTCTATATCTCCTGAGGACGTACTCCAATCCACACCAGATGTAGCCTGTTGCATGACACCATCTGCTGATTGTTTTAGCGCCTTCAAAGTGTCTAGAAGAACAGTAACAATATCGTCAGAAGATGTCTGAATAGCCTGCATTAGCTCTTCTCTAGGTGTCATAACTGATGAACCAAAGGCTGATTGAGTCATTCTATTGTAAGCGTGAGGTTCGTCAGCAGGGCATTTGAAAGCCGACCTGCAATAGTAGAAATTATCTAGCTGACCAAATTGATTGATAGCCCTCTACGTTTGACGGCTTGCTGAATGTGGTTGAAGGTGACGGTTTTGGCGTGTTTGGACTGAGCGATCGCCACCGCCGCCTGTGCGATCGCACTCAACTCCCCACCGCTCAGCTTCATCTGCGCCGCCAAACTCTCCCAGTCAATCTGATCGCTACAGACAACCCCGCTAAAAGCCTGCCGCAGCAGCATCTTTCGCGCCATCTTATGCGGTAGGGGTAGCGTGGCAGTCATCGTCATTTGCTGTCGCCAGCTTGCCTTGATCGTATGCAAGTAGCGAGTGCTAAACAGCGTCAAACTCGGCTCGTGTTGTCTTTGCTGTAGCCATTGCAGCAGCGCCGCTGACGGCAGTTCGGTGCGTCGTCCGAACCAGACAGAGGCCGATTTGATTAGCAAAACCGGGTAGCGGACAGCATCGAGGGTGACCAGTACGGAGAAAGCGTCGTCGGGATGAACCTGATTGAGATCCAGTTCGCATAGAGGCTGACGAAGGGAGGTTGCGATCGCACCTGCCGCCATCGTCTTTCCTGTCCCCATTGCGCCAACCAACAGCGCGGTATGTCCTACCTGGGTCCGAGTGAGCAAACTGGCAGACGCCTGCTGACAGAGCGTTTGCAGCTGCGAAACGACTGGCGTCGGTAAAATTAGCTGATCCCAAGACACTTCTGGCTGGCAAATTTTGACTGCACGAGTCGCCGCTGTCGGAGCAGGTAGCGCCAAAACGGGCTTCGATGCGGGTGTTGCTAGCCGCTCAAATAGCACCTGCTGATCGGGCTGCTCTGCGAGTAAATAGTCCACCCACTCCTCGGTTAGCTGTAGGTAGCTGCTGAGCCGAGTAGTCGCAAACGGCGATACATAACGAAGAATGCGCCTTTCAATTAGTGACTGCGGTCCCATCAGACTTGCTCTGGCGCGACGCCGCTCTAAATCGTTTCGACACAGCAGTCGCAGCGCCAGATCCATCATCGGTAGGGCTGACGCGCTCTTACTATCTTCGCCAGTCTGCAAA
This sequence comes from uncultured cyanobacterium, assembly GCA_963799555.1. GTDB lineage: Bacteria > Cyanobacteriota > Cyanobacteriia > Phormidesmidales > Phormidesmidaceae > Phormidesmis. The sequence goes on from CAWCXR010000015.1 coordinate 231,204, forward strand.
AAGTGATAGAGCTGACCATAGCGCCGGTTCACCTCTGGCGCGAGTGCCATCAAAATGAGGTTCTTTTCGAACAGCGTCAGATTCAGATAGTGGCGTAAGGAGGGAAGGGCCAACACTACGCTCTCTTGAGCTGTCAGCTTGACTCTGTTTTCTAGCTGATTCTGATAGCCTGCTGTTTTGGGCTGGCGCGGCGTGGGCACTACGTGACAGTCGTCATAGCCTGGATTTGGCACTATGATCACGCCTTTCCACCAGTGACTACTGACAGTATCAGCGCGGGTCGCGGCTACTTTGCGAACTTCTTTGGTTTCCTTTTTTTGACGGGCGATCGCCAGCATCAGCAGTCTATCCAACCAGGCCAGCTCTGTTTTTAGATACGCCCAGTTGTCCGCAAATGGCATCTTGTCAACGCCCATTCTCAATCCGCCGAATAAATTCCAAAGGCAGCCCGTCCGTGTCCGCGATAAAGGTGACCTCGTAGACGTGATCGCCAATTTGCTGCTGCTGGGGCTCTAGCAAAACAATGAGCCGCCCGCCAGTCGCTTGAGCCTGCTTACGTAGGCTCCCCAACCAAACCGGCAAACTCTCAACCCGTTCGGTCAAATCGAACGACAGGTGATAATAGCCCGTGTAGTGCTCGTCAACAAATGCATCGAGTGCGGGTCTCGGCTCTGGTACCTGGAGTAGCTCGATCCGTCCACCTAGACCGGTCATCCAGCAAGCTAGCGTGATTCCAGCGGTGAACTGGGTTTCGATTGCAAAGCCCAGCCGTTCGTAGAATGCGATCGCCTGGTGAATATCCGCCGTTTTAATCGAAGCATGATGCATAGAAATGCGAAGGACGAAGGTTTAGAGACTAGTCAAACATCTTCAAATAGCGATACTGAGTCGGGACACCCGGTTCCTTTTCCAAATCAAAATTGACCACCGCCCACTGCGGCCTCGCCGAAGCTGGTTCACTAAATATCACTGGCAACCCGTATAGCTTAGGGCTCTTCCCGTGACCTGGACTTTGCCAAGGTGCGCCGTGTTCTAGATAGGGACTCATCAGCTGCTGATAGCGTTCAGCGATGATCACCCGAGTTGCTCGAAAACCCTGCGTATACAGTCGGTCTAGCTCCTCGTGAATCTCAAACCGAATCCCGTCGGGATGGGTATGCTGCCGGTACCATCTATCTTCCCAGCGTCGCCAGTGCCGCCCCGACTGAACGTGTACCAGCTCTTCAGTTTTGGGATTGGCTTCAAATGCGCCATGACGAGAGCACAAATAACTATCCGTCAGCACTAATGCTGGAATGACCTGACGGCAGTGGGGACAACGTACTTCCGGGCCGAATATGGGATATTGAGAGGCGGAGCCTAGCATCAAAAGTCTCTATAGCTGGTTGATTGGGTTACGCGATTGGTGATACCCCAAAGGTATATATTAGTCGACTTACTATAGCTAGCGGGGTGTTCCCGCAAATTCAGCATGTCCTTGTCAGAGCCTTCTGTTAATTCCTCTGCCGATCTATCCAATTCGCCTTTGAGACCGCTAATTCAGCAGCCGGATCTTAGCTCGGCCGCCTTTGTTGCTGCTAATGCCACGGTCATTGGTCGAGTAAACGTTAACAAAGGCTCTAGTATCTGGTACGGCGCGGTTGTCCGAGGCGATGTCGAAAGTATCCGGATCGGCGAGCGTACGAATGTTCAAGATGGCGCGGTGCTACACGGCGATCCTGGTCAGCCTACGGTTCTAGAGGCCTATGTCACGGTTGGTCATCGCGCTGTTATTCATGGCGCTTATGTCGAAGCGGGCTGTCTAATTGGTATTGGTGCAATTATCTTGAATGGCGTTCGCGTTGGCAGTGGCAGCATTGTGGGCGCAGGTGCAGTGGTTAGCAAAGATGTTCCACCGCGATCGCTCGTTGTCGGCATTCCTGCTAAAGTCCGCCGCCTGGTCTCAGACGCAGAGGCCGCAGACCTGATCAATCATGCCAAGAAATATGAGAAGCTCGCTTTAGTTCATGCCGGTGAAAGTAAAGATCTAGGATTCATTTAGAGCGAAATAAGGGTGAGCCATGAAAGATGAGTACAGACAGTGCGATCGCTTACCTCATCAAGTCGATTCCTCCAGGTTGGGTCTTTAACCTCATCATTCAATCTTCTCTTCATGCCTGCAAAATTCTTTACTTCTAGCCCGTCTCTCCAAACTCAGCTCGAACAAATCCTCGACACGGTTTGGGAGACCTATCCTCACCTCGTCCAAAACCAAATCGCCCTTACCTGGATCGCCTACGCCCCCCCCTATCGAGTCAACACAGGCGGAGCTCTCAGCGCCGAAGAATTCTGGAAGTATCAGCCCGAGGGTGCTAGCTACCGGGGTGTAGAACTGATTGATCCAGGCAATCTAGCACACCTGTTCTATCTGGTCGCCGTTCACGTTTGGCTAGAGCAAGGCATGGTTCAACCAGCCGCCGATACCGAACGGGCACTGACCAGCATGATCCAACAGGGCAGTCACGATGCCGCTAGTTATCTGGTCGATGTGCTCAGCGGGGTCTCTAGTGGTTCCGTACTGCCCGAGGGTCCGATGGCTACCTGGAAATATCAGCGTGATATTGTCAATCGGTATTTTGTGCAAATAGGGTGGCCAGAGCTGCGATCTATCAACATCAATCAGAAAACCTGGCAGGATGGCCCCTATGGCAGAGAGCGAGCGTTCTTTGGCAAGACGTTCGAGAATCGAAATCAACTGACTGCCGAGGCAATCGCCCGCCTCCTGCATAGCATCATCGGTGGCGTGTCGGTGAGCAGCACTAGGTCTCAGTCGATGCTGGCCTTACTAAAGACTCGGCCAGCATCGACTAGTGTCGGTCTGCCCCCCACCGCTAACAGCTGGCAAATAACTGCCGCCGATGCCAAAATCAGCCACAGTGCCACCTACGTAGAAGCCAAAACAGCGGGCATACATCCCTACCTATTGACGGTCTTGACTGAAGAGACTACTGATATCTCTAATCAAGAAGTGGTTGCTCTAATTAATCGGCTGGTCTATGAGCGATCGCAGCTCAACTTCAAGACGTAGCAGCTCGCTTGCGCCCCATCTATCACTCATCTAGATCATCATCATCGTCCAACCGTCCTGGCAATGCCTGCATCTCAGCCTTCACGGCCCGTGCCGCTGCCAAAATATCCTGTTCGGCACCCCCCAGATAGAGTCTGCCAAAGCTGCCAATTGCAGAGATTTGCAGGATGTTGATGAAAGCGGCTTTCTCGGCTTCATTGGCAGCGAGTGCAGCGTAGGCAGCAGGCTGACATTCCATCACATATAGGGTCTCACCCGCGAGGATCATGTTGCCTCGGCGAGTGCGGTTGATTAGCTGCACGTGATGCGGATCGAGGTTGCGAATTACCTGATTAGAAAGTAGCTCCGGCTTTAGAGCATCTTTTTGCATAAGGCCCAAGTAGGTCAAGATTGCTCTCCCAGCAGCCTTCACTTCGCCCTGACTGCCGTGAATCTCTAAGACGCCATACAGTCGCTCTACGACCTGCACACCGGGGCGAACAACCGCAGATTTTAAGGCGACATCGGTAATTCGGTTGATTTCGATACCAGGTGATACCTCAATCCAAAGCGAAGCATCCCCTGGTAAGGGCAAAAAACCGATGGAAACAGTACCAATATAGGCGGCATGCTGAGGCTGAAGATTGTCTAGATATACGTAGCTACGAAGTTCTACACCCAAGGCTCGTGCCGAAAATAGTTAAGTCATTAGGCTGAGGTTTTTTCAGCCAATCGACGCAATTTTGCGTCAACGTGCCCTAATCATAGGCTTTTACAGCCCAAATTCTATATTTTTTATACAAAGCAGGCAGCATCTGTTGAAACTGTCCGTACACTTACTGATCAAGCTGCCTTCTTTTATGAAGAAGCGATGAACTAAAATTATCATTTCGGCTAGAAGCTTGAAGGAATCACCTTTCTGAGTCCTCTTACTCTTCTGGTAGAAAGTACTCAATCGACTTAGCACAGCGTGATCCCAGTGGCGGCAAGTATGCTTATTTGAGGCGGCACAACTTGCAGAAAAAAGTTCACTACTTATACCCTCACAGGATTTCAGCAAGATCCGGAAAAATAAAATAGAACTCCTAAAATTTGTTACCTAACTGAACTAGCCTTATGTATTCGTTGAAGAAAGCTACGTCCATCAGCACTGTGGTAGAAGATGACACTCCCGATCAAGCTACTGAATTTACAGACTCTGACAAATCTGAGCACCCTAATCGCGATCTGATGTATCTAGTCTTTGTAGATGGCACCACGACGACTGTCCAACCCCAATCTATTGACGACTAATGCGCTTACTAATGCGTGTGCTTGAGTCAGTTGCCTCAAACGGTTAGCCCAATTGATAACTAGATATGAATATGCTAGGCATTGCTCGTCGGCTGAGCCGGTCCACAGTCAGGACTGGACTCAGCTTTTTTTTGAGTCAGGGATGTGCGGCGTGCGATCGCCCACAGCATCAACCTTTCTGCCCAGACTGCCAGGGACAGATACAGGATTTGATCAGTCACTATGATGGATGGGCGCCAGAGCCCAAACATCCTTTGCTAATTGGCGCGTTCGGCCCCTACGTTGGACCGATCAAACAGGCGCTACGAGCGCTGAAGTATGACTACAGGCCGGAAGTGGGTCGAGCGCTAGGGACAGCTTTGGGTGAGCAATGGCTGCGGCAGCAACCTCTGACAGGACTAGAAGAATCATTGGCAAATTTCGCAACAGACTCTGCATACGATATGCCACCAGATAGTCTGCCAATGTATGTACTGCCAATTCCATTGCACCACCATCGACAAGCACAAAGGGGCTACAACCAGGCGGAGATTATCGCTCGTAGTTTCTCTCGGATTAGCGGATTACCATTGCTGGCAGACGGCTTGACTCGCATAGAGGACACGTTGCCTCAGTATCAGCTCGGACTGCAGGCGCGGCAAGAAAATTTGAAAGATGTCTTTCGAGTGGGACAGTCGCTATGCCGAGTTGGCCAGCGGCTAGGGGCTATGCCTAGGGTGCTGCTGGTAGATGATATCTACACGACTGGGACGACGGCGAAGAGCGCGGCGAATGTGCTGGCGCGATCGCATGTTCCTGTCGTCGGTGTGATCGCTGTCGCTAGAGCTGTCAGTGACTAGGCTCCGGTCGCAGATTCTGTTGCTGTTGAGGCGGGCTGAGGCTGAACCTGGTCTAATGAGGTAAAAGCAATCTCAGGATCGAGCCCGGTAATATGGTAAAACTGGCGGCGTGTCAGACTGATGCTTTGCAGATCTTGCTGCCACTGTTGGATCTGTTCGTGGACAGCAGTGAGAAAAGGAACTCCTTTCTGCATAGGAATGGTTAGCCAGTTTTTGGTGAGGGTGTCTACTAGGGCGAGTTCGATTAGACCGTGGGGATATTGGCTGAGCAGGTCCTGAAGGTAGGTTTTGAAGGGATCGGCTTCGTTGCCTTCGAGGAGGTAGCTGTCAATGATGTGCTGAATGCGCTGCTGGCCAATGCGCTGCTGTAGATCTGGCTGTGGCTCCTGCTGTAGTTCCATGATGTAGCCGAGTTGTGTGTAAGGTTCCTGAAGTAGCGCAATGGGGATGGACGTTACTCGATACGCCCCTATTAAAGAGATTTTATACTTTCGGCAGGTTTGGGCTTAGTTTGCTTCACATAGCGCAAACTGAACCAGGATGTTAGTAATGCAATAAAGCTTCAGATTCTGCTAGAAGGCTTGTAGGAGGCTGATTTTCTATGGATGCAACTTTGGTGCTGCGAGAAGGGCGATTGGTGGATGGGTCTGTAGTGGATATTGCGATCGCCCATGGCCAAATCGTTGCGATTGATGCCGATTTACCCATCACGATGGCGACTGAGCTAAATGTTGAAGGGCGACTGGTCAGCCCGCCTTTTGTAGAATCGCATATCCATCTGGATTCGGCTCTGACTGCTGGAGAACCTAGATGGAATGAGAGCGGAACGCTGTTTGAAGGGATTGATATCTGGCGGGAGAGAAAGGCGAGCCTGACGGTGGAAGATGTTAAAAGGCGGGCGATTGAGACGCTGAAGCAGCAGGCGAGCTATGGGGTTTTGTTTGTGCGCAGTCATGCGGATGTTAGTGAATCTGGGCTGACTGCTTTGAAGGGGCTGCTGGAGGTGCGGGCGGCGGTGAAGGACTGGATGACGTTGCAGGTGGTGGCGTTTCCGCAAGATGGACTGTATGGGAGTCCGCAAAATGAGGCATTGATGGAGGAGGCGCTGCGGTTGGGTGCGGATGTGGTGGGGGGGATTCCGCATTATGAGCTGACTAGGGAGGATGGGGTGCGCTCTGTCCACAGGATTTTTGCGCTGGCGCAGCAGTATGACCGGCTGATCGATGTTCACTGTGATGAGATTGACGATCCGCAGTCGCGATTTCTGGAGGTGATGGCGGCTGAGTGTATTCGTAGTGGGCTCAGCAGAGAGGTGACGGCGAGTCATACGACGGCGTTTGGATCGTATGACGATGCCTATGCGCTGAAGCTGATGGGGGTTTTGAAGCGGGCTAAGCTGAATTTTATTGCGAATCCGTTGATTAACATTACTTTGCAGGGGCGGACGGATACTTATCCGAAGCGGCGGGGGGTGACTCGGGTGAAGGAGCTTTGGCAGGGTGGGCTGAATGTGAGTTTGGGGCATGACTGTATTCAGGATCCTTGGTACAGCCTGGGGACGGGGAATTTGCTGTCGGTGGCGGAGATGGCGGTGCATGTGTGTCAGATGACGGGGCAGGCGGAGGTGGATGCTTGTTTTGATATGGTGACGTTGGGTGGGGCTAGGACACTGGATTTGGGTGAGGGGTATGGGATTGCGGTGGGGCGGCCTGCGAATTTGGTGGTGTTGGATGCGCAAAGTCGGTATGAGGCGCTTTTGAATCGGGCGACGGTGAGGAGTGTGATTTCGAGGGGGAGGGTTTTGGTGGAGACGGTGCCTCCGGTGGTGCGGTGGTCGGGTGGCGAGGGCTGAGAAAGTTGTACCAGAGGCAAGGCGCAAGGCGGTAAGATTTGGGGATTTCCTCCCCAAGCCCCTCCTTTGCTTGGAGACTTAATATCCCGCTTGGGGGCCCGGGCTCCCCCAAACCCCCCGAAAGGGTTTCCTTGGAGAGGGTTGATAGAGATCGTTTTGGTGTAGGGACTGCTTTTTCTTCGCTTTCTGCGTTGTGAGGGCGGGGCATAGTCTTGTCTGGTGGTCTATTATGAGGAAATATTTTTGCGGGTTTTTGCGTAGGCTAGACCTTGCCTGAATTTCTCATACTGCACCCTAAATGCCTTCACCCAAAAAGACTGATACGAAGAAAACTGACGCGAAGAAAGCTGAGACTAAGAAAACTGGGACTAAGAAAACTGGGGCGGAGAGGAAGGGAAGAAAGGTCGCGCCGGGAGCGAATGGGCACGGGCCGATTGATCTTTCGGATACTAAGAATTTGATTCGGATTAGTGGGGCTAGGCAACACAATCTTAAGAACATAAATCTTGATTTGCCGCGAGATAAGATGGTGGTTTTTACTGGGGTTTCGGGCTCTGGGAAGTCTTCGCTGGCGTTTGATACGATTTTTGCAGAGGGGCAGCGGCGGTATGTGGAGTCGCTGAGTGCCTATGCTCGTCAGTTTTTGGGTCAGGTGGATAAGCCGGATGTGGATGCGATTGAGGGGCTGAGTCCGGCGATCTCGATTGACCAGAAGTCTACGTCGCATAATCCGCGCTCTACGGTGGGGACGGTGACGGAGATTTATGACTATTTGAGGCTGCTGTATGGACGGGCGGGGCAGCCGCATTGTCCGCAGTGCGACCGATCGATTTCACCACAGAGTATTGACCAGATGGTGGATCAGGTGATGGAGCTGCCGGATAAGACGCGGTTTCAATTGCTGGCTCCGGTGGTGCGTGGGAAGAAAGGGACGCATCAGAAGCTGCTGTCGGCGCTGGCGGCTGAGGGGTTTGTGAGGGTTCGAGTGAATGGCGAGCTGCGTGAGCTAGGAGACAATATTGAGCTGGATAAGAATAAGAAGCACGATATTGAAGTTGTTGTTGATCGGCTAGTTAAGAAGGACGATTTACAGGAGAGATTGGTGGACTCTCTCTCGACGGCGCTGAAGCGATCGGAGGGGATTGCAATTATTGATGTGCTGCCAGAAAGAAAGCTTGAGAAAGAAACAGAAGGAAAAGAGGCAGAAGGGAAAGAGAAGGCTGCAGATTCGACGCCGGATGAGATTGTTTTTTCGGAGAATTTTGCCTGCCCTGAGCATGGGGCGGTGATGGATGAGCTGTCGCCTCGGTTGTTCTCTTTTAATTCGCCGTACGGGGCCTGTCCGAATTGTCATGGGCTGGGTAGTTTGCAGCGGTTCTCGGAGGATTTGGTGGTGCCTGATCCGGGGGTGCCGGTCTATGCTGCGATCGCACCCTGGTCAGAAAAAGACAACACCTACTACTTCTCACTGCTCTACAGCGTTGGTCAGGCGTTTGGCTTCGAGCTACAGTCCTCTTGGGCAAGCTTAGAAGAGTCTCAAAAAGCAGTAATATTACACGGCTCAAAAGAGAAGATCTATATAGAGACAGATTCTCGCTACAGCACTAACAAGGGCTACCACCGCCGCTACGAAGGTGTACTGCCGATGCTACAGCGCCAGTATCAGGAGGCTTCTTCAGAAACCTATAAACAGAAGCTGGAAAAGTATCTAGTCGATCAGCCCTGCGAAGTCTGCAATGGCGCAAGGCTAAAGCCGGAATCGGTTGCGGTGCGGATTGGACCGTACAATATCAAAGATTTCACGAGTGTTTCGGTGCGAGAGTGTCGCGACAGGGTCTATGAACTTGTCGGCGAAAATGGTGAAGCGCCTAAGCTCACCGATCGTCAGATAGCCATCGGTGAACTGGTGCTCAAAGAGATCAAAGCGCGTCTCACCTTTCTTGCTGGACGTGGGCCTTGACTATCTCACACTCGATCGCACTGCTCGCAGTCTTTCTGGTGGCGAAGCGCAGCGAATCCGACTCGCTACCCAAATTGGTGCGGGACTCAGCGGCGTACTCTACGTCCTCGATGAACCCAGTATCGGGCTACACCAAAGAGACAATGACCGATTGTTGAACACGCTCCAGAGACTCAAAGGGTTGGGGAACACCCTAATTGTGGTAGAGCATGACGAAGATACTATGCGAGCTGCCGATTACATTGTAGATATTGGTCCTGGTGCAGGCGTTCACGGCGGTCGAATCGTTGCTAAAGGCCAGCTAGAAGACATCCTCAACTGCGAAGAATCGCTCACAGGTGCCTATCTCTCTGGCCGGAAGAAGATCGACACGCCGATCGAACGCAGACATGGAAATGGACGCAGTATCCAAATTCGCAATGCCCATCTCAACAACCTATGCAATCTAGATGTAGATATTCCTTTGGGTAAGTTCGTTTGCATCACAGGTGTCTCTGGCTCTGGCAAATCCACCTTGATCAACGAACTGTTGTATCCAGCCATTCGCCACTACTTTGGGAGCAAAATCCCTCAGCCTAAGGAGATGGACCCAATTAAGGGATTAAAGGCACTAGACAAAGCAATTGTCATTGATCAATCTCCTATCGGTCGTACGCCAAGGTCGAATCCTGCAACCTATACCGGCATATTCGATGTTGTGCGCGATCTGTATACAGAAACCATCGAAGCCAAAGCGCGAGGGTACAAGCGTGGCCAGTTCTCTTTCAACGTAAAAGGGGGACGCTGTGAAGCCTGCGGCGGACAGGGCGTGAACGTGATTGAGATGAACTTTTTGCCGGATGTGTATGTGGTGTGCGACGTGTGTAAAGGCGCACGCTACAACCGGGAAACTTTGCAGGTGAAGTATAAGGGAAAGAACATTTCTGATGTGCTAGAAACGACGGCGGAAGAGGGGCTGAAGTTCTTTGAGAATATTCCGAAGGCGGCCAGCCGTTTACAGACGATGGTGGATGTGGGGCTAGGCTACGTGCGGCTGGGGCAGAAGGCTCCAACGCTATCGGGCGGGGAAGCGCAGAGAATGAAGCTAGCGAGTGAGCTAGCCCGCAGGTCGACGGGTAAAACGCTGTATTTGATTGATGAGCCGACGACGGGACTGTCTTTTTATGATGTGCATAAGCTGCTAGATGTGGTGCAGCGGCTGGTGGACAAGGGCAATTCTGTGATTATGATTGAGCATAATCTGGATGTGATTCGCTGCTGTGACTGGGTGGTTGATCTAGGGCCAGAAGGGGGCGATCGCGGTGGCCAAATCATCGCCCAAGGCACCCCCGAAGATATTGCCGCGACAGAAAGCTCCTACACAGGCAAGTATCTGAAGGAAGTACTCGCACAACATCCACCGGGGAAAGGGTAGTCGTGGCTCAATGCCAGAGCTGATTGCTCATGCCGCAATGCCTTCCTCAAAGACCTTAGTCAAAAGATCTTAGTCGAAAGACCTCAGTCAAAAGACCTTAGTCAAAAGACCTTAGTCATTAGTAGGCTAGCTCCTACTGTTTCTGTTTGTAGCTGCACTTCTGTTGCAACGAACGTAGAAATGATGCGGTTATGCTCAAAGCCTACCTCCTAAGCCAAATCATGAATTCTTTCGCGGAGAGGACAATCCAGGCCTGCTAGTTTTAGCAAAACATCCAAATCCGAATCTTCTCTAGAATTGCCCTCAGCTCGCGATCCGAATATTCGCAAATCCAGTACTGACACGACATCCTTTAGTCGAGAGCGAAATTCTGCAATGATTTGAAGATCTGAGGCTTTGCATTGTGCTTCGTTCTCCTTACTCTTGGCTGTCGCCTGATGCCGCTAATCCTGACGCCTTTGTCAGTTTACCGACAGTACTGGAAAACAGCATATACAGCAATAGGCTTGTACATAACGACTGTATCTCCATAATCATCCCCGCTGCGATAGATGCGTCACAATTATCTGCCTGAGCTTTCTAAGTTTTATTGGCTTCGTGAGGTGAATATCAAACCCGGCAGCCTCTGCCTTTTCCTTGTCTTCTGGCTGGCCGTAGCCGCTAGCGGCAATTAGGTAAACGTGCTCTAGGTTAGCATCGGCTCGGATGGCCTGAGCAAATGCATAGCCGTCCATGGCGCTAGTAAGACCGATGTCGCTGATGATAATTGCTGGCTCGAACTGCTGTGCTAGCGCTAGGCCCGTTTCACCGTTCGAGGCACTCCGGATTTGATAGCCCAGGTCGTCTAAGAAAAACTGAATGACTAGGGCAGAATCATCATCATCTTCAACAATCAAAATGCAGTCGGACTCTGAAGGTCTATCTGCTGCTGCTGGCGTCCGAACGGAAGTCGTATCCTGTGAGCTAATACTTTTATCAGAGTGAGGAGGCGCTGTCTGTAGAGAATGATTTTGCGCAGCAGCCTCTGGCAAAAGCGGTAGCTCAATGGTGATCATAGCGCCCTGACCTAGACCGGGACTGTTGGCCCGAATGCGACCTTCGTGTAGATCAACAATCCCTTTTGTGACCGCTAGGCCAAGCCCCAAACCACCGCTGCGGGCAAGACTGCGCTCTTCTTGGTTGAAGGCGGTAAAGATGCGAGAGAGTGCCCCCTCTTCGATGCCAATGCCTGTGTCCGCAACGGTAACAGAGACTGATTCGCTATTAGACACTGCTGAAACACTAATCCGACCGGTCTCGTTTGAGAACTTGATGGCGTTGCGCAGCACATTTGAGAACGCTTGGACGAGTCTGGCCCGATCGCCGTTGATCCAAATGGGATGGTCGGGAAGCCGTGTCTCTAGGGTCAGAGATTTTTCAGACAGGTTTAGCTGGTTGTCTTCTAGTAGATTACGCAACAGCTGCAGTAAATTCATGGACTGACGATGCACTCGAACTTTTCCATGGGTGACGCGAGAAACATCGAGCAGATCGCTGGTCAATCGGTTGAGTAGCTTTAGCTGTCTCTGGGCGATCGCACGCAGCTGATCCACTCTCTCGGGTGGCTGCGAGGGCTCCATCATCGCTAAACTACTGTTCAAGGCATTGAGCGGATTGCGTAGTTCGTGCCCAAGCGCTGCTAAAAAATCGTCCTTGTGCTTGTCAGCCGCCTGTAAGTTAGCTGTATTTTGCTTGTGTTCGGTGATGTCGTAGTTGATCCCAATCAAAGTTTTGGGAGTGCTGCTATCGTCGTAGATAATTCTCGCTTGAGCGGCTAGCCAGCGGAGCTGACCGTTAGCACAGTTGATGCGAAATTCACTGCTAAATTCTGTTCCGTCCTCGATCGCAGCTTCAATTTCTTGCTCAACTCTCTCTCTGTCTTCTGGATGAATATAGCGAGCAAACATCTCTGCGCTAGGCTGTTCATCCATATCGGGTGAAAGCTCTAGCAGTTTGTACTCCATCCGATTCCAGCGAGAGAGGCCGCTGGCAATATCTAGTTCCCAGACACCCATCTTTCCAGTATCCAGCGCTAAATCAAGCCGCTCCATGCTCTCAGCCAAGTCTTTGGCGTTCTCTTCTCGTCGCAAAGACGCGCCAAGATCGTTGGCGATCGCCTGCAAGAATGAAACATCATCCGCCGTAAACGAGCGAGCTTCAGCAGTATGCACAGTTAGCACACCGTAGGGTGCGCTTGCACCGTAGACGGTAACGGCAATTCCACTAGTAATATCTCGCGCTTTCAATAGATCAGACTGACTAAAGCGAATCTCTTCAGAAAAGTCTTCTACCATGACAGGCTGTTGAACACTGAGGACATATGCCGGATGGGAATCTTCGGCGCTGATTGTTTCTGTTCCTATGCATTCTCCTGACCAGCCGCTGCCGCTTCTGAGCAGCAGATCAGGAGAACTGCCGTTATCACTCTGCTTGTCCATTTCGCTTTGGCGAACAAAAAGACTGCACAGCTCGCCCGCTAGCGTCTGGCAAATCAGGGTGGTAGCGCGATCGCAAATGGCCTGAGTATCTGAATTTTGCAGCGCATAGGTGCCTAGCTCTGCGATCGCCCTTTGCCTTTGCGCCGCCTGCTCAGCCTGATGCCTAGCCTGATATAGCCGAGTGACTTCTACGAACGTAATTACCGTTCCATCAATCACGTTTTCAACCGTGCGATAGGGCATGATTCGCATCGTGTACTGGGCATCCCTACCCCCAATTTGGACCTCTCGCTCCACCGGAATCAAAGACCGCAAAACCTCCCGAATATCTGAGGTTAGATCTGTCCCTTCCAGGTCGAGGGCCATATCCGTAATCGGTCGTCCCGCATCTCCTTCGAGGAAGTGAAACAGCTCTGTCACCGCTGGCGTAAACTTCTTGATCCGAAAATTTAGATTGAGGAATATAGTCGCAATTCGCGTACTCTCAAACAGGTTTTGAACATCGTTGTTGACTGTATCGAGCTCTTCAACCTTGTTGCGCAGCTCAGAGTTTACCGTTTGCAGCTCTTCGTTGATTGACTGCATCTCCTCTTTTGAAGTTTGCAGCTCTTCGTTCGAGGACTGTAGCTCCTCATTCATCGAGAGCAGCTCTTCATTCGCCGACTTTAGCTCCTCGTTCGAGGTTTCTAGCTCCTCAATTGTGGAACGTAGATGCTCCCTTGTAGTGCGTAGTTCATTTTCGAGCTGCGCAATGAGATGGGCCTCGTCCTTTGGCTGATTGCCGCGAGCTCTAGCCTGGTCGTAGCTAGTGGCTTTACCCATGTCTTTGAAAATCACCATCAGCAGGTCGCCGCTCTCGTCCATCTCTCGGACCGGACGAATAATGAGATTAACTAGCTGAACGCGCCCTTCATTTTCTAGAGAAACATTCTCACGAGTGGTAACAGCTCGACTCTTCTTCACTTCTTGAATAGCCGTTCGCAAATCCAAGCGCAACCCTCGTCTAGCTAAGTCGAACAAATTATTGCTCGGAAGGCCCTGTGAAGGCTCTAGATATTTACCCGTACGACCGAAAAAATAAACGATCTCATTTTGGTCATTAACAATCACACAGGCAGGTGCATAGTCTTGTAGTAGCAGGCGCTCAATCGTCTTGCTCACCTGCTGTCGACCCGCGTTAGATCGCAGCGTAGCAGGCTGCGAGTGGCGATATGAGCTCTGCTGAACGAGTGGAAAATCTACCCGAGGCGGAATCATTGCCTGCTTCTTTTGAAATAGGCGGTTGGGCTTGTCCACGTTGCGAAACAGCTCGCTGTAGCCGGTTAAATTCTCGGAACTGCCTAGAAATAGGTACCCTTTACGGTTGAGCGCATAGTGAAAGAGCGGAATGATCTTCTTTTGCAATTCTGTGTCGAAATAGATCAGCAGATTCTGGCAAGAGACCAAATCCAAACGTGAGAAGGGTGGATCGTTGATCAGGCTATGCTGCGAGAAAATGCAGACTTCCCGTAGCTGCTTGGTGACCTGATAAGAGTTATTTTGCTTTACGAAGAATCGCTCCAAGCGCTCAGGGGTAATTTGCTCAGTGATGTTCTCCGGATAGCAGGCTTGTCTAGCTTTCTCTAAGGCGCGCTCATCAATATCAGTCGCAAAAATCTGGACATTAAACCGCTTTTCCTGTTTCTCCATCTCTTCAAGGAGCAGCATGGCAATGGAGTAAACCTCCTCACCTGAAGAACACCCAGCAACCCATACTCTCAGCGAATTGTCGGCATCCGATCGCTCAACCAACGGTGAAACAACCCGGTCTCGCAGTTCTTCAAAAGCTTCTGGGTCTCGGAAAAAATGAGTAACCCCAATCAGTAAATCCTTGAAAAGAAGATTAATTTCTTCTGTGTCGGCCTGTAGATAATTAAGGTAGGCAGCAACAGAGATCTGCTGCGTAATTTGAATGCGCCTTTGGATACGGCGGGTCAAAGTATTCTGCTTGTATCCGCTAAAATCATGCCCTATTCGCCGTCGCAATAGTGAACAGATTTGAGTGAGATGATCGGCAGTGGAATTGAGGATGCCCTCTTCTCCGAAGTTTTTTCGCAGGCCGTCGCGATGCCGGTTGTAGTCGATCAGCTTGGCAGGAATTTCTTCGACCGGCAGCACATAGTCTATCAAACCAGTCGTGATAGCATTGCGCGGCATGCTGTCGTACTTGGCGGTAGCGGGATCTTGGACAATGGCTAATCCCCCAAATTCTTTGATTGATTTGAGTCCAAGGGTACCATCGCTGCCACTGCCAGAAAGAATAACGCAGACGGCATTTTCTCCTTGGTCTTCTGAAAGCGATCTGAAAAAAGTATTGATAGGCGCACGGTGTCCCCGAGCTTCGGCGGGAGTCGACAGCTGTAAGACGCCATCGTTGACCGTCAGTGTGGCATTTGGCGGAATCACATAGACATTATCAGGCTCCAGGTGAGTGTCGCTCTGCACTTGGAGGACGCTCATCTGCGTCTCTTTTCCGATCAGCTCCGACAGTAAGCTGTCGTGGTCGGGGGCTAGATGAGAGATCAGCACGAAGGCCATGCCGCTGTCTTCGTTCATGTGGCTGAAGAAAGCCTGAAACGCCTCTAGCCCACCGGCTGATGCGCCAATCGCCACTACTAAAAAAGAATCCGAAGGGGCACTATCGATTGGCCCCCGTTCCTCATGGCTGACCTCCATGCCCTTACCGTCACTGTCAGCATTTTTGACGTCTACCACATGGCCAGTTTTGCCATCTGCTTCAGCGCTATCTACTTCAGCGCTATCTGCTGTCTCAGACCCTGAGACTAGCCTCGGACCATTCGCTTTATAATCTGCTCTGCGTAGGGACATGTTTCTATAGAGGCTACTTAGTTCCACTGTTCACTAGGCATAATTAACTGTGTAAAATCGCGCTCTATGACAACTAACACCTAAGGGCATTCGTCATTGCTGGGCACAAAACTCGCATCAGCAGAGATGTCTGCGAGGCTTTCACATGTACATTGTATATGTAAATTTATCTATGGATTTGTAAGGAAATCGATAGGTCGTCCAAGTGACAACCTGTGCCGTGTCAGCTTTGCTATCAGGTCTTACGAATTGGTAGCAGCTGAGACGAGTTAAGTTTTGTCTAACAAGTTAACGTACCGTTACAACAACCTAACGATCTGGATAAGGGAGCTTCCTTAAGAGAACCTGAAGTTTGTAGCAGATGAGTCTACTTCGTTAGGAGCTGCCGAATGACTTGAGCGTGCGTTTTTGAGGTTTGTGCTCGCTCTTCGTATACTTCAGCTGACTTGTAGCGCCCTCTTTTGGTCTCGTCGCGAGCCATATTTGCTGATAGGTTGGCCCGCTCTTCCATGGTGCGCATCGCCGCCCACAGTGCCTGTTCTAAGATAGCGTCCTGAGTTGCTATCAAAGCTTTTGCAGTGAATCCATGTCCCACATGGCAGCGATAGCGCCTCACATTATCTGTATCAATTTGCCAGAGTGGGCCAGAGCATTCTGGGCAGCTCATTGGGACTAGGTGACCTATCCTTTGTTCTTTGCTGATGTCGCTTGATGTTCTTCCGGCAATTCTAGCTTCCATTGCAATATCAGCAGGAATGTCTTTCATCGGTGAGGCAGGCTCCTGAATAAGGCGGGCGATCGCAGGTGCTATCTTGCCGATTGGCAGCTTGTAGTCTACGTCTACAGCGGCGATCGCATTTGTCGGCATATCTGGATATTTGGCATCTGTTGGGTCTTGTGCGATCGCAACCCCTCCACATCGTTTTACCGCAAGCAGTCCAGAAGTGCCATCATCCAAAAAACCCGTCAGCACCACACCAATCACCCGAGAGCGATAGGCCACAGCCGCCGAGCGAAACAGCGGATCGATCGCAGGCCGATGTCGATTTTCAGTTGGTCCCTTGTGCAGACGGATGTGACCTAGCTTTGAACTCGACCTTTGACCCGATCCGTTATTCGATTTCACCCCCGACTCAACGAGCAGATGAAAATTAGACGGCGCGACATACACCCGTCCCAGTTGAATAGGCTCACCATCTTCAGCCGCTTTAGCAATCAATGGACCTGCTCGGTCAATGATTTTGCCCAACATGCTAGGAGATTCCGCTGGGATATGCAGCACGACAAAAAAAGCCGCCTGTGGCACCGACGAAAAGCTAGAAAACAGCGTTTCTAGCGCCTCAACGCCGCCTGCCGAAGCACCGATGACTACAATATTTCGAGCTTCCATATAAACTTTTAGGAAAATATATTGCCTAATTTTGCTCTAAGCATGCGACTCATTTGGGCACTAAGTCAACGCTCTAGAGCGATACACCAAAGCAACGGATACTAGTCCTAAAGGCTTAGAAGGATGATCGCCAATCCTCAGTCTCGCATGGCCGCCAAAGAGTACTTGGCGTGGGATCGCGTCAAGAGATGCGCCATGAATATTGCAATGGACAAGTATTCGCCATGTCGGGCGGAACAAAAGGGCACAACAGAGCTGCTCTAAATTTGTATAGCGAGTTAGTGGACCGGGTAGATGGAGATGGCTGTGAGATCAACACTTCCGATGTCAAGATCAAAGTAAATGAAGGACTTTCGTATCGCTATCCCGATCTGGTGGTGAGCTGTGATGAACGCGACAAGAGCGAAGCAGAATTTTATCAATTTCCAAAGTTGATAGTGGAGGTGCTTTCTTCTAGTACTGAAGCTGTAGATCGTGCTGAGAAGTTTCAAGAATACATTCAGATTCCGATGTTAGAAGAGTATGTGCTGATTAGTACAAAGCGGATGCAGGTGGAGTGCTTTCGTCGGTTAGAAGGACGAACGTGGGGCTATCTCTCTTACAGCTATCTCTCTTACAAAGAAGGTGAGATGGTCGAGATCGTAAGTGTGGGCGTTGAGCTGCCGATTGAGAAGCTGTATCGGAATGTTCGATTAGACATTGTGGAAGCAAAACAGGCATTGTAGCTAGCAATAGGGCGTTGCGGTATGCTGCGACTATAGCTTCAACCGTGTGGCGATATGACTGGCTCTGAATTTCTGATAGGCGCTGCGGCAGAGGGCATCGCCGCTCTAATTACCGATACCGCGAAAACAAGTAGTAGCAATGCGATCGCCAGTACGATCAAAAGTCTTAGAGAGAAGAGCAAGCAGACGATTTTCAATGCTTCTCGTAAGTATATCGAGACGTATCAGAAGCGGCACTGTCAGCTCAAGGTGCTAGGAATGCAGGAGCCAGTAGATTTGGCCTCTGTATATACGGGGGTAAAGCTGTTGGACAGTCAAGATATCTTGCAGTTTGACCCCGATACTCTAGAAGAGACTTTCCGGCAAAGCCGCTTGCGTGGGTATAGCAGTCGAGGACGCGAAGAGGAAAAACAATCTGGTATCGATATTGCCAATCAAAAGCAGTATCTAATGGTACTGGGGGGACCGGGCGCGGGAAAGAGTACTTTCCTAAGAAAGGTCGGGTTAGAAGCATTGCGTACCTTTTATTATGAGCGTGCTGAGTACGATCATCGGTTGATTCCGGTATTGTTAGAGCTGAAGCGCGTTGAAACGAATAACGTTGATATTATTGAATTCATCACCGCCGAATTTGAAACTTGCGGGTTTCCAGAAGCTGTAGCGTTTACGCAAAATGCGTTGATGCAGGGTAATTTATTAGTTTTACTAGACGGCTTAGATGAAGTACCAAGCGCCAACCTGAACAGCGTGTTGAAGACGATTCGGGACTTTGTGAGTCACTATGAGTGCAACCGGTTCATAGCGTCTTGTCGAGTAGCAGCACCCGGCTATCGCAACGTTGCGTTTCAGCGATTTAGCAATGTAACAATGGCTAATTTTGATAATGAGCAGATTCGACAGTTTATTATTAACTGGTTTAGCGATGAGCGAGACAGAGAACGCGAAACTGCCAAGAAGTGTTGGGAGGTGTTGCAAAAACCGGAGAATGAGGCCTCGAAGGAACTAGCCCATACCCCGCTGCTGCTAACCTATCTGTGCTTAGTGTATGACCTTTCTCAGCAGTTTCCGAGTAATCGCAGCAGTTTATATAGAAAGGCACTGCGGATATTGTTGGAAGAGTGGGCAGCCGAAAAGCGAATTTTACGAGATGAGATATATGAAGGACTCAGCATTGAGCAAGAAGAGATTCTACTCTCAGAGATTGCTTATGATGGGATGGTAAACGACCAGCTGTTTTTTGACAAACGGTCACTGTCTACACAAATTAGAACATTTTTGTCTGGAAACTTAAATGCACCTAGCTACTTAAACAGCGAGGCGGTACTGAACGCGATAGAGGTGCAACAGGGTATCTTGGTAGAACGAGCGGTAGGTACTTATTCTTTTTCTCATTTAACATTGCAAGAGTATCTGACCGCTCAGTACTTAGCGGATAATGACGAGTGGAAGCCGCTGATATCGAAACATGTCACTAATGATCGGTGGCGTGAGATTTTCTTGCTACTGCCGGGACTAATATCTGGGAAAGTAGGGGTGGACATATTTCTGCTGGCTATGGAAAGGGAAGCTAATTGCTGCCTGCAGAGTCAGAAATTGCAGACGCTGTTGCAGTGGGCCAACACAGCTACTCAGCGTTCGATGAACAAATCAAAGTCTCCTACTAAAGTAGCTGTTGCTATCTTCCTTGCACTTACTCTTGCGCTTGCCCTCGAACTTGCCCTTGATCGCGATCTAGACCTAGATCGTGCGTTGGATCTTGTCTTCGACCTTGCGCTAGATCTTGTCTTCGACCTTAACATTGTTCTTTCTCTTGCCCTAGACCTAGATCGTGCTCTTATCCTTGCTCGCGCCCGTGCTCATGTCCTTGCTCGCGCCCACATTCTCGACCGCGTTCTAGACCTAGACCTCGTTCTGGACCGTGCCCTTGATCTTGCTCATGCTTTTTCTCGCATCGAAATATTCAACGATGTCGATTTTGAAAAGATGATTGAATCTTTTGAATCGTTAAGAGCTAGTAAACCGGAAGCGAGCACTGTCCGTACAGAAAAGCAAAAATTTATAGAGGGAATCTATGGCCTGTGGTTTTCGGCGCTTGGTATCGAGCATGAGACTGCATTGCTATCCACGCAAGAATCTCAGACTCTAGCCGACTATTTTTATATCTGTGAGCTGATGGTTCGCTGCAAAGAGAGCGCGGTGCGGGTGTCTCCTAAAGTATGGGAGGGCATCGAATCACGCATTCTAACCGTGCCGACTATCCCCGAAGACACCACAGCCTGAGCAATCCACTGCCCAACTTCTATCAGCCACAGCTTGTGATCGCCCCAACCCACGAGCAATCCTCCCGCCCCCCTTAGCAATCGTCCACGACCGCGCTGCATCAATTCCCGTCCACTACATATTCATTCCCGACCGCCGAGCGATCGCTCACGACCATACTGTAGTTGATGCCGACCAACGAGAACGACCGCAACAACGGGATGCGGATCACCATTTGGACGGATTGCCGGGATGTAATTGATCTTCTCGCCAAGTTGACGGATTGTTCCGAATGTACGCTTCGATGCGCTGGTAGGCGATCGCATCTCGAATAATGTGGTCGTAGTAATTTCGCTGTCAAACGGGCGTACCAAATGTGCCGCGTAGAATATTGATATTTCTGGTTGTCGCTGATTTAAACGATCGCACAATAGTAGATAAGGCACCCGGTTTCATTATCTTGCCGAATGCTGCGGCTGAAGAGGTATCTGGCTGAGGCTGTGCAACAGTGCGGTGGATTGCGATGATGCCATGCAGATGATTGGGCATGATCACAAATTCCTCAAGTTCACTATTGGGAAAGTGTGCCGGAATTTGTTTCCAACAATCTTCGGCAATTTGTCCGAGCGGGTTTAGCCACGTCTTGCTGTTTTGTATTCTGCCGAAGAGACAGTCTCGCTGATGGGTACAGATAGTGACAAAATAAGCACCTTGTGAAGAATAGTCGTATCCGCGCAGCCTGAGGGAACGGCGACGATGTCTGTAGGGATAATAGGCCACCAAAACGGGTCGAATGTCTGCGCCTCTAACATTCCCTTCGCCCCCGGTATTCCCCCGGTAGGGGCATTGCATGCAATGCCCCTACCGGGGTTCCCGCTATAAACGGGACGCTATTACCCGTGTCAATTCTGGCTCAACCCAATGCCTTTACGATCGCGCCCCTCACTCGGTTGATAGCTCTTCGTCACCCGCCCAAAGCAGCGCAGCAGATCGAAATACCCCTGACTAATCGGCTCGCTTAGATCAACAATAGAGTCAATCCCAATCCCATTCCGGCCTTTGTCCTTACCAGAGCTGTGAATATAGCGCCCGTCCCCCAGATAGATCGCGACATGCGTAGTCCTCACTGGCGTACCAAAAAATATCAGATCTCCTGGCTGTAGCGCTCCCTGCATGACCCTTTCGGTAAAGTCTTCCTGCTGAGGAGAATCGCGAGGAAGCTGGATGCCCGCAGCGCGAAAGGCCGATTGCACCAGACCGGAACAGTCATAGTTCGGTGCGGTGGAACCGCCCCACAGATATTCGTGGGGTACGGCCATCGCTGCTTTGGTAAAGGCGATCGCATCTCCAATCCGCCCCCGAATCTCCTTTGTACTCAGTATCGGAGCTTGATAAGGCTGCGCGGCTGGCCTCAAATCACTCATATGAGCGCCCGCTATCCAGCCAGGATAGTCATCTTTACAGCTACACACTCGGAAGACATTCCCGTCTTTCGACACTTCCAAAATGCGTAGATGATCACCGACATCTACTTGCGTTACTAGTCCCTGACAGGATGGAGATTGATAGAGATTGATAGCGCGATCGCACACATACTGCTGAACAGCGCCTAAATAAATGCCCTCTTGCAACGCCTCAAGCGTAACCATAGGCCCTGACTTCAACCCCGCATCCAATGTCGATAAGCTACCTCACCCACAGCTTTCGCGCAATCGCTAGTGTCTCATAATCAAAACATCCGCCAGACATCTCCCAGATATCTCTAAGAGTCAGAGTCTGACAAGGCGATCGCACATCACCCGACACGGTAGTCTAGGTTACATATTTCCATCTTTTATTCGCCTGTTCCATCAGTCGCCATCCAAAGGCACCCACGCTCTATGACTACTACCCTTTCTCTCAAAACGCCTGCCATCGACAACACCCATCTAAAATCGCTTAGCAAACTAGACATCCCCGCCCGTTTGTTGCTGGGTCCCGGTCCCTCCAACGCCGACCCCGCCGTCCTAGCTGCTATGAACCGACAGCCGATCGGTCACCTCGATCCTGCCTATCTGCATCTGATGGACGAAGTGCAAGAACTGATGCGCTACGCATGGCAGACCGACAACCGCATGACCCTGCCTGTCAGCGGCACTGGTTCCGCCGCGATGGAAGCCACCATCGCCAACTCGATCGAACCCGGCGACAAAATCCTAATTGGCATCAACGGCTACTTTGGCCATCGCCTAGTCGACATGGCTGGCCGCTACGGAGCTGATATCAGCACCCTCAATCGCCCCTGGGGAGAAGTCTTCACCCTGGCCGAACTGCGCACCGCTATGGAAAAGCATCGCCCGCAGATTCTAGCCCTAGTCCACGCCGAAACCTCCACAGGTGCGCGTCAGCCGCTAGAAGGCGTTGGCAATCTGTGCCGCGAGTTTGACTGCCTGCTGCTGCTCGATACCGTGACTAGCCTGGGCGGTGCGCCTGTATTTCTAGACAAGTGGGGCGTAGATCTCGCCTATAGCTGTAGCCAAAAAGGACTGAGCTGCCCGCCTGGAAGCTCGCCCTTTACGATGAGCGATCGCGCCCTCACCAAGCTCAACAGCCGCAAAGGCAAAGTCGCCAACTGGTACCTCGACATGTCTTTGCTTAGCAACTACTGGGGACAGGGACGCACCTACCACCACACAGCCCCCGTCAACATGACCTACGCCATTCGCGAAGCCCTCCGCCTGCTCGCCGAAGAAGGCCTAGAAGCCCGTTGGACCAGGCACCAGGAAACCGCCGAATATCTGTGGGACGGTTTAGAAGAGATGGGATTACGCTGTCACGTCGCACGAGAACATCGCTTGCCGACCCTGACAACTGTCCGCGTTCCTGAAGGCGTAGACGCCAAGTCAGTCACCACTAGACTAATCGACGAGCACAACTTGGAACTAGGCGGCGGACTCGGTGACTTGGCTGGTCAGGTGTGGCGCATTGGTTTGATGGGCTACAACGCTAAAAAGCAAAATGTAGACACGTTTCTATCTGCGCTGAAGCAGGTCTTAGCCTAGCCTTTGTCGAATTAGCTTGAATTAGCTCGAATCCAATTTCTGAAACGACCTCTGTAGACTATTGATCTGCGAAGGCCGTTTTATCGTGCATGGCTACCAACAGGCATCAGAGAATACGTAATTAGTGTAATTTAAGACACACGTAATCTCCACAGAGCGCTGCTGGGCAGCGTCAACCTATCTGCTCATGTCAGTTGTATCTTCGAGACTCTCTCGAGCTTCTTCTATCCGGTCTCTGTTTTATCGAGTGCTGGCACTGAATCTGTTTGTGCTTGTAGGCACCATACTGATTAGTACTCACTTCCAGCAGCTGAAGCATCAATTCAAGGATGGCGGCTTCATCGATATCTTTTCAGGCATCCAAATCTTCGTGATTGCTTATTTAGCATTTCGAGTGTTTCAGATGCGATCGCGAGGCCGTCGCCGTTCATGGAAATCTCCTACCGCTATCTGGGGTATCATCAGCATTGGCTTTTTCCTACTGGGTTTAGATGAGATAGCCGCCATTCATGAAACGCTTGACACTACAATTCACAGCATTTTGCAACTGCAAGAAACTGGACTGAGCGATCGCCTAGACGATCTGATTGTGTGTATCTACGTTCTGGTATCGATTGCACTTCTAATCGCATACCGCCGTGAGGTGAAAAGGTATAGAGCTGCCTTTCCCTATGTTCTTAGCGGTTTTGTACTGCTGTTTTTCATGGTGATAATAGACGCTCTTACCAACCGCATTGATGTTCTATTACTGCTCTTTTCACCAGAAACTTCTATGAACGTCATGAGCTGGATTTTTATCCCTGAAGATGGCTGCAAGCTGATCTCAGAGACCTGCTTCGTAACAGCGGGCAAGGCTTGTCTGAAGCCTTTGCAGGGCATAGACAAGATATAGAACGGCCCTCTGTATTACCATCCTCAAGCCCTCTAAATCTGCCCATCGGCTCTTTTATGAGGGGGCTGTTACTTTACTATTTTTTTTGGGATTCATGAGCTCATCCTCTGCATAACGACATTTTTTGATATATCGATCTTTGTCGTTAATAGCGCCATGACTTCTCTATCGCCTCGGAAACTACAGATCTATCTACATTTAGTCCCGGTCTTTGGCGTCGTTCTTTCGTTGTGGTCTTTATACGGAAAACCGAGTTCAACTGTTGAAGACTCTGAAGAGGCTACGGTCAAAGCGGCTAGTCGGCTGTCAGTGATACTTGGTCTAGCTTGCGTAGGTGCGATCGCCTCTCTCGGCGCGGGTGCCCACAGCCAAACCAGCCAACTCAACCAGCTCCGCTTCCTCTTTGCCAGTAGTTTCGTGGGCTCAAGTTACTTTCTGCTGAGCCTTGCTCTGATGTTTCGAGTCGCCAAAGATCAGTCCATTCGGCTACCTGGCCTCAGCCAGCTCAGCCGCCGACTGCCGTAGCGCTTCAAACCCCAAACACCTCAGAAAATAGTCAGCAAAAGAAGACCACAAAAGGCTAGATGGAGCGTGCCTGCTATAGTCATCTACAAAGCGGTCATCACCAAAGTAGCTATTGCCAAAGTAGCTATCCACCAATCAACATTTTATTGAGGTTCATCCTGTCGTTCATGAACTTTTCACCAAAGAAGAAATTGTCCGACTCTTCAGCGCCCTACCAGTCAAAAGAGCCCAAAAAACAGCTTCGGATCCCTCGTTGGGCGGGCGTCAGTGCTTTACTCGTTGGTGTGACCAGTCTTTCGATGGCAGCAGGTGCGCTGCTAGCTATCTCCCTAGAAACTACGCCATTACAGCAAAGCAGCCTCTCAGCAGAGGAAGCCGCTATGTTTACGGGCAGCGAGCCCATCGCGACTGGCAACAGCTTGCGACTGCCAAAGCTGACTCGCCCGGTCAATATTTTGCTGCTAGGCATCAAGGTCACCAGCTCCGATCTTAACGACTACGATGCGATCGACCGAGACGGCTACGATGCCCTGGTCAATTCTTTTGATGGCCTCTCAGATTCAATGCTGTTGCTGCGATTTGATCCCAGTGATGAAAGGGTTTCTGTGCTCTCGATTCCGCGCGACACCCGCACAGAAGTCGGTGGAGTCGTAACCAAGATCAACGAAGCAAACCGACAGGGGGGGCCAGCGCTGAGCGCTGAGTCTGTGAGTGGTCTGCTAGGCGGGGTAGGAATCGACCGCTACGTACGAATCAATGTGCAGGGGGTAGAAAAGCTGATCGACGCGCTAGGCGGCGTAGAGGTGAATGTCCCCAAAGATATGAAATACCAGGACGATAGCCAGCATCTATATATCAATCTAAAAGCGGGTAAGCAAAGATTAGACGGCGACCAGGCCATGCAGTTTTTGCGGTTTCGCTACGACAACAACGGTGACATTGGCCGGGTACAAAGGCAGCAGATGCTGATGCGATCGCTCACCCAGCAAGCTCTTAATCCCACCACTATCAGCCGCCTCCCCAAAATCCTCTCCGTCATTCAATCCAATGTAGACACCAACCTATCGGTCGAAGAACTCGTCGCCCTCGTCGGCTACACCGCCCAGACCGATCGCTCCAACGTCCAGATGCTGATGCTCCCCGGCGGCTTCAGCAGCTACGAAGATTATGATCTGAGCTACTGGATTCCCAACTACTCAGAAATTGATGTCATGGCCGAGCGGTACTTTGGCCTGTCTAACACCTACAGCATTTCAGAACAGCTCGATCCGTCTTACCTGCGCATCGCCATCCAAGACAGCACTTACGACGATGTTGCCGTCCAGTCGCTGGCTAACAATTTGTACGACACAGGCTATATCAACGTTGCGATCGCCCGGTCACTGCGCGAACCCCTCAGCCAAACCAAAATCGTTGCCCAGCGCGGCGATCTAGCCAGTGCCAGAGAAATCCAGCGCTTTCTAGGCGTCGGCGAAGTTTGGGTAGAAAGCACAGGCGATCTAGACTCAGACATCACCATCCAGCTTGGAGAAGACTGGCTGAGCACACACGGCGAGGCACTTTAGCATGGCCAAAGCTGGAGTAATCAAAACCAACACGAACCTACCAGCAGCCTATCAGCTCAAAATTACCTTGACAGACAGCGCCCCAGAAGTTTGGCGACGCGTGATCGTCCCAGCAAAAGTAACGCTATCAGACCTGCACAGCATTATTCAGCAGGCAATGGGCTGGGAAAATTTGCACACTTACCAGTTTCGACTGGGTTTAGGAGCAGACAAAACGCTCTCATCAGTAGAACAACCCTTAGCGCAAATTCTATCCGGCGACGCCGCACTCAACCAGCCGCTGTACTACAGCTACGATGTCAAAAGTGGCTGGCTACATCGAATAGATCTAGAAACACTAGAAGTAAGCACAGAGCAGAACCTGTCCTTTCCTATCTGCACCGACGGCGCATCAGCCTGTCCCCCAGAAGGCGCAGGCGGCGTATGGGGATACGACGAGCTCCTAGCCAAATTAGAAGATCCAGAAGACCCAGACTATCTAGAGCTGATCGATAAATACGGCGACTTCGATCCAGATGCCTTTAAAGTATCCGAAGCTAACGCCCGCCTGTCCAAAAACGCATCTATCTGAAAACCCTTTCCCAATTTCCCAATTCCCTATTCCCCTTTATCCGCCTTCTCCCTCAACAGCACCACCATTCCCACGCCAGAAAGCGCCGCGATCGCACCCCAAGCTACCGCCAGCCCAATCACCTCACTAACAAACAAATTACTGATCGCTCGCAGACCACCACCGATCACCCAGCCAAGTGCGATCGCCACCGCCCAGATCGCGCCACTCAACGGAACCCATCGCCACGCCGCCGCCACCTGTCGCCGCATCGCCAGCCACTGCCCAATCCCTAGAACCACGCCCACATAGGCTCCGTGCAAGAATCCAAACCCACCTCGCAGCGTCAAATTCAGCGTTGCCGGAGCCATCCATCCCAGCGCACCAATATGAAATAGCGTCAGCGCACCCCAGCCTACAAAACTAGCCACCAGCCATCGATAGGCTCCTGGCAAATACGGTCGCAGCACCAGATACTGCGCCAGTCCGACCAGTCCACCCCCAATCAGTCCCTCGCCGACCGATAGATCTACCCGTTCGCCGACTTCTACAAACAGCAAACTACTCAAGAATGCCAGCCAGGTCAGCCCTGTCCAGCCCAGCCACAGCGTCAGCTCATTTCCCTTTAGAGCAGCTCTTTGCCTGAGGACGCGTCTGGCTCGCGATCGCTGCTCTGCCGACCATTTCTCTACTACCCATTCTCTCATTGGCACCCTCTTCGCTAACTGTTCTCCTGTAGCAACTCGCGGAAGTTTCGCCGTCGCTGCTGAGGCGACTCTGGCGTAAAGTAGCTCCACAGCGTATCCCAGTAGAAGAACGACACGCCCGAAAAATGATGGTCTCGGCTGCTAATCACCTGCTGCTTGATCTGCTCGAAAGCAATCGGGCGTCCCCAAGTGCCAGTGAGTATACCGATGCTGACCGGGATGCGATCGCTCGCCGACTGCAGCGTATTTTTGGCCAGCTCCGCCGCAAACTGATCGAGATCGTCTCGGTATACCTGCACCACCAGCTCATCTAGCCAGTCATTCTCCACCCAGGTCCGCCAGTCTTGCAGATAATACTGATACGCATAGCTCGCCGGATTAGGAGACAGCGAAAATACACAGCTAGGGCACTTCTCCTGCACACGCTCGTGCAGAATTCTCACAAAATTGCTTAGCTTCCCGGCCCGCCACCGCACCCAGTCTTCATCCGCCGGGTTCAGAGGCGGCAACCGACCCTGATGCTCTTTTTCATATAGCGCTACTGTGAACGCATCATAGCCAAACTCCATCGGCAAACTAAAGTGATCGTCAAACTGAATGCCGTCCACGTCGTATTCACTCACAACCTCTTCGACGAGATTTAATATCAGCGTTTGCACGTTGGGATGCAGCGGATTGAGCCAACCTAACTCCGTTGGCGCACCGCTCTTCAGCAGGCGATTAATCCCTTTTGTTTTGGCTGCTGCGCTTTCTGGCTCTGTTGTTTCTCCTATTAGCTCGCCAGCGAAAGCGTCTTCTCTTAGCCGTAGCGTGCCATTTTGCCTGGTCGTCAGCCAATCGGGGTGCGCCTTGGCCAGCCGCGACTGTAGCGGCACCATGAAGCCATATTCAAACCAAGGAATTACTCGTAGCCCTTTTTGATGACCTCGCCTCACCATTTCCGCTAGCGGATCTTCTTTCGGATGCATCAGTCCTATCAGTGGAGAGATCTCTCGCTGAGTAATCTCGCTGATACTGGCACTGTGGTAAAAAGTCTGACCCCGATTCCAAACCACCGGATACACCGTGTTGAAATGCATGTCCGCTAGCTGCTCAATCGCCCGCGCAATTCCCCACGGTGCAAACAAAACGCTGCTGGCCACGTTGGTAATCCAGACGCCGCGAATTTCTGATGCTAGCGGTGGCGGTGGCTGCGATGCAGTTAGCTGGGTTGTGACCGTCGTTGAGTCGTCAGCTACCGGTGATGTAGAGGGTGATCCTAACGGACTCAGTACCAAGAAGATGGCAAGCACTATCGTGCAGAAAATTCCTGTTCGCTTGATTAGAGAGAGAAGCGATCGCACCAGCGCCGATCTGTCAGTTCGCATGAAATCTCAGCAAAAATGGCATTGTCACCTATTTTGTCCACAATCGTCACATGTTTCAGCAAATCAGTTCTAAAACCCAAAGCATCCCATCGGTAATCAGCTAGATTTCATCCGGATCGATGCCCAGTTCTCTCAGCTTTTGAGCTAATCGGTCGGCACGTAGGCTTTCTTGCTTGGCTCGCAGAGTTTCTTGCTCAGCGCGTTCTTCGCTAGAAGGCAGCAACTGCCCATGCCTGTCCCACCAGCGCAACCAAGACTGCACTTCTGGAAGTATGTATTTACCTCTCCACACGCCCAGCTCTACGCCCAGTGAGTTGATTTCGTATCGACCATGAGCATTCGGCTCTAATTTTTGGTAAGCCATATCTTCGAGATGATAGACCTCTAGCCTAGCGCTGCTAATTTCGTAGATAGCGTAATAAGGAATCCGAATCACCGTCTCATACACCCAGAATTTTCCGGGCTTCGTGACTTCTCCGCCGTTATTGCTCACGTCAGTGTCGTTCAGGTCAATTCTTCTCGGCGGCGTGCGATCTCTTTTCTCACTCCCGTTGCCGCTGGCAAACTCCATTGCGATTAAAGGAGGGATGTGCTCTTTCCACATGACATAAGAGCGACGAATCTTCCCGTTCAAAAGCGGGGGAACGCCCGGCACGTAAAACCAATCTGGTGCCTCCGCGCCTCTTTCTCGCGGCTTAGCCAGCCGCCAGTAGATGCCACAGTCTTGGCCAATGGCGTAGTATCCGTCTGGATGCTGCCGATCCAGCACGGGCTGGATCGCACTGGTTAGCAGCATACTTTGCGGATGTTCTTGAAAGTTTTTCACGAACGTACCGTCGGACTCGGGTAGCTGAGTATGGTCAGGTAAGAGCGCTTCGGAAAGGTCCGTAAACTGAACGGCTGCATCTGCCATGGTGATGTGAGGGGGTTTGCGACCAAATTTACAGTTGATACATACTAGATTGTCAGCCTGTGCTCAAATTATAGAATGTTTTCTCATTCCCTCTGAAAGGCTTCGGCTATAGCTAGTCCTGAAAGGTAGGCGGCATTGATGTTCTTTGGATTCCCCGGCGATGGAGAACACCAGTCCCCCCCAGCGATCAACGATCTAGTAACGGACAGGGCTGAGCCTGAGTATGGCTTTTTGACCTGAGCATAGCGCCATTGGTGGATCTGAAACCAATCAGGCTGGGCAATCCAATCACAGAATTTGCGGGCGTTGGCTCGAAGTAAGACTGAAGCAGCTGGCTGCAAATCGCCAGTCTCTAGATAGCGTTCTGCAAAGGCCGGTTTGCTGTGGATGACGATGACCGTGTCTGCTGCGCGGTCTCGCTTGCTGCTGTCAAGCCCTACCCAGTCAGTCGAGCTGCCCACAGTATCGGTTACCATCCAGCCGTCGGGGTCGAGGTTACCCATGTCTGTTTGACTGCCGTAGCCTGCGATTACTGTCAGACAAGGGTTGTACTCGACGGACCTGAGCTGAGATAGGGCATTAGATAGTGAGGTCATATCGTCTGATCGGGCTTCGAGTAAGTCAGCAGCTTGGGGTGCGGGAATGGCGATCGCACACCGCCGCGCCATCACGACTTTCCTGTCTTCGCACTCAATCCGCCAGCCGCCAGCATCGGGACTCAGCTCGACGGCACGGTGGTTCGTTAGCAGGCTTTCCTCCGGGACTAGACCGCTGGCCATATGTTTGGCGATCGCACTCATCCCCGTCCTCGCGACATAGACCGCCTGCCTTTCCATCAGCTCTAGGACGTTATGCTGACGCAGCTCATAAGCACTCACGTCCCACGTTTGCAGCACGCCTGCCGCTATCAATTCATCTGTCAACGGCTCAAGGACTGCCGACTGCTGCCAGTAGCGCAACCCATGATCCGCTCGGACTGGCACATAGTCCTGATTGTTTCTCTGTCCATGCGTCTGACTGCTCACCCGCCGCGTCGCCATG
Source organism: uncultured cyanobacterium (assembly GCA_963799555.1). Classification (GTDB taxonomy): domain Bacteria; phylum Cyanobacteriota; class Cyanobacteriia; order Phormidesmidales; family Phormidesmidaceae; genus Phormidesmis. The sequence goes on from CAWCXR010000015.1 coordinate 261,928, forward strand.
CGGCCTCCCAGTCCTCGCGACTTGTCGAGTACACAGACTGCCAAGCCTGCCGCTCTTAGCTGCCGCGCACAGGTTAGCCCAGTCAAACCAGCTCCAATAATGGCTACATCCCACATAATTCACCGACCTCTTATACTTATTAGAGTAAAAGGTATGTTGAAGACACAGCAGGGAAAGCGAGTGGATGAATTAAGAAGCGGCCTAGAACTGGCCACGGACGATGAATTACATGCCATGTCCCAACTGCTCTTCCAGCCTAAGTTCAACCCGTTAGATTATCTGTATACGCCGCCGCCAGTCGACATCAGCAAGCGCGATCGCCTAGACCAAATTGCCCTTCTCGAACGCCGCTTTCGCTACCTTGCCGCCGATGGCCTCACCGTCTTGCAAAAACGCACTCAGCAATTCAGCTATCGTCAGGCGCTGCTGCAGGTATGTCGCTATCTAAAAATGCGTCGCTATGAAAACTTGCTCACCACAGAACTAGAATCTGAAGTTTTCTTGGTTTTATTAGAAAAGACCTGGCAGCGCCTGCCTCAAAGAGAGCAGCGCCAGATCACCCAAAGTTTACGCAGCGCCATTGTCAACACCGCAGAGTTCGAGCGACTGCCAGACACTCTCCAAAATAATCCTCTCGCTTTGTTTGCTAAAGGCGGCGGTGCCCTAGCTGTGAGTGCGCTAGTGCGGCCCTGGCTGCTAAAGCAGATCGCTCAGCAGTTTGCCCTACACCTGGCTCGCTACCAAATTGCTAAACAAACCCTCGTCAAAGGTGGACTCACCGCTGCAGCTCAAGTGCAGTCTAAAGTTGCTACCCATATTGCCGCTCGTGGCATGCTCACCACATCCGCTCGCTACGGTGCCACCCGAGGACTCCTTTCTTTTCTGGGTCCTGCACTCTGGACATGGTTCCTGGCTGACCTAGGCTGGCGTGCGATCGCAACTAATTACAGTCGGATCATTCCGGTCGTTTTTGCGATCGCCCAAATCCGCCTTACGCGTACCCATTGCGATCTCGCTCAAGCATAAGCAAACCGACCCGCTTCAACAGCAATGTCAGACCCTACCTCGCACTCCCACTACGATCTTCTCGGCCTTAGGCCCAACGCCTCCGTTCAAGAGATCCGCCGTGCCTACCGCGATCTCAGCAAGCTCTATCATCCTGATACAACGGCATTAGACAGCGCGATCGCCACCCAAAAATTCCAAGCGCTAAACGAAGCCTATGCTGTCCTCAGCAGCCCAGAAAAGCGCCTCAGATACGACTACCAGCGCGGCTACTCTCGCATTTCCGTCATGCAGCCGCTCAGTGCCAACGCTCCCAGCGGTACACCTTCCAAGCCCTACGATCCCACAGCCAGCGCCTACCTAGATCCTACCGATCGCCCCCTCTCAGCCGGTGAACTCTTTGCCCTTTTCATCCTCGGCATCACCTTCATTGGCTGCCTTGTTCTGGTCATCACCATTGGACTTACTCAAAGCAGCCCAGAGCTCTAAACTCATTCTCTATCCTTAATAAATGCCTCCCTCTACTGCTCCTCTCTACAACCATCCTCTCCCTGATATCGAAACTTGGCTAACTGCCCAAGGATGTCACCGTGACAGCGATAACATCAGCCAGTGGCGATTCTCTAGTGCTGGCTGGACCGCTGAGCTGCTGTTGGATACGGACTCGATCGTGGTTTACTACGCCAGCAGCAACGGTAAGTCTGTGCAGCGTAGCTTCAAATATTCTCTTAGTCGTAGTGACTTAGAGAAAGTAATCTTTTCAGGCCCTTAATTTCTTTTCCCTGCTAGGCTCTGCTCTGTCTTTAGAAGTATTTCTCACAGCTTTCTTCGGTACAAGCTGCATAGTCTGAGGTGTAAGTGGTGTCTCTTTTGCCAAAGAGGTTGTAGCGATTGTCTCTGACGAATTCGTAGGTGCGATCGCCCCCTAGTCTTGATTCCAGGCAGCGCCCGATACGCCTTACAAATACTTCCCCCATCGGCAGCAGACGTCCAATTTCTTCAGCCGCCTCACTTCCCTGCCACCGCCTCCCTGCCAATTTCCCCTCGTTCGGCGCAATCAGGATCATCCCCATCTCACAGTCAGCCGCCGTCACACCAAAGCTCGCTAACGTCTCCTGCTCTTGCATAGGTACGTAGCTAAACTGTTGGCCCTTATCCAGTTTCTCTAGCAGCTGTACCAGCGTCACGCATAGGTTACAGTTACCGTCATAAATCACAACATACATAGCATAGCTGTCCCAAATGAAGAAAATATTTTCCGAAAAGTATTTCCAGATACATAGAAGAATGACAAAGATGTAATTCTCTATGAGACTTTCCTTAACCTACCCTTTACTTTCGATCGGTAGCTTTCAGTCAGAATGCGACTGTGTATTTGACTAATGGCAATGACCCAATACGCACAGACAGTTGCGCACAGACAGTGAGCATTTCTCAATCGGTACCCAAGGAGTTATAGGTTCCATGCAAAGTTTGGCCCAAAAAATTAAATCCGTAGCGAGCCCAGCCCGTCTCGCTTATTCTCTTTCTATTCTAGCGCTCGGTGCTAGCCTTACAGCCTGCGGTGGAACAGCTACAGAAGACCCTGCTGCCGATGCTGGCGCAGCGGATGCTGGATCTGGCGTCTCTGGCGAGATTCAAATTGACGGTTCTAGTACTGTATTCCCCATCTCTGAAGCAATGGCTGAAGAGTTTCAAATTGCTAACCCCGATACTCGCGTCACCGTAGGCGTTTCTGGTTCTGGCGGCGGCTTCAAGAAGTTCTGCGCGGGCGAAACTGATGTCTCAAATGCTTCTCGTCCCATCAAAGACGAAGAGATTGCGTTATGCGACGAAGCAGGTATCGAATTCATCGAGGTACCTATCGCCTACGACGGTATCACGCTGGTCACTAACTCTGAGAATGACTGGGCTCAGTGTCTGACTGTTGATCAGCTCAACACTATGTGGTCTCCTGAGTCAGAAGGCTCTGTCGACAACTGGACTCAGGTAGATGCTTCGTTCCCTGACGAGGCTTTGGAACTGTTCGGTCCAGGTACAGATTCTGGTACGTTCGACTACTTCACTGAAGAAGTCAACGGTGAAGAAGGCGCTAGCCGTGGTGACTACACAGCTAGTGAAGATGACAACGTGATTGTAACGGGTGTCGAATCTTCAAGAGGCGGTATGGGCTACTTGGGCTTTGCGTACTACGAAGAGAACCAGGACCAGCTGAAGTCTGTAGAGATTGAAAACGAAGCGGGCGAATGCACCGCAGCTTCTCGTGAGACGATTGCAGACGGTTCTTACAATCCTATGTCTCGTCCTCTGTTCTTCTATGTGAAGAAGGAAGCTTATGATACCAAGCCCCAGGTTAAAGCTTTTGTTGACTACCAGCTAGATCCTGCCAATGGTGAACTAGTACAAGAAGCGGGCTACATTACACTACCTGACGAAGATTTGGCCGCATCCAAAGCACGGGTGGATGAAGGCAAATTGGGTAAAGACCCTAGCTAACCTTCAGTTTCAGTCGAGGTAGTCGGATAGAGAGCACTTCTCTGTCCGACTATCTGTTTGTTTATTACAGTTGACGCAAAGTCTGAGGTTTCTTCAATGACGGCTAATCTAACAGGAGATATCGCACCGGGTAGCTGGAATCCGAAGCGCGGTCGCGCCAAAATAGTCCAGACCATCGTCAAAACCATCTTCGGCTCATTCGCCGCCATCTCGATCTTCACCACGATTGGCATCCTCGGCACCCTAATCTTTGAGACGATCGCCTTCTTTCAAGACGTTTCAATTATTCGATTTCTAACCGAAACTCGGTGGACGCCGCTGTTTGCAAGCCAGCAGTTTGGTATCTTTGTGCTCGTCAGCGCTACCATTATGATTGCAGTGATTTCTATCCTGGTCGCATTGCCGTTAGGATTGTTTTCCGCTATCTGTTTGAGTGAATACGCAACCCCCGGTTTGCGGAAAATCCTCAAACCTATTCTAGAAATTTTGGCAGGCGTTCCCACTGTTGTGTACGGCTACTTTGCCCTCTTGACGGTCACGCCTTTCCTGCAGACATTCCTGCCTGGGTTGCAAGGCTTCAATGCACTGAGTGCAGGTTTGGTACTGGGTGTGATGATCACTCCTTTAGTAGCTTCTTTGAGCGAAGACGCGCTTTACTCCGTTCCTCGCAGTCTCAAAGACGGTTCCTATGCCCTGGGCGCAACCAAAAGAGAAACGGTTGTTTCGGTGATTTTGCCAGCAGCACTCTCAGGCATCGTTTCTTCTTTGATTCTGGCGGTATCACGCGCGGTGGGTGAAACCATGATTGTGACGCTTGCAGCTGGCGCGAATCCAACCCTTGGATTCAATCCTTTTGTTCCGGTAATGACGATGACGGCATTTATCGTGCAGATCACCGCAGGCGACGCCCCTCACGGAACAACCGCATACAAGACGCTATTCGCGGTTGGCATGACTTTGTTCTTAATGACCTTCGCGCTAAACATCTTTAGCTTCTGGTTTGTTCGCCGCTTCCGTGAGAAGTACGATTAAGCGCTTTGCTTCCCTCGATTCAAGAAAACGAGCGCCAGAAAACAAAACTAAATTGATGCCGCACCCAGGCTGTTGACATGGAAACAAATATCTCCTCCCGCCCACAAGATCCCACCATACAAGGCTCAGAAAAGAGTCAATTCAAAGCTAACTTAAACAGACGCTATGCCTTTGATCGAATATTCAAAGGCATAGCCTGGGGTGCGACGATTATCTCGGTCGTTATTCTAGCTTGGCTCCTACTAACTATTCTGATTGACGGCTTAGGTACGTTGAACTGGGGATTTATTACCAGCTATCCCTCTAGAAAGCCTGAAAGAGCTGGTATTATTGCCGCTTTGTCCGGCACCGCATGGTTGATGGGCCTTGTAGCCCTCTTCTCTTTCCCCATCGGAGTAGGCGCTGGTATATTCCTAGAGGAGTTTTCTGAAGATAACTGGTTTAGCCGTTTAGTAGAGATAAACATTGGTAATCTAGCCGGTGTCCCTTCCATCATCTACGGTCTGCTTGGCCTAGCGGTCTTTGTCAGAATTATGGAACCCATTACTGGTGGACGCAGCGTGCTTTCCGGTTCTTTAACGGTTTCTCTATTGATCTTACCCGTCATCATCGTGGCGACTAGAGAAGCCTTGAGAGCTGTCCCAGATAGTATGCGCTTAGCTGGGTACGCCTTGGGAGCTACTCGCTGGCAGGTACTGTCGAGTCACGTGCTACCGGCGGCGATGCCCGGTATCTTGACTGGAGTAATTTTGGCGCTTTCTCGAGCAATTGGTGAAACGGCCTCATTGATTGCCGTTGGAGCAGCGGTATTTATCTCCTTTTTACCAGAAGGTCTGACAAGCCAGTTTACGGCGATGCCCATTCAAATTTATAACTGGATCAGTCGCCCTCAAGACGAGTTTCACTACATTGCAGCTTCTGGCATTATTGTGCTGATGTCAGCTTTACTGCTGATGAATGGAGTTGCGATTTATCTACGAAACCGGTTCCAACAATCCAAGATCTAGATAGAGTCAGGCGCGATATTTCTATGGTGTCTCCTGGCTAAACTTCTCTAGTCTCAACCGTTTAATTTCTTCATTTGTGTCTCTCACTCCGGTTCTTATTATGGCTTCGCCTACACCAACTAGCTCAATCTCAGCCGTTGCTGAGTCCAAAAAAATTGCGCTTCAAGCTGAAAAGGTCTCTGTTTACTACGGCAACAATCTAGCGGTTAAGGATGTCTATCTAGATATCCCAGAGCATGAGATTGTGGCATTTATTGGGCCTTCTGGCTGTGGTAAAAGTACGATCTTGCGCTGTTTCAACCGCATGAATGATCTGATTCCTATTGCCCGAGTCGAGGGCCGGATTCTATTTGACGGTGAGGAAATTAGCGGTAAGCGGGTAGATCCTGTAGAACTCCGTCGTCGGGTAGGGATGGTGTTTCAAAAGCCTAATCCTTTCCCCAAGTCTATCTATGACAACATTACCTTCGGCGCTAGGATTAACGGCTATCAGGGCGACTACGATGAGCTAGTGGAGCGCTCTTTGCGCGGTGCGGCGCTGTGGGATGAGGTCAAAGATAAGCTCAAGGAAAGTGGCTTGGGTCTCTCGGGTGGTCAGCAGCAGCGGCTCTGTATTGCGCGGGCGATCGCAATTGAACCCGAGGTTATCTTGATGGACGAACCCTGCTCGGCGCTAGACCCTATCTCTACCATCAAAGTTGAAGAGCTCATGCACGAGCTGAAGCAGAGATATACAATCGTAATTGTGACGCACAACATGCAGCAGGCTTCTCGCGTGTCTGACCGCACCGCCTTCTTCAATGCTGTCGCCACCGACCAAGGCGGTAAGATGGGCTATCTCGTAGAGTACGACAAGACCGAAGCTATCTTCAGCAATCCAAAGGAAGAATACACCCGTGATTATGTTTCCGGTCGCTTCGGTTAGAGTGCAAAACTAAAGTTGACATTCAAAAGGCGCAAATTCTTGCGTCTTTTTCGTGTTCACACCATATATCTAGGCGGCGGATCCAAGTGTGGCTTAACGTTGCAAAAACAAGAACCCTGCTTGAAAGCTCCCAATCACGAATCCTAATATTCCACCCAGGTTTACAATCGCCTGTAGCTCGTTGCGCACAATGGTTTGAATCGCGCCCTCCAGTTCCTTTGGCGACGTTGCGTTGACTCGATCGATGATCACCTGATCAATATTTAGAATTGGAATAATCTGTACGACAATCGACTCCAAATCTCTCTCTAGGTAGCGTTCCAATATCAGAGCTAGCTCCCGACTTACCAGCCCTAGAGAGCTCGTCATTACCGCAGAAGACTGCAATCGGTTAATCAGCTGAAGCGCTAGATTTTCCCAGTTGATAGAAGTACTTAGCGACTGCAAAAGGTCACTGCCATTTTCCTTTAGATAGGTCTTGATGGTTTGTCGCAGCGTTCGTCTGAGCTGTCTGACCGTAGCCACCGGTAGCTCTTGCAAAGAAAATTGCTGGAGCCACCTTTGCAAACGCACCTTGACGCCTAGAGCGGCCACGAGCTCAGCAATTCGCGCATTGCTCTTAAGAGGCTCTTCTACGCAAACTGTACGCAGTCGAGTAAGTGCGTTGCGAACGCCGAAGATATTAGCGACAACCCAATAGGTGCCACTAGTCTTGGCGCGTAAGGTTTCGTCAATCACCTGAATGTTGTAATCAGTCAGAAAATCTACTAGCAGCTGGCGGACTTTGTCTGGTGGCAATACCCCGTTGACCATCCAGTCCGAGACCTGAGCAGCCTGCGCTTCTGCCAGCTGGAAGTCAAGCAGCACCTGGTCAAAGATCTGATTGATCTGCACCTCTAGAAAATCGTCGCGCCTAGACCAAACCCGCAAAAGTCTGGGCAAAGACTGTCCCACCATGTCTTGCATGATATTGCCGACGATTTTGGCAGTTTTGGTTTGTGTGCTGCCTTGTACCTGCTCTAGGGCCAGTTGTAGCAGCCAGTAAATGGCCTTCTCGGTTCTTTCGGTTTGCAGCAGTCGGCGAGCCAGTCGCTGTAATTCTTCTGGTGTCAGAAGCGATCGCATGATCAAATCCGACACCTTTTTCGCCAGCCTTTGCTGATTGCGGGGAATCAGACCCGGTGTAAATGGCAGCCGCTGACCAAACAAATACTTCGCTTCGTACGGGCGGAACAGCATCTTAATTGCAATATCGTTAGTGAAATAGCCAATCACCCCGCCCAACACAGGCGGTAGCAGCACTATCCACAGATTCACCCCAGTCATACTTTTCTTGTATCCTCAGGAGATCGCTTGGTTCTCCAGTGTCATAATGTTTTATCGACTAATGTTTTATCGGGTGGCGACTAGAACTCCCATCATTCCACCCGCGATCGGATAGTGTACCGCATGAGCAAACCCAGCAATTTTCGCTAGCTTTACCTGCTCAGCTCCTAGCGGAAAGCGATCGACACTAGGCCCTATATAAGCATACTCCTCCTCCATCCCTAACCTCTCTGCCGCCGGAACGACAATCGTTGCTAGATACCACTTCTGAAACTGAATCACTAGCGGATTAGTCGGCGAATGAAAGTCTAAGATTGCTGCCGTAGCGCCTGGCTTTAAGACTCGATGCAGCTCCTTAAGCCCTTTCGGAATATCGGTGAGGTTGCGCAAGCCATAGGCCATCGTCGCGGCATCAAAGCTGCTGTCTGCAAAGGGAAGCGATAAAGCATCGGCTTCTACCCAAGTTAGTCGGTCTTGCAAGTGGGGTTCTCTTTGAGATGCGATCGCCAGCTGCTGCGCCGCAAAGTCCGCCCCCGTCACTTGTCCGCTCTGTCTCACCTGCCTAGCTAACAGCAAAGCCAGATCGCCACTGCCGCAGCACACATCCAGGCAGTGCATACCCTCAGCGGCTCTACTCCATAGAACTGCCATCTGCTTCCACACCCGATGCAGCCCTAGGCTCATCGACTGATTCATCTGGTCGTACTGCGGTGCAATTCGATCAAACAGCTGTTGAATCTGCTCTGCCTCAGGCTGAGTTGGCGAAGCCAAAGACGCAGGCCGCAAATTATTATCCGTCATCTATAAAAGTCTATTCTCCAAAGCACCAAACGCAAGGTCTTCTTTAAGACGAGGTCGTCTTTTAGGATAGGTGCTGCGGTGCTCCTGCTGACAAGTTCACCAAAGACAATTCACGGATGGTTACGGCGCGGCGAAACTGAGCTATGCAACGTCGCTATAAAATGGCTGCTTTCAGGCTGAGTGCGATTTGCGGCACAATCGGCCCTAGTAGCTGAATTACGTCATCTAAGGTTTTGTAAGGTGTCTTCCACTGGAAGGAAAAAGCACCCAGGGTGTTGCCCTGATAGACAATGGGTACAACTAAATGGCACTGGGTGCCATCTTTGTAAAGACCGCTACTAGCCAAGCTTTCATCTGATTGAATGCTGACGGTAGCTTGGCTTTGCTGGGATGCGATCGCATCCATGACCAGCTGACTAGCGCTGAGTCTCTCAATTTCTACAGAGCCATAGCTGCTGCCAGTACTCTCACCCGTCAAAATCAGCGCACAAGTATCCGTATTCAGAGCCTTACCGAATCCGTTTGCCAGATACTGTAAAGCCTCCTCCTTCTGCATCGACTGACCCGCTATTTGCCCCACCACCATCATCATCTTGCATTGCTTTTCGGCCTTGTGCAGCTCAGCGCTTTGCTCCTTTAGCAAGTCGTACGTTGCTGAGGCTTTGCCAACGACAAACTTTAATTCATCCGGGTCCCAGGGCTTGGTGATATATCGATAGACCTGTCCGGCGTTGATAGCCTCAACCAAATCTTCTACATCCGTAAATCCAGTGAGAATGATCCGAACCGTATCTGGAAAGTCAGGAACCGTTTTACTCAAGAACTCTGTCCCTTTCATTTCCGGCATTCTTTGATCAGAAATGATCACCGCGACTTCACCATCATCCGCCAAAATCTCGAGAGCTTCTACGCCGCTTTCTGCCTTCAGCACCTTAAAATCACGACGAAAAGTCCGAAAAAGCAGATCTAGGTTGTCTGGCTCATCGTCCACAACTAGCATACGAGGCTTCTTTGAATGCTGATTACTAGCTAGGGTCAATGGGCTCAGGATGCTCATAAGTAGGGTCTCGCCTGTTGAAAGTTGAAAAAAGTTTTCAGCCGATTGCGATACGAGGCAAACAGGCTGATCTTTTCTCAGTAAACCCAGTGACTTAATATAAGTAACCAGATAGCAGCGGCTCTAGAGCGCCTCTTCGAGGTAGGCTATGGCTTCACTTCTAGGAGTTCCACAACATTGCCATCTGGATCTTTGACAAACAGCGCCGCTCTGCCTGATGAACTCATCTGAAAAGGGACCGATTTGTCGATCAGCGATTGTTTGATAGTACTTAGATCGGCGATCGCAAAAGTCACATGAGGATGCCGACCCCACTTCTCTTCTCTAGCTGAATTGGCTGCCCACTCGCTCACAATCAGGTGTAGCTGAAAGTCGCCGATCTGATACCAGCTACCGGGAAAACTCAGCTGCCTATCTATCTTTTGTAATCCGACTATTTCGGTATAAAACCGATCAGACTTAGCCAGATCGCTGACCTGCACAGCAACATGCAACGGATACAAAATATCAACCATTTTCTTGCCTAATAACTTACTCGTTTATTATCTACGGGGTTATCGATTAGTGACTTGTGCATCTGCTTCACTGCGAGACTAGACGGCTATGAGAATATGGATATCACTTGTCGGGGTAACAGCTGTTGTACTACTAGTCGAAATCACCCTGCGCTTTGGCTTTGGCTTTGGTCGTCCACCGCTTTATGTGGCCGATCCGTCCATGGGCTACAGGCTTGCTCCAAACCAAAACATCCGTCGATTCGGCAACCAAATTTCAATCAACCAGTACTCTATGCGCGCTGGTGAAATTTCGCCTATACCCGCGCCTAATCATTTTCGACTGCTTCTACTGGGTGATTCTCTTGCGAACGGCAACTGGTGGACAGACCAGAAAAACATCCTTTCTACGCTGATTGCCCGTGAACTACAGCCAGCTTTGCTAGGGCAGTACATTGCAGTAGAGCCGCTCAATGCATCCGCTAATTCCTGGGGACCTCGCAATCAACTAGCCTATCTTCAGCGCTATGGAACTTTTGGGGCGAACGTGCTGGTGCTCTTGCTCAATACAGACGACTTGTTTGGAACGCAGCCAACTGATTTGCAGGTGGGACGCGATCGCAACTATCCAGATCGCAACCCGCCTTTTGCTTTAGCCGAACTATTCGACCGACTGCGCGATCGACTAATCCAGCGCAACTTGCCTATTCCTGGGTTAGAAGATATTCAAAACGAAGAAGGCGATCGCGTCGGCAAAAACCTCAGCGCCATCGATCTCATCTACCGGCAAACAAGCGCCGAAAACGCAAAATTCCTACTGGCACTCTCTCCTCTAAAGCGAGAGATGCCTGGACCTAGAGACTACGAAATCGCTGCTCGCCAGAGATTACGCGACTGGACACTAGAAAACAAAATCTCATACATAGATTTACTACCTACTTTCCAAAAGCATCCGAATACAGACACCTTGTACAGAGACCACATCCATCTCAGTCCCTTAGGAAATCAACTCGTTAGCAGCATCATTACAGCAAGTATCGTCTCGTGGCAGCCTTCTTTCACCGCTAATGACCCATAGCAAAAGCCTACCTAGTGGCCCGCCGCAATAGGTGTCAACGGCTCTAGAGCCATTCTCAAATCAGCCGAAGATTGCCAGGCTTTTCCATCCAACGCCATCTGCTCAATCAAGCTTGCCAACCGCAGCGCCTTCAGCGCCTGCTTTCCACCCACAGAAGGTTGATAGCCTCCCCTCACACAGTGAACAAAATGCTCTAACTCGGCATGCAGAGGCTCTGTATTGCTGGTATATACCTGTTCAATCAATCCATCTTGGCGATACAGCACCTGTCCATAGTCCGCCATACAGTTTTCTGTTGTTTGGCGATGGATTTCAATTTTGTTGTTGAGGAAATCTGCCTCCGTCAAAGACTGACGACAGTGAGCAGAAATCTTTCTGATTTTTCGGTGAGTCACCTTGCTAGCCGTCACCGTTGCCACAATGCCATTGGCGAATCCTAAAGTTGCCGTCACGTAGTCTAAATAAGGCGAGCTCGCACCTTTGCTACCGCTGGCAGTCAGCTGTACGACCGTCGAATTAGCCAGCTCCAAAATCAAATCAATATCGTGAATCATTAAGTCGAGCACAACAGAGACGTCATTAGCCCGTTTAGAATACGGACTCATTCTCCGTGCTTCGATAGCCAGCACTTCTTCAGTTTTCAGGACGTTGTGCAACTCCTTAAAGGCTGGATTGAAGCGCTCGATATGGCCCACTTGCAGAATGCAGTTAAGATCTGCCGCCGCATTAACCAGAGACTCTGCCTCCCCAATACTGGCAGCGATCGGCTTTTCGATTAAGACATGGACCCCTGCTCTCAAACACGCCATCCCGACTGAATGGTGCAGCCGAGTAGGAACCGCCACACAGACAGCATCTACATGCGGTAATAGCTTGTGATAGTCGTCAAAATAATTAATTTGATATTTGCTAGCTGTTTCGATTCCCAACTCAGCGTTAACATCTGAAACGCCTACGAGCTGGACGTCTTTGATCATCGAGAGCACCCGGACGTGGTGCTGTCCCATATTGCCAATGCCGATTACCCCAACCTTGATAGGTTCAGCTCGATTGCGACTGTAGGGTCTAGCGTCTGCAAGGGATAATAACTGACTCTGCATGGCCTGCACCTATTAACAATGGTGGCAATTGTTCTAGTGCAAAGGAACACTGCTCAGAACTATCCACATTGTAAACATTACTATAGAAGTACTTACTAAGATGTCTTTCGCTGGACAGTTCATTAGCCGACTTATAGCGATCGCAACCTGCAAAGTCCACCACTTTGACCCAGGCATTTCCGGTAAATGAACCCTTTATCGCGAGGCAGCATTCATTTCTCTGTGAGTCTATCTGTGGGCCTCTTAGTGGCTTTTAGAACAGTAGCAGGTGCTCCCAAATTACTCAGAACAAGCGCTTTCCCAAGTCGGCGAATTTTTATCTGTGTAAGCTTTGGCCCTTCCGCCGCGACTACTATCAGCTCCAGGTCTTGGTAAATCAGCTGCTCGCTGACCTGCGGTATCTTTTGCAGCTCGAAGATCACAAAGCCTCCTAGCGTCAGATAGTTGTCACTAGTGGGCAAAGACAGAGAAAGTCTTTCGTTCACCTCTTCTATATCAGTCTGGGCTGGGAAAATAACAGTGTGACTGTCTCTATAGATAATTTGACCGCTAGAACCTGTATCCGCAGCGTCACCGATGATTTTGGCCGTCAAATCTCGAAAAGTGACTAGACCGGCGGTTCCACCATACTCATCGACCACAATCACCATCTCTCTCGCTGATTGCTGCATCTGCGTGAGCAGGTCATTGAGCGGTAGCGTTTCAGGCACCACTTTAGCAGGCATAATCCAGGGCTCAAGTGAAGACTGTGACAGCAAATCCCCGCTTGAAAGGGGTAGCGCTAGATCGTGAAAATCAACCATGCCCAAGATATTGTCCAGAGACTCGCCAGTCACTGGGTATTGAGAATGCCCGGAGCGCACAATTTCATCTAGCAAGTCTTGGAAGGTTGCTTCTCGATGGAGTGCTGCAATTTGGGTTCGGGGCACCATAATTTCTTCCACAATGGCTCCCCGAAATTCAAGGACGTTGCTCAGGATCTCACGTTCGGCTTTCTTTAACGCAGGCACTTCCGTAGAGGTGTTGATCAGTACCCTGAGCTCTTCGGGGGTAACGCCACCGTATCGTCCAATGCTGTTTTCTTTGATACCCAAGATAGAGAGCAAAAAAGCGGTGGAGCTGTTGAGCAGCCACACAAAGGGGTTAAGTAAGCGAGCGATGGTCAGACTAGGCGGCCCTAAGAAACGGGCAATTTGTTCGGGGTAGGTAAGGGCAACTGATTTTGGACAAAGCTCTCCCAGTACGATCTGCAAATAGGCCAGTAGCAAAAAGGCAAGAGGCAGGGCAATAGAGTGAGAAAGAAACTGAGTGAGTCTGTTTGGAATAGGTAGCCGGGCAAGCCAGTGAATGATCAAAGCGGCCATCGTGTGCTCGCCTATCCAGCCTAAAGCCAAACTAGATAGGGTAATGCCCAACTGAGTGGTGGAGAGCAGGCTATTGAGTTTTTTTTGAAGTCTTTGGACAGTTCGCGCAGGCATATCTCCGGCAGCGGCGAGCTGGTTGATGCGCGATCGCCTAGCCGACACGATAGAAAACTCTACCGTCACAAAGAAAGCATTGAGCAAGATTAGGGCTACCACCGACAGCAACCGAACAGCAATATCTGTCCAGGTCAATAACGGTTGAATCTGAAGTAGCGCAGCAAAAGGCAAGGCAGTCAGCTCGCAATCAAGACAGCAAAAGAAAGCCGATGCAAACGAACCTGTTTAGTCATGTCTATCCAAGCATGCCAAACACTAATTACTCCCGTCAGTCATACGAGCGTTCACATCGCTAATGATTTTATCCTCATCTAGCAAGACCAGTTCGTGCTTTTGGTCTCCACTACGATTAGCGGTGATGGCATTAGAGGGTCTAGTCTCTGGCTGTCGCACTCCTGCTAAGGCCTGCCGACCGATTGCATAGCCCCATGAAGAGCTAACAATACCAGAGCCGAACATCAGCGTCAGTAAGATTAAAGTGAAAGCAACAGCTGGATTGATCTTCATAAGGATCTAGACCTGATAATTCTGCGATACGTCTCTATGGCAGTACTGCCGCGATACTTCGGGAGTCTACCCGATTTCGACCGATTTCCTGCGTCTTTCTTACCTGCGTCTTTCTTACCTACGCCTTTCTTGGAGGCTACTTTTTGTAAGGAACCCCACTAAGGATGTTAAGTGTATCAGCATTTTTTCAAAGCAAGAATGCTGATTATTCATAGTCAAGATAGTATATTTAGACAACGACCAGGGTTGGCCGAGCGGATTAGGCAGCGAACTCATAATTCGCCCCAGGCAGGTTCAACTCCTGCACCCTGGATATTGTACTGAGAAAGCACCCTCTGCGCTGATGAAAGCTTGCAGAGGGTGCTTCTTAATAGGTGATATCTAGAGGTAGCTGCTCAAACACGACAGAATTGTCGGCGGAAGCAAATGCCTATCTACGAGGAAGCGGTTCAAAGTTCAGCTCACTGCCAACTACACGACTATTAAACTGAGAGGCTGGCAACAGCTGTACCGATGTAGTGTATGGGTTTGGCAAGTCAGGTACGCGCAGAGTCGGCGTGTTTTGGGTTTGTAGGACCAATAATTCGTCGTACGCACCAGATATCGACTCAGCGTCTCGGCGTATTCCATTTTCCGGGAATCCACCTAGTCCAGTAATAAAGCTAATCTGTCCTGGTATAGAGCGGTTGCGAAAGTAGTTCCCCGAGCGATTTTCTGTGATGTCTTCTAAGCTCTCTAGTACAGTTTGGGGCTCTTGAGCACTGGCAGTAGGAGCTAGCATTGCGGACATAATAAAGGTGCTGATGGCTAAGGTGCCGATCAAACCAGTGTCAATCAAACCTAAGCAGTTTTTACAGACGGTTTTGAATGAATTTAGCTGTCTACTCGCCATAATCGTCATTTCCTTTGCGCCTTCTATATTATTTTCTTGAACAGATGTTTGGTCTTTGGCAGATGTTTGTCGGAGCGGCCACATTTCTGAGCTGATTTTTAGGCCATAAACATTTACCTCAGGGTTCCCGACCCGAAATAAGATCTCGATACCCGATACACTAATCAAGCACTTTATCTAGAAAACAAGTGCTTTAAAAATAAGTTATGCCTATTCTATCTGCTGAGATTTCTACTATTGACTTGACAACGCTACGCCAGATGCTCCTTGAGCTGATCTGCCAAGTTGCTTACAAAGAGGGCAATTTCACCCTTTCATCGGGTAGAAAGAGCGACTACTACATCAACGGGAAGCAGGTGACGCTGCATGCCCAAGGCGGGCTGATGGTGGCACGAATCTTGCTAGACATGCTGCCTGAAGGCACTGTTGGCGTAGGTGGCTTGACACTGGGCGCAGATCCTATGGTCAGCGCGGTGAGCATCGTGGGTGCCTATGAAGGCAAACCCGTCACGCCGCTAATCATCAGAAAGGAAGCGAAGGGTCATGGTACGCAAGCCTATATCGAAGGGCCAACGCTGCTAGAAGGGAGTGCGGTCGTCATTCTAGAAGATGTGGTGACGACGGGAGCTTCGGCGATGAAGGCAGTTGATAGACTGCGAGCAGCGGGATATGTGGCGAATGAAATTCTGTCTCTAGTCGATCGGCAACAGGGGGGGCGGGCTCTGTATGAGGAGGCTGGATTGAGCTTTCGACCTGTTTTTACTATTGATCAGATCAAGGCTTACTGGCGATCGCGATAATTAAACACTCTCGACCTATAGCATTCGCTACTTTGCTGCTCTACACCTTTCTGGTGAGCAAAAGCCTCGTTCTAAAAGAGCAAAGCGGTCGGCCAGCATATGTATGTTTAGTCTTCTTTTGCAATCGTGCATTTGTACGCCTGCCACAAACGCTCTCGAAGACAGAATGTCAAGAAAGCTCAGAGACAAAACATGCAGGTGGCCGGGGCTTCTGGGCTTTCTAAACTATTTTGCGGCAACTATCGCACGGCGACTTTTGCCTGAGCGCCTTTCATCGCTTCAACTAAGCTGCGGACAGTTGCGATCATCGCCAGCGGATCGTTGAGTTTATTGACCGCTGAACCGATGCCTACACCAGATGCGCCTGCTGCGATCGCCATCGGCGCAGTCACATCCGACAGCCCAGACGCGCATAGAACTGGTACTGACACAGCGTGGGAAATCGCATGCGCTGCTGCTAGCGTGGGCGCAGCCTTTTCGATTAGGCCCAGCGTTCCGCCGTGCATTGGTGCGCTGCTAGTGCCTCCCTCGGTCTGGATGATATCTGCACCAGCCTCGACCAAAGCTTCTGCAAGGGCCACTTGCGTGTCTAATGCCAGAATGTGGGGAACAGTGACCGAAAGCAGGATATTTGGCAAGAGCGATCGCGTCTCTTTTGTCAGTGCCAGCACTTCAGCCGCTTCAAACTGTCGACCCTCAGCATAAAAGGCATCGAAATTACCGATTTCAATCAAGTCTGCGCCTGCGGAGACCGCCGATACAAAACGCTCAGGCTCCACTGCCGATACGCAGATAGGCAGCTCAATCAGACTGCGAACTAGCCGCACTATGTCCGCATCGGCAGCAATATCTACAAAAGTAGCTCCGCCTTTTTGAGCGGCTAGAGCGACATCAGCGACGTTACGATGGTCTAGGTTTGTCAGCCCACTAATGATCTTGAGGGCGGAAGCTGTCTCCAAGGCATGCTGAAGCTGGTTCCTTGGGTTCCACTGCTGATTGGAAATGGTCATATGAATGCTCTAAAGATAAAGGTTTGAGAGGGAATTTGCCTTCATATTCTGCCAGATACCCAGCCACTAGACAAAGAGTGTAGTACTATTAAAGACTGCGAAACAGAAGTTAACTTCTGAATAGCCTGCTGAACTGAAGTTATATTCAATTATCATGCCTAAGCTAAAAACTCGTCGCGCGGCAGCAAAGCGTTTTCGCCGTAGCGGCAGTGGTAAAATAATGCGCCGCAAAGCATACAAAAGCCACTTGCTAGAGCGCAAAAACCAAGACCGCAAGCGCAAACTCTCCAAGGTGACGACTGTACACGAAACCGATGTAGAGAACGTAGAACTGATGCTGCCTTACATGTAAGGGTTCTCAAAGTCACGGCTATTAAAAGCTACAACTTTTAGAATAAGGCTAAAATTAAGGGCTAACTCAATCTCAACCTATACGCAAAAAATAGGACTCAACCCAATAGGAAAACCAGACCATGGCACGTGTTAAGCGCGGTAATGTAGCTCGCAAACGCCGCAAAAAAGTTCTTAAACTTGCAAAGGGCTTTCGAGGTTCTCACTCAAAACTATTCCGCATCGCCAATCAGCAGGTTATGAAGGCCCTGCGGAATGCATATCGCGATCGCCGTCGTCGCAAGCGCGACTTTCGTCGTCTGTGGATTGCTCGCATTAACGCAGCTGCTAGACTCAACGGAACGACGTATAGCCGTTTGATCGGCGATATGAAGAAAGCAGACATTCAGATTAATCGCAAGATGCTAGCTCAGCTAGCGGTCCTAGAACCTAGTAGCTTCACCAAAGTGGTGGAAGCTGCGACTAGCAGCAAGTAAGGGCTGTGATCAATGCTGCGTAAGCTGCTGGCGGGGGTGGGATTTTTGATGGGGGCGCAGTTGCTGTTGCCCCCTGATTTTGTATTACCTCTTGTCGCATTACCTCCCAGTTTTGCGGCAGAGCTGTCGGAAATTCGCGATCGCGGTTATCTGATCGTCGCTGTTAAAGACAACCATCCGCCCTTCGGCTTTCTCGATACAAACAATCTGCTCAGCGGATTTGAAATTGATATTGCCCGTCGTCTTGCCGCAGATCTGCTTGGAGATGCGAATGCGGTGGAGCTGGTGCCTACTCGCAACGTCGATAGGCTAAACGTAGTGGTAGATGATCGCGTAGATATTGCGATCGCCGCTCTTACTATCACCGAGCCCCGCCGTCGCATCATCAACTTTAGCGACCCATACTATCTAGACGGCACTGCCTTTATGACTCGGCTACCGACCGCCGATTCGCCTGCAATTCAATCTCTACGGGATTTGCAACTGGGGACCATCGCCGTTCTTGACAGATCCAGTACAGTTTCTCAAGTGAGATACATCTTGCCCTCTGCGCAACTCACTGGTGTCAGTACTTATCAGCAGGGTCAGGCGTTATTGCAAAGGGGCGCGGTGGATGCTTTTGCAGGTGATGTCTCTATATTAACTGGGTGGACTAGGCCCGGTAACGCACTAGTAAACCATCCAATCTTGCCTGAGATAATCTCAGCGGAGCCTCTAGCCATTGCCATTCCAAAGGGGCAAAGATACAGCTCGTTACAATCAGCGGTCAATCAAGCAATCCAGCGCTGGTATTCAGAAGAGTGGTTGCAAGATAGAGCGAAATTTTGGGGCCTGCCGGAGGGCGTCCTGCCTTCGTTGCTAACCGGTGAAGCCAACAACGAAGACAGCTGATGAAGAACCCTAACCATCAGCAGGTTTGGCTGGTAAACTGCTCTAAAATGCCAACAGAGTAAAAAGATTTTTGATAGCTGTTTTTGACGGCTAAGTAATCTCATGGAAAATGGCAACTACCTAGTTGTTTACTTAGGAATTTTGCTAGCGCTTCTTAGCGTAGCGGCTTTTTTTGTTGTTCGACAGGTTTGGATTACTCGTCGGGTGGAAACTACTCTATCCGATCTGCAATCCAAACTGACAAAGGAGAAAGGGACTGCCCTTGAATATTACGAACTAGGGAGCCTTTTACTAGACAAGAAGCTGTACGCGCAGGCATCTGTTTATCTGAAAAAGGCGTTAAAAGAGCTATCTGAAGAAGAGGGCGAAAACGCAGTGTTGGTTCACAACGCTTTAGGCTATTCCTACTTTGCTCAAGATCAGTTTGACTTGGCTATTCGCCAATACAATGAAGCGTTGAAAATTCGACCAGACTACGTGACCGCGCTCAATAACTTGGGCCATACCTATGAGCGGAAACAGCTAATGCCACAGGCGCTAGAAGCCTACGAGAAATCACTAGCGAATGAACCTGCAAATGAAACTGCTCAGCGTAGAGCGGATTCTTTGCGTAAGCGACTGGCTTAGCTGTATAGATCGTTTCTTGACCCGGACAGGGCTAGTGTCTCAATTGACCGCAGAACAGGTGAAGTCAGACTGGCTGTCTTTACTAAGTGCCTACCGGGCAATCGCAATTATTAGAGCCGAAACCGTAGATCAGGGGCTTTCAATGGCGAAAGCTGCTGCTGCAGGTGGCTTTCGTTTGGTTGAGGTAGCCTGGACCAACAACGCTGAACCAGCCGAGATGATGGCTGCGATTCAGCAAGTGCTACCGGGCTGCATTGTCGGGGTTGGCTCGGTTCTAAATCTAGATGATTTTGAGGCGGCGCACGCTGCTAAAGCCCGGTTCTGCTTCACACCTCATGTTGCCTACGATCTCATTGAACGGTCCATAGCGAATCGAATACCTCTTGTCGCCGGAGCGATGACTCCTACAGAGATTATCAGCGCCTGGCAGGCAGGTGCGTCTAGCGTAAAGGTGTTCCCAATCTCAGCGCTGGGCAGCGCCGCTTATATTCGTAGCTTGCTAGGGCCCTTAGGCCCGATTCCGCTGGTGCCGACAGGTGGTGTGACTAGTGAAAGCGCACCAGCATTAATTGCAGCAGGCGCGATCGCAGTGGGCTTATCGACTACCCTATTTCCCTCGGATGAAGTGCTGCGAGGGGATTGGGAAGCGATTGAAGCGCGATCGCGCTATCTACTAACCCTGCTCACCTAGCCTAATCGGTCTGCGTCGACAGCTACCCAATTTCAACTTTGGCAATGAGTGAGCGCTAACTACCTAGCTTGAAAGCTTCAACGAACAGGCCGTAGATCATACCAAGCTTAAAAGCGTTGAGACATTCTGCCAGAGTGGAGCGCGATCGCACTGGTCCCAAATCTAGCCCTACATTCGTAGAGACAGAACTAGCAGCAACAGGCTCAGCAGGTAAGTTGGGACTAACAACCGCCGAAACATCAGTCCGGCGAGGCGCATACCGATAATAGACCCAGCTGATGATCTCTACGATGATCACCAAAATCGCCGAAATCGTAACGTCTAGCTTAGCCGCTTGGCCCGCTGTCGCCGAAATAGCCGTCGCAAAAAAATTACCAAAGAGCAAGCTAATCACAATTACCGCTAGCCGTCGCCAGGGGTTGAAAACCCACTGCCTGAACTGCAGTACGCTTTGGTCTACCAGAGTGTTTAGCCGAGTTCTTTGCATATCTCCACACCATTTTGCACGCCGTTTCACTAACTGTCACAACTTTTCGTGCCGGGACCGACTGCCTAAAGCTACCATTTCAATATAAATGCGTATCAGAGATTACGTTATAGCCAATAAGGTCTATCTTTTGATTAAATCGTCGGCCTTGCTGATCAACGTAATCTTTGATGTCCATGCATACCAGATTTGTTACAGGAGTTCCTATGCGTCTTTCTCCTTTCTTCTTCGCTGTGATTGCGACATTGTCAATGAGTTCTGTAGTCAGCGCCCAGCAGGTTGCGCGGACTCCTTTGTCTAGTCCTTTGGAGCTAACAGGTCAAACAGGCGGCCCAGAAGCTTCTGCCTGCGGCAACATCGATCCTCGTGCCAATCAAACTATTCAGGTGACCGAAGCCTTTACGTCACTAAGCTTTCAAGTAGAAAGCGAGGGTGACTTTACTCTGCTGATTACTGGACCCGATGGCTTCCGAGAATGCGTACTAGCAAACAACTACGACGGTGGTGGTATTGAGGCGCCTGGGCTACTGACTCAAGGTGAGTACCAGGTATTTGTGGGCGATCGCAAAGGTGAAAGACATCCTTACACGCTCTCAATCAGTCAGTAGTTTACGGCTTAGCGCTATGCATCGAGCAAGATTATTCTTATCAAGATTCCTGCTCGGCTTGTGGGCTGCACTGGTTTGTGCTTTTTCATTGCTCTTACTACTGAACGCGCCTACCGCAAATGCTCCTTTTTCTAGTGTAGCGATCGCTGCTCAGCCCCTTGCTCACCTGCCAACTCGAATATTCGGCTGTACAGAAACAGCTCAGCAGTTTCAGTGTCAAACAGATGTTCAAAACCGCCTGCTAATACTCACCTGGCAGAAAGGAGAGGTGTCTCAAGACGATCTTACCTATCCCAAGGACTGCGAGGCTGTATACGGTGGCCAAGCCGTTGACTGCAACAACCAGGGAATGGGTTCTGTGTTAGGTCAGCTAGACCGATACGAGGTAGCAAATCTAGGGTTGAGCGCTCGATAGCTTCAAATTATTCGCCAGAAGTACTGGGATGCCAACACACTTGAGAAGCTAGGCGAACCTCGTCTGATATCGATTGGGTTTGGGCTAGCCTTGATGGGCGGTATTATCGCCGCCTACTTTGCCTGGTTCCAGTCAGGTCTCCTCGGTCGTCTCCTCGTCAGCCTTACCTGCGGATTCGGCACATATCTTCTTTGCTTGAACTTTTTTCGCACTTTCCCATACGAGGGGACTGAAACTTACGAGGCGCTTCAAGTCTGGAATCGGATGGGTCAAGGTGGGGCGATCGCTCTTGGTACAGTCACCACGCTATCGATCACACTGATGCTCCAGCGAAGCTCTTATCGTTTGCCCAAACTTATAGCCAGTGCTATCAGTGCAATAGGCGCCATTGCGTTTGCCTCTTACCTATCTTTATTTACGCTCTTGCGGCTAGGATACGCAGACTAGGCAGCTTGAACCTTTCTACATCTTCATCTAACGTCATTGACGGTTCATTACTTAGACTCAGACTGTGATTCAGGCAACTGCTGCACCTCCACGTCAATTGTGGTGGTTGCGCTCGTTTCTGCGTCTCGGGTCGTTGCAGCGGTAGGCTGTATATCCACAGCTTGCACATCAATTACGCCGTCTGCCGCCACTCTTTCTAACCCCTCACCAGTAGCAGTGACTTCCGTTGCACAGTTGGGACAAACAGTCTTGGACTGCTTGAGACAGACCAGAGGCTGTTCACACACCGGACATCTATCAGTTACCAAATTTCGCTTCAGCCAGAACCTCACCGCAATTGAAAGCACAACCGGCGCAAGAATCAAGAACAAAATCACGGCGAAAATAGATTTCAAGATACCCGTGATGCCGATAGCACCTATCACCCAAATAGCGATAAAGGCAAACAGCCAGCATCCAAGCCCCGGGAAGCGGGTCTGAAGTTGGTTAAATTGTTGGTTCACCGTGGTACTCTCTTACGGCCAGCTTGGCCGACTAATTCAACAGACCTATAGCGTTCGGTACCTTGTTCCACAGATTTTCAACGAGGGAAACCTTTGCTTTGAGAGCACAAAGTGGTTAGCCAACGCCGGATGCATCCAACGCTAGCTGCACAGGGTGAGTTTTCTCCTTAGGTCTGTCTCTATCCTAGTGCCTATCGAGAAGCTCATTGAGCCTTGTAACAAGAGCATTAGCACTAAAGTGCTTTAGAGTCTGCGTCCGTAGCCATACCCTATCGGTTCGCTGGTCTTCACCCAACAGCGCTTCAATACAAGCTGTCGCTACTGCCTCTGTATCTCTATACGGTACCTGCCAGCCTACTTTCCCATCTTGAAGCGGATCGGCAGAGCCATCATCATCTCCGGCAATGACCGGAATGCCACAGGCCATCGCTTCCAAATATACGATGCCAAACCCTTCCTTCGATGGCATAACATACACATCAGCTAGCCGATAATGACTTATTAGCTCATCATCAGGAACAAACCCTGCAAAGATTACCTGCTGGGCAACTCCCAAATCCTCTGCCAATTTCGCCAGTCGAGGCCGATCATCACCACGACCAATCACAACGTATTTTACCGCTGGAAAAGCCTGCAAGATCTTCGGCATTGCTCGAATCGTCACATCGACGCCTTTGTAGATATCGCCAGACCACAGGCGAGCAACGGTCATTAGCACTTTGGTATCTTGCAGACGATACCGCTCAATTAAGTGAGTCGGCGCATCGCTCGGTGTGAAAACATCTCCATCAACAACACAAGGAAGCATCTCAAACTTATCACTAGAAATTTGGTTGGCGCTATGAGCTAGATCTCGGCTGTATCTGCTAATGGTCCATATTTTATGAGCTCGCCTCAGCGCCCGCTTGTCTTTGTTAGATAGCTCGTACCAGACTTCCTTCCCGTAAGTGAGAACAGTGTAAGGAATGTTGAGCAGTTGGCATAGCTGACTAACCATAGCTGCTAGCTTGATGTGTCCGCAGAAGACATGATCAGGCCGCTGACGAATTAGGTAGGCCACAAGCGCAAAGGTCAATCCGATTCGCTCTATCGAGGGGTTCTCGTTTTTGAAGTAGTGGTAGTTAAAGGGAGGTTGCCGTAGAGGATGTTCGCTTTCGGCATCTCTAAGTAGAAAGACATCGGTAGTGTCGTCAGCCTGGCTAGCAATCTGGCTATAGGCTCCTAACATGTCTTGAATATAAGACTGTATGCCCCCTTCACTACCGAATACTTCAATAAAAACAAATGCGTGTTTCATGGCGCTATGCCACTCCAACAGGGGCTAGGACACCAGATTCTAAAGACTTCAGATCAGCTTGTACCATGCTATTTATTAGCTGCTCAAAGCTGACTTTGGGCTCCCATCCGAGCTTTTGCTTTGCTTTGCTAGGGTCAGCTACTAGCTGAAAGTGTTCATCACTTCTGACGAGGCTCGGGTCAGTTTCGACGTACCTTTCCCAATCCAGATTGACACAGTCAAAGGCGGTGGCGACTAGGTCTCTGACGGTATGCAGTGAGCCTGTTCCAATCACGTAGTCTTCAGCCGTCTCGGCTTGGAGCATTCGCCACATGGCTTCTACATGGTCACCAGCAAAGCCCCAGTCTCGTTTGGCATCTAGGTTGCCAATAGAAAGGCGATCGCGCAAACCCAACTTAATTGCCGCTGCTGCCAACGAAATCTTCCGAGTGACAAACTGAGGCGGGCGGCGAGGCGACTCGTGGTTGTACAAGATGCCGCTACAGGCAAATAGGCCATAGCGCTCTCGATGATGCACCATTGTCCAGTGCGCATGGAGCTTGGCCGCACCATAAGGATTCGTAGGACGAAAAGCGGTCTCGGCAGTCTGGGGAGAAGAGCGCACCCGACCAAAGATTTCTGAAGAGCTCGCCTGATAAAACCGGGTTTGTAAACCCAGATGACGAGTCGCCTCTAGTATCCGAGTTGCCGTTCCCGTAATCAGATCGAGCGTACCTAGCGGATCTTTCCAGGAGTCTGGAACAAAGCTAGGAGCAGCTAGGTTATAGATTTCGTCAGGCTGTAGAACATCTACCGCCTGAGTAATGGCATCTGCGCGGGTCAAATCAACTAGGTAAGTGGTGAGCCGATCCGCGAGCTCATCTAGCTTGGCTAAACTGTGCTGTCTCTGCGGGGGCACTAACCCAATCACTCGATAGCCTTTGTCTAGCAGCAAACGACTGAGATAATAGCCATCTTGTCCAGTGATGCCTGTTATCAGCGCAGTTTTGGCCATCGAAACCCCTTACTCATAGCGAGAACATGAGCAGCCTTAGCTGTCTCAAATTAAGGGTTCACAGAATTAGACAGATTTTCACACGAGATAGCTTTTTACGCAGTGAAACGGCTCATGACGCACAACCTTTGACTATGCGCAAGCAATTACGCCAGCGGCTATCTGGCGAGAGCGATTGCGGGGTAGTTTGTTTGGACATAGGAGCATAGGTGACTTGGTCAGCTAGTCGACGCAGCAAAAACCAGCCGTATCCGCCTTCTCGCAGGGCTCCTGGCTTCGGTTCACTAATGCTACTCGGGTCGAAAGGCTGACCCTGATCAAAAATAAAGATCTCGATCTTGTCAGAGTGCAGTATCAACTCAATATCAATGGGCGTAGTACCAGGTAAATCAGCATGGGCATGACGAACTGCGTTCGTGAAACCTTCTGCCAACGCCAAGTTTAACTTGTCAAACTGGTCGTCTATCCAAGGGGCCTCTACGGAAAAACGGACGATGGTCGAACGAAACCACTGTTGTACTACCGCAAGTTCTTCCAAACGGCTATCAACTGTGAGCTGTGCTTTCTCCGACATTTTTTGAGTAGCTTTCGCCCTACGACCAAAACTTAAAAATCTTTGCAAGGGACCATCGTACGAATCATTTCTTAAAATCTACCACTTCATATCGAAATCTTATGAGAGTGTACACTTCACTTTATATTGCAATTTTCCCCAGCCCATCTTCGTTTTCCTTTGTCCTTTAAGAGCCGAGTATATGAAAGAGATAAATAGAGAGAGATAAACATATAGCTTTCTTCACTCAGCTCCGCACATTTTCAGTTGGTGAAACCTCTGCGGCATCTAGAGCTAAGTGGCCAGAAACCGACGAATGTGTTCGTCGATTATTACGAATAGCCGAATATCAGGAATAGCCAAATATCAGCTACGCAGTATAAAAAATAGGATTTAAAGAGTAAAGTCGCCTAGATCTCATATGAGATCTAGGCGACTTTACTCTTTAAACTTTTGAAGGTCTAATTCAAAAGTGACAAGCTCTTTCCAGAGTACAAAGCTCAGAGAATAGAAAATCCTAGAACAGACCTAACGTCAGAGATGTATCGATTGGCAAAGTTGCACCAATGCCCAGCCACAGAGTGACTGCTGTACCAAATAGGAAAACAGCAGTGGCAACCGGACGGCGGAACGGATTTTGGAACTTATTGACGTTCTCGATGAAAGGAACAAGAATCAGACCCAAAGGGATAGCAGTCATTGCAGCAATCCCTAGAAGTTTGTTGGGCAGAACGCGCAGCATTTGGAAGGTGGGGTAAAGATACCACTCAGGCAAAATCTCCAGAGGCGTCGCGAACGGGTTAGCTGGCTCGCCTGTAAGAGCAGGATCAAGAACAGCTAGGGCCACGCAGCAGGCAATGGTTCCCATGATCACGATCGGAAATACGTACAGAAGGTCGTTGGGCCAGGCGGGTTCACCGTAGTAGTTGTGACCCATGCCCTTTTTGAGCTTCTCTCTCAGCATTGGATCGCTGAGATCGGGCTTTTTGAGAATTGACATCGTTTATCTTCCTGAAATAATGACACCGATAGCCACTTGCTAGCATATCCTGGTTTGCCTTTTCATTCCACAGCTTTAGGAGGTATTCCTGAAGCTGTGGAATATAACGACGACACCAACTCAATCTAGGTATGGGGCTGTAGGTTGATTTTAGAACGAAGAGCTGTAAGAACGAAAGCTTAACCATGCAGCGTAGCTGGCTGAGACCAAGTTTCAATAATTACTTTGGCCGCTTACAAGGGGCCAGATATACCTTGCTTACGAATCATAATGAAGTGGAGCAGCATGAAGACTGCGATGAACCAGGGCAATACGAATGTATGTAGGCTGTAGAAGCGAGTCAAGGTTGCTTGACCGACACTTTCGCCGCCTCGCATGAGCTCGACGATGGTGGTACCTACGACAGGAATTGCACTAGGTACGCCAGATACAATCTTGACTGCCCAGTAACCGACCTGATCCCAAGGGAGGGAATAGCCAGTCACACCAAAGGAAACTGTGATAACGGCGAGGATAACGCCTGTCACCCAGGTTAGTTCGCGAGGCTTTTTGAATCCACCAGTGAGGTAGACACGAAAAGTGTGGAGAATCATGACGAGAACCATCATGCTGGCGGACCAGCGATGGACAGAGCGAATCAGCCAACCGAAGTTGACATCTGTCATTAGATACTGAACTGAGGCGAAGGCATCAGTCACAGTGGGTCTGTAATAGAAGGTCATTGCAAACCCAGTTGCGAACTGGATGATGAAGCAAACGAGCGTGATGCCCCCGAGACAGTAAAAAATGTTCACGTGGGGAGGAACGTATTTGCTAGAAATATCATCGGCGAGCGCCTGAATCTCTAGCCGCTCGTCGAACCACTTGTAAGGCTGGGAGTCGGTGACTTGCTTAGTAAACATGAAGCAAAAAAGGTTGTGTCTTAGGGTTATGTACCAGTACTAAAAAATGTAACACAGTAAAAGGGAGGGGAGGATGTCCTGCGGTCAAGTTCTGGCGATTTTGTGTCCCCGCATGACTCTGCTCTACAGATAATCTTTTGCCGATTAGGCCTAACGTAGTAGCGTTCAGGCTTCGCAAAGCTGCAAAGCCGCCAAAACTTAAGAAAAGCCTCTGTTTGCTAGAGTTTATATAACTTCACATTTTGATTTGAGGCTTGCCGCTCTTTTGCTGACTGTGATTGGGGTCGGCATTGAGAGAGGTTGTATCTTGTTTATGAGAGCTTTATTAGGGCGATAGGGAAACGGATGGGAAGGCGGATTTTTCGGGTTGGGCTGGCGATCGCACTATCAATCACAGTATGGCTAGGTGCTACAGGTCTAGAACAGGGAAGTGTCAGGATTGGAAAGATGCCGGTTGCTGCCGCTTTTACTAACCAGCAGCAGCTAGTCATGGAAGTCTGGCGAATTGTCAACCGCAGCTACCTAGATGAGACATTCAATCATCAGAACTGGTGGTTTATGCGTCAAAGGGTATTGCGTCAGTCGCTGCCAACTTGGAAGGAAACCTATACCGCGATTTCGGAGATGCTGGCGGTGCTGGACGATCCTTACACCCGGTTCCTGCCGCCTCAGCAGTATCAAAGCCTGCAGACCAATACCAATGGAGAGCTGTTGGGTGTGGGGTTGCAAATTGCTAAAGATGACGAGGCTAGTTCGCTACGTGTGATTGCGCCTATTGAAGGTTCTCCGGCAGAAGCAGCCGGGCTACAGCCTTTGGACACCATTCTGGCGATCAATGGAACGCTAACAAAGTCGCTGAGCTTAGACGAGGCAGCGGCGCGGATGCGTGGGGCAGTGGGAACGCAGGTAACGTTGACAGTTGGGCGTGAGCAGGCAGTGCCTTTTGATGTGAATGTGCAGCGTGATCGCATTACCCTGAATCCCGTATCTTCCGAGATTCGCTCCGAACCGGGCCTTCCAAAAATAGGATATCTACGGTTAGGGCAGTTTAACGGTAACGCTGTTGAGGAGCTCAGAAACTCATTGGAAGTCTTGGAGAAGGACGGCGCAGATGCTTATGTTTTAGACTTGCGCAACAATCCAGGTGGCCTGCTGCAAGCAGGTATCGAGATTGCCCGGATGTGGATCGACCAAGGCACCGTAGTATACACCGTGAATCGTCAGGGATCGCTCGGTAGCTACGATGCCAACGGCAGGGCGATCACTGCCGATCCTTTGGTTGTACTAGTGAACAAGGGAACAGCCAGTGCTAGCGAGATCTTAGCGGGTGCGCTTCAGGATAACGGTCGAGCTCAGCTGGTGGGAGAAACGACTTTTGGCAAGGGACTGATTCAATCTCTGTTTGACTTGCCCCACGGCGCTGGGTTGGCTGTCACCATCGCGAAATACGAGACGCCTAGCCATCGAGACATCAACAAGCTAGGAATCAATCCGGACCAAGTAGTAATTAGTTCGGTAGAACGCCGCCAGCAGTTTGGGTCTAAAGAAGATGCACAGTATGAGGCAGCGGTGGCGCTACTGGCTCAGTCGTTTGCGACTACTCAGAAGTAGGTTTAGTAGACTTGATAGAACTAGGACCACAGATATAGAGAATACTAACTTCATCCTCCGTCAAGGGGCTATGTGTCGAAACGATGTCTAAAAGCATGCGCACATATCACGATCCGCTACACGGTGCAATTACGCTAGATGGAGAAGACAAGGTCGAAGCGCTGCTGAAGGCTCTGATTGATACGCCGGAATTTCAGCGGCTGCGACGAATTCGACAGCTAGGACCGGCAAGCCTGACCTTCCACGGTGCTGAGATGTCGCGATTCACTCATTCGCTAGGGGTGATGGCGGTAGCGCGGCGAGCGTTTGATCGGCTAGCGGCTTTGCACAGTGCGCTGAGACCACACCGCGCTACGGTTCTCTGCGCAGCGCTGCTGCACGATATTGGCCATGGCCCTTTTAGCCATACAGCTGAGGAAGTCTTTGGTTCTCATCATGAACAGTGGACGATGGCTATTGTCGAACATTCATCGGCTGTGCGACGGCGGCTCGACGACTTTCATCCACAACTATGGGAAGCGGTCACGCAGGTTTACACGCACACGCATCCGATTCCCTGTGTGTGGCAGCTGATCTCTAGTCAACTAGATTGCGATCGCATCGACTACCTGATGCGAGACAGCTACTTTACTGGCGCAGCCTACGGTCAGCTGGACCTAGACCGAATTGTCCTAGCGTTGAACTACGACCCCACTAGTCAACAGCTGATCGTCGAGAAAAAAGGACTCGCCGCTATTGAGCATTATCTAGTTGTCCGCTCCTTTATGTACGCTCAGATCTACAACCACTCCAAGAATCTTTCTGCCACCTGGATTTTGGAGCAGGCGTTTCATCGAGCTCGAGAGCTACTAATCAAAGGCGAGCTGATTGCCGATGAGACAGTAACTGCCTGGTTGATAGGTCCGACCGATCGGCTCTCTCTAGCTAGCTATCTGGCCGGAGATGACGTGGTATTTACTTATCACCTACAGCGGTGGCAACATCATTCTGACCCGGCGCTTTCCGATCTTTGTCAGCGTTTTCTAAACCGTCGGCTGTTGAAAGTTCTGGAAGTGACTTATGCCACGCTAGCCGAGCGCGACAGTCTGCTAGAGAGCATACAGCAGCAGCTTCTATCAGAAGGGGTAGAAGCGTATAGATATAGCGGATTAAGACACACCTGGAGCAAAGGATACAGCGTTTATCAGCGGGGCATCAAGATTCAAACGCCGCGAGGACTTAGGGATATCAAACAGCTTTCTACGCTGGTCGAAACGCTCTCAGAACCAGCGCAACGGACCTGGCTAATCTATCCTAAAGAAATTCAGGTGGATGTTTGCCCGCTGCCGGACGATGAGCAGATGAACAGTGATTTTATCATGGCTAAATCGCTGGTTTAGTCGTGGCTAGAGATTGCCAGTCAAGGGTCTGTAGCTGCTTATAGGCATTATCAATTTTCTTGTTTCCTCTCAGATAGCCTGTGTTAGCGCCTGGACAAATGTAGCTAAGATCTTCTGTCGTAAAGTCAGTAAGTAGCCTCTGAGCGTAGCGTAGCTGACGAGGCCAATGAAAAGTTTTAGAGAGTCTGAGAGGGGCAGGCACGCCGTTTCGATCGGGTAAAAGGTGCCTACCAGTGAAGAGAACGCCACCGTAGCTGCTGTGGTAGAGACTAGCGGAGCCAGGGGAATGACCTGGATTCCAGAGGACTTTGCTGGTGGGAGAAAGAATGCGGCCAAGATGAAACACTTCGGTCTCAACCCCTGGAAGCAGATAGGCTTCCTGCTCTTGAACGAGTACCTGAGCATCGAATTCTTTCTGAAATTCTTTAACCTGCGCCATACCACCTCGATGCGTAATAAAAAGTGTCTGCAGGCCACCTTTAGAATGGATAAAGTCCTTGTGAAAATCTGTCAGAGCCGGACAGTCAATCAGGATATTGGCACTCTCTGTGGTGCCTTGACTAACCGATGCTGGTTCTAAAATGAGATAGGCCGTTCCCCCTAGCGTTTCGCGGTTGGGCGTGAATGCAAAGATAGTACCGAAGACACTCTGAGGCGGTTTATCTTTTGTAGAAGTGGACGGAACCATCAGTGCAAGACTCTAGAAAATAAACGAAATAACGAATTTAGAGCGCTGAATTACAATAGTAAAGTGCGGCTTTGATTGTTTTAGCTACGTTGCCCCTTTCTTGTGCTCCTTTCTTACAATCTTTGAGACGCCGTCTTTCATCAAAGCACATTTGTTCAATCATATTCACGCCTAGCTCTATCCATGCCCCTTGTTTTACTCACGTTGCTACTGGGTTTGATGACCTACTGGGTCATCAGCAACCGTCTTTCTAAGCTTAAAACGTCCGTTCCGCTGTGGTTGATATGGGTTGTGATGATGGCCCCTGTTTTGGTTTTCACGGTATGGATGACTGCTGGTAATGGAAATCCTCCACCTGCCATACTGCTGTACGGGCTGATGGCTGCATCGACGCTGTTTTTATACACAACGCTAGTCGTGTCGAGCGCAAAGGCTAAACAGCAGGTAACGGATGCGAAAGAAAAGTCAGCAAATAACCCAGAAGCAGACCCGGCTAAAAAAGCTAAAAAAGAGCCAACTAAACCGCTAAGCCGCGATGAAGAAACTTCGCTTCAGCGGTGTTTTCCCTGGTCAACTTACTACCTACAAAATATTGAATATTTACCGCAGGCGATGATCTGCAAAGGCAAGCTCAAGACTTCGCCTGCGGAAGCCTATCAAACGGTACAGCAAAATGTTGAGAGTAGCTTTGGCGATCGCTTTTTAGTGCTCTTGCAAGAAGGACTCAATGGAACGCCATTCTTTGCACTGGTGCCCAATCCGCAGGCCAAGAATTTTGTAAAAACGCTACCGGCCTCGGCCACTGCTGCTCAGATAGCGCGCATTAAAAAGTCTGACCAAAGAAAGATTAACCGGCCTGTGTTAGCAGCAGCATTAGCTTTGGCTACGTTGATGACGACGACCTTAGTCGGTAGCGTACTAGTTAGTGGGATAGAAGATCCTGCTGCGCTTCAAGATAATCCGGGACTATTCCTGCCAGGGCTAGCCTACGGCCTATCTCTGATGTTTATTCTGGGTGTCCATGAGACGGGACACTACCTGGCAACGCGCTATCACCGGCTCAAAGCCACGCTGCCTTACTTCATTCCGATTCCTTTTTTCTTGGGGACTTTAGGGGCGTTTATTCAGATGCGATCACCTATGCCCAATCGCCGTGCTCTCTTTGATATCGGCATTTCCGGACCGCTCTCCGGCCTGGTTGTCAGTTTGCCTATTTTAGCTTGGGGCCTTGCCCATTCCAGCATTGTTCCTCTGAGTGAAGCTTCACAGCTATTGAATTTTGAGTCGCTCAATCCCAATCGGTCTATAGCTTTGCTAGTCATGAGCAAACTTGCGCTCGGTTCAGCTTTGCAGGCAGATAGCGCGCTCAATCTGCATCCTCTAGCGATTTCTGGCTGTCTAGGGCTGATTGTGACTGCGCTAAATCTGATGCCAGTGGGTCAGCTAGACGGTGGCCATATTGTTCATGCTATGTACGGACAGCGGACTGCGATTGTTGTCAGCTATGTCGCTAGAGCGCTAATGCTGGTCTTAGCCTTTAGCTATCAAGAATTTCTACTGTGGGCTCTCTTTTTACTGTTCGTTCCCGCAGCGCAGCCAGCGTTGAACGACGTCAGCGAACTGAATGGTCCGCGTGACTTTCTAGGCCTACTTTCTCTAGCGCTGCTCGTCGTTATTATTCTGCCTGCCCCCGCATCATTACAAGGACTGCTACTGTGAGGTTTTTATTGTAATGACCCAACCGAATGCGGCTCAATGGTTAGCAGAAGTTCAGGCTTTGCAACGTCAGATTGGCGAATTGCAGCAGGAAAGAGAGCAAGCCTACAAAAGTGCGGATAATTGGCGCAAGCTCTACGATTCAGAAGCGCAGCAACGGCGAAGAGATAGTGCGATCGCCACTGGCAAAATTGAGCGCTTACAGAAAGACATTAGCGACCTACGCGCAGCGAATACGTCGAATACACAGACGACTGCACAAACGACTGCACAGAGCGATCGCCCAGCAGCAGTCGACTTGAGCAATCCCGATGGTCAAACGTCTCAGCTAGCACAGCTTCGATCCGAGCTATCATCTGCTAGGCAAGAATGCGAGCGACTGCAAGCGCAGCTAGAAACTGAACGGGCAGACCACACGCAGACCAGAAACAGTCTGACAGCTGCTCTAGGCGATGCTGTTGACTTACTTTCTAGAGAGCGACCTGCGGCGAATCTAGAAAAATAGTCCCAAAATCTTGTTACCTAAAATCCCATCACCTGAGCCAGACTGTCCGCATCTGGAGAGAGTCCTGCTTTGAACTGATTGCCGCTGCGCTCAATCGCCGCCTCGGGATCTTTCAAACCATTCCCGGTCAGGATACAAACAACCCTGGCACCTTCGGGCACCTGATCTTTAACCTTCAGCAGTCCAGCCACCGATGCGGCGCTGGCCGGTTCGCAGAAGATCCCTTCCTCCCCGGCTAGCAAGCTGTAGGCTTCTGCAATCTCATCATCTGTGACCGCATTGAAAGCACCACCGCTTTCGTCTTTGGCCGCAACTGCCTTGTCCCAACTGGCCGGGTTTCCAATCCGAATAGCGGTCGCAAAGGTATCTGGTGACTCAATCGGATGCCCTGCGATCAAAGGCGCAGCACCCGCCGCCTGAAAGCCCATCATCTGGGGTAGCTGTTTGCACTGACCCACTTCTTTGTATTCTTTGAATCCTTTCCAATAGGCAGTGATATTACCCGCATTACCCACTGGAATGCAGAGCCAGTCAGGTGCGTCACCCAAGGCATCTACCAACTCAAAAGCTCCTGTTTTCTGGCCTTCGATCCGGTAAGGATTGACAGAGTTCACTAAGGTAATCGGATAGCGATCAGCAACAGATCTGACAGAGGCCAGTGCCTGGTCAAAATTCCCCTTGATAGCCAAAATTTCTGCGCCGTATAGTAGCGCTTGGGCAAGTTTACCCATGGCTACGTAACCATCTGGAATAACAACATAGGCCCGCAGGCCACCTCGCCTTGCATAGGCGGCGGCAGCAGCAGACGTGTTGCCCGTACTGGCGCATATGACAGCCTCTGCTCCAGCTTCTTTAGCTTTGGTAACGGCCATGGTCATGCCCCGGTCTTTGAAGCTGCCGGTAGGATTGAGCCCATCATATTTGATGAAGACTTGAACTGATTTGCCAATACGCTTGGCGATCGAAGGGACTGAAATCAGAGGCGTGTTGCCTTCGTGTAAGGTAACGACAGGGGTAGAGTCGCTTACCGGTAGGTACTGGCGATAGGTTTCGATCAGCCCTGGCCAGCCTCTGTGAAGGACAGTTGGCCGCTTAGTGAGCTGATCGTTAGTGGCTACAGTCGAGGTGGGAGGCGTGTTGAGGCTGAGAGTCACAGTATTTTCCAGCTACCAGTATCATTTATGAGCCTAATCTATACAGATAGCAATCTGTACATGGCTTGGGTAATGTTGCTCAAGTTTACCGCGAGAGAGCCTCAAGGCGATAAACCGGAGACCTAAAAATAGGCCTGTAATTCTTTGGAAAAACGGTCTGTCAAACGAGAGTAGTCTTGCCATACGGGCGAGTGCGTGACTGTCAATAGAACGACCAGCTAGCAAATTGACACCTTTTGACGGGGCAGTTTGATCCTTGGCTAGCTAGCATCAATTCACGTTGTTTAAGTTACAATACGTTCTACTTCTGATAAGTATAAATTACTAGCCACTAACCAGCTATGGCTGTACAAGTTTGAGCGAGTTTGAGTTGAGCAGACTTTAGTTCATAACCGATTTCCAGCTACAGCCCCGACTCTGACTGATTTTCTACTCGTCGTTGGGTTTTGGTGACAGCATACAAACTGTATGGTGCATTTGCCGACCAGAGAAAAACGACTGTTCAATGTGTTGTAAGTAAGTACATGAGTGAGATTATGCCTTTAACCCAGCAATCGCCTGCGGCTTCTTTCTCCGGCAGGCGTGAGAAAGGCGGCCGTCTGGCTAACGATAGTGATAAGGTTTGCTGGATCGAGGTCCAGCGCTATCCTTATCATCCCGATCATCAGGTGGAGCTATTGCATTTGCAGGCAGAAGCAGACGCATTAATCATCAAGCTACAGGCTACTGGAAGAAGAAATGCTCAGCGTGAGACCTAGTCGGTGAGCACAGTAGACGAACAAAGCAGATAGATAGACTAGTCACTAGATAGATATTGCTACCTGTTAAGAATTTGTCGGTGAAATGTGAGTCTAGTTTTTGTCAGATTATCTTTAGAGAAGACCAAGATGACGGGCTACTGAAGCCTCGATCGCTACCGAGTCCGTAGACAACTAAAGAATGACGAAAGAAAGCGGCTACACCTCCTCGAACCAAAAGGCGTTGAACTACACCTCACTGAACTATGGTTCGACCTATCGCTGTCCAGCCTGTGCAAGCGGAGACCTGAATGCGATCGCACTCATGGACGTATTTGCCTGCGATTTCTGTCGGCATATGTTCACCGCTAATCTAGATCTGCAGTCCGTGCAGTTGGCCGATACTGTTCGCTCTAGGATTTGGCACTGGAACGGCTGGCGCTGGCGAACAGAACAGCAGCGTGATACAGCCGCCATTCTGGTGTGGGCTTTTTCGACTGGACTAACCATTGTCCCGGTTGCTTTGATAGCCCTATCCAACTACATTTTTCCACCGCTAGAAGCTTCCGGCTTTCCGCTGATGTGGATAGAGCTGACTTTGATAGCTCATGGCGCGATGTCTGGCTGGCTACTGGCCGAATACCATCACTGGCCCTGGTATATTTCCAGCCAGATTCGACTAAAGCGCCTTCGAGAGCGCTGGTTGCCTGGTCAAGGATAGCTTCCAGCCAAAGACAGTTTCCGCTCGGAGCTACTGCTAGACCCATCATCGAGCCTACTTCCTATCCTTCGGATGAATAAGACTTTTTTTCTTTGCTATATATTGCTGATGCTCGTCAGTGGCTAGCCAATAGTCGCCCGCAGGCTTTATCTGAGTAACAATCGCCTTGGAATGCTTGTCAGAGGCTTCAAGCTGTGCTTTGGAATGGTTGGCGGTAAGAGCCTGGGCGGAAGTATGCCAAAAAATAACAGAGCGGTATTGTTCGCCTCGATCTGGACCCTGCCGATTGAACTCTGTCGGATTGTGACAGCTCCAGAATACATCCAGCAAATTTTGGTAGCTAATGCGTGCTGGATTGTAATGTATCTGAGCGACTTCCGCATGGCCTGTAATACGGGAGAGCACATCTAAGTAGCTGGGGTTGGCAAAGTGGCCACCCATATAGCCGACTGATGTCTTCAGGACACCCGGGTACTGGCGAAAGGTTTCTTCTACGTGCCAAAAGCAGCCTGCGCCAAAAGTAGCAATGGCGTGTTCGCTTGATAGATTCACTTAGCTTCAGCTCCTCGATAGCACGACGAATCGAATCGTGAAGCGAAAGATAGCTCCTGTGATCTATGAAGCAGAATGCTCTGTGGTAAATAACACATCAACTTTTCTAGTTACGTAGGTGTGGAAATCGATACATTGCCTCGTGACAGACGGTTACATCTGTTTGGCTAACGTGAAGGTTGCGTGTTTTTTGATCTCTATATGTATCAATCATGAGGTCGCAATCAACATAACCTCGGATGGCCCAGCATTTTCGGAAGCATTAGATTACGTAGTGTAATCATCAGGGTCAAGGAATTTCCACAGGACTGAATCCTTTGCCGTTACTCTTTTGCACAAGACTGTTTTCCCTAGGAGTATTTTAATGAGACGGACTACCTTATGGAGTCTTGTGCTGATTGGATTGGCGGCAACAGGCTGTGGTAGCGGTAGTGCAGGGTCGTCTGAACAGTCAATACCTAAGGTTCGACCTAGTCCAAAGGTATCTAATAGCTGTGCGCCTCTCAGTGGATTCTTCTCCGAGCTATTGAATTTGACTAACCGAGCTCGCGCCGAAGTGAACGCGGAGCCGCTAAGGTTTTCTCTTCAGCTGGGGCAGTCAGCTCAAGCCTATGCCGAAGATTTGGCAACCCAAAATTTCTTTTCTCACGATGGTAAGGATGGCTCAACCGTTGAATCGCGAATCGCCGCCACAGGCTATGACTTTGAGAATGCAGGCGAGAACTTAGCCGCAGGCCGCAACTATACGGCTCAAAATGTCTTCGATGCATGGATGAATAGCCGTGAAGGTCATCGAGAAAATATGCTGAGCAAGTCGTTTACGGAGGTAGGATTTGGCCTATTCAAAAAGGAGAATTCTACCTACAACCGCTACTGGGTGCAGCATTTGGGAGCGCCTAAGTCTGGACACAGCAAAAGGGGAATGTACATTCCAAATGATTGCGGCTTTGCAATGGCCGGTACATCAGTTGTCGGAGGCGCTAGTGCTGTAGCAGGGCGCTCTATCTTTGGTGTTAGTGATAAAGGCTTCGACGATAGAGAAGACGGCGCATCTGAAAAGATACCAGTAAACCTTCTGGCTTCTAAGGTTGAGAGTATAGTGCCTCAGCGCAGTGATGAGGCTGAAGCTGTTCCTGAACCTAGTTTGATCGTAGGATTAGGCATTCTAGGTGTAGTAGCGTGGCGTACTGTCGGCTACAGCTAATCGACTACAGCTGTTTCTCCTGGGTAAGCATCCGCTGGTAGGATAGCCAGCCAACCACGACCATAGCTGTAGAGAAACCTAGTAGAACCCAAAAATGGTGACCGCCATCTTCGCCGAGCGGATAGTCGGCATTGAGCAGGGCGTCGGTGAGAGCCTCAGTCATGTGATAAATCGGATTGAACTTGGCGATCTCTAGCAGCGATTCTGGAAATAGAGAAATCGGTAAAAAAGCACCGCCTAGGACCATAAGCGGTACGCCAAAGGCTGCGATTAGGGCACTGACATCTTCTGTACGACGAGCAAACTGAGTACCAAGCATAAAGCCCAGTCCGACGTAGGCTAAGATGCTAAGCCAGATAATTACTACTGCTAATGGCCAGGCGGCACTGGTGAAGTTGGCACCAGCTGCAATCGCGATCGCAAAAATCACCAATGACTGCCCCACACCAATCACACTATGGGCCAGAAATATTCCTAAGAAATACGATACTCCGCTCAAGGGTGATAGAAACAGACGCTTCAGCGTCTGCTGTTCACGTTCAGAGACTACCGTCGCGACACCACCACCTAAGCAGCTAAAAAATAGCGCTGCCCCAACCAGCGTTGGCGGCGCTGCGATCTCAAAAGCTGTACTGACTGTCGTATCAGCGCGTTCTGCGGTAATCAAGCCATTTAGCATCAGGATCAGTGCCGGAAAGATCAGCCATGAAATCAGACTGCGGCCTCGCCTGAAAAGCTCCGTCAAAATGCGACGGGCAACCGCCCAGCTTTCGCGCCAGTACTTTCTTAAGCTAAAAGCAGTCATGAAAAAACTCTAGCTCGCGCGTTATAGACTTGGAACAGACCTCTACTTATTATGATATGACGCTCCGCCGTACAGTTCTGGCCACATGCTTTAGTTTTTTCTTTAGTCTAGTGGCTGCCTTTAGCTCACCTGTAGTCTATGCAATGGGGGGTACACAGCCAGATATTGATCAGCCAGCGCCTACGTTTACGTTGCCGAGCAATAGCGGCGACGGTGAGGTCGCTCTTAACGATTATCTAGGCCAGTGGGTGGTTTTATACTTTTATCCACGAGACTTTACGCCAGGTTGCACTTTAGAAGCGCGTCGATTTCAGCAAGATTTGCCGAAGTATCAGGCGCGGAACGCACAAGTTCTAGGCGTCAGTGCAGATGATGTCGAATCGCACGCCGAATTTTGCGACTCAGAATCTCTAGTATTTCCGCTACTCTCTGATCCAGATGGTGCTGTTAGCCGAGCTTATGGCTCTTGGATGAAGCCGATGTCGATGCGCCATACTTATTTGATTGATCCAGAAGGCAGGTTGAAAGAACGTTTTCTCGGCGTGCGGCCTGCCGTACACAGCCAGGAAGTCTTGGCTAGACTGGATGAACTTACCGCTAGCTAGTCAGCAAACCCGCTAGACTAGAAGCATCTTTGATATAGACGGAGAAAATACAGTATGGCAACTTTAGCTTTGACCGAGCCCAATGTTGAGAAGGTTTTGGATGAGCTGCGTCCTTATCTGATGGCAGACGGCGGTAACGTAGAACTCGTAGAGCTAGACGGTCCGATTGTAAAGCTGCGTTTGCAGGGCGCCTGCGGTAGCTGCCCTAGTTCGGCGATGACACTGCGGATGGGTATCGAGCGCCGTCTGCGCGAGTTCATCCCTGAGATCGCTGAAATTGAACAGGTGTTTTAGCTACCCCGGGTTCAACAATCTACTTGATTCAATCTTCAATTTAGGATTGATTTGGGACGGTAAGGCAGTGACCTCTACCGTCCCTTTCGCTGTTACCCTCTTTAAAGAAAACCCAGCCGAACAAAAACGCCTAGGAATACGCAGGGATAAGACCGTGCTCGACATTAAGCAGATTCGCAATCAGACCGAACAAGTAAAGGCTGCGCTAGACAAACGGAACAGCTATGATCTTCAGCCTTTGCTTGCGCTAGATACTCAGCAGCGTGAGCTAGAGAAGCTCCGTTCTGATTTGCAGGCTCGCAGTAACGAAGTGGGCAAGTCGGTCGGACAAAAAATTCGAGAAGGCGCAGATCCAAAAGGGAATGAGATCAAGGCGCTACGCGACGAAGGCAATCAGGTTAAGCAAGAGATCGGGGAACTCGAACCGAAGGAAAAGGAGCTAAAGGCTCAGATTGAGTCGATTCTGCTGACTTTGCCCAATTTGCCTAGTGATTCGACGCCTGTTGGAAAGAATGAAGATGACAATGTGGAGGTTCGTCGCTGGGGCGATGAGCTGATTCCAACGGATGGCGGGAAGCGGCTGCCGCACTACGAGCTCGGCGAAAGGCTCAGCATCATGAATTTTGAGCGATCGGTCAAGATCGCTCAGAGCCGGTTTGTGACGCTAACTGGGGCGGGGGCAGCCCTGGAGCGAGCGTTGATCTCCTTCATGCTAGATCGGCATACGGGCGTGGGCTATACCGAGGTGCTGCCGCCGATTTTGGTGAATTCGGATTCGATGCAGGGCTCTGGCCAGCTGCCAAAGTTTGCTGAAGATGGGTTTAAGTGCGATCGCGACGACCTTTGGCTCACCCCTACCGCCGAAGTCCCCTTGACCAACCTGCACCGCGACGAAGTCTTAACCTCGGACCAGCTGCCGATCAACTACTGCGCCTACACACCTTGTTTTCGCCGCGAAGCCGGTAGCTATGGACGAGACACCCGAGGACTCATCCGCCTTCATCAGTTCAACAAAGTTGAGATGTATAAGTTTGTCCATCCCGACACCTCCTTTGATGAGTTGGAGAAACTCACCGCCGATGCCGAAGACATTTTGCAGCAGCTCAAGCTACCGTACCGAGTGCTAGAGCTATGTAGCGGCGATCTTGGTTTCGGCGCGACCAAAACCTACGATTTAGAAGTCTGGCTACCCTCTGCCGGCAAATATAGAGAAATCTCTAGCTGCTCAAACTGTGTTGACTTCCAGGGGCGTAGAGCCAACATCCGCTTCAAAGAGTCTGGAAAAAAAGGAACTGAATACGTTCATACCCTCAACGGTTCCGGTTTAGCTGTCGGTAGAACAATGGCCGCCATTCTAGAAAACTATCAAAAACCGGACGGCAGTGTAGAGATCCCCGAAGTGCTGCAAAGGTATATGGGCACACACGCCATAAGCTAGCGCTGTACAATAGCATCTGTGACAACAACAAAAGTTAACCTAACGCAGCGCTTCTATGACCGTACTGGCCGTAATTGGAGTTTTAGCCCTCCTCATTTTTGTTCATGAGCTTGGCCATTTTATGGCAGCTCGCTTGCAGGGCATTCATGTCAACCGTTTTTCCATCGGCTTTGGTCCGATCCTGTGGAAATATCAGGGTCCGCAGACCGAGTATGCGCTGCGGGCAATTCCCCTCGGTGGCTTTGTCGGATTCCCGGATGAAGATCCTGAGAGTGTGATTCCACCCGATGATCCCGATTTGTTGGGTAATCGCCCTGTCTTGGACAGAGCAATTGTGATCAGTGCTGGCGTGATTGCCAACATGGTTTTCGCCTACCTAGTGTTCGTTGTTCAGTTTGGCAGTATTGGTGTGCCTGATAGCTTCAACCTGAAGCCTGGGGTGTTTATTCCTGAAGTGATGCAGGGAACGCCAGCTGAAGTTGCTGGGATCAAAGCAGGTGATGTGATTTTGGCTGTGAATGGCGATCGCCTCAGCAGCGAAGTAGAGGGTGAAGACAGCGCCCAGAGAACGCTCATTCGCATCATCCAAGCTAGTGAGAGCCAGCCTGTAGATCTGACCTTGAAGCGGTTCGACAAAGAGCTAGCCGTGACCGTGACTCCCGAAGTCAGTCAGCCTGGTGGAGACGCAGTGATCGGCGTTGCCTTGCAGCCGAACGGCTCGGTTCAATACCGCCCTGCTAGCGGTCCGACAGAAGTGCTGACTGCTGCTGCTAAAGAATTTCAGGACAAGACGGCCCTAGTCGCAAACGGTATGCTCTCTTTGATCACCGATTTTTCTTCTATGGCTGGTCAGGTTGGTAGCCCTGTCAAGATTGTCGAGCAAGGAGCCGGACTAGCTAAAGCAGACGGACGCAGCCTGTTTCCCTTCGCCGCAATCATCAGCATCAATCTAGCAATTATCAACATCCTGCCTTTACCTGCGCTAGACGGGGGCCAGCTAGCCTTCTTACTGATTGAAGCGCTGCGCGGCAAGCCGCTGCCCGTCCGCCTACAAGAAAGCGTAATGCAGACCGGTATTTTCCTTTTGCTGGGGTTAGGGGTCTTCTTGATTATTCGCGATACTACCCAGCTCGAAGTTCTACAAAATCTCAGGCAGTGAACGCTCCAGCCACATCAAATCCATCTCCCAGCAAGGAAAACGGGTACGTAGCTATCCCACAGCCTCTACCTGGGCTGCCGCCCCCAATGCTTCGCCCAGCTCAAAAGCTGCGGAAAAAGGAGAGAGCGTTAGAGCTGCTGGCGCGCCTGAAGATAATTTATCCAGAAGCACCCTGTTCTTTGGATTATGAGACGCCTGTGCAGCTGATGGTAGCTACTATGCTGGCGGCTCAATGTACGGACGCCCGTGTCAATTTGGTAACGCCCGCTCTGTTCGAGCGCTTTCCCGACGTGGAGACAATGGCGGAGGCAGAGGTAACTGAGCTAGAAGCGCTGGTTCGCTCTACTGGCTTTTATCGAAATAAGGCGAAGAATATTCAGGCGGCCTGTCAGAAGATTGTCACCGACTTTGATGGGATGGTGCCAAACTCTATAGAAGCGTTGACTAGTTTGCCTGGAGTTGCACGGAAGACGGCCAACGTGGTTCTGGCACATGCTTTTGGCATTCACGAAGGCGTGACGGTAGATACCCATGTGAAACGCATCTCAAGGCTGTTTGGCCTGACGAAGCAGACAGAGCCTGTGAAGATCGAGCAGGATTTGATGAAGCTACTGCCTCGGCCTGACTGGGAGAACTGGTCGATTCGCCTGGTCTATCATGGACGGGCGGTGTGCAGTGCTAGGAGCCCGAGCTGTTCTCGCTGTGAGCTGTTAGACATTTGTCCAGGGGCCATCAAGATTCGTAAAGCCGCTGAGAAAGCAGCAAAGGTGGCTGAACGGGTGAAGGCGAAGAAGAAAAAGGCGTAGGCGATCGCGCATATTGCAAACTTCAGTGTCTTGAAGCCTCAGAATCCCAGAATCGGAAGCTTACAAAAAATGCTAGCTGCTGGTATAATCGTAAACTGTGTAATAGAAATATAAGTAACTCCGCCTCATGGCCAAGAAAAGCATGGTTGCGCGCCAAAAGAAGCGCGAGAAATTAGTCGCAAAGTACGCAGATAAGCGTCAGGCTTTGCTCAAAGAATTTGAAGAAGCCCCTAACCAGGCTCAGAAGCTGGCTATTCACCGCCAGATTCAGCAGTTGCCTAAGAACAGCGCCCCTACCCGCCTGAACAACCGCTGTTGGAAAACAGGTCGTCCTCGTGGCTACTACCGCGACTTTGGCCTTTGCCGTAATGCACTGCGTGAGATGGCACACCAAGGTCTGTTGCCCGGTGTAGTGAAGTCCAGCTGGTAGAGGACCACAGTTAGACTTCCACTGGTAGATTTCTGATTAGAAAGGGCTTTCGCTTCAATAGTGAAAGCCCTTTTTCGATGTTGTGAGTTCCTGTCCCTCAGTCCTTAGTCCCCCTATCCTCAGTGATGAAAGGGGATAGTGAGTAGAGGCGTAAGCGACAGCGATACGGCTAGCCAGTGTTCTGGCAAGATCCTGAGTGACCTAGTGTCTTCGGCCAGTAGTGCATCGACTCTTTGATTGAGACGGCTCTGAGGGGTCGGCCAGCTGAATCCAGGGCAGATGGCTTCTGTTGTCGTTAGTGGTGCCTGGATGACGCTGAGCAGTGACTCTGCTAGGACGAGGGCATCCACGCTGCGAACGGCCCAACGGTCGGCTCGAATTTCTCGAAGTAGCATTAGCTCTTGCCATAGCTTTTCGGTGTAGGGTAGCCAGCTGGTGAGACGACGAAGCCCTCCTAGCCAGAAGAACCAAAAGGTGTCGCGGTAGTGGGCATGTCCGGCTTCGTGGGCGATGACTGCGTGAAGGTGTTCTTCGTCCAGGCAATTGAGCAAGCCTTTGCTTAGGACTAGCTCGGACGGCCATAGGCCGACGCTGGCACAGTAGACGGTTGCAGAGTCTATGAGTCTGCTGGTCGTGGTGCCGTCAGCGGTCTGAATGGTATGAACAGGGTAGCTTCGGACGGCGCGCCTCATCTTGAGTGCTAGGCGGCTAAGGTTGGCCCATAAGGTGAGGGCGGTCAGAACGAAGCTGAGAGAAAAGAGATAGCTGAGCCAACCGTCTAGATGGTAGGCGCTATCGAAACCCATGACGACAATCGCGATCGCAGTCGCCAGTAGCAACAACGGCGGTGCGACAAACGCAGTCAGGGTGCGAGTCCATCTAGAGGACCACTGATGGGCAGGTGCCAGAAGGCATTGACTAAGGACGCGAGTGCTGAATGCGATCGCTATCGACAGTCCAATCATCTGCAAGTGCATCATGACTGCTGGCCTCGCTGCGACTGGTCTTGTTGTTTTTGATCCCTAGCAGCGCGAGCGGCCTTAACTTTCTGTGCGATCGCATCTAGCTGATCCAAACTGTCATCATCTAGCGTGTCAGCGAATGCAGCAACGATTTCTGGACTGCCAACCGCTAGGAATTGAT
Source organism: uncultured cyanobacterium (assembly GCA_963799555.1). Taxonomy (GTDB): domain Bacteria; phylum Cyanobacteriota; class Cyanobacteriia; order Phormidesmidales; family Phormidesmidaceae; genus Phormidesmis. The sequence continues at coordinate 306,128 of CAWCXR010000015.1, forward strand.
GCAGCTGCTGGTGAGCCTTAAGTATTTCTGCGCTGTGACGGGAGACAAGTGCCTTCCAGATGTGGATGCGGTTCTTGCGATCACAGCTCACCCATCCCTTTTTGACCAGCCGTTTCAGCACAGTCGAAACAGATGAATACGTCAGCTCACGCTCGATATCTGCCAAGATGTGCTGATGAATAGCCGTGGCTGACGTTGGTCCAATCAGCCACAAAATTTCAACAATTTCAGTCTCAAGCGGCCCTAAAGACAGGTTTCTGGGCTGGTACGACGGAAAGGGAGTCATTTGCGATATTGCCTAGCATTTTGGCTCTTAAAGCCTATCATCTGCGGCAATATTGATAGTTGACAGCCTGTCATAGGAGGCCGCTGCGACCAATAGCTATACGCCTACAGCTTCTCGCTCAGTTGCCGCTGCTTTCAGCTCTGCGACCTTATCGGTTTTCTCCCAGGGCAAATCAAGATCGTCTCGACCAAAGTGCCCATAGGCAGCCACGTCTTGATAGAAACGACCGCCTCTCTCAGACGGCAGGTGGCAAAGGTTGAAGGTGTCTATAATGCCTGCTGGTCGTAGCTCAAAGTGGTCAGTAATTAGTTTGAGCAGCTTGTCATCCGAGACAGTACCTGTGCCAAAGGTTTCGACGAAAATGCTGGTCGGTCTCGCAACACCTATAGCATAGCTAAGCTGCACTTCGCATTTATCAGCCAACCCTGCTGCCACAATATTTTTGGCAACATACCGGCAGGCATATGCCGCGCTGCGATCGACCTTTGTAGGGTCTTTACCTGAAAATGCGCCGCCGCCGTGTCTAGAGTAGCCGCCGTACGTATCGACAATGATTTTGCGTCCGGTTAGACCAGAATCACCCTGTGGCCCACCAATCACAAACTTACCCGTTGGATTTACCAGAAAGCGGGTCTTCTCTGTTGGCTGAATCGTTAATCTTGAAAACGAAGGCAGTACGACCGCTTTCCACAGATCTGTTTTGATTCGAGCTTGTACCTCTTTATTACTAGTTAGCTCACCAATAGTTTCCGTGTGCTGAGTAGAAACCAAGATAGTGTCAATACCGACCGGTTTGCCGTCCTCATATTCAACAGTGACCTGGGTCTTCCCATCTGGACCCAGATAGTCTAGCTGGCCACTTTTTCTGACAGCAGCTAGCTCCCGGGAGATCCTATGAGCAAGACTGATGGGTAAAGGCATCAGTTCTGGCGTTTCGTTGCAGGCAAATCCAAACATAATGCCCTGATCGCCTGCGCCGATCGCATCCCAGCGTTCGTCGCTGGTCTGTTCACGAGTTTCTTGAGCCTGATCGACGCCCTGAGCAATGTCGGCTGACTGCTCGTCTAAAGCAATCAGAACAGAGCAGCTGTCAGCTGAAAAGCCGTTGTTCTTGGGATCGGTATAGCCAATGTCGGCAATCTTTTTCCGGACAATCTTTACGAAATTAGCAGAGGCGTTGGAGGAAATTTCCCCAGTAACGACCACCAACCCCGTGTTGACGACGACTTCAGCAGCTACCCGGCTGCTGGGGTCTAAAGCGAGTACTGTGTCTAAAATGGTGTCTGAAATCTGGTCACAGATTTTATCGGGATGTCCCTCTGTAACCGACTCGGACGTAAATAGATAGCGACGAGACAATAGCCAATTCTCCTTAATCTGAGATTCGAAGCCTTTCAATGTAGCTTTTGCCACTTTGCTCTAGAGGTGCCGCTTCCCGATGTCGCTTTATGATGTCTCACAGCGATAACGAGAAAATGCGATAGCGAACAGGAGTCACTGCTCTTGCTCTTTCATAAAGTAAAGTGACTCGCGAAATGCACAGAGCTCCGTGCATCTTGCTTTACTTGATATCCAAAGTACCTTGTTATGCGTATCACTCTGAGGGCCTAGACACCAATCGAAAGTACTAATAGGCTTCTAGCTGAAACGCTCAATCTTCAACTAAATTCTATGCGCTTACGACTATCTGTGACAGCGCTGAAAACGTTTTAATCGTTGGGCCAAGCATGGGCGTCTGCGACCATCCGCCAATCATTCCTAGAAAGTCCGCAGCGCCTTGTTTCGCTAAGGAAAAATCAGAAGCGGAATCACCGACAATCAAAGTAGCTGCTGGATCAACCTGTAGGTTTTGACAAGCGAAGGCAAGAAAGCCAGGGTGCGTTTTGTGAGGTGTTTGCTGGGAAGCGCCGCAGTACCAGTCAACGCCAGGAAGTTTGTAGAACTCTATGAAGGTGGCTACCTCTAAGTGTTGATCGGAAGAGACAATGCCAAGTTTGACGCCTGCTTTTGATAGCTGAGACAGCATTGGAATCACGCCTGCTAGCAGCGGTGTCTTTTCGACTTTCGGGGCTAGGGCAAGATCAGCTTGGTCAAGCGCAGCTTTCGCGATCGCACAAGCCTCAATCCATCCTTTGCCCGTGGTGGCAAGACAGGCAGCAGTGGCAATTTGATCCTCCTGGCGACTGGCAACTGCGATCAAACCAGCCGGGTCAATCCCACTCTTTGTGAGGCCAAAAGTCGCCAATAGATTAGTGTAGAAGGCTGGTGTTTGGTCAGGGATGGCTTGCGATCGCGCCATTCCCAATTCCCACAAATACGCCTCAACATTTGCCAACGTCCCGTCCTTGTCAAACAAAATAGCCTGAATCGACTCGAACTTATGTTCTCCACAGTAGATAGCCGCCATCATGCTCCCTCGGAATTGAGCTCGTTTTAGTTACGTCAAAAGTGCCAACACAAAAAAGGAAAGGTCAACTGACCTTTCCTTTTGAAGCTATGAGCTATAGCTGTAAGACCAAACCCAGATAGGTAGGTCTGTAATGCTTATTCTTCAGTATCTGAATCTGGGCTCTGCTCTTCCACGCTGTAATCTTCGTCATCAGCGATTTCTCCAGACTCACCTAGCGCCTTTTGACGTAGCTGCTCGCGGTAGCGCTCAGCCATCTCTTCAGCTTTGTCGTATACCAGGTCAGGGTTCTTGACCATGTCACCCGGCTCAGGCTCTAGCTGCTTGGTCGAAAGCGAAATCCGCCCGCGCTCAGCGTCAAGGTCAATAATCATCACCTTAATCTCATCATTCACGTTCAATACGGAGTTGGGCGTATCAATGTGATCGTGAGAAATTTCAGAGATGTGCAGCAGACCGCTGACACCACCAATGTCGATAAACGCACCGTATGGCTTGAGACCCCGTACCGTGCCCAGTACCACTTCGCTGACTTGGAGACCGTTCATCTTCCGCTCAACCAAGGCTCGACGATGGCTCAGTACCAGACGATTACGCTCTTCGTCTACTTCCAAAAACTTAAGAGGCAGCTCTTCGCCAACCAAATCTTCCTTGGGCTTGCGGGTGCTGATGTGCGAGCCAGGAATAAAGCCACGCAGCCCTTCGATGCGAACGAGCGCACCGCCTCGGTTAGTCGCAAACACGAGTGAGCGGACGGTAGCATCTTCTTGCTGAAGCTGGCGAACGCGCTCCCAAGCTCGCATGTACTCAATACGGCGGATAGAAAGCGTTAGCTGGCCGTCTTCGTTGTCATCGGTCAGAATAAAGAACTCCCGAGTCTCGTTCGACTGTAGAACTTCTTCGGCACCCTCAACTCGGTTGATGGACATCTCCTGGATAGGGAGATAAGCAGCGGTCTTGGCACCGATATCGATTAAAGCGCCCCGGGGTTCGATGCTAAATACGGTTCCAGGAACAATATCACCGGGGTTGAAGTTGTAATCGTATTGGTCTAAAAGTGCTGCAAAATCATCGTGTGTAAAACCAATGTCTGCTTTTTGAGTGTCCGAGTTGGCCATGCTAGATTTTTCCTACAGTTATTCTGTCTCCGCGAACGAGTGAACACCTCGCGATCGCAATCCTAAAAAATCTCTACGATTTCTATCGTTAGTCTTGCGTGTCGCTGATAAATCTTACTAAGGTTTTCAGTTACTAAGGTTTTCAGTCAAAAAAGGCAGCTAATGCCTTCGAGGTCTCCTGTCACAAGGATATCTATCATAGAACACGGAGGAGACAAAAAGCTACCAATTTTAACAGGTGTTCTGGTCTCTTAGTAAGGACGTTTCGAGGGTTTGTCAGGCGTTGCTAGGCAGGGAAACCAAATCTTCAGCTTTTTCTTGCTCGGTGGACTTGGCAGCCGGTTTGATGGTGCGGGCAGGCTCGGTGCTTGCTGAGTGGTAAGCATCGGTTTCTTCTCTCAGATGGTTGTCTTTGAGGTGATTCAAGGCTTCTGCAAAATCGCGAATGCCCTGGAACTGGCGATAGACCGAGGCAAACCGGACGTAGGCAACTTCGCTGACTTCTTTGAGATGGCTCAAGACAAGCTCACCGATTTCCTCACTGGTGACTTCGCGGATGGCTTTTTGCTGTAGTCCGGCCTCAATATCGTCGACGATGCGATCCATACTGTGAGCGGTGACGCCAGTTTTGCCACAGGCCGTGATAATGCCTCGCAGCAGTTTGGAGCGATCAAAAGATTCGCGATCGCCCCCCTGCTTAATCACCGTAATCGGCACGTATTCAATTCTTTCGTAGGTCGTGAACCGCCGCTCGCACTCCAGGCACTCCCGACGGCGGCGAATGCTGCGGTCAGATTCTGCCGACCTCGACTCCAGGACGCGGTTATTCGGATACTGGCAAAATGGACACTGCATGAGAATTAGACCTCTAAAAGGCCATCTTTCTGTAGGATTCCCCTGATGCAACGTTACGACAAAATGACTCGAATCAACACATCCGCCCAAAGAAAAGCAATCTGACAACCTTTTATAGCAATCTGCATTTAGCTGGCAGCATACTCAAATGCTACAACCCTTGTTTTACAGAGCTAAGTGCTTAACAAACTAAAAAGCCAGTGCTTGCTCAACCTTCCAAGAAGGGAAACCAGGCACCAGCTTCGTGATGTGTCTTGAGCTGCCTTAAAAAGGCCAAAACATCAAACAATATGAATTGCGGTAATTAGTCTTTGGTGATTTTTGGGGGTTCGCGGAATGCGATCGCAAAAAACAAAGTTCCGATAATACAAGCGAAAATCAAAATGTAAGCAACTGCTTCCATAACTCACTCTCTAAATGAACGACATACTGCATTGAATCAAAACAGGCTCTATCTATTGTAGAGCCTGTTTTGAGCTAGCGACCTACTTAGAAGCCTTGGTTGAGAGGTCACCTACCTTCTGGTAGAAACCCCACTCAACTTGCTGAGGCGACAGGTCGGGGTCAACACCCGCAAACACGTCTCTAAAGAGCGTACGAGCACCGTGCCAGATATGGCCGAAGAAGAACAACAGCGCGAAGACAGCATGGCCATAGGTAAACCAGCCGCGAGGACTAGAGCGGAATACACCGTCAGAATCCAACGTTTCACGGTCAAACTCAAAAGGCTCGCCTAGCTGAGCTTTACGGGCATAGCGCTTGACCGCTGCTGAATCCGTAACTTGCTGGCCGTCTAGACGCCCACCGTAGAAGTCAACCACAACACCAGTCTGCTCGAAGCTATACTTCGACTCAGCCCGACGGAAAGGAATATCAGCACGCAGGTTGTCGTCTTTATCAACGAGGACAACTGGGAACGTCTCAAAGAAGTTAGGCAAGCGGCGAACCGTCAGCTCACGACCATCGCCATCATGAAAGACAGGGTGACCCAACCACGCAGTCGCAATTCCATCACCAGAGTCCATCGGACCCACTCGGAACAGACCACCTTTAGCAGGGCTGTTACCAACGTAGTCGTAGAAAGCTAGCTTCTCAGGAATAGCAGCATAGGCGTCTTCTAAAGATGCGCCTCCAGCAACACTGCGCTGTACGCGCCGCTCAATTTCTTCGGCAAAGAAGCTGCCGTCCCACTGATAGCGAGTCGGGCCAAATAGCTCGATTGGCGTAGTTGCAGAGCCGTACCACATAGTACCGGCCACGATGAAAGCCGCGAAGAATACAGCGGCAATCGAACTTGACAGCACTGTCTCGATGTTACCCATACGCAGTGCCTTGTACAGACGCTGAGGCGGGCGCACCGTGAGGTGGAATAGACCAGCCACAATCCCAACGATACCCGCTGCAATATGGTGAGCGACGACGCCACCTGGATTGAATGGGTTAAACCCAGCCGGCCCCCATTCAGGAGCGACCCCTTGAACGTGGCCGGTTAAACCATACGGGTCAGAAATCCACATGCCGGGGCCCCAGAGACCCGTGAGATGAAACGCTCCGAAACCGAAGCATAGTAGACCAGAGAGAAATAGGTGGATGCCAAACATCTTTGGCAAGTCCAAAGCGGGCTCACCTGTACGAGGATCGCGGAAGAGCTCTAGATCCCAATACACCCAGTGCCAGCAGGCTGCTAAGAACAGCAAACCAGACAGCACGATGTGAGCGAGTGCCACACCTTCAAAAGACCAAAAGCCAGGACTTACACCCGTTGCACCCGTTACGTCCCAGCCGCCCCAAGATCCTGTCACACCCAAGCGGGTCATAAAAGGAAGCACGAACATGCCCTGCCGCCACATGGGGTTGAGCACTGGATCGCTTGGATCGAAAGTGGCTAGCTCGAACAGGGCCATAGAACCTGCCCAGCCTGCTACGAGTGCTGTATGCATTAAATGTACAGAAATCAGACGACCTGGGTCATTCAGGACGACGGTATGTACTCGGTACCAAGGTAGACCCATTGACTACGCTCCTCCTTGCATTTACTAAAAAAATTGCTGATTGCTTACCCAAACTTTGATGAAGATCAAATCTGAGCCTAGGCCGAAGCTTTTTGTAAAGCCAAAGACCGGTTGATAAAAATTTGATGTCCTGCAAAAGGACTTCAGATATTACTAAGGCTACCAGATATAGAACCTCTCCAAACCTGTAAAGTGGCGACTATTAGGCGATTATCTCTGCTTCTCGGGAAAGAAAAAGTAAGAAATCGAATCCGTCTGCCCAGGTTTGTACACAAAAATGTAAAAATGAAGGTGTATAAAGAAGTGTAACTATTTCTCAATCTTTGAGGCAAGCGGCGTGACCTAATTGAGGACAGCTCGATCAGCAATGGTGCGGCAGAAAACAGGTGGAACATAGCTCATGGTCAGTATTAAGTTTGTTAAAGAAAATAAGGAAATCGATGCGGCCTCTGGCGCAAATCTGAGATTCAAGGCGCAGGAAAACAACATTGATATCTACACCTTTATGGGAAAGCTCACACAGTGCGGTGGCTATGGTCAGTGCGGCACTTGTGTGGTGGACGTTGTAGAGGGAAGCCATAACTTGTCGCCTCGGACCGCTGTAGAAGAACGCATGCTGAAGAAACGCCCCTCTACCTGCCGGTTGGCTTGTCAGACGACTGTGAATGGTCCGATCAGTGTGGTGACTAAGCCCGATAAGAAGGAAAGCCTAAAGAAGCTGAAGGCAGAAGAGGCTAGTCGGAATGCCAAAACCATTACTCAAGACATAGCAGACGAAAATAGCCAGTCTGATAGGACTACTGCTCCAGTCGATTAGAACTCTATGGCTGTTCTGTTGTCGATAGCTACTCCCTTGTTTTTGTCAGCCCGCCGTTATTGACAGGGTTCCGGTGAGGCTGGCGATGTAGATAGCATATCGACAGGGCTTGAAATGCTATGCTGAGACCATCGGCCAGTAGGTATTTAGGAGTAGGTAGAGTCTTATGGAAACTAATAAACTAGGCTTTGTAGCCAGTGTTTTGTTTGTCTTTGTTCCGACGGTGTTTTTGCTGATTCTGTATATTCAAACTGCGAGTAAGAAGACAGGCACATAGGCTAGCTGTAGATCATAGTCGTCAGCGTTGAATCGAAAGAAGCTCTTTAGGTATTTGCATATCTGAGGGGCTTTTTTATTCGTTCATATTCTTGTAGGTAGCGACGGCAGACGGTGAGATTCGGTTGAGGTATCGAAAGATCCAGTATTTGAAGACGGTGTCGAGGATGACTGGAAAGGTGGCGATAAAAAGGAAGATGAAGTTGCGATTAGCGGGTAAGCCTAAATGGTTGGCCATGCCTTCGAGCAGGACTTCCCAGCCGTGAGGAGAGTGGAAGCCTACGAAGGTGTCAGTGAAAAGAATGATGATAAAGGCTTTGGCACTGTCGCTTAGTCCGTAGACAATTTCATCGATAAAGGCTTTGAGTGTGGCTACTTGTTCGCGGCAGTTGGCTAGCAACAGTGAGAAGCTAAGGACAGCAATGACATCGGCAAAGACGTTTTCGACGGCATCGGAGCTGCGATCGCGATATTCTTCTTCGATCTGAAAGGCTTTTTGTCTGACCCGCTCTTCAATTTCCAACTCTGTAAGCTCAGGAGCTTTACCAATCAGGACTTCAAACCGAAAACGTTCTTCGTACTGCTGAAGTTCGTGAAGGGCTTCTTCTTCCATTTCTACGTTGAGGAAGACTTCTGCTTGAGTGGTGTCGCGGGTGTATTCCACAATGGGTGCGACGAGAAAGTTTTTACTGAGATACTGGGCGAGCAGCGGCACAATGATCAGCTGCAAGACAAAGGTAATTGCGATAGTGGTTTGAGTTTTGGAGCTGCGAAAGTTGCGGACGACTTCGACTTCGGCATCCGGATCAAGATCTTGTTTGATACGGTCGACGGTACGCAGAATGGAGCGAGGAAGAACGCTGTTGGTACGGCTAAGCGCTTCGTTCTGAGTATCGTCTTTGGCAGCTGAACCATTGCTGGGATTTTGGCCAGGGAGCTTGTTTACAGTGCGTGGTGAGAGGGAAGTAGATGCGGTAGCTTGAAGCTGACTGAGCGAGAAACGAGAGGACTGTTCGTACCGTTCTAGGACGTCATCGACCAGCTGAAGTTTCTTAAAAAAGATGGCAGGGCCATTGATCTGATCAAGAGGCAAATCGTCGGGGAGCGGGGTAGAGAGAGGGCCGACGTTGGAAAGCTGAAGCGCATCGCTGCTGCTGCGAAATTCTGCCATTCGCCGCCGAATGATGGAGAGATATCTGCGGCGATCTTTTTGCAGGAGTCGATAGGAGCTGGCGCTGTAGGTGCCGTTGTCTGGGGAGATAGGGTTGCCGTCGAAGTAGTTTTCTTCGATCTGGCGAATTTTTAGGGCGGCTTCGTAGGCTTGGTCTAGAGACCTATCAGGGGTGCCAAAGAACCACTGTCGAAGTTGGCCGATGAGTCCAAGCCGCTGCGAAGAGTTTGTCATTGCTAACTAAAGCTGCAACTCGTAGATGATGGGTGATTCTATATTACGAGGATGGCTGACTATCTTAGTTTATTGTGGACAAAATTAGCATTCTAGTCACTGCTTTGTATGGATGAGGCTGTTCGGGTTTGGCGCGTTCCACTACTGGTATCGGACGGGGTGGTAGCTAGGTACGTGGCGTGTCTGTCTGAGGATGAGAGCGCTAGGGCAGATCGGTTTCGGTTTGAGGCGGATCGCCGGAAGTTTGTAGTGGCAAGAGGCACGCTGCGGTATTTGCTGGGTGAGCGGTTTGACTGCGCGGCGTCAGCAATTACATTTTGCTACGGCAAATATGGCAAACCCGAAACGAGCGCTTCACCGGACGGGGCTAGTCACTTTCACTTCAACCTGTCTCATTCGGGTGAAATGGCTCTGTGTGCGCTGGGAGGCGATCGCAACGTAGGTGTCGATATCGAAAAGGTAAAGCCTATTCAAAGGCTGGGTAGCATGATGGATCGCTGCCTGGTTGAGGTGGAAAAATTGCAAGTCACCGCCCAGCCAGAAGACGAACAGTCCCGCGCATTCTTACAGTACTGGACCTGCAAAGAAGCCTATCTAAAAGCCATTGGCTTGGGTCTTGCACAATCAATGACGACTGTAGAGGTAGATTTAAGTGCGCCCAAACTGGTCACCGCTCCGAAGCCTTGCGCAGAAGAATGGCAGCTATACAAACTAGACTTGCCTGAGAGTTATGTCGGGGCCTTAGTCGTCGCAGGGAAGTCCGCTATAAAGATAGATTGCTGGCAGCATTAGTCGTCTAGAAAGCTAGTTGCCCAGAAGAATGACGGACTTAACGGGGCGTCGGATTGGGTCACCCTCAGCATCTGACTGGCCAAAGTAGGTCTGGTCTGTGGCGATAAATAGAGAAGAGGAGCTACCACCGTCAAGATTTAACAGCTTGGTGATCCCCAAAGAAGTCGCAAAGCTGGCTAGTTCAGGCAAGGTAAGTCCAGTTGAAGCTTCATTTTTTTCGATCATGATTAGGGCGATCGCACCCTCTGGATAAAGACCAACCGCGCTACGAGCATTGGGCTGTAGGCTCCCAATCGCATCGCGGATCAAGGTGCCGTCATCGTAATCCGTGAAGCCTTCAGTCTCAGAAGTGTCAACAGGTAGAAGCTGTGGACCTGCGCCAAGGGCAATGTCTACTTCACAGCCATCAGGAGGCGACGCATTACGGAAGGTGATGTCATAGATAGGCGTATCCAAAGTAGATGCACCCGAGCCGTGGCAGCGGTAGACCCTGAGCTCTGAGCGGTTGAAAATCTGAGCCATGTATTGTCTCAAACTAGGATTGCCCGTGAGCCGTTCATTGTCGGCAGGATCGCCGATGGTCTGACCTTGGGAGATTAGGTAGGAGGTGGTCTTGCCGTTGTTGGGATCGAAGAAACCGCCGTTGATGATGCAATTGGCGTTCGCTTGTTTGGCAAAAGTGTCTACAGTGGCAAGCTCCTCGGCGACTGCGATGGAGAGTTTGGTATCTGGAGGCTGGGTGACGACGTGGGCGATCGCACCCCCTACAGTATGCGTCTCATGGCCGTAGGTTCTAGACGGCGTTGTCCTAGGCATATCAGCAGCTTCGGTTTCAGTAGGTTGGGTCCGTGTGGCTTCAGTCCGTGTGACTTCAGTAATTGACCGCTCGCTCGGCACAGCCGCTCTGGTCAACAGCCAAGCACTTCCTAATCCAAAGCTGAGCAGCGCCAGCCGGGTCCATAGATTAAGCGGTGGTCGGCGTGGTGGCATGTCTCACTTTCTCGCTGTAGTCTTTGGTGCGTAGCTGGCGAAAGCCTGTAAAGACTAACTGCCTAGCCCACGCTGGTAAGTACGATAGCACCTGGCCTACTTTTGCTCGATTTGAAAGTGCGCCTGCCTTTTCCAATTCAGCGATCAGACTTCGGCCTCGTTGCGTTTCCCCCTGTTCGATCAGGCGCATGGCCAGAACCTGCTTCAGATTTTGCAGGCTGCTGAGACGAAATTCCTCTAGCTTTGGGCGATCGGGGAAGGAATAGCCTGCCAGACAAAAAGATTTGGCGCTGAGGAAATGAATGTCTTGTCTGAGGCTGGTTTGACCACCGTGAAAACGATATTCCATCAGGCGTTCGGGCAGGAAGTAGGCGGTTTGATGGGCGATCGCACACCGCACCAGCAGATCAAAATCCTCACAGCCATCCGCCTCGAACCGCATAAAGTCCACGGTCTCTAGGCTGCCTTTGCGAAATAGCGAAGAGCCCACCTGTAAGCTTTGTTTCACTAGCGTTTCGTAGAGCAAATCATCGATCACACCATTGAGCCGGTCCTTTCCCCACTTAGCAGAATTTGCCGCTGTTGCGGCTTCATCGCGTTCATTCAAAGCATTAATGATCCAGTGATCCGAGCAGACAAAATCTACTTCCTGATGCGTATTGAGTACGGCTACGGCTTTTTCTAGAAAAGTCGGCGTCAAGGCATCGTCGTCATCGAACTTGATAAGATACTCGCCTTTTGCAGCTTCGTAGCCCGACCTCATGTTCCGACTGCGCTGAATATTTTGCGGATGCTGAATGTAGCGGATGCGCGAATCGGACCACTGTCTGACCACTTCAGCGGTGCTGTCTGTTGACGCATCGTCACAGATGATCAGCTCGAAGTCTGCATAGGTTTGGCCCAAGACACTTTCAACGGCGTAGGGCAAAATGCTGGCACGGTTGTAGGTAGGAATGCAAACGCTGACTTTAGGCTGGGTAGAAGAATTATTCGGCACGAGATTAGACATAAGGATGGGAAGACTGGTGAATATATCGACTGCTTTTGTTGAGTACCTTCCGGTAAGTTATGCCCCCTTTGTACAGCGAGGATGCTTCTACATATTGCCCACGGGTCTCAGTCATTGTGCCTATCTACAATGGCGAGCAAGATCTGCCAGGGCTCTTGAACGGCTTGATGTCGCAGACGTATCCGGCGGAGCTGGTTGAGTTTTTGCTGGTGGATAACGGCAGCGGCGATCGCACCCCTCAAATCCTCACCGCCGCCGCCGCTGACTTTGCCGCCAAAAATCTAGCTTTCAAACTCCTCAGCGAAACCAATATTCAAAGCGCCTACGCTGCTCGCAATACTGGCATTCGCGCGGCTACGAGCGAAATTTTAGCCTTTACTGATGCTGACTGTTACCCTCATCCTCGCTGGCTATCAGAGTTGGTGAAGCCGTTTGAAGAGGCTGACGTTGGCCTGGTCGCAGGTGAAGTTTCAGCGTTGCCAGGGAAAACCTGGCTTGAGACCTATGCTGAGCACAAAGCGTTTATGAGCCAGCAGCACACGCTAAACCATCCGTTTTGTCCGTATGGTCAGACAGCGAATTTGGGTATCCGGATGCGATCGCTCCGCACTGTTGGCTTATTCCGCCCTCATCTAACCACGGGGGGCGACGCGGATATCTGCTGGCGTATTCAAAAAGAAGGCGGTTGGAAGATCCTAGCTGCGCCCGAAGCATTGGTTCAGCATCGGCACCGGCAAACCTTGAAAGAGCTCAGCAGCCAGTGGTATCGCTATGGCAAATCCAATCGATATCTACATGAGCTGCACGGCATCGAGCTGACCTGGCCGCTACCGAGCAAAGAGCGAAACCGGAGCCTGCTGCGGTGGCTATTGAGAGATTTGCTAGGTGCGCTGGCTGGATCTGCCTTTGGCCAAAAGTCTGCGATTGAGTCAGTGATTGTCCCCCTCGATCTCTACTGTGCTCGTGCTCGCGACCTGGGCCAAAAGGAAGCAAAACTGCCTGATGCTGCTCGCCAGAAAGCCCCCTATGAGCTGACACCTCAGACAACGCCTGACGTGAATACTTTCTCTCCTATCGCCATTGAATGAATATTTTGATGCTGTCGGCTACGTTTCCTTACCCGCCTACACGGGGTGGCACGTCGGTAAGGACTTTTAATCTACTGAAGTATCTAAAGCAGCAGGGCCATCGGATCGCTCTAGGTACGCTGCGGACAGCTGATGTAACCTCCGATCAAATTGAGGCTTTAGCGGATTGGGTAGATGACTTGGCTGTGTTTGACCGTCCGGCTGAGCTACCCGCTCAGAGTGCGGTTACAAAAATGCAGCGGTTGATGAGTTTTGCGCTGAGCGGGGTGCCGCCTAGCGTGAGTACGACGCATTCTGCTGAGATGCAGTCCTGGGTAGATCAGCAGATCGTCAGCGGGCAGTTTGATGCAATTACCTGCGAGCACTGCGTGAATGAGGCGTATGTGCCAGCAGATATTTTGCAGCGGATTCCGGTGGCAGTTGCGAATATCCATAGCTCGGTGTATGGCACCTGTGCGCATCAGCTAGCAGGTGGAATGGCTGAGAAGCCTTGGCGCGATCGCATCAACCTGCCCTTGCTAAAGCGCTACGAACACCACTACTGCCAAAAGTTCTCTCACTTAGTAGTCACAACCGCCGAAGATCAAAACCAAATTCGACTGCTCAGCGGTAAAGATAGTGTTTCAGTCATTCCCAACGGCGTGGATCTAGAAGCCTTTCCCTATCGAGACCAAGACCCTGGTGGGCAGCGTCTAGTATTCATCGGGGCAATGGACAACTTGCCTAACATTGACGCAGTTACTTTTCTAGCTAGAGAAATCTTTCCACTAGTTATCGCCAAATATCCCGAGGCGACTCTATCGCTCGTCGGCGCTCGCCCCGGCCCTGCTGTTCAGGCTTTGAGCGAGCTGCCAAACATAATCGTGACGGGCAAGGTGCCAGAGATGACGCCTTATTTACATGACTCTACGGTGTGTGTGGTGCCGATGCGTACGGGCTATGGCATCAAGAATAAGACGCTGGAGGCGATGGCGGCGGGGATTCCGGTGGTGGCTAGCGATCGCGGTTTGGAAGGTTTGGAGGTTGACGATGGTCGGGTGGGGGTGCGATCGCTACGGGCGAACACCGCCCAGGAATTCGCCAGCGCGATTCAGCGACTGTTCGAGTCTGTAGAGTTGAGAAAGGCGCTATCGAGTAACGGTAGGAGGATGATTGAAGAAGAATTTACCTGGGCGATCGCCGGACAAAAATACGAACACATCCTTTGCGCTACCCAACCACTTCTTACCGACATCACATAGAAAAGGGTCTCTACTACACGTAGAAGACCCCTTTATCTTTGGTTATTCGGCTTTGGTTGTCCGGCTTCGGTTGTTTAGCGACTTAATAAGCGTCCTGAAGCTCGTAGAAATCGGGAGAGATATAGTCCTTGCGTAAAGGCCATCCTTCCCAATCCTCTGGCATTAGCAGACGCTTCAAGTTTGGATGCCCCTCATAGACAATCCCAAATAGGTCATAGCACTCGCGCTCTTGCCAATCAGCCGCCTTCCAAATCCAGTACACCGAAGGAATTCGAGGATTTTCCCTGGGTAAGAAGCACTTGATCCGCACCTCAGATGGAGCATCTGCATCGTCACTCAGCTTTGTCAGGTCATAGACACTGACCAAATCCTGGCCAGGGCCAGAATCGTAAGCGCACTGACAGCGCAGATAGTTAAAGCCATAGGCATAAAGCGCAGTCGCAAACGGTAGCAAGAACTCAGGATCAACCTTAAGGACTTCGAGGCCCGCGTGGTCGCGCTCCATCACCTCATGGCCAAATCCCTGCTCAGTCAGCCAGGTAGAGACCTCACCAGCTTCGACGATGGCGGAGTCGGAAGATTCTTCACTCGTTTCTTGGTCCGCATCTTTGTTTTCTGTATCTGCCATCTACCTCAAGCCTTTTCCTTGCTAACGTCTGCACCATCAACTTCTGCGCCTTCTAGCTTGGCCTCAGCCGCCGACTTCTCGACCGGCATCCCCATCGCTTCCATCAGCTCCTTCGGCGGCGTATCCCGCGTATCCGAAGCCAGATACTCACCCGTCAAGATGGGCGCAACCACCTTCATCTCATGAGAACGGGTATAGAAACGGTGGGTCTCTTGAAACTCCGCTCGCTCCTGCATAGACTCATTCGCAATCTTCTTACGCAGTTTGATCACCGCATCAAAGATCGCCTCAGGTCTGGGCGGACAGCCAGGAATATATACATCCACTGGAATAATCTTGTCCACACCGCGCAAAGCCGTCGGTGAATCAGAGCTGAACATGCCACCGGTAATAGTGCATGCGCCCATCGCCATCACATAGGCAGGCTTAGGCATCTGCTCATATAGTCGAACCAGCGCAGGGGCCATTTTCATCGTGACTGTACCCGCCACAATGATCAAATCAGCCTGACGGGGGCTGGCCCGAGGCGCTAGACCAAAACGGTCGAAGTCGAACCGAGATCCCAGCAGCGCTGCGAACTCAATGAAACAGCAGGCCGTACCGTACAACAGCGGGAATAGACTCGAAAGCCTAGTCCAGTTATAGAGGTCATCAACCGTCGTCATGATGACATTTTCAGACAAATCCTGAGTGATGCCCGTATTGGCACCCGGATTCATAATCCGCTCGCCTGGATTCACCAGGGGGTTTTGCATATCTGCTCGCATACCTTTTCCTATGACCATTCCAAAGCTCCCTTACGCCATGCGTAGACTAACCCAATCACCAAAATACCGATAAAAACCAGCGCCTCTACAAACGCTAAAAGTCCCAACGTGTGAAAAGCGACCGCCCAGGGATACAGAAAAACAGTTTCCACGTCAAAGATCACAAAGACCAGCGCAAACATGTAGTAGCGAATGTTGAACTGAATCCATGCGCCGCCGATGGGTTCACAGCCTGATTCGTAGGTTGTCCGACTGGCAGGGCCAGCACTTGCTGGTCGCAACAGCTTAGAAGCGCTCAGGGCCACTACTGGTACCAGACTACTGATGATCAAGAAGCCTAGAAAGTACTCGTATCCACTTAAAACAAACACAGCGTATGCCTTAAACCGTTGACAAATCTTTTTTATTGTAGCGGGCTGAGCATACAGCAGCGGCTTACTTTGGCACTGTATGCAAAATTTATCCCCAATAGGTAGGAACGACAGGAATCTATGCAAAAGGCCTGTTTACAAAGCCGCTACCAGAGAGAAAATGCCGCAAAAGTCGCAAAAGTAAGGTGAGAATCACTCGTTCTTCCACGCCACATCTTTACTGAGAGAAAACCACTCTATGCAATAATAGTTTACAAATATTTCATCTTTATCAGTTCGCCGCACCAGGTAAGTGTTTTAATCCCATGACTACTGAGCCGACTACCAATCCTGATTCGGAATCGCCTCCAGTCGAGGAAACGATTCCGCTGGTAAAGCCTGAAGGTTCTGAAGAAAAGCAGCTGGAGGAAAAGCAGCCGCCTGTCCCTGAGGAAATGGATCGGTTTGAATGCCGTTCTTGCGGCTACACCTACGAACCTACAAAAGGAGATAGCCGCAGCGAAACTCCTCGCGGCGTTCCGTTTAAAGAATTGCCTACGGACTGGCGCTGTAGTGTTTGCGGCTCTAGTAAGTCGCAATTTAGCAATATTGGACCAGCAGGTACGGCCTCCGGCTTCAAAGAGAATTTGAGCTACGGATTTGGTGTAAACACGTTAACCCCTGGGCAAAAGAACGTGCTGATCTTTGGTGCTCTAGGAATAGCTGTTCTGTTCTTCTTGAGTCTCTATGGACTGCGATAATGATTTGCTTGGGTGCTTAGCTGACAGCTAGGCTCAGTAAGCTTATCTACTTACTGTTTGAGCTATTTATGTTGGTTGGCTATTTGCCACAGATGGCAGTCAATTACTAATGTGCGACTATGTTTTTTCGGATTGATTTTTTGCTGGAGTTGTCATGCAAACGGTTTTAATATCCTTTCTTCTGCCTGCCTTTAGGGCTGTAAAAGGAGCCCTAAGAAAAGGGATGATGCTGGCGCTGGTTGCGGTGCTTGCGACTAGCTGTAGCAATGTGTTTCTAGCGGGGACAGAGACTAATCCCTGGGATGTGATCGCCCTGCCTACTCAGGCGTCGCTTTCAGATGTAGCCTTTGCTGGCGATGGTGAGCATGGTTGGCTAGTGGGCAGTCGCACGACGCTTCTAGAATCGACTGACGCGGGTAAAACTTGGGATCCACGCACTCTGGAGCTAGGTGAGCAAAATTACACTTTCACCTCAATTGATTTTGCAGGAGATGAGGGTTGGTTGGTTGGTCAGCCTAGTATTATGCTTCACACGACGGATGGTGGTAATTCCTGGTCTAATATTCCGCTCGATCCGAAGCTGCCAGGTCAACCGCTGCTGGTAACTGCAACCGGTCAGAATTCAGCCGAGCTGGCAACGGATATCGGCGCTATCTATGTAACTCAAGACGGCGGTCAGCAGTGGAAAGGCTTAGTGCAGTCTGCGGTTGGCGTAGTTAGAAACATGACTAGAAACCCAGAGGGCCGCTATGTGGCGGTGTCTTCTAGGGGCAACTTCTATTCAACTTGGCTACCTGGACAAGACTCTTGGCAGCCGCACAACCGAGAAAATTCGAAGCGGTTGCAAAACATGGGCTTTACAAAGGATGGCCTGCTTTGGTTAATCGCTAGAGGCGGTCAGCTTCAGTTTGGAACTGAGCAAGTTGAGTATGAGGAGTGGACAGAGCCAATCAACCCAGAGTTCGCTTCTAGCTGGGGTCTGCTGGATGCCGCTTATCGTACGCCCGAAGAGATGTGGGTGACTGGTGGCAGCGGCAACTTGTTAGTCAGTACGAATGGTGGCAAGACTTGGGCAAAGGACAAGGCTGTTGAGAATGTGCCTACAAACTTCTATAGAGTGAAGTTTCTAGGTTCTGAGCGAGGCTATATCCTGGGCCAGCGGGGCTACTTGCTGCGCTACGTTGGTAGTGAGCTGCCAGCAACAGCAGTGTAGGTTGCTTTGTGTATGGCCGGGACGAGAACTCGAGTATCGAATGCAGCAGGTATTGAGTGCAACTGGCAGAGAGTAGAACTTGTGGATGGCAAAAACAGATTCTTTTGCATTTTCCTAATACTTGCTTGTGAGGATGGCTGAGAGTTTCGTATGATTAAGTACACATGCCAAACATTTTTTGAGAAGATTTAGTTAGGAGATTTAGATATGGCTGGCGTTACCGGCGAAAGACCTTTTGGTGACATTGTTACCAGTGTCCGCTATTGGATTATTCACAGCATCACAATTCCGGCTTTGTTCATTGCAGGCTGGCTATTCGTTTCAACAGGATTGGCTTACGACGCGTTTGGCACGCCTCGTCCTAACGAGTACTATCCCAGCAACCAGATGGAGCTGCCCATCGTAGACGATCGCTATAACCCTGATCGTACGCTGAAGTATCAGGACTAGTCCGTTGAGTAGCATTCTTTCTAAGACAATTATTTTTGGAGACTTTCGATGACGAGCGGTAACCCCAACGAACCTATTACTTACCCAATTTTCACTGTGCGCTGGCTGTCTGTACATGCTTTGGCCGTGCCTTCAGTCTTCTTTCTAGGCGCAATCGCGGCTATGCAGTTTATTCAACGCTGACCCCAAGAGGAGTTACATACTATGGCAGATAGACCCACTAATCCAAATAAGCAGCCTGTAGAGTTAAACCGAACATCTTTGTTTCTAGGTTTGCTTGTCGTCTTTGTGACCGGACTGTTATTTTCTAGCTATTTCTTCAACTAGGTTTTAACTAGATTCCAAAAATAGGTATTCAAGAAGTTAAATACCTAAAGCATTCTCTTTGTTGTGAGTAGGACTAAGTTCCATGTTTCAAAACGGTAAGATTCCTCTTTGGATCGTAGCTACTGTCGCTGGCATCGGCGTTCTAGGCGTCGTTGGTATCTTCTTCTACGGCTCCTACGTAGGTACTGGTTCCGCTGTCTAAGAAGACAGACAGCGGAAGTTTCAAGCTAGGCTGAAGCTGCTGTTGCTTTGTTCGTTGCTACATTGTTGCTGAAGCTTCAGCAACAATGCGATGTGCGAGCAAGGTTGACGGTGGTCATACTCCAATCAAGTCTAGCTAGTTAGCTAGTCAATTGAATTAAAAACCAGTTAAACCAAAAGGCAGTTGAATCAAAATAAAAGAGGCCACCTAATCGATTAGGTGGCCCTCTTCAATGCTTTATCCGCAATGCTTGGTCAGAGACTAAACTGCCAGCATCTCCGATGAGTTACACCACGTCTTTCTGGCTGTCCTCAGACACTTGGCCCCAGGGTGCGTTTTCGCCACCTGTTGTTGCTTGGCCACGTTCTATGTAAAGGAAGAGAGCCGCCATTGCGATCGCAGGAAATACCAGACCAACAGTAGGCACTAGAATTGTAGGTAGAAAAGAAGCCGACATGTTCACCAATCCTTATCTTAAAACTAATTGAACATCACTACCTTACTCTGAATCTGGTTTGCAATGCTTTTTCCTTAGTCGAAGTTAAAAATCTAGCCTCTGTGCTTTGTCAACACTAACTCAATCAATAGCTTAATCAACGCTGATTGGTGCTAGAACATCCGCTAAAAGATAGACTCTGTTTCTTCCTTCCGGGAGGCAAGAAACACCGTTGTTTGAGGTTATTGTAGTGATCACAAGGGGAAGCTCGTTATGAATCCCCTGTAATCATTCACTGGAGATTTTCGTAATGGGTATTCTTGCCTGGGTTGTTTTGGGTCTATTGGCTGGTGCGATCGCTCGTGCTATCTATCCTGGTCATCAGGGTCTCGGTATTATAGGGACTATGGTTCTAGGGATTATTGGTGCGGTTGTTGGCGGCTTTGTTGCCAGCTTATTTGTGCCTGGGGCCGCAGCTGGCTTAACGATTCCTGGCGTAATCGTTGCAGTACTAGGTGCCATCATCACGCTATTCATCTACTACGCTGTAACAAAGCGCACTGCATAATTAGTGGACATCGGCGATAAGTCAAGGAAGCAAGGCAATAGCCTACCTCTTGTAACCTGGATATAGAAAGAGCCAATCGGACAGCTGTCCGATTGGCTCTTTTGATTCTAGAATACCGTCGTGTCCTTGTAAAACAGCTCACTGTCAATGGAAAAATCTCAATCCACCGCCCGTTCAGCAAAAGATCCACAGCAGTGGATGGACAATCTTCAGAACTATTCTGCACTTAAAGAACAGATCGCTGATTTTGTTTTTGATGCAGAAGATGAGCTGGCCGTCTCGTTAGAGCATTTCTCTGCAAAGCAGCTTTCCCGCTGGGCTACCCCAAAGCTAGTTGGCCTCGATCGTACAGAACTCGCGACCGACATGTTTATTACAGAAGGCCAGGTAAAAGGCCAGTCCGTTATCCAGCTGTTCTTGGCAGACAACTCTACTCGGACAATCGAGACTCAAAACTGGTTGAACCGATGGCCGAATAGCTTCATCGGACTATTTGAGGTGAGCGCCGTTGAAGAAGCAACAGAAAAGACAGTGAATCCGAACGCTTGCTATCGGCTTATGAACTGGTTGACTGAGAAAGGCTATAGCGTGCATCCAAACAGCTTGCAGTCGGCTGAGATGCTAAAGCGAATGCAAACTCGTGAGATTGTACTAGCTAAGCTAGTTCCTCTGACAGAAGATGAATGGACGTTTTCAGGCTCTATTACCCTGCTGGGAAAACTGGGAAAACCTAAGCTGGCGGTCGCTATTGGTAATTTCAAGAAATGGTTTCCAGAGCAGCTCTATGGTGATGCTCCAGAGCTGAAAGAAGCGGCATGGGGATCGGTCAAGCAGCAGTACGACGACTTTATCAATATCTTTGGGCCAACGCCTGCGACCCTGCCGGGTAGAGAGCTCAATGAGAAATTACAGAGCTATCAGCAAAATTCTACAGATAAGCAGCTAGCTGAAGCCGGTATTGATAGCAACAAGTCTTTTGCGGAGATTGCGAAGGCGCAAGAGCTCTCAGAAGCAGAAATTGACGAGGCAATCGCGGCGGTAGGCGAGGGAAACAAGGCAGCAAAAGCTTTACTGACCAGCAAGCAATCGCTCAAAATGGTCATGCCAAAGGTAGAGCTGCCGGACAACCTGCGGCAGGCTGAGGCGGTTACGGTTTTCTCTCATCCTCGCTGGGGTCAGTCATTCTTACCGGACTATCGTAGGTTGGAGAGTTTGATGAGTATGGCGGCGGGCGATCGCACCGAAGACGATACGGCAGGTCTTCGCGCTCTGGTACTCAAATACTTAGAAGATGAGCAGGCCAACGCCCACGTTTGGCAGCATATACAACAGAACTTTGGTGATACCGTCGAACCGCTGGTCCAAGAGTTCATGGAATTGCCCGAACTAGACATTCAAACAGATTTTGAAAAGATGCTAGCCTTCTATGGTAAGCCGCTAGTGCCCACGCTGCCAGAGAGCGCCAGCGTCCCCATCCATCTACACAACCTTTTTCAGGAAGCATTAAAAAAGGTTGGAAAAAGCGCAGGCCAAGAGAAGTCCGCTAAAAAATCAGCAAAAAAAACAAAACAGAAAAAGGGAGGCTTCGGATAAGAAACAGAGATTAAACAAAAGCTGTGCTAGGCTTTACCTTCCCGTAAAGCGGGACGGCTGGAAGGAGACGGGGAAGACATTTGCTCCCTGGTTCTAACTTCTTTAAGTATTTTTTTGAGCCTTATATCTTTCTTTAAAGATAGCCTGTTGCTCTTTGTGATCAACAACTTTACAGGGGTATCCTGTCCCTTCCAAATCCTCTGAAGCAATCTCTCCACTGACAAGTGCTCCGGTATTGAGGTGGCGGATTTCAGGTAACCACTGACGGATATATTCAGCCTCTGGATCGTATTTTTTGGCCTGACTAGCTGGGTTGAAAATTCGCAGCGGTTTAGGGTCCATCCCGCTCGAAGCGCTCCACTGCCAGCCACCGTTGTTGGAAGAAAGATCGCCATCAAACAGACGCTGCATGAAGTATTTCTCTCCCCAGCGCCAGTCAATGATCAAATCTTTGGTCAGGAAGCTAGCGACTATCATGCGGCATCGATTGTGCATCCAGCCAATTTCGTTGAGCTGCCGCATCGCGGCGTCCACAATCGGATAGCCTGTTTTGCCTTCGCACCAGGCTTGAAAAAGGTCTTCGTCGTTATCCCAAGGAAAATCTTTTAGCGGCTCGCGATAGGGACCTTCGGCTAGTTTAGGAAAGTTGTACATGACGCTCTGGTAAAACTCTCTCCAGGCGATTTCCTGCTGCCAGGTACGAATATTGCTGTGAGTTTCTTCGCTGCGAGCGCGGCTGTAGGCATCGCTAGCGGCTTCCCAAACGGTGCGAATGCCGATAGTGCCAAATTTCAAGGCAGCACTAAGTGTAGAAGTGCCGGGAATGGCCGGATAGTCGCGCTGTTCGTCATATTCAGCGATCGCTCTTTTGTCGTCGCAGAACTTTTCTAACTGGGCGATCGCAGCAGCTTCTCCAGGCTCCAATAAGAGTTCGTTTTCCCACTCATACCCCAGCTCCTCGGCAGCGGGTAAATCGATATTTCCGGCTTTGTTAGCCAGTGACTTTTCGTGTGAACTCAGGCCAGTGGCTTTAGAAAGGGCGGGTGCAGGCGGCTGCTTTTCTTGTTCGATCCACTTGCGCCAGAAGGGAGTGTATACCTTGTAAGGTTCGCCTGCTCCAGTTTTGAGGGCATCGGGCGGATGAAGCAGTTGGTCCCAGTACTGGGTTGATCTTTCAATGTCTTTATCTTTAAGGACGTTAGCGACTTCGGTATCGCGGTCTCTAGAATAGGGCTCTACGTCACGGTTCCAGTAGACAGCGGTGGCGCTTAACGCGGCGGCTAGTCTGGGTATAGCTTCTTCGGGCTTACCTTTGAGAATCAGCAGTTCGCTGCCTGCGGACTTGTAGCTTTCTTGAAGTTCGGCTAGAGAGCCAATCATGTAGGTAACGCGGGCTGGAGCAATGTCGTCGCCATCGAGGATGCCAGGATCTAGGCAGAAGATACCGATGACTTTGGGAGTGCGATCGCGCGCCGCTGCCAAGCCCAAATTATCTCGAATCCGCAAATCCCGACGATGCCAAAACAGCACCAGCTCATCCGCCATAGTCCACCTTTGCCTCAATGCCTATCAAAACCATATCGGGCCTTAGTATAGCGATCTTCTGCCTTAGGGATAGCAATGGAACAGTGTGCGACCTCCATACCAAAGAATCTGCCATAAACGGAAGAATAAGCCAGGCGTGGCAAGACAAGCACGCTGAGCTGCTTACTACGAAAGCTTTGCTCTTGCCATATAAAACGCGGCAATCGTCTTAGCATCCGTCGCTACACCGCTCAAGATTGCCTGCTCTAGCTCATCGGCGTCCATCAGTATAACTTCAAGGTCTTCGTCTTCTTCTAGCTTTGGCCCCTCCGGCAGTTTCTCTAGTTCCGTCGCCAGGTAGGCGTAGATAATCTCATCCGAGTATCCCGGCGCATTTGGAAACTGACTAAGCGTCTGCCACTTTCCTGCCCGATAGCCTGTTTCTTCTTCTATCTCTCGCTGAATAGTCGCGAGCGGTTCTTCCCCCACTTCCACCGTCCCAGCGGGGAACTCCAGCAGTCGGCCTTGCATAGCGAATCGATACTGACGAACAAGGACAAACTGCCCTGCTGCCGTCACTGGCACAGCCATTGAGCCCCCCGGATGACGAATCCACTCCCAGTCGCCGACAGATTGATTGGGCAGGCGAAACCGCGAGACTTCAAAGTTGAATTTTCTACCTTCGTAGAACAGGCGATGCTTAATCAGTTCTGGTGGTTCTTGCCCAAGCGTCATAATGGTTCAAAGCTGAAGGATAGATAGGTAGGATCATCTTAATACCTCAGTACCTCATACAGTTTGAGACTCGCAGCTGATTAGCTGCTCTACGCCCGTAAGTAAGCCTTGTTCAGCGAGCTGGCTAAAGAGCTGTTCGACAGTTTTATTGAAGACAGGGTGCGGCCACTGCGGGGCAACGTCCATGAGTGGAACCAAGACGAAAGGGCGCTCGTGCAGCCTGGGATGCGGCACGCTGAGCTGGGGCGCTTCGATGATGCGATCGCCATACAAAAGCAGATCCAAATCTAGCGACCTAGGCCCCCACTTTTCCTTTCGAACCCGGCCAAACTGATTTTCGATCGTTAGCAGCCGATGCAGCAAGTCGCGAGGAGAAAGGCTAGTGCTAATCGTGATGCAGGCGTTGATATAGTCGGGCTGTGGGGGCCCGACTGCGGCGGTTTTGTAAAAATGCGATCGCGCTACAACAGCAGTATGCGCAGCGCTGCCAATCACCTCAATTGCCGCCGACAGGATCTGCTTGGAATTCCCTAGATTGCCACCTAGGGCAATAGCCGCTGGTATCCAGAGAGTGCGATCGCTGTCGGGCTTAAACGAGTGGCTCATCAGGGTGGGAAACACAGTAAGGCAGCGGAGAGATGACTATCCCCCCACTTTCAACAGGCTAGAGTTTGATAGGCCAGAGATGCCTAAGCATCTCCACTGAGAACGCCTCTGACTCGGTTAATGAGCTGATCTGCGGTCAAGACACCCTCGATCCGATCTAAAGGCTGACCTCCCTTGAACAGTACTAACGTTGGCAGCGCGTGAATATTGTGCTGAGACGCAAGCTGAGGATACTTCTCAGTATCAATCTTAGCGATCTTGACCTCGCCCTTCATCTGCGCACCGACATCGACTAGAATCTTCGCCATCATCTGGCAGGGACCACACCAGTCTGCATAGAAATCAACTAAGACAGGCTGCTCAGCGCTACCTACTAAATCTTCAAAACTCTTGAATTCCTGTTTGACTGCCATAGACTTTAAAAAATGGGAAAAGAACTTCTCTATGCTAAATGCTACTTTAGCGGCTGTGTCTTTGTAACGAAATAATTTAAGACACCGCGAATACGTGAGTACTGCTCGAAAAATTTTCGGCTGACAACAATTTGAAATTGGAGTCAACTAAGAGCCTTCAAGACCGATTGCCTCGCTTGCGCTGAAAAGCTTACAGTGATTGGGCTAAATACACACATTAAAAAGGAAGTGAAACCATCATGGTCGGAGCGCTAGACGGGAAGGTTGCCGTTATCACAGGCTCATCTAGAGGCATTGGCAAGGCGGCGGCTTTAGCCCTGGCTGAGCAGGGTGGCAAGATTGTGGTGAACTATGCGCGATCTAGTGAGGCGGCTGATGCGGTGGTGGCGCAAATTGCGGAGATGGGGGGAGAGGCGATCGCCCTCCAAGCCGATGTCTCCAAATCCGACGAAGTCGACGCCTTAGTCAAAGCCACCATGGACAAATTTGGCCGCATCGATGTACTCGTCAACAACGCAGGCATCACCCGTGACACTCTGCTTTTGCGCATGAAGCCTGAAGACTGGCAGGCCGTTATCGATCTCAACCTTACAGGCGTATTTTTATGCACCCGCGCCGTCAGCAAAATTATGCTCAAGCAGCGCTCAGGCCGGATCGTCAATATCTCCTCTGTGGCTGGTCTGATGGGTAACCCTGGTCAAGCCAACTACAGCGCCGCCAAAGCAGGCGTGATTGGCTTTACCAAAACCGTCGCCAAAGAACTCGCTCCGCGCGGTGTCACTGCCAACGTCGTCGCGCCTGGCTTCATCGCAACTGACATGACAGGCGATCTTAAAAACACAGAAGAAATTCTCAAATACATTCCCTTAGCTCGCTATGGCCAGCCCGAAGAGGTCGCAGGTCTAATTCGATTCTTAGCGGCTGATCCAGCCGCTGCTTATATTACCGGTCAGGTCATGAACGTCGATGGCGGCATGGTGATGCAATAGCCCTCTACCCTTTGCTCATGGCTGCTCTGACGGCGGCTCTCTGGTCGCGGCGGGTGATCCAGCGGTGGTAGGTGCGGTTGTGGACAGCGACGGAGTGGCCCATCATCCGAGCGGAGACGGTGTCGGGGAGGCCGACGCCGACGGTGCGAATGGCCCAGGCGTGGCGCAGGTCGTAGGGTGAGAATGGGATGTCGTAGCGTTTGAACTGTTTGGAAACTAGCTGGCCGACGAGCTGGAGCGTGGTGGTGTTTAGGTCTGTGTTGACCTTTGGTAGTCGGATGTCGCGCAGGTTAAAGGCGTCTACCCATTCGAGGTGGAAGGGCCAAACGTCGTGCTGTCCGGTTTTGGTCGATTCGAGCACTTCGATGGCGGCTTCTTCGTCACCGCTAGCTAGCAGGCTGTAGTCGCTGAAGAAGACTTCGTGGTTGCGCAGGCCGTAGGTGGCCATGACGCCGTAGACAAACTGCCAGGTGGGATTTTTGATCTTGCCGTAGATGCTGAGAATTTCGGCGTCGGTGGGAAGCTGACGCAGCTGGGTTTTGCTGTTGCCGTAGTTGCCCCAGTAGGCTTTGAGCTCGGTGGGGAGAGGGATGTTGAGGAAGGTGGCTAGGGTGTCTAGGGCCGTGCAGCAGATCTGACGGCTGCGGGAGTTGGGTTTTGTACTTTGGACGGTAGCGTAGATAGCTTCGGGTAGGGAGTAGCTGGGGTGCCGGGCGGCGATCGCCTGAAGCTTGTTGAGGTAGGGCACGTAGGCTTTTGCCCAGGTGGTACGAAGCGAGGAGGGTTTGGCGGTGTGCGATCGCGCCTGAAAAAAGTAGACCTCGAAGGCGGCAATTTGGGTAGCAAGGTCTGCGCCTGTGCGTTTCAACCCGGCGATGGGACCGAGGTAGTCTTGCCAGCTGAAGGTGTTTTCGATCAGCTGAGCGGCGATGACTTTAGCTGTCCTTTCGATCTGCTTGAGTCCCGCTCTAGTGGCAGGCAGCCCGAGCGGAACGCGCTGCTGGTAGGCTCGGAGCTTGGGACTGTCTGGGCGGGGGGGAAGGGTGCCACGCAGGCTAAGCCTGTCGCCACGCCGCTCAATTTTGAGGCCAAGCTGGGCTGCTTTCAACCTTTGGTTGACCTGAGTGAGCGGTGCATCTATCGGGTGTAGCGCTGTTTCTGTGGCAATTTCCGCTGAAGGGAATGTTTCAGTCATAACGTTAGTTGTTACGATAGGCAGAGATCATTTAAACATTAAGCGTCAGAGTACGCGATTCACTATGAGCCGTGTGGGAGTTTTGCTACTGAATTTGGGTGGACCAGAGAAGCCGGAGGACGTGCAGCCCTTTCTGTTTAATCTGTTTTCAGACCCTGAGATCATCCGAATTCCATTTCCCATTTTGCAGAAACCGCTAGCCTGGTTTATTTCTAGTCGGCGGGCGAAGACTTCACAGGAAAACTATCAGCAAATTGGCGGTGGTTCTCCGCTACGGCGCATTACCGAAGAGCAGGGATCGGCGCTGAAAGAGGCGCTAAAAGAAAAGGGCAAAGATGCGGAAGTGTATGTAGGGATGCGCTACTGGCATCCGTTCACAGAGGAGGCGATCGCTCGCGTCAAAAGAGACGGAATTGAACAGCTCGTTGTCTTACCCCTCTATCCGCAGTATTCCATCAGCACCAGCGGCTCTAGCTTTCGTCTATTAGAACAGCTCTGGCAAGAAGATCTGTCGCTTGCCCCAATTGACTATACCCTGATTGAATCTTGGTACGCTCGGCCTGGCTATGTGAATGCAATGGTCGATTTGATTCGTACAGAGCTAGACAAATTACAGAATCCTAACGAGGCCCACATCTTCTTCAGCGCCCACGGCGTACCAGTGAGCTATGTAGAAGAGTTTGGCGATCCATATCAAAAAGAGATTGAGCACTGTACTGATTTGATCATGCAGGCTCTAGGTCGGCCTAACAATCATACGCTGGCGTACCAAAGCCGGGTAGGTCCGATCGAGTGGCTACAGCCCTATACTGAGGACGCAATTGAAAACCTGGCGCACAGGGGCGTCAAAGACCTGGTCGTAGTCCCAATTAGCTTTGTCTCTGAGCATATCGAGACGCTACAGGAAATCGATATCGAGTATCGCGAAATAGCTGAAGAGCAGGGAATCGAAGGCTTTCACCGGGTGCCTGCGCTAGATACGTATCCGCGTTTTATTGCTGATTTGGCGGATATGGTTGAGGAAGCTTTGGTGGGCAAGCCAGTGCATTTTTCTGACTTGGTGAAGCCAGAGAAGAAGGTGCGAATCTATCCGCAAGATAAGTCTGCTTGGGGGATGACGCCAGTGGCCGAGGTGTGGAATGGACGGCTAGCGATGCTAGGATTTCTAGCGCTGCTAGCAGAGATTGTAACCGGACAGGGGCCTTTACATCTGATTGGCTTGCTGTAGTTCGGTTGCTGTAGTTGCTAACATTTCATTAGTGTTTTTGTTGGCTTTCTATGGTTGGTAAGTTTCGGCGACAGATCCAGATTTTGCTCAGCGTTGTTGTCTTGCTGTGGGCGGTAGAGATTGTCGATCAGCTGATCTTTCGGGGGGCGCTGAACAATCTAGGGATTCGTCCGCGATCGCTTCCCGGCCTCTTTGGCATTTTCTTTGCTCCCTTCTTGCACGGCGACTTTGGACATCTAGTAGCCAATACGGTGCCGCTGGTGAGCTTGGGCTGGCTGATCATGCTGCGAAATACTGAAGATTTCTTTTGGGTAAGCATAATTTCAGCGCTAGTTAGCGGTCTTGGCACCTGGCTGGTTGGCTCTCCCGCTACTCATATTGGTGCGAGTGGCGTTGTTTTCGGCTACTTTGGCTTTTTACTGCTGCGCGGCTATTTTGAGCGGAGCGCTACGGCGATCGCATTCTCTATCTTGGTTGCGGTCCTATACGGCAGCATCCTTTGGGGCGTATTGCCGACTCAACCTGGCGTCTCCTGGGAAGGTCATCTGTTTGGCTTCATCGGCGGCGTCCTGGCAGCCAAACTGTTAGCAAAGCCTAGACAGATCTCAAGCGATTTTGAGATTTAGACGATTTCAAGGCCTGGTGCGAGACTTCTTGAAGTGGAACCTGCTCATGCAGGCTATGGCCTCTGGTCATGCGCCTACGCTACCAGCAAAAGCCGCTGACACCGCATCCGTCAGGTAATTCGCTGCGGCACCTACAGCCGCCACCGCGTTCTCATACAGCATTCTAGTAGGCCCCAACACGCCCAAACTACCTGTTGGTCCCGGCGCCCGGCCATACTGGGTGGCTACTAGCGCACAAGAACGCATTGGCTCTAGCGGATTTTCAGCGCCAATCCAAATTCTGATTCCCTGCTGAGTCGATAGCGAATCTCCGGGCTTTTCGCTTAGCAGCATGGGATCGCTAATCAAAGGCCACAGCTGATCTCGACCGTCCTCTAGCAGCTGGACGATGCTGCGAATCTGCTCACGCTCGGCAAATTCCGGCTGGTCTAATGCCTCGGCGACGCCACTAATTAAAATCTGAGTAGTTGGCAGCGTGCGCGATTTTCTAGAGAGATCTGCGATCGCCTGCTGCAGTACTGCCGTATATCCCTGAAACAACTGGCCTAAATCCGACCAGTCCAATTCCGCATCATGCAGCGAGCGTCCCCTCAACTGCTCTGTCAAAAAGTTAGAAAGCATCTGTAGCTCTGCATCGATATCTTCGTGCTCGCCAGCAATGGGTAGCAGGATCGAGTGATTGTTGTAAATATCTATAACGATTAAAAGGACATGGCTTTCGCTAACAGGCACTAGCTTGAGCTGCTTGATAACAGACGCATCTACATGCGGCAGGGTCACCAGCGCAATATGACCACTCAAGCGAGAGAGCACCTGAGCAGACTCCTTCAACAACGCTTCCATTGTCTGACTATCCCAATCCAGCTGGCTCCAATCCAATCTGCTGCTGAGCGTTGTTTCCATCTGACGAGTCAGCGGCTCTGATAGCATCATCAGCTTATCTACATACATGCGATAGCCGGAATCGGAAGGAATTCGGCCCGCAGACGTATGCGGCTGATACAGTAGTCCTGACCCTTCTAAAGCGCTCATCACATTGCGGATGGTCGCCGAACTCACCTGTAAGTCATACCCTTTTGCCAAAGACTTGGAACCCACAGGTTCTGCTGTGTTCACATAGTGACGCACCGTAGCACGAAGAATATTTTGCTGCCTAGAATTGAGCTTCATAAATCTACGGTGCCATTCTGGGGTGTCATCCTGGTAGAACGCTTCGCGGCCAGTATCTCTAAAGCATAGAGGATCGCTTCGGACTCTTGCCGTTCGCTATGCGCATTTTCTGTAAGGTTTGTCGTTTGCGATCCCCAATTTTGATAAGGATGGCTTCAACCGAACAGCCGATCTGCGGTAATCACCCCAATACCTGGTAAATTCAGAGAGTCACCGCGATAGTTTTTGGTTTTAGCTGTAGCTGCGTTTTTCCCTTCACTGGACTCCTGAGTTGTCAGGTTACGCCACCCATGTCTGATCTTCCCTTCACTCTTGACCAGCTTCGTATCCTCAAAGCGATCGCCGCTGAGGGGAGCTTCAAGCGTGCCGCTGACAGCCTGTATGTCTCTCAGCCTGCCGTTAGCTTACAGGTGCAAAACCTGGAGCGGCAGCTAGATGTACCGCTGTTCGATCGCGGTGGAAGAAGAGCGCAGCTGACCGAAGCGGGACATCTGCTGTTGGAATATGGCGATCGCATCCTCAGTCTGTGTCAAGAAACCTGCCGCGCCATCGAAGACCTACAAAATTTACAGGGCGGGACGTTAATCATCGGCGCTAGCCAAACTACGGGCACCTATCTGTTGCCCCGCATGATTGGCCAATTTCGCCAGCGATATCCAGAAGTTGCTGTTCAGTTACACGTACACTCCACCCGTCGCACCTCTTGGAGTGTTGCCAACGGCCAGATTGATCTAGCCATTATCGGCGGCGAAGTGCCTCCGGAGCTACAGGACTCCTTAGAGATCGCCTCCTATGCAGAAGATGAGCTAGCGCTAATCATGCCAGTTTTTCACCCCCTGGCAACCAATGAGATGATTGCCCGCAACGACCTTTACAAGCTGAAGTTCATCACGCTAGATTCTCAATCCACTATTCGTAAAGTGATTGATCAGGTGCTGACACGCAGCGGTATCGAAACCCGCCGGCTGCGCATAGAAATGGAGCTAAACACAATAGAAGCTATTAAAAATGCCGTGCAGTCTGGGCTAGGCGTTGCTTTTGTCTCTACGTCTGCGATCGAGAAAGAGCTACAGATGGGCGTAATCCACCGAGCGAGGATTGAATCTGTCGAGGTCAAGCGGACGCTTTCGGTCATCTTCAATCCCAATCGCTATCGGTCGAAAGCAGCAGAGGCTTTCACCAAAGAAATCCTGCCGCAGTTCACCAACCGAGCGCTGGAGTTTAAGAAGGCCAACATTAAATCTAATGGCAAAGTCAACGGTAAGACTAGCCCAGACGAAAAATCCGTAGAGTCTTCACCAGAGACATCTGCTACAGTGCCTGATAAGGCCAAAGCCGCAGTCGATGCCGAGGCTGGTCGTTAGTGGCCTGGAGTTTCTTGTAACTTCCCTTATGCAACTGCACTGCACTCGCCCAAAATGCCCGTCTCCAATCAATCATTTCTCTGATCTCGACAATCCCAATCTACCGCATCCCCTAGCTCAAAAGTATTGCAGCGCCTGTCGTATGGAGCTGATTTTGCGTGGTCGCTATCTGCCAGTGAGTCTGCTAGGAAAGGGTGGATTTGGCACTGCTTTTTTGGCCCGCGATTTTGATTCGCCAACGCAACGCCGCTGTGTGGTAAAGCTGTTTCAGCCGCCGGTTACGCTAACGCCACCGCAGCTAGCGACTGCGCAGAGGCTGTTTAACCAAGAAGCAATCGTGCTAGAGCGTTTAGGCTTGCAGCATTCCAAAATTCCAAATCTGTATGCCTACTTTCCGCTGCTAGTGAAAAATCCGCTGAATAATCAGTCAGAGGAGCTGTTTTATCTAGTTCAAGAGTATGTTGACGGTGATGATTTAGAGAAGCTGCTCGATCGCCAGGGCAAGTTTTCCGAACCCGATATCAGGCAAGTGCTGACAGCAATGCTTGATGTGCTGGACTTTGTCCATAACAACGGGGCGATTCACCGCGATGTCAAACCCTCTAACATTATTCGAGGTAGCGACGGCAAGCTGTCTCTGCTGGATTTTGGTGCGGTAAAGGAAGTGACTGCGCCGACGATAGGACAGCGGGGCCCAACAACGATTTGCTCGCCCGAGTTCGCGCCGCCAGAGCAGATTATGAATGGCTCGGTCGACCAGACGTCTGACCTGTATGCGCTAGCGGCTACCTGCGTGGTGCTGCTGACTAGCAAGGAGTCGAATCAGCTGCGCGATAGTGCGTCGAACCGCTGGAACTGGCAATCTTATGCGCAGGTATCTACGGGGTTGGCACAGGTGCTAAATCGGATGCTACAGCCTAATCCCAGCGATCGTTTTCCAACGGCAGCAGCGGTGATAGAGGCGCTGGCTAAAAGCGGACAGTCAACGGTGAGCCGACAGGGCATATCGGCCGTCGGTTCGCCTTCTCGACCCGCAGCTTCAAGTTCCTCGTACTCATCCCAGTCCGGCGCTGGCAGCCCACCTGCTAGTCCGGCTGCCAGAGTAGTTCGGCAATCGCCGCCAGTTTCGGCTCCTGCTGGTGCGCCGACCCAGCCACTGTCTCTACCTCGGTTCTTAGGGAATGCGGCGTTTGCGGGTGTGGAAGGAGGGCTGCTTGCGATCGCATGCCTGAGCACCTTAGGAACGACTTTAGTTGGCGGTGGCGCATGGCTAGCAATGTTGGTAGTGTTGATTGCGCTTCAGCTTCGACGAGTAATCGAAGGGACAGATTTGCTCATCATCGCTGGACTCACCCTAGCAATCGTTATTTTCTTCAGGCCGCTGCATTCTATCTTGCCAGGGAGTAGCTGGGTGCCAATTGCGGTGGTGGCGCTGATGGCTGGCGGGGCAATGATGGTGGTTGCAATCATCTTTCGGCTAATTTACAGCTTGCTATCCCGTATTATGTAGCTAGCGTAGCGAATAGTCATATGGCCAGAAAGAACGAGCTTCCAACTCTAATTGCTGCTCTAGTTTTTACGGTAGCGCTGTTGGGTGGCGGTGCTTGGTGGCTGAGAGGTCAGTTCTTCAGTGGTGTTTCTATTCCTGGTTTAAGCCAGACAGGATCAGGACAGCCAGAATCAGGAAGAAACTCTGGTGTTGATACTTCTAGCATTGATCCTTCCAACGCTGACGGATCCTCGGGGCAATCGATACTGCCTGGAGCAGTGTCTGAGGTCAAGCAGAAGGGATTAGATGCGCTTTCTGCACAAGATTTTGGAACAGCGCAGGCAGAGTTTTCGGCAGCATTGCAGGCAGATCGAAATGATCCGGAGTCGCTGATTTATCTCAACAATGCCAGGATCGGCGATGCGTCGGCGCATACGATTGCCGTTGTAGTCCCCGCTGGCAATGCATTGAACGCCTCTCTGGAGATTCTGCGTGGAGTCGCACAGGCCCAAACAGAAATTAACAAAGGTAGCGGCACAATTCCTTTGAAGGTGCTGTTGGTTAACGATGAAGGAGATCCCGAGGTTGCTACCAAAGTCGCGGCAAGTTTAGTTGAAAATAGAGCAGTGTTAGGCGTAGTAGGTCACTACTCTAGCGGCGTAACTCTGGCAGCGGCGGAAGTCTACGAGTCTGGTCAGCTGCCGATGATCTCTCCAACCAGTACGGCGGTGAGACTTTCGACGGCAGGCGGCTACATCTTTCGCACAGTGCCTAGCGATCGCCTGGCAGCAGCTACGTTGGCCCGCTACATGGTCAATGAACTCGAACAGCAGGCCGTTGTTTTCTTTGACAGCGGCAGTGCCTACAGTCAGTCCGTTAAGTCAGAATTTACGACAGAGCTGCTGGGCAATGGCGGCAGCGTGGTCAGTGATTTTGATGTGAGCGAGCCTGGGTTTAGTGCTGGGCGAGCACTTCGAGAGGCGGAGGAGCTAGGCGCACAGGTAATTATGCTGGCGCTGACGACAGGTACTATCGATACTTCGCTACAGATAATTTCAGTCAATCAGAAAGAGCTGCCGGTAATCGGAAGTGATGCTCTGTACAACTTCAAGATCCTGGATGTGGGGAGAGCGAATGCAGAAGGTTTAGTGGCAGCTGTGCCCTGGCATATTTTGAACTATGAACAGAGTCGGTTTGTCAGCGAGTCGCGCCGTCTGTGGGGCGGTGATGTCAACTGGCGAACAGCGATGGCTTACGATGCAGTAAGCGCTTTGATCGAGGCGATCGATCAAAATTCGAC
The DNA here is from genome assembly GCA_963799555.1 of uncultured cyanobacterium. Lineage (GTDB taxonomy): Bacteria > Cyanobacteriota > Cyanobacteriia > Phormidesmidales > Phormidesmidaceae > Phormidesmis. Next base: position 340,358 of record CAWCXR010000015.1, read on the forward strand.
TAGAGAAGGTGTTGCGGCTGTTTTGGCAGAACCTGGCTTCAGTGCGGATGGCGCAACGGAGACGGTGAGGTTCTTGCCGTCAGGCGATCGTAACCAGGCGTCGCAGCTAGTAAAGGTGGTGCCGGGGAATCGATCGGGTAGTGGATTTGACTATGTACCAGTGAAGTAAATGCTGGAGGGGCGCTGTCTTTCTAGAGCAGGAGATAGGAAAATAGGAGATGGGGGATAAGGAAATTTATGAGCGATTTTTGGCGATCGCATCTACTCTCAGTCCTAAGCTTGTTTTTGCAATCGAACAAAACGGTCCAATTGAGCTAGTGGTAAAACAAGAAGTGTCGTTTGCGGAGCGACTGTGTCAAACGGTGGTGGGGCAGCAGCTTTCTCTTCGAGCGGCGGCGACGATTTGGGGGCGGCTGGTGAGGAACGTGTCAGCCGGGGAAAGTCTAATTGATTATTTGGTGGTGGCCGATCCGATTGTTCTGAAAGGGTGCGGGCTGTCGGGGGCGAAGGTGAAGACGGTGGGTGTGATCGCACAAGCTGACAAAACCAATCAGCTCAATGCAAAAGACCTCGGACTGATGACTCACGCTGAGCGTACCAAACGTCTTACTGCGCTTTGGGGAATTGGTCAGTGGACGGCTGACATGATGGGAATCTTTTACTTTGGCGATGTGGACATCTGGCCTGATGGCGATGTGACCGCTAGAAAGACGTTGGAAAAACTTACCAGCAAACGCAGAAAAACAATTCGCACAGCTGCTCAATTCTCGCCCTGTCGGTCTTACTTGGCCTTGCACATGTGGCGTCATGTCGATGCTGTGCCAGACTAAGCGATAGCGATTTAGCTGAAGACTATGTGGGAGAATTCACCAAGAGTATGGGCAAATTCTCGTAACCTGTACCATTTAGCTCCATTGATACCTTGCCAGACTCGAAGGCAAATTCTACTGATTCTCCATTTCCTAGCGCGTCATAAAATCCAACAACAAACTCAATAGCCGCCCTGTCTCCAACGGCCTGGTTCATCCCGATTGCGTAAGGTATGTGTTGTGTGATCGCCGTCGCCTGCGCCGCTGAATAGCAGCCGTTCAGAACAACGCATTCGATGTTGGCTTTGCGAGAAAAGAGTTTGAACAATGCAGCCAGAGCGGACCCGGATACTAGCTTGGGTGCGCCGACTTCGTCTTCAAAATAAAGCCCAGCTTCACCTTCACCATGCCCTGAGAAATGAACAATCTGAGGCAGCTCTTCTAGCATTGCCCTTTGAAAGTCTCTAGGACGCACGGCCCAGCGCTGCGCAATTTCAAATTTGTCTCTGTGTTCGGCTCGTTTAAGTCCTTCGCTGATGTCTCGTACTTCTTCATCTAGCCGTAGGCGAGAGGAGCCCTTAGGATTAGCGGCCAGGATTAGAAGCTTTCTTTTGCTGGGCGTATTGCTAGATTGTGAGAGCTGTTGGCCGCTGACAGTATTGCGATCGCCCATGATGATCATGCCGCCGTCTACGTTGCCACCAATGTGAATATCGCGAGTGCCGCTCATCTCAATTCAGCTCCCATATTGTGCTTTGTCATAAGACTACTACAGCCTTGTGATGTAAGTGCAGGTGTAGGATGGTCTTTTGATGATGGCTTCTAAAAGACGCGAGCAATCCTAATGAAAGACCCAGCGAACCAGCCTATGGTCCTTCCCGATGAAGGGCTCTATCCTTCAAATTACATGCCTACGTCCGCTGTTCGGATTCGGTACGTAGGCTGGTGGCTGTTGGGGTTGTTTGTGATCGCACTTTTGATTCGTCTAACGCACCTAGCGGCCAAACCTGCGTGGATGGATGAAATCTCAACTATTCTCTTTAGCTTGGGCAATTCTTCTAGAATGATTCTAACCGATCAGATCATCACGTTAGAACAGATGATTCGGCCTCTACACCTCACGCCTGGCGCAACGGCAAAGGATGCAGCAACTTACCTCCTAGCAGAGAACAATCATCCGCCTGCTTATTTCGTTTTGGCGCACTGGTGGATGATGTTCTGCCATCGGCTGACGGGTGATACAGATGGCTATGCGTCTATGTGGGCAGCTAGGACACTACCCGCTTTTTTTGGGGCCCTCGCAGTGCCGATGAGCTATTGGCTCGGCTGGGTTAGCTTTCGAGATCGCCTGACGGCATTGCTGTGTGCCGCGCTGATGGCGGTTTCTCCCTTTTCTGTCTATCTCTCTCAAGAGGCCCGTCACTATACGCTGGCGATTTTGATGGTAATGGGGTCTTTGGGCTGCTTTGCGCAGGCAGTGCGGGCAGTAAAAGAGCATCGAAAGCTAAGCTGGCTAACGGTGCTGGGATGGGCGGTAGCGAATGCACTAGGTGTGTCGGTGCATTACTTTTGTGGCATTACCTATTTGATTGAAGGGTTGGTGTTGCTGTGTTTGCTGCTGCAGGATTGTGTTCGAGATAAAGGGGCTTGGAGGCGATCGCCCTGGAGGCGGATCTATGTCGTAGCAATTGGCACCGCAGCGGGCGCTCTGCTGTGGCTGCCCGTCCTGTTGAACTTCTATGGCAGTCCGCAGACAACGTATATTGCGGGCTCTAGAGATATTGGCTTTTGGCTAGCGCCAATAGGGCAGTCCGTGGCAGGCTGGCTCTATGCGATTTTAGCGCCAGTGACGAATGGCTATGGCCCGGTGGCGGTAACGACAATTGTTGTTTCTTGCGTGGCGCTGCTGTTTTTCTATGTGCCGTGGCTTGTGCGGACAGGAGTGCGATCGCTCAGGTTTCAATGGAATCTGTCCGATCGGTATCCAGGGCTGCTGGCGATTGGTGGATTCTTCGTTATGGGAAATATTATATTTTTGGCGATCTGTTATATCACTGGATATGACATAACTCGAGGTCATCGGTACAGCTTTGTTTTTTACCCGGCTATTGTGATTTTGGTGGGCGCAATGCTAGCACCCTTTTGGCCCAAGCAGGACGGTCATCCTTTGTTTTGCCAGGTCAAGCTACCGCTGATTGAGCGATTCATCAGCGGGCGAGCTTTTGTAGTGATTGTTCTGGTGGTGAGCTTTTTGGGATCGCAAGTAATTGTTCTAGATCGAACGCACTTGAAATTTTACCAAGCTGGTCGGTTTGTTGATTTTTTACAGGCAGAGTCAGCTTATCTCGTTGTGTTAGGGGCGCAGGCGATAGTCGGTGATCAGCCAAGCGTTTATGGCATCGAGATCATGTCAGCAGCATGGGAAATCCAGCAACAGCTGGAGAAGATGCCAAAGACTCAGTCAGAATGGAAAGGTGAGCCTCGTTTTGTTCTATTGAAAAAAGATTTAGTCTCCAAAAACGATCCTGACGCACAGCTAGGAGAGTTAGTCAAGGCTGAGCCTGAGCCGTTCGATCTGTGGCTATTGGGAATTTCACCTGTTCTAGAATCCGTGGGCTGTAGTGAGCCAGTTCGTGGGAATAAAGGCTCTTTTGCCTACAGCCACTACGTCTGCAAAGATGCATAGACTACTGTTTATAACAGTAGGTTCAGATAGCTTCAGCCACTTACTAGAGCTGGCAGCTTATGTTGACATGTATGAATAGTCGGCTGATCTTTGGACTTTGAATGCAGTGGAGACGGGACAGGCTGTCTGGCTGATTCAGACGTTTTCTGTAGATAAGTAGACAGCTTATCGAGGAAAGCCGCGCTGACATGAACAGGTGCGGATTGTTTGGCTGTGGCCTTAGCGCGAATGAGATGAATCATCGGAACCTCTCGAGCAAGACCTACAAAAACCAGACGAAATCCGATTTTTTGAACATCTAGCTTGGGTATATCTATCTCTTTTGCAATGTCAGATAGTGACCTGCCTGAATCAGCTAAGCTTAGGACTGTTTTCTCTTGCGAGTTGAGTCGGTAGCTAGATACGTTGCCCTCAGAGGCTTTGAGGCCAGAAGTCAGTTCTGGCAGTTTTTCGATTAGGGTGCTCCAAGATTTGATCATCCGCAAGCTCGGGAGAGCAATATCTGTTGCTTGGATTCTAACCCCGGTCATTTCTAGGTAGGGAAAAGGGTAGTCAGGATAAAAGGCAAACCTGACGTCGGGTGCCTGAATTAAGCTACAAGTGCTAGCCAAGACTTGAGAAGAAAACAGTGATTGGAGCTGTCTGACTGTCAGCAAAGCCCGCGACTTTAGAAATGCACCTAGGGCTACCTTGGGCGGGCACTGTCGCAGCAAGCGAGGTAGCGTAGCACTCTGAACTAGACACCTTTGTTGAAGAAACTTCAATAGGCCCAGTCCATCTAGACGTCTCGATGTGGCGACTAGATCGCCTTTTTCAAACCACAGATAGTGGATATCTCCCTCAAAGTTCTTTCCAAATAGGGACTTCAAAGATAAGCGCCCTGTTTGCTGACTGTCTTTCAAAAATTTGAATAGTTCAGGCAGAGAGTATTCAGAAGTCTGGCCTTGAAGTAACATAAGATCCCAAAATGCCCTTTATGAAGTTTGATAACCATTCGCGACGGCGTTCATGACTGTTTCGAGATAGATGCGACTAGAAGAGTCAGCTTCGCTGCTCTAGGTAAGTACTACTACTTATCCTTCATTCTATAGAATAAGGAGCAGTATGAACAAATCATGCGATAAATTGATATACGTAAAGAGTTGTTTTTGCTCAGGAAGCAATAGAAAGTAATTGTTCATCTAGTTGTAACGACTCTACACAATTTATTGCAGGTGCTTCTACAGCAAAAGGCAGATTCTTCATCTGAAGAATCTGCCTTTTGGGAATTGAGTTTTGCGGAGACTGGCCTGACAGCGGCTGTTTCGTAACCGACTGTTTTTGTAGTCGATTATGCAGTACTTGCGGCGAGTACATACTGTTGGACTAGAACGCTCAAAGCCTGAATGACAGAGCCAGGATCTGTCGCGTTCAGATCGACGAATGTAGGACGCTGAGCGACATTAGCAAAGCCCATTGCGATCGCAACGTTCTCGCTGTTCCAAGCCTCGTCACAGTCTAGATGGGTTAGTCCTACAATCATGGGTAGCGCCACGCGATCGCTCATAAACTCGTAGATCAGCTGAGCCTTGCGAAAAGTCGCTGGCCTGTTTGCTGGCACCAGTAAGATATAGGCATGGGCCTTGCTAATCAGCTCTTCCCACATGAAGTCAAATCGGTCCTGTCCGGGCGTGCCATAGAGATGAAGGGCCATGTCTGGGCCAAACTGAAGTCTGCCAAAGTCAAAGCCTACCGTCGTCTTCGCTTTGAGAGAAGCTGTTTCATCGGTAGCTAGGCGATCGGTGTCCACCACCTCAATCTCACTCACCGCCCGGACAAATGTGGATTTGCCAGCACCTACCGGTCCAGCTACCACCAACCTCATGATTTCCATGCTTTCGAGCCCAAACCTTATCCAAGTGCTACTTTGAGTTCTGCCACAGATCGCTTGATCGCCAGCTGTAGCAGTCCCTGCTTCGCTGCGACACTCGCCATCACTAGCAGTACAGCATCTTCTCCACAGTTGGTGAGCATGCAGTATCCCTGATCGCTCTCTACAAAAATGCGGCCAACATTACCCTTTTGAAGTTCTTCTCCAATGCGTTCACCGATAGAAAGCATAGTTGCTGCCATCGCCGATACTCTTTCTTCATCCATATTGCTGGGTAGCGTAGAGGCTAGGGGCAACCCATCTAGCGTGACCAGGCTAGCGCCTTCGATTTCAAGGCTATTAGCCACTAGGCCTTGCAAGAGCATCTGTATTTTTTGGGTATTTGGAACCATTGAAAAGTAACTCCTTGGATTTTTCTGACTAAACTTCGGCTGGATTTGCGTAGAAATACTGGATAGATGCATCTGTCAATAACCGACGAAAACGGCCTATGAATAGCCTGCTGAAAAGCAGATAGCCTTGCTGAAAAGGCATTATCCGAAAGGCCGGTCTACAGGCCGTCACTACCTCAAGGGCGTCAACCGTATCACATCGTGAGTTCCCCCTCGCAAAACTGACTCGATTTGCTTGCCTCGCAGCCTCTTTCCAATCACTTCTTCTAGCACACCTTGCACAGCGCCCATAGTATAGGAAAGCTCTCGATTCGATCCTGGTTCTTCGTCAGCAGAACAGATGGTTTCTCTACAGTAGACCAGCAGCACGTTCGCTTCGGGCGCCTCGATTTTATCAATGATACAGAGCCGAGTTCCCTTCACACCCAACACACTATTCATCAGATCGCTGATCTCATTGAAGTTGGCGGATGCGTTAGAGAGACCTAACTCTTGTGCCAGATTTTTGCCACGCGCTCTACCGGCTGATAGCAGCGCAATCATAGCGGCCCGTGGTCCCAAAGCATCTTCTATCCCGGTAATCAGAGCCCTAAAACAGATGATGCTGTTAAAGTCCCCCAATTCCTCTCTCAAAGCGTGCTGATCTATCATAGTTTCACCTCTTATAAATCTACGAACCCGAGCAGTCAAGCGACTCATTATCTCTAGCCTAAATAGTGGCCCGAAGCATTAGCATTCTAAGTTCATCTGCGCTCTATCCACTGTGCTTTAGAGGTCCACTGTGCTTTAGAGGTTCTGTTTGCTCCTATCAACGTAGCGCCGCCAAATGATAGTTTTTTAGACTACCTCGTTCTTGAATCTGCGCAAGCAAGCACGATACACTGCATGGGAAACGGAATGTCGAAGCTGTTTGAAGAAGATCTCAAGCACCTGTAATAAGTTGTTCAAGCGGTCTATGCGAATTCAGGCTAGCTTTTCAGATCGCGACGGCGTTGGCTAGAGCGTTATAGCATTCAGGCACCGTTTTGAGTTAGGTTGTCTCTACAGCACAGTTAGGGATACGTGCTTAAATAATCTGCCGACAGGAATAACTGATACTGCTTTGGGTTTACCATGTACGCATCCAGCGTATGCAAACGGTTAGCAGTAAACCGGTCACGAGGTGTAGATTCTAATGTAGAAGCATCGCCTGAAGCAGTAAACCGAGCGCTTAAGCAACCCATCATCAACGAAAACCAGGCATCGCCCGGTCTTAAAGAACGGGCAAACACAGAAGTCCCAAACATCCGATCCTAGAGATCTCTTCAGCAACAGCGAAGCTAACAGAATTGTTTCGGCTACACACTCATTCAATAGATCAATCGACGCTAACTTTTCCTGAGCAGAACTAGCAGGCTAGAACCAAGAAAAACTATAAGCTGACTTTGGCATTTTCGGTCAAGTCTGCGCGATCGCCCGTAACAGCCGCTTTCACAAATCCGACCGTCTTAGCCACCCAGCTCGCTGGAGAGTCCCAATACTCCGCCTTAGAAGTGCTTACTTTGAGTAAAGCAATATCGGGTTCGTCCAGCTCTTTGGGAAACCAAGCCTTCAGCTCTGGCGTCCAGTGTTTCTCGAGCTCCTCGCGATCTCTCACTAGCTCAGCAGTTCCTGACAGCGAGACATAACACTGCTGAGCAGGTGCTGCAAAGCTGACGTTTACCTGTGCGTTATCATTCACCTCGTCCACTTTATGTGAACTCGCATAGGTGAAAAACCACATATCGCCATTCTCTTCTATCTCACCATTGACAGACATTGGGCGGCTCCGCAAACATCCATCGTCAAACGTTGTCAGCATGCAAAAGTCAATGTCTTTAACCAGGCTGCGTACTTTTTGAATAGATTGATCTTCGCTATTTTCGGTTGCCATTTGTCTCTTCCTCAAAATTGAGCGACTTGCACTCAAGAATCTTTGCGTCTAGAGCTCGATGAAAGCCACTTTCTTTGGACATAATCTGGGAAAAATCAGCTATAGCTTTGGCGACTTAGCTCACTACATTGGCACCTGCTGTTAGGTAAGAAAGCCTATGGATGAAGACCGCTTGGTTTCTATTAACTTCCCAGAGGTTAAGCTGAATGCATAGCAAGTTTCGACAGCAGGCGGACAGGAGCCAAACCCATCATGAGAATTTCTCGTAGCGTTTCTCACATCGTCACCCGGTTGCTTTCGCTTTATTTGCTGCTAGTGCTCACCGTTGGCTGCTCGGCAACGGCAGCTACCACCACTGATGGCAGCTATAGCTACAAGTCTCCAAGCGCTGATGGAATTGGCAAGGTTTACTATGGCCGCGAGATTGCTAACGTAATGGGTTATCAAGGCGCAAACTGGCTAGCTAGGCCCAGCCGTCTTAGTGAGGAGCGTTCGGACATGGCGGTCGATGCGCTGATGCTAGAGCGTGATGATGTTGTTGCTGATATTGGGGCTGGGCTGGGCTACATTAGCTTTCAGCTAGCCAAGTGGGTGGATCAAGGTAAGGTAATCGCGGTCGATGTACAGCCGCAGATGCTCCAGCTACTAGAGGCTGAACGCGACCAATATAACGTCAAGAATATTGAAACCGTGCTGAGTACGGAGTCTGATCCCAATCTTCCGGCTGAAAGTATCGATATGGCGGTGATGTTCGATGCGTATCACGAATTTGCCTATCCCAAAGAGATGATGAGCGCGATCACACAAGCCCTAAGGCCAAACGGCCAAGTCGTCCTAGCCGAATACAGAGCCGAAAATCCTCTGGTGCTGATCAAAAAGCACCACAAGATGACACAAAGACAGGTCAAAAAAGAAATGAAAGCAGTCGGCCTACAGTGGGTAAAAACTGACGACCGGCTGCCGCAGCAGCATCTAATGTTTTTCGAGAAAGCGGGCGACGATTTGCGCTAATACCTTTCGACGCTGGAGCTAAAGATCGGCTCTACGCGAATGGCAGCAACGCGAGAAGGTCGAATGACCATATATTCGCCAGGATTGATTTTAGGAATAGGAACGCTGATAAATTCTTCGGCGGTCGCTTTTGGCATCAGCTCAGAGCTGTACCACTTTTGAAAATCTTGAATAGTGGTGAAACGCACTTGCTCGGTGTGCCCACCATCGAAAGTCATGTGGACGATGTATTCGCTGGGAGTTCTCGGCATGGTTTCAAGAAAGTTGAAGATGAGCGAGCTCAGTATGGGTCAGTTGAGACTGAAACTCTCAGATAGAAAAAGATTTGTTGGTATTCATCCGATCAAACACCGTGGCTTTTTCCAATGACCCAGCTACGCCGGAAGTATTTGGCAAGGCTGGATTCCTTTAGAGTGAGGCAGATTGGGCGCCCGTGAGGACAGGTGCGCGGCTTCTGAGTGCGCTGCCACTGGTTGATCAGAGCCTGCATTTCAGCGGCGGTAAGTGGTGTGCCGTTGCGGATGGCGGTGCGGCAGGCAGTGGCGACGAGCGCTGCCTCTAGGTTTGCGCCCAGGCTCAGCTCTAGGAGGGCTTCAGTGCGATCGCTCCGATCGCTCAAAGGTTCAGGAATTGTCCGAACGGCCCAGAGATTTTCACCAAAAGGCGCGATCGCCACACCCACCTCACTTAACCGTTCCACCTGAGTCTCACTCAGGTCTTTCAACACAATCGGTGGGTCTAGCGGTACCATTTGCCACCGCTCCTGCAACTGCTCAAACAGCACTCGTTCATGAGCAATGTGCTGTTCGATCAGGCAAACGCCACCTTCGTGCTCCGCCAGAATATACATGCCTTTGACCTGCGCGATCACAACGAGATCTCCCGGCAAACTGCCCGGCAGCACATCCGAGAGTGACTGAGTCGGTAAGTGCTCACTAGCGGTATCTACCTGTCTAGAAACGGCGTACTCACCTTCGGCCTCAGCAGCCTTGATCAAAGCAGTCGCTCGATGAGTTTGAGCGCCTTCACTCAAGTCGTCTATCTTCAGCAGTTTTTCGAGGGCGTGGGTGACGCGATCACAAAGCCGCTCCACCCCCTGCACATAAATCTCCGACTTGGCTGGATGCCGGTTCCAATCTAGCTGAGATGGGGGCAGCGTGAGATGGAGAAAGCAAATCGGATAGCGATCGCGGGGAATTGTCCGCCGGAACCCAGCCATCAGCGTTCTTGCCACTTCGTCAACAGCTACGGGCCGACCGTTGATGGCGATTTTGATCCAGTCGGGTCTGCGCCGATGGCAGCGGTCGGGCAGCCCAATCACTAGGTGCAGGCCATCTTCTACATACTCTTCTAGATCGGTGTCGTATACACTCCTCAAAATTTGAGGAATGAGCGTTTTAGCAGTTGGACCCGGCCACAGAGAAAACCAGGGCGAATCATCTTTTGCTAGCTGCCAGGTCACCTGCGGATGACAGAGCGCTAGCTGCTGAATCAGCTGAACAACGGCCTTCAACTGAGCGTCTGCAGTGGGTACCTGTCTTCTTGCCTGCCAGTTTTCAAACAGAGCGCGAACGGTGACAACGCTCCCAGGTGCGATCGCCACGTCAACAATCTCAGTCGGCACACCCAAACTGTCGTAGCGAATCTGATAGCCCAAGGCTTCTGCTAAATCAGTTCGGCTACGAATCTCCAGCTGCGCTAGCTGCGCAATGCTATGTAGCGCCTCTCCTCTAAAGCCCAGACTTTGAACGTTCAACAGATCGGGTCTGGTCGAGATTTTGCTAGTGGCATGGGCGATAGCCGCTTGCTTTAAATCGGACAAATCCATCCCACAACCATTGTCTGCAACCTGCACCCGCCAGCGACTAGGCCAAAGGCTCACCGAGATTCGAGTAGCACCAGCGTCCAGCGCGTTTTCTATCAGCTCACGGACAACGGCGGACAGAGAGTCGATCACCTCCCCAGCCGCCATCAGATAGACAATATCCTGCGCTAGAGGCAGAATCCGCCCACGCTTGTGTATCTCACTCCTGTGCATCCCATCCATGAACTTAGTCTAACGAAGACCGGTCCAGTGAAGGTTAGAGCAGAGTCTCAGCGGTCTAGAAACGCAGAAGATGCAGCGCGAAGACACAGAGAGCTAGAAGGTCAGGAGAGTAAATACACGGAAAACTTGATGTGTTGCTTAACAAGCGACATCCCCTTGCAGTTCGGTGGTTACATCGAAGCGATGTTTTGAGCGCTGAGTGAAAATAGTCTCAACTTTGCGAGGACGTATGTAGAGCGCCTCACTGATTTTCAAGGGGCATTTTGAAATTCAGCGAGAACGGCTCGAACTATATCCATCCTTGCAAATGAAAGCCTGACTCTGGGGGCTTAAAGGGGTCAGGCCTTTTTCTTTTTAAATCGTATTTCTTCTGTCGGCGCTTGTCGTCTACAAAATCTTATCTAACCCGTAGACCAGCGACTTCAGCGGCAGCACCCGGCGAATGGAAAGCAGCACACCCGGCATATAGCAGACGCGATCGCTGGTGTCATGCCGCAGCGTGTAAGACTGACCTGCCGCTCCAAAAATTACCTCCTGGTGGGCAATTAGACCCGGCAAGCGAACACTGTGAATTCTCACCCCATCCTCAGTCTGCGATCCTCTCGCACCAACCATTTTCTCAGTCTCTTCAACCTGAGGCGGATTGTAGTTTTTGTTCAGCTCTGAGAGCATTTGGGCCGTTTTTACCGCCGTGCCGCTAGGGGCATCTGCTTTTTGGTTGTGGTGCAGCTCAATAATCTCTACATGATCAAAGTAGGCGGCTGCCTGCAGCGCTGCCTGCTGTAACAGCACCATTCCAATCGAAAAATTAGGGATTAGCAAACAGCCCGTGCTCGCTTTGTCAGCAAACTCTGCTAAATCCTGAATCTGTTGATTGCTCATCCCAGTAGTCCCGACCACAGGCCGCACACCGTAGGCTAGCGCTGCTCTCACAGATCCATACACGCTGTCAGGATGAGTCACATCGACCATTACCGCACTGCCGCCACTAGGGGCTTCACTTTGAGCTGCCACTAGCGTGGCTTCTAAGTCATTGAGCACCGGAATTTCTAGCGGACCCATGCCGATGACTTCCCCAATGTCCTCACCAATCAGCTTTTGGTTTCGGTCGATTGCACCAGCTAAGGTCATATCTTCCGCTTCGGCAACGGCTTTGACAATGGCTCGGCCCATCTTGCCGAGGGCTCCATTGACGACGACAGGAATTTTCGCGGAAGTCTGGGTTGAGGCGCTCATAGTCTTTGATCGTGCTATTTGGTATGGGCTGCTTATCTGTGCTTTTAGTGTCAAGTTTAAGGGGCAAAAACGCAAAAAAGGGACTGCGATAGCCCCTTTTTATTAGCTTATAGCTTGGTCATATCTCGACTTATTGGCTTCTATCAACTGATACAGCCAACTAATTTAGCCAACTTCCACTTGCTTTGTATCAACTGCATCAGTGCCATCTACGCCTTTAGCGACCCGAACCATTTTGTCTAGAATGTCCTGACTTGGAACTTTGCCCTTTAGAACAACGGTGCCGCTGAGCTGAGCTACCCAAAGTGTATCGATATCATCAAGCTGATTATCTTCGTCAAAGGCCAAAGCTACTCGCTTGGCGAGTCCACTCTCATCAAAATCTCCGTCTACGCCAATTTTGTAATCTGGAGTGTCCTTTGTAGAGGCTGTCGCAGACGCGGATGTGGAGGCGGCTTTGGCAACACCGCGTTTGATTTTTGAAGAGGCGTTAGCTGGTTTGTCCTTGCCAAAAATTCGTGAGAAAAAACCCATTGATTAGTTGTCCACAGTTAATTTACTTTCGCAGGAAACATGCCTGCTCAGGTACAAAGATATCGGGAGGCCTATGGGAAGATTGTGTACCTTTAGGAACAAATTCTGATGCGATCGCAGCTAGACACATGGCGAAAAAAATACTTAGTCGGGCGACGGGTATCACCCACAGCCCACAAGCACATGCAAGAAAACCTGCTAGATGAAGCAGAGCTGGACTATGACTACATCGTACTAATCCTGTGCGCCTGTCTGATTGCCACGTTTGGGCTTCTGTCTAACAGCGCAGCAGTGATCATCGGCGCAATGCTAGTAGCCCCCTTGATGCTGCCAATCCGCTCGGTAGCCTTTGGCGTTTTAGAAGGCGATCTCATACTCGTAAAAACCGGGCTGAAGGCACTCGCAGTAGGCACCGGTATTTCTATCCTCTTATCGGCCCTGGTAGGGATGAGCTCAGGATTTTTGACGTACGGCAGTGAGGTCGCCTCTCGCTCTTCACCGACGCTGCTGGACTTGGGTATTGCAATCACAGCTGGCGGACTGAGCGGCTATGCCAAGGTTCAGCCCAGGCTGTCAAGTACGTTGGCTGGAACAGCGATCGCCGTTGCCCTGATGCCGCCCCTATGTGTCATCGGTTTAGGGATTGCCCAGGGAAACAGCTCGCTCACGGTTGGAGCTAGTCTGCTGTATCTGACTAACCTGCTAGGAATTACATTGGCCTGCATGGTGGCTTTTTTCTTTGCGGGATATTCTCCTTTTAGTCGGGCCCGCCGTCCACTAGAGATAGTCGTCATTCTTACAGGTATACTAGTACTACCTTTGGGTATTAGCCTAGCAAGACTGGTCCGCCAGCAGCAGCTAGAAGATAACGTCAGAAGGGCGCTAGTCGAAGATACTGTAACCTTTGAAAACCTAAATATGGAGCTGGTCAGCAGTCGGACCAACTGGCAGGTATCACCGCCAAAGGTATACATGGTAGTGAACGCCAGCGAGCTGATAACGCCCAAACAGGTAGGGCTACTAGAGGACTACATCGCGCGGCGGATGAATCAACCATTCCAGTTTGTCTTTCGCGTCAGCGAGGTCGAAGAGGTGACGAAAGAAAGCAGTCTACCGAGTACAGAATCAGGACTCTCACCAGAGCAGATACCGATTGATTGACCAGATAGACCGGACGAAAATCACTTTCACGTCGTCAGCTACCAGGTAATTCGCCACCAAAGCATAAGGACTAAATAGACCACATGCTGGCCCGGCTTACTGTCGCCCTCACACTCGATCTCTTCGCAGAAGAGAGTGTTGACTCTCTGTTTCGTTAGCAGAAAGGCTGTGGATATAGAGCTTGCTCGCCTCGAAGAGTAGGCTCGAGAACTACACATACTGTTAAATTCTCAAGCTCAAGTAATCAGACGAATAACTGGGCTGGAGTGACTAGGTTGAGTGATAGCTGGGCAGTCTATGCACGGGACGCATCTATTTCAGTCGATTAGTCGTATTAATTAAAGCCGGGATAGGCAGGCTGTTAAACGATTGAGAATCTGACTGTAGTAAACTATCAAGGTTGCTCCATAGTCTGTGGCTCTTGGGCTGAAAATCTCACTTCTGTAGCTCAATGTTTGCAAAAGCTCAGCGTAGATAGATGATAAACACCCGATCTAGCACCAGTTATAGTACCGCCCACAAGCTGCATCCTTTAAGTCTGCTGGCTCAGCTAATTAGCCGTCAGGTGAGCGGCTGTCTAAAGCTGACAGCACAGTCTGCTGAGTGGCGACTTCTATTAGACAGAGGACAGCTCAATTTTGCGACTAGCTCGACTGATAGCTTTGAGCGTTTAATCAGACAGCTGCAGACGGTTGGTAGTGGAGTGCCTGCATCGATATGCGAGCAAATGCGGCTACTGTTCGAAGAATCCGATGAAGCAGACGACGTGATCAGCTGCGACTATCGCGCTTTGTGCTGGCTGGTGGAGCAAAAGTACCTCAACCACGAGCAGGCAGCACAGCTAGTCGGTGCGATCGCTATTGAAGTAATCGAACCTTTTTTGAACATTCGTGAAGGCAGCTACGAGCTGATCTCACGCACCCAGACTGAAGGCATTCCAACCTATTGCCGTCTAGATCTGCGCCCTATCGTCGAAATCTGTCAGCGCAACGGTAAGCAAAGAGCTGCCGGACAGGCTGTGACCAGTCGATTGCCCAGCGCTATGACCGCTGCTACTAGCTCGACAGTATCCAGTACGGGACTCAGTACAGGTCTTAGTACAGGCCGAAGTGCTGCTCCAGTCAACAGCGGAGTGATCCCCGTCCAGATCGCTGCTGATTCAGCTAACATGAACCGAGCCAGCCCAGGGAATTTAAGGCGGACGACCTACACGGTGGCCTGTATTGACGACAGCCCGACTGTGCTGAACGCTATCCAAAAGTTCTTAGAAGACCAGAGTCTATCGGTTGTCGCGATCAACGATCCGGTCAAGGCGCTGATGCAAATTGTGCGCAGCAAGCCTGATTTGATCCTATTAGACATTACGATGCCTAATCTTGACGGATACGAGCTGTGCGCCCTGCTGCGTCGTCACCCCCGCTATAAACGCACACCGATCGTCATGGTCACAGGTAATACAGGCCTCATCGACCGCGCCCGCGCCAAGATTGTTCGCGCTTCTGGCTATCTTACGAAGCCGTTTACACAATCTGATCTTTTGAAGATGGTTTTTAAGCATTTGCCGGCAAAGCGGTAATATCAAATTAGCAGCTGCGCTACCGGCAACTATTCTTAGTCAGTTCAGGCGCACTTCAATCCATGCATCTACGCTCTTTTGGCATCTGCGCTGCTATAACAGCCACGTTGCCCTCAGATTACCGCTGATTTTTTCTCGGAAAATCTTTCCACGGTTGATATGCCTACTATCCAGACTGCGACGGTACTTATTGTCGAGGACGTAGCATCGGAGCGCGAGCTGATGAGTCACTATCTGCGACAAGAAGGCTACGGTGTGATCGCCGCTATGGCTGGGCGCGAGGGTTTAGATAAGGCAATCGCGCAAAAGCCAGATGTAATCGTTACTGACATTGTCATGCCTGGCATCAGTGGATTCGAGCTATGCCGCCAGCTAAAAAACCTGCCAGAGACCGAAGCAGTCCCCGTCATTATGTGCTCCTCGAAGGGACAACCCATTGACCGCATGTGGGGCAAGCGACAGGGCGCAGCAGCCTACTTGCTCAAGCCTTACACCAAAGAGCAGCTGATCCAAACAATAAAGACTGTATTAGTATGAGTCACGCTAGCAGCACTAGTCGCTAAAACAAGCAGCCATAAAGAGCGGGTGTCAGTAAGTCGCACGAATGCTTTACATTCAATAGAATTGGTATGGCTTCATGTTGGTAATGGCTTCTGTGCTGTTTTGGTCAGACTTGACTGAAAGGTGTGGTATAAGTCTCAGCAAAAGAAGTGCTAATGACCGTTGGTAGATATGCCAGTGGTAAAGGTGTCTAAAAATCGATTGCCTGTGAAGACCGAGCTTGCCGTTCCCAATCGTCCGCTCGCTGGCGAAGCTTATCTCAAGTTTCAGCTGGCCCCAAGAGTGCCTGCTATTTTTGCGGCGAGATCTGTAGAAGAGGCTACCGTGCTACCCACTGCGCAGGTAACGCCTATCCCTAATATGCCAGCTTGCATGCTAGGGATAGTCAATCGCCGTAACCGAGTTATCTGGCTCGCAAATCTGGTGCGGTTGCTGGGCCTTGCAGTCCCCGATAGTCCCAGACAGCAGTACAGTACTGTCATTGTCAACGCAGGGACTTCTTTGGGCCTAGTAGTAGATGAAATTAGCGGAATTATTCATCTGCCAGCTGAGGCGCTACAGCCTGTTCCCGCACAGGTAAATCCAATTCTGGTGCCCTATCTTCGAGGCTGCGCTGTGCAAGACGAGCAAATATTGCTAGTGCTAGATGCTGAAGCTGTTTTACAATCGTCCGTTTTTCAAGGGTCATAGGATATGGCGACTGACATGAATGGAAATGAAGCGAATGGAAATAAAGCAAATGGACCGGAGGCTTCACAGTCGGCGACAAATGAGCAGATAGCTGCCGCACAGGCAGAAGCTAGAAGAAAGGCCTTAGTCTATCGCGGTGCCCGGTATGAAGAGGGCAGCGATCGCCAGCTCGCCGAAAAAATCATCGCCGCTCGATCAAGCTCAGGAGACCAGCCAGAGGATGATTTGACCTATCGCGGCGTGCAGTATAAGGGAGAGCGCTACGCACCCGAAAAGATTCGGGTAACCAGTGGCAGCAGACTCGCCCTAGCCCAGTGGTTCAACGACCTGCCAGTTGCTGACAAACAGCTAGCTGGACTCTTAACATCCAAGATGCTTTCCGTCCTCGGTGTGATCGGCGTTAGCTTACTCTTGCTATCAACGACCGGTCGCCGCCTTATCTTGAACCAGGCGGCCTCTGAGCTATCTGCGACGGCTCAAACCCTGGCTCGCAAATCAGCCGAATCTGGCTTGAGCGAAGGCGTACTGCTAGAAGCCGCTGAGTCTAATGCAGCTCTAGATCCTTCAGACGAGATCGACGAAATCCTAGCTCGAGATGCACGCAGCAATCTGCGCGCCCGATTAGAAACCAATCAGCTGGAATATATTGCGCTAGTCGATGTAGACGCTCAGGTAATTGCTAGCGGAAATACCGCCCGCAATAGCGAAATCTTTAATCCTAACAATCTGGTTTCTAATGCGTTGCGCCAGCGTGAACCCAAGACTGCGCTTAGCTTGCAATCGATCGCAGAGCTTCAGCAGCAGGGAATCTCTGTTCCTAGCACGGTCAACGAGGCAGCGCTGGTGCAGTATATTGCGACGCCTCTTTTTCCAGCAGGTAGCCCAATAGATGAGACGGGCGTGCCAGTGCAGCCGATCGGTGCTCTCATAGCTGGTGACATTGTCGATAGAGAAGCGCCGATCGTGGTAGATACGCTTACCGCTTTCCCGGAAGGATACACCGAAATTTATTTGCAAGAACCTAGTGGCTCGTTCGATCTGGTGGCCCTGGCTGATTCAGGCGAAATTCTAGCAGGGCAACGCAGTGGAGGCAGCTATAACTATGATTTTTTAGATCAAACCATTCGAGCCGCAGGCGATGGCCAGATGCCTGGTGTGGTGAGCGAGCGCTTTAAACAGCCCAACGGCGATCGCTACACAGTAGCCGCAACGGCAATTGTTGATGGCAATGGCCGGGCAATTGGCGTGATCCAGCGAGGATTGCCAGAACGAGCGCTGCAAACTTGGCAAAGGAATGCGACCGGGCTACTGATTGGGGCGGCGCTACTGGCGCTGCTGGCGGATGTGATTATTGCTCGGCTGCTAGGACGCTCGATTATCAAACCACTACGAGAATTACAAGCAGCGACCGAGGAATTTGCCTCAGGTGATCGCACTGCCCGCTCCGATATTTTTGCCCGTGATGAAGTAGGCCGAGTTGCCAGCGCCTTTAATGAGCTAGCCGCCTCTGTTGCAACCTCTGAATCCTCCTTGCGCTTTCAAAGCGAAACCCAAACAGAATCTGCGCGAAGAGCGCGATCGCTCTCCAAACTCACCAGCCAGATTCGCCAAACCCTAGAACCCAAAGCCATCTTCGCAACTGGCGTTGAGCGCGCTAGAGAAGTGTTAGAAGTTGACCGGGTGTTGATCTATCGGTTTGACACTGACTATGCGGGTGGAGATGTCACCGCAGAATCAGTTGGCAAAGGCTGGAGCCGAGCACAAGGTCAGCACTTAGACGACCCAATGCTGCCAGATTCTGTAGACCGCTTCATGACCGGACAGGTCTCTTGGGTCAACGATATCGAAACCGCAGATCTAACCGACTGTCACTGCCGACTGCTGCGCGAGCTAGAGGTCAAAGCCAACATGGTTGCGCCAGTGATTGTGGGCGATCGACTAGTTGGGCTGATTTGCGCCCACCAGTGCAGCGCTCCGCGTCAGTGGCAGCCAGAAGAGCTGAACATGATGCAGCAGATTGCAACCCAAGTAGGTTACGCACTCTCGCAAGCTCAGCTACTAGAAGCGCAGCGGCAGGCCGTAAAGCAAGAGCAGCAGCTAGCTAGTCTGGTGACCGATATTCGAGCGACAAGTGTTAGCGGCGTTGCTCCAACAGAGGCCCGCGAGAAAATCTTCCGCACCCTCACCCGTCAAGTCAAACTTGCTCTCGATACCAGCCGGGTGATTGTTTATCTGTTTGACGAGAACTGGAAAGGCACTATCGTCGCAGAGTCAGTCGATCCTCAATGGCCACCAGCGCAAGACGCGGAAATTGCCGATCCATGCTTTGCTGAAAACTACGTAGAAAAGTACCGTACTGGCCGCGTAAAAGCGACCTCAGATATCTACAACGCTGGCCTAACAGACTGTCATCTAGGGCAGCTAGAACCCTACCAAGTTAGAGCAAATCTGGTTGCCCCGATCGTTGTAGAAGACAAACTGCTGGGACTATTGGTTGCCCACGAATGCACCGGACCAAGAGAGTGGTCAGCCTCAGCGATCAATTTCATCCGGCGAGCGGCAACCCAGCTAGGCTATGCCCTAGAGCAAGCCGAAGCCACCTGGCAAAGAGAAATTGCGCTAGCTCAAACTAAGACGCTCTCGGAAGAACGGCTACGTCGCCAGGAACAGCTGCAAGAGCAGCTCATTAACCTGCTTGGCGATGTCGAAGCTGTCGCTGATGGCAACTTGACTGTACGCGCTGATGTATCAGCTGGTGAGATCGGTACCGTCGCCGACTTCTTCAATGCCATCGTAGAAAGTCTGCGGCAGGTC
Source organism: uncultured cyanobacterium (assembly GCA_963799555.1). GTDB lineage: Bacteria > Cyanobacteriota > Cyanobacteriia > Phormidesmidales > Phormidesmidaceae > Phormidesmis. The sequence continues at coordinate 359,657 of CAWCXR010000015.1, forward strand.
GTCACCCAGGTAAAGCGTTCGGCCAATCAGGTCAACGATTCGCTCGGCCAAAACGAAGTCGCCATTCAACTGTTAGCCCAAGAAGCGCTACAGCAGGCCGAGCAAACCACTCTAACGTTAGACTCTGTAGAAGCGATGACCGCCTCTATTCAACAGGTAGCGCATCAGGCCAAAGAAGCCGCAGCCGTTGCTAGAAGCGCATCTGAAACCGCCACGATGGGCGAAGAGGCGATGGACCTGACCGTCGGCAACATTATGAGTCTGCGTCAGACCGTTGGCCAGACTGCCAAAAAGGTAAAGCGTCTAGGCGAATCTTCTCAGCAGATTTCCAAGGCAGTTCTACTCATCAACCAGATCTCTCAGCAAACTAACTTGCTCGCGATTAATGCTGGTATTGAAGCTGCTAGAGCCGGAGAGGACGGGCAGGGTTTTGCCGCGGTTGCCGAAGAAGTCGGAGAGCTAGCAACTCGTTCGGCCTCGGCTACTGAAGAGATTGAGCGGATTGTAGAAGATATTCAAAGAGAAACCAGTGACGTGGTCGAAGCGATCGAGCAGAGCACATCGCAGGTAGTAGAAGGTACTCGCCGCGTAGAAGATGCCCGCGCTAGTCTCGCCCAGATTTTAGCAGGTTCGCAAAAGATGGACGAGCTTGCCCGATCGATCTCGCTAGCAACCAGCTCACAGGTGCAAACCTCGACCTCAGTATCGTCTCTAATGGAAGAGATTGCTCAGCTAGCGAAGCGAACCTCGGCCTCTTCTAAACAGGTCTCCGAAGCGCTTAATCAAACCGTCATGGTGGCGCAAGATCTTCAAGCTCAGGTGGCGACTTTTGTGGTGGACTCGGAAGCGCCCATTGCCAGTACGCCTATCTCAAGGAAGGCTAAAAGTGGATAGAGAAAAAGAGATTCGACTCCAGTTTCTAGACGAAGCCGAAGAGTATTTAGACACATTAGAAGCGACACTGCTGGGAATTGCTCAGCGGGGGGTTGAAACCCACGAGATGAATACAGCGCTGCGAGCGGCACACTCTATCAAAGGCGGCGCGGCGCTAATGGGCTATGCCCTGACCAGCGACTTGGCCCACCGACTAGAAGATTCGCTCAAGGTGCTGAAGATTCGGCGCAGCGAGGGCGTCACCAGTAAGGTAGAAGGCCAGATGCTAAGCGGAGTGGATGCCATTCGACAAGTTGTAGAACGCGATCGCCATGCCGTGCCGCTTGATGAAGAGTGGGTTTCCAGTCAAGTCACGCCTATCTTCGATCAGCTGTATAGCACGCTAGGTGAACCCTCCGCTGAAGATGCAGCATCCATCATGGATGCTGACGAAGGCCAGGACGTGATGCCTCTAATTTTTCAAACAGAGGTTGAAGGGGTTTTGGACCGGCTAGAAGCCCTCTTGAAGGATCAATCTACTGAGCTGCAATCAGAAATTGTTGTCATGGCACAGGAGCTGGCTGGACTAGGCGAGATGCTCGATTTGCCACCATTTATTCAGCTCTGTCAGTCAGTAGAGACCTATGCAGCCAGTGCGCTCAATTCTCGGCAGCTAAAAGAAGTCTCTGCGGCTGCACTCACCAGTTGGAGAAGAGCTCAGGCGCTAGTACTGACCGGCAATGCTGACTCTATGCCAAATCAACTAACAGGTATCAGTTTTGGCACGATTGATATTGAATTCGACGGCGATGCTTTTAAGGGGGTAGACCATACTGACCTGACGGCTTTAGATACAGATTTGGGGATAGAAAACGACGCACTCGTTGAGGATATCTTTGCTGGGTTGGGCACGGAAGATGATGCCCTTGTAGAGGATGTGTTTGCAGGACTGAGCGTGGAAGAAGAGGCGCTCGTCGATAGTGGCTTTGATAACGTCTTTGACGATAGCTCTGACAACGGCTTTACCGATTTCAATCCAGCAGATGATATCCCAATCGAAACTGACTCTTCAGAGACTAGCGGCAGCCCAAGCAGCGTTGATTCAGAGGTCGACGCATTTGCAGGCGTTTTCGAAGAGCACGAAGATGAAGTTGCTGTAGATTCAAGCAGATCTAGGCAGTCAGGAACAGCCTTTCGCTTTTCAGAAACGCCGAGAACGCAGGTTAATGAACCCGATTTAGCAGACAATACCGTCCGAGTATCGGTGCGTAAGCTCAATGAGCTCAACGATGACTTTGGTGAGCTCACGATCGAACGCAACCGGCTAGAGGCTGAAGTCAAGCGGATGCGATCGCTCGTCAAAAACCTGAGTCAAAAACTGCGATCGCTCGACGAAATCAACGACGATGTCAAAGACCTCTATGAGCAGCCAGCGTCACAGTTTCTGCTAACTAGCACTCGAGCTGACCCTATTCAAAATGGCACTATTCAAAACGGCACTATTCAAAACGGCCAAAACTCACTTCAGAACGCGGCCAGCCAACGCTTGATGGGGGACACTCCTAGCGATTCACATCCTCCGTCAGAGATTGCTAAGTCCCCGGATATGGACTTTCGCCAAAACTTCGACGCTCTAGAATTTGATCGCTACAACGATACCCACCTCCCCTTTCGCCAGATCGTTGAATCTGTTGTCAAGCTCCAGGAAGTTACCGACGATCTAGAACTGAGTGTCGATAAAACAGAGCAAACTGCTCGCGTTATCCACCGCACCGCTCGTCGCCTGCAGCGCAACCTAAACCAGCTGCGGATGCGCCCGCTCTCTGACATCACAAACCGCTTTCCCCGGGCGCTACGAGAACTAGAAATAGAGCATGGCAAATCAGTACAGCTACAGTTGGATGGCGAAAATACGCTAATCGATCGCAATATTCTCGAAGCGTTAAGCGATCCACTCATGCATATCTTGCGCAATGCCTTTGATCACGGTATTGAAACACCAGAAAACCGTGAGAGGCAAGGCAAAAGCGGTACGGGTACGATCGCTATTCGAGCTTTCAATCAAAGCAACCGAACGGTGATTACGCTCAGCGATGACGGCAACGGCATTGCCTTGGAAAAGATACGCGATCGCGCTCAGTCCATGGGCTTAGACACCGAACTACTTAGCGCTGCTAGCGAAACCGAACTCCTTTCCCTGATCTTCGAACCTGGCTTTAGCACCTCCGACCAGGTCACCGCCCTCTCTGGACGCGGCGTCGGCATGGAACGTCGTCCGCAACAACCTTACCCAAATTCGCGGTGACATCAGCGTCGATACCAAAAGCGGTCAAGGCACCACCTTCACGCTGTCTGTGCCCTATACCCTTTCGATCACCCGTATCATGCTAGTCGAAGGCAACCGTATGCCCATCGCCGTACCCACCGACGTGATCGAAGAAGTCGCAATCCTCGATCCCAACGACGTTCGCCGCATCGACAGCAAAGAGATACTCTCCTTCAGAAGCAAGTCTGTTCGTTTAATTCGCCTTTCCGACTGGCTAGCCTTCAACTGCCCCAGACAGGTTGATAGCCTAGAAACAGTCCCCAGCATGGACACACCCAGCGTCCTCATCTTTTTGATGGGCGAGCAGCGCTTTGGTCTGCAAGTAGACCGATCCTGGAGCGAACAAGAAGTCGCCGTTCGCCGAGTAGAAGGCCCCATCGCCCTCCCCATAGGTTTCAGCAACTGTACTATTCTTGAGAATGGCAAAGTTGTTCCAATCGTTAGCCTGTCCGACCTTGCCAGATGGATTATCAGCTGCGAGAGCTCAGGCATTCACTCCGCCAAAGCGCTGTACGCCAACCCAGTTCTCAACGGAGCCATCGATCCGATTAGCTTGCAGACCGTCCCCAATAAGGAAATTCGCCGCCGTCCTAGGTTTCTCGTTATTGATGATTCTGTAAATGTTCGCGGGCTACTCGCTCTAACCCTAGAAAAGGCTGGATACGAGGTAGTGCAGGCCCGCGACGGTCAAGACGCGGTTGAAAAGCTAGAAACCGGCTTGGCCATAGACAGCATCGTCTGCGATGTAGAAATGCCTAGAATGGACGGCTACAGCTTTCTTTCCAAGTTCAGAACCAACCCCGAGTATGCAAACGTCCCCGTTACCATGCTGACCTCTCGCAGCGGCGACAAACACCGCAGCCTGGCTATGAACCTAGGAGCAACTGCTTATTTCTCCAAACCCTACCAAGAGCGGGCGTTATTGAAGAGTCTAGCGGCATCTTTAGAAAAATCAGCAGCAAAGATAGATCATGAATGAAACAATCACCATCACCCTAAAGCTATTTGCAGTCTATCAAGAGACCGTAGGGCTATCGGAAAAAGCAGTGGTCTTACCAAAAGGATCAACAGCTGGCGATGTCCGCGATCGCCTGATCGCCGACCACCCCACCCTTTCCGTCTGGAAAGATCTCACCCGCTTCGGCATTAACCTAAAATTCACTGAAGCCTCCACCCTACTCCAAGAGGGTGATGAGCTCGTACTCATTCCCCCCGTCAGCGGAGGTTAGTCAGTCGAGGTTGAAACCGCGCTCAGTTTCTTCGGGTATCTTCTACTGAATATCTTCTCGCTCTGGTTCCCTAAACCTTGGTCCAACAAGACTACTGACAGGTGTTGTTGACCAAATTTACAATAATTCCAAAGAAGTACGCCTCGCGAGTTTTGTTCACGAACCAGACTTGGTTCTTCTGTTCAAAAATCCAGTAATAAATTGACTCACCGCCATAGGTACTCTCCATCTGGATGTTCGGACCTTCACCTTCGCCACCACTTTTTAGATTGTTGAGCCACGCTTGTAGCGCAGCGTTGGTTTTTTCATAGCCCGTACGCTGTATGATATCGCCTGCTATTATTCGCGGTTCGTTATCTAAGCTTTCAACAACAACACCAATCTGACTTTGGACAGTATCTATCTCTTCAAAACACTCATTACCTAAATAATCCAACTGATACGCGCCCTTCACAAATTCAGGAACTAAGCTACCATCCACCCGCGAATACGTCTCCTCAAACCCATCGAATGTGACCCCTGTGTTCTCCGAATCGTATTGCTCCGATACGAATGGACCAGTCTTGGGCTGCTTCCCCGGGCCTAGGTTCGTAGGGCTTGCTATGTCAGTCTTGACCTCCTGAGCGGGCTCTGAAGCAACTGTAGCCTCTAGAGGCGATGTCACAGCAGGTCCTTCAGTAATAGGTTCTAGAGGCGGAGACTCTACTAATACTTGCGGCGGAGGCTGGGGCGGAACCTGCGGAGATAGCACCTGAGGTGAGACGGTCTGGGCCGGAATACTAGGCAATGGCTCGGCTGGTAGTATCGACACCTGAATAGAGTCTAGCGCCAGTTCTTCCACATCTTCTGGGACTTCAGCCTCTTTAGGCACAGGTACCAGCAAACCCAGCCCATGCAGTCCTAGCGACACTAGGAGCAATGGGCTGAGCCAGCGCATTAGTTTTGGCCGTCTGTTGCTTGCTGAAGTCATTCCTTAGATTGACACGATCTGGAAAAGACAGCGACTGACAGATAGCCAATTTTATAACTGAACAAATCTATTGAACAGCCCATCTGAAATCAGCGCTCAGACAGAAGCAAGATCGCATCAAGAGCTAAAGTCAGTAGCTGTGAATTCAGGGGCACCGCCCGTAAATTGAATAGTGAGGTCGAATGTGCCATCACCCTCAATATCAAATCTCGTAAACCCTTTTGCACCGTATTGAATCTTCTCAACACTGAAGTCAAATCCTGCAATCTCAAGTTTGTCTTCACCCTGTCTAAAATCTTTGATGATGTCAATGCCACCAAAGTCTCTTTCAGCAAAAGCAAAAGTATCCTTACCTAGACCTCCAGTAAGCGTATCTGCACCCACACCGCCACGAAGGAGGTCATCACCAGAACCACCAATGAGCCTATCATTGCCAGATCCACCAAGTAGTCTCGTCGTTGCCTTTGCCGCCATTTAAGAGTATCGTTACCACGTCCCCCCTCGCAAAATATCGTTACCGCTGTTGCCCTTTAATTTGTCGTTGTCTCCGCCACCTATAATCAAGTCGTCACCGCCTAGACCTTTGACGTAGTCTTTACCACCTAATGCTTGAACTGTGTCATCTTTAGCGCTAGCCGAAAAGCGATCACTAGACGAAGAGAGACGAATCTGGTTTGCCATTGTGAGTCTGTTCCTATTTGCGTAATTTTTTCCAACAAAGATCTGTGTGTGCATCTGCAATAGCTACAGCCGGACGTCAGTCGCAAAGCTTTGCTCGGTAGAATGGTTTTCCTGCGAAACTACTTCAGCACCACTGCTATTACATTGCCCAAGAAGAAGCTTTCGACTACTCACCAAGACTCCTGAAAGAAATGCTCTTAACACATAAACTCGCTAGATGAAGATCGTGTAATATCTACCGGTATGGTGGTATTTAGTTGAAAGGCGTCGAGTAAATATCGCAGTGCAGGTATAGAAACTTACAAGGCGGTTAGCTGATCGAATTGCCGATAAGTCCTCCTTGATATTGCTGCCAATGAACAAAGGATGCTTGTGTTCTATGAGGAGACTGTATGCATTACTGATTTCACTAACTGCGCTACTGCTGTGCTGGATGTCTGGCTCGATACAGGCGCAACAGTTCAGCTTAGTTAGTCACAGCTTGGAAAGTCCTACAAAAGAGACTGTACAAACATCGGTAAAATTAACACAGTTTATGGAACAAAAGCCTGCTCAAGTTCAGTTACTTAGCCAACCTTTTCTACAGCTACCAACGGTATCGTCCGTACAAGTCGTTTGGTTTACTGAGTTTGAAGGAGCGCAGCATTTTGTGGAATATGGCAATGGGAAACGAAGTGTCGCTACCACAACTGGACTCAGTAGAACTAAAGAGGACGCTGCCTCGGATATAAACACGCAGCCCCATCGTGCGGTGCCTGATAGCGTGGTGTCTAATCGCTCCGTGTGGAGACATGAGGCAACGATCAAAAACTTGAGCCCTAGCAAAAGAATCAATTACCGAGTGACCAGTACTGATACTGATGGTAAAGCTATACAAAGTGCCTTATTTACTCTCGCACCAGCACCTGTCGCTGGAGAACCCGTTAAGATCCTCTTGACCTCTGACCATCAGCTCAAACCGATGGTTCCAGCAAATTTGCAGAAGGTTGAAGAGACCATTGGACGGATAGATAGCGTGTTTTTCGCAGGTGATCTGGTAAACGTACCAGATCGTGCATCTGAATGGTTTGATAGTGCCAAAGGGCTAGCGCTTTTCCCTAGTTTGCAGGGCCGCGCTCACTATGCGTTGACCAAAGGCGAGACCACGACAATATATAGAGGAGGGGAGATCATTCAGCATGCACCACTCTTTACGGTAATTGGAAATCACGAAGTGATGGGCCGTCTGTCACAGACAGAGTCTCTCAATCGGCAGTTTGCAAATACGCTTCCTCGAAGTTTAGTTAGTCGCTTCTATCCGCTCCTACAGAATCTCTCTTCGTATGGAAGAGGGAATTCAGACTGGATAGAGGACCACAGTTACAACACCCGAACTTACGAGGAAATCTTTTCGCTGCCTACGACTAAACTACCCAATGGGAAAGAGACACAGATATATTATGCAGTTACCTTTGGGGATGTACGGCTGGTGTGTCTGTACGTGACGCAGATATGGCGATCGCCTTCCCTTGGCCCAAACACCAAAGGTCGCTATCGGGAAAAGGTGACGGATTTGGATACGCCGGAAAAGTGGGGCTATGGCCAGCATATCTTTGAAGATATGCGCAAAGGCAGTGTGCAATACGAATGGCTTCAGCAGGAGCTAGCTAGCGAAGAGTTTCAGAACGCGAAGTATAAGATTGTGATGATGCACCACCCGCCGCACACCTTGGGCGGTAATATCGTTCCGGCTTTCACCGATCCGGTAATGGTGAAAAATCTGGCGGATGATGGCAGCTTGCAGTCGGTCCAGTATGAGTATCCGATAGGAGAAGACTATATCGTTCGCGATCTGGTACCGCTGCTGGAGAATGCTGGTGTGCAGCTCGTCTTTTACGGTCATTCCCATCTATGGAATCGGTTTGTCAGTCCGACGGGAATGCATTTCTTAGAGACATCTAATGTGGGCAATAGCTACGGTGCGCATCTAGAAGAAAATTCTCGCACGGTTCCAACCAAAGCAGCCGTCGCAGAAGCCGGTGATCTAACGCCTTTTCGATCAGTTTATAGCGCTATAGACGATCCTAACGGGTTAGCTCCAGTTGTTCCAACGATTGCTCCTCTAGAAGACAACGATGGCAATCCGCTACCTTATATCGCGAGTAACGATATTACTAGCTTTACTATTTTTGAGACGGGGAGCGGAACAATCAGCAGCTACTACTTTGACACGCGCGAACCCAACTCTGAGGTTGTGAAGTTTGATGAGTTCAAGCTGTCCCCGCGAAACGGATGAGATTTATTAAGATGGAAATACCGTATTTCGTAGGATAAAAGATGAGGTCTCTCTACAGACTGGCGATAGGTGTCTGTATAGGATGGATGGTTGTAGTCAGTCTGTGGCTGAGCCCGGCGAAGGCATCGTCTGCGCTGAATGAGTCGAGGATTCGACAGCTGGAGTTTCAGGTGCGATCGCTCCAAACCCAAATCAGTCAGATTCAGTCACGCTCACCCGGCGCGCCTAGCAGTCCACCAGCCGCAGTAGACCCCGCCGACATCTTCAACGAGCGTACGCCACAGGAACAGTTTGATAATCTAGCTACGTTAGTTATTGAGATCAACCAACGAGTAAAGGCATTGGAAAATCAACTGTCTAACTAGAGTCTACTAGTAACGTTTTTTCTGTTCGATTTTCCTCTCTTTTCGCCTTTCAAGAAGAGTTTGAAATAGATAGCTTGAGAGATCTCCTTGATCGGGAAAAAAAGATAGGTCAGGGGGTTAATTGTAACAATGATGTTGCGGATGTCTCGCTTGGCGAGGAAAAGGATGATGCGGGCGATCGCACTCGCACTCATCACGCCATAAGGATTCAAATTACTCTTAAACGGACCTAACACCAGCTTGCGAATTACGCAGGGCGCATCGGTACGACGCAGATTGATCAGGTCTCCAATTAAGCGTTTTGAGATTTCATACAGCGGGCTAAAGGCAGGGTTTACTTCCGCCTCTGATGTGTTGATCCACACTTCTTTGGTGGCTCTGCCAGTGCGATTGTCTACGGTCTCCAAAAAGGTTTCCATCAGCCGCCATGCAGAAAGGGCATTAACTTCTAGAGAGCGTTCAATCGCGTCAGGAGACTTTTCACCCATGACGTTGATGCCATGATTGATGATTAGAATATCTACTTTTTGCAAGCTTTCTTGGAGTTCTCTTTCCTGCCCAGCCTGCCAGGAAATTGTCTTCACCGCACCGGGAAGCTCCGTGCCTGAAGTCGTCAGTGCAATTGGCTTTGCCCCTTCGCGAGCGAGTGCCTGAATCAGAGCGCGGCCCAAAGTGCCAGACGCGCCGGTCACTGCAACAGATTTGCCCTTGAGGGAGAGCGCAGTGCCGAGAATTTTGTCACTGATGGGGAAAAGACCTGCGTAGTAGGCGCTGGTATCGTCAAAGTGGTGTCGCCAGTGATAGGTGCGATTGACCCGCCAGTAGCCAGGAATACCAGTTAACGGACCCGGTTCGTGGGTGAGATCGGTAGCGCTGAAGAGGCCGCGCGATCGCATCACAGCAGAAACCAAAAATCCCGCCGCATAAACCACGCCAGCCCACAGTCCAGGCGTGTGAGTAGCTAGGGCCGCGATCGCCATCACGCCCATCATAAAAACAGATTCTGGCGCATCATTATACAGCTGCGCTTTCCGATAGACCTCTGTGCTGATCGGCGAAAAGTCTTTTTTGTAGGCGCGATGGTGCCAGCCATGCAGACGCTGTAGCGGTGCCCACTGATGGCTAAGAACGTGATAGAAGTCTCGCACCATCTCAACTATGAAGATAGCAGCGATCGCCCATACAATTTGGACACTATAAGCCGCCAGTGAACTCACAGACGAACTAGCAGATAGCTGCTGAAGAGATAGCTCCTGAAAACCGGGTCCGAATGCGCTGAACAAACCTGCCACCATAAAAAGTGTTGCCCTGACAGTGACGATCTTAACGTTACTTAAAAAACAATGGTAAACCGGTATCGGAAAAAAGTCCGTCACATCCTTAATATATGGGTGTTGAGAATCCGGGTATTCTTTCTATCAAGTAATATTGCTGAATGTAGACCCGTTTTGGTGACACTTCTAGCTAGCAACCGCCGCGATTTTAGGGAGACTACAGGGTTATGACAGCCGCGCTGCACGAACAGGAAAAAATCAACCATGCCAAGGCGATCAGCTACGGTAAAGTCGCAGCCATCCCCGAAGTTTGGCCGATTGTTGCAGCAAAGTACAGGGATCATCTAGCGCTACACGACCCGCATACCAATCCAGAAACTAAATACACCTATGGTGAGTTGGCAGCCGCGATCGCCCAGTTCGCATCGGGACTACAACAGCTAGGCGTAGAACCAGGCGAGACGATCGCTCTCTTTTCAGAAAATCGCCCGCGCTGGATGGTAGCAGACCAGGGCATCATGACCGCTGGCGCAATCGACGCGGTTCGAGGCGCGAATGCGGACAAGGCCGAACTGCTGTTTATCTTGAAGAACAGCGACAGCATTGGCCTAGTTATCCAAGACATGAGCGTGCTTGACAAGCTATCAGATGATTTAAGCGATCTGGGCTTGCGCTTCATTATTTTGCTGACCGATGAAGTGGTGGAAACAGAAGCTGATTCAGGGGACAATCTAGGTGGCGCTAAGCTGCTGAATTTCCCCGATCTGATGGCGTTAGGAGCTGAGCAAGGTGCGCCAACGCCCGCGAAATTGGAGCGCGACCATACCGCCACCTTGATGTATACCTCCGGCACCTCCGGCATGCCCAAAGGCGTCATGCTCACCCAAGGCAACTTGCTCTCACAAATTGCAGGCGCTAGCAGCGTTGTCAACGTCGGCCCTGAACAAAAAGTACTTAGCATTCTCCCAATCTGGCACTGCTATGAACGCTCTTTTGAATACTTTGTGCTCTCTCAAGGCTGCACGCAGATCTACACTAATATCCGCACCGTCAAGAAAGACTTCAAAGAGCACAGTCCCCAGTACATGGTGGCCGTTCCCAGACTGTGGGAATCGATTTACGAAGGTGTTCAAAAGCAGTTTCAAAGTCAGCCAGAAAGCAAACAAAAGCTGATCCGCTTCTTTTTAGAGAAAGGCAGAGAGTACATTGCCGCCAAGCGTACTCTGTCTGGATTGAGACTAGACAAGCTGAATAGCTCCGCCGGAGAGAAGCTAGCGGCTGCTCTAAAGCTGGCCTATCTATGGCCGATTTACCAAATTGGCGATCGCATCGTCTTTTCGAAAGTACGCGAAGCGATGGGTGGCAAGGTCGACTACCTCGTCAGCGGCGGTGGCTCAATTGCCGACTATCTAGAAGATTTCTATGAACTAGTCGGCATTCAGATCCTGGGCGGCTACGGTCTAACCGAGACCTCACCTATTACCCACGTTCGTCGGCCCTGGCGCAACCTGCGCGGCGCAGACGGACAGGCTGTACCTGGTACCGAAACCGCCATCGTCGATCTTGAGACCCGTCAACCCGTTCCCGTCGGTAAACCTGGACTGGTTCTGCTGCGTGGTCCGCAGGTAATGAAAGGCTATTACAAAAACGCTGAGGCTACTGCCAAAGTTATTGATTCGGAAGGCTGGTTTGACACGGGCGATCTGGGCCAATTGACTGAATGGGGCGATCTGATTATCACCGGACGAGCTAAAGACACTATCGTTCTGACCAACGGCGAAAACATTGAGCCTACGCCCGTTGAAAATGCCTGCCTGCGTAGTCCTTATGTCGATCAGATTATGCTAGTCGGTCAGGATCAAAAAGCCGTTGGTGCGCTGATCGTGCCAAATAAAGAGGTACTAGAAAAATGGGCAGCGCAAAAAGGGCTATCTATTGATGATCTCAACGGCAAACCTGTTCGAGATCTATTCAAAAAAGAGCTCAATCGAGAAATTTCATCTCGTCCCGGCTATCGATCGGATGAGCGAGTAGGACCGTTTGCCCTATTAGAAGAGCCATTTACGATAGAGAACGGACTGCTGACACAAACGCTGAAGGTGAAGCGAGTTAAGGTGCGCGATCGCTATCAGGAAACTATCGACGCCCTTTACATGCAATAGATTTCGGATAGTGCTCGCAGACAAACTGGATTAGCTCTTCTACTGTGCAGGCGTCTGTACTACTATCGTTCCAGCTGTAAAATGCGCAGAGACTCAATCTTCTATCACCTGTTTCGACGAGCGCCTGCACTCTCGTCCGAGCTCATTCCTGATCCGCCTGGTAATGCAGATGCTTACCGATTTGACTCGGTAGCAGTCAAGGAACCCAGGTTTGAGATCGATGGCGTATTTCTACCGCCCGAAGGAGAGCCAGGAGCTGTTTTCTTCGTAGAGGCGCAGTTTCGAAAGGACGAACAGCTCTACGAGCGCATTGTTGCCGAAGCTGCGCTCTATTTTTACCGCAGCCGGGAGCGCTTCATCGACTGGCAGGTTATTGTTATCTATCCATCTTGTAGCACAGAGCAAAGCGATCTCTTTCCGCATCGCAGCTTTCTGAACAGTCAACAGGTACATCGGATATATTTTAACGAGCTAGCGATATCGAGCAGCTTGCCTCATGAATGGGTCTTTGGTGCTAAGTTACCGTAAGCGAAGCTCAAGCGCCCCAAAGGAGCCAGGAGATTGCTGAGTCGGGCGCAACAGTACCGCCTGCCGAAAAAGCCGTGTCACTCTCTATAGACATGGTCGTGCACCATTGTTTCGTATCGTTTTGGGAGATCACTTACCAGGAAGTCCAGAAAGGATGCTGAATATTACTTTTGAAGAAACCAGGGATTCTGCTCCACGCTACGCCTCCGCCGCAATGCTGCGGTACATCGATGATCCGCTCAAACATGCGATCACTGCCGACTCTGGAATCCGGGTGGTACTGCTTGCTCAACTGACGGTATGCCCGCTTGATATCTTCTTCACTGGCCGTCTTTGCATCTAGACCAAACACTTTCCAAGGTTGAAAGTACTTGAAGATATCTACGCCATTAGGACAGTCAGACCAACCTGTGCGTCCTCAGGGAAGATGCTATACGAGAAGGGCGACAGGCAGGACTTTGAGAAGGAAGACAGGAAGAAGCCGTTAGTTCCATCTGAATGTTCGTCAGCTTGGGAAGCGCTTTGGTGAACTCTCAGAAGATATTCATACGTCAATTTCAGTACTGCCATTGACGGCTCTAGAAGAGTTGGGTGAAGCACTGCTCTATTTTTCAGATGGTTCTGAAGTGACAGCGCGGGCTAGACGAATCATTCCAGCTAGCCGGCAGGAGCGCAAACTATATGATTGGGGAAGTTACCCTGAAACCTGAGGATATGTTTAGTCTGCCCAACTAGCGTAGAGGGAAGGGAGCGAGGGGTCAGCCGCCTAACCTCAATCAGCTTTCTGCAGTTGATTTGGCTAAAGATTTGGATAGGGTTGGCGGCTGCCTCTGCGCAAAACTGTCTGATTCTAGAGGCATAGAATACAGCCATCTTAAGTTTTACTCTCAAACCTATGTTTGATTTTCTATTTGCTTAGCGACCCAAAATAAGATAACTAATGTTGATGGGTGGGCATGTTTTCTAAGCAAGCTTATCAATCAGCCCCGCACTACCAATAGTCTGATTCTAATAGTCTGATTCGATCAAGTTTGATTGAATGTTTTGAAGTTCTTTTATTCACATGGCTCGTCATGGATGTTTCTCAGTCTCAGCTACTGCTCAAGCGCGTCGTCAATATCAAAGCAGTGGTCACGCCACTGTGGAAAGAAGAAGCGCAGAAGCAGCTACAAGGCCAGCTCAATCAAATTGATGGTCGCCTTCAGCAGCTGGAAATGCAAAGTCAGCGAATTCTGACTGAAATGCAAAAGCAAGGTACTAACCCAGCTGATGCTTCAGTTTCACAGCAAATTGGCAGCGTTCAAGCCAAGCTCAACCAGGACAAGAGCCAGCTACTCCAGCAAAAAAACCAACTGCTCCAGCAGCTTCAGCAGGTACAGACCTTAGAGCTGGACAAGGAGGTCAGTCAGGGACAGATTGATAGCTTCTTTGAGGTGGCCGTTGGTGACCATATGATCAAGAAGATGCAGGTCGAGATTCTTCTGAAAGATGGCATCATTCAGGATATTCGTGGCGAACTGTAAGACGATCCCACAACGGGATACAATTAATCGCTGGCAATCGCTAGTCCTTGCTGTTATCCACCGAAGCCACATCCATGATTCGCGAAGTTTTCATGCCCGCTCTTAGTTCCACGATGACTGAGGGAAAGATTGTCTCTTGGGCTAAGTCTGCGGGCGACAAGGTCGAAAAGGGCGAAACTGTCGTCGTGGTCGAATCTGACAAAGCTGACATGGATGTGGAGTCTTTTTACGAAGGCTATCTGGCGGTGATCGTGACAGAAGCGGGCGCAATGGCTCAGGTGAATGATGCGATCGCATTCCTAGCCGAAACCCCCGAAGAAATCGAAGCTGCTAAACAAAAAGCCGCCAATCTATCTAGCAGCTCCACGTCTGGCTCTAACTCCACAGCTAGCCCCGTCACACCCGAGACGCTACCAGCTACAGCTACGATGACGACGGCGGCTCCCTCTCCTGTAGTCGCCGCTCAGAACGGCAGTCCAGCGCAGCCTTCTGCAAACGCTCCTTCTGGTCGAATCGTCATTTCTCCTCGGGCTCGCAAGCTAGCCAAACAGCTAAACGTAGACCTTGGTAGCGTTCAAGGCTCTGGTCCTCACGGTCGCGTTGTTGCTCAAGATATCGAACTAGCTGCAGGCAAGACGCCTACACCTACCGCCGCACAGCAGAGTGCTCCGCAGCAGACTGCCACAACTACTGCCACAACTGCGCCGCCGGTTGTCGTCCCCGGTGCCTCCAATGCATCAGCACCCGCAGTCTCACCAGCAACGTCATCTGCTGCTCCCGGTGAGCTGGTCGCCTTCAACACGCTTCAGCAGGCCGTCGTCCGCAACATGGACGCCAGCTTGACGGTCCCTGTCTTCCGCGTCGGCTACACCATCACCACCAACGAGCTGGACAAGCTATACAAACAGATCAAGCCCAAGGGTGTCACCATGACTGCGCTGTTGGCCAAAGCCGTTGCTGTCACCATAAGAAAGCATCCTATTGTTAACGCCAGCTTTGCTCCGGCTGGCATCCAGTACAGCAGCAGTATCAACATCGCTGTTGCCGTTGCTATGCCAGATGGCGGATTAATCACTCCTGTGCTGCGCGGCGCAGATCAAATGGACATCTACTCACTTTCTCGCACCTGGAAGGATTTAGTTGCCAGGTCACGGTCTAAGCAGCTTGCTCCAGAAGAATACAATTCTGGAACCTTTACACTCTCCAACTTGGGCATGTTTGGTGTCGATAGCTTTGATGCCATTTTGCCACCGGGACAAGGGTCTATACTGGCAATCGGCAGCTCTCAGAGCAAAGTAGTCGCTACAGCTGACGGCATGATGGGCATCCGCAGTCAAATGCGCGTTAACATGACCAGCGATCATCGCATAATCTACGGTGCAGACGGCGCAGCCTTCCTCAAAGACCTATGCGATCTGATCGAAAACAATGCACAGTCTTTGACGCTGTAATACTTTTGCTTTAATTCACATTCGGAGAATTCCAAACAGTTGACCAAAACACAGCAAAGTAGAGTGCACTGTGCTTCTACTAATCACTCTGACTGTTGCTTTATCACACTTTCAACACATGCAGATGTTTTGAGCAATAGGACAGTAGCTGCAGCTAACAGGGAAAGATCTTCAAAGGGAATAGTAATAGAAAGTTCTGTAACAACAACCCACTTTCATGACTTTCATTCCTCAGCTCTCTGCTGAAAATAAGCCGTTTGCTGCAAATGCATCACCCTCTGGCTTACCCCGTACGCTATCGCTCATCGAAACTTTAGGATTTGGCCTAACGGGGTTACTGTTGTGGATTAGCGTTGCGCCCGGTGCCCACGCAGAGCTGGGTATACAGGCGATGTGGGTCTGGATTCCCGGCGCAATCTTGGGCGCGGTCGTCAACTTTCAGGTGCGCCATCTGGGCCAGCAGCTTCCTGATGTGTCAGGTGGAACGCCTAGCTACCTGCGCTATCTTCTTCCTGACGCACCTTGGCTGACTCGATATGCAGCGCTCGGCTATTTTCTGAGTTGGGTGGCTGTAATGCCGGTAAATGTCATCATCTTGGCAGAGCTGATCCAGATAAATCTGACGCCGCTAGGAATTGTACTTCCAGATATTGGGCTGAAGGTCGGATTTATACTACTTCCCTTTTTAGTTGCTTTCAGCGGCAGTCGAGCGCTCAGTACGCTACATTTTGTTTTTCTATTGCCTGCTGTAGGGCTACTGTTGATCTTTTGTTTGCAGGGGAGCGTTTGGCTCTTTACTACAGATTCTCCTCGAGATTGGACCGCCACTTCATTAACAAGTACTGACTTTTCTATTCAAGGCTGGGCCAAGTGGTATCTCAACGGAACCTATGCGTTCTACGCCTGTGAAACAGCAGCGGTTTTTGTCGCCGATAGCAAACAGCCTCAGAAAACGCTACAGAGTTTGGCGATCGTTGCCGTGCTGATTCCGGTAGTTTATGTTGTCGGATCTTGGCTGTTGTTGCATTTGCCAAGCGATGCAATAAGTTCTGAAGATACTTTCTCGACGCTGTTGACTGCAGCTAAACCCTATTGGGGTGCAGCGACACCGCTGCTAGTTACTTTCCTGGTTGTATCGAGCTGTTTGCTGTCTTTCGCAACGGCTGTGTCAATCGCACCGCGAGTGCTTTATCAGCTGGCTAAAGATCAGCATCTGCCGCCGCTGTTTGCTCAAGTGTCTGATCAAGGGGTATTTGGGCCGGGATTGGGATTGACACTGGCGCTGAGCTTGTTGGGTCTGGCGTGGGGAAATGTACATCAGATTGTCATGATAACTGCGGTGGGCTGGCTAATTGCCTTTATCGTGCTGCATGGAGGGCTGTGGTTTCAACGCAATCAGCTAGAAGGCGAGAGACCAGGTCAAGTCAGAAGCATCATGCCGTGGATAGCGCTGGCAATGGCTGCGCTGGAGCTGTTTGTTCTGTGTGTGGGAGGATGGACTTGGGGAATTCAGAATCTGGTGGTCGGACTGATGCTGCCAGGGTTGGTGATGATAGTGATGATGCTGTGCGATCGCATTTCTCTGCATTGGGGTGCCGTTTGGGCTAGCTTGCCCTTTGCTCGTTTGTACGACTGGTCAAAGCCCGTTTACCGGCAGAACACGTTTGAGAGCACATTTGAATCTTTGATTACGGCGCAAGTTGCTCTGCTGGTAGGCTTTACTAGCGTGGTAGCTGCTATTAGCTGGAAAGCAAGTGCGATTGTAGGACGCGCTGATATCGTTTCTTCTGTAGATTTCTTAGTAGTTTTGACATTGGTGATGTCTTTTCTAGGGGTAGCGATCGCCTGCTGGACTGTTTTCCCACAAATTAGCGCTATCAACAATGCTCGCTACAAGGCTGAGGCACTTTCTAACAAACTCGATATCGCGCTGAAGCAGGTTCAACAAACTCAGATGCAGATGGTACAGCAAGAAAAACTTTCAAGTTTAGGTCAGCTTGTAGCCGGAGTTGCCCACGAGATCAACAATCCAGTTAGCTTTATTTACGGCAATCTGACTTATGCTGAAGAATATGTGAGAGACTTACTCTCGCTAGTTCAGCTATATCAGCGCAGCTATCCAGACTCGACCGACGAAATCAAAGCAGAGATTGAAGAGATCGATCTAGAATTTTTGTCTGTAGATCTACCGAAGATGATTGATTCGATGACGATAGGCACTGATCGGATTCGCGAGATTGTTCTTTCTCTGCGCAATTTTGCTCGAAAGGATGAATCTGCCTGCAAATCTGTTGATGTTCATGAAGGCATAGAGAGTACGCTGCTAATTTTGCAGCATCGCTTGAAAATTTCTCCTAAGCGTCCAGAGATAAGTATCATTCGAGACTATGGCAGTCTGCCGCTGGTCGAATGCTATCCTAGCCAGCTCAACCAGGTATTTATGAACATCTTGGCTAATGCCATTGATGCGATGGAAGAAACAAACGTAGGCCGCGACTACGACGAAATTGAAGCCAAACCTAATCAGATTACGATTCGGACTGGCGTCGTGGCGCAGCGATGGATAGAAATCGCGATCACAGATAATGGTTCTGGCATTCCAGAAAGCGTTCGCGATCGCATCTTCGACCCATTTTTTACTACCAAACCTGCAGGAAAAGGCACCGGACTAGGAATGTCCATCAGCTATCAAATCATTACCCAGCATCATCAAGGTAAACTCAGCTGCATTTCAAAGCCAAAAAAAGGCACAAAGTTTACCATCCAAATTCCGCTACAGCAGAAGACAGATGCGCCCGATGGTTTTGCGTCTGATGGATTGCAAAACGAAGCGTTAGCTCTCGAGTAGAAGTTAGTTCTTAGATAGAGCCGGAGAGACAGCTTGAGATATCGACTGGGACGCAGAATTGCCAACAGGTTCTAGTTCCACACGGGTACGTGGTAAGGCGGCTGGATATTCTCGCGCAAGCCAGGTGACTAGCTTTTCGCGCACGTGGCAGCGCAACTCCCAGGTCGTAGGCGCGTCTTTCCCAGTCATTAGCGCGCGTAGCTGTAGAGTAGTTTCCTGACAGTCAATCGCTTGCAGCACCCGGATCTTTCTATTCCACAGCGGCGTTGCCTCCAGAATATGGTTCAATTCACTGCGAATGGCGTCGATCGGGACTGCGTAGTCGGTATAGATGATAACGCTGCCAATAATCTCCGCACTGTTCCTTGTCCAGTTCTGGAAGGGCTGGTCAGAGAAATAGGTAATTGGTAAAACCAACCGACGTAAGTCCCAAATACGAACTACTACGTAGGTCAAATTAATCTCCTCAATCCATCCCCATTCACCTTCTACAAAGACAGCATCTTCAATCCGAATGGGTTGGGTAATGGCAATTTGAATGCCAGCAAACAGATTTCCAATTGTTTTTTGAGCGGCAAAACCGAGGATAACGCTAGCGACACCCGCTGAGGCCAGTAAACTGCGGCCAACAACCGCTGCTGCTTCAAATGTCAGAGAGATAGCGGCCAGCGTTAGCAGCACTACAAAAAATGAAAGAATCTTGGCGATAACGTCGACCTGCGTATGGACTCGCCGAGCCTGCAAGTTTTCGGACAGATTGGTTTTGTAGTGCCTGAGAATTATGGTCTTGGTAGCGTGAATGACCTGATTAGTTGTCCAGCCAATAACCACGAGTATCGAAATGGTGAATGCGTGATTGAGCTTCTCATTCCAGGGATCAGGCAGGTGATAATCACCAAATGACAGCGCGATGCTGACAACGATTAAAGTCAGTAAGACGATAGCTGGCCGGATCAGGCGATTGACGAAAGTATGTAAAGGTCGTTGCTCACGTAGCTTTTCTGCGTAGGATCTAAGAGGAGGCACAATAATGTAATCAGCAGTGAGGTCTGCAGAGTCGATGCCCTTAGCTTTAGCTACGAGCATGTTGACTATGAATGCACTGGCTATGAACGACTTCAGCGTTCAACAATAGACAAGCTCATCTTTTTGTTCTGTACTCTCTATCACAATAATTTGGCACGACAGTCTGGCATGACCACTCGGCGTATCAGACTGATTTCCCCTACGGCTTGCTTTCTTTGAATCGGATTGTTGCAGACTCAAATGCGTCTGCCATCACTTGCTGAATTCGCTCTGGATCGGGCTTCTTGCCACCCATCACATCTCCGAAATACGCGCAGGCTCCTTCACCTAATGCCCACGTATAGGCAGCTGCCCAGGAAGCCGCAACTACGCTTCCAAGACCAGGAATGAACTTGATCAGCTCGCGTCCGATGGCCTGAGCGAAGAAACCGCCTGCGATCGCACTAGCCACACCCCCTGCCTGCGATCGACTTAGCTTTTGCCCATAGAGCTGACCTAGCAGTCCCACCATTGAAATCTGTAGCACCGTCAGCACTGGCATCGTTGCAAACGGTAAGGGCACCGCTGCCAACGTCGCCGCCGCCACTGCAAATGCCGAAATATAGCGTCGTCCTACGTCTCGATACAGGCTACCGAGCTGGTCACTCGCCTGATCCTGCTCATCAATGAGCTGATAGATAGCCCTTGCCTCTGCTTCGGGCAGCAGCGCTGCTAAAGTATCACGCAGCGCCTCTTGACCGTAAAACACCGGTGTATAGCCATCTTCTTCAAGCGTGAAATCCAGCAAGACAGCCCGGTCAAAGCAGCCTGAAAAAGATGCCTTGAGTTCCGAGAAAGCTCGCTGGATCGCTTCATCCGTCGGCGGGTAGGTAGGATGGTCAGCTTGCTCAGGCGGATATAGCTCGTGTAGACAGGTCACCGCCAGCAGACAAGGAACGTCAGGATAATTTTGTCTGAGCTGTTGAGCAATTTGCTTTAGCTGATCCACAGCAAAATCGTTGACCTTCACCGTTAGTATCAGTAGCTGAGCGGAACGGGTCTTAGTGGGGTGAACCCTGTGACCTAGTTCATTTGAGAGCTCTTCGACAATGCTGGTCGTCTCCTGCCCAATATCACCTAGACCAACCGTGTCTGTGAAGATCAGCAGCGGTAAATCTTCTGAAGGATAAGCGTAGCGCGCTGTGTTCTGCGTGTGTGGTCTGAAGCCTTGACCCACGATTTCTGCCGATACCCCCGTCAACCCGCGCACAATTGAGCTTTTCCCCGCCTGAGGTTTACCCATTAGTAGCGCTTCTGTCGTTGGCAGCTCAGCTCGCACCTTCGTGAGAATTTTCGCCACCTGCTCGTCGCTGACGCTGAAGCCTTTGAGCAAGGTCCGCGTGAACTGAGTTTGAGCGTCGGCATAGGCTTTTTGTAGCTGAGCGACATCCGTAGAAAGCAATCTGACGCGACTACCTGCACCCTGCCACAGTTCTACAGCTCCCCGTCGTAGCCTATCTGACCAGCTCATCTATCATCCCTTTGTCAGAAAACTAACCATCGATTTTGCCAAGCGGTCTTGTCTACCCTGATTGCGCACTTATCAGGTGCTGTTTAAAGTATGAGCGCTGTAGGTAAAATCTTACCAATCCTATAAAAAAAGATAAATATGAGAAGAGATAAATATCGCCTGCAATTCTCCTCCGGACGAATCATTCTGCTGGTTTTGACAGTCATCCCCGGCCTCACCGGAGCTTTCGTCTGCGGCTATTTTGCGCTACAAGACTGGGAGCAGCTCCAGCGCGACTATAGCTATTTCATCGCACTCGTTGAGCAATCTTCCACCCTAGAAGCGCTCTTTGTTGCCGAAGCCCAGCAGAACGTCCATCGAATCAACCTCATGGCTGATGGTATTTGGACTCTACTGAGCGCCATCCTAGCGGCGATCGGACTACACGGTATCTGCCGCTAAGAGTGGGACAAAGACAAATCTCATCCACACAAATATCTTGTGCAAAAAACTTCTCTGCGTAAATGTCGCGAAAGTACGGCTCGTGATCGCATTCTCTCCGTAAATATCTGGAGCGAAGAACAACTTTTCTCTTTCTCGTACTTATAGAAACTTTAACAACTTCCATCCAACAACTTTTGTGCCTCTCAACCAAGACAACTTCCTCTGTAGAAAATCTTCAAATATATTGATACGAAACGACTACAGCCATATCAATCTAGACAGTTCTTTCGGTAGCGCCTACGCATTTCTGTTTAAGTGCTCTCCGAATCAGGTCATCAACCCGCCCTTGCCTTGTCTCTCCGGTGATAGACTGCTCACGATTCAGGCAAATTGAGCTTGGTTGAACCCTCTTTTTACGAGAGTAACAACCAACCGTTCGCGTGACGCTAAGAGCAGAATGTTTTCGGGACAACAGTGCCCTTTTCTAGAAACACTCTGCTCTTTTCTCTGGCATTTTTTCTCTGGCATTTTTTCTCTGGCATTTTTTCTCTGGCATTTTTCTCTCCGGCCTCTACGGTTTACGCTTCCTTACGCCCGCCCCCTGTGAGAAAATAGAAAGGCAACTAATCCCTTTCTTCATGGTCTCTCCTCTTCACCTTCCTTTTCTTCCCACCATGGGTTGTGGCACTTGGGCTTGGGGCAACCGCCTGCTCTGGAACTATCAGGAGAGCATGAATGACGAGCTTCAGTCTGTTTTTGACTATTGTGTCAGACACGGCGTCACCCTTTTCGACACGGGTGACTCTTACGGCACTGGCAAGCTCAGCGGACAGAGCGAAAAACTTCTAGGGCAGTTCAGTGCCAGCTACAGCGGCCAAAACCAAGAAAAAATTTGTCTAGCCACCAAATTAGCTCCTTACCCCTGGCGACTCACTAAGCAATCTATGGTCGCGGCGGGAGCAGCCTCTGCCCAGCGACTCGGCCGGCTGGATCTTGTCCAGATGCACTGGTCTACAGCCAACTATCTTCCTTTCCAAGAAGGCCCCTTGCTAGATGGCCTAGCCGAACTCTGCCAGCAAGGTAAAGCTAAAGGCCTTGGCCTCTCCAACTATGGTCCCAAACGCCTGCGCTGGGCTCACCACCGCCTCACCGAACAGGGCATCAAAATTCGCACCCTTCAAGTTCAATACTCACTCCTTTCCACATACCCCATCACAGAACTAGAGCTCAAACCCGTTTGTAACGAACTCGGTATCCAGTTAATCGCCTATAGCCCTCTTGCCCTTGGCCTCCTCACTGGAAAATACATCCAAAAATCCGACCTCCCAAAAGGGCTAAGAAGATTTGCTCTGGGTCAAATTCTTCCTGGTGTTCAGCCATTATTGAACTGTCTAAAAGCCATTGCCGAGGAAAGGGAAAAGACTATGGCCCAAACTGCTATCAACTGGTGCATCTGCAAAGGTGCCATTCCTATTCCCGGCGCAAAGAACCTATGGCAGGCCAAACAAAACGCAGGCGCACTCGGCTGGCATCTCACCGACGCCGAAATTACTGAGCTCGATCGGACCTCAGCCGCCTGCAAAAAGCAGATGGTACAGAATATATTTCAGAGCAAATAAGTTCCTTTCCTATTCCCTATCCCCCCGACCCATGCCTACCACACTTTCCTGGTCCGAACTTGCCACCCTCACTGCCTTCAATCCCGATCCGATAAACGGTCCTACTAACGCTCAGTCCCGCCTTCGCCTGTTTGGTCAATCAGAGACAGATGTCCGCATGATTCTCTACCGTGACAATCACGCTTGGTGTCCCTACTGTCAGAAAGTTTGGCTGTGGCTAGAGGAAAGGCGAGTTCCTTATCGTGTCGAAAAAGTCACTATGTTTTGCTACGGGCAAAAAGAAGACTGGTACAAGTCGATAGTGCCGTCTGGGATGCTGCCTGCACTCTCGATAGACGGCCATATCACTACTGAAAGCGACGATATCTTGATAGCGCTGGAGAATACTTTTGGGCCGATCGGCCCTAGTATGAGAGATCCAGAAGTGCTGCCATTACGGCAGCTAGAAAGGCTGTTGTTTCGGGCGTGGTGCGGCTGGCTATGTCAACCATCAGGATGGTTTGGACAGGAAAAGAACAATCGAGAGCAGTTTGTTGCTGTTGCTACTAAGGTAGAGGCAGCACTAACCGAAACGCCTGGCCCCTACTTTCTATCAGACTTCAGCACAGCAGACGTTATCTTCACTCCTTACGTAGAGCGGATGAATGCCAGTCTCTACTACTACAAAGGATATTCCCTACGAGAAGAGAATCCAAGGCTGTCTGAATGGTTTGATGCGATGGAAAGTAGGCAGACGTACCGAGGCACCCAGAGTGATTTCCATACTCACGCGCACGATCTTCCACCTCAGATGGGAGGATGCTATGAAAACAGCGAAGCGCAGACCAAACTTAACCAGCGACGGGTGGACCAAGGCCCCTGGCATGGTCTGCCTGATGTTACCTATCCGGAGCCTATAACGGCTACAGAGGAAGCCCTTGCTAGAGTTATCAGGCATCGTGAGAACATTATCCGTGCGAATCCAGCAGACGATCAAATGTTTGACCAAGCGCTGCGCTGCGCACTGACACAGATGATGACAGGAGAGGTCTGCCGTCCACCTGCTGGCAGCGATGTGGCTTTACGGTACCTTCGCGATCGCATCAACGTCCCTCGGGACATGTCTATCTACGCCGCCAGACACTTACGCACCGCGCTAGAAAACATAGCTAGCCTGGTCGGAAATCAGCAGGGCCTACCTATCCCTACCCGCAACCGATATGATCAGAATCCGAATGCCTTTGTCACGTCTTAACACTGATCTGAAAACGTCTTAAGAATTTTCTCTAGTCAGTATCTTCTCTGTTTGTAGCTTCTTCACGTTACGACTAAGATATAGACACAGGACAACATGATAGATAGAGTTGAAATTTGCTAGACAACACCATTTCCAACTCCACAGTCTAGCCCCACTTTTACATCAACTCGTCTCCACTGTTTCCTTAGTCGCATCTACCTAAACAGACTAAACAGAAATGAACACTAGAAGAATCGCCTGTGCATCTGTGTTTCTTGGCATAACTAGCCTATTGGGTATTGCCGCGATCGCGCCTGCCGGGTTTGCCAACCCCATTCAGTCAGCTACTCACAGCTTCGCTCAACAGACAGCAGACCATTCAAAAAGCCAAGACGACGCCCCAAAGCAGGGACTTCCGGGGCGTCGAGTCAGCGGTGGCACTCGTAACAGCCAAATCTTCAAACACGGTCAGACTCAACTCAAACCAAACTTCTAGTGGAGAAAAGCTTAAGAAAGATTTCTAACCTTATGTCTTTCTTCAGAAGTTTTCGTATTCAAATAATCATCTACAAGCATTCACCTCTCATCTACAGGCATTCACTTTAAGAGGAATGGCAAAGTGGTTATCTCTGCCCGAGTGTATCTGAGTAAAGCTGTATTGTTCTAAGGCTTCCGGCACTTTGCTTTCAGCATAACCAACAGCTACAACACCTTTGAAGTAAAGCAAAGCGCTTAGCAAACTGCATAATGCATTGCGCAGTTTGCTGCAACTGAAAACAGTCGGGCAGACATTGCTGCTATAGGCAAAAAGGGCAGATAGTGGATTACCGCTGTTTGCCCTTCTCTTACAAACAAATTGTATCTCGAACTACCAGAGGTCTACTCTGGGGCCGCGCGGATAGGTCCATCTAGCAGGTGAGCCCGGACGCATATCCAAATGAACAAAACCATTACCCACCGCCAGCCCACCTTTCGGATGGAAGCTTTTCAGCTTGCGGAAAACATCCACAACGTCCATATCCTTCACCCAAAAGTCGACTGCATCACCAGCCATATGCCGGGAGCTACGCGCTCCGCCTACCCGTCGATTGCTGACTGGATCGCGGTAACCTGAGGTAATACGCATCGGCTTACTGCCTAGAAACGTACGGACCTCGTCTAGATACTTGCATAGCTTCACAATCCGAACTGTGACGGTTGCGTTGATTGGAATGCGAGTGCCCCCTTTAGTCATCTCAGACCAGGTAAAGTTACAGATCGTAGGCTCAAAGTAAACCGGTTCGTAGATGCCGACGGGACGACTGATTCCAGGAATCGAAATCTTTGGCCCAAAGTCAACCGGCTTTGAACTAGGCTGATCTCCGTCTAAATTAGGCGATGGCGGCGCAGGCTCATCTTTGGGATCGTTATTAGGTTCAGTGCCTTCCATCTGCGCGTGTAGTCCATACACAAACCAACGAACTGCCTGATGACCTTCCATCGGCTCAGCTAGCTGGAAGAATACGTGATCATCGGCGGTGCTCTCTCTGTTGCCTTCGTACGGAAGATAGTCAACGACTTCTAACGAGGTACCCGCTGATACTTTAACAAGCTGATCGGGTAAGTTCTTCGCCTGCAACGTGGCAGCTTGAACAGGCAGCGCCTTAAAAAAGGTATCTTTGGTAACAACGACTTTCATCATAGAAATCCTGCATTTAATAAAAGATATAGCAGTGAAACAAATACGTATCCTTAACTACGTTCATGATGACTGCTGTATGCAAGGAACCCAAAAATATCAGAAAATCTTAATTGATTGCGAACTGCTACTACATACGATTTTTTTATGAAAGCTGCGATCATTGGCTGCGGATATGTCGGAACAGCGGTTGCAAAACTTTGGCAGGAGAAAGAATTCGACGTATCGGTGACAACTACCCGGCAGTCACGAATCACAGAATTGAGTCAAATAGCTAATAAGGTCAGCGTTGTGGTTGGAACGAACGCTTCACAGCTTCAAGCAGCCTTAGCTGATAGAGAAGTGGTCCTGCTGTGTGTAGGATTGCGCAAAGGAGCTAGCTACGAAGACACCTATCTTGGCACCGCTGAAACTGTCGCAAAAGTTCTACCTGATACTGACGTGCAGCAGATAATTTATACCAGCACTTGTTCTGTTTATGGAGATCATCGCGGTGCATGGGTTACAGAGTTAATGCCGCCAGTGCCGATGGCAGAAAATGGAAAGATTGCCGAAGTCACTGAGCAAACGCTACTGTCAACCACTACACCGCAGAGGATAGCTTGTGTTCTACGATTGGGCGGCATCTATGGACCCGGTAGAACGCTAGAGAGAATATACGGTCGAGCTGCTGGGACGACGAGACCGGGGAAAGGCAACGAAGGGACTAACTGGGTTCATCTAGATGACATTGTTGGCGGCATCGATTGGGCGCGTCAGCAGAAGCTATCGGGACTATACAATCTTGTTCAAGATGAGGTGCCTACTATTCGGGAATTGATTAATGGGGTATGCGATCGCAACCAACTCTCCCCTGTCACGTGGGATGAATCGCAGCCAAGCACTCGCAAGAATGTCCGCGTCTCCAACGCCAAGATTAAGAGCACAGGCTACCAGTTCACTCATCCTAGCTTCTGGTCGTGAAATGCTTTCTGTCGGGTTCTTCTATCGAGCTAAGCGAGCGGTTTGCCAATGGGTGAATAAATGAATTCCCTTTACCGTGATTTCGATCGTGTTCAAATCGAATATCATCGGCTCATATTTGGGGTTGGCAGATTCTAGAACCACTACTGACTCCTTTTGGAAGAAGTGCTTCAGGGTAGAGCCAAAGCCCTGCACCCAAACAGCTACCACCTCGCCGGGTCTGGGTTTGTAGTCTGGTTCTACAGGGCGAATACCTACATAGGCCCCGTCAGGAATTCCCACCCCAACCATACTGTCTCCAGAAATTTTGAGCACATAGTCAGTGTCTTTGCGTCCGGCGTAGTCAATGTCTCAGAAAATCGACGACTGTGTCAGTGGCCGGATCGTGGCAATAGCCCGCTGCAATTTCACCTTTGACAGGTATCCCTTTGGCCTTGGGTGCGATCGCATCCAAAAAGGTATCTGACAGCTCATTCAACTTCAGTATCCTGATGGTTCTAGACTTGTTTCTGTTCCAAGCGATATAGCCATCCTTTTGCAGACGCTTGAGACTGTTCTGTATGCTGCCGCGCGACTTACCGACTGCGCTCTCAATCTCCCGTACCGTCGGACTCATATTGCGCTCATCCAAGAACGTCCGGATATAGTCAAGAACGGCCTGATGCGATTTATGGAGAGTCATAGCCCGACACGGAGTAAAACGTATGCACTATAGTACCCATGTCTTATTTGGCTGTCAAGGACGAGCTAATCTACCCCTTCGATTGGAGCAAATCCCTGACGCTGAACGTTTTCCGTCACAGTACGAGGATCGAGAAATTGCAGTAGATAGTCAGGGCCACCCGCTTTGGAACCGACGCCAGAGAGTTTGAATCCGCCAAAGGGTTGACGGGCAACAATCGCGCCAGTGATGGTGCGGTTGATATAGAGATTGCCAACTTCAAAGTCTGTGTATGCGCGATCAATGTGCGAGGGCGTGCGTGAGTAAAGACCACCTGTGAGCGCATAGTTGGTATTATTGGCGATCGCCAATCCCCTCCTCGAAATCTGCTGCCTTCATTACTGCTAGCACCGGACCAAAAATCTCTTCTTGGGCAATAGTCGATTGAGGATCAACGTCTGTGAAGATGACCGGTCCAACAAAGTATCCTGGTTCAGGAGAAGGCAGTTCCAAAGCTAATGTCGCTTCTGCCTTGCCTTTTTCAATATATTCTCGAATATTCTGCTGCGCCGCAGCGTCAATCACCGGACCCACTTTGGTACTAGGCTCAATCGCATCACCTACGTTCAAAGACTTTGTTGCTTCTATCAGCCGCGCTACAAAAGTCTCGTAGACAGAAGATACAACAATCACCCGAGAACAGGCAGAGCACTTTTGACCGCTATAGCCAAAGGCAGAATAGACAACGCCTTGAACCGCCTGATCTAAATCCGCACTTTCGTCCACGATAATGGCGTTCTTACCGCCCATTTCCGCAACGACTCGCTTCAGGTGCTTTTGTCCTGGCTGCAAGATAGCCGCATCTGCATAGATTTGACAGCCGACCTCTTGCGAACCTGTGAAGACAATCATGTTCACATCTGGGTGTTTCACCATGTGCGAACCAACCGTCGAACCTCTGCCGGGCACGTACTGGAAAACGCCCTTTGGAATACCGGCATCAACCAGAATTTCGCTGAGCTTTGCAGCAATCACAGAAGTAACCGCTGCTGGCTTTAGGAGGACGCAGTTGCCGGTAACGAGGGCGGCGACCGTCATTCCAGTCGGAATGGCCAGCGGAAAGTTCCAGGGAGAGATAACTAGCACGATACCTTTTGACTGGTAGAAATAGCGATCGCGTTCTCCCGCCACATCGTAGACAATATCTTGGTCTAACCGCTGCATTTCTTCGGCATAGTATCGACAAAAGTCCGCTGCCTCTGACACTTCCGCGTCCGCCTGATGTAGAGGCTTTCCACCTTCTAACACCATCCATGCATTCAGTTCATGACGGCGCTCTTCCAACAGATCAGCAGCTTTGTTTATAATTGCAGCCCGCTCTGTGACAGGCGTGCGCTTCCAGGAGCTAAAGGCGGCTTTAGCAGATGTGATCGCGCTATCCGCTTGCTCAATGCTAATTTGCCCTACGGTGCCTACTAGCTGCGCTGGACGAGACGGATTGAGCGACTGTACGGTCTCGGCTGTCTGAACAGATTCGCCATTGATCAGCGGCTTATAAGTCTTGCCAATTTGCTTCTGAACAGAGGCTAGAGCAGCGTTTGCCTCGCTTCTTTTTTGAGTTACCGCATAGTCTGTGTCGGCAGCAGGATTGATCCGAGTCACTAAAGAATCAGGCACTGCAATCGGTGTCAGGGCAAGCTCATCACCATCGGCATCACCTTCGCCCCACTGCGGAATCGCCAGCAGCTCATCGGCAGGCCGTTCTTCTAAGTTTTGCCGCAAAAAGGAGCTATTAGCCGTATTTTCCAGCAGGCGTCGAATCAGATAGGCCATGCCCGGAATCAAGTCGCCATACGGACAGTAGACCCGGACTCGGTGGCCCTGTTTGACCAGTGCGTTCGCCAGACTGTCGGCCATGCCATACAGCACCTGAAACTCTACGTTGCGAGCAGGAATGTCAAGTGTTTGCGCGATCGCCATCGCTAGAGCTTGCGATCGCACATTATGGCTACCAATTGCCGCATACAGATACTCATGATTTTCCAACAGCAGCCGAGTCATCCGCTCGAAGTTGGCATCTGTCGAAGACTTGTGGTTATAAACCGGCGTCGGCCAGTAGTTCTGCCGCGCGGTGATCGTCTCTTGATCCCAGTAAGCCCCTTTCACCAGGCGTAATGTAATCGGTGTGCCTCTCTGCTTTACCCACTCAATCAAATCTCTGAGATCGCCGTAGCTATCTCGCAGGTATGCCTGTAGCGTCATCCCAATATCAGAACGCGAGCGAAACTCCTCTTCCATCAGCAGCTTTTTCAAAGCTACCAGCGTTGCATCTTTGTAGCGGTACTGTTCCATATCGAAGTGAACAGCCACACCTAGCTCTTCTGCTCGTCGTAGCAGCGTCCGAATATGTTCACCAACTTTTGCCTGTGAACCTTCCACATCTAGCGGATCAAACTGAGAGTAGAAGGCTGTTAGCTTTACAGAGACTTGTACTTTTGCAAGGGGCTTACCTTCTGCGGCGTCTATCTTACCTACCGGCTTCCAGCCCTTTGCGGCCTCCGTTAGCTTTGCCATTAGCTCTAAATACTGGTTCAGATAGGCTTCTGCCTCACGCTCAGTAACGACGGCCTCACCTAGCAAATCCATCGTAAAAGCCATTGACTGCTTACGCAGCTGCTCAATACTTTTGAGTGCCTGCTTGATGTTCTCGCCAGCAATGTATTTGCGCGCCAGCGTTTCTACCGCGCCAGATAGAGTTGTTGCGGCTACCTGCGCAGGCATAGAGTTTGGATCGGCAAAATTGAGCAGACTTTTCAGCGCCTGCGGCAGTTCTACACTGGCATCTCCCAGATACTCCTGAAAATGACTGGCAACTTCTGCTTTAGTCGTCAGCGCAGGCAGGCAGTCAATCAGACGAAACATCTGCACTCGCAGGCCAGGATTCTCCATCGTCCAGGCCAGTAGCTTATCGTCCCAGCGGAGCTGATCGCGCATCTTGGTGACGACAGACGAGAAGAGCGACCCTTTGCCTCGACTGTCAGACAATAGCTGTCGTGCGATCACTTGAGTTTTCTCTTCGTAATCAACCTGAGTCGAAGTCCCTGTAACCACGCGAAATGCATTAGCAACCATCAAAATTCTCCTACCGCTCCTATGCAAACTAGGAGCACTAAACTAAGAACAAAAAACAACTTCGGCAACTCAGGTGATGCAAAAACGCAACTATACCAAAGGCCACCCAGCAAAAACTGTACATTGCCTGCACAGCGAGAAGAGAGCAAACAAAAATCAACGTGCGCAGTTACTGTCCCGTGCGTCAGTCAGCCGCACAGCAAATGAACTGCTCTTATATCGTATTAGCTATTCGCGTAAGGTGCTGCCTACATAAGAGAAGAAACCGTCGCGCCATTAAATAGCTGCAGCTCTTTTTTGCGAACATCATTCAGATCCTCTGAAAGCTCTGTCTCAGGAGAACCCGATTCAGAAGACTGTGAAGTAGACTTCGGTGAACTTGCAGGTTTGAATCCTTCAGAAACAGGACCTTTCGCAGAAATCAACGAGATCGCTTGACTGACGCTCTCGGGCAAAATCACTACTAGTCCATTGTCTGGTGCGTTATCCAACGCATAGCTGACTGCATCGGCTTCACTTAGCTCAATGCGATACGCAAAGTCAGCTGACAGCTGACCCTGATCAACCTGAAGAATGCCTTGTTCAATCAACTCAGCGACAGCGCCAGGCGATCGCCCGCGTCTGTCCTTATCTTCCTTGATAATCACCTGGTCAAAAATATTAACCGATAGCTGCCCTAACGCCACAAAATCCTCGTCTCGGCGATCGCCTGGCGCTCCGACTACGCCAATAGAAGGTCCCGGCCAGTTTTTGACAAAGCTCCCAATCGCTTCGTAGCCTGCTGGATTATGCGCATAATCCACCAGTGCATGATAGCGACCCATATTAAACAGGTTCATCCGTCCTGGAATTTGGCTAGCCGATGGCTGGAAGCTGTGCAGTGCCGCTCTGATTTGCTCTATTTTTATACCTTGCACAAACCCAGCCAAACTAGCCGCTAACGCATTGGCAATCATAAAGGGTGCCCGCCCGCCCATTGTCAAAGGTACTAGCTCCGCCTTGGTAATCCGATGCAGCCAGTCCTGTTGAATAATTGAGATGTGGCCCTCTTCATAGACGGCCGCAACACCGCCTGCAGCAAGATGCGATCGCACCAAAGGATTGGCAGCATCCATTGAAAAATAAGCAACCTTTGCCTTCACCCGCTGCGCCATGGCAACGACCCGCTCATCGTCTGCATTGAGTACTGCGTAACCGTCGGCTGACACCGCCTCAGCAACAACTGCCTTTAGCTTCGCCAGCTGATCGATAGTGTTGATATCTCCTATCCCCAGATGGTCCGCTGCAACGTTTAGCACGATTCCAACATCACACTGATCGAATGCAAGACCAGAGCGCAGCAAACCGCCTCGCGCTGTTTCTAGAACAGCCATTTCAACAGTGGGATCTTCCAGGATCATCCGTGCGCTCTGCGGTCCAGTTGTATCACCTTTTTCAACTAGGTGATTGCCGATATAGATACCGTCAGTTGTTGTAAAGCCGACCGTATTGTATGCCTGACGGAAAATGTGCGCTGTCAGTCGGGTGGTCGTCGTCTTTCCATTCGTTCCGGTAATCGCCACGATAGGAATACGGCTCGGCTGATTAGGCGGTATCAGCATATCCAAAATAGGCGCGCCAACATTGCGAGCAACGCCCTGGCTAGGCGAAATATGCATCCGCAGGCCAGGCGCAGCGTTTACCTCTACAATCACACCATCGGCAACGGCCAGCGTTTTAGAAATATCTGATGTGACAACATCAATACCTGCCACATCTAAGCCCAAAAGGTGAGCGGCTCGCTCAGCAGTCCAGATCGTCTCAGGATGAATTTCGTCAGTTCGATCTATTGCAATACCACCCGTACTTAGATTGGCAGTTGCTCTCAGATAGCAAACCTCATCTTTTCCTAGGACGGTATCTAACCTGAAGCCTTGAGACTCCAGCAGTTTGTCGCTCATTCGGTCGAGCTTGATCTGGGTCAAAATATTGTCATGACCTTCGCCGCGACGAGGGTTTTGATTCTCCAGAGCAACTAGCGTCTCGATCGTATCGACTCCGTTCCCAACCACATGTGCAGGCACCCGCTCTGCCACTGCCACCACTTTGTTGTTGACGACTAAGATGCGGTGATCTCGACCCTGATAATGATGCTCAACAATCACACCATCCGAGACTGAACGAGCCAAGTCATAGGCAGCTTCGACCTGATCCCAAGAGCTGATATTTAGGGTGATGCCGCGACCATGATTACCGTCTAGCGGCTTAATTACGATCGGATAGCCCCCTAGGTAGTCAAGCGAATCTTCTAGCTCACGCAGGGAATAGACAACTGTTCCTTTCGGCACTGGAATACCGGCATTTCCCAACATCTGTTTAGTTGCCTCTTTGTCACAGGCAAGCTCCACACTCAAGATATTGCTATGAGATGTCAAAGATGCCTGCACCCGCTTCTGATAAACACCATAGCCAAATTGCAACAGGTTGCGAACATCCAACTCTAACCACGGAATGTTACGAGCTTCAGCAGCACGTACTAGTGCTTCAGTGCTAGGCCCAAGGGCGGCGGCAGCACGTAATTCTCTCAGGTCGCCTAAATCTTGTCGAATTTCAGACTCTGGATAGGAGCCTGTTTCTATGATGCTTTCGCATAGTCTCAGCGCGGCTCTAGCGGCATAGCGCCCGGCGGCTTCGTTTTCGTATTGAAAGACAACCTGATAGACCCCGGAATCAGCCGTTTCACGAGTGCGCCCAAACCCAACGGGCATACCAGCTAGCGTCTGTAACTCGAGAGCGACATGCTCGATGATGTGACCCATCATTGTGCCCGTCTGCAACCGACTGAGAAATCCACCTCGCGTGCCCGGAGAGCAAAAATGTTCTACCAAACTGGGTAACGCTGTGACTAAGCCATCGTAAAAGCCGTCGATCGTATCGGAAGGACGTTCAGCGAGATCTTCGAGATCGAGTCGGATGATGATTAGCTTTCCGTACCGGATACTCCAATAGTTGGGTCCACGCAGTGTCTGAGTTTTGAGAACTTTCATAATGTCAGGTATAAGCAACCGAATAGGCGAAAAGTAAGGTTTGATACTCTCAGGAAAACTAAAAAAACTTAGCAAATAGTTAAAACTATTTTATACGCTCTCTGACTTCTCGCTACACGAGGTTTTTGAATAAAAACTCTCTGTTTAGAGGAAAGTTGGTAGAACGGTTGGACTTACCCTAGTCCTCCGCTTAATGACGGCCTAGAGTTTTATCCACGCATTCTCCTAAGTCTTTAGTCTTCAAGTAGTTAGACAAAGAAGGTCCACAGTCATGACAGACAGATAAGCTTTTTAGATGTTTAAAATCATTGAACAGAATCTTTTGTTTACCGAGTGCTTTCTCCTTAGAGGAATAATGAGTGCTAGCAGAAATAATTTCTCGCGTGCCAACAAGCTCATGTGAATGGACTCGCTGATAGAGCTCAAATTTGAAGCGCGAGCACAGAACGATCTTGGTAATCGTAGCGGTCGCCATCATTCAAAACATGTACCTTAAGATTGTGGAGACTCAGTGGTGAAGTCTCTAGACTTTCAGGATAGCTAGTGTGCGTCAAGCTACCAGGATCGATTACGGTTATCGTGCCCTTCCCCAAGACCTGGAATGTGCCGTCTTCTGCGATCGCAATACAGGTATCTTCGTCAATCCCTATACCCAGTCTGTTGGGGTGAGCTGCGATCGCACTTAGCAAACGCGCCATCCGGTTGCGATTGTGAAAATGCTGATCCACCAGCAACTCGGGTACAAAGCCCAGCCCCTCCGTTAGATCTACCAGTCTTTGATTAGGCGATTCGCCACTGCTGCCACCAGCGATCATCTGCTCACCCATGACTGCCGCCCCTGCACTCGTTCCTGCTAGCACCAGCTCGGATCTAGCTAGTTTTTCCTTGAGTACCTGTAAGAGACGGGTCCTGCCGATTAAATCGCGCAATCGCAGCTGATCCCCGCCCGTAATGAAGACTCCACTACAGTTGTTCAACACTTCTATCCATCGGTCTTCTTCGCATTCCTCGCGACGGCGAATATCGAGCATCTGTACCTGGGATGCCCCCATCGCCGTGAACAGTTGATAGTATCTATCTCCGACGATGGCGGGTTCTCTAGAGGCAGAAGGAATAATGCCGATAGTCGCACTATTTCCACCCGCGCTCTTGACAAATGCATTGAGTATGCTGCATCCGTTAGTCTTGTCTTCTGCCCCACCAATGATCATCACTGGGTACCGGGTAGACACTGTCATAGGCTTGTGAACTAAAAGTGATTTCACCTCCAGCATAGAGCTATCCTCGCTATTTATTAAAGGCAATTGCTATAAAACACTGCCACAGAGTACTTAGCGATCGCACCAACCATGACATGATCACAACACGAGGCGAATTGCTCAGCATCCAGCATAAGCTACCAATTGCAACCACCCTCCACTTGTATCGTAGACTACAAGAATAGGGAGCCTGTTTGCGAAAACTGGAGCTAAGGCCGATCGCCTAGCTGTACAATAATCAATCAAAGAAGTGGGGAAAGGTGTGAGTAAAGAAGATCTCAATCAATCAATCGAAGCGCTTCGAGCAGAATTAGATCAGATTGCAACAACTGATTTAGCTGCTAAGAACAAGCTACTAGCGCTGATAACTGACATCGAAAGGCAAGTGCAAGAACCCGATCGCGAGGAACATAGGCAGACTACCCTACAGCAATTGCCAGCACTAATTGAGCAGCTTGAAGCCGACCATCCAAAAGTCACCAACGTGCTAGGTCGCATGCTCAATACTCTCAGTGGTATGGGTATATAGCAGGACGAGTATCTAGCCAAGCGCTACGTTCCTCATCGCTTTTGTCCCGACAGTTTTATACTGACCGTCTAGTTTTTCTAGGCAGTCACTACAGTCCAAGCCCGCTTGTAGTGATACTGATAGCGCAAATCAGAATCGCTGCTACCAGCAGTGGCGCAGCCCTATCTTCTTTGTCATCGCGTCGCTGTGTTTGCTACTGACTGTAGTGGAACCGTATGACGTAGGTGTTCTCCCAACCGACGGGCCAGCGCCAGTATTGTAAACGTTGGTGAATACGAAGGACCAGTTGGAAACACTGCTGAACTCGCAATATAAAGATTATCAGTACCAAACACCCGACAGTCCGTATCGACAACACCTTCTGCCGGGCGGTTTGCCATCCGAGTTGTGCCCATTTGGTGAGCTGCGTCTGTCATGGTCTCCAGCGTTGGCGGATTGTCTCCAAAGTCAAAGGTGCCAAGTCCTGCTTCTACAAATCGCTCTGTTAGAAGCTGAAGCGTCTTAGCCATAGAGCATTTGTCTTGGTCGGTAAAACGCCAGTCGATTGCTAGTTTCCTTTTGCCTAGCGGATCGCGTTCGGTGGCTAGTTTGATGCGACTATTTTCGTGAGGAACTTGCTCGACGACAAACTTAACGCGGTAGTGATCAACTATGCCATTCCTATCTTGACAGGTAGGTCGCAGCGTCAAGATTCTACGCAAGGCCCCTAGCCGTGTTTCATAAATAGGCTTCAGATATAAAACATGCTCTAGTAGCTTTTCTGACTGCTGAGTCCTGTCGTCTATGGCAAAACATGTACAAAAGCGAGGCTTAGGTGCGTACTGTAGCTCGTGTGCATATTCTCGCGTGAGGGCGCCAGGCTGAAGTGAGCCTGTATGGTGCTTGGGATGATCGGTATAAAACCGTCCTACTAGATCGTGTCCATTGCCGATGCCGTCGGGTAGCTGTCGGTCAGAAGCCAACAACAATCGTGCTGATTCGAGCGCACCCATTGCCAATACAACGGTTCCGCCTTCAACCGTGATTTCTTTTCCTTCTAGCGATCGACAGGTGACCGCAGTGACATGCTTTCTAGATTCATCCAACCATAGCTCAGTCGCCGTCGCGCCCGTCACCACCTGCAAATTTTTCGACTGACGCATTTCCTCACCAAAGCGTTTAGCCGTGCGAGTGGGCGCTTGCTCCCAGTAGAAGCTACTAACTTTCAGTCCGGCAGCCGCAATTTTCGATCGAAATGCCATGATCTCTGGACGAACCGCTTCTGCTTCTAGATCCCCAAAGCCATAGTCTTTGGCAGCAGAGCGATAGTACGTCAAGAGATCTTCAAAGCTAATTGGCCAGCCACTATTTGGCACCCACTCCCTGTTCTCGAAGTCAGAGGGTTGCAAATATTTCCACTTGCCCGTCCAAACATTGCTAGTGCCGCCAAATTGTCGCACCCGGCTGACCCCGCGTAGTGCTGGAGGCAGGTACCGGTGATAGTAGGAGTCCGGATTGAGCTCACGATGACGTTTGGCCAGAAATATCACGTCATTGAGTGCCTGAATAGCCGGATCGAACTGCTCGCGACCGCTTTCTATCAGCACAACCTCTAAACCATGACGCGCTAGGTAAGTTGATACTTCAGCTCCAGCAATTCCAGAGCCCACCACTACTACCTGCCGACGTAGTGTCCCCTGCTCGCCTATTTCCAGGATGTCGGTAAACATACAATCTCTGTCTCTCTATAAGATTGCACCTTATTCTAACTGCTGTTATTCGAGCCGTCGTTCAGCTTAGCTTCACATCATTTTTATGTCCTAGCTGCCTTCCTGCTTAGTTCATTTTCTGAACGCAGGTTCTTTCGCCTCCGTCAAACCATCTTGTCCGGGGCGTTTGTAGCTCTACAAAGAAATGATGAAGATAGTCTCTCAGTCCGTGGCCTAAGAGATTTCCCTTATACCATCGAAGTTAGCCGTACTTAACTTCATCTAGCTTGTCTAGATGTGATAGGGATGCCAGAGAGCCCAAAAGTTGGTTTTGTTTCTGTAATCGTGCCCGTATTCAATGACGCGGCGAGGCTGCGTTTGTGTCTACAGGCATTAGCAGCACAAACCTACGAATCAGAGGCCAACCGAGATAATTGGCAGAATCACTACGAAGTAATCGTGGTAGACAATGCTTCGGCGGTAAGTGAGAACATCCCAGGTTTGGTCGCCGAGTTCTCATGTGCTGTATACGCTTACGAGTCTGCAGCTGGTTCTTATGCCGCGCGCAACCGTGGAGTGGCTATGGCAAAGGGCGATATTCTAGCTTTTACTGACGCTGACTGTATTCCCGCAAGAGATTGGATAGAAAAGGGTGTTGCGCATCTAACTGAGATTCCTAACTGTGGATTGGTTGCTGGTCGAATTAATTTGTTCTTCCGAGAAGCTAAAGCAAATCCGATAGAGCTATATGAAAGCGTGACCGCTTTCCCACAGCAGCGCCTGCTAGATCAGCAGAAAGGAGCAGCGACAGCTAATGTTTTCACTTTCAGATCGGTGATGGACGCAGTTGGACCGTTTAATGCCAAGCTGCGCTCTCAAGGCGATTTAGAGTGGGGCCAGCGGGTGTTTGCAGCGGGCTATCGGCAGCTCTATGCAACAGATGTTTGTGTGGCTCATCCTGCTCGATATACGCTTCAGCAACTGCACCGCCGAACGATACGACTAGCAGGCGGTGTCTTTGTCCGGTCGATTCGAGCTGAACAAAACGTTTTGCAGCGCAATTGGGCCTTCACTAAGATGCTTTTGACGGATTTGATGCCGCCTGTCAACTTTGCAATTAGTGCCTTTAAAGACGACCGGCTGAGCGGCTTTAAGCAGAAGTCGATTGTGCCGCTGGTGCTGGTATGGGTGCGCTATGTCAGTGCAGTTGAGAAGGCACGTCTGAGATTTGGAGGAGTCCCGCATCGCTGTTAGGGGCAACAAGCTGCATGGAAAAGAAATTGAGAGTTGCCTTTGTCGTTCACGAGTTTCCTGTGCTGTCAGAGACGTTTATTGTCAACCAAGCGACTGGTTTAATTGATAGAGGTTGCGAGGTTGATATTTATACTGAGCGCTTAGGCGATACTAATAAGATTCATCCAGATGTGTATCGATATGGGCTACTAGGTCGAACTCAGGTGCTACCGAATGTGCCTAAGAACTACGCGGTTCGGGTGATGAAGGCGATCGCACTTATCGCTAAGCATGGCTACCGGGCTCCACATAGACTGGCACGATCGCTCAATATTTTCCGCAAAGGTATTCGCGCTGTCTCTCTTTGGGCACTGTTCACCGAGCTGCCCCCACTAGATCTGCCGAACTACGACATTGTCCATGCTCAGTTTGGTAACATCAGCTTTAGAGCATTGCTGTTAAGAGATCTCAGTGAAGACGCACAGTTAGTAGTGATGTTTCGTGGATTTGATATCAGTCAGCAGGTGCAGGCCAAAGGCCCCAATGTCTATAGATCGCTCTTTAGACAAGCAGACTTCTTTTTAACCAACTGCAACTTTTTTCGTCAAAGGCTACTGGCCCTCGGCTGCCCGCCTGATCAGATCAGGGTGCATTATTCTGGCTTAGACTGTAGCAAGTTTTCTCTGACGCGGCGATCGCACCCACCTTTAGAGAAAGTTCGGATTGTGGCTACCGGGCGATTGGTTGAAAAAAAGGGATTTGAATACAGCATCAGAGCAGTTGCCAAAATAGCACAGCGCTATCCTCATATCGCGTTCGAGATCATCGGCGATGGCCCACTCCGACAGGAACTATCGGATCTGATCGAGGTGCTAGATATGCAAAAGACTATTAGTCTCCTGGGCTGGCGAGATGAACAAGAGATTATTGACACATTGACAGAATCGCATCTGTTTGTAGCACCTAGCGTGACAGCAGCAGAGGGCAATCAGGACGCGCCAATCAATGTGCTCAAAGAGGCGATGGCGCTAGGATTGCCGGTAGTAAGCACAACTCATGGCGGCATTCCAGAACTGGTAGAAGATGGCGTGTCTGGCTTCTTGGTTCCAGAACGGGATGCAGACGCGATCGCCCAGGCGCTGACTACCTTGATAGAGCATCCAGAACGGTGGTCAGTGATGGGAGAAGCGGGCCGTGCGTACGTGGAAGCTCACTACAACCTAGATTCGCTGAACGATCAGTTGCTGGAGCTTTATCAGCAGCTAGTGACTGATCCGGTAGAAGACCTTCCAGAAGATCTCATCTCTGTTGTTTCTGACTCAGTTGTTACTTTTTGACTAGAAGATTTTGACTAAGTTTTGTCCTCTAGAAATTTAAGAATACGGTTCACGATCGCCCTAGCTTCTCAAGTTGTATCTATATACTTCTTGCCAACCCTGACCATACAAAGAGTAATCACAAGGTAAGTAGATGTCTGAAAAGTTGAGAGTTGCTTTTGTAGTTGGTCAGTTTCCAATGCTGTCTGAAACGTTCGTGATGAACCAGGCGACAGGACTATTGCTACGAGGCTACGAAGTCGATATCTACACCGAGAAGCTAGGCGATGTGGACAACGTACATCCCGACGTAACTCGATACAACCTTTTGGGTCGTACGTATGTTCTGCCCTCCGCACCAAAAAACTACCTCGTGCGACTGGTAAAAGGGATAGGGCTAATCGCAAAGCACATTCGCAAATATCCAAAGCAAACTTTGAGATCGCTCGATATCTTTCGCGTTGGAATGCGAGCGGCCTCCTTGCGAACGCTTTTTGCGAACGTGCCTCGTTCGAATCCTGCACCCTACGATATTATTCACGCCCAGTTCGGGACCTTAGGGTTTCAAGGGCTGCTGTTGAGAGATTTGAATCCGGGATCGCGACTAATTGTGATGTTTCGAGGCTCTGATATCAGCCAGTGGGTCAAGTCCCAAGGCGATCGCGTGTACGATACGATCTTCAGCCAAGCAGACTACTTTTTAACTAACTGCGATTTCTTTAAGCAGAAGCTACTAGCGCTAGGATGTCCGTCCGACAGGCTGAAGGTCCACTACTCTGGCCTAGACTGTAGCAAGTTCAAGCCTGTACTTCGCAAGCTAGACGACTCTGACAAGATTCGGATTACGGCAACTGGTCGCCTGGTTGAGAAAAAGGGATTCGAGTACTGCATTCGCGCTGTAGCTCAAGTCGCAAAACAATACCCTCGGATCACCTTCGATATCATAGGTGACGGGCCGCTTCGTCCAGCGCTAGCCGAACTGATCGAATTCCTCCAGATGACAGAGGTCATCCACCTGCGTGGCTGGCAAAACGAGGAAGAGATTATTGAGACTCTTGTCCGTGCTCACTTATTCGTGGCTCCTAGCGTGACTGCATCCAACGGCAATCAAGATGCCCCTATCAATGTTCTCAAAGAAGCAATGGCATTGGGATTGCCCGTAGTCAGCACCTATCACGGCGGCATTCCTGAGCTAGTAGAAGATGGCGTTTCTGGTCTGCTAGTCGCCGAACGAGATGAGGATGCGATCGCTCATGCTCTCAAAACTCTTATAGAACATCCAGAACGCTGGTCAGACATGGGCAAAGCGGGCCGAGACTACGTAGAAACCTACTACAACTTAAAAGTACTAAACGATCAGCTAGCGGCACTTTATCAGTGGCTAAAAGCTGGTCCGATAGATGATTCTCGGCTTGCAAACCCTGCGCCAGGCGAACAAAGCGCTACGGGTGTTGGTCTAGCTTCCTAGGCGTTTAAGGGCGTCTGAGTTAGCGCGAAGACATTCTGTCTTTGCATGTTTCGATACAGTTTCTTGTAGCCCATACTTCTGATTCTTTTAGTCCATACTTTTCACTTCAAAAACATGACTCAATCTTCCCTATCAACATCAAACGCAGTGTCAACGTCCAACTCTGCAAAGTCAGCAAAGGTGACTATAGTTGTCGTTCCTCGTGAGCGATTTAGCTGCACTGAAGCCTCTCTCCAGAGTATCTACGAGAATACCCAAACTCCTTTTGAGCTCGTTTATGTAGACGGAAACTCACCACCGCACGTGCAAAAATACCTTGAAGCGCAAGCGCAAGCGCACCAGTTTAAGATAGTGCGCACTGAACACTATCTTTTTCCTAACCAGTCTAGGAACATCGGCCTATCCCACGTTAAAACCCCCTATCTTGTCTTTTTAGATAACGACGTTATTGTTTCACCTGGCTGGCTTGAAGCGCTCTTAAACTGCGCCGAAGATACCGGCGCTGCTGTCGTCGGCCCTCTGATGTGTCACAAAGAGCCTATTCACGAAGAGATCCATTTTGCCGGTGGGGAGTCTCATATCTGGGTTGATAAGTTAGGCCGCCGCCGCGTCAGAGAGAAAATGCTCAATCAGGGTCAGCGAGTCGAAGCGGTCTTACCCACGCTTCAACGCACCCCAACAGAGCTAGCTGAGTTTCACTGCGTACTGATTCGCCAATCGGTTTTCGATCATCTCGGAGCACTTGACGAAGGGATGCTCAATACTAAAGAGCATCTAGACTTTTGTATGAGCGTTGCCCAGATGGGAGAGAAGGTCTACTTCGAGCCGGATTCTATTGTTACCTATGTCGCGGGTCCTCCGTTAGAGCGTAGTGACCTTACCTATTACATGCTGCGTTGGAGCGATGAATGGACGCTAAAGAGCTTGCATCACTTCCGTGACAAGTGGAATGTTGTGGAGGATGGCTACTTTACTTCAAAGTACAAAAAGCTAGGATGGCGACGCAGAGACACTATCGTAAGTCCGTTCATTCGCATCATTACACTAGGCAGAGGTAGCTACATACTTATGGGGCTGTTCACCAGAGTAGATCATTTCTTCAACCGCTATCTCACCCGTCGTCATTCGCGCTTGCAAAAGCAACTTTAGGTTAAAGAGGCTTGTGATGCAGACTCTGCTGACTATTATCATTCCCACCTACAACCGTCCTCGAATGGTGGGAATAGCGGTACAAAGTGCCTTGGAACAAACTATAGAAGGGACTTCAGAAGGAATTGAGGTCTTGGTTGTAGACGATTGCTCGCTTGAACCGCTGTCTCTGCCAGAGCATCCCAACTTACGAGTTGTTCGGCTACCAGAGAATTGTGGCGGTGCGGCAGCTCGTAACGAAGGTGCTCGGATTGCTTCTGGCAAGTACATTACCTATCTAGACGATGACGATCAGCTCTTGTCAGGAATGGCAGAAGCCGTCATCAAAGCACTCCGCGAATCTACTCTACCTCAGCCGGTAGCGGCATTAACCGGGATAGAAGTCGTCAACCAGACGGGCCAAGTCCTAAAAACTCGGCGACCTCCGGTTTTACCGAAGGGGTCGCATTTTTCACTAGAAAAAATTAGTCCAGACAAGTCGTTTCTAACGAAGCAAACTATGGTGGTTGAGAGAGAAGTTCTGTTGGGCATCGGCGGGTTCGATGAGACTTTTCAATCGCGTGTACATTCAGAGCTGTTCCTACGACTAAATCAGGCATGCTCTCTGATGGGTCTGCCGGTAATTACCTACCGACTGATGGCCCACGAAGGCCCTAGAGTCTCTAGCAACTTAGAACTGCGTCAGGCAAGCTTTAATCAGCTAATGCTCAAGCACCGCGATCTGTTTGAATCGCACCCCGAGCAGTTTGCCAAGTTTTTGTATGACCATGCCCGAAAGTCCTACGCGTTAGGACAAAAGCAAGCTGCATTAAGAACATTAGCTTGGGCCTTCAAAGTGCATCCTCTGCACAGCTTTTTACTTGTTGGTAGAGGGGTCAAAGCTCAGCTAGCGCAAAGAGCAACAGCTTAATAGACAGAGCAGCTTGTAACTACCCTTTTGTGAAATCTATGAGAATAAAGCTACCTACGGTTGTTAGAAGAGCGCTCAAAGCCACTAGCTTTTGGAAAGAGAACAGACTTATCCTGCAAGAGTTTAAGCACTTTCGCTGGATTGCTTTGAGCGCGATCGCGTTCGCATTTGCCGCCGCCTTGCTTGAAGGGATCACGGTAGGCTTTATCGCTTCGTTCTTGCAGGGACTGACTAACCCAGAGGAACCGCCTATCCGAACAGGGCTAGCCTGGTTCGATGTTTTTTTCCTGGCAGCAGAAGCCTCAGCAACAGAGCGAATCTATCGGCTTTCAGGACTGCTGTTGGTCGGAGTGTGGCTAAGAGCGATGTTTGACTACCTAAGCCGGGTGTACTCAAAGAAAGCATCTTTGAGCCTAGTCGATAACCTGCGACGCAGAATTTTTGAACAGCTCAAAAGCTTCAATTTAAGCTTCTATACAACCGCTAACCCAGGTGCTCTGATTAGCACGCTCAGGGGAGAAGTCAAACAAGTGCAGCAGGCGTTTGATCTACTTGCGAATTCTTTTATCTTCAGCTCTAAATTATTGGCTTACATGGTGGCAATGCTGTTGCTATCCTGGCAGCTTTTCTTGACATCTGTTTTTGTATTTGGGCTATTGTCTGTGGGCTTGACCTCACTCACTGCCAGAGTCAGAGAAGCGAGCTTTGAAGTGCCCAAAGCGAATAAGGTGTTCACATCTAGCGCTTTGTCTTTCGTCAGCGGCATTCGCACAGTTCACGCCTGTGGTACTCAAGAATTTGAAACTCGACGTTATAACAAAGCAACCAGAGAGATATACAAATCTCAAATTGGCGTGATCAAGCTTTCAGAGCTAGTACAGCCTATTATCGAGGGAGCAGGAGCAACTCTGTTAGTTGGCATGGTTGTGATTTCTTACGGGCTGCTGATTTTAACTGGCAGATTGACAGCGTCTGAGCTGCTGACATTTCTGTTCGTGCTCATCCGAACAACGCCACTTTTCTCCGCGTTCAATGGAACTTTAGTTAGCTTTATGTCCGCCCAAGGCTCCTTAAGCGCCGTCAACGATTTGCTGCGGCGTGATGACAAGCCGTATTTCCAGGACGGACACAAGACTTTTACTGGCCTACAGCG
Organism: uncultured cyanobacterium; assembly: GCA_963799555.1. GTDB lineage: Bacteria > Cyanobacteriota > Cyanobacteriia > Phormidesmidales > Phormidesmidaceae > Phormidesmis. The sequence continues at coordinate 404,121 of CAWCXR010000015.1, forward strand.
TTCGATTGATTTTGAATCGGTAGATTTCTCTTATCAGCCAGAAGAACCTGTGCTGCACGACATCACGCTATCGATTAAACGGGGGAAGACAACCGCTTTAGTTGGCACTTCAGGGGCCGGTAAGACAACATTAGCAGATCTGATTCCTCGGTTCTATGACCCTACCCAGGGGCGAATTTTGGTAGACGGGGTCGACATACGCTCACTCAAAATTGACTCCTTTCGGCAGTGTATGGCTATCGTCAGCCAAGATACTTTTATCTTCAATACCACTGTGAAAGAGAATATTGCTTATGGCATCTCTGACAACAATGAGACTAGCGAACAAAGCTTGTACGAGGCCGCTAGAATGGCAAACGCACTAGACTTTATCCTTAACTTGCCCCAGGGCTTTGATACAGTGCTGGGCGATCGCGGTATTCGACTTTCGGGCGGACAGCGACAGCGAATTGCGATCGCCCGTGCGCTTCTGCAAAACCCCGAAGTTCTGATTTTGGACGAGGCGACTAGTGCTCTAGATTCTTTAACCGAGAAATTGATTCAAGATTCGCTAGAGCGTCTATCGAAGGGGCGTACGGTAGTTGCGATCGCCCATCGGCTCTCTACTATCGCAAATGCTGATAAAGTTGTTGTTTTGGAAAAAGGTCGTATTGTTGAGCAAGGTCGCTATCAAGACTTGTTAGAGACTCGCGGCAAACTTTGGGAATATCACAAAATGCAGTTTGAAATGAGCAACACATAGAGTATCTCAGCACATAGATTTATAGCCAGCGTTTCGACCGCTAAACATGTATCAAAGCTGTGTCTAGCTGCCGTGACACTGCTTGAACTTTAGGCTGCTGCCACACCAGCAAGGTTGTGTCCGTCTAGGCTGATAGGATGGCAGGCGTTCACCTTGGGTGTAAAACCACTGAGATCCCTCACGCACGAACTGAGATTTTTCGTGGAGCTGACAAAGACTATCTAAAATGCCTTTATCCGAGGCTTTCTCTGAGACTTTCTCTAAGGCTTCCTGACTATTCAGTGCAGTAGACAGCGGAGCGAGTGCCTGAGATCGATAGGCGGCGACAAATTCTACAGTGCCGCTCTTGTCTCTTCGCTGACCCTTCTGGGTGCCAAGTACGATCAGGTTGGCCCACTCGGTCGTTCGGATCGTATGCTGTAGGCTAGTGTAATCATTCGACCGATAGTCAGCATGGTGAGTGGCTAGCAGGTAGTCAATATTGCCAATGACAAAGGCAGCGTAGCGCGATCGCATCAAAGCCTCAGCCGTCGGCGCAAACTTATTTCCCCCCTCCACTCTCCCAGCCATTCCCTTCAAATACGGAGCGCAGCAGTGGACAAAGGGCCGTCCGCTGCCGCATATACACGGCTTACTCATTAATCTTGCTTACCCTAAAATTATCGATGCTAAGCTTGCTATAGAACATCCGTTTTTCCCATGCCGCAGTCCGCCGCCGCTACCGACACAAATCAAGCCGAAGTTGCTCCGCAAGGTATCCCGCAGGTGCTCCCTGGCATCGAGCTCAGTCAGCAGCAGTGGCAGTCCTTGCAGGCACTAGAGGCGTTTGTCCACGGCAGCGAAAGGATCTATCTGCTCACAGGATACGCTGGCACAGGCAAGACGACCTTACTGCAAGCACTTATCACCCGCTTGCAGCAGCAGCGCGACAGTAGACCCGTAGCACTAACTGCGCTTAGCAACAAGGCTACCAAAGTATTGCAGTCGATGGCTTACCGCTGGGGCTGCGAAGTAGACTGTATGACCTGCTGTCGATTGCTAGGATTAAAACCGGTAATTGATAAAGAGACAGGCGGTCAGAAGTTTGAGCCGGATCGCGATCGCAAAAACCTCACCACAGAATACGATCTGGTCGTTGTTGACGAATGTTCTATGATCAACGTAGACATGTGGGAGTTACTCGTCAGCTCAGTCTCTAGATTCACCGATCGCACTCAGCTCTTATTTGTCGGAGACTCTGCTCAGCTGCCCCCCGTCGGCGAAACCGAATCGCCCTGCTTTGAAAACGTTCTACACCGCAGCGATCTGACAGAAGTGATTCGCTATGGTGGTGCGATTGGTCTGCTCGCAGAAGACGTGCGCACTAACCTAGAAAGACCGACCATGCCTCGCGCTGTAAGCGATCGCAACGACACTAACACAGAAGGTATCTTCACCATTCCTCAGCCTCACTGGGAAAATCTCATGCTCCGCGCCTTCAAAAGCAGCGCCTATGAGCAAGATCCAGACCAGGTCCGTGTCCTTGCCTACACTAACAACCGTGTTAACTACCTAAACAACAAAATTCGCGCCGCCATCTATGGCGACCAGGCTGCCCGCTTCGTGGCCGGAGAACGCCTCGTTGCCAAAAATGCCTGCATGGGCCGCGACGGCATCCTCCTACAAACGTCCGAAGAATGCGAAGTATTAGAAGCCTACCTTACCCGCTTTGAGGGCTGGCAAGTCTGGGAGCTAGAAGTCGAAACCGACGAACATCAAGAGCGCAAACTGCGAGTACTTCATGAAGACGAACAGCAGCGTTTCAAAGAAATTCTCTCCGACTACTCAGAAAAAAAACAGTGGATGGCCTTCTGGGATTACAAAGAACTTTTCCATGACCTCAGCTATGCCTACAGCCTCACCGTTCACAAAAGTCAGGGCTCTACCTTCCAAGATGTTTTCGTCGACGTCCCTAATCTAATGCTCAATCGCAAAGTGATAGAACGCAATCAGCTATACTACGTCGCCTTTACTCGCGCCGCAAAAAGGCTGTTTCTATGCCAATAGAAATAGCCTTCCTCAATTCTTTCGACCTGTGCATCACTCGTTCTAAACGCGCGGACGGCGGCCCATTACCAAAGACACTACAAACAGAACCAAAAAGACAACAAACAGTATCTTAGCGATGCTAGCTGCACCAGATGCCAAACCGCCAAACCCCAGCACAGCAGCAATCACAGCCACTACCAAGAAGAGAAAAGAGTAGCCTAACATTCAGAAACCTCACTTATCGGTGTTTAACAGGCAAATTCAACAGGCAAAGTAATGCACCTGTCCATTAAACACCGAAGTCATGCTAGCCTACTCTTTCCAAAGGCGTACCTGCAATTCATTTACCAGGTAGCCACTAGTAAGGCATCAACGTCCCGCGCAGCTCACCGCCGCGATTCTTAGTTGTGTGAATATCCACGTAAAGCCGATTGCTAGCAAGTGCCTGCATCTGCTCTTCTGTCAAAGTATATTCTCCCATCGCTGAACCACTCCGTCCATCATCATCGAGCATGACATCGAGGGCGTACTGAAAAGGACCATTTTCCATTGGGGTGCCCCGGTGGATATGGAAAGCTGAGGTGATGTTAGAGTTGGGTGGACTGACCGGATCGGTTGCGTAGTTTCGCATGTCGCTAGAAAGCATCTTGAAGCTACCTCGAACAATCAGCCGGTTACCAGAAAGCACGGCACCCACAGCGCCGCGAGCTGGAGTATTTTTAAGAGAGCTGGCTACGACATTACTTTCAGTCATGGGTGCCGTATAGGAGGTGAAGGTGTTCATCCCTTGAGCCAACAGAGTCGCCTTGGCAATCTGTATATTGGTCCGGTTCGCAGCAGAGACCGAAAACTCTGAATCGATCTTCTGGAACTGGCTCGCTTGCGCTGACTGTACCGGTAGGGAGTAGCTGAAGCTAGGAGCGCAAAATACAACTACAGCAAGGCAAGTAGCCAAACCTAACAACAAATGGCGGAATCGTTTGAAATAAAGACGCATAGTGTTCCTTTTCGTTTTACAACAAGAGTTGAGAGAGTAATCATCACACATGGATAGTCACATACAATAACTACACATACATGCGCGATACCACCTGCTAGCAGTGTTTAATTCTTACCTGACCTTACAGATAAAAAGTACGGATAAAAAGTTCAACTGCTCTCACCAATCTCTCTGCATCAAGAGTACGCAACAACTTTGTTAGTGGATGCAAGATATATCGCCAGCGGCGGATATAGGCATCTGGCAATGAATGACTGACGCTACTGATCTGAGAAGGATCAGATTATAGGAAAGCTGAATACAATGGGAAAAACAGAGAAGCATACGAGAATTTCACTGTTCAGTTACTTCAGGAAAGAGAGTCAGTCATTTTTGGTCAGATTCTAACGAAGCCGTTGAATCTAGTTGCGAGTAACCAATCTACTGAGAGCAATCTTCTTGGGACTTGAATCATCGGAGCGTACGAGCGATCGCATCCACTGCCTGGTTAATTTGCTCAGCACTTACCATCAAGTTAGTCACCGCTCGAATCTTGCGCGGCCCAGTCGCTAGGACTGCGACTCCTTCCTTCGCTAGCGCTTTGACCACTTCACCCGCACCAAACTCAGTCACTTCAAAGTTAACAATGTTGGTTTCTACCGCGTCCGGATCAATCAAAATTCCCTTCATTCCCTGCAACTGACAAGCAAATAGCTGCGCGTTCTGATGGTCCTCCGCCAGCCGCTCAAACTGATGTTGCAGCGCATACAGGGCCCCAGCGGCAATCATCCCAGCCTGCCGCATTCCACCCCCAAACATCTTGCGAAATCGCCGCGCGGTCGACATCTTCTCAGCGCTACCGACTAAAGCCGATCCAACTGGCGCACCTAGTCCTTTGGAGAAACACACACTGAGTGTATCAAAAGGGGCTGCGTAATCTTTGGGTGAAATTCCTGTCGCAATACAGGCATTCCAAAATCTAGCGCCGTCCATATGCATCTGCAGGTTGTTGCGCTCACAGACAGCCGCGATTTCTCGAATTGCTTCTAGCGGAAAAATCCGCCCCCCGCTGCGGTTATGCGTATTCTCCACACAGACCAATCGAGTTTGGGGAAAGTGAGGATCGGCTGGCCGTAGCACCTTTTCGACCGCTGCTGCTGAAAAGACACCGCCTCCACCAGGCAATAATCGACAGCTGACGCCCGAAAGAGCCGCGGGACCGCCGCCTTCGTAATAGTAAATGTGGGCTTCGGATTCTAGAATGACCTCGTCGCCGGGCTGAGTGTGCGATCGCAACGCCACCTGATTAGTCATCGTTCCCGAAGGCATATAGACCGCCGCTTCTTTTCCCAGCAGCATTGCTACATACGCCTCTAGCTCATTGACCGAAGGATCATCACCGAGCACATCATCTCCAACCGGCGCAGCCAGCATCGCCTGTCGCATATCTGCCGTCGGCTGCGTTACCGTATCGCTGCGCAGATCAATCATAATTTTGCCAAGCTATCTGTACAAAACCCGCATGCATACGACCGATACTAACGGATTTTGGCAAGAGTTATCAGCCACCGTAAAATCACACACTCAAAGCTCTCAGTGATTGAGAATCCAGATAACGGAGATGTTACTTTTTATACTTAATCTAACTATCCTGGGCACTGTAGAAACGTATGTGCCGCTTTGATCAAGAGACTGTCAAACTAATGGGACTATCCATCAGAAGCTATCCGAATGCCTCCCGCATGCTGCTACGAATGCCAGCAGACATCAGGAATACCTTCACTCCTAGCCAAATTCAGGCTACAGAAACCGCATTAGTCCCACGCACACATAAAGTAGACATACGCTTTTCACTTCCATTGATGAGCACAGGCATTTACTTTATCTTTCTAGCCGGACCCGACCGCAGAAAAAAACCTCTCCAGACCGTCAGGAAAAACGCTCTCAGACCAAGCACTGCCCCTAGCCGGACATCCGCACGCAGTCCCAACGCTTGGCGTCTGCTCTCAAGGGTCTCACCAGAAGTCCGCGCCACTTTCACCCCCGCACAGATCCAGGCAGTAGAAGCCGCCTTAATTCCGCGTAGTCATATCATTGATTTTCGATTGTCTCTGCCTTTCCTAGGTAAAAACTCTTATCTGGCGCTAGCCGCCGGACCCAACCGCCGCGTCCGCTATCGCCAAATTCAAAAAGGCAATCCCTTCATCGCGCTAACTGTCTTCGCCAGCATCGTAATAGGAGCCGTCTCTATCTTTGGCCTTGTTCATCTAAAGAGTAGCAAGCTGCTAGCAAAGCCCGACCGGTTCACTAAAAAAGAAGGATTTCATCCCACTGCTGTTCCCTTCAAAACGAATCGAGGAGAGTGCGAAGAAAGCGGTCGTCAGTGGATAGAGAATCAATGCATAGACACCATTCACGATCCAGTTTTCTAACTGATAGCTAGCGTCAGATACCTCTATACGCTAGCTGATCTCGAAGAAACGTTAAGTGCTTTTTCATAACAATGGTTTTATCCATTACAAACACGTGGAGCAAAGTAGCGATCGCGACAAGAAGAGCACGTAAAACGTCCATCAGATTGGTGTGTAGGCTTACAGAACATGCAGACTCTCGTTAGAAAACCGGGCAAATTAGACCATATCAGATGGCGTCCAACACCATGAACACTCCTGTGCATCCTCAAATCCAGAGAACATTGGCCGCGATTGTCATCACTGATGCCGTCAGCTTTAGCCAGCGCATGTCGCAGGATGAGGAAAAAGCGCTCGCCATTATCAATCAGGATCTACAGCTGATCGCAGCGCTTTGCAGCGCTTTTGGAGGGAAGATTCTCAAGACCGTCGGTGACGGCGTTCTGATGTACTTTGTCAGTGCGGTTCAAGCGGCTAGCTGCGCGGTAGAAATCCAAAAAACATTTCTAGGGCATGCTAAGGGGGAAGATGCGGACAATCATTTTACTCACCGAGTTGGCGTCCACTTAGGAGATATCTTTTTCAATCAAAAAGACATGATGGGCACGGGCGTCAATATCGCTGCTAGGCTGGAAGCCGCAGCCACACCAGGCGCTGTCTGCATGTCTCAAGTTGTATACGACGTAGTCAAGTCTCAGCTGGAATTAGACGCCGACTATATCGGAGAACTATCACTCAAAAATATCTCAGAGGCCGTAGCGGCATACAGCGTCTGGCCGCTAGGCATGCGCCCAGAAGAAAAGAGAGAAGACAGCACCGAAGCAGTTGCATCACTTTCAGTTGCCCCAATAAACGCAGCACTCAAAAAACTCACTGAGCATCCCAACAGCCGCCGTATCAAAAAGCTATTATACGGAACGCATCAGTCTTTCTGGGAAAACAACACGAAGGTTCTAGAGGGTTTCTCCCTTAAACGGCTGCTAGAATCACTGACTGAGCGTAATTCCAGCCTGGAAGAGTGTCGTAATAGCCTTTACGCAATTGTTGGAACGCTTAACCGACAGGTCGAGTATGCTCAGATTGCCGAGGTTATTTTAGACAACCTAAGTGATTTTTACATAGAACCTACGGGTGGAACAGTTGAAACACCTCGCTTTTCAACAAACTATTCTGATGATGACGACCAAGATTCTATTGAAGCTGATGTCTTAGACAGTCCGATGGTGCTGCTCTACAGAGATACTGCAGCTCGACTAACTCAGGGCCCAGAGCCGCTGAGAACCAAAAAGCTACTGTACTGCCTGTGCTATGACAAATGGGAAAGCGACGCCTCTCTGCTCGAGCACATAGATATTGCTATCTTGGTAGAGACACTCTATCAGCAAATCACAACGACCAAAGGTCTGCAAAACCGTATTAGAACAGTGCTTATGCGATTGAATCGTCGCTCGACCTATGGACCTATTGCCAATCGTATCTTTAAAGAATTTCAAGCGCTGTACCCAGACGCTGACAGTCAAATCTCTCTGCCCGCAAACGTTCTAGATGCAGAAGATCCGACCGCTGACAACACTCAAATTAGCTTCAGAAAGAAACCAGACAAACGCTCAAGCTCTCCAAAGCCGACGGCCAACCAATCTATGGGTCAACCTATGCTAATCAGGTCTGTATTTAGCAAATGATTCCTAGCGAGAGGCTCGGTAGTCGTTCTCAAGACAGCTTTAATGGCCGTACGGATGGCAGCCGTTCCAGCGGCAGCAGGTCTAACCGAGACGGTTTTAGGTACTACCCCAACAGATTCAACACCGTATAGCGATTCCCGGATGCATGCTCGAAGAGAAGGCCGCGCCTACAGGAACTGCGAGTCGCCCTATCTGTTGCTAAGCGAAGCTTTCGGGCCGGGTCTATACCTCGGCAAAGTGACCAAAGCTATAGCTTGTAGAGCTGATTGGTCGGGAAGATTAGCTTCTACAACCGTTGTGAACTAAGATTTCTAGAGCTGTATGTTGATGGCAGTCTGAAGATTCATTCTTGCGTTTCTAGTTATGCCGCGCTTGGCTTTATTGAGCTTTCAGTCCGCATAGCTTTCACAAGCAACATGACAGAGACTATAAGTAGACTTGAGAGAGGTTAGCTGCTGGAGCAGAAGGGCAATCGCATGGCAATTCCAAAAGTTTTTATCGACGGAGAGGCAGGCACCACAGGACTACAAATCTATCAACGCTTGGCTGATCGTAGCGACCTAGACGTGATCAGTATCGATGAATCCAAACGGAAAGAGGCTGGCGAACGCGCCAAGATGATCAACGCATCCGACGTTGCGATTTTGTGCCTGCCTGACGACGCTGCTCGCGAAGCGGTAAGCTGGGTCACTAACACTCAGACCAAGATTCTGGATGCTAGCACTGCGCACAGAACTGCCGATGGGTGGGTTTACGGCTTTCCAGAGATAACCGCCGATCAGCGATCGCGCATCGCCACTGCCAGCCGAGTCAGCAATCCAGGCTGCTATCCTACCGGATTTCTATCTCTTGTGTCTCCGCTTGTCAGAAGCGGACTGCTGCCAGTGACTTTTCCAGCGACAGTCAATGCAATTTCAGGCTACTCGGGCGGGGGGAAAAAGCTGATTGCTCAGTACGAAGGCTTCCGAGCAGGTGCCCCTGATGAGGAATCAAAATCACCCTATAGTCCCTATGGTCTAGGTTTTAGGCATAAGCACGTCGAAGAAATGCAGAAGTATGCCGGGCTTAGCCATTCCCCGCTGTTCGTGCCAGCGGTAGGCGACTTTGCTCAAGGAATGGTAGTACAGGTACCGCTTCCTCTATGGACTTTAGACAATGCGCCTACGGGCGAGCAACTGCATAAAACGCTCAGCGAACACTATGCAAATGAACCATTTGTTCGCGTAGCACCGCTCAACGACAAGGAGCAGCTTCGAGACGGCAGCTTTTTTGAAGCAAAAAGCGCTAATCAAACCAATGAAGTGCAGCTTTTTGTCTTCGCAAGCGACGCTACTCAAGAAGCTTTGCTAGTTGCTCGTCTGGACAATCTTGGCAAAGGAGCTTCCGGCGCGGCGGTGCAAAATCTCAACATCATGCTGGACTTACCTGAAAAGTCTGGATTGACTCAATAGAATAGTCACGTCAACATTCGAGTTTAGGGTAGTTATGTCAACATCCGCATAGGTAACATTATTCTATGGTACAGGTCAAAATCACGGGTAGCGCAGAGTCTCTCAAACTCATTAGAACAAGGCTTTCAGATATTATTCACGGATGTTTGCATGAGGCCATTGGCACCCCAGAAAACAAACGATTCCAGAGATTCTTCCCACTCGAGCCGGAGAATTTTTACTATCCTGCTAGCTGCTCATCGCAGTACACCATCATCGAGATCGTGATGTTCGAGGGCCGCTCAGTTCCGGCTAAAAAGAAGCTGACTGGTTTGTTGTTTGAGAGAATCAACCAGCAGCTGGATATTGCGATGCATGATATTGAAATTGCGATGTTCGAGCTGCCAAAACATAATTGGGGTATTCGCGGCCTTCCAGGTGACGAACTGATTCTCGACTATGCCATAGATGTGTAACGCAAAACAGCCACTGACTCGGCCTGTTGAATCAGTGGCTGTTCACTTTTTTCTATGAGCTAGCTGCCTTCTTTAACTATTCATCTCCGGCTGTATGCGCTAGTACATCATGTAAGAGGTTTACCACAATGCACGTGGTGCTTGAGGCATAGGAGCACTAGTGCCGCTGTCATCATCATCGTCAGACATTGACGGTTCAGAAGGCATCGATGGCTCTGGAGCTTCCATTAAAACAGGACCGACTAGCGCTAACACTTCAGACTGTGTTGCGTACCCGTCAAACGAATCTGTAGAGAATGGAATAACAGAATCAGAGCGAGTCTCCGGATAAATCACGCTGTTATTGTCGGAAATCCATGGTGTAACGTTAGCGCCCAGCAGAGTTTGACGTAAATATCTAACGCCTGCTGCATGACGTGCTTCTACACTGTGGATGGCCAACGCCGCCGCTAGCACGGTTTTCCCAGCATCGCCTGCCGCTAGCAGATTCTGGACCTGTCCTTTGTAAGCGGCCACACCTAGATCTTCGACATACTGCCCTGCCAACAGAAAATCTGCTGGATTAGCAAAAGGATCGCGTCCTAAAATAGCCGAGTAGTTGGGGTTTGTTGGAATCGTGACAGCGCTTGGATCGCCGCCCAAAGAGGGCAATACAGCAGAAAGATCAATTACGTGTTGAGCTTCATCCTGGCCGTAGGAAACAAGAATATTTTTGGCAGAGGCAGGCACAGAAGCTAGCCCACCGTTTTGAGCGGCTGTGATCGCACGACGGTAGAAATCAGCTTCTAGCTTCTCTAGCGTCAGCGCATATTCGACTACCTGCCGAGGAGATAGAACGCTCTGGGCTTGAGCCACAGGCGTATGGCTAAAGAAAAGCAGCATAGATAGAGGAAAGACCATCGCCATTCCTTTTGCTATCTGCTGAACTGATGAAGCTTGATTAAAGCATTCAGAGATAAGGGACTTGAGCTTTGTCGACAGAATAGGCAAAGCATCAGGCAAAGAAGATAGAACAGAATCTACCTGTTGAAAAATTGAGTTAGCGTGTATTTTCATTTATTTTTTCTCCTGCCGCTATGAGACGAGCGCGCCGTTGATTGGATTGTTGAGAACGCCAAGCGAGCCGACGATAGCGACGATCTGACTTGGGCTGTAGAGTTCGTCGTAGGCTTTGCCCATAAACGGGTTCAAGCTAGCAACTAAATCTTCGTCGCCAACGAGCCGATCGCTGTCTGGTTCTGTAGTGGGACGGCCTAGCAAAGCGCGTACGCCGCCCGCATGACGAGCTTCGACAGAAACGATGGAACCAGCAGCTAATAGATAGGTGGGGTTGGTCAAGCTAGGACCCGCGCCGTTATAAGCATGGACGCCAACATCTTCTAGAGTGACTGCCGTATTGAGTATAGTGTCGCGATCGCTCAAGACAGCGCTCAGACCAGACGAATTAAAGCTGAGATCTGCCGTCTCAAAAAGGACATTGTCAGCTAGCGTGCTTCGTAAAAAAGTCACGTGGGACGCTTCTTGAGCGCCCAACGTCCTAACGTACTGCAATTCTTTTGCATTCGTTATCTTACCTGAACCAACTGCTGCCGCATAAAAAGCAGCTTCTAGCTCTTCTAACAGCAGCGCAAAATTAAGAATTCCGACGTCATCGGCAGCGAAAGTCAAGGTCTTAACCCTGCTTCCAGTTTGTGCCTGTACCGCCCTAGGCAAAGTGGCGATCATCGCACCACCGAGACCCAAAAGACCCCATTTCATAAGCCCTCTACGTGAGGTAGCTATTGTTTCTATTGGCATAATATCAAAAGTCTCCGAAGTAGCCACTTGGGTGCAGTGACAATTATTTTTCGTGTGTGTCAAGGCTTTGAACGTATCTCTGTACGCTAACGCTATGGCAGAAGAATATGAAGTAAACTCTCTCGAAAGAAGTAGATGCAGAACAGTTTCGTATCTTTGTATCCTTCAAACTAAAGCCTTCAAAAGAACGAGACATACCGTTACCTACCAGGTTGGTTCAGGAGGTATCTGTTGTAAAGCAGTCGAAAGTACTATGAATTTTCTACTACCTTATTGCTGCTCGATTCCATACGAGCTTTCGAGAAAGCAGAATTCTATCCTACTGGGAATGTTGGCAAGCGGATACACACAAATAGATACGTACGAGCGTTTTTTGTGGATGCATTTGGCCGATTCCAAATGATCCATTCAATAGATACTTCGTCGCTAGGGTTCAACAGTAACGACGGTCCCTAGTGCGACTATGCTATATAGTTCACGCACGTGCTCGTTGTACATTCGAACGCAGCCATGAGAAGCCGCTCGCCCTATCGACTCTCGATTTGGCGTACCGTGAAAACCAATTACGTTGTTGCCATCCGTCCAAAAGCCAATCCAGCGATCGCCCAGAGGATTATCGGGGCCAGGCGGCATGACCTCATCGGTGAAAGGATTGGTCCAAGCAGGACCGTCGATCTGTGAAAAAATTTCAAAATCCCCCGTTGGTGTTTCCCATCCATCTCGTCCGATTGCAACTGGATAGCTAGTTTCTAGAACCTCTCCTCGATAGACATATACCGCACGATCGCTTAGGCTCAACCGTAGTCGCACCACCTGATCTACAGCCTGGTTATCTACGCTCTCAACCACAGGCTTAGCAGGAGTAGGGATCGAGTCAGCCGGAGCAGCGATAGAACGAGGCGGAATTGACTCTATCAAATCTCGTAGGCTAGGCTTTCGCTGTTCTATCACCGATGTTTCAGGAATCTGAGTAGCGGGCTCAACAGCAGCAGCCCAGCTCTTTACAGGAACGGTACTTAGCAGTAGGCCACCTGCGCCAGCTACGAGCGACTGATAGATCCACCGTCTGTAAGTCGGTGCGTAGGTTGGTTTCCTCGGCGCTGTCGGACTGTTGATGGACATCGATTTAGAGCTCATGAAAATGGTTATCGAAACGGGTTTAAAATAAATCGACTTAAAGCATCACTGTGCTAAACAGTAGCCTGAACGAGCGTTGGAGAGCGCTGCCTCGCCTTCCGCGTGAAGAAGTGTCACATCCATGTTTGACAAAACACATTTGATAAATCGTCTTTTTATGAGGGAACACACCTAGAAAAAGCTCGAAACATCCGCACCTACAGGCAATATAGCCATATTTCCGACCAGCTTGCGTGGTTATTTCTGCTGTTTTTTATACTGCGAAATTTTTAGCCAAGTACCAGGACCGACCTCTTTCTCAAACTCTTCTGTTACCCAATCTTCTGAATCGACGCGGCTTTTCCTCGCACTTTCGTACAGGTAATTAACAATATCAAGCTGTTCGTCCCATGTTGGTTTGGCGCCGTACAAGGACCCAAAGCACCATTCTGGCTTGGGCATACGCCCGCACTGATCCACAAAGGTTCTATCTGCCCAGCCTGGCCCTCTGCCTTGTTTGTACGCTCGTCGTCGGTGCCCGTGATACAGCTCTATCAAGGTCGGAATGTCTTTAATTTGTTGAGCTTGAGTATTTGAATATATTTCCACCATATTTTCGGTGTTGATAGGCCGTTCGCTAATCCATTGATGGGCACAATCCGGACACTTCACAATGAAAGAGAGAACAATTCTGCCGCAGGCCGGACAAGGCTTTGTCGGTGGCGCTCCGCCCCCTCCAGTAGAAGACTTTCTCGTCGGCAGCGAGTATTCTTCTACATCCTCTGGGAAGCCTAGCCGCTGCAGGTTTCCGGCTTGATCAAGAATAATTCCGTACTCTTTGCCGGTCTGAGGAGAGATACGCATCACTCGGCCGAGCTGCTGAAAATGCATAGCGCTAGACATGGTTGGGCGTAGCATCAGACCTACTTCTACGCTGGGTTCATCGAAGCCAATACTGATAACATTGCAAGAGGTCAGCACCATCAGCTCACCCGTTTTGAGCGCCTGATATAGCTGCTTGCGATCTTTTATAGATGTGTTGCCATCAACCGTATCGGCACTGATACCAGCTTTGCGAAATGCTTCGGCAACATGATTGGCATGTTCTATGTCAACGCAAAAGGCAATTGTGCGTTTGCCCTTACCGATACGAAACCATTCTTGAACAATCTTCTCTACTAGTTCGGTGCGATCACAAGCATTTTTCAAGTCTTTCTCGTCGTAATCCCCTCGAGAGGTTTTGACCTCTTCTAGGTTTGCCATGCTGTCTCTTGGCATGCTGTAATACTTCATCGTAGAGAGATAGCCCATTTCCTGTAACACATTAGGCACAGGAGAAGAGACCAAAGTCTCTAAATAATCTCCTAACTGTTCTTTCCCTAACCGTAGTGGTGTTGCTGTCATTACCAGATGAACAGCATTTGCGTGAGTTTTAGTCATCACTTTTTTACCTACTTGGCTGAAAAGCGTGATATGTCCCTCATCATAAAACACCACATCCGCAGGCCATTTTTGCCACCATCGCCGCTTCGCCATCGTTTGGATACTTGCGATTTGAATTGGCGCATTTCGATTTTCTTCCCAACCAGCTTTGATAAAGCCGCACTGTAAGCCAAACGCTTTCATCTTTTCGTAGGTTTGACCTACCAGCACATCTAGATGTACCAAGAACATCAACCGCTTGCCAGCAGCTTCAGCATGGGCACAAATCTGTCCGCTGATGATGGTCTTCCCGGCTCCTGTGCCCGCAATGATAGCGACTCTCTGATGGCCAACGTTCAACTCCTCATAAAGATCTTTGATAAGCGCTTCTTGATAGGGTCTCAGCTTTGGAGGACCAGAGATTATAGGGTCAGTAACAACCGGCTGTACTTCGTCAGTTTGGTTATCCACAACGACACGCGTTTTGTAGACTGTTCGTCATTCAATAGGATATACGCCAGAACTCTAGTTCGCTAGTCGATGTCGACGATCGCGCACTACTTAAGAGCCCCTCGTACCATATTAAGAGTCGATAGTAGCCTAGTCTGTAAGTCCCACTCGACAAAAGTGCCATATCATTTTGTAGGTGAGCTATTGAGAAGACCCAAGAACACTGTGCAATCCTTCCCACTACCCAAACCTCGAGCAGATCTGCTGAGTTTTTTGCGATCGCGACTTTCTCAGAAAATCGTACTTGCCATCTTTGGAAGTATCGTTGCCATCGAAGGACTCATTCTCATTCCATCGGTAATGCGTCGTCAGCAAGAACTGCTAGAAGGACTAGCGCAGCAGTCCTCAGCCAGTCTGAGAGTCGCAACAGTAGATGTCAAAACAACGGATGAAGTCGTATTTCCCGAGCAGCTACTCAACAAGCTCAGTAGGCTTGAAGCTATACCCATCATAGTAGGCGGCAGTATTTACGACGTCAGGGGCAATTTGATCGGCAGCTTTGGCGAAGCGCCGACTATGGCCTTCGAAACCTTCTCAACCACAGAAGATTCAGCAGACTTCAAGCCCCAACTGAACAGGTACGAGACAGCTCAATCCTTCCCACTTATCGGTATTCCCCACTGGGTGGTGATCAACCATGACACCGCTAGCGTGCGCCAGGAAGTGCGCGCTTTTATCTGGCGTATTGTTGGTCTAGTGCTGTTGATCTCAGCCGTGGTCACGCTCACGACTATGGTTGTTTTACGCTCTATCCTAATCTCACCTATCTTGGCGCTGAGCGACGATTTGCTACGGGCAGCGCCTGCGGCGTTAAATGAAGAGAACGCGACAATACAGGCATTCAAATCTACTTCTTATATCCGTAGAAGAGACGAGCTAGGAGTGGTTGTTGTCGCTTTTCAGCAAATGTTTGAGCAAATTTCTACTAGTATCGCACAGCGTCAACAGGCAGAAGATCAGCTCAGAGAAAGTGAAAATCGCTTTCGCACTTTGGTAGAACAGGCTGCGGAATCGATTTTTGTTTTAGACGAGCGCGGGGAAATCTTGGACATCAATCAGTTCGGACTAAATCACTTAAACTACAGTCGGTCTGAGCTAGTTCATCACAGTCTATTCAAAATTAATCCAGCGATTAAACCCCGCGAATATAAGGCGCTCTGGCGAAGATTGCAGACAGGCAATCCCGTCACCCTCGAAAGCATTCACCGCCGCAAAGATGGCAGCGATTATCCCGTAGAGGTGCGCGCTAACTTTATGAAAATGTCAGGAAAGCAGCGAGCTCTGGCGTTAGTGCGAGATATTAGCGATCGCAAACAGGCCGAGAAAGCCCAGGCGCGTCTGGCAGAAATCGGTCAGCTCGCTGCCATGATCGTGCATGAGGTTCGCAACCCTTTTACAACCGTATATATGGCCCTTTCCACCTTTCAGACGATGGACCTGCCGCCTAGAGGCCAAATGCGCTTGGCACTGGCTATGGAAGAATCCGAACGGTTAAAGCGGCTCCTCAACGAAATTTTGGCTTATTCGAAAGAGCAAAAGCTAGCGGAAGAGTTGGTTGAAATTAACGATTTATCGCTGGGGCTAGTGCGATCGCTTCAAGCAGCACCCGCCGCCACTGCTAAAAACATTCAGCTGATTACTCACGTGGACTCGCTAGTCGTGAAGGGTGATCGCGACAAACTTAAGCAGGTATTCATCAACCTAGTCACCAATGCCTGCGAGGCCATTCCAGTCAGAGAAACCGTCACTTGGCAAATACAGCGCAAGATCCAACAATCAACGCTTCAACAAGAAATTGAGATTCAAATCCACAACGGTGGTGATCCAATCCCATCTGACGTTCTTCCTAAGCTAACCCAGCCTTTTGTTTCTACAAAAGCTAGCGGTAACGGTCTAGGACTCGCTATTACCAAGCGGATCATTGAAGCCCACAGCGGCAGTATGATCATCGAATCGACATCAGACGAAGGCACCACCGTCACCGTCCTTCTACCACTTAATCTTGAAACCAACACTGTCGGCTAGTGTGACCACGTAAAGACAAACAGATCGGTCCTTCCGCTGCTAGATTAGACTAAAAGCACTGGGTTTGTTTACGATAGTGTACAACTAAGAAAGTCTCTTCTCGCTTACGAGTCCTTCAGTTGAATTCTCCAGCCTATCTCGATTTATGGTCAAAATCCTTCATCTGTCAGATATCCACATGGGCAGTGGCTTCAGTCACGGTCAAATCAACCCAGAGACAGGGTTAAATACCAGGCTAGAAGATTTTATCCAGGCGCTGCGTAGGTGTGTAGACGATGCAATTGCCCAAGAGGTAGATCTTGTTCTTTTTGGTGGTGATGCTTTCCCCGACGCCACTCCCCCACCGTACATTCAGCAGGCATTTGCCAAAGAATTCTGTCGATTAGCCGCAGCCAGCATCCCCACTGTTTTATTGGTGGGTAACCATGACCAGCATGCTCAAGGTGCTGGCGGCGCAAGCCTCTGTATCTATCGCACGCTTGGGGTCCCAGGATTCATCGTCGGAGACACGCTGACCACGCATCGGATCGAGACTCATAGTGGTCCTATCCAAATCATTACGCTCCCTTGGCTCACTCGCTCCACGCTGCTTACCCGCCCGGAGACACAGGGGCTCTCGATGGGAGAAGTCGGAGAACTGTTGTTGGAAAAACTAAGAATTGTTCTAGAAGGAGAGATTCGCAAGCTAGATCAAGCGGTTCCAACGGTCTTATTGGCGCATGTAATGACTGATACCGCTCGCTATGGCGCGGAGAAATTTCTAGCGGTTGGGAAAGGGTTCACGGTACCAATGGCGATTCTAGCCCGCAATTGCTTTGACTACATTGCCCTTGGCCACGTACATAGATATCAAGAAGTTAGTCAGTCGCCACTGGCTATCTATCCTGGTAGTATCGAACGGGTAGATTTCAGTGAAGAGAAAGAAGAGAAAGGGTATGTGATTGCAGAAGTCAGTAAAGGGAAAGCAACAGCTGAGTTCCAAGTTTTACCGGCGCGGGCTTTCAAGACAATAGAAGTCGATCTTATAAAAGCAGAACATCCACAGGCAGCTTTGCTCGCAACGGTTGAGCGAACAGCGATCGCCGAAGCAGTTGTCAGAGTCATCTATCAGGCCACCGCTAGTCAGATAGAAACTATAGATAACAATACTATTGGTCAGGCATTGGCAGCGGCTCATAGCTATACGATTCAACCGCAGCTTGTCAGCGAGACATCTAGACCCAGATTGCCTGAATTGGGAACAGACAGTACGCTACTACCGATGAGCGCACTACAGGCTTATCTAAACAATAGAGAAGATTTGAACGCGATCGCATCCGATGTCCTCGAAGCAGCACAGGCACTCCTAAATCAAGATCCGCACGGCGTCAAATTCATAGAAAAGGAAGAAACAGATCTGTTCATTTTAGAAATAGAAGAGAGCCAACAGCTCAGGCTTTTGTAAGACCCGCTAAGCTATTTATCGATCTCGCAAACTTCCTTTTGTTGCTCCCATTGTTATCATTTGCTCTAGGCGAGGCAGCGCGCTTTCAGCGGTTTCTCTTACGTAACTGTCGACAGACTTATCAACAATCAGATCGCGTAGAACTTCCAGCGCACGCGGATCGCCAATAGAACCCAAAGTATTGGTGATGGTCAGTGCGATCGCCACATTATCTGTCGTCTTCAGGACGTCCAATAGAGTATCGACAGCAGGCGCACCGACTTCACCCAAAGACATCACTGAGGCAATCTGCACTACTGGATATGGATCGTCTATCGCCTGACGTAATCCCTCTAGCCCTTCCAGCGGAAAAGGTTCGTCAGGATGATAGACCGCAATTTGGGCCATTGCCTTCGCACAGCTAGCTCGCACCGTATCGTTTTCGCTGTTTAGCATCTGCTCGACCACCGCTGGTATAGAGGCCATTCCAATCGCACCCAGCGTTTTGACACAGGCGCGACGATAAACCACATCTTCCTCACCTAGTGCTGCCATCAGCTTAGGAATAGTCTGCTCATCAAGGTTATCGACAATCTCTATCATGGCTCGCTGTCGCATAGCCGGGTTGGGATGTTTTAGCTGATTAAAGATAGAATCGGCAACCATAATCAAGATGAAAGAAAACAACACCAAAAAAGACTCCTGAGAAAGCCCTATCGCTAAGGTATTCACCAGGAGTCCTCTAATTTTTCATGCCCGAGTCAAGGAACTGAATCAGGCTCAGTCAATCCTATTAATCGAACTAGTTACTGCTAGTTATTAAGGCCTGATTAATTAGGAGAGGGAATTGATAACGTAGTCGAGCAATGCACGGAACTCAGTGAGTGCCTGAGGAGACATATCACGAGGAGCGCAAGCGCGATCACGAGTGAACTGCATAGCAGTGACATAAGGCGCTGTAGGCAAGTTCAAAGAACGGTACACTTCACGTGCGCCAGCAATGCCCCACTCGTCCAAAGGACCAGTACCACCCACAACCAAGCAGTAGTTGATCAGACGCAGGTAGTGCTTGATGTCACGAAGGCACTTGTCCTTCTTACCCTGGTTGCCGCCTGCTTCACCTTCGTTGGTGAGGTAGGGGTACTTCTTAAAGGCAGCATCATAAGCTTCTTGAGCAACCTGGTCGATACCAGAGTTGAGCTTTTCAGCAGCTTCTAGGCGAGCAGCCGCACGCTGCAAACCACCTTGAACAGCCTGCAAGTCAGCAGAGCCAGGAAAACGTCCGGCAGCGTCAGCCGAAGCAATAGCGGAAGTAACAACTGATTTCATTTTAAATCTCCAAAGTTAGTTATGTTTGATCGATTAACAAAGTAAATAGACTCAAAAGCAAATTGCCGCAAGGAGGCAATTAGGAAAGAGCAGATACAACGCGATCAAAATAGCCAGCAGCTTCAGAAGCTAGAGCAGAGCAGTCGCCTTCAGGTGCATCGTTCTTGTTGTAGCGAGAGCCACCAGCTTCGGGGCTATTGGTACCCTTCAGGTGAGCGATGCTAGAAGCCTTCATGATGTTGACTGCGCGAGCAGCAGAACCAGTAGGAACGCCCAAAGCAGCGTAAGTCTCTTTCAAACCGTTGAGGCAACGGTCGTCTAGAACAGAAGCATCACCTGCGAGTAGAGCATAAGTGACGTAGCGTAGAACAATCTCACCGTCGCGAAGGCAAGCAGCCATGCGACGAGTAGGGTAGCAATTACCACCAGCTTGAATCAAGCCAGTGTTTTCACAAATCATGCCAGAAACAGCATCAGAAACGATGCAGCTAGCGTTGGAAGCGATCGCGTTAACAGCGTCTAGACGCTTGTTTCCTTCGGAAACAAAGCCCTTTAGCGCCTGGAGTTCGTCGCCACCGATAGTAGCAGTCTTAGAGTCAGCCGAAACAACGGCTCTAGAGAAAGCGTCAAGCATTAAGCTCTCCTTCTTCGTAATACAGCAGCTGGCCGTTTTTGTGGCCAGTGATACAAGACTAAGAGAAGACCCGCCGCCTAGTCTGCTTTATTAAAAACAAAGCAATAATCCGTTACATTCTTACGGCTATGCTCTTCAAAACCTTTCGTAGAAGGAAGCGCAGGCTATCATCAAAAACAGGTGCAGGTTACATAAACGCATTATTTCTCAACACTTTTTAGCATGGTTTCTCAGTATGACCTTAGTCAGGACTGAACTACTCATGGAAACTGAAAGCGATCTGACTGAGGGCTAAAAAACGCACATTAAATCTAGGCCATTACCGCTGCCGGCGTAGCTTCTTTAATTAGCTCGAGGACCATGCCCTCTTTTGCCACAATGCTGCCCGGCATTGCGATGGACGTCTGGCGAGCGATATCGTCCATAAAATCGTCGGTGTGACCAGGGTCATGATGAAAGATAACTAGCTGCTTGACGTTCGCTGCCTTGGCCAACTTGACGGCTTCTTGCCAGGTGGAGTGGCCCCAGCCAATTTTGCCTGTTTTTGGGTCGTAATATTCGTCGTCGGTGTAGGTGCAGTCATAGATCATCACGTCTGCATTGCACGCCAGATGCAAAACGTTTTCGTCCAACCGTCCAGGAAAGTGCTCTGTATCGCTGATGTAGGCGGCTGAGTGACCGCGATAGCTAATCCGGTAGCCGATGGCTTCGCCGGGATGGTTGAGTAGAGCGTTGCTGATTTCAACCTCGCCGATTTTGACTACTTCGCCGACTTCAATATCGCAGAACTCCAGCGTTGCCCCCATTATCTGTAAGGGTACCGGGAAGTTTGGGTGGAGCATTTGGTCGTTTAGGCGCTGCTCAATAGTGGAGCCGTTGGGTGCGATCGCGCCATGAATCTTGAACCGGTTTCCCTGTACAAATGCCGGTACAAAGAAAGGAAAACCCTGAATATGATCCCAGTGCGAATGGGTAAAAAACATGTTCGCCTTGATCGGCATACTGGCAAGCATCTTCTGCCCTAAGTTACGCAGCCCAGTACCGCCATCGAAAATCAGCTGCTGACCACCGACATTCATCTCGATGCAGGCTGTATTGCCTCCGTATCGAACCGTATCCTCTCCAGGGCAAGCAACGCTGCCCCGAACACCCCAAAAGCATATCGAAAACTGATTTTGCTGATCTGACATGAGCCTTACGTCGAAGTGGTTTGAGTGGAATCACGGTCTATTTCAATAGTTAGCACCAGCCTTCATTAAATAAAATGAAAGGACGCATTCAATACTTGACTAAAAAATAAAATCCCTGCTTGCAGAATGCCCAAGCGAGGTTGTGACCTTTCGATATGCTTAGATTCGTTGTGCGCACGCTTTATTTCGCGCCCATGGTTTCTACGCCATATAAAACATCAACGTTACCAAATAGCAATCAGGACAATATCTCGGGTTATTTCTTCTAGTGATAGAGGCTGTGGTAAAGGCTAGTGACAAATTCCAGTCTGCTGACAAGCGCCTAGACATCCGCAGTCGCGAACCTTTGATCTTTCCATTCGTTGATAAACTCTAAGGCCGTATACGCGGTTAGATTAGCCTGCAGTGGTGTAATCGTGATGTGATTCTTCTTAATAGCTTGCACATCCGTCATAAACTGTCGACCCACTTCTACTATCGCTTCACTCAGTACGTTCTGACCCAATGTAGTCTTAATTGATACAGTTTGACTTTGCGAGCCATGGTTGTTTCCTGCTGGCGTGGGGATTTCAGCGTCTTCTTCTTCCATAACTTCACCCGCTAACCAGTAGTAGGTTCTACCTCTAGGGTCCACTCGCTTTTCAAACTGGTCGAAATATCGTCGTACCCCCTGACGAGTAATCACTGGTAGCTGAATCTTGGTAGCGTCGACAGGGGGAATGTTGACGTTCAGCAGCACCGGTAGCGATAAGGACTGTCTCTCTAGCTCTGTGACAAGTCGGACAGCAAAGTCAGCTGCTGGCTGAAAATTTGGGTAGCCGCTGAGTAGGCTAATTGCGATCGCACTCACCCCTTCCAACACACCCTCCATAGCTGCTGACACCGTCCCCGAATACAGCACGTCCGTCCCCAGATTGGCCCCATGATTGATTCCCGATACCAAAAAATCCGGCTTACCCGGCAGCACCGCATCCAGCGCTAGCTTCACACAGTCTGACGGCGTCCCCGAACAGGCCCAGGCCGTCACTTCTGGAGCAAATACCCCCTCTGCCTTTTCTACTCGCAAAGGTTCGTGGAGCGTCAATCCGTGTCCTGTCGCCGACCGCTCCCGATCCGGGCAAACCACCGTTACCTGATGGCCTGCCTTCGCCAGCCCATTTGCCAGAGCTTTGATGCCCAGCGCGAATACACCGTCATCGTTGCTCACCAATATGTTCATAACCGCTTCCTTGTAAAGGCCCGCATGCTCTAGACCTCTCTGGCAGGTTAACATAGACTAATTTCACACCGAATTAGCCAGTTTCATCCCGTTTGGAGTAGCCGTGAGCGCCACCACCTCAACCGAAATCGAATCCCAGCTGAGCGCCGTCCAACAAAGCGCTCTAGCCGATATCAGCACATCAGGCAGCCTAGAAGAGCTAGAAGCAGCCCGCGTCAAATATCTCGGCAAGAAAGGCGATCTCTCTAAAGTATTGGGTGGTATGGGCAAGCTTTCAGCAGCAGAGCGGCCAAAAGTTGGGGCGCTGGCAAACCAGGCTAAAACTGTCTTGCAGTCGGCTATCGAGCAGCGCAAATCCGACCTGCAAACTGCACAGATTCAAGCTCAGCTAGCAGCCGAGACACTAGATGTAACCATGCCGGGCGTCTACGCGCCGCAGGGCCGAATCCATCCAATCAACAGCATCATTGACCAAATTACTGATATCTTTGTCGGCTTGGGCTACACCGTCGCCCAGAGCCAGGAAATAGAAAGCGACTACTACAACTTTGAAGCGTTGAACTTCCTGCCAGACCATCCCGCTCGCGACATGCAAGACACGCTGTATTTACCCGGCGGACAGCTCATGCGCACACACACGTCCAACACACAGATTCGCTACATGGAAAACAACCAGCCCCCGATGCGGGTACTGGCCTCCGGGCGCTGTTACCGTCGCGATACGGTGGACGCAACTCATTCAGCAGTTTTTCACCAAATAGAATTTTTTGCGGTTGATAAAGACATCACTTTTACAGACCTGCGTGGTACAGTTCAGCTATTTTTAGAAGCGCTGTTCGGCGATATTGAAGTGCGCTTTCGTCCCAGCTATTTCCCATTTACCGAGCCTTCTGCGGAAGTAGACGTCCGCTGGCAGGGGCAATGGCTAGAAGTAATGGGCTGCGGCATGATTGACCCCAATGTACTCAAAGCGGTGGGCTGTGATTCTGAAGTTTATTCTGGATTTGCAGCGGGTCTAGGCGTAGAGCGGTTGGCGATGGTGCAGAGCAAGATCGACGATATCAGACGTTTGTATAAGAGTGACTTAAGATTCTTGAGGCAGTTTTAGGACGCTTTTAGCTTTGTGCAGTTGATGGCCTGTAGAGCTTAGAAGGAATGCGAATGGCTTCTTTCCCGACCTTCTTCGAGTACCGGGTAGGTGTCTGTGGAGCATGAGGGAGGTTTAGCTCGCTGAGCTGTGGGGGGATGAGCTCGCCGAGTAAGAGATCGGCAGGTTCTTCGCCTTCGGCGGCGTAGTCGATAAAGTGAGTGAGTACTGAGGATATGTCTGTAGCAGTCATAAGAATCTCTCGCAGCTGATAAATAGGCTACGGACGCATACGGTATGGCCGTATATTCAGTGTTCCCGGCATGTAATATCCGTATCTGAGTGGTTGCATGGATATACGGGAACATATCAACTCTGATGAGTCTGTGGTGTGAAACTAAGTGCTATTCCCAGTCAAAGTGTGTGTGAATCCACTTCTTGGCTCGGGCGATCGCCTGCTTTCTACTCTCTGCTCTCGGTACAGCCACTGCACTACCTGTGTCGTGAGTCACCCAGGCTGAATAAATCTGCTGCTCGTAATGCATAGAAGTCGTTATTTCAATCTTCATTCCTCGGTAGGTGAAAGCCCAAACAACAGCTGGATAGTCAGGAATAGCGATGTGCTCATGCATATTTGAGCCTTGTCCAAATGAGGAATTTCATAGCTTAGATCAGGTATACAGATCGGCAACGTATTCACCGTAACCGTTGTACAAGAGCGTCGGCTGCTTTTTCCAGTCCCAATCATTGCCTTCGCCCATTAATCTTTCTTGGGCCTGCGACCATCTAGGATGAGACACTTTTGGATTTACGTTCGCCTCGAATCCATATTCGTTCGGCGAAATGACGTTCCAATAGGTTGCAGGCTGCTCGGCAACGAATTCTATGTTGACAATGGACTTTGCTCCTTTGAACCCATACTTCCAGGGCACTACCATGCGAATGGGCGAGCCGTGCTGCTTTGGCAACGTGCGACCGTATACCCCAACCGCAAAGAAGGCTAGCTCGTTGGCCATTTCTTCAATCCGCAACCCTTCCTGGTATGGCCAAGGCAGACTGGAGAATGAAACACCTGGCCCCGGTGTGACTTTGGGGTCGAAATAGGACTCAAAGCGAACAAATTTTGCTTCTGGCTTGGGATCTACAGCTTCGATAAGTTTGTTCATTGGAAAGCCCAACCAGGGGATGACCATTGCCCAAGCTTCGACGCAGCGAAACCGATAGATTCGCTCTTCTAGCGGAAAAGTTTTGAGTAGATCGTCAGCATCGTATGTTTTTGGCTGGTTGACGAGGCCATTGACGGTGAGCTTCCAGTCTTCGGATGGAAGTGCTTGTGCTTTTTGCCAGATGTTTTTGGTGCCACCAAATTCGTAGAAGTTGTTAAAGCGGCTGGCGTACTGCTGCTCTGTGGTGGGTCGGTCGGCGCTCTCTTTAAAGTTGGGGTTGGTACGAAAGTTTGAAAGCCGACGTCCAAGCGTGGCTTCAAATTCGGCACGGTCGTCTTCGCTGAGCGGGGGGCGACAGCTATTGAGCGCGATCGCACTGCCAATACCAATTCCTGTGCCCATCGTCGCTTTCAAAAACTGTCTCCTAGAGCGCCGCTGATTGAAGAAAACGGTCTCAGCAGTAGCCTGACGTTCTAAAAGCTGCCAATCGGGACGGATACGAGGAAAGACCATAGTCTTAGTTTTGAGCGCCTACTGGGGTCTAAAAGAAATAATGGATTCTACCCATAATATATAGAGGTTCGTTTCATAAATTCTGACAGTCTGCTGAGAAAGTGGCAGTCTGCTGAGAAAACAGTGGCGTACCGTCGATCGATTGTGAGACGAACTAGAAAATACAGAGGACTGAGCTGGGTTGAGATGAATAAAGAGATGTCAGACCCGCTTAACTTTCGGATGGGATGTGCAGTCTGGGCGTTTAAAGACTGGGTAGGCAGCTTTTATCCAGCAAAAAGTCAGCCGACTAATTTTTTGAAGCTTTACGGTGAGCGAATGTTGGCAGTAGAGGGGAATACCACGTTTTATTCAGTCCCTTCACCAGAGATGGTAAGCCGCTGGGCAGTCAATACACCGTTGGACTTTCGCTTTTGTCCGAAGCTACCTCGCACAGTCACTCACGAAGGTCCGCTGATGGCACATCTACCGGCGGCACTGTCCTTTTTATCTTTGATGCAGCAGGGGCTAGGCGATCGCTTAGGTCCGATTATGGTTCAGCTTCCACCGAGCTACAGTCCGGCTGCATTTGATGATTTGAGTAACTTTTTACAGGCGTGGCCGCGAGCGTCTACGCCAATTGCTGTAGAGGTCCGGCACCCAGATTGGTTTTCTCCGCCTTCAGCTGATCAATTAAAAGCGCTATTGACTGAGCTGAACGTGGGCCAAGTCTTACTAGATAGCCGAATGATGTATGCCCATGAAGACGACGGCGACATCGACCCGCAAATGCACTCTAATCGCAGAAAGCCAAAGGTTCCTCTACAGCCACAGATGACCAGCGACTTTGCGATTGTTCGCTACATTAGCCATCCAAGGCTACTCCGCAATCACGACTACTTGAGTGAGTGGGTAAGCTGGGTCGATCAATGGCTGAGCGCAGGCAAGCAGGTTTACTTTTTCGTACACTGTCCTATGGAAGTAGAATCGCCTCAAGTGGCTAGGCATTTTCAGGCAATGCTAGAGGCAAATCACGTGAATGTACCGCCTTTACCCTGGATGCGCCTTGAGCAACCGTCAGAGCAGCTGAGTTTGTTTTGATTAGGGTTGTTTTGCCCTGGCCAAACGCTGAGTGGCTAGCTCAATGGCTAAATTCAGGGCGGCCTCTGTACTTTCTGATCTAGCTATTCCCCTACCAGCGATGTTGAAGGCTGTGCCGTGGTCGGGCGATGTGCGAATGAACGGAAGGCCGATAGTGGTGTTGACTGCTAGGTCAAAGGCAAGCAGCTTGACTGGAATCAGTCCTTGGTCGTGGTAGAGCGCTAAGTAGGCGTCGTGGACATTCGTCTGCAAGATATCGCGACTGTGCCAAGCCTGTCCTGGGGCGACCCACATCGTATCTGGAGGAATAGGGCCGTCTAGTTGGATGTTGGGAAATCGTCGCTGCTGTTCAGCTATCCATGGAATTAGCCAGTCTTGTTCTTCTCGGCCTAGCTGTCCTTGTTCACCGCTGTGAGGATTTAGGCCCGCGATCGCAATCCGCGCTTCACTCAGTCCAAAATCCCTTTGCAAGCATCCGATCAGCAGCTCTAGCTTCAGGGTCATCACTTCAGGCGTCAGCATCCGTGGAACGTCCTTCAACGGAATATGTGTAGTTGCCAGCAAGGTTCTAAGAGACCAGCCATTTTGTGGCGATTTGGCAACAAATAGCATGCCAAATCGCCTGGTATGAGACATCTCAGCAAGCAGTTCGGTTTGTCCGGGGTAGGCATGACCGGCTGCAAGCCAGGCTGATTTGGCGATGGGAGCAGTGACAATGCCGTCAAATTCACCTTGAAGGGTTCGCGCGATCGCACTTTCCAAAGTCCGAAAGCCTACCTCTCCACCACTGCAACTTTCAATGCCTGAGGTGACTTTGGCTGTGAGGTCTTTTGGCAGTCCGATATCGATAAAGTCCAGGCGCACTGGATCGATAAGGTTTGAACAGACAGTCTTAAGACCGGTATAGGTGTTCTGTGCGAGGGTGCGATCACCAATCACACAGATATCTGCACGCTCCAAAAACACTGGATTACTCAGTGCCTTGAGCACAACTTCTGGACCGATTCCAGCAGGGTCTCCCAAAGTCATTACGAGGCGGGGCTTTGCCCCAAAGGTGACTAGGGGATTTGGCGTTGTTACAGAGGCAGATGTCATGAGGGGTTCCAAAACGCTCTAAAATGGGGCGGATATTCACTATAAAACAGGAGATAGTTGGCACATGGGCGGCGAAATTTTTTCTACAGCAGTGTTGGTATTTGGCATGATCTTAGTTGGCCTCAGTCTTGGCTTTTTGATGCTCAAAGTTCAAGGCGGTGAAGAATAGTCCACTCACTTCCCATCCACTGACTTCTCAGAAGCAGGGTCTAACCGGGACTCGATAAGGTCTCAAATAGGACTGGTTCACGCTTGATTCAGTCCTGAGATATTTGTGTCGGCGACGACTTCTGCTAGACTGAGAGGCATATTAAGTTTTGTTTACCTTAACTCATGGTCTTATTAGTCGTTGGCGCAACTGGCACTTTAGGCAGGCAGATCGTTCGCCGGGCTCTAGATGAAGGCTATGAAGTTAAGTGCCTCGTCAGAAACTTTCAGAAAGCAAGCTTTCTAAGGGAATGGGGTGCTCAGCTAGTCAAAGCAGATCTAACCGGACCTGACAGTCTTCCCCCTTGCTTCGAGAATGTGGACGCCGTAATTGATGCGGCGACTTCTCGCCCTGCTGAGAAAGAGGGCATATACGATGTTGACTGGTATGGCAAAGTTGCGCTGATCAAAGCGGCAAAAGCGGCTGGAGTCGATCGCTTTATCTTCTTCTCTATATTGGGCGCGGGTGAATATCCTGACGTACCGCTAATGGAGATTAAGGACTGTGCTGAAGCCTTCCTTAGAGAGTCTGGCTTGAACTACACCATTTTTAGGCCCTGCGGCTTTATGCAGGGCCTAGTAGGACAGTACGCCATCCCTATTTTGGAAAGGCAGTCTGTCTGGGTAATGGGCGAAGCGGGCTCTATTGCATACATGAATAGCCAAGACATTGCCAAATTTGCAGTCAAGGCATTGAAGCTACCAGCCGCTGAAAATAAGACCTTCCCGCTGGCGGGCAAGCGGGCATGGGGTGCCTACGAAATCATTCGACTTTGTGAGCGCCTCTCTGAACAAAACGCCAATGTTTCTAACATGCCGCCAGCCCTATTGAGAGGGGCTCGGAGCATAGCTGCCTTCTTTCAGTGGACGTGGGACCTGGCCGATCGCCTAGCCTTCACAGAAGTAAGTGCTAGTGGCAATACTATGGACGCACCGATGGCAGAGGTCTACGAAACTTTTGGCATAGAAGAAAGCGAGATCACGCCGCTAGAAGACTACTTGCAGGAGTACTTCACTCGCATTATGAAGAAGCTAAAGGAGCTTGACTTTGAAAGCGGTCGCGACGCTAAGAAAAAGGTTCCGTTCTAATCTCTACTCTTACAGAACTGATTGACTCTTTCAGAATTGATTTTCGCAGCACTCAACTAATTTAACCAAGTACCTACACACACTTTTATAAGAGCGTGTTATCTTTGTAGCCAAGTGACCAAGGTTGCTTATCCACTAAACAAAATCCGTTTAGGAATACAGGAGGTGATGCCCATGAACGTTAGTGATATGTGCGTGGGTCTCCAGGTTGATGTAAGCCGGCTGTGCGCCGGGGCTGTCCTCTAAGGACCTGCTAAAACATCAGTTTCAGCTAAGGTGCTAAGGGGTTCCTCCCGGCAGTTTGGTTTTGACCTGAAGATCCGACTAGACCGCCCCTACCCACAAGATATCTGCTCATTGATTGAGATAGCTATCTGAGGGTAGGGGCGGATAGTTTTTTAAAGGGCGTTACAGAAAGGACGTCACAGACGAAAGGGCATGACATACCAGTGCATGATATACCCGGGACTGCTTGCGACTAACTTGCGACTAATAGGGGTCGACCTATGTGTCAGTTTCTAACTGATTGGATCTTATGACGATGTGCTCGCATCGCCTACAGCCTCTGAAACGCGCAAGAATAGGCATCTTTTTGCAGAGTGCTGCGGGGTGCGAACAAAAAGTGTCAAAAAAGTGTCCATAGGGATTGTGCGAGACCAAAGGTATCTGTTAGCATTGCCGATAGTTAAAGAAGTATTGGTATGCAGGTACTTTGCTTGTGTATTCAATTCGCTCCTTTGGCTTGGCAAACAAGGTCAAACTTTTTGCTTAATAGTGTGAGGAACTAAGAGAAAAATGAAAAATTTGAAAGCATTGCTCGCCGTGCCCGCTGCTTTCGGAGCAGTTCTAGCTGTATCCGGTAACGCCGTAGCCGCAGAAAGTCTCGTTAAAAGTGTAGCTGTTGAATCAGCAGCTACAGATGTAGTCGTTTCAGATTCAGTTGTTTCAGAGCCTATTCAGCTTGCACAAGTCACTAGCGTTTCTGAGCTATCAGACGTACGCGCAGGCGACTGGGCATTCACAGCGCTACAGCGCCTAGTAGAAGAGTACGGCTGTTTGGAAGGCTACCCCGACCGCACGTTCCGTGGCAACCGTGCCATGACTCGCTACGAGTTTGCTGCCGGTTTGAACGCTTGTTTGGACGTTGTGATTCAGCTGATTGGTGGCGGTGACATTGATGGCGTTAGCCGCCTGCAAGAAGAGTTCGCAGCAGAGTTAGCCACCATCCGTGGTCGCACAGACTTGCTAGAAGCAGACGTAGCCGAGCTTCAGGCCAACCAGTTCTCCACCACTACTAAATTGCGCGGTCAGTTGGACGCCAACCTAGTTGTCCCTTTTAGCGAAGCCGAAGGTATCATTCCGCTGCTAAATGCGGACGGCGATGGTATCGGCCTTGACGATCCTGATTTTGATCCTGAAAATCCAGATCTCATTGGTGACGGTGAGGGTGGTTTTGTCACTGATGACGACGGAACAGCACTAACCCAAGGAACATTAGAAGAAGCAGACGCCACCTTTGAGTATCGGGCTCGTTTGAACTTTGATACTAGCTTTACTGGCGAAGATAGACTGCGCGTTCGTTTGCAGGCATCTGACGCTGCTAGCTCGCTTGTCAACGCAGGCGGTCTGGCTAGCCAAAGTGGACGTCGAAATGGCCTTGAAGACAACATTGGTTTGGACGACGTTTACTACAGCTTCCCTGTTGGCAACCGCATCAGCGCTATTATCGCAGCTAACAGCATCGTGACAGATGACTTTGTCACCAGCACTATCGTTCCTTACGATGGTCCTGCTGTTGCTGACGTTAGTGGTCCTGTATTCTATGACCAGTTTGACGGTGGCAACTTCGGTGCTGGTGTGAACTTTGCCTTCACTGACAATCTGGTACTAGACCTTGGCTACTCGTCTTCTTCTAGCAACATCAACACTAATGACGGTGGGTTGTTCGAAGAGTATAGCTACATTGCGCAGTTGAACTTCCTGACAGATGGTTTGTTCAACGCTGCGATCACCTACATCGACGGTGAAAGTGATAACGTTGAAAGTCCTGACTACACCATTGCAGGTCTGTTGAATCTTGACTTCGGTCGTGTTGAGGTAGGCGGTCACTATGCTTACTCACCTGCTGATGATGGAGATCTAGACTCTTACGGTCTGGGCGTTGTTTTGCCCGATCTGTTCGGCGTTGGTAACCAGCTTGGTCTCTACGGTACTATTCTGCCAGATTCTGACAACGAGCCTTTGGTTGTAGAAGCTTTCTATCAGCTAGGTCTCAACGAGTTCTTCACACTCACACCTGCTGTTATCTACGCCGATAACGACAGCACTGATGATGGTGACAACATCTACGGCGCACTCCGTGCAACATTCACGTTCTAAACTTTCAACGGCTCTTGGCCTCTGAAAAAACAATAGGACTGAAAGGAGCCTCACGAATTCGTGAGGCTTTTTTTATTGCGCTACCTGAATAAACAATCCCCACTGTAGAACCGGAGTATACTAAGAGATATTGGCTACGACGTTTTGAGTGGCCTACACTTTATAGCCTTTTCCTTGAATAGCTGTGGAACTATCATGCAAAAGTGAGTACGCGCTGTTGGCTTTGATAGAGCTGAGCTTGCACTACAGCAAGGGGGAGCCACTGAGGATTTGTCAGATTGCGGCAGAGCAGGGCATTCCCGATCGGTACTTAGAGCAGCTGCTGGCGACACTGCGCAGAGGCGGGTTTGTCAAGAGCCAGCGGGGCGCGAAGGGAGGGTATTTGCTGACTTGTGAGCCTTGGAAAGTAACGCTGCTAGATGTGGTGAGCTGTATTGAGGGATTTGATGCAAAGGCGAAAGAGGTGAAGTCGCCGCAGACGACGGAGGGGGCAGTGGTGGATGAGGTCTGGCAAGAAGTGCGACGTTCGGCTGAGTCGGTGCTGGAGGGGTATACGCTGCAAGACCTAGTGGACAAGCGAAATGTTCGTCAGCAAGTGGATTTGATGTACTACATATAGCTGTGTCTCAGCCACTGTCCTAAATTTGAGATAGCGAGGATAAGAGACAGGCGGCTCACCCCACCATATGGGCACCCCTGTCTCGGTGCGCGTTCCCTAGCACCGCAAAGCGACGCGGGGTCGCACCGCTCCCGAGGGAGGATTTACTTCCGGCTTGTATTGAATTCTTGACTATTGGCACTGTGGAGAAAGTTCTAAGGAGAGAGTTCTGATGAAGATTGCGAACAATGTGACCGAGCTGATTGGACATACGCCGATGGTGCGATTGGGCCGGATTCCTGAGAGTGAGGGGTGTGTGGCTCAGATTGTAGTGAAGCTAGAGGGGATGAATCCGTCGGCTTCGGTGAAGGATCGCATTGGTATCAGCATGATTGAAGCGGCTGAGAAAGCCGGCGATATCATGCCGGGAAAGACGACGCTGGTAGAGCCGACTTCAGGCAATACGGGGATTGCGCTGGCAATGGCGGCGGCGGCGAAGGGATATCGTTTGGTTCTGACGATGCCGGAGACGATGAGTTCTGAGCGGCGGGCGATGCTGCGAGCATATGGCGCTGAGCTTGAGCTGACGCCGGGGATGGAGGGGATGAGTGGCTGTATTCAGCGAGCGCAGGCTTTGGTAGATACGCTGCCGGATGCATATATGCTGCAACAGTTTGATAACCCGGCCAATCCTTCTATTCATCGGCGTTCAACAGCGGAGGAGATCTGGCAGGATACGGAAGGTCAGGTGGACTTTTTGGTGGCAGGGGTTGGGACAGGTGGCACTATTACCGGCGTTGGTGAGGTGCTTAAGCAGAGGAAACCAAGCTTTCGAGTGGTGGCAGTAGAGCCATTGAACAGTGCGGTGCTCTCTGGGAACATGCCTGGTCCACACAAGATTCAGGGGATTGGGGCTGGGTTTGTGCCAAAGGTGTTGAATCGAGGGTTGATCGATGAGGTGGTGACAGTAACAGATGAGGATGCGATCGCATTCGGCAGACGCCTTGCCAAAGAGGAAGGCATCCTCTCGGGTATTTCTAGCGGTGCAGCTCTCTGCGCCGCTGTGAGAATTGCGAAGCGACCTGAAAATACAGGCAAGCTGATTGTGATGATCCAGCCCAGCTTTGGTGAGCGATATCTGAGTACGCCGCTGTTTCAAGATCCAGAGCAGGTGGGGAAGTAGAGAAAGGTCGTAGTCGGACGAAAAGGGTCAATAAAAAGGAGTAAAGCGGGGAAGAAAGAGGGGTTAGAATATTTTCATGAAAAATCAGACGCGCACCGACACAAATCACTATAAAACTTTGGGCGTTGCTGAGAGTGCGAGTCAGGCCCAGGTGAAACAGGCCTATCGACAGCTAGCTAAGCAATTTCATCCGGATAGTCAAAATCAGGGCGCAACGAACGAGAAGATTGCATCGGTGAATGCAGCCTATGAAGTACTGGGTGATGCGAATGTGCGGCAGCAATACGACCTAGAACGAGAGCTGCTGGCAAAGAAGCAGCAGCGCGAGCGAGCTTTCCGCACTGTGGACTCTCAAAATCAATATCGAAAGCGAAAGAAAAGCGGCGCGGTGGATTCGACCACAATTGAGCAGTGGCTGCGCGGTGTGTTCAACCCAACTGACCGGCTGATTGGCAAGATTATTCGGCCTCTAAAGGCAGAGGTGCGATCGCTCTCTGCGGACCCATTTGATGATGAGCTGATGGAAGCGTTTCAAACCTATATAGAAACGTGCCGAGAGCATCTGGAAAAGGCACAGGAAAAGTTTAAGTCGATGCCGAATCCAGCAGGCGTAGCAGGAGGCGCAGCGAACATGTATTACTGCCTGAATCAGCTGGAAGACGGAATTGAAGAGATAGAGCGCTTTACCTATACCTACGACGAGAACTATCTACACACTGGGCAAGAGCTGTTTCGGATTTCAGCGGGACTGCGCAAAGATGCGAAGGCGGAGATCAAGGCGGTGTTGTGACTACTCTTGAGTTGCTACAATGATTCTTTGCATTGTCGGGCCACTGTTGGGCCTTTCCTATCATGGCTCTTCCTGTTGTCGCAATTATTGGTCGCCCGAATGTGGGCAAATCTATGCTGGTAAATCGATTCGCTGGTGGACGGCAGTCGATTGTCTTTGATCAGCCAGGGGTGACGCGCGATCGCACCTACCAGCCAGCCTTTTGGAAAGACCGTGAATTTTTAGCAGTAGATACGGGCGGACTGGTGTTTGATGATGACACTGAGTTTTTACCCTACATTCGCGAGCAGGCGATGACTGCCTTGAGTGAAGCGGCGGCGGCGCTGTTTGTAGTCGACGGTCAGCTGGGGCCAACAGAGGGCGATCAGGAAATTGCGTCTTGGATGCGATCACAAAACATCCCGGTCGTGCTTGCCGTCAACAAATGTGAATCGCCCGATGAAGGCGTCGTTCAAGCGGCCCAGTTTTGGGAGCTAGGACTGGGTGAACCCTACGCAGTCTCAGCAATTCACGGTAGCGGCACTGGCGAACTACTCGATGCGCTGGTAGAGCACCTGCCACCTGCTGATGAGATTGAAGAGGTAGAAGAGTATCGAGTAGCAATCGTTGGGCGACCTAATGTCGGCAAATCTAGCATTCTGAACGCCTTTGTTGGAGAAAAGCGCTCGATCGTGAGCCCGATTTCTGGGACCACTCGCGATGCGATTGACATGCTGGTGACTCGCGGCGAAGGCGATGATCTAAGGCGCTACCGACTGATCGATACAGCCGGCATCCGCAAAAGAAAAAACGTGGATTTTGGCCCGGAGTACTTTGGTATTAACCGGGCATTCAAGGCGATCAAGCGATCGGATGTCGTGCTGCTGGTGATTGATGCGTTAGATGGTGTGACTGAGCAGGACCAAAAATTAGCCGGACGGATTGAAGAGGAAGGCCGAGCCTGTGTGATCGTGGTGAATAAATGGGATGCGGTCGATAAGGATTCGCATACTATCTACGAGTTTGATAAAAAGATTGAGGCAAAGCTGCACTTTTTGGGCTGGGCGAAGCGGCTGTATGTGAGTGCGATGACTGGGCAGCGCCTGCCGAATATCTTGGACGCGGTAGATATGGCTGCAGGTGAGCACCGCCGCCGGGTGAGTACGTCTGTTGTGAATGAAGTGCTAGAAGATGCGGCGAGCTGGCATACGCCACCGACGACGCGGCAGGGTCGGCAAGGACGAATTTATTATGGAACGCAGGTGCGATCGCAGCCTCCTTCCTTTGCGCTATTCGTCAACGATCCCAAACTGTTTGGCGAAAGCTATCGTCGCTACATCGAAAAGCAGTTTCGCAAAAACCTAGGCTATGACGGGACGCCTATTCGTTTGTTGTGGCGCGGTAAGAGCATGCGCGATATAGAGCGTGGACATAGTTCTAGCAATGGACCGAACCGAGCGACGAAGGTTCGCTATTTGGGATAGGTAAGAAGTTGAGGCAGGCAAAAGGTGAATTAAAAAACCGGGTTAGGAAGAAAGAGCGCTGAATGGACTTATTGCGATCGCTCCCCATTGGTCTGTATCTAGAACAGCCAGTCACCTGGCTACATAAAGTCGATCCTAGAGTCAAAGTCGCTTGGCTATTGAGCATTTTGCTAGCACCGATTCTAGCGAATTCAGCCTGCCGGATTGCCATAGTGGCCTTTTTAGTAGTACTGACCATTAGCGCTCGGATTCCTTTGCGGGTGTGGCGTCAGCAGATGGGATGGCTGCTGGTATTGGGCGCTTTGGTAACGGGGCTGCTGCTGATTATGCCCGATGGAATTGCGGTTTCTCAGCAGCCTAGACTGCCGACCGAGCAGATGATTCAAGTCCTGGCCAGAGGACCTAGAAGCCCCTGAACAGCTGCCTGTAGTTCCTCCGGCGACTAGCTATCGCTACAACTTAGTAGACTGGCAGCTGACGCAGATTCCTCCGTTTAATTTTTCGATTCAGATTACACAGCGATCGCGCCGAATCGCTATCAAAGTCAGTACTCTACTGTTTACACTGATCTACTCGACCACCTTGTTTTTGCTGACCACTGCTCCCGAAGAAATTACGGAAGCCTTTGAGCTGCTGATGCAACCCCTGCGATTTTTCAAACTGCCCGTCACTGAAATCGCGCTCACATTAACCCTTGCCCTTCGGTTTATTCCTCTTGTTCTAGAAGAAGTGCAAAATTTGGTGCGTTCTATCCGCACTAGAGCGATCAAATGGCAGAAGCTAGGCATTCGCGGCGCAGTGCAGATTTGGCTGATGGTGGCTGAACGGCTAATCCAAAATTTGCTGCTGCGAGCAGAGCAGATTGCTAGCGCTATGCAGGTGCGCGGCTTCACCAGTCCAAACACCCATCGGGTTACCTGGCATCAGATGCGGCTACGCTGGCAAGATTGGGCGGTATTGAGCGGACTTGTTGTCTTTTGGTGGAGCAGGCTAGCGTATGGAGGGGGCGTTGCTTGAAGGCTATAGAACCCATCAAGGCAGAGACCATCAAATCTACTCACTCAGTGTCACCTTGTCCCAAGTATTTCTGGCAGCCTTTGCCCTTAGAGCAAAGAACAGGATCAGACATCTTTGCAGCTCTCTTTCAGCCACAAACTATAGAGTCAGGTATTGCTGGCATCGCTACGTTATTGGAAAGTCCTTATCCGCGATCGCCTGATTCTTTGCCCTCGCAGGCAAACGTGCTGGCTCGCTATTCCATCTGTGCAGGATCTCCTCGGATCGTGAACGGACAGCCTCAGCTTTGGACGCCAATCAAAGGGCAGGTCATTCCTTTTTTAGAACAGCTAAGCGCATTTGACCCTCCTCGAAGAGCAGTCACCTCCACAGCAGTCCCGTTCACAGAAGAGCCATTTACAGAAGACTCGTCTACAGAAGATACCGTCGCCGCCGATATGGGAGAAGATGGCTTACCGGACTATCTCCCTTTTTGTGGTGGTTGGCTGGGCTGGCTGGGCTACGATTTGGCGTGGGAGATAGAGCAGCTGCCGTGGTTAAAGGGGGACGATCTACCCTTTCCGGTTGCCTTTTGGTACGAGCCGGCCGAATTTGCCGTTGCGGATCATCATTTGCAGCGTTTGTGGCTATCGGCAGCAGATCCTAAGCGTTTAGCTGGCTTGCAGGAGAGACTGTATGAGAAAAACGACCGTGAGAAGAAAATCCTAGATTGGGAGAAAAGCAATCTCAAAGGTGATGTTTTCAAGACGAAGAATCTAAAGTTTGAAACTTCAAAGTCAGCGTTTGAAGCGGCTGTAGAACAGGCAAAGCGGCATATTAAGGCAGGTGATGTTTTTCAGGTCAATCACTCCTTGCGGTTTCAGGCGCAGACGAATGCTGATAGCTGGCACGTATATCGGACATTGCAAAGCATTAATCCGTCTCCCTTTGCGAGCTATTGGCAGTCGCCGTGGGGCGCGGTAGTAAGCTGCTCACCAGAAAGGCTGGTGCAGGCAA
This sequence comes from uncultured cyanobacterium, assembly GCA_963799555.1. Lineage (GTDB taxonomy): Bacteria > Cyanobacteriota > Cyanobacteriia > Phormidesmidales > Phormidesmidaceae > Phormidesmis. The sequence continues at coordinate 441,197 of CAWCXR010000015.1, forward strand.
AAGCAGGTAGAGCGCAGTCTAGGCCGATTGCCGGAACCCGACCTCGAGGGCGGCATCTAGCGGAAGATTTGATCAAAGCAGAGGAACTGCGGGGCGATCGCAAAGAACAGGCCGAGCACATCATGCTGGTCGATTTGGAGCGGAACGATTTGGGCCGGGTATGCCAGTGGGGATCGGTGCAGGTAGAAGAGCTGATGACCATAGAGCGCTATAGCCATGTAATGCATCTAGTTAGTAACGTGGCTGGTCATTTGATGCCCAACTGCTCTATGGCCAAGCTGATTGCGGCGCTGTTCCCAGGCGGTACGATAACGGGCTGTCCGAAAGTTCGCTGTATGGAAATTATTGAAGCGCTAGAGCCAGTGAGACGCAGCTTATTCTACGGGTCTTGTGGCTATCTAGACAGGCGAGGGCAGTTGGATCTTAATATCTTGATTCGGACGCTGCTGATGACGGCTGATGCGGACAGTACAGATACTCTAAAAACCGTGTGGGGACAGGTCGGGGCTGGTATCGTGGCTGATAGTGAACCCGAAAAAGAATGGTTTGAATCCTTACAAAAGGCAAAAGCTCAGCTTTTGGCATTAGGTCTGTGACCACCCTCGCGAACACAGCTGCTGCTGCGGCGTTGCTTTCCAACATTCACGTCATCTGCAAGCCTTGTAGAATAGCACCGACATGACTCGCTCTACAGGGATGCATCTTGCCCTGCTACACCAGATCTGTAACTCAGTACTGTTTAATTTGAACATTGATACGATTAAATCTGCGCTAGACATACATAATCCTGTGGAAAACGCTGTAAACTCAGTCATGCATAAAACATAGACATACCATTAGTTGCCTACAGATACTGACGGGCAGTATAGAGACGACTTTAAGGATTTAATTTCTCACATTTCTTTGCTCTCATTACCTCCCGACGCCCGAATGAGTACCGAAAACTATCTCAATCATCCAAACTTTGGCTTGCTTTTTAGAGTGTGTCTAGTCGGTGAGGGACAAGAGCTGTTTGCTACGCTATATGCACATAGACTGTTTTTTCTGGTTAGAAACGATACTAGCGGACTGTCATTCGACCCCATCGGCCGAGTCGAGTCGAAGCAGCTGATTGAGCAGCGGCTGCGGTTGATTCGCCGTACCGGTCATCAAACAGAGTACGAACAGCTGCAAAAAACCTATAAGCAAGCTTTCTAAACATGTCTTCTGTTTCATCACAGTTGGGTGCTGGCAGTGAGCTGTCTACTCGGCTGACTCACATTCGGCAGCGGATTCCTCCTTCTGTTCGGTTGATTGGAATTACCAAAACTTTTTCAGCCGATGTTGTTCGTCAAGCTCATGAGGCTGGCCTCAGAGAGTTTGGGGAGAATAAGGTGCAAGAAGCGTTAGAGAAGCAGGCAAAGCTGACCGATCTTACCGATGTAACCTGGCATTTTATTGGTCATATACAGTCGAACAAAGCACTGAAGGTGGTGGAAAACTTTGACTGGATTCACTCGGTGGATAGTCTAAAGCTGGCGGCGCGAATCAATCGACAGGCCGAAGCGTTGGGAAAGCGACCGAACTGTTGCCTTCAAGTCAAGCTAGCTCCAGACCCAGCCAAATCAGGATTTGAGGTGGAGGCGTTGATGTCGCTGCTAGCAGATCTAGATAGGCTAGAGTCGATTGTGATTCGCGGGCTGATGGTGATTCCACCCTATGGATTGCCGAATGGGCAGGTGCGGACGATTTTTGACAAGGGTAGAGCGCTAGCGAGAGAGATTGCGGGGCGATCGCTAGTAAATATGAAGATGGATCAGCTTTCGATGGGAATGTCTGGTGATTTTGAGCAGGCGATCACAGCAGGTGCCACTATGGTCAGAATTGGCAGCGGTTTGTTCGGACAGCGATAACAGCTGCGATCGCCCACATTTCTGTATCTCTGAACACTTTCCTAGCGGCTCGATCGACCTTCAAAAGAGCGCTCAAAGAAAATACATAAAAAACTCTTGACATATCAATGAAACCGTGGCGTAATGCTGATGACTCTGAATTTGAGTATTAGAGAAAACTAAGTAGCCAGTTCCGGTGACGCTTGATGCTAACGAGCATGCAGATGCTACAGCAACGTCGAGTAACACCTATGAGCTAAGCCAGCCAAAGCAGCCAGAATTTCCAGGACTTTATTCCTAAGATTAATATCAGCTCAACTTTGATGACTGTGTTTGGCTACATATCAGGATTCCTGTTATTTATAGTTTTCCTCTTGGAGCGGCCATTTGCCAGCTGAATCAGCGGCTAGAGGCCCTAACAGTTCACTAGTCGAACAATCAGCAAAAAACGTTTGACTATGGTCTGCAGGAAAGAGGGTATTTATTCAAAAATGCCCTAGTTTAATTGACACAATTCTGCACAGCGCTTTTAATGACCTAATTGCCGCGTAGGATTATGCCAAGTCGTCAATGTCGTGTTGGAGCAAAAGTTAATGAGCGGTCTATTCGGAAAGATCAAAGATTTTGTTGGATTGAACGATCCAGCAGACTATGAGTATGAGTATGAAGAAGTAGAAGGCGATGAGTACCAAAGCCTTTACGAAGAGGAAAATACTGAGCCCGAAGCAATTGTGCCTCCAATGCCCGTTGAAGAAGCGGATCGCCCTGCCCGTCGTCGTATTCGTGAAAGAGTTCTGTCTACTGAATCTGGAATGGTGTCAATGAACAACGTAATTGGTATGCCTGGTGCGATGAATGGAATGTCTGAAGTGATGGTGATGGAACCACGCACTTTTGAAGAAATGCCTCAGGCTATTCAGGCTTTGCGTGAGCGTAAGTCTGTCGTGCTCAACTTGACTATTATGGATCCCGACCAAGCTCAGCGAGCGGTTGACTTCGTTGCGGGTGGCACCTATGCCATGGACGGTCACCAGGAGCGCATTGGTGAGAGCATCTTCTTGTTTACACCCAACTGTGTACAGGTGAGTATGCCGCTTGAGACAGGTGATAGCTTCCTTGACCAAGAGCCTATGAGTGCGCCTCGTCAGGCTGCACCTACGCCTGCATGGGCAACTGAGCAGATTGCCCGGATGGCTTAAGAGTCAGTAGGCTATACCGACACAAACTGACAAGGGCAACTGCTCACATCGCATCCAACGGCTAGAAAGTGATGTCATCGGTGAGACGACTTCTCTCGATGTGGTAACTATTCGCGGTATGCTGTGGATGAAATTTGGTGAGGGCTGTGTTCTTGTCTGTAAGACTTGGCATTATCGGCGGCGGGGTAATGGGCGAAGCCCTGTTGTCCCGCCTTCTTGGTCAGGGCCTGTACGCCGCTGAAGAAGTAATGCTGAGCGAACCCTCTCCTGAACGCCGTCGGGTACTCTTTGAGCAATATTCGATCAAGACAACAGACAGCAATCAGGAAGTACTTGAAGCTAGCAAGGTAGTACTGCTAGCTGTCAAGCCACAAGTTTTTGAAATAGTAGCAAAGGATTTTCAAAGTGCCCGCTGTGAGACGCCGCCTTTGGTCCTTTCTATCCTAGCTGGGGTGCCGCTGTCTAAGCTTGAGTCGGTGATGTCTGGCTGGCCGGTGGTACGGGCTATGCCTAATACGCCTGCGACTGTAGGTGGTGGCATGACGGCGATCGCACTCGGCACTCGGACGCTGTCCGAGCACGGTGATCTAGCCCAGAATATCTTTGCGGCGATGGGCCAGGTAGTGAAAGTCCCAGAAAGCATGCTAGATGCGGTGACTGGGCTGTCTGGATCTGGGCCTGGATATGTGGCGATCGTAATTGAAGCGTTGGCAGACGGCGGGGTAGCAGCTGGGTTGCCTCGAGCGATTGCTAATCAGCTGGCTTTGCAAACCGTGCTAGGAACAGCTGAGCTAATTCAAAAAACGGGAATGCATCCAGCAGAGCTCAAAGACAGAGTCACTAGCCCCGGTGGAACCACCATTGCTGGGATTGCTTGCTTGGAAGAGTTAGGATTGCGCTCCGCTCTGATTGAAGCGGTGCGGGTGGCAAGCTCGCGATCGCGCGAACTTGGAAAACCGGTCAACGAAAAGCCGTCTAGCTAGCAGCAGGTGGCTGGCAAGAAAGCGACAGCCTACCGACTACCCAAAAAAGATTAAAAGAAATAAAGCTAATTGGCCAGTACCGTGCCCCCAGAAGACGCTACCCCCTACGAGAACACCGATAAGAATGCGGAGACCAGCAGCTCTGATACGTCTGCTGCTACGCCTTTAGGTCTGAGACGCTCTGATCGCAGCCGCAGTGGACTCGGCTCGTCTGCTCAGTCGGATGTAGACCAGATGGTGCGCCAGGGTCTGCGAGAATTAGAACAGCAGCGAGGTGCCTTGCAGCGCGAGATTGAACAGCTAGAGCGACGCAAGGCTAGGCTAGAAGAAGAGATGCGCTCTAGCTTTGCTGGGTCTTCTCAAGAGATAGCGATCCGCGTTCAGGGATTCAAGGAGTATTTGGTCGGCAGCTTGCAGGACTTGGCGACGGCAGCTGAGCAGCTCAATTTGATGTCCCAGCCAGTGGTAGAACCGGCGATGAGTCCAAATGTGCCCGTAGATAGCGTGGTAGCAGCGACTGTTTCAGATGAGGGCGTGATTCCGTTAGCAGCGCAGCGGTTTGCTGAACAGCGTGATCGCATTCACAGTTTGTTAGACCAATATCGCACTCGCCCCGACTACTACGGTCCGCCCTGGCAGTTGCGTCGCACCTTCGAGCCAATCCACGCAGAACGGACCGCTAACTGGTTCTTCAGCCAGGGCGGGCGAGGTGCGCTCAAAAGCATGACCAGCCGTTTGCAGAATGTGCTGGTGGCTTCGGCGGCGATTTCTTGTCTGTATGCGCTGTATGACCGACGGCTGTGTGTCCTAGTGCTGGCTACGACGCCAGAGCGTCTGGGCGAATGGCGTCGCTGGCTGCAAGATTGTCTTGGCATTGCCCGCGCCGATTTTGGCACGAACCGGGGGGTGATGCTGTTTGAATCTGCAGAACCAATGGCACAGCGAGCCGAAAGACTGATGGACAGTGGCCGACTTCCGTTTTTAATTATGGATGAAGCGGAGAGCGAGGTCAGTCTGTCGCTGTTGCAATATCCGCTCTGGCTTGGATTTGCTCCAGATCCGGCCAATCCTACGACTGACTACGACTATTACTAACGACTGTTCATTTGTTTTGATGCCTGTGCCTGGGCGAAGTGTTTTATGTCTGGTTCGACGATTGCGCTACTGTTGCTAGCTTTGCTAACGGCCTACCTTTTGGGCTCTATCCCAACTGGCTTTTTGCTCGCAAAAGCCCTGCAGGGAATTGACATTCGCGAGCATGGATCAGGTAATACAGGCGCAACCAATGTCTTCCGAGTGATGGGAAAGGGCGCTGGTATCACAGCTCTGATGATCGATTTGATGAAAGGGGGCCTAGCGGTCGTGCTGATGCGGTGGCTAGTGACTGGTTCTGCCTTTGGGGATGTTTCTGCGCAGACGGCGGCCTGGGCTTATGTTTTGGCAGCGCTGCTAGCTGTGTTGGGGCATAGCCGGTCGGTCTGGCTAGGCTTTACGGGTGGAAAGTCGGCAGCGACCGGACTGGGCGTGCTGTTGACATTGGCATGGCCAGTGGGGCTGGGCGTCGCCTCTGTATTTGGTGTGGCGCTTGGACTTTCGCGAACGGTATCGGTGGGTTCGATTGCAGCGGCAATATCAGCGGTGGTGTTCATGTGGCTGACGAATCAACCGACTGCTTATATTTGGCTTGCAATCGCTGGTGGTCTATACGTCGTACTTCGCCACCGTAGCAACATTACGCGATTGATAGAGGGCACTGAACCGAAGACATTCGGTGGGTGAAAGTGTCCTACTCAAACCGCGCAGTCAGGGGCGTGCAGCTGCAGCTGTTCTTTTAGCTGCTGAGGGTTATACAGCACTGGCACGAAATGAATGCTGTTAATCTCTTTGAAATAGAACAGGATCGGCGCAGCGGCCCAAAAGATCTTCCAGCTTTCCCACTCCGCGTAGGGAAAGGTTTTCAGCAAATTTTCATTGCGGCTGACTTCTAGTGCCACTGGTGTAAACGTAAGGCGAATCGCTGTGGTCTGGTAAAGCAGAAATAGACTGAATAGCGCCCAAACAATGCCGACTAAAAGTTGTATAAACAGCAGTGGTAGAGAGAGTAGCACCATCGCAATCGGCAGTCTGTAGCTAGGCTGTAGAGTCGTTGTGATGCTGGCGTTAGAAGAGGTCGTGCTAGTCACCGTAGGAAAGTCCTAAAAGTATGAGGGGAGGGGCCACTGTCTATTGTAGCGATTAGTTTAGTTGCCAACGAAGGCACTGCCCAAGCCCTGAAACATAGTCCAGGACAAAAAGAAATTAGCCACGAAGATAGCCAGCAGTGAAGTGACCACAGCCGTCGTTGTCGACTGGCCAACTCCCTTTGCGCCTCCTGTGGTTGTCAGTCCCCAGCTAGAGCCAATCACCGCAATCAATATGCCGAAAATTAGCGCCTTGATAAGAGAGGCAGCCAAATCCCAGATGCTGAGGAAGCTGCGGGCCGAATTGAGGAAAACTGCGAAGGGAATGTTGTAAAGCGTGGTAGCAATGGCCAGGCCACCTAGCATGCCAGTAATAAAGGCCAGAATGTTGAGCAAAGGCAGCATCAGCGCGCACGCAATCACCCGAGGAATCACTAAATAATCAACCGGGTCGCTTCTGAGCATCTGCAGCGCGTCGATCTGCTCGGTCACTCTCATAGTGCCAATCTCTGCGGCAAAGGCTGAGCCGACCCTACCGGCTAGTACTACCGCTGTTAGCACCGGCGCTAGCTCTCTAGAAAGGGTGATAGCGAGCACACCGCCAATGGCCGTAGTCGCTCCAAAAGCAATGAACTCACGGGTGACTTGAATGGTGAAGACCATGCCGACAAATATCGCTGTGACCAGGGCGATTAGCAGAGATTCTGGACCTACTGCCGACATTTGCTCTAACGTGTTGCGGCGGTGGATGGGCCTAGAGATAATGTGAATCAGGACCTGTCCACCTAGAAAGATGGCTGCTAGCAGTCGCTGGAACCAGAGCGCAAGATTCGATGGGACAAGAGAGCGGGCCATAAGCTGTAGTATTGACGGCAGTTCTAATTACCCTGTATAGGTAGCTGCCATCGCTACCTTATTACATTTTCCGTTCAGGTACGTCGATGCGTTTAAACTCTCTATGTCTGAGCGGTTTTATCTTTGGCGATCGCGTCAGCAAAATGACAGCCGCTATATAATCCCCCTGATTTTTTCAAAAAAAACTATGCTAGTAGGCAGTGTTTTTTCGTAAAGTATCTCAGGTGCTATGAGTTTTTGGGTTCGGTGCCGCATAGTTTGGCTGCGATTAGTTGCGATCGCACTAGCCATCTGCTTTAGTTTTACTTCCTTTCCTCTGTCTGCCTCAGCCAGCTCAGCGAAATTCAGTTCAGCACTAGCCCTCTTGGCCCAATCCGGGACCGCAATCAGCTCCATTCAGCCCTACCTAGACAGAGTAGCCGAAGCCGTCACTGAGTTTACGCTGTCAAACGGCATGAAGTTTATTGTGCTAGAGCAGCACGAAGCGCCGGTTGCCTCGGTGATGCTCTACGCCAACGTCGGCGCATCCTACGAAGAAGAAGGCAAAACGGGGGTGGCTCACTACTTAGAGCATCTCGCCTTTAAGGGAACCACTCGAATTGGCACTCGTGACTATCCCGCTGAAAAAAAGGCAATAGACAAATTAGATAGCGTCTTCGATCAGCTGATTGCTGCTGAAGCCGCAGGAGACACAGAGAGAGTCAGCGAGCTGACCGATCAGTTTGCCCTGCTGCAAGAGGAGGCTGCTTCCTATGTAGAGCAGAATAAGTTTGGTCAGATCATCGAGCAATCCGGGGGTACTGGCTTGAATGCAACGACCTCTGCGGATGCGACGCGCTATTTTTACAACCTGCCTTCTAACAAGCTAGAGCTGTGGTTCTCCTTGGAATCAGAACGCTTTTTGGACCCAGTGTTTAGAGAGTTCTACAAAGAGAAAGAGGTAATACTAGAAGAGCGGCGCAGTCGGGTAGATAATTCTCCTATTGGCCAGATGGTTGAACGCTTTTCAGAGGTAGCCTTTACTGAAAATCCCTATCGGCGTCCGGTCATTGGCTATCAAGAAGATCTGCGCAAGGCGACTCGCGCCGATGTTCAAGAATTTTTCGATACCTACTATGGCCCGAGCAACTTGATCGCTGCAGTCGTGGGTGATGTAGACCCTGTGAAGGTAAAGCAGCTGGCAGAGGCTTACTTTGGTCGCTATCAGTCTAGAGTGGCACCGCCCAAACTCGTGGTCAACGAGCCTGCGCAAACTGAGCCGCGATCGTTCACGCTAGAGCTGGCCTCTCAGCCCTGGTACCTAGAAGGCTATCACCGACCAGGAATCAACGATCCTGACCATGTGGTATATGCCATCATTAACAGCATTTTGACCGGTGGACGTACCGCTAGGCTCTACAAAGCATTAGTAGAGCCTCAAATTGCGCTGGATGTCGGCAGTGCCAACGGCTTTCCAGGCGATCGGCAGTCTTCTGTAATGCTGCTGTACGGCTTGACTGCTCCAGGTCATACGGTGGAAGAGCTAGCAACGGGCCTAGAAACTGAGCTGGTCCGTTTGCAGCAAGAGCCAGTAGATACCATGACCTTGGAGCGGGTCAAAACTCAGTCGCGAGCTGGGCTGCTACGGCAGTTGGATTCTAACCAGGGCATGGCTAGCCTGCTGACAGAGTATGAGGCAAAGACAGGCGATTGGCGCAGTGTATTTCGTGAGCTTCAGCTAATTGAAGCGGTGGATGCAGCGGACGTTCAGAGGGTTGCTAGACAGACATTTCAGCCTGAAAATCGAACGGTTGGTAAGTTGATTCCAGCCGAGCAGGCGACATCCGCTCTACCTGTGCCAGTGCCGGAGGTAGAAGCACCCGAACTAAGCACACAATCTGCTGATGGCGTTGCTATGGAGGGTACTGCTGAAGAGGGTGTCGCTGAAGCTGCTGACGCACAATCTAATCAGCTAGAACAACCTGCTGACTCGACTGAAGCCGCGCCAACCGCACCTAGGGCGCTTTGGTAGTTAAGCTTTGCCGGTCTAATAAATGCTTGTTGGGTTTTTGATGGGGTTACTTGTGCGTACTGCTCATCCTGACCGTTTACCTAGCTTATTTGATAGTCATCTGAAGGTTATTTAAGGAAATCCATGGGTCTTTTCTCACGGCGATTGCGCGAACGTTTTATCCCTTTCTTCTTTTTGGCAGCGGTCACCTGTGCGATGCTGCTGACGGTGTCATGGCCGAGTCCCGCCCAGGCAGTAGAACCAAAACCCTATGAGGATCTTGTTTTCCCCTCATTAGGAGAGATTCAGATCCCTGAATACGAGCGCTACGAGCTGGACAACGGACTGGTGGTCTATCTGATGGAGGACCATGATTTGCCGTTAGTTAGCGGTTCGGCAACGTTTCGGACCGGATCGTATTTGGTCTCTGCTGAGCAAACAGGCCTAGCGGATATCGCTGGAGAGGCCATGCGCCTGGGGGGAACTGAGAATCATGCACCCGACGAGCTAAACCAGCTGCTAGAACAGCGGGCTGCTTCGGTAGAAACCTCAGTCGGAGATACTTCTGGGAGCGCTGGCTTTTCTACGCTGACAGAAGATTTAGACTCGGTATTTGAGCTTTTTACAGAAGTAGTCATGCAGCCTGCTTTTGACGAAACGCAGGTGGCCCTGATCAAAGGCCGAACGGCTGGCGGAATTTCTCGACGCAACGACGACCCAGGCAGTATTGCATCGCGTGAGTTTAGCAAGTTGATCTACGGCAATGAAAGTCCATATGCTCGCACGATTGAGTATGCCACTCTAGACAATATCAGCCGCGATGACGTAATTGATTTTTACCAGCGGACAATTGCTCCTGAGAACACGATTCTAGGCATCGTCGGTGATTTCGAGCCGATGCAGATGAAGGCGCTGATTGCTGAGACTCTAGGAAGCTGGCAGCAAGGAAGTGGGAATGCGATCGCCCCACCGCCAGAAGGTGAGCAGCAAAAGGCGGGGCTATTTTTTGTCGATCAGCCGCAGCTAACTCAAAGCACTATTCACATCGGGCATATCGGCGACGAACTACGCAGTCCCTACCACGCATCAATGACAGTGCTCAACGAAGTGCTCAACGGTTTCGGCGGACGCCTGTTTAATGAGATTCGCTCACGTCAGGGTTTGGCCTACAGCGTGTATGCCTTTTGGAGCCCTAGGTTTGACCACAATGGCATCTTTATCGGCGGGGGATCAACCCGTTCTGAGGCGACGGTGCCGTTTGTCCAATCAATGTACAAAGAGCTCCAGAGGGTACGCGAAGAGCCGATCACTGAAACAGAGCTAGCCTTTGCTAAAGATTCTGTGCTCAACAGCTTTGTGTTCAACTTCCAAACGCCGAATCAGACCCTGTCTCGACTGATTCGCTACGAGTATTATGGCTATCCCGATGACTTTGTCTTTCAATTTAGAGACGGTGTAGAACAGGCGACAACAGCAAGCGTACTGGAGGCAGCACAGGTCAATCTAGATCCAGAAAAGCTGATTACGATCGTGGTAGGAAATCCGGCGGAGATCGTGCCAGATCTGGCGAGCTTGGGCGCGGAGCCGGTAGTGATCGATGTGACAATTCCTAGTCCAACCGCTTAATATTTTATGACGCTTGCTGTAGAAAAGCTTTGACCACTATGGTCGGAGCTTTTCTTTTATTTATGGGTAGATAGGCAGAAAAAGTAGGTTTGGAGCTGACAATTTTTTGGGATACTTAACCTGCGTCTGTAGAAGACAGCGGTATTGTAAGGAGCGTAACTTTTTATGAAAATTGCACGCTACATCATCGACAGATACTTTTCGGATGGAGCCTATCGGGTTGATCGAAAAGCTGCACTAGAGCAGGCGTCGACGGGCGATCGCTTTCCGGGTTATTTTGTCAGAAGTACTGCGCCAGAAAATACAGACAGAATTAGCGACTGGCAAAGAAAAGAATACTCAGAGAAAGCTCAGCCAAAACAAGCTAGACAAGGCATCCGTGCGATCGCCCGCGACCTATACCGCATTCAAACAGATCCCAACACTCAAGAACCGCCAGAGCTGATTTTGTTTGTCCACGGCTACAACACTCTTTTGTCAGACGCTTGCGATCGCTGTGACAACATATACCGCTATATCTCTCAAGAAGACGGGCTAATCTCTCACAAAAAGAACTTGGTTTATGTCGGCTATCGATGGTCTTCTGAGAAATTTTCAAAACAGGTCATCACTAACGCTAAGGCACTGCCAGGTATTTTCCTATTTGTTTTGGGCGTATGCTTAGCGATTTTGGTGAGCTATGTGACATGGCCAGTCACCTATGCGCTGATCAAACTGCTGTCAGTACAGATATGGCCTGTCGAAACTACTCAGCCAGCTGTAGAACCAGGCTGGCTGGTCACTATCCTATTGCCTTTGCTTTTGCGAGGGGTCGCTTCTATCATCTCCCTCTTGGCTTTTGTTATTCTTGCCCTAGTGCTGCTACGACTATCCGTGTACTTTCGCGATGTGTATCGCGCCCTCAATTTTGCCGTTCCAGACTTAGTGGAGCTGATCCGGCAGATCGAAAAAGAGGTGATCGGCATGTGGATAGAAGACATCAAAGAAGAGTCTATGTCACAAGCTCAGGCGATACAGAGGGCTAAAGAGAAACGTCCAGCACTCTCTAAAAGAATCAAGCTAAACTTCATCGGGCATAGCATGGGCAGCTTGGTTATTACCAATGCGGTGCGAGTTCTCTCTGATGTCTTTGACCAGTGCTCGATTGAACAAATGCCAGTTTCAAATATTGGCAATACGCTGAGCTTGGGCCGATTGGTGCTGGCTTCCCCAGATATTCCGGTGCTCTCTATTGTCTCGAATCGCGCTAACAATCTATCGTCTTCCTTACGCCGATTTGAAGAAGCCTATATCTTTAGCAATGAAGGGGATTTAGTCCTACGGTTTGCTTCGATGATTGCAAACTACATATTTTTCCCTAGTGCAGAACAGATGCATGGTCACAGGCTGGGAAGTTTGGCTTTGACCAATCCAGATATCAATAGCGGCACCCAGCGAGGCATTGTCAATCTACAGACATTGGCTCCTCCTGGGCAGCAAAAGCGATCGCTTGACGAGGCGATCGCCTCTGACGATATCGACGTTCTACAGTACCTGTTTGTGACCCGCAATGCGCCAACATTACCCTACATTATTAGAAGCTTTTTCAATCGAGACTGTATACCAAAGCGTCCCCACAAGCGCCTGTCTGAACTGTTTGAGAAGGAGGATGACACGGTTACCTTGGCTGACTTGTTTACCTTTTTTGACTGTACAGACTACAAAGATATCCGCCTCAATATCAAGCAAGGAGGCACTTACGAACCTTCTGAGCAGCCTGTAGGTCTACTTACTCGGGCGCATCGTCGCTACACGCTTGGCTTCTGGGACTATGCTGAGCTGCTTTTTCACATGTGCATTCCAGGGGAAAATCCCAATCGCTTCAACGTTCACGGTGGCTATTTCAATGGCGTATACAGCCGTAAGCTGATGTATCGGATTGCTTTTTTGGGCTTTAAGGGTGCGTTGGATGCGACTGCTCAGGAGTCCGACGTGTCCGTGAACAATTCGGCAGAAGCGCTCGACATTCTAGACAAAGCCTTGAAAGACAAAGGTATAGAAGTCTATCTCTCTCCTTTGCGCTATCAGGTAGACGTGCAGGGAGGAGATCTCAAAGAGGCGAAGCTGAAAATGCTAAAAGCTGTCAAAAGTGATGCGCTCTTGACCAGTGTTTAGACTGCTTCTGTAAGTCGGTTCCTAGGTTCTACACGTCAGCCACTGAATCGATCACGCTTGTAGAACCAGCTGTTCTAACAAGTCGGAAACTTCTTCAGCCCGGTTCATCACCATCAGATGGCCGCTGTTTTCTACGCTGTAGTTAGGTGTGACGAAGCGATAGGGGAAGATGCGATCGCGCGCTCCATGAATATGTACTAGGTTCTCAGGAATCTCGCGGTTTTTCCACGTCACCACTCTGTGCAGCGCCCACCTTAGAAAGTGCGGATCGGTCTCTACAAGCACCGTCTTCAGCAGTTTCTTTTGATCGGTTCCCTCTGGCGCAAATAGCCAATAGACGAGCCAGTAAAAAGCCCAAAGTAAGCTTTTGAACGGGAGAATACGATGGAGGGGAAAGAGCCGAAACAGCTTGAAATAGAAAGGAACCTCCGAGCTGTCTTTGACACTAGAGAGCAAAATAACCTGCTTAGTTTTGATTTGTTTAGCAATCTCTACCGCAACTATGCCACCAAAAGAAAGCCCAACCACAATCGGGCACTCGTCTTCTATTTGTGCCGCTAGCCTCTTAGCATAGTCTCCAACTGGCTCATTCGGTTCTGGTGATAGCCAGCGAATATGAACAGGTCGAAAGCGATCGTAGCGCAGCCATTGAAAAATTCGCTCATCCGCGCCGAGTCCACTGACAAAGTAAATAGGCTGCAGCCTGGCTTCTCGTTTCTCTGCTGGCGTCGCAGGTGGCGAGCTGTCTTCTACAGCTTGAACTTCTGTGATTAAATCCGAAGTCGATTCTGAAGTTGACTCCAAAACTGACTCTGGGACTGATTCTAAGGCTGACGGTTCAGATGGCTCCGCAGAGTTGCTCATTGTTTTCGTCAAAGGGCTCTTATCGTGAGAGAATCCCATAGATTCTATCTCTGTAGACTAAGGAAATGCTCTATAGATAGGGATAATTTTACCTATCGGCCTGCCCTGTATAATGTGTACTGAATACTATGTGGCTAAAGACTCTGGCCAAAGACTGCTTGAATAATGATGACGAGGAAGGAAATGAAGGTAGAAGTCGTCTTTTCTCTAAATAAAAAGATCTGGCTATCGCTCATCGTCGCCATGAATTCGATTGCGAGCAATGCAGATGATCCTGAGAATGTTCGTTTTAATATTTTAGTGCCGCCTGGTGAAGAACAGTTTTTTGAAGAGAAGATTCGAGCTGCGCTGCCTTCACTACTCGCACAGTGGCGAGTGAAATCGTACTCTCCACCAGCTTTTTTGCGAGAGTATCTAGACCACCGATTTAAAGAAAAAACAGAAGATCGGAGGAACAGCCGCTATATCCAGTATTCTCGCTTCTACTTTAGAGATGCTTTTAGCGATCTAAAAAACATTATCTATCTAGATACGGATCTGCTTGTTTTAGGTGATATCGCAGAGCTGTACGCCTACACAGAGGCTTTGGATGAACGCTGCTATTTTGGTTCTATTCCTCACTTTTATCCCTGTATCTTCTATTTCAGCAATCTTTTTAAGATGCGAAAAGAAATCCCGAAATTCAACAAAACATTCAATGCTGGCGTTTGGTTCACGAACCTCTCTTTTTGGAACGAAGAGACTTACAAGCGATTAAAGTACTATCTAAGCTTAGATGCTGAGAGCAACTATAAGCTATACACCCTGGGGGATGAGCCAGTTTTTAATCTGCTGTTCAAAGACTATCTGCAAGTCGATAAGAATTGGAATCGATGTGGTTATGGAACTCATCCATTCGTTACAAATTTGTTGCTAGCTTCTGGTGAAAAATTCTTATCTGAAGCGAAGCTCATCCACTGGAGCGGTCCCTTTAAGCCTTGGTCTTCGCCAAGGATTCGATTCGCGGATATCTGGCGAACTTATCTACCAGCTTCGTTAGTAGCGGATTATGGCGTGCATGGGTGACTTTTTTTACAGCGGTTTGTCCGTAGAAGTAGCTTCATAGACCAGCTTGTAGAAGCTCAGAGAGCTTGTAGAAGCTTAGAGATAGGAGCTGAGACTAGGCACCTCCAACTTTCGTGGTAGCATTTAATGACTTTTGATCAGCTAACTGCATCTTGACATTGCAGCTCCTTACTACCCTTTGGAGCAAACACTTCAATTTTGTTACGGCGGTGTCACCGTCTGGAGAGTTCGCTAACGTGGCCAACCTTTTCTCACAGCTAAAGCAATGGTCTGCCAGGCTAAGGGAGTCAGTTGGCCAGCCGCCGCAGTCAAGGTCTAGTCGGCTGGCATCCCATCAGCGAAAGCAGTCGATTCGAACTAGCAACCTCTCAGACAAAAGCCAAGGCTCAAAGAGTCAGCCTGATCCTGATCAAACCGGCCAACATCAATCGAATCGAAGTCGACCAAACGGAAACGGTTTCCTTCAAGATCATCGTCAGAATAGCCCTCAAAACTATCCTCAGAACCGCAAAGCTAGGAGAACCAAGCGCCCGGCCAATTCAAGCATCGCTTTGGGCAATACCCTTACACTACCCACCGGACCGAAGCTAGCCCATAGGCGAGTTGGATTCTGGCTGATGCTGTTGATTGCCGCAGGCGTTGCTGGTCCGAGCGCTCGCCTCTATCACCTTTGGGAAACTGTCAATGAAACGGTTCCCGACGTTGGTCGGGCGCTTACGTTCGAGCGCAGTGGGACCATCACCCTCAAAGCAGGCGACGGCAAGATCCTGCAAAAAGTAGGGCCGACGGCTCAAGAGAATCTAACTTTTGATGAGATTCCCAATGTCGTCTCTCAGGCGTTTATCGCCGCTGAAGACCGCCGATTCTACGAGCACGATGGCATAGACTACCGCTCGATTGGCCGAGCCGTTATGGCAAATCTCAGTAGCGGCAGTGTGGTTGAGGGGGCTAGTACCATCACTCAACAGCTGGCTCGTATCACATTTTTAGACCTAGATCAAAGCTTTCAGCGCAAGTTTAAAGAGGCAATCCTAGCTAGGCGGCTGGAAGAAGAACTAGGCAAAGACAAAGTACTAGAGCGCTATCTAAACCTGGTATATCTCGGTGCAGGTGCCTATGGGGTTGCTGATGCTGCCTGGATCTATTTTGGAAAGACGATCGATGAGCTTAGCGTTGCTGAAGTCGCCCTAATTGCGGGTATGGCTCCTGCACCTAGCGTATATTCACCGCTAGTCGATCCTGTCGCCGCCAAAAACCAGCGCGATAAGGTCATCAGCCGGATGGAAGCCAACGGCGTGATTACGACTGCCCAGGCTCAGGAAGCCTATCAGGCAGACGTAGCGATAGAAGCCCAAGAGCCAAAGTATCTGTATAGCGAGTTTCCATACTTCACTATCTACATCAAAAAGCAGCTAGCGGAAATTCTGACACCAGAAGAGATTGAAGCTGGTGGCCTGGTTGTCGAGACTTCTCTGAACACTGAATGGCAGAAAGCGGCTGAACAAACGATCGAAGAAGTGATCGAAGAGTATGGCACCTGGCAAGGGTTTGAGCAGGCGTCTCTGGTCGCGATCGATCCAAAGACAGGCGAAATCAAGGCCATGGTGGGAGGGACTGATTTTGATGACAGCCAGTTCAACCGAGTGACTCAGGCACAGAGACAGCCGGGCTCTACGTTCAAGGCGTTTGTGTATGCGAGTGCGATCGCAACTGGTATGTCACCCTACAAATCATACGCTGACGCTCGCTATGTCGTCGACGGCTACGAACCCAAAAACTACGGTGGAGGCTATAGCGGCAGCGTCGACCTGCGTCGCGCGCTCACTAGCTCTATCAACATCGTCGCTGTCAAACTTCTCGTCGATGTCGGCTTTGATCCGGTCATTGCGCTTGCCCGTCGCATGGGCATCCAATCAGACCTGCTACCGGCCTACTCACTGGCGCTAGGCTCATCCGAGGTCAACCTGTTAGAGCTCACCAGTGCCTACGGTACCTTTGCCGCTGAAGGCAAACACGCCAATGCTCATGGCATCACCCGCATCACCAACGGTCAAGGCGACGTAATCTACGAATTTGAAGAAAAGTCAAAGCAGGCAGTAGATCCAGACACCGCAGCGATTATGACCTGGATGCTGGAAGGTGTCGTCAACGGTGGTACTGGCGGAAACGCAGCTATTCGAGGCAGGCAGGTCGCCGGAAAGACAGGCACATCCGAGAAAAACAGAGATCTTTGGTTTGTTGGCTACATGCCACAGCTAGTCGCAGGCGTATGGATGGGCAATGACGACAGCACGCCAACAGGCGGCGCAAGTAGAACAGCTGCACTCGCTTGGTACAAATTTGTCAGTCAGTTTGTAGATGAGCTACCCGTCGAAGAATTTCCTGAACTACCACGCTTGGGCGGACGTGACGGCTCTATCAAGGCTAAACCCGTTTCGCCAGGCAGGGTGATTGCCGACAAACCAGGTGAGAATAGCGACGACGACCGCGAAAAGCGACGCTCTGAACCTAGAACCACAGTTGACAGCCAGGAGAGGTATAGTTCTCCGGGTAATTCCGAAGATCTTGCTCCCGAACCTGCGCCTGTCACCCGATCTTCAGATCCGGCCCCCGCCCCTGCGCCCGTCTTTAGACGCTCGCCCGCTCCTACCCCTGCGCCCGCTCCGGCTCCGGCTCCGGCTCCTGTCTTTAGTGGGTCACCAGCACCTGCGCCTACAGCGCCTGCCCCTGCCCCCGCCCCACCAATCCCGTTACCACCTAGGCCCACACCCGCAGCCCCCGCTCCGCCTCCAGCCCCGGCTCCGGCTCCCGCTCCAGCCCCTTCCCCCCCTCAGCCTAGAGCCTTGGATAATTAAAGGCACTGGATAATCAGGATGCTTGGATAATTAGGGCTCACAGTAGCTAAGCTATAGAGTAGCTCTGAGTTTATAGTCGCGATCAGTATGGCTTTTTCCCAACGCACATCACCTGGTTTCAGTGAAAAGAAAGGTGGACGGACGGTCGGTCGACACTATCAGTCAGTTGTGATTATGCTGCTGCTGAGCCTCTTGATGGTGGGTGGGATTGGCAGCCGCCTTGCTTATCTTCAGCTAGTGCAGGGCGAGCGTAATCGCGAACTGGCTGAGGACAACCGCGTTTTGCTGTTGCCTAAACGTCCGGCTAGGGGCACCGTTTTTGACCGTAACGGCAAAATTCTAGTTGGCTCACGGCTTTCTCACTCTGTTTCTATCTGGCCGATTGCTCTTCCGAAAGAGGACGCAGACAAAGAAAAGATCATTGCTCGGCTAGCACAGATTTTGGACGTACCGGTTGAGGAAATCAATGACCGCCTAGAGCAGAGTAGCTATAACCTTAATAAATCGGTTCCGATTTCGCGAGGTATTAGCTCCGCTCAAACCACCGCGCTCGCAGAATATGCCGACCAGCTACCTGGCGTCCGTGTAGAAGCAGAAGCCGTCCGCAACTATCCCCGTGGCGATCTAGCGGCTCATGTTTTGGGCTATACCGGTGAGCTCAACGACGCCGAACTCGAAACCCTTAAAGATCAGGATTATCGACTGGGTGATGTGATTGGTAAAATGGGACTAGAAATGGCCCTAGAGCAGAGGCTGCGCGGACAATGGGGTGGGCAGCAGGTAGAAGTAGACAGCAGTGGCCGCGTGCTGAGCGTGATTGGAGAAAAGCCTTCGATTTCTGGCCAGGATGTGCAGATTACGCTGGATCTAGATCTACAACGGGCTGCCGAAGAAGCGCTAGGCAACCACATTGGAGCTATCGTTGCGCTCGATCCGCGTGACGGTGCAGTTCGAGCGATGGTCAGCAGACCGACCTTTGACCCTAATATCTTTTCTACGCGCATCACTCAAGCCCAGTGGGACCAAATTACTAAGAATGGTTACCCGCTCGTCAACCGTGCCATGCGTGCCTATGCACCTGCTAGTACGTTCAAGATCATTACAGCTACCGCAGGCATGGAGTCAGGTAAGTTCTCGCCTAATATTGTGCTGTCAACCTATCCGTTTTTGACCATCGGTGGCATTCAGTTTTGGGATTGGAATAATGCGGGCTTTGGGCCGCTAGGGTTTAGGGGAGCGATGGCGATGAGTAGCGATACTTTTTTCTATCAAATTGGTAGAGGGGTGGGCGAGAAGAGCTTGCAAGAGTGGATGCATAAATATGGTTTGGGAGAGCGAACCGGGATTGAGCTAGGCGTCGAGGAAGATGAAGGACTAGTGCCTGACGAACAGTGGAAGCGTGAAGTTCTTGATGAACCCTGGTATCTAGGCGATACGATCAACTCTTCGATTGGACAGGGAAACGTACTGGCGACGCCTTTGCAGATAGCGGTCATGTTTGCGATTGTGGCTAATGGAGGCGATCGCGTCATCCCGCACTTTGTTGTAGATGAGCAAGACCCGCCAGAGAAATGGCGAACGTCTATCGGTATGAAGCCCAGCACGATCAAAGTACTAGAAGAAAGCTTGCGTCAGGTAGTAACTGCAGGTACGGGCGGAGTGATGAACGATCCGGCCCTACCCCCGATTGCCGGCAAGAGCGGAACAGCCGAAGCACCCCCCTTCGAAAGCCACACCTGGTTTGGTGCTTATGGTCCCTATGAAAATCCTGAGATTGTTGTGGTTGCCTTTGGAGAGCACTCTGGCGGTGGTGGTGGATCCTTTGCAGCGCCTATGGTGAAGCAGGTACTAGAGCAATACTTTGGTGTGAAAAAGACGAAAGAAGGGGTCACGGATCAGTAGGAAATCGAGCCTACGGAGTGGCGATCGCCTGAAAACAGGTCAGCCGCTCAGTCAAAGACGAATTAGCCAAAGGTAGTGCCGTTCCAGCCCCACATTGCGCCTTTGGAATCGGCAAAGTCGATGTAGGTACGATCCGGTGGAACACCAAGGGCAGCTTGAACTTTGGCACAGAAGTCCTGGCTCATAGTCTGAGTCTTGTCGCTGCTCATGGTGCCGACGCTTTTGATTTCGATGTAGCAGGTAGGGTCGGCTGTGCCGCCAAAAGTCATAGATGTACCTGGCTCAAAGGCCGTCATCACATAAGACTCAGGCTTGTTCAAGTGCTTGGCTAAGCTAGCTGACAGCTGTTTAAGTAGATCCTCGACGGTGGTCTTAGCAGGTGTTTCTACAGAAGTTTGAACTTTGATTAGGGGCATAGGACAGCAGCTCTGCTTGTGTTTCTTAGGCTTCTCTATCATCTCAGACTCCATCGACACCAAACACCCGGGATTTTTGGGGTCGTCTCGGCTTCTAACTCAGCCTACAGGGATACTTTTAAGAACAAATTGAGGAACGCGGCTATGATAGGAGGGAAAGTTTACACTTCTTCACATGACAGCGTCCCCGACCGACCAGCTTTCCGTCGGCCAACGAACTAAAGGCTTTATCGAAAAGCGCGTTTTATTAGGTCAACCGCTGACACTGGAACTAAGCGCGATTCTGACCGTGTACTTTGTGCAGGGGATTTTAGGATTGGCTCGTCTGGCGGTGACTTTTTTCCTAAAGGACGATATTGCTTTGTCGCCAGCAGAAGTGTCAGCGCTGATGGGAGTGGCAGCGTTGCCTTGGACCATTAAGCCAGTATTTGGCTTTTTGTCGGATGGGCTGCCGATTTTTCGGTATCGGCGGCGGCCTTATTTGATTTTGTCTGGAGTGCTAGGCGCGATCGCATGGCTCTCCATGGCTACTATCGTCCATACCGCCCTTGCTGCCACTGCTGCCATCCTCCTCAGCTCTCTCTCTGTCGCTATTTCAGATGTCATCGTTGATTCGCTAGTCGTAGAGCGCGCCAGAGAAGAAGGGCAAGGCAGTGCTGGCACGCTACAGTCCCTGGCCTGGGGAGCCTCAGCTGTAGGTGGGCTGATTACGGCCTACCTGGGTGGACTCTTGCTAGAGCGCACCAGCACGCAGGTTATCTTTGGCATTACCGCCACATTTCCCCTGGTTGTGTGCGGCGTGTCATGGCTGATTGCAGAAGATCCAGTTACCAAAAGCTCAAATCTGAAAGTAGTTACCAACCAAGTCAAGCTGTTGAAACAAGCCGTTTCTCAGAGAGTAATTTGGATGCCTGCTTTGTTCCTGTTCCTATGGCAGGCAACACCCACGGCCGATTCCGCCTTCTTCTTCTTTTCGACGAACGAGCTTGGCTTTGCGCCCGAATTTTTGGGTCGAGTCAGACTGGTGACTAGCCTTGCTTCTCTAATTGGAATCTGGATTTTTCAGAGGTTTCTAAAAGAAGTTTCCTTTCGCAAAATTTTTGGCTGGTCCACGGTGATCTCGGCAGCGCTTGGGATGACCACACTGTTACTGGTCACTCATGCCAACCGCAGTTTAGGTATAGACGATCAGTGGTTTAGTCTGGGCGACAGTCTGGTGTTGACCGTTGCTGGACAAATTGCTTTTATGCCTGTGTTGGTGCTCTCAGCGAGGCTTTGTCCGCCTGGCGTAGAGGCGACGCTGTTCGCGCTGCTGATGTCTATTGTGAATTTAGCTGGCCTGCTCTCCCATGAGCTTGGCGCACTGCTCACCTATCAGCTTGGTGTTACCGAGACCGACTTTGGAAATTTGTGGCTGTTAGTACTCATTACGAATCTAACGACTCTTTTACCTCTGCCCTTGCTGGGCCTGTTGCCGACGGCTTCTGCTGTGCAGGGTGGAGACACTGACAATGAACAGACTAGCAAAGAAGCCGATCCGGTTCTGGTCCTTGCGACTCCAGAGATTACAGACGACGCCAATGTCCGTTTAGACGTTTCACTTTAACCTGCTCGCAAGCGTCAAATTCTCTTCAACCTTTGTCCACTCACTTTGAATTTTTAAGACCATGCAAACTCTCGAAGCTCCTGACCAAAAGCTCTCCTACACCCGCGAAGATTGGATAGGCGGCTATCGCTCTCAGCCAGAAGAATTTGCCTACTGGATAGACAACGTAGAGGGAGAGATCCCTACAGCGTTAGAGGGCACTGTCTTTCGTAACGGTCCAGGACTTACAGACGTAAACGGATACCGACTAAAGCACCCGTTCGACGGCGATGGCATGATCAATTCGATTGCCTTCAGAGCCGGGAAAGCTTTCTACCGCAATAAGTT
Source organism: uncultured cyanobacterium (assembly GCA_963799555.1). Classification (GTDB taxonomy): domain Bacteria; phylum Cyanobacteriota; class Cyanobacteriia; order Phormidesmidales; family Phormidesmidaceae; genus Phormidesmis. Next base: position 463,090 of record CAWCXR010000015.1, read on the forward strand.
TGTCCGTACGGAAGGATATCTTGCCGAACAAAAGAGTGGCAAGCCTGAATATCGCGGCGTCTTTGGTACGCAGAAGCCGGGTGGATGGCTCGCAAATGCCTTTGACCTGCGGCTAAAGAACATTGCGAATACCCATGTAGTGCATTGGGGCGGTAAACTGCTGGCTCTGTGGGAAGCGGCGGAGCCTCATCGGTTAGATCCGCAGACTCTAGAGACTATGGGGATTGACTATCTGGATGGTTTGCTGAAAGAGGGCGATGCTTTTGCCGCTCACCCAAAGTTTGACCCTGACTGTGATGGGACGCCGCGAATGGTCAACTTTGGTGTAAAGGCGGGACTTTCTAGCACTATTAGCCTGTATGAATTTACCCCGGATGGTAAGCTTGCTCATCAGCATAAGCACAGCGTGCCGGGCTTTGCCTTTCTGCACGATTTTGCGATTACGCCGAACTACTGCATCTTTGTTCAGAATCCGGTGAGCTTCAATCCGTTGCCATTCGTAGTTGGATTGAAAGGCGCGGCGGAGTGCATTCAGTTCAATCCAAAGCAGCCAACGAAGATTGTCCTAATTCCTCGCAATGGCAAAGATGAAGTTCGTTTTTTCGATACCGATCCTTGTTTTGTCTTTCACCACGCGAATGCGTTTGAACAGGACGGACAGATAGTTCTAGATTCGGTTTGCTATGACAGCTTTCCAACGCTAGACGATGCAGAAGATTACAGCATGGTGGACTTTGACCACGTACCGGCTAGTCAGCTCTGGCGATTCACAGTCGACCTGACGACAGAGAACGTAGAGGTCGAAAAGCTGATTGAGCGGCCCTGTGAGTTTCCGACGCTGCATCCACAAAAAGTAGGCAGAGGATATCGCTATCTATACATGGGTGCCACGAATGGTCTAGTTAAAAACGCGCCGCTACAGGCATTGATCAAAAGAGATATGGAGACTGGTGAGGAACAGCTGTGGAGCGCGGCACCACGTGGATTCGGCGGAGAGCCACTATTTGTAGCGCGTCCTGAGGGCGAGGCGGAAGACGATGGCTGGGTGCTGCTGTGGATTTATGATTCGGCGGGCGATCGCACAGAGCTCACCATCTTCGACGCCCAAAACATCACACCAGGTCCGATCGCGACGCTGAAGCTAAAGCATCACGTTCCTTATGGATTGCACGGCAGCTTTGTCCCAAAGTATTTTGGGCCAGATGCTGACTAGAACCGACGCGATCGCCAATCAGGATGCAGTCAATAGCTCCAGCTGGTCCGTTGCTTTTTCGTGCTGCAACAGCCACTGCTTTCGCTCAATGCCGCCTGCATAGCCAGTGAGCTCACCGCTAGCGGAGACAACTCTATGACATGGAACAATGATAGAGATGGGATTGCGGCCATTTGCAGCGCCTACTGCTCTAGAAGCGTTTGGCTGTCCAAGCGTTCTTGCTAGCGTGCCGTATGAAATGGTGCCACCGAAGGGAATATCGTGAAGATGCTGCCACACCTGCTTTTGGAAGTCTGTTCCTACCGGTGCAAGCGGTAGATTGAAAAGTTGCCTTCGGTGGCTGAAATACTCGGATAGCTGCTGCACAGCTTGAACAAAAGGTGCTGCTTCGAGCGAGGCTTGCCAATCTGTAGGAATGGTAGGAAAGTGCTTCTGTCCTTTGAGATAGAGTCCGGTGAGCGATCGCCCGTCAGAAGTCAGCAACAGTTCACCAACAGGACTTCCCAACCATCTATAATAGTTCATTTGCCTTGCTCTAGAAATTTTCAAAGCGGACCTTTGAACACTTGCAAACTGGTGCAAGGGTCAGACTGCTTCTCAGCTCGTCTGTGATAGTCTCGCTATTTTATCAGTCGTCAACGTAGAGATTTCTAGAGAAAGGAGATTCCTCAAACAGAATCAGCTGTTGACATTGCTGTCATCGCGCTAGTTGCCATTGGTTCGTTCAGCGACTGGGCTTTGGTTGTCAACAAAGATTCTAGGTAAGTGCGCAGCCTTTCACCTTGCTCTAGATCAGCGATATAGACCTGACCACCCTGCTTTCTAAACAAGGGCAGCTCTGCTAGAAGACGATAGTTCTCAATATCAGAGGATTGGGCGCTAATCAACGGGCGATCGCCTTCGGTGGGTACCAAACCCGGTGGTAGATGGCCTTCGATCAGCGCTAGTAAATGTGTGTGGCATGCCTGAACGTCGATCCCACGCTGAGAGAGCAGATGCATAATGCCGCCAGCAGGTAATGGCTGCTCTGGCAGAGTGCGCAGCAGTTCTAGCAGCAAGAAATAGTCGTTGTAGCGATGACGGTCGGCATCTAAAACGTCGGGATAATGACACAGATTTGCCAGGCCATAAGCAACGCGACTACAGCTGTTGGAATATTCGCCGCTGTACGTATCTTGAATGATGGTGGCGTTGGGGAATTTTTGTCTGAGCCAGTCAGAGATGACGCCCAGCGAGGCCGCACCGCCTGTGCAGATGACTTGCTTGATTGACTGGGCGGAGAGGGGTTTTTGATTGAGCAGGGCGCTAGTCAATCGATTGAGGCGCTGAATGTAGGGGGCAAAAACCTTGGCCTCCAGCTCTTTGCGAGTGACAATCCAGGTGCGATCGCCCAGCTGCACGTCAACCTCTTCGTCTTCTTGAAGCATCATCTTTAGATCCTGCGCTGCCGCTAATGCCTGGCGACCTAGAACAGAATCATTCAGTCGCTGCCGCAAGCGATGACGGATAGTTCGATCTGCCTCACCAGGACGAGGAAGCTTTAGCTGATCGAGTCCTAGGCTTTCCCAAGCTTCGAGGGAAGGTTGGGAAGACTCCCCAACTTCACTACTGACTTCATCCTCGCTGGCTTCATTCCCGCTGGCTTCATTCCCGCTGGCTTCATTTTGAACAGGCAGATGCAGCAGCTGGCAGATAATATCTTGATCTATGCTGTCACCTGCGTAGGTATAGCTGCGCGAGGAAAAGTCTGAATAGCTGAGCCGCGCAAGATTTTTAGGCAGGTCCGCAATCGATACCTCAGTCAAAGTCGCCCCCGCACTGACCACAACTGTACCGCCGCTCCAACTGCAGTTGTATAAACCTGGCTGCTGATTATCGCCAGAGATATCCACACCTGGTGCCGGTAAAGCAGACAGCAAAGACGCGATCGCATCTTCTACAAAGAAAATCTGATCGGGCATTATCACAAGCTCTGCCGACAGTACTGCCTCACGAATGTTGAAGCTGTATGTATCTGGCCAGTTTGTTGGATAGCCAACAATCACACCCTGCAAATTTGTCAAAGCTCGGTGCAAGACATCATCCTTGAGCCCTACCGCATGACAGCTCATGTGGCCGCCGCTGAGCGTCCGCAGTAGATCAGCAATCGCCGTTTGCAGTGCTATTAATGGCAGCGACATCTGGTCAGACCACTGCATCCACGGCTCTCCTGAGAAATCATCGGGGATACCGGCTTTGACCATTGGCTTTAGCGATCGCATCAAAGGCGCATCCTCTATCTGCAATGCTGCCGGACCTACCACACCAATCCCCAGCTGCCCAGTCTCCCCCTGCGTATCAATAGAAGCTACCGCAGGCAGGCGAAAACGATTGGCCTCACTGTCACCTGCCACGCTCCAACACAGCTCATACATACGATGCGTACGCCGCTCCATCAGCACAGCCGACAGTCCCGTTGTCCCTAAGTCGATGCCCAAAAACCAATCCGTAGGCTGATCGCTATCGTTGAAAGCCATACCTTCGTCATCAGCTGGCGGAAGAATAGTCTCGTCTACAGCGGTTGAGGCTGGTGCGGATTCGAGAGAATCTTCTACATCAGGCTCAGCTGTTAGCAGAGCGGAACTGCTCCATTCAGTCAAATCGCTTGGGTCGTCATTGCGTTGATCAACGGTAGAGAAGCTATCTATCGATTCATCGGCAATAGCATCTACCAGCGAAGCGTCCTCCGGTTGATTTTCCACAGGATACTCTAGTGGCTGCTCTGCGATCTGATCTTCGGCTAACTGTTCTTCTGCCGTTTGGTCTTCGACTGTTTGATCTTCGACTGTTTGATCTTCTATCAGCTGCTGATCTTCGCCAGGCTGGTCCAGTTGGAAAAAGTCAGGATCATCATCAAAGACAGACGTAAGATCGCCGACATCAGGTTGGCCTAGAGTCGCCAACAGCTCTGTATCATCAGATATCAGATCTTCGACGCCAGTCGGAGGCAGGCTCTCTACAGAAGACCCCTCATAGGCAAAGTCCTCTATGAACAAATCTTCTACAGGCATTTCTTCCTCTAAATCGCCTGTCGATACCGGCACAGCATCAGCAGACGACTCTGCCAAGTCAGTTGAAAACTCGTTATCTGCGCGTTCATCTGCTGTGAATTCGCGTAAATCGTCTGTTGATTCATCGGTCTGTAGCTCGTCAGTCCGTAGCTCATCAATTTGTTGCTCGTCAGCTGTCGGTTCGTTAATTTGTAGCTCATTAACTTGTAGCTCATCAATCTGTTGCTCGTTGTCTTGCAGCTCATTAACTTGTCGCTCATTGTCTTGCAGCTCATCGATTTGTTGATCGTCAATTTGCGGTTCATCGATTTGCGGTTCATCGACCTCTCCAGTCGGTTCATCTGGAATCAGCGCCGATTCTAGAGGCTCTGTATCCATCGGCAAGGCGGAGCGTGAACTAAACGCTTCATCTTCATCAGGTAGCTCAGAAACAATTGGCTCTTCCAAATCAGAAACCAACTCATCTGTGCCTACTTCCGGCATTTCAAAGGCGTTACGTATCGATGCCTGATTGTCTTCTTCTAAAGAACTGCGCAGCTCGTCCGATAATCCTATATCGCTCTCTTCCGAGGGAAGATCGTCCGATGTCTTTTCCTCGACTTCAGGAAGATCTGGTGTTAAAGAGGACTCTAAAACTTCGCTTTCTGGCTGATTTCCTTCAACTTCAGCTTCTTCACTGCTGTCTACAGGTGCTTCTTCAAAATTGCGTGATTCAAAATAGCTGTCTGCTTCATTCTCGTCATCTCCATCGTTTAGAGTCTCTGTGGAAGAGGTAAGTTCTTCAGTAGATTCCTCCGTGAATTCGTCTGTGAGTTCTTCAGTAGGTTCTTCTGCGAATTCGTCTGTAAGTTCGATCGAGAGGTCCTCAATGGGTTCTTCAGTCGGCTGATCTGGAATCAAAGCCGACTCTAGAGGCTCTGTGCTCACAGCAGTAGCCGAGCGTGAGAAAATAGCGGCATCAGTCGGATCAGATACAGTCGGTTCTTCCAAATCGGGAACCAGCTGATTTGTACCTGCCGCCGACGTTTCAAGAGCGTTACGTATCGATGCCTGATTATCTTCTTCTAGTGTATCTAGCAAGTCTTCTGAGGGCTCTTCATTCGGTCGACTTGCTTCGATTTCCGAATCAAAGTCTGCTGTTCCATCTTCAATGCTCTCGTCGTAGATACTTTCTTCCTCAAGACCGCCAAACTCAGGGAGAATGTTATCTTCAACAAAATTCTCTTCGCTATTAGAGACAGCTTCTAGGAACATCTCTTCTGAAGTTGTCTCTTCTGAAGTTGTCTCTTCTGAAGTTGTCTCTTCCAATAAGGGCATTGTTGGAGGCAGCACAGGGGCCATAGGCGGACCCAAATCGGGTAATACGGCTGCAAGCTCTATGTCGTTTTCAGTTACTTCTTCGTTGACTTCTTCGTTTATCTGTTCTTCTTCGTCTTCGGGCTGTGCTTCTGTACTGTAGATTTCCGTATTATGGACTTCTGCACTGTAGACTTCCGAGTCGTTGGTTCCCAGTGCTGTATCTAGTACTTCGATAGAACTATCAGCGCCCTCAACTGCTAAATCGGGTACGGATAGATCGTTCAAGGTCAGCTCATCTACGGTCAGATCGGCGATGGTCAGTCCGGCCAGAAAGGCGGCATCAGCGGTAGGGGTTACTTTCGCCTCAATCTCGGGATCTTCAATCTCGGTCGCGGCTACTCGTGAATCTGCGATCGCAGCATCCACCATAATGTCATCTAGTGTTGGCTCATCATCCTCATCGCTCCGGTCAATATCCAGCTTTAGCAAATCGACGTCGATCGTCCCATCTTCGCGAATGAACGTTGCTGGATCTACCTCAGATATCTTTTCCAGGTCGCTGTCTTGTTCAGCGATAGGATCTTCGGCGGCTAGAACATCTTCAGCAAAAACCTCTTCGGGGTTTGAGGCGTCGGCAGCAGAGTCTGCTTGCAGACTTTCCTCTGGCAAAATCTCTGGCAAAATCTCATCAAGAGAAGACACCGTATCCTGATCCGGATTCGCTGCTTCTAGAACGGTGGTATCCTCGAAAGCTGAGTCATCTGCGGACTCTTCGTAAATAGATTCTTCGTCACTGGACTCTACCTGACCAGTATTTCCTAAACTAAATTCTCCTAGACTAGAATCCGTCTCAATAGCCGACTCAAGTTCAGGTTCTGATTCTACTGTTGGCACCTCTTCAGGATGTCGGTCGGCAGCCAATTCATCGATCAGGTCGTCTAGCTCAAAGTCGTCTATATCGGCAGTCGGTAGCGCAGAAGCATCGCGAGGTGGAAAGAAGGCAGGTTCTGGAGGAGCTGTTTGACCGAGCTGTGCAGTGAGATGATCGACTAGCGATCGCACAATCACCTCGCCCTGACGGCCCAGGCTGTGCATATTCTCAATCCCTTCATTGAGCGAGATCTGATAGCTATTGATATTGCTTTGCAGTGTCTCAAACATCCGCTGCAAGGTCGAATCAATGTTTACCAACAGCTGGTCGGACCGTGACTGAAGCTGACGCATCTCCTCTATCTGCTGCTCACGGCTAGGCTGAAGGGACAACCGCTCGGACTCTGTTGCCGCTGCTATCGCCGCGATCGCCGACGCATGATCAGACTCCATCTGAACTAGCGTCTGAGTCACCTGCACAGACAAATTCTCCTGCAAACGCTCCATCAGCGCCGCCAAAAACTCATTCAGCTGTGCTTCGCTAATCTCCGCTTGCTCTTGAGTGCGATCATCGCTGGATTGACCGTTAGATGGAATGGCGTCAGTGCGTTCAGCTACAGCCTGATTGATCTGCGATCGCTGGTCTTCTAATGCTTTGATTTCTTCCTGCAAGACTTCTCTGGTCGATTGCAGACTATCTATCTCTAGACGCAGCGGCTGTAGCGCGCTCGCCTTTAAGAATTTCATCTCAGTCCGCAGCGCTTGCAATAAATCTTCAGCAGACTGATCTTTTGTAGACTGGCTCTTCGCAGACTGGCCTTCCGCAGACTCGCCCTTCATAGACTGGCCCGTTTGCGCTAGCTCCGCTGAGGGTAGTGAACGCGATGTCAAAGACTGGTCAGATATCTGCCCGGGTACCTGATCTGCTGAAGCATCACCCACCTGAGTATCTAGCTGTCCCGTCGTAGGATCGACCGGTCCCCAACCGCCTGGCGCTTCAAACAACTGCTGTAACGACATTAAATAGCTCTGTGCTCGCGCTAGCGCCTGCCGCTGTGGCTCGATTTCACTGGCTTTAATCCACGGCGTTCTCGGCTTCTCTGTGCCCAGAACCCGCTCTATATCAGCGATCAGCGATTGAATTTGTTCCTTCTGAGAAGTCACCATGGATGCCTTACGTATAGTCAAATGATTCTGTACCCAAAAGCCGCTCGGAGCTAACAATCGCAGGTCCAGTCCAGCGCTGGATAATCAGTCAACGAACCAATTTCTGGGCTAATCAGCAAGATAGGTGCCCAAAGTTTAAGCTAGCCCTGCCAAAAAACCCAGCCTTAATCCAGCTCTATTGATATGGAGCACGGACTAGTCCAGTCGCATTGGCTACATCGTTAGCTACACAAATGAATATCCCGGAAAATATACTATTTCGGCCTTTTTTGCAATGATCCTAAATAGCAGAGCAGGATGGTATAAGTTGTAAAACTTCAGATAGGCTCAAGTAGTGCTATAAACTTTTTCCAAGATTCAGAGTGGGCAATCTAGCCTAAAAGCGTCTGCTCTTCATAGGGTCGGTTTAGATTGACAATGTCAATTACCATCATCACAGTCGACCTTCAACACGTACTCAGTAGCTGCTCATGGACGGACTCTCTCTCGATCCCAGCGAACTCATTCGCCTTATTCCTTTTTTTCGCGAGCTCAGTCCGGCTTTAGCTGAACAAGCGGCTGCTCAAGTAGTTATACTCCAGCGCCCTGCAAATCAGGTTATCTTGCTAGAAAATGACTGGGGAAGTTCTGTCTATTTTATTTTGGAAGGGTGGGTGAAAATCCGGACCTACAACATAGATGGGAAGGAAGTAACGCTTAACATTTTGGGGAAGGGCGAGATTTTCGGCGAGATGGCCCCCCTAGACGAAATTCCACGCTCGACGGATGTTATCACCCTGGCACCCACTGTCATTGGTAACATGCCAGCCCAGCATTTCGTTAAACTAATCAATACCGAGCCGATGGCTGGTCTGTACTTGGTGAGGCTGATGGCCAAGCGCCTTAGACAGGTCAATCGTCGCCTGCGATTGCGTGAGTCGGACAGTCAGTCCCGCGTCGCTGACATCCTATTATTCTTGGCCGAAGGTCAGGGGAAAATCGCTGGTCAAGGCATGGAAATTCCCAACTTGCCTCACAGAGAACTTAGCGGCCTCAGCGGACTTGCTAGAGAAACCGTCACTAGAGTTCTCAGCAAGCTGGAGAAAAAGGGCTTGATTCAGCGCGATCGCGAAATTCTCAAGATCACAGACATCGAAGCCCTAGAAAAACTTCTGGTATAGCAGCCCTCGCCCATGACCGAGCCCAACCAATACCCTCCGCCAGATCAGCCAGAGGAAGATCAGCCAGAAGAAAAGCAACCGGCGGAAGAGCACCTAAAAGAAGACGCCCCCTGGATATCCGACGACCCGCCCCCCATACCTCACGCTGCCGATCGCTATCGTCTCGCGGCTGACCCGGTGTCTGATTCGCTGCTTTCCCCTTCCTCTGCGGCGGCTTCCTCTGCGGCTTCTTCTTCTCTAGCCCCCTCTCCTCTTCCCCTAGTCGAAACTGCTTTCCTCGCCAGTGCCGCTAGCCTGATGTGGCTAGTCAATATCTACTTTCCGCCTGGCCCGCTGCTACGTATTCTCTTTCCTTTACCGATTACCCTGGTCTATCTGCGCTGGAACGCTCGTGCTGCATGGATGGCGGCGACAGTATCTGGGCTCTTGCTTACTATCTTGCTAGGGCCGACTCGCAGCATTCTATTTGTCATTCCCTACGGAATTTTAGGCGTACAGCTAGGGTACCTGTGGCGCAGAAAAGCCGGATGGGGCATTTCAATTTTGACTGGAGGCTTGCTAGTTTCATTCGGGACTTTCTTTCGGATCTGGCTGCTGTCTGCTCTAGCAGGCGAAGACCTGTGGGGCTATCTGATTGCGCAGATTACTCAGTTCATAGATTGGCTCTTGCGAATATTGACCAACTGGGGTTGGATTGGGCTGGGAACGTTTGGTCAGCCTGGAATGGAAGTGATTGCGATCGCAGCCGTTTTCATGACCATCTTTGCCAGCGTCGTTTACCTGTTCACAGTACACTTAGCCGCCTGGCTAATCCTAGAGCGTCTTGGCATTCCCATGACAGAACCACCCAACTGGGTCCAGGTACTGATGGACGAATAGCATGATCAGACTCTGCGCTGAAGGGATCCTCAAAGAGAGTCGCCGCTGGCTCAGCCGCTACCGAGGCCAAAAGCCCTTATTTGTTTGCATTCTCAGCTTTACAGAGACTGCGCTCATTCCCGGTATTTCTGCCGCCGGTAAAGCTTCAAAAGATCGGCTAATCACCGCAGCAGCAGATGGTGAATACCTGCTAAGAGGAACATCCTTACCCTCTCTGAGCGCTGGCATCTCTCCTGCCTTGATCACTCGCGCTGTTCTGTTAGGGCAGGCAATCGACTGCCAGATAGTTAGCACCGGGCTTCCTGTCCCCCTGACTGTTCCGCATATCTCACTTCCTCGAACCATTGCTAAACCTGTCCAAACGGGGCAATCAATGTCGATATCCGAGGTCAGTACGCTTTTTCGTCTTGGTCAAGGTTTGGGACAGCAGCTAGCCGAGCAATGCCAAAATCGCTATCTAATCATCGGAGAATGCGTGGTGGGTGGCACCACGACTGCTCAAGCGGTGCTCGCGGGCTTGGGGTATACCGTTGCCAATCGCATGAGCAGCAGTTTGCTACTGGGAAATCATCAGCAAAAGCAAGCCCTGGTTAGTCAGGGTCTCGATCAGTGGAAAGCTCGATGGAAACAAGCAGAACAATCGTCGGTGTTTGGACTAGTAGCAGCAGTTGGTGACCCGATGCAGATCGTAGCGGCGGGAGTGACACTTGCAGCTAGCCAAAAGTGCGGTGTGCTACTATCTGGCGGTTCACAGATGCTAGCAGTCTACGGCTTGATCAAGGCACTGGCGCAGGCGGAAGGCGCTGTATGGCGAGCTGATCGGGTAATCGTCGGGACTACCCGCTGGTTAGTAGAAGACTCTAGCGCGAATACTGTGGCGATCGCGCGGCAAATAGGCGCAGCTTATCTAGCCAGCGAAATTGACTTTAGCCAGTCGCCCTACATGCAGCTACGGGCCTACGAGCAGGGATTTGTCAAAGAAGGCGTGGGCGCGGGGGGGTGTGCGATCGCATCGCATCTGTATGGAAAATGGACGCGATCGCGGCTGCGTCATGCCGTCGAAGCCCAGCTTCGCCTAGCTAGTTAGTGCCCAGTAAAACTAAATTCAGTCAAGGCATCTAGCGTCAAAGCATCTAGCGTCAAAACATCTAGTAAGACCGATATGCCATAATCTGCTCCTCTAAAGCTGCAATCCGGTTGTACGCAGCGGTCAGCTGAGCGGTCAGTCGCTGAATTTGAATTTCCGGCGACAGCGTCCGCGTAGTACTAGACGACTCACTATCTAGATAAGCATCATCACTGAGCACATCCTTGTGTGTCATCGTCGGATTAGGTGCGCGACGCATAGCAGTTGGCGGTAAATTGACCGTGCTAGCATCTGGCAAGATATCTCTACGAGAAGGATGAGCGCTCCCGTTCGAGATACTTTCGTCCACCTTCTTAGTCAACTGCGCCATCAAGCCGTGGAGCGAGTCAACTTTGCCACTCAGCTCAATCACCTGTTTTTCTAAAACATTCATAGCCATAAAAGACAGTTATGTTATTGATTTTTTCAATCCTATTAATAAGCTCAGGCATTGATCACTGAACCAACCAAATCATTTAATCTTTTGCTACAAAAAAATTACCAGCGCTCAAGGCACGGCCAGCCTAATTCTAATTTTTGCAGTAGGAACAACTACTTAGCCATCGCCCGATCCTGTCGCTATTCAACCAAGCGCATCTCAGAAAACAAAACAACCCAACGCTATAGCCACCCTGATTTACCGTCTAGAGACCTCGTAGAACTACCCGTATAAGACAGGTCGTCAAATCCGAACCTTTACGAAGCGTCAAAAGGTCCGCTAGGCGATCTATAATTCCCATCAAGTGCAAAGAAAGTACACACGTTTTAACCGCCAGAGGTCTTATGAATTTTTTAGCGAAAGTATTCCGCAGCTTGGGCAGTGCCCTAATGATGGCTGTTCTTGTTATCAGCAGTTGCGCGGTACTTGCGACCCCAGCGCTTGCCGCTGACCAAACCGTCAAGATGGGCTCAGATGGTGGTTTGCTCGTTTTTGAACCATCAACTATCACCATTTCCAAAGGCGATACCGTCACTTGGGAAAACAACAAAATGGCCCCCCACAACGTTATCTTCGACGCCAGCAACGTACCTGGTGGCAAAGAAGTTGCAGACAAACTAACTAACAAGCAGCTCACCTTCGCACCCGGTGAGTCCTACTCCAGCACCTTTGATGTAGAGCCTGGTGAGTACACCTACTACTGTGCGCCTCACCGTGGCGCTGGCATGGTTGGCAAGGTTATCGTTCAGTAGATTTACTCCTGATAGACTTGCGAAGTAAGTTTCGACAACGCAATACAAAAAGGACTCTGTTAGACACCGCTGACAGAGTCCTTTTTTAAGGTTTTTTTATGCACGGGTGGTACACTTTGGCTCAGTATGTCTAAGACAACTACCAGCTCGCGATAGCCGCTAGTCTAAGGCAGCTACCAAGACAACTGCCAAGAGGTGTTCGCGCTTGCTAGTAATCGGTGGTTGGCTACTGATCTAGCTATTGGTTTTGTATGATAGTCTTTAGCTGTCAAAGCCTTTGACAAAGGCGATATTGGGAAGGGAAGGCGTGTCGAAACGTTTGTTCGCTGAGGTGATGAGCCGATGAGCGATACAACTGCATACTTAGCAGGCTGTGCCACTACTGGTGTCGCAGCTCTAGTGCTATTGGTAGCGCGAGTGGGCATGGTCTCTGCGGGTGGCGAGCAAGCAAACCGGCTAGGCGATCGCATCACTCAGATAGAATCCACCGTTCCCAATCAGCAGTCTACCGCCGATGCCCAATCTCAGCCGCTAGAAGCCGAAATTCGCAGAGAGCTAGAGAAACAGCGCGACTTCACCCAAAAGTTAGAAGACCAGTTAGGCGAGCAAGAGACCCTCTCTGCCAACTTAGAAGCCCAGCTGCAAGAACAGTCCGACAAAACCAAAGATCTCCTCAACCGCATTCAAGACTATCAGCGTTCTGTAGAAGACATAGAGCTAGAAGACAAAATCGCCGCCGCTGTCCGACCTACTACGGACGTCGCCACTCGTCCCTCTGCTCCCTCGACCTCACTTATCTGGCTCGGCGCAGGCGTTGTTGTCGTCCTAGGTCTTGGCGGTGGTGGTCTGATCCTCTGCTCGGTACTCCTAATATTGCAGGCTCAAAGGCGATCTGTACGCCCCATGCCCATGCCGCCGATGTCCATGCCCCCTAGCCCAGATTACCGCTACTACGATCCAGCCTTACTGCCGCCCGCGCAAGTGCCCCCTCGCCGTTCCTACTACGACTATCCCCCTTCGCCCTACGATTACACTCCATAGAGATTCTCCCTTCTGGAGAAGAGTCGATTCGTTGGAAGAGCTGATGAAGCAGAGAGGAGCTAATGAAACTGGTCATTGGAAATAAGAATTATTCCTCCTGGTCTTTGCGAGCGTGGCTGCTACTCGCCAAATCTGAGCTTGAGTTTGAAGAAATTCCAGAATCCCTCGAACGCGAAAATGTAAAGGGGACGTTGACAGAAAGACTAAAGCAATATTCTCCAACCGGTCGTGTCCCCGTATTAATCGACGGAGAAACGACCGCTTGGGATTCGCTCGCAATCTGTGAATATGTCTCTGAGAAGTATCTCTCTGGCGAGGGCTGGCCCGCAGAAGAACCGCTTAGAGCTGAAGCTAGATCCGTCTGCGCCGAAATGCATGCTGGCTTCATGGGTTTGCGCAGCGAGCTACCCATGAACTGCCGCGCCAGTCGAATCGTTACCCTCTCAGAAGCGGCCCTACAGGACATCGTTAGAATCGACGACATCTGGTCAACCTGTATGGAGCGCAATCCGAATACCTGGCTGTTTGGAAAGTTTTCTATTGCCGACTGCTTTTATGCGCCTGTGGTCCTGCGGTTCAAAACATACGGTATCTCTTTGTCGGACTCCGCCACTCAGTATCAGAATTTTCTCTTGAGGGATGCTGCTTTACGAAAGTGGGTTGACGCAGGCAAAGCAGAAACTGAAATCCTGCCAGAAGATGAAGCAGGCGAGGAAAGAAAGGGGATATGACGCTTTTGACACAGTTGATCAATTATTGATGAGACTTGACTAAACCCTCAACCCAAGATTGATTCTCGTCTGATAGTGTAGGTGCTGAAACTGGCTATGTATAGCCAATACGCAAATCGTAGCTGGCTTGTTCGTACACTTGGAAAACGTTTTGCAAGTCAACTGTGATCGCCTCGTCAGGCCCCTTAAGCGGCAGTAGAAATTCTGGTAGGCTTTCGCGAAGGGTAAAAGAACAAAATTAGGCTTGAGGTCGCTGATCAACCCAGATCACGAGTACATAGTAGTCGCACACACGACTCGCACCAATAATCGTAAAAGGCGAATGACTTCTCAACAGGTCAATCTCAATAAAATGAGATGCGCTACTCAAAATAGCTGATCTCCTAGCCTCATAGGCATTCCTTCCCCTTCGTTTGTTCGCTGGAGATTACAAGATATGAAGAAGGCGGCACCCAGATTCGAACTGGGGATAAAGGATTTGCAATCCTCTGCCTTACCACTTGGCCATGCCGCCGCTGAAGCACTAATATATCAAACTTTCGAGACCTCTTGGAGAAAGATTCTAGAGGTGAAAAATACGTCAGTGCCTGACTTTTGCTTTGAGTTGTCTAGCTCAGAATCTGGTTGATCATGCTGTTTGACTGACTTTCGTAGCTGCCGCCAAAGAGATTGAAGTGGTTGAGGATGTGATACAGGTTATAGAGTACTTTGCGCTGGCGGTATTCAGGTGCGATCACACAAACAGAATCATAGGCCTGGTAAAACTCGTTGGGAAAACGGCCAAAGAGTTCGGTCATGGCCAGATCGGCTTCGGGGTCGCCGTAGTAGGTGGCAGGATCTAGGATGACGGGCTCTCCGTCTAGGGTGATGGCGGCGTTGCCGGACCAGAGGTCGCCGTGAAGCAGGGAGGCCGCAGGCGTATGGCCTTTTAATAGTCTAGGAATAGCGTTCATCAGTTCATCGCGGCGGGGGAAGTGGCCACCCTTGGCATGGGCAAGTGAGAACTGAGGACCGAGCCTGCGATCGCGCCAAAATTCCACCCAATCTTCACACCACCGATTCTGCTGAGGCGTTGCCCCAATCGTATTGTCCTGATGCCAGCCGTAGCCCTGGTCACTCGTCGCCTGATGCATAGCCGCTAGCTGCTTGCCCATTTGCTGCCAGGCACCCTGGCTACGGCTACCGCCCAGCTCCAGCCACTCCATCACAATGTAGCTGAGCGTACCGGTAACCCCACAGCACAGCGGCTGCGGCACCCGAATCGAATTGCTATTATTCATCTCCTGTAAACCATCTCGCTCTGCCTCGAACATAGCCAGCTGACTTGCATGGTTTGTTTTGATGAAGAAAGTTTGGTTCCCGTCTGACAGCTTGGCAGCTTGATTGATACAGCCACCGCCGACAGACTGCTGAGTGCCAATCTCAAAGGAGGTGCTCGTCACTTCACTGATATGGCCAGCAATTTTGTCGGCAGCAGCGCTACTTAGCAAAACCATAGTCTCTAGGCAGCCTCAACGGTCTCAGATGGCTTGAACGTGACTACGCCGTAGGCATCGGTAGGCAGATAGCGCCGAACCGCAGCTTGAACGGATTCGGCAGTGACGTTGCGGATGCACTGGGGATAGTCGAGGGCGTGGTTGATATCTCCAGTCATTGACTGGTAGTAGCCGTAGAGTCCAGCGCGATCACTCGGCGTCTCGTTCTCAAAGATGAATCGATTGGCTACCTGGGTTTGTATCCGACGCAGCTCAGCATCGGTAATCGGTTCGTCATGCAGCCTTTGCAGGTGTTCTATAATCGCGGTCTCGGCTGTGGCTAGCTGTTCGACCGACATCCGCGCCGAAATTGAGAAGATGCCCTGATTGCTGAAGGTCATATTGCTCGCTGACACGCTGTTGACGAGGTGGCGCTGTTCGCGAAGATCTTGAATCAATCTGGCTGTGCGGCCCTGACCTAGAATCGAAGCAGCGACGTCTAGAGGATAGGTTTCTTCTAGCGATCGTATCCCCGGCACTCGCCAGTCCATTACCAGCCGCGCCTGCTGCAAAGACTCATCTACATACTCAGCCCGGCGAACCTGTGGGAAGGGCGTTTCGGGCTGAGTAGAGGGCACCTTCTGCTTCATTTCATCGCTGGCGTGATTGCGATCGCTACGCTCTAGCGCCTGGTCAAAGCTCTCCTCAACGATCTGAATCAGCTCTTCTACGGGTAGATTGCCCACCGCCACTGCCGTCATATTTTGCGGCTGATACCAAGTGTGGTGAAACGCTCGCATTTGCTCAGCGCTTAGCGCTTCAACAACGTCAGTCGGACCCAGCACCGGACGACGATATGGCAGCGTATCAAAGCTCATCTGCATAGATCGGTAGAACGTCCGTCGCTGTGGGCTATCTTCTGCCCGACGAATTTCTTCCAAAATGACGGGACGCTCTTTATCAAAATGGTCATCTTGCAGACTAGCGTTCATTAGAAGCTCTACTTGCAAAGGTGCTAGCGTTGCAAAATCTTGAGGCGCAGTCGTGATGTAGTAATGCGTATAATCCTGGCTAGTGGCAGCATTTGTATATGCGCCTCGCTCTTCGATCAGCCGCTCGAACTCGCCAAAGCCAATCTGCGGCGTTCCCTTAAAGATCATATGCTCTAGGAAATGAGCCATGCCATTAATAGCGTCGGATTCCACTTTAGAGCCGATATTGAGCCAGACGCTGAGGTTGACCGCATCGATTGGCATGTGCTCGGCAATGATGGTCAGCCCATTGGAAAGGCGGCGAATAGTCGGAGAAACGACCTGGGCAGAGGTGGCGCTATCTGACGTGGGCTTGACGAGTCCGGCACTGGTTAAGGGCATATCTGGAGCGGCAGAAGAAACCATATAAATCGAGAGCTTTCTCGGGATTGTGTTGCTCGTATTGTAATCGCACACCTTGTAATCGCGCACTGTGGGCATATGTACAATCTATTACGGCTGCTTTAAAAGTGGTCGAAATAGAGTTATACAGGGCTTGATGTCATCACTAGGGATAGGTCGCCATGGGGACATGGATTAAAGAAACGGACGCTGCATTCTACTTGATGGAAGGCGGACACTATATTTCTAAGATCACGAAATACCCTTCAAAACACAATCCTGCCGAACAGGTACTAAACATTGCTGGCATGAAAGCTTGGTTTAGCCGACCGGACGCGCCAAGAGGCATGACGGTATCGCGAGGCGGCACTGGCCCAGAGCCAGTGGCAAAACCTGAACTAGTTGCAGCGCCTGCGGTCAAAGAATCGTCTAGCGCCAGTTCAGTGACTGGACCGAAGCGGACAAACAAAAACGGTTTGCTGCTGATCAAGTCTTTTGAAGGCTTGCGACTGAAGGCGTATAAGGATGCCGTCGGCATTTGGACGATTGGCTATGGGACAACACGAGGCGTTCGGCCTGGGCAGGTGATTTCTGAAGCGCAGGCGGTGCAGTTTTTGCAAGCGGATCTAACACGATTTGAGAAAAGTATTCACCCAGTCATAAAGACACCGATCAATGACAATCAGTTCTCAGCGCTGGCTTGTTTTACTTACAACGTTGGACCGGGCGCATTTCGCAGTTCGACTTTGCTGAGAAAGCTCAACGCGGGAGATATTCGCGGAGCCGCAGATGAGCTGCTGCGTTGGGATAAGGCTGGTGGAAGGACGTTGGCCGGACTCACGCGCAGACGCAAGGCAGAAAGAGCGCTATTCTTGGGCGAGGATTTCCATAAACATCTGTAGGTTTGGCCGTGCGTGCAAAAGTATCTTTTACGCCCTATCTATTCCTGGCACCGGCTTTGATTGTGCTAGTGCTGATGGTATTTTGGCCCGCACTGCAAGCTTTTCGCCTTAGCTTTATGGAGTATGGGTACGATGTGACGCAGGCTCCTGAGTGGGTAGGTCTCAAAAATTTTCAAAGGCTGTTTAAAGACAAACTCTTCTGGCAAACGCTGCAAAATACGGTGCTGTACTTGATCTGTGTGGTACCGATACTGGCGATCGCACCTCTCCTGTTAGCCATCCTCGTCAACCAAAAGCTCAAAGGCATTCGCTGGTTCAGGGTGGCTTACTATACGCCAGTCGTGGTCTCGATGGTGGTTGCCGGCATTGCTTGGAAATGGCTATACGCCGAGAACGGCTTGCTCAATCAGATTTTTTCTAGCGTCACCGGGAGAGAAATCAGCATTCCCTGGCTGACTAGTCCAAACTGGGTACTGTTTAGTGTGATGGCGGTGACTGTGTGGAAGGGTCTGGGCTACTACATGGTGATCTATCTGGCCGGACTGCAAGGACTGCCAGCAGATCTGTATGAAGCGGCGGCTATTGATGGATCAGACGGCTGGCGCAAGCACTGGGATATTACGCTGCCGCTGATGAAGCCGTATATCTTTTTGGTAGGGGTGATCAGTGCGATCGCAGCGACAAAGGTATTCGAGGAAGTCTTCATCATGACGCAGGGTGGACCTCGCAGCGCCTCCAAAACCGTTGTCTACTATGTCTACGAATCGGCCTTCAAAGATCTGGACATGAGCTACGCCTGCACAATTGGCCTAGTTCTATTTCTGATAATTCTGGCGCTGTCTTTCATTCGCCTGGCACTGTCAAATCCGGCAGAAGAAAGCACGCAGCTCTGATAATCTAGACGTTTTACTACGTCATGCTCCTCAAAGCTGATTCTGATTAGACCATTCTCATCAAGCCCTGCTGACCAACTAAAATTTCTCTTAGAAAGCTGACGATGCCAACCCAGATGATCGGCGAAATGTCAACGCCGCCGATGGGAGGGACTAGCTTGCGCATCGGAATCAGAAACGGCTCAGTTGGCCAGGCTACCAGCGTCCAAGGAAACTTACTCAGCTCAACTTGAGGATACCAAGTGAGGATGATACGAAAGAGAAACAGCAGTGTGTAGAGTCCAAGCAGCAGGCTGATAGCCAGGGTTGCGGAGCCTGTAGAAAAGACGTTTGACATAAGAAATCAGGTGTTCTAGAGGGTTGAATTATTATCAGCTTAGTACCTCATTACGTATTCACAATCACTTCACGAGGCAGATTTTACAAGCGATCTAAAAAGCGATTTAGGCGAAGATTACTAGTAGCTGCGGCTTTCCAAGGAAGGCACTTGCCGATATTATTAAGACTAATAAACAGATATTTCTGCTGCCCCTTGCGCTCAAGCCAAGGCATGTTCTTATGACTCCTTCTTTGACCAACTTTCTGCTAAGTCTGCTCGCCGGTCTGCTGATTCTTGTCGTACCTGCAACAATTGCGCTTATCTTCATCAGCCAGCGCGATCAGATCAAGCGCAATAGTTAGTTTCCTGCCGCAGATCGAAACTAGCAGATCGAAACTAGCGGATTGAAACTAGCGGATTGAAACAACGAAAAAGACTGGAAGGGTAAGCAATTGCTCTTCCAGTTTTTGTATGACTGTGGCCAGCTGTGAGTACCCTGATATCTTGCGACTGCCAACAAGCTAGGGATAATCGGCGTTAAGATAAAAGCTGACAGACGCCATCTCATGCTATCTATGAGGGGCGGTGCGGAGTGAACTCAAGGTTTGCTCTGCTATCAATTAAGAGGATTCGGTTGTGGGTATTGGTACTCCTGTTGCACTACTCGTAGGCATGCTTTTGGTTCTCGGCGCGGTGGGACTGTTTTTCTTTGACAAGATTAGACCCGCCTATGCCCGAGATTCTGACAAGGTATATGCCGCTTTTATCCTGGTGGCAGGACTTGTGACTTTGGTTAACTGGGGAATGGAGGCGGGGCCTTCTTTTCTAATGTTTGTGATGTCTGGTATGCTCACGACCCTACTCATCGAGAATATTCGCGGCCGGGAGCCTAGAGTGTCCGAAACGCTGCCACCCTATGACAAAAGGCCTCAGCGCCCTCGTTACAGCGAACGGCCTCCTGTGCAAAGAGGCTATCGAGCAGAAATCGACCGCGATCCCTATGGCGATCGCCCCCCAGCAGATTTACCTCTACGCCGTCAGCCCAGAATGAACCCTGCCCAGGAAGCCGCGCAGGAAGCCATCTGGAATGATGGCTACAACAACGCCGATAGAGTGCGTCCACCCTACGAAGAATATCGCGGTCCGGCAGGTCGCTTGCAGCCTAGTCGCCAGCCCAATCCAATAGGGCCACCAGACAATCGCTATTCAGACAATGAGCGCTACGGCCAGCGCCCCCCTGCCCAAGGCTCACAAAGCCGAGGTCCGCTAAACCAGCCGCTGCCAAACCAAGGACCACCAAACCAAAGACCCCCTGTCCAAGGCCCGCCAAGCCAGATACTGCCCGAGCAAAGGTCAGCGACGCAGAACACAGAACAGCGCCCCCCCCAAAGAGCTTCTCAACGACCCCCGCAAAGCCCCCCCCAAAGAAGCGATCGAGAAGACGATCCAATGGGCTTGTCTGCATCTAACAAACGTCCTGAAGAAAGTACAGGCGAACGGCCACCCCGCTCAGAAGGCACCCGAGATCGCTCTCTCAATATCCGACCGCTTAGTGAAGCTCCTAAGTTCGACGACGATTACCGTCCAAACACGCCTGAAGGCGCACCGTCATAGGACTTGAGACTACCGCTTGTATCGTCGAACGTTCTGAGGCAGGGGAATGCCAGGTAGCTGCGTATCAGCAATTGGAACACCAGGCACCATAGAGAGCGGCAGCACACCCGCCCATACGTTTAACGAATAATCGTCTTTGGCATCAATCGGTGGGCCTGTGCGAATTTTGGCTGAGGCTTCGGCAATCGGCAGGCTAAGCACGCAGGTTTCGGCCAGTTCTTTTGGGTTGGGCGATCGCACCTGATCCCATCGACCTTTTAGCACGTGTTCCGTAAACGCTTTTAGTGCCAATATTTTCTCGTCCTCATCTGTTACCGTTTGCGCTTTGCCAAACAGCACAACAGAGCGGTAATTCATCGAATGGTGATAGGCAGAACGCGCCAGGACCAGACCGTCTAGCAGCGTTACGGTAAAGCAAACGTCAACTCCTGTTTGCAAAGTCTTGATCAATCGGCTAGCACCCGCGCCGTGAATATAGACATGCTTATCAACCCGGCCATAGGCAGTCGGAATGACAAAGGGCTGATTGTCTACGACAAATCCAACCTGACAGACCAAGCCTTCGTCTAGAATTTTTGCGATGGTATCGAAGTCATACTGGCCGCGTCTAGGTACTCGCTTGACCTGAGTTTTGGATGTCTGGAGCGTTTGTGATGTCATGGCAATTAAGGAATGGAGGTGAACTACTGCTAATGTAAGGACTGAATTGGCTACTTCCAAGAGCCAATTTCTACTTAGTTGACCAGTCCAATTTGGATGAAGGTATGGGTGGCTCTACTGGGTTGGACCTAGTGATAGATCTAAGGCCAGAGGTCGAAGTCGCACTGCATCGACAGGTGTACGAGCAGATTCGGACGGCGATTTTGACTGGGAGGGTGCGATCGCATCAAAAGCTTCCTGCCAGTCGCCAGCTCGCTACTAGTCTGGGCGTTTCTCGCACCACCGTTACCCAAAGCTACGATCAGCTAATTAGCGAAGGCTATCTGCACACCAAACCGGGTGCGGGAACATTTGTCTGCGCTCAAATACCCGATTCATTACTGAGCGCTGCGTCAACTGTCGAAGGCAAAGGCTCAAACCTACAAGCCGCAGAAGACCAGTCGCCGCTGGAGCTACTGTCAGCTTATGGCGATCGCCTCCACCAGCTGCCAGCGCGCACCGCTGAGCCTGACGGAGTTCTCAGCTTTCGCTATTGGCAACCTGATGTTTCGCTGTTCCCAACCGAGCAGTGGCAGCGATTAGTCAACCGCCATCGCGCCACTAACGCGGACTGGATGGGCTACAGCTCAGATGCGCTCGGATATGAACCACTTCGCATAGAGATCTCTAAATACATCGCTCAGACCAGAGCGGTTCACTGCCACCCGGAGCAGATCTTAATTACCCAGGGCACCCAGCAGGCACTGAGCCTGATTGCTAGAGTGCTGCTAGATACTGGCGATGCGATCGCACTAGAAAACCCCGGCTACCTCAGCGCCAGAAAGGTATTCAGCAGCCACGGTGCAACCCTCGTCTCTGTGCCCGTAGATGATCAGGGAATTCGGGTCGAAGAACCCGGCGGCCTGACGCCCCTTTCAGCAGACTCGCGGATCAAACTTGCCTACGTCACCCCTTCTCATCAGTTCCCAACGGGTGTTTTGATGTCTTTGTCTCGTCGATTGGCTCTATTGCAGTGGGCACGTCAGACGAATGCCCTAGTGGTTGAAGATGACTACGATAGTGAATTTCGCTACGGCGGCAGGCCCATTCCCGCACTGCAAGGACTCGATACCCACCAGCGCGTCTTGTACATTGGCACCTTTTCTAAAGTGATGTTTCCAGGATTGCAGATAGGCTATATTGCGCTGCCGCCGTCACTTGTAGCCGTTTTTGCACAGGCTAAATGGATGTGCGATCGCCAAACCTCACTGATCCATCAAGCCACCCTTTCTGACTTCATTGCCAAAGGTCACCTTGCCAAACACATCCGCCGCATGCGAGTCATCTATGGCCAGCGCCGAGAAACTCTAATTGCCGCTCTAGAAAAAGCAACGCAAGCAAAAGTAGCTCAGTCGCACAGCCTATTCAAACCATCAGAACCACTCAGGATATTAGGAGATCCTGCCGGACTCCACGTGATGGCAATACTGCCAACGGCTCACAAGCTTGATGAACAGCTAGTGTCTCAAGCGCGTCACAGAGGCGTACAGCTCTTCAGCGCTCAGCCTTATTATCTGCCTTCCCCACAGCGCCCCTTTCCTACGGCAGTAAATGCAGAGTTTATATTCGGATTTGGAGGACTAAACCAGGCGAAAATCGCAGAAGCCATCGCCAGAATTCAGCCCTACCTTTGAATTTCTCGCTGCCTGCTCATGTCCGCTTCGACAGATTCAAGGCCCGCTCCCTACCCTGCTGAAATAGCGCCTGCGCACAGTCCGCTTCTATCGCGCCAGAAAAATAGTTTCCCTGAACATAGCCGCAGCTTGTCTTTTTCAAGATCTGCCACTGGTCCAAACGCTCAACCCCTTCGACCACTACGCGAATGTTTAGCGCCGATGCCAAAGACAAAATAGTATTCACAATAAGCTCATCCTGCCGAGCGGACACTGCTGATGGTTTTACAGAGTTGACCGGGCACTCCTCGTCCGACTGGCCCAAACAACGAATGAAAGAACGATCAATTTTTAGAACATCTATCGGCAGTTTCTGTAGATAGTTAAGGGAAGAGTAGCCTGTTCCAAAGTCATCTAGGCTGATTCCTATACCGATGTTCTTCAGCTGAACTAACGTATCGATCGCCTGATCTAGATTAGCAATCATCACGCCTTCGGTAACTTCTACGCTGAGCTGAACAGGCTCAATGGCATAGCGAGCGAGCAACCCACGAATATACTCGACCAGATCGGAGCGGCTCAGGTGACTGCCGGACAAATTGACGCTGACAGAAGGCGATAGCCCTTTCGCTCGCCAGCTAGTCAGCTGCTGGCAAACCGTCTCTAGTACCCAGCGATCTATCTCGAAGCTCAGCCCTAGTTCTTCTGCTGCTGACAAGAAGTCATCAGGTCTCATCAATCCCCGCTCTGGATGCTGCCATCTCACTAGCGCCTCAAAGCCCACAGGTTGACCTGTTTGAACATCGACAATGGCCTGGTAGCGCACCCGCAGCTGCTGCTGTTCGATAGCAGAGACAAGCGACTGCTGCAAGAAGACTTTGGATGCGATCACATCCTTCATTGTGGAGCAAAATACCGTATGCCGACAGTTCACCCCCGTTGCCGCACTACCTACTTGAGCCATTGCCATGTTCGCCTGCAATAGCAAATCGCAGAAGTCAGGCGGTGCTGTTTCCTCCGATACGGATGGCTCTGTCACGGACGGCTCTGTTACGGTCGGCTTTGTGGTTTGTTCCTGTATCTGCTTGGCTTGCGCATTCTGGGCGAATGCGATTCCTAGTCGGCTTTGTACATATACCAGCTGCGCCTGAATCCGGAAAGGCTGATGGATAGCACTCAAAACTTGTTCCGCCATTGCGTGAGCGCGTGCTTCATCACCAGGATTTAGCAGCAGCGAAAACTCGTCGCCGCCTGTCCTTGCCAACATATCTTTTGGGCCTAAATACGTGTGCATTCGCTGGCCCGCTTGCCTCAGCAGCTCGTCGGCAATCCTGTGTCCAAAAGCATCGTTAACAGTCTTGAACCGATTGATATCTAAAGTGATTAAAGCTATCTCAGCCTTGGGCTGCGTGTGCAAAAGCCGATTGCCTGCCATACAGAGTGCTGTCCGGTTGACCAACCCAGTCAGTGGATCGACTGATAAAAGAGATTTAATCCGCTGGTCCTTTCCTTTTGCCAAAGAAGTCAGACGATGGATGCGCAGATACAGCAGCGCCATGACCAAGCTGAAGAAACCTGCTAGCAAACCTAACCCGATGGCAGGGTAGCCAAGGGCTAGCGTCAATTGCCAAAGCTGGGCAATAGGGACGTTAAGGATCCTGACAACTCCTTGAGCAGAACCCTCCGCTAATGTCGAGAGCTCTGGATTTGTATGAACGCAGAACGTATGAACGTAGAACGAAGAAAAATAATGAGTAGAGAAGATAGTTTGAGAGCTAGCCAGCCGGTGGGCGCTAGAAAAAAATGGCATGGCAAGTACGAAGGGAGTACCAAGGGAGTGGTCAAAGCAGATGTTCCTAAGAACGGTAGATCTCCCCTTGAGTGCAGGTAGTAGCACATAGGCTACTGTTAGAGCCTATTCCTATCGGAATTCGAATTCCTATGCCTTCAGGCAAATATTCTCAGGGTGTTCTCAGAATAAAAGCAACCTGGGTCTTCCGATAAAACACAACTAAACACTTGTAGGCCACAACTAACTTCAGGTATTCAGTGATTTTTGCTAGTCATGTGTATGTATTATCACGTGAATGATTTCAACGGATTGTGAGGGATTGTTGAAGATCACAGGCAAAGCTAAGTAAATACTGTAAACAAGGCAAGTTTGCTCAAGGCTATGTCGCTGAGTGACGCTATTTACTGCGTCAGCGTTGATAGCTAGCAAGGCACCGGCATGGTCTCCTCTGTATGGAATAACCAGGTCTCTAGCCACAGAGCGCGATATCCTGATAGAGAAGCTGATTTCTTTGCGCTGCCTTTACATCCTCTGAGCATGCAGATATACCTGGATTACAGTGCGACTACGCCACCTAGACAAGAGGCGATCGCAGCGATGCAAACCGCTATGGCCCACCATTGGGGTAATGCTTCTAGCCTGCACCATTGGGGCAACCGGGCGGCCACTGTTTTAGAGCGCTCCAGGATTCAGGTTGCCGCTTTGATCAATGCACCTGACCCAGACAGCTTGGTTTTTACAGCAGGCGGCACTGAAGCTGATAATCTGGCGATCTTTGGCATTACCCATCAATACGCCAAGCCGCAGCACGTGATTGTTTCAGCGGTTGAGCACTCTGCGATCGCAGCCCCTGCTCGTCAGCTCGAAGCCAGCGGATGGCAGGTCACGTGGCTAGGCGTCAATCATCAGGGTGCTGTCGACCCTAACGATCTTAAGGCCGCTATCAGAGACAACACCTCTCTAGTTTCGATCATCTACGGGCAGAGCGAGATTGGTACGCTACAGCCCATTGCCAAACTCGGTGCGATCGCTCGTGCTAGTGGTATTCCCTTTCATACAGATGCTGTCCAGGTTGCGGGGCGGCTGCCGATTGACGTGCAGCAGCTTCCTGTCGATCTGCTCTCACTCTCTAGTCATAAGATTTACGGACCTCAAGGCGCGGGTGCCCTTTATATAAAACCCGGAATTTCCCTCTCTCCACTGTTACTAGGCGGTGGTCAAGAGGGTGAGCTACGCTCAGGTACTCAGGCGATTCCTAATATTGTTGGATTTGGCATAGCTGCCGAACTTGCCACCGCAGAAATGCCCGCAGAAACCCTGCGGCTGATCTATCTGCGCGATCGCTTCTTTGCTCATATGGCCGATATCCCAGGACTAGTCCCCACTGGAGACCCGCGCCACCGACTGCCTCACCACATCAGCTTCTGTCTACCCCATAGCGAGCTCACCGGCAAAACGCTTGTCCGCCAGATGAATCTAGCGGGTATTGGCATTAGCGCGGGTTCGGCCTGTCACAGCGGTCAGCTCAGCCCCAGCCCGGTATTAAAAGCGATCGGATACAGCGATCGCGCCGCCAAAACCGGCATTCGCATCACCCTAGGACGCCAAACAACAGCCGCCGACGTAGACTGGAGCGCGATGGTACTCAAGCAGGTGATAGCTAGAGCGATGGAAGCCACAATCGAGAGTCGGGAACCAGGTGTCGGAGTAAGAGGATAGAAAAGCATAAACTAAGCTCATCCAGCCACAGCGTCACCCCTAATAGATCCATCGGCCTACCTGCCGTTCCTCAACTCTTTCCCTTATTTTTCCTTTTCCCCTTCCCCTATCTCTTCCTTCCTCAAAATGTCCATTCCTACCACTATCCCCGCTGCCACCGAACAGGCCAAGCTCGCAACTAAGGCCGCTCTTGATGCAGGCATTTCCCGTCTACAGATTGAGATGGCGATACCTGAACTCAAGCAGCAGCCAATCGCTGAACAATTTCTAGAACTCTTCAGTGACTGGCAGTTCAAAGTACTTTTCCCAGATGCAGGCGCGGCAGCTCTAGCGAGAAGAGACTGGGGCAATCCAGATCTGACTATTCGCGGGCTAGGCGAACTGGTTCAGACTGTAGATCCAGAGGATGAACTTTATCTAGTTGTCAATCCCTCCGCGGTAGAAGTCAGCAAGGTGGAAGCGCTGTGCAACGAAGCGCTCGCTCAATCGGTTGTTTTGCTCAATCCCCAGTTAGAGGATGTCGCGGTAGTGGGTATCGGCTATGCGGCTCGGCAGCTACGCGATCGCTTCCTCAGCCAAATCGAAACCTGCTACTACGTTCGGCCTATCGATCAGGGGGTTGTTTACCGGGCGTATCCCGGACCCTGGCAGATCTGGAGAGAAACTGCCCCTGACGAGTACGAGCATGTACAAGATTTGTCTAGTCGCCCCTCTGGCGAAGACATTGACCGAATTTTGTATGGCGAAGGTGAGGCGGTTTCTGAAGAGGCTGAAAGTCAAAATAGCGACCAGAGCGGTAGCAAGCGTAGAAAAAAGGGACTCTTTTCAGAGCTTCAGCAGTTCTTGAAGGCACTTAGTCAGTAGCCTAGGTCAACAAAAACTTCAGATCGATAGAATTATCTACGACTTATCACTTTCTTGCCCATTCATGAGCATATCAACACTTACTCTTCTCTATTGGTTTTTGGTGGCGCTGATGGGCGTTGGCATCATCGGCGCCTTTGTTCCTGTGCTTCCTGGCTCTGGTTTGATTGTTGGTGCCGTTTTGATTTGGACCGTTGCCAGCCCAGGGGCGAGCAGTCTGCCCTTGATTGTCGCGATCGCAGCCTTCATCCTGAGCTTGGGTGTCGGCTACTTAGCTACCTACATCGGCACCAAAAAAGTAGGTGCCAGCTCATGGGGTCAGACTGGCTCGATTGTCGGTATAATCGTTGGCTTTCTCGGTCTACTGCCTGCTCTGCCTGTTGGCGGACCGCTGTTAGGCATACTGATAGGTTCGATGCTGGGTGCATTTTTGGGCGAGTTTCTCTTTCGCAAAGAGCTAGGCATGGCAGCGCGACTCAAGCTTTCGAGCAAGGTGAGTTTGGCGGTGGTTGTCAGCTCTCTAGTCGGCACGTTACTAGAAGGGTTGTTGGCCTTCACTGCCGTTATCGTCTTTCTGTGGGCGACTTGGCCAAATATCGCAGCTCCTGCAATTTAATTCAAAGGTCGAATTCCACAGTTAGCTTCTACGACCGATAGCACTCCAAAATGAAGAGGCCCTCGATTGATGTCAATCGAGAGCCTCTTCTAAATCAATCGCTGAATACAATCAATCGCGCTGTGGTGTCCGGCAATTGCTAGATAATGCCGCCCATATCGCTAGTATCCTTGAGGAAACCGCTGTAAGCCTCCATGCCGTGCTCGCCAATGTCCAAGCCCTTGAGCTCTTCTTCGGAAGTAACACGAAGACCAATGAGGGATTTGATCACCACCCACAGAATGCCAGTGAGCACCACGGTGAACAAACCAATCGCAACGATACCGATGATTTGAGCAATCAGCTGAGTGACGCCGCCACCGAAGAACAGACCGCTAGAACCATCAAACAGGCCAACGGCTAGCGTGCCCCAGATGCCACAGACAAGGTGGACAGAGGTTGCACCAACTGGGTCGTCAATCTTGATGCTGTCGAAAAAGCCAACTGAGAAAACAACGATGATACCGGCAATTAGACCGACGATCACCGCACCCCAATAGCCAATGCCGCCGCAGCCAGCAGTAATACCGACTAGGCCAGCCAAGATGCCGTTGATCACCATAGATAGGTCAGGCTTACCACTGAGTGACCAAGCGGTAAAGGTTGCACCTAAGCCACCCGCAGCTGCAGCCAGGTTAGTCACCAGTGCGATTTGAGGCACATTTAGACTAGCAGCCAGCTCAGAACCAGGGTTGAATCCAAACCAGCCAATCCAGAGGATCAAGCAGCCGAGCGTTGCAATACTCATGTTGTGGCCGGGGATTGCATTGACAGCGCCATCTTGGTACTTGCCAATCCGAGGGCCGAGGAAAATAGCACCCATCAGTGCTGCCCAACCACCCACGGAGTGAACCACAGTAGATCCGGCAAAGTCACTAAAGGCCACACCTTCGCCGAGGAAGCTCATATCGGAGAGCCAGCCGCCACCCCAGACCCAGTGAGCTGTGATGGGATAGGAAATCGCTGTTAGCAGGATGCTGAAGATGATGAAGCTAGAAAACTTCACACGCTCTGCAACCGCACCGGATACGATAGTGGCTGCAGTCCCTGCAAACGCTGCTTGGAACAGGAAGAATACGGGCGTTGTCAGCGTGCCATAGACAGGCTCGGTTGGGTCACTACCCGCCAAGAAGAATCCAGTCAGGCCGAAGAAGGCATTGCCATCACCAAACGCTAGGGCAAAGCCCAGTGCCCAGAAGGACAGAGTGGCTAGAGCAAAGACAATTAGGTTCTTTGCTAGGATGTTGACCGCATTTTTTTGACGACAGAAGCCAGTTTCTAGCATGCCAAAACCGGCATTCATGAAGATGACTAAGACCGCTGCAACCACAATCCAGATGTTGTCCAAAACAATCTGGACATCGTCAGCTGCGGTGTCTTGGGCGTGAGCCGCAAAGCCCCAAGTAGCTACAATCGTGAACGCTAAGGGGATGCAGGCTAACCAGCCCCAAGCAAACCGGCGACCAAACGCGCGGCTGAGGGCGCGAGTGGCCATCTCCGTAAACGGGGGAACATTCGCATCCCAGGGCGACGCAGTGCGCCCCAGATGCTTTCTTTTTCTCATTGTAAAATTAGACATTTGTGTCGGGCATTCCTAACGCAATTTAGACAGCAATCCATGGTCGCAAGCAGTTGTTAAAACAACAGTTGCTAAAACAACGTGGTTGCCTGCTTTATACCTGTCAAACTGATGGGTCTCATTCCACCAAGTCTGAGCAAGTCGTTCTGTATCAAATGATACTTTTTGCGTGAGAGCGGGTACCCTCTCACCGGTTTTGGAGCTGTGTTTAGAGAAAGTTTACAAAGCGCTCTCAAAACTGAGGAGTTTTTTGAAATTTTTATCTTGATATTGAGCTGGTCTTATTATTTCTCAACATCAACAAAAGCTGATTTATAGGCGGTTTCAGATAGATTTCAGGAGCCAGTGCCAATTCTGATATTGAATGAAAAGTATTGAATGAAAAATCCTGCTAATTACTAGGTGTTGATCATGTGTTTGAGGTATTGACGAGCACCTAGTGCAGAGAGCTGATTCTGTTTATCGCTGACCATCGTTTTCAGCGCCTGGCGGTATGTCAGCACTTTCTCTTGCAGTCCGGGGTTGTAGGCGGCGAGCATCTGGACTGCTAGCAGTCCGGCGTTTTTGGCGTTGCCGATGGCGACGGTAGCAACCGGAATGCCTCGGGGCATTTGAACAATTGAATAGAGCGAATCGATGCCTGAGAGAGTGCTGGTTTTGACGGGTACGCCAATCACGGGCAGAGGACTTAGGGCCGCAACCATACCGGGTAGGTGGGCGGCTCCGCCCGCGCCTGCGATGATCACTTTGAGCCCTCTGGTGTGGGCGGATTCGGCATAGGCGACCATGCGCCTGGGCGTACGGTGGGCCGAGACAATGGCAACTTCGTGAGCGATGTCAAAGTCTTCGCAGATGGCGATCGCATCCATCATGGTCGGCAGATCAGAATCGCTACCCATAATGATGCCGATATCGATCGGTTCGCTAGGAGAATCGGTCAGTGGCGCTGCCATAGGAATTGCCATAGGAGTTGTCGTCGCCTCGTCTGGGGTTGCTTTTTATGTGGTTACTTCTGCGGGGTTGCTCTTGACTTGAAGGTGACTAGCTGAAAGTGAGCAATTGAAAGTGGCTAGCTTGGTAGTGTTCAATAAGTCAGCGCTTTTGAGTCGGTGCTTTTGAGTCAGCACTTTCGAGTCAGTGCCAATAGTTTATGGCTGATAGTTTATGGGTGATAGTAGTGTCATTGTCAACGCTCGTTTGCCGCAGCAGCCAGGACTGTATCAAATCGCGATAGAGATGGGGCGAATTAGCGCGATCGCAACCCAATCTTCCCACCAAACCCTATTCCAAACTGCTTTACCGCACCAGCCCACGAACCTGACCGATGTCGAAGGTGACTGGATTTCACTAGGCGCGATTGATTTGCAAATTAACGGCGCATTGGGTTTGGCGTTTCCTGACTTACGCATTGAAGCGATCGATCGATTACAGGCCATTTGCGATCTGTTGTGGCAGCAGGGCGTGAGCGGATTTTGTCCCACGCTAGTGACCACCTCTTTAAAAAACTTTCACAGCAGCCTGAGGGCAATTCAATCCTTTCAGCAAAATCAGAAGCAGCACCCAAGACCGGAAAGTGCCACTGTCTTAGGCGCTCACTTAGAAGGGCCCTTTCTCAACCCAGAAAAAAAGGGTGCACATCCCGCGGAATATCTGCAGCCCCTGACCTTAGAAACGGTCAAAACGCTGGTAGGAGAATTCGCAGAAACCATCCGCATTATTACTCTTGCGCCCGAACAGGCCACAGAAGAAAGCATTATCCACTGGCTCAAGGCGCAGAACATTACTGTGAGTATCGGCCACTCACTAGCCACCGAAGCACAGGCCAGCACCGCCTTCGCCCACGGAGCGAGTATGGTAACTCATGCCTTCAACGCAATGCCAGGGCTGCATCATAGAGAACCTGGTTTGCTGGGTGTGGCGCTAGCTAACCCAAATGTTTTTTGCGGCTTTATCGCTGACGGTGAACACATCGGTAAAACGATGCTCGACTTGTTGCTCCGCCTAGATCGCGGGAGCCAAAAAGCACAGGAGCAAGAGGAAGAGAAGTCTCTTAGCGGCTTATTTTTGGTCAGCGATGCGCTTTCTCCGTTAGGTCTGCCAGACGGTATCTATCCTTGGGACAGCCGTCAAATAGAAGTGATCGACGGAACGGCTCGGCTGCTAGATGGAACGCTTTCGGGAACAACCTTACCTTTGATAGCCGGCGCACAGAATCTAGTCCAATGGGGCCTGTGTAGCGCGGAGGAGGCGATCGCATTGGTCACCATCAATCCCCGCTTAGCCCTTCGGCAACCCCGTCTTGATGTCCATCAGCCAGCTCGATTTCTCCGCTGGTCACAGAGAGGCAACCAGCTTCACTGGCAGCACCTATAGCGCCCTCGACCGGCATCTAGCGCCTAATACTGTAATGCAAGAACACCTCGTCCGCCTCCACCTGACAAGACTGCAGCGCTAACTGCGGTGTGCGAGGCAGCGTAAACCCCAGCCCACCTACAGGAGTAGGGGCCGTTTTGCCACCGATCAGCAGCGGACAAATCGTCAGATACAAGTCATCTACTAGACCATCACTGAGTAACGAAGCGACCAGCTCACCTCCCCCCATGACAACTAGGTTGCGAATCGGAGGGCGATTGGCCGCCGCCGAAAGTGCTGATTTTCCGTCGAGCAGATCTTGCATGACATTGTGCCAGTTAAAGGGGCGCTCAGTAATCAGGACATGGTCGAAGAGGTTTTGGTCGCGATCCTTTTTCTGATTGCGCCAGCACTGCATACCTTCGAGCGTGGTGATGAACCAGCGAGGAACTGGCTGTCGAAAAAAAGGCCACTGCGGATCGAGTTTGCCAATGGCGGAGCAGACAATTTGGATGGGCTGGTTGGACTGGTGACGCGATCGCCTCTCTTCGATCAGCACTGCATTTGTCACTGGCAGCGTTGTGCCATAGGCCCGCAGCGTTCCAGCGCCAAACAGCGTGGCATCCGCTTTAGCAATCTGCGTTTCCAAATGGACCTTATCCGTAGCAGAAGCAAAGCGAGCAGCAGCACGGCTAGCATCTGCGATTTTGCCATCTGCGCTCATCGCCAGCACAACTGTGATGCGCGGGCGATTGAGTCTACAAATCAGCGGCTTCTCTACAGAATCGGCCATGTAGTAAAAAATACTCAAATATAAAGGCTCAAACGCATCAAATATAGTTGACAATCACGCCTAAGTCTTTATCTTTGTAAGAGCAGACTACAAGTTTAAGGCGTTACTAGTTGATCGTACGGAATTGACAGATAGACTAGTGGCAGCACTTTTTCTGCTTATGACTATCCGTCGACGCTCTTTTCGGCACAATCTATTAGTCAAGATCTTGAGCTTTAGCTTGCCTATCCTGTTTGTAGGCCAGGCAGTAGCTCTTAGCAAGGCGCGGAGTAGTCTGCTGTTGAGCGCCGAGCAAAATTTGACTAGTAGTGCGATTCGTAAAGCAGAAGCCTTGGAAACGGGTATTCAGGCCATAGATGCCAATATTGATCTGCTGGCGCAGACAGAAGCCTTTCGCTCGAATGACCTGAGCGCAGTGCAAGCAATATTAGCTAAGGTCATTCGAGACACGACGCCCTATGATATCAGCTGCGTAGAACTCAAAGCCCCTCAGGAGAAGGAGGCTGTGATCAATACGTGCGATCGCACCATTATCCCTAGCGCCAAACAAGTCCCCTGGCTGCAAAGCGGCAGCGTTGAGACCTCAGACTTCTACGTATTCTCTCCCGGTGTCAATGCATCTGCTGACACCCTCCCAGATGCCATCCCAGGTTCTATAAAGCCAAGTTCCACCGAGTCCAAAGCCACAGAAACTTCAGAAGCTGAAAACCTAAAGGGCACAACTGTAGAGAAGGCCACTTCAGAAGAAATCCCAGACGGTAGAGCGCTGATCAAGTTTATTGTAGCTAGCCCCATCTACGGTAAAGACAATAGTTTGCGCTATACCCTAGCTATGGAGGTCGGGCTGCTGCAACTACAAGATGCTACGCGTCAGTCACTCGTAGGCAAAACGGTAGTCATCGATCAAAACCAGATTATCGTCACCCATCCTGACCCTACGCAGGTCGGGAAAAGCATCTTCGACTCGCCAGAAGCCAGCAAATTTGGTGACATTATCCAAGACGTTAAAGCAGATAAAGATGGCTTTGTTCAGTCTTCTTATATATCTAGCAAACGACAGAACTGGCTGGTAGGCTATAGCGGTTTTGACGTACCGGTGAGTCCCAAGCAGGATAACGTATGGACAGTCCTAGCTGTAACCCCTGCTGCTAGCGCCCTATCTGGTCTCAGACAGATCCGGCAGGTTCTCTTTTTGTTGAATGTGGGGCTCTTTGTTGCCAGCATTCTGCTAGCGCTCTATGTTTCTCGTAGTCTGTCTCTACCGGTAGAGCGCCTGATTCGCTATACCCAAGACGTTAAAGACTTGTCCCAGCTGAAAGCAGCCCCTCGGAGCTCAAAAATCTGGGAGTTAGACTACCTCGGAACCGTGATTGAGCGCATGCTACGCGGTCTAGAAAAGAACTCGACTGAGCTACGCCAAGCCTGGCAGGATGCACAAACGGCCAATCAGCTCAAGAACGAGTTCTTGGCAAACACTTCTCATGAGCTGAGAACCCCTTTGAACGGTATCATCGGCTCTATCAGCGTGATTAAAGACGGGCTATGCGACTCAAAAGAAGAAGAAAGAGAGTTTTTGAGCCAAGCGGACAAGGCGGCTATGCACCTACTCTCAGTCATCGAAGATATCTTGAATATCGCTAAGATTGAAGCCGGGACGCTAGACATGAAAATGGCTCCAGTCGATCTACGCGCTGTACTCAAAGACGTGTTGGAAATGGAGACCCTACAGGCGAAACGAAAAGGAATCTCTCTACTCGGCCCAGAGCTGCTAGCCCCGCTAATGATCGAAGTTGACCACTTTCGGTTTAAGCAGGTGCTGCTGAATGTACTCTCCAATGCAATTAAATTCACAGATAGGGGACAAGTGACCATTCAAGTCACCACAAATAAGAGCCCTGATCAGACCCTTGCTCATCCCTTGACCAATACAGCCGACATATTTATGCCAGCTAGCTCCTGGATCAAAATCACGGTCAAAGATTCTGGCATCGGCATTGATCCGAAGAACATACCAAAGCTCTTCAAACCTTTTGTGATGGTCGATGGTTCGCACACGCGTCCCTACGAAGGAACTGGATTGGGACTGGCTATTTCTCAAAATTTTATGCGACTGATGCAGGGCGATATCACCATAGATAGTGAGGGCATCGGCAAAGGGACAACGGTTACGATCGTGATACCGCACCTGGTTGGGAAGACGAATGTGGACGAGGTAGATTCGGCGGCGCGATCGCTGGCGGGTGATAGAAACGTAGCAGAAGCCGTATCGGGATGAGGGCTATAGGATAGTGGATTTTAGCCTGGCCTATTAAAGATCAAACCGACTGGGCAAGGAGGTATAGCAAACAGCAGAATGCATTCTGCTGTTTGCTGAGTACTTAGCTTGCAGAAATTATCTCTTCTACTTGTTTCACCTGAGCGTCATAGGTTTTTGCGTCAATTGCGGGGCGTTCTGTGTCTGCCTCGACTGTCTGTTTCAGCGATATCCACGATCGACAGCCGCCGTACAGCTCTGAATCCCAGGCTAGCTCTATTGGATTCGCTAGATGGTAGGCCCGCAGCGCAAGAACGTATAAAGGCTGCTTGGGCTTCCATTCCAGTCTTTCTGCTGCAACTTGAGGTTGCCAGATGTGAAAGTCATTGAGAGCAGATACTTTGTCTGCTTCGGTGGTTAGGAAAATGTGAGTGATTTGCGCCCAGACTTTGAGCGTGATCTTTTCTGGATGCCAGCCCGACGCAACGGGCGTGACTGAGCTTTGATAGTCAGACTTGAGTAGTTCGGGCTTTTGGTGCTCAAAGGTAGGGAAAAGAATGACCCGATCAGCCTGAGTGCGGAAGCGGCCTTGCTCCTCTTGAATGCCGCCTTTTCGTAGCAGGATGATCTGAGTGCCTTGGGCGATCGCATCTACTGCCGCCGACCATTCTTTCAAAGCCGTATTTACCAACATCGGGACTGCCTAGGAAGTATTATTAAGTTGTATTCTAAAGCGCTCACGTCAACTGCTTTCTGTATGAGCAACCACAGTGTGTCTCATTCCATCGGAAATTTTCATGACTATTCCATTTGACACTGCTAAACACCTCAAGAAAGACAGCTCAGAGGTCAACCAATTTGCAGGTATTTTGCAGCGCCTGCATCAGAAGATTCGGCGCGATCAGGTGGTACAGTCCACGACAGACGATTTAAGGAATTTTCTGCAGGTGAACCGAGTGGTGCTCTATTACTTCTACAAAGAGTGGGAAGGCCAAGTAACCTTTGAATCACTGAGCGATGAAAAATACTCAATTTTTGGCTCAACCGGGCCCGATCAGTGTTTTAACGGCGAGTATGCGCAGCTGTACTTAGAGAACCGAGTCAGTGCAATTTCCGATATTGAAACCGCTGACATTGCCCCTTGTCATCGAGATTTTTTGCGTCATGTAGACGTTCGTGCCAATCTAGTCGTGCCAATTCTGATAGATAAGAGCAGTGAAACGATACTGTGGGGGCTGCTAGTAGCCCATCACTGCCAAAGTGAGAGAGTATGGTCCACGGCGGACATTGAACAGGTGCGATCAGGCGCTGCTACATTGGCAACGGCAGCAGCCATCAAAACCTCTGTATAGACAGGTGAGATAGAAGAACGGGGCCCACAAGTCCAGTCGTCTTCTTAACCACCTGAGACCTAGACCACCCAGTATGCAGCCTACCGCGTAGTAAAGGAAATCTGGCCAGCTAAAGTGAGTGCCTATCAGTAGACGCCACCACAGCAAAGTCGTCCACGCATCGGGAAAAGGCAGAAGTTGAGAAACTTCAATGAGAGCGGTCAGAATGAAAGTGGCGATCGCAATTTTCCAAACTGGCCAGTACACCTTCCGCCCACCCACAAACCAGATCCAGACCATCTCGTATAGCATATCGCCGCTGATGCCTAGCAGCAGAGGATATCCCCAGCCGTTGTACCGCGTCTTAGCGATACCGATTGCTACCATCAAGCTAAGGACGAACGAGCAAACTAGGCGGTAGAAGGTTAGCGATCGCATAAAGCCAAGAGCCCGCTGAACCACCGCCAGCTTGAAGACGCCTCAGGCTACTTCAACGCTCATACCTCAATTCCCGCAGCAGCGTTCTATACCCAAACTATCTAGCAACAGATCGCCAACTGCATTTGCCACTGCAAACTCGCTGTAGAAACTCTTAGAAAAATCATAGCCCTGCATCTCAGTCAGGATGGCTAGCACCAGAGCATTCAGATTGTTTTCACCTTCCATACGCTGCCGGACAAACACCTGAGATGCTCGTGCGGCAATATGCTCATTCACGATTTCTGGCAAAAACTCTTCATCTAGCCATTTGTGCAAAGTCGCCTTGAGCCACTGCCCTTCTTTGACAGCGTCTTCGGGCGGGGGAAGCTCAATAGACTCAATAGGCACAGTAGAGTCAGAATCAGTTGAGTCAGACATATCCGGTATGCTCAAAATCGGTTGGCCAACGGTTGGCTAGCTACGTTTAAAGGCTAGAGGCTCAGGGTGGATAGTGGCGCAAAAAAGGAGCATTACGTTACGTACCTTTACTATTATCAGGTTAGGTATAGCAAACAGCGAAATGCATCCTGCTGTTTGCTAAGCACTTGGCTTTGTAGGACAAGAATTGTAGCCTTTGAGTATGCTGTAAGCTAAGTGCAGATTGCTACAGCTTCGTATGATGACCGTAGGTAATGAGACGACAGTGAACTACGAAAGTCGCAGTACCTTCTCTATAAGATATGGTCTATTCCGTTCCTCAAATTCTGCAATGCTACGCTCAAGGATATTTCCTGATGGCTGAAGCAGATGGCAAAACTCTCAACTGGTATTCAAGCAATCGGCGAGCAATCATGCCGCTCGATCACCGCTTTCGCTATCCCAAGTCTTTGCAGAGGGTTTTGAACCAGAAGCGGTTTACGTCTGCTATCAATCGCAGTTTTGAAGCGGTTGTCGATGGCTGCGCCAACAGAGAGACTACCTGGATTTCTCCTCAGCTAAAGGAGGTCTATATGCGTTTGCACAGGGCGGGCTATGCTCACAGCTTTGAAACCTGGCAAGCAAATGAGCTAGCTGGTGGATTCCTAGGCATCTGTTTGGGCGGGGTGTTTATCGGAGAATCGATGTTCTATCGCATTCCCGAAGGGTCTAAAGCGGCGATGGTGATGCTGGTCGATCACTTGCGATCGCGCCAGTTCGCCCTCTTCGATGTCCAGATTATCAATCCTCATCTGGCCCGGTTTGGTGCCTTTGAGATTGATAAAGCTGTGTACGAAGCCACTCTGTACGATGCCGTTCAGCAGCCTTGTCAATTTGATTAGTTCTCTGTCTCAACTAGTTCTTTGTCTTGGCTAGTTCTTTGTCCTCACCCCTCAAATCTTCTACTCCTAATCTTCTACTCCTAATCTTCTACCCTCGTGAGCAGCACAGGACAGTTTGCATACACTCGAATGTAGTCAGACAGCGAACCGCCGAGCAATCGGTCCAAATCGGGCATTCCCCTGGCAATCGTCGGACGGCGCTCTGGCGATCCTAGAACCAGCAGATTGATGCCGAGCTGATCGACGAGTTCGCAGATACGTGCGCCCGGTTTTCCAGATGGGGCAAGGCAGCGATACTTGATGCCCATACGACGCACTTTGGTCACGGCCTCTGCCAGCACCGGATCGGTTTCCGGGCGATCTTTGAGTACGTCTTGGAGCTTGCCGCTGAGCTTGGAGATGGTGTGTACCAGGATGATTTCGCTGCCTTCAATATCGCGGGCAAGCTCGATGGCAACGTCCAGGCTGGCTTTGGCCGACTCAGATTGATCGAGCGCGACTAGTATCCGCCTAATTGATTTGATCGCATATAGGTCGTCTTTGACTAGCAGCATTGGCCGCGATGATAGCTGAAAGACGTACTGGCTGACGGAGTTGCCGATAATAGCCTGTAATCCTTGTAGTCCTCTAGAGCCCATGACGATCAGGTCCGCATCGATTTCGTCAGCGACGATGCCGACCACGTCTTTGGGTTCGCCTTCGCGCAAAACGGCGTTCACTTTCTTTGGGTCGAGGCCAAGACTATTGACCGCTTCTGCCAAGATTTTGCCACCCTCTTCCCAGCTCTTGGTCATAGCTGCGGCGCCTGATTGAGACGCTACGACATGGAGGATAGTAAGACGCGATCGCTCAATTCTAGGAATCTGCATCAACACTTTCATCATCTCTCGGGTATTGCCGATGCCCGAATCAGCCAGCAAGATATTTTGAATCATGGATTTAGCCCAGTCATTTTCCAAGTCATAATTATCCCTGCTTCCAAGGGATACTGGCTCGGGTAGTAAACAACTTTTGATGATTGAGATGATCGGTTCGACAACTAGTTCTAAGTGGTTCGAGTATCCAGTGAGGGTGCAGCCTCATCACACAGACTATGGTGGGGTCGTCTGGCACGGCACCTACATCACCTGGTTAGAGTCAGCGCGAGTAGAATGTCTGCGAGCCGCTGGGGTACCCTTCGAGCAGCTCATTAGCATCGGCTATGATCTGCCAGTAGTGGCGCTAGAAGTGCGCTACCGACAGCCACTGAGTCTAGGCATGGCAGCCGTGGTAAAAACTCGGCTGGCTCCGATGAAAGGACTGCGGCTGAACTGGCTATATGAGGTAGTCACGACTGACGCGACGGGTGCCTCTCAGGTGTGTCTGACTGCGCAGGTGACATTAGTAACGGTGGGGATACGCGATCGCAAAGTCGTCCGTCATCTACCAGATTCGGTTGTAGAAACCATCAGCAAAATAGCAAAATACTTCGACTAGCCGCGCACTGAACCGACTCAGCTAAAGTGTATAGCCCTAGCAGCCAAGCAGCCGCTGTTGTAAACGCTACAGAAATTAAGGACTGACTTTGAAAGCAGCAAAAATGTTATTAGTCCTGTAAATTTACAACTCTTAGTATTTTGGGTCGTTTTTCCACAGGTTTTCCACAGGTTTTCCACAAACTAACTGTGAGTTTTCCACAGGCTGAAACGAGAATAGGTAATTTCACTCTAATTTGTGGAATACGTCAGCGGCTGAATTGATGTTCTGTATCGCGAAGAAAATGTAAACTTGCGTGACAAAAAACGGGCTGAAATCCACGTTTTCAAAAAAGCTAATGAATTGTTAAATTTGACGGCATCGATTTGTACATTGCTATTTCTAGATCGATGCTCCACAATTGACGGACACATTAATCGATCGCTTCGTTTCACTTAGTTTCTTTGTTCTACGACAAGAGACCAGAGGATAGCAGGGCGTGGCGTTTTTTGGTCTGAACAATCCAGTGGAAGGAGTTTTTTAGTGCAGCAAACAGTTAGCTTGTCGGTGGAGATTCCAGAAGAGTTACACACCTCAATTCAGCAGTATTTAGACGTGCATTCCGGTTGGAGTCAGGACCGGTTGTTTTGTGCGGCGCTGTCGCTGTTCCTGATGCAAAACGGCGTCACGCATCGTCAGGTTAGTCGTATCTATCTAGACAGTCTCTTCGGTCAACAGCCCGAGAGTAACAAAGAAATGATCCAGTCAAATGTCTAACGTAATATAGGGTTCTCTCATTTCCCTCTCGTAGCCGATCATCGTTTACCAAAGTCATCAATCGGTTCTTGAGATGTCGTTTGAGCCCATGCAAGAGAATACTCACAGCATCTATCGTTACGTTCTCAACTAACTCTTATAGTCGGCTTTTCGTCAATATTCAAAGACATCAAACTCTAGTCATCTACCACGACTGTTAGTTAGAAATAGGATACGAAACAAGCTGCGCATTGACTGTTACAGCCCAGATAGGCAGAGCGTAGACAAATGGAGTATCGGCAAGTAGCGCATTTCGCCAAACCACCAAGAACATAAACTCAATAGCCGTTGAACGAGCGCAAGTAAGCAACTATAGCTTCTGGCACTTTGCTATACGTTCAACGGCTACTTTTTGCTCCATTTTTGATTAGAAGGGCTGCTCTGTGGAAAGTGCGATCGCCTACTTCTCGATCGCTACTTCCCAATGGCCTTAACCAGTCCAATCCCACCGAAGTAAAGAAACAACACCGCGCCACCTAGCAAACTCTGCGTCACTGGGTCGGTCGAAGGCGTTAGCACCGCCCCTAAAATTGCTGCTCCTAACAGCACGTAGCGCCAGCCTGCTAGCATTTGCTTCGAGCCAACAATTCCCAACAAGCCCAGCAAGAGCTGGATTACGGGGATTTGAAATGCCAGGCCCGTACTAAACAGCAGCAGCAGCACAAACTCGAAATAGCGGTCAATTGACCACATCTGCTCGACGACATCCGCACCGTAGTTAATAAAGAAATTCAGCGCAGCAGGCACCAGCGCAATGTAGGCAAATCCCAAACCCGCAAAAAATAAGACGCTAGAACCTAGGACCACTGGGCCAATCAATCGGCGCTCTCGGCGAGTCAGCCCTGGCAGCACAAACTGAATGATCT
Organism: uncultured cyanobacterium; assembly: GCA_963799555.1. GTDB lineage: Bacteria > Cyanobacteriota > Cyanobacteriia > Phormidesmidales > Phormidesmidaceae > Phormidesmis. The sequence goes on from CAWCXR010000015.1 coordinate 503,920, forward strand.
GGTAGAGAATAAACGGACTGGCAATCAAAATGCCGCTGTAGCCCGCCACCTTGATCGATACGAAGAAGTACTCACCTGGCGATAGCTGTAAGAACTTTGCCCCTTGAGCTGGCACCTCGAGCAGTTCGACAATCTGTCGAACACCTGCAAAGCAGCCGACAACACCGACCAAAACCGCAATTAGCGCATAAAAAATTCGCGTTCTAAGCTCATCAAGATGGTCAAATAAAGACATCTCAACATCGCCTGGAATTTCGTCTAGGAAAGCTTCGCCCGGTTGCTTATCCAGTACTGGCTCATCTAGCACTGAGAGGTTAGCAGAAGGTGCTGTCTCAAGGTCAGAAGGAGGCGTCATAAGCGGGAGTACAAAGCTAACAAGGTGGTTCAGTTTTTATTGTATCGGTTGTACCGTTGTGTGTGCCTGATACTGTGATAGGCAAAAGTACTACTGAACAGAGTAGTCTTTCCCAGAAGGAATACCATCTTCTCCCAGCAGCTCCGCAGGCTGACCGTTCTGCGAGATCTGCAGTCCGCCAGGATTGCCTGAAAAGACGTTGATACTCTGCTGCGCTTCCCAAACTACGCTATCACCTGGATTGAGTGTCCCTTCGAACAGCCGTTCACCGTCGTCGGCGATCGCAGTGGTCCAAGCCGGAGCAGTGACTTCTACTTCCAAAAACAAAGGCGCATCGCTCACAGGCTGGGCGGGTTCGGGCTCTGGAAGCGTGGGCAGAGCGGATTCTGTTTCCCCAGGCTCCACAGACTCTACAGGATCGATAGAACTAGCGACAGTTGGATCAGGGTTATTGCCTAGCACATTTGCCAAAACCAAAACGCCAGCGGTCAGCGCTGCAATCACCACAGCTCCAATCGCGAAGGGCTTCAGATTCGGTGTGTCCACATCGCTAGTCTGTGAATTCAGCGGACTGGAGCTTGTGTAGCTAATGGGTGAGGTGGTGAGCTGTCCATTTGTAGGTGTCTTTTTTGCTAGTGGCAGATCGCTGACAAAGGGCGAGGGTTCATCATCGAGTGGTTCACTTGCAGGCAGCTCAAACTCAGCAGTAGCCATTTCAAGCACTGGCAGTTTGTCTGCATCGTTCGCAGTTGAGCCACTTCCATTCGAACCGTTTCCAGCTATGCCATGTTCATCTAAACCACGCCTATCTGCTTCGGGGCTAAAGTCAAAGATGTTTGAATCGTCAAAGGGCTCTGGCGCAATCGGAGCAACTGGGATATCTTCAGCGGCATCCGTCGCCGATGGATCTGGCTCTAAAAGATCTGAGCCAAGGGAAGCAGAGTCGAGCGCTGGCGTAGCAGTGACTGGCTGCTGAGCTGTTGGCTTTGATGTCAGCCGAGTGAGCCGCGTGGTAGAGGTATCACCGGGGTCTAAGCTTTTGGCAGGTCTAGGGGTAGAAGGGATGGAGTCGACGGTGAACTGTTGAGAAAGTTCGACGCCTTTTAGTCCGAGCGTTTCCGCGTAGCGACGGATAAAGCCTTGAACAAAAATAGGCTCGGGTAGCAAATCAGGATCGCCAGCTTCGATACCGTTCAGTAGCTGCGGCCTGATGTAGGTGGTGATGGCAATATCCTGTATGGATCTTCCTTGCTGCTCGCGCTTCTCACGCAAGAAAGCACCAATCTGCGCTAGTTGACTTTGCTGTGAGTCACTAAATTTAGTCACAATACTCCATAAAACCAACGACTGCTGATGGTCTGCCCGCGTGGACTCACCTGTCCGCGCATGTTGATTGATCTACCCTTCCTAAAGTCTATCGTATCAATGATTTGACCAAATAATTATAGGGCAGAAATTTTGGCGGCGACGTTGGGGTTGTAGATCCTCAGGTAGTTCCAGTAGCCACCAAAGACCGATTCTACGTAGCCTTTGGTCTCGGGGTAGGGGATGATATCAACGAATTCGTCGGCGTTGGCGAATTCTTTTTCGGCGACCCAGCTAGAGACTGCGCCAGGTCCGGCGTTGTAGCTGGCAACGGCAAACAGAGAGTTATCGGCAAACTCACGGTGGGTGTAGTCGAGGTACCAGGTGCCGAATTTTACATTGTCTTCGGGCTTAGAGAGCGCGTAGTCGGCCTCACCAATCTGCTGACTAATCCACTCACCGGTCGCAGGCATGACTTGCATCAGTCCGACTGCGCCTACGACTGATTTTATATCGGGTTCAAATCTGGATTCTTGACGGACTAGGGCGGTGACTAATATCGGATTGAGGTTGTTGTCTTCAGCGCGGCCCAAAATCAGGTCCGAAAAAGGAAAGGGATAGATGGACTGGCTGTATGCTGGCGTTTGCCTTAGGCGCTGGTATTCGGCGATCTCCTCGGGGCGATCGCGCCACCCTAAGCTAGACACCATAAAAATGCCGTCCAAGTTATCACCGATTCCCAGCCGTAAAACGCCATCGGCAAATTGCTCAGACACCGTCGGCATTTGCTGGTTTTCAAACTCGGTTTGCCACTGGTTCCAGGCTGTTTGGTTATGCCCAATCAAATACAGCTCCTGCAAGGTGTTAGAACCAGCAGGCAGCTGCTGCCGCCTGCTGGGTAAGACGATGTCAGGGCGAAAAGTGCGCACTGTATCAAAATCGCCCACGTTCCAGTCTAGATGCACTGCTGCGCGCCAGGCGTAATAAGACTCTGAATGGTTGATAATGACGTTTTCAAACGCCTTTCTGGCCTGATCTGGCTGGTTTTGACGGTAGTACCACTTCCCTAACCAAAAACCAGCTTCAGCAGCAAGATTATCTTTGGGAGCCGCATCAACTAGCTGTTGCGCCCAGCTAATAGCAGCTGCAAAGTCGCCTTTTCTAGCGTTTTCCTCGGCCTGCTTCAGACGAATCTCAGCCGCAGACTCGGAGCCTGAATACTGAGACAAGATAGAAGCACGAGCCTGTTTAGCAGACTCGGCACTGCCTAGATTCTCTAGCCGGTTGGCGCGAATAGCGATGGCTTCAGCCGCGCGATCGGGAAAACGAGCGATTACTTTATCTAAGGTCTCTAGAGCAAATTTGCCTTCTTGAAGTCCGGCCAGCTTCAGCAGCCCGGCGGCGGTCTCGGATTCATTTGGAAAAGTCTTGTCTAGCAGTTGATAGATGACGGCAGCTTCTGTGCCCTTTTTACCAAGCTGCTTGCCACGGGCAGCGCGATACAGATTGAGTGGGGTCGAGGTCGCTTTGGCGTAAGCGTCTCCGGACTGTCCGTAGTTTTGGGTCTCCCAGTAGCCAAAGCCAATAGCTTGCCAGTCTTCAGCGGTCAGGGCGCTGCTGTGCTCGCTGGTCAGCCGGTTGAGAATAGCTGTGTACTCAGGATGCTGATGACCGTAGTAAGCAATTAGCTTTAGTAAAGAAAGCGTGTCGAGCAGAGGAGAGGCAGCGGCAGTGGCTGTCTTAGTAGAAGAGGCGGTGGCTGCCTGGGCTGCAAGCTGCTGAAAAGCGACAGTAGTGCTGAGCGGATGGGCTGGAAACTGAGTGAGGAGCGTGTTCCAGTAGGTCGATGGTGGATTGCCTGCGCTAGGTTGCCCCAATAGATAGAGAGCTTCAGCGGCGGCAGTGCTTTCGGGATATTTCTTAGTCAGGCGGGTCCGGGTAGCGATCGCACCCTCATCATCTCCTACAGCCGCCTGAGCCTGGCCGCGTCTGAGCAGCACGTAGGGCGCTAGAACCTCATAGCTTTTTTCTAGATTTTCTAGCAGCGGTAGGGCCTGGTCTGCCTGCTGCTGGTTGATCAAATCGGTGGCGAGCATGTAACGGGCGCGATCGCGATCTAATCCCGCTTCCCCCTTTGCCATCACCGCCAGATCAACCGCTCTTTGCGCAGGCGGCAGTAGCGCCAAATTCAGCGCCGAAGAGGTCTCTACCGAATTGATTACCTCTAAGGTGCTAGTCTGACTAGCGCTCTGAGCATCACTCTGGCCAGTCCGGGGATTAAAAGCTTCGGTTGTCTTTAGCAGCGCCAACAACAAGCCCACAGATAAGGTGCTTGTAGCCACTAGTGCAATCAGTGGCCATTTACTCTTCAGCGTTTTCAGCATAGTTTTTAGTCAGTGAGCCAGATAGGGAAAAGGGCCGTGAGCAGAAAGACAGCGAAAGGGATGTGTGTAGCTTAGCTGTGAAGTATTTTTTTGGGAGCGTCCTTGTGAAGTTCTACCAAAAAAAACTGATAAATGGAAAGTGGGGGTCACTACTCAACGCTCGATTATGTCAGTATTCGATTACGCTAGCATTTAGTTTTGACTGCTTCGCCCGCCTCATGATCTCGCGACGACTGCTGCTTAGAAAGGTAACAGAGACTTCTCCGACTTTCTAGGAAATTTCGACAACCTAGCTTTGGCTGTTACCTCTGCCGGGAATTCTATACCAACTATTCTGTTGCTTATTATCTTTTTCTCATAACAGCTTTCTCACAACCGCTCCTCCATAACCGTATATAACCGTAGCCGCTATAGTCTGTCTAAAGTAATTTATAGTCACCAGTACATTGCTTGTGTCTATAATTCTCGTTGCACTACAAAAGCTGGAGCCAAAACTACACTTGTCAAAACGCTACTGCACTTTTGTTGAAAGAATGTTGTTTTCGGTCCGACGCATAGCTGTGTAAGCCGAGCCATTGTGAAGTTCGTGTAGCGGAAGAATAGCCAAGCTCAAAATTAACTAGGCTGATATCAAAGAAAAACTTAGACTTCGCAGCTTGTATAGTGGCGGTTTGCATGCGTATTGCTGTGACTTCTTTACGTTCTAAAAGTCAGCTGCACACAATAGCTAAGACAAACAGTCAATTAACCATATCTTTATCTCTCTGGCTACTGTTTTCTAGATTGGTTAAACTGTTTCCATTAGTTGATGATTGCTGGGAGTAAGACCGTTGTTCTTACTGTCATCTGTAATGTATGAAAGCAATATGACGAATCTAGCCCAGCTCCCATCAATGCCGGTTTGCTCAAATGCCTGTCTAGAAACTCAGCTTTTGCTACAGTGCGCTCGAACCCGGATTGATGTACAGACGGCTGACCGGATCAAAAAGCTCTCCTCGGCGGCAATCGACTGGCCACTCCTAGTTCGTCTAGGGCATCATCAAAAGGTCATACCGCTTCTTTACCAAAGTTTGAAAAACGTATGTCCTAAAACTGTTCCCGACATTGTGCTGTCTCAACTACAGAGCAGGGTCCGCGCGAATACCCTGTGGAATCTTTTTCTAGCCAAAGAATTAGTTGCTGTGCTAGGGCTGCTTGAAGAAAACGATATCAAAGCACTCCCCTTCAAGGGGCCTACTTTAGCCATGACCGCATATGGAGATTTAGGTTTACGGCGATTTGGCGATTTGGATGTTCTAGTCCAGAAGCAAGACTTTACAAAAGCTAAGCAACTGATTGTTTCCCAGAAATATCAACTGGCAGTCACAGATCTGCAAGAGCTTTTGATTTTTAAGCATGCCTTTCAGTCTCCATTCCGGCATCACAGCAGTCAGTTCACCATAGATCTACACTGGGGACTATCTCCTAAAAGACCTGGACGCCGCCATAGGTTTGACTGCTTGTGGAACAATCTGGGTTCTATATCGTTGTTAGGACAGTCAGTTCCGACCTTGTCTCCAGAATCTACATTAGTGGTCCAATGCATAAATGCAGTTAAAGAACCCGCCGACCAATCGCTGAAGCAAATTTGCGACATCGCCGAAGTCATAAAGGTCTACCCTAATCTCTCTTGGGAGACAGCTTTTTCCATCTCTCAACAGCTCGGCTGTGAGCGTTTGTTTTTAATTGGAATCAACCTATCTCATCGGCTGTACGGAACGATTCTGCCTGAAGAAGCATCCCAAAAAATATCAACTATATCCATTGTGCAGAAATACACTAGAGCTTTTGAAGAACGTTTTTTTCAGCTGGATGCCAATAAAGTAGAAGAAGGTCCTGTAGAAAGAGGTCTTTGGGGGAAAGGGCTTGACGTAGATCAGTCAATCAATCAATATGCTTTTGAAACCACCGATTTGACAGACAGGCCGCTCTACACTTTAGATAAGTTGGTTTCGCCCAATTTCAACGACGCCACAGCTATTCCCTTATCTCCATCACTCTACGGTCTCTATTACTTCATACGACCTGTTCGTCTGTGTGCAAGTTTTGTGAAAAATGGATTCTGATGTCGCTGCTGCTCGTTGCTAAAATTTCTGTTGTGTCAGTGCGAATTCGATCCGTACGAGTACTGCGCACGAGCTGTCAGGCTCTGTTTCCACTGATTAAAGATTAGAATTCCCCATCGCGCTTACCCATCACGCTTGAGAGCGATCGCCTTCATTGAGGCGAAAGCTCAGATCAAATAAGTTGACCAAAATCAAGAAAAATCACCAACTTCAGTAGATACTATAAGACTGGAACTTACAGAAGCGAACAGGGAATGGATTTTATAGCGTCAGGTAAATCTTGCTCGGAATGGCAAGGTGACTGCCTAGTTGTCGGGCTCTCAGAAGAATCGTTGCCATTAGCAGGCATCTTATCGGATCTAAACGATCAGGTAGACGGCTTGCTGCAAACGCTAATAGATGAAGAGTCTTTTGAAGGTAAGGCAGGTACGACCGCAATTACCCGACTCGGTCCTAAGTCAACCGTCAAGAAAATTGGGGTCGTCGGACTAGGTAGCTCTGACTCGATGGGTCTAGAGAACCTGCGCAAAGGAGCTGCTACCGCTGCTCGCCTGGCTGAAAAAGCCAAATGCTCTACGCTCGGCATCAGTTTTCCGGTTTGGAACAACAGCCCCGCGCTGACCGTGCAGGCATTGACCGAGGGCGCAACCCTGGCACTTAATCAGGACAATCGCTTCAAATCCGAGCCAGATCACAAGAAAACCCAGCTATCAGCTATCCATTTGCTGGCTTTTGAAGGTCAAGAAGCCGCTGTAAAAACGGCCAAAATGGTCTGCGATGGCGTGATTCTAGCTCGAGAGCTGGTTTCGGCTCCGCCCAATGTCGTCACTCCCGAAAAATTAGCGGATACCGCGACCGATATTGCTCGAGACTACGGTCTAAAGCTAGAGATTTTGGAACGTGCAGACTGCGAAGCTCTGGGTATGGGTGCATACCTGGGTGTGGCTCAAGCTTCTGACCTACCGCCCAAGTTTATCCACCTTACCTATGCACCAGAAAATCCCAAACGCAAGCTGGCAATCATCGGCAAAGGGCTGACGTTTGACTCTGGCGGCCTGAATCTCAAGCCCAGCGGCTCGGGCATTGAGATGATGAAGATTGATATGGGTGGGGCGGCGGCTGTGCTGGGCGCTGCGAAGGCGATCGCACAGATCAAGCCCGACGTAGAAGTTCACTTCATCAGCGCCGCTGCTGAAAATATGGTCAGTGGTCATGCTATGCGCCCTGGTGATATTCTCACTGCTGGCAACGGCAAGACCATCGAAGTCAATAACACCGATGCGGAAGGCCGCCTTACCCTAGCCGACGCGCTAGTCTTTGCGGATAAACTTGGCGTCGATGCCATGATCGATTTGGCCACCCTCACCGGAGCCTGCATTGTTGCCCTCGGTGATGACATTGCGGCTCTCTTCAGCCCTGACGAACAGCTCGCTCAATCTCTCTGCGCTGCCGCCGATTTGTCTGGCGAGAAGCTGTGGCGGATGCCGATGGAAGAAAAATATTTTGAAGGGCTAAAATCCGTTGTGGCCGATATGAAAAACACCGGACCTAGAGCCGGCGGATCGATCACAGCTGCGCTCTTTCTAAAGCAGTTTGTCAAAGAGACGCCGTGGGCACATATCGATCTTGCCGGACCGATTTGGACTGATAAAGAGGACGGGTACAACAGCGCAGGTGCAACCGGATATGGCGTACGGATGCTAGTCGAGTGGGTGAACGGTTAGCTCGAATCGGACTAGTTCAAACTGGCCTTGAGGCTTGAGACTGTTTTGAAACCAGATGGTTTTGAGCCGGGCTGTTCTAGGGCTGGTTTTCTTCGGGTTGGCTGCTTGAGGACAGGAAAATCCTGCCGACAAGAGGGACAAAACCAGCAGAGTCCATGCTGTCGAAAGTGTCTCAACAGCCTGTCGTTGCAAATCGTACACCGATGTAGAGCGGTAGAGGTACCTTTGTAATAAGTCATAAACGCACTTGTGATCTTTATCTTGAGGATAACAGTGACGCTAAGGCGGCCTACGGGGAGGAATTACTGTAGTTCACAAGGTGATTACCACCTAGTCAATCCAGTTTTTCGCTCTTTCTACCGCTTTTTTCCAGGTCTTGAATTCAGACTGCGCTTTTTCAGCATTCGCTGATGGCTGAAAAACGCGATCAATCTGCCGACTGCCGACTAGGGCGTGGTAGTCGTCCCAGAAACCGACGGCTAGACCAGCCGCAAAAGCAGCGCCTTGGGCAGTGGCATCTAGTACAGCAGGGCGCTCTACGGGAATACCCAGCACATCTGCTTGGTACTGCATCAGAAAATTGTTGTTACAAGCGCCGCCATCTACCTTTAACTGTCTGATTGGCGTGCCAGTATCCTGGTTGATCGCTTCAACGACTTCTCTCGCCTGGTTTGCGATCGCCTCCAGAACTGCCCGCACCATATGTGCCTTCGTCGCTCCCCGAGTGAGTCCCAAGAACGCACCGCGAGCGCCCATATCCCAGTGCGGCGCACCCAAGCCGCTGAGCGCTGGCACGAAGTACACCCCACCGTTGTCTTTGACTTGGGTGGCTAGATCGGCAGTTTCAGCCGCATCGTCAATGATATTCAGGCCATCTCGCAGCCATTGAACGCAGGCTCCGGCCGTGAACATGCTGCCCTCTAGCGCGTAACCTGTGTCGTAGCTGTTGCTGCTCGGGTCGCTATCAGAGCGATCGCTGGTCCAGGCAACAGTAGAGAGAAGCTGATTTTGCGATCGCTCTCTTTTGTTCCCGGTGTGCGCCACCAGAAAGCAGCCCGTGCCGTAGGTACATTTGAGCAGACCAGGGCGATCGCACCCATGTGCAAACAGGGCCGACTGCTGATCGCCCAAAATCGCAGCGATCGGCACTTCTACACCAAGCAGCTCGGGGGCGCTGTAGCCAAATATCCCTTGACTAGGCTTGATCTCCGGCAAGATCCGAGCTGGAATGCCAAACAGCCCCAGCATCGACTCATCCCACTGCTGATTGTCTAAATTCATTAGCATCGTCCGACTAGCATTACTGTGATCCGTCGCATGGACCTTCCCACCCGTTAGATTCCACAGCGCCCAGCTATCGATCGTACCTGCCAGCACATTATCCAAATCGACATCGCCCACCCGATCCAGCAGCCAGTTGATTTTAGTTGCAGAAAAATACGCATCCAAAAAGAGACCTGTCCTCTCATAGATCTCTTTTCGAGAGGATTCTAGCGTCTTACAAAAGTCCGCCGTCCGCCTGTCCTGCCAAACAATCGCCTTGTGCAGAGGTTTCCCTGTTGTTTTATCCCACAGCAAACAGGTTTCTCTTTGGACCGTCAGCCCGATTGCGGCTAGATCTTTCGCATCGATCTCAGCGTCTTTGAGCGCTGCACCGATTGCCCATTTCACCGCCTCCCAAATCTCGGTGGCGTCATGCTCTACCCAGCCAGGTTGAGGGTAGTGCTGCGTTAGTTCTCGGTATGCCTGGCCGACAATGCTACCAGTCTGGTCGAAGACAATGGCACGGTTGCCAGTGGTGCCGAGATCGAGAGAGAGAATATGAGGCATGGGGAGGGGGCAAAGAGGTTGGGGATTAGGGATTGGGTTGGTTGTGGCTACTCTCTGAGAAGGCGAAGCACCTACGGTTAACGAGAGCTACCGACACCGAGGGGGGAGCGCAGTCGAACCCCCCGGCTAACTCAAGAGATCACATCATCGATTCAAATAGACCGATCAAGGTGCCTGCCGGATCTCTGAAGTAGGCTACCTTGAGTGAAAACTCGTTGTTTTGAGTAGGCGGTTCTGCGAACGCAACACCTGCTTTACGAAGCTCGTGATAGATGCTGTCTAGATTTTGGACTTGGAAAATCAAGCCGACTTTGTCCTGCGCATCATCGGCGATAGGGCGATTGCTGGTGCGCAAAATTTCGGCCATCTCTCGCTGACTGAAGAGTGAAATGCGCATATTGGCAATTTCAAACTCGGCGTAGCCTTTTTCAATTTGTAGTGCGATCGGCTTAAATTTGAGCACGTCTTGATAGAACTGAGCGCAGACAGCAATATCGTTGACAAATAGACGAGTATGGGCGGATCGAACTTCCATGTAGCTTCAGCTTTTTTCCAAAGGTTGCCTTGATTATTTCTTGATTTCGAGACTCTAGGAAGCTGAGTTTGAGGAACTTAATATAGAGCGCGTCAATACAGTTTGTTTGATACGTCGGAATTCGGACGCCGGGCGGCTGTAGTGCTCTTTAGTGCAGTCGCCACAGTGCAGTCGCCAAGTGCAGTCGCCACAGTGCAGTCACCACAGTGCAGTCATCTCGAAGTCAGAAACACACTTAGTTTTATGCCTAATTCCACGCCATCTCATCAGCCAGCTACTTTAACCGCTCGTCCGTCGATAGCAATCTTTTTTTTATCGGCTTTGTACTGCGCGTTTTTCTTAGCCATGCTAGCGGCTGCGTATACCGGATACCTTCCGGTCGCGGACCTTGCGAAAATCCGCAATTTCGACAAGGTTGGGCATCTCGTTTTGTATTTTATTCCTACCTACCTTGGCCATCGACTGTGCCGAGGCAGACATATCAGACAGGTCATCCCTATCTTTCCTAGCCTATTCACTTTCTTCACTATCGCTGAAGAACTCGCGCAGGGGCTATCACCATATCGCACACTAGATGCGGGCGATTTGGTGTGTAGCCTGATCGGAATTGGCTTGGGCTATTGGGTAGCACAGCGACAGCTCAAGCAAGCTAGTAGATAGCGTTTTACCCTCTGCCGAAAAAACGCTTCAGTGGGTTGGACGCAATTTGTCGTACCGAACGAGACATCTTTTTCTTGGCGGCTTGAACTGAATCTGCGTCTGTGAAAATTTGAGCCGCCCGTTCTGTAATGTCGGTACTGCGCTCTCGTCCAGTCGAAGAGACAAGTGTTGCTTTTGGCTCGCTATCGCCTGCTTTTACATCAGATAGGGCCGCCTGATAGGCTTGGTTTAGGCTAGGAATACTGGCTGCGATCGCAGTTAACTCCATCACCCGACCCTCTAGATTCTGACCAATAGCACTGAGCTGCGCCTGCAAGCCACCTGGTAAAGACTCGTCCTGCTCGCTTAGCGCCGTCAAAAAAGCGGTCAGACTTTTTTCTTGTTGTTCGTTAATAGCCATGTCTTAAAATCTCTCAACAAAGTAGGAAGCAGCCGAAGAGCACCTAGGATTCGAGCGCGCTTAGGGATCTGCTTGTCTTCTAATAGTATGGAACTACGCAGGTGTTTAGCTCAAACAGCGCTAAGATCTCCCTTTCGACAGAGTGGCTTAGCTGGACCATTCTCTTTCTTGGAAGCTTCTCAGCGGCGGCAGCGATTGGATTGGTGGAATCACGTGGCGGTTGACAATGGCTTTGTTGCTCTCTTGCTGGGTAGCCATGTCGATTGCGATCGCAGCAATCTGCACATCCAAACAGTCCATTGGTACCAGCAGCTCAGTACTACTCTGCAAGTCACCCAAGGCGTCGGGCCTTAGGTTAGTTAGCAGCTTTGGTTCACCTACGACAGTGCGACTCTGACGATCGATCATCCACAGTTTGATAAACGGTTTGAAAACCGAAGGCCGAGTACGCACGGTAATAGTCACGCGATCGCCAGCGACCAAATCTCCCATCGGCACACTGATGATCGGCAGCACCATTTCTGGCAGCTCTTCACTAACGTTGGGTTGACGCACGAGAGCACCAGATACACCCGAGGCCATCGGTGGCTGGACGAGCGGTTCCGCCGATGGCAACTGCTCACTGCGCGTAGCTCTAGCTTCCTGCCGCTGGCGCAGTCTCTCTAGCCGCAGCTGTCTGTTTCTATCTACGTCAGCAAGCGGCTGTGTTGGCAAGTTCACAGCGGGTTGGGGAAGCAGATGATGGTTCAGAATATCGCTTTGGGACTGGCTGGGAGCATCGCTCTGGGGCTGGCTTGAAATACTATCAGATTGTTGAATCTCGGCGCTTGGAAGCTGAGATTGGGGCAGAGGGTAGTTTTGATGCTGACGACGGGGGCTAGTGGGAAGCGTCGGTACGGACGGCGGCGACGGCACGGAAGCAGCAGACACAAAAGGCGCGGAAGATATAGGCTCAGGAGATGCTGTTGGGATATCTTCGACAGCCGCCGAGGGGTCGTCAAAGATAACCACCTCTCTACTGTCCGGAGCACCGGAGCGAGTAAACGCCTGTGATCCATGCGAGCTTACGCCAGCCGCCTGCAAATTTTCTGCAAACTTAGTAGCCTGGTTGATCTCGTCATGAGTCAGATTAGAGAGCCGCTGCATGAAGTGATCTTTCAGCTTTAGCGTGCTAAAAGCGGCCTTTGCAGACTCTTGCTTTTGTACTTTTCTGTGATGAGGATTGTCAGAGCTACCGGAGGACGCTACTTCTGCTTCTTCGCCTATCGGACCGTCAGCTATCTCTGACGTAGTTGACAGAGAGCTACTAGTCCGTGAGGCAGTAAAGGAGTCGGACGATGGGACGATAGTCTCTAAATCGCTGTCGATATCCTCTAGCAAAGCAGTGATTTGAGCAGTTTCGAGGTCGTCGTCTTCGATACTAGTGTTCATAAACTGAGCAGGCTTGGCCACCATTGGCGGCAGCTTGATAGCGTTTGGCTTGCTCGGCTCTGGGGGCGCGATATCTTGGGCAGGTGCGGCTTCGGATGGTTTTGATGCTGTAGGAGGCCGGTCTATAGGAAGCCGATGCTTCGGCGGATCGCTCACAATCAAGGGAGTTGAAGATGGAAAGCTGGGCAAATTGATTTGGCCAGCCGAACTTGTACCGTTCGGCTCCGCTGCGTGATAGAGCTGAGGGGGTAGAACAACGCCAACTGCGGGCGAAACGCTGTGGACATTAGTCTCTAAGGGAGGCGCAGCTAGCGGCGGCGAGCTATCTTCTAACAAGAGCTCGCTGGCATAGTCGGCCCTACCCAGCATGGACGGTGCCGCTCCTTCGTCTTCAAATTCACTTGAGTCTGCATTCGCAACGTCATTCAGTAGCTGAGCAATTCCAGCTGTGATTGTGAAAGCAGTGGAGCAAAGCAAAGCACCTGAAGTTTCCGCTTTAGAAGCGGAAACTTCAGATAGACCAGTCCTTAAGGGAGCAGAGCGCAGAGAAACCTCTCCCAAAACCACCCGAGTGGTCACGTGAGCAGGCAGCTGAACTTTTACTTTGAAATCTGCGGGTAGCCGGGCCAAATTGATGGGGCGATGCGCCTCCATGATCACCTGCGCGGTTTCTGGATTTTGCAAACGTAGCCACAGATGGCTTTCGCCTCGACCAGTCTGTAGATTGGCCGGTGCCTGTACCTGTCCCACAATTACCATAGGCTGATCAGCCTGGGCTAGAAATGCATACTGCCGTAGAGAAACTCCGTATCCTGCTTCTGTTTCTACGCTTTGGTTGTCGGCGGTGCTGTTGGGACTAAAGGTATTGGCATTTAGATCCTCAGCAATCAGGTCGCTTGAAGACGAGTTGCGTAGACTGTCTTGGAGATTTTGTAGAGAAAGCTGCGCCTGGGTCAGGGGCAGGTCTAGATTGACAGGAGCTGAAGATTCCAATTGACTTGATCCACCGCTGGCAACTATTTCGGCACCATCTGCTTCAGCTTTGCCTGATATTGGCCAATCTGCAGACCAGTTTCCTTCGGCTGATGCAAAGACCTGTAGCTGCACAGTGTATTGCCAGCTGTCTAGATCGGTGGCGGCATTCCGGCTGCTACAAGTCAGATCCCATTGCCCCGGCTTCAGGTGAACATAGGGAATGACGATGACTAAGCCAGCATCGTTGGTCTGGCTGGTACGGGTGCGAACCCGCTGGCGTGGTGGTCCTTCTGTTGCCATCATCTGACTGACCCGAATGTCAACGGGCGTATTGGTCCGGTCGGTGTGAGCAACGACTCGGTAGCGACCTTCCAAGACTTCTACCTGGTCGGTTTCCAGCGGTAGCCAGGTTTCATCACCTTCTTTCTGGATTAGAAATTCCCAATATTTCATGTTGCTTGCGTCAGAGGGCTTGTATTCACAAAACAAATACGTAGGTAGATATATCAAATGCCTATGCGATCGCGTAGGGTATTTCGCTACCGTACTGCTTTCAAATTAACTAGTTTTTTAGATTAGTTTTGTTTGATGCTTTTAGCCTTCCCAAAATCAACTCAGCTTGATAGGTCCGCTACCGACTGTACCGGTATCGCTTTTTGCAGAGCGATATCAGACCTCAATGGCGGACTAGCTGCTGACGCTGCGGCCAATTGAAGACTATGTAATCACGGTCGGCTTGTCGCGGCCTGTTAGCTCCTGAAGTTTGGAGACTTGGTCAGCGATGACAATTAGAGGCTGAAGCGCTTCTTGGGGGTCGACGTTGTGTTTGGCAGCGTCGGGTTCATAGCTTTCTAGATAGAGTCTAACGGTTGCGCCTTGTGTCCCTGTTCCTGATAGGCGAAAGACCATACGGGAGCCATCGGTAAAACCGATGCGGATACCTTGCTTTTGACTGACGCTGCCATCGATCGGGTCGGTGTAGCTAAAGTCATCGGCGTAGTCGACGGTGTAGTCGCCAAGGGTGCTGCCGGGAAGGGTGGAGAACTGCGATCGCACTCCCTCCATCAGTTCATTCGCCTTCGCACTATCCACGCCTTCATAGTCATGACGCGAGTAGAAATTACGGCCATACGTCTTCCAGTGGTCGATCACGATATCTTCCACAGACTGCTGCCGCTCCGCCAGAATATTCAGCCAGAACAGCACCGCCCACAGGCCATCTTTTTCGCGGACGTGGTTAGACCCGGTGCCAAAGCTCTCTTCTCCGCAGATAGTAATTTTGTCTGCATCTAGCAGGTTGCCAAAGAACTTCCAGCCGGTAGGGGTTTCGTAGCAATCGAGCCCTAGCTTCTCCGCCACGCGATCAGCGGCTTGGCTAGTTGGCATTGAGCGAGCAATTCCTGAAAGGCCGTCTTTGTAGCCGGGGATCAACGTGGCGTTTGCAGCGATCAGAGCTAGGCTGTCGCTGGGATTGACAAAAAAGTTATTGCCGAGGATCATATTGCGATCGCCATCCCCATCCGAAGCCGCCCCAAAATCAGGCGCATCATCAGCAAACATCGTCTCTACCAAATCGTGCGCATAGACCAGATTCGGGTCCGGATGCCCACCGCCAAAATCTTCTAGCGGCTCGCCATTCGTCACCGTCCCTGCCTTTGCCCCTAGTGCCTGCTCAAAAATCTGCTTGGCATAGGGACCGGTCACTGCATGTAGCGAATCCATACACATGCTGAAGTCGCCCTTCAGCAGCGTCGCGATCTTGTCAAAGTCAAACAGCTTTTTCATCAGTTCGACGTAGTCCGCTACTGAATCAACCACCTCGACGGTCATTTCCTCAATGTGGCTAGTGCCAAGGCTGTCAAGATTGATATCTTCGGTATCGGCAATCTTGTATTCGCTGATCGACTTGCTATTTTCAAAGATGGCGCTAGTGACTTTTTCCGGCGCGGGGCCACCGTTAGAGACGTTGTATTTAACGCCAAAATCTCCTTCGGGCCCGCCGGGGTTGTGGCTAGCAGAGAGGATAATGCCACCGATCGCATCGTATTTACGAATTAGACATGAGGCCGCAGGTGTGGAGAGGATACCGCCTTGGCCGACGAGGACTTTGCCGATGCCATTAGCGGCGGCCATCTTCAATATGATCTGAATCGCGGGCCGGTTGTAGTAGCGACCGTCACCGCCTACAACGAGGGTTTTGTCCTGATAGTCTTCGAGGCTATCGAAGGTCGATTGAATGAAATTCTCTAGATAGTTGGGCTTCTGGAAAGTGGGAACTTGCTTACGCAGGCCGGAAGTACCGGGCTTTTGGTCGTCAAAAGGAGTAGTGGAAACCGTTTTGATAGCCATTTCAATACAGGGATGTCTCAGTAATTGCCCTCTATGATCTCACAATAGCGGACGTTGTCTTTGTGTTGCTGCTTACTCGTTGATGACTTTGACGGTATCTCCGATGCGCAGTGTGATGTCTGGATTGCTGTTGTGAGCTTGAACGCCGTTTTGTCCGAACCAGATTCCTTTATCCCAATAGCGGTAAGTTGATAGGGTCTTGGTGGGTTCTTTGCCGCGATCACCACTCACCGGATTGACGTTGGGGATGGAGCAGCGAGCGCACAGCTTCGGCAGGTCCAACACGGCCTTACCCACGCGAATTTGCTGCCAGCTATCTTCCTCATGTGGCTCAGCGCAGCCTTTCACAACTAAGTTAGGCCGGAATCGCGCCATCGTTACGGGCGCTTTTTCCTGCACTAGGAGCTTTTGATTCAGCCCAGCTAAAGAGGCTTCAGAAATCAAAAGATACGGATAGGCATCGGCAAAGCTCACTAGCCGATCTGCGCCTAGCTGTCCGTGTTCGGCTGGTCTGCGCGATCGCTCTGGCATGTATACGAGCTGACAATCTGTTCCCATAAACTCGCTAAACCATTGAGCGCTGTCGCTGCCGAGCGCAACGGCTTCGCAGCGATCGCCCCAAACCTCGACCTGAACTGACGAAGCTAAAGCGGGTGTCAATGGATAGGGATAGTGCTGGCATTCCCGGCGCGTTGATTGCTAGCTCCTCTGAGATTGCAACATCAATCAGCGCCATTCGAGGAAACCGCCGCTGGCTCATAAACTTACCCTGCGCGTCTACCACCATCCATCGCCGATCGTATTGCAGCCCTCTTGGGGTGACCTGCGCCTCATTCACCGCGATTCCCGCTGCCGATTTAATTGGATAGATATACAGTTCGCTCAAGCTCAGTGCTGCCATCAATGATCGGAAATTGACTACAGCCTTATGATACGCAGCGTACGCACCTAATCAACTACCACGCTAAAGCGAACAAATCCATAAGAACTACTAGGTATCCCTTCGCCTGTTGCATTGGGAATATCACTAAGATCAACAACAATCACGCCATTGTCGTTAGTACTACCACCACAGTCGATATCAGAAAAAACGCTGCTAGGTGAGATGCCTGAGGCAAAGTAATAGCCGCCTACACCATCGTCGCTGCCAGCCGTATCTAAGATCTCGTCGCCGTCGTTGATATTAGTTAGTGCAACTTGTTGATTGTTGAATTCTAAGTAGATGCCTCGGTTGCCGCTCCCTGGAGAAGCAGGTGTGAGATTGTTAAAGGCGTCATTGACGAAGGTGGTATTTTCGGGGATGCGATCGCAGATCAACACATCATTTGCCACCGTACCACCATTTGACAGAAACGGAATCGTATACTCAATTTCGTCACCCGGACGCACAGTGGTATCGGCGATCGCTGTTAGATCATCAACGCCGGTAATTCCTCGAATGTAGCTTTCTACTGTACCGCTACCAATGGTTGCTGGCGCGGTTCCCCCTGGCCAATTTGTCTCGTTGTCATTTGGGTCTCCGGCGACATCTATATAGCTGTTATCAAATAGCTGCTCTCGCTCACTTAACCCGCGATTAATAGCGGTGATTCGCTTTGCTAGAACAATATTCGGATTGCTGGCAGTTGCGATCGCAATTCTGTAATCTTCCACCTCACCATCGCTAGCGTTTCCTGTTGGCCCTAGACTGTTATCGGAACTGTAACGAAACCGAGCATAGGTGCTGCCTACCGTCGCTCCGCTAGGGGCAGTCACGCTTATAGTGATAGTCCCATCCGTGCTACCGTCTATATCGCTTGCGCCTCCGTCAACAGCATCGGTAGCGATCTGCTCTTCCAAGTCAAAGGTGCCATTACCATCCCAGTCAACCCAGGCATTTAAGGCTTCATTGCCGGTTATGATTACAGGCAATGAGATGGTCGTTCCTGCTTCAATTGAAGCAGGTAATGCAACGCCATCTTCATCGTCCAGCTCTGTATTATCGTCTCCGACACCATCGGTGCCACCATTCGCGCTATTGAGTGAGTCAGCTTCTGTATCAGGTATTGCTGTATTCCCTAGATACACACTGGAAGATGCAGTAACTATGTGACGAGCGTCACCATAACTAGCTGGAGCGTCCCCGTTATCGTAAGTCGGGGCCATAGTCGCAGTTACGGAGACACTATCTTGGTCATCTTCAAGGGGATCGTTATTACCTGGTGTAGAGTCTGGATCGATCAGATCAGAAGCCTGAACATTAGCCGTATTACTGAAAGTTCCTGCAGCATCAACTTGAACAGTTATCTGGAGCGTAGCACTCGCACCAACATTTAGACTACCAACAGCCCACTCACCCGAATTTGGATTGTAGCTTCCTGGACCAGAAGACGAGAGATAGCTAACTTCAGAAGGCAGAACATCTGACAGTGTGACTCCGCCAGCGTTATCATCTCCTTGATTTGTAACAGTAATACTATATGTGATACTTTCACCGACAGACGGAGTAGCATTGTCGACTATTTTAGTCACTTCTAAGTCGGCGCTTGCAATACTTACACCGACAACCGAGGCAGCTAAAATTACTAAATCGTTATTTGAGGAAACCCTGCCTGTAACTGAAGTTGCGCCCGCAGATGTAAAAGACGAAACATCGAATGTGTCAAGATCAACTCCATAAACAGTGTCGGCACCTAAGTCTAAGGAATTAATACTAGAGTTAAATGGGTTATCGGCAGCGTTGGCGAAATCCGATAGAATGCTCCCTTCAAAGCTAAAAAATTCGTTGCTTCCTCCTAGGCTTAAGTCTCCCTCCCACAGCAAAGACGTAAATGTGGAAATAGGATTAGCAGAGACTTGAATTCCTGACAGGGTAAAGTCCTGGGAGGTATTACGTGAAATAGAAAAACCATCATAGATATTAATGGCGTTAGTCTGAGTAACTGTTGTACTATCTTCGTAAACTACCAATAAAGACCAGCCTGATAGCACCCCTTCAATCGCACACATCGAAGAGTTTGTCGTGCCTGTGTCAACTGTTAAATCACTGAATGTGTAGCTGCCATTACCCTTTGCCGCTACAATTGCAGTTATATCCTCAAACCCCTGGAACCAGTTAAAAGTAGGAAATCCTGGCAGTGAAAAGCTATCCGTGAAAGTGCGGTCCGCAGAAAGACTCTGACCCTCAAAGGTAACGTCATAGTCTGGAGCAGGCCCCTGTGAACCGGCCCAATAGAGATAGGCCGCTACAACCGTCGCTGTTGGAGGAATGCCTGATAAGGTTTCTGTGTCTGTATTTTTCACCTCACAGGCGTCATTACTGTTAGATTGTGTTCTTAATGTCCCTCCTGTTACTACATAGCCGTAGTCTCCAACGAACTGGTTGAAAAGGCTAATCTGTGCATATGCCTTGGATGCACTACTCAAATTCAGAATAAGCGCTGTTGCTAGAGAGCCTATACAAACTCTAGAAAACCGCTTTGACGATAAGTAGTACTTGTCTAAAAAGCTCGTCAGTATGTTCATTGAAATAAGGTCTTGAAGATAGGACCAAAGGTTGGGGCTAAAATGAATAAGTAGGAAGGCATAATCAGATACAAGAATCTAAGCGGTAACGCTAAAAATATAAGAAGTTAGAATACGAAAGGAATCTATCTCCTGTCTTCTAATATTTTGATTATCTGTCGGGTCCTATAAATCATTAGGCACACCTATTAGAATAAAATAAAAAAAGTGCAAAGCTGACTCAGAGAGTTAGGAGTTTTACTGCTCAACTTGCAAGTCTTCCTCTTGATCAACAAAGGTAATCTCTACCCCACGTACATCATTGAAGACAAACTCTACTCGTCGATTTCGTCGCATAGTTCACTCGATCTGTTTCTTCTACTCGTAGCTGTGTTTCACCAAATGAACGAATTGTCATCCGCTCAGGCCCAATCCCTGAGCTGGTCATCAGATAGCGTCTAGCATTCTCAGCTCGACGACGAGCCTAAGTCTTGGTTGTAGGCCACACTCGCTCGAGAATCAGTATGCCCGTGCAAATCAACAATTATCGATGGATACTGTTTCATAACATCGCAATTCTGGTCCAGGACGACAGCACTGTCAGGATTGATAAAGTCTTCGTCAAGACCGTAGTGAATATTACGCGGTACCTCTAAGCGGATCTCTTCAGGAATGGGTGGCTCTGGTAGTGGCAGGTGGTTCATGGTGGTGTAGACGGCAGTGGCGTAGTGGTGCATTGTGGCATATTCATCGGGCTGAGGATAGTGCGATGACACCGCTGTCTAGCGATCGCACCACGGTATTGACAGCAGGCTCAGACGTGCCATAGCGCGGGTCGGTTGCGATCGCGCTAAACGTCTCCCCCCAACCACATCCGCCAGCACAAACTCAAAATTCCCCTCACCATCAGCCAAAACAGTTTCTATCGGCTCACTCAACTGTCCATACGTATCCGCCTCACCCATCGACCGATACAGCTCAACCTGATTGTTCGCGTCCACCTGTCCACGAATCACCGCTACACCCCCAATCACAAAAAACTCAGGACTGGCAAATTGCGGCGCATTCACCGCACTATTACCCGTATCCTGACGACGATTGCGAGAATCTCTTTGCGGGTTCGGCCCATCCCCGATTTGAAAGTCTTGCGGTCTGCGTCCCCGTCGAACGTTCAGATCAACGCTCAACCCTTCTAGCGAGCCAAAGCTATTTCCAGTGATGACATTCCTTTGACTTTGAGTATTCGGCCCTTGCCCAAATGCTGTCACCACAACGCCGCTACCTTTTTGGTTCGTGATCCTGTTGTTGACGATCTGATGGTTGTCTCCCATCACATACACTGCCGCTCGCCGCAGCCGCTGACCGTTGTAGCGAATGTCATTTTCAGAAACCGTCACCGCCCCCTCCGGCTTGAACAAGAAAATGCCGCTGCCGTCATTTCCACAAATGAGATTGCCAGACACCAGACCACTCACCGTTCCATCCATCCGAATCGCATCCGGCATACCAGCTAGGCCATTTCCAACAATGATATTGCTCAGAACTTGA
Source organism: uncultured cyanobacterium (assembly GCA_963799555.1). Lineage (GTDB taxonomy): Bacteria > Cyanobacteriota > Cyanobacteriia > Phormidesmidales > Phormidesmidaceae > Phormidesmis. The sequence goes on from CAWCXR010000015.1 coordinate 525,004, forward strand.
AGATTATCAGCCTGCCGCCCGGTAATGATACCGCTGCCATTGTGATAGGCAATATAGTTCTCTCGTATCGTTGTCCCCACACTGTCAAATACAGACACCCCAAATCCGGACGGCTCGGCTGGCAGCGCTTCTGCTAACGTCAAACCCAGCCAGTTTTGCTCAACTACAATCCCTGTTGGCGGCTGATTTTTTGCCGTATCGTAGCCAACTGCTGGCAGGGGCGTTTCTCTATTCAGCGGTGCTGGCCGATGGGTAATAAAAATATCGGCAGGCGGTGTTGATTGAGTGATTTGGCTAGGTGAATTGAAGCCGTACAGGTTGAGGCCGCGCACGGTGATATTGTCTGCGGCGAGGGTGAGTCCTCTAAAAATTTCTTGTCCAGCTTCAGGGCGGATCGTGACGACTGGCGTGGGAATTTCGATCTCTACGGCGGCAAAGCGGTTGGCATCGTAGCCGGGTTGAGTGGTGCCGTCGATGGTGGTGTTGGGTTGGGCGATCGCAGGCAGGATGGAATTCAGCGCGATCGCACTCTCCTCTTCTGGCAAATCAAACCGAATCATATAGCCAGCCGACGCAGGCACCACCAACTGTTGTTCTGCATCGCTTAACGCTGTCAACGGCAGCGTCCCATTCACAATCTCGACCGCCTCTCGCAGCGTCAGTACAGCATCGGCCTGAGTCGGACCGTCTTCTGAACTGTTGACAGTCACCTGTACTGGCGATTCTGTTGTAGTTTCTTGCGATCGCTGAGCGAAGCTGGCCACCGAGTAGAAGTTGCTAAGTAATCCACTGAGCAGACTGGCGGCAATGAGCTGGCGGCGGTATTTTAGCGGATGTTGATAAGCCATCTGTTGGGCCAGTAAATAAAGCGGGCAAGTAAACGTCAAATAAATTCAGAGAGGGTGCCTTGCTCTTAGATCTGGCTCCCTTCTCCACTCTGGAGGTACCTGTTTAGCGTCACACGCAGTGACGGGGTGGGTCAGGAACTAGCGCTGTCACAGATCTTCTCCTTCCACCTCTTCCGTATCTGGTAGAACCGGTCGCAAATCTTGAGAATTTTCCGTTTGAGTGCTGCTCTCTTCCAAATCTTCTTCAGCAACCTCAATCGCCGATTCTCGCTGCTGGCGCGGATCGTTTGGCTGAGTGCCAAACCCATCCAACAAACCGCTAAGCTTCGCCGTCGCCCCAAAATAAAAGCCGCCATTGCTACGGTTCTCACCAAAATCGGTGTCATTAGCCCCGCCGCTATAGCCTGCCGAAATGCGCAAATCCGGCAGTGGATAGTAGCCCGCTTCAACAGAAAATCCGGTCTCGCTATAGCCGCCACCGCCTAGCCAGCGCAGCTCACCCACCGTATCCCAGCGATAGCCCAGCCGATAGGTTGCCCTTGCCTGAGCTAGCTGCGAAGTGCTGCTATTAGAAAAGCTGTTGCCTGCACCGCTAAAGGCAGTACGGCTATTGCGCAAGGCGTACTTTCCATACAGCTCCCAGCGCCAGTTGGGGGCATAGATAGCTTCCGCCGAAAACAGGTGCTCTTGTGTCTCGGTAGAAGACCCCAAGTTAGCGCTGGTCGGGATGCTGTTTGGATTCATCCGATGCTCGTAGCGTAGCAGCGCATTGAAGCGATCGTTCTTAGGATTCCGATAGGCCATGCCAATTTTTAGCAAGCTGGTTCTACCCAATCCGGTCAAACGCTGATTGGCAGTGTGCGCCATGCGATAGTCACCCAACAGCGTCAGCTCTGGTGTAATTCGCCCGAGCGCAGAGAGTGTAAAGACCGTGTTCGAATTTCCGCTCGAATTTCGATACTCAAATCGGCTGCTGGCCTGAAAATCAGGATTGTCTGTATACGAGAGGCCAACGCTGTAGCTTTCACCCCCCGCCAAGCCAATAGCCGAAGCGCTTTGTCCCGGTGCAAACGGCTGACCAAATTGAGTGCTTGCAGCCGTGTCGCGACCCAGAGTAGAGAAGACTTTCTCAAACCCCAAGTCAAGATCTAGTCCCGGCGCTAGGTTGATACCTTGCTCTATGCCAATGGTGCCGCCGAGCTGTCGCCCATCAATGCTAGAGAATCGACCGTGAATGGTTGTATCAGAGTCAAAAGTATGTTCGCCGCTGACATCAATGGTGGTGGCACTGTCTCTATCCCCACCGTAGAAGAGCTGGTTGATACCTACGTTTAAGCCATTCATCACCTCCCAGTTGAGGCCGATCAGGGTGCGACTGGGATAGATCGGATCTTCGCTAGAAGAAAGATTCAGTTCGTTCTGTGCAACAACAGTGAGTCGGTCAGTAATCGGGGTGGTAAAGCGGGTTCTGAGCTGGTCGGTGCTAACGCTGCTGTCGGGGTTGAGGCGATCGGTGCGATCGCGATGTAGCCAGTCCACTTCCGCCGTACTGCGGCCAAAGCGCTGAGCCACCCCTAGAGAATACGTCGTCAGTGAATTGTCTAGTTCTCTCCCCGGCTGAGGTTCAAAGCTAGAGAGTAGTTCAGAGAGATCGGTGATTACGCGTGGCGCAGTGCCCGTATTATCTTCGTGGTCAAACCTGGCTCGCAGCGTAGTGTTTTTGCTAATTCGACCAGCAAGCTGAGCACCGTAGCGCGTCTGCCCAGGCACGAAGCTAGTCGTACTAGCATTGCTAAAGCCTGAATCTGTAGATCGAAAATAAGCCAGGCCGTCGAGCCAGTTGCCCAGGCTGCTATCTACTTCTAATCGATAGGCGTTGCCGCTAACTTTATCCGAAGCGTCAAAGTCATTTGTAGAGCGGGCAATCTCCGCCGTTAACTGAGTGTTCTCTCCAATCGAAACCTGAGTATCTACGCCATAGAGAGAGAAATCTCGACTGCCTCTATCTTCATTGAGATAGCTGGTGCCAACCCACGATTCTTGCCCCTGCTGTTGACTAAAGTTGTACTGCAAGCGTCCAGCGAGTATGTCGGTATTTTCACCATTTTCGTGCTGGTAGGTCGTGACAATTCGACGCACTAGCAGCAGACCAAACTCATCTACCTGAGTACGAGCAACTCGGATCGTTGAACAGCAGCGTTCCTCGGTCGTAGTCAATATCGTAGTCGGCCCCTCGGGTAAGTGAGACCCGCTCCAACACAGTCCCTGGCCGCTCTAATTCTTCTAATTCCAGGTAGACTCGTTCGCTGCCTGGTACCAAATTTCTTTGAGAAGTAAAGTAAAAACCGCTGGTGCCGTCTGGAGCGATGGTGTCTCTTTGAAAGCCTTCTACGTTGTTGGCATACAGACCAGTCAGCGCTAGATTACCAAAGTTGTAATTGGCTTTGAATCCGTGGAGCCGGCGGTTGGTTGCGGTAAATAGCTGTGAGGTTGCCGAGAATTCTTCGGTGTTGTAGTCTCCCCACATCACATAGTCGGTGCCTGCTGCCGCACTGGGTGAAGTGCGCTCGAAGCGTAGAAAAACGCTGTCTAGCGAAGGTGTAATAACGTCTGAATACGAGTCATCGCCATAGGTAGCGTAGGTGCTCTCACAGCTGCTGCTATTGGCGCGAAAGAGACGAGTGTCACCGTTGCAGTCTTGGTTGAGAGTGCGATCGCTGTTGTAGGCGCCGGTATACAGCCACTCACCAATATTGCCCGTCGCAAAAACAGCCGCATCGACATCTAGGCCGTAGTTGTTATCTCCATCAAGCGGCAAAAAATCACGATAGCTGCCGTAGTAATCTGTTCCTTGTGCGCCAAAGCGTAAATCAACAACGCCCGATATCAGGCTAGACCTTTGAGGCGTCACAAACTGAATCTGGCTAAACGCCTCAAATCCGCCCGCTCGCCCGCGCAGCTGCACTAGATGAGACTCTAGCGAGGATTGTAGCTCCGCTGAAAACTCTCCTGCCTGCGCCCGCACCTGGAAACCTGGCGCATCTGGATTCGCATCAGTGCCCAGAAACTGACCATCGCTGGCCTCCAGCGTGACCAGAGACTCCCAACGCGAGATATTACCCGATTCGTCTAGCAGCTGGCCGCGAATCTGGCTAGTCGATCGACCATCGGCTGGGATAGCTCGTGGAGAGAGCAGCGCTAGCTCGGCGGGCATCCCCCGGACAGTCACCGTCATGTTTTTCAGAACCTGGCCGGTTTCTGTTGAAACAATCTCCAAGGTATTATCACCGGAAGACAGGGTGACGCCATACCAGGTCTGAATACGCAGCTGTGTTTCGGTATCTGTTTCTGTTCTACCTATCTGACTAGGATCAACCGTTCGGCCATTGACCAGCAGCGCAATCTTAGCGCCTACCGGAAACTGCAGCACTACCGATGTTGCAGGCGTATTCAGGAAAGCATTGGGGGCTGGACTAAGAAAATCCACCTGGCTGGCATTGACCACCACCTCGCTCTCTGAAGTGCCGCCAGCTAAGCGTGTAGGTGTGATAGAGCCTTGGGGCAAGTCGCTGATGTCGTATACAGTGACACCGCTATCGGTTGAGCGAATTGCCACAGCATCTGGATCGGCGCTTGGATCAGCGTCTGAACTGACGGCTGGATCGGCGGCTATTTTGGTGGTGGCTGATGGTAGGGCTCCGGGCTGCGGTGCGCCTAGTTCCTCATGGAAAATAGATACCCAGTTGGCGGATCGCTTAGCGGTATTTCTTTGAGGAAGTGCTGTGACTAAGTTTTCATCAGACTCATTTTCCTCATCTTCAGCAGCGATACGCGATCGCGCCAGTAAGTTAGCTGCTGATCCTTCTTCCTCTTCCTCTGTTGCGGAAGTGCGTGCTAGCCAAGGGGTTTCTGGCTTTTGCGATCGCGTCCCCTCTACAGCTGAAAGGTTCAGAGAAATCTCATTGTCAGCTGCGCTATCTGGTTCAGATGGGTTGAGCGATCGCGCCAGCCAAGGCGCTTTCTCTTGTGGGTCGCGATTGCTGATCTGTATGGTACCTGCACGTGCCAACAGCAGGCGTTCTCTTTCAGCTTCTTCGGCTTCTTCAGCCTCTCTAGCTAACGCTAATCGCTCCTCCTCTTTTTCTTCTTCAGCTGTCACGAAGGCTAGCTGCTGAACTAAATCGACCTCTTGACTTCTAACAACAACATTTGGATTATCGCTATCAACCTCAGTCTTAACGTCCTCATCCTCCTCTCCCTCTGACATTGGCTGCTCTCCGTCCGCATCAGAGTCAACGAGCACCTGGGCCTTGGCAGCGCTAGAGGCTAGCTGAAAAAGCACTAATGAAGTAGAGAAAGCTGTAGCAACAAGGAGGCTAAAGCGAGAGAATTTCCAGGTAGCTGCACCCTTATGCTCTACCGTATGGTCTGCTGTTAAAGTCATGACTGTTCACCCTCTCCAAAAGTGGGCGTTACTCCGAAGTTCATGCGCACTAGTCCACCGGGGGCAAGTTTTACCAGACGAGAGCGGCTGTTTCGTTCGTTGAAATATAGGTTGGGTGCGAGGGTATAGCCAGGTAAGCTTTCTAGATCCAGCGTGCCTGTACGATGTCCAGGCAGCATCTTCTGTACAGAGAAAAGCCCGTCGGCATCTGTTACAACCCGATTCCCGTCGTCTAGAAAGATCACAGCGTTCGGAATGCCCGCTTCTCCATTCTGTTGTTCACCATCAAAATTTTTGTCTTCGAACACTCGGCCAATCAGCGTGCCGCAGTCCGACAGAATGCCAGGCTCCAGGTTAATTCGATGAATGCTTGGCCCGTCTTGGATATCAAAGCCATTGTCTGTTCTAGTCGCGGTGACAATCGCACTATTCTCGCCTGATCCTCTCAGCGCGTCGGGCGTTAGCTTGGTGGCGTAGACGAGATTTAGCGTTTGATCAGGAGACATCAATTCAGATACGCTGAATCCAACGCTATTGCCATTCATCTGAGTGGTCACTACAACAGCCGTATCGTTTAGCATCCCAGAGACAGAACTCTGAATCAGCTCAAAACCTACTGGTAGGGTATCGATAGCCACAATGGAGTCCACATCCACAGTGGCTAGGCTGCGAATGGTGAGCCGATAGACGACGGTATCACCAGGTTGAGCGGCGGAGCGGTCTGCGGACTTTTCAATATCAACTTGTTGGGCTTCGCAGATAACGCTATCTATCCCAAACTCAAAAAACGTCAGCGACTGGGTAGCCGCATTACTAATCGCGATTGTGTTGACAAAGGTGAGCGCACCATCAACAGAGATAGGATTGCCGTCTAGAGAAGTGGCCCTGTAGCTGAGCACAGAATTTCCGTTGGTTGTGACCACTCCCAACATTTCAACCAGAACTCGCCGTTCAGTGTATTCCGAATTGTCGGGCGGACTGATGACTAGAATGTACTGAGCCTTAGCATCTGTTTGCGATCGCCCTGCGTTGATTGGACTCTCCAAAACTTCATCAGCATCCAGGAGAAAGTTATAGCGACCTTCGTTTATAGAAAGTGCAAAGGGATTGACGTTTGAAACGTTGGGTTCAATGCCGTTGTTGCTAGCTATAGGCGTCAGTGAGACCAGATTGCCAATGTCCAAGCCCGAAGCGTCTGGCTCATAGAGCGCCATCGAAAAGCCAGCATAGCTGTCTAGCGGTTGACCGTCGCAGCCCAGCAGATTGCCACCGGGATCAATTAGCTCGCTGTCGTCAGTTGTGACGGTGAGTGTGTTGGAGGTTCCTTGAATAAGGGTGTCAGGAGCAGTGACGTAGCTAGCTGTTGCTGTGTTCGATATCTGTTCAGCCGATTCAGAATCTGTTGTTTGAGCTAGGACAGCGGCTGAAGGATGACTGAGCAGGCCAATCAAAAACAGTATTATCAGCTGTTTACATCGACGACGATGCTGTAGAAAGTTGGGAAGTGAAAAGGTTGGCATTGTAAAAATATCGAGTATTTTTATAGCCTCTTACTGCTGACATGACTTACCGCTCACATGATCAGAGTTTTAGAGACAACAGTCTGACACCTCGATTGACGGGGCGATCGCCCTGCTGTTTAGCAAGAAGAGCTATTGCTGCTGTAGCTAGCGTACGGATAGCTATATGAAGATTTTTTCTGTGAAGGTTTCTTCTATAGAAGTGGCGATCGCAAGCCCGCTCAAAAGAAAAGCTTGCGATCGCCCACCTACCTACTTGACAACCGCTTCGTGAGAAACGTTTACCACAACAGAATTGCCCAGATCTTCAGCAAACGTCCACTTTACATGGGTGTACGCTTCAGCCGGTGCAGGCTGCATCTCTGTGCTGCCATCAGGCAAAATCACTTCTACCATCGGCTCCGCTACAAAAGTTTCACCTTTATCGATACTGTAGGTAGCTTCAGCTGCGGTATTGCCTTTCTCAGAACCAATCACATAGGTCATTGCCGCTGGAATTGGCTGAGTAATCACCAGATTCTTCGCCGCCATTTCACCTTCGTTAGAAGAGGCAACTACATAGCGCAGCACATCACCCGGCTGGACAGTCGCCTTGTCGTTCAGCATTTCCCAAACCAATTTGGGCTCACCGTTTTCATCCAAGACAGTTACCTGCTTTTCAGCGTCCATTTCCAGCTTGACCTCGGGCTGAAGAAGCTGTTGAACAATTGCTGTACCTGCCTCTTGCAAGTTGGCAAATACAGGCGTCGACATTGCGAAAGGAGCAGTGGCAGCCAGCGCTGCGATACCCATACCAAACAAAAATTTGCGTTTCATTCTGATTGAATCCTTTGACTGTACAAAATGTTGAATCAAGAGAGGTGAGGTGGCTGTCAAAGCTATAGCAGCGCACCTCTAATCAAATACCAATGCCTAACGGATTGGCGCAGTCTCAGTGGGAGTTGGACCCTCGTCAGTTACTTCACGGCGGAAGATCAAAGAGCCACTAGTATTCGGTGCAACTATGTCAACTGTGTTGGTATAGATGTCAACCTTAGTCCCATCATCAGGATCGGCGGTGTATGTCGGACCCGCTAGATCTTCGTAGCTAATATCGCCATAATCCGCGAACGTACCTTTTAGGTGGGTTGTAAACTCCGCCCAGTTGTTATCAGTCGAAATAACAGCTCCAGTGTCATCTACAGTGTCAACAGTTGCAGTCCCATTCTCTACCAGTACGAAGTTGTTAGCATTGAGAACAGCATTACCAAATCCACCTGAGGGTGCCTCTTCCGAAATGTTCTCGTAGGTGATCTGATACTCTATTGCATCTCCCGGCGTCAGATTGTTGATGGCATTCAACAAAGTCTGATCGTCCGTGAAAGCGGTATTTGTTGGAGTGCTACCATCTCTTTCGGCGTAGATCACACGTGCCTCCTTCACGAGCTTCATAAAGCCGGTGTAGGCTCGATCAATGGTGATGTTAGAAACCGTTTCAGTCAGGGGAGTAAAGAGCCCATCGCCATCATTATCAACAAAGGCCGCGATCGGAACACCGTAGCCTCTGACCTGCGCCGTACCGCTAGGCAAATCGAGCCTGACAGTATAGTTTTCGATATCACCCGGCTCAAGGGTGCCAATAAGAACCGGTTGCTCTTCAGGGCTGCCAGCAGTTGCAGGCGTTGGATCTGCGAGGCTATTGATAGGTGTAAATCCGGTCGCTTTCGCATACGAGTAGGCCGTACTCTGATCGTTGAATTCAATTTCTACCAAAGTATCGTCAGGCAAACCATCATTGTCACCAAATGTTCCAGCTCCTGCCGCTGCTAGAGCCTCGGTTGCCGATATGGGTAGCAGAGTGACGGTGTCTAGGCGGGTAGGTGCGCCGGCAGGGTTTTGAACCTGGTTTTGAAATTCAACAATTTCTGGGTTGCTAGACGTATCTTGTGGGCCAGGTGTTGTAATCTCTGCGACTGCGTTGGTAAAGTCATCGTTAGTATTATTCGGACCTGTCGCACTCGGCACACCGTCCGGACCATTGAATAAGTTACCAGCCACAGGAACTGCAATAGTAACAACGTTAGATTCACCGTTGGGGCCAGTACCGTCGTTGTCGTTAAGGTTTTCTTCAGGGTCGGCTGTGTTGCCGACACCGAAGTCGCTGTCCGGATCAAAGGTAGTCGTGTTGTCAGCTGGATTGACGCCGTCATCTAGGTTGTTGGGCTGCTGGTCACCAGACTCATCAAAGACAAGGTTGTTGGCAGTATCGCCTTCGGTTTCACCAAAGACCTGAGCGATGTTGGCGATCTGGCCACCCGGTGTACTGATGCCGTTGGTGATCACTCCAAAGCTGAAGACTGCGGCAGGTGTCGATGGCGTCAGCGCACCATCAGTATCAGCATCATATACAAAACCAATTCTTGTAATGGCGGCTGCTGTCGTTGGCTCCGCTGTTGTCCATTCGGCGTCCTGAGCGTTTGTTGTCAGTGGCGTTATGGAGTAAACGACTGTCCAGTCTGTCGGCGCTGTCGGCGTAAATCCAGGATCGTATTCACTATTAGCTGGAATCGCATCCGAAACTAAGATCCGGTTTGCCTCATCATCTCCATCCAAATTGATAGTGGTGCCTTCTAAGTTTCCTGGATCGATGCCGAGAGAAGGCTGGTTGCCAATCTGCAATTCTAAGTTGTAGACGATGGTATCGTCGGATGGGTTTGCGGTTGTCGTCGAGTCGCTATAAGCAGAGGTTTTGAGCAACAGGGCCTGAGCTAAGTCGGTGGGCGCTGTGTTGAAAGCCTCTGAGCGGGAAGCGGCGGCTTCTCTCTCACCGTTGATGGGGGCGGGTGCTACGCCTGGTCCTTCTGGGTTGCGAGTAACAACGCCGTTAGCGCTTTCTGCACCTGAATCTGTATCATCGGGAATGTTCTGCTGGTTTTGTCTGCCTACAGTATTACCATCATCGTCAGTCTCGGTAGTTGCTGGCGAAACTGTGTTTTCGCTAGTATCACCAAACTGTACGGCAACAAATTCACCGGTAGGATCGCTCAGTGTGGTTGCGGTCACCGTAACTCGTATGGTGAAGCTATCATCTGGGTCGACTTCATCAACTGTTTCGCCGCCGGCAGCAATATTTTGCAGATCGTTGTCATCGGTTGGATTATCGACAACGTCAACGCTGGTGATAGTACCGTTGGTAACGCCAATCTGGTCAGGCCCTGGAACAAGGATGTCGGTCGTCGCGTTCCCAGTGTTAGTAACCAGGAAGTAGTAGTAGAGCTCGTCGCCACCAACAATACTACCGTCGTTCTCGTCAGCAAAGCCTGAACTAACGGCTGTGATACCCGCGACTTCAGCGACTTCGATAGTCACTGTATTAGAAACGGCTTCAATCGAGTTGCCGTCGTCATCTTCGTAAGTTGCTGTAGCGGTGTTGCTGATAGTGCCCAGCAGCTGTTCCTTCTGCGATCGCAACGCTCATCATGTTGAAAACGCCTGCCACTGCTAGGGCAGTCGCAAGAAGAGGCTTGTACACCTGCTGACGGAATGTTTTTTGTTGTTCTGATTTTGCCATTTTGGTATTAGCTAAATTTTCGAAGAGAAAGGTGAAATTTCCAAGCGAGTTGGATCGAACTATGGCTAACGTCGGATGCATCCGTACGCCGTCTGACCACTTTTGCTATGACGAGGGCTTTACCCGTTGAAAATGGTGGAGAAAAAACGGCGAACGCTATAGATAAGACGCCTAAGTATTTCTGATAAGCGCTGCCGCCAAATACAAACAAGTCAATAAAAATATTCTCGTAAGCATCTGTTATGCAAGTAGCATCGGAATCTGTCGAACACCCGTGATATAGCATTCGTGCTGGTGTGTCTAGCTAAAAGAGAAACAACTCTCCCGATTAGATTAATCTTAGATAACGCGTGCTTAGGCTCTTTAAATCCAACAAGTTGTCTAGGAGCTGCGCGAACCTATCATGCCCATCTATCAAATTCCTCACATACGTCAATTTACTTAAAAAAATGTTTGTATGAAGCCTGGACAAAAGCCCTCACAACGTGCGGTAGGCTGTGCTAGCAAGAAAACACCTACGCACCTAAGTGCAAACAGTCGAAATGTATTACAACAAAACAGTTGTTCTACTCAAATCCAACCCATTAAATGTAAGTAAGAAATATCGTCACTCTAAAATACCGTCACTTCTATAGCGGCGCGAGTAGTGGCGCGAGCTGTAGACTCATTCCGTTCTCAGAGAAGCAGGCTGTAGAGAAGCTGAAATCACGTTAGCTATTTTGTTCTATTTGCCCGCCTATTGAATCATTCAACAGCAAAGACGGCAGCGTAATCACATAGCGATAGCCGGATGTTCCAGACCCTCGAACAGCGGCCTCGCCGCCATGCATCTCGGTCAAATACTTGCTGAGCAGCAGTCCTAGTTCTTGCCTGGAAGCATCCACTTTTTTAGCAGCGCTCAGCGCCTCAAAGGCTTCTCCGCTGTCTATCTTTAAACTCGATTGTGCGAGCGGCTCCAAGATCGCGTCTGGGGAATCGTCACCCTCTTGTAGAGCGATATCAGTACCTGTATGCCTTTGGCTCCAGGCGATCACGGCCTGAGGCAAATCTTCACCTAGCCAAGGATTAGAAATCCATAGCGCAATATTGAGAGCAACATTAGCACTGCCGTCTCTACGGGAAAGATGCAGCCGAATCGTACTGCCCGCCGTAGACATTTTGATCAGGCTAAAGACTAGATGGTAGATTAGCTGCTTCACCACCTGCGTATCCAAATTCCAAATACGAGAGCCCGGTTCTACCGTCAGCTTTATCTTTAGATCTTGTTGTGTAGCAATCTTTTTCAACGCTGCGATCGCGTGATGCCCAACCATTTCGACATCAGCCGCCACTACAGAAAGCTGATAGTCGTCTTCTTGCAGATCGCCAATCTCAACAATCTCGTCCACCATTGTCAGCAGCTGTTGTGAGCTACTCAGCACAATTCTGGCGTATTCCTGTTGTTTCTCGCTCAGTGGCCCGTAGATTTCTCGGCTCAGCATACTGGCCATACCCGTTACAGACGTGAGCGGATTGCGCAAATCATGAGTCAGTTGAACAATCAGATCGAAGCGAACTTTGTTGATCTGATCGAGCAGCGAATGCTCAGAGGCTGCGTCCACGTCTGCTGAGTGATCCGCTGAGTGAAAGACAGGTGGTCTGCCCTGATGACCGCTTTGCAGAAGATACTGCTTCTCAAACTCGCTAATACTCCAGCGAGCGCTCAGTTCTAGGAAGGCGATCTCTTGCTGTGTAAACTGATGGGGAAGCAAATCCATGACGGATAGCGTACCAATACAACAGCCCTCCATCGTAATTAGCGGAACGCCTAGATACGACTGAATACCGTAGTGCTGGACCAGCAAACTACGAGAAAATGCAGGATGAGCAGTAGTATCGGCCAAGGCAAAAGTTTTGCCACTATCCACAACATGGGTGCAAAAGGATTCTTCGCGAGGAAGGCTACGAGCTGCGGCTAGCTGATTCATTAGCCCCAGACTAGAGAGCCCGACTACCGATTTGAAGCTCTGCACGTCCGCATCCATAATGCTGAGGATGCAGATCGGCATCGCTAGCAGCCGAGAGATATTTTGCGTAGCTTCGTCAAAGATAGGAACACTGTCATTGCTCAGTAAGTTTAGACGCGAGAGAATATCTGCGCGGTAGCGATCGCGCTGTGCTGGCGTCATTCCTTCTAGCCGACAGGAAAGCCGAGACTGCAGCGCCCCTTCTACGCCCGTGCCTTGACCATCAAAACTGCTATCTTCAGAACTGCCAACCTCAGAGCAGTCAACCTCAGAATTATCGCCCTCTAGACCACCATCCAAGCTCGTAGGATTGGAGGTTTTTTCGCTATCAGAGGTGCCGTAAGTCATGTGCTGCGCACTAAAAGAAAAAGAGGTCGAGCTAATCATTCCCTAGGAAGCTTCGCGATTTAACCCCGTAAGTTCACAGAGGCTTTGACCTGTATAGATTTAACGCCTGTAGCAGTACGGGCGAACTCTACAACTTTTGGTCATGTTTCCTAGTGTCACGGGAAGACCGTACAGACCAAAGACATACAGTAGACTGAGGCAAGGGCTTCTTTGGTTGGCACTACGATACAGTCTTTTACACGCTTCTCGTTTTTACCCGCTTTTAACTATGCAAACTGCGATCGCTGTTGGCACACTTCTTCAAAATCACTACAGAATCGTCAAACTATTGGGTCAGGGCGGCTTTGGTCGTACCTACCTAGCCGAAGACGAGGGGCGATTTAACGAGCGCTGCGCCATCAAAGAGTTTGTCCCTATAAAAGGACAAGACCGCTTCTCTGACAAAGCCACCCAGCTTTTCCAAAGAGAAGCCTCCGTGCTCTATCAAATCATCCATCCCCAGATTCCAAAATTCCGAGCCACCTTCGAAGAGCAAGAGCGATTGTTCTTGGTCCAAGACTACGTCGAAGGCCCTACCTATCACGAAGTCCTCAATCAGCGCAAACTAGAAGGCAGACACTTCTCAGAAGCCGAAGTCAAACAGTTTCTCCAGCGGATGCTGCCCGTGCTCGCCCATATCCACGCCAAAGGCATCATCCATCGCGACATCAGCCCAGACAACATCATTCAGCGGCAGTCCGATCGGCTCCCAGTCCTGATCGACTTTGGCGTGGTCAAAGAAGTCGTTACCCGGATGCAGATGAGCCCGACTGAAGCCGCAGGCAACGTCAGCCAGGCGACCACCGTGGGTAAAGCAGGCTACGCCCCCAGCGAGCAAATGCAAACCGGCAGAGCCTATCCCAGCAGCGATCTCTATGCCTTAGCCGTCACTGCCATTGTGCTATTGACCGGCAGAGAACCCCAGTCCCTCTTTGATGATGTCAACTTTACCTGGAACTGGCAACCGCTAGTGAGCGCCACTCCCGGCTTCGCCGCTGTCCTAGACAAAGCCTTGCAATATCGGCCAAGCGATCGCTACCAGTCAGTCAGCCAAATGGCCCAGGCCCTGCAATCTGCGGCGGCTGAGCAAAGCCGTTCGCAGAGCGTCACCAGTAGCGCTAGCCCACGTCCTCAAACGCCCCCGCCCCTATCTCAAATCCAAACCGTTGCCGTTGGCCGTCCTAATCCGGGACTTAATACTGGCATTACTCCCACCGTCAATCGGACCCCTCCTAACCGGTCCAATCCCAGCCAAACTAGCGCCGATCGAATTAACACTCCGCCTACAGCCCATCAGTCCAACACTCGCTTGCAGATGCCTTCTGAACGAGAGCGCCCACCCTCACTGCTCGAGAACCCTTTTGCTGTCGGTACCCTAGCTGCTGGGCTAGTCACTGTGGCTGGCTTTGGCGGTTGGGCCACTGTCCGGTATCTCAATTCACCTGCCACGCCCGAGCCGACTATCACATCGCTACCGCCCCTTGGCAGTGAGACTCCATCGCCCACGCCGACCGCGACGCCTAGCCCTCAGCCAGCAGAGTACACACAGCCGCTTAGCCTGGTTCCGGGCGTGGCCGAAACCGTCGAAGGTAATTTGCTAGGCGGCGACACAATCAACTATCTACTACCCGCAGAACCCGGACAGCAGCTTACCGTTTCTGTTGCGCCAGAAGGCGCTCTATTCAGCGTTTTGGGTCCAGACGATCGGCCCGTTGCTCGCAATGCCAGACGGGTTGCTCAATGGCAAGGCACCCTCGAAGAGACCGGCGAATACAAAATACAGCTTAGTCCGGTTCGCGGTATTCCCAGTACCGACTACCAGCTAAAAGTCACGCTAGGTCCAGTACCTGCGCCGCCACCTGAAACTCAGCCATCGCCAGAGCCTACCTCTCCATCGACAGACCCTGGCACCCGTCCAAATCCTCCAACTAGTCCACCGCCGACGCAGCTAAACATACAATCACAAAGAATTAGCTTTCCCAACGGTTCACAAGGCATTCGAGTCGCTAACAGCGTCGGCCCTGGTCAGCTGAAACGCTATGTCGTCAATGCTAAGCAGGGCCAAATTCTTACGGTCAATGCGCTCTCGTCTGATCAGCCAGTATCTTTTGAGCTACTAATGCCGGATGGTACGGTTTTGCCCGATGCCTCCCAATTAGAAAGATGGCAAGGATTTTTGCCTCTGGGCGGCGACTACAGCGTTGATGTGACCGCGCCTGAGCGATCAGAATTCACGCTAGAGATTCAGCTTAGTGCTGAGATTCCGCAGGGTTAATCACACGGGGTCAGTAGAAGGCGCTAGTAAAGCCAGTTTTGGCTTGAGGAAAAGCAGCTTGCAAAGGAAGATAATCGGAACGATCAAGAGGATAAAGTCAGTTTGGCATCGTTGTTAATTACAGGAACGGATACAGATAGTGGAAAAACGGTACTGACATCGGCACTGATTGCCTATTGGCAGCGATACTGCTGGACCTATCGTTTGGGTGTGTGTAAACCGGTGCAGTCTGGAGAAGGCGATCGCGAATTCTACAGCCGACTCTTCGATCTAGACCAGCTTCTAGGACAGAGCTTAGAGCAGCTCAACCCCCTTTACTACAAAGCGCCTATCGCACCGCCGCTGGCCGCAGCACTAGAAGGCAAGCAGGTTGATCTTGCTAAAGTTTGGCAGGTGGTCTCACAGCTCCAGGCCGAACGGGACTGGGTTCTAATCGAAGGTGCAGGTGGCCTAGGCTCGCCAATTACCGATGAGCTTACCGTGGCAGATCTGGCCTATCAGTGGCGACTACCGGCTGTGCTGGTCGCACCCGTTAAGCTAGGTTCTATTGCCGCTATCGTTGCGAATGTCGCCCTTGCTGAGCAGAAAAAAGTCAATCTGTGTGGCATCGTCCTTAGCTGCACAGAGTCGCGGACGGCGCAACAGATAGAGCAGTGGACACCCGTTCAGCTGATTGAGTCTTTGACCCGCACTCCGGTGCTGGGCGTTCTGCCCTATCTTAGACAGGTAAAGAACTTAGAGACATTGGCTGCTGCCGCTGCTCACTTGGATTTAGAGCGATTGATGCCGAAAGCGTTCTGGGCATAAAAAATCTGACAGAATAAGGCAAACTCTACCGATCTCAACTCCTTATGCTGACCCTCTCTCAACCTTTGCAGACTGATTTTTCAGCACTGCGCCCTGATGTTCAGGCATTGCAGACTGAGCTGGTAACCTGGCGTCGCCAGATTCATCAGCGCCCGGAGCTGGGGTTTCAAGAAAAGATCACGGCTCAGTTTATCTGCGATCGCCTCACAGAATGGGGAATCAATTACGAGAGCGGCGTTGCAACAACTGGAATTGTTGCAATTCTGGAGGGCGCGCAGGAGGGCAGATCGTCAGAAACGCCCGTGTTAGGGATTCGAGCAGATATGGATGCGCTGCCGGTTCAAGAACTCAATGAGGTTCCCTACTGCTCTGTGCATGATGGCAAAATGCATGCCTGTGGTCATGATGGGCACGTGGCGATCGCCCTCGGCACCGCCAAATACTTAAAGGAACATCCCAACACCTTCAGCGGCACCGTCAAAATCATCTTTCAGCCTGCGGAAGAGGGGCCCGGCGGCGCGAAGCCCATGATTGAGGCCAGCGTCCTCAAAGATCCCGATGTCGATGCGCTAGTCGGGCTACACCTTTGGAACAACTTGCCCTTGGGCACTTTGGGCGTTTGTAGCGGACCGATGATGGCAGCGACAGAGTTTTTCCACTGCACTATTCAAGGAAAGGGCGGGCATGGTGCTATTCCGCAGCAGACCGTGGATGCGGTCGTTGTCGGTGCGCAGGTAGTCACAGCCTTGCAGACGCTGGTTTCTCGCAATATCGATCCGCTTAAGTCAGCGGTGCTTTCAGTGGGCGAATTCAAGGCCGGAACAGCGGTGAATGTCATTGCTGACACTGCCTTTCTAAGTGGGACAGTGCGCTACTTTGATCCTGACTATGCCGAGCTAATACCGCAGCGGTTAGAGCAGATTATTGCAGGTGTATGTGCGGCGCATGGAGCGAGCTATCAGCTAGACTATCACCGCCTGTATCCCCCTGTGATTAATGACGGGGCGATCGCCGATCTAGTTCGCTCTGTGGCTCTTTCTGTGGTCGAAACTCCCGCAGGCGTCGTTCCCGACTGTCAGACCATGGGCGGTGAAGATGTCTCCTTCTTTCTTCAAGCGGTTCCAGGCTGCTACTTTTTTCTAGGGGCCGCTAATATCGAGAAAGATCTAGCCTATCCCCATCACCATCCCCGATTCAACTTCGATGAAACGGCCCTAGGCGTCGGCGTCGAAACCTTTGTGCGAATCGTTGAGAAATTTTGCCCAGCGGCCACAGATGCCAATGCGCGTAAAATGCGCGTAAATAACAAACAGAAGCTGCCAACGATCGCAGATGATATAAACTAGACGACTCCTGGCTAGACAGCGATTTTTCATGAGTGATTCTCACCCACCTGGCTCTCATCCACCTGGTTCCCACGATGGGGTACTAGCAGCGACCACCCGCACAGAGGTGCTAGGTGCGATTGTCGAAAAGCTAGATGAATATGCCTTTCCTGATATCGCTAGCAAAATCCAGAGCGATATCGCTTCGCGCCTAGCCTCAGATGGCTATCAAGACATCAACAGTGGCCAGCAGCTCGCCGAAACGCTTACTGCCCAGCTGCAAACCCTCAGCGCCGATCAGCAGCTCAAGGTTTACTACAGCCCGGTTGTGCTCCCTCATCTAGAGCCCCGAACCGAAATCCCTGCCGAAGAAATCACTCGCCAGCGTCAGCTCAGCCAGCTACGCAACTTTGACTTCAACCGGGTCGAACGACTGCGCGGCAACATCGGCTATCTAGAGCTATTTAGTTTTGAGCCCCCAGAATTTGCTGGAGATGTAACTGCTGCTACTATGCAGTTTCTGGCAAATACCAGCGCGCTAATCATCGACTTGCGCTATAACCGAGGTGGCTCAGCCAGTATGGTAGCCCTGCTCACCAGCTACCTGGTTCCGGCCTACCCTACGATTCATCTCACCGACCTGCACTGGCAGAACGAAAACCGCACTCAGCAGTCATGGACCTTGCCTCATGTTCCTGGCCCTCGCTACCTGGATAAACCCGTATACGTGCTGATTGGACCTGAAACATTTTCAGCCGCAGAAGAATTCGCCTACAATCTCAAACACCTCAATCGAGCTGTTCTCGTGGGTGAAACTACCGCAGGCGGCGCAAACCCCGGCACCGGCTTTAGACTTCACGATCATTTTTGGATGTTTATTCCTACTGGCAAAGCTATCAGTCTGATCACTGATGAAAACTGGGAAGGGACGGGCGTTCTCCCAGACTTCAAAGTGCCAATCGAGCTCTCTCTAAAGACAGGTCAGCTCCTTGCCTTCAAAAAGCTGCTGAGAGACGACACAGAAGGCAAAGGCTCTAGACAAGAAAATCCGGGAAAGCTGGAGAGCAGCCTACGCCGAGAACTGGAAGATTCAATGGCATCAATAGAAGCTGACCTCGATCGAATGCAGCAAGATTTGGTCAGTCAGATGAGCAAAATTCGATAGAGGTTAGTAAAAACTTTACTGGATTGAGCGAAGTCAGGGTGGATACTGTATGACAGGTTACTCGCTGACAGTCTTCATCGGACTAGAAGCGAGAACCAACGAGACAGTCGTTACTTTTTTAATTGGGTAGTTTTTTGATGAAATTGAGGCAGGTATGGGGTCAAACAGCCGGTATTGCGCTGAGCTCAGCGGCGCTGATAATAGCCGTAGCGGGTACAGCGTACGCCCAAGTCACCCAGCCGATCGACAAGAGAAATGCGATCGCACCCCCACCGCTACCGACCTCAGTCTCTACACCTTTCTATCCGGATCTCTCCGGCATTCTCGATCTCTACAGTGATACCGACGCCATTCCTAGCGTTGGTCACCTCCGCCCTCGCTACGTAGAAGGCCTCACAGACGACAGCGTCAACTGGCTGACCTCTGTGTCATTGCCGCTGTATACCTCTCCCGGTGGGACGCACTGGGGCTGGATTCATCATGGCTATCTAATCCAGGGTGAGTCTGCTTTTGCCATTGGTCGCGACGCTGGCTTTGCCATGGTTAAGCCCTACCAAAACCTGTACACCTTTCCTGTCTTGACTATCCAAGACGACGGTTGGTTCCAGGTGCAGTACACCACTGGCGGTAGCGCTTGGGCTCACACCTCACAGCTAGAGGTCGGCGACATGCCGCTGGCGATCGAGCGATGGGAGCTGCTGCTGGGCTCTCAGTCGGTGGTGTACTTTTTGGAACAATCTGAGGCACAGGCACTGCGATCGCAGCCCCAAGAAGCCACAAACATGCTTAGCTTTGTCGCGTCAGACAGCCTGATCGAACCTATCAGCATCGTCGGCGACTGGATGCGTGTCAAAGTCACTCGTCCAACCGCCCAGTGTCAGCCTCTGACTGGCTCAACAGTCACTGAAGGCTGGATGCGCTGGCGCGACGAGGCTAACGAATCCCTGGTCTGGTATAACCCGGATGGCAGCTGTCAGCAAACTGGCTAACCGCCTAGTCAATCTTTTAGGTTCAGACTCATCTTCATCTAGTTCGAAGCTTCATGCTGAAAATACCAGAGGCTGCTGTAGAGGTGGAAAACTAGATCCCAGTCACTAGGTGCACGGCGATCTAGGTCCAGATTTGGAGAGATTGCCGGGAGCAGGGGAACAAATTCCAAGGCACTCTTGCCAAATTTGCCGAAGTCGTTGTGATGTGGGACTTTGATGGCTTTGGTGAGTTGTGATCGCAGCTCATTCCACCGAATGCGACTATTGAGTTCAGCTTTCTGGCTGAGGACGACGCCTTTTTGATATTGGTAAAGGCGATCGCACAGCCTCAGTACAATTTGTCTTCCTGGCAGATGTAGGTCTAGCAGCTGCGCATAGTCCAGCACTTTTTCTTTATGAACTGTTCTGCCCCAGTTGCCTAAGTCCACGACCTGCTCGAAGATAGGCAGCTGACCGCTGACGATCTGGCTAACTTCTGCCGGAGCGAAGCTGATTTTGCCGAGCTGTCCGTCTGCGTTTTTACAGATGAGCGTCGGATTGGGCGAAAGCGTTTCAAAGTAGCTGACTTGAAATGTCTGAAGGGATTTGATTTGGCTAGCTTTTGTACAGAAGGTAGGCGCGGCTAGCTGCCGAGTGTAGTACTGAATCTCGCCCCAGGCACCGATGCGGTGAATACGAAATCCGCTGTTGGGAAGTTTGAGGCGAGCGGTGTAGGGATCGAGGTTGAAGACTTTGGCAATGCTGCTGACGGCGGCCTGTCGGGTGGCAGCTAGGCTGGAGGGCGAAGTAGAAGGCGGGAGAGATGCGATCGCTAAAATTGCTAACTCTGTACCCCCCGATGTTGTCTTGGCATCCGTCAGTGCCTTCACTTTTGCGGCTTGTTGCGCGTCTTCTATCCGCTGCAGTCCAGCTCTAGCCTGGCTGGTTACCTTTGCATTGCCAGACTGTTTGAGTAGGGCCAGATAATGCTTTTTTGCGGTTTCGAGCCGATTGGTTTGCTCTTGCAGCTTGGCCACGTACAGTCTGAGTAGAGGATTAGCCGGTTCTTTTGTGTGCCACTGCTTTAACAACAGGGTGGCCTGCTTGAAATCGCGGACCTCAAGGGCGGCGGCAACGTTGGTTTCCATAGCTGCGGGTAAAAGTTGGAGACTGAACCACTGTTAGATTGCCCATATTTCCACACCTTCGATTTTCATTAATCCCAGCCGTCTTCTGCTTCCTCCCGCTTTTTCTCTAGCTGAGAAATAGCAAGGCGAAAGACGGGCTGAAGGGTGCTGTCCGTTTCGCTATTTAGAGCGGTTTTGATGGGTGCGATCGCACCACTGTCCCCAATTTTCATCAGAGCCATTGCCGCTGTCTTTCTGACATCGCTGTCTCTATCGGTCAGTATTGTGGTCAAATGCGGCACCATATCTGAATTGCTCAGCTTGCCAAGCGCAGCAGCAGACTCAGAGCGAACCATTGCAGAAGAATCGCTCAAACTGCTGATAATCAATCCGAGAGCCTCTTGATCGTCGTTGTCTTGAGCCAGGCTCGTGAGTGCGCCCACCACGGCGCTACGGACTTCCTCATGTTCAGAATCAATCGCTTTGTACAAATGCTGTGCGCCTGCTGTACCAATAAAGGACAGTCCCCAGGTTGCTAGCCCCTTTGAGCTGTCGGGATAGTCGGGTGAAGCGATGATATCGAGCAGGATAGGGGCAGCGGCCTCTCCCATCACGGCTAGAGCACCGACGGCTGATCCTCTGACGACGGTATCATCGTCATGCAGCAGCGAATGGACAAGCGTTGGAATCGTTGTAGGATCAGCAATCAGAGTTATGGTTTTGGCGCAGGCTCGTCTAACGGTGGGATTTTCGTGATGGGCTAGGCCAGCCACAAGCGCCGGTGTGGCTGGCTCGCCAACTTTGCCTAAAATTTCCGCAAAGGCCAAGCGCTTCATCCCACGGGTGTCATTGAATCCTTCGACTAGCTGCTCTATTAGCTGCGTGTTGGTGGTGTCGAAGGTACCTGTGTTCTGCTGAGTCTGAACTTCGGCTATGAGCGCGTCAGCTTCTGCATGGGAAAGGAGAGTGGGCTGGCTATGACTAGTCATGAGCGTTTGATTATAGATACGGCAGGTATTCTTAGCACTGTGCGGTTGATTCGGTTTTGGTCCGTTTTTTGATTTGAGCGCTCTCTAATGCGATCCTATAGACAGTAAACAGTTTTGCAGGCCGCTTTCGACCGGTTTTTGAGCGTTATGACTAATCGGTTTTCTAGTCTGTTTAATCTAAGTGAAGCGCAAGCTATTGAGATTTTAGACGGACCTGCAGACGATTCGGATGAGGCTTCGAGTCGGTATATTGCAGCGTCCCATTTAGTAAATTTTAATACGGAGCGGGCGATCGCATCTCTAATGAGAGCTGCCAACAACACAGCATCCGACTTAGATAATCGAATCGTGCGACGCAAGGCAGTAGAAAGCTTAGGGCGACTAAAGGTAAAAGCAGCGCTACCTGCGATCAAAGCCTGTCTGAGTGATGAAGATAATTATCTGGTCGAAAATGCGGCTTGGGCACTGGGCGAGATTGGCACGGATAATCCGGCCACGCTAGAGAAACTGGCTCAGCAGCTAGAGCGACCCGACCAAAGCTATCGAACCATCATCCACGCTTTAGCAAAACTAGGCTACGAACCGGCTGTTGAACGGATTCGACCTTTTGCAAGCAGTGAAAGTGAGCCCATTGCCAGCGCGGCGCTCTCGGCTCTGTATCGGCTGACGAATGATGAGAGCGTGATGCCAAAGATACTGGGTTATCTACAGAATACGAATGTGAATGCGCGGCGCGGCAGCATTCAAGACTTAATCGACGCTCGCTATTTCAAGGCAATTCCAAATATTGCACAGTGTCCGGTATCGATGGTGTTTCGGCTGCGAGGGATCAAGCTGTTGGCAGAGGCGGGGATTGAGGAAGGTGCGATCGCCTTCCATCAAGTCCAATCCTGGCTAGAAAAAACGCTACGCGATCATCCCAACAACGTCAGGCTCGTTCATTCCTACAGCTCGCCGCCTGCGATTGAAGGACTCATTCAAGAACTGTATGGTACAGACTTTGGCCGCTGCTATCTAGGAACTAAAACGCTGATAGAGCACTATGCAGACGAAGCGCCCGCAGCCTTGATCGAAAGCTACAAAACTGAGGGCTATAACGATTACGGTGCGCACTATCACATCATGCGCCTGTTCGGCTGGTTAAAGGTAAGCGAAGCCTACGATTTGCTAGTAGAGGCGCTGCATAATAAGGCTCCGCAGTTTCAGAAATCGCGGGTGGCGGCTGCGATCGCTCTCGGAGAACTCGGCTATCCATCAGCAATTGACGAACTTAAAACAGCAGCGACCGTACCGATTTGGGACTTGCAGTATGCAGCCATCCTGGCACTACATCAGCTCAGCGTTTCAGTTGGCGAGTTAGGCATAGAGTCTACCGATTGGCTAGTTCAAGAAAAGCTAGGTTCTCTGTAACCTAGAAATATCCGGTAGAGAATTTCTAAGGACACATGCTATGTCAGCAATCACGATTTTTCATCAGTTTTTTGATAGCTGCGTGGGTGGCTGGGATTCTGAGCGGACCTATCATTATTTGAGTGAAGGGGCGATAGAGCGATCGCACACAGAATTCCAAGTTCAGCCTTTGACTACTGACAAAAAGGCCAAAGTCCTCTCAGACAACCGCTTCGAGCAGAGCACAGACATGGAGATCTGTCCCGGCTTTCATCTAGTTTTTCACACCGTCTCAGAAGCAGGTGTAATGAAAGATCAGTCGCTGAACCTAGCCTTCGTACCCAACGATCAAACGGTGAATGCTGAACACGTGCTAGAAGGGGCCTATCTACGCGATCGGGCCTACGAAGAAGATCGCCCTATCATCTCCGACTTCCGCTTTGACGCCCGCACCCGCGAGCTCCTGATGACCACCCGCTACACCCGCATTATCTCCGTCGACTCCATCACCCTAGTCAATCCCCAAATGCGCATCCGCCGCATCTTCAACTACCTTCGCCCGCCCGAAGGTCAGCCGCTAGATAAGCTGGCCCTCGTGGGCTTTGGCGTCGAGCAGAAGCAAATTGCTTAACTGTGCTCGTTGGAAGGTGTAATTAAGGTGCGTAGGATATTATCGAGTCACGAATGATGGCTACGAAGCAAAGTAATGAACACCGCAGATAAGCTATGGAGGAAAGTAATAAATGCCTGAATTACTCACTAAATCGATTAGCTTTGCCGAATACTTGCTACTGCCTTACGACGGGAAGAAGACGGAATTCGTAGACGGTCGAATTAGCGATATGGCAGAAGCTAGCCCACTGCATGTCTTGATCATCAAACTGCTACAAAAGCTATTAGATAGGCATATTGAGGACATTCAGGCAGACCTAGAAACCTATACAGGTGTCGGCATAGAGATTCCTCGTACGAATCGAGACAACAACGTCAGAGATCCTGACGTAGTGGTGTGTAAGCACGCACAAATGCGAGCCATGATGCATCTGACCAAGGCAATCTTTTGCGAAGGTAACCCACCAGCGCTCGCCATCGAAGTCGCTAGCCCAGGTAACACAGACCGCGACACCGTAGACAAGCGGCTAGAGTACGCTTGGGCACAAGTTCCCGAATACTGGATCATCAATCCGGTAGACGGGTATGTGCTAGTGCTGGTACTCGATGCTGATACCTATGTTGAGATGGGCGAGTACAGAGGGGATGAATTGATTAGCTCTATGCTGTTTCCGGAGCTGAAAGCTTCTGCCGAGGCTCTGTTGGCGCCTAAATAAGCTCAGTCGTGGTTGAGATAATGCTGAACCCTAGCCAAATTTCAGCCTTCCTGTGGCATAATTGAAAACTGCATTGACACAAAGTTCTTCGTTCTTCCAGCAATCATGGCAAAAGGCGTCCGTCTCGTAATCACACTCGAATGTACCGAGTGCCGCACTAATCCCGACAAGCGCTCTAATGGGGTTTCGCGCTACACCACCCAAAAGAACCGTCGGAATACGACCGGTCGCATGGAGCTAAAGAAATTTTGCACGCACTGCAATAAGCACACCGTCCACAAAGAAATCAAGTAAATAGTAGAACCGTTAAAGGGAATAGAGAATAAAGGTTATGGCTTACTTCCGTCGTCGGGTTTCTCCGATCAAACCAGAGGAAAAAATCGACTATAAAGATGTAGATTTGCTCCGCAAGTTTGTCACTGAGCGCGGCAAGATCTTGCCTCGTCGTATCACTGGTCTGACATCAAAGCAGCAGCGCGATTTGACCAAGGCGATCAAGCGAGCTCGCATCGTCGCTTTACTGCCGTATGTAAACGAAGACGGCTAACTTCTGTAGTGGGCCCAGTCTGCTAGTGGGCCTATTCTGCTACGACTTTGTGTCACAAACAAATAAATATCAAGCTATCTGCATTGGGCAAAGACTCGTTTCTTTTGTCTGCTACTTTGACTAGTAGTGCAGGTAGCTTTTTTGCTAACTTGCCGTCGGTCGTCACTGCTTTTTATGGAGAGAGTGGGAGGGCGATCGCACAATCAAAACTAATACCAAAGAATCTGTGGAAAAGGGAACGCTCGTAGAATTCAAGCTAAAGGGATCGCCCCATCTAGCCGTCGCCGATAGACCAGAAGGTAAAAAGAACTGGGTCTTGATCGACCAGGCAGGACAGTCGCACACGATTCATCCCCGGCAAATTATCTACGAAGTGAGCAAAGCTAGCTACGAGCCCGCAGAGATTGAAGGCTTTGTAGCAGAAGCTGAAGGCTACCTGGACCCGGATAGCTTGGAGGTAGCGTGGGAGCTGTTGCTAGAGCTGGAAGAATCGGCAACCCCAGCCTCTCTAGCGCAGCTTTTGTTCTCAGATCAAAGCCCGCCGCTGTGCTACGCAGCGCACCGGATGCTGAGCGAAGACAAAATATTTTTTAAGCAAAAAGGGGATAGCTACGAGCCCCGCCCCGTTAGCCAGGTTGAGGAGCTTCAGCACAAGATCGAGCGAGAAGCGGCTAAGCAGAAGGAGCGAGAGGGTTTCTTAGCGCGGATTCAGGCTGGGCTAGCTGGGGAGGCGGTGGAATGGGAGAAGAGCGATCGCCCACAGCTAGAAATTGTCGAACGCTACGCTTTGCTAGGCGATGAATCCAGTCAGAAGAACGCTGCACAAGAGTTGCTGAGCGATCTGAATCAAGATAAATCTTCGGAAGCTGCTTTTGATTTTTTAGTGGCTTTGGGCCTTTGGGATCAGCACGAAAACTTAGCTTTGCGTCGTCGACAGATTCCCACTGAGTTTCCCGCAGAGGTTAGCGAGCGAGTCGCGCAGATTATCGAATCACCACCTGCTGAAGGCGATTCTGCTTCAGACCAGCAGGGTCAGCGCATTGATCTCACTCACCTGAAGCTCTACACCGTAGATGACGAAAGCACCCGCGAAATTGACGACGGCCTTAGCTGTGAAACTCTACCTGATGGTCGCCGCAAGCTATGGATTCACATTGCCGACCCCACTCGCTGGATTAGTCTAGGCGACATTTTAGAGACAGAAGCCCGCAGACGTTGCACCACCGTGTATCTGCCAACCGGCGTGATTCCCATGTTTCCCTTCGAGCTAGCGGCGGGTCCGATGAGCCTAGTCCAAGGGCAAGCCTGCAACGCGCTCAGCTTTGGTGTTGTGCTAGCAGACGATGGCAGCATTGCTGAGTACAGCATTCAGCCCAGCCTAGTGAAGCCGACCTATCGCCTGACCTACGAAGACGCCGACGAAATGATCGAGCTAGGCGTACAGGCTGAAAGCGAACTATTAGCACTCTTCGAAGCTTCAAGGCAGCGCTTAGGCTGGCGTAAATCTCAGGGTGCGATCAATATTCACCTACCCGAATCGGTCATCAAAGTCGCCGACGACACCATCACCATAGACATTCTAGAATCCTCAAATTCTCGTGAGATGGTGGCTGAAATGATGATCCTAACTGGGGAAGTCGCCGCCCGCTACGGCGAAGATAATGAGATTCCGTTACCCTTCCGCAGCCAGCCGCAGCCCGAGCTTCCCCCAGAAGAAGAACTCATGCAGCTAGAAGCCGGATGGGTCCGCGACTCTGCCATTCGCCGCTGCATGACCCGCAGCGAAATGAGCCTCACCCCCGCTCGCCATGCCACCCTCGCCCTAGAGCGCTACTGCCAGGTCACCTCTCCCATCCGTCGCTACACCGACCTGATAGGACACTTCCAAATCAAAGCCCATCTGCGAGGAGCCGAGCTTCCCTTCACACCCACCGAAATGCCTGAGATTATTGCCAGCGCCTCTAATGCTGCCTACGACGCCGTGATGGTAGAGCGCCAGACGAAGAAATACTGGGCGATTGAATATCTCAAACGGCAAGAGGAAGACACTCCAGGACAGCCTTGGGAGGTGATTATGGTGCGCTGGCTGCGAGAGCATGAAGGCTTGGGTCTGATTATCTTCGAGGACTTAGGCTTGGAGTTTGTCATGCGCTTTGATCGGGCTGTGGAAGTCGGCGATCGCCTGACGATCCAGGTGAGCTATGCCGACCCTAGGCAAGAGATGATTCGCTTTAAAGAGGTGATCATGGCAACAGAGCAAGAAGATTCTGTCACGGAGACGTCAGAGGTTTGAGATGTTGGATAGTTTTGCTGGTTTTCGTAAGTTGCTTGTCGTAGTGTGTGAAGCTTGCGAGTACGAATGGTAGAAGATACACAAGTTGTTTGATCCTCGTTCTCTGTTCTTCAGTTAGAAGAAAAATCAATTTGAATAGTGCGTTTGTTCAAACTTTGCAGAGGGCGATTGTTGCTGTTTAAGAGCGTTCGGTAATAGAAGAGTTGTTCTGTTGGGAGAGCAACAGGCTCTGCCATGATTAGCCAATGGACGGACTCGGTGCAGGGCGGCGTAGTGAGTGAACCGCTGTATCGGTAGGTGGTAGTTCGATCTGGGAGAAGCGTTTGGGCATTGATAGTTTTGTTGGTTCTAGTTTTGTCGCCTGCTTTTGTAGGGAGATCGGTAGCGAGTGGATAAGTGGTGTTGGATTCTGTCGCGCTGGGCTGTAGGAGAACAGCGATAACGACGAACCCTCCATCGTCGCTTTGGTGGACAAGGTGGAGTTCTGCGAAACCTGGTTTGTGCTCTATAGTGTGTTCGCTAGGACTGTGGAAGTGTAGCTGCAAGAGATTGTAGACTTTGTTGTCTAGGGTTAGATAGCTCCCAGGTGCGTAGGGAATCTGTATAGTGTGGCCGTTGTTGAGTAGGTTTAGCGGGACAGATTCGTAGTGGAAAGCTGGGTCGGGTAGGTCTGTACCTGGTATAGCAGTGAGGTTGATAGGAGATTGTGCTTGACCAGCGGCGCAGGCGGCAAAGCTGCTGTCGAGTTCTGCCCAGTAGTTTGGTCCGCTGTGATCTGTATAAGTCCAATGGATTTCGGGCAGATCGATCGCTGCCTGGGCTGATGAGGAAAAGGAGGAAAGTCCGCTGATGAAGAACAGAAAGGATATCAGCAAACGGAATAGTGTAGGGATGACAATCCTGATAGTTTTCATGGAAGAAGATGCAAAAAGGGATACTGAATACCGAAGGTGAGTTCAGTAATCCCAGTAGGACAAGCGATTGATATAGAGCTGCATCAGGCGGAGCTACAAAAAGACGCCGTAGGTCTATCTCAAGAGAAGGTATCGCACTGGTCTACGTCGCCAGAGGAAAAGCCGCGACGAAACCACTCGACTCTTTGGGCAGCGCTGCCGTGGGTGAAGGAATCGGGAGTGACGTAACCGCGCTGCCTTTGTTGAAGCTTGTCGTCGCCAATCTGGCTGGCGGCATTGAGAGCTTCGTCTATGTCGCCTTCTTCTAGGAGGCCACGCTGGTTGGTGTGATAGGCCCAGATCCCAGCAAAGCAGTCGGCCTGCAGCTCTTGACGAACGGAGAGCTGGTTGGCTTCAGTTTGGCTGACACGGCTTTGAGCGGCGCGGACTTGTTTGGAGATGCCTAGCAAATTTTGAATGTGGTGACCGACTTCGTGGGCAATGACGTAGGCTTGAGCAAAGTCGCCAGGTGCGCCGAGCTTGTATTGCAGGTCTTGGTAGAAGCTGAGGTCGATGTAGACTTGTTGGTCAGCAGGGCAGTAGAAGGGACCAACAGCGGATTGTGCGGTACCACAGGCGGATTGGACCACGCCAGTAAAAAGAACCAGGGTGGGTTCTTGGTAGCTGCCGCCAAACTCGCGGGGGAAGATGCTGTTCCAGGTGTCTTCGGTATCAGCGAGGACAACGGAGACAAATTCTGCCTGGGCGTCTTCTTCGGGAGACGTTTCGACAGAGGGGCTGTTGTACGGGGCGCGATTCTGCTGGACGGGAGCCGCTGCATCTAGCAGTATGGTTGGGTCTCCACCTAGCAGCGCGATAACGATCGCAACAACGACCATGCCCAGCCCACCGCCACCGATAGCGATAGGGCTACCGCCGCCCATTCCTCTGCCGCCCATTCCTCTGCCGCCCATTCCTCTGCGGTCTTGTACGTTTCGACTTCGACGGCCCGTTTTCCAGCGCATAGCTGCATGCAAATAAATTTATCAGTAGGTTAGCATTCTACAGCTTTGGCTACTCCGGTGAAGACGCTCTCAATCAGTAAGATGCTGGCATTAAGGGTAGAGTGGCTAGCTCGCAGGAGCATCTATAAATAGGAAGGAGTACATAGTCTAGATCCGGTGTCTGATTTGAGATAGGCGGGAAGACGCTTCAGCTCTGGTCGCAGGGTAGAGTCGATAGCTGCCTTTGTGAAACGTCAGAAGAGAGCGATCGCGCAGTGAACTAAGAATTTGCTGATGCCGCCCGGTTGGAATATCCCACATCAGCGCCATGATCGAATTTGCGCTGATGTGGGGCTGAGCTGAGACGCGATCGCACCCCAACCGACAAAATACTCTATACGCCTCTAGATCTGAGTCACGCAAGCGATCGATCTGACTACCAATCAGATTTTTAAGCTCGACGCTGCCCAACAGATTGTTTTTATGCTCTTGCCAGTAGGCGCTCAGATCGCCCTCAAAATCTTCTATAATCGCTGCGCACAATATTTCCATCACCCTAGTGTTGCCACCGTAGGCATGATGCATGGTTTTTAGGATAGTAGTGTGCAATTCAGCTTCCTCGTTGTCTTTCTGTTGAGGGTGCGTCGTGTTGGAGGGTGCGTCTGTTTAATATTTGCTCTTTGAATCTGTGCTCGAAAGAACTGCTGCCAAGTGGATGTGGATAGGCAAGACAGCCGGTAGTGGTGGACTTTTAGACTGGGTTCGCAGAGGCGATCGCGGCTAGTAATAATTGTTTTTGTTTTGGTTGTTAGCAAGACGCGCAGCAGCTCTACGTACTGTCTGAATCTACCCGTGAATTGACCATTACTTGCTAACACAGGCTCTAGACTATCGATGAGAACAACACTGTTTCTCTGCTGTTCTAGATGATATTTCAACCGGCTCAGCGTAATCCCAAACTCTTTGCCAGGTTCTGCGTTGAAGCTCTGTCGTAGCCACTCTTCTACAATGCTTTCTAAAGATGTGATTTGCTCAACTTCTCTAGCTACCATCAGTTCTAGTACCTGTTCAAACTGATGGCAGTATTGCTGCGCTAGTGCTGTTTTCCCGAGTCCGGCTTCTCCATGGACAACGACAATATGATGTTCTTGACAAAGAGTATGAAGTCTTGAAAAAGCTTGCTCTCGGCCAATAAAGTCCGGAGAGGCGGCTGTAGATGGCTCTGTCAAAAAGCTGGCAGGCGTTGCTTTTTTGAGGGTGCGCTTGATGCGGTTGATGAGACGCGATCGCAAGTTCCCTTTTGTAATCCGCTCTCCTAGTGCCTTGGAAAGCAGCCTCCATAGCTGAGAAGCCACATCCTTTACGTGGCCCTCGCTATAGCCCGCTAAGCTGGCGACTTGACCGTAGGTTCTGCCCTGCCAGCTTTCCTGGATAATATAGCTTTGCAGATCGCTTAGATGCCTCCCTGTCTGGTCATACAGCAGCTGATCTGCATATTCAATCGCTTGGTTTATCCTCATAGTCTCAATCTAAAGCCCCGTTTGCACAGTAAACTACCGCTTCTGAGGCAGATGTTCCGAACGAACAAAAAATAATTGCCCTGATAGGACTAATTCACGACCGACTTTTTCCGACTGACAGTGAACCGATGTATCCGATAGGCTAATGCCGATGTTGCTTGGCTGACAATACTCATCTAGAGATAGTCACTGTAGAGATAGCCACTGTAGGGGAACTACCCGCTAGCTTCCGTAAAACAGCGGGAATTCTGACAACATCTAATGTTCATTTATACGGCCAAACCATATGCACCAATATTCTGTTCTTCCTGCTGATATCGATCCCTTGTGTGTGCCCAAGCATGTGGCCGTAATCATGGATGGCAACGGTCGCTGGGCAAATCAGCGAGGGTTGCCCAGAGTTGCTGGACACAGGCAGGGAGCGAGAACGCTCAAAGATTTGCTGCGGTGCTGCAAGGACTGGGGAATTGGGGCGCTGACCGCCTATGCATTTTCGACAGAGAACTGGAGTCGGCCTACAACAGAAGTTGATTTTCTGATGGTGCTGTTTGAAAAGATGCTGAAAAAAGAGCTGATGGCGATGCATCAAGAAGGCGTCCGCATTCGCTTTGTCGGAGATTTGTCAGCACTGTCTCCAGCGCTGACAAAAGAGATGAGTCGAGCAATGGAAGAAACCGCTGAAAATACAGAAATTGATTTTAATGTGGCGGTGAACTATGGCAGCCGCAGTGAGATTGCGACGGCATGTCAGCAGATTGCTGAAAAGGTGAAAAAAGGAGAGATGGCCGCTCGCGATGTGACTGAAGAGACGATTTCCAAGCACCTATACACGCGAGGATGCGACCCTGACTTACTCATTCGTACCAGTGGGGAACAAAGGCTGAGCAATTTTCTGCTGTGGCAGCTAGCTTACACCGAAATGGTCTTTACGGATGTGTTTTGGCCGGATTTTGACCGGGCGCAGTTTCATCAGGCGCTGTTGACCTATCAGGAGCGTGATCGCAGATTCGGTAACGCAAAGGACGCGGTTGCTGTCCTGCAAAAGGCTGACGAGAAGACAGCCTTGATAGCCTAGATTCAGAGATTTGGACAGGGTTTGTGATGCGTTTCTGAGAAGTTAGGGGTATGTGTCTGAACAACAAATACGACCGTATTACCGCGCGATCGCACTCGTAGACAACTTATCCAAAGCACCTGCAATCTCTCGGACATTACCAATACTACAGCCGCCTATCTGATGACGTCCGCCTATATAGCGCGGGTCGTTGTAGGCGATATTTACCCGATCTGTCTCATCTTGCCAAATCAACAGCTTTTGGGGCAGGTCGATTGCTAGACTCTGATCGCACTGCATTAGGGGCGTGCCGAGTTTTGGATTGCCAAAGACGACTACTCGCGTCGGTCGCAGCTCTAGTCCTGCGCCTTCGGCATTTCGAGCATGATCTATCGTGGTAAATGTGTTGAGTCCTTTTGAATCAAGGATGTCGAGGAATCTTCTTTCTGTTTCTTCTACGCTGTAAGGGCTCTGTTTGACAACCAATCCGTAGCTGGTCGGGGTCGGCAGTGCTTTTCCTGGACTAGTGCCTAGCGCGATCGCCATTCCGAACGCCAAAAGCACAATACTCAATCCCAGAATTTGCCTTCTCAGCAATCTCAATAGTTTCATTGTTTTACTGTATATAGAAATTTCTAACTAATTTATCGTTTAGACAGCACCGTATGGACAGGACTACTTTTATGAGTCTGTTGAATCTTTCGCAGCCGGATTGATCGCGCTGTAGATAGCAGAGTAGTCTTCGTTTGCTAAGCCTTGAGCGATCGCATTTTTGGCTACCTGGCTAACCCCTGCTGCTACTGTTGCATCAATTCCTTGCGTTTGCGCCGCTTTTACAAACAAGTTCATATCTTTAAGCAGGTGCTTAGTTGGAAAATTAGGGTTAGAGAAATTGCGATCGCGCATCCGCTCCAATTTCTTATCAAAAGTTGGTGCATACAAAGCGCTCTCACGCACAATCGACATAAATTTCTCTATATCTAGCCCTTCTTTTTCAGCCAGGCCCAAACTCATAGAAAAGGCGGCGGTCAGGCTACCGATTAGCTGATTCATGGCTAGCTTGGTAGCAGCGGCGGCACCTACCGGACCCATCAGCTCGGGGCTGGGTCCAAAGCATTTGAGTACCGACTGCCAGCGCTCGAACTGGTCTGGAGTCGCACCGACCATAAGCATAAGCGAGCCGGACTTGACTTGGGGGATGCTGCCGAGCACGGGTGATTCTAGATAGTCGCCGCCAGCGGCCTGGACTTTAGCGTGGAGTTTACGACTTTCAGCGGGGGCGATGGTGCCCATTTGCAAGATGGTGTGACCCGCTAGCGCAGTAGAATCCTTGAAAAGGGCAGATTGGGCGGCGGTAGCATCACTGAGCATAGTAATTGTGAGTTCTGTCGATGCGATCACATCGGCTGCGCTCCCAACCGTCCGAATGTCAGCTGCTTTCAGCGGCAGCAGCTTCTGCGGGCTGCGGTTCCATGCGATGACTTCAAAGCCTGACCGCTGGAGCTGTAAGGCCATCGGCGCACCCATCAGCCCTGTGCCCAGTAGTCCTATCTTCATACGCAGCTCACTCGACGACAACCAACTGCAACATCATAAAATCACCGTGACCCATATCACAATCATTAAGAGCACTTAAAGAAGGCGTCTGTTTTCTGAACCGTCTCTTAACCTAAAGAGATAGACTATAAGCTTTTGAATCACCTTTAAGTCATGGATGCTTAACATATCTCTCTTTGCGCAAGTCCTCTACTCAAGCAAAAACTAATGGCAAAAAAGAAATCCAGTTCGGTTCCGGTAGCCGCTGATGTCGACGGATCTAAGACTTCTAAAACTTCGGCTTCTAAAACTTCTAAGGTAGAAAATTCTACAGTTCAGAAGCCAGTAGCAGACGAAAAAAAGAAAGAGAGTAAGAAGAAGTCAAAAAAGAAGACATCTGCGGATAGCGAAAAACCAAAGAAGCTAAGCAAGAAAGTCTACAAGAAAGAACTGCTTCGGCTACAGACAGAATTAGTCAAGCTTCAGTACTGGGTGAAAGAAAAGGGGCTGAAAGTTGTTGTTTTATTTGAGGGAAGAGATGCCGCTGGAAAGGGCGGGGCAATCAAGCGAATTTCTGAGTGTATGAATCCTCGTATTTGTCGGGTAGTCGCACTAGGGACGCCGACCGAGAAGGAAAAAAGCCAGTGGTACTTTCAGCGATACGTGGCTCAGCTGCCTTCTGCTGGAGAGATTGCGCTGTTCGATCGGAGCTGGTACAACCGGGCTGGGGTTGAGCGAGTGATGGGATTTTGTACGCATCAGGAATATGTTGAGTTTTTGCGCTCCTGCCCAGAGTTTGAACACATGCTGCAAAGAGCTGGGATTGTGCTGGTGAAGTACTGGTTTTCGGTAAGCGATGCTGAACAAGAGAAGCGCTTTCAAGATCGGTTAAACAATCCGATGAAGCGATGGAAGCTGAGCCCAATGGATCTAGAGGCGCGAGCCAGATGGGTGGAATATTCCAAGGCTAAAGACGATATGTTTGGAGCGACCGATACGACCAGGTCACCCTGGAATGTAGTAGAAGCCGATGACAAAAAACGGGCTCGGCTCAACTGTATCAGCCACCTGCTACAGCAGATCGACTACGAAGATTTGACCCCGCCGCCGCTAAAACTGCCGAAACGACAGCAGAACATTGACTATGAGCGTCCACCTATGGCAACCCAGCACTTCGTCCCCGACAAGTTCTAGTCCAAGGTTCTGGCTTGGTTGAAGTCTCCGACGCTGCTACCCAAGTCGTTCAACACTCGTAGAACAGTACTCACAGAAGGTTCAAAGGTGATTGCTTCGGGAAGCGTTCGCACGTTGGCTGGCGTAATCTCAAGCGAGATAGGTGTCTCCGGCTGTGGTGACATGGTGGGCTCGCCGACTAGCTCACCCGCTGGCTCACCCGCTGATTCCGGGACAGCGCAATCCGGATGGCCCACGCACTGTTTTTTGAAGGTCTGATCCTTAGCGGTAGCGGGCGCGGATGCTAATACCATCAGGATCAATGCGGTCACAAAGGGGGCGATTTTAGCGGGATAATTCCGTTTCATTTGCGCTGTCCGTCGTGCGTCTGTTTTTTTGATCAGATGGGTGGCTGTGGCTCATTTGCCGCATTTTTACCACTGTATTTTTTATAGCCTTTGGCACAGCGCTGACCGTTTTAATTCACACGATCTTAATCAATGAAGTCATTCAAGAACGCAGCATCAGCCGATGGTGTCTAGTTGAGGCTGTCGTCTAGCTGCCGACTGTAACGTTTAGCAGCGAGTTCGTCACCCAGTTTTGTGTAGGCAGACGCTATCAGACGTAGGGCCTGTATTTCCAAGTCGCGATCGCCCACCTCACGACTAAGCGAAAGTGTCCTTTGCAGGTACCCTGTTGCCAATTCGAACTCAGCCATTTCACTGTAGATCAGGCCAACCATGAACAGGGCACCTGCCTCAACCTCAACCTCTCTTATCCTGCGGCTGATAGAAGCCGCTTGCTGAAGAGACACTAGCGCCGATTCCAGCTCATCTAGAGCATATTGAACAGAGCCCATAGCCCTCAAGTTCAGGGCTTCTAAAAGTTGTTCGCTAGTACGAGCCACGGGTAATGCTCTCTCAAGGGATGCTAAAGTCATTTCTTTCTCCTCTACTATCAATAGCTGAAACACGACTGTGCCTTTTCTGTTTTTCTTTTATCGTCAGTCAACGCGTACGTTGCCTGACGTTTTCTAGCAGACGCTGAGTCTCGCTCAAGCTCACACCAGTGGTGCTGGGCCCAAAGTAGTAATAGAGAGCACTGCGGTTGCTGTTCAAGTGGCTACTGAGGCTGGAAAGCGATTGCCGTACGGAATCTAACCCAGTGCTGTCAGCAGTCTGACTCGCTTCGCTGGTGATTAAGATGCCAACGATGCAATAGGTGTCGGCTGTTGGAACTTGTGATGGCGTCTCAGTCCGTCGGTCCCATTGTGTAGAGGGTTGGTCTGGAGGTGCTGTATTGATGACCAGATTCTGAATCTCTGCGGCTGATTTTTGCGATCGCCACAGCCTCTCTATACTGTTTGAGCGAATAGTGCGAACAAACCCTTCCCTGACATCTTCAGGGTGTATTGCGTTTGCCAGCTCTCTGATAAATGCACGCCGACCGCTATAGGTTTTGAAGTCGGCCAGTAGTGTGAGCTGATTGATAGTCGATATGTAGCTAGTGCCATCGCGCAAGATCAAGACTATGTTGATTGTTTTTTGTGGGCTACTTGTGCTGCTGACCGCGCCTTGTTGTTGGCTGACTGTTGTTTTGTTGTTGGCGGCAGCAGTAGCAGCCACCAAGCAAACCAGCAATAGTAATATCCACCCTCCCCCTGTTTCGTCGCCACTACCACTACTGCTATAGCTGTCACTACCATAGCTGCTGCCGCCACCGATACCAGCGCCACCACCACCGCCGCCGCCACCGCCGCCGCCGCCGCCACCGCCGCCGCCTTGCGCGGCCGCAGCACCGGCCATCACCATGAGCACACCCAGTGCGTTCAGTAGCACAAAGCTGTAGCGCCTCACTTTTGAAGGACGTATCAGAAATCTGGTTGAAACGTTGAATGAGGAAAACATGAACAAAAGCAGCTAGTAGCTACCCCTAACTGTCCTGAGATTAGGTCACGGGTTATATGTCTGCTGCCTTACTGAGCTTATGAAAGTGGTTATGAAGTGGTTTGTATGCGATCGCTGTTCGGTAGAATCGGGGTACATCAAAGCATCTTTCTCAGCAGTGCCCCCCTATGTATCCTCTCTTTGAACAGGCAGAAGAACAGTGGGATCTAGACCGTCTCTACGCTGATCTGTCCCTGGCAAAAACTCAGGTTGCACCTCACAAGCGAGCTGAACTCACCGAAGTAGAGCGCACCTACCTGCGCGGCCTGTTGCTAGAACTAAGCCCAACTGAAATAGCAAAAGAGAGATACACCGCTGCTAAAACGGTAGAAGTGGCCTTGAGTCAGGGGATTTATCGCTATGCTGAGGTGCTCACAGAGCGCGACCACAGCGCTTTAGAAAGCTGGCGTGATATTGCTAGCTGGCTAGATGAAGCAGGCTACCGACTGGTCCGGGTCTCTATCAACCAGGCACAAATGCCAGAAGCGCCAGTGCTCTATGGACGGCAGGCCGAGCTAGATCAGCTAGAAGCGTGGGCTTTGAAAGAGTCTGACTGTCGGCTGATTGCCATCAATGGTCCTGCTGGCATCGGCAAAACGTCTCTGGCGATCGCCTTCGCCAGACAAGCCAAACCAAACTTCGATGGATTTATTTGGCAGTCGTTGAGATACAAACCATCATTAGAGAACCTGCTAGGTCACTGGATTTCACAGCTTCCTATCGAGTCACTGGGCTACTCCAAGGAAACGTACCAGAGTGCCCCGTGGTACGACCAGCTCAGCGGGATGATGGCCTACCTTAGAAAACATCGCTGCCTGATAATACTCGACAACTTTGAAACCATTCTTAGCAGCGGCAGCATCCTGGGCAGCTACGAAGCAGGGTTTGAAGCCTACGAAGAACTGCTCAAGCGAATTAACGAAGAGGCACATCAAAGCTGCATTGTGATCACCAGCCGCGAGAGTAATCGCGATACCCGTCACCCCCGCGCTGCTAAGCGTCTAGAATTAACCGGACTTAGTCACGAAGCCGCCAAGCTGATGCTAGAAGCCGAAAACCTATCGGAGCAAACCTATTGGAAAACATTAGTTCGACAATATCGAGGCAATCCGCTGATGCTCCAGATTGTTTCGGGTACTATTCGAGATCTTTTTGACGGTAATGTTGGCGCTTTTCTAAAACAGGGAAAAACGCTGATTAGCGATATGAGATATGTACTCAATCAGCAATACCAGCGGTTTTCTGAAGAAGAAAAGGCTGTCTTTTGTCTGCTAGCACAGCAAACTGGACCCGTCCCGATAGAACAGATTGAGCATCCTCAAAACTTGCAGGCTATTAGCGCACTGCTACTACAGCGCTTCTTTGTAGAAAAAAGTGAGGCTGGATTCGCCTTAAGACCGCTAGCGATGGAGTATGCTCGTCAGGTATGTCCGTCTGTTACGTCTAGAGTCACTGAGCGCTGAGATTAGTCAACGTGTGCTACTGCATCAATCCCTGGTGCTCAAACCGGGAAAATTCAGATACCGCAGCGCACTGCAACCAGTGTGGCACACCGCTACTTGTGCAGGATCGCTATCGCCTGGTTCGGCCTTTGCGTCAGCTAGACGAGTGGGAGCCTTCAGAAATTTTTGAAGTAGCCGATGGTCAGCAGACCAAAGTACTCAAAGCGCTAAAGCAAGAGAGCTTCCACATTCAGTTTGAGCAGGAGGTAAAGACGCTTCAGCACTTGAAGCATCCTGGCATCCCTAGCGTTGAGGCCGACGGCTACTTTACCCTACAGCTGCCGCAGCAGCGACAGCTCCGTTGCTTTGTGATGGAGCATATCGAAGGCGTTAACTTGAGTAGCTGGCTACAGCAGCACGGCAGGCTCGACTGGGAAACGGCTGTAGACTGGCTGCGACAGCTAGCGGAAGTGTTAGATGAGCTGCACGCCGAGAAGCTTTTTCATCGCGACATCAAACTCTCTAACATTATGCTGCGACCTAGCAGACAGCTAGCGCTGATTGACTTTGGGACAGCTCGCATCATGACCAGCACTTACTTTGCCAAGGTTGCTAGCAAATACGACATTACTAGTATTGTTTCACCTGGCTACACGCCATTAGAACAGCTCAACGGCAGAGCAATTCCACAGTCTGACTTTTACGCACTGGGGCGCTCAGTGGTGCATCTGCTGACGGGCGAGCATCCGATAGACCTGCTCGAAGATGAAAGTACGGGCAGACTGGACTGGCTAGACAAAGCGGCGCAGCCCATACCGCTCTGGTTTGTGCAGTTGCTAGACGATATGATGGCTCCTTTTCCCGGACAGCGCCCGCTAAATGCTCAGGCGCTGATCGAACGATTAGAACAGAAGGCGGCGCGATCGCACCCAAAAGACAGCGATGAAGACGGCGATGAAAACAGCAAAGAAGCCAGTAGTATCCCCCTCTCCTCCGCTCGCTGGCTAATCATCGCTAACCTAGTTGTTCTACTCATGCAGCTATTTCTAATACCAACCGTAACCAGCTTACGGTTCAACTATATCCAACAGAACCGCCCAGCCGTAGACTCCGATTCACAAACCGAGTAGCTGCTCTGTATCGGTCTGGGCCGTTTTCATAGCAGCTCCTACGGGTATAGACTCGTTAGCTAGAATCCTACTCAGGGCACCTTGCAGAATTTCTGAAGCAGCTTGGTACTGTGAGATTGTCGGTCGAAATGTGTCAGAGCTTTCTAGATAACCTAGTAACTCACTAATCAGCGGAAATTCTTCAACAATCTCTGGATCTTCAAAGAGTGATCGCCGAGTAGGCAACAGCTTTGAAGCGAGCACAAACCTTTTCTGAGCGGACTCGCTGGTGAGATACTTGATCGCTTTCCAGGCTTCTGCTTTGTGCCTCGAATTCTTAGGAATGCCAAAGCCCCAGCCGCCCCGACAGCCCATAGCTGGAGCTGAACCAAAAGAAAAGGGGGGCGCGATCGCAATCCGACCGTTCTGCTCCAAAGACTGCAAAAAACCGGGCCACCCTCTCAAGAAAGCGCCCTGTCCCTCCGCAAAAGCCTGCAAAGAATCTTGTTCTGTGTAGGAGGTCACCGTAGGTGGCGACACTTCTCTCCTAATTAGCTCACGCATCAGACTAGCCGCTCGGACTGCTGCGGGCTCATCTAGTCCAACCTTTCCATCTTCTATCCAATATCCACCAAAGCTACTGAGCACTTCCAAAAAACTGACTACTAATCCCTCATACGACTCGCCTTGCCACAGATAGCTCGCATCCACTTTGTTTTTGCTGTTTGTTTCGATCTTAGTTACGACGCTAGTCAAATCATCTAGCGTTGAAGGCAGCGCTGCCTTATCAATCAAATCCTGGCGATAGAACAAAACGCCAACGTCTGCATACATTGGCATTCTATACAGCCTTTGCTCGTATGTTCCTAGCTCAATTTCGCTAGGCAAAAAGCGAGAGAGTTCCACATTGTCTCGTTTGGAAAGCCTGCTAAGATCAACAAGATCATCCGCAAAGGGTGCTGTCCAGGTGACATCCATCAGTACCAGGTCGTAGGTGGCGGCCTCATTTCGCAGGTCTGTTTTGTAGACAGCTAGGCGATCGTCAGGCGTGGTGATTGGCGGACTAGCCGTCTGTGATTGGGCCGTCTGTGATTGGGTTGGTGATTGGGTCGGCGATTGATTAGCACCGGTGGCCTCCGAGTCTACTAGCCCGATGCGAATCTTTAGATGCTCAGCTTCAAATGGTTCAACTACGCTTTGCCAAGCAGCAATTTCATTGGGTGGAACGACCATCAACAGCCTAACTGGCGCTCGGCCCACTCTCCAAAGCAGCAGCACCAGCTGTAGCGTCAGCAGCGCAATCAGCAAGTTTCGCAGCGACAGCCGACGGCTTTTGAAAAGCATGTGGTGGGTGATTCATATGCGAATTGCCAACAGATATTATAAAACGGCGCTGGGATACTAGGATCTTTGAATTGGATAAGTTTCGTATTCATTCACCTATCACAAAGGAAGAACAGTATGGCTAAACAATACGAGCAAATCACGCCGCAGCTTCAGACGTTTATAGAGCAACAGAAAGTTTTCTTTGTCGGGACTGCTGGCAGAGAAGGACGGGTGAATGTGTCGCCGAAGGGAATGGATAGCTTGAGGGTGCTAGGACCAAACCGGGTGGTGTGGCTAAATGCGACGGGTAGCGGCAATGAGACAGCGGCGCATATAGCTGAAAGTAGTGCTGAAGAGGGTGCTGAGAATAGAACTGGGACTGGGCGGATGACGGTAATGTTCTGCGCTTTTGAAGGTGCGCCGACGATTTTGAGGCTATATGGTGCGGCTAGGGCGGTGTATCCTCGCGATGATAGCTGGGCGACGTTGAGCGATCACTTTACCTTACTACCAGGAACCAGACAGCTATTTGATTTGACAGTGGATTTAGCGCAGACCTCTTGCGGTATGGCTGTGCCGCTGTACGACTATCAGGGCGATCGCGATAGCCTGAACAAATGGGCGCAAGAAAAAGGGCCAGCAGGCATTGAAGCCTACCAGCGTGAAAAGAATCAGGTGAGCATTGACGGTCTGCCCACCCATATTTTCTCTGACTAGGAGTCCAGTTTGCCGAATCTAGTTTGTCAGATTGACGGGTACATACTGTCCAGTTAATTTCCCTAGCTGCTGAACCAACAGACTGAGGAACAGGCCGACATCGGTGACCACACCAGTAGATTCAACAGAACCGCGATCGCTCAGCTTAGTCACGACGGCAGGATTAATATCCACGCAGACCATCTTCACGCCAGAAGGAGTCATATTGCCGACACCAATCGAATGCAGCATGGTCGAAAGCATCAAAATCAGATCTGCACCCTCAATCAACTTGGCATAGTCTGCCTGAGCTTCTAACAGATCCATTTTGGTATCAGGCAGGGGACCGTCATCACGGATGGACCCAGCCAGAGAAAATGGCACGTTGTTCTTGACGCATTCGTACATTACGCCGCTGGTGAGTTCGCCAGCTTCTACGGTTTTGGCGATGCTGCCGTGGCGACGAACGGTGTTGATCGCTTTTAGGTGATGCCGGTGCCCGCCGTGGACCGAGGTTCCGCGCTTCATATCCATACCTAGCGAGGTGCCCATCATGGCCTGCTCGATATCGTGGACCGCGATCGCATTTCCCCCTAGTAGCGCATGCACATAGCCGCCACGAATTAGCTGCTTCAAATGCTCACTGCCGCCAGTGTGGATCACAACCGGACCAGCAGTCACTACGACTTTGCCACCGCGATCGCGAATCCGTCTGAGATCCCAAGCAATCTGCTCGACCACCAGCTCTACCCGGCGCTCACTAGAGACGCCAGCGCCCATAAAGCTAAACTCGTCTGTCTTTTTCTTGAGCGTAGACAGCTCCCTGATGGTATGGATGCCTCTGCTGCCAACGACAACCGATTCGCCTACTTTGAGATCGCGCAGCAGTTTGCAGCTAGCGACCGGGCCGTTGCTAGTTTGAGAGATCGCGATCGCGCCATCCATCCGCTGACCCTTCAGCCGAAACCAGTGATCGCCAATCAGCACCTCAGTCGGATAAATCGTCGTCACATAAAAGTCATCCGGCGCGACCCCATCTTGAACTACCGGCTCTAGCTCAGCAGGCCTCGCCTCGCGCGGCAGGCTGACCGCACCCAGGTCAATCAGCTGCCCCATAATGTCATCCATGACAGTGATATCTGGGGCGATCACCTTCACCTCTGCGACCGAGCTATCCTGCCGCTGCTTACCGAGATCAAAGTTCAAAACCTGAAAGCTGCCGCCACCGCTAACGATCGTATCTAGCGTCCGGTTGACTAGCCCAGAATCGAGCAGGTGCCCCTCTAGATGAATCACCCGGTTTTGAACCGTAGAAGTTTGTGCTTCTACCAGGCGAGGCTCACTCATTTTTAGCGTTAGGCATTTGGCCGCACCGCCCGCCTTGAGAAATTCGGTCAGCGGCGTCTCAACGACAGTAAAGCCCAAGTCCTTTAGCTGCTGCTGCAGTCCATCGGAAGCTTTATTCATCACCACCGTTTGACCGATATTGACCGTATTGCAGGCAAAGTTGACAGCATCGACTTCGTTAATCGCAATTCGCTTGTCGGCAGGAACCCGCATTTCAATCAGGCGATTGGAA
This sequence comes from uncultured cyanobacterium, assembly GCA_963799555.1. Taxonomy (GTDB): domain Bacteria; phylum Cyanobacteriota; class Cyanobacteriia; order Phormidesmidales; family Phormidesmidaceae; genus Phormidesmis. The sequence continues at coordinate 567,250 of CAWCXR010000015.1, forward strand.
TAGGCATCAAAGGCACCTGGATAGTAGAGCAGATAGCCGCCTTCGAGCGGGCAAAAGCAGGTATCTAGATGGTAGAACCGACTGTCAACTAGGCGCAAAGACAAAACTTCTACATCTAGCCACTTTGCTAAATAAGGATGAGAGTCTAGCTCCGAGCGAAAGCCATAGCCTGCCCACAGCCAACCACCATCTCGATCGAAGAGGGCATCGCCTGCCCCTTCAAACGGCGATCCTTCTGGCAGCACATAGACGGTGTAGCCACTGTCCTCGAACCACTTTTGAAAGTGAGGCTCTTCACCCTGGCGCTCCTTGTGAAAAAATCGGCTAAGGACAACGCGATCGCCCAGCACCAAACCCGCATTGGCAGTAAATACCATATCGGGCCATCCCTTCTGAGGCTCAACTAGCTCCACCGCAGCGTGCTCTTTCAAAACATCGTGGAGCTTTTGCCACTGCGCCTCTGCCTGATCTCGTGACGAGCGGTGGATATTTCCCTCCATCCAGGGATTGATCACGTAGTCCACATCATAGTGATGAGGGGCGCACATCAAAATTTGAGTAGTCTCTATCGAGGTGGTCTTATTAATCATTGTCTCGGTCATACAAAAAATCTCCTTTGAAGTGTTTGATACTGCGAACTAAGTCGCTAGCACTAAATCGCTAGGACTGGCTCGCTGTACCTAAATTGCTAGTACTAAATCGCTACTATCGCTGTCGTGGCTATTGGCACGTCGTCTATTGGTTCATTGTCATTGATCGGTGTCTATGGATACTGGGGCTACGAACGACAGTCCTCGCTGTGAAGGACGCTTGTCTATCCCTTTCATCCTTCTAATTTTTGCGTCAGTCTCTTTACTAATGTGACCTTTGAGAAAATAACCATCGAAAAAGCGGCTAGCAACCGAACTTGGCAAGCCGCTTTTTCTAGCTATTGTCTACAACAAATATGGCAGTCCTCTTGTATCTCTCTTCGTGTATCTCTTTTCGTAGGTATTACCAGACGGCAAATCAGCGCAAAACGAATACTGCAGAGAAAGGAAGCCTAGCTAGATCATATCAGCGCTTAGCACGTTGAGTATCAGGTTTTACGTCTTGTTTTCAGCGCCATACAAAATGTTGTGAAGCTATAACTACTAAGCTATCCCCGGTCAAAAGTGTGATGTACAATACAGGAATTCCAGCCAATAAGGAATAATTCGATTAACTTTTGTATAATAGCGGCAGCTTGCAGCGCGTCTGCACTGCAAAGTTGTTTGACTCGTTAGCTAGATTTCTGTGAATCGGAAGTATGAACCGTGTCTACACAATCAGTGACCGATCTATACCTGCGTTCCACACAACAAACGAGCGCCCTAATTGTTAATCAAAGCTTAATTTAAGCCTATCAAAACAAACTTAAACATATCGTTTAGTTAACCCGATCTAGGATGAATTCTCAGGATAAAATTGGAAAGCCAAAGCACCTGAAGCAGCGCCTGATCAGCGCCAAAGTTAGTTTTACTACCACTGTACCTCTTTGATATGGCTCCTTTCGGAGAGCTTCCTTGTTCAAAAGAGCATCGAAGCGATCGCCAGAAAATCGGTCAAGGACATATTTTGAGCGCACCTTCAATTACAGTTAACTTCCTCAGAGGACATCCACCATGCTTCAAACCTATCGCCAGTATTCTATATGTTCTGTAAAAGACGAAGTCAGAGCCCTAGTTGAGAGGGGATCAGTGAATAGAAACGCTCAGATCTACTCACTCGCTAGATTTTTCGGGGATAGAGGTTGGAATGTTGTGGAGGAGTTGTTGGAGGAAAATGAATATCTACTGCGTGACAACGTATGCGATCTGATTGGCCACGAATCGTGGATGAATGACTAGTGCCAGAATATCGATGAGTGACTAGCATCAAAATGTTAGCGGACGGCTAGCGTCACAGTATTCAATGGTCGATGGCTAGTAGCTGACAGCTAGTTGACCGGACAGCCAGTTGAGTGAACAAACCCTAACATAGTCAAATTCTTCAGTTGTCATTTTTTGCAACTCGTGGGTTTAGACTCTCACAAGTTTGGGCCCACAGGTATCAAACCTTAAGAATCAAGCCTCAAATGACAGGATTAATTTCTGTTGTTTGAGGCTCTTTAGTGCCTACAGCTAGCTATTCACTGACTTTAGCAAATGGCTTGCTGGCATTGGATTGACCGACTAGATAGGTGATTTCGTAGGGGTTATCTACTCGAATGGAAGCTTTTCTCAGCTCTAGACCAATGATCTTGCCATCTTCGTCATAGTCTGCAACCAAACCAGGGGCAATTTGGGTAGTTTCTTCGACCATCGACTGATTAAAAGAAAGTTGTAGTATGTCCTTATCTGAGTCATAAACTATTTTCATAGGACTTGGAAATTTCTCTGGGCTGCACGGTTTATGTACTTTAAAGTAGTACCTTTTGGTGCTTAAAGGCGCGTTCAGTTAGTCTAATTTCTAGAGCATGTTTTTATTTTGAATAGGTGTCATTAGTGCGACCCATACAGCATTCAACAGTTCGGCCCATTGGGGTGTATTTTTTGTCAGGTCTGGCGACTAGTCAGCAGCGTCTACTGGCGGTTGATGCGGTTCGGGGATATTTGGTTGAGATTGACCCGGTCACGGACAATACGGTTGTTCTAAATCCTAGGCGAGTCGCAGACTGGCTGGGTGTGACCGGGCTGGCTGTTTGGGAAAACACTCTGTGGTACGCGAAAGACCAAACCGTCTTTAGCTGTGATAGAGAGGCGTTGATTCCTAAAGCGTTCGCGCGGCTGGCCTACGAAGTGGATGGTGTGGCGGTCTGGCAAGACAGGGTGTACGCCACCTGTCAGAAGTCGGGCTATATTCATGTGTTTGACAAGGCGACTGGCCGACCGGTAACCAAGCTAATTCAGCCGGGGGTCGGTACTGAGAATATCTCAGTGACTGAGTCGGGACTGTGGGTGTGCGATCGCACCGAACAAACCGTCTACTGCCTAGATAAAACAACGGGCGCTATTCAGTTCAGTGCGATCACGCCCTTTGCTTCGCCAACAGGTATCACGTTTTTCGATCCAGCAGATGGCTCAGCCCCGGTTTGCTATCTCGCCTATGCCGACGAAGAACCCTATATCCGAGACGATCCTAATGCTGAGTCTCCCTTTCAGCTGACGTTTCGCGATCGCACCTTCATCCATCCGCTCCACATTCATCGGCCCGAAGGCGAATCCTACAGCCTATCTACGGGCTATCTAGTCGAAGTTTCTTATGTTGAGGAGTTCTTGCCTCTAGAAGAAGTAAAGCTAGACGCGGTGGAATGGCGGATTGCGCTGCCATCCGATACGCTACGTCAAAAAGTACGTAAAGTAGAAGCCGTCGGCCATCCGTTTACAGAAGAAATTCAGGAGGGGCAGCGGGTAGCCGTTTTCAAGTTTGACACTCTAGAACCCAACCAGGCTGGATTGATCGGCTGGAAAGCTACCGTCGAAATGTATGGCCTGAAGTACTTTTTATCGCCTGACCAAATCAAAGAGACTGAGCCGCTTCCAGACGGATTTCAGCAGAAGTATCTAGTTGATGACGATGAACTGGCAATGGAGTCAGCCATTATTAAAGCCTCTGCCAAAGAGTCTGCCGGTAGTGAAACCAACGTGTTGCGAAAGATGCTGAAGATTCGCAATTATGTCTACGACCAGCTTTCCTATGGCATTCAGCCCAAAATTGATACGCCTGACGTAGCCTTAGCTAGAGGTACTGGGTCTTGTGGCGAATACGTCGGCGTACTGCTAGCGCTGGCTCGGCTAAATGGTATCGCCTGCCGGACAATTGGCCGATACAAGTGTCCAGCTAAACCCGAGCAAAAGAACGTCCCTTTAGAGCCAGATTTCAACCATGTGTGGTTAGAGTTTTATGTGCCGGGTAGGGGCTGGCTACCGATGGAATCTAATGTGGATGACGTGATTGAAAAGGGCCCCTATCCGACCAGGTTTTTCATGGGGCTCTCTTGGTTCCATACTGAGATCGGCAAGGGTATCTCTTTTGAAAAAATGAAGGCAGCGAACAAACCAGACGGTCTTTCTATTGGCGATCTGGCGATTAACCACGTCCGCTTCACGATTCTAGAAGAGCTGGTACCAGGCGAGACTAAAGACTAAACAGAACACTTGCAAAGACACCCTTTCAAAGGTACGCCATGACAACACAGTCTTATTCTCTTATTATTCACGGTGGGGCAGGTGCCCTAGAAGATCTCAAGTACGAGGCGAGCGAATCTGAATTTAAGGAGAGTGTTTTAGAGATTCTAGCCGCTGGCCGAAAGCGGCTAGAGTCGGGAGCGACAGCACTAGACGTTGTAGAATACTGCGTTAACTTATTGGAAAACAATCCGCTTTACAACGCTGGAAAAGGATCTGTTCTAAATGAGAACGGTGAGGTAGAGATGGATGCTGCACTGATGAATGGAGAAGATCTAAGAGCAGGCGCAGTCACCTGCGTGAAGCGAATCAAGAATCCGATTTCGCTGGCTAGACAGGTGCTAGAACAAGGCGATCACGTAATGCTAGCGGCTGAAGGCGCACTTGAGTTTGCCAAGTTTTGCAAGGCTGAGCTTTGTGACGAAGATTATTTCATCACTAACGCTCGAATCAAGCAGCTAAAAGAGGCGCAGGCCGCAGGGCGAATGATGCTCGATCACGAGAAAGTAAAGCCAGCGCAGAAGCTAGGCACGGTGGGCGCAGTTTGCATGGATATCAAAGGCAACCTGGCGGCAGCGACTTCGACAGGTGGACTGGTGAACAAGCGCTGGGGAAGAGTGGGCGATACGCCTGTGGTTGGTGCGGGTGTGTTTGCTGACAATGAGACTTGTGCGGTCTCGGCAACGGGATACGGTGAACAGTTTTTGCGGACGGTGTTTGCCAAGACCGTGTCTGACTATGTGCAGTTTAAGGATCTAGATGCGGCTGGGGCGGCGACGGCGGGGATCGAGTATTTGGTGAGAAAGGTGAAGGGCGAGGGGGGCGTGATTGTAGTAGATCGCAATGGGAAGTGTGCGGCGGCTCAATCTACTTCTGGGTTGATTCACGGGTGGATTGAGCTAGGTGGGGAGGCGGTGTGTAGGTTGGGATGAGGGGTCGATTCGCCCCGTCGTCGCGCACCATCCCTTCCCACAAACAAGGCGGTTTCATGCTCGTCAAAATTGTTCTCCCGTCCCTACGGGGACACGGATGGTCAGGGTATGTCAGTCTTCATTCCTTACCAGGGGAGCTCTTCGCCATTGGAGTGCCAGAATGTGCCTGTATTTTCTAGGGTTAGTGCATCAATAATCTTTAAGAGTCCTTCGACAGACTGTTTTGGGGAGATGCCGCTGCTGTTGAAGTTGGTCATGTCCGTGCTGACTAGGCCAGGATGCAGGATGGCGACGGCGATGCCCTTGGACTTGAGGTCGTGGGAGAGAGATTTGCCAGCCATGGAGACGGCGGTTTTGGACATGCGATAGCCGTAGGTGCCGCCGGAGGTGTTGTCTTCAATCGAGCCCATGCGGCTGGTCATGATGGCGACTTTGGCGTTGGTAGTGGCGTCGCTGACGCTGTTGGCAAGATTGGGAAGGAGAGCTTGGGTGACGGCTAGGGGCGCGATCGCATTCACTTCAAACTGCTCTCTGATGCCTTCGATATTCAGCGTGTCTAAGCTCGACTGGCGATAGATTCCAGCGTTGTTAATCAGTACGTCAATCGGTCTATTAGCTAAGGTTTTTTTCAGCGTGGCGATCGCTTGCTCGTCGGCAACATCAATTCCTCTGACGATCTCTAAACCTAAATCCATCAGCTCTGGCGAAGGTTCACGACATACTGCCATCACATCGTCTCCACGCTCTATCAACTGCCTGCAATACTCGTAGCCAATCCCACGATTTGCGCCTGTGACTAAGTAAGTTGTCATTATCGTTATTGCCCTGTTTAATATCTTCTCTAAACAATCTCAATGAGCTCTAGCTCAAAGGTCAAATCTTGACCCGCTAGAGGATGATTGCCATCAAGCGTTACCGTATCGCCTTGAATATCGGTAATCGTAACGGCCATAGCATCGCCGCCTGGCACCTGCATTTCCAGCCGCTGACCGACTTCTAATTCAAAATCTGCTGGAATATTTGCCCGCTTGATCTCCGCAACCATTTCTTGTTGGTAAGGACCATAAGCTTTGTCCACCGGAATTTTAGTAGTGATAGACTCGCCAGGCGATAGGCCAGTCACCGCAACGTCAAAGCCCGCAATCACCATGCCACTACCTAGCGTGAATTCTAGGGGATCGCGATCTTTGGAGGAGTCAAACACCTGGCCGTTGTTGAGTGTGCCAGTGTAGTGAACCCTAACAGTATCGCCTGATTTTGCCTGAGTCATAAGAGTCGTTTATATTCCCTTTCTGCTTCTATATTCTCTTTCTGCTTTTTAGACGGTCAAGGAGCTTAGGGCGTAGCTGATAAATAACGTCCCATCCCGTAGGGGCGTAGCATGCTATACCCCTACGGGATACCGATGCACAATTGGTATGTTATTTAGACGCACGTCCCTTATCACTAGCAACTATATCAATCTGCACTTAGCTTACAGCATACTCAAATGCTACAAACCTTCTTCTATGGAGCTAAGTGCTTAGCGGACCGCGGACCGCATTCCGTTGTTCGCTGTATATCGCTTCATTGTCGCTTTGCCCTCTGTGATACAACGCTTCGAGAAAGATTTAGATGCGCTAAAAATATAAAAACCCTTACCAACTATTTTTCAATACACCTTGCATTGTCCTGACAGAACAGTCCCAAAACCTCTCAAAAGCTGGTAAATAGCCGCCTTTACTGGTACAATTCGATCAAAAGAAAGCGTTGTAATATTTAATTCACAGCACGAACCAAAGTACGAGGACATGCTAAACGAATGTGTTCATTCGTAGCTGTATTTTTGTTTTCGGCGTACCCTGTGTGCATGTCCGCAGTCGCAAATGTTGTCATAGCTGCTGCTACTTCTCCTGCCACGCGCTGATTTCGCTCATTTTCGGTGCTATTAACCATTAATCCATATCCGTCTTGTGCGACAGAGCTAGTCGTCTACATGCTTTCTCAATTTCTAGCCCAATCTCATTTTTCTGTTTAAGTGTCTTATCGTCCTCATCCCAAAAAAACTCAACCCACCTGGATTCGTGCTGCCTTAATAGTGTCGCTAACTGCCGTGCTCTATGGTCTTCAGGAGCTAGAGCAATCCTCTTTTGTCGCTATAGAAGTCGATTCAAAAGAGATCAGTTTATCTGATTTGAAAGAAGCCGATCTTCCTCAATTTCTTCTGAGCGCGAGTGAAGCTGCTTTTAGTCGAAGCAAATAATTCGGTAGCTAACAATTGCCGGATAACCAGTTGCCGGATAACAGTTTACCGAGCAACAATCAGGTGCGAAGTAAACGCTAGGTATTAGACTCTAGAACAAGCGTTGAATTTGGCGGTGGCTTGATTCGGCGTATAACGCTGGAGAGTAAAGCTAATGCTAATGCGACTCAAACCGTGGCGGGTGGCCATTCTGATTGCGCCGATTGCCGTTATTGTGACGTTTTTGCTGGTGGCAGCGGGACAACAGATCAGGGCCTGGCATCTGAACTGGATATGGGCAGTATTTATTTTTGTGCTGGCTGGCTGGCGGTGGTTGGTGGTGCGGTGGACACGACCTGCGATCGCACAGGCAGAAGCCATCGTATCGGAAATGAACGCCGAGCTAGCAGAAGCCAGTGCAGAGGCCAGTGCAGAAGCCGCTGCAAGTCTGGCCCGCAGTGAGGATCTGCTGGGCGATCGCACTACGCCCGTCGCCAGAATCGAAGCAGCCCTGTCCGACATCCTGCAAACAGCCAAAGACGACCCGCCCGTGTGGGAAGACTGGGAGCTATTTTGGCAGCACTGTCTGGCGCTGGTGACAGCGATTGCACAGACCTACCACCCAGAAGTAAAGCGGCCTTTATTAACTATCTACGTGCCTGAAGCCTACGGTTTAATTCGGGGCACTGTAGACGATACAGATCGGATGATGCAGAAGCTATCGCCCGTCCTGAGTCAGGTTTCAATCGGACAGATGGTTGAAGGGGTAGAGCTGTACCGCAAGCTAGAACCTTCAGCTAGGAAAATCGTAAAAGCGTTTAACTGGGCGCAGTGGGCGCTGAATCCAGCCGCTGCGATCGCCCGTCAGGTCAGCGCTAGGAACATGAGCCAGGCCAACCAGCAAATCGTCCTCAATCTCAGCACCATGCTTAGAGAGACCGCGCTGCGAAACTTAGCGCAGCAGGCGATCGCCCTCTACGGCGGCGAAGCCAGCGTCAAACTAGAAACGGTTCTGACTGAAGCACCAGCTCTACCAAAGGCGGAAACCGCGACTTTGAAGGAGATTTTAGAGAGAGCAGAGCCAGCTGAAGAGGTTGCTCAAAAACCAGCAAGCATTCTGTTGGTAGGACGTACTGGGGCTGGTAAAAGCAGCGTGATTAATACGCTCTTTCAGGCTGAAAGAGCAGCAGTGGATGTACTGCCTAGTACAGACAAAATTCAGAGCTATCGCTGGTCGGCCAATCGCTGGTTGACTAACAACGCAGCGAGTAACCCAAAAGAGACGCTGACACTGTGGGATACCCCTGGCTATGAGCAGGTGTCTAGAGCCGATCTGAGCGAGCAGGTGATCGACTATGCCAGTGAGGCAGACGTTTTGCTGCTAGTGACGCCCGCGCTAGATCCAGCCTTGCAAATGGATGCAGATTTTCTGATGGCGATACGCGACCAGGTGTCAGATTTACCTGCGATCGCCATTGTTACCCAGGTAGATAGGCTGCGGCCCGTGCGCGAGTGGAGTCCGCCCTATCACTGGCAAACCGGCTCTTGGCCAAAGGAGAAAGCGATTAGAGAGGCGGTAGGCTACCGGGCTGAAAAGTTAACAGACTATTGTCAGCAGGTGCTGCCGCTGGTGACGGGCGATCAGTCACAAGGGCGGGTGGCCTGGGGAGATGAGGCGCTGTCGCTGGCTTTGATAGAGGCGATCGCACCCGCAAAGCAGCTACGTCTAGCCCGATTCCTACGCAGCCAGGAGGCCCGCGCTCAGGCCGCCGCCAAGATCATCGACCGCATCACCTTTCAAATGTCCACTGCTGAAGGGCTGACCAAGCTGTTAAAGAGTCCGATCCTACAGTTCATCGCCACGATGACAACCGGCACCCCCGCTCTCGGCGCACTGCTGATCGAAAAGATCCCGGTAGAAGAAGGACCGATTGTCTTAGGCAAATTGCAAATGGCCTATGAGCTATTTTCGCTGCTAGCTGCCGGAAACGTGGGCGCTAGCAATTTCGACTTACTAGCGCTGTGGCCTATTTTGACGAAAAGCAGCGACCAGTATCCTGCTAGTCGTAGAGCCTGGGCCTTTGGCCATGCCTTGACAGAATACTGGACACAAAATATCCCTATCAGCCAGCTAGAAGAACGCATAGACTTTTACCTAACGAGTTCTAGCTAACGAGTTTGCTGTGTCCTATGTTCTGTACTGATTTGCGGCTATGTGGCCTGGGGTGATATCTTCTACAGCTATAGATTATCGCCTACCGCCCTTTTGAAAATTGGTTAGACAGGTAAATAGATTTGGTTCTCTCGCTTCTTTCTCTCCTTTCCCTCGCAAATGCTCCGAATCAAAGTCTTCTCTCTCAACCAGACTTTCTCTTCTTGCCCGTAGAGTCTCATCAAATCGCTCAGAACCAGAGCGACATCATCACAGTTGAGCAAGAGGTGAGGCCGCTGCCGGGAGGTTTGGACAGGGTGCCGGTTTTCAACAGCAATAGTCCTGAGATTATTGAGTCAGACGGCATTCTGCTCTCAACCTTTCCTCCCGGCGGCAAGAGCGCACCCTCGGCTCATCTCAACTATTCGCTGAGCGGGCGCTTCGATATCTTTTCACACCACGTTGCCCGAGGGCAAGACGACCGGGATGATCGCACGATCTATGAGGGCATTGTTGTTCACAATCCAGGCGATCGCCCGATCACGCTAGCTATCCGCGAAGGGGCTTCATACATCAGTCAAGAATCTCCCTGGAATAAAATTGACTCTGGCAGCTCTAACCTATACAGCGACAATTTCTCTGGCCCTGGCAGCCGGGTAGTGAATGATGTGCTGCGCGATCGCCGCCACACCGCTTTCCCAGCTCAGGTAACCATTGCTCCTCGTACCTCTCATCTATTGCTCAATGCACCTATTCCGCTTCGTCGCCTGAACGTACCTACCGACGGAACGCATCCGGCTGGCGGCCCACTCACCCCACCGCCTAGAAACGTCAGCTCTGGCGAGGGCCCTCGTCTCAACGGTCGATCCACGCTAGTTCGAGTCGACAGCAGCGGCCCAGTCTATGTAGCTAGCATGGCCATGCACGCTCCCCAGGTCAACGGCAACGAACAGGTACCCACCCTTGATGACTGGAAATATCTGCTCTTCCGTGGTCAGCTGTCTAATCCTCGCGACCAGCCCCCTAGCAGACCAGGTAGCCGCGCTAATCCATTTCGCTATGGCCGTGTCTCTGGCATTGTCCAAGGCTCCCAGTGGCGAGCGATGCTGACTGACCGAAATCAGGACCAGTTGACAATTCCGAACCCAGGAGAACAGTTATCCTATGGCCTTAGTACCTTGGAGCGTAATACTCTGGGCACTGGACAGATTCAGAGTGCGCCGATTCTGGCTCGCTATCGAGATACGGCCTATCGTTCTAACGGTAACTATGGCGTCGAATACAATCTGACTTTACCGCTTCATAACGATACGCAGAGCCCCAAAACGGTAACGATGTCTGTGCAAACGCCCATTCAAAACGACAGCCTTAAAGACGCGCTTCAGTTCTATGAGCGGCCAAGAGATCGGGTCTTTTTCCGAGGGACGGTGCTGTTTGTCTACCAGGAAGATGACGGCAGATCTCGCGCTGCTTTTATGTATGTAGAACAAAGTCAGGGGCAGCAGGGGCAGCCGCTGGTGACCCTGACGCTGGCACCCGGTGAGCAAAGAGATGTCAACGTTCAGTTTCTGTATCCACCAGATGCAACGCCGCCCCAGGTGTTGACAGTTAGCACCCTAGAATAGGATTCACACTGGGGAATTTACACTCAGGAATTTGCGCTGGGGATTCACAAAGTGGAAGATTCTGTTCTGGCGATTATCCCTGCGCTCAATGAGGCGGAAACGATTTCGGGGGTAATTTGGGAACTGCAGACTCAGGGAATTTTGCAGATCTATGTGGTGGATAATGGGAGCAGCGATCGCACCCCAACCATCGCCGCTCAATCCGGTGCCAACGTAATCACAGAACCACGTCGGGGCTACGGCCAAGCCTGCTGGAGCGGACTACAAACGGCGGCAGCTAGACGAGCTGACTGGATTCTGTTTTGCGATGGGGATGGCAGTGATGATCTGTCGCAGCTAGGGGAGCTGCTGACGCTGCGGGCTGAACATGATCTGATCTTGGGGAATCGGCGGGGGAGTGTGACGGGGCGATCGCAGCTCACTCCTGTGCAAAATTTCGGTAACTGGCTGGCCACCTGGCTAATTTGGCTAGGCTGGGGCCATAGGTACGAAGATCTCGGTCCGCTGCGGCTGATTCGCCGAGCAGCCATTGATCGCTTGAGGATGACGGATCGAGGCTTTGGCTGGACGGTAGAGATGCAGGCCAAAGCAGTTGAACAGGGGCTAAGAATTTGCGAACGGCCTGTGAACTATCTGCCACGGCAGGGTGGCCGCTCGAAGATTTCAGGGACGCTGGCAGGCAGTGTTAAGGCGGGGCAGGTGATTTTGTTGACGCTGGCTAGGCTGTATGGGCAAAAAGTAGTGAAGATTAGTCGCCAGACGGATTTTCAGCGGGGGTTGCTGTGGGCGATCGCCGCTCTGATGCTGTTGGGCAGTGCGATCGCCTTGCCACATGGCGACTTTCTCAATCAGCCCAATGCAGTCCCGCTTTTCTGGCGCGGGATGGGTTTGATGAGCCTGGGATTTGTTTTGTCTTGGGGACTCGCTAGGGTGAACAGCGGCTGGTTTTGGCTGCTGGCGATCGCACCGCGTCTGGTGCTGCTAGGGATGTATCCTGGCGATGATATCTGGCGCTATCTGTGGGAGGGCCACATCCAAAACCTGGGCTTCAACCCCTATCTGCTGCCGCCAAATGCCGATGTCTTGCTACCCTTTCGCTTCGACTGGTGGGGAGAGATTAATCATCCACACTTAGCAGCTATTTATCCACCGATTGCTCAGCTTTGGTTTCGGCTGCTGGCTGCGATCGCGCCCTCAGTACTGCTGTTCAAATCAACCTTTGTCGCTGCGGATCTAGGCATTTGCTGGCTGCTCAGCCGTCGATTCGGCTATCTAGCTACGCTGGTCTATGCCTGGAATCCGCTGGTTATCTACAGCTTTGCCGGAGGTGGACACTATGACAGCTTGTTCTTATTGCCGCTGGTGGCCGGATGGTTAGCGGCTTCTGATTTGGCAAAGTCGGATGGACGAGCAAGCACACTACTTATCGGCATGAGTATTGCCATCAAGTGGATGTCGCTCCCCGTCCTAGCACTCATTGTCTGGCGCAAACGGTGGCGCGGACTATGGCTACTGCTGCTGGGACTGTTGCCAATGGCCATTGCGACACTGCCGTTTTGCACTCAGGCGGACTGTCCGGTGATTCCACTGTCGTCCCCTTTTGTAACCTATGGGCGGAGTGCGGCGCTGATTCCTCGGCTAGTGGGTGAGGTGTGGCCCGCGTCGATTCGAGCTAATTGGATTTATGCGCTGCCGCTGGCGGCTGTGGTGCTGTGGGGAGCGGTGCGATCGCTGCCCATGGGCAAATTTACAGAGCGATATTTTGTAGCGCTGATGCTGCTTTCTCCGGTGATTCACGCCTGGTATTTTACCTGGCTAGCGCCGTTTGCTGTAGCTAGCCGCAGCTGGGCAACTAAACTGGTGAGCCTATCGGCCTTTGTTTATTTTGCGTTGCCGTATGGTTTAGCAACAGGGTCACAAAGTTGGATGCTTAGCGGATTGCAGCGCTGCGGATTGTGGGGACCGTTTATTTTAGGCTTGGTCATTGCTGCTAAAGGCGATCGCGGACCTAATTTTGATGAGTCTAATACAGGCAGAACTTAGCGCCTTCTCAGCAATATTTCAGAATGATACTAACTTCAGCGCGTATGCTGACGCCAAGTTCTACTCTTTGCTGCAACCTTTGCTGCTGTAGCTCTCCCAATTATCATGCCAAACAAATGTTTATTAGGCGCACTCGTACCGGCTTTACTGCTGCTAGGCAGCTGTTCTGTCACGTCTGCTTTCCAATCGAATGACACCAGTGCCATCGCGCAGGAAGAAAATGGTGCCAACACAGTTAAGACTGCGAATACACCAGCGTTAGCGACTGTCTTAGAGGCCTACGTTGATGATCAAGGGCTTGTAGACTACGAAAGTTTGCAGGCCAACCGCCAGCAGCTAGATGTGTACAATGCTTCGCTCCAGCTCCTCGATCCAGCAGCCTATGGCAGCTGGGATGACAGCGAGAAGATTGCGCTATTGATCAATGCTTACAACTCACTGACGCTGAAGTCAATTATTGACGAGTCGCCAATCAAGAGCAGCATCAAAGATATCACCGGCGTATGGCGCTTCAAGAAACACGGTCTGATGCGTTCAGAGCAGACGCTCAACAACATCGAGCACGATATCTTGCGGGCTGATTTTAACGAGCCCCGTATTCATGCAGCCTTGGTTTGCGCGGCAGTGAGCTGCCCTTACTTACGCCAGGAACCGTTTACGGGCGAGAGCCTAGACGCACAGCTTGACGACCAGGTGCGGATTTTTCTAGCTCAGCCTGAAGCCTTCGAGATTGATCAAGAACAGGGTGAAGTGCGACTGTCTGCCATTTTTGACTGGTTTGGAGAAGACTGGGTGCCTAGCTTTGGTACAGATGAAGGGTTTGCAGGCAATGAAAATCAGCGGGCTGTGCTGAACTTTATCAGCGGGTATCTGGAGGAGGGCGATCGCGCTTATCTAAAAGCAGGCGGCTACAATATCAGCTACAGCGACTATGACTGGGCGCTGAATGAACAGCCATAACGAGACCAGATGTCACCTTCCCACCGTCTGCTGTTATTTCTACGCTACCCTCAGCCGGGGCATACCAAAACCAGACTAATTCCCGCTCTAGGTGCGGTCGGGGCAGCGAAGCTTCAGCGTCAAATGGCTGAATACCTCCTGGCTAAGGTTAGCCACCCGTCTTGGAAAACGCAGATTCATTTCACAGGAGCTAGCTTGTTAGACATGCAGTCCTGGCTGGGAGTACAACAAACCTATCAAGCCCAGAGTCAGGGCGATTTAGGAGAAAGACTATGGTCTGGCTTCCAGTCGGCATTTGCAGAAAGTGAAACTTCATCGCCGCAGCTAAATCGAGCGATTGCAGTAGGGGCAGACTGTCCAGATTTGAGCGTTCAACATATCCAACAGGCCTTCGAGCAGCTAGATCGTCATGATGTAGTGCTCGGCCCAGCCCAAGACGGCGGCTACTATTTAGTCGGATTGTGTCAATCTGCTCTAGGCAAGAAGCCTCCTTCTCAAAAATCGCTCTTCACAGGTATTAGCTGGAGCACCGATGCCGTATTACAACAGACCATAGAAAAAGCTCAAACGTTAAATCTCTCGACAGTACAGCTAGAGACCCTATCCGACATCGATCGCCCACAAGACCTGGCAATCTGGCACAGACTACAGACCGCAGCCTAAAAAGCCGATCCACCGCAGCCATGGTTCCTAGCTCCCGTTCTCTCATTCTCTCTCCCACACCAAAGCGCTAGTGCTCAACCGTAGTGCCCCACGTCCCCTATGGAAATCTCTCTTGCTCAGTCGCTGCTAACTTTGACGCCAATTGTCTATCTCAGCATTTTGATAGTCATTTCGCTATACGGTTTCCACAAAGTGCTGATGATCTGGCGCTTTTACAAACACAAATCGACGGTAGTCAAAGCTACGCAGCCATTCGATCGCAACAGTTTGCCCGTCGTTACCGTACAGCTGCCGATCTTTAATGAGCTGTATGTGGTGGAGCGGCTGCTAGATGCGATCGCCCAGCTCGACTATCCGCTAGACAAGCTAGAGATTCAGGTATTAGACGATTCGACTGACGAAACCCAGCAGCTCTGTCATCAAAAGGTAGAAGCGCTAAAGCAACAGAACTTCGATATTGTCCATATTCGGCGATCGCACCGAAAAGGCTTCAAAGCAGGCGCACTTGCCTACGGCTTGCAGCAGGCAGCAGGCGAGCTCATCCTAATCTTTGATGCAGACTTTGTTCCCAGACCAGACACCTTGCTGCAGATGGTGGACTATTTTGTCGATCCGACAGTAGGCATGGTGCAGGCTCGCTGGTCGCACATCAACCGGCAGTATTCTCTACTGACGCAGATTCAGGCGCTGATGCTAGATGGCCATTTTGTGATTGAACAGACCGCTCGCAACCGGTCTGGCTGTTTTTTTAACTTCAATGGGACGGCAGGCATTTGGCGAGCAAGTGCGATCGCCGATGCAGGCGGCTGGCAGCACACCACCGTTACCGAAGATCTAGATCTCTCCTACAGGGTTCAGCTCAAAGGCTGGCGGTGTATCTATCTACCACACCTCTCTATCCCCGCCGAACTCCCTGTAGAAATGAACTCGTTCAAGTCGCAACAGTTTCGCTGGGCAAAAGGAGCCAGTCAGGTAGCCAAGAAAATGTTGGGCACTGTCTGCCGAGCAAAACTGCCGCTCCATGTAAAATTTGAAGCCTTTCTCCATCTAACGAACAACTTCAACTATCTGCTGCTAATGGTGCTGCTGCTGCTATCGCTGCCCTATCAAATCTACATTTCAGAGCACCAGTGGGAACATGGTCTACTTATCTATCTACCGATCTTTGTCGTTACCACGCTGAACCTGTTGGGGTTCTACTGGGTTTCTCAAAGAGAACAATTTGAGAAGCTCTCGCTCTGGCAGTTTGTGGGTCAGATTTTCTTACTGCTAAGCACTGGCATTGGCATGAGTTTGAATCAATCTGTTGCTGTTTGTGATGGCCTGTTGCGAACGGGCACAGACTTTGTAAGAACGCCAAAGCATGGCATAGTCAGGAACACAGAAGCCTGGTCAACTAAAAAGTATCGAGGCGCAAAGACTTGGGTGCTCTGTCTAGAGTTTTTAATGCTGATATACCTGGCCATTACGATTGCCTTTGCCGCGCAGCATACCCACTACTTGTCGCTACCTTTTCTGTTGATGTTCTTTACAGGCTATTCCTATGTTTTAGGTCTAGGTCTATTCCAAAATGGTGCCTAGGCTTTTGGCTCAGTCGGCTGTTCTTTTGGATCGATAGGCACCCGCCACTCATTAGCCGTTGATAGCTCACTGATAGTATCTTCGTGTGCCGCATGCAGACTAGAGATTAGCTGATTGAGCTGGCGTTCTGAACAGACCTCTAGCAAAGCGCCTAGCACTTCAGCCGCATTGGCAGCGCCTTGGCCTAAAAAGGGACTCAACCCCCAGACATCTTCGACCCATTCTTTGGCATCGGCGCTTTCAAACATGAAGTCGTAGATGAGTTTCTTGGCGGTTTTGCTGCTGACAGTCATTATGGTTTACAGGAATTCAGATCAAGTTGCGATTGATGGCACCTACAGCCTACCAACTGCTGGCCATGTAAACTCTACCGTAGATATCCATTGAAAAAGGCTGTTTTACTTGCAGCGATTCTATTTTTTGGCACGGGCGTCGCTGTCGCAGGGAAACGCAGTTCAGGCGATCGCAGCTTCGCTTCAGCGCCGCTCACCAGCCAAGAAACGCCAGTCGTACCCATCGATATTGAAGGTCCACTAGCCGATAGAAATTCGGAAGTATCTGGGCTGGACTGGTACGGAGACTATTTAATTCTGTTGCCTCAGTATCCTGCCAGACTGGGTGGCAATGTTTTTGCGATCGCAAAAACAGACATCCTATCTACCTTAAACGGCGAGAATTCTGGCCCTATATCGCCAGTTCCAATCGCTCTACTAGCGGGCGATCTGTCCGAGCAGATTGAAGGATTTGAGGGATTTGAAGCGATCGCATTTAAAGGCGATCAAGTTTTCCTCACTGTTGAAGCTAGCGCTAGCGAAGGCATGAAAGGCTATGTAATCGGCGGAACCATTGAGAATGACTTGAGCCAGATAGTCATAGACCCGGACAAGATTGTAGAAAGTCCGGTGCAGTCCAATTCTCCAAACAAAGCTGACGAGGCTTTGCTTGTAATAGAAGAAGCACTGGTCTCTATTTACGAAGTCAATGGCGTTCAGCTGAATCTCGATCCGCAAGCGCATACGTTTGATTTTGATTTGCGATCGCAGCCTCCCGTGTCCTTTCCAAACGTCGAGTATCGGATTACGGATGTGACCGGGTTAGATGAGCGCGATCGCTTCTGGGCAATCAACTACTTTTATCCAGGCGATGTAGACCTAATCCCAACCACCGATCCGCTAACTATTCGCTATGGCAGAGGCTCTACGCATCGCCAACAAAAGCATGTAGAAAGGCTGGTCGAATTTGACTATACAAACGGCAAGATCAGCTTGACAAATACAGCTCCTATCCAGTTAGAACTAGCCGTCGAAGGCCGCAACTGGGAAGGCATCGCCCGTTTAGATAGTGAAGGCTTTCTCATAAGCACTGACAAATTCCCATCCACAATCCTAGGATTCGTTTCCCTAGAACCTGCACCCTAGCTTTTGGAAAGTGTGAATGCATCCGCGCTTTGCTACTATCTGTCTTTGGATATACAGCTTAACAAAAGTAAATACTGCTATGATTATATCCAGGTCTGAGACACTTCAGATTCCAGTAACCTATCTATCTATTACAACGCATCGGCTTGGCCTCTCCTATGAGGAATTGCCCTCTCATCTAAAGGTATTGAGAGGGTTTGCTTATGGCTAATTAACCTTCGATTCATAAGGACGTGTCAGTATGTTCACTCTTGTAAGCAGGCGGTTTGCTAATTGGGGTCATCAAAAGCTATCGGTGCTGAAGGACCGTCATCGTGGTGAGTGGCATTGGATGGAGTCCAAGCCAGTGCCAATCGCGAGTTTGAACCGCAGCCTTTGGCGCAGTGCAGAGTCTTCTTCTAACTACTATTTATTGCTGTTTTTGTCAGGGGCGATCGCAACGTTTGGGCTTCTCTCTGGTAGTAGCGCTACCGTCATTGGTGCGATGATTGTCGCGCCGTTGATGGGGCCTATCACGGGTATTGCCTTTGCGTTGATTATGGCAAACCGTAGACTGCTCAGACGGGCAAGCTTGTCACTGACGCTAGGCTCATTGCTAACGGTAGTCACAGCTGCGCTGATCGCACGAATAACTGGAATCGAAGAGATGACAAGCGAGATCTTAGCTCGTACGCAGCCGACACTATTAGACTTAGGTGTGGCACTAGCAGCGGGTGCGGCAGGCGCACTGGCCAAATCTCGTCGAGGCATTTCGGATGCCTTGCCAGGGGTTGCGATCGCAGTTGCGCTAGTGCCGCCACTTAGTGTGGTAGGCGTCGGTATTGCCTTTGGCTCAGCGGCTGTGTTTGGAGGCGCACTTTTGTTGTTTCTGACTAACTTAGTCGGCATCATCTTCAGCGGCGGACTGGTCTTTCTGGCGCTGCGCTATGGTTCAGTCCAACGAGCAAAAAGAGGCATGACGATTGCAGTTGCTACGTTAGCCTGTCTAGGCATTCCGTTGAGTCTCTCCTTCCAAGACTTGTCAATCAAAAAGCAGGCGCGTATCAGTGTGAATGCGCTAATTCGTCAGAGTAGTCCGTTCTCTAATACAGACATTCAGTCGCTAGAGATCAGCAGGAAAGACGATGCGTTAGTTGTCCATCTAGACGTAGCGGCATTGCCAAACGCTATTTCTGCGGAGCAAGTAGACCAGGTTCGTGACCTGATTGCTACAGAGATGGATCGACCTGTCACCCTAAACGTAAGCGTCATGCCAATTGAACGGTTTGTAAGCGATGCTCCACTATCAGAATCGCAATCTTCTTTGAGGTATAAGACAACTGCAAAGGCGAAGTAGCCGAAGAAATTCTATCGATTTTCCTCCAGTTTTCTGATATAGCCTGTACCGAATGCATCCGGTACAGGCTGATCACTTGGCCTGCTGCAACGCAAGGCTTTCAGCCTGAAAGCTGTATAGCTTTCGAAGAGTTGCTTAGGACATCTCATCAGCTGGGCCCTTTACATGACAACAGGCAGCTCTTCTCGCAAAGTAAGAATGCATCCTTACTTTGCGGTACCTCAGTCAAGTGACAAAAGCTATAGTGGGCGAAGTCTGAGTCCAAGTCGCAACAGATTGAAACACGGTGTTTTCTGCAAGAATTTTCCGTCTCAGCTATGAACCAACAATTCCACCGCAGGCATCCTACAAACTGACTGAGCGAGGATTGTGTAGATATCTCACTCTAGACCGAACTGTCCGACATCTCTAGTGACCAGCGGCTAGCAATTGGCATCCGCCAGCCCATACCAAAGGCGCGGTCGGTCACTTTCAATACAGGAGGCGTCTGTCTGCGCTTAAACTCCGAGCGAGTGACGAGTCGAATAACTTTTTCTACGATCACGGCTGAATGTCCAGCGGCGATGATGTCATCGGCAGACTGCTGCTTTTGCACCAAGCGTTCTAGGATATCGTCTAGAATCTCGTAGTCTGGAAGCGAGTCTTGATCCACCTGGCCGGGCTTAAGTTCGGCACTGGGCGGCTTAGTAATAATGTTGTTAGGAATAACTTCTCGATTGCGATTCAACCAGCGACAGATAGAATAAACCCGAGTTTTTGGCACGTCTGCAATTACTGCGAGGCCACCGTTCATATCGCCATAGAGCGTACAGTAGCCAACAGCCATCTCAGATTTGTTTCCTGTAGTCAGTAGTAGATGGCCAAATTTGTTGCTGACGGCCATCAGCAGATTGCCACGAATGCGAGATTGCAGATTCTCTTCAGTAATACCGCTTTCTGTTCCTGCAAACAAATTGTCCAGCGTCATATCGTAGCTAGACATCAGCTTGCCAATCGAAATAGTTTGCGTAGGAATGCCAATATTTTTCGCGAGCTGTTCGGCGTCGCTGATGGAATGATCGGAGCTGTGAGGGGAGGGCATGAGGATGCCGAGTATGTTCTGAGGGCCGAGGGCTTCGGCTGCGATCGCACTCACCAAAGCAGAATCCACCCCACCGCTGAGTCCAATTACCGCCTTCAGAAACCCACACTTTCGCGCGTAGTCCCGCACGCCTAGCACTAGCGCCGACCATATTTCAGCATCAGCCGTTGGCGGCATTGCTTTTATAGTCGCCGGTTGAAGATCTTGACTGCTGGTATCAAAATGAACTATCTGTAGATCTGTCGAAAAAGCAGCCGAGCGGCCAACTAGATCTCCTTCACGATTGAAAGCAACACTTTGTCCATCGAAAATCAGATCGTCATTGCCTCCAACCTGATTGACGTACACGATCGCCCTTTCATATTGTTTGGCTTCATGGGCAATCATACTTTCTCGAAGTTCTTGCTTGCCGCACACATAGGGAGACGCCGATAGGTTGACAACGAGATCGACACCTCTTTCAACTAATTCTTGCGTTGGATTAATCGAGTAAGATCGCTTCCCCCAAAAAGTCTCATTGTTCCAAAGATCCTCGCAGATAGTCACCCCCACATGAACAGACTCGTCATCCACTTTCAGCACAAAGCTGCTAGCCTCAGATCCGGATTCAAAGTAGCGATCTTCGTCAAACACGTCATAAGTCGGCAGCAATCGCTTATGAAAAATCTCTTTCACCAGTCCATTATGTAAAAGCGCCATGCTGTTGAAGATCGGCTTTTCTCCCTTCTTAGCCGCACTCAAATTATCTTCAGCAATGCCTACAAGTGCCCACAGCTTTGGCGGTAGCGCTTTCGCCAACTCTTCTACCTGCGTTTTCATTTTAGTGATAAAGCTCGGGCGCATGAGTAAATCTCTAGGCGGATAGCCACATAGAGAAAGTTCGGGTGTCAGCAGTAGGTCTGCATCCAGATCAGCAGCTTGGTTGGCAGCACTAAGAAGGCGTTGGGCGTTGCCGGTGAGATCGCCGACGGTGGGATTGATTTGTGCGATCGCAATTTTCATAAGAAATCTAGATTAGGAACACTCTACAAAAACACCATTGGCTTATCTTTCAAAGGCTCGAAAGCCTCCGCGTCGAACTGATAGAGGCTAGCAGGTCGCCCCGCTCCTCGAGAAGTTTTAATGCCCGTATCTTTCAGCACTCTCAGCTTCAACAGTCTTGTCCGAAAGTTTGAATAGTCAGAAAAGTCTTCTCCCAACACCGTTGCATAAAGCTGATAAACGTCACCTAGTGTAAACATCTCCGGCAATACGTCAAAGGCCACGGGGCTATATTCGAGCTTGCTACGCAGCCGCTGATAGCCGTAGGTCAAAATCTGATTGTGGTCAAAAGCCATCTGCGGCACTCTGTTCAGCGGATACCAGGCAATACCGCTAACGCCATCGGCAATTAGCGCCGTATCTTCAAAGCGAACCAGGGCGAAGTGACTGACTGAGAGATAGCGCACGTTGTAAACATCTTCCGATTCACGCGGATCTCTGTTCGGTCCACCAAAGGTAAAAAGCTGTTCTAAATAAAGATTGTTGACCCGAATCTTTTCGGTCAGCACGCGATCGGCGGCGTTCTCTAGCGATTCTCCTTCTCTTACTAACGTACCGGGCAAGCTCCAATAGTCGCTAAAAGGCGCTTGATGCCGCATCACTAACAGCACTAACAAACGGTGCTGCACCGTATCTACTGAAAAAATTACAGTATCTACTCCAACTTTAAAATCAGCTAGCTTGGGCGATTTCATCGATTGTTCTACCGGCTTCTGGGCGGATGAGTTAGTCGATACTAGCGGCCTGTTGAGATTTGGGCTGTGGTGGTTTGTTGTAGGCATGGGTAGAGATCGTGCTCTGTGATGTAATCGCGGATGACAGGCGGGAGGGAGCCGAAGGAATGAGTCGGTCGTCTGTCTTTGTCGCAGCGAGTTTGGCGGTAGGTGCTAGACGACACGTCATACTGCGCGGGTGGGTGGGCGATCTCGACAGTCGTTAGCTGTCGCAGGTTGTCGAGTGGCGTTCGATCGAGGGGATACCCAGGCCGGGGAAAAACCAGGATTTTGACTTGTTTGAAAATATCCTGAGCCTGGTACCACTGGGGTAGCTGGGCGAGCAGGTCTGCACCTACGACAAAGCTAAAGTCGGCTTTTGGCCAGATCTGGCGAGCGCGGGCTATGGAATTGATGGAATAGCGATCGCTCAGCTGTTGCTCAACGCTGATATTGCTGGTCGATTCGGAGGTATGCAGCGTGTTGATCAAGAGCCGGAGCATCTGAGCGCGATCGCCAATCGGAGACTGTCTCTTTTTGTAGGGATTGTCCGCCGCCCAAACGACTACGTGGTCAAACTGTTCTGACAGCCAGAGCAAGATACTCTGATGTCCTAGATGTGGCGGATCGGCGCTAGTGCCGAAGAGGGCAATGCGAGGGGGTTTCGTGAGGAGGGGCATGGAAAGAGGATGGGGGATAGGAAATGGGTAGCGGGATTATCTTCGGGTGGTTTCTGTGAGACTTTCTAGTCCTTGTGAGATCTCAACAGGTAGGGATTTAGGATTTTGTAGGCGGCGAACGGAGTCGGGCAGGGATTGAACGGTTTCGGCGGTGCGGTGGGCGATCGCATCTAGGCTTTCAGGTTCGGCAATCTGTGTGCCGCCACGCATCACTCTTTTTAGCAGGGGGATTTCGCTTTGCTGCGTACTTTCGAGAGAGAGGGACAGGCGATCGCTGACCATCTGCCCATCTTTGTAATAGCGAAAAATTTGCTTGCGTCCGGGATAGGTTAATTTATCGCTAGATTCCTTCATCACCGGAATGCTGTCAATTTCAACTAGCTTGTAGACGCCGTTAACGGGTGTGCCAGTCACTAGCTTGGTGCCAAGTCCGTAGCCGTCGATGCAGGCATTGTCAGCCTGGAGCTGCTCAATAGCGTATTCGTCTAGATCGCCGCTGGCAAAGATAGGCGTGTCAGGCAGATGCGATCGCACCTGCCTAGATACTTCGACCAAATCACCCGAATCTATCCGCACTCCACTCAAAGACAGCCCATCGGCTACTTTCTCTCCCAGTCGCTGCGCGGCCTTCGCTGTGTCATACGTATCTATCAGCAGCGGCGCACCTGGGAAGTAGCGGTGAAAGGCTGCGAACGCTTCGTTTTCGTCGCCTGCTAGTGCCGAAACTGCCATAACAAGTGAATGGGCCATAGTGCCGACAGGCTTGCGGCCTAACTTCAGCGCGGCCAGTACGTTAGAGGTCGCATCTAGACCGCCTGCGATCGCCGCTCTTGCCGCCCAGACCGATGCCTGCGGACTGAACGCTCGCCGCGTCCCAAATTCATATAGCTTCGCGTCTGGCCCCGCCGCCTGACGCAGCCTTGCCGCCCGCGTCCCGATCAGCGTCTGATAGTTCAGCGTATTCAGTAGATAAGTCTCCACAATCTGCGCCTGCCACAGCGGCGCTTCAATCCTCAGCATTGGCTCGTTGGCAAAAATCGCTGTCCCTTCTGGCACAGCCCACACATCCCCCTCAAAGCGAAAACTTTCCAGCAGCCCCCAAAAGCGATCCGGCGCATCGCCAAAAATATCCGTCTTCTGTAGCGCCAAGATCTGCTGGGGACTAAAGCTCAAACTCTGTAGATATTCCAGCCCCTGCGCCAGACCCATCGCAATCAAATAGCCGTACCCTGCTGGCAATCTGCGCGTAAATAATTCAAAGCTAGCAGGCTTATTCGCAATCCCTTCGCCCGTATAGCAGGCCGACATCGTGAGCTGATACAGATCGCTCAACAGTCCATATTCATCTGGCGAAACCGTCAGCGGTTGCTCTGACAAACTCATAGAGCGCGATCGCGGCAGTCTCGCATCAGCTCCTGTCTCAGCTATAATCTCAGCCTTAATTTCAGCCTTTAAAGCAGCGGTCTCTGAAGAAACAGCTTTTGAAGAACCATCTTGAAGGAAACCCATTTGTCTTCGCTAACGTAAACGCCAACCCGAGACGACTTATGGTTATTTTAACCATAAATTTTTTAGAAACGCTACCCATTCCATGAATAAATCATGATTTCATCAGATTTTTTATTGGTCTTAAAGTCCAGCTTTCGGAGATTAGAGCGAACAGGATCCTAATTTGATTTAGTGTCTATTTAGTAAAAAAGACCAAAATAAAAATATGCCCCGAGCGCCAACTAACTTCCTTCAGACACCACGAAAGAACTAAAGTATCGTGAAAGCTGGCCTCTTTCCTCTTTATGCCAACGCCTCCGTCTATGAAACCCGCCGCTCAAACAGCTCCTCAGAAAGATCCCACAAACCCTTCTTCTAAGCCTATCTGGAAAGCAATTATCAGCCTACTCAGATGGGACAAACCCGAGGGCCGCTTGATCCTGATGATTCCAGCGCTGTGGGCCATTTTCCTAGCCGAGCGTGGCCTGCCAGACCTGCCCCTGATTGGCGTTATCATTCTCGGCACCCTCGCCACCAGCGCTGGCGGCTGCGTCGTCAATGACCTTTGGGACCGCGACATCGACCCTCAAGTAGAGCGCACCCGCAACCGTCCTCTAGCGGCCAAAGCGCTCTCTGTCAAAGTAGGAATCGCCGTTGCCCTAGTCTCTTTCTTCTGCGCCTGGGCCCTCTCTTTCTATCTAACTCCTCTCAGCTTTTGGCTCTGCGTCGCTGCCCTGCCAGTGATCGTGCTCTATCCACTAGCCAAACGAGTCTTTCCAGTCCCTCAGCTCGTACTTTCAATTGCCTGGGGCTTTGCCGTGCTAATTAGCTGGAGCGCCGTCACCGGCAGCCTCGAATTTGCAACCTGGCTGCTGTGGGCTGCCACTGTCCTCTGGACCCTAGGCTTCGACACCGTTTACGCCATCCCAGATCGCGAGTTTGATCGACAGCTCGGCATCAACTCCAGCGCCCTATTCTTCGGCCCCCGAGCCCCGCAAGCCGTCGGACTCTTCTACCTCGGCACCGTCTTAATGCTGCTCTGGCTGGGCCTCACCATGCCCCTTGGCCTCTTCTACTGGCTATCCCTTGCCCTCTCTGCATATCTTTGGTACCGCCAGTACCGTCAGCTCGCCCGCCTCCCCAAATCCCCTCAAGTTTTTGGCAACCTATTTCGCCAAAACGTCACTATCGGCTTCATCCTCCTAGCTGGCATGGCCCTCTCCGTCCTCTAAACCCATCTTCATACTTTTCCATGTGGTTCTTCTTCGCCTCGCTCACCGCTTTCTTCGAGGCTTGTAAAGATGCCACTGGCAAGCAAAGCCTTAAAACGCTAGACGAATACTCCGTCCTATTTAGCTTTATGGCCGTAGGTGTTCTGCTAATGCTGCCAGTCCTTTGGCTTTCAGGCGGCGTTCCTATCCTTCAGCCCAATTTTTGGTGGGCGCTTCTGATTGGTGGAAGCCTCAACATTCTGGCCTTCACCCTCTACGTTCGCGCTATCAAGATTGCCGATCTGTCCCTCACTGTTCCTCTCGTTACCCTTACCCCCCTCTTCCTCCTAGTCACCTCTCCGCTCATCGTCCAAGAGCAACCAACCCCAGCCGACGCCTTCGGCGTCATCCTCCTGGTCATCGGCTCCTACGTCTTGAATCTAAAGACCCGCAATCCCCGATCTCCCACCACCCCACAAAAACCCCTCGATCCCCTCCTTGCTATGACCCGCAACCCCGGCAGCCGCCTCATGCTCTGCGTTGCCTTCATCTGGAGCATCACCTCCAACTTCGATAAAATCGGCGTCATCAATTCCTCGCCTCTATTTTGGGCGTTGTCTTTGTTCACAGTGATTGCGGCTGGCATGGTTCCCTTCGTGTTCTGGCGCACATCTAGCCCTGGGATCAAGCCTCTGTTGTCACAGTGGCGGCTGTTGGGGGTGACGGGCGGATTTAATGCGATCGCAATTACCTTCCAGATGCTAGCGCTGACCATGGCACCAGTCGCCCAGGTGATCGCCGTCAAGCGCATGAGCGCACTGCTGTCCGTTTTGTTCGGTCATTTTTTCTTCAAAGAAAAAGGGCTTCAAGCCCGCCTGTTGGGCGCTGGCATCATGGTTAGCGGCGTTGTGATCATGTCCTTGAGCTAGGTAAAATGAGCCGAAGTTAGCAATTTGTGACGATATTTGACATTGCAGCTGTGATCTATCCTCTGATTAGATATAAGATAAGAATGAAGAAATCGATATCGGCTACAGGTTTGCTTTTCTGTTTAAAGGGATTTTCCTCAATTTTTACAGGCTTCCGTCCGACTTATCATTCTCAATACCCTGTTTAATTTTTGGAGACTACTTGTATGGGCGTTTATGTAGGAAACCTTTCCTATGATGTCACCCAAGACGACCTTAACTCTGTTTTTGGAGAGTACGGTACCGTCAAGCGTGTAACCCTACCCACAGATCGCGAAACTGGTCGTGTACGAGGCTTTGCCTTTGTCGACTTGGCATCTGACGAAGAAGAGCAAGCTGCCATCGAAGCCCTAGACGGTGCTGAGTGGATGGGTCGTGATTTGCGCGTAAACAAAGCCAAACCACGTGAGCCACGTCGTTAAGAATTTTCATGCCTAGCGAATACTTCAGTAACTGAGAGAGAAGCCTTGAGCTCTAGCGAGTTCAAGGCTTGTTGTCTTTCGCATCTATTTATCTATCTGTTCTTTCTGCATAGTTATAGTGCGCTTGATCTCGCTCAAAGATCTATAGCTATTCAACAGCTTTTTCACTTTCCGTTTTTCCGTTTACTTTTTTTTGGAGCTTAAGATTATGGGCGTTTATGTAGGGAACCTTTCCTATGATGTCACCCAAGATGACCTCAGTGGCGTTTTTGGTGAGTATGGCACTGTCAAACGTGTGACATTGCCAACTGACCGTGAAACTGGCCGCGTTCGTGGATTCGCATTTGTCGACCTCGGCTCTGACGCCGAAGAAGATGCCGCCATCGAAGCACTAGATGGTGCTGAGTGGATGGGCCGCGATCTGCGTGTAAACAAAGCAAAGCCTCGCGAACCTCGTCGCTAAGCCTTGTTACAAGCTTTTGCAAGCAAGAGATTGCTTAACTAGCTAAATTAGTTCAACTTGAGCCTTGAATTCTTATAGAGTTCAGGGCTTATTGTATGGAGCTTGCTGTACGGAGCTAGACCGCATAGATATACGAATCATCTCCAATCATTGGCAACATCCTCAGCTGCTGTTTTTGCAAATCGGGTTCTATTCCCAATGCTTCCATTGGTAGAACGCCCAATAATGCAACATCTAATTCCGTAAGTTCTAGGCAATCAAAAGTACTTCGCCGTCCATTGATTTCTAGATTGGCTTCACGAAAGACTCTAGCAGGCACAAGTCCGTTGGCTGTCTTTACCTCAGTCGACCCACTGACAGGAAGCCCTAACTTTTCCACAACGGCTGTTGGAAGGCTGAGTAAAGTTGCCCCAGTATCCACAAATACATTGTCTAAAGTGACGACACGTACTTCACTTTCCAGAATGAAGCCGCGCTCTGCCAGAATTTGATCAATATGGTTAGTCACAGTAATCGTTGCGGTCACCTGACCCATCTGGTTCTTCTCAAAGATTGGTATGTTTAACTTTCCCGTCCGCATGACACCATCCAAGTTTCTATAGGACTATCATAGCGAGGGCTCACTTTCCCAAGGCTTAGCACTCTGGCAATATCGCTTTTATCTTAGTTGTACATATGTACGGACCAAACGCTAGCTGCAAACATCCGATGGAAGGCTTTCGACAGATTTGTTTCATCAAAAATACGGTGACGAATCCTAATATTGTTATTGGTGACTACACATATTATGACGATCCAGAAGACTCAGAAAACTTTGAGCGAAATGTTCTTTATCACTTTCCTTTTATTGGCGACAAGCTGATTCTTGGTAGGTTTTGCGCGATCGCCCGCAATCCAAAGTTCATTATGAACGGCGCAAACCACAAGCTAGATGGATTTTCTACCTATCCCTTTTATATCTTTGGTAATGGCTGGGAGAAAGCCGCACCAGAAGCAGGACAACTACCATACAAAGGCGATACGGTAATTGGTAATGACGTGTGGATTGGCTACGAGGCGACTATTATGCCAGGGGTGAAGATAGGCGACGGTGCGATTGTGGCCGCCAAGTCTGTTGTTGTCAGCGATGTTGAACCCTATACGATTGTGGGGGGGAATCCGGCAAAGTGTGTGCGGCAGCGATTTGATGAGGAAACGGTGCGATCGCTTCTACAGATCGCTTGGTGGAACTGGAATATCGAAAAGATTACGCACAATCTTGACAAGATCGCAGCCGCTGATATTGCAGCTTTAGCAGTTTGTAAATAGTGTCCAAAGTCATCTTTTCTAACATGCATTCAACGCTAGCGACACAAGTGCTTTTGTGCCCAAAGCGCAGCCCAAGTACACCTTGCATTACAGAACGAGGGCTGTAGCCTTCCGCAGTGTAGTAAGCATGCGGAAAACCATAGTCCAGTGCGCCAAGTTGTAAGGACTAGAAGATATTTCATCTTTACTAAAAGTAGGAAGAACAAGGATAGTGCGTTCCAGAGCAAAAATTGGAACATCTGACGGTATCTTTTTCATTGGGTAGGTTTATTTAAACAAATAATAGGGTGAATGTTGAAGACTAATATCCCAACTAAGTTGTGAGCTCATGCGTCAGTGGAAGTTGTTCCTATCAAGATCTTTGCTCGGGCTGTGGATTGTATTGTTCAGCAGCTATCTATTTCTGCTCGTATTCGAGACTCGTAGCATCGATGCCGATAGCCCGATCACAGAAGTCTCTCTCGAAGCTGTAGGTTCGGTCAATGAGGTAGCCATACCCGGACGCATCTTTACCTGCACAAAAGTCGATTTACAAGATCAGTGCCAAGCTGAGATTCAAGGCCGTCCATTGGTCTTGACACTGATACCCGAAGAATTCAATGGGTTCTCTAGTAGCTGCAAGGCAACCTACGGCGGGAACCCTGCTGGCTGCTACAACAACGACTTTGGCCTTGGGGCCATGGTCCAGAGGGCATTTCAAATTCGAGGTATCGGGTTAGATACTCAGCAGCTCAAAGCCGTGCGGAGGAAGTACTGGGGACTCAATACCCTACTGGATCTCGGAGAAGTACGATTAGCGAAGATCGGGACCGGGCTTGCGATCACGTTCAGTATCCTTGTTACTAATTTTATTTGGCTTCGCACAAAACCCCTCAATCCTTCAAAATACTATGCGCTTAGAATGGTCGCGTTAGTAGCTGGCGGTCTTGGGGTTGGGGTTGTAAGCTACTGGTCTTTTATAGTATTACTCTTAAGCACAGGGTTCGCCGATTGACCCATAAAGCATGTTTTAGGATCAGCGAGAGAAAGGAAGTGACAACGCTGCCAACCTACCTGGCCCCCGCTGGTTCATCTAATCATTTGCAAGATATAGCAAAGCGCGGATGCAGACTCTGCAAGAAGGCAAGGCGTAAGCTACGTCGTCACTAACTTCAGTGCTGCTTTCTCTCTCGGAACAGTTTGGCGTACAGGCTGAGACTGAGGCTCACCGACTAGCACGACTGAACCGGAGAGCTTCTGTAGCAAGGGTGTGGTCTTTGCACCGATTGTGAGACCATTGCCGCTGCGACGACGCTGCGATCGCACCACCACTAGATCATACTGCTTCGCTGCTTTTGCGATCGCCAGCACCACATTATCTCTAGCCAATAGCTCAATTTCTATAGAACAATCCGCAGGCGGCAGCCGATCCAACAGAATTTCCATCTGTTTCTTTAGCCGAGCCTGACTGGTTTTTGGCGTACGCGGACTGTACACATGCAGCAATGTGATCTTGGCCTGATTTGCCACTGCCAGCACCTGGGCAAACCGCAGCGCTCGCAGCGTCATCACAGATGGGTTTTCGATCGGTATTAAAATGGTTTTGATTGTAGAGACGGGTTCAAGCAGCCGAGCCACGGCTACCGGGCAGTGTGCCGTTTGCATCACCTCATCTTGAATATTGCTGAACAATCGCTTGCCGCCTAGTTTGGCATGCTTGTCTAGGCCCAGCACAATCAGGTTGGCATTCATCTCTCGCCCTACGTGCGCAATTGTCTGAGCAATGTTGTAGTTGATTCTCAGCTCCGGTTCGGTGATTGCTTCGAACTCTTCACTGATGACTTGCGCATCTTCTAGTAGCTGGCGGCTGCGAGTTAGCGCTCTTGTTAGCTGCGGCGAATCCATTTGGGGTTGGGCTAACGCTACCGCCAGCGGGATTAAGCGTCCATTGGCGTACTGAGCAACTGAGGCAGCTAGCTCGATTAGCGATCGCTCATTTTCAGGGTTGTACACCGGTACTACAACAGAAAACGAATCAGGAATCTCACTAGGCGGCGGCAGCCAGTCTAGCTCATCTGTTTCGTCAAAGCCCTTTTCCAAAGACAGCTTTGTCGCTGCGCTAGTCGTTACCAGCGGACCTACAACAGAGGTTACCAGCATGAGCAAGATGACGCTATTGAACACATCTGAGCTAATGATTTCTGCCTGATATCCAACCAAAGCCGCTGCTAGCGTAGCCGCTACTTGTGGCACCGACAAAGACCACATCGCAACGCCCTGATTCCAGCTATAGCCGTAGAGCTGTTTGGCAATCAGCGCGGCGATTAGCTTAGTCAGCAGCAGCACGCCAACAATTGCTAAAGGCAGTCCGACAGCAGCAAAGATGTCAGCAAACGCGCTTAGATCTAGCAGCAGTCCCATATTCACAAAAAACATAGGAATAAAGATCACGCTGCCCATGAATTCTATTTTCTCTTTGACCGGACCGTTGCCTACGATGCCATTGATCGCTAAGCCCGCTAGAAAGGCTCCAATGATATCTTCTACACCGATCAGGCGAGCGACCACTGCCGACAGAAAAACAGCGAGCAAAACAAACAGAACTCGATTTCCTTCATCTCTTCCCACCTTACGAAAAAAGAGTTTGCCAAGCCGCTTTAGACCCACCAATACGGCGAATGCATACAGACCCAAAGAACCCAGGAGCATCAGCAGCTTGACTGCGGTAAAGTCGCCCTTACTAATACCCAAGCACACTGCTAGCACAGTTAGCGAAGCAATATCTGTGAAGATGGTCGCGCCCACCGTGATGGTGACCGCTTCATCATTGACGACCCCTAGCCGCTGAATAATTGGATATGCTAGCAGCGTATGCGAAGCTAGCAATGAGCCAATCAATACAGCGGCCAGCCAGCCAAAACCAAAATAAAGACCGACTGCAATACCCCCTAACAGGGGGATTGCGAAGGTCATAAATCCAAAGCCCATCGAGCGGCTGCGCGTCTTTTGAAACAGGATAAGATCGATCTCTAGTCCGGCAACAAACATCAAATAGATCTTGCCGATGTCTGAAAACAGCTTCATCGTGTCATCTTCAGCGTTCAGCCAACCCAGGCCGCTACTGCCAAATACAACACCCGCAACAATTAGCCCAATCAGTCCTGGCAGCTTAAATCGTTCAAAGACTGGTGGCACTGCTAGCACAATTGCTAGAAGCAGTACAAAAGTCGTGACCGGCGCTTGCAAGGCTTCAGAAGCAGGCTCTACCAAGAATAAAAACATAACTGCTTTCCCCAAAGGTCAGTAGATAAGAAGATGACCAGAAACACAGAGATGTTTCTGGCCGCAGGCGTGTCGAGATTGTTTGTCTGAAAAAGCTAGGCTAGCCATGTATATTCCAACTTTTTCTAGAGTTTTTTCTCTATCTCTAGAGAGAGTTCGCTGCTATAGGGCATAAAGCTGTGGATACTATCTGGCTGCTACTTCGAGCCTCTTGGGTCAGCGTGGCAGTAGCAGCTGTTTCTGGTTTGGTCATCGGAATTGGCAGTGCGTCGCTGATTGCATTGATCAATACGGCAAGAGCATAGGACGCCGCGATCACACATCCTTCCCCTTGTAGGTTTATCCCTACTTATCCTGTTTGAGGCAAAGCCTTAACTTCTACAGCGTTGGTCGTTTAGTTCAGTCTTATCCGCCTGTAAAACTTTGCTTATACGCTCAACGGCAATCTGTTTAGCGCTCTTAACTTTGTTTGCTTCTCTAGCACTTATCTGTTTTTGAGAGACTCTGTTTGCAGCAGCTGGCTCTTTAAGAACGTTTTTCGGTTCAGCATGTATATCTGCATCAACGACCGGTCTATTGCTGAGTAGAGTAACCGCGCTTTTATCTTTGGGATATATTCGAAAAGAATCTAGAAGACTACTGCCTGTCGAAGCGGTAGAACAGAAAGCAGACAATGATTTTTTGGTACTCATGCTGGTTTGCTAATGGGTAATTTATGTATGATTCTGCTTTTACCATGAGCACAGCATTTATGCCGGATTGGCTGACCACACAATTCTGATTCCACAAACTTCGATGGCAAGTTTTGACTACGAATTCTGATTGCGGATATCAAGAAACGTCAACTGCTGTTGCAGCATTGTTATGCTAGGGACGGCCACACCTATTCTGCGAGCTGCGCGAATGGGACTGTTCAGAATGGCTTCGATTTCTAGCGGACGCCTTTCGTCGTAGTCGATTTTCATGCTGGTGCGATAGGGTGTCATTTCTTCCGTATGCGATAGCATCCTATCGATGATGCCTGGACAAAGGCATCGACTAGTGCCTGGGGAGGTAGCCTCGCCCCAAGCGTTCGCTGTAGTAACGACTTCTGTCATAAGGGTGGTGATGAGCGATCGCACGTCCCGATCTGCCATCATTTCCTCTGTCGTCGCATTTAATACCACTGATAGTCCGTTGTATGGCACATTCCATACCAGCTTCTGCCATCTGATCATTGGCAAATCATCTGTTATTTCTGCTTCTATATCGGCCTCAACCAAGTCGGTTGTGATCCTATTCAGCAGAGGCGTCGGCGCGCATCGTTGATTCTGTTGATTATGCGCACCCAATACAATTCGCCCATAGTCTAGATGGCGAAAATGGCCCGGTGCTATCTGGTTGGAACAAATGAAGCAGAGCCCTCCTAAAATAGCCGGTACTGGAGTGTTATTCTTTTCTAACGTTTTGGCGATCGCACTCTCTACACCAAACCCATTCTGCAAAGAGAGAATTGCACCACCCTCTTTCATCGCTGGCAATAGCTCAGGCAACCCGACATTCTGCGTAGTCTTTAGCGCCACAATGACAACATCAACAGGTGGGATATCCGCCGGACTGTTGTATGCGTTGACATGAGGGAGCACAAAATCGCCATCGATAGACTCTATCTGCAGACCATGCGCTCTAACCTGTTCATAGCTACTGCGCAAAAGGAAGTGAACCTCGTTTCCAGCTTGTTGAAGTCTGGCTCCGTAGTAGCCACCAATTGCTCCGGTTCCAATAATTGCGTAGCGAAGAGACATGAAAGAAAGGTGAGGTAGAAAAGAGTAGCTGTATTTCTAAGGATCAAAAGATTGAATTTCTGAGAGTGTCCACCGAGCACGGGCTTGTACTGCTAGAGTATCGTCCTTTTCGACGAGATCGCCTAACCCATCCACAATTGGATCGATTAATGCGACAAAGCCCTCTCGCACTGTGGCCCTCGCAACTCCCTGCAATCCCACAACCGCACCATATCGAACCACCCACTCAACGTCTTTTAGCACGGTTAGCAACGTTTGGACGGCCCTTGACTGTTCTTGCTCTCGTCTCTCTTGGGGTAGCTTCTCCCACTGAATTGCTCCTAACCCTCGCGCCGCTGCCCGCCGCACGCTCAGCGAAAAATCTTCTATCGCCGTCTCCAAAATTAAATCTAGCCCGCGCGGGTCGCCAATCCCAGACAGCACCCTCAGTGCCCAGGCCCGAGCGCCGTAGTTGTATCCGTCAATCTGAGTGAGCAGCACTGAAGCCGCAGGTGTCCCAATTTTGATCAGACCATCGACCGCTGCTACTGCCGCACCCGGATTGTTGTATCCCAGTACCTGAATAAGCGTATCTACCGCCCCCTCATCAGCTAACGCGGCTAGCGCCTCGACCGAATCGAGCAGACCCTGTGCAGAATCAGCCGCCTCGACCGCCTGAAGCCTCTGTTGAAGTAGAAAATTAGAGCCTGACATAAGCAGATGAATCAAAAGACAAGATCACAACAACGAATCCATCAGTTCCATGACGCTACAGGTCTTTGTCGAGACTAGCTGATTAGCAACAGAGATCTCTTTTTCTAACAATCCTTTTAGTGCAATCAGCTTGATACTATTTTCCGCTAGCGTTTCGGCGATTGCCGTTGCCGCTGGTAGATATCCAATCTCACCCAAATCCAATAGCGCCGAGCGCCGTAGCTGTAAGTCATCGCATCGCAGCGTCTCCACTAGCTTTTCGGCATAGCCACCCTGCCCTGTGAGCTGATACATCGCTCTAGCTGCCGCGTTCTTGACCTGAACCGTATCGTGATTCAAGAAAGGTTCAACGATTGGCACGATTTCAGCATTCCCCAAGCCACCTAGCGCTTCTAAAATGGCATTGTAAGGCTGAACCAAGTGGGGCTTATCAGGAACTTCAAACGCAGCTTCGACGCTGCCTGCTAAAAGAGAGACTAGCTTTTCTACACTCTCTTCTGCATTTAGTGCCTCCAAAGACTGCGCAGCGGCTTCGCGAACATAGTAGTCCGAACAGTCTAGTGACGTTATTAAAGCAGGAATGACTGACTGGTCGCCTACTTTTCCCAGTGCTCTAGCGGCATTGCGGCGTAATGGAAAGCCGCCATCGGGCGCACGGTCTTGATCGTCTTCTAGGGCTGCTAGCAGCAAAGCAATGACTTCGGGTTCGCCAGTTCCAAATCGACCTAGCCACCAAGCGGCGTAGTAGCGATCGCCGATATCTTCTGTCTGCTTCAGGTTTGCGATCGCCTGCTCAAACGTAATCTGCGGCGCCCCCTGATTAAATTCTGAGCCTTCAGCTACAGCCATCGTCCTTCTTAGAAATCTCTTGCAAATACGCCTACATACAGCAAACCCAGAGAAACAAACAACCACTAGACGTTTCCAGTAATCGCATATCTCTCTGGGTAAAAAATTGAAGCCTAACCGCCTGCTTTATCAACTAAAGGCTAGTGAACCAGAGGCTAGAGCGTCAATTTGGCTAATTAGCTAAGCGCGTTGATCGCGTAGTTGATGTAGTTGTTCGCTTCAGTAGCAGGAACGCCAGACAAACCGTGGTTTGCTTGGATGTGCTTGAGCGCTTCAATATACCAGCTAGGTGCCAAGTCAAAAGTCTTGTTGATTTCAGCAAGACCAGAAACCAGGTAGTCATCCATCGGACCAGTACCGCCAACAATCAGGCAGTAAGTGATCATCCGGAGGTAGTAGCCGATGTCACGAACACACTTGTCCTTACCACGCTGGTCAGCAGCGTACTGAGGACCCTGCATTTGAGTCGTGTAAGGAAACTTGTTGTACACAGCTTGAGCAGCACCAGAAGCTAGGCTGTCAGACTTTTGAGTCAAAGCGCGAGCAGCTTCGAGGCTGGCTTTTGCCTGACCAAAGCGACCAAATGCAACCTGCATTTCAGTCGAGCTAAGGAAACGACCTTGAGAATCAGCAGCGGAAACTGCTTCAGTCAAAGGAGTTTTCATCTTTAAAGATCTCCTAATTGAGTTTTAGACGGTTTAATTATTCGTTGGTGCGCTTCAGGTCCGAAGTCTTGTAACCAAAACTCGTACGCAAAACACAGCCACAGTCAAACTAGACTTCAGTCAAGACTAGGCAACAGCAGAAGCTGCACGGTCAAAGTAACCGCCAAGCTCAGACAATAGGCTGCTGCAATCGCCGTTAGTAACGTTACTGTTGTCGCCTACGATTGCAAGCGCAGCAGCTTTCATCTTCTGAACGCCAGTAGCAACGGATGCGCCAGGCGTACCCAAAGCAACATAAGTCTCACGCAGACCGTTTAGGCAACGATCGTCTAGAACGCTGGCATCGCCAGAGAACATAGCGTAAGTGACATAGCGCAAGATGATTTCCATATCGCGCAGGCAAGCAGCCATACGACGGGAAGTATAAGCGTTACCACCGGGCTGAATTAGCTGGGGCTGCTCAGCGAACAGCGAGCGAGCGGCATTGGCAACAATAGCAGATGCATTGTTAGTAATACCGTTGACAGCATCCATTCTTTTGTTGCCATCAGCAACCATGGCGTCTAGTGCATCTAGCTGAGACGCACTGATGAACTCACCGCGTGTGTCAGCTTGTGAAACGACTTTAGCAAAGGCATCAAGCATAGATCCTAATTCTCCTTATATCTGGCTAAAAACGGGGTTTCTAGCCGGGTTATTGTTTTTGGAAAGCCCGTTACGTCACTGTCTTCTTTTAGACAGCTTCGAGCGGGTTGAGCAATGACTCAGGTAATATTTTAGAGCCTTTGAGAAATGATTTACACCTTTCCCGAAGAGATCTAAAAGAGATATTGACCGTTAGCAACTTGCTGCTCCCGTAATAAAAGATTAGGACGGATGCGGCGCGAATCTGAGAAAGTTTAAGAAAGTTCATAAAGAATCTATGCCGCTCAACAGTAGATGCAGCGGGTGTTTCCGCACTATCTGCGCTCTCTTAATAAGATACTTCGCAAGCACCAGTCCAACGCTTTGTCTCTAATAATCTATGTTTCGTTACACAAGCCGTTTTAAAAGGAAGTGAGGCTATCCGCTCTATTTTTAGGCGACTATTCGAGCGTCTTTCTCCAGGTCAAACAAGAAGCCGTGGATGTAAGCTTCGGTCCATTCTGGGCCATAGAATCGGGTCAGCATGCCTCTAGCCGGATCTTTTTCGGCCCGGTAGCGAGCGTAGCTAAGCTGTGATGATTTAATGGCGCTCAACCGCTCTGAATCAGTCACTGGCTCAGCCGCCTGCACGAATTTTATATAGGCTCCTAGATAGTCAGAAAAGGCATCGAACACATGGGTTTCTACCGCCTTTGTCTCAGCGGGCCGAGTCCATAGAAAAGCTGGAGAAAAGAACGCCTGCGCTTCTTCTGGAAAGTCCCCCCCCCAGGGCAATTCGGCCTGATAGCGATGAAAGGTTTCCATGATAGGAGCAGAGTACTTTGCCTGATACTCCTCGGTCTGGAACAGCGGCTGCATGTCGATAGCGATCAGATGGCCACCCGGCAAGGTCACTAAATCCGCGCCAAAGAAAGGCAAATCGTAGTTTAGCTCAGGGAAGATCACGAAGTTGAGAACCTGAAGCGCTGCGCCGCCTTGCACGTGGGCTGCGCGAATTTGTCTGAGTTTAGGAGATTTAGCGCCATAGCTAGTGGTAGTGACGGTGGCTTCGCGTTTGCCTTTACCGGTGATGGCGCTTTTGGATTCAAACCCAGCAGGAATGGGATAGGGACTGAGCTCCAGGGTGTCTTCTAGCAGTGCGATCGCCTTTGCTAAAAAGGGTTCGTATATTGTTCCTTCAGAATTAGACATTACTTATTGGCACTCACTTACTGGCACTCACTTACTGGCACTGGCAGTTGCGGCACTGGCAGTTGCAGCATTAGCAGTCGTGACATTGGCAGTTGTCACCTTGGCAACTGACGGCACAGCATCTTCAAATAAGAAACCGTAGAGAAACCGTTCAGACCACTCATGACCAAAGTAGCTGCCAAACAGACCAGAGGCCGGATCTCTCTCGGCGCTGTACTGATCGTAATCTCGTTGCGCTTTGGCAATTTGGGCGATCGCTACGCTGTCTGTGTTGGGGGCAGCAGCATCTAGCATCTGCCAATAGAGCTGAAGGTAGTCCTTAAAGGCTTCTAGCACTCTAGTTTTGACCGTATCCGGATCGGTCTTGGCAAAGAGCAAATACTTAGAGAAATACTGATTGGCATCGTAGAACTTCATTTCTAGATTCTGAGCCAGGTCTGGATACTTGTCATGCAGCACTTGCAAAGGTGCGATGTACTTTTGCTGATAGGCTTCGTCCTGGAACAGCGGCTGAAAGTCCATAACAATCAGATTTTTGACTGAGCCGAATGAGAGGAAGTCAATGCCCAAAAGCGGCAGATCGTACTGATGAGCGGGATAGATGACGCTGTTAAAGATCTGAGCGCTAGTGCCAGCGTCGATATATGTGTAGCGAGCCTTGCGCAGCTGATCGCACTGATAGCACCAGCTTTGAATCGTGGCTGGATTGCGCCCCCTCTCACTGATGTTGCATTCTAGACCTTCTGGAATGGCTCGTTTGGTTAGGTTAAACCGTTGAGAGAGAGAACTCTCTAGGTGCTCTAGAAAAGGGCGGTACATTATCAGCCGTGTTTTATATAGGGACGCTATGCCCTCTCACAATACGAGATTGCAGTCAGCGGCTACCTGATTATGAAAGACAAATATACATTCCTTAACGAGAGGAAAGTCAGCGTAGGCAGTGGGGTAGAAAATGAGCAGTATTACTTCAAATGTCTTGCAGCCAGTGCGGTTACGTCCTCGGGCGTGACAAATCGCTTCTCTGAGCAATAGGTCATGAGATTGACGCCGTCCATCATCCGAGCGGTGCTGACTCTAACCCGGAAGTCATCGGTGAGAAACCAGCAGCGTTCCTGTCCTTGGTTAGTTTCGTAGTCGGTGTCGATGGTGAGGATGCCGTCTTGTCCGAACCAGTAGCGGCTGACGACCGGGATGGTTTCTACGTAGCCGCGATCGCGCACCAATTTCCCCGATCGTCCGCTCTCGTCATCAGGCACATCCACCAGTATCGCCGCCGAAGAGCTAGGCGCACTGTCCGACAGATTCGCCTGCCAGGCAAAGCTCGCCCCGCCCGCCGCCAAATTGGGATTGATCTTTTGAGACTTGCAAATCTCGATCACACGCTGATCGCGAGCGGCAACCACCCCCACAATCAAATTTGACTCGCCCGATTCATCTGCCACTACATCGAAATGATGCACCGTACGCTGCGTAAACCATACGCCCTCGCTCTTGCGAAAGAACGCCATCATAGACATCGGAGGATTTAGAAGCATGAGCCTTAAACAGAGGGATAGATAGAGTATTTAGTCTCTATCACGATAGACATCTTTGTGACGACGATGCGACAAAATTCTGACGACTTTGACTGTGCGTAATCATCTCGACGAATCAGGATGCCAAAGCTCTAATGCGCAAAAAGACTGAAGTCCCAAAAGTTGTATGTCCAATGGGGCACTGGTATTGGGTCGCAGTCCGTATTACAAGCCCGCATCACAGTGGCGTCCTCAAGCGAGCTTTTCCACTGAGGTAGTTGAGCAACAACTGTTTGAAGTTCACTAAAAGCTTCTGCATCTATACGAAACTTTAGTTGTGTACAGGCTAGCGAGGCTGTCATGCTAGTAGATAATCGTTTTTCTCTTGATGTAATCCATGACGGTGTCTAACCCAGCAGACTCGCTTCAGATCTTACCTAGAGCCAATCTCACTAGTGCCAACCT
Source organism: uncultured cyanobacterium (assembly GCA_963799555.1). Lineage (GTDB taxonomy): Bacteria > Cyanobacteriota > Cyanobacteriia > Phormidesmidales > Phormidesmidaceae > Phormidesmis. Next base: position 606,810 of record CAWCXR010000015.1, read on the forward strand.
ATCTGGCGTTGACCTATCCGAAAGAGATCTCTACAAAGCGAACCTTTCAAGCGCAAATCTTTCAGGCGCAAATCTTCAGGGGACCGCGCTGGTCGGGGCGAACCTAACAGGCGTAGATCTAACAGGTGCGAATTTACAGATGGCGGACCTGCGGGGGGCGACTTTACGAGGTGCCAATCTGACGGGGGCGGATCTAACTGGTTCGTATCTGTATCGTAGTGATTTGCAAGGAGCGATATTAACTGGCACAACGCTGATAGATGCAGCGCTGAAGCTTGCGCTTTACGATCAAAAGACGCAGTGGCCCAAGGGATTTCGATACAAAAGCAGCGGCGCGGTTGGACCGGGCGCTGCGCTCAATGGAGCCTTCCTAAATACTGCAAATCTAAAGGATGCAGACCTAAGCGGAGCGATGCTGTTAGGGGCTTACTTAAGTGGTGCTAACCTTGGCGGTGCCAACCTATCAGGTGCGGGCTTGGCAGGGGCGAACCTACAAAAGGCGTTTCTGACGGGCGCAAATCTAGCGGGAGCTAGTTTGGCAGGAGCCGAGCTACAGCGAGCTGATTTTCGAGCGACCAATCTGACGGATGTTGACATGACGGGCGTTGGCAGTATTGCGGGAGCGGACTTTAGCGGCGCAGTCGGACTGACAGAAACTGGCCGCTCAAAGCTGCTTAGCCATAGCTCGGCGGAGCTGAATGAGTGGAATGCTTACACTCGCAAGACGACTTTGCAGAGTTTGGAGGAAGCTACAGCCGTTTCTCTAGATACTGACCGATCATGATTTCTTCACCCGCACGGGAAATGATCGTCTGTCTGGTTCGGTAGTTGTCGCCAATTAACTTCAGCTCTTCTTCAAAGGCGGAACCGCCGTACTCGGTGCGTAGGACCATGGTGCGATCGCCCGTAAACCGATACTGAGCAGTCACCGGCTTGGGCGTGGCAAAGCCGCGATCGCGATACATCACATCCCCACGAATACCAAAAACGGTCTCGCCCACAGAAGGCTTTTTACTAGGACTAATATAAGTGCTCTCCCAAGTAACTTTTGCGCCGCAAATCATAGGAACCTCAAGATCGTGACGCTGGCCCAGCTCAACTAGGGCTGCATGGTCACTCTCTAGAAAAGTAATGCTGAGATCGCTGACGACTTCTTGGGTCTGGTCGTTGGCGAGAGTGTAGTAGCGGCGGCGCGACTGCCAGCTGCCGACTGAATGCTGGAAGAATGCGATCGCCCGCGCTTCTTGTTCGCTGACTTGCGCTATTACCGCCGCTGTCTGACCACCGCTCGAAATAGTAGTCTGCTGCGTAGGTGGTCGCATAGGCTGTTGCGTAGAGATTGCCATCAAAATCTTTCCTCAAATTTTGCGCCTGCATACACAGGCATGATGATGAACAAATATTTACATTTATTCATCATCAATAGAGTAAGCGATCTGATATCAAAGCAGCAATTATCTAGAGGAAGGATTCAAAAGGAAGCAGGCAGTAGAGATAGAAATTGGCTTAGCCTGGCAGCAGCGTTTCTAGCGTCGCGGCGACAACTTTGTGGTGGCTGTCTTGGCGGAGCCGGGTCAGAGCCTCTCTAGCCGCTGGCTGGTCGAAGAGTTTGAGGGCATGGGCCAGAGCTAATCGCGATCGCCAGTTTTCGTTTTGCAGAGTGGGTAGCATCGCGTCTAGTGCTGCCTGCGACTGAGCAGTATGCGCTAGCGATCCTAGTGTTGTAATGCCAGCTTGCGAGATCGTTTCATCTTTGTCTTCTAAGGCGATGAGTGCAATCTCAAGCAGCTTCTCAGAGCACTCCATCTCGGGCATGATAGCTAGAATGCTGCGGCGCACTAGCCAATGATCGCTTTTTATAAACAGTTGAGTCAAGCAGTCAACAGCTCGATTACCATACAGACCCAAAGAGTTGGCAATTTCGGCTTTTACATTGTGGTCAGGTTCGACTGGTAGCATTTCTAATAAAGCAGCATAAGCCGATTCATTGCGTTTGCGACCTAGGCCCATCGCGACAAAAGACCGGACTAAGAAAGCTTCGTCCTGACGTTGGCCGATGAGTAAAGGGACAGCGGTATCGACGCCGTAGTCCTTGAGCGCAACTAGCGCCCGCAATCGCAGCTGGGGATCTTCGCTGGTGAGCAGAGTTTTGATTTCAGAGATTTCCATTGAAACGCGCAGGGCAATTTGATTTACGCTATTGAATAAGAACCGAGACGGTTTAACAGACCTAGGGATGCCAGCTCATATTGCTCATCATAGTATCCATGCCAGATCTGATGCTTCGGACCGATCGTGAGCATAGGCTGTCCGCCCGTGTCTCGTCTTCAGAAATGTTATTAGAGAAATCAGGAGGTTACTTACCTGTGTCAGAAAGCACTGTCTCAAAAACTACTGTCTCAAAAACTACTGTCTCAGAAACTACTGAGATAAGCGAACAAGTGAACGCGCTAGACAGCTCGACAGCGACGCCTAATGAACAAGAGGTGGCCGAGGTCATTGCACAGTTAGAGGAGTACAAAGCCCGCTTGATCGAAGACTTCACCGCGACAGCCAAGAAGGCTAAGTTGCCAAAGTCAATAACAATGTCGCAGCTAGAAAATCACCCAGAGATTCTAAAAATTGATGCTTCGCTGGCGCAACTACGTGGGGAAGAGTCTGGTAATTCCACTTAACTAGTTCCACTGGTTAGCCCACAGATGGTGCTGTGCCAAGCACTATGACGCCGCACTAGCCTTCGCCGCTACTTTTGTGGATTTGACGGCTTCCTCCCAACTCTCACCAATCTAGCTATGGACTCTGTCCAAAACTTCTCAAACGATTTGTCTAATTTCAACAATCAGAAAGATAGTCAAGCGCGGACGGATGATCTGATTGCTTACGTCAGTGAGCAAATTGAGCTGCTAGCGTTTGACGAACCAGATCCGCAGCTACTGCGGCAGATGATTCAAGGCCTAAGTGATCCAAGAAGATCGGTGCGGCTGCGCTTGATCAATGCGTTTAGTGAGATTGGAGAGCCTGCGACGCCTTTTTTGCTAGAAGGATTAGCCACCCACCCAGATCCGATAGTGCGGCGAGCCTGCTGCAATGCGATGACAAATTTGGGAGATGAGGCAGCAGTGTCGGGGCTAGTGATAGCGCTGACACAAGACCAGGCGATGAGTGTGAAGAGTGCAGCAGCAGGGGCTCTGGCCAAAATTGGTGCGCCTGCATTCGAGTCCGTGCGGGAGATACTGGCGTCAACGTCGGCAGATGAAAGCGCTAAGGGACACGCGGCTTGGGCGATCGCAACCATGAGCGCAGAGGTATGCGAACAGCTTTACCAGAATCGCAGCGATCCTTCGCTAAGCGTCAGAGTAGCGGTTGTGGGCGCGATCGCTCAATTAGCCCAAACTCAATTGGCCCAGACTCAATTGGCCCAGACTCAATTGGCCCAAACTCAATCCGATCTATCCAATCAGCTCGGCGAAGAGCAGTACGCCGAAGAGCAGCCCAACGAAGATAATCTCCGCTTTCTGATCGAAGCACTTCAAGATCTAGCCCCTGACGTTCGCATCGAAGCGATCGCACACCTTGCCCGTCTCAACTATCAGCCCGCCTATCAACCATTGCTAGCCTGCTTGCAGGATGCAGAGCCAGACGTTCGCAAAGCGGCTGTTTTAGCGTTGGGAAAACTAAGCAAGCGCAACACAATCGACGCGATCATCCCGCTACAGCAAGATTTGAACCCAGATGTTCAGCGAGTGGCAGCGCTTGTAATCAAACAGCTTCAGGCACAAGCGTCAAAGGCGATTTAGACTAGAGAGACCGAACTCAACAGAAGTCAAAATCAACAGTACACCTTTAGAACTATGAACGGACTAAGCGATCGCGCCAAAGCGCTCATCCCTAAAGCGAGAATCATCAGCTTTGCTGGATGGACTGAGGTTGACGGAGAGGCGATCACCTGCTTTCAAGCAGCTGACGATGAAAACCGCTACCTCACGGACGAAGAGCTAAGCAAGATCAAGTCTCTAACTAGCGCTTCTGATCTATCCCTGTCAGCAGTTGGGCTCAGTGCGACCGAAGTGGCAAAGACTCTGCGATTGCAGGCTCCTGATATTGTCGACGAAGCTAGAGCTGTGGTGCTCACGACCTTCCCCAATATTTTGGAGCCAGGCGGCGGGCTCTTTCCTCCACAGCGGGCAGAAGCCTGCTGGCGAGATTTTTGGCAGTTTTTACGCTGTATTACCTATGGCGTTGCCGGACAGCATCACCACTATACGGACACAGATGGGCTAGCTGCAATGGAGCAGCTTTACGAAGAATTACAGGTGCCTCTCCCGGCGATGGTAGCCGGTTTGATTGGCGTCAAGCGAGCTAGCTTACGGCGGTTTCCCATAGAAACCTACCCGGCCCTATCACCTTATTTCGACCATCTGATTGCGAGACTTTCAACCTTTGTCAAAGTAGAAGCTGAGGTGTAGGTTCAGCGATGAACTCAGAAGAGGAAATGATTCGAGCCTGTATCGCAGGCGATCGCACCAAGGTCGCAACTTTGCTCTCTACAGGCACTGACCCAAACGCTCGCTGGCAAAGCAGTACCGGGTTGATGTGGTCTGGCATGGAAAATCACGCCGATATTGTCGATTTGCTCTTGAAGGTAGGAGCCGATATAAACGTCCGTAACGACGCTGGCTATACCGCTTTGATGTATGCTGCCGAATCAGATCGACGAGATATCGTACTTACACTGCTGGAAAAAGGTGCCGACATTACAGGTCGCAACACCTACGAAGAAACAGTACTGATGATGCTCGCCCGCCACGGTCAGACAGATATCGTGGAGCAGCTGATCAAGTCAGGAGCAGATGTGGCTGCCACCAACAGAATCGGCGATACAGCACTGTATCTAGCCGCTGATAACGGTCATGCTCATACCGTTGCCAGCCTGATTCGAGCGGGCGGCAGCGTCAATACCTCCAATATTGGCGGTTGGACACCGCTGATGATGGCCTCAGCGCGCGGCGATCTAGACACGATCACGCTGCTGCTAGAGCAGGGCGCAGATGTCACACCTGTGAACCGCTGGGGACAGACCGCGCTCAGCGAAGCCAAAAAATCTTTTCGGGCTAGAGATGCGATCGCCCTTCTTATCAACGCGGGCGCAGCTGAATAGCCATTTGTAACGAAAGGTGACAGGAAAGTAGGGTGGCATATACACAGCTAATACTTTTAAAAAAGCTAAATCAATAACGACTATATCCCCTCAGTAGAAAAAGTTTCAGCCCTTTCAATCGAAGGGCAACTGTCTAGTTCACCGTCTTTTCAGTTCACAAAACTTGACAAAGATAGACCCCCTTTGCCGACAAAATGAGAACACGCAATCAACCGATATAAGGAGATAGCATCCATGTCTTTTGGCGCTTTCGGACCAGCAGCACGCTTGGGCGTCAGTCTTTTTGAAGAAACTCCTCCGGTGGAGTGGTTTCCTGGACTGTCCTCCGAGGAATTAGAAGAAATTATTAGTACCGTCTACCGTCAGGTATTAGGCAACGCCTACGTGATGGAAAGCGAGCGTCTCTCCGTCCCCGAATCTCAGTTCAAGCGCGGTGAGTTCACTGTGCGTGAGTTCGTTCGAGCGGTTGCTAAGTCGGATTTATACCGCACTCGTTTCTTTGAAGCCTGCCCTCGCTATCGCTATACAGAGCTAAATTTTCGTCATCTACTAGGCCGCGCCCCTAATGACTACGACGAGATGAAGGCTCACAGCAATATCCTTGACGCGGCAGGTTTTGAAGCTGATATCGATGCCTATATCGACAGCGAGGAGTACCAAAACACGTTTGGCGAAAACCTGGTGCCCTATATCCGAGGCTATCAGAGCGAAGCTGCGGATACGATGGTTGGATTTACGCACATGTTTGAATTGGTTCGCGGAGCCTCTAGCAGCTCGCTCAAGGGCAGCACCTCCGGCAAAGAGCCTCGATTGAACAAGCTGGTGATCAATGCGATTCCGACTGCTGTCAAAGCACCTTCGGGTGGTTCTGATGGGTGGGCGTTCAGCGAGCCACCCACTTCGGCGGCGACTCGTTCTGGAACTGGTGTGGGCGATCGCGGCAAAGTCTACCGTATCGAAGTCACTTCTATCCGGGCAAACACCGTGCGTAAGGCGTCTTCTCGCTTCCGCAGAGCCAATCAGGTATACATCGTGCCTTACGAGAAGCTCTCTCAGGAATACCAGCGCATTCACAAGTCTGGCGGCGTGATTGCCAGCATTACTGAAATTAGCTAGATCATGCGATTGGGGCGAGTGGAGAATGGGTGTGACTCCCTTCGACTGCTCGCCTTTGTTGCGTGCGATCGCATATCTACTCTCTAGACATTCACTTTTCTAACGCTGTTGTTGACCGTTTTTATCACCCTTTCACTAAACATAATTTAGGAGAACCCCATGGCAGACACTTACACTTACGAACTGTGGCCTACTAGTTCCAAAGAAGAGATTCAAACAATCATTCGCGCCGTTTACAAGCAGGTTTTGGGCAATCCCCACGTGATGGAAAGCGAGCGTTTGACCACTGCCGAATCTCAGCTATTTGACGGCGCTAGCTCCGTGCGCGAATTTGTCCGCGCCGTGGCCAAATCCGACTTCTACAAATCCCGCCACTTCGAAAACTGCGGCCCCTACCGCTCCACCGAGCTAAACTTTCAGCACATTCTAGGTCGCGCGCCCGAGTCTCAAGCAGAAGCTTCTGAGCACATCCGCCGCTGCGCCGAAGAAGGCTTCGACGCAGATATTGATTCCTACGTCGACAGCGAAGAGTACCAACAGGCATTTGGCGAGAACCTTGTTCCATTCCAGCGCGAAAAGAGTGAAGTCGGTCGCAAGCAAGTCGTCTACAACCGCAACTTTGCTGTTAACCGTGGTCCCGCTCAAGTCAGCAGCGCCGTCACAGATTCTCAGCTAGTGTACGCAGTTGCCACCAACAGCGCCAACAAGATCACCACCGCCAAAGCGACAGCTGGTTCTGTCACTGAGAAGCGCTTCAAAATCAAGACAACAGGTGCCAAGTTTGACAGCCCTCGTCGCGTCAGCTTCAACGAGTACATCGTCTCCGCAACCAAGATGACCCCTCAGATTCAGCGTATTCAGCGCACGGGTGCCAAGATTGTCAGCATCACCGAAATCAAGTAATTACAAACCAAGCGATCGCAAAAGCAGATCGTCCATCTCGGCGAACATCTTCGCTCTCTGAAAAGGTACCGAAGAAACACTCATAAAAAGAGCTAGAAATAAATCGGTAATAGTCAAAAAAGGGGTTCTTCTCTAAGAGATCTCTTTGAACAGCTGTTGGCGACTGAGCTTCTAGCTCTTTTTCGCGCTCAGGCAATGCATTAAGTTTATTTTAGAAGATTAACGTATTCTCATTTGCGGGGACGGTATCCGGTTAGCTGATAGGTAAGGGCCGTGCGGTATACGGCTTTACACTTTATGCCATTAGCGGAGAAACCATCATGTCGATTTGGGTAACCAGTCCAGAACCTGTCGAGCTGCGTTCTAACGCCTCAGAAGACGACCTAGAAGTTGTCATTCAAGCTGCGTACAAACAGGTGCTTGGCAATCATCACATCATGGAAAGCCAGCGGCTAGAAACCGGTGAATCACTTCTGCGCAACGGAGATATCACCGTCCGTGGATTTGTACGCGCCGTAGCGAAATCCGACCTGTACCGCAGCCTATTTTTCGAGTCTTCTTCTGCCTACACCTTCATCGAAAAGAACTTTCAAAACCTACTGGGCCGTGCCCCTGAGGACCAGAGCGAAATCTCTGCTCATACCGCTATCTACGCCACCAAGGGCTACGAAGGTGAAATCGATTCCTATCTCGATAGCGACGAATACTGGCAGAGCTTTGGAGAGAACACAGTCCCCTACTTGCGCGGTCAAAACACCGAATCCGGCATGAAAAACGTCCGCTATAACCGGACCTTGGTCCTAGCAGGCGGCAATGCGTCTAACAAGTCTGGCAACAAATCCAGGCTTACCAGCGATCTCGCCTCTAACCTCTCTACCAAAATTAGGTCACCCAAAGGCGTGGGCCTAGGGAAAACTGGCCGAGACGGTCGTTTTCGTATCGTGGTCTCAGGTGCCAACACTGGCGGCAGCCGCACCCCCCGCAGCAGCGCCACTTACGAGATTGGCTACAACCAGCTACAGAACAGAATCCGCACCATTCAAAAATCCGGCGGCAAAATTCTCAGCATCGATCCTGTATAAGTCTCCTTGAAGAAAAAGCTGTTGCTAGAGGATGTCTGAATTATCAAACCCTGGCAGTAGCTTTCGTTTCACCATCTATCTTTATTTTAATAAGTGGAGATTAAAACATGACTGGTATGAAAGTCCCCGTCAGTTCTAGCGTCAGCAGCTACGACAGCCGCACCGTCACCATTGAGGTAACCGGTGTCCGTCAGCAATCAGTCCTAAAAACTGGGAGCTATCAGACCCACGTGCCCTACAGCCAAATGTCTCAAGCCTTGCAGACTATTCACAAGCAGGGCGGAAAAGTAGCCTCCGTTCAGCTCATGAACAACCCACCAGCTAATGCTGGCCAGCTAGAATCCGACAGCAACCCTGAGGTAGATAATTCGGAACTCGGTGCCAAGTCCAAATCCCAAAAAACAAAACGTAATCGTGGTTAGAAGCAAGATTAGCCTTTAATCTGTTCATAGGGTTAAAGTCGTATCAAAGCTGCGCCTTTGACCCTTGTTTTGTGTGAGGACGGCTCATTCAGCACGGTTGAAACATGGACATAGACACCTTCGTAGCACGCTCTTTGGGCCAGTGGAAATCGCAGCGTAGCGCTCATCATCTGGCTTTTGCTCATTTTGAAGAGATTCGCTCGATGATTAAAATCGAGGGATTGGAGAAAGGTGACCCGGCGGTGATTGCGCTTTGTGAGAGTCAGGGGGTTGATCCTAGGAAAATCGCTACTCCGTTCAAGATGAGTTGGGAAGGTGAAACAGACTGGAATGAAGACGACGTTTTGAAGGGACAGACAATCTTAGTGCCTGTACCAAACTTGGACGACACCAATAGCGGTAAGCTCCTGCGAGATCAGGGCTACGCCGAAACGATTCCGGCGGCGGGTCACTATGTGATTTATCCAGATGAGACTTTCGTGCTAACAACTGGATACGATCGCGCCGCTGCGGAGGAAAAAATCTGGTTTGCCAACGATAATCTCCGCTTTCGAGTGTCGCTGATCAAAACGAGTAACGGCAAAGGCGTCACCACAGCTTCTCTCTCTTCAGAAGTTCGCCTTCCCACAAAAAATTAGTAAGGGCATAGCATGCTATGCCCCTACTGGTTGTGAATGAGCATCTGTCCATTTTCTTGATTGCAGCACTCATCATTTCCAATATTCTTCTCTACAATTTTCTTAGGTCTCGTTTGCCTAATCCTGCCGCTTAGCCGCTCTCTCAACTCAGCCATCCCTTATGACTGCGCCTATCGCCGTTCCCAATTCAGCGAGTTCAGATTTAGTCACGCTATCTACATGGATGGCTGGGGACTTCAGCAATTTTAAGCAGGCCGATACTGCCCTTACTGATTTTGCGCACATCCGTATATTTTTCCGCCCGCTGCCCTACGATTTCTTTGAGGCATTGGGTTTTCCGGGCGGCATTGGGTTCTATTCCGAACAGGTTTATGACTACGACCTTTGGAGCCCTTATCGACAGGGCCTGCATCGAGTCGTGGCTCAAAATGGTCATATCTATATCGAAAACTATGGCTTTAAGGATGGTGTTCCCTATGCAGGATCTGGACACAACGCCGACATCTTAAGGACCATTCCCTCTGACTGTGCGATTCGGAGAGAAGGGTGTTCGATGGTTTTTCATCGAGAGGGCGACATGTTTATTGGTGGGGTAGAACCGGGGAACAACTGTCGAATTCCGAGGAAGGGCAAGTGGACTTATTTGGTGAGCCGTGTAGAGCTGACTGATAGCACCTGGGTCAGCTTAGACCAGGGTATGGACACAGAAACTGACGAACATGTTTGGGGCTCGACGGAAGGAGCGCTACGCTTTGAGAAGAGAGAAAGCTTTGCGCATGAACTTCCGTTAGGACGGCTGTAATGTTGCCACCGCCCGCGTCTAAAAAGATGAAGGCTTGGATTCGCAGCCGCCATCTGATTTGTTCAGGCAATTTTTTTATTTTCGAAACGGTTGAGGCTTCAACGGTCGATAAGTTTGAATCTTGCGTAGAAGCTTTGGGAGGCTCTTTGATCTCGGTGGAGCCGCTGAAGAAGATTTGGATTGGGACGCATCGCCGGGTGGTTCTGTATCAGGCAAAGGCTAGCTTGCATACGCCACATCACGATCTCAATCAGTACTGGATCAAATACGGTAGCTTTCGCACTCGCTTTGATGAAAGAGAGTAATAATCGCAATCCGGGCGTAATGAGTGACGGCAGCGGTCTGTATTAAAGTAAATTGAGTAGCTTTTCTAATCTCGATAATCCATGACCTACTCTACCGATGTGGCAACCCTAACTCAGTGGATGGCCGCAGACTTTAGCAATCAGGAACAGGCGTTTGAAAATCCGCCCTTCTTTGCCCATATTCAAGTCTGTATGCGCCCACTACCAAAGGGGTTTCAGTCAGGAGTCAGCCTTTATTTAGAACAGGCTTACAAGTTTCAGTTAGACAAGCCCTACCGGGTAAGGGTATTGCACTTTATTCAGCGCGAAAACGATGTGCTGCTAGAGAACTACAAAGTCAAAGATGAAGAAAAATTTTATGGTGCAGCCCGCGATTTAGACAAGCTAGCGACGCTGAGTGCAGATGATTTAGATCCCATGGGAGGCTGTGACATCTACGTGGAATGGACCGGTGAGAACTTTCGTGGCAAAGTCGAGCCCGGCAAAAAATGCATAGTTGTCCGCAAAGGCGCGACCACCTATCTAGACAATGAGTTCATCGTCACCGAAAGCCACATGACTAGCTACGATAGAGGTCGCGATCCGGAAACGGACAAGCTGGTTTGGGGCTCAGTCGCTGGCCCGTTTGAATTCGATAAGGTGGCCAGGTTCGCACATGAAGTGCAGGTGTAGCAACAAGGACGGCTACCAGCCAAAAGACGAATACTGTGAACCCACTGCAAACGCTTCGCGAGCCGCTTCATCATCTTTTTCCTTTTCCGGCACTGTCTCTACCCGTGATTCAGCACAAAAAGAAGCGGTGCTCAGTCCGCCAAATCGCTTGACTACACTAGTGCGCATCCTGAGATCAGGATTAGGAAACCAGAAACGCTCAATCGAACTCATCGTTTCGTATTCAGTAGTCAGGACTAGGCCACTCTCACTGTCCATTTCAAACCGGCCAATAATCGGTACGATCTCCGCATATCCGCGCTCTCTGAGCAAATTCCCCTGCTGCGGATCGTCTTCATCAGGCACGAGGGCAAAAACAGTAGAGCCCTTGTGATTTTCGTCTTCCTTATCCCAGGCCATCTCGCCATTCCACTCGACGTAGGCACCGCCGACAGCCCTATTAGGGTCTACGTCATGCAGTTTGCAGATTTCAATAACCTTTTCGTTATCGGCAGGTAGCGCCTCTACAGAAATGTTGGACCCACCTAGTTCTGCGCGGCGAAAGGGAAGGTGGTGCGTGGTGCGTTGAGAGAGCCACTGGCCAGCGCTCTGCTGGAAAAACTCCATCACATTCATAGAGACTATCTACCTTGAAAATATTCCTGACTATCTAACTAATAATATAGCGCCGGAGACTTTGATAGGGATGATTCTCCTCCCGTCTGTCTAATGGACAGGTAGATAGATCCCTAGAACTAGCCTTCTGGATGAACACGCTTACGGATGGGTTCTTTAACATAAGTACATAATTCGCATCGCAGTTTGATTTTGTCGGTCTGTCCGTGAATCTGCCGATAGACTCTTTTGACTATAAGGCTTTCAGTTAACACTTATGCGTATTTCTTATATACGCCCAAGGGCTGAAAAGTCGGTCAAAAGCCTCTAAGAGTTAATTTAGGTAACTCTTGCTACCGAATCTATTTACAATTTGACGATAGTGTGCAGCGAGGTTAGAATTCCATTAATCAAATTTGGTTAGAGTCTCTAAGCCAAAGGATTGAATTCAAGACAACTTCTAACTGTTGGTTTGTTCATACGAGTTTTATCTTCATGACCAAACTCAACGGTGTGTTTCAGGATCTATCTAATTTAGTCAGATCTATCCAACGACCTTCTGAGGAGAAGTAATAATTATGAGTACATCAGGTGACACAATGCCGGGCAGCCTCAGCATGGAACAACAGTTCAAGCTGAAAGTTGTACAAGACCAAGTGAAGGGCTTAAGCCTGGAACAAGCACAAGAGTACGTCGTAGAAGTTATGCGGCAGATGATGGTGAAGGACAATCTTGTCAAACACCTGTTAAAAAATGCCTAGAGCCTGCTTCCTATACTTTTATCTATCGTGTGAAACAACTAGATATATAAGCCGAACCGGTATACATGGCTGGCTCGGCTTTTTTTTGCTTTTTTTTGCTTTAAAGGCTCTCAGCTATAGCAGTCGCCACTTTGCTTTGTGCTGTTTTGCTTTGTGCCACTTCGCTCCATGAAGGCACTGATAGACTGGCTGTGTGTCAGAATGTTAAGTGTGTGGATTACTTCTTCTCTCCAATCGGCTCAACTGCCGACAAATATAGCGCTGGGAAACTTTGACGGCGTGCATTTGGGTCATCGGCAGGTAATGGCCCAAATTTTGGGCGATCGCATTCTCCAAACCCCTCAATCAGCTCTGACGCCCCAGTCAATTGCTCTTTTACACGGCGGTATTGTCGCTAGAGGAGAAAGCAACTGCGGCTCAGCTGATACCGATTCGACCAGCCCTATCGATTCCCAGCCACTGGCAACAGTCGTCACCTTTTCGCCTCATCCTCAAGAATATTTTTCAGGCATTTCTAGGCCATTGCTTACGCCGATCGCTGAAAAAACCTGGCAGCTTTCTCAACTAGGCATTGAGCAGTTGGTAACGCTGCCGTTCAACCAGGCGCTGTCTGAACTGAGCCCAGCCAATTTTGTTGAGCAGATCTTGATCAAAGGGCTGGGTGCGCGTCAGATCAGTGTGGGCAATGATTTTCGTTTTGGCAAAGGGCGCAGTGGCAATGCTGACGGATTGAGGGCGATCGCATCCAATCACAGCATCCCAGTCACACAGGTTTCTCTAAAGTACGAACAGGGCGATCGCATCAGCAGCTCCCGCATCCGCGAAGCCTTGCAAACTGGACACCCAAATATTGCCACCCAGCTTCTGGGCCGCCCCTACACGCTCACTGGCAAAGTCGTCAAAGGTAAGCAGCTAGGTCGCACCATCGGCTTTCCAACCGCCAACCTACAGGTTCCCAGCAATAAGTACTTGCCCTGTACTGGTGTCTACAGCGTTCGAGTTTACGGTGTTCAACCTAACCAAGTACTTAACGGCGTGATGAACATCGGCAATCGTCCTACTGTTGACGGCCAGTCACTGAGCGTTGAAGTGCATTTGCTGGACTGGAGCGGCGATCTATACGACCAGATGCTGACGGTGAGTTTAGAAGGGTTCGTTCGAGCTGAGCAAAAGTTTGAGTCGCTAGAGCAGCTAAGAAGGCAGATTGCAGAAGACTGTGGGACTGTGATCGCAACGCTTCAGCAGAATTGACTGTCCAGTCTATGTTTATCTGTTCTTAACCTGGCCTACGTAATATGCCGGATCAAAGCACTCAACTGTCAGGATGCGTAATATCGCTATGAGTTTGAAACGTCGACAATTTTTGCTATTCATCGGAGCAGCAGCAGGCACTACAGCCCTCGGATCAGTTGGCCGACAGGCCAGCGAGGCCGCAGTGACAGGCACTTTGATCACGGCAGCAGGTACTGGAACGGCAGATGCGATCGCCGCAACTCAGACAGTACCTTTTCAACCGCTCAAGAGTCCTCTGCCTTACGGCGCTGTCAAAATTAGCCCTGACAAGCAGCCTACCGAATACGCGCAGTACGCCATCCAAGACGATATTGTTCTCCCAGAAGGCTTCACTTACGACGTAGTTGCCTCTTGGGGCGATCCAGTCGGCGACTCCCGATTTGGCTACAACAACGACTATCTATCTTTCATCCCCACCGGGCCAGACGAAGGCTATCTCACGATCAACTTTGAATACATCAGCAGTGATACCTGGGAAGCAACCTACAACACCGTTGCTGGCAAATCTCTGCCGTTCGCAGAAGTAAAGCAGACGCTAAATGGCTTAGAAGACAAAGAAATTGATGCCTTTGTGCTGCCAGATGGCGATCCGCTCAAAGCTCAGATTATAGAAATCTCAAAAGAAGCTTTGATCGATCAAGGTATGGGCGTTATCTTTGTCAAACGTGACTCCGACGGGAAATGGACTAGAGTCAGCCATGAGAATGAGCGGCGGATTACTGGAATCTCCGGTCTGGAAGACGGCAACTATCTAAAGTCTACGGGGCCTGCGATCGCAATCTTCAACAAAGAAAGCGTCAAAGGCTACACCGATGGGCTCGGCGACAAAATTATCGGCACGTTTGGCAACTGCTCAGGCGGCACAACCCCCTGGGGAACCGTACTCAGCGCTGAGGAAAACATTCAGTCTCAGGTGCCGGAAGCCGTTTATAGCGACGGGTCTTCGTTTGAGCCTAGCAAGCAAGCCTTTTCATCTGGACTAGACGGGCAGGGCAATGTATTTGGGCTCTCCGGTAATAAATACGGCTGGATTGTCGAAGTCGATCCGAGCAACCCTAACGACTTTGGCACTAAGCATACTTGGATGGGTCGCTATCGGCATGAGGCAGTGGGCGTTCGTGCCGAAGCCGGGAAGAAGCTGGCATTCTATTCAGGGTGTGATCGTAGAGGCGGCCACGTCTACAAATTTATTAGCGCGAGCACGATTCAAGACCCCACTAATAAAGCCAACTCTGAACTGCTCGCTGATGGTATGCTCTACGCCGCCATCTTCAACCCTGACGGGACTGGTAGCTGGCTGCCGCTCTCTCCAGAGACTGCTGTTAATCCGATTTTGCCTAGCAGCGTGGTCGGTGGTATGGTTCCCTTGCCCAGTCGTCCAGATGGTGGGTTCGTCAAGATTGAAGAAGATGCGATCGCTAACCAGCTCAAATCCAGCTTCTCAACCCTAGGCGATCTCTACGAAGGCACTACCCCCGAAGAAAAGCAAGGCGCAATCTTGACTGACGCCCACTTTGCCGCTAATGCTGCCGGAGCCACCGCCACCGCTCGCCCCGAAGATACAGACGTTGCCGCAGACGGCACCCTATTTATCGCCTTCACCTCTGGCGTGGCTGGCGGCGACGGCGGACCAGACAAAACCATTTTCGTCGGCCCCAAAGGCGAAACTGACTACGAAGACGGTTGGATTATGAAACTCATTGAGGACGACAGCGATCCAGCCGCCCTCACCTTTAGCTGGGAAATGATTGCGATCGGCGGTGAACCCGCTACAGGCGGCAGCGGCTTTGCTAACCCAGACAACCTCGCTTTTGACCACAAAGGCAACCTCTGGACCGTCACCGACATGTCCACCAGCACCCACAACCAATCAGTTCCCACCAGCCGCAAAGACGAATCGGGCGAACCCATCACTGGCTCAGGCTTGCTAGGCATCTACGGCAACAACTCTCTGTGGCAAATTCCGCTCACTGAAAATGCCGCCGGAGACACCCCCGGAGAACCCAAAATGTTCGCCTACGGTCCAATGGAATGTGAGCTTACTGGCCCCTTCTTCACCGAAGACGGCACCACGCTATTCGTTGCAGCACAGCATCCAGGCGAACGCAACGGTATCCGCCAGAACATGGCCATAGAGACTCGCGAGTTTGATATGAAGACAACAGACGGCGAATCTTTCCCTCAGCAGCGAGCAGTACCAATTGGCTCTAACTGGCCAGAGAAAACTGAAAACGCGCCACCGAAACCTTCCGTCGTCGCTATTCGCAGAGTTGAGGCGGGCGCTAGCCTTGTCTAGTAGTCTGTAGTAAAGGTTCCACTTTCTACTTCACTGCTATGTCCCTTTCTCAAACTCTTTGGCAAGCTAATCAGGACCTAGCCGAAGCCTCCCTGAACAATCCTTTTGTTCAAGGCATCGGCGACGGTTCTTTAGCCAAAGAGAAATTCTCCTACTACGTCGGTCAAGACGCCTTCTTTCTAGAAGCCTTTGCCAGAGCCTACAGCATTGCCGCCGCCAAAGCCCCAGATTGGGACGGCTTTCAAAGCTTTCACGCCTTGGCAAACGGTGTCCTGCAAGAGCTGAACCTACACCAAAGCTACGCGCAGTCTTGGAACGTCGATATCAAGACCGTAGAACCTGGCAGCACCACCCGGCAGTACACAGACTTTCTACTTTCGATTGCCTGGAGTCAGCCTATCGGCATCACCGCCGTTGCCATGTCGCCCTGTATGCGGCTGTACGCTCATCTTGGCCAACAGCTAGCCAGCCAGCAGCCAGCAAAAAGTGGCAACCCAACCCACAATTACCAGGATTGGATTACCACTTATAGCAGTGACGAATTTGAGCCCTTAGCCGAGCAGCTAGAAGAGCTAGTTGACCGCTACTCTTTAGATAGTGCAATCACACGCTCTACCTATAGATACGCAATGGTCTGCGAACGAGACTTCTTTCAAGCTGCTTGGCAGAAATAAACCTATTCTTCGACGTACATTTCAGGTTCTATAGCAAAGTTATTCAAACGACCAGAATCATCAACGACATAACCATCGGTTGTCTTCAGATTGGTATCTGACTCACTCTCTTCCGCATCGGCAATATCTTGCTTGTTGCCTTCTACATCACCGCCGGGCATTGTTCTAGTCCCTTCCGGCTGAACGGCTTCGCCCACCGCTTGGGATACCTGTACGGCCCACTGGTCGCCAGCCGCACCTTTACCAGGTTCAGCGCTCGTCTTTATGTCTTCGTTCTCGTTAGTCGCCATAATTAGGCTCCGCTTACTTACTTTATGACATCATCAAATGTAGATCTAAACTGTCCGTCAACAAGTCTGTCTCAGGTAAGTATTTAACCTCTCGATAGAGCGAAATTGAACAGCAGATAGTAATGCACTTAATTATCACAAAAGACGCTGTTCAGCTCTCTCTAGGTGCAGATGTCATCACGCACAAATATAGCCAGGTAGACTACGAGGCGCTCGTGCGAGAATTTGAGCAGGCGATCACATCAAAGCAGTCGTAGAAAAAAATCCGTCCCAGAGCTAAAGAATCAAGATACAGGATCTAACTGATGGCATGGTTTGTCAAAATAGAGAAAGGGATTGTTAATAAGCCCAGATTCGATCAATTTGTTGGTGCGCATGTCGCCTATGTCAAAAAGCTAATCTCAAAAGGACATCAGGCGAAAAGTGGCTACTGGGCCGAGCGAGGTGGCGGTATGCTGATCTTTACAGCCGACTCGATGACTCAGGCAAAAGCAATCGTCGAAGCCGATCCGCTTATCTCCAACAACTGTGTAGAATACGAACTTCATGAGTGGTGCCTCGTCGCGCAGCCCCCTCAAAGCTGATAAAGATTTATGGCCAAACTAGAAAACCAAACAAGCAAAGGCGGCGGCGTCAAAATCGTCGCTGATAACCGACAGGCTCGCTACGAATACGAAATCTTAGACAAATACGAAGCAGGCATCGTCTTGACTGGCACGGAGGTAAAGTCCATTCGCGAAGGAAAGGTCAACCTGCGCGACGGATTTGCCAACGTGAAACGCGGCGAAGTGTGGCTACACAACGTGCATATTTCTCCGCATAGTATGACGAACCTCGCCTATAACCACGAACCTCGTCGCGTCAGAAAGTTACTACTACACAGGCAGGAAATTCGCAAGCTGATTGGGCAAGTAGAGCAAAAGGGTCTGACACTTGTGCCGCTCAAGATGTACTTGAAGGGTGGCAAAGTTAAGGTGAGCTTTGCCCTGGGTAGAGGTAAAAAACTGCATGACAAGCGCGACAGCCTGAAGAAAAAGCAGGACAAGCGCGATATGGCCAGAGTCATGAAATCAGCCAACCAGTAAGACGCAGACTTTAAAGTACAGACTTTGAAGAACAGATCCTAGAGACCAAATCTTGGGGAAGAACCTTCAACCCTCTTGAGTAGCACGATCGATAGTCGCTACAACCTGTTCGTAAATTTCTTCAGCGGCTTTTGGCGTACTGCCGATGCAGGTCAGGCCCAGTTTCCCATGCTCACTCAAACAGCCCATTAGGTGAAAAACAACGCCTTCGCCATCGATAGAGCTGAAGTGCAGCTGCTCGCCCATGATGATATCCATTAGGTCATTGGGTAAAAGTCCTTTGTAAGCGTCTTTCTGCAAGTTGTCCGAAGCTCGGTAGTATTTGGCCTGGCCATTTTTGGTATAGAACTTGCCGTCAGACAGGTCATAAGTCCCATTGGTCAACAGCTTCAGCGCCATGAAAGGATGAGTCGTTCCTCCTTTGCGAAGATTAATTTCGATCGCCTGAATGTTCCACGGTTGCGCCTTATTCTTAGGCTGACGAACAGCAATAAAGTCCACGCTGTAGCGTTCGAGCGCGCCTTTGGCCGCTAGATTTTCGCCTACTTTTCGACCCATTTCCTGAAGCGCCATTCGGTAAGCGTCATCAGCAGGAAAGGTGCAGCCCAGAAAGATTTGACCATCAGGCCCACCCAGCACCTGATCGTGAGTAGATAGAATTTCGACCTCGCCTTTGGGCGTAACCCGGCCTTGCACGCTGGGGGAATACTTTTCTTCACCTTCGATAAAGGCTTCTGCGATCGCACCCAATTCCCCAATTTTCTGCGCAAAAGACGCCCAGTTCTCGCTATCGCACTGAAATCCCAAACTAGGCCACGCCGCCTCAATCGCCGCCACGCGCTCCTCGTGACCTGCCTGTCCAGGAGCTACCGCCGCCACTTCACTCAGGGCAAACAGCGCATTTCCTTCTCCCGAAAAGCCCTCATTAAGCTTGATTACCATCCGCTTTAGATCGGGCTGACGCTCCCAAAGCTTAGCGGCGTCCTTTGCCAGCGTGGTTACACTATGAGTCAGCTCACTGCCATCGGGCAGCGGAATGCCGCACTCAGCGAAAATTTGCCGACTGCCTCCCTTCGTGCCCCAATAAAGCAAGTCTGGATCGACCGCCAGCAAAGGTAGATCCAGCTTCAGCGCCAGTTCCCGCTCACACTCGGTGGAGTTGTAGCAGGTCATGTAGGCTTGGTCGCTGTGCAGCTTGTCTTTGATCCGGCGGATGAGACGGGGGCGATCTAGAATCTTTTGCGTCAGCGGTCGCAAGGAAGAATCGTACGTCGAGAACAGGTCTAGGCGATCGCGCGCATGAGAACTCGGAATGCCCGGCAGCAGCTCCAAATAATAATCGACGATGCTGGGATGCAGTGGCTGAGACGTTACGTAGATCAGCCGAGTCTCAGGATTGCGCAGCCGAATCAGAGCGAACAGCAGACGCTCCTCATAATGGTGGACGCCCTTCACTTTCCTTAGCTCAGCCTGGTCTAGACTCAAAGAAGGCACGACCAAAATCTGCCGAGGCCGCCGGTCAAACGCATCAATCGACTGCCAGCGATCTGCTAGCTGGGTCTGTAAGCGATGGAAGCGATCGCGCTTATTGCCTTCTACCTCTGACATTCGACTTTGTCCTTTCCCAGATAATCCCACCGCAGCTTCAACAGTACCCATAGCAAACTCCTTAGCCGGTCTGACTCACTCTTCAAAGCTTAATATGCTCCAGTCAGACCTCACGCTTCCAAAGAAGTAAATAGACAAAAAAAATCGATGCAGTCAGCAGTTGACTACACCGATCTATTTACTTAGGAAATCAACACTTTAGGAGTCTAGAACGAGTAGATAAATCATAAAGAATGCTTTCTTGTCAGCCACTCTCATTGAGCTCATCCGCTAGGGATCGGTTTGCAAGTTTTGCTGCGGCTGCAAATAAGCAATCATCTGCTCCACGCCCCGCTGGATGCGGCGAGTCACCGTCATTGGGCTAACCCCAATCCGCTCAGCTACTTCCTTACGAGAAAGCCCCTTAAAGAACACAAACTCAATGGCAGAGCGGGTTTTTTCTTCTAGCTGCCCCATCGCCCGCTGAATCTGCTGACGATCCTCTTCCAAAATCTGTAACAGCTGATAGTGGACATCTGGCAGCGTATCGCCCAGCGTGATGCTCGAATCGATCTGATGACAGACCGTCGCATCTAGGCTCAAAGGCATCCGGTTCTTGTTCGCTAGCTTCACCTGACGCCACTCTTGAACAGACACCTCCAAAGCCGCAGCCATCTCAATATCAGAAGGCTGACGACCATACTTACGGATTAGCTCAGCCTGACGCTTTTGACCTTCCTTTTGCAGATCTTGCCAGCGGCGGGGAATCTTGACTGTAGTGCCGCGATCGCGCAGAAAATGGAGCATCTCGCCACGAATATAAGGCACAGCAAACGAACTAAACGCACAGCCCTGACCAGGATCGAACCGCTCAATCGAACGAATTAAACCGATATAGCCAATTTGCTCAAGATCCTCATAAGGTTCAGCACACTGATGGCTGACCCGGTGAGCAATCTTGCGAACTAGGCCAGCATTAAGTCTGACCAACTGATTACGAAGCTTAACCGAGCGATCTACTTTGTATTGCATGAGTAATTCCATGCCGCGAGATCGAAGTTGTGCAGATTTAGAAGAAGCCATATTTAATGCAGTAATGACTGCGTCGAAGCGAGTTGCGTGAATTGAATTCATTCTCGGAAAGCGCTTCATTTCAAACCATCGTTGAAATACGGTAGTCGTGTAGATAGTTGACAGCAGATATAGGCAGATACACGCAACCAGGCTAAAAGCAAAATTCGCATCAAGCAGTCAAAGCTTTGATGCGCAAGCGTTTTAGAATTGCAGAAATTGGTCTACGAACAATTACGCTAATGTTTCACTTTGTGTACTTGGTTATATAACCTTCCCGATGTCTTTAGAAACGCACATTCTTTTACACCGAATTTATACGGAAGTACTTCATCTTTTTAATCACCATCAGCTGCGGTGATTACGACGTTTCTGCTCAACGAAATAGCAGATCAAACTGTTAGGAAGAAATCCGTAATCGTCAGAATCGGAGTAATTCAGTACACTCTATATATAGAAATTGGGCCTGCTATAGGTCTTGAACAGTATTCACAAACAATCCTTACCTTATGAGCAACACCAGCAACTTCCGCCAGGCCATTCGTGAGGCCAAAAGTCAGTCGATTATCGGACCCAACGTTATTGCCAATGCACTCCCCTTCGTCGGCGGCGGTCTGATCTTGACAGCGGCTGGAACCTTTGGCGGCATCAACGTCCTCAGAACAAACCCCAGTTTGTTCATGCCTACCTTCTTTGCTGCCATAGTGGCCGAGCTGATTCTGTTTTTCGTCGCTCGCAGCGTTGCTATGAAGGGCAATAACGGCGTTGCCCTGCCTCTGCTCGCTACCTACAGCCTGCTGTCTGGCTACACGCTCAGTGGACTGGTCTCGCTTGCCTTGCAGAGTAGCGGCGTTGGCATTGCAGGAGTCGGCTTTGCAGCCCTGGCCTGCGGACTTACGTTCATCGCGGCCCGTCCCATCGGCTCTAATTTGTCAGAAGAAGACGGCATGGCGCTGACCAAGACAGTCCAGCTCGGCATTATGGCGCTGCTAGTCGTAATCGTCGGTCAGTTCGCCCTCAGCTTCTTCGGTGTCTACGCGCCTAATTTTCTGGAAATAGCGATCTCAGCTATCGGTGTTCTATTGTTTGTCGGTGCAGCGGTTGTGGACTTCTTCGTTCTGCCCCGCACCTATCGCGATGACCAGGCGCTACCTGCGGCCTTATCGATGTACCTGACATACATCAACCTGTTCGTCTTCATCCTCAGACTGTTGATTGCAATCAACGGGAGAGACTAAACTACCGAAGCTATCCTCATTCTTGTCTCTGTGCCATGCGACAGAAGAATCTCAAACGAAGCCACGAGACGAGAATGAGAGTTTGATTCATGTCTTTATCTATATGTTTGATACCGTTATTCTCAAGCGAGAGCTAGAAACGCTCTCTGATCGCCTGGGCAAAGCTCAGGAGTACCTTTGACATTCCTGCCCTCAACGCAAAAATAAAAGACTTAGAGCAGCTATCCGCTCAGCCAGATTTTTGGGACGAGCAAGAAAGCGCCCAGAAGGCTCTGCAGGAGCTGAATGATTACAAGGCCAATCTTGACCAGGTAAAAGGTTGGGCCAACAAGTTGGAAGATTCCGAAGCGATTTTGGAACTGCTAGAGCTCGATCAAGACGAATCGCTCCTTTTAGAAGCAGAATCAACCGTTAACAGACTTGGCAAAGAGTTAGACCAGTGGGAGCTACAGCAATTGCTTTCTGGTCCCTACGACAAAGAGGGTGCTGTCTTATCAATTAATGCGGGTGCGGGTGGAACCGATGCTCAAGATTGGGCTGAGATGCTGCTGCGGATGTATACCCGCTGGAGCGAACAAAACGGCTATCAGTTCAAACTGATCGAAAAGTCGGATGGTGATGAGGCGGGTCTGAAGTCTGCCACTATCGAGATCTACGGTCGCTACGCCTACGGCTATCTGAAGGGAGAAAAGGGAACTCACCGTCTGGTGAGAATTTCGCCTTTCAATGCCAATGGCAAGCGTCAGACGAGTTTTGCCGGTATAGAGGTAATGCCGATTCTGAACCAAAAAGTGGAGCTAGATATTCCTGATAAAGATCTAGAGGTCAAGACGTCGCGCTCGGGCGGTGCCGGTGGACAGAATGTGAACAAAGTGGAGACAGCGGTGCGGATCACGCATTTGCCGACGGGCATTTCGGTGCGGTGTACTCAGGAGCGATCGCAGCTCCAAAATAAAGAAAAGGCGATGGCCCTGCTCACCTCAAAGCTGCTGGTCATTGCTCAAGAGCAGCGGACTCAGGCGATTGCCGATATCCGTGGCGACATAGTAGAAGCCGCCTGGGGTAACCAGATTCGCAACTACGTCTTTCACCCCTATCAGATGGTCAAAGACCTACGCACCAACATAGAGACCACCGCCGTCAGCGATGTGATGGACGGCGATCTCGAAGCCTTTACTCAAGCGTATCTGCGACAGGAAAACCAGCTCTTGCAAGAAGCAACTGTCTAGTCCGACAGGTTAGCTAAAGCAGTATAATCACCCATAAGAATAAAGCCGAAGCCAGTCTCTCTATGAGTACAGATATGAGCGCCGAAAAATCAGCCGTGTCCACCGACCAGACTCAAAATCAGTTAGACAATGCGGCTCTCAACGAACCTGCGCCTAGTTTCATCAAGCTAGCCATGCGCAACATGGTGAAGAAAGGTGGCACCTCGCTCTACCATTTCTTTTTGTCTTTTGTAGGGCTGTTAGGACTGTTTGTCGGCCTTGCTTATCTTACTCGCTAGGTGGCGGACTCTGTGTCGAATCCAGTAGTAGAGCCGTCGGTAGAACCAGCGGCAGAGCCTTGCTATAGCGCTATACAGGTCGAGACTTTTGTTGATGGAAGCGCGCTGGCTGACGCGACTGAGCAGACTGGAATTGCGATCGCCCAATACAGCACTTGGCTTCAAACCTGGCTCAGCGATCTAAACCCGCAGATCTCGCCGCTCGATGCCTACGAAGTCAGTCTGCGCCTAACCTCTGACGCCGAAATCCAACAGCTCAACAGAGACTTCCGCCAGCAGGACAAACCGACCGACGTGCTTTCTTTTGCGGCTTTAGAGACGGAGATTCCTCAGGCCGATAGCATCTATCAACAGCAGCCAGTCTATCTAGGCGACATCATTATCTCGATCGAAACAGCGGCTCGTCAGGCCGTTGATAGCCAGCATTCTCTAGAAAGAGAACTTGCCTGGCTCTGCGCCCACGGTCTGCTTCACCTGCTAGGCTGGGACCACCTAGACGAAAATAGTTTGGTACAGATGCTCGCTCAGCAAACTCATCTACTAAGTTTAGTATTTCGAGCTTAGTATTTTGGACGGAATACTTTAAGCCTGACGTTCTAAACCTAGTTTTCACTTAGTGTTCTAAATTTAGCGTCCTGACTCTGATTAAGATCTCTTGATAGAAAGATAAGGATGGACTCCAGAACATAAAAGAAGTGCTTCCTATGTAAAGTGGCTGACAGCAGAACTTATCAAGTTATGTTGATCTGAAACTTGGGCAACGTTGATCGTCATCCATCGTTGTTTTTATCACCTATAGAGATGCCATCTGGCCCGATTTGCAAATGTTTTCACGTGATAGTCAGATTTCTCGCGATGGCAAGACACCGCCCTCGGGGTATGGCAACCAGCCACATAATGTTATTCCCCCTCATGAGCGCCAATTGGCTCACCCGGAGCAACCTACGCCAGCAAACGTCTTACCGCTGAGAGTAGACAAAACGGATGCCGCAGCGGTAGATGCCGAAACAGCGAACGCTGAAACAACGGAAATTGCGGAGCGATCGCAATCCTGGCAAATCGCCCCCAATCTTTTCACTAGCTTCCGATACGCTTGGGCAGGCATCAGCTACGCCTTCCAAACCCAGCGAAACTTCAGAATCCATACCGGCATCGGCGCTCTAGCGATGTTCCTATGCTGGTCGCTCGGGGTTAGCAATCTAGAAGTCGCCATCGTCTGCCTGACTATCGGCGCAGTCCTAGTCATGGAAATCCTTAACACCGCCCTAGAATCTCTCGTCGATCTCACCGTCGGCCAGACCTACCACGTACTCGCCAAAATTGCCAAGGACTGTGCTGCTGGCGCTGTCTTAATGGCAGCAATCATTGCTCTGATTATTGCCATCCTCATTTTCGCCCCACCGCTTTGGGCTATTCTAGGGCCTGTCTTGCCTTCTATTCTGCCGATCTAGCTGGCGCACTTCCATCTAATCAACGGTTTCCAACCCATGATCCTCGTTATTGATAACTACGACAGCTTTACCTACAACCTGGTTCAGTACCTGGGTGAACTCGGCCAGAACCTGGAGGTGGCTCGTGAGATTGAAGTCTTTCGCAACGATCAAATTACTATAGAAGAAATCATCGCCAAGCAACCAGACGGCATCGTCATTTCTCCTGGTCCTGGTACGCCAGACGATGCCGGTATTTCCCTACAGCTAATTGAACAGCTCGGACCCAAGCTACCCATTTTGGGCGTATGCCTAGGCCATCAAAGCATCGGACAGGTCTACGGCGGTGATGTTGTTAGTGCGCCAGAGTTGATGCATGGCAAAACCTCTCCTGTCCGCCACAACAGTGCTGGTGTCTTCGCGGGATTAGCCGATCCGCTCACCGCTACCCGTTACCACAGCCTCGTAATCGATCCAGCCACCTGCCCAGCCGTCCTCGAAGTCACCGCCTGGGTAGAAGACGGTACCATCATGGGCGTTCGCCACCGCGATTATCCTCATATTCAGGGGGTACAGTTCCACCCTGAAAGCGTCCTAACAGAATCGGGAAAAGATCTCCTTAGGAATTTTCTAAAAGACCTCAGCTAGAGCCTCACTACTTATCCGCCTTTATAAACTGTCCCAACTCTCCCGTGCGCCTGGTCACAACATACGGCACGATAGAAAACAGTCTGGAAAGTTGATAGAAAAATGGTAAATCGTCGAAATCTTCTGAAATATGCAGGTGCAGGGTTCCTTAGCACTGTTGGACTAGGACTGGCTTCAAAGTATCAGCCGTACCAAGCCCAAACTGGGCCATTAACGATTACAGCGCTTGGCCACACCGCCTTCTTGTTCGTAGGCAGCGGTCACCGCGTTTTAGTCAATCCTTTTAAGCCTGTTGGCTGCACAGCAGGCTATGCCGAACCTAAAGCAACTGCCGAGTTGGTTCTCGTTAGCAGTCGCATGTTTGATGAAGGCTTCTTAAACAGTACCTACGACAATTCGCAGCTACTAGACGAGCCCGGAGACTACGCAGTCGGCAATCTAAAAGTGCAGGGCGTCAGCATGCCCCACGATCGCATAGGCGGGCGGCGCTTTGGCACGAACGTTGCCTGGGCATGGAATCAATCTGGTATCAACGTCGTGCATTTGGGCGGCGCGGCTGCGCCAATTGCGATCGAGGACAGAATCTTGCTGGGTCGCCCTGATGTGTTGTTAGTGCCAGTAGGTGGCAGCGCAAAAGCCTATACGCCAGAAGAAGCGGTTGCAGCTGTGCAATCGCTCAATCCTAAAGTCGTCATTCCGACTCACTACCGTACCCAGGCAGCCGATGCCGCCTGCGACATCGTCGGCGTAGAAGATTTCATCGCCCTGATGCCGGACGTGCCCGTTACCCGAGGTGATGACACCTTTTCTATTACCCCCAGTGCTTTACCTAGCAGCGGTATGCGGATTGAAGTTTTAAGCTATGCTTTTTAGAGTTTGCTTAAAAATTTAACGGAACGCCCGAAAGCAGAGCGTCACGAATTCATGCAGAGTGAGTATTATCAGCGTCGGCAAGCTGTGCTTGAAACCATTGGTCGAGGCACAGCTATTTTCTGTAGTGCTCCCGCAGCTGTTATGCACAATGATGTGGATCATCTGTTCCGCCAAGACAGCGACTTTTTCTATCTCACAGGTTTCAATGAACCTGATGCGGTTGCGGTGCTCGCGCCCTCTCACAAAGAGCACAAGTTCATCCTTTTCGTCAGACCAAAAGACAAAGAAGCCGAAACTTGGAGTGGCTATCGCACTGGGGTAGCGGCTGCAAAGAAAAAATACGGTGCTGATGAGGCTTATCCAATTGCCGAGCTAGGAGAAAAGCTCATTGAGTACGTTAAGTACGCACCTAGGCTCTATTATCACTTTGGCAACGATCAGGCTTTTAACCATCGCATTGTCGCTCTGTGGCAGAACTTGCTCAAAAAGATGACAAAAAGGGGCAAAGGGCCGGTCGCAATCGAGGACTCTAAACTGCTAATGCAGCAGTTTCGCCGGGTGAAGTCACCTGCTGAGGTAGAGAAGATTCGCAAGGCGATCGCCATCAGCGCAGAGGCGCATCAGGTTGCCAAAGATATGGTGCGTCCTGGTATCTACGAGTATGAAGTTCAGGCCGCTATTGAAAACGTTTTCCGTAGAGAAGGCGCACTAGGTCCTGCCTATCCGTCGATTGTAGCGGGTGGAGAAAATGCCTGTATCTTGCACTATGTCGAAAACAACCAGGTGCTGAAGGACGGCGATTTCCTACTAATTGACGCAGGCTGTGCCTACGACTATTACAACGCGGATATCACTCGCACCTTTCCAGTGGGCGATCGCATCTCCGAAGAGCAAAAAATTCTGTATGACCTCGTCTTAGAGGCCCAGCTTGCCGCCATCGAAAAAGTCCAGCCCGGTCTCCCCTTCAACGCTTTCCACGACGCCGCTACCAAAGTCATTACCACCGGTCTAGTCAACCTAGGTCTGCTAGAAGGCGATGTCGATGAGTTGATTAAAGCGAAAAAGCACAAAGCTTTCTTTATGCATGGAACCGGTCATTTTCTAGGCTTAGACGTGCATGATGCAGGCATTTTGCGAAATCCCGATAAAACATGGAAGCCTTTTGTCCCTGGCAATATCGTCACCGTAGAACCTGGTATTTATATTCCACCCGACTACGAACCTGACAACGAGCCTGATGAAGACGGAAAAGAAGAAAAGTATCCTCAACCCCGAGTCGAAAACCGTTGGAAAGGCATCGGCATCAGAATCGAAGACGATGTGTTAGTGACAGAAACTGGCTACGAAGTGCTGACAGCAGCAGTTCCTAAAGCGCTGCCAGAGCGAGTCTTCGTTGGACAGACAACCTAGCCAAACTTTGTTAGTCACAGTCACTTTTTCGCGCAGTATTCCATCTGAGTGGCACTCCTTTTTGATCGACATTTTGCTAAGCAAAAGTGTGTAAACTTATTGCGACAAGCTCAAAAGCGAAGTTTGAAGATCGTCATAACCTTATTTGCTAACTACCTCTGTCCGTTGAACTACGCAGTAGGATACGAAAACGCCGGACTCACTTTAGTGATAACCTCAGCAGCTACCCGCAGTAACCACTTACCAAAACAGATCGACTTGTTATATGAGCAACAGAACGGGGCAGTCTAAGACCTGAAACACCGAAGAATCACTGAGTTCTACTCAGATTGGTAGCTGCTTTGCCGCTTCTCAAAGTTTTAGATTTACAAAGTGCTGACAAACCTTCACAGTATTTGTAGCTTTGAACTGCCGTTTTCATAATTTAACCTATAGCCGTCCCTGTGTAATCTACCCAAACCGCAACAATCGTCAGCAAACGCTACAGCAACATCAGTGAATTCATTCGGTATCGAGGATCTAGATTGTGAGATTGAACCGTCTACTACCTGGGCTGTCTCTGATGGGGGCTCTGATCATAGCCCTCCCTTCAGAAGCAGCCAGGCTTCAGTTCTGGCGATTCAGCCCTCAAGAAAACCAGCTCACTTTTGCAACAGACGATAGTATCCAGCCGACTGCTCGGCTTTTATCTAATCCAACCCGTCTGGTGATTGACCTGCCAGGGACCGCACTTAGCGAAGGGCAAAGCCTGGCTGTAGAAGGTTCTGCAATTAAAGAGGTGCGAGCTGTTGAGCTAGATCCAGAAACTGCCCGGCTGATTGTAGAATATGAACCTGGATATACCATCAACCCCAGTCAGGTTCAGGTGCGCGGCGAAAGCTCACGTCAGTGGAGAGTCCAGCTACCAGAGGCCACTAATCTGGCGGTGGTCAGCTCCGATGCGACTGAACCAGTTGGCAACGTAGTTAATAATCGTCCAGTACAGAGCGCACGTACTCGTATTCAGGGCATTGTTGCAACAGTAGATGGATTTTTCATTCGCACTGCTGGAGAAACTGCTAGCTTAGCAGTCAGCCGATTCAAAGAAGACGGACAGAACTATATCTCTATAGAGTTGGCCCAGACAGCTGTATCGCTCGGATTGACGGCGGCGCGTCTGCCGGTTGATCGATACAGCATTGATAGGTGGCAAGTTGATCAGATATCAGCACAGCCAGCTAGCACCAGAATCACCCTAGCGCTAGGAGAGAATAGTCCCGACTGGAACATCGCCTCCCATGAAGGTGGCATTACCGTGCTGCCAAAGGGCGTTGCCATTACTACCGTGCCGGACAGCGGCAATCAGGCAGGGACCACCGAAGCCTACGCATCAAGTTTAGCAACAGCAAATAGACAGGTAGTAAATCCAGAGGCTCTGCCTACCGTCCCCAACGGGCGGTTTACCGTTGTACTAGACCCCGGTCATGGTGGTCGCGATCCAGGAGCAGTCGGTATCGGTGGATTACAAGAAAAGCAAGTCGTCAATGACATTACGCCACAGGTGGCAGCAATCTTGCGGGAGCAGGGGGTGAATGTGGTAATGACCAGAGAGAGCGACTATGAGCTTGATCTGGCCCCTCGAGTACGGATTGCTGAGCGGGCAAATGCCACTATATTTGTCAGTATTCACGCCAATGCGATTAGTATGAGCCGCCCTGATGTGAATGGCCTAGAAACATTCTATGCTTCGGCAGCAGGACAGCGCCTGGCTAATACGGTCCATACCAGCATACTAGCGGAGATGGGAATGCGTGATCGCCGAGTCCGTAGTGCTCGCTTTTACGTCATTCGTAACACGTCCATGCCCGCTATCTTGGTCGAGACAGGGTTTGTGACAGGCGCAGAAGATGCTCCAAACCTGGCTAATCCAGCTTGGCGTGATCGCATGTCTGTCGCCATTGCCAGAGGTATTCTGCTCCACTTGGAGCGCGGTCTCTGAACGGAGCTCTGCTAGATTACTTTTTCCGGCCTTTTGGTCTACTTCTGTTCGGGATGCTGCACCGCATCACAAGAGACCCCCAGTTTGCCAAGGTAACGAATCATTTGGTTTAACCGACCCTGATTACGCTGGTTGAAGTATAGAGCCAAGCGAGGTAGAGATGCGGCCTCTTCATCCTTCTCGATAGGAAAAGCTGAGACTTCGCGGATGGTTCCTTTACTCAAAATATCTTTGAACTCATCGTTTAACCGATCGATACCACCAGCACACAGCGGGGCCTTCAGCCGAATTACGAGCTGGTCGTCTACATATCGACTGGAATGATACATCCGATAGAAGTCTTCGATCGATGCGATCGCATCATCGATACTGTCAGTCAAGTGATACAAACTAGTATCATCGGGGCTAATCAATCCCTGGTCGAGCAATCGGTTGCGCAGATAGTAGTCCCAGCTCTTCCAGTAGTCGCCGCCGGGCCTATCGATCAATACCAGCGGCAGTGGGCTAGACTTCCCTGTTTGAATTAGAGTCAGCGATTCAAAGGCTTCATCCTGGGTGCCAAAGCCACCTGGGAAAAGCGCGATCGCATCGCTTTCCTTGAGAAAAAACAGCTTGCGCGTAAAGAAGTACCTGAAATCCAGCAGCTTAGGGTCGCCAGCAATAGCTGGATTCGCACCTTGCTCGAAAGGGAGCTGAATATTGAGTCCGAAAGAGCGATCGCGTCCTGCTCCCTCATTACCCGCCTGCATAATGCCGCCGCCAGCACCCGTCATCACCATAAAGCCCTCCTGACTTATCCGACGCGCAAATTCAGCGGCCATCTGATACTCAGGGCGGTCACTCGGCGTTCTAGCAGAGCCAAAAACAGTCACCTTTCGCGTATGTCGATACGGATAGAAGGCTTGAAACCCTCCCTCCATATCCAGCAGAGAACGACTCAAAATCTTCCAATCTAACTGTTCTGCTTCTTGCCGAGTCATTCGTACCAGCGTCTCGAAGATTTCTTCTATCAGCGCCCCATTCTCTAACTGTGGCAACCGGTCCAAAGCTTCTAGAACATCTGAGCGAAGATTTTGGTTAGGTAATCGGTAGTGCTTTGAAGAAGAATCGCTCAACCCGCGTGAAAAAGAAGAAGTCATCGGTTAACCAGAACAAGGAAGAACAGAACCATCAATAACTTGAGCTATCATCAGCTCAAGCCTTCACTAGGCTAAGCATTCACTGAATCGATCTCTTATCAATCGGTCTGTCAATCGAATAGAATCCCCACTAAAAAGAGGCTCTAGCAAATGCCAGAACCTCAACAGCACGAAGCCCCTTCGATCAAAAGCGTTCGGCGATTGATACCTAGTAATCAAACATACCTAGGGCCAAGCTTACAACCCAAACTTGTGACTCAATCTCGCGAATCAGTCTTGTGAACCAGACTCGCAAATTTAGATCGGCAAATTAGAGGTACTTTTCTAGCGTGTTGGCCAACGTTGTTTTGGGGACTGCGCCAACCACCATATCCACGCGCTGTCCACCCTTGAAAATCATCAGCGTCGGAATACTGCGAATGCCGTATTGGCTAGCGACACTAGGATTCTCATCCGTGTTGACCTTTACAACTTTGACCTGACCATCGTACTGTTCAGAAATTTCGTCGACAACGGGTGCTACCATCCTGCAAGGACCGCACCAAGGTGCCCAAAAGTCCACTAGTACCGGCGTGTCGTTTTCCAAAACTTCCTGCTTAAATGTCGAATCTGTTACCTGTGCGGCTGACATTCTTAAAATCCTTAGGCACTCATATATCTAGAATCTTACCATAGCCAAAACCAGTCTCCTTTTTTCACAAGCTACAGATTTCTTCTAGATTGAATAGAAACATTCAATACATAGTTGTTCCAGAAAAACAAGAAACCGCCTAGAGCCGAAGGCCTAGGCGGAGTGTGGTGTGAGGAGTGAACGGAAACTTACGTCTCCGCTTCCTCTTAATTGTAGGAGACGCTCAGGAGTTTGAGACTAAGGTTCTAAAAGAATCGGAGGCAAGTCTTAAAAATAGTCTAGTTTTCCTTCTTGTCAGGCCATATTCGTCCGTAATTCCTCGTAGTTTATGAGCAGCTTCTCACTTCAAGAACACAGTCCATATCCCGCGTGACTACTTACCCATCCCCAGTTGTTGAGCTTTTTGATAAACCTTACCTTCAGTCAACAGCGAAGGGGCGATGACAATCTCGACTTGCTGCATCTCTTTGATGTCTTTTGCACCCAAAGTGCCCATGCTGGTTTGCAGCGCACCCAAGAAGTTGTGAGTTCCGTCATCTAGCTGAGCAGGACCGCGCAAAATTTGTTGCAAAGAACCTGTTGTCCCTACCTCAATTCGGGTGCCTCGAGGTAAAACTGGGCTTGGCGTTGCCATACCCCAATGAAATCCTCGTCCTGGGGCTTCTTGGGCCCTGGCAAACGGGGAGCCAATCATCACCCCATCTGCACCGGAGGCAATACATTTACAGATATCACCGCCTGTCACTAAGCCCCCGTCCGCAATAACGGGTACATAGCGGCCTGACTCTTTTTGATAATCATCTCTGGCTGCCGCGCAGTCGGAGACCGCTGTCGCCTGCGGCACACCCACACCTAGCACACCTCTGGATGTACAGGCCGCACCAGGACCGATTCCCACGAGCACGCCCGCTGCTCCAGCTTTCATCAAATTAAGAGTGACTTCGTACGTCACACAATTGCCTAGCAATACTGGAATCGGCATCTCCTCGCAAAACTTGGCTAGATCAAGTGGCGTGATCGCTTCAGGCGATAGGTGATCGGTGGAGACTACCGTTGCCTGCACAAATACCAGGTCTGCCCCAGCTTGAGCAACGGTTTTGCCAAATTTGACCGCGCCTGCTGGTGTCAAACTAACAGCGGCGATGCCGTCTTGTGCTTTGATTGCTCGAATGCGCTTTTCGATCAAGTCAGGACGCACCGGCTGAGCGTAAAGCTCCTGCATCAGCGGCACAAACTCCGTCTTACCCACGGAGGCAATCCGATCGAGAACGGGGTTAGGGTCATCGTAGCGAGTCTGGATGCCCTCTAGATTTAGCACGCCTAACGCTCCTAATCTGGAGAGTTCGACGGCCATTTTGACATCAACGACCCCATCCATCGCGCTAGCGATAATAGGTATCTCTCTGATGATGCCGCCAATCTGCCAGCTGGTGTCGGCGAGCTTTGGATCTAGGGTTCTTGCCCCAGGTACCAAGGCAATTTCATCAATTCCGTATGCGCGACGCGCTGTTTTACCACGACCAATTTGAATATCCACGTCCGTACTTGTCCCTAGGAAGCATCTAGCTAGCCTATCAAAGAAAGAAATGGATTGCGCAAGAGTGTTTGGTGCTCTTCGAGAGTCTTTGCTGCTCGTCGAGAGTGGGGACCGAAGGTGGGCATAGAGAATGACAAAGCCAACAGGATAAACCAGTAGAATGCTTGAATATTCTTTATTTGCTGTAGCCAAATTCTGTGAACATTTCGTCCCTTAAGTTTTTCAAGAATCTAAGAGCGACCAATCGCCAGTTTGCAGTCGTTGGGCTAGGTCGCTTTGGCAGAGCGGTTTGCTTGACGCTGCATGGGATGGGCTATGAGGTCTTGGGAATCGACTCAAATGAAAGCCGAGTCGCCCAGGTACTAACCGATCAAATTGCGGCTCATGCGGTTCAGCTAGACTCTACTCAGCCGTCGGCCCTGGTAGAAGCCGGCATTCCTGATTTTGATACGGTCATTATTGCTATTGGTAACTATGTCCAAGAAAGCATCATCACAACGCTCAATGTAAAGGAGGCAGGTGTTCCAAATGTAGTCGCCAAAGCGTCCTCGGAGATTCATGGCAAGCTTTTGCTTAGAGTCGGCGCAGACCATGTGGTGTTTCCAGAGCATGAGATGGGATGTGAGCTAGCGAGATCCTTGACGCGTCCTGGTATTTTGGATCGCTTCGAGCTTGATCCTGACCACAGCATTGTGGAGGTTGTGGTGCCACAAAGCTTTGATGGTAAAACCATTATGGAAGTGGATCTGCGTAATCACTATGGTCTGACTCTGATGGCAATTAGCAAAGAGGATGCAAAAGAGGATGACAACGACAAATTTATGATTAATCCCAGCCCTGTGATGCGATTGAGAGGGGGCAGTCTGATGGTGGTCATCGGCGAAAATTCAGGCATCGACAAGCTTCCGATGTAGTAGCCCACCTAAGGACGAACGCATGAAAATTATTGGGCTGATGAGCGGCACGTCGGTCGATGGAATCGATGCGGCGTTGACTGAAGTGACTGGAGAAGGTTATGCGATTAAGGCAACTTTGATCAGGGGCATCACGTATCCATATCCAGATGAGGTGCGATCGCAAACCCTAGCCATTTGTGCCAACAATCCCGTTACTCTGATGGATCTAGCTGCGCTAGATGATGCGATCGCCCATCACTTTATCCGAGCTGTCCGAGCACTAAACGCTGATTCTACCGATGTCGATCTAATTGGGTCTCACGGTCAGACCCTTTATCACCGCCCTCCTGTGGCCAATCAGCTCGGCTACACCCAGCAGCTCGGGCGTGGTGATTTGATTGCACAGGCGACAGGCATTACTACTGTCAGCAATTTTCGCGCAGCCGATATTGCGCTGGGGGGCCAGGGCGCACCGCTTGTTCCAATGACTGATGCTTGCCTGCTCAGCCAGCCAGCTCATGCCGTTGCAGTTCAAAACATAGGTGGCATTGGCAACGTGACCTATCTACCGGCGTGGGACACTACGGCTGCGGCAGCAGAGCCGAAATCTGCCTTGGTAGCGCCGAACAACATCAGAGGCTGGGATACTGGACCTGGCAATGCGCTGATTGATTGGACAGTTGCACAACTCTCCAACGGTGAACAGTCCTACGACAAAAATGGGGAGTGGGCAGCTCAAGGCAAACCGGATTTATCCCTGATAGGGCAGTGGCTACAGCATTCTTTCTTTCACGCTCCTCCTCCAAAATCTACGGGCCGCGAACTATTTGGCGCAGCGTACGCAGAAGACTGTTTGAGAACAGCCAAAAGTCAAGGGTTGACCTCTGAAGATTTGCTGGCGACACTCACTGATTTCACAGCAGCAACCATTGAGCTGAGCTATCGCCAGTTTTTGACCGCTTTGCCCAAAGAAATTCTCATCGGCGGCGGCGGTAGTCGGAATCAATATCTAATGAATTGCTTGCAGCAACGCTTGCCAGAATGCAGGGTGCAGCCAACAGACACAAAGCATATAGATGCAGATTATAAAGAGGCGATCGCATTCGCAGTCTTAGCCTATTGGCGCTGGCACGGCATTCCCGGCAACCTACCTAGCGTCACAGGTGCTGCTCGCCCTTGTCTGCTTGGCGAAATCTGGACACCTTAATCTAGCTATCCGACTGGGCATCCTAGACTACTGGCAGTTGTCAGTGGTTTGTCACCCAACCTAAGGAACTACGCTGTGGCACACAGCTTTTTACTTGAGCCTGGCCGGTGGAAATTGCAGGGCACCTGGCTCACAAGAGACGCCTTCCCCATTCCTGTCAAAGGTAAAATTCTGGTGGCGTGGAAACAGGCAGACTGCTTCATGATAGCCACCAAAATCTCCTTCTTAGAAACCGATTTCTCAGAAGAGCCACTTGCCGATATCGTGGTCCAGTCGCGTGGACGTATGACCACTCAAGACCGGCAGTATACCTTTGTTCTTCAGCATAGTGAGCTTGGTCAGGCAGAAGGGGAAGGCTGGATAGCGCCAGAATCAATTGTGCAGCGCTATTGGGGAGTCAGCGACAAGCATCGCCGCACGGGATTTGAGACGCTGCGGAAAATCAGCTCAGATAAATATCACTTCTCGAGCGGGGTGATGTCAGGACACTACCTCAGTAGCACCGTGGAGGCAGAACTCATTCGCCAGTCGTCATGATTGATCCCAACGTTAAACGCAAAGTCTGTAATCGCTACGAACTAATCGAAACCATTGGTCAAGGATCGATGGGGAAAGTCTACTTAGCGGGTGATTCGCTGCTAGGCGGCGTTCCCGTAGCCGTAAAATTTTTATCGCAAACGCTGCTAAACGAAAACATGCGTGAGCGATTCTTGCGAGAGGCAACGACTTGCGCACAGCTCGGTCAAAAGAGTATTCACGTCGTCCGAGTGACTGACTATGGCGTCAATGAAGAAGAAGTGCCCTTCTACGTGATGGAGTATCTAAAGGGCGACAACGTCGGTCAGATGGTCCAGAAAAAACCTCTGCCCGTGCCGCGCTTTCTAGGACTGATTCGCCAGGTCTTGCTAGGTCTGAAAACAGCACACAACGGCATCCTAGTCGATGGCAAGGTCGTACCTATTATCCATCGCGATATCAAGCCCAGTAACATCCTGGTCACCGCCGATCCCTCCATGGGTGAGCTCATAAAGATTCTAGATTTTGGCATTGCCAAGCTACTGCAAGAAGGAGGCGAGCAGACCAGTACGTTCATGGGAACGTTGGCCTATGCTTCACCAGAACAGATGGAAGGCCGAGAGCTAGATAACCGCTCAGACATCTATAGTCTGGGAGTGATGATGTACCAAATGCTATCCGGCCAACTACCGGTCAAACCAGCCAACAACACCTTTGGTAGCTGGTATAAAGCCCACAGGCTAGCGGAACCGCAGTCTCTGGTCGCAAAGTACAAAGTGCCAAAGGAACTGAATGACATGGTGATGGCCTGTCTTTCGAAACAGCGAGAACAAAGACCGCTAACAGTGAGCGATATTATCGAAGCGATCGCCCCGTTAGAAAAACGATTTGGTTCTGGGTTTCAAATCTCTCAGAGAATCAGCACTACGCTCTCTAAACTTCCGGTAGCCCAAGCAGTCACACCTCCTGTTCTCCCCAATGAAACCGTCGCGGTACCCCTCTCTCGGCGCCAAGCGGCCCCAACAGGTACAAACACCTCACCAGAAGCAGTAAACATACCGAATCAGCTGCCAGAGATTGCATCTGCCAACGAATCACAGGCTCCACCCGAGCACGCTTTAGCAGTTACACCAAAGGCTGAGCCAGAAGTTTCGCAAAAAGAACAATTCTATCTGGCCCAGAAGTGGCCCGCCGAGATGCCGATCGCACAGATCGTTTTCCCTCGCCTGTTAACGCGCTCGTGTGAGACTGAGCCAACCCTGTGGGCGATGCTACCAAATGCTGAAATCGAAAAGCGGATTCGCAACACCCGCTACAACAACTTCATGTGTACGATGGCGCCTCATCCAATGGTGCTGTGGCTAACGGCGTTCTACAACAGAGATGACGGACCTCGCTGGATGCCCTGCTACCTAGATCTTAAGAACGCCGATTCCCAAGCGATTCTATGGCAGCTTACCCAAACCCGACAGTACCGAATTCTGTTCTTTCCCAAGGAATCACCAGACTACTGCTCCCAGGTAAAGACGCTCAATGTCGCTGCCACTCAGCTCAATCTGCTGCGAGAATGGGCAATAAATGCCCGTTACGCACCAGCTCTCGGAGGTCCCCAAGAGAGTAAAGCGCTGTTGAGGCGTGAGCTAGATAACAACCTCAAGCCTAAAATTACGATGAATTTTGAGTCTATCCACTCAGAGACCCATCCCTCTATGGATGCCTCTGTAAGCTTTCTCAAGTAAGCTAGCCCGATAGCGCAAATACGTTTTCTCCACCGAGGACTACCTTCGGGCCTACGTCAATCAGAATAGCGGGGGAAGTGGATAATTGGGTGCCAGGAGGCTCGTAGCATAGCGCTAGTAAAGCTAGGCACGGTTAGCTTTAGCAGTCCCTTACTTTGACCAGTACAAACTGTGATCGCGCTGATATCATGCGTCTCGCCCGACTTCAGAACTTCCTCGACCGGATCTCCTACGCGGACTTCGGTCTCAATGTGACTGCCCGATCCCTCTAGCTGAGCTTTCACCTTATCGAGTTTGGCCTGCGCTTCCGCCGCCAGATCGCTACTAGAAAGCCGCCCGCCTCCA
Source organism: uncultured cyanobacterium (assembly GCA_963799555.1). Taxonomy (GTDB): domain Bacteria; phylum Cyanobacteriota; class Cyanobacteriia; order Phormidesmidales; family Phormidesmidaceae; genus Phormidesmis. The sequence continues at coordinate 644,653 of CAWCXR010000015.1, forward strand.
TCTATTACCCAGGTCAACAGACACGTTTCCAAAGCACACGCCGGATCAGCTTGAATCCTGGTCTTGATTTCGCTGACTAGATGATTTGCGCTCTCACTGTTGTCATAGGGCACCAGTAGGTAGTCGAACATATTCTGACAGCGTTGAGCCAGCTCACTTTCACGATAGGTAGAGACCAGCTGAGGGCGCAAAATCAGCAAAGGAATGTTGGCTTTCTCAGCTAGCGTCATCGTTGTACTGCCAAACAACCGTTCGTTTAGCACTGAGCGCGTCGGCATCCCAGAAAAAATGATGTCCGGCTCGTGATCTCTTACTGCTCGCATGATGTTGTCGGACGCTCGCCCTGAGACCACTTCAATCTCAACCGTTGTTCCCTCTGGAACGGCAGATTGGGCTACTGCCAGCCGCTCGCGAGCTTCGCTGACTCGCTCCTCGTCTACACAGGGAATTTCCCTAGATGTCATCAGCGGTACATTGTGAAAAAACACAAGATGAGTCATGCCGCCTTTTGCCAAGTCCGGCACAAAATTGGCAAAGCGCTGAAGGCTATCCGAAAAATCAGTACAAATGAGCGCACGCTTGAACATAAAACCGCACCGATAAAACGTCTTGAATAAAATGCCTGGCAAAATCCCTCAGATGGGATCGCCTCTTTCAAGAATAAACCCCATCCTGCTCAAACTTTAATTCCTCTGGTCTCTTGATCTTTCCTAACATCCTCTCTCAATTTCTACCTCTCCGTTACGATCTCTATCAATGGCGGGCTTCGGTAGTCAATATCGCTGTAGGCTCTGGCGCTGCGATGACTATGGCCGTGATATTGTCACGACCACCCTGCGCTTTTGCCGCTTCGATTAGATTAGCCGCGACCTTTTCACAGGTAGAGCCAGACTGGAAGTTGGTAATGATAGCGTCATCGGATAGCTCTTCAGTCAGACCATCACTGCATATCAGAAGACGATCGCCAGGCACGATGTCTAACTGTTGGGTCTCTACTTTTTCAAGATCTTCGCGGCCTACACATTGCGAAAGAACATGTCGCCAGGGATGAGTGGCTATCTCTTCATAGGTTAACTCCCCTAACAGCAAAGCCCGAGTCACCCAGGTATGATCTTTTGTGATTTGGATTAGCCTGTTGTCTCTGAGTAGATACAGCCGCGAATCGCCAACGTGAGCACACCAAAGATGATGATTGCGCAGCATTACTACTACGACAGTTGTGCCCATATCTGAACGATTTGGATGCTGGTGCTGGTCGGCTAAAACGGCTGAATTTGCAGCGGCTATGGCTTGCTGTAATAGCGCAGGTGATGAGGCGCTGCTGCCTTTGCGCGTAGTCAGATAGTCTTGAATGACAGCAGTCGACAGGCGACTAGCTTCTTGCCCACCTGCATGCCCACCCATGCCGTCAGCTACGATAAACAAATCGCCCTGCGGTGAAATGTAGTAACTGTCCTGATTAGCCGCTCGGTGTAGGCCAATGTCTGTAAGGCCAGCAAAAGTGAACTTAGTTAGAGAGTAGGTCATAGCAGCGAAAGACTTTCTGAGACCGAATCTAAGGCATTCTGTCAGCTTTCGCAATCCGCATTAGTAGACGAATCAACGCTATGCCAGAAAAGGCCGCGATCGCACCCATGACCGCAGCCGCCCAAATAAACTCGAATATCAGCAGTAGCGTCGCTGAGAGCGTAAACGTACCGACTAGCAGGGTGTAGCTGTTAGCCAAGGATAGATTGCTATTGCGGCGAAGAATGCGATCGCTCTCTATAGAACGCACCCGCACTCGGATATCACCTCGATCTAGACGGTCAAGCGTGTCTTCGATGCGTCTAGGCAGACTGAGGGCAGAGCTACCCACCTGCGCCGCCTGCCGACTAATCTCACCCAAAAGACCATTGGGTTCACCAGGCATACCATTTGTCATAAGTTCGCTCGCGTAGGGTTTAGCCGCCTCCATAAAGTTAAACTCCGGGTCAAGCCCCTTACCTACCCCTTCTAGGGTCGAAAAAGCCCGCATCACAAAAGTGAACGTCGCCGGGAAGCGGAACGGCTGATCGTAAGCAACTGCATACAGGTCATCGCTGATCGCCGTTACTGATTGCTCCTCGAACGGCTTGTCCATCATGTTGTCCAAGATGTACTGGATCGAACGGCGGACCGGACCCATATCATCTATCTCAGCTAAAGCGCCGAGCGCCACCAGCGATTTCATCACTAGACCCGCATCGCGCTGAGCAATCCCCACAAACGTATCCATCAGCCGAGTCCGGGTAACCGCCTGGATCTGGCCCATCATGCCAAAATCGTAAAAGATTAGCGATCCATCTGTATCGACCGCAATGTTGCCGGGATGAGGATCAGCGTGAAAAAACCCATCCGTCAGCAACTGACGTAAGTACGCCTCAGCCCCCAGTCTAGCCAAACGCTTGCGATCTAAGCCCGCTGACTCAAGCGCCTCATAATGGCTAATTTTGATGCCTGGCATGTACTCCATCGTCAGCACTCTAGGCGAGGTATAGCGCCAGTACACACGCGGCACCTTTACCCAGTCCACACCTCGGAAATTTCGCCGGAACTTATCGCCGTTGCGTCCCTCGTGCAAGAAGTCAATTTCCAACCACAGCAACCGGCAGCACTCTCCATAGATGCCCATCCAGTCGCGACCACGGCCCCACTCTTTGTGGTTTTGGAAGTATTGAGCGATACCCTTCAAGATGGAAAGATCAATTTCAAACAGCCGTGACAGACCTGGTCGCTGAATTTTAACAACGACCTCTTCTCCAGAATGAAGCTGAGCGCAATGCACCTGACCCAAACTAGCAGCAGCGATCGGAACCGGCTCGAAGCTTTTGTACAGTTCCGTAAGCGAGCGGCCAAAGTCGTCTTCTATTGTGCTTTTGACCTTTTCGTAGCCAAAAGCGGGCACGCGATCTTGAAGCTTAGATAGCTCCTCAACATATTCAATCGGAAATAGATCGGCTCTAGTAGAAAATAGCTGCCCAATTTTGATGAAGGTCGGACCCAAACTCAAACAGGTTTCACGAATCCAAACCGCCATATCTTTGCGGCGTTTGGTTTGTTTTTCTGGCGTAATTTCTCCGTTGTAGGACCAAGCCTTGCCATACAGCCACCGCTTTGACAGCAGCTTCAGAACAAACGACCAGATATCTACAAATCTTTGAGGCCGTGAATAAGTGCCCTTGTTCCAGCGGTAGTCGCTATCGCTGTAGGTACTGCCACTGTAGGTAGCTGCCGCCTTCGTAGAAACCGACTCCCTAGAGACCCCTCTTGCTAGAACCTCCTTTCTAGAAAAGTTTTCTGTCAAAACGTCTTCTATAGGAGGCGCATCACTAGAAAGCGGGACAGACTCAACAATAGATTGTTGAGAGACGATCGCCTCCTCAATAGGAATTTTGTCGTCAGAGCGGCCTTCGACCGGTGTCTTGTGATGTCCGTTTTGGTCGATATGCGTGCTCAGGCTATCCAAGCCTTTGATTTCGCTGCTAGCTACCTTTTCATCCCTGATCGGCTCCGTTCTTACAGAGCCGTTACTCTCAGAATGTCTATGAACCTCTGTGACGGGCTGGTCTGCCTGTCGCAACTTTGTTTCTAGACGGGGTTCACTTTCTTGTGGAACGGCAGTCACTCAGTTTTCCTGGGCTAAAAAAAAGTTTAAGAGAAGAATGCTTTGTTAAGGCTGAATCAAGACCAAAATGGTCTCATTCTGTAGCTGTTAGAAGTGCAACTTCAGAAGTTTACAAGCATAATCTAACAAATACACACTGAAAATTCAGTTCTAAGAATCAGCGCCGAATATTCAGCTTTGGCGGTACTGCTGAATTGCGGCTCTCGCTTGGGCAATCTCAGCTCTTAAATTATCAATGGTCGCCTGTAAGTCTTCGATATTATCGCCAAGCCCAGGCACTGTAGGCACACCTGCACCGCCCGTCTGTGTTGCACCAGCTGCAGCTCGTTCTTGTTCGGCTCTGGTCATTACCTCGTCAGTAAACTGACGAAAGTATTCGCGCTGCTCAGCATCAAATTTTCCCAGCTTGCTGAGGCCGTCGCTGACTAAATGTTCGGCTCTCTCACTCACAGCCGCTGCTAGCGCACGTCCTACAAAAAAAGCTTGCAGCATTAATTCACTCAGTAAATGGGTTGTCGGTTCTAAATGCAATTATAAACACCCTTGAGTATTTCTCACAGGCTCAGGTCAGCAAAATCACTCTTTCAGAAGACAGCAGCAGGCACGATCACGCCAGTTACCCTCTATCACTTGCAGTTGCTTCTGGCTTGCTCATCTCTGTTACTCAGAACTGCTAGATTTATCGGCTAGACTCTCTCGATCGTCTTGTTTTTTACTGAGAAAAGCGTTCAGACTCAGCGTCTGTATCGAAATAGGGCTCAAAAGCAGGATCTTCTAGCTCTGGCATACTGGCGTCTGCACTGTTGAGGTTAAATCCTCCGGCTCCGCGAAGCAGTGGTCCGCTACGCAGCTTTTCTAGAGGATCTTGGTAAGATTCAGGGGAACGCTGCGATCTATCGGCAAAATCATCAAAGCTGTTAGGAGAGCTAGTGCTCTTCTGGACAGGCGCAAAATCATCGGTATCACTCCGTGGGGAAAAGCTGTCGCTGTCCAACCCGGTGGAATCGGAGGTCCAATTTGACTGAGCAGGGAATGTTTGTAGCGGACTGAGAAAGCGAGCGTTAGATGAATGAGCCAACGAGAATCGAATGACTACGCCGCTTACTAAGCCGACTAATCCAGCCATCCCTGCGGTAATAGTCAGCGCCTGAGAAAGCGTCAGTGACTGGCTAGCTGGTTTGCTGCTTTTGACCAGTCTCTGTCGCGGTCTGTTGTCAGGCTTCAAAGGCGATGTAGACATTGAAATGCCCTACTAGGAAACGTGTGCGTGAGTATTGGGGCTAGTTTGTGTGTATGAATATTTGCGGGCGTGACTAGACACTCTACGTGATGCCCACAAGTTAGCTTTATAAGCTGAATCTACTCTACAAGCCGAATCTACTCTACAAGCCGGATCTACTCTAATAGGCTACCCTAGTCCGGCGGACTGCCCGGCTTGGCGTATTGAGTAAGAACGTATTGTTTTGCTGATTTCGCAGTGGCAAGTTTACCGTCTAACTGTTGCTGATGGACGTCCGTCAAGATCTTTTTGAACTGAGGGCCAGGCGAGTAGCCAAGTCGCTTTAGGGTAGCACCGTTGATTAGAGCAGGAATGGCAGAGAGATGAGCTATATAGTGCCAAATTGAGGAGCCCAGTGTGTGGGGGTGGCGATCGGCCATCAGTAGAAGTTCAGGGCGGGAGTGCGATCGCAGCAGGTTGTAAACCTCGCTGGGCTGAGTAGCTGTTTGCATCTGCTTAATTAAATGCGCTTCCCAGGCGCGAATATTGTGCAGACGTTGCTGGCTTTGAGCAGTGAGATTGAGTGAACGAGCGACGCGATCGCACTCGTCTGTCTCTAGTTGAGCAAGTACCAGCTCCAACATCAGCAGCCACCGAGGCTGATCCACCTCAAACTTGCTCACCCATCGGCGCATTCGTCGCAGCTGTCGCAAAAGTCCGGCGGTGATAGCTAAACGAGGGGCTACACAGACCAGCGCACCTAGATCGTCCAGCTGGATCAATGACTTTTCCCAGCCTGCTTCCTCAAGCAAATACTTCAGCTCCGCTTTCAGCCGGGACTGGAGAGCGGGGACCTTTTTGTGTTCGGTTCGCGATCGCTCATACGTCCCACTGCTCACGGCTTTTCGAATCAACCGCTCTGTTTGAGTCTCAAGTTCAAAACCCAAGCGTACCGAAAATCGTACCGCTCGAAAGATGCGGGTAGGATCATCAATGAAGCTATCGGCATGTAGCACTCTTACAAGGCGCTGCTGCAGATCTAGGCAGCCATTAAATACATCTAGTAGTTGGCCTGAATTAGCCCCGGTGAGTGCTAGTGCGATCGCATTGATCGTAAAATCGCGTCGATAGAGATCCCGATGAATATTGCTAGGCGTTACCTCCGGATTCGCCGCCGGATACGGATAGGATTCTGTCCTAGCGGTGGCAATATCGATCTGCCAAGACTGCCAAGTCAGCACAGCCGTCTGAAACTGTCCGTGTACCTGCATGTCGATCTCTGTGTATTCGGCTCGAATCACTTCTGCTAGGGCCACACCAGCTCCTTTGTTGCCCTCTTCTACGGACTTTGTTGCAGACTCTACTACCAAATCAATATCAGTCAAAGACCGGACATTTCCCAACATATTCAGCAGCAGATCTCGGACTGCACCGCCTACGATGTAGAGAGACCATCCTCTCTGTTCAGCGGCTTTGGCAATCAGCATCAGCATAGGCCAAATCTCTGGCGTTCGCTCCGCCATCTGCTGGTACAGCTCGCCTGTCTGAAGATCTAGCGCTTTTGGCAATCCGTCTGAATCTGTTTCCATACCTGCTCAAAGATGTATCCAAAGTCATAGCAACATCCTAGACCGTTCGCTCCAGCAACCAGATCAAGGCAGCGGGACCGGTTAGTTTCTCCACTATTTTTGAGTAAGAACTTTCGCAAGAGTCCTGATTTTTGATAGCTTAGCTATATAGGCTCATCAGCGATCGGTTCTGTTGACCCCTCCTTAAATAATGTTTTGAGAGTACTAAGATCATGTCTGTTATTTTCCAGCTGGTTCTGTTCGTTTTGGTGCTTTGGTCTTTTGTCATGATCGTTGGCGTACCGGTTGCGTACGCTTCGCCGAGCAATTGGGATCAGTCCAAGCGTCTGATCTTTCTAGGTTCTATCGTCTGGGGCGTTCTAGTCGTCTTGGTCGGTGGGCTAAACTACCTTGTTGTGTAACTAGTCGTTATACACTCCAATCTAGCTACGTTTTTTCGCTTTTATCTCTAGGACCCTATGGCAGTTTTCGAAGGCAATTTTACGCAGTCAAGCACGATGAAGTTTGCCTTCGTAATTGGTAGGTTTAACGATCTTGTCACGACTAAGCTGCTAGCAGGGGCCCAGGACTGCCTGAAACGTCACGGCGTCAATGTTGATCCGCATGGTACTCAGGTGGATTACGTTTGGGCACCTGGCTGCTTTGAGATTCCACCTTTAGCTAGGCAGCTTGCTCTCAGCGGCAGCTACGATGCCATTATCTGTCTAGGGGCCGTTATTCGTGGTAGCACGCCGCATTTTGACTACGTTGCAGCTGAAGTCGCTAAAGGAATTGCGGCTACTAGTTTTCAGACTGGCGTGCCGGTTGTTTTCGGTGTGTTGACAACAGATACGATGCAGCAAGCTCTGGAGCGAGCGGGCATTAAAAGCAATTTGGGCTGGAGCTATGCTATGAGCGCTCTAGAAATGGCTAGTCTGATGACGCAGGTCAAGAGGGATCGTCCTGTCACCAATGGCATGTTGCCCGGAGGACACTCGGCAGCATTGACAGCTGCGCCGTCAACTGTGGCAGAAGTCAGCTAGCTGCAGGTTAGATGGCCACAAGGTGATAGGTCAAGAGAAATAATAGGTCAAAAGAATTGCGATCAAAGCATTAGAATTAGTCGGATGTAGCCAACTAAGCAACACAAAAGGGCGATTTCGTAGGACATCAGCTGGTTACGTTAACTGTCTGCTCGGAAGAACAGCTTTTTAGGGATTGACAAACGTGCTCTGATTTGAGAAATTAGTAAAAGTCGAAAAAAGGCAAATGCGGGTGTAGCTCAGTGGTAGAGCGCAACCTTGCCAAGGTTGATGTCGAGAGTTCGAATCTCTTCACCCGCTTATTTAATTGATAGTCAAGCTAAAATCAATAACTGAGATCAGGAATCAGGATTGCTGTGACCTACGACACTCATTCTGGTTGACTTTGTCATCTAAAGTTTTGAGTGTGTTAGTCGCAATTTATCTCTACCTGTCATCTGCTCCCTGCATAGTCCTCATCTGGTAAGACTGCTAGTGCATTCCAAAGAGACCCAGTTGCTAGATCCCAATCAGGTCTATCCCTGTCCATCTTGTCGGCAGGGCTCGCTGGTGCCCATTACCCTGACTGAAGCTTGGGGATGCGATCGCTGCAAGCAAATCTTTGAGCTTCGCCCTGAGCCGAACACTATTGAAAAGCTAACGACCCCCTATCCTCGTCAGCAGATCTGGCAGTGGACAGGTAAGCATTGGGTGCTCAAGAGCAGCCTGCTCAAAGCGATCGCTATGACTCTAGTGGTCTGGGCTAGGCTGCTGTTACTACCTGCTCTGTTTTGGATGTGCTGGACGCTACTGTCGTGGACAGGACTACCGCTTTTGCTAAAAGGTGCTTTAATCCTGCTGGCTTTGGTAGTAATGTTTTGGTTGGTGTTACGACGCTAGCTTAATGACCCAGTCTCCTTTTGATCTGAGCGCGGCTTTAATAGATATCCGGCATTCTACCAATCAGCTAGGTTCTGACGAACAGTGCTCTCGGGTACTTGTCTCTATGGGTAATGCTCTTGCCAAAGGGTTGGACGATATTTTAGAAGCCAATACTTTGGATCTAGAGATTAGTCGAGATATGGCGGTTCCTGAACTGGTTGTTGATTGGTTGAAGCTGACGCCAGAGCGAGTGAAGACTGCCGCTAGTATCTGTCATCGCCTAGCTGCTATTGGCGCTGCGCCTGCTATCTCTACAGAGTTTATCGGCAGCAGCAGCTATGGTCAGATTCGGCCCTTGGGCATCATCGGCTTCATCTATGAGGCTTTTCCCGATTTGGCTGCGATCGCATCTGCTCTTTGTGTTCGCACGGGTAATGCCATAGTCCTTCGGGGCGGCAGCGAAGCTAGCCGTACCAATCAAACGATTGCCAAAATCTTACAAAGCAGCCTAGCGGAAGTCGGCCTCCCTGAAACGCTGATCTTTTCAATAGAACCCACAGAGGTTTCTCGGCTAGAGATGGCCCAGTGCTTGAACATAGATCTCATTATTCCGCATGGCCGACCCAGCCTAGTAGAGCAAATTGTTGAAACGGCAACGGTGCCCGTAGTTCCCTCTAGAATGGGAAACTGTTATCTGTACTGGTCTGCGAGTGGAACGGTCGATCAGGTCTATCACATGATCGTCAGCAGTCATAAGGGGACACCGGATGCGGTCAATCGAATTGAGAAGGTGGTATTTCACGAATCGCACAGCGACACAACGCTGACTCGGCTGTGGACCCGGCTAAGAGAAGCAGGATTTGAGCTGAAAGCAGAGAAGGCGATCACGCAAATTCACAACCTATCCGTCGCTGAACCGCTCGACTGGGGCTCAGCCTACCTTAGCCGAACCGTTGCCTTCTGTCCGGTTAAAAGCACCAGCGATGCCCTCTACTGGATCAATACCCATAGCAGCGGACATGCCGACAGCATTGCTACTACCGACTATGCTGACAGCCGTCTCTTTACCAACCAGTGCCGCAGCACAGCTTTGTATATCAACAGGTCACCTCAGTTCATCCGCAATACTGAACATCCAGGCGAAATTGCTCTTGGTATCTCTGATAGAAAGGGTACAGCTGGCGGACTCATCGGCATGAACATGATGAGAGAACGCCAGCGAATTTTTCCGGGTAAATAGCGCTTAGAGCACTCTTCTACCATCTGAGCATTTACTGCTTAACAAGCTTGACCTTGTCAGCTAGACCGACGGCTTGCAGAGCGCGAATGACCATCCAAGTCACATCAATCTCCCACCACCGCAGGCCATGACGAGCAGAGTACTGATAGGCATGGTGGTTATTGTGCCAACCTTCGCCAAACGTACAGAGTGCTACCCACCAGCAGTTAGTCGAGCGATCGCCAGACTCGTAAGTACGATAGCCAAACTTGTGAGTGGCGCTATTGACGAACCAGGTAAAGTGATAAACCACAACCAACCGGACAAAGATACCCCAAACTACGAAGGACCAGCCACCCAAAGCGTAAAGCAACGCACCTAGGGCAATCTGTAGAACTAAAAAGTAGTTGTCGATCAGAACGTAGACAGGATCTGTGTTGATATCTTGTGTAAACTTGCGAATTTCGGCCTTGGCGGGAACATCGTGCAACAGCCAGCCCATATGACTCCACCAGAAGCCTCGACCAGAATTGTGGTGATCGGCTTCTTGGTCAGAAAAGGCATGGTGATGGCGATGCAAGCCAATCCATTCAATCGCGCCACTTTGGCAAGAAAGCGAGCCGCAGAAAAGGAAGAAATACTCCAGCCACTGAGGTACCCGAAAGCTGCGGTGAGCAATGAGTCGATGCCAGCCTAAGGTAATTCCGAGACATCCAGTGATGAAGTAAAGTACGAAGGCTACTCCGATAGCGCTCCAGCTGAAGTTAGACGGTAGTAGCGCAAACAGAGCACCGAAGTGAATAGCCACCATAAATAGGATGATGGGCCAGTTAAGAGGACGGTCAGAAGAGGTTGCAATAGTCATTTAGAATCTCAACGCAAAAAGTTAGGGCTCAGACGCTATCAAAGCGCTCTAGATTGTGGGCCTAGATTTTAGACAACCAAAATATAGATCAAACGGAATCGGTTTTGTCTAAAAGCCCCAAGAACAAAACGGATAAAAGCAAAACAGATGAATAACACGGACGACTGAATACCTTGGACGACTCGCAATCACTCACCTCACGTTTACTAACGCTGCAATCAGAGCCGGCTTCACTGCAAGCATTCTACGAAATTGACGTTCAGGTCAAGCAGAACTTAGCAAGGGTATTGGCGGCGTTCAGAGCGCACCGGGTAGGGGCTCATCACTTTGCAAGCGTGTCAGGCTACGGCCATGACGATTTGGGCAGAGATACACTCGATCGGGTATTCGCCCAAATAGTAGGTGCTGAGGCAGCGGCAGTTAGAGTACAGTTTGTTTCTGGTACCCATGCCATTGCTTGCGCCTTGTTTGGCGTCCTCAGGCCAGGGGATGAGATGCTAGCGATCGCAGGATCACCTTATGACACTTTAGAAGAAGTGATTGGCACAAGAGGAAGCGCTCAAGGATCTCTTAAAGAGTTCGGTGTCTGCTACCAGGAACTTTCACTGACGCAATCGGGTGAAATAGATTTTGACAGGATTGCCTCTTCTATCCGTGAAAAAACAAAGCTTGTCCTAATTCAGCGCTCTTGCGGCTATAGCTGGCGTCCTAGCCTTAGCATTCATAATATTAACAAAATTATACATTTAGTTAAACAACAAAACATCAATACAATTTGTTTTGTCGATAACTGCTATGGAGAATTCACCGATTTACAGGAGCCTACGGCAGTCGGCGCAGACCTGATGGCAGGCTCGCTGATCAAAAATCCTGGTGGCACTATTGCGACGACTGGTGGCTATATCGCAGGTAGGGCCGATCTGGTAGAGGCTGCGGCCTGTCGACTGACCGCGCCGGGCATTGGCACCACGGGTGGATCTACGCTGGGAGAGGGACGTTTGATGTATCAAGGGCTGTTTTTGGCACCCCAGATGGTGGGAGAAGCCATGAAGGGAAACTATCTTGTTGCAAAGACATTTTCAGCGCTGGGCTACGAAGTGCAACCGCCTGCTTCGGCGCGACAGCGTGAGGTAATTCAGGCGGTTAAGCTGGGGACAAAGCAGAAGCTAATTGACTTTTGCCAGGCAATTCAAAAGCACTCACCGGTTGAGTCGTACGTCAGTCCAGTGCCGTCTGAGATGCCAGGATACGACGATCAGCTGGTGATGGCTGGCGGTTCATTCATAGACGGCAGTACGTCTGAGCTGTCGGCAGATGGTCCTTTGCGTGAGCCCTATGTGGTGTACTGTCAGGGGGGAACGCATTGGACGCACGTTGCGATCGCAATCGAAGCCGCCGCCACCGCTGTTGGACTAGCCAAAGAGCAAATCAGCTAGAGAGCAGACCAGCTAGAGGCTAGGTCAAAACCAATCGAAATGAATTGCATAAAAAGGAGGCCAGTCTAGTGACATGGCCTCAGGAAGAAGCAACTTATTCTCAATGTCGTTTGGAATAAGGCGCTAGCAGAAAGGTCTATTCTCTAATGCCAGCACCCTAATGCCAGCAACCACTATCGTCGAAAGCAATGATGCTAAGAAATAGCGATTATTGTCAACGAGCACTAGCAGCTAATGTGATAAGCAGACTTAATGGATGTTTCAGGAACTCTGCTTACAGGTATACGTAGATTATCGAGCTTTGCGTGTGATCTACATCACAAACATCGCTAGCGGACATTGTTCGTTACATTCCAGTGTGATTTCAGTAGCTCGTTTGGCTTGGTATCATGTAACGTCTACAGATTATTTTCTTCCTCCAAAACTCATCGCTTGCTATCTATGATCACCGTTGCTCTGCCGAAAGGTTCTCTACTAAAGGAGAGCATTCAATTGTTGAAAGCCGCCGGTTTGGATTTCAGCGGCTTTCTGGAAACGGGAACTCGCCAGCTACAGCTTATGGACAGTAGCGCCAAAGCTAAGGGCCTGCTAGTACGAGCAAAAGATGTGCCTGTGTATGTGGAGTATGGTCAGGCGCAGCTAGGTATCGTCGGCTATGACGTACTCAAAGAACGTCAACCTCGAGTCGCTCAGATTGCGGATTTGGGCTTTGGTGGCTGTCATCTATCGGTGGCGGTCTCTAGTGACAGCGGCTACCAGTCAGCGGTAGATTTACCACCTCACTGCCGGGTCGCTTCTACCTTTGTCAACAGTGCCCGTGAATATTTTCAATCTTTGGATTTGGCGGTGGAGATTGTGCCGCTGTCTGGCTCGGTGGAGCTAGGTCCAATTACGGGTATGTCAGAGGCGATTGTTGATCTGGTATCAACAGGCCGCACGCTAAAAGAAAATAATCTGACTGAGCTAGAGGTGCTTTATCACAGCACAGCTCGGCTGATTGCCCATCCTTTGAGCTACCGTTTAGACCAGGACGGTTTGAGTGTGCTGATTGAGCGGCTGAGAAGGGTGACTTTGACTGGCGTTACCGTCTAATGCTAGCGACTTAGGTGTAGTACTCAAATTTAGCTGATTATTTAATTTCCCTTGAGAGTATTTCATGGCGTCTGCTTCTTCAAATGGGTCCAATCCTGATGCCGATATGTCTGAGGATGCTGTTAAAAAGCGCAGCGTCAAGAGCGACTGGCGGCTGTTTTTGCGGCTGGTTCCCTACATTACTCAAAATCGAGCGCAGCTGATATTACCCTTACTATTGCTGGTCCCGCTGTCGCTGGCACAAGCGCTTCAGCCAGTTTTGATTGGCCAGGCGATTTCGTTGATCAAGCAGGAAAACGCGGCCTGGGATATCTTTACGACGATGAGCCTGCGGACAGGGCTTAACTGGATTATCGGTGGGCTGTTAGTGGCGATCGCAATTCGCCTCGCACTTGACGGCTGGCAAAGCTACCAAATTCAAAAGGTGGGAGAGAAGATTACCGCCTCTGTCCGTGCCGATCTTTTTGAGCACGTTACCAACTTATCTATGGGCTTCTTTGATCGAACGCCTGTCGGTAGATTGATTACTCGGCTCACTAGCGATGTCAATGCGTTAGGAGATGTCTTTGCAACTGGTGCGATCGGCATCATTAGCGATCTGTTTTTGATTTTGGTGCTGATGGGCACGATGCTGCTGCAAGAATGGCGGCTGGGATTGATGCTGATCGTGATGCTGCTGCCGATCACCACGTTGATTATTTATTTTCAGCAGCAGTACCGCAAAGCAAACTACATCGCTAGAGAAGAACTCTCAGCGCTGAACTCTAATCTGCAAGAGAATATCAGCGGCATTGATGTCGTGCAGCTGTTCCGACGTGAGCGATTTAATAGTGAGCTATTCCGCACTATTAATCAGCGCTATGTTGATGCGGTCGATACGACGATTTTCTATGATTCGGCAGTGTCAGCGACGTTGGAATGGGTGGCTTTGGCTGCGATCGCAGGCGTCCTCGCCCTCGGCGGCTACCTCGTTACTGGCAGTATCATCGAAATCGGCACCCTCACTGCTTTCATCCTCTTTGCTCAAAAGTTATTTGATCCGCTCCGTCAGTTCGCCGACAAATTCACCGCTATTCAGGCAGGTCTAACCGCTGTCGAGCGATTGAACGATCTGATGAGCGAACCCATCGCCATTCGCGATGCCAAAAATCCAGTCGAGCTTCCTGCTCAGACGCTCAAAAATAGTGACGTTGTCATCCCCGGTGAGATTCGATTCAAGCGTGTCTCTTTTGGATACAAGGCGGATGACTACGTACTCAAAGATCTGGATTTCACCATTCGACCGGGCGAAAAAGTGGCGCTGGTAGGACCGACCGGCGCTGGCAAAAGTTCGATTATTCGCTTGCTCTGTCGCCTGTATGAAGTCAGCGACGGGCAGATTTTGTTGGATAACGTGGACATTCGTGAGATTGCACAGCAGGATTTGCGCGATCGCATGGCCATCATTCTCCAAGACGGCTTCCTCTTCTCTGGCGATGTCACCCGCAACATTACCCTCGGCGAAGACTACAGCTTTGAGCAAGTCCAGCGCGCCGCCGAGCAAACCAACGTCGCCTCCTTTATTGAAGCGCTACCTCAGGGATACAGCACTGCCCTACGCGAGCGCGGCACCAATCTATCCGGCGGGCAAAAGCAGCTCCTCGCCTTCGCCCGCGCGGCCATTCGCAATCCAGGCATCCTCGTCCTAGACGAAGCCACTGCCAATCTAGACGTGGGCACCGAAGCCACTATTCAAACCGCACTAGACAAACTCCTCGAAAATCGCACCGCCATCATCATTGCCCACCGTCTCTCTACCATCCGCAACGTCGATCGCATTCTGGTGCTGAAGCAAGGTCAGCTGATCGAACAAGGGAGTCATGATGAACTGCTTGCACAAGATGGACTCTATGCCAGTTTGTACAAACTTCAAATGCTCGGACAGTAATGCATCTCGGAGGGGAGACACCTGCTGAAACAAAGCAAGACTTCCAAGAGACGATAGATGAGTATCTAGCTGATTGTATTGCTGACGGTATCGTGGCCGACGTTCCCAAAGTGCTGGCTACAGCTTAGCTAGTGGGCTGCGATCTTTGATTTAATGAGTGTGTCGGCGAATTTGGAGACGCATTCCTTGGTCAGTACGAAGCATGTTGAATTTAATGGACCGCAGCTGTTACAGCAGTTGATTGAGAAGCGATCGCTCACCCAGGCTCAAGCCGAAGCCCTGATGGATAGCTGGCTAACCGAATCCATCTCTCCTATTCTCTCTAGTGCTATTCTGACCGCTATCCAGAGTAAAGGCGTCACGGGAGACGAGCTCGCAGGCATGGCCCGCGTCTTACAAGGTCAATCCCTCGGCGGCATGCTCGTAGATCCAGGCTTGCCTACCGATCTGATCGACACCTGCGGTACTGGTGGTGATGGATCTTCCACCTTCAATATTTCCACAGCTGTTGCCTTTGTTGCTGCCGCAGCAGGCATTCCCGTCGCTAAACACGGCAACCGCTCTGCCTCTAGCAAAGTTGGTTCAGCTGATGTTCTCGAAGGTCTAGGTGTAGATCTCGCTGCCCCCAGCGACAAGTCAAAAGCTGCCCTCAAAGAAGTTGGTATTACTTTTCTATTTGCCCGAGGTTGGCACCCAGCCATGAAGGCCGTCGCCCCTTTGCGCGGCGAGCTCAAAGTTCGTACCGTCTTCAATTTGCTTGGACCATTAGTCAATCCGCTGCGCCCCACGGGCCAGATCATCGGTGTCTATCACTCTTCAGTGCTTGAGCCCATGGCAGAAGCGCTCAAGCAGCTAGGTATGCAGCAGGCTATGGTTCTCCACGGTAGAGAGACCTTAGACGAAGCAGGCTTAGGCAAGCCCACCGACGTTTCGGTAGTTAGCAATGGCACTGTGACTCAAGAAGTCTTGAATCCTGAGGCGTTTGGACTAACACCTGCACCTTTGTCAGCCTTGAAAGGGGGCGAGCTGGAAGAGAACACAGCTATTTTGCGCAATGTGCTGCAAGGAAAAGGCACACAGGCTCAAACGGATGCTGTTGCCCTGAATGCGGCGTTAGCGCTGAAAGTAGGCGGATTGGCAAAGAGCGATAGCTTTGAAGCTGCCTGTGCGGATGGCGTTGAGCAAGCTCAGGAAATCATCAAAAGCGGCGCGGCCTGGGAAAAGCTGGAGCAGCTCATCGCGTTTCTAAAGCGCTAGAATCTGCATTGGAGATGTGAGCAAAGTGGCGATACAGCTGGCTGCAAAACTATGGTTACAACCATTCAAAGACCAGTCATCCAGCAACCTGACCAATCAGAACCAGCCTCTTTAGAAGAATGGCTCGAAGAATCCGCTGGAGGGCACGGAGTGGGTAGATGATCAGTTGTTTGAAAAAGACGGTGTGACACTGCTCACAGCAAAGTTCAGCGAAGGTTGAGTACCGCTTGGGCCATCTATCAAGAAGAACACGAGTTAGGCGGAGAAGTGTATACAGGAGTACCTGGTCGGACTAATAAGCAGGGCCGTAAGCCGGATGTAGCTTATCTTACGCAAGATTTGCTCGAGCAGCATGGTGAGCTCAAAAGCCTACCGCAGAGTCTTCCACTGTGTGCAGAGATCGTCTCGTCTACAGATTTGGCCGTGAGCTTATAACAGAAAGTTGATGAGTACCTAGAATCAGATGGGTAAGAAGTTTGGATAGTTTCTCCAAATAACCAGCGGGTGATTGTGATTACTGCTCAGAGTGAGCAGACCTTTCGGGCTGGTGAAATTGTAGAGACGCAGATTTTACTTCCGGGCTTCAGTATCGCAGTCGATGAACTGCTGAGCTAAGTCTTAGCATGACGTGAGGCCATGACAGCATGCTGACGAAGGTAATGCACTGACTGTTAGCAGCACTGATAGGATCAGAGGACACAAGTGCTCTGATCAGCGGTTTTACTAACCGGCACTACCATTGATAGGTAGCGAAATCTCAAACTCAGTTCCAATGCCTTCTTGAGAAGTGCAGTTTATTGAGCCGTGATGAATACCTACAACAATTTGATAGCAAACGGAAAGGCCCAGACCAGTTCCTTGACCAATAGGTCTAGTCGTAAAAAAGGGATCGAAAATTTTGGGTCGGATGGATTCGGAGATACCGATGCCGTTGTCTGAAATCTGGACAACAATCTTGTCTGCGAGTGCTTCGGTGTGAATCACAATTTCTGGAGAACTGGCTCGTGTGACTGAAGAACTAAGCCGCGAATCTGAAGCGTCGAAAGCATGGATGGCATTAGAAAGAAGATGGACAAAAACCTGATTAAGCTGGCTGGCGTGACATTCCAACAGCGGTAGTTTTCCATAGTTTTTGCGAATTGTGATCGCATCTCGATCCGCGCTAGCTGCCAACTGAGACTGGACTATGAGACAGGCGCTATCGATACCTTCATGGATGTCCACCGCTTTTACCGCTGCCTCGTCCAAACGAGAAAAGACCCGTAGCGACTTCACAATTTCGCGAATACGCCCAGTGCCGACAGTCATAGAAGACATCATTCTAGGCAGATCTTCAGCCAGAAAATCTAGATCGATGAGATGAATTGCTTCATCAATTGCTGGCGTAGAATCGGGATAGGTCTGTTGAAACAAACGGATGATGTTCAGCAATTCTTGAAATGCCTGCTCGGCTATTTCTATATTTCCATGAATAAAGGTGACGGGATTGTTGATTTCGTGGGCAATTCCAGCCACTGTCTGACCTAGACTCGTCATCTTCTCCTCATGAATTAGCGTCGCCTGCGCTTGCTTCAGCTCCTGTAGCGTGTTGGCCAAAACCTGCGACTGCTGACGGAATTCTTCATTCGACTGCTGAAGTGCCTGCGCTACCTGCCTGATTTGAGTCACATTCCTAAAAACGGTAACCGCGCCAGTGGTTTGACCCTCCGCTTCGAGCGGTCTAGCATTTACGCTCAGCCAGCAGCTATGTTCCTCTACATACACCTCTAAGTCATCAATAGACTTCTCTAAGACAACTTCTTTGAGAGAGCGTTCTTTCGAGGAGGCATTTTCGTCGGGTACCTGTTCGAGGGAAGGAGATAGATAACTAAGGGAATGCTCTAGAAATTCAGCCTCTAGAAGTTTTGCGGCAGCTGGATTACTAAACAGCGTGTGTCCCTTGCTATCTGTAACTACAACAGCGTCGCCCATACTGTCAAGAATCGCTTTAACCGTTTGTAGAGCTGATTGCGCATGTGCTAGCTGAAGCGCCTTCTCTTCTGACTTACGAAGGATCTCTTGAAGACGGCCTTCTCTTTCAGTAGCAGACTGCTCGTAAATCGACAGCAGTTCTTCTAAGGTAGCCACCTGATCTTGGAGCAGTTTAATCTCTTCATCCTGTTGATCAGCAACCGTATTCTCGGTGATCTTTTGCATCTAAGTAATCACAGAAGTCGTCCTTAATCAGCCTTAGGGGTTTGATGAGCTTTAGGCGGGCTGTAGCGTTCTAAAGAGCTGCTTGCGACTGAAAGGCGTGACAGACATTTTGATGTTGAGCGGCAGCGTCTTGAATAGATGCGCTGTCGGTTCTGTGATTTCAACTTTTGAAAACAAGACAGTGGAGAACAGATTACCCGAGGGCAGCATCCCACCAAAGCCAACGACTGACTTGATGCCATAGGGTTCAACGAATTGCTGCTGGGCGGGAATAAACTCACTGCCAGCAGCAGTTGGGATATAGAAGACGTTGCAGGTTTTACGTTCTAAGGTCATTAGCAGATTGGGATCTGGTGCGACAACGCAGCTGATGTCTAGACCAAAGCTTTTGATCAGCTGTGAGATCATCGGAATTCTGCTGACGGATTGCTCGCTTGTAAGCGGAATCACCTGATGTCCTGTAGAAGCGTGGCGATCGCACCATTCCGGCCTATCTCCTACGGTTCCAAACAAGGTCAGACACTTCAAGTCAGCTGAGATTGACTCTGGAGGTTGCGCGATCGCCGCTTGCACAGAAGATTGCAACTCTGCTGGCAGCGAAGCATAGGACACGGTCTTAAAAAAACGAACGAGTGCGCAGGCGGGCTCCCCTGTAATCGGGGCTACCAGGTTCTGATAGAGATGCTGCACACAGCGATCGGCAACCGATTCCAAACTATCCGCCGAGCCGCCGATGCTGCGGAGTGCGACACCTATTTCAGTAATGTTTTGTAGGCTGAGCTGAGCCAAGTCGTACATGTTGAAGCACTCCACAATACTTACAGCGTTTCATTTTGAAGAGTTCCCAAATATCACCACCATACGGCTTACACAAGCTTCACAACCAATAGGTCAAAGTACCGTTGTGGGCGAAGAGTGTCGCTCTAGCCAACCGCGCATCTTGCCAGGATTGAGCAATCCGTATGGATCGACGTTCTCTTTGAATTTCAATTGAGCCTCATCGACTGTTTTGCGTCCACCATCTTCTAAAACATAGGTATGCGGATTGGCGATGAAAGCGCCGTTGTCCTCGTGATAGCGAATGATTTCGGCTAGGCGTTCTGGCGTGCTGTAGCGGACAAGCTGGAGGGCAGCGGGGAGGATCTTGCCTTGCGATCGCAGATACTCTAAATGCATAATCACCTCATCCCCAAAGTGCTCGTGCATGTGCTGCAAAAGTTTCAGATCTGGATCGTAGGGAAATACCGTTTGTAGATAGGTCAGTGTCTCATCAACATTGCGAGCATGTAGCGTTGTATGGTTCCAAGTGAATTCTGCGATCGCGGCCCCTTTGTTCGCCGCCTTCGCATCTTTCTCGTAGGTCACCGCACCGTTCCACTCTTCAACCAACGCCTGCAAAGCCTCTAGATCGGCTTCAGAAACAATCAATAGAGCAGCCGCTTTTCCATCAGGTAGAGAGTCTTTCAGCGCATTAAAGTAGCTGGGAATCGGCCAAGCATGGATGCTAATTAGCTTTTTGATAATGCCATCAGCATCTCCTAGCGCCTGACCAAAGTGGGCAGCAGACATGAAATTATCGAAGGTCACAATAATCTCAGCCCAAGGGTAGGCCGGACCAAGCGGAATTTCGAGTTCGGTAATGATGCCGTTTGTACCGTAGGCGTGGCTGACCTGTTGAACAGCGTCGCCACGTAGTTCAATCACTCGGGGCTCATCTTCCATCGTGACCACTCGAACCGCTTGTATGCTGCCTCGATCCGCTAGCTGGCCATACATCACTGAGCCAATACCGCCGCTGCCGCCACCTACAAATCCGCCAATCGTCGCGGTTCGATAGGTCGAAGGGGTCATACGGATTTCCCAGCCCTGCGGACGCGCTACTCGGTCAATAGCGGCAAGCTTGGCACCCGACTCCACACAAGCCTTGCCTGCTCTTATCCATTTCACAGCGTTCATCGCACTCAGGTCTAGGATGACGCCACCCGCTAGCGGAATGGCTTGTCCATAGTTGCCAGTACCAGCACCACGGATGGTCAGAGGAACTCTAGCTTCTACGCAAGCTTTGGCTACTTTTAGTACCTCAGTTTCGCTTTTTGGGCGGACAACTAGATCGCCAACTTTGTCTTGCAACTGCTCTGCCAAAATCGGACTGAAGTAGTAGTAGTCTTTCGATAGCTTGCTAATTGAGGTGGGGTCTAGCAAGGTTTCGATTGAGCCAAGGGAGAGGGCGAATTTCTGCCAGTCGGTTGAGCGGGTGTTAGCAAAGCTTCCTGGAGGGGAAGTCGCTTGCAAGGACGCCTGAAAAGAATCATTGTGCGCTGAGCCAGCCATAGTTGCTAAGGTCGATAGAGGGAGCAATCAGGGTAGGTTTAAAGAATCATCAAGTCTAATTAATGCTTAGAAACCATCCCGTAAGTTTGAAGCACATCCACGTTTCAAGCTATTAGAAGAAATTATCAGAGGAACCCAATCAGTGCAGACCAATAAAAGCTTTTTTGAGAAGCTGTTTGATTTATCCTTCTCTTCATTTGTTGCTCCTCAGATTGTAGGAGTTCTCTACATCCTGGGCTTGATCAGCGGCGCTCTTTTTGTGCTGAGAATTATATTTGCTGCCTTCGCGCTAGCCGGATTCGTCACTGGTGTAGGCACGCTTGTATTTGGATTGATTGGGCTTTTGGTCTACGCCATTTTTCTAAGAGTGTCTTTGGAAAGTTTTGTGGCGATTATTCGCACTGCTGAAAATACACGAATTTTGGCAGAGGAGGTTCTAAGTAGGACGACAAGCGATCGCTAGTGGCTCAGCCGAAATATCAACTGAAGTGATTATACGGAGTGAGAAACAAACGTAAACTGCCAATTATTAATAAGTGAGCGCGTCACCCTTCATTGGCTCTACCTACACTTCTTCTCAATAGGCTTTTCTTGAAACTGCTATGACACCTGCTAACCCCAATGCTAAGTTTCCAATTTGGCAGTACTTGAGCCAACCGATTGGCCATACCGACCACACAGTGATCGTGAATCCTCGAAAATTTTGGCGTCAGAGCAAGCTACGTCATATCGAACGCTGCTGGGTGATGTCATACGTGCCTGAGGGCCGGATGATATAGGAAAGATAAAGAAATTACTCGACTTGGACGGTCTTGCTGAGGGCGACTTTGGTGGCTTCCCAGTCCACAATCGCACCTTCTAACCAAAGCCAGTTTGCGCCAAGTGCATTGGCATTGAAGTCAGTAGGCGCTTCACTGATCACTTTTTGATAGGCAGAGGTAGCTTGTTCTAGAAGCTGTTCTTTTTGACCTAAGTCAGTTTCGATCTCGGATAGCGACAGGGCGGCGATCGCAATACCAGCATAGGCATTAAGCGCATACTTACCAAAGGTTTTGTCAGAGAAGTAGGCGCTTTTAGCACTAGATTGTCTGCTTGCCTGGCTAACCGCTTGCTGCCAAGACTTTAGCGCTTCTTGGTCGCGGCCCAGCGCATGTTGGGCAAAACCCAGCGCCATGACTATCTCCATCCAATCAGATTCGCCTTCGAGAGCGGTTGTCCAAGAACGCATAGCGTCGTCGACAGAGTAGTCGCTGCTGCTCTGTTTGACTAGCCCCCACTGTGCTCGTCCTTTTAGAAAGGCAATGATTACATCCTGCTGCTGCGTTTGGTCAGCTGATTGCAGGGCAGCGATCGCCTCAGAAAATTGACCTTCGTCGATCAGCGCCTTCACTGCTATTGTTGCTTCATCTAGATCGTTTTGCTGCAAGGCAATCTCTGCTCTAGTCGGTAGACTCAATTCGCCTATTCTTTCGGCCACAGGCGCTGTTCTTACACGATCTCTTTGCAACCAGGTCACCGCCGCCATCATTCCAAAAAGCGCAGTCAGTGCGATCGCCACAGCACCCGGCAGCGTCAAAATCTTTGTATGCAGCGTATGACTGCGCGATAGACGCTCACCTACTAGCTCAGGCACTCTGCGCCCAGGCGAGTTGCTCAAATCTTGAGGTGAAGCTCTCACAGAGGAGTCTGTCGTTGACTTGCCATAGAAGCTGTCAGGAGACTCTTTGCTATTGGCTGATGCCTGCAGGTCGCCGTCTGTTCTTACACCTTCATCAGTCGTTAACGTCTCTGCCACCGTAGAAACTTCTTTAACCACAGTCTCGTCAGGCGCGGCGGCTGAATGGTCGGCGTTCCTCAAGGTTGACAGATCCGAGGCAGTCGCATCAGGCACATCCGTAGGCTTAGAAGAGAAGCTTGAACGCAGCGTCGCTGGCACCGCTCCAGCGACTCGAACCTTTTGAGCTGCGCGAATAGAAAGATCTGCATCCGAGAGTCCCTGATCAGAGAATAGGTCGTCAAAGGGGTCATTGATTGCATCGAGCAGACTAGTATTTTCCAAGTCGGCTTTCGTCCTCACCAGATAGCCATCAAACAAAGGATGCATGTAGAGCGTTGGCAGTACCCAGTAAAACTGATGGGAACCGTAGGCAGAGATCAGCCCCTGCCTTGTTCGGTTCAAGCTGAGATCAATGGCCTGACCTTTTTTGAGATTGCGATACAGCAGTTGGGTAAAGGTAATTGCTACGTGGTCAGGAATACGCTCGGTCATCGCGATCACCGCCGGCATGCCTCGATTGATCAGTGCCTGAGCTAGATTGCGCTCTTGCCAGCCTTCTTCAGAACCAGAGCTATAGCCACCCCGACAAGAGTTAAAAACAGCCAGCTTGACGCCATTGTTCACCAGCAACCCGGCTAAATCTTCCCCGCTCAATCGCTCGGTCAAACCCGTTTGACGGCTGACCAGATACAGATCGCCGCCCGCATTGCCCAAGTTACTATGGCCCGCGTAGTGCAGCGCCTGATAGTTACCCCGCTCTAGCTCTTGAGTCAGCTCTGCGCGGCCTGGCTGCTCTAGTATTTTTAGCTGAATATCTACAGACGAGTCGCTGGCATCAGCTATCTGAGGATGAAGCTCTAACTGAAGATGGTGAACTTCTTGCTTTAGCTCCAGACGCTCTTGATCATTGGGCGCGGCAATGACCATCAAAATTCGCAGCACCTGTCCCGCAGCACTCGATTGTACTGCTGAGCTGGAATGAATCTGGCGGCGGTTGAGAATATACCGAGAAAAAATAACGTCAGTGCCAGTAGCCAAAGGTCTGGTGCCAGCATGGAGAGCCTCCCAAGGAAGTTGCTGGAGACGACTATCCCTAATACCGATGCGTAGACGCAGAAGGTCTTGGCGGTTCTGAGCTACGCCTTGAGCTGTAACCCAGCTGTCATGGAGCTGACCTTTAAAGAGTTCGTTATGAAGCGTCTGACCCAGGTGAACCAAGGTCGTGAGGCTAGTACTTTCTTCGGCGATCAAAGGACGGTTGGCATCAGAGCGGCTAGCGATGACCCGATTCTGTTGACCCTTTAGCAAACCCAAGAGCGGATCGTGCATTAGCGACTTCGTCTGGTCTAGCCAGTCCGCTACTGGCCACTGCACCTTTTCTTCGGCTAGCTGGACTCCCTTAGCAACATTTTCTGTGCGTATCCAGTATTGATCGCCACCTACGGCAGTAATAGATAGTCCAAAATCCTGAATCACAGCTGCTCCTATTTCCCGATACTATCGCTAATATTTTTGCCAACGCTTTGTTACCACGCCTTTATTCTAGGCACTTTAGTAGGCTGCTGCGTCCGTAAGTCCAGAGTAGAACGCAACAGCATCGATACTTCACAAAAATAGCGTTGGACATCTAAGGCGCTGATTATTCAAACCCTATCTACAGATAAAAAAGAAAGTCTTCCCAATCAGGAGCTTATTAGCCCAGTGTTTGCCAATACCGTACCCGGTCGGCTCTGCTAACTAGCTAATTAAAAGTCAGGCGAGCTTGAGAGGCAGAAAGGATTTCATCTGCAAAAAAGATTCATAACCTATTGTTTATGAATCTTGACAAAACTGCTTCAAATTCTGCAAAGCAATACATACACTTACAGTCTTTTTTAATTCACCTGTTTCTGATCCGCTTCTCTCTAGCCCCTTTTGGCTGACTTTGATATGTCTGTGTAAATCGTGGCTGTCGTGTGCGCTCATCATGGTTTTATTCTGCGGTCACATCTGCTATCAGGTGTGTCGCAGGCGCATCAAGCCCGACTGTCGGTAGCGTGGCAAAACTCCCCAGCTTTGGCCTACCTGCACTCTTTATCGGTTCGAGCCAGCGCATTTTGCAATTCTAGTACCGCTGCATTTTGTCTAAGGCACCCACCCTCTGCTGTTCAGTCAATTTGTACAGTAACAGCTACAAGGGCTACTAAAAGCAGCAGACTGGTCGCTGACACCATGCCTACAAATCGACTAGCTTGAGGTTGTGGAGAAAGCTGCAAAGCTTAGAATCCACTACAATTTGCATGTCTACTTGGACGTTCATTTGTACCATTTGGATCTTCTATGGTTGCCGCACCGTCTGTCCCCACTGATATCGAAGCTGATATCAAAGCAGAAAGAGAACGTCAGATTCGGGCTTTGACGAACAGTCTACGACCGGGCCAAAGGTCGCTGGCAGAGTGGCGATCGGGTCCGTTGGCAGTTTCCGCAGTTCCTGGTTCGGGGAAGTCGACGGGTATGGCGGCGGGGGCGGCGATCGCGATCGCCCATCATCAGCTTCACGCCCGCAAGCAGCTCGTCCTCGTCACCTTCACCCGCTCCGCCGCCGCTAACCTCAAAGCCAAGGTCCGCAAACACCTCAAAGACCTTTCCCTACCGCAAAATAGCTTTGTCGTTCATACCCTGCACGGGCTGGCGCTAAACATTGCTACCCGCCATCCCGAAATCTCTGGCATCAACCTCTCTAGTCTAGATTCGGAAGGAACCACGCTCGTTTCACCGACTCAGAGCCATCGACTCATCCGCACGGCAGTCGAACGATGGATAGAAGAAAATCCATCAATGTATCAGCAGCTGGTGGAAGGACAGGGCTTTGACGGGGAAGAAGCCGAACGTCTCAGGCGGTTGAGCGTACTGCGCACCGAAGTCTTGCCCAATCTGGCCTATACGGTTATTCACGAGGCAAAAAGTTCTGGGTTGCTACCTGAGGCATTGATGAAGATCGCGCAGGGAATGACCTTTGGGATTGAGGAAGGGGCCACTGACTACGCGGTAGTTGTGATCGCTGCTGGACTCTACGCGCACTATCAGACGCTGCTGTCTGCGCAGGGACTGATTGATTACGACGATATGATTCTAGCGGCTCTAAAAACACTGGGAGAGCCAGATATTCGCAGGCTGTGGCAGAGCCGAGTCTTCGCTATCTTTGAAGATGAGGCACAAGATTCTTCGCCTTTACAAACACAGCTTTTAGAAGCCTTGGCCGGCGATCCAGAAGAGTCGACCAAGCCACTGAACCTAGTGCGCGTAGGCGATCCGAATCAGGCGATTAACTCAACTTTTACACCGGCTGATCCGGTCTTTTTTAATCAGTTTTGTGATGCCTGTAGTCAGGGTGAGGAGGGCGGAAAGCTGGCAACGATTGAGCAGGCGGGCCGGAGCTGTGATCGCATCATGGACGCAGCCAATTTCACCCTCGAGTGGGTAAATCGCAACAGCCCCAGCAACCCTTTTCGCAACCAACAGATCTTGCCTGTCGGACCCGACGATCCGCAGCCTAACGCTAACCCGCCGCAGATCGGCGGCGGTGTTGAGATCGTCCGACCCAAAACAACAATCGAATCAGTCAGGCAGCTTGCTAACCGGGTCGCCGCCGCCTATGCGGAGAATGAAGAAATCAGCATCGCCGTCTTGGTTCGAGAAAGTCGGCAGGGAAAGTTTATTCGCGAAATTCTAGAAGATCCTGAGCGGCTAGGGTTTGACTTTGGAGAGACGGGAATTGAAATCTATGACGTGGGGGAGCGCGATCGCAAAAGCCATGTTCCCAGTGAAATGCTCACGCTGCTGCAATTCATCGAACGACCTCACTCTCCAGACAACATTAAAGCCGCCCTCCGCGTCCTGGTCTCTCGCCAGCTCATCCCTACCCAGGATCTTAATCCCCTCGCCACTAATCCCGAACAGTTCCTCTACCCCGGCCCACTAGACGAACCGCCCACAGATTCTGCCGCTCGTCAGGCTCGCCGATACTGCGCCGCCCTCATCCGCGCCAGACTCGAACTGCCCGCCTACCACCTCATTCCTTTTCTTGGACTCACTTTGCAATACAGCCAAAGTGAACTCGCCACCGCCGACAAGCTCGCCGCCCGCATTGCACAGCAGACCCTTGAAGACAGCACCCTTACCGCCATGCTAGGTGCACTTCAAGAACTTCTCAGCAGCGAAAGATTCCGCGCCGTCGAAGCCGAAAACACAGAATCACAATACGCCCGTCCTGGTCAGCTGACAATCATGACCATGCATAAAGCCAAAGGGCTCGACTGGGACATCGTTTGTCTTCCCTTTCTACACAAACGAAATATCCCTGGCGAATCCTGGATTCCGCCTCAGATGCAGTTTCTCGGCCAGTTCTCCTTGGACGAAGTGGCTCGCGCTCAGCTCCGTGCCCATACCCACGCTGTTTATGCGCAAGACCGAAAACCTGCGCCCATTCCCAACATTGAAGATGCTTGGCAGCAAGCCACTAATCTAAAACGAGCTGAAGAGTTTCGCTTGCTCTATGTTGCCATGACCAGAGCAAAAAAGCTGCTGTGGATATCTGCTGCCAAACAAGCACCGTTCACCTGGAGCAAACCTGACAACCTGCAAGACGCGGAAATGAGTCCTATTATTACCGCGTTGTCTTCCAAAGAACACAGGACTGGATGAATCACCGATGCGTCCAGCCAGGTCCATTGCGTAGGGGCACAGCATGCTATGCCCCTACGCGATAATCTACACAGTGGTCAGCTCAGTGCAACGCTAAATTCCCAGCGAGCAACTTCCTATAGGCTTTGTCGCAGCGGTCCGTTTCTACGCCGTCCACTGACTCGTAACCGTTCTTTTCATAAAGTTGGATCGCTTCTTTGAGCGCTGTTGCCGTTTCTACCCACACTTCTGCGAACCCTTTTCTGGCAGCGGCTTGCTCTAGTTGCGCTAACAGCCATCGCCCGAGTCCATGCCCTCTAGCCTCAGGCAGGAGATACATCTTGCGAATCTCGACAGCGTTCTGACCACGCTCAATCGGATGATAGCCGCCTGTGCCGACGATTTTGCGATCGCGCTCCACCACCCAAAACTCGCCACCCGTTTGCTGATAGTACTTTTCGACTTCCACCGCATCCTGATCGCTACAGCCACTGCAGTCGACTTCCCAGCCCAAACCGTATTCTGCAAGTACAGTTTTGACGACATCGGCGGCCTCAGTGCGATCGCCCACCTGCCAACCTCGAATCCAAAACTCCTTAAACTTGGTATCCATCAGCTATGCACTCGAGGTTCAAGATACGGCGTACTCAAAATTTCACTTTCCGCTTCAGCCAGCTCCGCTAAGCGTTCATTAACTAGATCAACATGAAAGTAAGTTGTTGCCAGCAGCCAGTAGCTGCCGTAGTGCCGAGCTTCTGACGCCATCAAGGACCGATAAAACGCCGCTAGCTGCGGATCAAGACAGTGCTTTCCCAAAAGTCCCAATCGTTCATGACTGCGAGCTTCAATCAAAGCCGACACCAGCAGCAGATCCAGCATCCGATCGGGTTCTTGCCGACGAACGCACTTTTTCAGTCCGGCACCATAGGGGGGCGGCGATACAGGCTGTAAAGGAATGCCTCGCTTTTCTAGCCAGTTATTGACCTGGTCGTAGTGGCTGAGTTCTTCTTGAGCAATCGCCGTCAGTTCTCGTACCAGCTCAACGCTCGACGGATAGCGCGACATCATCTGAATCGCGGTTCCGGCAGCTTTGCGCTCACACTGGGCATGATCGAGCAGAATAGTGTCCATATTTGCGATCGCCTGTTCAAGCCATGCTTGGGAAGTCGGCGTCTTCAAGAACTTAATTTTGGGCTGGACCGGGCTAGCAGCAATCATGAATGCCTGGGTGTTGGAGCGTTAATGAGCCCATTTTAGCCGCAGATAGTTGACTAAACCTTCTAGCCCCAAGCGGTAGCTGTCCCCGCCAAACCCGCTAATCTGACCAACAGCGACCGGTGCGATGTACGAATGGTGCCGAAAGGCTTCGCGTTGGTGAATATTGCTGAGGTGGATCTCGACTGTGGGTAGCGCGACGGCTGCGATCGCATCTCGAATCGCTACACTCGTATGGGTATAAGCGCCTGGATTAATCAAAATGCCCTGGTGAACGTTCAGAGCAGCCTGAATCGTGTCCACCAGGGCACCTTCGTGATTCGATTGAAAAAAAGTTAGGACAGCACCCAACGCTTCCGCAGTCTGCTTAAGCCCATAGTTGATATCTTCTAGAGTCTGAGAGCCATAGACTTCTGGCTCTCGCTTTCCCAACATATTTAAGTTAGGACCGTTCACTACAAGAATATTCATCAAAAGAACATTCAGCACTATGCATTCAGTACTGTGAAGGTAGGCTGTCGAAAGAATTATTTTCGGTAATGGACCTTAGAAATCAGCTAGTCAAAGCTAGCGATGTCTAGGTCTCCGGTCGTCTACCGGGATCGGAATCGGCTCATGCTCAGGCTGAGCTTGTGGGCCGAATAAGGCATCGATGACCTTATCTACCCATTCTCTGAGCTTGTCAAGTGCCTGATCTATATAATCCATGAGCTAGATTGCTCCCTCTCATCTTCTTAGCAATTCCACTGAACGTGACCGGAGTCACAGACACATTGGAAACAGATGACTGCAAAAACCTCGTGGGGATCGCCTTCGTCTGTGTACTTATGATAACCAATCCTGAGCAATGATCAAGAAGACCAGCGGGGGAATCTACATAATTTCCCTTATTTCTTTAGATGTAGGGTTCGTAGATATCACTACGCTGTTCTGTTTAGCAACTCCATTCTTAAAAGGTTTAGGGCACTGTATGCGCTGCGCTGGCGAATCAGATCGCGCGACGCTTCTGATCCAAATAGGTGCCTCTCCGTCTTGATCCCCTGCGCTGATGCCAGTCCGATATAGACCAAACCGACCGGCTTCTCGGCGCTGCTACCACCGGGTCCGGCAATGCCGGTAATGCTTAATGCCCAGTCAGTTTCTAGGCGATGGCGCACGCCTAACGCCATCGCCGCTGCCACCTCCGTACTAACCGCACCACAGCGGGCCAATACCGCTTCATCTACGCCTAGCACCTGCTGCTTTACCCGGTTGTCATAGGAGATCACACCACCCCAAAAGTAGCTAGAGCTGCCAGGAACCGCAGTAATCAAACCACCCAAGCTACCACCAGTGCAAGATTCAGCAACGCTTAAGGTTTGTGATCGCGCCCTCAGTAGCCGACCAACCGCATCCGCCAGCGTTTCGTCATCCTGCCCGTAGCAAGCATCTCCAGTAATCTCCTGAATCTGCGCAGCAACAGGATCAATGAGCTCATTCGCTGCTGCCACCGACTCTGCTCTTGCCGAAATTCGTAAGATCACCTTGCCACCCAGTGCGTAGGGGGCCACCGTCGGATTGTCTGTCGCTAAAAAAGCATCAGCTTTTTGTGCCAAAGCCGACTCACCAATCCCCCAAAAGTTCAGCGTCCGACTGTGGATAACGCCATTCGCCCAGCCAGTCGTGCGTAGGTAAGGTGCGGCAGTCGCCACCCACATCGCTTTCATCTCCCACGGCACGCCCGGAAATGTCATCACCGTCAAACCGGGTCTAGGCGTCCAGATGACACCGGGAGCAGAACCGACCGGGTTAGGCAAGATTTTTGCCCTTTCTGGCAATAGAGCCTGTCGACGACTAGTTTTCGTCAGGGTTTGACCTCGTTTAGCAAATTTCACTTCTAGATCGGCAACGATTTCTGGCCGTTCTATCAATGAAGTGTCAAAAAAATCGGCCAGGGAAGCTAGGGTGAGATCGTCTGGGGTAGGACCGAGGCCGCCTGTGAGAATGATCAGATTGGCGCGATCGCAAGCAATTGCCACAGCCTGTTTAATCCGAGTCGGATTATCCCCTACTACCGTTTGATAATGATGAGCAATTCCCAAACTCGCCAGCTGCTGAGCTAGATATTGAACATTGCTATTTAAAATATCGCCGAGCAGCAGCTCTGTCCCCACGCAAATGATCTCAGCACTCTTGTTCATAGTTTTTGTTGGGAAGTTAGCCAGCCGCAACTATCGCCTTTCAATAGGACGATATTAAACGAACCTAAGACAAAGGACGAAACGTGAGTATTCAAAGATGGCCAGATGCGCTCATCAGTCTCCGGCTGTTGCTGCTGAGCGGTCTAATCTTTCGCAGTATTATTGCTTACTTCTTGCCAGCGGGCTTTGATGAAGCCTACTATTTTCTCTACACCCAGCATTTGGACTGGAGCTATTTCGACCATCCACCGGCTGTGGCAATTACGGCTGGACTTGGCATCTGGGCAACCGGGAATGCAACGCCTTTCACGCTGCGATTGGGGGCACTCGTATTATTTACGGCGAGCCTGTGGCTACTCTATGCAACAGGGGAATGGCTGTTCGGTAGACAGGTGGGATTGATTAGCAGTGCGATCGCCTCGCTCACGCCCCTCTTCTTCCTTAGCTTCGGTACACTTGCCGCACCAGACAACGCCCTCATCTTCTTTTGGAGCATCGCCCTCTATCTCTGCGCCCGCGAATTCTTTCCAAAAGGTTATTCACAGAGCACCTACAGATATTATCCGACCGCTCGGATTGTTTTGATATCCCTTGCTGTTGGGCTCGCCTGTCTCAGTAAATATCACGGCTTTGTCTTGGGTCTAAGCCTTGTGAGTTTCTGCCTGACCAGCAAACCCTACAGAGCCGTGTTTAGATCCAAATGGTTAGGATGGGGACTGTTGTTTTTTGGGGTTACGCTATTCCCACTGCTGTATTGGAATGCTGTTCACGACTGGATTTCGTTTCGGTTTCAGCTAGGCGATCGCTTTACTGGACACGGAGACAACAGCAGCAGCTATTCGTTCAATTCGTTACTAGGCGTCGTCCTTGCCCAGTTCGGCTATCTGTTTCCTAGCATTGCCCTACCGCTTTGGTGGACAAGCGCCAGAATGCATTGATTTGGCCAGCTGTTTCGCAAACTGACCGTTCCAGGCCAGCAGACCGCCAACAAAATCAACTTTCTACTTTGGAGCGGGCTGCCTGTTGCCCTCGGCTTCACGCTTGTCGGTGGCGCAACTCACACCTTTCCAGCTTGGCCTGCACCCGGACTGTGGAGCCTAACAATTTTGCTAGGTTATGCTGCCGCAAACTGGCCATCAAGAAGAATGCGCCGCTGGTTGACTCTCTCAGCTTGGACGATAGGCGTACTGCTTCTGTTTGCACTAGCTCATATCACGCTAGGTACATTGCAAAAGCCAAGCGACTATGCACTTTTCGGTGGTGTTGTCTCAGTGGATTCAGATCCATCAATAGAGCTAATAGATACGACGCAGCTACGTCAGCTATTTAATCAGTCCGACGAATTCAAGACAGTCATCGATACTGTCGACTTTGTGATCACGTCAAAATATTGGCTGAGCGGATACGTTGCGCTTGCAATGCCAAATGATATCGACCTGCCGGTTACTAGCTTTACGCCCGACCCGCGCGGCTATGCATTTTGGTTCGAGCCACAGCAGTGGATTGGCAAAGATGCACTGTTTATCAGTCTAGATACGACGGCTCGACTGGAAGAAGTGAGTGCGATCGCCCCTTACTTTTCATCCGTCACTCCAATTACGCAAATCGCCACCAAACGCGGCGGCGAAATCTCCAAAACCTTCTACCTATACAAAGCCAGGAACCTACAGCGGCCCTACCCCTATCCTTACTGACTGACACGATTGACTACTTAGCCAAACGCACAGCCTTCCAACCCGTAAAGCTCAACAGCGCCGTCGATGCGAAGACGAAAGGAATGCCCGCTCTCAAACCAGAAAACGCCATCGCCAAACTGCCAACCCATAGCGCCAGCACATAGATAAACATCACTGTGAACCGATGGGAAAACCCAGCATTGAGCAGACGATGATGCAGGTGACGCTTATCTGCCACAAAGGGCGATAGGCCCTGACGCATCCGCAGCAAAATCACCGCAGACATATCCAAAATCGGCACTGCTAGCGTCAGAGAAGGCAGCAGCACCGCCACAGTCGTCACCCCTTTCACTAGTCCAATGACGCCAACCCCTGCCAGCGTAAAGCCAATGAAATAAGCGCCGCCATCCCCCATAAATATCTGAGCCGGATTGAAGTTGTAGCGCAAAAAGGCTAAGGAACCACCTGCTAACGCTGCTGCAATCAATGCCGCCGCTGGCTGACCCATATACAGACTCACAACCACCATCACCGCCGCAGCAATGCCAGAAACACCAGCTGCTAGCCCATCCAAGCCATCTATCCAATTGATGGCATTGGCCATACCCACCAGCCAAAATATCGTCACCAGCAAGCTCAACCAGGCTGGAAGCTGAGTAATCCCGATAAAAGGAATCGTCAAAAAGCGAATATCCACGCCTACCCACCAGGCAACAGAAGCCACCGTAGACTGCATAATCAAGCGGCTAAGCGGTGACAGTCCGAACAAATCATCGATAAAGCCTATTAAGAAGAAGGCAAGGCCTCCCAAGGTGACACCCCAAACCGAGTATTCAGCGACTCTCTCTAGCGGTTCACCGTCACTGCCTAGAAATCCGCCGGCAGCCCATACCGACAGTAGCGCGACCAGCACACCAACAAAGATAGACACACCACCTAGACGAACCATCGGCTGA
Source organism: uncultured cyanobacterium (assembly GCA_963799555.1). Taxonomy (GTDB): domain Bacteria; phylum Cyanobacteriota; class Cyanobacteriia; order Phormidesmidales; family Phormidesmidaceae; genus Phormidesmis. Next base: position 677,779 of record CAWCXR010000015.1, read on the forward strand.
CTATGGACTTTTCGGCCATTGGGCATGTCTACCCTGCCGCTAGCTAGGCCAGCCTTTTTGACAAGCGGTGTCAGACACAAAACGACGGCAGCAGAGAGAACGAAAGATAACAGATGGTAAAACGGGAATGCCATCGGAAGGAGAGAATAAGGTGGGCAAAGTTAAGAGTAAAAATAGATGCTCAAGATCGACCCGCTATGGAAGAACTGATCTTTTGTGTCATTGATCCTATGGCACAAAAGATTGAACTTAACGCCAATTTCTGTAAATTTATCACCGTTCGGCGACAGTATAACCTTTTACCCACTATCTAAAGTGTGAATAGTATCAAGTAAACCTTATGCAAATGGTAAAGATCTTTCTACTAAATATCGTTGTTGGGTGATGGATGAAAGTCGATCTATCGCGGCTACGTATTTTCGTTTTTACACAGAGCCCCAGACATCATTCAAAATGTCTGGGGCTCTAAGGAAAGGATGCTCGCCGAGATCTCAAGAGAAGATGCGGTTATAAAGATCTTCTACTGGGTTCTGCTTATCGGTAAGGCTACACTAGCGCTGGCTGGGGTGATCGCAAATGAGGATACAGCGGAAAGCGATCGCACAAATCGCTCACTCGCTGCCGACAGTCTGACTCCATACCGCTATCCTCAGGACTCAGCAGCCGGTCTGCGATGATATTCGCAATCTCCACAAATTCAGATTCGCTCATCCCTCTCGTCGTCATCGCAGGCGTACCCAGACGCAGGCCGCTGGTAACGAACGGAGATTCTGGATCAAAAGGAACCGTATTTTTATTAGCAGTGATGTTTACTTCGCTCACCAGTGCATCGGCGATCTTTCCTGTCATTCCAACAGAGCGAAGATCTACCAGTACTAAGTGATTATCCGTTCCATCAGAGACAACCTTGATACCTCTTTTCTGGAGCTGAGCCGCCAATGCTTGAGCATTTTTGATTACCTGCTCACAGTAGGTCTTGAATTCAGGTTTTAGCGCCTCACCAAAGGCAACGGCCTTAGCTGCTACCACATGCTCTAGCGGTCCACCCTGGCTACCAGGAAAAACGGCCTTATCAAACTTTCTGCCTAGATCAGCGTCGCGAGTCATAATCAACCCACCCCGAGGTCCACGCAGGGTCTTGTGGGTAGTCGTGGTGACCACGTCGCAGTGAGGCAAGGGATTAGGATGGTGTCCAGTCGCCACTAAGCCAGCAATGTGAGCAATATCGGCCATTAGATATGCGCCGACTTCATCTGCAATCGCCCGAAACTTCTCAAAATCAATCGTCCGAGGATATGCCGAATATCCGCAAATAATTAGCTTCGGCTGATGCTCCACCGCCACCTTGCGAATTTCATCAAAATCAAGCTGCTCAGTCTCTTGACTGACGCCATACTGTACGACATTGAACCACTTGCCTGAATAGTTCACAGGCGATCCGTGAGTCAAATGCCCACCGTGGGACAAATCCATTCCCATAATCGTGTCACCTGGCTTTAGCAAAGCTAAGAACACGGCAAAATTCGCCTGAGCACCCGAATGAGGCTGTACATTCGCGTGAGCCGCTCCAAACAACGTCTTCACTCGTTCGATTGCCAAGTGCTCTGCCTGGTCAACAAACTCACAGCCGCCGTAGTAGCGCTTGTTTGGTAATCCTTCTGCGTACTTATTTGTCAGTACAGAACCCTGAGCTGCCATGACTGCCGGAGAGGTGAAATTCTCACTGGCAATCAACTCTAAATGGGTCTGCTGGCGGTTCAATTCCCGATCAATAATAGCGGCCAACTCCGGGTCGCTCTGCTGTAAAAAGTCGACGTTAGACTGTCTCATCAATTCCCCTTCAATCCACTCTGTCTCTGCATGAACGTATACTAAAAAAGTTTAGATAGTACCTTTGAAAGGTATCTATGATAGCCCGACACAAACGCCCAGCAGTCGACAAATCTAGAAGAAATTCTATGAGAAAAGAGAATAAAAGAAGATGGATAAATCGAATAGGCCGCTCGGCGAATTGCCCAGGAAACAAAGGATGGAGGGGTACTTTGGTTTTGTATTTAGTGATAGCTTAAAGTGCTCTTGCTACAAGAGAAATTAAGAGTCGCCTCAAAATGTAACGCTTTGAAACATATAATAAGGAAATTACGCATCGCCTAGCCACGTGAGGAAACAACGATTTCCTACGGTTTTTGCGATCGCAGGACGCTCTTGGCTGATCCGTCCGACGACTATTGTTCATTTTTCCAGTTTGAGGCATTGATGCTGCAACTGACCCATCCTTCAACGACCCTTACGCCTAAGTTTGTATCTCTCCAAGACTCCTACGAACGGTGTCGTCAGATTACGGCAGAGTGTTCCAAGACGTTCTATATGGGAACGTTGCTCATGCCTGAAGCCAAACGCAAAGCAATCTGGGCGATCTACGTCTGGTGTCGTCGGACTGACGAACTAGTAGATGGCCCACAGGCAAAGTTCACAACAGAGAGTACGCTAGACCATTGGGAATTGACGTTAGAGAGCCTATTTTCTGGCAGCCCCAAAGATAACCTAGACGTCGCAATGGTCGATACCCTAGAGCGCTACGATCTAGAAATTCAGCCTTTTAGAGACATGGTTTCCGGGCAGAGGATGGACCTACACCGCTCTCGCTATGAAACTTTTGAGGAGCTGAAGCTGTATTGCTACCGAGTTGCTGGCACAGTAGGGCTAATGTCGACAGTCGTAATGGGGATGGATACCGAAATTAATGCTTCGCCCTGGATGCGTTCAGACCCGGCAATTCCTCCTATTACCGAGGCCGTTTCGTTAGGAATTGCGAATCAGTTGACAAACATCCTCAGAGATGTGGGCGAAGACGCTAGGAGGGGTCGGATATACCTACCTCTAGAAGATTTAGAGTTATTTGACTATACAGAAGAAGAACTGCTTAAAGGTGTAATAGACGACCGCTGGCGGGCGTTAATGAGATTTCAAATCCAGAGAGCGCTGAAGTATTACCAGGAGGCGGAAAGCGGAATTAGCCGGCTGCATCCGGACGCGCGCTGGCCAGTGTGGACAGCACTGATGCTCTACAGAAAGATCTTAGATGTTATTGCTGAGAACGATTACGATGTCTTCAATCGCCGAGCATATGTATCTAAGGCGCGCAAGTTTCTCTATTTGCCTCAGGCGTTGATTCGAGCGCAGATCTCATAGGACACTCTCAAAGAAAAGCCAATGAAAAGAAAGGACAGACTGTATGAAGTACAAGTCTGTCCTTTTCTGCTACTAGCTCGTTCCTTACTGATAGCCTATCCCTGTCAATAGCCAACCCATAGCGTTTCCCGGATGCATACTTAAGGAGAAGGCTACGCCTACGGGTAACGCGAGTCATTGGGCTTTTGTCCTGTTGCAGCACAAAGATTCCGGTCAGTGTGCTATACCTCAGCCAAGTGACAAAAGCTATAGTGCTAACAAGCCCACCTAAGAAGCAGTTGTCTGGGCAGCCAGCATCTCTTTCAGCTTTGCGAGGTCTTGTGCCCAACGTGGATCAGGGCCAGCTTCAGCAGTTTTACTTTCTGATACCACAACAGTATTACCATTGCGCTTGCTGCCGCCCTTCTTGTTGCGACGCTGACCGCTACCTTCGCTGCGAGGAGCTTCGGTCTCTTTTTCAGTCCGAGGCATGGCCTTTTCTACTTTCAAAACCGAATCTTGTAAGGTAAAGCCATTGTATTTCTCGACTAGGGAATCTGCGATCGCATCATCTTTAGCAGTCACAAACCCAAAGCCGCGACATTTGCCAGTTTTACGATCTGAAATCAGCTTAACTGAAACAAGGTTGTCGTTATCTTCGGTGAAAATGGCCTCAAATTCTTCGCGCTCAAGATTCCGTGGCAAGTTGCCAAAGTACAAACGAACTGACATGTGACTATGACCTCTAATCTCTTTCTAATTTTCTTAAAACTCTCAAAAGATAAGCTTTGCAGCTACTTACAGACAAAGAATCTGTAGACGAGGAACGCAAGTACGCTTAGCCCATAAGAATATGAAAAACCTTTTATCACACTGTTTTCTATGAAAGGACGGCAAACTCCCTCATCAGACGATCCAAGGCTCCATAGAAGCCCTTAGGGTCCCAACTGCTGTGATTAGCTTACGTGAAACGCCTACAGTATTAGGCCACAAACCCGCGCAACAAACTTCCATCTATTCAACAATGCTGTTGTCTCGAAACAAAAATCGCCAAGCTTTTACTTTCGATGTGTTCTCGATGTACAGACTTGTTACTCATCGCTTGCCTTTCAACAGTTGTCTCTCGACATTTGTTTTTTAACGGCAAAATTGGCATGTAAGCTGTGTAGCTAGTTTCTCACTTAGCCACTATTAAAATATCACGATGTCAGGGCTCGAACCAATTTATCAGCACAACTTGTGGTTTCTATTTGGTCGGGAATGGCAACAAAGTGCATTTTTATCCACAAGCACTTTTGGGCCAAAAGCTAGGATAAAAATTACTTTTATTTTCATTTATATTTAGCGTCGAAATTGTCTGTATGCTGGACAACTGCCAAAGATATTAGAAACACTAGACGCTATCTGAAACGAAGGCTTCGCTCATTGAAAGTATGTGAAGCAAAGTGGCGAGCTATAGCTTCATCTACATAAGAGAAAAGGGACCAAAAACCAGCTATACCAAAGGCTTTACCACTTCTACATACATTAAATCAATAAAAAAACCAGCCGTAGGAAACGACCGGTTCAGGTGCTGTGTTGAGAGTAGGAGAACCCGATGCCTAGCTCTAGGTTTATGCAGTCCGTAGACTGCTAACTCACATAGCTAATAGACAAAAACAAGCTCTTGCGAAAGAATCTAACACTCTTTGCCCAGTATTCGCAATATTTCTTCATGTCAGTATTCGACAATGCCCGGGTTCTCAGTCCCCAACGAGCTTCAGCCTGTATAGCCAGTGCTTTGTAGCAAAAGCCATAGACCTAGTCCGCTGGCGATCGCCGCAAGCAGAAGTGAATAAAGCGGGTGAGTAGCCTGGAGCATAGTGCCATCACTTAGGCGAATCTTGTCGATATCGAGATAGGGCTGAGTACTTCGGCGGAACCACCCAAGAATTTGTACCGACTCGCCTTGAACCATACGAGGCGTTTTTGAACGATTCAGCAGATTTCCCAATGGTCCGATTACAGTAAAAAAGTGTAGTTTTATTAGGCCAAAAGGGGTTTGCAAGTGCATGTCTTGCCCCAGCCAATTTGCGATACCTGGTCTGCCTAGTACAGTTCCTGTAAGCTTTGTTGGCAAACTATCCACAGGCAATAGCTGAGAAGAGCAGGTCCATTCAGGAACTGCTTGAGAGGGCTGCATGGAAAAAGATAGATCTGGGAAAAGGTGATTAATTCTCAAGATTGTCCCAACCCCGGCACCTAGCAACAGACAGCATTGGAAGAGACCAGCGTCCTTGTGCATCCAGTCGAGTATGGGCCATTCAAGAGCGGAGGCGATCGCACCCACCCCCCACAACGCTGCGCCAATCACTGCCCCTAATCCCAGTCCAAGATACGGCGTTCCCTGACTGAACAACCGCTTCCATTCATGCTTCGAGAGTCCACTTCGCTTTCGAAGTAGCGTCGTGAATGGTATTTCTGGTGTCAGTTTCCAGTGCTTGGCATAGGCGGCAATCGCGCAGAGGCGATTACCCAAAGGCGGCTGAGAATCAAAAAAGCCCATCCAGTTTCGCAGCGGGTTCTGGCTATCCCAAGCAAACAGCTCGGCAAGTGGCAGGTGACCATACAGTTTTTGCCTAGAAAGATCCGCGCAAACGGGCATCAACGTAGCTAAGCTCTCGACCAAGCCAGGTGTGTATCCCTGTCGCCCTACGCTTGCAGCTAGGCCAAAAGAAAGTTTGGTGAGTCCTCGGATTAGACCGTTGGGATTTCCGGTAATCTCGGTGGCGGCGTGATCGCCATAATAAGTCCGCACTCTAGCCACCCAAAGCCCCGGCAGTCTTACTAGCCAAAAGAGTCCGTAGCTCAAATTGGCAACTGTTCCGGCTATCACTTTCAACGGCTGGCGCTGTTTGTCGCCCCACAGTGCCAACTGCCAGTAGATCTGATGAAACATCTGGAGCATCAGACCCTGAGTAGATAGCAACGGCCAGTACCAGGTTTTCCAATGGGATAGCTCATAGGAAAACAAAGCGGCAATTTCATCCTCCTTCAGCTCGCAGAGTAATCCTTCTGAAACCACCAGTCTTGCATTGCGAGGAAGCCAACCGTAGGAAAAGATCAGCGGTATATCCGTTGGTAGCTTCCACAGAGTCGGAAGGTTCCGGCGACAGTAGCGATTGATCAAACTGGCAGATTCAGGAGAGTGAATGCGTAGCTGGCTGACTGTCAGCTTCTGGCGATCTGCATAGACACGAAGATATAGATCCCATAGCCGGGGAGATACGATTGCGGTCACTAACAACCCCACCAGCAGTGTCCAGGTGACTTCTCGCAGAGAGTCAGGTAGTGGCCGCACCCAGAAGGGCAGCAATCCGTCCAAAAAAGATAGACAGCCACTAATAGCTGAAACGGTTTGATGAATGAGGAAGCGTAGAAGAAAGTATAGGGCGATCGCACTACCTATCTGAGCCATCCGTAGCTGTCCTCGCTTCACCCGTCCTAGCGATCGCCCTTGCTTGAGCCGACCGGCATAAATCCATAGATGGCCCTCATCTGTGGCGCTTGACTCGGTTGCAGAAGTTGATTTAGACACAGAGGTTGATTCAGTCATGGGACCAGCCTCGACGTCTATTTCCTCGATCTCATCATTGAGATAGGTATAGTGAAATATCGAAATCTGCGGCGTCGGAGTCTGTTCATGGATAATTTTCGGGCCAGTCTCAATAGGTTGGAAGCCGCTTTTGTTTTCGACGCTAGCAACGGCACCCGAAACACGATCGGACTTTGCTTGCTGACCTTCGATGCTTGCTAGTGTTTCCTTTGCCCACTTTTGCGGAGCTGGTATCGAGGTCTTCTTATAAATTTTGCGGCATAGCTCTTCGGCCTCGGCCCACTGCTTTTGAGCTATGTAGACCTGCACTATGCCCATGCTTGCCTTCAGCCAGTAGGTTCGACTGCCTGCCTTCGTCAGCTGAGTTAATAAAGAGCGCGCCCGTTTGTAGTCACCTTTTTGGTAAGCCGCGATCGCAGCTTTAAACGCTTTTTCTAGATTAATCGCAGAGGTTGTCATAGAGGCATTCGCCAAGCGTAACTCTGCCGCTAGAGTACGCAGATGCTTGAAAGATATAACCTCTACGCGCTGCCCTTCCCTGCTCGCTTTTGTTGAAAAGCGGTACCTAGTCCTCAGGGTCCAGAATAGTTTCCACTAGCGCGTATAGACTTTCTTCACCCTCGCCATCCATTTGTCGAGCTTTCAAATCGATCAAGCCATGCGCTAGGGTTTCAGCCTGCTTTTTGTAGCGAGCATTAGCCGATAGTAAATCGGTAAAGACCTCTTGCTCTACTTCTAGGCGACTGGCTTCCTCGGAAATATGAGAGACGTAGCCGTCTTCTTCTACGTCGTAGCGCAGTAGAAATATCAAAGCGTTGCAGAGTTCTTGGAGCTGCTTCTGTAGCTGACGGGTGTCTAGTTCTAGTCGGTCAAAGCCGACAGTGCCGGTGATTCGCAGTTCTACGATCGGCTGCTGGTCGGGAATGATTCTTTTGGATTGGATGGCTGATTGGATAAGTGCGATCGCGCCTTTCCCCACCGATTCAATCGCATCTTGACTACGCAGCTTCTGCTGTAGCCGAACAATGGGTCGCTGCTTATAATCAGTCTTCAGCTCCGCCTTGATTGTCCCTTTTTGGTCAATCTCGACCAGATACGCCCCCCGCTCAAACTGGCTCTCCTCAACATTATTCGCCTCAATCGAACCCGGATTAAAAATCCAGTTCTCCTCGCAGTAGCTCTTGTGGATATGACCTAGCGCCAGATAATCCACACCCGCCTTCTTCAGCGGCAGCACCTCACCGTAGCGCAAAGCCCCAGAGTACCGAGAAATCTGACCTTCCAACCCGTGATGAAACAGCAAAATGGACGGCCCCTCAGCTTTTGGTAACTCGCCCATCGCCGCCGCAATCTGCTCAATCGCCCTCGGTGCTGCCGCCCCATACCAGCTAGAGCCCAAAACCCTCACGCCACAGTTCAAGTCGATATATCCCCCCCGTTGCCGATCCTCATCCCAAGGAGAATAAAACGGCTCACCCGAGTTAGTATCTCCCGGCTCTAGCAGCTTGATCAGTCCCCAATCAGACAGATAGCGCAGCCAGCTCGACTTCGTTCCATAGGGCGCATTATCGTGATTGCCCTCAATCGCCAGCACCGGAATATCAGCATCTTTTAAATTCTGAAAGCATAGCTGCGCCTGATTCAAGATCGCAGGCTTGATGTTGCGATGCTCAAACAGATCGCCCCCGACAATGACAAAATCCACCTGCTCGGCCACCGCATATTTCTCTAGAACGTCCTTGAGCGAGTAGAAAAAATCCAGGGTTCGCGGCTTACTGTCGTAGCGATCGAAGCCGAGGTGAATGTCAGAGATATGAAGGAACTTCGGCATAGCTCAAAAACTCAGATGTTTTGATTCAAAGCACACATTCTAGAACAGGTGAACTGGCTAGTCGAGCAGTTTGCTTCAAGCAAAGGCGGAAGACCGCAGCACCAGGTTGCTGATCGATAATCCAGATATGCAAGCACCCTAGGGTTCAGGCAACTCTTCAGGTCGGACTATTTCGGCTTTTTGATGAGCATCGTAGTTGATCCAGCGTTCAAGATATCTTCTGCTGTGAAAGAAAGAAACAGCTACGTACAGCGGATCGTATCGCTGGAATGAGAGTTGGGCATCGAGATTTTTGGTGTAGAAGATCTCTATGTCTGGGTGCTGCAGTAGCGCCGCTTCTTCTGCCGCGCGAATTTCCTTAGATACAAAATCATAGGCTCTTAAGTTTAACCAAATACCTCTGATGCGTATGAAAACAAACGCTGCAGCAGCAAGGAGAATTAGCGTGAGTAGCCAACGATTGATCTGCACAACTAAATACTTCTCGGGTGTGTACTAAGCGAAAACAGCTCACCATACCCTTACACTGCTTCAGTAGTCGAAGCCGCTAACTCTTCTAAGCGCTCCTGCTGATCTTGTGAAATACAAGTCTGGACCACGGTCTCGATGTCGCCTTCTAAAACCGCAGGTAGAGAGAAATTTTGATTCAGCCGGTGATCGGTGACTCGGTTGTCTTTGTAGTTGTAGGTGCGAATTTTTTCGGAGCGAGAGCCGGAGCCCACTTGAGATTTTCTCATGGAGCTGATTTCGTCTTTTTGCTCCTGTAGCTTCATCTCGTATAGTTTGGCTCGCAGAATTTGCATGGCGCGTTCTCGGTTTTGGAGCTGCGATCGCTCTTCCGTACAAAATACCCGAATCCCGGTTGGCTTGTGAATCAAGTCAACCGCCGTCTCCACCTTGTTCACATTCTGACCACCCGCACCACCAGAACGCGCTGTCGTCATCACAATCTCTTTTGGATCAATATGAATTTCCACATCGTCCACTTCTGGCATCACTGCCACCGTCGCCGTAGACGTATGTACCCGTCCGCCCGATTCTGTCAGCGGCACCCGCTGCACCCGATGCACACCCGACTCAAACTTCAGCTTGCTATAGACCTGATCACCCTGGATCTCCATGATGGCTTCCTTCACACCGCCCATATCGGCCCGCGATTCGCTTAATAGATGCGCTTTCCAGCCCTGTCCTTCCGCATATCGACTGTACAGGCGCAGCAAATCTCCCGCCCAGATGCCCGCCTCGTCACCGCCGGTACCTGCCCGAATTTCCAACATAATGTTCTTGTCATCATTCGGATCGCGAGGCAGCAGCAAAATCTTCAGCCGCTTCTCCAGAGATTCCAAAGACTCTTCTAAGTCAGAAACCTCCATCGCCGCCATTTCTTTCATCTCTGAATCAATAGCGGCTTCCTTGTACACCTCCCTGGCACCTATCAGCTCTTCGTCAGTTTCTTGCCACTGACGATATGTCTGCACGGTTTCTTCTAACGAAGCTCGCATCTTAGCAATCTTCTGGAACTCATCTGGATCTCTAGCCACATCCGGATCGGCCATTCGTCGGGTCAGCTCGCCAAAAGTCTGTTCCACCGACTCTAATTTTTGCAGTAAGTAAGATTCAGCCATAGCAATCAGCCAGAACGAAGTAAATTTGAGGGTAACTCTAGAGTAGATCTAGCGAAAATAGATTTGCAAAAAAATATCCGAGCAGCCCAGACTCAGCGCTTAGCTGAGAATCGATCGCTCGGAAATGTAAAAAACTTAAGAACGCTAAGCCTTAGCGTCGCCCTCGGTTGCTTCGGTTGTTTCAGATCGTTTCAGTCGTCTCTGATTCGGTAGACATACCGTACTTACGCAAGAACCGTTCAACTCGGCCCTCGGTGTCAATAATCTTTTGAGTACCCGTGTAGAAAGGATGGTTACCAGACCAAACGTCGATGCTTAGCTCAGGCTTAGTAGAGCCAACAGTCATAACTTCTTTACCGTTGCAAAATACTTTTGCTTCGGGGTACCACTTGGGATGGATATCAGCTTTTGGCATTGTTCTAGAGGAGTGTTGTTTATAGGAACTTAGGCTATGGCGAAAAGGCAGAATCTGTTAAGACTGATCAGGTGCCCGAGCGGAGTCGAAGGCACACTGCTTTGAAAAAATGTACCGCTCGAAAAAAGTTATCGCTTCGAGAACTGACCAGCTTTACGCGCTTTCTTCAAACCATACTTCTTACGTTCCTTTTGGCGAGGATCACGAGTGAGGTAACCTTCGGTCTTTAAAGGCATACGGTTATCAGGATCAAGCACACACAACGCGCGAGCAACGCCGAGCTTGATAGAGTCAGCTTGACCAGTCAATCCACCACCGCGTACATTCACCAGAATATCGTACTCACCTTCTAGACCTAGCGTCTCTAGCGGCGCTTTCGCAGCAGTAAGATAGGCGGCATTTGCCTGCAAATAGTCTTCACCGGGCTTTTTGTTGATAGTCAGGCTGCCGTTGCCAGGAACCAGACGAACCCTTGCCACTGAGGACTTGCGGCGGCCAGTGCCCCAATATACAGCGCGATCAGATTGGTCTGCCATGGTTTAGTTAGCTCCAGTAGTATTAACAGTTAGGGTTTGTGGGCTCTGAGCAGCGTGGGGGTGATCAGGGCCAGCGTAGACTTTTAGCTTTGTAAATAGCTGACGACCCAAAGCGTTCTTGGGCAACATGCCTTTCACAGCTTTCTCGACGATGCGCTCGGGAATACGAGCCTGCAGTTGGTTGAAGGTTTCGGTTTTCATTCCGCCAGGACGACCGGAATGGCGACGATACAGCTTTTGCTCGCTCTTCTTGCCAGTCACGACCACTTTGTCCGCGTTGACAACGACTACGAAGTCGCCCGTATCCATATGAGGAGCGTAGTTTGGCTTTTTCTTACCCCGCAATACTTGCGCGATTTCGGTAGCTAACCGGCCCAAACGCTGATCAGCGGCATCTACCACATACCAATCGCGCTCGATTTCTTTAATAGGAGTAAGGGTAGTTTTCGTGGACATAACATGTACCGTAGGCGTCTTGAGTCGTTAGTAGAGTAATAAAAGCTGCTGGTAGTCAGCAGGGAAGTGAAAACCGGGGCTGAGTGTCTACCCAAGCCTCGGATTCAAAGGGAAAATCTCGATAGCCAACCCGTAAAAGGCAAAGCCCTTGGGGTGGAGCACTATATTTTACCAAATCACGGCGCTGGTTTCGCCAGATGTTTGAAAAATCTTCTGGAGATAGCTGCTGCTCGCCCACCTGAACGATTAGGCCCGTTACCAGGCGAACCATGCCATACAAAAACCCTTTCGCCTGAAGCTCGATTTGAACAAAGTCGCCTGAGCGGGAGCACTGCGCGTCTTGCAGCTCTACCCAGGAATGAGTCCGGTCGGACCCAGTGCGATGAAACGCGGCCAGGTTATGATAACCCACCATCGGTCGGAGTGCGTCCAGCATTACGCTTTCGTCTAAGGTCCGGCGGTAATAGTGCCACACATAAGGCTGTACAAAAAGGTTGGGATATCGACTGGTGTAGAGGATATATCGATAGCGTCGCCAGTCGGCTGAGAACTGGGCGTGCCAGTCATTTGCGACGCTTGCTGAGGCTCTGACAACAATGTCGTCGCCTAGCCTATTGTTGAGGATGATAGCCCACCGCTCTGCTGGGATTACGCTTGGTGCTGCAAAATGGGCAACTTGGGCGGCGGCGTGGACACCTGCATCTGTTCTGCCTGCACCTACTAGGGCTGACTTTCGACCGATGACAGATGCGATCGCTCCCTCAATCTCAGACTGCACAGTCCGTTGCGAACCTGCCTGTCGCTGCCAGCCGTGAAATTTAGTCCCTCTGTACTGGATCACCAAAGCTACTCTCTGAGCAGCTTGCTTATCCGGTGGCAAGTTTTGCAACTGCCGAGAAACCTTTAAATCGCGGCTGTTAGCTAAGCCCATGACTTGATATCAAGATTGAAAGTCAAGCCTAGGTCAGCTCAATGATTGCCATCCGGGCATTGTCACCCCGACGGCTGACCGTGCGTACGATTCGGGTATAGCCACCCTCGCGATCGGCGTAGCGATCGGGTGCCTGCTCGAACAAAGCATGCACAAGCTGCTTGTCATACATATAGCCTAGGGCTCTACGGCGGGCAGGCAGAGAGCCGTCTTTGGCTAAAGTGACCATTCGCTCGGCTTCAGAGCGAACGGCTTTAGCCCGTACTTCAGTCGTTTTGATTCGGCCATTGCGGATCAGCTCTGTAGTGAGCGATCGCAAAAGTGCCTTACGCTGGTCAGCAGCCTTACCCAGCTTTGCTACACGACGACCATGTCGCATTAGTTTTGTCCCTTTCTAAACAGTGAAAAAATCAAACATGACAAAGGGGTCCCAGTCAGAGGAACCCCACGAAACCGCCTAAACAGACTTAGCCGGTTTTTCTAAAGGCAGCATGATGCCTAAGTGAATCTGAAGCGCTTCGACAACTTCTTCAGCTGACTTCTGACCAAAGTTTTTGATCTCTAAAAGATCCTCTTGGCTGTAATCAAGCAAGTCGGAAACCGCATTGATTTGTGCTCGCTTCAAACAGTTGTAGGCACGAACTGAAAGCTGCAATTCCTCAATTGGAATCTGATACGTCGGATCTTCTTCCTTAGTATCTTCGTCCCGCTTAGGCTCAAGCGTAACGTCCTTGAGCGGGTTGAACATATCAACCAGTAAAGCAGCCGCTTCACTCATTGCCTGCTGAGCCGTCAAGCTACCGTTTGTCCAAATTTCCATCATCAGACGGTCTTTTGGAAAGCCTTCGGGATCAATGAAGTTTTCGACGCTGTAATTCACTTTACGAACTGGCATAAAGACAGCGTCTATCTGCATAAACTCTACCCCGCCAGTTTCTTCACGACTGCGGTCAATTGCTTTGTAACCTTTGCCGCGCTCGATCCGAAACTCCATCTCTAGCTTGTTACCAGCAGCAACAGAAGCGATATAGCGGTCCGTGCTAATCAGCTCAACTTCTGAAGGCAAATCAAAATTTGCCGCCGTCACCTTTGCAGGGCCTTGAACCACCAGGCGGCCAATTTGTGGCTGCGCTGAATAGCTCTTCAGCACGGTCTCTTTCATATTCAACAAAATATCCAGAGACGTCCTCACGGACCCCCGGAATGGTTGAAAACTCATGGCTAGCACCCGCAATTCTTACAGACGTAACCGCCGTACCTTCTAGATTAGAAAGCAGGACACGGCGAAGCGCGTTCCCTACTGTCGTACCTTGACTGCGAGCTAAAGGCTCAATCACGAACCGACTAAATTGACTCTGATCGTCTTCAACAATTGACTCTACACAATTGACCTGAAACTGTGCCATTCATAACCTCTGGTGGATTCTCAATAGCCGGACATTGACCTGAACAAACGGGCCTACATATAGTAGTATCTGCGGCTTCTAAACTCGTTAAGCTTAAATATTTCGCTCTGTTTGAAACAGTTTTCCATGTGATTTCCCCCAAGAAGGATTCAAACGAAAATCGTCTCAGTGGCGCGTCATTCTACACACGACGACGTTTGGGTGGACGACAGCCGTTGTGAGGAATAGGCGTTACATCACGAATTAAGGTAATTTCTAACCCCGCACCTTGCAGCGCTCGAATCGCTGTTTCACGGCCTGATCCAGGACCACTCACTTGCACTTCACACTGACGCATGCCCTGATCAATCGCTCGGCGAGCCGCGCCGTCAGCGGCTGTCTGCGCCGCGAACGGGGTTCCTTTCTTAGCGCCTTTGAAGCCACTAGAACCAGCTGAAGCCCAAGAGACAGCGTTACCGCTTGCGTCCGTGATGGTAACGATTGTGTTGTTAAAAGTCGATTGGATGTGGGCTACTCCGTTGGGAATATTTTTCTTCTGTTTACGGGGCCCGGTCTTACGGATAGGTTTTGCCATGTCTGGTTAGGTGAGGTGTTCTTAGGAATGAGCAATTTGGCAGGAGGTTTGCTAATGAAATGACAGAGCAGTTTTCATCGTTGAGGGCTGGTGATCAAAACTTTGAACACTCAACCTTTCCAAACTGGTTGAATATTTACCCGTAATTTCACTTTAGAAGCTGGACTAACTATTGCCTCGGGACGAACTGTCCGACAAGGCAGTCAGTACAAAAATCACAGCAGCTATGTCCTGATTGAGTTGACTTGCTTTTACGGATTTGCCGATAAGCTTGTCTGTCTGAGCCTATCTATCTGCTTGGCTTACTTACGAGGCGGCTTTTTCTTACCAGCGATTGTTCGCTTGCCAGAACGGCGAGTACGACTGTTCGTACGTGTGCGCTGTCCTCGTACGGGCAAGCCCACACGATGACGACGACCGCGATAGCAGCCAATATCCATCAATCGCTTGATGTTCATGTTTACCTGACGGCGGAGATCTCCTTCAATGAGGTAGTCTCCCTCGACAGTCTCTCTTAGCTTGATGGTGTCTGCATCAGATAAATCTTTGACTCGAATGTTGGGGTCTACGCCCGTTTTTTCGAGGATTTGTTGAGAGCGGCTAAGACCTACACCATAGATGTAGGTCAATCCGATTTCAATTCGCTTGTCTCTTGGCAGGTCAACGCCCGCAATCCGTGCCACCGATTATTTCTCCCTTATTTACACGTTCACCAGCCCCTTTCTACAAAAGGCTAGAAACGAATCGTACTCAGCAAACTTTGATTGATAAGGATTGATCAATGTAATTTGAACAATCAAAAATCTATCAGCCGATAGCAGCTAATAGATCTGTTAAGTTACCGACCTAGCGTATGTCTACACCAAAGGTTCAGTAGTACCTATTCTAGTTCTAACCCTGACGCTGCTTGTGCTTGGGGTTAGGACAGATGACCATTACCCGACCACGACGGCGGATAACTCGGCACTTTTCACACATTTTTCGAACAGATGCGCGGACTTTCATGTCCAATTTCTTCATTTACTACAGATTTGCAATCCTACCAGAGAAAACAGCATCCGACAACACACCCAATCGCTTCAGCGAATAAGTAAGGTTTTTTGATAGCCATAAAATCCGGAACAATTGAAAAAGCCGAACGTATCTTAGCCAGGAAGAGGCTAGATGCATTCGGCAATATGAACTGGGCTTGAATACGAACCCGACTTTCCTAAGCTCCTCTACGCAGTGCAGCTTCTACCTGACGAAACTCCTGCTCTAGTCGATCTTGCAGCTTCTGAGGAACAGGACGATTCGGGTAAGAGCTATAGTGACCAGCCAGCGCGTTCAAGGCGGTACGCATCGTGGCAAATGAGCTCAAGTTGGAGACTGAACCATTACGACGATAGCGAGAGGCAAAGCCGTTGATTTTGGCTTTGGCTTCGTCTTGGAACTGAATCTTGCTCGGGTCGTCTTTGGGCAGGGCAATTGATTCTCTGAGCGTGTCGATTAGTGCGGTGGTGTCTTCGGTGTAGTTGCCTGTTAGGCCGTCGCTTGGACCTACTGCGCTACAGCCAGTGAGGCCAATCACGGCCACCAGCATCAGGGCAAATACTCGGGAAAGTAAGTTTCTCATAAGGTTGTTTTGGGATGAGCAATCACAGCGAGGGAAGGTGATCGCTGACCACACCCGCTGAAAAGATGAACATATGTGACATCTTATCTGATGGGGTGCGGCGGGGATAGTCCTTGCGGAGGAAATGGGGATCAGGCTGGATAGATTCTGAGGCGACGGTTGGGCTCGTCACCAAAGCTCAGCGATTTTAGCCGATAGTGTTCAGCGAGTTCGTGCTGCATTTTGCGGATCTTGGGCGATCGCGGCAATAGCTCAACCGGCTGACTCTTGGGTATTACGATCTGCTCTACCGCCAACCTGGCTTCTTCTAATGCTTCTAATTCGTCATCTACGCCATCGCGGGCAAATAGATCGAGATTGATCCCTTCTGTCATCTCGCCGTCATCGTCTAAGTCAAGCAGGCGGCGAAGCGATCGCGTAATCTGCGGAATGCTATTCGACTTCACCGTATAGACAGGCACCTGACGCGCTTTGGCAACCTGCTTGAGTTTGGAATGATTGCGAATGTGCGATCGCAACGCCAACACCGCATCAGCCGACGCCAATTCCTTAGTAAACTTCACCGGCAGCTCCAAAGTTCGCACCACATGATCTAGCTGCTGACGACTAATGCCATAGGCATAGACGCGAGTAATATCATCTTCGTTTTCTTCGTAGAAATCATCTCCAGCAACCTGAGCTAGGCGATCCGAAGGAACGGGTAGCTGCTGCAAAGAATCATCTAGTAGAGATTGAAATCGGCGCTTGTCGTCTGCCCAGTCGTCTGTTACTGACTTGGCAGTAGGTGGCGAATAGCTAGCCCGCTTGCCAAAAACATCAGAGCCCAAAGGCTCAACGGGTGGCATCTTCCCAGTAGTCCGCCAGCCACTGACGCTAGGCCCAGAACTATGCTGACCCTGTAGACCGCCAGGTCTCAGACTACCGGCCTTCAATCTGCCGCGCCGATCCGACTTCAGCGCCGCTGTTGCCAAAGACGACTCACTCGGCAACTCGTCGGTGACTACCACTTGATTCTCGGCATTGACAGACCTGACCTGCTGTCCAGGCACCCGGCCTCGCAAAATAAAGTCTACTGTGGTCGCAACCTCCTCATGCACCACCCACCGCTGACGCTCTAGCATCTCTACCGCAATATCGAAGGTGGGCGGAGCCTTGCGCTCTAAGACACTTTTTTGACTGCCGCGCCGCCGCGCTTCGTCATCTCCTAGCGTCACTGACTGAATTCCTCCAACCAGATCGGAGAGCGTCGGGTTTTTAATCAGGTTCTCCAGCTGATTCCCATGGGCCGTGCCTACCAACTGCACCCCTCGTTCTGCAATTGTTCGAGCTGCCAACGCTTCTAGCTCAGTGCCAATCTCATCGATCACAATCACTTCTGGCATGTGGTTTTCCACCGCCTCGATCATCACCTGGTGCTGCTTTTCAGGATGCGACACCTGCATCCGCCGCGCACGGCCAATGGCGGGGTGGGGAATATCTCCATCGCCTGCGATTTCATTGGACGTATCGATAATCACTACGCGCTTCATCAGGTCATCAGCTAGAACGCGCGCAATCTCACGGAGCGCAGTTGTCTTACCAACCCCTGGTCTACCTAGCATCAAAATCGAATTGCCAGTCTCAACCAAATCGCGAATCATTGCGATCGTGCCAAACACAGCTCTTCCAACCCGGCAAGTGAGTCCAATCACGTCGCCCTTACGATTGCGCATAGCACTGATGCGGTGCAGCGTCTTCTCCAAGCCAGCTCGATTGTCACCGCCAAAATGACCCACGCGGTCCACACAATGTTGCAAGTCAGCCTTTGAAACAGGCGCATCCGACAGATACTGCACTGAGTCTGAAAACCGAGCTTCGGGCTGACGGCCCAAATCTAAAACAACTTCGATTAGTTGGTCACGCCGAGGGTGGTCCTCTAGCTGGTCTCGGATGTACGCAGGTAAAATCTCTAGCAGCTGGGGCAAGTCATCTGTAACAGCTTGGGGCTTTAGCGGAATCGGGTTTGACTGAATTGGGTTGGATAGATTGCCAGTACCATTTCGAGAAGATAGGCCAGCAGGCTCTACTGATGGACTGCTTTCAAACAAATTATCGTTAAGGCTCGCCATATAGAACTGTTTTCAAACAACAAACGCAGCAACTGGCGAAACGCTCTAAATACATTTCATCAGTAGATGGCCTGACAGGATGTATCCATTAAAACGTCGAACTATTAAGTCTTTTGTCGACCGATAGCCGCTTGCTTCAGGGGCACTACCAAAGATTCAGCAAGTGTCACAGCTGTCTGCAATGAACAAGGTGCTTCTTCAAGATAATGGGTTTGCTCTAAAACTGGCATCAAAACCCCTCTAGCAAAGCTGCCGTAGGCGATCCCGGAAACGGTAGAATGAGCAACGGGAACAGCGTTTGGCCCCGACGGCAGCAAACCCAACTTGTGTAGTTTTGTAACTGTGTGCTGGTTAGTTCCACCCGCTAGCTGCACATAACCTGATAGATCTGCCGCCAGCACTTTTTGAGCAAGTCGGACCGCAGCGTGAGTAGTGCCCCTCCCAATATCTCCACTCATTGGTCGCCCATCCGTCTGCCATACCAGCACAAACTCAGGAGCGTTGGTATCGGTATGCATAATCCGCTGTAGCGCTTGCAAATATGCGATCAAATTCTCTCCGTCGGGGCAGCTGATAGAAATTAGCTGAAGATGGCTAATCCAGGGCTGAATGGTTTGCCAGAGGTGAGTGAAGGCAAGCTGCTCTCCGACCTGCGTGTGGATCTCTAAAGCGTCTGCTTGACTGAGGACTTGTTGGGCGATCGCATCTAAAGAAGTCGGGTGCGATCGCGCCTCAATTAACCCATACGGACAAATCGGCAGACATCGCCCGCAGCCATAGCAACGCTCATCAACAACGCCAGACTGTTTTGGAGTGAACGCGATCGCAGCCGCCGGACAAACACCCTCACAGGGACGCTCACAGTCAGCCGGACAGAGCGCCGGATCAAACCAAGCCTTGCGGAAGTGCGGGTCTTCACCAGCACTCATACTCACCATCAGCAGAGGTCGTACGTAGCGAGACCTTTGCCATCGACTATCGGAGCTCCTAGCTAACTTTTCGGCAACGGCTAAACCTGCCTTCGCTGCTGAGACAACGGCTAGATCGGCAGCCACATCAATACAGTCAGCACCAGCCAAGGCATAAGCCAAAGCCAAATTTCTAACAGCGGGCAAGTCCTGATAGCTAGCACCACAAATTAGCTTGAACCAGTGGCCAAAAAGCAAAGATTGGACAGGAGAAGCGGCGTTTAGGTTAGGTTCTAGAGTCTTCACTCAGCTATGTTAGCGATCGCTGACCTATCTTTCTAGGCAGCAACAGCTTCTTTCAATGGGAACCAGGTCATCTGACGCTCACCGCCTATTTCTAGAACCACTTTCACCCGAGGTTCCAAAGACGGTAGCGTCACCAAAAACTCAACTTCTTCATTGGAGAGGATATGCCCTTCAATCAGCCAAAGCAGCAGACCTTTCGACTTGGGCGACATAGACTGCAAGCGATAGCTCACAATAGGCGGCAGATAGTAGCGATCGCCCGTTGCCGAATCGTCCATATTTTTCTTGCCAAGATGAGGCGGTCTTACGCCGTGAACGTCCAGCAAAAAAGCTGACAAATCACCGAGTCCTCTAGCTGACATATAGACACACTCATAGCCAGCAGAACGAACACGCCGACGATAGCGGCCCTCATGTCCACCCTCTAGCGGCATTCGCACACCCAACGCGCCAGCCTTTTCGAGGTCGCTTGTAAACTTATTGAACGCGATGAGTGCCATAAGGATAAAGTCATACAGATAAGTCACAGATATATTACTTCATAACCTCAGTTCAGGAGAATAGCTCCGAAGGCTACATCCAACACCGACTGATTTCTGAACTATTAATAACCGGCTAATAACCGGCTGATAAAAATGATCGGCTGATAAAAAATTGGCAGCAAGAATACCAAAGACTGTATTAGGCATAGACAAGATGTTGCGCTATGATACGGATCGCTTAGCTGATCAGATGAATATATAGAGGCCGTGTCCCGGTCACTGTAGAAGATATTTTCTCCGAAAGCGCTAGACATGGCCGAAAAGCGTGTATAGTTAAAAGCTGTCGCCAGATGAAACGGATACTAGAGGAAAGCTACCGCCTACAAAGTAATTTGTACTGATAGCACCTTCAAGACGAAGGTCTTCGTACATTGCTTGAAAGCTGTACTGAACCCTCCAAGTCCAAGGCGAATAGATAGGGTAAGTCAGAGATTCCCAGCTCTTGAAGAATCTCTAGCAAAGAAAAGCCCCATCGATTGTTTTCCAGTGTGGTTGAGCAGATATAGATAACTCAGCTTCGATTTCTGAGCTTTCAGAAGTCAGAGGCTAGCTGTGTGTGCTGCTAAAGCCTGGTTGTGTTGTGTCAACGTGAAGCGGAGACGGGATTAGTGTCTGTCGGTATTCTTGGTACCAAACTTGGTATGACCCAGGTGTTTGATGAGATTGGAAATGCAATTCCAGTGACCGTCATTCAAGCTGGCCCCTGCGTAGTAACGCAGATAAAAACAGAACAGACAGACGGATACTCGTCTGTGCAGATCGGCTACGGAGAGGTCAAAGAGAAGGCGCTAAATCGCCCAAAACTTGGTCATCTGAGTAAATCAGGAGCTTCTCCGGTTCGACACCTGCGAGAGTATCGCGTCAGTGACACAGGTGGATTTGAGCTGGGTCAGGCCCTAGCCGCCGATCGATTTGAAGCCGGTCAGCTAATTGACGTTAGCGGTATCAGCATCGGTAAAGGATTTGCGGGCAACCAAAAGCGCAATAACTTCCGTCGAGGCCCTATGTCCCACGGTTCTAAAAACCACCGGGCTCCTGGTTCGACTGGTGCAGGTACTACGCCTGGTCGTGTCTATCCCGGCAAAAAGATGGCTGGACGCATGGGGAATGAGAAGGTGACTATTCGCAAACTCAGCGTAGTCAGAGTAGATGGCGATCGCAACCTTCTGCTAGTCAAAGGCGGCGTCCCTGGCAAAGCTGGAACACTGCTCAACATTACTCCCGCAACAATCGTTGGTCAGCAATAGATAAGGCTCGGCTCAGAAGACACAGACCGGCAAGGTCGCAGGACTTGAAAGGCTAAAAGGAACATCATGGTTGATTGTGTAATTAAAGATTGGCAAGGCGAAGAGGCAGGCTCAGCCACCCTAGACCTAAAAGTTGCCAACGAAGAAAACGCCTCGCACATCGTCCACCGGGCACTTGTCAGGCAAATTAACAACGGTCGTCAAGGCACCGCCTCTAGTAAAACCCGCGCCGAAGTGCGTGGGGGTGGTCGCAAACCCTGGAGACAAAAAGGAACAGGCCGTGCTCGTGCGGGTTCTATTCGCTCTCCACTATGGAGAGGTGGTGGCGTCATCTTTGGCCCCAAGCCTCGCGATTACTCAACCAAAATGAATCGCAAGGAGCGACGGCTAGCACTCCGCACTGCCTTCCAGAGTCGCGCTGAAGAAATGACCGTAGTCAAAGATTTCGGCGCAGAGCTAACCCAGCCAAAGACGAAAGAAGCTTTGGCAGCTCTAGATAGATGGGGGATCGATGCTGATGCCAAAATTCTGATGGTTTTCAGCGAAAAGAACGACAGCATCTATCGCTCACTGCGCAATGTGCCAAACGTCCGCATGATCGATGCAACCAACCTAAACATCTACGACATTTTGCATGCAGATAGTTTAGTCGTGACAGAGTCTGCCCTCGAAAAGATTCAGGAGGTATACGGTGAGTAAACGATACGACGAACGTGAAGTTCCGGATATTATTCGGAAGCCTCTGATTACAGAAAAAGCCACTATTGCGCTTGAAAACAACCAATACACCTTTGAAGTTGCACCAAAAGCGACGAAGCCTCAAATTAAAAGCGCCATCGAACAGCTGTTCGATGTCACGGTGATTGGAATCAGCACCCAGAACCCGCCCCGCAAAAAGCGCCGTGTCGGTCAGTTCATTGGACACCGTGCTTCGTACAAGAGAGCCGTAGTGACACTCGCACCCGACGACACTATTACGCTCTTCCCGGATGTCTAGACGATTTAGCGTCTGCTGATAGAGGCGACGATCCAATCACCAATCCGACAGAAAGATTTGTAGACAACGTAAACGCCAGCCGCGATAAATTACAGCCATGGGCATTCGCTCCTACCGACCATTAACACCAGGAACGCGCGAGCGTACCGTTTCAGACTTCGCTACTGTCACTGCTGACAAGCCTGAAAAGTCTCTTACATACTCGGTCCATCGTCCAAAAGGACGCAATAACCGTGGTGTCATTACCTGTCGTCACCGGGGTGGCGGACATAAGCGCCTGTATCGAGAAGTCGACTTCAGACGCAACAAATTCAACATCCCAGCAAAAGTTGCAACGGTTGAGTACGATCCCAACCGCAACGCTAGGATCTGTCTGCTTCACTACGAAGATGGAGAGAAGCGGTATATTTTGCACCCAATCGGGCTAGAAGTAGGGACAACAGTTGTCTCTGGCGAAGATGCACCCTTCGAAGTAGGCAACGCGCTTCCACTACACCGTATTCCTTTAGGAACTACCGTCCACAATGTGGAATTAGTTCCAGGTCGAGGTGGTCAAATGGTCCGCGCAGCTGGGGCAGGTGCTCAGTTAGTGGCGAAAGAGGGTGGCTATGTCACGCTCAAACTGCCTTCTAGTGAAGTTCGCATGGTTCGCCGTGAGTGCTATGCCACCATCGGCCAAGTTGGCAACGTCGAGCATCGCAACCTGTCGCTGGGTAAAGCGGGTCGCAAGCGTTGGGCGGGTCGTCGCCCAGAGGTTCGCGGTAGTGTGATGAACCCGGTGGATCATCCACATGGTGGTGGTGAAGGCCGCGCGCCAATTGGTCGTAGTGGTCCTGTCACCCCCTGGGGTAAGCCCGCACTTGGTTACAAAACCAGAAAGAAGAAGAAAGGTAGCGATGCCTTGATTGTGCGTCGTCGTCGTCGCTCTTCTAAGCGTGGTCGTGGCGGTCGCAACGCATAAGTACAACTCGATTTCACAATTCGATTTCCCAGGTAAACAACATGTCTCGTTCCCTTAAGAAGGGGCCATTTGTGGCAGACCACCTTCTTACAAAAATTGAAAAGCTCAATGCGAAAAACGAAAAACAGGTCGTCAAGACTTGGTCTCGCGCTTCGACCATTATCCCTCAGTTCATTGGTCATACCGTGGCTGTACACAACGGTCGCCAGCATGTACCCGTTTTCATTAACGAGCAAATGGTAGGCCACAAGCTAGGTGAGTTTGCACCGACTCGAACTTTTCGAGGCCATGCAAAAAGCGACAAAAAGGCTCGGCGATAAAGCCCCTTCAGGCAACAGACACCAGGAGACAGACAAAGGAGATAGGCACAGGCAATGATTGATATTGATTCAGATTCTCAAGTGAAAGCAACGGCTAAGTTCGTTCGGATGTCTCCTCGCAAGGTCCGCCGGGTTCTCGATCAGATTCGAGGTCGCTCCTACCGCGAAGCGCTAATAATGCTCGAATTCATGCCGTACAAGTCTTGTGAGCCTATTCTCAAAGTTTTGCGATCGGCGGTTGCGAACGCAGAGCACAACAATGGTCTTGATCCTATCAGCCTTTACATCAGTGAAGCCTATGCGGATCAAGGTCCCGTGTTGAAGAGGTTTAGACCTCGTGCGCAAGGGCGGGCATATCAGATTCGTAAGCCGACTTGTCACATTGCGATCGCAGTCGCCCCCGGCATTGAGGCATAGCCTCGCAGTCGCCCCCGGCATTGAGGCATAGCCTCAACGCCTCAACCTTTCAGACCCTTTCACCCGTTTTTTCTAAGGAGTACATCAGTGGGACAGAAGATTCATCCTATCGGTCTTCGCCTTGGCATCACTCAGGAGCATCGCTCCCGCTGGTATGCCGACAAAAACCGTTATCCAGAGCTTCTCAAAGAAGACCATCAAATTCGTGAGTACGTCAGCAAGAACCTAGCGAATGCAGGTATCTCAGATGTTCATATCGAGCGCAAAGCCGACCAGATCGACCTAGAGGTTCGCACCGCACGTCCCGGTGTCGTCGTCGGTAGAGGCGGCGCAGGTATTGAAGCGCTTCGAGTTGGGCTGCAAAAGCAGATCAAAGATGACAGCCGCCAAATCCGCATCAACGTAGTGGAAGTTTCCAAAGTCGACGCCGACGCTGGTCTGATCTGTGAGTACATCACACAGCAGCTAGAGAGACGGGTTTCTTTTCGCCGGGTCGTTCGTCAGGCAATTCAAAGAGCACAAAGAGCAGGCGTTGAAGGGATCAAGATTCAGGTCAGCGGACGACTAAACGGCGCTGAGATTGCTCGAACTGAGTGGACCAGGGAAGGACGAGTTCCTCTACATACGCTCAGAGCAAATATTGATTATGCCTATCGCACCGCCCAAACAACCTACGGAATTCTAGGCGTGAAGACCTGGGTCTTCAAAGGTGAGATTATTCCCGGACAAGAGAATCAGCCAGAAGAATCGAAGGCCCAACCTCGTCGCCGTCAGCCCCGCCGTCGTCAGCAGTTTGAAGATCGTTCCAACGATTCATAGGATTAATTCAAAGAAGCGATCCATAGAAGCGATTCATAAGAAGCGATTCATAAACTTAGCTCATAGAAGCGATTCGTTATTTTCCAGTGTGACCCATCATGTTAAGCCCAAGAAGAACAAAATTTAGAAAGCAGCATCGCGGCAAGATGCGGGGCATGGCCTACCGAGGCAATGAGATCAACTTTGGTCAATTTGCTTTGCAAGCCACCGAATGCTGCTGGATGACTTCGCGCCAGATTGAAGCTGCCAGACGAGCCATGACTCGTTACATCAAGCGGGGCGGCAAAATCTGGATTCGCGTGTTCCCTGACAAGTCAGTCACCATGCGCGCCGCCGAAACTCGGATGGGTTCTGGTAAAGGTAACCCTGAGTTCTGGGTTGCGGTGATCAAGCCGGGTCGAGTCGTTTTTGAAATTGCGGGCGTTTCTGAAGAGATAGCCAGAGAGGCCATGCGATTGGCCGCCTTCAAGCTACCCTTCAAAACTAAGTTCATCGTTAAAGAAGGCGAGGAGGGATAAGTAAAAATGGCATTAGTCAAGATTCAAGAATTGCGAGCGCTGAGCGACGAGGAACTCACTTCAGCCATTGCAGATGCAAAGCGTGAGCTATTTGACCTTCGCTTCAAGAAAGCAACCCGTCAGCTAGAGACCGGATTTCATCAGTTCAAACACAACCGTCGAAAGCTGGCTCAGCTGATGACTATAGAAAGAGAAAGACAGCTGGCAACTGTTTCGACAGTAGACCAGACGGCATCAGCTCAGACGGTAGAAGAGGAGGCGTAACGCATCATGGCAGCAAAAGAAAGAATTGGCCTAGTGGTCAGTAACAAAATGGATAAGACTGTGGTGGTTGCGGTGGAAAGCCGAGTCCAGCACAAGAAATACGGCAAGATTATGGTGCGAACCCAGCGCTATAAAGCCCACGATGAGGAAAATAGCTGTAAAGAAGGCGATCGCGTCAAAATCAGCGAGACCCGTCCCATGAGCCGCCACAAACGGTGGATCGTGGCTGACATCCTCAGTTCTTCTGACCTTTAAGTCAGAACCCTATCAAAAGCGAGGATAATTCCATGATTCAGCAAGAAACCTATCTCAATGTGGCCGATAACAGCGGTGCTCGTAAGCTCATGTGCATCCGCGTTCTGGGCGGTCGCAAGCAATATGCAGGCGTAGGCGACGTAATTGTTGCTGTCGTCAAAGACGCGCTTCCAAACATGGGTGTCAAGAAATCCGACGTGGTTAAAGCCGTTGTTGTTCGCACCCGAAAGGGCATTCGCCGCGCCAGTGGCATGAGCATCCGATTCGACGACAACGCCGCTGTCTTAATCAACCCAGACGGTAACCCTAGGGGCACTCGCGTATTTGGCCCAGTTGCTAGAGAACTGCGCGATAAGAGCTTTACCAAAATTGTTTCGCTAGCCCCGGAGGTACTGTAAATGGTGATTAAAAACAAGAATGCCGGAAAGCGTTTCAAGATGCATGTCCGTACAGGCGATACTGTTCAGGTGATTGCCGGTAAGGACAAAGGTAAAGTTGGCGAAGTAGCCGCCGTCAACCCAAAGACTTCTCAGGTGATCGTGCAGGGCGTAAATATGCGCACCAAGCACGTGAAACCTCAAGCAGAAGGTGAGTCGGGTCAAATTCTAACCAAAGAGTTTCCGATTCACAGCTCCAACGTCATGCTGTACTCCACCAAGCAAAAGGTGGCCAGCCGCGTAGCTTACACCCTCAATGATGACGGTCGTAAGGTCCGCATGCTGAAAAAAACAGGCGAGGTTTTAGAAAACTAGGTAGGGAAATAGCTAGAGGGTTTAGCTAAGCCAAGCCTTCACTAGATTCGTACAAAAGTTTTAGAACCAAATCCATCGTCACATACCGTAATTTACGGTTCATAATTCACAGTCCGCAATTCACAGCAGCATGACGCCCTGACAAAGCCCAGGGATACATTTTTTAGAGGATACAATGGCCGACTCACTCAAGACACTCTATTTGGAGAAGGCAGTACCTAAGCTGAAAGAACAGTTTGGATACACCAATCCCCATCAAATTCCCAAGCTTGCCAAAGTCACGGTCAACCGTGGTCTAGGTGAAGCCTCTCAGAATGCGAAAGCATTAGAGTCATCTATCAGCGAACTGGCAATGATTACTGGACAGCGTCCTGTGGTCACCAGAGCGAAGAAGGCGATCGCAGGCTTCAAAATTCGAGAAGGTATGCCAGTAGGCGTCAAGGTCACCCTGCGCGCCAACCGCATGTATGCCTTCACCAATCGCTTGATTAATCTCACCCTTCCTCGAATCAGAGACTTTAGAGGCGTCAGTCCTCGCAGCTTTGACGGCAGAGGCAACTACACCTTGGGCCTGCGAGAGCAGCTGATTTTCCCAGAGGTTGACTACGACAGCGTTGACCAGATTCGCGGTATGGACATTACCATCGTCACCACCGCGACCTCCGATGAAGAAGGGCGAGCCCTTCTGAAGGAGCTGGGCATGCCCTTCCGAGACAATTGAGGCAGAAGCACAAAAGAGGATTATGGCGTCTAACGACACGATTTCAGATATGCTGACGCGCATTCGGAATGCTACCCTTGCGCGGCACCAAACCGTCGATATCCCATCGACCAAAATGACTCGCAGCATCGCGACCGTACTCAAGGAAGAAGGCTTCATTGCCGACTCAACCGACGGCGGCGAAGGTATCGAGCGCAAGATCACGATTACTTTGAAGTACAAAGGCAAAACTCGTCAGCCTATCATCACTAAGCTTTCACGAGTTAGCAAGCCCGGTTTGCGAGTGTATTCCAACCGCAAAGAGCTACCCCGAGTCCTTGGCGGCATCGGGATTGCCATCATTTCAACCTCTAGCGGCGTCATGACCGACCGTGATGCGCGTCGCCAGGGAATTGGTGGAGAAGTCCTTTGCTACATCTATTGATTCTTTATCCACCTATGCAGCCCTCTAAGCAGGAGAAGTGAAATGTCTAGAATTGGCAAACAACCTGTGCCGATCCCAAAAGGAGTGACCATCGCTATTGATGGCCAAACGGTAACGGTGAAAGGTTCTAAAGGCGAGCTTTCTCGCGAGTTTCCTCCTGAAATTGCCTTTGTACAAGAAGGTGAGGAGATTGTGGTTACTCGTGTCAACGAGTCCCGCAATGCGAGACAGCGTCATGGCTTAGTACGCACTCTGATTGCCAATATGGTAGAAGGCGTTTCAAAAGGCTACGAGAAAAAGCTGGAGATTCAAGGCGTAGGGTATAGAGCCTCACTTCAGGGACAAAAGCTGGTGATGGCCCTTGGCTATAGCCATCCGGTTGAGTTTGATCCGCCTGACGGCATCACGTTTGCCGTTGAGAAAAATACCAACTTAACCGTCACTGGAATCGATAAAGAAGTCGTTGGAAATACAGCGGCCAGAGTTCGTGCGGCCCGTCCCCCTGAGCCCTATAAAGGTAAAGGCGTTCGCTATGCAGGTGAGCAGGTCAGACGCAAAGCTGGTAAAGCTGGTAAATAGGTCTATTAGGTAGGCAAAAGTAGGCATAGACAAAGGTAGTCGCTAAAAGAAAAGCACCCATCCCATGAAAACAACTCGTCGAGAATCTACCCGCCGTCGCCACTCGCGCGTTCGCCGCCGGGTGAAAGGAACATCAGAGCGGCCAAGACTCGCTGTCTTTCGCTCTAACCAGCATATCTATGCACAAATCATTGATGACACGCAGCATCAGACGCTAGCGTCGGCCTCTACATTGGACAAGGATGCTGATACCGCGTCTGGTGCTAA
Organism: uncultured cyanobacterium; assembly: GCA_963799555.1. Lineage (GTDB taxonomy): Bacteria > Cyanobacteriota > Cyanobacteriia > Phormidesmidales > Phormidesmidaceae > Phormidesmis. The sequence continues at coordinate 706,339 of CAWCXR010000015.1, forward strand.
TAAGGAGGCTGCGATCGCAGTCGGAAAACTAATCGCAGAGCGCGCCATGTCCAAAGAGATTTCTGAGGTAGTCTTCGACCGGGGTGGAAAGCTCTATCATGGTCGAGTGGCTGCTTTGGCTGATGCGGCTCGTGAAGCAGGGCTGAAATTCTAAAACAGGCTAAAAACATGGCAGACAACAGAGACAATCGTCGCAGCAAAAAGAATAAGAATCGTGAGAAAGATTCTGAGTGGAAAGAGCGGGTCGTCCAGATTCGACGGGTTACCAAGGTCGTAAAAGGTGGTAAGAAACTCAGCTTCCGAGCTATCGTCGTTGTTGGCAACGAGAAAGGCCAAGTTGGTGTAGGTGTAGGTAAAGCGAGCGACGTTATCGGCGCGGTCAAGAAAGGCGTTGCCGATGGTAAGAAGCATCTCGTCGAAGTCCCTTTGAACAAGGCGTATTCTATTCCTCACCCGATGACTGGTCGCGCCGGTGGCGCTCGCGTCTTCATGCGCCCAGCAGCACCTGGTACCGGTGTAATTGCCGGTGGAGCCGTGCGAATCGTATTAGAACTGGCAGGCGTTCGCAATATTTTGGCGAAGCAGTTGGGTTCTGACAATCCTCTGAACAACGCTCGGGCTGCAGCAGAAGCAATCAGCTCTTTGAGAACGTTGTCTAGCGTTGCTGAAGAGCGAGGGATTCCTATTGAGAAGCTTTACGCATAGAGGTATGTATTTAGCGTAAGTCGGCTTTAGCGCGAGTTGTCGACCCACCCCGTCACTGCGTGCCACCCCTCCCAGGAGGGGATTTGTCCTGGCTGTGTGGAATTTGAGAGTTGAGCCGGATCGCTTCAATCTCATTGCCTGAAGTAGGTTCCCTCTTGGGAAGGGTGCCCATAGGGTGGGGTGGGCCTCGGTGTGTAACGCTAAACATCTACGCACAAAGCTTCAGAGCTAATCAATCAGCTCGCTATTTCCCACTCAGCAATACTCCCTATCGAACGGACATTACCAAGGAGACTTTTCAAATGAGACTAGATGACGTAAAGCCAAAGGCGGGCTCAAAGAAACGCCGCAATCGCAAAGGAAGAGGCATTTCAGCCGGTCAAGGTGCTAGCTGTGGCTTCGGGATGCGCGGTCAAAAGTCCCGTTCTGGTAGTGGCACTCGCCCCGGCTTTGAAGGTGGTCAGATGCCTTTGTATCGCCGGGTTCCGAAGCTGAAGCATTTTACAATCGTGAACCAGGATGTATTTACGATTATCAATGTCAAAGGGTTAGCTGATTTGCCGGCGGGCGAGGTAACGCTTGCCTCCCTAATGGAAGCTGGCATCATCACTTCTAATGATGGGCCGCTAAAGGTGCTGGGTGACGGTGAGATTTCAACTGCTCTGAACGTGAGGGCAGCCGCCTTTACTAAGTCCGCGAAGACGAAAATCGAGGCTGCGGGCGGTAGCTGCGAAATCGTTTAAACCATCGAAAAATGAAAGGGAGCGGGACACACGGTGTAAATAGTTGGCCAAGTTGCCACCTATTTATCAACCGTTACTCCTTCGCTCCCTTTATTATTAGATGTAGATTGTGCGACAGAACATTTTATTGAGAGCTTGCTGCTCAAACTAAGAGCAGAGTTGATTCTAAATTTTCTAGTTCGCTTCTTCCGCTTCTTTCTTTTGCTTTTAAAACTATGGTTGTCAGTCAAGGCAGGTCGCCTAGCGCCCAAGAAACGTTTTTACAGATGGCTCAGGCCGCTGGGTTACGCAGCCGTTTGCTCGTAACGATTGGGCTTTTAGTCTTAGTCAGACTGGGTATTTATATTCCAGTTCCAGGCATTGACCGAGCCGCATTCTCAGAATTCGTCCAGGGTGGCGGTGCTGGGGGCGTGCTTGGTTTTTTGGATATTATCGGCGGCGGTGGCTTATCCCTAGTTGGCATTTTTGCGCTGGGGATTTTGCCGTTTATCAATGCGTCGATCATCATGCAGCTGCTGACGGCGGCGATCCCGGCGCTAGAAGACCTGCAAAAAAACGAAGGTGAGGCTGGTCGCAGAAAGATTTCTCAGGTGACCCGATATGTCGCCTTTGGCTGGACCATTGTGCAGAGTACAATGCTTTCTTCCTTTTTGCTAAGAGATTTTGCCTATGACTTTGGCGTGCCGTTTGTTGTAGAGACGGTGCTGGCACTGACCGCGGGTTCGATGTTTGTGATGTGGGTAGGTGAGCTGATTACCGAGCGAGGCTTAGGTAACGGCGCGTCGCTGCTGATCTTTTTGAACATTGTGTCTTCGCTGCCTCGGGTGCTGGGCGAGACGGTGGATTTGGCACAGACGGGCGATCGCAGCACCATCGGCGGTATTGTCATCTTGTTCCTCGTTTTCATTGCCACTATCATCGGCATCGTCTTCGTGCAAGAAGGCACCCGCCGCATTCCCATCGTTTCGGCTAGGCGGCAGGTAGGCCGCAAGCTGTACCTAGAAAAGAGCAACTATCTGCCTCTACGTCTAAACCAGGGCGGCGTCATGCCAATCATTTTCGCCTCCTCGATGCTGATCATCCCGATTTCGCTGGTACAGTACATTCCTAGTGAATCCTTTACTAGGTTTATGAACGCGAACTTTAGGGCGACTTCCCCGCTATACATCCTGGTGTACCTGGTGATGATTGTGTTCTTCAGCTATTTCTATGCGTCTTTGGTCGTAAACCCTGAAGATATGTCTAGAAACTTGAAAAAGATGGGTGCCAGCATTCCAGGCATCCGTCCAGGCAGAGCAACGACTGACTACATCAGCAAGGTTCTGAACCGATTGACCTTCCTGGGTGCGATTTTCTTAGGACTGGTAGCCGTGGTGCCAAGTTTGGTTGAGAGTGCGACTAGAGTTCAGACTTTTCAAGGCTTTGGTGCGACTTCTTTGCTGATTTTGGTGGGTGTAGCTATTGACACCGCTAAGCAGATTCAGACCTACGTAATCTCTCAGCGCTACGAAGGAATGGTGAAGCAATAATGACACGCTTGATTTTTCTAGGTCCGCCTGGTGCTGGCAAAGGTACACAGGCGCAGATGCTGTGTCAGTCCTACGAAGTTCCTCATATTTCGACCGGTGACATTTTACGGGCTGCGGTCAAAGAGAAGACTGAGCTAGGGACGAAAGCCGAAGGGTTTATGAATGCGGGCGAGCTAGTCCCGGACGATTTGATTCTAGGTCTGATTCGAGAGCGGCTAAGTAAAAAAGACACAGCTAACGGCTGGTTGTTAGATGGATTTCCGCGCAATGTAGAGCAGGCGGAATTTTTGAACGCGCTGCTAGAAGAGATTGGTCAAAGCTGTGATGCTGTGATCAACATAGAAGTTCCTGATGATGTACTCGTAGAGCGTCTATTAGGACGCGGTCGAGTTGACGACCAGGAAGACGTGATTCGGAATCGGTTGGTAGTCTATCGAAAACAGACCGAGCCATTGATCGCATTGTACAAAGAGAAAGACCGGCTGAAGTCAGTCAACGGAGATCAGGAACCAGACCTGGTGACTGACGAGCTAACGAAGATTGTAGAGAGCTGAGCGGTTTATTCTGTCTTCCACAGCTTTTTGATAGAAGAAAGCTGTAGAGGTTCTGGGTTGTATTCTATGTTTTTACTGAGATTTGCTACGCTTGTAGCATAAATATAGTCAGTTTCTACTGATATCGATTAATTGAGGAATTGTTGGTTTGTCTAAACAAGATTTAATTGAAATGGAAGGAACGATCACTGAATCGTTACCGAATGCGATGTTCCGTGTGGACCTGGATAACGGGTTCAACGTCTTGGCCCATATTTCGGGTAAGATTCGTCGGAACTATATCAAGATTCTGCCGGGCGATCGCGTCAAAGTAGAACTCACTCCTTACGATTTGACAAAAGGTCGGATTACTTATCGCTTGAAGAAACCTAGGTAGTAGGTAAGAAGAGTCTAGTCTTCCAGAGCTGAATGGCTGAAAGAGTTACCGTAGCTTAGCTTGGTTCAACTGTAGCCTTCCGCACTTTGCTTACTACACTATGGAAGGCTACAACCCTTGTTCTACAACGCAAAGTGTATAGTAACTGCACGAATGCATCCACGCATTACTATAGGTGGCTACAGTTAGAGTATGGGAGTTTGAGTGGGACTCAGCTAAGCGTATCTCTAATTTAGAAAAGCATGGAATCGATTTTGCAGATGCTTCAAAAGTTTTTGAGAGTGCTTCTGTAACTATTGAGGACAGTCGGTTCGACTATGGAGAAAGGCGATTTGTAACTTTTGGACTGCTGAATGAGAGAGCAATCGCTGTTGTTCATACAGAACGAGAGAAACGTATTCGTATTATCTCTGCGCGAAAGGCGACTAAACATGAACGATCAAACTATCTCAAGAAAATCTGAAACGGATTGGGAAAGAATAGATGCTATGGCAGATGAGGATATAGATCTATCCGACTGCCCAGAAGTTACATCAGAGATGTTTGCAACCGCGGTTGTTCGGCCTGGACTGGAACCGCTTGAGGCAAAGACTCAGGTGGCTCTAGAGATTGATAGTGATGTCTTTGAGTGGTTCAGAGAAAGGGAAGAAGCTTATCAACTGAAGATAAACAGTCTACTGCGGGCATATATGGAAGCTCATGATTGAAGCGATCGCATAGTTTGAGCAGGACCGAGTGTAAGCTAGCCGTCGTCCAAGATCTGTTCGAGTAGGGAAATTCCACCAAATCGGACAACGTCGGTACAGGGTAAGCTAGTTTCTTGGGAGGCTTGCGCGATCGCCTTCAAAGCCGCTTCCTCACCCAGACCAAAAGTATTCAGCGCAATCCCTGCAACCGGCGTTTTTGCAAAGGTGCCGCCAGCCCAAACAGCTATCTCATACAACTCTACAACCTGGGAAAGCGAAGGAATTTCAAATTCTGGAAAGTGCTGAATGTGCGTCATTCCAGCTTTGTGAACCAGAATTAGATGAGTGGGTTGAGCGCCTCTCATCAGAGGTAGTGTCGCTGTAGAGCCCGGATTTAACAGCGAGCCTTGGCCCTCAATGAACAGGACATCTTGGTCTGGAGCATTAAGAATAACAGCTTGTTCAACCGCTCCAGAGGCGTAGTCTACTCGGATGGCGTCTAGAGCGATGCCGTCTTCACCTAGCATCAGGCCAGTTTGACCAGTAGCGATGAGTTTGGCGCGTAGTCCCTTGGCTCTAGCGGCGCGGGTGAGTTCTATGCTGGTGGACATTTTGCCGACGGACATATCGGTGCCGACTGTGAGGACGCGATCGCATTCCAAAAGCCGCGCCTTTCCTCCCCCAACCTCTAGACCTTCCGGCTCTTTGCGAATATCCCACACCCACCGACCGGGTTGCACTCGTGATGAAATATCAGGGTCTTGGTTCATCTGAGTGTGCAGACCATTCATCACCGAAAGGCCAGCGCTCACGGCTTGCTTGACTTCGGCGTACCAGGGGTCCGGCAATCTGCCGCCAGAAGGGGCTAGACCAATCGCTAGAACAGTTGGGTTGAATGCTAGCGCGGCCTGCACTGAGGCGACAATAGGCACCTGACGGTCGACGCCCGTTAGCGCTTTGATCGATCCGCCCACGGCAGTTTCATCAATGACAGCTACGATTTCGTTTTGGCTGTAGCGAAGCAGGGAGACGCCAGTTTTGCCTTTGCTTCCTTTGAGGCCATTGTGTAGCAGAATGGCGATGCGATCATCAGGATTGAGCATGACGAGAGAGTCCTAGTCCAGATTGGGAGTTGGGTGTCAAGACGCCATTGTTTAGCTGTGCGCCAGAGAACGGGATCGTCTTTGAGGTTGAAATGGCTGTCTAGATCGAGGTGATCGGCTAGGGGCGAAAGGTGGGAAAGGGCGGTGTTGGCGATCGCACTATCCGAATAGCAGCCAAACATCACCTGTAGCCCACAGGCTTTAGCAGCATGAATCATCCGCCGCGCTTCACTTAGACCGCCAGACTTCATTAGCTTAATGTTGATGCCATCAACGCAATGAGCAAGCCGATAAATATCGGCGCTGTCAAAACAGCTTTCGTCAATAAAGACAGGCAAAGGCGATTGCCCCATCAGGGCGGGGAGTAGTTCATCTTGAGAGACCGAAAGCGGCTGCTCTAGATAGGTCACCCCGCGATCGGCTAGCCAGTGTGACATAGTGATAGCGTCGGTTAAGCGCCAGCCACCATTAGCATCGACGCTAACTTTTGCCCCTTTGGGCACGTCTGGCAAAAGCGCCTCGAACATTGCTTGGTCGGCGGTGATACCAGCCGGACTCCCTAACTTTATTTTTACAGAGGCAACGGTCTGCTGCTCGCACCACTGATGCAACCGCTGAACAGCCTTTTCTGGAGAACTGATGCCAACGGTGACAGCAGTAGGCGTAATGCAATCAAGGTCTAGTCCCCACAGCTGCCACAGCGGTAGATTCACCTTCTTGCCTAACCAGTCGTGTAGCGCCACATCTACCGCAGCTCTCGCCGCAGAGCAGATCGACAGTTCATCAAATACTGATTCAATTGCCTGCTGCTGTAAAGGATGAAACCCTGACAATTTGGCTGCTAGCGTTTGCAAATCGCGAGTGATGACTTCTGTTGTTTGGGGCTTGGCACCAACCGAGAAAGGGGAGGCTTCGCCCCAGCCTTCTACGCCTTCGGCATTAACTTTGACCCAGAGGTTGGTCGAGCCTGCGCTGGTTCCCCGGCTGATGGTGAGCGGCACACGCTTGTGTACGGAAAATGGCTCGATCTGAATTTGCATAGTGGGGCACTATTCTGTGGAGTTTGCGATCTCGATGAGGTTATCGTCACAGGTCGCGAATGTATACAGATAGAATAGGGCCAAGCGTTCCTGTTCGCTTACTGAAGCTGAGTTTTGGAGGCGATACGGGTTTTCTTGCGATCGCTCTCCGACAAATCCTTCCCTTCCTGTAGCTGGGTGGCGTTCCTTTGCAGCACCGTTGCCGCATTTTTATCGCCCATCTGAATTGCGGTATTTGCGGCGGACTGGAGCATAGTTACTGCGCCGGTACGATCGCCAGACTTCAGCTTATCTTCGGCAATCTGAGTCTGCCTATATTTTGCTAGCGCCAAAATATGCTGCTGGACAACGGGGTTTATATCAGGCGTGTAAGCCGATTGAGCCAGGATATTAAGCGTTTGGGCTTCTGTCGCTTGAGCAGTCAGGTCAAAAGCTGGATCGTCGTACGTGACCTGAATTTTAGCGATCGGCACAGAGCCTTCAGCTAGCTGAGGCACGTACATTGTTAGCAGGATAATTCTCGGTTCGTCGATCATCAGATCGCCAATTCGGATAACGGCTAGCTCTGCTTGGGTGGTGGCGCTCAGTTCTACGGTTTCAGGCGCAACTTGAGCGACGGGTTTGAGATTCGCTAGATAAGTGCCAGAAAGCAGTTCTACGTTCAAAAAGGCATTGGTTAGACTGACAGACTGCATGCGAGTGAACAGACGCCCAAAGGTGGCGATCGCCTCTTCCGCATGTTCGATATAGCTAAGCGATCCGCCGCCCGCATCGGCAATTTGCTCCAGCACGTCTTGATTCCAATGATCGCCAAAGCCCAGCGTGTTCACCGTCAGGTTATAGCCAATCGCCACGTCAGCTAGCTTGATGGCTCTAGCATTATCGCCGTGCTCGTTTTCGCCATCGGTCAGCAGCAGGAGCTGAGACACATAGCCTTCTTTGCCAGCGGCGAGCTGTTCGATACCGGCTTTCAAGCCATCGTCAATGCAGGTACCGCCGCCCGCTCGCAGGCCGTTAATGCGTTTCTTGATGGCGTCAGTATTGATTGCTAGCTCATTGGAGATCAGGACTTCGGCTTTGTGGTCGAAGGCGATGATTGAAATGCGATCGCGCTCCGTCAGCCTATCCACAATTCGACTGGCCGCCTGCTTCACGGTCTGCAAAGGCGTCCCCATCATCGAACCACTACGGTCGAGCACAAAGCAGACATTCAATGGCGCAGACACGCCCCCGCCCTTAGCTGACACAGATACTGATAGCTGACGCTGACTACTCTCTTGATCGATCGAAAGATGCGAATCACTCAATGCACACTGCAAATCAACTTTCATACTCTTCTCCTAGCGAACACATCACTCAACTTCAGAATTGACCAAATGACATAAACAGCATCAACGTCATACAACTCTATTTCGGAGCATGCAATTCTCTAGCCATTCCAACCAACCATACTCACCGTTCACAGCTCATCCTTCATCCTTACAAAGGTAGGGTTATCCGCCAAAAACCAGAAACCCCCGCTGCCGCACCCCGTTCGCTAGCGAGCTACTATAGTATGCAGATATTTCAGATGTCGAAAAGTAAAAGTTACTGCAAACGCAAGTCCTTATGAGTTCTCCTATCAAGGCCGTTCAAGCTCCCTACGGTGGAGGCAGCGCAGCCTATCGGACACCCCCACCCGATCTACAATCCTTGCTGCTGAAAGAGCGCATTGTGTATTTGGGTACGCCACTGGTTTCTTCTGACGACTTCAAGCGTCAGATGGGTGTAGACGTCACTAAGCTGATCATTGCTCAGCTACTGTACTTAGAATTTGACGATCCAGAGAAACCTATCTACTTCTACATCAACTCGACTGGAACCTCTTGGTATACCGGCGATGCTGTCGGCTTTGAAACAGAGGCTTTTGCCATCTGCGACACGTTGAAATATATCAAGCCACCGGTCCACACTATCTGTCTGGGTCAGGCGATGGGCACCGCTGCCATGATTCTCTCTTCTGGAGCCAAAGGATCTAGAGCTAGCCTGCCTCACGCCACCATCGTGCTAAACCAGACCCGTTCTGGTGCGCAAGGTCAGGCAACAGATATTCAAATTCGCGCGAAAGAAGTCCTAGCAAATAAGTCGGCTCAGCTCGATATCTTGGCTGAGAATACCGGACAGTCTGTCGAAAAATTGGACAAAGACACTGACCGGATGTTCTATCTGACGCCGGAAGAAGCCAAAGAGTACGGATTAATTGACCGTGTACTCAGCAGCACCAAGGAGCTACCAACGGCAATTCCTGTGGGGGTTGCTTAGGATATGTCCGTTGATGGAATTATGAGAGTCCCCTATAACTTGCCGGGTGGTCGCACCTGGCAGTGGGTGAACATTTTTACGCGGATGAGCCAGGAGCGCATTCTATTTCTGAATCAGCCGCTAACCGACGGTGTGGCTAATTCCCTAGTATCCGCGCTGCTGTATTTAGACTCAGACGACCAGAGCAAACCGATTTATCTCTACATCAATTCTATTGGTGACCCAGTCATGTCTGGGCAAGCAGATGAATCAGCCGGCATGATTTCGATTCGAGCGGGTCTTGCGGTCTACGACACGATCGCCCACATCAAGTCGGAAGTGCTCACTATCTGTATGGGAACGGCCTACGGTATGGCAGCAGTACTGCTAGCGTCAGGCGTAAAAGGCAAGCGGGCTGCACTGCCCCATACCAGCATTGCGCTAACTCATCCCACTACGTTGACTCGTGGTCAGGCGACTGATATTGCCCTGGAGGCAACTCAGGTGTTGGAGAAGCGAAAGTTGATCCAGCAGATTCTGGCGGATAGCACGGGCCAGACGGCTGAGAAGATTGCGAAAGATATGGAGCGGATGTTTTATCTTTCTCCGTCTGAGGCCAAAGAGTATGGCCTAATCGATCGAGTTATCGAAAACCCAGTGCTACAAGAAGCTTTAGCCAGTTAGATCCGCCTCACATTTGTTTTCGTCCTTTTATTTCATTTTTTTTGCTATGCCTATTGGAACTCCTAGCGTCCCCTATCGCCTACCTGGCAGCACTTACGAGCAGTGGATTAGTATCTACGAGCGGCTGTTTCGAGAGCGAATTATCTTTTTGACTGAAGAGGTGGATGACGGTATTGCCAATGCCATTGTTGCCTACATGCTTTATCTCGATTCTGAAGATCCTAGCAAGCCGATCTATCTCTATATCAACTCGCCAGGTGGCTCAGTCACAGCGGGCATGGCAATCTATGACACCATGCAGTACATCAAGTCTGAGGTCGTGACAATTTGCGTCGGTCTAGCGGCAAGTATGGGTGCTTTTTTGCTAAACGCTGGTACAAAGGGTAAGCGGTTGGCGCTGCCTCATTCGCGGATTATGATTCACCAGCCTTCGGGTGGGGTGGGTCGTCGTCAGGCTACGGATATTGAGATTGAGGCGGTGCGGATTGTGCAGGTGCGCCGGGAGCTGAATGAGCTGATGGCAGTACATTCTGGTCGAACAATGGAAGAGATCGAGCGGGATAGCGATCGCGATAACTTTATGTCGGCAGCAGAAGCAAAGGAATATGGCTTGATCGATCGAGTGATTGAAGAGCGTTTACCAGCATAGTGGGGTTATTGTTAGTCAACTATAGTTAGCCAATCTGACAAAAGTTGATTACAGTTTGTCTGCTGTCCTTATCGGTTTGGTCTGGAAGCCGACGTTGCTATGAAACTGGCTCATCACTATCGCACGCTGGGATTAGGTCGTAGCGCCTCTTTTACAGAGGTGAAGAGTGCGTATCGGCGGCTGGTGCGACAGTATCACCCTGATTTGAACCCGGATGAGCAGGCGATCGCACAGTTTATCGCCATCAATGAAGCCTATACCGTGCTATCTGAAGCACACAAAATGGCACCGTCTGACAGCATAGAAGCTGGAGACGGTGCCATTTTTCGTGGGCAAGCGGCAGCAGTAGAGCGGTTGAACCTAGATGAGCTGAAGCTGACGCTAGAAAAACTAGGATTAGGCAACTTTCAAAAAAAGGCTGAGGCTGCCTACGAACAACAGTCAGTTGAAGAACAGACTGTTGTTAAAACTCCGACGCCCGATCAGCCGCCTGATCAACCAGACATTCCTATTTCGACCGTAGATGGCACAGGAACGCCGATGTCGGTGACCGATCGAGTACTAAAGAAAGATGCCTACAAGCAGCTAAAGGCGCTGTTGGGTCAGCAGAAATTTCCAAGGGCGATCGCACTCGTAGAAGGATTATCTAATCGTCTGCCGACAGACCCGGAAATCAGTCAGTGGAGAGCGATTGTCTATCAGCGGTGGGGTAGGCAGCTAATCAACGAAGGACAGCTACAAAAGGCAAAAATCTATCTCAAAAAAGCTACGCGGGTCGATCCGAACAACGCTGCTCTCAGTTCTGAAATTGAGCAAGATTTGGCGCGGCTGGCCATCCTAAAACGGACTATCTAGTACTAGGACACTCGGCTATGGTCGAAGCTGTGGCAGAAGCTCTCGACTCCTGATTTGAAGACGTAGATAGCCACCGGCGCAGCGAGCAAGGCCGGGCAGTCGGTTTCCTGGGTCAGATGGTTGACGAGCGTGCCGGGTTGATGGGCAATCAGGGCATCGCGGAACTGATCTTGACAGGCGATGTGACGGTAGCGTTTGCTGAAGCTGGCCAGCCATTGATCGTTAGTATCGGGTTCTTGACCGGCGCGCAGTGCTAAGGAAATGGCGGCGTCTTCTATATCGCCGTCGCAGTCTGATATTTCTTGGAGAGCTGCGATCGCATCGGGATAGTCAGCCAAGCATGCAGTTAGCTGAGTGATTTCTTGAGAGGTTAGGACAATCATGCTAGGTGCTCGTTTTGGCCATCGGTTCTGGACTCGGAAACTACAGTATCAGAAGACGCAGTATCAAGAGATCCAGTATCAAAAGGTACATCGCTAGACAATACAGTACCGGAAAGGATTTGCTCGAACCATTGCTCGAATCGCTCACCCCAGGCCGCTAAATCATACAGACGCTCAGCCTGATAGCGGCAATCAGCACGATTGATTTGATCTATTTTGGCGATCGCATTTACCAACTCCGCTACATTGTCTGGTGATACCAGCCAACCAGTCTGAGCGTCACGCACAATTTCGGCAGGTCCTCCCCGTGAGTAGGCGATCACCGGCACCCCGCAAGCTAGTGATTCGATCGCCACTATGCCGAAAGCTTCTATCCATTTTGGCGTGATTAGCAGCGCCCGGCAGCATCCAAGCGCTTTTTGGAGCTCGAAGGTTGAAAGGAAACCTCTGTATTCGATTGAGACAGGTGCTCGAGTGATTTGAGACTGAAGGCTTCGCCAATAATTCGTATCTTCTAGCTTGCCGAATATCTTGAGGGGTTGGTGTGCAGCAATGGCGGCGGCGATCGCATCTTCCAACCCTTTTTCAGGAGAAATCCGGCCAACCCAGCCAAGAGAATTGTTTGGGGAATGGCAGTAGTCGTATTGACTAAGGTTGATGGCGCTGCCTAGTATCTGCCAGTGGCCCTCGGGAATGGGGAAGGTTTTGATTTGTGATCGCGTGTATGCGCCGAGCGTGCCGGGTAATTGAACAGCTGTATTGGCGATCGCATCATCCAAGGCATCGCTCAAAGATCCCATGCTGACGAAATGCGCCATGGGCGTCTTGAAAAACGGTGCTAGATAAAACGGTAGCCAGTCATAGGCAAAACTTACCAGCAAATCATATTTCGATTCGTATTCTTTAGCGTAGGCATAGGCATTCGCTAGCACTGAGCTGACAATTACGGGTGCTTGGCGATCTTGAGTCTGGGCCGTCGGCTGCCACTCGCCTGGTATCTGGATTAGTGTCTTCGCGCTATCCGCTTGCGGCAGACTCGAGCCTTCGGGTGCAGCAATCTCGATCAAATGACCTTTTGCACTCAATACCTGCGCTAAATTGATCACCGTCAGTTCAATACCACCGCCCAAACCAGAGCCCAAAGGACCTACCGGCGTCGAAAGGAACAAAATTCTGAGCGGTTTCACTAGATTTCCTAGTCTCGGACTTTTAGCCTTAGCTTTCTAGTCGATGGCTATAACCGAGACCTTGAGCCATTCGATCCAGAGGCTTCAAATTCTACCGTGTTTGAACCTATCGATGCTGTGCTGCTGTCTGACAACGTTTGCCTATCGGTTTCAAAATCTTGAGGTTGACGAATACGAGCAAGCTGCTCTAGCGCCCATTTTGCTGTCTGACGGACCTCGCTGTCATCATCTTCGATCGCACGGTATAGCAAATGGCTGGCCTGAGCGACTAAGTCGTGAATGCGCGAAAGGTCGCGAATGGCATTCTTCCGAACTTCTGGTTTGTCATCTTGAAGTGCGATCGTCAATGCCTGACTCATTGGCCGCAAAGAGCGAACGCTCATTTCGGAAAGAGCCGCCAGAATCAAACTTTTTTCTTTTGAATCAGTCTGAGCCATCAAGTCAACGAGCGGCTGAACTGCGAGGGAGTGACCGCGCTGTCCTAGTTCCCAGATCAGCTTACGACGATGCTGCGGAGCTGCGGTATGAAGTGATTGGATCAGTCCACCGATCATTTCATTAGGATCGAGCGGATGCATGCGGCTAACTTGATCTAGCTGATGACTATCTAGATCAGATGAGACGACGAGTGAACTAGCTATCGCAGGATTGGTATGTGCTAGCAGTGGATCTGTCGCATTGGGGGCAGTGGTGTCAGACATCGTAGGCCAGCTATCTGCTGTGGGCAAGTCTATCGCTTGCTTACCACGGCTGGCGACGAAAAAGCCTACGCCAAAGCTTCCGGCAACAGCAGACAGGCCCAGTCCTACAGTCAGAAGCTTTCCAAATCTATTTTCAGTTTCCTCTTTTGTCTGGCTGTTCTTGTCTCTGTCAGGCGTTTCACTGATAGCGGTATTGCTGGTGGCCTCATCGATATCAGACGTATTCACAGAAGGCTCGGTGGTATCGAATTCACTAACAACAGGAGCAGAATTGGAATCTGTCGCCCCCCCAGCTATTGAGGCTAACCGTAGTGCCTGTCTAGTGGTCTCGCCCAATCGCCCCGTCTGCTTTACGTCAGCCTCTGATTGAAAGGCAAGGACGGCTTTTTGGGTGGCGAGGCCAAAGATGCCGTCTAACGTACCAGCGTACAGCCCGAGTCCCTTTAACTGTTCCTGTAGCGTTCTAACGGCTGCGCCGCGCGAGCCGATATAGAGTTCTGAGTTCGGTGAGCTCTGCGCAACGAGCACGGACGGGGTTTGTGCGATCACAATCCTCTCTTTCGGGTACGTGGACGGACCTGCCAAGAGCATAGCCACACAGGTGAAAAAAATTAGAGTAGAACGCCGAACCATTGCTATTTTTGCCTGCTGAAGCGAGAGGTGAAAAGAGCCAGAGAGTTGTTGAGTAACCGGTAGTTACATAAGTTGAAACTAGAGTGCCCGGTTGAATGACGTTTCTACTGAAGTTGATGTTTGATGGTAATGACAACGCCGAGAGGTTAGTCGAGAGGTACAGAAAGAATCAGGACTTTGATTTTGGAATCGATCGCGAAGTCTGCGAAGGAGATCATGCCGCCCTTTAGACGAATCACGTCATAGAACAAAGCCTTCCATCAATGCGAGTAAAGGTTTGTGTTGGTAGTGGAAACGGTCGTGGCCCATAACTAAAGATTCCGTGGCTGCAACTAAAGATTTCGCGGCTGCAACAAAAGGTCTCACGCTTGCAACTAAAGATTTCGCGGCTGCAACTAAAGATTTCGCGGCTGCAACAAAAGGTCTCACGCTTGCAACAAAAGGTCTCACACTTACAACTAAAGGTCTCACCTGCGCGAACAAAGGTTCTGGGACAGGCAGGAAGCGATCGCACTGTCTTTCAGGCAAATCGCCAGAACAACAAAATGCGAGCCAAGCTGCTTTACAAAAGTCTGGTCACTCTCCTGACTTTTGTTTGCCCGGGTAGCTAACGGGAAAAGCTAGTTGATCGGATAGATAGGTAGACAGCTGTACCCGCTGATTGATTAGGTAAATGCTGAGCAGCGTGAGCATGACGCCTGACCACTGCAAAAAGCTGAGGCTCTCAGCGAGTAGCCAGGTGCTAAAAAGTAAAGCGAATACAGGCGTCAGGAAGGTTAGGGCGCTAAGACTAGTGAGATTGCCCTGAGCAGCGATGTAGAAGAAGATACCGTATGCGATCGCACTGCCAAACACCGTTGCATAGCCAATCTCTAGCCAGCCCAAGAGCGAAACGTTTTGCCAGGCTGTAGGTTCCCCCAACGCTGATGCGATCGCCAGTGGAATCCCACCCAAAATCATGTGCCAGCCCGTCGCCGCCACAGGATCGGCTGCTTTAGCCACGAACCCGATCAAAATCGTACCGACCGCCATCGACAGCGCCGCCATCAGCATCAGCCACTCACCCTGCCGAAAGAGTACTGTCCACATTTCTTGTTCTAGAGCAATTCCGACATTGAACCACTGCCCCTGAAACAGTGACAAAATCCACTCATCTGGCAAGCCAATAAAGCTAATGCCCAACAGCCCAATGCTCAAGCCTAGCCAGCCCATCGGCCCAATCCATTCCTTAAACAAAAACCTCGCCATTACTGCCACTGCCAATGGCTGCGAATCAATCATCACAGAACCTAGACCAGCTCCAGTACGTTCTAGTCCTTCCGCCAGAAACCCCTGAAACAGCGTGCCATCTACCAGCGCAAATAAGCCAATCCAAAGCCAGGCAGTCCATCCCTTTGGCTGCTCTCTACCTAGCGCCAGCGACACCAAAACCACCAATATGCCTGCAGGAAATAACCGCATGCTCGCTAGAAACAGCGGACTCGTCTCGGCCATCACTCCCTTCATCGCCACCATCGCCGTCCCCCACAAGAAAAAGGGAGAAATTAGCACTAGTGGATTAGTAACTAGACTATCGACTGGCTGCAGGATAGCCGGAACGTGCAACGGTTGTCTGGTCTCCGAATTAGCTTCTCGCTCGGCTTCGGTAACTTCTGGAGTAGCTTCTTTTGAGGGGGGAGCATCCATTCTTTAAGAGAGGTATTAAGAGTAGGGCAGGGCGTATACTTAACTCTAAAGTAATGTTAAGCCTTGCGCACTCAGAGATCTCATGATTTGGCCTTTAAAGCGTCGCTATCGTAAACAAATTGCTCGGATTGAGATTTCCGGGGCGATCGCTGGAGCCACCCGCAAGCGAGTCCTTGAAGCGCTTAAAGAAGTCGAAGAAAAGAAATTTCCAGCCCTGCTACTGCGTATTGACAGTCCTGGTGGCACCGTTGGCGACTCACAAGAAATCTACAGCGCCCTTAGACATCTACAGGAGAAAGTTAAAATCGTTGCCAGCTATGGCAATATTTCAGCCTCGGGCGGCGTCTACATTGGGGTGGGCGCACATCATATCGTCTCGAATGCGGGCTGTATCACAGGCTCTATTGGCGTCATTTTGCGCGGCAACAATATAGAGAAGCTGCTAGACAAAGTAGGCGTCTCTTTTCAGGTCATCAAGTCAGGCCCCTACAAAGATATTTTGGCTTTTGACCGGCCTCTGAGCGCTGAAGAAGAAACCATATTACAAGAGCTGATCGATGTGAGCTACAGCCAATTCGTCCGGACGGTCGCAGAAGGACGCAATCTGCCTGAAGAGAAAGTGCGCGAATTCGCCGATGGCCGTGTGTTTACGGGTGAGCAAGCCCTAGCACTTGGTATGGTCGACCGACTCGGCTCAGAAGAAGATGCCCGGCGGTGGGCTGCAGAACTAAGCGGACTCGATCCTGACAAGGCCGAATGCTACACCTTCGAGGAGAAAAAGCCGCTTTTGAGCAGAGTTCTTCCAGGTAATAACGCACTTTTGAACCTTCTGCCAGAGTCTATGCCTGCAACCCTATCGCGAATAGAGTTTGAAATGGCAACCAGCGGCTTACCACTGTGGATGTATCAACCTGCTACGATTCGAGGGCCGCTCTCTAGATAGTGCAGATAGCGCGATCTGTTAACGTCACTAGACGCGGTGACTCACAGACGCAACGACTAATGATGGTTAAATAGTGACGATAGGTAGCAAGGGAAAACATCGCCGTGGATTGGCAGATATGCGCCATTCGAGGGGCAACCACCGTTTCGGAAAATTCTATAGAAGCCATGACCGAGGCAGTCGATGAACTGCTCAATGCTCTAGAGTCGCACAATCCGCTCGATACCAGCAAGATCGTGAGTATGACGTTCTCGGTGACCAGAGATTTGGATGCTGTGTTTCCGGCTGCGATCGCCCGCAAACGTCCTAGATGGGACAGCGTTCCTCTTTTGGATGTGCAGCAAATGCATGTTGCAGGCAGCCTGACCAAGTGCATTCGGTTCATGCTGCACATCTATCTACCGGTCCATCAAATCAGTGTGAGCCATATCTACTTGCGCGGTGCGCAGAAGCTGCGTCCTGATTTGTGCCTAGCGGCTGATTAGGATGGGGAATGGAGCGTGACGATTCAATACGCCATGCTTTTGGGGACATCGTACTTTTGAAAGAGCAAAGGTAAGCAGAAGTCCCTCTAGAGAGTATTCAAGTCAGTACCGCTGGAGCTTTACGATCTCTTCGTTAACCCACAAAAAGCACAGCAGGAATATACATATGGTTACTAGCTCTACAGCTACCGGAAGCAATCAAACAGAAACTCCTAGCGACATTTCCCAAGAGCTCGCTGCTTTCAAAGCGCTGACTACAGATGAAAAGCTCGGTCTGCTCTGGGTCGTCTATGAGAATATGGGCGGATCTATTACTCCTGCGGCACCTGCAGCTGCTGGCCCCCAATTCACAGAGAATCTCTTCAACACGGTCAAAGGCATGGAAGAAGCCGATCAGATGGCCTTCATGCGTGACCTAGTCGAAAACAAGAAAACAGAAAACACCGAAACCTATAGCAGCTTTGAAGCCGACAATAAATTATTGTTCTGGTATCAACTATCAGAAGGAATGGCTGCTGGAGACGTGATTCCTGTCCCGGACGACTACGAGATGTCTAGCGCTACCTCGCAAGCCTTCAACAAAATAACTGCTCTTGACTTCAACCAGCAGATCACTCTTCTGCGCTACTGCGTTGTTGATATGGGCGTATAAGCTACAGCACACTCTATGAACGCCCTGTAAAAAGTAAGCCCCCGGCTGCCAATCGCATGACAGCCGGGGTTGCTTTATTCCTAAGCGTTTAGAAAGAGTAGAATTCTCTCCTTCTACTTTTCTTCTTGAGTTTTTGAGTGAAAGCGAATGCCTAAAAACAGATCGTACATAAAGCCTAGAAAGTCCTTTGTTTTGAACAGTCCAAGAGACTGAGGCGATCCTTTCTCATCTAGCAGTGGCTTCATTACTTCGTAAGCGGGTTTGTACTTGTACCAGGGGATAGAAGGCCACAGGTGATGAACTAAGTGATAGTTCTGGCCCATAATCAAGAGATTCAAAACGTTGTTGGGATACACACGTGCGTTTCGCCAGCGGTGCTGATCTTTGAAAGGGCGATGAGGCAAATAATCAAAGAATAGGCCCAAAGCCAACCCCACCACGAGCGCAGGAGAGAACCAATAGTTGAACAGATATCCTATAAACCCAAAGTGGCAAGCTGCATAGATAAACAAACCGACTACCAAGCGACTTAAGAACCATTCCACAAGCTCATTGTTCTTCCACAACCTGCGCTGAAAAAAATAGATCTCGTGATAGAAAAAGCGGGCTGCAATCAACCACAGTGGACCGCCAGTTGAGACAAAGTGATCGGGGTCGTTCTTGGGGTCGTTCACATGGGCATGATGCTGCAAATGCACTCGCATAAACACTGGGAACGTAAATCCCAACATCAGCGCACTGCCGTGCCCGAGCGCGGCGTTAATCTTTGGATTTTTGTGAGCCGAGTTGTGCGAGGCATCGTGGATAACCGTACCCACCAGATGCAATGCCAACGTGTTTAATCCAAAACAGCACCAGTTCGGCCAATGCCAAACGAAGTAGCCTATCGTCGAAAAAATAACTAGAGAAACGGCCCCACAGAAGATGAGAAGATTGGGGCTCACACCGCCATCGGCATCTAGAAACCGCTTAGGGACACGTCGGGTAACCGCTACCGGTACCGCTAGGGGCTCTACTGCCGCCGACACCATACAATTGCTCCTTGACACCACATTTTAGAATTTTCGTCCATCGGTAGTATACGCTACCTCCGATGAACAATAAAGTTTTGTTACATTATGTTGAGTTGCTTTAAGCCTCTTGAAATGCATCAGAAATGTACTGGAAAACCGGCGTTTGATGCGTTTGTACGCTGCCAGTACTCTCCAGATTCAACGCTCTTTAGCATCAGTCAAGCAAAAAAATCATGTAAAACACAGATTTTACATATTTGACACTGTTACACATTTGACGCTACGTCGCCGCAAAGTGTCCTTGTTTAATTGCTTTGCGTAATTGGCGCGTGCGACTACAGCGTAGATTTGAGAATAGGAATATGCGAGCTGGTCTAGCAACTGTCTGAAAGTAGAAGTTTCTCTTGTGATGAATGTTTCTAAGGAACTTGTACTTTTCTTTGAGTACTGTTTGCTTCTCTTGATGAGCGATCGCATCAGCACAATGCCTTAGCAATCAATCATCGAACCAAGCCGTTCAATCAAGCATTTGCTACCTTGCATCGGGCCTCGCAATGGTATCGTTTGAGCAGATATCTGTCCTTAATGTTTCCACCAGCAAGCGTATGCGATCTCATCTGGGAAAGGCTTTATCAGCGCGCCCAGCCTTGCGTCGAACCAAAATCGTAGCGACTATTGGCCCGGCCACCCAGTCCCCTGACACACTCCGCGCAATTATTGAGGCAGGTGCGACCACCCTGCGGCTAAACTTCTCGCACGGTGACAAAGAGACCCACCGCCGAAACATTCAGCTGATTCGCCAGATTTCCTTTGAGCTACAGCAGCCCGTCGGCATTTTACAAGACCTACAGGGACCTAAAATTCGCCTAGGCAAGTTTGAGGAAGGATCTATTCAATTGGCCAAAGGGGATAGTTTTATCCTCACAAGCCGTCAGATCCCGGGGACTCAAACTGAAAGCTCTGTGACCTATGAACCATTGGTCGAAGAGGTACCCGAAGGCGCAATTATTTTGCTTGATGATGGCAAAGTAGAGATGAAGGTGGTTGGCAAAGATATGGCGCAGCGCAACCTGAAATGCGAGGTTGTCGTCGGCGGCAAATTATCTAATAGCAAAGGTGTCAACTTTCCAGGCGTCTATTTATCGATCAAAGCGCTAACAGAAAAAGACAAGGAAGATTTACAGTTTGGCCTAAATCAGAATGTGGATTGGGTGGCACTGAGCTTCGTGCGTAACCCTCAAGACGTTCTGGAGATCAAAGAAATCATTCAAAACTCGACGACTCGTCGAGTGCCGGTGATTGTCAAGATCGAAAAGCACGAAGCCATTGAACAAATGGACGCGATTCTGTCGCTTTCAGACGGTGTGATGGTGGCTCGAGGCGATCTGGGCGTGGAATTGCCTGCTGAGGACGTGCCGGTTCTGCAAAAGCGGCTGATTGCAACGGCCAATCGGTTGGGAATTCCAGTGATTACGGCTACTCAGATGTTGGACAGCATGGTGGAAAGTCCTAGGCCCACTAGAGCAGAGGTCTCAGACGTAGCGAACGCCATCTTTGACGGGACCGATGCGGTGATGCTCTCTAATGAAACGGCGGTAGGGGAGTATCCGGTGGAAGCCGTTGCCACGATGGCGCGGATTGCACTGCGTACTGAGCAGGAGCTAAAAGAGCGGCCTATCAGCGAATTCAACAAGAGCCATACGATTCCCAACGCGATTAGTCAGGCGGTAGGTCAGATTGCGGCTCAACTGGAGGCATCGGCTATTATGACGCTGACACGCTCCGGGGCAACAGCACGCAACGTGTCAAAGTTTCGACCCAAGGCTCCAATCTTGGCGGTCACGCCGCTAGTGGATGTGTCTCGGCAGCTTCAGGTAGTTTGGGGCGTTAATCCTCTGCTGGTGGTGGATTTGCCGTCTTCGGGGCAGACATTTCAGGCGGCGATGAATGTGGCTCAAGAAGGTGAACTGCTGCATGATGGTGATTTAGTCGTGATGACGGCGGGGACGCTACAGGGCGTTTCTGGCTCTACCGATCTGATCAAAGTTGAGGTGGTGACAGCGGTGATTGGGTCTGGTCAAGGGGTCGGTGAGGGCTCGGTGAGTGGCCGCGCTCGGGTGGCTCATGACACGGCGGCGATCAAAGACTTTAATACGGGTGAGATTCTGGTGGTGCCGAGGACCAGTGCGGACTATGTGGATGCCATTCGCAGAGCTGGCGGCATCATCACAGAGGACGATAGCTTGACTAGCCATGCGGCGGTGCTGGGCCTGCGATTAGGGATTCCGGTGATTGTGGGTGTAGAGAGAGCGACTGAGATTATTCGCAATGGCACGATTGTGACGCTAGATGTGAGTAATGGGGTGGTTTGCTCTGGGACGTTTAATTCGCCACAGGAAGAGGTAGCGCTGGGCTAAGGGCAGCTCCATTGCTTTACGCTCCCCGTTGGCGATACCGTAATTTTTAGGCTTGACGCTACATTAGGTATTTTCTAGGTCACTTTCCTATATCCAGTTTCGTGAGACGCTACATTATCGTAGTTAGAAAGAGCTTTGGGTGGATATGGCTTTTGGCGAATTGGGTGAAACGGACTTACAGCTTGGACTAGTGATTGCGCTGACGGTAGGGGTTTGCGCGATCGCATTCAAAGTCGTCCCATCTCTATCTCGCGCCATATTCAACCAGCTACAGTTCTCGACGGCAATCTACAGAGACGTCATTGAGCCCAATCAGACCCTACTAGCAATTGCGATCGCGCTTAGCACCGTAGATGTGCTGCTCGATTATCGACTCTCAGCCGCAAAGCTCTATACCTTGGTCGAAGTGCCGCTGAGCCTACTTGTCAGCGGACTGACCGTCTGGTTGATTTTTCGCCTATCAAAGTTCTTCTTCGACATTTATCTGCTCAACGCAGCTGTACAAGAAAGCCGCAAAGTCAACAGCGAAATTTTGATCTTGGGTAAGGTCACTACTGTCGCTGGCGGCATTGTCATCGTGGCCCTGATCTTCGGTCAAACGCACCAGATTAACGTCGTCGGTCTAGTCGCTAGCTTGGGCGTGGGTGGATTAGCCGTCGCCTTTGCCGCCCAGAAAACGCTCGAACAGGTAATCAGCAGCATCATTCTGTACGTTGATCGCCCCTTTGTGGTCGACGACTACATCGGCTTGCCAGATGGCACCTTTGGCCAAGTTGAGTCTATTGGCCTGCGCTCTACTAAAATTCGCACCTCAGGAAAGGGCACCTTGGTCGTTGTGCCTAACAATATGCTGACTCAAGTAGCAATCGAGAACTTCACAGGTGCCAAAAAAGTGATGTCGATTGTGTATCTGAGGTTTTATCGGGCGATCGCCAGCGATGAAAGGGCCCTTATTCGCCAGGTAATCTTGGAAAGTACTCAGGGCGTCTTTGGCATTGACTACCGCAGCACCGATATTTCTTTCACAGAACCAGAGACCGTGTCGGAAGTCGCAGAAACTAGAGCCCAGATTACCTTCTTCATCTTGGGTTCTGGTGAAGTCTCTATGGAGCTGCGTGGACAGTTGCTAGATGCTGCCAGTCGAAACGTCGCTCAAAAGCTGAAGGAATTCGGCATTGCCTTTGATATCGAATCGCAAAGGATCAATGTCGACTCGCCAATCACTATTTGAGCAGTTGTCAGGCCACCTTTTCTAACCTGTTTTCAATTGCTCATCCCTATCCAAGCTTCTACTTTCTAAGCGTCTACATGGACACCTTTCTTTCGGCCTTAAAAGAGATATTTCAGTTTGATCGCGACGCGCAATTACTCTTGATTCGGCTTGGCATTCAGCTCGGACTGTTTCTCTTTTTTGTGCTGCTATCAGCAATTGTCGGCAGATACACGCCAGCCTTGGTTCGGCTCTTCTTTCACCGAGTCGCTCCAGATAAAGTTTCTAGCATCTACGACGCACTCATCAAGCCGGTTGAGCCTTTGTTAAGGACAACTGGCACGCTGATTCTGATTTCACTGAGCTTGAGTCTACTCCAAGAATACGCAGGACTCTACAGCTTTCTAGGCTTTTTTATCACTCTGGCAACTGTCATCAGCGTGGCTTGGCTAGCATCGCGTTTGTTTCGCCAGTTTATGCGTATCTATGGCATTGACCTGGCCCGCCGCATGAACCTAGAAGTCGATGAAATGCTGCTGGTAGTAGAAACCTTAGTGAACGTAGGGATTGGCGTCGTGGCGGTGGTCGCCTTTGCACAAAATCAAGGGGTAAGCCTGGTGGGACTGATTGCTGGCTTTGGCATTGGGGGGGCTGCGATCGCATTCGCCGCCCAAAAAACGCTTGAGCAGCTACTAGGTACAGTCGTGCTCTATCTCGATCGGCCCTTTGTCCCTGGCGATCACATTCGTGTCAGCCTCAACCCTCATGCAGAAGATGTCTATGGCCGGATCGAATCAATCGGGCTGCGCTCGACCAAGCTGCGCTCAGCCGCTAAAAGTACGCTGGTAATTATTCCAAATTCAACGATGGCGAACCTAGATGTTGAGAACATCACCCGAGGCAAAAAAGTGATGGTGCTGCTCTATCTCGACTTTATTCGAGTGCTAGAAGAACGAGAGCGAGCCCTAGTACAGCAGGTGGTCAAAGAAAGCACAGACACGCTGTTTGGAATTGATCCAGGCAGCACTAAAATTAGCCTCTTCGAGCTAGACGATCGGCCCGGTTCACGCGCTAGAGTCACCTTTTTCATCTTGGGCTCTAGCGAAAACTCTATTCAGCTACGCAAGCGATTGCTAGAGCTAGCCAACGAAAAGATCTCTGCCAAGCTGCTGGAATACAACATCAAGTTCACCGTTGAAGCACCGACCGTCTATGTTGATTCTCCGGTCACGATATAGTTCAACCGTCGTAAAATAAGCTGGAAAACTTCGACCCAAGCCAATGACTCAAACAAAGCGACAAATTATTGCGCTTGGCGGCGGCGGTTTCTCGATGGAGCCAGACAATCTGCGCTTAGATCACTACATCTTGAATCAGTCATTAGCTTCCACACCCAAAGTTTGCTTTCTCCCAACGGCCAGCGGAGATAGCGATCGCTACATTACTCGCTTCTACGATGCTTTCACCCGGTTAGACTGCCGTCCTACTCATCTCAGTCTTTTCCGACCACCAAAAGAGGTCCTCGTATCGTTTCTACAGAAACAGAACGTTATCTATGTTGGGGGCGGTTCTACTTTTAACTTGATAGCGCTGTGGAAAGCGTGGAAACTGGACGAAGCGCTAAAGCAGGCTTGGAAAAGTGGGACTATACTTTGCGGACTCAGCGCAGGCTCGCTTTGCTGGTTTGAAGAAGGCTTATCTGACTCGATTGTCTCAGGACAATATGCCAGAATCGAATGTCTCGGTTTCCTCAAGGGCAGTCACTGCCCGCACTACGACGGGGAAAGCGGCAGAAGACCTGTGTATGAAAAGCTAATCGGGGTTGGTGAACTCTCTGCTGGGATTGCGGCGGATGATGGAGTAGCTTTGCACTATGTCGGAGAAGAGCTAGTGGCAGTCGTCAGCTCTCGACCCAACGCAGCTGCCTATCAGGTAGAGAGGCAGAGTGGTGAAGTGAAAGAAACAGTAGTGCGATCACGTTATCTATAGCTTTCGCCACTTAGCTCCGCACATTTTTAATCGGTGAAACTTTTGCTGCGTGTAGAGCTAAGTGGTCAGCAACCGCTGAATGCATCCGGCGATTGCCATGTCGGTAAATGCATAGGATCGGCAAGTGCATGGGTCAGCTACCATCAATACAGATATAGCGTCTGAACCTAAATCATGCTGCGAGAAACCTTAAAGCAAGAGATCGACAAGCTTGATGACAGTCAACTACAGAAAATTGCCGATCTTATCAACTTAGTCAAAGCCCAAGCTCAGCAACTGACACAGTCTGTACCTTATTGGCAGTATGCAACGCCTGCCGAACGGGCTGAAGATTTCCGTACTTGGGTCGCTCAACTGCCTAGAACTAATGTCAACCTAGCTGATGAAGCCTTTGACCGCCGTAATATCTACGAATGATGGCTAAATATTTGCTAGACACCAACGTTGTCCTGCGCTTTAGCAATCCCTCTGACTCTCAACACAGCTTGGTAGTAGACGCTGTCGCCGCTCTGCTAGTTGAAGGGGCCGAATGCTATCTCACAGCCCAAGTTTTGATTGAATTATGGGTTGTTGCAACACGTCCAATGAATGTGAATGGATTGGGATGGTCAGTAGAACAGACAAACAGCGCTATTACTCAGTTGCTAGACCGATTTCCAATGGCAGATGAAACTTCCCAGATTTTCCTAACTTGGTTAGATATCGTCACTGACAACCAAGTAAAGGGGAAACGGACTCATGACGCCCGTATTGTAGCTGTGATGCTGGCTTCTAACATTAGCCACATCTTAACTCTGAACCCAAGTGATTTTTCGAGCATCTCTGACATTGCAGTCGTACATCCTCAATCAGTGTTGGATAAAGCTACTAGAACGTAGCTAACTAGTTTTATCGGTTATAGAAGGCGGGAGAGCCTCGGAAAATGCGATCGCGCTGCCCCTGCGACAGCCGAGAAGATCCGCTCGCCTGATAAGCAACCGGTATGCTTTGAATATCTTCGTTGGTCGAATTCGACAGCGGCATGAAGGAATGATTCGCCCGGTCATAGGTGAGAACGGTGCCATCGACAATGTTGTAGATCCAGCCGTGTAGCTGGACTTCGCCCCTGTGGAGATGCGATCGCACCGAAGGGTACGTTTTCAAATTATCAATCTGCGTCAGCACATTTTCTGCTACCAGCGTCGAGAGCTTCTCAGCCTTTGCCAGATGGCCATAGTGCTCTTCGACTAGCTCACGAGTCGCTTCCGTGTGCTTCAGCCAGTTGTAGACGAGCGGCATTTTGGTTTCTAGCTCGCCGATTTGCAGCAAGCCCTTCATCGCTCCGCAAGTTGTATGCCCACAGATCACGATGTGCTGAATATCTAGAGACTTAATCGCGTACTCAATCGTTGCCCCTTCGCCGCCATTGGTCGCACCATAGGGAGGGACAATATTGCCCGCGTTGCGAATTACAAACAGATCGCCTAGATCTGACTGGGTAATCAGCTCCGGCTGCACCCGAGAGTCAGAGCAAGTGATAAATAAAACCCGAGGATGCTGACCACGAGCAAGCTCTTGCAGTAGTTCCTTATGCTCTGGAACGTAGTTGCTCTGAAATTCGCGCAAGCCCTTGATTAGATCTTTCATCGCCTTTCTCTATCGCGTCTATCTATATTCTCACGGAGCGAGAGATTAATTCACTTTCGATTATCTGAGACTGACGACGTTCTATTAAACGCTGCTTTAGACCGGTCAAATTGTGTTTTTCGCTCAGTTGCTGCCGCCACTGCTGAGCTTGACGTTCTCGTCGTTCTAGATAGTCATCAACTGGCTGGCGGTACGAAAGGTAGTACGCAATGGCAGCGTATATCTCTGAAAGAGTTAGGACTGAATACTGTAGAACGATTTCTTCAGGCGTGGCACCCATGTGATAAGACGCTAGTACGCTGTCAAGTGTGACTCGGGTGTTGCCAATCCGAATGCCACCCGCTTCGTCCCATCGTAACGGTGGCGCAGTCGCTTTAAATTCAACTTGAGCAGTCATGGGTTCATTCCTAAAGAACTCATCCTTATTCTATTGCGAGTAGACAAAGCGCTAACAAGATCGAGAGCGCTATCTTTAAAGGAGCTATAGAACTGGGCGCAAGGTTGGCGTGTTGAAGTCGATGACTGCTTGAATGGCACGGGCTTCTTCGGCTGCGATCGCCTCATTAGTCTCATCCAGCAGTCGCCAAATCGCCTGCAGCAGTTCATCGGTCCCCTGACGACTCACCGCCGAAATCCGAAACACCTTCTCGCCCGTCAATAGAGAAAGCTGAGAGGCAATTTCTTCTGCTTCTTCCTCAAGCAGCGCATCTACCTTGTTAATCGCCAGCAGCTGTGGACGACTTGCTAATCCTCTGCCATAGGCAATTAGCTCTTGCTGAATGGTTTGATAGTCAGCAACCGGGTCGATTGCCGTACCATCCACCAAGTGCAGCAGCAGCTTCGTCCGCTCAATATGGCGCAAAAAGTCGTGGCCCAAGCCCTGTCCTTCATGAGCACCTTCAATTAGCCCAGGAATATCAGCGAAGACAGTCCCATCGCCCGTCGGCTTACGAACAACGCCCAGATTAGGAATCAACGTTGTAAAAGGATAGTCAGCAACCTTGGGTTTAGCTGCTGACAGGGTTGAAATCAGCGTCGACTTACCCGCATTTGGCAGTCCGATAATGCCGACTTCCGCCAGCAGCTTCAGCTCCAAACGCACCCGCCGAATCATGCCGCCAATGCCGCGCTGAGACATCTCAGGCGCACGGTTCCGATTGCTCAAGAAATGCTTATTCCCTAGTCCACCTTTCCCACCGGGCGCAATTACCAGTGACTGTCCAGGTTCGGTCAAATCGCCGACTACTTCATCCGTGTCCAAGTCGTAGACCAAAGTACCGCACGGCACTTCGACAATCAGATCTTCGCCGTTGGCACCCGTTTTATTTTTAGGCCCACCTCGTTCGCCGTCCTCTGCCTTGAATCGATGGGCATAGCGAAAATCCAGCAGGGTTTGCAGATTAGTATCAGTGGTCAACACCACAGAGCCACCCTTTCCACCTGTACCGCCAGAAGGTCCGCCAGCGGGCACGTACTTCTCTCTTCTAAAAGCGGTCAGGCCGTCGCCACCTGTACCGCCTTCTACTTCAATTTCAGCTTGATCAATAAATTGCATGGGTCAAAGAGAAGGAAAGCACTCTAGTCTAACGCGATGCCCGCTAGCAAAACAGCAGCAGGACTGAAAGGCGACTTAAATAGTAGAACTTAACAGCGCCGTCATCCATCTTTCAGAACCTAACTGCCCATGCACAGCACCGATTTCAAGTTACAAGGACGCGATCGCATCCTGAATCCGATCTGAAAGCTCTGCATCCTCACGGTGAGCGGCGGTAATCTGGTTGAAGACTTCTGGCGTCAGATCATTTTCTTCGGCGACCTGGCTAGCATTGTTACAGAAGGTAATTAGCACAGCGCGCAAATCAACTCTGCCAGCTCTAGGAATGTCTGGCATGTCGGCTAGACGAGTACTGGTACAGCTAAGTGGCGTTTCGATGATGCTGAGTTCACTATCGGCGCTAGTCAAAATGTCACTGGCTAATGCGTAGGCTTCGGTCCGTTCGGCTTCGATACTGACGATAGCGCGAGCGTAGTTAGCCACTTCGTCATCGCTGTAGGCCTGGGCGTAGGCGGCAGGAATATACTTTTGGGCAAGCAGAAACCCGAGCTGAGTCAGGGTAAGTGTGCTTAGGGCAACTGCGAACCAGGTTTTGCGGAAGCGAAGCTGCAAAAAAGTCATGACAAGTTCAATCCCCTATCTTTAGCCAAAATATTACAGCGATATGACCACCTTCGGCCTAAACGCCAAAGCAGCCTGCAATCTCAATCACTTTGGTTTGTAGGGTAATCTCCCCGGGTGCGCCACGCTTTAAGCCAAATTCTAGCTCCAGCAGCAGTGACAAAGCTTTCTCCAACTGTGCTGGAGAGCAGCCCCGAACCTGTTTTTGCAAAATATAAACTCGCTTGGGATTGTTGATTTCCGCTGCTTTTGCGATCGCCTTCACATCCCTCTCTCCCTGCTGCATCATCAAACTCACCCACAGCCATCGCCGAAACTGCCCTACAAGCGTTGCCACTACCTTCAAGGCAGGCTCATTGTTCGTCAGCAAATCTGTCACTAAGCCCAATGCCTGGTCTGTTCGCCCTGCAACCAAGGATTCTGCTAGCTGAAAACTCGTCTGCGTACTGACCGCCACCAGTTGAGTGATCACTTCCGGTGGCAGCGGATCTGTCTTAACCTGTCCTTTAGCGCTCCAGTAAACGCTTAGTTTTTCTAGCTCGTTGTAGAGCCTGCGCGTATCGGCTCCCACAGCTTCTGCCAAGAGTTCCGCTGACTCTGGCTTTAGCCGCAGGTGAATTTCTTTGGCGACTCGCTGCACTTGACCAATCAGCTGATCGGTTTGCCAGGGCGCGATCGCCGCAAACTCACGCACATCCGCATATTTTTTCAGCAGCTTCGTCGATTTCAGCCGACCGTCCGGCTTATTCGCACTCGTCAGCAGCAGCACTGTTGCATCTGGCACCGACGGCAGCGTTCTTTCCATCTCTGCCATTGTCGCCTCCGGGCACCGCTGGCCAAGGGTCGTATCTACTAACCAGACAAAACGCTGGCCCGCGCCAAAGGGAGGTGTCATTGCCTGGTTCAGTCCCTGCCTAGTGGCGTCGGTGCTATCGGGAGTGATGCGGTCGTAGTTGAAAGTGGCCCACGTAGAGTCTAGAGTGCGATCGCGCAAATTCTCCGCCGCCTGCTTCAGTCGGAACTCATCCTCACCCCAAAAAAAGTAAATCGGCACAGTCCTTTAGCACCTTGGTGAACAGCTATCCGAAATGAAACGGACATCACAGAGCAACGTTAGTCAATTTTTTACGCGCTCTGTCAAGAGAGAGAGATATTTATTAAGATACTGCGTTACAATAGTTAACATAAACACGTCGGAGGCATCATCATGATGACCACAATCTTAATTACTCTTATCGTCGCTGGCTGGATAGCCGTTTCTGCGGACCGGCGTTCTGAGTCATTTGAGGCGATCACAGTGCCTATCGCTGACCAACCTACCAGCTATGCAACTCGAACAGCTGTTTACGGTGGAAATGCATACAGTAGCCGCAGATTACCTAACCGATAGATTCGGGCCGACCAATCAGCTGCAATAAAACTCTAATTTTATTACGGTGAAGTTTGAAGAAGAAGCCTAAAAGTCAGGATAAACGAGGCGTAGAGCCGATAGACCTATCTCAATCTAGACACTGAAGTAGCGACAACGAAAAGAGCGTAGTACCTATCACAGGCACGCGCTCTTTCTCATTTTAAGCAATTACCATTGAAATTATCAGTATTACTTCGATTATTTGATAGACTTGCTTCTATGCAGTCTGACACCCACGGACTTCATCGGCCTACATCAAGGTAGGCCGGCTGACATAGATAGAGGCCACTAAGCTGTGATTCATGCAACACTCCACCAGCTCAAAGTATTTGAGGCGACGGCTCGCCATGGAAGCTTTACTCGCGCGGCGGAGGAGCTCTATCTGACCCAACCTACTGTTTCTATTCAGGTAAAGCAGCTGACCAAAGCAGTCGGTCTGCCCTTGTTTGAGCAAGTCGGCAAGCGGCTCTATCTGACGCAGGCAGGCGAAAAGCTGCTCTCTACCTGCCAGGATATTTTCACAGGCTTAGACCAGTTTGAAATGTCCGTCGCCGACCTCAAAGGAATGAAGCAGGGACAGCTAAAACTTGCCGTAATCACGACCGCCAAATACTTCGTTCCCAGAATATTGGGGCCTTTTTGCAAGCGCTATCCTGGTATTGACATCTCGCTAAAGGTGACCAATCACCAGCGTTTGCAAGAGAGTATGCTGGCGAACGAAGACGACATCTACATTATTAGTCAGTCGCCGACTCAGCCGGATCTCACTATTCATCCCTTTCTAGAAAATCCGCTAATCGTGCTAGCCCCTACTAGTCATCCACTAGCTCGAAAAAAGAATATCCCGATCGAAATGCTTAACGATGAGGCTTTCATCATGAGAGAGCCGGGGTCAGGGACTCGCAAAGCAGTAGAGAAGATATTTGGCGAGAACGATGTGACGGTCCGTGTGAGTTTGGAGCTAGGGAGCAATGAAGCCATCAAGCAGGCGATCGCAGGCGGTCTTGGCATCTCTGTTCTCTCTCAGCACACCATCATCTCAGAAGGTACAACAGGCGAATTTGCCATCCTAGACGTGCAGGGATTCCCAATCGAAAGAGACTGGTATGTCGCCCATTTAGCTGGCAAGCAGCTCTCTATCGTTGCTGAAACGTTCCTCAAATTTCTGAAAGAAGAGAGTCCTGAGATGGCTCGAAAGCTCTTGCCGGGCTTAGGAAAAGCTGCGCTCAATGGCAATGAAGAAGCTGATCAGACAGAATCTGACACTGACGAAGAAAGTAAAACTAGAGAACCAGCTACTGTCTGAGACTTCACTTAAGGTTTCACTCAAGGCTTCAAAACTACGCTAGCAGGCCACCGCTCAATCGCCGCAGCGCTTTCTGCACCATATCGGCATACTTCAGCTCGCCCGCAAAGATTCTAGCCATTGCCCAGGTTGCTGAGGGCTGCTGCATGATCGTGCGATAGCTGAGATAAGGCGCAGCGTAGAATGCTTTTGCTAGCCTTGTCGCTAGCTTCATCTCACTGCCAATTTCCTCGGCGATGATGTTTGTGTAGTCAGATAGGGCTGACGGGTTGCCTGCGATCGCGCCGCCCACGGCCTCAGCCGCCTTTGTTCCTGTAAATATCGAAGGCCGGATCCCCTCAGCCGTCAGCGGATCGACCACACAGGCCGCCTCCCCTGCCAGCACCGCATTTCGAGTATGCAGTCGCTGATTACCATTCCAGATATAGACCGGGTGGCCAAACTTGGTCTCTGCATTGCCATCTACCCCGAAGGCCGCTGCATACTCAGCCATCGGGGCAACCAGATCCTTTCCCTTTCGCCGGTCCGTGCGAAAGACACCGCTGCCAATAGAATAGCCATCCCGCTTTGGGAAGTTCCACACGTAGCCGTTTTTTAGCAAGCCAAACTCAAAGTGGACTACGTGGCTGTTTTCGACTGCGCCCTTGGGTTCGATTTCGATAGCACCGGCGATGTTTGGAGTGCGATCGCCAAACCCCAACCACTTCGCCATCGGCCCCCGCCCACCGTCCGCCGCAATCAAATACGTCCCCTCAAAAGTCTCGCCCTTACTCGTCATCACCTGCCAGTGATTTGCTTGACCGTCTGAAACAAACTCAACTCCTACAACCTTCGTCTCATCTAGCAGCTGCGTCCCCACCTTTTGAGCCTGCTGCACCAAATAATGATCAAACTCATTACGCCGCACCATCCAAATCGGCGCTTTCAGGTCAATCTCAATCGCCTCACCCAGCTTCCACGTATACCGAGCCCGCGTCACCTTCTGCGAAATCACTGGCTCAAAATCAAAATCAAACCACTCTGCCACCTGTGGCGAAACTCCACCCCCACAGGGCTTATAGCGAGGAAGCGCAGCTTTTTCTAGCAGCAATACGCTATGACCGCGTTTGCTCAAATGGTACGCAGCACTCGCGCCTGCTGGCCCAGCACCCACAACTATGCAATCGTACAGTGGCATATTTCAAACTGCGAATTTATTTACTTTATATCTCTCCACGCCTTCGGATCATGTTTGGCAGGAAAGCAAGCTAGAACAACAACTCTACTATCTTCAATAACGTAAAAGAACACTGTAGAATTCTGTCGCTTCGCCAAAAGACCCTTTTGCCATAGAAAAGCCTCTGCTGACCGTCGATCAGCAGAGGCTTCCAAGTCTATTTACAGGCTACTAGCTTAAGAGTGCGTTCGCACGAGAAATTACGTTATCAATGGTGTAACCAAACTTTTCCATCACGGTGCCACCTGGAGCCGAAGCACCAAAGGTATCGACTGCAATCATATCGCCTTCGTCACCAAAGTACTTAGCCCAGCCGAAGCTGCTCATCGCTTCAACAACCAGGCGCTTCTTCACAGACTTAGGTAGGACAGACTCCTTGTAAGCGGCGTCTTGCTCTTCGTAAAGCTTCCAGCAAGGCATGGAAACCACACGCACTTTCTTACCTTCACCGCGTAGCTTTTCAGCCGCGTCTTCACAGAGCTGAACTTCACTACCCGTAGCGATCATGATCAGCTCAGGCGCACTGCCCTCTGAGTTGTCAGACATGATGTAAGCACCCTTGGCCACTGCATCGATTGATGAGCCCGGTAGGTTGCGCAAACCCTGACGGGAGAAGCACATCAAAGTGGGAGCGTTGCGCTTGTTGACAGCGATTTTATACGCACCGGAGGTCTCGTTACCATCAGCCGGGCGGATAACGTAGAGGTTGGGAATAGCACGCAAAGAAGCAACGGTCTCTACAGGCTGGTGAGTAGGACCGTCTTCGCCTAGACCAATGGAGTCATGGGTCATCACGTAGACGACGCCTGCTTCGGAGAGTGCCGATAGCCGAATTGCGCCGCGCATGTAGTCGGTGAAGACTAGGAACGTAGCACAGTAGGGAATCAGGCCGCCGCCGTGCAGGGCAATACCGTTGCAGATTGCGCCCATGCCGTGCTCGCGAACGCCGAAGTGAATATTGCGGTTTTCGTAAGCGCCTTTCTGGTAGTCGCCAGAGATTTTCAGCTCGGTGAGGTTGGAGTGGGTGAGGTCAGCGGAACCGCCGATGAGTTCGGGAAGAACAGGTGCTAGTGCGTTCAAAGTGGCTTCGGAGTTTTTCCGAGTGGCTAGCGCTTTGTCTTCGGGTGTGTAGGTAGGCAGCGAATCTTCCCAACCGTCGGGAAGCTTGCCAGAGAGCAGCCGCTCGAATTCTTTGGCTTCTTCAGCGTACTTAGTGCGGTAGGTGGTAAGGGTTTCATCCCACTCGGCTTCGGCGCTAGCACCTTTGTCGATCGCCTGACGGTAGCGGCTAAGCGCATCTTCAGGAATTTCAAAGAAGTCGTACTTCCAATCGAGGTTTTCGCGGGTGGCAATGGTTTCTTCGTCACCGAGCATCGCGCCATGGATACCGCCTGTGCCAGCGCGGTTGGGTGAACCGTAGCCGATGGTGGTGGTCACCTTGATCATGGTGGGTTTGTCTGTGACTTCTTTGGCCTGTGTGATCGCCTTCTCGATCGAATCGAGGTCAGCATTGCCATCTTCCACATGCAGCACGTGCCAGCCATACGCCTCAAAGCGCTTGCTCACGTCTTCAGTGAAGGCGATATCGGTCGAACCATCAATCGAAATATGGTTATCGTCATACAGCGCAATCAGCTTACCTAGACCCAAGTGACCCGCCAAGGAGCAAGCCTCACCCGAAATGCCCTCCATATTGCAGCCATCGCCCATTATGGTGTAGGTGTAGTGATCGACTACCGCGCAGTCAGGCTTGTTAAACTTGGCAGCTAGATGCGCTTCAGCCATCGCTAGGCCGACTGCGTTGCAGATACCTTGGCCCAGCGGACCCGTCGTGACCTCGACCCCAGGGGTTTCAAAGTTTTCAGGATGTCCAGGTGTAGAAGAACCCCACTGACGGAACTGCTTAATATCATCCATGCTGACGCTGTCGTAGCCGGTGAGATATAGCATGGCGTACTGTAACAGGCAGCCATGTCCCGCAGAAAGCACGAACCTGTCGCGGTTAAACCACTGAGGATTCTTGGGGTTGTGGCGAATAAATTTGTCCCACAGAACAAATGACATAGGCGCTGCGCCCATCGGTAGACCAGGGTGACCTGACTTGGATTTGTTGACGGCGTCAATCGCCAAAAATCTAATGGAATTTATGCAGAGTGTTTCAAGCGATTGAGTTGCAACGGCCATAGTCTTTTTAGTTGTGAGGTGAACAGTGAGAAGATCGATGAGAAGAAGGAGCTAGCGAAAACTTAGACCCCATATGAAGCGGTAACCGCTAATAGTCAATTTAGCCGTTTGGCCGTCTGAAAAATATTTGCTAGCTCTATTTTTGCTAACTCTAGTCAGCGTAAGGTTTGCTTTGTAAAGGATGCTTAAGAAGACTTGAGAATTTCAAGCATTATACCGAGGAATCTGTAACATTTGTGACCGTTTGATAAGAACTCGTCAGCATTCGCTCATCAATGTGCTTACCCACACACAGCTGTTTGACTAGCTGTATTTTGCTACTTGTATTTCCTGAAAGCAAGCGTAACGTTGTGACCACCAAAGCCGAAGGAATTAGAGAGCGCTACGGTCACTTTCTGCGCACGGCTCTGACCAGGAACGTAGTCTAAATCGCAGGCAGGGTCAGGATTCTCTAGATTAATTGTAGGGGGGACTTTGTCATTGGCAACAGCCATCACTGCTGCGACGCCTTCGATACCGCCCGAGCCGCCTAGCAGGTGCCCGGTCATACTCTTGGTCGAGCTCACCGTAATATCGTAAGCATGTTTACCAAGCACGGTTTTGATAGCGGCAGTCTCGTTGGGGTCGTTGACCGGGGTGCTGGTCCCGTGAGCGTTGACATAGCTCACCTCGTCTGGCGACAGATTGCCGTCTTTGAGCGCATGGCGAATGGCTCGAACTGCGCCTTCTCCGCCGGGTGCAATGCCGGTCATGTGGTAGGCATCACAGCTCATGCCGTAACCGACAATTTCCGCATAGATGCGGGCACCTCGACTGAGCGCATGGTCTAACTCTTCAAGGATCAAAATGCCTGAGCCTTCGCCTAGGACAAAGCCGTCTCTATCTTTATCAAAGGGGCGACTGGCGTGAGTAGGATCGTCGTTGCGAGTGGACATGGCCCGCATAGAAGAGAAGCCAGCAAACGTCAGCGGCGTGACGGCAGATTCGGTGCCACCGCAGATCATGGCTTGGGCGTAGCCGTTTTGAACGAGGCGAAAGGCATCGCCAATGGCGTTAGAACCGGCGGCGCAGGCGGTGACAGAGCAGGAGTTTGGGCCTTTGGCACCGGTATGAATTGCGGTCAGGCCAGCGGCCATGTTGGCAATCATCATCGGAATCATGAAGGGACTACAGCGGCTGGGGCCTTTAGTAAGGTAAATTTCCTGCTGCTCTTCCATCACCTGGATGCCGCCGATGCCTGTGCCGATCATTACGCCGATCTGTTCGGCGTTGAGGTCGGTGATCTCTAGTTTGGCGTCGGCGATCGCCTGTTTGCTAGCTGCGATCGCAAAATGAGCAAACCGCGCCGCCCGCTTTGCATCCTTACGATCCATATAGTCGAGCGGATCGAAGCCTTTGACTTCGCCTGCAATCTGGCTAGCATGCGCCGAAGCGTCGAATGCTGTCACCGGACCAATGCCATTTTTGCTCTCTAGCAACCCCTGCCAGTACTCGGCTAGAGTATTGCCAATCGGCGTAATGGCACCCATGCCCGTAATGACAACGCGCTTTCTTTCTAGCTTTTCTTCGACTTGTTTTTCTTCGACTTGCTTTTCTTCTTGATGAGCCATAGTTCTAAGGACAACAGAGGGCGATGGCCGATATCAGCCGTCATTACAAACGTAAAATCGCGCTGCGGACACCAAAAACCACCTATAGAGTTTAAGATCCAGCCAAACAGAACCAAACATCAAAGTTAGCTGGACAACGGTTGTAGGGATGCCCTTTTACATAGGTAGGGTTTCTAGGCGCTAGATCTCCTAGGCTTTGCCGATGGCTTGGTCCTGTAGTTAGTCGTTGGTACAGTGTCATCGTCAGTAGCCAACAACAGCGTTACTGCTAATATCCGCAGCCGTCAGCGCTTAGGCTCTTGACTTTTCAATGAAGTCAACTGCCGACTGCACCGTGCTAATACTCTCAGCGGCTTCGTCAGGGATTTCGA
Organism: uncultured cyanobacterium; assembly: GCA_963799555.1. GTDB lineage: Bacteria > Cyanobacteriota > Cyanobacteriia > Phormidesmidales > Phormidesmidaceae > Phormidesmis. The sequence goes on from CAWCXR010000015.1 coordinate 742,742, forward strand.
TATCAAACTCTTCTTCTAGCGCCATCACCAGTTCAACGGTGTCCAAAGAATCGGCTCCAAGATCGTTTGCAAAGCTAGCTTCTGGCTTCACTTCTGCTTCGTCTACGCCGAGCTGTTCAGAAACAATTTTCTGAACTTTTCCTAAAATTTCGTCACTCATTACTGTACTCACCTTCAAACAGTGGCAAAAGCCAAAAAAACGGTCAAATCCACCGACCGAAGCCTAACGACATCAAGCAGCTTTTTTTCGAGTAACCAAACCGTTCCCTATCAAAAAACTTTTTACGTCTGCGGCGACCGTTTCTTAGCAGTCTGCATTTTTAAGCTTCACTATCTTATAGGAAAGCGGGACACCCCGTATTTCCTCTCTCTATAGAAGATCCCTAGCTGAGTAAACGCGAGAAAGAAATATTACGTTCCATAAATTTTTACCCGTCCTATTAAGGTGTGGCTGATGGTGGCAGGATACACTGCTGATGGGTCGAGGAACCCTTGCTCACAGTCGTCTGGCGACATTGCAACAGTAATTTTGGAGTCTCTACTTCATGTCTCATTCAGTTAAAATTTACGATACCTGTATTGGTTGTACGCAGTGCGTCCGTGCCTGCCCTACCGATGTTCTAGAGATGGTGCCTTGGGACGGCTGCCGAGCTGGGCAGATTGCCTCTTCCCCTCGCACAGAAGACTGCGTTGGCTGTAAGCGTTGCGAAACGGCTTGCCCCACTGATTTTCTGAGTATCCGTGTCTACCTAGGTGCGGAAACCAGTCGGAGCATGGGCCTAGCTTACTAATGGCTTAAGCTATCAAAGATCTTGTTTTGAGAACTTCACTGCCTGTGGTGACTGCTGCCTACAGTACGAATGCTGCCTAAGGTAAATAGAGTTAATTCTTCGCTGATCCTGACTGGGTTGGCGATTTTTTCGCGCTTATCTCATCACTGCAACTTTTTTAACGGCTAATAAACTGCCGAAGAGTCCTAGCCCAGTGCCAAGTAGAACCAAAGAAAGCGGCAGCAGTAGCCACTGCTGAGGTGAGAGCTGGAGACCGCTGGTCAAAAACTCGATAAAGGCAGGCTGACTGCTACCAGATAGAGACTTTAGACCCTGTTGCGCCGCGAGCAAAAGACTCCACGATCCGCCTGCACTGGCGATGCCAAAGACTGCGCCCTGAAGCAGAAAGGGCATGTAAATCCAGCTGCGGGTGGCTCCGACTAGCTGCATGACTTCGATTTCCTGACGGCGAGCGATCGCAATCAATCGAATGGTAGTTGTCACTACTGCGATCGCAGTCATACTCAGCAAGCTCACCAGCACCAGACTCGCCCACTGCAATCCCGCGTTGAGATCTCGCAGCTGCTGAATCACCTCACTCACATACAGCACATCATCAACACCAGGCATATTTTCCAGCGTGGCTGCAAGCTGAGGCACCTGCTGCGCATCTCTGGCCTTTACCTTGAGCTCGTCAACCAGAGGATTTCCATTTAACTGAGCTGCCGCATTCGATATATTGGACAAGCCCAAGTCCGAAGTCAGCTGTGACCAGGCTTGCTCTTTACTCACCGCTTCTACGCTGACAACGCCAGGTAGCTGGCTCACCTTGTCAGTTAGACTCGCCGCATCAACGCCGCTTTTTAGATACGTCGAAATCACCAGCTGCGAGCCGAACTGGTTCAGCATGCCTTCGACCTGCCAGCTCACCTGCAAACTGGTACCAAACAAAAATAATAAAACCGTCATTGTGCTGATAGCGGCCCAATTCATCCAGCCGCCGCGCCGCAATCCTCTGACGGTTTCGTGAAGTAGATAATCTGCTTTGGTCAAAGATTTCAGCACTGTTTGGATTCGGCCCATGTCGGCAAAAGGAATCACAGCTAAGATGCCCCGAATCAACCTAAGTTGATACATATCGCGCCGTTTGACGGTAGGCCTAGTCGGAAACCGTTACAGTGAAGTCGGTGTGAGTTGTTACAATATGACTAATCAAAACACCGTTCAAACTGGATCTAGTTACCGAAGAACCCATGGCCGCAGTCATTGAAGTCGAAAAGAAAAAGCTGAAGAAACCGCCTCTGACTATTCATCAGATGGGCGATCGCGTCCTCCGACAGCCAGCTAAACGAGTCGCCAAGATAGACAATGAGCTGCGCGACCTAGCCCGAAAGATGCTGCAAACGATGTACAGCGAAGATGGTATCGGCCTAGCTGCGCCTCAAGTTGGCGTGAATAAGCAGCTACTAGTAGTGGATGCCGATCCAGAAGATGAATCTGCACCGCCGCTAGTCTTAGTCAATCCAAAGATTGTTAGCTACAGCGACGAGCTAGCGGCTGGTCAGGAAGGCTGCTTGAGTATTCCAGGCGTCTATCTAGACGTGATTCGTCCAGCAGCGATAGAAGTCAGCTTTAAGGATGAAAACGGTCGCCCCCGTAAGATGAAGGTAGACGATTTGGTGGCTAGAGTGATTCAGCACGAGATGGACCATCTAAATGGGGTGCTGTTTGTAGATCGAGTAGAAAATACAATCGCTCTTAACCAAGAGCTGCAAAAGAACGGCTTCGCTATCAAACACGTGCAAAAGGTACGTTGACTGGTCAACCGGTCGATATAAATTGAAACTTAAAAACTAAAGGGAAAATCTGTGACTCCGAAAAGTGGTGCGTTGTTAGGTGTGGCCTGTTTGACTGCGATCGCAGCAGTCGGCTCGATGTTCGAACTCTCATCTGGCGACCCAGACTGGGGCACCGCACCCACTGCCGTCATTTTGGCGCTCAGCATTCCTGCCGGCATCCTGTCATTCATAGAAGCCGTCAAAGATGCCCGTGCCAACATGTAGTTGTTAGCAGATAAGCCAGTTTCATTAGAGAAAGCCATCAAAAAAACTCCTGAACGATCTTTGCCTGTTCAGGAGTTTTAGTCATGCGGACAGGCCACTCAATTCGCTTCGGTGTCTAGAGTGCTCAATTGGACACGTGTTCTCGATCTACGTGAGTTTGATAGTAAATTCATACAGCTTCTTGATTTTACCAATGAGCCTACGTTGGTTTAGTGTCGAAGGTCCAGTTCGCCAGCAGTATTTGCTGTTTTCCTAAGACCTCATACGCAAAGCAAAAACAGAAGCAAGGCCTAAATACACTAACTGCAGTTTTTGTAAAGTGCAGCTATCTATTCGTAACATCAAATTAACGTCAGGGTAGTATCAATTCGTAGAGCACAGAAGTCAGAGCACAGAAGTCGTCTGACGCTGGTGCTGGCTGAATAAACCCAGCGGCGCAACAAGACACTTCTCTACTCAAGCTCACTTATCCTTGCAAATTGCTCAGACACATTGCCCCTTGCCGAGATGTCTTTCTGACTACCTCAATAGCGGCTCACGTTTTGACCTGAAAGCATTCTCTTCAAAGCTAAACCTACGGCAGGGGGGCGTCCCTTGTACCCCGCTAGGTGTCTGTAAAAGTCTCTAGTACTGGCAATCATCATGCAGGTTCAAAATTCTTTAGCTGAAGTTCGAGTACTTCTACTAATTGAAGAACGTAAGAACGAACTCCTACTAGCAGAGCATTTGGCTGTTTTTGAGCTGATCTCGCTGTCGCGGCAAAACATAGCGACTGCTGACGTCACAGAAGAGGACTTCGATCTTGTTATCCTCGATTTAGATACGCTCAACAGTTACTCCAGTCAACTAGCCATCTGGCGACAGAGTGTAGCTCCTCTGCTTCTACCAGTCTTAGTATTGATGCCAACAAGAGAAGCTAAAAACCTATCAATAGAACTACGTCAGCATGTTGATGCGCTGGTCTATGAACCGATTAATTCAGTTGATCTAGACATAGCGACAACAACCCTGACACAAGCACGGCGTCTATCCTATGAGCTGCTACAGCAGTGTCAGAAACTAGAAAGAATAGCAGAATCGAAGTCTCAGTTCACTTCTGCTGTTGCCCATGAGTTTCGCAATCCGCTCTCTATCATCTCTTCTCTCACGCAACTGCTGACCAGAAACGGAGACGGAATGTCTACAGAGAGACGCAACAAGATGCTAGCGCGTACACAAGCAGCGGTCGAAAGATTGACAAAGCTGGTAGACGACCTTTTAGTCTTCAACCGGAACGCTGCACTTAGATCAAGATTCAATCCAAAGAAAGTCGACCTTGAGAAGCGCTGTCAGGCGGTTTTGGAAGATTTCCAACTCATCAACAAAGGAATGTACGAAATATCCTTTGACATCAGGGGCGACTGTTCTGATATCTTCGTAGATCCCGCACTAATCAGTACTATCTTGACTAACTTGCTAACAAACGCACTCAAATATTCGCCTGATGATAGTCCAGTTAGCTTGGTTTTAGACCGTCAGGCGGAGCAGATAGTGATTGAAGTCAGAGACAATGGCCAAGGTATTCCAACAGAAGATCAGGCCTCTCTGTTTGATGCTTTCTTCCGGGCTCGGAACGTAGGCACTATAGAAGGAACAGGTCTAGGACTCAACATCGTGAAACAGTGCGTGGAACTACACAACGGTGTTATCGAGCTACAAAGTGAAGTCGGTAGAGGAACAACTTTCACGGTCTTTCTACCTCTAGACTCTCTCAAGTCCCCTAAGCAGTCTTGGCTGTTATCGATGGCTATACCGTTGTCGAATAGGCGGAAGGAAGTCTCTGCCGATGCCGAAGACAGATGATTCTAGGAGGAGCGAAGGCTATATCCGTTTATCTAAGTAGCTGACAACCATAACGTCTTTATCTCACACAATCTACGAAGGTAAAGAATCTGGTGAAGGCTTCCTCTGTCCGCGAGAGTTGCGACGCTTCTTTTGTCGTTCGTCGAGCCAGTTCATCGCGACGGTGGCGGAGTTCCCATGAATGAGCAGTGAGAGTAGTACGGTGAAAGTAGTTACACTCCATAGCAGGGTGACGTTTTCGAAAGTGGCGTGTGTTTGGGCATAGGCTAGGTAGTAGAAAGACCCAAAGCCGCGGATACCCAAAAACGAGATTGCGTTTTTCTCTAATGGAGGCAGCTTCATTCCTGTCAGTGCTATCCGTCCAGAGACAGGCCGCAATAGCAGCATGAACAGGAGCGCAAACAAGACGTTTTGCCAGGATAGTAGGCTGATATCCACGCTGGCCACGAAGCCACCTAATGCGATTAGCAGCAGTCCGGCCAGAATTCGCTCTAGCTGAGTTGCAAACTGATAAGGCTTGGAGTAGTACTCGTGATGCTTCTCGATATTTTGTCGGGTAGAGGCGGCGGCAGCAAATACGGCCAGAAATCCGTAGCCATGCAGTGCTTCTGCTATACCGTAGGCAAGAAAGATAGAGGCTACGATAAATAGCCCCTCACGAGTTTCTTCGCGCACCGTCTCATCCGATACACGGAAGGCGTAGTGAGCTAATAGCCAACCAATAATGATGCCGACAACTGTCCCCATTACCACTCTGAAGGTAAAGTCATAGGCTGTCCATTTCACTATCCAACTGCCAAAGGTGTTGTTGTGCTCGGCTAGTCGAATAGCCAGATACACGAAGGGAAAGGCTAACCCGTCATTTAAACCTGCCTCAGTTGTTAGGCTGAAGCGTACGGGGTCTTCCCCCCCTTTGTTTGGTGGACCGACCTGTACGCTATGCGCCATTACTGGATCGGTCGGTGCTAAACATGCCCCTAGTAAAGCTGAATCAGCTAGAGACAGGCCAAAGATCCAGTGACCTAAGAGAGCGGCTCCAGCGATACAAATTGGCATTGATATACAGAGCAATCTCAGCGTAGATTGCCAGGTGCGGACTCGAAAACGCCGATCGATGGCTAATCCCGCGCCTGCTAGTGAAATGATAACGATGATTTCAGTGACGTATTCGGTTACAACCGTATGCGTCTGGTTGTTGATTGGGTCGAGCAGCGGTAGATCTGTAACCAGGCTAAACAGCCCAACCGCTAGCAGAGAATACAGTAGCGGTATGTTGATGAAGCGAGCGCCTCGAATGGACGGCAGCCAGGTAAACCCCAGTAGCGCCAAACCGAAGACTATATACAAAATTATCTTTGGTTCCATGTCGGCGTCTGTGCGCAATACGATGTGAAGCTAATTGAAGAGAGGTGGTTTTTGTCAGAGGCAAAAAAGGAACTCTCAGGTGTCGATGGCTTAGTTGATTAGTGGTCAAATTCTTTGGCTGTGTTGTGCGAACATCGGCATCGCATGTACTTTCGTCGATATTGGAAGGGCTGAATTTTCACGGAGCACGCCACAAATAGAACAACGCCTACGTTCAGTGTTACTAGGCGACCTATCTCTACAGAAAGCAGATCTCGAACCAGATTTGTTTGCTTAGCAGAAATAGAATTGAGTCTTGTCTCCACATCGAGATAAACAACAATGTCTCCCCCTCTTTGTACTGAAAGCGATTGAATGTTAGTTCTAGAGAACGCCACAGTAGCAAGGAACTAAAAAAGATCTCGGTGAATCGTACGCAATCCCAATGCCGGCAACGCTCAGCGGTGGAACTAGAGCTACTGCTTTCGCCACGCCCAGATCCAGCAAAGTCGGCGCCAGCATAGCGACATGTCCCCGTGATAACAACGACCTGATATGACAGACCCCTCTGCGAGCTGAAAAGCCGAGAGGGGCCAATGCCTTAAGCCGAAAGACGGAAAGTCGTTACCGAAAAACAAACAGCCATCAGGTTAAGTCCGATTATAGTGATGTCTACTTATGGAAAGCTATATGTCCTCAGAAAGATCTACTGCTTTTCAACCGTGAATAGAAGAAGAGCTGTGGAGGATAGCGAGCTAGTCCTGAATAAGAAAGCGATCGCGGCAGCTATTCTGCTGGAGACAAAAGAAAGGTCACAGGGACTGTGGGTAAGTCCACTCACCAGTCGCTAACACCACCACCGCTTTATAGTTGTTTACGTTATTCGTACAGCCAGGGCTTCATAGCCGGCTCCCAGCTGCATAGATCGTCCCCAAACCACAGCTTGATTTCGCTTTCTGCGGTTTCGGGCGCATCGGAGCCGTGAATCAGGTTGCGACCGATGGTAATGCCAAAGTCACCACGGATAGTACCCGGTTCAGCATCCAGAGGATTCGTCGCACCGATCAGCTTCCGCGCTGAGGCGATCACACCTTCACCTTCCCAAACCATGGCCACAACTGGCGCTGAGATGATGTAGTCAACCAAACCGCTAAAGAAAGGCCGCTCTTTATGTACCGCGTAATGAGATTCAGCCAGCTCTCGCGATACCGACATTTGCTTCATGCCCACCAGGGTAAAGCCTTTGGTCTCGAACCGGCCAACAATATCGCCTACCAAACCCCGCTGAACGCCATCGGGCTTGATCATAATGAAACTCTTTTCCACGGCTCGTTACTCCTAACTGCTTTTAACCTTTCCTATGCTCAGTAAATGAGGTCGGTTTGTAAAGCCCTTTCTTCTAAATAACACTTGATTAGAGCGAGTAACGCTATTCGTTGACCGCAGCGACGTTGATTGTGATGGCGTTTGTAGCAGCAGCGTCTGCTGGAAGCTGACTGCCTGAGAGACGACGCAAACTTCTGACACGGGCTGCGTTGTCCCAGGCTGCTCTGTCTCTCTGTGAGATTGCTTTTGGTGAGATTGCTTTTGGTGAGATTGCTTTTGGTGAGATTGCTTTTGGTGAGAGTAACTGCTCCGCGTAGATGCGCTCGGCGTAGGCCCAGGCAGCAGCAGTCGGCGTGTAGTTTGCCTGAGGATAAAGGCCGGTGATATTGAAAATATAGATAATGTCGCCCTGAACTGTGCGCTGAAAACAAGCCCCGAATGCCTGTGCTTGACGATGCAAATAACGCTGGGCAGAGTGACCTGTCAATCCAGTATGCATCGCCAAATCTAGAGCGCTGACGTAGCCCTGTTTCTGCTGTAATAGCTGATAAAACTTGCTGTCGAGTCGTTCCTGATGACGCTGATACTGCTGAAGTTTTTCCCACTGCTGTCGCCACAGCCAATAGCCCCCCACCCCGATTGCGCAGAGCAAAATAACTGGCCACAGCAACCGCAGCAGCAGGAAGGTAACCAGGCCAACTAGCCCCAGGCCCAGCACAATGCGAGACTGACTTTCAAATTCAGAACGAGACGGCATGGCACACCCGAAACAAGAATTCTCTGTACTCTAGTGCGAAGGGTGACCGTTGGCTAGTGAATTATTAGCTAGTCAATAGTTAGTCGGCTAGTCGTCGATCGGATTGGCGAGTGATCGGATTGGTAGGACTAATCGCTGTCATTGGTTGCGATTGGCTCATTGGCAAAGATCTTGTAGGTAGCGATCGCAATCCTGGCCAAATCCTCATCCAGTAGCGGCGGCAAATCAGCCCCAGCCGCCCGCGCTGACTCAAACAGATTGCGCCCCTCGTAGGCCACTAAAAATAGGCTCTGCGCCAACAGCCGATCAAGCTGCCTGGCCGACTGCAAGCTGCTATGAATCACTTTGAGCGCGATTAGCAAAGTCGTTACCTGTCCAGGGACAGGCGGATACCCTCGGCGCAACCTGCCTAGAAATGTGTCACTGGTTTCGTATTGTGGCAGGGTCTGTCGAATCAACTCCTGGCAGGCTGTCTGAAAATCCATCTATACCTAGCGCTCAAAACAGCGCCCAGAAACAGGGCCAGAAACAGCGCCCAGCAATTAAGCGCCTACAAAAGAAATCAACATGGAGAAGTAAAGAGGCCGGACTGAACGGGCACTCTTTAGCTATCTAATCAAAACTCGTTGAAGTACTTTAGGCAAGTTTGCTAGAAAATTTCCTAGTCAAATCAGTGCCTTTACACTGTTCTATGGCTTTCTCCTCAGCCCATCAAACCATTCCCTTTGTCGATTTGTCTTGGCAGCACGGCCCGCTACAGGCGGATATCGTCGCGGCAATGGCAGCTACGCTCCAGCGAGGCGACTATATTCTAGGTCAGATAGTGTCTGATTTTGAAGCGGCGTTTGCTCGAGCCTGCGGCGCTGACTATGGCATCGGCGTTGGCTGTGGGACAGATGCGATCACGCTCGGCCTACGCGCCTGTGGTATCCAAGCGGGTGACGAAGTTATCTTGCCAGTCAATACCTTCATCGCGACTCTCATTGGCGTCCTGCAAACGGGTGCAAAGCCTGTCTTTGTAGACTGCGAACTAGACACGGCGCTGATCGACCTAGCTGCCGCTGAAGAGGCTATTACAGAAAAGACCAAAGCAATTATTGCTGTCCATCTCTATGGCCAGATGGTTTCACCAACGCGCTTACAAACGCTAGCGCAGCGGCATAGTCTGGTCATTTTTGAAGACGCCGCTCAGGCACATCTGGCCGAACGCGAAGGCATTAAAGCTGGCTCTATTGGGCTAGGTGCCGCATTCAGCTTTTACCCCAGTAAAAACCTAGGGGCGCTAGGTGATGGCGGCATGGTGACGACGAAAGAAAAACGAGTCGCAAACAGCGTGCGATCGCTCAGAAACTACGGCTCTACTCGCAAGTACTTTCATACCGAAGCTGGTGGCACCAATAGCCGCCTAGATACGCTACAAGCCAGCGTGCTAGGACTGAAGCTACCGCATCTGGATGAGTGGAATCGCGATCGCAACCGACTCGCTACCTACTACGACCAAGCACTAGCGCCATTAACTGAACAGGGCCTCATCCCGATTAAAAACGTCAGTGGATTAGGACATATCTATCATCTCTACGTTATCCGGGTTACCGCCGCCTGCCGGTTAGATCGCGCGACGTTGCAGCTAGAGCTTGGCCATCAAAACATCCAAACCGGTATCCACTACCCTATCCCCTGCCATCTACAACCTGCTTACCAGTCACTCAGCTATAGCGCAGGCGACTTCCCCAACGCCGAAAGCCTCAGCCAAGAAATCCTGTCTCTTCCCATGTATCCCGGCCTCAAAACCGACCAGATCGACCGGGTAGTCGCCGCTATTCAATCAGTACTCGTCCCAGAAGCTGCCCTAGCTTGATCTACTGCTCTATCATCTTCCTCTATTCCCTACCTCCTATCCCCCAGAATGCTAACTAACAGGGCTATCCTCAGAATCCCCTTCGAACCCATCATCCTCACCCTGCTTGGCATCCTCTACACACCGCTGCTCTGGCACTGGATCGACGGCTGGTTAAATAAATCCATCAGCATTCAGCACGAGTATTTCAGCCATGGCCTGCTAGGGATTCCTTTTGCAGGCTATTTGGTTTGGGAAGCGCGATCTCAATGGCAATCTCTCTCCAATCGCACCCACTGGCTAGCCGTCCCCTGTGTGCTATCTGCGGTCCTTTTCTACAACAGCGGCCTGCTGGATCTGATGAACCTTTCTCTTCCTCTGTTGTTAGCAGGGCTTCTGCTAGCGCTGAAAGGCAGCGCTGGATTCAAACTTCTCCTCTTTCCCTGGATACTCGTACTCTTCTCTACGCCCACTCAGTTTCCTTACCTGATCGAACCCTATATCCTGCCCCTACAAAGCTTCATTGCCAGCGTCGCTGGCTTTATCCTGCTTCAATTCGATGTCAATGTTTTCGTCGATGGCATCTATCTTTATGTCAACGACCAGCTAGTCGAAGTCGCTCCCCATTGCGCCGGGCTCAAAATGCTCTTCACCAGCCTATACATGGGTTTGATCTTGACCTACTGGACAGGTCTCAACCGATCCAAACTTAGAACCAGCCTCTTCTTTATCGGCATTGTCGGTGTCGGTGTCATCGGCAACATCGTCCGCAACGCGGCTCTTACCTTCTTTCATGGTGAGCAGATGACAGCGGCCTTTGAATGGCTTCACGACAGCTGGGGCGGTGATCTCTACTCAGCAGCTATGCTTGGCTGCCTGATTGTGCTCGTTCGTTTACTGGAGCGATACGTCCCGACAACGCTTAACCTCAGCGCCGTTACCACTTGTGACACTATTGTCCCCACTGCCCACAGTGCCACTGTTTATCCCACCAGCGCACCTGCCGAACGTCTGCCTTCCACAGATCCACAAGCTGAACCAAAGCCAAAGCCCGACTACTTCTAAGCGCTATTCACTTGCCTGGGTTCTGCTTGACTGCATCTGCTCTCCTACACTTTCTTCGCCGCATCGCATCGACTGATTCTCTCAAGCTTGAAAACATAGGGTTCTCCTTGCTGTGTCCTCTTTCCCAACTAACCAATTAGTCAAAAAATCAGTCGTTGTCCCCTTTGTTGTCTGTGTAGTCTTAGCACTGTTTGTAGCCGCTAGTGCTCTGCCCAGATATGCCTCTAGTTGGCCTTGGACAACCCCACCGAAAGTAGCCAACCAGTCAGCGCTCCAAAGTATCCGAGATCGAGGAATCACTCTTCCCAACTGGTCAAACGAAGAACAGCTGCGAAGAAAGATAGGCAGTGCTGACTGGTCGATCCAACAGCTATCTCAAACAAAAGCATCTGCTACAGAGCCCAACACTGCCTTTTTGCTACTACGTCCGCAAATTTGGGAGGCCGATCAGCCCGAGGTTGAGTGGGTAGATATTAAAGGTTCTCAGCAGTGGAAGACAGACTCTCACAAAAAGCTACCCTTCGTTGTGTCGGCGGACCAGTCGCTGAGCCCGGCTTTATCTCAGCCGCTAGCGGTAGAGACCGTTCAGATAAAGCCTGACTTTTTTCGAGCCTGGAACCTAGATCAAACCTACGCGGTATTGCAGTGGTATGCATGGCAAAGCGGTGGGAGCGCCTCGGTTGCCCAGTGGTTTTGGGCCGATCAACAAATGCAGTGGCAGCATCATCAGCGGATGCCCTGGGTCGCCGTCAGCCTCTGGCTACCGGTCGAGCCGCTAGGCAATATCGCACCCTATCAGACCCTCGCAAAAACTTTGGGAGAAGAGGTACACACCACCCTCTTGCAAACCGTATTTTCTGGAAAGCAGTCATGACCCCCAATCGCGCTGGATTACGCTACCTCTCCATTCGTCAGCTGTCGACTTCCTGTCTGATTGGTTTATGCAGTTTGCTGTCACTTGCTAGCGCACCAGCTCATGGCCAATCACGATCCCTTCCTCGATCGGAAACGATTCCTAGCCTACCCCCAGTCAGCGGCCCTCGCTACGACCGTCCGCTGGTTCTCCCGGAGGCAGTGTCCCGCCCAGACCAGCAAACAGACCAGCAGATGGACTGGCAGCCAGACTTTGATGCTTATCACCTAGGCCCTGGAGACTCAATTTTTGTCAGCGTGCCGCGTTACCCAGATCTCAACTTTCAAGCCACACTCGACTTGAATGGGAACATCGTCGTGCCTATCCAGGGGGGCGTTTCTTTTGAGGGACTGACCATCGCAGAAGCAGAGATGCGCTTACGCAATCTCTACAACCAGTATGTCGAAATCAAACAAGCGCAGGATGTGACTATCACCTTGGTAGCCCGCCGTAGCGTCCAAGTCACTATTTTAGGAGCGGTGCAGCGGCCCGGATTCTACCCGCTGGCGGACCCGAGTGTTTCGACCGCTCTGCTGACTGCAGGCGGTGCTAGAAGAAACTCAGACCTGCGTAGCATCCAGCTCCAACGCGAGTTTTACTATCAGGGCCAGTTGATTGAAAGCAGCAGAAATATCGATCTATTTACCCCACTCAAGGAAGGTAGCTCATTGCCTAACGTGCGGTTAGAAGATGGTGATGTGCTCGTCGTACCGGAGCTGAATCCCAACCAGCTCGACGGTTACGATAGTTTTCTAGTAGCGCGTTCAACCCTTGCACAGCCCGTAATTAATATTCGTTTTCTAAATTATGCGGGAGGTAGAGGCGGCGTCGGCACGCTCAGTCTGAACAGCGGCAGCTCGTTTGTCGATGCCATATCAACCCTGGGTGTCAATCCCGATAATGCCAACTTAGGAAAAGTCGCACTTATCCGCTTCGACCCTGAGTCGGGAAGAGCCGCGACTGTGACGCTAGATGCCAAATCTGCCATATTGGGCGACATCACTCAAAATCCACCTTTGCAAGATAGCGATGTGATTGTGGTGGGCCGAAACCTAGTTGGTCGCATCTCCTACGCGCTGGGAACCGTAGCTCGTCCGTTTCGAGACATCTTAGGCTTTACCAATTTCTTTGACACCTTTTTTAACAGCAACGGTTTGTTCGAGTAGTCATTAATTCGAGTAGCAGTCACTTATCCTTACGTAAATTTCCATGGCTTCCCCCTTCCTAAAACGCTATTTACTCGCGCTGAACCGCTATAAGTGGGCGGGCCTGTTCACGTTCCTTTCTATCTTGGGCGCGTCGGTGGTGGTAGCGCTTCAACCGGAACCCCCCGTCACTTACTCCTCAGAAGGGGTGCTGGTCAATAACTCACCGCTGGTGGCGTTTACTGATACGGGGAATCAGGTCCAATCGCAGGGACTTGGCATTATTAATGCAGAGCTGCTGCTATCCGACATTTTGCTTGAGGAGGTAGCCAATCAGCTAGCAGCTAGAGGGATTGATTTTACACCTGCACAGCTAGTGGCGAGAACAAATATAAATGTACAGTCGGCATCTGTAACAGATGGCGTGGAGGCGACAGGGCAAAAAGTAACTGTGCGCTTTACGGATGGCGATCCTGAGATGACTGAGACGGTTTTGCGGACGATGTTCGAAGCGATGGTAGAGCTGAGCGCTGCTACTAACAAACAGCGGTTGAAGGCGATCGCAACCGAACTAAACGAGCGGCTACCTGAAATCGAAACAGACCTGCGCCAGGCAGAACAAAAGCTAGAAGCTTATGACCGTAACGAAGGACCAGCCATTCAGGCTTCTATCGATGGCAGCTTGCTAGGCGCGATTTCAGGTAGCCAGCAGCAGCTGCGCACTAACGAAATTACACTCGCTGGCATCGAAGCTCAGATGGGCAGCATCCAGTCACAGCTAGGTATGAATCCGGCCCAAGCCTACGCTTCTTCTGCGCTCAGCGCCGATCCGATAGTTGCCCAGCTCAGAGCACAAATCTCCGAAGCGCAAACAGCAATAGCCTTGCAGCGGGCCCAAGGGTTACGCGACCAGCATCCGACCCTGGTAGCGCTAAATAAGAGCCTGAACGCCTATCAAGGACTGCTGGCTAGGCGTTCTGCGGAGGTTCTGGGGGGCGATGGCACCGTCGCTCCAATTCCTAGCGGTACTCAGGCCAATTTAGATCCGGCTAGGGCCGCCCTAGCTTCCCAGCTAGTAAGTCTTGATTCTCAGCGAGCGGCCCTGATCAGTCAGCAAAGGGTGATTGCTGAGTCTGCGCAAAGGCTGCGCCAAGATTATTCCAGCCTGCCAAACAAAGAGCTAGAGAGAAACAGACTCGCTCAGCAGGTGGTCCTTCGTCGGGCTTTCTATGACCGTATACAGGCCGGTCTGATCGATGCCGAAGCCGCCGAAGCCGAAACCGTCAGCAGTTTGGTCGTCGCTAGCGAGCCCTACACAAAAACCAACGTAACAGAGCGGCCAGCCGCGCCGATGATTCTTCTCGCAGGGACGCTGATGGGGCTGATCGTAGGGGGCGGCGTGATCTACTTGCTAGATATGCTTGATGGCACCACCCGCACGGCGGAAGAGATTGAAGGCATTCTAGAAGCTCAAGAAGTGCCGCTACTAGGAACTATTCCAGCGATCAAGATGCAGTCACTTAGATCGATGCCCGTATTGATTCAGCCAGAATCCATCTACCACAGCGCTTACGAAAGACTGTTGAGCAAGCTCAAGCTATTGGGAATGGAGGATAGCGAAAACACTAAGGAATACTCGACCGGACCGAAGATGGTTGTGCTGACCAGCACGCAGGCGCAAGAAGGCAAAAGTCTGAGTGCTTATAATATGGCGATCGCATCTGCTAGAGCCGGGCGTCGTACGCTACTGATCGAAGCCGACTTTAGAAATCCATCCGAAGCAGGTACCGTCGGCATAGACTACAACTCTCAGACTGCTGACGAGCCCCTACGCTACTACGGCGGACAGATTGGCAGCAGCATTCAAATGGTTTTTGATATCGAGAATCTATATGTTTCGCCCTCACCCGGTCCTCAGCCTCAGCCAACCGCCATCATCGAATCTAGCGAAATGCAGCGATTCCTAAAAGATGCCAGAGCCAAGTTTGACATGATTATTCTAGACACTCCTCCACTCTCAAGCTGCGATGATGCTCTGCTGTTAGAACCTCAAACCGACGGACTCTTGCTGATTGCCCGGCCCGGCATCACCGACAAAAACGAACTCGACAGTACTATCGAATCGATAGAATTCAGCGAAGACATTCGGTTGCTCGGCGTCGTCATCAATGCCGCCAGCGTCTCTCTCAAATCCGAAATAGCAGCCAAAAAAGAGCACGTTGAACCTATAGAGCGCTCTTCTGAACCCTGGTCGCCTCAAACAGTCCCCAGCGGACGAATCGATTTCTGATGAACCATCGTCATAGGCTACTCTAAGCAAGAAGTCATACCGCTTGTCCCCTACTGCTCGACCATGGCAACTTATTACTACATCGCCGCCAGCCAGCGCTTTTTACTCGAAGAAGAACCTTTTGAAGAAGTTCTACAAGAGCGCTATCGCCAATACCAATCACAAGAAAAAGAGCCCGACTTTTGGCTGATCAAGCAGCCCGCTTTTTTAGATGCGCCCGAACTAGCTGATGTTAAAGCTAAATGCCCACAGCCAGCAGCAGCCGTCATCTCTACAGATAAGACGTTTGTCACTTGGCTAAAGCTCCGTCTAGAATACGTTGCCAAAGGTGAATTCGAAGCCCCCTCGGCTACAGTTCCCGATCCCTTCGCCTCCTTAGAAACCGCCGCATAAATCCTCAAAGACAATATGAAACCGCTCCATCGTTCGACACTCGCAGCCCTGCTCTTAGGCACATCCGCCTGCTTCGCCCCGTTTCTGCTGTCGGTAAAAGCAGCGTCTGCGCAGTCAGAACCGCCCGTTTGTCCACAGCCAGCACAGCAAGAGTTTCTGCTGCTAGTACGCGGCCAAAATGAAGCAGAACGTGCCGATATCGCTGCTATATTGCCGGTCGAGAGTACTGTACTGATCTGTCGATATTTCGATGAAGTGCTGGTGCGAGCTGGTGGCTTCACTAATCTAGAAACTGTCAACGCCTGGGCAAGCTACATGACCTCCGAGGCGAACTACGAAAGCTTCGTGATCAGGCCGACCGACCGACCCGTTGCTATCGGTGACACCACCGATGACACCACCGATGACACCACGCCGCCAGAGGTCTCAGAAACAGCTAGTGCTACCGCCGCACCCACCAATATCAACTTCGAGCCGGTACGACTGGGAACAGGTTACGCGGTCCTAGTCGATTACAACAGCCGCCCAGAGATTGCGACGACCGTTCGCCAGCTAGTGTCTGCGGTAGGGCTAGCGGTCTATCAGCAGCGTCCGTATCTGTTAGCCACGTATAGTGAGAACGAAGAAAGCGCGTCAGCGATTTTACAAAAGCTTAGCGATGCGCAGTTAGCTGCTGTGATGGTAGATGCGCAAGATGTAGTTCGGCTCTCTGAATCAGTGGTTGTTTTGACAAATTAGGCTGGCTGTCAGCTCGATGAGACTACCGGCTTTATAGAACTGGCTTTATGAAACGCCTAGCTTAACCAGCCAGGAGTAGAGAGCCAAGCTATCAACACGCCTAAAAGCGAACCAGCAATGACCTGCACTGGCGTATGACCCAGCAGCTCCTTTAAACGAGCCTCGTTGAACTCTGAATGTTCTTGAAAGAGCTCATCCAAGATTTGATTAAGAATTTTGGCCTGCTTGCCTGCAGCCTGACGTACACCTGCAGCGTCGTACATTACGATCACAGCGAAAACTGATGTGACGGCAAAAGCAGGTGTGCTCCAGCCAATCGTTTGGCCGACACCACAGGCAAGCGCTGTGACTAGCGCTGAGTGAGCGCTCGGCATACCGCCCGTTTCGACGAGTACTCTGGGGTTGATAGAGCGGTGCTGGGCAAATTCAACAATCAGTTTGAGGGCTTGAGCTGTGACACAGGCGACAAGGGCCACCCAAAGCACGTGATTTTGAAAGATATCGCTGAAGTCCTGCATGAGTCGGGATATAGGCCAATTAAGGAGTGGTGAGCACGGTCTTTTGAGGTAATTTGAGGCAGTTGAAAACTAGTGAGTGCGAGCAGTGATAAATTTAGCGATCGCAATCAAAGGCTGAGCTCCTTCACCAAATTCTGAAAGCTCCGCGATCGCATCAGCCACCAGCTGATCAGCCTTCCGCTGAGACTCGTCTAGTCCCCATAAGCTAGGATAGGTCGCCTTCTGCGCCGCCACATCTTTGCCAATGGATTTACCTAACGCTTCAGGCGTGGAGGTGATATCTAATACATCGTCCACAATTTGGAAGGCCAGCCCAATGCGCTGCGCATATCGCTGCAGCCGATCGACTGCTGACTGAGACGCTCCTGCTAGCATCGCGCCGCTAGTCACCGAAACTTCGAGTAGCGCTGCTGTCTTGTGCATATGGATAAACGTCAGCGTCTCTTCGTCGACAAGCGTTCCCTCTGAGGCCAGATCGACCACCTGTCCACCGACTAGTCCTTCGGCCCCTACAGCTCGACCGAGCTGCGCCACTACTCTTAGAATTTGCTGCGGATCGGCGCCATTTGTCCCCTGCGGTGTCTGCGTAGCAATATGCTCAAAAGCATAGGTCAGCAACGCGTCACCTGCTAACACCGCTACTCCTTCACCGTATACCTTGTGGTTGGTGAGCTGGCCTCGGCGATAGTCGTCGTTGTCCATCGCTGGCAGATCGTCATGAATCAGCGACATAGTATGGACCATTTCTAAGGCGCAGGCTGTCGGCATCGCCACCTCAACGCTAGCGCCCAGCATTTCACAGGTCGCAAGACACAAGATAGGCCGCAGTCGCTTACCGCCAGCTAGCAAAGAGTAGCGCATAGCCTCGTAAATCTGTTCGGGATAGGCCACTGGCAAAGCCGCATCAATCGCAGATTCGACCTGGCGAGAGCGATCGCTAAGATAGCTTTTGAGATCGAAGGTGCTGGGACTATCGAGATTCGTGGTCGCCATGAGAGGAGATAGGAGAGGAGGGTAAAGAAAAAAAAGGCTAGAAGAAAGATAGATCCAAAACGCAAGGGGGCTAAATCCACCCGTTGCAAAAGATAGAGAGTCTAAAAAATCAAGAATCTGAATTTCGAGAATCTCGAGAATCGATTGAGAGATGGTGGCGATCGCAATAGCTCGCAACTGTATTTTCTAACAACATGGTCACTGTCATTGGACCAATACCGCCTGGAACAGGCGTAATTGCCCCTACAATCGGCTCGACACTAGCAAAATCCACATCGCCAACGAGCCTGTACTTGCCAGTAGCCACGTCATCCACGCGGTTGATTCCTACGTCAATCACCGTCGCACCAGGCTTTACCATCTTTTGATTGACCATCTGAGGAATACCGACCGCTGCTACTAGAATATCGGCTGAGCGGGTCAGTTCAGACAAATCTTCTGTTCTGGAATGGGCGAACGTTGGCGTTGCATTCGCCGCTAACAGCATTAACCCAATCGGTTTACCCACCAAAATACTGCGGCCTAAGATAACAGCTTGTTTACCAGCCACAGGCAGATCATAAGCTGCTAGCAAGCGCATGATGCCAGCTGGCGTACAGCTCCGCAGCCCTGGTTCATCTCTGACTAATCGACCCAAATTGATCGGATGCAGCCCATCGGCATCTTTGTCAGGGTCAATTAGATTTAATAAGGCAGATGAATCTAGGTGATCGGGTAGAGGCAACTGCACTAAGATGCCATCTACATTTGGATTCTCGTTGAGCGCTAAGATCTCTTGGGCAACCTCGACCTGACTAGTTTGCTCAGGTAAGTGCTTCCCTAAAGAAGCAATGCCTATCCGTTCACAGGCCCGCTCTTTATTCCGTACGTAGGCGGCACTCGCAGGGTGATCACCGACCATCAGCACCGCCAGCCCTGGAGGTCTACCAACCTCTTTTGTCCAGGCCGTAATATCTGCGATTCGATCTGTTTGAATCTGTTTCGCGAGCGCTTTCCCGTCGAGGAGCTGAGCCATAATGTTAAAGTACGCTACCGGCCTTGCTAGCCGACTCGATTTGTCTATACCAAGTTATTGTCATCGATTCTGCTGTCATTAATTTGCTGACATTGGGCCGTTGGCAGTGAAGCCCTCAGACCAGATTACCAAAGCAATGTAGCAGAAGTAACAAGCGTCATCATTGCCTGTTCTTCGAATCTCAGTTTTTGCTAAAGAACCTTCTATGAAAGCATTTGCGATAGGCGCTCAGTCGGCCAGATTAGCCAGTTCGATCCTGACTAAATCAGTTCTTGGATTCAGGTGGGGATTGGTGCTAGTAGCGCTCGTTTTGGGCAGCTGTGCGGTGGCAGAAACGAGCCCTAGCGCGCCATCAAGCTCGGAGGTGCCTCTGCCCCCAGTCAGCTTGCCAAGCTTTCGTTTGCCGAGTCAGTTGTCAGCCATCAACTCGCTCAGCGCTAGCCAAGCTGAAGATAAGGTTTCTATTTCTGGTAGCGTGACGCAGCGAGTCGCACTTTTGGACGGTTGGCTCTATCAGATGCAGGATGATTCGGGCAGCTTGTGGGTCTTGACGAATCGGTCCGAGCCGACTGTGGGCGAGACAGCGACGGTGTCAGGAATTGTGAGATACGAGGCGATCGCGGTTGGCGAAATCGACGCCAGCGAAGTCTATTTAGAAGAGCAGTCCTACCGCTCGGAGGGAAGCTAATCAGTGCCCGCCTACGGTGAACATGAGATTACCCTGGCTAGCTTTGGTCAAATCGATCTAGAGATAGGTGAGCATCGCTTCACGCCCGCAGAATATGCGATCGCCCGCCGAGTCATCCACACAACCGCCGATTTTGACTTCAAGCAGCTGATAAAATTCCGCCATCAGCCGGTAGAAGCTGCGATCACAGCCTTTGGATCTGGCGCGCCAATCGTTACCGATGTCTCTATGGTTGCCGCTGGTATCAGCACTGTTGTTCAGCGTACCTGGCAATCTACAGTCACCGTCGCCGTCCGGCAGGCATCTAGCCCTATGGCTCTTGGTCAAACTCGTACCGCTGTGGGTATGGCCAACTGTATTCCTAGCCACCCAAATGCAATTGTAGCCATCGGCAACGCTCCCACTGCCTTACTGACGCTGTGTCAGGAAGTAAAAGCCAGACGCTGGCAGCCCGCGTTGGTCATTGGCGCACCTGTTGGCTTTATCAACGTAGTGGAGTCAAAACAAGCGCTGTCGGCACTACAGATTCCGCATATCTTAGTCGAGGGCCGTAAAGGCGGCTCGGCAGTAGCTGCAGCTATTTTGAACGCGGTGATGATTTGGGCGTGGGAGCTGTGAGTGCTTCAGATATGACGGCTCCAAATTCGATTACTTCAGATTGGAACTGCATCCAGGTAGTCGGTATTGGGCTAGATGGCGCGAATAGTCTAACGCCGGAAACCCTAGAGATAGTCAGATCGGCGACGGTACTGCTAGGCAGTCAGCGGCACCTGGATAGCCTTGAAGACGTTGGCAGGTCGGCAGAGCGATGGACATTGGGAAATTTTTCTGAGGCGTTTGCTCAGCTGCGATCGCACCGCTCAGCCCATCCCAAAGCCCACCTCGTTATTCTCGCCTCAGGCGATCCGCTATTTTTCGGTATCGGACGGCTGCTGCTCGAATCTTTTCCCGCCGATCAGCTTAGATTTCATCCGCAGGTCAGTGCGATTCAGCTAGCCTTTAGCCGTCTGAAGATTCCCTGGCAATCCGCTACCTTGATCAGCGTTCACGGTCGCGGAGAAGCACTATTAACCAAGGCGCTGAAACGAGGCGATGCCAAGATTGCGGTACTTACAGATTCTGCCTTGACGCCGGATGCGATCGCCCAGATGATCGCCGCACTTGAGCTGCCGATTCACTACCGGATCTGGGTCTGCGAAAATCTGGGTGGCCAGACAGAACGGCTTAGTTTATACGACGACCAAAGCGGCCAGAACCATTCCCCACTCAACGTCGTGGTTCTCCTACGAGAGCCAAAACCAGCTCCCACAGCACTAGAGCACCTACCGCTGATTGGCTTACCCGACTCAGCCTTTAAAGGATTTCCCGATCGGCCAACGCTGATGACCAAGCGCGAGATTCGGCTGTTGATTCTGGGTGCGATCAGCCCTCTCCCCGACCAAGTCATTTGGGACATCGGTGCTGGTACCGGTTCCGTCAGCGTGGAACTTAGTCGGCTGTGTCCGTCTGCGCAAATCTATGCAATCGAGAAGACGGCAATAGGGGCGGCCTTGATCAGGCAGAATGCAGAGCGGCTTGCGATCGCACCCATCCAAACCATCCAAGCCAAAGCGCCCAAAGCCCTATCGCAACTACCTACGCCCGATCGAGTCTTCATTGGTGGCAGCAGCGGTCAGCTCACCCCCATCCTTGACTATCTCCATCGGCGGCTTCGGCACCGTGCCGCTAATCGCCAAGCCGCTAACCAACAAGCCGCCAACCACCAGGCCTCTACGCGAATTGTTCTAGCCCTCGCCACCGTTGAAAACATAGCTGAAGTGATCAACTGGATAAATCAAAGTACAGCAACAGTGCCACTATCTAAGGAAGCGTCAACGCCTGAAAACACCGTACAAGACACCGCAAAAGGCATCTCAGAGATCTGGCAATACCAGCTCACCCAGGCAAACATCGCTCGCTCTCTTCCAGTCGGAGCGCTCACCAGATTCTCGCCGCTCAACCCGGTCACTATAGTGACGCTATCTATGCGCACCTTCTCAGACGTAGCCAAATCGGCAGAGACATAGCTAGTGCTCAGCAGCCCACTCAGACCTGCTCACTTCTTACTCGGAGGATTCATGATCACGGCTATTCGTCTGTTCAAGCCGAATATGCTTATAGCCCAGCTTGATCTTGAATTCGTCGCCGGGCTTTAGACCCATTGCTTGCGTATAGGTAGAACCAATCACGATCTGACCGTTCTTGTGTACACTGACCCGATAAGTCGGCTCACGTCCACGCCCATCCTTGGCACCTTCAGGATTTAACGAGATTCCTCTAGCCTCTAGCAGCGCATCATAAAAGTCCGCTAGGTTGACCTTGATTTGATCGTCCTTAGTTTCGTAATAGCCACATGCCTGCGCACTTTCGCGCTTGGATAAATGGCCTAGTTCGTTAATCTTCTGAAGGAGAGCTTTTCCCCTCAACGGTTGGTTCTTATCAGCCATAGCGCGCTCGTATCTAGCTTGAAGAAATTAAAATAATCACAATGTTTTGTAGCTAGTATCTATTGAGTGCATAGATCTATAAGGCAACAATTCTATAAGGCAATAATGTTGAATTAAAAATTTAAGTGTTAAAGATATTCGATTTAGAGATCTATTTTGCTGACAATGATACAGCGAAACCACTAAAGCCAAAAGCAATAAGATTTATATCACAGTTCAATCAGCTATCAATACAGGTTCATCAACGGCATGCTTTTCAAGCGATCATTCTGTTAGCTTGCTTTTACATCTTTTCGGTCGCAATCAGCGGACAGAGAATTTGCTGGAAAGATAGAAGTCCCTCTATATTGATCGTCAATTCTCTCCATATGTTTCTAATGAGTGAAACGCTTGTTGTCTAGAGTTAAAGTGGCTAGCTCGCGTACGAATGCATCCAACGATAGCTATAGTTAAGAACTCTTACCTTTGCATTTAGCAGTCGATAATATACAAAGAAGAACCTCAACAGGCTATTAAGTGATGACAACTCCTTCTCCTAATCCTCAGTCTCCCGACAGCCCACCAGTAGGCGAACAGCAGCCAGGATTTGGGTGGACTCGATATGCAGAACAAATCAACGGTCGATTTGCCATGATAGGTTTCGTCGCCCTTATCATCCTAGAGCTGTTTACCAAGGAAGATTTCTTCACATGGATCGGACTACGGTAGCCAGATGTCTCTACAATTCCGCTCAGCGCTCGGTACCCAGTATCTCCGCCGGCTGAGTGTAGCTGAAGCCACAACCACCGATTCACGCTTACAGTTTGGATTTGAAGCCTGTGAAGAAAAGCACATTTTAATTCCGTGATCGCAAAATCTCAGCCAGTTAGGACGATTTCCTCGGCTGCCCAAACGCAATAGATACAAAGTCGAACCCTTAAAAAATACCGAAAATAGGGATTCTCTTAAATCTGTTGAACTGTTTACCCATTGCCGGTACTCAGTTTCTCTTTGATAATCAATACCTCCAGATCTCTCCGAATAATTTGGCTGGAGCGCTCATGTTTGCTATCGCATTTTGATAGCGCAGATTTAGGCATTGCGTCTGTCGATGAGCCAGTTCCATGTCCGGTCAAGGAGGGGGGCTCCTATGCCCACAACAATTGCCTAAAAGACAAGAAATTTCCTGGTGGGTAAGGACATATTCGTTTCTTTGTTCCACTGTTTGAGCGTAATTTCTACGGTGCTGTTGAGCAATCCACTGAAGCGACCAATTGCTATTCCAAAGAGAACTGTCTTGTCGACTACGGTGAAATATTCCATCGGTGGACCAGTGGAGTTTATTGCTGGTTGCTGTCTTCGGAAATGGTTTTGCGTGGGGAAAGCGCGTTTCTGATTTGGCTGCTGATAGGTGTGACGATGCTAATCAAGATAGCGGTTTTGAAGAAGAAGGGGACGATGCCTTCGGGGGCGATGTTGAGCGATCGCAGTGGCTCCCAGTTGGCAATCAAGGCACCGCCCACACTAAATAGCACAGCCAGACTGAGTGTACTAAAAGCGAACTTGCGGATGGTAACCGTCCATCCCAGCCATTCCTTGTTGATCAAATAGTCTAGGCCGACTTCTTGGAGGCTGATCAGAAACCCGCTGACAAATCCGAGGGCAGTGACTATTAAAAAGGATTGTGTAATTGGCATTTGTAGCTACTCAGCAAGACTTGGCAATTGCGAAAAATCATACATCCACCAACGGGACTTTATCAGTCACGGTCGGGAACGGTTGCGCATCACTCGGGAATGGTTCATTCACCAATGGGAGTTTATTAGTCGCATCGAAAAACTATTCCTCAGCATAATGCGGCAAGCTACATAATTTTATTCCTTTGTATTGTCTAGCTCTGAAAGCTCTTGGGCGACAGCTTCAATTTGTTCGGTGAAGTAGGCCGTGTGCAAATTTAGCTGGTCTGCAAAGACTAAGCCCTGTTGAAAAGATTTAAGCGCTGCGGATAGCTCGCCTTGCTGTCTGTAGATTTGGCCGAGATTGTCGTAGGCATTCATGATGCCGTAGTCGTTGTAGGCTTGGCGTTCGACCAAAATCAGCAGGTTGTAGGAGATCAGAGCTTCGTTGATCTCGTCTACAGTTCTGTAGAGCTGGCCTAGTTCTTGAAGGACTTTGGCAGAGAAGCTGTACTGCTCTAGCTTTTGGGCGGCGCTGTAGGCGGAGCGGTAGTAGGTGATAGCGTTGTTGGGCTGGTCTATGGCCTGGTAGTTTTGGGCGATCGCAACTAGCAAATTAGGCAGCTTCTCCTCATCTCCTATGGCCACGTATCTATCTAGTAAGTCAGTCTGCGCCCGCAGTGCATTTGGCAAGGATTCCGCCTGCTGGTAGCTATAGACCAGTTTCTCCAGGTAGAAGATTTCTTGAGTGCGATCGCCCTCTTTCCGATTCTGGTCCAGCAGCTCCAAATAAACGTCTGCCGCATCCGCAAACTTAAACCATTCCAAATTTAGCTCAGCTAGCGCAACTTTCTGCGCTGTAGCCGTCTGGCTATCATCCACACTTAGCGCAATCAGCTGCTGATAAACTTCCACTGCCAAATCAACATCTCTGAGCGTCGTGAATATGTTCGCTAGCCGGGCTAGCGCTGCCCTATCCGCTGAAGGCACACCGCTAATCGGCGAGTCTTCTGGCACGCCCGGATCGACGCCTCCCAAAACATTTTCAGACTCAACGCCCAAAGAAGTCTTTGCCGCATTCCAAATTGCTTGAGTTCTCAGCGTTAGTAGCTGTATCGCTACCGGACGCTGCCTTTGCCAGGCTAGATCGACCACCCGCTCAATTGCGTCTAGCTCTGTATCTAGCCCGAACACGCGCCGCAGCCTGACTTCCCGCAGCAGTAAATCAAAAGCCTGTTGCGAATCTCCGGTTGGCAGCAACGCTTCAGCGCTACGCTGTAGTTCGTCCAAATCAGCTGCTAGCATGCTCAGCTCTAACGGACTGAGTGCTCTATCAATAGCTAGTGTCGGTAGTAGCGGATCGCGAGGTTCCTTTAAAGGAGCAGACAGGAAGTCTTGTCTTCGCTGCGGATCGAGCTGCTGTGCATGCGCTACTGGCGTTCTAAATATCTGTATAACTGTCTGTCTGAATAAGTCGCAGGATATATCGTTTAGTGCGGTACTAAGAGGCACACCTGTCCAAGCTGCGCTCGACAGCGCACTGAAGATTAAGGCTTTTTGTATCAGCGCTTTTCTACCGGGGGTGTTCACAGTTGTTTATAGAACTTTATGCTTTAACAGCTTTAACAAGAGGGAGCGCTCTAATTGAGATATTCTGGTGATCTTGCGCAAAAAAGTCGCAGCCAAATCACCATAGCAAACGCCCGCTTTAGTATGTCTTCTAATGTTGCCACTCGGACCATTCGGATCGGTTCTCGCAAAAGCCAGCTAGCCCTGGTACAAACCCACTGGGTTCAGGCTGAGCTCAGCAAAGCGTTTCCCGACATTACCTTTGAGGTGAGCACAATGGAAACCCAGGGCGACAAAATTTTAGACGTGGCGCTCTCTAAAATTGGCGACAAGGGCCTGTTTACCCAGGAATTAGAAGACGACATGCTCAGCCGTAAGGTTGATTTCGCCGTGCATTCGCTCAAGGATCTACCGACGCAGCTACCAGAGGGGCTGATGCTGGGCTGTGTTACCAAGCGCGAAGATCCGGCTGATGCCCTGGTTGTGCATGAAAAGCATGAAGACAAACAGCTTGATACGCTACCAGAAGGGGCAGTGATTGGTACCTCTTCTTTGCGCCGTCTGGCTCAATTGCGTCATCACTTTCCCCACTTCCAGTTCAAAGATATTCGCGGCAATGTCAACACTCGTCTACGCAAGCTAGATGAGGGTGAGTACGATGCGATTGTGCTGGCGGCGGCTGGACTGAACCGGTTGGATATGAGCGATCGCATCCACCAGCTTCTCCCCCCCGAAATTTCCCTACATGCCGTCGGACAAGGCGCACTGGGCATCGAGTGCCGCAGCGGCGACGACGATATTCTCTCAGTTATCAAAGTGCTAGAGCATCTACCCACTGCCCAGCGCTGCTACGCCGAACGCGCTTTTCTCAGAGAGCTAGAAGGCGGCTGCCAGGTGCCGATTGGAGTGAATACTACGATTGAAGGCGACACGCTAACGCTCGTTGGCATCGTGGCTAGCCTAGACGGACAGCAGGTGGTCAAAGATACGGTGACCGGTGCGCCAGCGGATGCTGAGAGTATCGGGACAGAACTAGCGAAGCGGCTGCGTCAGCAGGGTGCGCAGGAAATTTTGAATGTGATCAATGCTGAGAACCGGGCATAGGTTGTGGAAGTGAGCGGTAGTTCTAAACCTATGGGGGATGTTTTTTGAGGTGCGATCGCCCATTGTGATAAGAACGTAAATTAGCCGTTTTATCTATGCGAGTCCCTCCCGAAATTTCATATCGTGGTGTCGAAAAAACCGAAGCTTTAGAAAGTCTGATCGCTGAAAAGATTGCCAGACTAGGGAAGTTCTACAGCGAAATCAGCAGTTGCCATCTTTCCGTGGAGAAAGTCCACGATCATCCTGAAAGTGGCTCTCCCTATCGAGTCCGCATCGACATCACCGTACCCGAAGACCGGGAAGTCGTTGTAGACAAAAGCCCTGACAAAGGCGTACAGTATCAGCCTTTAGAGGCCATCATTCGAGATGCTTTCGATATTGCTGATCGGCAGCTCAAGGAGCTCAACGAACAGCAGCACAACCACATGAAAACGCATATTCCCGGAAAGAAGGAAATTATGCTTGACGAGCTAGAAGAAGAAGTCGCTATCAAAGCACCACCTGCTGACGTGACTACCGAATAAGGCCATTGGGAGATCAGCGAATAAGTTGATAGCCTTTGAACTCTTTTTATAGATGGATCACCTCAATATAAACTTGAGAACACAGCGGAGTGGAGCTGCATTTGCACTCCGCTGTAGATAGACCCTATGAAGGCAGTGATCTTACCAAAGGCTTGATATGAAAATTTTATTTGTGGCTGCCGAAGCCGCACCGCTCGCTAAAGTTGGTGGCATGGGCGATGTCGTTGGGACATTGCCCAAGATCCTGCGAGCGATGGGCCACGATGTTCGTGTCTTCATGCCCTACTACGGCGGAATAGCTAACCAGGTTGACGTGCCTGCCGACCCCGTGTGGTGGGGCTATGCCATGTTCAACTCGTTTGCAGTCTACGAAACCAAACTGCCTGATAGTGATGTTCCGCTATACCTATTTGGGCATCCCTGCTTCGACTCAGAGAACGTCTATGGCGGCGATGACGAAGGCTGGCGATTCACTTTCTTTTCTAATGGCGCAGCAGAATTCGCCTGGAACCACTGGAAGCCCAACATCATTCACTGCCACGACTGGCACACCGGGATGATTCCGGTCTGGATGCACGAGACCTCTGATATCGGTACTATCTTTACGATTCACAACCTGGCCTATCAAGGGCCTTGGCGCTGGTGGCTAGAAAAAACCGCCTGGTGCCCCTGGTACATGCAGGGCCATAACGTGATGGCCGCAGCCTTACAGTTTGCCGATCGCGTTAACACCGTGTCGCCTACCTACGCTGAGCAGATCCAAACTGCCGAGTATGGTGAGGAACTAGAAGGTCTGCTCTCATTTATTAGCGGACGGCTCAGCGGCATTGTCAATGGCATTGATTTGGATTCTTTTGACCCCTCACAAGATAAGAAAATTGACTACACCTTCACCGCAGACACGCTGGATGTTCGAGAGAAGAACAAGGCGGTTGTGCAGAAGGAAATGGGGCTAGAGGTAGACCCGGATAAGTTCTTGATTGGAATGGTTAGCCGTCTGGTAGAGCAGAAGGGAATCGACCTGATTTTGCAGACGATGGACCGCTTTTTGGCCTATTCAGATGCGCAGTTTGTGCTGTTGGGGACGGGCGATCGCTACTACGAAACCCAGCTCTGGGAGCTAGCGGCTCGCTATCCTGGACGGGCCTCTTCCTATCTGATGTATAGCGACGCCGTAGGCCGCAAAATATACGCTGGCTGCGATGCTTTCCTGATGCCGTCTCGATTTGAGCCCTGCGGCATTAGCCAGATGATTGCGATGCGCTACGGCTGTATTCCAATCGTGCGTCGAACCGGCGGTCTAGTAGATACCGTCAGCCACAACGATCCGATCAACGAAGCCGGAACGGGCTATTGTTTCGATCGCTATGAAGCCTTGGATCTATTTACTAGCATGGTCAGAGCTTCCGAAGCCTACCGCTTCAAACCACAGTGGACAGCGCTGCAGCAGCGAGCAATGGGAACAAGCTTTAGCTGGGAAAAATCAGCGGTAGAGTACATCAAGCTATACAGCGACGTGATGGATCTGCCTCACGAAGGCCAGCTACCTGTGAAATACGGCGGCACGCTAAAGGTCTAAACAGTAGGGGCGCTGCATGCAGCGCCCCTACTGTTCATTTTTAAAACGGGCCTGACGGGATTCGAACCCGCAACTTCCGCCGTGACAGGGCGGTGCTCTAACCAATTGAACTACAGGCCCTTGGTTGGGAAGAGCTTCTAGACTCCCTTCCTTAGGCGATCTCCATTGTGCGGAGTTAAGGTCGCTTTGTCAAACGAATTTTTGGCTAAAGTGAACAATGCTATAGAGCTAGTGCAGTCTAGTTGCACTAGCTCTATAAATAAGCAGCTTTAGAGCCCGTAGGCTATGTTTCTGCTGCTATCGATTTAGCGAAGGTTGCTTTTCGTGCTGGCATCTAATGCTGCAAGGCGAGTCTTCTGAACGTTATCAACAGCTTTGGTAGAGTTCTCCAAAAACTCTATGCGAGTTCTATGAACGTTGTTCACAGATTTAGTGGAAGCGTCTAATGCTGCAAGGCGAGTCTTCTGGACATTGTCGACAGCTTTGGTAGAGTTTTCTAGGAATTCCAGACGGGTTTTTTGAATGTTGTCAACAGATTTTGTAGAAGTGTCTAATGCTGCTAAACGAGTTTTGTGAACGTTGTCGACAGCTTTGGTTGAGTTCTCCAAAAACTCTATGCGAGTTCTGTGGACGTTATTGACTGCTTTGGTTTCAGCGGCGTTGGCGATGGGTGCAATTGACAGCGTAGCGACAGTGAGTGCAAGAGCAGAGAAGAATTGGCGTTTCATAATGTGATTCCTTAATGCCTGTGAGACATTGGTTTCGTTTGCTTATGAATTAAGAATGCCACGGGAATTTTCTTGGCTACTGAACCTCACTTAAGCGCTTCCTGAGAGGACCGGTCGAGTTTGATAAGTGTCGCATAGGATACATTCAGCGAGTTCTCACAAAAGCTTTCAATCAGTCTATGAAAATCGCTAGAGACCAGACGTAGCAGGCGCTTGGTCTACTAGTCGAACTTGGTCGTTTTTGACAATGACGGTGACTAGTTCTAGATCGCTACCGGCTGGGCCTTGGGCTACTTGACCCGTTTTATCAAAGCGAGAACCGTGACATGGACAGATGAACATCTGCGTATCGGTATCCCAGTCAACGGCGCATCCTAGATGTGGGCAGACAGCGCTGATCGCGTAGGTTGCGATCGCAGGTCCATCCTCAATCACCAGATAAGCCAGCTCATCTAAGCCTGTAACCGGGGTGCGATCACCTGCAATCGCCATTGCCAAAACTGCTGACTCTGTATAGGGCTCGTTATTCTCATCTGCCGCTGGCACACCCGGCAAATAGTTTTCACAGCGAGAGTTGTTGGGATATCTTGAGCAAAGCCGTTCTAGATCGACAGAGCTAGCAGCAACCTCCACAGGTGAAATCCAGTCGAGCGCAACAGCCGCTGCGCTACCGCCAATAAAATAACGAAGAAACTGTCGTCGGTTAGAATGCTGCTGCGTGCTCATAGGAAATGCCTAGTTTTTTCTGCTTTTGTCTGATCATAGAGGTAAAGAGATTAATCCAGTGGCAGATCTTCTGGAATGCTTTTGTCTTGCAAGACGCTGTAGATATCAATTTCTAGTGATATTTGATAGATCTCTCTTTTGGACAAATCACTGTGCTGAGCTAGGTTACGGCTGGCTTCTGCCCGAGATTGACCTTGGGCTAAGAGACTTTTTAGTTCTGTTGTAATTTCTGTTTTTGAAAGCGAGAGCGAAGGCGCAGAAGCAGGTGCCAAAAGAAGCGTGAATTCTCCTTTTGGAGGGGTGGATTGGTAGTGAGCGATCGCACCTCCAATCGTCCCCCGCCAAAACTCTTCGTAGCGCTTGGTAAGCTCGCGAGCGAGAACAACGCGGCGATCGGCACCTAGAACAGTGACCAAATCCGCTAGCGTCTTGAGCAGGCGGTGAGGACTCTCGTAAAAGACGGCGGTGCGGGATTCGGTTTTGAGCGCTTCGAGGCGAGCGTGGCGGTTTTTGCCTTTGACTGGCAAGAAGCCTTCGAAGGTGAAGCGATCGCACGGCAGTCCAGCCGCAGCGATCGCTGTTACCACTGCCGACGGTCCTGGAATTGGCACCACCGTAATATCAGCCTCCACGCAAGCGCAGACTAGTTCGTAGCCAGGATCAGAAATTCCTGGCATACCGGCATCGGTGACGAGTGCGATCGCATCCCCGTCCTGTAACTTTCTCACCAGCTGCGGAATCCGCTGCTGTGTATTGTGATCGTGATAGCTGATCTGCGGCGTATTCACCCGAAAATGATGCAGCAGCTTGCCCGTATGCCGGGTATCTTCAGCCGCGATCAGATCTGCCTGCTTCAGCACTCGCAGCGCCCGAAAGGTGATATCTTCCAAATTGCCAATAGGCGTACCGACAAGGTACAGCGTGCCGGAAGCAACCGAATGCGTTTCTGACTCCGAATCTATCACTGGGATAAGCCTAGATAAGCTTTATAGTAAAAAGCCTAACAGTAACCGCAGCCATACATTAGATTAAGACATCACAGGCAAGCTATGACAGGCACGCAATCCGGTAATCATGGGCTTTTTGTCGGCGTCACCACACTGGACTGTATTTATCAGGCTGATCATCCGCCCAGCGCTAATGAAAAAGTAGTCGCGACCAAAAGCCTGATGGTAGCAGGCGGACCCGCGACTAATGCAGCCGTCGCCTTCAATCAGCTAAGCAGCAGCAACCGAGCGACGTTAGCTTCTGTAATCGGATCTCATCCTCTGACTGGCATGATCACAGAAGACCTGTTGAGCCAAGGCGTTACGCTAGCTGACTTAGACCCACAGAGGCTAGCGCCGCCGCCAGTCTCATCTATTGTCGTATCGGCGGCAACTGGGGAACGGGCAGTGGTGTCGCGCAGCGCTGAAGATGCCAAAGTTGCAGCGGGCGTTTTTGCTGCTGATAGCCTGGACAAAGTTGATATTGTGCTAATCGACGGGCATCAGATGGCGGTAGGGGCGGAAGTGGCGCAGTGGGCAAAGGCAAAAAAAATTCCTGTGGTAGTAGACGCGGGTAGCTGGAAGCCGGGTTTTGAGACCGTTTTGGCGCTGGCGGATGCGGTAGTGGCCTCTGCTAACTTTTTCCCGCCGGGGTGTGAGACGGCTGCTGAGGTGATGGAGTGGGTGCGATCGCTTCACTCAAAGGCAGACGGTCCCAAAGCAAACGGCTCCAAAGCAAACAGCCTTCAAATTGCTATCACCCGAGGTGCTGCCCCGATTCTCTACCAATCAGGTCAGACCATCAGCGAGCTTGAAGTGCCGCAAATCCGCGCAGTAGACACGCTGGGTGCTGGTGATATCTTCCACGGAGCCTGCTGCCACTTCTATCTGACCCATCCTTTTGAAGAGACGCTGCTCAAGGCTAGCCGAACCGCATCAATGGCCTGTCAGTACTGGGGCACTCGTGACTGGACGAAAATTTACCGTATGGCTGGGCATGATGACGATGAAGAAACCACAAACTAAGTGCTACCTTTTCTGAAGTTTGATGGGTGGCTCGTAAACTAATGAAGTTTATTACAGTGAATTAGGGAGATCTTCTATGGCTTTTGAACAAGAGAAAAAGGTTGCCGTCGCCGCAGCCACCGCCGCAGCCATCGTCTGTGAAAAAGTCCGCGCAACTATGGTGCCAGAAGCCATTGAAAAGAAAGACAAAAGCCCGGTTACCGTTGCCGACTTCGGCGCACAAGCAGTGGTATGCAAGTCCCTAATCGAGTCTTTCCCCAACGATCCGGTCGTGGGTGAAGAAGACGCCGCCGAGCTGAAGACGCCCGAAATGGCTGAGCGCTTGGAACAGGTGACTAGCTATGTAAAAGAAGTTATTCCTGATGCTTCTCCAGACGAAGTGACTCGCTGGATTGACCACGGCAACGGCGCTGTCGCTAACCGCTATTGGACGCTAGATCCGATTGATGGCACCAAAGGATTCTTGCG
Organism: uncultured cyanobacterium; assembly: GCA_963799555.1. Classification (GTDB taxonomy): domain Bacteria; phylum Cyanobacteriota; class Cyanobacteriia; order Phormidesmidales; family Phormidesmidaceae; genus Phormidesmis. The sequence goes on from CAWCXR010000015.1 coordinate 775,290, forward strand.
TAAAGATCAGTATGCAGTTGCCCTAGCGATGGTGGCCGATGGCGAAATCAAAGTGGGCGTGTTGGCCTGTCCAGCCTTGACATTGGACCTCAAAGACGGCTCTGCGACTGGTATCTTATTTGTAGCGGTGCGCGGTGAAGGCGCGACTATGCAGGCGATTGAAGGTGGCACGCCTGAAACTATCAAGGTGACTAGCTCAGAGGACAAAGAGCATTTTCGCTTTGTGGAGAGTGTGGAGTCTGGGCATGGTGACCAGAGCTTGCAGAGTGCGATCGCCCAAGCTGCAGGCGTCACCACTGACTCTATGCGTATGGATTCCCAAGCCAAATACGGCGCAGTCGCCTCCGGCAATGCCGTCCTTTACTTACGCCTCCCCTCTCCAAAATATCCTGGCTATCAGGAAAAAATTTGGGATCACGCCGCAGGTGTCATTGTTGTAGAAGAAGCCGGTGGCTGCGTCACCGATATGTACGGCGAGACGTTAGACTTCTCCAAAGCGGATAGATTGAGCACCACAGGTGTTGTCGTCAGCAATGGCGAGATTCACGACAAAGTTCTAGCAGCGCTCAAGGCCGCTGGGTAAGCTAGCGCTCATCCCATTCCAATAGAAGAAACGCTCTTTTTCGATAGAAAAAGGGCGTTACAAGGAAGAAGACATGCGTCGACCACCTCAGAATAAAGACAGTCGTTACCTGATGCGGATCGGGGAACAGCTAAGAAAACTATCAGGCATAATCGTAGTCCCCATGCTTGCGGGGCTTATTGTCTTCGGCTTGATCTACCTTGGCAGCAGTCCGGTGGCGGGCATTTTTCTATTGGTATGCGGATTAGTAGGCATTGCCGGACTGGTTGCCGTGAGTAGACAGGACAGAAATTAGCACCTACAGCTCACCGTTAGACGCCTACCAGCGCAGCTAATAAAGTTCCTCAATAACATATAAAGCACCCGAATACGCTACGCTGGTGAGGTAGTTTCTGGTCTTTAGTCAGTTTGTCAACTGCACGGCGCGATTCCTCCCACTCCGTCAGTACAGCGCAGCTCGAAATAGCGCAGCACAAATCTGCTTCCGAACCTTTGTGGTTCACCGACCACATGCTTTTTCAATACCGCCGCTGCCGCCGTCGCACTTACCTAGACAATTACGGCGACGCTTCGCTGAAGGATCCGCCTAGCGACTACTTCGTCAAACTTCGCCAAGACAGCGCCGACCATCGCCAGAGCATCCTCGATCAATTTGCGCCTCTCAGCCGTCCTCGCTACGAACGCCAAGATTGGGCCGCTGGTGCGGACGCCACCTATCGCTTGATGACAGAAGGCGCAGACTCTATTTATCGTGGCGTTTTAATCGCCGAAGGCCCGAACAATACTCGCTATCGCACCGAACCCGATTTGCTGGTCAAACAGCAAGGCGAATCCTGGCTAGGCGACTGGTACTACGTTCCTTACAGCGTGAAGCTCGGCAAAAAGCCCAAGCCCGAATATCAGCTTGTCGCTAGCTTCAGCGCCTATCTGCTTGCCGAAATTCAGGGCGTCTGGCCCGAAACGGCTTGGCTTTTCCTGAAAGAGAAGCAATACAGTATCAACCTAGAGCGCTACGTTCCTAAGCTTCAAGAAGCTCTAGACGACTGTTACGAGATTATGGCCGCTTCCATTGCACCGGAGGTCTTTATTTCTCGTAGTCGCTGTAGTCTTTGCCCCTGGCTAGGCCACTGCTACGCCGAAGCCAAAGCCACTAATCACCTCTCTCTACTGCCGGGTGTTACGCTGCCCCGCTACCCCGCCCTAGTAGATCTGGGCCTGACTACGGTGGAAGCTCTCGCCAATATCAATGCCAGTTATCTCACTGACGCCCTCGGCACCGAGCATCACATCAGCGAAAAGCTGATCTACCAGGCTCAAGCTACCGCTCACGACACGGCTATTCCTCGGCTTCACACCGGCTACTTTCCGTTAGAGGCGCACCAGGTTCCTACTGCTAATATCGAACTCTACTTTGATATTGAAGCTGCGCCAGACAAAGATCTGATCTATCTTCATGGTGTTCTTGTGATAGACAACGAGAAACAGCAACAAACTTTTCACGCACTATTGGCTGAGCAGCCGGAAGAAGAGGAAAAAGCCTGGTTTGATTTTCTCTCTCTTGTTGATAGCTATCCCGCCGCGCCGATATATCACTTCTGTCCATATGAGGCGCAAACTGTTGCTCGTCTAGGTCAGCTCTACGGCACGAATGGAACAGACATTAGTGCTCTGTTAAACAGATTTGTGGACATTCACAAACGCATTGTTGATTCTGTTGCGCTGCCGGTTGAAAGCTATGCCCTCAAGCATTTGGCGCGCTGGATGGGATTTGAATGGAGAGATGAAGATGCCAATGGGGCGCAGTCGATCTGTTGGTATGATGACTGGCTGTCGACAGGCGATCGCACTCACCTAAACACTATCCTCCGCTACAACGAAGACGACTGTCAGGCCACCTACAGAGTCAAAGATTGGCTAGTGAACTTCGCCCAACCCTACTGGCAATAATTGAATCCACACGAATGTAAAACAAAAACAATGATGGCTAGAGAGTCTGTAGATTGTTTGTTACTAGTCCACTATCATCACCAAGCAACGGAACCTTTTCAGACACTCTCAGCACTGCCTGATCGTGACGCGCTTGAGCTGATGACTCAGTTAGGAAAGCGTACAGGCGAAGTCTATCGCAGATTCAAGCATCCCGAGAAATATCTACGCCACAGGCGAGCAACAGAAACTTGGCTGCGGCAAGAATTCATTCGGAAAGGGGGACAGCCTATCCTGTCCCATCCCAAATACTTTTCTGTCGGACCAGCTTCCTGGATGAAAGAAGGCTACAACGAACAAAGCAAAACAGTTCAACTGCCACTACCATTCGTTGCCGCTGACCAAATTAGCTTCACTTATCCTGACAGCATGGTTAGTTATTGGCTGAGAACTCAAACTGAAAAAGCGTTTTATCAGCCTGCGTATCACGGAAAAGTGTTCACACTGAGTGAGATACTTGAGATCATTGAGCGCTCTGGTGTCCCAGGTGAGGTTTGGAGAACTGATCCGACCAGGAAACACGACATTTTCATAGAAGCACAGCTATGGAGCGATCTTCCCTCAATCAGCGCTAGGCTAGAGAAAACTGCTGCATTTGTAGAGTCAGATGTACATCAATAGATATAGCCCTGCTAGATACATAAATCCACTTACAGATTTCGGTTTCAAACGTTTGTTTGGCAGCGAGCCGAATAAGGCGCTGTTGATTGATTTCTTGAACGTAATCCTGCCAGCAGAACACACTATCGCTGACCTAAACTTTCGAAATAGCGAAAGAATTGGTAATACTATCGTCGATCGCAAAGCCATTTTTGATATCTACTGTCAAAGCAAGAGTGGTGAACGCTTCATTGTAGAAATTCAGAAAGCGAAGCAGAATTATTTCAAAGATCGTAGCGTCTACTATTCAACCTTTCCGATCCAGGAGCAGGCTCCGCAGGGGGAATGGAATTTTAAGCTGTCGCCAGTTTACACCGTCGGCGTTTTGGACTTTATCTTCGACGATCACAAAGACGACAGCACTATCGTTCACACTGTAGAACTCAAGAACCAAAACTGCGAAGTCTTCTACAAGAAGCTGAAGTTTATCTACATAGAGCTTCCGAAGTTCACCAAAACAATTGACCAACTAGACTCTCATTTTGATAAGTGGCTGTTCTTGCTAAGGCATCTAACAGCTATAGACAATCCGCCTCAGACACTTCGAGAAGAACCTTTTCAAAGGCTATTTCGGGCCGCTGAGCTAGCTAATTATTCGCCTGTTGAGCAGAATGCTTACGCTGAAAGCTTGAAGCACTATCGAGATTTAACTAACGTTGTAAGTACGTCCAAACAGGAGGGACGTGAAGAAGGGCGTGAAGAAGGGCGCGAAGAAGGACGTGAAGAAGGGCGCGAAGAAGGACGCCAAACAAGCATTCGTCTGGTAGAACGATTGCTGGAAAGGCAGTTTGGTGAGCTACCCGCTGATATTCATCGTGATCTGAACGCGCTAAATTTAGAGGCTATAGAAAGCTTGAACGACGTAATATTCGATTTGAGCACTATAGATGAAGTGAGATCCTGGTTGGACAACCACTGATAGTTACTTTCCCCATTGCTGCATCAGACCTCCAACCGACGTAACCGTCCTAAGCGACATGACTGAAGCTAGTAAAAATTAAAAAAGCAGAGCCGTAGCCCTGCCTTTAAGTCGGAGCTATTGAAAGTGCTTAGTCTTAGCCAAGCGCCTCAGCACCGCCAACAACCTCAAGAATCTCTTGAGTAATTGCTGCCTGACGAGCTTTGTTGTAAGACAGCGTGAGAGACTTCATCAGCTCTTTGGCGTTGTCACTAGCGCTATTCATCGCGGTCATTCGTGAAGCTAGTTCACTAGCCGCAGATTCTTGCAGCGCTCTTAGAATTTGATTGTTCAAATATAGAGGCAGCAAGGCATCTAGAATTTGCGAGGGATCTTGTTCAAAGATCATGTCTTTGGGAAATTCGCTGACTTCTACATCAGGAGCGTCGCTGCGTTCTACAGCTAGGCGACCATCGCGGCTAGTCAATCGAAATATCTCGTCGTCTTTCGCTTCTAAACCTTGAGGATCTAGAGGTAAAAGCGTTTGCGTAACCGGGCGGTTGCTTACCAAAGAAATGAACTTGGTATAAACTAGCTCCACTCTGTCGACACTTTCCGATAAGAACAAAGACAGCAGTTCATCAGCGATCGTCGCCGCTTCATCTGCGGTAGGAATTTGCTCTAAGCCGGTGTACTTTTCTTCAATTGACTGGCTGCGACGCTCAAAATATTGAACTGCCTTGCGACCAACCAAGATGTAAGTAAATTCTACGCCTTCAGCTTTCAGCTCTTTAGCACGATTCTCAGCACGGCGAATGACGTTGGAGTTGTAGCCACCACACAGACCTCTGTCCCCAGAGATGACGAGGAGCGCTACTTTCTCAACATCGCGTGTTTGCATCAGAGGCAAATCGGTGGTGTCTTCAAACTTCAGACGACTTTGCAAACCGTAGAGCACTTGCGCTAAGCGGTCAGCAAATGGACGGGTCGCGTTGACCTGAGCCTGGGCGCGGCGGACTTTGGCAGCGGCCACTAGACGCATCGCCTCGGTGATTTTTCGTGTGTTCTTGACCGACTTGATGCGATCGCGAATCAATTTCAAATTAGCCATAATCGTTTCATCACAAGGTCGCTAGCTATTCATAAAATGATAGTCCAGCGACCTTACAGTTGCGTCTCCCTACGCGGCCAAGAATGCTTGCTTACTCTCGTCAATAGCTTCTTCTAAAAGCTTGACTGCATCGTCAGTTAGCTTTTTAGTGTTGTTGATTTCATCCACATAAGCCTTCTTGCTGGTGTTGACATAACCAATCAGCTCACTGACATAATCAGCAACTTTATCGACAGGAATATCGTTCAGCTTATCGTTTACGCCCGCATAGATCACGGCCACCTGCTCAGGCAAAGAGCGAGGAGAGTACTGACTTTGCTTAAGAATCTCACGGAGGCGCTGACCTTTTGCCAACTGCGCTTGAGTTGCAGGGTCTAGATCAGAGGCAAACTGGGCAAATGCTTGCAGCTCGTCGAACTGAGCTAGCTCAAGCTTCACCTTGCCAGCTACCTTCTTGATCGCTTTGGTTTGAGCAGCAGAACCAACCCGGGATACCGAGATGCCCGCGTTAATCGCAGGGCGCAAGCCAGAGTTGAACAAATCAGACGAAAGGAAAATCTGACCATCGGTAATCGAAATTACGTTGGTTGGAATATACGCCGAAACGTCACCCGCCTGAGTCTCAATAATTGGCAGTGCCGTCATGCTGCCTTCGCCTAGTTCAGGGCTGAGCTTGGCGGCACGCTCAAGCAAGCGTGAGTGTAAGAAAAACACGTCGCCAGGATAGGCTTCACGACCGGGTGGACGACGAAGCAAGAGCGACATCTGGCGATAAGCCTGGGCTTGCTTGGTCAAATCATCGTAAATAATTAGGGTCGCTTTGCCCTTGTACATAAAGTACTCAGCAATCGAAGCACCGGTGTAAGGTGCCAGGTACTGGAGCGCGGCGGGATCGTTGGCGTTGGCAGCAACGACGACGGTATAGTCCATTGCGCCGCGCTCTTCGAGGACGCCAATAACTTGAGCAACAGAAGAGGCTTTTTGACCGATGGCAACGTAGACGCAGATAACGTCTTGGTCGGCCTGGTTGAGGATGGTGTCAATTGCGATCGCAGTCTTCCCGGTCTGTCTGTCACCAATAATCAGCTCTCGCTGACCACGGCCAATCGGAATCATGGCATCGATCGCGGTAATTCCAGTCTGCAAAGGCTCGTACACAGACTTACGATCAATGATGCCAGGAGCCATTGATTCAATCAGTCGGCTTTCGCTGGTGTTGATGTCGCCTTTGCCATCAACCGGACGACCCAAGGTATCAACTACCCGGCCTAGCATCGCTTCGCCTACAGGGACAGAGGCAATCTTGCCAGTTGATTTAACGGTACTACCTTCCAAGACATCGCGGCCTGTCCCCATCATTACCGCACCCACGTTGTCTTCTTCGAGGTTGAGTGCAATACCGATGGTGCCGTCCTCAAATTCCAACAGCTCACCTGCCATTGTGTTGTCGAGGCCATAGATGCGAGCAATCCCGTCACCTACTTGTAGAACAGTGCCGACGCTATCGGCTTTCACGTCCTGATCGTACTGTTCTATCTGCTGCTGAATAATGCTGCTAATTTCGTCCGGTCTGATGCTTACCATTAGGAGTCGCCCTACTAACTACGGATATGTACAAATGAAAAAAGATTATCTAGAAAAGCCCTTCAAAAGCTGCCTTTTAGAGCGACTTTCTAAGGAATGCTCATTGAGAAGCGCCTAGCTGCAAACCAATGCGGCGAAGCTGACCGCGCAAGCTAGCATCTAAAACCTGAGAGCCAATTTGAATAATGACGCCACCGATCAAATCAGGATCGATGCTGGTCTCTAGCTCGACGGCATTGGCATTGGTGATGCGCTGCACTTTTTGACGAACGGTTTCTTTTTGCTCGTCGCTCAGCTCTACCGCTGAAGTGACTTCCGCTAGAACCGTTTGCTTTAGCTCACGCACCTGCGCTTGAAACTGCTGCAAAATCGGTTCTGCTAGATAGATGCGTCCTTTGTCGACTAGCAGCAGCAAAAAGTTCTTCATCTCGGTATTGGCACCATCGCCCAATACCTTTGTGATCACGCCTCGCTTAGCATCATCGTTGGCAATGGGGTTAGCCAAAAATTCTGAGAGACCTTCTGATTCTTTTAGCAAGCTTAGAAAGTCGGCTGAGGTCTGAGCGATCTCATCGACAGAATCTTTCGACTGAGCAATAGAGAGAAGTGCCTGCGCGTAAGGAGAAGCAACCTCCGAAGTAGTAGTGCTCATGGTGTGTTTCTCCTTATTCTCCTAGCTGGGCAATACTTTGGTCGACTAGCTGAGCCTGCTTACCTTCATTGAGGATTTCTGGCAGGCGCGATCGCACTTTCTCCAGCGCCATCGCCGACACCCGCTGCCGCAGTTCCTGCATCGCTCGATCCTGCTGAGAAGACGTATCCTGCGCCGCTGCCGCTTTCAAACGCTCAAGATCTTTAGCCGACTGAGCCAGAACCGCCTCGCGTGCGGCCTCAGCATTAGTCTGAGCCTCAGCTCGAATGCGCTCAGCCTCTTTTTTAGCCATCTGTAGCTTTTGCTGTTGCTCAGCCAAAGCGGACGCCGCCTGCTTTTGACGAGCTTCAGCATCCTTAATTGCCGTCTCGATCGCTTCCCGACGCTCTTGGAGTTTGCTACCCAAAAAGCCCTTTCCAAAGTAAATTAGGACGCCAATTACAATGGCCAGGTTGATGATGTTGGTTTCGAAGATGTCGAAATTCAACCCGAATCCTTTAGTTTCAGAGGCCAGCAGCCCCCACGCTTGCGTTAACACTTTCGATACCTATACTGCTTCGTCTTCTGTTGTTCGTATCTGCCGTTAGGCGCATCAGGCCGCTGAACCCAGCAGCTTACCCAAAATCTGATCGCTCAAAGAATCGACCTGCTGCTCCAGCTGACTGAGTGCCGCCGCTTTCTGCTCATCTAATTCTTTTTGCACTGCCTCACGCTGACTAGCCGCCTCTTGCTGAGCAGCCGCCTGTTTTTCAGATGCAACCTGCTGCGCTTCGGCCTGTGCGGTCTCGATCACGCTGCGAGCTTCTCGGCGAGTATCCGCCAAAGACTGCTCATATTCAGCGGCGAGCTTTTCAGCCTTGGCCAACCGTTCTGACGCCCCTGATTTTGCGTTGCGCACGTAGGCGTCCCGCTCATCAATAGCTTCACCCAAAGGCTTGTATAAGATGGCGTTGAGTATTGCCATCAAAATCAAAAACTGAATCGCCATCAAAGGCAGCGTCGCGTTTAGATCAAACAACCCACCCGCTTCTTCAGCTGCTTCAACGCTTTCAACAGCTAATAATGTCAGTCCCATCCACATGTTCTTTATTTATGCTCTCTGGAGTGAATCCAGCGAGTAACTCCCAATTGAATCAACAGGCAATTTTACCTTGGGCACACTGTCTGCTCGCGCAGCTAGCTAGCTGATCTAGCTGGCTACAGCTGGCGTGACAATGTGACGCACAAAACAAAGCTGGGTGGAAAGAAACAGGTCTTGACAAACGTTTTGACATTTTGACAAAGGGGTTTCTTTCTCTGACCCAGCCAATGGAGGCTTATGCGAAGGGGTTAGCAAACAATAGAACAAGTGCAACCACTAGACCGTAGATGGTCAGTGCTTCCATAAATGCCAAGCTAAGTAGCAAGGTGCCACGGATTTTGCCTTCAGCTTCGGGCTGACGAGCAATACCTTCTACAGCCTGACCAGCCGCATTACCCTGACCAATACCAGGGCCGATAGCCGCAAGACCAATAGCCAAAGCAGCCGCAATTACAGATGCACTAGCAACAGTAGGATTCATGATGTTTTTCCTTGTGAGTTTAGAGTGTCGTATCAAAGCCTTATTACTATCTAGAACACACCAGAGCGGTTTTCTCTAGCGAATGTTCTCTATAAGTAGGACGGCTAGCCCAGAGTGAGATTAACGAGAGTCTCCATCTCTCAAGGTTGATTGTTCTAGCTAACGCTCGTTGAAGAGCACCTTTCTAGCTATAAACAAAATCTATAGTCGCTATCTCTACAGGCTAGTGATGGCCTTCCATGGCTTCGCCAATATAGGCAGCAGCAAGCGTAGCGAAAATCAATGCCTGAATTGCACTAGTGAAGAGACCTAGCACCATCAAAGGCAGGGGAATAAAGAGAGGAACCAGCAGAACCAAAACGCCCACTGCTAGTTCGTCTGCCAGGATATTTCCAAATAGTCGGAAGCTGAGCGAGAGCGGCTTAGTAAAATCTTCTAGGATGTTGATCGGCAGCAGGATGGGAGTTGGCTCGATATATTTCTTGAAGTAGCCCAAACCGCGCTTGCGGAAACCGGCGTAGAAGTAGGCGAGTGATGTGAGTAGAGCCAGCGCAACAGTTGTATTGATGTCGTTAGTCGGCGCGGTCAGCTCACCGGAAGGAATGTGGATGAGTTTCCAAGGAACCAGCGCCCCTGCCCAGTTGGAGACAAAGATAAAGAGAAACAGCGTACCAATGAAGGGAACCCAAGGTCGATACTCTTTCTCTCCAATCTGGTCTTTGGCCAGACCGCGAATGAAGTCCAAGGCGTATTCCATCAGGTTTTGCAAACCGGAGGGTACGCGCTCTACTTTGCGAGTGGCTAGAAAGGCTACACCGATCAGGGCGGCAGCCACGAACCAGGAAGTGATAAAGACCTGTCCGTGAACGTTCAGACCGCCAATTTTCCAGTAATAGTGCTCGCCTACTTCTAATTTTGCTAGAAGCGAAGAGTTCAAGAAGTGAAAGGTGTTTAGCATCGCCGTTTAAATCTCTATTTTCTGTATGGCCACGTTGGAGTCAAACTTTGTTATCTGCACTACAACATCGGTGAATTGAACCAGTTATTAAACCAGTGGGGAAATTGAAAAAGCTATCTGATCTGAATCGGTATCTGCTCTGTTAGGCAGATCATTCACTTCTATCAAAGCCATAGTCAAACTCAGTATCAGCAAATTAAATGTCAGACCGTGTATTCAGACTGTGTATTCAGAGACTATGTGTACGGTTCAGGCTAGTTTGGTCAGGTCATCTCCCCTGAAGCTGCTGCCTTACTCGGCATTACAGCTGTCCAGAGTACAAAGCTGATTAGTGCGGCTTTGTAGGTCAAAAAGCCTAGAAACACAGGCAGCACAGAAAGCTGTTCCCACTGGGTGGAAACCACCATGACGCCAATGAAAATGGCTAGCCTGCCGCTGCTTGGTTTTTGCTGTTCGCGGCCAATGCTGCTGATACTCTTCGCTAGCATTCTGAAGTAGACAATACCAGTGACTGCTCCCACCACATAGTTGAGCGCAGTATTGAGCGAGTAAGTACCCCAAACGGCCAAAAAGATGACAACAGTAAAGGCCAGAGTCAGCTTGAGCAAGTCTTGCTGGAGCTGGTAATACTCTTGCATGGACGTGTCTGAAGCGGGCGGCAGCAGCGGACGAGTGCCTTCTGCTGGCGCTGCTTCTATGCCCTCTTGATGACCGGCTCTAGCGGCGGCGGCTTGGTTGATCTCTAGCTCAGCAATGGCCGAACCAATATTCTCTTCAGCAAGCGCCGAGAGATTGAGAGAAACGTCAGCTGTTTTTTCCGCAAAAGTCACGTTAGAAATGGTGTCGGTTACCTATTTTGTGGCCTGCTTTTGGCGATCGCACAACAGAAAATATCCATCCTGCGTAACGCCCTAGAACAGGGCTAAGTTCTGTAAAACCAAGGGCAATCATATCACGGCAATAATACTTCTTTACAGAAAGATTCAACAGGCGGTGGCGCTTTATTTTTTGAGAAGCGCTAGCATAATCAGCTGTCTTTCCTGGAGCGATCGCACCATCTCCAACGCCTCAGTCTGGCTCCCAACATCCATCTGTCCCAGAATTTCAGCGACTGAGTGAGCCTGCGTCGGGTCGCACTTTTCGATAAAGACAAACTCTGCTTCGGTAATCGAAACGACCTGATACTCATAGTTGAAGAAACTGCGGCTAGGCCACCCTTCTATACAAGGATGTCGTTCGGGACTAGCCGCTAGTAGCCTTTCATCGCTGCTCCAGTCGGTAGGCTCTAATGGCGGACGGCCAAGAAAGAACTCGAAGTGGGTCAGCTCTGGATCGAGCACTTCTGTTAGACGGTAGCGATCGCGCTCATCCATTCCTGCGGCCCTACCCATCAGCTCAGATGCTGTGCCGATCAGCCTAGACAAATCCCAGTACTGCGGATTGGAAAAGCCAACGAAGTCCAGTCCCGACGCATCTATTAGATCAAAAAGAGTTTTGACGTTGTAGTCAATTTCTTGGGGATGGACGTACATATCGGCAAAGCACTCATCGCGCTGATTTTCTAGCGACCAGCGCGTCTCTTCCCGCTTTCGCAGTCGGTTGCCTTTGGGCAATGAGGAAAAAAGGGTCCGGCCAACTGCGACCCCATCTTTGTAATCGCCGCGCTGGTCGCCTTGCAGCAGTGCGATCGCCTCTTGAGTTAGCCGAATCTCCCACCGGCCTAGCTCAGCGTAGACAAAGATATGAAAAATACCGCCAGGTTTAAGCTTTTTGGCTAGTGCCTGAATGCCCCGAATCGGATCGGGCATATGGTGTAAGACGCCGACGCAGTTGATCAGATCAAACTCGCCCGGAAGCTGATCAACGTCGTAGATGCTGAGGTTGTGAAAGGTCGCTCTATCTGCCCCAGAGCGTTGGCAGCGTTCTGTGGCAACTGCGATCGCACCCCCACTCAAATCAATTCCTACCACCTCTGCTTCTGGGTTCAAATGCACCAGATATTCTGTGCTCACTCCAGTACCGCAGCCTGCGTCCAAAATTCGCACTTTGTTCGTATCCGGCTTTCGCCCAGCACAAAAGCTGTAAGCCGCAGGCCAATTCCAGCGCCAGTTATAGCCAGGAGGGGCTTCATCCAAAAGCGGTTCAGGCGGAAATGGATAGGCGTCGTATAGCTTTGCTACAGCCGAACTAACGGCTGCGGTGCGGGCAGCCACGGTATCAGCTGTGGACGGATCAGACGGGAGTCCTGGCAGATTGGTTTGCGGATTGGCGGGCTGTTGAGTAGACGGCATATTAGATGACAATTATGGATTGAGGTAGGAGAGACAAAAGAGAGGTGATCATCTCTTTAGCATCGCCTATTTGACGGTATCCAAAAACCTCTTCAAACAGAACTTTTTCAGTAAGGCCGAACGAAATCAAACATTACAAAAGTTCACGCTCTTCTCAGAGAACGCTGACAATCTTCTATGATCGGCTACACACATCGGTAACAGAGACAACAACAAGTCGTTTGTTATTGGTTGCCTGTCTCGCTTTTTAATTTCTTGGTCTAGCAAACAATACGGTTCTTAACAATCGGTTATCTGCAATTCCAAATCGTTTTAATCTGAGAAGACAACCCAGGAAAAATACCCTTTTTAACGAGTCCTAAGTACCTATATAGGGAGTCTTTGAGAACCCATGACAGTGACAGCTAGCGGCGGAAGCTCTGTAGCACGGCCCCAACTTTACCAAACCTTGCCTGCTTCCACGATTTCTCAAGCGGAACAGAAAGACCGCTATATGGAGAACACCGAACTCGGTGAACTCAAGACTTTCTTCAGCTCTGGAATGAAGCGCGTTGCGATCGCTCAAACGCTCACCCGCTATTCTGAACTGATCGTCTCTCAAGCGGCCAACCGCATTTTCACAGGCGGCTCGGCCCTAGCCTATCTAGAAAAATCAGAAGACGACGCTCCGATGGAGATGACCCGTGGCGGCGTCCCTCTAGATCAAAAAGAAGCCTCCAAGCTAGGCACCGCTACCTTTGTTGCAGCAAACAGTGACGGCAATACCAAGAAAGGCGGCATCTTTAGCGGCCTTCGTAATCTGCTGGTAAACGACCCTGAAATCGGCGCAGCACCCCCCAACTTTAGGCCGATTAACGTTGCTCGCTACGGCCCTAGCAACATGCAAAAGTCTCTAAGAGACATGAGCTGGTTCCTGCGATATCTCACCTATGCCGTTGTCGCTGGTGACCCCAACATTTTGAAGGTGAATGTTCGCGGGCTGCGAGAAATTATCGAAAATGCCTGCTCGACTCCAGCAACTATCGTCGCTATTCAGACCATGCGCGGTGCGTCAGTAGGCTATTTCAAAGGTGATGACGAGGCCCAAGACATCCTGCGTCAGTACTTTGACATCATGCTGAGTGAGTTCAAAGGTCCAACGCCTTCAAAGAAAGTGCGTCAGAGCCCCTCGAAAGATCAGCAGGGTCTACAGCTGCCCCAGATCTACTTCAACGCTTCAGAGCGACGACCAAAGTATGCGATGAAGCCAGGTCTATCGCGCCTTGAGAAAAACGAAGCGATTAAGGCTGCCTATCGTCAGGTGTTCGAGCGTGACATCACTCGCGCCTATTCTCAGTCCATCTCCGATTTAGAATCCAAGGTCAGAAACGGCGAGATTTCCATGAAGGAATTCATTCGCCGCTTGGCGAAGTCTCCTTTATATAGGAAGCAATTTTTCGAGCCGTTTATCAACAGCCGAGCGCTAGAGCTAGCTTTCCGTCATATTCTTGGTCGTGGGCCTAGCTCCCGCGAAGAAGTTCAAAAATACTTCGCGATTGTCTCGGAAGGTGGCCTATCTAAGCTGATCGATGCGCTAGTCGATTCGCAAGAGTATGCCGACTACTTTGGCGAGGAAACCGTTCCTTATATTCGTGGCCTGGGCCAAGAAGCTCAAGAATGCCGCAACTGGGGCGCTCAGCAGGATCTGTTCAACTACAGCGCCCCGTACCGCAAGATTCCTCAGTTCATCACGCTGTTCGCCTCTTACAATCAGCCCCTGCCCGACCAGCACGTCTATGGTTCTGGTAATGATCCGCTAGAAATCCAGTTCGGCGCAATCTTTCCCAAAGAGACTCGCGATCCCAGTACTAGTCCTGCCCCCTTCAGCAAGGACACCCGTCGCATTTTGATCCGCCAGGGTGCGGGTATCGACAACCAGCTCAGCAACCCAGCCGCCAGACCAAAAGCGCCGGGTTCACTCGGACCCAAGGTGTTCAAGGCATCAGCAGGTAATACCAGGGTGATCATTGACGCCGCCTATCGCCAGGTCTTTGGCCGTCCTGTCTATGCAGGACAAGAGATATCAGCTGCTGAAAGTCGCTTTTCCGCTGGCGAGATCAACGTTCGTGAGTTTGTCAAAGCGCTGGCAAAATCCGAGACCTTCCGCAAGACCTATTGGACTTCTCTTTATGTGATGAAAGCGGTGGAGTATATTCATCGTCGTCTGCTGGGTCGTCCAACCTATGGCCGTCAGGAGAACAACAAGTACTTTGATATCTGCGCGAAGAAAGGGTTCTATGCACTGGTGGATGCCATTATCGATTCCCAGGAATATACCGATTGCTTCGGCGAAGATACAGTGCCTTATGAGCGGTATCTGACGCCTGCAGGTCAGGCGATGCGATCGCTCAGAGTCGGTACCATTCAGGAGACAGGCGCTCGCCCAGAAGAAAAGACCACGCCACGCTTTATTGAGCTGGGCTCTGTTGGCGCAGATCGTCCTATGCCTGACGTTCAAAAGCGCGTGAACCAGGGCGTAACGGTACAGCGCGAGCAGACCAAGCGCTTCAAGCTGACGACTACCGAAAAGACTGCCGTACTAACGGTTGCTCAAGCGGCTTATCGTCAAATCTTCGAGCGTGACATTGCGCCCTACGTGGTCAAAGGCAGCGAATTCTCTGAGCTAGAAAGCAAGCTAGCCAACAGTGAAATCAACGTCAAGGAATTCATAGAAGGTCTGGGAAATTCCAGTCTTTACATCAAAGAGTTCTACGCTCCCTATCCCAACACAAAGGTAATTGAGCTAGGCACCAAGCACTTTTTGGGCCGCGCCCCTCAAGACCAGATAGAGATTCGCAAGTACAACAAGATTCTGGCTTCAGAAGGCATCAGAGGCTTTATCCAGGCCTTAGTCAACACCCCAGAATATGCTCAGTACTTCGGCGAAGACACAGTTCCCTATCGTCGCTTCCCTACGCTGCCAGCCGCGAACTTCCCGAATACGGAGGTTCTATACAACCGTCTGACTAAGCAAAGTGATGATATTGTGATTCCCAGTTTCGATGCCCTAAACCCATCAACGTCAGTGTCTGAAAAGCTGCCGCTGATGGCGAATGCCCTAGAAGATTAAAGTTGGGAATTCTGGGAGATTGCGCCTGAGGGTTGGCTTTAATCTCCTGAACTTTTCTATCGAAAAAGGGCGCTTCCCTTTTGTGATGCGCCTTTTTTCGGTTGTCCCAAAAACAAATTTTCAACGGTCGTCGGCTCTCTCACGATCTCAGCCCTCGAAGCTGTTGCTTTCTAGGAAACTGAGGAGTTTGGTTACGAAATGTTTCCAAACCTCTGAGTAAGTAAGCAGAATACTAGAAAATGTTTACAGAAACGGTAGCTGAGCGAGACCAAAAATGAGCCTGCTGAAGGCATATGATCAATGACTAATCTTGGTTTGCTTGCAGGCGGAAAGCTTGTCTGTAAGCAAAAATTAAGTAACAAAGGTTATAGCTTAGGCTGCTCGTCAGGTCTCATAATGGTGTTGTAGGTGATTGTTGGTTTTGCTAAAGCTTCGGCGCAAAGCCCTAGCAGCGGTGGTAACGCGATCGCCTTCCAAGCAGCGCCAAGTTCTTAAGGCTCCAGTCTGGGACAACTGTTCAAGACTGAAACTATAAGACTGAAGCTCAGCTGTTTGAATTTTCGTCTGTTTTACACAGAACCAGTGAAACTCATCTGGTTTATTCTTTCGGAGGAATCCATTAATGAGTATAGTCACGAAGTCAATCGTGAATGCTGACGCTGAGGCCCGCTACCTCAGCCCCGGCGAATTGGACCGCATTAAGGGGTTTGTAACCTCTGGTGAGCGCCGTGTTCGCATCGCTCAGGTGTTAACTGAGTCTCGTGAGCGCATCGTCAAAACTGCTGGCGATCAGCTTTTCCAGAAGCGCCCTGACGTTGTTTCCCCCGGTGGCAATGCCTACGGTGAAGAAATGACAGCCACTTGCCTGCGCGACATGGACTACTACCTACGCCTCATCACTTACGGTGTGGTCGCAGGCGATGTAGCCCCTATCGAAGAGATCGGCTTGGTCGGTGCTCGTGAGATGTACAACTCACTTGGTACCTCGATTCCTGCAATGGCGGATTCTATCCGTTGCATGAAGAGCGTTGCTGGCTCCATGATGTCTGGTGATGATGCGCTTGAAGCTGCGTCTTACTTTGACTACGTCATCGGCGGCTTGCAGTAAGCCATCTATGAGTCGGTGTCTAAAGACTAGATCTAAAAAATAGATCTAAAGATTAGGCGGCTGCTCATTTGTCCATATCTGTTTTAGTCCACTTTTAGGAAGCAAACCCAATGCAAGATGCAATTACTGCTGTAATTAATGCTTCAGACGTACAAGGTAAGTACCTTGACTCGTCTTCTATGGATAAGCTCAAAGCTTATTTCCAAACTGGTGAGCTGCGCGTTCGTGCGGCTACCTCTATCAGCGCTAACGCTGCTGAAATCGTCAAAGAAGCAGTTGCTAAGTCTCTGCTCTACTCTGACATCACTCGTCCCGGTGGCAACATGTACACGACTCGTCGCTATGCTGCTTGCATTCGCGACTTGGACTACTACTTGCGCTACTCCACTTACGCTATGCTCGCTGGCGATCCTTCCATCCTCGATGAGCGTGTGCTCAACGGTTTGAAAGAGACTTACAACTCCTTGGGCGTTCCTGTCGGTGCAACCGTTCAGGCTATCCAAGCGATCAAAGAAGTCACTGCTAGCCTAGTCGGCGCTGACGCTGGTAAAGAAATGGGTGTTTACCTTGACTACATCTGCTCTGGCTTGAGCTAGTCGTTGGTTAAACCTATTTCAACCTGCTTCACTTGTTTCAACTAGGAATTCGCACAGACTAATTCATTAGTCTTTTGACGAGTTCCATTCTCTCTAGAAGTCTGGAGTGAGTGTTAGAGAACTGAAGGCTTAGCAAAAGGGTTAGTATATTTCTTTTGAAATGGCTGAACCATTTGAGAGGCTTCGAGTCTATAGCATTGATTAATCAGACTTCTAGATTGCTCTCTTTTTAGAGCTAAGCACGCTAGAACGAGGCCAATAGAAAGAAGCCGAGCGGCAAGTTCTTCAACGGCAGAAGTTTTCCAAAATTTGTTGATTCTTAATAAATTAACTCTGATAGATACGCTCTTCTACGTTTCAAGAATTCGTTTCAACAGAGTTAGAGTATTCAGTTCAATTCCTTACGTTGGACTACTGCAATCAGAGTAGATACCAACGCAGCTATAAGTTTTTAGACCCAGACTTTTAGACTTAGACCCTTTAGATTTAGATACCCAAGAGGCCATTACCATGCGAATGTTTCGAGTCACTGCCTGCGTTCCTAGTCAAACCAGGATTCGAACTCAGCGCGAGCTTCAGAATACCTATTTCACTAAGCTAGTTCCCTACGACAACTGGTTTAAAGAGCAACAGCGTATTCAGAAGATGGGCGGTACTATTGTCAAGGTAGAGCTGGCTACCGGTCGCCCAGGTGCAAACACTGGCTTAGCATAGATCTAGCAGTAGCTGTTTCTATCAGTACATCTCGCGCATCTTTCTAGAAACCATCAAAAAGGACTGTACTACACAAGTGCAGTCCTTTTTTTAGCAGTTTTTTGCAGCGTTATAGCTATATTGGCAGTGCATTCGAGACTCAGAAAAAACGTTTTGGCTACTGCTTGAGTCTCTTGAAACTCGCTGTAGTCTGGCCTGAGAAATCGCTAAACGTCCGCTTGTGCGATCGCATACCTAGCCGCCGCCAAACTCAGTTTTGACTGTTCGATCGGTGATAAGTCTGTCCACTTTGCCTGCCGCACAGATCTGATCGTTGCCTCTACAAATTCATCGGCACTGCTACCGCGCATTGCAAACGCCATCGGTCTAGCTATCACCTGCAAGTCGGCTTCAGCTACCCTGTTCAAACTATCTTGCACACAGATAACTAGCTGCTTCGTCATCGGCTCGCCGCTATGGACCATTTTCTGCGCTTTCTCTGCAATCATCGCCAGCACCTCAGCAGGTAGGCGCTCAGCAAATTTCTGCTGAAGTCGAGCCAGAAAACTACTCTCTTCGACGTTCCACAAACCGCTAAGCTGCGCTGATAGTCCCTGCCAACCTTGCGCTGCTTCCGCATCAGAGATTTCCAAAACCGCGCCAGCTTTTGAGATCTGCTCATCATACTCAGAGGCAGTCTCCGCACTTGTCCAAGGCGAGCTTTGCTCTGGATCCAGAATAGTTTGCAGCAGTTCAGACGTAGTAGCTGATGGCTCTAGACCGTCGATTTCCGAATTATCCATATCGCTGTGGGATGAGGATACATGAGTCATAGTTAACGCTCACCTGATGAAGTGAAATTGATTTGCGTGACAAAGGAGAGATACAGCGACGCTTTTGGCGGTTCCGCATGGTTCGTCGTATTTTCTAGAGTCTGTCTTCAAAAAACTACAGATGTCCGTGTTCTAGCTAGGACTCTAATACGAATTCTAGAAGCTGGCCGTCAGACTGGCTGCCAAATCGGATCTGAGTGCCAGGACGTAGTGCCACTTCTCGGCGATGGACTTCGTGCCAGCTACCGTCCTGGCAATAAAATGTTCCATAGCGCGAATTATCTCGTAAGAAATAGGCCATACCTGAGCCATCATCTGCCTGTTGTCTGCGATGAAAAATCTCGGCGTGGCTGCTAGACACCCACGGATCAGAAATGACCAGATCGTTTAAACCGGGCTTGCGCCCAATCCGCATGACATCGCTGTAAATCGGCCAGGTGTTTCTATGATTGTTGGTGTCTCGCAGCATAGCCTGTCGAACGGGCGGGCGGAAAGCGGTGTGCTGATTGATCTGAGTAGTTTCTTCAGAAAGCAGCAGTAGCCCGTCAAAATCAGGATGCATGTACAGAACAGGTAGGGTCCAAGCAGGTTGGTTAAAATGGTAAAGGGTCAGCAGGTGCTGACGGGCGATCGCAACCGCCTCATCCACTGCCTTCCGCTCTGCCAGCGCCTGAGCAAACGCCTGAATGAAGCTGGTCGCCTCTTCATCGGCAATTGAGTCGCGCATAGCAATCACGGCAGGCAAACCGTGATGTAACAGGACTTCGGCTAGGCTACTGCGGGGGAGCGATCGCGCCCGACTCTCCTCCGGCTGTGCCCCCCAGCAGGTATTAAACACCGCTAGCCGTACCTTCGATCTGATCAACACCTGAGCCAGCTCAGTCCCGCTCAAGGTCGTATCCGACAAAAACAGCAGCCCGCCATCTGGCCCCGGCATCCCATGCCCCGAATAAAAAAAGACGTTGTAGCTTCCTCTCTCGAGCGTATCCGATAGCTCAGCCGCGCTGGGCTGTACCAGCATATCCACCCGTCGCTTAGCTGTCGGACGCAAATTTAGATGACTGTTTTGCTCCAAAATTTTCTTCAGCAGCGCTGCCTCTTGCTTCAGCTTCAGCTGTCCTACTTCGGACTCGTTTTCTGCTTCATGTGGACTGTCTTTTCCTAACACCAGCAAAATCTTCAGCGCTCGGTCCAAAGGTTTTACTTCTAGCGAATCAACATCGCTACTGGTACGGCTAAACAAGATTCTGCGCTTCAGCGAGAGCGCCCGGCTGCCAGCCTGACTCTGCATGATTTCCCACGGTAGCGAAATCAACTCAGGATCGCGAATTTCTAACCGCAGCCGCAAAGGTGAATTTTGTCCGATCGCAATGCCTTGAGCCCGCTCAAAGCTACTTTTGATCGGGCCCGAAAACAGCCACTGCCAGAGATTCATCCCCAGATGCTGCATATAGCGGCTGCTGTAGCTGGTCGACTGCGCCACCGCTGGTTCTGGCTCTAAATTCGATAGGTCGGCTTTTAATAAATCAGTCTCGCTCAAAAATTGAGGAATATAGGCCGACGGAGTATGTGGAACTTGAGGTAAGCCCCGCAGTGAAAAGACGGACTGCCAGCTTTGCCACGCATCGGCCAGCTGTGGGCTCCAGTCGCAGTCGTAGTGGACATGGCCGCTGGGATGAGGCGATCGCAATACCCAAATAGCAAAGTGATCGCGCTGCTTCCTCAGGCTATCTACTGCTACCCACAGCCCCAGAGCGTCTAGCTGTGCCATTAACCTTTACAACTTCCCGTTTGGGCAGGCCGTAAACCGGTAATTGGCTCAGCTAAGCCAACCAAATTCGATGACAGTGTCCAACCTGTACTTCCTGGAGGAAGAAACAGTGGCCGGTCAGTCTCAGTTGATTCTGGCTGATTGAGCTGGCTATTTGATGGACCAGCCGCTGCGTTTGGGATATCTGTTTCAGCGGGCACCTCAGAGAGGTCGTTTCCAGATGGAATCGAGCACACCTTTAGCTGCACCCAGGCTGTCTGGTTTTCGGCTGTCTGCTTATTCAAAACTCGCGCAATTCCACCCGTCGGAACCGTTCCGAGAATGACATTGCCATCCGCCGAGTCTGCCGATAAGGTTGGCCTCGGATACAGCAATAGTTGCGGCGAATTGGCTACTTCTACATCGCTGTCAGCCTGACGGCCTGCGCTCCCAGCCGGTACGCTACGAATGCCTACGCTATCCGACTGAAGAATACGCATATAGTCGCCCACTACAAAGTTAGTAGAGGCAGTTGGTGGCTTTAGTGAGGGGAGCGCAGGCTGATCTGTATCAGTATCTACGCTGCCTGCAGCCTTCGGTTGATCGGTGTCACTAGGCAGTATGTTCTCTTTCAATCCAGGAAATATCGTATAGGCCAACGCCCCAAACAGAGCCAGCAGCAAGACAATCAGTCCTATTTTTTGAAGGCCGTTCTGGCTGCTGCGCTGACCAGTCGATCTCACTGGATCGGATAGCGTGTCAGAAGAAGACACCTCAGAAGATAACGGTTCGGTTCCTAGCTGAGTGGACCGAGGCTGAGACAAAACCTTGGTCCGGCTCGGCGCAGTCACCGCCGGCGGCAGCGGACTAGCCAATGTTTTTGGCACCATCCGTTCAGAAATGCGTAGAACTTGTGCAGCCAGCAATCCCACTGTTACGTTGTCGTGCCCGTTGTATTTGTTGGCCAGTGAGACCAACTGCTGAGCGATCGCATCTACCTTCTCTGTAGTTCCGCTCTTGCCTACCACATCTCTAGTTACTAGCGGTTTCAGCACGTTGACCCAAAATTGCTCGACGCGATCGCTATCGCTTAATCCATCCGAACACAGCAAGAAGACACAGTCTTCATCGATCACGAAGCGCTGCACGGTCGGTTTGAGCATCTGCGATGGCCCCATTCCCAGCGCCTGCACTAGCGATCCTGCCCCGGGTTGAACCAACATTTCTCGATACAGACTGCCCCCTAGTCTCACTTGTCTAGAAGCCACATCATCGTCCAGAGTCACCTGCTGACAATTACGAGCGCTGATGCGATAGGCTCGGCTGTCGCCTAGGTGACCAATATAGACCTCTGCACCTTTAACCAGGGCTAAGACTAAAGTCGTGCCCATGCGATCACGTGCCTGTCGATGTGCCTGATCATTTTGGGCCGAAATTTCGTCATTCGCTGCGCAAATTGCCTGCTCAATTGCCAGCATGATCTCGGTTGGGCTCAGCTCAGTGCTCTTATCAAAAACTACTGGCTCTAGCTGGGTTTTGACAGTTGCGATCGCTAGCTGAGAGGCTACATCTCCACCCTGATGACCTCCAATGCCATCACACACAATCAGCAGCTGTGGCGATGCTTTTGTCTTTTCGCTCGCCAGCGTCAGGCTAGTTCCACTTTCTGGGAAACAAGCATCCTCATTGCGTTTGCGAGTCGGACCTTGATCGGTATAGATCGCCAGGTCATAACTCACACCCTGCTCTTGAGCGCATGTATATATCGCCAGCCCTAGCTGCTCGCATAGCTGCTCGGCATTGATCTGGTTTTGCTCTAGGCGATCGCACAGCTCGGTCAAAAAAGAACGTATAGAAGAGTGAGCTGCCGCCGCCAACGATTGCCAGCTATGAGCTAAATCTACTAGCGTCGGTGTATTCTGGCCTAATGCTGACTGGTTTGATAGCGCCAGTAGTCTAACCACAGAGCCATCCACCCGCAACAGCTCATTAGTCACTAACGTCGCCCCGACTTGCTCGCTTTGAAAACTCTCCCACATCTGAGCAATCTGCCATAGCCAGCTTAGCTGTCGAAGCGGCGGTGCATCGATCCAGCGCTTTGACAGCATCGGTAAAAGGTCAGGAACTTTTGGC
Source organism: uncultured cyanobacterium (assembly GCA_963799555.1). GTDB lineage: Bacteria > Cyanobacteriota > Cyanobacteriia > Phormidesmidales > Phormidesmidaceae > Phormidesmis. Next base: position 797,797 of record CAWCXR010000015.1, read on the forward strand.
TCTGCGCCCATTGCCGCCGCCATCGACAGAGCGCTAGACTCCAGCATCAGTGGTGAAGCGCTACTCCCCACTGGTTTTAAAGCGGCATAGAGCCGAGGCATATGTAGCGGATAGACTGACAGATGCAGGTAGGGTAGTACCGCTGCCGGCATGTCTACGGGCGATTCAGGGACAAGCGCTGGCTTCGTATCTAGAAAAATACGATCACGCTTCAGTAAATAGCGATCGCCTAGCAACTCCCCTGGTCTCACCGCAGTCGCTCTCTCACCCACACCCCACAGATAGTAGTGAGGCAGCGCCGAAGAGCAATTCTGACAGGCAGTGGCCCCCTCAGGATTGACAGCATTACAGTTAGGATTGGGGCAATTAATCACTAAACAATCGGCCTAAGGGAGCTACAGCATTAAGACAGCATCTATGAAAAAAGCTAAAACGTAAACAGGTAAGACGTGAACAAAGCTACTTTGCAGCGGGTTCTATGGACGCATCTTGATCAGACGAGGTATCTACCACTCTAGGCAGTCCCATACTGTAGTTCAGCACGCGACTTTGCAAGTTATAGCTAATCTCGCCAGACTGTAGCAGAGCCCGAACGAAATGCTCCAAATCAGAGCCAATTCGCCGCAGATTGTAGTCCGTCAGTGCTTCGTCAGCATAGTCTTCGACCATCCGGTCAAACTCTCGGTACACCTTTTGCAAAGCTTCATCGCTCCAGTTGAACTCATTCTCTGGATCGACATCTATAGTCAGTTTCTGATCGCTAGGAACAATTTCGTTGTCTTCAATTGTGGCCGCATAGATCAGAATATGGCGAGTGGTGGATTTTAGCAGCATAAGCAACAGACTCTTCCCTTGGGGCTTATTCTTGAGCAAACAGATACACACCAGACTACTATCAAACGAAAGACCAGCCGTGGCGTTCTTCAGCAATCATCTTTAGTAATTGTAGACGCTTGCTTGTCTACTGAGCTTTCTAGCAACACACAACATAAGTATGGATAAACTATTGCTCTATTAAGCACGCTTTGTTAGACAAAAGCCACCTAGCTTAGTCGCTTGTCTTGAGTAAACTGTCACAGTGACCTACCTCAAACTCACATTGATCCGCCACGCCGAGTCTACGGGCAATGTCCAAGGCATGATGGAGGGCCAAAGCTCCACTGCGCTCTCAGACAAGGGTATCCGTCAGGCCGAGCAACTGAGGATGGCTCTTACTGACGAGCTTCTTGACAATGAGCCACGGACGAAACGCTTGTCCTCTATTTACAGCAGCCCACTACTCAGAGCGACTCAGACTGCAGATATCCTAATCACATCTATTGAAAGTAGCCGATACCAAATTTCTGGAGATCTTCAAGAGATTCATCAGGGTATTTTTCAGGGACTAACCTGGTCAGCAGCGCAAAGGCAATATCCAAGGTGCTGCGCTCAGCTCCTGAGCACCAGGCAGTGGCAGCCCGTTCCTGAAGCCGAATCTCTAGCTACTGCTAGAACTAGGGCCCAAACTTGGATCAGTCAAATATTGCATCGGCATCGGCCAGGAGAAGTCGTGTGGGCCGTGTCTCACGCAGGTATCATGCAGCAGATGGTATCGGTGATCTTGGGCTGCGATCGCACTTGGAAAATTCCTATCCATCATACCGCCCGCTTCGAATTCTGGCTGTCCCAGACCAGCTGGCAAGCCCTTACCACAGACCGTTACAATCCTGAATACTGGATACTCCGCCGCTTCAACGACGATTCACACCTAATCGACTAGGGTCTCGTCTACTCCAATATCAGGTATCCTCATAGAGATCCCAAAATCTTTCATAATTTACCCGCTACTCCCATGAGCAACCCCGCCACTGAGACCTTTGGCCAGGCCCGACAGGGTAGCGTTGCCGCCATTATTCAGGTATTGAACGAACGCCTAGCCAGCTCGGGCATCCGTACTAGAGCCGTTGTCGCTAGCGGTATGCTCCAGCTTTTGTGCGAAGCGGCCTCACCCGATCAGCTAGAAAAGACGGCTGTCGTTGAAAAGGTACGCCAAATATTAGAAAACGTCAGCCCTCAGCACATCAAAAGGGTCAAAATCAACAGCCGCCTCGTCAAAGAAGCGCAGCTGCTGTGGCTAGAAGAAATCAACAAAGATCCGGAGAACGCACTGCTGTGGTCTGAGATCATCACGCTGAAGCAGCCTTTCTTCATCCAGCGGTGGATTCGAGATCGCAACCTCAAACCCGCAGGCCCACTCTTCAGAGATATCACTGCGCCCGACCCAAATCAAAGCAACCTCTCTGGCAAATTACTTGGGGGCGTAGGAATTGTTGCGCTAGTTCTAGCCACGGGCTGGATATTCAAGGAAGACATCCGCGAAATCCAGCAAGCTCAAACTACCTCAGAACAGGCTGCCTTAGAACAAGACCTCGATTCAACTAACCTGCCACTCGTTCCAGAAACCGCTGACAGAGCCGCTGATACAACACCGCCCACGACCACACCTTCAGCCGATAGCATCACGACTCAGCCAGCATCGTCTGAAGATGCACTTTCTGATAGCAATAACTCGGGCAATACCGTTGACGCCTTTGCAGAAGCCGTCCGACTTGCAGAGCGAGCCTCCACTGATGGCCAAACGGCGAAGACAACTGCTGAGTGGCTAGATTTAGCTGCCCGTTGGCAAAAAGCCTCTGATCTGATGGCTCAGATTCCTGAAGGTAGCGAGCAGTATGCGATCGCAAAAGACCGTGTAGACAGCTATGCAGACAACAGCCAGACCGCACTCGACAAAGCGTCTGCACTGTAGTTTTGTAGTCTTTCTATTCGCTGATCTTCGATGGCTGTTGTTTCAAACAAAATGCGCACCCAAGCTATTCCAGACTGATGCCTCGTAGCGTCTTCGCTTTAGCTTTGGCAGCAACGGGGGCGCGATCTATGGCTTGCGATCGCACCCGACTCCCCGCAAAATGCTTCTGCCACTCGATCGGCGCATCCATCGTTTCACCACCGTGCTTCGTCAGCCGCTGACGCACCTGACACATCACAGGTGTATTCACACAGGCTCCCGAAATAATCACCTGACCTTTAGTCAAAGCAGGCAGCTCTTTGAGCAAATCGCGACCCGCCGCCTCTACGCCATACTTCAAGCTTTCCTGGTCCACCGGATTCACAATCCGCATCAAAAATTGACTCATACACTGCGACAGCACATCCGAATCCAGCTTCCCAGGCCGCTGCGTAATCAGCCCTACACCCAGGCCAAACTTTCTCCCCTCACTCAGAATCGTCCGCAAAATTGCCTTGCATCTCGCTGGTTCCTTCGCAGGCGCGAACCGATGGGCCTCCTCAATCAGCGTAAACACAGGATAGGGCAGATAGTTCTCATCTCCTGGCGCGTTCTTTTCTTTGGCCGTATTCATTCGAGCTAGATAGCTTTGCCGCAGCACCGCCGCACAAATCACCTGCTGCTCTTCCTGGCTAATCTCATTCATTTGCAGCACCGTCACCCGTCCCGGTTCAAACAGATCCTGCGGCGATAGATGGTTGGTCTGGTGGAAATAGCGCGAATTCGCGAACCGATCGAGCTTCCATTCAATTGCAGGAGCCGAGGAGCCTATTTTTAAGTTGCCTTCGTCATCTTCAGAGGTATCTGCCTCATTCACTGCGGCGATCAAATCGTCAACATTCCACCGATAGTCGCCTTTACGATGACGCTTCAAAATCAAAAAAGCCTTGTTGAGAATAGCCTGCTGGCGATCGCTCATCTCCGGTAGCAGCGTCAGCACGTCGTGATAGTCCAAAGACGAAATCCGAATCGTAATATCGTCCGGCGTCAAAATTCGTACGTCAGGCGCATAGCCGTCCGCTGCTGCAAACGCAGGATGGCCGCGCATTTCAGCCAGCGTACCGTATTCACCGTGCGGATCAAAAATCAGCACTGCCGCCCGGTTATACGGCTGCAAAAACTCTTCAATTAGCACACCAGCTGTATAGCTCTTACCCGAGCCGGTGCCTGCCAGAATCGCCATGTGAGTACTTACCAATTCCTTCACGTCCAGCGCCACCGGCACCGCACCGCCAGGACGCAAAAGCAAAGAACCCACCTGAGCAGAACCCACCTCACCCGGCTGCTTCTTGTTCACTATCTGTCGCAGGGTATCATCGTCGGTAATCGCAACTCTAGACCCTGGGGCAGGCGTCAGGCGCGGGTTGATGAAGCCTAGGGCAGGATTGAAGTAACCGATGACATCGACAGTAACTTCGTAGATTTCCGGGTTGGGGTGCGAGAAGCCGATCAGAGCTGCGATCGCATCGGGACTAATCTCGGCATCTGCAAACATGCGATCCGGCAAGTGATCGCTCAGTCGACGGTCCGAAATTTTGCCCAGTATTTGCAGAGACTTACCTCGCTCGGAGCCACGCCCAGAACCACCACCATCTGGCGCATTCACCTCGTAATAAACAAACTCACCAATCTTTACCTGGCGACTATCCGACGTAATAAAAACATATTGATTGCCATTCTCACCCGGTCCCTTCACCGTCCCAATCACATTGGACTGCCCTCTCGTCAGAGACTCAACCGTTCTAACCATGACAACCTAATAGAACACAACATTTCTTCGAATTCTTATATCAGGTATAGCAAGGGCCCGCATGTTTTACAAATACATATTTACTAACCGCTGACGCATCAGCTTCCTGCTACCAGCGATTTTGGATGAAGTTGTAGTGTGATTGCTGACGGCAAACTACCTATGCCAGCAGCTACAATCGACATAAGCATATTTGCTTATCAGATATGTTCAGTCTGCTTTATGTTCACCTTGCTCAGGGCACTTTCATTAGAGCACTTTCGTATCCATCTATGCAGAACCCTGGTTTTTCGCGACGATAGATTAGAAAAGCATATAGAGAAAATACATACAAAGCAGACATCAAACCTTAGAATAAGCAAAAGCCTTATAAGCCTGTGATCAATAACACGCTATCCAACTCCAAGACGCCCGAGACAGACAGGGCTAACGTAGATAGACAGACGGCAGATGTGTCCATGCCGTCTGTCACAGGCAATAGCGCTATCTCATACCCTTCTACTTCAGCAGTCGTCAATATCTCTACAGAAAAGCGACCTGCTAGAGAGCGCAGAATCCTAGCATCCGTCATCATCCCTCAGCCCATCGAAAAGGTATGGCAGGTGATCACCGACTACGAAAAGCTCTCTGACTTCATCCCTAGTCTTACCAGCAGTAAGCTCATTCCTAATTCAGAAGGCTGTACCCGCTTAGAGCAAATCGGTGCTCAATGCTTTTTGAAAATGAAATTCTGTGCCCGTGTCGTCCTAGACATGACCGAAAACTTTCCTCACGAAGTAGGCTTCCTCATGAAGGAAGGTGACTTTAAGCGGTTTGAAGGTGTGTGGAGACTAGAATCCACTGACCAGGGTACAAAGCTGTCCTACGACCTGCTAGTTAAGGCACCTGCGGCCATGCCGGCCCCTCTCATCGAACGCCACCTCCGCAACAACCTTATCTCAAACCTGCTGGCTATTCACCAAAGAACGCTAGACGTTGCCATTTAGAGATTAAAGCGGCTTGTCTGTGGCTGCGAATGTACCGCAAATCCTGTTTGATGGCGAGCCTTACGAATCGTGAGGCCGCGTTGAGCGTATTCCTAAAGCGCTGAATGGTCTACCAGCCAAGGTAGATGCGCTCTCCGGGCGTATCAAGCGCTCAGATTATAAGTTCGATACTCACCAAAACTCTACTCAGTGGGCTGCGCAGCTGGCATTGATGCCGATTACCGATGCCAGCTGCGCGGCTGCCGTGCCTTTTGTGTTCAGCTACTAGCTAACTGAACTGATCATTCGTTAAAAGAACTGTGGCCCGCAAGCGTAAAAGTCTTGCGGGCCACGGTTATTTACATACCCCCAGGGGAATTCGAATCCCCGTCGCCTCCGTGAAAGGGAGGTGTCCTAGGCCTCTAGACGATGGGGGCGCATGTCTTTTGACCTTTATAAAGATACCTGCTGCTTGCACCAGGTGTCAAACACAAAAATAGTGCATTTGTCTTTATGACAGGCGGCTGGAATTGCGCAGGCGAATGAGCTGTCGTCGCATTTCAGGAGAAGCCTGGGCTACGTCCTGAAGCTGCTCAATAGCAACCTGACTGTCAAGTGTCTCTAAGTATTCGTCGCTGCCGTAGGCAAACGCATCCACTAGGGTCGCTACCAACTGCTCTTGATTACTCATGGTCAGCTGTTCCTCAATAATGCGAAATCTTAGACGTATCTCGCACTCGTAAATGCCAACATCACTATCGGGTGAAGGTAGATTTGTCGAACTGTCCATACTTTAAAGTGAGTTCCGAAACTGGGTAAATCTGAAATCTTTAGCCCGTCAAATTCAGACAGTTTGTGCAGGAAGAAAAGACTTCTCGACTTACCTTCTCGACTTACATAAATGACCTGGCTGAGTACCTTTTGAATTCCCCTAAGCAGACAGGAGATAACACCTTAATAAGTTGATATGAGAGGCTTTCCTCGATCTTTCTGTGATGTATCAACAAAATTAATTTAGATTAGCATTAGAACAAAACAAGAAGTTTTTATTCGATAGTTGGAACGTTTTTATACCTAATTATCTGAATAGTTACGGATACTTTTAGAATGCTGGTTTACGGCTAGATCAAATCAATACAAGACGGGTAATAGCTGCTCTAAGGGTGTTTCTTGCTAAACGGCAACACGTAGTGAAAGGTCTCAATTTCACTCCTGTACAATTTGATGTTGTCGTATAGGTTACGTAAAAAAGCTTTGTCTACTGAGATTTTTTCTAACTGGGTTTTCTCTGGCAGGATAGTAAGATTCAAGGATATTGACTACACATATGTGAAGATAGCGTTGAATACCTCTGAACGCTGTTTGGCTCTAAAACCACGTGTTCTGCTGCGACAAGAGCTTGGCTAGATTGAAAATGCGTGAAGCGAAGTGGCGAATACTACAAAGCGCTATGGGCGTAGGAGTCGAGTGACTAAGCACTCTCCAGAAAATCCGGAAATAGAACCTTTGGGCAGGGTTGAGCTACTGGTGGCGATCGCAGCAACAGCGATCGTTTTGCTACTGGTGGCGCGAATTTGGCTCTTGTTTGAAACGTTCCGCTTTCCACTGATATTGACTTGGCAGGCAGCGGGGCTAGGTGTTGCACTCGGGCTGGGAATCTCTGCCGCCAGTGCGCTGGTCTATAAGCTGTGGCCAAGGTACCAGAAGAGTGCGGATGTCTATCTGGCGTTTGTGCTGGCACCGCTGGTTCTGTCTGATGCTGTATGGATCGGGCTGCTGCCGGGAATGAGTGAAGAGCTTTTGTTTAGAGGGGTGATGCTTCCTGCTATTGGGCTGGATGCGACGGGACTAGTGGTGTCTAGTCTGTGCTTTGGCGTTTTGCATATGTCTGGATTACAGCAGTGGCCCTATGCGATATGGGCAACGGTGGTCGGACTGCTGCTAGGTGGCTGTGCGTTAGCCACTGGTAATCTATTGGTGCCGATCGTGGCTCACGTGATGACTAATTTTGTATCTAGTTTGTTTTGGCAGATTTCGCGTCGCTACTCTTAGCGCTCTGTCATGACTGATCTTCGAGGATGGGTTGGACGCAAGGCGATCGCTAAATGACTTTGCTCACAGCTTAGGCTGCTTGCTTTTTCACTGCCTTTTCAGAAGACACAACCTCAACAAAAGCAGGTAAGGGGCGATCTATGGCAATTAGGATAGCTCGCAATAGAGCTGCTTCTGAATCGGTTGTGCGCCCATCTGCAAGAACAGTGTATGCACAGGCATCAGCAATGGCTTTCTTCAGTTTAGGCGTAGCTAGCTGGAGTCGTTTTAGTGCTTTGCTTAGTTCCGATAGCGAACAGCTTGGGATGGAGTCGGGTATCGGCGGACGGGTTTGCTTGGGTAGCTGAGCATGACCACAGCGAAAGGTGTATTCGGCGTCAGCGAGCTTGTTGGGTTCAACTCTAGCTAAAGCGGCAATCAGCAATAAGCATTCAGCGCTAATGTCTCGAAGATCAGTGATAGTTGGTGTGGGAGGCGGTAGAAAATGAGCTGATAGTCGATACTGCAAGACTGTTCGGATAGTGTAGTGAGACAGAGAAGGACTGCCACTTGCTTTGATAAGTGCTCGCGTACATTGGAGCAGGTTGTCCACTAGCGAGGGAGCTAAAGTCGTGAGTGCAGGGATACAGAGATCGATGAGGGGAAGATGCGATCGCACACCAATGTCACTCAAGGCAGGCTCAATTTTTTCTATGGCCTTCAAAACAGCAGGAGAGTAAGTGGCGATGAGCTGGTTTTGTCGGATGCGGATCCGCTCATCTGCGCTAAGTAACAGGCTATAGACAATGGCTGCTGAACCGACTTGCGATCGCGTTGCCTTCACTAAGATTCCAGGTAGCTGAGTTAGCAGCGACTGTGATGAATTAGACGCTACCGGCTGAGCTGATAATGGCTTAGGAACAGGCAATGTGGCTTCCGGAGTTGGGTTGGACGGAGCAAAACCCATTGCACTCGTCTGCGGTGCGAGTCCCATAGTCGATGAGTTAGTCAGTGGGTTGAGGGTTGAAGCCCTAGATTTTATGCCGCTAAGTTGGCTAGCGCTTGAACGCGGAGCCTTTGAAATTTTCTGGCCTCCTAATCGGCGAATCCGTTCTTCTAGCGGGGGATGGGTGGCAAAGGCTTGAAGCAAAGCAAGCGCTTTTGTGGGTGGGCTAAAGAAGAGATGGCTGGCCTCTGATGCATTTGGAGAGGCCACTTGAGAGCCGACAGAATTTGCAGCAATACGTCTGAGCGCGTTAGTCAATCCTTCTGGATTGCGGGTGAACTGCACAGCGGCTGCGTCTGCTAAGAATTCTCGCTGCCTGGATACCGCGCTTTTGATCAACTGACCAAAAATCCAACCAATGCCACCGCCGACTAGCAGCGCAATCCCTGCAGCCTGGATAGGTGACAATCCATCGCGTTTGGAAGATCGATCGCTACGGATGTTGAACAAGATACGCCGCCCGGCGGTGTGTAGCAGCAGCAAGCCGTGGACCCATCCGATTAGCTTTACATTCAGGGCCATATCGCCGTTGAGAATGTGGCTAAACTCGTGACCAACCACGCCCTGAAGTTCGTCTCTAGTTAGCTGTTCTAAGGTGCCTTTGGTAACGGCGACGACTGCATCTTCTAGGGCGTGGCCTGCGGCAAAAGCGTTGATACTGCTATCGGGCAGAACGTAGACTTTGGGCTGGGGGATGCTGGCCGCGATCGCCATTTCCGAGACCACATTCAGCAGTACCTGCGCCTGGGGATCAGCCGTCTCAGGGATGACTCGCTGCCCGCCCAAGCTAGCTGCCACTACTGGGCCACCACCGCGCAAAGACCATGTTTTTTGAGCGCTGCCCAAGCCGACCGTTAGGCAGACGACGGCGGCTGATGCAGCGAAATAGACTGGATGCCAGAGAGAAGAGGTGCTGTCAGAAACTTTGGATTCTGTCATTAGCAGCGCTGTGTAAAGTAGCAGGGTGATACCTGCGATCGCGCATACAAACAAAAAAATCAGATAGCGCGTAATCTTCCGAGCCCGGTCCTGCTGCTCAAAAAAGTTCTTCATCTTAAATTTCTGCCTTTAAAGTCTTTTGCTAAGTCACTCTTCCGCTGTCGATCTAAAATGCTACGCGAGGCGCTTCTCTAGCTTCAGGCGATAGCTCTTGCCACAAATCCGCACCCACAAACTGAAAGAAGCCAGCCACCACATTGCCAGGGAATAGCTCTCTGTGGGTGTTGTATAGAGTGACTGCGTCATTGAATGCCTGACGCGCAAATGAGATTTTATTCTCAGTTGTCCGCAACTCTTCCATTACCGTATTCATCGACTGATCGGCTTTTAGGTCCGGGTATGCCTCGCTTACCATCAGCAGTCGGCCTAATACACCAGTAAGTCCGGCCTCAGCGTTCGCTGCCTGCTGCATGGCCTGCGGGTCGCCTGGGTTGGCTGCTGCCCCCTGAGCGGCAGACACTGCGCGAGCGCGAGCGTTCATCACAGCCTCTAGCGTCTCTTTTTCGTGGGCCATGTAGCCTTTAGCCGTGTTGACTAAGTTGGGAATCAGGTCATGGCGACGCTGTAGCTGCACGTCGATCTGAGCGTAGGCATTCTGGTAGCGGCGACGTAGGGCAATCAACCGGTTATAGCTATTCCAAACAATCACGCAAAGGACCACGCCTAGCGCAATCAACACCAACAAAAATCCACCAGCAAAAGACATGAGCTGACCTCTCCTTTTTACAACTGCCACTCCTACTGATGTGTCTGTAGGGAGATGACCTTTCTCAAAAGTGCCCAGCTGTCTTATTTGACTCTGTAGATAATTTGACGCAACTTGTAGCTTTGATCACTTAGCAAGTTCTGCTGTTGGTCGAGAGGCTGCTAGAGAGTAGGAAAGCGCAGAATTAGCGATCGCAGCGTCCGCCGCCTGCTGATGTTGAACAGCTAGGCTCTCAGTAGCTTTGACCGCGTTCAAGGCGTCTATAACGACCTGAATTCCTGCACCAGGCTGGCTAGCACGCATCGTCAGCGTTCTTTTCCAGATGCGGCTGCCCGGAATTCCATAAAAAAGATGCAGCATGTGACGAGTAATGCTGTGCAGCTTTGCGCCTCTCTTGGCGGTCCAATAGTCCATGTATGGCAGCATTGCCTGTACTACTTCGTACCGGCTCCGGGGCTCAGTGGTATCGCCGAAAATCTCTTGGTCCGCAGATGAGAACATGAAGGGCGTGTCATAAGCGGCACGGCCAATCATTACAGCATCAACTGAGTTTAGCTGCGTTTTCACCTGTTCTAATGTCTTGAATCCGCCATTGATTTCTATCTGCAAGTGAGGAAACTCACCCTTCAACCGATGTACGTCCGAGTAGCGTAGGGGAGGGATATTGCGATTGTCTTTTGGGCTGAGTCCTTGTAGCCAAGCCTTACGAGCGTGAACGTTGAACCGCTGGCAGCCGGTTGCTGATACAACAGACACGAAGTTGGCCATGTCTTCGTAGCGATCTAGCTCATCAACACCAATTCGGTGTTTTACACTCACCGGTAGGTCAGATACAGCCATCATTGCTGCTACGCACTCGGCTACCCGCTCAGGCTGTGCCATAAGACAGGCTCCAAAATTGCCGCTTTGGACGCGATCGCTCGGACAGCCCACGTTTAAATTAATTTCGCTATAGCCAAACTCAGCCGCTCGCCGCGCACAGTTTGCCAGCAGCGCCGGGTCGTCTCCACCGACTTGCAGCACCAGCGGATTTTCATCAGGGGTGAAGCCAATTAGCCGATCGAGATCGCCATGATAAATTGCCTGCGCATTGATCATTTCAGTATAGAGCAAGGTACGCCGGGTGATCTGCCGCATGAAAAAGCGGTAGTGACGATCGGTGCGATCCATCATTGGGGCAATGCTCAATGGCAGCATGGGAGGCAGCATAAACGGCAGCGGGTTATTTCTGGTTCATAAAGTCTAGCGCTTGCTGCGGCTGGCCCCATAGAACCTGTTCGTGCTTGTAGATAACCATGCCAGGCAGTGCGCCTTTGGGTTTGTAGACGTTTTTGGGCTCGGTGTAGACGACTGGGACCTGATCCGACTGGCGGGCTCGGCTGTAGTAGGCGGCAAGGCTAGCGGCTAGCTGTAGGGTTTCATCGGTGGGTACTTCACCAGCATCTAGGCGCAGCAGTACGTGGCTTCCTGGAATTTCTTGGGCGTGGAGCCACAGATCGTAGTCGCTAGACTGCCTGAAGGTAAGCTGTTCGTTTTGGCTGTTGTTCCGACCGATAAGGATTTCGAGCCCTTGGGGAGCGGTGTAGCGGCGGAAGTCTATGGTGTCTTTTTCTTTACGACGACTTTTGGCTTGGGCGGCCTGGGTGGACTGCGATCGCCCGCTAGTATCCCGCAAATACCCTTGAGCAATCAGCTCCAGTTGAGTTTCTTCCAAGGCTTTCAGATCGGCATCGCTTTTATAGGCAGGCACCTGTAGTAGGCTATCTTCTACCTGCTCTAAATAACGAATTTCAGCGTTGACCTTGGCTAAGAGCGGCATTACTGCAATCCGCGCTCGTTTTAGCTTTTGATGCTGCTTGTACAAAGCCTGTGCGTTCTGCACCGCATTTTTCTCCGGGTTCAGCGAGATAATAATGGGCTCACCAGAGTCGAAGTCGGCGAGCGTGATTTTAGTCATGCCTATTTGCCATTCTGACAGGTGCGCCATCAGCAGATCGGCTAGTTGGCGATGCTCTTCTGCCTGATCAGACTGCTGGAGCCTATTGGTGAACGTATTGGCTTTCTGTCTAAGTTTTGCCAATCGGTTCTTGAGCGTCTGACTGAGCTGATGGTGCAGTCGGCGAAACTCTTCCTGGTTGAACTGATGGCGATAGTAGTCGTCTAGAAGCGTTTGTGCATTTTTGACAGGGCGCAGAGCAATTTGGTCGCTTTGGGTTAACAAGTTTGATAGAACCGTATAGCCGCCTTTGTCTATGATTGCCGAAGAAAATGTCTCTGTAGATAGACAGCTCAACCAACGCTGCCATGCTTGAAACAGGCTCTTCCAACTATCAGTGGTCAGTTCGTCGGTAGTGATATCAATTGATAGGCCAGCGGACCAGATTAGCTGGGTGGCAACAGATGAGCTAACGCCGCTGGAGGCTTTGACGAGCATCTTTTTGAGTTTGCCAGGGATGAGAGAGATGCGATCACGCCAATCTTCAAACCCTTCGGCTGGCGAGGGTAGTTTTCCCCGAATCGCGGGCGGATGGACGTAGGGCCGACCGGTTTGAATTGGTCTGACGCTAGACTGCTGCTCGCTGACCTGGTGAGCGGCGGTCACAATCACGTTGTCTGCGGCAGTTAGAATCACGTTGCTATACTTGCCCATGATTTCTACATAGAGGTGCCATAGCGCCGGTTCATCAGGACGCCGCGCAAACTGTAGATCTAGGACTCTTTCCCAGGGAGATAAGACGTTTATCCGAGTGAGCGCTAGTCCACCTAGCTGATGCTTTAGCTGCTGAGAAAACGTGAAAGTATCTGGCTGCTTGGGTGGGGGAGGTGCTGTGTGGATACGCGCTGCCTGTGGGTGCCAGGAGATCGCTAGCCAGCCTTTTTTCTCAATCGTTCTCAGGGCGATAAAGAGTGTGTACTTATCACGTTGGTAAACCTGCTCGCAGCGAGCAGGTAGCCAGCGATCACGCAGGTCAGCACTTACGGCCAATAGAGTAGTGTAATCAACTGGCTGCACAGAGCACCTCTTGAAGCAAAAATATTGAGACAAACAAAGAAGAAAAAGTTGTCCGTGAAGCTGACGTTCTATTAAGAATATATCTATAGACAAAAGTGGAAATGCGTCGATTTAGTCAAAAAATGCGTTTGTTTACCCCATCTAAAGGGACGAGCCGGGTGCAATAATAGTGCTTCAAAACGATCATTTTTCGCTAGAATCGATAGCCAGCCATAGACGGCCTCTCGATTTGCCTATAGCTTTAGCACTTCTGTTGATGTAGGCAATTTTTTAGTAGCACTTGTTTAACAGCATTCATCAAAAATATTCGTCAATAGTATTCATCTATAGCACTGCCTTCTGACAGCATTACCAAAAAGTCAGACCAGAAGCATCCTGCTAATAGGTCTCAACGAAAGACGTTGTTCAGCTCGTAGCTAGATCCTTAGTTAATTTTTCTACGGAACGAGTCCCCTTACAATCTTATAGAGACATGAAGCTTATTAACATCGGGTTTGGAAACATCGTTTCTGCAAACCGAATCGTTGCCATTGTTAGCTCAGAGTCAGCGCCGATCAAACGGATTATTTCAGACGCGAGGGAGCGCGGTCAGCTAGTCGACGCTACCTACGGCAGACGTACCAGAGCCGTTATTATCACCGATTCTGACCATGTCATCCTTTCTGCTATTCAGCCAGAGACCGTTGCCAACCGATTTGTGGGCCAGAAAGACGGCCAAAGGGAAAATAACGGTAAGGAACTGGTGCAGTAAGAATTTGGCTGATAGCTGAGCTTGTTCGCGCTATGGTTGAGATAGATTTGTTAATTCTCGATTCCTTTTTGTACCCTGCATGAGTGCTACCGCCCGCCCGGCCCAGCTCGATAAACTGGTCAAACGATTCGCTCGTATCAACGATCCAAAGCGCCGATATGAGCAGCTGCTCTGGTATGCCAAGAAGCTAGAAGATCTTCCAGCGGCAGAAAAAACGGCTGAGAACAAGGTTCCAGGGTGCGTTTCGCAGGTGTATATTACCGCCCGCCTTGACCAAGAAGACAAGGTGAGCTTTCAGGGCGACTCAGATGCGCAGATTACTAAAGGATTGCTGGCAATGCTGATTGTTGCTCTAGACGGGCTTTCTCCCTTAGAGATCGCAGGACTCTCTCCAGATTTCATCAAGGAGACTCAGCTAGATGTCAGTCTGACGCCGTCTCGGGCAAATGGCTTCTACAACATCTTTAAGACGATGCAAAAAAAAGCGCTATTACTGATTGGTCAAACTGTGGAATGAATCGATGCGGGTAAACAGCCGATCGATTGTTTCAATTTGCATATAAGGGTTTAGCAGTACAGCCTTTAGCCAGCGCTGACCTCGGTATCTAGGCAACGAGAGAAAAACGGCCTGAGACGGAGCTGCGGCTTCGGCCAGTAGATAGTGCTGTAGGCGGGCGTTTAGCTCATCCCACTGATCGCTTGGGATCGCCTCTGAGATAAGCCGAAAGCACACGATATTCATCTGGGGCTGACTGGCTAGCTGTAAGCAGGATCTATTAGACACCTGTCGAGTGAACGCTTCAGTAAGACAGTAGTTGTGGTGAATGATGCTGGCGTAGCCTGCTGTGCCGATGTGCTGCAAGGAAAGCCACAGCTTGAGAATATCGGCGTGGCGGGTGCCCTGAATGGTCAGCTCACCCAAATTGGCCCACTGGGTATCGTCACCCATATAGGGGGCAAGGATACGAAAGTGACGCTTCAGGATATCGAAGTCTTTGAACAATGCGATCGCACAAGTCTTCGCGATGTAAAGCCATTTCTGCGGATTGAAAGTAATAGAGTCGGCCTGATCGATGCCTGTTAGCAGGTTGCGATGCGTATCGGAAAAAACAACGGCTCCACCGTAGGCCGCATCAACGTGAAACCAAAGGCCGTGCGCTTTGGCGATTTCGGCCATCTCGGAGATCGGATCGACATTGCCAGTGACGGTAGTTCCAGCGGTGGCGACAACGGCAAAGGGCTGCTGATTGTTGGCTTTGGCTTGGGCGAGCTTTTGCTTTAGATTTTGAATATCGACTTGGGAGTCTGCGTTCGTACGTAGGGCGATCGCACTCTCGGTCCCCAATCCCATCATCATCGCTGCTTTTTGCATCGAGGTATGCGCCGCTTCTGAGACAAAGAAGACGGGCTGCTGGGCTAGTCCGACCACACCTGTTTTAACAGTATCAAAGGCCTGGTTACGCGCAACGGTTAGCGCCTGCAAATTTGCCAGGCTTCCCCCGCTGACCATCACACCGCCCGAACCTTCACCTAGCCCGAAGCGAGCGGCGATCTGCTGCATTACCAGAGGCTCTAGGCGAGAGAACACTGGCGACATTTCGACGCTCAACATGTTGTTATTCAGCGCGGCAACAAGCAAATCGCCGACTAAAGACATCGTGGCGGGAATGGAGTCCATGTGGCCGATGTAGCCAGGATGGGTAGCGTTCATGGCATAGGTGAGGTGCGATCGCAATTCCCTCAGCAACGTCTTACTGTCCACCGACTGCTCAGGAATCTTTGCCCACTGCTGTAGCTGTTCGAGTGGGAGCGGCGGTGGAAGGGGCGATCGCTGGTTGGCTCGCGTCATCTCCTCCGTCAATAGCGATGCCACTTGGTGCAGTAGAGACTCTATTTCTGCTTGATTGCTGCCACTCGGATCGATGAAAGCATCAGCAGGCAGCTTACTTACAGGCAAGGCAAGTCACAGGTAAAATCGATATCAATTGTATATCAAAGCTTTATAGAGCTAGCGTCGGATTCAAGGAGCACAAGGGCGATTGCTGTGGAGCTACTCGCTGGAAGACTTATGGCTGACTCGTCTCGATCAACCGCACTAGCCGTGGGAGGCGTTGCCGCACTCACCTGGGGACTTACGGGCACCTTTATCAAACTGCTGCCAACGTTCACAACGATTGAAGTGCTCGCTCTCAGGATTATGACAGCGTTGGCCTTGGCGCTGGGCCTTTGCCTCGCTGAGCCTCAGCTATTAACCAAAGCCTACAAGCTAGTTCGTCAGCCGCTGGGCATTTTGCTATCTAGTCTGATGGTGTTCTATTACCTATTCGCGGTTCGTGCGTTTCAGCTAGCTCCTGTCAGCGATGTGGCGCTCGTTGTTGGGCTCTCGCCTATTCTCGGTCTCACGTTCAAAGCTGTCATCGGCAAGCCGTTGAGTAGGGGCGAAACTATTGGTGCGCCTGTAGCTTTTGTCGGGCTTTTTCTGTTTGTATTGCCTCGATTGCAGAGCACTACGGGCGATCGCACTACTTATGTCACGGGACTGCTGTTTGCACTGCTTGCAGCCTGCGTTTCGCTAGGCTATGCGACGCTTTTTCGGCAGCAATCTGGCCGTCATCTCTCTATCGATCCGGTGGTGGTGGCTTTTACAACGTTTGCGATTGGGACGGCGGTTGTTTTGCCGATTGCGATCGCGACATCCCCGCTTCTACTGGTCAAAGCCACCGCTGATCTTAGAACAGTCGCGATTGTCCTAGGACTAGGAATCATCTCGACTGTAGTGCCGACCTTTTGCTACAGCTACGCAGCTAAGTATCTATCGCCAATTTTGACGACAGCGCTCAACTTACTGACACCGATTTTTGCGGCAGCGATCGCCGCCGTTTTCTTAGGCGAGCTGCTGCCGGTAGTCAGTATCCTGGGTGCGATCCTGGTTTTCACCGGCATCTTTCTAATTTCAGGGACACCGTAGGCATAGTATGCTGTGCCTCTACAGATGGATACCGCACTCTGTTTTTTCAGTCCCACGCCAGCGGCCTGCTCGCTCATCCTCACCCGCCACCGTGCGAGTTGTTAGCGGCTGATCGCCAATGCTGGTATAGCCCTGATCGAGCAGCGGGTTGTACAGCACGTCATGCTCAAAAACATAGGACCAAAGATCTTTGTGCGTCCAGTAAGCCAGCGGATTGATCTTTAGTCTGCCTTCATCGTCGCGCTCAAAGATTGTTAAGTCTTGGCGGGCTTCAGACTGGTCGCGACGCCGACCCGTAATCCAGGCCACTGCGTCCAAATCACTAAAGGCTCTTTGCAAAGGCTCTACTTTCGTCACCTCATAGAACCTATCTATATCTGTATCCCACAGCTTTTCGCCATAGCGAGCGGCAAAGGACTCAGGAGAATTCGCGCCGAGCGCGGTGTAAGTATGCAGATCGAGCTGATAGCGCGTCTTGGCCTTGCGAGCAGTTTCTAACGTTTCAGGAAACAGGTGCAGCGTATCTAAAAAGACAACAGGCACTGGCCGATTCAGCTCTTCGTAAAGCATGTGCGAGATCGCCAAAAAGCTGAAAGATGCGGTTTGTACTAACCCGTTTGGGATGTGGGTTGTACACCAGTCCAAAATTTCTTGTGGGGTTGCTGACGCAAACCGTTGATTGATTGAGTCTAGATCCAACTGCTGAATGAACCGTTCACTAGATTGCTTGGGACCATAAGCTGCTGCCGCATCGATCACAGATGCATCAACTACAGACAGATTGCTCACAGGTGCCTCTATACACTGAACCATATCGTTTAACCACGGCGCTTGATAGTGGTTGCTCCAAATGTTCTTCACAATCCTACCTCAAGAAACACCCCTATCCCGATCGGAATACCGGACATTACTTTTCTTGACTCATTTCTCAGCTTTTGTATAGCCAGCTGACCCGCAATGAGCTGACAATATATAGGCCGCGCTATCTGCTCAACCACCTATGAAAACTCTGATTCTATACAGCAAACCTGGCTGTCATCTCTGCGAAGGACTTCAGGAAAAATTAGAAACGCTGCCTGTTCAATTAGAGATTAGAGACATCACCCAAGACCAAAGCTGGTTTCAAAAGTATCAGTATGAAATTCCGGTCCTTTGCTATCCGGAAGCTTCCATAGAAAAACCTTTACCTCGCGTTTCTCCTCGGGCATCCGCAGCGCAAGTGGCGAAAATGATACAGACGCACATCGGTCCCTTTGAGGCATAATTTCAGCATTAATTTGGTGTAGAGGACATTTCATTATGCTGCTCAAAGATCTTTTTGCTGGGCTAGAAGGCTTCCAAATTCCTGAAGAGCTTGCTGAGCATCCTCACTGGTCAAAGGAAGTGACTGGCTTGTCAACCAACTCTCAAGCCGTTGAACCTGGAATGCTGTTTATTGGTATGCCGGGAACTCGGGTGGATGGCAGCAAGTTTTGGCAAGGTGCTATTGAGAAAGGCGCGATCGCAGCCCTAGTTTCCCCTGCCTTCGTTGTTCAGACAGGCAGCGGTCCGCTAGTCCTTCCTAGCGCAGACATCCCCAAGGTATGCGCTGAACTCGCCGCCGTTTTCTACAGTTGTCCTGCTCAGTCCATGAACATGGTCGGCGTGACCGGCACGAATGGCAAAACCACCACCACCCACCTAATCGAATACTTCCTCAACCAGGCTCAGCAGAAAACCGCCATTCTTGGCACGCTCTACACCCGCTGGCCCGGCTATGAAAAGATCGCCGTTCACACTACGCCTTTCTCTATTGACCTACAAGCAGAACTCGCCAGCGCTCAGCAGGCCAACTGCCAAAACGTTGTTATGGAAACCAGCTCTCATGCCCTTGCTCAGCAGCGAACCTGGGGTATTCCTTTTGAAGTCGCCGTCTTTACCAACCTTACTCAAGACCACCTCGACTATCACGAAAGCTTCGATGACTACTTTGAGGCCAAGGCACTGCTATTTGGTCCTGACTATCTGAAGGGACGCGCCATCATCAATCAAAAAGACCCGTACGGACAAAAGCTGATTGAACGTACAGGCAAAGGTCAGACTTGGGCCTACGACGTTACAGATGCTAGCGCCGATCTTCACACCTCTGATCTTAGCTACGGGCCGACGGGCGTTAGTGGTACTATCCACACGCCAAAAGGAGAGTCTGGTTTCACCTCGCCGCTCGTAGGCCAGTTCAACCTAGAAAATCTGTTGGCAGCAGCCGGAGCCGCACTGCACTTGGGAGTGTCCCTAGAACAAATTGTGACCGTACTGCCTGAATTTGCAGGGGTTCCTGGACGGATGGAGCGAGTGCAGGTTTCGGCAGAAGCGCAGGATATTGAAGACCAAGACATCAGTGTGATTGTGGACTACGCTCATACGCCGGACAGCCTGGAGAATGCGCTGAAGGCGGCGCGGCCTTTTATTAATGGGCAGCTGATTTGTGTGTTTGGCTGTGGGGGCGATCGCGATCGCACCAAAAGACCCAAGATGGGCCGCATCGCCTACGAACAGTCAGACTGGGCGATTGTGACCTCTGACAACCCGCGCACAGAAGCGCCTGAGCAAATATTAAAAGACGTAGTTGCTGGAATAGAAGGACCGCTGGATGAGAATCAGGTAATTTGTGATCGCGCCACCGCTATTCGCAGCGCTATTTTGAGCGCCCAGTCAGGAGACGGCATCATCATTGCAGGGAAAGGTCACGAAGACTATCAAATCCTAGGGACTGAAAAAATCCATTTTGACGATAGAGAACACTCTAGAGAAGCGCTGAAAGAACGTTTACAGATACGCTAAGGGCAAAATTGCTGAACTGATAGCAGAAATCGTCCGTTCGATGGGCATATTCGAGTATATCAACTCAACCCTTTATCTTGTGTCTTCTTGTAGAAGCAGGATGGCTTGATAGGTTTTCGCTGCTATATAAGTTCTTGCGGTATGCGCTCTCGGTGATTAGACAGCGGAGGTATATCGCTAATTTGGATCGAGTATTCGTAAACAAATACGCTATGTCGCCATTGTCTTTACAAGCTCATGTGGTCAGCTTGCCGTCTTCTCCAAGGGCGATCGCAGTTGATCCTAGAGGCTTTAAAACCGCACTCCAGTCCTTTATCCAGTTTCTGATTTCGCATCAGGTGCGAGCGACCTTATGGCTAAAGCTGCCCAAAGACGATGCTTGGTGGCAAGACATTTGGCAATATGCCCAGCAGACAGCAGGCTGCACTATCTACAGTCTGGGCGAGCAAACTGGCAATCCACCTAATACCTTGGCTGCTAGTCTGCGGCCTATTCCTATCGAGCAAACCGCTGAACTCAAGCGCGAGTATCTGTGCTTGGCGGTCTGCGATCAATTCGCAGGAGCGCTGCTAGCAGCGCGGGTCGCGCCAGGCACTGCTGTTTCTGAGAGGCGCACGCTTCATCTGTATGGTGCAGCCTCCCTGAGCACGATCGCTGCCCTATCTACTGGCATCAAGGCTGTTATCGAAAGCAATTTGCCCGGCTACTTCCTAGAGTCAGAACTAGAGTCATCTGACGAAAAAGCGATTGCCGCCGCCGCTGCTTTGAGTCAGTGGGACCGATATTTCCCAGCGAGTTTGTGGACTCAGGGCACACTGCCCCTATCAGAAGCGTTTCTAAGCTGGCAGATGCAGGCGCAGGAAGAACTGCGATCGCAGCTCAACAAAACTCACAGCGCTAGCAGCACCCACGAAAGTGCCAATGATCATCCTACGACCGAATTAATCAGCGCTGATTTTCTCAGGCAGGCCAGAGAAGAGCTTCAGTCTTCGCTGACCACGATCAAAACAGCGCTGACGCTTTTAGGCTCACCCACAATCAAGCTTGTTCAGCGTCAGTGCTATATGGAAATGATCTCGTCTCAATGCGATCGTCAGAAAAACTTAGTCAATAGCATCATAGAACTCCTTCAGGTGCAAACGACTCAGGGACAGAAACCATACCCGATCAACCTGAGCGAGATGTTGCCTGGTATCGTCAGCATTTACCAGCCCATTGCCGAAGAGCGTAATGTCATACTGTTCTATACCGTGTCTGACCAGCTAAACGCGGTTTTGGGTGTTGAAGCAGAGCTCAAGCAGGTCGTCATTCATCTGATTAAAAACGGTATCCAAAGAACAGCTAAAGGCGATCGAATATGGGTCAGCGCTGCCCCTGAAGGCGACCGGTTCATCGCGCTTACCGTTCAAGATTCAGGCGAGCACATCACTAGATCTGGAATCAACCGAATCTTTGATGCCTTCGGTCCATCGGCTGATAGCGGCAAGACGAACCTAGAACTTACGCTGGTACAGCAGCTAGTGCAGAGAATGGGTGGGCACATCGCGGTCGAGAGCACATTAGACCAAGACACCTATTTTAAAGTCTTGCTACCCGTTCAGCCGACATCTTCGGTCCAACCCGTCTCTTCTAGTCCAGCAACAGATACGGACCAGTTGGGAGGAAGCAGTTTGAAAAGAGAAAGCAGCCTTGAAAAGGCAAGAACTCTCAACCTCGTACCAAAGGACAATCAGAAGCCAGATAGAAAGACACCAGTTTTCGTCTCATAGCTAGGCTAGAGTGAGTCGTCTTCACCGACTAACGTCTCTATCAACAGTGCAGCCTGCTTTTGCTTTTGCTGAAGGAAGCGATCGCACTGCTGCAACGCATTCACCGCCTCCGAAAATTGATCAAACACTTCAGCTAGTGGCAAATCGCCCCCCTCTAGCTGCTGAGTGATTGCCTCAATGCGAATAAGCGTCTCTTCGTAGTTCCAGTCTTCGGGGGGGGGAGTGTCTTTTTGGTGCGGGGCATGGAAAGAGATGGGGAAAAGGAATAGTAGAAGATGGAAAAAAGGAAAGCAACAGGATCAGCTATGCGTTCTCGGTTACCGTAGCTTTGATTTGACCTTTGCTCAGCTGAATTTCTATTTCAGTGCCGGGGGGCAGCTGGTGGGCATTGGTTGCAATCTGGCCCTCCTGTTTGACCAGCGCATACCCACGCTTCAAAACAGCCTCGGGATCTAGCGTAATAAGCTTTTCTTTCAACAGCTGATGCTGATATTGAGTCTGTTGTAACCTCTGGTGGACAGCCGTGATTAGCTGCTGCTTTTGCCACTGTAGCGATTTTTGATGCTGCGCTAGCTGCCGATCTACCCGCTGGCGCTGAAGTCTTGACTCTAGCGATCGCACTTGTGTTTGTGCTAGCTGCAGCCGTCCGGCCATCACTTGTCCTAGTTGCTGTAAGTAATTCACCTGCTCCTGGTACAGCTCGTCCAAACTGGGTGCAACCTGTTCTGCGGCGGCAGTCGGCGTGTGGGCACAGGCATCTGCGACTAGATCTGCTAGTGATTCGTCTCGCTGATGACCAATTCCAGTCATAACCGGAATCGGTGAAGCTGCGATCGCCACCACTACCCGCTCATCATCAAAGCAGGCAAGGTCTTCCACTGCGCCCCCGCCTCTAGCTAGTAACAGCAAATCGGCTCGACCGTCTTGGGCAACGCGGGCGATCGCCTTGGCGATAGAAGCGGGTGCCTGTGGTCCCTGCACCGTTGCCGGAGACAGCAGTACCTTTAGCCCTGGGCTACGCTGAGCCAGGGTGCGCTGAATATCTCCCCAAGCCGCAGCCTGCGTAGAAGTAACCACCGCCAGCGTTTGAGGATAAGCCGGCAGTGGACGCTTTCGATCTGCATCAAATAATCCCTCAGCCGCTAGCCGAGCCCTTAGCTGACGGTATCGCAACGCCTGCAAACCTTCCCCAGCAGGCAGTACTTGCCACACCGTCAGCTGATAAGATCCCCGCTTTGGATACAGACGAATCTGGCCCAGGACAGTTACCTGTTCGCCAACTTTTGGTAGCGTGTCCAGACGTGGCAGTTGCGACTTCCACACCACGCAGTTGATTGCCGCCGATCCATCCGGCTCCTGCAGTGTGAAAAAGCACCCCTGACGATGATTATTAGTGCTAGAGACTTCTCCTACCACCCACAGTTTGCGCAGCCGATCGTCTTCTTCTATCAGCAGCTTCAGGTAATCGGTAAGTCCCGCTACACCAATCGCTAGCCCAGTTGTCGTATCAGCGGTTTGATCTGCCATGTTACTTGCTACCATTCCATCGATACATCTTGAGGTATCTCATCAAGGAAACGCCGATCGTCAGCGTCTGCTCACAAAAATATATCCTTTCCTACTAGACAGCATCAAATAAATCGGATACACATTAGTACATACGTTTTAACCTAGGGCTTATAGACTTCAAACTATAGGTCTTCCCGCTTCTTCACCACTCGTACGGCGACTCTTATGGCTTCCCTTTCCGATACCAAAGCGCCATTCACCACAGCCACTAAAGCTACTAAAGAGCGACAGCAGGCACTGGGTCGCGCGCTGACTCAAATCGAGCGGAATTGTGGTCAGGGCTCGATTATGCGCTTAGGTGAAACTCGAAAATTACACGTGGAAAGAATTCCGACTGGAGCGCTGCCACTGGATGTGGCCTTGGGTGGCGGATTGCCAAAAGGACGAGTGACAGAAATATTCGGGCCAGAGAGCGCCGGCAAAACGACATTGGCTTTGCACGCGATCGCCTCCATCCAGTCTGAGGGCGGCACCGCTGCCTTCATTGATGCCGAACATGCCCTAGATCCGGCCTATGCTGCCGCCATTGGTGTTGACATCGATAGCTTGCTAATCGCCCAGCCCGACAGCGGAGAAACTGCCCTAGAAATCGCCGATCAGCTCATACGCTCTTCTGCCATCGACATTGTCGTAATCGATTCTGTCGCGGCTTTAGTTCCCCGTGCGGAGATTGAAGGTGAAATGGGTGATAGCCACATGGGTTTACAGGCGCGGCTTATGAGTCAAGCACTTAGGAAAATTACCGGGAACATTGGCAAGTCTGGCTGCACCGTCATTTTTCTCAATCAGCTTAGACAAAAAATCGGCGTCATTTACGGCAACCCGGAAGTTACAACCGGTGGTAACGCTCTGAAATTCTATGCTTCGGTCCGTCTGGATATTCGCCGAATCCAAACGCTCAAGCAAGGAAACGACAATTTTGGCATGCGTGTTAGAGTTAACGCTGTGAAAAATAAAGTCGCCCCGCCGTTTCGAGTCGCAGAATTTGATATTCTGTTCGGCACTGGAATTTCGACAGTAGGCTGCATCATCGATCTAGCAGAACAAACCGGCGTCATCGATCGCCGAGGCATCTGGTACCGCTATCAGAGCGAAAATTTTGCCCAGGGCAGAGACAATGCCGTCCGGCACCTAATACAGCACCCGTCCTTAGCTCAAGTAATAGAAGCGGCAGTACGCACTGAAATTGCATTCTCAGGTACGTGTTCAGACCCTCCGCTCGGATAGTACTCCCATGGAAAAAGTCTAAGCTAGTGACTAACTTAGACTTCATAGCGATATGATTTTTGTTATCATTTGCTCCACTGCTTTCTGCAGTGCTTTCTACAGCGCCTGAGCTTAAATCGACGTATGGCTATGCAACAACTTCACACTCAGCAGGACTCACTTGATACTTGATCAAGTTTGCTAACTCCTGAAGCTGGTTAATAGCTTCGGCACCTTCAAGCTTCATTAGCTCGCGGTCATCGCGCATTTCAGTCCAAGTGATTCCATAGTCAGAAACTAAGAATCGAATGAGATGATCCCCGCCCAAGCTCACCATGAAGGAAGCGCTATTTAGCTCGTCTCCGCATGTATAGCATGAAGCTAAATACCCTCTCTTTTCGAGCACCAGCGCCATTGCCTTCAAGTTCAATACAAGATCTTGAACAAACTGACGGTGTTGATCTGCAAGTCTGACAAACATTGACTGTCTCCTACACCACTAAATAATCTTACACGGTTTACTTAATATTCTTTTAACGTTTCCAGCGGTGAATAGTTTAACGCGCTAATATCTCCTACGCTAATATCTCCTATAAGTGTACTAAGGCTATTAGAGCTTTTCAGGCATCAAATAAATTTTGCAGCTGCTATTCATAGCTAGATAGTGAACCTTTCCCAAACCATCTTCTAAACTATCAGCGCTGAATTGTTAGCTGATGCACAGACCTGATAATTTAAGAAATGTTAACTTGTAACGTCTGTATCCTAATCTAAAAGACCAAGACTTGCATGTTACTTCTGGACTATCTGCCAAAAGATAGATAGGCTAGCGCTCTGCAAAAGCCGCTACTTCGTTCTAACGCAATTGAGTTTGATTGATGGGATTAGAGCTGTAGGGATCAAAAATCATGACAAAACTTGACACGATCGGCACGGTTATCTATGGGGATCGTGCAGACACTTGGCTGTTGTCTATGTTGTTTGGATCTGTGCAGATTGTCTGGGACCATCTGGATAGGGTCAACAGATGAAGCTATTAAACAAATGAAGCTATTAGAAGCTAGTTCGTAAGCGTCCACCAGCCGAAACCCGGACCGATAAATCGAATTGTCAGCCAGGCTCCAACCATTAGAATAATGCCTGCCCAAGCGCCTCGACTGGACCAGGCAATGAATTTGGCGGCGGTTTCTTTGCTGATAGGCACACCGCGCATGATGGGTTCGGGCTTGCCGTACTTTTCCCCTAATTCTTCTTTTCGGCGTCTAGATTCTCCCATGGATTTATCGGCTGCTATCAGCTAACGACTGTCTGATTCATCATAGCGGTCTCATTTACAGAACTTTTCTTGACGACGGCTAAATTATCATTTGTTTAGGCAGGTCGCTATAGCAGCTGTTTTGAGCAGTCGGAGTAGGGTGTAAACCAGCTGGTATCTAGATAGCTGCTGCGAGCAGCTGGACTGAGCGCAGCCAGTATTTGTCTGCCATAGCTACGGTGGTTGACTCGGTTGTCAAGGATCGCAACTACGCCACTGGCCCAAGCACGATGCTGCGATCGCACTGGTGCTACCGCATGCTGCAACGCGCCCAAAGCCTCGGGTAGTAAATAGGCTTTGAACCAGTCTTGCTGGCGGCGCTTGTACATAGCCACCCGCCCAGCTACTAAAGGATTTTCCAAAGAGGGGATAGGTAGCGTTGTAACGATCATGAGGCTCGGCGGTGCGAACTGTGACTGGTGCGATCGCCAGTACTCCCATCCGGTAATCAATACGCCCTGACGATTATCTATTGTCGATTCAACCTGCACTCTAGAGCCAAACTCAGCGGCCAATACAGAAGCAAACTGCGCCTTGAGCGGCACATCGCCAACAATCACAACCGTTGGCCCTGCTGCTAGGCTTTCATCCATGAGCTGCTTGGCCCCCAACAACCGTCTGACTTCTTCTAGAGCCGCCGCTTTAAAGTGACTGGTATTAGGCATGGGCAGCCGATCGGGTAGATATAGCTGGATTAAATCGTTGTGTCGATCTGGGCCGAAACGCAGACAGGTCATTTCACCTAGCCCTAGGCGATCACGATATCGCTCGGCTCGGGTATCAGAGTCCAGTGCCGCACCGACTAGGACGATTGGCTGCTGCTGCCAAATCGGAGCAAGCCGATCGTTGATATCAGTTGGACCACAGCAGATCGTGAAGCTCCCAAGCTCACGGTTTAGCTGGCTCCAGACTAGCTGATCGGGCTGGGCAAGCTGCTGCCAAAAGTTTTGCCACGCATGGGGCATGCGATCACCAGTGCCATGCGTCACAAGTAGATCGTTGAGCTCGTCTAACAGCGCCTGTTCAGGGATGTCTATTAGATGGCAGCCATACGGATTTGCCGGATGCTGAAAAATGGTGTGCGTTAGCCGCACTCGTAAGTCGCGAATCAGTTCGTGATGGCCAGGATAGGCCAGCATCAGCGACTCCCAGTCTGCAGTCGCCAGGGTTGTACTTAGCTGTGTCCTGACCCAGGTTTCTAGATCGCCTGCACCGTCAATAATCGTTGGAATACCAGCAGGGAAATGGCTGCTTTCTTTGGCAGCAGGTGAGGTGCTGACACTAGAGAGGCGATCACACAGCCAAGACTGAGCCGAGGTCACTAGCAGTCCTCTGAACGAGTCGCCTGGCCACCTATTCCCAGCTCTCACGGGCTTAATCACAGGCAAACGCTGCTGCAAATTAGGAATATCCTGCTGCAAAACCGGCTCTAGCAAACTATCAGGAAGTGCTAATATCGCAGGCTCTGGCCACAGTAGCGCCGGGATCAGATAGCTCAGCCGATGAGTGCCTTGATAGGCAGCTAAACTGTCTGTCTGCACCAAAGCGCTGCGCCCTACTCTCAGCGCTCTAGCAACCAACCGGGCCATAGTTAAATGATGGGGCCACTGGGTATGCCCTTGCTCTCGCAGATAAGCCCGAAGGCGCTGGTGGACTTCTGTTTCTATCACAGGGGTGTGCGTAAGGTGGCAGTAGTGCGGAACCAAGTCGTGTGGCACTGATTAGTAATGCGGAACCGATTGAAAAAGCGTGTCTTCAGGTGGGTTTTATTGTGACACATCGGTTGAGGAGTCGGGTATAGGTCTGGAGCTACTCTATCGAGTATCGAGGATAGAGAAATGGATGATGGGAAGTTAGAGGCAGAGCTTGAAAGCTAGAGCGGAGAATTGCATAGATGGAGTGTAGTTGATGAAGATTGGAATTGTTGGGCTAGGTCTGATTGGAGGATGCCTAGGGATAGATTTGAAGGCGGCTAGGCATCAGGTGTATGGCGTAGCTCGACGGCTAGAGACCTGTCAGCAGGCGTGCGATCGCAACATTGTCGACTCCGCCAGTATTTACCTCAATAGTTTGGATGCTTGCGATGTCGTGTTCATTTGTACACCGATTGACACGATTGTGCCCACAGTAACCGCACTCTCTAGCGTATTGAAGCCAACTACTGTCGTGACCGATGTCGGGTCTGTGAAAGCTGCGGTCGTAGAAGCAGCCACAAAACACTGGTCCCGATTTGTTGGGGGACATCCTATGAGCGGTAAGAGCGAGGCGGGCCTAGCGGCGGCAGAAGCGGGCTTGTTTCAGGGGAATGCTTATGTGATCACGCCGCTAGAGCAAACCGACAAAGCGGCGATCGCCAAAATAGAAGAGCTGGCAGTACAGCTCGGCTCGCAGCTGTATTGCTGTACACCAACGGCTCACGACAGGGCTGTTGCCTGGATCTCGCACCTGCCTGTTATGGTCAGTGCTAACTTAATCTACTCAGCCTGTGGCGAGTCTGATCCCATCGTTAGACAGCTCGCTGAGCGACTTGCCAGCTCTGGCTTTAGAGATACCAGTCGGGTCGGCGGCGGCAATCCAGAGCTAGGAATGATGATGGCTCAGTACAATCGCGATGAGGTATTACGATCGCTGGTCAGATACCGGCAAGAGATTGACCACACTATCAAAGCGCTAGAGACAAACGACTGGAGCGCGATCGCCCAGAAACTAGGCAAAACCAAGCTAGCTAGGCCGCGCTACGCTCAAACTACAGCGGACCCAGCTCCATCACAGGCTCCTGATACAAAATCGTCGTAAACGTCACCGTCGAGCCCAGACCTTCACCCATACTAATGAATTGCACCTTACCGCCCATCGCCTCTATCAGCCGTTGAGAGATAGCTAACCCCAGACCTGTGCCCTCATACTGGCGAGTGCGGGCGCTGTCTACCTGGCTGAAGGTCTGAAACAGCCGATCTTGCTTCTCCAGCGAAACGCCAATCCCCGTATCTTCTACGCTGATCTTGACCAGCCCTGGCCAGATTTGTTCGTCAAACTCAAATGACTGAGGTTTGATTTCTGCAGAGATGGTGATGCTCCCTTCATGAGTAAACTTGTTGGCATTGCCGACTAGGTTTAGCAGCACTTGCTTCAGTCTTTGGTAGTTGCTGTACAGCTTGATTTCATCCAAAGTAGCTGGAAGAACAATGTTAAAAGCCAGTCCTCGTCGCTCCACGTGGGTTCTCTGAGATTTGTTGACTTCATCCATTAACTCTTGCAGACTAACAGCGCCCATCTCTAGATCGATTTTGCCTGCTTCAATCTTGGCAATATCTAGAACATCGTTGATCAAGTTCAGCAAATGAATAGCCGAGTTGTGTGACTCTTGAATAAATTCGGTGCGCTCTTCCTCATCGTCTGCCATATCGTCCAGCACTAGGCGCAAAAAGCCAATCATGCCGTTCAACGGCGTTCTCAGCTCATGAGAAGTATTTGCTAGAAAATCGCTTTTCAGGCGAGAGGCTTCTTCAGCCTGCTGCTTAGCCTCTTCTAGCTCCTGATGCTTGCGGGTGAGCTCCTGATTGGTCTGGCGAAGTGCTCTAGATTTAGTTCGTAGCTCGCGGGTAATGGCTTCGCTTTCGCTAAATAGCTTGGCGTGTGCGATCGCCGTGCCTACTTGGTCCGTCAGCTCTCGAATCAGGTCAATCTCAAAAGACTGCCAGGGCTGCTGCGGCGGCTGCTGCAAAACCAAAATACTGTTGGGCTGTTCGCGATAGCAGGTTGCGATCGTCAATACCGTGTAGGGCAAATCCCCCTCACTCTGTTCAAAATCGGAAATCACTGGTTCTAGACTCTGCAGTGTGTCTAGAAAGTCTGACTTAACTGCTAGATCGAACGTTTTACCCAAACAAGGGTGCAAGTTGGGCTGATAGTATTCAGCCACCACAGTCACCGTCTGCATTGCCTGCGAATAATCACAGACTAGACAGCGATCGAGTGCTAGCAAATTACCTAGACCGTTAACTGTCTGCTGCCAGATCGTTTTAAGATTCAGTGTCTTACGAATATTAGAAGCGACACTAGCTAGCAGCGCATAATAACTGCTGTCGCTATCGCCAGAAATCGATCTAGTCGCTGTAATTTGAACCGGTTGAGGTTCAATGCGGCGGCCAACACCAATCACCCCCGCAACGCCTAGGCTTGCCACTCCCGGACTCTCTATCCTCTCCTCACTTATTTCTGTTCCATCTGCAAGTGCGGTTTGCTTGACAGGCAAAGGACTCAGCAAAAAATCAAATCCAACGGGCTGCTGACCGCAGCGCACAACACACTGAAACTCCTTCGGCGACTGCTGATCGATGACCTGTCGAACATGTTCCATGTAGGGTACGACGGCCACTGGCCCAAACAGCGCTTCAACCGACTGGTCCACGTATCCTTCATCGCCTGTACAGTTGACCGCCTGAGGCCAGTGCATAGATAGGATTTTACCTTCTATCGTATGTACGACGACCAGCGTATTCAACTGCTCAGCAGATTCTACTGTTCGGGTCTCTAGTCCGGCGTTAGATACCACAGCCAGGTCAGTCGAATTAAGATGAGGACGGGCAGACCGAGACATTATAGACAGGGTAAACGCTGAATTTTTAGAGTGTTCTTCAGAAAGCGGAAATAAAGCAGTGGTCTGTTTTGGTGAGGACTTGCGTAGCCGTAGACGCTACATTAGCGCTTTGACTTCATAATTCTTCGATTGAGACGGCTCGCTAACAAGAGACTAGCGTTTATTACTACCCTAGTTGCAGCAGCTTGGGAGTTGCCCAGGAATCGTCTAAGAAAACATACGTTTAGAGAGCCCACTCATCAATTGAAACCTCCAACTTAAACCTCCAGACGAAATTCTCATACTGCTTTTGCAGCGAGCCATCCTTGTATCCAGACATTGACAGTAAGACTTAGTATAAGTTTAGGCTCGTTCAACTACTTTTTCGGTTTCTATCTCCGTGCTGCCGCTAACTTTTTCCTTTCTGTATAATCTTTCCGTTCTTGTCTAACTTTCTTTATTGGCCCATTCATGACCGACGTACCTGTCTCACGACTGCGCAATTTTTCTATCATCGCCCATATTGATCACGGTAAGTCCACGCTAGCCGACAGGCTGCTACAGGAAACAGGAACGGTCAGTGCGCGCGATATGAAGGCACAGTTTCTTGATTCTATGGATATCGAGCGAGAACGCGGTATCACTATCAAGCTGCAGGCGGCGCGGATGAACTATACCGCTAAAGATGGTGAGCAGTACGTACTCAACTTGATTGACACACCGGGGCATGTAGATTTTACCTATGAAGTGTCTCGATCGCTAGCGGCTTGCGAAGGTGCGCTGCTGGTCGTTGATGCTTCGCAAGGGGTGGAAGCGCAGACACTGGCCAATGTCTATTTGGCTATGGAAAATGATCTAGAAGTGATTCCAGTTTTGAACAAGGTGGATTTGCCAGGGGCGGACCCAGAAAGAGTAAAACAAGAAATTGAGGAAATCGTTGGGCTTGACTGTAGCAATGCGGTGATGGCCTCGGCCAAGGAGGGCATCGGCATTGCGGAGATCCTCGAATCGATTACGTACTTGGTGCCACCACCAGCGGACAACACGGCTAAACCCGTGCGAGCGCTGATCTTTGATAGTTATTACGACAGCTATCGCGGGGTGATTGTGTATTTTCGGGTGACGGATGGTGTGATTGGGAACCGCGATCGCATCCGCTTGATGGCTTCCGGCAAAGAATACGACATTGACGAGCTTGGCGTACTTTCTCCCAATCAAGTTCAAGTAGACGAACTGCACGCAGGCGAAGTTGGCTACATTGCTGCCTCAATCAAATCAGTAGAAGATGCTCGTGTCGGCGATACCATCACGCTAGTTAAGGCGCCCGCCGCAGAGGCTCTAGCTGGCTATATTGAGGCCAAACCGATGGTCTTTTGTGGACTGTTTCCCACAGATTCTGATCAGTATGAAGATCTGCGTGAGGCGCTAGACAAACTTCGACTCAATGACGCTGCCCTTCAGTACGAACCAGAGACATCTAGCGCAATGGGCTTTGGCTTCCGATGTGGATTCTTGGGCCTGCTGCACATGGAAATTGTGCAAGAGAGGCTAGAGCGAGAGTACGACCTCGACTTGATCACCACCGCGCCTTCGGTAATTTACAAGGTCTACACGATTCAAGGCGAGGTTGTTGAAATCGACAATCCCAGTCTGCTCCCCGATCCTCAGTACCGAGAAAAGATTGAAGAGCCGTATGTACGAGTAGATATCATTACGCCCGAGGAATTTGTCGGCACGCTGATGGAACTCTGTCAAACGCGCCGGGGAGACTTTCAGGATATGAAGTATTTGACGCCGGGACGGACAACGCTGGTCTATGAACTGCCCCTAGCCGAGGTGGTGACGGACTTTTTTGATCAGATGAAATCGCGATCGCGTGGCTACGCCAGCATGGAATACCAGCTCATCGGCTACCGAGAAAACAACCTCGTCAAGCTAGAGGTCAAGATCAACGGTGATAGCGTCGATCCGCTAGCCGCCATCGTCCACCGCGACAAAGCCTATCACGTAGGCCGGGCTCTCACAGAAAAGCTCAAAGAGCTGATCCCACGTCACCAGTTCAAAATCCCAGTTCAGGCGTCTATCGGCAGCCGGATTATCGCCAGTGAGAGCATTCCAGCATTGCGTAAAGACGTCCTTGCCAAGTGCTACGGCGGCGACATCTCTAGAAAGAAAAAGCTGCTCAAAAAGCAGGCCAAAGGTAAAAAGCGTTTGAAATCTATCGGCACAGTCGATGTTCCTCAAGAAGCGTTCATGGCCGTATTGAAGCTGACTTAAATCAGGATTGAAACTGGTTAGCTTCATACAAAAACATCCTCTCAGTGTTAATACTGGCTTCCCGGTCGCCTGCTCAATGCAGCAGGCGACCCCTTTTTACGGGTTTTTGATCGGCGGAAGAGCTTTTTGGGGATTGATAAAATCAATTGAAGTTTTGGTGAAACCTAAAACTATTGTTAAGTGCCTCTAGCAAATTTTTGATACATTTCTAGGCAGCTTGGCCAACTCATAACAAGCTTTTGGAGCCTTTTATACAAGCTCCTCGCTCTCATTCTGGTATATATGCAACCTATCAGCGTATATGGAGTTACAGCTAGCGTCCTTTAGACATCGAAACCTATGAGAATTCTAGTCACGGGGGGTGCTGGCTTTATCGGCTCCCATCTGATCGACCGACTGATGGCAGCAGACCACGAGGTCATCTGTCTTGACAATTTCTACACTGGTCACAAGCGCAACGTCCTGCGCTGGATGGACAACCCCTACTTTGAACTGGTTCGTCACGACATCACCGAACCCATCCGCTTAGAAGTAGACCAGATTTATCACCTGGCCTGTCCCGCTTCACCCGTTCACTATCAATACAACCCAGTCAAAACCGTTAAAACCAATGTACTTGGTACGCTCAACATGTTGGGTCTAGCCAAGCGCGTCAAGGCTCGCTTCTTTCTCGCCTCTACTTCTGAAGTGTATGGTGATCCCGAAGTGCATCCGCAGCCCGAAGAATATCGCGGTAGCGTCAACCCTATCGGCATTCGCAGCTGCTACGACGAAGGCAAACGCATGGCCGAGACGCTGTCCTTCGACTATCACCGTCAAAACGATGTTGAGATTCGAGTCGTCCGTATCTTCAATACCTACGGCCCTCGGATGCTAGAAAATGACGGTCGCGTGGTCAGCAACTTCATCGTTCAGGCATTGAGCGGACAGCCCTTAACGGTCTATGGTGACGGCTCGCAAACCCGCAGTTTCTGCTATGTTTCCGATCTGGTAGAAGGATTTATTCGTCTGATGAACAGCGATCATACAGGCCCAATCAATATTGGTAATCCTGGGGAATACACTATCCTTCAGCTTGCTCAAACCATTCAAAAGATGGTGAATCCTGACGTAGAAGTCCAGTACCGACCCTTGCCACAGGACGATCCAAGACGCAGAAAGCCAGACATTACCAAAGCTAAGCAGCTCCTGGGATGGGAGCCGACTGTGGCGCTAGAGGCCGGTCTAGAAAAGACCATTGCCGACTTTAGAAGCCGGATGGACGCTGCTGGCACCTTGAGCGAGAGCCTCAAAGCAGCAATATAGAAAGCCTTTCAAAAGAGGAAGCGATTGGATATAGAAGGCCTATCAATAGAGCCATCTTAAAACTCAGCTTTGTTGACACTGTTCTTTTTAGATTCAGTCGGTTCCCTTAGAAAATCTTCTTCAGAGATAACCCATATTACTAACATGAAATCGTTAGTGGGTTTGTTTACTCATCAGACGACCAGTAATTCAGATAACCAGTAATCAGAGAGTTGTATCGTCATGCGTGTTTGTGTCATTGGAACGGGCTATGTAGGTTTGGTAACTGGGGTGTGTTTATCCCATATTGGTCACCACGTAATGTGTGTTGACAACAACGAGCAAAAAGTCCAGCTGATGAAGTCTGGGCAATCGCCAATTTATGAGCCGGGTCTGTCCGATTTGATGAAGTCATCGATGGAGTCTGGCAATTTAGAGTTCACCTCTGATCTAAATGCCGGGGTAACCCATGGCGAGATTTTGTTTATTGCGGTAGGTACGCCTGCCTTACCCACAGGAGAGAGCGATACCCGCTACGTAGAAGCAGTTGCTAGGGGCATTGGCGAAAACCTCAACGGTGGCTACAAAGTGATTGTCAATAAATCAACTGTGCCGATTGGCTCAGGCGACTGGGTCCGGATGATTGTGCTCGATGGATTAAACGAGCGACAGAAAGGCGAGGGTGGTGAAGCGGCTTTTGATGTCGTCAGCAACCCTGAATTTTTGCGCGAAGGTTCGGCGGTTTATGACACCTTTAATCCCGATCGAATCGTGCTAGGAAGCAATAGTGAAAAAGCGATTGGCATGATGAAAGAGCTGTATACGCCTCTGGTAGAACGGCAGTTCTCCGAGGACAGTGCTGAATCGCCGGTCCCTGTTGTAGTGACTGACCTCAGCTCTGCGGAGATGGTGAAGTATGCCTCTAATGCATTCCTGGCGACTAAGATCAGCTTTATTAATGAAGTGGCTAATATTTGCGATCGCGTTGGCGCAGACGTCACCCAGGTTGCCAGCGGCATCGGCCTAGACTCTCGCATCGGCAGCAAATTCCTACAGGCAGGCATCGGCTGGGGCGGCTCTTGTTTCCCCAAAGACGTCTCCGCACTAGTCCACACCGCTGATGACTACGGCTATGAGGCCGAGCTGCTAAAAGCCACTATCAACGTGAACACTCGTCAGCGCCTGCTCACTGTAGAGAAGCTTCAGCAAGTGCTGAAAATCTTGAAAGGCAAGACAGTTGGCCTATTGGGACTGACCTTCAAGCCAGACACAGACGATATGCGTGACGCGCCGTCGCTGATTATGATCGAGAACCTGAACCGCCTCGGCGCTAAGGTGAAAGCCTATGACCCTATTGTTTCGCAAAGTGGTGTCAGTCAGGGGCTCTCTGGCGTAATTGTAGAGACCGATCCTGAGCGACTAGCGGACGGTTGCGATGCGTTGGTGCTGGTCACGGATTGGGCCAAGTTCAAGAATTTGGACTATGGCAAAATGGCCAGTTTGATGAATGCACCCGTGATGATTGACGGTCGCAACTTCCTCGATCAAAAAGCGCTAGAGGCAGCAGGCTTCCAGTACATCGGCGTCGGTCGGTAGATCAGGCCGCGTTTCGCGACAGATTAGAACTACAGCTCCATGCTTCTCAAAAGAGGTATGGAGCTTTTTAGTAGGTACACTTAGAGATATAGCAATGTGCGGATGCATACTCAAAGAGAAGGCTGCGTCTACGTGTAGTTGCTATGCACTTTGCGTTACAGAATAAGGGCTGTAGCCTTTCGTGGTGTAGTAGGCAAAGTACGGAAAGTTACAGCGAAGCGAGATAGCAAAGTTGAGCGTTTGCTTACCTATGACTGCCCCACAGCTGTTAGAGCGCATCATCACTAGCTTTGGCGAGAGTAAACCTGCTATTCGCGGTCACCGCTTGACGGTGGAAGAAGTCTTGGGAGAGTTGTCTTTAGAAAACGACCCACAAACGCTACTGAAGCAATATCCTGGACTAGAAATCGAAGACATTTAGGCTTGCTTGCTCTATGCTCAGCGTTTGGTTGCGCAGATCCAATCAGGACAGCGCATCACGTCGCGAAAGATGGTCTGTTCTACATGAACGAGAACCAGGATCGTTTGAAGAGTTTGTCGCTCAACATTCGAAATCGACAGAGGAGCTGGCGCGATCGCGTAGACAAAAACGAGCGAAGATGAGTCAAAAGCTACAGGCACTCAAGCAATGAAGCTTAATTTAGACTCTGTACAAGCAAAACTCGATCTGCTTACAGACTATCTAGCAGAAATCGCGCCGCTTCGTGACCTGCCAATAGAGGCAAGTCTGCGGCGATGTTTTCAAATACAGGGCTGTAGAAAGATTAGAGCAGCTAATGGTTCAAGTGCCCTTGGACATCAATCGGCATGTGCTAAAAGCCCGCTATCAAATCGTTCCATCAACTAATGAAGACGTTTTTATACAGTCTGCGAAAGCCGGTATCCTACCCTTAGAGCTTGCGCAAAAACTTGCTGAGGCGAGCGGACTTAGGAATCTTTGTATGTGTTTAGCGCTTAGCACGAGTTCCCGGACCCACCCGGGCCTGCGGCCACCCCTCC
Organism: uncultured cyanobacterium; assembly: GCA_963799555.1. Classification (GTDB taxonomy): domain Bacteria; phylum Cyanobacteriota; class Cyanobacteriia; order Phormidesmidales; family Phormidesmidaceae; genus Phormidesmis. The sequence continues at coordinate 834,227 of CAWCXR010000015.1, forward strand.
AGCGGAGGAGATCTACTTCAGGCTATAAAGTTTCAGGAGATCTAACAAACTTGAACATCACCGCCGAGAAAGATCCCCTCTGGAGGGGTGGCACGCAGTGACGGGGTGGGTCTCGGTGTCTAGCGCTAAACAGGTACGAACCTTTTGGTTCCTAAGTATGGCAAGGTTGGCCTGTTTTGGTCGTGGAGAATATTGGACCTATGTGTACTGACTACGAAAACTACTTAAACGAACTCAATCAATATCTAGAAGCCTTAGAGGGCTCATTGTGACGGTTGAGTTGTTGAGATATGTCCAAACTGATCGTCTACGCCTGTCCGGTTGGACCCTTAGCACAGCAAATTGAAGCCTACCTTCTGCAAGCTCAGGAACTTTACGGGACGAATGCTGCGCACGTCTATATGCCTCACTGTACGCTGACGGGATTTTTTGAGGATGAAGAGAGTGCGATTCCTAGCTATGTACAGACGCTAGGCAGCGTTTTGGATGAGTATCGCGATCGCATTCCCACCCCACCTATCCAAAGCAAACAGCTCAGTTTCCATAGCGATTGGCACGGACTGGAGCTGGAGGCAGACTGGCTAAAGCAAATGATCGCCGACTTTGAGCAGCAGTCAGACTCATCTACTCGCAACGAAGCTTTGCGGCTGAAAGATTGGCTGCATCTCAGTTTGGCCTATAAGTTTGAAGCTGATTGCATACCTGGACTAAGGCAGCTAGCAAAGAACCTCATTGATATAGCTTCAGAGGTAGCTTGGGAGCTAAGGTTTTATGAACAGCTTTCTACTGATGAGTCCGCGTCATCTCAAGTGACTAGCTGGAAGTGTCACGGCAGATGGGCTTTGTTAGCATGACCAAACTCAATTACTACGACAAAATTGCACATATCTACGATCAGACTCGCTGGATGACGGCAGCTGTAGCAGAAGATGTCGCCACGGTCATTCTCAATCTTGTGAAGGCTACGCCGACAACCTCTTTTCTAGAGCCAGGAGTCGGAACCGGGCTAAATGTTCTCCCGTTGGTACAGCGTGGTTACTCTGTCACTGGCATCGACATCTCTAGCCAAATGCTCAATCAGTTTCGACAAAAGCTGACTGGGAATCCCGCAAATCTGACGTTAATCCATGCGGATTCGTCTCAGCTACCTTTAGCCAACCAAAGCTTTGACGTGGTGCTAACTGTCCACATGATTCATACCGTCGCGGACTGGACAATCTTTCTAGACGAGATCGATCGCGTCCTTAAGCCAGGTGGTTTTTATCTCAATGCTCAGTGGATTACGCCCCCTGCTCGTAAAAAGTTTGAAGATCAGTTTAAGGCGATCGCATCAAAATACAAGCAGCCAAAGCCATCCGGCAAAAGAAGTACCGGCATCGAGCAGATCGACGTAGAAGCCTACTGTAGAGAAAAGGGCTACCGATCGACCTACCTAGTTGCAAAAGAGTGGACGGTCACTGACACAGTAGGCGAATTGATTAGATGCTTCAAATTGAAGCCCTATGGTCTGTGCTGGCGAATGCCAAGTGAAACTTTTGACCTCGTCATGAGTGAGCTAGAGGAATTTTGCCATATGCACTACGGCTCGCTCCAGTCAGAGCTATCATCTGAAGCAAAATTTGAAATCTGGGCCTATAGCAAATGAGTCAGCGCACTACCTAACCTTTCAACCTAACCTTTCAATATTGCCCAAGTTAGCGGCGGCGTTGCCAGATTCTGATGCAATACAGGGATCCACGTGGCGAAGGGAAACTGGGATTCTAGACCCTGCAGTTGCTCTCTGGCATCTCGTACAGATTGATGAAGGGGAATGCCCTGAGAAAAAGCAGTTAGGAAATACTTGAGTAAGGTTTGAGCAACTACGTCTGGTACGGGATAGCGCATCACAATAGTGGGCGGCAGATTGTCTAGATCTTGTAACGCTTGGATAAGCTGAAGGCCGTCGCAGGCGTTAAAAATGGATAGCTTAAGGCCGCGTTCAGTGGCCTTCTTCAGGGCGTATTTTAGTTCATTGAGGGTGAGGTTTTCGCTAGGGCTAATACATAGAGACTGTTGGCTGGTGGTGCTGGCACTGTGTCCGGCGAAGAAGAAAATGTCCCACGGCTGGGACCACAGTGCGTCGTTTAGCTGTGATCGCGCTGGTTCAACGAGACAGGTCAACGCACATCGGGGAGGTGTTCTAGTAGCTTGCGATCGCGTCCAATATCCAAACCACGTCCATCCCCAAAAACCGCCAGCACCCGCACTTGATCCACTACATCACCAGAGTCCCTGCTAACGCCATCACCGCCTAATCCAATATTGACGGCAGGCTGTCGATAGCTCGGCTCACTCAGCACTAGCTCCGCTCTGCGATAGCGATCAAACCACGTCCATAAATGCAACGGTAGCGCTTGAATCCGCAAATCAGCCGTCTGCAAAAAGAACCGAATCGAATCCTCTTGCTCTAACGACATCATCAATGCCTCACGCACAGGCCGAAACAGATCTGAATCCAACCAATCGTTGATGCGCTGGGATAAACCATCCTCAAAGGCCAAGCATCGATCAAACAGCTCCAAGTAGCTAACATTAGTCATTTGTCCAGGCACCGCGCTAATTCGAGGCTCTTGCGACAGCTGCTCTGTCACTTGCCGATAGGCTCTTTGCCACTGCCCGTGACTTTCTAATAATGGATTTGCAGCAGGCAGCCATGCCGATAGCTCTAGATAAGCCGCTGCCCCTTCATCGCCAATCTGCAAAGTCACTGGAATACCCTTTTGCTCTGACTGAGCTAGTTTCACCACCACTCGCTTACCCGCCGACACAGAAAACTGAGGAGCCTGCTGGGTTAATAGCTGAGTCAGCTGCGATAGCTCACTATGATGCCGGTTACATAGCTCGATTTGCGCATCTTTTGCTGCTAGCTCGGCCTGATAGCGTGTTTCTAACCGCTGCAAAGCTAGGTCATATTCATACGTCAGCGCAGATTGAATTTGCGGTTTGTCTGCGGCTTCTGGTACCTCCACCTTCACAATCACTACTCCATCGTCTTTATTTTCGAGGCTGCGTACAGACATAGCTTCACCCCTAGATTGCACCTGCTGAAACGCCGTCATAAAAGCAGATATATCTAAACCCTGCCGAAAAATCAGATCTACTGTGTGCAGCACATCTTGAAACAGCTTGGTAAAATCTCCTGGCTGAAAGTTGCCGCAGCTAGGTCGGCGCTCTCGCTTGCCGCCCAATAGATAGATATAGTCACACTCTACGTTTTCTAATCGAGTAGAGGTATCGATATTCCAGGATTCTACACAGCTGCCCGTGAGCTGAACCCCGCGCAAGCATGCGCCAGTTAGCTGGGCTCTCGTAACGATGGCCGACGAAAGGTCAGCGCTGGTTAGATCTGCATCCGAAAGATCGGCCCCTGTAAAATCAGCTTCTTTCAGGGCGGCTCCTACTAAATATGCGCCCCGAAAATTGCAGCCGGTGTAGGATTTACCTTCTCTATAGAGACCTGTCAGCAGCGATCACACCGATGAATTGTGCAAAAGTGTCTTGCCTACCCGCGCGTAGTCCAAAGATTGAGTCTGCTGAAAACACGCACGAGTCAAATTGGCTCCTACAAAATCAACCGCATTCAGCCGAGCCCCAGAGAAATCCGCCCCAGATAGATTGGCCTGCCGAAAACAAGTGCTGCCCAGACTTGTGATCGCTAATGCTGCGGCTCGCAACCAGCCATAGCGCGGACAATCCGCCAAAATACGACGGGTCGTGTGTAAACATAGCCAAAAAAGCAGCCCCGTATCCAGAGGCGCATTCACTTTTGCCAGCCAACCGGCATGCTCTATCGTTCCAGGCAAAGCGCTCAAAAAAGCAGTCAGGACAACCGCAAACTCAAGATAGCCAAACCGATCGCGCAAATTAGCACGGAAATGCGCGCTGGAGAGCAACAGAGCACTAACACAGTTGATTACGCTCGCCCCAATCCAAAAGATGATGACAGTGGCAATCACATCGCCCGTTATTGATTCTGAACCCAGCAGCGCATCTAAAAAGTCAAAGGAGCGTGAAAACTCCCAGCAAAACAGCAAGATCCAAGTGACCAGTCCGCCTAGAATCGTGCCCTAAATGGCCACAATCAGATCCCAGCGAAGCAGCAAACTGCTGAATACGCTAATCGTAGAAAAGGCAATAACACCGTCCGTGGGACCAAAAAATCTAAAGTAAATGGTATTCACGGTATCGGAAAGAGCCGTTCCGAACAGACCAACGAGAAAGCCACTCAAGCCAACCAGCAAAAGCACACTAGCGGCACGCCCCGGCCCGACCCCCGCTTTGACTTCTCGAAAATTTGTATCAGTGAGCGTAGTCCCAGTAAAGTTTGCACCTTGGATTCGAGCGCCACTAAAATTAGCACCAGTTAAGTCTTCTCCCTTAAACGAGCGCCCTGTTAATACTTGACCTGCGAAATTCTCTCCCATCTATAGCAACCGGCATTTTGCTTTCGACATTGTCAAATGCTACAGCCCCTTCCAAACGAAGCAAAATGCCACAAAAGTGCTCAATGCATCGCGCATCTTTCTGTAACTTGCCTGGGCTATTCAACCTGCATAACATTCCTGAAGCTAGCTATGAAGACCAGCGTTCTAATGCCCTTTGTCCGCCCCAGCGGGCGACAATTTCGTCATCGTAGTCGTCGGCTAAGCGGATGACTGTGGTAACTGAATGCTTCAGCTCGATCTGATCGCAGGTGGAGCCGACTAGGCTGTGCTCGAAGACAATATCGTTTTCGCCATCTAGGGCAAAGCGGCCAAAGTGAATGCCGTTGTTGGCTCGCAGCAGGTAATAGCTCAGCTCTGGCGTGACGTTGATATCGGTGACGACAAACGAGCGAGTGGTAATCAGGGCGTCGTTTTCACCCCAGGGGACTAAGCGGGTAGAGGCAACTGCTGAACCGATGGTGATAATAAACAAGGGCTCGTCTTCAAACAGGACGGCAGCCTCACCGAATAAATCTTGCATCCAAGGTACGATTCTGTTGTAGCAGGCCCTTTGAGCAGTACTTTCAAACTCCATAGGGACTCTTAAATGTAGAGAACTACTTTTATTCTCTCACTGTTTAATCAGATCGCCCTAATTAGATTGCCAGACAACAAGTTCAAAAGAACCGACCCGCTAGGTCTTCTGCAGCTTAGACGGGTTTACCACACTCTGATCTAGCGCCTGGACTTCTATACTTTGATCTATAGCATTCGCCACTTCGCTCTACATGCTTTCGGATCAGCGAAACTCTTGTTTTGAAAGCGCAAAGTGGTTAGCAAGAATACATTGGCGAAGCCTCTACGTGGAGTTATGCATCTGTACTCTTGCCATACGGGAGAATCTGTTTTTGGCTATGGATTTTAGCTATGGATACCTTTGACCAGTTAACCAATGACTTGCGCTATCAGCAGGCGATCGCATCCGTCAAAAAACTCATCGATTCTCTAGATCTCTCTTCCCGCGAAAAGGCAGGCTTAGAAGCGGAAATTAGCCATCTACATGGCGTGTTGCAAAAGCTAGAAAACCAGGTGCTTCACATCGCTGCGTTTGGCATGGTGGGACGAGGGAAGTCTTCTCTGCTGAATGCGTTGGTAGGGCAAACCATATTTCAAACAGGGCCGCTGCATGGAGTGACACGAGAAGCGGAAGGGATTATCTGGCAGGTTGACAAGGAGCAACAGATCTATTCGGCTACTGTTTCTGGTCACGCTGCTGCCGATCAGACGGCGGCTCGAGTGGAGTTGATTGATACGCCCGGAATCGACGAGGTCGAGGGCAATAAGCGCCAAGCGATCGCCAGAAAGATCGCTCGCCAAGCTGATCTCATTCTGTTCGTTATTGCAGGCGACCTTACTCGGCTAGAGCACAGTGCCCTGATTGAGCTGTATCAAGCTGGTAAACCAGTCTTGTTGGTGTTTAATAAAACCGATCAGTATACAGAGATCGACCGTAACCAAATTCTAGAAAGGATTCAAACTGTACACTTAGATAGCCGCCTGCCCACTGAAAATATTGTGGTTGCTGCCGCTGCGCCGCTAACTAAAAAAGCGCTCAGAGCTTCAGACGGACAGCTGAAAACATACATGGAACGCGGCCAGGCTGATGTCAGCGCACTAAAGCTTAGAATCTTGGAGATTTTGCAGCGGGAGGGAAAAGCTCTCGTAGCTCTCAATACGCTGTTGTATGCCGACGATGTCAACCAACAGGTTGTCGCACAGAAATTGGCTTTGCGTGATCGCGCTGCCGATGACACCATCTGGAAAACTGTTCTAACCAAATCCGTTGCGGTCGCCCTAAATCCAATAACCGTAGTCGATTTACTCAGTGGCGCCGCGATTGATGTCGCGTTGATCGTGACTTTAGCCAAGCTGTATGGCATCGAGATGACGCAGAAGGGAGCCGCTCAACTGCTCCAAAAAATTGCCCTTTCCCTTGGGGGTCTCACTGTTAGTGAGTTAGCCATTACCTTTGGGCTCAGCGGGCTGAAAAGCGTTTTGGCAGCGGCAGCAATTCCTACTGGTGGGCTGACGGTGAGTCCGTATGTGTCAGTAGCCCTGGCGCAGGCGACGGTTTCGGGCGTGTCTACTTATGCGATCGCACAAGTAACCAAAACCTATCTGGCCAACGGTGCAACCTGGGGAAAGGACGGGCCCAAGGCTGTCATCACCGAGATTCTAAGCGAATTAGACGAGGATTCTATCATGCAGCAAATTCGCAGCGAACTAGCGACAAAGCTAGACTTGCAAGATAGATGGGAGAAGCTGTAGAGAATAGAGTGAAGGCCACGTGATACAACGCTACCCCTTCGAGTTGACAAAATCAGTTGGCCCTTCATAGCCAGAAGCTTCAGCCAGCGTTTGCAGACTTTGGGCCCCGGCGAGGAACTGACCATTCACTTCCCAAGTGGGAAACCCAGTAACTTCTGGAACGGACTGACACAGGGCAGTTTGAGAACTTTTGCCGTCTGGAGCGCATTCGACATAGGGAATCTCTTTGTAGGCTGTCTTGCCGAAAAGCTGCTTTTGATCGTGACAGTGAGGGCACCAATAAGCGCCATACATTTTTGCCCCGATGCTGGTCAGGTGGCTAGCCAGCAAAGTTTCAGCTTCCCCCGACTGGCTCGTTACCGGCGGCCCAACTCCTGGCTCAGAAACGACTGCAGCCTGTGTTCCAGGGCTGAGCGGACCGCCGGGTACTGCGTAGACGCCTAGTGTACCGATCAAGGCAACCATGGCAATGATTGCACCGCTAAATAAAAGCTGACCGCGATCGCCCCAACGGCGACCAAATAGCGTTAGTAAGAACATACTAACTGCGAGCGTCGCTGAGCCAATGCAGTAAGGGCAGACCGCCTTGATATCGGTAGCCAGCACGTACATCAAGAATCCGCTGAAAATCATCATCCCTGTCGCGCCGACAAACAGCAGGGGCCAGGTCAGACCTTCTAGCTTGGTGCGTAGCTCTTTGTTTTTCTCAGGATTGACTAGCAGCGGTGAAATAGCCAGCACCAGCATCGAAAAGTAGGCTAGAGCCCCAAACAAGGTCAACGGCTGACCTAGAACGGTCGCCCAAGCACTGGAAAGCACTTTGCCACAGCCCGTCCCGCAGGCAACAGAGCCGTTCGATAGTTTGGTGGCAGCCAAGTAGCCAGTGCCAATGGTGCCAATGGTGGCGATCGCACCAATCAGCGGGCGAGACCACTTGTGAATCCATAGTGTTTCCTGGCGACAACGTCTCATAAGTAAGCAGGCCTAAAGAATGATGAAGTTCGACAAATTACAAAGCTTTTGATAGATGAGCTTTCGGTTATCAATAATACTTGAAATTTTTGGAAGCGACAGGCGTTAGATCTCGGAAAGCGCTGAACTTATCGCCTCTTTAAGCTAAACTTATCACCCCTTTACTTATCGTTCCTTTAAACAATTCAGATGACTACTCAGTCCAACCAAAGGCTAATTCAGCACCATAGAATGATTTTCTGCTGGCTGCTCTAGCGGACGAGTGAGCAAGCCTTTTGCCATTGCCGTCACAAACTGTCTAGTCCGAATTGGGTCAGCTGGCTGCTCGATCTGTCCCTTCCGCTTGAGCGAACTAGACACAATGACGCCATCGGCAGCAGGAATCAAATGGGCAATATTGTCTACGGTGGCGCCACTGCCGATAAATACAGGCGTAGTGCCCGCTGCATCCTGGGCCCGCATCAAGTCCTCTACCGTCGGAGCATGGCCAGTCGCCGTCCCTGAAACAATCACCCCATCGGCCAAACCGCGATGAATTGTATCTTGTACGGCAGTGATCACATTGGGCCGGCCCAGGGGCTGTGCGTGCTTGACCAAGACGTCCGCTAGGATTTTGACATCAGTGCCTAGCTCCCGGCGGTAGCGCATCAGCCTGTGAGCATCGCCTTCTATCAGGCCCTGGTCGGTGGCCATCACGCCTGAGAGCACGTTGACTCGGATAAACTTAGCGCCTGTACAGGCTGCGATCGCCAGCGCACTACAAGCATCGTTACGCAGCACATTCAAGCCAATTGGCAGCGGCACTAGCTGAGACAGCCGCTGAACCACCAGCGTCATTGCACTCACCACCGCTGGGTCTACCTGCGACTTTGCAAACGGGGCATCAAAAAAATTCTCAACAATCAGACCATGTACGCCTCCGGAAGCCAGCGCCGTCGCCTCTTGTTCAGCCCGAGCAATCACGCTGTGCAAGTCACCCTGCCAGCGAGGGGACGTTGGCAAGGGCAGCAAATGTACGACACCAATCGCAGGATTAGCCGTCTTAAAAATATGGGTTAAGTCCACGGTTCCTTCATCTCGGACTCGGCACGTTTGATAGTCTCAGCAGGAGATGGCGCATCAGTACAAAAAAGTGCATCTGAAGTACACCCGCGACCGCTCGAACGCTAGCTATACCTTAACAGTCAATGCTGAGAGTTTGAGCGAAGAGTTTAAGACCTGAATCTACTCGAACGTTGGTTCGAGTCCCGGCCCTAGATAGTACAGATACCTCCTTAGTTTGAGTGTCGAACAAGCTGAGCTTGAAGTAGACAGAATGCCTTAGAACTCGCAGTCAGCGGTTTCTCTTCATCAATTGTGAAGTTATGTTATGATTCGCTAGAAAGCGATTTAATCTCTGCGTATGGATTTGGGGATTCAATCATCTCGTTGATTAGAGAAACCTCCATGGGACACCACAAGCCCACCATCGCCATTTCGCACTTAGGGTGTGAAAAAAACAGAGTCGATAGCGAGCACATGCTAGGGCTTTTAGCCAAAGCGGGCTACGGCATCGGTGCCAGCGAAGAAAATGCCGACTATGTCATCGTTAACACCTGTAGCTTCATTCAAGCGGCCCGTGAGGAGTCGGTCCGAACGCTTGTAGAGCTAGCCGAGGCTGACAAGAAAATAGTTATCACTGGCTGCCTAGCTCAGCACTTTCAAGACGAGCTATTGGACGAAATTCCAGAAGCCGTTGCCCTAGTCGGAACGGGCGACTATCACAGGATTGTTGATGTCATCGAACGAGCCGAAGCGGGCGAACGGGTCAAAGTCGTCTCGGCTGAACCCACTTATATTGCCGATGAGACTGTGCCGCGCTATCGGACCACTTCTGAAGGGGTGGCCTACATGCGAATTGCCGAAGGCTGTGATTACAAATGCGCTTTTTGTATCATTCCTCATCTGCGGGGTAAGCAGCGATCGCGTCCCATCGAATCCATTGTTGCCGAAGCTCACCAGCTAGCTAACCAGGGCGTCAAAGAACTCATTTTAATCTCGCAGATTACCACCAACTACGGCGTTGACCTCTATGGCAAGCCCAAGCTAGCAGAACTGATCAGGGCTCTAGGAGAAGTTGACGTTCCCTGGGTGCGCATGCACTACGCTTACCCAACGGGCCTTACGCCTGCAGTCATCGCTGCTATCCAAGACACCCCAAACTTTCTTCCCTACTTAGATCTGCCGCTTCAGCACTCACATCCCCAGATGCTGCGCACCATGAATCGCCCGTGGCAAGGTCAAGTCAACGACGAGATTATCGAAAATCTCAAAGCAGCGCTCCCCGAAGCCGTCCTGCGCACAACCTTTATTGTCGGCTTTCCCGGTGAGACGGAAGCGCAGTTCAATCACCTGAAAGCTTTCGTCGAACGACACAAATTTGACCATGTTGGTGTTTTTACATTCTCATCAGAGGAAGGCACCGCTGCCCACGACCTGCCAGGCCAAATTGAACAGCCTGTCATGGATGCCAGGCGCGAGGCGATCATGCTAGCTCAGCAGGAGATTTCTTTTCGACAGAATCAGAAACAAATTGGGACCACCGTACAAGTTCTGATCGAGCAGGAAAATCCCTCTACTGGTGAACTCATTGGCCGCAGCGCTAGATTCGCTCCTGATGTCGACGGCCTAGTCTACGTTAAAGGTAGCGTCAAGGGCCAAGCAGCTATGGGTCAAATGGCGTCCGTTCTGATTGAAGCTGCTGATAGCTACGATCTATTCGGCTCACTTGCTGTATCTAGCGCTGCTGCGTCTGTTCCTTAGCGTCAAATCCTCAGACCCTTTTTCCCAGTACCTACCTTCTATAAAATCCTTTTTAATTATTCACCCTCCTGCCGGATATCTGTCTCTTCTACACCCAATACCGTAATGAATTCATTTGCTGATTTAGGACTGTCTTCTACCTGCGTTGAGCATCTCACCCAGATAGGTTTCACTGAACCTACAGCAATTCAAACTCAAGCAATCCCTCAGCTACTCTCAGGGCATGATGTAGTCGGGTTAGCACAGACAGGAACAGGTAAGACAGCCGCTTTCTCGCTGCCTATGTTAGAGCAGGTGAATGCGGCTAATTGCTATGTACAGGCGCTGGTTCTCACACCGACTCGCGAGCTGGCAATGCAGGTTAGCCAGGCAATGGAAGGGTTCAATACTGATAGACGCCTGTATGTCACCTCTGTCTATGGAGGGCAGTCAATCGATCGACAGCTACAAAGGTTAGAGCGAGGCTCTCAAGTGGTGGTTGGAACCCCAGGACGGGTGATTGACCTAATCGATCGAGGCGGACTCGTTCTCGATCAGCTCAGCATGATGGTGCTAGATGAAGCCGATGAAATGTTGAATATGGGCTTTATTCAAGACGTAGAAACTATCCTTTCGCACACGCCAGACGAGCGTCAGACAGCTTTTTTCTCGGCCACGATGGAGCCAGCGATTCAGAAGCTATCCACTCGCTTTTTGAAGTCTCCAGTTACGGTTAGTGTCGAAGCCAAGACCTCCTCTACAGCGCGTATCAAGCAAGTTGCCTATACTGTACCCGCTGGCTGGAGTAAGCCGAGAGCCTTGATGCCGATTCTAGAAATGGAAGACCCCGAGTCGGCAATTATTTTTGTTCGCACCCGTCGAACTGCTGCTGAACTCACTCGCCAGCTACAGTCTGCTGGTCATAGTGCTGACGAATACCACGGCGATCTCACTCAATCACAGAGAGAAAGACTGCTACAGCGATTTAAACAGCGTCAGGTCCGCTGGGTGGTCGCAACAGACATTGCAGCGCGTGGAATTCACGTTGACGATCTAAGTCATGTGATCAATTACGAGCTGCCGGATAACCTTGATAGCTATGTCCATCGCATTGGTAGAACTGGCAGGGCTGGAAAGGAAGGCCGTGCGGTTTCCATCGTCACGCCTCTGGAGAAATACAAGCTAACTAGGGTTGAAAAGCGCTTTAAAAAGTCAGTCAAATACTGCAAGATTCCTACTCAGGCACAGATTGCAGCTCGCCACCTAGAAAAGCTCCAGGCGCGGGTGCGAGATGCGGTCACCAGTGAGCGGGTAGCTTCGTTTTTGCCTATTGTTTCTCAGCTAAGTGAAGAGTACGACATCCGAACGATTGCGGCGGCGGCACTACAGATGGCATACGATCAGGCCCGTCCCGCGCATCTTAGAAAGGAAGACGGTGCTGACAGAGAGTCAACGTCAACACCGAAGCCGAAGCTGTTGCCCTCAAGAAGAAAATCTGAGGCAGATACCGCCGAGAAGACTACTGTCGAAAAAAGTGTCAGAAAGTAGGCTCTACCAAGGCGATTTGACTCAAGCAGTTTTATCGCAATAAATGGAGTTCCTTGTTTCTTGGTCTGATGCCGGTCGCTTTGCTATCTATAGCAATCTGCGCTTAGCTGTGTGTAGTGAGCCATACAGATTCTGAGGGTGGGTAGCATAAAATATGGCAGGAGCTGTCAAGAACACTTCGTGTGTTCTGGTTTTGGACGGAGCGATGAGAGATGCTGGTAATTCTAATAGAAGATCGCATGGTTCAGCCTCAGACTGTCTGTTGGAGCTGTCCAATGGCTAGCCAGAGTGGTTTGCCCAGGTGGAATCAGGGACAGCTGCGGTGCGGGCGGTTAATAATTGAAAAGCCCTTAGAAGAAAGCTCGCCACAGTACGAATGCAAGTACGAATGCACGATGGGATTTCGGGTGGCAAAGCTCTCTGACTGAGTGGCTCTCTCGACTAGAGGGGTGCTCTAATCTGAATGCGTTATTATTAGCGAAAGCACAGAGTTTGGCTAATGGATGCTCTGTCAATTTATTTCTGATAGGAGTTTGTTTATGAATGGTTCCGCGCCCGCAAAGGACAGAGCTTTTTCAGCGCTGGCGTATGTCATGCCCCTGGCATCAGTGCTCCAGGCGGGTAATTATTATTTCTTGCCCTTCTTGAGGGACCAAGCACCTGCGGTGTCGAATTTGCTCAGCCTGATACTGCTACCACTAGGTCCACTGCTCGCTATCGAAAATAGCATTTTGGGACTGGGCGTTTTCATTCTGCTGTTCGCATTTGTGGTGCGTAATCCTGAGATCAGCCGGTTTATCCGATTCAATGTGCTTCAGGCAATCATGGTGAGCTTTGTGGTCTCCATTTTGGTTTTCTGTATTATCACTTTGGGTATTGCGAGTCTCTTCATTGGCGAAACGCTGCTGAATGTTTTGTGCTTGGGTGGGTTCGCTATCGTGGGATACTCGGTTGCTCAGTGTGTTCTGGGCCAGTACGCAGAGATTCCTACAATTTCGGATGCAATCAACATGCAGTTGCCCTAGAAACCAAAGGATCCACTTCGGTTGCGCTCAGCTACTGAGGAAGGTATACCGTTGATTGAAGCGCCATCTCTTTTGAGGCTGGCGCTTTGTTTTTTGCCTGGACGGTATTTTCTAGACAGCCAATGCCTTCAATCTCTATGCGAATGCGATCGCCCACGTTGACCGGTCCTACTCCTTCTGGTGTGCCCGTCAGGACAATATCTCCTGGCAGCAACGTAATCGCTTGACTGATGTAGGCCACTAGATCTTCTGGAGAGAACACCATATCGGTAATAGAAGCTGACTGGGCTGGTAGCTTGGCATCATTCAGAAAGGTCTGCAAGCGGGCACCGGGTGGAATCTCTCTGACAATCCAAGGGCCTAGTGGACAGAAGGAGTCGAACCCTTTTGCCCTTGTCCACTGGCCGTCTCGCTTTTGTAAATCGCGAGCGGTGACATCGTTTGCGATGGTGTAGCCCCAGATTTTGCTGCGAGCTTCTGCTGGTCCACAGTCTTTGGTGCGATCGCCAATCACCACTGCCAGCTCACCCTCGTAGTCCACACGCTCCGATTGGGTCGGATAGTAAATTATCGCGTCCGATGCAATCACAGCCGTTGGCGGTTTCATAAACAGCAGCGGCTCTTTGGGCACATCATTCCCTAGTTCAGCGGCGTGCTGGGTATAGTTCCGACCAACCGCAATTACTTTAGAGGGCGCACAGGGAGCTAGCAGCGTGTAATCTTCTAGCGCTAGCTCACGATCAGTCACCTGTCCTTCTCGCCAGGGCGGCGCGTCGAGTACCTTGACACCGCGGTCAGCTTGAAGCAAGCCATAGTGCAGCTGACCTGATGACGATTGAACTCGAACGTAGCGATGAGCCATATGTTTTTATCGGGTCAGTTGTTGGTATGATTGTAAACCCTTGCTTTTGTCCGCGCTATAGCGAGACGCTGACTCTATCGGAAACTTCCTAGAAAGGAAGAAATTCTACACCAGAGAAAGGCGTCGAGCACCACTGTGTGTAGAGTGCGTACAAAGGCCATGATGACCATAAGGATATCCACTTTAAAGTTATGAGTACGCTTTACGAAACCATGTACATTTTACGGCCCGACCTCGGGGACGAAGCCGTAGATGAAGCCATCAGCCGCTATCAAGACATCCTCAAAGAAGGCGGCGCTGATGACATCGAAACTCAGCATCGGGGCAAACGCCGCCTTGCCTACGAAATCAATCGCCATCGCGAGGGCATCTACATTCAGATGAACTACGAAGCGCCTGGCGCCGTAATTGCCCCTATGGAGCGAGCAATGCGACTGAGCGAGGACGTAATTAGGTATCTGACGATTATCTTTGAAGAGCCTGAAGAAGGCAGCGAAAGCGAGAGCGAGTTGCCAGAGTCCACAGAATCTGCTGCACCTCTGGGGTCATAGATTCAGATCTCACAAAACTAGATTCACAGCTTAAACAAGCCGTACGATCAGCAAAGACTGGTCGTGCGGCTTGCTGTTTGAACATCGAATGATATCTGCTTCGCTAGGTTATCTGAGTGATTTTTTTGGGTGTTATATATCAAGAAGAATCAATATCGATAACTCATCAGTCAGGAGATATGTTGCCCTGTGACCCAGACATCTAGCCCAAACGGTTTGAGTATTCCGTCAGAGGTAGTTCGGCTCAAAGAAGAATTGGAGATGCGAGATCAGCTGGTGCAACAGCTTTCGCAGGAACTATTTCGACTGGTGAAAGGAAACCAAGATTTTTTGCCGACGCCGGAAGTGTCTGAGCAGCATCAGCAAGAGGTGCGATCGCTCCGTGACCAAATGCACAAACTAGAAGAGCAGGTGGTTTTTTACCAAACGCAAATCGAAGAGCGTGACTCAGAAACCCAGCACCTGCGCCAGACTAACCAAGAACTCACCGAGCGCACTCGGATGCTAGAGCAGGTTGTACAAGAGCTGCCTAGGATCTACAAGGAAAAATTTGCCGAGCGGATGAGTGCAGTCAAAGACCGGGTTGCCAGAATCCAGCAGGAAAACCGCGAGCTACAGGCTGAGCTACAAAGTACCAGCTATCGTCTGGCTATGCGTAGCCGCCGAGGTCCGAGTAATCTGGACTTGCCTACGTTTCCTAGTGAAATGCTGGGTAAAAATTCGATGGCCAGTTTTGCAAAAGCTACGGTCTCTGAGTAGAAAGGTTAAGCTTTGGGGGTTGCAGACTGTAGAGCCTTCTCTTTAAAAAGTACTGATAGCTGGCGCAGCGATCGGTAGATTACTGAAAGGCGTAGTAGTGTCTATAGCTAATTTCTTCCACACCAAAGTGCAATCCCTTTCATGACCGAACTAATTTCATTAGACCTAGTACAGGATATTGCGCGCGAATATGGTTACTGGGCAGTATTCTTCGGAATTTTGTTGGAGAATCTAGGAATACCACTGCCAGGAGAGACAATCACTTTAGTAGGTGGGTTCTTGGCAGGAAGCGATGAGCTGGACGTGTGGTACGTTTTAGGCGCGGCGACAGCGGGCGCCATTATCGGTGATAGCGGTGGATATCTGCTGGGCTATTACGGTGGCTGGCCACTTTTGCTGAAGGTGGGCGGCTGGTTCAAGGTGCCAGAATCGACCTTGGAAGGATTGCGTGATCGCTTTAGCCAAAGCGCTGGCAAAGCCGTTTTGTTTGGCCGGTTTATCGCCCTTCTACGAGTTTTCGCCGGGCCGCTAGCAGGCATTACCCGTATGCCGTATCCAAAATTTTTACTTTGCAATGCGATTGGTGCAGCTACCTGGGCCTCGGCTATGGTCAGTCTTGCTTATTTTCTCGGGCAGCTAGTGCCTCTAGCCGTTCTTCTAGAATGGGTAGGGCAGTTTACAGGAACTGCCCTATGTATTGTGATTGGCTGGATTGTCACTGTCTGGTGGATAGAGTCGCGTCAGACAACTCCTGAGAATCTTTAGTAGGTGTCACTACGGTTTGACTACGTACTGTGAATCTACAGGTTCTACGACGCCTTCTCTGACGAGTGCTTGATAGATTAGGGCAGAGAGTTCGGCCCGAGTAGTTGGCTCATTGGGATTGAGCTGAGCAGTATCTGGATAGTTTACAACCAGGCTATTAGTAGTAGCTGCGGCCATTTTTTCGTTGGCCCATTGAGGGATAGCATTAGCATCGGCATAGCGAGAAAGCGCAGCCTGAACGTTTTGTGGTGTTTCGATGCCTAGTCCGGTGACTAGCGTTATTAGCGCTTGGGTACGGGTAACTGGCAAGTTGGGCTTGAAGGTATCGTCGGGGAAGCCAGTCATAAAGCCGCCTTTAACGACTTCTCCAATCGATTCCCTAGCCCAGTAGCTAGACTCTACGTCTGAAAATTCAAGTGCTGCTTTGTCAGCAGTAAGATCAAAGGTCCGTGAGACGATGTTAGCGGTCTGAGCGCGAGTTACCGGCTGATCGGGTCTGAATGTGCCGTCATCGTATCCAGAAATTAATCCTCGGCTGCTGAGAGCGTCAATATAGGGTTCTGCCCAGTAGCCCGCTGGAACATCTTCAAAGACGATTGCTTCTGCGGGTTCTGCGGTAGCTGCTGCCGAGGCTCCTACCGCAGGAATGACCTCGGAAGCAGGTTGGTTTACTCCCGCTTCGGCAGCAGCACTGTCAGGCGCAGCGGCAACGCCAGCCGCTGCGCCTGCTGCGGCAGGCGCAGCACCCTCTAGCAGCGGACGCGATCGCTCTCCTGACAGCCGCTCTCTTCTGATAGCCGCTCTAGCAGCTAGCTCTTCTCGCGCTGACATATCGTCAAAATCTGCGTCGCCAACGGCTTGACCACCAACAGGTGCGATAGTGCCTCTGATTCTTCCAGCATCGGTGTCGAACTCTACCGCGCCAGGACCCGTTGCATCAGCGTCGGGTGTAACTACCACTGGACCAGCTGGTAAGTCTGAATCGCTGAAGATAGACATATTGCCGCGAGTGAGTCCCCATACCAGGACACCACCCAAGGACAAAAAGGCGATGAACACGGCCACCATCTCGTCAAACCCTAACGGACGGTTTGAGTCTGTAGGCGTTGGCGTTGGGACAGACTCTTCGGAACGATTGGGATCGTTAGAGGGTGGCAAAGGGGATTGGGTCACGGAAATGCTCGCTTTTAACTAAAGTTAAGGGGGATAGGCTCAAGGCTGCTCGCTTTGCTTGGGATCTCGGTTTAACAACAAAGACTTAAAACAGCGAACGTGTTAATTCACAAAAATAGAGCATTTCGGGATAAAGATCAGCCTTCTTGTCCAATTGCCTTCATCATTGTTTACTTGCAAGTCGTTTTTTACAGGCGCTATGACTAACCAACTGGCCAATAGCAGCAGTCTCTATCTACGTAAGCACGCGGAGAACCCTGTGGACTGGTGGCCCTGGTGTGACGAGGCGCTAGCGATTGCGCAAAGGGATAACAAGCCGATCTTTTTGTCAATTGGCTACTCTAGCTGTCACTGGTGTACGGTGATGGAGGGAGAGGCGTTTTCGGATAAGGCGATCGCAGCTTACCTCAACGCTAATTTCTTACCCATCAAAGTAGACAGAGAAGAGCGCCCGGACATTGACAGCATCTACATGCAGGCGCTGCAAATGATCACTGGGCAGGGCGGGTGGCCGCTAAATATTTTTCTTACGCCGGGCGATCGCGTCCCTTTTTACGGCGGCACCTATTTCCCAGTCGGCGCTCGCTATGGTCGCCCTGGCTTCTTAAGAGTGCTAGAAGCCCTAAGAAAGCTCTACGACACTGACCCTGAGAAGATTAGCTCTGTGAAGTCTCAGATCTTAGCAGGCTTGTCGCAGTCGTCTGAGTTAGCCGCTGGGGAGCTAGACACTACGCTTTTGCCATCAGGCATTCGGGCCTGCGCTCGCACGCTAATGCCCTTTGACGCCGGCAACCGATTTCCTATGATTCCCTATGCGCGGTTGGTGCTACAGGGCGATCGGCTCTTGCAAGGGTCGGAGGAACTAGCTAGCGATGAAGCCCCGATTGATGGACTGCATTTGTCCAAGCAAAGAGCGTTGAACCTGGTGACCGGAGGAATTTTTGATCATGTAGCCGGAGGCTTTCATCGCTATACAGTTGATTCAACCTGGACAGTGCCTCACTTTGAAAAGATGCTCTATGACAACGGGCTAATCATGGAATTTTTATCGGAATGCTGGCAGACGGGAGGGAAAGCACCGGCTATTGAAAGAGCGGTTGATAAAACGGTGGCCTGGCTGAAAAGAGAGATGCGATCGCCTGCCGGATTTTTCTACGCTGCGCAAGATGCCGACAACTTCACCAGCGAGGAGGCCGTTGAACCCGAAGAGGGTGATTTCTACGTGTGGTCGCAAGCTGAGCTGGCATCGATATTGAACGATGATGCGCTAGGCGAGATGATAGACGCCTTTACTACTAGCGAATCTGGAAACTTTGAAGGGAAAAATGTCCTACAGCGGCGGGGAACTGGCGAGCTGAGTGAATCGATAGAGGCTAGCTTGGACAAGCTTTTTCGAGTTCGATACGGGGCGTATGCCGATCAAACGCCTGTCTTCGAGCCGGCGGTGAATGCGCAGATGGCTAAGGGAAAAGTGTGGCCCGGCAAACGAATTCCACCTGTGACTGATACCAAAATGATTGTGGCGTGGAACGCGCTGATGATTTCGGGACTGGCAAAAGCCGCTGTGGCTTTTGGTCGCAAAGACTATCTGGTGTTGGCGATTGAGACAGCCGGATATATTCAGCAGTATCAGCAGCACGAAGGCCGTCTGTATCGACTGAACTATGACGGCCAGATTGAAGTCGCTGCTCAGGCAGAGGACTATGCGCTGCTGATCAAGGCGCTGATCGATATTCAGCAGGCTTGTTTAAGATTTTCAGACTATGTTCGGCGGGCAGCGGACTGGTTGGATGCTGCGATCGCACTCCAATCTCAGTTCGATCAGAGCCTAAGTAGCGGACAAGGCGGCTATTTCAACGCTAACAGTGATGAGCTGATCGTGAAAGAACGCAGCTACCAAGACAGCGCGATTCCGTCTGCCAATGGCATCGCAGTTACCTCTTTGATTAGGCTCTTTCTACTGACCGAGGAATTGGACTACTTCAGCCGCGCTGAAACCGCACTCAAATCATTTAGTGCCGTACTCCAAAAAGCACCTCGCGCCTGTCCTAGCCTACTCAGCGCTTTAGACTGGTTCACGCATCCCACTTTGATTCGCACCAGTGCGGACCAGCTTCAGGCGATCGCCGACCTGCCGCTAGCCACAGCAGTGCTGAGAATCGACGATAATTTGCCAGCTGGTGCAGTTGGCATGGTGTGCGAAGGGTTACTCTGCCGCAAGCCAGCCACAGATACGGCGATGATGCGCCAACAGATTGAGCGTAGTCAACTGCGCTAGGCTCCGAATATTTCACCGCACTGTTTCATATCGTCAGAATCTGTGTTTCCCGCCGTAGGGGCATTGCATGCAATGCCCCTACGGCGGGAAACGTGCAGACCCGTCAAGGCATCGCGTACCTAGACCGAAACCGACGCAAACCGAATCTTGAGATAGTCGTCTTCCATCTTTGCTCCTGATGGCTGAAGCGCGGCTAGCGCCTGCGGCAGCACTAGGTTACGACGATGATTGCCAATGCGAATATTCAGCTCGTCAGCAGTTTTACTCAGCTCTACTTGGTCTTTTGGAATTCCGGGTAGATACACCTCTAGGCTGTAGTTGTTCTCCTCCTGAACAACTCTGAGCGTAGTCTCCTTGTAGTAAACTTGCGCCGGATCTTCGTCACCATAAAGCGTTTCTTTCAGTCGATTCAGCGCCTCCATCCCACACATCTCTTCGGAATAAAGCGGCACCTCTTTCACAGGCAGCGGGTGAAAATTGTCGTGGATTTGTTTTCTGTATTCTGTCTGCTGGTCCTTCCAGCGTTGAAAGAACGGGTCGCTGACGGTATCCGGAATGATACGGTTAGCCACTACCATGTCTGTTCCAACGTTATACAGACTCAGGTAGGCATGGGCTCTCAAGGATTCTTTGATCACCATTTTTTCCGGGTTGGTGACTAGCCGCACAGAAGTAATCGTCGGGTCGGACAAAATCTTCTCTAATGCTTCCAACTGCTCGTAGAACTCATACGGTGCGTCCATGACTTCTTTAGTCGGTAAAGAAAAACCGGCAACAGGACGGAAAAATGGCTCAACCAGAGGACGCAGCGCAGTAGAAACGGCTTGAAAGGGCTTGTAGAGTTTGCGCATGTACCAGCCAGCAACTTCGGGCAGGCTTAATAGCCGCAGCGCAGTACCTGTCGGCGCAGAGTCGATGATCAAAACATCGAATTCTTTCTCGTCATAGTGGCGCTTCATTCGAACTAGGCTAAAAATCTCGTCCATGCCCGGTAGGATAGCTAGCTCTTCAGCCTCAATTCCTTCTAAGCCTCTTGCCTGCAAGACCTGCGTGATATAGCGCTTTACAGCGCCCCAGTTGCCTTCTAGCTCTCTGAGTGCATCCAGTTCTGCACCCCAGAGATTGGGCTGAATCTCTTTGGGATCGTGGCTTAGCTCTGTATCAAAACTGTCGGCCAGCGAGTGGGCCGGATCGGTGCTGAGGACTAGGGTTTTGTGACCAACTTCCGCGCAGCGAAGGCCAGTCGCCGCCGCGACGGAGGTTTTGCCAACTCCGCCTTTTCCTGTCATCAAAAGTACGCGCATAGAAGACTAGCCTGCAATTTAAGAAAGTTAACTTTCCTTTACTTTAGCGAGTTTTACAGGGCTGGTTGAAGTTTCTACTCAAATAGAACTATTCAGATAGTCAGTTAGCGGATCGTCAAGAAGCACATCGTTCAGCAGGTTTCTATCAGCGAACGTTTAGGTATTGCAAGATGCCAGCTGTGACTCCATCGGCGATGGTATTGACGGCCTGCGGGTTTCTAAAGCGAGCCGCATCTTCCCTGCCTGTGACAAAGCCAGTCTCTACAAGAACCGCTGGCATGGAGGTGTTAACCAAGACGTAGAAGCGGGCACGGCGGACACCGCGATCGCGCAAATCCGTCCGCTGCAAAACATTATTATGAATAGTCTGCGCTAAACGAAAACCAGATGAATAGTAATAAGTTTCTAAGCCGTTTACGTCAGGGCGGCTCATGCTAATTGCGTTGGAGTGAATGCTGACAAAGATATCGGCATCCGCGCGTTCAGCGATGTTGACTCTAGGCTGAAGGTCGAGTTCTCTATCGTCAGCGCGGGTGAGTACCGCGTTAATACCTTTAGCCTGGAGAGATGCCTGAATACGCCTAGAGACGGTGATGTTGATATCCTTTTCTCGAAGGCCGCCGATGCCGACTGCGCCAGGGTCGCGCCCGCCGTGTCCGGGGTCAATCACAACTGTGAGCTGCCCTTGTCTGGCTCGTGGAATATCGGTAGAAGGGCGGGTGCTAGTTGGCGGAACGCTGGCGACTGGCGCGGATACTTCAACAATGCGGGCGGGGAGACGGGCGGCGGAGAGACGGCGCTGTAGTTGCTCGGCGCGGTTACGTTCCGCAAAGCGCCCGGCCTGGATCACCCGCTGGCCGTCAACTTGAGTGCGAAAAGCACCGGGTTCGATGGCACTGACGCGATCGCGCGTGTTTGATCCACTCTCCGGCACCACCACTTGATAGAACGTCGCTGCCCTCGGTGTCGATTCTGTCGTCGAGCCTGGCGTTGAATTGGAAGGTGCCAAAGCCCGTTGCCCTTCGACAATTTGACCTTCTAGCCCCTGGCTCGAGAGCTGAGCCACTAGCTGATCGGCCCTAGCTCGCTCTTGGAATAGTCCCGCTTGAATAACCTGATTGCCGTTGACAGTTGTCGTGAAAGCATCTGAGGCTACCTGCCGCACTCGCAAGCGTACCAGCGTCGAAGAGCTGGGCACAATTACCTGATAATAGGTATCAGCACCGCTTGAGCTCGGCGTGGGCGATCCGGTCGTCGCACCAGGTGCAGGCAAAGATCCGCCGCTCAAGATCGGTGGCCCTGATGGAGATGGCGAAGAAGGGACTGGGGTAGAAGGTGCTGGAGCAGCGGGTGATGCAGAAGGGTTCTGAGCACGGGCTTGCGCCACAACGGTATCTACATCTTGAGCGTTTGATAGATAGACGTGACTCTGATCCTGGCCATTGAGCGTTCGGCTGGTGAAGCGCCAGCCAGGATCTAGCTCAATCTTGACGAAGTCATTAGCGACACCGTTACTACGGCCAATTTCTAGAACAGGTAAATCTCCACCGCGACCCGGTAAAGCACCTGGTAGCGCCACCAAAACTAGGGCATCGCCACGACGAGTGATTTGCAGGCGGTACTGACGGCTCAGATCTTCATCTCCGATCCGGATCGAGTAGCCATTGCTATCAGAACTACGACCGCAGATGCCGGTGAAAGTAAAGTTCAGCAGCAGTGGATCTACGAGCGTTGGGCTGCCTGGCTCCTCTTCGTAGCAGGCCCGGCTGTTGCTGAGCTGTTCAATAATTAACAAACGATAGAACCGCCCGTTCGCAACCGGTTCAGCGATCGCCACTGCCCGATCGGTAGAAATTGGCTGCTCTCCATAGTCCTGAGCAAGGGCGCTGGTAGATGCGATCGCACTTGCCCCCAAAACGGTAGCCGTCAGTGCGGTCAGTGTGGTCAGGCGGCGGATTATGGATTTCATATCTACAGCATTTAAGCAGTGGAGCGAAGAGTAGTTGCAGGTTCTAAAGTATGTATCGAGCTTTAGCTGGCGCTAGCTAATGGGTACCCAAGGATGCCATTCCAGCTACGATTTCAATAAATATTGTTCCTTAGTCAAGAGGAACTATAGCAGGTGGGTTGAAGCTTCTATAGCATTTGCCACGTTGCTCTACACATCTTCGATGAGTAGAGCCCCTGCTGTAGCAGGGGCAATCAACCGGCGATACCAATAAAAGAACCGACAATGAACCTATTGAGCGGGCTTTTTAACCCAACAGGTTGTATTTATGTGACTACTTTTGATTTGTCACATGGCCGCTAACTGGCGTACATTTTTGAGTTTTATCCAATTCATTGAGAGTTCTCATCGCCTTTTCATTTGAGTTGTTGAATTCGTTGTCACAATCAAAAAGCACCTTAATTTGGCTCTATTCTAAAATGACTAACAAACAAGCCGCTTCCGCTCATCGTCCGAGAATCCGTCGTCTAGAAATACGTAGCCTGACAGTGAGCGCATTCGCCCTTATCCTCGGACTTTATGCTTGCGCTCCGACTACTCCCCGAGCCGATCAGTCTGCTAGCCCAACCGAAGCTAATGCTCTCGAGTCATCTGTTACTTCGTCAGCATCCAATACCGGACTTGAGGTGTACACCGAATCAGGTATCGCTATTAGTGGAGCAGACCCGGTCGCTTATTTCAATGACTCAGCATTCGTCGAAGGTAGCGTTGACTATACCTATGACTGGCAGGGCGTAACCTGGCAGTTTGCCAGTGCTGAAAACAAAGACCTTTTTGTCAGCAACCCAGAAACCTACGCACCCCAGTACGGCGGCTATTGCGCTTGGGCAGTAGGGGTAAAGAAGACCCTGGTCCCGACCGATCCAAATGCCTGGAAAATTATAGATGGCAAACTGTATCTGAACGCTAATGAAAAAGTTCAGGCGACCTGGGTCAAAGACATCCCAGGCAACATTGCCCTAGCAGATACCAACTGGCCTGAGCTATCAACTCAGTAGCTACAGTAAACTCACGGAAGCCGCTAGGCTTTATGCCAGCAGTCAATACCAGTAACAAAAACGGCAAAAAGAAAGCGTCACTATGATCAAACTGAAAAAACAGCAGCCTGCCCGAATCCAATGGGCGGTTCAGGTAATCATCCAAAGACTGCTAGTTGGATTGAGCGTCGTTGTTCTTGGTGGAACAACTGTAGCTTGTGTGCCAGCTAACAGCTCCGCGCTAGCTACAGAAGGGGTGCTAGCAGCTACAGACATCAGTGCCAGCGCGGATACCTCTCTGTCGACAGCCACCTTCGCGGGCGGCTGCTTTTGGTGCATGGAAAAACCTTTTGACGAGTTGCCCGGTGTAGTATCGACGATCTCTGGCTATACAGGTGGTCAGGTCGAAAACCCAACCTACACCCAGGTATCTAACGGCAATACAGGACATGTTGAAGCGATGCAGGTAACCTACGACCCCGATCAAGTGGGCTATGCAATTTTGCTTGATACGTTTTGGCACAACATCGACCCACTAGACGATCGCGGTCAGTTTTGTGACAAAGGCAGCCAATATCGCTCGGCTATTTTCTACGAAACCGCCGAACAGCGGCAGCTTGCGGAGGCTGCTAAGCAGGCCGTAGCCGATCAGCTAGGTGGCCCAGTCGCGACCGATATTCTACCCGCTGCTACGTTCTATCCTGCTGAAGACTATCACCAAAACTATTATCAAACGCATCCCGTTCGCTACAGGGTCTATCGCTTTGGCTGTGGTAGAGACCAGCGGTTAAATGAAGTTTGGGGCGATGAGGCATCTGCTCACGATTAGCACCCTACAGACTCTTTGGGTCTAATTTCTTTCTTGTTTCTTCTAATGGCATCTTAATTATGCCTTCTCCAGCGCATCTGGCTTATGTGCCGCTTCAGCGCCTGTACTCTCGCTTTTGACTAAATACTGAGGCTCATCTTCCGAAGCTTCAGCGGTATAGCCTTTGATGTCAGTGGGTTCTGTTAGTTTCTTCTGAACAGTACCCGTTGTTTTACCTTGGGATGTGTTCCACTGGACGCGATCGCCCTTCTGAAACTGGTCTGAACTATTCCCTGCCCCCTTTGTGGACGAATTACTTGTAGACGAATTACTCCCGGAAGACGAACTGTCCGCCTTGGACAGTGTATCCGGGCGGTGGCCCGTTACTGTACCTGTGTTGTCATTCTCGACCAGGTAGCGCGGGTTCTCCTTTGAGGCAGCCACTTCGTTGCCATCGACTGTCTGAGATTCGGTGATCCGCTTTTGAATGGTGCCGGTAGCGGTGCCTTGCCCCGAAGACCATTGCACGCGATCGCCCTGATGAAATTCCTGTTTACTGGCCATGAGTAATCTCTCATCCAATCACTATCTATCTCAAAATATCCAATGCGTAAAGGATTTGGCGTCTGTCCTTGTTCTGGTCTCAGCCACTGTGCGCCCCGTTAAAAATATATAAATCGATAGAGCGACTATTTTCCCTACACGAAGAAAATAGACATACAACAAGTAAGCGGTTTGAAAGAATGAGCAGTTTGAAAACCGTAGGCTAGTTTACAGTACATAAGAACTACCTTATTTAATATGTACTCGGGATTTATAAAGCAGTAATTTGTCTTCTACCAATCAAGTCTTTTATCAATTTATTTAAGCAAGGCATTTATGAATACTCATTTGCAGCCAGGTAGATTTGTTCGACTAAAAGGCCAGCCAGTCGATTTGCCGGACTTTGTGCTGGAGCGCTATCTAGGCAGTTTTTGCTGGATTAGACAGCAGAGCTGGGGTAACCTCGTCCAGTGGAAAGTAGATGTTGCTAGCATCGAAGGGGCGCAGATGAGCTGATAGATGATCTAATAAAGCCACGGAGCATGACCTGAGGGCCAGTACTGAACCCAAGCGAATGCATTAAAATTTGGATATTCAGACGCCCCTCAATTAAAGGACTCCTATGACTGCACTTCAGGTCTCTGCTCGCGAACTGGTTCAAGCTGCCTACGAGAATCGCTACACGTGGGACAAGAGCTTTCCAGGCTATACCACCGACGTGACTTTAAAGCTCGGTGAGGAAACCTATAAAGGCAGTGCCAAGGTGAATGCGGACCTGTCGGCGGAAGTGTTTGGTGTAGAGGATGACACCGCAAACAAAGTCATTAAGAACCAGCTGTGGGAAGTGGCTATCCACCGCGTTAGCCGTCCTTTCGAGAAGAGCCATAGTGAAAATACCTTCAAAATCGAAGGTGAAGATGAGAACGGTGCCGTGAAGATTGCGGTCGGCGGTAAGGCTGAAGGTGATGCCTACAAGGTGAAGGACAACGAGTTTGTGATGGTTCACCGGCACATTCACGGTGTGGTGGTGACGATTAATACTGGAAGCTCCTACGACACAGGCAGCGGCTACCTTTCACGCACGTATGATTCTGTCTATCACGATCCTAAGACTGGCGAACAAAAGCAAGGCCGCAGCGAGTTCACAGACGACTATGCGCAGGTAGGCGGCTACACCGTTTTGGCTAAACGTACCGTTGTGTCAGAAGATGGGTCCATGATGGAGATTTCGTTCTCTAATATCGAATTGCTTTCCTGACGCATGGGCACTCCAAAACAAGGGGACCGCAGCTGGCCACTATGGCCGGTTGTCCCAATTTATCCGTACGGGCAAAGGCGAACGCTGCGTCGTGAAATCATCCGCGACCAGCTGTGGACCTTTGATCAGGTTCAGGGAATTTTCTATGTGGTCGTGCCGATTCGGATGACGGTGATCAAGCTGGCAGCGGGTGGGCTGATGGTGTTTTCACCGGTTGCGCCTACTCGCGAGTGCGTTCGGCTGGTACGAGAGCTAGAAGCTGAGCACGGCGAAGTGAAGTACATCATTTTGCCGACGGTGACGGGCGTAGAGCACAAATATTTTGCCGGGCCGTTTGCGCAAAAGTTTAGGCGATCGCAAGTTTACGTCGCACCAAATCAGTGGAGTTTTCCATTGGATCTACCACTGAGCTGGCTGGGCTTTCCGGCTAAACGGACGCATATTCTGCCTGCCGACCCAAGCCAAGCCCCCTTTTATGATGAGTTTGACTATGCAATAGTTGGACCGATCGACCTAAGCGTCAGATCCTATACAGAAGTAGCGGTTTTTCACCGAGAGACGCGAACACTTCTTGCCGTCGACACGATTTTATCTATTCCAATCGAGCCGCCAGCGGTCGTAGCCCAAGATCCCTTTCCGCTGCTGTTTCACGCTCGTGATAGTGCCGCTGAGCCATTGACAGATACTCCCGAGAATCAGCGTAAGGGCTGGGCCAGAATTTCTCTATTTTCTTTTTACTTTCAGCCTGGTCGCCTGGATGTCCCTACTACAGGCAGCGTCCTGAAAGCAGCCAGTAGATCGCCCGATCGCTCGATAAAAAATTATTTCGGCCTTTATCCTTTCGATTGGCAGTCGGGATGGTACGGAGCGTTTGAACAGCTGCGGCAGGACGGGAAGTTGATAGTTGCGCCCATTCTACAAACGTTGATTTTCAATCGGGGCCCTCAAGCAGTGCTCGCTTGGGCAGACAAGATCGCACAGTGGGATTTTGAGCAGGTAATCCCCTGTCATTTCAGCGCACCTGTCAAAGCCGGACCGATTGAGTTTCGGCGTGCTTTCGACTTTCTAGAGCGGCCCAGTAGACAAAGCTGGTCTGGGTTTGATCACGATCTGCCGGCGGCTGATCTAGAGACGCTAGGTCAAATTGATCGGCAGTTACAGGGAAATGTCATTCCTCCGCCGAGAGACTGACTGAAGATGTGGAAGTTGCGCCGGACAGATTATTCAATCGGAGTCCTGAGCTTTTCCACTTCGTGAAAGTCTGAAAAATCGATGTAGCGAATGACAGCGTCAGGATCTCGCACTTCATCGTTCGGTACTGCGTGAATGATGTCTTTAAAGCTGTGGTTCCACAGCAGGTCCGAGGCGTAGTAGGTATGGCGAGTATGGATGGCCTGGGCAACAGTTTGATCGATGCCGCTGACGGAGACGATCAATGCAATATTTTTTCGTAGCAAAGTAGCTCGATCGAGACCATAGAGGGGGCTGTTGACATTAATGCTGTGCAGAGCTGTCCAAGTTAGAAAGAAGCTGGGATTGCGATCGCGCTGCAGCCCTAGCTCATAGAATCGCCGCATCATCCGCCCCCCGAAGGTCTCATCTATCACCAGATACAGTCGCATTTGCGCCTCTAGAATCTGATTACGGCGTTCGTTAGCCGCTCTGAACATCAGCGTTGGCTCACCAGCGAAATCGCTGATAACTGCCACTTTGCTAAACATTACTTGCGCAGTAGGCCGAGAGAAGCGAGCGTAGGCCAGCCCAGTTAGAACGGCAATCCCCATCAGTGAAATAATGGCTTCTAGCGTGACCAAAAGGTGGGCATAGGCATTACCTGGAGACATAACGCCATAGCCAATAGAAGCAGACGTTTGGACACTGAAGAAGAAGGCATCGCTGAATGAGCCAGGCCGGGCATTGATAATAGTGCCTTCACCACCCAGTAGAAAGAGAAAGGCGGCAACGGCATTGGCGATCGCGTACACTACCACCGTAATCAGCACAAATCCCTGCCAGGGAATCGTCAGCATCAAGTAATAAGGATCGCGCCAGTAGGAGTACCAGCCACCTAAACCAAAAATGCGCGATCGCCCATCTTGAATATGGATTCGCACCTTGGACAATCGACGGGACCACCGGGCATCTGTCTTCATTTGCCTTTGTTTAAATAATGGGTCTGAGTACTGAGTCTAGACATTCGTACTAAACGTCTCACAAATCAGGCTAGACGACTCAATGGAAACTCAGCAGCACAAATATCAGATAGTCACAAAGCTAACTAGCCATTTAGAAGTCATGTCTAGCCCACGCGATCCCTATCTAGGTGCAGGCGCCCATCGGATGGCACAGCACTACATTCGAGCCGAGCTAGGTCAGTGGGGCGAAGTTTCTAAACAGACACTGAACCAAGGTAGTGATCGGCACTTCAACTGGCAAACTGTCATTACGGGCAAGCAGCCTGGTCTCGACCCGATATTAGTCGGTGCTCATTACGATACGGTCCCCGGGTCGGCTGGCGCGGACGACAATGCCAGCGGTATTGCCGTCATGCTAGTTCTAGCCGAATTGCTAGCAGCAACTAGGCCGAAGCGGTCGATACACTTCATCGCTTTTGATCTAGAAGAATACGGACTGATCGGCAGCACGGCTTGCGCTCAGAAGTGGAGAGCGCAGGGCAAATCCCTATACCTGATGCTGTCACTAGAAATGCTGGGTTACTTTTCCAATCAGCCTAATTCCCAGAGATACCCGCTGGACATCCTTAGCCGAATCTATCCAGATGCTGGCAATTTCATCGCGCTCGTTGGCAGTGCAAAAACACTCTTTAAGATGAGAACGCTCAAACGCCATCTGAGGCAGGCAGATGCCGCCTGCGAATGGCTACCAGTGATCGACCAAGGCAGACAAATTCCAGATACTCGAAACAGCGACCACGCGCCATTTTGGGATGTAGGCTATCCAGCGATGATGATGACAGATACTGCTCACTTACGCAATCCGCACTATCACAAGGCTTCGGATCGAATCGAGACGCTGAACATAGGGATGATGGCAAAAATCACGCAGGGATTAGCGACCTATTTGCAAGCAAGCTAGAGTTGATATGGCCACGATTCATAAGACCTGAGCTGAGATAGCGAAAACCAGGCGGACGACTATGAGAAGCTCAATCTCAAGACCTATTTTTCAGAGACTCGCTTCAGCTTTGAGCTTTGGTATGTTGGTGGCTGGCCTGTCAGCTTGTCAGCCGGTTGGGCGAGTTATCTCTCTAGATGTAGGGCGGCAGATACCAAGAGCGGGGCCGCCAGATAGTGCCTATGGGGCGGGCGATCGCTATACGCAAAGCATTTCCCTCAAAGGCACTGAGCTAAAAGGCATCGAGCTCAAAGATATTCAGCTACCTACAGAAGCCGATGTCTATTTTGCTGCTGTGGCAGGTGGTGGAGCGCCTAGCTATAACGAAGTGGCTTTAGAAAAGAACGTTTTGTATTTTCAGCGATCGCTTAGCGAACTCGAATTCTCTACAGATGCGGCAAATCTATTTTTTGCGAGTGGCAACGACGGTGAAGAGACCGTTCGCTATCTAGACGATAACGGCGATGAACGATTTAAGGCAGCCGAGATTCCGAACCTAGATGGAGGCGCGACGGTTGAGAACACCTACAGTTGGTTTAGGGCTGTTGCCAATGCAGAAAAGCCCTGTCCGGCGTTCTTTTACTTCACAGGTCACGGGGCGTACAACGAGGACAACGCAAACGATAATTCCCTGATTCTGTGGGAAGAAATCTTTGTTTCTGTTCAGGAGTTTGCGAGCTGGCTAGCGCCTCTGCCGGTGGATCAGCCCTTTGTCACGATGATGGCGCAGTGCTATTCAGGCGCTTTTGCCAACATAATCTACGAGAATGGCGATCCCGAGCAACCGGTTGCCCTGCAAACCCGCTGCGGATTCTTTGCGACGGTGGCGTCTCGTCCCTCCGTCGGCTGCACTCCGGCAGTGAATGAGGCGGATTACAAAGACTATAGCTCTAGCTTTTTTGCTGGATTGACGGGCCGCGATCGCATTGGCAACCCAGTCAGCTCCGCCGATTACAACCAGGACAACAAAGTCTCATATGCCGAAGCTCATGCCTTTGCCAAGGTAGACGAAGAGACGACCGACTGGCCAATTTCGACAGTAGAAGCATGGCTACAGCGACAGGTTTCGGAATCAAAAGCTGAGGAAATGCTATCGGTACCGATAGAGGAGCTGATTGTGATCGCCCGCCCAGAGCAGCAGTACGTCATCACAGAACTCAGTAAGCTAGTTGGATTTGACCCCAGGCTTGCTTACACAGATAGCTACAGCAGCGGTCTTCCTCCTGAGCCAGAGACCGTAGCCGAAGCCTATCAAATGCGGCTACAGATGGAGCTGATTAATGTCAGCGCAGAAAGATCAATTAGAGACAGTCAAGACTCAGCGCAAATAGCTATCCTGAACAAAATCTTGCGCTGCGAAGCTGGAAGCTGGAAAGGGTAAGGAATGGCATCTGACTTTTTAGACACAATCTATAGGGTTTCTTCTATAGAGTCTCTAAAAACGACAGCAGGTCAGCCATATCCCTTTGGTTCGGCTGAAACTGTGGCATCGGCGGGGTTTGACCGCTAGTAACCTGCGTAATTAGCGCTGAGCGCGATCGCCGCTCAGATACGTTGTGCAGATCGGGACCCACTTCACCAGAAGCTTCTAGGCCATGGCAGGTCGCACAGTTCAACTGGAATATGTCGTGGCCTCTATCAGCGTCGCCGGTCAGCTGTAAGACGCTCTGTACGTAAGGATCGTTTGGTGTTAGCGCGTACACGCCACCCAAAGAAAAGCACAGCAAAAACAGCAGCCCTACCACCACCGTGATAGTTCGCCGCATTGGCCCATTGGAGGATTGTGCCGAATCTTTCTCATTTTTAATTTGACTGTTGACGGTTTGATTCGACACTGTTGGTTTCTGAAAAACTCCTGTCACTACAGCTTTGGCCACTCAGCTCACTACATTAATTGTCGATAGAACCGTTTTATGCTGCTGGTTAAGTAACTCGCAGGTGTACGTAGGCGCAGCTCTCTTTGAGTATGCATCTGTACGCTCGCTACACACTCAGCATCTCGCAATAAACCGTTACTTGTATATTAAGATTCTTTGAAAGAATAAGACAACCCAGATGCAACGGGGATCACGGCGATTTACCAATATTAGGCAATATTGTGCTTTGAACACTACAAAACTTACCGATATAGGGGTAAAAGTACTGGGTTTGAAAGTGCGATTACGCTCCAGTCAAACAAGCTGTAGCTGAGACAGTTGGTAAACTTGAGTGTACATTTCCTATTCAACTTGCCTATTCACATTAAGATTAGATAAGGGCTAGTCAGTCAAAGCGGTGCTCAAAGCGCGATAATCGAAGCGAAAAGCCAACCGGCAGACCAACTAGCCAACCGAAATTTTTCACTCAAATTAGGAGAGTCACTGTGGTAGAACCTTTACTGTCAGGCATCGTTCTAGGTCTCATTCCCGCTACACTGGCGGGCCTGTTCGTTGCAGCTTACATGCAATATCGCCGGGGTAACCAGCTTGGCGGCTAGGCCCGAGCTTTTATAGCTGGCCTGCAGATAAACATAGCCTCGCTGGACTCAAGGAAGTTCGGCGAGGCTTTTGATTTTGGCTTCCGCTTAGCCTGCGCGAAAGTTTTCTAGTCCTGTTAGCGCTAGTTTTGCGGTTCCATAAGCGGCTTCCGTGTGTAGAGCTTCCACAGCGTTGATGCCTAGGTGCTGTCGCCGGATAGCTCTCCACGCCTGGTTTTGAGCGCCACCACCTGCTGTATAAACTCGTTGAACCTTTGGAGCGCCTAGCGTTTCTAGCTTCTGATAGCCTTCGGATTCTATGCGGGCGATCGCATTCAAAATCCCATGCAAAAAATCAACATCCTCATCAGGTCTAGGCGTCAGTCGGGGCAGATAGTCTGGATCGTTGATAGGAAAGCGTTCTCCTGGCTGAGTCAGTGGATAGTAAGCTAAATCGCCAGGCTTAGACAGGTCAATTTTGGCGCTGAGCTCAGTAATTTGTTCAGCAGAAAAGTATTGTTTTAGCACTGCGCCGCCCGTGTTAGAAGCGCCTCCCACAAGCCACAGGTCGCCCAGCCTGTGGCTGTAGATACCGAATGTATGGTTAGAAATAACGGCTGGGCTCAGAAGCTTGAGTACGAGGGTAGAGCCTAGTGAGGTCACTGCCTCTCCAGGCTGGCTGGCTCCGCTGGCGAGGAAGGCAGCGATGCTGTCGGTGGTACCAGCGCAGACTTGGCAGGTAGGTGGCAGGTTGAAACGAACGGCCAGTTCTGGGCGGATGGGGGTGATCGCGCTTCCCGGCTCCAATACCGCTGGTAGCCAGTCGGCAATGGGTAAGTTTAGCAGCCAGCTGGGGTAAGCCAATTTTTCTACGTCGTAGCCTAGCTTCAAGGCATTGTGATAGTCGCTGATAGGAAGCTGACCGTGAAGTTTCGACGCTATCCAATCGGACTGATGTGCGATGTGATTGCCCTCGTGTGAGCAAGCGTTTTGGCTGTGCAGCCACATTGCTTTAGCCAGGGTGGAAGTAGCGCTGAGCGTTGGGCTATCAGGTGGGGCGATGGTAGTGATGGCTGGAATAATGGGACGGGCGATCGCGTCGTTGTACATTAGCGCCTTGGTCAAGGGTTGTCCGCTGTCATCACACAGCAGCATGGTGGCTGAGGTGCCATTGATAGCGATGCGACGGATTTGGGCGCGGATTGGGGGTACGATCGCCTCGATTAACCGCCACAACACCTCTTCCCAAGCCGTTGGAGAGGCTGCCTCTTCCGCATTCGAGAACCGGTAGCTAGACTGGGCCACTATCAATTTCCCGACGCGATCACCGTCTAGAACAATTGCCCTAGCTCCAGACGTGCCAAAATCAATCCCCAAAGAATACATAGACCACAGTTCAAAGAAACCGCAAATAAGTTACAAAAAAAGCCGCACTGAAACAGCACGGCTTTCTTCAAAACATCAGACTAGCGTCATAAAAATAGACAGCGTTAGCAAACTCTAAACGCTAATCTCGCTCACTTCTCTAGAGATAAAGTCGAACGGCTGATCGATGAACGAAGTGTCATCAATTCCCATATCGGAAGCCTTCTCTTTGACCATCTCTTTCATGATTTGAATTCCCTTCACAGTGGGCGCAATCGGCACGCCCAAAGAGTTGTAGGTTTCACGCAGGCCCTGCAGCACTCGCTCCATCAGCACATCGTTATTACCAGCGACCAGAGCATAGCTGCTGTAGCGCAAGTAGTAGTCCATATCGCGCAAGCAGGCGGCATAGCGACGAGTGGTGTAGGCATTACCACCGGGACGAATGAGTTCAGGGACGACCTCGAACAGCTTTTTCCCAGCCTCTCTAGAGATCTCAGCCGCGTTCGCACTGATCATGGCCGCAACCTTAACCCGGTTGGCGCCGGTGTTGAAATACGACTGCAAAGACTCAATGGCATCGCGATCTAGATAGCGACCGGTAGTGTCGTAGTTGCTAATTAAACTGGTGACCGTATCTCGCATGAAAATCTCCCAACGTTTGGCGACTGTTTGAATGAACGCCTCTAAAGTGAACGTTTCTAGAATGAACGTCTCTAAGGTTGCGTGCTCGTAAAGCTTCTCAAAGAAGTCTTCTGCTCTGAATATTTCAGCCATGGCCCTTTCGGTGGCTTACCGCTCACAAAGCAGGAATATCAGTGGACTCAGCCCTTTGACCATCCGTTGTTTAGTTTACCACGCGAGCCAATTGAGCTTGCTAGCTCGCTTCGGTAGATGAGTGTTATCGAAGGAAAAGTTTACAATTCGACTGATTTAGTAACGCTCCTGATCATTTCATCGTAGACAGCTTCATATAGATAGAGTTTCCAAAGGGATTTGAGCTTACTGGTGTTTAGAAAGCAGACTCAGCAAAACTTGTTGGATGTTCCGTATAGGTGGATACAAAATCTATCAATAGGTATTCATACGATCGGTATCGTTCTAGATGGCCTTTTTGTAATTTCACGCCTCCATCTAAATAGGCAAGTCTGAAAAACTTAGGAAAGACGATATGACTGGAAACGAGCCGCGCACACAAGCAATTTATGAGATCACTAACAGAGAGCCGATTGAGGCTAAAGCCCCCGAAAAGTTAGAGGATATCTGGGCTTCGCATGTCTTTAGCCTAAGCAAGATGCAGGCAACCCTACCCAAAAATGTCTTCAAATCGCTCAAGGAGACTATCAAGACCGGTAAGAAGCTAGACCCTTCTGTAGCCGATGCCGTAGCTGGTGCTATGCGCGACTGGGCAATGTCGATGGGCGCTATGTACTACGCTCACGTCTTTTACCCGCTAACAGGTGGAACAGCCGAGAAGCATGACGGCTTTATTTCTCCGCAGAGCGACGGCGGTGTCATTTCTGAATTCTCTGGCAAGCTGCTGATTCAAGGCGAGCCTGACGGGTCTTCTTTCCCTAACGGCGGTATTCGCGACACCTTTGAAGCACGTGGCTACACCGGTTGGGATGTGACTAGCCCTGCCTACATTCTAGAAAATGAGATGGGGGCAACGCTTTGCATTCCCACCGTTTTCGTTTCTTGGACAGGCGAGGCTCTAGATAAGAAGACGCCTTTACTGCGCTCTATTGCTGTTGTCGACAAAGCTGCAAACCGAGTGCTGAAGCTTTTGGGCAATACCGAGGTTGCAGCCGTAAACTCTAGCTGTGGCGCGGAGCAAGAGTACTTCTTAATAGATGCTAACTTCGCCAATGCCCGCCCTGACTTGCTGCTAGCAGGCCGTTCCCTGTTCGGCAAAGCACCTGCCAAAGGTCAGCAGTTTGACGATCATTACTTTGGTGCAATCCCACCGCGTGTGCAGGCATACATGCACGATGTCGAAACCAGGCTGTACAAGCTCGGCATTCCAGCCAAGACCAGCCACAATGAGGTCGCGCCTGGTCAGTTTGAGATTGCGCCTGTCTATGAGTCTGCCAACGTCGCTAGCGACCATCAGCAGCAGATGATGACTACGCTACGCGATACTGCGGCCGATCACGGCTTCTTGTGCCTCCTGCATGAAAAGCCCTTCGCAGGAATCAACGGTTCTGGTAAGCACGTAAACTGGTCGATTGGTAATTCTACTCAGGGCAACCTGCTAGATCCTGGTGATACGCCCGAAGAGAATCTACAGTTCCTGGCGTTCTGCGGTGCGGTTATTCGCGGCGTTCATCTCTATGGTCCGCTGATGCGAGCTGTGATTGCCACGGCTAGTAATGACCATCGTTTGGGTGCTAACGAAGCGCCACCAGCGATTATGTCTGTCTACCTGGGTAGCCAGCTAGAGGATATCTTTAACCAGATTAAGGACGGTAAGCTGACTGGATCGAGCCACAAGGGTGAGATGAATCTGGGGGTGGATGTACTGCCGCCTTTGACGAAGGATGCGGGCGATCGCAACCGAACTTCTCCTTTTGCCTTCACTGGCAACCGCTTCGAATTCCGCGCAGTCGGCTCTAGCCAGTCTGTCTCTGGGCCATTGATTGCTTTGAACACAATGATGGCAGATTCTCTAAATTGGGTTGCCGACCAGCTAGAGACCAAGATTAGCGGCGACTCCAGCGCTGGAGACGTTGGCAATGCGGTTCAGTCGATTCTTAAAGACATTATGGACAAGCATGGCGCGGCTGTGTTTGGCGGTAACGGCTACTCTGATGAATGGCACAAAGAAGCTGTTGAGCAACGTGGGCTTTTGAACATTCCCACTACAGCCGATGCGCTGCCCTACCTCAAAGATCCCAGCATCGTCGAGCTGTTCAAGACTACTGGCGTGCTGTCACCCACTGAGCTAGAAAGCCGGTTTGAAGTCTACGCTGAGCAGTACGTTCTCTCAATCGAAGTCGAGGCCAAGCTGGTAATCGATATGGCGAAGACGCTGATTTATCCAGCGGTAATGCGTTACCTGAGTGAAGCTGCTGGCGCTGTAGCCAATCTCAGCGATATTGGTATTACCGTTGACAAGGCTCCTGTTGAGAAAGTAGCGAGCCTCGCAAAATCGCTGCTAGAGGGTGCCAATGAGTTGGAAGGTGCGATCGCCAAGCACGACTTCGGCTCTACTGAAGAGCATATGGACTATTGTGCAGGAACCATTCGCGACATGATGAATTCTATTCGTGAAGCAGCGGACACCCTCGAAGGCGAAATCGCTGACGACCTATGGCCGCTACCAACCTACGAAGAGATGCTCTTCATTAAGTAAATCAAGCTGAGCTTGCAGAAGCCCAAAATCTAGTCAAAAGGCCATCTCTCACGAGGTGGCTTTTTTGTGCAAGCGCCTGTCTCAGCTTCTCTCATCTACCCCTACAGAAACACACACGTTCTGTAACGTTCTTTTACAATAAGAGTAATTCTTTTATCTCGAAGCAGCTTAGCCAACGCAAGTTCTATGCCAGATACCCTTACCAAGACCGCTTACCAAACCCTTCAAGAGGGCAAGAAGTACTTCGGCGTTGCTCACAAAACCCTGAGTACTCAGCTTCTCAACATACTGTCTAACACCAAGCGAGAAGAGCCGAATCCACCCGATCCACAGCTACTTATGCTGATGCAGAGCAAAATTGAGGCTTTGCTAGAAGCTGACTGGCAAGACGCGGAAGACGGTGTCTATTCTAAGCAGGCACTCTTCGAGAATCGCTGGGACGATTTCTTTCGCTACTACCCAGAGCTCTGGCTAGACCTCCCAGGAATCTGGGATAGAGCTAACAGCAAACGTCATCAAGACTTTAGTGAAGGCATCGACACCAGCGGCTACCCCAGCTACTACGTCCAGAACTTTCACCATCAGACAGACGGCTACTTCAGCGATACCTCTGCCAAGATGTACGACCTACAGGTTGAAGTGCTGTTCAACGGCACTGCTGCTCCTATGCGCCGTCGTATACTGGCACCGCTAAAGCAGCACATTGCCCAAATGGAGATACCAGTTGGGACTACGGCCCAGCCAGTCAAGATTCTAGACATCGCCTGCGGCACGGGTAACAGCTTGACGCTAATCAACCGGGCAATTCCTGAAGCTTCCCTATATGGCGTAGATCTTTCGCCCGCCTACCTACGCAAAGCCAACGAGAACCTAGCCGATATCAAAGGTCGAGTTCCAGCACAGCTGCTTCAGGCTAATGCTGAAGCGCTACCCTTCGTCGACAACTTCTTTGAGGCGACTACTAGCACTTTTCTTTTCCACGAGCTACCCGCTGAGGCGCGTCAAAATGTGATCGACGAAGCCTTCCGCGTGACGAAGCCCGGTGGTGTCTTTGTGATTTGTGACTCTATCCAGAAGATAGACGCACCCGAGTTTGAACCGCTGATGGACAACTTTCCAGCCATGTTCCATGAGCCTTACTATCGTCACTACGTCGGGGATGATTTGGTCGCTCGTCTAGAATCAGCAGGCTTCAAGGACGTGACGACAACAACTCATTTCATGAGTAAGTATTGGGTTGCGATCAAGCCTGCTGCATAAGCCCGGCGTCATAGGCCTATGGGCCATCATACATAGACTGTTAAAAGGACTGTCTCCGCTAGAAACGGGGCAGTCCTTCTTTGCGCTGTAGGCTCTGAAGGCAGCGCTGATATGCGACCTACTCATAGATAAGATAAGGGCTAGTTTTTGTAGCAAATTTTACAGTTGATTAGACTTAATTCAGTTGTGAAATTAAGGAATCGCTACAAATGAAATCTGCATCTACTTACCCACTGCAAAACAACCAGGCCTATTGGCCTCTGCGCTCAAACAACGCTCAGAAATTAACTCGAAAGCGCTTGTCGAACAGACTCAGTGACCTGTTTCGTTCGCTGATCTCTCAGCTTAGCAGTGAGACCGGTCCTGCTATATGGCAGACCCATGAAGCTGGGGGCCGAGCCGTCTGGAGCGCTGAAGACCGTGCTTCTGGTAGAAGCATTCGCGGTGTGTCAGAAGCAGAGCTGCGTGTTTGGCTAGAAGCACGATACCAGTTCTAGCTGATCGAATAACTGACGGACCTTCGACAAGTCTTTGTCGCCTGGCGATCTCTCTACTCCGCTAGAGAGGTCGATTCCGTTTGGGGAGAGTTCTGCGAGCGCAGTGAGAATGTTGGCAGGAGTGAGCCCGCCGGCTAAAAACCAGGGCTGACTGGGTGAGAAGGCTTTGAGCGATCGCCAGTCCAACGTTTTACCGGTACCGCCTAGCTGCTCGGGGTGATAGGCATCTAGCAATAGGCAATCGACGTAAGCTTCGTAGCTAAGAGCAAATTCTAAATCCTCATTGGTGCGAACTCTAACAGCTTTGACAAGCTTCACCGTAGACAAGTCTGCATGGTCTAGGGCATCGCGCAGTAGCTGACAGGTGGCTGGAGTCTCATCACCGTGAAGCTGAATTACGCTCAGGCCCGCTGTCGTGGTGACGCTGAGAATTTCTGATAGTGGTGCGTTGGCGAAGACACCAAAGTGCTCGATGGTTGGGTCAGATTTAGCGATGGCGGCGACGATCCGAGCGATGTTCTTAGGAGTAATGTATCGGGGCGATCGCACCACGCAGATATAGCCTAGCGCTGTTGCACCGAGCTGTGCGATCGCCTCTGCCTGTTCCACCTGAGTAATCCCACAAATCTTCACCTGTAGCATTGCGTTCCTCTGATTCAATCTTTAACAAGTAGACAGTAGCCGATAGACGGTTATCACCAACCGCATCAACCATGGTCAAACCGTCATGTTCAGTACAATAGAAACATGTCAAACAGGCTTTATAGCCCTTTTCTCACCGATATTAGGCGACTAACACCGAAGGATAATATCTCTTATGCAAACAGGCTGGCGAGTAGGCTCCCTCTT
Organism: uncultured cyanobacterium; assembly: GCA_963799555.1. Taxonomy (GTDB): domain Bacteria; phylum Cyanobacteriota; class Cyanobacteriia; order Phormidesmidales; family Phormidesmidaceae; genus Phormidesmis. The sequence continues at coordinate 873,546 of CAWCXR010000015.1, forward strand.
CAACATCCCATTGTTTATTGACAACTCTTGGTTCTTCATCGTACTCTTCATCACTTTTTCCCAAGGAAGTGATCCGAATCGAGTCGCGCTGTTAGGGACGGGTGGTGCATGGGCGGTTGGCCTCCTGTATGCGCTGCTGCTTTTCGGCTCAGTTTTGCTGCATGAGTTAGGTCATAGCCTAGTAGCACAGTCGCAGGGAATCAAGGTCAGCTCAATCAAGCTTTTCTTATTCGGGGGTGTGGCCTCTATCGAACGCGAATCTACTACGCCTGGTGGTGCGTTCAAAGTGGCTGCTGCGGGACCAGCAGTCAGCATTGCTTTATGTGTACTGCTTACTTTACTAGGTGCGACTAGTAGCCTACCGCCAGTAGCGATCGGACTGGTTAGAGAAGTTGCGCAGGTCAATCTGGTACTTGCCTTATTCAACCTGTTGCCGGGGCTGCCTTTAGATGGAGGTCAGATCTTTAAAGCCGCCGTTTGGAAGATTACGAACAGTCGGACTACGGGCGTTCGATGGGCGGCTAAGTCTGGTCAGGTTGTGGGTTGGGCTGGGTTGGTTTTGGGTGCGATCGCATTCGCCATGACTGGCAGTATTTTCGCCGCCCTTTGGCCAGTTCTCATCGGTCTCTTCATTCTGCGCAATGCGGGTGCCTACAACCGTATGAATACCCTGCAAGAAGAGCTGGCCAAACTCAAAACAGGCGATGCAGCCGTGCGCGACTTCCGCGTACTTGATGCCAACATGACACTGCGCCAGTTCGCTGACGAATACCTGCTCGAAGACAAGAAAGCAGCGCCTGTTTACTTCGCTTCCTCTGACGGTCGCTATCGAGGCATGGTCACTATTGAAGACCTACGCCAGGTAGAACGCAGTGAGTGGGAATATCGCAACCTGCACAGCATTGCTCGTCCCCTGCTCGAAATTCCTCATATTGGCGAAAACACCCCACTGACTGAGGCTATTCAGCTCCTTGAAGACGAGAAAATTTCTCGCCTTACCGTTCTCACGCCAGCTGATGCCGTTGCCGGTACGCTAGATCGCGGCGATATTGTCCGCTCCGTTGCTAGACAGCTTAAGCTGCCGATTACTGAACCTATCATTGAGAAAATTAAGCAGGATGGCGTTTATCCGGCTGGTCTACAGCTTGGGGCAATCGTCCAGTCAATTGAGAAAGCCTAAAATGAAAAGCCTGGAATGGACATAGCCTTCTAAGACATTGCACGGAGTTTTTTTATGACAGTCACCACTCAAAAATTCACTTTCGAGGAATACCTGTCGTATGAAGATGGCACTGATACCCGTTACGAACTGGTAAACGGGGAGCTAGTTGCGATGAGCTTAGGTACTGGGTTGCATGCATTCATCATCAAGTTTCTAGCGGCTCAGATTGCTGCGGTCTTAGCTGGCTGGGAAGCGAATTATGAGGTTTTCTCTGGATCTGTTGGAGTGCGATCGCCCAGAGGAGGACGCCTGAATACTTCCAGAATTCCTGATATCACTGTCCTTCCGCTTGAACAGGCAAAACAGCTACTCAGCCGAGAAGCCGTCATCGGATTCGATCAGCCGCCGCCTTTGCTTGTGATTGAAGTGGTTAGTCCTTCAACAAAAAAAGAAGATTACAAGGCTAAGTGGTCTGAGTACAGCGTTCGTGATATTCCAGAGTATTGGATAGTCGATCCGCTCAGTAGTATCATTACCGTCGGCGTTCTAGAAGATGGAGCGTATACGCCGTACGAATTTCAAGGAACAGAGCTGATTCAGTCGCCGATGCTGCCCAGCTTTGATGTGACTGCGGAGCGGGTGCTCAGTGCTGGATTATCCTGATTTGCTAGCAGCGCGGACTTGATTTCTGTGGGTGAAAGCGGCTCTGTCACGAAGTTAGTGCCAAAGTGTGAAACAGCTGCCTTTACTAAAGCAGCGATGGTCCGTTCCGTATCTTGAACGATAGCCCGTTGTTTCAATGAGTCAATCAGCGGCTTTCCAAAGACCGTTTCAAACAGCTCCCTATCTGGCTGCAATCGCATAGAACCATGCTGCAATACGCAGCCCTCTCGATAGACTTGAGCGCTACCGATGAGCTTGTAGCCATCGTCCGTCACTAGATCGGCGGAGGTAGCAGTGCCAAAACAGTTTGGGTTCTTGATATAGCCCCGTCCGGCATTGCCAAAGCTGAGATCAACGCCTAGCTCCCGCCAGCCCTCAATTAAAAACTGACAGAGCTGGCGATACGTCTCTCGTCGTGAGTCTTTGTAGCCGGAAGTCACCAGGGCATACGTCAAATCACCCTGATGCAAAACCGCTCTACCGCCCGTAGGTCGACGCACGATATCTATAGGCTGGCTTTTATAGCGCAAGTTGTTCCAGTGGTCTGGAAACTGGCGCTGATGGTATCCAAGCGAGATGGTGGGCGATCGCCACGTATAAAACCGCAGGCACGGCGGCTGCAACCCGTTCGCATGTTGATTTAGCAGCCAGCTATCGACCGCCATGTGCTCAGCGCCTGTCGCGCTTATCAGCGGCACCATTCGCCAGGGTTTAGTCACAAGCCTTAGGCGGCGGGATAGTTTTTCAGCAGTTCTTCATCATTGTCATCTGCGATAGAAGCCACGATCGTCATCAGCCGAGAAATCTCACTAGGATTGATATCCATTAGCGTCCGCGCCGAGAATACGACGATACTTTCATCTAGCAAACCAAAACAAGCCTCAAACGTATTACCGCAGTTCAGTTCTAGCAGCTTGCGCATCATATCGGACTCGTTCTGTACGGGCAGCTTATGCACGGGCGACCAAACCGTCAGCGTGTCATCGTCAGTCTCACCCGTCAGCTGGACGAACACATCTACCGAGCCATATTTGAACTTCCACAGATGGCCATCCTCAGAATGGTTCACCATCGCCGTCCCTTCTTGCTCCAAGCTAGAAATGACCGTTTCAATCACCTCTAACGGACCAGAATCCATAGTGTCTTCCTCATCGGAATTGCTTTGAAGGGCTGTAAGTGATTCAACAGCAGGCGCAGTAGTCATATCAATAACTTCAAATACAAACGGTTATCACAACTCTATCGCTGGTCTTCCGAAAAGGAAAGCCATCTCTTTCTTAGTAGTTAGTTTCAGAAATTATTTTCAGCTGATATAGCAATCGCCGAATGCATTCGGCGATTGCTGACCACTCAGCTCCATAGGCAGCAGAGGTTTCACCGGTTGAAAATGTGCGGAGCTAAGTGGCGAAAGCTATATCTCGTCTCCAGCCACTGTATCTCCAGCAAATAGTCTAAGTCTAATAGTTCGCAAATCCAGGCTGATGACGAATCAAACTCAAAAACTCTTCGCGGGTTTTGATGTCTTCATCAAATACGCCGACCATAGCGCTGGTCACGGTCCATGAACCCGGCTTTTGCACGCCTCTCATAGCCATACACATATGGCTCGCTTCCATGACTACTGCTACACCTAAAGGATCGAGGACTTCCTGAACAGCCTCAGCAATTTGACGATTCAGGCGCTCTTGCACCTGCAATCTGCGAGCATACATTTCGACAATGCGGGCTAGCTTGCTCAGGCCAACTACGCGCTGGTTGGGAATATAAGCAACGTGAGCGCGGCCCATGAAGGGCAGCATATGATGCTCACACAGACTAAAAAAGCTAATGTCACGAACTAGCACCATCTCGTTATGGCCTTCGTCAAAGATAGCATCATTGACAATGGTCTCCAGTGACTGTGAATAGCCCTGGGTCAAAAAGCGCATGGCTTCGGCAACGCGGTGAGGCGTTTTAAGTAGACCTTCGCGCTCAGGATCTTCGCCGACAGCAAGTAGCATCGTGCGCACAGCGTCCATCATTGGACCATTGTCTTCTTCGGGGCTGATTGTAGAAGGGCGACGCGGAATCGCTTTGCCATGCTTGGTCTGACGATCGGGACGCACCTGATGGGCAGAGATCTTGCTGGCGCTATTGCCAAGTACGCTTTCGCTAAGGTCGCGGCTACTGGTGCCCGGAATCCCATTGGAGATAGTCATAAAAAAGGTCCTCTTTAAACCCGAAATGAAATCAAGTAGTGAAATTTAACAGTTGAATGTGACGTTAGTTTGGAAGACTGACGCCAACGAACGAGTCGTCACATGGTCCCCGCACTCGGTTGGACCGTTAGGTGAGAGATGACTGCGTTCGAGGGAAGTAGGGCAATATGTAAGATGGTTTTGGCAATGGTCTCTGGGGTGAGCATGGCAAAACGGTCGAAATCGGCCTGAACAGTGTCGGTGTCCCAGATAGGCGTGTCAACCGCGCCTGGTGACAATGCGGTAACCCGAATACCGTTGACGGACTCTTCAGCCGCGATCGCATCTGATAGCTGCACCAGCGCCGCTTTACTCACGCCATACGCCCCCCAGTTCGGGAAAGCTTGCCGTGCTGCAATCGAGGCAATATTAATAATCAATCCGCTAGAACGAGCCCGCATTTGCGGCAATACCGCCTGCACCATTTGAAAAACGCTGGTCACGTTCAGCGTCATCACCCGCTGCCAATCGGCCAAGGGCATTTCACCAATCGGGCCGGTATAGCCAATACCCGCACTGTTCACCAGGATGTCGACTGGACCAAAACGTGTGATCGCCTCTTCCACCCGTCTCTTCACTCGCTCACAGTCAGCCAAATCAATCACCGCTATCTTCGCGTTCACTCCTAGCGCAGTCAATTCCTGCGCCAGAGCAGATAGTTTAGCCTCTGATCGAGCTACCAACAGGAGATCGAACCCTGCCCGGGCGAACGCCATAGCCGTTGCTTCCCCAATTCCAGAGCTGGCCCCGGTAATCAACGCACTACCGACTGCCGATCTTGAGTCTCGTTGCGGCGTTTGACCTGACGAAAAGGCTTTTTGCTCAGCTGGCATAGTCTGCAAAACTAACCAATCGCCTTCTCAGCGATCAGTCGTGGAAAATGAGAAAAATTAACGCCACCGTTAATAAATGTTAACCGGTATTCGACCAGAATGCCGACTCAAAACGTTAGCAAAGTCTTGGCTAAAGGGTCAGCCGGAAAATACGCCAATCTGACGGAACTTGTCATAGCGTTGATTACGGCGCTGCTCTGAGCTCATCTCTAGAAGAACGTTCAAGTTTTGTGATAGCGCCTGTTGCAAAGTGTCTGCAGCTTCAATCGGTGCAGCGTGAGCACCGCCAATCGGCTCAGGCAACATCTGATCGAGAATACCGAGCTGCTTAAGATCCCAGGCAGTAACCTTCAAGGCGTCAGCAGCCTGAGGCGATCGCGCCGAATCCTTCCACAAAATAGACGCGCAGGCTTCCGGGCTCGCCACGTAATAAACCGAATGCTCGAACATCATCAGGCGATCGCCCACGCCGATACCCAAAGCGCCACCCGAGCCACCTTCTCCAATAACAGTGCAGATAATCGGCACATCTAGGCGGAACATTTCGCGCAGGTTGTATGCGATCGCCTCCCCTTGGCCCATCTCTTCCGCCTCAAACCCTGGCCAAGCCCCCGGCGTATCAATAAAGCTAAAAATCGGCATCCCAAAGCGGTCAGCATGCTCCATCAAACGCATTGCTTTACGATAGCCACCCGGCACTGGCATACCAAAATTTCGCGCCACGTTGTCTTTGGTATCGCGGCCTTTTTGGTGACCAATCATCATCACCGGACGACCCTGGAAGCGGGCAATCCCACCGACTAGCGCCAAATCGTCTTTGCCGGATCTGCGATCGCCATGCAGCTCCACCCACTCATCGCTAATTGCCTGAATATAGTCCAACGTGCTGGGCCGACGCGGATGACGCGCCACCTGAATCCGCTGAGCTGGCGACAGACTTGTGAAAATCTCCTGACGCAGCTGCTGAGCCCGTGACTCTAACTGATGAATCTGGTCAGAGACATCAACATCGTTGTCTTCAGCTAGCTCGCGAATCTGAGTAATCCGCGACTCTAGCTCAGCTAGCGGCTTCTCAAAATCCAGTAAAATCGGCCTGCGTTCAGTCATTACCATGGGGGTTCAAGAGCTCGATGAAGGGTTCAGTCAATAGCTGAACCAAACGCCCAGCTAATTATGTAGATCTAGTAGCAGTAGATCTAGCGTATCGCATTTGTAGCAACCACTACACTGTGTCGACAGCACTGCATCGACAACACTACGTCAGCAGCGGTTTGAACCCATGTCGTCTAGACGCTTCACCAATCAAATCCATCTTCTCTAGCGTAATCTGATTGCGGCCCCAGGAGAAGTTAGTATGCAGCTTCTCAAACTCCAGCAGCATCGACTCTGCAAAGCAGGCAAACAGCTGACGACCCGGCACGTCCATGTTCACAATGTTCATGATGTGCCAGTCTATATCTAGCATGTGCTCTACGATGCCACCTTTTAGCACCGTGATACCTGGATGAGCAAACGTCACGTCCATGTTCTTGGGATATCCGCCGTCCACCATCAGGCACGGTTGCTTCAGCGTCTCCAAATCCACCTCTACCCCCTTAGGCATACTGGCAACCCAGACCACAACATCCGCTTGAGGCAGCGCTTCGTCCAGTGTCTGGACCCGGCCAAACTTTAGCTCTGCTTGCAAATTGTCTAAGCGCTCTCGATTACGCGCCACTAGTAGCAGATCTTTTACACCCGTTCTAGCCGTCAGCCAGCGACAAACAGCGCTACCAATATCGCCCGTTGCACCGCATACAGCAACCGTTGCCTGCGTTAGATCAATACCGAGCTGAGGAGCGACTTCTTCCACCTGCTTACAAATCACATAGGCAGTATGCGTGTTACCAGTCGTGAATTTGCTGAAGTCCAGATCCAAATTACGCACTCGCCTAATCTGCTCTAGCTTGAAGTTTTCAAAGATGATAGACGAAAACCCACCCAAAGCCGTGATGTTGATTCCCTCTTTTTGGGCATGGGCCATCGCGTTGAGTATTTTACGAGTGGCCGCTTTAATTCGTCTATTTGCCAGCATCTCAGGTAAAAAGCAGGACTCGACGTATTTTCCTTCAATTGTCTGCCCGGTAGCGCTGACTACTTTGAAATGATCCACAGTTTGCGGCGGGGCGCTACACCAAAAATCTAAGTCCTGCTCTGCGTATTCAGGATAGCCAAGCTTGTGCGCGACAGACTTGGCGTGTTCTAGGCTGGTGAGATGACCAATTAAACCAAACATTCAGGAGTTACTAACGTCTTGTGCGTTAAAAGAAAAAGGATACTTCGTTGTGTGCATCCCATTTTGATTCCATCCCGCTGGTTAGAAGCTTTAGGCACAAAAAGCGCAGCCTCGGAAGGAAAGCAAAGGAAAGCAGTACTAGAAATCAGTTCTAGAAATAGTTTTAATAGCAAGCAGGCGACCTCATCACTGAGGTCGCCTGTCAGCATCTATACAGAAGCTAGGCCCTGAGCGGATAGCCTCATCACATCACGAGCGCTAAAGCCGATGTTCGAGAGCGCTTCGCCGTAAGTAATCATAAAATCCTCAATCAAGGCGTCTTTCTCCATGCCCAGAACGGCTGCATCGTCTTCGACCTGGTTCAGCATTTTCCAGATCAAAGGCAGATTAGCGCGGTTTGCAGTTTCTAGCTCGGCCTTCGATTCTTCAAAGTTGGCCTTCAGCCACTCTTCGCCAAAGTTCAGGTGCATGTACTCGTCTTTGACAACGCCTTCGGTGATTTTGCGAGCAAAGTCGTCTGCTACTGGGATGTAAATGTTGTAGGCGGAAATGGCAAAGGTTTCGATGATCAAAGACTGAATTAGCAGGCAGGTGACGATCTTGTCTTCAGCTAGAGCTGTCTGAAAGTTGTCGTGAAGCTGAGCGAAGAATTCTTTGGCGAAGGGCATGTCTGGAGTGACATCAAGATTTTTGCCGCAAGCTTGGAAACCCTTCATGTGACGATTCTCCATACGAGCTAGTTTGAGCAGCTCCTCTTTAGAGTCGCTCAGATGCTCTGATAGGTGCTTGTAGTTGTTATTCGCTTCTAGCTCACCCTCGATTACAATTGCGTTGATGCGACTGTAAGCATCTTTGTAGTTCTCACTTTGGAAATCCATTACTGGGCTAACTTCAAGGGTTTGCATAGCTGTATTGTCCTGGGTTGCATTAAATTTAGTCTGATCTATTAGACCTCTGATTGCGATCATTCAAGAGTTCTTAATAGTTCTTACCAATTTGTGTTTCTACTAGCCTATCAGAATCATCCTGGATAAGGAGTAGCCCAGGGTAGGAAATCTGGTATGAGAATCATTGATTAATCATGGTAATCACACAAAATAGCAGTCTTTTGGTTCAGAGACGATGAATTTTTGGCGGGTGCTTAAGCCGTCGGCATTGACTCTACAGTTATTTCGCCTGTCACTATCTCATCAACCGCCATTTCGTCAGAAAGCATTCTCAATCTGATCTGTCTGGCTGTGGTGCTGTTGGTCTCGCCTAACCGTACTTCAATTAGTTCGCTACACAGAGGACTTAGTGCTGATAGGAGCGATCGCAAATTAGGTGTACTTTCACCACTATCAACAAACACCCGGTCTGAGAGCTTGTTCATCCGCTTCCAAGACGTGTACAGCCTGACAGCAGCCTGCTCTAGCTGAGTTGCCTGATTCACTAGATCAGCTGTGGAATTCAGACAGCCCACTCTTAGCGCTTCATCTAGCGCCAGTTCCAGGTTCACCTGATCAGGGTCCAGGCTCTGTACCTGTCCGGCGGCTTCGATGTAGCGAGATAGGTATTTGGCCTCGGCAGTCACTTGCTTGAGGGTATCGACGTTGGGGTTTTCGTCGATCTCGTTTTTGAGGGTTTGCTGATGGCTTGGCGGCAGCTTTTGCATCTCGCGGACCATCGGCGTCAGGTAGCGAGTGGGGATAGTCTGGTCAGACACTTTTTCTCGAACAGAGTCGGGCACTAGGTCCGAGGTCATGGCGGTCCATTCGTCGGTCAGGTCGCGAACTTCTTTACGGGTGATCTGATCGCCTCGGCGAGCGGCCTCACTGACAATTTGCTGGACTTCTGGAGAGGCCCCGGCGGTCTCGATGAAGGCGCGTTTGCTGAAGCGATTGACGTCCTGGGTTTCGATCAGGCCATCTTCTAGCATCTGGTCGGCGCTGTTGGCAAGATCAATCAACACATAGGCCTGGCTTTTGCTAACATCTCTGTCTTTTAGCCAGTTGAGAAAGCCTGAGCCGCTGCCCTTTGATTCCAGCGCCTTTGTATCGGTATTGCCACTGGAGGAACTGTTAGTGCTTTTGGGGCCGCCTATCTTTTCGCGATCGCGCACCGCCCGCAAAATTCGCCCGCGCCAGATATCGGTTTGCAGATCAAATCTGTCACATACCTGCCAAGCGACTTCCACCCGCTGATGAAACTCATAGTCAGACAGATCGCTATCCGCCGATGGAACCGCAATCCCTAAATCCACCGACTGGTCTGATTCAGAAATATCTACGGTAAATTGCTCGGCGGTTGTCATCGAAATACCTTAGCGGGAGAAGAGGCGACCAGAATAGAGAGTCGCTCGGTCAAAAAGAAGTCGAATTATTATGACACAGCGCTACCGGCCTATCGAAGCCCGCTGCCTTATCGAAACAGCAGTGCGGCTAGCTGAGTGACAACCCATACAGACAGTGCAGCCATACCGATTACTAGCGCGACGAGTCCTATAATCACCAGAATCGAGAATGCCTTATCGGCTGCACGACTAGGCGTAGGCGCAGCCATGTGCTTTTCTATTAGCGCCACGTTCTGACTATTTGCCTTCCAGCCCACGTCGAATAAATCGCCAAGTATAGGCACCGTTCCACTAAGCACATCAAGCAAGATATTGAAGCCCATTCGCCCCAACGTCGGCGCGGGCAGTCCCATCTTTGCCGCTTCGAACACGATATAAACAGAGAGCAGTCCAGTCACCACATCGCCACCACCTGGCAACAGTCCCAAAATCGGGTCGAGTCCTACTCGAATGTTCGATCCAGGAATTGCGATCGCCTTATCAAGAACGTGGCTCATCTGCTGCAAGCGCTTGAGAGAAGCAGGCGCTGCATAAGGCTGGTTATGGGACTTGTTTAGAGGCGCAGGCATAAGCAGATCGTTTTCTAGAACTTATTTTCAGCATCAGCTGTAGCTTTGCACAATAGCGTAGCGGGGTCTTTCTCACCGTCATTCAGAAGGTATGTGATGAAAGCCAGGTACAAAGTTCTTAAATAATGGTTTAGCTTCCGTTTGCTACGCTAGACGACAAATCGTTCTATCAGTATCCTTTATCCGCATCATGGCAGACCCTACTACTCAAACATGTCCTATTTGCAGCGTCAAAATCATAGTCGGCGCAGCGGGCGGCGATCGCGTCATTTTCTCCACCGGACCTCAAGGCAGCCGAGCCAAATTATGGGCTAGAGTCTGTCAATACAACAAGAAGTCTGGATGCATCAACGAACAAGGGAAGAATGAAACTATTAGCACTGATGACTATTATAAAGACGCTCCTTCTACCAATACCTAGATTCTTGTCAAATTCTGGCTCCTAGAAACATTAGCCGCAACTACTGTCAACCCGATCTAACGCTATCTAGCTAAATTCTATGAAACCAACTAAATTCTTAGCGATCGCAGTTCCGGCCTTTCTCTTCACCACAGCGCTTGGCACAGGTAAAGCGGCGGCTGAGCTTTACAACCCGCCTACTCTAGGTGGACAAGAAATTAACGACACCCTTTCTACTAGCGATATTCCCACTGGGCTCGGTGGCTTTGCCAAAGACTACGTCGTTGATTTAGAAGCAGGCGATCAAATCACTGTTGATGCCGTCTCAGAAGAGTTTGACACCCTGGTAATGCTAATGGACGACAACGGCATCACCGTCAGCGAGAACGACGATGGCCCCGATGGCAGCACCAATTCGCTGCTATTCGCCCGCATCAGCGAAGCTGGCAAATACACCATCCGCGTTCGCGCCTACGCAGGCGAAGGATCTGGTCCCTTCTCTATCAAAGTCGCCCGTCTACGTCCGGTCGAAGGCTTCTAAGCGAGAACCAAATCGCTCAAATGGGTTGACAATAAAGACATTTCAAGGGGTGTGCTCTCAGCAAAGCGGTAGTCAAACACCCCCAAAAAATGCCTTGCTACCGTTACCCTATTTTGTTAACTTAGATAGGCGCAAAACGCGCAAGCCGGGATAGCTCAGCTGGTAGAGCAGTGGATTGAAAATCCTCGTGTCGGCGGTTCAAGTCCGCCTCCTGGCATATTGAATATGGAAAGCACCCCAAACCTTGACTGGTTGGGGATTTATTTTCTAAAGCGACCTCGTCGAGGGGTAAGCCTATCAAGTTCACTAGAATACGAATACTGCTGAACCCTAAATGTTGAATAACAAGGATTAGTTGAGAGAAGCTATGGCGTCTCCTTTTCCAGGAATGGATCCGTATTTAGAGCAGCCTGCTTTTTGGTCTTCTTTTCATACGAGACTGATTGTGGCGATCGCGGATACTCTTGCGCCCATGATTCGCCCGCAGTATTACGTCGAGGTAGAGAGTCGCACATACAGAGACACGCCTGAAGGTGAGATTCTGGTTGGGATTCCCGATGCCATTGTCTTAGGTGATACGCGAGCAGCAGCAGCAGAGCCAGCAAAGACGGCTTCAGAAGGTAGTGCCGCTGCGCTAAAGAGTCTGTCTGTACCTGTGACTTTGCCAATGCCGGTAGAGGTGAAAGAACGATACCTAGAAATTAGGGCGGTGCCTGACGATCGCGTTATCACTGTGATAGAACTCCTTTCGCCTGCAAACAAGCGCCCTGGCAAAGGCCGAGAGACCTATGAAAAGAAGCGTTTGGATATTCTGGCAAGTGCTTCTCACTTAGTAGAAATTGACTTGTTGCGAGGCAATCCACCGCTACCTATCAACAGCGCTCATGGGCCTTCGGATTATTATATTCTGGTCAGCGTCGCGAGCCAACGGCCAACGGCTCAGCTCTACCCGTTCGATCTCAGAGTGGCTTTTCCCACTTTTTTGTTGCCACTGCAACAGACCGACGAGTCCGTATCAGTGAATATGCAACCTATTTTTGAAGGGGTTATGGAACGGGCTAGCTACGACTCACGGATCGATTACACTCAACCGATACCAGCACCTGACCTATCAATAGAAGATCAGACTTGGACAGCAGCTCTATTGCAAGAATTGGAAAGGGATTGAAAATCCTCGTGTCGGTGGCTCAAGTCCGCCTCCTATCATTCTGACTACCACACTTGACCCAAACCTTTACCGGTTTGGGATTTGTTTTCCAAAGGAGTTGACGATCCTTGTGGTGGCGGTTCAAGTTTGATTCCAGCACGTTTCTGATAGTTCAAAACTCGTTAAACCGCTATCTCTATCTGCTTTGTGCAATGTTTTCAGCCATCTACATCCGCGAATTCTTCAAGGAAAACTCGGGTAAGTTCTTGTGAATAGTCCAGTGATTTAGCCAGTATCAGGCAGCAGCTTTCAACTGTTGCATCCATCTGTCTGTCCCGTACCGACCTAATAACAGGTTATCAATCCCGATAGCAGCATCTAACTGAGGCCAGTGTAACGATTCACCGCCTGCTCGAATAACGATATCACCTAGCTGTGCTGCGGTTGGATTAGGCGTTTCCAAGGTTACTTCTTGAACATGAAGCGGGTTAAAGCGGTAGCTAGCGCCATTTTCAAAGGTGAGAACAGCTTCTCCTTTGGTGGCCGAATAACTTATGGTCGAGGGAAACACGCGGTAGTGTCTCTCCTGGTTCCAGCGATCTATGGCGCTGTCAATTGTCTGGTCTAAGTGAAAAAGAGATGGGGTCATTGGATTGCTAGGGCAAGGGCTAATCACTCACCGTGATACTGATTCCATAGTTCTAACAGCTTTTTTCTATGCTTCACAGCGGCCTTAAGTGCTTTCTTTACGGTAGCTCGGGTAAGGTCACCAGACACTGGCGACTTGGTCTTCATTGGATAAAGCATGGCATCGTTATCAGTTAGCTGAATCTTGACCTCTCCGTCTGAGCACACAGCATGGCAGTGCGCGGGCGCATGGTCATCTAAACGAATCTCAAGCCGGAACATGCCTTCGTTTATTTTTGGCATCAGAAACCCTGAAATGAACTCGTAGGCTCTTTTAGAGGGCAGATTTTAGGGTCACGCCTAGCTGCTGAGAGATCCAAAGTTCTGTGTTGCGTAAGAGGTTTCTAGGATCTTTTGAATTGGGTTCTAGCATGGGTGCAACCAGGATGGTGAATAGGCCTAGCCGATTGCCTGCTAGTACGTCTGTGAATAGGCGATCGCCCACCATCGCAATCTGCTCAAACGGTAAATCCATTGCACTTGCCGCTACCCGCAGCTTGCGGCGAGATGGCTTAGCGGCACTAGCAACAAATGGCACCTGCAAACTGTCGGCAATTTGACGAATACGCACCTGACCTGTGTTGTTGCTCACCAAGGATAGCGGCACGGTTTTGTTGATGCTTTGTGCCCAGGCAAGAACGTCGGCGTCTAGTAGCTTTCTGCCAATGGGCACGATGGTTTCATCTACATCTAGCACCAGTCCTTTCAGCCCTTTTTGCTGGAGAAGTTCGGGGGTGATGCTCAGCACTGACTGACCTAGGACCAGGTCTGGCTGTAGAAGTTCGATCCAGCTCATAGTGGCGCTTTGATAGGGTGATTTTGAAGGTTGATTAGTCAAATTCGGCTTCGACGCGATCGCGAATCTGATCCTGCGCCCGCAAATGCTCATCAATCGTACGACTAAATACATGAGTGCCATCGTAGCGGGCGACGAAAAAGAGAAAATCGGTTGGCCCAGGGTCAAGTGAAGAGGTTAGACTAGCCGCGCCAGGGCTAGCAATTGGGGTCGGCGTCAGCCCAGGATTGATATAGGTGTTGTAAGGATGGGGCGTTTCTACCTGGGCAAAGGTCAGAGGCGTTTCTGGCGTTTGAATGATGTCGAACGCATACTCTACCGTCGGATCAGATCCAAAGGGGATGCCTTCTTCTAGGCGGCGAGCAAAGACGCTGGCAATCTGGTCGCGCTCGTCGGCAACGACGGCCTCTTTCTCGACGATGCTGGCTAATGTCACCCAGTCTAAGAGGCTATAGTCGCTGGGCTCCGAGTCATATATCGGCAGCGCTACGGCTTCAAACTGGCTGAGCATTGCATCTACCAGACTTTCGGCAGTGATGATGTCGCTACCAATCTGATAAGTGTCTGGATAGAGAAAGCCCTCTAGATGCGGAATCCCATCTGGTAGCCAGGGAAATTTTTCGTAGGGAACATTTTCGGTGGCCGCTAGAAATTCATCGGCGGTAGTAAAGCCTCTAGCTTCAAAGCGCTCAGCCATCTGGGTACGTCGCCAGCCTTCCGGAATCGTAAAGCTGACTTGAACAACGTCGCCATCCCAAATAGTGTTAGCAATTTCGCTCAGGCTCTGAGTGGGCGAGATGATGTAGCTACCAGCCTGAAAGCCGCCTTCTTTGCCTCGAAACGATTTCCACCTGGTCAGCAGTTTCCAGGCGGTGGTGGATTTGATCAGTCCAGCCGCTTCTAGATCCTGTCCAATCTGGTTGGAGGCCGTGCCAGGTGGAATCTGAACCTGCATAAAGCTTTCTTCAGCGGCGGTCCCTTCAGTCTCTAGCACAGGAGACTTTGCCCAGCTCCACCAAAGCCAGCTTTGACTAGCTGCGCCTGCGGCTAGGGCGATCAGCACAATTGGAAATAGACGACGCTTCAAACCGGGCATATCAGAAAGGGCATATCAGGTTGGGTTCATTGCGTTGCCGTAGGGGCATTGCATGCAATGCCCCTACGGCTTTTGCATTAGGATTTTGCACTAGGAAGGGAAAAACGTCCAGTCCAAAGTGTTTACCTCAAAGTGTCTAGTCTAAAACGTCGAAAAGTTTGTCTTCTAGCTGCGATCGCATCTTCTGAAAGTCCTCTGGGTCGACCAGCTCGATCGAACCGTCGCTGTCTCGCTGAGCAAAGAACAGCAGCGGATCAAGCGGCGTACACAAGGTGTACTGGGCATCTTCATGAAAGAAAGTCGCCAGCATCTGAAACTCTTCAGTCACTGGATTCGGGTCGCCTTCTTCGCTGATATCCAGCGAAAAGCAGTCATCTTCATCAGCTTCTGGCAAATCGCCTGCCGCCGTCAGGGTATGGGCAGAGCGCTCCAAAATCAAGTCGAGTTCGGCTAGCACCGCTCTGGCCGAAGGAAACAACGAATCAATAGCCTCATCTTCGACATCGACGAGTATTTCAGCCGCGTCCTCACCGTCTGCCTCATCGTCTGGCTCCCAGACGAAAATCTCAATCGGCAAATTGACTGGCAGCAGCAGCAAAAACTCTGTTCCCTCTACCTCAATACTTTTTTCTACGTAGCACGCCAGCTGTCGCCCGTCCTCGTCTTTGAGGCTAATGACCGGGTATTCAGTAGGTTCATCTAGCATATTAGAATCGATGGCCACAGTCTTTCCTCCTTTTCGTTGTCGCGTTCGCTATCGCGTAGCTGCTCGCCCGATCGCTACTTTGGGCTACTCACTTCGCGGTTCCTTTCAAGCTGCTGACTTCGAGCTACTGACTTCAAGCTACTGACTTCAAGCAGTGCATTCCGGTTCTGTTCTAGGTAAGCAGGTTGTTTGGTCTTCTTTCGTCTAGCCACTGCTGCAAAATAATGGCAGCCGCTTTTTGATCGATGAGTTCTTTATATTTGGACAGTGAGCGTCTTTGTGCTAGCAGCATCTGCTCAGCTTCCACAGAGGTCATCCGCTCGTCTACAAACTCCACTGGCAGCTCTAATGATTCTGACAGCCGATGGGCAAACTTTTGAATTTTTTTGGCCTGAAAGCCAATCTGCCCACTCATAGTGTACGGCAGTCCGACCACCAAAATTTCAACCGATCGCTCTTGAATCAGCGCTTTGAGCGGACCGAGAATACTTTCAAAGCTGGTCTTGTGAAGGGTGGTTAAGCCAGTGGCGATTAGGCCGGTGCGATCGCAGCCAGCTACCCCAATTCGCTTCGCCCCCAAATCCAATCCCAGCGCAGAAACCATAGTCCCATCAGCAGTTTCATCAACAAGAGTCGTCTCAAAAGATCTAACGCTGCTCTGCCTTTCTTTTTTAGCCTTATCTTTTCTGGCCTTTTCCTCTAGCCTTCCTTACGCTTATCCGAGCCGTCCACATCAGACTCAGACGACCGCTGATCGGCTGATAGCCGCGACATCTTTTCCAAAGAGAACCGGTCCCAGGCCAATCCATCCCAGCTCAGCCCATCGCTAGATGGCTCCTCAATCGCTGGCCCCAAATTTGCCCCTCGCCAAGAGAACCGACCCGGTAAAGGCGACCCTGTTGGCTGCAGTCCCGGCAGGACATCCGGCATCTTCAATCCTTCCAAAGCTCCAGCCTTGGACTCACGCACCTTGTGCCACACAGAACGAGACATCATCAGCGTATGGTCAATTTCTAGCGCTCCGATCTGACGCAGGTACGCTTCGCGCTCCGTCTGATAGTCCAAAGACAAAATTCGCAGCGGCTGATTCGGAAACTTTTGAACAACACCCGCCATCTGCGCCATCAGCTCTGGGTAGAGCCACGTATAGGCCGGATGCACCGTTAGCTTTGCGCTATGGGCTCCCATACCGTCTCGGCATAGCTTCAGCTCAAAATGGCCAATTGCCGTCTTTCGCTGCGGCTCAAATACGTAGGCAGATACCGTTTCTTTTTTGTGCATCCAGCGCACAAATCGTTTCTTGAGTTTGCTGGAGAGCGTCGTCTTAAAGTCGTGAATCTGGTAGTCCAGCACCTGACGCACGAGCGGTGGGATAGAGACGGTCTCTAGCTGATAGATCAGCTGAGCATCGGCATTGCTGACTGGCAATAAGTTGGGCAAGTCGGGATCGTGCTCTGACAGACCGGCTAGCTGCTCAGGCTGGATAGACCAGTAGGTTGCTTTAGCCAGGGGCTGGAAACCGTTCTGACGGTACAGCGCTAGACCAAACTGGTCGTTTACATCCGTTTCGCTGATCCAGTATTGCGCCTCACGGATATGCTCAAAACAGTAGCGCAGTAGCTGTGAGCCTACGTCCATCGCCAAGTGCAGCTTGGGCTCACCGTCTAGTTCATTTGCCGCTTTTGCCTTGTTCTTTAGTACTTTGGTCTTTGTCGCCTTGCTCTTTGCCGCCGCATTCTTTGCTAGATTCACCAGGATTCGATCAACCTTCCAGGTGCTCAGAGTCTGGTTGAACGGAGACACCTGAATCATCCCTTGAGGGCAACTGTTTGCCTCTGCCACAAAGGTAGAAAACAAGTGCTGCAGAGGATTGGGAAACAGCGTCAGCGCCTTCATCGGACCGTACCAGCGGCGCATCTGCTGAACGTAGTCTTCTACAGCCTGCGTGTTCGTATCGTGAGCGCCCACCTCTGTAGAGCCTTCACTGACGAAGGTGTCTAGATCGCGCAGATGCACGGAGCGGATAGAGAGCTCTGTGTTTTGAGAGTTGCTGCGAGCCATGATGATCCTAGTGGAAGACGTGTGGTGAAAGGCGTTTGGTGGAAGAGTTGAGAGGTGAAGAGTGGATAGGGTGTGAGATCTTGATCTATTTCATTAATTTTTTGGTCGAATTAGGACAACCGGGGTTTGCTCGTCGGCGTTGCCCGCTGGATTGTCGATCAGTGCCTGGATCAGCAGCTGTTCGTCTGTATTTTCGCTCTTGGCTAATATTTTAACCGCTTTTAAATCGTTGACATCGACGATGGCGGCTTTGAGTCCGGTTTCCTGGAAGATCTGGTCGACTAGCTGCTGGGAGTGACTAGGGCCAAGCACGATGAATTGATCGAATGGGGGTAGGGTGCCTGTAACATCGTCAATTAACCTAGCCTGCTCGCCAGCTAAGCGATAGAACATGCCTGGACTACCAAAGATTTTGGCGATCGCACCCAGCACAAAAGCACTACCGACCTGCCACGGCCCCGACACATCAATCAAGGTTTGCATACCGCAGGCCGTCGCCAGACTGGATGTCGGCATGAAGTAGTAGCACAGCCGCTTGGCCAGCCAGCCCGGATTCACCGTCGTGGGATGGCGCAGGCGGTTTTGCATGATTGCGACAGGCGTTTCCCCAATCGTGACGATATCGCCAGGTTTAGCGCAGGGGGCAACGTATTTTTTGACGACTTCTATGGTGTCATCCAGGTTGGTGAGTAGATGCGTTGGGATAGGCAAGATCTGGGCAACGCTGTTCTCTCGCCAGTTAGCGGCATCTTCTGGATTAGGAAACTTTAGCGGGGCGATCAGGTGACCCGTCTTCGGAATGCGACCTTCGGGGCCGTAGGTTAGATAGTTGACCTTTACCCACAGAGATTTGAGCTGGCTGAGATCAGCGCCAGTAATCTCTACTTTGATCCTGGCCTGGGTTGCTTTGCCGACTTTGACGATATAGGCAAACCAATAGTTATCGTCGCGGGCCGGAAAATCTGTATGCGCTGGTGTGATTTCTGTTTTGACGGTGATGCCGTCTAGGCTGCTGCTAGAGAGTAGTTCGTAGTCAAGGCTGACTTCTGGAATGAAGATTTCGAGCGCAGGGGTGCGATTGGTGAAAACGGTGTCAAAAGAGAGGACGTAGCGATCGCTTTCGTAGGTATCGAATCGCCAGTCGGTAGCGCCAAGTACGAGGTCATTACCTGGACGCTGACGATATTGCCACTCTATGAGTAAGTAGCCAACGATGCCGAGCCCCACTAGCACCAGCACTAACGAACCTAATAACTCCATCTAAGCGTCCCAAACTATTCTGAATAACCGAATTCCTTACGCCCCAGATTGTATAGCAAAGTTCGGCACATCCCGCTAGCTGCGCGTAGCCGAAACTAGAGCAGATTGAACAACCCATCGTCGAGTTCATAGCCCAGCATCTGAGTCATAAACTTCAGCCGAGAGCGGCCATCAATGCCGTTTTGCTTGAGCCAGCGATCAAGTATGAATACCTTTCCCATCACAAAAATTTCCAAGGCTTCGGGATTGTAGCGGATGCCGTCAATCGGACTGAACTGATGAGGTACAAGCATGGCGGTGTAGCGGCTCAGCTCGCCAGACTCCCAGTCTAAATACAGCGGTAGCCAGGGGTAGAGCGTGTCTAAGCGGATGAACCACAGGCGGATCTCTGGAATTTCAGACAGTTCGCGGGGGTCGCTGGCCTCGCGAGGAAAGTCGATTTCGAAGCTGAAGCTAAATTTGGCCTCGCGTAGGCGGGTTTGGTTGGGGGCGATCGCATCCACAACGTCTTGAGCAGGAGAGAGATCGAGAGTTTGGAAATGGATGGGCTTGAGGGCGATCGCGCTCTTCATCGGATCTGGCATCTTACTAGGCACTTTGTCAGGCATAACGGCGAACAATAGTTATCAAAGGTTCTAACAGGGCTATTGGATAATGGCTAAATTGACGATAGCCAACTACCTTTGTTCTAGAGTTGAGTGTTCTAGATAGCTTCTTTTAGAAAGCTACAGGCTGTCTGAATTATCTCTCTTTCCTCCAAAGGTTTGCCCTCCGATTGCTATGGTTGACTCTTCAGCTACACACGCTTCAGACACGCCCTTGCGCATCTGCATCACGCTAGGCACTCGGCCTGAAGCCATCAAACTCGCCCCGGTCATCCAAACCTTCCAGCAACTTCCCCAGTTTGACACCAAAGTTGTCCTCACCGGACAGCACCGCGAGATGGTCGCCCAGGTGATGTCCCTATTCGACCTGAAAGCAGACCACGACCTAGACATCATGCAGCCCAAGCAAACCCTCAGCGATATCACCTGCCGCAGCTTGCAGGGCTTAGAAAAACTGTTTGTCGAGCTCAAGCCCGCTATAGTTATCGCCCAAGGCGACACCACGACTGCCTTTGCCGCCGCCCTCGCTGCCTTTTATCAGCAAATTCCGGTTGGGCATGTCGAAGCCGGACTGCGCACCGACAACATTTTGGACCCGTTCCCTGAAGAAGCGAATCGCCGTCTAGTCTCCCAGATCGCTACTCTCCACTTCGCGCCCACAGAAACCTCAGTGGCCAACCTCAAAGCTTCTGGTGTCACAACCGCCGTTCATCAAACCGGCAACACCGTAATCGACGCGCTGCTAAGAGTTGCAGAGCAATCGCCCGACTGCAATATCCCCGGACTAGACTGGTCCAAATACCGCGTCATTCTCTCCACCGTTCACCGCCGCGAAAACTGGGGCGAACCGCTTCAGGATATCGCTCAAAGCTTTCTACAAATTCTAGATAAGTTTCCAGATACGGCTTTGCTGCTGCCGCTGCACCGCAATCCAACCGTACGAGACCCGCTCAAAGCGCTGTTGGACAAGCATCCTCGTACCTTCTTAGTCGAGCCGTTAGACTATGAGCAGCTAGTTGGCGCTATGAAACGGGCCTATCTACTGCTGACTGATTCTGGCGGTCTTCAGGAAGAAGCGCCCGGACTTGGAAAACCGGTTCTAGTACTGAGAGAAACAACGGAGCGGCCAGAAGCCATTGCCGCAGGTACTGCCAAACTCGTTGGTACTAATCCCACTCGTGTCGTCACCGCTGCCTCTGAGCTATTAGGTAATGACGAAGCCTATGCAGCGATGGCAAAGGCAGTCAATCCGTTTGGTGATGGCCAGTCTTCTAAACGTATCGCTCGTATTGTTACAGACTACCTAGCGAGATCATGATCCTAGACAGGATGGCAAAACTAATAGCAGCTCACGTCGTTACTCTTCTGTAGTCTTTTTAATCAGGTTTTTTTTCGACGCCTTGAGCTCTTTCCACATCTTTTTGATGTCGTCATATGCCTTACTGCTGCTGACTTTGCCGCCGGTTTCCAAACTGCAAATCAGGGATACTCGCTGAGCAAATTCCTGTAGGTTGGCATTGAAAGCTAGATTTTGAGGCGTAAATTCCCCCTGGTATTTGTTCTTTGGCGTCAGAAAATTGTCTAGCTGCTTTTTTTTATCTGACTGTTTGTCATCTTTTCTTGGCATTGAGTTGCTCCTGAATTTCGACGCTGAGCATATTCTACTCAAGTTCCTCTAAATTCTAGGCCACGGGCTCTGGCTTGTCTTCCGTCGTTGCTAGTAGAACCGATGGATGCAGGTATGAGCTGTGGCAGTGCAGGCAATTGTCATCGTCTTCTCAGTCAATGCTGAAGCGAATGGGTAAGATACTGATGATATCAAATCTTTTTTGTGCATGTCTTTCTTCGCGCGGTTCGTGCCTGACGAAAGCTTGCGTACAAGAAGCTGTACAGGTGCGCTTTGCCCCCCGGTGCGCTTTGTCTAAGCGCTTTGCTCTGTAAACAAGCCGTCGTTTATTCCTGTATTCATGAGTTTTGTTCAAAAAATACGACTACGAGCGGTCTGTTTAGGGTTGGGACTGTTAGCACTAGCGGCCACGCCAGGGGTAGCCGCAGAGAGAGTGCTGATCAAGCTCGGACCGTTAAGACAGTCGATCGAGCTTAGCGATCTGGAGACTTTTGCTGAGACTGGGGAAGTTCCTGAGCGGCTTAAGCTCTATCAACGGTTCCTATCACCTTCTTTGCAGCAGTCTCTGCGACAGGAATTAGACCTCGATCCGCGAATGAGCGATCGCATCATCGAAGACGTTTTAGCTTCAGCTAATG
Source organism: uncultured cyanobacterium (assembly GCA_963799555.1). GTDB lineage: Bacteria > Cyanobacteriota > Cyanobacteriia > Phormidesmidales > Phormidesmidaceae > Phormidesmis. Next base: position 895,181 of record CAWCXR010000015.1, read on the forward strand.
GCGAACTGCTGCTCACCACTTTGGCTCAAGTTGCCCCTAGCGTGACAATTCCTCAGATCCAAGCAGCGATTCGTCTAGCCGCTAGTCAGGCGGATGGACTCAGTATGCTAGATATTTTGAGGGCCATTCCGCAAGAGACACTAGAAGTAGATGCTACTCAGGCGATCGCACTCGCCTCTCAGCTCAATCTCTCTAATTTGGAAAGTCGCTCACTCAGCGGCGTTTTGGACAAAGAGCTGCGGGTGGATAATCCAGCGCCTATCCTTAGCGATTTGAGACCTGAAGAAGCCGGGAGCGAGACCGTCTTTCAGCAGGCCGTTAGCTTCCAAGATCGTGAGCGCGATCGCACCATTCCCGTAGAGCTGTACTGGACAGGCAAAACCAAAGGCCCGCTCGTTGTTCTTTCACACGGCTTTGGCGCAGACCGATATTTTCTTGACTACATCGGTAAACATCTAGCGTCCCACGGTCTCACGGTTGTCTCTGTTGAGCACCCCGGCAGCAATCTGAGCGCTCTGGTGGATCTGCCCGTGGATCCAGAGATTGCAGAGAATCCTAGCCGCATCCTACCTGCTCAAGAATTTCTAGATCGGCCTCGAGATGTCAGCTTTGTGCTCGACCAGCTAGATCGACTAAACGAACGCAGTGTCTTCTACAGCGAGCGGTTTGACACTACAGAAGTCTCCATTATCGGCCATTCGCTAGGTGGCTACACAGGACTGGCACTCGCGGGGGCCAAGCTGGACTTGCGATCGCTCGAAAGCTTTTGCAAAAACATCCAGCCGCTAGGCGTTTCTCCTGCTGACTGGCTTCAGTGCGCCGCCGTAGACCTAGAAGAACAGCAGGCAGATCTTACCGATAGCCGCATCAAGCAAGTCATTGCCATGAATACGCTGACCGGTCAGCTCTTTGGCGAAGCGGGCCTTTCGGAAGTCACTGTACCGACGCTGCTGCTAACCGGGACCAAAGACAGCGTTACCCCAACGCTAGATCAGCAGCTTAGCGCCTTTGATCAGCTCGCGGGTGAAAAATATCTGCTCGCTGTGATTGGTGGCACGCATCTCAGCGTGGGTGATCCTGGGAACGTCAATCCCGCTTTGACCGAGCTGCCGTTTATGGCGGAGCTGAGAGTGGAAGAAACGGCTAATTTGCGATCGCTTCTCAAAGGCGTTTCGCTGAGCTTCGTCAAACAGCAGACAGCAGAAGCCACTGACTACAAACCTTTTTTGAGCTCAGCTTACGTTCAATCCTTTTCTACAGCAGATCTTCCACTGCGACTGGTTGAAACCCTACCTGACAGCGTTCGTAGCTGGCTCACCTTCAGCGAGCGGATCTCCGCTCATACTGCCTCACCAACGCTTACCAGTAGGTTGATGGCGCTAGGTTACTTAAGCTCGCTAGATCAAAAAGAAGACTGGCAAAAGGCTGTGGTTGCTCAGCTACAGGCCAACCAGATTGTGACTGTGTTGCGATCGCCGCTTCCCTTTTTGACTGGTTGGTAAGTAAGCACGTCCCTGCCACTGCTCGCATGCGGAGGATGTTCTAAAACGGCTCAGCGCTGCTAGTAGAGCATTACAAAAATCGAATTTTATTTGATTGATCTTGCCTGTAGCGTCGGTTGTTCTGCCAGAATGGAAACCTGCTATACCAAGGTACCTGTTAGCGCTGTACAACGAGACCCACCCCGTCACTGCGTGCCACCCTCCAAGGAAGGGGTGCCCGATAGGGTGGGGTGGGTCGGTAACTTGTGCTGACAATCGGTTTACGCTAAACACGTACATATCAAGTTTCCACTGGAGAAGATCGAATGCCGGATAATCGCAAAAGTCAGGTAGTCACCCAAGGCGTACAGCGGGCTCCTAACCGAGCGATGCTACGAGCTGTCGGCTTTGAAGATGACGATTTCAAAAAGCCCATTGTCGGCCTAGCCAACGGCTACAGCACGATCACGCCCTGCAATATGGGCATCAATACCCTCGCTATTCGAGGCGAAGCGGCGCTCAGAGAAGCGGGCGCAATGCCAGCGATGTTTGGCACGATCACCATCAGCGATGGCATTTCGATGGGCACAGAAGGGATGAAGTATTCCCTGGTTTCTCGTGAGGTGATCGCGGACTCGATCGAAACGGCCTGCACGGGCCAAAGTATGGATGCGGTGCTGGCGATTGGCGGCTGCGACAAGAATATGCCGGGCGCGATTATTGCGATCGCCCGCATGAACATCCCTGCCATTTTCGTCTACGGTGGCACGATTAAACCCGGCCATCTCGACGGTGAAGATTTGACTGTCGTTAGTGCCTTTGAAGCTGTCGGCCAGTATAGCGCTGGAAAAATCAGCAAAGAACGCCTCGACGCCGTAGAACGACATTCCTGCCCCGGCGCAGGCTCGTGCGGCGGCATGTTCACCGCTAACACCATGTCTTCCGCGATTGAAGCAATGGGATTGAGCCTGCCCGGTTCTTCGACGATGGCGGCTGAAGATGAGGAGAAAGCGGTCAGTACTGAGAAGTCTGCGTTTGCGCTGGTCGAAGCGGTGCGTAAGCAGATTTTGCCGAAAGATATTTTGACACGTGAGGCGTTTGAGAATGCGATCGCGGTGATTATGGCCGTCGGCGGCTCGACGAATTCTGTGCTGCACTTGCTTGCGATCGCCCACACCATCGGCGTCGAGCTCTCCATTGACGACTTCGAAACCATCCGCAACAAAGTCCCCGTCTTCTGCGACCTCAAACCCTCAGGCCGCTACGTCGCCACCAATCTGCACCAAGTCGGCGGCATCCCCCAAGTAATGAAAATGCTGCTAAACGAAGGGCTCTTACATGGCGACGCCCTCACCATCAGCGGTCAAACCGTCGCCGAAACCCTAGCCGACGTTCCCGATCAGCCCCCGTCAGACCAAGACGTGATCCGCCCCTTCAGCCAGCCCATGTACAGCCAAGGACACCTCGGCATCCTCAAAGGCAACCTCGCACCCGAAGGCGCAGTCGCCAAACTCACCGGTATCAAGAACCGCAGCATCACCGGCCCCGCCCGCGTCTTTGAGTCGGAAGAAGATTGCCTAGATGCAATTTTGGCAGGCAAAATCAAAGCAGGTGATGTGATTGTTGTTCGCTACGAGGGTCCAAAAGGTGGCCCTGGAATGCGTGAGATGCTTGCACCCACTTCGGCCATCATCGGCGCAGGACTCGGTGATTCTGTTGGCCTGATCACTGACGGCAGATTCTCCGGCGGCACCTACGGCATGGTCGTCGGGCATGTCGCCCCCGAAGCCGCAGTCGGTGGAACGATTGGCCTTGTCAAAGAAGGTGACACCATCACCATTGACGCTGACAAACTGTTGCTGCAAGTCAATGTCTCTGACGATGAGCTAGCAGAACGTGAAACACAGTGGAGTCCACCAAAGCCCCGCTACGAGCGCGGCGTATTAGCGAAGTATGCCAAGCTGGTCTCTTCGAGCAGCAAAGGTGCGGTAACTGATCGAGATCTGTTCTAGAAAGTTGCAATCATTTACGAGCTAGCTAGGACTATCAACGGATTTCTCTAGCTAGCTACTTATAGGCTACTAGGCAACAGATACTAACGAATCAGCTATGTCAGTTAGCTCAGAAACTATCAAGCGGGATATCGATTTACTCACCAGCGATCAGCTCCGGCAGATTGCTGATTTTATTGCTTTTTTGAGGTTTCGAGATCAGCGTCAACGCGCCGTCTTAGATCCTGAACAGCTAGCTTTGCTGGCGACTGAGTTTGTTGATGAGGATAGAGCGATCGCTGAAGAAGGCATGGATGACTATGCTGCGACGCTCTCTCAAGAAGATCTGTTGTGAAAGGGCAACTGAATGGCTAGCTGCCTCAAACCCTTCTCAAGGTTCCGAGCAAGTGGGTATATATCCCATTATCAGATTCATGTTCCAGATACGAACAATTGACAGGACTCGGCTGGAAAAATGCTTGGTAATCTCAAGGAGGAGACAATCTCTCAACTAGAAGAAATGATTAGAGTGACTTTTGATTCCAACGTTTGGGAGCAAGCGATCTCAACAGAATCAGACAAACCAGTACAGTACAGAAAACTACGACAGGAGATACAAGAACGCAAAATAGAACCGTACATTTGTGAGATAGCTTTGACTCTCGACTCGTCTATTCCCAAGAAGAATAGACCAGCCTTTTGGCAGTCTTACCAACCCAAAATGAAAACGAACATTCTGTCCATCTACAATAACGAGCTGTCTGTAGAGCTATCAATAGCACCTGATAACTTAAAACATCCAGGCATTCATCCAAAACTGCAACCAAAGCTCATTGAAGCCAAAAAACTCGGGTTCAAAGCTCTCAGAATGACAAATATAGGGACTGTTAGGTGCTTAGAAATTCCGACTGATATGTTGGTACCTTCAGACGAGATGCTGCAACCAAACGAAGAGAAAGAATTTCACAAATACTTTGAAAGAGTCAGCGAATGCTCAGAATTCATCACTAACAAAGGGTGGGGGTTCGCTCACTATAGAAACCTTCAGGATAGGTACAAGTTGATGGGTGTGTCGGTATATGATGCCCCAAGCAAAATACCATCTGAAAAACACAGAGCTTTTTCTGAGTCAATTGCCGAGTGGGTAGATGGAGATGCGCTCGCAGCTCACTTCGGCTATCAGAATGATTGTTTCTGTACTGAAGATAGAGGGCGTAATGCTGGTTCTCAATCAGTCTTTTATCCTGAAAACAAAACCGAAGTTGAGAATGCATTTGGTTTAAAAATCCTTTCTGTTTCTGAACTGCTTGCAGTGTTGTGAGTACAAAATCAATCTGCTGCGGCGAAATTGAAGTAGTGCAAACTATAAGGGAATATCACGCTGTTCCTACAACTAGCCTGCGGAGAACGCGCTAAAGCATAACAATTTCTGGACTTGTGGGTAAATTTGATGCTTTTCTTAGCTAGAGTTCTTGTGAGAAGGAGATTTTTTATACCAGATGACTACCTATGGCTACTTCTATATCGCCTGTCATTCATAGCGATCCCAACGTCTTAGGAGGAACCTCCGTTTTCGTAGGTACTCGTGTTCCTGTGAAAATCTTATTTGATTATCTTGAATCTGGAGACTCACTCAGCGAGTTTTTAGATCATTTTCCTAGTGTTAGCAGTGAACAAGCAATTGCAGTCCTTGAACTAGCTAAGGAGATGTTGACTGCCTATGCGTATCCTGCTTGATGAGTGTGTTCCGCGACCGCTAAAGCGTGAACTCGCTGGATACGATGTCCAGACAGTTGTAGAAATGGGCTGGGCTGGAACAAAGAATGGCGCGTTGCTTGAGCGAATGTCCGCTGAGGGATTCACCATTCTGCTAACCGCTGATCAGAACTTGCGCTACGAGCAAAACTTGAAACAGGCAGGTGTAGCGGTAGTTGTGTTGGTTGCACCTAGCAATCGGCTGTCTGATTTAGTTCCATTGATGGCGGAGGCTCGCAAGGTATTGAATGATATTGCACCGGGCAAAGTTATTGAGATCTGAGTTTTCTCCACCTATGCAACTTCACGGATCAATTACGCAGATCAATTAGTTGACGCCTTCAAAAGCATACTGATAGGGTAATTTCTATGGCTGTTGCGATCGCACCCGCGATTCCAGCCTAAACGCCCGAAAAATTTAGCCGCTACCGGCATTGGCTGGCACCAATACCGATAGCTCGCCCCTAACACTGACGTTACCAGTGAGAGAGGTTGTGGTCATGATCACAGCCCCCCTGACTTTTAGCAAGTTAGGGGGGCTAAGTTTTTCTGGGTTTTCCTACCCTGTTCAACAAAGGAAAAACCATGAAAACGACGATGTACACGACCGCTCAGCCTCTAGCAGAGGGCGCTGAGCCAAAGAGCGCTGAGCCAAAGAGTGTTGAGCTAAAGAGTACCGAGCTAAAGAGTACCGAGCTAAAGAGTGCTGAGACAAATGCGCTGATTCTGCCGACTGCTGCGCTGCCAGCTGGCCCCAGTCCAGATAGCCCAATACCCGGTGAGACGATAAGGCATATTTTGCTAGGCTCACCCGGTGCGATTCGGCAGACGATCTATCTGCTGCATACGCTGCGCTATTCGGAAACGGTGCTGTGGAGCCCAGTGCTGCGAGTAGAAGAACCGCTGGTGATTACGCCTGAGCAAGGGGAGGCGGTGAGCTTGTTGCGAAGGATGGTGTAGGCATTTGGCTGCGTTTGGCCTGCGGCGCGGATGTTGCCACTCGCTGAGCGCAGCCGTATCTGTTGTCTCTATTTATGCTATTGAATGACTGCAAACACAACGTTGTCACACCGCCTCGACAAATTGCGTTGAGCAGATAGTGTGTAAGTCCGATGCGGAAAGAATCAGTTTGACACCTTCTGCATTTCGGTTATTATCGAAATATGGAAACAAGCGACATCAAAAGTCCGTCTCTCGAAAATATGGCTGCCACTTTTGCCGCCCTGGGTCAACCTTCACGGCTCAAGATTGTGCGGCTGCTGTTGTCTGCCTACCCCAAAGGGCTACCTGCTGGAGAAATTCAGAAAGAGCTAGGCATTGCGGGTGCGACGCTGACACATCATCTCGACAAGCTGCGTCAGGTGGGCATTGTCACTTCTGAGAAAGATCGGCAGTGGATTTGGTATAGCGTTCGGGAGAAGGCTTTGACCCGGCTACTCGACTTTCTGTTTGAGGAATGCTGTACGCGCAATCACGTGGTGAGCATTGAGCATATAGGTCAGACTATCGCTGATAGTGCATCAAATTCAGATTGTCGTAAGTAAGTGGATGATTCTCATCTGTTTCTCTATGTCCATTTCTCTATGCCTATTCTTTTTGCTGCTTATTTCGATGTTTATAGAAATGTATAAGGAGAGAATTCATGTCTGCTAATGTTCTGACTCGGTTAAATCACAGCGTGCGACGGCTAGATGGCGTGTTTGTTGCGATCGCACTCATCCTCCTCACCCTCATCCTGGTCGCCCCCACCCAGGTATCCACCACTATCCAATTCACCCTCGGCAACCTGTGGCACGTTGCCCCCTTCCTTCTACTTTCCATTGGCATCGCCGCCTACGCCCAGGCGAGCGGCGCAGATAACCTGATTGCCAAAGCCTTTCAGGGCCGTGTCGCCGTCATGATTCCGGTCGCGGCCCTTTTTGGCGCACTCTCACCTTTTTGTTCTTGTGGCGTCATTCCGATTATTGCCGCCCTGCTGTCGATGGGCGTTCCCGTCGCAGGCGTCATGGCCTTTTGGCTGTCCTCGCCGCTGATGGACCCTTCTATGTTCTTCCTGACGCTAGGCACACTGGGAACCGGATTTGCGATCGCCAAAACGCTGGCTACCATCTTCATCGGCCTACTCGGTGGCTTCGGCACGCTCCTACTCACCAATACACATGCTGCTTTTAGCGACCCGTTGAAGGCAAGCGCAGGCAACGGCGGCTGTGGCGGTAGCAAGATCCGCAAACCCAAAGCCGTGGTGTGGAAATTTTGGCCAGAAGCCGAGCGGCGGCAAAAGTTTTGGCAAGGTGCCAAAAAGCAAACGTTTTTCTTAGGCAAATGGCTTGCGTTCGCCTTTGTACTAGAGAGCTTGATGCTCGCTTATGTCCCTAACGAATTGATTGGCACCGTAGCCGGAACCGACAGCCTCCTCTCCATTATCATCGCGGCCCTAATCGGCGCACCCGCCTACCTCAATGGATATGCCGCCCTGCCTCTGATCGACGGCCTCATCGAGCAAGGAATGAACCCCGGCGCAGGCATGGCCTTTCTACTCGCAGGCGGGGCCACTAGCATTCCGGCGATGATTGCCGTTTTTGCCCTAGCGCGTCGCCCCGTCTTTCTCGCCTATTTAGGCTTTGCTTTTATGGGCTCAGTCTTAGCGGGTCTCGCCTTCAACACAGTTGCCTAATCAACAGCAATCAAGCCACTGGCACCAAGGAGAATAAAACACATGCATTCTATCAACGTCTTACCCAACGTTCAAATTCAAAACCACGGCAAATTTTCCAGCCTATTTCTAGAGCTAGGGCTGACGACATTTCAAGATGCCTGCCGCAGTGTCAAAGCAATGCCGTACGGGGCTAACGCCACCTCGGAGGATTCGTTGAGCCTGTTTGAAGAAGGGCATGGAACCTGTACTACCAAGCATGGTGCGATCGCCCACCTCGCCCAAGAGCAAACCCTCTCAATCTATAAAAACCTCGGCTTCTACCGCCTCAGCGACAGCATCGTCACTGGCGTTGACTCTATTCTCAACGGCTACGGACTCAGCTACATTCCGCAAGTCCACTGCTTCTTGAGCTATCAAAGCTACCGAGTAGATCTCACTGAAGGCAACTGCAACGGTAAAAATCAAACCATCGACGACTACGACTTTGTTGTACGGGTTCAGCCCGATCCTAGCGCCGCTGAAAAACGCGACTGCTATCTAACTCACCTACGACGCTATTTTGAGTTTTCGCCTGAGCTAGCAGCAGTCGGAGAAGAGCAGGTGTTGGAGATTTTGGAAGCGTGCGATCGCCAAGTCAAATACCAATGCTCGCTCATGTCCAGCCACCTCACAACCGCATAGCTGCCTCTCCTAGTCCCCTTAAATCTTATGAAATATCAGCACAAAACGCCCGCCCACCGCTTATCCTACAGACTTGAGCTAAACGCTTCCTCACGCGGCAAACCTCCCACATGACCCCCGCTCGCACAAATCTACGACACGTCCAAATCTACGACACCACCCTTAGAGACGGCATCCAGCGCCACGGCATTTCCTGCACCCTCGAAGACAAAATCAAAATCATTCAGCGGCTCGACCGGCTCGGCATTCCTTTCATCGAAGGCGGCTGGCCCGGAGCCAACACCGTCGACACTCAGCTCTTTGACTACCTCCAAAAAGAGCCCCTAGCCAACGCTCAGGTCGTCGCCTTTGGTTCCACCCGCCGCCCCCACCAAGCTGCCCTAGAAAACCCCACGCTGAGAGCATTACTAGCCGCTAATACCCAGTGGATCACCATCTTCGGCAAATCCTGGGACTTGCATGTTACCGACGCGCTCAAAGTCAGCCTTGATGAAAACCTCGCGATGATTCAAGATTCTGTTGAATTCCTGCGAGCCAACGGCAGACACGTCATCTATGACGCAGAGCACTGGTTTGACGGCTACAAAGCCAATCCCCAATACGCCCTAAAAACGCTCAACGCGGCGGTACTAGGCGGTGCTGACTGGCTAGTGCTGTGTGATACCAACGGTGGCATCTTGCCAAAAGAAGTTGAAGCTATCGTCACCGACGTTCGAGCTTGGCTACAGAAAAACCACTCAGACTTGGCTGACTTGCCGCAAATCGGCATTCATACTCACAACGATAGCGGCACAGCAGTTGCCAGTACCTTATCTGCGGTCGATGCTGGCGCTAGTATGGTTCACGGCACGATTAATGGCTATGGCGAGCGGTGCGGCAACGCTGATCTATGCAGCGTGATCCCAGACCTTCAGCTGAAAATGGACTGCGACTGCCTCGCGCCTGAGCAGCTCAAAACCCTCACTGAGACCAGCCGATTTATTAGCGAAATCGTCAACCTCGCCGCAGACGATCACGCACCCTACGTAGGCCGCTCTGCTTTTGCTCACAAAGGCGGCATTCACATCAGCGCGGTAGAACGCAATCCTAAGACTTACGAACATGTAGAACCTGATGCGATCGGCAACCATCGTCATATTGTCGTTTCTAGTTCTTCAGGTGCTAGCACGGTGCTTTCTAGAGCTAAAAGCTACAACATCGATCTCAAAAAAGACGATCCAATTACGCGCAAGATCATCGATCGCGTCAAAGAATTAGAAGGCAAGGGCTATCAGTTTGAAGCAGCAGAAGCTAGCTTCGAATTGCTGATGCTGACAGAACTGGGGCGGCATCAGCCTATGTTTCAGCTACGCGGCTTTGAAGTGAATTACAACGTGATCCAATCAGACGTGCAGTGCAACATCGGTGCTCGCGCGATGATCAAAGCTGCGGTACAAGGGCAAGAGGTATTGGAGGTCGCCGAATGTATGGGACCGGTTTCTGCATTAGATAAAGCGCTGCACAAAGCGCTGGTCCGCTTTTTTCCGGCGGTGGAAACATTCCATCTCACCGACTACAAAGTTCGCATTCTCAATAGTGAAGCTGGGACCGCAGCGAAGGTACGAGTACTGGTGGAAACTAGTGATGGGGAGCGGCGATGGTCCACGATTGGGGTATCGGTCAATATTCTAGAAGCGTCTTATCGGGCGGTGGCGGCTGGAATCGAATACGGACTATACCAAGCAGCTGAAAACCGACCAGCAAAAACGAGTACAGAGGAACTGCCCGTATAAGCAGGCGATATCTCAAAGGCAATGTCCCAGCATCTACTTGGACTGACAGCGCATAAAAAAAGAGAGCGTGATGCCCTCTTTCACTCAATGCGTTCGTCACATCGCCGGTCCCGACTAGAGCAACTAGTCCAGGTAACCCATCAACGTACCAGGGTCTTCATCGATATCGTTGCTAGCAATGGGTCTGTGACCAGGCAGCGAATCGATATCAGAAAAATCTATAGTGTCTACGGCGACAGGGCGGTGACCAGGCAGCGAATTAGTAGTAGAAATCTCAAATGCGCCAGACATCACTGGGCGAATACCCGCAGAGGATAATGAATCGACTACCTCTACATTGCTGAGCTCAATTGGACGGTGATTAGGCAACGAATCAGACTCAAACACGCGAGAATGATCCGACAGTTCCATCACCTCATGCTGAGGAGCTTTAACTAGACCGCCCTTTTTAGCAGTCTCGTCCTTTGTCGATTCAGATTTGGATTCAGCAGTCACAGCTACTTTTTTACCAGTGCTTTTGCTGCTGGCGGCACTTTTGCTAGCGCCGTTCTCGTCGGAGGTGCTCATGTCGTTGACCTTATTTTCTTATGATTGGAGACCGGCTGAGTCCGTTGACTTTGGGACTTCAGAATGGGCCAAGTGCGAAGGTTTGCAGATGAATAATTTTGGACGTTATTCACTAAACTTAAGAAAATATTATAGGTGAAAATCAGACCGATTCAGTTTACGAAAGGTAATGACGCGCATAAAAAGGGCTGTCGTTGTGTGCAGCTATACATTGTCAGCGCTATAATATTTACTGCCATGGGGCTGAAACGGTTTCGACGTTTTAACGAAAGTCGTAGTGTGATTCAGGTCAAGAGTGAGTCAACTCTTGTAAATAAAGGCTCAAACTTAAAGATACATGCAAACAACATCGTACCTTTTGCTCGTAAGCGCGCTCTTGTAGCTGCCGCCTAACAACCTCTTACAGGTTCGAGCGTCCGAACTGTGACTCCGTTAATCAGTAAGGACTAAACCCCCAACGGGTGCTCTGGCAAACTTCCTTCGGTGGGTGCGCCAGCTAAGACTTTCACTGAAGCATCCTGTTTCCGGGACAATGGAAAACTCCCGCCTTGAGGATTAGAAAGGCTATACCTGTGAATGAGCGATGCGTGATTACTTAGAGCGGACACGGGTTCGACTCCCGTCAGCTCCATTGAGAAAGGCTCAGCCGATTATGGCTGAGCCTTTCTTGTGTGTACCTTTTCGTGTGGTGCTTGGTTTTGTGAATGCCCGCCGTAGGGGTTTAGCATGCTAAACCCCTACGGCGGCTCGGTCGAACCTAGCGGAGGGTTCCGATCGCTACTGACGCTAGAATGGCGCTAACGGCGTAGAAGACGCCAACCACTTGCAGCTCTGACCAGCCGGAAAGCTCAAAATGATGGTGCAAAGGAGCCATTCTGAACAGGCGCTTGCCTTTACCATCGGGGCCTTTGGTTGCTTTGTAATAGCCAACTTGCAGAAGGACGGAAAGGGTTTCGGCGAAAAATAGCAGAGTGACTATGAGTAAGCCAAAAAGGTTGTGGCTGAGAATGCCGACGGCTGCAAGTGCGCCGCCCAATGCCAAGGAGCCGGTATCGCCCATAAACACTTGGGCTGGATTGCGGTTGTGAGCAAGAAAGCCCAGGCACGAACCGCTGAGCGCAGCGCAGAAGACCATCAGATCGGGGTGGGTGGGGCCGACGAGTGCGCCGAGACCGAAGAGCGCGATCGCACCCGCCCCGCCCATCAATCCGTCAACCCCATCCGTCAAGTTAGTAGCATTACTTTCAGCGACTAAGACAAAGCCAGCTAGAGGCCAGAAGAGCAAACCCAGGGGAATCGCAATCTCGAATGGCAATGCGACAGTTGTGATGTCAGTAGATTGAGTCGCGAACGCCCAGAAGCAGAATGCGATCGCAAACCCAATTTGAAGAATAAGCTTCGCCTTAGGAGAAATACCCTTGTTAGAACGCTTGCGCATCACCTGCCAGTCATCTATCCAGCCGATCAGACCGTAAGCTAGCGTAATTAGACTAACCGCCACTACTAAAGGAGAAAATCCAGTCCATACCAGTGCGGTCAAAACAGCAACCGGGACAAAAAAGATCCCGCCCATCGTTGGCGTACCTGCCTTTTTCAGATGAGCGCTAGGGCCATCCTCTCTAATAAACTGCCCCGCTTTTAACTGTCTCAAGATAGGTAGAACAATACCGCCAGCCAGCGCTGATAGCACCGCACCAATCACCAAGGGAGCGGTCAATTGAGCACCCCAGCTTGCGTCTAACCCAAACGTTCGTCCCGCAGATAAATCCAATCCAACGGAGGCAACCAGCAGGCATCCCGCTAGCAGAATCGAAAGCTTTACCCCAGATAGACCTACAGACTTTGCCGAAAACCTTGCATCCACAACATTAGTTCCTTCACTTACCACACACCTTTCCCAATTTCTACTGAAACTTGACGCTGTCTTGTAAAGCTATTGCTAGCAATACTTACAGCCATTACTATTCCAGTCTTTGAGGCGAGTTGAGAGCACTCGCCGCTACATCGTTATGTACAAGCCCGTAGCCTGCGACAAACTCATGTGCAGGCTAACAAGCTCCGCACACAACCTTTCGAGCGCTGACAATCTTCTGATAGCCCAAAGTGAACAACAAGAAAAGGTCAGACCATTACGTATAGGCCGCCCAATCTTGCTAAAACGCCTCAGTCTTTGTCAAAGAAGTCACGGTCAAAGAGGCTCTAGTCGAGGGACTAGTCGTCTAGTGACATCTCATCGTCGTCATCGTCGTCATCAGGTTCAACGGCATCGTCGTCGTCATCTTTGTCCTCGGTGCCCATGAGATCTGCAAGTTCTTCAGGCTCAGGCTCGTCACCTATGCTGTCAACAGGTTCGCGGGGGATCAAACGACCAGTTCCTTCCAGCCAATTTAGAATGGAAGAATCTCTTTGAAGTGGGATCACTTCAGCAGTGTCTTTGCGGGGTATTTGACGGACGGACGGATTATAAGTGCTCATTAAGCGATGTCAACTCAAACGGATAAGTAAATAAATAATGAAGTTGTCTACAGCAGACCAGCACCCGGTTTCTCAAGCGCCGTGTTCAAAGGTTGAAGCTCGGCAATCCAACTGTGTAGAAACGACATAATTACTCTACCACCGCATTAATTACATCTAATCGCGAATAGTGTCAATCGCTAAAGTATATTTCTTCGTATAAGCAGGCTGGATAAATCTATGTTGAATAAGACTGATCTGAGAAACGCGATCGCTAAAACCAACCGAGGGATTTCTACTACAGAAAGTGAGCGTCAGGCGATCGCTAGCATCATCGCCCGTGTAGAAGATACAAACCCTACGCCAGATCCCCTATCAGCAGCCGATCTATTAGCAGGCGACTGGCGGCTGCTCTATACCACCAGCCAAGAGCTACTAGGTCTTGGTCGTATCCCTTTCGCAACGCTTCGTAATATCTATCAGTGCGTTCGACCAGAAACATCACGGATCTACAACATCGCGGAGATAAACAGTCTGCCTTTTTGCGAAGGACTGGTCTCGGTAGTCGCCGATTTTGCCCCAGCTCCATCAGAAGAACCTGAAGGACCTGCTTCTGCCAAAGACTCTGTAGCCGTCGCTGTCGGAACACTGTCTCAGCGCCGCGTCAATGTCAAATTTAATCGAGCCGTTTTTGGACTACAGCGCGTGCTGGGCTATCAGTCGCCTGCACAATACATCGAGCAGCTACAGTCCACCGAAAAGTTCTCTCTCTTGCAGGGCGTAGATTTTGCAATCAACTCAGACCGGCAGCAGGGCTGGCTAGAAATCACCTACCTGGACAAAGACTTGCGTATCGGGCGAGGCAATCAAGGAAGTCTGTTTGTACTGACCAAAGACTTTTAAGCCCTTACTGATAAAACTCTGAACGGTCATTCATACTTCTGAATTCTCACTTCTGACTTGCCCATGCTGCCTCTCTCCCAAAGCCACCTCACGCTGTTCGAAGCCTGCCCTCGAAGGTATCAGCATGTTTTTTTCGATGCGCTTTCTATTCCCTCCACCTACGAGCAGCACACCAAAACTCAGTGGGGAAGCCAGTTTCATCTGCTGATGCAGCAAAAGGCGTTGGGTTTGCCTATTCAGTCCGTTTCCAAAGCAGACGTGAATATGGCGGCAAGCTTTGAAGCTCTAGCGAAAGCAGCGCCTGAGGTGTTTGACTATTTACCGGTTGCACAGTCGCTAGGCACATTTAGCCAGAGCGAACATCGTCGGACGCTAGCGTTCAATGGCTATCTGCTGACGGTGGTTTATGACTTGGTGGTGTTCTCTAAGCAGCCGGACAAGGGACATATATTCGACTGGAAGACATACCAGAGGCCATCGCCCAAGGCGCGCCTACAGACAGACTGGCAAACACGGCTGTATCAGTACGTGCTGTGTGAAACGACTGAGCTAGCGCCCGCGCAAATTTCGATGACTTACTGGTTTGTGCGATTGAATGCATCTGAGCCGCCAGACCAATCCACACCGACAGAGCCTAGCTCTTGTCAGTTCAATTATGATCTGGCTCAGCACGATCGAACTCGCCGGGATTTGTTAGCGCTCACAGATGAGCTGACGAGAATGCAGCGGACGGAGATTTTTCCGAAAGTAGATATTGAGAAGGGACTGTGCGATCGCTGCCCTTTTGCTGTGAGATGTGATCGCCTGCCCCCTACAGCATCACAGCCCAAAACTACCCAGCAGTTCCTCAAAGCGGCCAGCCAACTCACTGTCGATAGCGTTGCCGAAGTTCCCTTGTGAAGACTCGTGTCTGCAGTAGCGTACACGCGCGGCCAGATCCACAGAGGGATTCGCAGAGGTTCGCTTAAGACGCTATGCTTTATGGTCTGGCGGTAACCCAATAATGGAAGCACCCTTCGAAATCACGCTGCAAATTGTTCTGACCGTCCTAGCAGGTATCGCTGCTCAGGTGGTTGCAGCCTATCTAAAGGTTCCCAGCATCATTTTGCTGCTAATTTTTGGAATCGCGCTGGGAACAGATGGTCTAAGCTGGATCGCTCCACAGACGCTAGGCGTCGGCTTAGAGGTGATTGTTTCACTCTGCGTCGCACTGATTCTTTTTGAGGGTGGCCTCAGCTTAGAGCTCAAAGAAATTGGTAAGGTATCAGGCAGTCTGCGAAATCTGATCACCATTGGTACGTTCATCACTTTGGTCGGTGGTGGAATGGCAGCTCACTGGCTAGCAGAATTTCCCTGGTCAATTGCGTTTTTATACGCTTCGTTGGTCGTCGTTACTGGACCGACAGTCGTCACCCCGCTGCTCAAACAGGTCGGCGCAGAGCGTAAGGTTGCGACTTTGCTTGAAGGCGAAGGCGTTTTAATCGATCCGGTGGGCGCTATTTTGGCGGTCGTTGTTCTTGACATTATCCTCAACGGCGATGCCGATCCGCTCTCCGTGCTCGGTGGGCTGTTGGCCAGACTGGGCATTGGGATTATCATTGGCGGCGGTGGCGGTGCGCTGATGGCGCTGTTTCTGCGAACTGCGGACTTCCTGTCAGAGGAGTTGCGCAACCTGGTTGTCTTGGCAGGCATATGGGGGCTGTATGGCCTAGCGCAAAGCGTCCGGGGAGAGTCAGGGCTGATGGCTGTGGTAGCGGCGGGCATTGTGGTGCGAGCTATCTCGATTCCTGAGGAGCGATTACTCAGACGGTTTAAGGGACAGCTAACGATTTTCTCGGTGTCGGTGCTGTTTATCCTGTTGGCAGCAGATTTATCGATTGCCAGTGTGTTTGAGCTAGGTTCGGGATCGGTGTTGACGGTGCTAGTACTAATGTTCGTCGTGCGTCCTATCAATATTTGGGCCTGCACGCTCAATAGCGATCTCAACTGGCGACAGAAGGCTTTTATGAGCTGGATCTCACCGCGTGGAATCGTCTCAGCTTCGGTAGCCTCTCTATTCGCAATCTTGCTAACAGATAGGGGAATCAACGGTGGTGACTCGATCAAGGCGCTGGTCTTTTTGACCATCATCATGACCGTTTTTGCTCAAGGCCTGACGGCGCGTAGTCTGGCGCAGGCGCTAGGCGTAACTTCTGGCAGTGCGACGGGTGTGGTGATTGTAGGCTGCAATCCTTTGGGGCTGAAGATTGGTCGGCTGTTTAAAGGCAGAGGTGAGTCGGTGGTGATCATCGATACTGACAAGGCTGCCTGCGACAAAGCTAAAGCAGAAGGCTTTGAGGTCTTTGTCGGCTCGGCTATGAATGAAGAAATCTTGGAAGAGGCTGGCCTGAGTTCCATGGGCACTTTTCTGGCGGTTACTAGCAATGGAGAAGTGAATTCTGTGATCGCAGAACGAGCTCGGGAGGAATTTCAGCCACCTAGGGTGTTTGCAGTACTGCCGCAGAGCAAGACCGGAGACGCCGCTACTCAGAACCGGGGTGAGATCAAAACGCCTCGGCTACCGGTGAAAAAGTGGAATACGTTTATCACTGACGACGCGGTACAAATGGCGACCTACGACTTTACAGAAGATGCGATCGCCCTACAAAGAGAGCAAGTTAATAAGCTCATCACTGACGGCGACGTCATCCCCCTGGTCATCGAACAAGCCAAAAAACTAGAGGTCGCGCTAGGCGAGACCGAATGGCCGTTAGGTAGCCAGCTGACTTACCTAATCCACGATCCCACTCCTCAGCTGCTCAAACGCCTCTCCGGTGCGCGCAAGCCGTCACGCCAAATCATCAAACCGACACCAGAAGATCCTAAAGAAGCCCCCAAATCAGAAGCATCGAAGCCAGAAGCTTCCAAGTCAGACACCGTCAAAAAGTCAGCTACAAAATCAGCCAACAAATCATCCGACTCAAAAGTCTCAGACAGCGAAAGCTCCAGACCCGAGCAAACGCTATCAAAACCCGAAGACGCAAGCATACCTAAGCTCGAAAAACTAATCGAGGAGCTATAGCCATGACGGGCTCATTTAGGCACAGGCCAATCGCTCCATCCGGCCAAAACCCAGGCTCGCTCTCAAAAACAGGCACCCTATATGGACTAGGAGTTGGCCCCGGCGATCCAGAACTAATCACCATCAAAGCGCTTAACTACTTACGCTCAGCGCCTGTAGTCGCGTTCCCAGCGGGACTCCGCGATCGACCTGGAGTTGCAGAAGGAATTGTGGAATCGTGGCTATTGCCAGAACAGACAAAGCTACCTTTGCGGTTTCCCTATGTGCAGAATTCAGATCAGCTGAGCGCTGCCTGGCAGCAGGCGGCTGAAGAAGTTTGGCCCTATCTACAGACGGGGGACGTGGCTTTTGCGTGTGAGGGTGATATCAGCTTTTACAGTACGTTTACCTATCTAGCGCAAAGCTTACAGCAGCTACATCCTGACGTGATGGTCAGAGCGATCGCGGGCATTTCTTCTCCGATGGCCGCTGCCGCTGCTCTCGGCATACCGCTGACCTACCAACACCAAAGGCTAGCCGTTTTGCCCGCACTCTACAGCGCTCAGCAGCTAGAAACTGCACTCCACTCGGCAGAGGTCATCGTCCTGATGAAAGTCAGCAGCGTCTATAGCCAAGTGTGGAAAATACTAGCCAGCCACCAGTTGCTAGGACGCAGCCATATTGTCCAAAATGCTACTAGAAAAGATCAGGTCATCTACTCTGATCTACGGCAACATCCTGATTTGAAACTGCCCTACTTTTCAATCATGATTGTTCAAAATGATTGCTCAAGCTAGCCAATCTACTGTGCTATCTATAGCTTCCGGCACTTTGCTATAGCTTCTTCCCTCAAAAAATCGCCGAAGCATTGACCGGTACCTTAGAATTGGCAGTTGGCATCGCAAAATTGGCATACACCCAAGCTCAGCTTTTCACCCAGATCGCATACGCTAGGTTCAGTCACATATAAAGTTAGTCCTAGAAATTTATCAAGAGCACGCATGTAGATAACCATACGTGTAGATAAACATCACTATTGCCTGGAAGCTATGGCCTTTTCATCTCGACTAAAATCAGCTGTTCGTCCTCTCTATCAGACAGCCAAATTCGTTAGTCCTACAGCTGTTGGCGTTTTACTCTCTTTTGGTGTTCACGCTGTCTTTTTTGCATTCGCTCCGCGCACTAATTTTTCCTTTGCGGCTCTTAGCGCAGTTGCTCAGCAAGAAGAGGCCGAAGAAACCATTGTCCCAATCCTGCAATTGACCGATGCCGAGCGCAGTCGCTTACCTGCGTTTGCTCAGCCTCGGGTTCTGCCACCTAGTCCGACCGGACTCAGCGGTGGATTAGGACTGCCCTTTGACCTTTCTTCGCCCAGCCGCAGCCAGCTTCAGCGTAAATCCACCCCTGCTGGTCAGCTTCCTTCCCCTACGCTGCGGACCAACAGACCCGTTCCAACCCCCACCTTTGGGATTCCTAGACCTGCTCCCTCCCCCTTTACGTTTAGACCTCGACCTGCACCCTTAGTCATTCAAAGACCTACTGTTTCCGTCTCGCCACTACCAGCAGGACAGCTTCCTGATCTGACAGCTGGTACCCCAGTCAATCCAGGCGGCAGTAGCAATCCGGCTAGTCAACCCATTACTGATACGCCAGAAACCCAGCCAGCACCCTCTGCTGCGGACCTACAAACATCGCCCCGTTCTATTGGCGATGCTCTAAACGCCGCTGAAAACGACGCGCCTTCCAACATCGCTTCGGCAGAAGAGACGCGATCGCCCAGCGAAGTCATCAGCTCTAATGCTCAAACAGGCATATCAGAACCGCTGCCTGATTCCACTGCCACAGCAGCCGCTCAGGGCAATTCTAGAAGCTTATTGAAGGCACTTACGTACGATCCAACTGATGTCTCTCAAGCAGAGGCAGATGTCAACCTTCAGGCATGGTTAGACAAAACCGCCGAGAACAAAAGCGAGATAGATACTCAGCAAGCCTCAATTACGATCGATTCCAACTTCAGGGTATGCACAGACAATCCGCCGACCGATGGATTGATTGGAGTTGTTGTCAATCCCGATGGCAGTCAAGAAGAAGTCCAAGTGCTCAAAAGCATTGGCTATAGCATCCTCAATCGTGAGGCGTCAGACGCGGTTGAGCGCAGTGACTTTGGTCAGCCGGCTAAACCGACCCAGTATCAGGTTGCAGTAGAAGTTATTTATCAGCCTGCTGGCTGCGTAGAAGAATTGCCAGAAGCTAATGTAGATATTGACGGATAGATTCCTAAGACATTTGCCGTATATGGCTGTAGTTGATAAGACGTTACTGCTAGAGGCGTTTAGTCAGAACTCTGCCATGTGTATCAGTGCCGCAGCTGCTGAGTAAACTCAGTTCCTTTGCGAGTGCGGCGACTCGTTCAGTCTTGCCGGGGCTAGGCCGCCAAACTTTGGGATTGTCGTAAGCATAGTAGGTCTCAACCCCATCAATGCCAAGCTCAACAGCGGCACGAATTAAGGTCTCTTCATCGGTACGATAGCGCACAGGATGAGCGAGTACAGCGATACCGCCTGCGCACTGAATAGCATGGATGACGTTTTCAGCGTTACGGTCTTTGCCCTTAGGCGCAGCGCCTCTTAGGTAAGGCTGTAGCGCCTCGTGCGTAGGTTTAAATGCGTAACCCAGGATGTGAACGTCTGTACCGGTAAGTAAGGAAGTAATCTCAACGCCAGTCCAAACCTTTGGGAGGGCTTTGGTGCCGGGTTTGCGATCGCGACTCCAGGTAGAAGGGTTATGCCAACGCCAGTCTTCCATCCACGCCCGCGCCTGACGATACCCCTTGATTGTGTGGTGATCGGTGATGGCAATCCCGCGAAGGCCGATTTTGACAGCTTGCTCCATCAACTCTGACGGCGCTAGTTTGCCGTCAGAGCAGAGAGTATGCATATGAAAGTTGTACGTTTTCGGGCAGCTATGCGCACTAATACTCTGTAATACTTCTCTGAGTAGCAAAGAATCCTGCGTCGCTGTCCGAGGGGTCACCTGATTAGCAGATGCCCGATCAGCAGGACTTGCAGACATGGGGTGTCTAGCACTTGTGATACGACTTAACCTACTATACCCAAATTGTCAAAATATGGGGGAATCTACCGGGTGACTGTAGACATACTGTCACCTAACGAATAGAAGGCGTCATCGTCTGAAGAGCGCTCTTCAAAGTGCCCCAGCTATTTCCAATGGGTCAGCGTTGAGTAGCTGAAGCAGTTTCACTGCTTGAGTTTGGGGTTCCACTAGCGATGCCTTGATTCTTACGCTTGGCGTCGCATTAGCCTTGGTAGACAACTTCTTAGTGAGCGTAACCAAACAAGGTATCTAGATAGATACGTGAGGGAGTGCGATCGCCTTCTTTCTGGCCATTCTGTAGCAAGAACAGAGACAACGCTGCAGCATACATTCTGTCTTGATCCCAAGTTGGGTGGGTTTCGAGGAAGCTCTTTAAAGCGTTGTGAAGATCTTCGGGAATTTCTGCCAGAACACTGATATTTAGCTGCATGAGAACCTCTTTGTAGCGCCTGCTTTTCTCAACAGGTTGTCGAATCATTCTGCGGATGAAGCTAGGCTTTGTCAATGATAAAAAAGCCGGTAGGTGCTTTTCTGAGACATCTTTCCCAAACGAGAAATCAAGACTTTGAGCAATTTTTTGTTACAAAAATTCACGACTACCATTAGTTTTCTCATTTTCGTCTTCTGATTTAACGTAATCCCAAGAAATCCTTGAACTTACTGATTTAGTGTAAAAACCTGTGGAAAACTTTTCAGAACCTGTGGAAAACTTTCGGGCAATCGGTGGAAAACTCTCGAAAGGCTTTCTACAAAGATAAAAAATCGGCTGATTTCAGACATCTTCAAAAAACTGAGCTTTGCGACTTTACCTATTGCGCGAATGGGCGATTGCCTCTACACTGCCGCGCTCAACCCCATACTTGGCAACGCTTTGCGGCTAGCACATTTGCGGAAGAAAATCATCTAACTCTAGATACTCAACAGCATCTAGTTCGACTCGAATGCTAAAGAACAATATTTTTGTCTCTCTCAACTTGCTTTTTTATCAATTCTTGAGTGGTTGAACTAAGATGGCACCCTGGGGAAAACTTCTTGCTTGCGACCGCCGAAACTTGCTATCCTCATGACCCTGGTTTAACGAAGTGATTGTTGAGTGTTTTTGGTCAGATGACATATTCCCGACGCTACCGAAGACGTTCTTTTCTACTGGCCTGCTGCGGTCTGCTGCTGTCAGCATCTATCGGCTGGAGCTGTGCGCCTGAGCAAGCTCCTCCGAACCCAGATCAGGAGCAAGGGGATACGGATTCAGCGCAGACATTGACTGTCGGTGCGATCCCCGATCAGGATCCTGAAAAGTTGCAGCGGCTGTACAGCGTTTTGTCTGAATACTTGAGCAGTGAACTTGGTGTGCCGGTCACCTATCGAGCCGTGACAGACTACGCTGCGGCTGTTACCGCATTTAAGGTTGGAGACTTAGACCTAGTTTGGTTTGGGGGGCTGACGGGTGTGCAGGCCCGCCTTCAGGTGCCAGCGGCAGAGGCGATCGCCCAAAGAGACATTGACGCCGAATTCCACACCATCTTCATCGCCACCGCTGCTAGCGACCTCGCACCTATCGAAGACCCTGCAGAGCTGACTGAACTCAAAGGTAAAACCATCACCTTTGGCTCAGAATCTTCTACCTCTGGTCGTCTGATGCCTCAATATTTCCTGGCGGAATCAGGCGTGCAGCTATCTGACTTTAAGAGCGAACCGGGCTTTTCAGGCTCTCACGATGCCACTATCAAGCTGGTCGAAGCGGGAACCTACGACGTGGGCGCTCTGAACGAGCAGGTGTGGCTAGATCGGTTAGCCGCAGGTGAAGTCGATGAAACTAAGGTTCAGGCAATCTGGCAAACCCCTGCCTATTACGACTATCACTGGGTCGTCAATAGTGAAAAAGTAGACGAAGAATTTGGCGAAGGATTTACGGAAAAAATTCAGGCGGCGCTGCTGAAGTTGGACGAGAGCAATCCTGATCAGGCAGCGATTCTAGAGCTGTTCGGGGCTGATAAATTTATTGAAACAACGAACGAAAATTACGCTCAAATTGAAGCGGTCGGTCGTGAGATTGGCAAGATCAACTAGCGGACGGACAACAGCAGATGGATGGTGCTGTACTGCAATTGGAGTCAGTGAGCTGTCGGTTTGGACCGGTAGTGGCTTTGCAGTCGGTGAGTATAACGATCGCACCCGGTGAAAAAGTCGCCCTTGTCGGCCCTAGCGGTGCGGGCAAAAGCACGTTACTCAGCTTGCTCAATGGTTCGCTCAGCCCGGATCGAGGCTCAGTACACGTCCTCGGAAAAGCGATCAACAAAATACATGGCTATCCGCGTAGAAAGCTGCAAAGACAGGTTGGAACCGTCTATCAACAGCATCAGCTGATTGAAAATCTGTCAGTAGTTCACAACGTCAATGCGGGGCATTTGGGTCAATGGCCGCTGTGGAAAGCGCTGTGGTCTCTGATCTGGCCCCAGCAGGTGAGCACCGCTCAACAGGCATTGGCTCAGTTGGGGATTGCAGACAAGCTCTATGCGCGGACCGATCGGCTGTCGGGTGGGCAGCAGCAGCGGGTGGCGCTGGCACGGGTGCTGGTTCAAGACCCGGCGATTGTGCTGGCCGATGAGCCGGTAGCCAGCGTAGATCCGGCGCGATCGCACGACATGATGGCTTTACTTGCTCAGCTAGGAGAAAACAGAACGCTGGTGGTGAGTTTGCATAATGTGGCTCTAGCGCAGACTTATTGCGATCGCATTATCGGCCTTAGACAGGGGCACCTTTTATTTGACTTACCGAGCGCAAAGGTAAGTTCCGAGCAGCTAACAGCTCTGTATGATCTAGAGGGCAGCGTGGTATAGACGCCCGGCATAGAGATCTTCTTGAAAAACACCTCCACTAATCTTGTTTCTGACTTTTCTGATGAGCGATCGCATCAGTCAACATCCAGTAAAAACAAAGTTAGTCGAAAGAAACTCTTCGTGCTCTTTCTATGGCTGGCGCTGACAGTCTGGGCGCTGTCGATATCGGGCATACCCGAGCTGAACTGGGGCGGACGCGCTTCGATCTATCAGTTTCTAGCAGCTAGCCTTCGTCCTGCTCTAGAACCGGCCTTTCTTGAGGTGATGGCAAAAGCAGCGCTAACGACCTTTGCCTTTGCGGTCTGTGGAACGACGCTGAGTCTGGTCATAGGGCTGATTTTTGGGGTTGTCTGTTCACAGGTTTGGTGGCAAATCTTTTTGCCTGGTGCCGCTGGTCGGGGGCTATGGATGGCACTGCGGGGCGGACTGGCAGTGCCCCGGGCGATTCATGAGGTGATCTGGGGATTGCTGCTGCTGAATGTGTTGGGGCTAGACCCAATGGTGGGAGTGTGTGCGATTGCCATTCCCTTTGGATCAATTACTGCCAAAGTCTTCTCCGAAATCCTGGATGAGACGCCTGTCGGACCTCTGAAAGCTCTAGTCAACAGCGGCATTAATCCAGCGACGGCTTTCTTGTACGCTCACCTGCCGCAGGCGCTACCTAACCTGATGTCTTACGGATTTTATCGGTTTGAGTGTTCGCTGCGGGCGGCGGCAGTGCTCGGCATCATCGGCGCGGGTGGGTTGGGAGAGCAAATTTTTCTGAGCTGGCAGTCGTTGAAATATGCGGAGGTGTGGACGGGCTTCTATGCGCTGATATTGCTGAATGGACTGGTCGATGCTTGGAGTGCAAAGCTGCGGCGGCAGATGGGCTTTGTCAGCCGGATGGATCTAGTGAATCAGACAGACAAGAGCACGGTTCAGGATGTAGCGGACCGGGATCGGCTGTTTGTTTGGGGGTCGGGGGCTGCAATCGCGATTTCTATCCCTCTATGTTTCACCTATCTCGACATCGACTGGTCTCGTATCAGCCGATCTCCCCCCTTCCTGATGGACCTAGCCAGTCAGATCACACCAGACCAGGTTCTACCGGCGCTGTCATTTTCTCTCCTACCGCTGGTGCTCCAAACTATCGCTATGTCCGTCCTAGCAATCACTCTGGCTGGATTAGGCGGCGTTCTATTTTCTTTTCCGGCTGCTCAGAACTTTTTCTTGCCAGGTGGCCTGTTACAAAGCATCGGGACATCTGGGCGCTGGAGCCTTGGTCATAGCGTTCTTTCGCTTGCGCGGCTGATCCTGCTAGCGGCGAGAGCAATTCCAGCACCGATACTGGCACTAATTATTATCTTCGGGATGTATCCAGGCATCTGGCCCGGTGCCTTAGCGCTAGCTATTCATAATTTTGGAATCTTGGGCCGACTGATGGCGGAGGTGAATGAGAATTTACCAGATGGGCCGCTGCGGGCATTGCGATCGCTGGGAGCCTCGGGCGGCGGCATTGTGTTCTACGGCATTTTGCCCGCTAATCTCCCTCGTTTTTTGGCCTATATTCTCTACCGCTGGGAAGTCTGCCTGCGGGAAACTGTCATCGTCGGACTAGTCGGCATCGGTGGGCTAGGACGATTGATTACAGAGCAGCTCAGCAGCTTTGACTATGGCAGCTTGAGTGCAACTCTTCTCGTTTTTATTGGCTTAACTATTGCCATCGATGCAATTAGCGGATGGATGAGAAGGACGGTTCGTTGATATAGTGCTGGCCTAGTGCAGTTTGAGATTTTCAGGAATTGGAGTCTGTACTACGGATGCATCTGATGATGGCTTTTGTGAGGGATTATTTTGGGTAAGCGATCGCTAGCCGGGATTGCCGGGATTGTGGCGGCGGCGACGCTGCTAAGCAAGGTGTTCGGGCTGCTGAGAGAGACCGTGATCGCAGCCGCCTTTGGCACAGGGCCAGTCACCGATGCCTACAGCATTTCGTATGTCATTCCTGGCTTTTTACTAATTTTGCTTGGCGGCATCAATGGCCCATTCCATAGTGCGATTGTCAGCGTCGTTGCCAAGCGTAAGAAAGAAGAGATTGCGCCGCTGGTAGAAACGGTGACTACCCTGATTGCAATTGTGCTGGCGGTGGTGACCGTGGCGCTGATTGTGTTTGCTGAGCCGATTATTGGCTTCATTGGACAGGGCTTTAGTGCGACGGAGGTAGGGCTGGAGAGTCGTGCGATCGCGATTACCCAGCTGCGCATCATGGCTCCAATCACGCTCTTCGCCGGATTTATCGGCATCGGCTTTGGCACCCTCAACGCTGCCGACCAGTACTGGCTCCCCTCTATCAGTCCGCTGCTCTCTAGTTCGGCAGTGATGGTCAGTCTCGGGACTTTGTGGCTAGTGCTGGGTGGTGATATCAGCGACCCAAGCAATCTGATGACCGGGGGAATAGTACTGGCGGTAGGGTCACTGGTCGGCGCTGTCTTGCAGTGGCTGATTCAGGTTCCAGCCCTGTGGAAGTCTGGGTTAGGTCGCCCGCAGCCAGGATTCAACTTCAGGGATCAGGGCGTTCGTGACGTGCTCAAAGTGCTGGCCCCCGCTACGTTCTCTTCTGGTAGCTTGCAGATTAATGTCTATACCGACCTGTATTTTGCCGCCAGAGTCCCCGGCACCCTGTCGTCTTTGAACTTTGCCAACCTGCTAATTCAGGCTCCGCTAGGTATTATTTCCAACATTGTCCTGGTACCTTTTTTACCAATTTTCTCTCGCCTGACCTCCCCTGAGCAGTGGCCCGAGCTCAAGCAGCGCATTCGACAAAGTCTGATTTTGGTGGCGCTGACGATGCTACCGCTGAGCGCTTTGATAGTGACTTTGGCAAAACCGATTGTCAGTGTGGTTTACGAGCGAGGTGCGTTTGACGAAGAGGCCGTTACCTTGGTGACGGCGATGCTGATTGCCTACGGAACGGGCATGTTTGTCTACTTGGCTAGGGATGTAATGGTGCGTGTGTTTTATGCGTTAGGCGATGGACAGACGCCGTTTAATATCAGTCTTGCCAACATCATTACCAACGCAGTTTTAGACTATGTATTTTTTAATCTGATTGGTCCGCCGGGATTAGTGGTGGCGACGATTGGGGTCAACATTGTTTCGCTGATTGCGATGACCGTATTGCTGGGTCGCAAGATCGATGGATTACCAGTTGTGGACTGGGCACGCAGCATTGCGATTATTACTGGCGCAAGCTTTTTAAGCGGCGTTTCTTGCTGGCTGACGCGGGGCGGACTGGCTAGCATTGTTGGCTCAGATGGCTTTCTGGCGAACTTAATTCAGATGTGCGTAGCAGGGGGAATTGGACTGGTAACCTTTGCGCTGTTGACTATCGTGCTCAAAATTCCTGAGGCAGATTTGCTGGCGCAGCGAATTCGGCAGAAGCTGGGCCGTTAGAGATTGACTTACCGTCTCCCTACGCTGTGTACGAGCTGTCATCTCAAACTGAGACTGAACGCGCTAGTGAGTTTGTTTGCTGCTGCGTAGATAGACAAATTTTAAAAGTTGTTCCTTTGCCCAAAGCTGATTGACAGGTGATTTCGCCACCGTGCGCTTTCACAATGATTTGATGAGCAATAGAGAGACCAAGCCCAGTACCTTTGCCAACAGGTTTAGCGGTGAAAAAGGGGTCAAACATTCTTCTTTGAGTGGCTGGAGTCATGCCGTTGCCGTTGTCTGCGATTTGAATGAGGATATGGTCATCGCACAAGACGCCTGAAACGGATGATCTCGAGATTGCAGTGCTGATTTCAATTTTGTTAGGCCGCTCTTTTTGTTCCTGAACACTCTTCTCTTCTAATGCATCAATTGCATTAACTAGCACGTTCATCAGCGCTTGATTCAGGGTGCCAGGAAGGCACTCAACCATCGGCAGCTGCTCGTCGAACTGTTTTACGACAGTGATTCTGGTTATGTTTTCGGAATGCAGCCGATGCTGTAAGAAGCTGAGCGTGCTTTCTATACCATCGTGGATATCGACAAGCTTGTAGCCGGATTCGTCTAAACGAGAGAAATTTTTCAGCGATCGCACAACATACATAATCCGATTCACACCTTCCTGTGCAGAACTCATCAATTGCGAAAAATCTTCTCTCAAAAAATCAAAATCAATATCACTCAGCGCCGCTTCTACATTTGGAGTAACCGCAGGATACTCACCCTGATACAGCTCAACTAGACTCAATAGTTCTTCGACATAGTGCTGAGCGTGTTCGAGGTTGCCGTGGATGAAGTTGATTGGATTGTTGATTTCGTGCGCGATGCCTGCGACTAGCTGACCTAGACTCGACATCTTTTCTGCATGAACAAGCTGGCTTTGGGTTTCCTGTAGCAGTGTCATTGCTGCTGATAGCTCTGCATTGACCGTCAAAAGCTCTTGAGTGCGTTGAGCGACTCGCAGCTCTAACGTATGGTTGAGTTTCTGCAAAGCCTGTTCGGCGCGGTGTCGGGCAATCGTGCCGCCGATGCTGCCTGCGATCGCCCACAGGGTAGAAATCTCTATCGATGTCCATTCATACTCTATATGGCACTGGTCAAATCCGACGAACCCCCAAAAGTCTCCCTGTATCTGAATAGGAATCACCAAAACAGAGAGAATTTTTTGCGGTTCTAAAAATTCTTTTTCTATAGTCGAAAAATCTCGAACTAGACCGCAGATGGTACGTCCCTGCGTCAGTTCCTCATACCAGCGTGGAGAAAATTCGCTGTACAGAACATTTTGCAGCTCAAGATTGTCAATTTCTGATGGTATACCTGCTGCGGTCCACTCCCATCGCTGACTCGCGGCTGGTTCTTGAGTCTCAGGATGCGCATGGGTCTCAAACACATAGATGCGATCAACCTGGGTAGCCTCCCCCAGAATTGCTAGGGCTCGACTCACTGACTGATGGTAGTCCAGATGTGTTAACAGCACGTTCGTAGACAGGGCAACGCCCTCGAAGAGGCGTTCACAATGCGCCACTTGTACCTGTATTTGTTTCTGCGCAGAGCCTTTATGGATTCTCATCGCTGTGCCCAAACTAAGAGGACAGATGGAAGTATGCAAATACTGTCACAAAAGGACAGAGAACTCACACCTCCAAAGTTCCCGAAGGCCATCTGTATACAGACGGGTTAATTGATGTAAAGCGTGGCGAACTTCTTAACTATCTTTTGAGCCGTGTTTGCGTTTCTTTGCCTGCTTCTCGTTGCCAGATAGAGATTACTTCGTCGTCGCTAGCGGTAATCAGGGTTTGGCCGTCCGGAGAGAATGCGATCGCCACTATTCCCCAGTCGTGAGCCAGCTTCGCAACACAGTCGCCCGTTTCCATATCCCAAAGGGTCAAGTTACGATCTTCGCTACCCACCGCCAGATGGCCGTCCTGGCTGAGTGCGATCGCACTAATCGAATACTTGGAGCGATAGAGCGTAACGGGCGTGGCGGTTTCTAGCTGCTCGTTAAGGCTGTACCAGAATACTTCAGTAGAGGTTGCCAGGATCAGCCGATAGTCTGCAATGGTGGAAGTTTGGTAAGAGGATTGGAAAGCGAGAGCGATCACACTTACCCGTGTACCGTCTTGCGGCTGCGCTATAGGCAAACTTTTCGCCAGTTGAAACCGCCATTTCCTGCCGACTCTTTGGCGTTTCCACAGCTTCACCGTCCCGTCATCGCTGGCACTCACTAGCAGATCACCCCGGTGAGAGATCGCCACTGCGCTCACTCGCCTTTGATGCTGAGTTAACCGCTCCAACGGTAGCAGCGTCTCAATGTCCCAAACCACAATTTGGCCATCGCTGTTAGGACTAATCAGCTGAGCTCCATCCGGCGTCACTAGCAAATCCGTCGGTGTCCAGCCAGCGGTCGGCATCGTATTGAGCAAACAGCGCTGCGCACTGTCCCATTCCTTCATCGTGCCGTCTTCGCTAGCGCTGTAGAGCGCTCGGCTATCTGGATGAAAGGCCAAAGCGGTGACCGCCGCCGCATGCCCTGTGCCCACCAGTAGCCGCCGGGCAAAAGAATGCATGAGCTGGCCAGTCGATAGCTGCCACAGCCGCACAGCACCATCTGCACCGCCGCTAGCAAAGATCTGGCCTGCCGAACTGACCGAGAGCGACTTTACCAGTCCAATGTCTGGAGCCAGCCGGTGCTGCCGCTGCCAAGTCTGAGAATGAGTCACTATATCTGGCGAGATAGTCGCCTTAGAAAAAGCTTCGGAAAAGCGCCCTGAAAAGCGACTCTGTCCCTCAGACCACAGGCGCTTTAAAGCGGTACTGCCTTCTGAAATAAGAATATTTTTGAGACCTGGAACGGACTCTTTAGCGCGAGTGATAATTTCTTGAGAGCCTTTGATCAGCAAATTTTGAGAGAACTGCAAGTCGAGAGCAACCTGTTCCATGCTGCTGTAGCGCTGCTGCAAAGATCTCTCCACCATTTGGTTGAGCACCTGCGCAAATCGACCTTCTATTGGCGCAGGCAGATAGTCTTGCCATACCCACCGATCTTCAGCGGCAGAATACAGCTCAAAAGGATGCAGTCCCGTTAGCAAGTACAGGCAGGTCAACCCCAGGCTATATACATCGCTAGCAAAGGTTGCTTGCCCCATTGATTGTTCTGGGGCCGCATAGCCAGCGCTACCAATCACTGTTTTAGCTTCACTGTGCCGAACGGACTTGGCCGCGCCAAAATCGACCAGCATCGGTGACGGTGCGCTTTTATGACGGTCTTGATCACGAGCCAGACCGCTGTGGCTAACAATATTGGCAGGCTTGATATCACGATGAATAATTTGAAAGCTGTGAACGTATTGCAGCACGTTCACTAGCGATTCTAGGAGCGATCGCACTCGATCCTTATCCCACGGTCCATCGGCGTCTACCTGCTGCTGCAAGTTCTGACCCGGTGCATATTCCTGCACTAGGAAATGACCTTGTTCGGATGTGATCGCCTCCAATAGCCGCGGAATTTGAGGATGCTTGCCTAGTCTGCGCAATTGTCCAGCCTCTGCATCAAAGCTAGAGTCGAAGCTAGAACTTGAGCCGCCAGACTGCAACCGGGGCGAACTTTGATAGATCTGCTTGATCACGCATAGGGAAATCTGATCCCGATCCGCTTGAACACCACCAGTCAGCCTCGTGGCCAAAAAAGTCCGACCAAATCCACCCTGGCCTAAAAGTGACGTTAGCCGGTAGCGATCGCCCACCGTCAGCAGACTTCCACAAGCCTGGCAAAAGTTTGCAGCAGCGGGATTTTGAGGCGCGGGGCAAAGGGGATTGGGACAGTAAACCATAGCCCTACCAGCATCCCATGTATCTTTGTAAGCGTTGCCCTTTATCCTGTCCGTGATTAAGTTGGAACGGCTTCACCGGGCCGCAGTCTGGCCCATTTCCCCATATCTTTGGCAAAGCTATCGCAGCCTACAACGTCGTACTCAAAGCCAAACTCGCTGTCCTGGATGAATTGCTCGCCCTTCACCTCCACCTTTGGCAGGGTGATATTGGCATTGATCGTCGGATTGTTCGGTTCAAAGCTGGGTAGCTCGCTCAGATGCGGCTGCTGGTGATTGGTTTCCACCGCATGGTAGGTAATGCAGCTATCAACGTACTGACAGTTAACGCAAATACACATAGGCCCGCCCCTTTGATCGCTTTGTTTTACTGTAGCGTAAGATTTTTATAGGTGACCGATAGAGATGTTTTGCTGATGCAAGTAAGGCTGCTCGAACTATCAGCACTAGCCGAATAGGATTGCAGCTAACCTAACCAATCGCCGCTTTGCGTAGCTCTCATACTGTTGAATGTCTCTTTTTCTTCCTAGCAGCTGGCCCTTTTCAATCGAGAAGCTGCCGCAAACGGCTTACCTCGTCGGCGGCAGCGTGCGAGATCAGCTACTACAGAGACGCTCTAGCCATCTCGATTTGGATTTTGTGCTGCCGGATCGCGCTGTTGAAACAGCATCAGAAATTGCCGCTGCTTGCGATGCGGGCTTTGTGGTCCTAGATGAGGCAAGGCAGATTGCACGTGTAGTCTTTGATCAGATGACGGTTGATTTTGCGCAGCAGCAGGGCGATCGCATCGAAGACGACTTGCGGCGACGTGACTTTACGATCAACGCGATCGCCTTCCACACCCACAGTCAAACTCTGATCGATCCGCTCAAAGGTCGAGCCGATCTCGCCGCCAGAATCATCCGCATGGTCAGCTACCAGAATCTGGCTGACGATCCGCTGCGGCTGATGAGAGCCTACCGTCAGGCGGCACAGCTAGACTTTGCTTTAGAGAAAGAAACTCAAATTGCCATCGGCGAGCTGGCACCCAAGCTTCAGCAGATATCGATGGAGCGGATTCGCAATGAGCTAGACGCTTTGCTTAGTAGTGCCGCTGGCAGCGCTCAGCTCGACTCTGTTCGGCAAAATCAGCTATTGGCCTTTTGCCTACCTCAGCTTGACCAGGAAAGTGTCGAACGGATTAAAGCGATTGATGTTGCGATCGCCCAGATCCAATCTACCTATCCAACCTATGCCCAAACCCTGTGCGGCTGGGCCAAGCCGGTTCCCTCGAGCTGCTACCGAAGCTGGATCAAAGCAACCAAACTTAGCTGTTTACTCAGCTCAAACGTCGCTACTGCCACCCAAGAACTCACTAAGCTCAAATACAGCCGCTCCGAAGCGCAAGTGGTCCTCAGTCTAATCAAGGCATGGCCCGCCATTGACGAAATGCGCAGCGGCCCGCCGGACCGAGCCGAGCAATTTTTTCTGTTCAAGGCATTAGGCAGCGCTTTTCTGGCGCTTGCGCTGCTGGCCTTAGCCCTAGGCGTAGAAATGTCGGTGCTAAAACCAATGATTGAGCGGTTTCTAGACCCAGAAGATGCGATCGCCCATGCCCAACCCCTACTCAATGGCAAGCTCTTGATGCGGCAGCTAGACATTGCACCTGGACCAGAGGTCGGCCAATTGTTAGCTGCCGCTGAACAAGCGCAAGCAGACGGCAAAATTAAGACCCAGGCGGATGCGATCGCCTGGGTCAAAAAGCAGTATTCCAGAGATGATTCTAGATCAAACAGCCCCTACATTGCCGAGCGATGAGGGCGTACGTCCATCTGATGTGCCAAGCTACCTTCGTGCCAGTCCAATGCATGAGATTCACTGGCAGGTACAACGCTTACGACAGCAGGCGCAGCCATCGAATGTGGACCCATCTGATGCCGTCGCCGACTAGCCGCCCGAATCGCACCTTTTCTCAGGCGGGTCTGAGCTTGCCGGGTCTGAGCCTGTCGAGACTGCGCACCCGAACGCACTGCCGTCGCTCGAGAGGCCAAGACCTTGCCGCCGTTTGCTGTCGTCCGAACCGGTGGAGCAATCTTAGAACGCTGTCGCCGCTTCTTGGGACGAAGCTCAGACGTTAGCTTACGGACTGGTGCTTTTCTCACCTGACGAACAGAGTCAGCGGTGCTAACGGGTTTTCGACCATTGGCTTCACCACCGCTAGCTCTACTAGCACTGGCTTTAGGACTACCGGCCTTCAACCCGCTAGCTTTCAACCCGCTAGCTTTCAATCCGCTAGCCTTGGGACTGGCAGTCTTACGTATCGTCAGACCACCACGAGCTTTGCGAACTTGCGCTCTAGTGGAGGCCATCTTCATCGCCCGAACGTTTTGAAATGACAAAGCAGCCAACTGCACAAGCGCTGACTAGTAAGAACATTGGTAAGGCTAAAGGCAACCCGCTGCTGCTCGTCGTGCCAGAATTTATCGCACCAGCACTTTCTAGTTCAGCATTCTCTACAGCCTCACTTTCGCTAGACCCAGCGGCATCCGTTGTGATTAGCGCATTAGCTGACTGATTAGTGCTATCTACCGATGTATCAACAGTAGATTCCGGCAGCGCTGTAGTCAGCTTCCTGGGGCTCAGCATGCCACCTAGTGCTAGCGTGCTAATTCCTATTGAGAATATCCAGAAGCCTAGTACCAGTACCCAGGGTCGGACTAGTAGCAGGGTCAGCGCTATTCGAGAAGCACTCTTTCCTTTTTGGACGCGGGTGAGGCTGTGAGCGCGAGTAAGGCGAGCTTTTTCGAGAGAAGAAAGCCTGTTAGCAATTTCTTTGAAAGGCCTGAGGCTCCGAAGCTTCATTGGTCTGAGTTTGGCTATAGGGAGCTTCATACTTTTCAATCTCTTTAACTGCCAAGTCATCGTATAAAGAGTTCCTATAAAGAGCCTCTTTTCCAAAAGTTATCGGAATTGTAGAGGCATATCGAACGATTGGCTAGCTTTATGCAGGGTTTTCTTTGGAATAACACTAAACCTCATCGAAACCGTTCAGTAAAATTAACGGAGTTCTAATGCCGGCAGATATTCCCCAGGGTTTTGAGCAACCCATCCTGAGGGCGAGTTACGACGGACCTCGAAGTATAGATAGGTAGGGTTGCTACTTCCGACTTTTCCTACTGTCATTCCCGTTGACACGCTCTGTCCTACAGAAACCGAAATCTCGCTTAGGTTGGCATACCTTGTCTGGAGACCCTGCTCGTGGTTGATGACTAGCAACTGTCCATACCCTTCTCTCTCCCCAACGAATGCCACAGTGCCTGTGCCTACTGCCTTGACTGCAACAGGTGCAGGCACACCAAACGCCAGACCGCTGTTGAAGACGACTTCGTCTCGGCTGGGATGGGGCTGCCAACCATAGCTCAGCTGTATATCAGCAGGCTGTGCTAAGGGATATCCAGGCAGCTGTGGCGCGATCGCATCAATGTCGGCGGTTGCTGCGAGGCTATTAGCACCTGGAATAAAAACGCGGTCAGGAACTTGAGCCGCGCAGCCATTCACTTCAAACAAAAGGTCCGCACGGCTGTTATATCTCTCGGCGAGAGTCTGCCAGCTATCTCCAGAGGCAGTGACCACTTGACCGTCAAAAGGAGGAATGACGACCTCGTAGCCAACGGGCACAGTAGCAACTGGTGATTGATTTAGACCACTGTTGAACCGGACAAGAGTCGCTGGTCGAAGATTGTAGCGTGCAGCAATGGCTTCTAGCGTCTCGCCGGACGTGGTTTGATGGCGCTGTAATTGCGAGAGCGCTGCTGGACAGCTCGTAGCAGTGGCAGGCAAAGCTATTAGAGGGAGAAGTAGCGGCGCGATCGCAGCCATAGAGATAGTCGAGAAGATAGTAGGCCAGGATATCGCAGGGAGATGCCGCATAAACAGATTCAGTCAAACGCTAATGGTCAGATGCCAATGATAGGCAGGAGACAGTTTCTTTTTTGATGGTAGCTAATTCGACTTCAGCTTCGACTTCAGCAAGTGAAATCTTGGCGAATCTTGCCACTCAAAGTACCAGTCAATGGAAAGAGATCTCCCCCTTCAGTCTTCGCTGGGCAATCACTCATATCAGGAAGCATCAATAGAAACAGCATGGACTGTTAATTGCGGGTATTGAACCGTGTGGAGCCATGTGGCAAACGCTATAGTAGGAACGCCTCTATACTGTTGGCAGCCATCATCTTTATTATTTAAGGCGTAGCTATGGGGATTTCTCCTAAACAATTAGGGCTCGGTGGAATCCTGATATTACTGGGTGCAGGTGCAGGCTGGACCGGTCACACCTATGTTGCGAGTGAAAGAGCCTTTTCGTCTCAGCTAGGTGAGCCGCAATTGCCCACTGCTATTCAAACGGCTCAGGAGACCATCACCCAAGCACCTGTGTCAGCTGCTGCCTTACCGGTTGAATCGAACTTTATCGCTGATGCTGTGAGTCGGGTTGGGCCCAGTGTAGTCAGAATTGATGCGTCTCGATCGGTTAGTAGCTTGAGCGATCCTTTTGAGCGGCGTCTGTTTAAGCGATTCTTTGGTGAAGACGACGACAGCAGCTCGCAGGCACCCCGAAGCCCGCGAATTCCGGAGCGGTTGGAACAGGGTACTGGCTCTGGCTTTATTTTAAGCGCAGACGGCAAGCTCTTAACCAATGCTCACGTGATTGAAGATGCCGACAAGGTAGAAGTCACGCTCAAAGATGGTCGCACGTTTATCGGAGAAGTTGTTGGCGCTGATCCGGTCACAGATGTTGCAGTGATCAAGATTGATGCAGAGAATCTACCGATTGCGCCTTTAGGCACGACAGACGATCTGTCGCCGGGGCAGTGGGCGATCGCAATCGGCAATCCACTTGGCTTAGACAATACGGTCACCGCTGGTATCATCAGCGCCTTAGACCGCTCAAGTACCCAAGTCGGCATTTCTGATAAGCGCGTTCAGTTCATTCAAACAGACGCAGCGATCAATCCAGGAAATTCTGGCGGTCCTCTGCTCAATGCCAGCGGCGAGGTGATTGGGATGAACACGGCAATTCGAGCTAATGCGCAAGGACTCGGCTTTGCCATTCCGATTGAAACGGCTAAGCGAATTTCGGATCAGCTATTTGAGACAGGTGAAGTGCAGCATCCCTATCTAGGAATTCAGATGGTGGACTTGAATGAGGAAATGCGCGATCGCCTCAATCAAGATGAGGAATTAGACATCGACATCAGCGAAGATCAAGGTGTTGTCATCGTGCGGGTAATGCCGGGTACTCCAGCCGAAACCGCCGGACTGAAGCGAGGCGATTTAATCATCAAAGTGGGTGGTAACGCTATAGAAAACGTTACCGATGTGCAGTCTCAAGTCGAAAATGGCGGCATTGACGAAGATCTAGAAGTTGGCATTATCCGCGCTGGAAAACCTCAAAACATCAGCGTCAGGCCAACTGCTCTACCGGAAAACCTCCAGTAAGGGCGTCACCACTACATCTGACGCTAGCTTGTACCAACTCCGAGCTCAACACAACCCCGATTCATGCTACGCCCCTACAACGGTTTGTCGCATGAATCGGGGTTGCCGTCTTTGCTATCTTACTCTCCGGTCTTGTCCGCTGTGTCTAGGTCCAAGCCTAGAGAACCGGATAGGTTGGTTTCTAGCTCCATTCGCTGCTCCATCTGCCGCAAGAAATAGCCCGTCATCATTGCCGAAGCTAGCAAGCCCGCTAGGTTCTCCTTGTCGGTGCTGACTTGGACATTGAACCCATCCGCAGGCAGTACGCCTACCAATCCTTGAACGTTGTGAGAAATGATTTGTCGGATCTCATCGCTGACGGACTGCGCCACTCTGCTGAGCACTTCGGGAGGCTGATGCTGTAGGTAATTCAGCAACTCATTCGCTTTGCTATCTTCCGAGTTGAGTTTGGTGAAGTCTGCGCTTTCAGGATTGAAAACCATATAGATGATGAATAACTGACCTTAACTTAGCCGTGGGAACCGATCTTAGAATTGGTATGTTCCCCTACAAAAGTATCCTTTGTCAGAGTTTCTGTAGATTATCAAGAAAGTCTGTGTTTGTGGACTGGCTACAGACAGCTTAGCGAATAATGCCGCGTATCGACAGGCTCTCAAGTTTCTGTAGCGATCTGTTCGGTAGGCGTTTCCTCTACGGGTGTCGCTTCTGGCATGACTTCTGGTACTACTTTTAGAGAGACATCACTATCATCGATCTCTTCGTCAGCACCAGCATCTTCGCTGGCTTTTTGCTTTGGCAGCCGCAGTGTAGAAATCTGAGGCAGTTTGTCAATTTCAAAGTGCTGGTAGAATTTTTCGCTCACTTGCAGCCAGGAAGACCGGCCATCTGCCTGACGCCTCTTTTTTACAAAGCCCTGATCGACTAAATCTGGTACGTGCTGATACACGCCTGAGCCCCGGAGTTCTACTAGCTCGCTCTGGGCAATTGGCCCACGCAGCGCGATCGCAGCTAGCGTTCGCAGCGCCCCTAAGCCGATATCCAAAGGAACAATGGTGTCCACCAGCGGCTTGTACACTTCTCGTAGCTGTAGCGCGTAGCCTTCCTCGGTTTCTGCAATTTCTAGGGCTCCTTCACGATGAGCATACTCGCTCATTAGCGCGATCAGTCCTTCTTCTGCGGTCTCGCGATCGCAGTGAGCAAACTCCGCAATCTGAGCAATCTTCAAAGGCTGAGCCTTCAGATACAGAATTGCCTCAATCGTATTGGCTAGCTGAGACATTACGCTTCCTTTCCTACTTTTCTCGGGTTCCAACTTCCCCGCAACGAAGCTCTTTCTCCAAGCTCTCTAGTTCAAGCTCTCTAGTTCAAGCTCTCTTTAGTCCAGATTTCGCCCGGTTAGCTCTACAAAGATGTCTTCTAAATTAGCGGGTCGCGTCATCATACCCGTCTTATCTGGCTGCTGATCGAGGTACTGGTTCGCTTTAGCCAATGTTGGAAAGAATAGATATTCCCATCTGTCGCCTTTTTGCTTCATTACGATTCCTTCGCCGTGCTTTTGACGTAGCTCAGGTAGAGTGCCGCTTTCGATTAGCACGCCTTTGTCCATGATGCCGATGCGATCGCACAAATACTCCACCTCTTCCATATAGTGCGTTGTCAGCAGCATCGTCATCTTATGCTCTCGATTTAGCTCCAGGATGATCTCCCACAGCCGCCGCCGAGTCTGCGGATCTAGTCCCACCGTCGGCTCATCTAAAAACAGGATGCTGGGCTGATGCAGCAGAGCCCTGGCAATCTGCAACCGACGCTTCATGCCACCAGAAAGCGTTTTGACCTTGTCGTTGGTGCGATCGCTCAGGTTCATATACGCTAGCCAGCGACGAATGTCGTCTTGCCGCCGAGCCGCTGGAATGTGGTGCATGCGTCCGTGAAACTCCATATTCTCCCAGA
Organism: uncultured cyanobacterium; assembly: GCA_963799555.1. Taxonomy (GTDB): domain Bacteria; phylum Cyanobacteriota; class Cyanobacteriia; order Phormidesmidales; family Phormidesmidaceae; genus Phormidesmis. Next base: position 933,158 of record CAWCXR010000015.1, read on the forward strand.
CGGTCATATCAGCATCAACACTGACCTGCTGTAGCACTACACCAATTTGGCGACGCACCTGCGCAGACTGACGGCTGACATCGTAGCCTGCCACCACAATATCGCCCTGAGTTTGCTGCGCCAGCGTTGTCAGCATCCGAATCGTCGTTGATTTGCCCGCTCCGTTTGGCCCCAACAGCCCAAAAATCTCTCCTGGCTGAATCGCCAAAGACAAATCGTTGACTACGCAAATATTGTTATAAACTTTGTGAACGTTTTGCAGGGAAACTGCCGCAACCATTGGCTTGATATCCGATCAACTTATCTTCTCTTCAGCCTATATCAATCCATAGACTTTGCCCTATTTCCCGACGGCTGAGTAGCTACAGGCGTTTCGTCTTCTCTTCGACTAATTTACTCCTCACTTTTCCTTCCTATTCATTTCCTTCTTATCCATGTAGCCCCATGCGAGCCCGAATAGAAAATGGCGTCCTCTTTGTGCGCAATGAAGATGCCCCTCCTTATAAAAAGAACGGGCCGATGGTCCGCAACAGCTACTTTTGGGCGCTCAAGTCCATCGCCGATCGAGCGCCGTTTCAAAAAGATTGGGAATTTGAAGAGCGGGTTTGGATCGCACTGACGCGGATGCTTACCTCGTTCGCGGAGTCAGGATATTTGGGCCTAAAAGAAACTCAGCTGGAGTTCGACCCAGACGACGAAATTCCCAGTGAGCTGAGAACTATGTCAACTTGGCTAGATCCCAATGACTATGAAGAAGCTGAGACAGATGAAGATCTGCCTTGGCCCTACAGCAGGTCATAGGCAGCTTCAAAGATGCTGGATCACAAGCAAACAGCTCAGCAAGGAGCAGGCCAGAAGGAACAGGCCAGTAAAAAAGGGACTCGCAAAAGATTGCGAACCCCTCTATTCTTTAGAACTATCCACTGTGTCTAATATGACGCACTGGCAGCTACATCAGGCCGAGCTGGCCCAAGATACCTTTGCCGGTCAGGTACTCAACTGCGATCGCAGAGATAAATCCAATCATTGCTAGGCGACCGTTCCAGGTCTCAGCAAATTCTGTAAAACCTAACTTAGCGGGTGCGTCTGTAGTGGGTGAATTTTCCATTGTTTATTTCCTCAATTGGCCGTTTTCTTTGCCTCAAGACCTAGAGCAGTAGCACCAAATCTTTAAGCAATGTAAACGTATATTAACGAATCCAACAAATCCTGACTGTATCTTTCGATATATTTCAACGCTATCCTTCAAATTTTCTCAAGACATCTGCTCAGAAATAGCCAGATCGGCCACTTCCCGTTCCTTGTCTAATCGACGCTTTCGTGCGTATAGCTGAATCGTAATCACAAAGGACAAAACTAAACCTGCAATCAGCCAGGTAGTTGCATTTGTTGGGAAACTGTTCTGAAAAACAACCAGCATTACTATCGTCACCAGCAGCAGCGTCGGTCCCTCATTCAGCGCTCGCAGCTGCTTTGGTCCCCAGCTGCACTCGCCAGCTGCTAGCTGTTTTCGGAGCTTTGCGCAGTACATGTGGTACGCCAGCAGCAACGCCACAAATCCCAGCTTAGCGTGCATCCAGCTCTCACTCAGCACATCTGGCCGCTGCCACAGCAATCCACCTGCCATCGCCAATGTCAAAATCATCCCCGGCGTTGTAATAATCCTCAGCAGCCGAGTCTCCATCACGGCATACTGCTTCTTCAAAATACTGCGAGCAGGTTCTGCCTCTGCTTCTGCTTCGACATGGTAGATAAACAGGCGTACCAAATAGAACAAGCCCGCAAACCAGACCACCACACCAGTAATGTGAAATGCCTTGAACCAGTAATAAGCCATTGAATTTCTCTGTTCTGTTTTGTTGTGTCTGCTTTCGTCTTTCTCTGACGTCCTACCCTTTATTTTCCGCTAGCAGCTTATATTTTGATCGCCTAGCTCATAGGTTCTTAACGTTAATATTCATTTGGACCTCGCCTCATGCCCGGACCCACGCCCCGATCACAGCCTGTCACCTGGCGCACCATCAACACCTACAAAGACATCCAATATCATAAAACTGATGGCATCGCCAAAATCACCATCAATCGGCCACATAAGCGCAACGCCTTTCGACCTCAAACGGTTTCCGAAATGTATGATGCCTTTCGCGATGCTAGGGAAGACACTACCATTGGCGTCGTTCTACTTACTGGCATGGGACCGCACACCGACGGCAAATACGCCTTTTGTTCTGGTGGGGACCAAAGCGTCCGCGCTGGCGCAGGCTACGTTGGAGAAGATGGCATCCCTCGACTCAACGTCTTGGATTTGCAGAGGCTGATTCGCTCAATGCCAAAGGTTGTAATCGCGCTAGTAGCTGGCTATGCCATTGGTGGTGGGCACGTATTGCATCTGGTCTGCGATCTGAGCATCGCGGCAGATAATGCCATCTTTGGACAAACTGGGCCAAAAGTTGGCAGCTTTGATGGTGGGTTTGGCGCTAGCTATCTAGCTAGAGTCGTCGGCCAGAAGAAAGCTCGTGAAATTTGGTTTCTTTGCCGTCAGTACGACGCGCAGCAGGCTCTAGATATGGGGCTAGTTAATACTGTGGTGCCTGTCGACCAGCTGGAAACAGAAGGTGTTCAGTGGGCACAGGAGATTTTGCAGAAGAGCCCGATTGCCATTCGGTGCCTCAAGTCAGCATTCAACGCTGACTGCGACGGACAGGCAGGACTACAAGAGCTTGCTGGAAATGCGACGCTGCTCTACTACCTCAGTGAAGAAGGTGCTGAAGGCAAACAGGCGTTCTTGGAGAAAAGGCAGCCCGATTTTGGCAAGTATCCTTGGCTACCATAGACAGCGACCTTCAAAAGATAGCGACCTTCAAAATGAGCGATCGCGACAGAAAGGTCTAATGGCTCAATCTCAAAATAAACTCAAAACAAAAACGTCTATGCGCTGCGCTAGATACGGCATAGACGTTTTTTTGTTACTTATCAGCGATCCCCCTACGCTCAGACAACAAGAATTGAGCGTAGGGATCAGTAGAGCAAAACTAATTAGCAATCGCTGAGCAGGCGACCTTCTTAGAAGAATTCAATGGAATCATCCGTGGCGCAATACGCTTAGGCAGTGCATCCCATTTAGCGATCCCCGGCGCTGTCTCTGAGGCTGGTTGCGGCTTGGCTAGAAAGGGCGTATCTGATAGGCAGCAAGCAGTCCAGCTAGCGCTTACAGGGACGCTGAGCTGACTACAGTGCCCGCCTCGCCTTCCCTCGTGGTTGTAGAATCGACATAGACCACAACGAGTTATCTCACAATTTGAAGCAGTCATAATTAGGTTTCTTAAGTAATAGTCTTAAACACCATCATGACCTAGTTAAAGAGACGAGTTTCTACCATCAAACAACCTGAATCTATTGCTATCAAGAGTGAACCGTTGAAAGAAGTGCTTATTTTATATTTACATTTTCTTCACATTCTAGTTAAGAAGTGAAACATGTTTGCCTACGGGCGTTTTAGCCTCTAGGAAAAATAATCACACCTGGGGATCACCTATTTGAGATTGCCGTTTGAGCACCAAACTTTCCATTAATGAGAGAAAACTGCAATCTTTCTTGACAGGAGAATAATCATCCTAAAAAGTCATCAGAAAATATACCCCTTATAGGAGCTTTTTCTGTTTTTTATTTGCTGGGAAGCCTTGAAAATACTGAGGCTGTTTTGCTAGAAGCGTACTCAATACCTTTCTCAAATACCCCAACTCTATTGCCATCGTTTGCTTGCGCATAGCGCACAGACAGACCACCGGTCCAATTCCCCCTGTGGGCACCGACACTGGCACTCTAAACACAGTGCCTGGCTGCTCTGCATATGTTGAATCGTATAGGCCCACTGCTCAAAAGCTGCCGAAGGGGTTGTAGGCGCGTGCGTGAAGGGTTGAGGCGTCTGCCCTGTGTAGCTAGGATGCTGACTAGATGTACGATTGAGCGTGCCCGCTCGATCGAATCCTTTTGCAGGCGGTGCCCATTGCGCTGTGGAAAATCGAATATTTCTAATGGGTTTGGGCTGGTGCCGGTTCAGCTTTTTCAATATCTTGAATCGTTCGTAGGTCAGTGTCTGAGCCCATACCGGTGTAGCCGTTGCCACATAGAGCTCCGTTCTGTGAATGCTGACGGGCCGAGTCTGTCTAGCTACGGCAAACCCGACCGCTTTTGGCCAGTGCTGTAGCACTAAGCGGAACTGTCGCTGAGTTTGCCAGCTGTCTTGATTTTCTAACCCTTTGATTAGGCTGCTTAGTCCTTCTAATCCCATGACCACGTGGCTTCTCGATTGTTTTTCAGTCCCAACACATCAAAATATGATGTTATTTTGCCGGATTAAACAGGGCACCTTTTGGTAACTATTGCTGACTGAAGGAGTCTGTTATGGCAGAGCAGCAAACTGCTCACGATTTATCCCCCCAACTGGGGGCTGTCCTTGGCAGTCTCAATATTAGTCTAGATGCTGAGCTAAACCGCTATCGTCGTAATCGTCGGCTTGGTGACCTGATAAGAGAGGATGTCTTTGCCGATATAGAGAGCGATCCTTCTTTTGATGTGGAGCCAGTGGAGATTGCTTTGAGCACGGCTTTGCCCCCTGTTCCACCTAACAAAAAACTGCTAGCTGCTAGGTCTGATCGTTCTGATGTGCAAGTGTCGAGTCCGTTAGCGCTTCCTGCCTCGGCACAGTTGATGTCCGATAAGCCGTCTGACGAGCCTACTAGTGAACAGCCCAGCGGCCACTTCCAGCCAGTCAATAGTGAGCAAACTAGTAACAGACAGGTAGATAGTCAGCAGACAAACGGCGATTCGTCGGATAAGTCTATATCGGCTCTGCTCAGTCCGATGGTGGCACCAGCTGAAGAGAAAACCACTGCTAGTGGGATAGCACCTGCTATGGCCGCGCCCAACAGCTACCTCGCCTCCTCTGAGAAACTGATTGAAAGTCTAGAGAGCACACCCACGCGGCTAGACTCTGCTGAGCGCGAGAACCGTCGTCCTAGACGTAAAACTGTTTCACTCGTAGCGGGCGCAGTCCTGGGCTTTTTTGGACTGGCGGCTGGGCTCGTTGCCAGCTATCTGATGTCCAATCCGCTGGTTGCTCAACGTTTGGCAAACGGATTTCAAGGCGATCGCACAGACGTTGTCGCTACACCCAAAGCCTTTGATCCACCCGGACCAGATCTGTCTGGCGCTGAATTTGTTGAACTCGAAATCGACAATCTCAGCTCGCTACAAATGCCTCAGAACGCTCTCATCAACCCTAGCAATCTGCCGCCAACCCCTACGATTCCGTCGGGGTTAAATTCTTCATCGGCTCCAGATGATAGCGCTGTCTTACCGACCAACGTCCCAGCTTCGGCTTCACCATCTATCGGCACACAAGCTGCTGTGTTGCCGGTCGGTCTCACCTATTACGTCACTGTGCCTTTCACCTCAGAAGGAGACCTCTGGCAGATCAGAGAAAGCATCAGCGAAGCTTTTGTCCGCCGGTTCTCAGACGGTAATCGGATTCAGGTGGCGGCTTTTGACAATGCTGAGTCGGCACAGCAATTTATCGAAGAATTGAAAGGGAAAAATATCAGAGCTGAGGTGTACGGCCCTACTACAGAGTAGATAAGCTTGCTATGCTGCTAGGTAAGCAAGCTTAGTAGACGGCTCTACCGATGGGACTGCTAGATCGCATTTCTCGCCTGGTTCGATCAAATGTCAATACACTGGTGAACGGCGCTGAAGATCCTGAGAAGATTTTGGAGCAAACAGTGCTAGAGATGCAGCAAGACTTGGTCTCTATGCGTCAGGCGGTGGCACAGGCGATCGCAACCCAAAAACGAACCGAAAGGCAGTGCCAGCAGACCGAGCGCACCGCTCAAGAATGGTACAACAGAGCCCAGCTAGCGCTTCAAAAAGGCGACGACTCGCTAGCTAGAGAAGCCCTCGAACGGCGGCAAACATACAGTCAAACCACCCAAACACTCCAGCCTCAGATCTCGCAACAAAAGGAAATTGTTCAGCAGCTAAAGTCCAATATGGGTCTGCTAGAGCGTAAAATTTCCGAAGCTCGCACCAAAAAAGACATGTACATCTCTAGGGCTAGAGCTGCTCAGTCGAGCGCACGGCTCCACGAAATGCTAACGAGCAATTCGCCAGGCGCTGTAGGCGCGTTTGAAAAAATGGAATCACGAGTTTTGGAGCTGGAAGCGGAGGCAGAAGTTGCCGGAACGCTAGGCACTGACGATGTTGAAAGACAATTCGCACAGCTAGAAGGACAGGGGAACGTAGACGCGCAGCTAGCTGAGATGAAGACAAAAATGATTGAAGGCAGCTAGCGGGTACTGCCTCGGTAAACCGGCAGCGTAAAGTGAAAACAGCTACCCTCGCCGCGTTTGGAATCTACCCAGATTTGACCGTAGTGAGCTTTGATTACTTGCTGGCAGAGGGCTAAGCCGAGACCATAGCCGTCCTTGGCGTGATCGCGCTTCAGCCGAAAGCTCTCCTCAAAAATACTCTTTTGATTATCTCGGGGGATTCCCGGTCCATTGTCTCTGATGCTGATTTGCACCTTCTCCGTTGTCCGGTGCAGTGCGGCAATGCCAATCTTGCCGTTCACAGGCGTGTACTTGCTCGCATTGTCTATCAGGTTGCTGAGCACTCGCTGCACCTGGTCACCATCTGCATAGACATGCGGCAAATCCTGTGGTAGGTCCGTCTCAATCGTTTGCTTTTTAGCCGATAGCTTAGGAGAAAAAGACGCCATCACGCCCTCGCACAGATCTCGTAGGTCCAAATCCTGTGGCGTCACCTCTAGATTGGCACTCGACCCTTTAGCTGTCTGCAAGATATCTGTAATCATGCTGTTGACTGTCCGAATCTGCGTCTTCGTACTATTAAGCAGATGGGCAATCAGCTCTGGCGTAAACTTGTCTACTTTCTCACCGTTAGGCTCGAAGGCCATTTCTAAAGTTTCTAGCGCAATTGAGGCTGCTGTCAGCGGATTTCGCAGATCGTGAGCCATCATCGCAATAATGCGATCTTTGAACTCAAGCTGAGAAGAAAGCGTTTCCTTGTCCTGTTCCAGTCGAAAAATATCGTCAGAAAGCTTGATAACTTCCGTAGATTGATCAACCGCGTTCACCTTCATCCCATCAGAAGTACCACTAGGTCCGATGCTCTTAGGGGCGGCAGATGATGACAACAACGCCGTTCGCTCGCTGTCAAGATCTGTTTGATTCCATCGTGGCCACCAGTGCGCTAGCTGAGTAGCGACATCACTACCTGCTAGAACTTGATAGCTATCTGGTGAAACTTTGATCAGCGCAGGCGTTGCCACCAGCTTGAACCGCTCTGCTAAATAGGGTTGATTGTTGACATCGACAATCTCTAAGGTAATGGCATCTTTAGCGCCAAGTTCTTTTACTCGAGCGCGAACCCGGCGGATTTGTTCAGCTGAGTTTGGTCGTTTATCGACAAAGAAAAATAGTTTGAAGGGTTTGCTGGCCTCGCTTCTAACGGCCCCACTTCTATTGGCCTCAGGCAAAACTGGAGTGCGCCCCTCCATTTAGTCTCCTACACCACGATATGTTTGGACAGTCTATATAATACATTCCATAAATTCACTCCACAAGGAGTGGTTTATAAAGGTCTAGGTATGTCATGAATCGGCGATGACTCGATTTTGCCTCTTGAGTGACTCGCGAATATTTGGCCGTTACAATAAACAAGCTGAATTCAGTGAGGTGGTGTGAACGCAGCCGAACAAGCGTCAACAATTGAGTTTGCTAGTAAGATCGCAGCGACGATTGGACTGTTCAAATCTGAGCTGCCCGACTTGAGGGCAGACCTCAAACCCTGGCTAAACGACCCCACGACTAAGGATCTAATCGACCCGGATTCGGTGGATATTGGCTTTCACTTTCCAGGCGTTAGTCAGCTGTTTCGGTGTCGCAGTCTGCTGATCCAAATCCGCCTCCATCAAGATGCCGAAAGCAATCAGCGCCGCGCCATCGGCTTAGAAGTAGGCGGATTCGACCATCAGGGACAAAGATGGCGGCTATCTACTATCAATGACTGGCGGTTTGAAGGCTCGATTGTACCTGATCCGACATCAGGAGAGTCTTTGAGAAACTGCTGTCGTCAGGTGTTTAAAGTTTTTAATCAGGAACTACCGGCAGCTGGAGCCTAGTGATGTGATCGTCTAGACCCTGCTTTGAAGGGTCGCTGCCGAGCGTAATGGTCAGCGTAATGATCTGAGCATCTATTGACTTACTTTCTTGAGTGGGTGCTCCTGTACCGGGATTAACTGAGAAAGCAGGATAGCAAGCAGCGCTCAGACTCAACCGCAAGGATTCTCCTGGGAAGAGACTGAAGCAAGTTGGATGTAGTGGTAGAGAGAGATGGCGATCTTCTGGGTGCTGAAATCGACCGTATCCCTGTGTGAGATTGTAGGCTTTGCCACTGGCGACTCTAGAGAGGACGGCACACAGATCGTAGCTAGGCGTTGAGGCAGCGATCGCACCCACCACCCTCGGCACTCCCGCCACCCGCAACTCACTAGTCAAGGGCGCTGATGTATAGGTGAGTACATCCCCTCTCGCATCCACCGCCGTACGATCAAATGCCCCAGCTGGGATTGAACTATGCCCGCCCAGTGCCGGACAAGGATTCCACGGGTCATGCACCAGCGTATCAAGCTGCTGCGTTCCGTTCGAGGCTTCACAGAGCAGTCCGCTGTCCTTGCGAATATTTGCCAGGCCGTCGCTAGAGAGCACATAGGTTTTTGCGCTGTTTGCTAGCTCGATTTCAGACGGCCATGCGTTGAGCGATCGCCACTGGTTTCGTCCCATTTCAAATAGATGAACTGGCTTGGACTGCCGCAGCTCAGATAGTCTTTTCCCTTTCAAAATTCCATCAAACCACCGGATTTGCAGCCGGTCTATTGGGCTCATTGCAGCAGGGCCGAAGTCAATCGCACCGATCTTTTGACTCCACGGAATATGCACCCATGGACCCACCCAAAAGTGTTGCAAATGCTGACTGCGCACTGCCATTTCCCGATACAGCCTCAGGTCGCCCCGCAGATATGGATCAAACCAGCCGCCAACGTGCAGCATCGGCAGATCGACCTCGTCCAATTGCGGCGTCAACTGCTGCCAGTAACGATCGCCTTTTGGCGCACTCACCCAGTCATGAAAAAAGGTTTCTATCTCTGCTAAGACTTCTGGGCAGGCCGGGGTGGCATCGGCGAGCGGAAGATTTCGAGCTGCCTTGGCCAGTTTCTGATAGGTGTGGATGTCTCCTTCGATGCGAGCGGTTTCCGCTGCTAGCTGTACTGCCCACATCAACCCCAAATGAAAACACAGCGCCCCATTTTCGTAGGCCCAATCTTCATAGAGGTGGTAGCCGGTCATTGCGGGCACAATCGTCCTGAGCGCTTGGGGTTTGGCCTGAGCCGCCTGGAGCTGGGTCATTCCCTGGTAGGAGAAACCATACATTGCCACCTGCCCATCGCTGCCCGGAATCTGTGCGGCCCACTGCACGGCATCTGCTCCATCTGCAACTTCATTGGCAAACAGTGAGAACGTCCCCTCAGAAGTGCCCCTACCGCGAACATCTTGAATCACAACAATGTAGCCGTGAGCTGCATACCAGCGGGGATGAGCATAGACAATAGTAGATGCGATCGCCCGACCATAGGGCTGACGCATCAATAAAACCGGAAACGGCCCTACTCCAACCGGACAATAAACATCAGCATCAAGGCGGACCCCATCGCGCGTAACCATAGAAAGGGTTTGACGTGCCTGAATAGAAAGCATAGTTTGGGGTATGGTTTTGAATATCGACGAGAAGGGGTAGGAAAAGGGACTGCATGGAACCCATTTTGATCATTAGCAATTTGGTACTCGTCGGATTAACGGGAACCTATGCCTGGCTAACCAACAAAAATCTCAAACAGCTGAAGCAAGAGAGCACCTACTATCGCAACGTCGTAGAAAAGCAGCTCAGGCTCACTGCCTTGCCTCATCTCTACTGGGACTTGCAGCCAGCTACAGACTCAGATGGGCACACTAGTCTAGCCCTCGAAGTCTTTAACATCAGTAATGTTCCTGCCTACGACGTTCACGTCAGCCTGATTGGTGCCTATACAGAAGAAGGACTAGGTATTGCCACCTTTATGCGTACGCACGTACAGCCCCGCCACCGCAAATATCCGCTCCAGTCAGACAAAGTTGGCTACTATGGTGTTCGTAATGCTGTGCGTCTCTCCCTCCTGCCGACCCAGCAAAAAATTGTCCTTTCGCTACCCTTTCCTATTCAACCTGCCGATGTCTATACCCTGGTGCAATACCGTGAGCTCTCAGGTGGAAACTACTATCAGGTGTGCTGTTTTAGTGCTATCGACGAGTCAGGCGCATATCGGGCGAATATCCTCGAGCCCTCCGAAATACAAACTATAGAGCGGCTGCACCTGTTTGATCTAGAAGACTTTGCCATCCCCGAAAGAAAAGAAGACAGTCCAGAAGATCTTCCCTACTACCTAATCGATTTTGTTGATTTGTGGAACCATTCTATCTCCAGCCGTCTTATTTTAGAGGCTCCTCATGCTTCGTCTGGCCCGTCGGAAGAGGATATTCCCGTCCAGGCTGCCTATGACTTCTAATGCATCGTTCACGTCATATTTTAAGATAGGAGCGTCAACCCGTCAGGGGTTGATTGCTCAGCCAGTCACTTTGACCGACATTCTGGTGATTGATGATGATCCTTTCATATTGCAGAGCTTGCGGCGACTGTTGCACAAGTGCGGCTACCGCGTGGAGACGGCGAACGATGCGGATAGCGGCATTCACAAGGCGCTCCATCTAGCCCCTTCTGTTATTATTTGCGATTTGCTCTTGCCCGATGGCTTCAGCGGAATTGATATCTGCTCTCAAATTAAACAGGACCCTCAGCTGGCCACCACTGCATTTTTGATCATGACTAGCCATACTGATCTAGTCAATCGGGTTGAAGCGTTAGAGGCTGGCGCGGATGATCTGCTGATCAAGCCGATCGATACTGCTGAACTAGTTGCCAGAGTTAATTCTGGGCTGCGGCTTCACAAACTGATGCAGGCCCTTAAGGCACAAACGCGCAGACTTGAAAACGAGCTTGCGGAAGCGGCTACCTATGTGACATCACTTTTGCCAAAGGACACACCAGAAGACGCTGAGAGCTGTATTGCGATCGCCTCCCGGTTTATTTCTTCTCAAGAGCTAGGTGGCGATTGCTTTGACCACTACTGGCTCGATCCGGACTATCTGGTGATGTACTTACTAGATGTGTCGGGCCACGGCTTGGGGGCGGCCTTACTATCGACATCGGTGCTGAATGTATTGCGATCGCAGTCTCTCCCTGGCGTCGACTTTCACCGCCCTGAAACCGTTCTCAAAGGGCTCAACGAAGCCTTTCAGATGAGCGAACAGAACGACAAATACTTCACCATCTGGTACGGCGTCTACAACCGAGTTACTCATCAGCTCGTCTACGCCAGCGCTGGACATCCCCCGGCAATGCTAGTAGCACCTACGGCCAGTTATCAAGGAACTAGTCAAGCGCCAGCCAGCCAGCCGCCAGCCAGCCAGCCGCCAGCCAGCCCTAAACCGAAAAATTTGACTGTCGATAGCCCGAACGCTACCGTCAGATTGCAGCAGTTAAGAACTCCAGGCATGCCGATTGGAATGATGCCCAACAGTCAGTACAGGTCAGAAAAATGCGTCGTCGCAACCGGTAGCCGTTTATATATTTTCAGTGATGGTATTTACGAAATTTACCCGACAGAACCGCCGTTGGATGTTACCAATCCTCAGCTAGGGCTCACAGGTCTTGTCGCGATCTTGACTGAGCTAGAAACGCAGCGGCAGCTCACTATCAGCACTCTTATCGAGCGAGTTGGCGACTTTGGCGGAAATCGCTTTGAAGACGATCTGTCTCTACTAGAAATCAACTTTCAAGCCTAATCTCTTACATCAAGCCTTCCCGCTAGGCCCTCACAGTCGATCCAAATCTGTTAGTCCCAACTCTGTAGACCTAACTCCATCATCGATACAGGCTGAAGCGTTAGCTCAAATACCTGTTCAAACTGTTCGATCAGAGTTTGTTGAATCTGATTCAGGCTGATAGTTGGAATAAATTGTGCGATCGCCCCCACAGGCTTTCCCTCTAGCCCACAAGGAACAATCCGTTCAAACCCGCTCATGTCCGGGCATACGTTCAGCGCAAATCCATGCATCGTAATCCAGCGGCTGACCTTGATACCAATTGCCGCTACCTTGTAGCCATCTACCCACACGCCCGTCATACCTTCGACGCGATCGCCCCTCAATCCATACTCAGCTAGCGTCAGAATGATTACCTCCTCAAGCCGCCTTAGATACCAGTGCAGGTCTTCGCGGTGCTGTCTTAAGTTCAAAATAGGATAGCCGATCACCTGTCCAGGCGCGTGATAAGTCACTTCGCCCCCCCGCTCCACGCGGTGGAGTTCGTAGTCCTGAGAATCAGGATCAAACTTCAAAAACTTTAGATCAGCGCCTTGGCCTAGCGTATAAACAGGCGGATGCTGAAGCAGTATCAGCGTATCTCGTATGCCACAGTCATTGATCCCTTTGTCTTTACTTTTTGAGTCTCTACTTTCTGGGTCTCTGCTTTCTGGGTCTCTGTTTTTCTCGTATCTATCTTTCTCGTATCTGCTTTGTTGAAATCTACTTTTATATCTATCAACTAGCTGCTGCTGCCACTGCCAAGAGAGCCGGTAAGGGACCACCGTCTTTGGTGAAAATACATAGCCTAATCGGCTGATCGACTGTTCACCTAGCTGTTTCATCTTTTGCGCTCCCAAACCGTTATCCAAACTAGATAATCAATGCCCTTCCCATCCAGTAGCACTCTTTTACATTTTGAAACCTGTGGTTAAGTCAAGATTTATCAACTGATGCTTAAAATTTTGACAGCTTACGAGCCGACTAAAATACCGGTGCTAGGGTTATGGAGTATAAACCTAAACCGCCACAGGGGAGGCTGCTTCATGAAGCTAGTAATCCAAGGGAAAAACATCGAGATCACTGATGCGATCCGTAGTCATGTACGCCAGAAAATTGAAAAGGCAGTTGCTCACTTTCAGACACTTATCAATAAAGTAGATGTCTGCCTATCCATTGAAAACAATCCTCGTATTGCCCCCAAACAAACTGCAGAAGTCACCATCTTTCTCAACAACGTTGTTGTTCGCGCTGAAGAAAGCAGCGAGAGCCTGTATGCCAGCATTGATATGGTGACCGATAAGCTTACCCGTCAGCTGAGAAAGTACAAAGAGAAGCGCCGCGAACAGAACCACGCCTCTGTACGTCCTATTGATGTCGATGCCATCCTCAATGCGTCCGATACCGCCACAGATGTAAACGCTGATATTAGCGAAGTACTCAACCACGAGCCCAAACTGCCCGATGCAGTTGTGCGCAGCAAATACTTTGCGATGCCGCCAATGACTGTACAGACTGCCCTAGAAAACTTGGAGCTGGTCGGCCATGACTTTTACATGTTTCGCAACGTAGAAACAGGAGAAATTAACGTCATCTACGAGCGCAACCACAAGGGTTACGGTCTACTACAGCCACGACAGAATCAGGCTAAAGTCTCTCAAAACAACCATAGAGAAACCGATCGCAGAGAAAACAAAAACGATGCGATCGCACCACTTGCGAAAGCCGCTTTGTAAAAATATATCGAAGGCATTGTATTGAGACAGTGCGCTGTCACAGAGCTCTCTTGCAAATTTATCTGGATACTGGTTCGATCTAATCACAATTAGATCGAATCCTAACTAGACCGGTCGAGAGAGCTCAAAATTCAGCACAGTAGCCGCTGGTACGTCCTCGTGCAGTTCCTTGCTAAGAGTATGTGGTTTGTGCTGGTGAGGATCTCTCAGCTAAATGCGATCGCTTTATCTCTTTGTTAGGACGACAAGCTCATCAAAGCTGAAGCTGTCGGCAAGATCTGTTAGCAATTTGGCCAAGGCTTTATGCTCGCTGGGTATATTGCCGATTAACTTATGCAGTGCCGTCGCGTCAACGGCAATCGCAGCCCGGTGAAATTCGGCTATCCAGCGACCTGGCATTACGGCAATATCTTCTTTTGTGAGTGACAAGGACAACGCAACCACTCTTTTCTCTAACGCGTTGAGCAGCTGAGCGAGCGCTTGCGTTTGGGCTTCAATCGTGGTGCTTCCTGATTCTAGCTTCGAGAGCCGTAGCACTTCATTGATAGTAGAAAGTAGATGAGCACCGTTGCTGTGAATAGTGGATAAGTTCTCTTGCTGCGCTGCGGTCAGATTGTCTTGCGTGAGCAGCAACTGGGAAAACCCCATGATGGCGTGCAAAGGTGTCCGCAGCTCGTGGCTCATACTTGCCAGAAATGCGCTTTTAGCCTGATTTGCGGCTTCAGCTTTGTCTTTTGCGTGAGCGAGATCGATTGTCCGCTGCTGTATTCTTGCTTCCAAGATTTTGTTGCTATCTTCTAATGCAATCAAAGAATCTTGAAGCTGACTGGCCATTTGACTGAAAGATTCAGCTAAGGGAGTAGCTGATAGATAACGTCGGGCTATGCTATCGCCTTCATTCCTAACCGAGATAATTTCTGTAGTGAACCCTTTCTGCGATGGGCTGGACTGGGCACGCTGCGCGATCGCCCGACTCAGGCTATTGAGTGCCAGCACAGGTTGAGCAATTCGTCTTGCTGTTAGCCAGCCGACTAGTGAAGCTAGGAGCAACGAACCCAGACAGAGCAAAATCGTTGTTCGGGTATTGGCCTGGATATCAGCCATAAATTCCGCTTCGGGAATGACCACCACCACAATCCAATCTAACCCTCTAGGATCAGAGAATCGAGAGATCTGAACAAACTGGGTTTCACCTTCTAGAAGAAACTCAACTTGAGTAGTTCCTTCAAGTTTTTCAAGCGGAATTTTGCTAGTAAGCGCCTGTGCTGTTTGGCGAGCAATTGCGTTAGTGCTATCCACCGCCTGGATACGCTGATTTTCACCAGTGCTATCTCTATAGTAAGGGCGTTCTCCTGTAGAGCTTGCAACCAGTAAGCCAGAGCTTTCCATAATGAAAGCCTGGCCTTGCTTACCAATGTCGAGCTGGCCAAGTACTCGGCTGATGTCGCTGAGAGAAAAGTCTGCTGCGACAACGCCTAGCAGCTCATTGCGATCACCATAAACGGGCAGTGCGGCACTGAGTATAAGCTGCTCTAGCTCCCAAGCTGGGTAGATAGCGCTCCAGACTTCGCCTTTTGCCGCGCTCGCAGCCCGATACCAGGGCCGGGTGCGCGCGTCGTATCTACCTGTGTTCATGCGGATTAGCTGAGTGCGATCGCCCTTTTCATCGAACCAATAAAATCGCCCTTGAAAGTTATCACTAGGCTCGTTGACAACCACATCAAATTCATTTTCGGGTGTTCTGTTAGCGCCTACAAAAGCGCCTTCAGGCTGTGAACCAAAATAGAGTCAGGCAATGTCCTCCAAAAACTGGAGCTGTTGCTATAGATATTTCTCACTGTCTGAGCTTTCAGTTCTAAGAGTGCCCCTGCGAACAGCCTCTGCGTTGATCTTGTTGATTAAATGAGGCTGTTCGGTATAGTCGGCTAGCTTGTCCTGAATACGATCCAAAATCTCGTTTCTTAGCTGCGAGGCGACCTGATTGACGGCTCTCTGACCGTTGCGGAGCGAAAAATAGCCAGTAAGACTAACTACTGCAAAAATTTGCAATACAAAAGGAACTACTAGTATGGAGCGGAGCGATCGCTTGCTTGACGGTGTCTGAGTAGATGTGGCCTGAGCAAATGTAGATGGTTGAGCTGCCATACAAACAAGATGAATTAACAGACGCTCCTACTGACCAAGGGCAGTAGACGGCTCCTTTGAGTTTGGAAAGAACATACCAGATAACTAGGAAGAACTCGAGAAGATAATCAGCGCTATTTTCTTCCCTATTCATTCTCGTTTAATGCTTATTGTTCACAGTAACAAAGGCGTTAAGCAGTCGCATCGGCAAATGTCTATTAGCGCTTACATTCACCCAATTTTAGAGATTCCTGCCATGACTCACCTAAAACTATGCCTGTCAGCAAGCATGGTGCTACTGGCTTTGGTCGGCTCTGCGCAAGCAAGCACTCTGCCCCTTTCGTTGGATCCGCTAGACCCTCATATGCAAAGCCACTGGCTAGCAATCCTGGAGAACGAAACGATTCAAAGCAATCTTCCTTTTTGAGTACGCTGACCTCTTTTTCCTGATTCCCTATTCCACGAAAATACCATGAAGAACTACCGATACCAACTGCCTCAGATGGAGACCCAAGAATCTCCTGAGATATTTATCACCGATGGCGGACTAGAGACAGACCTAATCTTTTTGCAGGGGTTCACCTTGCCCGAGTTTGCGGCATTCACGCTGCTGGACGATCCGATTGGGATAGCTGCCCTTCAACGATACTTTGAAAGGTATGCCGCGATCGCCCACCAATACGAAGTTGGTCTTGTGCTCGAAAGCCCCACCTGGAGATCGAGCCGCGATTGGGGCGAGCGACTAGGTTACGACGCAGCAGCGCTGGACAGGGTTAATCGGCAGGCGATCGCACTCCTGCAAAACATTCGCGACAGCGCGCAATCCTCTTTACCTATGGTTATCAGTGGCTGTATTGGCCCCCAAGGTGATGGCTATAGCCCAGAGCGCCAAATGGATGCACAAAGTGCCCAGCAGTACCATCAGGCTCAAGTGAATACCTTTGACGCTGCGGGTGCCGATATAGTCAGTGCGATCACGATGACCTACGCTGAAGAAGCTACCGGTATCGCTCAAGCTGCTCAACAAGCAGGAATTCCTGTTGTAATTTCGTTCACGGTAGAAACAGACGGGCGTTTACCCTCTGGCCAATCTTTAGGGGTCGCAATAGAACAGGTTGATAGTGTGACCAATAGCGCCCCTGCTTACTACATGATAAATTGCGCTCATCCCACGCACTTTCAGAAAATAGTTTCAACTGACGAAGCATGGATTGACAGAATCTACGGCATCCGTGCAAATGCCTCTCGAAAGAGTCACGCAGAGCTAGATGAAGCTGAGACATTAGATGATGGCAATCCGCAGGAGCTAGGGACACAATATTTTGCTCTCAAAAAGCAGTTGAACAATCTTACGGTGCTAGGTGGCTGTTGCGGTACCGACACTCGACATATTAAAGCTATTTGTGAAGCCTACTTCCCGTCTGCGTCGAGAAAGCGTAATGCAGGAACTCGTCTGCCGACTAACGACTATATGAAAGAGATTGTTCTTTTTGATAATTTCTTTCATCTGTAGAAATCTGCCCTCAGGTCAAACCACTATTGGGAGGGGTGACCCTTATTTCTGTAAAACGCTAAGTACATAGCGTGCCGCTAACAGCCACAAGAGACAATTCTTGTGGCTGTTTGGCTACGTATTTGTGAGATCTCAGTACTTTGAACCCGCTAGGTATCAGCGCCTGACACCCAGACAGCTTCTCAATCCCCTAGTGAGCGCGACAGGGATTACAGACGTATGAGTCTCATCGGGGAAAACAACCGACTTCACATTGATAGACGGCGCTTCTTTACGAAGCCTCTTAGCTATTCTTTCCACATTTGTGACTGTCTTAAACTGTGAAAGCATCGGAATTTCCGGCGATTCTTCTAGCCCTCCAACGGCTATAAACAGCTCAGTTCCACAAGGTGCCTTCTGCGGCTTTACTTGAAACATCATTTCATCGTCCCACCATAGCGACGGACTAGCGGCGATAAAATTGTTGAATAGATCAGGTCGCTGTAGCAAAGCGTGAATCACCAGCAGCCCACCTAGCGATGAACCGAAAATAGTACTCTTTGATGGAGAGAACTCAAAATGCTTTGCCAGATAAGGTTTGACCTCCTCTTCTACAAAGCGAAGAAACGCATCAGCGCCTCCCATTGCAGGCTCTACTGACCTTGTGGCCGGAGGCGAGGGAAACGCTGCGGCCATCTCTTCGAATCGATTCTCTTCAGAAGGCGTAAAATCTCTAGTGCGAAGACGCCCTTGTAGAAAGCTGTCTTCAGTAGGATAGGCAATGCCGACTACTAGTACAGGCGGCAGCTCACCATACAGTTTGTGCATGATTCGAGTCATTTCAACGGCAGTGGCGAAACAGAGATTTGCATCTAGTACGAACAGAACTTTGGGCGGCTCTGATAGTGTAGGAATAAAGCCAGCTTGAGGTTTAGCGATCCAGAGTTCGAAATCATCGTTGATGATTGTTGAGTGGATAGGATGAACTTCGGTGTCAGGAATAGAGACAGATTGAGAAGTATGCTGAGAAGTCATAACAGGTTCCAAAGTGAATAAAAGAAAGTGACCCAACAGCAATGCTGCTAGGCCAAGGAGAGGAGTCAAGCTTGGGTTGGATGAGCTACTTGCTTTTGTTTCGATCTAGCACCAGGCGGTGCTGTGCTATGAGAGAAACGGTAGATAGACTATTGCTTGCCTTATCGCAACTGTCGAATTCGGCAAGGCGTCGCTGATGAACACTGAAGCCTTCTTTGATATCGAAGTTTTTGTGTCGAGTGTCGAACTCGGCGAGGCGTAGCTAGTGAACGCTGTTGTAATCTTTGTTGATACTTTCAGCGGCTTGAGCAACAGGCGAAAGCGAAAGTGTTGCTAGTAGTACAGAGAAACCAGAAAGGACTGATTTTTTCATAGAGTAGCTCATGGAATTACCTCAGGATTTATGTTGGTGTTGTAGAAAAACGCCATAAGAGAACTAGCAGTGCTTGACTCAGATATATGAGGAAGTCGCGATGCGATGTATCCTCTCGCTTTCCATACTTTGAATATAGAAACCAATGGAGAAGAAACCGAGAATGAAATTCCTTTTGAGCCAAAGCTGAAATATCATAGATAAATACACGAGCTGTGGGTTCGTGACAGATAGGAGGTCATCCTTGAGAATTCTCTTGATTGAAGATGACGAAATTTTGACGAGGGTGCTGGTCGGCGCACTTCAGCAGCAGCGCTACATCGTGGATACGGTAGATGATGGTCGCTTTGGTTCGGAATATGCGCAAAGTGGCACCTATGACCTGCTTCTCATTGATGTAGGGCTGCCTCGATTGGATGGTATTAGTATTTGTCAGCAGCTACGCAATGACGGCGACAAAACGCCTATTTTGCTGATGACAGCCAAAGATGCGCCCGATGAAAAAATTCGCGGCCTGGATGCTGGCGCTGACGATCACCTCACTAAACCTCTAGAGATAGGCGAGCTGCAAGCACGGCTGCGAGCGCTACTGCGTCGAGGCGAAGTCTCTCCTACGACTGTTTTGGAAATGGGACAGTTGTGGCTAGATCCAGTTAGCTGTGAGGTTCTCTATGCCGAGCAGCTGTTAAAGCTAACGCCAAAGGAGTACAGCTTGCTAGAGCTATTCCTTCGGAACCCAGCGCGCGTTTTCAGTAGAGGACACATCATCGAACATCTTTGGACCTTTGATGACCCACCGCTGGAAGATAGTGTCAAAGCTCATGTAAAAGGACTGCGACAACGGCTAAAAAAAGCAGGCGCAGACGGTTGGATTGAGAATGTGTATGGCATGGGCTATAAGCTGAGTCCTAAAATCGACTATGAGGCGATCGCGCAAAAAAAGACCTTATCCAAAGAAGCTCAGCCCTTAGCGCAGACATCGCCTTTAGTCTCGCTTACAAAACAAAGCTCTGTAGAACAAGAATTTCAGCAGGCGATGGCGACGCTATGGCAGCAGCACCGTGGCGCAATGGCTGAAAGAATGAGTCACTTGAAACAGGCGCAAAACGCACTGAGTCAAAACGGACTAACCGAAGGCTTGCGGCAGGCTGCGGCTTAGGCGGCCCACAAGTTAGCAGGTGTGTTAGGGATGTTTGACCAGGATGAGGGCACGCAGATAGCTAAGCGTTTGGAAGAAGCTTTGACAGAGGCTCAGGCAGTACCTACCTCCAAAAAAATCTCTTCGCTGGTTGCTCAACTGGAAGAAACGCTAGCCTTAGCAGAGAAAGCGTTGGGCAGCTCTCTGGAGTCTCATTCCGTCAGCCCCAAAGCAATGGTGACACTGCTGGCTGTAGATGACGATCCGATTTTTCTCAGCACGCTTCCTCCTTTATTTGAGCCTTGGGGAATGTCTGTCACCCTACTTTCTGACCCAAAAAAGTTCTGGGAAATGCTGACGGAAACCAACCCTGATCTGTTGATTCTAGATGTTGAGATGCCAGTTCTCGATGGGATTGAGCTCTGTCAGACGATTCGCAGCGATACTCGCGACTAGGGCCGATGGCAGAGTCTACCTATTCTATTTCTGACAGCCAGAGAGAATGCGGCGAAAGACGTATTTGCAGCGGGCGCAGATGATCGCCTCGAACATAAACAGACGCCACATGACCATCCGCACTAATACCGGCAAATCCTAGAACTTCACTATCATCAAATGCAACAAAAGTATTGACATCCAAAATCAATGAACGAAAGTGTTCTGTATCCAAAGCAAAAGAAGCCCATGTCTCCGTTTGCTCTGGTGTGTAGTGCTCCAATGCATTCTCCAGCACCGTCTGACGATACAGCGCGGCTAAAGCTGGCAAGTCGGATTCGTTAGCGAGTCGGATATTCATACAAAACTTTCGCAGCGTTCTTTAAGAGCCTGATTGCAATCGAGATAGCGTTGATGGCTCACCACATAAACATCTCGCCAAGCCAAGTAGGGAATCAGTAGACCAAAATTCTCATGAACTTGGACAAACCGAGTTTGACTGTCACCAAGAGCCTCAAATCTGAAAGCATGACGAACGCTAAAGAGAAAAGAAGCACCTAGATGTCCTTTCCAAACAAAAGCGTTAGGTGGATCAATAGACAGAAACTCAGCCTCAAGCCAGTGCTGTCCAAACCGTTTGAGATCTTCTAGGAAACGGATTGTCCTTCCTACTTTAAACTCAGCATGAGCCTCAAGAACGAAAGGATTCCAGTCTGAGTAAGCGGCAAAATCAGTGACCTGCTCCCACACAATTTTCTGAGAAGCGTTGATGAGTACTTCGGCGCTCCATCCTTTCACCAAAGACATCTTTTGGTGGACTTCTGGCGTCTGCGGACCTTTGATCATCTCTATTAAGCGCTCTATCCGTGAATACGATGAGCACACTCTACTGGCTAATCGGGAAGTTTTCGAGAAGGGCCATATTCCTATTGAGTCGGATTGAATAGGGCGATTGCCGATAGCTGTCAGCTGCAAGTTGGAATCAGAATAACGGTCCAGTCTTCATTCGTTGATTGTTTTTCTGAGGGAGGTGATACATCATGGTCCAGTCACTTGTTCAGAGCCCGAGGATTTTCTGGCTTGGTATCCTGACGATGGCCGCCGGTATGAATTGATTGAAGGGGGCGTTGTTGAAGTGTTACCAGCTGGGCCCCGCGAGGATATCAGCGGATTTCTGAGTACTGATCTTGATTTTGAGATTCGCCGCAGCCAAAAGCCGTATTTTATTCCCCGTAATTGCCCAATTGGCTCAAGGGTAGAGAACTCTGGCTACATACCAGATGTGGTGGTTCTCTACCCTTGAGCGATTGTCATAAGAGGCGCTATGGTCAACGGCTTCGGTGATCCAGTATGGCATACCGTACCCCTGGTGATTGAGGTGGTGAGTACAAACTGGCGGGATGACTATGGCCATAAGTTTGTAGAGTATGAGGCTATGGGTATTCAGGAATCCTGGACGGTCGATTTCTGAGTGCTAGGCGCAGTGCGCCATATTGACAAACCGAAGCAGCCGACGATTACAATCTGGCAGCTGGATAATAAAGAGTATCAGATTCAGAAATTTGTCACTGGAGAGAAGCTGGTCTCAGGAATATTTCCTCAGCTGGATTTGACAACAGAGACAATGTTTGCAGCCGCCGGATGACCCTTGCTCTCTACGATTGGGGTTGTTGTATTTCGCGACCAGTCGCACTACAGCGTTTGCTGCTTTGCCAAGGTACAGCACAGTGGCTGAAACAGAACAATTCAATCTAATCGAAGTGAAATAAGACGCAGTTATATCCACTCTAACAGCCCGCTTCTCCTACCGCCGAGATAGCTGTTGTTGTCCCATCACCTGCTGATATCTCAATAGTTGCCTCCGGAATATCAATGAGCTCGTAGCCTTGCCGCTCACCTGCGGGCGTATTCAAAGTAAGCTGCAGCTGATTATCCTCACTCACAAACGTACGAGTAGGGTGCTGGCTAATGCCTACGGCGAAGCTCTCAGGTAGAAAGGTGATCCAGTTCCCTGCAACTTTCATACTCGCATTACCTTCTTCAAGATAGTTCTCATGCAAGATGAAGTTCTCCGCTTCTGCCGTGCGCCGTAGAACAATGCTACAGCCTGGACCTACTTGATCCAACATCTCTTTTGAAGAAAAATCGTCCACTTCTAAAGTCTCGGAGGTAAGAGCTTCGCCAGGCATTTTAGCTTCACGAGCTTCCCCATTTAATAAAATAGTATTTCCCAATCCGTCTGTATGGTAAACCCAGTAGCGCCGTGTGTCGGTGAGCGTTACTCGCCAGCCAAAGATGGCAACTTCAGCGCACACACTTCCTTCGGAAGGTAGGCCATAGCAGCCATCCCACAGCTGAGGCTCAGCTGAAACGATAGAGAGACTGTCGTTTTGGGCTGCGCCACTTGCCTTCAAGATTTGGAGAACGCGATCGCCTACCGAAGGCGGCAAATTATTCTCAAGCGTGGAGCGACGAACATGTTCACCTGTCACATCAGTCCGATAGAAGCTGCTTTCTGTTCCACTTAGATCTGTCGCTTCAACTTGCCACCCTTCTGCCAGAGCAAACAAACAAGACTCTTCTGGTCTGCCCAGTCCCAAGCAGCCATCGCGCCAAATTTCAGGGCTATAGCGTAGGATAGCGACTTGAATTTCTGGTATCTGACGGAAGGCCGCATAGTCGGTGCGTACGCTTGCTTCTATAGCTTCCGGGAGAAGACTGACAACAGCTTCAGGAAGCGTTAGATCGATAGGCGTATCAACAGGAAGATCGTTGAGAGATGAGCTTACGCAGGAAGTAAGTAAAACAGTACTTAAAAGAGCGGCAGCAGTTCTAAACATGAGTCGTAGTCCTTTGTCTGAGTGATGTGTTGACGTACGCAACTATTTTTAGCGTTATGAAGAACGGTCACTTTGAGGCTCTAGAGGGAACGCCAATAAGCACCAAAGGTATACTGTGATTGTTGGTACAGATAGGGCCACAAGTAGTATGACTGCAACAATCCGCACACCTAATAGCGAAAGCCTCCATCGCTGAGAAATCGCCCCGAACAGCCCAAAAAATACTCTATGTCGGCGGCTACGGCAAAAAGCAGCCGCTTGATATTGAGAACTTGAACTATGAGCGATCATAGCCTCGCGTCTAAACAGGCTGGTCGTGAGATAGATAGAGACAAAAAGCCCTACGATTCCTGAGACAGCTGATGGAAAAGTCACCATTATCAGCCAGGGAGAGAATACTACCCCCGAAAGAAATTCTTCCAACTGAAGATTCGAAGGACACTGAATGGAAAGCGCAAAATATTCACAGCCAAAGTGCCCCGATAAGCGTGAACTAACCCAGCTCACAAGCAGCGGGAAAGCGCCGTAGCAAAGGCAGAAGCCGATGAAAGATAGCTGCCACCGAACAGAAAGTGACCGTCGAACTGCGATCGCAGACAGCATCGGGCACAAGCAGAACAGCCCAAACAACAAAGGAATATAAATCATCTTACATCTACTATTTCGCTGGGGCAGAAAAAAGCAAAAACCGCTCTCTTTTGTCTATGGGATTACTCTATTGATCAATCGGGAAGTTTTCGGGAAGCAAAGAAAAGACTCTGAAAGCTTTGCGATGGGGTTTCTCTCGAAGTCTTCTCTATTCCAGCGTAGGCTGAGTCTAAATAGCGCTTACTAGTTCGTTGGTGCTTTATAGACCGACTACTTCAGAAGGATTCTCATGCAGCATACGACTTCTTACATTTTGCGATCGCGCTCCATCAAATTCATCGCTCTCTGGATGATCGCAAATGCGACAGGTGGCTTTCTAGTTGGCTTCTTAGAAGGTAATGGGCTACAGTTTACGGCTACTATCGGCCTAACGGGCGCTATACTCCAAGCGTTTTGGGATTGAACTAATTGAAGCGCTGTGATGAAATGGCAGTAGGTCGCTCAAACCCCCTCCCGCCAATGATCCAACTAGAATTTAGCGAAGCCGATATCACTGCCCTTGACTACGAACGCTATCACCATCCTCATCCTCAGGTACAGCGCAAGATGGAGGTGCTGTATCTGAAGAGTCAAGGCTTGTCTCATCAGGAAATCCGGCGACTGAGCCGTGTGCGGAGCAAAACGAGCTTAGTAACTTACTTACGAGAATACGAAGCGGGTGGCATAGAGGCGCTCAAACAGCTCGACTACAAAGGTCAACCAAGTAAACTCAACGAGCATATTCCCAGCCTCAAGGCCCACTTTGCAGCCCATCCCCCCCGAACGTCAGCCGAAGCGGGCTCAGAGATTGAGCGACTCACTGGGATAAAACGTAGTCCCACGCAAATTAAAGCGTTTCTCAAACGCATGGGACTGAACCCCCGAAAAGTTGGCTACGTGCCAGGGAAAGCGGCAGCTCCCGAAAAGCTGGCAGAGCAGGATAGCTTTCAAACCGAAGCGCTAGAGCCCCGATTAACAGAAGCACAGGCGGGAGAACGCGCCCTTTTTTTATGGATGCCGCCCATTTTGTTCATCGCGCTTACTTGGGCTTTCTCTGGTGCTTCAGCCGGATTTTCATAGCCTCCCCCTCGGGTCGCAAACGCTTCAACGTCTTGGGTGTAGTCAACGCCATCACCAAAGAAGTCATCACCGTCACCAACGAGAGCTATATCAATGCCGAAAGCATTTGTCTGATGCTTCTAAAACTCAATGCTTTGAGATTGGATGTCCCGATTACCGTCGTGTTGGACAATGCTCGCTATCAGAAATGTAAGGTGGTGTTCACCTTGGCTAAGGCGCTCAACATTGAGTTGTTATACCTGCCATCCTATTCACCTCATTTGAACTTGATTGAGCGGCTCTGGAAGTTTGTGCGCAATCAGTGTTTGTATTCCAAGTACTACGCTAATTTTGATGATTTCAAGCACGCTATTGAAACTTGCATCGAACAGGCCAACACTACTCATAAAGCATCCCTAGCCTCTTTGTTGACCTTGAACTTTCAATCTTTTAGAAAAGTCCAAATATCAAACGTCTAGAGTATAACTTGCTGGCCACACCAGAGCTTGAGAATGAAATGGATAACCCCGATGAGCCGAGGCTAAGTGCCGATGATGTGCTCACTGAATACAAAGCACAGCAGGGCACTGAGCGGGGCTTTCGTTTCCTCAAAGACCCGTTGTTCTTTACCGACAGTGTCTTCCTCAAATCGCCTGAACGCATTATGGCGTTGGCGATGATTATGGCGCTGTGTTTGCTAGTCTACAATCTTGGGCAACGAAAACTGCGGCAGGCCTTAAGTGCTGCTAAAGAGCAGATTCCCAACCAGCTGGGGAAACGAACCAATACGCCCACCTTACGCTGGGTATTTCAGTCCTTCATGGCGATTCATCTAGTCACTCTCAATAGTCGGCAGCAGGTACTGAATCTCAACGAAAATCCATCGCAAAATACTGCGGTTCCTTGGTTCTGCCGCTCAAGAATACTACCTGCTATGTTGAGATTGCCTTTATTCTCAATGTGACAGTCAAAAGGGCGGAATGTGGGCTGAAATAGAGCCAAACTACATAGCTCTAACAACAGCTGCTGAAGAAATGCTTATTCCTTTTTCTGCTAATACGGCTGATGCGATCGGCAAAATTGCTCAGAATGAGGACGACTTTCTCCAAGAGATGAATGCCATTGTCAACCAGTATGAGCTAGAGGCGGCGGACCGGGTGCAGCGGCTACAGCGAATTCAGCAGGCGCTGATGGTGCTGACGCTGCTATCGCTGCTGCCAGTGTTGATTCCGATCCGACAGCTCATACGTCAGGTCAATACTTTGATCTTCACGATGCAGCAATCAGGAATTCAGGTGCAGTCTTCTCCTCTACAGATTGCAGCTTCAGAAAATCGGTTAGAAGCGACGGTGACTGAGCAGTCTGCTATTAGTGCGCAAATTACAGATTCTTCCCGTCAGATTGTGGTGACGGCTCATGATCTGATGAGTCACGTAGAGCAGGTACTAGAGAAAGCGCAGGCGGCTAAAAACGGTGCGTCTGAAAGAGAACAGGAGCTGACTAATAGGGCGGCGACAATGGCCCAGCTAGAGGGGATGAACCAGTCTATTGCTAACCGACTGGGGACGATTAGCGATCGCACCCACACTATTGACTAAGTCGTTGTCGCTATCACAAAAGTAGCCGACCAGACTAATCTGCTATCGCTCAATGCTGCTATCGAGGCCGAGAAAGCGGGTGAGTACGGTGCGGGCTTTTCGGTAGTTGCTAGAGAGATTCGGCGGCTGGCCGATCAAACAGCGATCGCCACGTTAGAGATAGAAACGCTGGTCAAAGAAGTGCAGACCGCTGTCTCAGTCGGCGTTATGGAGATGGACAAATTCACCCAACAGATGACAGATAGCACATTGGCGATGCTAGGACCTGAGCGCGAAGGCATCAACATAGAAAAGCACTATGGCAAGATTCCGGCTGTGGAGTGCTGTGCTAGCCAGATAAACCAAGTTTTTATACATATTATTCGCAATGCGATCGAGTCTTTGAAGCGTCCTAGACTATCCTGCACGGACTCTGATACTCAGCTAGATACACTTACCTTGAAGATAGCAACCCAGCTGACTGCCGATAATCGTATTGCTACATGGATTGAAGATAATGGCCTGGGCATTCCGACAGAAATACAAGATCGCATCTTCGATCCCTTTTTTACGACAAAGGACGTTGGACAGGGGACCGGACTGGGGCTCTCTATCAGCTATCAAATCGTTGCTGCACAGCACAAAGGTCAGCTCAAAAGCTACTCTGTTCCTGGTAAAGGCGCTAAATTTTTGATTGAGCTACCCATTTCGCTACCTCTTTCGCATACAGAGTTTAGTCCGTCGATAATAGCGCCCCCTCTCTCTCTTATGGCACAGACTGCTGTTGTATAACTGTTAGTGTTTTGAAGATTGGCTGCGATAGGTTCGACCTTTCCAGGCACTGCCGCCGCCCGTCCAATATTGCCAGGCTGAGTCAATGGTCATTAGTGTGTACAGTAGTGCAATGATAGGGAGCGCAAACGCCATCCAGGAAGCGCTTTTATACAGGCGCAGTGTTGGCCAATAGGCGCATGCCATCAATAGCCAGCCGGTCAAACCCAGACAGGCGATCGTACCTTTCTCCCCAAACCACACCAGCCACAAATCCCAGCGGCGGCACCCAGTACACTAGCGCCATCCCGGTCACTGTTCCCACCAGCAGAAAAGGAGAATAGTTCAGCTGTGTGTAGGCGCTACGTGACACCATTTGCCAGAGGCTTTTTAGACCAGGATAAGGGCGTAGACTTTTCACCTCACTACTCAGTCCTAGCCAGATAGGACCGCCTGCCTTTACCGCTGCACCCAAAGCACAGTCATCGATTAGCGCCTTGCGAATGGTCTGAAGTCCGCCGATGCGCTCTAGGACGTTGAATCGGAGTAAGACGCATCCACCTGCTGCTGCTGCCGTTTTCTTATCCGGATTGTTCACCCAGGGAAACGGATAGAGCAGCTGAAAGAAGAAGATAAAAGCTGGAATCAACAGCTTTTCCCAAGAGCTTTGAGTTCGCAGTTGGACCATTAGAGAAACCAGATCTAGCTTTTGGCTTTCGGCTTTGGTCACTAGCTGCTGCAAACTGTTAGCTGAATGCTCAATATCTGCATCGGTAAATAGAACGTAGTCTGGTGGGTCGAAGCGTTGCTTTAGCTGTTGAAAGCCCTGTTCCATCGCCCATAGCTTGCCTGTCCAGCCAGCGGGCGGTGCCGTTCCTGAGAGAATAGTGAGAGTATCTGTTCTGTTTGATGTTTCTGTGGTTTGAGCCGCTATCTGCGCAGTGCTGTCTGTGCTTTTGTCGTCGACCAAGAGAATGGATAGCTGACCGCGATAGTTTTGGGTTAGATGCGATCGCATCGCCTTCCCAATCAGCTCCGCCTCATTCCTGGCTGGAATCACCACCGCTACCGACGGCCAAACGTCTGGAGAAGGCATTTGGTCTATCATCTCTGAATCCAGTCGCTGGTCCGCTCGCCAGAACTTTCCCCACAGCAGTAGCAGACCCACCCAGACCATCGCAGCCACAGCCGTTAGCCAAAACAACACACTTTCCATCTTTCTCTCAAAGAATTTGCATTATGCTATCTCAGTAACGCCCTTCTAATATCAACTCAGCTAAAAACTCCATGTCGATGCAAACGCCCTTGCAATCCCCCATTCCCCCATCCTCCATTCCCCATTCCCCCTCCTCTCAGACACCTCTTTCTGAAGATCTAGCCCAAACTATCGAAGCCGCACAGCAACACTTACTATCTCTTCAAAAGCCCGAAGGCTACTGGTGGGCCGATCTAGAATCGAACGCCAGCATCACCGCTGAAGTTGTTCTACTGCACAAAATTTGGGGCATTGCCGAGAGCAAGCCTTTGGCAAAGCTGGAAAACTATCTGCGATCGCAGCAAAGAGTCCACGGCGGATGGGAACTGTTCTGGGACGATGGCGGTGACTTGAGCACTTCTGTAGAAGCCTACATGGGCCTGAGGTTGCTAGGCGTTCCGGCCAGCGATCCGGCCATGATCAAGGCAAAGCGATTTATCCTGCATCACGGCGGCATTAGTCAGACGCGCATCTTTACCAAATTTCATCTAGCGCTGATTGGCTGCTATCGCTGGGAAGGCTTGCCGTCTTTGCCTGCGTGGGTGATGCAGCTAGAGCCTCCATTCCCGTTTAGTATCTACGAACTTTCTAGCTGGGCTAGAGGTAGCACCGTGCCGCTGCTAGTTGTCTTCGATCAAAAGCCAATTTATGCTGTTCAACCTGCTGTAAATCTCAACGAGCTGTATACAGAAGGCGTTGAAAATGTTCGCTGGGAGCTGACTGAGAAGAGAGATTGGAGCGATGTCTTTTTGCTATTAGATAAAGCCTTCAAACTGGCTGAATCTGTTGATCTGATTCCTTTGAGAAAAGAGAGTATTCAGAAAGCGGAAAAGTGGATTCTCGAACGACAGGAGGCAACCGGTGACTGGGGTGGCATCATTCCGGCCATGTTGAATTCTATGCTGGCGCTGCGATCGCTCGGCTATGCCGTCAACGATCCGGTGGTGCAAAGAGGGTTTCAGGCAATCAATAATTTTATGGTAGAGACCAAAGAAACCTGCTGGGCGCAGCCTTGTATATCACCCGTGTGGGATACGGCTTTGGCGATGCGATCGCTCACCGACTCCGGCCTTTCCCCAAACGATCCGGCTCTAGTTAAGGCTGGCGAATGGCTACTAGAGAAACAGATTTTGAGCTACGGCGACTGGTCTGTCAAAAATCCTCAGGGTAAACCGGGTGGCTGGGCCTTTGAATTCGACAACAGCTTTTATCCAGATGTAGATGATACGGCAGTTGTAGCAATGGCGCTGTACGATGTGACTTTGCCTGATGAGCAGGTGAAAAAGCGTGCGATCGCCCGCGCCGTCTCTTGGATCGCTACCATGCAGTGCAAAAACGGCGGCTGGGCAGCCTTTGACATCAATAACGATCAAGACTGGCTCAACGATATTCCCTACGGCGATCTCAAAGCAATGATCGACCCTAGCACCGCTGATATCACCGGGCGCGTTCTAGAGATGCACGGACGGTTCGCTGCCGATTTAGAACTTACCAGCAGCTACGCAGCCGATCTTACTGCCTACCGACTCTCTAGAGGTCTCAGCTATCTGATCCAAGAGCAAGAATCTGACGGTAGCTGGTTCGGTCGCTGGGGCGTCAACTATATCTACGGTACGAGCCAGGCACTTTCAGCGCTGTGTCTAAGCGCCGCCGACCGTCATCGCCCACAGATATCGCGCGGGGTCGACTGGCTAGTGAGCGTTCAAAATGCCGACGGCGGCTGGGGTGAAACTTGCCGCAGTTACAAAGACAAAACCCTTAAAGGCAAAGGCATCAGCACCGCCTCCCAGACAGCCTGGGCGCTTCTAGGCTTGCTAGACGCCAGCTTTTGCCTGAGTCCAACCGCCAAAACTGCCGTAGAAAGAGGCATACAGTATCTGGTCGATACCCAGGAAAACGGTACCTGGCAGGAGGAAGCTTTTACTGGCACGGGGTTCCCACAGCACTTCTACCTGCGCTATCGCCTGTACTGCCACTATTTTCCGCTGATGGCCCTAGGTCGATACCAGCAGCAGACCCAGGGCCAAAGCTATAGTTCAGAGCGAGTCTAGAGAGATCGCACCAGCAAACTCATCGCCGCCCCTTGCTGCGGCGTAATCACCACGTCGCTGTTCACCGCAACGATCGGCGTCCACAGCAAAGACTCCACATAGTTCAAAACATGAAGCTGATGGATTGTCTGTCGGATTGCCTCCGGGCTACCCAGCAGAATGTGTCGCAGTACCTCTTTCTCTCGTATCTGCCCAGCGTCGTAGGCGGTTTGCAGAGCCGTAGCCGCCTCCTGCGATGCGGTAAGCAGCTCTTTTGTTGTACAGATGGTCATTTTCACGATTTCTCCAATGAGGTGTTACAGCTAATAACGGATGCATTCGTTATTAGCTAGTCGAGTTAGCTGCTGTAGCTGTTCGCTTATCGCGATCGCTGACGTTCTGACTAACTCGACAGAAGTTATGGAAAGAAAGCGCGAAAATTTAGCCGCCCCAACTTGCTAAAAGTCAGGGCGGCTATGGCATCATGGTCCACAACCTCCGTAACTGTACATGCAGTTTTAGGGGCGAGCAGGCGGTGATTGGGTCCAAGCAATCATCGTCTGCGTCTGCTAAATTTTCGTGCGGTCAAGCTGAAGCCACCTTGTGGGCAGACAACAGCCGTAGAAGTAAGCGTATCAGTGTTTTTTTGATAGTGTCAACTCTTTTTGACAGAGCTTACTGA